>JALKFA010000001.1 GCA_024169445.1 Buttiauxella agrestis ATCC 33320
CCCTTTCCCGATAGTTAAATCGCATAAAGAGATGGTTATAAATATAAAAATGACTGCCAACTGAATGAATAAAAAACCACCCAGAGAATATGGACAGCGACTATAGGAGTCATAAAGTTAAATTGCAATCCAGCTGGGCAAGCCAGGGAGATCGTTTTCGGTCACATATCGTGGAAAATAAAACAAATAACAAGCAACCATTAAGCACAATTAAATCAACTACATAAGATTATCACTGCATTCCATAAAACAAAATAAATGTCTATTTTTACGCATTATTGAACAAGCAAAGAATAAAACCATCGCAAAGTGAAAATAACAATTTCACTTTTAGTAAAAAGGTATCAAAGGCGAATTAATGGCAGTTTTAATGCGAATATAGTTTTTAATACACATTACAGAGCAATAATCAGTGCCGAGATAATACTGCCATATAATGTTAGCAGGATAACGATGAGTGCGAAGAAAATAAAAAGGGGAATGAATATTCATTCCCCTGAGGTTGAGATGACAACAAAACCCGTTATTCAGCAATGTCGGCGTAGTGACTCGCCACGTTCATCAATTCGCGTACTACGCTTGTGGCAAAACTGCCAGCAGGCAGCCAGAAATTCAGCTCAACGGTGATGTCATCCCACCAGTTCCAGTTGAGATCTTTCGGCATCAGCAGCATGGCACGTCGCGCCGCTTCAACACGCTCGCGCACCAGCAGCGCCTGCAAATCAGTTTCTTCGGCTACACACTGTTGTTCAAACTCCAGAGCCGCATTTTGCGTGCCCCAGCCACCGTCGCCCGGTAACGGCGCAGTTATCAGCAGCTCACCGTCATCAACGCGGCTTTGCAATGCAGGCAGTTCTTCCGGCGTGGCAACAAACCAACTGCCGCGACCTGCCAGTTGCAGCGCATCACCGTCGATAACCTGGTTAAAATCAGGCTTCTTCAGGCGCTCGCTGACAATCTGGTTAAACATGGCGCTACGGGCTGCGGACAGATAAAAACTGCGCTTATTACGGTCACGTATTGGCGCGTTGCTTTGCGCCCAACGTAAAGCCTGATGCAGGTTATTGCCCGCAATGCCAAAACGCTGGCTGCCAAAGTAGTTAGGCACACCACGATGAAGAATGGCATTCAGGCGTTGTTCCAGCTCCGCACGGTCGCTAATGTCGCGCAGCACCAGTGTGAAACTGTTTCCCTTCAACGCCCCCAGACGCAATTTACGGCGGTGACGGGCATATTCCAGCACCTGGCAACCTTCAAGTTCAAACGCGCGCATGTCCGGCATTTCTTTACCTGGCAGACGCACGCAAAACCATTGTTCAGTCACCGCATGTTTGTCTTTCTGACCGGCAAAACTGACTTCACGAGCGTGCACTTTCAAAAACTTAGCCAGTGCATCAGCCACGAAGCGAGTATTGCAGCCATTTTTCAGGATGCGTAACAGCAGATGTTCACCGTCGCCATCCGGGCCGAAACCTAAGTCTTCAATAACCACGAAGTCTTCTGGATTGGCTTTGATTAACCCTGTGCCTTGCGGTTTACCGTGCAGCCAGGTCAGATTCTGCATATCCATTATTTACGTGCCTTATGTAGCAAAGCGACCGCTTCGCAAGCAATGCCTTCACCCCGGCCAGTGAAACCGAGTTTTTCAGTGGTGGTCGCCTTGACGTTGACGTCATCCATATGACAGCCCAAATCTTCGGCAATAAATACGCGCATCTGCGGGATGTGCGGAGCCATTTTCGGCGCCTGGGCAATAATCGTCACATCGACGTTACCGAGCGTGTAGCCCTTCGCCTGGATACGGCGCCAGGCTTCACGCAGCAATTCGCGGCTGTCTGCGCCTTTAAACGCCGGATCGGTATCCGGGAATAATTTACCAATATCCCCCAGCGCAGCAGCCCCCAGCAGAGCATCGGTTAATGCGTGCAATGCGACATCGCCATCAGAGTGTGCGAGCAGCCCCTGTTCGAACGGTACGCGCACGCCACCGATGATAATTGGGCCAACGCCTCCAAAGGCGTGTACATCAAAACCATGTCCAATACGCATTATTCTTGCTCCGTTTGGGTTAACCGCGTGAGGTAAAACTCCGCCAGCGCCAGGTCTTCAGGACGAGTCACTTTTATATTATCGGCGCGGGCGCTAATTAATTCGGGATGGAAGCCACAATATTCAAGCGCTGAGGCTTCATCAGTAATTGAGGCGTGTTCATCGAGCGCACGTTGCAAGCAGCTGCGCAATAATTCCAGAGGGAAAAGCTGGGGCGTTAAGGCGTGCCACAGGTCTTCGCGATCCACCGTATGGGCAATCAGGTTTTTACCCGGCTCGCCGCGTTTCATGGTGTCGCGCACCGGTGCGGCCAGAATGCCGCCAATTTTGCTGGTTTCAGTAATCGCCAGTAAACGGGCCAAATCATCCTGATGTAAACAAGGACGCGCTGCGTCGTGCACCAAAACCCATTGCGCGTCTTGCACCACGTTTAACCCGGCAAGAACCGAATCAGCACGCTGCGCTCCGCCGTTTATGACGGTCACATGGGGATGGGTAGCAAGAGGCAAAGAGGTAAACCAGCGGTCGGTAGGGCTGATAGCGATCACGACATGTGCCACGCGTGGATGGGCCATCAGGCTTGCCACCGCATGTTCCAGAATAGTTTTATCGCCGATTTTTAGATATTGCTTAGGACATTCCGTTTGCATGCGGCTGCCGATACCTGCTGCCGGCACCACGGCAATTACGTCCGGGGAGGAGTCTGCCATGTAGATTCACTTACGCGTTATTGTCGATTGTTCTGCCCTGCAGAATTGCCCAGGCGCTTAGAGCTATCGGGTACCAGACGGAAGAAGGTTTCACCTGGTTTGGTCATGCTTAACTCGTTACGTGCGCGCTCTTCGATGGCTTCCTGCCCGCCATTAAGATCGTCGATTTCAGCAAACAGCTGATCGTTACGCGCTTTGAGTTTGGCGTTCGTCGCCTGCTGTGCGGCTACGTCGTCACTCACGCGGGTGTAATCATGTACGCCGTTTTTTCCAAACCACAGCGAATACTGCAGCCAGACCAACAAGGCCAGCAATAGTAGCGTTAGTTTACCCATCCAGCCCCCTGAAAAACGGCACAATCATCGCACAAAATTTTATCTGGCTGCGCTCTGGGTACAAAGCGAGCCTTCGTATTTGCGGCAGAATTTATCACAGATTGCGCCGACATGCGCGTTTGCAGGTGAGTTAGCGGCCTTGCAGTCATAAAAAGTTTATACCCGTTAGCATTCGAATTGCAGCCAACACCCCTGCAGCTTGAAGGATGACGGGTATATTGCGTTAACCCATCAGCCACAGGAAAAGCATGCCAAACATCAGCCCCACCGCCAGCACGGTTACGATGCAGCTAAAGATCAAGCGGCCATGCAACAGAGAATGCAAAGCAATCCCTACCACCACGGCAACAGGCAATAATGCGAGGAAGAAAGGCCAGGTATACAGAAAGAAAAACAGGGTATTAGGGCCATAAATCAAGAAGGGCAAACCCAATGCCAGCAACCACGACAAAAAGCCGATGAACGCCCCAGCCAATGACCAGGTCGTTTCTTCGGTACTGGGGCTAGCTTCAGCCGATGTAGATGTCATAGCCAGGTTGGTGCTATTGCGCATAACGAATCCGTAAACCATGCAAACCAGGCGCATGATGTGCCTGGAAATGTCTTAGGATTTGATAATAACGTCACGGCGCAACAGGTCTAATAATTGCGCAATCAAATTTGTTACCAATTGTTCGCCGTCTAAGTATATTTCCGGGTTCACTGGCGCTTCGTAAACCGAGTCAATTCCAGTGAAATTCCGTAACTCTCCGGCACGGGCTTTTTTGTACAAACCCTTTGGGTCACGCGCTTCACAGACAGAAAGTGGTGTATCAACAAACACTTCGATAAACCGCCCTTCACCGACACGGTCACGAACCATCTGGCGTTCTGCACGATGCGGAGAGATAAATGCCGTCAGCACCACCAGTCCCGCATCCACCATTAGGTTGGCAACTTCGCCGACACGACGGATATTTTCTTTACGATCTGCATCGCTAAAACCGAGGTCACTGCACAAACCGTGGCGCACATTGTCGCCATCCAGTAAGTAGGTGCTCACACCAAGCTGGTGCAACGCTTCTTCAAGCGCCCCCGCGATGGTGGATTTACCCGAGCCAGACAGCCCGGTAAACCACAGCACCGCACCGCGATGCTGATGAAGTTTTTCACGTTGCGCAACCGTCACCGGATGCGCATGCCAGACGACGTTTTCGTCGTGCTCAGCCATTATTTGCCTCCCAGCAAATCACGTGCGCCCCAGTGCGGGAAATGACGGCGCACCAGCGCGTTCAGTTCCAGCTCAAAAGCGCTGAAGGCTGACGGCTCCTGATACACATCTTGTTGCGGTTCACGCACCATTCCGGCACCGACTGTCACGTTGCTCAGTCGGTCGATGAAAATCAGCCCGCCCGTGACCGGGTTATCCTGGTATTTATCCAGCACCAAAGGTTCGTCGAACGTTAAATCAACGAGGCCAATTCCATTGAGCGGCAGGCTTTCGACGACGCGCTGCGTCAGGCTGTTAATTTCAACCTGATAATGGATGTTGTCGACGCGAGCGCGGGTTTTCTTGCCTGCGACTTTAATGTCGTAGCTTTGGCCCGGGACCAGCGCTTGTTCTGCCATCCACACCACGTCGACTTTCGCGGTTTGCACCGCAGGCTGCGCATCGCTGGCATCAACCAGCAAATCACCGCGGCTGATGTCGATTTCATCTTTCAGCACCAAAGTGATGGCTTCGCCCGCAGCAGCTTGTTGCAAATCCCCATCAAAAGTCACAATTCGGGCAATGGAAGATTCAACACCCGACGGCAGAACCTTCACACGCTGCCCGACGTTCACCACGCCGGATGCCAGCGTTCCTGCATAACCACGGAAATCCAGATTCGGGCGATTCACATACTGAACCGGGAAACGCATCGGCTGTTGTTCAACCACACGCTTCACTTCGACGGTTTCCAGAAGTTCCAGCAGCGTTGGGCCGGAATACCACGGCATGCTGTTGCTTTGCGTCGCCACGTTATCGCCTTCCAGCGCCGATAACGGCACAAAGCGAATATCCAGATCTGCGGGAAGTTGCTCGGCGAAGGTCAGGTAATCTTGTTTGATCTGCTCAAATGTCTCTTCGCTGTAATTCACCAGATCCATTTTGTTGACCGCCACCACCAAATGTTTGATCCCCAAAAGTGTGGAGATAAAACTGTGGCGGCGCGTTTGATCCAGCACGCTTTTACGCGCATCGATCAATAAGATCGCCAGATCGCAGGTTGATGCACCGGTCGCCATATTACGGGTGTACTGCTCATGCCCAGGGGTATCAGCAATAATAAATTTACGTTTTTCGGTCGAGAAATAACGGTAGGCCACATCAATGGTAATGCCCTGCTCGCGTTCAGCTTGTAAGCCATCCACCAGCAATGCCAGATCCAGTTTTTCACCCTGCGTACCGTGGCGTTTGCTGTCGGTATGCAGCGATGAAAGCTGATCTTCATAAATCTGGCGCGTGTCATGCAGCAGGCGGCCAATCAGGGTACTTTTACCGTCATCGACGCTGCCACAGGTCAAAAAGCGCAGCAGGCTTTTGTGTTGTTGCGCATGCAGGTAGGCTTCTACGCCGCCTTCATCAGCAATTTGTTGTGCAATAGTGGTGTTCATCTGGCGGCTCCTTAGAAATAACCCTGGCGTTTTTTAAGCTCCATGGAGCCTGCCTGGTCGCGGTCAATTGCCCGCCCTTGACGTTCACTGGTGGTCGAAACCAGCATCTCTTCGATGATTTCCGGCAGCGTCTGCGCCTCGGATTCAACGGCTCCGGTTAGCGGCCAGCAGCCCAGGGTACGGAAGCGCACCATTTTCTGCTCAATCACTTCACCTGGCTGCAAATCGATGCGGTCGTCATCCACCATCAGCAGCATGCCATCGCGCTCAAGAACCGGGCGCGGTGCTGCCAGATACAGCGGCACGATTTCGATATTTTCCAGGAAGATGTACTGCCAGATATCCAGTTCGGTCCAGTTGGAAAGCGGGAACACACGAATGCTTTCGCCTTTATTAATCTGGCCGTTGTAGTTGTGCCACAGTTCAGGGCGCTGGTTTTTTGGGTCCCAGCGATGGAAGCGGTCACGGAATGAATAGATACGTTCTTTAGCGCGTGATTTTTCTTCGTCACGACGAGCGCCACCAAAGGCGGCATCAAAACCGTATTTGCTCAGCGCCTGCTTCAGGCCCTCGGTTTTCATGATGTCAGTATGTTTGGCGCTGCCATGCACGAAGGGGTTAATGCCCATCGCCACCCCTTCCGGGTTTTTATGCACCAACAACTCAAAACCGTAATTCTTCGCGGTACGGTCACGGAAATCGTACATTTCGCGGAATTTCCAGCCGGTGTCGACATGCAGCAGCGGGAACGGAAGTGTGCCTGGATAAAAGGCTTTACGGGCCAAATGCAACATCACCGATGAGTCTTTACCGATGGAATACATCATTACCGGATTGGAAAATTCGGCGGCAACCTCACGGATGATATGGATGCTTTCTGCCTCCAGTTGCCGTAAGTGTGTGAGTCGTTTTTGGTCCATAACCTTCCCTTAACCGAGGTTTAGTACGGTGGGTCATGGCCCGCCGTTTTAAATTCATGCAGGGACTATACGGCTGAGGTTGATTTGTTATGAAATTACTAATTGGAATGACTAGTTCCACAAAAGAATAACGAGATGCAAAAGCAAATGACAAAATGCGCTTAACCCTCGAATTATCCTGGGTTTCGGAACGATAGAAATTGTGTAGTCTCCATCACAGTTTCATACTATGCAGGCAAAAAATTTTCCGGTTTAAAAGGGACTCACTATGTTTTCCGCATTGCGCCAAACGCTTACCAGCCTGGCGTTAGGAATTTGCTGTACCTTGCCTGCGTTTGCCAACGCAACCACGATGGGCAACATTGCCGACCAACAAACGCGCCACATCGCTACCGTTTTCCCAGGCCGAATGACAGGCAGCCCGGCGGAAATGATGGCCGCGGATTACCTTAATCAGCAATTTAGCCAGCTTGGCTACCAAAGCGATATTCGCCGCTTCAACACCCGTTACCTTTACACCAGCAAAGACGGTCATCAGAACTGGCATAACGTCAGCGCAAGCTCGGTGATCGCCGCTCGTGAAGGTATTGAACCGCAGCAAATCATCATCATGGCGCATCTCGATACTTTTTCGCCGCTCAATGACAACGACGTGAATAACAACCTTGGCGGTTTAACGCTACAAGGCGTGGATGATAATGCTTCAGGCCTGGGCGTGATGCTGGAGCTTGCCACCCGCCTGAAAGATATACCCACACGCTACGGCATCCGTTTTATCGCCACCAGCGGTGAAGAACTTGGTTCGTTGGGCGCGGAAGATATCCTGAAACGCATGAGTGCCAGCGACAAGAAAAACACCCTGCTGGTGATTAATCTCGATAGTCTGATTGTCGGCGACAAGCTCTATTTCAACAGCGGTAAATCGACGCCGACCGCCGTCACTAAAATGACACGTGACCGCGCATTAGCTTTGGCACGGCAGTTAAATATTAAGGCTACAACCAATCCTGGACTTAATGCCCATTATCCAAAAGGCACTGCCTGCTGTAACGATGCTGAGGTGTTTGATAAAGCCGGGATCCCGGTGCTTTCAGTGGAAGCCACCAACTGGTCGCTGGGTAAGAAAGATGGCTATCAGCAACGCGTAAAAAGCAAAGCGTTCCCCGATGGAACCAGTTGGCATAATGCCTTAATTGATAACCAGCAATATCTGGATAAGTGGCTACCGCAGCGCATTGAAAAACGCAGCCGTGACGTAGTGCGCGTGATGTTGCCATTGGTGAAGGAGCTGGCTAAGGCGAAGCATTAATTCTTTGTTTAACCAATAAAAAGCCCTTCTGCATAGCGCGAAGGGTTTTTTATATACAACAATCAGATAACTACTCGTGCAAACCACACTCGCGCTTAAGCCCAAAGAAACGCGTCTCTTCTTCAGCCATGCCTTCTTCCCACTTACGCGTGGTGTGGGTATCGCCCACGGAAAGGTAGCCTTGATCCCACAACGGGTGGTATTTCAGGCCATTGGCGGTGAGGTATTGGTAAACCTGGCGGTTGTCCCAGTCGATGATCGGCAGGATTTTAAACACTTCACGCTGAATCGCCAGCACCGGTAAATGGGCACGGCTGCCCGATTGTTCACGGCGCAAACCAGCAAACCAGGTTTGCCCGTTGAGTTCATGCAGCGCACGGTTCATCGGCTCAACTTTGTTGATATCATTGTATTTCTCAATGCCTTCAACGCCCTGTTCCCACAGTTTTCCGTAACGCGCTTCCTGCCACGCGGCACTTTCCTTCGCGCTAAAGACTTGCAGATTCAGCTTCAGCTTATCGGTGAGTTCATCAATGAACTGGTAGGTTTCCGGGAACAGATAACCGGTGTCGGTGAGGATCACCGGAATATCCGGGAACTGTTGGGTGACCAGGTGCAAGGACACCGCAGCCTGAATCCCAAAACTCGAGGAGAGTACAAACTCACCAGGCAAGTTTTCCAGCGACCAGCTGACACGCTGTTCGGCGCTAAGTTTTTCAAGCTGGCTGTTGACCTCCGCCAGCGCCATGATGCGCTCGACTTTAGGGAGTTCGTTCAGCGCTTTTAGATCGAGTACAGGCATAGATACCTCGCTAAATAGTATTCCCTCTCCCTGGGGAGAGGGTTAGGGTGAGGGCGACCCATGTCGAGTGCTTACGCACGTAGTAAGCCCAGACGCCCTCATCCGGCCTTCTCCCCCAGGAGAAGGAGAAGAATAGTGCTAGTCCCACAAGTCCCGGGCCGGGTCCAGTACCGGGCGAATAATCCCGGCGCGGATGGTGAAATCACCGAAGCCTTCGTCAGCTTCACGCTCTTTCGCCCAGCGCCCGACCAGCTCATCAATGGAGGCCAGAATTTCCAGCTCAGTGATGTTTTCACGGTACATGCGCGGGATACGTGTGCCGATGCGGTTACCGCCAATATGCAGGTTATAGCGGCCAGGCGCTTTGCCCACCAGGCCGATTTCCGCCAGCAGCGCGCGGCCACAGCCGTTCGGGCAGCCGGTAACACGCGTGACGATGTGTTCATCTGGCACCTGGTGTTTTTCCAGCACTTCTTCAACTTTAGTCACAAACTGCGGTAGGAAGCGTTCGGCTTCGGCCATCGCCAGCGGGCAAGTCGGGAAGGAAACGCAGGCCATTGAGTTTTCACGCTGTGGTTTCACCGCGTTCATCAGGCCGCTTTCTTTGGCGATCTTCTCGATAGCTGCTTTTTCACTGGCCGGTACACCAGCGACGATCAGGTTCTGGTTTGCCGTCAGGCGGAAGTCGCCTTTGTGGATCTTCGCGATCGCCATCAGGCCGGTTTTCAGCGGACGGTCCGGGTAGTCCAGGATACGGCCATTTTCGATAAACAGCGTCAGGTGCCATTTGTCGTCGATGCCTTTTACCCAGCCAATACGATCGCCACGTCCGGTAAATTCATACGCGCGAGTCGGCTCGAATTTGATGCCTGCGCGGCGTTCAACTTCGGCTTTAAACACCTCCACGCCAACACGCTCAAGGGTGTATTTGGTCTTGGCATTTTTACGATCGGTACGGTTGCCCCAGTCGCGTTGTGTGGTGACAACGGCTTCCGCCACCGCCAGCGTGTGCTCAAGCGGAATGTAACCGAACTCGCTCGCGGTGCGGGCATAGGTTGCTTTGTTGCCGTGTTCGATGGACAAACCGCCACCCACCAGCAGGTTGAAGCCCACCAGCTTGCCGTCTTTGGCAATGGCGATGAAGTTCATGTCATTGGCATGAAGATCGACGTCATTCTGCGGCGGTACCACCACCGTGGTTTTAAACTTACGCGGCAGATACGTTTCACCGAGGATCGGCTCTTCGTCGGTGGTGGCGACTTTCTCTTGATCCCACCAGATCTCGGCATAAGCACGGGTGCGCGGCAGCAAATGTTCAGAAAGCTTTTTCGCCCATTCGTACGCTTCCTGGTGCAGTTCAGACTCCACCGGGTTTGAGGTACACAGCACGTTGCGGTTCACGTCGTTAGCGGTTGCCAGCGCATCCAGCCCAACTTCGTGCAGCATTTCGTGTGCCGGTTTCACGTTCTTTTTCAGAATGCCGTGGAACTGGAAAGTCTGGCGGTTAGTCAGACGAATGCTGCCGTAAATGGTTTTGTCTTCGGCAAATTTATCAATCGCTCGCCATTGCTCGGTGGTGATAATCCCACCCGGCAGACGGCAGCGCAGCATCATCGCATGGCGCGGCTCGAGCTTTTGTTCTGCACGTTCTGCACGAATATCACGGTCATCTTGCTGATACATGCCGTGAAAGCGGATCAGCAAAAAGTTGTCGCCTCTGAAGCCACCGGTCAGCCCGTCCTGCAAATCTTCTTTGATAGTGCCGCGCAGGTAATTGCTTTCGCGTTTCAGGCGCTCGGCGTCAGACAGTTTGCCTTCGACCACTAATGGTCCTGGGTGTTTTTCGCTCATTAGTAGACATCTCGCTGATAACGGCGCTCAACGCGCAGCTCACTTAAAAATTCATCGGCCGTTTCGGTATCCATGCCACCGAACTCGGCTACCACTTCCAGTAAAACCTGCTCAACGTCTTTAGCCATGCGATTGGCATCGCCGCAGACGTAAATGTGGGCACCTTCTTTAATCCAGTTCCACAGTTCCGCACCTTTTTCGCGCAGTTTATCTTGTACGTATATTTTGTGTTGCTGGTCGCGAGACCAGGCCAGATCGATATTCGTCAGTAGGCCATCTTTGACGTAACGCTGCCATTCAACCTGATACAGGAAATCATCGGTAAAGTGCGGGTTGCCGAAGAACAGCCAGTTTTTACCGGTTGCCCCATCACTTTCACGCTGCTGCATAAAGGCACGGAATGGTGCGATGCCGGTGCCAGGGCCAATCATAATCACCGGCGTTTCCGGGTTGGCAGGCAGGCGGAAGTTATCGTTATGTTCGATGAACACACGTACTTCGCCATCTTCCCCAAGGCGGTCAGCAAGGTAACCAGAAGCACCGCCAGTACGGGCGCGGCCTTCGATGTCATAACGCACCACGCCAACGGTAATGTGCACTTCGCTTTCCGCTTCAGCCTGCGAAGAAGCAATCGAGTACAGACGCGGCGTCAGCGGGCGCAGTAAATCAATCAGCTGCTCAGCAGTTAATTCCGCTGGCGCGTAACGCACCATGTCGACAATCGGCGTGTTGTGAGCAAAGTGCTGCAATTTGGTTTTATCACCCACCAGATCCAGCAACGCGGCGTTGCGGGTAACCTGCGCATACTTCTCAACGATGTTGGCGGTATTGATGGTCAGCTCGAAATGCCACTCCAGCGCTTCGCTCAGTGGCAAAGTTTTGCCATCGACAGTGACGCTTTCATCGCCTTTCAGCCACAGCAGTTCGACCAGCTCTTTCACCAATGCTTGATCGTTTTGGTACCAGACGCCCAACGCATCCCCCGGCTGGTAACGCAAACCGGAATCACCCAGATCAATCTCAAAGTGACGCACGTCTTTTTCAGAATCGCGACCGGTAATTTTCTGGTTAACCGCAAGCGTTGCGGTCAGCGGCGCTTCTTTGCTGTACGGGCTAGTGAAGATTTCGTTGGCAACACCCGTGGCGGTGACTGCCAATTGCGCCGGAGTTTCTGCCGGTACGCGGGATTTCAGAACGTCGACAATTTTTGCCCGCCACTGCGCGGCGGCTGGCTGGAATTCGACATCACAATCCACACGATCCAACAGGCGCTCACCGCCGAGTTCCGCGAGTTTGTTATCAAAATCTTTACCCGACTGGCAGAAGAATTCGTAAGAGGTGTCGCCAAGGCTAAAGACTGCAAACGCAGTGCCTGGCAGTTTTGGTGCCTTTTTCGAGAACAGGAATTTGTGCAACGCCACGGCTTCTTCCGGCGGTTCGCCCTCGCCTTGCGTTGAAGTGACAACAATCAGCAGTTTTTCCTGGGCAATTTGTTTGAATTTATAGTCGCCCGCGTTAACCAGGTTAACGTTTAGTTTAGCCGCCAGTAAATCGTCGCGCAGTTGTTCGCTGACGCGGCGCGCGTTACCGGTTTGCGATGCAGAAATCAGCGTAATGACCGGAACTTCAGCCGCAGCAGGTTGAGCTGCCGCAACAGTACCAGGTTGTTGATTAATCATTCCCCAGAAATAGCCGGATAACCAGGCCAGTTGAGTCTGCGAGAAATCTGTCGTCGCCGCCTGGAGGCGTGCCAGTTGCTCCGGGGTTAGCGGTAACAGTGCGGTCGGTGGGGCCTGAATTGTCATGCGTTGTGAGTTCCAGTAGCAAAAGATCCGTTTTTAATATCGAACGAATAAACGGGAATGGTGTAAGGGTAACCATCGCGATAATAACAATTAAAGAAGGGATAGAAATAACAAATAACCAAAACGACTAACCACTTTTACGGGTAATCCATAACGTTAAAAGTGATTAGTTAACTTGATGAAAAATAAAAGATAACAGAAAGAAAAATACTATCAGGGGGAGTTGGCACCCGCCTGGCAGGTATAGTTAATGCGTGAAATAGTCATTTCCTGTACTATGCCGCGGTTATTTTGTATGAAAGAGACTTAATTATGTCCACCACCCTGTTTAAAGATTTTACCTTCGAAGCCGCTCACCACCTGCCACATGTACCAGAAGGCCACAAATGCGGTCGCTTACATGGTCATTCATTTATGGTGCGCCTGGAAATCACTGGCGAGGTTGATCCGTATACCGGCTGGATTATGGATTTTTCTGAGCTGAAGGCGGCGTTTAAACCGACTTATGACAGGCTTGATCATTACTATCTGAATGATATTCCTGGGCTTGAGAATCCAACCAGCGAAGTGCTGGCAAAATGGATTTGGGACGAAATGAAGCCGCTTGTGCCGCTGCTAAGTTCAGTGATGGTGAAAGAAACCTGTACCGCCGGTTGCGTGTATAAGGGTTAAAAGAAAGGCACCGTAAAGGTGCCTTGAGACTGATGACAAACTTCTTCGTAGGTCAGATAAGCGCAGCGTCATCCGACACCACTGGCGTAAATGGTGGATGACGCTAACGCTTATCCACCCTACAAAACACATTTATCACCCTTTGTCAGCAATCTGAAGGCACCGTAGAGGTGCCTTTTTGGTTTTAAGCGATATTCAAATACTTATGCGTCTGCATTGAAAGCCGCCAGTTGCGGGCGATACAAGTTTCGATACACAGACGCGTCGCATCTTCTTTCTGGCTGATAGGCTGAAGCGCAATCACCCGTTTTTTATCGTCAACCAGGGTCGCTAACAGTTCATCCAGCGCTTCGATATCCCGCATACGCCCCACCGGATGTTTAATTTCATCGGCACGTTCTAAAGCCTGAGACAGTACGTCGTAACCACCACGCATATTCACTTTCGGGGAAACGGTCACCCAGGTTCCGGCAGTGCAACGCACTTCATGCGTGCCGCTGGTTTCAATCTGGCAGCTATAACCGTGGTGCTCAAACAGCGAGGTTAATGGCGTGAGATCGTGAATGCATGGCTCGCCGCCGGTAATTACCACATGGCGCGCGGTGTAATCCTGGCGCTGGAAAATCGCCAGCAAATCTTCAGGGCTAGCGTTGCCCCATTTGTCGCTTTCTTTGGTTTTAGCAAGGATGCTGAACAAAGAGACTTCACGATCCGCGAGTTTATCCCAGGTGTGTTTGGTATCGCACCACGCGCAGCCCACCGGGCAGCCTTGCAGGCGAATAAAAATGGCGGGCACACCAGTAAAATAGCCCTCCCCTTGCAGGGTCTGGAACATCTCGTTAATCGGATACTGCATAGTCTTCTCAAATAATGGGCGTAAAGAGTGATTATCGCAGAAGTGACGGTTGAGATCATGCGTAACGGTGTGACAGGCCCAATCAGGGGGAGACTGGGCCTGTCACTGCCATCACAACCTGGAAGTTGCGATGGCATTTACGAAGCGGCGTGTGATTTGCTGCGGGCGAGTAATCGCCCCGCCGACTACCACCGCATGAGCCCCGAGAGCCAGGCAATGCGCAGCCATTTCCGGCGTTTCCACATTCCCTTCAGCAATAACCGGCACATCGACCGCCGCCAGAACATCGCGCAAGAACTGGCAGCCATTCGTTGCCAGAATTTGCCCTTTCGTTTCAGCGGTATAACCATGTAGCGTGGTGCCAACACAATCAAAACCCAGTGCGGCGGCATCACGAGCTTCTTCAACGGTGGCAATATCCGCCATCAACAGCAGTTGCGGATAACGCTGGCGAATTGCCGCCACCAGGCCGCGCAAGTCCAGTTGGCCAGGGCGTTCATGCCCGGTACCATCCAGCGCAATCATCGCTGGGTTTGCGACCATTAACTCATCCACCTCTTTGAGAGTTGGCGTGATGTAAACACCGCTGCCCGGATAATCACGTTTGATGATAGCAATCACCGGTAAATCAACCGTTTCCATGATTGTTTGAACGTCTGGCAAACTGTTGGCGCGAATCGCACAAGCACCACCTTGTGCGGCTGCCAGCGCCATTTTCGACATAATAAACGAGCTGTGTAACGGTTCATTTTCCAACGCCTGGCAGGAAACAATCAGTTTTCCCTCAATCAGCGACAACATGGACGGTTTCATATGGCGAGAATCTCCTCTACTTCATTTTTAATAATCGTGACGTGCGGGCCGTAAATCACCTGTACGCCATTGCCGCGCTGGATAACGGCACGAGCGCCGGTCTCTTTTAATAGGGCCTCATCAACCAGTGAACCATCATGTAACGTGACGCGCAGACGAGTGGCACAGCAATCAAGCTCGACAATATTCTCTTTGCCGCCCAACGCGATGATGACTTGCAACGGGCGCTCGCCTGCTGTGACCTGCACGCTTTCCGTTCCCGCATCTTCACGGCCCGGCGTTTTGAAATTGAAGCGTGTAATCACGAAACGGAAGGTGAAGTAGTACAGGAAGAACCACGGAATACCGACAAGCGGGACGTACATCCAGTGGGTTTTAGCTTCGCCCTGCAACACACCAAACAGAATGAAATCAATAAAGCCGCCAGAAAATGTCTGGCCGATGGTGATGTGCAGCATGTGCGCCAGCATAAATGCCAGGCCATCGAACAACGCGTGGATCACGTACAACACCGGGGCGATAAACAGGAAAGAGAACTCGATAGGTTCGGTAATACCGGTTAAGAAAGAGGTTAACGCCGCAGAAAGTAACAGCCCCGCCACACGCTTGCGATTCTCAGGTTTGGCAGTGTGATACATCGCCAGGCACGCCCCCACCAGGCCAAACATCATGGTGATAAAGCGGCCAGACATGAAACGTGAAGTGCCGATGTAGAACTGCTGGGTGTTCGGGTCAGCCAACTGGGCAAAGAAGATGCGCTGTGTGCCTTCAACCAGTTGACCGTTAACCATCTCGGTACCGCCAAGCGCCGTCGTCCAGAATGGCAGGTAGAAGATATGGTGCAGACCGAATGGGCCGAGCATACGCAGCACGAAGCCGTAGATAAATGTCCCGAGGTAACCGGTGGCATCCACCAGGCCGCCCATGCCAAAAATGAGTTTCTGGAAATGCGGCCAGATGACGGTCATCGCCGCGCCAACCAGGATAGCGACCAGCGAGCTGATTATCGGCACAAAACGTGAACCACCGAAGAAACCAAGGAATTGCGGTAGCGCGATTTTGTTATAGCGGTTATGCAGCAGTGAAGTGACGATACCGATGACCACGCCACCAAAAACGCCGGTTTCCAGCGTCTGGATACCTAATGCCATCCCCTGCCCGACCGCACCTGGATTGGTTGCCGCCAGTGTGCCGCTTAATGTCAGCAACGCATTGATGGTAGCGTTCATTACCAGATAAGCCAGTAATGCCGCCAGACCCGCAGTGCCTTTATCCCCTTTTGCCAGCCCTACAGACACGCCGACGGCAAATAACACCGCCAGGTTAGCAAACACGATTGAACCCGCACTCGCCATGATGGTGAAAATACCCTGTAACCAGGCGACATCCAGGAAGGGATAGGCCGCAACAGTATTGGGATTAGACAGCGCACCGCCAATCCCCAGCAACAGCCCGGCTGCCGGTAAAACAGCGATAGGTAACATGAACGACTTGCCAAAACGCTGGGCCTTTTCAAACCAGCCCCCAGAAGAGGTACCGCTAAAGATTGACATAAATTTTCTTCCTGCCAAATTATTGTGATGAAAATTATTACCACAATAAAACATAGTGAGTGAAAATTTTCACCACCAATACGATCCACATCACAGTTAACCGAATCTGCTGGCACTGCGGGGCCGCTTTCCTCCACACTATGTCCAGTAATTAAGTAAGGCCGTGGGATGGGTCCGATGACAGAAAACGAAAATTTATTGCTGCACTTGCGTCAGGGTCTGCCAGGTTACAGCCCAACGTTACAAAAACTAGGCGAGTTCGTTCTTGGCGAGCCGCAGAAGGTGCTGTATCTGACCATCACCGAGCTGGCGCGTGAAAGTGAAACCAGCGAGGCCAGCGTCACTCGCCTGTGCCGCCATTTAGGCTGCAAGGGATATACCGAATTTAAGATGGCGCTGGCGCTGGATGTTCAGCAGCAGCAGCCTCCCGCTCCCGTGAGCGAAGACAGTATTGATGAGTTAATCGAAGAGTCTGTGCAGGCGCTGAGAGATACCGGGAAACTGCTCAATCGCGAGGTGCTGCAACAGGCGGGCATTGCCCTGCATCGTGCCACTTCGGTGCAAATTTATGGCGTTGCAGCCAGCGCAATTATGGGGGATTACCTGCATTACAAATTGCTGCGCTTAGGCAAACCTGCACAGTTGTTTAGCGATATGCACCGCGCAGCGATGAATGCAGCAACGCTTAGCGAGCGTGATCTGGTAGTGGTGATTTCGAGTTCCGGTTCCACCAAAGATTTAATGCATGTGGTGAAACTCGCCAAAAAGCGCCATGCCTGTGTGCTGCTGATTAGTAACACTTTGCGCAGCCCTCTCGCCGATCTTGCCGATCTGTTGCTGGTTGCCGCTAAACCAGAAGGCCCATTAAGCGCCGGTGCGTTAAACGCCAAAGTGGGAGCCATGTTGTTGGTGGAGGTACTGGTGGGAGAGCTGATTACTCACGATAACCAATACGCCGCCACGAGCCAGCAAACCGCCAGCGCCACGCTGCCATTGCTTATCTGATATCGGGTAATAAGCGCAGTGCCATCCGACAAACTGACGCAAATGGTGGATGGCGCTATCGCTTATCCACCCTACAAAACCGGTTTAGTGGCCCACGGGTTGAGCAGGCCGGTGTCGCAGAAGGTATCGACGTGAAGTGGAAGTCCGTCGGTGGTGGCTCTGATGCTAACCATACGGCAGAGTTGGGTATCCCTTCTCTGGACGGTTTCGGGCCAATAGGTGCCGGTTTCCACAGTACGTCAGAGTATCTGGAACTAGATAGCATTGAGCCAAGAATCCGTCTGCTTAAGCGGGTGATTCAGTCGCTTTAAAAAACCAATGGCCGGGGTTTCCCGGCCACTTTTAGCTAATCACATAGCTTACTTTTTGGTTTTAAAATCAATCACCATGCGGCCTTTGATTTTACCGTCTTCCATTTCTTTGAAGATAGCATTGATATCTTCAAGTGGACGCATGGTCACTTTAGGAACCACTTTTCCTTCGGCAGCAAACTGGAAGGCTTCAGCTAAATCATGGCGCGTTCCAACCAAAGAACCGACGACTTCGATACCATCAAGTACCAGACGTGGAATGTTCAGGCTCATGGATTCTGATGGTAACCCTACCGCAACGATACGCGCACCCGCACGAACAGCGTCTACCGCAGAGTTGAATGCCGCTTTCGCCACCGCAGTCACTACCGCAGCATGGGCACCGCCTACTTTTTCCTGGATGACTTTTGCCGCATCTTCATTGCGTGAGTTGATGACCAAATCCGCGCCACACTCTTTGGCGAATTCGAGCTGTGCATCATTGACGTCGATGGCAATGACTTTGGCATTAAAGACGTTTTTAGCGTATTGCAGCGCGAGGTTGCCAAGGCCGCCAAGGCCATAAATCGCAATCCACTGCCCCGGTTTGATATGCGAGACTTTCACCGCTTTGTAAGTGGTGACACCAGCACAAGTCACGCTGCTGGCCGCCGCAGATTCAAGTCCATCAGGGACTTTTACCGCGTAATCGGCAACGACAATGCACTCTTCAGCCATGCCACCATCGGCGGTATAACCCGCGTTGGTGACGCTGCGACACAGAGTTTCATTGCCAGTATTACAGTATTCACAGTTGCCGCAGCCGCGGAAGAACCAGGCAACGCTTGCGCGGTCGCCCACTTTCAGGGAAGTCACCCCTGGGCCAACTGTTTTCACTACGCCAATACCTTCATGCCCCAGCGTAATGCCTGTTACATCACCAAAATCTCCATTTTTCACATGTAAATCGGTATGGCATACGCCACAGCATTCCATTGTCAGCAATGCTTCGCCGTGTTTAAGGGCTCGAACAGGTTTGTCGATGATCCCTACAGAGTGATCTTTATTAACAACTGCTGCTTTCATGTCGGTCTCCTGACCTGTGAGTGAAAAGTCCCCGTAAGCCTGGTCGACAGGTGGGGGATCTGCAAACTCTACTAGTGAGATCGGCTATATGTTGTTCAGGAGCCAGCAAAAATAGAAATAAAAAAACCCGCCGAAGCGGGTTTTTTGTAAGAATTTAAAGCAGTAACGAATTACTGACCTTTAACTTCTTTCAGACCGTTGAACGGAGCTGGTGTGCCCGCAGCAGCCAGAGCTTCTTCAATACGAATCAGCTGGTTGTACTTAGCAACACGGTCAGAACGGCTCATAGAACCAGTTTTGATCTGGCCTGCAGCAGTACCAACAGCCAGGTCAGCGATGGTAGCGTCTTCAGTTTCGCCTGAACGGTGAGAGATAACTGCAGTGTAGCCAGCATCTTTCGCCATTTTGATCGCAGCCAGAGTTTCAGTCAGAGAACCGATCTGGTTGAATTTGATCAGAATGGAGTTAGCGATACCGTTGTCGATACCTCTTTTCAGGATTTTGGTGTTAGTTACGAACAGATCGTCACCAACCAACTGGATTTTGTCGCCCAGAACTTTAGTCTGGTGTGCGAAACCATCCCAATCAGACTCGTCCAGACCGTCTTCGATAGAAACGATTGGGTACTGTTTGGTCAGATCTTCCAGGAATGCAGTGAATTCTTCAGAGGTGAAAGCTTTGTTGCCTTCGCCAGCCAGAACGTATTTACCGTCTTTGTAGAATTCAGAAGCAGCACAGTCCATAGCCAGAGTAATGTCTTTACCCAGCTCGTAACCTGCAGCTTTAACCGCTTCAGCGATTACAGCCAATGCTTCAGCGTTGGAACCCAGGTTTGGCGCATAGCCACCTTCGTCACCAACAGCAGTACCCATGCCTTTAGATTTCAGAACTTTAGCCAGGGTATGGAAAACTTCAGAACCCATACGGATGGCTTCTTTCAGGTTTTTCGCACCAACTGGTTGAATCATGAACTCTTGGATATCAACGTTGTTATCAGCGTGCTCGCCGCCGTTGATGATGTTCATCATAGGCAGTGGCATAGAGAATTTGCCTGGAGTGCCGTTCAGTTCAGCGATGTGTGCATACAGCGGCAGGCCTTTAGAGGCAGCAGCAGCTTTAGCAGCAGCAAGAGAAACAGCCAGGATTGCGTTAGCACCGAAGTTAGATTTGTTTTCGGTACCGTCCAGGTCGATCATGATTTTATCGATGTTAGCCTGGTCTTTCGCATCTTTACCAGTTACAGCCGCAGCGATCGGGCCATTAACTGCAGCAACGGCTTTCAGAACGCCTTTGCCCAGGAAGCGAGATTTGTCGCCATCGCGCAGTTCCAGCGCTTCGCGGGAACCAGTTGAAGCACCTGATGGTGCAGCAGCCATACCTACGAAACCGCCTTCCAGATGAACTTCAGCTTCAACAGTCGGGTTACCACGGGAGTCGATGATTTCACGACCGATGACTTTAACGATTTTGGACATTAGATTTTCCTCAGTACAAGTTAAACTAAAACTCCAGACAAACAACGCGCGAAACATTCGCGCGTTGTCGTTCTAACTTTCTGCTTACTTTTCCTGGCGCTTCTGGTACTCACCTGCAGCTTTCACAAAGCCTGCAAACAGTGGGTGGCCATCACGCGGAGTCGAAGTAAATTCCGGGTGGAACTGGCAAGCAACAAACCACGGATGATTTGGTACTTCGATGATTTCTACCAGTTGGTCATCACCGGAACGGCCCGCAACGCGCAGACCTGCTGTTTCAATTTGTTTCAACAACATGTTGTTGACTTCATAACGATGGCGATGACGCTCAGTAATTGTCGGTTCACCGTACATCTGGCGCACCAGACTACCATCGGTCAACTGACACTGCTGGCCACCAAGACGCATGGTGCCGCCCAAGTCGCTCTTTTCAGTACGAACTTCAACGTTACCTTCTTCGTCTCGCCACTCGGTGATTAAGGCAACCACCGGGTATTTACAGTCTGGCACAAATTCAGTTGAGTTGGCGTTAGCCATACCTGCAACGTTTCGTGCGAACTCGATCAGCGCCACTTGCATACCTAAGCAAATACCCAGATACGGAATGTTCTGTTCACGAGCATAGCGCGCGGTGGCGATTTTGCCTTCCACACCACGGTAACCGAAACCGCCAGGGATAAGGATAGCATCCAATCCCTTCAGCATTTCTTCAGCACCGCGAGTTTCAACATCCTGCGAGTCAATCAGCTTGATGTTAACGGTCAGACGATTTTTCAAACCACCGTGTTTCAGCGCTTCAATCACAGATTTGTATGCATCTGGCAGTTCAATGTACTTGCCGACCATACCAATCGTAACTTCGCTTGTCGGATTCGCTTCTTCGTAAATAACTTGTTCCCATTCGGACAAGTTAGCTTCAGGAACGTTCAAGCTGAATCGTTTACAAATATAATCGTCCAGCCCCTGTGATTTCAACAGGCCTGGAATTTTATAGATAGAATCGACATCTTTCAGAGAAATAACCGCTTTCTCCGGGACGTTACAGAACAATGCAATTTTCGCACGTTCATTTGCCGGAACCACGCGGTCAGAGCGGCAGATCAGCACATCTGGCTGAATACCGATGGAAAGCAGTTCTTTTACGGAGTGTTGAGTCGGTTTAGTTTTCACTTCACCGGCAGCGGCCATGTATGGCACCAGAGTCAGGTGCATATACAGCGTGTGCTCACGACCCACTTCGACAGCCATCTGGCGAATCGCTTCGAGGAACGGCAGGGATTCGATATCACCTACAGTACCGCCGATTTCAACCAGAACAACATCGTAGCCTTCGCCACCTTCAAGGATGCGTTCTTTGATAGCGTTCGTGATGTGTGGAATAACCTGGACAGTCGCGCCCAGATAGTCGCCACGGCGTTCTTTACGCAGAACATCTGAGTAAATACGGCCAGTGGTGAAGTTGTTACGACGCGTCATTTTGTTGCGAATGAAACGCTCGTAGTGACCTAAATCCAGGTCGGTTTCAGCGCCGTCTTCTGTAACGAACACTTCCCCATGTTGAATAGGGCTCATGGTACCCGGATCGACGTTGATGTACGGATCGAGTTTCATGATGGATACGTTGAGGCCACGGGCTTCGAGAATAGCTGCGAGGGAGGCTGCGGCAATGCCTTTACCCAGAGAGGAAACGACCCCGCCGGTCACAAAAATATAGTTCGTTGTCATGCTGAACCTGAGAAGTTAGGTTTAAAGACGATGGGAGTACCAGGACGGGAAAGTAGTATACCCGAACAGTATCGGCGCCACAAACTTTCATTCTGTCTGCAAAGCCCTGACCTCGCACTTTGTCAGGGCACTGAAAATAGCCCGTCTGGAATAAATGTTTTTGACGTAAATCAATCGCTTGTTAAATTGAAATTGCCATTAAATGTGTTTGACCACAAAAACGCGTTAAATTTCAGTTTCCTGGCGTTTAACTTCTTGCCAGACTTCTTCCATGATTTCCAGGTCAACACCGGTCATTGTCAGGCCCCTGGCGGCGATAATCTGTTCCACCTGGCGGAAACGGCGCTCGAATTTCAGATTAGCTTTTTGCAAAGCAGTCTCCGCTTTGGTGCCTAAATGACGCGCAAGATTAACGGTCGCGAACAATAAATCACCGACTTCTTCTTCCAGTTTCGCTTCGTCAACGACAACCTGTTTTGCCTCAAACATCACTTCGTCGATCTCTTCATAGACTTTGTCTAACACAGGGCCAAGAGTGGTCCAGTCGAAGCCAACGGTTGAGCATCGCTTTTGGATTTTGTGCGCACGCATCAAAGCAGGTAAGGAATGAGGAATATCATCGAGCGCAGAATGTTGCGCCTTTTCAGCACGCTCATCGCTTTTGATTTGTTCCCAGCGAGCCAGCACTTCGGTGCTGTTTTCAGCAGTAGCATCAGCAAAGATATGTGGGTGGCGACGTTCAAGTTTGTCACTGATGGCTTCGCAGATGTCATCGAAATTAAAGCGCCCTTCTTCCTGAGCCATTTGCGCGTAAAACACCACCTGGAACAGTAAATCGCCCAGTTCACCGCGTAAATCATCAAAATCTTCGCGGTTGATGGCGTCGAGCACTTCGTAGGTTTCTTCCAGGGTATAGGGTGCGATAGTAGCGAAGGTTTGTTCTTTATCCCACGGACAACCCGTTTCCGGATCGCGCAGGCGCTTCATGATATTCAGCAGGCGGGTAATTTGAGTCATTAGGAATCCTTACAAATAAAAACAACCCTCACCCTGGCCCTCTCCCTGATGGAGAGGGAACGATCTTTTCTCCCTCGCCCCAAGGGGCGAGGGTCGGGGTGAGGGGCAATAAATCAGCCGTGCAAACGCTTCGCGTCGATGATATCCGGCACCTGGTTCAATTTACCCAGTACACGGCCTAATACCTGCAGGTTGTAGATTTCGATATTCATGTCGATGGTCGCCAGTTGCTGTTTGGTATCGCTACGGCTTGCAACACCCAAAACGTTGACCTTTTCGTTCGCCAGAATGGTGGTGATGTCTCGCAACAGGCCGCTACGGTCATTAGCCGTCACACGCACCACCAGCGAATAACCACTGGAATAGCTTTCCCCCCAAACCGCATCAACAATACGTTCTGGCGCATGGGATTGCAGTTCCGCCAACTGGTCGCAGTCTGCACGGTGAATAGAGATCCCGCGCCCCTGTGTAATGAAGCCGACGATTTCGTCACCAGGAATCGGCTGGCAGCAACGTGCAATGTGGTGCATCAGATTGCCAACCCCTTCCACCACCACTCGGCCATTATCTTTGCTGCGCGATTGTGGTGTATGCGTTTTTTGCTTCAGTTGACGAAGAGCTTGCTCATCCTGTTCAGCTGCAGTCGGCTTATTAAACTGCGATTGCAGGTAGTTACTCATCTGGTTAAGACGAATATCACCGCCGCCAATCGCCGCTAGCAACTCTTCAACTTCATTGAAGTTATAACGTGGCAGCAACGATTTTTCGGCTTCTTTCAGGCTGATACCCAGATGCTCAATTTCATCATCAAGGATTTGGCGCCCGGCCAGTATGTTTTTGTCACGGTCCTGTTTACGGAACCAGTTGTGGATTTTCGCGCGGCCCCGGCTGGTAGTAATGTAACCGAGGTTTGGGTTCAGCCAGTCACGGCTTGGGTTCGGCTGTTTCTGAGTGATAACTTCAATCTGATCGCCCATTTGCAGCTGATAGGTAAACGGCACAATGCGGCCACCTATTTTCGCGCCGATACAACGGTGCCCAACATCACTGTGAATGTGGTAGGCAAAGTCCAGCGGCGTGGAACCGGCAGGCAAGTCCACTACGTCACCTTTCGGGGTAAACACATACACGCGGTCATCAAACACCTGACTGCGCACTTCATCCAGCAACTCGCCGGAATCGGCCATTTCTTCTTGCCAGGCAATCAGTTTACGCAACCACGCAATGCGGTCTTCGTGGCCCGAACTGCCGCTTTTGGCATTACCCTCTTTGTACTTCCAGTGGGCAGCAACCCCCAGTTCCGAGTCTTCATGCATCTGCTTGGTTCGGATCTGGATTTCAATAGTTTTGCCATTTGGCCCCAACACCACGGTGTGAATCGACTGATAACCGTTGGGTTTCGGGTTGGCGACGTAATCGTCAAACTCGTCGGGCATATGGCGATAATGGGTGTGCACGATGCCGAGTGCCGCGTAGCAATCCTGTAAACGCTCCGCCACCACGCGCACCGCACGCACATCAAACAGCTCGTCAAAGGCGAGGGATTTTTTCTGCATCTTGCGCCAGATGCTGTAGATGTGTTTCGGGCGGCCATACACTTCAGCCTTCACGCCCTCTTCTTTCATCGATTTACGCAACGCACTGACAAACTCGTCGATGTAATGCTCACGGTCGATACGACGCTCGTGCAGCAATTTCGCGATACGTTTGTATTCATCAGGATGCAAATAGCGGAAGCAGTAGTCTTCCAGCTCCCATTTGAGCTGGCCAATGCCCAGGCGATTGGCAAGCGGCGCATAGATATTGGTGCACTCTTTTGCCGCCAGAACGCGTTCGTCTTCCGGCGCATCTTTCACTTCGCGCAGGTGAGCAATGCGCTCTGCGAGTTTAATCACCACGCAGCGGAAATCGTCCACCATCGCCAGCAACATGCGACGCACGTTATCAACCTGTTCAGCAGAGACTGAATCGGTATGTGCGGCTTTTAGCTGGCGGATGGCGGCCATGTCGCGCACGCCGTGAATCAGCGTGACGACCTGGCTATCGATGCTTTCGCGCATCACCTCTTCGGTGACCACGCCCGCGTCGGCAAGAGGGAACAGCAAGGCGGCTCGCAGCGTATCGTTGTCCATGCTCAGCATCGACAGGATTTCGACCATTTCAACGCCGCGCCACAACAGCAACTCCGCGTCAGGATGGCCTTTGGTTTGTTGCTCGCAATACCGCCAGGTTTCGGCTAAGCGTTCACATGACTGCTGGTTGGTGATCCCGAGACTAGCAATCCATCTATCGGGCGCAAATTCGCCAGCTTTATTGAGATGTGCACTTCTTACCGCAACCATTGTCCGTCCTCTTCGGTGGGGCTTGAATCATTCACACGACTTGATCCAAATACTTAATTTCGCTCAAACAGCGCCATCGACTCCAGATGCCCGGTATGCGGGAACATGTCCAGCATTGCCAATTGGCGCAGTTGATAACCCGCTGCCAGCAATGCCTCGCTATCACGGGCAAGTGTTGTCGGATTACATGAAACATAGACCACTCGCTTAGGAGCAAGTGCGATCACGTGTTGCATGACGCCTGGTGCACCCGCTCGTGCGGGGTCGAGCAATATTTTGTCAAAACCCTGGGCAGCCCAGGGTTGACGAGTCACATCATCTTCCAGGTTTTCATGGAAGAATGTGACATTTTTCAGCGAATTATATCGAGCATTATATTCGCCTTTCGCCACTAGCGCAGCAACGCCTTCCACTCCAACGACACTTTCAGCGCGGGTTGCGAGCGGGAGCGTAAAGTTTCCCATTCCGCAGAACAGGTCCAGCACGCGGTCAGTTGGCTGAATATCCAGCCATTCAATAGCACGCGCAACCATTTGCTGGTTCACACCATCGTTCACCTGAATGAAATCGCGCGGACTGAACGTTAAGCGTAGCCCGTCTGAATGATAACAAGGCTCGTCCTCACCCAGCGCCGTGAGTGTCTCACTGTCCGGCGCTAAAAACAGCGCGACGCCAGTAGAATGCGAAAAGCGTTCCAGTTTTTGCCTGTCGTCGTCATTTAGTGCATCTAAATGACGCAACACCATCAGCGGGCCATTATCTGCAAGTACCAGTTCAACATGGCCTAAACGACGCACCGCTTTTAATGTTGATAAACATTGGTGCAAAGGTTCCAGCAATGCCTCAAGTTGGGGTTCCAAAACAGGGCAATGGTGAATATTCACCAGTTCACTGTCTTGCGACTTGCGAAATCCCATCTGTAAGGTTTGTGTTTTAGGCAGGTAATTCAACCCCAAGCGCGCACGGCGACGATAACCCCATGGCGAACCAGAAATTATTTCGTTGACCACCGCAGGGGTTTCACGCGTCCCCATCATGCGGGCAAGCGCACGGGATTTTGCTTGCTGCTGTAATTCGATGCTGGCATGTTGCTGCTGGCACCCTCCGCAAATGCCAAAGTGCGGACAACGCGGCGCAACACGTTGCGGGCTATCATTTAAACGTCGCTTAACTTTAGCCTGTGCAAAGTTACGTTTGTCATCAGTAACCGTGACTTCGACCTGTTCGCCAGGCAGTGCACCCTGGATAAAAAGCGCTTTACCGTTATGGCGGGCAACGCCCTGACCAAACGGATCAAGGTCGTTAACCGTCACGCTTATGATTTGACGAGTCGTAACCCGTCGCTTTGCAGAGTAGAATTGCGCCATGAGCCTGTATGCTCTCTCAAAATATTAACTATTGCTTCAATTGTCCCATATCGGAACCCCATGACCAACTACAGCCTGCGCGCACGCATGATGATCCTGATTCTGGCACCGACATTAATGATCGGTTTATTGCTCAGTATCTTTTTTGTCGTCCATCGCTACAACGACTTGCAGCGTCAGCTCGAAGACTCGGGTGCCAACATTATCGAGCCGCTGGCAGTTGCCAGCGAATATGGCATGAGTTTCCATAGCCGCGAATCGATACGCCAGTTGGTCAGTGTGTTGCACCGCCGCCACTCCGATATTGTGCGGGCAATTTCAGTATTCGATGAAAACAACAAGCTGTTTGTCACCTCGAATTATCAGTTAAATGCTTCGGTACTGAAGCTACCAAACCATGAAAAACCGCCGCACAGCCTGAGCATTTCACGCCACGGTGATTCAATCATTCTGCGCACGCCCATTATTTCTGAAAGTTATTCACCAGACGAATCTGAAGTGACCGACGCTAAGCCTGCGGGCAATTCGCTCGGCTATGTCGCGATTGAGCTCGACCTGAAATCGGTGCGTTTGCAGCAATACCGGGAAATTTTTATCTCGACGTTGATGATGTTGTTCTGCGTTGGCATTGCCATGCTGTTCGCTTATCGCCTGATGCGCGATGTCACAGGGCCAATCCGTAACATGGTGAATACCGTCGACCGGATACGCCGCGGTCAACTCGATAGCCGCGTCGAAGGTTTCATGCTCGGCGAATTGGATATGCTGAAAAACGGTATCAATTCGATGGCGATGTCGTTGACCGCCTATCACGAAGAGATGCAGCACAATATTGACCAGGCCACTTCTGACCTGCGCGAAACACTTGAGCAGATGGAAATCCAGAACGTTGAACTGGATCTCGCCAAGAAACGCGCGCAGGAAGCTGCACGTATTAAGTCTGAATTCCTCGCCAATATGTCGCACGAACTGCGCACGCCGCTCAATGGGGTGATTGGCTTTACTCGTTTGACGCTGAAAACAGATTTGAATGCCACCCAGCGCGACCATCTGTATACCATCGAACGTTCAGCCAATAACCTGCTCACCATCATCAATGACGTGCTGGACTTCTCCAAACTGGAAGCGGGTAAACTGATTCTGGAAAGCATTCCATTCCCGCTGCGTAATACGCTCGATGAAGTCGTGACATTGCTGGCGCATTCGGCCCATGACAAAGGTCTGGAGCTGACGCTGAACATTAAAAACGATGTGCCGGATAACGTGATTGGCGACCCACTGCGCTTGCAGCAAGTAGTGACTAACCTGGTGGGGAATGCGATTAAGTTTACCGAGAACGGCAATATTGATTTGGTGGTCGAGAAGCGCTCGCAAGGAAACAATAAAGTCCAGGTTGAGATGCGCATTCATGATACTGGTATTGGTATTCCTGAACAGGAGCAGTCGCGTCTGTTCCAGGCGTTTCGTCAGGCTGATGCCAGTATTTCACGGCGTCATGGTGGCACCGGGCTGGGGCTGGTTATCACTCAGAAATTGGTCAGTGAAATGGGCGGGGATATCTCGTTCCATAGCCAGCCAAATCAAGGTTCTACTTTCTGGTTTTATATCAATCTGGACCTGAACTCTAACGCGGTGCTGGACGGTTATTCGACCGAGAATCTGGCGGGCAAACGCATTGCGTATATCGAACAAAATGCTTCTGCGGCACAAAGCACGCTCAACATTTTAGCCAATACGCCGCTTGAGGTGGTGTATAGCCCAACGTTTACCGCCCTCGCCGAAGCGCACTACGACATTATGCTGCTCGGTATGCCGGTCACCTTCCGTGACACGCTATCCATTAAAAATCCAAAACTGGCGAAAGCCGTCACCATGACAGACTGCCTGATTCTGGCTCTGCCAAGCCATTGTCAGATTGATGCTGAATCGCTTAAAAAAGAAGGCGTTGCTGCTTGCTTACTGAAACCGGTCACCGCACCGCGTCTGCTGCCGCTGTTGGCTGAGCACATCTTCAATGCGCACCCGGCACTGGCTGATAACATTGAGAACAAAAAATTACCGCTGACGGTTATGGCCGTTGATGACAACCCTGCCAACCTAAAACTGATCGGCGCATTGCTCGATGATCATGTGCAAAACGTTGAGCTGTGTGGCAGCGGTTTACAAGCCATTGAGCGGGCAAAACAGATGCAGATAGACATCATTCTGATGGATATTCAGATGCCTGAGATGGATGGTATTCGCGCCTGCGAAGTCATTCGTCAATTGCCACACCACCAGCAAACGCCGGTTATCGCGGTAACGGCACACGCCATGGCAGGGCAAAAAGAGAAGCTGCTAAGCGCGGGTATGAACGACTATCTTGCCAAGCCAATCGAAGAGAAAAAGTTGTATAGCCTGCTGTTACGTTATCAGCCGGGGGCGATTGCCGCACCTGTGCTGGTGGCGAATGTCGATTCTGCTGCGCAAACTAGTAGCCCAAACCAGACTCTTGATTGGCGACTCGCATTGCAACAAGCCGCCAACAAGCCAGATCTGGCGCGCGATCTCCTCCAGATGCTGCTGGCATTCTTACCTGAAGTCCGCAATACCGTTGAAGAACAACTGGTCGGGGAAAACCCGCAGGAGTTGGTTGATATCATTCATAAACTTCACGGAAGTTGTAGCTACAGCGGTGTGCCACGGTTGAAAAACCTCTGCCTGACGCTGGAACATGAACTGCGCAGTGGCGTGAAGCCAGAAGATCTGGAGCCTGAACTCTTTGAGCTACTCGATGAGATGAATAATGTCTCGAAAGAAGCCCAACGGATGTTCGGTTAGGCGCCGTGTGGGTGATTGATGTCGAATATCGCTAATCCGACCAGGGCGGATTCAGAAGGTTTTGTGTTTACCTATCGCAATGGTTGCCGCGATATTTCGTGCAGCCATTCGCAGATTATCTCCGGCTTCGTTCAATGCTTCATCCAGCGTACAAATGCGATACAACACGCTGAAAACTGCATCCAGGCCATGGCCGTACACCACGGCTACATCTGGCGTTAAACTTCCGGCAATCCCAATAACCGGGATATTATAGCGCTTCGCTACTTTTGCCACGCCGATCGGCACTTTGCCATGAATTGACTGGCTATCAATACGGCCTTCTCCGGTAATCACCAGATCTGCATCACGCACCAGTTCATCTAGTTTCAACGCTCTAGTGACTATCTCAATACCTTGTTGCAATTGCGCACCGCAGAAAGCAAAAAGTGCCGCGCCCATACCTCCCGCCGCACCGCCACCAGAAAGCGTCATGACGTCAATATCGAGATCACGGGAAATGATTTTTGCGTAGTGCTCCAGCGCCTGGTCGAGCTTAGTGACCATTTCAGGAGTGGCGCCTTTTTGTGGGCCAAATACCGCCGACGCCCCTTCCTTGCCGGTCAACAGGTTAGTGACATCACACGCAACTTCGATACGACACGCTTTCAGCCGTTTATCCAGCCCGGAAATATCAATAGAAGCCAGGCGCGCAACTTCCCGGCCTCCCAGTCCCAATGGCTCGCCGTCGCTGTCGAGCAAACGCGCGCCCAGCGCCTGTACCATGCCGATACCACCGTCGTTGGTAGCGCTGCCGCCAATCCCAATCAGGATACTTTGCACGCCGCTGTCGAGCGCATAACGAATCAACTCACCCGTTCCCCACGACGTGGTATTCATCGGGTTACGCAGTTCAGGTGCAACTTGCTCCAGACCACTCGCCGCTGCCATTTCGATAAAGGCTTGCTGCCGGTCGCCTGAAATTCCATAAAAAGAGTGGATAGGGTCACCCAGTGGCCCAGTGACATCCACTTCAATGATGTCACCGTTTGTTGCGGCCACCATCGCCTCAACAGTCCCTTCCCCCCCATCAGCGATGGGTAACTTCACATAGCAGGCTTCAGGGAAGATTTCCCGAAACCCTGCTTCAATCTGTGTCGCTACTTCCAGAGCACTGAGGCTCTCCTTGTATGAATCTGGTGCGATTACAATTTTCATGTGCCTTCCGTCGGATGTCGCTACGCTAATCCAACCTACAAAATCTCTTTTGTAAGAAGGATTAGCTATAGTCTAACGCACCATGCAAGGTCGTTTATTATTGAAAGTCCATTGTGGGATCAAGTACTGCATAGCCATTGCGTCATCGCGCGCGCCCAGACCATGTTGCTGATAAAGCTCGTGCGCTTTCATCACTTGATCCATATCCAACTCCACGCCCAGGCCTGGGGTAGTTGGCACCTGCACCATACCGCCATTAATTTCGAAAGGCTGTTTTGTCAGGCGCTGATTGCCTTCCTGCCAAATCCAGTGCGTGTCGATCGCGGTGACTTTACCAGGTGCTGCGGCGGCGACATGGGTGAACATTGCCAGCGAAATGTCGAAGTGGTTGTTGGAATGCGAGCCCCAGGTCAGGCCAAATTCGTGGCACATCTGCGCGACACGTACCGAACCTTGCATGGTCCAGAAATGCGGGTCAGCCAGCGGAATATCGACTGATTGCAACGAAAGCGTGTGGCCCATCTGACGCCAGTCGGTGGCAATCATATTGGTTGCGGTCGGCAGACCAGTTGCACGGCGGAATTCAGCCATAATTTCACGGCCTGAATAACCTTGTTCCGCGCCGCACGGATCTTCTGCATACGCCAGCACACCCCGCAGTTGCTTGCCAATGCTAATCGCTTCGTCAAGCGACCAGGCACCGTTCGGGTCCAGCGTCACACGCGCTTGTGGGAAACGTTTTGCCAGCGCGGTCACCGCTTCGGCTTCTTCGCTACCGGCTAATACGCCACCTTTAAGTTTGAAGTCATTGAAACCATATTTTTCATAGGCCGCTTCTGCCAGGCGCACCACTGAATCAGGCGTCATCGCTTCATCGTGGCGAATGCGATACCAGTCGCATTTCTCATCAGGCTGGCTTTGATAGGACAGTGGTGTTTGTTTGCGATTGCCGACAAAGAACAAATAGCCGAGCATTTCGACTTCGCTACGCTGTTGCCCATCGCCGAGTAAAGATGCCACATTCACGCCCAAATGCTGCCCAAGCAAATCCAACATGGCCGATTCAATACCCGTCACCACGTGAATGGTGGTGCGTAAATCAAAGGTCTGTAACCCACGGCCACCGGAATCACGGTCGGCAAATTCTGCACGCACCAGGTTGAGGATATTCTTGTATTCGCCCAGAGTTTTGCCAATCACCAACGCGGCGGCTTCTTCAAGGGTCTGACGGATTTTCTCGCCGCCCGGAATTTCACCCACGCCGGTGTGGCCGGAGTTATCTTTGATAATCACAATATTTCGGGTGAAAAACGGCGAGTGCGCGCCGCTCAGGTTCATCAGCATGCTGTCGTGGCCCGCAACGGGAATAACCTGCATTGCAGTGACTACGGGAGTTGAAGTTGTCATGTTGTTCATTCCTTGTTATCAAGATGAATTAGTTGCGGCCAAATGCCGGGCGTTTGCGATCAAACTTCCAGCCCGGCACCAGATATTGCATTGCCGTCGCGTCATTGCGCGAGCCACCCGGAAGGGATTTATACACTTCGTGGGCTTTCTGCACCTGTTCCCAGTCTAGTTCCACACCTAATCCAGGAGCGTCCGGAACAGCAATTTTGCCGTTAACGATTTGCAGTGGGTTTTTCGTCAGGCGTTGCTCACCTTCCTGCCAAATCCAGTGCGTGTCGATGGCGGTCGGTTTGCCAGGCGCCGCTGCGCCAACGTGGGTAAACATCGCCAGTGAGATGTCGAAATGATTATTGGAATGGCAACCCCACGTCAGGCCCCATTCATCGCACATCTGCGCCACACGAACAGCACCGCTGAGCGTCCAGAAATGTGGGTCGGCTAACGGGATATCGACGGCATTGAGCATGATTGCGTGGCTCATTTCACGCCAGTTGGTGGCAATCATATTGGTCGCCACCGGTAAACCTGTGGCACGGCGGAATTCAGCCATGATCTCGCGTCCGGAATAACCTTGCTCCGCACCACAGGGATCTTCAGCGTAGGTCAGCACATCGCTCATGCCTTTGCACAACGCGATGGCTTCATCGAGTAGCCATGCCCCATTCGGATCAACGGTAATTCGTGCATCCGGGAAACGCTTTTTCAGTGCACTTGCGGCATCCAGTTCTTGCTCGCCAGGCAGTACACCGCCTTTGAGTTTGAAATCTTTGAATCCATAACGGTCATGCGCAGCTTCTGCAAGCCGCACAATCGACTCGCTACTCAACGCTTCCTGATGGCGTAACTCGTACCAGTCGTGACGGGCATGTTGCCCTTCCAGATACGGTAAATCAGTTTTGTTGCGATCGCCGATATAGAACAGGTAACCCAGCACAGTGACTTCATCGCGCTGTTTGCCAGGCCCTAATAGCTCACAAACCGGGACATTCAACGCCTTGCCGAGTAAGTCGAGCAGTGCGGCTTCCAGCGCCGCCACTGCATTTACTCGTAATTCAAACGTCCATGCACCTTTACCGAAGGTATCGAAATCCGCTGCCTGGTTACCCTGGTGGACGTTTTGCACCACGCGATTCATTCGCGCAACTTCTTGCCCGACGACCTGCGGTATCGCATCCACCAGTGTCTGATAAATCACTTCGCCGCCTGGCGCTTCACCCACACCGGTATGCCCGGCGTTATCAGTGAGCACCACAATATTACGGGTGAAAAAGGCGCCGTGCGCACCGCCAATATTCAGCAGCATGCTGTCATTCCCCGCCACCGGAATGACTTTCATATCAGTAATAATCGGGCTTGCCTGAGTATTCATGATGATTGCCCTACCGTGACAGGTTTCAGTTCAACACGTTTGATATCGCCAACAATGACCAGGTAGCTCAGTACCGCGATAACTGCGTGAACCCCAACGTAGATCAGCGCGCCGTTAAATGAACCGGTTGTGCCGACAATGTAACCGATAGCAATTGGCGTCACGATGCCGGAGACATTACCGAACATGTTAAACAGGCCGCCGCTCAAGCCACTGATCTCTTTTGGTGCGGTATCGGCCATAACAGCCCAGCCCAGTGCCCCAATACCCTTGCCGAAGAACGCCATTGCCATAAAGCCGACAACCATCATTTCTGATTCGACATAGTTACAGAACACCATGCTGACGGAGAGCAACATCCCCAGTACGATTGGCGTTTTACGCGCAATATTTAACGAACCGGTGCGGCGCATCAGCCAGTCTGAAATCACACCACCGAGCACACCGCCGACAAACCCACACACCGCTGGAACAGAAGCCACAAAACCGGCTTTCAGTATCGACATCCCTTTTTCCTGTACCAGGTAAACCGGGAACCAGGTAATGAAGAAGTAAGTTAAGGCGTTGATACAATACTGGCCGATATAGATCCCAATCATCATGCGTGATCCGATCAACTGTTTGATCTGCGCCCACTTCTGCGCCATTGGGATATGTTCTTTGGCTTTCTTCTGATCCATGTTGATCAGCGCGCCGCCGGCTTCGATGTATTCCAGTTCTTTTTGATTTACGCCTGGATGGTTATTCGGCTCATGAATCACTTTTAGCCACACGAAGCTGATGATGATGCCCAGCCCGCCCATAAAGAAGAACACATGTGACCAGCCCACTTCGTGGGTCAGCCAACCCATGATTGGCGCGAAGATAACGGTGGCAAAATACTGTGCGGAGTTAAAAATGGACACCGCGGTGCCGCGTTCTTGTGCCGGGAACCACGCAGCGACGATTCGGCTGTTGCCAGGGAAAGAAGGTGCTTCGGCCAGCCCCACCAGGAAGCGCAAGGTAAACAGCGCGATGATGATGCCAAAGCCATTGAAGATGTCGACGAAACCTTGCAGCAAGGTAAACATCGACCAAATAAAGATCGACCAGAAGTAAACGCGTTTTGAACCGAATTTATCCAGCAACCAGCCGCCGGGGATTTGCCCGATGACGTATGCCCATGAAAATGCAGAGAACACATAACCCATGCCAATCGGGTCAAGGCCAATATCTTTTGCCATTTCGGAACCGGCAATCGATAGCGTGGCGCGGTCGCCATAGTTAAACGAGGTGACGATGAAGAGCATTACTACTATCCAATAACGAGCGTTGGTTCTTTTTTCAGCAACGCTCGCTGCCTGGCTAATTGTATTCATGTGGCACTCCTGAAACATAGCTTTTAGCTACAGTCCATTCTGCACTTGTAGGGTTATCAGAATGAGGTATTGGCCTGTCCACAGTATTTTTGTGAATCTGTATCTGTGGTTTTTATATTTGACCGAGAGAAAGTATATGAAGGGAGTTACAACGCCTCATCGTGCAAAGACACAAGTTTACCGCTCGCTAAATGAGCACTTTATGGCGTCTGTCCAACACGTTGCGGGATGGTTCACGATTTTTGAAACAACACTATAACCAGGAGGGGTAAATCACGTTCAGGGTTCACTGCAAAGTGGTGGATGTCGCTGGCGCTAATCCACCCAGGATATTGGCTTAATCTAACAACGCAGCCCACTGCTCAACCCATGGGTTGGAGACAGCTTCTGGCTCAGGATGATCATTGGCATCAATGGCTAACACGGTGCCAATGCGTTTTGCGCCCTGCTCTTGTAGCAAGGTATCGAATTGTTTACCGCCACCACAAAAATGTTCGTAGTTGCTGTCACCTAACGCTATCAAACCGTAACGCAATTCAGGCTGGTATCCGACTTCATCTTTAATTGCCTGAAACAGAGGGACGATGCTGTCTGGCAAATCGCCCTGACCGGTGGTTGAAGTGACAACCAGCACATATTGGTCGCGATATTTCTGCCAGTCTGCCAGCTCAGGATCTTCGAATACTGTGGCTTTATGACCTTTCTTTTTTAGAATCGCTTCGGCTTCTTCCGCCACCAACAGCGAGTTTCCGTACATTGTTCCGACAAAAATCCCCACTTCGGCCATCAGTTAACTCCTTGCGTTACGGCTGTATTATTCATCCTGGCCGTTGCTCGCCACAAACTCAACCCTTTCTATATCACTGAGCAATCCGCGCCAGCCAAACTGTGACATCATCTGCATCCAGGTATCATCAAGATTTGCCCTTAAGCATAAAGGTTCACCGGTAATCGGGTGAGTCAACGAAAGCTGGCTTGCGTGCAACATTAAACGTTCACAGCCAAAATGCTCAGCAGCACCACGGTTCTGGCGCAAATCACCATGTTTAGAATCACCAATAATGGGATGGCGTAAATGCGATAAATGGCGGCGTAACTGGTGTTTTCGACCGGTTTTAGGTTCCAGTTCTACCAGGCTGTAGCGTGCCGTTGGGTAGCGGCCAACCGGGACTTGCATTTCAACCGTTGCCAGACCGCGATAATGCGTAACTGCTGGTTGCGGGTCTTTATTCTGTGTCGCTTTTTTATCGGCGATTTTGTCCAGCTCTTCAACCAGCGGGTAATCAAGCACCGCTTCATCTTCCAGCCAGCCACGAGAAACCGCATGGTAGCGTTTCTGGATTTGGTGATTTTCAAATTGCTGGGATAACAAATGCGCGACTTCACTGGAAAGCGCCATCAATAAGACGCCGGAAGTGGGCCTGTCGAGACGGTGAACGGTAAAGACGTGCTTACCGATTTGGTCGCGCACGGTTTGCATCACAAACACGGTTTCATGCCTGTCCAACCAGCTTCGGTGGACTAACCAACCCGAGGGTTTGTTCACCGCCACCAGCCATTCATCCTGATAAATAATTTCCAGCATCAGGATTTGTCGCTCGCAAACAGCGCATCGAGTTCTTGCAGGGCTTTTAATAGCGGCTCACGGCCAGCGTGTGCCGCATCGAGCGCCATTTCGTAATAGGGTGCTACGGCGAAATCAGCGGGCAAAGGGTGTTGCGCCTCAATCAGGGCGTGCATACGCGGGATCAAAACCCATTGCAGCCATTCGGTCGGTTGCAGAGTATCCAGGCAAAATGGTTGCGTGCTTTCAAAGGATTCGGCACTCGGGGCGCAGCCCTGCCAAAGTTGATGGTCACGCAAAACCTGTTCGATGATCTGTAGATGCTGGCGAACCAGCGCGTGGCGTTCCATGAAAACCTCAGGCATCAGTTAAAAAGAAGCCGGCAAGCATACCACTTCTTACTTTCATGATTTCTTAGTGCGGGTGAAAAAAGCATAAAAAAAGGGAGCACTGTATAAACAGTGCTCCCGGTTCGTTTCGCAGCTAATCCGGCTACTTTTGTTGCTCCCTGCTCGTCCGTGACAACTATGTCCTGTGGTCTCCTGACCTACAATCCATCGTACTCGCGTCCTGCTACCATCATCCTGAGGTGTTCCGGCATCGTCCTGATGCAATATCCTTTAGTCTTCCAGACCCACCGAACGTCCTGGCTCGGCTCTCATTCTCCATCCTGGAGGTGTCCCTTACTCTTCCTGAGTGCTCCTTGCTTCATCATGAAGCCTTCCGTGCAACACCATCCTGGTGTGTTCCCCTTCTTCAATGAAGTGACATCATCCTGACATCTCCTTCATTTCCCGACATCCTGTCGACGGACATAGAATCCTCTATTTCGTTCAATCTCGCAAGGCACTCACAACCAATGCTTACGTTTCCTTTCATTCAAAAGCGACAAGAAATCAACACAACTAATTAATAAATAACAACTATTACATTAATTATTAATAAAACTCCGAATGAAAAGTTAGAGATCTCTTACAGCTTGTGTAAGAGATCTCTCACAAACTCAGCAGCGATCAACGCTTAAATGACCTGCGGTTGAAGCTCCTGAAGGAACAAACTCAATGACGGTGCGAGTGTTGTCCGCTGTTTAGTGCCGATTTTTTCCAGCACGACTTCTCCCGTGAGATTGCAAAGTGAAACCACTTCCATTTCGTCAGGCGTGGTAGCAAGGAACAGAGTCGGAGAGAGCTTCAGGCGCTTTTGTGTCACCAGATGGCCAATCAGATTTTCCTGAACGCGCTGAAAATCCTCTTCGCTCCAGGCCTGCAAAAGCGTTAATGCCTGATGACCAGACAAAGCGGGCATGTCGCCAGCATACTGAGTGGTATAAAACTGATGCGCACCAGCTTGCAGAGCAATATCCATCGCCCGTTCGACTGCGCTGAGATCGTTTGCAGGAGTAAAAGGCTGTGGTTGCCAGCGCACATCATTACCGGTTGTCGTCACGATACATGGTGAAGGTACACCATAGAGTTCTTCACTCGCGGGCCATCCCCCAGCCTGTTCACGCCATGCGTGACAAAAGCGATTCGTAAAATCTTCCAGCGCCTGACGTACGTCGTTATCCACCAATTTCTCACTCTCTCAAGGTGCGGTACAATAAAGACCAATTGTACCTGCATTCTATCGGTGACACATGTCTTATGAAAAACACCAGGCGCTGAGCGGCCTGACGCTAGGTAAGCCAACCGCTTACCAGGATCAATACCAACCGTCGTTATTACAAGCCGTACCACGTAGCCTGAATCGTGATCCACTCGGCCTACAGGCGGATAACCTACCGTTTAGTGGCGGCGATATCTGGACGCTATACGAACTGTCCTGGCTAAACAGCAACGGTTTGCCGCAGGTCGCCGTTGGGCATGTACAGCTTGATGCCAACAGCGTAAACCTGGTCGAGTCCAAAAGCTTCAAACTCTATTTGAACAGCTTTAACCAGACGCAATTTGCCGATTGGGAAGCTGTCGAAGAAGCCTTAAGACGCGATTTAAGTGCCTGTGCACAAGGCGACGTCAGCGTGGTGCTATTCCGCCTGCATGAGCTTGAAGGCCAGGAGATCGCCGCGTTCACTGGCGAGTGTATCGATGAGCAAAATATCACGATTGAGAATTACGAATTTAACGCCGATTACCTGAGCGGTGCGGCGGGCGATGAGATTGTCGAAGAAACGCTGGTCAGTCATCTGCTGAAATCCAACTGCCTGATTACCCATCAGCCGGATTGGGGCTCTGTTCAAATTCGCTACCGTGGCCCACGTATCGACCGCGAAAAGCTGCTGCGTTATCTCATTTCGTTCCGCCAGCATAACGAATTCCACGAGCAGTGCGTTGAGCGCATATTCAACGACATCCAGCATTTCTGCGCGCCGCAAAGCCTGAGCGTGTATGCACGTTACACTCGTCGCGGCGGTCTGGACATCAACCCGTGGCGTACAAATACCGATTTCCATCCGGCATTTGGCCGTCTGGTTCGTCAATAAGTGCGAAACACCTCGCAGCCTGCGGAGGGAATGTTGTTTTCAGGTTGTTAAATTCAACGCGCCAGGGCTATTGTAATCATTGGGAGCAGCACTTTACGCTTCGTAAGGAGTTAACTTGATTACACATATTAGCCCGCTAGGCTCAATGGATATGTTGTCGCAACTGGAAGTCGATATGCTTAAACGCACGGCCAGTAGCGACCTTTATCAACTGTTTCGCAATTGTTCACTTGCCGTACTTAACTCAGGAAGCCAGACGGATAGCAGTAAAGAGCTGTTGTCGCGTTACGAAAACTTCGATATCAACATTTTGCGCCGTGAGCGTGGTGTCAAACTCGAACTCATAAATCCGCCTGATGACGCTTTTGTCGATGGGCGAATCATCCGGGCTTTGCAAGCTAACCTGTTTGCCGTGTTGCGCGATATTTTGTTCGTCAACGGCCAGCTTTCTAGCGCTGGTCGCTTCCAGAATCTCGACCTGGAAGACCCTGCCAATATCACCAATATGGTGTTCTCGATTTTACGCAATGCCCGCGCACTACATGTTGGCGAAGCGCCAAACCTTGTCGTTTGCTGGGGCGGCCACTCCATTAACGAAAACGAATATCTCTATGCGCGTCGCGTCGGTACTCAATTAGGCCTGCGTGAGCTCAACATCTGTACCGGTTGTGGCCCAGGTGCGATGGAAGCGCCCATGAAAGGTGCAGCGGTGGGTCATGCGCAGCAACGTTACAGAGAAAGCCGTTTTATCGGTATGACGGAACCGTCAATTATTGCTGCTGAGCCACCAAACCCGCTGGTGAACGAGCTGATCATCATGCCGGATATCGAAAAACGCCTTGAAGCGTTTGTTCGTATCGCGCATGGCATCATCATCTTCCCGGGCGGCGTGGGTACTGCAGAAGAGCTGCTTTATCTGCTCGGTATTTTGATGAACCCGCACAATCACGATCAAGTGCTGCCATTAATTTTAACCGGACCAAAAGAGAGTGCTGATTACTTCCGCGTACTGGACGAATTTATCGTCAATACCGTGGGTGAGCAGGCGCGTCGTCATTATCAAATCATTATCGACGACCCGGCTGAAGTGGCACGTCAGATGAAAAAAGCGATGCCAAGAGTGAAAGAGAATCGCCGTGAAACTGGCGATGCTTACAGCTTTAACTGGTCGATTCGTATTGTGCCAGATCTACAACTCCCGTTTGAGCCAACCCATGAAAACATGGCTAACCTCAAGTTGTACCCGGATCAACCGGCAGAACAACTGGCCGCCTCTTTGCGCCGGGCGTTTTCTGGCATTGTTGCGGGTAACGTTAAAGAAGGTGGGATCCGCGCAATTGAACAGTACGGGCCGTATAAAATCCACGGCGACGTACAAATGATGAAGCGCATGGACGATCTGCTGAAAGGCTTTGTTGCCCAGCACCGCATGAAATTACCAGGCAGTGCCTACATTCCTTGCTACGAAATCTGTACCTGAATCCCCAGGGCGGAGCAACTCCGCCCTTTTTTTTTCCTGAATTTCTCCCACTTTTTCTGACAAATTACCGTCAATTCCTCCAACCATAGTGTTACCGGTATCAGCATATTCATCTACACAAAAGGTGATGATTTTGTGCGCACTCGTTCCAGAAACCGTGTTTATACAGACAATTACGCTACACGATAAAAATGAAACGACGGTTTATTATCTAAAATAAAACACTTTTAAGGGTATAAATATCAATCAAAATCTCAAACGCAGACATAAAAACTGCAAAAAACCACACAAATAGTGGATTCTTACAATTGCGATCTTGATCACTGATGAATTGACGTCATGAATGTATCTTTCCGCCCTCTGATTATCACTGGCAAAAATTACTATAAAAGCGCCGTGAAACAGCATTTAGTTTCAGTGGTCAATGGCAATACATCGCGGTTGACTCAGATTTCGAATCAATATGTTCCTTTGGAGAAGTAGTAGATGGAAACCACTCAAACCGGCAGTATTGCCGCAGCCGAGAGCAAAAGCTCATGGCGCAAGTCCGATACCATGTGGATGCTGGGCCTGTATGGCACAGCGATTGGCGCAGGCGTATTATTCCTGCCAATTAACGCCGGCGTTGGCGGCCTGATTCCGCTGTTCATCATGGCGATTCTGGCATTCCCGATGACCTTCTTCGCCCACCGCGGGCTGACTCGCTTCGTGCTGTCAGGCAAAAACCCTGGTGAAGACATTACTGAAGTTGTTGAAGAACACTTCGGTGTGGGGGCAGGTAAAGTCATCACTCTGCTTTATTTCTTTGCTATCTACCCGATTCTGCTGGTCTACAGCGTAGCAATCACCAATACCGTCGATAGCTTCATCACTCACCAGTTGGGTATGGTTTCACCGCCACGTGCGCTGTTATCTCTGCTGCTAATCGTTGGCCTGATGACCATCGTTCGTTTCGGCGAGCAGATGATTGTTAAAGCGATGAGCATTCTGGTGTTCCCGTTTGTTGCCGCACTGATGGTTCTGGCGTTGTATCTGATTCCTAACTGGAGCAGTGCCGCATTTGAAACTATGTCTTTCAGCGCCTCACCGGCAACAGGCAGCGGCCTGTGGATGACTTTGTGGCTGGCAATCCCAGTGATGGTGTTCTCCTTCAACCACTCACCTATCATTTCTGCTTTTGCGGTAGCAAAACGTAATGAATACGGCGAAGACGCTGAGAAGAAATGTTCTCGCATCCTGTCATACGCACACATCATGATGGTGATTACCGTGATGTTCTTCGTATTCAGCTGCGTACTGAGCCTGTCTCCAGCAAACCTGGCTGAAGCAAAAGCACAGAACATCTCAATTCTGTCTTACCTGGCTAACCACTTTAACGCGCCAGTTATTGCCTGGATGGCACCGATTATCGCGATTGTGGCCATTACCAAATCCTTCCTCGGCCACTACTTAGGTGCGCGTGAAGGCTTCAACGGGATGATTATCAAATCCCTGCGTGGTAAAGGTAAGAGCATTGAAGTGAGTAAACTGAACCGCATTACCGCGATCTTTATGCTGGTGACAACATGGATTGTTGCCACTCTGAACCCAAGCATTCTGGGTATGATTGAAACCCTCGGCGGCCCAATCATCGCGATGATTCTGTTCCTGATGCCGATGTACGCGATTCAGAAAGTCCCAGCCATGCGCAAATACAGTGGTCATATCAGCAATGTATTTGTGGTAATTATGGGTCTGGTCGCTATTTCTGCTATCTCTTACTCTTTATACTCTCTGTTCATCTAACCGCTCTAAACCGCCTGCTCATGCGGGCGGTTTTTTCGCTTCTAAAGTTACTCAGGCAACGGACGCAACATGATTAGCGTATTCGATATTTTCAAAATCGGTATTGGCCCATCCAGTTCCCATACCGTCGGCCCGATGAAAGCCGGTTTTCAATTTGCTGACGATTTGAAAACGCAAGGGATTTTGCACAACGTCACGCGTGTCGTCGTAGATGTCTACGGTTCACTTTCCCTCACCGGTAAAGGTCACCATACCGATATCGCCATTATTATGGGCCTGGCAGGTAATCTGCCGGACACTGTCGATATCGATGCTATCCCTGATTTCATTCAGGATGTGAATACACACGGTCGTCTGCTGTTAGCCAACGGTCAGCATGAAGTGGAATTCCCGGTCGATAGCTGCATGAACTTCCACGAAGACAACCTTTCACTGCATGAAAACGGGATGCGCATTACCGCGCTCGCAGGCGAAAGCGTTATCTACAGCCAAACGTATTACTCTATCGGCGGCGGTTTTATCGTTGATGAAGCGCATTTTGGCGTGGAAGACACTCAACAAGTTGCCGTCCCATATCCGTATAAAAGCGCGGTTGATTTACAGCGTCATTGCAAAGATACCGGGCTTTCGCTGTCTGGTTTGATGATGCTTAACGAACGTGCAATGCGCCCACAGGCTGAAATCGACGCGCACTTTGCCAATGTCTGGGATGTGATGCGCAGCGGTATTGAACGTGGTATCACCACCGAAGGCGTGCTACCGGGGAAGATGCGCGTACCTCGTCGTGCTGCGGCATTGCGCAGAATGTTGGTCAGCAGCGATAAGAACAACTCCGATCCAATGGCAGTTGTCGACTGGATTAACATGTTTGCACTGGCGGTGAACGAAGAAAACGCCGCAGGTGGGCGTGTTGTCACCGCACCGACTAACGGCGCTTGCGGTATCGTTCCTGCGGTTCTGGCCTATTACGACAAATTTATCCGTGAAGTGAACACTAACTCTTGTGCACGATACTTCCTTGCCGCAGGTGTAATTGGTTCGTTGTATAAGATGAATGCTTCGATTTCAGGAGCTGAAGTGGGCTGCCAGGGCGAAGTTGGCGTGGCCTGTTCAATGGCGGCGGCGGGTCTTGCTGAGTTACTGGGCGGTAGCCCTACTCAGGTTTGTATTGCGGCTGAAATTGGTATGGAACACAACCTCGGTCTGACTTGCGACCCGGTTGCCGGACAAGTTCAGGTACCATGCATCGAGCGTAATGCGATTGCTGCGGTGAAAGCAGTGAATGCGGCTCGTATGGCACTGCGCCGTACCAGTGAACCACGAGTCTGTCTCGATAAAGTCATTGAAACGATGTACGAAACTGGCAAGGACATGAACGCCAAATACCGTGAAACATCACGCGGTGGCCTGGCGATGAAAGTTTCCTGCGATTAGGGATCATTGCCCTCACCCCGCCCCTCTCCCACGGGAGAGGGAGAAAACCGCACAATCCCCTCTCCTTTAGGCTCTGTCTCTTATACACAACTCGCCCTGGCAATTTTGTCAGGGTAAGATCTGCAAGCCTCGCTGATTTTCCGTTCACCCGTGCGTTCAGTTATCTCTTAATTCCCGAAAACGGTGAACGTATCAAGGTGTTAACGCCAACACCTTGATAATCCAGGCGCCCGGCAAATCAATCGCCGCTAAAGCGGTAAACACCGTTTTTCACCCAACATTCGCGGTCGTTCGCGATTCGTTCCCGACGATCGCTCTCTCACGTGGTTCCCGACCACGTGACCCCGACTGAAGGGTAAAAAACGGCGCGATTGAAGCCGGGGACAAGGTCAAAACCGCTCTGGCTTTTGACTTTGACTTTGAATTTTGGGTCCGGCTTAAATCGCCTCCATTTTGACTCCAGGTGGCAGGGTCCAGCCGTCGGGAGCGGCTGGAGGGCGCGATCGTCCGACAAAAATGTCAGGAACATTTTTGAACAACGCTTGCGTTGGCCACGAAGTGGTTCGGCACAGGGATGTGCCGAATAAACGAATCGCAACCGACCCTGACACGGAGGCAAAATGGAGGTATACCGCTTGCGGCGATTGATTTGCCGGGAGTCCGGGTTCTTAGGGTGACGACGGTGGTTATCCTAAGACGTTCACCGGTTCCGTGGCGACATAAATACACTTTCGCCTGGTGAACGGAACCTTCTCCGGCTCGGCAGGAAGCAGCCCTCAAAGATGTGACTAAGAGACAGCCTTTAGGATAGGGAGAAATCCGGACAATCCCCTCTCCTTTGGGAGAGGGTTAGGGTGAGGGGAAACAAACAACTCCTCACCCAAAAATCGACTAGCGCAAATCGCCTACCTTCACGTGATCCATATCATCGAACACCTGATTCTCCCCCACCATACCCCAGATAAATGTGTACGCACGCGTACCCACACCTGAGTGAATTGACCAGCTCGGGGAAATCACAGCTTGCTCATTCTGCATCACGATGTGACGAGTTTCTTGCGGCTGGCCCATCATGTGGAAGACACAGCTATCTTGTTCCAGACCGAAGTAGAAATAAACTTCCATACGGCGCTCATGCGTGTGGCAAGGCATGGTGTTCCACAGGTTGCCTGGTTCCAGCTCAGTCAAACCCATGCTCAACTGGCAGGTTTCCAGCACATCTGGAACGAAGTATTTGTTAATAGTACGACGGTTGCTGGTAACGCTGTCGCCCAAAGTCACCGGAGCAACATCGGCTGGAGTCACACGCTTAGTTGGGTAAGCGGTATGAGCAGGAGCACAGTTGTAATAGAAACGTGCAGGGTTTGCCGGATCAATGCTGGCAAACACCACTTCTTTAGCGCCTTTACCCACATATAAACCATCGCGGGTACCGATTTCATAGCAAGTCCCATCGACAGTAATGGTGCCCTGGCCGCCAATGTTGATAACCCCCAGCTCGCGACGCTCAAGGAAGTAGCTTACGCCCAACTGCTTACCGACTTCACCGCCAACACTCACAGTGCGAGTGACAGGCATGACACCACCAACAATGATGCGGTCGATGTGGCTGTAAGTCATGGTGTACTCATCAGCGGTAAAGATGGTTTCAATCAGAAACTCTTTACGTAAGCCCGCAGTATCCAGGGTTTTTGCATGATCACTATGAATGCTTTGACGAATGTCCATTACTTTTCCTTACTGGGATTAATGAGCGCAATAAAAGAAACACTCATTACTATTAATAAAAATTTAGCAATTAAAATATTGTTGATCACAAAGAATCCACATTTAACCGCACCACTTAGACAGTTTATCACCTGTATAGAAAAATAATGTGATCCAAATTGAAATATTGTTTCAATTTGATTGAATCATCATTCCAATGGATGGATAGTTTGTCTGGAGAGATCATCACCGAGGCATTGATGCTACGGTAAATCACTCGATAAGGTTAATGAAACAGCCATTCAGAGCAAACAACATCACTGACCTGACACTCTATACAACCAAGGAATACAAACGGCTCTCACCGTTAATTATTACGAAATTTTTTCATTAACACTTTGTATATAATGAAAAAATAATAAGGAATTACCATGAAAATTAAAGCCACCATTGAACGCATTCCTGGTGGGATGATGCTAGTCCCGTTGTTACTTGGGGCAATGCTGAATACTTTCGCTCCAGACACTGGCGCATATTTTGGTTCATTTACTAAAGGGATGATCACTGGCACCGTTCCCATTCTGGCGGTTTGGTTCTTCTGTATTGGAGCCTCTATAGATCTACGTGCAACCGGCACGGTACTGCGTAAGTCCGGTACGCTGGTTCTGACTAAAATTGCCGTGGCCTGGGTTGTGGCAATGGTTGCCGCCTCGTTTATTCCTGAAGGTGGCATTCAGACGGGCATGTTTGCAGGTTTGTCTGTTCTGGCCCTCGTTTCTGCGATGGACATGACCAACGGCGGCCTGTATGCGAGCCTGATGAACCAGTATGGTACTAAAGAAGAATCGGGTGCTTTTGTTCTGATGTCGCTGGAATCTGGCCCACTGATGACCATGGTTATTCTGGGTGCAGCCGGTCTGGGCTCTTTTGAACCGCACCACTTCATCGGCGCTGTTCTGCCATTCCTGATTGGTTTTGCATTAGGTAACCTTGACCACGATTTCCGTACCTTCTTCAGCAAAGCAACGCCGGTACTGATTCCATTCTTCGGCTTTGCATTAGGTAACACCATCAACCTGAATGTGATTATGCACACTGGCCTGCTGGGTATCTTGCTGGGTGTAGCTGTTATCGTCATCACCGGTATTCCGTTGATTCTGGCAGATAAATTCATTGGTGGTGGCAACGGTACCGCAGGGATTGCAGCTTCATCCGCCGCAGGTGCGGCAGTCGCAAACCCGGTTATCATTGCACAAATCAACCCAGCGTTTGAGCCAGTGGCCGCCTCTGCAACGGCATTGGTTGCAGCCAGCGTGATTGTGACCGCGATTCTGGTGCCAATTATTACCGCACTATATTCAAAACGTATGGGTGGTACTGCCAAAAATAATAATGACGATGAGCCAGTCGAGTTATCTCATTAATATTGTTCTTTAATTGCATAATAAAATGGAGCCTTTCGGCTCCATTTTTTATTTTATAGCGCGGACTTCAGTCGCTGAACAGCATCATAAAGCTGTTCTTCTGTGGCCGTAGCGTAAGAGAAACGCAGCGTTTTTTTGTCTGCATGATCGCTAAAGAAGAACTCACCAGGCACATACACCACGCCTTTTTCCAGTGTCTGCTGTAACCAACGCGTGGTATCAAATTCATAGCGGAAAGCGGCCCACAGGAACATCCCGCCCTGCGGCTGGTTAAAGGTAATGTGCTCGCTCAGTTCCTGATGTAAGAACTTCGATAAACTCAAGCACTTCTTCTTATACGCTTCGCGAATCAGCTCAATCTGCGGGTTCAGACGATCCAGCGTGAGGTACGCCGATACCAGTGATTGCGTAAATGAGTTGGCGTGCAAATCGGTAGCTTGCTTAATGATAGCCACTTTTTGCTTCATCCACTCTGGCAGCACAATCCAGCCAACACGCAGCCCTGGCGCCAGGATTTTAGAAAACGTCGAGGTATAAACCACGTTTTCCTGGCTACCACGTTCAGTGGCGACTTGCAGCAAGGTTTTCTCACGGGTATCGGTAAAGCTAATCGCACCGTACGGGTCATCTTCAACGATGACGAAATGATGCTCTTCGGCCAGTTTGACCAGTTGCTCACGACGGCTGGCACTCAACGTTGTGCCGCTTGGGTTACCGAACGTTGGCACCAGATAGACGCCTTTGATACGCGTGGTTTTCAGCAATTCCTCAAGCTCATCGACTTTCATACCGTGCTCGTCGCTACCAACTGATTTCACATCGGCTTCATTCAGGCTGAGAATTTGCAGTGTTGCCAGATAAGTCGGGCGTTCAACAACAAAAACATCGCCAGGGTTCACTAACGCACGCATCAACAAATCCAGTGCTTGCTGTGAACCAGAGGTAATCAGCAGCTGCTCCGGGTTGGTGGTAATTCCCCGTTCCTGGCACAACCCGACTAATTGCTGACGCAATTCGACAGTACCTTCAGTCAAACCGTACTGAAACGCGTCGTTAAAGTTCTCAGCGACCACTTTTTGTGTCGCAATGCCCAGACCTTCTTTATCGAATAACTCACTGGAAGGAATGCCACCAGCAAGGGAAATAACGCCTGGCATTTTGCTGTGCTTTAACAATTCTCTGATTGCTGACGGTTGTAGGGCCTGAATACGTTGTGCAAGGTGTGAACTATGACTCATGTTGTTATCTCTGATTTTTTATTCATTAAAAATATCCCCATCATCCTTCAAGCCGCAGGGGTGTTGGCTGCAACTCGAATGCTAATGGGTATTACATAGCAACCTAATTTGTTAGCAATGTATTTATTGCGAGCGGCTTTCCTGAATCAACCTTTCGTATTCGCGGTCACCCCACAGAAATGTTAGTGTGTGCAAAGCGAATGTTGAAAGCGAAATATCCATGATGATTCATTTACTTATCGTTGATGCCCTGAATTTAATACGCCGGATTCATGCGGTTCAAGGCTCACCCTGCGTTGATACTTGCCTGCACGCTCTGGATGCGCTGATAACACACAGTCAGCCCACCCACGCTGTCGCCGTGTTTGATGACGAAGACCGCCGCGAAGGCTGGCGACATCAGGTCTTGCCAGACTATAAAGCTGGCCGTGCGCCAATGCCAGATACCTTACATCAAGAAATGCCAATATTACGTGCAGCCTTCGCCAAAAGAGGCGTGGCGTGTTGGCATTCTCAAGGAAATGAAGCAGATGATCTGGCAGCAACCCTCGCTGTAAAAGTAGCAGCAAGTGGGCATCGCGCCACCATTGTCTCGACTGATAAAGGTTTTTGCCAGTTACTCGCGCCAACCATTCAAATCCGCGACTATTTCCAAAAACGCTGGCTCGACGCGCCGTTTATTGCGCAGGAATATGGCGTGCAGCCTGAACAGCTCGCTGATTTCTGGGGACTTGCGGGGATAAGCAGCAGCAAAATTTCCGGCGTTCCGGGGATCGGGCCGAAAAGTGCCACACAACTGATCACTCAATTTTCTACGCTGGAAGCACTGTACGAACGGCTGGATGAAGTCCCGGAGAAGTGGCGTAAGAAGTTAGAACAGCATCGGGAAAGTGCTTTTATCAGCCGCCAGGTGGCAAAGTTGCAGACGGACCTGGTGCTTGATGGGAATTTGCAGCAGTTACGTTTACCAGGTGGAACGCCCTCACCCTAGCCCCCAACCACAGGAAGAGGGAACCGTCTGGTTTTCCCCCTCTCCCTGAGGGAGAGGGCCGGGGTGAGGGTGATTAAATTAACGCTCGTCGCGACGGCCGCCCACTGCAGCCCACATACGGCGCACGTGTACAGTCACTTCTTCACGGTCATGGTACAACTGGCGTGCCTGAATCTCGGCGCTGATACCATGTTCTGCCAGTTTTTCATGAATCAACGCCAGGTTTTGCGACACTTCTTCATAGCGCTTCTTCATTGGCAACTTGAGGTTGAAAATGGTTTCGCGACACCAGCCATTCACTAACCACGTCGCCATCAGACTCGCCACTTTCGCCGGTTTCTCAACCATGTCGCAAACCATCCAGGAAATGTTGTTGCGGGTTGGCTTATATTTAAAACCATCTTCCTGCAACCAGGTCACTTGCCCGGTGTCCATCAGGCTTTGCGCCATTGGGCCGTTATCGACGGAACAAACCCACATGTTGCGTTGCGTTAATTGGTAAGTCCAACCGCCAGGACAGGCTCCAAGGTCAACGGCGTGCATCCCGTTTGCCAGACGCTCGTCCCACTCATCAGCAGGAATGAAAGTATGGAAAGCTTCTTCCAGTTTCAGCGTTGAACGGCTTGGTGCCTCGGAAGGCAATTTCAGACGCTGGATGCCCATATAGAAAGGCGAGTTGTTCGTGGTATACGAATAGCCGGTGTAGCAGCAACCCGGTGCAATAAAGAACACATGCACTACCGGGCGTTTTGGCGTTTCGTAATTGGTCAGAATACCGGCTTCGCGCAGGCTGGTGCGCAATGGCACCGTCAGCTTACGGCAGAACTTCATCAGTTCTTTGCTTTCGTTGGTATCGGCCACTTCCACGCGTAGATCGCCGCCTTTCTCGACCATACCCGTCAACATGCCGGTGATCGGTGTAATGCGATCGTCGGTTGGAAGATCTTTAAGCAGTTCACTGGCAACGAACATTTGACGGGCAAAGATCAAATCCCTGAACGGCAATTCACGCGCCAGTTTGTCAGCATCATCTTGCTGATAACATTCGTAAACCACATAACCGCTGTTTTCTTTTACACGTGCAAAACCGTACACGCCACGCTGGTTGGCTTTATCGGTAATCTCTGCCGCACACTCTTTCTCAAAACCTTGTCGGCAGTACAAAATAACTTTATTCATGGCTTGCGCCCCTACGTTTCAGGCGCATTGCACCAATCAACATCAAGATCCAACCGGCGAGAAAACTCATCCCACCGACGGGAGTAACAAACGCCCACAGGCGTAAGTGAGACAGCGCCAGGCAATAAAGACTGCCGCTGAATAGAACAGTACCGAGCGCCATAAATACGCTGCTCCAGTAAAACCAAATGCTGATCCGGCGCTGCATGGCAACGGCCAGACCAAAAATCGCTAATGTATGAAATGCTTGATATTCGAGACCGGTTTGAATCCACCCCATCTCAACAACACCAAGCGTTTTGCTTAATACATGTGCCCCAAAGGCGCCGAGGGCGACAAAGATAAAACCGCTAATCGCAGTAAAAATCAGCATGAATCGGCTGGTCATGGTGTAACCCTAAAGTAAGGCGTAGTGGCATGCCTACGCACTGGTTTGCTTATTGATCGTAGCGAAAACGGAATTTTTCTTGTTCGCTCGCGGTTTTCGCCAGAATCCACTGCCTGAAGGCCGCTATTTTACCCAGTTCTGCCTGGCTGTCATGACAAACAAGATAAAAGGCATTTTTACTCACCAGAACATCATTGAATGGGCAAACCAAACGACCCGCTTCAATTTCCGATTGCGCCATCACATTATTTGCCAAAGCAATGCCTTGCCCGTGAATCGCAGCCTGCAGCACCATCGCGCTGTGGCTAAATATCGGACCTTGCTGCACATTGATATGGCTTACCCCCAATTGGCGGGTGTAGGTCTGCCAGTCACGACGAGACGCATCATGCAGCAAAGTATGATGGGCTAAATCTTCTGGGGTTTTGATCGGCTTGTCGCCCGTTAACAGCATGGGTGAACAAACCGGTAGCAGATACTCTGCGTACAGTTTTTCCACACGCAAGCCCGGCCAGTTGCCGCGTCCGTAAAAAATCGCGACGTCGACATCATCTGAAAGTTTATCTTCCTGACGGTCAACCGCCTGTATACGAACGTCGATTCCCGGATAAGCTGTATTAAAGCTAGTGAGGCGTGGCACTAACCAATGAATGGCAAAACTTGGCAACAGACTGACCGTTAACGCCCCCTTGGCGCTACGAGCCTGCAGCTTACGAGTGGCCTCGGTTAACTGTGAGAATATCTCTTTGATGTCCAGATAGTAACTCTGCCCTTCTTCCGTCAGCAGCAACGAGCGGTTGCGACGACGAAACAATTTTAGGCCCAGAAAATCCTCCAGGGACTTTATCTGGTGGCTCACGGCGGCCTGAGTCACGAATAATTCTTCGGCCGCTTTAGTAAAACTCAGGTGACGAGCTGCGGCATCAAAGACACGTAAGGCATTTAAAGGTGGCAAACGCTTGGACATAGTTGATTGGCTTAAATGTTAAAGTCTATTAACAAATAGGTGAACTTAATTAACCTATTAGTTTTTTTTATCTGAGCCATTATAAATTGTCCGTTGAGGATGCACCAGCAAATACCTATAGTGGCGTCACTTCCTGAGCCGGAACGAAAAGTTATCTGGAATGCGTGTTTCGGAGGGCTTTTGGCTTACGGTTGTGATGTTGTGTTGTTGTGTTTGCAATTGGTCTGGCATTCCAGACCCCGGTAGCTTCGCTACCCCTTTTTCACTTCCTGTACATTTACCCTGTCTGTCCATAGTGATTAATGTAGCACCGCTAATTGCGGTGCTTTTTTTTGCCTGTAGTTTGAGTAATCTGTAGTTTGAACAACCTGAAGTTTGAGCAAAAAGATTACTGTTCCAACTCAACCATCTCTTTGACGTCAGTACGGTTAATCTGCTGTTTGTTCCCATTAGCATCTTTGTACTGAATCATCCCTGTCTCGTCATCGGTGTGAGGTTTGCCATCAGCGACGATGCTTCGACCATCATTGGTGTGCATCACGTAGTTCGGGCTTGAACATGCTGAAAGAGCAAGAACCATTAGACCTGCTGATACTGCTGCGGCTGCCTTGTTCATATTCTTCTCCTTAGTAGCGATTAATGCTGATTAACTCTTAAAAATAACCAGGGTGAAAGATTCACCTAACATTATTCAGCATAACCCTCTTTCACGAGCTTGCCTGGCTAAGCAGACTATTCCGAAGGTCATTGATCCCTTGTGCGATTAAGACAAATGCGCCACGATCGTCTCATAGTGATACGAGGAAAATCATGAAAACATTCAATCCCGCCAGTTTTCGCAGCCAGTTTCCGGCGCTGGCTGATGCTGGTGTCTATCTAGATAGTGCCGCAACTACCCTTAAACCTCGCGCCGTCATTGAAGCGACTCAGCAGTTTTATAGCCTGAGCGCCGGTAATGTTCATCGTAGCCAATTTGCCGAAGCACAACGCCTTACTGAGCGTTATGAAGCCGCTCGTGATAGCGTCGCTGCGCTGCTCAACGCACCTTCGGGCAAAGACATCGTCTGGACACGTGGCACTACTGAAGCGATTAACATGGTCGCTCAATGCTACGCCCGCCCTCGCCTGCAAACTGGCGACGAAATTATTGTTAGCGAAGCCGAGCACCACGCCAACTTTGTGCCGTGGTTAATGGTTGCAGAACAAACTGGCGCGAAGATTATCAAGCTACCGCTTGGCAAAGATTACCTCGCCGATTTAAGCAAATTGCCCGCGTTACTTAACGCACGAACCAAAATCCTCGCGTTGGGGCAAATGTCTAACGTCACCGGCGGCTGCCCGGATCTGGCCAAAGCGATTACGCTTGCCCATGAAGCAGGCGCTGCTGTCATGGTTGACGGCGCACAAGGTGTGGTGCATTGCCCACCGGATGTACAAGCGTTAGATATCGATTTTTACGCTTTCTCCGCCCACAAACTGTATGGCCCAACCGGCATCGGTGCGCTCTATGGAAAAACTGCGCTGCTCGAAGAGATGTCTCCGTGGCTAGGCGGCGGGAAAATGATTACGCATGTCTCATTTGAAGGCTTTAAAACGCAGCCTGTGCCATATCGTTTTGAAGCGGGTACGCCAAACGTTGCGGGAGTTATTGGCCTGAGTGCAGCACTTGAATGGCTCGAAAGCGTTGATTTAACCGAAGCTGAAACATATAGCCGTGGGCTGGCGACGCTTGCCGAAGCAGAACTGGCAAAGCGACCGGGTTTTCGCAGCTTCCGCTGCCAGGACTCGAGCCTGTTAGCATTTGATTTTGAAGGTGTTCACCACAACGACATGGTTACACTGTTGGCTGAATCGGGCATTTCACTGCGTGCTGGCCAGCATTGTGCTCAGCCTTTGCTTGCCGCATTGGGTGTTGCTGGCACCTTGCGTGCTTCTTTTGCCCCCTACAATACTCAGGCTGATGTCGATGCGCTGGTCAAAGCCATCGACAACGCGCTGGAAATTTTGGTGGATTAAATGACAAGTGAATTTTTAGCCGGTCACCCTTTTGGCACATCGATCACCGCTGACAGTTTACGAGACACTTTTGCTCCGTTGCAGCAGTGGGAAGATAAATATCGCCAGCTGATACTGCTGGGGAAACAACTTCCGGCACTTCCCGCAGACCTCAAACGCGATGAGATAGAAATTGCAGGCTGTGAAAACCGAGTCTGGTTGGGTCACAGCCTACAGGCAAATGGCACGCTGCATTTCTATGGGGATAGTGAGGGGCGAATTGTTCGCGGTTTGCTGGCGGTGTTACTCACAGCAATCGAGGGGAAAACGGCTGAACAGTTGCTGAATGACGATCCGCTCGCCCTGTTCGATGATTTAGGGCTGCGCAATCAGCTAAGCGCCTCGCGCAGCAGCGGGCTTGCGGCATTAGCGCAAGCCGTTCGTACCGCGGTTCAGCCCTGATTCCGCGCCGCTTTTGCCATCATTTTCTTTAAAACATGGGACACCGCCACAAAACCAAAGCTGGCGGTGACCATCGTTGCCGCACCAAAACCGGATGCACAGTCCATACGTTTCGGGCCATCGGCGGTACTTTTCATTGCACACACTGAACCATCAGCCTGCGGATAAACCAGCGCTTCGGTGGAAAACACGCAATCAATACCGAGCTTTCCTTTACTGTTCTTCACCACGCCAAAATCACTTTTTAGTCTTTCGCGCAGTTTTGCTGCCAGCGGATCCTGAATAGTCTTCGCCAGATCGACCACTTGAATCTGCGTAGGATCGATTTGCCCGCCTGCTCCACCGGTTGTAACCAGCGGGATCTTATTGCGTCGACAGTAAGCGATCAGAGCCGCTTTAGGGCGCACGCTATCAATAGCGTCAATAACGTAGCTAAAACCTTGATTAAGCAGCTGCGCGGTATTTTCCGCAGTAATAAAGTCATCCACTACCGTGACGCGGCATTCCGGGTTAATTTCACGAATACGCGCCGCCATCACTTCGGTCTTGGCCTGCCCGACGTTATCGCGCAATGCGTGAATCTGGCGGTTGGTGTTGGTCACGCAAACATCATCCATATCGATAAGCGTAATCGCGCCGATACCGGTACGCGCCAGTGCTTCTGCCGCCCAGGAGCCGACGCCACCAATGCCAATCACGCAAACATGCGCATCCGCAAACAGTTGTAGGGCATTGCGGCCATACAAACGAGCAGTACCACCAAAGCGTTGCAGCCAGGCATCAGTCAACACTACAGACATTACGTTATCCTCGGAAAAATCTTTGCGGGTGTTCTTGCGGGTAAAGACGACGGGCTGATTATACAGCCCGTCAGGGGGAAAATTTAACCGGTAAATACGCTGTTGGTAGTACCTGGTGCGTTTTTCAGTACCCAAACGCGACCATAATGGTTGTACCAACCTGCTCGGTGACCGGCATCCGCGCCAATCCCCTGGTAGATATCAAAGTGCTGGCCTTTAATCGCGCCACCAACATCCAGTGCTACCATCACGCGTAATTCATATTGCCCGCTGAATTTACCGTTGTTATCCAGTAACGGGACTTCTGCCAGAATCGTGGTGCCTGCTGGAATGATCGAGCGGTCCGACGCGACAGAGGCGCGGCCAATTAACGGTACGGCACTCGCCCCTTTCACTGGCGCGAAGCTTGCAGGTTTAAAGAAGACAAAAGATGGGTTCTGCTCAAGCAGTTCCTGTACTTCGGCCTGGCTATGAGTTTCACCCCAGTGACGAATGGCTTGCATCGACATATCTTCTTTCTTTACTTCACCGCGGTCGATAAGCACCTTACCGATACTGCGATAAGCGTGGCCATTCTTGCCTGAGTAACCAAAGAAGGTTAATGGCTGGCCATCGCCAAAATCGATATAGCCACTGCCCTGCACATCCATAATGAAGTTATCCATTAAGGAGTTGCTGTAAGCAATAATGTAGCTGTCGCTCAGGGCACCACTGTAGATTTCGGCACGGGAAGGTAAACGTCCGCGTTTTGGTGGCATGCGGTAAATCGGATACTGGAACTCACCCTGACGGGTGTAACGCGCCTGCACGACTGGTGTGTAATAGCCGGTGAATTGCACGTTGCCGTAGTTGTCGGCACCTTCCATCTGCCAGGCGTCAATCCCGTACTGGCTCAACTTACTAGTATCGCCACCGGCCTGCAGCCACTGCTGAACCGCGCCGTAAACATCGCTCTTGCTATTATAGAGGCGAGGAGAGGCAGAACGAATCTGGTTAACTTGCTCAGCAAAGTCGCCACCGTTAATGGGCGCCCCTACCGCATCCGGGCGATTGACCAGGGAAAATGGCTGGGTGAACTTCCCGTCCTTATATTGCTGACCTTTATCTGTCGGTTTCGAGGAACAGCCAGCCAGAATGGCAACCATTACCCCAGTTACAATGTACTTCGTCCAACGTCCTATCATTACTTCCTCGCCCTGTTTATGCCGCATTACGCCACGGGAAGATAGCAAACACGCCGCAAGATTTAAACGAGTTGCGCCTCGCACAGCCCAGATGTGTTCGTTATTTGTACTTAAATTAAATTATTATCAGTTAGATGAGACAAATCGGGTATTTTTTAAAAAAAGGGTTGCATCAAAAGCCGAGCAGAGTATAGTGCGCTTCCACGGACGCGGGGTGGAGCAGCCTGGTAGCTCGTCGGGCTCATAACCCGAAGGTCGTCAGTTCAAATCTGGCCCCCGCAACCAATTAAAAAGTCGCTGAGTTTAGCGCGGTGGTGAAAACCATTAGCAGTAAATAGTTATACGGACGCGGGGTGGAGCAGCCTGGTAGCTCGTCGGGCTCATAACCCGAAGGTCGTCAGTTCAAATCTGGCCCCCGCAACCAACTAAGACGCTGAAGTTTAGCGCAATGATGAAAATCATTTGGGTACTAAAGAAGTTTACGGACGCGGGGTGGAGCAGCCTGGTAGCTCGTCGGGCTCATAACCCGAAGGTCGTCAGTTCAAATCTGGCCCCCGCAACCAACATTTAAACACCTTAACGGGTGTTTTTTTGTATCTGAAATCCGGGTGATTTGATGTCCACCCTACGAAATGCAGTTGTAGGTCGGATAAGCGCAAGCGTCATCCGACAATAAATTGGCTCTATCCACGCCGTGCTAATCGCGAACTATCCGCAAAGTACGCCCTAATCCCTGCCAGAATTGACTCCGCAACTTCCTGCTGGAAAGTTGCAGTACGCAGTTTGCGCTCTTCCTCAACGTTACTCAGAAATGCGGTTTCCACCAGAATCGATGGAATATCCGGTGCTTTCAGCACGGCAAAGCCAGCCTGATCAACACTGTTTTTATGCAGCTTGTTCACTCGACCCAATCGGGTTAGAACTTCTTTGCCGAATTTAAGGCTATCGTTGATGGTCAACGACTGCACCATATCGAACATCGTGTGGTCGAGATACCTGTCACCACTCTTACTCACCCCACCGATCAAGTCGGCAGCGTTCTGTGTTTGAGCAAGGAATTTTGCCGCAGTACTGGTGGCACCTTTGGTTGAAAGTGCAAAGACCGAGGAGCCGCGTGCCGCGCCTGAAGTAAACGCATCCGCATGAATAGAAACAAATAAATCAGCACGTTGCTTCTGCGCTTTCGCCACCCTGACTTTTAACGGGATAAACACATCCTCGTTACGCGTCATATAGGCTTTCATGTTCGCTTCTTTATCAATAAGCGCTTTCAGGCGACGAGCGATTTGCAGCACAATATCTTTTTCGCGCGTCTTATTTGGCCCGATGGCACCGGGATCTTCCCCGCCGTGCCCAGGATCGAGCATGATCACAATTGGCCTGTCGCGCCCGGCTTTACCCGGCTTCGGCCCTTGTTCAGGTGACGGTGGCGCATCTTTGTCCAGTTTGCCGTTGTTGTAATCTTCCAGCAGGGCTAACAGCGGATCTTGCTCGCTGTTCATATTGGCCGGATAGAGATCCATCACCAGGCGTTCTTTAAATTCTGCTACCGGTGCCAGGGCGAAAAGATGCGGCGTGACGTTCTGCTTGAGCTCAAAAACCATGCGCACAGTTTGCGGATCAAACTGCCCGACACGCGCTGATTTGATAAAAGGATCGTCGCCACGAATTTGGCCGCCAATACCTTTCAATACTGAATTTAAATTCACACCTTCAATGTCCACCACCACCCGATCGGGGTTGCTCAGTGCGAACTGCTTATACTTAAGCTCTTTGTTCGATTCCAGTGTGACACGAGTGTAAGACGATGCCGGCCAGACACGCACCGCCACGACCAGGCTCGAGGCTGCAAAGCCAACCTGGCTGACACTCAGTAGCCACATAGCGCCTGCGCCCTGCAATAAGCGGCGACGACTAATTAAAGAACGGGAATCAGACATAGCTCTCCTGAGCGGTGTTTTTCCGTGAACCAAATAACGACATTTATTTTTTGAGCCGAAAACTTTAGCGAAACATCCCCATACTGTCACTCATAAAAGGGTAAACATTCGCAATCAAGCCCCTGACAAGCCAGATGCAGAAATTTCTGCTTTGCGGTAAATCCTGCTTGCACCTGAAGCAATAAAAGAATAAAAATACAGAAATTACGAATAATCATGCAATGAGGGCTTGCCGTGGTGAAGGAACGTAGAACCGAACTGGTACAGGGATTCCGCCATTCTGTTCCCTATATAAATGCCCATCGGGGAAAAACGTTTGTCATTATGCTTGGCGGCGAAGCCATTGAACACGAGAACTTTTCCAGTATCGTCAATGATATTGGGCTGTTACACAGCCTGGGAATTCGTCTGGTGGTGGTGTATGGCGCGCGCCCGCAAATAGATGCCAATCTGGCTTCGCATAATCATGAACCTATCTATCACAAACATACGCGTGTCACTGATGCAAAAACCCTTGAGCTGGTAAAACAGGCAGCAGGATTATTGCAACTGGATATCACAGCACGTTTGTCCATGAGCCTTGGCAACACACCGTTGCAAGGGGCGCATATCAACGTCGTCAGCGGCAACTTTATTATCGCGCAACCGTTGGGCGTGGATGATGGCGTGGATTATTGCCACAGTGGTCGTGTTCGTCGTATCGACGAAGAAGCCATTCACCGTCAGCTTGATAACGGCGCAATCGTACTAATGGGCCCGGTCGCGGTTTCCGTCACGGGCGAAAGCTTCAACCTCACTTCAGAAGAGATTGCCACGCAACTGGCGGTCAAACTGAAAGCCGAAAAAATGATTGGCTTCTGCTCTTCTCAGGGCGTTATCGATGACAACGGCAATATCGTTTCAGAACTGTTCCCCAACGATGCACAAAAACGCATTGAAGAGCTTGAAGTAGCCGGGGACTATCACTCTGGCACCGTGCGTTTTCTGCGTGGTGCAGTGAAAGCCTGTCGCAGCGGCGTGCGTCGCAGTCATTTAATCAGCTATCAAGAAGATGGTGCGCTGTTGCAGGAACTGTTCTCCCGCGATGGCATTGGTACGCAGATTGTGATGGAGAGTGCGGAGCAAATTCGTCGTGCCACCATCAACGATATCGGCGGTATTCTGGAGCTGATTCGTCCGCTGGAACAGCAAGGGATTCTGGTGCGCCGCTCGCGTGAGCAACTGGAAATGGAGATCGACAAGTTCACCATTATTCAGCGCGACAACCTGACCATCGCTTGTGCTGCACTCTATCCGTTCCAGGAAGAGGGCATTGGTGAAATGGCCTGCGTTGCAGTTCATCCTGATTATCGCAGTTCATCACGCGGTGAAGTTTTGTTGCAGCGTATTGCTACGCAAGCCCGTCAAATGGGGCTGAGCAAACTGTTCGTGCTGACAACCCGGAGCATTCACTGGTTCCAGGAACGGGGCTTTATGCCGGTTGATGTTGAACTGCTGCCAGAAAGCAAAAAAGAGATGTACAACTACCAGCGCCGCTCGAAAGTGTTGATGGCTGATTTAGCTTAGGTTGATGACAAACCTTATTCTTTCGCAAAGCGAACATATATCACCAAATAAAAAACAAGGAAAATCAATTTATTGATTTTCGGCTAATAACCACAAAGAAGGAAAAACCACGTTTTTTCCTTCTTTGTCAGCACCCTAAGCTAGCCCTGAAAAGGCTAGCTAAAACTTTCCATCAATCCACTACGACGTTCCGTCTTCGTTACAATCGCTTTTTCTAACACCCGATCATCGGCGTACAAAGACAATTGATTGCGAGCACGAGTGATTGCGGTGTAGACCAGCTCACGCGTCACCACTGCGGTGTATTGATTTGGCAAAACCAGTGCGGCGTGCTCGAATTCCGACCCTTGAGATTTATGCACCGTCATGGCGAATGCGGTTTCATGGCCAGGCAGACGGCTCGGCTGCACAGATTTGATGTTGCCATCCGGCATCGGGAACCAGACGCGCAGCCCCTCCCCCATGTCCAGAGCAATACCAATATCGCCGTTGAATAACCCCAACGAACTGTCGTTACGGGAAATCATAATTGGCCTGCCGTTATACCAGCGCGATACCGTCGGGTTTGGCCGCTCAATCAATCGTTTTTGAATCAGTGCCAGTTCGATACGGTTATTCAGGCCACTAACGCCAAACGGCCCCTCCCGCAACGCACACAGCAACTGATAACGGCCAAAGGCGTCAAGAATCACCGCGGGATCTACATGGCTACGCATCAACTCAAGATAGGGCCGATAACCTTCCACCGTGTCGGCAATCATCCGCGCATAATCTTCAGTCTCACGGAGCGGCTGTTTCGAAATATCACCAAAACCTTTTGAGAAGACCTCTCTGGCCTGCTTCACATCGCTGGCGTTAACGGCAAACGCCAGTTGCCCAATGCCGGACTTGCTATCAAAGCGGTAGCTTTTTTGCAGCAAACAAAGCCCATCCCGCAATACGCTCGCCTGGCTGCCCTCACCCGCAGGCAGTGAATAGCCCGTCAGGTGGCTTAACTCAGCGGCTCTCTCCGGTGAATATCCGCGCGTGACGAAGTGGCATATATCTCCAAGCACCGCACCCGCTTCTACTGAAGCCAGTTGGTCACGGTCGCCGAGGAAAATCACGCGCGCATGGGCAGGCATTGCGTTGATCAATTTCGCCATCATCGGCAAGTCGACCATCGAAGCTTCATCAACCACCAGCACATCAAGATGCAGAGGATTCCCGGCATGGTAACGCAAGCGTTGGCTGTTGGGTTGCGCTCCCAGTAAGCGGTGCAACGTACAGGCGTCGTTCGGTAATGCCGCTTTCTGCGCGTCATCCAGCGGTAAGCGGCGCAAAGCCGAACCCAGCGATTCCGTCAGCCGTGCCGCAGCTTTCCCGGTGGGTGCCGCAAGTTGGATACGCAAAGGTTTGTCATCCGAAAGCTGCACCAGGGCGGCGAGCAATTTGGCAACTGTAGTGGTTTTGCCGGTTCCCGGCCCACCAGAAATCACAGAAATGCGCCGCGTCAGGGCGACAGCTGCCGCCACCTTTTGCCAGTCGATATCAGCCATCGGTTCAAACAGTTGATTCAGAACGTGGATGACCTGTGTTCCGTCGAGAGTAATAGCACGATTTTCCTCACCAAAAAACCGTGCTACCGACACTTCGTTTTGCCACATCCGATTGAGGTACAGCCGCTCACCAATCAGCTTCAGCGGCGTAGCACCTTCATGCTCACTCACTGCTTCAGAAGCAAGCAGCGCCTCGCGCCAGCCGGACTTTAGTGCAGCCAGGGAAAACAGTTGCTCTGCAAAATCGGGTTGTCGCCCGGCAAAACAGAACTCGGGCGTTAAACGAGAAAGAGGAATGCAGACATGACCTTCACCGGCATCATGGCTGACTAACGCGGCGGCCAGCATCACGGCGGGTTGCTCGTCACCGGCAATTATCATGGCAAACTGCGCATCGAGTGCGCGCAACAGCTTTTGCTCGACAGCCTGCTGTAACAGCTCAGACATTTTCATGGCGTCACCTCGTCCGTTTGTGCCGCGACATCCGTTTTCATTGCAAAGAGTGCGTCCATTTTCACAATCAATTGTTCATCAGGGCGCGTGGCAAAAATCCCCTGCGACGAGCCGTGGCTTTCAACACCGCGCAAGAAAAGATAAATGACTCCCCCGAAATGAGTCTGGTAGTCATAATCAGCAATGCGGTGGCGCAAATAACGGTGCAGCGCCAGGGTATACAACTGATATTGCAGATCATAGCGATGAGATTGCATTGCCGAAGCCATAGCTTCCTGAGTGTAAGCACTGCTGTCTTCGCCTAACCAGTTCGATTTATAATCCAGCAGGTAATAGCGCCCTTGCCAGCGGAACACCAGGTCGATAAACCCTTTCAGCATGCCACGCACTTGCCTGAAGTTTAACGGTGGGCAACCTGACGATAACGGATCATATTCACGCACCAGGGTATCCAGTTGCGTAGCCTGTAAATCACTCTCAATCGGCAGATAAAATTCCAGTTCGACCTGTTTCTCTCGTGGCGCTAATTGGTTGAGAGACACGCCCGTTTCATTCAACGGAGCCTGTAAAATTGTGCTTAACCAGTCGGTTAACACCGGCTGCCACTTCTCGCCAAAACCTTGTTCGTCTAACTGCTTAGCCATCCACGTTTCATCAAGTGGCTGAGTAAAATCAATGCCTTCGAATAAGCTATGCAGGAATGTGCCAGGTCCGGCCCCGCGAGGGAAGGTGTGCGGAGTGAGTAATGACTCACTTTGTACCGGCGCAGCCCCTGCAGCATCGACATCCAGGCGTGGCAATAAATCCTGTGCCAGGCTGCTGCCATGCTGTTGCAAACCGGAATAACTGGTCACACGCCAGTTATCCGCCACCTGTCTTTTCATCATTCGGGCGCTAAGTTGCGGAAGTTCAGCACTCACGGGTTGCCATGGCGTGAAATCCTCAGACCTTGGTTCTTCAATGCTAATCGACTCGCTCGCCAGTTCCTGCAAACAAGCCTGAAGACCCGCAGCATCTTTCGCTTCACCTTTTTGCAGAAGATAACCTAATGCCCCAAGATGCAGGTCACTGGCTCCTTTTTTGGCGCGATTCCCTTTAAACAACGGGGCAACACCGAGACTGCAATGCCAGATAGAACGAGTCAGAGCCACATACAACAGACGTAAATCTTCTGCCAGGCGCTCTTCTTCAGCGAGACTCAGGCTTTCAGCATCGTCGCTTAAATCCAGCAACGGCGCGAATGTAGAACGGTCGTGATACAAACCGCTGTTCTGCGCACGATAGTTGGCGATAAACGGTAACCAGACCAGCGGGTATTCCAGCCCTTTCGATTTGTGAATAGTGACGACTTGTACCAAATGGCGGTCGCTTTCAAGACGTAATTGTTGGCTGAAGGCGTTGCTATCAGGTTCAGCAACTTGCTGCGCCAACCAACGGACCAGAGCATGTTCGCTGTCAGTCTGTGAGGCTTCTTCTTGTAGCAATTCGCTGATATGCAGAATATCGGTCAGACGGCGCTCGCCACCTGGTGTAGCCAGTAAATTTTCGGCAATTTGGCGGCGGGCGATGAGCGCACGTAACATGGGCATGACGCCCCGACGCAACCAAATGTGCCGATACTCTGAAAACTCCTCGACCAGTTGATCCCAGGCGTTTTCATCTTCGTTAAGCGCTTCAATCATGCGGGCATCAAGGCCAAACATGCTGGTCGCAACTGCACTGCGCAGCGCGGTTTCCATTTCTGGAGCCAGCACCGCCTGCAAAATCCACAAAATTTCACGCGCTTCCGGTGTTGCGAATACCGAGTCGCGGTTTGAAAGATAGACGGACGGAATGTTCAGGCTCGCCAGGGCTTCGCGCACAATAGACGCCTCGCCACGGCTTCGAACCAGAATAGTAATATCCGATGACCGTACCGGTCGCGATTCTTCCCCCTTCCACAGCAACGCTTCGCCGCGCTGCCCGGCGCTTAACCAGTCCCGTATCTGCTGCGCGCACTGCATCGCCATGGTTTGTTGGTAATCACTCACTCCGCAGCCATCGCCCGATTGCGCCCAGAACGACATCGCCGCCTGATTTTTACCTTTGAGGGTAAAACGCAGACCGCTATTTTTGGCTGCGGCTTTCACCGCTAAGAAAGGAATTTGCTGGAATAAGAAGGGATTATCCAGCTGCTGGAACAGGGTATTCACACTGCTTATCATCCCTGGAGATGAGCGCCAGTTGGTGTCGAGCGTGTAGTGGGCACTTACCTCATGACGCGCTTTCATATAGGTAAAAATGTCCGCGCCACGGAATGCATATATCGCCTGTTTTGGGTCGCCAATAAGCAATAGCGCGGTGTCCGGCTGATTGATATACAAACGCCTGAAGATGCGATATTGCTGCGGGTCAGTATCCTGGAATTCATCAATCATCGCCGCCGGGAAGCGCCCGCGAATAGCAGCAGCTAGCGCTTCACCACCGGGTTTATGCAAAGCTTCATCGAGGCGAGTCAGCATATCGTCGAATCCCAGCTCCCCTCGGCGGCGTTTTTCCTGCTGAACCGTATAACGGATTTCCGCCATCGCGCGGGCAATGACTAAATCACGCAGCGTCAGCGGTTCGCCTAATAACGAGTTAATTGCTCTGAAAACCGGATGCTGTGGCGGCTGACCTTCTTTTGTTTTCTCATCCAACATCGATTGAGAGAATCGTTCGAGTTGCTCGGGCAATTTATAGGTCGTGGTTTCTGTTTGCGCCCAGGTGCCAACAATATTCAACCAGTTAGGTAAGTTTTTACTGCTGTAGCTACGGCGATCAATTTTCGCTTCACTGAGAATCTGCACGATGTCGTCAGCACTTGCACGCCATTGTGCTTTTACATCCTCAATCGCAGTGATGATCTTTTGGTGACGCGCCAGCAGCGTTTCATCATCGGCAGGCGGTTGCTTCAGTACAGGCTGCTCACCTTGCAACCAGCTATTTATATCCCGGAGCAACTCTTCAGGCCCCGCCCACTCCTCAGCCATCACCTGCGCTACCGGCTTTGGCAGTGGGTAACAATGGCGACGCCAGAAATCAGCACATGCATGGCGGCGCAACAGCGATTCATCTTCAATAAGCTGTTGCTCGAACAACATGCCTGATTCAAAGGCATTCAGGCTGAGCATCCTTTGGCAAAAACCATGGATGGTAAAGATGGCGGCTTCGTCCATTTGCTGTTCAGCAAGACGCAAAATTTGCGCAGCCTGGTGAAGATCGGGGATCTCCGTCAGCAAGCTTTGGAACAGGGGATTTTCAGTACGGTTGCGAACGCAGGCGATACGTAATTCATGAATATTGGCACGAATACGGCCACGGAGTTCTTCGGTCGCAGCCTGAGTAAACGTTACGACCAATAATTCTTCGACGGAGAGTGGACGAGGATGGGCATTTTGCCCACCCAGGCCAAGTAACAGGCGCAAATACAGCGCTGCAATGGTGAATGTTTTTCCGGTACCGGCAGAGGCTTCAATCAGCCTCTCCCCCGTCAAAGGTAAACTCAGGGGATTAAGAGGCTGCGTGGTTCCGGTCATTATTTACCCTTTGTCTTTCAAATTGCAGGTGTGTTGGCTGCTATACCCGTTAGCATTCGAGCTGCTGGTAGGCGGCAAGGGAGCAAATCCCCGGGAGCTTACTTAAGTAAGCGACTGGGGTTTGTGAGTGCAGCCAACACCCTGCAGCTTGAAGGATGACGGGTATATCACTTAGATTCTACGAGCGGCAACGACTGTTGCAACCCGCTGACCTCCTTCCAGGTTTTCCATCCTTCCGGAGCGGCGTACTCTGCCTTGCCATTGTTGCTGCCAGAAATTTGCGACAAAATTGCCATTCCTTGCGGCTCAATCACGGCCTGGTGGAAGAAATCAGCCAGTTTCTGCGGAGTCAGCTTTTTAATTTCGGCGACTACTTTATCACGCGAATCAAAGTCCAGGTTTCCGCGATCGAAATCTTTGCTCAGTTGCGAAGCTTCCTGAGACAAGGTTTGCGGTGCCTGCATAATTTCACTGATCATGCCCTGCTGAATTTGCGCAAAATCCTCAGGACTCATGCTACGCAGCTTTTGCTCGGCTGTTGGGTAAAACGCCTTAAAACGTTGGTACAGATATGCAGGTTGTTTGTCGTTACTTTGCAGCAAGAAACCAACCCCCCATTGACGCCCAACCGACATCGGGAAGGCGAACACTGCGTAACCCAACTGCTCCTGAGTGCGTAACTGGTTGTAGAACCACGGCTGAATAATTTGCCCTAACATTGAGCTGTAAGCGGTACTTACGGTTTCATCATAACCTTTCGGCACGTAAATCGCCGCCAGCGCTGAATCCGTGCTGCTACCCGCCTTTTCGAACATCGCTAAATGTTGTTTATCCACCAGCACGTCTTTATTGCGGCACCATTCATTTCCTTTGGTGGCAAGCTGGCTTTGTACGTTATGCGCCAGCTCTTTTGCCTGCTCAGGAGACATGTTACCCAGCACTAAAAACTCAGGTTTCGCATTGGTTTTTAAGGCGTCACGGTAATCAAGCACATCTTTCAAGGTCAGCTCTGGCAACAGCGCACGGCGAACTTCACGTTGGAAATAAGGCACCTGCGACACCATTTGCACCGGCATAATAGCCTGATCGTAAGCTTTGCCTTTGTCTGCCGAATCCATCATTTGGGTATACCACGACTTCGCCTGATCCAGTTGTTCCTGGGTCGGTGTATAGGAGAAGTAACCCTTTAACAGCGCTTCAAAAAGCTGCGGTAAACGTTGGGTGTAGCCATTGGCATTCACCATCAAACCACTGTTAGCGTTGGTTGAGAAACCAATGCCCCCCACCGCAGCCTGGTTGCTTAACTGATCCAGGGCAATTCCCGCCAGATAGTCATTCAGGGCAAATAGCACCTGATTTTTCGCGCTGTCCATGGCCTGTGGATTACGCAGCACCATCGTCACATTAGCTTTAGGCTCGCTGGCAAAATAGTGGCTTGGCATATACAGCACGCGTAAACCAGGCTCTTTCACCAACAGCTCAGGGTGAGCGTAGGTTTTTTCTGGTTTAACCAACGTAAAATCGTCCGGTATGTACGGGTTCAACTGAGGCAATTCCAGCTTAATTGCCGCGGTTTTTTGCTGCCAGTCACTGAATACTTGTGGGGTAATTTTATCGACCTGATAAGGCGCTTCGACAAAATAAGCGGTTTTGTTATGTGGCTCTTTCGGGCTGATATACCAGATGCGCGCATTCTGTGGCGTCATCATATCCAGCCGAGCTTTGATGGCTGCCGGGTCGTATTGATCGGCAATATTTACGGCATCCAGCGTATGTTCAACCGGAACGCGCAGCATGGTGTCAGCTAACCATTCCACGTAATCCATATCGCGGCTAATTGACGGATAACGGAAGTCGAGATCCAACACATGGGAAAGCTCATCGAAATAGCTTTTATCGACACCATTTTCACGCAATTGATTTAAATAGCTGAAAATAGCCGCCACAACTTCATCACGTTGGGCAAGACCTTTATCCGTCAATGACACGGAAATGGCGAACACGCCGCTATTGCCGTTAACTATAGGATCGGAGTCGGCACGAATACTGTCTGCAAGGCCTTGCTTTTGCAGCCAATCAGAGAGGGTGTTGTTGCTACGGACGCCAATCAAATAGCCAATCAATTCATCGGTTTTGCTGCGGAATTTATCGCTATTGTTGTCGATTCGGAATTCAACTCGTACCACTTTGCGCGGCAATGCCGGCACGTAGTGAATCACTATGCCTTTTTGCGCGTCTGTCACGACGGGCACGCCAATGCTCGGCCGTTCGATATTTTTATTCGGCACCCGTCCATAGGTTTCCACAGCAATCTTTGCCAATTCAGGCAATGGCTTATTGCTGTAAATAACCGCTTTCATCAGGTTTGCGGAATAATATTTATCTCGGAAAGCCACCAGCGCATCCAGCAACTTGCTGCCAGGTTTGTCGCGCAGAGTTTCCAGATTACCACCGGAAAAACGTGAGCCTGGGTGGGCAGGGTTAATGGTTTCGGCGCTGACTTGCGCCATGCGCATACCGTCACGAGCACGGGCTAAAGTCAGCTCGGCATTGACCGCATTGCGTTCACGTTCAGCATATTCTGGGGCGAGGTTTGGCTCAGCGATAGCATCAGACAAACGATCGACCGCCCCTTCTAGCGCATCGTTTTCCACTTCAAGGTAAAACGCGGTGCGGTAAGTTGCGGTGCTGGCGTTATGGCTGCCACCATGCTTTTTGAGAAACTCTGACAGGCTATCCGGCTCGGGATACTTTTTAGAGCCCATCAGCGTCATATGTTCAAGATAGTGAGCCAGGCCAAGATGGTCGTCGGGATCTTCTAAGGATCCAACCGGAACCACTAACGCAGACAATGATTTAACGGCTTGCGGATCGGATACCAGCAGAACCGTCATACCGTTATCAAGACGTACAGCCTGATATTGACGAGTGTCTTTCTCACTTTTACGGATAGTTTCCTGGATGGGTTGCCAACCCGTGTCTGCCTGACTTAATGGTGCCCAAAGAGCGACTAACAAGAAAAGCGGTTTTAACCAGGTGCTACATCTAGGCATTCACGAACCTCATAATCACGAAACTTCCTATACCCGTCATACTTCACATGCTATGTATGCCTGTGATCTACAGTACAAAAGGTATAACTCACTCATCATTAACAATTTTCAAACAAATTTGTTATTTTAATTGATGCTTTTTTCGCCAATCCTGAGCAAGTTGCGCATCATAGATGAACCCACGAAATTGTGCAATTTTTATACTAGACTTTATGCTTTGTTAAAACGATACAGCGGCAGCAAGTAACGCTCAGCCTCGGTAATGATGGCTTCGTAGTAGTCAGGTTCCAGCGTTCGATACAAGCGTTGTAGCCACATATCGGCCCCTTCACCTTCGACTCTCTGATTCCCTTCCCAGGCAGCTAATAGCTTACTTTTGGCTTTCTGTTGCGTTTGCTCGTCCCATAAAATGGCATCATTCGCCGGTTCGTAACAGGCTTTTATCCACGCCCCCCCACTAATTGGGAGGAGGAGTAGCGGTTGCGTTAACCCTTTCCGATAACCATCAATAAGTTGCTGGAGATAGTTTTTTGCCTGCTCAACATCAAGTGAGGGGAACTTCCACTCGGTCGAATCCCGCCCGAACAAACGGCTTTCACCACTCCCTCCCATCGCACACCAAACCACATGCTCAATCCACAATTGCAAACCATGTGCTGGGTTGAGGATTGATGGCCGCCAGCGCAGCAGGCCGTCTTCCTGCACATCCGACAGCCAGCCTTCCAGGCTTGTTCCATCGATGAGCAGCGACACTTCCTGGCTGTTGCCATTTTGCCGCTCGGCTCTCACTTTTTGCGCCAGTTCTTCCATTTCTGTTAACTGGCTTTCCCATAAAATTTCGCCAAAAGCGCCATATGGCAAGAGGCCAGCAGCCCGGTAGCGGCGGAATAATTGCTGAGTGTCATCTTCCTGAACCAGCGTATTCAGTAATTCCTGGTTCATCTGGAAGCGTTCAAGGCTATCTAATGTGAAAGGTTCCGCATCAGGGAGGTCAGTTTCTTCAAGACGGAAATTGATACCCAAACGCATCTGGAAAAAGGCACGCACCGGATGTCGCCAGAAACGTTGTAGTTGATCCAGAGTGATGACGTCATGAACAACTTCTTGTAATGACTGAATAAACGGAACCTGTGCTTCCCCTTGCTCGCTGGCGGCAGGCAACCATTCCCTGGCATAGCTTTGTGCCGATAGACCAGGGATAAAATTCCCCGCCTCAAATGGGGTACGGTTATGCTGCTGAACCAGATGTTTTTTCACACGCTCACTGCTGTCATCGCAGGTTCGTTCTGTGTCTTGCGGCAAACAATGGCTTTGGGCGATGTAATCCAGGAGTTCATCAACTAATACAGAAGGATAGCGCTGACTGTTGTCCTGAATAGAGCGCCCGATATAACTGATATAGAAGCGCAATTGTGCTGAGTTAAGTGCCTCGAGGAACAAGTACCGATCGTCATCCCTGCGGCTACGGTCGCCGCGCTGAGGCTTCTGACTCATTAAATCAAAGCCAAGTGGTGCCAACGCACGTGGGTACACCCCGTCATTCATGCCAAGCAAGCACACCACTTTGAACGGGATAGAACGCATCGGCATCAAGGTGCAGAAGTTAATCGGCCCAGCCAGAAAACGTTGGCTAATACGCTCTTGATCTAGCCGCTGCGCCAGCTCCTCTCTTAATAAAATTAAGGAGATGCTTTCCTGATAATGCGACTCAAGACCATATTTGATGATGTCTTGCCACTGCTGTTCAATCAGCGCCAGAGCACCTTCTGTTTCGGTATCAGGCAGGAAGAAGCTCGCCAACATGTCACGGCAAACGGTCGTCCATTCTGCCAATGGACGCGCCACAGATAACTCGCGCCTCCAAATGTTCAGCTGCATTAACAGCTCAGCCAGTTGCCCTACGAGTTCAGCGATTAAGCCACTCGATTCATCATAAGGAAGGATCGACTGCCACTCACCCGCCTGACTATCCATTGCATAACCCAACAACATGCGCGTTAAACCAAAGCGCCAGGTATGTTGCCCGGTAGCCGGAAGATCTAATTCACGAACGTTGTCGTCATCAATACCCCAACGGATACCTGATTCATTCACCCACAGGCGTAAATAACGCAGCCCTTCTTCATTAATGGAGAAACGGGCAGCCAGTGCGGGAACTTCAAGCAGAGCAAGAACATCCTGTGCGGCAAAGCGGCTGTCAGGTAGTGAAAGTAAGGATATAAATGCTTGTAGCGCCGGGTGAGCTTGTCTTGCCCGCCGGTCAGAAATCGCAAATGGCAAACGACGTTCGCCTGTGGCATTACCGAATACGGCCTGGATAAACGGGCTGTAGCTGTCGATATCAGCCACCATCACGATGATATCGCGCGGTGTCAACGTTGGATCAGCATCCAGCATCGCCAACAATTGATCATGCAACACTTCTACTTCGCGTTGCGGGCTATGGCACTCGTGGAAGGTGACGGAATGGTCTTCTTGAGCAAGGACACGTTTCTTATGACTGTGTTCAAACTCTTCGATGGTAAGTCCTGTGACCGCATTGTTTTGTAACTCAAGCAAATCGAACTGCAAATTACGCAGCAGGTTATTAGGTTCGATATCGACAAAAACGTCTATTTCTTCGAAATGCTGCAGCTCGGCCAACAAGTATGTGTAGTCTCGCCCTAATTTCCCCCACGAGGCCAGTAATGGGTTGCCAATATCTTGCTCACCGTCGTCGTTGAACAGTGCAGAAGCCGTATTGCTGTCTTTAAAAAGTGGCAGCGTAATGTCTTCCTGAGTGTGTTTGCGACGGCGACGGCTGATAAGCCTGGCAAGATAAGACGGGTCTTTAATATCACCCCAGTAATAGCGGCAAGGGTTGGTAAACAGCAAGTGCACATCAATGTGTTTACCCAGGGCTTGCAGCGCCTGAAGGTATACGGGGGGTAACGCTGAAATCCCACAAATAAAGACCCGGGATGGCAAACCTGGCGGGCATTCGCTGGCAGATTCAAGAGCCTTAATAAAACGTTGATACAGATTGGCACGGTGCCATTCTGGTTGCCCAAGTTCTTGCGTATGGCGCACCAAAGCCGCCCATAGTGGAGCCTGCCACAATTGAGCTTCGCCCACATTGTCGACAAGTTCTCCCTTTTCCCACTGGCTTAGCCAATCTGGGCGATAAACTAAATACTGGTCATAAAGGTCAGCAATTCTTGAAGCTAGCTGAGAGAGTTTTCGACCGTTGTCATCTTCTTCAAGATACTGTTTAAGCAGGGAAAACTCGCTCTGTTCCAGCATTGTCGGGATGAGCGTCATTAACTTCCAGCTCATGCTTTGTTTGTTGAACGCACTTTGCTCAGGGATATTTGGCAGCACGCGCACAAACATATCCCATATAAAGCTCGCCGGAAGCGGGAAGCTGATGTTTGCCGCGATACCGAATTTTTGCGCCAGCGTCATTTGTAGCCATTGCGCCATACCAGTACTTTGTACCAATACCACTTCGGGCTCGAAGGGATCTGGTAAGGGTCGCTGTTCCACAATAAATTCCATAATTGCTTCAAGCACATCCAGCTGGTTGGAATGGTAAACACGCAACATAGAATCGCTACTCCTGACTTTTCTCTTTCTTCAGGCAATGTAACTGTGACAACTGCCCAGTTCGCCCTGCCGGACTCTTAATCGTAACGTCGATGCTGACACATCCAGCCGTGGATGTCTGCTGCCGACTGACTTTCCATTCATCAGTTGGTAAGGGCGATTCTGGTTCACTCATTTCCACCGCAAGCCGCCAAAGTTGTCGGAATTGCCACTGAGACTGAAAACCCTGCTGCAACACCCGGTGATAACCAAGTAAAGCCAACATCACCACAGAAAACAATGCCATAGCACAAAGCACTTCCACCAGGCTAAAGCCTCGCTGTAATGATTTCATTGGGGAAGCTGGCATCGTGTCACCTCATCAAACGGGCAGAAATCCAGCCAGCCATGCGGCACAGCTGACCAGCGTGAGTTGACCAGTGCTCCCCATTCCCAAAGAATCAGTGGCGTTTTTTGCCCAGAGACAATACCGAACGCCGCCATAACAGCTTCATTTTTTTCTTGCATTCGCACACAGGCTTTCCAGCCGTTTTCGGTCTGTTGCTGGCAATGCCAGGATTGCTGTGGTTGCCACGATAACTGACTCCCCCAGGATTGAGCCGAGACAGCACTGGCATATTGTTTAAGAAAACCGACCTCACTGGCGACCAGAAATTTTTGGTGGCTTAACTGCTGCTGTAATCCGCTCAGTATTAGCATCCCCAAAGCGAACAGTAACAGGACAAACCCGAGGGTGACGTTACCCCGTTCGAACCGCTTGTTCACTGGTTATACCCCACGACTATATGACGCAGAGACACTGGATTTCGACCACTTTTGGAGGCTGCAGCGAGATCGATAATCAACAGAGATGACATGGCCTGGCGTGCCAAACGGGTAACAGTAAATTTCTGTATCACCATCGTGGCTGGATCGGATAATTTTTCCCAGCCAGAACCTTCGCAACGAGTCGCTCCGCGTAAAGCTTCCAGGTCAGTACCATTGAGCCGAAAACCTGTCTGTTCTGTTTGTGCATGACTAGCAGGTTCCCAACGTCCGTTGCTGTTGCTATCCCATTGCAACAAAACGCATTCTCCCCCTTTGCTCAGCACCAGCCCCTGCCCCGTACAATTTCCGTGGCAATAACCCGCCCGCTGTAGCTGTTTCCCCAAACTAAACGCCAGTTGCCACAGCGATTCTTGCACTGTTTCTTTTTGATATTGTTGTAATACCGCGCGTTGGAGCACCGGAAATAAACGGCCAGCCCCCAGCAAGACAATGCTACTTAAAGCCATCGCGATGAGCGTTTCAAGTAAGGTAAATCCCTGCTGGTTTAGCTGCATTTGTTACTCCCTGTCACGTCACACACCCGGATCCGCCCCTGAGCTGAGAGCACCACGCGCCATTTTCCTGTCGCGCTTTGCAACGTAACGTGGCCCGGCCAGGCGGTACTTCTGATGCCATAAAATCCAAGCCCTGCTGTTACTTCGGTAATATCGACATCAGCAAAAGGTTGAACCAACCGCCACCGCCCTGCAGACAGGCATTGGGTTGCTTCAATGAGCTTGCTGGACAGGCACCACGTTTTCCCGTGACGATTCACCGTGAGTAAATGGTCACGATTATGCCAGGAGGCATCACTGCGCAGCTGTTCGAATAAATGACGAATTTGTTGGATGGTTATCCACATGCGCTGCTGTTGTTGCCATTGTTGCCAGCCGTACATTCCGCCCGCGCTAAGCATCACGACAATGGCCATCACCACCATCATTTCTATCAGGCTAAATCCGTACTGTTTTGTTTTCATGGCGGCAGTGTGCCAGCCATAAAATTCCTGGCTACTGGCAAACGTTTGATTCTCGAGGCTTCTCGAAGGAAAGATTTGTGGTTGCTTTAGGTTGCAGAAGTGCTGGAAGGAGGCTCGCAATACCATTGCACAGGCAAAAAAAAACCGGCGCACAAATGGCACCGGTTATGGCAGGCTATGACTCGTTAGATAGCGACAGGAGCTTTGATCGCTGGGTGCGGATCGTAGCCTTCAATGTCGAAATCTTCGAAACGGTAGTCAAACAAAGATTCAGGTTTACGTTTGATTACCAGTTTTGGCAGTGCTCGCGGCTCACGTGTTAATTGCAGGCGAGTTTGCTCAAGGTGGTTGCTGTACAGGTGCGTATCACCGCCCGTCCAGACAAAATCCCCCACTTCAAGGCCACATTGCTGCGCCATCATATGCACCAGCAAAGCATAACTGGCGATATTAAACGGCAGACCCAGGAAAATGTCGCACGAGCGCTGGTAGAGCTGGCAAGAAAGTTTGCCGTCAGCCACGTAGAACTGGAAGAACGCATGGCACGGAGCTAACGCCATTTTATCCAGTTCACCCACATTCCACGCCGAAACAATAATGCGGCGCGAATCTGGGTCGTTTTTAAGCTGGTTGATCACGGTGGTTAACTGGTCGATATGGCGGCCATCAGGGGTTGCCCATGAGCGCCACTGCTTGCCATAAACTGGACCGAGATCACCATTTTCATCTGCCCATTCGTCCCAGATGGAGACGTTGTTTTCGTGCAAATAGGCAACGTTGGTATCGCCTTTCAGGAACCACAGCAGTTCATGAATGATGGAGCGTAAATGGCAGCGTTTAGTGGTAACCAGAGGGAAACCATCTTGCAAATTGAAGCGCATTTGATGACCGAAAACCGACAACGTACCCGTGCCGGTACGGTCATCTTTTGGTGTGCCGTTTTCCAGCACATGTTTCATCAAATCAAGATATTGTTGCATGTTTCCTCACGAAAGCTGTTGCTGTGGACGGCGACGATACGCCCAAACCATCATAATCACACCGGCCACAATCATCGGAATCGAGAGGATTTGCCCCATGCTGATGTACTGAACCCACGCACCGGTAAACTGCGCATCTGGCTGGCGGAAGAATTCAACGATAATACGGAATGCACCGTAGCCAATCAGGAACAAGCCGGAAACGGCCCCCATCGGACGTGGCTTGCGGATATACAGGTTCAAGATAATGAACAGTACGATACCTTCCAGAACCATTTCGTAAAGCTGGGAAGGATGGCGTGGCAAGACACCGTAGGTGTTAAACAACGACTGCCATTCCGGGTGTGTCGCCAGCAGGCCAATATCTTCACTGCGAGAACCCGGGAATAACATGGCCCACTTGAAGCTCGGATCGACGCGGCCCCAGAGTTCGCCGTTGATGAAGTTGCCAAGGCGACCCGCACCCAGGCCAAATGGAATCAGCGGTGCGATAAAATCAGCAACCTGGAAGAATGAACGCTTGGTGCGGCGCGCAAACCAAATCATTACGCAGATAACACCGACCAACCCGCCATGGAAGGACATGCCGCCATCCCAGACTTTAAACAGGTACAGTGGATCGGCAAGAAAAGTAGGCAGGTTGTAGAAGAACACATAACCAAGGCGCCCACCGAGGAATACTCCCAGGAAGCCAGCATACAGCAGGTTTTCGACTTCATCTTTCGTCCAACCGCTGCCTGGTTTATTGGCACGGCGGCCAGCAAGCCACATGGCGAACACGAAGCCGACCAGGTACATCACGCCATACCAGTGCAAAGAGACTGGCCCAATGGAAAAAATCACTGGGTCAAATTCAGGGAAATGCAGATAGCCACTATTCATCTGTCACCACAAACCATTGTTACCCCACCGAAAGCCGACGATGGGTTGCAAGTACGCATCTGTGCGGATGCGCTCCGAAAGCAGCGGATCATAGCACAAAGGGCACCAGGGTTAAGTCGCGGAAGTTGTAAAAGATATGTAATACCAGAAGTGAAAGGAAACGACAGGCGCCTTAGCGCCCGCCGCGAATCAAACCGCCCATACCACGACGCTCCATGAAAGACGCGACCTGGTGGCGCACTTCTGTCGCTAGCTGAGCCTCAAGACTACGCTGTGACAGCAATTGCACCTCTTCCAGACTAATGTGGCGCAGCAAATATTTAACACGAGCCACTGAACGGCCGTTCATCGACAAATGGCGATAACCCATGCCAACCAACAGCGCAACACACATTGGGTCGCCGGCCATTTCACCGCACAGACAGAGATCGATGCCGTGACGTTCAGCTTCTTTGGCAATGTGATTCAATGCGCGCAGCATAGCCGGATGCAGGCTGTCATACAGACTTGCGACGCGGGTATTGTTACGGTCAACGGCCAGTAAATATTGCGTCAGGTCATTAGTACCGACAGAGATGAAGTCAACCCGGCTGGCAAGATGGCCCAGCATGAACACCATTGATGGGACTTCCACCATGATGCCAATACGCAGTTTTGGTAATTCATAACCCAGTACTTCTTCTACTTCGCGCCCAGCGCGGTCTATCAGACGACGCGCTTCGTCTATTTCATCGATGCTGGTAATCATCGGCAACAGAATACTCAGGTTGCCAGTGGCAGCATTGGCACGCAGCATAGCTCGCACTTGCACCAGGAAAATTTCGGGCTGGTCAAGCGTGATGCGGATCCCACGCCAGCCAAGACACGGGTTCTCCTCACTGATTGGCATGTATGGCAATTGTTTATCCGCCCCCACATCAAGCGTTCGCAGCGTGACGGGCTTATCGTTAAACATTTGCAACATCCCCTGATACTGGGCGACTTGCTCTTCTTCCGATGGAAAACCACTTTGCAGCATGAACGGGATTTCGGTGCGATACAGACCAATGCCATCAATGCGGCTGCCAAGCAGTTGTTCATGTTCAGGGCTCAGACCTGCATTCAACATCACCTGGACACGCTCACCGCTTTTCAGCGCTGCCGGGCTATCAACGTCATCCTCTACCAGGCGGGTAAGTTCGTTCTCTTCGGTAATGAGGCGCTGGTATTCCTGCAACAGCACCGTTTCCGGGTCAACCAACAATTCACCACGGTAGCCATCGACAATTAAAGTACGGCGATGCAATACCGAAGGCTGAATATCCGCCCCCATAACTGTTGGGATGCCCAACGCACGTACCATGATGGCGGCATGGGAGTTCGCCGCACCGTCGCGCACCACCACACCAACCAGGCGGTTTTGCGGCAACTCGGCGAGCGTGGTTGCGGATAACTCATCGGCCACTAAGACAAAGCGTTCAGGCCACGTGTTCGCACTCTGAATGGTGTCATCGAGATGGAACAACAAGCGTTGGCCGAGGGTACGCAGGTCGCCTGCACGTTCTTTTAAGTAGCCGTCAGTCAGGCTTGCGAATTGCTCCGCAAACTTTTCGATAACTTTTTTAACTGCCCATTCCGCAACCGAGCCTTTGTCCACTTCTTCGAATAATTCTCGACGAAGCCGGGCATCGGTTAACAGGTGCGAATAGAGATCAAAGATAGCTGCCGTTTCTTTCTGAGCCCCAGCTGCAAAGCGTTTGCTGTAGCGGCGAAACTCGTTAGACGCCTCTTCCAGTGCGGCAGTAAGGCGCTCTCGCTCAAGCGTGGTATCCAGTGTCGACGCTTCAGAAACTTGCTCCATTAACGGGAGCGTCGAATCCATCCAGCCCTCAGCAATCGCCACGCCCGGCGATGCAGGCAATGCCCGAATACGTGTCTGGCGGTACTGGCCGAATAAGGCGGCTAACTGTGATTGAGAGAGGATGGCGGCCATTTGTGTGGCGAGTGTGACGAGGAAGGACTCCTCGCTTTCATCATATTGCCGGTGCTCACGTTGTTGCACCACCAGCACACCCAATAACTGGCGTCGTTGGATGATTGGCACCCCAAGGAAGGCTCGAAAACGTTCCTCTTTTACTGCGGGAACATATTTAAAGCTCGGGTGTTTTTGCGCATCAGCAAGGTTTATCGGCTCAGCAAGGCGCCCGACCAACCCGACAATGCCTTCATCAAATGCGAGTGTTATGGTGCGACCACGCGGCTTTTTAAGGCCGCGCGTCGCCATCAGGTAAAAGCAACGCCGGTCATGATCTGCGAGATAAACCGAGCATACCTCGGTGTCCATCGCAAGGCAGATATCTGTAACCAGAATATCCAGCGCCTCATTGAGGCGCGGAGCGCTGGCAACCTTCTCGACTATTTCTCGCAAACGGGTGAGCATTTTTCGCGTGACTTAACCTCTTTTACGTCGCCAGGCAGGCGCGTTATTACGTGGTGGCGCAACTTCCTGCAGCGGCATTACGACGCTGGCAAACTCTTTCATCACCCGACGATAAACATCGCGTTTAAAGGAGACAACCTGACGAACCGGATACCAATAGCTAACCCAACGCCAGCCATCAAACTCTGGGGTACTACTGGTTTGCATATTGATATCGTTATCGCTGCTGATCAACTGCAAGAGAAACCATTTTTGTTTCTGGCCGATACAAACCGGCTTTGTGTCCCAACGCACCAAACGTTTAGGTAACTTGTAACGTAACCAGTTTCGGGTCGAGGCGAGTATTCGGACATCTTTTCGCTGTAACCCCACTTCCTCGAAAAGCTCCCGGTACATTGCCTGTTCCGGGGATTCGCCAGGATTGATGCCACCTTGCGGAAACTGCCAGGAATGTTGACCAAAACGCCTGGCCCACATCACTTGACCCTGCCGATTACAGATTACGATACCAACATTCGGGCGGTAGCCATCATCATCGATCACCGGACTACCTCAAAACAAACTTAGATTAGGGCGATTGTTTCATACAAGCGCTAGACGGTAAACCACTGTGTAACGGTTGCAAGAAGGAATAACAATTGAATAACTCACAAAATATGACCGAGTTATAAACATTAGCCAGTTTGGAGCATGGGGTTTATTCACTTTTTCTGTGGATATAACTGTGAAGAACTACCTGATACTCTCGGGACAACTTAGGATAAGTCTAAATTCATCGTGATTTTCATAAATAAAAAAAACATAAATTTCAGTTAGATAACCAATGATAAATCAACTTACACCCAGGAAGTGTGATGATCGTCACATGCCAGAACCTCACACTGATGAAAGATCGACCAATGACGTTTTTATCCACAGATTGTGCCAACAAGTTAGTCACAAACTGGTGAAAAAATGGGTTTTACCCCCCAGTCAAGGCTGTAAATCGAACCAGTAGTGAGCTTTTTTACCAGTTATCCCATTTTTCTGTGGATAACCCAGTGTAAGATCCTGTTCATTGCCAGTGACCAGAATGGGAAAAGGTTTTTACAGAATCCAAAACCTCTCCTTTTTGGAGATAAAAATGATTCAAAATCAGTACATTGCCATTCTTACCCCCGACACGCTAAACTATTTCCATCTTGTGGGTAAACCACGTTCATTTTTTAACCGATCGGCAATCAGGCACAATGGAAGCACTTCGTCCTTTACTTAACCCTCCAGAAAACGAACAGATTTTACTGGCTCAAGCCCAGAAACTCGCGGGATATACGCTGGGTGAATTGGCGACGTTAGCCGATTTGCCGATCCCTAAAGATCTGAAACGTGACAAAGGTTGGATCGGGGTTCTACTTGAATTGTGGCTGGGTGCCAGTGCTGGGAGCAAACCCGAGCAAGATTTCGCAGCACTAGGTATCGAATTAAAAACCATCCCGGTTGATAGACTTGGTCGCCCACTGGAAACCACTTTTGTTTGTGTTGCCCCACTCACCGGCAATACTGGCGTGGTTTGGGAAACCAGCCATGTGCGCCACAAGCTAAAACGCGTGCTGTGGATCCCTGTTGAAGGAGAGCGGCAAATTCCGCTGGCGGAAAGGCATATCGGCTCACCATTATTGTGGGCACCTTCAGCAGAGGAAGAGCGGCAGCTACGTTTGGATTGGGAAGAGTTGATGGATTTAATTGTGCTGGGCCAGGTCGAACGTATCACTGCCCGTCATGGTGAAGTACTGCAGTTGCGTCCGAAAGCTGCCAACAGTAAAGCGTTAACTGATGCGGTGGGTGCCGACGGCGCACCAATTCTGACGTTACCACGCGGTTTTTATCTAAAAAAGAACTTTACAGCGGCTCTGCTAGCTAATCATTTCTCGTTGTAGATTTATTTGGCTTGCCCCCCAGATTCTCGCTTCCCTTCTGTTTCTTTTAAGAATTTACTGCTTATCATCTCTGGCTAGTCGAGTTATTACTAGACTGTATAGGTCATACCAAACCACACGAGGCGAATAACGATGAAAAAATGGGCAGTTCTTATTTCCGCTGTCGGTCTGGCATTTGCGGTTTCCGGTTGTAGCAGTGATTACGTGATGGCGACCAAAGATGGCCGTATGATCCTGACTGACGGGAAACCCAAAGTCGATGACGACACAGGCTTAGTCAGCTATCGCGATCAGCAAGGCAACGAGATGCAAATTAATCGCGATGATGTTTCACAAATCATTGAACGCTAGAAAATACAGCCTTTAAAGGTCAGCGCCTCGCTGGCCTGTAACACTTTTTCTTCACTTACCCTCTTCCGCTTTTGCTCCCCCTCTGCCATGTTTATAGTCCATTTTTTGTCGGGCGCTCGCCTGACCGATAAGACATAAGAATAAGGAAAGCGGCTATGCAATATCACCGTATCCCCCACAGCTCCCTTGAAATAAGTACGCTAGGGTTGGGAACCATGACGTTTGGTGAGCAAAACAGCGAAGCCGACGCACATGCACAGCTTGATTACGCAGTACACCAGGGCGTTAACCTGATTGATGTCGCAGAAATGTACCCTGTCCCGCCACGCCCGGAGACACAAGGGTTAACAGAGACCTATGTCGGTAACTGGCTAAAGCAGCGCGCGAATCGCGAGAAGCTGATCATTGCCACCAAGGTCAGCGGCCCAAGCCGCAATAATGATGTTGGCATTCGCCCAAACCAAATGCTGGATCGCAGGAACATTCGTGATGCGCTGGATGCCAGCCTGAAGCGTCTGCAAACCGACTATATCGATCTCTATCAAGTTCACTGGCCGCAACGCGCCACCAACTGCTTTGGCAAGCTGGGTTATACGTGGACCGATAACGCAGTGCCGGTCACATTGCTTGAAACCCTGGAAGCACTGACTGAGTTCCAGCGTGCCGGGAAAATCCGCTACATCGGAGTATCCAACGAAACGCCGTGGGGCGTTATGCGTTACCTGCAACTGGCTGAAAAACATGATTTACCGCGCATTGTCACCATCCAAAATCCGTACAGTCTGGTAAACCGCAGCTTTGAAGTGGGGCTGGCAGAGATCACTCAGCGTGAAGGTGTTGAGCTGCTGGCCTATTCCTGCCTGGGGTTCGGCACACTAACCGGTAAATATCTCAACGGAGCCAAGCCAGCAGGTGCGCGCCACACACTGTTTAGTCGTTTCACACGCTACAGCGGTGAACAAACTCAGCATGCAGTTGCGGCTTATGTCGATGTCGCTAAACGACACAATCTGGATCCCGCGCAAATGGCTTTGGCTTTTGTTCGCCGCCAACCATTTGTTGCCAGCACGTTATTAGGCGCGACCACGCTTGAGCAGCTGAAAACCAACCTTGAGAGCCTGCATCTGGACTTGAGTGAAGATGTTCTTGAAGAGTTAGAAGCGGTGAACCGGATTTATACTTACCCGGCACCGTAATCTGAAACTCCCCTCTCAGTCCGCAGTCTCTTATACACAACTCACCCTGGCAATCTTGTCAGGGTGAGATCTGTAAGCCTCGCTGATTTTCCGTTCACCCGTGCATTCAGTTATCTCTTTAATCCCAAAAACGGTGAACGTATCAAGGGGTTAACGCCAACCCCTTGATAATCCAGGCGCCCGGCAAGTCAATCGCCGCTGCGCGGTAAACACCGTTTTTTACCCAACATTCGCGGTCGTTCGCGATTCGGTTATTCGGCACATCCCTGTGCCGAACCACTTCGTGGCCAACGCAAGCGTTGTTCAAAAATGTTCCTGACATTTTTAGTCAGACGATCGCTCTCTCACGTGGTTCCCGACCACGTGACCCCAACTGAAGGGTGAAAAACGGTGCGATGGAAGCCGGGAACAAGGTCAAAACCGCTCTGGCTTTTGACTTTGACCTTGAATTTCGGGTCCGGCTAAAATCGCCTCCATTTTGACTCCAGATGGCAGGGTCCAGTCGTCGGGAACGACTGGAGGGCGCGATCGTCGGGAACGAATCGCAACCGACCCTGACACGGAGGCAAAATGGAGGTTTACCGCTTGCGGCGATTTATTTGCCGGGAGTCCGGGTTCTTAGGGTGGCGACGGTGGCCACCCTAAGACGTTCACCGGTTCCGTGGCGACATAAATACACTTTCGCCTGGTGAACGGAACCTGCGCCGGCTCGGCAGGAAGCTGCCCTCAAAGATGTGACTACGAGACAGCTCAGTCCGAGAGGGGAGAAAACTATTTCTGCCGAATCTGCCAAACCCACAACCCAGTAATGGCCAGCGCAAACACCGCCCCGAAGCCAATACCGATGCCGACAATCGATGCACCGGTTTTGACCGCCAGAGAGTAAAGCCCTAACATCAGCAGCATCGCGGTATTTTCACCGAGATTTTGCACCGCAATGGCATTCCCTGCTCCTACCGAATGTTTACCCCGTTCCTGAAGTAATGCATTGAGCGGGACCACGAAGAAGCCCCCCAGGATGCCAATCAGCACTAATAGCATGTAGGACGGTAGCAACGCGTGTTGCATGGCAAAGAACAACACGCCAACGCCAATCAAAATCCCTGCAGGCATGCACCGCGCCACGGTTTTAAGCGTCACCAGTTTAGCCGCAGCCCCGGCCCCCACCACAATGCCCACTGCGACCATCGCGTTCAGGTAAGTTGGCGTCGCGTTATCGGTAATGCCTAGCGCTACCGGTACCCATAACACCAACAAGAAACGCAATGTCACACCAGCGCCCCAGAACAAGCTGGTTCCCACTAATGAGAAACGAGTTTCACCGTTCTGCCACAACGTGCGGCAAGCATTGAAGAAACTTCGGGTCATGGGAGTAAAGCGCCATGACTGACCAGGACGCGCCGGTGCAAGTTTCGGAATAAACATATTAGCGACGACCGCCCCGGCATACACCAGCACGCAAACGCCCAGTGCCGCAACAATATGCCAATCAGCCAGTACACCGCCCGCCATAGAACCTAGCAGAATCGCAGCAATGGTCGATGACTCCATCAAGCCATTTGCCTTCACCAGGCGGTCACCGGTCGTAAGTTCACCAAGAATCCCGTATTTAGCCGGTGAATATGTCGCAGCACCTATTCCCACCAGTGTGTAACCGACAAAGGGATTAAGTCCAAAACAGATAACCGCCGCGCCGATGAGCTTGAGGCAGTTGGCAAACATCATCACTCGCCCTTTGGCAAAGCTATCCGCCACCTGGCCGACAAACGGAGCAAACAAAATGTAAGCACCGACAAACACCATCTGCAAAACCGGTTGGCTCCAGTCGGGATAGAACTGCTGTTTGAGTACCGCCAGCGTGGCAAATAGCAAAGCATTGTCACCAAACGCCGATAAAAACTGCGCGCCTGTTACTGCCATCATACCTCTGGACCAAATAGAGGTATCGTTCACGGCGCTATCACGCATTCTCTGTCTCCGGTTGGTCTACCAGCACTTTCAGGCTGACAAAATCAGGTTTGCCGCTGCCGAGTAAAGGTAACTGTTTGAGGAAGCGAATATCACGGGGAACCGCCAGCTCAGGCACGCCGTTCGCGCGCGCATGTTGCAGCAATTTTTCACGGCTGAGTTCATTATCCGTGGTGAACATCACCAGAGCTTCACCTTTTGCTGCGTCAGTTTTGATAACCGTTGCGTGCATTTTCTCAGGCGAAACACCCAGTGCCAATTGCTCGACCATTTCCAGCGAAACCATTTCACCGGCAATTTTGGCAAAGCGTTTAGCGCGCCCCTGAATCACACAAAAGCCGTGCTCATCAAACCGGACAATATCACCCGTGTCGTACCAACCCGGCTCCATTTCCCCCTGCGCATTTTCAGCACACGGCGCTTCCAGCACACCTGGATTTTCGACACGCAGATAGCCTTTCATGATGTTCGGCCCTTTCAATTGCAGCCGCCCACCCTCTTCAATACCAGGCACCGCCATCAGACGGGCATCCATCGCGGGCAGAATACGCCCAACGGTGCCAACTTTTGCCGCCATCGGGACGTTAATTGAAACCACTGGCGCACATTCGGTCACGCCATAACCTTCCAGAATGCGCAGGCCAAATTTATCCTGCCAGAGCTGTTTAGTGCTTTCCTGGAGTTTTTCCGCTCCCGCCACCACGTAGCGCAGACGGTAGAAGTCATAAGGATTAGCGAAACGGGCATAGTTGCCGAGGAAGGTGGATGTGCCAAACAATACGGTGCAGTTACGGTCATAAACCAGTTCCGGCACAATGCGGTAATGCAGCGGACTTGGATAGAGGAAGACTTCGGCACCGGTGAGCAACGGCGTGAATAAGCCGACGGTCAGGCCAAACGAGTGGAATAACGGTAGTGCTGACATAAAACGGTCGTTGGCGGTGAAATCCGCGATAGTGCGAATTTGCTCAACGTTCGCCAGTAAACTTTTATGGCTATGCACCACACCTTTTGGATTGCCCTCAGAACCAGAGGTAAACAACACCATCGCGGCGTCTTCGGGTTGCTGTTTAACCTGTGCCAAACGCGGCATTAATAAATGGCTAAAAATCCAAAGTTTATCGGCAAGCGTGACATCAGCTTTTAAATCTTCCAGAAACACCCAGCGCACCTGCGTGAGTTGCTCCGGCAAATGCCATAACTTGCCTTTGTCGAGGAACTGACGGGAGGTGAAAATGGTTTTGAGTTGCGCCGCGGTAATGGCACTGGTCAACCCTTTCACACCTGCGGTGTAGTTCATCATCGCCGGAATTCGCCCGCGAGAAGAAGCACCAAAAATCACCGCGGCACTAATCGCCGCATTCGGCAACATCAGGCCAATAGTTTCTCCTTGTGCGGTGTATTTATCCAAAATACGCCCGACAAACAGCGTTTTAGTTAACAGGCTACGGTAGGTATCCGGTTTGAAATTGATATCTTCAATACAGTTTTTGCGCTTACCGTAACGACGCTGCGCGGCAAGTAGCGCTTCGTACAATGTTTCACGAGGACGTATCGCCATCCGCGCTTCCATCATAATTTGATGCAGCATTTCACCCGCCATTTTACGGCGGTCACGGGCGCGCGGCGCATCCGGCATCGCAATCGAAGTCGGTGGCAGAATATGCAGGTTGATACGAGGGAATACGCGGCGTTTTACCAGACCTTTCAGGCGGCTAAAGAAGCTCAGCTCAGCGCCATCAATACGAATCGGGACAACCGTCGCATTCGATTTAGCGGCTACAAACCCCGCCCCTTCATAGATTTTCATCAACGAACCGGTCACCGAAATGCGCCCTTCCGGGAAGATAACCACCGGTCGGCCCTGTTCCACCAGGCGAACCAGATGCTTAATCGACATCGGTTTGGTTGGGTCGAGCGGTACAAAATCAATCAGTGATTTCAGCCAACGCATGTACCACTGCTGGCTGATAGAAGAATAGACGGCGAATACCGGGCGTCCGGGTAAAAACAACGCTAACAAAATTCCATCAATGAAGGATACGTGGTTAGGGACGATCAGAACGCGCGATTGGGAGAGAACTTGAGGATCACCATAAAGACGCACTCTGAACAGAATACGAAATAACGTACGGAAAAAACCAAATAGCATAGCAACTCCCTTTGTCATGAATAAACCGCAGGCACTTAAGTGTAGTGGCAGATTACATGACTAACTTCAATGGAGCGATAGTTTCGAGGAACACGAACTCTGAAAATAAAGCAAAAAAAAACCTGCGCATCTGCGCAGGTTGGTGCAAAAGAATGGTACTCAACAACGTACCTGGAATTCTCACCAATCAATACCTCTGGGATTTGAATTGTGGCGCACTCCTGGCAGGCTCACCAGCGAGAAAGAGCAAGGGAATTAGCGGAAAGTGCAACCAGGTGTTTAAAACATTGAGTCTTGTTACAGGCAGGCAAATTTTGGGCAAAAAAAACCTGCGCATCCGCGCAGGTTGGTGTAATTCATGTGATCAGCAATTAGAAGCTGACATCACCTATCAATACCTCTGGGACTTCAAATGTAGCAGTGGCGAGTCAGTCTTCGCCATGTCGAAATAGCAACAGCGCGATGCAAACTGTAAGCAAAGATTTAGTCTGAAATCATTAAAAATCCAGAACATGACAATCACTCCCGTTGCGCTTAAATTTCAGCGGCAAATAAGTGTAACGATTACACTAAAAATGGCCGTTTTTTGCATGAGTTTGCGACGATGAATACAGTTGCGCGCTTGAAGTAGCACGACTTTTCCGTAACACTTAAAATTGTGTAAACGCTTACCCACTCAGGAACACTTTCGATGGCGACAATAAAGGATGTAGCAAAACTGGCAGGCGTTTCTGTCGCCACGGTATCTCGTGTCATTAATGATTCACCAAAAGCCAGCGAGGCGTCACGTCTGGCGGTGACCAGTGCGATGGAAGAACTGAATTACCACCCTAACGCAAATGCGCGAGCGCTGGCTCAGCAAACTACTGAAACTATTGGTTTGATAGTGGGTGATGTATCCGATCCCTTCTTCGGCGCGATGGTCAAAGCCGTCGAACAAGTCGCCTATCGTACCGGCAACTTTTTATTGATTGGTAACGGTTACCACAACGAACAAAAAGAACGCCAGGCAATTGAGCAACTCATCCGCCATCGTTGTGCCGCCCTGGTGGTTCATGCAAAAAAAATCCCTGATAGCGAACTGATTTCATTAATGAAGCAGATGCCGGGCATGGTAGTTATCAACCGCATTATTCCCGGTTTCGAGCAGCGCTGTGTGGCGCTGGATGACCGCTACGGCGCCTGGCTTGCCACACGCCATCTGATTCAACAAGGCCATACCAAAATTGGCTACCTCTGTTCCAACCACCAGATTTCAGATGCAGAGGACCGCTTGCAAGGTTATTACGACGCACTAACCGAACACGGTTTACCGGTTAACGAGCGGTTAGTGACTTACGGTGAACCTGATGAAAGCGGCGGCGAGTTGGCAATGACAGAGTTGTTAGGTCGTGGAAGACATTTCAGCGCCGTTGCGTGTTACAACGACTCCATGGCCGCAGGAGCGATGGGCGTGTTGAACGACAACGGGATTGATGTACCAAAAGAGATTTCACTGATTGGCTTCGATGATGTGTTGATCTCACGCTACGTTCGCCCGCGCCTGACGACCGTGCGTTACCCAATCATCACCATGGCGGCGCAGGCCGCAGAACTGGCCCTGGCGCTGGCTGAAAAACGTGAGTTACCTGAAATCACGCATATGTTCAGCCCAACACTGGTACGCCGCCATTCGGTGATTACTTATTCAGGAGAGTAATGATATTAATCATCACTCAACTGTTTGATTCTCGAAAGGTTCATTTCGATGATTGTTTGGTAAGCGGCAAGACCGCCGCCATTACCTGAACCGTAGGACGTCAACACGCGATGGCTTTCGGCAGTGCGAAACTCACGATACGCACGCTCTGCATTGTCGAATGCCTTAACAGGCTGCAGTGACTTGCTCCCTTCGCTCATATTCTCAAGCTCGACCAGATCCGCCCGCGTCTTTTTCTCAATTGCGACCAGTTCGGCCTCAGATTGCTTCACCACGGCCGGATAACATTCACGCTGCTCGGCAGTCGATTCTTTCGCTTCGCATTGTTTGTAAAGCGCCTGGGCAGACTCAGCGGCAACCGCTGGCAGCGAAGTCATCGCAACTAACACCGTTCCCGCTACCATTGACTGAATTGAGTTAAGCTTCATTTCCGCTCCTTGTTGTTGATATAAGGCCACCAAACCTCGGCCCTCACAGATGTGAGAATAATGTTACTGATTTTCAGTAGTGCAGGCGAGGTTTCGGTCGTATTACGATGGTGATGGGCAACAATTCAGACAATTGGTGAGTGAGCACTCAGGGAAGAGAGATTTAAAGAGTAAACCGATAAAGGTGCACAGACTTGCTCGGGTAGTCCAGTCCGTCGCCGATATACTGCCAGCCAAAACGCTCGTAGTAATCTTTACAGGCCGAATAGAGATACAACTGGGGGTAGCCGATCGTACGGGCATATTCAATAACGTGCTGTTGCAATTGTGCGCCTAACCCGCGGCCACGCTGCTTTTCATCAATGTATAACGCCGCGAGCCACGGATAGAGATCCTGGCGGCTAATTAAATCGCAGCGCCACAACCCTACCGTTCCTACTAACTTGTCCCCCTCTACAGCGACAAATGTCAGCGGCATTTCCCCTTCTCGCTGGCTGGTTGCCACAATTGAGGCGAAAAAGTCACGGCTATCAGAGGTGCCAAACGCTTGCCACAGCCAGTCCGTCACTTGCGGCCCATATTGTGGTACGGCGTAGAGTGGCAGAATCTTCACATCAACTTCCCCTGGAAAATGGGAACCGACTCGAATAAGTAGCCATCAAAATCTGGTGCATCGGAGTCAGACTGTTCAAGCAGGCTGTTTTTAACGTTTTCTAAATGCTGCCACATCGCCTGCCACGACCCCATCACATCACGGCGGCGCAGCGCTGCCAGAATGGTTTGCAGGTCACCCAGCCATTTCAGACGATAGCTACGGGTGTCGATATGCGCACGTAATTGCTGCCACATCGGGCTGCTATCAAGATGACGCCAGATACTTTCTACCGTCGCCAACAACATCTGGTTTTGCGACGCCCCTGCCAGAACCAGGTGAAACATCTTGCAGTTGTCCTGGCTCAGGTCATTCATCGCAATGGCACGTTGTTCTTGTTCAAGGATACGTTTGAGGTTATCGATATCCGCTTTGGTGGCCATTTTTGCGGCAAAGGCCGCAATATTACTTTCGAGCAACTGGCGTGCTTGCAGCATTTCAAAGGGACCAATATCGCTACTGAAAAAAGCTTCTTCTTCCGCTTCATTTTCTGCCGGAACGCGCGTCACATACACACCCGATCCCTGGCGAATATCGACCGTGCCCTGCAATTCCAGCATCAGTAATGCTTCACGAACAATGGTGCGACTGACACCGTACGTTTCGGCAATGTTACGTTCAGGCGGCAAACGCGAACCGACCGGATACAATCCCTGCATGATTTGCGCGCGCAGATCCTCACCAATTTCCTGGTATTGTTTTTTTTCTGGCGAAAGCACTACCTTGTCCACGATATCACCCGTATTTGTCGATTCTCAGCGGCATAACGTACTGCCGCTGATTAATGCCTGCTAGCTTATCAAATTAAGCTGCTGAATGATTATTTCCATTCATCATCAATATTGAGCTGTAAAGTGCGCGACTCACTTAAAGAGCGATACCAATGGGCTGACTTTTTCGCCCTCCGCGCACGATTATTTTGCAGATCAATTTCAATCAAACCATAGCGGTTTTTGAAAGCGTTCATTGGCGAAACGTTATCGGTAAAGGCCCACAGCATGTAACCCTGGCAGTTTGCGCCATCTTCGCGGGCGCGCAGCGCCTGGTACAAATGTTCGCTGATAAAGCTGATGCGATAATCATCCGCTATCACGCCATCGGCATTGCGGAATTGCGCTTCATTTTCCGTGCCCATGCCGCTTTCCGCCACAAACCACGGGATATTGCGATACTCGGTTTTAATGCGCATCGCCATGTCATAAACAATGCGTGGATAAATTTCCCAGCCGCGCGACTTATTCATGCGCCGCCCTGGCAATTCAAACGGCTCGTAGTAATAAGCGGGATGGAATGGCGTTTCTGGGTTCCAGGCGCGCGACGGCGCTTTGACACGATGCGGGTAATACAGGTTGATGCCCAGCTCGTCGACAGTATTCTCGCGAATAATCGCTAATTCCTGTTCGTTGAAATCCCATTGCACGTCATGTTTTTCCAGCAGTTCGAACAACTGCTGAGGATATTCACCATGCACTAACGGGTCTAAAAATACCCGGTTGTAGAACAGGTCGTAAATCTGCGCGGCTTGCCGATCATGGGCAGCACTCGAACGCGCATAAGTGACTTCCGGGTTAAGAATGCAGCCCACGGTTCCGCTGTAACCTTTCTCACGGAACAGTTTCACCACTTTCGCCGTAGCGAGGTTTTTATGGTGATTCCACTGCATCCACTTATGGGTATTTTGCTCGTATGGCCAGCGTAACGCATCCAGATAGACGCGGGTTTGCACTACAATCGGCTCGTTAAACGTAAACCAGCGATTCACCTTGTGAGCGTAACGGGCAAAGACTTTTTCCGCATACAACACATACAACTCGACCACTTTTTTCGACGCCCAACCGCCATAGTTTTCGAACAGCGTGGCGGGCAGTTCATAATGTTCGAGGCAGATCATCGGTTCAATGCCGGTGCGGCGCATTTCGTCGATCAGATTGTCGTAATACTGCGCATATTCCTCGTCGACGATGCCCTTTTCATAATCGGTGAAAAAACGCGACCAGTTAATTGAGGTGCGGTAATGCGTCAGCCCCGCCAGTTTCATCAATGCGACATCTTCACGATAGCGATTGATAAAATCAGTGGCGACTGCTGGGCCATAGCCCTCGTACCACACATGGCGGTCGTTTTTGTACCAGGCATCCAGCCAGGAATCCTGCCCTTCTTTTTTGCCGCTCCAGCCTTCGGTTTGCCAGGCTGATGCCGCAGCGCCGAGGATAAAATCTTTTGGGATAGTGACTTTTACGTTGCTCATGCCTTCCTCACGCGTTTTTGGCAAGTTGTTGCTGTTCGGCCTGCAACTGCGCCTGCTCAGCACGGCGAGAGGCAATTTTCACAAACGGCAGATAAATCAGCACGGAAACCAGAATACAGCCCAATTGTGTCACCACCGCGCCCATCGAACCGGCGGTAGAGAGCCAGGCGTTAATCAACGGCGGTGTGGTCCACGGCACCATCACTACCGCTTTACCAGCAAAACCCATTGCGGTGGCGAAGTAGCCAATCGTGCCGGTTACCAGTGGGGTAATAATGAAGGGAATAGCCAAAATTGGGTTTAGCATAATCGGCATACCAAAAATCACCGGCTCGTTGATATTAAAAATGCCGGGGCCGAAAGAGAGCTTAGCTATCTCTTTCATTTCTTTGCGTTTAGTGGCAATCATTACCGCAATCAGCAAGCCGATGGTTAAACCCGAACCGCCAATACTCATGTACACATCCCAGAACGGCATGGTGATGATATTGGGGATCTCTTTACCTTGCTCAAAAGCACTCATGTTGACGGTAATCGCGCCAAGCAGCAGCGGTTCACGGATAGGTTTGATCATCTGGTTACCGTGAATACCGATAACCCAGAACAGCTGAGCGACAAACATCAGCAGCAAAATACCCGGCAGGCTCTGCACCACTTTTTCCAGCGGTTGCTGCACCACCTGATACACCGCGTCATACAGATACATGCCGGTGGTCTGATGGAAGATGAAACCGAAAGTCGCGATGGCGGTAACGGTGATGATTGAAGGAATTAATGCAGAGAAAGAGGCAGAGACATTTGGCGGAACGGTATCAGGCATTTTGATTTTCAGCCCTTCGCGTTTTTCCAGCCAGCAGTAAACTTCAACCGACAAAATGGCAATAAACATGCCGAGGAACAGGCTGCGGGTATCAGAAAACTGGCGTGCCAGAATATCTTTCACCATGTGCATTTGCCCATCGACCATCATTTCAATAGTCGTTGGCGTCACGCAAATAAAGCAAATCACCGCCAGCAAGCCGGGGAACAAACTTTTAATACCGTTGATGCGCCCCAATTCGATACCAATCAGGAACACCGCACCGATGTTCAAAAAGTTAAGCGTGGCGTAGTTAATCGCCGCGGTGATTGGTTTCAGCTGTGCCAGAAACGACAATGCAGAAAAACTGGCCAGGCCGTTTTTCGGGTCCAGCACCATGTTAGAAATCAGTACCGAGAACGCCCCGACAATAATCACTGGCATCAGGGTGATGAACGAGGCTTTGATCGCCATAATATAACGGTAACTGTTGAATTTCGTGGCGAAACTCCCCAGCGAGTCGATTAACTTTTCCTGTAATGCCATTGGGTATACCTCTGTGTTGTCGTTTTTTATTATGTAGGGTGATGTTTAACGAACGTTTTGGTATGCCAAAAATAGGATCAACCGCCTAACAATTCCGTGATAAATGTCCCACATCGTTATATTGGAATTCCAATAAAACCAATTTGGCATACCAAATAAATTCATACCCTAAATAATTCAAGATGCAGGAAGGCGGCAAAAGAAGGAATCCCGATGAGCTTACTAAAGTAAGTGATTCGGGTGACTGAAAGCAGCCAACGCGCCTGCAACTTGAAGTATGACGGGTACAAAAGCGTGATCCGCTCCGCCAAATGGCATAGCGAAGCCGCAAGCACGATGTTTCATCAGCCCAGCGTGATAAACTAGCGAAATTATGCGACCACGCGGCTAAGCGTCTTACTCAGGAATGAATTGATGGTAACAATGCTGGATGTCGCGCTACGCGCAGGCGTTTCCAAAGCAACGGTATCACGCGTGCTCAACGGGATTGGGCAAGTCAAAGAGACCACCCGCGAACAGGTGTTTAGCGCTATGGAAGAGTTAGGTTATCGCCCTAATTTTCTGGCGCGATCGCTCGCCAATCGCAGCAGTAATAGTGTGGGTCTGGTGGTATCGACGTTTGATGGCTTCTACTTTGGCCGACTATTACAACAAGCCTCGCGCCAGACTGAAGTGTGGGGAAAGCAACTGATTGTCACCGATGGGCACGACACACCGCAGAAAGAACTCGAAGCCGTGCAAATGCTGGTAGACCGGCACTGTGACGCCATTGTGCTGTACACCCGTTTTATGAGTGAACGTACATTATTGTCGCTAATGAATAGCATCAAAGTGCCGCTGGTGGTGATTAACCGCGATGTGAGCCAGGCGCGCGATCGCTGCGTTTTCTTCGAACAACAAGATGCCGCATTTAAAGCGACAGACTATTTAATTCAGCAGGGCCATCGCGATATTGCCTGTATCACCGTACCGATTTCCACGCCAACCGGCCAGGCGCGCCTGATGGGCTATCGGCAAGCACTGCAAAAACATAGCATTGCTTTTAGCGAAGATCGGGTGAAATACGGCGATTCCAGCATGGAGCTTGGCCACAAGCTGTGCCAGGAGTTACTGGAAAGCCGCGTCCCGTTTACTGCACTGTTTGCCTGCAACGACGATATGGCGCTGGGTGCGTCGAAAGCGCTGCATCAGGCTGGAGTGCGCATTCCGCAAGATATTTCGTTGTTTGGTTTTGATGATGCGCCGAGCGCACAGTGGCTGGAGCCTGCGTTATCCAGCGTTTATTTGCCTATCGATAACATGATCATCACGGCTATCAATCAGGCAATAAAACTGGCAAACGGCGAGTCGCTCGAGGCGATCCCACCGTTTGTTGGCAAGCTGGTGTTGCGGGAATCCGTGGGGCCTGGCCCGTTTTACAGTTTAGATAAGCTCTAAAGCCAACAACTCCTGCACCGTCTGGCGGCGGCGAATCAGCCGCGCTTTGCCGTTATCAAACAATACTTCCGGCAGCAGCGGGCGACTGTTGTAGTTGGACGACATCGATGCGCCATACGCGCCGGTATCGTGCAGCACTAAATAGTCGCCGACTTGCACCGGCGGCAGCGCACGGGTTTCCACTTTGCCACCTTCTTGCTGGGTAAACACATCGCCGGATTCACACAATGGACCGGCGACCACGGTTTCGACCAGTGGCAACGTCGCCAGCTCACGTCCATCCCCCGCTAACGCAGAAATATGATGATAGCTACCGTACATTGACGGGCGCATCAAATCGTTAAAACCGGCATCAATCAGCACGAAGTGGCGCGAGCCCATGTTTTTCACTGAACGCACTTGTGCCACCAGCACGCCCGATTCCGCCACCAGGAAACGCCCAGGTTCGATCTCCAGTTTCACCGGATGCCCCAGACGTTGAGCGATTTTTTCACGAGCCGCATTCCACAAACCGTAATAATGATTGGTGTCGATGGTTTCTTCGCCTTCGCGATAGGGAATCGACAAACCGCCGCCTGCGGAAATAGCTTCCAGATCCTGACCAAAATCAATCACCTGTTGCACCATCGCGCCACAAACACGTTCCAGATGCCCGTAATCAACGCCTGAACCAATATGCATATGAATGCCGACCAGTTGCAGTTTGTAGCGTTGAATCACCTCCAGCGCCTGCGGTAAATCCGCATGCCAGATACCGTGTTTGCTGTTTTCACCGCCAGTATTGGTTTTCTGGCTGTGACCGTGACCAAAGCCTGGATTGACGCGCAGCCAGACACGATGCCCCGGCGACACTTCGCCAAGCTGTTGCAGCATATCCACCGAACCGGCATTGACCGGAATCTGCTGTTCCGCCACCAGCGCCAGCGTGGCCTGGTCAATCATATCGGCGGTGAATACGATATCGTCTTTGTTTTCTAACGGGTTATAGCCCGCCGCCAAAGCACGCACGATTTCGCCCTGCGAAACCGAATCGACCTTCACGCCTTGTTCGCGCATCAGGCGCAAAATATGAATGTTGGAACAGGCTTTTTGGGCAAAACGAATCACATCAAACTGGCGCAGTTGCGCGATTTGCTGGCGAATAATTTCTGCATCGTATACCCAGACCGGGCAACCAAATTCAGCAGGCAATGCCAGCAAGTTTTGCGCATTCAACGCAGTTTCAGGGTTATTCAGTGGGCGTGGCATGGTGACTCCGGCAACAATTCATTTTTTTGTATTACGCCATAGATTGAAGAGTAGAAAAAATATCGTTTTCTGCCAAGTCTATTCATTTATGATATGGATATATCTCCCCTCACCCTGGCCCTCTCCCTGAGGGAGAGGGAAGAAAACCAGACCAATCTCCTTGAGTCCCTCTCCTGGGGGAGAAGGCCAGGGTGAGGGCGCTCATTGCTGACCCAAAACACAAAGGCCAAAACATGCCCTCAATCACCTTACGCCACATCGAAATTTTCCATGCGGTAATGACTGCCGGTAACCTCACCGAAGCAGCAGCATTGCTGCATACTTCGCAACCCACCGTCAGCCGTGAACTGGCAAGACTTGAGAAGTTGATTGGCCTGCAATTATTCGAACGTAGCCGTGGGCGCTTGCACCCTACCGTTCAGGGCTTGCGCTTGTTTGAAGAAGTGCAGCGCTCCTGGTACGGGCTGGACAGAATACTGAGTGCCGCAGAAAGCCTGCGCGAATTTCGCCAGGGCGAGCTATCTATCGCCTGCCTGCCGGTGTTTTCACAATCTTTCTTGCCGGTATTGGTGCAACCGTTTTTGGCACGCTATCCGGAACTAAGTCTGAATATTGTGCCGCAAGAATCGCCGTTGCTGGAAGAATGGCTATCGGCACAACGCCATGATTTGGGCCTGACCGAAAACACCGTGACGCCTGCCGGAACTGACCGCCAGACTTTGCTGACGCTTAACGAAGTTTGTGTTCTGCCTGCCGGGCATCGCCTCGCCGATAAAAAAGTGCTGACACCGCAAGATTTTGCCGGAGAAAACTACATCAGCTTGTCGCGTACCGACAGTTATCGGCAGCTTCTGGATTCACTGTTTCAGGAACACGACGTTAAGCGACGAATGGTGATGGAAACGCACAGTGCAGCGTCGGTGTGTGCGATGGTGCGGGCGGGAGTTGGGGTTTCCGTGGTCAATCCGTTGACCGCTCTGGATTATGCTTCCAGTGGCGTTGTGGCGCGGCGCTTTAGCGTGGCGGTGCCGTTTACCGTGAGCCTGATTCGCCCACTGCACCGCCCTGCTTCTGCGCTGGTCACGGCATTCAGCGAACATTTGCAAAACAGCATGCAAATCTACACCGAGCCACTTAGCGCGTTGTTGGATGCCTGAATTAGTGTTCTGTTACTGGCAGTTGATGACCAGTGCCATTGCTGAAGTTAATCAGGCAGATGACCAACCCAATAGCAGCAAGTCCTGCCGCCGCAACCGGTACGGCGGTCAGGCCGTAACCATGAGCAATCACGGCTCCGCCAACCCACGCACCTAACGCATTGCCAACGTTAAAAGCTGCAATGTTCAACGTCGATACCAGGTTGGGTGCATCTTTGCCGTGTAGCACCACATTGATTTGCAGCGCAGGAACGGTGGCGAATGCCGCCATTGCCCAGAGAAACAACGTGATTTCTGCAAGCCACATACCGTGGCTGGTCCAGCGGAACAGCAACGAGAAAATCGTAATCAGGCTAAAGCTTAAGATCAAACTAAATGAAACGCGCCAGTCGGCCAGTCGGCCGCCAAGAATATTGCCAACCGTTAACCCCGCACCAATCAGGAACAACGTCCAGCTCACGCCCTGATTTGTAATGCCCGTGACCTGCAACAGCATCGGCGCAATATAGCTAAATAAGGCAAACATCGCGGCGGCAAAAAAGACCGTCATTGACAGCGAAAGCCAAAGTTTACCGTTCGCCAGGGCGCTCACTTCGCGCTTCAGATCGGCAGGCGTTTCCTCTTTTTGCGATGGCAAACTAACTATCAGCGCGATAAACGCCACCACACCGATAATCGCCACGCCCCAGAATGTCGAACGCCAGCCGTACAGTTGCCCAAACCAGGTGCCGATTGGCACGCCAAGCACATTCGCTAATGTCAGACCCGTGAACATCAAAGCCACCGCCGACGCTTTGCGATTTGGCGCGACCAGGCTTGCTGCCACCACGGCACCAATGCCAAAAAATGCACCGTGGCACAGCGCGGTAATAATGCGCGCCAGCATCAGGAATTGATAATTCAGCGCCAGTGCGCACAGGATGTTGCCGACGATAAAAATTACCATCAGTAGCACGAGAGAAAGTTTGCGCGGCAAACGTGCCGTCAGTAACGCCATGATCGGTGCGCCAATCGCGACCCCGAGCGCGTAGCCGCTAATCAGCCAGCCTGCAGTGGGAATCGAGATCGTCAGGTCTCCGGCCACTTCGGGCAGCAGGCCCATAATCACGAACTCCGTCGTGCCGATGGCAAAAGCACTCATCGCCAGCGCCAGCAAGGAAACAGGCATGGGAAAACTCCAGGTTGCAGAAATAACAAAAGGCGGAAGAACGTGGTTCAACCGCCAGAACGCGAGGATGTCAGAGGTGCAGCTTGTTTGAAAAAACGTGCACTGCTTAACAAATTAATAACACAAAAAACGCCGGGTATGACCCGGCGAGCGCTGAGGATATTCGATTTTTCATTTATCTTTATGAAATTAAAAAAGAAAAAATCACACCTCAGCAAGCATAAATTTCACTGCATCTTCAGCATGAATGGCGGCAGTATCAAACACTGGCAATGGGCAATCTTGCTGGTTAAGCAGCAAGCCAATTTCGGTGCAGCCAAAAATCACCCCTTCTGCGCCTTGCTTCTGCAACTCTTTAATCACTTGCTGATAATAGTGCTTCGACTCGGCGGTGATTTTTCCAAGACACAGTTCTTCAAAGATGACCTGATTAATGCGCTGGCGCTGCTCTTCATGGGGAATTAACGATTCAATGCCAAACTCAGCATTCAGGCGGCCTCGGTAAAAATCCTGTTCCATGGTGTAACGCGTCCCCAGCAAAGCAACACGCTGAACATTTTGCGCAGTAATGGCGCGCCCCGTCGCATCCGCGATGTGCAAGAACGGCAGCGAGCAACGTGATTCAATGTGGTGTGCCACTTTGTGCATGGTGTTGGTACACAGCACGATGCCTTCGGCCCCGGCTTTTTGCAGGCCAAGCGCTGCTTGCGCCAGCATATCACCGGCTAAATCCCATTCACCGCTGGTCTGACAGGCTTCAATCTCATGAAAATCAACACTGTGCAGCACAATTTTTGCCGAATGCAGCCCACCTAAACGCGTCTTAATACCTTCATTAATCAATCGATAATAAGGAATTGTCGATTCCCAACTCATGCCACCCAGCAAGCCAATTGTTTTCATTTTTTCGTCACCTGTTCTTTGTCATGACATTGGTTATAACAGAGAGATTATCAGGCAGGAAAGCGTGATCGGCCTTACAAAACTCCGGTGCCAACTATCGCAAAGGGGATTTTCAGGTTACGATTATTTAAATGAAACAACGTTTCACGTAACCAAGGATCGAAAGATGTTCACTTTTATTAAAGATACTCAACTGGAAGATTTAGGTGCTGGCGTGAGCCGCCGTATCCTGGCGCACGACGGCAAAATGATGGCAGTACAGGTTAACTTTGAAAAAGGTGCCATCGGCCCGATGCACAATCACCCACATGAGCAGTTAACTTATGTGCTGTCTGGCGAATTTGAATTCACCATCGGTGAAGAAACTCACCGTGTGACCGCGGGCGACACACTCTATAAAGAACCTCACGTGATGCACGGCTGCGTATGCCTGGCTGCTGGCACACTTTTGGATACTTTCACCCCAATCCGTGAAGATTTTCTGAAGTAAGTGCCAAAAAAAACGGCTGCTTCCAGGTTTTGGAAGCAGCCGTTTATGCAGCAATATCAGCGATTATATTTCTTCAATTCTCATACGAGACGACATCGCACCACGAACCAGCACAGAACCCGCCGCCACAATCAAGCCAACCAGCGCCGCCAACACAATAATCAGTGATTTACTGGCGCCATCTTTTTTTACCGGTAGCGAAGGCTGCATATGGTATTTGAAAGGTGTGAAATCAACTGAGCCGAGATTTATCGCCTGCAGTGCGCTCAGAACATGCTCACGATTTTGTATTGAGACATTCAACTGAGCTACGTCTTTAATCGACTGTTCAATTTTTAGCTTTTCGGCTAAGCCATTTGCCCCAAGCGAAATGGAGTAATCAGGGTCGTCTTTCACTGCCTGGCTATTGCTGTATACCGGATTTTTCAGGCCCGCAGCATTCGCCACCTGTAACGAGTAACCCAAACGCTCAATGTTCACATTATGTTGGTTTTCAAGGTTGACCCGATCCAATGCCAGACGGTCTTTTTCATATGCTATTTTTAATTCAACGGCATTTTTTACATCAGCGATGATGTCTTTATTCACTTGTTCGGCAATAAACTGAATGTAATTTTGCAGCACCTGCTGAGCATCATCAGCATCAGGCGCAGTAAAACCCAGGGTCCAGGAGGTGTAAGGCATATTGGTGGTTTTTTTAGGGTCACTATTGTCCATCGCGGTAAAATTTTGCGAGACCCTGACGATGGCTTTGTACAATTCAGGGTTATCGACATCCCCATTCTTCACCAGCGCCTGCACATACGGAGATTGGCTGAGGAACTGTGCGCGAAGCTGCTGAGAATCAAACTTCTTCAAAAACGAATTATACAAGTTGACGGAACTCAGATTGGTTTCGACCCCAAGCACGGTGAGATTTACCATCGCGCGGTGTAACTCACTAACCTCTTCAGTTTCAGGTGGGGTAACAATCGCCTGGCTGGTCCATTTTTGTGGCAGCAGGAAGCTGGCTGCCAACCCGCACAAAGCAAATAATAGTGTAATAATGGCTATTTGTTTTTTGGCGGCAAACAGAGTGGATAACAAGTCGAGTAAGTCAATCTCTTCATGGCGCGGTGCCACAAGCGGGTAAGGAGAGACGTTTTCCAGGCGATTGGCTTTCATTTCAATAGAAGACATAACTGGCCGGTTTTTAATTTATGAAGAAAAAGGACGCGCAGTACCTTTCCTGAGTTGGGAAATTAAAACGGTTACGCGACGTTAAGAAAAAACGGAACAGGTCAGGTTTTAGGCGAGGATAAAGGCTACATATCTTTCCTGGTGCATGTCATGCATCGATAGTAAAAAACGCGTTTTCAACGCTATTTCTACCCTCTGTTAATGCGCCAATAACAAAGCCACAACCTTGTAATGAAACGTAAATTTTCCTTATCAGTGGGTATTATCACCAAGAATACTCTTAAAAACAACTCTCAACTCTTGTAGTTTTAAAATCAATAAAAACTCTGTCCATTTTTACACAAGTCTCTAAAACCTCGCCTGTTTCACATAATCAAAACAGCGTTTCGACATCGATCACATTTCTCTGATGAATTGAATGACGTAGTTACAAATCGTAATAAGATAAATTAAAACGCTGTTTTACAAACTAAGAACCACGGTTCACATGTTTATGAAATCTGTTATCCATTACAGAAAAGCGATAAGCACAACGGTGTTTTAATCTTTTATTTATCAATCAATTATCAGGGAATGAATATGACGATGATGCCCAACCCTTTTCGACCCATCAGATTTCTCACCAGGGTGAGGCAATGAGTTTCAAGAATATTTTTGTATCAAACAATTTTTAAACCATTGACCACCAGGTAGGTATGTATGAATGAAAACAGAATGCTGGGATTGGCATGGATTTCGCCCTACATAATAGGGTTGTTAGTCTTTACTGCCTTCCCGTTTGTTTCATCTTTCTTCCTCAGTTTTACTGAGTACGACTTGATGAACCCACCGGTGTTCACCGGTATTGAAAATTATCGCTACATGTTGACCGAAGATTCACTCTTCTGGAAATCCATGGGCGTGACGTTTGCCTACGTGTTTTTAACTATCCCGTTAAAACTCGCATTCGCGCTGGGCATCGCCTTTGTTCTGAACTTTAAACTACGCGGCATCGGTTTCTTCCGTACGGCGTATTACATCCCCTCTATTCTGGGTAGCTCCGTTGCGATTGCCGTTTTATGGCGTGCGCTGTTTGCCATCGATGGCCTGCTGAATAGCTTTATTGGTGTGTTCGGTCTGGACCCAGTGAACTGGCTGGGTGAGCCTTCTTTGGCGCTGATGTCCGTTACGCTGCTGCGTGTCTGGCAGTTCGGTTCGGCGATGGTCATCTTCCTGGCTGCGCTGCAAAACGTTCCGCAATCACAGTATGAAGCGGCAATGATCGACGGCGCGTCCAAATGGCAGATGTTCACCAAAGTGACGGTTCCTTTGATTACGCCAGTCATCTTCTTCAACTTCATCATGCAGACCACGCAGGCGTTCCAGGAGTTTACCGCGCCATACATCATTACCGGCGGCGGCCCGACTCACTACACCTACTTGTTCTCACTGTATATCTACGACACCGCGTTCAAATACTTCGATATGGGTTATGGCGCAGCGCTGGCGTGGGTTCTGTTCCTGGTCGTGGCGGTCTTTGCCTCCATCGCCTTTAAGTCATCGAAATACTGGGTGTTCTACTCCGCAGATAAGGGAGGCAAAAATGGCTGATATTCCAACAAACCAGCTCGGTTCACCAAGCCAGACGGAATTGGCAGAGCAAGAAGTCGCCCGTACATTACGTCGCGAAAAAATCAGCCGTAGCATTCGCTATGTGGTGCTGATTATTGTCGGCCTGTTGATGCTCTACCCACTGGTGTGGATGTTCTCTGCCGCGTTTAAACCGAACCATGAGATCTTCACCACGCTGGGCCTGTGGCCGTCAAACCCAACCAGCGACGGTTTCGTCAACGGCTGGAAAACCGGTACTGAGTACACCTTTGGTCACTACATGCTGAACACCATGCAGTATGTGATTCCCAAAGTTCTGCTGACCATTATCTCTTCAACGATTGTCGCTTACGGCTTCGCCCGTTTCGAAATCCCGTTCAAGAAATTCTGGTTCGCCACGTTGATTACCACCATGTTGCTGCCAAGCACTGTGCTGTTAATCCCGCAATACCTGATGTTCCGTGAAATGGGCATGTTGAATAGCTATTTACCCCTGTGGCTACCAATGGCATTTGCCACCCAAGGGTTCTTTGTCTTCATGTTGATCCAGTTCCTGCGTGGCGTACCACGCGATATGGAAGAAGCCGCGCAAATTGATGGCTGTAACTCCTTCCAGGTGCTCTGGTATGTGGTAGTGCCGATTCTGAAACCGGCCATTATCTCCGTCGCCCTGTTCCAGTTCATGTGGTCAATGAACGACTTTATCGGGCCGCTGATTTATGTGTACAGCGTCGACAAATACCCAATTGCACTGGCGCTCAAAATGTCTATCGACGTGACAGAAGGCGCTCCATGGAACGAAATTCTGGCAATGGCGAGCATCTCCATTCTGCCATCGATAATCATCTTCTTCCTGGCTCAACGCTACTTCGTACAAGGCGTGACCAGCAGCGGAATTAAAGGTTAAGTGAGGGAATATCATGGCTGAAGTTATTTTCAACAAATTGCAAAAAGTTTACTCCAACGGCTTCCAGGCGGTTCATGGTATCGACCTGAAAATTGAAGACGGTGAATTCATGGTTATCGTCGGCCCGTCTGGCTGCGCGAAATCAACCACCCTGCGCATGCTGGCGGGTCTGGAAACCATCAGCGGTGGCGAAGTACGCATTGGCGACCGCGTCGTCAACAACCTGGCACCAAAATCGCGCGGTATTGCGATGGTGTTCCAGAACTACGCGTTGTACCCGCACATGACGGTACGTGAAAATCTGGCGTTCGGCCTGAAGCTGAGCAAGCTACCAAAAGACCAGATTGAGTCGCAAGTGAATGAAGCGGCCAAAATCCTTGAGCTGGATGAGCTGATGGACCGCCTGCCGCGCCAGTTATCTGGCGGCCAGGCACAGCGCGTGGCAGTAGGCCGTGCGATTGTGAAAAAACCGGATGTGTTCTTGTTCGACGAACCGTTATCAAACCTTGATGCCAAGCTGCGTGCGTCGATGCGTATTCGTATCTCCGACCTGCATAAGCAACTCAAGAAAAGCGGCAAGCCAGCCACCACCGTTTACGTGACCCACGATCAGACTGAAGCGATGACCATGGGCGACCGTATCTGCGTGATGAAACTGGGCCACATCATGCAGGTGGATACACCAGACAATCTTTATCACTACCCGAAAAACATGTTCGTGGCTGGCTTTATCGGTGCGCCAGAAATGAACATTCGCCCAAGCAAGTTGATCGAAAAAGACGGACGTCTGCAAATTAGCGTCGGTCAAGACACGCTGGCACTGAACGAGCGCCAGCAAAAGCGTTGCGCTGAATACAAAGATCAGGACATTTTCTTCGGTATCCGTCCTGAATTTATTTCAATCTCTGATGAACCGTTCGCCCAAAGCCATTCCAGCGGTGAAATGGTGCGTGTGGAGAACATGGGTCATGAATTCTTCATCTACCTGAAAGTCGCTGATTTCGAAATGACCTGCCGCATCCCTTCCGATGAAGCTAAGCCAATGATTGAAAAGGGCCTTCACCGTAAGGTGTATTTCAAATTTGACATGGAAAAATGTCATATTTTCGACGCAAAAACAGAACAGAACATCTCACTCTGACAGGAGTCTATGATAATGAAAAAAGTGCTGTTAAGTACCCTGATTGCTTCAACCCTTGGCATGGCTGCTGGTTCTGCGTTCGCGGCAGATCAAGTGGATTTACGCATGTCCTGGTGGGGCGGCAACGGACGCCATCAGGTGACTCTGAAGGCAGTTGAAGAGTTCCAGAAACAACATCCAAACATTAAGGTGAAGTCTGAATACACTGGTTGGGACGGCCACTTGTCCCGTCTGACCACACAAATCGCGGGCGGTACTGAGCCGGACGTGATGCAGACTAACTGGAACTGGCTGCCAATTTTCTCTAAAACCGGCACTGGCTTCTACGATCTTAATACCGTGAAAGGCGATCTGGATTTAACCCAGTTTGATCCCAAAGAACTGCAATCCACCACGGTTGACGGCAAGCTAAACGGTATTCCGATTTCCGTTACCGCGCGCGTGTTCTATTTCAACGACGAAACGTGGAAGAAAGCAGGCATCGCTTACCCAAAAACCTGGGAAGAGCTGATGGCAGCGGGTAAAACCTTCGAGAGCAAACTGGGCAAGCAATACTTCCCGGTGGTGTTAGAGCACCAGGATACGCTGGCTCTGCTGCGCTCTTACATGGTGCAGAAATACAATATTCCTGAAATCGACACCACCAAAAAGCAGTTTGGTTATTCCAAAGAGCAGTGGGTTGAGTTCTTCGGCATGTACAAGAAACTCATCGACAGCCACGTGATGCCTGACACTAAGTACTATGCGTCATTTGGTAAGAGCAACATGTACGAAATGAAACCGTGGATTGAAGGCGAGTGGGCGGGGACGTACATGTGGAACTCCACCATTAACAAATATTCCGACAACCTTAAGCCACCAGCGAAGCTTGAACTGGGTTCTTACCCAATGCTGCCAGGGGCGACAGATGCCGGTCTGTTCTTCAAACCTGCGCAAATGTTCTCTATCAGTAAAACGACCAAGCATCCGAAAGAAGCGGCGATGCTGATTAACTTCTTGCTCAACGAGAAGGCGGGCGTGGAGGCTTTGGGTCTGGAGCGCGGTGTGCCATTGAGCAAAGCGGCTGTAACCCAGCTGACTACTGATGGCGTAATCAAAGATAACGACCCATCAGTTGCAGGTCTGAAACTGGCGCAGTCACTGCCAAACAAACTGGCAACCTCGCCGTACTTTGACGATCCGCAGATTGTTTCCCTGTTCGGAACCTCTTTGCAGTACATCGACTACGGCCAGAAAACCGTAGAAGAAACTGCAGCTGAGTTCGAGCGCCAGGGTAACCGCATCCTGAAACGTGCGATGCGTTAATTAAGTAGGCTAGTTTTGCTATCTATGCCCTGCCCCGCTTGCGTGGCAGGGCATTTTTTTAACGATTAAACAGGAGTGTCGTTATGGCTAAAGGTAAGAAAATCCAACTTTCCTTCCGCGCCCGACGCGACAAGGAAACCGGTGCAGAAGTCTTGCGTTTAACCCCGCCACATGTCATTTGCCATCGTAATTATTTCTATCAAAAATGTTTCAGTAATGATGGTCAGCGGTTGATATTCGGCGGCGCATTTGAAGGGCACTGGAATTACTACTCGCTGGATCTGGACAAACAAATGGCGACCCAGTTAACCGAAGGTGAAGGTGACAACACTTTCGGCGGCTTTCTGTCAGCTGACTGCCAATCGTTGTGGTATGTGAAAAACACCCGCGAACTGCGCCGCGTTGACCTGGAGACTCTCGAAGAGCATGTAGTTTACCAAGTTGATGACCAGTGGGTGGCTTACGGTACCTGGGTTGCTAATTCGGATTGCAGCCTGTTGGTTGGTATTGAGATCAAAAAAAGCGACTGGTCGCCGCTAACTGACTGGCAAAAATTCCGTGATTTCTATTTCACCAACCCGGAATGCCGCCTGATCCGCATCGATTTACACACCGGCGAGCAACAAGTCATCTTGCAAGAAAAACGCTGGTTAGGTCATCCGATTTACCGGCCATTTGACGATCAAACCGTAGCGTTTTGTCACGAAGGGCCGCGAGATGCCATCGATGCTCGCATGTGGTTGATTAATCAAGATGGCACTAATCTGCGCAAAGTGCGCCAGCATCAGCAAGGCGAAAGTTTTACCCATGAATTTTGGGTGCCTGATGGCTCTGCGCTCTATTACGTCGCTCACAAAGAAGGTGATGCGCACCGCTATTTGTGGAGTGCCAACCCGTTAACTCTCGAAAATCGCCTGCTGCGAACCATTCCCCCTTGCTCACACTTGATGAGTAACCACGACGGCACGCTGGTCGTCGGTGATGGTGCACCACATAAAACCGGCAATATCGATCTTAACGATCCATTTATTTGGGTGTTTGATTTGCAGAAAGGGACGCAGAAAGCGGTTTGCCAGCACAATACATCGTGGAAAGTTCTTGATGGAGATCGGCAGGTGACACATCCACATCCGTCATTTAGCCCGGATAACCAGTGGGTGCTTTACACTTCCGACGAAGAAGGCATGCCGGCGTTGTATTTAGCCAGGGTATAGATATAAAAAAACCTCCTGACTTCAGGAGGTTTCTATTTCGTTTCATTTTGTCGGGGGCGCTACGCTTGCCCGACCTACCGAAAGGAATGGATTTCGTAGGGTGGATAAGCGCCAGCGTCATCCACCTTTACTTCAATCCGAATTAACGCGCTAACCAGCCGCCATCAACCGCAACGGTGTAACCGTTGATGTAATCAGAAGCAGTAGATGCCAGGAACACGATTGGACCTTTCAGATCTTCTGGCAGGCCCCAACGGCCAGCAGGGATACGCTCAAGAATGGCAGCGCTACGTTCTTCATCAGCACGCAATTGCTGGGTGTTGTTGGTTGCCATGTAACCTGGGGCAATCGCGTTTACGTTGATACCGTGTTGTGCCCACTCGTTCGCCAGCAGACGGGTCACGCCCATTACTGCGCTTTTTGACGCGGTGTAAGACGGTACGCGGATGCCGCCCTGGTAAGAAAGCATAGAAGCGATGTTAATGATTTTGCCGCCTTTGCCTTGCGCAATGAACTGGCGAGCCACAGCCTGAGACATGAAGAACACGCTCTTAATGTTCAGGTTCATGACATCGTCCCAGTCTTTTTCGCTGAAGTTGATCGCATCTTCACGACGAATCAGACCCGCGTTGTTTACCAGAATGTCGATTTGGCCGTACTCAGCAACCGCACGCTCCAGCAGAGCGGGAATGCCATCAATCTGGCGCAGGTCAGCGGTCAGGCTCAGGAAGCGGCGACCCAGAGCAGTAACACGCTCAATGGTTTCAGCCGGTTCAACGATGTTGATGCCCACGATGTCACAACCAGCTTCAGCAAGACCGATAGCCATACCCTGGCCCAGACCTGTATCACAACCAGTAACAACTGCAACTTTACCTTGTAGGGAGAACGAATCCAGAATCATGTAGGTTTCCTTTATTTATACGGGCCTGCTGTTAGCGCAAGCATTTCGGGGAAAATATTGTTCGCGCTAACTGCGCAATTCATAAATTACATACGGTGCAAACACTGTTCCGTAATCTTTGATGGGTGAATAGTAATCCTGTTGAAACTGCTTTTCAATTATAAATGAAACGTTGTTTCAGATTTTAGGATGTTCTTTTCATATTTGATAAAGCGATCACGCTTAGCGGCTTACCTCAACGTTCTGATGCCCTTCTTTGCAACATTTCATACGACAGATATTACTTTTAGTGAATGCAATCACACACCTTGAAACATTGTTTTGATAAATTAGCACCCATTGTTCGTTCATCAATTCCGATAGGTAAAAGGAGAGCATCATGGCTAAAGGTATGCGGGTTAAGCTGGTTTACGAAGTGAGTCAGGACCCAGACACAGGCGTCGAAGTCACCCGCTTAACGCCACCAGAAGTCACGTGTCATCGTAATTACTTCTATCAAAAATGCTTTACCAATGATGGCAACAAGCTCCTGTTTGCCGGGGAATTTGACGGTCACTGGAACTACTACCTGCTGGATATCGCCGCAGGCGAAGCGGTGCAATTAACTGAAGGCGCTGGCGACAACACTTTTGGCGGCTTCCTCTCACCTGATGACAACTCTCTTTACTATGTGAAGAACGAGCGCACGCTGTTGGAAGTGAATCTTGAGACGCTGGTTGAGCGTGAAGTTTACCGCGTACCTGATGATTGGGTTGGTTACGGCACCTGGGTGGCTAACAGCGATTGCAGCAAACTGGTGGGAATCGAAATCTCCAAAGACGACTGGGTTCCATTGAACGACTGGAAAATCTTCCACGACTTTTTCCACAAAGGTCCAAACTGCCGCCTGTTGCGTGTTGATCTACAAACCGGTGAAAGTGCAGTGATCCACCAGGAAAAAAACTGGCTCGGCCATCCGATTTATCGCCCATTCGACGACAACACTGTCGCCTTCTGCCATGAAGGTCCGCATGACCTGGTAGATGCGCGTATGTGGATGGTCAACGAAGATGGTAGCAACGTGCGTAAAGTGAAAGAGCATGCCGAAGGTGAAAGCTGCACGCATGAATTCTGGGTGCCAAATGGCTCTTCTCTGATGTACGTTTCTTATCTTAAAGGCCAGCAAGGCCGCACCATTTATAGCTACAACCCGGACACGGGTGTTAACGCAGAAGTGATGCAGATGCCTGCATGCTCACATCTGATGAGTAACTTTGATGGTTCGCTGTTAGTCGGTGACGGTTCCGGTACGCCTGTCGATGTGAAAGACACCAGCGGTTATACCATCGATAACGACCCGTATTTATATGCCTTCGATGTTGCGAAAAAAGCGTATTTCCGCGTCGCTCGTCATGATACATCCTGGGCAACATTTGCCAATAGCCGCCAGGTCACGCATCCACATCCTTCATTCACTCCGGATGACAGCGCCATTCTTTTCAGCTCCGATAAAGACGGTAAACCTGCGCTATATATTGCGAAGATGCCTGCTAACCCGGAATTAATTTCTGCCTGATAAAAGAGTATGTCCTGTGTAGGCCCTTGCCTTCTCTTTATGAGAGGGCTTTTTTTTGCTGACAAAGGGTTTTTGTAGGGTGGATAAGCGTTAGCGTCATCCACCATTTACGCCAGTTGTGTCGGATGACGCTGCGCTTATCCGACCTACGAAGAAGTTTGTCATCAGTCTCTGCCTTCTCTTTATGAGAGGCTTTTTTTTGCTGACAAAGGGTTTTTGTAGGGTGGATAAGCGTTAGCGTCATCCACCATTTACGCCAGTTTGTCGGATGACGCTGCGCTTATCCGACCTACGAAGACGTTTGTCATCAGTCTCTGCCCTCTCTTTATGAGAGAGTTTTTTTTGCTGACAAAGGGTTTTTGTAGGGTGGATAAGCGTTAGCGTCATCCACCATTTACGCCAGTTGTGTCGGATGACGCTGCGCTTATCCAACCTAGGAAGAAGTTTGTCATCAGTCTCTGCCTTCTCTTTATGAGAGGGCTTTTTTTTGCTGACATTTAATTCCCTTCTTCACCAGGTGAAGGAAAAAACAAAATATAAAAAAGCCCCCGCTATTATGCAGAGGCCCGGAGAGGGAATTAAAAATGAAACGATTAGAATGAATAGGCCACACCAACACGATAACGCGTCTGGCGTTCATCTGCGGTTTTACTGCCGCTCACATTACCCAACTCAGCATACGGCGCCCAGTTTTTATCCCATTTATAAGCCACTTTCACGTTATATTCTTGAGAATCCTTCTTATTATTAGAACGGATCTCATATTGGCTTTTCGCATAAACATAGTTCAGCTCAGTACGCCAGTCGCCTAATACAAAGCCTGCCCATAAATCGCCACGGTTCACTTTATCATCATCTTTCTTAGCATCATTTGGGTAGCGCGTATATTCATAACGGTAACGTGCTGCCACGTAAAAACCATTATCAAAGCTATATTGTGCATGTAAATTCGGCTTCCAGATGGTACGGTTATCCGTACTTTCGACCGTTAATGCCGGTGTAATAGCGATATTATTTGATGCTTTCCAGCGCCAGCTAATTTGGTCTTCATGACCATTACCAATCAAATCTGCAAATGGTTCATCTTTATTGGTGCCGCCAGATTTCCATTTTGCTTCAACGCTGAAACCTAAACCATTTTCAAAACGGTGAGAAACGGCAACACGGTCTGCGTTAGTACCTGCATCAATATATTCATGACGTAAATCTACAGTGACTGCCTGTGCTGCAACACTAACACCACAAAGAACAACCACACCCAGAGCTTTCTTCAACATGTTCGCATTCCCTTCATTGAAATATCGTTTCATTTTTATGAAACTGAAGTTTATTTTTAAACGAACATTATTTTAGTGATCGGGATCGTAAAAATTTATGTCAAAATACACACATGGCAATATGTGTGACAGGTATCAAAAAAATAAACGATCGCGTCCGAAACTTAGCGGAAAACATAAAGAAAAATAATAACTAGTTATAAAATTTCGCGACAGAAATCACATTGGAATGCTCGCAACCATAAATAAGCAAACATTTCAATAAACTTTCAGTTTATTTACTTAAGGATATTCCAGGGCATAAAAATATGAATGAAATTAGGATGAGTTTAATAACTCAAGAAGGAGAGAAAGCAGATGAGTTGTACAAATGGAAAATGCAGGGTGGATTCGCGTTAGCGGCATCCACCCGGTGTAACTGAAATTAATCGCGCTCGATGGCCAGTGCTACGCCCTGCCCGCCACCAATACATAATGTCGCCAGCCCTTTCTTGGCATCGCGTTTAATCATTTCATGCACCAGCGAAACCAGGATTCGGCAGCCGGACGCACCAATCGGATGCCCCAACGCCAGCGCGCCGCCGTTGACATTGACCTTGCGCTCATCCCACTCCAGCATTTTGCCAACCGAAAGCGCCTGTGCCGCAAAGGCTTCATTGGCTTCGATAAGATCCAGCTCATCAAGCGACCAGCCCGCGCGCTCAAGGCAGCGCTGGGTGGCGGTCACGGGTGCAATCCCCATATACGCAGGATCCACACCCACGCTGGCAAAAGCGCGGATGCGCGCCAGCACGGGCAGATTCAGTTCTTCGGCTTTACTGGCACTCATCATTAACACCGCGGCGGCACCATCATTAATCGACGATGCATTACCCGCGGTCACGCTGCCCTGGCTATCAAACGTTGGGCGCAGCTGCGCCAGAGCTTCCGCGCTGGCATCGGTTTGCGGCTGTTCGTCAGTATCGACAATCACCGATTTACCGGCATTCAGCTCCACCGTCACCGGCACAATTTCATCTTTAAAACGCCCGGAATCGATAGCCACCCGCGCTTTGTGCTGCGACGCCAGAGCGTACGCATCCTGGCTTTCACGGCTGATGCCATATTCGCGGGCGAGGTTTTCAGCGGTGACGCCCATATGGTAATCGTTAAATGCATCCCACAACCCGTCATGAACCAGGCTGTCGATCAGTTGGCTGTTGCCTAAACCTGCGCCATTGCGGCTGTCCGCCAGCACATGCGGCGCCCGGCTCATATTCTCCTGACCGCCCGCAATCACCACATCGGCTTCACCGCATTGAATTGCCTGAGTCGCCAGGTGCAAGGCTTTTAAGCCGGAGCCACACACGTCGTTAATGGTGATTGCCGAAACAGACCACGGCAAACCGCTATTGATCGCCGTTTGTCGGGCAGGGTTTTGCCCGGCCCCAGCGGTCAACACCTGGCCAAGAATCACTTCGTCAACTTCTTGTTCGCTCACACCACTGCGCTCGAGCAAGGCTTTGACAACCGCACTGCCCAACTCGGAGGCTGTGCGTGGGGAAAGTGCACCCTGAAAACAACCGATGGCCGTGCGAGCGGCTCCAACGATAACGACGTCTTTCATCATTAACTCCGCAATATTAGAATTATTTAGGGGGGTTTAATGTAGTAATGGCCAGATCCCGCCGCCGTTCTTTCTCGAGATACATCGCGGTATCCGCTTCTCGCAAGGCCTGATCATGATCGGTTAGCGCCGGATTAACCGCGATAACCCCAATACTTGGGCCAGCATAATTAATCACACTGGAATGTAGCTGATACTTGCCCATCAGCAAGTTTGCCAGGCGAATTTTGAAGGCGTCTGCCGCAAATTGCGCCTCGTCAAACTCACCAGGCCCAACGCCTGCGACCACGAATTCATCGCCACCGACCCGGCCTAGTACTTCGTGAGCGCGAACCCCCTCTTTCAGACGTTGCCCCACAGCCCGCAGGAAATCATCGCCAGCATCGTGACCATAAACATCATTGATCTGTTTGAAATCATCGAGATCGGTAAAGGCTAACAGCACGTAACGCGCTTCATCACGCGCCCTGGAAAAGAGTTTAGGTAACTCTTCAAAAACAGCGCGACGGTTGGGCAATCCCGTCAGCTCATCAGTATAGCTGGCGGTGGTCAGCGCGACATTGGCCTGCTGTAACTGCTGTAACAGCCGCTCATTCTGGATCTGTTGAGCAATCAACTGCGCGAAGAGTTGCAGAACTTGTTCACTGCGCTCATTCAACACCCGGTGTTCGGAGCTGGCCGCACAAAGCGTGCCATAAAGTGAGCCATCCGCAAGGGTAACTGGCGTGCTGACATAAGTAGTGATACCCAACACTTTCGCGGCCTGGGAATCGCCCCAGACACTGGCGACATCGCTGGTGTAGCGCTTTCCTTCGTCCAGCGCACGCTTGCAAAGCGTATCGCCCCACGGCACAGAAAGCCCTTCGGGTATCTGCATTTGCCGGGTGTTACGGGAAAAAAGGATATGTTGGAAGCTGCCATCCGGTTCAATGCGAGTCAGGTAAGTTGACTCCATATTGGTCACCAGTTCGAGCATTTCAAGCAGCTGTCGGACAAGACCTTCGAGGGTATATTCAGATTCTAACGCCGTGGAAATTCGCTCGATAAGATTGTCAGACATAAAGCATGATTACCTGTATTAAAAATAGTGCGCAGACGAAAGCCGGGTTCAGGCTCGTTTTTAACATATTTTTAATATGAGTGCTTCTGGCGGAGTTGAGAATTGAGTACGGAGGCGAATTTTACCTATTGGCGGGGGCGCAACACTTGCCCGCCCTACTGATAGCTCTGTTTTGTCATACCACTGAAATAAAAGATAATTAGCATGCTGAAAACTAATAATTCTGTAAGGATACTTATGAAAATTAATTACACTTCAGCATGTTTACTTTGCCTGTTCGCCTCATTTTCCTCTCTTGCTGAACAGGCAATACCAGAGACGTCTCAGGCCACCACCATTAAGCGTTATTCTGTTAAGGAAGCTCGTCAGGCTGTTGCGGTAGATGGCCAGGCATTTTATGCGATAAACAATCAGACCATCGTAAAAATGGATAAAAACACCGGCCGCGAATTAGCACGCTGGCAAGGTGAAAAAGAGGGACCTTTAAGCCATCTTGATAGCGGTGTGGTATTCGATGGGAAGCTCTATGCAGCCCATACAAACTACCCGCAGTGGCCGATGACCAGTTCTGTTGAAATCTGGGATACCGCAACATTGGCGCATGTTAGCAGTTACAGTTTCGGTATTGACCGTGGCTCGCTAACCTGGATTGATCGCGATGCGAACGGGGTTTGGTGGGGGACTTTTGCTAATTACAATCGTGTCTTTGGAAAAAGCTCTTCGGTATACGGCAATAAATATAATACCCAACTTGTGCGCTTCGACGATAAGTGGCAAGTACAGGAAAGCTGGGTGTTCCCCGATGCTTTAATTGATCTGTTTGATGACATGAGCAATTCTGGCGGTTCATGGGGAAAGGATGGCAAACTCTATATAACAGGGCATGACAACCCGGCTATATATGTTCTGGAAATTCCAAAAATGGGATCAGTGCTCAATTGGGTCAATACCATTAAGGCTGATATTTCCGGGCAAGGCATTGCTTATGATCGCAGTGTAGAAAACAAAATAATTTACGGCATTGTCCGTCGCGATAATTCAGAATCTGAAATTACGGTAAACCAGCTTGAATAAATCAGATTGTGAGCCTTAAAGGCTGGCGGGGGCGCTGCGTTTGCGCGCCCTACGTGACGGTGTCTCACCAACTCAACAACGGGCTAAAACTTTCATCTTTCACTAACGCCCGCAGCGCCGGGAGCTGGCAACAGTGCTGCATAAGCGCGGGCAGTGGGAAAATATCACTCGCTGGCAGCGTCACATTTTCCAGCTCGCCCCAGAAATACCAGCCCTCTGCCACACCGCTGGCGGGTACCCACAAATGCAGATGCAAACCCTGCTCTGGCTCATCAGGTAAACCTAGCCATTGGCTAAAACGTGGGACGTCATCGGTTTCATAATCCACCAGCGCACAACGCTGCACCTGGTCTGCCGGAATATAAAAATGCACATCCCCAAGCGTGATACGCACGCTCGCAAGGTTAAGCGAGTGCGTCATAACCGCTGGTTTCCAGGTAACGCTCAAAAATTAAATCCAAATCTAATAAAGCGAAATACTCTTTCCCAACAGGCACAATCCCCACCACCACTTTCTGCATGGCGGCAGATAAATGCTCAGCCGCCGGATGAATCTGGCTCTGCGCGACGTCCAGCACATCGACTAATTTGTCGACCAGAATCCCGCTTTGCATTTTCTGGCCACGCCCCATCAGGATAGTGCGCTTAGCGACGTTCTCCGCCGCAGGCGTTTCAATCAGCGAGTTAAGGGTAATCACTGACTCCACGCGTCCACGGTGATTGATTACCCCTTCAAGCGAGGGCGGGCAACCTGGCACCCAGGAAATCGGGCGGTCGGCCAGAATCTCTTTGATTTGCGCGCCGTAAAAAGCAAAGTTTTTATCGGCGACTTTAAATAACACCAGGCTGCACTGCGGCTCGTCGACATTGGTAATTTCGCGCTTTTCGGTCTGATACTGGCTGAGGATTTGCTCTAATGGCTCGCTCATGCGACCTCCCTATCTTCAGCCAGGCAATAGCGATTGCGGCCACGCTGTTTGGCGCTATACAACGCCTGGTCGGCACGGTCGCGGATGGTGTCGATTTCGTCGCCCGGCAGCCACGAGGCAATGCCAGCACTGAACGTGTTGCTAAAACGCGTCTGGTTGACCGAGAAGTGAATCTTTTCAAACCCCTGGCGCAGCCGTTCCACCACCGCCGCTGCCTGCTCTTTGGTGGTCCCCGGCATAATGATCGCGAACTCTTCACCACCGTAACGGCCAACAATATCGGTGCTGCGCAGGCGATGAGAAAACAGCTGTGAGATCCCGAGGATCACCTGGTCGCCCGCCACATGACCGTAAGTATCATTGATGCTTTTGAAGTGATCTAAATCGACCATCACCAGGCTGAAAGGCACGCCGCTATATTTGGATTCAGTGATCGCACTTTCCAGATAATGGGTGGTGGTCGAGTGGTTATACAAACCGGTCAAGCTGTCTTGCGACATACGGGCACGCAGGGTGCGCATTCTTTCCGCGCGAATCGACACCGCGTTAATCAGCTCCTGCGGGTCGGCCTGCTTGATAATGAAATCTTCCGCACCGGTGCTCATCGCGCCAAACTGGGTGGTTTTATTGGTTTCGCTGGAAAGATACGCGATAGGCAAACCGATGTGCTGCGGGATCTGGCGGATCAGTTTGGTCAGCTCTTCGCCGCTGTATTCCGGCATATGGAAATCCATCAGCACAATGTCGATCGGATGGGTATTCAGGACATTCAGCAAATGTGGAATTCGCGAAAGCACGTGTACTTCCATGCCCGCCATGCGCAGCATTTCTGCGTTGTACTGCGCCACTTCCGGCTCATCGTCAATCAACAACACCTGATACGGTTTTTTCAGCGAAGGCTGCGTTAAGCGATGCAGCTCCTGCACTAAATCGGTGGTGGCGGCGGGTTTCACGTAGTAACCATCGCAGCCCGCTTTTATCGCATTAATCCGCGCGTGGAAATGGCTGTGACAGGAAAGATAGAGCACCGGGAACGGCGTGCCGACTTTCTTTTTCAGATCCGACATTGCCAGCGGGCCGCCGTAGGCGTGCTCGGGGAAACTGACATCCATAATCACCACCGACGGCGGCTGTGAAATCACCGCCTTGGTAAAATCGGCGGTGTTGGTAAAGACATAACAAATGAAGCCAAAACAACGCAACTGAGTCGCCAGCAATTCGGCCTGCTCGCTTTCATCATCACACAGGTAAACGGGCTTGATGGTGCGGTTAATCGCCACTTCTTCCTGGCTGGAGGCAGCAATCGGGAATTTAACCAACGCATCTCCACCGCGACGCGCGCTTTCCGCCTGCTCTTCCGTCAACGCATACAACTGCCTGATAACCTGAGCTAATTTGCCAAACAGCGCCTCATCAAGCGGATGATTCACCAACAAATACTCACCTTCAGACGCCTGGCTGGAGATTTTACTGAAGCCAAACGAAGCGCTGGTGCCATGAATACTGTGCAACAGCAGATGCAGTTGCTTGCTGTCCGTTTCATTCGGCTGGGTGCTTAATTTAGCCAACAGCTCTTCGGCCTGGCCCAGCATCTTCGGGATGCGTTCCAAAAAGCGCTGGCGTAGGCGAGCAATTTTATCCTGCGCGGTATTCATCGTGGTTTGCGTCAATTCTTGTTTCATCATGATTGAGTAATCTATTCAGCCGCCGCAACTGGCATCAGTAATTCATTCACCACCGCCACCAGTCTTTCCGCCATATTCTCGTCTTTCTTCACCCAACAATCGGGGATAACGGTAATGTCGGTCATCTCGCTGGCGCTGAGTAACACAAACGGTTTGTTCCAGCCGTTGGCACGCAGCATCTCTAACAGATCCAACCCGGTAATTTCCGGCATATGGAAATCACTGATCACCAGCTCAATCGAACTGTCAGAATCCAGGTTGGCTAATGCGCTCAAAGCGCTTTCGGCAATCAGCACGTCGTAGCCGTTCATTTCCAGAAATAACGCCGCCAGTTCAGCCGCGAATAAGTCATCATCCACTAGTAATACACGCATCTTTTTCTCTCTTAACACAGCAGCATTTTCAGTGTTTCTATCAGGCTATCTTGTTCAAAATCACCCTTGGCGATATACGCATCCGCACCGACCTGGATCCCGCGGCGGCGGTCTTCTTCTTTGGCTCGTGATGTCACGATAATAATCGGGATATGCTGGTAGTTTTCTTCGGCGCGCAGCGCCCTGGTGAGCGAGAAACCGTCCATCACCGGCATTTCGACATCCGTCAGTACCGCGTCAAATTGCGTCAGCCGCGCTTTTTGCAAACCAGCTAAACCATCTTCAGCCAGCGTCACCTGATAGCCGTGGGCTTCAAGCACGTTTTTCTCGATTTCACGGGTGTTCATAGAATCGTCGACGATCAGCACATGCCAGGCATTCGCCCGCACTTGCGGTTTTGTCGCCGTGGCTCGCGATTGCCCGCGCTTCTGCGCCATCTCCATCAGCACCGGAACCTGCAAAATACTCACCAGTTGGTTATCGGGCGACAACACCATGCCGGAGACTAAAGCCTGCGAGCGCATGTGCTTCGGCAGCGGCTTAATCATCATGTTGCGCTCGTCGAGCAGGTTATCCACCAGCATCGCCATCTTGCCGAACTGGTTCTGAATGATGATCAGCAGCAAGCTGGTTGCCATGGGCGCGGGCGCAGTCTGGCTTGCAGGACGGTCCTGGATGCGCAGCAACTCGGCGGCGGAAATCACCGGGATAAATTCGTTATGCAGAATGATCGCCGGACGGCCAGCAATGTCGCGGATTTCATCACGCGAGTATTTCACCACTTCCACCACATATTGCGCGGCGAGGCCAAAGAGATGGTTCTGCTGCTCGAATTGCAAAATGCGCATCATCGCCAGCGAAATAGGCAAGCGGATAATAAAGGTGGTGCCAACCCCGGCGCGGCTGTGTACCTGCAAAGTGCCTTGCAGATCCGCGACAATGGTTTTGCGCACAATATCCAGCCCGACACCACGGCCAGATAATTCAGTGACAATCTTACTGGTTGAAAAGCCAGGGTGGAAAATCAGCTCGTTACATTCCTGCTCGGAAAGCTGATCGACCACCGCCGCCTCCACCAGCCCCCGCGCCACCGCTTTGGCGCGAATACCGGGATAATCCAGACCACGGCCGTCATCTTCCACGCGCAGCAAGATGCCACGCCCGTCTTGTTGGGTGGTCAGCGTGATGGTGCCACGCGCCGATTTACCTGCTGCCAGCCGTTCCGCTGCCTCGCCAATGCCATGATCGATAGCGTTACGCAGCAGGTGCGTTAACGGTTCAGACAGACGGTCAATTAACTGCCGGTCGATCTCAACTTCGCCGCCCAAAATACGGCAATCCACCTGCTTATTGAGCGCGGTCGCCAGTTCGCGTACCTGCGTCGAAACCGGTTCGAACAACATCGATACCGGCAACATACGGATGGTGGTAGCCACGTCGTACAGTTCGAACATCTGCAAATGCTGAACCTGGAAATCTTCTTTAAATTGGCGGCTAAATTGCACGATCTGCTTGCGAAGCTGTGCTGCGTCCATTTGCGCCAGCCGCGGCCCAAGGTTCGCCAGGCTTTGCACTTGCTGCTCCAGGCGGTCATGGCTGGCGACCACTTCGCCCAAAATGTTTATCAGGTCATCGAGTTTCTCGAGCCTGACACGCACCGAACTGGCCTGTTTCAGCCCGTTATCCACCGCCTCAAGATTTAGCGCACTGAATGGTTTTTCCAGTGGCGGCGGCGTGCTCTGCTCCGCACTGCTATCCATTTCGCCACGGCTGGCGCGCGCCAGTCGCTCGCATAAGGCTTCATCGGCTGGCGGTAACTGATTGTTGCCGTCGGTGGCCGAAAGCTGGGCCAGTTGATCCGAAATGTAATCACAGGCTTGCAGGATCAAGGTGCCAAGCTGTTGGTCCGGCGCGAGCTTTTTATCGCGTAGCTCGCTTAAGATCTCTTCAAGCTGATGGGTGACGTCAGCGATGCTTTGCAGCTTCAGCATCCGCGCGCCACCTTTCAGGGTATGGGCGGCACGAAACATCTCGCCGATTTGCGCGTCGCTACTTTCGCCGGACGAGAGCAAAAACGCGCCCTCTTTTACGGTGTGTAAATGGCCATTGGCTTCATCAATAAAGCGCAGCACAAATTTTTTAAGATCGATAGCCATACGCTTCTCTATTGCCCATCCTGACCGGTGAACTGCGCCAACTGATGTTCACAAAGAAAACGAAACGAATTACTCGGAAATGACAGCGGCAGCCGCAGTGCGCAGGCGTTGCTGGTGTTATTCAATTCCGCATTGAGCAATTGCAGAGTGATGCGGTAAGTGCGCAGCGCCGGGCGATACAGCTCGCTTTGGCGATACATTTCCGCCAGGTAATAATGCGCGGGCCAGTAGCCAGGCTGTTGATAAACCACCTGTTTAAACCAGGCAATCGCCTGCTGGGTGTGGTGTTGCCACATCATTGCCAGCCCCAGCAGCATTTTCGCTTCTGCCGACCATTCATCCAGTTCCAGAACGTGTTGCGCGCTTTGCGCAGTCTGCTCGAACTCGCATTTTTCCAGCGCAATCGCCCCTTTGATAACCAACGCTTCCTGATGATGAATATCGCAATCCAGCACCTGGCTTATCCACTCTTCGGCCTGGGCAAAGCGTTTTTCCGCCACACACTCCAGCGCCTTTTTAATCCAGATTTCACACTGTTGCGTGGCACGAACGGGAACCGCAACACAAGGTGCAGCGGCAGGCATAACGACGGGTTTCACACTGGCGCTGGCGACCTGAGCACGGGAAATTTTCGGCTGGCAGAAGTAAAACAGGCCGTGTTCCTGCTTTAATTTCAGGATGCCAAAGTTATTGGCCAGCGTTTCCGCATTGCCGAAGAACAGCGCGCCATCGGGTTGTAACATGGTGAGCAAATTGAATTGCAGCAGACGCCGCGTTTCGTCATCAAAATAGATCGAGACATTGCGCAGCAAAATAATGTCGAACTTCGGCTGTAGCTGCTCTTTGACAATGTTCGAACGGTGGAACGTCACCTTGCTACGAATCAGATCGTGTAACTGGAACTGGTTGCCGTTGCGGGTGAAATAATTTTGCTGCAAAAGCGGATCAACACCGCGAAACGAATAACTGGAATAGTTTGCCGCGCGCGCTTTGTCGAGAATTTTGGTGTCGATGTCGCAACCGTGAATTTCCACACGGGCGGCAAAATGGTCGTGGTATTTCTGGTGCAGTTTAATCGCCAGCGAGTAAGCTTCTTCACCGGATGAACAACCCGCGCTTAAGATGCGCACCGGGCCGCCGCGCTGCTCGAGCATTCTCGGCACCAGCGTGTCGCAGACCATATCCAGCACTTCCGGCTCACGGAAAAAGTAGGTTTCGTTGATGGTCAGCAGGCTAAGAAGCTTGTCGAACTCGCTGGTCGAAACACAGAGCTTTTCATAGTACTTTTCGCTGCTCTCTTTCCCGCGCTCGCCCATACGCTGCAACAAAGCGGTGTTGAGCAACCCTTCCATGCCGTTAAAAAAATGCAGACCGACTCTGTCTTTGATCAGCGCTTTGAAGTCCGCAATATTGGGGATCATGGCAATTTGCCCTCGAATTTCCCTTGATGAGCCATCGCCAGCAACGCTCCCGCCAGCTTTTCCAGCGGCAAAATTTTGTGGATGACGTTTTTATCGATGGCGAATTTATTCATGCCGAACACTACGGAAGTGACTTCATCTTGCGCGAGGGTTTTACCGCCCTTGTGAAAAATGGCTTCAATGCCGCGACACCCGTCGCTGCCCATACCGGTCATGATCAGCCCTACGGATTTTTCGCCATACACTTCCGCTACCGACTCCAGCAGCAAGTTGCAGCTTGGGTGATAAACATCGCTCGTCTTACGTGGAATGGTGGCTAAACGATGGTGTTTTTTAACCACCAGATGGTGCTCAGGCGGCAAGATATACACCCGCCCCGCGGTCAAAATGTCATTCTCCCCGGCAAGACACACTTCCAGTTCGGTGACGCTATCCAGCCACTGCACCATGCTTTTCGCAAAGCCGTCAGCGATATGCTGGGCGATGATAATCGGGCAGGGAAACACCGCCGGTAGCGCCTGCAACAATTTGCTCAAAGCCTGCGGCCCGCCGGTTGAGCAGGCAATCGCCAGCACAAACGGCCATTGATGATGCGGGGCTTCGGTTACGCTGGCGGGTTTTGTTGGCGGCTCGGCATGATGGCGCAGCCCCTGGATATGGCGAATCACCTTTACGCCCACCAGCATTTCAACCTGGCGATGCAGAGCCTGGGTCGCTTGCAGCGATTCCCCCTGGTTGTCGACCACCGCCAGCGCGCCACGGGTAATGTATTCCGTGTCCCACTGCGCGTCGGCGTAGTAACGCATCACCATGATGGGAATCGCACAGGTCGCCATAATGGTTTCGACGGTTTCGACGTTTTCGCTATCGGGCGCACCTAAAGTCAGCACCAGCAGATTGGGCGCCATCTTTTGCACCAGGCTCGCCGCCTGTTCGCGTTGCACCGCCTGCCCGACCACGACAATGTTCTTATTCATCTCAAGCTGGCGGATCAGCGAGTCTCGCGACTCGCTGCCATGATCGACGATCAGCACGCGGATTTTAGGTAGGGTCATCAGGGTTATCCGTCAATTTGAAGGACCCGGTGGCCTGGTTCAGCTCTTTGGAGAGCTGAGTCATATCCTGGCTAATTGAAAGAATGTCTTTGATGGATTGCGAGGTGTAATTACTGGCGACCACGATTTCACGCAGCGCCATCACCACCTGATTACTCGCCGTTTTCTGCTGCTGAGTAGACAGCGAAATCTGCATCGCCGCCGTCGAAGTTTGTTCTGCGGTCGCCACAATGTCATGCAAACGGTCGGCGCTCACTTCGCAGGCTTTGGTGCCCGCTTTAATGCTGTTGCTGCCTTTTTCGGCGTTGAGCACCAGGCGGTTAATCGAGTTTTGAATCTCGCTGATTTTGTTCTCAATTTCAAAAGTCGATTCGGTGACTGAATCGGCCAGGCGGCGAATTTCTGCCGCCACCACTGAGAAACGCTTGCCGGATTCACCGGCACTTGATGCTTCCAGTGCCGCATTAAAAGCAATCAGTTTGGTTTGATCCGCCACGTTGTTGATGATCACCATCACGCGGCTGATTTCTTTGGACTTGTTCCCGAGCATCATGATTTCACGCATGCTTTGCTGGTTGTCGCTGTCGATGTCGGCCATGCGGGTCAGCAACTCACCCATCGAGTCGGAGCCTTTGTTGCAGTCTTCCAGCGTGACGTTGGCAATATCGACCACCGCACGCGAATGCTCGGCAATCTGCGTTGAGGAGGCGGACAACTCTTCCATCGTCGAAGTAATTTCCGCCACCGAGGAAGACGTTTCGACGCTGGTTGAGGCTTGCCCGTCTACCGCTTCGGTAATGTTTAACGCCGCTTCATGAACGTGATGCGCATGGGAAACCACTTCGCCCACCAGCGCATGCAGCGAGGCGCGCATCTTCTCATTGGCACTGAGCAAATCACCGATTTCATCGTTGTGATCAACATGCACATCAACGCTCAGATCGCCCTGCGCAATAGACTGCGAAACTTTCAGCACGTTGTTTAAACGGCGGGAAATCAGGATACGGCTGGTTCCGGCAATCAGCAGCAAAATCACCGGCATCAGCAGCACGCTAAACAGCAACAGGCTGTTACGCACCAGATTGCTGCTTTTGGCAACGTCATCCACGTAACTGGTGGTGGCGATGATCCAGTTGATCCCTTCAATATGTTCAAATACCGAGACTCGCTTGCGCGGTGCCGCGCCGTAGCCGCTAACGGTTTCGTAATAAATGGTGCCGTTTTTGCGCGCCAGAATATCGGCATAGCGTTTGTAGCCGTGGGCGTCAGTAATATTCTCGACGTTCTGGTTGGCTAATGTTGGGTGAGCCACCATGTGACCGGGGTTAAATCCGGCATCCAGCACGTAGGCGTAACCGCCTTCGCCAATATGCACCGCCAGCAGCTCTTTAATCACCGGTTGCAGCGCCAGTTTGACGTCAAAACCAATCGCCACCGCCCCGACAACCTGGCCGTATTTATCGGCAATCGGTTCGTAATGGCTGATGAATTGTTTGCCGTATAACACCACCACGCCGGTAAAAGGTTTGTTGCGGGCTAATTCAGCCAGCGCCGGGTTGTCATGGCTGAGGACGGTGGAGGTGGCAATTCGTCCCTCTTTGCCCTGTAACGAGGTGGAGACGCGGACAAATTGATCGCCTTCGCGGACAAAGGTCGAGGCAAATACACTGGTTAATTCAGTGAAATGAGCATTAATGCTTTTGTCATTTAATAGCGCTTTTAATGGCTCGGCATCCATTGAGTGCAGCGGTACCGAAGACATATTTTGATAGTTGTTGATATAAACGTTGCTGTAGCGTTCAGCGTCGCGCGTCACGCGTTTATATTCAGTGAGAATATTGTTATGGAATATCCGGGTATTGGAACGCAGCACTTCCAGCGCATTGCTTTCCAATTGCGTCGATAAATAATTCGACAGCAGAAATGACGCGCCAACCAGCAACACGCCAATACACGCCACCAGCATCAACCCCAGCTTCATGGCGACACCCACGTGTAACTTATGCAGCCATGCTGTCAGACCACTTTCCCTGGTAGCGGAATATTCAGCCTCTTCCTGACGCTTGAATTTAAATAAGTGACTCATGGGTTTCCATTTTTATTGTGGTGTAAGAAGGTTCTGCTGTTCGTTTCATTGCTGTTCATTGGTGGATGACGCTGCGCTTATCCACCCTACAACGGCTGTTTCGTAGGTCGGGCAAGCGCAGCGCCCCCGACACCATCGGATCACACAAGCGTAAGCAAAGGCACTGGCTTACCAATGTGATAACCCTGCAACCAATCAACATTCATTCTTTCCAGGCAGAGCTGAATACTTTCGTTCTCAACATATTCGGCCACCACCTGCATATTTTTCATTCTTGCAACATGGCAAAACGACTCAACAATGTAGTGGCTGACTTCGCTCTCGGTAATTTCACGGATAAACGAACCGTCGATTTTTAAAATATCGGCGCTGACATCACGTAACCGCGCATGGCTGGAAAAACCGGTACCAAAGTCATCAATTGCTACCCGACAACCGAGGCTTTTGAGCGAACGCACGGTGTTCTGCGATTGTTCGGTATCGGACAGTGCGTCTGCTTCGGTTATCTCAAAGATGATGCGCTGCGGATCCACACCAAACTCGCTCAGCAACAACTGCACGCTGTGAACAAAACTGGCGCGACACACCGTGACCGGTGCGAGGTTGATCGAGAAGCTGCGATCCGGCTGCTGCTGCATGGTTTTTAGCGTGTTGCGGATCACCCAAAGATCGATATCCGGCGCAAGGCCCGCTTCGGTCGCTACTGGCAAAAAGCGGTCCGGCGGAATAAAGCGCCCTTCTTCGTCCAGCATACGCAGCAAGATCTCGTGGTAGCGCTCTTCGCCACGGGTGCTGACAATCGGCTGCGCCATTAACACGAAGGCGTCGTTATCCAGCGTTTTTTGGAGCACCGTGCGAATGTCAGTGCGCCCGACGATGTAACTTTCCAGAATGCGGCTGGACTGCGCTTCAAGGTTTTCAGGTTTGCCATTGACCAGCGACAGCCCGGAAACAATCCCCAGCTTTCCTGTCAGGCTGTAAACGTCATTACAGAACTGAGTGGCCCGGCAATAGCCGAGGCCGCTGCGGAAACCAAGCTGCTGATTGTTATGTGAATAACGAAAGGTGTTGGCGGATTGATACAGCAGGCTGAGCCTTCCCCAGCTTGGGTCGTCAAGCTTGAGCAGCAGGCCATAACCCGCGTGGTAGTAAATTTTCTCATCGCCTCGCAGATTGCTACGCAGGTGATCGGCGAGCTTTTTTTGGTATCTGGCGCGAAAGTGCAAACCGTAACGGCGCGAGAAAAGTTCCATTTCGGGAACCTGAATCAGGCCAACCGTGGAGTGTGGCGACTGTTTAATATCCGCCTTTAAGGCACGCAGATTCGGCATGTTGGTCATCGGGTCGGTTAACCCCATTTCCAGCAGCTGATCAAAGCGTAACTTATTGAATCTGGACAATACGCCCATGATGACGATGGTCAGCGTAAAGACAAAAATAGCCGTCGACACCAGCACCTGGTGCAACATGAAGTCGTCGTTGAGGGCAATGTAGTTTTCGTTATTCTTAGCCAAAATGATAAGCATCACCGTCCAGATTGGCGCGGTGAAGAGATAGCCGATGCGCACTGAGCTCCACAGCATCAGCGGGAAAATCAGGATCAGGCTGTAAAAGGTAAAAAAGACGTTGTCTTTGAAAGGGATGTTGAGAAAAATCATCAAGACAAGCAGCGATACCGCCCAGAGCGTAAAACGGATGTACCCGACGCTTTCTGAAAACTGTGCGCCGATAGACTTCAGGCATATCGCGGCATATTTCGGGCGGCAGATAATCCTTAACACGGTATAAAACAGCGGAATACCAGTTACGCAGCCGTTCATCACCCCCTGGATTCTGACCAGCGTTTCCGCGTTAAACACATGCTCAAACGCCATCGCAGCGCAGGGATGATAAGTGGTAAACAGGCAGACCACTTCGCTAAACACGGTATTGAGCAAGGCGTTGCACAAGCACAGCCAGATGAGCCGTTGACTGGTGAGAATGATGCGCCCAAAACTGGATGGGCTACGCCAGCCGGTGCTTTTGGCATAGAAGAAATAGCTAATCAAGGCGGCGGCCAGATAGCCAAGCAGCTCATAAAATTCAGTCAGAGGGCGCAATAACAGGGTTAATACGCTGAGCAAAGCCAGGCCTGCTACGGCGCGGTAGCCAAACAATACCAGTACGGCAGAGATGGCCGCTAATTCGAGGTCATAGACCACCAGAACCTGGTCATCAACGATGAGATGGCTGCTGAGCAGTTGCGCCAGTGCGTAAAGCAGGCAGGGAAGAATCAACGGTAAACCCCACCGTTTATTAGTATGCGCTGTGCTATCGCTCGCTATAGAGTCCAAGAATTTAACCCGTGTTGTATGCTTTAGAGTGCTATTTATGTGATTTGGAGAATGGACAGAATATTGCAGAATACATAATCAAAAAAAACAAATACGCTGTTAAATTAGCAAGTAATTAACAACTATAATTTTTAACTATTCTTTTTAATAATACCAAAGATGATGAATCTTAAAAATCATCGGCACACTGAAAACGTTTTGGATTGTATTCATTTTTTGTTCAGAAAAGAACAGTCATTTATAGGTAAAAATGGACATTAATTAGTACGGTGATAATTAATTAAGCACAACACAAAAATAACCTAACACATTGATAATTAGTAATATATTTATTTTAACGGCAATATAAAACTGTCTTATATTGTGGATTGCAGAACAAAAACAAACAGCGACAAACGTCTTTATTTAACGCCATTGTTAAAGAGAATCAATCAACAGAACAATTAATGTTTGAAGGGTATTCTTAATGATTGACTTGACTATCAGGGTTATCTATAGTCCTGCCGCGTGTTTTGTCTTTATTTATTTTTTCAGCAGCGATGTTACACAACCGTTATTTATTGTTGATACAACACACAACTCTATTAATAAAAAACTCACATAATAATCGGCTAATAAACGGTGGATGACGCTGCGCTTATCCACCCTACAAAATCTTAACCGTTGGTCGGATAAGCACAGCGTCACCCGACAAAACCATAACCGTAGGTCGGATAAGCGCAGCGTCACCCGACAAAACCATAACCGTAGGTCGGATAAGCACAGCGTCACCCGACAAAACCATAACCGTAGGTCGGATAAGCGCAGCGTCACCCGACAAAACCATAACCGTAGGTCGGATAAGCGCAGCGTCATCCGACAAAACCATAACCGTAGGTCGGATAAGCGCAGCGTCATCCGATAAAACCATAACCGTAGGTCGGATAAGCGCAGCGTCATCCGACAGCCCCGACAAACCCAAGTATCATTCTCAGGAAGCTGGTAATCAGTGGCTAAAAGTTTTATCTCGCTCAAAGGCGTAAAAGGTTGGCACCATTCCATTGCCGGGAAAATTACCCAGTTTTTGCTGGCGGGTATCCTTATTGCCTTTGGGGCGGGAGCCTGTGCAGGCTGGGGGCTGATTGACAGCTTCTCTTACCAGCAATGGGTACACCAGGCTGAAGCGAATGCCCAGATAATGACCTACATCGTGCGTAACGTGTATACCAATGTCGCGGTGGGGACCAGCTCTACGGGGCAAATAACCCGCATTGTTTCTGAACACAAATTGGGTGACCCCGACTCGGTAATCCAAACCGGTTACAACCCTGTCGATGTGCTGGCTCTGGCATCAGTGCAAACCCGTAACCCGACCTGGCTGTTCCTTTACACGCCTGAAAAAGGCTTCCAGGGCATCAGCAACAACTCAGAATCGCAAGACGCCAGTATCCGCTTCAAGGGACACCGCGCCACTGATGTGCTGGTTAACTACTATATTGGTTTTGCCACCATCAACGGCAAAGAGTGCTTTATCAGTGCCGTCCCTATTCTTGCGCCTTCAGGCGAAATCCTTGGCAGTTTGATCAGCAGCATTGGCAACAAAAGCCAGCTGTACGCGGCTTATGACGCGATGCTCAAAAAAACGCTGGTGATTCTGGCGCTGATTCTGCTCGGCACGCTGGCCCTGGTGACGCTGTTTATGCGCCGTCTGTTCCGCCCGGTACCGCTGTTGATTAACTCTTTGACGCGCATTGCTCATGAGCAAACCGACCACATAACCCCTTACTTAGATCAGGATGACGAAATCGGCCGGTTAGCAGCAGCGATTGAAAAACTCCGTATTGCGATGGTGGAGCGTGATTACCTGCAACGCATGCAGGATATGTCGCAAAAAATGGAGTACATGGCGCACCATGATTCACTGACCGGTTTCCCGAACCGCGCTTCCTTTAGCCAGGCGCTGGATAAATGTATCCGTGAAATGAATCAGAACGGGCAGCTATTCAACCTGTTGCTGATTGATCTGGATAACTTCAAACCGGTGAACGATACCTTCGGCCACTCGGCGGGTGATGAAGTGCTGATCGGCGTGGCACAGCGTCTTTCTTTGCTGTTAGGCCCAATGGATTTTGCCGCACGCTTAGGCGGTGACGAATTTGCGATTTTGCAGAGCGTGAAAGCAGACAATTGCCAGGAAGCGGGCGCGCTATCGCAAAAAATTGTTCGCGCGTTGAGCATTCCGTTCACCTACGGCACCAACACATTCGCCATTAGCTGTAGCGTCGGCATTGTTACCGCCCCCGATCAGGGCAACAGCGCGACCACGCTGATGATTAACGCCGACCTCGCCTTGTATGCCTCAAAGCATAGTGGCCGTGGCTGCTACCACTTCTTTGAAGATGGCATGATGATGAAGCACACCAATAGCGTGTTTGTGAATCAGGAAATCATCAACGGCATTGATAACAATGAGTTCGTGCTGCACTACCAGCCGATTATCGATCTGGAAAATGAAACGGTTTGCGGCTACGAATCGCTGATCCGCTGGAATCACCCGACCAAGGGGATGATTTACCCGGACTACTTTATTAATATCGCCGAAGAGTCCGGTTTAATTATCCGTCTTGGCGAATGGATTATTCGCCAGTCCTGTATGGCGGCGGCTAAGTGGCCAGAATCCACCAAAGTGGCGGTTAACATTTCGGCGTATCAATTACATGGCCCAGGCTTAATCGATATTATTATTGATGCCCTGAAACAGAGCGGCCTGGCGGCTAATCGCCTGGAAATTGAAGTCACTGAATCAGAAAAACTCGACCAGTCGATTGCCCTGCCGGTATTTAAGAAAATCCGTGAGATGGGTATTTCCATTGCAATGGATGATTTAGGCACCGGATATGCGGCGCTGGATTACCTGCTTATTTATCCGTTTACGCGTATTAAAATTGCCCGCACGCTGATTATGAAACTCGAGAAAGAGAGTGCCAGCCAATATCTGGTGGTGATGCTGATTCAGTTTGCGCAAAAATATGGCATGAGCGTGACGGCAGAAGGGGTGGAAACCGAGCAACAACGGACTATTTTGCGGCGTATTTCTTGCCAGAATGTGCAGGGCTACTATTACAGCCGACCGTTACCAGAAAAAGATCTGCAACCGACTTTTGGTAACCGAGTCATCGATGGGGAAATTTGCAATGCAGTCTAAGTCTTTGCTTTGCCATTTCTTTCTCGGGCTGCTGCTGCTGAGTAGCCCGTTGTGTCGGGCGCACAACCTGCATAGCAAGAAAACGCTCGAAAAAATAACCGAAACCAACACCATCTCGCTCGGCTACCAGGATGACGCCTTCCCCTTTTCCTATGTCGAAAACAAACAGCCAGCAGGCTATTCCATCGAGATTTGTAATAAAGTCGTTGAGGCGATTAAAACTAAACTGAAATTAAAAGATCTGAAAGTTCGCTGGATAAAAAGCAGCACCGCCTCACAGTTTGTGTTAATCAAAAACCATGCCACCGATATTATGTGTATTCCGGCTTTTTACTCTGAGGCGCGCCACCAGAAAGCTGAGTTTTCCATCCCTTACTTCTTCTCCAGCACCCGCTTTATTACACGTAAAAATAACCACACCGACACCATCGAAGATTTAGCCGGGCATAGCATTCTGGTCAAAAGTGGCACTATCTATGTTGAGCAATTGCATAATATAAACAGAACCAACGATCTCAACTTAAATATTGAACTGGATAACAATAACCGCGCCGCCTTTGAAGAAGTGCAAAGCGGTGAATTACCGGCGCTGGTTTCCAGTTCAGCGATCCTGAAAGGCATGCTGGCACTTTCCCCGGAGCCGGACTCATTAGAAATATCTGATGAAACGTTAAGCCCGCCGATCCCCGCAGGTTTATTACTGCCGCTCGATGACAATGAATTCAAAAGCTTCCTCGATGAAACGTTGCTGTCATTGATTACCAGTAAGGATTTTACCGCACTCTATCAGCGCTGGTTCCTGTCACCGATCCCGCCGAAAGCCATAAATCTTAATATTCCGATGTCGGCCGATCTCAAAGCACTGACCACAACAACGGCTAAGTATGTGTACTAATATGAAAAAGACATTTTCCAGCAGGCTTAAATTGTTGTTCCGAACGGTTTCGTGGTTGCCATTAATGTGTGTTCCCCATTATCTGGCAGCCGCCCCCACTTCCGTCACTCTTGAACATATCAAAGCAAGCCACATCATTAATATCGGCTATCGCCAGCTGGAGCCTTTTTCGTTTCGGGATAATAGCGGCGAAGTATCCGGCTACACCATTTCACTGTGTAATAAAGTCGCTGATGAAATAAAACATTCGCTGGGGCTGAAAAAGCTCGACATTCATTATATTCCCACATTGTTTACCGAGCGTGTTTCAGCACTAAACTCCAGTAAAATAGATTTTGATTGCAGTGTGAATACCGATGCACCTGAAAGACAAAAGAGTGTGTCGTTTTCCATTGATTATTACACGGCCAATATGCGTATTGTTTCGCTACGCCAAAACAATATTCAGACGCTTAATGACTTAAAAGGCCATACCGTTAGCGTGCCACGGGGCTCTAAAGATCTGTTAGAGTTGAATCGGGTAAATCGTGAGAAACATCTTAGTCTGTCGATTATTACCTCAGATACGGTGGCCGATGCTTTCGATATGGTGGCGCAGAAGCGCACGGCAGCAGTCGTGCTGGATGATATCCTGGCTTATCCATTCATCAACCAAAGCGAGAAGCCTGAAGCATTCACGGTTTCGCATGAGATTGTCGGTGAAAAGATGAAATACGCCATCATGATGCGCAAAGAAGATCCGCTGTTTGTGGCGTTTGTCGACAAAACTCTGGAGCACATTTTCGATTCACCACTGAATACTCAGTTGACCAATAAGTGGTTGACGCAAAAAGTGGTGTTAAAAAATTAAGCCTGGGAAATGGTGGGTGTCGCTTACGCTAATCCACCCTACGAAAATATTCATCGCGGTGTTGTTGATATTAGCGGGCAGCACGTTACGGGCCGCCTGGGATTTCACCACCATTCAACAGCGCGCGGATAACCTCTATGGCCCTGCCAGCCCTGAGGGTGGTAAACGTATTGATGCCTGGCAGCAATTGCTTATGCAGCAACGCAATAAAAGTGAGTCTGAACAATTAACCGCGGTGAATCTCTTTTTTAACCAAAAGCTGCATTACCGCGAAGATAGCGATATCTGGAATAATATTGATTATTGGGCCACGCCGATAGAATCGCTGCGTAAAGGGGAAGCAGATTGCGAAGATTATGCAATCGCTAAATATTTCACATTACGCCAGTTAGGTGTTTCAGGCGAAAAACTACGTATTACTTACGTTAAAGCCATCCGTCTTAATCGCGCGCATATGGTATTAACCTGGTATGAAACACCTAATGCGATCCCTGTGGTTTTAGACAGTTTGACGAATAATATTTTACCCGCAACACAACGTGCAGATTTATTACCGGTTTACTCTTTTAATGATAGCGGACTGTGGTTACCTGGCAGTCAAAATAATAAACGTGTCGGGGATAGTAAACACCTTTCTCGCTGGCAAGATGTATTGAAAAAAATGCGCGAAGAAGGATTCCCGATTGATGAATAGGATAAGCCTGTGTCACTTTTCAAACAGCTTCTGATAGCTATCTTTGTTTTTATGCTGATTATTTTCAGCGGCAGTTTTGTGGTTAATCTCGAAAGTTCGCGGGATCAATATACTAATCAGCTGCTGTCTCATGCTCAGGATGCCGCCACCGCATTAGGCCTGTCGCTGACCCCGCATGTTGACGATCCGGCGATGATTGAGCTGATGGTCAGTTCGATTTTTGATAGCGGCTACTACAATACGATTCGCATTGTTGACCAGAGCAACGGCAAAACCATTCTGGAGCGCAGCACGTCTACGTCTATCCCGGATGTGCCGCACTGGTTTGTCGGCCTGGTCGATGTGAAACCACAAGCGGGTGAAGCGACGATTATGCGCGGCTGGCAACAGGCGGCGCGCGTCGAAGTGGTCAGCAATCCGGTGTTTGCCATCAAACGTTTATGGGACAGCACGCTGGCGAATTTGCTGTGGATGCTGGCGTGTTGCGCCGTGTGTATTCTGGCAGGTGCCATGCTGTTGCGCCGCCAGTTACGCCCACTCAATTATATGGTGGAGCAATCACAAGCGATTACCCGCCGCGAATATCTGACGCAGCTCGATTTGCCGAAAACCCCAGAGCTGCGCCGTGTCGTCGAAGCGATGAACCTGATGGTCACCAAGCTTAAATCGCTGTTTGAGGATCAAGCTGAACACAGCGAACGTCTGCACAATGAAGCCTATCTCGACAGCCAAACCGGTGTTGCCAACCGCCGCGCCTTCGACCTGCAAATGCAGTCGCGTTTGAGCGATGAAGAGACCGCGCCGGGCTATTTGTTGCTGCTGCGTATTCAGGATCTCAGTGGCTTGAACCAGCGTTTTGGCGGCCCGCATACTGATAATTTGCTGAAGCATGTCGCCGATATGATGAGCGTGGTGAAAAGCCAGCACGCCAAGGCGGACAGTATTCTGGCGCGTATCCGTGGCGGCGAATTCGCGCTGTTGTGCCCGGGCGTGACGCACGCCGAGATGCTGAATTTGCAGCATGCCCTCACCCAGCAGCTTTCGGCATTTTATGCCACCGGCATGTCGGACATTAACCCGGTGGCGCATACCGGAATGGTGCCTTTTAATTCCGGCGATACGCCGCAGTCGCTGTTCGTGCAGGCTGACCGCGTATTGATCGAAGCCGAAACGCGCACCACACACCAGACAAACGATGTGCCCGCCATCGACAATGCCGCGACAGAAGATCAGCATTTGTGGTTTACCCGTCTTGATAATGCGCTGAGCCAACGGCAGTTCCAGTTATTCTTCCAGCCGGTAGTGGACTGTAAAAATCCGAAGAAAGTGATTCATTACAAAGTGTTGTCACGCATGGTGGATGAAGACGGCAATAGCATTACTGCCGGGCGTTTCCTGCCGTGGGTGCATCGTTTTGGCTGGAGCCATCGTCTTGATCAGGTGATGCTGGCGCTGACGTTGAAGCAGCTGAAAAGTTATCCGGGTTCACTGGCGCTGAGTTTGTCGGGGCATTCGCTGGCCAATGAAGCCACTATTAAGCAGTTGCTGAACCCGTTGAAGGTTAATTCCGCATTAGCCAACCGGTTAATTCTGGAACTCGACGAAAACCAGTTGCCGGAGCCTGCGCAGATGGAAGTGTTTGTGAAGTCGCTGAATCAGTTTGGTTGTGGGCTAGGCTTGCAACACTTCGGTAGCCGTTTCGATATGATTGGCCATTTCTCGCAGTGGGGGCTGGCGTATCTGAAAATCGATTCCAGCTATATTCGCCATATTGATATTGAGAGCGATAAGCGCTTGTTTATTGATGTGTTGCACAGTGCGACCAACAATATCGATTTGCCGTTAATTGCCGAGCGTGTAGAAACCGCAGGCGAATTGCGCGTGTTGCAAGAGGTGGGGATTTACGGCGCGATGGGCCAGTTGTTGGGGGAGCCTGCGCCGTTTTAATTTGGGTAAATGCCCTCACCCCGGCCCTCTCCCACAGGAGAGGGAGAAGACCGTCTTATCTCCTGGCTCGCAGGCTGTCTCTTAGTCACATCTCGCTCTGGCAATCTTGTCAGGGCGAGATCTGTTAGCCTCGCAGGTTTTCCGTTCACCCGTGCGTTCAGTTATCTCTTTAATTCCTGCAAACGGTGAACGTATCAAGGTGTTAACGCCAACCCCTTGATAATCCAGGCGCCCGGCAAATCAATCGCCGCTAAAGCGGTAAACACCGTTTTTCACCCAACATTCGGGGTCGTTCGCGATTCGTTCCAGACGATCGCTCTCTCACGTGGTTCCCGACCACGTGACCCCAACTGAAGGGTGAAAAACGGTGCGACTGAAGCCGGGAACAAGGTCAAAACCGGCCTGGTTTTTGACTTTGACCTTGAGTTTCTGGTCCGGCTTAAATCGCCTGGTGAACGGAACCTTCTCCGAATTGGCAGGAACTGTTCTTCAAAGTTGTGACTAAGAGACAGCGCCCGCACCGTTCAATCCCCTCTCCCTCAGGGAGAGGGTTAGGGTGAGGGTGGTTTAATCACTAGAAAATTCCGTTATCGTCGCTATTCAATAAATCTTCCAGCCCACCTAACCCCTGGCGCGCCTGCGCACGGTTCATCAACTTCACCTGCGCCATCTCTGGCAAATCGGTAATGGTGATCACCCCTTTCTGAATCAACAGAAAAATCAGGTCATCCAGAACACGTACCATTTCCAGGTCGCTTTTTTGCAGTAGTTCACGATGCTGAACGTCATTCATTTTTAATACCTTAAATTGCCGGTGATTTCACCGCCCGGTGAAGGGCGGTGACTATCAATTAGTGAGTAATATGCTCAGGTTTTGCGATGAGGTGATCCAGCGAGTAGTGCGATGAGCCATGTGAATCCTGCCCCATATCCCCCGCGCTGTGCACCGGATGCGTTGGGTTTGCCGCATCGCCTTTGCCACCATGAGGTTCAGCGCCGCCTTTAATCAGCTGCGCAATGTCGCTCACTTCGTGCAGTTCATGAGCCAGCGAGCTGAGATCGTGTTTACTGTCGTGGCGGTCATCTTTTCCGGTAAAGACTTTAGGATCTTGCCCGCCTTGCAGGCCTTTACCGTCTGGATGCAGCGCAAAGGTAAGCGGTTCGTGGCTGTCATCAAACAGGTTGCTTAAACCATGATCATGCGCCGCCGCGTGATGGGCTTTGTCTGCAACGTCCGTTCGCTGGTCGCCGGAGTGGCGCGGTGGCTCTACCGTGACATCCACCGTCTGGTAGATTGGGGTTTGGTTGCCGCTGGCATCGTGCGCCGTCACCACGACCGTCACGTTGTTATGCCCGGCCGCAAACTCCGAGGTATGCACCGGAAGGTCATACTTCATTTCACCGTTTTCTAAGTAAATGTTGGTGTGGTGCGGCTTGCCGTTGATCATTGCTGTCACCTGGTCGCCATCCTGCACTTCACCGGTGATGTGGCCGGTAATATGGGTGAAGGTGTGACGGGCTTCGCGATCGCCATCAATGTGGTTATCACCGGTGACTTTATCGAGGGCGATCACCGCGTCGGCGTGGGTGTCGAGCTCAATATGGTGAGTATCAGTCGAGGTCGCCACGTTACCAGGCTTATCTTGCCCGGTGAGCGTGACATCAATCTTGTTATCCCCCTCTTTTAAGAGGTGGTTATCCACCGGAATTTCAAAGGTTTTCAGGCCATCATGCAGGGTATACACGCCTGGCAGGCGTGTGCCATTAAGCGTTAACGTCACGGTGTCGCCGTTCTGCGCATCGCCCGTGATTGTGCCTGTGACCAGGGTGGTAGGGTTGCTATGCTCCGCAGCATTCACCTTGTCGTCACCGGCAAGAGTGTCGATATGGATGCTGTTGGCCGCTTGCTGGTCGATGGTGATGTCGTTGGTTTTGACGACCGTTAAGGTATTGCCGACGTCATCTTCACCAGTCACTCGGTAGGTAATCGTCTGATCGGCAAGCAACTCTGAGGTAGCAACATCCAGTTTGAAGATGAACCCACCATGCCCATCACTGTGCAGCGCCGCGGGCAGTTCGTGGCCATTAACGGTAAGAATAACTTTGTCATTCTCTTTCACATCGCCAGTGACTTTGCCGCTAATTTCCGTGGTGGCTTTGCCACTTTCGACAAGGTTAAGGATGTTATCTTGCGTGACGTTATCGAAGGTCAGCGTCACCACGGCGTGGTCGTCAATGCTGACCGCTTTGCTTGCACTCTGGCTAAAGTCATTACCGGCGTCGTCTTTGCCGGATACCGTCACCGTGATATCCGGGTGGTTTTGTAACTCCACTTTTAAATCGTCAGTTTTGACATCCAGCAAGTAGCCCAACTGCCCGTTCATATTCGGCAGTTCGATCACTTTAGTGTCATACGGGATGCCATTAAGTATCACCGTCACTTTGTCATCCACTGCGGCATCCCCACCGACAGTGCCGCTGATCCCGGTAAATTCTGCGCCCAGATCTTTGGCGCTGAGGATATTGTCACCAGAAACGGTATTAATGGTGAGGGTCGCGGCAGCAGCGAGGTCGGTTGAATAATGCTGTGTGGCGTGACCGACAGTGATGTTGTGAGCATCATCATGGCCGGTCACTTGCGCTGTGATGGTGTCGCCTTTCTTCAAATCATCAGTTAAGACATCAAGCGAATATTTCAGGTTGTCATCAATCTCAACGTCTTTATATTCCACGCCATTCACGTTCAGCGTGACATGCTCATGCGGCTTCACATCGCCGGAAACATGGCCGCTGATGGTGGTTTTTGGCTGCTGGGTTTCAGCCAGGTTGAGGATGTTATCGTCAGTGACCTTGTCGATAAAGATATTGGCTGAAACGTCCGTATCCACGGTGATGGTTTTATCGTCGCTCACCGTCAAAGTGTTGCCCTGGTCATCATGCGCGGTGACGCTAACGGAGACCTGCGGGTCCTGGCGCAGATCGGCAATGCTGACTTTCTGGTTGAATCTCAACTCCCCGTTACTGTCGGTATGCACCTGGGTGGTCACCTGGTGACCGTTAATCATCAGCGTCACATTGCTGCCGTCATGGATGCCATCACCTTTGACGGTACCGGTGACGGTAGTCACCCCATTTTGGGCTTCGACAATGTTGATAATGTCGTCGCCCGCAATGGTGTCGAGGTGGATTTCGGCCGTCACATCGGTATCAACCTGCACAGTTTTATGTGCATCCACTTTCATCGTCTTACCGTCTTCATTGTGCGCGTTGACGCTAACCGAAATATCCGGGTGATCCATCAAATATTGGGTATCGACTGCAATCTCATAGCCCAATTCACCAGGCAAATTAGGGCGTTCTTTAATCTCAACCTCAATATTTTGCGTGCCAATATGCAGCATGACGTGATCGCCAGGCTGCACATCGCCACTGACGGTGCCACGGATCACCGTTTTACCTGCCTCAGATTCGATTTGGTTGACAACATCGTTACCGGCAATCGGGCTGATGGTGATTTCCGCATGAGGTTTGTCGTGATGCTCCGGCGTGTTATCCGGCGGCGTGGTATTGCCATTATTGTTAACGAAAGCAGGAAGATGCGCCTGGATATGATCAACTGCCGTCGTCGTGTTGCCGAACTTATCGGTGCTGGTGACTTCGATCTGGATATCTGGATGAGCGTAGACAATGAATGGAGAAACCGCATAGTTAAACCCTAAACCACCGCCCTTGAGTTTGATCACTTCGGTGTCAAAGGTCTTATCACCAATGGTTATCAGAACATGGTCATGCTCCTGCACATCCAGGCCTGTGACACGCCCCGTCACGTAATAATGGTCAGGTCCGTTTTCGTTATCACCATCGGCTCTATCGTCCGTAATGTGGACATCGGCACGCGTATCAACCACCACATCGTGGTCGGCTTCAGCCAGCACGGTGTTACCCACCTCATCGTAGCCGGTGACCGAGGCATGTATTGTCGGGTTCTCTTTAGAAATCAGATCATCGGTGCTGACTTCAATGCTGTAACCGAGGCCCTTAGTCCCGAGATCGATAACATCGCCGTAGTAGTGCACCCCGTTAACATCAAGAGTGACCTGATCCCCCAGATGAACGTCACCGGTCACCTGGCCGGTGATGGTGGTGTGCGGCTGGTGCGCTTCGGCATTATTAATCACATCGTCGTCAGTCACCTTGTCAATGGTGATGGTGGCAACTGCCTGGTCGTCGTGTTTGACGTCGTGATCGGCATGTACCGTGATGGTGTTTCCGGCGTTGTCCACGGTGCTGACGAAGGCTTCGATATGCCCGTCGGCCACCAAACCGGAGGTTTTCACCTCAACGGAATAACCGAGGCCGCCATTGAGATACTTCTGCGGTTCAACTTTGACGATGTATTCATGGCCATTGACGAAAACATGTACCACATCGCCTTGATGGACTTCGCCACCCACGCTGCCGTAAACGGTAGTGGTCGGGTATTTTTGATCCAGTTGGTTAAGAGTATCGTCGCCAGAAACCGTGTTGATGGTCAGCGAAGCATCGGCATGATCGTCGATATTTATTGGCCGATATGCGGTGGCAGTAGCGACGTTGTGTGCATCATCTTCCACCGTGATGCTGGCGTGAATATTCGGGTCCTGATGAAGATCGGTAGTTTCTACCAGGATGTGGTAAACCATGTCGCCATTAGCATCCTGCTCAACTTTTCCTGGGTAATCATGGCCGTTGATCTTCAATACCACTTCGTCGCCCGGCTTCATTTCACCGCTCAGCGTGCCGCTCACCAGCGTGTAGTGATGGTTGAGCTCTTCACCATTTAAGGTGTCATCTCCCGAAACCTTATCAATGGTGATCACCGCTTCAACTTTGGTATCAACCTCCACTGTCCTGTCCGCCTGCGCGGTAGCCACGTTATTGGCGTTATCAGTGGCGGTGACAGAAGCGGTAAAGTGCGGATCAACCATCAGGTCGTGGGTGCTGACCTCTTTGGTCCACACCAGATTGCCATTGCCGTCTTTGGTCACTTTCGCCGTCAGCTCATTGCCGTTAATCACCAGGTGGACATAATCCCCTTCTTTAACATCGCCGCCGACGGTGCCGGATACCGTGGTGAATTCGTGAGTTGATTCATCAGCGTTGATCTTATCGTCGCCGGCTACCGGATCGATGTTAATCGTCGCTTCCGCTTGCAGATCAATATCGACCTGGTAGGTCACGTCGATGTGATTTTCGTTACCGGCAGCATCGTGCGCCACCACATGAACCGTTGGGTAAGGGTCGGCCAGCAGATCTTTGGTGACCACATCCAGGCTGTAGCCCAACGCCCCGTTTTGATGGGGCAGCTGGATGACCGTGGTTTCATAGCTGATGTTATTGACGGTGATGAAGACTTTATCGCCAACATTAATTTCGCCGGTAATGGTGCCCGTGATGTGTGTGTGCTGCTGTTTTGATTCGAGGTGGTTAATAACGTTATCGCCGGTCACCAGATCAATGGTCGCATTGCCTACGGCGTGGTTATCAATATGGACGGTGTGAGTGGTGGTTTTGGTGACTTCGTTATCCAAAATGTCGTGGGCGGTGATCGTGGCTTTAAAGGTCACATCGGTATCAATCTTGCCGTAATTATCACTGAACGAGCCGCTATCAACTTCAATACGGAAGCCAATTTTACCGTTATCCAGAGCAATGACTTTGCCTGGATAGGGAATGCCATGAACCTCGATAACAATCTTATCACCGACTGCGGCATCGCCATCCACCCAACCCGTGATCATCACTTTGGGCTGCGCCAGTTCGTCGTGATTAAGCACGTTATCAACCGTCACTTTATCAATATGAATGCTGGCTGCCGCTTTAGTGTCGACCGCAATATCGTGCGTGTGCGTGGTGGTGACATAGTTGTCGAGCGCATCGTGGCTGGTGACAGACACTTCCACATTGACGAGCCCATCATGAAGCGTGCCCGCAGGCAGCGGAACTTCGTAATACAGATGGCCGCCAGCGTCGGTTTTCACCTCACCTGAATATTCCACACCTGCTACCCGCACCACGACCGGATCGCCATCTTTGGCATCCACGCCGGTGACGTCGCCGCGAATAATGACAGGCTGTTGAGATTCCGCTTTGCTAACCCAGTCTTCGCCCGCCACGGTATCGATGGTGAAATCGTTTACCGCAAAGTTATCAATATGCAGTGTGTGCGTGGTGGTAACGACAATTTCGTTATGCGCAAGATCATGGGAAGTAATTGTCGCTTTGAACGTGAGGTTTTCATCGATCTTGCCGTTATTATCAGCGAACTGCGCCGACGGTACGGCAATATGGTAGCTCAGGTCATTTTCGAGGTAGCCGGTGAATTTCATACCGTTAACTTCAATGACCACTTCATCTCCCGGCTTCGCATCGCCACCGCCAACGCCACTGATGATGTGCTCTTTCTCATCCAGTTCAGCGTGGTTGAGGATATTGTCTGCGGTGACATCGTCAATGGTCAGCGTGGCGTTGGCGTGGTTATCAATATAAACCGTGTGATCGGTGGTCTGAATGGTCACGTTGCCCGCGGCATCGTGGGAGGTCACTTTGGCGTGCACATTGACGCCGTCGTCCACTTCACCTTTGTTATTGCTGAAAATTCGCGAATCAACCGGAATGCGGTAACCCAATGTACCATTGCCGATATCAAACACTTCCCCGGTAAAATGATTGCCATTAATGTCAATATCAACGCGATCGTTAACCGCCGCGTCACCATCCACCACACCGTGCACCCACCACTTCGGTGCGCTCAGTTCATTGTGGTTGAGGATGTTATCGTCAGTCAGATCCTCAATGGTGATGGTGGCATTGGCGTGGTTGTCGATCTGAACTTTATATTCCGTGGTTTCCACCACTTCGTTACCCGCCGCGTCGTGTGCTTTGACGCTGGCAATCACTTTGACAAAGCCGTCCACTTCACCTTTGTTATCGCTGAATACGCGCGGGTTGATCGGGATGTTATAGCCCAGTTGATCATTGCCGATGGCAATCACTTCGCCACGGAAATGCGTGCCGTTAATCACCAGATCAACCACATCCCCTTCACGGGCATCACCGCCGACCACGCCATGAATAAACTGGGTTTTCGCTGCCAGCTCATCATGATTGAGGATGTTATCTTTAGTGACCGCGTCAATGGTGATGGTGGCGTTAGCGTGGTTATCAATATAAACCGTGTGTTCGGTGGTCTGAATGGTCACGTTACCCACATCATCGTGGGATTTAATGGTGGCATGGACTTTAACTTTGCTGTCGATTTCCCCCTGATTACGGCTAAACGCCGCAGAGTCGACTTCAATGTTATAGCCTAATTCCCCATTACCGAAATCCACCACGGTGCCGGTGAAATGGTTGCCGCGAATATCAAGGTCGACCACATCTCCCACTCGCGCATCGCCGCCGACATTGCCGTGAACAAACTGTTTCGCCGCATTCAGTTCATCGTGATTAAGCACGTTGTCTTTCGTGACATCATCAATGGTGATCGTGGCGTTAGCATGGTTGTCGATTTGAACTTTATGTTGTGTTTTTTCAATCACTTCGTTATCAACGGCATCGTGCGAAATAACGCTAACGCTGACTTTCACAAAGCCGTCCACTTCACCCTTGTTATTGCTAAAGTCGTGTGGCTCGACCGCTATCTGGTAACCGAGTTGATTCGGGCTGATGTAGATGACTTTTCCGCTGTAATGCTTACCGTTAATTTCCAGATCAATGGCATCACCTTCGCGGGCATCGCCCCCGACGGTGCCGTGAACCCACTGCTTTGCGGCGTCCAGTTCACTGTGATTAAGAACGTTGTCTTTGGTGACACTATCAATGGTGACGGTGGCTTCAGCCTGGGTGTCGAGCACCAGGTTCTTGTGTTCGATTGCCGTGGCTTCGTTACCCGCCGCATCATGGCTGGTTACCTGAACCTGAATGTCGTTATTGCCTTCTTGCAACAGCCTGCTCGGTACCGGGATTTCATAGCGCAACTGGCCGTTATCGTTGACCACCACGCCGTGGAAATCACGGCCACCGACGGTCACCATTACCGGGTCGCCTGCTTGCGCATCACCACCCACAACACCGGTCACCATCGTCGGCATACGCGATTCGTTGCGGTTGACGATGTCATCGTTGGCAATGGTTTCGATAGTAATCGAGTTATCAATATCGAAATCGAGATCAACATGGTGATCGCTCGACGCCTGAGTGGTGTTTCCGGCATCATCGGTTGAGGTGACGGTGGCGTGAATATTTGGGTCAGTCAGCAAGTCTGGGGTTAATACGTCGATGCGATAACCCAGTGCGCCATTCCCGAGGTCGATAACCACGTCGCTATATTCGTGGCCATTCACCAACAGGGTAATTTTATCGCCGAGTTTGGCATCCCCGCCGACGGTGCCGTGAACGGAGGTTTTCGCTTCATGGGATTCAGCGATATTAATCACGTTATCAGCGGTAACATCATCAATGGTGATGGTGTCGTGCAGGTCGACGGTATCAATCAGCGCATCGGTAGTGCTTTGCGCGGTGCGACCGGAGATATCCGTAGCCGTGGCGATAACGTTAATTTCGCCTTCCGCAAGAGCGGTTAAATCGGGGTCCGCCGTCCAGTGCCCGTCTTTAACATCCACCTCAAACGTCAATGTGTTTTTTTGGCTATCAGTGAAAGTCAGCGTGACATGTTTCTGGTTACTGGTGCCGCTAATGTGGGCGTGGTTTATTTCATTTTTGTTAACGTAACCGTCGTTGCCCGCGAATTCGTCGATGTGAACCTGCGGAGGTAGAACCGGAGGTGAGCCAGCGTTTAAGCCGCCTTCAGGTAAGTTATGTTCCCAGGTCGGCGCGCCCAGCCCCTGAGTATTAAAACCGGCTGTTGGATCAACAACCTGCGCGGTTAAATCTAATTGCACCAGAGTATGGCCGCCACCACCGCCTTCAATTTGCACGGGCGTTTGGTTACCCGCGGCAGTCGCTTCTAATGATTGTGTTGGGTCAGCACCGTCGGCAATAGCTTTTTGCAGGGCGGCGACATCTTGCGTGTCATGTGCGGCGCTGCTTACCGTATTCAGGCCATGCTCTGTCCAGTGGCTATTACGCCCAAGATCCAGCGTTTTACCATCCGGTAAAGCGACGCTAACCGCTCCGCTGGCACCCGTGACAATTTCCTCACCACTGTAGATTCTGTCACCTTCTTTCAAGAGACGCTGTGAGCCATCGGCTTCGATGACATAAACCTGACCAATGACTGCTTTGATTACACCGAGTAAATTGCTCACCGTACCCTCTCGAATTATTTTGGATTTTATTAGTATTGTTTTTCGATAATTTAAATAATTAATAACATTATTCTTTCATTCACTAAATATCGCCAAATATAGCCATAAATGCCCATTAATGGACATTGCTCATTTGGCGCTAATTTATAAATGTAGAAAAAAACACAGTTATTAGAATTCTATTATCGTGCGCTTGACTGAGTTCTAAATATAATCAAAAATGACACAAAGTGAAACATCACATTACAGAACATTAAATTTCATTTCGAATGAAAGTCTGTTTAATTCCTGACAGATAAACACCGCGTGTTAATTGATATGATGTTTCGTGTTAAAAACAGAAATGGAATTCCCCAAAATAATTCGAGTTGCATGAAGGCGGCAAGCGAGGGAATCCCGATGAGCTTACTAAGGTAAGTGATTCGGGTGAGTGAACGCAGCCAACGCATATGCAGCTCGAAGAATGAAGGGGATATAAAGCGTGATATAGGGATATCGTTAACGCATGTAATAAGGCTTCATAAAATGAAGAAGTTTTTTGTTTTTATCCTGGGTTGTTTATCTGTACATTCTGTTAATGCAGAAAGCTTACCGAATACCGTCAAGCAAGCGTTATCCACTCATCCAGAAGTGAACGCTTCGGTAAATAGCCGCTATTCGGCGGAACAAGATTTACGTGCGGCACGCGGCGGTTATCTCCCTTCTTTAAATTTAAATGCCGAAGCGGGTCAAAAGAACCTCGATGACGCGACGACACGTGCCGGTGGTGATAATAACGGGATGAATCTTTCCCCGAATGATGCCACCGTCAGTCTTGACCAGAATGTCTTCGACGGCTTTGCCACCACCAGTGAAGTGGGCCGCCAGAAAGCCACCGTTGATTCGCGCGCCTTTAGCGTGATGAATATTAGCGAAACCACGGCATTAGAAGTGGTTCAGGCTTATCTCGATGTGTTGCAACGCGAAGAATATGTTCATTTGGCGCAAGACGATTTAGCCAACCATGAACGTATCTACGACCAGATTCGTTTGCGCACCGATCAAGGCGTGGGGCGTTCTGGCGACTTAATGCAGGCAGAAGCTCGTCTGGCACAGGCTCAAAACAATTTACTGACTGAGCAGACCAACCTTGAAGATGCCAAAACATCGTTTACCAGCGTGACTGGCAGAGAGCCAGAAAACCTGAGCTTGCCTGAGAATATTGCGGCTGAGCTGCCGAAATCCCTGAAGGACGCTAAACAGGTGATGGAAGCCAACAACCCGCTGTTGAAATCGGCTAACGCCGATATTGAAGCCGCCCATCAGCAATATGAAGCTTCAAAATCAACGTTTTATCCGCGTGTTGATGTTTCCCTTGCCCATAGCGTGAGTAACGATACCGATACCACGCGTGCCCATGCCGAAGAGTGGCAAGCGATGGTGAAACTGCATTACAACTTGTACCAGGGCGGTAGCGATAAAGCCACGATGGATTCCCGAGCTTATTTGCAAAAACAAGCACAGGACGTGAGAAATAACACGCTGCGCCAAATGAATCAGGAAATTGGCCTGGCATGGACGGCATTAAAAAATGCCCGCGACCAATTACCGGCAGCGGCAGAATATGCCGACCGCAGTGTAAAGGTGCGTACCGCTTATCAGGATCAATTCAGCCTCGGCGAACGAACACTGCTGGATTTATTAGACAGTGAAAACGAAGTGTTCTCATCTAAACGCCGCCTGGTTGAATTACGTTATCTGGAAATATCGTCCGGCTACCGAATTTCCGCGCGCATGGGTGAATTATTAAAAGACCTGAAAGTTAGCCCAACGCCAGCAGCTCAGCCAATTGATTCGGCGAGTAATAATACGTTGCCAGAACTTAATTAATTTCGCGTTCAATGGTGGATGACGCTGCGCTTATCCACCCTACAAAGGCAATTTCGCCGTATTTGTAGGTCGGATAAGCGCAGCGTCATCCGCCCGACAAAAATGTTTCACGTAGGTCGGATAAGCGCAGCGTCATCCACCCGACAAAAATGTTTCACGTAGGTCGGATAAGCGCAGCGTCATCCGACAAAAATTATTTCGTTCATCCGACAAAACTCATCAATGAATTTACAAGTTGAACCCATGAATACAATGACAGAGGCTCCTCCACTGGAGGAGTCGCATTATCATGATCCGCGCAGCCGCCATGACGATCCCCTACTCGATTGCCTGCTGGTGCTTTGCACTTTGCATGGTAAATCGGCAAGCCGTTCAACTTTAAGCAGTGGCTTGCCGCTGGAGAACGACCGCCTGACGCTGACCATTTTGCCGCGTGCTGCGGCACGTGCCGGGTTAAAAGCGCGCATCATTAAACGCGCGCTTAATAAAATCCCGGCCATGTCGCTACCGGCGATTCTGATGCTGCGCGAGGGTGGAGCTGCGGTATTGCTCGGCTGGAACGCCGACGGTTCCGCGCGTGTGATGCCAAGCGAAAGCGAAGGTGGTGAAATTCGCGTTGATGCGTCAATCCTTGAAGAAAGCTACACCGGACAGGTGATTTTTGCCCATCCGCGCCATGAGTTTGATTTGCAGTCTGAATCCTTCTTGCCGCGCACCAAATCCTGGTTCAAAGATACGCTGATGCTATCGCGTTATCTGTATATGGATGCGGTGCTCGCCAGTTTGCTGATCAACCTGATCGCGTTGGGCACGCCGCTGTTCACCATGAACGTGTATGACCGCGTGGTGCCGAACCATGCCACGGTGACGTTATGGGTGTTGGCAGTCGGCATTTGCCTGGCGTTCGTGTTTGATTTGATCTTAAAAATGCTGCGCGGTATTTGTCTCGATATTGCCGGGAAAAAGAGTGACCTGATTATCTCTGCCACGCTTTTTGAGCGCATTACCGGCATGGAGATGAAAGCCCGCCCGGCGCGAGTCGGCAGCTTTGCACAGAATATTCATGAATTTCAGTCGCTGCGCGATTTCCTCTCTTCGCTGACGCTGACCACGCTTATCGACTTGCCGTTTACGCTGGTGCTGTTGCTGGTGATCGCGATTATCGGCGGCTCGCTGGCGTGGATCCCGCTGCTCACCTTCCCTATCGCGCTGCTGATCAGTTGGGCGTTGCAGAAACCGGTGAATGCCGCCGTTGCCAAAACCATGAGCCTGGCCAGCGAACGCCAGGCATTGCTGATTGAAACGCTCAGCGGCCTTGATGCGATTAAAGTGAACAACGCCCAGAGCGAGCGCCAGTACCAGTGGGAACAGACGCTTGGCAGCTTAAGCCGCCTGGAATTGCGCGTCAAAACGCTGTCGAGTTTTGCCAGTAACCTGACCGGTTGGTTCCAGCAAATGTCCGGCGTGCTGATGATTATTGTTGGCGTGTATATGATTATTGGCGGCAAGTTGAGTATGGGTGGCCTGATTGCCTGCTACATGCTGAATGGCCGCGCGCTGATGCCAATGGGGCAACTCACCGGTTTAATTGCCCGTTATCAGCAGGCGCGACTGACCATCAACAGCACAGAAAAAATGATGTCGATGCCGCAAGAACGCCGCGAGCATGAGCATCCGCTGAAACGCGAAAACTTCCGTGGCAGCATTGAGTTTAAAGACGTCGATTTCAGTTATCCCGAGCAGAAAAACCCGTCGCTGCACAAGATAAACCTGACCATTCAACCGGGCGAACGCGTCGGTATTATTGGCCGTAGCGGTTCCGGCAAAAGCTCCATCAGCAAGCTCATCATCAACCTTTACCAGCCTTCCAGCGGCAATATTTTGATTGATGATGTCGACGCCCGCCAGCTGGACGTTAACGACCTGCGCCATAGCATTGGCTACGTTCCTCAAGATATTCAGCTATTTAATGGCACGCTGCGCGATAACCTGGTCACTGGTGCGCGTTATGTCGATGATGAAACTATGCTGCGCGCCGCTGAGATTGCGGGCGTGAGCGAGTTCGCACGCATTCACCCTGATGGCTACAACCTGCAAGTGGGTGAACGCGGGATGCAGTTATCCGGCGGGCAACGCCAGGCGGTGGCGCTGGCACGAGCATTGTTACTCGAGCCGCCAGTTTTGTTGCTCGATGAGCCGACCAGTTCAATGGACAACACCAGTGAAGACAAGATTAAACAGGCGCTGGTGCCGTTTGTTGCCGATAAAACCTTGTTACTGGTGACTCACCGGGCGTCGATGCTGACGCTGGTTGATCGCCTGATAATTGTAGATAAAGGACGCATTATTGCCGATGGCCCGAAAGCCATTGTGATGGATGCGCTGAAGAAGGGGCAAATCAATGCGTCTCGCTGAGTTAATTTCCCGTTATCGTGAGCCGCTGCGCCGCTATTTTCAGGGGCGCGATGAAAATCAGGCTGATAACATTAATGAGGTAAGTCATGCACTTATTGATGATTCCCCGCGTGTTATCCGCTTGACGCTATGGACGATTCTGGCATTAGTGGTGCTGGCATTCATTTGGGCGGGTTTCGCCAGGCTGGACGAAGTGACGCGTGGCGAAGGCAAGGCCATCCCTTCTTCTCGTCTGCAAAAAATCCAAAACTTAGAAGGCGGTATTGTTACGGAACTGTTTGTTCATGAAGGGCAAATCGTTGAAGCCGGAACACCGCTGCTGCACCTGGATGATACGCGATTTGCGTCAAACGTCGGCGAAACCGAAGCGGACAAGCTCGGCTTACAGGCGAAGATTGACCGTCTGACCGCAGAAGCGGAGGACAAAGACTTTGTGATTTCAGATGACATCGTCAAGCTCGCCCCGCAAGTGGCGCGTGGCGAAGTTGATTTGTTTAACAGCCGTCACCGTCAGTTCCAGAATGAGATTGAAGGTCTGCAAGAGCAACTAGTGCAGAAACAACAGGAACTGCGCGACCTCAAGTCGAAACAGGATCAGTACAAACACAGTCTCGGTTTGCTGCAACAAGAGATCAAAATGTCTGAGCCGTTGCTGGCGTCTGGCGCGATTTCTAAAGTCGAGATCCTGCGTTTACGCCGCACCGAAGTAGAAACTAAAGGGATGCTGGACTCTATTACGCTTTCCCTGCCGAAGTCTGCGTCGGAAGCGAAAGAGATTGAGAACAAGATTGGTGAAAGCCGTAACCGCTTCCAGAGCGATGCGTTATCGCAACTCAATGAAGCGCGCACCAACCTGAGTAAAGCCGAAGCAACGGGCAAAGCACTGGAAGACCGGGTGAACCGCACCATGGTGGTTTCACCGGTGCGCGGTATTGTGCAGCAGGTGATGGTGAATACCATTGGCGGGGTTATCCAGCCAGGCAGTGATTTGGTTGAGATTGTTCCGCTTGATGACAAGTTGCTGATTGAAGTGAAAATTCAGCCGCGCGATATCGCGTTCCTGCACCCAGGACAGCATGCGGTGGTGAAATTCACCGCTTACGATTACACCACGTATGGCGGCCTGAACGGTGAGCTGGTGCAAATTAGCCCGGATACCGTCACTGATAAGCAAGGCCACAGTTACTACGTTGCGCGCCTGCGAACCGATAAGAATTACCTTGGGAGCAAAGAGCACCCGATGTTGATTATTCCGGGGATGGTGGCGACGGTTGATATTCTGACGGGTAAGAAGTCGATTCTGAGTTATCTGCTGAAGCCGATTATTCGGGCAAAGGCTGAGGCATTACGGGAAAGATAATAAAAAAACCGCAACGGGTAACGTTGCGGTTTTTTACCAGAATCGTAGGTCGGGAAGGTGTTGCGCCCCCGACATTACGAATTAAAATTACAAGACGCCAACTTCCCACGATTCAAAGACAATTTCTCCTCGTTCACTAACTCCTGCAAAACCTTATGAATCGCGCTGCGCGAGATATGGTTGCGGCTCAGGATAAAGGTATATACCGAGGTTTTTTCGCGGATCTCAGGTTCAAGAGACCAAATATGCTTCACATGTTCCGTCACAATTTCGCGGATAGTTTTATGAGAACGCATATTTTCACGCTGGAAGTAGCGCTGAAGATGGCTGGTTAAAATATCAAACGCGTGAATCCATAAGCTCTTTTTCGTCAGCAGCTCATTGGCATTCGCGGTGCTCATGACCCACATTTCACAGTCAGAATCACATCGTAAATAATGCGACGCCACTTCACTACGCATCTGCGCCAGACCAAGTATTGCTGGAGCTGCGAGGCTTATCGTGACGAGATCATTTTCGACTCGGTATACGGAGACTGTTCCTTTCTCCAGGAAAAATAAATTGCCGTCCTTTCTTAGCTCAATGCGCTGACGTTTTTTTCGCAACGAAAAATACGCATTTTCCGATCTTTTTAATTCATCGCCAATGAGCATGACCGATTCATCTACGTTAAGGCTGGACATCAATTTCTCTTACTTAGATTGTGGATATAGATTATCTCCATTCACTGAGTGAAGGAGACTGCCCTTAAGCAATTTGATAACTCATTACTCTTCACTTATATCAATATAGGATATAAGGGCAAACCTGCACTTAATAAGCCAACGTTTTTAAGGTCGCTGCCAGGCGACTTTAAATGATCAAACTTATAGTTTACCTGGTAAAATAATACGCAATAACTCACCCATTGTTATAAACAGAGGTATTTAGCGGTGAGTAAAGGCGAGTAAAACACTCAGGTATTATATTCTAGCGGCACAATCGAGTGCATTGACCGTGAAGAACATCTTCCAGGTGTCAACTTTTATGCCGTTATGTGTCTGAGTATATTTATCTGCGGGTTTAACGTAATGTTTTTCATCTTTGCGGCGGGATCTTTCTCTTTGCAATTAAAAAAGAAAACCTAAAAATATGTAACATATTGATTTAAAGCTAGTTTTAATGTTCGTTATGTGTGTGTTATTTGTTAGTAGTATTGTGAATAGCTGAAATAAAGCGCAACACGGTGCAGGTCAGATGAAACATAAGGTTATTCCCTGCACCAATATGCTTATAATGACACGTGTAAATACCAGCCAGAGTTAACGAGCATGCCCGAAGCAGATAATCTGTTTTATCTCATTGAAAATAAAATACTATTCATCCCTGCAAAGCAGTCTCTGGTGCATATGGATAGCCACGAACAGATAAAACTCAAGCCAACTGCTGCGTTATGCCTTTTGTTGCTGCTCAGAAACCATGGTGCCATTGTCACGCAGAATGAGTTGCTCGCGTTCGCATGGGGAGAAAGCCACAGGCAGGTGAGTTTTAACGCGTTTTATCAAAGCATTCTTTCTTTGCGAAAAACTTTTGCGCAAATGAATGTTGAGAAACAAATAATCACCACGGTTCCACGTAAGGGTCTTATCATCCAGCGAGAAATAAGCGTGGAAGAACAGCAGGACCCAGTGCCAGAAGCACAACCGGAACCATCACCCTCAGAAACCATTACTGAATCGCTACCTTATAAAGCGACAAATGATAAGCGTTCTATTTTAAATCTGACGGAATGGTGGATGATTATCGCCACCGTGATAATCATCGGCATCATTATCTATCCCCGCGTATTCAACGAACAATATTTTTCCGGCTATGTTTCGCCAATGAAATATGATGGACAATGCCATTACTTTTTCAATGGAGATTCCAGTAATCATCTCCGCCATAAGGAATTCATCCAGGAACATCCTGATATGTGCCAGGACGATAACTACCTCTATATCACTGCGTATCCAGAAACAAAAAATATTTCAGTCATTCTATGCACCACCAGTATGGAGTTATCACGCGGTAATTCCTGCCAATCCGTCTATTATCCTCGGTACGATAGTCAATGAAGATATTCACCGCGATCTCCTCACTCCGAACCCAGACGCGCGTCATTTTTTTAGTCTGCGTCACGATTGTAACCGGCCTGGCGGTGTATCTTTATCAACCGCCCAATGACGCACGACACAATCTCGTCTGCCGTGCGACGTTACAGATAAACAGAGATAAGGCTTCTTTCCGTGGGATTATCGATTTTAAATCCGGCGACGGCAAAGGCATTGCCCACATTAACGGCATCATTAATGTAAGTGCCCAGGAGGAGTATACCGTCCAGCGAACCATCCTCTTTACCCATGCGGATTATGGGCTCAGCCCTGTCTGGGTATCTCGCCAGATAATCGTATCAAACCGCGAAACCGCGCCTTCAGGGGTACTCCAGCAATTCCTCCCTGACTTTTATCTCAAAAGTGCTGGCGTGACAGATATCGATATCTTTACCCTGAACAAAGATGCCGATCTCATCACCCGCGAAGGTATTCCCTATTTATACTGCCAGAAGTACATGTTGCCTGAGGACGAGTAAGATTTGCCCAGGATAATATTGCCCCCTGGTGCCAAGGTGATATTTATCCTACCTAAGTACAAAGCTATTACATAACGCTATTACGCTGCGGGATAATTCAGTTTATAATAAATAAGCATGCCTCCTGAGAGTAAATTTTAAGTTAAATATGTTATTTAATTATGATATTTCATTAGTTTTACTCGCTATAATTATTTCGGGCATAGCTTTTTATGTCTCTTTTTGGCTATGTAAAGCAGGCGCGCGTAAAAAACATTATTGCTGGCCTTTATTTAGTGGCCCAACAATGGGCTGCGGGATATGGGTTTTGCACTATATGGTGATACAGGCACATCATCATAGCCATGTTATTAATTATAATATTCAAAAAACACTGGCCTCATTGCTGATCGCTATAGTCGGTTGCTCGCTGGGGTTTGTGTGTTTTTTATTCAAAAGACTGCGTGGGCAACACTATCTTCTGCCTGCTTTAATCTTTTCTGCGACAGCCGCTTCTATGCACTATTTGGGGATGGCCGCTATCATCAATGCAGGCGATTGGTACGTCAGCAATACTAAAATCATCCTGTCGTTGATTGCGATTTTTATCACATCGTTAGTCATGTTGCGCCTGACCCATCTCATGTTGGTCATTACCAACAAAAATGATATTTATGCCAACTTCTATCGACTAAGTGCCACTCTTACGTTGTGTTGTGGTGTCGCCATCATGCACTTTTTAGGGTCATGTGACATCAACATGGGCTCTATTCCGATGTCATCAATGCCTAAGGATGACTATATCGAAAATACCATCGCCATGACATTGATCGTACTTGTCGCGCTGGTATTTCTGCTGGCAATATTTATTTGGTTTGTTAATTTTAAAGAACATTTAAGTAATGAACTACTCAAGCGCGAGTTAATTAAAAAGAACTTGCAGCTTAAACAAATGACACAACATGATTCATTAACGCAATTGCCCAATCGGCTGTATCTGCAAAAACATCTGAATACCCTTTTCACCAACCAGACAGACCTGTTGTTTATCATGTTTATCGACCTGGATGGGTTTAAACGCGTCAACGACGTCTGGGGTCATGCGGTGGGGGATGAACTGCTGGTGAAAATTTCACAAACCCTCAAAGAAAATATCAGTCGCGAAGGCTTTGTCGCCAGAATTGGCGGTGACGAATTTATTGTCGTCGTTTGTCAAAAAGATAAACAAGTGGTTATTCAACTGGCGAAGAAGTTGCTTGCGCGGATTGCTGATAACTATGAGCTTTCAGCCACTAGCGTAGATTTTATCTCTGCCAGCATTGGCATCTCCATTTACCCGGAGCATGGTAATGATGTCGCCACTTTGCTTAAAAAAGCGGATGTCGCGATGTATTACATCAAAAATCGAGGAAAAAATAGCATCACATTTTATGATGAAATAGAGATGACATTGCCGAGTTAATCGGCACTTAAAAACGAAGAGCAGTAAAGAATTAGCACAACCGAGTAGCAAAATACTCATTCTTAAGCAATGGATGCTTGTGAATCACTCCAAAACCTGGATTTAGTGAAGAAAAGCTAACATTGATGATGAAACTTTCTACAGCATATAACAGATATAAAGATAAATGGTGGGCGTTGCCCCTGGTGCTACCGTTTATGCTCTACCCCATCACCCAGTATTTGAGCACCTATGGCACGGTGGATGGCTTTGAAATCCCGTTCTTTTATCTGAACATGGCTCTCACCACCATCCTGACGGTGATTTATGGTTTTAAGGCACTGCCCGGGATCATTCTGTGTATCTTTTACCGTGTTTACCCGGACCGTGGTTTAGAACCCGCGTTAATGTCGATACTGCACTATTTTACCTCAGTAGCGATCTGTTGCGCGGGGTACTATTACTTTACTGGCAAAAGAGGCCGCGCAAGTTTTGGGCGATATAACCTGACGTGGCAACGCATTTTTTGGCTGGTAGTGGTTAACGCTACGCTATTTCTTAATTATTTTCATGCCGAGCTCTATTTAGGGTTATTCGGGATGAATCCGTCCATGATGTATGTCAGCCCTTTCACGACCCGAACATTAATCAACTATCAGGGTATGTTAGTGGGGAATATCATTGGTTTGCCGATGCTATATCTGGTCATTCGGTCGATTAGAACCCCTGCCTACACATTGAAATATCTGAAAAAAATTCGTCATCAGGTGGCCAACGATTTGCGGTTGCCGGAACTGACATGCTTAGTCGGTTCATTGGCGGTACTCACGATACTGATGATTGCCCCACTCAGCCATTCATTGCCGCTGATGAATTCTATTTATACGCTGACATTATTACTGCCGCTGATGATATGGGGTACGTTGCGTCTGGGCCATGCGGCTATCTCGATTGTGTGGTGGGTGCTGCTGATTGTGTTATGCAGCCATATTCAACGATTCATCCCACATGATGCGTACTACACATTACATCTTGCGGTTGCCACGTCCTGTTTCTCTGCCTTTTCAATAACCATTACCCTGATGGCAATCAATATTTCTCGTCAGCGAGTCTTGAATTTAAAGACTCAGCGCTTGATGTATATTGACCCAGTGGTGCATTTACCCAATTTGCTGGCACTGGAAGCGGATTTAAAACAAAACACGGTCTCAGTCTTATGCCAATTGTATATGCCTGACCTTGAGTTGTTAGGGCGAAATTATGGTTTGCTCATGCAGGTGCAATATAAACAACAGTTAGCACGCTACTTAGAACCCGTTCTGGATAAGGATGAGCTTATTTATATGAGTTCAGGCCATGATTTAGTGATGCGAATTTGCCCTCTACATGCTGAGAAACGCATTGCAGAAATCTATAGCAAAGCCAAAGATTTTCGTTTTATCCGCGATGGCGTAAAACTGTATCCGCAAATCGGTTGTAGCTACTGCATAATTAATTACCCCGTGGGACACCTGTATTTATTAATCGGTGAACTACGAACACTGGCCGAAATTTCACTTACCACTAATCTGCCTGTCGACCTGAGAAAGCAAAGTAGCCGCCAGGTGCAAAACCAGGTGAAAACCAAAGTCGACATGATGAACCAGTTGCAGCGGGCGCTGGAGTTGGACCGTTTTGTATTAATGGTGCAACCGATTGAAAGTAAAAAGGGAGATTGCTATCACGAAGTCCTGTTGAGGATGCGTGGCAATAACGACGAGCTCATTTTCCCCAATACCTTCCTGCCACTGGCGAATGAGTTTGGCATGTCATCGAGTATTGATTTATGGGTTTTACATAACACCATGAAATTTATGGATGAGACTCGTCACTCACGGCCAAACCATCGCTACGCCATTAACCTGACACCGGCATCAATTTGCCGCACTGATATGGCAAACCATATTGAGAGGTTGATGATTAAGCATGGTATTTCACCTGCGCAACTGGTGCTGGAAGTCACCGAGGCCGATGAGTTAACCAATAATTTGCAGGCAGAGAAAACACTGGATGCTTTACAACGCCTGGGTTGTAAAATTGCGATTGACGATTTCGGAACCGGTTATGCCAGCTACGCTCGGTTAAAAACCATGCGCGCGGATATTCTCAAAATAGACGGGAGCTTTATCCACAATATTAATTCCAGTGAAATGGACTACAAAATTGTGCAGTCAATTTGCGAGCTAGCCCGCATTAAGAACATGACTCTGGTGGCCGAATTTGTTGAAACAGAAGACATTCGCACAACGCTTTATCGCATGGGCATTGATTATGTCCAGGGCTACTTAATTGGCAAACCTGCGCCAATAGAAAGCTTGCCCGCAACGGCGATACCCGGCTTACCAGATACCGCAGTGGGATAACGAATTATTTTCCCGCGTCGACCCACTCACGCAAAAAATCGATAAACACACGCACTTTCTCGGGGACGTGGCGGGTATTGGGGTAAAGGGCATAGATACTCTGGCGCGGAAACTGGTGGTCCGGCAACAAGGCCATCAGTTCACCGAGCTTAAGAGATGAGCGCACCAACCATTCTGGTAACAGCGCAACTCCCGAGCCTTGCGTGGCGAAGGCAAGCAGCGCGCCTGCGCTGTCTGCGACAATCGCAGGAGGGTTCTCGACCTTAAATAAAACCGCCTGCTGCTCCGGGGTCACCACCTGCCAACTCAGCGGTGAGCTAAGCCTGCTGTGGGCAAGCCAGGACGCATGCGCTAACTGTGCCAAATTTGCTATCGGGTGTTCGGCGAGATAAACAGGTGAGGCAACAGGATAAATAGCAAAACTGTCGATGGGAGCCGCCCGGAGGCTGGAATCCGCAAGCTGCCCCAGGCGAATGGCGACGTCAAAACGTTCGGCAATTAAATCAGCGTGATAAGAAGAGGATACGTGTTGAATACGCAACTGTGGATGCAGGCGAGAGAAAGCAGCAAGTGCAGGAACCACTACCTTAGCACCGTATTCCGACGTGCTGGTGATCCGCAGTACACCGCTTAACCCGCCATGATCCTGCTGGACGTTATCAAGCAGGTTTTCCGCCTCCTCCAACAAACGCTGACAACGCAGGAAAAAGCGCTCTCCGACGTCGGTCAATGACAGCCGGCGGGTGCTACGAGCCAGCAAAGACACACCGAGCTCAGCTTCTAACTGTTTGATATTAAAACTCACTGCTGCCTTGGTTTGCCCAAGCGCCGTGGCTGCAGCAGTAAAACTCCCCGCCTCTACCACCGCCACAAATATCGTTAGCCTTTGCAGATTAAGCATCTCGAACTCTGTTACTGTCAAAATAATTTTGACAGTGTAATCCTCTGGCGGTGATTTATCCTCCCTTTGTGCGTCGCTACACTCCTCCCCTCTAATCGGAGGTGGTATGCCCTATCGCACTAAAGTCGCCGTTGTCTACCTGCTTGGTTTTTTCGTCGATTTAATCAATATGTTTATCGCAAACGTCGCTTATCCCGCCATCGGCCACGGGTTGGGGGCATCGGTCAGCGAGCTGACCTGGGTGAGCAACGCCTATATTCTCGGGCTGACGCTGGTGATTCCTCTCAGTGCCTGGCTGGCAGAAAAAGTGGGCGGGCATCGGGTGTTTCTGCTTTCGCTTGGAATATTTCTGGTTGCGACGCTGGGCGCGGGCGGTGCACAAAGTATAGGGCAGCTAATCGGCTGGCGGCTGTTACAGGGCATGGGTGGTGGCCTGCTCATCCCCGTTGGGCAGACTCTCGCCTACCAGCTTTACCGCCCCCACGAAAGAGCGGGTCTGTCGGCGGCAATTATGCTCGTTGGCCTGCTTGCTCCAGCGATTTCTCCCGCACTCGGTGGGCTGATTGTCGATACGCTTTCCTGGCGCTGGGTCTTTTTTGCCAACCTGCCGCTGGCGCTGCTTGCTCTGCTGCTTGCCGCACTCTGGCTGCGCAGAGAATCCAGCACGAAGACGCGGACGCCGCTTGATGCCATCGGCCTGCTCAGCGGTTGTAGCGCCCTGCTGCTAATTCTGCTCGGGTTAACCCGACTTGCCGAGAGCGACGGGCTGGCTTCCGGTTTGGTTATGCTTGCCGGTGGCCTGGTGATGCTGGCAGGTTATGTGCGCCACAGCCTGCGGCATTCCCATCCATTGCTTAATCTGCGGCTGGTACTGAACCCGCTTTTGCGCAACGCCATGATGATTTACCAGGCCATTCCTGGCATCTTTATTGGCGTAAATCTGGTCGCAATGCTGTATTTGCAGAACCAGCTTGGCATGAATGCCACGCATGTCGGCAGCCTGATGATCCCCTGGTCGCTGGCGTCGTTTATGGCGATAACGTTTACCGGAAAACAGTTCAACCGCTTTGGCCCGCGCCCTCTGCTGATTACCGGCTGCATTATGCAAGGATTAGGGATTCTGGTGCTGTCCCAAGTGGGGAGCGCACAACAGTATCCATTGCTGCTGTTGGCGTTTGCGATGATGGGATTTGGTGGGAGCCTATGCAGCAGCACTGCGCAAAGCTGCGCCTTCCTGCAAGTGAACGATGCGCAGCTTGCCCAGGCCAGCGCCTTGTGGAATATCAATCGCCAGCTCAGCTTCTGCCTGGGTATAGCACTATTAAGCTTGCTGCTTAATAAGTTGCAGGAAAATATGCCTGCAACGTTAGCCTGGCATTGGTGCTTTTACCTGGCAGCCGCCAGTGCGCTGATCCCTGCGGTGCTCTGTCTGCGTATCCCCAACCGCGCCATCGTGCGCCAACTTAACGCTCAAAAGGAATAAAGATGAACCCGTATATCAGAGAAGTCATTGATGCCCACGTTGCAATCGAAAACTGGCTGGGCAAAGGTGAAGGTGACGTGGAAGCGCTGCTGGCACGCTTCGCCCCGTCGTTTTCCATGATCACCACTAGCGGTGTAAAGCTGGATTTTGCGATGCTGAGTGCCTTTTTCCGCGGGCAAAGTGCGGCGAAACCGGGGCTAAAAATTGTCGTCGAAGAAATTAAGATCGTTGAAGACTGGCTGACTGGGGCGCTGGTTAGCTACAGCGAAAGGCAAACCCTGCCAGGGCAAGAGCCCACGCTGCGCTACTCTACCGTCGTCTTTACCGATATGAAGTGGAAATTGTTGCATGAGACTGCGGTTGTTTAGGTAATACATAGTGAAAGAACTGGAGGTTTTCGAACGGTGACGCAAGGGGAGATTCTGGAGCGGGTGAAGGGAATCGAACCCTCGTATGCAGCTTGGGAAGCTGCCGTTCTACCATTGAACTACACCCGCTTTGAAGTGCGTAGGCATTATAGACGCTCAGCTTGTACTGGCAAGCGCATTTTTAGTTTATGTGATGGATTATTAAGCGATTGTTTTTATTTTCGGCACCAGGAACAGCAATGCTCAAGGCTTACCTCCCCTGCTTTTTATTGAATATTGAATGCCCTCTCCTGCGTTATACGGGAATGGCTGAAATTTTTAGCAGCAGAAACGCCATTGCCGTCAGGAAGAACAAACAAGAAACAACACCAAGGATTAAAGAGTAGTTTTTCATATAAATCAGTCCTGTATTGGTGAAAGGGAGCAAAGTCCACCGCTTAATTTTTAATCAGGCTGAATATAATAAATAGCGCTAACTTGTTTAATTTTGACAAAACCGGAATCGGCTATGAAACCCTCTGAAAAATATTGGATTAATTCCAGCCGAAGAAATTATTGGTGATGACGCATGGTGACATTGCGTTGAATAATCAACGCAATGTCACCATTAGCAGGATGGTTTACTGCCTGGCGGCAGCAGATAGCGCTGCGGATCAATTGCGGTCGCGCGATAGCGAATCTGGAAGTGTAAATTTACCGAGTCTGAACCACTACTACCCATGGTGGCTATTTTCTGCCCGGCGGTGACTTTTTGGCTAGTGTTGACCAACGTTGTTTCGTTGTGAGCATAAGCAGTGATGTACTCTTCGTTATGTTTAATCATCACTAAGTTGCCGTAGCCACGAAGTTGGTTGCCCACGTAGACCACCGTTCCGGCGGCTGATGCGTAAATCGGTTGCCCACGCTTCCCGGCAATATCGATACCTTTATTACCGCCATCGCTATTAGAGAACGGCACCGTCACCTTGCCGCTGGTGGGCCAGCGCCAGCATTTTGAGCCAACAGGAGGTGGTGCAACTTTCGCAACACTGCTTGTCGAAGTGGAGCTTGGCTTAGAGGTTTTCGCAACGACGGTTTTTTTCGAGGAAGAAGAACCAGAGCTGCTTTTAATGCGGATTTTTTGCCCAACTTCCAGCGTATAAGGGGCTGAAATACCGTTGAGACGCGCCAGTTCGCCGACACTTGAGCCGGTCATGCGCGAGATTCGATAGAGTGTGTCACCGCGTTTGACGGTGTAAACAGGGCCGTTGTAGCTTCCTGCGGATGCTTTAGTGGTGCCCGCTTTATCTGATGAGCAAGCGACGAGAAACAGGCTGATTAGCAGGACGATGGCATTCGGTGCCCACTTTCTGACTGTGCTTTCCTTGCGCAAACTAATCCTCTTAAAATCATAGCAAAACAAAAAAGTGCCTGAGAGTGGCGTATTTTTATCCCCTCACCCCGGCCCTCTCCCCCAAGGGGCGAGGGAGACGACCATAGTCTGGTCATCTCCCTTGAACGACTTACTTAACCGGACGCAGAGCCGGGAACAGGATAACGTCGCGGATGGTGTGGCTGTTGGTGAACAGCATAACCATACGGTCGATACCAATGCCCAGACCTGCTGTTGGTGGCAAGCCGTGCTCCAGAGCCGTCACGTAGTCTTCGTCGAAGAACATCGCTTCGTCGTCGCCTGCGTCTTTTGCAGAAACCTGGTCTGCAAAGCGCTGAGCCTGGTCTTCTGCATCATTGAGCTCAGAGAAGCCATTACCGATTTCACGGCCGCCGATGAAGAACTCGAAGCGGTCGGTGATTTCTGGGTTCTCGTCGTTACGACGCGCCAGCGGAGAAACTTCTGCCGGGTATTCAGTGATAAAGGTCGGCTGAATCAGATGGCTTTCTGCCACTTCTTCAAAGATCTCAGTCACTACGCGGCCCAGACCCCAGCTCTTCTCGACTTTAATGCCAATGGAAGCGGCGATTTCCAGTGCTTTAGCCATATCGTCCAGATCCGCAATATCGGTTTCCGGACGGTATTTTTTGATAGCTTCGCGCATAGTCAGTTTTGCGAACGGCTGGTCGAAGTCAAACAGCTCTTCGCCATACTTCACCTGTGCAGTACCCAGCACTTCATGCGCCAGTGTACGGAACAGAGATTCAGTCAGTTCGATCAAATCTTTGTAATCCGCGTACGCCATATAGAGTTCCATCATGGTGAACTCTGGGTTATGACGCGGAGAAATACCTTCGTTACGGAAGTTACGGTTGATTTCGAATACGCGCTCGAAGCCACCGACAACCAGACGTTTCAGGTACAGCTCCGGTGCAATACGCAGGTACATGTCGATGTCCAGCGCATTGTGATGAGTGATGAACGGACGCGCAGAAGCCCCGCCTGGGATAACCTGCATCATTGGCGTTTCAACTTCCATAAAGCCACGGTTAACCATGAAGTTACGGACGCCAGCCATGATCTGAGAACGAATTTTAAAGGTCTTGCGGGATTCATCGTTGGAGATCAAATCCAAATAACGCTGACGATAACGCGCTTCTTGATCCTGCAAACCGTGGAACTTATCTGGCAGCGGACGCAATGCTTTGGTCAGCAAACGCAGCTCAGTACAGTGAATTGAGAGCTCACCGGTTTTGGTTTTGAACAGTTTGCCACGAGCGCCGAGGATATCACCGAGGTCCCATTTTTTGAACTGCTCGTTGTAAACGCCTTCTGGCAGATCGTCACGCGCAACGTAAAGCTGGATGCGGCCACCGACGTCCTGCAAAGTGACGAAGGAAGCTTTACCCATGATACGGCGAGTCATCATACGGCCAGCAACGGACACTTCGATGCCCAGGTCTTCCAGCTCTTCGTTTTCTTTAGCGCCGAATTCTGCGTGCAATTGGTCTGAGGTATGATTGCGACGGAAGTCATTTGGGAAAGCAATGCCCTGCTCACGCAGGCCAGCCAGCTTCTCGCGACGGGCTTTCAGTTCATTATTTAAATCGACCGCTTCGGTACCCTGTACTTGTTGTTCAGACATGTTGGTTCCTCATAACCCTGCTTTCAAACTTGCTTCGATAAATTTGTCCAGATCGCCATCCAGTACCGCCTGCGTGTTACGGGTTTCTACACCGGTACGCAAGTCTTTGATACGGGAGTCGTCCAGTACGTAAGAACGAATCTGGCTGCCCCAGCCGATATCCGATTTGTTATCTTCCAGCGACTGCTTCTCAGCATTCTTTTTCTGCATTTCCAGCTCGTATAACTTCGCCTTCATCTGCTTCATTGCCTGATCTTTGTTCTTATGCTGCGAACGGTCGTTCTGGCACTGGGTTACGGTGTTGGTCGGAAGGTGGGTAATACGCACCGCAGATTCTGTACGGTTAACGTGCTGACCACCGGCTCCCGATGCACGGTAAACGTCGATACGCAGATCCGCTGGATTGATTTCGATATCAATATCGTCATCCACTTCTGGATACACGAAAGCGGAACTAAAGGAGGTATGGCGACGGCCACCGGAATCGAACGGGCTTTTACGCACCAGGCGATGCACGCCAGTTTCGGTACGCAACCAGCCAAAGGCATATTCACCCTGAATGCGAATGGTCACCGATTTAATCCCAGCAACTTCACCTTCGGATTCTTCAATGATTTCAGTTTTGAAGCCACGCGCTTCTGCCCAACGCAGATACATTCGCATCAACATGCTGGCCCAGTCTTGCGCTTCGGTGCCACCAGAACCTGCCTGAATGTCGATATAGCAATCAGCACTGTCGTACTCGCCGGAGAACATACGACGGAATTCTAGCTGTGCCAGTTTGGCTTCGAGCTGGTCTATTTCAACAATGGTTTCATTGAAGGTATCTTCGTCGTCGGCTTCGATAGCCAATTCCAGCAGGCCGTTAACATCTTCCAGACCCTGAGTCATTTGATCTAAGGTATCGACAATGGCTTCCAGCGCAGAACGCTCTTTACCTAACGCTTGTGCACGTTCAGGTTCGTTCCACACATCAGGCTGTTCCAGCTCTGCGTTTACTTCTTCCAGGCGCTCTTTCTTGGCATCGTAGTCAAAGATACCCCCTAAGAACGTCGCTGCGCTCTGTGAGGTCCTGGATGCGGTTTTTTACCGGGTTAATTTCAAACATGGTCTGTATTATCTTATGTTGATGACAGAAGACGAAAATGCGGTCGTAGACCGGAAAGTTTACCGGATTTACGGTGCTTTTTATAGTCGCTTATAGCCAGGTCAGCAGGCTAGATTGGCCAAATATGGTCGATTAATAACTGGACACTGCGATTTCCGCGAAACTCGTTTACGTCGAGCTTAAAGGCCAGCTCAACTTCGCGCACACCGTTATCCGGCCAGCACGCGGTATCAACGTTAAAGGCGATGCCGTCGATTAATGGCCCACCGCCGACCGGTTCAACCATCACTTTAAGATGGCGATCGCCCACCAGCCGTTGCTGTAATAGACGGAATTTACCGTCAAACAAAGGTTCCGGGAACATCTGCCCCCACGGCCCGGCATCGCGTAGCATCTCGGCGGTTTCGAGCGTCATTTCTTGCGCGCTGATTGCTCCGTCTGACCAAACCACGCCTTGCAACAACGCAGGATCAAGCCATTCCCCAACCAAATCGCCAAAGCGTTGACGGAATTCTTCGAATTTCGCTTCTTCAAGAGATAACCCAGCCGCCATCGCGTGACCGCCAAATTTCAGCATCATGCCAGGATACAAGGTATCAAGCCGCTCAAGGGCATCGCGCATATGCAGACCTTGCACCGAACGGCCTGAGCCTTTCAAAGTGCCGTCGCCTGCGGGCGCAAACGCGATAACCGGGCGGTTAAACCGTTCCTTAATGCGCGAGGCGAGAATACCGACAACACCCTGATGCCATTCGGGATGGTACATCGCCAGGCCATACGGTAACTCATCATGGCTGTGTTCAAGCTGTTGGCAGAGCGTCAGCGCTTCAACCTGCATGCCCTGCTCAATCTCTTTACGCGTCTGGTTTAACGCGTCCAGTTCATTAGCCAGCATGCGGGCTTCGCCAATGTTTTCACTAAGCAATAACGCCACACCGACGGACATATCGTCCAGACGACCAGCGGCATTCAGGCGTGGCCCAAGGGCAAAGCCCAAATCACTAGCCGCCAGCTTTTGCGGCTCGCGGTTAGCCACTTCCAGCAGAGCTTTAATGCCTGGGCGGCATTTGCCAGCACGAATACGGCTCAGCCCCTGCCAGGTCAGAATACGGTTATTGGTATCAAGCGGCACAACGTCTGCCACGGTACCTAGCGCTACCAGATCCAGCAGTTCTGCTATGTTGGGAATCACCAGGCCTTGTTGTTCAAACCAGCCGCAATCGCGTAAATGCGCACGCAGCGCCAGCATCAGATAAAAGGCAACGCCCACACCGGCGAGGGATTTTGACGGGAACTCGCAATCAACCAGATTCGGGTTGATGATGGCTTCAGCCGCAGGAAGCTCCGGCCCAGGCAAATGGTGGTCGGTGACCACCACCGGAATTCCCAGCGCATGAGCACGCTCAACACCACTATGCGAAGAGATGCCGTTATCGACGGTCAGAATCAGTTGTGCGCCACGCGCATGCGCCTGATCCACCACTTCTGGACTCAAGCCGTAACCATCTTCAAAGCGGTTGGGAACCAGGTAACTAACATTTTGGCAGCCAAGGCTACGCAGCCCCAGCACGCTCAAAGCGGTGCTGGTTGCGCCATCGGCATCAAAGTCACCGACGACGATAATGCGCAAGCCTTCACGGAAAGCGTCGTGCAGTATCTGAACGGCTTTATCCATGCCATTAAGTTGCTGCCACGGCAGCATCCCTTTCACGCTACGTTCCAGGTCTTGCTCGCCGCTTACGCCTCTACTGGCATAAAGGCGCTTTAAAAGTGGATGCAGTTGCTGGGGTAACACCACTGACTCATCGACCGTACGACGGCGAAGTTGTGTTTGCTGTTTCACCCGTTAACTACCCGCCTATGTTGGTGAGTTGTTGGTGCGCATCCAACATTTGTTTCATCTCTTTCGGCCCCTGATAACCAGGGATTACAGTACCGTTGCTCAGTACAATCGCAGGGGTTCCCTGAATACCGAACTGTACGCCGAGGTTGTAATGATTGGCGATATTCATGTCACAAGTTGCCCCAGCGACGGCATCACCTTTCATGGCAGTATCGAACGCTTTGTTGCGGTCTTTTGCACACCAGATGGCTTTCATGTCGTTTTCAGTCTGGCTTTGCAGACCCTGGCGCGGGAAGGCCAGGTAACGCACGGTGATCCCCAGTGCGTTATAGTCTTTCATTTCTTCGTGCAGCTTGTGGCAATAGCCACAGGTGATATCGGTAAATACCGTGATGACGTGTTTCTCTTGCGGCGCTTTGTAAACGATCATCTCTTTTTCGAGCGCGTTCAGTTTGCCCACCAGCAATTTGTTGGTGACGTTCACCGGTTGCGCACCGCTGACATCGTACAGTGGCCCCTGGATAACGTGTTTTCCATCTTCAGTGACATACAAAACACCGCTATCGGTTAATACCGTTTTCATGCCCGCTACAGGTGCTGACTGAATATCAGCATTTTGCACGCCTAACTTAGCCAGAGATTGCTTGATTGCAGCATCGTCTGCATGAACAAAACCGGACAAAGAGGCCGCTAATAATGGGAGCAGCCATAAACTCTTTTTCATGATGATTCCTTTATCTTCTACCACTCACGCTCGTGGGTGGTGTTGTTGATGCAGCTGACGTAAACGTTCCGTCGCGACATGCGTATAAATTTGGGTGGTGGACAAATCGCTATGTCCAAGCAGCATCTGTACGACTCGCAGGTCCGCACCATGATTCAGTAAATGCGTGGCAAATGCGTGCCGAAGGACATGGGGTGATAACTTTTCGCTATCGATACCCGCCTGCACTGCGTAATGTTTGATGCGGTGCCAGAATGTCTGACGCGTCATTTGTTGCGCGCGATTGCTGGGGAAGACCACATCAATCGACACGCCATTGAGCAACCATGGTCGCCCATGTTCCAGGTAGTTTTCCAGCCAATAAACAGCCTCTTCACCCATCGGCACCAGGCGTTCTTTATTGCCTTTACCGATGACTCGCACAACTCCCTGACGCAAGCTGACATCACTCATGGTCAGCCCCACTAATTCCGATACGCGCAGGCCAGTAGCATACAATAATTCGAGCATCGCTTTATCACGCAACTCGATAGGTTGGTCAATGCAAGGTGCTTGCAACAAACGATCGACCTGCGCTTCGCTGAGATCTTTTGGCAAACGCTGTGGCAATTTTGGTGATGAAAGCATCACACTTGGGTCGTCATCACGCAATTTTTCACGGTATAAATACTGAAATAATCGACGAATCGCACTCAGCATTCGCGCCGAACTTGTTGCTTTATAGCCGCCTTCAAGACGTTCAGCAAACAGCGACTGTAATTCGCCGGTTTGCACCTTCAACAAATCAAGATCGTGGCGTTCCAGCCACTCCGCTACCATTTTAAGATCCCGGCGATAGGAGTCCAACGTGTTCTGTGCCAGATTCCTTTCAAGCCAGAGCGCATCAAGAAATTGTTCTATTCGGGCCTGATCTTGTTCCACTACAGCCTCACTTACTTGCCTCACCTTTGGCGAATTGTGTCCATTATGCCTGATGCACAATGGGATCTGGTACACTTGCCATCCTGCACGTTTTTAAAAGAGTTGTTAATGCGATGAACATTGGTCTTTTTTATGGCTCCAGCACTTGTTACACCGAAATGGCTGCCGAAAAAATTCGTGACATCATTGGCCCGGAACTGGTGACACTACACAATCTTAAAGATGATGCTCCAGCCATGATGGAACAGTACGATGTGTTGATTCTCGGCATCCCGACCTGGGATTTCGGTGAATTACAGGAAGACTGGGAGGCCATTTGGGATCAACTGGATAATCTGAATCTCGAAGGTAAGCCGGTAGCGCTTTATGGCATGGGCGACCAGCTCGGCTATGGCGAATGGTTCCTTGATGCGCTCGGTATGCTGCACGATAAACTCGCCCCACGGGGTGCGCAGTTTATTGGTTACTGGCCAACTGAAGGTTATGAATTTACTAGCCCGAAACCTGTCATTGCCGATGGGCAATTGTTTGTTGGCCTGGCACTTGATGAAACCAATCAGTACGATTTAAGCGAAGAGCGAATCCAAAACTGGTGTGAGCAAATTCTCGCTGAAATGGCCGAGAAGTTTGCCTGACAGCGACTCAAACTTCCCCATTCCCGCTTGCCTGTTGTTGCAGCATCAGGCGGCGTAAATCACGCCACTCGCCAGTATCCATACTGTCGGCTGATAACCATAAGTGTTGACTGCGCTTGCGCCCCACGCGGCGTAAACGCAGCATCATGCCGCTGCGTAATACCCATGGCGCACCAACCATTTCCCACTCCTGGTTTTGCCACCGCAGGTGGTAGTCGGTCAGGAGTTTCATTTCGCCCTGGCAAGCATGAATCCGGCGCTGGCTACGAACGCTGTCAAATACCACCAGCGAAAGCAACAGCATCCAAATTAGCGTGTAGCTCATCGGCCACGGCATCAGCAGCACAAAGAGTGCCACTAAACCGTGAACCAAAAGGGACAGCCATTGTGCACGCCACGAGACCCGAAGATCAGATTGCCACAGGACCACGTTCTTTATTCCGTGTCTGAATCAGTGTCACCATCCGTTGCAGCTCTGTATCTGCTGGTTTGCCATGATTCATTAACCAGTTAAACAGGTCAGGATCATCACTTTCCAGCAAACGGACAAATAATTGCTTATCCTCAGTGCTTAACGAGTCATATTCATATTCGAAGAATGGCATAATCGAAATATCAAGCTCACGCATTCCCCGGCGGCACGCCCAATGAATTCGGGCTTTGTTATTGATATCCATGTGCTCTTTCCTGGTTCTCTGACAAAGAAGGTACAAATCTTAGTGTAACGTGTTTTCATGGCACGTATTAACTGAATGTTACCGTTTGCGCGCTTTATCGTGAGAAATTTTTATTGTGCGTTGCAGTTGCATTAACCTTGCGAGAAATCCCGTAAGTGCACAATTCACCTTATCAAACTGCTTGCATTGGCAAATGGCTCTTTTACCATTGAGCCAATTCATATGCTCAAAACCCAGGGACATCATTATGGCTTTCACTCCATTTCCTCCACGTCAGCCAACGGCTGCAGCCCGCCTGCCGCTAACACTCATGACGCTTGATGATTGGGCACTGGCAAGCGTGACGGGTAACGACGCAGAAACCTACCTGCAAGGTCAGGTCACCACTGATGTTGCACAACTGGCAGCAAACCAGCACACGCTTTGCGCGCATTGTGACGCGAAAGGGAAAATGTGGAGCAACCTGCGCCTGTTCCATCGTGGCGAAGGTTATGCGCTGATTGAACGTCGTAATCTGCGTGACGCGCAGCTTGTCGAACTCAAAAAGTATGCTGTGTTTTCCAAAGTGACCATCACACCTGATGATGAAAGTGTGCTTCTGGGCGTTGCAGGGTTCCAGGCTCGTGCGGCACTCGCCAATGTTTTCACAACCTTGCCGGACGCGGAAAACCCAGTGGTTCAGGAAGGCGCGACAACACTGCTATGGTTTAACCTGCCCGCCGAGCGTTTTATGCTGGTCACCGATGAAGCCACCGCGCAGGCACTGGCCGATAAATTGCAGGGCGAAGCACAACGCAATGACAGCCAACAATGGCTGGCTTTAGAGATTGAAGCGGGTATTCCGGTTATTGAACCGGTTAACAGCGCACAGTTTATTCCGCAGGCAACCAACCTTCAGGCTCTGGGCGGTATCAGCTTCAAAAAAGGTTGTTATACCGGTCAGGAAATGGTGGCTCGCGCGAAGTTTCGTGGCGCTAACAAACGTGCTCTGTGGTTCCTTGCCGGGAAAGCCAGCCGCTTACCAGAAGCAGGTGAAGATCTGGAACTGAAAATGGGTGACAACTGGCGCCGCACCGGCACCGTACTCGCCGCCAGCCAACTGGATGATGGCCGCGTGTTAGTACAAGTCGTGATGAACAACGATTTAGAAGCCGACAGTGTGTTGCGAGTGCGTGATGATAACAGCAGCCACCTTGTTATCGAGCGGCTGCCTTATTCGTTAGAAGATGAATAAAATACCCGTCATACTTCAAGTTGCAGGTGCGTTGACTGCACCCGCGCGCCCCAGTCACATAGTTAGCTATGCTCCTGGGGACTTACGGCCTGGTCGCCTGCCTGCATCTTGAATTATTTAGGGTATTGTTTGTTTGATACATACCCACGATTAACGGATATACAGATAGATCGCCAGGAAGTGGCAAACGCTGCCGCCCAGCACAAAACCATGCCAGATAGCGTGGTTGAACGGAATACGTTTACAGACGTAGAAAATGACGCCTAACGAGTAAATCACGCCGCCTGCAGCCAATAACGTTACGCTGCCCGGAGCGAGTTTAATCACCATCTGGTAAATCACCACCAGCGATAACCAGCCCATCAGTAAATAGGTCATTAACGATAAGACTTTAAATCGATGCGCGATGGTCAGCTTAAAAAGAATGCCGGCGAGTGCCAGCCCCCAAATAACGACCATCAGCCCACGCGCCAAAGGCGAGTCCAGCCCAACAAGTAAAAATGGCGTGTAAGTCCCGGCTATCAATAAGTAAATAGCACAGTGGTCAAATTTCTTGAGCCAGCGCTTGGCGCGTTGATGGGGAATGGCGTGATACAACGTGGATGCGAGAAACAGCAAGATCATGCTGCCGCCGTACAGGCTATAACTGGTTATTGCGGTTACACTCGCGTTGGATTCCACCGCCTGTACCAGTAACAAAACCAGCCCAACAATCCCAAAAACCAGTCCGATACCGTGGCTAATGCTGTTGGCGACTTCCTCCGCCAGTGAATATCCTTTAGTGATCAATGGTTTGTCAGCCATTTGGCTACTCCAGGTGAAACAATAGATGGAAAATTCATCTCGACCAGAATAGCTGAGAACGATTCCAGCGAACACATGTACGCTAAAATAAATCTGTCAGATGTGATAACAATTACCGATACAATCCACTACACCGATACAATCTTGTTACTGACACTTAATCCTTTGGAACATTCAGGAAGAGATACCATGTTTACTCATGCGGCAATTGCTAATCTCAACGGACTAGAAATGATGGTCTACAACTATGTCATTAAAAACCGTGACAAAGTGATGTACATGACTATCCGCGAGTTAGCCGATGCGACCGGCGTTTCTACCACTACCGTGCTGCGTTTTTGCCGCAAGTTAAATTGCGATGGTTATTCCGAGTTTCGCGTTCGTTTTAAATTATATCTTGAACAAAATGATGAACAATTGGTTAATTTTGGCCCGAGCGAAATCATCAGCTTTTTTAAAAGCACTAACAATGAAGAGTTTGATAATTTAATTGACCAGGCGGTAAATATTATTTGTTCATCCGAACGTATTATATTTGTCGGAGCAGGAACCTCTGGCGCATTAGCTAAATATGGTGCGCGTTTCTTTTCTAATGTCGGTAAATTTAGTAACCACATTGATGACCCTTATTTTCCGGTTACCAACGATATGGCTAAAAATGCACTGGCGATTGTCCTCTCTGTCTCCGGTGAAACTGAAGAGATCCTGCGCTTCGCCAGCCAGTTCAGTCTGCATAACTGCAAGGTGTTCTCCATCACCAGCCACGAAAACTCTTCACTGGCAAAACTTGCCGACTTTAATATCTCCTGGCATATTCCGCTTACCCGTGTTGGTGGCGTTTATGACATCACCACGCAAATCCCGGTTATTTATATTTTAGAAACCATTGGCCGTAAATTGGCTAAAAAAATGGCGTAAAAAAACAGCCTGTTTTATCTATGTAACAAATCACATTAACCGTGATTTGTTATATCGTGACAATTAATTCTCATTTGTTAGACTCCAGAATAGAACGTATTAATACACTGCCATTTTGTGATGTATCCCACATTATTTCTGGCACTGACAGTGAGATTAACAAATATGAAAAAATTGACCTTACCAAAAGACTTTTTATGGGGCGGTGCGGTTGCTGCACATCAGGTAGAAGGTGGCTGGAACAAAGAAGGTAAAGGACCAAGTATTTGTGATGTGCTGACCGGTGGCGCACACGGCGTACCGCGTGAAATCACTCAAGAAGTGGTGCCAGGCAAATATTATCCCAACCATGAAGCCATCGATTTCCACGGTCATTACAAAGAAGACATCGCACTGTTTGCTGAAATGGGCTTCAAATGTTTCCGCACCTCTATCGCCTGGACGCGCATTTTCCCGAAAGGCGATGAACTGCAACCCAATGAAGAAGGGCTGAAGTTCTACGACGACATGTTCGACGAGCTGCTGAAGTACAACATTGAGCCGGTCATCACCCTCTCCCACTTTGAAATGCCACATTATCTGGTCACCGAATACGGTGGCTGGACTAACCGTAAAGTCGTTGATTTCTTTGTTCGTTTTGCCGAAGTGGTATTTGAACGCTACAAGAGCAAAGTGAAATACTGGATGACCTTTAACGAGATCAACAACCAGCGTAACTGGCGCGCACCGTTATTCGGCTACTGCTGTTCTGGCGTGGTTTACACCGAGCACGATAACCCTGAAGAAGTGATGTACCAGGTTCTGCACCACCAGTTTGTTGCCAGTGCTCTGGCGGTGAAGATTGGCCATCGCATTAATCCTGAAATGCAGATTGGCTGCATGCTGGCGATGGTGCCGCTGTATCCGTTCTCCTGCAAACCAGAAGATCAGATGTACGCGCAGGAATCCATGCGTGAGCGTTATGTCTTTACAGACGTGCAATTGCGTGGCTACTACCCATCTTATGTGTTGAACGAGTGGGAACGCCGCGAGTTCAACATCAAAATGGAAGCGGGCGACGAGCAAATCCTGCGTGAAGGCGTGTGTGATTACCTCGGTTTCAGCTATTACATGACCAACGCGGTGAAAGCTGACGGCGGCACCGGTGATGCATTATCTGGCTTCCAGGGCAGCGTGCCGAATCCGTTCGTGAAAGCGTCCGATTGGGGCTGGCAGATTGACCCTGTTGGCCTGCGCTACGCACTTTGCGAATTGTATGAACGCTACCAGAAACCGCTGTTTATCGTTGAAAACGGCTTCGGTGCTTACGACAAAGTGGAAGAAGATGGCTCAATCAATGATGACTACCGCATTGATTACCTAAAAGCACACGTTGCCGAGATGATGAAAGCGGTCACTTACGATGGTGTGGATCTGATGGGTTACACCCCGTGGGGCTGCATCGATTGCGTTTCCTTCACCACCGGTCAATACAACAAACGCTACGGCTTTATCTATGTGAACAAACACGACGATGGCACCGGCGATATGTCTCGTTCGCGCAAGAAGAGCTTTAACTGGTACAAAGAAGTGATTGCCAGTAACGGTGAAAAACTCTGATTGATTTGCTCGCCTGAACGCCCCGTTTACGGGGCGTTTTTATTCAGGTCGGCAAAGCAAAGCGGAAGCACGCTCCGGTTTCCGGCCTTTCTACCAACGCAATATCGCTGCCGTGTAGTTGCAACATCTGGCGTACAATCATCAACCCTAAACCGCCGACTCTCACCTGCGACTGGTTCATAATCGAAGGCCGCACAAACAATCCTTCTTTCAGCTCATGCGGGATGCCCGGCCCACTGTCACTGATTTGTACCATCACTTTTTGCCCCTCTTTCCACAGGCGCACCGCAACTGTACCTTGCTCTGGGGTATGACGAATTGCGTTATCCAGCAGGTTAGTTAGCACCCGTTCAATCATCCCCAAATCCGCGTCAATTAATGGCAGCTCTGGCTGGATATCAGCCACTAACTTTAACTGCCGTGTTTGCGTCATCAGCTCGAATTTCTGGAAGACATCCTGCAATAACTCACTGAGGCAGAAGTGCTCTTTTTGCGGCTTCACCACGCCATATTCAAGACGAGCTAATTCAAACAGTGACTGTGCGAGGATGCGGACTTTCTGGCTCTGTGCTAACGCAGTTTCCAGATAACGTTGCTTTTCCGCTTCAGAAAGCGTCGATGACATCACCGATAAGCTTTCCAGATAACCGTGCATCGAGGTTAATGGTGTGCGCAAATCATGGGAAATATTGGCAATAAACTCGCGACGCAACTGGTCTTGTTGTGAAAGACGATGCCACTGATCTGAAATACGTCGGGCCATCATAATCACCCCCTGGCGCAACAGGCTGATTTCGTCATGGCCCGGAACTTTTTCCAGCGGCAGCTCGGCCATCGCCTTCATCTCGGTCATGCCGCCGGCTTCCAGTGCATTTACCTGGCAGGAAAGCGAACGTAACGGATGAGTAATCCAGCGAAATGCCAGCCAGCCAACGATAAGTCCCAGCAAGGCAACCAGACTTATCGAAAGCAAAACCACTTTTAATAACGTATTAAATTGCGCATCACTAGCCAGCACATTGTAATTTTCGCCCAACAAAATAATGTACAAATAGCCTTTCACTACCCCGTTCTGGTACATCGGTGCCACGCTGAACACTTTTTTGCCATCAACACTACGAGGATCGTCGCCGTAGATCGGATATTGTTTCTCGTTGAGTGCCGTCAAAATTGGTTGCAGATCTACACGATGGCGTTTGATGTGATTTGGTGGCGCAGCGTCGCCGATAATATCGCCTTTCTCATCCAGCAGATAAACTTCAACGCTTGGGTTTACCGTCATCAAATGATCAAACAAGCGGCGCACTGAATCATCATTCAGCCCGTCTTCCCCCAGCAGCGGGTAGCTCTGGTTGATATGCTCGGCAAGCGAGCCAGAAAGTTGCTGAACCACCGCCTGGCTGTACTGCGTACTGGTGCGGATTTGCAGCCACCCCAGCAAAGAGCAAGAGGTGATGAGCAGCAGGGCAAAGACCAGAGTCAGGCGCTGTGAAAGAGAGAGTTTTCGCATGGTTTACTCGTTGCGCAGTGCGATGAATTTATACCCTTTTCCCCACACAGTAAGAATGAATTCAGGCTCTGCGGGGTTGTCTTCAATCTTGATGCGTAAACGGTTGATATGGGTGTTAACTGTGTGTTCATAGCCTTCGTGTTGATAGCCCCAAACCTGGTTAAGCAGATTCAACCGTGAGAAAACTTTGCCGGGATGTTTGGCAAAAAACCACAGCAGATCGAACTCACGCGGTGTCAGCTCAACAGGCTGTTGTCTGAGGCGCACATCGCGAGCCAGGGGATCAATAGTTAGCCGATCGAAAGTCAGCGTTCCGGCATCCTGCATCAGGTTCTGACTCATCGCTTCCTGGCGGCGGAACAGCGCTTTAACTCGCGCCACGAGTTCCAGCATTGAAAAAGGTTTTGCCAGATAGTCATCCGCGCCAAGCTCCAGCCCCAATACGCGATGCGTTTCGCTTGAGCGAGCGCTGATCATGACGATCGGCGTGTAACGCGTCATGGTTCGCGCATGGCGGCAGATTTCCAGCCCATCAACGCCCGGCAACATAAGATCCAATATCAGCGCATCCCAACCACCCTGTTTGAGCAATTCCAGCCCGAGGGTGCCATCTGCTGCATGCACAATTTCATAGCCTTCTTCCCGCAGGTGCAGTTGCAGAAGTTCAGCAATATTTTCGTCATCCTCAACGATTAATAATTTTTTGGTTTTCATCACTTCTGCCTTATATCCGCTGTTGATAGCAAGTCTATACAACATTCACCCATCGAGTTATCACATTTAATTTAACTTTTCGTGAGGTTTTGGAGAACAGATTTCAGCCACAATCATTTCAACGCAATAACCGGAATTACACGATGGAAAGGCCAATATTTCAGGTTAAACCCGCCCTGGTTCATCCGCTGTGGCTGAGGATTTGCCACTGGTTGAATGCCCTTGCCATGCTGATTATGGTGACAAGTGGATGGCGGATATATAACGCTTCACCGTTGTTTAATTTTACCTTTCCAGCTGAATTAACGCTCGGTGGCTGGCTAGGCGGTGCCTTGCAGTGGCATTTCGCAGGCATGTGGCTATTTGGTATTAATGGCGTGATTTACCTGCTGATTAATATTTTCAGCGGCCGCCTGAAACACAAATTTTGGCCTCTGTCGCCGCGTGCATTAGCCAATGATTTTATTGCCGCACTACGGGGAAAACTGGCTCATGAGGATCTCAGCCACTACAACACTGTGCAGAAACTGGCGTATCTGTTTGTGATGATCGACGGGATCATTCTGGTGAGTTCAGGTCTGGTGGTGTGGAAATCAGTACAGTTTCCGTTATTGCGGGAATTACTCGGCGGTTATGACAATGCACGTTTTATTCATTTTTATGCCATGTCCGCAATGGTGGGGTTTGTCGTCATCCATCTGATTATGGTGGCGCTGGTTCCACGAACTTTACTCGCGATGTTGCGTGGCCGATAGGGAAAAATAATGAGCAAAAATAATAAGATTTTTTCTGATTCTGACAAGGCCGCAATTATTCAGGATGCGACACAGCAAATTAATAAACAGTTATCGTCTGAAGGCCGTCGTCGTTTTTTGAAGCAAGGTTTAACCCTCGGTGGTTTAATGATGCTGACCGGCTGCGATATTAGCAGTAATGAATCAGTCGAAAATAGCTTAAGCCGTATTTCACGATTCAATGACCGCGTACAAGGCTGGTTATTTAACGCCAATGATTTGGCACCGGTTTATCCCGAAAGCATGATGACGCGTCCATTCCCTTTTAATGCTTTTTACAGCGAAGACGAAGCGCCGAACATTAACGGCGACGATTATCGCCTGGAGGTTGCGGGACTAGTGGCAGATAAGCGCCCGTGGACGCTGGCACAGCTGCACCAGATGGCACAGGTTAGCCAGGTCACACGCCATATCTGTGTTGAAGGCTGGAGTGCGATTGGTAAATGGGGCGGCGTACCGTTTTCTTTATTCCTTAAAGGAATTGGCGCTGATTTAAATGCCCGTTATGTCAGTTTTAAATGTGCTGATGATTATTACACCAGCATTGATATGGCAACCGCATTACATCCACAAACCATTATTGCTCTGACTTACGATGGTGAAATATTGCCGCGTAAGTATGGTTTCCCGATGAAATTAAGAATGCCCACCAAGTTGGGTTACAAAAACCCCAAACATATTCAAGTTATAGAAGTCACCAACCGCTATCCCGGTGGTTATTGGGAAGACCAGGGTTATAACTGGTTTGGCGGAAGTTAATCAATGTAGTTAATGAAACGTAAAGGAAAGACAAAATGAAAAAACTCTACACTGCTCTGATGTGCTCAGCATTATTCTTTGGCGTAGCTGGCGCTAATGCTGCGGATAATATGTCTAAAGATTCTATGTCTAAAGATAATATGGCAATGTCTCACGACTGCGGCAAAGATGGCATGAAGAAAGATTGCATGGCTAAAGATGGTATGAAGAAAGAGTCCATGTCTAAGGATCATATGTCTAAAGACTCTATGTCTAAAGATTCTATGGCCAAAGATGGCATGTCTAAAGACGAGATGGGTAAAAAGTAATTCCCACACCAACGTCAGGATAATGGCAGTTGTCTGAATTTTCAGGCAACTGCCATTTTGACTTTCTAATTTATCAATCTTAGGGGAAAACACTCAGCTTATTTTCGCTCATCGGCGAATCCTATTTAAACAATAGCTCTTGCCAATTATATAGATTGATAATCCTCAAGGAGTCAGATCCTTTTCTTTCACATGATGGGAAACGCATAAAAAGCGTATGACAACCTATGGAAAGGACAACCAGATGAAAAAAATAATAACACTATCCGGGATAGCCATTGCGGGTGTAGTCGTCGGCTATTTTAGCCTGGTGGCTTATGTTTATCACCATGATAATCAAAGAACTGCAGCATTCCCTCCGCAAACCAATCCTTCACCACATAATGTAAAAGTCCTGAATATATTGCAGGAAAAAGGTTGTGACTATTGCCACACGCCTTCGACCAAATTGCCCTTTTATGCTTCATTCCCTGTGGCAAAACAGCTTATGGAGTACGATATTCAACTCGGTTACAAATCGTTTAACCTGACCCAGGTTCGTGAAAGCCTGCTTGATAATAAAGCAGCGCCGCAAAGTGATATCACTAAAATTGAGTGGGTGATGGGACATCAGACCATGCCTCCGACCCGTTATAATGCTCTGCATTGGGCTGGTGTGATGAATCAAGAGGAACGTAACGTTTTACTTGATTGGGTGAAACAGCAGCGGCTGAATTATTACACTACGTCGGATATGGCAGATAATCGCCGTAATGAACCGGTGCAACCTATCCCCAAATCTTTGCCAGTCGATGCTCAAAAGGTCGCACTGGGAATGCGCCTTTACCATGACCCACGACTCTCTGGCGACAACTCCATCTCCTGTGCACATTGTCATCAGCTTGGTGCAGGTGGTGTGGACGGACGTAAAACATCCAGAGGTGTTGGTGGTGAAATTGGCCCGATTAATGCTCCTACCGTCTATAACTCGATATTCAATATCGAACAATTCTGGGATGGACGTGCCGCCGATCTTCAGGCTCAGGCGGGTGGCCCTCCGCTTAACCCTATCGAAATGGCTTCGAAATCCTGGGATGAAATTACCGACAAGCTAAATAAAGACCCGATCCTGACACGCGACTTCACCGCCGTGTATCCACAAGGGTTCTCGGGAACGTCCATAACGGATGCGATTGCCGAGTTTGAGAAGACCCTTATTACGCCGGACTCTCCATTTGATAATTATCTGCGCGGGGATGACAACGCAATCACATCGCAACAGAAACGCGGTTATCAGCTATTTAAAGACAATAAATGTGCCACCTGCCATAGCGGGAAAATACTTGGCGGGCGTTCGTTTGAGCCGCTTGGACTGAAGAAAGACTTTGGTTTTGGTGAGGTCACTGCCGCAGATATCGGGCGCATGAATGTCACTAACGATGTGCGCGACCGTCTGCGCCAAAAAGTCCCGACGTTACGTAACGTCGCCCTGACTGCGCCTTACTTCCACCGCGGAGATGTCGAAACGATGGATGAAGCAGTGAAGCTGATGCTGAAATATCAGGTAGGAACTAGCTTACCGCAAAGCGATGTCGACGACATTGTGGCTTTTCTGAATACGCTAAACGGTGTCTACACGCCTTATCCGGTTAACTAAAACCGTTTGCAGGAAAAGGCAGTTCACCTGAAGTTTCAGGCAACTGCCTTTTTTATTTACCGCCGGCTAAATCGAGGAAACTGCCTGTCACATAGGAGGCTTTATCACTAAGCAGCCAGACGATGGCCTGAGCGACTTCTTCTGGCTGGCCGCCACGTTTCATCGGTAAGAGATCTTTTACCCGATCAACTCGCCCGGCTTCGCCACCCGAAGCATGAATTTCGGTATAAATAAAACCAGGACGCACGCCATTGACACGAATCCCCTGCGCCGCAACTTCCACAGAAAGCCCAGTGGTTAAGGTGTCTACCGCGCCTTTTGACGCCGCATAATCAACATATTCACCAGGTGCGCCCAGACGTGATGCTGCCGACGAGACATTAACTATCGCCCCGCCATTTCCACCATAGCGAATTGCCATGCGTTTGACGGCTTCGCGGCAACAAAGAAAATAACCAGTGACGTTAGTCGCTAACACGCAGTTAATGCGTTCAGCAGTGAGTTCTTCGATGGTGGATTGTTGGAACAGAATGCCCGCGTTGTTGACCAGCGCGGTCACGGGGCCGAAGGCGTTGTCGATTTCGACAAACATTGCCATGACTTGCAGTTCATCGGCGATATCCGCTTTGATAGCAATAGCTTCGCCGCCCGCCGCGTGAATAGTTGAAATCACTTCATCGGCTGCTTGTTTATTACGCTGGTAGTTTACGACGACTTTGTAGCCAGATTGCGCCAGCAGGATGGCGGTGGCTTTACCGATACCACGGCTTGCGCCGGTGACTAATGCGATGGCCATTTTACCTCCAACGTTGTAGCGCCCTCACCCCGCCCCTCTCCCCCAGGAGAGGGAGAAAACCGAACGGATCCCCTCTCCATCAAGGAGAGGGAGAAAACCGAACGGGTCCCCTCTCCATCAGGGAGAGGGAGAAAACCGAACGGGTCCCCTCTCCATCAGGGAGAGGGTTAGGGTGAGGGTGGTGTTAAAACTTACTGATATTCGCTCATCGGCACGCAAGAGCAGAACAGATTGCGGTCACCGAACACATCGTCCAGGCGTTTCACGGTCGGCCAGTATTTGTTGCCATGGCCTGTCGGGAACACTGCCAGTTCGCGGGTGTACGGGTGCGTCCAGTCAGCAACGATTTCGTCCTGAGTGTGCGGTGCGTTAACCAGTGGGTTATCTTCCAGCGGCCATTCACCACGCGCAACGCGGTCGATTTCGGTGCGAATAGTCAGCATCGCGTCGATAAAGCGATCCAGCTCCAGTTTGCTTTCAGATTCCGTTGGCTCAACCATCAGCGTACCCGCTACCGGGAACGACATCGTTGGCGCGTGGAAACCGAAGTCAATCAGGCGCTTAGCAATATCCAGCTCGCTGATGCCGGTTTCTTCTTTCAATGGACGAATGTCGAGAATACATTCATGCGCCACATGCCCACTGCGCCCGGTGTAGAGAATCGGGAAAGCAGATTTCAGGCGAGTCGCAATATAGTTGGCATTCAGGATTGCCACCTGGCTTGCCTTCTTCAGACCCTGCGCGCCCATCATGCGGATATACATCCAGCTGATTGGCAGAATGGATGCGCTACCAAATGGTGCTGCGGAAACCGCGCCCTGCTGAGTCAGCATCTCTTCAATCTGCACCACGCTATGGCCTGGTACAAACGGTGCCAGGTGCGCTTTCACGCCGATTGGCCCCATACCTGGGCCGCCACCGCCGTGTGGAATGCAGAAGGTTTTGTGCAGGTTAAGGTGCGAAACATCCGCGCCGATGTAACCCGGAGAAGTGATCCCCACCTGTGCGTTCATGTTCGCGCCATCCAGATAAACCTGGCCGCCGAACTGATGCACGATCTGACACACTTCACGGATCGTTTCTTCGTACACGCCGTGGGTTGACGGGTAAGTCACCATGATACAAGACAGCGCATCGCCAGCCTGTTCGGCTTTCAGACGCAGATCGTGAAGATCGATATTGCCTTGTTTATCACACGCCACCACGACCACTTCCATGCCAGCCATTTGCGCTGACGCCGGGTTGGTGCCGTGAGCAGAACTTGGGATCAAGCACAGATTACGGCTGCCTTCGTTACGGCTTTCGTGATAACGACGAATCGCCAGCAGGCCCGCATATTCGCCCTGAGCACCGGAGTTTGGCTGCATACACAGCGCATCGTAACCGGTGAGTTTCACCAGCCAGTCAGACAGCTGGGAAATCATCTGATGGTAACCTTCCGCCTGGTTTGCCGGGCAGAACGGGTGCAGTTCGGCAAATTCCGGCCAGGTGATTGGGATCATTTCAGCGGCCGCGTTCAGCTTCATGGTGCAAGAGCCGAGTGGGATCATCGCCTGGTTGAGCGCCAGATCTTTGCGCTCAAGCGAGTGCATATAACGCATCATTTCGGTTTCGCTGTGGTAGCGATTGAACACCGGATGCGTCAGGAATTCGTCATTACGCACCATAGCTGCCGGTATAGACAGGCTGTCACCCGCAACGTTTTGATCTAATTTGTCGATGTCCAGACCGTGGTTATCGCCCAGCAACACCGTGAACAGCGCCTGCACATCTTCGCGGGTAGTCGCTTCATCCAGCGTGATGCCAACCGCGTTCAGAATATCGCTACGCAGGTTGATTTCATTGGCTTCGGCGCGTGCCAACACAGCGGCTTTATCGCTGACTTCAACACACAGAGTGTCGAACCAATGTTTGTGACGCAGCACCAGACCTTTTTGTTGCAGGCCAGCAGCCAGAATATCGGTCAGACGGTGGATACGCCCGGCAATACGTTTCAGGCCAGCCGGGCCATGGAACACCGCATACAGACTGGCGATGTTTGCCAGCAGAACCTGGGAAGTACAAATATTGGAGTTGGCTTTTTCGCGGCGGATATGTTGCTCGCGAGTTTGCATCGCCATGCGCAGCGCAGTCCGGCCCGCAGCATCGCGGGAAACACCGATAATACGGCCTGGCATAGAACGTTTGAATTCGTCACGGGCTGCGAAGAATGCAGCATGCGGGCCACCGTAACCCATTGGCACGCCAAAACGCTGTGCGGAACCAAATACGATGTCAGCACCTTGTTTACCCGGTGCAGTCAGCAGAACCAGTGTCATAAAGTCAGCGGCAACACTCACGATGACTTTACGCTGTTTCAGCTCAACAATCAGAGCGCTGTAGTCATGGACTTCACCGGTGGTACCCACTTGTTGCAGCAGCACGCCAAATACGTCCTGATGATCGAGCACTTTCGCCGCGTCATCAACGATGACGTCGAAGCCGAAGGTTTCAGCACGGGTGCGTACTACGTCCAGCGTCTGTGGATGTACGTCAGCAGCAACAAAGAAGCGGTTGGCGTTCTTCAGTTTGCTGACGCGTTTAGCCATCGCCATCGCTTCTGCGGCAGCGGTTGCTTCGTCCAGCAAAGAAGCCGAGGCGATATCAAGACCGGTTAAATCCAGAGTCACTTGCTGGAAGTTAAGCAGAGCTTCAAGACGGCCTTGTGAAACTTCAGGCTGGTACGGGGTGTACGCGGTATACCAGCCTGGGTTTTCGAGCATGTTACGCAAGATGACAGGTGGCGTTTGCACCGCGGTGTAACCCATGCCGATATAGGTTTTAAAACACTTGTTACGTCCGGCAATGGTCTTTAATTCAGCCAGGGCCGCGAATTCCGTAGCAGCCTCACCCACCTGCGGTGGCTCAGCAAGCTGGATATCAGCAGGAACGATTGAAGCAATCAGCTCGTTAAGCGAACGAGCACCTACTGTTTCCAGCATTTCATGTTGCTGTTGTGCGTTCGGTCCAATGTGACGGTCGATAAACGCTTCGTGATTTTCAAGCTGACGTAAAGACTGGGTCATGAGCGGTGATTCCTGATGTGTGTTTCCCCTTCTCCCTCAGGGAGAGGGCCGGGGTGAGGGTTGATGTGCTGATATTCCCCTCACCCTAACCCTCTCCCCAAAGGGGCGAGGGGATGAGTCGGTGTCGATTACTCGTCTTCTAACAGCGCTTCGTACGCCGTTGCATCCAGCAATTCGTCCAGTTCGGATTCGTCGCTAGCTTTGATTTTGAAGATCCAACCGCCAGTGTATGGCTCGCTGTTGATAAGCTCTGGCGTATCGCTCAGCTCGTTGTTCACAGCGATGATTTCACCGCTGATAGGTGCGTAAATGTCAGAGGCCGCTTTTACAGATTCAGCCACGGCGCAATCATCGCCAGTGCTGACCGTGGAGCCAACGTCTGGCAGGTCGACAAACACCATATCGCCCAGCAGCTCTTGCGCGTGTTCGGTGATACCTACGGTGTAAGACCCATCAGCTTCTTTACGCAGCCATTCGTGTTCTTTGCTGTATTTCAATTCGTTCGGCACATTGCTCATTGTTTTTCTCCTGATTTCGAAATTCACTGCGCGACAGCTTTACCGCCGCGAACAAAAATAGGTTTAGTCACTTTTACCGGCATTTCTCGGTTACGGATTTGCACAATGGCTGTTTCGCCAATGCCCGCAGGAACGCGTGCCAGAGCAATGCTGTAGCCCAACGTTGGTGAGAATGTCCCGCTGGTGATTACGCCTTCATGAATGTTGCCTGATTCATCCGTAAAGCGAACAGGCAGCTCATTACGTAATACGCCTTTTTCGGTCATGATCAAGCCAACGAGCTGGTCGGTGCCTTTCTCGCGCTGGAGTTCCAGTGCTTCACGGCCAATGAAATCGCGGTCTTCTGGCTGCCAGGCGATGGTCCAGCCCATATTGGCGGCCAGCGGAGAAACGCTTTCATCCATTTCCTGGCTGTAGAGGTTCATGCCGGATTCCAGACGTAGTGTGTCACGCGCGCCCAGTCCGCAAGGCTTCACGCCAACCTCAACGAGTTGCGCCCAAAATTCGGCCGCTTTCTCATTTGGCATAGCAATTTCGTAACCCGCTTCGCCGGTATAACCGGTGGTCGCAACAAACAGGTCACCCGCCTGAACACCGAAGAAGGGTTTCATGCCTGCCACTGCTTTACGCTGTTCTTCGGTAAACAGCTGCGCAGCTTTGGCCTGAGCGTTTGGCCCCTGAACGGCAATCAGCGCCAGGTCATCACGCACGGTGACAGAAACGCTGAACGGTTCGGCGTGTTGATTAATCCAGGCCAGGTCTTTTTCACGCGTGGCGGAATTCACCACCAGGCGGAAATAATCTTCGCTCTGGAAATAGATAATCAGGTCATCGATGACACCGCCGGAGGCGTTGAGCATGGCGGTGTAGAGGGCTTTACCCGGCTGGGTCAGTTTGGCAACGTCGTTTGCCACTAAGTAACGGAGGAATTCGCGGGTACGGCTGCCTTTAAGATCAACAATGGTCATGTGTGAAACATCAAACATACCGGCATCGTTGCGCACTGCGTGGTGCTCATCAATCTGCGACCCATAGTGCAATGGCATCATCCAGCCATGGAAATCCACCATACGTGCACCGCAGAGATTGTGCTGTTCAAACAAAGGGGTCTTTTGAGTCATTTTTTCCTCTTTAACCATCTGGTTGAAAAGCGCTGTTCGCTTTCCTTTTCGTCAGACGAAACCCAGCATCACCATCGATCCCGAGGGCGACGCAAACGTTACCTTTTGTCTGAACTTACCACTGAATGGGGGAGTAAACCATAAGGCACAAACCGTCATTGCATTAGCTTATGACCAAAACCAGGGAGGCATGATGCAGAGTATTCGACTGCAAAAATGCGAGACGCTGCGCATAATTAAGAAGTGTTTAAGTCAAAATTTAGTGTTAGCTAACATTTACGACCATTTCAGAAACAATTTCACTACAACGCTAAAAACGTGGGATGAGAAAAAGTAATCCGAGATAAGGGGTGAGATTAGAATTTTTCAAATGAGGGAAGGTGATCTCAGTCACACTGGATGCGCTAAGTCATGCGAGTTACAGCGCTGCGGCTGCAACTCGCAAGTATGAGGAGTGTTTAACGAAGCCAGCTCGGTAAATCGTGTAGCCCCATCGCCTGACGGACAAGCTTTGATTTCACACCAGGAAGGGTATCAGCCAGTTTCAGGCCAATATCACGCAGCAGTTTCTTCGCCGGATGTTGACCGGCAAATAGGTCACGGAAACCCTGCATGCTGGCAAGCATCATCGCCGCACTGTGCTTGCGGCTGCGCTCGTAACGCCGTAGATATAAATACTGGCCGATGTCTTTACCCTGGCGGTGCAAACGACGCACTTCATCAATCAGTTCAGCGGCATCCATAAACCCAAGGTTCACACCCTGCCCGGCTAACGGATGGATGGTGTGTGCGGCGTCGCCCACCAGCGCCAGACGGTGCGCGGCAAAATTACGCGCGTAGCGGCCAGTCAACGGGAACACCTGGCGTTCACTTTCAACGTGACACAATCCAAGGCGCATATCGAATGCCACCGACAGCGCCTGGTTAAATTCTTCAGCACTCACCTGTTGCAGACGTTCCGCTTCCAGCGGTGACAACGACCAGACAATCGAACATAAATGTGGGTCGCTTAACGGCAGGAAAGCCAGAATGCCCTCGCCGTGAAATATCTGGCGAGCCACCGCTTGATGGGGTTCAGTAGTGCGAATGGTCGCCACCAACGCATGATGGCGATAATCCCAAAACGTCAGTGGAATATCCGCCTGGTTACGCAGCCAGGAGTTTGCGCCATCAGCACCAACCACTAAGCGTGCAGTCAGCATCGCACCGTCTTTAAGGGTAATAAACGCTTCGTTTTCACCCCATGCGACTTGCTGCAATTCGGCAGGCGCCATCAGGGTGACATCGCTGCATTGTTCCGCGCGTTGCCATAAAGCATGATGGATAACGGCGTTTTCGACGATGTGACCAAGGTGACTGAAGCCAAAGGTTTTATCGTCAAAAGCGATATGCCCAAAGCTGTCTTGATCCCACACTTCCATGCCGTGATAACAACTGGCACGCTGGGCGATAATTTTCGGCCACGCGCCAAGGTGAGTCAGCAACTTTTCGCTGGCGGCATTGATGGCCGAGACACGTAAAGCCGGGGCAGATTCAGGTGCTTGCGGCTGTGGAAGATGGTTCTCCAGCACCGCAACACGCAAACCGCTGCCTTGCAGGCCGCAGGCAACCGCCAGACCCACCATGCCACCACCAACAATCGCCACATCAACGCTTTGCAAATTACTCTCCTTTAACAAACCTGTTTTAACGCGCAACCCAGCCGAGAGTACGCTCAGCCAGCGCGTCTCGCGCTGGGGTAAAATGTTCTATCGCCATCAGCCCAAGATTGCGCCCCATCACCAGTGGAGCCCAATGGTTAGCGAATACCTGAACTAAGCCATCGGTCACGCCAATGGTGGCAATTTTATCTTCGCTACGACGTTGCTGATATTCAGCCAGAACTGCATAACTGCCAATATCCTGGGCAGCTTCATGTGCAGCGGCGAGGTTTTCAGCCAGCGACATCACATCGCGCAGGCCGAGGTTAAAGCCTTGCCCGGCAATCGGATGTAGCGTTTGCGCAGCATTGCCCACTAGCGCAACGCGGTGAGAAACCGACTGCGTCGCCGTGGTCAGTGCCAGCGGATATTGCGCGCGCGCGCCCGCATGTGTGATTCGCCCAAGCCGCCAGCCAAATGCGCGTTGCAGTTCATTACAAAATTGCTCGTCATCCCACTGGGCAATTTCAGCCTGAGCGGATAATGGATGGCACCACACCAGCGAACAACGTCCGTCGGACATCGGTAACATCGCCAGCGGGCCGTGCTCGGTAAAACGCTCAAACGCGCGCCCGTTGTGCGGTTGTGAAGTGGTGATGTTGGCGATCACCGCAACCTGATGGTAATCCTGTTGCTGCCAGGTAATGCCAGATTGCGCGGCGAGCGGCGAGCGAGAGCCATCCGCCGCCACCAGCAATTTACCTTCAATACGCTCACCGTTATCCAACTGGACGCTGACTTTATCGGTTTCACGGGTGAACGAGGCAACGCGCTGCGGGCAATGTAATGCCACGCCCGGTGCTTTGCGCAGTAAAGCGAACAAACGCAGCCCGACATCATGCAGTTCCACGACTTGCCCGAGTGCCGGAATCTGATAATCCTGCGCATCCAGCGTGACGAAACCGGCATGGCCGCGATCGCTGACATGAACCGTGGTAATCGGGGTTGCACAGTCTTTGATGGCAGGCCACACGCCGATACGCGTCAATTGCTGGCAAGTCCCCTGCGCAATCGCGATAGCTCGCGCATCAAAACCAGGATGTGCCGCAGATTCCGGGGCCACCGCTTCAATTAAATGAACCGGCAACTTACCGTGAGTTAAACGGGAAATAGCCAGCGCCAGCGTCGCCCCAGCCATGCCTCCGCCGACAATAATCACGCTCATGAGTGACGCGCCGCCGCCATTAACGCTTCGATGTCGTCTGCCGACTTCACTACGCTGGCTGTCAGGTTTTCATTGCCGGTGGCGGTGATGAGTATGTCGTCTTCAATACGAATCCCAATACCGCGGTACTCGGCGGGAACATCTGCATCAGGCGCGATATACAAACCAGGCTCCACGGTAATCACCATTCCAGGCTCAAGCTTGCGTGAACGATCCGCGCCATAAACGCCGACGTCGTGAACATCCAGCCCTAACCAATGGCTCAGACCATGCATAAAGAACGGACGGTGCGCGTTTTCGGCGATCAACTTATCTACGTCGCCGTGGAGAATGCCGAGCTTGACCAGGCCCGTCACCATAATGCGAATCACTTGCGCGGTGACTTCCTGCATTGAGGTGCCTGGACGGTAGAGTTGCAGAGAGGTTTCGAGGGATTCGAGCACGATGTCGTAAATCGCCCGCTGCGGTGCGCTAAATTTACCGTTCACCGGGAAGGTACGCGTGATATCGCCCGCATAGCCGTGGTATTCGCAACCGGCATCGATCAACACCAAATCACCATCGCGCATTTGGCTCTCGTTTTCGGTGTAATGCAGAATGCAGGCATTTTCACCGCTGCCAACAATGGTGTTGTAAGACGGGAAGCGCGCACCGTGGCGGTTAAATTCGTGAAGGATTTCACCTTCGAGCTGATATTCAAACATCCCTGGACGGCATTTTTCCATCGCTCGGGTATGCCCAAGTGCGGTGATTTCACCGGCACGACGCATCAGCGCAATTTCTTCTTCCGACTTAAACAGACGCTGTTCGTGAACCCACGGACGCCAGTCAGTTAAGGTAGCCGGAGCGGTGAGATTCTGGCGAGAGCCACGGCGTAGTTTATCGAGTGCAGCAAAAACGATGGTGTCAGCCCAGGCATATTCGCCCTGCGCGTGGTAAACCACATCGAGGCCATTAAGCAGTTGGTGCAACTGTTCGCCGATTTCGGAGAACGCCAGCGCACGGTCAACGCCCAGTTTTTCTGGTGCGGCTTCCTGGCCCAGACGGCGACCAAACCATATTTCAGCGGTTTTATCGCGCAGGCGGTTAAACAGAACGCTGTGGTTGTGGGTTTCGTCGCTTTTAATCAACACCAATACCGCTTCAGGTTCGTTAAAACCGGTGAAGTACCAGAAATCGCTATTCTGGCGATACGGGTATTCGCTGTCGGCACTGCGTGTTACCTCGGGAGCGGCAAAGATGAGCGCGGCGCTTGCCGGAGCCATTTTGGCCAACAACGCCTGGCGGCGCCGGAGAAATTCGTGCTGATTCATCACACCTCCTGAAGCTTATTATTTTTAGTGTAGCGTTGGTTTTTGCACTTCTGGCGCGGTCGGAACCGGGCGGGTAAAGGTGTCGTGACACAGCAATGCCGCCACGCGCACGTACTCGACGATCTCTTCGAGCGACATTTCCAGCTCTTCTTGATCTTCGTCTTCGTCGTAACCCAATTGCGCGATGTTACGCAAATCGTCGATAGCTTCACCGGTTTCACCGGTCACTTTATCGAGCTTAGGTTGCGTGACGCCCAGGCCAAGTAAGAAATGGTTTACCCACCCCGCCAGCGCATCAGCTCGCTGGAATACCGTTACGTCGTCGCCATCTGGCAGGTAAAGCTGGAACAGAAAACCGTCATCTTCAAGCGAATCACCGGTTGCACCATGCATCTGGCGCAGAGTATCCGCAAGGTTTTGGCTGAAGGCCAGGCCTTCGTTTGTCAGGTCATGAAGCAGCGGTTGCCAGCTGGTGTCTTGATTACCACCGCATAGCATACCGCTGATTAAGCCGTGCATTTCTGAAGGCGTCATACCGACACCTTGTTGGTTCAATAGTTGGCCGACTAAGTCGTAGTCAGGCATAGTGTTCTGTATAGACATGCGCATTCGCCATCGTTGGCTGTGAGAGTTCATGTTATGCTACCACCAGGGACCCCAAGGCACCAGAAAAGGGCTTGTATCTTCATTTCGGGATAGCTATAGTGACGCCCCTTTCGTAGCCTGGCACAGGTTAGCGAGAGGCAGGCGAGTTAACAGCAGGAAGGTGGCATGTCTGCACAACCAGTCGATATCCAAATTTTCGGTCGTTCATTGCGCGTGAATTGTCCGCCTGAACAACAGGATGCACTGAATCTTGCGGCTCAAGAGCTTGATCAGCGGTTGCAAGATTTAAAAGTTCGCACTAGAGTCACAAATACTGAGCAGTTAGTTTTCATCGCAGCATTGAACATTTGCTACGAATTGGCTCAGGAAAAATCGAAAACCCGCGACTACGCTTCTAACATGGAAGAACGTATTCGGATGTTACAGCAGACCATCGAACAAGCGTTGCTTGAGCAAGGTCGCATAACTGAAAGACAGGGTCCAAATTTTGAATAACACTTCACGGTTACCTATGGTAGAGTAACTTTGAAGACCAAATTTCTCTGAGATGTTTGCATGCGGGCCAGTCCCCTGAGCCGATATTTCATACCACAAGAATGTGGTGCTCCAGATTCTGTGAGCATGCTCGGTCCGTCCGAGAAGCCTGATGATTCTGACGCTGCATTCACCTTGAACCAAGGGTTCAAGGGTTACAGCCTGCGGCGGCATCTCGGAGATTCCCTCTTTCTACCAACCAGTCATCGCTATGACGAAAATTCAGCTAATTCCATCGCTTCGACAAGAAATCAGACAACACATTCGGCAACGACGCCGTGCGCTTACCCCCACTGAACAACAACACTTTGCTCATCTTGCAGCCGAACGAATGCTGGCATATCAGCCGGTAACCGATGCCGGTACCGTCGCCCTGTTTTTGTCATTTGATGGCGAACTGGACACCACACCACTCATCCGTGCGTTATGGCGAGCAGGAAAATCGGTCTATCTACCGGTGCTTCATCCATTCAGCAAAGGCAACCTGTTGTTTTTGCGCTATAGCGAAAATAGCCATTTGGTGATGAATCGCCTGAAGATTCTTGAGCCGAAGCTTGATGTCCGTGATGTATTGCCGCTGGATAAACTGGATGTGCTGATTACGCCATTAGTCGCGTTTGATGAGCAAGGACAAAGGCTGGGAATGGGCGGTGGTTTCTACGACAGGACGTTGCAAAACTGGCAGCAGCATGGTTTGTGGCCGGTCGGGCTGGCACATGATTGCCAGCATGTTCCGGCCTTACCCGCTGAAGATTGGGATATTCCCTTGCCCGCAGTGGTGACGCCATCGCAAGTTTGGGAATGGTAGCGTCAGGCGATACGCAGTTTGAGCAGTTGTTTGGTATGCCAGTATTGCAATATCAAGACCGTGGTCAGTGCGCCAAGAAGCGCACAAAACATATCTGATTGCGTGTCCCAAATATCACCCTGAGTCCCCAAAAACTCGTCGGCCCCCTGCCCCAATGCCAGCGCTGCCGCCCATTCAATCAGTTCATATACGGCACTGATGGCGAGTGCTATGCAGCACACCAGAAACGCGACCATTTTGCGCCCATGAACATAGCCACCACGAATCAAAATCTCACGTGCCGCCAGCGCAGGAACTAGCCCCTGGAAAAAATGGCCAAGTTTGTCATAGGGATTACGACTCAGACCCAACCACTCCTGAACCTCAAAACCCATCGGCACTTTGGCGTAGGTGTATAAACCGCCAACCATCAAAATAATGGCATGCAGGAAAATCAAAAAATAGAGCAATGGCGTAAGGGGAAAACGCGAGTGGGTCGCTAAAAGCAGAGGAACAATGATAATGACTGGAGTCACTTCCATCAGCCAGGTGAGCCGATCCGTAGTGCTAAACCCCGTATAGATGAGAATCAGCAGAAGTATAAAGGCACCGGATTTTAAGAATGTACTGGTCATGTAGCTTCGCCGTATGACTAAAAGCTTAACTATCAGTGGGACACGCGAAAAAAACAACTCAGGAAACGGATTTTGAGAGTCAAGTGGGGAGCCAGATTAGCTCCCCAATTATTTAATTAGTACAGCAGACGGGCGCGGATAGTCCCCGGAATCGCCTTCATCGATTTCAGCGCAGCTTCAGCAACATCTTCTTCTGCATCGACATCAATAACCACATAGCCCATCTGCGGAGTGGTTTGCAGATACTGAGCGGCGATGTTGATACCCTGCTCGGCAAAAATCTGGTTCAGCGCGGTCAAAATCCCCGGGCGGTTTTCGTGAATGTGCAGTAAACGGCTGGTGCTGCCACCGTGTAACGGCAGAGAAACTTCCGGGAAATTCACCGCAGAGAGTGTAGAACCGTTATCTGAATATTTCGCCAGTTTGCCAGCCACTTCCAGACCGATGTTTTCCTGTGCTTCCTGAGTCGAGCCGCCAATGTGCGGAGTCAGGATCACGTTATCAAACTCACACAGTGGCGAAGTGAATGGATCGCTGTTAGTTGCCGGTTCAGTCGGGAATACGTCGATTGCAGCACCTGCCAGATGCTTACGCGCCAGCGAATCACACAATGCAGGAATATCAACAACCGTGCCACGTGCGCAGTTGATCAGCAGTGCGCCCGGCTTCATCAGCGCCAGTTCGTTGACGCCAATCATGTTCTTGGTAGAGGCATTTTCAGGCACATGCAGACTCACCACATCGCTCATGTTGAGCAGGTCAGAGAGATGCTGAACCTGAGTCGCGTTACCCAGCGTCAGTTTGTTTTCGATATCGTAGAAGTAAACGTGCATACCCAGCGCTTCAGCCAGAATCCCCAACTGAGTCCCGATATGGCCGTAACCAATAATGCCGAGTTTTTTACCGCGTGCTTCATAAGAGCCAACCGCCAGTTTATTCCACACACCACGGTGTGCTTTGGCGTTAGCTTCCGGAACGCCACGCAGCAGTAATAGCAGTTGGCCGATAACCAGTTCTGCTACAGAACGCGTGTTAGAGAATGGGGCATTAAACACCGGAACGCCACGTTTAGCGGCAGCATCCAGGTCGACCTGGTTTGTACCAATACAGAAGCAGCCCACAGCCACCAGCCTTTCAGCCACGGCCAGAACATCTTCAGTTAAGTTGGTACGGGAACGCAGACCGATGAAATGCGCATCACGGATCGACTCTTTCAGGGCATCGCTGTCCAGCGCGCCTTTATGGTATTCGATGTTGGTATAGCCTGCTGCGCGAAGGTTATCCACGGCTTTCTGGTGTACACCTTCCACCAGCAGGAATTTAATCTTGTCTTTATCCAGTGATACTTTTGCCATTTCCCGACCCTATTTTTAGTACTGATGTTGTGCTGTGTGATAAGACACCCTTCTGCCAAAATATCAAAAAATACGGGCGGGGCAATATAAACGATTGCGCAGTCCGCAAAGCAAAAAAGGAATAAGCGGCATGGGGCAGCACAAAACTCTGAGTAGCAGAGAGAATCAGGAATGAACAGCAGGTGGTTGGCAGGAATGTGACATATGTCACCAAATTTAGCGTTAGATTATTTTGTCATTTTTTATATGGATATGGGGCGTATATACCCAAAATAATTCGAGTTGTTGGTAGGCGGCAAGTGAACAAATCCCGATGAGCTTACTCAGGTAAGTGATTCGGGTTTGTGAGTGCAGCCAACACCCCTGCAACTTGAAGTATGACGGGTATAAAACGCCCCCCAGATCATTTCACAATGGTTTTCACACCATCAGCAGTACCAATCAACGCAACATCCGCACCACGGTTAGCAAACAGCCCCACGGTGACCACGCCTGGCAAGCCGTTAATCGCATTTTCGAGCGCGATAGGCTCAACGATGCTGAGGCCGTAAACATCAAGAATGATGTTGCCGTTATCGGTTACTACGCCCTGGCGGTATTCCGGGCGACCGCCCAGCTTGACCAGTGCGCGCGCCACGCAACTACGAGCCATTGGAATCACTTCCACTGGCAGTGGGAAGTTACCCAGGATGCCCACCTGCTTGGACGAATCGGCGATACAAATAAACTTTTCCGCGACAGACGCGATGATCTTTTCGCGGGTCAGTGCTGCACCGCCGCCTTTAATCATTTGCATCTGGCCGTTGATCTCATCTGCACCATCGACATAGATACCGAGGGTATCCACTTCGTTGAGATCGTAAACAGTGATACCAAGGCTTTTCAGTTTGGCGGTGGAAGCGTCGGAGCTAGAAACGGCACCATCAATCTGATGTTTGATAGTCCCAAGAGCATCAATAAAGTGCGCGGCGGTTGAGCCGGTACCCACACCAACGATAGTGCCTGGTTGCACGTATTGTAATGCTGCCCAGCCGACTGCTTTTTTCAGTTCATCCTGCGTCATGGTTAATTGCCTGTGCTGTGAAAACTGACGCGCATTATAGAGCAAGCCGCCAAAAAATGTCCTGCGATTGGCGCAGAACTCGGACGAACATTGCGGATTTGGTCTGGATCAGCGGCAAATTTATGTCATAGTGCAGCCATAACAAAAACAGGAGTCAGCAAACAACAATGAAACGCCCGGACTATAGAACGCTACAGGCGTTGGATGCCGTAATTCGTGAACGAGGGTTTGAGCGCGCCGCTCAAAAACTCTGTATTACTCAATCCGCCGTCTCGCAACGTATCAAGCAACTGGAAAATATGTTCGGCCAGCCATTGTTAGTACGCACTGTTCCGCCTCGTCCAACCGAGCAAGGGCAAAAGTTGCTGGCATTACTGCGTCAGGTCGAACTGCTTGAAGAAGAGTGGCTGGGCGATGAACAAACCGGTTCTACCCCGCTACTGCTGTCACTTGCGGTCAACGCCGACAGCCTGGCAACCTGGTTGCTGCCTGCTTTAGCGCCGGTTCTGGCCGACTCCCCTATTCGTCTGAATCTTCAGGTTGAAGATGAAACCCGAACCCAGGAACGCCTGCGCCGTGGTGAAGTGGTTGGCGCGGTTTCTATTCAACCACAGCCATTGCCAAGCTGCCTGGTCGACAGACTTGGAGCGCTGGATTATCTGTTTGTCGGTTCGAAAGACTTTGCCGCGCGTTATTTCCCGAACGGAGTTACCCGCTCGGCACTGTTAAAAGCCCCTGCCGTGGCGTTCGACCATCTCGATGATATGCACCAGGCGTTCTTACAACAGAACTTCGATCTGTCGCCGGGTAGCGTCCCGTGCCACATCGTTAACTCATCGGAAGCGTTTGTACAATTGGCACGTCAGGGCACCACATGCTGCATGATCCCGCATCTGCAAATCGAAAGAGAGCTGAAAAACGGCGAATTGATCGACCTGACGCCAGGCTTGATGCAGCGCCGCATGCTGTACTGGCACCGCTTCGCACCAGAAAGCCGCATGATGAGAAATGTCACCGACGCGCTGCTTGAGTACGGGCATAAGGTTTTGAGGCAGGACACTGAATAGAAAAAGGCCGCAATCCAATAGCGGCCTTTTTTTTGTCGGATGGCGCTAACGCTTATCCGACCTACGATTTTACGATTTTACGATTTTACGATTTTACGATTTTACGATTTTACGATTTTACGATTTTACGATTTTACGATTTTGTAGGGTGGATAAACGCAAGCATCATCCGACCAACAATTTTGCGCTTTTGCAGGGTGGATAAGCGCAAGCATCATCCGACCAACAATTTTGCGCTTTTGTAGGGTGGATAAACGCAAGCGTCATCCACCATCTATCAATGTCTTACTGTGCTGCTGGGGCTGTAGCCGGAGCGGAAGCCGCTCCCAGTTCAAACACCACATCAACCTGGTCATCAAACTGAATAGTCTGCTGATCGTAGGTATCCTGAGCAGAAACTGGTGCAGCTGCGTCAGCTTTCATCATCCGCACCATCGGCGCCGGCTGATAGTTAGAAACATGATAACGCACGCTATATACCGGCCCCAGCTTACTGTTGAAGCCTTCGGCCAACAGTTTCGCCTGACGAGATGCATCGTCGATAGCCGCTTTACGCGCTTTATCTTTGTATTGTTCTGGGTTTGCTACACCAAGCGATACGGAACGAATTTCGTTCAGACCCGCTTTCAGCGCGCCATCAAGCAACTCGTTCATTTTGTCGAGTTTACGCAGTGTGACTTCAACCTGACGCACGGCACGATAGCCTTTCAGCTGCGTTTTGCCATCTTTCAGATATTCGTATTCTGGTTGAGTGCGCAGGTTGGCGGCATTGATGTCTTTCTTCTCGACACCACTTTGCTGCAAGAAGGTCAGATACTGTGCAACGCGATCGTCAGCTTGTTTCTTAGCGGATACCGCATCTTTAGCAGACACATTGACTTCAATGGCGAGCGTGGCAATGTCAGGAACAGCATCCACGCTTGCAGTGCCGGATGTTACGATATGCGGGCCATTTGGCAACTCATCGGCCAATGCCGGAACCGAACCAAATCCAACTAAAGCGGCTAATGCCAGAGTTTTCAACTTCACTGTAATACCTCCATGCTACATTCCACTGTCATTCCGCCCGTAAAGTCCACGGGCGTCTGGCAGCAAGCTTAGCCTGTAATGGTAACTTGTCTATCGGATTAAGGCGAATTAGCTTATCAGCGAAGAAATATGGTGCACCCCATCCGCCGCCAGTTGCAATGCGATAAACCACATCACCAACCCGACAACGCCGTTAATAATACGCTGCGCTTTAGCAGTGCGTAACCGGGGAGCAAGCCAGGCGGCGAGAAGGGCCAGGCCGTAGAACCACAGAATTGATGCACTCACGGTACCCAACGCAAACCAACGCTTTGGTTCATCGGCCAGTTGCCCACCGAGGCTACCGAGCACTACAAAAGTATCCAGATAAACATGCGGATTAAGCCAGGTGACAGCCAGCACAGTGGCGACAATTTTCCAGCGTCCCTGTTTCAGAACTTCCGCTGAAGCCAGTTCCACGCTGCTGCTCATCGCGGTACGCAACGCGCCCCAACCGTACCACAGCAAAAATGCCACGCCGCCCCAGGTCACAATGGCCAGCAACCACGGTGACTGCATCAACAGCGCGCTACCGCCAAAGATACCAGCACAAATCAGCAGCAAATCGCTGATTGCACAAAGCGAAGCAATCATCAGATGGTATTGGCGACGAATCCCCTGGTTCATAACAAAAGCGTTTTGCGGCCCGAGAGGCAGAATTAACGCAGCACCCAATGTAAGACCTTGAAAGAAATAAGATAACACGGTGATTTGCTCTTCAATTTGTATCAATTGAAGTAGAGTTTAGTGGGGAAACATTATTAGAGGAAATGGATAATTTTAATGGTTTATAAGCAGAACTAATAAAACAGGGGCCAGCCGAAACTGGCCCAGAAAAATCACTCTTGCGCAGGTTCTTTCACGCGTTTGAAATTCACATCCATTTGCGGGTAAGGGAAGCTGATCCCTTGCGCATCAAACTCACGTTTAACACGTTCCAGCACATCCCAATAGACGTTTTGCAGATCGCTGCTGTTGCTCCAGGCACGCACCACAAAATTAATCGCAGAAGGCCCAAGCTCATTAAGTCGCACGGTAATATCCCGGTCTTTCAGCACACGCTCATCACTAGTGATGATGTCGGTCAGAATTTGTTTAACCTTGTCGATATCCGAATCGTATGCCACACCGATGATGAATTCGTTGCGGCGCACCGGTTCGCGGGAGAAGTTAATGATATTCCCGGCGATAATTTTGCCGTTTGGCACCACGACAATCTTGCCATCCAGTGTGCGTAACGTGGTGGAGAAAATCTGCACATTCAGTACCGAGCCTGCAATACCGCCGAGATCGACATACTCGCCCGCGCGGAATGGACGGAAGGTAACCAGCAGTACGCCAGCCGCCAGGTTAGAGAGCGAACCTTGCAGCGCCAGGCCGATGGCCAAACCTGCGGCACCCAACACCGCGATGACGGACGCAGTCTGGACACCCACGCGCCCTAAAGCGGCAATTAAAGTGAAAGCGATGATGCCGTAACGCACCAGAGCACAAAGGAAATCAGCTACAGTGGCATCAATACTACGCGCTACCATCACGCGGTTGATGGTATTGGAAACCACGCGAGCGACAATCATCCCGACGATAATAATCGCCAGTGCCGCCACAATGTTGACGGCATAGCTCAGCAGTAACGCCTGGTTGCGCACCAACCAGCCTCCGGCATTATTAATACTGTCTACTACGTTGAGATCTTCCATTCACTGTTCCTTGTCATTACCAAAATTCTGCGCCTCAAAGGCACAACAGAGACTTTAAAGATTAAACAAAACAATAGAATATGCCAACTTAGTCACAATTTTGCCACAAAAATGCAAAAAACCACGCACAAGGCAGGGTTTAAGATTGCTGACAAAGGGTGATAAATGTGTTTTGTAGGGTGGCTAAGCGTTAGCGTCATCCACCATTTACGCCAGTTGTGTCGGATGACGCTGCGCTTATCCGACCTACGAAGACGTTTGTCATCAGTCTCAAACCCCGCACAAGGCAGGGTTTCAGATTACTGACAAAGGGTGATAAATGTGTTTTGTAGGGTGGATAAGCGTTAGCGTCATCCACCATTTACGCCAGTTGTGTCGGATGACGCTGCGCTTATCCGACCTACGAAGAAGTTTGTCATCAGTCTCAAACCCCGCACAAGGCAGGGTTTCAGATTGCTGACAAAGGGTGATAAATGTGTTTTGTAGGGTGGCTAAGCGTTAGCGTCATCCACCATTTACGCCAGTTGTGTCGGATGACGCTGCGCTTATCCGACCTACGAAGACGTTTGTCATCAGTCTCAAACCCCGCACAAGGCAGGGTTTCAGATTACTGACAAAGGGTGATAAATGTGTTTTGTAGGGTGGATAAGCGTTAGCGTCATCCACCATTTACGCCAGTTGTGTCGGATGACGCTGCGCTTATCCGACCTACGAAGAAGTTTGTCATCAGTCTCAAACCCCGCACAAGGCGGGGTTTGAAATGGCACTCACTTCTCTGCGATTTCAGGATGAGAGATTAAATCGAGTGCGTAAAGGTACGAGAAATCACATCCTGCTGCTGTTCACGCGTTAACGCATTAAAGCGCACCGCGTATCCAGAAACGCGAATGGTCAGCGTCGGGTAATTTTCTGGGTGCTCGACGGCATCCATCAGCATTTCACGGTTCATCACGTTAACGTTCAAGTGCTGCCCGCCCTCGGTTCTTACATCGTGATGGAAATATCCATCCAGCAGACCCACCAGGTTTAACTGACGCACTGCGTCATCTCGTCCCAGCGCGGCAGGCACAATTGAGAAGGTGTAAGAGATGCCATCTTTCGCATAACTGAACGGAAGTTTAGCGACAGAGGTTAATGACGCGACCGCACCTTTACGATCCCTGCCGTGCATCGGATTTGCGCCCGGGGCAAATGGCATTCCGGCACGACGGCCATCTGGCGTGTTACCGGTTTTCTGTCCATACACCACGTTTGAGGTGATCGTCAGGATCGATTGTGTCGGCACCGCATTGCGATAGGTTGGCAGCGCCTGGATCTTCTTCATAAAGCGCTCAACCAGATCGCAGGCAATGGCATCAACGCGATCGTCATTATTACCATATTGCGGATATTCACCTTCAATAACGAAATCAACCGCCAGCCCAGTCTGGTCACGCACCGGTTTTACCGTGGCGTACTTAATCGCAGAAAGCGAATCCACCGCGACTGACAAACCGGCAATTCCACACGCCATAGTGCGATAAACATCTCTGTCGTGCAGTGCCATCAGCGACGCTTCGTAGCTGTATTTGTCGTGCATGTAGTGAATAAGATTGAGCGCAGTCACGTATTGCGTCGCCAGCCAGTCCATAAAGTGATCGAGGCTATTCATCACCTTGTTATAGTCCAGCACGTCATCCAGCAACATCGGCATTTTCGGCCCAACCTGGATTTTTAGCTTTTCGTCCATACCACCGTTGATGCAATACAACAGCGTTTTTGCCAGGTTGGCACGTGCCCCGAAGAACTGCATCTGTTTGCCGATCACCATTGGGCTGACGCAGCAGGCAATAGCGTAGTCATCACTGTCAAAATCACAGCGCATCAGATCGTCGTTTTCGTACTGTAACGATGAAGTTTCGATGGACACTTTGGCCGCATAAACCTTGAACGGCTTCGGTAAAGCTTCCGACCACAGGATAGTCAGATTCGGTTCTGGTGCCGGCCCCATGGTGTAAAGCGTGTTCAAATAGCGGTAGGCGTTTTTGGTGACCAGTGTGCGCCCATCAAGCCCCATACCGCCGATAACTTCTGTCGCCCAAATTGGGTCGCCGGAGAACAGAGAGTCAAATTCCGGGGTACGCAGGAAACGCACCATACGGATCTTCATAATGAAATGATCGACTAACTCTTGTGCCTGAAGCTCTGTCAGCACACCCGCTTTAAGGTCACGCTCGATATAAATATCGATAAACGAGGTAGTGCGGCCCAGTGACATCGCGCCACCATTTTGTGATTTCACCGCGGCCAGGTAGGCAAAATAGAGCCACTGCAATGCTTCCTGCGCATTGCCTGCCGGACGAGAAATATCAAAGCCGTAATTTGCCGCCATTTCCTGAATTTGCAACAAAGCACGGCGATGCTCCGACAGCTCCTCGCGCAGACGGATGACATCCTCAAGCTTTTCACCGCGCTCCAGTTGATTTTGCAAGTCAGCAAACTGCAATTCACGTTCGCGCACTAAATAAGCGATGCCGTACAACGCCACGCGGCGATAGTCGCCAATAATGCGACCGCGCCCATAACCGTCCGGCAGGCCGGTCAAAACACCCGATTTGCGGCAGCGCAAAATATCTGGTGAGTAGACGTCAAACACCCCCTGATTATGTGTCTTACGCAACGAAGTAAACTGGTATTCGAAGTCTGAGTCCATTTCACGACCATAAGCTTCAAACGAGCTTTTGATCATGTTGATGCCGCCATACGGATGTAAGGCGCGTTTCAGCGGCTTGTCGGTTTGCAAACCGACGATTTTTTCATGTTCTTTGACGATGTAACCCGGAGCATGCGCAGTAATCGTCGTGGCAATATTGGTATCGAAATCGACTGGCGCATGGGTAGCATTTTCGATGCGAATGCCATCCATCACCTTTTCCCACAGTGCGGTGGTCGCCGGAGTTGCGCCCGCTAAGAATGATTCATCACCCTCATACGGCGTATAGTTCTGCTGGATAAAATCCCGAACATTAATTGCCGTTTTCCATTCAACGCCCGAGAATTGCTGCCAGGCATGGGAATAATTTTCGTTGGTAATATCAACATCCACTTTCATTACTTCATCCTCTGTACAACATTATTAATTCAGGCGTATTCCGTGATACGACATTCTTTTCCTAAATGCAGGGCATCAAGCGCAATCATTTTTTCTTCGTTAGTCGGAATTACCGCGCAAACGATGGCAGAGCTGTCGCTGGAAATAATTCGCTGCCCGATACGATTAGGTTGGTTATTTCTTTCAATATCCAGGTCGATACCAAATACACGCAACCGTTCTGCCACCAGGCGACGAATCAGTATTGAATTCTCACCAATACCACCGGTAAAAATAACGCCATCAAAATTATTTAACGAAGCAGCATGGGCGCCTATGGTTCGGGCAATGCGGTGAACAAAAGTTTTAATCGCTAATTGCGCACGCACATCGCCATCATGCCAGGCTTTTTCCAGAGTGCGCAAATCTGACGATAAACCCGAAAGACCCAGCAGGCCGGACTCTTTATTGACGACTTGTTCAAGGTCGTCCATCGATTGCTGGGTCTGACGAGCAAGCCAGGCCATTGCGCCAAAATCCACGTCTCCGCAACGGGTGCCCATAATCAGCCCCTCGAGCGGTGTCATACCCATTGAGGTATCAACGCTTTCACCATTTTGAACCGCACAAACCGAAGCTCCATTTCCTAAGTGAGCAATCACCAACCCTGAATTTACTGGGTTCAAGCCAGGTAACTCACCCGCTTGCTGGGAGACATAGCGATGCGACGTGCCGTGGAACCCATAACGGCGAACCCCGTACTCTTCAAAATAGCGGTATGGCAGGCCGTACAGATAAGCTTCGGGCTTTAATGTCTGATGGAAACTGGTATCAAATACCGCGACCTGTGGAACATCCGGGAAACGAGTCCGCGCAGATTCCACCCCGTGTAAATTGGCGTAATTGTGCAATGGTGCCAACGGTGAAACCTGGCGAATCTGTTCTATAACCTCATCGGTAATTAAGACTGACTCACTAAATAAAGATCCACCGTGGGCAATACGGTGACCGACAAAAGCCACACTATCGATTAAATTCCGTATCTCAAGTTCAGCGGCTATTGCAGAAAGCGCTTCTTCATAATTCTGGTGAGCCAGAATAACTGGCTCTCCATCATTGACCGTTAAAAAAGCTTTCTCAGTATTAATACCCTCACAAATTCCGGCTAAAAGTACATCGCAAGTTTCTGCATCTAATACTGAGAACTTAACCGAAGAAGAACCACAGTTAATCGTCAACACTACCGGATAATCATTCATTTTTAAATCCCACTCATCCTGAGCCAATATACCCAAAATAATTAGATAAGCTTGTAAACAATATTAAGAATGGTCAGCAAACCAATTACTGTGACAAAAATGTTTTCAGTTTTTCCTTTATATTTCGCCAGCGCAGGTGTTTTGCGAATCGCATACATTGGCAGCAGGCAAAGCAGTGAAGCGATAATCGGTGCCCCCATGGCTTCGATTAAATCGAGGATGTTCGGGTTTGCGTAAGCCACAACCCAGGTCGACCCCATGATAAACACCATGCTGATGAGGTTGAGCTTCCCACCGGATACTTTGGTTTTATCCCCTTTGTAGCCAAACTTGAGGACCAGGCCATTGAGCCCTTCGAGGGTGCCAAGATAGTGACCAAAGAAGGATTTGAAAATTGCCACCAGAGCAATAATCGATGCGCCATATTCAAGCGTGGTGGCGAAAGTCGATTTTGTGCCAGACATTGAGGAGAAGTGGTTCGCCAGGTATGAAAGCACAGGAATGTTTTGCGCTTTGGCTTCCGCCATATTTTGTGGAGAAAGCGTGAACAGACAGCTAAAGGCGAAGAACATCACGACGGCAACCATCAGCATGCTGGCGCGAGAGATAATCTTCGAACATTTGTCTTCAGTGTACTGCTTGCCAAAATCTTGCTCATACTCTTCACGTTTGGAAACCACGAACGAAGAGACAATCGGTGAAAAGTTAAAGGAGAAGACCATGATGGAAATACCCAGCCATACGGTCACCAGAATGCCATCACTGCCGGTAAACGAAATATCACTTAGACTGACTTGATCGATAACCGCAGAGTTCCAGTAAGGAATCAGCGACACGGAGATCAAGATTAAGCAGGCAATGAAAGGGAACACCAAATAGCTCATCACTTTGACCATCAGGTCTTTGCCAAAGTAGATAACGAAAGCCATTAACAACAGCAGGAACAGTGCCACCACACCACGGTTAAGCGGCATGAGCTGGAGCTGGTTTTCCCAGAATGTCATGAAGGTGTTGGTGATGGTGACACCGTATATCCACAACAATGGGCAGATGGCGAAAAAGTACAGGAAGGTAATGACCACACCACCTGTTTTACCAAAATGTTCTTCAACTGTTTCAGTGATATTTCCGGAGGGATTGCTGCCTGAAAGACACAAACGCGCGAGCGCCCGGTGGCAATAGAATGCTATCGGAAAGGCAAGAAACAACATGATGAGAATTGGAATTAAACCGCCATAACCGGCACGAATAGGGAAAAATAAAACCCCGGCACCGATGGCCGTTCCAAATAAGCCTAATGTCCAGGTAGTGTCAGATTTGCGCCATTGCGATGTAACTTTTTGACCAACAAGTGTTGCATCTGTATTACTCATAATAAAATTCCTTTAAGTAATTTTATACGCGTTATATTTCAAGCTGCATCGCTATTATCTGTGATGCAGCTTTAATTATTAGGGGGATTAATCTACTGAGCCTGTAATCTGCGAAACACGCGAAAGGTCGATGTTCCCGCCAGAAATAATACTGACTGTCTTACGCCCTTTAATGTAGTGATCTAACTTGCCGCTTAATAATGCCGCAGTGGCTAATGCGCCAGCACCTTCAGTGACGACTTTATTACGTTGAATCAGTGCCACCATGCTATTACGAATATCATCTTCACTCACTAATACAATATCAGTCACTAACTTCTTGACAATTTCATAAGTGATTCGGCCAGGGCGCGCAACATCACAACCATCAGCTAAAGTACCTGATGTACGATGCGACATAAGCTCACCTTTATAGAACGAAGCTGCCATACCATGCACGTTTTCAGCCTGAACGCCGATGATATTAATTGTCGGGTTAATGGATTTAATCGCTAGCGCAATACCGGCAATTAAACCACCGCCGCCAATAGGTACAATCACGTTATCGACGTCGTATAAATCTTCGAGGATTTCGAGGCCGATAGTCCCCTGACCAGCAATCACTTTTTCATCGTCATACGGTGGAATGAAGATACGTCCTTCCATCTCAACGATTTCACTCACTTTGGCGATAGTGTCGTTGAAGTTATCGCCGTGCATCACAACTTCGGCAGAGTAGTCAGAGGTTGCGGCAACTTTAGATTTTGGTGCGCCATTAGGCATCACAACTTTGCCGTTAATACCAAGGATGGCACAAGATAGTGAAACACCCTGCGCGTGGTTACCTGCAGAACACGCTACTACCCCTTTGCTTTTTTCTTCTTCGGTTAAAGAACTCAGCTTATTAAAGGCACCGCGTATTTTAAATGAACCGGTACGCTGCATATTTTCAAACTTTAAAAATATTTCGCCCTTGCAGCATTCGCTAAGATAATTTGAGCGTGGCATTCCTGTTTTATAGATATAACCAGCAAGTCTTTTCTTTGCTTCTAGTACATCAATAATAGTGACAGGAAGTTCATAGTCGATATGCATGTTGACCTCAACATTTTAAAAACAGAAATATAGGTGGTGATAATATAATCAAATTATCACTGGGAATTGTTTATAGAATTCAGTTCAATTACTGAGTTTAATTAAGCTACTTCAGTTAATTGATTAAATTGAAACCGAGTACGTAATGAATGTTTTTTCGCAAGCTCAACTAATGTTGCTGCCGATTGAGTAATTCGATAATTTTTAGACCATACGGCGGCATAACGAGCGATGGGTAATTTATCTTCCACAGGGATTTTAATAAATGAGTTGGAGCCAAATGGAGAAATCATATCTCGTGGAATGACCGTCAGGAAATCAGCATTCAATACGAGATTATAAATCGTGACGACTGAGTCTGTTTTAACGATGTTTTCACTCTTAATATTATTTTTTTGCAGCGTGGTGAGAAGTTCACTGTAATATCCCATTTCCGTTTGCGGCAACACCCATTGTTCTTGCGTCAGATCGCTAAGCGTTGTTGTCCCTTGAATCTTCCGGGTTCGGTTCGCTACCAGAATGAACTCTGACTCAAACAATGGTTCGATATGCAGATCCTGTAACAACATCTCGTCGCTCAATGTACCAATCGCAAAATCCAGACGACCATCGCGGATTGCAGGTAAGAAAGAGGACAGTTGAGCTTCGAACATCGAAACCTGAGCCTGTGGGAAAACTTCTTTAAACTCTTTCATCATCCCTGGCAAAAAAGTAAAACCAATCAGAGAGGGGTAACCGAATGAAACATCGACCACACCGTTGCCGACCATTTGATTCATTTCACTACACAGATTTCTCAACTCACGTGTGATGGACTCTGAGTAAGTCAGTAGAACTTTGCCTGCTTCGGTTAATTTTACACCGGTATTTTTTCTGATGATAAGTTCTAAGCCAAAATAGGCTTCCATATCACTAATAATTTTGCTGACCGCAGGCTGAGTCAGACTAAGTTGTTTTGCAGCAGAACCAAATGAACCACTCCTCACCACTTCCTGAAAGACAAGCAACTGTTGTGTTTTAGGTAATGTATTATTGTCCATGAAGTTCTGCGCCTAATTAATTTCCATGCCGCAGATCATAACGAATAGTGATACCGATGTTATGTGGCTTGACTCACAAATACTCGACCATCAATTGCATACAAAGCAGTCAAATAAAAAATATCATTTAAAAACAATGAATTACAGAATGGCGATCTGCCCTTAACATGATGAATATCAACCTTATATACCCTGATAAAATAAAGTTATGGAGATAATTTAAACATATAAGCTTAAATAAGCCGCTGTTTATGCTGTTTTTTATTATGGCAAGAGAAGATTTATCTTAAGTGGACTTCACGATATTAAACTAATTTTGTTATTTTTAAAATTTAATTAATGAAAGTTCTAATAATATTTGAATGTGTATTTAAGTAAGATTTTTTATATAAAAATTAATAAAAGTGAATATGGATCGATATTTCAATAATAAATCTTGAGATAAAAGCGATTGCGCTCTCATCGTGATAAAAAAGCCCGCACGAGGCGGGCTTGATTCAAGCATTGACTACTTCAAATTACAGAACGTCGATCGCGTTCAGTTCTTTGAATGCTTGCTCCAGACGGGTGATCATAGAAGTCTGAGCAGAACGCAGCCATACGCGTGGATCGTAGTATTTCTTGTTCGGTTGGTCTTCGCCTTTCGGGTTGCCCAACTGGCCTTGCAGGTAAGCTTCGTTCGCTTTGTAGTAGTTCAGGATACCTTCCCATGTTGCCCACTGGGTATCGGTATCGATGTTCATTTTCACTACGCCGTAGCTTACGGAGTCTTTGATTTCTTGAGCAGAAGAACCAGAACCACCGTGGAATACGAAGTTCAGGCTGTTGTGCGGCAGATTATGTTTCTTAGAAACATAGTCCTGAGAATCGCGCAGGATAGTTGGGGTCAGAACCACGTTACCTGGTTTGTAAACGCCGTGAACGTTACCGAAAGAAGCCGCGATAGTGAAGCGTGGGCTAATAGCATTCAGTTTTTCGTAAGCGTAATCAACGTCTTCTGGCTGAGTGTACAGAGAAGATGCGTCCATATGGCTGTTATCTACGCCATCTTCTTCGCCACCGGTGCAACCCAGTTCGATTTCCAGAGTCATGCCGATTTTAGACATACGCTCCAGATACTTAGAACAGATTTCGATGTTCTCTTCCAGGGACTCTTCTGACAGGTCAATCATGTGAGAAGAGAACAGTGGTTTGCCAGTTGCTGCGAAGTGTTTTTCGCCAGCGTCCAACAGGCCGTCTAACCATGGCAGCAGTTTCTTAGCGCAGTGGTCAGTGTGCAGGATAACTGGAACACCGTAATGTTCAGCCATCAGATGCACATGGTGCGCACCAGAGATACCACCGAGGATTGCAGCTTGTTGGCCTTCAGCTTTCAGGCCTTTACCCGCCATGAACGCTGCGCCACCGTTGGAGAACTGAACGATAACTGGTGCTTTAACTTTTGCAGCAGTTTCGATAACGGCGTTGATAGAGTCAGTGCCTACGCAGTTAACTGCTGGCAGAGCAAAATTGTTTTCTTTTGCTACCTGGAAAACTTTCTGTACGTCATCACCGGTGATAACACCTGGTTTTACGAAATCAAAAATCTTAGACATGTTTGGTTGTCCTGTATCGTCGGCCGTTAGAAAAAACGTTTGTGCCACCTAAGACTTAGCGGCGGCAAAAATTAAACGGGCAGGAGACCCTGCCCATCATCATTACTTCTTAGCGCGCTCTTCGAGCATAGCTACTGCTGGCAGAACTTTGCCTTCCACGAATTCGAGGAAAGCGCCGCCACCAGTGGAGATGTAGGAGATTTTGTCTGCAATACCGAACAGGTCGATAGCTGCCAGGGTGTCACCGCCGCCTGCAATAGAGAACGCTTCGCTGTCTGCGATTGCATTGGCAACGATTTCAGTACCTTTACGGAAGTTCGGGAATTCGAACACGCCAACCGGGCCGTTCCACAGAATGGTTTTTGCATTCTTCAGGATTTCAGCCAGTTGCTGCGCAGAAGCATCACCGATATCCAGAATCTGCTCGTCAGATTTCACGTCGTTGACAGATTTCAGAGTTGCCGTAGCAGTCTCAGAGAACTCAGTCGCTACGCGAACATCAGCAGGAACTGGGATGTCACAAATAGTCAGCAGGCGTTTAGCTTCGTCAACCAGGTCTGCTTCGTACAGGGATTTACCGACGTTGTGGCCTTGAGCAGCAACGAAAGTGTTCGCGATGCCACCACCAACAATCAGCTGGTCAGCAATTTTGGACAGGGAATCCAGAACGGTCAGCTTGGTAGAAACTTTAGAACCGCCAACGATAGCCACCATTGGGCGAGCAGGTTCTTTCAATGCTTTACCCAGTGCGCTCAGCTCTTCAGCCAGCAGCGGGCCAGCACAAGCGATATCTGCGAATTTGCCAACGCCGTGGGTAGAAGCCTGTGCACGGTGTGCAGTACCGAAAGCGTCCATGACGAATACGTCGCACAGTGCAGCGTATTTTTTAGACAGGGTTTCGTCGTCTTTCTTTTCGCCTTTGTTAAAGCGAACGTTTTCCAGAACAACCAGTTCACCCGCAGCAACTTCAACGCCATCGAGGTAATCTTTAGCCAGGCGAACCGGAGCAGACAATTTGTCTTTCAGGTAGTTAACAACCGGCAGCAGAGAGAATTCTTCGTTGTACTCGCCTTCAGTCGGACGACCCAGGTGAGAAGTTACCATCACTTTAGCGCCTTGTTTCAGGGCTAATTCGATAGTTGGCAGTGATGCACGGATACGTGCGTCAGATGTCACTTTCCCTTCTTTAACTGGTACGTTCAAATCTGCACGGATCAGAACACGTTTTCCAGCCAGATCCAGATCGGTCATCTTAATTACAGACATGGTGAATCCTCTCGTTGATTCTTAAAGTTTTGCGGACGCTTTATGCGCCTTACCTGAAACCACTTGCGGCCATGACTAACGTCGTGTCGAGCATTCGGTTAGCAAAGCCCCATTCGTTATCACACCAGACTAAAGTTTTAATCAGATGTTGCCCACTGACCCGCGTTTGTGTGCCATCAACAATGGCACTGTGCGGATCATGGTTAAAATCAGTCGAGACCAACGGTAATTCCGTATAGTCAACTATACCATGAAATGAATCACGTGCTTCTTTTTGCAGCAACCTATTGACTTCATTAGCATTGACTGCTTTTTTCACCGTCACGCTTAAATCGATCGCCGTGACGTTAATGGTCGGAACACGTACCGCAATCGCCTCGAAGCGATCGTTAAATTGCGGGAAAATACGTGTGATACCAGCAGCAAGACGCGTATCAACAGGAATAATAGACTGGCTGGCGGCACGTGTGCGGCGCAAGTCTGGATGATAGGCGTCGATAACTTGTTGATCGTGCATCGCGGAATGGATGGTGGTCACTGTGCCCCATTCAATACCGTACGCATCATCAAGCAATTTGATAATAGGAATAATGCAGTTTGTGGTGCAGGAAGCATTCGAAACAATGCGATGTTCAGCAACCACACTTTCATGATTCACACCGTAAACCACGGTGGCGTCGAGGTCGTTACCGCCGGGATGAGAGAAGAGGACTTTTTTGGCACCGGCTGCCAGATGCGCTTCACCGTCTGCACGGGAGCCAAACACACCGGTACAATCCAGCACCACATCCACGCCCAGTTCACGCCACGGTAAATCAGCAATATCCGGTTCGTGCAGAATACGGACGGTGTCATCACCTACCCATAACTGGTTGCGTTCCTGACGAACGTCCCAGGCGAAACGACCATGGCTAGTGTCATACTTCAACAGATGCGCCATGCCCGCAGCATCAGCCAGTTCATTGATTGCTACGACGGTAATTTCCGCACGGCGACCGGATTCGTACAATGCACGTACCACGTTGCGCCCAATGCGACCGAAGCCATTAATTGCTATGCGAACGGTCATATCTCTCCTGCCAGAATCCCTGAGACTAAGTGGCTGACAGAGTAATCCAGCAATCGTCTGAGGGGAATCCTCGCACTCTCGAAACTGCAATTGTTTGCTTAATTGTCGAACATTTATTCGACTGAAACGCTTCAGCCATGTTAAGCGATACGGGGAATAAATGGAACGTTACCCCATGACAGGCAACCGATCTTCTGACATACGTCACAAATTTGATGGAATAAATGCAACAAGAAACCCACGTTGAATGAATAACAACCAGCTATCAGCAGGAATAATGGAAATACCACAGAGTCGTTCACACGACCCTGCCGGTATCAATTGAGATGATAGCCACCCTGCTCATCCATAACTAACTGCATATCGGCAGACAGGCTTCCTTCGAGCACACGTAAAACATTCGGCCCATCAGTGGCGTGGAAAAATTCCTCCGCCTGCTCACGGCTCAAGCCGCCACGTATTTTTCGGCTAATCAATCGTTCGGAAAGCAATTCCGCAGGAGCAGCGATAAACACAGAAAAATCGCAAAGGGGGCGCAATGCCTGCCACTCTGGCTGATTGAGCAGCAGCCAATTGCCTTCAACCACCACAATGGGCGCTTCAACGGTAATCGCATTTTCCAGCGGATCGTGCAGATTACGATCGTACTGCGGCCAGCGACTGCCAGGCTTTTGCAGATCCTGCAATGCACCAGTTAGCTTCTGAATATTAAACGTTTGCGGTGCGCCTTTATGTTGCTTGAGATTGTTCGCAAGCAGATATTCGTTGTAGTGATGGAAGCCATCCATCGGTAAAGCCTGTATCGCAGGTAATGCCGGATCGAGCGAAGACAAATATTCCCAAAACGCCACCAGCGTTGACTTACCGGTGCCGGGTGGAGCCGCCAAAAATACCACCAGCCGACGCTGTAATTGCTTTTGCTTTGCGGCGAGTTGCTTTAATAAAGGCTTATGTAACGCTTCGACTTCTTGTTCTTTAAAACAGGCTTGTGTCTCTAATCCATTAATAATTAATGTGACTTTCACCAGACTAGCTCCTTCAATAATGAAGTCACCGCCAGAGATAACGCCGTTTTCACTAAGCCGCCATAACGCGCTTCGGAATAGATTGAGAAATCCGAATACTTCATGCTTTTTATTGCATTAAACAATGTCGCGTTTTGGGTAATCGAATTGAGGTTCGCAATAAAATCGTAAGTGAGGTCATCATGAAACTGAATTGCCACTTTGCTGTGTTGCACAAAATCACAGAACTGGGAAAAACAGGTAATATCGGCATACAGCCATTTATCCATTTTCCCCAGCGCGTAAATCAGGCGCAGCGCAACGTCGATATCATCCAGCGGCCCACTTCTGGCAAGCAAAGGCTTAACCGCGTACTCAACGATCTCTTCATCATTATCAACAAATAACGAAGGTAGAAATTGCCTGATGCCGGAAAGCAAAATATCGTGCGCGACGCTCATAAATGAGGCCAAATCACTTTGCGCTTCCAGTTGTTCAAGTACTTCATCTTCGTTCAAGGTGGTCATTAATAGCTCAGTACATTAGAGGTGATGTAAAGAGTCTATAATATTACAGGTGCGCTCTATACCATTAATCAAGAGCGTTTGAGTGCGTACAACATCACCTTCTTCGCGCACTCCCTGCAAAATATCCCCGCCGGTTACGCCGGTTGCGGAAAATAATACCTCGTCGCTTTTGACGATTTCATCAAGGCTGTAAATACGATTGATTTCGACGCCCATTTCACGGCAGCGGCGTTGCTCAGAATCAGCAATTTGGCGATGTTCAGGCGTCTCCCCTTTTGCCTGGCAGAAATCCATTAATTCCACCTGCATTTCGCCACCTAATGCTTTCACCGCACAGGCAGAAATTACGCCCTCTGGTGCGCCGCCAATGCTGTACATCACGTCGTATTGATTATCCAGCAAGCAAGTCATCACGCTTGCAGCCACGTCACCATCCGGTAATGCAATCACTTTCACGCCCAGGCTTGTAGCTTCGGCAATTATTGCCTGGTGGCGGGGTTTATCGAGGGTCACCATCCGCAAACGCTCCAGCGGTTTGCCGAGCGCGTTGGCAATATTTTTTAGGTTATCTGCGAGCGTTGCCGCAAGGCTAATCACCCCTTTGGCTTTCTTGCCCACCACGATTTTCTTCATATACATATCGGGGGCATGCAGCAAGGTACCAACCGGTGCGCAGGCCATCACCGCCAGCGCATTATTTTGCCCCATCGCCACCATGCGCGTGCCTTCGATGGGGTCAACGGCGATATCGATTTGCGGGGAATTACCCTTTCCTAACATCTCGCCGATATACAGCATCGGCGCGTGGTCAATCTCCCCTTCGCCAATGACAATCCGCCCCTGCATATCAATTTGATTAAGTGCATCACGCATTGCCTGCACCGCCACGCCATCAATCTGATTCTTATCGCCGCAGCCGATCAATGGCCAGGCTGCAAGCGCCGCCCGTTCCGTGGTGCGGAAAAATGGATAAGCCAGCGTTTTCATGGTTACGCCTCCACACCGATATCAACGCCAAAATGGGCTAACAGATGCTTTTCCGCCGCTTCGTTCCAGACGCCGTGTGTTTCAGCCACCAGTTCGGCAAGGCGTTTAAATAATGGATCGGTTTCACCCAGGCTGGCGAATTCAGTGATTGCCGTCAGCGGCATGGTGACACCGTTGTAAATCAGCTTTTTACCGCCCGGGATATCCGGCAGATTCAGCACGGTTTCAGGAACCGCATCCAGGCCACCCACATGCGTAACCATAAACGAAGGCTGTAATCGCCCGCTGGCAGCAAGTTCAATGGCTTCAATCATGTCATCGGCGGAGCCGCCAGATGTGCCAACAATATGCGTGCTGCCGTAATGCACGTTGTAGAAATTAAACGGCACCTTGAAGTTTTTATCCGTTGGTCCGGCGAAGAAATTCAGGCAGCCGTCGTCAGCGAGCAGGTCATCACCCAGCTCAATCACCGCAGGTACGGCGGCATAAACGAAGACGTCATCAAAGCCCGTACCACCGGTCATCTCACGTAACGCCGCCGCAGGGTTATCCAGTTCTTTGCTGTTCACATACACCAGCTCGATACCGTTTTTGGCCGCCAGCTCTACAGGCAAGAGTTTTTGTGCCTGTGCCAGTCTGGCTTCATCGATATCAACCACCACCACTTTGCCCGGTTTGATATTGCCGTTAATTGCATAATCAATGGCACCGATGCCCATCGGCCCGGCACAGGCTAATAATGCCAGGTTGCCGCCGGGTTTAATTCCCATGCGATGTTCGTAAACATATTGCGTAGTGTGATAGTTAGCTTTATAGGCACCAATAATGCAGCACATTGGCTCCGCTAAAGAGGCGGCTGCAAAATATGATCCTCTATAAGGTAAAACACAGCCCAGATCGATAGCCTGTTTTGGGATAATCATATACGTGGCATTGCCACCAAAGTATTCATAGCTATAACCGGCTGAATATCCACTCGGCAAACCCATTGCCGGTTGCAATACATAACGCTGGCCTTTCTTATATTGGCCGAGAAGATTATTCCCGACTTCGATAATGACTCCGGCGCATTCATGCCCGGTAATTACTGGGTGGTTATTTAAATCATCTGGTACACGTTTATGGTCACTCGCCAGTAGCGCCGCTTTCCATGTTGATAAACACACGCTATCTGAAATAACGCTCACTAATAACTCATCATCAGTGATTGCCGGTAATTCAAACTCACGGATACGGACGTCCCGCTTGCCATAAATGGCTGCAACTTTAGTTTTCATAAGAATCCTTATTATTAAGCCTTAGCGGTTAATTCATTAAATAACGCATCGAGTTTCGGGTCGCCAATATAGTTATTAATCAGGATCAGCGGTTTGTTAGTCACCAGTTTGACGCGCCCTTCCAGGCTGGCATGCGTGACGATTATCTCTGCGTGTTCAGGTACGTTTTCTATGGCGTAGTGTTTAACTTCTGTTTCTATGCCCTGTTTTTGCAGACGCTTACGAAACGTGGTGGCTCCCATAGCGCTTGAGCCCATGCCCGCATCGCAAACAAACGCGACCAATTTCACCGGACCGGTACTCCACGCCCCTTCCTGTTTCATCGCTTTCATGGCGCTGGCTGTCTCATCAAAGTTGTCCTCTTTCTCGACTTCTTTGCTGCGATCCAGTTTCAGAATGAATGCGGTAATCACAAATGAAACGGCTGTCGCCACGGTGACACCGGCAATGGTGGCAAAGAATGCACCACGCGGCGTGAGGGCGAGATAAGCAAAGATGGAACCCGGACTTGGCCCTGCAACCAGGCCGCCACCCAACAGATTAAAGGTATAAATTCCGGACATCCCGCCCGCAATCATGGCAATCAGCGTCAACGGCTTCATTAAAACATACGGGAAGTAGAGTTCGTGAATACCGCCCAGGAAGTGAATGATCATCGCACCTGGTGCGGATTTTTTTGCCATTCCTTTGCCAAACACTGCAAAACCAAGCAGCAAACCGAGCCCAGGGCCTGGATTCGACGCCACCATAAAGAAGATAGATTTCCCGGTGTCAGATGCTTGCTGCATGCCTAATGGGTAGTAAACACCCTGATCGATTGCATTGTTCAGGAACAGGATCTTCGCGGGTTCGTTAATCAGCGACAACAACGGTAAATAACCGGTGCTGACCAACGCTTCAATGCACTCTTTCACGAAATTGTTCGCCACTAACACCGCAGGGCCAATAATTTCAAAGGCAAACAGGCAAAGCAACATCCCGGCAATACCCAATGAGAAGTTATTAATCACCATCTCAAAGCCTGGCGGAATACGCTTCTCCAGCGTGCGGTCGATAACTTTAATCACCCAACCGCCGAGTGGCCCCATGATCATCGCACCGATGAACATCGGAATATCGGCACCGACTATCACGCCGATGGTACCAATTCCGCCCATCACCGCACCGCGTTTCCCACCAATTAAATGGCCACCGGTTGAGCCAATCATCACCGGTAGCAAATAGGTGATCATTGGGCCGACTATTTTGGCGAAATGTTCATTAGGCATCCAGCCGGTTGGAATAAATAACGCGGTAATAAAACCCCACGCGATAAATGCGCCGATATTGGGGATAACCATAGCTGTAAGAAATCCGCCGAAAGCCTGGACTTTGGCACGAGCTGATTTATTTTTCATATTTATCCTGACGAGAGAATGATTACTCTTGAGTGATAATATCCTTGAGTTGCTGATCGGTATTCGCATTCAGCAAAGCTTCAATTGTTGATTCTTCACAGAACATTTCGCTTAATGCCTGAATAGCACCGATATGCTCATCTGAATCAGCCGCTGACAACCCGATTAATAATTTCACCGGTTCGTGGTTATCGCCAAAACCCACGGTGTTTTTTAATAGCGTAAGAGATAAACCTGTTTTAATTGCGCCGCATTCTGGCCTGGCATGAGGCATCGCAACAAAAGGAGCCAGAATATAATATGGGCCAGTTTCCTGGGTGGTCTTTTTAATTGCATCAATGTATGAAGCGGTGACATAGCCTTTTTGCAATAGCACTTCCATTGAATAATCTATTGCCTGTTGCCAGTCATCGGCAGAGTTTTTTATAGATATGGCAGCATCAGGGAAATAATCTATTAACCGCATACTGTCTTCCTCATTTTGTAGGGTGTTTTTATTTTCAATTAAAGTATGACGGCGTGGAAAATAAATCAAATGAGGGCGGGGAAATGTTATTTATTGAGTGAGAAAAATTTTAATCAATAAATTCAAAGAATTAAAAATACAAAAAAATAAAACATAAACATGTCAATAGAAATAATTTTAACCTGATCACAAATTCATGTTTTGTGTTATTTACGATTATGCTATGAAGATCACGATTTGATACTTGATTGATTATACTTTTGAGATACAAGACAACCCGTTTTATTGAGGATAACCATAAAAAACGGGTCGCCTGAGCGACCCGCTTAACTAGCATGAAGCGATTAAAGAACTGCTTTAGCCTGTTTCACTACGTTTGCAACAGTGAAACCAAACTCTTCGAACAGCAGTTCAGCTGGAGCAGACTCACCAAAGGTGGTCATACCCACAACCGCACCGTTCAGGCCAACGTATTTGTACCAGTAGTCAGCAATGCTGGCTTCGATAGCAACACGCGCGCTCACTGCTTTTGGCAGCACGGCTTCGCGGTACGCTGGATCCTGTTTGTCGAATGCATCGGTAGACGGCATGGAAACCACGCGCGCTTTGATGCCTTCAGCAGTCAGTTGATCCCAGGCTGCAACCGCCAGTTCAACTTCAGAACCGGTGGCAATCAGGATAAGCTCAGGCGTGCCTGCGCAGTCTTTCAGAACGTATGCGCCACGGGCGATATCCGCCAGTTGCTGTTCAGTACGATCTTGCTGTGCCAGGTTCTGACGGGAGAAGATCAGCGCGGTCGGGCCGTCGTGACGTTCTACAGCGTATTTCCACGCCACCGCAGACTCAACCTGGTCACATGGACGCCATGTGCTCATGTTCGGCGTCACACGCAGGGCAGCAAGCTGCTCCACTGGCTGGTGAGTCGGGCCGTCTTCACCCAGACCGATTGAGTCATGGGTGTAGACCATCACCTGGCGTTGCTTCATCAGTGCTGCCATACGCACCGCGTTACGGGCATATTCAACAAACATCAGGAAGGTAGAGGTGTACGGCAGGAAACCACCGTGCAGCGCGATACCGTTGGCAATCGCCGTCATACCGAATTCACGTACACCGTAATGGATGTAGTTACCGGCCAGGTCTTCGTTGATGGCTTTGGAACCAGACCAGATAGTCAGGTTAGACGGTGCAAGGTCAGCAGAGCCGCCAAGGAATTCAGGCAACAAGTGACCGAATGCTTCGATGGTGTTCTGGGACGCTTTACGGCTGGCGATTTTCGCAGGGTTAGCTTGCAGGTTCTTGATGAACTCTTGCGCTTTAGCTGCGAAATCAGCAGGCATGTCGCCTTTCATACGACGGATAAATTCTGCGGCTTCTTGCGGGAAGGCGCGAGCGTAGGCAGCGAACTTCTCGTTCCATGCCGCTTCTTTCGCCTGGCCTGCTTCGCGAGCATCCCACTGAGCATAAATATCTTGCGGGATTTCGAATGGCGCGTGTTTCCAGCCCAGTGCTTCACGGGTCAGTGCGATTTCTGCGTCACCCAAAGGTGCGCCGTGGGAATCGTGGGTACCGGCTTTGTTTGGTGAACCGAAACCGATGATGGTTTTGCACATCAGCAGTGAAGGTTTGTCGGTAACCGCTTTGGCTTCTTCAACAGCGCGTTTGATAGCGTCTGCATCGTGGCCGTCAACGCCGCGCACAACGTGCCAGCCGTAGGCTTCAAAGCGTTTCGCTGTATCGTCAGTGAACCAGCCTTCAACGTGGCCGTCGATAGAGATACCGTTGTCATCATAGAAGGCAACCAGTTTACCCAGACCCAGCGTACCCGCCAGCGAGCAAACTTCGTGGGAAATGCCTTCCATCATGCAGCCATCACCCATAAAGGTGTAGGTGAAGTGGTCAACGATATCGTGACCAGGGCGGTTGAACTGTGCTGCCATGGTGCGTTCAGCAATGGCCATACCGACTGCGTTTGCCACACCCTGACCCAGTGGACCCGTGGTGGTTTCTACGCCTGCGGTGTAACCCACTTCCGGGTGACCCGGAGTTTTGGAATGCAGCTGACGGAAGTTTTTCAGTTCTTCAATCGGCAGGTCATAACCTGTGAGGTGCAGCAAGCTGTAAATCAGCATTGAACCATGGCCGTTAGACAGCACGAAGCGGTCACGGTCAGCCCATGCAGGGTTCTGCGGGTTATGGTTCAGGAAATCGCGCCACAGGACTTCGGCAATGTCGGCCATACCCATAGGGGCACCCGGGTGACCGGATTTGGCTTTTTGTACTGCGTCCATGCTGAGTGCACGAATAGCATTGGCAAGCTCTTTACGAGAGGACATTTTGACTCCAGATCGGATGGTTGAAGGTCAGGCCTTGACTACTATGCGTTATGGGCTACGCCCAAAAAATTGCCATCAATGTACCGCAAGCCGTGTGCCATGTACATGGAGCATCCTTTTGTCCGGTTAAGAAATCTCTGGAAGCTGCTCGCATGTTGCGCATGTTGATGCGCAGCATGCGTTAACTTCTTTATACTCAAGCCACCAGCCAGCGATATGTGGCTCGATCCCCCAGAGTAGTTGTCATTTATTAAGGATATTGGCATGAAGATGCGCCCAATTTTACTGAGCCTGAGCGTTGCAGTCCTGGTGAGTGGTTGCCAGAATATGGATTCCAACGGCCTGCTGGCTTCCGGTGCTGAAGTCTTTCAGGCGTACACATTAAGTGATGCGCAGGTCAAAGAGCTGAGCGACAAATCCTGTGCCGAACTGGACAGCAAAGCGTCTATCGCACCGGCCAGTAGCGAGTATGCGCAACGCCTGAACAAAATCGCTGCGGCATTGGGCGATAACATCAACGGCATGCCGGTGAACTACAAGGTTTACGTCACCAAAGACGTGAACGCCTTCGCGATGGCCAACGGCTGTATCCGCGTGTACAGCGGCCTGATGGACATGATGAACGATAACGAAGTCGAAGCGGTTATCGGCCACGAAATGGGCCACGTGGCGCTCGGCCATGTGAAGAAAGGGATGCAGGTCGCGCTGGGGACTAACGCAGCGCGTGTTGCAGCGGCCTCTGCGGGCGGAATGATTGGCAGTTTGTCACAGTCACAGCTTGGCGATTTGGGTGAGAAACTGGTAAATGCACAGTTCTCCCAGCGTCAGGAATCGGAAGCCGATGACTATTCGTATGATTTGTTGAGAAAACGTGGCATCAACCCAATTGGCCTGGCAACCAGTTTTGAGAAATTGGCTAAAGGGGAAGAAGGCCGCCAAAGCTCAATGCTCGACGACCATCCAGCGTCTGCAGAACGTGCGCAACACATTCGTGACCGCATGACGGCAGATGGGCTGAAGTAATTTTCAAATGACTGCCTCAGGCGTAATTGTCGCAGGCAGTTTGGACTCGGGCAGCGCGCAGCCACCGGAGCGTACACAAAGTACGTGAGGATGGCGAGCACTGCCCGGGTTCAAAATGGCAAGTAAAATAGCCTGATTACTCGCCTTTCTTAGCCGCCTGGATATACAACATCTCCAGCGCCAACGTCGCGCCCGCCAAAGCAGTAATTTCAGACTGGTCGTAAGCCGGAGCCACTTCTACAACGTCCATACCAACGATGTTCAAATCTTTCAAACCACGAACCAGTTTCAGCGCGCGATCGGTAGTCAGACCACCGATAACCGGCGTACCGGTGCCTGGTGCGAAAGCAGGATCGATGCAGTCGATATCAAAGGTCAGATAAACTGGCATATCGCCAACAATTTGCTTCACCTGCGCCAGCACATCGTCAACAGTACGGTCGTTCACCTGGCCTGCATCCAGCACGGTAAAGCCATTATCTTTGTCGAACTCGGTACGAATACCAATCTGCACAGAATGATTCGGGTCGATCAGACCTTCTTTTGGCGCGGTGTAGAACATGGTGCCGTGGTCGAACTCGCAACCGTTCGCATAGGTGTCAGTGTGCGCATCGAAATGCACCAGCGCCATTTTACCAAAGTGCTTAGCGTGAGCGCGCAACAGCGGCAGAGTCACGAAGTGGTCGCCACCGAAAGAGAGCATACGTTTACCGGCAGCCAGCAGTTTTTCTGCGTGAGCTTGCAGGCGTTCGCTCATATCACGCGCATCACCGAAGGCATAAACCAGGTCGCCACAGTCAACAACGTTCAGACGCTCACGCATGTCGAAATTCCACGGGAAGCGGTTACCTTCCCACGCCAGGTTGGTAGAAACCTGACGAATAGCCGCAGGGCCATGACGCCCGCCTGCACGGCCAGAGGTTGCCGCATCAAAAGGAACGCCAGTGATCACCCAATCGGCATCGCTGTCATACGGCATGAAGTTCAGTGGAAAACGTAAAAAACCGAAGGCATTGGATACCAGGGAATTGTCGTACTGATGGCCTAAGGTGCTCATGGTTTGACCTCACGATGATGGTAATTATTTGCAAAAAAAAGTCCCTTCCGCGTCGTTAACCCGACGAGGAAGGGACTGGATTCATTCAGACTGCTTGTTGGCGGATTATCGCCGAATGTAACCTTATTTGTATACTAATTACTCTAGTAATTCGCGTTACAGGTAGGCGGCAAAGGAGCTTATCCCCGGGAGCTTACTTAAGTAAGTGACTGGGGTAAGTGAGTGCGGCCAACACCCCTGCGACTCGAAGTACGCCGAGTAATTTACTCGTCTTCTAAATAAGTATAGCCATACAACCCAGCCTCAAACTCTTCGAGGAACTGCTGCTGCAAACCGGCATCCAGATCGGTCTGTTTGACCTGATCACGGAAATGCTTGAGCAGAGTTTTTGGATCAAGCTGAACGTATTCCAGCATGTCCGCAACGGTATCGCCTTCATCAGAAAGCTCCACCTCTACGCTGCCGTCAGGGAAGACGAACACGTCAACCGCTTCGGTATCGCCAAACAGGTTGTGCATGTTGCCAAGGATTTCCTGGTATGCCCCAACCATAAAGAAGCCCAGCAACGGCGGGTTTTCCGCATCGTATTCTGGCATCGGCATAGTTGTCGCAATACCGTCACCATCGATGTAGTGATCGATAGCACCGTCGGAATCACAGGTGATATCCAGCAGTACCGCACGACGCTCTGGGATCTGATTCAGCCCTTCAAGCGGCAGTACCGGGAACAGCTGATCGATACCCCACGCATCCGGCATGGACTGGAACAGCGAGAAGTTGACGTAAATCTTATCCGCCATACGTTCTTGCAGTTCGTCGATGATCGGGCGGTGTGCGCGGTTGCTAGGGTCAAGCAGGCGTTGAATTTCGTGGCACATGCTCAGATAAAGCTGCTCCGCCCAGGCACGCTCCTGCAAAGAGAAACTCCCCGCCGAGTAGCCGGTATGGATATCATGCAGATCGTTCTGGCTATCGTGCAGCCATTCACGCAGCGAGCGACGGTTGTTCGGCTCGTGCATTTCGCCCCAGGTTTCCCACATGCTTTGCAGTGCACGGGACGCGTCTGCAGCCGGAGCTGTTGGCGTGGTGTATTCGTTGCGCTCAACACCAATGATGTTAGACACCAGCACGGTGTGGTGCGCGGTCACCGCACGGCCAGACTCGGTGATAACCGTCGGGTGCGGCAGGCCGTTTTCTTCACATGCGTCGCCAATCGCCCAAATGATGTTGTTCGCATATTCGTTCAGGCCATAGTTGACCGAACAATCTGACTGCGAACGCGTGCCTTCATAGTCCACGCCCAGACCGCCGCCCACATCGAAGCATTCGATGTTAACGCCCATCTTGTGCAGCTCAACATAGAAACGCGCTGATTCACGCACGCCGGTGGCGATATCGCGAATATTCGCCATTTGCGAACCGAGGTGGAAGTGCAGTAATTGCAGGCTGTCGATACGACCGGCTTCACGCAACATTTCAACCAGTTGCAGAACCTGCGTCGCCGCCAGACCAAATTTTGATTTCTCGCCGCCTGAAGACTGCCATTTGCCCGAACCTTGCGATGCCAGACGCGCACGCACGCCAAGGCGCGGTACCACATTCAGGCGCTCGGCTTCTTCCAGCACAATGCGAATTTCAGACATCTTCTCGATGACCAGATAAACCTTGTGGCCCATCTTCTCGCCGATCAACGCCAGGCGGATGTATTCACGGTCTTTATAACCGTTACACACAATGACCGAACGCGTCATGCCCGCATGCGCCAGCACAGCCATCAGTTCTGCTTTAGAACCTGCTTCCAGGCCCAGCGGTTCGCCGGAATGAATCAGTGATTCAATCACGCGACGGTGCTGGTTCACCTTGATTGGGTAAACGAGGAAATAGTTGCCGTTATAACCATAGGATTCGCGAGCACGTTTGAACGCTGCATTAATAGAACGCAGGCGGTGCTGCAAAATCTGCGGGAAGCAGAACAGTGCAGGCAAACGCTGCCCCTGTGCTTCACGGGCTTTTACGAGTTCAGCGAGATCAACACGCGCTTCCGGGACATCCGGGTCCGGGCAAACGGTGATATGACCGAGCTCATTGACGTCGTAATAGTTATTGCCCCACCAGGCAATATTGTAAGTACGCAGCATTTTGCTGGCTTCCTGGGAGCTCATGGCAACCTCCTGCATGGAGCGGTGTACATCCTGCTCGCCCACTGACGAACCCGAAACAGAAGAGATTTTGTCAGACATGGCGAACCTCAAATTTAAACGAATGTGCAAAACAGTTGACTACTATCGCAGGGGTATCCCGCAATAACAACCCATTAACAGCGCGTATCGGCAGCATAAGACGCTGACAGACAAACTGTGCGACCGGTTTCTTTTTCATATCATTGTAAAAACACGTAACCGAGCTTCGTAGAACGAGTCGGCGAAACCACGAGAATACTCTTATCGATGACAAGAGAGCCCTTGTTCAGAATTTCACGGGTTTAAAAACCGGCCCGAGAGTCCTGAGAAGCGCCGAGATGGGTATAACATCGGCAGGAATGCAGCAAAGAGATGCTTATTGAGAGAGGCAAATGCACACCAGACTGGTGAGCCAGATTCTGTGAATTACAGCGGTTTTTCAATCCTGACACCTCCACACATACCATTTAGGGCATGCGACAAGCCAAAGCTAAGAAATTTGCTCAACCCGGCTGGAAGTGGGCAACACGTAGAAATGTGTGCTTGTTGAATGAGCCGCGCGCGCCGCTTTATACCGATAACAGCCAAAAATTGCAAAACAAAAATCCCTGCTTTGCGGCACTGTCAGTAAAAATTGCCATCCAAGATTATGCTTAGAAACTTGCGGGTAGAAAAATCACTGGTAATCTGATTAAGGGATAACCTAGAATAGCCGTCCAGATGTTAATCCATCTATACCGATTAACTGTTAGACTGCCTGAAATTAATCCTGTGGCTAAAACTCCGAATATCAGTATATCGCACTGATACGAGCGCCAATTAGCGGCAGTCTGCACTAACCTAATTCTCTTAGGGTGAATAAAATATGGCCAAGCACCTCTTTACGTCCGAGTCTGTATCAGAAGGGCATCCCGATAAAATCGCTGACCAAATCTCTGATGCGGTCCTCGATGCGATCCTCGAGCAGGATCCAAAAGCACGCGTAGCTTGTGAGACTTACGTTAAAACCGGCATGGTTCTGGTTGGCGGTGAAATCACCACCAGCGCCTGGGTTGATATCGAAGAAATCACTCGCCAAACGATTCGTGACATCGGCTACGTGCATTCTGATATGGGCTTTGATGCCAATTCTTGTGCCGTGTTAAGCGCGATTGGTAAGCAGTCCCCGGACATCAACCAGGGCGTTGACCGTACCGATCCACTGGAACAAGGTGCGGGCGACCAGGGCCTGATGTTTGGTTATGCAACCAACGAAACCGAAGTGCTGATGCCAGCGCCAATCACTTACGCGCACCTTCTGGTTCAACGCCAGGCTGAAGTTCGTAAAAATGGCTCCCTGCCGTGGCTGCGCCCGGATGCGAAAAGCCAAATCACGTTCCAGTACGACGACGGTAAAATCGTCGGTATTGATGCCGTGGTTCTGTCTACCCAGCACTCTGAAGATGTACAGCTGAAAACGCTGCAAGAAGCGGTGATGGAAGAGATCATCAAGCCGGTTCTGCCAGCAGAATGGCTGAACGCTTCCACCAAATACCACATCAACCCAACAGGCCGTTTTGTTATCGGTGGCCCAATGGGTGACTGTGGTCTGACCGGTCGTAAAATTATCGTTGATACCTACGGCGGCATGGCTCGTCACGGTGGCGGCGCGTTCTCCGGTAAAGATCCGTCTAAAGTTGACCGTTCCGCAGCATACGCGGCGCGTTATGTCGCGAAAAACATCGTTGCTGCGGGTCTGGCTGACCGCTGTGAAATCCAGGTGTCTTACGCCATCGGCGTGGCAGAACCGACTTCCATCATGGTTGAAACCTTCGGTACCGAGAAAATCTCTACCGAGCAACTGACCCTGCTGGTGCGCGAGTTCTTCGACCTGCGTCCGTACGGCCTGATTCAGATGCTGGATCTGCTGCACCCAATCTACAAAGAAACTGCCGCATACGGTCACTTTGGTCGTGAGCATTTCCCTTGGGAAAAAACCGACAAAGCAGAATTGCTGCGTGATGCTGCCGGCCTGAAGTAAAATCCGTCAGAGCTCCAGACATTAAAGGCCAGCGCTCTGCTGGTCTTTAAGACCGATGACAAACCTCTACGTAGGTCGGATAAGCGCAGCGTCATCCGACACTTTTATCTGCAACAACAGGCGAAAATGGTGGATGGCGCTATCGCTTATCCCCCCTACAACACCTGTTTAATGACCTTTGTCAGCAATCTAAAAGGCCAGCGCTCTGCTGGTCTTTTAGACCGATGACGAACCTCTTCGTAGGTCGGATAAGCGCAGCGTCATCCGACACTTTTATCTGCAACAACAGGCGAAAATGGTGGATGGTGCTATCGCTTATCCCCCCTACAACACCTGTTTAGTGACCTTTGTCAGCAATCTAAAAGGCCAGCGCTCTGCTGGTCTTTAAGACCGATGACAAACCTCTTCGTAGGTCGGATAAGCGCAGCGTCTTCCGACACTTTTATCTGCAACAACAGGCGAAAATGGTGGATGGCGCTATCGCTTATCCCCCCTACAACACCTGTTTAGTGACCTTTGTCAGCAATCTAAAAGGCCAGCGCTCTGCTGGTCTTTTTTATTTCCACAACCCCCATCTGCCCCCCAGCCATCTCCAACAAACGCCCAGTGAAAGCGATTACATATGCGTTAAAAGATAGTTAATTAAGATTAATCCTCATGACAGATTAATGTTGACGCACTGTTTACATAAATGCTCAGACTAGTCCGGATTACTTATTTTCTCTTTTATTATCCGCATTTAATGCTATGTTTTATATAATAAATTTATACATACACTTCTTGACATTAGTGTAAGCGATTACACTAACGTGAGTTGCATCACATAATTTCACGTAGCGTTGCCCTACCCTTAATAGCGAGACACCCCCAAATAATTCAACTGGAGAGCACTATGCCTGACATAAAAAAACAAGGGCGCTCGAACAAAAGCATGACCTTTTTCGTCTGTTTCCTTGCGGCCCTGGCAGGTTTGTTGTTTGGCCTTGATATCGGCGTTATTGCCGGTGCGTTGCCGTTTATCGCGAAAGATTTCCAGATAACCGCACATCAACAAGAGTGGGTTGTCAGCTCGATGATGTTTGGCGCAGCAGTCGGTGCAGTGGGTAGTGGCTGGCTCTCGTTCCGTATCGGGCGCAAATACAGCCTGATGATTGGCGCAGTGCTATTCGTTGCAGGCTCGCTCTGTTCTGCGTTTGCACCGAATACTGAAATCCTGATTCTTTCCCGCGTGTTGCTTGGGCTGGCAGTCGGTGTTGCATCTTATACCGCACCGCTTTATCTGTCTGAAATTGCTCCAGAAAAAATTCGTGGCAGCATGATTTCGATGTACCAGCTGATGATTACCATCGGGATTCTCGGTGCTTACCTTTCTGATACCGCATTCAGCTACAGCGGCTCATGGCGCTGGATGCTGGGCGTCATTACTATTCCAGCCCTGATTCTTCTGGTTGGCGTGTTCTTCCTGCCAGACAGCCCGCGCTGGTTCGCTGCTAAACGTCGTTTCCACGATGCCGAGCGCGTCCTGTTGCGCCTGCGTGATACCAGTGCCGAAGCCAAACGTGAACTGGAAGAAATCCGTGAAAGCCTGAAAGTTAAACAAAGCGGTTGGTCGCTGTTTAAAGACAACAGCAACTTCCGCCGTGCGGTGTTCCTCGGCATTCTGCTTCAGGTGATGCAGCAGTTCACCGGTATGAACGTCATCATGTATTACGCGCCGAAAATCTTCGAAATAGCGGGCTTTACCAACACCAATCAACAAATGTGGGGCACCGTAATTGTTGGGCTGATCAACGTACTGGCGACATTTATTGCGATCGGTCTGGTGGACCGCTGGGGCCGTAAACCGACGCTGGTACTGGGCTTCATGGTGATGGCTGTTGGCATGGGCATACTGGGTACCATGCTGCACATTGGTATTCACTCCCAGGGCGCGCAATACTTCGCCATCGCAATGCTGTTGATGTTTATCGTCGGTTTTGCAATGAGTGCGGGTCCACTGATTTGGGTGCTGTGTTCTGAAATCCAACCGCTGAAAGGCCGCGATTTTGGTATCACCTGCTCTACCGCCACCAACTGGATTGCCAACATGATCGTCGGCGCAACATTCCTGACCATGCTTAACACTCTGGGTAACGCGAATACCTTCTGGGTCTACGCGGCGTTAAATCTGTTCTTTATTGTGCTCACTCTGTGGCTGATTCCAGAAACCAAACACGTTTCCCTGGAACACATCGAACGTAACTTGATGAAAGGCCGCCGCTTACGTGAGATTGGCGCTCACGAATAAACCACACTCGCCCCTTTCCACAATGGAGAGGGGCTTGCACCCTGCTTCGCCTGGCACTAATCTGTGCCGTTATGAAATCCCCAAGACTCCCCATCGCACTCCAACAGGCCGTTATGCGCTGCCTGCGAGAAAAACTCCAACAAGCCAATCAGCAGTTGGGCCGAAACTATCCTGAACCGAAACTGGTCTATCAGCAGCGCGGCACTGCTGCGGGTACCGCATGGATGGATAGCTACGAAATTCGTCTAAATCCGGTATTGCTGATGGAAAATCAGCAAACTTTCATTGATGAAGTTGTGCCGCATGAACTGGCACATCTGTTGGTCTGGAAACACTTTGGCCGCGTAGCACCACACGGCAAAGAGTGGAAATGGATGATGGAAGCGGTGCTTGGCGTCCCCGCTCGTCGCACGCATAAGTTTGAAGTGCAATCCGTGCGTAAGAACACCTTTCCCTATCGCTGCCGCTGCCAGTTGCATCAGCTTACCGTCCGACGCCATAACCGTGTGGTGCGTGGCGAAGCAGAATACCGCTGCGTTCAGTGCGGCGACCTGTTAAAAGCAGACGCTACAACCTCCTGTAATTAAAAATAATAATCGGAAAGTTTCCTGATTTAGCTTATTGAATCCTGATAACCCATCAGTTAGGGTGCGAGCACGTTTTAGTAAGGATTCTGGAAATGTCTCGCAAATATTCTTTGGCTGTTGCAGTTGTTGCAGCCCTCTCCTCTTTTTCCGCACTCAGTGCCGGTATTAATAATTTCTCTCAAGCTAAAGCCGCTGGCGTCAAAGTGAATGCCGACGCGCCGGGTGACTTCTATTGCGGATGTAAAATCAGCTGGGAAGGGAAAAAGGGCGTTCCCGATCTCGAATCCTGCGGTTACAAAGTCCGTAAGAATGAAAACCGTGCGACACGCATAGAGTGGGAGCATGTCGTACCGGCCTGGCAGTTCGGCCATCAGCGCCAGTGTTGGCAAGATGGCGGCCGTAAAAACTGCTCCAAAGATCCGGAATATCGCAAGATGGAAAGCGATATGCACAACCTGCAACCCGCAGTAGGCGAAGTGAATGCTGACCGTAACAACTTCATGTATAGCCAGTGGAATGGCGGCGAAGGTCAGTACGGGCAATGTGAAATGAAAGTCGACTTCAAAGATAAGATTGCCGAGCCACCTGCGCGTGCGCGTGGTGCTATTGCTCGTACTTATTTCTACATGCGTGACCAATATCAGCTCAACCTTTCTCGCCAGCAAACCCAGCTGTTTGAGGCGTGGAACAAGCAATATCCGGTCACTGCCTGGGAATGTGAGCGCGATGAGCGCATATCCAAAGTTCAGGGTAATCATAACCCTTATGTGCTACGAGCTTGCCAGGCGCAAAACAGCTAACCTACACTAGCGGTTTAGTCCCCTCTCCCTCAGGGGGAGGGAGAAAAACACGACCTCTTTTGGATATTAAAAACCATGCGTATACCCCGCATTCACCATCCTGAATTACTCACCGTTGGCCAGGACGTGGCACTTTGTGAAGATGCGGCTAACCACGTCGGCCGTGTACTGCGCATGAATGCAGGCCACGCACTGCAGTTGTTCGATGGCAGCAATCAAGTTTTTGATGCTGAAATCGTTCAGGCAGATAAGAAAAGTGTGCGGGTGAAAGTGCTTAGTGCCACCATCGATAACCGCGAATCCCCACTGCATCTGCATCTTGGTCAGGTCATGTCGCGTGGCGAGAAAATGGAGTTCACCATTCAGAAGGCCGTTGAGCTGGGTGTGAATGTGATTACCCCTTTGTTTTCTGAACGCTGTGGCGTAAAACTGGATGCCGAGCGGCTGAATAAAAAGCTCTCGCAGTGGCAGAAAATTGCCATTGCTGCCTGTGAACAGTGTGGACGCAATGTGGTGCCGGAAGTGCGCCCGGCGATGGATCTTGAAGCGTGGTGTGCTGAGGACGATGCAAGTCTCAAGCTCAATCTGCATCCACGCGCTAACGCCAGTATTAATACCTTGCCGCAACCTGTTGAACGTGTGCGCCTGCTGATTGGCCCGGAAGGCGGTTTAACTGCTGACGAAATCGCCATGACCTCGCGCCATCAATTTACTGATATTCTGTTGGGACCTCGCGTTCTGCGTACTGAGACTACCGCGCTCACCGCGATTACCGCACTGCAAGTGCGTTTTGGCGACCTGGGCTAAAACCGGAGAAAACAATGATCAAGCTTGGCATCGTGATGGATCCCATCGCAAACATTAACATCAAGAAAGACTCCAGTTTTGCCATGCTGCTGGAAGCCCAGCGCCGTGGTTACGAACTCCACTATATGGAAATGGCCGATCTGTATTTGATCAACGGTGAAGCGCATGCGCGCACCCGTCTGGTCACTGTCGAGCAGAACTACGATAAATGGTACGAATTTGGCAGCGAGCAAGATATTCAGCTTGCCGATCTCGACGTGGTGTTGATGCGCAAAGACCCGCCGTTTGATACCGAGTTTATCTACGCTACCTATATTCTTGAGCGCGCCGAAGAACAAGGCACGCTGATCGTTAACAAACCGCAGAGCCTGCGCGACTGTAACGAAAAGTTGTTCACCGCCTGGTTTGCTGATTTAACCCCAGAAACACTTGTCACTCGCAACAAAGCACAGTTGAAAACATTCTGGCAAAAGCATGGCGACATTATCCTCAAGCCGTTAGATGGCATGGGCGGCACGTCGATTTTCCGCGTCAAAGAAGGCGACCCTAACATTGGCGTTATTGCTGAAACACTAACAGAGCTGGGCAATCGTTACTGCATGGCGCAAAACTACCTGCCAGCCATTGTTGATGGCGACAAACGTGTTCTGGTTGTTGATGGTGAACCTGTTCCATATTGCCTGGCGCGTATTCCGCAAGGTGGTGAGACTCGTGGTAACCTGGCGGCTGGCGGTCGTGGCGAACCACGTCCATTGACTGAAAGCGATTGGGAAATTGCCCGCCGTGTCGGCCCAACATTGAAAGCCAAAGGATTGATTTTTGTTGGTCTGGATATCATCGGTGACCGCCTCACTGAGATTAATGTCACCAGCCCAACCTGCATCCGCGAAATCGAAGCCGAGTTCCCTGTATCGATCACGGGTATGCTGTTCGACGCTATCGAAGTACGTCTGGCGAAATAGCCTGCACCACCCCGGCCCAAGGATGGGCCGAGTGTCCAGTGCAGTTCAAAAGTGATAAACTGACTATTCCTCGCGCATCTAATGCCGCTTTTTCAACCGGAACCAGAACCTCTGACAATGAATTTACAGCATCACTTTCTAATTGCCATGCCGGCGCTCCAGGACCCTCTGTTTAAGCGTGCAGTCGTTTATATCTGTGAATACAGCGAAGATGGCGCAATGGGGATAATCATCAATAAACCTCTCGAAAATCTTCAGGTTGACGGTGTTCTGGAAAAACTCAAAATCGATCCAGAGCCGCGTGACCCAGCCATTCGCCTTGATAAACCGGTGTTTATTGGCGGCCCACTGGCAGAAGACCGCGGTTTTATTCTGCACTCCCCACCGGACTGTTTTGCTTCAAGCATCCGAATTTCAGATGACACAGTGATCACCACATCCCGTGATGTACTCGAAACCATTGGCACCGCAAAGCAGCCAGCCGATATTATTGTCGCGCTCGGCTACTCGTCGTGGGAAAAAGGGCAACTGGAACAAGAGATTTTAGACAACGCCTGGCTCACAGCACCAGCAGACGCGTCGATTCTTTTCCACACCCCTATTTCTGAACGCTGGCGTGAAGCAGCAAAATTAATCGGCATTGATATTCATAATATGCCTAGTGAAGCGGGGCACGCTTAATGAGCAGCGGAACACTGTTATCCTTTGATTTCGGCACCAAAAGTATTGGTGTCGCCATCGGTCAGCGTATTACCCGAACGGCACGGCCTTTAACAGCACTGAAAGCACAAGACGGTACCCCTGACTGGAACGTCATCGAGAAAATCCTTAAAGAGTGGCAACCCGACGAAGTGATTGTTGGCTTACCTCTGAATATGGACGGTACCGAGCAACCGCTTACTGTCCGCGCAAGAAAGTTTGCCAATCGCCTGCATGGCCGTTTTGGTGTAAAAGTTTCGTTGCAAGATGAGCGCCTGAGTACCGTTGAAGCCCGTGCTGGTTTGTTTGAACACGGCGGTTTCCGCGCGCTTAACAAAGGCAGCATTGATTCAGCCTCTGCGGTCATCATTCTTGAAAGCTGGTTTGACTATAACCCTTAGTCTTTTTTGCTATCAGGCATGTCTGAAGACGCACCGATCAGCTCATGCCTTGCCGCGACTGCCAGAAAATGGCTGCGATCCTTGTAACCAGATGACGGCTGTTTTACACGGTTATCAATCCGCTCCAAAAGTGCATCTGGCAGAGAAATATTGATTCGCTGCGGCTTCCCCTCCAAAGCTGACAAATCCACATCCACCAACAGCCACTGCTTGCAGTACGCGTATTCAGGATTTGCCGCATAAACAAATGGCCCGGCATCTTTAAGTTGGGTGATATCCATTCCTCGCTCAACCATGAAATCAACAATCGATAAAATCGCCTCGCGTACCATCAGTGCAATTTCATCTTGATTATCTGCCGCTGAAATACAGCCGAAATCATCATTGCATAACGCCGGCACAACCAGACCGAACGCTTCGTTCTCGTTTGCAGGCATCTCCACGCCAACAGAAAAAAACATAGGCTTTACTCCTGAATTGGAAGAATCCATTGACCTTCTCTGAGATGAAAATCACACACACGCAAACACACAGAAGCAATAATTCTAATCATCGGAATATCCCTCACCCCAGCCCTCTCCCCCAGGAGAGGGAGCAATACCAATACGACCTTCCGCACGTAACCGCGCTTGGCTGTGCGAAAAACTCTGCATGCCATATTGCTGCCCGGTTTGAATCTGCCCGAGCAACTGATGAGCTTTCCCTTCACGGATAAGGCTCGCTACGGCTGGTGTATTCACCAACAACTCGAACAAAGCCACCCTTCCACCCTGGGCATCAAGCTGTAATTTCTGCGCCAGCACCGCTTTTAAACTGCCGGCCAATTGGCTGCGCACCATGTTTTTTTCTTCCGCAGGAAAGACATCCACCAGCCGTTCTACAGCTTGTGCGGCTCCGCGAGTATGCAATGTTGCCAGTACCAGATGGCCTGTTTCCGCAGCGGTGAGCGCCAGGCGTATGGTTTCGCTATCGCGTAATTCCCCCAACAAAATCACATCGGGATCTTCACGCAATGCCGCACGTAACGCTGCAGCAAACGAGCGGCAATGTGTGCCAGGTTCTCGTTGTTGAATCAGGCAGCGCTTTGATTGATGGACGAACTCAATAGGATCTTCCAGTGTCAGGATATGCCCATCTAGCTGATGGTTGAGATGCTCAACCATCGCCGCAAGCGTGGTGGATTTACCACTGCCTGTCGCTCCAGTCACCAGAATTAGTCCGTCTGGGGATTGCAACAATTCGGGGATCAACGGTGGAACATTTAGCGTCTCGAGTTTGGGACAGTCCGACGCCAATAACCGCAAGGCAAGTGAGTTGCCTTGCAGCTGGTGAAAAGCGTTCGCCCGCAACCGTACCCCTGACTTTAGCGTCACGGCGAAATCCACTTGCCCGCTTTCTTCCAGTTGTTCCTTTTGTGCTTTTGACAGCCAGTCATCAAGCAATGCTTGTGGTTCAGGCGCGCCGCCAGGCAGTAGTTCAAGCCGTCCTTGCCGCCGCCAACGAGCAGGAAGCTGCGCGCACAGGTGTAGATCAGAGACATTATGCTTTACACTAAGGGCCACAATTTCTTCGATATCCATATCACTTTCCAACCTATGAACGAGATAACGCACAATCTGGCACAGGTTCAGCACAAAATCTTAGCGGCAACTGAACGCTGCGGCCGTGCTCCAGAAGAAGTTACTTTGCTTGCAGTAAGCAAAACCAAGCCTGCAAGCGCTCTCGCAGAAGCGATTGCTGCCGGCCAACGCGCATTCGGTGAAAACTACGTGCAGGAAGGCGTGGATAAAATTCGTTACTTTGCCGATAACAGTGAAGCCACACTGGAATGGCACTTTATTGGCCCTTTGCAGTCGAACAAAAGCCGTCTGGTGGCTGAACATTTTGACTGGTGCCACACCGTCGACAGGTTACGTATTGCTACTCGTTTAAGCGAACAACGCCCGGTTGAGCTTCCACCGCTTAACGTGCTGATTCAAATCAACATCAGTGATGAACAAAGCAAGTCTGGTATTGCGCTGAGCGAGCTTGAAACGCTTGCGGCTGGTGTCGCTGAATTACCGGGTTTGGTATTACGAGGTTTAATGGCGATCCCTGCCCCTGAGCCTGATTACGAGCATCAGTTAGCGGTTTGCCAGAAGATGGCAGCGGCTTTCGAATCGCTCAAAAACCGCTATGCAACGGTTGATACGTTGTCCCTGGGCATGACCGATGACATGGACGCCGCGATTGCCGCAGGCAGCACCATGGTGCGCATTGGAACCGCTATTTTCGGCGCGCGGGATTACTCCGCTCGTTAATCACCATAATTATTGAGGAACGCCATGCTGACGTTGACTTTCCTGGTCAAAACACTGATTGAACTGTATGTGATGGTGCTATTGATTCGCATCTGGATGCAGTGGTCGCGTTGTGATTTTTACAACCCTTTTGCACAGTTTATCGTCAAGATTACCCAGCCGATTGTCGGGCCACTGCGTCGGATAATCCCTTCAATTGGGCCGATCGATACTTCTTCCCTGTTGGTGGCGTTTATTCTCACCACGCTGAAGTACCCGATTCTGCTGCTTATTCAGGTCGGTGCGCTATCACTTGACCCAATGAACCTGCTGGTTGGCTTGTTATCGTTGCTCAAGTCCGCCGGTACGCTGGTATTCTGGGTGATTATTATTCGTTCGCTGATGAGCTGGATTAGCCAGGGTCGCAGCCCAGTAGAATATGTGCTGATGCAATTAACTGAACCGATGATGGCACCGATTCGCCGCATTATCCCGGCAATGGGCGGGATTGATTTCTCCGCGATGGTGGTGATTTTGATTCTGTATGCGCTGAACTACCTTGGTATGGATCTGTTCCCGGGGCTTTGGTTCTTGCTGTGAGTGCAGTGAGTCAAACCGCAGACGGGCTGGTTTTACGGCTGTACATTCAGCCGAAAGCCAGCCGCGATAGTATTGTCGGGCTGCATGGCGACGAACTAAAAGTCGCCATCACTGCCCCACCGATTGACGGCAAAGCTAACGCCCATCTGGTAAAATATCTGGCTAAACAGTTCAAAGTCGCCAAAAGTCAGGTGCTGCTTGAGAAAGGCGAACTGGGCCGCCATAAACAAATTAAAATTATCGACCCGCAACACATCCCGACGGAAGTCGCGGCATTGCTCGAATAATTACCTAATTTCACAGGATTTTCTCACTATGCAAAAAGTTGTCCTCGCGACCGGTAACGCCGGTAAAGTGCGTGAACTCGCCGATTTACTGAGCAATTTTGGTCTGGATGTCGTGGCGCAAACCGAACTGGGTGTGGAGTCTGCCGAAGAAACGGGCCTGACATTTATCGAGAACGCCATTCTGAAAGCACGCCATGCGGCGCAGATAACGGGTTTGCCAGCCATTGCTGACGATTCAGGTCTGGCGGTTGATGTGTTGGGTGGTGCGCCGGGGATTTATTCTGCCCGCTACGCAGGCTTAGAAGCCTCCGATCAGCAGAACCTCGAAAAGCTTCTGGCTACACTGAAAGATGTACCAGACGAGCAACGCAAAGCGCGTTTCCATTGTGTGCTGGTTTATATGCGTCATGCAGAAGACCCCACTCCGCTGGTTTGCCACGGCAGTTGGGAAGGCCAGATTACCCGTGAAGCTGCGGGTGCCGGTGGCTTCGGCTACGATCCTATTTTCTTTGTCCCGAGTGAAGGCAAAACTGCCGCTGAATTGACTCGTGACGAAAAACGCGCCATTTCCCACCGCGGGCAAGCGCTAAAACTGTTACTGGAAGCAATGAAAAATGGCTAATTTGCCACCACTGAGTCTCTATATTCACATCCCGTGGTGCGTGCAGAAGTGCCCCTACTGTGACTTCAATTCCCATGCACTTAAGGGCGACGTGCCGCACGATGAGTATGTCGCCCACCTGTTGCGCGATCTGGATATCGACGCGCCAATGGCACAAGGACGTGAAATAAAGACCATCTTTATTGGTGGTGGTACGCCTAGCCTGCTTTCAGGCGAGGCGATGCAAAACCTGCTGGACGGTGTGCGCGCGCGCCTGCCGCTGGCAGCCGATGCGGAAATCACAATGGAAGCTAACCCTGGAACGGTAGAAGCTGACCGTTTCGTGAGTTATCAGCGTGCTGGCGTGAACCGTATTTCTATTGGTGTGCAGAGTTTCAGCGAGCCTAAGCTCAAACGTCTGGGGCGTATTCATGATTCTGGTGAAGCGAAACGCGCGGCGAATCTGGCAAGCGGACTCGGTTTGCGCAGCTTTAACCTCGATTTGATGCACGGCCTGCCGGATCAATCGCTAGAAGAAGCGCTGGACGATTTGCGCCAGGCAATTGCACTCAACCCGCCGCATCTTTCCTGGTATCAGTTAACGATTGAGCCGAACACTTTGTTTAGTTCGCGTCCGCCAAAACTGCCGGACGACGACGCATTGTGGGATATTTTCGAGCAAGGCGACAAGCTGCTGACTGCGGCAGGTTATCAGCAATATGAAACCTCGGCCTATGCTAAACCGGGTTACCAGTGCCAGCATAACCTGAACTACTGGCGCTTTGGCGATTACCTGGGGATTGGCTGTGGCGCACACGGCAAGGTAACGTTCGAAGACGGGCGCATTGTTCGTACCGCGAAAACACGCCATCCACGCGGTTATATGGAAGGTAAATACCTCGACAAGCAGCACTATGTGGAACAAGCCGATAAACCGTTCGAGTTCTTTATGAATCGTTTTCGTTTGCTCGAAGCGGCGCCACGCAACGAATTTAGCTTATATACCGGGCTTGATGAGTCGGTGATTCGCGCGCAGTTAGATGAAGCGATAGCTAAAGATTACCTGGTTGAGACTGAGGATTATTGGCAGATTACCGAGCACGGGAAGCTGTTTTTGAATTCGCTGTTGGAGCTGTTTTTGGCTGAATAATCAGGCATTGTCTGGCGGATGACGCTTGCGCTTATCCGCCCTACGAAAACCGATTTGCATTACTGGCGGATGACGCTGCGCTTATCCGCCCTATGAAATGCAGTTGTAGGTCGGATAAGCGCAAGCGTCATCCGACATTACTCCAACACCAAAACTTAAATATTCTTCACCCGGCTGGTCAAAACCAACGCAAACACCGCTAACCCGGCAATCAACCAATACACTGAATAATGCCCAAAACTCTCGGTCAGCGCGCCTTGTAAAACCCCCGCCAGAATCACGCCCGTCGAAATACTATTGGTGAACAACGTGGTCGCCGACCCCGGCCTGCCCGGCATCAAATCCTGGAACCACAACATGCCAATCCCGGCAACAATGCCGATAAATACCGCGTTAAATAGCTGAAGCAACAGCAGCGCCGTGCGGCTGTGGAACATAATGAGTCCGACGTAGAACAACACGCCGGCGGCTACGGCAATCACCATCATGCGCCGTTTACCAAAACGCTTTACATAATAGCCCGCAAGGATCATCGCCGGGATCTCAAGCCCCGCCGCCGTCCCCATCAACAGCCCAGCCAGCGATTCGGGCAGGCCTAAATCACTGCTGATCCACAACGGCATGTCGATGATATACATGGTGTTGCAGGTCCACATCAGCATCGAAGCGATAAACAACAGACGGACGTTTTTATCTTTCCAGCCGCTGACCTGGGTAAGCGCCACATCTGCGGGCTGCTCAATCCTTGCGACCGAGGGTAATGCGAAGAAAATCAACGCCAGCGAGATAACAAATATCCCCGCGGCGATAAGAAACATAGTGGTGAAGCCGTAGTTTAATGCCAGCATAAACGATAGCGGCGGGCCAATAACCCAGGCAAGCGAGAGCTGCGCACGCATTATCGAGCTGAACATCACCACTTCACGCGCTGAGTTATCGGCATATTCACGGGCAAGGGCAAATATTTGCGGCATCGCGGTGTTGGCAATAGAGGCGAACATCACGCCAACGGTGATTAACGTCAGGTAATGACGGTTAAAAGCAAAAAGCACACAGTTTGCTACAGCCATCACGCAACAAACCATAATCAGTTTGCGACGATCGCCCCGGTTATCTGAACGCTTCGCCAACGCCAGACTGACGAGGATCCCGGCTATCGCATTGACGGTATAAAACAGGCCAACCCAGAATGGGCGCACTTCCACTTCGCGACTTAAAAACAGGCTAAGAGTGGGCGCCTGGAGTGCCCCCGCAATCCCCATCATGAAAGCCACAATCATAAATGCGGCGTACACCGGGTTAAGGCGTCGTCCTTTGGTCAGAAACCAAATCATGCAGAAAGATCCTTTTTACTTAAGCGGGTGATAAGTGTGCAAGGCCTCGACTATACCCTAAATAATTCGAGTTGCGAGAAGGCGGCACTGCGGCTCGAAGAATGACGGGTATAAAAAAGCCAGCAGTAAAACTCTGCTGGCCAGGTGAAAACCACCAATTCTCAGTCACACTTGCTGTCAGCGATTTGGTGCTCTACGAACGCGGACTCCCACTGCATTAAGTTCTCAAGCATCTCCAGACGTTGCTCTGCTTTCAGGCGAGCCAGCCATCCAACAGAAACACTTTGGGTTGCGGCAAAATACTGTTGATAAAACTTAACCACTGGCGACCGTTTCATAAAAACCCCAAATAATTCAAGTTGTGGGAAGGCGGCAAACGCGTGAGTCCCCAGGAGCATAGATAACTATGTGACTGGGGTGAACGCGAGTAGCCAACGCACCAACGACTTGAAGTATGACGGGGTTGTACCTCCTCGCTTTCAACGTTGATGATTATTGGCGTAATATGAGGAAAGTTAAATTGATGAGTTTCTGCCGGGAGTTCCTCTTTTATGTCGTCTGGTCGTCTGCAACAACAGTTCATCCGTTTGTGGCAAAACTTTGAAGGTAAGCCGCAAGAAACGACGTTGAATGATTTGGCCGATTTGCTGAATTGCTCCCGCCGCCATATGCGTACATTGCTTAGCGCGATGCAGGAAAAGGGCTGGCTGAGCTGGAAAGCGGAAGTCGGACGCGGCAAGCGTTCACAGCTTGAGTTCTTGTATACCGGCCTTGCGCTCCAGCAACAGCGCGCCGAAGACCTTCTTGAGCAGGACAGGATTGACCAACTGGTGCAGATAGTCGGCGATAAAGCTGCCGTGCGCCAAATGCTGATTTCTCACCTTGGGCGCAGCTTCCGGCAAGGGCGGCATATTCTGCGCGTTCTCTACTATCGCCCGTTACTCAATCTGTTGCCAGGTTCCGCTTTACGTCGTTCAGAAACGCATATTGCCCGGCAAATTTTCAGCGGACTGATCCGTATAAATGAGGAAAATGGGGAACTGGAAGCGGATATTGCGCACCACTGGCAACAAATATCCCCATTACACTGGCGTTTTTATCTGCGCCCCGGCATTCATTTTCACCATGGCCGTGAGCTGGATATGCTGGATGTGACGACGTCCCTGCAACGCATCAGCTTTTTGCCGCTGTATACGCATATCACGGAAATTACTTCTCCGACGGCCTGGACGCTGGATATTAAGCTCTCACAGCCCGATAACTGGCTGCCGTGGTTGCTGGGTAGCGTTAACGCGATGATCCTGCCGCGCGAATGGCAAACTTTAAGCCATTTCTCCCGCCAGCCAGTCGGCACCGGTCCCTATTCGGTGGTGCGCAATAATACTAACCAGCTGAAAATTCAGGCCTATGACGATTACTTTGGTTATCGCGCATTAATTGACGAAGTGAATTTCTGGGTGCTGCCGGACATTGGTGAAGAGGTCAGTTGTGCGGTGCAATTATCGGGAATGCCCGACAGCGAGAAAGCCGTCGAAAGCCGCCTTGAAGAAGGCTGCTACTACATTTTATTTGATAACCGCTCAAGCGCCGGCAGCAATAAAGAAGTACGCCGCTGGCTCAGTCATGTGCTGGCACCAATTCATCTGCTGTATAGCGCGGGCGAGCAAAACCAGCAGTACTGGTTCCCGGCTTACGGACTGCTGCCACGCTGGCACCACACGCATCCACAACCAGCCGTCGAAAAACCGGCCGGGCTGGAATCCGTGACGCTGACGTTTTATCGCGATCACGTCGAACATCGGGTAATCAGCAAAGTGATGGAAGAATTGCTGGCACGTGTTGGCGTAAAACTGGTGGTGCAAGAAGTCAGTTATGAAGAGTGGCATCAGGGCGATGCCGTCAGCGATATCTGGCTCAATAGCGCGAATTTCACCCTGCCGTTAGAGTTTTCGCTTTACTCGCATCTTTATGAAGTGCCGCTGATTCAAAAGTGCATTGCTATCGACTGGGAAACGGATACCCGCAACTGGCATAACGGCGAGCTTTCTCTGCCTGAGTGGTGCCAGAACCTGGTTGAAAACAATGATATTTTACCGTTAATCCACCACTGGCTACGCATCGAAGGGCAACGCAGTATGCGTGGTGTGCGTATGAACACACTGGGATGGTTTGACTTTAAATCGGCGTGGTTTGCCCCACCGGAGCCACCCCCCCTGCGGCTTGAAATATGACGGGTATAATGCTTTCGAATCATTCACAAAGTTATTACAATGCACGCGTTCTCAACGGGGTGCTAAGGCGAAAGTCTGGCTGAGATAATACCCGTCGAACCTGATCCGGATAACGCCGGCGAAGGGATTTGAGGCTCTATTCTCAAATGTCCTTTGCCACCCCTAATTCTAAGAGGTGCAAAGTGTTCAAAAAATTCCTGCCGTTGCTGGCACTGATCGCCGCCCCCGTTTTTGCCAAACCCCTGCTGACTGTTTATACCTACGACTCCTTTGCTGCCGACTGGGGGCCAGGGCCTGCGGTGAAAAAAGCCTTTGAGGCTGACTGTAATTGCCAGCTGAAATTCGTGGCGCTGGAAGATGGCGTTTCGCTGCTCAACCGCCTGCGGATGGAAGGTAAAAACAGCAAAGCTGACGTGGTTCTGGGACTGGATAACAACCTTCTGGAAGCTGCCGCGCAGACTAAATTATTTGCGCCGAGCAAAACAGACATTAGCGCGTTGAAGATCCCTGGCGGCTGGACAAACGACACTTTCGTTCCCTTCGATTACGGCTATTTCGCTTTCGTCTACGATAAAAACAAACTGAAAAACCCACCGAAAAGCCTGAAAGAACTGGTCGAAAGTGACCAACAATGGAAAGTGATTTATCAGGACCCGCGCACCAGCACACCAGGCCTGGGCCTGCTGCTGTGGATGCAGAAAGTGTATGGCGATAAAACGCCTGAAGCCTGGGCAAAGCTTGCGAAGAAAACGGTCACCGTCACCAAAGGTTGGTCCGAGGCTTATGGCCTGTTCCTGAAAGGTGAAGGCGATTTAGTGATGAGCTACACCACCTCTCCGGCTTATCACATTATTGAAGAGAAAAAAGATAACTATGCTGCGGCTAATTTTAGCGAAGGGCATTATTTACAGGTGGAAGTGGCCGGACGCCTGGCATCCAGCAAGCAGCCTGAACTGGCTGAAAAATTCATGAAATTTATCACTTCACCGGGCTTCCAGAACACTGTGGCCACCGGCAACTGGATGTATCCGGTGACCGATGTGAAATTGCCTGAAGGATTTAACGGGCTGGTCAAACCGAACAACACGCTGGAATACAGCGCCGCAGAAGTGTCTAAACAACGCGCCAACTGGATTAGCGAATGGCAACGCGCCGTCAGCCGCTAATTCCCGGCTGGCTGATTCCAGGGCTATGTGCCGCCACACTGGTGGTAGCCGTAGCCCTGGCGGCTTTTATGGCGTTGTGGTTTAACGCGCCACAAACCGATATCCGTGCGCTGGTGCAGGATAGCTATTTGTGGCACGTGCTGCGTTTCTCTTTCTGGCAGGCGTTTCTCTCAGCAAGCCTTTCCGTGTTCCCGGCTATTTTCCTCGCTCGCGCCCTGTATCGCCGCCGCTTCCCTGGGCGCGTTGCGCTGTTACGCCTGTGCGCAATGACGCTGGTTCTGCCCGTGTTGGTGGCGGTATTCGGGATTCTGACAGTGTATGGGCGCGAAGGCTGGCTGGCCGTGTTGTGCGCAAGGCTTGGCATCGAATGGAGTTTCTCGCCTTACGGCCTGAAGGGCATTCTACTGGCCCACGTCTTTTTCAACTTACCGATGGCGACACGCCTGCTGCTACAGGCACTGGAAAATATCCCCAACGAACAACGCCAGGTTGCTGCGCAACTGGGCATGCAAGGCTGGAATTTCTTCCGTTTTGTCGAGTGGCCGTGGTTGCGCCGCCAAATTCTGCCCGCTGCGGCACTGATTTTTATGCTCTGTTTCGCAAGCTTTGCCACCGTGCTATCGCTGGGCGGCGGCCCGCAGGCGACCACTATCGAGCTGGCTATCTTCCAGGCGCTGAGTTACGACTACGACCCCGCACGGGCGGCTCTGCTCGCCATGGTGCAGATGGTTTGCTGTTTGGGTCTGGTGCTGATGAGCCAGCGGTTGAGCAGAGCCATTTCAGCCGGCGTCAGCCAAATGCAAAGCTGGCGTGATCCGCAAGATAACCTGCGCCGCAAACTGTGCGACGGGCTACTCATCACCCTTGCTCTCTTGCTGTTATTACCGCCGCTGCTGGCAGTAATCATTGATGGCATCAATAGTGGCTTTAACAGCGTGTTGTCGCAACCGGTACTGTGGCAGGCATTGTTTACCTCATTAAGAATTGCGGTTGGCGCTGGGTTAATAAGCGTGGTCATCACGGTGATGTTGCTGTGGAGCTCGCGGGAATTGCGCCTGCGCAACCGCGCTTTTGCAGGCCAGGCGCTGGAGCTCAGCGGTATGTTGATTCTGGCGATGCCGGGTATCGTACTGGCGACCGGCTTTTTCCTGCTGCTCAATAACACCGTGGGCTTGCCGCAATCCGCCGATGGCATTGTGATTTTCACCAATGCGTTGATGGCGATTCCCTACGCGCTAAAAGTGCTGGAAAACCCAATGTTAGATGTCGCAGAACGCTACAACAAGCTGTGCCAGTCGCTGAACATTACGGGCGTAAACCGTCTGCGTTACATTGAGTTGCGTGCACTCAAGCGCCCACTGGCACAAGCGCTGGCGTTTGCCTGCGTGCTGTCGATTGGCGATTTCGGCGTGGTGGCGTTGTTCGGCAATGAAGATTTCCGCACGTTGCCGTTTTATCTCTATCAACAAATTGGTTCATATCGCAGCCAGGATGGTGCAGTTACCGCGCTTGTCCTGCTGATACTGTGCTTTGCTTTATTCACATTGATTGAAAAACTTCCGGGACGCTATTCCCAAAATGATTCGGGTTGCAGGAAGGCGGCAAGTGAATGAAGACTGGGAACATAGAAAACTATGTTACCTGGATGAATGAAAGCAGCCAACACACCTGCAACTTGAAGGATGAAGGGAATGCTAACGCTAACTGATGTAACCTGGCTCTATCACCATTTGCCGATGCGTTTTTCGATGAAGATTCACGCTGGAGAACGCGTTGCAGTACTGGGGCCTAGCGGCGCGGGGAAAAGTACGCTGCTCAGTTTGATTGCCGGGTTTCTGACGCCCGCCAGCGGGCAGATTATGCTGCATGGCGAAGACCATACCCGCACGGCTCCCGCGCAACGTCCGGTTTCAATGCTCTTCCAGGAGAACAACCTTTTCACGCATCTGACGGTGCGGCAAAACATTGGCCTGGGGTTGAATCCTGGCCTGAAGCTCAATGCCACACAACAGGAACGGCTGAAAACGATTGCCGGGCAAATGGCGATCGGCGAATTGCTCGACCGCCTGCCTTCGCAGCTTTCTGGCGGCCAGCGGCAACGTGTCGCCCTCGCCCGTTGCCTGGTGCGCGAACAACCTATTTTACTGCTGGATGAACCATTTTCGGCACTCGACCCAGCGCTGCGCCAGGAAATGCTCCAGTTGCTTGATGACTTATGCCGACAGCAACAACTGACGCTAATCATGGTGTCACACAGTATTGAAGATGCGGCGCGGATAGCCGAAAGAAGCCTGGTGGTGGTCGATGGCCGTATCGCCTGGGATGGCGACACAGCGACCTTATTGAGCGGAGAAGCCAGCGCGTCTGCGTTATTGGGGATAAATGTTAGGAATTAATGTTGCCCGGTAAGCACTTTCCATAAAATGCTACGGTAAATCGGCATCATCGGGTGCATCTGAATCGCGACAAAACTACCAATCGCCAGCGCCGTTATGGCTGGTGCCAGCCAGTGCAAACGCGCTCGTGGTAAATATTTGGTCAAGCTGTCCTGACCCGCTTTACCGCTTCGCCACCAGCGCCAGCACAACCATGCCGCCAGCCAGATAACCAACGCCACCAGCAACAACAGCCATTTAAAGCTGCCGCTTTGCATATCCGCAGGAATATCAATCGCCGCACCCGCCAGAATCCCCGGTAGAAAATAGATCGGCGGCCAGAAGATACAGCCAATAATATTCGGCACGATAAATTTAGAAACTGGCAGGTCTAACATGCCCGCCACCATGGGTACCAGCGGGCGCGTCGGGCCAACAAAGCGGCCAACCAGGATGGTAAACATGCTGTGCTGATGCAGCGCATGTTCGGTTTTATCCAGCAGCGCCTTGTTCTTTTTCATAAACGACCAGCGATGCAACGGCGCTTTGAAACGCCCACCCAGCCAAAACGAAATCCAGTCCCCCAACAGGCAACCGACAACCCCCGCAGCCCAGGCGTTATAGAAACCGACCTGGCCGCCGCCAATTAGCGCACCCAAGCCTGCCATCATTACGGTACCCGGCAGGATAAGTCCGACCAGCGCCAGTGATTCCAGGAAGGCCACCAGCATCACCGCAAAAAGCGAATATGCCACTGACTGAGTAATAAAGTGTTCCAGCAAAGCTTCCATAAATCATCCGTCAAGTAACGAGTTGGCGATTCTCCTGAGTGTGATGAGAGGCGTCAAGCCAAGTTTTGTTTGACCCAATTATAGTAATCATTCACATCCTGCACGAAACTCACTCGGGCTGGCACCCGTACATTTCTTAAAGACGCGCGAAAAATAGAGCTGATCTTCAAAACCGACATTACGCCCTACGCTGGCAATTGGCATACGAGTGGTGCTCAGCAACAATTTGGCCTGAAGAATGCGTTGATCCTCACGCCAGCTCAACACACTGACACCCAGTTGCTGGCGGAACAAATGCGACAAGCGTGACGGCGACAAACAGACGTGCTGCGCAACGCTGGCAATATCAAAATGGTGATCGGCCAGATGGTCGCTGATGTACTGGCAAGCATCGCGGACGCGGTTATCCAGCGGTGGATTGAGTGATGCGTTCAGCACTTCCATGCGCCGTAACAGTAGTTGCTCTAACAGGTTAATCGCCAGCAATTCGGCATAGCGCCCTTCCGCCTGTCCGGCTTCAATAATTTGCCCAAACAACTGGGAAAAACTTTGTTGGTGGGCGTCATCCGGGCGGAAAAAACCGGTGTGTGCGAAGATAGGATCCCAGTTTAACCACTCCTGCCAATAAGCCCGTGGGCGGAAGTAAACCCACTGGTGATACCACTCTTTGCTGTCCGGTGCGCGGCCATAGTGGTGCACTTCCCCCGGTGGAAACAGCAGAATATCCCCAGGGCGGCAGACATAGTTTTTCCCCTGGTTATTGATAACCCCTTCACCCCGCACCGTTAAATTCAGGATGTAACCTTTCATTCCTAATGGCCGGTCGATGAAAAAATCCAAAGGCCCTTCAGCTTCTATCGGCGTTAATCCGGCGACTAAGTGGGCGTTAAAAGAGTACCCCGGCAACAAGGGATCATTTTGCAATTCAGGCATCAATAAGCTCACTTTTCAATTGAGTCACAGAAACAATTTGTCCATATCCGTGCTATTCCTTGCCAGGACAACACTGTCTGAACCGTAAACCGTCAGATTTTCATCATAAAGCCGCAACTTACCTGAACCGGTGCTTTTTACCTGGCAATCGAGGGCTTTTGTGAAGATAACCAAAGTGTTTATAAAAGTAGCAGAAATGTCCACATCGATTATTTGCGGAGCGTCACACTTCTCAACGGCACAGCACATTTCTCCATAACTTCAGCGAATACGACCTGACTGTTTTCCGGCATAAAAACTAATGTCATTTGCATAGATAACCAGGTCAGGGAGTTAAAAAATGTCGATTGCGCTGGGCCTCGATTTTGGCAGTGATTCAGTTCGCGCTTTAGCCGTAGATTGTGAAAGCGGTGCCGAACTGGCGACAAGCGTGGAATGGTATCCGCGCTGGCAAGAAAGCCAATATTGCGATGCCGCCAATAACCAATTTCGCCACCATCCACGGGATTACATTGAATCCATGGAGCAGGCGGTAAAAACCGTTCTCGCAGAACTGACCGCTGAACAACGCGCCCGAGTTTGTGGCATTGGCGTCGACAGCACCGGCTCAACTCCCGCGCCGATTGATGCTAACGGCCATGTTCTGGCGCTGACGCCAGAGTTTGCCGACAACCCCAACGCCATGTTTGTGCTGTGGAAAGACCACACTGCCGTTGAAGAAGCCGAAGCGATTACTCGCTTGTGCCACCAGCCCGGGAAAAATGACTATTCCCGTTACATCGGCGGTATTTATTCCAGCGAATGGTTCTGGGCAAAAATCCTGCACGTCACACGCGCTGACCCAAAAGTGGCACAGGCTGCGGTGTCGTGGATTGAACTGTGTGACTGGGTTCCGGCGCTGCTTTCCGGCACTACTCGCCCGCAAGATATTCGCCGTGGCCGCTGTAGTGCCGGGCATAAATCTTTGTGGCATGAAAGCTGGGGTGGCCTGCCTCCGGCCAGTTTCTTTGATGAATTAGATCCGTTGATTAACCAGAATCTGGATTACCCGATGTTCAGCGAAACCTGGACTGCGGATATTCCGGTCGGCACGCTTTGCTCTGAATGGTCTGAGCGTCTTGGCCTGCCACAAAACGTGGTGATTTCCGGTGGTGCGTTTGACTGCCATATGGGTGCCGTTGGCGCGGGTGCACAGCCCAACACGCTGGTGAAAGTGATTGGCACCTCGACTTGCGACATTTTGATTGCCGACAAACCGACCGTTGGCGAGCGCGCAGTGAAAGGAATTTGTGGGCAAGTCGACGGCAGCGTGGTGCCCGATTTTATTGGTCTTGAAGCCGGGCAATCGGCATTTGGTGATATCTACGCCTGGTTTGGACGCGTATTGGGTTGGCCGCTGGAACAACTGGCGCAACAGCACCCTGAACTACGTGAACAAATTAATGCCAGCAAGAAGCAATTGCTGCCCGCACTGACGGAAGCCTGGGCGAAAAACCCTTCACTTGAGCATCTGCCAGTGGTGCTCGACTGGTTTAATGGCCGCCGCACCCCAAATGCCAATCAGCGTCTGAAAGGCGTAATTACCGATTTGAACCTTGCCACCGATGCGCCAGCGCTGTTCGGCGGGCTGATTGCCGCTACCGCATTTGGTGCCCGCGCGATCATGGAGTGTTTCACTGAACAAGGGATCCCGGTCACCAACGTGATGGCGCTTGGCGGGATCGCCCGTAAATCCCCCGTGATCATGCAGGTGTGCTGTGATGTGCTGAATCGCCCATTGCAGATCGTCGCTTCGGATCAGTGTTGTGCATTAGGCGCGGCCATTTTTGCCGCCGTTGCCGCAGGCGTTCACCAGGATATTTCCACCGCGCAACAAGCGATGGCCAGCCAAATCGAAAACACCTTGCAGCCTATCCCGCAACGCGCCGAACGCTTTGAACAACTTTACCGCCGTTATCAGCAGTGGGCTGTTAGCGCCGAACAACATTATCTCCCTTCAGCCCCCGCAGCGGTGACTCCCGCAGCCCAGGCCACAGTGACCCATTAAGGACATAACGATGAACATTTTTGAACAATATGAAGTGTGGTTTGTAATTGGTAGCCAGCATCTTTACGGCGCGGAAACGTTGCGTCAGGTGAATCAACACGCCGAGCAAGTGGTGAATGCACTCAATAAAGAAGCCAAACTGCCATGCAAACTGGTGCTGAAACCTTTGGGAACCACGCCTGACGAAATTACCGCTATCTGCCGCGATGCGAGTTACAGCGATAAATGCGCGGGCATGGTGGTGTGGCTGCATACCTTCTCGCCTGCCAAAATGTGGATCAATGGCCTGAGCATTCTCACCAAGCCGCTGCTGCAATTCCACACCCAGTTCAATGCGCAGATCCCATGGGGCAGCATTGATATGGACTTTATGAACCTGAACCAGACCGCGCACGGCGGCCGCGAGTTCGGTTTTATCGGCGCTCGTATGCGCCAGCAACACACCGTGGTAACCGGCCACTGGCAGGATCCGCAAGCCCATCAACGCATTGGTTCGTGGATGCGCCAGGCAGTGTCTAAACAAGATACCCGCCAACTCAAAGTGGTGCGTTTCGGCGACAATATGCGTGAAGTTGCCGTCACTGACGGCGACAAAGTAGCAGCGCAGATGAAGTTTGGTTTCGCGGTGAACACTTATGCAGTGGGCGACCTGGTGCAAGTGGTGAATGCCGTCAGCGACGGTGACGTTAACGCATTAGTCGATGAGTACGAAAGCAGCTACCGCCTGAGCACCGCTGCACAAATCAACGGCGACAAACGCCAGAATGTGATTGATGCTGCACGCATCGAATTGGGGATGAAACAGTTCCTCGTACAGGGCGGATTTAGCGCCTTTACCACCACCTTTGAAGACCTGCACGGCCTGAAACAGCTTCCAGGTCTGGCAGTGCAACGCCTGATGCAGCAAGGCTACGGCTTTGCGGGCGAAGGCGACTGGAAAACCGCTGCCCTGCTGCGCATCATGAAAGTGATGTCGACGGGTCTGGAAGGCGGCACCTCTTTCATGGAGGACTACACCTATCACTTCGAAAATGGCAACGATATGGTGCTCGGCTCCCACATGCTGGAAGTTTGCCCGTCGATCGCCATTGCAGAAAAACCGATTCTTGATGTGCAGCACTTAGGGATCGGTGGCAAAGAAGATCCTGCGCGTCTGATCTTCTCCACAAAAACTGGCCCGGCGCTGAACGCCAGCCTTATCGATCTCGGCGATCGTTTCCGCCTGCTAGTGAACTGTGTTGATACCGTTGAAGCACCGCATCAGTTGCCGAAACTGCCGGTCGCCAACGCGCTGTGGAAAGCCCAACCGGATCTGCCAACCGCTTCTGAAGCGTGGATCCTGGCAGGCGGCGCGCACCACACGGTGTTCAGCCAGTCTCTGACGCTTGACGATATGCGCCTGTTCAGCGAACTGCATGGCGTTGAGCTGACGGTGATTGATAACGACACTCGCCTGCCTGCGTTTAAAGATTCGCTGCGCTGGAACGAGGTTTATTACAGCTTCAAACGCTAAGGCGTTTTGCCCCTCACCCCGGCCCTCTCCCCAAAGGGGCGAGGGAGGAAAGAAAGTCCCCTCTCCCTGGGGAGAGGGTTAGGGTGAGGGGAAATCCCGGAGAACGATATGTTAGAACAACTCAAACGCCAGGTACTTGAAGCTAATCTCGCGCTACCTAAACATAATCTGGTGACGCTGACCTGGGGTAATGTCAGCGCAGTCGATCGTGAACGCGGCGTGCTGGTGATCAAACCTTCCGGCGTTGATTACAGCATCATGACCGCCGAAGATATGGTAGTGGTGAGCCTCGAAACCGGTGAAGTGATTGAAGGGAATAAAAAACCGTCTTCCGACACCCCGACTCACCGTTTGCTGTACCTGCAATTTCCGCACATCGGCGGTATTGTCCACACCCATTCACGCCACGCGACCATTTGGGCGCAGGCTGGGCAATCAATCCCCGCTACCGGCACCACTCACGCGGATTACTTCTACGGCACCATTCCTTGCACCCGCAAAATGACTGATGAAGAGATCAATGGTGATTACGAGTGGCAAACCGGCGAAGTGATCGTAAAAACCTTTGCCGAACGTGGAATCGACGCCGCACAAATGCCTGGCGTGCTGGTGCATTCCCACGGCCCATTCGCCTGGGGCAAAGATCCGGTTGATGCGGTGCATAACGCAATCGTTCTGGAAGAAGTGGCGTATATGGGCATATTTTGCCGCCAACTCGCACCAGAATTACCCGATATGCAGCAAACGCTGCTCGATAAACATTATTTGCGTAAACATGGCGCGAAGGCTTATTACGGGCAGTAAACCGCTGTACATAAAATCAGTAATCCTGCTTAAAGTGGTCTATAATCAGACCACTTTTTCTTGATGAGAATGCAGCGTGTCACAAGCCCGCTCTGGTTTTTTGCTAACGCGACATTGGCGAGATACACCGCTCGGTACTGAAGTTGATTTTTGGCTGGCAACAGACGATGGTCCGGTTAAGGTGCGTCTGCCGCGCCAGGAATCGGTCGCGTTTATTCCTCAGTCGCAACAGTCTGAAGCCATGCGCTTGCTCGCAAATGAAAGCCAGTACCGGCTCACGCCGCTGCCCCTCACAGACTTTCACCGTCAGCCCGTCTGTGGCCTTTATACCCGCCAGCATCGCCAACTCATGCGTATCGAGAAGCTGCTGCGCGATGGCGGTGTCAAGGTTTATGAAGCCGATATTCGTCCGCCAGAGCGCTTCCTTATGGAGCGTTTTATTACCGCGCCAGTCTGGTTTAGCGGTGAGTCGCAAAATAATCTGGTGGTTGATACTAAGCTGAAACCCGCGCCGGACTACCGCCCACCGCTGAAATGGGTGTCGCTGGATATCGAAACCAATCGTCATGGCGAGCTGTATTGCATCGGCCTTGAAGGGTGCGGGCAGCGCGTTGTGTACATGCTTGGTCCGGAAAATGGTGACGCCAGCGGGCTCGATTTTACGCTGGAATATGTCGCCAGCCGCCCGCTGCTGATTGAAAAGCTTAATAACTGGTTTGCACAGCACGATCCCGATGTGCTGATCGGCTGGAATGTCGTGCAGTTTGATTTGCGTGTATTGCAAAAAATGGCGGATCGCTATCAAGTCCCGCTGCGTCTTGGGCGTGAGAACAGTTTGCTGGAATGGCGAGAGCATGGCTTCAAGCAAGGTGTGTTTTTCGCACAAGCCGCCGGACGGGTGATTATCGATGGTATCGAAGCGCTGCGATCTGCCTTCTGGAATTTCTCATCGTTCTCCCTGGAGACCGTTTCCCGCGAACTGCTCGGCGAAGGCAAAGCGATTGATAACCCGTGGCAACGAATGGACGAAATTGACCGCCGTTTTGCCGAAGATAAGCCGGCACTGGCGAAATACAATCTGAAGGATTGTGAACTGGTGACGCGGATTTTTCACAAAACGGAACTGATGCCATTTTTACTCGAGCGGGCAACCGTTAACGGTTTGCCGCTCGACCGGCATGGCGGGTCCGTCGCCGCGTTTGGTCATCTTTATATACCACGGATGCACCGCGCCGGTTACGTTGCCCCAAATCTTGGCGAAGTGCCACCGCAAGCGAGCCCCGGCGGTTATGTGATGGACTCTCGTCCGGGTCTTTACGACTCGGTATTAGTACTGGATTACAAAAGTCTTTACCCGTCGATTATTCGCACTTTTCTTATCGATCCTGTTGGCCTGGTTGAAGGTATGGCGCACCCGGAACCTGAGCATTCCGTTGACGGCTTTTTGGGGGCACATTTTTCCAGAACGAAGCATTGCCTGCCGGACATCGTCGGGCAAATCTGGTCAGGCCGTGACGAGGCAAAACGTCATGGCAATAAGCCGTTATCGCAAGCGCTGAAAATTATCATGAATGCTTTTTATGGCGTGTTAGGCACCAGTGCCTGCCGTTTCTTTGATCCTCGTCTGGCCTCGTCGATCACCATGCGTGGGCATCAGATCATGTTGCAAACCAAGGCGTTGATCGAATCTCTGGGTTATGACGTGATTTACGGTGATACAGATTCCACTTTCGTGTGGCTAAAAAAAGCACATTCAGAAGATGATGCTGTGCGTATCGGCAACGAATTGGTTGAGCATGTCAATGTGTGGTGGAAAGCGCATCTGCAAGAAACGCAGCAGGTAGACAGTAAGCTTGAACTGGAATTTGAGTCGCATTTTTGCCGCTTCTTAATGCCGACGATTCGCGGTACCGTTGAAGGCTCCAAAAAGCGCTATGCCGGGATGATTCAGGAAAATGATCGGCAACGCATGGTGTTTAAAGGGCTGGAAACTGTACGCACTGACTGGACGCCACTGGCGCAGGCATTCCAGAAAACCCTTTATTTACGAATTTTCCGTAACGAACCGTATCAGGATTATATCCGCGAAACTATTGCCAGTTTGATGGCGGGTGAGCTGGATGACCAATTGATTTACCGTAAACGCCTGCGTCGTCCGCTAAGTGAATATCAAAAAAATGTACCGCCGCATGTGCGGGCTGCACGCCTCGCAGATGAGCATAATCAACGGCTTGGCCGCGCGCCACAGTATCAGAACCGTGGCACTATCAAGTACGTGATCACCACTAACGGCCCTGAGCCAGTGGATTACCAGCAATCCCCTCTGGACTATGATCATTACCTGACTCGCCAACTCCAACCGGTGGCCGAAGGAATTTTACCTTTCCTTGAAGATGACTTTGCTACACTGATGACAGGGCAATTAGGGCTATTTTGACGGTGACGAATGCGCTCCCTTCCAGTACCATAGCGCCCTCCTGAAGTACCCTTAAATCTACTTTTAGACAACCGCTCCCTTTTCTGTGCGGTCGTTATGCTATTGCCTGCAAATCTTAGTAACTGATAATAGAGCCGAAATCTTATGCCTTTTACACTTGGTCAACGTTGGATCAGCGACACCGAAAGCGAACTGGGACTGGGAACTGTGGTCGCTTTAGACCCACGGATGGTTACCTTACTCTACCCTGCCACCGGTGAAAATCGCCTGTATGCCAGAAATGACTCGCCTATCACCCGTGTGATGTTTAACCCAGGCGACACCATTACCAGCCATGAAGGCTGGCAACTAAAAGTTGATGAAGTTAAAGAAGAAAACGGCTTACTAGCCTACATTGGTACGCGTCTGGACACTGAAGAAACCGGTACGATGCTGCGTGAGGTTTTCCTCGACAGCAAACTGGTGTTCAGTAAGCCGCAAGACCGTCTTTTTGCCGGGCAAATTGACAGGATGGATCGTTTCGCTCTGCGTTACCGTTCCCGCGTCTACCAAAGTGAACAGTATCGCCAACCATGGAGCGGGCTGCGCGGTATGCGCACCAGTCTGATTCCACACCAGTTGAACATCGCCCACGATGTTGGCCGTCGCCATGCACCGCGCGTATTACTGGCTGATGAAGTAGGTTTGGGTAAAACCATCGAAGCCGGGATGATTCTCCACCAGCAACTGCTGGCTGGCAGTGCTGAGCGCGTATTGATTGTGGTGCCGGAAACCCTGCAACACCAATGGCTGGTTGAAATGCTCCGCCGCTTTAACCTGCGTTTTGCTCTCTTTGATGACGAGCGTTATGCCGAAGCCCAGCACGACAGCGATAACCCATTCGAAACAGAACAACTGGTTATCTGTTCGCTGGATTTTGTGCGCCGCAGTAAGCAACGTCTTGAGCACCTTTGTGAAGCTGAATGGGATTTGATGGTGGTCGATGAAGCCCACCATTTGGTGTGGAGCGAGAAGGCACCAAGCCGTGAATACCAGGCGATAGAACAGCTCGCTGAACATGTTCCGGGTATCTTGCTGTTAACCGCAACGCCGGAACAGCTGGGTATGGAAAGCCACTTCGCGCGTCTGCGTTTGCTGGACCCGAGCCGTTTCCACGATTTCGAGCAATTTGTTGAAGAACAGCAGCATTATCGCCCGGTAGCTGATGCCGTTGCACTGCTGCTGGCGGGTAACCATCTGACTAACGATCAGCTCAATATGTTGAGTGAGTTGATTGGCGAGCAAGATATTGAACCGCTGCTGCAAACCGCGAACAGTAACCGTGAAGGTAGCGATGCGGCTCGCCAGGAGCTGATCTCCATGCTGATGGACCGCCATGGCACCAGCCGTGTGTTGTTCCGTAACACCCGTAATGGCGTGAAAGGTTTCCCGAAACGCGAACTGCATACCATTCGTTTGCCGCTGCCGATGCAGTATCAAACCGCGATTAAAGTGTCCGGCATTATGGCGGCACGTAAATCTGTGGAAGAACGCGCTCGCGACATGCTCTACCCAGAGCAGATTTATCAGGAATTTGAAGGCGATAGCGGTACGTGGTGGAACTTCGACCCGCGTGTTGAATGGCTGATGGGTTACCTGACCAGCCACCGTTCTCAGAAGGTGCTGGTGATTTGTGCCAAAGCCGCGACAGCATTGCAGCTCGAGCAAGTTCTGCGTGAACGCGAAGGTATCCGTGCCGCCGTGTTCCATGAAGGTATGTCCATCATCGAGCGTGACCGTGCAGCAGCCTGGTTTGCCGAAGAAGATACCGGCGCTCAGGTGCTGTTGTGTTCCGAAATTGGTTCCGAAGGCCGTAACTTCCAGTTCGCCAGCCAACTGGTGATGTTCGATCTGCCGTTTAACCCGGATCTGCTGGAACAGCGTATTGGCCGTCTGGACCGTATCGGCCAGGCGCATGATATTCAGATCCATGTTCCTTATCTTGAGAAAACCGCGCAATCCGTCCTGGTGAAGTGGTTCCATGAAGGCCTGGATGCTTTCGAACATACTTGCCCAACTGGCCGCACAATTTACGACAGCGTGTATCCGCAGCTGATTGAGTATCTTGCAGCACCGGAAAATACCGACGGTTTCGATGCGCTGATTAAGCAATGCCGTGAGCAGCATGATGCGCTGAAGATTCAGCTTGAGCAGGGCCGTGACCGCCTGCTGGAAATTCACTCCAACGGCGGTGAGAAATCACAAGCGTTGGCTGAGTCCATTTCGGAGCAGGATAACGACACCAACCTGGTGAGTTTTGCCCTGAACTTATTCGACATCGTCGGCATTAATCAGGATGACCGCGGCGACAACATGGTGGTGCTGACCCCTGGTGATCATATGCTGGTGCCTGATTTCCCAGGTCTTCCGGAAGACGGTTGCACCATTACGTTTGAGCGTGATGTGGCGTTGTCTCGCGAAGACGCACAGTTCGTCACCTGGGAACACCCGATCATCCGCAACGGCCTGGATCTGATTCTGTCTGGCGACACCGGTAGCTGTGCGTTGTCTTTGTTGAAAAACAAAGCGTTGCCAGTCGGCACGTTGCTGCTAGAGCTGATTTATGTTGTTGAGGCAAAAGCGCCGAAACAATTGCAGCTCAACCGCTTCCTGCCGCCAACGCCAGTGCGTATGTTGGTGGACAAAAATGGCACCAACCTTGCCGCTCAAGTGGAGTTCGAAAGCTTCAACCGCCAGCTCAGCACGGTGAATCGCCATACCGGCAGTAAGCTGGTGAATGCGGTGCAGCAAGATGTCCACGCTATTTTGCAATTGGCAGAAGAGAAAGTGGAAGCCGCAGCACAAGTGTTGATCAAAGCGGCTCGTGAAGAAGCTGATGAGAAGCTGAGTTCCGAGCTTTCCCGTCTGGAAGCGCTGAAAGCGGTCAATCCAAACATTCGTGACGATGAACTTGAAGCTATCGAGAGCAACCGTCAGCAAGTGTTGGAAAGCCTTGCGCAAGCCAACTGGCGCCTGGATGCGTTGCGTTTGATCGTGGTGACACACCAATAATGTTAATGGAGCCCTATAACCCGCCACTGGAGCCATGGTTAGTCATCCTTTATCAGGACGAACATATCATGGTCGTCAACAAGCCTTCGGGCTTGTTATCTGTACCGGGGCGTCTGGATGAGCACAAAGATAGCGTGATGACGCGCATTCAGCGCGACTTCCCGTTGGCGGAATCAGTGCATCGCCTGGATATGGCCACCAGCGGCGTGATTGCCGTTGCGCTGACTAAAGCGGCTGAGCGTGAGCTGAAGCGACAGTTCCGTGAACGTGAGCCGAAGAAGCAGTATGTGGCACGGGTTTGGGGTCATCCTCAGCCGGAAGAGGGGCTGGTAGATTTACCGCTGATTTGTGACTGGCCAAACAGGCCTAAACAGAAAGTGTGTTATGAAACCGGCAAAGCGGCACAGACGGAATATCAGGTGCTGGAGTATGCGGCGGATAATACCGCGCGTGTGCTGCTAAAACCGATCACCGGGCGTTCGCATCAGTTACGCGTCCATATGCTTGCAATGGGACACCCGATTCTGGGCGATCGTTTTTACGCGTCACCTGAAGCGCTAGCGATGGCGCCGCGTTTGCAGCTCCATGCGGAAATGCTGACTATCACTCACCCTGAATATGGCACGCCGATGACGTTCCGTGCTCCGGCTGACTTCTAAATCCCCTCATCCTAACCCTCTCCTACAGGAGAGGGAATTGTCCGGTTTTCTCCCTCTCCCTGAGGGAGAGGGCCGGGGTGAGGGTCTCTTCTATTACTTAAACCCTTTTGCCGTCTTGATCAGATCGTACGCTTTCTGAATTTCCTGCGCTTTCTGTTTGGCCATCTCCATCATTTCTGGCGGCAAGCCTTTGGCGACCAGTTTGTCGGGATGGTGTTCACTCATTAATTTGCGGTATGCGCGCTTAATGATAGTGGCATCATCGCTACTTTTGACGCCCAATACGTTACATGCATCTTCAAGCGTTGGCCCACGTTGTTGCTGGAAACCACCTTGCGATTGGTTGTAACCACCACCGAATTGCTGCCCGCCTTCCATCATGCGTAAGAACTGATCGAACTGCATTCGTGAAATACCGAGTTCTTCGGCAATTACGTACAACACTTCCCGCTCGTTCGGATGCAGAGAACCATCAGCAAACGCCGCCTGAATTTGAATTTCAAGAAACATCCGAATTAGGTCAAAACGCCCGAAACATACGCTGCGTAGCTGACGCATTTTTTCACGCAGCGGGTAGCCATTTTCTTTACCCACCCGGAACGCATGCTGCGCGGCACTTCGCGCATCACCGTGTAACTGCATACGATCCATTAATAGTGAGGCTATCTGGATATCCGCTTCCGTGACGCGCCCTTTTGACTTAGTCAGGTGGCCCATCACTTCAAATGTGGTGCTAAAGAACAATGACTGGCGCTGTTGTTGGTTAGAAAACCAGGACTGACGGCGGCTGCGCACCTTGTCAATGGCATGACCGATCAGCAACCCTATAACCACACCCCAGAAGCCACCACCCATAATAAGTGCTATTGCGACACCGAGTACTTTTCCCCAATACTGCATATACTCCCCAAATCGTCATGTCGTCGGCTAGAATTTGCTTTATCATACCCGTCATTGATAGTAGTGCCTAACGGCAGACTATTGAGCGGGCAGGATTAACACTAGCGCTGTAGTGATGAGTAAGTTAGTCTCTGACCGTTTGCCGACGCTATACCCTATAGCATTCAATATGAAGCAAAGCGGCAATTGAGAAAATATCCCGTCATTAAGTTAACCCAATGACAGGAACCACCAAATCTGTTCAGAGCAGATTTGGACGCTGCTTAGAGCGGCCCCAAAAGGGTGAGGCTCATGATGAGTCAAATAACTAAGTGCCGCCAACGCCTCTGCATCTTGAATGATGATGGGTATAAGCCATTGATGACGGAACAACGAATAACACGTATGAAAAAACGTATTCCCACCTTGCTGGCCACCTTGATTGGCGCAGCGCTGTATAGTCAACAAGGCATGGCGGCCGATCTCGCGTCGCAATGTATGCTTGGCGTCCCAAGTTACAACCGCCCTTTGGTTGAAGGGGACACCAACAACCTGCCTGTCACTATAAATGCCGATCACGCAAAAGGAAATTATCCTGACGATGCGGTATTTAGTGGCAATGTGGATATACAGCAAGGCAATAGCCGCCTGCAATCTGACGAAGTTCTACTGCATCAGAAACAAGTTGAGGGTCAACCTGACCCCGTTCGTACTGTTGATGCCGTTGGCAACGTCTACTACGACGATAATCAGGTCATTCTTAAAGGGCCAAAAGCCTGGTCAAACCTGAATACCAAAGATACCAATGTCTGGGAAGGCGACTATCAAATGGTAGACCGCCAGGGTCGTGGTACTGCCGACCTGATGAAGCAGCGCGGTAATAATCGCTACACCATTCTGGAAAATGGCACCTTTACTTCCTGTTTGCCAGGTTCTAATACCTGGAGCGTGGTAGGTAGCGAAGTGATTCAGGACCGCGAAGAAGAAGTCGCGGAAATCTGGAATGCCCGCTTTAAGGTGGGTCCGGTTCCGATATTTTACAGCCCATATTTACAGTTGCCAATCGGTGATAAACGCCGTTCCGGTTTCCTGATCCCAAATGCAAAATACAGTAGCAATAGCGGTCTTGAGTTCACTCTGCCGTATTACTGGAACATTGCACCCAACTTTGATGCCACCATTACTCCGCACTATATGGAAGAGCGTGGCATGCAGTGGCAGAACGAATTCCGATATCTGACCAAAGCTGGGGCGGGTATCATTGAATTCGATTACATGCTTTCTGATAAAGAATATAAAGACAACACGGCTGCTAACCCAGACCAGGACGAGCGACGCTGGTTGTTCTACTGGAACCACAGCGGGGTGGTAGATCAGGTGTGGCGTTTTAATATCGACTACACCAAAGTCAGCGATCCAACCTACTTCACCGACTTTAGTTCGCAATACGGTTCCAGCACCGACGGTTACGCAACGCAAAAATTCAGTGTCGGTTATGCCGTTGAAAACTTTGATGCAACGCTGTCAACAAAACAGTTTCAGGTCTTTGGTTCCCAGTTGAATAGCGGCACTAGCTCTTACAGTGCACAACCGCAACTGGATATGAACTACTACCAAAATGATGTTGGGCCATTTGATACGCGTATTTACGGTCAGGCCGTTCATTTTACTAACGTAAATGACAGCCAGCCCGAAGCGACTCGTCTGCATATTGAGCCAGTCATTAGTCTGCCAATGTCTAACGGCTGGGCAAGTCTGAATACTGAAGCCAAAGTGATGGCAACGCACTATCAGCAGACCAATCTGGATTCCTACAACGCTGCTCACGCTGATAATCAACTGGATGAGACTGTTAACCGTGTTCTGCCGCAGTTCAAAATGGATGGTAAGCTGATTTTCGACCGCGCCATGGACTCAGCCCTGGGCTGGGAACAAACGCTGGAGCCGCGTGTACAATATTTGTATGTGCCGTATCGCGATCAGAGCAACATCAATAACTACGACTCATCTCTGCTGCAGTCTGACTACAACGGCTTATTCCGTGACCGTAGCTATGGTGGGCTTGACCGTATCGCCTCCGCCAATCAGGTCACAACCGGTATTACCACCCGTATTTATGATGATGCCGCAGTTGAACGTTTTAACGTTTCTGTGGGTCAAATCTACTACTTCACTCCGTCTCGTACCGGTGACGAGACGATCAACAGTGAAAAAGGTGACGAAACTGGTTCTGTTGTATGGGCTGGTGATACTTACTGGCGTATGACCGATCGTTGGGGTGTACGTGGCGGTCTACAGTACGATACGCGTCTGGATAACATAGCGACCGGCAACGGCGTTATCGAATATCGCAAAGACAACGATCGTCTGGTTCAGTTTAATTACCGTTACGCAAGCCCGGAATATATTGGTGCAACAATCTCAAATATTGATGTTAATGCGCCACAATACAAGAACGGCATCTCGCAGGTTGGGATGACAGCAAGTTGGCCAGTTGTTGATCGTTGGTCTGTCGTTGGGGCTTATTACTACGACACCAAAGCACAACAAACCGCAGACTCCATGCTGGCGGTGCAGTACAACTCTTGCTGTTATGCCATTCGCTTGGGTTACGAGCGTAAAATTAATGGCTGGGAAAACGACGAAAGCAAATACGATAATGTAATTGGCTTTAACATCGAGTTACGTGGCTTGAGTTCTAACTATGGCCTGGGCACACAGCAGATGTTGCGTTCGAACATTCTGCCGTATCAAAGCTCGATGTAATTCACTTTGACTAGTAAAACGTAATCCGCTTTGCGGCTAAGTAAATGGAAAAAGTATGAAGAATTTGAGAACGCTGCTTCTCGGTGTCGTCCTGGTGGCGAATACCTCTTTCGCGGCCCCGCAAGTGGTCGACAAAGTTGCAGCCGTAGTGAACAACGGTGTTGTGCTGGAAAGTGACGTTAACGGAATGATGCAGTCAGTGAAGACAGGTGCCCAACAAGCCGGGCAGCAACTTCCTGACGACAACACGCTGCGTCATCAAATTATTGAACGTCTGATCATGGACCAAATTCTGTTACAAATGGGCCAGAAAATGGGCGTCAAAGTGACAGATGAACAGCTTGATAAGGCGATCGCTGATATCGCAGCTCAAAACAAGATGAGCATGGATCAGATGCGTAGCCGTCTGGCCTATGACGGCATTAATTACAACACTTACCGTGCTCAAATCCGTAAAGAGATGACGATTTCGGAAGTGCGTAATAACGAAGTCCGTCGTCGTGTATCCATCCTGCCGCAAGAAGTCGATGCTCTTGCACAGCAAGTGGGTAGCCAGAACGACAGCAGCACTGAGCTGAACCTCAGCCACATCCTGATTCCATTACCTGAAAACCCAACATCTACTCAAGTAGATGATGCGGAAAAACAAGCGCGTGACATCGTTTCACAAGCGCAAAGCGGTGGTGATTTCGGCAAACTGGCTATCACCTACTCTGCTGACCAGCAAGCCCTGAAAGGCGGTCAAATGGGTTGGGGACGAATCCAGGAGCTGCCATCTATTTTCGCACAGGCGTTAAGCACTGCGAAAAAAGGCGATATCATCGGCCCGATTCGTTCAGGTGTAGGTTTCCACATTCTGAAAGTGAACGACCTGCGTGGTCAAAGCAAGAGCATTTCTGTTACCGAAGTTCACGCCCGACATATTTTGCTGAAGTCGTCGCCAATCATGAATGATGACCAGGCGCGCGCTAAGTTGAACCAGATTGCAGCTGATATTAAGAGTGGCAAAACCACTTTCGAAAAAGCGGCAAAAGAGTTCTCCGACGATCCAGGCTCTGCTAACCAGGGTGGGGATTTAGGTTGGGCTTCAGCAGACATTTATGATCCGGCGTTCCGTGATGCCTTGATGAAACTGAACAAAGGCCAAACGAGCGAACCTGTTCACTCATCATTTGGTTGGCATTTGATTCAGCTTATGGATACACGCAACGTTGATAAGACTGATGCAGCACAGAAAGATCGTGCATATCGTATGTTGTTCAACCGTAAGTTCTCTGAAGAAGCACAAACCTGGATGCAGGAACAACGGGCTTCTGCTTACGTAAAAATTATAGGCGACAATGGCTAACATCCATCGTGTGGTCATCACTCCCGGCGAACCCGCCGGGATTGGTCCTGACCTGATTATCGCACTGGCAAACCGTGACTGGCCTGTTGAGCTGGTTGCGGTTGCCGCACCTGAACTCCTTCAGGAACGTGCAGCCCTCCTCGGCCTTCCTCTACAACTCAAAACTTACCAACCAGGCACACCTGCAACTCCGCATGTTGCCGGAACCCTGACCGTGCTCCCCATCGAATTACGCGCTCCAGTCATCCCTGGGCAGTTGGATGTGAGAAACAGTGAGTACGTGGTAGAGATGTTGGCTCGTGCCTGTGACGGCTGCATTAACGGCGAATTTGCGGCACTGATTACCGGGCCGGTGCACAAAGGCATCATCAACGATGCTGGCATTCCGTTTATCGGGCATACCGAATTTTTCGAAGAGCGATCGCACAGTGAAAAAGTGGTGATGATGCTGGCGACCGAAGAGCTACGTGTGGCTCTGGCGACAACACATCTGCCGCTAAAAGCCATTAGTGATGCAATAACGCCAGATTTATTACGCCAGATAATCACCATCCTGTATCATGACCTGCAAACCAAGTTTGGTATCGCACAGCCGCACGTGCTGGTTTGTGGCCTCAACCCCCATGCCGGGGAAGGTGGTCACATGGGTACCGAAGAAATTGACACCATCATTCCAGTACTGAATGAAATGCGCGCTCAAGGGATGAATCTTTCTGGCCCACTACCGGCAGATACCCTGTTTCAGCCTAAGTATCTCGATAATGCCGATGCAGTTCTGGCGATGTACCACGATCAAGGCTTGCCAGTCCTTAAGTACCAGGGCTTTGGCCGCGCAGTCAATATCACGCTAGGCTTACCTTTTATCCGCACTTCGGTTGACCATGGAACCGCGCTAGAACTAGCGGGTCAGGGGAAAGCCGAGGTCGGCAGTTTTATTACGGCGCTTAATCTCGCCATCAAAATGATTGTTAATACTCAATGAATACTCGTGTCCACCAGGGCCATTTAGCCCGTAAACGTTTTGGACAAAACTTCCTTAATGACCAGTTCGTTATCGACAGTATTGTCTCTGCAATTAATCCACTCAAAGGCCAGGCAATGGTTGAGATCGGCCCCGGCCTCGGCGCATTAACCGAGCCTGTGGGTGAACGCCTGGATGAAATGACCGTCATCGAGCTGGACCGCGATCTTGCCGCTCGCCTGCAAACGCATCCTTTCCTGGCACCAAAGCTGACAATTTATCAGCAAGATGCCATGACCATGGATTTTGGAGAGCTGTCGCAAAAAATCGGTAAGCCGTTGCGCGTATTTGGCAACCTGCCGTATAACATCTCCACGCCATTGATGTTCCATCTCTTTAGCTATACTGATGCCATTGCTGATATGCACTTCATGCTGCAAAAAGAAGTGGTAAACCGTTTAGTTGCTGGCCCTAACTGTAAAGCGTATGGTCGTTTATCAGTGATGGCGCAGTATTATTGCAATGTGATTCCAGTGCTTGAAGTGCCACCAACCGCCTTCACACCGGCACCAAAAGTGGATTCTGCCGTCGTGCGCCTGGTACCACATGCAACAATACCGAACCCAGTAAAAGAGCTGCGCGTATTAAGCCGCATCACTACTGAAGCCTTTAATAAGCGTCGCAAAACGATTCGTAACAGCCTTGGCCATCTGTTTAGCCCAGAGGTGATGGCGGAGCTGGGAATCGACGCAACTCTGCGCGCTGAGAACATCTCAGTTGCTCAGTATTGCAAACTGGCAAACTATTTGGCTGAGCACCCACAGCAGCAGCCGAAGGAGAGTTAACGATGTTAAATTCGCCCCGCGTATGCATTCAGGTACAAAGCGTCTATATCGAATCACAGTCCTCTGTGGAGCACGAACGTTTCGTCTTTGCTTATACCGTAACCATCCGTAACCTGGGGCGAACACCGGTGCAATTACTTGGCCGTTACTGGCTTATCACCAATGGTAACGGTCATGAAACTGAAGTTCAGGGCGAGGGTGTGATTGGCGTCCAGCCGCATATTGAACCGGGCAACGAATACAGCTATACAAGCGGTGCGGTACTTGAAACACCGCTTGGCACCATGCAAGGCCATTACGAAATGGTCGACTCTCAGGGCGATGCCTTCCGCGTCGCTATTCCCGTATTCCGTTTGGCTATTCCAGCCTTCATTCACTAATCCAATGTCTACATACCTGATTGGCGATGTTCACGGCTGTTACGATGAACTGGTCGCTCTACTGCAACAGGTTGATTTTAAGCCTGGTGAAGATACTTTATGGCTTACGGGCGATCTTGTCGCGCGTGGGCCGGGTTCACTTGAAGTCCTGCGTTTTGTGCGTGGACTGGGTAACAGCGTGCGTCTGGTTCTCGGTAACCATGACCTACATCTGCTGGCCGTTTATGCAGGCATCAGCCGCAATAAGCCCAAAGATCGTGTGTCCCAGCTTCTGGAAGCACCTGATGCTGACGAATTGCTTAACTGGCTACGCCGCCAGCCGCTGCTTCAGGTTGATGAAGAGAAAAAACTGGTAATGGCTCACGCCGGGGTCACTCCGCAGTGGGATTTGAACACCGCCATGGCCTGTGCACGTGATGTCGAAGCCGTGTTATCGAGTGATAGCTATCCGTTATTCCTCGATGCGATGTATGGCGATATGCCTAACAACTGGTCACCAGAACTTTCAGGATTAGCGCGCCTGCGGTTTATTACCAATTCACTGACCCGTATGCGTTATTGCTTCCCGAACGGGCAACTGGATATGTACTGCAAAGACACGCCTGAAAGCGCGCCCGCTCCGCTGAAGCCGTGGTTTGCGATCCCTGGGCCTGTGACTGCTGAATATTCCGTTATCTTCGGGCACTGGGCATCGCTGGAAGGCAAAGGCACGCCAGAGGGCATATACGGGCTTGATACCGGCTGTTGCTGGGGTGGCGATCTAACTTGCTTACGCTGGGAAGACAAAACCTATTTCGTTCAGCCCTCCAATCGCCAGAAAGATGTGGGCGATGGTGAAACGGCTATCGCTTCATAAGAAAAAACCCGGTCATTAACCGGGTTTTTTCTTTTCCAGCCCGTCTTATCGACGTTCCAGAACCTCGAAACAGTAGCCGTGCGAGTTATTCTCGTCCGCATCATGGAATTCGCTGAACGTTGACTGCCACTCGTCCGGGTCGTAATCCGGGAAATGCGTGTCACCTTCCACTTCTGCGTCAATGTGCGTCAGATACAGACGCTGTGCTTTTGGCAGGAACTGTTCGTAAACACGCCCACCGCCAATCACCATAATTTCTTCCGCATCGCCACAGGCTTTAATAGCGTCCTCTACGGACGAAACCCACTCAACGCGGTCATCGGTGCCTGGCTTGCTGCTAATGACAATATTCTTGCGCCCTGGAAGCGGACGACCGATAGATTCCCAGGTCAAACGCCCCATAACGACAGGTTTATTCAGTGTATTACGTTTAAACCATGCCAGATCGGCAGGGATGTCCCAGGGCATGGCGTTTTCCATGCCAATTACACGATCTACCGCTAATGCAGCAATCAGACTGATCATTCTATTAACCCACGGGTGGTGAAAAAAATTGCCGCCACTATACGGAAAGCGCAATCTTTCGTCGACTATCCACAAGCTTCTGCGTAAGAATTTTTTCGTTCTGCGACTGTAAACCTGTCACGTAATGCTTCCTGATATAACAGGAACAATGAGTTAGCGTAAAAGCGCCCAAAGTAACGTAAAAAATTCTTAACTGTGGCCTGCCACAGACTATAAGTCTATGCTCTAGCTGCGGTATAGTTCACGATTATTGATCGTATCTTTACCGGACATTGCCATGCTGGAAACCACGCTTTTTGTCGCCACTATTGCCACTTTGGGGATGCTCTCCCCTGGGCCTGATTTCTTCCTGGTTATTAAGAACGCCGCTCGCTATTCACGCTCGGCAGCAATGATGACCTCGCTGGGAGTTATCAGCGGAGTGGCAACGCACATGACTTATTGTGTTGCCGGGTTAGCGGTAGTGATTACCACCACTCCGTGGTTGTTCGGCTTGCTGAAATATGCCGGTGCTGCATATCTAATTTGGATTGGCGTACAGGCACTGTTAGCACGCGGCGGCGGCAAAATGGATGTCAGTAATATTGAACGCCAGCAAACCACGCTAACAAAAGCTTTTTTACAAGGCTATCTGTGCAACCTGTTGAACCCGAAAGCAACTTTGTTCTTCCTCTCTGTTTTCACCCAGGTTTTGAGCATCCATTCAGGCACGATGGAAAAACTGTGGTACGCAGGCGTCATCCTGATGCTGTCCGTCGTCTGGTGGCCGTTATTAGTGGTACTGATTCAAAGCGAGCCGGTGCGTCGTGGACTTGCCAAAGCGCAGAAAATTGTTGATAAATTGCTGGGCGGGATGTTGATAGCTCTGGGAATAAAAGTCGCCTTGAGCTGATTTCTTACCGCAAAAAATCGGTGGATGTCGCTAACGCTAATCCACCCTAAAACGGTTTGCGTAGGTCGAATAAGCGTTAGCGTCATCCGACACAGCCTTTAGCTACTCGGGCTTAACAGGCGGTTCATCAGCCAGTTTCCCCGAATGAATCCCCTCCTCAGTACCCTGCCAACCATGGCGCTGAATCACATTGAGATGCGCACGGTCTTCGTTAATCACATCGGCCAACATGGCGCTGGTGCGTTTGAGAACATCGGCGCGTGCTGACCAGTCAGGTGCAGGCACCATTTCTTCCACCATCTGCGCATTGAAGCGGCGGAAATGGTCGGCTCGTTCACGTGCCTCATAACTCCCTACACCCAGCCCTTCGAGCGCTCTACGCCCCACTTTCAACGCACCTTCAAAAGTCTCACGCTCAGGTTGGTCAACCCCCAACTGTCGCAGGCGAATGAAATGGTCGAGGTCACGTGCGCGCGCAATCACTTTCAGATGCGGGAAATGCTCTTGTACAAGTTCTGCTAACTGCATATTTGCATCCGGATCGTCGATGGCATTGATCAGCACTTCCGCTTTTGCAGCACCCGCAGACTCCAGCAAATCCACGCGCGTCGCATCGCCATAAAACACTTTAGTGCCAAACTTTCTCAGCGTTTCGATATGATCTGGGTCGTGATCGAGAACCACCATTTTCACGCCGCTGGTCAGTAACAAACGCCCGGCGATTTGCCCAAAACGACCAAAGCCTGCGATGATCACACGCGGCTGTTCCTCATCGATTTCATCCGCTTCTTGCGCCTGCTCTGGGCCTGATTTTTCCAGGCGGTTGAGCAGCACCAGCAACAATGGCGTGGCCGCCATCGATAGCGCGACAGCAAGCGTAAGCGATTTTGCCCAACTGTCGTCCAGTACCTCAGCCATTCTCGCAGTACCAAAAATGACGAATGCGAATTCACTGCCCTGCCCTAACAGGACGGCAAACCAGCGCCGCTGTTTACGCGGCACGTTAAGCGGTTTTGCTACGATCCATAGCGTGATGATTTTTATCGCCAGGAAACCGAGTAACAGAACGATAATCCGCAAAGGGCTCTCCAGCAAAGTGCCGAAGTCTATCGACATGCCCACGCCAATAAAGAACAGCCCGAGCAACAAGCCTTTAAACGGCTCAATATCACTTTCCAGCGCATGACGATATTCAGAGCTTGCCAGTAACACGCCCGCCAGAAATGCCCCCATCGCCATTGAGAGCCCGGCTTCTTCAAGCAATAGGCCAAAGCCGAACACCATAAACAACGCCATGGCACTGAACACTTCGCGCAGGCCTGAACGCGCCACAAACCGCAGAACCGGGCGTGTGACGTAACGCCCAAGCAAAACAACAATGGTCAAAGCGCCAACCACTTTCAGAGCCGAAATAGAAAAGGCGGCAAAGGTCGTGGTTGCGCTACTGCTGGCTAATAAGGGAATCATCGCCACCAGCGGAATTGCTGCAATGTCCTGGAATAACAGCACCGCAAAGGCACTGCGCCCCATTTGTGAAACGGTCAGGTTTCGCTCGTTCATCGCCTGCATGGCGATTGCGGTAGAAGAAAGCGCCAGAGTCAGACCGATTAACACCGCCACTTGCCAGCGTAATCCTAAGAACATGCAGAACAAACCGAGCAGTAATCCGCACGCCACCATTTGCAGCGCACCGCCGCCAAATACTGACGCACGCAGCGTCCACAAACGTTGTAGGTCCAGTTCCAGTCCGATGACGAATAGCATCAAGACCACGCCGATCTCCGCAAAGTGAAGAATAGTTTCGGCGTCCGTCACCAGTCGCAATCCCCACGGCCCGATAATGCAGCCTGCGATTAGGTAGCCCAACACTGACCCCAGGCCAAGACGCACCGCAATCGGTACTATGATCGCCGCTGAACCGAGGTAAATCAGCGCCTGGATCATGCTGTGGCTATCCATGATTTGCCTCCTGCCAGTCGAGCAAACGTTGCTTGTACATTTCGGCTTGTACCTCGAGGGTATTTTCGTCACAGACAAACGTGAAATGGATAGTGAAATGCGGCAGCCAGTTCATGCCGCAATACAGCGCCGTAGCTTGCAATGGTTGGCCGAGAACAGCAAAACCCGGATGGTCGCCGAGTTCGAAATGGTTATCGCCACCACCAGTGGTAACAGCCCACATCACGGGTTTACCGCGCAGCGCCTTGCCGCCGTGGCCATACGCCCAGCCATGAGCCAGCACTTTATCAATCCACAATTTCATCAAAGGCGGCGTGCTATACCACTGCATCGGATGTTGCCAGATAACCAAATCAGCGCGGCTTAGCGCTTCTTGTTCAGCGGCAATATCGATGTTGAAATCTGGGTATAACTCATAAAGAGAGCGCACTTCCACATCAGGTAGTAGTGAAGCCTGTTCGAGCATTTTTCGGTTGGCGTGGGAGTGATGCGGGTACGGATGTGCATAAATAATTAAGATCATGAATAAGCCTGTTGTTTTACTGCTCTCTTTTAACGAAAGAGTGTAGTCAGTAATTCAACAGGCTAATAGTCAATATTCTTGACGGGTTAAGTGGATAAGTCTGAATTAGTTATCCAGTTCGCCCATTGATTTAACCTGGTCACGGTTAATCTGTTCTGTTTTTCCGGTTTCCGCATTTTTGTATGACACCAGTCCGGTATCATCATCCACTTGCGGCTTGCCATCGGTGACAATAGTTTTCCCGTCAGCAGTTTTCACCGATTGGTTGGAAGAACAACCCGCAACAGACATCAGCGCAATAGCGGCAAGAATTGGAGTGATGATTGATTTATTGAGCATTATTTTCTCCCTGCGTTCAATTTTCATTAGCAGGGTAATTATAGTCAGCGGCATGCGCTTCGCTTTCAGAACCAGAACACTCTTAAACGACAAACGGCCCCTGCAATGAGGAGCCGTTTATTTTTTATATCAGTTAAAGAAATTAGCCTTTAATCTGCGCGTGCATTTCCTGAACTGAAATCACTTTCTCTGTCGCGTCAGAGTTCAACGCCATCGCCGTAGCAAAGCCGCCGTTCAGCGTGGTGTCGTAATGCACTTTATATTGCAGTGCGCTGCGGCGGATGAGTTTGGAATCCTCAATCGCCTGGCGGCCTGCGGTGGTGTTGATGATGTAGGTGTATTCGCCATTCTTGATACGGTCCTGAATGTGCGGACGGCCTTCATGCACCTTGTTCACCAGACGCGGGTTAATGCCAGCTTCGCCTAACACCACAGCGGTGCCATGAGTTGCATCCAGTTCAAAGCCCTGTTTCAGCAGTTTTGCTGCCAGGTCAACCACACGCTTTTTGTCGCCTTCACGAACAGAAAGTAGCGCGCGGCCTGGTTTACGCATCGTAGACTGGCTGCCCAGCATCGCTTTGGCGAACGCTTCTGCGAAGGTACGACCCACGCCCATGACTTCACCGGTGGAGCGCATTTCTGGCCCTAACAGTGGGTCAACGCCCGGGAATTTGTTGAACGGCAGTACCACTTCTTTCACCGAGTAGTAAGGCGGGATGATTTCTTTGGTCATGCCCTGTTGCACCAGAGTTTGCCCAACCATCACACGCGCCGCCACTTTCGCCAGTGCCATGCCGGTCGCTTTAGAGACAAACGGTACGGTACGCGCAGCACGCGGGTTCACTTCAATCAGGTAGACTTCGTTATCTTTCACCGCAAACTGCACGTTCATCAAACCGCGAACTTGCAGCTCGAAAGCCAGTTTCTGCACCTGTTGGCGCATCACGTCCTGGATTTCCTGGCTCAGCGTGTAAGCTGGCAGAGAACATGCGGAGTCACCGGAGTGAACGCCAGCTTGTTCGATGTGCTCCATAATACCGCCAATCAGTACGGTTTCACCGTCGCAGATGGCATCAACATCCACTTCTACCGCATCGTCAAGGAAGCGGTCGAGCAGCACTGGCGCGTCGTTTGAAACGCTAACCGCAGTCTGGAAGTAACGACGTAAATCCACTTCGTCATAGACGATTTCCATCGCGCGGCCACCCAGAACGTAGGATGGACGCACAACCAGCGGGTAACCAATATGGGCCGCTTTCTCGACCGCCATTTCGATGGCGGTGACGGTGGCGTTGGCAGGCTGTTTCAGCTTCAGGCGGTCAACAGCGTGCTGGAAACGCTCACGGTCTTCTGCACGGTCGATGGCATCCGGGCTGGTGCCGATAATCGGTACGCCAGCGGCTTCCAGTTCACGAGCCAGTTTCAGCGGAGTCTGGCCACCGTACTGCACGATGACGCCTTTTGGTTTCTCAACGCGCACGATTTCCAGCACGTCTTCCAGAGTTACTGGTTCGAAGTACAGGCGGTCGGACGTGTCGTAGTCGGTTGAAACGGTTTCTGGGTTGCAGTTAACCATGATGGTTTCGTAACCATCTTCACGCAGCGCAAGGGATGCGTGGACGCAGCAGTAGTCAAACTCGATACCCTGGCCGATACGGTTCGGGCCACCACCCAACACCATGATTTTGTCACGGTCGTTGTTCGGGTTAGCTTCACACTCGTCTTCATAAGTGGAGTACATGTACGCCGTGTCGGTAGAGAACTCTGCCGCACAGGTATCAACACGCTTATAAACCGGGTGTAAGTTGTATTGCTCACGCAGTTTGCGGATTTCTGATTCGCGAACGCCAGCCAGTTTCGCCAGGCGCGCATCGGCAAAGCCTTTGCGTTTCAGGAAGCGCAGGAAGTCATGAGTCAGACCGGTAATGCCGATCTCTTCTACTTTTTCTTCCAGGCGAACCAGCTCTTCAATCTGTACCAGGAACCAGCGGTCAATGTTGGTCAGGTTGAACACGCCATCAACGGAGAGGCCCGCACGGAAGGCATCAGCAACGTACCAGATACGCTCAGCGCCAGCGTCTTTCAGCTCGCGGCGGATTTTGGTCAGCGCTTCCGGGTCATCCAGATTCACTTTCGGGTCAAAACCGGTCGCGCCCACTTCCAGACCGCGCAGAGCTTTTTGCAGTGATTCCTGTTGGGTGCGGCCAATCGCCATCACTTCACCAACAGATTTCATCTGCGTGGTCAGGCGGTCGTTAGCGCCGACGAATTTCTCGAAGTTAAAGCGAGGAATTTTAGTCACAACGTAGTCGATAGACGGTTCGAACGAGGCTGGCGTTTTACCACCGGTGATATCGTTCATCAGCTCATCGAGGGTGTAACCCACCGCCAGTTTTGCCGCGACTTTGGCAATCGGGAAGCCGGTTGCTTTAGAAGCCAGCGCAGAAGAGCGCGACACACGCGGGTTCATCTCGATAACAATCAGACGGCCAGTTTTCGGGTTAACCGAGAACTGCACGTTAGAACCGCCAGTTTCCACGCCGATTTCACGCAGCACCGCCATCGAGGCGTTACGCATGATTTGGTACTCTTTGTCGGTCAGCGTTTGCGCTGGTGCAACGGTGATGGAGTCACCGGTGTGAATACCCATCGGGTCAAGGTTTTCGATAGAGCAGACGATAATGCAGTTGTCGTTTTTATCACGCACAACTTCCATCTCGTACTCTTTCCAGCCAATCAGCGATTCATCAATCAGCAGCTCTTTGGTTGGCGAAAGATCCAGGCCACGCTCGCAAATTTCTTCGAATTCTTCACGGTTGTATGCAATACCGCCGCCGGTGCCGCCCATGGTGAATGAAGGGCGGATGATGCACGGATAACCGACGTCCGCCGCAACGGCCAACGCTTCTTCCATATTGTGAGCAATGCCAGAGCGCGCAGTATCAAGGCCGATTTTTTTCATCGCCACGTCGAAACGGCGGCGGTCTTCAGCTTTATCAATGGCGTCTGCGGTTGCACCAATCATGGTGACACCGAATTCTGCCAGCACGCCTTCACGCTCCAGCTCCAGCGCACAGTTCAGTGCAGTCTGGCCGCCCATGGTTGGCAGAACCGCGTCCGGGCGCTCTTTCTCAATGATTTTGCGCACCACTTCCCAGTGAATCGGCTCGATGTAAGTTGCATCGGCCATTTCCGGGTCGGTCATAATCGTTGCCGGGTTGGAGTTCACCAGAATGACGCGGTAACCCTCTTCACGCAGCGCTTTACACGCCTGGGCACCGGAGTAGTCGAACTCACACGCCTGGCCGATAACAATCGGGCCTGCGCCGAGGATCAGGATGCTTTTTATATCTGTACGTTTTGGCATTTTCTTAGCTCCTGATACTTACTTGCTATTAAGAGTGGCGGTAGAACGGTAGTGCTTAATCAATTCGATAAAGTGGTCAAACAGCGGCGCCGCATCGTGCGGGCCAGGGCTTGCTTCTGGGTGCCCCTGGAAGCTGAATGCTGCTTTATCTGTACGATGAATGCCTTGCAGCGTGCCATCGAACAGTGACTTATGAGTCACGCGCAGGTTCGCCGGAAGTGTTGATTCCTCTACGGCGAAACCGTGGTTCTGAGCAGTAATCATCACGCAATCGCGATCCAAATCTTTAACCGGGTGGTTGCCACCGTGGTGACCAAACTTCATCTTCACGGTTTTCGCGCCGCTCGCCAGAGCCAGCAACTGGTGGCCCAGGCAGATACCGAATACCGGCACGTCTGTTTCCAGGAAGGATTTAATGGCGCTGATGGCGTAGTCGCACGGCGCCGGGTCACCAGGGCCGTTAGATAAGAAGATGCCGTCTGGATTCATCTTCAACACATCTTCAGCTGATGTTTGCGCCGGAACCACCGTCAGGCGGCAGCCGCGGTCAACCAACATACGCAGAATGTTTCGTTTCACGCCGTAATCGTAGGCGACGACATGGAACGGTAAATCTTCTTCTTTAGCCGCTTCAGGCAACTCGCCTTCAAGTGTCCAGCTCCCCTGCTGCCAGGCGTAAGCTTCCTTCGTGGTGACTTCTTTCGCGAGATCCATACCGTTGAGGCCTGGGAAAGCTTTTGCTTTTTCCAGCGCCAGTGCAGCATCAAGGTTATCACCGGCAATAATGCAGCCGTTCTGTGCACCTTTCTCACGCAGAATACGTGTCAGCTTACGGGTATCGATATCGGCGATGGCCACAATGTTATGGCGCTTGAGATAAGAAGAAAGGTCTTCGGTATTGCGATAGTTGCTGGCAATCAGTGGTAGGTCACGGATGACGAGGCCTTGCGCATGTACCTGGGAGGATTCTTCATCAGCAGCATTGGTGCCGACATTTCCGATATGAGGATAAGTAAGAGTGACAATCTGGCGGGAGTAGGAAGGATCAGTGAGGATTTCTTGATAACCGGTCAAAGAGGTGTTGAAAACGACTTCCCCAATGGCCGAACCCGATGCCCCAATGGCCCGACCGTGGAATTGGGTTCCGTCTTCCAGAACCAATATTGCTGACTTAATCAAAACGCCCTCCAGGGAATAAACAGTCAATTTATTTGCATATTAATTCAAAATGAATTCAGGAATCAATGCAAAACAGCCTGTCATTTGGATTTTTGACAAACGGCGGCATTCTAGTGAGAGGCCGGGTAAAAGTCTACCATAAGCGCAACTTTTTATGTGTTTTTTACCAATCTAATGGATAAAAGAGGAATTGACCGATGAAATCAACAACTAACTTATAGTGCGTAATCGGTTGCGGACCAGGATGAGCAGGAAAGCTGGGCATGGTGGCATGAAAAGTGGACCAAATGGTCAAAATTAGACATAGAACAACGATTATTAGCAGGAAAAGCAAAACTTATGATGCTTACGATTAAAAAACATAAAAAATGCGGATAAAACACAACAAATAAAAAGGGCAATAAAACATTGCCCTATCAATCAAACAGTTATGATTGCAATAACCACATCACGATGGGTAATAACGATTACAAACTATTGAGATCAAGCACATCTCGCATATCGTAAAGTCCACTTTTCATCGAACTCAGCCACAATGCAGATTTGACTGCACCGTTTGCAAAAGTCATGCGACTTGATGCTTTATGACTGATCTCAATACGCTCGCCGATGTCCGCAAACATCGCCGTATGTTCACCAATAATGTCGCCCGCACGCACCGTCGCAAAACCAATAGTGCCTGGAACGCGCTCGCCGGTGTACCCTTCACGGGAGTAAACCGCGCAATCTTTCAAATCTTTGTCCATCGCGTGAGCAATGGCTTCGCCCATTGCCAATGCGGTGCCTGATGGCGCATCCACTTTATGGCGATGGTGCGCTTCGATGATCTCAATGTCGGTATAATCACCCATCACTTTGGCGGCTTTCTCCAGAAGCTTAAGCATCACGTTCACACCCACGCTGAAGTTGGCCGCAAAGACAATCGGCACTTCTGCTGAAGCATCAGTAATCGCCTGCTTGCCCGCATCATCAAAACCGGTGGTGCCGATAACCATGCCTTTAGCGTGCTGGCGGCAAAAAGCCAAATGATGAAGCGTGCCTTCGGGACGAGTAAAATCGATAAAGACATCGAAATCATTCACTACCGCATCCAGGCTATCGCTGACGATAACTCCCGTTTTGGCGACGCCAGCTAATTCACCCGCGTCGCTGCCCACTAAGGATGACCCCGTGCGTTCAAGCGCTGCACCCAGTTTTACGCCATCCATCTGTAATGCTGCCTGAATCAGCTGTCGCCCCATGCGACCACCCGCACCCGCGATTGCAACGCGGACTTGTGACTCATCCATATCGACTCTCTTTTCTTTATTCAATAACCAATGAAACTGTTCTCAGATTAACGAGGCCTTGGGAGGCTCGCCACATGAAAACACCGATAATAAGAAATTTATGACAAAACGGCGGAATTATCAGTAAAACCCATTAATGCCTTAAAAGAATTATGGAATTGAATGAGTTTGATACAGTTCCCGACGCCGCCAGTTCACATCTGCCACCGAATCCCCCGGCTGAATGGAACCCTGAAGCAATAAATTAAAGCGCGGGCTGACTTCACGCATTAAACGACTTTGCAGAACATAAACCGCTTCGCTGCCCAATTCACGGCAAGGCTGGCAGGCCGCGGATAAACCGAGCTGTTTAATTTCATCCATTTCATGGGAATAGGCACAACTCATCAGAGAAATATCCTCAGGCACTTGCAGATGCTGGTTTTTTAGCTCACTCAATACGGCCCGCGCAATGGCTGCGCTGCCGCAAAAAATAGCCGAAGGGAGTTCGGCTTTAGTGCGCGACTGGAGGTATTTTTTGAAATTGGCGCGGGCTTCGGTTTCACCATAACCTTTGGTTACCAGCAAATGCTCGGATTCATCAAACACCAGGTGATGGTCGAGGCAGGCTCTTTTAAAGCCGTCAAGACGCTGGATCATGGTTTCACGGCGCAAATCGGTAAATAGCAGAACGGGACGATGCCCCTTCTCTAATAAATAGTTTGCCGCGCTATAGCCAATGGAATAATGGTCTGGTGAGACACAATCAAGACGCATTTTCTTATCTCTGGCATTTATCGTCACAATAGGCTTATTGCTTTCCGCGGCTATGCGATACAGTGATTCATCATCAATACCAATAATTATTACGCCATCAACATCCGACTGACTAATCGACCTCATGAATAATGAAGTATCAGCTTCATTAATATCAAGAGAACACTTTTTAACATGCGTATCATAATGTGAGACAGCGGAAACAACCCCCTGAATCACTTCGTAATAATAATGATCACCATGAGGAGTAAACGCTTCCGCAGGGGCACATATTAATAATGAGTTAATAAGTAAACGGCTGACGGGAATATCCCGTAAAATATCCATATGACGAGCATGGTAAAATACCTTTTCTTTGGCCTGCGGGCTGACATTACTTTTACCAGCCAGCACCCGTGACACAGTGCTCGGTGACAGCCCTGTCAGCACAGCTATCTCTTTAATTTTCAGCTTCCCCGTCATTTTGTGATCGATACCTCATTAGAGAAATTACATTATTTTCACCATCAACTCTTTATAATCCAGAGCATTTCACTTTCTGCTTGCCCGTAATATTTTCGTCGTGCAATTCCTGTCATAAATAGCTGTTGTGTGCAAAAAAAACCATAACTATGCTCTCAAAAAATGATTCTTGTTGAAAATAAACAGTAACTTTTATTGTCTGTATCAAACGCTACCCTTGATAAGAGAGAGCATAATGCAAAGAATCGCAATTATCGGAACCGGTAATATTTCCCACAATCACATCCAAAGTTATCTTGAATTTCCTGATCGTTGCCAGATTGTCGCGCTGGTAGATATCTACCCAGAAAAAGCTGAAGAAAAGAAAAAACATTACGGATTAACAGCCGCAAAAGTTTACAACAACCACCAGGATATTCTTAATGATCCCACCATTGATGTGTTCGATATCTGTACCCCGCCTTATGTTCACGCCGCTATTTCTATTGATGCGCTGAATGCGGGAAAACACGTCCTGTGTGAAAAACCGATGGCTGCTTCACTTCAGGAATGCGACGCGATGATCAACGCCGCCGTGGCGAGCGGTAAAACGCTGTCTATCATTGCCCAAAACCGTTTTACCGATGCCTTCTGGCGTTTGAAAAAAGTGCTCGAAAGTGACCAAATCGGCAAAGTTTGCCACGCGCAGGTGGATTCATTCTGGTGGCGTGGCCACTCCTATTACGACCTGTGGTGGCGCGGCACATGGGAAAAAGAAGGCGGTGGTTGCACGCTCAACCATGCGGTACACCATATTGATGCCATTCAGTGGATGCTGGGCTTCCCGACTGAAGTGGTTGCAGTCACCACCAACGTCTCCCATGACAACGCCGAAGTGGAAGACCTCAGTGCGGCAATTTTCAAATATGGCAATGGTGCACTCACGCAACTGACCTCCTCCGTGGTGCATCACGGCGAAGATCAGAAGATTGTGATTCAGGGTGAAAAAGCACGTATTTCCGCACCATGGGATAAATTCGCCAGCATCGCCGCCGCCAACGGTTTCCCGCTTGAAGAGCGTAATGCCCCGCTGGAAAACCAGCTTGAAGATAGCTACCAGTCGGTGCCGCGCCTGGCCTGGACACTGCACACCGGGCAAATCGATAACTTCCTGCACGCGCTACACACTGGCACCGCCCCGTTAGTTGATGGGCCGCAAGGCAAGCGTTCGCTGGAACTCATCACCGCAATCTATAAATCCGCCATCACCCGCAGCTTTGTCTCATTGCCGATCGCGGCCAGTGACCCGTATTACCTGACTGGCGGCCTGGTCAACCAGGCTCCCCACTTCTTTGAAAAATCGTCCTCGGTGGAAAATTTTGCCGAACAAGGCGCCATCCCGCTGGGCAAAAATATGGATCAAGGAGCATAAGCATGAGTCTCAACGACGGTATGAATTACGCGCCAACAGGCAAACCGCAGCCAGTCGTGCAACCGGGTGATTTCGTTTTTGCCGCCGCCGCACTTGATCACGGCCATATCTACGGCATGTCCAACGGCCTGATTGAAGCGGGTGCCACGCTTAAATGGGTTTACGACCCTGACCCGCAGAAAGTGGAACAGTTTGTTAAGCAATATCCGCAGGTCAACGTTGCACCATCACTTGAAGTGATTCTTGGCGATGACAGTGTGAACCTGGTTGCCGGAGCAGCGATACCAGAGGAGCGTTGTGCACTTGGCCTGAAGGTGATGGATGCCGGAAAGGACTATTTCACCGATAAAGCGCCGCTGACAACCCTTGCACAACTTGCCGCAGCCAAAGAAAAAGTGGCGGAAACCGGATGCAAATATGCAGTGTATTACAGCGAACGTTTGCACGTTGAAAGCGCAGTTTTTGCCGGGCAACTGGTGCGCGAGGGTGCCATTGGCCGGGTTATTCAAACCCTGGGAACCGGGCCGCATCGCGAAGGGCAGGGCCGCCCGGACTGGTTCTACGTTAAGAAGCGTTTCGGCGGCATTCTCTGCGATATTGGCAGCCATCAAATTGAACAGTTCCTGTTTTATACCGGCAACCACGACGCGCAAGTTGTGGCAGCACAAACCAGTAATTATACCCATCCTCAATACCCAGAATTTGAAGATTTCGGCGACGCCATGCTCAAGGGCGAAAACGGAGCCAGCGGCTATTTTCGCTGCGACTGGTTTACGCCAGAAGGTCTAAGTTCCTGGGGCGACGGGCGTCTTACCCTGCTCGGGACTGACGGCTATATCGAAATCCGCAAATACGTCGACATCACCCGCCAGCAACAAGACGTGGTGTATCTGGTAAATCAAGAGGGTGAATTCCGCTATCCGGTGGCCGGAAAAGTCGGTTTCCCGTTCTTCGGCGAGCTGATTCTGGATTGTTTGAATCGCACCGAAAATGCGATGACACAGGAACATGCGTTCAAAGCGGCTGAATTGTGTGTCCGCGCCCAAATGCTGGCCAATGGAGTGGAAGAATGATGAAAGCGATTCAAGCTGCGGTTGTCGGGTGTGGCGCAATCCACACCTTGCATGTGGAGGCCATTCAGTCCAACCCAGCCTGCCAATTACGGGCCATTGTCGAAACCGACCCCGTAAAAGGCCAGGCACTCGCCGAACGCTACGGTTGCCGCTATTACGCAGATTACTGTGAGATGCTGCTCGATAACGAGATTGAAGTGGTGCATATCTGCACCCCGCACGCCGCGCATAAAGAGATGATTACCAAAGCGCTCATCGCCGGAAAACATGTGTTCACCGAAAAACCGGTGGCGCTCAATCCCGCCGAAGTCAAAGACATCAAAAATACGCTGGCGATTACGACCTCACAGCTTGGCGTTTGCTACCAAAATCGCCTGAACCCCAGCAGCCAGAAGATTAAAGCGTTACTAGAAGAGAACCACTACGGAAAAATTCTGAGTATTAAAGCAGTGTTGACCTGGAGCCGTTCGCTCGATTATTACGCGCAAAGTCCTTGGCGCGGGAGTTGGGCCAGCGAAGGCGGTAGCCTGCTGATCAACCAGGCGATTCATACGCTGGATTTAATGCAGTGGTTTGCCGGGGGCGTGGACGCAATAAAAGGTGTGGTGGAAAGCAGTTTTCTGAGCCACGCCACACAAGCTGAAGACACGGCAATGGCCAATATGGAACTTGCCAACGGGGCGCGTGGGATTTTTTATGCTACCAACTGCCATACCACCGACTCGCCGCTGCTTTTAGAGATCCACTGCGAAAACGGTTTACTGCAACTTCATCACAATAATTTGTGGTGCATTTCAGGTGAAGGTAAAGAACTGCTGGCCAGTGATGAATCCCCCAATGCCGCGCAAAAATGTTATTGGGGCAGTAGCCACCAGTTAGCAATTAATAATTTTTATCACTCATTGTCAGAAACAAATGTCCGTAATTACGTCGATATTCACCAGGCAGAAATATCGCTACGGATGGTAGAGGCTATTTATCAATCTTCGATAACCAGGAACTGGATAGAGATTTCAGAATAAACACACTTTCCTTTTGCCCTACAAAAATGGAATAACAATATGAAACCTACTGAACGCAGAGTTGGCTACGGAACAGCCATAGGATATGGTGTTACCGATTTATTTGGCGGCGGAGCTTTTGCCATTATTGGCACATGGTTATTATTTTTCTACACCACCTATTGTGGATTATCAGTACTGGAAGCCGGTTCGATATTTGCTATTGCCCGTGTTATTGACGCCGTATTAAGCCCGATTATGGGTTATATCACCGATAACTTCGCCAATACCTGGCTGGGTAAACGTTTCGGTCGCCGTCGCTTCTTTTTACTGCTCAGCGCCCCACTGATGTTCTTATACGCCCTGCTGTGGGTAACAGATATGGGCTATTGGTATTATCTCGGTACCTATCTTTCCATTGAACTGCTGTCAGCAATGGTGCTGGTGCCGTGGGAAACATTGGCCGCAGAAATGACTAACCGCTATGCCGAACGCGCCCGTTTATCGGGTGTGCGAATGATCTGTTCACAACTCGGTGGTTTTCTGGCAGTTTCAGTGCCGGGCGTGATTATGCAGTTCACCGGCAAAGATAACCCGATGACTTATACCTACACCGGCCTGTTGTTCTCGGCTATTTTCTGCATCGCCGTCTTCACTACCTGGATGTGCACCTGGGAAGCGAAAGATGTGCGCGAAGAGTTTGAACCCGAAGCGGAAGGCGCAAATAGCGGCAATCTCTGGCATCATTTAAAGAGCCTGGTTTTAGACCTTCTCTCCTCATTTAAAATTAAAATGTTCCGCCAGCACATTATTATCTATATTGCCTCATTTACGGCGATGGATGTCTTTGGTTCAGTATTTACCTATTACGTGGTTTACGGTTTACATCAGGATACGGCTGCGGTTTCAGGTTATTTAAGCGTTGCCGCATTTGTTTCTGTTCCGGGAACATTTGTCTTTATGATGCTCCTCAGCAAATTTGACTTCTCACCGTCCGCTGCTCTGCGTTTATCTTATGGCTGTATTTTCTCGGTATTAGCCTTCTTATTTTATGCCTATATCACCAACCTGAATGTCTCGTTCATGGTGTTCTCAGCAGTATTTGTGGTATTGGGTATTTCGCGTGCGGGTCTTTATTTTATCCCATGGAACATTTACAGCTTTATTCCCGACATTGATGAAATTGTCACCAAAAAACGCCGCGAGGGAATATTTGCCGGTGTCATGGTATTAACCCGCAAAAGTACCGTGGCGATAGCCATCATGTTGATTGGTGTGGTGTTGGAAGAGAACGGTTTTGTTAAAGGCCAGGGCGAGCAACCTATTCAAGCCTTGCACGCCATTGTTGGGCTAATGATCTTTGCCACCGCAGCCTTACTGGCTATCAGCTTCTATATGACGTTCAAATTCAAGTTAACGCGTGAATCCCACAAGACGCTGATCAAAGAAGTGGCGCGCCTGAAACTGGGCGGCAATCTGGAAGATTGCGACATGGAAACCCGCAAAGTCATCAAAGATCTTACCGGTTATGAATATGACAAAGTCTGGGGCAATACGCCGGGGCGTAAAACCACCGCAACTTTAACCCCAGATGCACCGTAAAGGAGCCGACACATGCGTACCCAATGGAGCAAACAACAAGCCGCAGAATGGCACAAAAATCAGGGCTGGATCTGCGGCTTTAACTACCTGCCACGCAGTGCCGTGAACTGGACAGAACTGTGGCAACGCGAAACTTTTGACGCCGAAACCATCAACCAGGAACTGGGTTGGGCGCAGGAGATTGGCTATAACCAACTGCGCATCAATCTGCCGTTTATTGTCTGGCAGAACGACCGCGACGGGCTGCTGGAGCGTATCGAACAGTTTCTGGCGATAGCCGATAGCCACAGCATAAAAGTGATGCTGACATTAATGGATGACTGTGCGTTTTCCGGGGACGAACCATTTTTAGGGCCACAAAAAGCACCGATTCCCGGCAAACATAACAGCCAGGCGGCAGCCAGCCCTGGGCGAGAAATTGTCTGCAACCGCGAGATGTGGCCGCAGCTTGAGCGCTACGTGCGAGACATTGTGCGCCATTTCAGAAGCGATTCGCGCATCGCTATCTGGGATTTGTACAACGAACCAGGCAACCGTGGCACGTTTACCAGCGGGCTTGAGGAAATACAGTTCGATGAAAAACTGGAACATTTTGCGCTGGAGCTGCTGCATAAAGTTTTCGCCTGGGCGCGTGACGAAGATCCTGCGCAACCGCTGACTGTTGGCGCATGGCATATTTCGCAGGATCCCGATCAACCGCTAACGGAGTATTTCGCGCATCCAATCGACGTTGCCGCCGCCAGGCTTTCGGATGTGGTGAGTTTCCACGCATATCTTGCAACGCCGAAAATGCTGCAAGTATTGCGCTTCTGGCATACGTTCGAGCGCCCGCTGTTATGCACTGAATGGCTGGCGCGCCACGTCGGTTGCGTTATGGAGGAGCAACTGCCGCTGTTTGCCGCCCTGAACGTCGGTTGTTACCAGTGGGGGCTGGTACGCGGCAAAACGCAAACCACCCTCCCCTGGCCGTCAGTACGCAAAAGCGGCGTGGATTACGCGCACTTGTGGTTCCACGATGTGCTCGACGAATACGGCATTCCCTTCCGCCAGCGCGAAATGGAATTGGTGCGCCGCTTAACCGAGACTGAGGACAAACTTTTATCGTAGGTCGGATTAGCGTAGCGACATCCGACGCTTTTATCTGTAACAACAGGCGCAAATGGTGGATGACGCTATCGCTTATCCACCCTACAAAACCCGTTTATCTATCTTAAACCAAACCCGCAGGACTCCCGCACCACCAGCGTGGGCGGGAGAATAATCCGTTTTGGCGGCTCGTCGTTGCCCTGAATGCGGCTAAACAACAACTCTCCGGCTTTGCGGCCAATCTCTTTGGCTGCCACCGAAACAGTGGTCAATGCAGGCTGCACTAACGACGCTTCGGTAATATCGTCAAACCCCACCAGCGCGAAATCCACACCGGTCTGACGCCCCATTTTGCGCAGCGTCTGCATCACGCCCAATGCCACAATATCCTGATAACACACCGCTGCCGTAATTTCTGGGTAACGGCGGAACAACTCCTCGGCCACCCGCGCCCCATCACTTTGGCTGGCAAGCGATGAAACCACCCATTCGCTTTTCGGCTGTATTCGATGCTCCAGCAATTTGCTGCTGTAACCGCCGATACGCTGCGCCCGGCTGATAGAGTTTTCACTACCGCCGATAAACGCAATATTGCGATGCCCCATGCGCAGCAAATGTTGTGTTGCCAGTTGGGTGCCAAGGAAGTTGTCGGTGCCGACAAAATCGAAATCCACGTCATCCATCGGGCGCACCACCATAATCGCCGGAATATTGCGCCGCTTCAGGGTTTCAAAAAACAGCGGAGGCGTTTCCCGCGCCGCGCACAACACCATGCCGCAGGCGTTATTGCGCATCAGAGAATCAACGAACTTTTGCTGACGCTCGCCTGATTCCTCACTGTTTGCCAGAAACAGCAGCAAGTCATGGCGTTCCATTTCCTGGCTAAGTCCCGCCGTCATTTCACCGTAAAAAGGGTTGGTGATGTCGTGCAATAACAGCCCCACCTGGTTGCTGGTGCGGTTGCGTAAATTCGCTGCTGTCTGGTTGTACACGTAGCCCAAATCATCCAGAGCTTTGAGCACGCGCTGGCGAGTAGCGTCAGAAATGCGGCCACGATTGCGCAGCACCATCGAAACGGTTGCGGTGGAAACTTCCGCTTGTTTTGCCACCTGGGCAAGGGTAACGGTACTCATCGGCACTCCTCGGAATTACGTAATTCCCAATAGATTAATCGAATAACCAAAAATTTGCTTATCCACGTGTGAATGCCATCACAGATAACCCAACTTTAGGCAACATCTTAGCAAAAGTGACAGGTTAATCGCGTTTACCACTCTGTTCAAAGACGGTTAATCGATTAATCTTAATCTATCAGAAACAGGGAGAAAACTATGTATCCGGCATCTTATGACAAGTATCCCGAAGTCCGCGTTTCGGGATTTGACCATCAAGCCTGGCAGGGATGGTCTGCCATCAAACATGCAGTAAGCGAGAAACTGACACGCTCAGCGAAAACCGTGCTGGTGATTGACTGCTATCCCGGCGTTGAACTCGACACGCTCCACGCACAATTGATTAGCCAACTGAACCCGCAATGCGTGATTAACGCGGAATCTGCGCGCATCAGTGAACAACATCTGCATGATTTACTGGCCTATAACCTGACGGATGACCGCGTATTCGGCGTACTTTCTTGCCACCAGTTACCTGAGTTTTTCTGCCCCGACAAACTGGCACAAGCGCAGCGTGAAGTCGCTGACATCACATCAGGCCTGGTGGTGGTTTACGGCCCAGGAGCCGCACTAATTCATAGCGGTGATGTGCTGGTGTATGCGGATCTGGCGCGCTGGGAAATCCAGCAGCGTTTTCGCCGTGGCGAACTCGGCAACTGGGGTGCGAATAACACCGATGAAGATATTCTGCGCCGTTACAAGCGTGCCTTTTTCATTGAATGGCGCGTGTTTGACCGCCATAAAACACCGTTGCTGAAGCGTGCGGATTTCCTGCTCGATACCAATAACGCCGAACAACCGGCGATGGTCAGCGGCGAAGCGCTGCGCTGCGCGCTGCAACAAACCACGCAACAACCGTTCCGCGTGGTGCCATTCTTCGACCCAGGCGTCTGGGGCGGGCAATGGATGAAAGATAAATTCGATCTCGATCCCTCAAAGCCAAATTACGCATGGTGTTTTGACTGTGTGCCCGAGGAGAACAGCCTGTTACTGCGTTTTGGTGATGTGCGGATCGAGATCCCCTCTCAGGATCTGGTGTTGCTTTACCCGCGTCCGCTGCTTGGCGAGCGCGTCCATGCCCGTTTTGGTGCGGAGTTCCCGATCCGTTTCGATTTCCTCGATACCATCGGCGGGCAGAATTTAAGCTTCCAGGTTCATCCGGTAACCGAATATATCCAGCAGCATTTCGGCATGCACTACACCCAGGATGAGAGCTATTACATGCTGGAAGCCGAACCGGGTGCCGAAGTGTATCTGGGGACCAAAACAGGTATCAGTCCACAAGAAATGCTCGACGATCTCGCGGCCGCCCAACGTGGCGAAAAAGCGTTTGATGACGAGAAATTTGTGAATCGTTTTCCGGCGCGTAAACACGATCACTTCCTGATCCCGGCAGGTACCGTGCACTGTTCCGGATCCGGCGCGATGGTGCTGGAAATCAGCGCCACGCCGTACATTTTCACCTTCAAATTGTGGGACTGGGGGCGTTTGGGTCTGGATGGCCTGCCGCGCCCGGTGCATCTTGAACACGGCGCACAAGTGATTGACTGGCAACGCGATACGCAATGGGTGTCCGAACATCTGGTCAACCATTTTGAGTCGATTGCCGCAGGCGATGGCTGGAGTGAAGAACGCACCGGCCTGCATGAACGTGAATTTATCGAAACCCGTCGCCACTGGTTTACTCAACCGGTCACCCACCACACCCACGGCGGCGTCAACGTATTGAATCTGGTTGAAGGCGATGCCGCTCTGGTTGAAAGCCCGCACGGCGCATTCGAACCCTTTGTGGTGCATTACGCCGAAACCTTCATTGTGCCGGCGGCTGTCGGCGAATATCGCATTTCCCCATACGGTTGTGCTGCGGGTCAGCAACTCGCCACCATGAAAGCCTGGGTAAGAGGATAACAAGATGATCAACGTGATTCTGGCAACACATGGCTCGCTTGCCGAAGCATTACTGGCTGGCGGCAAAATGGTCTACGGCGAACTGCCGCATGTTTTCCCCGTGATGCTGACGGAAAACAAGGGCATCAATAGTTTTGGCGATGAGTTTGCCGAAGTGCTGAAACAGGCCGGTAAAGGTGCTGACGGCGTGCTGGTGTTATGCGATTTGCAAAGCGGCACGCCGTGGAATATCGCCTGCCATCATGCATTCGACCCGCAAACGCAGCCACCTATGGCGGTGTTAGGCGGGGTGAATTTCCCGATGGTATTGCTGAGCGATGAAATAAAAGACCTGACCGATGTCGCACAGGCGGCAGAGGTTTTACTGGCAGAAACACACGACACGCTGGTTCAGGCGCAACTGACTGAAACCACACAATCTGATGATTTCTAAGGGGCAACGATGAGTATTTCTTTTGTGCGCATTGACGATCGAGTGATCCACGGCCAGCTGATCACCCGCTGGGCAAAAGAGTTGCCGTGCGATGGGATCGTCGCCATTGATGATGCCGTTGCCGCCGATCCGCTGTTGTCATCGGTGATGAAAGGCGCTGTGCAGGACACCAAAGTCTGGCTGTTTGATACCGCCACCGCGATTGAAAAACTGCCAAAGATCATCGCCAGTGAGAAGCACTATTTTGTGATTGGTAAATCTCCGGTAACGCTAAAACGCATTGAGGAAGCGGGTATCAGCCTGCAAAACAGCAATAAGAAAATCAACGTTGGCCCGATGAGCGCGCGAGCCACCACCACCACCATTGGCCCGAATCAATCTGTGAACCCCGAAGAGATAGCGGCGTTCGACTATCTGCTGCTGCGCGGGCATCAGATTGAATTTCGACTGGTACCTGATGCCAGCAGTTACAGCTGGCAGGATGCTCGACAAAAACTCAAATAAAGGAGTGCATTTATGGCTTTCGAAGCAGCTCTAATCGGCATTCTCTGTTACCTCGGTGCACTTAGCAGCCCATGGCTGCTGGGGTTGACCGGCGGCTGGTATTTAATTACCCGCCCACTGGTTTCAGGGATGCTGGTAGGTTTTATTCTCGGCGATGTGCAAACCGGGATTATCATCGGCGTGGCGGTTCAGGCCGTGTATATCGCGATGGTCACTCCCGGCGGTTCGATGCCTGCGGATCTCAACTTTGTTGCTTTCCCGGCAATCGCACTCGGCATTCTTTCCAATAAAGGCCCGGAAGTGGCTGTGGCGCTGGCTGCGACCATCGGCATTGCGGGTACGGTGTTGTTTAACGCCATGATGGTGCTCAATTCCTGGTGGAACCACCGCGCGGATATCGCACTGGAGAAAGGCGACGAACGCGGCGTGTATCTCAACAGTGCTATCTGGCCGCAAGCCACCAATTTCCTGATGCGTTTTATTCCGACGTTTATCGCAGTCTATTTCGGCGCGCAGTACATCAACGCCTTTATGGACAGCCTGCCGCACATCGTGCTTTCCACCATGAACGTGTTGGGCGGGATTCTGCCTGCGGTCGGTATCGCGATTTTGCTTAAGCAAATTATCAAGAATTACAGCATGTTGATTTACTTCCTGGTGGGGTTTATCTGCATTGTTTTCCTGAAGCTAAACATGGTGGCGCTGGTGATTGTCGGCGCGTTGCTGGCACTGATTCACTACAACTACAAACCTGAGCCGCAGGCTGAACGCACAGCCTCCACGCCCGCTGATGATGAGGATGAATTCTGATGGAAGAACGTAAACTCACTCGCCAGGATTTGCGCCGTTGCTGGCGCAGTTGGATGATGTACAACCTTTCGTCCATGAGCTTTGAGCGCCTTGAGTCATTCGGCTTTTGTTTGAGTATGTTGCCGGTGGCGAAAAAGCTCTATCCCGATGACGAACAACGCAAAGAGATGCTCAAACGCCATGCGTCGTTCTACAACACCGAGCCGCAGCTGGGGGCGATCGTCAACGGCATGGTGCTGGGTCTTGAGGAGAAACGCGCCAACGGCGAGCCGATAGACGGCGAAACCATCAACACGCTGAAAGTTGGCCTGATGGGGCCGGTGGCGGGGATTGGTGATTCGATGATACCAGGCATGCTGATCCCGATTCTGCTCAGTATCGGCATGGCGCTGGCAGCGGGCGGCAACATTCTCGGGCCACTGTTTTATTGCGTGGCGTGGCTGGCGATTATTATTCCCGGCTCGTGGTTCCTGTTCCTGAAAGGCTACCGCATGGGGTCAACCTCGGTTGAGATGCTGGTAAGCAGCAAATCAACCCGCCTGCGTGAAGCGCTATCGTTATTAGGCGTGTTCGTGATGGGCGGCGTGGCGGCAAGTTACGTGAAACTCGGCACTGGGCTAGAGTTTGTCACCAAAGATGGCGTGAATATTCATGTGCAGCAGATGCTGGACGGAATTTTCCCGAACCTGTTGCCGCTATTAGTGGTGATTGGCACCTGGTATTTGATGGCGAAACGCGGTGTGTCACCGGTGAAAGCAATGTTGTTGTTATTGGTGTTGGCGGCGGCGGGTGTGGCTGTGGGGCTGTTCTCGTAAAACATGGTGGATGACGCTGCGCTTATCCCCCCTACGACACCAAACTCGTAGGTCGGGTAAGCGCAGCGTCACCCGACTTTTTTAAGGATGGAACCCCACCCACTTCCCGCTCACCATTCCCGGCTTTGAAATAAACTGAAAACGCGCCGGATCATCAATAAATTGTTGATACAGCGGCGCATCGGTAATCCCAAATTCGGTATATTGGCGTGGCGAGGTCACCTGTAAACGCCCCGGCATATAACGGCGATTATGCTGCCAGGCAATATGCTCATCTTGCAAAAGCGGATACCACGCCAGCCCCTTGTATGCCCGCACCGCATCGTATTCGAAACCATATTCCCGGTCGCACCAGGCACCAAACGTCAGCGGTTCATCCGGCGAGGCAGAAATCGTCGCGTGTGCCCAACCCGGCGGCACCAGCACTTTCTCACCAGGCCCCGCGCAAACCGCAAAACAGCGCCCTGGGTCGTCAGCTACATATTCCTGCATGTAGATAATCGCTTTGCCCTGCCAGATTTCATACAGCTCAGGCGGCGACCAACCGCTGTGTTCACTGATGCGGTGAATATGTCCCTGGCTGCGAATCGGCTCATCGCCCAGGCGGCCAGAAGCGTAAGTCACCACGCCAAACAGCAGCATGCGTTTTTTAAGCTCATCGGTGTCCTGCAAACGCGCCACATCCATCACGATGGCATACACGTCTTCCGGGCCATTGCATGCCGGATCGCGCAACGAGGCGCGGATCTGATCGAGTTTACGGATCTCCGGTACGGGGCCAATCACCTCTTCGCCATAGCTAAAGCCCATCGGCTGGTGGTGGATCGCCATATCCAGCCCAAAATTCAGGTGCTGTTCAGCCATTTTGCACCTCTTTGCCGTGAATTTTTCCGCCTTGCAACACCACGCGCAGCGCAAAGCCTTGTGCCAGCGCCGCGTAATCATGCCCGGCGATAGTTGGCCAAACGGCAAGTGCGGAGAGAACTTCAGTTCCGGTGTTAATCAAACGGTGCGCTGTCGCACCTGGAATAATATGCACTGAACCAGGCGAAACCTGCTCAAAGCGCGCTTTTCCCTGCTCATCTTGCAGCAGCAATAAGCCCGTTCCGCGCAGGCCAAAATAGACTTCGCCCTGTTCGCGCCGCTGATGGAAATGCCCGCGCGTCATGTAAAACTCGTCGCCGATTCGCCCCGGATTCAGGTGCGTGGTGCCAGCATAAAGCTCACCTTCGCCCTGCGGAGATTTCAGCATTTCGACCTGATAGATTGCCGTTTCCGGCGGCAATGCTCGCCAGGCGTCGGTATCGTAAAAAACGCCAGCCAGATCGCCGCTACGGGTAACCTTAGTGATGAGATCTTCAGCCGTAAAATGGCCGTTGTGGAATGCCACGCAAGGCGGCATGTTGACAGAAATGTTCATTTTGTTTCTCCGGCCCAAGGAGAACTGCCTAATCAGCATAGCAAGGTTAATCGATTAACCCTAAGCCCAGGCCGGAGAATGTCGATCTGCGTCGCGTTAATTCATTACGGAGCCATGCTCTCTTATCTTTTAAGTACATACAGTGCGATCAAAGTGCGATTAGCTTATTATGTCGCTCATTACCAGGTTCAGACTTGATCGAGAAAGTGTAATGAAACTCCCACAGGCCAGCATTTCAGAATCCGTCACCCAGCATCTTGCGCGGCGAATTATGCACGGCGATCTTGCGCCAGGACTGTCATTGCCTGGCGAGAACGAATTGGCCCTTGAATATGAAGTCTCCCGGACTTCAGTGCGTAACGCACTTCAGGTATTAGCTGCCAAGGGGCTTATCTCGATTCAGGCCAAGAAACGCAGCACGGTGAATAGCCGCGAACTGTGGAGCCTGTTGGATATTGATGTGTTGGGCTGGCTGGCTGAAGGTGAACTTGACCTTAAACTGGTTGAGCAACTGATTGTGACGCGCCTGATTTTCGAGCCTAATGTGGCAACGCTTGCGGCGTTAAACGCCAACGGACACGATCTGGCGGCGATGGAAGATGCGCTCCAGTTAATGCGCAATGGCCAACTAGAAGCACAAAGATCGTTATTCGAAGAAGGCGATATGGCGTTCCACCATGCGTTATTACGCGCCACGCATAATCCCTTTCTTTTAGCCCTTGGCAACGCGCTTTCCGCCGCCATGGCGCTCTCCTTTAAGCAAACGCTGGAAAAAGACGTGCGCCAGACCAAAGCCGCCGTCGACGAACACTACCTGCTATTCGATGCTATCCGCCTGAAAGAAGTCGATAAAGCCCGCCTGCAAATGCGTAATATTTTGCTCAATGCCGCTAAAAAACGCATCTGGCAGGATCGACCGGAAATGTTCGACCACATTATTTGATCCTCATCTGACGTAATTTCGATCTCCCTCACACACTGTGGGTGCTTTTTGTTCTAGCATTCTTGTATTACAAGATTGCATGGTTTGTATTACTTGAATGAAAACTCACTGGATTGCCATCGACTGGGGAACCACCAACTTCCGTGCATTTTTAATGTCCGGTTCGCAGCCTGTTTCCCGAATTAGCCAGCCTTGCGGGTTGTTATCCGTTGAAAAGGGGCAATTTGCCTCGACGCTGCAAACGTTGCTGCACGCGTGGTTAGAAGAGCTCGGCAACCTGCCGATTGTAATGGCAGGAATGGTTGGTTCGCAGCAAGGCTGGCATGAAGTGCCTTATGCACCGCTCCCCTGTCTTGCCGAAGATCTGGCTGCTCGTACGCTGGCTTTCACCACCGACTGGGGCAGCCCGGCGTGGATTATTCCCGGCGCGAACGGCAACAGTCGGTTCTCTCAGCCAGACGTAATGCGCGGTGAAGAAGTACAACTATTAGGCCTGGCGTTGCTGCATACTGCCAGCCAGCACACCGCCTTGTTGCCCGGCACGCACAGCAAACATGCGCAAATGGTTAATGGTGAAATTACCTCGTTCGCCACCTTTATGAGCGGCGAAATATTCTCGCTGCTCAGTCAGCATTCCATTCTCGGGCGTGCGCTGCCAGAACAGCAGGAAGATACAGACGCTTTCTTGTCAGGTGTGAAAGCCGCCCGGCAAGGCGCGCCATTTACCCACTTAATCTTCTCAGCCCGCACCCGCCGCCTGGCCGGCGAAATTGCTGAAACTGGTGTTCACAGCTATTTGTCCGGCTTAACCATTGGCTACGAATTGCAGGCCGTACCCGCCGGGCAACAGGCGTGGCTGGTCGGCAGCCCGTCACTAACCGCCCGCTATCAGCTTGCCGCAGGCGAGTTGGGCCTGAATCTCTCCGCAATTAACGGCGATGACTGTTTTATTCATGGCCTGTGGCACCTCTTTACCCAGCTTCAAGGAAACCCATCATGAGCCCGGAAAATTTCATTGCCCAATGGCAACAAGAGCCGTTACCGCTGGTCGCCATTTTGCGCGGCATCACGCCTGAAGACGCCGTCGAAGCGGCAGAAATCCTGCTCGAGTGCGGTTTTCACTATCTTGAAGTGCCGCTGAATAGCCCGTCACCGCTGGAGTCGATTGCTTTGATGCGCAGCGTGGTGGGCGAGCGTGGCTATGTGGGTGCAGGAACGGTGCTGACGGTTGAACAAGTTGATGCGGTCGCCGAATGCGGCGGGCAACTGATTATTTCCCCAAGTTGCTGCCCTGAAGTTATTCGCCGCACGCGCCTGCTCAAGTTGATCAGCATGCCGGGGATCATGACGCCCAGCGAGGCGTTCATCGCGATCGACGCCGGAGCCAGCGCACTGAAGTTGTTCCCGGCGGAGCATGTCAGCCCGGTCGTCACCAAAGCTTTCCGCGCGGTGGTTCCACGCAGTGTCGCCATGCTGCCGGTTGGCGGTATCCAGCCAGACGCCGCACAAATGCGCAGTTACATCCAGGCAGGCGCTAACGGTTTTGGTCTTGGCGGCGGTTTGTATCAGGCCGGTTTGAGCATGCCGACCCTTCGTGAACGTGCCCAGGCTTATCAACACGCCTGGCGCCAGTGCGCGGGCTAAATCATGAATCAAGGTATCGGCGGCAATATCGAGGCTATCGGTGAATATCGTGCGCAGTTGGGTGAAACGCCGGTGTGGTGTCGCCGGAGCGGTTCGCTGTTGTGGGTCGATATCTTGCAAAATCGCCTGTTGCGTTACTGGCCGAATCAAGCCGGAAGCGTTGATGTTCGCCCGATGCCGGTTTTCACCAGCGCGGTGCTGCTGACCTCTGAGCCAGAGATTTTCCTGGTGGTCAGCCAGAGTGGTATCTCGCTGTACAACTACCAAAACCAACAGTCGAGTGCGGTTTGTGCGTGGCCGAATGAGGCCCACGGAACACGCCCAAATGAAGCCGCCATTGCGCCTGATGGTTCGCTGTGGTTTAGCACCATGGACCCAACCGCTCAGAAGGCGATTGGCAGCTGGTATCGAGTCTGCGCGGATTCCCCCACGCCTCAGCATTTGCTGGGCGGTTTGGTAGTCCCGAATACCCTGCAATGGATCGGCGAAAACGTCTGGTTTGCCGATTCGTTACGTCACCGTTTTTACCGTGCGACGTCGCAGCCACACGGGCTGCACATCGAACAGGAATACCAGGTCAACGGCATTCCCGATGGCTCGACGCTGACCGACGATGGCGAACTGATTAACGCTTGCTGGGGAAGTTCCTGCCTGGCGCGCTACCGAATAGACAATCTCCAACTGGTTGAATCTGGCCGCATAGCCTTGCCCGTCAGCCAGCCCAGCAGTTGCACGTTCGGTGGCCCAAATTTATCCGATCTTTACATCACTTCTGCACGAGATGGACTTGCCCGACCCGTCGCCCTGGATGGCGCGGTTTTAAAAATAACAACAACAATTGCAGGCACACCCGCCCGCAAATTCAGGATCTAAAAATCCATAACTTTGAGGCGTTATTAATGAATACGATCTCTTCCCCTACACAGACTAATCGGCAGACTTTACTGGTCTGCTTCCTTGCCGCACTCGCCGGGCTGCTATTTGGCCTCGATATGGGCGTCATCGCCGGCGCACTGCCGTTTATCGCTAGCGAATTTAATCTCAGCAGCCATCACCAGGAAATTGTCGTCAGTATCATGATGTTAGGTGCGGCGCTCGGCGCACTGTGCAGCGGCCCGATGTCATCAACCCTTGGGCGCAAGAAAAGCCTGTTGCTCGGTGCAGTGCTGTTTATCGTCGGTTCTCTGGGTTGTGCCGTCGCGCACAGCATGGAAGTGCTCGCGGTATCGCGCTTTATTCTCGGCCTGGCCGTGGGCGTTGCATCGTTTACCGCGCCGCTGTATCTGTCTGAAATCGCACCGGAACGTATTCGTGGCAGCATGATTTCTCTTTATCAGTTGATGATTACGATCGGCATTCTGGCGGCGTTTTTGTCTGATGCGGCATTGAGCGAAGGCGGCCACTGGCGCTGGATGCTGGGCGTTATTACATTCCCGGCGATCATCCTGTTTGTCGGCGTGCTGACACTGCCCGAAAGCCCGCGCTGGCTGGCAATGAAAAACAAGCATGAACTGGCTGGAAAAGTGCTGAAGCTGCTGCGTAACTCCGATAAAGAAGCGCAGGACGAGCTGAATCAAATTCGCGAAAGCGTGAAGATGAAGCAACGCGGTTTGCAGCTTTTCTTGCACAACCCACACTTCCGCCGTTCCACTTATCTCGGTGTACTACTCCAGTTTATGCAGCAATTCACCGGTATGACGGTGATCATGTACTACGCCCCGAAGATCTTTGAGATCGCCGGTTTTGCCACCACCCGCGAACAAATGTGGGGCACGGTAATTGCAGGCTTAACCAACGTGCTGGCAACGTTCATCGCGATTGCTCTGGTTGACCGTTGGGGACGCAAACCTATCCTGAAACTGGGCTTCTCAGGCATGGCCATCTGCATGGGCATTCTCGGTTATATGTTCCATAGCGGTATTTCTAACCCGACCGAGCAATATACCGCCGTTATCGTGTTGCTGGTTTTCATCACCGGTTTTGCGATGAGTGCTGGCCCGTTGATTTGGGTGCTGTGTTCGGAGATCCAACCGCTCGCCGGGCGCGATTTTGGCGTCACCTGTTCCACGATGGCGAACTGGATCGCCAATATGATCATCGGTGCTACTTTCCTGACGCTGATCGACACCATCGGCAGCCCGAATACCTTCTGGCTGTATGGCGCGCTGAACGTGGTGTGTATTGTGCTGACCCTTCTGTTCATTCCTGAAACCAAAAATATTTCTCTGGAACATATCGAACGCAACTTAATGCGCGGTAATGCGCTGCGCCATATCGGCCAGCCGCAACAGAGCAAGACCAGTAACCCAATCACCACCGAATAAAACAACAACAGGCCTGAGCTCAGAATTCAGGCCCCCTACCTCTGGAGATGACAATGAGTAACATAATCGAGAGTACATCAGCGAATGCGGCCGCTGAATCGCGGGTTTACAGCAAGATAACCCGGCGACTGATTCCGTTTTTGATTTTGTGTTATTTCTTCGCCTATCTGGACCGCGTTAACGTCGGCTTCGCCAAACTGCATATGCAGGATGCGCTGAATTTCAGTGACACGGTGTATGGCCTGGGTGCCGGTATTTTCTTTATCGGCTATTTCCTGTTTGAGATGCCAAGCAACTTGCTGATGCAGAAGTTTGGGCCACGTTTCTGGATTGCCCGCATTATGGCAACCTGGGCGGTGCTCTCAGCAGGCATGATGTTCGTCACCACGCCGACCCAATTCTACGTGGTGCGGTTTTTACTCGGCGTGGCCGAAGCAGGTTTCTTCCCTGGCATCGTGTTTTATCTCACGCTGTGGTTCCCGTCGTGGCGTTCTGCGCGCACCCTGGGGCTGTTTATTCTGGTCACCCCACTTTCAACGATTATCGGTAGCCCGCTGTCCGGACTGATCCTCAAACTTTTTGAAGGCGTTGGCAGCCTGCATAACTGGCAATGGCTGTTTTTGGTTGAAGCGATCCCCTCTTTCCTGCTCGCTTTTGTGGTGCTGCGTTATCTCGATAACGACGTGAAGTCAGCGAAATGGCTGAGCGATGCCGAAAAGCAGGTGGTCATTAACGATCTGGCAAAAGATGAAGCCAACCGCGCGCTGCTCAATAAAGGCAAAGTGGATAGCAGCCTGAAAGGGATGCTGAAAAACGGTTATGTCTGGCTGCTGGCACTGGTGTTTTTCAGCTTCAATATCGGCTATTACGGCATCAACTTCTGGCTGCCTTCGATCATCAAAAGCTCCGGCGTGAATGACGATTTGTATATCGGCCTGCTGGCGGCGCTGCCGTATGTCTTCGGCGCGGCATTTATGGTGTGGAACAGCCGCCACTCTGACCTCAAGCAAGAGCGCCGCTGGCATATCGCCATCCCTGCGCTGGTTGGCTGTATCGGCCTGACGTTAAGCGCGTATTGCAGCGGCTCTACCTTCTGGATGATGGCGTGGATTTGCGTGGCGATGTCCGGCACCCTGGCGCTGATTCCAACCTATATCAGTCTGCCCGGCGCGCTGCTGTCTGGCACTGCCGCCGCTGCGGGTATCGCTTTCGTGAACTCGATTGGCAACCTGGCCGGTTTCTTCGGCCCGACTGTGCTGGGCTGGCTGAAAGATACCACCGGGCGTACAGATATCGGCTTATACATTCTGGCGGGTTTCCTGCTGCTTTGTGTGCCGCTCATCCTGCTTTTGCCTGCACGCCTGGCAAACCCTAAAAAAGTGATAGTTCAACCTGAACAAAGCGGTGTGCAGCCTAATGCTGCCCATCAAATCAATGCGGCACCTCGTCGTTAACGAACAAAAAGAGATTGTGAATATGAGCGGATGTGGCGGATGTGCCAGCTGTGGCACGCATTTCAACCCGATCCTCGAAGGTGATGATGGCGCATTGAAACGTGCGCTATACAAATCCATGGGGCATACCGATGAGCAACTGCGCAAACCGGTGATTGCCGTGGTGAACAGTTATACCAATGCTACGGCGGGCCATGCCAACCTGAATGAGCTGACGGCAAAAGTGCTGGAAGGCATCGACGAAGCCGGTGGCGTGGGCATGGTGTTTGGCACCATCGCGCCGTGTGACGGTATCGCCGAAGGGCATTTGGGGATGCGTTATATCCTCGCCGCCCGCGAAGTGATTACCGCGTCTATCGAAGTGATGATGCGCGCTCACCGTTTTGACGGCATGGTGCTGCTTGGTTCATGCGACAAAATCGTTCCGGCGATGTTAATGGCGGCGGCGCGTTTAGATATACCGGCGATTATGGTTAACGGCGGGCCAATGTATCCGGCTGAATACAAAGGCAAGCACTGGGATGGCAATATCGTCACTGAAGCCATCGGCTGGAAGATGCGCGGTGAAATCAGCGAAGAAGAGTTTGCCCATATCGAGAATATTGCCGAGCCGGGCCCTGGCTCCTGCACCATGTACGGCACCGCGAATACCATGTGCTGCATTGGTGAAGTATTGGGTATGAGTTTGCCGGGCAGCAGTACGCTGCCTGCGGTGTCGCAAGAACGCCGCGATTGCGCCGTAGAAACCGGGCGTCAGGCGGTGGAACTGGTGCTCAATGGCGTGAATGCGCGCCAGATTATTACCGCGCAATCCATTCATAACGCGATGGTTTATTTGCTGGCAACCGGCGGTTCAACCAATGCAATTTTGCATCTACAAGCCATTTATTACGAAGCCGAGCTAGGCCATCTGCCGCTGTCCGCTTTTGATGAGCTCAGCCACCGTGTGCCGCTGGTCGCCTCGCTGTATCCGGCCTCCGAACACGACATGATCGACTTCTGGGAAGCTGGTGGTGTGCAGGCGGTAGAAGTTGAAATCAGCAAACTGATGCACCTGGATACGCTGACCGTTGCCGGTAAAACTAAAGCCCAGTTGCTTGCCGACACTAAACGCAGTTGCCGCCCGGAAGTGATTCACACGCTGGCTATTCCGGTGCGTAACGAAGCGGGTGTCGCCGTGCTGCATGGCAACCTTTCGCCGCTGGGCTGCGTAGTCAAACCGGCTGCCGTTCCGGAAAACCTGATGGTGTTCCGTGGCCCTGCGGTGGTGTTCAACAGCGAGCAGGAATCCGTAGAAGCGATTATGTCCGGCCAGATTCAGCCCGGCAGCGTGCTGGTGCTGCGCTACGAAGGCCCGAAAGGCGGGCCGGGGATGCCGGAAATGTATAAGCCGATGAAATCGCTGGAAGGCATGGGGCTTTCTGATACTTGCGCGTTGATTACCGACGGGCGTTTTTCTGGCTCCAACCGTGGGCTGTTCGTCGGCCATATCTCGCCGGAAGCGGTAGATGGCGGTGAGTTAGGGCTGGTGGAAAACGGCGATGAAATCTCAATTGATATTCCATCACGCTTGCTGACGCTGCATGTGGCGGAAGAAGTGCTGGCAACACGCCGTGAAAACTGGCAGCCGGTGAACAAAGAAGTGCCTCGTGGCTTCTTACGTTTGTATCGCCGCTGGGCGCTGCCTGCCGCGCAAGGCGCGGTGCTGGCTGATCGGGAGGAAGACTGATGACTAAGCACTATACGGCGCAAGACATCGGTGGCGTGAATCCCATTACCGCGATGCCGTTTACGCCTGCGGGCGAAATTGACGAACACAGTTTTGTGCGCCTGCTGGAGCATCTTTCCACCAGCGGAGCGCAAGGCACCACGCTGTTTGGCATCGCCAGTGAATTCCCGAAATTGCACGATCAGGAACGCGATCGGCTGGCACAAATGTTTGTCTCGACGCTGGCAGGTAGCCCGCTTTATCGGGCGATGTCGGTGACCGATCACAGCACTGAGCTGGCGATAAAACGTGCGCGTTACTACGCCAAATTAGGTGTGGATGCACTGATGCTGCTACCACCGTTCTTTCTTAGCCCCAATCCGCAGGCCATTCAGGAACATATTTTTGCCGTGCTGGAAGCGGTGGATATTCCGGTCATGGTTCAGTACGCACCGGGTGAAACCGGCCTGCCGATTACGCCGGAACAACTGGCAGTGGTCGCAGACCGCTACCCGCATGCGGTATTCAAAATTGAGTGTAACTCACCGGTCGACTATACCCGCGAGTTCCTGAAACTGGCACCACAGGCCAGCGTGCTGAACGGTTATGCCGGGCTGTATATGCTGCAAATGCTGGCGGCAGGCGGAAAAGGTGTGATGCCGGGTTGTTCGTTTACCGAGGTTTATGTGCGGATTTACCAGCACTGGCAACGGGGCGAAACGGCGCAAGCCGAGACGTTACATCAGGCGTTGTTGCCGTATATCCAGCGCTGGATGACGCACTGCGAATACATCATTCAGGTTGAGAAAACCCTGCTGCAACGACGTGGGATTATTGCCAGCGATTATTGCCGCAAGCCGGGCTGGCAGCTTTCTACGGAAGACCATCAGACCCTTGATCGCTTCCTGAGCGAATTCCAACTCTAAGCTTAGCTTTTTTGAGGTTAACGAAATGAGCAGTCAAAAATCAGCACGCGTTGTGATTGTTACCGGAACCAGCCAGGGTATCGGCCAGGCCATTGCACAGACCTTTCTGAGCAATGGCGATATTGTTATCGGTTGTGCTTTTTCAGCGCTGGAAAGAGCGCCAAATGCCCAAAAAATGCTGGCTGAATATCCCGAACGCTATTTCTATTTTTCCGTCGACGTGACCAAAACGGAGTCTATTAAGCAATTCGTTATTGATGCCGAAAAGCTGTTCGGCCGCATTGATGTGGTGGTGTCTAACGCCGGTAAAAACGTCTTTAAAGGGATCGATTGTGAAGAAAGCGATTGGGCGCATAACTTCGATCTGAACTTGCGATCGCACTGGTATCTGGCGAAATGCGCCCGCCCGGCGCTGCAAAAAAGCAAAGGGACGATCCTGGTGATCACCTCAAATCATGCGTTTTCAACCATGCCAGGCTGCGCGCCGTATAACATCAGCAAGCGCGCCCTGCTTTCACTGGTGCAAAGCCTGACTATCGAATGGGGGCCAGAAATTCGCACCGTGGGTATCGCGCCTGGTTTTATCGACACCGACGGCAATCAGGTCTGGTTTGACTCGCATGCCGATGGCAAAGCCGCCCGCGACAAAACTATTCGCAAACACCCGGTAGGCCGCATTGGGCGTGCCGAGGAAGTCGGCGATTTGTGCCTGTTCTTATCCAGCGATAAAGCCGGGTTTATTGCCGGAACGACAATTGTGATGGATGGCGGGCGCAGTGCGATTATGCAGGATGAGGACGATGCGTAAGGAAAAAGGGGAGCAAATGCTCCCCTTTTGGGATTGATTGCACACTTTGCTGGAATATAAACCAGGAAGATCTGCATATTATCGAAAATTTTATCGTTGATTACCCACGTGGAATTTAGGGACACGGCACTATGCTTGATGCTATAAAATAATTTTTTCAGCTTATTATTTTATATAACGATGATTAATTACTCTTGAAATACAATCTGTAAAAACTTATCCCTTAGCACGTTCTGAATTTGTGGATTCCACGCGATACCAATCTGCCATCCACTGTGCCTGGCTTCAAGTTGTACCAGCGTTACTCCAGTTGGCAGAAAATGACTGACACTTTGCGGTAGTAAAGCAACGCCATTACCTCCGGCAATTAGTGCGAGCAAGCTATGAATATCATCAGTAGCTAATGTAGAACTGGCCGTAAGATTATTTTCTTTGAGAAAAGAGTCAACTTGTCCAGCCAAACAAGGTTCACGAAGTGAATTAACTTGCAATAGTTGGTACCTATTCAGTAAATGCTGAATATTTGAGCTATCAACCCTTGTCCCCGAGGGAACTGCCAGCACTAATTTTTCTTCCATTAATACGGTGGCCCTAAGTGGATGGGCTACTGGCAAACGGATAAACCCAGCCTGTAGTTGCCCCTCTAACAGCATTCGGGATTGCACGCTGGACGGAATATTGCTGAGAGATACTTCAGCATTCGGATGTTGCTCACGAAGAATATTTACACATGCTGGTGCAATTTGAAATGAGGATATACCAAAACCAAGCGCCAATTTATTCAGATCAAGTTTCTGTATATTAAGGGCATGTATCAGAAATTCGTCATACTGCTTTAATAAGTCACCGGCACAGGGATAAAGTTGCTTTCCAGAAATTGTTAATTTTGCGCCGTAACGTCCTCGCTGAAAAAGACTTGTGCCTAGCAAATGCTCCAGAGCCTGAATCTGTTTAGTTAATGTTGGTTGAGTAAGATAGAGAATTTCCGACGCAGCATGATAGTTCCCCGTATCGGCCAACGTAATGAATGCACGCAGCAGTTTGATATCCATTCTAACCTTCTATCAAAATACAAAAAATTGGAATTATACAGCTGACCATTGTTAGTGGCATGGTGAGTAATATAACTCATAAACAAGGGAACATGTTACGAGGAAGTGTATTTGAAATTATTGTTTAAAGTAATGCTAACCCGAAAGCCACATTCATTATTATCCTGAATATATTATTACCAAATTTAGTGGTCTAAAGGAAATAATTGTATCTACTGATAGCTTATACACATAAAGGAATATGAATATGTCAAATGTTGCCGTACTCACCAATGATTTACAGTACGAATTTACCTACAAAATAACGACTGACGCGCAAGAACTCGAACGTAAGCTGAAGCAATTCAACATGTTTCTTGACGGTATTCGGAAAGCAGGTCAATTGGTCATACATTTACAACTCATCCATGACCCTAATGACCCAGCGGTACAACGCCGATACCAAAATCGCGCGGCGGGAATTCCAGCGATTGCAGGCACACCAGGCAATCAGCTGATCGATATTATTCACCACCCCTCAGATCTGGTTGTTGTCAAAAGCCGAGATAGCGGATTTTTCGAAACCGAGTTGGATAACACGCTCCAGAGACTCGGAGTCAAAACCGTAGTCGTTACCGGGCTACAAACCCATGTTTGCGTCCAGACTACAGCCGCAGATGCATTCTTTAGAGGCTATAACGTCTGGGTCCCTGATGACTGCGTATTTTCACCGACGACAGAAGATACTGATCGCGCACTTGAGTGGCTCGCAGGATATTGCGCAACCGTAGCACCTTCTACAGAAATTCTCTCTTTGCTGAATAAAAGTGATGATCTCCCAGAGCGCGGTACAGGGAGTCGAGCATGAGTAAAGCTAACGTACAGACTCCTCAGGTTAGTCGTTCGCAGGAAATTGTGGTTCTGGATCACGGCACTGGCGCAAAGCTTAGTCGTGAGCTTGTGGAGGAAATAGCTGAGACTTTAGGTGACGCTTATCTTGGTACCATGGAAGACAGTGCATTACTAGAGTTACCCTCTAACCGCATTGCATTCACTACGGATTCTTTTGTAGTGACTCCACTTATCTTCGGAAATGGTGACATTGGTAAAATTGCCGTATGCGGCACCGTGAATGATCTGGCGGTAAGTGGTGCTCGCCCGCTCTACATCACACTGAGCCTTATTATCGAAGAGGGTATGCCAATATCTGAACTGCTCAAAATAATTGAGTCAGTTCGTGAAACAGCTCATTCAGCAGGAGTCAAGATCGTCGCTGGTGACACGAAGGTTGTGGGAAAAGGAGAAGCTGACAGACTTTTCATCAATACTGCTGGCATCGGGGTAATGAGACACCACTCACTTTCTATCCGCAACGTTCGTCCCGGGCAAAAAATCATCCTTAGCGGCTACATCGGAAATCATTCTATTCACCTTCTATCAATTCGCGAAGGCCTGGGCTTTGAACGTAAGGTTTTGAGCGATTGCGCACCACTTAATCATATGATTGATAACGTATTGAATAACGTGCCGGCCGGCAAGATTGCTTCAATGCGCGACGTTACTCGCGGTGGCCTATCTGCGGTGCTGCATGAGCATGCGCGTGCGACAAATTGTGCGATTCGTTTTAGTAAACTAGCACTGCCAGTACTTCCGGAGGCCGCTATGGCTGCCGACATGCTAGGTGTGAATGTGATTAATCTGGCCAATGAAGGTTGTTTATGTCTCTTTGTCGAACCCGACGTAGCGGATAAGGTTTTAGAGTTGCTGCATGAAGATCCTTGCGGAAAAGAGGCAAAAATTATTGGTGAAGTTGAAGCTTTCTCTCAGCCGGTTGTTCAAATGGTGGAATCGGATGGCTCCCTGACAACAATCGAGGAACTTTATGGTGCTGAACTTCCCAGACTCTGCTGAAAAATTGGCATTACTTCAAACACGCCGTTATCGAGTTTGTGGGATTGTACAAGGGGTCGGTTTCCGGCCTTTTGTTCATCGTCTGGCACGTACTCATCGCATCACTGGATGGGTTCTCAACGATTCAGAAGGGGTGTTGCTCGAATTACAAGCGCCTTCAGACGCTATCAAAAATTTCATTACTGAGTTGGAATTAGATCCACCACCTCTGGCTAAAATTATCGACGTCTTCGAAGTACAGATTGACGAAATTGCACCTAATTATCATAGCTTTGATATTCGTAAGAGTCAGGATCTTGCGAATATGAACACCATCATCCCGCCTGACTCAAACGTTTGTGAAGACTGTTTGCGGGAAATGCGCGATCCTGGCGATCGTCGTTACCGTTATGCATTCATTAATTGTACTAATTGTGGACCACGCTACTCAATCATCCTTGGCATGCCATATGACCGGTCCAAAAGTACTATGCGTGCATTTGCGATGTGCCCAGAATGTAATCGTGAATATATTGATATTGAAGATCGTCGTTACCATGCTCAACCAAATGCGTGCCAGTCTTGCGGACCACATCTTCAGCTAACTGATAAAGCAGGGAATTCAATTATCACTGATGATGTGGTGCGCTATGTCATATCCAGATTACGTGAAGGGGCTATTGTTGCTATCAAAAGTCTCGGTGGATTTCACTTAGTTGTTGATGCCAGCAACGAAGCTGCAGTACGGGAACTACGGCGTCGCAAACACCGAGATGCAAAACCCTTCGCTGTGATGGTTGCTAACACACTCAGCGCTGCTAGCTGGGTATTAATAAACCAGCATGATGAAGAGCTTCTTGAAAGCGTCCAAAGGCCCATAGTGCTTTTGCGTAAACATCCAACAGCAATCTCTTTATTGGAAGAGATCGCCCCTCGTAATCCAAACTTAGGAGTGATGCTCCCATCCACACCATTGCAACATCTACTGCTTGAAGATCCTGCTCTACCTGTTTTGGTCATGACCAGTGGTAATCTTTCCGGGCATCCTATTGTGTTCGAAAACCCTATAGCTATTGAACAATTAGGAGAGATTGCAGACTACTTTGTACTGAATGATCGAGACATCCGTACGCGTATAGATGATTCTGTAGTCCGTGGAATAGTCCTTGAAGGAAAGAATGTACCTCAAGTATTTTTTCTTCGCCGCTCGCGAGGCTTTGCTCCATACCCTATTCATTTACCTTATTCAGTTGGTTCGGTGATAGCTCTTGGTGCTGAGCTAAAAACGACCGTTAGCATCAGTAAGGGCAAGCAAGTATTCATCAGCCAGCATATTGGCGATCTGAAAAATGATGCAACATTCCGGTCACACATCGACTGCGCCAGGCACATGCAAGAACTATTGGGAGTAAAAGCAGGAACGCTTGCCTGCGATCTGCATCCTGCATTCCGCTCGACTCGAAATGCTATCGAACAATCAGAGATACGTGTCGTCCAAGTCCAGCATCACCATGCTCACATGGTTTCCTGCATGGCAGAAAACGGACTTTCAGGCCAAACAATCGGAGTAGTTTTCGACGGCACCGGCTATGGCACTGACGGAACGATCTGGGGTGGAGAATTCCTTCTTGGAGATGCTGAAGGATTCACACGCGTTGGACATTTGCGACCAATGCTTCTGCTTGGTGGCGATAAAGCAGTGGAAGAGCCAATCCGCATCGCCATTTCACTTCTTGTAGAAGCATTTGGTGAAAATCTGACAGAAATTGATATACCCGCTATTAACGCCCTCTCTGAACAAAGACGTGAAATATTTTCCAAAATGGCCATAAAAAAGATTAACTCCCCAACGACCTCCAGCATGGGTCGTTTATTCGATGGTATTTCCTCACTGATGGGCATCTGCACCGAAGTCGAGTATGAAGGACAGGCTGCAATCGAAATGGAAGCACTATTACAGCGTGACTTTCATATGGCCAGGCCACTTGAGTATATTGTTGAAAATAATGAAGGTTGTCTGGTAGTGGACTATCGACCTCTTATCCGAGAATTGGCGCACCAGTTGAGTCAACCAATCCCCGATATATCTGAGCTGAGCCGACGCTTCCACTCTACGGTTGTAGATATCATCTGTGAAGTTTGTTTACGCCTTATTAAGCAATTTGGAATAAAGCAAATTGTGTTGAGCGGTGGCGTTTTTTGTAATGAATTCATTCTGGTAAATACCTTAAATAGCCTGGAGGCGCACGGAATAAAACCGTATTTTCATCAATTAGTTCCCACTAATGATGGCGGTATTTCATTGGGACAAGTGGTTGTCGCCGCTGCTCAAGTTAAGCGTGAAACACAGCATAATAATGGAGATTAAAAATATGGTTGAGCTTACAGAAAAGGTTGGGGCAGTTCTGTTTGACATGGACGGCGTTCTTATCGACTCAAAAGCTGTTATCGAGCAAGGATGGCGTGAGGCAGCCCAGATGTACGGGCGCCAGATCACTGAAGCAGAAATCATCAAACATATACATGGCCAGCCTGGCCCACATACCATCCGGGCCCTTTTCCATGATTTGCCTCTTTCGGATCAACAAAAAATCCAGGCACACATCATACATGTTGAAAATACCGCCGACTGCGAACCTATTCCTGGTGTCGCAGAGCTTATCGCATCGCTGAGTTCGGCTGGAATTACAGTTGGTATCGTGACTAGCGGCTGGCGCTACAAAATTGATCGTGTTATTGCCCTACTCCGAGCAGAGTCATGTATCTCCGTGATCGTTGAACGAGATGATGTCGCTCGTGGTAAGCCGTTCCCCGATCCTTATCTACTCGCGGCCGAACGCTTGGGCATTTCTCCCAGTAAAACTGTCGTTTTCGAGGACTCAAAAAGTGGAGTAACTTCCGCTGTCGCCGCAGGAGCTTATTGTGTCGGTATTGGGGAAGAGGATCTTATGCCATGCGGAGCAAAACTGATTATCCCTGACTTTCGGGATGTAAAATTAATGACCTACGGGTCGGAAGGGTCCTTCCTTTCATTCTGTCCTGGGCGCGAGGTCTTCATACAGCGACTATCAGACTTAAAGGGCTATTCCTGATTAGATTTGAGCAAAAGTATATGAGGTAGTTTGAAAGCTGTATCAGCCTAAAGGGAGACATATATGAAAGTGGCAATAGTTGTTGCTTCTAATGGATTGATTGCAAAAGAATTATTACAAGTCGCATATTACACAGTGGGCTCTATCCGTAACGTATCATCAATTAGCTTTTTTGAAGGTGATAGTGTGGAAGTGTTGCTCGAACGTTATAAAAAAACCCTGGGAAATCTAGATGTGCAGCACGGCATTCTTTTTCTCATTGAAAGCAAAAGTAGCGCTCATGAGTATGCTGCCAGTTATTTTTCGCTTCAGTATCCCACAAGTAGAATTGTCACTGGCATTAATCTTCCAATGTTAGTTTCATTGTTCATTTCAGAGAACAATGAAACTAGTCCATTTATTCTTGCAACCAGGGCTCAAGAATATGGGAAACAAGCTGTCTGTATTTTACCGGATGCAGGAGAGAGTCTAAGCATTTCACACCTTATTTAAGGTGAAAACTACCTGCATTCATATTCATGGATGCAGTGCCAAAAAAGTTACGTAGTTATATGAAGAAAGAAAATAAAGAGTGGATAAAATCGGTATTTATCCACTCAGCCATTCATATGCGCTTTTACTCGACTTCTTTGATATCCACACGCAGCTCACGCGGAACTTCGAAAACGATGTTTTCTTCGCGCCCTACCAGTTCACGGGTGTCGCTACCGCCGAGTTCACGCAGGCGAGCCAGAACGTTTTGCACCAGAATGTCGGGGGCTGATGCCCCTGCCGTCACCCCAACACAAATAGCGTCTTTTACCCACTCTTCCTGGATGTCCGCAGCGTCGTCAATCAGGTACGCCGCTTTGCCCATGCGTTGCGCCAGTTCAGCAAGACGGTTGGAGTTGGACGAGTTTTTCGAGCCAACTACCAACACCACATCTGCTTCATCAGCCAACGCACGGACCGCTTCCTGGCGGTTGGTGGTGGCGTAGCAAATGTCGTCTTTACGCGGACCGATAATATTTGGGAAGCGGGTACGCAGCGCGTCAATCACGTCAGAAGTGTCATCTACAGAGAGTGTGGTCTGGGTCATAAACGAAAGTTTATTTTCGTTTTTCACATCCAGCTTGCTGACATCTTCCGGCGATTCCACCAGGTACATGCCCCCTTTCGGGTTACTGTACTGGCCCATGGTGCCCTCCACTTCCGGATGGCCAGCATGGCCAATCAGAATGGATTCCTCACCACGACGACTGGCGCGAGCCACTTCCATATGCACTTTGGTCACCAACGGGCAGGTCGCATCAAACACCGTTAAATCACGGCCTTTGGCTTCACTGCGTACTGCTTGAGAAACACCATGTGCTGAGAAAATCAGGATTGCGCCATCAGGCACTTCACTGATCTGCTCGATGAAAATCGCCCCGCGTTCCCGCAGGCTATCAACCACGTAACGGTTGTGCACCACTTCATGACGGACATAAATCGGCGCGCCGTATATGGCCAGCGCGTTTTCAACAATGCTGATAGCGCGGTCTACCCCGGCACAAAAGCCACGAGGGTTAGCCAACAGGATCTGCATTCAACGCCTCCAGTACCGGGTCAATTTCCAGTACTTCGATATCAAAATGAATGGTTTGCCCGGCGAGTGGGTGGTTAAAGTCAACGGTGATGGAATCGCCGTTAACTTCACGTACTACACCTGGCATCTCGCTGCCATCCATTGCAGTAAACAACATAATGGCACCCGGCACCGGCTCACCCGCGTCAATAAATTCACGACGAGAGAAATACTGGATCATGTCCGGGCTTGGAATACCAAACGCCGATTCCGGTGCCAGAGAGAACGCTTTTTTGTCCCCTGCTTTCAAACCGACTAGCTGGTCTTCCATGCCTGGCGACAGTGTTTCGTCACCCAGCGTGAAGAGTGCCGGTTTGCCGTTGTTGCGGGTCGACTCGGCGGTGGAGCCATCTTCGAGTTTCAGCGTGAAATGCACGAAAACTCTGCTATTAGCCTGGATAGACTCAGCCATGGGTTACCCTTTTTGCTTAGCGGGCTTGTCGGAGGAGACAAAGAACCCCTCCAGAACAATCAGCGCCGCACCGATACAGATTGCCGTATCGGCCAGATTAAACGTGGCGAAGTGCCAGTCGCCGACATAGAAATCGATCATGTCGACCACAAAGCCATGCCATAAACGGTCAAACAAGTTGCCGAGTGCGCCGCCGATGATTAAAGCATAGGCGATGTTATGCAGCTTCTGCGTCGCTTTTGAGCGATACATCATTACCGCTAAAATCACGCATATGCCGATAGCAATACCCGCAAAGAACCAGCGCTGCCAGCCGCCTTTATCCGCAAGGAAACTAAACGCAGCGCCGTAGTTACGGGCGTAGTGCAGATTCAGCGATGGGAACAGGGATACGGTGTCCCCCAGCATGAAATGCTGGAGGATCAGGTATTTGCTGCCAAGATCGATGATCAGTACCACCACCACAAGCCACAGCCAGCTCAGGCCGGTCGAACAAATCGATTTACTCATCAGGCAAATTTACGCTTTTCGCCGTCACCGGCTACGTTAGTTACACAGCGGCCACAGATTTCTGCGTGTTCCGCCACCAGGCCGACGTCGGTGGTGTAATGCCAGCAACGCGGGCATTTTTCACCGTCAGCTTTACGCAGAGCAACTTTCAATCCTTTGAGGATTTCGCTTTGCTGCGCGTCTTCAGTTGCCTGAGCATAATCGGCAACTGCTGCACCCGAGGTCAACAAGACAAATCGTAATTCATCACCGAGGCTGTTGAGCTTCGCTGCCAGTTCGCTGTCGGCAAACAGAGTCACATCAGCTTCCAGAGAACCGCCCACACGCTTATCAGCACGTGCTTGTTCGATAACTTTGTTCACTTCGCCACGCACGGTTAACAGCGTGTCCCAGTAATCATTGTTCATCGTTTCGCTGTCAGCCAGACCGAACAGACCTTCGTACCATTCACCGGTGAAGACATATTTCTCACGGTTGCCTGGCAGGAACGCCCAGATTTCATCGGCGGTGAAGGACATGATAGGTGCCATCCAGCGAACCAGCGCTTCTGCAATGTGGAACAGAGCGGTCTGGCAGCTACGACGCGCTACGCTGTCGGACTTCGCAGTGTACTGGCGGTCTTTGATGATATCGAGATAGAACGAGCCCATTTCGATGGAGCAGAAACGCATCAGGCGTTGCACCACTTCGTGGAAATCGTAGTTTTCATAAGCGGCAAGGATATCGGCTTGTGCTTCTTGCGCACAGCTGACGGCCCAGCGATCCAGTACAACCATTTCTTCCGGTTTCACCATATCGGTTTCTGGATTGAAACCATTAAGGTTCGCCAGCAGGAAACGCGCGGTGTTACGGATACGACGATAAGAGTCGGCAGCACGTTTCAGGATCTCATCGGACACAGCAATTTCGCCGGTGTAATCCGTTGATGCTACCCACAGACGCAGAATATCGGCGCCCAATTTGTTCATCACGTCCTGCGGAGAAACGGTGTTACCGATGGATTTAGACATTTTGCGGCCCTGACCATCAACGGTGAAACCGTGAGTCAGTACCTGGCGGTAAGGCGCTTTGCCTTTCATCGCCGTCGAAATCATCAGTGAAGACATGAACCAGCCGCGATGCTGATCCGAACCTTCCAGATACATGTCTGCCGCGTGGCCGCTGAATTCAGGGCGCACATCAACAACCGATGAATGCGTTGAACCGGAGTCGAACCACACATCTAAAGTGTCTGGCACTTTGGTGTAGTTATCAGCGTCGTCACCAAGGATGTCGCGCGGGTCGAGATCCCACCACGCCTGGATGCCGTCTTGTTCAACACGCTTCGCCACTTCTTCCATCAGTTCCAGCGTGCGCGGGTGCAGCTCTTCAGTGTCTTTGTGGACGAACATCGACATCGGCACACCCCAGGTACGCTGGCGAGAGATACACCAGTCCGGGCGGTTAGCGACCATAGATTCAATACGCGCCTGACCCCAGTCTGGGATCCACTGCACGCCTTTGATCTCTTTCAGAGACTGCGCGCGCAGGCCTTTTTGATCCATGCTGATGAACCACTGCGGAGTGGCACGGAAGATGATTGGAGTTTTGTGACGCCAGCAGTGCGGGTAGCTGTGCAGCAGTTTTTCAACGTGCAGCAAGACGCCTTTATCACGCAGGATGTTAACGATCAGGTCGTTAGCTTTAAACACCTGAACGCCATCCAGACCTTCATAGGTACCAGGCAGGTAGCAACCGTCCGGGCCAACCGGGTTGGCAATTTCCAGATTGTATTTCTGGCTGATAACGTAGTCGTCAGGACCGTGACCACCAGCTGTGTGCACCGCACCAGTACCGGCTTCAAGGGTTACGTGCTCACCCAGAATAGCTGGCACGTCGAAATCTAAGAACGGATGCTTGAAGCGCAATAATTCCAGGTCTGCGCCTTTGGCAGTACCCAGAACTGTCCACTCGACGATTGCCGCGCTCTTCATTACGCTTTCGAGCAAGTCTTTGGCGACGATCAGCGCCTGGCCGTCAACCTGCACCAGCACATATTCGAATTCTGCGTTCAGAGAAACTGCGCGGTTAGCAGGCAGAGTCCACGGAGTGGTGGTCCAGATAACCATCGAAACTGGGCCATTAACTTGCGTGGCACCGAATTTCGCTTTCACGGCATCAGCATCGACAGCCTGGAAGTTAACGAAGATAGAAGGAGAGGTTTTGTCGTAATACTCAACTTCCGCTTCAGCCAGGGCCGAACGACAGTCGACGCACCAGTGCACAGGTTTAGCCCCTTTATGCAGGTGGCCGTTACCGACGATTTTACCCAGCGCACGAATGATGTTCGCTTCGGTTTTGAAATCCATGGTCAGGTAAGGACGTGACCAGTCGCCCAGCACACCCAGACGGATGAAGTCGGCACGTTGGCCATCAACCTGCTCTGCGGCGTATTTGCGGCACGCCGCACGGAATTCAGCGGCGGAGACTTTCTCACCCGGTTTGCCAATCAGCTGTTCTACTTTCAGTTCGATTGGCAGACCGTGGCAGTCCCAACCTGGAACATACGGCGAGTCAAAACCAGAAAGCCCTTTGGACTTAACGATAATGTCTTTCAGAATCTTGTTAACGGAGTGACCAATGTGAATGCTGCCGTTCGCGTATGGAGGGCCATCATGCAGAATGAAGGATTTTTTGCCTTTCTTTGCATTACGGATGATGCCGTACAGGTCATCATCATTCCAGCGAGCCAGCATGCCCGGTTCACGTTTAGCGAGATCGCCACGCATCGGGAACCCTGTTTCCGGCAAATTCAGGGTAGATTTAAAGTCACTCATTAGATTCTCGGTTCCGTAGTTAGCTTGCTCAGGTCTTAGACCCAAAAAATTCGCGGGTGGTTACCACATCTTTGGCGATTTGCGCTTTCAGTTCATCAAGTGAAGCAAACCGTTGTTCATTGCGTATTTTTTTACGCAGCACCACATCTATATGGTGCCCATATAAGTCCATTGCAACGTCCAGCAAATGGACTTCCAGCTGTTGGCGCAGACCCGCCACCGTTGGCCGCGTGCCTATATTGGCAACGCCCGGCAGCAGTTTATCGCCAAGGCCTGCGACTTCTACCGCAAACACCCCTTTTACCGGGGAAACCTGACGACGCAACGGTAAATTCGCCGTTGGGAAACCAATGGTTCTTCCCAGTTCATCACCGTGGACAACTCGCCCGGAGATGCTAAATGGATGACCCAGTAAACTTTCGGCAAGTGCTAAGTCGTCTTCAGCCAGAGCCTGACGCACCGCTGTGCTGCTGATGCGCACACCGCCTTCACAGAAAGTTTGCGTACTGGTGACGTCAAAGCCATATTCAACGCCTGCCTTCTGTAATAACAAGAAATCCCCCTGGCGACCAGCACCAAAGCGGAAATCATCCCCCACCGCGAGAAATTTTACCCCGAGGCGGTTGACCAACAGATCGCTGACGAAGTTTTGCGCAGTGAAGGCAGCAAAACGACGATCGAAGCGCACGCACAGCACGTAGTCCACACCACATTCGGCCAGATAACGCAGCTTTTCGCGCAGACGTGTCAGGCGCGCAGGAGCCTTATCGCCCGCGAACAACTCAAGCGGTTGCGGTTCAAAGATCATGACCATCACCGGCAGATTGCGCGCACGCCCTTGGGCACATAGCCCTTTTAACAGGGACTTGTGGCCTCGATGAACACCATCAAAATTACCAATGGTGAGGACACACCCGTGGTGGTTCTGGCGTAGATTATGTATGCCGCGTATCAGCTTCATGGCTGGCTCAAGACAGTGGAAATCGGCGGATTATATCAATTACCGCGGTGAAGGTTAACCGGCGATTGTACCCTTAGACATAAAGCATTAAGGATTTCATCGAACTGGCACTGAGTTTCAACATAGATGCGCATCACTGGACGATTTTTGTTGCTTAAAGCTGTATTCATGACCATGAAGCTGTTAGAATCCGCGCCATCACAACGTAAGAGGCACCGGAAATTTAACGGCGCTTATTTGCACAAATCCATTGACAAAAGAAGGCTAAGAGGGCATATTCCTCGGCCTTTGAATTGTCTACACAGATCATATTTGGGAGTTGGACCTTGGCTAATATCAAATCAGCTAAGAAACGTGCTGTACAGTCTGAAAAGGCTCGTAAGCACAACGCAAGCCGTCGCTCTATGATGCGTACTTTCATCAAGAAAGTATACGCAGCGATTGAAACTGGCGACAAAGCTGCTGCACAGAAAGCATTTAACGAAATGCAACCAATCGTGGATCGTCAGGCTAGCAAAGGTCTGATCCACAAAAACAAAGCTGCGCGCCATAAGGCTAACCTTGTAGCGCAAATCAACAAACTGGCTTAATTGCCAACTTGTTGTTAGCTTAAAAAAAACCGGCTTATGCCGGTTTTTTTATGTCTGCAATTCAGGCCTCTTTGAACAGGGCTGAGTAATCCCGGTTACACACACGCTGTACCGCGGGATGCTGAATCATACGTTCGGCAAATATCGCGTGATATTCTTCCATCACATTCTCAACGCGCCCGATTTCAACAATGCTCTCATCTTTGTAGGTGTCTTCACCGTAAAGCGTCGGTGCGACAAATATCGCATTGTGTGCCGCACCAAAGGCTTTCATTAGCGCCGCATCATCAAACTCACCCAGAATTTCGACGTTCAGTCCTTGAGTGTTAATCCAGTTCAGGATCTTGCGCCCTAACATTGAACGACGGCCAGGAATCAGCAACCGTCGGGTTTCAAGGCATGCAGGGAAAGGTAAATCGGGTACTGGATTCTGGCTCCAGAAGCTAATGCCGCATTCGCCAATTTTCACCGAGAACAGCCCTTCTTGCTGAGTTGAGTCAATCGGGCAGTCAGAGATGATCATATCGAGTTTATGCTGGCTGAGTTGCTCAAGCAGCATTTCGTGAGTTGATTCGAAACAGCGCAGGTGGATTTGCTCATCTTCAACGACAGCCGCATCAAGCACACCACTCACCAGGCGTTTTGACAACGCATCCGCAATACCCACATCAAACAACAAGCTGGACTCTTTGCGATAGTTAACGATATCCAGCATTTCCTGGCTTAAAGTAAACATACGATCCGCATAACGGAAAACGAGCTGCCCCAATTCAGAAGGCACCAGGCCACGGCCCTGACGGCGGAAGAGTTTACCTTGCAGGCGTTCTTCTAATGCTTTGATCTGACCGGTGATGGTCTGCGGCGTTAAATAAAGTGCTTCCGCAGCTCCAACAACTGAACCTTCTTTGCAAACATGCCAGAAGTAGTAGAGATGATTGTAATTGATGTGTGACATACGGTTTTCGCTCCCTGATCAACAGTCCATGAGATAACGGCTCCTGAGGAGCCGTTAGTGGAAATATTAATTGTGTTGGTGTTGTGGGCTGAAGCGGCTTCTCAACATCCAGTAGCCAACCACAGCCGAGAACAGCGACCCCAACAGAATACCCAGTTTCGCCCAGGTAATGAGTGCCGGGTCAGCGCCATCAAACGCCAGTGAAGCGATGAAGATAGACATCGTGAAACCAATGCCACACAGTACGCCCACCGCCATAATTTCCTTGCACGTCGTCCCTTCTGGCAAGGTCGCCAACTTCAATTTGAGAGCCGCCCAGCAAAACAGGCTAATACCCAGCGGCTTACCGATAAACAGACCCGCCATAATTCCCATTGGCAGCAGTGAGGTCAACCCTGCAAATGTGACTCCACTTAACGACACACCGGCATTGGCGAAAGCAAACAGCGGCAGAATCAAGAACGCGACCCAAGGATGAAGCACATGCTCGAGTTCTTTTGCTGGGGAACGGCCTTTTTCGTCTTTGAGCGGAATAAGGAAACCAATAATTACCCCAGCAAGCGTTGCGTGTACGCCCGATTTTAACACCGCCGTCCATAACACTACGCCGACCAAAATGTACAGCCCGGTGCGACGTACGTTGAAGATATTCAGTAATGCCAGAACTGCGATAGCACCTGCTGCAACAGCCAACGAAAGCATAGAAAGATCATTGGTGTAGAACAGGGCAATGATAACAATCGCGCCCAGGTCATCGATGATAGCCAGTGCCATCAGGAATACTTTCAATGCTACCGGCACTCGATTGCCCAGCAACGCCAGAATACCCAGCGCGAAGGCAATATCTGTTGCTGCGGGAATCGCCCAACCTTCACGAGTGATTGGGTCCTGGAAGTTGAACAACAGGTAAATTGCCGCAGGGACAACCATCCCCCCCAGAGCAGCAATGACCGGGAATGACGCCTGGCGCATGCTGGCAAGCGATCCACTCACCATTTCGCGTTTTACTTCAAGGCCAATCATCAGAAAGAAGATCGCCATCAACGCATCATTCACCCACAACAACAGGTTTTTACTGATATCCAGTGAACCGATGCGAACTTCAACCGGTGTATTCAGAAATGATTGATACAACTCGCTGGTGGAACCCAGATTAGCAAGAACCATTGCCAGAACTGCTGCAAGGATTAAAAAGATACCGCTTGAGGCATCGCTATGGAAAAAGCGTTTTAGTTTTTTTGTCATTATTTCACCCAACTTATTTTTACTGCCTTAAACATTAGGGCATTAATATGTATTAAGCATAACCCAACCAACACCTCGATAAAAGTAGATTATATGGCGCGAATAACTCGAAAAAATCGAATTGGAATGTTAATTGAGCTAATCAAATTCGGCGCATAAAAAAGCCTGAATCAAAAATATTCGATTCAGGCTTTGGCGCTACACAAAGGAGTGTGAAGTTTAGCGGGTTAAGTCATCAAAGAATTTCTTCACGCCATCAAAGAAATTCTTTGAACGCGGACTGTTCTTTTCACCGCTTGGCCCACCAAAACTTTCAGCCAGATCGCGCAGCAACTGCTTCTGCTTTTCGTTCAGGCTGACAGGTGTTTCCACCACAACGCGGCATAACAGGTCGCCCTGAGCCCCGCCACGTACGGATTTCACCCCTTTGCCACGCATTCTGAACAATTTGCCAGTTTGCGTTTCACCAGGTACTTTCAGGTTCACACGACCATCCAGGGTTGGCACTTCAATCTCACCACCCAACGCCGCCATTGCAAAGTTAATTGGCACTTCGCAATACAGGTTATTGCCTTCACGCTCAAAGATTGGGTGCTGTTTGACCTGAACCTGAACGTACAAATCACCTGATGGTGCTCCGTGTTCGCCTGCTTCACCTTCACCAGCAAGACGAATACGATCGCCGGTATCCACGCCCGCCGGGATCTTCACGGACAGGGTTTTGGTTTTTTCTACACGACCATGGCCATGGCAGGTATTGCACGGATCTTTAATAATCGAGCCACGACCCTGGCAGTGCGGGCAGCTTTGCTGCACTGTGAAGAAGCCCTGGCGCATCTGCACCTGGCCTTGCCCATGACAAGTCGGGCAAGTCTGCGGTTTAGATCCCGCTTTCGCGCCGCTACCGTGGCAAACGCCACACTCTTCGAGTGTTGGAATGCGGATCTCTTTGGTGACGCCACGAACCGCTTCTTCCAGCGTTAAGTCCATGTTGTAGCGTAAATCGGCACCACGGGAAGCGCGTTGACGACGGCCACCACCGAAGATATCGCCGAATACGTCGCCAAAGATATCGCCGAAGTCAGCACCACCGCCACCAAATCCGCCGTGACCGCCGCCACCCATACCACCCTGTTCAAACGCGGCATGACCATACTGGTCATAGGCTGCACGTTTTTGTTCGTCGGTAAGGATTTCGTAGGCTTCTTTAATTTCTTTAAACTTCGCCTCGGACTCTTTGTCACCCTGATTACGATCCGGGTGGAACTTCATTGCCAGGCGTTTATAGGCTTTCTTGATTTCACGCTCTTCCGCGTTTTTCGGAACGCCTAAAACCTCGTAATAGTCTCTCTTCGCCATCTTTTTTGTCTGCCCCTAACATGCGGGCACGGGCGCAGAGGAAAACCTCAACGCCCGTGCCAGTTACCAACCGCTCTATTCATCATTCTTCGAGCTGCAGGGGTGTTGGCTGCGCTCACTTACCCCAGTCACTTACTTTAGTAAGCTCCTGGGGATTCACTCCCTTGCCGCCTACCTGCAACTCGAATTATTTCGAATATGAATAAAAGGGCGATTATTTTTTGTCTTTAACTTCTTCGAACTCAGCGTCAACAACATCGTCGTCTTTGCCAGCTGCGTTGCCAGCATCAGTCGCGTTACCCGCTTGTTGTTCAGCGTGCTGTGCCTGAGCCAGTTCCATCAGTTTCTGAGAAACTTGCGCCAGAGCCTGCATTTTCGCTTCGATGTCAGCTTTGTCTTCGCCTTTCAAAGAAGTTTCCAGCGCGCTCAATGCAGACTCAATAGCAGTTTTGTCGTCAGCTGGCAGTTTGTCGCCCGCTTCTTCAACTTGCTTACGAGTGCTGTGCATCAGGTGGTCACCCTGGTTGCGAGTCTGAACCAGTTCTTCGAACTTACGGTCAGCTTCGGCGTTAGCTTCTGCATCACGCACCATTTTCTGGATTTCTTCTTCGTTCAGACCAGAAGATGCCTTGATAGTAATCTTCTGTTCTTTACCGCTGTTTTTGTCTTTCGCAGACACGTGCAGAATACCATCCGCATCGATGTCGAAGGTGACTTCGACTTGCGGCATACCACGTGGTGCCGGGCTGATACCATCCAGGTTGAACTGACCCAGAGATTTGTTATCAGCTGCACGTTTACGCTCACCCTGAATCACATGGATGGTCACCGCAGACTGGTTGTCTTCAGCGGTAGAGAACACCTGGCTGTGCTTAGTCGGGATTGTGGTGTTTTTGTTGATCAGTGAAGTCATCACACCGCCCATGGTTTCGATACCCAGAGACAACGGGGTAACGTCCAGCAGCAGTACGTCAGTCACGTCACCAGCAAGCACACCACCCTGAACAGCAGCACCGATTGCAACAGCTTCGTCCGGGTTAACGTCTTTACGTGGTTCTTTACCGAAGAACTCAGTCACTTTCTTCTGCACCATTGGCATACGAGTCTGACCACCGACCAGGATAACGTCCTGGATATCGGATACAGACAGGCCAGCATCTTGCAGCGCAACTTTCAGCGGCTCGATAGAACGGTTTACCAGGTCTTCGACCAGGGATTCCAGTTTTGCACGAGTCACTTTGATGTTCATGTGTTTTGGACCAGTTGCATCTGCAGTGATGTACGGCAGATTCACGTCGGTCTGCTGAGCAGAAGACAGCTCAATTTTCGCTTTTTCAGCAGCTTCTTTCAGACGCTGCATAGCCAGTGGATCGTTACGCAGATCGATACCTTGATCTTTCTTGAACTCTTCCACTAAGTAGTTGATCAGACGGCTATCGAAGTCTTCACCACCCAGGTGGGTATCACCGTTGGTTGCCAGAACTTCGAAGGTTTTCTCGCCATCAACTTCGTCGATTTCGATAATAGAGATATCGAAAGTACCACCACCCAAGTCGTAAACCGCGATAGTACGGTTGCCAACTTCTTTATCCAGACCGTAAGCCAGAGCGGCTGCGGTTGGTTCGTTGATGATACGTTTTACTTCCAGACCTGCGATACGGCCAGCATCTTTCGTTGCCTGACGCTGTGCATCGTTGAAGTACGCAGGAACGGTGATAACAGCTTCAGTTACTGGTTCGCCCAGGTAATCTTCAGCGGTTTTCTTCATTTTCTTCAACACTTCAGCAGAGATCTGCGGAGGTGCCATTTTCTGGCCTTTAACGTCAATCCATGCATCGCCGTTATCAGCGCCAATAATTTTGTACGGCATGATGGCTTCATCACGCTGCACTTCTTCATCCTGGAAGCGACGGCCAATCAGGCGTTTGATCGCGAACAGAGTGTTCTGCGGGTTAGTCACTGCCTGACGTTTAGCCGGCTGACCTACCAGAATCTCACCATCCTGCGTATAAGCAATAATAGAAGGAGTGGTGCGGTCGCCCTCGGCGTTCTCCAGCACACGTGCAGTAGTACCATCCATAATTGCTACACAAGAGTTGGTAGTACCCAGGTCGATGCCAATAATTTTACCCATCTAAACGTCTCCACTTAAAATTTGTTCGTCATGTGGTTGTGAACCTGTTATGCGGGCAAACAAGAGTCTTTCAACTGCCCAAACGTGCTTTTTTTGCAGGCTCATCAACTGCGGTTGGATACAAGATGGGGTCACTAAGCTCGCCATCAAGGGGCAAGGTAAAAAAAATTTTCATCTTCACACCTGTTTAGATCATAGACTCGCGCCCTTCACCTGATTATGATGCCGCGCCCCGCTGCCCTTTAGCGGTTATGCGGCGCTCACATATATCCATTTTCAGACGAATTTTAGAGGAACTATGGGCAACACTAAGTTGGCTAATCCAGCTCCCCTGGGCTTGATGGGCTTCGGCATGACCACCATCCTGCTCAACCTGCATAACACCGGCATCTTCCCTATGGATGTCAACATTCTTGCAATGGGTATTTTTTACGGTGGTATCGCGCAAATTTTTGCCGGCCTGCTGGAATTCAAGAAAGGTAATACTTTCGGCCTGACAGCATTCACTTCTTATGGCTCTTTCTGGCTGACTCTGGTCGCCATTCTGATCATGCCTAAGATGGGTCTTGCAGACGCGGCAAACGCACACTTCCTTGGCGCGTATCTCGGCCTGTGGGGTGTCTTCACTCTGTTCATGTTCTTCGGCACCCTGCAAGCTAACCGCATGCTGCAGTTCGTGTTTGCTAGCCTGACAGTTCTGTTTGCCCTACTGGCTATTGGCCACCTGGTTGATAACGAAAGCATCGTGCGCGTTGCGGGTTGGATCGGTCTGGTTTGTGGTGCTAGCGCCATTTACCTGGCGATGGGCGAAGTGCTCAACGAGCAGTTTGGCCGTACCGTGCTGCCAATTGGTGAAAAACACTAATTCCGGCAAGCAACGAGCCAGAAGACAAAAACGCGGAGCCAGGCTCCGCGTTTTTTATGAATGTTGCAGCGGTCTTTCAACCACCTTCCCTTCATGCGTTAAATCATTTCTCAGCCAAATTCCCAGTGCCAGGCCAACCATTGCCAGTGCCAGCACATACCAGGCAGGCGCCATCGGTGATACTGCCGACAACATGGTGACAAAGATAGGTGTCAGACCACCGAAAATGGCATAAGACATATTATAAGAGAACGAAATCCCACTAAACCGCACTTCTGCCGGGAATGCCCTGACCATTACGTATGGCACCGCACCTACCACTCCAACGCTCAAACCAACCAGGCCATATAAGAAGAACAAATATTCAGGATGGCTCGCCGTCAGGTGATAGAACATCCAGCTACAAACCGCCAGCAACACACTACCGATGATAAAGGTCTTGCTGGCACCAATACGGTCGATAATCATCCCGGCTAAGATACACCCGATACACAACATCACAATCGCAATACTGTTTGCCTGAAGCGTCAGTGCTGGCGCGATGCCCAACTGTTTTTGCAACCAGGTTGGCGCCATCAAAATAACCACAACAATTCCTGCAGACAGCAACCAGGTCAGCAGCATCGAAACCACGACAGCCTTTTTATGGTTCACGATGACGGATTTCAACGGCAACTCTTCTGCCAGTGCTTTACGTTGCTGCATCTCAATAAAAATCGGCGTCTCTTGCAACCAGCGGCGCAAGTACATCGCCACCAGCCCGAAAATACCGCCTAAGAAGAACGGAATACGCCAGCCGCCATCATGAATCGCCTGCTGCGTCATCGAAGTATTAATAATGGTGGCGACAACGGAACCCAGCAAAATCCCGGCAGTTAAGCCAGCAGTTAACGTGCCACAGGCGATGCCGATACGTTTATAAGGTACGTGCTCGGCAACAAACACCCAGGCGCCTGGCACTTCACCGCCGATTGCCGCCCCTTGAAGAACGCGCATCAACAGCAGTAATACCGGTGCGGCAATGCCGAGAGTTTCGTAGGTCGGCAACATACCAATCGCCAGAGTCGGCAACGCCATCAGCAAAATGCTCAGGGTGAACATTTTTTTGCGTCCAACCAGATCACCAAAGTGCGCCATGATGATGCCACCTAGCGGGCGCGCCAGATAACCCGCAGCAAAGATGCCGAACGTTTGTAGCTGACGTAGCCATTCAGGAATATCCGCGGGGAAGAACAGTGCCCCGACGACGGTGGCAAAGAAGACGAAGATGATGAAGTCGTAGAATTCGAGCGCGCCACCAAGGGCGGCAAGAGTCAGGGTTTTGTAATCCTGACGATTCAGAGGTCTTGTGTGTGGTGTTGACGGCAATTGTTGTGACATAAGAACCTGCGCATAAAGATGAGTGTGGTTTTTAGTTTCCATTTTGCTGTAAAGCAAAACTTACTATAACGTTCCCCACACGACATACCAGAGCCACTACATCTTATGTCACAAACAACCTATTTTTAGATATTTACTTCACGAATTGCACTTTTTGGACGAAAAGATGCTACGACAGTCGTATCTGTTTCAATGTAAGGACCATCCAGCAGCTGTATACAATACGGTACACTTGCAAAAATACCCGGTACCACAACTTTGCCATCAGCATCTTTAACGCCTTCAAGCGTTTCTTGAATCGATTTTGGCTGGCCAGGTAAATTGAGGATTAGCGCCTGCTTACGGATAACGCCCACCTGGCGCGAAAGAATCGCCGTTGGCACAAACTGCAGGCTGATCTGGCGCATCTGCTCGCCGAAGCCCGGCATCACACGGTCAGCAATGGCAAGCGTTGCGTCAGGAGTGACATCGCGACGCGCCGGCCCCGTACCACCCGTGGTGAGCACCAAATGACAGGCCATTTCATCCACCAACTCACACAGCGCTTGTTCAATCAGCGGCTGTTCATCAGGGATTAAGCGGGTTTCTATTTGAAAAGGAGTGGTTAAGGTTTTCTCCAGCCAGGCAACGAGCGCCGGAATGCCTTTATCTTGATAAACGCCGCTTGAAGCGCGGTCAGAGATCGAAACTAAGCCAATGCGTAAGGTATTCATATCATTCCCGGGAAATCAGCAAACTTAACGGAATGATACACGGCGAAGGGAATTGCAGACAGGGTGAAACACTAAAAAGCGTGACCGGAACACTCCGGTCACGCCAATGATTACAGCAGGTCGCCGATCATTTTTTCCAGTTTTTCCTGGTCGATAGCAAACTTACGGATGCCGTCAGCCAGTTTATCAACTGCCATTGGATCCTGGTTATGGCTCCACAGGAACTCGGATTCAGTCATACGCTCAGGGCGTGCTTTAACTTCACCGGTGTAAGCCAGTTTACGCTCAACCGCACCTTCGCTTTCAGCCAGCTCTTTGAGCAGAGCAGGCGCGATGGTCAGACGGTCACAACCAGCCAGTTCGATAATCTCGCCCAGGTTACGGAAGCTTGCGCCCATAACGACGGTTTCGTAACCGTGTTGTTTGTAGTACTGGTAGATTTCAGAAACAGAAACCACACCTGGATCTTCGTGCGCAGCGTACTCTTTCTTATCGGTATTGGTTTTGTACCAGTCGAGGATACGGCCCACGAATGGAGAAATCAGGAACACGCCAGCTTCAGCACAAGCACGAGCCTGAGCGAAGGAGAACAGCAGCGTCAGGTTACAGTTGATACCTTCTTGCTCCAGCTGTTCAGCAGCACGAATGCCCTGCCAGGTAGAAGCCAGTTTGATCAGGATACGGTCATTGCTGATGCCCGCATCGTTATACATTTTGATCAGACGTTTTGCTTTGGTGATGCTGGCATCGGTGTCGTAAGACAGACGCGCATCAACTTCAGTAGAAATGCGACCAGGGATCAGTTTGAGGATTTCCAGACCAATATTCACCGCAAGCTTGTCAGTTGCATCCACAACTTGTTGTGCACGATCGCTGCTTTGCTCACGCGCCCATGCAACCGCATCATCAATCAGTTTGCGGTATTCAGGAATTTGCGCAGCGTTCAGGATCAGAGATGGGTTGGTGGTAGCATCTTGCGGTTGATACAGCTTCATTGCCGCAATATCCCCGGTGTCCGCCACAACTGTGGTTAGCTGACGCAGGGAGGTCAATTTATCCGTCATGATAGTGTTTCTCGTTAGGTGTAACTTGTTAGGGGGATGTAACCGGTCTGGCTTGATGATATCACGACGTCATTCAGGCGCAACCGCAGCAACACATCGTCAGGAACTGAACGCGAAACTGATATATTCTGTGTATTATTCGCCTGCAATCTAATGGAACATGCGCAACCACCGCGCATTAGTCGTGCTCGCAGTGCATGTAAACGAGGGATGTTAATGGCCGATTTTTTTATGTTCATCAATGAGATACTGTGGGGTTCTATTCTCATTTATTTATTAGTCGGGGCCGGTATTTGGTTTACCTGGCAATGTGGCTTTGTCCAGTTTCGCTATCTGACCCAGCTTCGCGGTCTCATCCTTACCAATAAAAACGAAGATTCTTCCGGACTTTCCTCATTTCAGGCGCTGTGTACAAGCCTTGCCGCACGCGTCGGCAGCGGTAATCTTTCCGGCGTCGCAATTGCACTAACTCTCGGTGGCCCTGGCGCTATTTTTTGGATGTGGGTAGTCGCCATGCTTGGAATGGCAACATCCTTTGCCGAATGCACCCTCGCCCAGCTCTATAAAACCCGTGATAGTGAAGGTAATTACCGTGGTGGCCCCGCCTGGTACATGGAACGCGGGCTTGGAATGCGCTGGATGGGGGTGATGTTTTCCGTCTTCCTGATGGTCGCCTTTGGATTGATTTTCAACGCGGTACAAGCCAACTCCATCGCCAGCGCAGTTAACCATGCTTTCGGGATCCCTAAAACCTGGATTGGCATCGCACTTGTTGTTTTGACGGCTGGCGTGATTTGGGGCGGAATGCGTGGCACTGCGCGTGTCTCCCAATGGCTAGTGCCGTTCATGGCATTTATCTGGGTGTTGATGAGCCTCGTGGTTGTAGCAATGAACATCGAACGCCTGCCTGAAGTCGTTTCACTGGTATTCAGAAGCGCGTTTGGTTGGCAAGAAGCGGCATCGGGTGCGATTGGATTTAGCATCAGCCAGGCCATTACCACCGGTTTTCAGCGAGGAATGTTCTCCAACGAAGCAGGAATGGGTTCATCACCCAACGCCGCAGCCGCAGCAGCCACCTGGCCTCCACACCCCGCCTCGCAAGGGCTGGTGCAAATGTTCGGCGTGTTGATCGATACCATGATCATCTGTACCGCCACCGCGGGAATCATCCTTTTTTCGGGAATTCTGGATACCGCAAATCCACAGATGAATGGTGTTACGCTGGTGCAACAGGGGCTGAGTAATGTGGTCGGTTCATGGGGGGCGGGGTTTATCGCGCTAATTGTGTTGCTGTTTGCCTTCACGTCGATTATCGCCAACTATGCCTACGCAGAAAACAACCTTTTGTTTCTACAAAATAAAAGTCCATTTTCCATCGTGTTATTTCGCTGCATGGCGCTGGTGATGGTGATGTTTGGTACTTTATCTCCGTTGCCGATAGTCTGGCAGATGGCAGATGTGGCAATGGCGTTTATGGCGGTCACTAATCTCACGGCGATTTTATTGCTATCGCCTATCGCACGTGATTTGAGCGCCGATTACCTGCGCCAGTTGCGCCTCGGTATGACGCCGGTTTTCGATCCGAATCGTTTTCCCGAAATTAAAAGCCAACTGGAACCCGGTATTTGGGACAATCACAAGCCACCTGAAACCAGGCGCTAATCGCAACCATTGGCAGATACTTTCAGTAAATTTGCTACCATGTAGCCAAAATATGTCGAGTTACATCGCGGCGGCAAGGAACAGAGATGCTCATACTAATTTCACCTGCAAAAACACTGGATTATCAAAGCGATCTTCCTACCGATCGTTATACTCAGCCAGAACTGCTGGACCATTCGCAGCAGTTGATTGCGGTGGCGCGCAAGCTTAGCGCACCGCAAATTTCGTCATTGATGCACATCAGTGACAAGCTGGCGTCATTGAACGAAACCCGTTTTCATGAATGGCAGCCTGATTTCACACCGCAAAATGCGCGTCAGGCGATTCTGGCGTTCAAAGGCGATGTGTATACCGGATTACAAGCTGAAGAGTTTAGCGACGCAGATTTCGATTTTGCCCAGCAGCATTTACGCATGCTTTCAGGGCTATATGGCGTGTTACGCCCGCTGGATCTGATGCAGCCTTATCGTCTGGAGATGGGCATTAAGCTTGAAAACCCGAAGGGCAAAGATCTGTATCATTTCTGGGGCGACACCATCACCGAAAAGCTGAACCAGGCGCTGGCAGCTCAGGGCGACAATGTGGTGATTAACCTGGCATCAGACGAGTATTACAAATCGGTAAAACCGAAAAAGCTCAATGCAGAAATCATCAAGCCGGTATTCCTGGATGAGAAGAATGGCAAGTTTAAAGTCATCAGCTTCTATGCCAAGAAAGCGCGTGGGCTGATGAGTCGCTACATCATTGAGAATCGACTCACTAAACCTGAACAACTCACTGGTTTTAACACCGATGGCTACTTCTTTGATGAAGCTGCATCGGGCAAACATGAGTTAGTGTTTAAGCGTCACGAACAGTAAACCTCTTCCCAGGTCGGATAAGCTTGCGTCATCCGACACCACTGGCGTAAATGGTGGATGACGCTAACGCTCATCCACCCTACAAACCCCGTTTAGTGATTTTTGTGTTGGCCGTAGTGATTACCGTTGTCATGTTTATCTTTTTTATAATGGCCATTTTTCTTACCGTGATTATCATGCGGATGCCATCTATTATCACGCCACTCATAGTGGTCGTCCCACCAGCCACGGTCGCGCCAGTGTTCACCGTCCCAGTAGTTACCGCCCCGGTCCTGCTCGCCAATTTGCAGTTTGACTGACGGGACAAGCGTAATTTCAGAAGCTTGCGCTGCCAGCGGAGTCACCACCAGAATCGATAAAGCCAACATTATTGATTTCAACATAAGTCACTCCTTACTACATTCACACCCGCTATGGGTCGTTAAGGAAAGCATAAGCCGAACAACGCGGAGTTGTTATACTGTGCAATCCTAATCTCTGAACGCCCGCATTTAATGGGAATTCCTACATTTTCCCTCCTTGTTTCCTGCATATTTCCTCCATGATTCAGACGTACACCCACCTTGACTTATTTTGTTAAAAGCGTACTTTTCAGGACATGAAAACCTTTCTGATTATTGTTCCGGATGGCGGGGTGCTGTTCGAAGCCGCCGGGATTGCCGACATACTGATGCAAGCCAACCGCTTACAGGCGGAAGGTTTGTCTCAACCTCGCTACCAGATAAGACTTGCGACCACTCAGCCTCATCAGGTGATCCACGGTCAATCCGGGCTGAACTTGCTGGCCGACTATCGCCTGCACGAACTTGATCCTTATGAACCTCGGGATACCATTATGATCACGGGGAGAGGATCAGATGAGTTAGAAGGTACCGCGGTGGTCGATTGGTTAAAGCTTGCCGCACCTCACGCTCAGCGCATTGTTTCCATTTGCGGCGGGGCAATGTTGTTGGCACAGGCTGGGTTACTTAACGGTCGTCGTGCGACAACCCACTGGCATCTGCTGGAAAAGATGCAATCCACTTACCCGCACGTCAAAGTCGAAAGTGGTCCGCTCTATCTTCAGGATGGCCCTATCTGGACTTCCGGCGGAGTAAGCTCAGGTTTTGATCTGACCCTCGCACTGGTCGAAGAAGATTATGGCTTTACGCTTGCTCGCGACGTGGCACAGGATCTGGTGATGTATCTGCGTCGTCCCGGTGGGCAAATGCAATTTAGTCGATACCACCTCCAGCAAAGCGACATCTCCAGTCCGATAGGTCAATTGCAAAACTGGCTTCTGGAAAATCTATCCGCCGATTTGTCGGTTGAGAAACTGGCAGACCGGGTCGCGATGAGTCCTCGTAACTTCACGCGTGTTTTCAGCAAAGAAACTGGCATCACACCAGCGCGCTATGTTGAAGAAGCCCGCCTTGCAGCAGCCCGACATTGCCTTGAGCAAACGCGGGAAACGCTCGAGCAGATTGCGAGTAAAGTGGGCTTCGGCAATACCATCACTTTGCGCCGCGCCTTCGAGCGTCAACTACACCTCACACCGGGCGAATACCGCGAGCGTTTTCATTGTCGAAAAATGGCGTGAATTGATCCTTTTTTGTCATTTACGCCACTTTGCCTGAAGCCTACAGTGATTCCAGACATTTCAAAGAAGGAGTCAATCATGGTTAAGGTCGGTATTAATGGTTTCGGCAGAATTGGTCGTAACGTATTACGCGCCACGCTGGGTAACGCAGACGTAGAAATTGTAGCAATCAACGATCTGACAAACAGCAAAACCCTTGCTCACCTGCTGAAACACGATTCACTGATGGGAAGATTGCCTGTTCCGGTTGAAGCGGCTGACGGGCATTTGCATGTGGACGGCAAACTTGTTCGCGTGTTTAGCGAAAGAGATCCGGCAAATATCCCGTGGCATGATGTGGGCGTCGATATTGTTATTGAGGCCACGGGTTTCTTTACCAGTCGCGAGCAGGCCGCAGTACACATCAATAGCGGCGGAGCAAAACGCGTCATCATCTCGGCACCGGGTAAAGATGACGACCTGACGATAGTGATGGGCGTTAACCATCAGCAGTACGATCCGGAACGCCATTATGTCGTGAGCAATGGCAGCTGTACCACTAACGGCCTTGCGCCTGCCGCACAGGTTTTGCATCAGCAGTTTGGTATTGAACACGGTTTGATGAACACCACTCACGCTTACACCAACAGTCAGGCGTTACACGATCAGCCGGAAAAAGACCTGCGTGGGGCGCGAGCTGCCGCCCTCTCCATCGTTCCTTACTCCAGCGGCGCGGCAAAAGCGTTAGGCAAAGTCATTCCTGAACTGGACGGACGCCTGACCGGTTACTCATTGCGAGTGCCTGTACCCGTCGTTTCTATCGTTGATTTAACGGTAACCTTAAAACGCCCGGTCACCGTCGCGCAGGTGAATGCAGCATTCCTGGAAGCAGCAACAAGCGGCCCGCTGAAAGGCATTTTGGGCTACAGCGATGAACCGCTGGTATCGAGTGATTATCAGGGTGATCCACGTTCTTCTATCATCGACGGGCTTTCGACGCTGGTGATTGGCGGTAATCTGGTCAAGATATTGGCCTGGTATGACAACGAATGGGGCTTCTCTAACCGCCTGGTCGACCTTGCAGCAATGATGGCTAAACGCGGGCTCTAAAAATGCTCCCGCAAGCCCTTTAAGATCCACGCACCTGCGTGGATCTTTTTCACAGACCAAACAACAACGAGACGAACTCGACGTTACCGCTTTGCTTCTGGAGTATATTTATCAGTCTCAAACACCCCAAAGAAAAGAGGCTGTAAATGACGTTCTCTGCGTTTAACCGCAAAAAACTGACGCTTCACCCTGGTCTGTTCGTAGCACTGAGCGCCATATTTTCATTAAGCTCTACGGCCTATGCCAACGACACTCCCGCTTCAGGCTACCAGGTTGAGAAAGTGGTAATCCTCAGCCGCCACGGGGTGCGAGCACCCACCAAAATGACACAGACCATGCGCGACGTAACACCCAATACCTGGCCAGAATGGCCAGTAAAATTGGGTTATATCACGCCACGCGGTGAGCATCTGATTAGCCTGATGGGCGGGTTTTATCGCGAGAAGTTTCAACAACAGGGTATTTTATCGCAGGGCAGTTGCCCCACACCAAACTCAATTTATGTCTGGGCAGACGTTGATCAGCGCACGCTTAAAACTGGCGAAGCTTTCCTGGCAGGGCTTGCTCCGCAATGTGGTTTAACTATTCACCACCAGCAAAATCTTGAAAAAGCCGATCCGCTGTTCCATCCGGTGAAAGCGGGCACCTGTTCAATGGATAAAACTCAGGTCCAACAGGCCGTTGAAAAAGAAGCTCAAATCCCCATTGATAATCTGAATCAGCACTATATTCCCTCTCTGGCCTTGATGAACACGACCCTCAACTTTTCGACGTCGGCCTGGTGTCAGAAACACAGCGTGGATAAAAGCTGTGATTTAGCACAATCCATGCCGAGCAAGCTGTCGATAAAAGATAATGGCAACAAAGTTGCTCTCGACGGGGCTATTGGCCTTTCGTCTACGCTTGCTGAAATTTTCCTGCTGGAATATGCGCAAGGGATGCCGCAAGCGGCGTGGGGGAATATTCATTCAGAGCAAGAGTGGGCGTCGCTACTGAAACTGCATAACGCCCAGTTTGATTTGATGGCACGCACGCCTTATATCGCCAGACATAACGGCACGCCGTTATTGCAGACCATCAGCAACGCGCTGAACCCGAATGCCACCACAAGCAAACTGCCTGATATCTCACCTGACAATAAGATCCTGTTTATTGCCGGACACGATACCAATATTGCCAATATCGCAGGCATGCTCAACATGCGCTGGACGCTACCTGGGCAACCCGATAACACCCCTCCGGGCGGCGCTTTAGTCTTTGAGCGTTTGGCCGATAAGTCAGGGAAACAATATGTTAGCGTGAGCATGGTGTATCAGACTCTCGAGCAGTTGCGATCCCAAACACCACTTAGCCTCAATCAACCTGCGGGAAGCGTTCAGCTAAAAATTCCTGGCTGTAACGACCAGACGGCTGAAAGATACTGCCCGCTGTCGACATTCACACGCGTGGTTAGCCAAAGCGTGGAACCCGGCTGCCAGCTACAGTAAATATCAGACAAAAAAAATGCCGCTCGCGATTAAACGAACGGCATTACTTTATAGCTTCCCAGCTCGGATTAGCATGGCGAGAGCCGAAAAACTTACGCTTTGGCCATCATCAATTTACGCAGCTCAGCAAAATCGGCAGGTAGATTGTGGGAAAGCAGCGGTAAATCAGCGCGTTCGGCAAGCTCAGCAGGAAGTGGCAGAGTTTCACCGAGGATCTCCTCCACGCTTTCTTTGAATTTCGCCGGATGCGCAGTGCCGAGGAACAAGCCGTATTCGCCGGGCTGGAGCTGGTCACGCAGCGCACGGTAAGCGATAGCCGCGTGTGGTTCAGAAACATAGCCCACCGCTTTCAGCTCTTTCATGGTGGCTTTGGTGGTTTCGTCGGTGACAGTCGCATAACCGAGGTCGGTCAGGCGCCAAATCTTACGGCGGAACAACTCTTCCACACGCGGCCAGTTGTTTGGCTGGCTAACATCCATAGCGTTAGAAAGTGTCGCAACGGTGGTTTTCGGGGTCCATTCGCCATTGGCTAAGAAACGTGGAACAGTGTCGTTGGCATTGGTCGCCGCAATAAAGCGCTTGATTGGCAAACCGAGCGATTTCGCCAGAAGACCCGCCGTCAAATCGCCGAAGTTGCCGCTTGGGACGGACACTACCAGCTGATTACGCGCTTCCTGTGGCAACTGCGCCACCGCTTCGAAGTAATAGCAAATCTGCGCCAGCAAACGGCTGATGTTGATTGAGTTAGCGGAGTTTAACCCCAGCGCCAATTTCAACTCTTCATCATCAAACGCTTGTTTCACCAGCGCCTGGCAGGCATCAAAATCACCGTCAATCGCGACAGTTTCAATATTACCGCCAAGCGTGCAGAACAGTTTTTCCTGCAGCGGGCTGATTTTGCCACGCGGATACAGGATAACGACGCGCACGTTTTTCAGGCCGTAGAATGCATGCGCTACCGCAGCCCCGGTATCGCCAGAAGTCGCGGTCAAAATAGTGACCGGTTTGTCGCCGCTGATATGCGTCAGCATCTGCGCCATAAAACGGCCGCCGAAGTCTTTAAACGCCAGCGTCGGACCGTGGAACAGTTCAAGGCAGCCAATGTCCGGCTCAACGCTTTTCACCGGTGCAGGGAAAGCAAACGCCGCACGCACACGTTCTTCGAGAATTTCTTGCGGGATTTCATCACCGATAAAAGCAGACAGAATTTTGCTGCTGCGGGTGACAAAATCCATCTTCAACATTTCGTCGATTTCAGTCAGTTCAAATTCCGGTAAATCGTGTGGGAAAAACAGCCCTTGCTGTTTACCCAACCCCTGCACAATCGCCTGGGCAAAGTTGACCTGCTCGTTATGATCTTTAAGGTTATACAGTTTCATGCGTTATCCCAGAACTCGTGCGCCCGCCGTGTCCAGACGGCAAATATGTACAAAACCTTCCTGGTTCTGCAAATAATGTTGGCTGAGCCAGTCAGCCACACGTTGTGCGGTATCAGTGTTATCGCACAACGCAAACAAAGTTGGGCCGGAGCCCGAAATACCACTCGCCACTGCCCCGATATCTGCTGCGGCCTGGCGCGCTTCATTAAAGCGCGGCAGTAATTTAGCCCGGTAAGGCTCGGCAATCACATCACGCATCAGTTTTGCCGCCAGCTGTGGCTGGCGAGTGTGGCAGGCGTGAATAAAGCCCGCCAGATGGCGACCGTGGCTGATGCAATCCTGACGGCGATATTGTGCAGGAAGAATAGCGCGAGCTTCAGCGGTAGAAACTTTAATGCCTGGATATGCCAGAACCCACAGCCATTCATCAAACCCCGGAACAGACTGGCTGATGATGCCATTTTCTTCAATCATCAACTGCATACCGCCCAGGAAACACGGCGCTACGTTGTCGTAGTGAACGCTGCCTGAAATGCGCCCTTCTAGTTCACCCATCAGGCTGAGCAAACGAGTATCGCTCAACGGTTTGCCGCAGTATTCGTTCATCGCCATTAAACCGGCGACCACGGAACACGCGCTCGACCCCAAGCCGGAGCCAATCGGCATGCTTTTTTCTAGCGTCATTGCCACTGGAATATTTTTGCCAATTTCCTGGCAGAAACGCTCCCAGCACTGATAGACGATGTTTTCGCGTGGCTCAGCGGGTAATTTGCTGGCAAAACGGCCGATGTTATTCAAACTAAAGGTGTCTGCCGCTTCAACGGTGACATAATCACCGAGCAGCGAGCCATCAATAGGCGAAACGGCCGCGCCCAGCACATCAAACCCGACACTCATATTGGCACTGGAAGCCGGGGCGTATACTTTAACCATCTTAAACTCCTAACTTCCATGACAAAGTGCGCAATAAGTCGGCGAATACACCGGCCGCAGTCACATCATTTCCTGCTCCGTAGCCGCGAAGCACCAGCGGTAACGGCTGATAGTAATGGCTGTAGAATGCCAGAGCATTTTCGCCGTTTTTAACTTTATACAGTGGGTCGTTACCATCTACAGCATCAATTTTAACTTTGCAGCTGCCATCAGCTTCAATCACGCCAACGTAGCGCAGCACTTTGCCTTCGTCGCGGGCTTGTGACACACGCGCTGAAAACTCATCATCCAGCTGCGGTATGCGCGCCATGAATGATTCAACATCACCACTGGAATCAAACGACGGCGGTAATACTGGCTCAATGACAATGTCGGACAGCTCCAGATTGCTGCCTGTTTCACGAGCCAAAATCAGCAATTTGCGCGCGACATCCATACCAGAAAGATCATCACGCGGATCAGGTTCGGTGTAGCCCATGTCGCGGGCAACGATGGTGGCTTCTGACAGGCTCATACCTTCCTCAAGTTTGCCAAAGATAAACGACAGCGAACCTGAAAGAATGCCAGAGAAACGCTGCAATTCGTCACCGGCATTGAGCAAGTTTTGCAGGTTTTCGATAACCGGTAGACCCGCCCCCACGTTGGTGTCGTAAAGGAATTTACGGCGTGATTTCGCCGCAGCGTTACGCATCTGGTGGTAGTAATTCATGGTGGAAGTGTTCGCCTTTTTGTTCGGCGTCACCACGTGGAAACCTTCGCCGAGGAAATCAGCATACTGATCCGCCACCGCCTGGCTGGAGGTACAGTCAACAATCACTGGATTGAGCAGGTGATACTCTTTCACCAGACGAATTAAACGACCCAAATTGAATGGCTCTTTCGCCACCGCCAGCTCTGCCTGCCAGTTATCCAGATTCAGGCCATGAATATTGGTTAACAACGCTTTCGAGTTCGCGATACCACAGACGCGCAGGTCAATATGCTTTTGCTTCAGCCACGCCTGCTGGCGTTTCACCTGCTCAACCAATGCCGCACCCACACCGCCGACACCAATCAGGAACACTTCGATAATCTGGTCGGTATTGAACAACATCTGATGAGTCACGCGCACGCCGGTGGTGGCCTCGTCATTGCTGACCACAACAGAGATAGAGCGCTCGGAAGAGCCCTGGGCAATCGCCACGATATTAATGTTGGCGCGAGCCAGCGCTGCAAAGAACTTGGCAGAAATACCACGCAGGGTACGCATGCCATCACCCACCACGGAGATGATCGCCAGATGCTCCATGATAGACAGCGGCTCCAGTAGCCCCTCTTTGAGCTCCAGATAAAACTCATCATCCATCGCACGACGTGCACGTACGCTATCCGCCTGCGGCACACAGAAACTGATGCTGTATTCAGAAGATGATTGAGTAATCAGCACCACAGAAATTCCGGCGCGTGACATCGCCGCAAAAACGCGGGCCGCCATGCCAACCATGCCTTTCATGCCAGGACCTGAAACGTTGAACATCGCCATGTTATTCAGGTTGGTGATGCCTTTGACCGGAAGTTCATCATCATCGCTTTCCGCGCCGATGAGGGTGCCAGGCGCTTGTGGGTTTCCGGTGTTTTTAATCAGGCAAGGAATTTGGAACTGAGCGATGGGGGAAATGGTACGTGGATGAAGAACTTTAGCGCCGAAATAAGAAAGCTCCATGGCTTCCTGATACGACATAGATTTCAATAATCTGGCATCAGGAACCTGGCGCGGGTCACAGGTATAAACACCATCAACATCCGTCCAGATCTCACAACAATCCGCACGTAAGCAGGCAGCCAGCACGGCAGCAGAATAATCAGAACCGTTGCGTCCCAGAACAACTAACTCACCTTTGTCGTTCCCGGCAGTAAAGCCGGCCATCAGGATCATATGGTCCGCCGGAATGCGGCTTGCGGCGATGCGGCGAGTGGATTCGGAGATATCGACAGTGGACTCAAGGTAGTGACCAACGGCAAGAAGTTTCTCTACCGGATTGATGACTGTCACATTGTGTCCACGAGCTTTGAGCAATTCAGCCATGATCGCGATAGAGAGCTTTTCACCACGGCAGATGATTGCCGCATTGATGCTGTCCGGGCATTGTCCCAGCAAGCTGATACCATGCAAAACATGTTTCAGCTGAGCAAACTCCTGGTCAACCGTAGCTTTGAGTTGTTCGAGTGGAAAACCAGGTTGTGCATCAGCAAGGCCTTTCAAAAGCTCACTAAAAATACGCTCTGCGTCGCTGATATTCGGTACTGCATCCTGGCCGCCGATGGTTTTTTCAATCATGGCAACGAGGTGATTGGTAATTTTCGCCGGGGCAGACAGCACGGTTGCCACCTGCCCCTGTTTGGCATTGCTTTCCAGGATATCGGCAACACGCAGAAAACGTTCTGCATTTGCCACTGAAGTACCACCGAATTTCAACACTCGCATTTATTATTACCTTTGAGTTTTTGGTCCAAAAAAAAGCCCGCACTGTTTAGGTGCGGGCTTTTTTCGTTTTTCCTGTATGCGTCAGCCCGCACCGTTACCTGTGGTAATGGTGGTTGTAATAATTGTTGTCATTGGGCTGATGCGAATCATGGATGTTGTGTGCTCGTAATATGATTTACCTATATTGACTAAAGTATCCGGTAGGCTAAGTCAATTTATTTTTAATTTTGCCACAAAGAGCAAGACTATGACTGAACGCTGATAAACCATCAAAAAACGTACTTATTGCGCTGAAAAAGCAGGGGCATCACACCCCATTTTCACTGATATTAATTCAGCTATCAGCATTTTTCACTGGCAGTTTTTTTTCAATATCATGCAGCAAACGGTGCAACATTGCCGTGTCACGCTGAGCTAATAGACCAAGCCGCTGTTGCAGCCAGTCGACCATTTTTTGGTCGTCGCTGGCTTCTACACGCTCAAGGAGCGTTGCCATTCTGGAACGCAGTGCACTCAGTTGCTGAGCGTCAACCACATCATGCTCTGGTACATTTTGCTGCATCAGTGCTGATAACTGATAGCAGTAAACCATTACAGCCTGCCCGAGATTAAGCGATGGATAATCTGCCACCATCGGTACGCCAGTTAGCACATCGGCCAGTTCAAGCTCTTCGTTGGTCAACCCTGAATCTTCACGCCCAAACACCAACGCGGCAGTGCCCACCCAATTACGCTTTTCTTCGAGTAACGGAACCAGTTGCTGCGGTGTGGCGTAGTAATGGAATTTTGCGCGACTACGAGCGGTAGTCGCAATGGTAAAGTCGACGTCATGCAAAGCTTCCTCCAGCGTATTGAAATGCTGAGCATTATCCAGCACATCACCAGAACCATGCGCGACCCAACGGGCTTCTGGTTGACGGTCGGCTTCACTAGCCACAACACGCAACTCAGCAAATCCCATGGTCTTCATTGCGCGGGCTGCTGCACCAACATTTTCAGCTCTGGCAGGAGCGACCAAAATAATTAGAAAACGCATTAAAACTCTCTTAAAAAAGTATCCAAATATGGATAGTCACAAAATTAAAATGATAATACGCGGCAAAAATTTACATTAGCGCAACATTCATCTATAAAATACATTCAATGGGAATCATAAACACACTGAATGCTTTTTCGTAGTTAGACCAGTATTACAAGATGTATTGATGCTCATTATCATTCTGTTTTATATGATAAATAATACATAAGCTTGCTATCAATAATCAGATTTGCATTGTTTAATAATCAATACGCGTAACTATATTGATTATTGGAAAAATGTGACGCATGCTCGCAAAACGCGACGATGATTTCATCAAACTGTTAACGTGCTACAATTGAATTTGATATATGTCAACGAAGCGTAGTTTTATCAGATGTCTAAAGCGGTCCTGCCTGTTATGTTGCTGTTAAAATGGTATAGGATAACAACCGTTTTTGACACCGTCGGGTCCAGAGGGAAAAGTACCCACGACCAAGCTAATGATGTTGTTGACGTTGATGGAAAGTGCATCAAGAACGCAATTACGTACTTTAGTCATGTTACGCCAGACATGTTAATTTATGGCATGTATTAGGCAGGTCAGGGACTTTTGTACTTCCTGTTTTGATTTAGTTGGCAATTTTAGGTAGCAAACATGCAGACCCCGCACATTCTTATCGTCGAAGACGAATTAGTAACACGCAACACGTTAAAGAGCATTTTTGAAGCTGAAGGTTATGATGTTTTTGAAGCGACCGATGGCGCTGAAATGCATCAGATTCTTTCCGATAATGACATCAACCTGGTCATTATGGATATTAACTTGCCTGGCAAAAATGGCCTGCTGCTGGCGCGTGAATTGCGTGAGCAAGCCAATGTCGCATTGATGTTCTTGACTGGCCGCGACAACGAAGTGGATAAAATCCTGGGCCTTGAAATCGGTGCAGATGATTACATCACTAAGCCATTCAATCCACGTGAATTAACCATCCGCGCGCGCAACCTGTTGTCTCGCACGATGAACCTCGGTGCAATCAGCGAAGAACGTCGTTCCGTTGAAAGCTACAAGTTCAATGGTTGGGAACTGGATATCAACAGTCGTTCATTGGTCAGCCCAAATGGCGAGCAGTACAAGTTGCCGCGTAGCGAATTCCGCGCCATGCTGCACTTCTGTGAAAACCCTGGGAAAATTCAGTCTCGTGCTGAATTGCTGAAGAAGATGACTGGCCGTGAGCTGAAACCACACGACCGTACTGTTGACGTCACGATTCGTCGCATTCGTAAGCACTTTGAATCGACCCCAGATACACCTGAAATCATCGCCACGATTCACGGCGAAGGTTATCGCTTCTGCGGCGATTTACAGGAATAAACCTGTAATCAAACATGATTGCGAAAGGGCGGATTTTTAATCCGCCCTTTTCTTTTGCCAGAATTAAACCGCTATTTCCACAGCCTGAACCGCTCTGGATCTTTCTGGGCATCGTCTGTTGCCAGCGCCTGCACTTTTTGCCCCATCCCATACCAATCGATATGTCGGGTTAGCAGCATAATGGAGGAAAGAGCAACGAACAGTACCCCAGTGCCAAGCAACAAAGCACTGTCTTCAGACTGAAGCAGTTGCCAGAGCACCGCATCAAGAGTCAGTAACCCAAGCGTAAACATCGCACTCGCTTTCCAGCTATTCAGCACCGCTTTGAGATAGAAACCGTTAATTCCCGCGCAGACCAAACTTGCCAGCAGCCAGGCCAGGTTAAACCCTGTGTGTTCAGAAACGGCTAACAGAACGAGATAGAACATCACCAGCGAAAGGCCGACCAGTAAATACTGCATTGGGTGAACGCGTAAACCGGTCAATGTTTCCAGCAGGAAGAAACACATAAACGTCATACCAATCAGTAAGATGGCATATTTTACTGCGCGATCTGTCAGTTGATACTGGTCTACCGGATTCGCTACGGTGACGCTAAACGCAGGAAGGCGATTAACATCGATTAACTGAGCATCACTGAAGTTGGCATTAAGATTGTTGGCAAACCAGGTACTTTGCCAGTTCGCGGTAAACCCGGTTTCCGTCACGGTACGCCCACGTGGCAGGAAATCGCCCATAAAATTAGGATGCGGCCAGTTACTGGTTAAGCTGAACTGGCTATTACGCCCGATGGGCACGACAGCGAGCTGCTTCGTGCCCATCAAATCCAGATTAAAACGCAGTGTTAGCTTTTCATCCTGAAGGCGTTCGATGGGGAGAATGGCATGTAAACCCTGCTCAACGCCGGGCAGATTGCTACCGGGTTCAATAGGATAGGTTTTTCCGTTGATTTCCAGTTCACCTACTTTGCCGATACCGCGCGAATCACCGACCGCCAGCACCACGTATGGCGTACCAAAACGAGTATTTTCATCCATATCGTGATTGAGCAACTGGCGATTAAACGTGGCATCCACAGTCACCGCCGTGCGCCAGATTTGCCCCTCATAAATGCCGATATGACGTGGTTCAACGGTCTGCTTTCCCACAATATCCAGGTTTTCCGGGAGGTAATAGCGAATGAAGCGGCGCTCTTTTTTGACCTCTTTATTATCTTCCATAACAGTCGTCAGCTCCGCGACAGGAATGGCGATAAGCGGCCCGGTAAGGGTTTGCGGCCCACTGGCACTTTGGCGTAGCGACTGCTCAACATCATCCCGGTAACTGCTGCGTTCATTAATCAGCGAACTCAGCATACTCAACGGAATCAACAACACAGCCATACATCCCAACAAAGTCATCACTTTCCAGAACAACGCAGATTTAAACATAATCCCCTCCATTTTTGATTTGGCGAGGATAGCGAGCGTTTGTGGGGACGATATGAAGTTATGTGAAGAGACAGTGAAGTGAAGAAATTATTATTTCCCGGGCAAAATCAGACGAGCGACCGCACCACCCTCAGGGCGATTCTCAAGAGAAATCGTTCCGCGGTGCAAACGCGCCACCTCCTGAACAAAAGCCAGCCCCAGGCCACTGCTCTTTTGCCCGTTGCTACGCGGCAATGAGTAAAAGCGTTCGAACAAACGGCCTTGAGCGTAATCTGGAATCCCACTTCCGGTGTCTGAAACAACAATGACGGTCTGCCCAATGTTTTGCTCAACACTCAACACAATCTCACCACCTGGCGGGGTAAAATCGAGCGCGTTATCCAGCAAATTACCGATCGATTGTTCAAGTAAGGCGGCGTCACCTTCTACGACAGTGCCGTCAGGGCTGTTTTCATCGATTCTTAACGTTATCTGTTTACTGCTAGCGACCACTTCACGGCTATCGCATAACGTGGAAAAAAGTGTGGGCAGATTTATCGCCTGTGCCGTAATTTCAGCGCGGCTTTCTAACTTAGCCTGGCGTAATAAATTATCGACCAACTGCTGCATGCGTAGATTTTGCTGAAGAATGTTAGCCGAAAACTTCTCCACCACTTCTGGCGGTGGGCCTTCACGTAATATTTCTGCCGCACCACGAATCGCCGCCATCGGGCTTTTCAACTCGTGAGTCAGAGCATGAACGTACTGCTCAATGTAGGTTTTCCCTTCGAGTTTCAGCCGCATACTTTCCAGAGCTAACGCCAACTTACGTAATTCACTACTGGCAGGTTTAGGCAGCGGTAAAGGGTGTTCCGTAGTGACCGAGTCGGCATAGCGAACCAGTTTCCCGATAGCCCGGTTAATCCACAGCACAAACCCGAAACCAATCATCAAAGCAATGCCAAGCAGCGCAACACCCGCCCACAAAATACGCCGCTCGCTGCGACGTATTACCGGGTCCATTGCGCTATTTGGTTTGCCTACGCTCAACACGCCGATAATGTTTTGTCCGTCGCGGACGGGTGCAGCCACATACATTACGGTGCTTTCAGGATTGTTTGCATTAACTGGCGTACTGCGTGCGCCGTATTTTCCTTTCAACGTGAGCCAAACATCGTTCCATTGCGAGTAATCCTGGCCTGTCGCTTTTCCAGTGGAATCAAAAAGCACTATGCCTTTGTCATTGGTCAGATAAACACGGTATTCATTTTTAGACTTGGTAATGCCGCTGATATTGGCACTAAGCTTGTGTTGATTGAGATGGGAAAAAGCCTGGGCCAGCTCACCATTTTGCGCGTTACCCGCCAGCATATCTGCACGCGCAAATTCAGCAAGCAATGTAGCTGTATCAATTAACGTGCCTTCCGTTGCACGCCGGACGCCTGGTTTCACCTCTTGCAAAAATATAGAGAGAACAAACCAGGCCGCAATCGCCACAATCAAAAAATAGCCCAGCAACAGACGCATCCCAATACGCATCAACTCACTCCAAGGCTGTAGCCTAAGCCACGGTGCGTATTGATCGGTGAAAGATCGGGGTTAATTGCACGCAGTTTGGCGCGCAAGGTTTTGATGTGTGTATCAACCGTTCGATCAAAACTATCCTCGGCTGTACTCCACACTAAATCCATGAGTTGCTGGCGTGAAAACACACGCCCAGGCCATTGCAAAAAAGTCTTCAGTAACAAGTACTCATAGCGGGTGAGCAGCAATGGCTGCTGGCACCAGGTAATATGCGCCGCCATTTCATTGACTTCGAACTGACCAATGCGCTGTACACTTATCGTCAGGCCTTGCCGTTGTTTTTGCAAACGACGTAGCACTGTTCGCACCCGCGCACACACTTCACGAGGTGAAAACGGCTTCGCGATATAATCATCAGCACCGATCTCCAGGCCAATCAGCCGATCAACCTCCTCACTGCGAGCAGTCAGAAACAGCAACGGGAGATCTGGATAATCCGCGAGTAAACGGCGACAAAGCTCGAAGCCATTAATATCTGGCAAGCCGACATCAAGAATCGCCAGATCAGGACGTTCTTCTCGCACGGCATCCAGCACAGGCAAACCCCGTTCGAAAGCACGCACAGAAAACCCCTCCTGCTGCAACGTATAGATCAACGTATCCGCAATACTGGTTTCATCTTCAACTAACCAGATAGTGGCCTGGCTCATCACGAACTCCCTGTTATTTCCACGGCATAATCGGCACGGCGCTTATCGCGTTTTTAGGCGAACCGTCGACCACTTTATCGGAGTAAGCCAGATACGCCAGCGTGTTGCGTTTAGCATCGTAGAAACGTACTACTTGCAGCTTCTTGAAGACCAGTGATGTCCGCTTCTGGAAAACAACATCACCCTCTGTTTTACCTGCTTTTATCTTTTCGTTTAGCTCAACTGGCCCCACTTGCTGGCAAGAAATCGCCGCATCGGAAGTATCTTCTGCCAGACCCAGTCCGCCTTTAATGCCACCCGTTTTTGCACGGCTAACATAGCAAGTCACGTTTTGTACATCCGGGTCATCAAATGCTTCAACAACAATTTTATGGTCCGGGCCAATCATCTTAAAAACAGTGTCTACTGAACCAATTTGTTCGGCTTTGACGCCCAACGAAACAAGCAGTAATAAACTGAGGGGAGCTAAAACTTTATATTTCATATTGTTACCATTAGTTAAGGTTGCCTTTAGAGACTATTAACTCTTTGTGCTAAAAAATCGTTTAATATCACGTTATTAATAAAATTTTCCGAATGAGTAGCTGATTTTGGCACGTCTTGTTAAAAAAAACTCTGAATGTCAAAACAACAAAAAGTGCTATCATCGCCCACATTAACGGCACTCACCGTGTCAGGATGAGGATATTATATGGATCAGGCAGGGATCATTCGTGATCTATTAACCTGGCTAGAGGGCCATTTGGATCAACCTCTGTCACTGGATAATGTGGCGGCAAAAGCAGGTTATTCCAAGTGGCATCTACAACGGATGTTTAAAGAGGTCACGGGTCACGCCATTGGCGCATACATCCGTGCTCGCCGACTTTCAAAATCTGCTGTGGCACTGCGCCTGACTGCGCGACCGATTCTCGATATTGCGTTGCAGTATCGTTTTGACTCACAGCAAACCTTTACTCGTGCATTCAAAAAGCAGTTTGCTCAAACGCCAGCGCTCTATCGCCGTTCTCCAGACTGGAGCTCGTTCGGTATGCGTCCACCGCTGCGTTTAGATGCGTTTACACTGCCGCAAGCGCAATTTGTCACGCTGCCGGAAACCCATTTAGTGGGTGTCACGCAAAGCTACAGCTGTACGCTTGAGCAAATATCTGATTTCCGTAATGAAATGCGTATTCAGTTCTGGACACAATTCCTCGGCAATGCGCCAACGTTGCCACGTGTGTTATACGGCCTGCATGAGCCACGTCCAAGCATTGAGAAAGATGACGAACAGGAAGTCTTCTATACCACTGCGCTGACACCAGAAATGGCGAATGGATTCTTACCAGACTCTCATCCGGTCAGGTTGGAAGGTGGTGATTACGTGCAATTCGACTACGAAGGCCCGGGCACCGGTTTGCAGGAGTTCATCCTGACAATTTATGGCACCTGCATGCCATCGCTTAATCTGACGCGCCGTAAAGGTCAGGATATTGAACGCTTCTTCCCGCAAGAAGAAGCGCGTGTTCAGGACCGACCAATGCAGATCAGATGTGAATATCTGATCCCAGTACGTCGTTAATTAGCGCTGTAATTCATCCAACGCAGGGGCGTCTAAATGTGAGATGTCCCCTGCCGTTTCTACCACCCAGCCAGAAGCTAACCACGGGCTGTGCTGGTGATCGACACGGGAAATCGAACAGTTTCTTAAACGTAAGCGACGTTCAGCCCAGGCCGGTAATCCCAGAATGGTACTCACCAGGCAACCTAACGCCATACCGTGGCTAACCAGCAATGGGCGGCTACCAGATGGTAAATCCAGGCAAGCATTTAAAGCCGCGTGCATACGCTCGCTCATCTCAAGCATGCTTTCCCCATCGGGAATTCGCCCATCGGTCGTGCCATTCACCAGTTGGCGACGCCAGCCTTCTTCTTCTTCGTTTAGCGTGTCCAGATTGCGGCGTTCTAACACCCCCATATCCAGTTCACGTAAACGCGAATCCAGCGTGACATCTACACCACATGCAAGAGCGATAATCTCAGCAGTGTGGCGGGTACGCCCTAAATCACTGGAGATGACGTGTGTAATGCCTAACGTTTTGGCACGCTCGGCCACCTGCTCGGCCTGACGTTCCCCTTTTTCAGTCAGCGCACTGTCTGACTGGCCCTGAATGCGACGTTCTGCATTCCACTGCGTTTCGCCGTGGCGAACAAGGTATACCTGTAACATGCGATTTATCCGTTATACTGCGGCAACAATTTCTAGAGAGTTTCACTGATTATGTACCATGTCGTCTGCGCAACAACCAATCCAGCTAAAATTCAGGCAATTCACCAGGCATTCGACGACATCTTTGGTGAAGGATGCTGCCATATTGAACCCGTTGCCGTCGATAGCGGAGTGCCAGAACAACCCTTCGGAAACCATGAAACGCGAACTGGCGCACGATGCCGGGTAATGAATGCCCGTCAGGTTCGCCCTGAAGCCGATTTTTGGGTTGCGGTTGAAGCGGGAATTGATGACGACAGTACTTTTAGCTGGGTGGTTATTGAAAACCAAAACCAGCGCGGCGAAGCCCGTTCGGCCACACTGCCTCTACCGTCGATTATTCTTGAAAAAGTCCGCGCGGGAGAAGCTTTAGGGCCGGTGATGTCGGCATATACCGGCATCGATAAAATTGGCAATAAAGAAGGCGCGATTGGGGTATTTACCGCCGGGAAGCTCACGCGCAGCAGCGTTTACCAGCAGGCGGTGATTCTGGCGCTTAGCCCGTTCCACAACGCGATTTATAGCTAACTTTTATTGCCTAATAATTCCTGCTCCAGCCAGGCACGCAATGCCGGTGGAGCAGATTTCAGGCTATTTGAACCGCGCGTAATGGTGGCAATTCCCGCGCCAAGTTCATTTTTGAGTTCCCGCTGGCTCATCTCACCGCGCAATAACTCTTCGATAATTCTGACCCGTGTTCCGAGGGCGGTACGTTCGTCTGGGGTCAGCAACAACATTAACAACGGCATATGCAGCTGTTTATCGAACGATTGCTGGAGCAGCTCCACAAAACGGAGCCACTCCTGATTGCTTTGCTCGGCGTGCTCTGCCGAGTATTGAGAATGCTGAGTCATGTCGCCACCATACTATTCAACTAGTACGATACAATATCATAGACACTGCAAAATCAATAACGGCGTTGCCATTCAGCCTCTGTCAGCAATGGTGCAGATTTACCCATGAAGTACTTATAGTACGCATCATATGCCAGCACGTTTTTCACATATCCACGAGTTTCCGAGAAAGGAATACTCTCAACAAACGCCACCGCGTCAATGCGTCCGGCACTGTTGCCAAGCCAGGTTCTGACTCGCCCAGGCCCCGCGTTATAAGCAGCGGATGAGAAAATCCGGTTGTTCTCAAATTGCTGAGAGACGGACTGCAAATAAGTCGTACCAATATTGATATTGGTTTCTGGCTCAAGCAGTTGCGATGGGCTGCTGTAACCCGGAATACCAAAAACCTTCACCGTATGTGCGGCTGTAGCCGGCATAACCTGCATCAGACCACTCGCCCCCACCGGTGACCTGACTTTCGGGTTCCAGGCACTTTCCTGACGCGCAATCGCCATGGCATAACTTTGCGAGATGTCTTTGCCGCTCACGTAGCGGGCGAAAATATCTTTGTAAGCCAGTGGGAATCGCTCTTCCAGATGATCCCAAAGCTTCCCGGCGATCGTCGCCTGCACGCTGAGATCCCACCAATTTTGATCAAACGCGTAACGTGCTAATCCTTCCTGTTCTGGTTTGCTGCGACTGGAGATCAAATTAGCCCATTCGCTGCGTGCAGTGTTATCCAAATTCCAGTACATCAGCTCGCGAACACGCGCCATTTCTGGCCCCTGAACTAACGCCGGATTCACCGCCACCGCTTTGTCGACGCGTAACGGATATTCTTCCCCCAGGCGTTGAGCCGCCACCATTGGATAAAATCCGCGTTGTTGCATCAGCGAGAGAAGGATCTCATTTGCTTCCGAATCACGACCACGTTCCAGCAACAAATCTGCCTGCCAGTAGCGCCATTCATCTTTCTCTTTGGCTTCCATTGGCAAGCGCGCAAGCCAGGTATTCAGGCCAGTACGATCACCCGTTCCCAGCGCCATGCGCACACGCCGCTCAACCAGCGAGGTTGATTCAGAACGCATGATTGCATCATCGCGCCATGCCGCTTGCTCAGCCGTCACGTCGTTGCCCATTAACCGCCAGGCAACAGTGTCTCTGAGTTCCTGAGCCTGTGCGTCATTCAATTGCTGTGCCTGAATCAGTGAGGGGATCATCAAACGCGCATTTTCTACGTCATCGCGCGCGACACGCGTGAACGCCACCGCAGCCGCCTGGCGCGTAAAGTCAGTTGCACCAACGGTGCGGGCAAACGACAGCACTGTTTTCGGGTCGTTTTGTAGGCTGATCAGTGCGCTGGAAATGGTCTGGAATTGCGCAGGCATTTGGCTTGCGAGATTGGTCACCAGTGAAGAGTTACCTTCTTTCATCGCCAGACGAATACGTTCCAGGTAAGCCAACGGATCTTGCGTTCCCGACGATCGCCATGCTGAGAACAGACGATCGCAGCTCGATGGCAGATTTTTGCCCGTTAGCCACAGATCCTTGGCTCCGACCCATGCGGCATCTACCTGGCCGGTATTCCATTTTGCGTAGTAATAATTACATTTGGATTCGGTGGTGCCCGGTTGTTCAGGGCTAAACGCCAGCAGACCACGCCAGTCTTCGCGGCGAGCCAGTTCATTAACAAAGCGTGATTTCAGCGCGCGGGCTGGTGGTAACGTAGGGTTAGCCTCAATAAACTGACTGACGGCGAGCGTTGGCTCATTCATTAAATCATCAGTGATAAGGCGATATTCGAGATAAGGATAAAGTGGATAATCCTGCAACGTGGGCAACATGCGCTGCACCACATCCATTTGCTTGTTATCCCATGCTTGTTTGATTTGTGCATATCGGCTGCGTTGCTCGTCGAGCGAATCCGCGCGAACTGCATGAGTTATTGCCGCAAGGCTTACAACTGCGACCAGCAATTGTCCCACGACTTGTTTGGCTATCCCCACAAGTTCTCCTCACATGTTCACCGGCAGCATCGTGCCGCCATTAATTACTTCATGCTAACCCTGGTATTACAGATTCGCCACGCCAAAGGGCGTTATTTTGTCGATAAAAGCGTTAAGGCGGTTTCGGGTAACACATCCCACTTCCCCTGCTGGGATTACCTGCTGAAAACGGCTACACTTCGCCACTAATACGCACCATCTTAAATCACGAAAAAGAGGCGAAGTCGCACTGTGGCTCAATTCGTTTATACCATGCATCGTGTCGGCAAAGTTGTTCCGCCGAAACGCCATATTCTGAAAAACATCTCGCTCAGTTTCTTCCCTGGCGCCAAAATTGGTGTACTGGGTCTGAACGGTTCCGGTAAATCCACGCTGCTGCGCATTATGGCCGGCATTGATACCGACATCGAAGGCGAAGCCCGTCCACAACCTGGTTTGAAAATTGGCTATCTGCCTCAGGAACCTCAGCTCAACCTCGAGCACACGGTTCGTGAATCCGTTGAAGAAGCGGTATCCGAAGTCGTTAACGCGCTGAAAGGTCTGGATGAAGTCTACGCAAAATATGCCGAACCAGACGCTGACTTCGATAAGCTTGCTGCACAGCAAGGCAAGTTTGAAGAAATCATCCAGGCACACGATGGCCATAACCTGAATGTTCAACTGGAGCGTGCTGCTGATGCACTGCGTCTGCCGGAGTGGGACGCTAAAATTGAAAACCTGTCTGGTGGTGAGCGCCGCCGCGTAGCACTTTGCCGCCTGCTGCTCGAAAAACCAGACATGCTGCTGCTCGACGAACCAACGAACCACCTGGATGCTGAATCCGTGGCGTGGCTCGAGCGCTTCCTGCACGATTTCGAAGGCACCGTTGTGGCGATTACCCACGACCGTTACTTCCTCGATAACGTGGCTGGCTGGATTCTGGAACTTGACCGCGGCGAAGGTATTCCGTGGGAAGGTAACTACTCCTCATGGCTTGAGCAGAAAGACGAACGTCTGGCTCAGGAAGCCTCATCGGAAGCGGCTCGCCGTAAATCCATTGAGAAAGAGCTGGAGTGGGTACGTCAGGGTGCGAAAGGCCGCCAGTCTAAAGGCAAGGCGCGTCTGGCTCGCTTTGAAGAACTTAACAGCACTGAATACCAGAAACGTAACGAAACCAACGAACTGTTTATCCCACCAGGCGCGCGTCTGGGCGATAAAGTCGTTGAGGTTACCAACCTGCGTAAATCCTACGGCGACCGCCTGCTGATTGAAGACCTGACATTCGCCGTACCGAAAGGCGCGATTGTCGGGATCATCGGCCCGAACGGCGCGGGTAAATCTACCCTGTTCCGTATGATGTCAGGCCAGGAACAACCAGACAGCGGCACCATTGAACTGGGTGAAACCGTGAAACTGGCTTCTGTCGATCAGTTCCGTGACGCGATGGATAACAGCAAAACCGTGTGGGAAGAAGTTTCCGGCGGTCAGGACATCATGCGTATCGGCAACACCGAAATGCCAAGCCGCGCTTACGTTGGTCGCTTTAACTTTAAAGGCGTTGACCAGGGTAAACGTGTTGGTGAGTTGTCCGGTGGTGAGCGTGGTCGTCTGCACCTGGCGAAGCTGCTGCAAGTTGGCGGCAACGTACTGCTGCTCGATGAACCAACCAACGACCTGGATATCGAAACCCTGCGCGCGTTAGAAAACGCCCTGCTGGAGTTCCCAGGCTGTGCAATGGTTATCTCGCACGACCGTTGGTTCCTTGACCGTATCGCCACGCACATTCTGGATTACCAGGACGAAGGTAAAGTGGAGTTCTTTGAAGGTAACTTTACTGAGTACGAAGAGTACAAGAAACGCACCCTGGGTGCAGATGCGCTGGAACCTAAGCGTATTAAGTACAAGCGTGTAACGAAGTAATTGTTGTAACGCCCTCACCCTAACCCTCTCCCCCAGGAGAGGGAATTAACGGTTTTCTCCCTCTCCCTCAGGCGAGGGAATTAAGCGGTTTTCTCCCTCTCCCTCAGGGAGAGGGCCGGGGTGAGGGTTGTTTTATCCACGCTCGCCAATTAAGCCCTTCACCAAATCCACACAGCGCAAGAAGCGTGAATCGTAGTCAGACTCTTCCACATGCACGTAGCTAATGTTGTTTTCATTCAGCATCGACACCAGCAAGTTCTGGAAAGATTTCCTGTCCGTATCACTGCCAAGGCTGCGTAAACCATCCGCTACCCACGGCGTATTGTTTTCCAGCAAAATCACCAGATCAAAGCGGTACTCGTCGATAAGGGCCTGTACAAACGGGTGTTCACGCCCTTCATACTTTTTGCAGAACGCCTGAGTCGTCACAAAGTCAGTATCAATAAATGCGACTTTATTGGCGTATTTAACGGCAAAATCAACGTACTGAGCATGCCCAATAGCAATCTTGTCGTAGTCAGAATATTGCAGCGCCATCTCATCACCGCCAAGGTGCGAAAAGACGTAATCACGCCCATATTCCCAGGCACTGGTGGTATTAAAAATGTTGGCGAGCTTATTCACCATCCACGATTTACCGCTCGATTCGCCGCCCAGAATAGCCACGGTTCGCACAAAGAACGGTTTTACTTCGGTGGGAATATATTCCCAATAGCGGAACGGATTTTCGCGAATCTGGCCGCCGCTGATATTCATGAAGGTGCGCTTCGGGTCGATAAGCACCGTTTCAATGCCGAGCTGTTCAATAAAACGGGGCGCATCGCTCTCTTCGGAGGTATAGATGCAGTCGGGGTTAATCCCTTTGCTTTCCATGAACGCTTTGATACCGCGACTCCAGACATCCCAACCGTGCGGATACGGTTCCATCCCTTCTTCGTTAAACGAATGAATGCGGATATTTTTCTGATACTTGAAGGTCTGTAACAGCCAGCGCAGGCGGTCACCGGTGGTCGGTTGCTGCGACATCGCACTGTCTTCAAACAGCAAGCGATCGCGGGTTTCGTCATAGCCCATGATGATATGCAGTTCATCAACCTGGCTTGCCGCGCGCTGAATCAGATAGATATGGCCAGTATGCAACGGATAAAACTTACCGAATACCACGCCCACTTTTTTCTCACGCCGTGGAAATTCCAGCCCCAAAAAACGATGCAATGCTTCCAGTTTCTGCGCGCTTGGGCTTTTGATTTTGGCGTTCAGTAACTGGCTAAGATAGCCCTTGGTCATGCCGCAGGATTCTGCAACTTGCTGTAGCGTAACGCTCTGCTGACGAATAGCAGTCTTCAGATAATCAAAAGACGACATGCTGCCTCCTGCAAAATTGGGCAAATATCAATTATAAGTCGTCAAACACCGACAACGCATCAGCCAGTTTTTTCACACCGAAGACCTGCATCCCTTCCGGTAGTTTTTTCGGCACGTTGGCCTGCGGCACAATCGCACGTTTAAAGCCGTGTTTTGCGGCTTCTGAAATACGCTCCTGGCCGCTTGGCACCGGACGAATTTCCCCGGCTAACCCGACTTCACCAAACACCACCAAATCTTGCGGCAAAGCACGGTTGCGCAGGCTGGAAACCATCGCCAACAACAAGGCAAGGTCAGCACTGGTTTCGGTGACTTTTACGCCACCGACCACGTTGACAAACACATCCTGGTCAGCCATTTGCAGGCCACCGTGGCGGTGCAAAACGGCCAGCAGAATCGCCAGGCGGTTTTGCTCAAGACCCACGGCGACACGGCGCGGGTTGGACATCATGGATTGATCCACCAGCGCCTGAATCTCTACCAGCAATGGGCGCGTGCCTTCCCACACCACCATAACCGAACTGCCGGGCGTCACTTCATCTCCACGGCTCAGGAAAATAGCGGAAGGGTTGCTCACTTCACGCAGCCCTTGCTCCGTCATGGCAAACACGCCCAACTCATTCACCGCACCAAAGCGGTTTTTGTGGCTGCGCAGCGTGCGGAAACGGGAATCGGCATCGCCATCGAGCATCACCGAGCAGTCGATACAGTGTTCGAGCACTTTTGGCCCGGCAAGCGAACCATCTTTGGTGACGTGGCCGACCATGATAATCGCCACACCGCGCGTTTTAGCAAAGCGCGTCAGATAAGCGGCTGACTCACGCACCTGCGCCACGCTGCCAGGCGACGACTGTACGTCGGCCATGTGCATCACCTGAATGGAGTCGATAACCATCAGCTTCGGCGCTTCTTCTTCGGCAATCATACAGATTTGTTCGATGCCAGTTTCCGAAAGCATATTCAGGTTATTGGTCGGCAACCCAAGACGGTGGGCGCGCATCGCCACCTGTTGCAGAGACTCTTCACCGGTGACGTACAACGTTTTCATCTGTTCGCTGAGCTTGCATAAGGTTTGCAACAGCAGCGTGGATTTACCTGCACCAGGATTACCACCAATCAGAATGGCACTTCCCGGCACCACACCGCCGCCTAACACGCGGTCAAACTCTTTAAAACCAGTAGAAAAACGCGGCAGCTCTTCGAGGCTGATTTCAGAAAGTTTTTGAACTTTACTGACGCCCGCACTACCGGCATAACCTGACAAACGCTCATTACGCGCAACCGTCGGCGAGGCGGCAATGCGCACCTCAGTGATCGTGTTCCATGCGTGACAGGCGCTACATTGCCCCTGCCAGCGAGGATAGTCTGCGCCGCACTCGTTGCAGACAAAGGCGCGTTTCGGAGCTTTTGCCATTAGCGTTCTTCCTGGATAAGGCTACCGGACAGAATGCAGAATACGCCCATCAAATCAGCATGACGGATGGTGACTTCTGTTTTCTCATTCACTTTAGGTTTAGCGTGGAAAGCAATGCCCAGGCCCGCCGATTGAATCATCGGTAAGTCATTCGCCCCATCACCAATCGCGACGGTTTGCGCGACGGGGATTTCGTATTTATCTGCCAGACGCTGGAGCGTTGTGGCTTTGAATTGTGCATCAACGATTTGACCGATGACTTCGCCAGTGAGCTTGCCGTCGCAGATTTCCAGCTCGTTTGCCACCACTGCATCTAAATGCAATTTGTCGCGCAGATATTCGGCGAAGAAGGTGAAACCACCGGAGGCAATCGCAACTTTCCAGCCAAGAGATTCAAGCTTAAGTACCAGTGACGTCAGCCCTGGCATCAACGGTAGTTCATCACGCACCTGGCGCAGAATAGACGCGTTAGCACCTTTAAGCGTGCCAACGCGTTGTTTCAAGCTTGCGGCAAAATCCAGCTCGCCACGCATCGCGCGCTCGGTGACTTCAGCCACCATTTCGCCAGTGCCTGCCAGTTTCGCGATTTCATCGATACATTCTATTTGGATGGCGGTGGAATCCATGTCCATCACCAGCAGGCCAGGCGTGCGCAGATGCGGGATTTTGCCCAGTGGCGCAACATCCAGACCGGCTTCGTGGGCAAGTTTGGTAGCGCGAGGAGTTAATGAACCGGCCAGGCGAATAACCTGATAATCTTCAACGCACCACGCGGTGACGATAACCATCGCCGCGCCTAACTTACGTTGATAGCGATTCAGGCACTCTTTATCCAGATTCCGACCATACAGAAGCCAGCCGCTGCGGCCAGCACGGTAATCGAGTGGCATAACTTCATCGCCACTTAACGATAGCGGCAAACCAGGCCAGAGAGATACGTCGGTTGGCAGGTCGCACCAGGTCAGACTATTCGGCATCACAACTCCAGGAAAGATTTAAGAGATAGCATTAATCATTCGGATTACAGCCAACACTGCAGCAATTCGAATGATTAAGGGTATTCGGAACAAAACAACGCATGAGGCTACCTTGTCCACGCCGCTTCTGGCAACATTAAAGTAAGCAATTTATTGAAGGTGCATTATGGCTCGGGCAAAAATGAAATTTAGGCTGCATCGTGCAGTGATTGTGCTTATCTGCCTCGCACTTTTAGTCGCACTGATGCAGGGCGCGTCGTGGTTTAGCCAGGGGCATCAACAAGCCCGGAACGTGCAACTTGAAGAACTGGCAAGAACCCTGGCACGGCAGGTGAGCTATAACCTGATTCCATTGATGAAGTCTGAAAATCCTGATGAGAAAAAGATTTCAACAGTGCTGAATTTATTGACTCAGGACAGCCGAATTCTGGATGCAGGTGTTTACGACAACGGCGGCAGCCAGGTCGCACATGCGGGCGAAGGGATCGCCGTGCGCGATCGACTCGCTCTGGATGGGAAAAAAGCGGGCAGTTATTTTAATCAGCAAATTGTTCAACCGATTGAAGATAAAGATGGGCCTGTAGGCTATCTACGCATCACGCTCGATACCCACACGCTACCCACTGAAGCCAAGCAAGTGGATAACACCACCAATATTTTGCGCCTGATGATGTTACTGGCGCTGGCAATTGGCATTGTGCTGACGCGCACGCTTTTGCAGGGCAAACGCACCCGCTGGCAACAATCTCCTTTTCTTCTGACGGCGAATACCGAAGTAAAAGAAGATGAGGAAGAACCGAGCGCCAATAAACCCCAATAAGAAAGGACTTCTGCTATGTCTACATTACGTCTGCTTATTTCGGACTCTTACGATCCCTGGTTCAACCTGGCGGTGGAAGAGTGTATTTTCCGCCAGATGCCTGCAACCCAGCGCGTGCTGTTCTTATGGCGCAACGCGGATACGGTGGTCATTGGCCGGGCGCAAAACCCGTGGAAAGAATGTAATACCCGGCGCATGGAAGAAGATAACGTGCGGCTGGCCAGACGCAGCAGCGGCGGCGGCGCGGTATTCCACGATTTGGGCAACACCTGTTTCACCTTTATGGCGGGAAAACCGGAATACGACAAAAGTGTGTCGACGGCCATTGTGGTGAATGCGCTTAATGCGCTCGGCATCAGTGCCACCGCTTCCGGACGCAATGATCTGGAAGTTGCCACCGCTGAGGGGGTGCGCAAAGTTTCCGGCTCGGCTTATAAGGAAACGATGGATCGCGGTTTCCATCACGGCACCTTGCTGTTGAATGCCGATTTAAGCCGCCTGGCAAACTACCTGAATCCAGACCAGAAAAAACTGCAGGCCAAAGGCATAACTTCAGTACGTGGACGAGTGGCAAACCTCAGCGATCTGCTGCCTGGCCTGACACACGAGCAAGTTTGCGATGCGGTACGTGAGTCATTTTTTGCCTTCTACGGCGAACAAGTGGCAGCAGAACATATTTCTCCTGATGCCCTGCCCGACCTACCCGGCTTTGCTGAAACCTTTGCCCGCCAAAGTAGCTGGGAATGGAATTTCGGCCAGGCTCCGGCATTTAGCCATTTACTGGATCAGCGTTTTACCTGGGGTGGTGTTGAACTGCATTTCGACGTTGAGAAAGGGCATATCACCCAAGCGAAAATATTCACAGACAGCCTAAATCCTGCGCCTCTTGAAGCGCTGGCCGCCCGTTTGCAGGGCTGTTTGTATCGCAGTGACATGTTGCAACAGCAATGCGAAACGCTGATTGCCGACTTCCCGGAACAAGAAATGGAATTACGTGAATTGAGCACGTGGATTGCGCAGACGGTGCGCTAGGCGAGTCGCTTAACGCTTGCCTCAACGGTATCAAGTTGCAATGACATCTCTCTGCAAAGCTCGCGAAACGCCGGGCTAATATCTTCCGGTAATCCTGTTTGCTGTGCTAAGCGCTTCCCCCACGCTCGCCCCAAAAAACCCTGAGGACGCAGATCGGTTAAATACCATGGGATACCGTTAAACCATTGCGCGGTGCCATTATTCAGTATCACCAGACAGCTTCCCTGCGCCAGATGGGATACAAGTCACCGAAACGCCAGGCCTGCCCCGCATCATCTATTTGCCACAATGGAAATTGCCGGATCTGGCGCACTGGTCTGATCCGGGCATATTGGGTCGCTCTGGCAGCGCCTGCTTTTATGACATCGCTTTCAGTATTCACCAGACGTGAAAACGTCGCCTGGCTGACACCCAAACGCTGGCGTAATGAGGTTGCAGTTTGTGGGCCATGCAGCAATAAATCTGTCAGAGCGCTCATATGAATAGATAATTTGAAAAGATAAAGGGTGCCGGAGCACCCTTTAAAATCTTACTCTTTGTCGCCCAGTAACACAGATTCAAGAGCGATCTTGATCATGTCGTTAAAGGTTGTCTGGCGCTCTTCAGCAGTAGTCTGCTCGTGAGTACGGATATGGTCAGACACGGTACAGATGGTCAGTGCTTTAGCACCAAATTCTGCTGCCACGCCGTAGATGCCCGCGGCTTCCATTTCCACACCCAGGATGCCGTATTTTTCCATCACGTCGAACATAGTCGGGTCTGGGGAGTAGAACAGGTCTGCAGAGAAGATGTTGCCCACGCGAGCATCAACGCCCAGCGCTTTAGCTGCATCAACCGCGTTACGCACCATGTCGAAGTCAGCGATTGCAGCGAAGTCATGGTCTTTGAAACGCAGACGGTTCACTTTGGAATCGGTGCAAGCACCCATGCCGATAACCACGTCACGCAATTTCACATCCATACGTACTGCACCGCAAGAACCCACACGGATGATTTTCTTCACGCCGAAATCTGTGATCAGCTCTTTGGTGTAAATCGAGCAGGATGGGATACCCATGCCGTGGCCCATTACAGAAATTTTGCGGCCTTTGTAAGTCCCGGTGAAGCCCAACATGCCACGCACGTTGTTCACTTCACGAACATCTTCAAGGAAAGTTTCAGCGATATGTTTTGCGCGCAGCGGGTCGCCTGGCATCAAAACGACGTCTGCGAAATCACCCATTTCTGCATTAATGTGTGGCGTTGCCATGTTTTTATTCCTTGTTTTAAGAGGTTAACGTCTGGGCGGATAAAACATCTCACCCAAATCTGTAATCCATATACCCTAAATAATTCGAGTCGCAGGTAGGCGGCAAGAAAGCGAATCCCCAGGAGCTTACTTGAGTAAGTGACTGGGGTGAGCTTTTGCAGCCAACACCCCTGCGGCTCGAAGAATGACGGGTATCACAGCATGTTCTTGCCGTAGTCCATATCTGAAACACCGAAGTGTTTCGCCACGGTCTGGCCGATATCCGCGAAGGTTTCACGATGGCCCAGAGAGCCAGCTTTCACTTTCGGGCCGTAGACCAATACCGGAATGTGTTCGCGAGTATGGTCAGTACCTTGCCAGGTTGGGTCACAACCGTGGTCAGCGGTGAGGATCAGAATATCGTCCTCTTTCAGCAATTCCATCAGTTCTGGCAGACGACGGTCGAACAGTTCCAGCGCAGCGGCATAACCTGCTACGTCACGACGGTGACCGTAAGAGGAGTCGAAATCGACGAAGTTGGTGAACACGATAGTGTCGTCACCCGCTTCTTTCATCTCGGTAATTGTCGCGTCAAACAGCGCATCCAGACCGGTCGCTTTCACTTTTTTGGTGATACCGACTTCAGCATAGATATCTGCGATTTTACCCACGGAAACAACCTGACCATTTTTTTCATCAACCAGTTTTTTCAACACGGTTGGAGCTGGCGGTTCAACAGCCAGATCATGGCGGTTGCCGGTACGCTGGAAGTTACCCGCTTTGTCACCAACAAACGGACGCGCGATAACGCGACCAATGTTGTAGCCGCCTTCGGTCAACTCTTCACGGGCGATTTCGCACAGTTCGTAGAGTTTATCGAGGCCGTAGGTTTCTTCGTGGCAGGCAATCTGGAACACGGAGTCAGCGGAGGTATAGAAAATCGGCTTGCCGGTTTTCATATGCTCTTCGCCCAGTTCATCCAGAATCACAGTACCGGAAGAGTGGCAGTTACCGAGGTAACCTGGCAGGTTTGCGCGCTCGACCAGTTTATCCAGCAATTCTTGCGGGAAGCTGTTTTGGGTATCGGAGAAGTAGCCCCACTCGAACAGCACAGGAACACCGGCGATTTCCCAGTGGCCTGACGGAGTGTCTTTACCAGACGAAAGTTCATGCGCCCAACCGTATGCACCGATAACTTCTGCGTTACCGTCCATACCCGCCGGGATTTTACCGGTAGAACCTTCAGCCGCTTTCACCAGCCCCAGGCGAGTCAGGTTAGGCAAATGCAGTGGCCCTTTACGGCCTTTGTCGGCTTCGCCATTTGCACAAGCTTGCGCGATATGGCCGAAGGTATCAGAGCCAACGTCGCCAAAGCGGTCAGCATCTTCAGTCGCGCCAATGCCGAAAGAGTCCAGCACCATAATAAATGCACGTTTCATAATTTCTCCTGCGTCGTTGCGCCTGAAACGCCCGAGAGCGTTTCAAAAAGTGATCAGATCAGTATGCCAGCATTTAGCTAATACGGCGATAAACGTCTGGCGTTTTAGCCGGTGCCGTATCGTTAACTTTAATTGCCGCTTTAACCGCACGAGCCGCTTCTTGCCACTGACTTTCGCTTGCAGCGTGAATCACCGCTAACGGGCGAGAAATCTCAACGCTATCGCCCAGGCGCACCATATCGGTGAAGCCGACGCTGTAATCCAGGGAATCAGAAGCCTGACGACGACCGCCGCCCATCGCTACCACCGCCATACCTAGCGCGCGGGTGTCCATTTCGGAGATGAAGCCATTTTTATCTGCATAAACCGCTTTGCTCAGCACGGCGGTTGGCAGGTACTTCGCATAGTTTTCGACGAAGTCTGTCGGGCCTTTTTGCGCCGCAACCATGCGACCAAACACTTCAGCCGCTTTACCGTTATCGAGCACCGCTTGCAGTTTCTGGCGGGCTTCGGCGTCATCTTTTGCCAGATTGCCGGAAAGTAACATTTCCACGCACAGCGCCATGGTGACTTCATGCAGGCGCGGGTTGCGGTATTCGCCGGTCAGGAATTGCACCGCTTCGCGAACTTCAACCGCATTACCTGCGCTGGAGGCCAGCACCTGGTTCATGTCGGTCAGCAGCGCAGTGGTTTTAACGCCTGCGCCATTTGCCACGCCAACAATCGCTTCGGCGAGCAATTCAGAAAGCTCATAAGTCGGCATAAATGCACCGCTGCCGACTTTCACGTCCATCACCAGCGCATCCAGGCCTTCGGCCAGTTTCTTCGCCAGAATGGAAGCGGTAATCAGCGGGATGGAGTCTACGGTCGCGGTAATGTCACGCGTGGCGTAGAAGCGTTTGTCCGCCGGAGCAAGCGAGTTTGTCTGGCCGATAATTGCCACGCCGACGTTTTTAATAATGTTGCGGAAACGATTATCGTCCGGGAAAATATCAAATCCAGGGATTGCTTCGAGTTTATCGAGCGTACCGCCGGTATGACCTAAACCACGGCCAGAAATCATTGGGATGTAACCGCCACATGCCGCCACCATTGGGCCAAGCATTAATGAAGTCACATCACCGACGCCGCCCGTTGAGTGTTTATCAACGATTGGGCCGTTCAGATTGAGGCTCTTCCAGTCCAGCACGGTTCCTGAATCTCGCATCGCCATGGTCAGAGATACGCGTTCCGGCATAGTCATGTCGTGGAAGAAAATGGTCATTGCCAGTGCTGCAATCTGCCCTTCAGAGATAGTGTTATCCCGAATACCATTGATGAAGAAACGAATTTCCTCATCGCTTAGCGCATGACCATCACGTTTTTTACGAATAATTTCTTGAGCGAGGAACAAGGTAACCCCCTGAATTCATCAGGTGAAATGCGGCGGGGAAACCGCCGCAAATAAATATTACTCTAAATAATTCGAGTTGCAGGCAGGCGGCAAGGGAACGAATCCCCAGGAGCTTACACGAGTAAGTGACTGGGGTGAGAGAGTGCAGCCAACGCACCTGCAGCTTGAAGTATGACGAGTAATTAGTAGCCGCTGGCGCTTTTGCCGTCACCGTGACCCAGCGTTTTTAACAGGCTCGCGAGCAGGCTGGACGCACCAAAACGGTAGTGACGGGAATCAGCCCAGTCAGCACCAAACAGTTCATCCGCGATAGACAGGAACAGCGCCGCATCTTCAGCAGTACGCACGCCACCGGCTGGTTTGAAACCAACGGTTTTCTCAACGCCCATATCACGGATCACTTCCATCATGATGCGAGCGCTTTCCGGCGTGGCATTGACCGGTACTTTACCGGTAGAGGTTTTGATGAAATCAGCACCGGCTTTGATAGAAATTTCCGACGCTTTACGAATCAGGGCTTCTTCTTTCAGCTCGCCGGTTTCGATGATCACTTTCAGCAAAACGTTTGCCGCAGCACAGGCTTCTTTACAGGCTTTCACCAGGTCAAAACCCACTTGTTCGTTACCCGCGATCAGCGCGCGGTATGGGAACACCACGTCAACTTCGTCGGCACCGTAAGCGATAGCCGCGCGGGTTTCAGCCAGCGCAATTTCGATGTCGTCGTTGCCGTGTGGGAAGTTGGTCACGGTAGCAATGCGGATCTCAGGAGTGCCCTGGGCATTCAGAGTTTTACGAGCAATTGGGATGAAACGAGGATAAATGCAGATCGCCGCAGTATTACCTACCGCTGTTTTGGCCTGATGACAAAGTGCTACCACTTTTTCATTGGTGTCATCGTCGTTCAGGGTAGTCAGGTCCATCAATTTCAGGGCACGCAGACTGCTTGCAGTTAAATCGGTCATAACACTCTCCAACAAAAGATATAGAAGTCTCTGGCTTCGAAACTCAACACGTTGGAGCGGACTTGGTTCCTTGAAGAGCAGAGGTAACACGGGTCACCGTCACGTTGAGATCCTTCTCACCGCACATCATATGTAGCAATGTTATAATTATAACATTCACCATCTTGATAATATTGTGTCTCGCTTCACAAAAGCCAAAGGAGAAATTACATGCTTTGTACAGTATATGTGATTTAACAAGGTTAGATAGAGTAAAAATGTGATTCAAATATAAAAAAATGGCCGACAAAAGTGCCGACCATTGATTTCACAGGGATGTTATAATTTTAACATCACCTTCTTATAATGACAGGAACACCCCGGCAATTGTCGCACTCATCAGGTTAGACAAGGTACCTGCTGCTACAGCCTTCAGGCCAAGCTGAGCAATATCGTGACGGCGGTTTGGAGCCATGCTTCCCAGGCCACCAATCAGGATAGCGATAGAAGAAAGGTTAGCAAAACCACACAGCGCGAAGGAAATAATGGCTTTGGTGTGATCTGAAAGAACTTGCAGGCCTGCTGCCGCAACGGTGGCGTCATCTTTCAGGTATTCCCCGAAGTTCAGGTAGGCGACAAATTCGTTGATGATCAGTTTTTGGCCGATGAAGGAACCCGCAACGTTAGCTTCGCTCCATGGCACACCGATAACCCACGCCAGCGGTGAGAACACCCAACCAAGGATCAGTTCCATCGACAGTTGCGGGTAGTTAAACAACCAGCCGCCAATGCCAGAAAGCATCCCGTTCAGTAAGGCAATCAGAGCCACAAACGCCAGCAACATTGCGCCTACGTTTAGAGCCAACTGCATACCCGAAGCTGCACCTGATGCCGCAGCATCCAGCACGTTCGCTGGGCGATCTGGATCATTTTTCATGGATTCCAGCTCTGGTGCATCGTTTGGTGTTTCTGTTTCAGGCAGGATGATTTTTGCAAACAGTAAACCGCCGGGTGCCGCCATGAAGGATGCTGCAATCAGATATTCTAGCGGTACGCCCATTTGTGCGTAACCGGCCAACACGGAACCTGCCACGGATGCCAAACCACCACACATGACGGCGAAAAGTTCTGAACGCGTCATGGTCGCGATATAAGGACGGACCACCAGCGGAGCTTCAGTCTGGCCAACAAAGATGTTGGCTGTCGCAGACAGGGATTCAGTGCGAGAGGTTTTCAGCAACTTACGCAGGCCGCCGCCGAGAACACGAATCACTAACTGCATGATGCCCAAGTAGTAAAGCACTGCAATCAGTGAGGAAAAGAAGACAATGATTGGCAGAACGCGCAGGGCAAATACAAAGCCGCCGCCGCCAAAGACTTCGAACATTTTGTCCGAAACCAGGCCACCAAACAGGAAGGAAATACCGGCGTTACCGTAAGCGATAACGTTAGCGACACCTTCAGACATGGCCAACAGAACTTTACGACCGACCGGAACATACAGGATAAGAGCACCGATGCCGACCTGGATAATCCATGCGCCCAGAACAGTGCGAAGATTAATCGCTTTGCGATGACTGGAAAGTAAAACGGCGATCAGCAGCAGAACGATCATGCCGATCAATCCCATGAAGAGTTGCATACAGAATCCCTGTGTATTAGTTGATAAAAGTGAAAGCGAGCTAAAAACCGACAACTGGCGGGATTATAACGGCAGGGAAGCCAGCAAATGGAACGGCAATCACGTATTTATACACATTCATGGAAACGTTTATCTTATAAGGTGAGCTGGATCACATTTTGTTACTGACTATTTCAGATTGAATAATTCATTGCAGTTATGAATGAAAGTATCTGCGATAACATCCGCAGGTTCAGAACGGAGAGAACAAAGGGTTTGAAAAACCTCAACAATGCGTTCCGGACGATTAGCCTGTCCTTGCCAGCCATTGAGTGGCATATCGGGCGCATCCGTTTCCAGCACCAACGCGCTGAGCGGTAGTTGCGCCATCACATCGCGCGTTTTGCTGGCTCGCGGATAGGTTATGGTTCCCCCCACCCCAATCTTGTAGCCCAATGCCACAAAACGTTCAGCCTGTTGCAGGCTGCCCGAAAAACCATGCACCACACCGGCTCGCGGTAAATCGTGGCGTTTTAAATGGGCAGCGAGTTTGTCGTGGGTACGACGTGAATGAAGGATGACCGGCAAATCATAACGTTTTGCCAGCTTTAACTGCGCATCGAGCATCGCTTCTTGTTTCTCAAAAAGCGGATTATCCATATAGAGATCAAGACCGATCTCGCCAATTGCCACAAGCTTTTTCGGACGTTGTTGCAGATGATGTTCCAGCAACGCCAGTGACGCATCCTGGTGTTTGTGAATCACAATCGGGTGCAAGCCCAGCGCGGCATACAACGGCGGATAATTGTCGGCCAGAGCCAGAACGACACCAAAGCGCTCGGCTTCAATGGCTGGAACGATAATTTTTTCGACACCCGCTTGTGCAGCAAGCGCCAGACTACTGGCTTCGTTATTGCTAAACGGCGGGAAGTCGAAGTGACAATGCGTATCGTAAAAAGTCATTGTCACGCCGTACCCTCATTATTAAAGGTGGAATCGTTCGCCTCTGGGGTTTCAATCACCGCCTGAGATAAAGGCTCATGCGTCACGATTCCCGGCGCAACCACAACCGGGCCTGGCACGATAATACGCGGATGATGGCGTTTTATCGGCGGTTGAGCCGCCAGCAGTTTACCCACAGTAGCAAGGAAATAGCGCCCGCATAAACGGCCCGTTTTATAGTCCGTATTCAGCGCGGGCATTCGGCTGCCAAGCGCCATGCTCATCAGTGGCTTCGGCGGATAGATTTCGAAAATACGCAGTTTGCCCGGTGGCTTTTCAATAAAATTCTGTATCTCACGATAACTTGCCTCGTGATGTTTCACCAAATGGAGCAACGGTTGCAGGCTGCTATCGCCAAGCCAGCGCTCCATGCGTTTAAACCATTCAGGCGTGTAATACATTTGCGAAGGAACAGTACGGATAACCACCAACGTATCAGCCCCCAGGCGCACGGCTTCGCGAACCGGAATCGCATCGCTTATTCCACCATCCTGATAACCGATGCCATCAATCTCTACCCCGCTACGGTAAAAACCCGGGATGGCGCTGGAGGCTTTGAGGATATTCAGCCAACTTGTGCTGTTCGGCGAAAAGTAACCTGGGGTGTAATCATCACTGCGACAGGCGCACATATAGAACGCTTTACCGGACTCAAACAGTTTTTCCGCGCTCGACATTGAGAGCGGAATTTTTGACGATGTGGCCTCAACCAGCCAGTCGAGATCGATAAGATGCCCGCCACGCACAAAGCGCAGAGGATCAAAAAATTCACGGGTCGTGGTAAAACGGGTGATCACTCTTCTGGCATAACCAGGCTGGTGACAAACATAAGCGGAAAGGTTTTGCGCACCCGCGGAGGTGCCTAAGAAGAGATCGAACGGGTTGAAGTTAGCGCGCATAAACTCGTCCAGCACGCCGGCTGTAAATATCCCACGCTGCCCGCCACCTTCACAAATAATGGCGAGTTTTCCTGGACGAAACGTTGGAAGCGCAAGCGGCGCAATGTTGCCGAGCGTTACGGGTATTCTTTGTCCCACCCTGCTTTCCTTAATCTAAAGGATATTTATTATTGGTTATTTGTTAGTCGCTTAAAAACGCGAGAGCCAGTCTAAATAGACTGGCTCTCTGGTCTGTCTCTAATGGTTATAGCACGTAAAAATCGCTATGGGCGTTTTCGGCCCATAAACAGGCTAACCAGGAACAGAATAATACCTACCACAAAGACAATTTTTGCAGCACCTGCCGCAGTACCCGCAAGAGTACCAAAACCCAGAGCTGCTGCAATCAACGCAATGACCAGAAAAATAATGCCCCAACGAAACATAAGCCTCTCCTTAACCATAGTGAACCCGAATCGCTTCTGGATGGGTGCGGGATGCGCACTCATTGGCGATATTTGGTATTGATGTTGCTTACTTGGTTACTGACTCCCCCGGCATAACCAGAGGAGAAAGTTTCGATTGATCGGTTACTTCACTTTCAGGTCGTTTTTGACGCTTTTAACGCCATCAACTGCTTTGGCAACACTTTCAGCCCGCTCGGACTGCGCGCTTGATTCCACAGTACCCGATAGCTGGACTACACCTTCGGTGGTTTCAACTTTCACATGGCGCGAAGGCACGATGTCGTCTGCTAAAAGTTTAGCTTTAATTTCGCTGGTGGTAGCAGTATCGCCTGCATAACCGCTGACTGATTTATCGGCCCCGTCACGCACATGCAGTTTGTCGCTGACAGAAGAGACCCCTTCCACGCCTTTGGCAACTGTTACGGCCTGCTCAGCCTGCGCCTGGCTTTCAACGAACCCACTTAACGTGACGATTTTTTTGTCGGTTTTCACTGAGATATCGGTACTTTTAATATCTTTGTGATCGACCAGGGCGGCTTTCACTTTCGCAGTGATAGCGCTGTCATCCATGAAATTACCGACGTCTTTTACGGAGCTATCAATTTTTTCGCCTGCTGTGTCCGCTGTCGATTCGGTTTTGTTAAGCATCTTGTCTTCTGCTAAAGCGCTACCGCTTGCCAGCACAGAGCCAAGAACAACAGCTAACAGAGTTTTAGAAATCTTAGTCGTAGTCATAGTCATCGATTAATTCCTATAGTTTTGCTCACAATTTGAGCACAAGCCTTAACGTAACGGCTTTCCTTAAACCTCAGGCCAAGTGTTACGGCCCAAAAATTTTCCGTTCAGTTTTTAATAACGCCAATAAAAATTAGAGTGGATGAACCCGCCAGAAAGCTTCGTTTACATGGCATATTCGACCAACCAATTTGTCACTGGTTTGTTAAATATAGACAACAATCACAGATTTGCATGGTGTGAATGGAGGAACGTAAGGAAAATGCAGGAAATTAAGAACAATCCGTAAGGGATTAATAAGACGGGAAAAGTAGCAGGACGCGACGACTGCCGCGCCCTGAGAGGGGATTAGTGCTCGCGAGTTTTACGGAACGTCACTTCCGGGTAACGATCTTGCGTCAGGTTCAAGTTCACCATAGTTGGAGCGATATAAGCGAGGTTGTCGCCGCCATCAAGAGCCAATTGCATTTCGTTTTTCCGTTTGAATTCTTCAAACTTCTTCACGTCAGTGCTTTCAACCCAACGCGCTGTCGAAACGTTGACGGATTCGTAAATCGCTTCAACGTTGTATTCACTCTTCAGACGCGCCACAACCACATCAAACTGCAGCACACCGACCGCACCCACAATCAAATCGTTGTTGGCGATTGGGCGGAATACCTGTACCGCGCCCTCTTCAGAAAGCTGTACCAGGCCTTTGAGCAACTGCTTCTGCTTCAATGGATCACGCAGACGAATACGACGGAACAGTTCCGGTGCGAAGTTCGGAATACCGGTGAACTTCATCATTTCGCCCTGGGTGAAGGTATCACCAATTTGAATGGTGCCGTGGTTGTGCAGGCCGATGATATCGCCAGGGAAGGCTTCTTCAACGTGCGAACGGTCACCCGCCATAAAGGTCAGCGCATCAGAAATCACCACGTCTTTACCGGTACGAACCTGGCGCAGCTTCATGCCTTTTTCGTACTTGCCGGAAACCACACGCATGAAAGCCACACGGTCACGGTGTTTCGGGTCCATGTTGGCCTGAATCTTAAACACGAAACCGGTGAATTTATCTTCAGCCGCTTCTACTACACGCGTATCAGTTTTGCGTGGCATTGGCGCCGGAGCCCACTCGACCAGGCCGTCCAGCATATGGTCAACACCGAAGTTACCCAATGCTGTACCGAAGAACACCGGAGTCAGTTCGCCTTCAAGGAACAACTCACGGTCAAATTCGTGGGAAGCACCTTGTACCAGTTCCAGTTCGTCACGCAGCTGTGCTGCTAGTTCTTCACCTACCGCCACATCCAGATCAGGGTTGTTTAACCCTTTCACGATACGCACTTCCTGGATGGTGTGACCTTTACCGGTCTGGTACAGATAAGTTTCGTCTTTATAGAGGTGATAAACACCTTTAAATAGCTTGCCGCAGCCGATTGGCCAGGTGATAGGTGAACAGGCAATTTTCAGCTCGCGTTCAACTTCATCCATCACTTCCATTGGGTCACGGATGTCGCGGTCAAGTTTGTTCATAAAAGTGAGGATTGGCGTATCGCGCAGACGGGTAACTTCCATCAGCTTACGGGTACGATCTTCAACACCTTTCGCGGCATCAATAACCATCAAACAGCAGTCAACCGCGGTCAGCGTACGATAAGTATCTTCGGAGAAGTCTTCGTGCCCTGGGGTGTCCAGCAGGTTAACCAGGCTGTCGCGATACGGGAACTGCATGACGGAGGTGGTAATCGAGATACCACGCTGCTTTTCCATTTCCATCCAGTCAGATTTTGCATGCTGGTTGGAGCCACGGCCTTTTACCGTACCCGCAGTTTGAATCGCCTGTCCGAACAGCAACACTTTTTCCGTGATGGTCGTTTTACCGGCATCGGGGTGAGAAATGATCGCAAAAGTGCGGCGTTTCCCCACTTCTTGCAAAAAAGGAGACAAAGTCATAATGAATTCTTCTGTGAATTGCGCACAGGCGTAACTGCGCGGCAAATGAACGTTACCTGGCGGCTATTTTACCCATCAGGTCAGGTTTAACAATCAGCTGTGATGCAATCATCAATTACACAACAATCGCTCCAGTTCATTTAGTGTGGTCACTTCCCAGGTCGGTGAGATGCCTTCCGGTAAGCTTCGTCCGTGGGCGTTGAGCCAGCAGGTGGCAATTCCTGCATTCATGCCGCCCAGAATATCTGATTCTGCGGTGTCGCCAACCATCATGACGCGGTCGCGCGGCGGATGGCCCATTTGCTCAAAGGTGTAATCAAAAATCTTACGATCGGGTTTCGCGACACCGACCAGTTCGGAAATCACCAGCAAATCGAAATAATCGCGCAGACCCGTGCGTTCCAGGCGGATTTGCTGCAGCGCAGTAAAACCGTTGGTGATAATACCGATTTTTACTTTATCTTTTAACGCATTAAGCAGCGAAACAGCACCGGGCAACGGCACACAAATTTCGGCCATAGCATTGAGAAACGCAGCGTTCAGGTCACCCGCAGGCACCGACAATCTTTCCGACCAGCCCAGAAAACGCTGATGCTGTAACTGAAGCGCGCTAATAGCACCGTTCTGATAATCGACCCACAAAGGTTTGTTAACAGCCTGGTAATCCTGGAAATCTTCAGCGGTAAACGTCACGCTATAATCGAGAAACATCCGCTGTAAGCCGCCGAACGCGTCAAAGGTAAACAGCGTTTCGTCAGCATCAAATAAAATCCAGTCCCAGTTCATTTACACACCTGTCGTTTCAGCCTAAAGGTAATGCCATGATGATGGCATCTTCCCGACCCTCTTTTGTGGGGTAATAGTTACGGCGAATCGTCGCCTCGTTAAAGCCCAGGCTTTCATACAGTGCAATCGCCGCCGTATTCGAGGCGCGCACTTCAAGCCACAGGGTAAACACATCTCGCGCTTCCAGCTCGCTGATTAAATGCTCCAGCAACTGGCGGCCCAAACCTTGTCGTTGGAAATCCGGGTCGACCGCAATATTAAATAACGTCGCTTCATCCAGCACGACCTGCGTCACCGCAAACGCTGCCATTTTACCGTCAACATCGAGTCGTAAGTTCAAATAGCGTTCGCCCTCGTTACTGGCGAAGGTTTTTTCACTCCATGGGAAAGCATGGCTGCGTTGTTCGATGGCGTAAGCCAGGCTCAAGTCACTGGTGTTGAGGGAAGAAATCGTGTTCATGTTCGCAAATTTGTTGCCACAGCGCCTGTCTGGCAGCGCCATTATGATAAAGCTCGTTTAAATCCGGGGTCGCTAACTGCGCGCCAGAAATAGGGAGCGGTTCACTCACACCCAGTCGCCAGCTATTACAACGACTTTCACCTGGCAGCATTGCAGCTCGTTCCGGGGTCAGTTGCATAATCTGCTGTGCATCCAGATTCAGGCTGCGCAAAACATCGCAAACGAAAGGATCGTTTAAGTCAGGAAGATCTTCGGCGATTATCAATAACTTAACGTTTTCATGCAGCGAGACCGCGATTTCGCCCTGCAACGCAGCCGGGCGCCGCAGCTCCCACTGGGTGATGCCCAGCTGTTGTAACAACCAGTCACGTCGCAAAGGTATATGGGGCATAGCGAAACCAGGTAGAGAGTGCCAATTGGGGCGCAAATATAGCAAATTCATCGAATGTGCGCCATTAAAGCTCTATAATCCCGGTTCTGATTTCCCAGGAGTAATTTGATGACTGCGTTAACCCCGGCAAGTGAAGTGCTGCTGCGCCATAGCGATGATTTTACCGAGAGCCGCGTGCTGTTTGCCGGTGATTTACAAGACGACATGCCTGCCCGTTTCGAAACGGCAGCAAGTCGCGTCCATACCCAACAATTTCACCACTGGCAGGTATTGAGCGCTCAGATGGGCGAAGATGCACAATACGGCCTGGTGGCTGACGCCAGCAGCATTGGCGACTGCAATACATTAATTTATTACTGGCCGAAGAATAAGCCAGAAGCTCAGTTCCAGCTGATGAACATTTTATCGTTGATGCCAATTGGCAGCGATATTTTTGTCGTTGGTGAAAACCGTAGTGGTGTGCGCAGTGCTGAGCAGATGCTCGCCGAATTTAGCCCACTCAATAAAATTGATAGCGCACGTCGTTGCGGTTTCTATCATGGTCGCCTGGAAAAACAGCCGCAGTTTGATGAGAATTCCTGGTGGGATGAGTATCAACACGAAAGCCTGACCGTAAAAACTCTGCCTGGCGTGTTTAGCCGTGACGGTCTGGACACTGGCAGTAAATTACTGCTTTCCACGCTGACACCGCACACCAAAGGCAAAGTGTTGGATGTCGGTTGCGGCGCAGGCGTGTTGGCGGTAACGCTTGCTAAGCATTCACCAAAAGTCCGTCTGACTTTGTGTGATGTTTCTGCACCAGCCGTTGCGGCAAGCCGTGCAACGCTTGCCGCCAACGAAATTGCAGGCGAAGTTATCGCCAGTAACGTCTATTCCGAAGTGAATGGCCGTTTCGACATGATTATCTCAAACCCACCGTTCCATGATGGTTTACAAACCAGCCTGGATGCGGCTCACCAGCTGATTCGTGGCGCAGTACGCCACCTGAATATGGGTGGTGAATTGCGTATCGTGGCGAACGCCTTCCTGGCGTATCCGGACGTGCTGGATGAAACCTTCGGCAACCACGAAGTTATCGCTCAGACAGGCCGTTTCAAAGTTTACCGCTCCGTTGTGATGCGTGGCGTGAAGAAGCGCTAACACGTTGTTGTGCCGCTTTTTGCAGCGATTAGAAAAGCGGCACTAAATTAACTGTTGACGACGCGCAGAAAACATCTAGAATGCGCCTCCGTGGTTACAATACTTCGGTGTTGTGGGTATGCGAAGGTGGCGGAATTGGTAGACGCGCTAGCTTCAGGTGTTAGTGTTCTTACGGACGTGAGGGTTCAAGTCCCTCTCTTCGCACCATTAACCACGCAAGATATCGTTCGCACTGCGCGAAGGTGGCGGAATTGGTAGACGCGCTAGCTTCAGGTGTTAGTGTTCTTACGGACGTGAGGGTTCAAGTCCCTCTCTTCGCACCAATGCGAAGGCGATATCAGATAAGATTTGATTTGCGAAGGTGGCGGAATTGGTAGACGCGCTAGCTTCAGGTGTTAGTGCTCTAACGGGCGTGAGGGTTCAAGTCCCTCTCTTCGCACCAATTCTTATCACCCTCTTCTGGCTTCACTCTCGTCATTCTCTGTTTCACATCCCTATTTCATAGCTTCCAGATTCATCATCACTAGCGCAAGCCCACTGGCAAATGCAACGCATGATGGCAACAAGACAAAATGACGTAACCGTTTATGGTAGAGCATTGCCGTCGTCACCAATAATCCCAGCACAATCAGCACTCGCCACTGACTAAAAGAAAGATCCAGATACAACAATGCGGCGACAATTCCTCCAGGTATCAACACTGCCCACGCACTTTCTAACTGCCGTTGTAACATTATCTCTATCTCATCAATTGGTAATGATAACCAATATCATATGATATAATTTCTCGTTTGTCAGCGCTTGTGTAGATTCTGTTTTACATTAGAAATGTTTAGCATTCCTGATCACCAGATGACATATATTCATTAAGGTGATAGATTGAGCGACGATTAAAAATACATAATTAACAGTCAAATAATTTCCTTAAGAAATCACTTTCCTATCTATTTTTATAATATTATTCAACAGCATAATGTTGAGTTCGAGTAAAAAGAACTATCTGATATGACAGCAACAACCTGGCGCGCTTTACTCAATGGGAAACATCAACTCTCGTTGCGTTTATTTTTATTACTGAACGCGTTTTCTGCGGGATTTAGTATGGCGTCGCCTTCTGCCCACACTCAGCACCTTACCTTACCGATTATCATGGTGCTGGTGATAAGCCTCTGCTGCCTACTCTGGCAGTTTTTTAACAAAAAAACACTGATCAACATTAACGCTGTTTCGTTAATAATTGGCTCACTTTGGGCATGGCATATCTATATAAAAGTCAGTGTGATGCCGATTAAAGATCTTAATTTTCTAATTATTGCCTTACTGGCGATATTATTTATTGGCTCAATCTCTTTTATCAATAACATACAAGCATTTATCGCCTCATGCTTGCCGGTAACGCTAATGATTTTATGGCTCGACCACGGGAATAATTGGCCGAGAGTTTTATATTCGGTGGCCCTCCCGGGCATTGGCATTATCATTCAGAATATCATTCAGCAACGTAATGATAATTTTACTCGTCGTTTAATGGATAAACTACTCGAAGAGAAAGAAACTCTTAACGATTTGAGTATGTTAGATCCCCTTACCGGTCTGTATAACCGCCGTGGTTTTCAAAATCGACTTGAGACAGTGTTAGCCGTTGGAAGCGGCACGCATTTCGTCTTGTTGCTGGATATCGATCATTTTAAAGCTTACAACGACAACTATGGTCATAGCATGGGCGATCAGGCTTTAATACATGTCTCTGCCGCCATTCGCGATGCCGTTCGTTCTCGCGATATTGTCACCCGTTATGGCGGTGAAGAATTTATGGTGTTGCTGACCGATGTGGATGCCGAGCAGGCTTTGCAAACCGCTGAACGTATCCGCCAACGGGTTTATGATTTAAAGATCCCACACTTGTTTAATGACGACGTGGCAACCCATGTGACGGCCAGCATTGGCCTTGCCGTGCTGGAACAGCAAAACATCGAAGAGGCCTTACGGCAGGCTGATAGCGCTCTTTATCGAGCCAAACGCCAGGGTCGTAATAGCATTTTTGTCAGCGAATCGCTGCTGCCTGCCTGAGCCAAAATCCCCCATCAGAACACGCGCACAAAATAGCCTTGCTAAAGGCTTTACCTATAGATAGGATTGGCAATCATTATCATTTGTATTAGTGGTCTTGTTTGTCGATGGCTTTTCAGTCTTCCCAGTTTCTTGATGATTTTGCATGGCACTCGCCATTTGCTACCAGCTCACAGCCAGAGCTGGCAGATGAGCTGCGCGCGCATTTCATCACCCATCGACCTTATTTTAATGACATCATCAAATTCAATGAGCCCGCTCCGGCAACCAGCCAGACGTTGTATCAATGGGCCCAACCCGCTGCGTTAACCTCGCTTCTTGCCTGTTACAGTGACCATATTTATCGCAACCAGCCGCAACTTCCCCGTGAGGGGAAACCGCTGAAATCACTGTGGGCGCAATGGTATCTTGGCCTGCTGGTTCCACCGCTGGTGATGGCGCTGATCACTCAGCCCCGAGCGCTGGATATCGGCCCACAACATATTCATGTCGAGTTTCATGAAACGGGCAGAGCCGCCACTTTCTGGATAGACGTTCAGGAAGATAGAGTGGCAACCACCCAGCCGTTGCAACAACGCCTTGAGAAACTGCTGGTTGAAGGGCTAATGCCGGTCGTTGAGGCGCTGGAAAACAGCGGTGAGATCAATGGGAAACTCATCTGGAGCAATACTGGGTATTTGCTAAATTGGTTTTTTGGTGAGCTGAGAGAGTTGCTTGATGATGCGACAATCGCTGAATTGCGCCACGCCTGTTTCTTTGAAAAACAACTGCGCGATGGCCAGGATAACCCCCTCTACCGCACTGTAATCCAGCGCGAAGGTTTGTTGGTACGCCGCACCTGCTGCCAGCGCTATAAGTTGCCTGATGTACAAGGTTGTGGCGACTGTACCCTGAAGTAATAAAGCAAAACGGCGGGTTTCCCCACCGTTTCATCTCACTCTTTCATTTCATTAAGCAGCCTGTTGGCTCTCTTCGCCAGAGGCTTTCTGAGCTTCTTCCGCTTCCTGCTCCAGCAACTGCTTCTCGTACACTTTAAAGAACGGGAAGTAGATGATGGCGGAAACAACAGCCAACAGAATCACCAAAATCGCCGCACGGAAATCCCAGCCTAATGCCCATGCAGCACCGATTGGCGCGGGTGCAGTCCATGGAACCACTGAAATCACACGGCCAATCAAATCCATCTTCATAGCACCCCATGCCAGCACGGCGTTAACCATTGGTGCCAGCAAGAATGGAATAAAGAACACTGGGTTCATTACGATTGGCGTACCAAAGATGACGGGTTCGTTAATGTTAAAGCAAGTTGGGACAATACTCAGACGGCCAATGGAACGCAGGTGGGCAGATTTACTCCGCAGATAGCAAATCACCAGACCCATAGTGGCCCCCGAACCACCGACAACAATGAAGAAGGTCCAGAATGCTTCCATGAAGATGTGTGGCAAAGGTGCGCCTTGTGCCAACGCGCTCTGGTTCATCCCCAGGTTGGTCAGCCAGAACATTTGCAGCATGCCGGAAACAATCGCCGCACCGTGAATCCCGGCAAACCACAGCAAGTGACCAATCAGCACCGCCAGCAGAATGGCCGGCAATGAATCAGCAGCAGATACCAGAGGTTTAAACACCGACATAATCGCTTGCGGGATTAACATGTCGAACTGCGACTGAATCAGCAGACTCAGCGGGTAGAGTGTCAGAACCACAACCAGCACCGGAATCAGCAGATCAAAGGAGTTTTTGATCATTGGTGGAACCTGGTCTGGCAGCTTGATCCCGATATTGTGCGCTTTCAGGAAGCGCATCATTTCAACACAGTAAACCGCCACCAGAATCGCGGTAAAGATCCCCGTGCCGCCCAGGCTATCCATCGGCATCACACCTTTGGTTTTCGGAGCCGCCACCAGCAGGAATGCCATTAGCGAAAGCATCGCACACATGAACGGATCCAGGCCGTGCGACTTCATATAATGTTTACCGAGGTTATAGGCAATCGCCGCACAAATGTAGATAGACATAATGCCCATCGTCATATCAAACGGCGTCAGAATTTGCCCTTCAAACTGTTTTGCCATATCCAGCCATGCACGAGCAAAGCCCCAGGTGGTGGTTGGCGAGAAAGGTGGATAGGCGAAGACCAGCAGGAACGAACCGACAATCATGAATGGCATCGCAGAAATAAACCCATCACGAATCGCCATAACGTGGCGTTGTGATGAAATTCTTCCCGCGACGGGACTCACGTAGTTTTCTACAAAGCGAAAGATCAGATTAAAAGCGGCATGATTCGATGACATAGCGGTGCTCCTGTCAGGCTTTCAACGCGAATGTTACAGCGGGAAGAATATCGCTGCGCAACAATCCGTAATTTATATAATTGATCCCCGTAGCCGGGACCTTTTTAGATACAGCTTTAATGTCTAAAACACTGGCAGGGGCATCAGTGGCACAGCATAAAAAAATAGGTTTCATAGGCTGCTCTTATTATTGGGTACAGGTGTGTGACCGTTTCAGTATTCATCGCCTTTTCTTACTCTGCAACCGGTTACTGAAACCGGTTGCAGTGATTGTGAAGAAGATCCAGAAATCACTGAAACTTTGAGTTGTTTAGCTATTTCACATCACAGCATTGGCTATTGACGGTATGTATTCATGACACATAGAAATTATGCGTTCACTGGTTTACATATAGCACAGCCTTATGCCAAATTATTTGCGGCTAAGAATGGGAGAAAAGCATGAGCCTGCAGTCAGTCCGGCAATTCTTTGCCGAAAACGCCCCGGATATCGACATCATAGAATTAAACCAAAGCACCGCCACCGTTGCTCTGGCAGCCATGGCCCATAACGTTGAACCGGGCCAAATTGCTAAAACATTGTCGTTGAAAGTTAAGGATCAAGTCGTGTTGGTTGTCGCGAAAGGTGACGCACGCCTGGATAATAAAAAACTCAAAGCGGCTTTAGGGGCAAAAGCGCGCATGCTCAGCAGCGATGAAGTGGTTATCTGGACAGGTCATCCGGTAGGCGGGGTTTGTCCGTTTGGCCTGGAAAATCCGTTAACGGTTTACTGTGATATTTCACTAAAACAGTACGAAGAAGTTTTACCCGCAGCAGGAGCGATTCATAGCGCAGTGCGTATTTCCCCGGCTCGTCTGGCTGAACTCACAGCTGCACTTTGGGTCGATGTCTGCCAATAATCAGATGACTGAGGACGCACTAGCGAACCTCAGTCATCACTAATTTTCTTCATATCCCCTGGTGATACGGAGGCAAATTCAGCTCCTGCATCCCATGTACACTGATCATCCATGCATACATTTCGGCGTCCGTTTTCAGCATCAGGCGGCGCATAGCACTGCTTTTTTGTGCACTGATGGTTTTGTAACTTTTCTCGAGCAGAGTCGCAATTTGGGTCAGTTGCCACCCTTTGCTAAGCAGCCGTAGAACACGACGCTCTGAAAAAGTTAAATTGGCATTCGTCACCGTAATATCGGACGTATTAACCGCTTTTTCTTGCAAAAGAAGCCGGCTAATTCTTTCGGTTTGACCACCGCTATTAAAGACATGTTCGATAATACGGCTCATCGGTTCATGTAAAGAAAGCAATGCTGTTTTGGCCGTCAACAACCGTTCAATGGCAATATTCACCAAGTTCACGGGAAGCGTGAAAACCCACTCCACTTGCCGGTGCTGATTTTGTAATTGGTTGAAGAAATCACAGGCTTCGAAGATTTCCTGCAACGTGCTATCCAGTTCAATAACCACCACATCGATCTGCAGCAATATTTCTGGCCTGATATCTAAATACTTTTCACAAAGAATGAGCGATGATTTCTCAGCGCGTTCCTTCATCATAAACTGAAGGCCTTCTCTCATCATTGGCCGCTTGCTAACAACTAACGCGCGGCAAAATGGGTTACGCAAAAAGACCTTTGCTTTGCTTTCCTGCATATTTATCTCCTTTTAAAACTTTCACTTTCCTAGCAGTGCGCAACCCAGGACATGGAGATCTTTCTCACACTGAAGGCCGAGTTTTTCCATCGCATGTCTTTTATGTGCGCTCACCGTTCTGATATCGCGTCCTAAACTTTGAGCAACCTGGCTGACGTTGTGCCCAAGAAATAACTGCCCTATTACCTGAACTTCGCATACCGTCAGTTCACCTGAAATTCTCGTATCCAGAATATTCTTGATCATCGGGCTGGAAAGCATCGATCTGGAGGAAAAAGACTTTATAATTAAATCGGTGAATGTTGAGGATGACTCGTATTGAGAAATAATCACCCGCGCACCCAAAGCAGAAATATAATTCAATACGCTAAGTTTATGATTTCGTGTGTAAGCAACAATGGCAGCGCCAGGTTGCACTGTACGGCACCAGTTAATAAACTTTATCTCCTCAGCGAGTTGAGTAGATGACTCGCTAATATTCAAAATAACAAGTGAGTCCGTGGCTTTTAATACCTCTCCATAAGCCTCATCAATCCTTTTGATATTGCTCACTAATTTATGAATTTTTGGCATGGATTTTAATCGATGTACAATTCCTGCTGCCGTTAACACGCAGGGTACAACCACCATTATTTTTCCAGGTAAACTATTTGTACTAATAATGTTTTCCATATCATTCCTTTGATTAATGCATTCATATTGTTTAAAATATGACCGATGATTCACTCATACATTAAACATATAAGTGCTTTGAACAACAAAAATACAATAGTTTATTCAGATGGAAATTTAAATTAGAAGGAGTGTTTTATGATGAAATAATATTTCAAGTTATGATATTATTTACAAATAACCTACAAACTACAAAATAATAGTCAGTGTGACTAAATAACGATTTAAATTTAATTAAACAATTACCTTCCTTCTATTAAAGACGCTTTCAATTCACGCATCGGATGTTGACGAAAATCCTTTGGCGTCGTACCCGTATAACGGCGGAAAAAACGCGAAAAATAGGTCGCATCACTAAAGCCAAGATAATCAGAGATCTGGCTGATCGTCATGCTGGTATACAGCAACCTGCGTTTGGCTTCGAGCAACACGCGTTGATGCAGGACATTCAGAGCGCTACAGCCATAGAACTCATGGCACAGGGTGTTCAGGTGCACACTTGATAAACCGATTTCGCTGGCATAATGCGTGACCAGCAACTGTTCACGATAATGACACTCAACCAGTTGATTAAATTGATGAATCACCGCCCGTTTTCGCTCGACACGCGAACTGCTGCCTGGTACCGGAGCACATTGCCGATTGAGCCAAACTAAAAGCGCGCTGATTAATGAATGCAGCATCATGTCACGGGCTTCCCCCGCTCCTTCATACTCACTTTGTAAGGTACTAAACAGTGTATTAATTTGCCTGTTCGAGCCTTTAACCGGCACACACGCCGCCTGCTTAAGTACCTGTAAAGGGCGGCCAAATTGCTGCTCAAACTGGGCGATTAACGGAGCTGAAAACGAAAGCGAATAACCCTGAGTCCCCGGTGAGAATTTAAAACCGTGCACGCACAACGCAGGTACCACCTGAATACACGCCTGTCGCACATGATGCTTAACGCCTTCAATATCTATCTCCACCTCACCTTTGTGCAAATAAAGTAATTGAACCAAATCCGCATGCTGATGAATGCGAATGTGCCATTCATAAAGGCTGCTGCGGCTTTGAATCGATTCGCAATGCAGCAAATCTGCTGCAGGCCAGTTCCGGCTTTCACCATATAGTTTAAATACCGGAATACTGGCATTCAGATTCATTACGTCCTCTTTTTAAGCATAAGATCCACAGACTAATAGTGAATAAGTGTAGTTTATTCAACGGGCTCGAACGGTAAACCGACGTAGTTTTCGGCGATAGTCGTCAATCCGGCGCGTGAGGTCAGATAATACTCACGATCTGCCTGCTGCATTTTGCGGTCAAACGCATCCATTCCTGTAAAATCATGCAGGAGATTAGTCATAAACCAGCTAAAACGCTCACCTTTCCACACCCTGCGCAACGCCATAGGTGAATAGGTTTCCAGCAAATCGGTTCGCCCTTCGTGGTACACCTTACATAAGATCCGGAACAGATAATTCACATCAGAGGCGGCCAGGTTTAGCCCTTTGGCTCCGGTTGGCGGTACGATGTGCGCTGCATCTCCCACCAGGAAAAGGTTGCCATACTGCATCGGTTCAACCACAAAACTGCGTAACGGCGCGATGCTCTTCTCGAGTGAGTGACCAGTCACTAACTTATCCGCCAATTCTTTTGGCAACCGCTGTTTAAGCTCATCCCAGAAGCGTTCGTCCGGCCAGGCGTCAACGCTATCGCTTAAAGGAACCTGCAAATAGTAGCGACTTCTGGTTAGTGAGCGCTGACTACACAACACAAATCCGCGTTGATGATGGGCATAAATCAGCTCGTGATTTACTGGTGGCGTGTCAGATAACAAGCCGAGCCAGCCGAAGGGATAAACCCGTTCATACTCGCGAGTAATCTCTGCCGGAATCGCTTTACGCGAAACACCATGAAAACCATCACATCCGGCAATGTAATCGCAATCAATGCGGTAGGTTTCGCCCTGCTTTTCAAAAGTGACATACGGCGAATCACTTTTCACATCAAATAATTGTACATTGCTGACACCGTACATCGTCGGCGCTGAGGTTTTGCGGCGTGCGTCCATCAAATCACGCGTCACTTCGGTCTGGCCGTACACCATCACCGTTTTGCCACCGGTCAGCTCTTTTAGCGCAACCGGAATACGTTTTCCATCTACCAAAAACTCCACGCCTTCATGGACCAGCCCTTCGGCATCCATTCTTTCACTGACCCCGGCTTCACGCAGCAAATCTACGGTGCCATTTTCCAGGATACCCGCCCGAATTCGCCCCTGTACGTGCTCCGGGGTTTGTCTTTCTAACACCACATTGCTAATACCTGCATTGTGCAGCAATTGCCCCAACAACAAACCCGACGGGCCAGCACCGATTATCACGACCTGAGTTTTCATAAGATATGCTCTCTAATAAAACGTTACATGAATGTTGTTTTTATGTTTAACAAATGCTCATTCGTGCATTTTTAGCGTCCACAGAGAGAAAAAGAAGGCCAATATCTGTCTAAAACGTGCACTTTTCGAAAGTCTCACTCAAAGTGCGGACAAGCTCATATTTCGCCGAAAAAGTGTGCGAAATGCGTTATTACGCTAAATGTTGATCTGGTGCGCCTGAGTACAGGGGTCGGCATATGTTAAAAATGGGGGATGTTAAAATTTCAGCGACCGCCGTCGCTTTTCATCTTACATAGGCCAGGCATGTCGACAGATGTCAACCCGCAGCGCGAAGTCACCCGCCTCTGCATTCAATGTGGGCTTTTCTTGTTGCAACACGGCGCCGAAAGCGCCCTTGTAGAAGAGCTTTCCAGTCGTTTAGGTGTGGCATTAGGGATGGACAGCGTTGAAAGCTCAATCTCAGCGAACGCCATCGTACTCAGCACCATCAAAGACAATCAGTGCCTCACGACGACACGCAAAAACAGCGACCGCGGCATCAATATGCATGTGGTGACGGAAGTGCAGCACATCGTGATCCTGGCCGAGCATAAGCTTTTGGATCATAAAGACGTTTTGAAGCGTTTTGAGCACATTAAACCCTTGCGCTATCCCCGCTGGTTAGTAGTGCTGATGGTCGGTCTTTCCTGCGGCTGTTTCTGTAAGCTCAATAGCGGCGGTTGGGATGGTGCAATGGTTGCTTTCCTTGCCAGTTCGGTGGCGATGTATGTGCGCCTGGTGCTCACATCACACCACCTGCATCCGCAAATTAACTTCTGCATCACGGCGTTTGTCGCCACCACGATTTCTGGCCTGCTGATTGCCAAAGGCCCGTTCGCCATGACCTCAAATATTGCGATGGCCGCAAGCGTCTTGTTGCTGGTTCCTGGATTTCCGCTGATTAACGCCGTCGCCGATATGTTTAAAGGCCACGTCAATACTGGCCTTGCCAGATGGGCGATGGCTAGCCTGCTTACGCTCGCCACGTGTATTGGAGTGGTGATGGCGATGTCACTGTGGGGGTTAAAAGGATGGGAGTAATCGACTTTTTACTGGCGCTGCTTCAGGACATGACGCTGGCCGCCATTCCCGCCGCAGGTTTTGCCCTGGTGTTTAACGTCCCACAGCGTGCCTTACCTTATTGCGCACTGCTGGGTGCCATTGGCCACGGTTCGAGAATGGCGATGATGACGGCGGGCATGAACATTGAATGGAGCACGTTTATCGCTTCACTTCTGGTGGGCAGCATCGGTATTCAGTGGTCGCGCTGGTATCTCGCCCATCCTAAAGTCTTTACCGTGGCGGCGGTTATTCCGATGTTCCCTGGCATTTCTGCCTACACCGCCATGATTTCAGCCGTGAAACTGAGCCACTTTGGTTACACCGAAGACTTGATGATTCAACTGCTCACCAACTTCCTGAAGGCGTCGTTTATCGTCGGAGCATTATCGATTGGCTTATCCATTCCAGGCCTGTGGCTGTACCGTAAACGCCCGCGAGTGTGATGTGTTGCAGGGCTTCGCTAACTCATCAGTGCTTTGCCCACGCAAACTTGTTTTAATGTCATCTGGCCTGGGCGATACCAGCGGCCTGATGACATTAAGGAGCCTTGCGTGGAAACCCACGAAATTTATCTTCCTGAGCGTTTTGATGACGCCAGTTTGAAAGAAAAGATTTTCTTCAGCGCCATTAGTTTGTTCGCTGAATTTGGCCTTAACGGCGCACGCATGGAGCAAATTGCCGAGAAAGCCAACACCACCAAACGGATGGTGGTTTATCACTTCAAAAGCAAAGAGCTGCTTTACGTTCAGGTGCTGGAATATGTTTACACCCAAATTCGCAGCTGTGAGCGCCAGCTTAATCTCACTGACCAGCCGCCAGTCGAAGCGATGGTGGAACTGGTGGAATGGACCTTTGATTTCCACGTCACTCACCCCGATTTCATTCGGATCATCTGCATGGAGAACATGCAGCGTGGGCGCTTTGTGAAAGAGTCGGCTTACTTACGCGAGATAAACCGCAGTGCGCTGGAATTACTGCAAGATGTGCTTTCCCGAGGCCAGGATAAACAGCTATTCAGCAGGCTCGTCACCGCTAAAGACGTCCACCGCCTGATCAGTAGTTTTTGTTTCTACCACGTCGCAAACAGCTACACATTTTCGAATTTCTTTGAAGATGGTTCAGAACCGGTTGATAGCACAGCACATTACCGTGAAATGGCGGTAAAAGTGGTGCTGCGTTATATCGGGCCATAAACATAAATCTCTACCCTAAATAATTCGAGTTGCAGCCAACGCACCTGCAGCTTGAATTATAACGGGTAAATCTGGAAGCTTTAGGAAATCTCCTGGCACCCATCACCCTACAGATAGCGGTATACTCGTCGAAAATTCTCCTGCGATGCAGGTTAACGAAAAGAGTATAAAAATGATGAAAGCAAGCAATCGGGTTCTCTGTGCACTGGCGTTGGCAACATTCGTATTTGCAGGCCAGGCGATGGCGTCAAGCTGGCAGGATCAACTCTCCAGTGCTGCGAGTGAATTAAGCAAAACCACCACCAGCAATACTGCAACACCTGCGACCACCGCAACCACAGGCAACTCACTTTCCTCACTAACCAGCCTGCTCGGCGGCGGCACTCAAGCCCTGAGCGCCAACAGCATGACTAACGCGGCGGGCATTTTGCAGTACTGCATGAAAAACAAACTGGTTTCAGCCACCAACACCGACAACGTGAAAAGCGAGCTGCTCGATAAACTGGGTCTTGATAGCGGCAAGAAAGAAACTCAGCCACAGGATTACACACAAGGCTTGATGGGGATGCTCAATACCGGCAAAGGCCAGCAACTGAATCTGGACACTATTGGCAGTTCGCCGATAGCAGAAAAAGTAAAAACTCAGGCCTGTGATTTTGTCCTCAAGCAGGGCATGAGCTACCTTTCCTAAGTTGAATTACCGCCCTGCGAACAGCGACTGTAGGGCGGATCATCAATACTCACTCCTTAACATTAATCTCCAGCACGGCATACACCCCATCGCTGGGTAACGTCACGGTGACGTTTTGCAGATTGATTCCGGCGGCCAGAATAATCTCCCTAAGCTCAAACAGCGTGCGCGGATAAATCGTGGTCCAGCCGACACAACGCAGCGCAAAGTCAATTTGCGGGCTGGTTTTCAGCATATTAGAAATAATCAGCACGCCTCCGGGTTTCACCAGGCGCAGCGCATGGCGAATGAAATGCACCGCTTCGGCCTGCGAGAAATATTCGAAAATACCCAGCCCGTCGACCAGCTCCGCTGACTCCTCGCCCAGTTCCTGAACCAGCTTGTCACTGGCAATCATCCGGTCGAACAAATTGCGCATTAACAGCGAAAAATGGTGGCCTTCAACCAACCCATATTGTGTCGCCAGCCCGCGGGCAAACTTCAGCGATTGCCTGTCATGGTCAACCAGCAACAACGTGAATTTCTGCGCCTTTAATTTTGCCCCGCGCAAAGTCTTTAAAACCGGCACCGCCGCGCCGCAAGCGAGGCTTATCCAGTTTCCTGAAACGCGGTCGTTGAGATGAATATCGGCAATGGCCGCCATCACTTTGGCGCGCGAGCGAATCCCCCGTGCATCGTTGGCGTGAATAAACCATGGCCGACTATTGAGATCCATCTCCCCGCCGCTGATCAGCCGCTCGGCAAGCGGGTGCTGCACCGCCCACAGCGCAAGTGCCGTCGGCACCAGTTGGCAACGCCACTCCGCGAGCGCGGGGCGATTATGAAAGGCAAATTCTGAGTGTTTGTTCCGGCACCTAATCTGGCGTATTCCCAGGTTGTCTAAAATGATTTCCGGGGCTTCCAAAGAAGGGTCTGATGCTAGCTGTTGATTGATGTCATCGATCTGCTCTGATACCTGATCCTTCATCGGCCAGTCATCACTGATGTCGCTGCAAGTGATGTGTTTAATGGCAAGATCCGCAGGCACCGATCCTGGGATCACTGAGAGAAAAGGTTGCCAGGACATGTAAAACCTCTGCAGACGTTTTCTTTCAGTCTAGAAAATCCTCCGTGATTGACCGTCAGCAGAAAGTTGTAATTTGCAGGCTGGATTACCGCTTGAAAAGTACCTCCTCACCGCGCATGACGCAGGGTGAGGAGCAAAAGCTAGCGTAAAAATGACTCGGTCAATTTAACCCAGTAAGTCGCGCCACCTGAAATACAGGCATCGTTAAATTGATAGAGCGGATGGTGAACCGAGTAATCATTGTTGCCCGTTGCCGTCCCCAACCATAAATAGCAGCCAGGGACTTCTTCCAACATAAATGAAAAGTCCTCGCTGCCCATGGCACTTTTCACCTGCGCAGGATCGGCGACTTTATCGGAGCCAAAAACATCGCGCGCAACTTGCAACGCAAACTCGGTCTGCTGAGGATCATTCACCGTCACCGGATAACCAAAATCCACGGCGATCGTTGCTTTCACGCCAAAGCTTTCGGCCTGAGCATGAACTAATTTCTGAATGCGCTGTTTCACCGCATCACGCACATCCGATTTGAAAGTACGCATATTGAGCTTGAGTACCGCGCTGTGCGGGATGATGTTGTGCGTGGTGCCGCTTTGCAGGCTTCCCACTGTGACCACGGCAGAATCCTGCGGATCAACATTGCGCGAAACAATCGTTTGCAGCGCCATAACGATCGACGCCCCGGCAACGGTCGGATCAATACAGTGCTCCGGCATCGATCCATGTCCGCCCTTTCCTTCGAGCGTCACGGTCATGCTGTCTGAGGAAGCCATCAACGCGCCTGGTTTGGTGGCGATCTCACCTGCTGGCAGCAAAGGGAAATTGTGCAAACCGAACACCGCATCACACGGAAACAGCTTGAATAAGCCGTCATCAATCATCCGTTTGGCACCGCCAATCGTCTCTTCTGACGGCTGGAAAATCAGATGGAGCGTGCCGCTAAACGAGCGATGTTCTGCCAGATAACGCGCGGCTGACAGCAAAATAGCGCAATGCCCGTCGTGCCCGCAGGCGTGCATTTTCCCCTCAACCACACTCGCCCACGGCAGCCCGGTTTGTTCCTGCATCGGCAAGGCGTCCATATCAGCGCGAATGCCCAGGCGCTTACCGCCACTACCCACTTTCAACGTGCCAACAACCCCTGTGCCACCTAGCCCACGGTGAACTTCATAGCCCCAGCCCGTCAGCAATTCGGCAATACGGTCGCTGGTACGGAACTCCTCAAAACCTAGCTCCGGGTGTTGATGGAAATCACGACGAATGGCAATCATCTCTTCTTCGTAATCGAGAATTTCTTTAATCAGCATAGGGTTATTCCTTTTTATTCATCACAGAAAGTTTTGCGTTCGTGCCAGGCCAGCAACGCGGCAAAAGTCACCACCGCGCAGAACATCAAATACCATGCCGGAGCCATCGGTTGGCCGGTGACTTTCAACAACCAGGTCACTATCAATTGTGCGAAGCCACCAAACAGCGTAACGCCAATGGCATAAACCATCGCCATACCTGAGGCACGAACCGCTTTTGGAAACGCTTCAAGGATCAACAAGAAAAATGCAGCCGAGCTGATGTTTGCCAGTATCTGATCGATAGCAATCAGCAGCAGGGTGACGCCCAGCGGAGCGCCATGCAGAATTGTCGCGAAGATCGGCCAAATCAGGGCAAATGATCCCACTGCGCAGCCAATCAGGATCGGTTTACGCCGTGGCAATTTGTCCGCCAGTTTACCGCCGAAGAAAGGCACCAGCAGCGTTAGAGCCGCCGCGGTCAAACTCACCCACCATGAGGTGCTGGCTGGCATATGCAGCGTGTTAACCATATACGCGGGCATGTAATAGATGATGATGTAAAAAGTCGTGGTGCCTTTCATCACCAGTAAAATGCCCAGTAATAGAGCGCGGCGATGTTCACGCCACAGCGTTAATGCTGGGTTTTCTGCACTCACCGCAGGCGTCACGGTGTGCGTTTCTTCAAGCTGGCGACGGATGTATAAACCAATCGGCATGATCGCAAGGCCGACAATAAACGGGATACGCCAGCCCCAGTCATACAACTGCTGTTCGCTCAGAACATGGCTCAGGCCCGCGCCCATTGCCGCACCAAAAAGTGCCGCGCCGCCCTGGCTGGTCATCTGCCAGCTCACTCGCGCACCGCGGCGAGATTTATCACCGGCTTCCATCAACCACGAGGTTGCCGCCCCCACTTCACCACCTGCTGAAAAGCCCTGCAACATGCGCCCGGCCACCAGCACCACGGGCGCCATAATCCCGGCTTGCTGATAAGTGGGCGCAAAAGCCACCATCATCACCCCTAAAGACATCAGCCCCAGTATCAGCGTCATGGCCGCTTTGCGCCCATGTTTATCGGCATAGCTCCCAAGCACCATGCTGCCGAGCGGGCGCATCACAAACCCCACGCCAAATGTCGCCACCGCTAACAACAACGAGGTGTATTCATTGGAGCTGGGGAAAAACAGATGCCCAATAATCACCGAGAAAAAACTGTAAACCGCAAAATCGTAAATCTCGAGGCCGTTGCCAATCGTCACCGCCACCAATGACTTAAAGTTGGCACGTTCCGGAACCAACGCCACATCTACGGGAAGCGAGGCGGAGATCCCGGCATCTAACTGGGCATAGCTGACACGCTGTTTCATGCTCACGTCCTCTTTTGTTATTCAGATGTAAACAAACTGGGCTGGATTTAACTATCTGCATAAAAAAAGAACATTACAATCATAAAAATTAGTTATGCCTTTGGTTATCTTGTTTGTATTGTTAGAGAGCAAAATTTGCACCACGGTGGTGGCTCAGGCGGGACGGAAAATTGAAAATCAAACTAAATCAGTTAGATATTTTGTTAGAGGTTGCCGCGCAAGGCAGCATTGGCAAAGCGGCGAAAGCATTACACCTCACACAACCGGCCATTTCGAAAACCATTCAGGAGATGGAAGCGGAAATCGGCATGCCGATTCTGCAACGCTCATCACGCGGCGTAACGTTAAATGAGTATGGGCAAGTTCTGCTGCGCCATGCGCGCGACATCGACCGCTCGCTGCACCAGGCGCGTGACGAAATCGACAATCTGCTCGGCAAAGCGATGCGCCAGTTACGAGTGGGGTTTACCTCTGCCGCATCCTACGGGCCATTTACCCACACGTTGATTCAATTTCAGGCACGTTTCCCCGGCGTGAAACTGATCGTGATGGAAGGCAGACCGCAACAAATTCACGATGCGCTGGAGAACCAACGCCTGGATATTGCCGTCATCACCAGCGCCAGCAATGCGGTGCAAAACGGTATGTATCACGAAACGCTGTATGCGCTGAGCAACACGATTATTGCCGGAAACCAACATCCCGTCACCCATACAACCTCGCTGAAAAACCTGATGGATTACCCGTGGCTGGACTGGGATGAACCTGGTGAACACTCGATTTTAGGCCAGGTTTTCCGGCGTTATAACCTGCCGCTGCCGCAAAATATTATCCACTGCTCATCGCCGTGGATCATGGCGCGCATGATGGAACAAACCAATATGGTCAGCATGTGGACGTCAGTGCGTTTGCGCTTCCCTGGCTACAGTTCAAACTTGCGCCCGCTGGTACTGCGCGAAGTGCTTCCAGCCAGCAATATCAGCATTCTGTGCCCGAATATCGGCCGTCTTTCCAGTGCCGGACACACCTTTATGGAAATGCTAAGAATTAACACCCGCGACTGGTTACAAGACAGCGATGCTCTGGAGATGGTGGTGCGGGTTTAGAATGTGTGAAGGCGGCCCGGCGGTTGAAACCGGGCCGTAAAACGGGGCTTGTTAGCTTAAATCAGCGCCATTGCTGGCGATCACTTTCTTATACCACCAGAACGACTTTTTACGTGTGCGTGCCAATGTACCGTTGCCCTGGTCGTCGCGATCAACGTAGATGAAACCATAACGCTTGCTCATTTCACCGGTCGATGCGGAAACCAAATCAATGCAGCCCCACGAGGTGTAGCCGATAACCGGGATACCATCTTCAATAGCATCGCCCATCGCTTTGATGTGCTCACGCAGGTAGTCGATGCGGTAGTCATCGTTGATTTCGCCCTGCGCATTAACTTCATCTTTTGCACCCAGGCCATTTTCTACCAGGAAAAGTGGCTTCTGGTAGCGATCGTACATCATGTTCATGGTGATGCGCAGGCCAAGCGGGTCAATGCCCCAGCCCCACTCGCTCGCCTGAATGTACGGGTTCTTCAGTGACTTAACGATGTTTGCCGCGTTGCTGTTGAGCTCGTTCATCTCACCGGAAGCACAACGTGAGGCGTAGTAGCTAAATGAGACAAAATCGACGGTATTCTTGAGGATTTCGTCGTCGCCAGGCAGCACTTCAAGCTCAAAGCCTTTCTCGCGGAACAGACGTTTGGAGTACGACGGATAAGCACCACGTGCCTGCACATCAATAAAGAACAGGTTCTCACGATCCTTTTCCAGCGCTGCCCACACGTCTTCCGGTTTGCAAGAATACGGATAGAAATTCCCACCCGCCAACATACAGCCGACCTGGTTATCAGGGTTAACTTCGTGAGCAATTTTGGTCACTAACGCACTGGCGATCAGTTCATGGTGCGCCGCCTGGTATTTCACTTGTTCTTTGTTATCGCCTTCTTCAAATACCAGACCCGCACCGGAGAATGGAGCGTGAAGTAAAATATTGATTTCGTTGAAGGTCAGCCAGTATTTCACCAGGCCGTCAAAGGCTTCAAAACAGGTACGCGCGTAATGGGTGAAAAACTCCACCATTTTGCGGCTGCGCCACGAACCATATTCCTGCACCAAATACATCGGCACATCAAAGTGGCACAGCGTCACCAGTGGTTCGATATTGTGTTTTTTGCACTCGGCAAACAGATCACGGTAAAACGCGATCCCTTCCGCATTAGGCTCTTTCTCATCGCCCCGAGGGAAGATACGGCTCCAGGCAATCGAGGTACGGAAAACGGTAAAACCCATCTCAGCCATCAGCGCAATATCATCTTTGTAGCGATGGTAAAAATCGATCGCCTCATGGCTCGGGTAAAATTCGTCATCACGCAGTGAAAAACGTTTTTCTAAACCGAGTTTCACCGCCAGACGATGCTCACCGTGCGGAATGGTATCGACGGTTGAAAGCCCTTTTCCGCCTGCGAGGTAGGCACCTTCAGCCTGGTTCGCAGCAATAGCACCGCCCCATAAAAAGTCATCAGGAAAAATGGATGCTGACATAAAGTCCCTCTTCTAAGTTAGTTAGCGTTTACAGCATGTTGCGGTGCAACAACGGCGTTTGGCTGGATTGGCTCTTTCTCGTGACTTTGCTCAACGGGAATGTCTTCAAAGCCCAGGATTAACGTCAGGACGAAAGAGAGCACCACGGCCAGAATCATCACGCCAAACACCCAAGCGATGCTCATCGGATTAGCTGGATCAAAGAACTGCACACTGGTGAACAGGCCCGGAGATGCCATGGAATGGCTGGCCAGCCCACCGATTCCTGCGACCGCGCCGCAGACAAAACCACTGATTAATGCCGCAATCAGCGGGCGTTTCAAACGTACCGCCACACCGTAAAGTGCCGGTTCCGAAATCCCCGCCACAATGGCTGACGCCGCCGCAGCCAGCGCAGTCTGGCGCAGTTCAGGGTTTTTCGTTTTCCATGCGACTGCCAGAGATGAACCACCGAGCGACAAGTTAGCACCAATTTCTGATGGCATAACCATGCCTTCTTTGCCCGTTTCGGCAATGGTCTGAATGATAGACGGTGTGAATACTCGGTGCATACCTGTCATCACCAGCAGCGGCCACAGTGCGCCCATAATCGCCACGGACAACCAGCCCAGGTAGCTATGAACGGTGTAAACCAGTGCGGAAATTCCGGTACCAATCCAGATACCCAGCGGGCCAATCAACATGATGGCAATCGGTGCGGAAATCAGCACAATCAGCATCGGTTTGAGGAAGTTTTTCGTCACCGCTGGGGTGATGCGGTCAACCCATTTTTCGATATAAGAAAGAATCCAGGTCATGCACAGCGCAGGAATGACGGTGTAGGTATATTTCACCGCAGTGACCGACATCCCCATAAATTCAACGTGTTGGCCTTGTGCCGCTTTCGCCATCAGGTCAACAAAGTTGGGGTGAACCAGCACACCGGCAATAGCAATTGCCAGCGACATATTGGTTTTGAATTTTACCGCCGCCGATGCCGCAACCATGATTGGCAGGAAGAAAAATGCGCCGTCGCCAATCACATTGAGGATGATAAGCGTTGAGGAGCCTTTGCCGAAGACGCCGGTCATATCCAGAATCATCGCCAGCAGTTTTACCATTGAGCCGCCGATAATCGCCGGAATCAACGGTGACATAGTGCCAATCAGCGCATCCAAAATCCCGGCACCAATACGTTTGAGCGTAATTTTGCTTTTGCCCGGAGCGGGTTGCGCGGGCTGCATCCCTTCCGGCAGCAGTTTCAGCACTTCAGCGTAAGCTTGTGAAACGGTGTTGCCGATGATCACCTGGCACTGATTTTCGCTACGCACGACGCCCATCACGCCACTAATAGCTTTTAACTTTGCGGTATCGACCCGGCTATCGTCGTTGAGGACAAAACGCAAACGGGTCATACAGTGAGTCACCGCGCCGACGTTGCCCGCGCCACCTATTGCGTCGACTATCGACTGAGATACTGCCGCATAATTCTTAGCCATGAGTTACCACTCTCTCGTCATGAGACTTTAATATTTTTAAATTCATGTAGTTACTAAAAACTCTCCGGCAACTCCGCGTCGACTTGTAGGGGTCTGAGAGATAGGTAACCGGTTCCACATTAGATTGACCATGAAAATAGAACAGATCAAATCCTAATTTTACATATTGTTAATTTTGTGATGACGATCGCCACAAGTTGTTCTAAAAGGGCCCTCACCACACCTTTTCGGCAGTATTTTGTCGCCGCGGAATGTGTAAAATGAGGCATTCAAAAAAGCCAGGAAGCTCCCATGTCGACAATGCTAGAAGTGGCACAAAAAGCCGGCGTCTCAAAAGCCACTGTTTCACGCGTTTTATCCGGCAAGGGATACGTCAGCGAAGCCACAAAAGAGCAGGTCTATAAAGCCATCGAAGAAGCGGGATACCGGCCCAATTTGCTGGCGCGAAATCTGGCGACGAATAAGTCAGAATGTATTGGTTTAGTGGTCACCAACACGCTTTATAACGGCAGTTATTTCAGTGAAATACTTTCGCAGGCAGCGAAGAAATTAGAAGACAATGGCCGTCAGCTTATTCTGGTGGATGGTAAACACAGTGCGCAGGAAGAACGCGAAGCGATTCAGTTCTTGCTCGATTTACGCTGTGATGCGGTAATTATTTATCCACGCTTTTTGACCATTGATGAAATGGACGACATTATTGATCAGCATAAACAGCCGATTATGGTAGTGAACCGAAAACTCAGAAAACACCAGAGCCACTGTATTTGTTGTGACCATAAAGGCTCCAGTTTGATGGCGACAAAATATCTTATTGAACGCGGGCATCGTGATATTGCTTTTATTACCGGCGCAATGGATTCCCCTACCGCTATCGAGCGCTTAGCGGGCTATAAAGAAGCGTTGAATCAATATGATATTGCTGTAAACGAAGAGTTGATTGCCCACGGAAAATGGACGCCAGCCAGCGGTGTTTCTGCGGTAGAAGCATTGCTTGCACGCAAACATAAGATCAGCGCGATTCTTGCCAGTAATGATGAAATGGCGGTCGGAGCCATGAAAAAATTAAACGATATGGAAATTTCTGTTCCACAGGATATATCGATTATTGGCTTCGATAATATTCCGACTGCACCTTATCTTTCTCCGGCGTTAACCAGTATTAAAGATCCGGTGAGCGATATGATCAGTGAGGTCATCAACCGCTTAATATCCATGTTGGATGGCGGATACTTATCGAAAGATAATGTGTTTACGTCGGATTTGTTAGCCAGAAATTCGGTGATTGATGGGCCATATAAAGGTTAATAAAACGGCGCATTAGCGCCGTTTCAATAAAAATCAACTCGCGACTTTCACAATCAACTTGCCGAAGTTCTTACCGCTCAACAGACCGCGAAACGCTTCTACGCTCTTCTCCAGGCCATCAACCACATCTTCGCGGTACTGAATTTTCCCTTCAGCCAGCCATTGGCTCATCTGCTGATAGAATTCTGGATAACGATCGGCGTAATCCTGGGAAATAATAAACCCTTGTACGCGCATGCGTTTTTTCAGAATGGTGCTCATCAACAACGGTAATCTGTCCTGCTCGAATGCGCTGTTCATGCCGTTGTACTGGCTGATAACACCGCACACCGGAATACGCGCTTTGGTATTGAGCAGAGGCAAAACGGCGTCAAACACTGCACCACCGACATTCTCAAAATAAACATCAATCCCTTTGTTGCAGGCTTTTTTAAGCTGTTCGGCAAAGTCTGGTGCTTTGTGGTCAATACAGACATCGAATTTTAAAGTATCGGTGACGTGACGGCACTTCTCCGCGCCACCCGCAATACCCACCACTCTTGCACCCAGTAATTTCGCCACCTGGCCAACAACCGAACCTACCGCGCCGCTGGCGGCGGCTACAACTACCGTTTCACCTTCTTTTGGCTGGCCAATATCGGTCAAGCCCATATAGCCGGTAAAACCGGGCATGCCGAGTAAACCGAGCGCATACGACGGGTGCGACATATTGGCGTCGAGTTTTTGCAAACCTTCGCCATTAGAGAGCGCGTAATCCTGCCAGCCGGTATAAGCCAACACCAGGTCACCCGCTTTGTAATCCGCATGTGCAGATTTTTCAACCCGGCAAACGGTACCTGCACCAATCACATCGCCAATGGCTAATGGGGCAGAATAGGATTCCGTATCATCCATGCGCCCGCGCATATACGGGTCGAGTGACAGATAGAGGGTACGTAACAACAACTGGCCTGCGGCAGGTTGTGGGACGGGTGCTTCTTCGAGGCGAATATCTTGATCGGTTGGCATACCTTGTGGACGCTGCTTAAGCACAAAGCGGCGGTTAATCTGGGACGACTGAGTCATAACGCTCTCCATAGGTTAGGGTCGTGAATAAACGGTCAATCTGTCCCAGCCTAGCTAATAATTGCTGAGTGTGGCATGAAAAAAGTGCCTTTAAGCATTCGTTTGAAAGGCTGGATGGCGCTAACGCTTCTCCAGCCACTGTTGAATCAATGCAGAACCGTTACCGCATCTTCCAGCCGTGCGGCGCGGTGTTTTACCATCGCCGAGACTTCGGCACTTTCTTCGACCAGTGCCGCATTTTTCTGTGTGATGGCATCCAGTTCCGCCACCGCGCGGGTTAAATCAGACAGCCCTTGCGCTTGCTCCGATGTCGCGTGGCTAATTTGCCCTAAAAGCTGCGTCACATTACGCACCTGCGCCACGATGTCATTCATGGTGCGCCCCGCTTCGTGCACCTGAATAGTGCCTGATTGCACTTTGCTGGCGCTGGCATCGATAAGCTTGCGGATGTCGTTTGCCGCCGTCGCACTACGCTGTGCCAGGTTACGCACTTCACCCGCCACTACCGCAAACCCTTTGCCCTGCTCGCCAGCACGGGCGGCTTCCACGGCAGCGTTGAGCGCCAGAATATTAGTTTGGAAAGCAATATCGTTGATAAGACTAGTAATGGAGCCGATACGCTGCGTACTGTCGGCAATATCATCCATCGTCGTTACCACGGTTTCCATTGCCTTACCGCCATGTGCTGCGGCATCGCTCGCAGAGCTGGAAAGCTTATCGGCAGCGGCGGCAGTTTCAGAGTTGTTCTGTACTGAAACCGCCATCTGGCTCATGGTAGTGACCGTTTGCTGCACGTTAACCACCGACTGGCGCGTGCGTGCGTTGAGTTCGACATTGCCCTGCGCCAGAGTTTCACTGCCGCTGCGCACGTTTTCGACCTGATGACTGACATCATGAATCAGCCAGCGGCACATCAACCCGAGCTGGCCTATGGCGCGTAACGTCATGCCGATTTCATCGGTTCGTGCCAGATGCTGCACACATTGCTGGTTGCCCGTCGCCACTTCCAGCGCCTGGCGGGCGACATTTTCTAACGGGCGTGCAATTTGCCACTCCAGCAACGCGCAGGCCAACACACTTGCCACAGCACTGACTACCAGCGGCAACGCACCTTGTTCCGTCACAACGAGTGCGGCCATCATCGATAAAAATACGCTGCTGATAATCAGGCGAATGCGCGCGCGTAGAGGTAAAGCGGGTAATTTCCCCAACATACTTTTGCGCAACACCAGTCCTTTAAACAGACGGCGTTTACAGCGCCCTTCTTTCAGCGCCTTGTACAGCGGTTCGACGGCAGCAATTTCTTCCGGCCGTACTTTGGTGCGAATCGACATATATCCGGTGGTTTTACCGTTGCGCACCACCGGCACTACATTGGCGCGAACCCAGTAGTGATCACCATTCTTACGCCTATTTTTAACAATTCCGGTCCACGGCTCGCCCTGTTTCAGGGTGAACCACATATCAGCAAAAGCGGCTTTTGGCATATCAGGGTGGCGCACCAGGTTATGTTGCTGTCCGGTAAGTTCGTTAAGTTGGTAACCGCTCACTTTCACGAACGCATCATTCGCATGGGTGATCACGCTTTTTAAATCGGTCGTGGACATCAAAGTCGTATCGTCATCAAGCAGGTATTCGTGCTGTGTAATAGCCGTGCGCGCAGTCATAGCAACTCCCTTGAATAGGTTAGCTAATTGTTAATTTTTTTCATCGTGTTGTTATTTCGGCGCTGCAAAGATTTCCTTTAGCGGTTAAACTTGATGGCGATCACACTTTTTTAACTAAGCCATATTTTTTATAATGTTTTTAGAAGAGAGCCACATTTTCCAATAATTTCATAAAGTTATTAGTGGCTTTTGCATAGTGACGCTGAGTGCAGGAGTTTTAACCTTCAATTTGCGATCGGCCCACTACACTTAGACTGGGAGACGCTTTTGCTCCCGCAAGGAAAAAGAGGAAAATAATGTTAAAAAGGAAAAAGAAAGTCAGACCTATCAAGGTCAGTGACGTCACCATCATCGACGACAGCCGCCTGAAAAAAGCGATTACTGCCGCTTCTTTGGGCAACGCGATGGAATGGTTTGATTTCGGCGTTTATGGCTTTGTGGCCTATGCCCTCGGTAAAGTTTTCTTCCCGGATGCCAGCCCAAGCGTGCAGATGATTGCAGCACTGGGTACTTTCTCTGTTCCGTTCCTGATTCGCCCGCTAGGCGGCCTGTTCTTCGGCATGCTGGGTGATAAGTACGGGCGCCAGAAGATCCTGTCCATCACTATCATCATTATGTCATTGAGTACCTTCTGTATTGGCCTGATCCCGTCGTACGCGACCATTGGTATCTGGGCGCCAATCCTGTTGTTACTTGCGAAAATGGCGCAAGGGTTCTCAGTGGGCGGCGAATACACCGGGGCATCCATCTTTGTGGCGGAATACTCGCCCGACCGTAAACGTGGCTTTATGGGCAGTTGGCTGGACTTCGGTTCGATTGCCGGTTTTGTCTGTGGTGCGGGTGTCGTGGTCCTGATTACCGCGATTGTCGGCGAAGCTAACTTCCTCGAATGGGGCTGGCGTTTACCGTTCTTCCTGGCACTGCCATTAGGGATTATCGGCCTGTATCTGCGCCATGCGCTTGAAGAGACACCGGCGTTCCAGCAGCACATTGAAAAGCTGGAACAAGGCGATAAAGAAGGCCTGGCGGAAGGGCCAAAAATCTCCTTCAAAGAGATTGCCACTAAGCACTGGCGCAGTCTGTTGACCTGTATCGGTATCGTTATTTCTACCAACGTGACCTATTACATGTTGCTGACGTATATGCCGAGTTACCTGTCCCATAACCTGCATTATTCTGAAGAGCATGGCGTGCTGATCATCATCGCCATTATGATCGGTATGCTGTTTGTGCAGCCGATGATTGGCCTGCTGAGCGACCGTTATGGACGCCGTCCGTTTATCGTCTTTGGTAGCGTGGCATTGCTGATACTGGCGATTCCTGCATTTGTCTTGATTAACAGTAATGTGCTGGGTCTGATATTCGCCGGGCTGCTCATTCTGGCGGTGATCCTCAACTCCTTCACTGGCGTCATGGCATCGACACTGCCTGCGATGTTCCCAACCCATATTCGCTACAGTGCGCTGGCAAGTGCTTTTAATATTTCAGTGCTGGTTGCGGGTATTACGCCAACGGTTGCCGCATGGTTAGTCGAAACAACCAACAACCTGATGATGCCTGCCTATTATCTGATGGTGGTTGCGGTGATTGGCCTGGTGACCGGTCTGACCATGAAAGAGACTGCGAATAAGCCGCTGAAAGGGGCAACGCCTGCGGCGTCTGATATTGCGGAAGCGCGTGAAATTGTTCAGGAACATCACGACAATATCGAGCACAAAATCGAAGATTTGGACCGTGAAATCGAAGCGCTTCAGGAAAAACGCACACTGCTGGTTCAGCAGCATCCGCGTATTAATGAATAACTTCTGTTTGTGATAAAACGCCGGGTGAATGCCGGCGTTTTTTTTAACTGATAGTCAGCATTTCGCTATCTGTCATCGCCATAATGCAACGGTTGCGCCCGGTGTTTTTACCGTAATACATCGCTTTATCCGCGCGGCCAATGGTCTGATGTAAGGTGTCAGTTTCCAGGACTTTTGCCAACCCACCGGTTGCCGTGACAGTGATCTTATCGTCACCCACAAGGAAACTATGCTGTTGTAAGTATTGCTGTATACGCTGCGCTGCGGTCTGTGCATCCCGGTCGTTTTTCGCATCAAGTAAAATAATGAACTCTTCACCACCAAAACGATAAATTCGCTCGGCTTTGCGCGTCGCCTCTTTTAGCGCCAACGCGACATTGCGCAATACATCATCACCAGCATTATGGCCCCATGTATCGTTTATCGACTTAAAATGATCAATATCGATAATTAATAGATACAAATGATGATTCATACGTTGGCACTGCGCACGAACTAATGGGAACTCCCGATATAATAAATGGCGCAGCGGTAACCCGGTTAATGCATCATGCAAATTCCGCCAGGAAAAGAGATGTTCCTTATATTGATCCAAGTTATGAATAAATTCCTGCTGGGCTTTTTGATACTTCATCAGTAATGAATCAGTCACATGTTGATGAACAATGGACTGCATCAATTCGCGGGCAACATTGTGCATGTGGGTGTGATTTTTATCGATGGTGATGACCATCTCTTTATCTAAAGCTTCACCATTCATACGCAATGATAGCCAACGACTGAAGCGGCAGTGCTGAGCCGAGTTGGGGTCGAGAATATCGCCGTCAACTTCCCCCCCCAGCAGACTCAAACGAAGGAATTTTCCGGCCCAATCATAATGATCATTTATCGCCAAATTTAATTCAGTTATTGAATAATCAAGGTCATTTATATACATATTCAAACCACTTATACACTGCATTTATTTAATAACCCCCACAAAATGATAACGTTCAGTGGTGAAATATTCACTGGGTGAATCATTAATTCAAGAGTTATTAAACTGGCAGGCATCATTCTATAATTTACTTATTCACAATTCATCGCAAAAATAAATTAAAATGAAATTACTTCTTTTCATTTTATGAATTTAAAACTGCTAACTTTGCTTAGCGATGCACCTTTAAGTAGCACGATGCACGGCAATGGTGCACTACAACCAGATAACGCAGACCAAAGTCCCGTCACTACGGAATTTTTAACCAAAAAAACTCATTCCTGCTGTTTGTTTATTACTCAGTTTGCATTCACTCAGATCGTTTATCCTGATTTTGTTTAGGGAAAGCGAAGTGGCGTATTCCCTGCAATACTTATTTCGTGTATCGCGTGATACGTCATCCCCAGGAGCACATTTTGAACAGGTTACCTACCAGCGCTTCGGCTCTTGCCTGTACAGCGCACGCCCTCAACATCATTGAAAAGAAGTCGCTGAGTCATGAGGAGATGAAGGCGTTAAATCGCGAAGTTATTGATAACTTCCAACAGCATGTGAATCCGGGTTTTCTTGAGTATCGCAAATCAGTGACCGCCGGCGGGGATTACGGAGCCGTAGAGTGGCAAGCAAGCAGCTTAAATACGCTTGTCGACACCCAGGGTAAGGAATATTTAGATTGTCTGGGTGGGTTCGGCATTTTTAACGTGGGGCACCGTAATCCAACAGTGGTATCCGCCGTACAGCATCAGCTCGAAAAACAACCCCTGCACAGTCAGGAGCTGCTCGACCCCCTACGGGCGATGCTAGCCAAAACCCTTGCGACACTCACACCGGGTAAACTTAAGTACAGTTTCTTTAGCAACAGCGGTACAGAATCGGTTGAAGCGGCGATTAAACTCGCTAAAGCCTATCAATCTCCACGCGGGAAATTTACCTTTGTCGCAGCCAGTGGCGCGTTCCATGGCAAATCTCTCGGGGCATTGTCAGCAACAGCAAAAGCTGCATTCCGTAAACCGTTTATGCCGCTGCTTCCGGGCTTCAGGCATGTACCGTTTGGCAATATCGATGCATTACGCACCCTATTCAACGAATGCCGTAAAACCGGTGATGATGTCGCAGCCGTGATCCTTGAGCCTATTCAGGGTGAAGGTGGCGTCATTATTCCACCAGCGGGGTATTTACCTGCGGTTCGTAAGCTGTGCGATGAGTTCGGCGTACTGTTGATTCTTGATGAAGTGCAAACTGGCATGGGCCGTACCGGCAAAATGTTCGCCTGTGAACACGAAAACGTACAGCCTGATATTTTATGCCTCGCCAAAGCACTCGGTGGTGGCGTAATGCCGATTGGCGCGACCGTTGCCACAGAAGAAGTTTTCTCTGTGCTGTTTGATAATCCTTTCCTGCACACCACAACTTTTGGTGGCAACCCGTTAGCCTGTGCTGCAGCGCTTGCCACAATCCATGTTCTGCTTGAGCAAAACCTTCCCGCTCAGGCTCAACAGAAAGGGCAATTGTTGGTGGATGGCTTCCTGGCTCTGAAACGCGAGTTTCCTGAGCTGGTTGTTGATGCGCGTGGGCAAGGTTTGTTGATTGCCATCGAGTTCAGCGACAACGAAATTGGCTATAACTTTGCCAGTGCTATGTTCCGCCAGCAGGTGCTGGTCGCCGGGACGCTCAACAATGCGAAAACCATTCGTGTTGAGCCTCCACTGACTATCACGATTGAGCAGTGCGAACATGTGTTGAGTTGTGCGCGGAAAGCACTACAAAGCCTGAAAAACGTTAACCCACAAGAAGACATTAATAAAATGGTCTTTGGTTAACATGACAAGTGGTTACGGTATTAGATGCCATTTATATCTGATATCGTGACCACGATAACTCACCATAAACATCCGCAGATATGAGCGATATTTTATAGTACAATACCCCTCATTTAGAATGAGAGAAGAATCTCACATGCGTATTTTTTTTGTTGAGTGGAATGCAGAGCACGGAAAGTTAATGATTGATAATTTATCTTCTCATTATAATACTGCCAAAATATCACGTGTATTACATAGATATAAAACCATTCAAAAACACATTCATTTTAGTTTCCTGAAAAAACTGCATACAAAAGCTCATGCACGTTTGAAATTTAAAAACATCACTAAAAATGATCTGGTAATTTGCACTGGCTACAGTGCATTGGCAATAATTGACATGGTAGCCACATTACCATGTAAAAAGATAATTATAGTCCGTGATACCATTGAAAAACTAAATTATCACATGCGAGAAAAAGGTTTGCTGACTCAGCATGAAGATTATTTAGGCAGGATTAAAACCGTCTTTGACAAAGTTTATAGCTTTGACCAACTTGACTGCCTAAATCATGATATGGTTTATTTGCCGCAGTTTATCAGCTTTACCTCTCAACAGTTTATTTCTCTTGCACCATCTAATAATACCCCCCATTCAAAAACGTGTTTTTATGTTGGTGGGTATGATAATTATCGCGTCAGAACATTAAACGAAATAGACTTAACTATCAAAGAATTAAATTACACCTCGGATTTCTATTTAGTGACCAAAGAAGATAAAGAAAAATATCCAGCTTGTTGCAAAAATGAATTCCTGTCATATAAAGAAAATCTCGAAAAAATAAAACACTGCGAAATACTCATTGAAATAAACAGGACGGGGCAAACAGGGCTTACACTTCGTGCTCTTGAAGCGCTATTCTTCAATAAAAAACTGATCACAACTAATAATGAAATAAAAAAATGTGACTTCTACTCACCAGAAAGGATTTTTATATGGGGAGTGGATTCTTTAGATAGTTTATCCGGTTTTATGAATCGAACTTTGCCACCGATAAATGTTAAATTAATGAAAAACTATACCGCAGATACCATGCTAGAGAGATTAATAAACGACAACTCTATTTAAGTATTTATTACAGCACGCAAAACATCGCCGCAGAAAAAATCTGCGGCGTTATAGAATTTCATGATAATTAGTTTTCAGGCAACAACCCAACAAAACTCCTTTTCTTACGCGGTTCCGACATCATCGCGTCTAGCTTATCGACACAGGCCAGATAATGCGGTGTTAGCTTATGCGCCAACACCGCTTCATCGTTTTGATACGCTTCATAAATAAAAAACCGCGTCGCGACATCCGGGTCTTGCAACACATCAAAACGCAAATTGCCCGGTTCCTTGATTGAGCCTTCGTGATTGGCGCGGAACACGTCCATAAACTCATCAACCCGTTCCGGTTTGATATTAATTTCCACCAACGTCACGTTCATCCTTTGCCTCCATGATGTTTTTCATCCAACCAGAATTGGTACGCTTCGCGGGCAGAAAGATTCTCATGCACCACCTTTTTCACCGCTTTTAGCATCGCCAGCGGTGCGTCTGACTGGAAGATATTGCGCCCCATGTCCACACCGGATGCGCCCTGGTCGATGGCTTTGAAGCACATAGCCAGTGCTTCTTGCTCCGGTAGTTTCTTACCGCCAGCAATAACAATTGGCACCGGGCAACTGGCGGTGACTTTCTCGAACCCCTCTTCCACAAAGTAAGTTTTCACAAACTGCGCACCGATTTCTGCGGCAATTCGGCTGGCGAGCGAGAAATAACGTGCGTCGCGTGCCATCTCTTTGCCCACGCCAGTTACCGCAAGCGTAGGAATACCGTAGCGCGTGCCTTCATCTACCAGTTTGATGATGTTATTAATCGACTGGTGTTCATACTCGCTGCCAATGTAGATCTGTGCGGCCACCGCGCAGGCATTGAGACGCAAGGCATCCTCCATGGTCACCGCCACCGTTTCCCGCGACAACTCGCTCAAAATCGAATTACCACCGGAAGCCCGCAAAACCACCGGTTTGTTGGTGGCTGGCGGCACCACGCTGCGCAGAATACCGCGGGTACACATCAGCACATCGGTTTCCGGAAACAGCGGCGCAATAGACAAATCAATGCGCTCAAGGCCGGTGGTCGGCCCCTGGAAATAGCCGTGGTCGAAGGCCAGCATCACGGTGCGCCCGCTGTCCGGGTTAAAAATCCGCGCCAGCCGCGACTGCATGCCCCAATCCAGCGCCCCGCTGCCCTTCAGGTAAAACGCTTTATTCTCCTGCGGGCGGCCAATGCCGTAATCTTTTCCCTCTTTGATATCGTCAAGATCTGCCATTTTTCCTCCCTCAGAAGTCGTATTTGCCGATGTTGTCTTTGGTGAACACCACACGTTCAGGTAGCAGCACAATGCCGTTACCTTTCGCTTCATACTGGTAGCCCTGCACGCTATTTGGCTCGACTTTCAGGCTGCCAATTTTCGCCACATCAACAGTATCACCGACGTTCAGATCGCCTTTTTTCAGCAGCGTATTGGCGACGTTGACCGCAATTTCGCCCTGCTGTACCACGTCCCACAGGCCAAAGGCTTTCACCGTGCCGCGCTCAACATACGGGCGCATGACGTTTGGCGTACTGAAGCCAACAATCGCGACATTAGTGCGTTTCAGGTTTTCAGCGGCCTGGGCTGCGGCAGGTAACGCGTTGGCATCAGGGGCGATGATCGCATCCAGATCCGGATACGCTTTTAAGATCCCTTCAGCGGTTTGCAGCGATTTAGTCGCGTCGTTATAGCCAAACTGGGTGGTGACGATCTCCCACTGTGGATGATCTTTAGCAATTTTCGCCTTCGCCTCTTTCACCCATTGGTTTTGATCCGTCACGGTGGGGCTGGAGTAGAAGAAGGCAACTTTGGCGGCCGGTTTAGTCACCTGTTTCGCGGCCATATCCACCAGCATGCCGCCGAGCTGTTGCGGGGTGCCCTGGTTGATATAAATACTGCGGCACTCGGGTTTGGTATCAGAATCCCAGGTCAGCACTTTCACTCCACGCTGCATCGCACGTTTCAGCGCCGGACACAGGCCGTCTGGCGAAACTGCCGAGACAATAATCGCGTTGTAACCCTGGTTAACGAAGTTGTTAATCAGCTGCACCTGGCCGGAGACACTCGGTTCAGTGGGGCCATCGTAGGTCACCGGTACACCGAGGTCTTTACCCGCCTGCATCGCGCCATTGCCGCCGCTGGTAAAGAAGCCGACACCCACTAATTTTGGGATAAAGGCAATCCTGTCGGCAGCTTGCGCGCTCACCACACCAAAGGCCAAAGCCCATGCACTGAGCTGTAGCACGCGTTTTGTTGTCTGCTTCATCTTCAAACCCCCGTTAGTCTTTTGTGACCGCGCAAACGACGCCATGTCGTCTGTAGATAATCGCGGTGCAAACTCACCGACCGACCAATGACTACCACAATCAACAACGCACCGGACAACGCACTCGATACCTGATTAGGCACGCCAGCCATCTGTAAACCTTGTTGTAAATATCCCACTAACAGCGCGGCGAGCGCGGTGCCAAGAATGGAACCGGAACCGCCATAAATATTCGCTCCACCCAGCACCGCCGCCGTGAGCGCAGGCATCAGTAAATCGCGGCCTAAATCGGAACGCGCCGAACCGAAGTAAGAAACCAGCACAATAGCGGCAATCGCCGACGCCAGCCCAACCATGCCATAAACGCCGTACAGCGAACCGTTGACTGGCAGCGCGGCATAGCGCGCCGCACGCGGGTTTTGTCCGATAAGAAAAATATGGCGGCCAAAGCGTGCGCGGTGGGTCAGCAGCCAGAACAGCAACGTGATGACAGCGAACATCACCAGCGGGATCGGCAAGCCAAACAGCGTCAGATTGGCGAAGTTGGTGAAGGTATCCGGGAAGCCGCCAATGCCTTCGTAACCTGTCGCCCCCGCCATCCCCGAAAGCAGCAGCGCCGCACCGCCAAACAGATACAGTGTGCCCAGCGTAATCACCAACGGGCTGATTCCGGTGTAGTGAATCAGTGCCGCGTTGAACAACCCGCATAGCAGGCCGACGGCGAGCGTAAGGATCACCGCCAGAGAAATCGGCATTCCCGCCTGCAGCATCACGCCCAGCGCAATCGCGCATAAGCCAATGGTGGAACCGAGCGAAATATCAATGCCACCGCTGATAATCACCAGCGTCAACGGCAGTGCGACAATCCCGATGCAGATAAAATCGCTGGTGCTAAACAGCAGCATATTCACGTCGAGCATGCGCGGGTTGATGGCCCCAAACAGTAAAATCTCCGCCACCAGAATCAGTAACAGCGCCACTTCCCAGTTAAGTTTCAGCTTGTTCATTTACGCCACATCCTTTTTCTTACGGGGAAATTGCCGCACGTTTTTAGCTCCGGGCAATGGCGGTACAAAACGGCTGTATTTCTGCGCCCGTTGGTGGCGAGCCAGTGCCTGTCGCAAGCGCCCGTCGAGCACTAAAACGCCGAGCAAAACCAGTCCGGCGATAAAGTCATTCCACCAGGCCGGCAGTTTGAACAGCACTAAGACGGTGTCGATTTGAGTCAGGAAGAACGCGCCGAGGAATGCGCCAATCACGGTTCCGGTGCCGCCGAGCAATGAAATGCCGCCCAGCACACAGGCGGCGATAGCTTTCATCTCCAGCCCGCTACCGGTTTGGTTCGGTACAAAGCCAATCTGTGAAGCGAAGATAATCCCGGCGATGGCCGCCAGCATGCCGTTAAACGTGAACGCCAGCAGACGGGTGCGATTGACCGCAACGCCCAACTGGCGCGCAGCGGCGAGGTTATCACCCACCGCGTAGAAATCGCGACCAAAGGCGGTACGCGCTAACATCCAGGCGGCAATAGCCACCACAATCAGTACCAAAAACCCAAGCGGTGAAACCCCAATAGCAACCGGCTCGGAGAGCGTTTTTAGGCTGGCAGGCAGCCCTTCAATCCATTTTCCGCCGGTCCACAGCAGCATGCCGCCACGATAAAGCCCGAGCGTGCCCAGCGTGGCGACAATCGCCGGAATGCGCAGCCACACCACCAGCACCCCGTTAAAAAACCCTGCAATTGCGCCAATCAGCAATGCAAATAGCATCGCCGCTGGCAGGCCGTAACCGCTGTTAAGCGCAACCCCTACCGCGATGGCGCACAAGCCGACGGTTGATCCCACCGAAACGTCGATGTTGCGCGTTAGCATCACCATCGTCGCGCCCACCGCCAACAGGATCAGGATCTGCGCACTGGTGAAGATCATGCTTAACGTTTGCAGGCTGAAATAGCTGTGATTCAGCGCCACCAGCACGGCAAACAGGGCGACGATCGCCAGCAGTGCGCTCAATTCGCGGTTACGGAGCAATTTCTTCATGCTTTACCTCCGCCAAACGCCATGCTCATCATGCTTTCGACCGTGATCGAAGGTTTGCGTAATTCGCCGTTCATCGCGCCCTGATGCATCACCAGTACGCGATCCGCAAGCCCACTGAACTCGTCAAGATCGGATGAGATCATCAGCACCGCGACGTTTTGCGCCGCGACACTTTTGATCAGTTGATAAATATCCGCCCGCGCTGCTACATCCACGCCGCGCGTCGGCTCGTCGATGATCAGCAATAACGGGTTGGCTTCCAGGCAGCGCGCCAGCAGGACTTTCTGCTGATTACCGCCGGACAACGTGCGCACAGTTTGCTCGGCATTATTGAGTTTGATGCCCAGCGCCCGGTGGTAGCGTTCCACTACCGCTGCTTCCCGCTTGCTTTGCTGCCAGACACTCGCCTCATTGAGCGCGACGGTGTTCCAGCGAATCGGCGCATCCAGAAAAAGACCGGAAACTTGCCGATCTTCCGGCAGATAAATCAGCCCACGATCGAGGCGTGATTTCGTCCGATCGCCGCTAATTTCCCGGTTCTCCAGATAGATCCGGCCTCCACGCACCGGGCGCAGGCCATATAACGTTTCAGCTAACTCGGTGCGCCCGGATCCGACCAGCCCGGCAAGGCCGACGATCTCACCGGCGTACAGCTCAAAACTGAGATCGATAAAACCTTCTCCGGTGAGTTCTTCAACGCGCAATACCGGAAAATCCTGCGGCTGCGTGCGGCGGTTTCCCGGCAGCGCCAGCCACAGTTTTTGCGTATCGCTCAGCGTATGCTTGCGGTCGAGTGGCGTCATGGCATTGATTAACTGCTCATCCAGCAGTTGTGCGGTTTCGCCCTGTAGCACCACCGTGCCGTCGCGCATCACCGAGATATGGCTGGCGATCTGGCGGATCTCCGGCAATTTGTGCGAGATAAAAATAATGCCGACGCCGAGGTTTTGTAGCGCGCGGATCTGGCGGAACAAGCGTTCGGTTTCACCTGGTGTGAGAGAGGCGGTCGGTTCATCAAGGATCAAGATCTTCGCCTCGCGCATTAAACCGCGCAGGATCTCAACCATCTGTTGATCGGCCACTTCTAACGTGCTGGCAGTGGCACCGAGCGGGATCTGGCACTCAAGCTGGCGCATTTTCTCTTGCAGCCGTTTTTCAATGTCACTTTGCCGCGGCAGACGAAAAAGAATGTTTTCACGTACCGTCAGATTGGGGAACAACATCGGTTCCTGCGGCACCAGGTAAATACCCAGCTCATGCGCTTGACCCGGTTTAAGCCGCCCAAATGCTTTACCGTGGACTTTCAGTTCACCGTTATCCGCGGTTTCGACACCAGCGAAAATCTTCATCAGCGTCGACTTACCGGCACCATTCCCGCCCAGCAATGCGTGGACCTGCCCGGCATACAGAGCAAAATCAATCGCTTTCAGAACGCTGACGCCTGAAAATTGTTTGCTGATGTGATGAGCTTCCAGCATTGCGGTGGTGTTGGGCATCGGCACTCCACAATTGAACAAAAGATAAATTGAATTAATAATGTTCAAAAGCGTAGACGCAGGGTTATCTTTACAACCGGACTGGGATCACAAAATTTTTAAATAGATCGGCTAAACCCCTGGTATCAGAAAATGATCTTTTTGCCGTGTGCTTCACATTTTCTTGCCCCGCATCTTCGAACATATGATCTAAATTTTAAGAAGAGTTCAAATATGAGCGATAAACGAACAGCAGAAGAAGGCAAACTAGCCGCCTTGCCGATGGCAGAAGAGGAGTTGTTGGCGCGTGTAGCCTGGTCTTACTACCACGACGGGCTGACGCAGAACGACATTGGCGAGCGCCTCGGCTTACCGCGGTTAAAGATTTCACGACTCTTGGAAAAAGGCCGTCAATCTGGCGTGATTCGCGTGCAGATTAACTCGCGTTTTGAAGGGTGCCTGGCGCTGGAAACTCAGTTGCAGCAGCGTTTCGGTCTCAAAATCGCCCGCGTGCTTCCGGCGCATAACACGCCGCCGATGAACACCCGCTTGGGGATTGGCGCGGCACAATCGCTGATGGGCATTCTGGAGCCAGGGCAATTACTGGCGGTGGGATTTGGCGAAGCGACCATGAACTGCCTGCAACATTTGAGCGGCTTTATCAGCTCACAGCAGATTCGCCTGGTGACGCTTTCCGGCGGTGTCGGGCCGTATATGACCGGCATCGGCCAGTTAGATGCGGCTTGCAGTGTCAGCATGATCCCGGCACCGCTGCGGGTGTCATCGCCACAAGTGGCCGAGATTTTGCGCATGGAATCCAGCGTGCGCGATGTGATTCTTGCGGCTACCGCCGCCGATGTCGCGGTGGTCGGGATTGGGGCGATTAATCAAAAGCGCGATGCCACCATTTTGCGCTCCGGTTATATCAGCGAAGGCGAACAACTGATGTACGCCCGCAAAGGTGCGGTGGGCGATATTCTTGGCTATTTCCTGCAAGCGGATGGCGAACGGGTGGAAGGACTGGAAATTCACCGCGAACTACTTGGCGTGACGCTTGATGACCTGGCGCATCTCCCGACGATTGTGGGTGTTGCGGGCGGGACAGACAAAGCGGACGCGATTTATGCCGCACTGCTAGGTCAGCATATCAATGGCCTGGTGACGGAAGAAGAGACTGCGCGGGCGGTACTGGCGTTGGCGGATTAAACCTGATTCGTCGCCAGCCGCGCTCATAAGAGGAATGGCGATGAGTTATTTACTTGCACTGGACGCCGGAACGGGCAGCATCCGCGCCGTGATCTTCGATACTTCAGGCCACCAGATTGCCGTCGGCCAGGCCGAATGGAAACACCTGAGCGTGGCTGATGTCCCCGGCTCGATGGAGTTTGACCTCATCACCAACTGGCAGCTCGCCTGCCAGTGCATCCGTGATGCACTGCAAAAAGCCCACCTTCCCCCTGGTGCTATCAGCGCAATTTCCTGCTGTTCGATGCGTGAAGGGATCGTGCTTTACGATAAAAATGGCACACCTATCTGGGCCTGTGCCAACGTTGATGCCCGTGCCAGCCGTGAAGTCTCCGAACTAAAGGAGATCCACGACTATCAGTTTGAATCCGAGGTTTACCACGTTTCCGGCCAGACGCTGGCGCTAAGCGCCATGCCGCGTCTGCTGTGGCTTGCACATCATCGCCCGGATATTTATCGCCAGGCGGCGACCGTGACGATGATCAGCGACTGGCTGGCGGCCAAACTCAGCGGTGAGCTGGCGGTTGACCCTTCCAACGCAGGAACTACCGGTATGCTGGATTTAGCCACCCGCGACTGGCAGCCCGCATTGCTGGATATGGCGGGGCTGCGCGCGGATATTCTCTCTCCGGTAAAAGAAACCGGCAGCGTGCTGGGAGCCGTGACCCAGCAAGCCGCACAGCAGAGTGGTTTGCTGGCTGGAACCCCCGTGGTGATGGGCGGCGGCGATGTGCAACTGGGTTGCCTCGGGCTTGGCGTGGTGCGCGCTGGGCAAGCGGCAGTGCTGGGTGGCACCTTCTGGCAACAGGTAGTGAATCTGCCAGCGATCAAAACCGATCCGGAGATGAACATTCGTATCAATCCACATGTTATCGCCAATATGGTACAGGCCGAATCCATCAGCTTTTTTACCGGCCTGACGATGCGCTGGTTCCGGGATGCCTTCTGCGCGGAAGAAAAACTGCTGGCCGAAAGGCTTGGCGTGGATACTTACGCTTTGCTCGAGGAGATGGCAGCGCGTGTTCCGGCGGGGTCGCACGGTGTGATGCCGATTTTCTCCGACGCGATGCACTTCAAGCAGTGGTATCACGCAGCGCCGTCGTTTATTAATCTCTCCATCGACCCAGAAAAATGCAACAAAGCGACATTATTCAGAGCACTGGAAGAGAATGCAGCGATCGTGTCGGCCTGCAATCTTGAGCAAATTTCCGGGTTTTCGGGCATTCAGTTTGAGTCGCTGGTGTTTGCCGGTGGCGGCTCAAAAGGCGCGTTGTGGAGCCAGATTTTAAGTGATGTGACGGGCCTACCAGTGCGTGTTCCGGTTGTCAAAGAAGCGACAGCATTGGGTTGTGCGATAGCCGCAGGCGTCGGTGTCGGGTTGTTTAATAATATGGCTGATGCAGGCGAGCGCCTGGTGCAATGGCAGCGTGAATTTACACCTAATCAGGCGCATCGCGGGTTGTATGACGAGATGAAACGCAAATGGATGAAGGTTTATGCCGACCAGTTAACGCTGGTTGATAGTGGTTTGACGACGTCGATGTGGCAGGCTCCTGGCCTGGTGATGCCACCCTCACCCCGGCCCTCTCCCTGAGGGAGAGGGAGAAAACCGCAGCGATTCCCTCACCTTCAAGGCTGTCTCTTGTATACATCTTTGAAGGGCGGTTCCTGGCGATTCGGAGAAGGTTCCGTTCACCAGGCGATTGAATGTTTATGTCGCCACGGAACCGGTGAACGTCTTAGGGTGGCCACCGTCGCCACCCTAAGAACCCGGACTCCCGGCAAATAAATCGCCGCAAGCGGTAAACCTCCATTTTGCCTCCGTGTCAGGGTCGGTTGCGATTCGTTCCAGACGATCGCGCCCTCCAGCCGTTCCCGACGGCTGGCCCCTGCCACCTGGAGTCAAAACGGAGGCGATTTAAGCCGGACCCGAAATTCAAGGTCAAAGTCAAAAGCCAGAGCGGTTTTGACGTTGTTCCCGGCTTCAATCGCGCCGTTTTTTACCCTTCAGTCGGGGTCACGTGGTCGGGAACCACGTGAGAGAGCGATCGTCTGGAACGAATCGCGAACGACCCCGAATGTTGGGTGAAAAACGGTGTTTACCGCTTGCGGCGATTTATTTGCCGGGTGCCTGGATTATCAAGGGGTTGGCGTTAACCCCTTGATTCGTTCACCGTTTACGGGAATTAAAGAGATAAATGAACGTACGGGTGAACGGAAAATCAGCAAGGCTTACAGATCTCACCCTGACAAGATTGCCAGGATGAGGGCAAGCTAACTCACATTAGAAATAATATTTAAATCTCACACGACCACCATAGCGGGTATTGTCGTCGCTATCGCTGCCGTCATTATCAGCGCTAACCCACGACACATAAGTCCCGAGATAAATATTAAAGTTCTTCATGCCCATCACGTTCGGGAATTGATACGAAGTATGGATGGTGTGAATATCGTAAGTCCCCGCATTGGTTATCCAGCAGTCGTCTTCACAGGTATCCATCGCCGAGTTGACATCAAACTTATCAATGTCGTTGTGGGCATAGATATAACCTAGCTCGAAACGCTGCCACAGTGCGTTGACACCCGCAGTGAAGTCAGTTTCATCGGCGGCGTCAAGGTAGGCAGTATTGAAGTTGGCAACGATGCCGTTATCCGGGTCGCTTTTCAGTCCATTCCACGTCATGGTTAAGCCATAACCGGTGCGGCTCGATTGATCCACCATTTGGCCATTGGCATCTTTGTAACCGTATGCGTTATCCACCACCTGCGCTTCCATCGCAGCAGCAACTGAGAATTCATCTTGCGACCAGGAAATCACCGGACGCAGATAAGCAACATTTTTGTCTTTGGTCAGTTCATTGCCATGATAAGACTTGTCTTGATACAGCGAAGTGCCATCTTCCAGCAGGGTATTGAATTCGAAATACCAGTTGTCGATGGTTTTACTCATCAGGAAGCTACCACCGGAATCACTACGCCCGCGCCCTTCTTTCATCATATAGATGTAGCCAAAGCCATCGCCGTACAAATCGTTGGCGGTATTACCGGAATACTCAACAAAAGTATCCTGATTCAGCGGGAACATATCGTAGGCTTCGAAGCGCCCGACTTTTATTTTCCAGTCGTTCTCTTGCCCAAAGAAAAATACCGCATCATCAAGATTCATATCACCGCTTAAATCCGCTAACGGCTGTGCTGAGAAACCGGCAAATTGGCCATTTTCCATGCGGCGATAACCATCAAAGCCCAATAATAAACGACCATTAATATCCCAACGTTCGTTATTGCCATCAGCCCAATTAGTATTGGCACTACGGCGTACAGATGTCAGGCCATTACTGCGACTGGCGGCATCCATATTAAATTCCACGTCGCCATAAATTTTTAAATCGCCATATCCGGTTAAAGATAATTTCGGTGATTGGTTATCGGCTTTATCATTAACAGATTGTTCACTCACCACTTGAACCGGTGCCGTAGTCTGAGCGGGTTTAGGGGTGGTTTTAATCTGTTGGATTTCGGCTTCCGCAGTGGCAGCACGCTGTTCGGCAGCGATTAGACGTTGCTCTAATTGATTCAGACGTTGTTCCAAATCGCTACTCGTTGATTTATTCGCTGCTAATGCACCAGTAGAAATCGTCAGGCCGATAAATAAAGCCAAAGCTTTTCTTTTCATAATCACCTATATCCTTATATAGTTCATGAAACATTTATGAGAACAATTAATTGGGTGTGACTTATTACGTAATGCAAACAACACAGAATAATTACCATGAATGCAATTCGTATTTATATTGATAAACTAAATGCTTTGCTGTTGTGAATTAAATCAATTTCTTTTTATCATCTTATTATTTATTAAGGGGCAACCAATGGTTAATTTGCGAGGTAAATCCCATAAAGATTTTTAGCTATTAGTAACACCTGTACTTCACAATCACTGGTGCCACAAAATAACAACACTGTATTATCATTTTTTAGTAGTAATCCCCCAGGAAATATCACATCACTTAAATCTCTACGTTTTGCCTCTCCGGCCAGAAAATCATTCCGTTCAGCCATAATTCTGATTGGCGAACTTTGCCGCTGAGACACATCAAAACTAAAAGCTGCGGCGTAGTAATGGCGATTCCCTTGCTCATCGAAACAGGCAACATGCGCCAGTACCTCAACGCAGTTTGGTGCACTGAGCCACGCTTCGTTCACTCCGCACCACGACAACGCATCAACATGTTCCAGCAATTGCGCCTGTTCAATAACCTCCGGTGTAAGCTCTTCAAGCGTGTGGATAATTTTCCAGCCAATTTTGCCGCGCCCACCCAACGCACCTTGAGGACGGGTAAACAGCAGAATGCGCCCATCTTCTAAATCAACCAGCCGAATGTCTTTCATGCCCGGCGGACCATCGGCAAAATGACGCAACGAAGCGAGATCTTTACCGCGCCAAAAACGCGTTTTCCAGATCAGGGTCCGATCGCCAGTCGATGTGAAAGCCACTTCAACACCACCGAAAACCATCTCTCCGCCGACCTGGCAAATAAACGGATCCTGCAAATCAAAAACTGGCGCATCTTCCAGTAAATAAGCCGATTTAAAATTTTCCAGACGGAAAAAACGCACCTGTGAAAACTCACTTTCGCGAGCTTCAACACGCGCCGCCATTATCCATTGCTGTTGGTATCGGAACGGCTTCGTCGGGTTGTAAACATCAAACCCCGCCACGCCATGGAACTCTATTTTATGACACGTAAGACGGTAGGGACGGCGCTGGCGATAAGCCGCCAGCAGCGCGTTAACAGTGGGATTTTTCTTCATTCATGCCAGCCGTAAATGTTGCCAGAGTTCAGTCAATGGCAGCGTTGCCAGCGCCATACATTCATCCGCCGCGCCATACCAGACGTGCAGCGTGTCGTGCTTAATGAGCGCGCCGCAAGTAAACACCACATTGCCGAAGAACCCTTCGCACTCATAAATTGCCTCAGGTTGCAGCAACGGAACCGGTGATTTTGCGAGGATCTTCGTCGGGTCGTTAAGATCAAGCAGCAGTGCGCCGAGGCAATAACGTTGGCTGGCATCAACACCGTGATAAATCGCCAGCCAGCCGCGATCTGTTTTCAGTAATGGGGCACCACCACCCGATTTACGGGCATCCCAAATATCCCCGGAAGCACCCAGTAAATGCCGATGATTACCCCAATGCAGAAGATCCGGTGATTCACTTAACCAGATTTCCGGCTTACCAAAGTGTTTCGGTGCCGGGCGGGTTAAGGCATAAAACTTGCCGTCAATTTTCTCAGGGAAGAAGCAAACATCACGGTTGTCCGGGCAGAAAATGACGCTCTGCTTTTCAACAGTCCGGAAGTCACGCGTCACCGCTAATGCGGTCGAGATGCCGTAACACGACACCGCTGAATAGTTGATATACCAGACACCGTCGATTTCCGTGATGCGCGGATCTTCGCAGCCAAACTGCTCATATTGATTATCCGGGAAGATAAACGGCTCACTATCAATAACGAATTCAATGCCATTACGGCTACGTGCTAACCGCAGATGGGACATCGAGGTTAAATAGACTTCGTCCGGCTGATCGATATTCACGATAGTGCGCGGGTCACTGTAGTCAAAACGTGGATCATTACGGTCAAAGATGCGTGTCGTACAAACCCATTTATCGCCCTGCTGTTCCAGTAAAGGCACATGGATTGTCTGCGGCGAATCACTAATTACGCTCTCGGCTACACGCAGTAGAAGAATAATTTCGCCATTGAATTCAGTGACTCCAGCGTTGAAAACACACTCTACTTTCATTGACGGGTGCGATGGCTTGATATCTGCCGGTGTGATCAACGGGTTTTTGCTATTCCTTTCCATGAACTGTCCTCTTAATAACAATATGATTTTTTCCGAGCACTGGCGCATCTTCGCCATACAACAGTTCCCCGGCGATTTCCCGGCCGGGGTTGCTGATTTCCATGCCAAAATTAATCGCCACCATCACCGTTTCGTCACCAAAGCGGCGGGCAAACCACAGGCATTGTTGAATGCATTCCAGAAACTGATATTCGCCATGCTGCAATGCCGGTGACTGATTACGCAGCAAGATAAGCTTTTGATAAGCATGAAAGATAGAATCTGGGTCGTCCTGCATCGCCCGCGCATTCACCTCGGGATAATTAGCGTTAACGGGTATCCATGGCGGGCATGATGAAAACCCGGCGTGCGGCGTATTCCGCCACTGACATGGAGAACGCGAACCATCGCGCGAATGTTGAATCGCCTGCACTAATGCCTGGCCTGGAGGTAGTCCGTCGGCCAGCGCGGAGTGGTAATGCGTGCGCCCCTGAATGTCACAAATTTGTTCCAGAGATTCAGGCACATAATCGGTCATACCATTCTCTTCGCCCTGGAAAATAAACGGCACGCCACGGGCGGTGATTTGCAGCGCCATCACAGCAATGGCGCGTGCAGTATCTCGCTCTGACTCACCAAACCGGCTGATCATTCGCGGCATATCGTGGCTTGAGAAAAACAGCGTCGGGACACCCGTTAACTGTTTTTCCATCGCCGTCAGTTGCTGATAAATCGCGGTAGCGGAAAAGGTTTTCTGGCTACCGAGATTAAAGTTAAACACCACATCCAACAATTCGGGGCGCTGATAACGTTGCAGCACATCGAGGTCTTCGCTGCCCACTTCACCCACCAGAAAGTAGTCGCCTTGTTGACGGACATGGCGACATAAGCGCGCCAGTACCGCGCATAAACCAGGCTGATTAATATCGTTGAGGTGCTGCTGCTCACCTTCGCTTTGCGGGTTATCCGCCGTGATGCCGTCGGTGGTGAGGAAATTGATCACATCAAAACGGAAGCCATCAACGCCCTGCACTATCCAGAAATCGAGCATCTGCAAAATTTCCTGCTCGACGCGCGGATTGCGCCAGTTGAGATCCACCTGCTGCGGGGAAAATTTATGGAAGTAATACTGGCCGGTATCCGGCTCTTTGCTCCATGCCGGGCCAGAAAAGAATGATTGCCAATTATTGGGTGCGTTACTAAACAGAAAGAAATCGCGCCACGGGCTGGCAGGATTGTTCCAGGCATCCTGAAACCACGGATGCAAAGACGAGACATGGTTAATCACCACATCAATAATCACTTTCATGCCCCGTTGATGGCACGCTTGCAGTACGGCGCCGAACGCCGCCATATCACCAAAACGCGGGTCTACAGCGCAGTAATCGCTGATGTCGTAGCCGTTATCGACCAGTGGCGAAGGGTAAAAAGGCGTTATCCACAGTCCTTTCACGCCAAGGCTTGCGAGGTAGTCTATTTTTTCCAGTAAGCCGTAAAAATCACCTAATCCATCATTATTACCGTCACGAAATGACGGTAAATAGACTTGATAAAAAACTGTCTCATTCCACCAATGGGAATTATCCATCTCCAGATCCCTATTATTTTAATGACAGCGACATTCCCTGCAGGAAATATTTACGGAACAAGATAAAGAGAATAACCACTGGCAACGTTTGCACTACGGCACCAGCCATCACCGGCCCGAGATAAACGCCATACGATTTGCTGAACGTTGCCAGTAATACCGAAAACGGCATTTTTTCTGCTTCGCGCATCACAATCAGCGGCCAGAGGAAGTTGTCCCACGCGCTGGAGAAGGTAAACAGCGCGACAATCGCCAGAATCGATTTATTCAGCGGCATCATCACGTGGCGCAAGATCCCCCATAAACTGGCGTGGTCTAATTTAGCGGCATAAATATAATCATTTGGCGTCCCTTTAAAGCTTTGTGACACCATGAATATTCCCCATGCGCTCATCATAAACGGCAGGATCATCGCCCCGTAACTGTTGATAAGCCCCAGCTCACGCATTAAGACAAACTGCGGAATAATGAACATGAATACCGGGAAAACCATCTGCACAATCAGCAAATTTTTAAATGCGCTTTTGCCACGGAACTGAATTTTCGCCACCGCATAACCTACCAGCGTCGAGGTTAACGTCACGCTGGCGGTAATGGTGATGGCAATAAACATCGAGTTAAACAGCGTGCGTAAAAAGGGTTTATCCGCGCGGGCGCTGTTATCAAAAAGAAAAGCATAGTTATCAAGCGAGAAGCGCCCATCGAATAATGCGGTGGTATAAATCTGCGCCGTATCTTTAAACGACACCACCACCATCCAGATAAACGGATATAGCCAGGTTATCGCCAGCGTCAGCATCGCCAGGTGAATCAATAAACTGAGCGGTTTAAATTTTTTCATCAGACGATCTCGATATTTTTTTCAAACATTCGACGCAAGATCCAAATAAGTGCAAAACTACAAGCCGCGACAATAATAGACATGGTTGCCGCCCAACTGGGTTTCATATTCTGGAAGGCGGCTTCATACATCACCACCATTGGTGTAGTGGTGCTATTGAGCGGGCCACCGCCGGTGATTAAATAAGGTTCGGTAAAAATGCCGAAGGCGACGGTAATTGCCAGCACCAGCACCATGATGATTTGCGCATTCATCATCGGCAGAGTGATGGCATACAGCTGTTTAAAGCACCCGGTTTTATCGAGGATCGCCGCGCTATAAATATCTTTTGGAATTGCCATCATGCCGGAATATAAAATCAAGCCGTAATAGCCAACAAACTTCCATGTCACAATTAAAGCAATAGATAACATGGCGCAGTCTGGGTTAGTAAACCATGGGATGGCAAAACCCAGCCATTCGCGCAGAAATTCGTTTATCGGCCCGTATTCACTAAACAGCTTTGAAAACACGATGGAATACGCCACACCCGATGAGACATTCGCTAACAGAAAGCTCAAGGCAATAAACCCCTTGCCATATTTAATACGCTTTAATCCCGCGGCAAAAAGTAATGATGCAACTAACACTATCGGAATGTAATAGAACAAGAAGCGCAGCACATTGAGCATTGATTTCCAGAATAATTCATCCTGCATCACGCCAATAAAGTTATACAATCCGTTAAAGCGAGGAGTACCAATAAATTGCCATTGGGTCACGCTTAAGATGGCTAACCAGACAAACGGATAAAACCAAAACAACACGGAATAGCCGAGCCACGAGGAGGCCAACAGGCCCCCTAATGAAGAATCACTAATTCTTATTCTGCGCATAATAATTATTGCCCGAGCAACTTGTCAGTTTCAGCGGCAGACTGATTGAGTGCTTCTATCGGGGCGCTGCCAGAGAAGATAGTGCGTTCGATCATTTGCGTCATGCTGCGCTGAATTTCGCTGGTTTTGGTGGTCGCCGCTGGCGGTTGTGCATTCGCCACAAAGGCTGCAATCTGCTTTTCCACTGGGCTGTGGCCAAGATATGCGGTGAACAGGCTATTGGTGAGTAAGTCCTCACGTGCAGGTGGCATGCCGGTTAATTCCAGCCATTTCAGGTCATGTTCTGGCGCGTTAAATACCCACTGAATAAACTCCCAGGCTTCAGTTTGGTGTTTGCTGCTTTTAAACATCACCACGCCTTTGCTGTCTGCCAGGGTGTGAGGCTGAGGGTGCCCATCAGCGGTGACCATCGGGCCAATCTGGATACTTTCAAGAATGGTTGGGTATTGCTTGCGATAACGGGCGATATCCCACGGGCCACGCACCGATGCCATTACCTGGCCGGTGGCTAATGGATCATCTACGGCAGTGAAATCATAACTACTCCACTTATTGGCAAATATTTTCGCCATAAATGTCAGGACGGTTTCCCCTTGGGCATTATTGTATTGGGCTTTGTTATCAGAAATATAAGCTTGGCCATTGGTGGCGGCATAAAATAATGGGATGAAATCGAACCAGCGATCCCACCAGTTTTTTCCGGCGGTAAGTTGAATGGCATAACCTGATTTATCATCCGCACGACGCTGTGAAAGCGTATAAATATCCTGATACGTGGTTGGAACTTTGTCATAGCCATATTGCTTTAATAAGTCCATTCGCCACCAATAGACGATAGGATTAATGTAAATCGGCAACACATTTTTCTGGCCGTTAATTTCCCAGGCCGGAACAATTTTCCCCATATGGCGGTTTTCAATCAGTTGCGGGTAACCGGGTAATTTCGCCAGATCGATGAGCTGATCCATCTCATTCAGTTGGCTGGCAAAACCGATAAAAATATTACTCGAAATATCAGGTTCTGTTCCCGAAGCCAGTGCATTCATAATGGCTTCTTCAGAGCTGCTGGCTGCCGGAATGGTCGTGAATTCTACTTTGTGGTGCTCCGGCAAACTATTCCATTCGGTGACCATTGCATTCCAGAAAGATTCTTCATTTTCATTCGGTGCAACCCACATTTTTATTGGTGTAGCGTCTTGTTCCGCTGTCTTTTCGTCATCCTGCCCGCAGCCAGAAATAACCATTGCGAATACAACTGGGGCTGTCCATTTAACCAGTGTAAAAATTTTCACTAGAAATTCTCCTTTGAAACAGTAAGCGCGCATCCTATTTTCACGCTAACACCAGGAATTTATGTTTAACGTTAAACAAGTCACAAAAACAGCTTTGTTTAACGTTAAACTCATGGCAAATTACGAAGTATGAAAAACAAAAAAAGACGTACTGAAGAAGATGAATGACAACAAAAAAGTAACCACCAAATCCATCGCAAAAGCATTAGGTATTTCTCATACCACCGTTTCTAACGCGTGGAACAACCCCGACAAACTTTCCGCTGAGCTACGGGGGAAAATTATTGAATATGCCGCTTCTTGCGGCTTTCAGGGGCCAGACAAACTGGGCCGGGCGCTGCGTACCGGCAAGTCAGATACCATCGGCGTGATTTTTAATGACTCAATGAGCTACGTGTTTATCGATAATCACGATCTCAATTTGATGAAAGGTATCGCTACGCAGTGCGAAAACCATGATATCAACCTGGTGTTGATTCCGTTAAAAAATAGCCAAAACATTAAAATAAAAACGATCAATACGCTGGTTGATGGTTATATTCTTAACGCCACCCACAATAATGATGAAGTTATCCAGCAGGCATTGGCGAAGAATATTCCCGTGGTCACTATCGATTTTTCTTTACCAGACCACAGCAGCGTGTCAATTAATAACCAAAAAGCGATGAACGAAATATGCAGTTATTTACTTAATAAAGGCCATCGCCGCTTCGGTATCATCTCCTTCCCATCACAAAAATCGGCTGCGGGTATGCGTTCACTTGAGCAACCCGTGAACGGCGATAACAGCGTGATGCTAACGCGTGTCAATGCCTGCCGCGATGTCTTTGCCGCTCATGAGATTGCCCTTAACGAATGCTGGTTGTACGAAACCATTCACAATGAACAACACGGTGCGCAGGCTGCAAAAATTCTGTTAACCGAGCACCCTGAAATTAGCGCATTAATTTGTTTATCTGACCGCTTTGCCGCTGGTGCAATCAATTATTGCGTCGAAAATAATATCGCTATTCCACAGCAAGTGGCGATTACGGGTTTCGATAATATTCCGGTAAATACATCCGGCATTCGTTTAACCACCATTTCTCAGCATGCCGAGGAAAAAGGGGCGATCGCCGTGAAGTTATTACTCGACGAAAATAATAAAACCCATTACGAGCTGGATTATCAATTTATTGAAGGAGCGTCAACGTGACGTTCTACTGATACGGGTTAATTTATGGATGAACTTAGCTGTTTCAAAGCCTACGATATTCGTGGTGAAGTGGATGTCACCATTAATCACGATATTATTCTGCGAATTGCACACGCTGTCGCCAGTTGGTTAAAACCCAAGCGCATGGTCATTGGCTGCGACAGCCGTCTGACGTCGGATGCATATAAACATATCCTGGCAAAAGAATTAACGCTGAGCGGTGTCGATGTTATCGATATTGGCATGGTGGGCACGGAAGAAGTTTATTTTGCTACGCGGATATTGAAAGCCAATGGTGGCATTCAAATTACTGCCAGCCATAACCCAGCCAATCATAACGGCATGAAAATTGTGCGTGAGCAAGCCCGTCCGGTCAGTAACGACAACGGGTTGCTGGAGATTAAAGCGCTGGCGCTGGCGAATGATTTTACTCAAGCGGCACAACCAGGGAGTTATCAGCGAGTTTCACATCGTGATGCCTGGATTAACCATCTGATGAGTTATATCACCACGCCGTTAAGCCGCCCGTTGCGAGTGGTGGTCAATGCGGGAAATGGCGCGGCTGGCCCCGCCCTTGAAGCCCTGGAAAACGCGCTGCGCAAAAGCCATGCGGCCATTGAATTCATCAAGTTATACGTTGAACCGGATGGCCATTTCCCTAATGGTGTGCCGAACCCAATGCTTGAAGAAAACCGCTATGACACGCGTGCGGCAATCATGTTACACAAAGCCGATTTAGGTATTGCCTGGGATGGCGATTTTGATCGCTGTTTTTTCTTCGACAGCCAGGGCGAGTTTATCGAAAGCTATTATCTGGTGGGGTTACTGGCAAGTGGGTTTCTTAACCAGGCTGCGGGTGAGAAAATTATTCATGACCCGCGCCTGACCTGGAATACACAACAAATCATCAGCCAGTGTGGCGGAATAGCGATTGAGTCCAAAACGGGTCATGCATTTATAAAAGATAAAATGCGCCAGGAAGATGCCATTTATGGCGGTGAAATGAGTGGTCATCACTATTTTCGCTCATTTGGTTATTGTGACAGCGGCATGATCCCCGCACTGTTAGTTTTTCAGTTATTGAATACCACCGCCAAAAATTTATCCGAACTAGTCGCCGAGCGTAAAAACCAATTCCCGATATCCGGCGAAATCAATATCACCGTTAAGAACCCTCTTGCCGTACTGGCACATATTGAAGCGAAGTTTTCAGCACAATGTGTGAGCCAATCCCATTGTGACGGCTTAAGCATGGAATTTGACACATGGCGTTTTAATTTACGCACCTCGAATACTGAACCCTTGCTGCGCCTGAACGTTGAAAGCCGTGGCGATCATGCGTTGATGAAGATGAAAACTTCGCTGCTGTTATCACTTATTGAATCGCTGTGAATCAATACGGAGAAAATGATGACCACTGTTACCCTAAAAAATATTAATAAAACCTACGAAAAAAATACCATCATCGAAAACCTGTCACTCGATATTCATTCCGGCGAATTTATTGTGCTGGTCGGCCCATCTGGCTGCGGTAAATCAACGTTATTACGCATTATTGCCGGGCTGGAAAGTTTAAACAGTGGCTCGATAATCATCGGTGACCAGGATGTCACTGATTTACCTGCTGGTCAGCGTAGTCTTTCGATGGTGTTTCAATCTTACGCGCTTTATCCACATATGACGGTGCGCGAAAATCTCGCTTTCGGCCTCAATAATGTCAAAACACCGAAAGACGAAATTACGCGGCGCATTACGCAAGCCGCCAAAATGTTACAGCTTGAAGAGTTGCTCGACCGCCTGCCGCAGAATCTTTCTGGCGGGCAACGGCAACGTGTGGCGATTGGCCGCTCTACCGTTCAACAACCCAAAATCTTTCTGTTTGATGAACCGCTGTCGAATCTGGACGCCGCATTGCGCGTTGAAATGCGCCAGGAAATTAGCCAGCTACACGGCAATTTGCACAATACGATGATTTACGTCACCCACGATCAGGTTGAAGCCATGACGCTGGCGGACAGAATTGTGGTGCTCTACAAAGGTAAAATTGAGCAGGTTGGTACACCTCTGGAGCTGTATAACCGGCCTGAAAACTTGTTCGTCGCCGAGTTTATTGGCACGCCGAAAATCAATATCTTGCCCGCGACGTTCCAGCGCAATGCGCTGCATATTGCCAACGATGTGATATTGCCTATGGCGAACCCGCCCGCAACGTTACAACAGGGCGATAAAGTGTTTATCGGCATTCGTCCGGAACACCTGCGCCTCGGCGAAGCGGCAGATTACCAGTTTGATGCCAGCGCCAAATTTACTGAACTTCAGGGTGATTCAACGCTGGTTTATCTGGATTTAGCCGGGCAATCGGTTTGCCTGAAATCCTTCCAGCAGCTCAATTTCACCAGTGGGACGGCGCTAACATTGGGCGTAGATGAAAAACATCTTCATCTGTTTGATGCACTGGGTAAGCGCCTGGCGCACTAAATACAGCTTCTGTTGTGTCGGGAAGCGCTTCGCTTACCCGACCTGCATGACTGCCGTTCTTTGAGTTATGTCACAATCATTCGACAACTTCTCCCCATTTGCGCTACATCAAGCTAGATTACTAACTCATCCGACCACATAATAATAATGACCCGCAGGAAGAGAATATGAGCTATCCGTCGCTGTTTTCCCCACTAGACCTGGGTTTCACCACGCTTAAAAACCGTGTGCTGATGGGTTCGATGCACACCGGACTTGAGGAGCACCCTAAAGGCGCTGACCGTTTGGCGGCGTTTTATGCCGAGCGCGCACGCCACGGCGTGGCGTTAATTGTCACTGGCGGCGTTGCCCCCTCGCCTTCTGGCGTCGGCGTGGAAAGCGGCGCGGTACTCAATGACGTAAGCCAGCTTGCCCATCATCAGATTGTTACCGATGCAGTGCACAAAGAAGGCGGAAAAATCGCCCTGCAAATCCTGCATACCGGGCGTTATAGCTACCAGCCAAACCCGGTCGCCCCTTCCGCAATCCAGGCACCGATTAACCGTTTTAAACCCCACGCCTTGAGCCATGAAGAGATCCTGACTTTGATCGAGGATTTTGCTCAGTGCGCAAATCTGGCACAGCTTGCCGGATACGATGGCGTCGAAATCATGGGTTCCGAAGGCTATCTGATTAACCAGTTTTTAGCGGCAAGAACCAACCAGCGTGATGACGAATGGGGCGGCGATTACCCTCGCCGCATGCGTTTTGCCATTGAAGTCGTCCGCGCGGTGCGTGAAAAAGTGGGAGCGAATTTTATTATCATTTATCGCCTGTCGATGCTGGATTTGGTCGATGGCGGCGGCACGTTTGAAGAAGCCGTACAGCTTGCAAAAGCAATTGAAAAAGCCGGTGCCACGTTAATTAACACTGGCATCGGCTGGCATGAAGCGCGTATTCCAACCATCGCAACACCTGTGCCACGCGGCGCATTTAGCTGGGTGACCCGCAAACTCAAAGGCCAGGTTTCTATTCCGCTTGTCACTACCAACCGCATTAACGATCCGCAAACCGCAGAAAAAATCATTGCTGATGGCGACGCCGATATGGTGTCAATGGCGAGGCCATTCCTCGCCGATGCGGAGTTTGTTTCCAAAGCCGAGCAGGGGCGCGAAGATGAAATCAACACCTGCATTGGCTGCAATCAGGCATGCCTGGATCAGATTTTCCTCGGCAAAGTGACTTCATGCCTGGTCAATCCCCGCGCCTGCCATGAAACCAAAATGCCGATTGTCCCCGCTTCCGTGCATAAAAATCTGGCGGTAATTGGTGCTGGGCCTGCCGGGCTTGCTTTTGCGATCAATGCCGCAGCGCGTGGCCACAAAGTGACATTGTTTGATGCAGCCTCTGAAATCGGCGGCCAATTTAATATCGCCAAGCAGATCCCCGGCAAAGAGGAGTTTTACGAAACACTGCGCTATTACCGCCGCATGTTGGAGCTGACCGGAGTCGAAGTTTGCCTGAATCAATACGTCACCGCGCCAATGCTCGAAGAATACGACGAGATTATTCTCGCCTGCGGGATCGAGCCACGCATGCCGCTTATCGACGGTATTACTCATCCTAAAGTATTGAATTATATTGATGTGTTGCGTGAAAAAGCGCCAGTGGGTGACCGTGTAGCGATTATTGGTGCCGGAGGTATTGGCTTTGATACCGCGATGTATCTAAGCCAGGAAGGGGAGTCCACCAGCCAGAATATCGCTGAGTTTTGCGTGGAATGGGGTATTGATACCAGCCTGCAACACGCAGGAGGATTGCGTCCAGAAGGCGCTCATCTGCATAAAAGCCCGCGCCAGATTGTAATGCTGCAACGCAAAACCAGTAAGCCAGGTGAAGGTTTAGGTAAAACGACAGGCTGGATTCACCGCACCACGCTGCTGGCACGAGGTGTCAAAATGCTGGCGGGCGTAACTTACGAACGCATTGATGATGAGGGTCTGCACATCACGGTTGGCGGTGAGCCGCAAACGCTGAAAGTCGATAATGTGATTATTTGCGCCGGGCAAGATTCGCGCCGTGAATTGACACAACCGCTGCAAGAATTAGGGAAGACGATACATTTGATTGGTGGAGCAGATGTGGCGATGGAGCTGGATGCCCGACGCGCTATCGCGCAAGGCACCCGTTTAGCGCTGGAAATTTAGAGCTAAACGTCGGATGACGCTGCGCTTATCCGACCTACAGGCCAGGTTTTGTAGGGTGGATAAGCGATAAACGTCATCCACCACTTTTAGCAGAAGTGACCAAACGCTTAGCGAAGACGGCCCAGCTTCACGGCTTTAAGCACCACGAATTTTTTGTTCGTAGCAACAGTATCGCAGTTACCGAAGATTTTCTTCAGCTTGTGATAGTAGTCCAAATGGCGGTTAGCAACGATGTACAGCTCACCGCCATTTTGCAGGCAACGACGGGCGTGGTGGAACATTTCCCACGCCACCTGATCGGTCAACGAATGTTGCTGATGGAACGGTGGGTTGCACAGAATCGTGTTAAAGCGATATGGCTCAACACCTGACAACGCGTTGTTGATCATAAATTCGCAGCGATCCAGATTTTCCGGCATGTTGGTTTCAACGTTCAGGCGGCTTGAAGCAACGGCCATCGGTGATTCATCAACAAATACCACTTTTGCTTCTGGGCTTTGCTCCAGCAAGTGCAGGCCAATCACACCGTTACCACAACCTAAATCGACAATTTCGCCTTCCAGGTTAGTTGGCAGGTTTTCAATAAAGAAACGAGCGCCAATATCCAGGCCAGTGCGGGAGAATACGTTGGCGTGGTTGTGAATCGTCCACGGCGTACCTTCCAGTTTCCAGCTCAGGGTTTCTGCGGCTTCTTTCAACACGGGTGCATTGAAAGTACAGTTGATGAGACGCGCTTTTTTCCAGGCCAGAGTGGTCGTGGTCGGCCCAAGGATCTTTTCAAACAGCTCAATGGTTGAGTTGTGAATGTCGCGTGTTTTCGCACCCGCGATAATACGTGTTTCTGGGGTCACGACACTGTGCAGCGAGCGCAGTTGTTGTTCCAGTAATGCCAGCGTTTTAGGGATCTTAATCAGAACCACTGCTGGAGCTTCTGGATATTTTGCAGTGCTATCAACAAACGTGACGCTGGATTCAACGATGCCGTTCTCGCGCAAGTTCTCACGGATAGCCAGTTCGCTAAGATACGAGTCGCTGATGCTGTACGGCTTGTGTTCAGCCAGCACGCAAGACAGCGCCCCGAAGTTATCGTTAAAAATCAGGACCGGGCCACTGATTTCGATTTCGTCCAGTTGCTGCAAAAGATAATCATCGGCAGCTTCCCACGCCTGTAGTGGGTTAACGTCATCCGTTTCTGGAAAACGTTTTAGTGTCAGTGAACGGAAACCGTTGTCTAATTGGCTCATCGGCCCTCCTGGATGGTAAAATTTCGGCGTAATCCCCGAATGGGGGCGTGAGTATACCCTTTTTTTTCCAAAAACTGCGCAACTGCCTTTTGAAAGACTTCGAGCAAGCGAGAACTATGAGCAATTTAACTTATTTACAGGGCTACCCAGAGCATTTGCTCTCTCAGGTTCGCACGCTGATTGCGGAACAACGTCTGGGCGAGGTCCTGCAAAAACGCTATCCAGAAACGCATAACATCACTACCGATAAAGCGTTGTATGCCTGGACGCAAGAGATTAAAAACCAGTATCTGCGTAATGCGCCGCCGATTAATAAAGTGGCTTATGACAGCAAAATTCATGTGCTGAATAATGCGCTGGGTTTGCATACTGCCGTGTCGCGCGTGCAAGGGAACAAGCTAAAAGCCAAAGCTGAAATTCGCGTGGCGACAGTATTTAAAAATGCGCCAGAAGCCTTTTTGCGTATGATCGTGGTGCACGAGCTGGCGCATTTAAAAGAGAAAGATCATAACAAGGCGTTTTACTCGCTGTGCTGCCATATGGAGCCGCAATATCACCAACTGGAGTTTGATACGCGGCTTTGGTTAACGCAGATGGCATTGAGCGGGCAGGCGTGATCGGAAAAAATGGTGGGTGACGCTGGCGCTTATCCACCCTGCGAAATCACGTTCAATGGCTCTAACTTACTTTATCCCGGCAAATACTGCGGCAATCGCTACTGCACCTGGATCCTTCACCCCTTTCAGATTCTCGCTGTTTACATACGACGAACGCCCGGCATTAGCTTTCTGCATTTTCGCCGTGGCTGCTGCACCAGCTTCTGCGGCTTCTATTGCAGCAGACAAATCCTGATTTTTTAATGCTTCCAGTGCGGGCTGTAACGCGTCAATTAGCGTGCGATCACCCAGTTCTGCCCCACCGTAGCGTTTCATTTGTCCAAGGCCAAATAGCAAGGCATCGACAAGTGACTGCTTTTTAGCGACTTGCTGCCCGCTCGCAGTGAAGAAGATCGACATCAGTACGCCACTTGAGCCACCCATCACCGTTGCCAGGCGTTCGCCGATTAATTCCAGCAGTGCCGCTGGGTCATTTAATGGCAGTTTGCCGTCATCGTTAAGCTGTGCAATGTCGCGTGCGCCCTGTGCAAAAGTGGAACCAGTATCACCATCTCCGACTTTGGCATCCAGCGCATTCAACGCTTTTTCCTGTGCGATAAGCGTATTTGTAATATTTGCCACCAACGTTTTAACGTCCGCATTTTCTGACGGCTTCGCCGATGATTCGATACGTATCACACTGTGTTTCCGCTTTGGCATCGCGTGGAGTTTTACCACCGGACACCAGCATGCCGTTTCCACATCTGCATGCAATGCTTTGATAAAACGATCATTTAGCACTATAGCGGACAGTGAAAATCCTTTCATATCCAATGCAGTGACCAGTGGTGCCGGGCCAATCAAATAATCGATCTGGTCTTTTAATTCTGAATGCACCAGCTCTTTGGTAAGCATGGCCATTTCCAAAGACGATACGCCGCCAAGATTGTTAACCAGCACTGCCAGTCTTGCGTCGTTGCCGGTCTTTTTACGCAAATGATTCACCAGAGTAGCAATCGTCTTCTGGCTGTTTTGGCTATCCAGTGTACTGGCTCCAGGTTCACCATGAATCCCCAGACCTAGCTCGAGATGCCCGCCTTTGATGCGCCCTTCTTCTTCATTTTGGTCCGGAAGGTTGCAGGTTTGCATGGCGACACCCATGCTGGCAATGCTATCGCAGGCACTTTGCGCGATGTCTCGAACATCGCTCAAAGACTTGCCTTGTTCTGCGGCAAAGCCCGCAATTTTATGCACCAGTACCGTTCCGGCAATGCCGCGTGGCTGTTTGTTATCGGGCAACGAAATATCATCGCCAACGATCACCATCTCCACTTTGAGACCGTGTTTTTTGGCCTTCTCCGCCGCAAGCCCGAAATTAAGACGATCGCCAGTGTAGTTTTTGACGATAAGCAAACAACCGCGATCGCCCGTGACCGCAACAATCGCGTTTAAAACCGCATCCACGCTTGGCGAGGCAAACAAGTCCCCACATACCGCAGCGGTTAGCATCCCTTTGCCAACAAAGCCTGCGTGAGCCGGTTCATGCCCCGAACCGCCACCTGAAATAATCGCCACTTTGCTCTTATTCCAGTCTTTGCGTACCACCACACGTATAGCGGGATCGGTATCTAAACGGGTCAAATTACGAAAACGAGAGCTGATGATCACACCTTCGATGGCATCGTCGACCATTTTCTGACGGTCGTTAAAGAAGAATCTGGACATGGCTTCCCAATAATAAGTAATACATATGCAAAGCATAGCCTTTGCTGCGAGGATCTGCGCAAACCAGGATTTTGGCGGGTGACGTTCCGTATGCGCTTGCTATGCTTATGGAAATATCGCCACAGGAAATCATCATGATTGCACCACTGCTGATTGCCAGAACCACTGAACAAGAACTGCATTTACTGCCCGGCATGGCAAACCGTCACGGGCTGATAACCGGGGCGACCGGCACCGGTAAAACGGTGACGTTACAAAAGCTGGCTGAGTCGTTTTCAGAGATTGGCGTACCGGTATTTATGGCGGATGTGAAAGGTGACCTCACCGGTATTGCACAAGAAGGCGTTGAGTCTGAAAAGCTGCTCGCACGGCTGGCAAAAATTGGTGTAACTGACTGGTCACCGCACAAAAACCCGGTGGTGCTGTGGGACATCTTTGGCGAAAAAGGCCATCCGGTACGGGCGACTGTTTCAGATCTTGGCCCGCTGTTACTCGCCCGCCTGCTTAATCTCAATGAAGTACAATCTGGTGTGCTACAAATCATCTTCCGCATTGCGGATGATCAAGGCTTGTTGCTGCTCGATTTTAAAGATTTGCGCGCCGCGACGCAGTACATCGGCGATAACGCAAAATCGTTCCAGAACCAGTACGGCAATATCAGCAGTGCTTCTGTCGGTGCCATTCAACGTGGGCTTTTACAGCTCGAACAACAAGGTGCTGAGTATTTCTTTGGCGAACCGATGCTGGATATTAAAGACTGGATGCGTACCGATGCCAACGGTAAAGGCATTATCAATATTTTATCTGCCGAAAAGCTGTACCAGATGCCGAAACTGTATGCCGCCAGTTTGCTGTGGATGCTTTCAGAAATTTATGAACAACTACCAGAAGCTGGTGACCTGGAAAAACCAAAACTAGTGTTCTTTTTTGATGAAGCGCATCTGCTATTTAACGACGCGCCGCAAGTGCTACTGGATAAAATCGAGCAGGTTATTCGTTTGATTCGTTCCAAAGGCGTTGGGGTGTATTTTGTTTCCCAAAACCCGTCGGATATTCCAGATACCGTACTGGGGCAGTTAGGTAATCGGGTCCAGCATGCGCTACGCGCCTTTACACCGAAGGACCAGAAAGCAGTAAAAACGGCGGCACAAACCATGCGAGCCAACCCTAAATTCGATACTGAGAAAGCGATTCAGGAGCTGGGTACTGGGGAAGCATTGATTTCTTTGCTGGACGAAAAAGGCAGCCCAACGGTAGTCGAGCGCGCCATGGTAATTGCACCTTGCTCACGCATGGGGCCTGTCACTGAAGATGAGCGTAACGGGTTACTGAACCATTCACCGCTATACGGCAAATACGATGAAACGGTCGATCGCGAATCCGCCTATGAACGATTACAACAGGGTGTGCAAGCCGTAGGTGAGCAACAAAATGCACCGCCTGCAAAAGGCGAATCTGTTGCGGTAGATGACGGCATTCTTGGCGGACTGAAGGATATTTTGTTTGGAACCACAGGGCCGCGTGGTGGCAAAAAAGACGGTGTGGTGCAAACCATGGCCAAGAGTGCAGCACGCCAGGTGACTAACCAAATTATTCGCGGAGTGTTGGGCAGTATTATGGGGGGGCGTAAACGGTAATATCTACACGTTAACTATCTATACCCAAAATAATTCGAGTTGCAGCAAGGCGGCAAAAGAACAACAAATTTGTCTGGAACAAATTTGAACGCTGCTTGCAGCGTCCCCAAAGGGGTAAGGCCCAAGGATGGGCCGCATAATCCCCAGGAGCTTACATAAGTAAGTGACTGGGGTTTGTGAGTGCAGCCAACACAGTTGCAGCTTGAAGTATGATGGGTATTAGCCGGAGCGCTTCATCATCAACCATAGACTGATTAAGAAGAACGTTGCACTAGGTAGCAACGCACCCAAAATCGGCGGGATGCTGTACACAAGGCTGAGAGGGCCAAAGATTTGGTCGAGCACGTAGAACACAAAACCAAAGCTGATACCGGTGACAACTCTCACCCCCATCGGCACGCTACGCAGTGGGCCAAAGATGAACGACAGTGCCATTAACATCATTACCGCAACAGAGAGTGGCGCGAAGATTTTGCTCCACATATTGAGCTGATAACGCCCGGCATCTTGTCCGCTGGCCTTAAGGTACTTCACGTAGTTGTGCAGACCGCTAATCGATAGCGCATCCGGGTCGAGTGCCACAACACCCAGTTTGTCTGGGGTTAAGTTAGTTTTCCACTCGCCACTAACCGTCTGTGAGCCAGTAATTTGTTTCGTGTCGGTGAGGTTAGATTCATCAACCTGAGACAGTCGCCATACTTTATGCTCCACATCGTATTGTGCGGATGCGGCATATCGAACTGATTCGAGGCGTTTTTCTTTACTGAAACTGTAAATGCTCACACCGGCGAGGTCGTTGTTACCTTTCACACGTTCGATATAGACAAAGTTGTGGCCATCTTTTGCCCACAAACCTTGCTGGGTCGTCAGCAAAGAACCGCCGTACATCTGTTGCGCACGGTAGTTACGCGCCATTTGTTCGCCTTGCGGTGCTACCCATTCGCCAATCGCCATGGTTAGCAACACCAGTGGAATAGCCGTTTTCATCACGGCCAAGGCAATCTGCATGCGGGTAAAACCGGAGGCCTGCATAACCACCAGCTCACTGCGTTGTGCCAGCATCCCTAACCCTAACAACGCACCGAGAAGTGCGGCCATCGGGAAGAAAATCTGGATGTCTTTTGGAATGCTAAGGACGGTATATATCCCCGCCCCCATCGCCGAATAGCTGCCCTGACCGGCCTTTTTCAACTGGTCAACAAACTTAATAATGCCCGACAGCGACACCAGCATGAACAATGTCATCATGATGGTGGTGAAGATGGTTTTACCGATATAACGGTCGAGAACACCAAACATTTATGCCGCTCCTCGTGTTTTGCTAAAGCGTGCACGTAGCTGGCGCATCGGCACCGTATCCCACACATTGAGCACCACTGCGATGGCAAAATAGACCAGGTTAACCAACCACATCCATAGCATTGGGTCGATTTTCCCTTTCGCCGCATTCGATTTCAGAGAAGTTTGCAGCAGGAAGAAGACCAAATACAACAACATGGCTGGCAGCATTGAAAGCACACGACCTTGTCGCGGGTTCACTACGCTTAACGGAACAACCATCAATGCCATGATAAATACGGTCACTATCAGCGTAAGACGCCAATGTAATTCAGCTCGCGTGTTAGGCGCATCGCTTGCCCACAAGGCTCGCGTGTACATTTGACTGGAGTCATCGGGATCAAGCGCGACCGACTGGTGCCCAACAATCGCCTGGTAATCCTGGAAGTCTGTAATACGGAAATCACGCAGTAGTGCGGTGCCTTCAAAACGAGTACCCGTATTGAGCGTCACCACCTGGGAGCCATCTGGCCGCTGTGACAAATGGCCGGAATCCGCAACAACGACGGATGGACGCGCATTACCTTTCGGACGCAATTGCGCCAGGAAAACATCGTTGAAGCTTGAACCGTTAACACTCTCAATGAACAGCACTGAGTTGCCATCGGTCGCTTGCTGGAATTGCCCTTGAGCCAGCGCAGCCATGCCAGGGTTAGCTTTGGCTTCCGCCAGCACTGCATCCTGGTGGCGTGAAGACCACGGGCCGAGCCACATCACGTTGATGGTAGCAACAGCACCGGTAAAGAGTGCGAGGATCATTGCAGCTTTGATCAGCACCGCTTTACTCAAGCCACAAGCATGCATTACCGTAATTTCGCTTTCGGTATACAGGCGGCCAAAGGTCATGAGTAACCCAAGGAAAAGGCTAAGAGGCAGGATAAGTTGCGCCATTTCAGGCACGCCCAGCCCTAAGAGAGAGAAAACGAGATTTGTCGGAATATCGCCGTCAACCGCTGCCCCAAGAATCCTGACTAGCTTCTGACAAAAGAAGATCAGCAGCAGGATGAAGAGGATCGCAAGTTGGCTTTTGAACGTCTCCCGAACCAGATATCTTATGATAATCACATTAAATACGCCTGTGAAAACGAGTCTTTTTGCAGGAAAATTGCTTGTTTCATCGCTTATACGTCATTTATTCTCTTGAGTCGTCGAAAACATCGCTAAGATTAAGAAGCTCAGCATGTTTCTGGCACAGGGTGATTTAATTGACGTCGCCAAAACAGTACAAACATACTCGTAAGATTAACACGAAGTCATCGCAACCGCGGACATGAGTTACGAAAGCTTGTAATTCTAGCTGTAGCCACCGTCGTTGTCTTTAAGATTCAGGAGCGTAGTGCATGGAGTTCAGTGTAAAAAGCGGTAGCCCCGAGAAACAGCGTAGTGCCTGCATCGTTGTGGGAGTCTTTGAACCGCGTCGCCTGTCCCCGGTCGCCGAACAACTCGATAAAATCAGCGATGGCTACATCAGCGCGCTTTTGCGCCGTGGTGAGCTCGAGGGAAAAGCCGGCCAAACTTTATTGCTTCACCATGTTCCGAACGTGCTCTCAGAGCGCATTCTGCTGATTGGCTGTGGCAAAGAACGTGAACTGGACGAGCGTCAGTATAAGCAAGTTATCCAAAAAACGATCAATACACTAAACGATACGGGTTCGATGGAAGCCGTTTGCTTCCTGACCGAACTCCACGTTAAAGGCCGCAACACTTACTGGAAAGTACGCCAGGCGGTGGAAACGGCAAAAGAGTCCTTGTATAGCTTCGATCAGCTCAAGACCAACAAAAGCGAGCCACGTCGCCCGTTGCGTAAAATGGTCTTTAACGTGCCAACCCGTCGCGAACTGACCAGCGGTGAGCGCGCCATTCAGCATGGTCTGGCGATTGCTGCCGGTATTAAAGCAGCAAAAGATCTTGGCAATATGCCACCAAACATCTGTAACGCGGCATACCTGGCTTCCCAGGCACGTCAACTGGCTGATTCTTACAGCAAAAATGTGGTCACTCGTGTCATCGGTGAGCAGCAGATGAAAGAGCTGGGCATGCACTCTTACCTCGCAGTAGGTGATGGTTCCCAGAACGAATCTCTGATGTCCGTAATCGAATACAAAGGCAATAATTCACCGGATGTGCGCCCTATCGTGCTGGTCGGTAAAGGCCTGACGTTCGACTCCGGTGGTATTTCTATCAAACCTGCCGAAGGCATGGATGAGATGAAATACGACATGTGCGGCGCAGCTTCCGTGTACGGCGTGATGCGTATGGTGGCTGAACTGAATCTGCCAATTAACGTTATCGGCGTGCTGGCGGGCTGTGAAAACATGCCTGGCGGGCGTGCGTATCGCCCAGGCGACGTGCTGACAACGATGTCTGGCCAGACCGTTGAAGTACTGAATACCGATGCGGAAGGCCGTCTGGTGCTGTGTGATGTGCTGACTTATGTTGAGCGCTTCGAACCTGAAGTGGTTATCGATGTGGCAACGCTTACCGGCGCATGTGTGATTGCCCTGGGCCATCACATCACCGGTTTGATGTCGAATCACAACCCACTGGCACATGAGCTGATTAGCGCCTCTGAGCAAGCGGGTGACCGCGCGTGGCGTCTGCCGATTGCCGATGAGTATCAGGAACAGTTGGAAACCAATTTTGCTGATATGGCAAATATCGGTGGCCGTCCAGGCGGCGCTATCACTGCAGCCTGCTTCCTGTCGCGCTTTACCCGTAAGTACAACTGGGCACACCTCGATATCGCAGGTACCGCCTGGCGTTCAGGTAAAGCGAAAGGGGCAACCGGTCGTCCGGTGGCACTGTTGTCGCAATTCCTGTTGAACCGTTCAGGGTTTAACGGCGAAGAGTGATTGTTTCCCCTCACCCCGACCCTCTCCCCCAAGAGAGGGTGAAAAGAATGTTCCCTCTCCTGGGGGAGAGGGTTAGGGTGAGGGCGTCCATATTCAATAGAAAAAGCTGGCTTAATGAAAAACGCGACGTTCTACCTGCTCGACAACGACACGCCTTCCGGTGAGTTGAGTGCCGTTGAAGCGTTGGTGTGTGAACTGGCGGCAGAAAGCTTTCGCGCAGGAAAACGCCTGCTGATTGCTTGTGTTGATGAACAACAAGCGATCCGTCTGGATGAAGCTCTTTGGCAGCGCGACGCGCACGCGTTTGTACCGCATAATCTTGCCGGTGAAGGCCCGCGTTACGGTGCCCCAGTGGAATTGGCCTGGCCGCAGCGGCGTGGGAGTTCAGCCCGCGATGTGCTGATTAGCCTGTTGCCACAGTTCGCAGATTTTGCCACCGCTTTCCATGAAGTGATAGACTTCGTACCTTACGAAGACACTCAAAAACAACTGGCCCGCGATCGCTATAAAGCATATCGCGTTGCTGGTTTCCACTTGACTACGGCGACTCATACCCCGCCGGGAACGACATAGCAGACAATGGAAAAGACATATAACCCGCAAGATATCGAACAGCCGCTTTACGAGCACTGGGAACAGCAGGGCTACTTTAAGCCAAATGGCGATACCAGCCAGGAAAGCTTCTGCATCATGATCCCGCCGCCGAACGTTACCGGCAGCTTGCATATGGGTCACGCCTTCCAGCAAACGATCATGGATACCATGATTCGTTACCAGCGCATGCAGGGTAAAAATACTCTGTGGCAGGCGGGGACTGACCACGCCGGCATCGCGACCCAGATGGTCGTTGAGCGCAAAATTGCCGCCGAAGAAGGGAAAACACGTCACGACTATGGCCGCGACGCCTTTATCGAGAAAATTTGGCAGTGGAAGGCAGAGTCTGGTGGCACCATCACCCGTCAGATGCGTCGTCTCGGCAACTCAGTTGACTGGGAGCGCGAACGCTTCACCATGGATGAAGGCCTGTCCAACGCGGTGAAAGAAGTGTTCGTTCGCCTGTACAAAGAAGACCTGATTTATCGCGGCAAGCGCCTGGTAAACTGGGACCCGAAACTGCGCACGGCAATTTCCGATCTGGAAGTGGAAAACCGCGAGTCCAAAGGTTCCATGTGGCACCTGCGTTATCCGCTGGCTGACGGCGCGAAAACCGCTGATGGCAAAGATTACCTGGTTGTTGCGACCACCCGTCCAGAAACCGTACTCGGTGATACTGGCGTGGCCGTGAACCCGGAAGATCCGCGTTATAAAGATTTGATTGGTAAATTTGTGGTGCTGCCGCTGGTTAACCGTCTTATTCCAATCGTTGGCGACGAACACGCCGACATGGAAAAAGGCACCGGCTGCGTGAAAATCACGCCTGCACACGACTTTAACGACTACGAAGTTGGCCGTCGTCACGCCCTGCCAATGATCAACATTCTGACCTTCGACGGTGATATCCGCGAAACGGCAGAAGTGTTTGATACCAACGGCGAAGAAGCCGATGTGTATAGCAACGAAATCCCGGCTCAGTTCCAGAAATTAGAACGTTTCGCCGCGCGTAAAGCGGTGGTTGCGGCGTTTGATGAAATGGGCCTGCTCGAAGAAGTCAAACCACACGACCTGACCGTACCTTACGGCGACCGTGGCGGCGTGGTTATCGAGCCAATGCTGACTGACCAATGGTACGTGCGTACTGCTCCGCTGGCGAAAGTCGCGGTTGAAGCGGTTGAGCAAGGCGACATTCAGTTCGTGCCAAAGCAGTACGAAAACATGTACTTCTCCTGGATGCGTGATATTCAGGACTGGTGTATTTCTCGTCAGCTGTGGTGGGGCCACCGTATCCCGGCCTGGTACGATGCTGAAGGCAACGTGTACGTTGGCCGCAACGAAGCGGAAGTCCGTGCTGAAAACAATCTTAGCGACGACGTTGTTCTGAACCAGGACGAAGACGTACTGGATACCTGGTTCTCCTCCGGTCTGTGGACGTTCTCCACACTCGGCTGGCCGGAAAACACCGAAGCGCTGCGCACCTTCCACCCGACCAGCGTGATGGTCAGCGGCTTCGACATCATCTTCTTCTGGATTGCACGCATGATCATGCTGACCATGCACTTCATCAAAGATGAAGACGGCAAGCCACAGGTTCCGTTCAAAACTGTCTATATGACCGGTCTTATCCGTGATGACGAAGGGCAGAAAATGTCCAAGTCCAAGGGTAACGTTATCGATCCACTGGATATGGTTGACGGTATTTCCCTGGAAGATCTGCTCGAGAAGCGTACCGGTAACATGATGCAGCCACAGTTGGCTGAGAAAATCCGTAAGCGCACCGAGAAGCAATTCCCGAACGGTATTGAGCCACACGGCACCGATGCACTGCGCTTTACGCTGGCAGCACTGGCTTCAACCGGTCGCGATATCAACTGGGACATGAAGCGCCTGGAAGGTTACCGTAACTTCTGTAACAAGCTGTGGAACGCCAGCCGTTTCGTGATGATGAATACCGAAGACCAGGATTGCGGCTTTAACGGCGGCGAAATGGTTCTGTCTCTGGCAGACCGCTGGATTCTGGCGGAATTCAACCGCACGGTGAAAGCGTACCGTGAAGCGCTGGACAGCTATCGCTTTGATATCGCTGCCAACATTCTGTATGAATTCACCTGGAACCAGTTCTGTGACTGGTATCTGGAGCTGACCAAACCGGTCATGAACAGTGGCTCTGAAGCGGAATTGCGCGGCACGCGTAATACGCTGATTAACGTGCTGGAAGGTTTGCTGCGTCTTGCGCATCCAATCATTCCATTCATCACTGAAACCATCTGGCAGCGCGTGAAAACCTTCAAAGGCATCACCGACGATACCATCATGCTGCAACCGTTCCCGGCGTATAACAGCGCACAGGACGATGAAGCTGCGTTTGCCGATACCGAGTGGCTGAAGCTGGCAATCACCGCAGTGCGTAACGTTCGTGCTGAGATGAACATCTCTCCGGGTAAACCACTGCCAGTATTGCTGCGCAACGTCAGTGCAGAAGCGGAACGTCGCGTTAATGCGAACCGTACCTTCCTGCAAAACCTGGCGCGCCTGGAAAGCATCACCCTGCTGCCTGCTGATGATAAAGGCCCGGTTTCCGTGACTAAAATCATCGAAGGTGCAGAGCTGCTGATCCCTATGGCCGGTCTGGTAGACAAAGCGGCTGAACTTGCGCGTCTGGATAAAGAGATGGCGAAGCTGGATGTTGAAATTACAGCCATCGAAAACAAGCTGTCTAACGAAGGCTTTGTGGCACGCGCGCCTGAAGCTGTTGTCGCAAAAGAACGCGAACGTCTGGCTGCTTGTGGCGAAGCTAAAGTGAAACTGACTGAACAGAAAGCGACGATTGCCGCGCTGTAATTAGGTTGGTTGAAAGTTAAAAGGCCGGGGAAATTTCTCGGCCTTTTTTATACGCTTGCACCCTCCTGAGGGGAGTGCTATTAAATCGGAATATTCTTTAATAAATCACGAGCTAATTTATGAATATCGAAGCTCCGGTTGAAATCGCTCTGCGCCGGATAACCCCCCACGATAATGCGGCTATTGCCCGTGTTATCCGTGAAGTCTCTGCTGAATATGGTTTAACTGCCGATAAAGGCTACACGGTGGCCGATCCCAATCTGGACGAGCTATTTCAGGTTTATAGCCAACCTGGGCATGCTTTCTGGATTGTAGAAATGGATGGCAAAGTGGTCGGTGGCGGAGGTGTCGCACCTTTAACGTGTAGCGAGCCGGATATTTGTGAATTGCAGAAGATGTATTTCCTGCCGGTGGTTCGTGGCAAAGGTCTGGCAAAACGTCTGGCGTTACAGGCGATGGATTTCGCCCGCGAAGAGGGTTTTAAACGCTGCTATCTGGAAACCACTGCGTTTCTGACCGAAGCGATTGCACTGTATGAGCGCCTGGGCTTTGAACATATTTCTGAACCACTTGGCTGTACCGGACACGTGGATTGCGAAGTGCGGATGATTAAGTCTCTGTAACCCTTCGAAAACGGGTTTACTGAATCCATTAGATCCAGCAAACCCTTCAACTATTACTGTCAACTATTACTGGGTAGCTAAACGCTGAATGCGTTTATCGCGGCGGATTTTGCGTTCTTCCATTATCGCGACCATCGCCATCAGTACAATGCAGCCAATAGCAGCAGCATCCAGTGCAGCGAAAGTCCCTGCCCAGCCGGTCAGGCCAAAGATTGGCGTACCATCGGCAATCATCCCCAGCCCCAATTTAGCGAAACTGTCACCGATAAGATAAGCAAAGGTTCCTTTAATTCCGTCGGCCGCGCCGATGGCTTTTTTCGGAACGAAACCGACCGCCGCTACACCAATCAGCAACTGCGGGCCAAACACCAGAAAGCCCAGCGCGAACAGTGATGTCAGGTAGACATACTGGTTGCTGGCGTGCTGATAAACGCCGAGGGTAGCGATAATTAATGCCAGTGCGACACAGGCGACCAGCGCACGGCGACCATTCGCCAGATCCGACAGCCAGCCCCACAGCAATGTGCCGACCAACGCCCCCACTTCAAACAGAGTAAAGCCCTGAATCGCTACTTCTTTAGAGAGCTTCAGCTCCTGGAAGGCGTAAACCGTAGACCACTGATCGATGCCAATGCGCACCACGTAGAGGAAGATGTTGGAAAAGCATAGCAACCAGATAACTTTGTTCTTTAACACGTATTCAACGAAGATCTGCCATTTGGTCATCGACTCATCTTCGGTCACTTTATCTTCTTCGCTCAGTTCTTCGCTGAACAGCTCTTCAGCTTTACCCAAGCCGTAAGATTCAGGGGAGTCGCTGCCATATCGCAGGCCAATGAAGCCAACAACCAACGCGATGATGGACGGGAAGATAAACATGCCAATCACGTGACCGTCGAACAGGACGTTCGCGCCAAACAGCGCGACACCCGCCGCACCTGCACCACCCAGATTATGGGAGATATTCCACAGCCCCAGGTAGGTTCCACGCTTACGGCGAGGCGTCCATTTGGTGATGGTGGAATAGCTGCACGAACCACCCGCGCTCTGGAAGAAGCCGCTCAGGGCGTAGAAGGCAATCATCATAAACAGGCTGACAGAACCCGCTCCCATACTGGCGCTAAAACCTAACATACAGATTGCGGAGAGGATCAGCATAAACGGCAGGAACTGCTTAGTGTTTTTGCCATCTGCATAGTAGGAAACCAGGGTTTTGCCCACGCCGTAGGTGATGGAAAAGCCCAGGCCGATCATCCCCAGTTGCGTCATGCTCAGCCCGTAGGTCGAGATCATGTCATTCTGCGCAATATTGAAGTTCTTACGAATCAGGTACATGGTCAGGTAGCCAATAAAAACTACCAGATAAGACTGCATGAACGGTTTGAACCACATCTTGCGCCGTACATCGAGCGGCAGATCCAGGGTCGGCTTGCGCACCTGGTTTAATAAGGCCAGCATGGATTACTCCTGATTTAAAAACCTGCGTGATAGCAGGTATTGTAAAAATCAGCAGCAGCTTTGGCCTGAGATGGCTTCCAGGGGAAACCTGGAAAATTTCTTAGTTTTGCGCCATTCGAGGTAAAAAGGTGAGATGCATCACGCTTCGCTGCAGGTGCGTGGGGACTGGGCGTTAAGAAATGGCAGCAACAGCAGTGCAGAGATCCCTGCGGCGATGGCGATTACGGCGAAGAAACCGTTCCAGTGCCAAATGTCGATAACCCTCGCCAGCGGCCATCCAGAGAGTGATGCCCCGAGATAGGCGAACAAGCCCACGAAGCCGGTAGCGGCCCCCGCGGCCTCTTTGTGGGAGCACTCCGCCGCCGCCATGCCGATAAGCATCTGCGGGCCAAACACAAAGAAACCAGTGGTGAAGAAGCAGGCCGCCTGCATGACGTAGCTGGCAAATGGCATCAGCCACAACGAGCCTACTGAAAGCAAAATTCCGGCGGCAAATATCAGATTCATTGGCCCGCGGTTGCCGTTGAAAAGTTTGTCCGATCCCCACCCTGCCACCAGTGCGCCGATAAACCCACCCAACTCAAACATCGTTACCGCGGAGTTGGCGGTAACCAAGTCCACGCCCAGAGTCTCTGACATGTAGAGGTTTCCCCAGTCGTTAATCGCCGCCCGTACCACGTAGACCAGCACATAACACAGTGACAGCAGCCAGATATAGGGATTCCCCAGAACGTATTTGTAGAGGATTTCCCGACGCGTCAGCCCTGTTCCTTCCTGCTGTTGGGCGATTTCCAGTTCGTCATGCCGCCAGTCACCTATCGGCGGCAAGCCAACGGTTTGCGGGCGATCTCGCAGACGCCAACAGAGAAATAGCCCAGCAAGAATAGCCAGCGAACCGGCGATCATCATCCCCACCCGCCAACCGTAATGCAGTGTTGCAGCCCCAACCACCATCGGGATTAGAGCCCCACCGACATTATGCGCAGTATTCCATACCGCCCACCAGCCACCGCGTTCAGTGCGTGAGTACCATGCCGTTAGCAATCGCGCGCACACCGGCGAGCCCCAGCCCTGGAAAAAAGCATTCAATACCCACAGCAAGGCAAATGCCCAAAGGGAGGTAGAGAAACCAAAAAGGATGTTAACAATACCTGTTGCGATTAACCCTGTTCCCATGAAATAACGAGCGTTGGATCGGTCACTGACGATGCCGGATACAAATTTCGACAGCCCGTAAGTTATGTAAAACAACGTCGCCAGCAGGCCGATATCGGTACGCGTCATCACGCCGCTGGCGAGGATTTCCGGTGCCGCGGCGTTAAAGCTTTTACGGGTGAAGTAAAACAGTGCATAACCCAACCAAATAGTGACCAGAATGTGCCGACGCCAGTAGCGATAGCGCTCGTCAATTTCGGCTTTACCGCTGACAGGCGTAGCCACCGGGGGGACTTTCAGAAAAGTGAGCATCGTCAGCCCTTAGGTGTATCGCAATGGCAAATTTACGCTTACGCGAGTGCCGTAAGTGCAGGAAATATTGAGAGTTCCACCGAGCGCTGTCACACGTTCGCACATGCCCGTCAGGCCGAAGCCTTGCTGCCCGGATTCGGTAGGCAGGCCGCTGCCGTCATCTTCAATCACCAGCATCAGCCGCTCATCTTGCTGCCAGCCTTGAATCGTTACCGCGCTAGCGCTAGCGTGCTTCACAATGTTGTTTAACCCTTCCTGGCAAACGCGGAACAGTGTCACTCGTTGGCTTTCGCTCAGCAGCGGTTCGTCAATTTGCCAGTCGAGATGGCTGATGATGCCCCGACTTTCCAGCTCCATTTCACGCATCAACGAGCGAATTGCCTGCTCCAGAGATAAATCATCCAACTGGCGTGGACGCAGTCTTCCCAGCAGACGGCGTACCGAATCATAAATCCCAAGGGATAACTGTTCGATGTGCAATCCCCCCATCTTGACCCCGTCATTGCCCTGCGCCAGTCGCTGCACAATACCCGCCTGGGTACGAATTGCGGTAATGGTCTGGCCGATGTCGTCATGTAGCTCACGAGCCACGTCGCGCCGCACACTCTCTTCGGTTTCCAGCAAGCGTTCAGCAAGGCGACGGTTACGCACCAGTTCGGTTTGCAGGGACTGATTAAGCTCACGCAGGCGCTGGATCCCCGCCCCCAGCAGAAGTCCGGTCAGGCTTTGAGCCAGCAGCGAGAGGAGTAAATCCACAGGATGATCGTGCCAGGTCTGGCTGGCGATTAGCGCGATGGCATTCATCAACGTCGCGATCAGCGCGCCCTGCCAGCCGTAGTGCCAGGCAAGGGCGATAATCGGCAACGCCAGGCAGAACGGCGTAAAGCGAGCAAGTTCGTCAGGTAGCCCGAGCTGTAGCCACAAGCTGAGCACAAACAGTAACAGGTACCAGATAAGGTGGCGGGCACGCCAGTTTACTGGTTGTGAAACCAATCCAGGTCCCAGCGGCTGCCAGACGGTACTGGTGAGGTAGTGCCAGATGACAAGGCAGGTTGGGGCCAGAGTTAGCCCGCCGGTCAGTGTGATCAGCAACGCGTTCAGCGTCTCCTGTCCTTGCCCGATCCACGGCAGTGACTGCAACAGTGCGGCGGCAATCAGCGCCCCGCCCTGACGGAGTAAAGTGCGCCAGTCACGCTGATGGCGGTAGCGGGAAATCAGCGCGACTGGCAGGACGGTTAGCACACCGCCAATCATTAGCAACGGAACATGCGTCAGAGCCACTTCCTGCGCCAGCCAGCCAAGCATCACCCATTCCGCGCCGAGCAACACGGGCCAGTAACCACGTGGACACTGCAGCATCAGGCCCAAACGCAGCCCAAAGGGAAACAGCAATACTGCCAGATCGGGCCGTTCCACCAAATGCAGGCTGATACTCCACAGGCAAAACCAGCTGGCCGTGAAGATAAAAAAGCTGGCGACGACGGAAATAAACCGGGAGAAAAAGGGTTGCATCACCATCCATCAAACAGGTGGTGAGCCAACCCAACGTCGTTACTGACGCCGAGTTTTTCCATCAGATTGGCACGATGGACGTGAACCGTCTTTGGCGATAGTCCAAGCTCAGTGGCGATCTCTTTGACCGCCATGCCCTGGGCTAGCTTTTCGGCTACCTGACGCTCGCGTTTGGTTAACGGATCCTGCCGTCCGGCCGCCAGTTTGATGGCGATGTCCGGCGTCAGATAGCAGCCACCTGTCGCCACCGTACGGACGGCGGCAATCAGCTCATCCGGGCTACAGCGTTTAGACAGAAAGCCACGTGCGCCTGCGTTTAAAGCCTGCTCCACCAAAGCCGGACTGTCGTGCACCGACAGCATAATGGTCGCCATTCCTTTTGGCAGTTGGCCGAGCAGTTCCAGTCCGGAAATATCCGGCATCGAGATGTCACAAATACACACCTGCACACCGCGGCCCGGCAGCCCAGCCAGCGCTTCGCGCCCGGAGCCGAACTCAACCACAATCTGAAAGTCCGGCTCCAGCCCCAATAGCTGCGCAAAGCCAGAGCGGACGATGAGGTGGTCGTCAATAAGGGCGATGGTTATCATGATACTTTCCAGGAAGGTAAAAACGCGCTTACCTTAGCGATAAGCGTGTTGCTGTTCAAGCCTTAAGCGATTGACCGCCAGGCACACCGCTATGAAACCGAAATTCGTTATCCGGGCTGCTAATTAAAGCTGCTTCTATATCACCAAAGAAACGCACTCGTTCACGAATATCCCCACCAGCAATCTTTTCAGCTAACGCTAAATAATCCTGATAATGCCGGGCTTCTGAACGCAGCAGCGACAAATAGAATTTCTGTAGCTCATCATCCAGATGGGGCGCCAGTGCAGCAAAGCGTTCACAAGATCGCGCCTCTATATACGCCCCACAAATCAATTTATCCACCAGCATCACTGGCTCATGGGTACGTGTTTCGCTCAGTAAGCCTTTGGCATAACGGCTGGCCGTGATTTTAACGTAGGGAATATTGCGAGCGAGCATGATCTCGCGCACCTGAAAGAAGTGGTGCAGCTCTTCTTTAATCAACAAAACCATGCTGTCGATGAGTTGCTGACCCCAGGCGTTTTGCGTTTTTGGCATCACGCTTTTACTCAGGCTTTTATGCAGCGCGACAAAATCAGGTTCTTTGCCTTCACGGAAAGTGAAATCTTCGTAAGGTTTTAGCCAATCAAGTAAAACCTGCGCGCTACTCTTATCGGCGACATATTTACGAATCAGGAACATGGCGGTTTGCGCCGCTTTGAGTTCGCATACCAGATGGTCGGTGAGCAACAGAGGTAAATACTCAGGCTGCCGGGCTTTTTCAATCCAGGCGTCAGGCGTTGGGCAATGCAGGAAATTGAGTACCGGGGAGAGGAGTTGCGGGTAGTTCATATTGGATTATTGTCTTTCCTTGATGTGCAGCGGCATTACGCCGCTGCACTGAAGAGATTAGTGGCGTACGCCGTCGTCATCTTCGTCTAATAAATCTTCGTCATCGCCTTCTTCACCCTCTTCGCCGTTCGGGTCTTCGAAGTAAGTGCCCCAACCGTCATAATCCACACCGAATTTCTCGGCGAGGTTCAGCAGTTGTTCAACTTGCTCATCCAGCAGTTCAGCTTTCAGCGCACATTCGCTCAGCACATCGCAGCAGATAACGGTGTCACCCTCTTCCACTTCCAGCTCTTCAGGGTCAGTCACTTCGTAACCCATTTTGAATGCCTCAACAGCGGCTTTTTCAAGAGTTTCGAAATCGTCTGCGGAAAGGTGATGCTCGATTGTGTACAGCGCGTCAGGATCGCTGCCGTCTTCCAGTAATTCTTCAATAATCAAACGCGTCTCTTCGCGTTGCTCTTCCAGCAGTTCTGGATTTGCCATGGCCCTTTCCTCAATTTTGTCGGCAGATACTTCTATTTTCACACACGGCTGAGTTTGCCTCCACCTTTCCCGCTAAAGATTTTACTTTCGGGGTTGCAAATGAATATTCATACATATAAATTGAATTTGTATTCAATTACTGGCTTGTGCCATGAGAGGAAAATATGAGTCATTTCTATCAAAAACATTTTCTAAAATTACTGGATTTCACCCCTGCACAACTTCAAGAATTGCTTGCCCTGTCTGCCAAACTGAAAAGTGACAAGAAAAAAGGCACTGAAGTTCAGCATCTTACTGGAAAAAATATTGCGCTCATCTTCGAAAAAGACTCGACTCGTACGAGGTGCTCTTTCGAAGTTGCCGCATTTGACCAGGGCGCGCGAGTCACCTGGCTCGGCTCAAGCGGCAGCCAAATTGGGCATAAAGAATCAATTAAAGATACGGCTCGTGTATTAGGCCGGATGTACGATGGCATTCAGTATCGCGGGTATGGCCAGGAAATCGTTGAAACGCTGGCGCAGTATGCCGGTGTGCCGGTGTGGAACGGGCTGACTAACGAATTTCACCCAACGCAATTATTGGCAGATTTGCTGACTATGCAGGAGCAAATGCCCGGTAAGACCTTCCAACAGATGACGCTGGTTTATGCAGGTGATGCGCGTAATAACATGGGTAATTCGATGCTGGAAGCTGCCGCGTTGACCGGGCTGAATTTGCGCCTGGTGGCTCCAAAAGCATGCTGGCCGGATGAAAAACTGGTGACCGAATGCCAGGCTCTGGCGGCTCACAACGGTGGGAATATCACGCTGACAGAAGATATTGCCGCGGGCGTGAAAGGGGCCGATTTCATTTATACCGATGTATGGGTGTCGATGGGCGAGGCTAAAGAGAAGTGGGCTGAGCGTATCAGCCTGTTACGGGATTATCAGGTCAATAGCGCAATGCTGGCGCTGACTGGCAATCCTGAGGTGAAATTCCTGCATTGCCTGCCTGCATTCCACGACGACCAAACGACACTTGGTAAACAAATGGCGGAACAATATGGTCTGCACGGTGGCATGGAAGTGACGGATGAAGTGTTTGAATCGCCAAACAGCGTGGTGTTCTCTCAGGCTGAAAACCGCATGCACACCATTAAAGCGGTGATGGTGGCGACGCTGGTTAAGTAACATCCCCTCACCCCGGCCCTCTCCCCAAAGGGGCGAGGGAGAAAGCCAGTCCCCTCTCCCTCAGGGAGAGGGCCAGGGTGAGGGTGAAAATTCCCTTATCCTACCAACATCTTCACCACAACTTTACGCACCGGCGCGGGTTTGCCCACCGCGCACAGTGGTTTGTGAACTTCGCCTGGGTAGAACACCACGAAATCCCCTTCATTCATGATAATGGTTTTTTCCTGCACACCTTCTGGCAGAAACGCGATGTCTTTTTCCGCCAACAAGTCAGTCTCAGGCGCGCCCGCAGGCTGACAGCTAAACGTCATCCCTTCCTGACCCTTCATCACAATCTGGATATCCAGATAGCGCTGGTGAAACTCCGCAGGGCGGTCTTCGATTGGTTGTGTGGAATCTTCAGAAACCAGCATAAACAGGCGGTTACCGTCGATGTCATGTTTACCAAGTGGTGTTTCTGGAGTGATGTGTTGTTTCACGTGTTCAATTGCCTGACGCAGTTCTTCCGGCAGCCAGGATTGCAAAGAATGAATGTTGCCAATAATCATGTTCGATACCTTTTTTTTGAAACGATGTTTTATTATGGTATTTATACGAGCATTCATCTTCTACCGCTACGAGTTTTTTATGAAAACCTGTGCTGCATCTTAAAAAATTCTACTTACACCGTTTTTGACCTTTTTCAGCGCGGGTGCCAGACACCGTAAACAGAAAAAAACAGCAGATAAAAGCCATTAAACGATCAACATGCAGAGATATGCTTCATAAAATTCAAACTACACAGCATTTATTGCTTAGATAATTTGAGTGAATAAACATGCGAAAACAGATATAAAAAATGAATCATTATGTAGATCATGAAAATCTACCATTGTGACAAACGATTAACATTAAGATTTCATCTTGTTATCACCCATGATGCTTTACGGGGTTCATTTTCAATAATGGGTGCGAATGTTCCTGATGCTTCGTGGCTATTTATTTAATACTCACCACTCGCATAATAATAACTTCACATTTCAGCAACCCTGATAAACGATATTTTATTCATTTGACTTAAATAAAAACATTGTTTTATTTTTAACACTAAAACCATTAGTGACAAATGTCACAGTTTTATATCTTCTCATGATTACAATGACCTCGATTTCCCACCATATAAGGAAATAGAGAAATGGAAAACAATAATAAATCCATGCCACACATACGACGTGTTACGCATATTATGATGCTAATACACCGTAGCTGTTTTGATTTTCATCTTTTCAACTCTAAGTAAACCCCTCCCCCACGGCATCTGCTTTTGTGGATACTCGTGCCTGCTTGTCTCTAAACACTGATAAATAAAGTAAGCTGTTGAATATAGATACTATTATCTTTCGTTTTGCGTATGGCATTTGACTATCCAAATTAGCTTTTAGCCAATCCGGTGAATCAATCACCTGACATATATCGACTCATATCAGTAATTCAATAATAAGAATTATTGCGGGTAGTTATTGTCTTTAAAAAAATAATAAACATCGGATTCCCTGTGGGGAATATCTGACGACCATGTCATACCAAAATTTCAATTATTCAAAATACAAGAGAACAAAGTCAAAATGGAAAAATTAAAAATAGCAGTTAATACCAGCGCGACTGAATGCTTTAGTACCGAACGTGAAATCGTCGAGATAACAAATACTAATTTTACTGATGTGTCGGCCGCCGTCATTTCCGTAAAAGATGCAACATCAGGTATGTTAGATACCATTGAACAGACGGGTTTTGGTATTCCAATCTTTGTCGCCGTTTGCTGCGAAGAAGAGTTACCAGCCGAAGTGCTACCTCGCGTTACTGGCGTGTTTGAACTGTGCGATGGAAATGTGGATTTCTATGGCAAACAGCTGGAAGCCGCAGCGGTTAAATATGAAAAAGAAGTGCTACCACCGTTCTTTGGCAGCCTGGTGGAATATGTGCAGCAGGGTAATGCTGCCTTCGACTGCCCGGGACACCAGGGCGGCCAATTCTTCCGCCGTCACCCGGCTGGACGCCAATTCTTTGATTACTTTGGTGAAACGCTTTTCCGCTCTGACCTTTGTAATGCTGACGTCTCCATGGGTGATTTACTGATCCATGAAGGCGCTCCGTGTACTGCACAGATGCACGCAGCGAAAGTGTTTAACGCTGATAAAACCTACTTTGTCTTAAACGGGACTTCTTCTTCTAACAAAGTGGTGTTGAACGCATTACTGGCACCGGGCGATCTGGTGTTATTTGACCGTAATAACCATAAATCCAACCACCATGGTGCATTGATTCAGGCGGGCGCTACACCAGTTTATCTGGAAACAGCTCGTAACCCGTTCGGATTTATCGGTGGTATTGATGCTCACTGTTTTGAAGAGAAATATCTCCGTGATTTAGTGCGTGAAGTTGCACCAAATCGAGGTGCTGAGAAACGTCCATTCCGCCTGGCCGTTATCCAGTTGGGCACTTACGACGGCACTATTTATAACGCACGCCAGGTCGTTGATAAGATTGGTCATCTGTGTGACTACATCCTGTTTGATTCTGCATGGGTAGGTTATGAGCAATTCATTCCGATGATGAACGACTGTTCACCTCTGCTGCTTGAATTAAATGAAAATGACCCAGGCATTCTGGTCACACAATCCGTACATAAACAGCAAGCTGGCTTCTCTCAGACTTCGCAAATTCATAAAAAAGACAAGCATATCAAAGGGCAAGATCGCTATGTCAATCATAAGCGTATGAACAATGCGTTTATGATGCACGCTTCCACCAGCCCGTTCTATCCGCTGTTTGCCGCCCTTGACGTTAACGCCAAAATGCATGAAGGCGAAAGCGGTAAACGTATGTGGATGGACTGCGTAAAAGTCGGGATTGAGACCCGCAAGCTGCTGTTAAAACTCTGCAAACATATTCGTCCGTTCGTACCAGAAACTATTGATGGCCGTAAGTGGGAAGAGTTTGATACCGAAACCATGGCAAACGACCTGCGCTTCTTTAACTTCATCCCAGGCGAACGCTGGCACTCATTTGATAACTACGCCGAGCACCAATACTTCGTTGACCCATGCAAACTGATGCTGACCACTCCGGGTATCAACGTTCAGACCGGTGAATACGATAGCTTCGGCGTACCAGCGACTATCCTCGCCAACTTCCTGCGCGAGAACGGCATTGTCCCGGAGAAATGCGACCTCAACTCCATTCTGTTCCTGATGACACCTGCCGAAGACATGGCAAAAATGCAGCATCTTGTTGCTCAAATTTCCCGTTTTGAGCGCCTGATTGAAGAAGATGCGCCGTTATCTGAAGTTCTGCCATCAATCTATAAAACCTACGAAGAACGCTATCAGGGCTACACCATCCGTCAGTTGTGCCAGGAAATGCACGATTTGTACGTCAGCCATAACGTCAAACAGCTGCAAAAAGAGATGTTCCGTAAAGACCACTTCCCGAAAGTCGTGATGAATCCTCAACAGGCAAACATTGAGTTTGTGCGCGGTAACGTTGAATTAGTGGCGTTATCTCAGGTTGAAGGCCGCATCGCTGCTGAAGGTGCTCTGCCATATCCTCCAGGTGTTTTATGTGTGGTTCCAGGCGAAATCTGGGGCGGTTCTGTGCAGCGTTATTTCCTGGCGCTGGAAGAAGGGATCAATCTGTTACCAGGCTTTGCTCCTGAATTACAGGGTGTCTATATCAAACTGGATGATGACCGTAAAAAACGCGCTTATGGCTATGTTATTAAACAATAAATCTGAAATCAGCAGGCGTCAGCGTTACTGGCAAAAACTGATTTTCCCATAAAAAGAAACAGTGAAGAACCGTGATTTTTCGGTTCTTCACAACTCAAGTTTATTAAAGGAACAGATTATGAGTACGTCTAAGGGCAGCAACAAAATGGGCGTCGTTCAGCTCACAATTTTGACAGCAGTTAACATGATGGGATCAGGGATCATCATGTTGCCGACCAAATTAGCGGAAGTGGGCACACTTTCAATCGTTTCATGGTTAGTGACGGCATTGGGCTCGATGGCCCTGGCTTACGCCTTCGCTAAATGTGGGATGTTCAGCCGCAAATCAGGTGGCATGGGCGGTTACGCAGAATATGCCTTTGGCAAATCTGGTAACTTCATGGCGAACTACACTTACGGGGTTTCATTACTCATTGCCAACGTCGCGATTGCGATTTCTGCAGTGGGTTACGGCACCGAATTATTGGATGCCACGTTATCGCCAATCGGAATTTGTATTGCAACCATCGGGGTGTTGTGGCTGGCGACAGTTGCAAACTTTGGCGGTGCACGCATTACCGGGCGTATTAGTGGCGTGACCGTTTGGGGCGTAATTATTCCTGTACTGGGCATCTCAATCATTGGTTGGTTCTGGTTCAGTCCATCAATGTATGTGGCCTCCTGGAACCCGCATCATCTTCCTGTTTTTGAAGCCATCGGTTCTTCTATCGCCATGACGCTGTGGGCCTTCTTGGGTTTAGAATCTGCCTGTGCAAACACCGATGTTGTTGAAAACCCAGAGCGTAACGTACCTATCGCCGTATTAGGCGGGACGCTGGGCGCTGCGGTTATCTACATTATTTCGACTAACGTGATCGCCGGTATTGTGCCAAACATGGATTTGGCAAACTCAACCGCTCCGTTTGGTTTAGCCTTTGCTCAGATGTTTACCCCTGGCGTCGGTAAAATCATCATGGCATTGATGATTATGTCCTGCGTAGGTTCACTGTTGGGCTGGCAGTTCACTATCGCTCAAGTATTCAAATCTTCTGCTGACGAAGGTTATTTCCCGAAAGTTTTCTCTAAATTAACCAAAGCAGAAGCACCAGTGAAAGGGATGATCGTTATCGTTATCATCCAGTCAGTGTTGTCTTTGATGACCATCAGCCCATCGCTGAACAAACAGTTCAACGTGCTGGTTAACCTGGCCGTAGTGACCAATATTATCCCTTACATCCTGTCGATGGCGGCGTTGGTCATTATCCAGAAAGTGGCGAAAGTGGAACCGAGTAAAGCGCGTCTTGCCAACATCTTCGCATTCATTGGCGCGATGTATAGCTTCTACGCTCTGTATTCTTCCGGTGAAGAAGCGATGATGTATGGTGCCATCGTGACTTTCCTCGGCTGGACACTATATGGCCTTATCTCTCCGCGTTTTGAACTGCGTAAAACCGGTGTGTGATTGAACAAATCACTGGCGCATTTATAGCGGGTAAGTATCCACAGCAACCGATTGCGAATAGCTAAAATATGTGAATTAATCGCTTGAAGTGTCCCCTTACACGCGTATAATGCGCCACAATTTGCCGGGAGGAAGCATGGTCAAGTGTGTTCAAAAAATTGCCACACCACGTCGTCTAAAAGACGGCGCGAATCTGTTTTTCTTTCCGTTGCTTCAATCAATTCCAAAGGCCCCTCGTTGAGGGGCCTTTTTTTTTGCCCGACGCCCGAGAGCAGGAGATAACCATGGCTAACCCCCTATATCAAAAACATATCATTTCCATAAACGATCTCAGTCGTGAAGAGCTTGAACTAGTGCTCGCGACCGCGGCAAAACTGAAAGCCAACCCGCAGCCGGAACTGTTAAAGCATATCGTTGTTGCCAGTTGTTTCTTTGAAGCTTCAACGCGTACACGCCTCTCTTTTGAAACCGCAATGCACCGCCTCGGCGCGTCAGTTGTCGGGTTCTCGGACAGCAGCAACACGTCGCTGGGTAAAAAAGGCGAAACGCTGGCCGATACCATTTCGGTGATCAGCACTTACGTTGACGCCATCGTCATGCGGCACCCGCAAGAAGGGGCTGCACGCCTGGCGACTGAATTCTCTGGCAACATTCCGGTGCTGAATGCTGGTGACGGTGCCAACCAGCACCCAACTCAAACGCTGCTGGATTTGTTCACCATCCAGGAAACGCAGGGCCGTCTGGAAAACCTGAACATCGCGATGGTCGGTGACCTGAAATATGGCCGCACCGTGCATTCTCTGGCGCAGGCACTGGCGAAATTTGAAGGTAACCGCTTCTACTTCATCGCACCAAATGCGCTGGCGATGCCGAAGTACATTCTCGATATGCTGGATGAAAAAGGGATTGCCTGGAGCTGCCATGAAGCTATCGACGATGTGGTCGCCGATCTGGATATTCTGTACATGACGCGAGTCCAGAAAGAGCGTCTTGACCCATCTGAATACGCCAACGTGAAGGCACAGTTTGTGCTGCGCGCGGCCGATCTGGTCGATGCTCGCGAAAACATGAAAGTCCTGCACCCGCTGCCACGCATTGATGAAATTACGACTGATGTCGACAAAACATCCCACGCCTGGTATTTCCAGCAGGCAGGCAACGGTATTTATGCCCGCCAGGCTCTGCTGGCGTTAGTTTTGCAACCTGAACTGGTTTGAGTGAGAGGAAGATTAAGATGACACACGACAACAAATTACAAGTGGAAGCGATTAAACGCGGCACGGTTATCGATCATATTCCTGCCCTGGTAGGCTTTAAGCTGCTGACTCTCTTCCAGTTAACGGAAACCGACCAGCGCATCACTATTGGCCTGAACTTGCCTTCTCGCGAACAGGGCCGTAAAGACCTGATTAAAATAGAAAATACCTTCCTGACGGACGAACAAGTTAACCAACTGGCGCTGTATGCACCGCATGCCACCGTCAACCGTATTGATGAATATGAAGTGGTCGGCAAAAGCAAACCAAGCCTGCCTTCACGTATTGATAAAGTGCTGGTTTGCCCGAATACCAACTGCATCAGCCGCAGCGAACCTGTTCATTCTTCATTCGCAGTGAAAAAGCGCGACGAAAGCATCAGCCTCAAATGCAAATATTGTGAGAAGGAGTTCGCACATTACGTTGTGCTGGCTGATTAATCATTGCCGCTTAAGCTCTCGTCCCTATAATGGACGGGAGCTTTTTGTTTGTAGGATGGATAAACGCCATCCACGACTCAAGCATCTACGAACTTTATTGAAGGAATTAATATGTCTCGTATTATCAGCACCGAAAACGCACCTGCAGCTATCGGCCCATATGTTCAGGGTGTAGACCTGGGCAGCATGATTATCACTTCAGGTCAGATCCCAGTGAACCCAAAAACTGGCACCGTACCGGAAGACGTAGCAGCGCAAGCGCGTCAGTCTCTGGAAAACGTGCAGGCGATTGTTGAAGCGGCTGGCCTGAAAGTGGGCGATATCGTGAAAACCACCGTTTTCGTTAAAGACCTGAACGACTTCGCTACCGTGAATGCGACTTACGAAGCCTTCTTTAATGAGCATAAAGCTTCTTTCCCGGCGCGTTCTTGCGTGGAAGTGGCTCGTCTGCCTAAAGATGTGAAGATTGAAATCGAAGCGATTGCGATTCGCCGCTAACGTTTCAGTCAAAAGGCCGCAAACGCGGCCTTTTAAATAATTACGGTTTCACACTCGCCCGCAATAATTTTTGCAACGGATACACCGCCGCAATCACCACTTCATCTTGCGTTTGTGCTGCATCATCGAGCTGTTTCTGAATCCCCTGAACTTCATCAGCGCTCAGCGTGCCCTGTCTAGCCACCAAATCCGTCAGACGCAGCCCTATTCCCGCCAGTTTATCGACGTTTTCCGCCACCGGTTTTAGCGCCTTGAGCTGATAATTACCGTCGATCAACTCCAGCACATCCGGCGTGTTACTTTGCCAGCGTGCAAAGGTATGGCGCAGGGAATCGACACTGTTGTTATCTTCCGGGTCAGCAATCAGTTTATCGACCCACAAATCCAGCGCACGCACCTGGCTGCTTTGCGCACCTAACGCATCAGCAAAACGGTTTAGCGGCTCAAAGTGATGATAGTTTCCGGCCTGGAATTTCAGATGCTGGCGCGTGTAGTACTGCGCTGGTTCAACCGCCTGAGCCAGAATTTGCAACGGCATAATCTCCGCCGTCCCCGCCAGGCGTGTCATTTGCCGAGCTGCCGCTGCGTGCTGCTGCAAACCCACAGAAACGGTCGACCAGGCGTCGATCGCCTGCATACGCTGGTACATATTGTCGACATCTTTCACGTCTTCCGTTGACCATAAACGCTCTGCCACAGCAAAAGTCCGTGGCCACAACTTGATATCCAGCAATGGCGATATCACGTTTTCGGCCCACAGCGCCGCTTCGCCACCCAGAATATTGTTCATCTGTTCAGGCGTTGGCACCACAGGCTGGATGCCGTCTGGCACATCATCCAGTTTCTGGCCAGTTGCCGGATAACGTACGTTGCCCACCAGCAAATAGCCGCTCAATTTGTCTTTATCAAGCGTTAATACCGGGCGGGTTTCCCCCATCCAGGTATCGACGGTAAAAGTCACCTGAGTCGGGCTCAACCAGTCAACATCACGCACCGCACGACGAGACTTTCCTTTAAAATCGATAAACCCACGCCACCCGCTTTGGCCACTCACCAGGGTGAAACTCCCTTCTACGGCGCTGCCTTTCAGACGCGGCATACTGAAGAACCAGCTTTGGGCGCTGTCGGATTCGCTAATTTTGTCGATACCGTTCAACCCTTGCGGCAGGATCTCGTTGCGGTAGTGGTAAGCGGTCGCCTGCGGTTGATCAACATAGAAGCCGGTCGACAAGATCCCTTTGTAGCCGTTGGCTGCCACAGCACCAAGTGCGTCCTGCCCTTGCCATGATTGGATCAGGATATTTTTCGGCAGATCCCGATGGTAGATCTCATCCCAGCCCATCATCTGGCGATGATGTTTTTCGAGGATCTTTTCCAGCCGTTGGTTGAAGTAAGTTTGCAAAGCGTGGGTGTCGGCCAAATTATGCTGCTTCATAAACGCCTGAATTTCTGGCGAAGCTTTCCACTGTGAGTCATCAACTTCATCACCACCGATGTGCAGATAGCTGTCCGGGAAAATTGCGGTCAGCTCACCAATCAGCGTATCAACAAATTTATAGGCGGCTTCGTTGGTCGGGTTCAGCAGCGGTTTTAACACGCCCCAATGGCGTTCCATTTGATACGGCCCCGGCGCGCTCATTAATTCCGGATAGGCCACAGCAATGGCTGAAGCGTGCCCTGGAAGATCCATTTCTGGCACCACGCGGATACCGAGCGATGTTGCATAGCGCACCACTTCTTTCATCTGTGCCTGGGTGTAAAAGTCCCCATCGCTGGCCAGTTGCTGCAATTTTGGATAGGCGGTTGAGGCAAAACGCCAGCCCTGGTCGTCGGTTAAATGCCAGTGAAAGACGTTCATTTTCGCGGCGGCCATGCCATCCAACTGGCGCAGAATATCGTTGACTGGCATGAAGTGACGAGCGGAGTCGAGGAGCAACCCACGCCACGGGAAGCGCGGCTGGTCTTTAATCGCAACAAACGGGATGGCGGTGTTTTCTGGGCCGTTTTGAATCAGCTGTAATAAGGTTTCCATGCCGCGCAAGGCACCAAAACGGCTATTCGCCGTCAGTTTCACACCGTCTGCGGTAACGCTTAATTCGTAGCTTTCATCGCTGTCGAGTTTAGGGAGTGGAGCAACCGCTTGTTTGATTTGAATGTCGATGGTGGGTTTTGCAGGGTTGGTCTGTGCCGGTTGTAGCTGCCAGCCAGTTTGCCGGGAAATGCGCTGACGCCAGCGTTCGGTGGCACCAGGCAGTTTGTCGCCAGTGATTTTTATGGAAATGGCATTGTCGATAACCAGCGTCCCTTCCGCTGAAGGGCGATCGACCTGCTGCGGCCAGGGCATCAGCGGCAAATCGCCTGCCGGTGCCGCCCAAGCCTGGCAAGTTGCAGCGATGCAACCCGCCAGCAGGCTCAAACGAATTGATTTAAACATGAATATTCCTTTAACAGTGACGGGCCAGAAAAAAGCAAAAACAATCTGGTAACACGTGTAGAAATATTCATCAAGATTATGGGCGGGAAACGCGGGATGCAGATCACATCCCGCTGATATTTACTATACCCATTAGCATTCGAGTTGCAGCAAGGCGGCCAGGACGAGAACCCCCAGGAGCTTACTTGAGTAAGTGACTGGGGTGAGCGTCTGCAGCCAACGCCGCTGCAGCTTGAAGGATGATGGGTATTTACTGCCAGCCGTAACGGCGGCTATAGAACCCTTTCACGCACTGCGTCAGCGTCATGTATCCGGCAAGGATCGCAATCAGCCATGGGAAGTAGCTCAGCGGTAGCGCCTGGAGTTGCAGGTAGCTTGCCAGTGGCGAGAACGGCAGACCAATCCCGACAACCATCACCACCAGCGTCATTACCAGTAACGGCCAGGCCGCACGGCTCTGAATGAATGGAATGCGACGGGTACGAATCATATGCACAATCAATGTTTGCGACAGTAACCCGACCACGAACCAGCCAGACTGGAACAGCGTTTGCGCTTCCGGCACATTTGCCTGGAACACCCACCACATTACGCAGAACGTCAGAATATCGAAGATAGAACTGATCGGCCCGAAGAACACCATAAAGCGCCCTAAATCCGCCGGGTTCCAGCGTTGTGGTTTCTGGATTTGCTCGTCATCGACGTTATCGAACGGAATCGCCACCTGGGACACATCGTACAGCAGGTTCTGAATCAGTAAGTGCAACGGCAGCATCGGCAAGAACGGCAGGAAGGCGCTCGCTACCAGCACGCTGAACACGTTACCAAAGTTAGAACTGGCAGTCATTTTGATGTATTTCAGCATGTTAGCGAAGGTTCTGCGCCCTTCAATCACCCCTTCTTCCAGCACCATCAGGCTCTTTTCCAGCAAGATGATATCTGCGGCTTCACGCGCAATATCGACCGCGCCATCGACGGAAATCCCGATGTCTGCCGCACGCAATGCGGGTGCGTCATTAATGCCGTCGCCCATAAAGCCGACCACATGCCCTTCGCCCCGCAACAGGCGCACAATACGTTCTTTGTGCATTGGCGTCAGGCGCGCAAATAGTGTGGTGCGCAACGCCAGTGCCGCGAGATCTTTGTCATTCATGTTTTCGATGTCGCTGCCAGTGACCAGCTCACCGACATCCAGCCCCACTTCGCGGCACACTTTCGCCGCCACCAGCTCGCTATCACCGGTGAGGATTTTCACCGCAATGCCGCTGGCTTTCAGCGCTTTCAACGCAGGTGCCGTGGTTTCTTTCGGTGGATCGAGGAACGCGATGTAACCTTCGAGAATCAGATCCGATTCGTCCACACGACCGTAATCGTCACAGCGTGCAGGCAGGACTTTGCTCGCCACTGCCACCACACGCAATCCCTGACGGTTAAGATCGTCCGTCACACGGCGAATACGTGCCAGCAAGGTTTCGCTGAGCGGCACGATCTCATCACCGTAACGCACTTGTGTGCAGACGTTGAGCACCTCCTGCAAGGCGCCTTTGCAGATCAGCTGATGCACTTGCGGTTGTTCGGAGACGACCACTGACATGCGGCGGCGCTCAAAGTCGAACGGGATCTCATCCACTTTTTGCCAGCGCGTCGCTGCATGACGCGCCGTCTCTTCATCCACCCCTTCCAGCACCGCCACATCCAGCAGGTTTTTCAGCCCGGTCTGGTAATGGCTGTTGAGCCAGGCGGTATGCAGAACGTGGTTGCTTGTCGCGCCAAGAATATCGGTGTGCGACTCCAGCACAATGCGATCTTGCGTCAGCGTGCCGGTTTTATCGGTGCACAGAATGTCCATCGCGCCAAAGTTTTGAATCGCATCGAGGTGTTTGACGATCACTTTCTGTTTAGAGAGTTTTACCGCCCCGCGAGCCAGCGTCGAGGTAACGATCATCGGCAGCATTTCTGGCGTCAAACCGACTGCCACAGAGAGCGAGAAGAGTGCGGCTTCCCACCAGTCGCCTTTGGTGAAACCGTTGATCAGCAAGACGATCGGCGTCATCACCAGCATAAAGCGAATCAGCACCCAACTGACGCGACTGATGCCTTTCTGGAACGCATTCGGCTCGCTTTCTTGTTGAGTCACGCGCCCGGCCAGTTGCCCAAACCAGGTGTTACGCCCCGTTGCGATAATCATCGCGAGCGCCGTACCACTCACCACGTTGGTGCCCATAAAGCACAGCGTGTCGCATTCCAGCGGGTTGTTGTGCGACGTGTCGCGGCTGACCGCCACTTTTTCCACCGGCAAGGATTCGCCGGTCAGCGAGGCCTGGCCGACAAAAAGATCGCGAGCCTGCATAACACGTAGATCTGCCGGGATCATGTCGCCCGCAGCCAGTTTAACGATGTCGCCTGGCACCAGTCTTTCGAGAGGGATTTCGATAAACGCATTTTCCCCCGTTTCATCCACCACGCGCAGCACGGTGGCGGTATTGCTGACCATTGCTTTGAGCGTGTCAGCCGCTTTGGTGGAGCGCGCTTCCTGGACGAAGTTCAGCAAAGTGGCGATCGCCACCATCAGCGCAATCACCCCTGCGGCAAACATATCCTCGGTGGAGTAAGAAACAATGCCGAGAATAGTGAGCAAAATATTGAATGGGTTGCGGTAGCACATCCAAAGATGCACCCACCATGGCGATGGCTTTTGCGCCGGGATTTGGTTTGAGCCATGTTGCTCGAGCACATTCTCAACTTCACGCGCATTCAGCCCTTCAGGATGGCTGTGGAAATCGCGATACAGTTGTTCTTCGGATGCGTGCGCATACTTCAGGCACGATTCGCTCAGCGAAGCGGGAACCTCTTGCGCAAGTGCAATGGTATTGTCGTCCGGCATCAGGTCGCGCTGGATCAAGCGACGAGGCAGGTGGCGGCTGAGTTGTGCAAACAACTGCCGGGTCAGATTTTTTAACAGCATAGTAGTCCCTCGGCGCCACGTTTTGTGGCACCTGGTGACGTGCAGGCGCGGCTAATTCTTGCCTTGCAGGCCAAATTTTTTCATCAGCAGGGATATCATTAATTGAGAGATCTCTGCCTTACGCAATCCGGTAAGGCAGTCGCTTCAAAGAAGGGAGTCTTACCGGATTATTCCTGTCGTTACAGGGTCTGGACTGGGATCAGGTTCCATGTCGCCTCCGGTTAAAAGAAAAAGTCATTACGATACTGGCGGATATTCTACGCCGACAAAACTAAACCTCACGTAAACCAGATTTTTTCCGTTGTGGTATCGTTGACTAGCCTTAATTCTAATGAGCAATTGATTGCCAGGAACCGACACATGCAAAGCCGCCTCACTATCAAAGACATCGCCCGTTTAAGCGGTGTGGGTAAATCCACTGTCTCGCGAGTTCTGAATAATGAAAGCGGGGTCAGTGCACGTACACGTGAGCGCGTGGAAGCGGTGATGCAGCAAGAAGGTTTTTCCCCTTCCCGGTCAGCACGTGCGATGCGTGGACAGAGCGATAAAGTGGTCGCCATTATTGTGACCCGTCTGGATTCGCTATCGGAAAACCTCGCGGTACAAACCCTGCTGCCGTCGCTCTATGAGCAAGGCTATGATCCGATCATGATGGAAAGCCAATTTTCCCCGAAACTGGTCGAAGAGCATTTAGGCGTGCTGAGGCGTCGCCATATCGACGGGGTGATTTTGTTTGGCTTCACCGGCATCAATGAGAAAATACTCGCTCCGTGGCAATCGACGCTGGTGCTGATGGCGCGGGACGCCAAAGGGTTTGCTTCGGTGTGTTATGACGATGAAGGCGCTATCGATATTTTGATGGCTCGTCTGTATGAGCAAGGCCACCGCCAGATTAGTTTCCTCGGCGTTCCCCATAGCGATGTCACTACCGGTTTTCGCCGCCATCAGGCGTATCTCGCGTTCTGTAAAAGCCACGCGCTAACACCGAATTTCGTCCTGCCGGGCCTGGCAATGAAACAAGGTTATGACCACGTGGCCGAAGTATTGACTCCGGAAACCACCGCGCTGCTGTGCGCCACCGATACCCTCGCTTTGGGTGCCAGTAAATATCTGCAAGAACAACAAAACAGCGCTTTGCAACTGGCGAGCGTCGGTAGCACGCCGCTGATGAAATTCCTCCATCCCGAGATCATTACCGTCGATCCCGGTTACGCCGAAGCCGGTCGCCAGGCCGCAAGACAACTGATCGGCCAGATCACCCAAACCCGCGATCTACAGCAGATCGTTATCCCCGGATCATTACAGTAATCTCCCCTCTTTTACGGTTTATTGTGATCGTCGCCTTATTTCGGGAACGTTCCCATTTTCGTAAAAAAGATTAAAAGATAACCTTGCTGGCAGATAACACCTCACTACCTCGGGACATCATCATGGCCAAAGTGAAACAACAAGATATAGACAGGCTGATAGAGCTGGTTGGCGGACGTGGCAACATCGCCACTGTGAGCCATTGTATTACCCGCTTGCGTTTTGTATTGAATAACCCAGCCGCTGCATCACCAAAACAGATTGAAGAATTACCGATGGTGAAAGGCTGCTTTACCAATGCCGGGCAGTTCCAGGTAGTGATTGGCCCCGAAGTCGGCGATTACTATCAGGCGTTGATCGCCACAAGTGGCCACAGCAACTCAGACAAAGAACAAGCAAAACTCGCCGCGCGCCAGAATATGAAATGGCATGAGCGTTTGATCTCCCACTTCGCCGAGATCTTCTTCCCACTGTTACCGGCATTGATCAGCGGCGGTTTAATCCTCGGCTTCCGTAATGTGATCGGCGACTTGCCGATGAGCAACGGGCAGACACTGGCGCAAATGCACCCGTCGCTACAATCGATTTACGACTTCTTATGGCTGATTGGCGAGGCAATCTTCTTCTATCTGCCAGTCGGTATTTGCTGGTCAGCCGTGCGAAAAATGGGCGGGACACCTATCCTTGGGATTGTGCTTGGCGTCACGCTGGTATCACCACAGCTGATGAATGCCTATGAATTGGGTAGCAAAATTCCTGAAGTGTGGAACTTTGGCCTGTTTACCATCGAGAAAGTGGGCTACCAGGCGCAAGTGATTCCAGCCTTGTTGGCGGGCCTGGCTTTGGGCTTTATTGAGACGCGTCTGAAACGCATCGTGCCGGATTACCTCTATCTTGTAATAGTGCCTGTGTGTTCGCTGATTCTGGCGGTGTTCCTGGCGCACGCGTTTATCGGCCCGTTTGGCCGCTGGATTGGTGACGGTGTGGCCTTTGCAGTTCGCCATCTGATGACCGGCAGTTTTGCGCCGATTGGTGCCGCGCTGTTTGGCTTCCTGTACGCACCGCTGGTGATTACCGGTGTGCATCAGACCACGCTCGCCATCGACATGCAGATGATTCAGAGCATGGGTGGAACCCCAGTTTGGCCGCTGATTGCGCTGTCTAACATTGCTCAGGCATCTGCGGTGGTTGGCATCATTATTTGCAGCCGTAAGCACAACGAACGTGAGATTTCAGTTCCGGCGGCGATTTCTGCCTACCTGGGCGTGACCGAACCGGCGATGTACGGCATCAACCTGAAATACCGCTTCCCGATGCTGTGCGCAATGATTGGCTCAGGGCTTGCGGGCTTACTGTGTGGCCTGAGCGGTGTGATGGCAAACGGGATTGGCGTGGGTGGTTTACCGGGCATTTTGTCCATTCAGCCGCGTTACTGGGAAGTGTATTCGCTGGCGATTCTGATTGCCGTCATCGTGCCGATTGTATTGACCAGCGTGATGTATAAACGCAAACACCGTCAAGGTTTGTTGCTGGTGGTGTAATCAGTTCACAATCGGTGGTGGATGACGCTAACGCTTATCCACCCTACAACGGCTTTTCGTAGGTCGGATAAGCGCTAGCGTCATCCGACAACAGAGGTCACATTGGCCTCACTGGTTTTAGGAATGATTTATGAATACAACTCCTCCCTGGTGGCAACACGGTGTCATTTACCAGATCTACCCGAAGAGTTTCCAGGACACGACTGGCAGTGGTACCGGTGATTTGATTGGCGTAATTAAGCGCCTGGACTATCTCAAACTGCTTGGTGTGGATGCCATCTGGCTAACACCGTTTTATGTTTCGCCGCAGGTCGATAACGGCTATGACGTGGCGAACTACTGTGCCATCGATCATACCTACGGCACGCTGGATGACTTTGATTTACTGGTTGCAGGCGCCCACGATCGCGGTATCCGCGTCGTTCTGGATATGGTGTTTAACCATACTTCCACGCAACATGCATGGTTCCACGAATCGCTGAACAAAGAGAGCCCGTACCGCGAGTTTTATATCTGGCGCGACGGTACGCCAGACGTTTTACCCAACAACTGGCGCTCTAAATTCGGTGGTAACGCCTGGCGCTGGCACGCAGAGAGCGGCCAGTATTATCTGCACCTGTTTGCGCCGGAGCAGGCAGATCTCAACTGGGAAAACCCGCAAGTTCGCGCTGAACTGAAAAAGGTCTGCGAATTCTGGGCCGACCGTGGCGTAGATGGTTTGCGTCTTGATGTGATCAACCTGGTTTCCAAGGATCAGGATTTCCCGGCTGATATTGAAGGCGGTGACGGGCGTCGTTTTTACACCGACGGGCCGCGCATCCACGAATATCTGCAAGAATTAAGCCGCGATGTGTTTGTACCACGCGAGTTAATGACGGTGGGCGAAATGTCCTCCACCACGCTCGATAACTGCCAGCAATATGCCGCACTCAACAGCAATGAGCTGTCGATGACGTTCAACTTCCATCACCTGAAAGTGGATTATCCGGACGGGCAAAAATGGGCGCTGGCAGCCCCTGATTACATCGCACTGAAAGCGATTTTCAGCCACTGGCAACAAGGCATGCACAACGTAGCGTGGAATGCGTTGTTCTGGTGTAACCACGACCAGCCGCGCATTGTGTCGCGCTTTGGTGACGAAGGCGAACTGCGTGTGCCGGCAGCCAAAATGCTGGCGATGGTGCTACATGGCATGCAGGGCACGCCGTATATCTATCAGGGCGAAGAGTTGGGGATGACCAACCCGCACTTCAAACGCATCATTGATTACCGTGATGTCGAAAGCCACAACATGTACGCCGAGTTGCGCGCCCAGGGCCGCGAGAGTGACAATCTGCTGGCGATCCTCGCCAGTAAATCGCGCGATAACAGCCGTACGCCGATGCAATGGGACGATGGCGAAAACGCAGGATTTACCACCGGTACGCCGTGGATCAACCTGTGCGATAACTATCAGACCATCAATGCCAGAGCAGCGGTTGACGATGCCGATTCAGTATTTTATGCCTACCAACGCCTCATCAAACTGCGTAAAGCCAACCCTGTTTTCACCTGGGGTAGTTATCAGGATCTGCTGCCTGAGCATCCGTATTTGTGGTGTTACCGCCGTGAATGGCAAGGGCAAACACTGGTGGTTGCGGCGAACCTCAGCCGTGAAAATCAATGGTGGATGCCGGAAGCCTTTGAAGGCGACTGGGATGTACTGATGAGCAACTACGCTGATGCAGCGGGGAAACCTGGCGAGATCAGCTTACGGCCATTTGAGGCGGTTTATTGGTTGCAGTGTTAATTTCCACCAGGAAGGATCTCCCTAATAATTGAGGGAGATCTCTCTGCCAAAATTTTAGGTCTTCTCCGCGTAGCCCATCCTTCCTACTACTACCGATTTACTTTGTTCTGCATCAATAAAATCGCAAACATCTTTGATGCAAAGCACTACATATAGACCTTAAAATGCGCCCCGACCCCACATATTGTATTTTTCGACTATTATAGCAACAAGTACCACAGAGGATTCAGGGGATTATCTGTGGATAAACATCGGCTCAAAATCATAAAGCCTATGGCAACGCGAGCAAATTTCGGCTTGCGAACAATTTCAATCCTTTGTGGATAACCTTTTTAGAATGGAGAGATCATGACACCGCATGTGATGAAAAGAGACGGGTGCAAAGTGCCTTTCACTTCAGAGCGCATTAAAGAAGCTATTCTTCGTGCAGCTAAAGCAGCGGGAGTCGATGACGCAGACTATTGCGCCACCGTCGCAGATATTGTTCGTGCGCAAATGGAAGGCCGCACTCAGGTTGATATCGGTGAAATCCAGACTGCCGTGGAAAATCAGCTAATGGCTGGTGACTACAAGCAACTGGCGCGTGCTTATATCGAATATCGTCATGACCGTGATATTGAGCGCGAAAAACGTGGCCGCTTAAACCAGGAGATCCGCGGTCTGGTTGAACAAACTAACTCCGCCTTGCTCAACGAAAATGCGAATAAAGACAGCAAGGTTATCCCGACACAGCGCGACCTGTTAGCTGGGATCGTGGCTAAACACTACGCCTCACAGCATTTGTTACCGCGTGATGTGGTACTGGCCCACGAGCGTGGCGATATTCACTATCACGATCTGGATTACTCCCCGTTCTTCCCGATGTTTAACTGCATGCTTATCGATCTCAAAGGCATGCTGACGCACGGTTTTAAGATGGGTAATGCGGAAATCGAGCCACCAAAATCCATCTCTACCGCCACAGCGGTGACTGCGCAAATTATTGCTCAGGTTGCCAGCCATATTTACGGCGGCACCACGATTAACCGTATTGACGAAGTGCTGGCGCCATTTGTCACCGCAAGCTTTGAAAAACACCGTGAAACCGCCGAGGAATGGCAGATCCCGGATGCCGAAGGTTATGCGCTTTCCCGTACTGAGAAAGAGTGTTATGACGCCTTCCAGTCCCTGGAATATGAAGTGAATACGCTGCATACAGCCAATGGTCAGACGCCGTTTGTCACCTTTGGTTTTGGCCTGGGAACTAGTTGGGAATCACGTCTGATTCAGAAATCTATTCTGCGTAATCGCATCGCAGGTCTGGGCAAAAACCGCAAAACGGCGGTGTTCCCGAAACTGGTATTTGCTATCAAAGAGGGTCTGAACCACAAGGCTGGCGATGCAAACTATGACATTAAACAGTTGGCTCTGGAGTGCGCCAGCAAGCGCATGTACCCGGATATCCTGAACTATGACCAGGTCGTGAAAGTGACCGGCTCGTTCAAAACACCAATGGGCTGCCGTAGTTTCCTTGGCGTATATGAAGAGAACGGCGAACAGATTCACGATGGCCGTAATAACATCGGCGTGATCAGCCTGAACTTGCCGCGTATTGCGCTGGAAGCAAAAGGCGATGAAGCCACGTTCTGGACGCTGCTCGAAAGCCGCCTGGAGCTGGCTTTTAAAGCCCTGATGACGCGTATCGCACGGCTGGAAGGAGTGAAAGCTCGCGTTGCGCCAATCCTGTATATGGAAGGGGCTTGCGGTGTGCGCCTGAAAGCCGACGACGACGTTTCTGAGATTTTCAAAAATGGCCGTGCGTCGATTTCCCTGGGTTACATCGGCATCCACGAAACGGTGAATGCGCTGTTTGGTAATCAGCACGTTTACGACAGCGAAGAACTGCGTGCGAAAGCCGTGGCAATTGTTGAGCGTCTGCGCCAGGCAACTGACACATGGAAAGAAGAAACGGGCTACGGTTTCAGCCTTTACAGCACGCCAAGTGAAAACCTGTGCGACCGCTTCTGCCGTCTTGATACCGCTGAGTTTGGCGTGGTTGCTGGCGTGACGGATAAAGGTTACTACACCAACAGCTTCCACTTAGATGTTGAGAAGAAAGTTAACCCTTACGACAAAATCGACTTTGAAGCTGCCTATCCGCCAGTAGCGAACGGCGGTTTCATCTGTTACGGCGAATACCCGAACATTCAGCACAACCTGAAAGCGCTGGAAGATGTCTGGGATTACAGCTACCAACACGTTCCGTACTACGGCACTAACACGCCAATTGATGAGTGCTACGAATGTGGCTTTACCGGTGAGTTTGAATGCACCAGCAAAGGCTTCACCTGCCCGAAATGTGGTAACCACGACGCCGCTCGCGTCTCGGTAACGCGCCGCGTTTGCGGTTACCTCGGCAGCCCGGATGCTCGCCCGTTTAACGCCGGCAAGCAAGAAGAAGTGAAGCGCCGCGTGAAGCACCTCGGCAACGGGCAGATCGGCTAAGTGAACATGCACCAGTATTACCCGGTTGATATTGTTAACGGGCCGGGTACCCGCTGCACACTGTTTGTTTCAGGCTGCGTGCATGAGTGCGCAGGCTGTTATAACAAAAGCACATGGCGGGTGAATTCCGGTGTGCCGTTCACGCAGGAGATGGAAGACCGGATCATTAACGATCTTAATGACACGCGTATCCGCCGCCAGGGGTTGTCGCTTTCAGGCGGCGATCCGCTTCATCCGCAAAATATCGCGGATGTGTTGAAACTGGTGCGACGAGTGAAAACGGAATGTCCCGGCAAAGATATCTGGATGTGGACGGGCTATAGGCTTGAAGAATTAACCGAAGCTCAACGCGAAGTTGTTGATTTAATCAATGTGCTGATCGACGGTAAATTTGTTCAGGATCTCAAAGACCCGTCGCTTGTCTGGCGCGGCAGCAGCAACCAGGTTGTGCATCATTTACGATAAAGCCCCTCGTAGGTCGGATAAGCGCAGCGTCATCCGGCACCACTGATGCAAATGGTGGATGACGCTAAAACGCTTATCCACCCTACAAAAACACGTTAATCACCCTTTGCCAGCAATCTGAGGTCATGTGAATCCAGAATGTTCACGCCTTCGCGAGAGGGAGCCAGCGCTTCTCGCAACATCGTCTTTGCCACATCCCGCGCTTCAATGGATTTCCATTTCCCCGGCATGATTTTAAACAACGGCGCCAACAGCGATTCATTAAAGCGTTGTGATTCACGATGCCCAAGCAGCATAGACGGGCGAGCAATGGTTAAACGTGGCCAGTTCTGCGCGATAAGCGCCTCTTCCATTTCCCCTTTCACCCGGTTGTAGAAGAACGGTGATTTGCTGTTTGCACCGATAGCGCTGACCACCAGCATATGTTTTGCCCCCAGACGCAAGCCGGTTATCGCGGTATCCACCACCAGCGTGTAATCCGCTAATACAAAAGCCTCTTTGCTACCCGCTTCTTTCATAGTGGTACCGAGACAACAAAAGACCGTATCAAGCGGCTCGGTTAATTGTGTGAGTGCGTCACTCAACTGAGGATCGTAGGGATTGGTGACGTTGTTCATCGCAGGCAAGGGACGCCTTGTCGCCGCAATGATGTGGCTGACTTGCGGCGCATTGATCAACATGCGTAATAGATGTCCACCAATGAGACCTGTGGCCCCTGTTAGCAAAACCCGGCTCATAAGTTCTCCTTTCGCTTATTCACCAAGCTTAGTTTCATCCCGCAGCCAGTGTAGTTTTTTTCCAAAACCGAGCGTGTTGTCGGTCATTTTTATTTCATCAAGCCGAAGTTCCCATACCGGTGCAGACATCATTCGGGCAACCGGGAAGCGCTTACAGTAACGGCTGCGGATACTGTCCACTTCGCCTTCTTCTACTAATTTGATTTCACCTCGGAACTGCACACCACGAATTAATGCGACAGTTTTCGGCTGTCCATTGACGGTTCCGGCGACATGGGCCTGCTGGCCAATTAACTCACCGTGACGGGTATGGGATTCACTGAGCAGATAAAAAGCCACCCGTTGTTCATCAAAGAGGTAGAACGCATTCGCGCACCATAAATCGCCGTGACTACCTGCGCAGTAAGTCAGTACATGCTGTTTGTTCAGCCAACGACTGATGGCATTGAGAGTTTCCATGTGCAACCTGAAGAGTGATATTCTGCGGGAAATGTCAATTATGCGCCTGACCTATGTCTCCCTGGTATCTCTATTTAGTCCGCACTCTCGATAACCGTTTATATACGGGCATTACCACTAATGTGGAGCGCCGTTTCTCACAGCATCAAACAGGGAAAGGTGCGAAAGCGCTGCGCGGGAAAGGCGAACTTACACTGGCATTCAGCCATTTGGTGGGCGATCGTTCCAGTGCGTTACGCCTGGAATATCGCATCAAACAACTACCGAAAGCGAGCAAAGAGATGTTGGTAAAGGGGATACTGCCTTTTGAAGACCTGCTGGCAGATCTTCAAAAGACTCCGGAAATTAAAACTCCCGGTTGAAATGCTCGTGGTATTCCACCAGTCCTGAAACACCAGTCAGCGCATCGTCAGCTAACGGATGGATCAGGAAATAAGCTTCGGTGTCTGGCCAGGCACAGCGTAAGCCGTATTGAGCGGCAGGAACAAAACCAAAGCGGCTGTAGAGTTCCGGCTCACCTAAAGTCACAACGGCTGCGTAACCAAACTCATTGAGCGAATCCAGTCCTTCGTAAACCAGTTGCTTCGCCAGGCCCTGCCCACGGTAAGCTTCATCAACGGCAAGCGGCGCAAGCCCCACCCATTGCAGCTCTTCACCTTCTACGGCGACAGGACTGAAAGCGGCGTAACCCACAACCTGACCTTCGTCATCAGTGGCAACAACGCCAAGCGTTAGCAGGCCGTCTTCTCGTAAATCTTTGACCAAATCGGCTTCACCATCACCTTTAAAAGAACGGCGAAGTAAGGCGTCGATGCCCGGAGCATCAATGGGTATTTCTACACGAATTAGCATGGCTCACCTACCGAGTTACTTTCTGGAGCAGACTGATATTTCATACCTGCTTCGACAAAATCAGCCAGTTGTAGCAGCAGCATGCGTAATGGTTTAGGCATCGCATCCAGCTCAATGGCATCCATTAGGTTTTTAACATATAGCCCAAGTTCAGTGTCGCCTTCAATGACCAAACGGCGCTGGAAAAACAAGGTATCCGGATCTTGCTTGCGGGCTGCGATCATCAACAGATCGTTGGCGGTTGCACTGAAGCTGACATCTGCTGGGGCATCTTCACGCACTACCAGTTTATTATCTTGTACCGAAGTAAACCACTTCAGATCGAGGTCGCGTACTTCAATACTTAACCAGCGTCCCTCAAGAAATTCTAGCTCACCCTCTTCCATCGCCTGACGAAACTGCCAGCCAAGTACCTGCTCTAGCACCTGGCGCTTTAGAGCAAAGGGCGTCAGTTTAACCGGTGTTCTTAACAGTGACGGGCCAAGATGGACCAGGCGTGAACGCAATTTATCCAACACGAGCTTTACTCCTTGAGAAATTTATCCGCTATTTTGCCACACCAACTATTCTCCGTAGCGGTGCAAATCAACAATTACGCGGGTTATCAAGACGACTTATAGGTCACATCAATAAGCGATCAATACGCCATTAGCTGCCTTAAATCAAAATTTGTCGCTGTCGGGTTAACTAAAATCCCAGTTCGTTAACAATTTTGCGGCCCTTGCCTTGGGCTGCACGGGTCACCTCTGAGGTTTCCCGATGATTCAGGATAAATTATGGAGTTGCTTTGCCCAGCCGGAAACTTACCGGCGTTGAAAGCGGCCATCGATAATGGTGCCGACGCGGTTTACATTGGTCTTAAAGATGATACCAACGCACGCCATTTTGCTGGACTGAATTTCACGGAGAAGAAACTGCAAGAAGCGGTAAGTTACGTGCATCAACATCGCCGTAAGCTCCATATCGCTATCAATACGTTCGCGCACCCTGACGGCTACGTGCGCTGGCAACGAGCAGTGGATATGGCAGCGCAACTCGGAGCCGATGCCCTCATTTTGGCTGACCTCGCTATGCTTGAATACGCGGCTGAGCGTTATCCGCATATCGAACGCCATGTTTCAGTACAAGCTTCCGCCACCAACGAAGAAGCGATTCGTTTTTATCATCGTCATTTCGACGTGGCTCGTGTCGTTCTGCCGCGTGTGTTATCCATTCATCAGGTAAAACAGTTAGCCCGCGTGACACCGGTGCCACTGGAGGTTTTCGCTTTCGGTAGCCTGTGCATCATGGCGGAAGGTCGCTGTTATCTTTCTTCTTATCTGACTGGCGAGTCGCCAAATACGGTGGGCGCATGCTCTCCTGCGCGCTTTGTTCGTTGGCAACAAACGCCACAAGGTCTGGAATCACGCCTCAATGATGTGCTGATTGACCGTTACCAGGATGGCGAAAACGCCGGTTACCCGACGCTTTGTAAAGGGCGCTATCTGGTTGATGATCAGAAATATCACGCGCTAGAAGAGCCAACCAGCCTGAACACGCTTGAGCTGCTGCCTGAATTACTCGCCGCAAATATTGCATCCGTGAAAATCGAAGGTCGCCAACGTAGCCCGGCGTATGTCAGCCAGGTCGCTAAAGTGTGGCGTCAGGCAATCGACCGCTGCATGGCCGATCCTGAAAATTACCGTGCACAACCGGCATGGATGGAAGCATTAGGGGCGATGGCCGAAGGCACACAAACCACTCTCGGTGCCTATCACCGTAAATGGCAGTAGGATATCCCATGAAATATTCATTAGGGCCAGTGTTGTATTATTGGCCAAAAGAGACGCTGGAAAAGTTTTACCAGGCTGCGGCAAAAAGCAGTGCTGAAACTATTTATCTTGGTGAGTCGGTATGCAGCAAACGTCGTGCTACCAAGACGGGTGAATGGCTGGATATGGCGAAAAGCCTGGCAAGCCAGGGCAAGCAAGTGGTGCTCTCTACTTTGGCACTGGTTCAAGCTCCGTCTGAGTTGAACGAGCTAAAACGCTATGTTGAGAATGGCGAGTTCCTGATTGAAGCCAATGACCTTGGTGCCGTGAACATGGCGGCAGAACGCAAGCTGCCATTTGTCGCCGGGCATGCGCTTAACTGTTACAACGCAGTGACGCTGCGCTTGCTGCTCAAACAAGGCATGGTTCGTTGGTGCATGCCTGTGGAGCTGTCGCGAGATTGGCTGAAAAACATGTTGATTCAGTGCGATGAGTTGGGCATCCGCAACAAGTTTGAAGTTGAAGTCCTCAGTTACGGGCACTTGCCACTGGCCTACTCTGCCCGTTGTTTTACCGCTCGTTCCGAAGATAAGCCAAAAGATGAATGCGAAACCTGCTGCATTAAATATCCTGTCGGGCGCAACATGCTTTCACAGGAAAATCAGCAAGTGTTTGTGCTTAATGGCATTCAAACCATGAGCGGTTATGTTTACAACCTCGGTAACGAACTGGCATCAATGAAAGGCCTGGTCGACATGGTGCGTTTATCGCCAATGGGCATGGATACCCTGCGCGTGCTGGAAGCATTCCGAAAAAATGAGAACGGCAATGCGCCTTTAACTCTGGCACAGCAAAGCGATTGTAATGGCTACTGGCGGCGCGTCGCAGGCTTAGAGTTAGTCACTCAGAGCTGAGAAAAGGCTCACTTTGTTACTTAAATGTTGATGATTTTCAGCAATACTGAAGAGATTATCAGCAAACGTAGTACCCAAACAAAGTGAGCCGTTATGCCTGACATCACAAAAGTCCCGTTCTCTTTACTCGATCTAGCCCCTATTCCACAAGGCTCCGAGCCTCGTGACGCATTTCATCGTTCTCTGGATTTAGCGCGCCTGGCCGAAAAACGTGGCTATCACCGCTACTGGCTGGCTGAACACCACAATATGACTGGGATTGCCAGTGCGGCAACGTCGGTACTGATTGGTTATCTGGCGGCGAATACCGAAACATTACGCCTGGGTTCCGGTGGCGTGATGCTGCCGAACCATTCACCTTTAGTGATTGCCGAACAATTTGGCACGCTGGAAACTCTTTATCCTGGGCGTATTGACTTGGGTTTAGGCCGCGCACCTGGTAGCGATCAACGGACCATGATGGCGCTGCGCCGCCATATGAGTGGTGATATCGATAACTTCCCGCGCGATGTCAGTGAGCTGGTGTCCTGGTTTGATGCAACCGACCCCACCCCGGCGGTGCGCCCGGTTCCGGGTTACAACGCTAAAATTCCGGTCTGGTTGTTAGGCTCCAGCTTGTACAGCGCCCAACTCGCGGCACAACTTGGGCTGCCATTTGCCTTTGCTTCGCACTTTGCGCCAGATATGTTGTTCCAGGCTCTGCAACTTTATCGCGCCCAGTTCAAACCCTCTGCTCGTCTTGAAAAACCGTATGCGATGGTATGTATTAATATCGTCGCCGCCGACAGTAACCGCGATGCCGAATTCCTGTTTACATCGATGCAGCAGGCCTTCGTTAAATTACGCCGTGGCGAAACCGGCCAGCTGCCACCACCGATTGAAAGCATGGATAGTTTCTGGAGTCCGGCAGAGAAGTATGGTGTGCAGCAAGCGCTGAGCATGTCACTGGTGGGTGATAAAGCGAAAGTGCGCCATGGGTTGATTTCGTTACTACGAGAAACGCAGGCCGATGAGATTATGGTTAACGGGCAAATATTTGATACCGAAGCGCGGTTACATTCATTTGATTTGGCAATGGATGTGCATGAGAGCCTGACGGACTAACTTTCCCTCACCCCGGCCCTCTCCCAAAGGGCTGTCTCTTATACACAACTCACCCGGGCATTTTGTCAGGGTGAGACCTGTAAGCCTCGTTGATTTTCCGTTCACCTGTGCGTTCTGTTATCTCTTTAATTCCCGAAAACGGTGAACGTATCAAGGGGTTAACGCCAACCCCTTGATAATCCAGGCGCCCGGCAAATCAATCGCCGCTAAAGCGGTAAACACCGTTTTTCACCCAACATTCGGGGTCGTTCGCGATTCGTTCCAGACGATCGCTCTCTCACGTGGCTCCCGGCCACGTGACCCCGACTGAAGGGCGAAAAACGGTGCGATTGAAGCCGGCAACAAGGTCAAAACCGCTCTGTCTTTTGACTTTGACTTTGACTTTCAGGTCCGGCTTAAATCGCCTCCATTTTGACTCCTGGTGGCAGGGTCCAGCCGTCGGGAACGGCTGGAGGGCGCGATCGTCGGGAACGAATCGCAACCGACCCTGACACGGAGGCAAAATGGAGGTTTACCGCTTGCGGCGATTGATTTGCCGGGAGTCCGGGTTCTTAGGGTAACGACGGTGGTCACCCTAAGACGTTCACCAGTTCAGTGGCTATATGAAACACTGAACATCGGGTGAACGGAACTGCCTCCCGTCTCACAAAGATGTGACTAAGAGACAGCCCAAAGGGAGAGGGGGAAACCAAGCAATCCCCTCGCCCTCAGGAAGAGGGTGAAGATCGAGAATTCAATGATAAACCGGCAGTAAATCGAAGCTCGAAAGGATATGAATGGCAGCGTTGGTCATGCCAAAGATCAGAATCAGCACGATCATTTTGTTCCCGCCCCATACCCGATAAATTGGGCTGCCGAATTTCTTACGTGAAGCTTTAGCCAACAGCGCCGGAACGATTGCTGCCCAGATAGTGGCTGCCAGCCCCGCAAAACCAATCGCGTAGATAAACCCGTCAGGCCAGATAACGCCACCCAACATCGGCGGGATAAATGTCACTAAGGCAGTTTTCAGACGACCCATCGGTGAGTCGTCGAACTTAAACAAATCAGCAAGATAATCGAATAATCCTAACGTCACGCCCAGGAAGGAACTCGCAACGGCGAAGTTAGAGAACACGATCAGCAGCAAGTCCAGCGCACGGCTATTCAACACACCGCTCAGCGCCCCAACCAGCACATCAATGTTGCCGCCTTTATCCGCAATGGCGATAAAGTCACCGCGCGGGATATTGCCCATACTGCCTATCAACCAAATGACGTATAGACCCAGCGCCATCAGTGTTCCCCAGACCAGGCAACGCTTGATGGTTTGGGGATCTTTACCGTAATACTTCATCAGGCTCGGCACGTTGCCGTGGTAACCAAATGAGGCGAGGCAAAATGGCAGCGTCATAAACAGATACGGTAAATAGCTTGGGTTGACTGCTTTGCTATCAAGAAGTGTTGCGGGTTCGACATGCCACATCAGGCCGCCAAACGTCATAAAAAAGGACAGGATTTTGGCACCGAGCACAATCGTCGTCATGCGGCTAACTGCGCGCGTACTCAACCAGACAATAAACGCCACTACCAGGGCAAAGATTAGCCCAGCAAATCTCGCGGGGAAATCGACGGACATTTTTCCCAGCGTGTGATGAATCACTGAGCCGCTTGCCGAGATATAGGCGTAGGTCAGGATATACAGCACAAATGCGATGGACAGACCGTTAATCAGATTCCAGCCTTTGCCCAGTAAGTCTTTGGTGACGGTGTCAAAACTTGAACCCACACGGTAATTCAGGTTCGCTTCCAGAATCATCAAACCAGAGTGCAACATACAAAACCACGTCACAATCAGTGCCGCTAAAGACCAGAAAAACCACGCGCCTGACATCACCACCGGCAGGGAAAACATTCCGGCACCAATAATGGTGCCGCCAATAATCATGACTCCGCCGAAAATAGACGGCGATACCTGGGTGGTCGATAAGGTTGCCATACGAATTCCTGAAACATTGAACGGCTGTCGAAGCGACAGGTTTACTGCGCAACATTGTACCAGTACATGAGTACAATTTGGATAAAAAAAATCCCGGTTGCATTAACCAGGATTTTTATCACTGCCTGCTGATTAACAGCAGGCATAAACTTCTGTCAATTATGCTTCTGTGGTACGACGACGAGCAGGAGCTGCACCGTCTTCACGACGTGGGCCACGACCGCCTTCGCGACGTTCGCCGCTGAAGCTACGTGGTGCGCCAGCACCTGGACCGTCACGACGTGGACCACGACCGCCTTCACGACGCTCACCACCACCACCGAAGCTACGGCCTGCGCCTGCACCAGCACCGCCGCCACGACGTTCGCCGCCACGGTCAGTACGTGGCTGTGCATCACCCATCAACTGCATATTCATTGGTTTGTTCAGAATACGAGTACGGGTAAAGTGCTGCAGGATCTCACCTGGCATGCCTTTTGGCAGCTCGATGGTTGAGTGGGTACCGAACAGCTTGATGTTACCAATGTAACGGCTGCTGATATCGCCTTCGTTAGCGATAGCGCCAACGATATGACGAACTTCAACACCATCATCACGGCCAACTTCGATACGGTACAGTTCCATATCGCCAACGTCACGACGTTCACGACGTGGTGCATCGCCATCACGCTGTGGACGATCTGAACGCTCTGGACGATCACCGCGTGGTGCACGATCACCACGGTCACCACGTGGAGCACGGTCTGAACGTTCGAAACGCTCATCACGCTCACGGAATTCACGACGTGGACGCATCGGTGCATCTGGTGGCAGAATCAGAGGACGTTCGCCCTGTGCCATTTTCAGCAGTGCTGCAGCCAGTGTTTCCATATCCAGCGCTTCTTCTGATTCAGCAGAAGGTTGGATTTTCGCCAGCAGGCCACGGTACAGATCCAGATCGCTGCTTTCCAGTTGCTGCTGAACTTTAGCGGCAAACTTAGCCAGGCGACGCTCGCTCAGCAGTTCACGGTTTGGCAGTTCAACTTCAGGAATAGTCAGCTTCATGGTGCGTTCGATGTTGCGCAGCAGACGACGCTCGCGGTTCTCAACGAACAGCAGCGCACGGCCAGCACGACCTGCACGACCAGTACGGCCGATACGGTGAACGTAAGACTCTGAGTCCATCGGGATGTCATAGTTAACAACCAGGCTGATACGCTCAACGTCCAGGCCACGAGCCGCAACGTCGGTTGCAATCAGGATGTCCAGACGACCGTCTTTCAGACGCTCCAGGGTTTGCTCACGCAGTGCCTGGTTCATGTCACCGTTCAGTGCTGCGCTGTTATAGCCGCTTTGTTCCAGTGCTTCAGCCACTTCCAGAGTCGCGTTTTTGGTACGTACGAAAATGATCGCCGCATCAAAATCTTCAGATTCCAGGAAGCGAACCAGCGCTTCATTTTTACGCATACCGTGGACAGTCCAGTAGCTCTGGCTGATGTCCGGGCGAGTCGTTACGCTAGATTGAATGCGAACTTCCTGCGGATCTTTCATGAAGCGACGAGTAATACGACGAATTGCTTCTGGCATAGTTGCAGAGAACAGAGCGGTCTGATGACCTTCTGGGATCTGCGCCATGATGGTTTCAACGTCTTCGATGAAGCCCATACGCAACATTTCATCAGCTTCGTCCAGTACCAGACCTTTCAGGTTGGACAGATTCAGCGTACCGCGTTTTAAGTGGTCAAGCAGACGACCTGGGGTACCAACAACAATTTGTGGTCCCTGACGCAGGGCGCGCAGCTGCACGTCATAACGCTGGCCACCGTAAAGGGCTACCACGTTTACGCCGTGCATATGTTTAGAGAAATCCGTCATGGCTTCAGCAACCTGAACCGCCAGTTCGCGGGTCGGTGCCAGCACCAGGATTTGTGGTGCTTTCAGCTCTGGATCAAGGTTGTGCAGCAGCGGTAAAGAGAACGCTGCAGTTTTGCCGCTACCCGTCTGGGCCATACCCAGTACATCGCGGCCAGCCAGCAGCTGTGGAATACACTCTGCCTGGATTGGAGATGGTTTTTCGTAACCCAGATCGTTCAGGGCTTTAAGGATGGAGTCGTTAAGACCCAGATCAGAAAAAGTAGTTTCGATAGTAGTAGTCTCGATGATGTCAGTCATGTAGTACACGTGCCTCGTAGATGGCGGCCAGTCTACATAACTCATCGTGAAATTGACCTGCAATTTTCATTGAAAAGTGTGAACCGGCTCAAATTTGGTTGATTAACGAACAAAAACGCCCTCACCCGTTAAGGTGATGACTTTAATAAAAAAGTTTATGGGCTGATCGATGTTCGTCAGCTATTGCTGGTCCGATTCTGCCAGGTCATCTTGCTCCTGGCCCAAGAGCGCTAATTCCAACAATGCATAACGATGCTCAACGTAGTTGTGTACGTTGTTAGCGACCGCTAACTTGAACAGTGCCGTGGCGCTGTCCTTTTCCCCCAGACTTAGGTAGTACTTACCTAAATAGAAGTTGGTTTCACTGAGATGCTCAGCGAGCGAGGTGTTATCCGTTGCGTCCGCCTTGAGGCGTTCCATTAACGTTGCTTCGTTAATGTTCCCCAGGTAGAACTCGACAATGTTCCATCCCCATTGCTCTTTATCCGATTTATCGAGGCGCTGTTGTAACGCCACTTTAGCCTGCTTTGCATCTAAGTTGCTTTCAGCAAGGTAGAGCCACAGACTACGGAAAGGATCATTGGGATCGTCTTGATAAAACGCCAGCAGATCATCTTGCGCTAAACGATAACGACCACCGTAGTAGAGGGCGATACCGCGATTTAAATGCGCGTAGTTGTAAGTTGGATCAAGCTCAAGTACAGAATCAAACGCTTCATAGGCAGCATCAAAATTGCCTGCCTGCGTTAAATATATGCCTAAGTAATTGAATACTTCAGGCATATCGGGGCGGATTGCCAACGCTTGTGAAAAATCATTTCGCGCCAGAGCCCGCAAGCCGAGGCTATCATACAACACTCCGCGCTCATATAAAAGCTGTGCGCGTTCATCATCGGTTAAAGCCCGGCTGGCAAGTATCTGTTCCATGCGTGCAAGAATCACTTCTTGCTGCAAAGTCGGCTGCAATGGTACCGCCAGGACTTCACTTTTACGCCAGGCAGAGTTGCTGCATCCTGCCAGCGTGATAGCTGTCGCAACGAAACACCAGCGCAAAAAAGGCTTCATTTCCCACTCCCGAAGACAACTAATGGATGACGTCCTGTCCACCGGCTCTAAAACGAGACTCCCTGCCCCGTAATAAATAGCTCTCCATGTCGCCATGGAGAGCTTTATCGGTATCGCTTACTCAGCTTCTGGTGCAGCAGGTGCAGCGTTTTCCGCTGGAGACTGCTCAGTTGCTTCTTTGATGCTCAGACGTACACGGCCCTGGCGATCAACTTCCAGTACTTTAACTGGAACTTCTTGACCCATTTGCAGGTAGTCAGTCACTTTCTCTACACGCTTGTCAGCGATTTGAGAAATGTGTACCAGACCTTCTTTACCGCCGCCAATCGCAACAAATGCACCGAAGTCTACGATACGAGTGACTTTACCGTTGTAGATACGACCTACTTCGATTTCAGCAGTGATCTCTTCGATACGACGAATTGCGAATTTCGCTTTATCGCCATCGGTCGCAGCGATTTTCACTGTACCGTCATCTTCGATTTCAATAGTAGTACCGGTTTCTTCGGTCAGCGCACGAATCACAGAACCACCCTTACCGATCACATCTTTGATCTTGTCTGGGTTGATTTTGATAGTGTGAATACGTGGAGCGAACTCAGAGATGTCGCCACGCGGTGCATTGATAGCTTGCTCCATTACGCCAAGGATATGCAGACGCGCACCTTTAGCCTGGTTCAGAGCCACCTGCATGATTTCGCGGGTGATACCTTCAATTTTGATATCCATCTGCAGCGCAGAGATACCTTCACGGCTACCAGCAACTTTAAAGTCCATGTCACCCAGGTGGTCTTCGTCACCCAGAATGTCAGACAGAACCACAAAGTTCTCGCCTTCTTTAACCAGACCCATCGCAATACCGGCTACAGCGGCCTTGATTGGCACACCTGCATCCATCAGTGCCAGAGAAGCACCACATACGGAAGCCATGGAAGAAGAACCGTTAGATTCGGTAATTTCAGACACTACACGCACAGTGTACGGGAAGCGGTCAGCTTCTGGCATAACAGCCAGTACGCCACGCTTAGCCAGACGACCGTGACCAATCTCACGACGCTTCGGTGAACCGACCATGCCGGTTTCGCCTACGGAGTACGGAGGGAAGTTATAGTGGAACAGGAAGTTGTCGGTACGTTCGCCCATCAACTCATCCAGGTTCTGTGCATCACGAGCAGTACCCAGAGTTGCTGTAACCAGCGCCTGAGTTTCACCACGGGTGAACAGTGCAGAACCGTGAGTACGTGGCAGAACGCCAGTACGCACATCCAGACCACGGATCATGTCTTTTTCGCGACCATCGATACGCAGTTCACCAGCCAGAATACGGCTACGAACAACATTTTTCTCGATAGCGTGCAGAATGTCGCTAACTTCGCCAGCATCAATTGAATCGTCTTCAGCTGACAGTGCAGCGATAACGTCAGATTTGATAACGTCGACTTGTGCGTAACGCTCTTGCTTATCAGTAATACGATAAGCATCGCTCAGGCGGGATTCAGCAAGTGCCGCAACGCGCGCATTCAGCGCTTCGTTAGCAGCTTCAGGCTGCCAGTCCCAACGTGGTTTGCCAGCTTCAGCAACCAGAGAGTTGATGTTCTGGATAACAACCTGCTGTTGTTCGTGGCCAAAGACTACCGCGCCCAGCATCTGGTCTTCGCTCAGCAGTTCAGCTTCGGACTCAACCATCAGCACAGCGCCTTCGGTACCGGCAACAACCAGATCCAGCTTGCTGGTTTTCAGTTCGTCAGCAGTTGGGTTCAGCACGTACTGGTCATTGATGTAGCCCACGCGAGCAGAACCAATTGGACCATTGAATGGAATACCAGACAGGCTCAGAGCGGCAGAAGCACCGATCATTGCAACGATGTCAGGGTGAACTTGCGGGTTCACGGAAACGACGGTTGCGATAACCTGTACTTCGTTAACGAAGCCTTCCGGGAACAGCGGACGCACTGGGCGGTCAATCAGACGCGCGATCAGTGTTTCGCCTTCACTTGGGCGGCCTTCACGACGGAAGAAGCTGCCTGGGATACGGCCAGCAGCGTAAGTACGCTCCTGATAGTTAACAGTCAGTGGAAAGAAGTCTTGACCTGCTTTCGCTTTTTTCTGACCAACAACAGTCACGAATACAGCAGTGTCGTCCATGCTTACCATTACTGCAGCGGTAGCCTGGCGAGCCATCATACCGGTCTCTAAAGTGACCGTATGTTGACCGTATTGGAATTTACGGACAATCGGATTTAGCAAAATAATATCCTTAATAATCTTTGGAAGCAGGTGATTGCACTTGCTTCGTTTAACCCGATCTAAATCGCATCCTCGCGACTAATGACAACCCTGACCCGCCCCTGCGGATAAAGCCTCTCATTAGCCGCGCGAACCTCTGCAATAAAGATCACACCCTGCAACAATACATTAGTTTCCATAGAATTGCTGCCATATGGTTGAAAAAAGGGGCCTTAAAAGGCCCCTTTTTCTGAAACTCGCAAGACTTAGCGACGCAGACCCAGACGCTCGATCAGGCTGGTGTAACGTGCTACATCTTTACGCTTCAGGTAGTCGAGCAGTTTACGACGCTGAGAAACCATACGCAGCAGACCACGACGGCTGTGGTGATCTTTTTTGTGTTCTGCAAAGTGACCTTGCAGGTGGTTAATCTGTGCAGTCAGCAGTGCAACCTGAACTTCGGTAGAACCGCTGTCGTTAGTACCACGACCAAACTCAGAAACGATTTTAGCTTTAGCTTCAACGCTTAGAGACATTTTAAACTCCAAAATTATAGATAAAAAGATAGAGTGCCGATCTCTAATTCAGCAACTCCAGTGCACTTTCACAACAATGTTAAACAAGGGTATGAAAGTTAAGCCGCTCCATTTTACCTGTAGCCACCTCTTATCGCAAGGCAACTCCAGGTGTCAGAGCGGATACTCAACGACCAGACGACGAGGCGCAACGCGTCCATCATCATCAATTTCAGCCATGCCGATAAATTTGCCTTCATCACCTTCGGTGACGCGAACTAACCCTTCTGCTGGGCTACCCGAGACTTGCACCGGCTGCCCATTCTTGAAGTAACCCGCAACAGCAGGTAATAAATTCACGATGGGGAAGTCCGAAGCAGGACTGTCCATTGGCATTAGCAGTGGATCTAGCAACACAGATGGCTCAATTTCTTGCGTTTGTGCTTGTTCAAGCAACGCATTCAATTGTTCAAGCGTTACCATTCGTTCGACAGGATACTTGCTCACCGCAAGGCGACGCAGGAAAGTCACATGAGCACCACAACCGAGTTTTTCACCTAGATCATCGGTGATAGTTCGGATGTATGTTCCCTTAGAACAGTGAATTTCCAACTCAAGCTCATTGCCTTCATGGCGAATAAACAGAAGTTCGTAAACCGTGATAGACCGCGCTTCACGCGGCACTTCTATACCCTGGCGTGCATACTCATAAAGCGGCTTGCCTTGATATTTCAGTGCGGAGTACATCGATGGAACTTGCTGTGTTTCACCACGAAAACTCTCTAAAGCTACTGCCAACTCTTGTTCGGTAAAAGTGACCGGGCGCTCCTGCACGACTGTGCCATCAGCATCAGAAGTATCAGTACGCTGCCCAAGGCGGGCAATAACACGGTAACGCTTATCGGAGTCGAGCAGATAACGCGAGAATTTCGTCGCTTCACCGAGGCAAATCGGCAGCATTCCGGTTGCAAGCGGGTCAAGCGCTCCGGTATGACCGGCACGGTTAGCATTATAAATACGCTTAACTTTCTGCAACGCATCGTTCGAGGATAAACCCTGAGGTTTATCTAACAACAGTACTCCGTGGATATCACGACCACGACGACGAGGACGACTCATTAATCCTCCTTGCTGTCATCCGTATCATTTACACGGCGCTCATCATCATTTCTGATGACGTTTGAAACCAGATTCGACATGCGCATCCCTTCAACCAACGAGTTATCGTAGAAGAAAGTCAGTTCCGGCACGATACGCAGGCGCATTGCTTTACCCAGCAAAGAACGAATATAACCAGAAGCATCCTGTAAAACCTTGATGCCTTCTTTCACTGCTTGTTCGTCTTTGTCGTTCAGGAAAGTAACAAATACTTTGGCATAAGCCAGATCGCGTGACACTTCGACACCAGAAACGGTGGTCATCATGCCCAGACGCGGGTCTTTAATTTCGCGCTGCAGGATGATTGCGATTTCTTTCTGCAATTCCTGGGAAACACGCTGCGGGCGACCAAATTCTTTCGCCATAATAAATTCTCCATACAAATCGGGGGGCGCTCGGCCCCCCTAAAGATATTAGCTATTTGCTCGGCTGATATCAGGCGATGGTACGTTGGATTTCGATGATTTCGAAGACTTCGATCACATCACCAACACGCACATCGTTGTAGTTCTTCACGCCGATACCACATTCCATACCGTTACGAACTTCGTTAGCGTCATCTTTGAAGCGGCGCAGGGATTCCAGCTCACCTTCATAGATAACAACGTTGTCGCGCAGTACACGGATTGGGTTGTGACGTTTGACCACACCTTCGGTAACCATACAACCTGCGATTGCGCCAAATTTAGGTGATTTGAACACATCGCGAACTTCGGCCAGGCCGAGGATCTGTTGTTTCAGTTCCGGAGACAGCATGCCGCTCATTGCCGCTTTAACTTCGTCAATCAGATGATAGATGACGGAGTAGTAACGCAGATCCAGGCTTTCTGATTCAATCACGCGGCGCGCAGATGCATCGGCACGGACGTTGAAGCCAACCAGAATAGCGTTAGAAGCTGCTGCAAGCGTTGCGTCAGTCTCAGTGATACCGCCCACACCAGAACCGATGATTTTAACTTTAACTTCATCAGTAGACAGTTTCAGCAAGGAATCACTGATTGCTTCAACAGAACCCTGAACGTCTGCTTTCAGCACAACGTTCACTTCGGACACTTCGCCTTCGGTCATGTTGGCGAACATGTTTTCCAGTTTAGATTTCTGCTGGCGAGCCAGTTTAACTTCGCGGAATTTACCCTGACGATACAGAGCAACTTCACGAGCTTTTTTCTCGTCACGAACAACTGTTACTTCATCACCCGCTGCCGGCACACCGGACAGACCAAGGATTTCAACAGGAATAGACGGACCAGCTTCAGTAACTTCACGACCCATTTCGTCACGCATTGCACGAACACGGCCATATTCGAAGCCACAAAGAACGATATCGCCTTTGTTCAGAGAACCTTCACGAACCAGAACCGTTGCTACCGGACCACGACCTTTATCCAGGAAGGATTCGATAACTACACCGCTCGCCATACCGTCACGCATTGCTTTCAGTTCGAGGACTTCAGCTTGCAGCAGGATTGCGTCCAGCAGTTCGTCAATACCTGTACCTGCTTTAGCAGACACGTGGATGAACTGGCTTTCGCCGCCCCACTCTTCTGGCATGATGCCGTACTGAGACAGTTCCTGCTTAACGCGGTCTGGATCGGCTTCTGGCTTATCGATTTTGTTCACCGCAACCACTACCGGCACCTGCGCCGCTTTCGCGTGCTGGATAGCTTCGATAGTTTGTGGCATTACGCCATCGTCTGCGGCAACGACCAGAACAACGATATCCGTCGCCTGAGCACCACGAGCACGCATAGAAGTAAACGCTGCGTGGCCCGGGGTATCCAGGAAGGTAACCATACCGTTGTCAGTTTCAACGTGGTATGCACCGATGTGCTGGGTAATACCACCCGCTTCGCCAGACGCTACTTTAGTAGAGCGAATGTAGTCGAGCAGTGAAGTTTTACCGTGGTCAACGTGACCCATGATGGTAACAACCGGCGCACGAGACTCAGCAACTGCGTCAGTGTCACGGTCGCTCATCAGCGCTTCTTCCAGCTCGTTTTCACGACGCAGGATAACTTTGTGGCCCATCTCTTCGGCAACCAGCTGTGCGGTTTCCTGGTCGATGACCTGGTTAATGGTTGCCATAGCACCCAGTTTCATCATTGCTTTGATGACCTGAGAGCCTTTAACAGCCATTTTGTTAGCCAGTTCTGCAACAGTAACGGTTTCGCCGATTACGACGTCACGGTTAACTGCTTGTGCAGGCTTGTTGAAGCCTTGCTGCAGTGAACTTGGTTTACGCTTGCCTTTACCACCACGAACTGCAGCACGTGCTTCTTCACGGTCAGCTTTAGACTCGCCGTGTTTGCCGCCTTTCTTCTGGCGTGGTGCTTTAGTTGTCGCAGTACGAGCACGAGTACGGCCAGCTTCAACTTCGCGGTCGTTTTCGTCTTCAGCCTGGCGAGCGTGTTGAGAAGTGGTTACATGGTAATCAGATTTGTCGTCTTCCACTTTCTCTTCTTCCGTCCAAACACCTGCGTTAGCTTCAGCCATTTTACGGGCCTCTTCAGCTACACGGCGGGCGTCTTCTTCTAATTTGCGACGGGCTTCTTCTTCAGCAGCACGCTTCAGATCTGCAGCTTCTGCTTCGCGACGGGCTTTATCTGCCTGGGCGCTTTTTGTCATATCGTCTTGTTGATTGCTCACTTTGTCTTTTTCCGCAGCTTCACGTTTCGCTTTATCAGCGGCTTCACGCTTAGCTTTATCTTCAGCTTCACGTTTAGCTTTTTCTTGCGCCTGACGATTGGCAGCATCCTGCGCCTCACGTTGGGCTTGCTCTTCCGCTTCACGCTGCGCCTGTTCTTCCGCGGCAAGACGTTCTGTCTCTTGCGGATCACGTTTCACAAAGGTGCGCTTCTTGCGGACTTCGATTTGTACCGATTTACTTTTCCCACCGGTACCTGGAATGTTTAAAGTACTGCGCGTTTTGCGCTGTAATGTCAACTTATCTGGCGCAGAACCATGTTCACGGTTCAGGTGCGCCAGTAATGTTTGTTTTTCCTGGGCCGAGACAGAGTCATCAGCAGCCTTAGGGATCCCTGCATCAGCAAATTGCTGTACCAGGCGGTCCACGGAGGTCTGAATCTCTGCGGCCAGCGCTTTTACGGTTACATCTGTCATGCTGTTCCTTCCTGCTACAGTTTATTACGCTTCGCCGCCAAACCAGCAGATATTGCGAGCAGCCATAATCAACTCACCGGCCTTCTCGTTGGTTAAACCTTCAATATCTGACAGATCGTCGACACCTTGCTCAGCCAGGTCTTCAAGCGAGCTCACACCGCGCGAAGCGAGTTTAAATGCCAGGTTGCGATCCATACCTTCGAGGTTCAGCAGATCCTCTTGAGGTTTGTTATCGCCCAGGCTTTCTTCCTGCGCCAATGCCAGTGTGGTGAGGGCGTTTTTGGCGCGATCACGTAATGCTTCCACTGTATCTTCATCAAGGCCATCAATTTCCAACAGCTCTTTCATCGGCACGTAGGCCAACTCTTCGAGAGTGGAGAAACCTTCTTCTACCAATACAGTGGCAAAGTCCTCGTCGATCTCGAGGTATTTGGTAAAGGTATCAATGGCAGCATGTGCTTCAGCCTGATGCTTGGCTTGCAGGTCATCAACAGTCATTACGTTGAGTTCCCAGCCGCTCAGCTGTGCAGCCAGACGAACGTTTTGTCCGTTACGACCGATTGCTTGTGCCAGATTGCCTGCCTCTACCGCGATATCCATTGTATGTTTGTCTTCATCAACAACAATGGAAGCCACGTCAGCCGGAGCCATAGCATTGATAACGAATTGTGCTGGGTTATCGTCCCACAGCACGATATCAATACGCTCACCGCCCAGTTCAGTAGAAACTGCCTGAACACGCGCACCGCGCATGCCGACACAAGCACCTACTGGGTCAATACGCTTGTCGTTGGTTTTCACAGCGATTTTCGCACGAGAACCAGGATCACGAGCAGCGGCTTTGATTTCAATAACTTCTTCGCCAATTTCCGGCACTTCAATGCGGAACAGTTCGATCAGCATTTCAGGCTTGGAACGGCTAACAAACAGTTGAGCACCGCGAGCTTCCGGACGCACAGCATAAAGCACACCGCGGATACGGTCACCTGGGCGGAAGTTTTCACGCGGCAACATATCTTCGCGAAGAATAACTGCTTCAGCGTTGCTGCCGAGATCAAGAGAGATGTTCTCGCGATTAACTTTCTTCACGACACCAGTGATGATTTCACCTTCGTGTTCGCGGAACTGATCAACTACCATTGCGCGCTCAGCTTCACGTACTTTCTGTACGATAACCTGTTTTGCGGTCTGAGTAGTGATACGGTCGAAAGTCACAGATTCGATCTGGTCTTCAACGTATCCGCCAACATTCAGCTCTGGATCTTCGAATTGAGCTGCATCAAGGGTAATTTCACGCGTAGGTTGGGTCACTTCTTCAACAATAACCCAGCGGCGGAAAGTATCGAAGTCACCACTTTTACGATCGATGCTGACACGCACATCAATCTCTTGTTCGTATTTTTTCTTGGTCGCTGTTGCAAGTGCACTTTCCAGCGCTTCGAAAATCTTCTCGCGCGGCAGTGATTTTTCATTGGAAACTGCTTCTACAACAGCCAAAATTTCTTTGTTCATCCTGGGTTTTCACCTCAATCCAAACTATTAAAAGTGGGGTACCAGGTTCGCTTTCTGGATGTTGCTCAGCGCGAACACTTCATCTTTACCTTCCACCGTGACCGTGATCATCTCACCTTCTACGGCTTTAATTATACCCTGCCATTTACGACGGTTTTGCACAGCCATTCGCAACACAATGCTCACTTCTTCGCCGGTAAAGCGAACGTAATGCTCTGCGGTGAACATTGGGCGATCAAGGCCTGGTGAGGAAACTTCCAGGTTGTAAGCTACAGTGATAGGGTCTTCGACATCCAGAACTGCACTTACCTGGTGACTGACATCAGCACAATCATCAACATTGATGCCAGCTTCACTATCAATATAGATGCGCAGCGTAGATTGGCGACCTCGAACGAATTCGATACCGACTAATTCATAGCCCAGCGCCTCGACCGGTGCTGAAATCATCTCTGTTAATTTTTGCTCTAATGTGGACAAGCCCACCCCCGAGAAATAAAAAAAGGGCATATAGCCCAGTTATTCTGAAGTCAGATAACAAAAAACCCCGATAAATCGAGGCTTTATATAACTGAACCCTGTACACCGCAATTGCGGCCCGGACACCATCCAGGAGAATTTTTTTCTAAATTCTTCGCGAGGCACCAACTGGTGTTCACAGTATATTTGAAAAAGAACTCTCAGGGAAAGTGGTTGCGGGGGCCGGATTTGAACCGACGACCTTCGGGTTATGAGCCCGACGAGCTACCAGGCTGCTCCACCCCGCGTCCGAAAACGTGGCAAATATTACGCCGATATTGCATAAAATGCAAGAAATGCAGATATTTTGGTACCGAGGACGGGACTTGAACCCGTAAGCCCAATCGGGCACTACCACCTCAAGGTAGCGTGTCTACCAATTCCACCACCTCGGCACTTTGAACACGGTAATCACTTCTTACCGTATTGAAGCTTACTACTTATTACTGCGGGATATCGCTGCTCGGCTTGGTAGGTGCCGCTGGCTGTGACTCAGTTTTTGTAGGCTGAGTTAAATTATCCCACACACTTCCTTTATCGGTTTTGTTGGTATTGAGGTTACCCAGTACCAGGCTGATAATAAAGAACAGCGTTGCTAACACAGCGGTCATGCGGGTCATGAAGTTACCAGAACCGTTAGAACCAAACAGCGTAGCGGAAGCGCCTGCTCCGAAGGAGGCTCCCATATCAGCGCCTTTACCTTGTTGCAGCATGATAAGACCTACAAGGCCCAGGGCTACAATAAGGAAAACAACTAAAAGAGCTTCGTACATAATCAACCTGTTCCTTGCGGGATTACCGCATACCAAAGCTTCAAACCAGTCAAGCGGATACGTTTAAGTTTACCCACTGAAGCGGGTGAGAATACTAACCAAAGCCTTCGAACTGCGCAAGGACAATTTATTCACATTTCGCTGACTGCGGAAAAAAACAGCAACACACCGATTTTCGCCTGGAAAACAGGCGGCAAATGCCGCCTTTTCACACAACAACCAAGAGTGACTTTAAACTGCTTTTACAGCATCAGCGATACGGTTGGCATATTCAATGACCAACGCTTCATCTTCGCCTTCAACCATTACGCGGATTAATGGTTCTGTGCCAGATTTACGCAGTAACACGCGGCCACGATTGCCGAGCGCCTCTTCAACTTCAGCAGTCACTTTTTTCACTGAATCGTGTTCAAGTGGATCACCGCTGCCTGCAGTAAAGCGTACATTTACCAAAATTTGCGGGAATAATTTCATTCCGCTGCACAAGTCATGCAAGCTCATATGGTTACGCACCATTGCAGTGAGTACTTGCAAACCTGCCACGATACCGTCGCCAGTGGTGGTTTTATCCAGAAGAATCACGTGACCTGAGTTTTCAGCGCCAATTCTCCAGCCTTTTTCCTGAAGCTTTTCCAGCACATAGCGGTCGCCCACTTTTGCACGCGCAAACGGAATACCGAGCTGTTTCAATGCCAGCTCCAGCCCCATATTGCTCATCAGTGTACCAACTGCACCACCGCGCAACTGGCCCTGACGGAGTCCTTCACGAGCGATGATGTAGAGGATCTGGTCGCCATCAACTTTGTGGCCCAGATTGTCCACCATGATGACACGGTCGCCATCACCATCCAGTGCAATGCCAATGTCAGCTTTCTCAGCCAGCACGCGCTCTTGCAGCATGCGCACGTCAGTAGCACCACATTTTTCGTTGATATTGACGCCGTTTGGCTCACAACCCACGGTAATGACCGTTGCACCCAGTTCACGCAGCACATTTGGTGCAATGTGGTAAGTCGCACCATTAGCACAATCGACAACAATCTTAAGGCTGCTGAGGCTTAATTCATTAGGGAATGTGCCTTTACAGAATTCGATATAGCGACCCGCGGCATCAACGATACGGCTGGCTTTGCCCAGTTCTGCAGAATCAACACACGTGATCTCTTTTTCCATTTCCGCTTCAATGGCTTCTTCAACTTCATCTGGCAGTTTTGTGCCGTCGATTGAGAAGAATTTAATCCCGTTATCATAGAACGGGTTATGCGATGCAGAGATAACAATCCCGGCTTCTGCACGGAATGCACGGGTCAGATAAGCAACGGCAGGCGTTGGCATCGGGCCAGTGAATGAAGCAGACAAACCCGCCGCAGCCAGGCCCGCTTCGAGAGCAGATTCCAGCATGTAACCAGAAATACGGGTGTCTTTGCCGATAATAATTTTACGCGAACCATGACGCGCCAAGACTTTCCCTGCTGCCCAGCCGAGTTTCAGCACAAAGTCAGGAGTAATTGGGGAATCGCCTACACGACCGCGAATGCCATCTGTGCCAAAATATTTACGGTTACTCATAGCGTTTTTTTTCCTTCGCTGAAAGTGTGGCTTCCACCACGCGCATCGCTTCGACTGTCTCTTTCACATCGTGAACTCGAATGATATTAGCCCCCTGCATTGCAGCTATCACTGCACAAGCAAGACTGCCACTCAGGCGTTGATCCGGCCCGACATTCAGCAGTTGGCCAACCATTGATTTACGCGACATCCCCACCAAAAGTGGTAAACCAAAGTGATGGAATTCGGAGAGTCGGGCTAAAAGTTGGTAATTATGGGTCAGATTTTTACCGAAACCGAAGCCTGGGTCGAGTAACAATTTTTCTTTTGCGATACCAGCCGCTTCGCAGCGGGCAATTTGCTCGATAAAGAAGCGGTTCACATCAGCAAAGACGTCGTCATAATGAGGTGCCTGCTGCATATTTTTTGGTTCACCTTGCATATGCATCAGGCAAACTGGCAAACCAGTTTCCGCAGCAGCTTCAAGAGCACCAGGCTCCTGTAATGAGCGAATGTCATTGATGATATGTGCGCCGACTCGCGCCGATTCGCGAATGACTTCAGGCTTAGAGGTATCAACTGAAATCCAGATTTCAAAGCGTTGTGCAATGGCCTCCACAACAGGGATCACTCGCGACAGCTCCTCATCAACACTAACGTCAGCTGCACCTGGGCGAGTCGATTCACCACCGATGTCAATAATCGTCGCACCAGCGTTAATCATCGCGTTAGCGTGTTTTACGGCTTCAACTAATGAATTGTGCTGACCACCATCGGAAAACGAGTCTGGTGTGACATTTAAGATCCCCATAACATGAGGATGTGAGAGATCGAGCGTAGTGCCCTGTGCGGTGAGTTTCATCAAAATTCCCTGCATCGACTTTGGTTAAGACAAAAACAAAAACCCCGGGACAAGCCCAGGGTTTTATAGATTACTGCAGTAACATCCGACAGAGACGACTTATTTATCGCCCAACTGCTCTGACATAGTATTACCAGGATTCGGCGTACGCGGTTCGTCGACCGGACGCGGTGCACTTGGAGTACCGTTATTATCAGAATTGTTGTTGCCGTTGTTTGAATCTTCCCAACCTGCTGGCGGACGCACATCGCGGCGATTCATCAGGTCATCAATCTGTGGCGCATCGATGGTTTCATACTTCATCAGTGCGTCTTTCATGGTGTGCAGAATATCCATATTTTCATTCAGCAGCTGGCGAGCACGAGCGTAGTTACGCTCAATCAACAGCTTAACTTCCTGATCGATGATACGCGCAGTTTCATCGGACATATGTTTCGCTTTCGCGACTGAACGACCCAGGAACACTTCACCTTCCTCTTCCGCATACAGCAACGGACCGAGTTTCTCAGAGAAGCCCCATTGGGTAACCATGTTACGAGCGATGGATGTTGCTACTTTGATGTCGTTAGACGCACCAGTAGAAACATGCTCAGCACCGTAAATAATCTCTTCAGCAAGACGACCACCGTACAGCGTAGAAATCTGGCTTTCCAGTTTCTGACGGCTGGCACTGATTGCATCACCTTCTGGCAGGAAGAACGTTACACCCAGCGCACGACCACGCGGGATAATCGTTACTTTATGCACTGGATCATGCTCTGGTACCAGGCGGCCAATAATCGCGTGGCCTGCTTCATGGTATGCAGTTGATTCTTTTTGCGCTTCCGTCATCACCATAGAGCGGCGTTCCGCACCCATCATGATTTTGTCTTTCGCTTTTTCGAATTCAACCATCGAAACCACACGCTTGTTGCCACGGGCAGCAAACAAGGCAGCTTCGTTGACCAGGTTTGCAAGGTCAGCACCGGAGAAGCCTGGAGTACCACGTGCAATAATTGCTGGATCGACGTCTGGAGCCAGTGGCACCCTGCGGCTATGCACTTTCAGGATTTGCTCACGGCCACGTACATCTGGCAGACCAACAACAACCTGGCGGTCAAAACGGCCTGGACGCAGCAACGCTGGGTCAAGTACGTCTGGACGGTTAGTTGCAGCGATAACGATGATACCTTCGTTACCTTCGAAACCATCCATTTCAACCAGCATCTGGTTCAGTGTCTGTTCACGCTCATCGTGACCACCACCAAGACCCGCGCCACGCTGACGGCCTACGGCGTCAATTTCATCGATGAAGATGATGCATGGTGCCGCTTTCTTAGCTTGTTCAAACATGTCACGAACACGGGATGCACCCACGCCCACGAACATTTCAACAAAGTCAGAACCGGAAATAGTAAAGAATGGTACTTTCGCTTCGCCCGCAATGGCTTTCGCCAGCAAGGTTTTACCGGTACCCGGAGGGCCAACCATCAGCACGCCTTTCGGGATTTTACCGCCCAGTTTCTGGAAACGGCTTGGCTCACGAAGGTACTCAACCAGCTCAGCAACCTCTTCTTTTGCTTCGTCACAACCTGCAACGTCAGCAAAAGTGGTCTTAATTTGGTCTTCTGTGAGCATACGCGCCTTGCTCTTACCGAACGACATGGCACCTTTGCCACCGCCGCCCTGCATTTGACGCATAAAGAAGATCCAGACCCCAATTAGTAAAAGCATTGGGAACCAGGATATGAAAATAGAAGCCAGCAAGCTTGGCTCTTCAGGCGGTTCGCCTACTACTTTCACATTTTTGGTCAGCAGGTTATCAAGCAGTTTAGGATCGTTAACGGGGATGTAAGTCGTGTATCGGTTACTATCTTTCTTGGTAACGTTGATTTCACGTCCGTTGATACGCGCTTCGCGTACCTGGTCCTGATTTACTTCAGACAGGAAAGTGGAGTAATCCACCCTACGGCCATTTGACTCGCTGGGCCCAAAGCTCTGGAACACAGACATCAGCACAACCGCGATGACCAGCCAGAGTATTAGGTTTTTCGCCATGTCACTCAAGGGATTAACCTCATATTACAACTGTGTTAACAAACAGCGTCAGGGTACTATAGTTTTCGCCCAGTCGCTACAATGTACACTTCACGTGAGCGGGCACGAGAAGAGTCCGGTTTACGAACTTTAACTGTCGTAAACAGGGAGCGAATTTCTCGCAGGTATTCATCGAAACCTTCGCCCTGAAACACTTTCACTAAAAAACTACCGCCCGGTGCCAGAACGTCACGACACATTTCCAGTGCCAGTTCTACTAAATACATAGCCCGAGGAATATCAACTGCCGGTGTCCCGCTCATATTTGGAGCCATATCTGACATGACAACCTGAACTTTACTGCCACCAACACGATCCAACAGAGCTTTCACGACTAGTTCATCACGAAAGTCACCCTGAAGGAAATCAACACCAACGATAGGATCCATTGGTAAAAGATCGCAAGCAATGATTCGCCCCTGATTCCCGATCTGAGTCACGACATATTGTGACCAGCCTCCGGGAGCAGCACCAAGATCGACAATTGTCATTCCTGGCTTAAAAAGTTTGTCACTTTGCTGTATTTCATCAAGTTTAAACCAGGCACGGGAACGTAACCCTTTTTTATGCGCCTGAATTACATATTTATCGCTAAAGTGTTCCTGCAGCCAGCGACCAGAGCTGGCAGAACGCTTTTTACCTGTCATCTCATTTTCCAACTTTGTTCATCGTGAGTAGCAGGCTGTAGAGTTATCAGCACAGCCGATTGGCGATACGAGGGATATGGCGGTAGAATGAACCGTTTTCAATCCCAACGTAAGCAAAAAATACGATGAATCTGAGTACTAAACAAAAACAGCACCTGAAAGGTCTTGCACATCCGCTCAAGCCTGTAGTCATGCTTGGCAATAACGGTTTGACCGAAGGGGTACTGGCCGAGATTGAACAAGCGATCGAACATCATGAGTTAATCAAGGTGAAAATCGCAACTGAAGATCGCGAAACTAAAACCTTGATCGTCGATGCCATCGTGCGTGAAACCGGCGCCTGTAATGTACAGGTTATCGGTAAAACGCTGGTGCTCTATCGCCCGTCTAAAGAGCGCAAGATTTCTCTGCCAAAATAAGCAGAGAGTGTGCAAAATGCCACGCTCTGTTAGTTGATAAAAGGCCGCGATGCGGCCTTTTTCCTTTCTTTACAATACGCCACGTCATAAAAAAGCGTAGCAGATATTATAAATATTCCACTTTTACAATTTCGAACTCTACATCACCACCCGGCGTGCGGATAACAACGACATCATCCTGCTCTTTACCGACAAGGCCACGAGCAATCGGCGAGTTCACAGAAATAAGATTCTGTTTAAAATCAGCTTCATCGTCACCAACAATGCGATAAGTCTGCTCTTCTTCGTTATCCAGATTCAAAACTGTCACGCTCGCGCCAAAAATGACACGACCGTTATTAGGCATTTTGGAGATGTCGATAACCTGAGCATTCGACAGCTTAGCTTCGATATCCTGGATACGACCTTCACAAAAACCCTGTTGCTCACGCGCGGCATGGTATTCAGCGTTTTCTTTTAAATCGCCGTGTTCGCGGGCATCTGCAATCGCGGCAATAATTTGTGGGCGACGTACGGACTTCAGGAAATCCAGCTCTTCACGTAATCTTTCTGCGCCACGTAGGGTCATCGGAATAGGTTGCATTGTTATACCTCTTCAAAACTTTCCTGTTCAGAACTGCCCTGCGGCACCTCTGAATCCAGAGCCTGGTTTGCATAAGTAAGGCAAACCCCTGGCACTAAGCAAAATAAAACTGACCCGGCGCGAAGCACCAGGCCAGGAACGGTTTCCAAATTGACCTGTATTTTACCCTGGAGTTCACTGAGGGTCATCGTTTACTTTGCACCGCGATGCACCGTAGTATGACGACACGTTTCCAGGTTGTTACCGCGAGATTATGCGATTTTTTAGATTTGTCATTGGATTGACCAGTGCTGTGGTGTTTAACGTCCAGGCTGCCAACATAGAAGACTATACCTCCCAATTACCTGCGGGTGCGAATCTGGCTTTGATGGTGCAAAAAATAGGTGCGCCAGCTCCTTCTATTGACTACCACAGTCAACAGATGGCTCTGCCCGCAAGTACTCAAAAGGTCATTACGGCGCTAGCAGCACTGCTTCAATTAGGACCAGACTTCAGGTTTACGACCACCCTTGAGAGCCATGCTCAAGTCAGTAATGGTGTCTTACAAGGTGACCTTATTGCGCGATTTGGTGGCGATCCTACGTTAAAACGTCAGGATATTCGCAATATGGTGGCAGTCCTGAAAAAATCGGGTGTGCAGAAAATTCAGGGAAATGTGCTGGTAGATACCTCCGTTTTCGCCAGCCATGACAAAGCACCTGGCTGGCCATGGAATGACATGACACAGTGCTTTAGCGCCCCGCCAGCTGCCGCAATTGTTGACCGGAACTGTTTCTCTATTTCGCTATACAGCGCACCAAAAGCTGATGACTTAGCGTTTATTCGCATCGCTTCTTACTACCCAGTAGTGATGTTCAGCCAGGTTCGTACCCTCGCCAAAGGCTCCGCGGATGCACAATATTGCGAACTGGACGTCGTTCCGGGTGATTTAAATCGCTTTACGCTAACCGGATGTATGACACAACGTGCAGACCCTCTCCCGCTGGCATTCGCGATACAAGATGGCGCAAGTTACGCTGGTGCGATTTTGAAAGCTGAGCTAAAAGAAGCGGGCATCAGTTATAGCGGAACCTTATTACGCCAGACGCAAGCGAATACACCAGGAACGGTCATCGCCAGTAAGCAATCGGCCCCATTGCACGATTTGCTAAAGGTAATGCTCAAGAAATCGGACAACATGATTGCCGATACCGTTTTTCGTACTATCGGCCATAACCGTTTTGGAGTGCCGGGAACCTGGCGTTCTGGAGCTGATGCCGTACGGCAAATCCTCCGGCAGAAAGCAGGTGTTGATTTAGGTAACAGTATCGTCGTTGATGGTTCGGGGCTATCGCGCCACAATCTCATCTCCCCCGCCACTATGATGCAGGTGTTGCAATATATCGCCCAAAATGACAGTGAGCTTAATTTTATCTCAATGCTACCGTTAGCGGGTTATGACGGTTCATTACAGTATCGTGCTGGTCTTCATCAGGCCGGTGTTGATGGCAAAGTTTCTGCGAAAACCGGTTCACTGCAAGGTGTTTATAACCTTGCTGGATTTATTACTACTGCCAGCGGCCAAAGAATGGCCTTTGTGCAATATTTGTCAGGCTACGCTGTAGAGCCTGCCGATCAACGTAACCGCCGTATCCCATTAGTGCGATTTGAAAGTCGTCTCTATAAGGATATCTACCAGAATAATTGATTTATGAAACTGCTGATTGTTGAAGACGATTTACTGTTGCGGGAAGGCCTGGTGCTGGCATTGAGCAGCGAAGGTTATGCGCTCGATTGTGCTACGACCGCCGCCGAAGCAGATGCGCTGATCGAAAGTGGCGAATACGGCATGATCATTCTCGATCTTGGCCTGCCTGATAAAGACGGAGCCACATTATTAAGACAATGGCGGCGTCGCAGTATCAGTACACCTGTGCTGATACTAACGGCTCGTGACGCACTGGAAGATCGCGTCAACGGACTGGATTCTGGTGCAGATGATTATCTGGTCAAGCCATTTGCTCTCGCTGAATTGCAAGCCCGCACGCGGGCGCTGATTCGCCGATATCAGGGTCATAGCGATAACCTTCTTCAGCATGATGATTTGACACTCAACCTGCAAACTCAACAGGTGCTATTGCAAGATCAGCCCGTCGAAATCACACCAAAAGAGTTCGCCCTGCTCACACGCTTGATGATGCGTATCGGTCAGACCGTGCACCGTGAAACTTTGCAGCAGGATATCTACAGCTGGCAGGACGATCCTGGCTCGAATACCCTTGAAGTCCACATCCACAACCTAAGACGTAAGTTAGGCAAAGACAGGATCAAAACTGTCCGTGGCGTGGGTTATCGGCTGGATAGCCGTGTATGAACAGCATGCGCCAGCGCTTGATGGTCCTACTCGCACTTATTCTTTTGTTTTTCCAGCTAATTAGCGTTATTTGGTTGTGGCATGAAAGCCGTGAGCAAATCAGTTTTCTGGTCAGTGAAACGCTATCAGCCAAAGCCCGAAATCAGCATGTAGAAAAGGAAATCCGCGAGGCGATTGCTTCGTTATTGGTTCCTTCTCTGGTGATGATTGGATTCACGCTTTTCTTCTCATTCTGGGCAATCACCTGGATTACCCGTCCGTTGAATCGCCTGCGTACCAGCCTTGCTAATCGATCTGCCGATAACCTGTCACCACTGTCAATGTATTCAGACATGGATGAGATGGTTGCTGTTACCAACTCGCTGAACCAACTCCTGGCGCGACTAAACCATACCATTCAGCAAGAGCGCTTATTTACCGCAGACGCCGCTCATGAATTACGAACTCCTCTGGCAGGCATTCGTCTGCACCTCGAGTTAATGGCAAATGCAGGCATTCAGCAGGCCCCTATGCTGTTGGAGCGTATCGATCAACTGATGCACACCATTGAGCAGTTGCTGATGCTCTCGCGCGCTGGACAAGCGCTGGCGAGTGGTCATTACGATACTCTCAACTGGCATCGTGACATTATCTCGCCGCTCAAAATGGAAATGGAAGAGATGGTGGCCTTGCGTAAGCAAAATATTATCTGGACGGAGGAAAATGAAATTATCGTTCAGGGTGATGCAGTACTGCTGCGTTTGATGCTGCGTAACCTTCTGGAAAATGCCTCTCGTTATAGCCCAGCTGAAAGTACCATCTCGGTCTCTTTAAACGCCCAGGATAACGGCGCGAAGTTAACTATTTCAGACCAGGGGCCAGGCATCGATGAAAAACATCGTCAGACGATTACCGATCCCTTCCGTCGAATGGATGAACGCTATGGCGGGAGTGGGCTTGGACTGAATATTGTCCAACGTATTGTTCAGCTTCATCATGGAAAACTAGCATTAGATAACGGTATCGATGGTGTTGGCCTGCAAGCAAGCTGCTGGATCCCATCGCAAAACCAATAAAAAAGGCCGGAAATTTCCGGCCTTTCATAAGATAACGTTTTATTTCTGATAGATGATTTCGACACCTTCGTCGTCATCTTCATCCCAGTCGTCATCCCAGTCTTCGTCTTCTTCCGCTTCCACGGCATCGAGTTGCTGTTGATGATAATCATCCCACATGAACTCAACTTTTTCCGGTGCAATCGGCTGGAGCTCAGCGATTTTCGGGTTAGCAATGATGAAGTCCATTACATCCCAGCACAGCGCATTCACGCCTTCGCGGTTAACGGCAGAGATCAGGTAGTATTTCTCTTCCCAGCCCATAGCGGTCGCAATTTCTTTTGCACGCGCTTCGGCGTCTTCTTTGCTCATCAAATCGCATTTGTTGAAGACCAACCAGCGTGGCTTCTCAGCAAGTTTCTCACTGTATTTTTCAAGCTCACCAATGATGACGCGGCCATTTTCAACCGGATCTGATTCGTCAATTGGTGCGATATCGATGAGGTGCAATAACACGCGGCAACGCTCAAGGTGTTTCAGGAAGCGGATGCCGAGGCCTGCGCCATCAGCTGCACCTTCGATAAGCCCTGGAATATCGGCAACCACAAAGCTTTTCTCGTTATCCATACGGACAACACCAAGGCTTGGGATAAGCGTAGTAAACGGATAATCCGCCACTTTTGGTTTTGCCGCAGAGACAGAACGAATAAAGGTAGATTTACCAGCATTTGGCAAACCAAGCATACCCACGTCTGCCAACAGCAGCAGCTCAAGTTGAATATCACGCTTCTCGCCAGGCGTACCCATGGTTTTCTGACGCGGAGTACGGTTCACAGATGACTTGAAACGGGTGTTACCCAAACCGTGCCAACCGCCCTTAGCCACCATCAAACGCTGACCATGCTGGGTCATATCACCCATGGTTTCGCCAGTGCCCTGATCGATAACTCGCGTTCCTACAGGTACTTTTACGGTAATGTCTTTACCACGTTTACCGGTACAGTCACGGCTCTGGCCATTTTGACCACGTTCAGCGCGGAAAGATTTCTCGAAGCGATAGTCGATCAGGGTGTTGAGGTTTTCATCCGCCTCAAGCCAGACATCACCGCCATCACCGCCATCACCACCGTCCGGGCCGCCTCTGGGAATATATTTTTCACGACGGAAGCTAACGCAGCCGTTACCGCCATCACCTGCTACGACCAGGATCGTTGCTTCATCAACAAACTTCATTTCACTTCTCCGTAAATCATTCGCCCGAACGTTGTACTGGAAGAACAGCTTCGGTTTTGCGCCAACGTCCCCAAAGACGGTGACCAATGGCTGAATACATTGCACCTGCAACCACGACGAACGCGCCGCTATAACCCACAAGGTTAAGTAACGGCATGGCGAAGAAATCGGGCCAGGCTAACGCTAATAAATCAGAAAATAGCAAAGTAAACAGCGGAGTCAGCGTAATAATGGCGCTAACCTGTGCCGCCTGCCACCGTGCCATGGCTTCTGCCAGTGCCCCATACCCAACCAGTGTATTCAGGCCACAGAAAACTAAACATGCCAGTTGCCAGTCACTGAGCTGGAAAATTTTATCCAACTGAGCCAGAGGCAAAAGTGCAAGAGTACATAAAGTGTACAGCAAAAGGAGGATCTGTTGCGAGGCCAGGCGGCGTAATAATACCTTCTGCGCCACGCCATAGATGACCCACACTGTCGCCGCCAGAACACCGAATATCACCCCAAGGGTGTAATCTGTCAGGCGGGTAAAAATCTCTATCAGGCTGGTGTTGAAGAACATCACCAACCCACAAAGTAACATTATGGCCCCAATGACTTGTGTGCCGCGCATCTTCTCTTTGAGCACAACCACACTTGCCACCATCATTCCCACGGGGGAAAGCTGGCCAATAACCTGAGATGCTGTTGGGCTCAGGTACTGCAACGATGAACTAAACAGCAAAAAGTTTCCGAACAAACCACCGGTTGCAATGGCGAGTAACGCCAACCAACGTGGTTTTCGGAACAGGCGTAATGGAGGTAATTTTCCGCGTATTGCAAGAATACTACCCAGCCCCAGGCTTGCCATCAGGAAACGATAAAAGACCACTGTCGGCGGTTCCATTACCGTCAGCACCTGTTTCATCGCAATCGGCAATGCCCCCCAGCAAACTGCTGTAGTGAGCGCCAACAGAATGCCAATGCCTGCCTGCTGTTTCATTGCTTATTCCCTGCGACTACCTGATTTACCGGTCGCAGAATGTAAAAAGCCCCGCAACGTGTTGCGGGGCTTCTATCCGTTACCGGGACGCGAAAAACTTATTCAGCAACGATGCTGATGAACTTACGGTTTTTCGGACCTTTAACTTCGAACTTAACTTTACCGTCAGTCAAAGCGAACAGAGTATGATCTTTGCCGCAACCTACGTTAGTACCAGCGTGGAATTTAGTACCACGTTGACGAACGATAATGCTGCCTGCCAGAACTGCTTCACCGCCGAAACGTTTTACGCCCAGACGTTTAGCTTCGGAATCGCGACCGTTACGAGTAGAGCCGCCAGCCTTTTTATGTGCCATTTAATATGCTCCCCTGTATTAAGCGCTGATGCCGGTGATTTTCACATCAGTGAACCACTGACGATGACCCTGCTGCTTACGGTAGTGTTTACGACGACGAAACTTAACAATCTTAATTTTCTCGCCACGACCATGAGCAACAACTTCAGCTTTGATTACGCCGCCATCGACGAAAGGAACGCCGATTTTGATTTCTTCACCATTAGCGATCATCAGAACTTCAGCAAACTCAACAGATTCGCCAGTTGCGATGTCCAGCTTTTCCAGGCGAATGGTTTGACCTTCGCTTACTCGGTGTTGTTTACCACCACTTTGGAAAACCGCGTACATATAAAACTCCGCTTTCCGCACGCACCCTATGTATGTTTCAGGTGGCGCTATAAATATTCACAATAGGGCGCGAATATTACGCAAAACGAGAGCCTTTGACAAGCCCTCTCATGAAACAGAGTAGAAAAAAAACGCAACATCACACCAGCCGTTTATCTGCCTCGTTTTTTCAGTACAATCTGTACTACATTATTACTCCTCTTCCCTCACGTGATTCCGTACAGGCATGTGGTAAACAGGACTTTAAGCCAGACTTTTGCGATGAATTTAGAAAAAATTAATGAGTTAACCGCGCAAGATATGGCGGGCGTCAATGCGGTCATCCTTGAGCAGTTGAATTCAGATGTCCAATTGATCAATCAGTTAGGGTATTACATCGTCAGTGGCGGTGGTAAGCGTATCCGCCCAATGATTGCTGTACTTGCTGCTCGTGCGCTCGGTTATCAGGGTAAGGCGCATGTCAATATTGCAGCGCTTATCGAATTTATTCACACGGCGACGTTGTTGCATGATGACGTAGTAGATGAATCGGATATGCGCCGTGGCAAAGCCACAGCCAACGCGGCGTTCGGCAATGCGGCCAGTGTACTGGTCGGCGATTTTATCTATACCCGAGCCTTCCAGATGATGACTCAACTTGGTTCACTCAAGGTACTTGAAGTCATGTCCGAAGCAGTGAACGTGATTGCTGAAGGTGAAGTTCTGCAATTAATGAACTGCAATGACCCGGATATCACTGAAGAAAGTTACATGCGGGTGATCTACAGCAAAACAGCACGCCTGTTTGAAGCGGCCGCTCAATGTTCCGGTATTTTAGCTGATGCCACTGTAGAGCAGGAGAAAGCCCTTCAGGATTATGGTCGCTATCTGGGTACTGCATTCCAACTCATTGATGATCTTCTCGACTACAGTGCGGACGGGCAAACTCTGGGTAAGAATGTTGGTGATGATCTTAACGAGGGCAAACCGACTCTCCCGTTACTGCACGCAATGCGTAACGGCAATGCAGAGCAAGCAAAAATGATCCGTGAAGCCATTGAACAAGGTAACGGGCGTCATTTGCTGCAACCAGTATTGGACGCGATGGCGGCCTGTGGTTCACTGGAATGGACTCAATTACGCGCAGAGCAAGAAGCAGACAAAGCCATTGCTGCGCTGAGTATTTTGCCAGAAAGTGAACACAAAGAAGCACTAATTGCACTGGCTCATATGGCCGTTCAACGCGACCGTTAATCTTTTTAGCGCGCCAGCTAAAGGCGCGCTAAGTTTCCAATAATTTTTTTTTCCCCGCTTCAGCACGCTTCCTATAACCAATCTGTTTTCATTGGATTTCATTCACTTTGTGTGGGTTAACACAGATTTAATTTTTTAAGCCATTTATTGGAATCTTTTGGCACTTTGCTATGTTATAAACACTCTTGAGTAGACCGGTTAAACGAAACGGTTACAGGGAGGAACATGGAAAGTAATTATTCTGACTGGCACCCGGCAGACATAATCGCAGGGTTACGTAAACGTGGAACAAGCCTGGCGGCTGAATCCAGGAAGGCAGGGCTAAGTTCATCGACGCTGGCTAATGCGTTGACGCGCCCATGGCCTAAAGGTGAGTTAATCATAGCAACGGCACTGGATACATCACCCTGGATGATTTGGCCCTCGCGGTATTACGACCCACAAACTCATCAGTTAATTAACCGAGCGAGTTTAATGCGTAAGCGATAAAAAAACCGGGCATGCCCGGTTTTCTCTTGTTAACAACAAAATTTATTCGCTGCCACTACCTTTCACACGTTCAATCTTCGCACCCAACGCCTGAAGTTTATCTTCAATGCGCTCGTAGCCACGATCGATGTGGTAAATACGGTCAACAACGGTTGTGCCTTCGGCAATACAGCCAGCCAGAACCAGGCTTGCTGAAGCACGCAGGTCGGTCGCCATCACTTGTGCACCAGACAGTTTTTCAACGCCGTGGCAAATCACCGTATTACTTTCAATCTCTGCATGTGCGCCCATACGGATAAGTTCTGGAACGTGCATGAAGCGATTTTCAAAAATGGTTTCGGTGATAACACCCGTACCTTCAGCCACCAGGTTCAACAAGGTGAACTGAGCCTGCATATCGGTCGGGAAACCAGGGTGCGGTGCAGTACGGATGGTCACGCCTTTCGGGCGCTTACCGTGCATATCCAGGCTCACCCAGTCTTCGCCAACTTCAATGTCGGCACCTGCTTCGCGCAGTTTCGCCAACACCGCATCAAGGGTGTCTGGTTGAGCATTACGGCAAACAATTTTGCCACCGGAAATCGCCGCAGCCACCAGGAAAGTCCCGGTTTCAATACGGTCAGGCACTACGCGGTAAACACCACCACCGAGGCGTTCAACGCCCTGAATAGTAATGCGATCGGTACCTGCACCGGTGATTTTCGCACCCAGAGTATTCAGGAAGTTCGCTGTATCAACGATCTCCGGCTCACGAGCGGCGTTTTCAATGATGGTTGTGCCTTCGGCAAGCGTAGCAGCACTCATGATGGTGACGGTGGCGCCTACGCTCACTTTATCCATCACAATGTGTGCGCCTTTCAGACGGCCCTGTACAGAGGCTTTAACGTAGCCTTCTTCCAGTTTGATTTCCGCACCAAGTTGCTCAAGACCGGTAATATGTAAATCAACCGGACGTGCGCCAATTGCACAGCCGCCAGGTAAAGAAACCTGCCCCTGACCAAAACGTGCAACCAACGGTCCAAGCGCCCAGATAGAAGCACGCATGGTCTTAACCAGATCATAAGGTGCGCAGAAGATATTCACTTCACTGGCGTCGATCCATACGGAACCGTTACGTTCAACTTTGGTACCCAACTGGCTTAACAGCTTCATTGTGGTATCAATGTCTTTCAATTTTGGAACGTTCTGAATCTCAACTGGCTCTTCAGCCAACAGAGCTGCGAAGAGGATCGGCAGCGCGGCGTTCTTCGCCCCGGAGATCGTCACTTCACCACTCAGTCGGGTTGGCCCCTGAACTCGAAATTTATCCATTGCAACTGCTCTCTATTAAATTCAAATCGTTACAATCCGCCGCGGCGAATTGCTCAAAAACCATTAAGTTTACGATCGCGATCCCACTCTTGCGGAGTATAGGTCTTGATGGAAACCGCATGAATACGGTTATCAGCAATCAGCTCCATCAATGGCGCATAAACTGTCTGTTGCTTCTTCACGCGACTTAACTCGGCGAATAACTCACCCACCGCAATCACCTGAAAATGGCTACCATCGCCTGAGACGTGGACTTCCTGGAGGGGCAGTGCGTTCATCAGCACTGTCTGAATTTCATGATTTTCCATGGGATATAATTCGTCGGTTAAGGAAACAAGCCACACATCTTAGAGGAAAGTGGCGTTGTCTTAAATAAGCAAAAAGCCCCTGATCTCAATCGATCAGGGGCAATGATAGTAACGCTATGAAAACACTAGCCTGCAAATGCGGGAAGGATGTCTTCTGGAAGGTTATAAAGTTTAGTCAGTGTTTGTAGATTATCACTGGCTCCCTGAAGCTCTACTTCAACGTTTTGTCGTCTGGCGAAAGCCACAAGATGAATCAACAACGCTAAACCTGAGGTATCTACACGCGATAAACCAGAAAGGTTAAGCGCCTTGATACCGGCCATGATTTGCTCCCGTTGCCGCCATAAAGGCCCCACGGTGTCGCTATCCAGCTCACCCGTCAGGTGTAAAGTTGCTGCTTCACGCTGCCAGTTAAGCTCGCCTGCCATTACTTTTTCGCTTCCAGTGTAATTGGCATACGGGAAATACTTTGCAGTTGCGCCGTCAAACCATCGATACCTTTGGTACGCAAGATATCACTCCACTCATTTTGCTTAGTGGTGATCATGCTGACACCTTCAGCAATCATGTCGTATGCCTGCCAGCCACCGGTCTGGGTGTTTTTACGCCACTGGAAATCAAGACGTACTGGTGGACGACCGTTTGGATCGACGATGGTGACACGAATCGCAATGATAGTGGCATCACCCAGCGGCTGCTCAGGGGCGATTTGGTAGGATTGCCCGTTATACATGGCAAGAGCCTGGCCGTAGGCTTGCTTCAGGTACTCTTCAAATGCTTTGAAATAAGCATCACGCTGCGCAGGGGTCGCATCTTTATAATAACGACCCAGAACCAGAGCCCCCGCGTATTTTACCTGCACGTAAGGCAGCAGTTCCTGACCAACGATCTCACGCAAATAATCAGGGTTTTGGCGAATTTTAGGTTGTTCGTTTTTAAGGCGGTCAAAAGTTTTTTGCGCCGCTTCGCCCATTAACTTGTAGGGATTACTTTGATCCGCAGCATTCGCAAGCGGTGCAATAACCAGCATAGCAATCATAATAAGTCTTTTAAACATAACACTTTTCCTCTTAGATTAATGCGTGGTACCAGGCTGTGGCGCTGCACTATTATTCTGTGAATCCTGCGATGAGGAATCCCCTGAATTCTGATTATCACCATTGCCGCTCTTATACAGGAATTGGCCAATCAGGTCTTCCAGCACCAGGGCTGACTTGGTGTCCTGAATCGTCCCGCCCTCTTTAAGGATAGATGAACCGAGTTCTGGATCATCAAAACCGAGGTTCAACGCGAGATATTGCTCGCCCAGCAAGCCAGAAGTACGGATAGCCAGCGAACTGGTATCCGGAATGTGGTTATAGCGTTCTTCGATATCCAGGGTGACTCGTGGTAAGTAAGTTTTCGGATCCAGAGTAATATCGTCAACACGACCAATCACCACGCCACCGAGGCGCAGCGGGGAACCCGTTTTCAAGCTACCGATGTTGTCAAAAGTCGCATAGACCCGGTACGTTGGCTCACTGCGTAGCGAAGTGACGTTTGCCACTTTCAGACACAAGAAGACGATGGCTGCCAGTGCAATAATTAAAAATGCTCCAACCCCAGTTTCAAATTTCTTAGTTTGCATGAACTTAATTCCCAAACATCAGTGCTGTGAGCACAAAATCCAGACCTAAAACGGCCAGTGAAGCGTGCACAACGGTTCGTGTTGTTGCCCGACTAATCCCTGCGGACGTAGGAATAGCATCGTAGCCATTGAATAAAGCAATCCAGGTCACTGTTATCGCAAACACCACACTCTTGATGACACAGTTAACCAAATCAGTCCGCCAGCTGACGGCGTTTTGCATTGCAGACCAGAAGAAGCCCGCATCGATTCCCTTCCAGTTCACACCCACCAGCGCCCCACCCCAAATGCCGACCGCAGCAAAAATAAGCGTCAGCAAGGGTAGTGAAATCACGCCAGCCCAAAAACGCGGTGAAACGACCCGGCGTAGAGGATCAACCGCCATCATTTCCATACTGGAAAGTTGTTCTGTTGCCCTCATTAAGCCGATTTCTGCGGTTAGTGCTGAACCGGCACGCCCGGCGAACAGCAATGCAGCAACGACAGGACCAAGCTCTCGCAGTAATGACAAGGCGACCAACATACCGAGGCTTGATTCCGCGCTGTAGGTCGTCAGCACCAGGTAACCTTGCAGACCAAGCACCATGCCGATAAACAAACCAGAAACAATGATGATAATCAGCGACAACACACCAACGTTATACAGTTGGCGAATAAGCAATGGTGTGTGTTTGCGGAATTCCGGTTTCCCCACCAGCGCATTAAAAAGCATTATCCCAGCCCGGCCAAATGACGCACAGGTTTTCAACCCCCGCCGTCCGAATGATGCCAGTGCATTAAAGAACATGAGCAACTTAACTCCCTGTTTCTGATAATAAGTCATTCCGATAATCCATTGCCGGATAGCGGAACGGTACTGGCCCATCGGCAATACCATCGAGGAACTGGCGCACTCGCGGGTCGCAATTTTCACGCAGGGCAGCAGGCGTGCCTTCAGCCACAATATGTTGATCCGCAGCAATATAGGCGTAATCGGCAATGCTCAGCACTTCTGGGACGTCGTGAGAAACCACAATACACGTGACGCCAAGGGCGCTATTCAATTCTGAAATCAGTTTGACTAATACCCCCATAGTAATAGGGTCCTGACCAACAAATGGTTCATCAAACATGATCAGATCGGGTTCGAGCGCGATGGCTCGAGCTAGAGCTGCACGTCGGGCCATACCACCGGAGAGTTCGTTAGGCATCAGTTTAGCGGCACCACGTAACCCCACCGCCTCAAGTTTCATCATCACGGTGCTGTGCAACAACTCTTCCGGCAGGCGGCGATGTTCACGTAGTGGATACGCCACATTTTCAAAGACATTGAGGTCGGTAAATAGCGCGCCAGACTGGAATAGCATACTCATGCGTTTACGAACATTGTATAAACGCGAACGAGACATGGCGGGGACGTTTTCACCGTCAAACAGGATTTCACCGCTGTCGGGTTGAATTTGACCACCGATAAGCCGCAATAGCGTTGTCTTCCCAATCCCTGAAGGCCCCATTATGGCGGTAATTTTACCGCGGGGTACGTTCAGTGAAATATTGTCAAAGATGCGCCGACTGCCGCGAGTAAAACTTACTCCGCGAATTTCGACCAGATTAGTCTGCGTCTGGCTCATCATCTTTCCTTTTATCAAGTTCACGGACGAAGCATTTACTGGAAACTGAGTTCCAATCCAATATCCTTGCAGAATAATACCCGTCCTGATTAGCGAAAACTGGCATTTGTTTTACTTTTCTGCCACATAAAGTCAGAATTAAGAATCATGCCCGGCCCTACAGAACTGTATGCTCTGCCGGTACTTTCACAGCACAAGACCGGCGATTATACCTGAATTAAGGATTCTGCATGCTGTTAGCTACAGCTCTGTTAATTATTGGTTTGCTTTTGGTCGTCTATGGCGCTGACCGATTAGTGTTTGCCGCATCAATACTTTGTCGCAGTTTTGGGGTTCCACCACTGCTAATCGGTTTGACTGTGGTCAGTATTGGCACTTCACTACCAGAGCTCATCGTCGCCAGTTCTGCAGCCCTGCATGGTCAGTTGGATTTAGCGGTAGGGACCGCGTTAGGCTCAAATATCACCAATATTTTGTTAATTCTTGGCTTAGCGGCTCTTTTGCATCCATTTACCGTGAATTCCGATATTCTACGGCGCGAGTTACCCCTAATGTTAGTTGTCAGCGCAATTATTGGCTGGCTGCTTTTTGACAACCAGCTAAGCGTTGTTGATGGTGTTATTTTGATTACGGTATCAGTGGCGTATCTGCTGTTTACGATTAAAATAACGCGCCTTGCCGGAAATGAAGGTGCCGACAAACTGACCCGTGAACAGTTGGCAGAGCTTCCTCGAGAAGGAAACCGCCCCGTCGCATTTTTATGGCTCGCTGTTGCCCTAATTATTATGCCGATGGCCACACGCATGGTTATCGATAACGCCAGTGTGTTGGCGCACTATTTTGGCGTGAGTGAGTTAGTGATTGGCCTGACGATTATTTCGGTTGGCACTAGCCTGCCTGAACTAGCCACCACCATCGCGGGTGCCCGTAAAGGCGAAGATGATATTGCGATTGGTAATATTATTGGCTCAAACATTTTCAATATTGTTCTGGTAATGGGCATTCCTGCGCTAATCGCACCAGGTGAAATCGACCCACTTGTCTTTGCACGTGACTATTGGGTGATGTTGGTCGTCAGTGTCATTTTCGCCGTACTTTGCTGGCGAAAGCCTCGCTCTATCGGCAAGACAGCAGGCGCTCTGTTAACATGTAGTTTCTTCGTATGGATTGTGGTGCTGTGGTTTGTTGCATCACCGGTCGTTGGGTAAAACGGAACGGAAATTATGTCACAGATAGATTTACAACCGGGTTTTGACTTTCAGCAAGCAGGCAAAGAAGTCCTGAAGATCGAACGTGAAGGCCTGGATCAACTTGAGCAATACATCAACACAGACTTCTCGGCAGCCTGTGAAAAAATGTTTTATTGCCAGGGTAAAGTTGTCGTAATGGGCATGGGTAAGTCTGGTCACATCGGTAAAAAGATGGCGGCAACGTTTGCCAGCACCGGCACACCTTCATTTTTCGTCCACCCTGGTGAAGCAAGCCACGGCGATCTCGGAATGGTGAGCCCCCAGGATATTGTTATCGCGATTTCAAACTCCGGCGAATCAAACGAAATTCAGGCATTGATTCCTGTTCTCAAGCGCTTACAAGTGCCGCTCATTTGCATCACCAGCCGCCCGGATAGCTCTATGGGTAAAGCGGCAGATATCCATTTGTGTGTCAAAGTCCCGCAAGAAGCCTGCCCTCTTGGTCTGGCTCCAACCTCCAGCACCACAGCAACACTGGTTATGGGTGACGCCCTTGCCGTTGCGTTGCTTAAAGCTCGCGGCTTTACTGCAGAAGATTTTGCACTTTCTCACCCAGGCGGCGCATTGGGTCGTAAACTGTTACTACGCGTCAGCGATATCATGCACAGCGGTGATGAGATCCCTCATGTCAGTAAAGATGCGTCCTTGCGCGATGCTCTACTGGAAATTACGCGTAAAAATATGGGTATGACCGTAATCTGTGACTCCCTGATGAAAATCGAAGGGATCTTCACCGATGGCGATTTACGACGCGTCTTTGATATGGGCGTTGACCTCCACTCTCTGAATATCGCAGATGTCATGACTGTCGGTGGAATTAGGGTCCGTCCGTCACTCCTGGCTGTGGATGCGCTCAATTTGATGCAATCTCGCCACATTACCTCGGTATTGGTTGCAGATGGCGACCAACTTCTCGGTGTGGTACATATGCATGACATGCTACGCGCTGGCGTGGTTTAACAAAGGATTAGCCTTAATGAGTAACCATGAAGCGTCACTTGCCACCTGTTATGGCCCGGTAAGCACGCGCGTGATGGAGCGGGCAGAAAACGTGCGCCTGCTTATTTTAGATGTTGACGGTGTCATGTCTGATGGCCTGATTTACATGGGTAATAGCGGCGAAGAGCTGAAAGCATTCAACGTGCGTGACGGTTACGGAATTCGCTGCGTGCTGACTTCCGACATCGAAGTCGCGATTATTACCGGCCGCAAAGCAAAGCTACTTGAAGACCGATGCGCAACACTCGGGATTACCCATCTCTATCAAGGGCAATCTGACAAGCTTTTGGCTTTTCACGATCTATTAGATAAGCTCGCCATCCCCGCGGAACATGTTGCTTACGTTGGTGATGATTTAATCGACTGGCCAGTGATGGCAAAAGTGGGTTTGAGTGTGGCGGTTTCCGACGCTCATCCTTTACTGATTCCTCGTGCCGACTACGTTACACGTATTGCTGGCGGACGTGGGGCGGTTCGCGAAGTCTGTGATCTTCTGTTACTGGCACAAGGAAAGCTTGATGAGGCCAAAGGGCTATCTATATGAGTAAGACCAGACGTTGGGTTATCATCCTGCTTTCATTGCTGGCATTAGTGTTGATTGGCTTAAATCTGGTCGATAAAGACCCCGTTGCTACACCGACGGTAAACAGCAACGAGCCAACCTATCAAAGTGAACATTCCACGACGCTCGCCTACAGTCCTGAAGGGGCTCTGAATTATCGGCTGGTTTCGGAACACGTTGAATATTTTTCTGAGACTGCTATTTCGTGGTTTACCAACCCGGTGATGACGCAGTATGACGAAAACAAAGTGGCAACCTGGTCTTTACGAGCGGATCGCGCCAAACTTACTAACGATCGGATGCTGTATTTGTATGGGAATGTGGTGCTGACGGCTCTGACGCCGGATTCTCAGCTACGCAAAATTACCACGGACAATGCGCAGGTTAATTTAGTCACTCAGGATGTTGCCTCTGATGACCAGGTAACCTTGTATGGAACCAGCTTTAACTCCACCGGCCTCAAAATGCGTGGAAATTTACGCAGCAAAAATGCCGAGCTGATTGAAAAGGTTAGAACATCCTATGAAATCCAAAATAAACAAACTCAGCCGTAATTTAGTACTAACCAGTACGCTTTTAGCCGCTAGTTTTTCGGCATTTGCGTTGACCGGTGATACCGATCAGCCGATTCACATTGAATCTGACCAACAGTCGCTGGATATGCAGGGCAACGTCGTCACCTTCACTGGCAATGTGATCGTGACACAAGGCAGTATCAAAATTAACGCCGACAAAGTGGTTGTGACTCGTCCTGGCGGCGAAGAAGGCAAAGAAGTCATTGATGGTTATGGTAATCCAGCCACGTTCTATCAGATGCAAGATAGCGGTAAACCCGTTAGCGGCCACTCAGCGACCATGCACTATGAGTTGCAAAACGACTTTGTAGTTCTGACCGGTAATGCTTATCTCGAGCAGGTCGACAGCAATATCAAAGGCGACAAAATTACTTATCTGGTGAAAGAACAGAAGATGCAGGCCTTTAGCGAAAAAGGTAAACGTGTCACCACCGTTCTGGTCCCTTCTCAACTGCAGAAAAAAGACGGCCAGGCTCCGGCACCAGCCCCTGCGCAGAAAAAGAGTAACTAATTCGTTATGGCTACTTTAATTGCAAAAAATCTCGCCAAAGCCTACAAAGGCCGCCGCGTCGTTGAAGATGTCAGCCTGGCTGTTAAGTCGGGTGAAATTGTCGGGTTACTTGGCCCAAACGGTGCCGGGAAAACCACCACCTTTTACATGGTGGTTGGCATTGTGCCGCGTGACGCCGGCAACATTATTATTGATGATGAAGACATCAGCCTTCTGCCACTTCATGCTCGTGCTCGTCGAGGTATCGGCTACTTACCGCAAGAAGCGTCTATTTTCCGCCGTTTAAGTGTGTTCGATAACTTAATGGCTGTGCTGCAAATCCGTGACGATCTTTCTGTTGAGCAGCGTGATGACCGCGCTAATGAGCTGATGGAAGAATTCCACATCGAACATTTGCGTAATAACCTCGGGCAGTCATTGTCTGGTGGCGAGCGTCGTCGTGTCGAAATTGCCCGAGCATTAGCCGCAAATCCAAAATTTATTCTTCTGGATGAACCTTTTGCTGGTGTTGACCCAATATCCGTCATCGACATCAAGCGAATCATTGAGCATCTGCGCGACAGTGGGCTCGGGGTGTTGATTACTGACCATAACGTACGCGAAACGCTGGCTGTTTGTGAACGTGCCTACATCGTAAGCCAGGGCCATTTAATCGCCCATGGCACTCCAGCCGAAATCCTGGAAGACGAGCATGTTAAGCGCGTGTATCTGGGCGAAGAGTTCAGACTCTGATAGGGTAGTAAAAATTATAATATTTATACTCAAAATAATTCGAGTTGCAGGTAGGCGACAAGGGAGTTCATCCCAGGAGCTTACTTGAGTAAGTGACTGGGGTGAAGGAGTGCAGTCAACACCCCTGCAGCTCGAAGTATGACGAGTATAACCTGAGGAAGCTCGCTCTGAATATGAAGCAAGGTTTGCAATTACGGCTTAGCCAACAACTTGCTATGACTCCCCAGTTACAGCAGGCAATTCGTCTGTTGCAACTTTCGACGTTAGAGCTACAGCAAGAACTTCAGCAAGCACTGGAAAGTAACCCACTGCTTGAGCAAACCGATCTGCATGAAGAAGTTGAAACTCAGGAAGTACGTGAAAACGAAGCGTTAGATACCCGTGAGGCGCTTGAGCAAAAAGAAATGCCTGACGAGTTACCGCTGGATACCAGTTGGGACGAAATCTACACCGCAGGCACTCCATCAGGAACCGGAAGCGATTATATCGACGACGAATTGCCGGTTTATCAGGGGGAAACGACCCAGTCTCTTCAGGATTATCTGATGTGGCAGGTTGATCTCACCCCGTTTTCAGATACTGACACAGCAATTGCGACCTCTATTGTCGATGCCGTTGACGAAATGGGTTATCTCACAGTTTCTCTGGAAGAAATTCTGGAAAGCATGGGTGATGACGAAATCACCCTCGACGAAGTGGAAGCCGTACTCAAACGCGTTCAACGCTTCGATCCTGTGGGTGTTGCCGCACGTGATCTACGCGATTGCCTGCTCATACAGCTTTCACAGTTCGCTCGCGAAACGCCATGGTTAACCGAAGCCAGCTTGATTGTCAGCGATCACCTGGATCTGCTCGCTAACCATGACTTCCGCAGCCTGATGCGCGTCACCCGTCTGAAAGAAGAGGTGCTGAAAGAGGCAATGTGCCTGATTCAGTCTCTTGACCCACGCCCAGGGCAATCCATTCAGACCGGTGAACCGGAATATGTCATACCGGATGTTCTGGTGAAAAAAACGCAAGGTCACTGGACTGTAGAACTCAATGCCGACAGCCTCCCTCGCCTGAAAATAAACCAGCAGTACGCTGCAATGGGCACCAGTGCCCGCAATGACAGCGACTCGCAATTTATTCGCAGTAATCTGCAAGAAGCAAAGTGGCTGATTAAGAGCCTGGAAAGCCGGAACGACACGCTGCTGCGCGTCAGTCGCTGTATCGTTGAACAGCAACAAGGCTTTTTTGAACACGGCGAAGAGCACATGAAACCGATGGTGCTTGCTGATATCGCTCAGGTCGTAGAAATGCATGAATCGACCATTTCCCGAGTGACCACGCAAAAATATTTACATAGCCCACGCGGCATTTTTGAATTGAAGTATTTCTTCTCAAGCCACGTTAATACCGAAGGTGGAGGTGAAGCCTCCTCGACGGCAATTCGTGCATTGGTGAAGAAATTAATTGCTGCGGAAAACCCTGCGAAACCACTGAGTGATAGCAAGTTAACGACTATGCTATCGGATCAGGGGATCATGGTGGCACGCCGCACTGTTGCGAAGTACCGAGAGTCTTTATCCATACCACCGTCAAATCAGCGTAAACAGTTGGTTTGACTTAACCGATAAGGAAGACACTATGCAGCTCAACATTACAGGACATAACGTCGAAATCACTGACGCACTGCGCGAATTTGTGAGTACGAAGTTTGCCAAACTGGAGCAGTACTTCGATAGAATTAACCAAGTCTATATTGTGTTAAAAGTGGAAAAAGTCACGCATATTGCCGATTCAACGCTTCATGTAAATGGTGGTGAAATTCATGCCAGCGCGGAAGGGCAGGATATGTATGCGGCGATTGACGGTCTGATTGATAAACTGGCTCGCCAGTTAACCAAACATAAAGATAAACTAAAACAACACTGATAATCCGGGCAACTGTTTAAGCAGTTACCCAAAATAATTCGAGTTGCAGAAAGGCGGCTACACAGTGAATCCCCATGAGCTTACTCTGGTAAGTGACTGGGGTGAGCGAGGAAGCCAACGCATATGCAACTTGAAGTATGAAGGGTAAAGACGGCTCGTTGCGTGGAGTAGCGGGCCGTTAGCATAACAGGGTGCTTAGGTGAACTTATGATGAACAACGATTCTGCTCTACAACTTAGTCAAGTCCTGAACAAGGAATGTACCCGTACCAACGTACATTGCCAGAGTAAAAAGCGTGCACTGGAAATCATCAGTGAACTGGCAGCAAAACAGCTCGGCCTGCCACCACAAGTGGTATTTGAGGCTGTATTGACGCGCGAACGCATGGGCAGTACCGGTATCGGAAATGGCATCGCCATTCCCCATGGGAAACTGGAAGAAGATACGACTCGTGCCGTTGGGGTGTTTATTAAACTGGAAACCCCTATCGCTTTTGACGCCATCGATAACCAACCGGTTGACCTGATGTTTGCGCTGCTTGTTCCTGCGGATCAAACAAAAACGCACTTACATACTTTGTCTCTGGTAGCAAAACGTCTGGCTGACAAAACGATTTGCCGCCGCCTGCGTTCTGCACAGAGCGATGAAGAGCTTTATCAGATCATTACCGAAACAGAACAAGGTAGTGAAAGTGAATAATCTGGCTGCGGTCACGGGTATGCCGCAGCAAGAAAAGTTGGGGGAGTGAAAACATGGTGCTGATGATTGTCAGCGGCCGCTCTGGTTCAGGGAAGTCTGTAGCCTTGCGTGCACTAGAAGATATGGGATTCTACTGTGTAGATAACCTACCAGTGGTGCTATTACCTGATCTTGCTAAAACCCTCGCAGAACGCCAAATTTCTGCGGCAGTCAGCATCGACGTGCGTAACATGCCGGAAAATCCGGAGATCTTTGAACAGGCAATGACCAATCTGCCTGACTCATTCTCACCACAATTGTTATTCCTTGATGCCGATCGCAACACGCTGATTCGTCGTTATAGTGATACGCGCCGCTTGCACCCGCTTTCCAGTAAAAATCTCTCGCTGGAAAGTGCGATAGATGAAGAAAGTGACTTGCTGGAGCCATTGAAATCCAGAGCCGATCTGATCATCGACACCTCTGAGATGTCGGTGCATGAGCTCGCGGAAATGCTGCGTACCCGTTTGCTTGGTAAACGTGAACGTGAGCTGACAATGGTGTTCGAGTCCTTTGGCTTTAAACATGGTATTCCGATTGATGCGGATTACGTGTTCGATGTGCGCTTCCTGCCAAACCCGCACTGGGACCCGAAGCTGCGCCCGATGACCGGTCTGGACAGACCTGTTGCTGCGTTCCTCGACCGTCATACCGAAGTCCACAATTTTATCTACCAGACGCGTAGCTATCTTGAGCTATGGTTACCTATGCTGGAAACCAATAACCGCAGCTATCTAACTGTGGCGATTGGCTGTACCGGCGGTAAACACCGTTCAGTTTATATCGCTGAACAGTTGGCAGATTATTTCCGTTCACGCGGCAAGAACGTGCAATCCCGTCACCGCACGCTGGAAAAACGTAAAACATGACCGTAAAACAGACCGTTGAGATAACCAACAAACTGGGCATGCACGCACGCCCAGCGATGAAGCTGTTCGAACTGGTACAAAGCTTTGACGCCGAAGTGATGCTGCGCAACGAGGCTGGCACGGAAGCTGAAGCCAATAGCGTCATTGCATTGCTGATGCTGGATTCTGCTAAAGGGGGTCACATTGAAATTGAAGTCACTGGCCCCGAAGAAGAACAGGCATTGAACGCCGTTATCGCGCTATTCAATGCCGGTTTTGACGAAGACTAACTAACTCACTTCAACTCATGCTGCGCCATAAACGATTCGCCACCTAGCTGGCGCATCTGGCGCAAAATCCATTGCTGACGCTGGTGTACATAACCGGAAGGTGCATTCGCTTTAAAGCGGATGGGATTAGGTAGAACGGCTGCGAGAAGTGCTGCTTCTGATGCCGTAAGGCGGCTGGCAGGTTTATGGAAATAGCGCTGCGAGGCGGCTTCCACACCAAAAACCCCATCACCAAACTCCGCGATATTCAGGTAAACCGCCAGGATGCGGCGTTTAGTCCAGACCACTTCCATGCCAAGGGTCAATCCCGCTTCCAGGCCTTTGCGCAGATAACTACGACCATCCCACAGGAATAGGTTTTTCGCCGTTTGCTGAGAGAGTGTGGATGCACCACGAACGCGATTTTCATTTCGCTCATTATGTGCAATAGCTTTTTCAATTGCCGTTACATCAAACCCCCAGTGATCAGGGAATTTCTGGTCTTCTGCCGCAATCACCGCCAGCCCCATCCACGGCGAGATCTCGTCCATGCTCACCCAATCCGAGTGCGCAACATAACTAAAATCACCGCTGAACCAGGCACTAAACTGCCGCTCGACCATCACTGCTGAAAACGGCACCGGCATAAAACTAAACAGGATTATCCCGGCCAGCCAAATTCCCGCCAGTGCCAGTAGACCACGCAACAGCCAGCGCTTGAAAAAGCTCAAGAGCGCGATACGCCCTTTCTTCATGCAGTCATATCCACGACACGGGCCACCAGCTTTTCGATACCCATTGCGGCTTCATCGATACGGGTCGCCAGCATATAAGCAGGCGTGGTCACCACTTTGTGTTCTTCATCAACCACAATATCGTCAACCGGGCACGGAACATGTTCGGCCCCCATTTCTTCAACGACTTCTGCCGTGTCGATATCTGTACCGATAGTCAAACGCACCGGCACATCAAGAATTTTTGGTAACATCACTGGGGCAATACAAATAAAGCCGAGTGGTTTACCCTGGGCATGGCAATCACGAGCCAGACGGCGTAGATCGCTATCAATCTGGCAGTCGCTCCCATGGCTTGCAAAATTACATAAGTTTTTCGCCGCGCCAAAACCGCCAGGCACAATAAGCGCATCCAGTTGACTGGCATCGGCCTGCGCTAATGGCGCTACCGCACCACGAGTAATTCGCGCCGCTTCAGCCAGCACATTACGATGCTCAATAGACTTATTATTAGTCAGGTGATTAATAACATCTGCTTGAGGTTTATCGGGTGCAAAACATACCGCTTCAGCACCTGACCGAGCGATAGCCAGCAGGGTAATCACAGCTTCCTGAATCTCACTTCCGTCGTAGACCCCACACCCACTGAGCACCACACCAATCTTCTTCATTCAGCCATTCCTTTTCATCATGCAAATTTCATCATCAGTTATGATGATTTGATCGCTATGCTTCACACATTTTACTGTTTCATGTAACAAACTATTTAAGATTTGCTATCTTAATGCCTGAGCAGCACACAAGATTATCGGCTGCGCCATTTGGATAAAGACTTATAACTCAACGGCGCAACCTGACTTTTCCCTGGTGTTGGCGCAGAATTCGCGCACCCCGGTTTATCCGGGGTCATTTTTTGGGAGCGTTTGCCACCCAGGCTTTCAGAACATCAACATCGTGTTGCCATTCTTGTTTCAACTCTTCAATCCACTCACCGACGTTTTCTGACCATGCAGGTAAGTCCGGCGATTGAATTTGCTGAGCAACTTGCTGCAAGTGACGTAGCCCAACAGACCCTGCGGCTCCTTTAATCTTATGACCTTCTTCCACGACCCCTTTCTGGTCGCGAGCAGTCATATTGGAGTCCAGTACACTCAGATAGCCCGGCATCATTTTTTCAAACATCGCCAGCCCATCAGTAATCAGTTTTGGTCCGACGAGGTCCATATACTGCTCAAGCATTGGAATATCGAGCAATGCTTGCTGCTTTTCACTATTAACTTGAGGCACTTGAGACTCCTTCTTAGACTCTGACTGTTGGTTGTCCCAGAATTTTTGGATCATCGCCATTAACGCCGGAACAGAGAGGGGTTTGCTCAGCACATCATCCATGCCAGCATCCAGGTACTCTTTTTTATCTTTCAATACGTTAGCAGTCAATGCCACCAGCGGTGGTAAATCTTCACGCGCATAATGCGTGGTCAGTTGCCGGGAAATATCCAGCCCCGTCATATCAGGTAACTGGATGTCCAACAGCACCAGGTCATATTCCCCTGGGGTGAATTTTTCTAGCGCTTCTTTACCGGTCATCGCGACATCGACGCTATTGCCGAGCTTCTCAAGCACGGAACGCGCAACAATCACGTTGAGTTCAATATCTTCAACCAATAAGACGTGCAATGCCGGCAGCGGCATTTCATCGTCTTCAAGGGTATCTTCAACTTCATCCGCAACACGCGGTGCCTGCACGGTCAGGGTAAACAACGAACCTTCACCGGGCTTGCTGCTAACGGTAATATCGCCACCCATACTCTTCGCCAGACGGCGCGATACCGCCAGGCCAATTCCCGTACCGGTAGCCGGTTTGCCGCCATGACTGTCTTTCACCTGATAATACATGGCGAAGATTTTGTCCTGTTCGTCTTGAGGAATGCCAATGCCGGAATCCTGAACTTCGAAGCGCAACGTGTTTTCTTCTTCATAACACACGCGCACAGCAACCAGTCCTCCTTTTGGCGTGAACTTAACGGCGTTACTGATCAGATTCCAAAGGATTTGGCGCAGACGTGTTCCATCGGTCACCACTTTATGCGGCAGTGGTAACGTAGAGTTCATTTCCAGCTTCAGCCCTTTTTGCTGTGCTTGCAAACCGGAAAGATTCTCTAAATCAGCAAGGAAACCAGTGAAATCAATCGGCTGGTTATCAAGCTGGACTTTGCGACGTTCAAGCTTATCCATATCAATGATATCGTTGAAAATATTACCGAGTGTTATTGCCGATACATGAATGGTTTTGAGGTAATTGGTTTGTTCAGGATTCAGATCGGTATCGAGCAAGATACGGCTCAAACCGACGATCCCATTTAGCGGTGTACGCAGTTCATGGCTGATGGTTGAAATGAAGGTGGTTTTATCGCGACTGGCGCGTTCAAGTGCATCCTGGTAACGCTTGCGCTCGGTAATATCGCGGCCAAAGCCCATCAAACCGTGACGCTTACCCACGCGGTCGTAATACGGCACTTTGCGAATTTCAAAGCAGGCTTTGCGCCCATCGGGGTAATCCAGCCACTGTTCATAGGTGAGCGAAACGTTATGGCGGAACACTTTTTCATCCGTTTCGATAACCTTTTGGGCTGCTTCTGGCGAGTAGACCTCTTCTGGCTTCAGTCTGATCAGTTGCTTCTCACTTTTGCCCGTCAACAACTCCATGGCACGGTTACAGCCTGAAAATTCTTTATCTTCATTACGATAGAAAACCAGATCCGGGGAAGCATCGAGGAATGAGCGTAAAAACGACGATTGCTGCTCAAGCTGAATTTGCGTCTCTTCACGCTCCTGCATCTCAACTTTGAGTTGCTCAAGCATAGTTTGACGCTCATCTTCTGCTTTCACGCGAACGGCAATTTCCTGATTTAATTGCGCAATATTGTCTTTAAGCTGCACATTAAGTTTCAGGTCTCTTTCGCGCATCTCTTCAAGTTTCTGCACCAGTTTTGACAGCCTTTGGCGAGACTCTTCGAGTTGTTCAACCACCACAGAAAGGAAATAGACAGCCCAGGGAGTAATTAGCAGACCAAAAAAGATAGAGCGGACGACATCAATGCTTTCAACCTGGCCACGTAACAACATCGTCACGGCCATTTGCACCACAATAGCCAACACCACCAGGGCGGAAGCCAACAATAATGAGAAGCGCACTAATCCGAGCTTCACCATCAAATCAACGTAATACTGTGCCAGTAACCGGATTTGCTTCATGGAACGTTTCCCTCGCCTTCAATCAGCTAAATATACCGCACGCTTAGGGATTACGACAGAATTGCTGGGGTCCATGGCGAACCCAATGCCGAGCCTTGTGTTCCATGCTCCGTCAAATACTTATCGATTGCCCCCATTCCGGTCCATCGGTTCTCACACCACAGCGGTGCCAGCAGGGTCGGACGGCGGGCATTGGCAGATATGCGATGATAAACAATATCGATCGGCGTATGGCGAATCATCTCACCTGCGGTAGTCGCATACTCTTCCAGTTCGATGCCTTGCAGTCGTCCTGCCTGCCAACTTTTCGCCATCGTGCTACCGCTGACTATATGGAGTGGATGCAGTTTGATGCCATCCACGCCCGTCTCAACGACTTGCTTGAGCGTTTGCAGGCAATGTTCCTGACCTTCTCCAGGCAGGCCAACAATCAAGTGGCTGCAAACTTTCAAGCCGCGCGCACGGGCACGACGTGTCGTTTCCTGATAACAGGCAAAATCATGCCCACGATTTATTCGATGTAGCGTTTTGTCATGCGCCGTCTGCAAGCCAAGTTCTAACCAGACCTCATAACCTTTGTCATGATATTCACTTAACAAATCGAGCACGCTATCCGGCACACAATCCGGGCGCGTACCAACACATAAGCCGACAATACTGGCCTGGCTAACGGCTTGTTGATACATCGAGCGAAGCACCTGCACTTCTGCCCACGTACTGGTGTAAGCCTGAAAATAAGCGAGATAGTGTTTTGCCCGGTTTACCAGCTGTGACTGGCGCTCGAGTTGGTCGGCGATAGAATGGTTTTGTTGGGTTTCGTCGGCGAAAGAAGCGACATTGCAGAAAGTACAGCCGCCGCGTCCAATAGTACCGTCGCGGTTTGGGCAACTAAAACCGCCATGCAGCGTGAGTTTATGGACTTTGTGACCATAACGACGCTGAAGATCCCCACCAAACATATTGACTAATTTCTGTAACTGCATAATCTGATGGGCCGCCCTGTAAAAGGGAGGTAGCCTGCCATTTTCTGCCCATTTTAGCGATGACCTGGATCAATCGCTCTGGCGCAGCTTTATCTATTGCATATAAATGCAAAATAAGTGCAATTCTAATCACAAGCAAGATGATTACTTTTCCTTATATTGACCCTCTATTTTTAAAGAATATGTGGCCTTGTGAAAAACAGTGTCATACAACACGCCACACCGCGTTGATAGCATAAGATCCTGCCCATACCATCATCTCCAGCACGCTCTGGAATTTTTCAGCCTCCAGGATAGTGAGAGAGATCACAATACCCAGGTGATCTTCTTGCCGCTTAAATCCGATAAAAATGATAATAAAATGTTTATATTCATAATGTTAAATAGCAATTAGCACATAATCGTATAAATAAGAATGCCATTTGACCTGTGTGCGCTTTCCCGATAACTTGGAAATCCGCTGGAAGCTTTCTGGGTGGGTTCTGTGCCCATCATATTTATGCAGTAATTTAGATTCCCTCTAAAGCAAGTCCTCAACACTTGTGAAACCGGATGCGTTAGACATCAAGAGGGCGACACGCGCGGTATGCGTAGATTCGCAAACCCCGTCGCCATGCCCTTGCTGCGTCTGGACGCAAACGGTATCGGGAATCACGTAGAGCCTGGGGAGGTTCACTGATATGTTGTACGATAAATCCCTTGAGAAGGATAACTGTGGTTTCGGCCTGATCGCCCACATAGAAGGCGAACCTAGCCACAAGGTAGTGCGTACTGCTATTCACGCACTGGCCCGAATGCAACACCGTGGAGCAATCCTCGCCGATGGTAAAACCGGTGATGGTTGTGGCCTGCTGTTGCAAAAGCCTGACCGTTTCTTCCGAATCGTTGCGGAAGAGCGTGGCTGGCGTTTGGCAAAAAACTATGCCGTCGGCATGATTTTCTTAAATAAAGATGATGCGCTGGCTAAAGCAAGCCGTCGTATCGTTGAAGAAGAGTTGCAAAACGAAACCCTGTCGATTGTTGGCTGGCGCGAAGTGCCAACCAATGAAGACGTACTCGGTGAAATCGCCCTCTCCTCAAAACCTCGTATCGAACAAATTTTTGTTAATGCTCCGGCTGGCTGGCGCCCACGTGATATGGAACGTCGCCTGTTTATCGCCCGTCGCCGCATTGAGAAACGTATTCAGGACAAAGACTTCTACGTTTGTAGTCTCTCAAACCTGGTCAACATCTATAAAGGTCTGTGTATGCCGGCAGATTTGCCGCGCTTCTACCTGGACCTGGCAGACTTACGCCTGGAATCAGCCATTTGCTTGTTCCACCAGCGTTTCTCCACCAACACCGTACCACGCTGGCCGCTGGCTCAGCCGTTCCGCTACCTGGCGCACAACGGTGAAATCAACACCATCACCGGTAACCGTCAGTGGGCGCGCGCGCGTACCTATAAATTCCAGACGCCACTGATCCCAGATTTGCATGACGCCGCGCCTTTCGTGAACGAAACCGGTTCCGACTCAAGCTCAATGGATAACATGCTTGAGCTGCTATTAGCTGGCGGGATGGACATCGTTCGTGCCATGCGTTTGCTGGTACCACCAGCCTGGCAGAACAACCCGAACATGGACCCGGAGCTACGTGCCTTCTTCGACTTTAACTCCATGCACATGGAACCGTGGGATGGCCCGGCCGGTATCGTAATGTCCGACGGGCGTTACGCTGCGTGTAACCTGGACCGTAACGGTCTGCGTCCGGCACGCTACGTCATTACTAAAGATAAGCTGATTACCTGTGCATCCGAAGTTGGGATCTGGGATTACCAGCCTGACGAAGTGGTCGAAAAAGGCCGCGTCGGTCCTGGCGAATTGATGGTTATCGATACCCGTATCGGGCGCATTCTGCATTCAGCTGAAACCGATGCCGATCTGAAAAGCCGCCACCCTTATAAAGAGTGGATGGAAAATAACGTTCGTCGTTTAGTGCCGTTTGAAGATTTGCCTGACGAAGAAGTCGGTACTCGTGAACTGGATGACGATACGCTGGCAAGCTTCCAGAAGCAGTTCAATTACAGTGTTGAAGAACTGGATTCTGTGATTCGCGTGCTGGGTGAAAATGGCCAGGAAGCCGTCGGCTCAATGGGTGATGATACCCCGTTTGCCGTGCTCTCCAGCCAGCCACGCATTATTTACGATTACTTCCGCCAGCAGTTTGCGCAGGTGACCAACCCGCCAATCGATCCGCTGCGTGAAGCTCACGTAATGTCTCTGGCGACCAGCATTGGCCGTGAAATGAACGTCTTCTGTGAAGCAGAAGGCCAGGCGCACCGCCTGAGCTTCAAATCACCAATTCTGCTGTGGTCTGATTTCCAGCAGCTCACTTCGCTTGAAGAGCAGCACTACCGTGCCGACACGCTGGACATCACTTACGATGCTTCCGCTCAATCGCTGCATGAAACCGTCAACGCACTGTGCGACGAAGCTGAACGCATGGTTCGCAACGGTACAGTTTTGCTGGTGCTGTCTGACCGTAACATCGCGAAAGATCGCCTGCCGGTTCCAGCGCCAATGGCAGTGGGTGCGATTCAGACTCGCCTGGTCGAGAAGAATCTGCGTTGTGATGCCAATATTATTGTTGAAACGGCAAGTGCGCGTGACCCGCACCACTTCGCTGTTCTGCTTGGCTTTGGTGCCACCGCCATCTATCCATACCTCGCCTACGAAACGCTGGCGAAACTGGTCGATAACGGCGCGATTGAAAAATCTTACCGCGCAGTAATGCAGAACTACCGCAACGGCATCAACAAGGGCCTGTACAAGATCATGTCCAAAATGGGCATCTCGACTATCGCCTCTTATCGTTGCTCGAAACTGTTTGAAGCGGTTGGCCTGCATAAAGAAGTTTCTGAGCTGTGCTTCCAGGGCGTTGTTAGTCGCATTGGCGGTGCCGGGTTCAACGACTTCCAACAAGATTTGCTGAACCTGTCTAAGCGCGCATGGCTTGCTCGTAAGCCGCTGGACCAGGGTGGTCAGCTGAAATACGTCCACGGTGGCGAATATCACGCCTATAACCCAGACGTGGTTCAGACGCTGCAAAAAGCCGTAAACAGCGGTGAGTACAAAGATTATCAAGAGTACGCGAAGCTGGTGAACGAGCGCCCGGTGGCAACACTGCGCGATATGCTCGCACTGAATCCGCAAGGCGAAACAGTGAGAATCGAAGACGTTGAGCCAGCCACTGAGCTGTATAAACGCTTCGATACTGCGGCGATGTCTATCGGTGCGTTAAGCCCGGAAGCGCACGAATCACTGGCCGAGGCGATGAACAGCATAGGCGGCAATTCTAACTCCGGTGAAGGCGGTGAAGACCCTGCACGTTACGGCACCAACAAAGTGTCCCGTATCAAACAGGTCGCTTCTGGCCGCTTCGGTGTGACTCCGGCTTACCTGGTGAATGCGGATGTTATCCAGATTAAAGTCGCTCAGGGTGCTAAGCCTGGCGAAGGTGGTCAGTTGCCGGGTGATAAAGTCACGCCGTATATCGCAAAACTGCGTTATTCCGTGCCTGGCGTGACGCTGATTTCGCCTCCGCCGCATCACGATATTTACTCTATCGAAGATTTGGCGCAGCTGATTTTCGACCTGAAACAGGTCAACCCGAAAGCGATGATCTCCGTCAAACTGGTTTCCGAACCAGGCGTTGGCACCATTGCAACCGGTGTGGCTAAAGCTTATGCCGACCTGATTACTATCGCCGGGTACGACGGTGGTACAGGCGCAAGCCCGCTGTCATCCGTGAAATATGCCGGTTGCCCATGGGAACTGGGTCTGGTGGAAACACAGCAGGCACTGGTTGCCAACGGTCTGCGTCACAAGATTCGCCTGCAGGTTGATGGCGGCCTGAAAACCGGCTTAGACATCATCAAAGCCGCGATTCTCGGCGCGGAAAGCTTCGGTTTTGGTACCGGGCCAATGGTCGCATTGGGTTGTAAATACCTGCGTATTTGCCACCTGAACAACTGCGCAACCGGTGTTGCAACTCAGGACGAAAAACTGCGTAAAAACCACTATCACGGCCTGCCGTTCAAAGTGACCAACTACTTTGAATTCATCGCTCGTGAAACCCGTGAGTTGATGGCGCAGTTAGGCGTGAAGCGCCTGGTTGACCTGATTGGCCGTACTGATTTGCTCAAAGAGCTGGACGGATTTACTGCCAAACAACAAAACCTGGATTTGTCGAACCTGCTGAAAACAGCCGAGCCGATGCCGGGCAAAGCGGTGTTCTGCACCGAAAATAACCCGCCATTTGATAAAGGCGACCTGAACGCGCAACTGCTTGCTCAGGCGAAACAGTATGTGGACGATAAACAGAGCAAAACGTTCTGGTTTGATATCCGCAACACTGACCGTTCTGTAGGTGCCACGTTGTCCGGTTATATCGCGCAACATAACGGTGACCAGGGTTTGGCTGCCGACCCAATTAAAGCGCATTTCAGCGGTACTGCCGGGCAGAGTTTCGGTGTGTGGAATGCCGGTGGCGTTGAATTGCACCTGACTGGTGATGCTAACGACTATGTCGGTAAAGGCATGGCAGGCGGTTTAATTTCATTGCGTCCTCCGGTGGGCTCCGCCTTCCGCAGCCACGAAGCGACCATCATCGGTAACACCTGTTTGTACGGTGCTACTGGCGGCAAACTGTATGCTGCTGGCCGTGCGGGCGAGCGTTTCGCAGTACGTAACTCTGGTGCAATCACCGTAGTTGAAGGTATTGGCGATAACGGTTGTGAATACATGACGGGTGGTATTGTCTGCGTCATCGGTAAGACAGGCGTGAACTTCGGTGCAGGTATGACCGGTGGTTTCGCTTACGTGCTGGATGAAGAGGGTGATTTCCGTAAACGCGTTAACCCTGAGCTGGTTGAGCTTATTAACGTTGAAGAGCTGGCGATTCACGAAGAACACCTGCGCGGTATGATTACCGAGCATGTGCAGCTGACGGGTTCCCAGCGCGGCGAAGAAATTCTGGCTAACTGGCCGGCATTTGCCTCGAAATTCACGTTGGTTAAACCGAAGTCCAGTGATGTCAAAGCATTGTTGGGTCACCGTAGTCGAAGCGCCGCCGAGTTGCGGGTGCAGGCGCAGTAAGAGGTCACGATGAGTCAAAACGTTTATCAATTTATCGACTTACAGCGCGTTGATCCGCCAAAGAAACCGCTCAAGATCCGTAAGATTGAATTTGTGGAAATTTACGAGCCGTTCTCAGAAGGCCAGGCCAAAGCACAGGCAGACCGCTGCCTGTCCTGCGGTAACCCGTACTGTGAATGGAAATGCCCGGTTCATAACTACATTCCAAACTGGCTGAAGCTGGCCAACGAAGGGCGCATTATTGAAGCGGCTGAATTGTCTCACCAGACAAACAGCCTGCCGGAAGTGTGCGGCCGTGTTTGCCCACAAGACCGCCTGTGTGAAGGTTCTTGTACGCTGAACGATGAGTTTGGTGCCGTCACCATCGGGAATATCGAGCGCTATATCAACGATAAAGCGATTGAGATGGGCTGGAAACCAGACCTGACCGGCGTGAAGCAAACCGGCAAACGCGTCGCTATCATCGGGGCTGGTCCTGCGGGGCTGGCGTGTGCCGACGTGCTGGCACGTAACGGTGTGAAAGCGGTGGTGTATGACCGTCATCCTGAAATCGGCGGCCTGCTGACCTTCGGTATTCCAGCGTTCAAGCTGGAAAAAGAAGTGATGACCAAACGCCGTGAAATCTTTAGCGGCATGGGTATTGAGTTCAAGCTGAATACTGAAGTTGGCCGTGATGTTCAGATTGACGACTTGCTGAAAGAATTCGATTCCGTGTTCCTCGGCGTAGGGACTTATCAGTCAATGCGCGGTGGTTTAGAGAATGAAGATGCGACAGGCGTATTTGACGCGCTGCCATTCCTCATCGCTAATACCAAAAAGATCATGGGCTTCGGTGATTCACCGGAAGAGCCGTATGTGAATATGGAAGGTAAACGCGTAGTGGTGCTTGGCGGTGGTGATACCGCGATGGACTGCGTGCGTAGTTCTGTTCGCCAGGGTGCAACGCACGTTATCTGTGCTTATCGCCGCGATGAAGAAAACATGCCGGGTTCTAAACGCGAAGTGAAAAACGCGCGTGAAGAAGGTGTGGAATTCCAGTTCAACGTACAGCCTCTGGGTGTGGAAGTTAACGCTAATGGCCGCGTATCGGGTGTGAAAGTTGCCCGTACTGAACTGGGTGCACCGGATGCCAATGGCCGCCGTCGCCCGGAAATCGTTGCCGGTTCTGAGCACGTTGTACCGGCTGATGCAGTGATTATGGCGTTTGGTTTCCGTCCACATGCTATGCAGTGGCTGGAAAAACACAGCGTTGAGCTGGACAGCCAGGGCCGTATTTTGGCACCGGAAGGCAGTGATAATCCATTCCAGACCAGCAACCCGAAAATCTTCGCCGGTGGTGATGCCGTTCGTGGTTCTGACCTGGTGGTGACAGCCATTGCTGAAGGCCGTAAAGCGGCTGATGGGATCCTGAACTTCCTCGAAGTTTAACGAACCGCCGATGTTAAAAAGCCCGGTGATATTCATATCACCGGGCTTTTTTATGCTTCGAGCGCGCTGCGATGCAGTTTGACAACCACTTTCTTGATAGGCTCCGCGTGCGTAACCACACATCCAGGCTTATGGGGTTCCAGCGGCATAAATACGGCAAACTGACCGGGATGGAGTGTTAGCACCTGTTGCTTATCAATATGGTTGCAAAGCTGGTAATCCTCTTCCGCATGAAATTCCTCACACTCACGCGCACGCTCAAAATTCCCATAGAAAATCCTTTCCGTCCCTTCCAGTAACACCTGAATATCGATGTATTCCCGATGTTGTTCCGCTTTCTTCTCATCGGCATGCTGGGTGGAAAACGTCATGACGTTCATAAACAGCGCCTCGCCTTGCAGAACGTACTTCCCCGGCTCCTTAAGCTGCGGCTGTTCGGCTAACGCAACACGAAGTGCATTCAGAATGGCTGCGGGTAAACCTGCGGCTTCTGGCTGATAAATATCTCCGGCGATCATGGCATGGCTTCCTGTGCTAAACGTGCAGCCCCTAGTAGGCCTGCGTTATGTTGATAATGCGCGGCGAAAAGCTGCGGGTGATAGATATCCGGCTCCTGGGCGAGAAACTCTTTAACCAAGGGCAAATAGCCAGTAGCAAGCCCGACACTGCCGCCAATCACCACACACTGGCAGTCGGTAGCCGCTTTGGCATCAGCAATCAGGCGTGCCAGGGTCTGTGCGGAACGTTGTACCAGAGCATTCGCCTGGGGATCGCCTTGAGCTGCGAGAGCAAAAATCGTTTTCGCATCACAGCCTGCCAGCTCCCCTTGTGCCGCAGCAGCGATGCCCCGCCCGGATGCGATAGCCTCCACGCATCCTCTGCGCCCACAGCCGCAACGCGGCCCGTTTGGATCGGCAAGCGTATGACCCAGGTGTCCTGCTAATCCTCCTGCGCCAACCAGCAGCTGGCCGTTGCTCACAATCCCACCGCCGACTCCTGTCGACACTGTCAAAAACACCATATCGCGGGCTTCTACTGTAAGTGCGTGATACTCCGCCCACGCCGCCGCCTGCGCATCATTCACGGCGATACAGGGTAAATGGGTCAGACGAGTTAGCACCTCGACCAGCGGAAAATGCGCCAGCCCGCCCAGGTTTTCCGGGTTGATAGTCGTCAACATGCCATTTTCGATAATGCCGGTAGAAGCAATAGCAACGCGCTGCGCACGTAACGTCAGCGGAGCAACGAGTTCTGTAAGACAGGCCTGTAAAGCATCGGGATTTTGGCCGGCTCGCGTCATAGCCTCCCGCCTTTCGATGATATTCAGTTCGCTATCCACCAGGGCTGCGGCCAGTTTTGTGCCGCCGAGATCTATCGCAAGCGTAGTCATTTAACCGCCTTTGTCAGCGCATCCTGATACCACTGGCAAATGTGTTCCAGACGCGTAATGGCAGAGCCAACGGTCACCGCCCATGCACCATGCTTCATAGCCTGCGCCGCCCATTCTGGCGAGTTATAACGGCCTTCTGCAATGACACGACAACCTTCATCGCTTAACGCCCGCACTAACGCAAGGTCAGGCTCATTGGGCGTGTGTGCCGTTAGATAACCAGACAGCGTGGTGCCTATCAGTTCAGCCCCCTGCTGCTGGCAATAAAAACCGTCCTGAACCGAAGAACAATCTGCCATCGCCAACAAATCGTGTTGATGAATACGTGCCAACAGTTCACTGACTGGCACCGGGCGCTCCCGATCGGTGCCATCAAAAGCGATGATATTCGCCCCGGCTTGCGCCAGGGCGTCAACATCTTCGAGAAATGGCGTAATTCGCACCGGCGAATCGGGAAGATCGCGTTTGATAATGCCGATAATCGGCAGTGAAACCAGCGCCCGCGCGGCTTTCAGATTCTCAATACCTTCGATACGCAGCGCGACAGCACCCGCTTGTTCCGCCGCAAGCGCCATAGCCGCAACGATTTCAGGCTTATCAAGTGGGCTTGCAGGAACTGGCTGGCAGGAGACAATCAGGCCGCCTGCCACTTCTATCTGCCGGGCCATTTTTTCAATCAGTGACATATCAGTTCCCTATCAATTTAGTCTTGTGGCTACCCGAAACGACCGCCCCACTAAATGGTTTTCCGTCGATGGCATCGTGAGTACGTACCGCTTCTGGATGGATCCAACGCTGGATACGTGATGGCATATCCAGGCCAATCAACAGGATGACTACAAACGTCAGGCTGAACGACAGCGATGCCAGCGCCGTCCCTAAATCAAGGCGCTGAGCGATAGTCGCGCCAATCACCGGAGCCAGTGCGCCACCGAGCGCGCCGACGTTATAGGTAAAGCCAAGACCTGCGGCACGCTGTTCGGTATCGAAATAACCGCCGATAAGCTTAGGTAATATTCCCGAAATACCCTGCCCCAACATTTGTTGTAAGAACAGCAGCAGGCCCAGCACCCAAATGTTGCCGCCACCAATTGCGAATACCGGAATAATTAACAGCTGTGATGCCAGCAGGCTGCAAACATAGGCTTTGCGCGTCCCTAGCCAGTCGCCCAGGAAGCCACCCACACAACAACCGACTGCGGCACCAAATCCACTAAAGAACAGAACATGAGCCACCGTTGCAGGGTCGTAGGCCAGTTCAGTTTTCAGATAGGTGGGCAGTAAGGCCTGAATCGGCCAGGAGTAGAGGAAGGCGAAGAACACGACGATCATCAACGTGACGCCTGTCGGCCAGCGTTTGCCACTACTTTGCACCATAAAGCTAATGAAGATGGCCGCACAAATCAGGCCGAGAACTGCAATCAGTAGCGCATTGCCAAGGTTACCGGCAAAGCAGAAGTAAAGTGCCGTTGCGACGACAATCGTCAGGCCAATATTGATAAGCCGGTGTTCGCCGCGATACAGAATATCCACCATGGTTTTGGTTGGTTTTTTATCGGCAAACTTCTCTTTCCAGTCTTCTGCTTCGGGGATGTTTTTACGCAGCCAGAGCGCGAAAATAATGGGCAAAATGCCGATGAAGAACAGTGCACGCCAGCCCCAGACAGGCACCACTACGCTATACACCTGAGCGGCGATCACCGCCCCAACAGAAAAGCCGGAGATCAGAAAACCACTCGCTTTATTCCGCATCTGTTTCGGCCAGCTTTCGATAACATAGGTAGCGCTCGAGCCGTACTCACCCGCCATTCCCATGCCAATCAGCAGTCGGGCAAAGAACATGGTGGTAAAACCTGGGGCAAAACCACAGGCCAGCGTGCCGAAAGAAAACAGTACGATACTGGTGATCATCGCCAGTTTGCGGCCATAGCGGTCGCCCATCGCCCCTAAAACCAGGCCGCCAAACCAGCGCGAGATAAATGCAGCCGAGATTAAACTCGCGGCCTGAACGGTCGTCAGGCCAAATTCACTTTGAATTTCAGTCAGTACTAACGCTATTAAGACAAAATCAAAACCATCCAGTAAGTAGCCAATCCAGGCTGCCGAAAACGCTTTCCATTGCGGTTTGGTAAGATGGCGATACCACGGGATCTGTTGGGTAGTGTTATTCATAAAGCACTCCCGGTGCGGGTTTGCGAAAACCCGCCCTTTGGTTAGATTAGGTATTAGCGATACTGGCGTTCAGCATCATTTATTATTCAGAACGTTGCACGCTCGCTCTGCAGCTGTTTTGCCAGCGCTTTCAGCTCCGGCAGATATTGCTCATCAACCGGGGCAAACGGCTTACGGCACAGCGGTACCGCTACCACATCCATATAGTGCAGCAGGGTTTTCAGTCCACGGAAAACGCCCACTTTAATCAACAGATCAATGACTTTATTACATTCGCTTTGTAGATGGCTTGCGCGCTGCATATCCCCTTCGAGCACCGCTTGTTTGATGGCGAGGTAACGCCAGCCCATCACATTGTAAGTGCTACCAATGCCGCCATCGGCACCTGCCACCAGGCCTGATGCGAAGATCTCGTCATAACCGTTATAGAGCACCAGATCCGGATGTGCACGGCGGATCTGCTCCATCTGATAAAGATCGCCGGAGGTTTGTTTTAATGCGCCCACTCCCGGCAAGTTGATAAGAGTACCAATCTGCTCAAGCGTCAGTTTCACGCCACTCAACGCAGGGATGTTGTAAACCACCATCGGCAAACCGCCGGATGAATCAATCACGGCGCGGTAATGGTCGCAATGTTCGTTAAAGCTGAATGGGTAGTAGAAAGGTGTCACTGCGGAGACGGCATCAAACCCGTAACGGTGTGCAGCACTCGCCAGCGTCTGGCTTTCATGGGTGCTGATACTGCCGGCATGGGCAATTAAGGTCACTTTACCTTTAGCCTCTTCCGCGACGATTTCCAGCACCTGTTCACGTTCCTGTGAACTTTGCAGGAAGGCTTCCCCGGTTGAGCCGCCGACGTAAAGGCCATCAACCCCCTGCTCAATATTGAAACGAACCAGGCGCCGTAAGCTTTCGGTGTCTATCTGCTGTTGCTGATTAAATGGAGTAAGCAGTGCGGGCATCACACCGCGAAGATTCTGTTTCATAAATGCCTCTGTGTTGTCTGGTTTCTGATGTTAACGATATACCTTTATACCTGTTATACCAGATCAAAAACTAAACACCACAGCGCGGAGAGCTAAGAATGCGATCCTGTTCATACGAAATTATGATGGGTGTGCAGACGTTACCGGCAAAGACGTGCGCGGGATCGCAGATTAATGCAGGTTATTTTTTCGCTGTGCGTTTGCGTGGTGCGGGATAGTAAGAGGCAAATACACTTTTCAGGTGCGCTTTCAGGGCGGCGTCAGCCGCATCAGGATCACGAGCCTGGATCGCGTTATAGATGTCGATATGCTGTTGGTAGCTAACCGTATTGTGGGCGAGAAGAACGTCCTGCGAAACCGCGGGACGCGCGGCAATCAGCCAATCGAGCAAGGCGACATGCACCGCCATGAAGATCGGGTTATTGGGGATCTCGGCCAGCTCGCGGTGGAATTCAATATCGGATCGAATAAACAGATCGTTGTCATCCAGCGCCTGATTGTTCATCTCCAGCGCTTTTCCAAGACGGGCGATTTGCTCATCTGTGGCAAATTCCGCAGCGTAGCGGACCAGGCTTGATTCAAAGAACATGCGCAGTTGCTCGAAGTGCGCAATGCCGCCAGGCCGTGCGAGGAAATCTTTCGCGACGCCAGATAACTCACCAATAATGGTATCTGCGGAAGGGCGCGAAACGCGGGCGCGTTCGCCATTGCTGATTTGCACCAACCCTTTGCGTTTGAGCGCCGCCAGTGCTTCACGCACCGAAGGGCGGCCAACATTGAAAAAAGCCATCAGTTCACGTTCAGAAGGCAACTGCTCGCCTTCGGCAAACTCACGTCGGCGAATCATCTGCTCGAGCTCTTCTTCCACCATTTCTGAGAGTTTTTTACGCGCAAGCGGGCGACGGCGCATCGTATGGCCGATGGTTTCAGTCGTCTCAGGTGGCTGCTCGTCAAATGTGCTCATCGCGTCAGAATTGGCCGTTTAATGGAAGGAAGATCGCAAATAATATTGTCGAATCATAACACAGCAATTCGTGGCTTACGTAAAGATGCCGTCCGCATGTTTATTTTAGGCAAGAAAAAGCCAGTCATCAGACTGGCTTTCGATTTCCGATTAACGCTTGCGAGTTACTTCACTACGCGCAGAGCTGGACGTCCACCACGTGGAGGTGGCTCGTCATCCGGACCGTTGTCATCTTCATCATGATCGGGGCGTGAGCCGTCGATCACTTGCATGACCATTTCTGAATCAGACGGCAACTGCTCAATATCATTATGACTTTCACCATCTTCGTCATAACTGGCTTCTGGCTCGAACATAGTGCCAGCACCATTTTCCCGAGCGTAGATAGCCAGAACCGCGGCCATAGGAACAAATACCTGGCGTGGAACGCCACCGAAGCGCGCGTTAAAACGCACGTCGCTGTTGGACAACTCCAGATTACCTACGGCACGTGGTGCAATATTCAGGACAATTTGCCCGTCACGTGCATATTCCATCGGGACATGTACGCCAGGCAATGTCACATCCACCACCAGATGCGGAGTGAGCTGGTTATCCAATAGCCACTCGTAAAAAGCACGAAGTAGATACGGACGACGTGGTGACAATTGTGACATATCCATCAATTAGCCCCGGGTCTGCAGACGCATTTCACGCTCAGGTTCGGTCAGAGAAGCGAGGAATGAATCACGTTCAAATACGCGAGTCATGTAGCCTTTCATCTCTTTAGAACCAGCGCCTGTCAGCTCGATACCCATCTGCGGCAAACGCCACAGCAGTGGTGCCAGGTAGCAATCTACCAGACTGAACTCATCACTCAGGAAGAAAGGTTTCTGAGTAAATACAGGTGCGATAGCCAGCAATTCTTCACGTAATTGCTTGCGAGCAGCATCAGCTTCTTGAGCCGAACCGTTCATCACGATATGCATCAGCGAATACCAGTCTTTCTGGATACGATGCATGTACAGGCGACTTTCACCACGTGCAACCGGGTAAACCGGCATTAATGGTGGATGCGGGAAACGCTCATCAAGATATTCCATGATGATACGGGATTCCCACAGAGTAAGTTCGCGGTCAACCAGGGTCGGTACGCTGTGATTTGGGTTGAGGTCAATCAGATCCTGAGGCAGGTTATCCGTTTCCACATGCTCAATTTCAACGCTAACACCTTTTTCCGCCAGTACGATACGTACCTGATGGCTATAGATGTCAGTAGGACCGGAAAACAGCGTCATCACCGAACGTTTGTTGGCAGCGACAGCCATGAAAACCTCCAAGTTTATTCAGAAAATTACTGCTAATAGCCGCAAGCGGCAACTAACCTGACCGTTTGATACCCATTACGCTGGAAGACCACCAGTTGCCTGAAAACGAGGCGAAAATAATCTGATGCCGACCACAGGGCAGAAAATTGGTTGATAGTTTACCAGATTTTACGGGTTTTGTGGGGAGCGGATCTGGAATTTGCCTAAAAAGTGTTTTATATCATAATGTTAGATACACTAAATATAATTTTCAGGCATAAAAAAACCCGGTACAAGACCGGGCTTTTTCGCAAATTGTACTCTGCAAAAAGCAGACGACAATTAACGCTTGGAGAACTGAGGACGACGACGTGCTTTACGCAGACCGACTTTCTTACGTTCAACTTCACGAGCATCACGAGTAACGAAGCCAGCTTTACGCAGTTCGCCACGCAGGGACTCGTCGTACTCCATCAGAGCGCGGGTGATACCGTGACGGATCGCACCAGCCTGACCAGAAGTACCACCACCTTTAACAGTGATGTACAGATCGAATTTCTCAACCATATCAACCAGTTCCAGCGGCTGACGAACTACCATGCGGGCAGTTTCACGACCGAAGTACTGTTCCAGAGAACGTTGGTTGATAACGATTTTGCCACTGCCCGGTTTGATAAAAACGCGAGCTGCGGAACTTTTGCGGCGACCAGTGCCGTAGTATTGATTTTCAGCCATTGCCATAATCCCGATTAAATGTCCAGAACTTGCGGTTGCTGTGCCGCGTGGTTGTGCTCGGTGCCCGCGTAAACTTTCAGTTTACGGAACATAGCACGGCCCAGCGGGCCCTTTGGCAGCATGCCTTTAACCGCGATTTCAATCACACGCTCAGGACGGCGGGCAATCATCTCTTCAAAGGTCGCTTGTTTGATACCACCGATGTGACCGGTGTGATGGTAATACACTTTGTCAGTACGCTTGTTGCCGGTTACAGCAACTTTTTCTGCGTTCAGAACGATGATGTAATCACCAGTATCAACGTGCGGAGTGTATTCCGCTTTGTGCTTACCGCGCAGGCGGCGAGCCAATTCAGTAGCCAGGCGACCTAAGGTCTTACCGTCAGCATCAACAACGAACCAGTCGCGCTGTACGGTTTCTGGTTTAGCTGTAAAAGTTTTCATTAAAAGCTTACCCAATAAATAGTTACACGTAGGTGTTCACCCAAACGTTTAAAATCAGTTCAAGGTTCACACGACAAAGTCCGGCAAACCTACCCCTTCGAATAGCCAATGCCAGCACGACCAAGTTTTGGGAAAAAAACTTTGGTTGTAACGTGGGGTCGCAAGATTATAGGGAAGTCGCCCCCAAAGGTCGAACCTTTTTGTAGTTTTTGTCGCAGTTTGTGGTCAGCTTGCATGCGAATTGTGGTTCACGGCATATGCGGCAATCGCAAATACTCTTCACTTTGCATTTCCTGCAGGCGAGACAGGCAGCGCTGAAACTCAAAGCGTAATCTTTCACCCTGATAAATCTCAAACAGCGGGACGTGCGCTGAAACCACCAGCTTGACGTGGCGCTCGTAAAATTCATCAACCAGCGCAATGAATCGCCGCGCTTCGTTTTCGTTTCGAATCCCCATCACCGGCACGTTAAATAGCATCACGGTATGAAAAAGACGCGACAGCGCAATGTAATCGAGTTGGCTGCGGGCATCGACGCACAAGGTATTAAAATCTACCGCCAGTGTTTGATTGGCGATTCCGAGGGTCGCTAAAGGACGATGGTTTATTTCCAGCACCGGTTCCCCTTCGCGTATCGCGCCAGCCAGTGCAGTGTAGAGTTTATCCATCTGCTGCGCGGTTTGGTCATTCAGCGGAGAAAGCCACAGGTGAGCCTGGGTCAGCGTTCTCAGGCGGTAATCAATGCCAGCATCCACGTTCATCACTTCGCAATGGCGTTTTATTGCCTCAATCGCAGGCAGAAAACGCGCACGCTGCAAGCCATTACGATACAGATCATCAGGGGGAATATTTGAAGTCGCCACAAGGGTAATCCCCCTGGCAAACAAGGCCTGCATCAGTGAACCAAGCAACATTGCATCGGTGATATCTGAAACAAAAAACTCATCAAAACAGAGAATATCTGTCTCAGACTTAAACTTATCGGCTATCAATTCCAGAGGATCGGTTTGCCCTTGAAGCTCACCCAACTCTTCGTGAACCCGCAACATGAAGCGATGGAAGTGCAGCCGAAGCTTACGCTCGCCAGGTAGACTCTGAAAAAACATGTCCATTAGCCATGTTTTCCCGCGCCCTACGCCGCCCCACATATACAGCCCGCGAACCGGCTCCTGAGCCACTGAAGCACTACGTTTACCAAACAGTTTGCCAAGGAAGCTACTGCTTGCAGGGAGCGTCGGTGTTTGGCTGCTTAACGCCTGCCAGATTGCATCCAGCCGGGTTACGGCTTCATGCTGAACATCATCGGGTTGATAGCTGCCCTCAGTCAGAGCTTGTTGGTAGCGCGATGCGGGAGAGAGATTTTGCATGGTATTATGGTATTTCCTTAAAAATCGGATTGCCGTTTACTTAGTACTCAAAAAAGGACGGTTGTCGAAAAAAAGGCCGTTCTACCCTAAGCGATGCTGCGTCAGGATTCCACTTCTCTTAGGTTAACGGTTATAGTGGCTACATTACCCTACGGAAACACAAGACAACGGGAGAAGTTCATGACCTGGGAATATGCGCTAATTGGGTTAGTTGTTGGCATCATCGTTGGTGCAGTTGCTATGCGTTTTGGCAACCGCAAGCTGCGTCAGCAGCAGGCCATGCAGTACGAAATCGAGAAAAACAAAGCAGAACTTGAAGAGTATCGTGAAGAGTTAGTCAGTCATTTTGCCCGTAGCGCAGAGTTGCTGGATAACATGGCTCATGATTATCGCCAGCTTTATCAACATATGGCGAAAAGCTCCAGCAGCCTGTTGCCTGAAATGTCAGCCGAAGCGAACCCGTTCCGTAACCGCCTCGCTGAGTCAGAAGCCAGTAATGATCAAGCTCCGGTGCAGATGCCGCGTGACTATTCTGAAGGTGCGTCCGGTTTGCTGCGTACCGAGCGCGCAAAACGCGATTAATCACAAATGTAAAATTTATCCTTGGGGTGCAGCTTTCGCACCCCAATCTCTCCTCAGCGCAGCTATCATTTACTAGTATCTATTCACTCTATAACAACATTGTTACCCGGCTGATATTTCAATAATATCGGCGTGTTATCGGGTTATCCTTTTCCAGGTTCAGGTCACGAGAGCAAGCCATCAATGAAGAAACAAACACTGTTGTTGAGTGCCTTAGCGTTAAGTGTCGGACTGACGTTCGGTGTTGCATCGCAAGTGAATGCGTCGTTGCCTGCGCAGATTCCGGGTCAGCCAGCGTTGCCGAGTCTTGCGCCGATGCTGGAAAAAGTATTACCCGCAGTGGTTAGTGTTCAGGTTGAAGGAACGGCCGCTGCCCCGACTCAGAAAGTCCCTGAAGAATTTAAAAAGTTTTTTGGCGAGGATATGCCCCCTTCTGAAGCTCAACCATTTGAAGGGCTGGGTTCCGGCGTCATCATAAATGCTGAGAAAGGCTATGTGCTGACCAATAACCACGTCATTAATCACGCCGAAAAAATCAGCGTGCAGCTGAATGATGGACGTGAGTTTGATGCCAAATTGATTGGCGGCGATGATCAAAGTGATATTGCGCTGATTCAAATCCAGAAGGCGACCGGCCTGACGCAAATCGCGGTAGCGGACTCAGACAAACTGCGAGTGGGTGATTTTGCAGTTGCCGTGGGTAACCCATTCGGTCTGGGGCAAACAGCAACTTCCGGGATTGTTTCAGCACTGGGGCGCAGCGGTCTAAACCTCGAAGGACTGGAAAACTTTATCCAGACAGACGCCTCAATCAACCGAGGTAACTCCGGCGGTGCACTGCTGAATCTGAATGGCGAGCTCATTGGTATTAACACGGCAATCCTTGCGCCAAGTGGCGGTAGCGTCGGTATCGGCTTTGCTATTCCGAGTAATATGGCGCAAACCCTGGCGAAACAATTGATGGAGTTTGGCGAAATTAAGCGCGGCATGTTGGGCATTAAAGGCACAGAAATGAGTGCTGATATTGCCAAAGCATTTAATCTGACCACCCAGCGCGGCGCGTTCGTCAGCGAAGTATTGCCTCAATCGGGTTCAGATAAAGCAGGCGTAAAAGCCGGTGATGTAATTACCAGTCTGAATGGCAAAAATATCAGTAGTTTTGCCGAGCTACGTGCCAAAATCGCCACAACGGAGCCTGGAACGGTGGTGAAACTTGGCTTGCTGCGTGACGGAAAACCACTGGAAGTGAGCGTGACACTTGATAAAAGTACCGCATCCTCTGCCAACGCGGAACTGGTCATGCCTGCGTTGCAAGGTGCAACGTTGAGCGACGGTCAGTTAAAAGATGGCACTAAAGGCATCAAACTGGATAGCGTTGAAAAAGGCACACCAGCTGCGCAAGCCGGCTTGCACAAAGATGATTTTATCATTGGCGTTAATCGCGAGAAGGTCACAAGCATTGCCGAGATGCGTAAGGTGCTGGAAAGCAAACCAGACGTAATTGCGCTGCATATCGCACGCGGTGAAGAGAGTCTCTATCTGTTAGTGCGCTAATCTGCTCAGTAATCGGACATCGCGGTACGATGTCCGATTAACTCATGCTATTCTGCTTCCGGTTTATCATTGACTAACTCAAATACATGTTTCTGAAGATATTACGCTCGGTGGTGATTGGCCTGATTGTGGCGGGATTGTTGTTGGTAACGATGCCAACGCTTCGCCAGAAAATCATTCCCTTAGCGCCCTCGAACTTTGACAGTGCCGACGAAACGCCGCTGAGCTACAACTCAGCGGTGCGTCGTGCTGCGCCTGCTGTGGTCAACGTTTACAACCGCAGTGTCGGCAGCAATGCCAGTAACCAGTTACAAATTCGCACTCTCGGCTCTGGTGTCATCATGGATGAGCGCGGCTACATCATTACCAACAAACACGTCATTAATGATGCCGAGCAAATTATCGTTGCTCTGCAAGATGGTCGCGTTTTTGAAGCGTTACTTGTGGGTTCTGATAGCCTGACCGATTTGGCCGTGCTGAAAATTAATGCCACCAGTCTCCCGGTGATTCCAATCAACAATAAGCGCGTACCGCATATTGGTGATGTCGTCATGGCGATTGGTAACCCGTATAACCTCGGGCAGACCATTACACAGGGGATCATCAGTGCTACCGGTCGTATCGGCCTTAGCCCCTCCGGCCGCCAGTCGTTCCTGCAAACTGACGCTTCAATCAACCACGGTAACTCAGGCGGCGCATTGGTTAACTCGCTGGGCGAACTGATGGGTATCAACACCCTGTCGTTTGATAAAAGTAACGATGGTGAAACCCCTGAAGGTATTGGCTTCGCCATACCAACACAGCTCTCCACCAAAATCATGGATAAGCTGATTCGCGATGGCCGCGTGATTCGTGGCTACATTGGGATTGGCGGGCGCGAGATAACGCCATTACATGGCCCCGCAACCGGCATTGATCAGATTCAGGGAATTATCGTTAACGAAGTGACACCTGACGGCCCGGCGGCTAAAGCAGGCCTGCTGGTTAACGACGTGATTATCTCTGTGAACCACAAACCCGCAATTTCGGCTTTGGGCACCATGGATCAGGTGGCGGAGATTCGTCCAGGCTCTGTCATTCCAGTTGAAGTGATGCGTGAAGATAAGAAGCTGACGCTACAAGTCACGATTCAGGAATACCCCGCGACAAACTAATAAGTCGCAGGCGAAAAAAAACCGGAATCTACATTCCGGTTTTTTTATCTCTAAAGCTCAGGGTTTATTTGTTAACAAACTCTTCGCCAAGGGTAATATCTTTCTTCAGAGTATCCAGCATCCCTTCCAACGCCTGGTGCTCGAAAGCGCTCAGTTTGCCGTAAGATTTATGCTCTGCGATACCGTTTTTACCCAGCAGCAATGGCTGAGAGAAGAAACGAGCGTGTTCGCCATTCCCTTCAACGTACGCACATTCAACCACATTGCTTTCGCCTTGCAGCGCGCGAACCATTGACAGACCAAAGCGCGCAGCTGCCTGGCCCATTGACAGGGTTGCAGATCCACCACCCGCTTTAGCTTCTACAACTTCGGTCCCAGCATTCTGGATACGCTTAGTCAGGTCAGCAACTTCTTGCTCGGTGAAGCTAACACCAGGAATCTGCGACAGCAGTGGCAGAATGGTCACACCGGAGTGGCCGCCAATGACAGGAACTTCGATATCAGTCGGCTGTTTGCCTTTCAGTTCCGCAACAAAGGTGTTGGAGCGGATGATGTCAAGCGTGGTCACGCCAAACAGTTTGTTTTTGTCGTAAACACCTGCTTTTTTCAGCACTTCCGCAGCAATCGCAACGGTGGTATTCACTGGGTTTGTGATAATACCGATACAGGCTTTCGGGCAAGTTTTAGCAATCTGTTGAACCAGATTTTTCACGATTCCCGCGTTGACGTTAAACAGGTCTGAACGATCCATACCTGGTTTACGTGCCACACCCGCAGAGATCAGCACGACATCTGCACCAACCAGTGCAGGTGTTGCGTCTTCACCGCAGAAACCTTTGATTTTCACATCAGTAGGGATATGACTCAGATCGACTGCAACACCAGGGGTTACCGGTGCAATATCATACAGGGAGAGTTCTGAACCTGAAGGCAGTTGGGTCTTGAGTAGAAGGGCAAGCGCCTGGCCAATACCGCCTGCTGCGCCGAGGACTGCAACTTTCATCCTAAACTCCTTATTATGGTTAGCAAATAGGTGCCGTAACTCCATGCGGTGGCGACCATAATCCAGGGAAGGGGTAATTACAATCTTCCCGCTTTAGGATTGCGAGGTTGAGCATTCCTGAAACGTTACTGCTGCATTTACTCGCCGGGTGGAAACGACGCCTTAGCGCCCGGTCACAACCTGATGTTGTCACATCAACGGCGGTTACATTACCCCTCCATTCGCAGCAAAACAACATCATTTTGATAACATTTAGTTTACTTGGCATCTTATTTTAGAGTCGTGACGAAGGCATGTTTCTCGATAACAAAATTTGATAATATCCGCCTCTTTCATAACATTATTTCAGGCCTTCACCCAGCCAATAATTTGCATAACAATTCATTTAAATGCATAATAATGTTATCTTCGTTGACCTGAACATGGGTGATATATGCGTATTTCCTCAAAACAAGAAGAATTAGTCAAAGCGTTCAAAGCATTATTAAAAGAAGAGAAATTCAGTTCTCAAGGTGAAATCGTTCATGCTTTGCAAAATGATGGTTTCGAAAACATCAACCAATCCAAAGTCTCTCGTATGCTGACCAAGTTTGGTGCGGTGCGTACCCGCAACGCCAAAATGGAAATGGTGTACTGCTTACCAGCCGAGCTTGGCGTGCCAACAACGTCCAGCCCGCTGAAAAACCTGGTACTGGATATTGATTACAACGATGCCGTTGTTGTTATCCACACAAGCCCAGGGGCGGCACAGTTAATTGCACGTTTGCTGGATTCGTTAGGTAAAGCTGAAGGTATTTTGGGCACGATTGCTGGTGATGACACCATCTTTACCACCCCGGCAAGGGACTTCACTGTAAAAGAATTGTATGAAGCAATTTTGGTGTTGTTCGAACAAGAGCTGTAAGCATTACTTCCGTATTCCCGCTGTCAGTACGGCGGGAATAACACCTTCATAACAATCCCCTGGCTGTCATCGTTTATACGTAAATCCCCTTATTTAGGCTTTCCCCAAATCTAAACATCTCTCTCATCAGCCGGTTATGTGATGAATCGCACAAAAAGCCAATTCATGGCATCTCATTGTTTTTACTTATATTTAACAAAAAATCAGCAATAAAAGACTCATTTTAATAACTTTACGTAATATAAAAAGCCTCTATTATTGTAAAGTTTCATAGAGAATAATTAGCGTGGTATTAATTTTGTAGGTTATTAGTGTATACTTGATTTTGTGATGAGGGTCACGAAATGAAGGCCCCAATAAAAGAATACGACGAGGCGAAAATTATGAACATGAAATCAACTTTAGTTACCGCAAGCCTGCTCTCGATGCTGTCATTCGGCGCTTTTGCAGCGACATCTATTAATACCGAACAGGCACAAAACCGCCAGGCGATGGGTTCAGTGTCTGTCAGCCAGGTCGGTAGTGCTCCGATGGACATGCACCAGTTGCTGAATAAGAAAGCTGAAGAGCAAGGCGCTTCTTCTTACCGCATCATTGAAGCCCGTACTGGCGACCAATGGCATGCAACAGCAGAGCTGTACAAGTAACAGCCCGGTAGCAATAAGCAAAAGCAATACAACGATAATCCAGACAACGGCCCCAAGAACAATAAAGCAGTTTAGCCCTTCCGGTCGTTGAGAAAACCATTCAGGAGTAAAGATTATGAAAACCAAATTAACTATCGCAGCACTGAGCCTTTTCTCTGTTATCTCTTTCGGCGCTAACGCAGCCGCACATCAGGTAAACAGCGAACAAGCACAAAACATGCAATCTATGGGTAGCATTTCTGTCAGCCAGGTTGGCAGTGCACCAATGGATATGCGTCAGGAATTATCACAGAAAGCGACTAAAGAAGGTGCATCGGCATATCGTATTACCGAAGCACGTAGTGGCGATGCATGGCACGCTACCGCTGAACTGTATAAATAAACCCTCGTCGTCAAAACTGACGGCTTTGCCCCCGCTCGCGGGGGCTTTTTTATGCCCTAACATCATGGTTAACCACGTACGTTGAAACGCAATTGCCCTTCCAGTTCCTCTTCTGCTTCGTCGAAAAGCAAAATCAACGCCCCGTAGCGCCGTCTTTGCATCTCCGGCAGGTGAACAAATTCTATTTCCACCGGGAGAGGTAAGATGCCTCCAACGACGACATCCCATAAACTATCGAGATCGTGAACCTGTTTTTTCTCAAGTTGAAATACCTGGATAAAGTGACGATAGAATCCCGGCTGATCTTCTATCTGACTAAAATCAAAGGTGTATTTTTTCATTACTTGCCACCTTAACCAGAGCGCTCTTATCTTTTGAGCTTCTACAGCCCGCCAATATGCAAGGTTTTGACTTCCAGAAACTCATCCAGGCCCAGTACCGAGCCTTCTCGCCCTAGTCCAGATTCTTTCACTCCGCCAAACGGCCCCAACTCAGTCGACACCGCACATTCGTTAATACCAATCATCCCACTTTCAAGTGCTTGCGAAACGCGGAATACACGCGATAGATTTTGAGTATAGAAGTATGCTGCCAAACCAAATGGCGTATTATTCGCCCGCTCAATAACTTCCCCTTCCGTTTTAAAACGGAAGCAAGCAGCGAGTGGCCCGAAGGTTTCTTCATGTGCCAGTTTCATTTCATCGCTGGCATCGACAATCACCGTGGGCTGCCAGAAGTTGCCCCCCAACGCATGGCTCTTACCTCCCACCAGCACTTTGCCACCTTGTGCGATAGCATCTTCGATATGCTCACGTACTTTATCGACTGCGGATTTTTCAATTAATGGCCCGACAACCACGCCCTCTTCCAGGCCGTTACCGACTTTCAGTGCCTTAACCGCATCGGCCAGTTTATTCACGAACTGGTCATAAACACCGTCCTGAATAAAGAAACGATTCACGCTAACGCAGACCTGGCCTGCATTACGGAATTTGTTAGCAATGGCCCCTTTCACTGCGTCGTCGATATCCGCGTCATCAAAGACGATATAAGGCGCATTACCGCCTAATTCCATCGACACTTTCTTCATGGTTTCCGCGGCGTTGCGCACTAATGTTTTGCCAACTGCCGTAGAACCGGTAAACGAAATTTTACGAACCGCGTGGCTCGCCATTATCGCGTCGCTAATTTCTTGCGTGTTCCCTGCGACGGCATTTAATACCCCATCAGGTACCCCGGCTTTTTTTGCCAGCGCCAGTAAGGCAAAGGCTGATAGTGGTGTGTTGTTAGCTGGTTTAATCACGCCAGTACAACCCGCAGCAAGCGCCGGGCCGAGTTTGCGTGTCAGCATCGCCATGGGGAAATTCCACGGAGTAATTGCCGCGACAACACCAATTGGCTCGCGGGTTGCCAGAATGCGTGATCCAGGTTTGGCTGGAGGGATAATTTCACCATTTGCCCGTTTGGCCTGCTCAGCGAACCACTGGATAAAACTTGCGGCGTACTCAACCTCACCTTCCGCCTCTTTCAGCGGCTTGCCTTGTTCGGTGGTCATTAAGCGCCCGAGCCAGGCTTTGTTCTCAATAATTAACTGGAACCAACGGTAGAGGATGGTTGAACGTTCTTTGGCGGTTTTTGCACGCCATGCAGGAAAAGCTTTAGCGGCTGCGGCAATCGCATCTTCAGCTTCCTTTTTGCCTGCTTTTGCGACTTTAGCGACAACTTCACCGGTGGCAGGATTGAGAACGTCGAAGGTTTCGTTCAGCTTGTGCCATTCACCATTGACCAGATAACCCGTGTTAAATAATTCACTATCCTGGAGTGCCTGATTTGTCATAATTTTCTCCCGTTATGAATTGCGCATCCAATAAGTATAGATACAAAAAAGCCGACGCAGGCGTCGGCTCGGGTTAGGCATTTATCAGGGCATGCTGGTATTTATGCAACACATGCGCCAGCCGTTTCACCGGTTCGGTGACTTGTAGCGGCGCCTCCCAAACACGCAATTTCTCCTGGTAAATATCCAGCTCCTCCAATAATTGTTTGAAGTAGCGCTGTTTTTTATCATCACTTGATGCCGAAGTAAGCTTATCAGCCGTGTTTCGCAACTGGCGATGGAATGCTGAGAGATCATCATTCACCGGGATCGGTGCATCACGTAATCGCTGGTGCGCGATAATCAATGTCAGCGCCAGGCGGTAACGATCGATATCACCCGGGAACATATTGAGCAGTAAGAAAAGCTGCTGATAGAGCGCTGGCAGATGGTTTTCTTTACGGCGCGCTTTGTTGGTGGTCAGCGCAGAAACTGCCGCAGAAACAAATTGATTAAGCAGCGTGCGGCCCGTGCGCTCTTTTGAATTATCGCGGATAAGCAAGATAACCATCATCGCCAGGAAACAACCCACTATTTGCCCCAATGCGCTGTCCAAAAACGAGCTGAAATGAAACGTCATTGGGTTATCTAAAACGATAATATTGATGGTACTTGCCAATGCCCCCATCGACCCTAAGCGGCGCTTTTGTACTTCAATGCCCATAAAGAAACCCAGCAATGCAAGGCTGATGCACAGCAGCAACATACTTTGCTGAGTCGACGGAATCACCACTAAAAAATAGAACGCACCGAGCGGCAAAGCGGCAATGGTACCGTACAGAAAATCAATCGCCACCATGCGCGGATTGGGTAAACGCATCGCCAGCGACGTCACAACGGCAATCATAACCATCGCACCACTGCCCGATGTCCAGCCTGTCCATAACCAAAATAAGCAGCCAAGAATGCAGGAAATCGTGGTACGCCAGAAGTTTATCATCGCGTGATGCCCTTCTGCAGACTGCACTTTGATGACCACTTCCTGGGTCAAAACCTCTTCTTCCACCGCGCTAATACGGGTGTTGCTGATAACGCCACGTTTTAGCAACAGATAGCGGCTGAACGCGCCTACCCAACTGCTTATTGTGGCGGGTGTATTTTTATCGCCAGTGTATGAAATGGCTCTGCGGATAACTTTCACCTGCTTATGAACATCAGCAGCGGTTTCTACAGGTAACTCAAACAACATACGGAATTCCGGAGTCATATATTCCGGACGCGTGTTTTGAATCAGAAATGTTTCGCAAGCCTGGGTGATAAGCGTTAGCGAGAGCGAGTTGATCGCTTTCAGGCGGCGATTAGCACGATTCCAGCGTGAGGATTCAATATTGAGATTCCCGCGCATCCCTTCCAGAGCGGTAGTGCGACGCACCAGGCCACTCCAGGCCTTATCAACTTCCTCTTTATCACCATGAGCAATACACAACTGCATCAGGCGATAGTGGTCCACCAGCAGGTTATCCAGCTCACGATCAATTTCTTGCTTAATGGAACGCGGGGAAAAAATTAAATCGGCAAGAATCGCGCAAACAATACCAATCACAATCTCACTACACCGCTCGACCGCAAATTGTGGGGTGACAAGCGGGTTGGCTTGAATGGTGATAACAATGATTAACGCCGTGTAGCCAGAAAGCCCCCAGGCGTAGGAATTTTCAACTTTAACCAGCGAGGAAATCCAGGTACAAAAACCAGCCCAAATACAGCATACCAACAGCATCACAACAGGTGCACGAATCATTGAAGTGATGATTAACAGCGCTGCAATACAGCCAATAAAAGTACCGATGATACGCAGCATTCCGCGATAACGAATCGCCCCTGAATAGGGTTCACCGCCAGCCGCAAACGCCGGGCCAGCCGCTACAATCGCCGCAGTTAGCACCGCCCAGCGCGGAGTTTCCAGTTGAAAATGGAAACCAACAAACACCGCCAACACGATGGCAAACGCCAACTTGAAGGCAAAGCGCAAATGTAAGTGCGAGATGAAATACATGTCAGCCTATGCTTAGCCGAACTCACGCAAACGATGCATGAATTTAATGAATACCGAATCGTGGTTGATATCTCTGTCTTTATCGCCAGTCACAACAACCGTGGCCGTGGTTCCCGCCGGGAAAAGGTTAGCTTGCTGATCATCAAGACGAATTCTCACGGGCACACGCTGTGCCAAACGCACCCATTCCAGGTTTGAATCAACCGTCGCCATCCCTTTTGCATCTTTGGTACTGCTGGCGTTAGTCACCCCGGCAGAAATGCTATCAACCGTGCCGCGTAATACGCGATTACTGCCCAGTGGCGTGATTTGTACCCGGAAACCTGGGCGAATACCGTCAAGCTTGGTCTCTTCCATGTAGGCCAGAATGTAGAAACTACCCTGTTTTACCAACGCTACCGCCGTGGAACCACGGGTAATAAACTCGCCAGAGTAGACATTCAGGTTGGTTATCCAACCATCAGCAGGCGCGCGGATAATCGTGCGTTGCAAATCCAATGCAGCCAAATCACGGGTTGCTTCGGATTTTGCTAATTGATGCAGAACGGTTTGTAGCACGTTGTTAGATTGGTCAATTTCTTCCCGTGACATCGCCTGGGTGCCCAGTGAATTACGACGCCCAGCTTCACGGCGTTTCTCCCCGGCCAAAACCTGGTAATAAGCGACATCGGCCTGGGCTTGCTCCAGGGCTTTCTGATAACGTGGCTGATCGATGGTGAAGAGAATCTGATCTTTCTTTACCAGTTGGTTGTCATGGACTTTAACGTCAGTGATTAAACCCGATACGTCCGGAGCAATCGCGACAACATCTGCGGTGAAGCGGGCATCACGCGTCCACGGGGATTCGGTATAAAACACCCAGGCACGGAAGATAGCGATGAAAGCCAGCAGCACCAAAATCAGTGTGATGGCCGTGCGGGTCATTTTTCTTGTAAGTGCTTTCACATCAACCTCAAACAAACAGGCGCGAGATTAGATAAAACAGGCAGCAATAAAGCGCTGTATTAAATAATGCCGGGTGCCAGACAAAATCATAAATCCCCGTCGGAGTCAGCAGACGGCGAACCAACCAGAACAGCGCCAGCGAAAGAATTAGCTCGAAGAATATCGGCGGAAAAGAAAGACCGAATATCACGATAACGGGAAATAGACTCATGTTAACCTTGCAGAAAATTCGGAAGACACCAACCCAGGAGCTGCCAGAAATGCTGCGCTAACGACTGATACGGGTGGTGTTAGTAATAATATATTAACGTAATTGTTAGCGGGTTATCTATAATGTGTGATCTAAATCACTTTTAAGCCAGAGTGAACAATGGAAAGACTTAAACGCATGTCGGTGTTTGCCAAAGTGGTCGAGCTTGGCTCTTTTACCGCAACGGCCAGGCAGCTGGAAATGAGCGTATCGTCCATCAGCCAAACCGTTTCCAAACTTGAAGATGAGTTACAGGTAAAGCTGTTAAACCGCAGCACGCGTAGCATCGGGCTGACTGAGGCCGGTAAAATCTACTACCTCGGCTGCCGCAAGATGCTGCACGAAGCGCAAGAGGTGCATGAGCAACTCTACGCTTTTAACAACACGCCAATTGGTACGCTGCGTATCGGCAGTTCTTCAACTATGGCACAAAATGTCCTCGCGTCCATGACCGCCGAGATGCTCAAAGAGTACCCCGAGTTAACGGTTAATCTGGTGACAGGCATTCCCGCGCCCGACCTGATCGCTGATGGTCTGGACGTAGTGATTCGTGTAGGTGCTTTACAGGATTCCAGTCTGTTCTCGACACGGCTCGGATCGATGCCGATGGTGATTTGCGCCGCCAAAAGTTATCTCCAGCAAAATGGCACGCCGGAAAAGCCGGCCGATCTTGCCAGTCACTCGTGGCTGGAATACAGCATTCGTCCGCATAATGAATTCGAGTTGATAGCACCTGAAGGGCTGACGACGCGGATGATCCCGCAAGGGCGCTTCGTGACCAATGATCCCATGACATTAAGTCGCTGGCTAAAAGTGGGGGCTGGTATCGCTTATGTCCCGTTGATGTGGGTGATCGATGAGATCAATGACGGAACGCTTGAGATCTTACTGCCGAGTTATCAATCCGACCCGCGTCCGGTATACGCGTTGTATACGGAAAAAGATAAGTTGCCGTTGAAAGTACAGGTCTGCATTAACTACCTGACTGAATATTTCGTGAAGGTTTCGCACCTCTATCAAGGGGTACGAGATAAGAAAGGACGTGCGATAGAAAACAGCCGGGAGTAAACCCGGCTGTCATTGTTTTACGCTGTGCCGCCAACCGTCAGGTTATCGACTTTGAGCGTTGGCTGGCCGACACCGACAGGCAGGCTCTGCCCCTCTTTGCCGCAGACACCGACACCGTTATCCAGCGCCAGATCGTTACCGACCATAGAAATCTGCTGCATAGTTTCAATACCGGAACCAATCAGCGTTGCGCCTTTCACTGGTTTGGTCACTTTGCCATTTTCGATGAGATACGCTTCAGAAGTTGAGAACACAAACTTGCCGGAGGTGATATCCACTTGCCCGCCGCCAAAGTTCGGAGCGTAGATCCCGTATTCAACCGATTCGATAATCTCTTGTGGAGTCGATTTTCCCGCCAGCATGTAGGTATTGGTCATGCGTGGCATCGGCAGGTGCGCGTAAGATTCACGACGGCCATTACCGGTTGGCGCAACGCCCATCAGACGAGCATTGAGTTTGTCCTGCATGTAGCCTTTCAGCACACCGTTTTCGATCAATACGTTGTATTGGCCAGGCACACCTTCATCGTCAATTGCAACAGAGCCACGGCGGTTCGCCATGGTGCCGTCATCGACAACAGTACACAATTCTGAAGCAACCAATTGGCCTATCTGGCCACTGAACACGGAAGTGCCACGACGGTTAAAATCACCTTCAAGACCGTGCCCCACCGCTTCATGCAGCAAAACACCTGGCCAGCCCGCGCCAAGCACTACCGGGAACATGCCTGCTGGTGCTGCCACCGCAGAAAGGGTCACTAAAGCCATACGCACTGCTTCTTTCGCCCAGGCATCTGCACGAACTTCACCATCAACGGTTTCGAGGAAATATTCATAACCGAAACGACCGCCGCCGCCACTTGAGCCGCGCTCGCGTTTGCCGTTATCTTCAACCTGAACGCTGACAGACAAGCGCACTAGCGGGCGAACGTCAGCCGCCAGAGTCCCGTCAGTTGCCGCGACCAGAATCAATTCATAAACGCCCGTCAGGCTGGCAGTCACTTCCTGGACGCGGGCGTCTGCCGCACGGGCAACGCTATCAACGCGTTTCAGGATGTCGAGTTTCTCTTCACGCGTCATGCTTTGCAGAGGGTCGGCACTGGTATAGAGCGCGCTATGCTGCACGGCACCTAATGTTTGAACCCGGCCATTCCCTTTTTCCTGCACGATGCTTCGTGCGGCATGAGCACTTTGTTCCAGCGCCAACAAGCTGACCTGGTCGGCATAGGCAAAACCGGTTTTCTCGCCGCTCACGGCGCGCACGCCAACACCCTGATCGATGTTGTAAGAACCATCTTTAATGATGCGATCTTCCAGCACCCAGGATTCGTGATAACTGGACTGGAAATAGAGATCTCCGTAGTCGAGTCGGCGCTCGGACAATTGTCCCAAAATGGAAAACAGATCTTGATGGGTTAAGCCATTCGCAGACAGCAACTGCTCACTTACCAGGTTCAGACTCATCGTTTCGCTACTCTTTTTACAAACAAGTTGGGTGCCCTAAAGGCATATCTATTGAGCTTGCGGCAATTAACCGCGCACGTCAAATCACTTAGCCTCTTTCAGCCTTGGCTGGCGGAGCACTTCATTGATTTGCGGTTTATCGACCGATCCTGTGATGTGGTAGCGCAGTACAGATATTTTGCTCCATAGCGGCCCTAACACTTTGCTGGCGGCGAATACCGCAGCACCGATGATGGGGTTCACCACGAATGCCGTTGCCACGCCGACGGTGGCAGAAATTTCTGGTGCAATAACAGCTTCAACATCAAGTCGACGCTGAACTAAATCGACCGAGCCTTTCATGCCAATATCGGCTTCCAGTCCGTCCACCAGCGTATCATCGCTGTTCAGAACCCCGTCTTTAATCCAGGCGGTACTACGGATGGAATCAAAGTAGAAACCTTCACCAAAGGTGTCGCTGAAGTCGAAACGCAGTTTACGCATCAACGCATCGACACTGACTAAACGCAGCAATTGTCCGGCGTGGCCTGTACCCAGATCAGCAATTTGCCCTTTGCCTAATTTGATATGAAGAATACCGTTTAATGAGGCAAGCTGCGGCTGCCACGGTTTATCACGCCAGTGTAAATCATAGTCTGCATCAAACGATGAGCCTTGAATCGGCGTTTTGACGCCAAAGAAGTTGGTCGCAGCATCAAGTTTTTTGCCGTGTAGTTTGCCTTTTAAAGACGTGCGTTCTTCTGCCGGGTTATTCACCCACACACCGCTGGCGGTAAGCTTTGCAAATCCGGCATCGATTAACCCGTTTTCCAGTTGTAGCGTGTTTCCTTTGACGGCGAAATCACCGTCAATACGGCCATATTTTTGCCCCCAAAGCCAACACTCGCCACAGCGAAGTTGTAAATCAGGCCATTCACGGAAATCAATCGCTTCATTGCCTTCCAACGGTGAAGCACTGGTCGATTTGGCTTTGCTATTACCCCAGTCAGGGTTGAAATAGAGATACTTGATTGCTGCACGCCACGGTGCATTGTTTTGTATCGTCAACGAGCCATTCACTTCACGCCCCTGCGCTTCGACGCGCGTGTCATTCGTAATGGCCTGGGAAACCAGACTCAGGTTGTTCCATTGCTGGCCAGCAAACGTCAGCGAAGGCGTGCGCAGTGTGACGTTAGTTGGGAATGATGCCGAGTTCCCCACGCTTTCCACCGCTCCATGGCTAAACAACGCCAGCCATTGCGCACCATCCATCGCCGGAAGATCCAGTTCTAAGCCGGAGTTATCAGGTAATGGAGGAACGGTTTGGCTATTGGTTGCCCAAATTGCCCGGTCAAGAGTGAGTTTTTTATTCAGTAGCCAACGGCTGGAGAAATGATTTTTCGCACCGGAGTTACCCGTCAGATCGAAACTATCGAGATTTCCTTTCACCGCGACATTCAACGGTAGCGCTTGCCCCGCTGATTTATCGACAGGAGCAGGTAAGTGACTGCTCACATTTTTCAAGTCTGCGGCGACGTTGATCTGGTAATTCGGTTCTCCGCGATAAGGAAGCGTAATCGCTACATCGCCTTTCCACGGGACATTGCCACTCAATTCTTTGCTGATGGGTTCAGGGATAATACCCATTTTTGTCGGCTGCCAGTCGCCCAGCAAATTGACGCCAATCTGGTAGTCTTTCACGCCCGTTTTAGTATTGAAATCAATGCCAATCGGTTGGTTAAACCAGGTGGCTTTTAACGGTTCACTTTGCAAATCACCATTCACAAAGCTGAACTTACCGCTCAGGTTACTCAACGTGCTGGAGAGCGGTTTAATCAACAAGGTATTGTTCTTGAGCTGAACATCGCCCGAAGCGGTAGTCATTTTACCGTTCAGCGGGATATCCAGATGTAAGCGAGCATTCACATCGCCGCCAATCTGGAGTTCATCCAGTGCAGCAGACAGAGAATCTTTGAGCGGAGTTTCTTTGAAATACGGCCCAACCGCACTGCCCGGGCCAGTGATGTCAGAATCGACTAACAGCTTTTGCTTTTTGTAATCCGGGATATTTGCCGTCAGATTACGCCCGGTCACACCACCCAGTTTCACTTCATCCGATTTCATCCACAAACCGTTATTGATGAAATCCAGACTAATATTCAAGTTGTCTAATGCTGGCCAGTCAGGCTGGAAGGCAAATTTAGCGTTATACAGCGGGACGTAGACCTGGAACTGACCTTCGTTATGCACATAAGGGAAAAGACGCGGATTGCCGCCATACACTAGCGTCGCGTTATCGGACTCGCCTCCTTGTATCGCACCGCTGAGGTAATCAACCAGCTGTTTTCCCATCAGGTTTTCAGGGAAGTAACGCCAGGCATCACCGCCATTATGCGTACTAATTCCGGCCAAAATCCCCAGCCAGGGTTCATCGCCTGTCGGCTGATAGTAGCGGAAGTCACCCGCAGCCCAGACAGAACGGGCTTTCACATCCAGATTTTTGCCATCAAGCTGGAAACCCGCGGCATTCTTCTGCCATTCGAGCGTGGCAACGGCTCGTTCAACTTCCAGCGGGGCACGGAATACGCCCACGTATGGCATTTTGGCGTCAATAACCTGCGCATTAAGCTGCCCGTGCCCGACACCACCGGTGACCGACCCCGAGAAGTGTTCGACGCCGGGTAACATTTTCCATTGCTTCCAGCTAACGTCCTTCCAGCGCCCTTGCATACGAGTGTTTTCGGTCTGCTGAAGAGGAATATCCACGGCCAGCACATCAATGTGCCCGCGTGGTTGCAGCGTGTTCCAGATTTCACCGAAATCCGGTGAAATCTTCTCTGCAATCGGTAACAAACCGGTGAAGCTTTCCAGCTCCATATTAGTGGCACGTACACGTAACTCATCGCTGCGCGTACTCTCTTTTCCACCAACATTTTGCGGAGCAACCCACGCCAGTGATAAAGAACCTTTGGGCCAGGTTTTACCATCAAGGGTGATATTGGTCGATGGAATGGCAATATCCCAGCCCGCAGCAGAACGATTGACACGTGCCATCAAATTATCAACCGACATCTGATGCCCGGTGTTTTTCCCAGCCCAGCTGGCACCACCTTGCTTCAACCAGACGTTGCCACCTGAAATATCACCCGCTTTGATATCCATCCAGGCTTCGAGGGTAAACTCAGCGGTCTGCAAGTCGATATTGTCTTCCATCCAACGACCAAGCCACGGTTTCATATCAACATTTTCAGCCTGTAGCCAGACTTTACCGATGTTCAATAAGCCATTTTCGTCACGCAGATCCATGCGTACTTTCGCCACGCCGTGTTGGCCGTTAAAGCTCGATAAGCTGACCAGCCCTTCGGCGCGGTGACGGTTTTTGGAGTTAAGCCAGGTGAGTTGTGGAATGGCGAGTTCGGCGCGCTGGCCAGAAATCGTCAGGAAACTAAGGGAACTGTCGCGAAGATCAAAGTGATCGAACTGGCGTAAAAAGAGATCGCTGATTTTACCCGGCTCGAGTTTGCTATCCCCTTTGTTTCGACTTAACGGGGTATTGGTGCGCACCTGCAATTGGTAAAAAGTGAGGTCACGGAACTGCCAGCGGGCGTGCAAAATACTTTGCCAGAGATCGAGCGCCAACGTGACACGTTTCACGCTCATCTCACCACCATCTTTCAAGCCCGCTTTGATATCGCGGACATCAAGCGTTGGGCCATAGTTTTCCCAGTTGGCCTGGATCTGGCTGGCATCGACGGGGGTACCCGTCATGGCTTCAATTCTTTCGAGCAGCGCTGGACGCCAGGCATCGAGGTGCGGCAAAACCAGCCGCAAACCACTCACCAGCAGTGCGACGATAACGATCAACGTTGCGCCAGTGATCAGCAGAATGCCGGGCAGTCGCCTCACGAAAATCTCCTTGTTTGCCGCCGGAGCGGAACTCAAATCTGCACTATCCGTGCAGCGAGTTACATCATAACGACGTCGAATTGCTCTTGATTATAGAGCGGCTCGATCTGAACTTTGACTTGCTTGCCGACAAAAATTTCCACTTCTGCCAATGAATGGGACTCTTCGCTTTTCAGCGCTTCCCCCACAGCTGGTGATGCGTAAACCAGGAAACGGTCGGAATCATAAGCATGATGCACGCGCACAATTTCACGCATAATTTCATAACACACCGTTTCAACCGTTTTCACCGTACCGCGACCATGGCAAGTTGGACAATCGTTGCAAAGCACATGTTCAACACTTTCACGCGTGCGTTTGCGTGTCATCTCAACCAGCCCAAGCTGTGAGAAACCATTAATACTGGTTTTCACGCGATCTTTACTCAATGCCTGCTCGAGGGAGTGCAGCACGCGTCGGCGATGGTCTTCATTACTCATATCGATGAAATCAATAATGATTATGCCGCCGAGATTACGCAAACGTAACTGGCGAGCTATCGCCTGTGTCGCTTCAATATTGGTATTGAAAATGGTGTCATCAAGATTGCGGTGGCCAACGAAAGCCCCGGTATTGATATCCACAGTCGTCATCGCTTCAGTCTGGTCGATAACCAGGTAACCACCTGATTTCAGCTCAACTTTTCGCTCCAGCGCACGTTGGATTTCGTTCTCAACGTCGAACAAATCAAAAATAGGCTGGCGACCGCTGTAGTGTTCGATTTTGTTGTGCATTTCCGGCATGTATTCTGCGGTAAATTCCAGCAGCATGTCGTAAGTCAGACGGGAGTCGACACGAATTCGGTCAAGAGCGGCATCAGCAAAATCACGCAGTACGCGCTGCGCCAGTGCTAATTCACCGTAAAGTTGGCAGCGGGTTTTGTTACGTTTTTTGCGCTCGCTGACTTTGGTCCAGACACGCTTGAGGTAAGCCGCATCTGAAGCTAAATCGTCTTCGCATACGCCTTCAGCCGCGGTGCGAATAATGAATCCGCCTTGCTCATCGCAATACGCATTCACTACACGTTTAAGACGTTCACGCTCGGCTTCACTTTCAATGCGCTGGGATACGCCAACGTGGGAAGCTCCTGGCATAAAGACCAAATAACGAGATGGCAGCGTGATATCGGTAGTCAAACGAGCACCTTTGGTTCCCAGCGGGTCTTTCACCACTTGAACCATTAAGTCCTGGCCCTGACGCACCAACTCGGAGATATCGCGTACGGTGAAATTTTTCTGCTCTTCTCCCGCCACACATTCGGTATGCGGCATGATGTCAGAAGCGTGAAGAAACGCTGCCTTATCAAGGCCAATATCTACAAATGCCGCCTGCATCCCGGGAAGCACCCGGCTTACACGACCTTTGTAGATATTCCCTACGATCCCGCGGCGTGCTTCGCGTTCAATGTGAATCTCTTGCAGTATTCCACCATCAATGTAAGCCACCCGAGTTTCCGATGGCGTCACGTTGACTAATAATTCAGCCGTCATGTTTTCCTCGTCCATCACGCAATGCGTGAAAATTACTCAGCAATTCATAAGTTTCAACAAGCGGTAAACCGACTACTGCATGATAGCTGCCATTAATCTTCCTGACAAAACAGCCACCAAGCCCTTGAATACCGTATGCACCTGCTTTATCCATCGGTTCACCGCAGGCCACATAACCCGCGATATCCTGTTCTGATAATGCACGAAAAGTCACTTCAGTCGTTACCAGACAATCCAGCAAAGATTCACGGTCTGCCAGCGCAACAGCCGTCATTACCTGGTGCTGATTCCCGGATAACATACGCAACATCTCAGCAGCGTGTTGTTCATCTTTAGGTTTTTCCAACACCTTGCCATTGTAGATAACAATCGTATCGGCACCCAGAACAGGTAAGTCATGTTGCGCGAGCGCAACGCCCGCCCGCGCTTTATCACGCGCCAGGCGCACGACATACTGCTTTGCGCTTTCATGGCTAAGACGCTGTTCTTCTACATCAGTAATGATGCGCTCAAACGACACACCCAACTGAGTCAGTAATTCCTGACGACGCGGGGAGCCGGATGCCAGATACAAAGATGTCATGTTCAATCCTATTGCACTGCAAATTGTTGGCGAATTTTACGCATCAACAAGAATATCCATGGCCACAGTACACCATTGACCACGCTGCTCCAGAAAATTTCTGGGCGGAAAGAGACATTGATAACTAAAAATTCAGACCAGAAAACAATGACATCTGTCATCAATGACAACAGCATAACCACCAAAGCCTGTTGCCAAAGCGCGAGATTGCGGAATAGCTGGTACTTTAACGCCACCAGATAAGCAACGATGCTCAGAGATAATGCGCGCACGCCAAGGGTAGAGCCGCTGATTAAATCCAGTATGGCACCCACCACAAAACCTGTGCCTACATTTACGCGGTGTGGCAGAGCCAGAATCCAGTACAGCAGGATCAGTAATACCCAGTCAGGACGATAGATTTTTAAATCGTCAGGCCAGGGCATGACTTGTAACAACAAGGCGACGAGGAAAGAAAGCCAGATGACCCAACGGCCCTGGCTACGGTAACTACCCACTACTGCCCTCCCAGGCTTGCTGGTGCAGCAGGGGCTGGAGTCGTAATGCCCGTTGCCGGAGGAGGAACCGGAGCTGGTGGCCCGACAGAATCAGCCGCTGGTAAAACCTGCGGCATCATTTGCATCAGGCGCTCATTCGCCACGCGATGAACTTCATCAGGCGGCATCGGGGTTTTCCCTTCGCGATCCGCGCCCCACAACAGCAGCAAATAACGCAGACGTTGTAAGCCAGCAGTCGGACGAGCCTGAATAACCGTGTATGCGCGCTGAGTATCAAGCTTCACTGAAGAAACGACGCCCACAGGATAGCCTTCCGGGAAGCGGCCACCCAAACCAGATGTCACCAATACATCGCCTACGCGAATATCAGTATTAGCCGGTAAATGTTCCAGTTGCAGATCGTCAGTACAGCCGTTACCCGCCGCGATAATGCGGATGTCATTACGCAGTACCTGAATAGGCAGCGCATGGGTAGCATCACAAATCAGTAAAACACGGCTAGTGAGTTTCGCCACCGCGACAACCTGACCTACGACACCTTTATCACTGATGACGGGTTGACCTTCATAGACGCCGTTCACGCTGCCTTTATCAATAACCACCTGGTCACTGTAAGGATCGTTAACGGTAGAGATAACCTGAGTCACCATTTTTTGCTCGTCCTGACGCAACGGTGAGCCAAGCAGTTCGCGCAGGCGTGCGTTTTCCTGACGATATTGACCCATCATCAGTAATTCGCTGTTTTTCAGGATCAATTCCTGACGCAGTGCACGATTTTCGAGTTCTAGCTGGTCGCGTGATGCCAGTGTTTGCGAGACGCTGTCGAGCAATTCACGGGGACCATTTGAGACAAAATAGAAAGGGCTGACGGCAGTATCCATATACGTTCGAATCTGACTGAACGTACCCAGGCGACTATCGGCAATCATTACACCAATCGCCACCAGCACCGCCAAAATCAGGCGAAACTGTAACGAAGGGCCACGGCTAAAAATTGGCTTCATAGGCTATGCGTATTCCAGGGCCAGCAAGAAAGGGCAGTCTTGATGACTGCCCCTTACGTGCGGCTGATTACTCTTCGCTGAACAAGTCGCCGCCGTGCATGTCGATCATCTCCAGTGCCTTGCCACCGCCACGGGCTACGCAAGTCAATGGATCTTCTGCAACTACTACCGGAATGCCTGTTTCTTCCATCAGCAGACGGTCAAGGTTACGCAGCAATGCGCCACCACCAGTCAGAACCATACCGCGCTCAGAGATATCGGACGCCAGCTCTGGTGGGCACTGCTCCAGTGCAACCATCACCGCACTCACGATCCCCGTCAATGGCTCTTGCAGGGCTTCGAGGATTTCATTGGAATTCAGGGTAAAGCCGCGTGGAACACCCTCAGCCAGGTTACGGCCACGCACTTCGATTTCAAGCACTTCATCGCCTGGGTAAGCAGAACCGATTTCGTGTTTGATACGTTCAGCAGTGGCTTCACCAATCAGTGAACCGTAGTTACGACGCACATAATTAATGATGGCTTCGTCGAAGCGGTCGCCACCGATGCGTACGGAAGAGGAGTAAACCACGCCGTTCAGAGAAATAACGGCAACTTCAGTTGTACCACCACCGATATCCACAACCATTGAACCGGTTGCTTCAGAAACTGGCAGGCCAGCACCGATAGCCGCAGCCATTGGTTCTTCAATTAAGAAGACTTCACGAGCACCTGCACCTTGCGCAGATTCACGAATCGCGCGACGTTCAACTTGAGTTGCGCCAACTGGCACACAAACCAGTACGCGTGGGCTTGGGCGCATAAAGCTGTTGCTATGCACTTGTTTGATGAAGTGTTGCAGCATTTTTTCGGTCACGAAGAAATCGGCAATAACGCCATCTTTCATCGGACGGATAGCTGCGATGTTGCCGGGGGTACGACCCAGCATCTGTTTAGCATCATGGCCGACAGCCGCAACACTTTTAGGTGAACCGGCACGATCCTGGCGAATAGCCACGACAGATGGCTCATTCAGTACGATGCCTTGTCCTTTCACATAAATCAGGGTATTCGCGGTACCCAGGTCAATGGACAGGTCATTGGAAAACATGCCACGAAATTTTTTCAACATACTAAGGGATAATCCTGAAAGCTGGGGCGGAAACAAAATCCGCTTACTTTACCAACCACTCATTGCAGCGACAAGGCGCAAAAATGTTCTGCAATGGTGAAAAATTGTGCAGTTTACTACGACTAATACACTTTCGACACGTTTATCCTCGAGCTGCCGAGGAAACAAACAAACGCTGTAGGTTAAACGAACAGTGCAAGGAAGCAAACCGGGTTCATTTCATGCTTCAACAATCTGGTCAGCAGGCGTATTAGCCCCCTTGAGATGCAGCGCGCGTTATTCTACGTGAAATATTCATAAACGGCAGGTTAAACCGAGTATCTTTGCGAATATTTTTTCACGTTGCTGTCTAGTGGTTGAGATGCCGCAAAAAAATCACCTTGAGCACCCGCCACGCCTTTCTCCACCAGTGTCTGCCATTCACTTCGCGTTCTGACTCCGACCGCAAAAACTTGCGTCTGAGTCCCATTACAGGCCTCAACCAGGCTCTGTACAAACAACTGATTTTCAGTTCGTTTCTCAATGTTTCGCACGAGCCCCGGATGCAGCTTTATCAACTCCACATCCAACTCCTTAATATAAGAAGCGCTCACTACGGTCAAACCCGCCTGGGAGACAGCAATACGAGCACCCAAAGCTTTAATCAAGCGAATCACAGGCTGCAAACGGCTGATGTGTTGACAGACATCTGCCTCTGCAAGTTCAAAAAGAATACGTCGTCGAAGCGATTTTTCTGACTGCATCAACGCATCACGCAACCAACGCTGGAACGGAGCGCGAATCAGTGATTCTACAGACACCTGAATAGCCAGTGTTTCTTCGGGCCAGAAACCGGCTAAAGGTAACAATCGGGCGATGGTTTGCCGGTCATATTGTTCCGCTAAACCAAACTGCTTCACCATCGGCAAATATTCTGCCGCCAGCACTTCTTGTTCGCCGTCAAAAATCCGACACATGATTTCACGATGATGTACGTAGCCATTACGCATTACCGCCGGTTTTTGATAGAAGCGTGGGCCACCGCGCTGTAACACTTGCTCAATGAGCGTACGCCATTTCACATTGCCGCGCCCTTTTTCCGGCAAACTATCGTCATAGACCGACCAACTATTCGCCCCTTGCAACGAAGCATTACGCGTCGCGACTTCCGCGTTCTCCATCACCTGCTCTTTGGTTTGCCCGCTACGCCATGCACAAATACCGATATGCATCATGTCATTGCGGTCGAGCATTCGGGTTGGCGGCAAGGTATCAACGGCTTTCAGCAACTGGCTGGCAATACTATCGGCTTCTTTTAATGTGCGATGAGGTAACAAAACGGCAAAATCGCTGCGGAAATAACGTGCCAGTAATGCGCCGGGATAACGCATCACAAATGTCGACAACAGATTGATGAGGGTAAATAAGTACTCCTCTACCGCCGCGCGCCCCCATGTTTCATGCAGGGTGTCAAAATCGGGCAGACGGATGATCATCACTACACCATGCGCGCCCACTTGCTCTTGTTCATCCAGCAACGTCGCCAGTTGATTATCAAAAAACAGACGATTATTCAGGCCTGTTTTCGCATCCTGCGCCGCAAAAGCACGAATCAAGGTGTCCATTCTGCTGCGTTGATCGTTCGCGTTTTGCAGATCGGAAAGCAACAAGTCCAAAGCGCTACTGGCTTTCGGAGGCCATTCCAGTACCGATCCGCGCACTTCAACGCCTCTTTCACCGTTCAGAATCCTTCGCGCCCGGTTCTCCAGTAACTCTTGCCCGGCGAGCTGCTTTTTCATCCAGCGGATAGCAAAAAACAGCACGATAAGCATGAAGCCAACCGTGATAGAAAGTGGAACGGTAGTGAAAAGTGAGTTGTAGTAATTCGCGACAGGATCGCGATAGGTGAGAGAGAGGAACATCCCCGGATGCTTCATTAACTCAACAGTCACGGTACGAAAACTGTAGCTATTGCCCAGTAAACGGTAGGATTGGCTCAACTGATGTTGGTAAACCGTGTTGCTGCCTATTTTGAATTTCACCTCGGTGATATCAATGGGCACCATCACTTCGTTGAGGCGATTGATCAGTTCTTCTGGAGAGCTTGAAACCAAATCGTTATCAATGATTGTGGCAACCGCCACCACACGCTGATGAACTTTAAAATGCATCGCATTAAAGAAGCTTAATGAACAACCCACGAGCGTCACAAAAATAGCGAGGCCAGTCAGCAACGTCATAAAAGCAGAAAGTTTCGTCGTTAATCGCATCCTTGAGTTAACTCCGTTTGGTGAAGATAAGACCAGCCTGACTTGATGCGGCATTACATAGTAAAAGAGCAATTCAGGCAAACACGGTGAACAGATTCTTATCCTTTGTTGCAAAGGATACGTAAATACACCGAAATTCAAGTATAGCCTTCATCGGCAGGTATCCCATTAACGCAACCGCAACGAAACCTATCCCTTCTTTAAGTTTCAATTTTTTGTGACATATTCGCAGGGTTCAGCGTTCTCCGTCATGCTTAGCCTATAAAGCCATGCCGGAGAACAAGATGAAAAAAGTAACCCGCTTTATGGAAGCAGATGTCACACCCGAATCGGTTTTTATGCTGAAACGCCGCCAGGTGCTGAAAGCGCTGGGCATCAGTGCCGCGGCTCTCTCGCTTCCTCAAACTGCCCATGCTGATATTCTCTCCTGGTTTAAAGGGAACGACAGGCCACCCGCGCCATCGGGAAAACCCCTGCAATTTAGCCAGCCTGAACAATGGCAGGCAAAACTCGCCATGACCCCAGAAGACAAAGTGACGGGTTACAACAATTTCTACGAATTTGGCCTTGATAAGGCCGACCCAGCAGCCAATGCCGGAAGCTTAAAGACCGATCCGTGGAAAATCACAATTAGCGGTGAGGTGGCAAAACCACAAACACTTGACCTTGACGATCTTTATAAGAAATTCCCACTGGAACAGCGTATTTATCGGATGCGTTGTGTCGAAGCCTGGTCGATGGTGGTGCCGTGGATAGGTTTCCCACTCAGTAAACTGCTCGCGCTAGTCGAGCCCACCAGCAAAGCAAAATATGTCGCCTTCGAAACGCTTTACGACCCGGAACAAATGCCCGGGCAGAAGGACCGTTTTATCGGTGGCGGGTTGAAATATCCCTACGTCGAAGGATTGCGTCTTGATGAAGCAATGCACCCTCTGACTCTACTTACGGTCGGCGTTTACGGGAAAGCGTTGCCACCGCAAAACGGTGCACCGATACGACTCACCGTGCCATGGAAATACGGCTTTAAAGGAATAAAGTCGATTGTCAGTATCAAACTGGTTAGCGAGTTACCGCCTACCACCTGGAATATGGCAGCACCTAATGAATACGGATTTTATGCCAACGTAAACCCAAATGTTGACCACCCACGCTGGTCGCAAGCCAGTGAGCGATTTATCGGATCAGGTGGGGTACTGGATGTAAAACGCCAGCCGACGCTGCTGTTTAATGGTTATGCCGACCAGGTCGGATCGCTATACCGCGGCTTGAATCTGAAGGAGAATTTCTAAAGTGCGATTAACAGCAAAACAGATAACCTGTCTTAAAGTCGTACTGCATCTCGCGGCCTTCTTACCTTTTGTCTGGTTGTTTTATGCTGCAAACCAGGGGCTTTTAAGTGCCGACCCGGCAAAGGATATCCAGCATTTTACCGGCAGAATGGCGCTTAAACTGTTGCTGGCAACGCTGCTAGTCACACCGTTGGCGCGATACGGGAAGCAGCCGCTGCTGATTCGAACCCGTCGGTTGTTAGGATTATGGTGTTTTGCGTGGGCCACACTTCATTTAGTCAGCTACGCCATGTTGGAATTGGGCATCAACAATCTGGCGCTACTTGGCCGGGAACTGGTCACGCGCCCGTATTTAACTTTAGGAATAATCAGCTGGTTGGTACTGCTATCATTGGCAGCAACATCTACGCAGTCGTTACAACGAAAATTGGGGCCACGCTGGCAAAAGCTGCATAACTTCGTCTATCTGGTCGCTATCCTTGCCCCGATTCATTATCTGTGGTCAGTAAAGGTTATCTCACCGCAACCATTGCTGTATGCTCTGGGCGCAATCATCCTTCTGGCCTTACGCTACAAGAAATTCCGTCAGTGGCGGCGTTAACGAAAGATATGTGTTGTTCCCCGCAGAAAAGTGATCAACCTGGCCCCGTTTAGGGATATGAGTTGATCATCTTCCCTGATAAGACCAGTATTTAGCTGCCAATTGCTACGAAATCGTTATAATGTGCGACTTTGGTTTTTCTGACAGGCCATTTTCTGGCTCTGAAGGTGACAACCGAGCAACTTAGGTATATTTTGTAAAATACCTACAAATTGCAGGAGATGGCAGCACGATGTCGGCTAATTTTCACATTTTGCTTTTGAACGGCCCGAATCTTAACATGCTGGGAACACGTGAGCCTGAGAAGTACGGCACGCTGACTTTAGCCCAAATTGTTAACTCGCTCGAAGAAGAAGCAAAAACGCTAAATGTCTCGTTCAGCCACCTGCAATCCAACGCGGAATATGAATTGATCGACCGAATTCATCAGGCTAAAGACACTGTCGATTTTATTCTGATTAATCCGGCCGCGTTTACTCATACGAGCGTTGCACTGCGTGATGCCTTATTAGCGGTAGATATTCCGTTTATTGAGATCCATCTGAGCAATGTGCATGCGCGCGAACCGTTCCGCCATCATTCATATCTTTCTGATAAAGCGGTTGGTGTCATCTGCGGATTAGGCGCTGACGGCTATTCATATGCACTACAGACGGCGGTAAAACGCTTGTCAAAATCCATCTAAACAAGAGTACGGAACCCACTCATGGATATTCGTAAGATTAAAAAACTGATCGAGCTGGTTGAAGAATCAGGCATTTCTGAACTGGAAATTTCTGAGGGCGAAGAATCTGTACGCATCAGTCGTGCACCGGCAAACACCGGTTACCCAATGATGCAACAGGCTTATGCTGCTCCAATGTACCAGCCACAGCCGCAACCTGGCCTGTCTAACGTTGTTGCACCTGCCGCTCCGGCAGAAGCACCAGCGGCTGCTGAAATCAGTGGTCACATCGTGCGTTCCCCAATGGTCGGTACTTTCTACCGCACCCCAAGCCCGGATGCTAAGTCATTTGTTGAAGTTGGCCAGAAGGTTAACGTTGGCGACACTCTGTGTATCGTTGAAGCAATGAAAATGATGAACCAGATCGAAGCTGACAAAGCCGGTGTGGTGAAAGCCATCCTGGTTGAGAATGGCCAACCGGTTGAATTTGACGAGCCGCTGGTCGTCATCGAGTAACGAGGCGATTATGCTGGATAAAATTGTCATCGCTAACCGTGGCGAGATTGCTCTGCGTATTCTTCGTGCCTGTAAAGAACTGGGTATCAAGACTGTCGCTGTGCACTCCACTGCGGATCGCGATTTAAAACACGTATTACTGGCGGATGAAACTGTTTGTATCGGTCCCGCTCCGTCGGTAAAAAGCTATCTGAATATCCCGGCAATCATCTCTGCAGCAGAAATTACTGGTGCAGTTGCGATTCACCCAGGTTATGGCTTCTTGTCTGAAAACGCCAACTTTGCCGAGCAAGTTGAACGTTCAGGCTTCATCTTCATTGGCCCCCGTGCTGAAACTATTCGTCTGATGGGCGATAAAGTGTCTGCAATCAACGCAATGAAGAAAGCTGGCGTACCTTGCGTACCAGGCTCTGACGGCCCTCTTGACGGCGATATGGATAAAAACCGTGCTCATGCTAAACGCATTGGCTACCCGGTTATTATCAAAGCGTCTGGCGGTGGCGGCGGTCGTGGTATGCGTGTCGTACGTAGCGATGCCGATCTGGAACAATCCATTAATATGACCCGTGCGGAAGCGAAAGCTGCTTTCAACAACGACATGGTCTATATGGAAAAATACCTGGAAAACCCACGCCATATCGAGATTCAGGTATTGGCTGACGGCCAGGGCAAAGCGGTTTACCTGGCAGAACGCGACTGCTCTATGCAGCGTCGTCACCAGAAAGTGGTTGAAGAAGCGCCAGCACCGGGCATCACGCCGGAACTGCGTAAATTCATCGGCGAACGCTGTGCTAAAGCCTGTGTTGATATCAACTATCGCGGTGCAGGTACTTTCGAGTTCCTGTTCGAAAACGGTGAGTTCTACTTCATTGAAATGAACACCCGTATTCAGGTTGAGCACCCGGTAACAGAAATGATCACCGGCGTTGACCTGATTAAAGAACAGCTGCGCATTGCTGCAGGCCAGCCGCTGTCTATCAAGCAAGAAGACGTTCATGTTAAAGGCCATGCGGTAGAATGCCGTATCAACGCCGAAGACCCGAATACCTTCCTGCCAAGCCCAGGCAAAATCACTCGCTTCCATGCGCCAGGTGGTTTTGGTGTGCGTTGGGAATCACACATTTACGCCGGTTACACCGTACCGCCGTATTATGATTCCATGATTGGCAAACTGATCTGCTTCGGTGAAACGCGTGAAGTCGCGATTTCTCGCATGAAAAATGCTTTGGCTGAACTGATCATCGATGGCATCAAAACCAACGTTGATTTGCAGACTCGCATCATGAACGATGAAAACTTCCAGCACGGTGGAACTAACATCCACTATCTGGAGAAAAAACTGGGTCTTCAGGACTAAGTTTTCTCAAGAAGTAACATCGTGATAAGGCCGGTTCTCCGGCCTTTTTCTTTTTTGATCCCCATCTTCTCGCTATGCGTTACAATCGCCGCTTTCCGCCAACTCAAGGGACAATAATGGACGCGCGTTTTGTTCAGGCCCATAAAGAAGCCCGCTGGGCGCTTTGGCTAACCCTTCTCTATCTTGCCGCATGGTTAGTGGCTGCTTACTTACCTGGTAATGAAATCGGCCCAACTGGCCTACCGCACTGGTTTGAAATGGCGTGCCTGCTGGTACCTTTGCTGTTCATTTTACTGTGCTGGGCAATGGTGAAGTTTATCTTCCGTGATATTCCTCTGGAGGATGATCATGCAGCTTGAAGTCGTATTACCGCTGGTAGCCTATCTACTAGTGGTTTTTGGCATTTCCATGTACGCCATGAAACGCCGCACCACAGGTAATTTCCTCAACGAATATTTCCTGGGTAGCCGCTCGATGGGCGGGTTTGTATTAGCGATGACGCTAACCGCCACTTATATCAGTGCCAGTTCATTTATTGGCGGGCCTGGAGCTGCTTATAAATATGGGCTGGGCTGGGTTTTGCTGGCAATGATTCAATTACCGGCGGTATGGTTATCTCTGGGTATTCTGGGTAAAAAGTTTGCCATTCTGGCGCGTCGCTATAACGCCGTTACCCTGAATGACATGTTGTTCGCCCGTTATCAAAGCCGTCTGCTGGTTTGGCTGGCGAGTCTTAGCCTGTTAGTGGCTTTTGTTGGCGCGATGACCGTGCAGTTCATCGGTGGCGCACGCTTACTGGAGACGGCAGCCGGTATTCCTTACGAAACGGGATTGCTGATTTTTGGTATCAGCATTGCGCTGTATACCGCGTTTGGTGGCTTCCGTGCCAGCGTTCTCAACGACGCAATGCAAGGCATGGTGATGCTGGTCGGCACGATTTTGCTGTTGGTGGGCATCGTTCACGCAGCCGGTGGTTTGCACAACGCAGTAGATACGCTGCAGCATATCGACCCTAAACTCGTTTCACCGCAGGGTGCCGATGACATCCTTTCCCCGACGTTCATGACCTCATTCTGGGTGCTGGTCTGCTTCGGCGTGATTGGTTTGCCGCACACGGCGGTACGCTGCATCTCTTATAAAGACAGCAAAGCCGTGCACCGGGGCATTATCCTCGGCACAATTGTGGTCGCGATTTTGATGTTTGGTATGCATCTGGCGGGCGCGTTAGGCCGTGCAGTGATACCGGATTTGAAAGTCCCTGATTTGGTTATCCCAACGTTGATGGTCACGGTGTTACCACCAATAGCGGCGGGAATATTTCTTGCGGCACCCATGGCGGCAATTATGTCGACAATTAACGCCCAATTGCTGCAATCATCCGCTACGATCGTCAAAGATCTTTATCTGAATATGCGACCGGATCAGATCACTAACGAAAGGCGTCTGAAAAGAATGTCATCGGTGATCACGTTGATTCTGGGTGCGTTGCTACTACTCGCGGCATGGCGCCCACCAGAAATGATCATCTGGCTGAATTTGCTGGCGTTTGGTGGGCTTGAAGCGGTATTCCTGTGGCCTTTAGTGCTCGGCCTTTATTGGGAGCGAGCCAATGCTGCGGGTGCGCTAAGTGCAATGATTGTCGGTGGCGGGTTGTATGCAGTGCTGGCGAGTTTCAAAATCCAGTTATTTGGCTTCCACCCCATTGTGCCATCCTTATTACTAAGTTTGCTGGCGTTCCTGGTAGGCAACCGTTTCGGTCAGCCGCTGCCTGCACCAGCACTCGTTCCAACTACTGATAAATAAAGAGTTTCGCTATGCCATGGATTCAACTGAAAATTAATACTACCGGCGCAACCGCTGAAGAACTCGGCGATGCACTGATCGAAAGCGGCGCAGTATCCGTGACCTTTCAGGATACCCATGACACACCGGTATTCGAGCCATTACCTGGCGAAACCCGTTTATGGGGCGATACCGATGTGATCGGTTTGTACGACGCTGAAACAGACATGGAAGAAGTCGTCGCGATTCTCGAAAACTGCCCACTGCTGAGCGTGGGTTTCCGTCACAAAATCGAGCAACTCGAAGATAAAGACTGGGAACGTGAATGGATGGATAACTTCCACCCGATGCGTTTTGGTCAGCGCCTGTGGATTTGCCCGAGCTGGCGCGATGTGCCCGACGCCAACGCGGTAAATGTCATGCTCGACCCAGGTCTGGCGTTCGGGACAGGTACGCATCCAACAACTTCGTTGTGCCTTGAGTGGCTTGATGGACTGGATCTGGCAGGCAAAACCGTTATCGATTTCGGCTGTGGTTCCGGCATTCTCGCGATTGCGGCGCTGAAACTGGGTGCTGCTAAAGCGATTGGTATTGATATCGACCCACAAGCCATTCAGGCCAGCCGTGATAACGCAGAACGCAACGGTGTTTCTGAACGCCTGGAGCTGTATCTGCCACAAGACCAGCCAGAAGCCATGAGCGCCGATGTCGTGGTCGCAAACATCCTTGCAGGGCCTTTACGTGAGTTAGCTCCTTTAATCAGCGTGCTGCCTGTTCAGGGCGGTTTCCTTGGGCTTTCTGGCGTGCTGGCAAGCCAGGCCGAAAGTGTTTGCGAAGCGTATCAGGACAAATTCACCCTTGATCCTGTCGCCGAAAAAGAAGAATGGTGCCGCATTACTGGTATCAAACGCTAAGTCCCCCTTCCCCCTTAAAGTGGCCAACTGGCCACTTTAAGTAAAAGTTAATACCTGATTTTATTACCCCGCCATTTTTGCCCACTCTTTCCTGAAAACCGAGTTTTACAATGCGCCGCTTCAAACATGTCAGTTAAACGACGCTATTTAATAAAATTTATCAGGGAATGAATCAATGAAAACCACTTTACGCACGCTGGCAATTCTCACTATGGGAATGCTGCCCGCTTTAGCAATGGCCTCTCACTGGAGTTACGAAGGTGAAGGCTCGCCAGAACATTGGGCCGAAGTCAGCCCAGAAAACCAAACTTGTAAAGTGGGGATGAATCAGTCGCCAATTGACATAAAAAACACGCTAAAAGCGCATATCAACCCGCTAAAATCTAGTTATGTAGACTCCCCTATCAACATCATAAATAACGGCCATACTATCCAGGCGGGTTTCGCAGCCAGTGTGAAAGATGTGGTGACAATTGATGGCGTTCCTTTCCAGCTTCAGCAACTCCATTTCCATGCGCCAAGCGAAAACACTCTCAATGGCAAACATTTCGCCATGGAAATGCACCTGGTGCATAAAAATGCTGAGGGAGAGATTGCCGTCGTCGCAGTGATGTTTGAAACCGGGACTGCCAACAGTGAACTCGCTAAACTCTGGCAGACGATGCCAGCCAAAGCCGATGAAAAAGCAGAATTAAAACAAAAAATCGATGTGAACAAATTACTACCAGAGGATCTGTCCCATTATCGTTTCAGCGGTTCGCTAACCACTCCACCCTGCTCTGAAGGTGTACGCTGGTTAGTGATGAAGCATCCTGTGACACTCTCGGTGCAGCAATTGAAACAATTCACCACAGCAATGCATCATGGAAATAACCGCCCAACACAACCCTTGCATGGCCGTGAAATTGTTGAGTAAACCACTTATTGCGGGGGAGTAAACTCCCGCTTTCTCGTTTATTGCCCCAAGGTCTGAATAGACGAATCCCGGCACCAAAATGAGACATTCCTCGCAGAAAAATGCCAAAACTGCTGAACAAAGCAGCAGTTTATCTGGCGCTTTGCGCCTAAAATAATGTTAATTGCTTTCCAATTTCACTAAAAATGAAAAGAGCACAAAACAACCACCTCAAGCTAACACAATGAAATTAATCATTAATTTATTTATGCTATCGCACAGGATGCGGATTCATTGATCTACGACAGCTGATTGTTCAAAGTTTGGCCTTTCATCTCAGGTCAAAAATGCGTAATATACGCCGCCTTGCAGGCAAGTATGGTCATTTCTTAACTCATGCGCATTGGACAACACCAGCTCAGAAATCGACTGATTGCAGCACCTATGGCTGGCATCACTGACAGACCATTCAGGACGCTGTGTTACGAGATGGGGGCCGGACTGACTGTTTCCGAGATGATGTCCTCTAACCCTGAAGTTTGGGCGAGTGATAAATCACGTTTACGGATGGTGCACGTGAATGAACCAGGTATTCGCACCGTGCAAATTGCCGGTAGTGACCCTGATGAGATGGCAGAGGCCGCACGTATTAACGTGGCTAATGGCGCCCAGATTATTGATATCAATATGGGATGCCCGGCAAAGAAAGTGAATCGTAAGCTCGCGGGTTCAGCACTTCTGCAATACCCAAGTCTGGTGAAATCTATCCTGACAACGGTAATTAACGCAGTGGACGTGCCTGTAACGTTGAAGATTCGCACTGGCTGGGATACGGCGCACCGTAACTGTGAAGAGATTGCCCAACTGGCTGAAGACTGTGGCATTCAAGCTTTGACGATTCATGGACGCACACGCGCCTGTTTATTTCAGGGCGATGCTGAATACGACAGCATTCGGGCAGTTAAGCAGAAAGTTTCCATTCCGGTAATCGCGAATGGTGACATTACTGACCCGCTTAAAGCCAGAGCTGTGCTCGACTACACAGGGGCTGATGCTCTTATGATAGGACGCGCGGCTCAGGGAAGACCCTGGATCTTTCGGGAAATCCAGTATTATCTGGACACTGGAGAGCTGCTTCCTCCCCTGCCTCTGGCAGAGGTGAAGCGCTTACTTTGTGGGCATATTGGGGAACTACATGACTTTTATGGTCATGCTAAGGGATACCGAATTGCTCGCAAACACGTTTCCTGGTACCTACAGGAACACGCTCCAAATGACCAGTTTCGGCGCACATTCAACGCCATTGAAGATGCAAGCGAACAGCTTGAGGCGTTGGAGGCATACTTCGAAAATCTTGCGTAATTAGAAATAAAGAGCTGACAGAACTATGTTCGAACAACGCGTAAATTCTGACGTACTAACCGTTTCCACCGTTAACTCACAGGATCAGGTTACCCAAAAACCTCTTCGTGACTCCGTGAAACAAGCACTGAAGAACTATTTTGCTCAACTGAATGGTCAAGATGTTAGTGATCTGTATGAGCTGGTATTGGCTGAAGTAGAGCAGCCATTGTTGGACATGGTGATGCAATACACCCGTGGCAACCAAACCCGCGCTGCCCTGATGATGGGCATCAACCGTGGCACGCTGCGTAAAAAATTGAAAAAATACGGCATGAACTGATATTAATCAGTTAAGTTGTTGTTTAAAAAGGCGCTACTCGGCATGGGGAAGCGCCTTTTTTAATCTCTGAGAGTATCAAAATAAGCCTGGTTCTTCCGGGAAGTGGAGTAGATAAAGGAACTATGGGTTGCTGGTGGTCATGGAAGAAAGTTATTTATCAGGGAAATAGCGTTCCATGCTAAGAAATCCGGGGAATTATGACATCAATTGCATTTATATGCTTAAATCTTAATTATGAAAAATGGTATTCAACAATCCTTTAGACGAAATGACATTATTGTTGATTTAAAACTCACAAAACAAATGAATACAAAACATAATATTCACCACGTGAATCAAGTTATTAATTGAAACAACTTACTTCATTTTTCAATGAGTAAATTCATTTCCTTCCAGTAACTTTTGCATTAGCCTTAACTCCTTCTTATATACATATCTTAATTGTTCTCCGAAAGGACGGGCATCATGCGAATCGAAAAAAACCAGACAAGGAAATGATTCTGGTAACGATTCTTGCAGGATAGACTCCAGTTCTTCGTCAGTGAATATTGAGGGGTTCAGAGGGCAGCTGTTAATACGCAGATAATCTTGTATAAACCATTTTTCAAACTTGGACTTATCGGTCAGGAGTTTCATTAAACCTTCTTTTAATTTGCGCGTTGAAGGCCATTATTAGGCCGTCTTCTGGACCCATACACAATAGAAGTTTTTAGAAGTCGCGCTTTAAAAAACTTTATAGTACATAGTAAATATATGATTTTATAGGAAGTTAAATTGTGAGCAATAAATTCGACTACAACCTAATCAAAACGCTGGTGATGATTTTTGAAACAAAAAGTATGACTAAATCAGCTCAGGCCCTTGGGATATCGTCGCCGACACTAACATACTCATTAAATAAACTACGTGATTATTATCATGACGTCCTTTTTATCAAATCAGCCAGAGGGCTAAAAGCAACTCCAGTTGCCAGCCAGCTCTATCCATCCTTTAAGAAAATTGACGAAGAAATATCACATTCAATTATCATTAGTGGTAGCAACCAAACGGAAGTATCTAACATATTCATTCGAACCAATACTATGATTGAATATTATTTAATGAATAAATTGCTAAAAAACAATAAAATATCCGATCAGGTATCATTCACATTTAATAACCGTATCATGCTCGAAGATCAGCGGATTACCGCTTTGGTTTCAAGAGAAGTGGATATTGATATTGGTTCTGCAATTAAATATAACCACTCTTTCATTTCTACAAGGATTGCCCAATCTAAAATTATTGGTTTGTGTCGTATGGGGCATCCGAGAATTAAAGATAACTTAAGCCTTGAACAATGGATGAACGAAGAACATGCCGTCCTAAGTTCAGCTGAAACCAATGCGTACCTACCCGAAAAACTGTATGCAAACTCTCACCAGAGGATTATCCGTTATCGATCAAACTCCCTACTCAACATGCTGCATTGTATTGAAAAGAGTGACTTTGTCATGTTCTTCCCTGAATTTTTACTAAAACACATTCCTGAGTACTTTAATCTTCATTGTGTCACTATCCCATGGATGGAGAAAGACACACTGGATATCTACGCCTACATTCACAGTAAGGCTAAAAATGATGAACGACTTAATCGAATCATAGAATTGTTGAAGAACTGATAAATAATCATAACATATTGATCAGTTAATATTTTTTCCAAAACATGATAGTTCCTTACCCGACATAACTGATTGTCGCGACATAAGATTTTTATTGTCTGAAAATTATCATCCTTCATTTTCTCTCCATATTTACCTGCCTGAGTTCGTTTTTCTCCACTTTGTTTACACTGCACATGAATTGCAATTATTCCCCGCTCTTCACCAGACTTAGCGTAGTGATAAAGTTGCCTCATTCACCCCAACAGGTTTTTAGATAACTCTGTAGCCCTGGTGCACAAGTCGTCCCTGGACGGGGTTTGGGTTAACGAGGTTCCATATGAAAAAGCTCATTGCCGCTGCGTTGCTTTCTACACTTCTGGCGGGTTGTGCGACTAACTCGCCTTGCGTACCGGTCTATGACGACCAGGGGCGTTTAGTGCATACCAATACCTGTATGAAAGGTACGACTCAGGATAACTGGGAAACCGCAGGCGCAATCGCCGGTGGTGCCGCTGCGATTGCAGGTTTAACGCTGGGTATCGTTGCGTTAACTAAATAAGTATTCCGTTCGAATCAGCAACAGCGCGCCTGACCAGGGCGCGCTTTTTTATTGGGAAAATCCGTCTGCATCGTTTAAGTGCAAGCAAAAATAGGCCCTTCCTTTTTTAGTCATCAGCTCTGCTTTTTTAGCGTGAAACAAATCACTCAGTTTCGTACTTTTTTGTTTTGTTGCATCAACAGCCGTGATGCCTCTCACACCCTTGCATTAATAGCACCCCAGCTAATATTAACGTCAGAAACTACTTCTTTTCATATGATCAAAAACTGAAACTTTTTTGTGCTGAAATGTGGCGTAGGTTTCATTTTTGCACCGTTTCAGGGCGCTGTGTGCGATTTTTCCTGTCTACACTCAGCTAACTGCGACGCGTGGTACACGCATACCGCGACTCGCAATCTTGGCACTCCCTTTGCTTTAACCAGACTGGCAGATGCCACAGACAGGAAAAACGACGCCACGCTAGCGTCAATACTTATAACGATAATTTCGCCACACAGGATGCATTATGAAAAAGACAATACTCTCCACTCTGGTCGCAGCCGGTGCATTATTCGCAATCGTCGGCCAGGCTCACGCTGGGACCACGTTTGAAGCGGTAAAAAAGAAAGGTTTTGTGCAATGTGGGATTAGCGATGGTCTGCCAGGTTTTTCCTATGCTGATGCCAATGGTAAGTTTACCGGCATTGATGTAGACGTTTGTCGCGGCGTTGCGGCTGCGGTATTTGGTGATGCATCGAAAGTGAAATACACCCCACTGACGGCGAAAGAGCGTTTTACCGCGCTGCAATCTGGTGAAGTGGACATTCTGTCACGTAATACCACCTGGACTTCCTCACGCGATGCCGGGATGGGCATGATGTTTACTGGCGTGACTTATTACGATGGCATCGGCTTCCTGACGCACAACAAAGCAGATCTGAAGAGCGCTAAAGAGCTGGATGGTGCGACTGTATGTATTCAGGCTGGTACTGATACTGAATTGAACGTGGCCGATTACTTCAAAGCAAACAATATGAAGTACACCCCAGTGACGTTCGACCGCTCCGATGAATCAGCTAAGGCGCTGGAATCAGGCCGCTGCGATACTCTGGCTTCCGACCAGTCACAACTCTATGCGCTTCGTATCAAACTCAGCACTCCAGGCGAATGGGTAGTTCTTCCTGAAGTGATTTCAAAAGAACCTTTAGGCCCAGTAGTCCGCCGTGGTGATGAAGACTGGTTCTCCATTGTACGCTGGACTTTGTTCGCCATGCTGAACGCCGAAGAAATGGGTATTGATTCTAAAAACGTTGACCAGATGGCCGCTAATCCAACAACACCAGATATGGCACACCTGTTAGGTAAAGAAGGTGACTTTGGTAAAGACCTGAAACTCGACAATAAATGGGCGTACAACATCGTCAAACAAGTGGGTAACTACGCTGAAATTTTCGAGCATAACGTAGGCTCTGAAAGCCCCCTGAAGATCAAACGTGGACAGAACAACCTGTGGAACAAAGGCGGTATTCAGTACGCACCACCGGTTCGCTAAGCGAGACGTCAGAAATGGGCACTACTGTTGTAGTGCCCAAAGTTTGAGTTTATGTAACTGAGGTTCGCTTATGCCCCATCGCCGCCCACTCGTAAAAGGGGATATCTCCTTTTCAAATCCTGCGGTTCGTGCGTGGCTGTATCAGATTATTGCGGTCGTCATCGTCGCTGGCATCGCCATTTACCTGATACACAACACCGTCACCAACCTTAGCAATCGTGGCATTACCTCCGGTTTTGCATTTTTGGATCGCAGCGCAGGCTTCGGTATCGTTCAGCATCTCATTGATTATGAACAGGGTGATACTTATGGCCGGGTATTTGTGGTCGGCCTGCTAAATACCCTGTTGGTTTCTGCGTTATGCATCGTATTCGCTTCATTTATCGGCTTCTTTCTCGGTTTAGCCCGGCTTTCCGATAACTGGCTTCTACGCAAACTTTCTACTTTTTATATCGAGACATTCCGCAATATCCCTCCTTTATTGCAGATTTTCTTTTGGTATTTTGCGGTACTGCGCAACTTACCTGGCCCCCGTCAGGCGGTTAATGCCTTTGATCTTCTCTTTCTGAGCAACCGTGGGCTTTATATTCCTTCTCCGCAAATTGGTGAAGGAGCACTGGCCTTTATTGCTGCTATTGCGGCTGCATTGGTCCTTTCTGCAGGACTGTATCGATATAACAAAATGCACCAGATAAAAACTGGGCAATTGCGCCGTACATGGCCTTTCGCTTTGGGTTTATTGATATTGCTGCCGATTGTTGCTCAATGGATTTTCGGCGCAGCACTGCACTGGGATGTCCCAGCTTTGCGCGGTTTTAACTTCCGTGGCGGCATGGTACTTATTCCTGAGCTTGCGGCATTAACTCTCGCTTTGTCGGTTTATACCTCCGCTTTTATTGCCGAAATTATTCGTGCCGGAATCCAGTCTGTCCCTTATGGTCAGCACGAAGCGGCGCGCTCATTAGGGATACCCAACCCGGTCACATTGCGCCAGGTCATCATTCCTCAAGCCATGCGCGTGATCATTCCACCGCTCACCAGTCAGTACCTCAATATCGTGAAAAACTCCTCTCTGGCGGCCGCTATTGGCTATCCGGATATGGTTTCGTTGTTCGCAGGAACAGTACTCAACCAGACCGGTCAAGCCATTGAAACCATTGCCATAACGATGTCGGTTTACCTAATTATCAGCCTGACTATTTCGTTACTAATGAATATCTATAACCGGCGAATTGCCCTGGTTGAGCGCTAAGGAATTACGATGACAAAAGCATTAGTGTCACATCACGCGCGCCCAAAGGCTGTTCGCTCAGGTGCCGTACAGTGGGCTCGTAAGAATCTTTTTTCCAGCTGGTCTAATAGCTTACTGACTATTTTCTGCTTGTGGATGATGTGGGAACTGATTCCGCCATTGTTGAATTGGACGATTTTCCAGGCTAATTGGATTGGTGATAGCCGTGCTGACTGCACAAAAGAGGGGGCTTGCTGGGTGTTTATCCACGCACGTTTCGGGCAGTTTATGTATGGGTTATACCCGCATGATCAACGCTGGCGAATTAACCTTGCTCTGCTTATTGGCCTGGCTTCTATCATCCCAATGTTCTGGAATGCGATGCCTCGCCGTGGCCGTTACATCGCCGCATGGGCAGTCATCTATCCTCTGGTTGTTTGGGGTTTGCTATACGGCGGCTTTTTAGGTCTGGATCGTGTCGAAACTCGCCAGTGGGGAGGGTTAACTTTAACGCTTATCATCGCGTCAGTGGGGATTGCCGGTGCGTTACCGTTGGGGATCTTACTGGCCTTAGGCCGCCGTTCGACAATGCCCGTGGTTAGAATTTTGTCGGTGGTCTTTATCGAGTTCTGGCGTGGCGTACCGTTAATCACCGTCTTGTTTATGTCATCCGTCATGCTGCCACTGTTTCTTTCTGAAGGGACAAGCATCGACAAACTTATCCGTGCATTGGTTGGCGTGATCCTTTTCCAGTCCGCTTATGTCGCAGAAGTTGTACGTGGCGGTTTGCAGGCGCTACCAAAAGGGCAGTACGAAGCCGCAGAGTCTCTGGCACTGGGATACTGGAAAACCCAGGGATTAGTGATCCTGCCGCAGGCATTAAAGATGGTCATTCCAGGCCTGGTTAACACCATCATTGCACTATTTAAAGACACCAGTCTGGTGATCATTATTGGTTTGTTTGATCTGTTTAGCAGCGTACAGCAAGCCACTGTTGATCCTGCATGGCTGGGGATGTCGACCGAAGGCTACGTCTTCGCAGCCCTCATCTACTGGATTTTCTGTTTCAGTATGTCGCGTTACAGCCAGCATCTTGAAAAACGTTTTAACACCGGACGAACACCGCACTGAGGATGAATAAATGAGTCAAATTACTATGCAACCCGCTGATGCGATGATCATGCTGGAGAATGTGAATAAATGGTACGGACAGTTTCACGTACTGAAAGATATCAATTTGAAGGTACAACAAGGCGAGCGCATCGTACTGTGCGGGCCTTCAGGTTCAGGTAAATCCACAACGATACGCTGCATTAACCATCTGGAAGAGCATCAACAAGGACGTATTGTCGTTGATGGCACCGAGCTCAACGATGATTTGCGTAATATTGAGAAAGTCAGGACTGAAGTCGGGATGGTTTTCCAACACTTTAACCTTTTCCCACACCTTACAGTGTTGCAAAACTGCACACTTGCGCCGATTTGGGTGCGTAAAATGCCCAAGAAAGAAGCTGAAGCACTCGGCATGCATTATCTGGAAAAGGTACGAATTGCTGAACATGCGCATAAATTCCCGGGGCAAATCTCCGGTGGGCAACAGCAACGCGTAGCGATTGCTCGATCACTCTGTATGAAACCGAAAATTATGCTATTTGATGAGCCTACTTCTGCACTGGACCCAGAGATGGTTAAAGAGGTGTTGGATACCATGATTGGCCTGGCAGAATCAGGCATGACAATGTTGTGTGTAACGCATGAAATGGGTTTTGCACGGACGGTTGCTGATAGAGTGATCTTCATGGACCGGGGGGAAATTGTTGAACAGGCTCCTCCAAATGAGTTCTTTGCCCATCCAAAATCAGAACGCACGCGAGCATTTTTGTCTCAGGTCATTCATTGATATGACTAGTCCTGCTATAGGTTGACACTTTTCGGCCTTACAACGCCCGATGAACTTCATCGGGCGTTTTGTATTTTAGCGACAGATGTGGCCGCCGCGTGTTGTAGATTTCCACCGACTCCCTGACCATCTTTCTTGCCTGTCCGATATCTTCTGGCTTCCCGAGCAGATATTCCATTTTTAATATCCCGTTTACCCGTTCCGCCAGCGCATTCTGATAACAGTCATACCCGTCTGTCATCGAGCAGATGACCCCATGGCGTTGGTGTAGTGCCTGATATTCTGTTGAACAGTACTGCACACCCCGATCTGAGTGATGCACCAGTGGATGTGCTGTACGCCTGCTGACCAGCGCCATTCTGAACGCCTTAGCCACATGATGGGTATGCAGACTTTCATGCACATGATATCCCACGATTTTTCTCGACCAGACGTCTGTTATCAGACTGAGGTACGCCGTTCCCTTACGCAGGGGAAGGTACGTGATATCCGCGACCCACACCTGCTCCGGGCGGCTGGCAACAACCTGATTTTCTCCCGCCTTCAATAAGTTAGGATGACGATAAAAGCGATGATGGCTTTGAGTCGTTTTGTGATACGCCCGTTTCGGTATTACCAGTAATCGTGCGCCACGCAGTATCTGGAACAAACGATCCCGACCGACATGGAGTGCCGGCTCTGGTTGCTGTTGCAATAAATAATGCAGTTTACGTGTCCCCAGCCGGGGCTGGTGTAGCCGGATGGTCGTCACCTGTTCAACGATATGCTGCGCCTGTCTTTCTCTTCCGCGCTCACGTTGCAGGGATTGATACCACGCCTGTCGGCTGATCCCCATGAACCGGCAAGCACGCATTACTGTGAGTCCCGGCGTTTGTGCTTGCGTGATAAGGTGGCCAACTGCTTTTTTGTCAGTGTGGCTCCGAACTCGGTATTCATTACCTTCACGACAGCTTCAAAAAACTGGGCTTTTACTTCTGATTCAGCCAGTTGCTGCTCGAGTTCTTTGATCCGTTGTTCGGGAGTAAGAGGTATTTTGGGCATAGTAGCTCCGCACTTTCTTGCGAGAGAGGAGGAGTGCCAGTCGAGTTGACCGTATCTGCGCAACCACGTCATGACGGTGTGGCTACCCTGAATACCGTAGCGGTCTTGCGCCTGACGGTAAGTCATTTCCCCTTTTTCGACCTGTTCGACAACGGCCAGTTTAAAGGATAGAGGGTAATCGCGTTGTGTGCGTTTAACATATTGGTTCATCACATTTTCCTCTGCCTGCGAGTTAAATGTGTCAACGCTATTTAGGACGGGTCAATATTTATAGATAAAGGTCACTTTCGTGGCTTTTATCTTTTTTACAACGATCCAAAACAAAAAGGCCATCCTTGCGGATGGCCTTTTTGTTTATTTGGAGCCTGGCAGTTCCCTACTCTCGCATGGGGAGACCCCACACTACCATCGGCGCTACGGCGTTTCACTTCTGAGTTCGGCATGGGGTCAGGTGGGACCACCGCGCTACTGCCGCCAGGCAAATTCTTTATCAAGCCGCCGAACTTTAACCTAAAAACTGGTGCTGATACCCAGAGTCGAACTGGGGACCTCACCCTTACCAAGGGTGCGCTCTACCAACTGAGCCATATCAGCACGCTTTAATTTGGAGCCTGGCAGTTCCCTACTCTCGCATGGGGAGACCCCACACTACCATCGGCGCTACGGCGTTTCACTTCTGAGTTCGGCATGGGGTCAGGTGGGACCACCGCGCTAGTGCCGCCAGGCATATTCTGTTTTGTTAACCGTTGCGTTATTCACACAACCATCAACTTAATCTCGGTTCAAGCTGAAAATCAAATGTCATAGTCTCTCAACCAAAACACCTTCGGTGTTGTAAGGTTAAGCCTCACGGATCATTAGTACTGGTTAGCTCAACGTATCGCTACGCTTACACACCCAGCCTATCAACGTCGTAGTCTTCAACGTTCCTTCAGGACCCTTAAAGGGTCAGGGAGAACTCATCTCGGGGCAAGTTTCGCGCTTAGATGCTTTCAGCGCTTATCTTTTCCGCATTTAGCTACCGGGCAATGCCATTGGCATGACAACCCGAACACCAGTGATGCGTCCACTCCGGTCCTCTCGTACTAGGAGCAGCCCCCCTCAATTCTCCAGCGCCCACGGCAGATAGGGACCGAACTGTCTCACGACGTTCTAAACCCAGCTCGCGTACCACTTTAAATGGCGAACAGCCATACCCTTGGGACCTACTTCAGCCCCAGGATGTGATGAGCCGACATCGAGGTGCCAAACACCGCCGTCGATATGAACTCTTGGGCGGTATCAGCCTGTTATCCCCGGAGTACCTTTTATCCGTTGAGCGATGGCCCTTCCATTCAGAACCACCGGATCACTAAGACCTGCTTTCGCACCTGCTCGAGCCGTCACTCTCGCAGTCAAGCTAGCTTATGCCTTTGCACTAACCTCACGATGTCCGACCGTGATTAGCTAACCTTCGTGCTCCTCCGTTACGCTTTAGGAGGAGACCGCCCCAGTCAAACTACCCACCAGACACTGTCCGCAACCCGGATTACGGGTCTACGTTAGAACACCAGCCATTAAAGGGTGGTATTTCAAGGTTGGCTCCACAAGAACTGGCGTCCTCGCTTCAAAGCCTCCCACCTATCCTACACATCAAGGACCAGTGTTCAGTGTCAAGCTATAGTAAAGGTTCACGGGGTCTTTCCGTCTTGCCGCGGGTACACTGCATCTTCACAGCGATTTCAATTTCACTGAGTCTCGGGTGGAGACAGCCTGGCCATCATTACGCCATTCGTGCAGGTCGGAACTTACCCGACAAGGAATTTCGCTACCTTAGGACCGTTATAGTTACGGCCGCCGTTTACCGGGGCTTCGATCAAGAGCTTCAGCTTGCGCTTAACCCCATCAATTAACCTTCCGGCACCGGGCAGGCGTCACACCGTATACGTCCACTTTCGTGTTTGCACAGTGCTGTGTTTTTAATAAACAGTTGCAGCCAGCTGGTATCTTCGACTGCCTTCAGCTCCATCCGCAAGGGACTTCACCTACCGACAGCGTGCCTTCTCCCGAAGTTACGGCACCATTTTGCCTAGTTCCTTCACCCGAGTTCTCTCAAGCGCCTTGGTATTCTCTACCTGACCACCTGTGTCGGTTTGGGGTACGATTTGATGTTACCTGATGCTTAGAGGCTTTTCCTGGAAGTGCGGCATTTGTTACTTCAGCACCGTAGTGCCTCGTCATCACACCTCAGCGTTGAATAAGAGTCCGGATTTACCTAAACTCTCCGCCTACATGCTTAAACCGGGACAACCGTCGCCCGGCTAACATAGCCCTCTCCGTCCCCCCTTCGCAGTAACACCGAGTACAGGAATATTAACCTGTTTCCCATCGACTACGCCTTTCGGCCTCGCCTTAGGGGTCGACTCACCCTGCCCCGATTAACGTTGGACAGGAACCCTTGGTCTTCCGGCGAGCGGGTTTTTCACCCGCTTTATCGTTACTTATGTCAGCATTCGCACTTCTGATACCTCCACCAGACCTCACAGTCCAGCTTCAACGGCTTACAGAACGCTCCCCTACCCAACAACGCATAAGCGTCGCTGCCGCAGCTTCGGTGCATGGTTTAGCCCCGTTACATCTTCCGCGCAGGCCGACTCGACCAGTGAGCTATTACGCTTTCTTTAAATGATGGCTGCTTCTAAGCCAACATCCTGGCTGTCTGTGCCTTCCCACATCGTTTCCCACTTAACCATGACTTTGGGACCTTAGCTGGCGGTCTGGGTTGTTTCCCTCTTCACGACGGACGTTAGCACCCGCCGTGTGTCTCCCGTGATAACATTCTTCGGTATTCGGAGTTTGCATCGGGTTGGTAAGCCGGGATGGCCCCCTAGCCGAAACAGTGCTCTACCCCCGAAGATGAGTTCACGAGGCGCTACCTAAATAGCTTTCGGGGAGAACCAGCTATCTCCCGGTTTGATTGGCCTTTCACCCCCAGCCACAAGTCATCCGCTAATTTTTCAACATTAGTCGGTTCGGTCCTCCAGTTAGTGTTACCCAACCTTCAACCTGCCCATGGCTAGATCACCGGGTTTCGGGTCTATACCCTGCAACTTAACGCCCAGTTAAGACTCGGTTTCCCTGCGGCTCCCCTATACGGTTAACCTTGCTACAGAATATAAGTCGCTGACCCATTATACAAAAGGTACGCAGTCACCCCATAAAAGAGGCTCCCACTGCTTGTACGTACACGGTTTCAGGTTCTGTTTCACTCCCCTCGCCGGGGTTCTTTTCGCCTTTCCCTCACGGTACTGGTTCACTATCGGTCAGTCAGGAGTATTTAGCCTTGGAGGATGGTCCCCCCATATTCAGACAGGATACCACGTGTCCCGCCCTACTCTTCGAGTTCACAGTATGTGTATTTTTGTGTACGGGAGTATCACCCTGTACCCTGCGACTTTCCAGACGCTTCCACTAATACACAAACTGATTCAGACTCTGGGCTGCTCCCCGTTCGCTCGCCGCTACTGGGGGAATCTCGGTTGATTTCTTTTCCTCGGGGTACTTAGATGTTTCAGTTCCCCCGGTTCGCTTCGTTAAGCTATGTATTCACTTAACGATAGTGCAACGAATTGCACTGGGTTTCCCCATTCGGAAATCGTCGGTTATAACGGTTCATATCACCTTACCGACGCTTATCGCAGATTAGCACGTCCTTCATCGCCTCTGACTGCCAGGGCATCCACCGTGTACGCTTAGTCGCTTAACCTCACAACCCGAAGATGTCTCGTAAGACACAATCGATGTTGCGAAAATTTGAGAGACTCGAACATATCGTATTCCCATTCCTTATTACGGAGGAATGAGACGACATGTCGTTTCAATTTTCAGCTTGTTCCGGATTTTTAAAGAGCAATATCTCAAACGTAACTCACTGAGTTAGTTTTGAGATATTCGGTGATAATGTCTTTCACACATTATCGGAGATGGCGTCCCCAAGGGGATTCGAACCCCTGTTACAGCCGTGAAAGGGCAGTGTCCTGGGCCTCTAGACGATGGGGACACGAATAATCCTTTGCAGGATATCGCTTTTTGCTCATTTACTTCTATCAGACAATCTGTGTGAGCACTACGCAAGTTCGTATCTATTAGGTAAGGAGGTGATCCAACCGCAGGTTCCCCTACGGTTACCTTGTTACGACTTCACCCCAGTCATGAATCACAAAGTGGTAAGCGCCCTCCCGAAGGTTAAGCTACCTACTTCTTTTGCAACCCACTCCCATGGTGTGACGGGCGGTGTGTACAAGGCCCGGGAACGTATTCACCGTAGCATTCTGATCTACGATTACTAGCGATTCCGACTTCACGGAGTCGAGTTGCAGACTCCGATCCGGACTACGACGCACTTTATGAGGTCCGCTTGCTCTCGCGAGGTCGCTTCTCTTTGTATGCGCCATTGTAGCACGTGTGTAGCCCTACTCGTAAGGGCCATGATGACTTGACGTCATCCCCACCTTCCTCCAGTTTATCACTGGCAGTCTCCTTTGAGTTCCCGGCCGAACCGCTGGCAACAAAGGATAAGGGTTGCGCTCGTTGCGGGACTTAACCCAACATTTCACAACACGAGCTGACGACAGCCATGCAGCACCTGTCTCACAGTTCCCGAAGGCACTAAGCTATCTCTAGCGAATTCTGTGGATGTCAAGAGTAGGTAAGGTTCTTCGCGTTGCATCGAATTAAACCACATGCTCCACCGCTTGTGCGGGCCCCCGTCAATTCATTTGAGTTTTAACCTTGCGGCCGTACTCCCCAGGCGGTCGACTTAACGCGTTAGCTCCGGAAGCCACTCCTCAAGGGAACAACCTCCAAGTCGACATCGTTTACGGCGTGGACTACCAGGGTATCTAATCCTGTTTGCTCCCCACGCTTTCGCACCTGAGCGTCAGTCTTTGTCCAGGGGGCCGCCTTCGCCACCGGTATTCCTCCAGATCTCTACGCATTTCACCGCTACACCTGGAATTCTACCCCCCTCTACAAGACTCTAGCCTGCCAGTTTCGAATGCAGTTCCCAGGTTGAGCCCGGGGATTTCACATCCGACTTGACAGACCGCCTGCGTGCGCTTTACGCCCAGTAATTCCGATTAACGCTTGCACCCTCCGTATTACCGCGGCTGCTGGCACGGAGTTAGCCGGTGCTTCTTCTGCGAGTAACGTCAATCGCCAAGGTTATTAACCTTAACGCCTTCCTCCTCGCTGAAAGTACTTTACAACCCGAAGGCCTTCTTCATACACGCGGCATGGCTGCATCAGGCTTGCGCCCATTGTGCAATATTCCCCACTGCTGCCTCCCGTAGGAGTCTGGACCGTGTCTCAGTTCCAGTGTGGCTGGTCATCCTCTCAGACCAGCTAGGGATCGTCGCCTAGGTGAGCCATTACCTCACCTACTAGCTAATCCCATCTGGGCACATCTGATGGCAAGAGGCCCGAAGGTCCCCCTCTTTGGTCCGAAGACGTTATGCGGTATTAGCTACCGTTTCCAGTAGTTATCCCCCTCCATCAGGCAGTTTCCCAGACATTACTCACCCGTCCGCCGCTCGTCACCCAGAGAGCAAGCTCTCCTGTGCTACCGCTCGACTTGCATGTGTTAGGCCTGCCGCCAGCGTTCAATCTGAGCCATGATCAAACTCTTCAATTAAAAGCTTGATTTGCTTCAACTCGTGAAGCGGTGCTCAAAAATTAACTTTCGTAATAATTCACTTAAATGAATTACTGCTTGGTCACTCTTCAAGACTTGATATTTTTTTGATACCCGAAGGTATCTGAGATATCAATCCTGCGAGTGCCCACACAGATTGTCTGATAAATTGTTAAAGAGCAGTGAGTTACGCGCTTTCGCTTGCTAACTCGAGGTGGCGTATATTACGCTTTCCTCTTTCAGAGTCAACCCTTAATTTCAGGATATTTGACTCTCATCGCCGCCGTTACTCTGTGATGTTGTTCACATGTTCCGTGTCGATGGAGGCGCATTATAGGGATCTCTTTTTATTGCACAACTCTTTTTTCGATCTTTTCTTCCGACTGATTAGTTTTCGCCCTTTTCGCTGTGATCGTGTTCGATCTGCCCTGTTTTTGATGCTTTACCTCCTTGCCATAGGCTAAGAAAGCAGCCACAGTCTATCTATAAAGAGAACTGTCAGAGGTATTTATGTCCGCAGTATTACGACCTTTCCAAAAAACTTATCCTGAAATAGGCCAGCGCGTGATGCTTGATAGCTCAAGTGTTGTCATTGGTGATGTGCGCCTTGCCGATGATGTGAGCATTTGGCCATTAGTCGCTATTCGCGGCGACGTAAACTATGTGGCTATTGGCGCACGTAGCAATATTCAAGACGGTAGTGTGTTACATGTCACGCATAAGTCTTCTTATAACCCGGAAGGTAATCCGCTTGTTGTTGGGGAAGATGTGACTGTTGGGCATAAGGTTATGCTGCACGGCTGCACGATCGGAAACCGCGTGCTTGTGGGGATGGGATCGATTTTGCTTGATGGTGTAGTAATAGAAGATGATGTCATGATCGGTGCGGGAAGTTTGGTACCGCAGAATAAGCGTCTTGAAAGTGGTTACCTCTACTTGGGCAGCCCGGTAAAACAGATCCGTCCTTTAAAATCTGAAGAACTCGAAGGCTTAAAATACTCAGCCAATAACTACGTTCGCTGGAAAGATGAGTACCTTGCTCAGGAAAGCCAGACGCAGCCTTGATTGTCATCTTCACCAGCAACAATCAACTCCTCAGCTTCGTCTTCCAGGTCCCAACGGTTAAGACGAAAAAGCTCGAGCCATGATTCTTTATTATCGCTACCATAACGGCTGGCGATAATTTCCCCGGTAATCGCACACATCACCTGAAAACCATTTACTAATGCAGGGAAACAGATCGCCTGAAGTTGATCGTCCCATTGTTCACGGTCGGGAAATTGGATCGCCTGGTTCACTGCGCCATTTCCTGCTTTAGCTTCTCTATAACTGGGGCGATTTCAGGTAACACACCGTGCCACAAGAAAAAGGCATGCGCAGCCTGCCCCACCAGCATCCCCAAACCATCTGCATAATGTTGAACGCCGTGCTGTTTACACCAATGCAAGAAGGGGGTTTCGCCCTTTTGGTAGAACATGTCGTAGCAATGAACATTGTGCGAAAGCAACGATGCTGGAATAGCAGGAATGTCACCGGCAATACCACTGGAAGTCGCATTAATGATGAGATCAAATTGATGCCCATCCAGTTCAGATTGTTCTAAAGACTGGATGCTGCCCATATGGTTAAACAATTGTGCGAGTTCCTGGGCCCGTGAAAAGGTGCGATTGGTGATCGTCACTGCGCAATCAAGCGAGAGCAGCGGCAATAGTACGCCTCTTGCCGCGCCACCAGCGCCAAGCAGCAAAACACGTCGGCCCGGTTCTATAAGCGATAAGCGTTCGAGATCGGTTAATAACCCAATCCCATCGGTGTTATCGCCTAACAGACGACCATCTTCCAGGCGCTTGAGGGTATTTACCGCGCCAGCTAACGCAGCGCGTTCTGTTAGCTCATCGGCCCGGGCGAATGCCTGCTCTTTGAAAGGGACCGTAATGTTGATTCCTTTACCGCCCGCCAGGAAAAAGTGCTCAAGTGTTTCAATAAAAGCATCAACAGGCGCAAGCACGCGGCCATAGGGATGCTCAATTTGTAATTGCTCAGCAAACATCTGATGAATTTGCGGAGATTTGCTGTGCTGAATGGGATTACCAAAAACGGCGAAGGTTTCCATTATTTACCCCTGGCGGAAAAGTTCGCCGGTCAAAGCGTCACGGATTTCAGAAGGATTCTGTCTGCCACCGGTATCGCCACGTAGCACCGGGAAATCATCGCCAAATTGCAGCAAGACTTCATCGGCAGTACGGCAAGGCGGCAGCCCGGACAGATTGGCACTGGTAGACACCAAAGGTTTGCCATAAGCCAAACACAGCTCACGAACCAATGGGTGGTCAGTCACCCTCACCGCTAAAGACTCAAATCGGCCTGTTAGCCAGCGCGGTGTGGATGGCAGTGCAGGAAAGACAAAGGTCACAGGCCCCGGCCAACAGGAAAATACTGCATCTCGCTGCATTTGAGTCAGGGTTGCACTATCTATATAAGGAAGAAGCTGCTCGAAATTCGCAGCGATCAGAATCAGACCTTTGTCGACGGGGCGATGTTTTAGTTCAAGCAAACGCATGACGGCCACTTCGCTGTCGGGATCACAACCGACACCAAAGACAGCTTCGGTTGGATAAGCGATGACTTGTTGTTGTTTTAGGGCGGCAACGATCTCTACGAGTTGCTCTGATTGCAGGTTTGTCTTCACAAGCTTTTATTCCGCCGTTACCGGCTTTCCACATTGTTTACTGGCACAGAATTGCTTTAGCCCCTGCGCCGTTTTCTTTTCGATAAGTAAAGGATAGTGACATGCAGTGCATTCACCAGCCACCGGTTTGCTATTTATAACAAACTGGCATGTTGGATAGCAGTCGCACGACCAAAAGGTTTTGCCGAATCGAGAGCGTCGCTGGACTAATTTCCCTTGCTGGCATTGAGGGCAGCTGATTGCTGTTTCATCAGGCTTGTCGATGACTTCCGAGTGTTCACACGTTGGATAATCACTACAACCGATAAACATGCCAAAACGCCCCTGCCGCAACACAAGATTTTTCTGGCATACAGGGCAAAGCTGACCTTCAAGCACTTTAACTACGTGGCCATCAGCCTGGCTTTTTAGCGGGCGTACATAATCGCATTCCGGATAATGGGAGCAGCCAAGAAAAGGGCCGTGTTTACCGGAACGAATGACTAACCCTGCCCCACATTGAGGGCAGGGTTCATTTTTAGGCACAGTGAACAGTGCTGATTTGGTCATAACATCTCATGCTGCGACTTTAATTTAGTGCAGCATACCTTCATTTACTTCGAAGAGTAATTCTTCCATTTGTTGGTAAGCGTTTTCGCAACCCGGAATATTGAACAGCACCATCAGCACCACCCACTTTAAATCTTCCAGCTCGAACTCGGCGGTGTCTAATGCTAATACTCGCTCAATGACCATTTCACGGGTTTCGAGGTTCAGCACCTGAATCTGTTCAAGGAACAGTAAAAACCCCCGACAAGTTGCATCAAGTCGCTGGCATTCATCTGCGGTATACATACGCATTGAAAGTGGGTCAGCGGCCAGTTGCATGGGTTCAGTCAGACCTTCCTGATAGTCCGCCAGTTTTTCAAGCCATACAAGAGCGTTATAAATGTCTTCATGATCAAAACCGGCGTCGGCGAGATCACGTGTCAATTTATCTTGATCAACTCGCATTTCCACTTCGTTGTGGATGTAGGTTTCAAATAAGTACATTAGTACGTCGAACATGGCATGCCCTCCTCAATCGGACATAGCCGCCGGGTACAGCTGCGATCCATCCTGCTAACTCCAGTTCGAGTAGCTGGGCTACCGTCTCTGGCACAGGTTGGCCGGCACGTTCAGCGACGACGTCAACAGGTGTAACCTCATCTCCTACGTTAGCCAACAGCTCAGGAAATGGCAATGTGCGATCCCCCTCATTGTGTGAATATATTAATGCTTTGTGAGGTGAAGGAAGCCATTGCAGTTCGTTTTCCAGGTGCTCGAGTATGTCCGAAGGATGGCTTACCAGTGTAGCGCCTTGCTTAATCAACCAGTGTGGCCCTTCACTGCCGGGACTACCCACTGCGCCTGGTAACGCAAACAGTTCCCTGCCTTGCTCGAGTGCATAACGGGCCGTGACCAGCGATCCACTGCGCTCACTGGCTTCGACAACAAATACCGCACGACTCAGCCCACTGATGATGCGATTTCTGCGCGGGAAATTGCCCGGATAGGGAGAGGTCGTTAGAGGAAATTCAGAGATAATCGCCCCTCCTTCCGCAATTATTTGTTCGGCCAATTGCTTATGGCGCCTGGGGTAAACTCCAGCCAGCCCATTCCCCAACACCGCGATGGTTTTCCCGTGAACGTTTATTGCCGCGCGGTGCGCCACCGCGTCAATACCCAGAGCCAAACCACTGGTTATCGTTAACCCGGCAGTAGCTAATGGTTCGCAAAACATCCGGCACCACCGCTCACCATATTGGGAAATATTGCGATTACCCACTACGGCGAGTTGGTTACTGGAAAGAAGCTCAATATCCCCCCTGACAAATAAAGCTGCAGGGTAGCAATCTATTGCACGCAACTGAGCTGGATAATGCTCACAGTCGGCCGTGAGAAGATGATGATCAGGTACTTCAAGCCAGTCCAATGACTCTTCAAGTTCTTTGCCACTAAATTCCAGAAAATGAGAAATCTGCTGGGTAGATAAGCCTGCTCTCGTCAGAGAAACAACCGAACACTCAGGCTCCTTCAACAAGAAATGGGCAATTTTTAATAGCTTATCGCCACTCAGGCTTTGAACCGCCATTAGACGTAACCAGATCTCTTTTGGTGGCATCTCATCCTCCTGCCATAAGCTATAAAAGCAATCCTTGCGATTGGTCACTGATGCTGTCAATCAGGCCGGGAAATGTCTAGAATAGAGGTAATAATCTTTCTATCAATTGAACACAGTTCTGGATATTTATGTCAGTTTTGCAGGTATTACATTTCCCGGACGAGCGCCTTCGCACTGTGGCGACTCCGGTCAAAGAGGTGAATGCGGAGATTCAGCAGATTGTCGATGACATGTTTGAGACAATGTACGCTGAAGAAGGTATTGGCCTTGCAGCAACACAGGTGGATATCCACCAACGAATTATTGTGATTGATGTTTCTGAAAACCGCGACGAGCGCCTGGTTTTAATCAATCCAGAGCTGCTGGAAAAAAGCGGTGAAACCGGCATCGAAGAGGGTTGCCTATCTATTCCAGAACAACGTGCGTTAGTGCCTCGTGCCGAACGAGTCAAAATCCGTGCACTGGACCGTGAAGGTCAGCCGTATGAACTAGAAGCCGATGGCCTGCTTGCTATTTGTATTCAGCACGAAATGGACCATCTGGTTGGCAAACTGTTTGTCGATTACCTTTCACCGTTGAAACGTCAGCGTATTCGTCAGAAACTGGAAAAAATGGCTCGTCTGAATAAGAGCGCCTAATCCATCACAAAAGGGAATAATGTGTCTGATTCACTGCGTATTATTTTCGCCGGTACCCCTGACTTTGCAGCGCGTCATCTTGACGCGCTGTTGTCTTCTCAGCACCAGGTTGTTGGCGTATTTACACAACCCGACAGGCCCGCTGGGCGTGGCAAAAAGCTGATGCCGAGCCCTGTAAAAGTACTGGCGACTGAAAAGAATATCCCCGTTTTTCAACCCGCCTCTTTACGTCCGGCCGAAAATCAGGAACTGGTTTCCAGCTTGAACGCCGATGTCATGGTGGTTGTAGCTTACGGCCTGATTCTGCCAAAAGCAGTTCTGGATATGCCACGCCTGGGCTGTATTAATGTTCATGGCTCGCTGCTGCCACGCTGGCGTGGTGCGGCACCTATCCAGCGGTCGTTATGGGCTGGTGATGCCGAAACTGGCGTGACCATTATGCAAATGGACGTGGGTCTGGATACTGGCGATATGCTGGTGAAACTCTCCTGCCCAATTGAAGCCACTGATACCAGCGCAACACTCTACGATAAGCTGGCAAATCTTGGGCCACAAGGGTTACTGGAAACGTTAAACCAACTGGCTACAGGGCTTGCAACACCAGAAGTTCAGAGCGAGGAATTGGTCACGTACGCGGAGAAACTCAGCAAGGAAGAGGCTCGTATCGACTGGTCGCTATCTGCTGCACAACTTGAGCGTTGCATCCGCGCCTTTAACCCATGGCCAATGAGTTGGCTGGAAATTGACGGCCAACCAGTCAAAATCTGGCAAGCATCAGTAATCAATCAACTCACTGACGCAGCGCCTGGAACCATCATTGAAACCAATAAACAGGGTATTCAGGTGGCAACCGGCGAAGGGATTTTAAATCTGGAATCCCTTCAACCAGCAGGAAAGAAAGCAATGACTGCTCAGGATCTCCTGAACTCTCGCAGCGAATGGTTTAAGCCAGGTGCACTTCTCGCCTGATAAAAGAAATTCTTTGCGCCCAGGCCAAACACCTGGGCATTTTTGTTTTTAAGCGCCGGAAAACCAGAGCGTGGTTATGAAAAAAACACTAAATCTTCGCAGTATGGCCGCACAGACGATTGAACAAGTTGTGGAAAAAGGTCAATCACTCAGTAATGTGCTGCCTGCGGCGCAACACAAAGTTTCTGATAAAGATAAAGCATTGCTTCAAGAGCTCTGTTTTGGTGTATTGCGCACTTTGCCGCAACTCGAATGGCTGGTCAGCAAGTTGATGTCCCGCCCAATGACCGGTAAGCAACGCACCATTCACTATTTAATTATGGTGGGTTTTTATCAGCTGCTTTATACCAGAATTCCTGCCCATGCCGCTCTTGCAGAAACCGTTGAAGGTGCGGTTGCAATTAAACGTCAATCGCTCAAAGGTTTAATTAATGGCGTTCTGCGCCAGTTCCAGCGTCAGCAAGAAGAACTGATGGTAGAAGCCTCTAAACATGAGAGCCGTTTCCTGCATCCAACATGGCTACTGCAACGTTTGAAAAAATCCTATCCAAATCAATGGCAATCCATAGTTGATGCGAATAATCAGCGCCCACCAATGTGGCTGCGTGTTAATCGCCAACACCATACTCGTGAAGAATGGATGGCGTTACTGGCTGAAAGCGAACTGGAAGGTCATATTCATCCTCAGTATCGCGATGCGGTACGCCTGGAAACGCCAGCACCTGTTCATACCTTACCTGGTTTTGAACAAGGGTGGGTTACCGTTCAGGATGCTTCAGCACAAGGTTCGGTAGATCTACTTGATCCGCAAAATGGTGAGATGATCCTTGATTTATGTGCAGCACCTGGCGGCAAGACGACTCATATTTTGGAAGCAGCCCCTAAAGCGCATGTGATGGCGGTCGACATTGATGAACAACGTCTGAAACGTGTACACGAAAACCTTCAGCGCCTGGGTATGACAGCAGATGTGAAATCTGGTGATGGACGATTTCCTGAACAATGGTGCGGCAACCAACAATTTGACCGTATTCTTCTTGATGCTCCTTGCTCAGCTACCGGTGTTATTCGCCGCCATCCAGATATCAAGTGGTTGCGCCGTGACAGGGACATTGCTGAATTAGCTGAGTTGCAGAAAGAGATTCTTGAGGCTATTTGGCCAAGACTAAAATCGGGTGGCACACTGGTTTATGCTACCTGCTCTATCCTGCCAGAAGAAAACTGGCAACAGGTAGCGGCTTTCCTGGCACAGCATCCGGAAGCACAACTGGTTGAAACCGGTACGCCTGAAAAACCAGGGATCCAGAATCTCCCTTCTCCGGAAGATGGTGATGGCTTCTTTTACGCTAAGCTAATTAAAAGCTGATTCAGGTTTGCTGAGTCTTAGGTTTCATCACAAATGAAGCTATAAAAAATGAAAATAATCATTCTCGGTGCGGGCCAGGTCGGCGGCACACTGGCAGAAAACCTGGTAGGTGAAAACAACGACATTACTGTTGTTGATACCAATCAAGATCGTCTGCGCAGCTTGCAAGATAAGTTTGATTTACGCGTTGTGCAGGGGCATGGCTCGCATCCACGCGTTTTGCGTGAAGCCGGCGCAGATGATGCCGATATGCTGGTCGCAGTAACCAGTTCGGACGAAACGAATATGATTGCCTGCCAGGTAGCGTATTCGCTTTTTAATACTCCAAATCGTATTGCGCGTATCCGTGCTCCAGATTATGTGAGGGATGCCGAGCGCTTATTTAACGCCGAAGCGGTGCCAATTGACCACCTAATCGCACCTGAACAGCTAGTTATCGACAATATCTATCGCCTTATTGAGTATCCTGGTGCGCTACAGGTTGTTAATTTTGCCGAGGGAAAAGTTAGCCTTGCAGTGGTGAAAGCCTATTATGGCGGCCCGTTAGTGGGCAATGCACTTTCTACTATGCGTGAGCATATGCCGCATATTGAAACTCGCGTTGCTGCTATTTTCCGACACGACAGGCCAATTCGTCCGCAAGGTTCAACTATTGTTGAAGCTGGGGACGAAGTATTTTTCATTGCCGCTTCTCAGCATATTCGAGCGGTAATGAGTGAATTACAACGGCTCGAGAAACCCTATAAACGTATCATGCTGGTCGGTGGAGGGAATATTGGGGCGGGTCTCGCGCAACGTCTTGAAAAAGACTACAGCGTTAAACTCATTGAGCGTGATTCGCAACGCGCGGCCGAACTGGCTGAAATGTTGCAAAACACTATTGTTTTCTATGGTGATGCCTCAGATCAGGAATTATTAGCCGAAGAACATATTGAACAAGTCGATTTGTTTATTGCCGTCACTAACGACGATGAAGCAAATATTATGTCCGCGATGCTAGCGAAACGTATGGGTGCCAAGAAAGTTATGGTGCTTATCCAGCGCAAAGCCTACGTTGACCTGGTTCAAGGTAGCGTGATTGATATTGCTATTTCACCACAACAAGCCACCATTTCGGCTTTGCTCGGGCACGTGCGTAAAGCCGATATCGTCGGTGTTTCCTCTCTGCGTCGAGGTGTAGCTGAAGCGATTGAAGCCGTTGCTCATGGTGATGAAAGTACTTCACGAGTTGTCGGTCGTTCAATTGATGAAATAAAACTTCCACCAGGAACAATTATTGGCGCAGTTGTACGTGGTAATGACGTCATGATCGCTAATGACAATTTGCGTATTGAACAAGGCGACCATGTAATTATGTTCCTGACAGATAAGAAATTTGTCAGCGATGTAGAAAGATTGTTCCAACCAAGCCCATTCTTCTTGTAATACTATTTGGCGGGGAATTTCTCCGCCAAGCTATTCCAACAATTCTAAAAACCACCATGTTATTAAGGAATTAGCATCAAAATCTTATTACCATAATGTAATGGCAATCGGGTTATCATTTGTTAAACTTATTAACGTCAGCCAGTACAAGGAGAGAAAAATGAGCATGTTAAAAGAATTCCGCGAATTTGCTATGCGTGGGAACGTTGTAGATTTGGCAGTGGGTGTGATTATTGGGGCAGCATTCGGGAAAATTGTTTCATCATTGGTTGCGGATATTATTATGCCGCCACTTGGATTGCTGATTGGGGGCGTTGATTTTAAGCAATTCGCCTTAATTCTACGACCTGCGGCTGGTGATATTCCAGCAGTGGTTATGCATTACGGTATCTTTATTCAAAATATCTTTGATTTCGTGATTGTTGCTTTCGCAATTTTCCTGGCAATCAAAGGAATGAATCAATTGAACCGCAAAAAAATAGAAGAACCTGCAGCGCCAGCGGCACCAACTAAAGAAGAAGTATTACTTAGCGAAATCCGCGACCTGCTAAAACAACAGAATGAGCGAGTTTAATTGCGCTAATTAAACGAGGAAGGCCAGTGGTAAAAAAGCAATTTGCTTGTTTGCCACTGGCCTCCCAGTTACCTTTTTTACCATGCTTAACAGTACGCTGATAGCTTCCCTTCCCTTTCTTATTCTGCTCAACTCGCTGACGAAACAGCGGGTCATGTAACAAAGCCTCAATGGCATTATCTTTGATGACCCCTTTCTTATGCTGGTATTTACTCATACAAACTCCAGATTGTTTAAAATAACGGCGCAAGTGTATGCCCGTATTTGCTGAATCGCAATTTATTCTTTTCTCCGACTTGCACCTTGTTCAAGGGCCTCAAGAATTGAACAATATGCAGTGCTGTGAGCACTTCCACAACAAGCATCATTGAGTCTCTGCAACGATCGTCGCATATGCTGAAGTTCTTTTATTTTAGACTCTACTTCTACAAGTCTCGACTGCACGATGCTCTTTGACTCCTGACACGTGTGATGTTCAGGATCAATTCGGATCGACAACAACTCGCGGATAGTTTCCAGTGTAAAACCTAATTGCTTGGCGTAACGAATGAACTTCAGACGTTGCAAATCACTTTCACTATAAAGCCGAAAACCACCTTCAGTTCTGACTTCATGATCCATCATTTGCTGTTTTTCATAGTAACGTATGGTGTCAGGAGTTACATCCGCCAGTCTGGCCAACTCTCCAATGCGAAACATGATCATTCATTCCTCATCAATTTTATGAAGTAATTTGTCGGCATATTCACCGCGAAGAAAATCGGTGCTCATACCTGCCTGTTGCAGTTTTAACTCAAGTAATGCCAGTTTCTTACTTATACCCAGGTACTCTGAATTTTCTCGATCAATTGAATGAAGAAGCTCATTTAGCTCAATGGCATCTTTTCGTTGCTGGAGTACCGGAGGTAAACAACCCGAGTTTTTCAAAATACGCCAGGCTACTCGAAGCTCTGGTGGAATAAATGAATCATCGTCGAGTTTAAGAGGAGCACCGGAGCCCCGTAGAGAGTCAAACTCCCCATTGCGTTGCGCATCAAGAATATGACGTTCTGACCACTGGTCGATTAACCACATAACTTATGTCGGCGTTTGTTAGAGATGAAATAAAGATACGATGAATTGATGCATGAAGGGAAACTACAGATATAAAAAAACCGGGCAAGCCCGGTTTTTCCATGTTACTACAGATTACTCTGCAGCAGCTTCTGTTTGAGACTCGGCGCGATCAACCAGCTCGATGTAAGCCATCGGAGCATTGTCACCTGCACGGAAGCCACACTTAAGAATACGAGTGTAACCACCAGTACGGGCTGCAAAACGCGGACCCAGTTCATTAAACAGTTTTGCCACGATCTCGTTATCACGAGTACGGGCGAATGCCAGACGACGATTAGCAACGCTATCAGTCTTGGCAAGAGTAATCAGCGGCTCAACTACGCGACGCAGCTCTTTCGCTTTAGGCAGAGTCGTCTTGATGATCTCATGACGAACCAGTGAACCTGCCATATTGCGGAACATAGCCTGGCGATGGCTGCTGTTGCGGTTCAGTTGACGACCACTCTTACGATGGCGCATGACCTTATCCTTCTCAGTAAAACCTTAACCTGTGATCCGGTTACTCGTCAGCGATGCTTGCCGGTGGCCAGTTTTCCAGGCGCATGCCCAGAGACAAACCACGGGAAGCCAGCACATCTTTAATCTCAGTAAGAGATTTTTTACCCAAGTTAGGCGTTTTGAGCAGCTCAACTTCGGTACGCTGTACCAGATCACCGATATAGTGGATAGCTTCTGCCTTAAGGCAGTTAGCAGAGCGGACAGTCAATTCCAGATCGTCAACAGGGCGCAGCAGGATCGGATCGAATTCTGGTTTCTCTTCTTTAACTTCTGGCTGACGTACATCACGTAAATCAACGAAAGCTTCAAGTTGTTCAGCCAGAATGGTTGCCGCACGACGAATCGCCTCTTCAGGATCGATTGTGCCGTTGGTTTCCATTTCGATGACCAGCTTATCCAGGTCGGTGCGCTGTTCTACACGCGCAGCTTCAACATTGTAGGCAATTCGCTCTACAGGGCTGTAGCAGGCGTCGACCAGCAGACGGCCGATTGGGCGCTCATCTTCTTCCGAATGAATTCGGGCAGAGGCCGGCACGTAACCGCGACCGCGCTGAACTTTGATACGCATACTAATAGATGCGTTCTCATCGGTCAGGTGGCAGATCACATGCTGCGGCTTGACGATTTCGACATCACCATCATGGGTGATATCGGCTGCAGTCACAGGGCCAATGCCAGACTTATTCAGAGTAAGAATAACATCATCTTTACCTTGAACTCTCACCGCCAGCCCTTTCAGGTTGAGCAGGATTTCCAGGATATCCTCCTGAACGCCTTCTTTGGTGCTGTACTCGTGTAGTACACCATCAATCTCAACCTCTGTCACCGCGCAACCCGGCATCGATGAGAGCAGAATACGGCGCAGTGCATTACCAAGAGTATGGCCAAAGCCACGCTCTAAAGGCTCAAGGGTCACCTTGGCGTGCGTCGAACTCACTTGCTCGATATCTACCAGGCGCGGTTTTAGAAACTCTGTCACAGAACCCTGCATTGTGTCCTCTCTTTGGTACTAAGCTTTACTTGGAGTAAAGCTCGACGATCAGGTGTTCGTTAATGTCCGCAGACAGATCAGTACGCTCAGGCTTACGCTTGAACACACCTTCCATCTTAGCAGCATCAACTTCCAGCCAGGTTGGCTTTTCACGCTGTTCAGCCAGCTCCAGAGCGGCCTTCACGCGAGATTGCTTTTTGGCTTTCTCACGGATGCTAACTACGTCATTCGGAGTTACCTGATAAGAAGCGATGTTAACAACGCGACCATTTACCATTACTGCTTTGTGGCTAACGAGCTGACGTGATTCTGCACGAGTAGCACCGAAGCCCATACGGTAAACAACGTTGTCAAGACGACCTTCCAGCAGAGCCAACAGGTTTTCACCGGTGTTGCCTTTCAGACGAGCTGCTTCTTTATAGTAGTTACGGAACTGACGCTCCAGAACACCGAACATGCGGCGAACTTTTTGCTTTTCACGCAACTGCACACCATAGTCAGACAGACGCGGTTTACGCGCACCGTGCTGGCCAGGAGCTTGTTCAATTTTACACTTGGTATCGATCGCGCGAACACCAGACTTCAGGAACAGGTCTGTGCCCTCGCGACGGCTCAGCTTGAGCTTAGGACCCAAATATCTTGCCATTTTCTTTCTCCAACATTCCTAAAAACGAGCGTTATACGCGACGTTTTTTCGGCGGACGACAACCGTTGTGAGGGATCGGAGTCACATCAGTAATATTAGTGATGCGGAAACCAGCGGCGTTCAGAGCACGAATGGTAGATTCGCGGCCTGGACCCGGTCCCTTAACCATAACTTCCAGGTTCTTGATACCGTATTCTTTCACGGCTTCTGCGCAACGCTCTGCTGCAACCTGAGCTGCGAACGGAGTCGATTTGCGAGAACCACGGAAACCGGAACCACCGGCAGTTGCCCAACCCAATGCGTTACCCTGACGATCAGTAATAGTAACGATAGTGTTGTTGAAAGAAGCATGGACATGAGCCACGCCGTCAGAGACTTGTTTTCTTACACGCTTACGTGCACGAATTGGTGCCTTTGCCATTATTCAATCACCCCGATTATTTCTTGATCGGTTTGCGCGGACCCTTACGGGTACGTGCGTTGGTCTTCGTACGCTGACCGCGCACTGGCAGACCACGACGATGACGCAAACCGCGATAGCAACCAAGGTCCATCAGACGCTTGATGCTCATACTCACTTCACGGCGCAGATCACCTTCAACGACAAATTTGGCAACTTCGTCACGCAGCGTGTCGATTTGTTCTTCAGACAGCTCTCTGATCTTAACATCTTCAGCGATACCCGCCGCGGCACAAATTGCCTTTGAGCGAGTCTTGCCGACACCGTAAATCGAAGTTAACGCGATTACGGTATGTTTTTGATCAGGAATGTTAATGCCTGCTATACGGGCCACTATGCACTCCTACTATTTAGATTATGCGTCCCATACCGAAAAGCCCGTTTTCAGGATACTCAAATGGAAACGCATAGACATACAAAAGATTGGCTGGCTAATCTAGCCAGCTCAACCCAACTTTGCAAGAAAAATATGCGAGATAATCAGCCTTGACGCTGTTTATGCTTCGGTTCGGCGCTGCAAATCACGCGAATAACACCGTCACGCTTAACGATTTTGCAGTTACGACATAATTTCTTGACGGAAGCACGAACTTTCATTTTTACTCTCCGTAACTTCTCAAGCGACTATTAACGGCCGTAGCCTTTCAGATTCGCTTTCTTCAATGCAGACTCGTACTGACTAGACATCATCAGAGTTTGCACTTGAGCCATAAAGTCCATGATAACCACGACAACAATGAGCAGCGAGGTTCCACCGAAGTAGAAAGGCACTTTCATTGCGTCACGCATGAACTCCGGGATTAGGCAGATAAAGGTAATGTACAACGCACCAACCAAGGTCAGGCGGGTCATTACTTTATCAATATACTTCGCCGTTTGTTCTCCCGGACGAATTCCTGGTACAAATGCACCGGACTTCTTCAGGTTATCTGCTGTTTCACGAGGGTTGAAAACCAACGCCGTATAGAAGAAACAGAAGAAGATGATTGCAGACGCATAGAGTAACACATAAAGCGGTTGCCCAGGCTGCAAATACAGCGAAATTGTAGTCAGCCAGTTCCAACCGGTTCCGCCCCCAAACCACGATGCAATCGTTGCAGGGAACAGAATAATACTGGAAGCAAAGATTGCTGGAATAACACCAGCCATATTCACTTTCAGCGGTAAATGCGTGCTCTGCGCAGCATAGACACGACGACCTTGTTGACGTTTTGCGTAGTTTACCACAATGCGGCGTTGACCACGTTCAACAAAAACAACGAAGAAGGTCACTGCGAATACTAGTACTGCAACCAACAGCAACAGAAGGAAGTGCAGGTCGCCTTGCCTTGCTTGCTCGATAGTATGGCCAACGGCCGGCGGCAAACCCGCAACAATACCAGCGAAGATTATGATTGAGATACCGTTGCCGATACCACGCTCAGTAATCTGTTCGCCCAGCCACATAAGGAACATCGTTCCCGTGACAAGACTCACAACAGCGGTGAAGTAGAATGCAAAGCCTGGGTTTAACACCAGGCCCTGCATACCAGGCATATTCGGTAAACCGGTAGCAATACCGATCGACTGGAATATTGCCAGCACCAGAGTTCCGTAACGGGTGTACTGACTAATCTTACGACGGCCAGATTCCCCTTCCTTCTTCAACTCTGCTAACGCTGGGTGAACCACCGTTAACAGCTGGATAATAATCGATGCCGAAATATACGGCATGATACCCAATGCAAAGATAGAAGCACGGCTGAGAGCACCACCAGAGAACATGTTAAACATTTCAATGATAGTGCCTCGCTGTTGCTCAAGCAGTTTGGCAAGTACAGCGGCATCAATACCAGGGATCGGAATAAAAGAGCCAATGCGGAAAACAATCAGCGCACCGATAACAAACATCAGTCTGCGTTTCAGCTCACCTAGCCCGCCTTTAGCACTTTGAAAATCTAATCCCGGTTGCTTTGCCATCTGCTACTTATTCCTCGATTTTACCGCCAGCAGCTTCGATAGCAGCACGAGCGCCTTTAGTGACACGCAGGCCGCGAACAGTTACCGGACGAGAAACCTCGCCAGACAGAATCACTTTCGCGAATTCAATCTGAATACCGATAATGTTTGCTGCTTTCAGCGTGTTCAGGTCAACTACGTCGCCTTCAACTTTCGCCAGATCAGAGAGACGAATCTCACCGGTGATCATTGCTTTGCGAGAGGTGAAACCAAACTTCGGCAGACGACGGTACAACGGCATCTGACCACCTTCAAAACCACGACGTACGCCACCGCCAGAACGAGAGTTCTGACCTTTGTGACCACGACCGCCGGTTTTACCGAGGCCAGAACCGATACCACGACCCAGACGCTTGGAAGCGTGCTTAGACCCTTCGGCCGGAGACAGAGTATTTAAACGCATCTCTTACTCCTCAACTTTAACCATGTAGGAAACCGCGTTGACCATACCACGTACAGCAGGAGTATCCTCGCGCTCTACGGTGTGGCCAATACGACGCAGACCCAGGCCAAGCAGCGTTGCCTTGTGTTTCGGCAGACGACCGATTGCACTGCGGGTTTGTGTAATTTTAATAGTCTTTGCCATGGTCAATTACCCCAGAATTTCTTCAACGGATTTACCACGCTTGGCAGCGACCATTTCCGGAGACTTCATATTCGCCAGGCCATCAATAGTTGCACGAACCACGTTAATCGGGTTGGTGGAACCATATGCTTTAGCCAAAACGTTATGAACTCCAGCGACTTCCAGAACGGCGCGCATTGCACCACCGGCAATAATACCGGTACCCTGGGAAGCCGGCTGCATGAACACACGAGAACCTGTGTGCACACCTTTAACAGGGTGCTGCAGGGTGCCGTGGTTCAGCGCGACGTTAATCATGTTGCGACGGGCTTTTTCCATCGCTTTCTGGATAGCTGCTGGAACTTCACGCGCTTTTCCGTAACCAAAACCAATGCGACCGTTACCATCGCCAACCACTGTCAGAGCAGTGAAGGAGAAAATACGACCACCTTTAACGGTTTTAGATACGCGATTTACCGCGATCAGCTTTTCCTGCAGTTCGCCAGCTTGTTTTTCGATGTGAGCCATCTTACACCTCTACCTTAGAACTGAAGGCCAGCATCACGGGCAGCATCTGCCAGTGCCTGGACACGACCATGATATTGGAAACCAGCACGGTCAAAGGATACTTTCGTAATGCCTTTTTCCAGTGCGCGCTCTGCAACAGCTTTACCCACAGCTGTAGCGGCGTCTTTATTTCCAGTGTACTTCAGTTGCTCAGCGATAGCTTTCTCTACAGTAGATGCAGCTACCAGGACTTCTGAACCGTTTGGTGCGATAACCTGTGCATAAATATGACGAGGCGTACGGTGAATCACCAGACGAGTCGCACCCAGTTCTTTGAGCTTGTGACGTGCGCGGGTCGCACGACGGATACGAGCAGATTTCTTATCCATAGTGTTACCTTACTTCTTCTTAGCCTCTTTGGTACGCACGACTTCGTCGGCGTAACGAACACCCTTGCCTTTATAAGGCTCAGGACGACGGTAGGCGCGCAGATCAGCAGCCACTTGTCCAATCATCTGCTTATCAGCGCCTTTCAGCACGATTTCAGTTTGAGTTGGACATTCAGCAGTGATTCCCGCTGGCAGAGCATGTTCAACAGGATGAGAGAAGCCCAGGGCCAAACTCACCGCATTGCCTTTAACTGCTGCACGATAACCTACACCAACCAGCTGCAGCTTCTTAGTGAAGCCTTCGGTAACACCGATAACCATTGCATTTAACAGCGCACGAGTGGTACCCGCTTGGGCCCACGCGTTAGCAAAACCTTCGCGTGGAGCGAAAGTCAGTGCATTATCAGCGTGTTTAACTTCAACAGCATCGTTGATTGTACGAGTCAGCTCGCCGTTCTTACCTTTGATCGAAATAACCTGACCGTTGAGTTTTACCTCTACGCCAGCAGGAATAACGACCGGTGCTTTAGCAACACGAGACATTTTATTCCTCCAATTAGGCTACGTAGCAGATAATTTCGCCACCAAGACCAGCTTGGCGCGCTGCACGATCAGTCATAACACCTTTAGAGGTAGAAACGACAGCAATACCCATACCGGCCATAACTTTAGGCAGCTCATCTTTTTTCTTATAGATGCGCAGACCTGGGCGGCTGACTCGCTGAATGCTCTCTACCACAGCCTTGCCCTGGAAATACTTAAGAGTCAGTTCCAGTTCAGGCTTGATGTCGCCTTCGATTTTAAAATCTTCAATATAGCCTTCTTCTTTCAGCACGTTGGCAATTGCCAATTTCAGCTTGGAGGAAGGCATGGTGACCGCAACTTTATTCGCGGCTTGACCGTTACGGATACGGGTCAGCATATCCGCGATCGGATCTTGCATGCTCATCTGTCTTTACTCCCGTGATTCAATTGGATATTACCAGCTAGCCTTCTTCAAGCCAGGTACTTCACCGCGCATAGCGGCTTCACGAAGCTTGATACGGCTCAACCCGAATTTGCCCACATAACCATGCGGACGACCAGTTTGGCGGCAGCGGTTACGCTGACGGGACGGGCTGGAATCACGCGGCAGAGACTGCAGCTTAAGAACAGCATCCCAACGATCTTCGTCGGATGAGTTCACACCAGAGATGATAGCTTTCAATTCCTCGCGTTTAGCGCGGTATTTGTCGGCCAGTTTCACGCGAACGACTTCGCGTGCTTTCATCGATTGCTTAGCCATTAGTAACCCTACCTTACTTACGGAATGGGAAGTTAAAGGCTGCCAGCAGAGCACGGCCTTCATCATCAGATTTCGCAGTAGTGGTAATGGTAATATCCAAACCACGAACGCGATCGACTTTGTCATAGTCGATTTCTGGGAAGATGATCTGCTCACGGACACCCATGCTGTAGTTACCACGGCCATCGAATGACTTAGCGGACAAGCCACGGAAGTCACGGATACGCGGTACAGCAATGGTGATCAGGCGCTCAAGAAACTCCCACATGCGTTCGCCACGCAGAGTTACTTTACAGCCGATCGGATAGCCCTGACGGATTTTGAAGCCTGCAACTGATTTGCGTGCTTTGGTGATCAACGGCTTTTGACCGGAGATTGCTGTCAAGTCAGCTGCTGCGTTATCCAGCAGTTTCTTGTCAGCGATCGCTTCACCCACACCCATGTTCAGGGTGATCTTCTCGACCCGAGGGACTTGCATGACAGAATTGTAGTTAAACTCAGTCATGAGTTTTGTAACTACTTCGTCTTTGTAGTAATCATGCAGTTTCGCCATCGTACTACTCCAAATTACTTGATAGTTTCGCTGTTAGATTTGAAGAAACGGACTTTTTTGCCCTCTTCGAATCTAAAGCCTACACGGTCAGCCTTGCCGGTTGCCGCATTGAAGAGTGCAACGTTAGAAACTTGAATAGCAGCTTCTTTTTCAACGATGCCACCTGGTTGGTTCAGGGCCGGAACCGGCTTCTGATGTTTCTTAACCAGGTTAATACCTTCAACAATAAGCTTGCCGGAAGACAAGACATTCTTAACTTTACCGCGCTTACCTTTATCTTTACCGGTTAACACGATAACTTCGTCATCACGACGGATTTTAGCTGCCATGATTCGCTCCTTAGAGTACTTCTGGTGCCAGAGAGATAATTTTCATGAACTTTTCATTACGCAGTTCACGAGTTACCGGCCCAAAAATACGCGTGCCGATTGGTTGCTCGCTGTTATTGTTTAAAATAACGCATGCATTACCATCGAAGCGAATGACAGAACCGTCCGGGCGACGAACACCCTTCCTGGTGCGCACCACTACCGCTTTCAGGACATCGCCTTTCTTCACCTTACCACGAGGAATTGCTTCCTTGATGGTAATTTTGATGATGTCGCCGACGCCTGCGTAGCGACGGTGCGAGCCACCCAGAACCTTGATACACATTACGCGACGCGCGCCGGAGTTGTCGGCTACGGTCAGCATAGTCTGTTCTTGGATCATTTCAGTGCTCCGCTAATGTCAACTACTACTTCGGGACCCATAATTAGGTCGTTAAAAAGCCCCATAAACGAGGGCGCGGCATTATAACACCGGTTCCTGAATATGGGTAGAAAAAATAAACGGCTCATTTACTGAGCCGTTTATTCGTTAGACAAAGCTCACTGTATTACAGAACAGCTTTATCTACAACGCGAACAAGCGTCCAGGACTTAGTCTTGGACAGTGGACGGCATTCGCGGATTTCAACCACGTCACCGATACCACATTCATTGCTCTCGTCATGTACGTGCAGTTTGGTCGTACGTTTGATGAATTTGCCGTAAATCGGGTGTTTCACCACACGTTCGATAGCAACAACGATGGATTTCTCCATTTTGTTGCTAATCACGCGACCTTGCAGAGTACGGATTTTATCGGTCATTACGCACCCGCCTTCTGAGTCAATAAAGTCTTAACACGTGCAACATCACGACGCACTTGCTTCAGCAGGTGAGTCTGTTGCAGCTGGCCACTTGCTGCTTGCATACGCAGATTGAACTGCTCACGCAGCAAATTCAGCAGCTCGGTGTTCAGCTCTTCAACACTCTTTTCACGCAGCTCTTTTGCTTTCATTACATCACCGTCTTAGTTACAAAGGTGGTTTTAATCGGCAGTTTCGCTGCTGCCAGCTTGAATGCTTCACGGGCCAGCTCTTCTGGTACGCCGTCCATTTCATACAGGACTTTGCCAGGCTGAATCAAGGCAACCCAATACTCTACGTTGCCTTTACCTTTACCCATACGCACTTCAAGCGGCTTTTCGGTGATCGGTTTGTCCGGGAATACACGGATCCAGATCTTACCCTGACGCTTAACTGCACGGGTCATTGCACGACGTGCTGCTTCGATCTGACGTGCAGTCAGACGACCACGGCCAACAGCTTTCAGACCGAAAGTGCCGAAGCTAACATCCGTACCAGCAGCCAGACCACGGTTGCGGCCTTTGTGCACTTTACGGAATTTTGTACGCTTTGGTTGTAACACAGCGACTCTCCTTACTTACGGCCTTTACGCTGCTGCTTTTTAGGTTGAGCAGCCGGTTTTTCCGGTTGTTCAACAGCAGCCATCCCACCCAGGATCTCACCTTTGAAGATCCACACTTTAACGCCGATTACACCATAAGTGGTGTGCGCTTCAGAGGTGTTGTAGTCAATGTCAGCACGCAGTGTGTGCAATGGCACGCGACCTTCACGATACCATTCGGTACGTGCGATCTCAGCGCCACCCAGACGGCCGCTAACTTCAACTTTGATACCTTTAGCGCCCAGACGCATGGCATTCTGTACAGCACGCTTCATAGCACGACGGAACATAACACGACGTTCCAGCTGTGAAGTGATGCTATCAGCAACCAATTTTGCGTCCAGTTCAGGCTTACGAACTTCGGCGATATTGATCTGTGCAGGAACGCCAGCGATATCCGCTACGACCTTGCGCAGTTTTTCTACGTCTTCGCCTTTCTTACCGATTACGATGCCAGGGCGAGCAGTGTGAATAGTCACACGGATGCTCTTAGCTGGACGCTCGATAACGATACGAGATACAGACGCCTTCGCCAGTTCCTTAGTCAGGTACTGACGAACTTTAAAATCGCTGTCCAGGTTGTCAGCGAATTCTTTGGTGTTCGCAAACCAAGTAGAGTTCCAAGGTTTTACAATACCCAGGCGAATACCATTAGGATGTACTTTCTGACCCATTGCTAGTCTCCAGAGTCTCAGCGATCGGACACAACCACAGTAATGTGGCTGGTGCGCTTCAGGATGCGATCTGCACGACCTTTTGCACGCGGCATAATGCGCTTCATGCTTGGGCCTGCGTCTACGAAGATTTTCGCGACTTTCAGATCGTCAATGTCAGCGCCATCGTTGTGTTCAGCGTTAGCAATGGCAGATTCCAGAACTTTCTTGACCAATACAGCCGCTTTCTTGTTGGTGAAGGTCAAAATTTCCAGTGCCTGCGACACTTTCTTACCGCGAATAAGGTCTGCAACAAGGCGAACCTTTTGAGCAGAAGAACGAGCGTGGCGATGTTGAGCTAAAGTTTCCATCTCTTCCTCCTACTTATTTCTTCTTGGCTTTTTTATCAGCAGCGTGGCCGCGATAAGTACGTGTCGGTGCAAATTCACCCAGTTTGTGACCGACCATTTCGTCGGAAACAAATACCGGAACATGCTGACGACCATTATGGACAGCGATGGTCAAACCGATCATGTTAGGAAAGATCGTTGAACGACGGGACCAAGTGCGCAGGGGCTTCTTGTCACCGCTTTCCACCGCTTTCTCTACCTTCTTCAGCAAGTGCAGGTCAATAAAAGGACCTTTCTTGAGAGAACGTGGCATGGCTTATCCTCTAAAATTATTTGCTACGGCGACGTACGATGAATTTATCAGTACGCTTGTTGCTGCGGGTCTTCTTACCTTTGGTCTGAACGCCCCACGGAGTTACCGGGTGCTTACCAAAGTTACGACCTTCACCACCACCATGTGGGTGGTCGACTGGGTTCATCGCAGTACCGCGAACGGTAGGACGAACACCACGCCAGCGTGCAGCACCTGCTTTACCCAGAACGCGGAGCATATGCTCAGAGTTACCGACTTCGCCCATGGTTGCACGGCAGTCAGCTTCGACTTTACGCATTTCACCAGAACGCAGACGCAGGGTAACGTAAGCACCATCACGTGCAACGATCTGCACATAGGTACCAGCAGAACGTGCAAGCTGACCGCCTTTACCTGGTTTCATTTCTACGTTATGAACGGTAGAACCAACCGGGATATTGCGCATCGGCAGGGTGTTACCTGCTTTGATTGCAGCATCAACGCCAGATTGAATCTGGTCGCCAGCTTTCAGGCCTTTAGGGGCCAGGATGTAACGGCGTTCGCCATCTTTGTACAGAACCAGTGCGATGTTCGCAGAACGGTTCGGATCGTACTCAAGACGTTCAACAATTGCCGGGATACCGTCTTTGTTGCGTTTAAAGTCAACAATACGATAAGCCTGCTTGTGACCACCACCGATGTGACGAGTAGTGATACGACCATTGTTGTTACGGCCACCGGATTTGCTGTTTTTTTCAACCAGCGGAGCAAATGGTTTGCCCTTATGCAGCTCAGGGTTGACCACTTTAACTACGTGGCGACGACCCGGAGATGTCGGTTTACATTTAACAACTGCCATTGTTTTTCTCCTCCGACTTACTCAGCGCCGCCGACGAAGTCCAGATTCTGGCCTTCCTTCAGGGTGACGTAAGCTTTTTTCCAGTCGCTACGACGACCGATACGCTGTCCATGACGCTTAGTTTTACCTTTAACAACCAAGGTATTAACGCCTTTAACTTCAACTTCGAACAGTTTCTCAACAGCAGCAACGATCTCTGCTTTGGTCGCGTCTTTTGCAACTTTGAGAACGATGGTATTTGTTTTTTCCATCGCCATAGATGCTTTTTCAGATACGTGCGGCGCGCGCAGTACTTTCAGCAGACGTTCTTCACGGATCATGCCAGCATCTCCTCAACTTGCTTAACTGCATCAGCAGTCATAACGACTTTGTCGAAGGCGATCAGGCTAACTGGATCGATTGTTGCTGCATCGCGCACGTCAACCTTATGCAGGTTACGCGCAGCCAGGAACAGATTCTCATCCAGTTCGCCAGTTACGATCAGCACATCTTCCAGGGCCATGTCTTTCAGTTTCTGAGCAAGCAGCTTAGTTTTAGGCGCTTCAACAGAGAACTGTTCGACAACGATCAGACGATCCTGACGTACCAGTTCGGACAGAATGCTTTTCAGCGCTCCGCGGTACATCTTTTTGTTAACTTTTTGACTGTGGTCCTGCGGGCGAGCAGCGAAGGTTACGCCACCGGAACGCCAGATCGGGCTCTTGATAGAACCTGAACGCGCACGGCCGGTACCTTTCTGGCGCCACGGCTTTTTACCGGAACCAGTTACTTCAGCACGGGTCTTCTGAGCACGAGTACCTTGACGGGCACCAGCTGCATAAGCAACTACAACCTGGTGTACCAGCGCTTCGTTGAAATCACGACCGAAGGTAGTTTCGGAAACAGTCAGCGCGCTTTGCGCGTCTTTCAATACTAATTCCATTGCTATCTCCTCACGCCTTCACAGCTGGTTTAACAATAAGGTCGCTACCGGTTGCACCCGGAACTGCACCCTTAACCAGCAGCAGGTTGCGCTCAGCGTCAACGCGTACTACATCCAGGCTCTGAACAGTTACACGTTCGTTGCCCAGTTGGCCTGCCATTTTCTTGCCTTTGAACACTTTGCCCGGAGTCTGGTTCTGACCGATAGAACCCGGAACGCGGTGAGACAAGGAGTTACCGTGTGTAGCGTCCTGGGTACGGAAGTTCCAGCGCTTAACGGTACCTGCGAAACCTTTACCTTTAGAGGTGCCAGTTACGTCAACTTTTTTAACTTCAGCAAACAGCTCAACGCTAATGTCTTGACCTACAGTGAACTCTTCGCCTTCTGCAAGACGGAATTCCCAAAGGCCACGGCCAGCTTCTACGCCAGCTTTAGCGAAGTGACCAGCTTCCGGCTTAGTTACACGGCTAGCTTTTTTAGCGCCAGTGGTAACTTGAACAGCACGGTAGCCGTCGTTAGCCAGGTCTTTAACCTGAGTAACACGGTTTGCTTCTACTTCGATCACGGTTACTGGGATAGAAACGCCGTCTTCTGTGAAGATACGGGTCATACCCACTTTTTTACCGACTAAACCAATCATTGTTTCAACCTCTCAATCGTCAATGACCTGATTAACCCAGGCTGATCTGCACGTCAACACCAGCAGCCAGATCCAGACGCATCAGAGCATCAACGGTTTTCTCAGTTGGCTCAACGATGTCAACCAGACGCTTGTGAGTGCGAATTTCGTACTGATCACGCGCGTCTTTGTTGACGTGCGGAGAGATCAGAACGGTAAAGCGCTCTTTGCGGGTCGGCAGCGGGATCGGACCACGTACTTGCGCACCAGTGCGCTTAGCAGTCTCGACGATTTCCGCAGTTGATTGATCGATCAGACGATGATCAAACGCTTTAAGGCGGATACGGATTCTTTGGCTCTGCATGAGACCATAGCTCCAATTATTTTATAGACGAAAAAAATCACTACTCGCACCCATTACGATTGATGGGGGAGTGTAATCGTTCATACATAGTTCCCCAATTGGGAACATTGTCGACAGCAGCTTCGCTGTCAGGCTCATATCGAGCCAGCCGTCGATTAAGACAGGCCCGCGCATTATACGTAAATCTGCTTCTTAAGCAAGTCATGGATACGAATTAAACAATCTTTTGCATCTGGTTGCACTTCACCTCCCACAAAATTTGTAACACGATCTGATTAGCATATTCTCTGCGGAACATTACACGTAACTCTTCAAACTCCATTTTGCTTTACAAAGTTCATTGATTTAGCTTTAAAACTCATTTTGCCTGATACTGGTCAACCACGATGCTTATAGTCCCTTCTCTTCCGGCATTCCTTTTTATTGGCCTGCACATTGGCTGTCTATTGCGTTTAGCATGGGTCGATTATCATTGCCTGCTTCTACCAGATAGATTGACGTACCCTCTGCTTTGGTCTGGTTTACTTTATCAAGTCTGTTTTTCCACTGACCATTTGTCGGAATGTGTAATAGGTGCAATTGCTGGGTATATGATTTTATGGATGCTTTACTGGATTTACTTTCTTTGGCGCAAGGTCGAGGGCATTGGCCACGGTGATATGAAGCTTTTGGCTGCACTAGGGGCATGGCATGGATGGCAAAGTCTGGGTTGGATTATATTTGCTGCAGCGATGACTGGACTAATATGGGCATTAATAACACGAGTTTATCGGAAGAATTACGTGTTACTGACTACCACTCCGCTACCTTTCGGACCAAACCTTGCGATAGCGGGTGGTTCTATAGGGTGGATATGCACTTCCTTCCCACAGTTTAAAGAACTCAGTTTCCTTCTTTGATTTGCGACTGAAGATAATTCTGCAAACCAATTTTAGAAATGAGGTCCAATTCAGTTTCCAGCCAGTCAATATGATGCTCTTCTTCAGTAAGAATTTGGATGAGCATATCGCGACTGACATAATCATGAATGGTATCTGCGTAAGCAATAGCCTCACGTAAATCTTTGGCACCATCCAGTTCTAGTTTGAGATCAGACTGAAGCATTTCTTCAACATCTTCACCGATATGAAGTTTGCCTAAGTCTTGCAGGTTAGGAATGCCTTCGAGGAACAAAATACGCTCGATATATTTATCGGCGTGTTTCATTTCATCAATGGATTCGTGATATTCAACTTCGTTGAGGCGCATTAAACCCCAGTTTTTGAACATTCTCGCATGGAGAAAATACTGATTGATCGCGACAAGCTCGTTTCCCAATAATTTATTGAGATAATTTATTATCTTAATATCACCTTTCATTTTTTACTCCCTCCGCTTCCACTACATGAAGCGTAGATGTAGCACGGAGTAAGTCAAAAAAAAGTGACTGGCTTAGGCAATCTCTTTAAATTCTGGGATCTGCAATAGCTCTTCTTGCATGATTTCTCGTGCTGCGCGAATGCACTTGCCACACTGGTTACCCACTGGCACAAACTTGCGAAGCTGCTGGAAAGATTGTGGATGAAACTGGCGTACAGCCTGCCGAATTTTTTTATCACTAACACCATTACACAAACAAACGTACATAAGTACTCCCGTTCAAATTACGCGCAAATTGTAAATGAGAATAGTTATGATTACAATAGCACACGCTTGTTTGATGCACGTGATAAGCGGCAAAAAATGCAAAAAAAAAGAGCGCCTGAGCGCTCTTTTTTCATACAAAGATATCAGCGATTAAGCGATAACTTTAGCAACAACACCAGCGCCTACAGTACGGCCGCCTTCACGGATTGCGAAACGCAGACCGTCGTCCATTGCGATTGGGTGGATCAGGGTAACAACCATTTTGATGTTGTCGCCCGGCATTACCATCTCAACGCCTTCTGGCAGTTCGATGGTACCAGTCACGTCAGTTGTACGGAAGTAGAACTGTGGACGGTAGCCTTTGAAGAACGGAGTATGACGGCCGCCTTCATCTTTGGACAGAATATAAACTTCAGATTCGAACTGGGTGTGCGGCTTGATTGAGCCTGGCTTAGCCAGTACCTGACCACGTTCGATATCTTCACGTTTAATACCACGCAGCAGAACACCAACGTTCTCACCAGCACGGCCTTCGTCCAGCAGTTTGCGGAACATTTCAACGCCAGTACAGGTTGATTTCACGGTATCTTTGATACCAACGATTTCAACTTCTTCACCAACTTTAACGATACCGCGCTCTACACGACCGGTAACAACTGTACCACGGCCGGAGATGGAGAATACGTCTTCGATTGGCAGCAGGAACGGCTTGTCGATAGCACGTTCTGGTTCTGGGATATAAGTATCCAGGAAGCCAGCCAGTTCGATGATTTTAGCTTCGTAATCCGCGTCGCCTTCCAGTGCTTTCAGCGCTGAACCACGTACGATTGGAGTATCGTCGCCTGGGAAGTCGTACATAGACAGAAGTTCACGAACTTCCATTTCTACCAGTTCCAGCAGCTCTTCATCATCAACCATGTCGCATTTGTTCAGGAACACGATGATGTAAGGAACGCCAACCTGACGACCCAGCAGGATGTGCTCACGAGTCTGTGGCATTGGGCCATCAGTCGCAGCAACAACCAGGATAGCGCCGTCCATCTGAGCAGCACCGGTGATCATGTTTTTAACGTAGTCGGCGTGCCCTGGGCAGTCAACGTGCGCATAGTGGCGAGTCGGGGTGTCATATTCAACGTGGGAAGTGTTGATGGTGATACCACGAGCTTTTTCTTCTGGTGCGTTATCGATCTGGTCGAAAGCACGAGCAGAACCACCGTAGGTTTTAGCCAGAACGGTAGTGATTGCTGCAGTCAGAGTGGTTTTACCATGGTCAACGTGGCCGATAGTACCGACGTTGACGTGCGGTTTTGTACGTTCAAATTTTTCTTTAGACACGGCTATATTCCTTACTGTTGCGCTCTCCCCTCAAGGAGAGAGCACGGGATCAATGTTTTTTAAAACCCGGGGTTTATTTACCGCGAGCTTCGATTACGGCCTGAGCAACGTTGTTTGGCGCGTCATCATACTTCAGGAATTCCATGGAGTAAGATGCACGACCTTTGGTCAGTGAACGCAGTTGAGTTGCGTAACCGAACATTTCAGACAACGGAACTTCAGCGTGAATCTGAACGCCAGTAGCGTTAGATTCTTGACCTTTCAGCTGGCCACGACGACGGCTAAGGTCACCGATAACGTCACCAGTGTTCTCTTCTGGAGTTTCAACTTCAACCTTCATGATAGGCTCAAGCAGAACTGGTTTCGCTTTCTTAAAGCCATCTTTGAAGGCAATAGAAGCGGCCAGTTTAAACGCCAGTTCAGAGGAGTCAACGTCGTGGTAAGAACCGAAGTGCAGACGCACGCCGAGATCTACTACTGGGTAACCCGCCAGAGGACCAGACTTCAGCTGTTCCTGGATGCCTTTATCAACAGCAGGGATGTATTCCGTTGGGATCACACCACCTTTGATGTCGTTGACGAACTCGTAACCTTTCGGATTCGAACCCGGCTCCAGTGGGTACATGTCGATAACAACATGACCGTACTGACCACGACCACCAGACTGCTTAGCGTGTTTACCTTCAACATCGGTAACTTTCGCGCGAATCGCTTCACGGTAAGCAACCTGAGGTTTACCAACGTTAGCTTCAACGTTGAATTCACGTTTCATACGGTCAACGATGATGTCGAGGTGAAGTTCACCCATACCAGCGATAATGGTCTGGTTAGTTTCTTCATCAGTCCATACGCGGAATGATGGATCTTCTTTAGCCAGACGACCCAGAGCCAGACCCATTTTTTCTTGGTCAGCTTTGGTTTTCGGTTCAACAGCGATAGAAATTACCGGTTCAGGGAATTCCATACGCTCCAGAATGATCACATTGTCCTGATCACACAAGGTATCACCGGTAGTCACTTCTTTCAGACCAATAGCTGCAGCGATGTCGCCAGCGCGAACTTCTTTGATCTCTTCACGTTTGTTAGCGTGCATCTGTACGATACGGCCCAGACGCTCACGTGCTGATTTCACCGGGTTGAACACGGTGTCGCCAGAGTTAACCACACCAGAGTAAACGCGGAAGAAGGTCAGGTTACCAACAAACGGGTCAGTTGCGATTTTGAACGCCAGAGCAGCAAACGGCTCGTTGTCGTCAGAGTGACGAACAGCCGGAGTGTCTTTACCGTCGTCCAGCATACCGTTAATCGCAGTAACGTCAGTTGGAGCTGGCAGGTATTCAACAACCGCATCCAGCATCGCCTGAACACCTTTGTTCTTAAATGCAGAACCACAGGTAACCAAGATAATTTCGTTGTTCAGTACGCGCTTACGCAGAGAAGTTTTGATCTCTTCTTCAGTCAGCTCTTCGCCACCAAAGAATTTCTCCATCAGTTCGTCAGAACCTTCAGCAGCGGCTTCAACCAGTTTCTGGCGCCATTCTTCGGCCAGTTCCTGCATATCAGCTGGGATCTCTTCGTATTCGAAGGTCACGCCCTGATCGGCTTCGTTCCAGTTGATGGCTTTCATTTTCACCAGGTCAACAACACCGGTGAATTTCTCTTCCGCGCCGATTGCCAGTTGCAGAGGCACCGGAGTTGCGCCCAGACGTTTTTCAATCTGATCAACAACTTTCAGGAAGTTAGCACCCATACGGTCCATTTTGTTAACGAACGCGATACGTGGAACTTTATATTTGTTTGCCTGACGCCATACGGTCTCAGACTGTGGCTGAACACCACCAACAGCACAGTAAACCATTACCGCACCATCAAGAACACGCATGGAACGTTCAACTTCGATGGTGAAGTCAACGTGCCCTGGGGTATCAATGATGTTGATGTGGTGTGGTTCGAACTGTTTAGCCATACCTGACCAGAAACAGGTGGTCGCAGCGGACGTGATGGTAATACCACGTTCCTGCTCCTGCTCCATCCAGTCCATGGTGGCTGCGCCATCATGAACTTCACCGATTTTGTGGTTTACACCGGTGTAGAACAGAACACGTTCGGTAGTAGTTGTCTTACCGGCGTCGATGTGAGCACTGATACCAATGTTGCGGTAGCGCTCAATGGGTGTTTTACGAGCCATTTGATTCCTCTATATCCTGGGACGTTCATTTAAGTAACCCAAAGCGGGCAGCTTATGTGAAGCGCCCGCTTGGTGACTAACACTCCGAAGGGATTACCAACGGTAGTGTGCGAACGCCTTGTTGGCTTCAGCCATACGGTGAACGTCTTCACGTTTCTTAACTGCAGTACCTTTGTTCTCTGCAGCATCAGAAAGTTCGTTCGCCAGGCGAAGAGCCATGGATTTATCACCGCGTTTACGAGCAGCTTCTACGATCCAACGCATTGCCAGAGCATTACGACGAACCGGACGTACTTCTACTGGAACCTGATAAGTAGAACCACCAACACGGCGGGACTTAACTTCGACAGTCGGACGAACGTTGTCCAGAGCGACTTCGAAAGCTTCCAGTGCTTGTTTACCAGAACGCTGAGCCAGGGTCTCCAGCGCGGTATACACGATAGATTCAGCAGTAGATTTCTTACCATCTACCATCAGAATGTTTACAAATTTGGCCAGCAACTCTGATCCGAACTTAGGATCTGGAAGAATTTTACGTTGACCAATGACGCGACGACGTGGCATGGGAATACTCCGTTGTTAATTCAGGGTTGTCCAAAACTCTATTGAGTTTGACATTTATTTAAAACGTTTGGCCTTACTTAACGGAAACCATTAAGCCTTAGGACGTTTCACGCCATACTTGGAACGAGATTGCTTACGGTCTTTAACGCCGGAGCAGTCAAGTGCACCACGAACGGTGTGGTAACGAACACCTGGCAAGTCTTTTACACGACCACCACGGATCAGGATCACGGAGTGTTCCTGCAGGTTGTGACCTTCACCGCCGATGTAGGAGGTAACTTCAAAACCGTTAGTCAAACGCACACGGCATACTTTACGCAGTGCGGAGTTTGGTTTCTTAGGAGTGGTAGTATATACACGAGTACATACGCCACGTTTCTGCGGGCAGGCTTCCAGCGCAGGCACGTTGCTTTTTGCAACTTTGCGAGCGCGTGGTTTGCGAACCAGCTGATTAACTGTTGCCATTAAATAGCTCCTGGTTTTAGCTTTTGCTTCGTAAACACGTAATAAAACGGCCTCATATAATATGAGGACGCAGAATTTTAGGGCTGAGCCGAAAAGGTGTCAAGAAATATACAACAATCCTGGATTTTACCAGGTAATCTGCTGTTCGTGTTTAACTGTCAATCTGACGAAGTCAGTATAGCTGACCTTGCCTATGCTGGTTGAAATTTGAGCAGTTAAGCCGCGGGCCTCAATATCTTCCTGCAGAGCGTAGATAGAAATGGGGGCAGCGAGCAACAAATCAAGGGCCTTCGTTCCTGAGAGTGCGACAATAACCGCATCCTGAATCAATAACAACTCATCGCCTTGCTTAACGCAGCGCAGCATCGATTCTAGATCCGTATGAAAAGGTGAATGTTGTAAAATATGCAGCATGTAGCCTCAGAAGGTTAGCACGACATCAAACTGATGAAGCATTTCACCCAGCGAATCCGGTTCTAGCGGTTTTGCATCCAGAACCCACGCATTGTCTGGTGATAATCCCCGCTCACGGATAGAGGCAGCACAGAGATAACACTGTTCAATGTCATATAACGGCAGTACACGAAATGTCGCGATGTAATCCCTGGCAAGAATAAGACCAGGCTGTTGCCCCGGAATCAGCTGCAATATTCCGTCACCAATGAAAAACACCCCAATATCTTCTGTTAGTGCCGATGTTGCCAGCAAGGCATCTAACCCTTCCCGGCCAGCAGAGCTGCCATGGGGGGCTGATTTAAATACAAATGCCACACGCTTCATCAGAATTGCACCGTGCGATCGCATGTCAGCGTTGCTTGTGCCAGCGCCCCAAGACCACTGAGCGTAAAACCTGGCTGCAAGTTATGGTTCGGTAAACCGAGTTGAGTGGCTTGCTCTTCGTCCGTCACGCCACGACGCAGTGCCGCTGCGACACAGATATGCAGTTCAACGCCATGTTGCTGATGCAATTGCTGCCACGCATGCACGACATTGAATTCGTCGCTCGCAGGCGATGTCAGAAGGTTTGCGTTGAGGACACCTTCACGATAGAAAAACACGCTTTCTAACGTATGACCTTGCGCGATGACAGCCTGAGAAAATTGCAACGCACTGCTCGACTGCTGAGTACCGTACGCCGGGCCTGTCACCAGAATAGCAAAACGCATTACTTATCTTGCCCCTGGAAATCACCGTTCTTGAATTGACGGATGTAGAGATAAACCGTGTGCTTAGAAATATTCAAACGGTCAGCAACCTGGTTGATCGCATCTTTAATATCAAAGATACCTTTCTCGTAGAGGTTCAACACAATCTGTCGATTCTTAGCATTGTTGGACACATTGCGATCGGCATTCACTTCTTCAATCGTGAATTCCAGAGCCTGCATAACCAGATCTTCCACAGAAGAAGCAAAGTTAACAGATGAAGCAACTTCCGGCGTTTCCGGCGGAATAAACGTCGACATAATTTGCGAGAACGGCACATCCAGGTTGATGTTGATACACAACAGGCCGATGACACGTTCATCACGATTACGGATGGCGATAGTTTCTGATTTCATCAGAACGCCACTTTTGGCACGCGTAAAATAGCATTTAGAAACGCTACTATCCGCACCGGTCATATCATGCAGCATACGCAATGCGAGATCGGTAATTGGCGAACCAATTTTACGCCCGGTATGTTCACCATTCGCAATACGAATGGCAGAACATTTCAAATCTTGCAGCGAGTGCAATACAATTTCACAATGAGAACCAATCAGCATCGCTAACCCGTCCACAACCGCTTCGTAGGATTTTAATATTTCAAAGTCGGTTTGTTCAAAAGGACGCTGGTCCAGTAAGTCAAGCTCACTGGTTTCATTGGTTAAAAGCGAATTGGACATTTAAAGATACCACCCTCTACAGAGAGCCTGTCGCGCTTAAATGGTGTCAGGGCAGACTCATACTCAGTTGAAACGCCGTCTGCTAAGGTAATACAGCGTCAGATACGCTTTCCAGCTTTTATTATATCTTGCCTCAAATAAAAAACCGCCGCCCCTGAGGGCGGCGGTTAATCATACCTTACTTGCTCTTAGCTGCTTCAGCTTCTGGAGCAGGAGCGGCATCTGGTTTAGCGTCTGCTTTAGCGGCTGGTTTGATATCCAGCAGTTCAACGTCAAATACCAGTGTGGAGTTTGCAGGAATTCCTGGAACGCCAGTTTTACCGTAAGCCAGTTCTGGTGGAATAACCAGTTTGATTTTCCCGCCTTTCTTCAGGTTTTTCAGGCCTTCAGTCCAACCAGGGATAACACCGTCAAGACGGAAAGAGAGTGGCTCACCACGGGTGTAAGAGTTATCAAACTCTTTACCGTCGATCAGCGTGCCTTTGTAGTTCACCACGACAGTGTCGCTATCTTTTGGTGCTTCACCGGTACCGGCTTTGTCGATTTTATACATCAGGCCAGTAGAAGAAGTTTTAACACCTTTCTCTTTTGCGAAAGTATCACGGAAGGCTTTGCCTTTATCCGCATTTTCTTTAGCGTCTTTTTCCATTTTCGCTTGAGCGGAAGATTTCACGCGAGCTTCGAAAGCTTGCAGCGTCTGCTCAATTTCCTGGTCAGACAATTTGCTCTTGTCAGCAAATGCGTCCTGAACACCAGCGATCAACTGGTTTTTATCCAGTGTAATCCCTAGTTTTTCTTGTTCTTTCAGAGAGTTTTCCATGTAACGGCCCAGCGAAGCACCTAATGCGTACGCAGATTTCTGGTCGTCATTCTTGAATGCCGCGTTGCTGGCAGCAGGTGCAGTGGCAGCCGGAGCAGCGGTTGCAGGTGCTGCTTCGGTTGGAGCAGCGAACGCCGGAGCGCTCAGGGCAACGGCCATCGTGGTCGCCAGTAGCGTTACTTTAAACAGTGATTTCATCCATTTCTCCAGGGCCGGGGCCTCAAACCCCAAGGTTATTATCAACTAAGAGATGTACTATAACGTCGTGGAAGAAATCTACACAATCTCTCCGCGTCTTATCGAGACAATTTCAGACTCTTTTTGTTTAAAGAAGTTTCGTCCAGAGCAAAACTGCGCTGTAACATGCCGAATTTTTCAGTAGAATCGCCGGAAATTGTCCATCCGCAAGCAAGGAGAGATTAACCATGCAGCAAAAATCGACCGAACAACGGCTGGAAGAACTTGAGAGTCGTCTCGCTTTTCAGGAGATTACGATAGAAGAGTTAAATCAGACGGTAACGGCGCACGAATTAGAAATGGTCAAACTGCGCGAGCATTTCCGATTGCTGGTTGAAAAGTTAAAAGCTAGCCAACCGTCAATGGTGGCTTCAGAAGCCGAAGAAACTCCACCTCCGCATTACTAGCTATCAGCACAAAAAGAAAAGGCGTGTCAATGACACGCCTTTTTTATCTCTAACGGATTAGTGGCAACCGCAGCCGCCGTTACCGCCACAACCGCCTTTGCCATGTTCGTGATCATGGTCGTGGCCTTGACCACCACAGCAACCACCTTCGTGGTCATGGTCGTGGTGATGATCGTGCTCGCCGTGAACGTGACCATGAGCCAGTTCTTCAGCGGTAGCTTCACGAATAGCGATAACTTCTACGTTGAAGCTCAGGTTCTGGCCTGCCAGCATGTGGTTGCCATCGACAACAACGTGCTCATCTTCAACCGCAGTGATTTCAACAGGTACTGGACCCTGGTCGGTATCAGCCATAAAGCGCATACCTACTTCCAGCTCATCAACACCCATGAACACATCTTTAGGAACGCGTTGAACCAGATTTTCGTCGTACTGACCGTAAGCGTCATTTGCGCCAACGTTCACATCGAAACGATCACCCACAACGTGGCCTTCCAGCGCAGTTTCCAGGCCTGAAATCAGGGAACCGTGACCATGCAGATAGTCCAGCGGCGCACTCACCGGAGACTCATCGACCAACACACCATCTTCTGTACGTACCTGATAGGCCAGGCTGACCACCAGGTCTTTTGCTACTTTCATGATATCTCCTGAGCGAGCATGGGGAAAAAAACTGGCGCCGATTGTAGCGGAATTTAGCGCCGGTGTACCCCTAAGCTTAAAAAAAGCTGGCGCATCTCGCTAGTCCGGATGAAAAATCCCGATGACTTGCTCTTGTTCGCGAACATGCTCGCGTGCTTGCTTATCCGCCTCACGCATTTGGTGACCGCACTTAACACACTCAACAATATCGACATTATTCTCACGCCACATCGCGAGGGAATCCCGCGTCTGGCACTCAGGGCAAACAGCCCCGGCAATAAATCGTTTACGCACCGGCATTAGCTTCACCTTTTTTATTCAAAATCATCCCAACCATCGAACTGGCGACGTTCTTGCTGCATCTCTCGTTCGAAGATCTCTTCTAATTCACGACGTGCTTCACGCACCCTGGAAATTTGTGCGTTATCGGTATGAATCGGCATTAATTCACGCAGCATGCTCATATCCAGACGCCGGAAATGAAGCTGCGCACGATGCGCCTGATGAGGATGCATTCCCAGCGTCATCAGCGCCTTACGCCCCAACTCTAGCGCACTGGAAAATGTCTCGCGTGAAAATTGGCTGACTCCAGCTTGCAACAATTCATGTGCTTCTACACGGCCCCTGGCGCGCGCCAGTATCGCCAGATGTGGAAAGTGTTGTTGACACAAATGCACCACTTTCATTGTGTCTTCCGGCTCATTACAGGTAATCACGATAGATTTTGCTGTCTCGGCACCCGCGGAACGCAGCAATTCAAGTTCGGTGGCATCGCCGTAGTAAACCTTATAGCCATATTTGCGCATCAGACTGACAGAACTGATGTCTCTCTCGAGTACCGTGATGCGCATTTTGTTCGCCATCAGCAAACGTCCAATCACCTGCCCGAAACGCCCGAAGCCCACAATAATGACTTGTGGTTGATCGTCTTCTACGTACGGTTTCTCTTCATTTTCATCATCAACAACATTAAAACGTCGAGCAAGAATAGCATCCACGCCTTTCATCAGTAGCGGCGTGGTCATCATCGAAAGTGTGACGGTCACCAGCAACAGTGGCATTTGGTCACCGCTGAACAGCTTTTGTGATGAAGCCGTAGAGAAAAGTACGAATGCAAACTCCCCGCCCTGACTTAGCACGCCTGAAAACTGTAAGCGCTCGGAACTCCGCAAGCCAAAAAACCACGAAAGGCCATACAACACCCCGGCTTTGACCGCCACCAGCACCAACACACCTAAAACGACCCAAAAGATATGGGTGTAGAGCACGCCAAGATTTAAAGCCATGCCAACGGAGATAAAGAACAATCCCAGCAATAATCCCTTAAAAGGATCAATGGCGATTTCCAGTTCGTGCCGGTATTCACTTTCCGCCAATAACACGCCGGCGATGAACGTCCCAAGCGCCATTGAGAAGCCCAGCGCATCCATAAATAACGCCGACCCCAATACCAGCAGCAATGCCGCGGCAGTAAACACTTCACGCACGCCGGAACCAGCAATAAACCGGAAGACAGGTTTCAGCAGGTAACGTCCGCCAATCAACATGCCAGCGAAAGCCAGCACTTTGAGGCCGATTTTTATCCAGTCCGTATGACCACCGTCATTACCCGCCAACAGCGGTACCAGCGCTATCGCCGGGATCACCGCTAAATCCTGAAACAGCAGTACAGAAAAACCGAGCTGCCCGGACTCATTGCGATTCATGCCTTTGTCGCGCATCAACTGCAACGCCATCGCAGTTGATGACATCGCCAGTCCAATACCGCCAATCACTGCCGCCTGCCAGGAAAACTGCGTCAGCATCAGCAAACCTGCCAACACCACCGCACTGAGCAACACTTGTGCCGCACCCACGCCAAAAATAGAGCGCCGGAGTTGCCACAATTTAGCCGGATTCAGCTCCAGCCCGATGATAAACATCAGGAACACCACGCCCAATTCAGAGAAGTGAAGAATTTCATCCACGTCACTGATAAAACCTAAGCCCCACGGCCCAATCGCGATACCCGCCAACAAATAGCCAAGCACCGCGCCAATGCCTAAACGGGCAGCAATGGGCACCGCCACCACCGCGGCAAATAAAAACAACACTCCCGCCATCAATACGTCAGAACCTTCCATTAGCGACCTCCCGGCAATAACGGTGCAGCCAACCACTCGCCATAAGCCTTCGCATGGCTGGCAAGCTCCTGGGGAGACTGACGGCGCGCCCAGTACACAATGATGGGATTCATCCAGTGCATACGGCACATCGCGGCAGTAAGTTCAAAAGGACGCAAAATATCGGTCAGCGGAAAGCGATTAAAACCGTCATGCCGATAGGCGCCTTCCGGCTCTCCGGTGGTAATCACACTACGCCAATACTTTCCCTCCAGAGCATTCCCTCCGACACCGCTGGCAAAACCACGGCTCAACACACGGTCCAGCCACTCTTTGAGTAACGCCGGGCAGCTATAGGTATAAAGGGGATGCTGGAAGACGATGACATCATGCTCTTGCAACAATGCCTGCTCATGATAGATATCGATAAAAAAATCAGGATAGTGCGCATAAAGGTCATGCACTGTGACATTAGCGAGCTTCTGCGCCGGCTGGAGTAGGACGCGGTTTGCGACCGAGTCTTGTGACTCCGGATGGGCATATAGCAGCAAAACTTTCGGCGGCTGCAACATCATTACCCTCCAGGGCGTCGTCATAGTCTTTATTTTGGGCTACCATGCAGCCCGACGCGAAGGCTGAAGCTTCACGTTACCTAAATATAATGACAATTTAACATACTCTGAACATACGGCGCTTTATGATTGTTTTCTCCTCGTTACAAATTCGTCGCGGTACCCGCGTTCTGCTGGATAACGCCACCGCTACCATCAATCCGGGCCAAAAAGTGGGTCTGGTGGGTAAAAACGGCTGCGGCAAATCCACGCTGCTGGCGCTGCTGAAGAACGAGATCAGCGCCGATGGCGGAAGTATGACCTTTCCAGGCAACTGGGCATTAGCCTGGGTAAACCAGGAAACCCCGGCGCTGGCCATGCCCGCCATTGAATATGTTATTGATGGCGACCGTGAATTCCGCCAGCTTGAAGCCGAACTGGCAAAAGCCAATGAGCGCAATGACGGTCATGCTATCGCGCTGGTTCACGGTAAACTGGATTCAGTTGACGCCTGGACCATTCGCTCTCGTGCTTCCAGCCTGCTGCATGGTTTAGGCTTCAGCAATGAACAACTCGAACGCCCGGTTAGCGACTTTTCCGGTGGCTGGCGTATGCGCCTCAACCTGGCACAGGCGCTGATTTGCCGTTCTGATTTGCTGCTGCTCGATGAACCAACCAACCACCTGGACTTAGACGCCGTTATCTGGCTCGAGCGCTGGTTGAAAAGCTATCAGGGCACCTTGATTCTGATTTCCCACGACCGCGACTTCCTTGATCCGGTGGTCAGTAAAATCATTCATATCGAGCAGGAATCGATGTTTGAATACACCGGTAACTACTCGTCGTTTGAAGGCCAGCGTGCGACACGCCTTGCTCAGCAACAGTCGATGTATGAAAGCCAGCAGGAGCGTGTCGCGCATTTGCAAAGCTTTATCGACCGCTTTAAAGCCAAAGCTAGTAAAGCAAAGCAGGCCCAAAGCCGCGTGAAGATGCTTGAGCGCATGGAATTGATTGCGCCAGCGCACGTCGACAACCCATTCCATTTCAGTTTCCGTGCTCCTGAAAGCTTGCCAAACCCACTGCTGCGCATGGAAAAAGTCAGCGCCGGTTATGGCGACCGCGTGATCCTTGATTCCATCAAGCTGAACCTGGTTCCAGGCTCGCGCATCGGTCTGCTTGGCCGTAACGGCGCAGGTAAATCGACGCTTATCAAACTACTGGCGGAAGAAATTCAACCATTGCAGGGTGATATTGGTCTGGCTAAAGGCATCAAGCTGGGTTACTTCGCGCAGCATCAGCTCGAATACTTACGCGCTGACGAATCACCATTGCAGCACCTGGCGCGTATTGCACCGAAAGAGCTGGAGCAAGGGTTGCGGGACTACCTCGGCGGTTTTGGCTTCCGTGGCGATAAGGTCACCGAACATACGGCACGTTTCTCAGGCGGTGAAAAAGCACGTCTGGTTCTGGCGCTCGTCGTCTGGCAGCGCCCTAACCTGCTGCTGCTTGATGAACCGACCAACCACCTTGATCTCGACATGCGTCAGGCGCTAACCGAAGCATTGATTGATTTCGAAGGCGCGCTGGTCGTTGTGTCGCACGACCGCCACTTACTGCGCTCGACCACTGACGATTTGTATCTGGTTCACGACGGTAAAGTCGAAGCGTTTGATGGCGATCTGGAAGACTACCAACAGTGGCTTATTGACCTGCAAAAGCAGGAAAACCAGCCGTTGGATTCGGCAAAAGATAACGTCAACAGTGCGCAGGCGCGTAAAGACCAAAAGCGCCGTGATGCCGAGTTACGTACCCTGACTCAACCACTGCGCAAGCAAATCACCACGCTTGAAAAGCAAATGGAAAAGTTAAATGCGCAGCTTGCAGCAGTAGAAGAGAAGCTGGCTGATAGCGCCATTTACGACCAAAGTCGTAAAGCGGAAATGACCGAATGCCTGCAAACTCAGGTGAAGGTGAAAGCGGCGCTAGAAGAGTGTGAGATGGAATGGCTGGATGCGCATGACCAGTTAGAACAGATGATGCAGGCTGAATAAAATCAATGGGGGAAGAAATTCCCCCATTAGTTAATTATACCCTCACAAAGCCGCCACCAGCCGTTGACGAATGGTTTCCAGGTGGTCGGTATTATAAAGTTTGCCATCAAGGAAGCGGGTTTTTAGCTCTCCTTCCTGCTCCTGCTGCCAGGTTTGCTCATCGTGAAGCTGGAAATCTCCCGCCTCATCGCGCACCACTTGCAACAACCCTCTGGCCGAACGCTTAAGGCCGTTATCGGTTTTCGGCTCTTTGAAGATAACCCTTCCGACTCCGTTCACCTCGCCATAAGTGGCCTTCATCGCAAACCCGAAAGTGTCACGCGTGTGGTATTGGTAGGTAAAAGACCCGACGCCAAACACCACATTCGAGCTGGCAAAACCTTTCGCTTCCAGGCGGCGCAGAATTTCTTCTGCTCGCTCAAGCGTAATGGAATCGCCATAGATCAGCCCGACATGCGGATCTAACACCTTGTAGCCTTTCTCGTTGATGGTGCCGCCAAAAATCTCCCACAACACTTCTACCGACCCTTTTTCCTGCGCGGTGCGTTCAGGGGAATTATCTGCCCCCGTACCGCAGAGTATATCCACCGGGTCGCCGCTGTCCGGGCGAAACACCACGCGCCCCTGACGCGACATAATTAACGGCTTAAGCTCCCTGGTGTATTCCGTCAACACCTGCCAGTAATCCCAGGTATCAGAAACTATCGACACAAATCCCTGGGGATATAAGTCAGCAATCAGGCGGCGAAAAGTTTCGATTTCATGATTTTTCTCGCCCATGCACATCACGCTGTGTTCCGTTGCCGGAATACTTGCCGCGATAAAATAGTCCTGGCTGTCGGTGTAGTGCTGCCGGGCATAGAGAATGGCAGGAATGCTGTCCGTGCCTTTGAAACTCAAAAGATGGCCACAGCCGGATTGCGCCGCATCATGCAAACCCGACATGCCGCGAAACGCAAAATCATGGCACTGGAAATCAAGATGGCTAAGATCGCTACAGGTCCGTTCCGCCCAACGCTGGCAAATTTTGCGGTAATGATGGGCGATAGTGGCGCAGGTGGAGGATTTCCACAGTTCAGCAGAGAGCACGGTTTCAAGATAATTCACCAGCCAGAAAAATTCGTCTCGGGTATTGGTGATAGTCAGGACCGGAATTTTCATGCCGACTTTGCTGCCTTCATCTAATCCCTTGATATGCAAAGGCAGGTATCCCAGGCGATGCAATGCGCGGATCGGTTCAATCGCCACAGTGTCTTTACCGATATAGCTGTCCATGAGCTGCTTGTATTCAGCAACCACCTGCTCCTCAGGCGCGGCGAAAAACTTTTCATTAAACAGCTCCACCATAAACCACTGCAAAAAGCCCTGAAGCCCGAAAAACACCAGCTTGCCGTCGTCTACCGGAGAATGAAAATAGTGGTCGCTGCGCGGGGTAAAGTTTGAATAAACCTTCGTTGTCCCCAGCGGATATTGTTCACGATGCGAAACCTTGTAGCCATCAATCGCCAGAATAGGGTTCATTAACATGATTTCATCTCCTGTGCCTGGAAGAGTGGCGCAATATCAATAAGTTCAACGCCTTGTTGCGCAGCCTCTGCGGGCGCAATGGATGTCGTCGTGTAGATTTTGTCGATCCCCTGATTGAGAAGATGTGCCACTCCTTTTGAAAAAAGACCGTGCGTCACATACAAACTGACACTCCGTGCGCCAGCCTTGCGCAGCACTTCGGCTGAACCTATAAATGTTCCTCCTGCGTCGCAAAGATCGTCGGCAATCAGCACGTCTTTCCCTGCCACATCGCCTGCAACTAATGCAAAACCGGTTAGCACGCCGCTTGCCACATCGCGCTGCTTGGTCAGGATACCGAAGGTGCTCGCCCCGGTAGCCTGAGCCACCAGATGGATTTTTTTCAATGCGCCCGCGTCCGGGGCAATCAGCATTAACCGCCCTTCGCGTAATGCGCTAACCAGAGCGTTGCTCCCCTGTAGACAGACTTCCTGCGGGATAGCCACCAGATTATTAATGGCAGCAGCGGCAGCTTCGCTGTGAGGGTCAAGGACAAACACTTTGTCGAAACCGAGGGTATTGAGCTGCATGGCAAACACTTTAAGCGCAAAACTATCTCCGGCTTGCATATGCCGATCCTGTCGGGCATAAGGCAGCCAGGGAAGTTCAAGGTGGCTGAAACGCACATCGCAAGCATGGCGAATCGCCTCCACCAACTGCGCCAACAGCATAAAATCATCCATGTTTTTCATTGCGCAGGCGCGAATCCGCATCAACTCTACACGTTTAGGTAACGTACCCTGCACCTTCAACCAGACCGCACCATCAGGAAACACGCCGCTGTTAATTTCCGGGGTGATGCCATCCAGAGAAACCTCAAGTTTTATCGCCATAATGTCGTGTCCTTCCTCTTTATTTCGATTATTGTCCTTGTGACACATTTAATATTGTCCATAAGACAATATTAAGCAAGCACTATTTTTTGCCGATCCTGGTTGATAAAGGTTGTCAGTGGCGATGGACATCCGTAAATTTGTCCTAACGACAGTTTTAAGCGTACATATCGTTATGCGTTCTGAAGAAAGATACCTGAAAGATTATGATGCCTCGCGCTTCGCCTCTCCGATTGTCACTGTCGATAACGTATTGTTTTCGCTGGATAACAATGAACTAAGCGTATTATTGGTTAAACGAGCTAATCACCCTTACCAGGGGACCTGGGGGCTGCCCGGTGGGTTTATTGATATGACCCTGGATGAGTCCACGCGTGATACCGCCTTACGCAAACTGGTTGAAAAAACGGGCGTCATTCCCCCGTGGCTCGAACAACTGGAAACCTTCTCTGGCAAGTATCGTGATCCACGCGGCTGGAGCCTGACGACGGCCTGGTTCGCCCTGATCGCCAGAACCGATTGCCAGCCACATATTGAAAGCGTCAGCGATGCGAAATGGTTACCGACTCACCAACTGGTACAGCAGACTCTGGCCTTTGATCACGGTGAGATTATTACCCATGCACTAAACCGGCTACGGCAAAAAACGCGCTATTCACTATTGCCGGTCTATTGCCTGGCAGAAGAGTTCACGCTCACGCAATTGCAGGAAGCGACAGAAATTATTCTCGGGCAGGCGATACAGCGCAAAAGCCTGATCCGCCGCTTTGAGGCGTCAGGCATGTTTGAAGATACAGGGAAAAGTAAGGCGACTGGGGCGCGTAAGGCACGGCTTTATCGGAGAAAAGAAGGAGTGGATATCCATCTTTTCTCACGTAACTTGCTCAATGATACTGCCGGGTAGCGGCATCAATGCCAAATCAGCAACACACATGCCGCAGTCAGCAATCCCATAAAGACATTAAAGATTGTCCAGGCACGGCGGCTACGAAGTAGCTTGCCAATCATGCTGCCAAACGCAATCCAGATGATGCCAGCAACGATGTTGACCAGCGCGATACCGATGCTGATTAACACCACAGAGTGCAGGTACTGAGCACCCGCAAGGCTAAAACTTGCGACTGCACCTAGCGCCATCAACCACGCTTTCGGGTTGATAACCTGTAATAAACCGCCCTGCCAGAATGGGATAGGTGACGGAGGCGGCGCATCGGTTTCCAGCGTTTCATAAGTCGCAGTGCCGATTTTCCATGCCAGCCATAACAGGTAAGCACTCCCGGCAATCTTCAGGATGAGGTGCAAAGCAGGATACAATAGGATTAAGCTACCGACGCCAAAAGCCACCAGCAACAAAATGCACTGCATCCCCAACATGATACCTATCATCAAAGGGAGGGTTCGCATAAAGCCGTAGTTGGCGCCGGAAGAAGTCAGCAACATATTGTTTGGGCCGGGTGTAATCGCCGCGACCCACAAAAAACCAAGCATTGAGAAGAAAAGCGTTTCCATGAAATGGGTGATCCGCACCCGGTAAGTTAATTAGCAAACTAAATGAAACTAACAGTGTGATATGGCCACGACAAGTCCCGCAGCATTGAATTTTAATCACGTAGACGATGAACAATTTCGTCCGTTAAAGGGTGTCAGTAATCCGCACCTGCAAACCATGCTCCCACGCTTAATTCGCCGCCGCCTCAATTTCAAACCTCACTGGCAGCGTCTGGATATGCCGGATGGGGATTTTGTTGATCTTGCATGGAGTGAAGACCCACGCCAGGCAACGCATAAACCACGGTTAGTCGTTTTTCATGGTCTTGAAGGAAGCCTGCACAGCCCGTATGCACATGGGTTAATTGATGCCGCGCGTAAGCAAGGCTGGTTGGGTGTGGTGATGCACTTCCGTGGCTGTAGCGGCGTGCCGAATCGCATGAAACGCATCTATCACTCCGGCGAAACCGAAGATGGCAGCTATTTCCTCAACTGGCTCTCTACACGTTACGGTAAAGCCCCCACGGCGGCGGTCGGGTTTTCTCTCGGCGGTAACATGCTCGCCTGTTTAATGGCAAAACAAGGCGCAGATTGTACGCTACAGGCAGGTGTAGTGGTTTCTGCCCCGCTGATGCTGGAGCATTGCAGCAAGCATATCGAGAAAGGTTTCTCACGCGTTTACCAACATTATCTGTTAAATCTGCTGAAGAAAAATGCGGCACGTAAGCTCAGAAGCTATCCAGGCACACTCCCGGTAGATATGCGCCAGCTTAAAGGAGTGCGTCGTCTGCGTGAGTTTGACGATTTGATCACCTCGAAGATTCATGGCTTTGCAGATGCTATCGACTACTATCGTCAATGCAGCGCCATGCCGTTGCTGCCGCAAATCAAAACGCCGACGTTAATCATTCACGCTAAAGATGACCCGTTTATGGATCACCATGTGATCCCCGACACAGCGATACTGCCTGCCAATATTGAGTATCAACTGACGCGCTATGGTGGGCATGTTGGATTTGTTGGTGGCACGCTACGGCGTCCGGAAATGTGGCTCGAGCAACGCATCCCGCAGTGGTTGTCTAAATTTTTGGACCCGTCATTATGATGATTCCCTGGCAAGATCTCCCCCCCGAAACGCTTGATAATCTGATTGAATCCTTTGTATTACGTGAAGGTACCGATTATGGTGAACAAGAGCGTTCGCTGGAGCAAAAAGTGGCCGATGTTAAGCGCCAGCTACAAAGTGGCGAGGCTGTGCTGGTATGGTCGGAGCTTCACGAAACGGTGAATATCATGGCTCGCGGGCAGCTTCGCGGTTAAGCGTTTATTCTATACTGCATAGTAAAACCACACTCACCCCGGCCCTATCCCTGAGGGAGAAGGGGAAGAACCACAGAGAAATCCGGACAGTCTCCTCTCCAGGGGGAGAGGGTTAGGGTGAGGGCCAGCCCTTACGAACACAAACTTGTGATTACCCATGGAGTTGTTGCCTTATGTCAGCCAAACATCCGGTTATTGCCGTAACAGGTTCCAGCGGCGCGGGAACGACCACCACCAGCCTTGCCTTCCGCAAAATATTCCAGCAACTCAACCTGCGCGCTGCCGAAGTTGAAGGTGACAGCTTCCATCGTTTCACGCGTCCTGAAATGGATATGGCTATTCGTAAAGCACGCGACTTAGGCCGCCATATCAGTTACTTCGGTCCGGAAGCGAATGACTTCGGCCTGCTGGAACAAACGTTTATCGAGTACGGAAAAACCGGGCAAGGTAAATCGCGTAAGTATCTTCATACCTATGACGAAGCCGTCCCCTGGAACCAAATTCCTGGGACGTTTACACCATGGCAATCGCTGCCTGAACCGACCGATGTGTTGTTCTATGAAGGATTGCACGGTGGAGTCGTCACCCCACAGCACGATGTGGCGAATGCCGTCGACTTGCTGGTTGGCGTAGTGCCGATTGTCAACCTGGAATGGATTCAAAAACTGGTGCGTGATACCAGCGAACGTGGGCATTCCCGGGAAGCGGTGATGGATTCAGTGGTGCGCTCAATGGACGACTACATCAATTACATCACGCCACAATTTTCACGCACGCACATTAACTTCCAGCGTGTCCCGACTGTAGATACCTCTAACCCGTTTGCTGCACGCGGAATTCCATCGCTGGATGAAAGTTTTGTGGTGATTCATTTTCGCGGGTTGGATGACATCGATTTTCCGTACTTGCTCGCCATGTTGCAAGGCTCATTCATTTCCCACATCAATACAATAGTGGTACCGGGCGGCAAAATGGGGCTGGCGATGGAATTGATCATGACGCCGTTAGTGAAGCGTCTGGCGGAAGGACGAAATATCAATAATCAGGGCGGCGAGTAACCGCCCTGTTTTGCACACTAGCCTTCAATGACTTCGTAGCTGTGCGTGATATTTACGGCTTTTTCCAGCATCAGTGCAACAGAGCAATACTTCTCAGCAGATAAATCAACCGCGCGGGAAACCGCGTTATCTTTTAGCTCTTTGCCTGTCACGATGAAATGCAGATTGATGTGAGTAAAAAGACGAGGAGCTTCTTCGCGACGCTCAGAGGTCAATTTCACTTCGCAGTCGGTGACGTCGTAGCGGCCTTTTTGCAAAATAGAAACCACGTCGATTGCACTGCAACCCCCGGCAGCCATCAGTACCATTTCCATCGGGCTCGGTGCTTTATCGCCAGAATTACCGTCCATCAAGATCTGGTGTCCTGAAGCGGATTCACCAAGGAAAGTTAACCCTTCAACCCATTTCACACGTGCCTGCATGTTGCTTCTCCCATTGAAAAAATTACCTTCCAGAGTACGCGGATGCAGCAAAACTGGCAACGGAAGGCGACCTACGTCATGCTGAAACGAGACAATAGGAGACACCTGCCAAAAGCTATGCTAAAACAATCCGGATGCTACATTGATACATTGACGTAATGCATAGATGCAAAGGACGTCACTAATTACAGGCAGCAAGAATGACTTGCATGCCATCTCCCCAAAGTGGGGAATATTCTAATACTTGCAACGCCAGACAGGATGTTTAGCGTCCTGTCGTTGGTAGCCAGTTATAAACAGAGGATAACCGCGCATGGTGCTTGGCAAACCGCAAACAGACCCGACTCTCGAATGGTTCTTGTCCCATTGCCACATTCATAAGTATCCATCGAAGAGCACACTGATCCACCAGGGTGAAAAAGCAGAGACGCTGTATTACATCGTCAAGGGCTCTGTAGCTGTTCTGATCAAAGATGAAGAGGGCAAGGAAATGATCCTCTCCTATCTGAATCAGGGCGACTTTATTGGTGAGTTAGGGCTGTTCGAAGAAGGCCAGGAACGTAGTGCCTGGGTCCGTGCTAAATCTGCCTGTGAAGTGGCTGAAATTTCCTATAAAAAATTCCGCCAGCTGATCCAGGTAAACCCAGACATTCTGATGCGTCTTTCTTCCCAGATGGCTCGTCGTCTGCAAGTCACTTCTGAGAAAGTCGGTAACCTGGCATTCCTCGATGTGACTGGTCGTATCGCGCAGACACTGTTGAACCTGGCAAAACAGCCTGATGCAATGACTCACCCAGACGGTATGCAGATTAAAATTACCCGTCAGGAAATTGGTCAGATCGTCGGTTGTTCTCGTGAAACTGTCGGTCGTATCTTGAAAATGCTGGAAGATCAGAACCTGATCTCCGCTCACGGCAAAACGATCGTCGTTTACGGCACTCGTTAATTTCCGTTTCAAAAAAGGCGTGTTGCTTTATGGACACGCCTTTTTTTGTCTTTAAAATCCAAACACCTGCAACACAAAGTATGACAAGCATATGTGGAGAAGATTAATCTATCACCCTGAAGTTAACTATGCACTGCGGCAAACGCTGGTGCTGTGCCTTCCTGTGGGGATCGGTTTACTACTGGGGAATTTGCAGTTAGGTCTGCTTTTCTCGTTAGTGCCCGCTTGTTGCAACATTGCTGGTCTGGATACACCCCATAAGCGTTTTTTTAAACGCCTGATTGTTGGCGGCACTCTTTTTGCGACCAGCAGTTTAATCATGCAGCTTTTGCTGCTCTACACCGCGGTCCCATTGCCCATCATTCTTATGGTGATGGCGCTCTTGTTGGGCGTCACCGCTGAAATCAGCGCCCTGCACGCACGTTTGCTTCCGGCATCGCTGATTGCGGCCATCTTTACGCTAAGCATGGCCGGCAATATGCCTATCTGGAAGCCGATGGTGTTATATGTCTCCGGCACGATTTGGTACGGAGTCTTTAACTGGTTTTGGTTCTGGATGTGGCGTGAGCAGCCGCTGCGCGAAACGTTAAGCCTGCTCTATCGCCAATTGGCGGAGTACTGTGAAGCCAAATACGGCATGCTGACACAACATGCTGATCCCGAAACAGCGCTGCCTCCACTGCTGGCTCGCCAGCAAAAAGCCGTAGACCTGATCACCATCTGCTACCAACAGCTGCATATGCTGTCGGCAAATCAGCAGAACGGTTACAAACATTTGTTACGCTCTTTTCAGATAGCGTTAGATTTGCAAGAGCACATCTCCGTCAGTTTGCACCAGCCTGCCGAGGTGCAAAAACTTGTCGCGAAAAGCCATGCAGAAGCGGTTATTCGCTGGAATGCGCAGACCATTGCGGCACGCTTGCGCGTGTTGGCCGATGACATTCTCTACCATCGTTACCCACAGCGTTTTACGATGGAGAAACAAATTGAAGCCCTCGAGAAAATTGCTCGCCAGAATCCGGACAACCCGGTTGGGCAGTTTTGTCATTATCACTTCAGCCGTATCGCCCGCGTGCTGCGCATCCAACGCCCTCTGTACGCCCGTGATTTAATGGAAGACCGGCAGCGCCGTTTACCGCTGTGGGCAGCACTGAAAAGCTATTTGTCGTTGAAATCTGCCGCCCTGCGCAACGCCGCCCGACTAGGCGTAATGCTAACCATCGCCAGTCTTTTCGGGGCATTTTTACATCTGCCGAAACCCTACTGGATTTTAATGACGGTGATGTTCGTTACGCAAAACGGCTACGGCGCCACGCGGGTACGCATTCTGCACCGTTCGGCAGGGACCATTGCTGGCCTGGCGATTGCGGGTATCGCCCTGCACTTTCACTTCCCACAAAGCATTGCCCTGGCCGCGATGCTGGTCATTACGCTGGTCAGCTATTTGTTTATTCGCCAGAGCTATGGCTGGGCGACGATTGGTTTTACCGTGACGGCGGTATATACCCTGCAACTGCTCACACTCAGCGCCGAGCAATTTATCGTCCCGCGCTTGATTGATACTCTGCTCGGCTGTTTGATTGCCTTCGGCGGCATGGTTTGGCTGTGGCCGCAGTGGCAAAGCGGTTTGTTGCGCCAGAACGCCCACGACGCGCTTGAAAAAGACCAGGACGCGATTCGCCTGATTCTGAGCAACGATCCCGAACCCACGCCGCTAGCCTGGCAACGAATGAAGGTCAATCAAGCCCATAATGCGCTGTTTAACTCACTGAATCAGGCGATGCAGGAACCCGGTTTTAACTCGCATTACCTGGCAGATATGAAATTGTGGGTGACGCACAGCCAGTTTATTGTCGAGCACATCAACGCCATGACTACGCTTGCGCGCGAGCACAACATGCTGACACCGGATTTAGCCCAGCGCTATTTGCAGTCGTGTGAAATTGCGCTGCAACGATGCCAGCAGCGGCTGCAATATGATGGGCCAGGTGAGACTAACGACGCGAATATTCTTGACCCACTGGAAGGGCTTCCGAGTGGGCCATTAAGCACGATGGAGCAACATTTACAGCGGATTCTGGGCCACCTCAGCACCATGCACACTATTTCTTCGGTTGCATGGCGTCAGCGGCCACATCATGGTATCTGGCTGAACCGCTTGCGGCGGTCGGATTAACGACTATCCGTTAACGATCTTCGCCACTGCTTTTGCAAAGCGCGCCATACCTTCATCAATATCGGCATTTTCAACAATCAAGGCTGGCGCGAAGCGCATAACATCAGGACCGGCATTCAACACCATCACCCCTTCCAGAGCAGCGGCATGCAGGAATTCACGTGCACGGCCTTGGTATTGCGGTTTCAGCTCAGCGCCAATCAGCAAACCCATGCCGCGAATATCGCTGAACACATCAAACTGCTCGTCAATGTGCTGCAAATGCTTGACGAACAGCTGGCGTTTTTCCGTAACGCCATTCAACACTTCCGGCGTGTTGATAACATCAAATGCTGCCCCTGCCACCGCACACGCCAGCGGGTTTCCGCCGTAAGTGGAACCATGGGTGCCGACATGGAATGCAGACGCTATTTCCTGTGTCGTCAGCATCACACTCACCGGAAAACCGCCGCCGAGCGCTTTAGCGCTGGTCAAAATATCTGGCGTCACGCCGTAATGCATATACGCGAACAACTCGCCGATACGCCCCATGCCGCACTGAACTTCATCGAATACCAACAACGCTTTGTGCTCATCGCACAAGGCACGCAAGCCTTGCAGGAATTCTGGTGTCGCCGCCGTTACGCCGCCCTCGCCCTGAATTGGCTCCACTACCACCGCGCAGGTGTGATCGTCCATCACCGCTTTTACTGCATGTAAATCGTTAAACGGGACATGGATAATATCGGCGGGTTTCGGGCCAAATCCGTCGGAATATTTTGGCTGGCCACCAACAGAAACGGTAAACAGCGAGCGACCGTGGAAGGCGTTATGGAAGGCGATAATTTTGGTTTTGTAAGGGCTATGGCGTGTAGAAGCGTAATAACGCGCCAGTTTAAAGGCGGTTTCATTCGCTTCGGTGCCGGAGTTCATAAACAGCACACGCTCAGCAAAAGTGGCATCAATCAGCTTACGCCCGAGGCGCAACGCAGGTTCGTTGGTGAAAACATTACTGGTATGCCATAGCTTTTCGCCCTGGCTTTTTAACGCTTCCACAAGCGTGGGATGGCAGTGGCCCAGCGCCGTGACTGCGATGCCGCCCGCGAAATCAACATACTCTTTCCCTTGTTGATCCCAAACGCGGCTTCCCTGACCTTTTACCGGGATAAATTCAGCCGGTGCATAAATCGGCAGAATCACTTCATCGAAAGTTGCGCGGGTAATTGCGGATTGTTCAGTTGCCATTTATTGCCTATCCCCTTTTTACGCATAAAAACTTCATGAGAGACACGTGAAAATATAATCATGAAATATGCATAAAAAATCATTTATTGGCAATAAAAAATCAATACTTCAGGAAATTGGCTAACAGTTGATGCCCCTGCTCGCTGAGAATACTTTCCGGGTGAAACTGCACCCCCTCCAGCGCCAGTTCGCGATGACGAATACCCATAATTTCTTGTTTATCCGTCCACGCTGTCACTTCAAAACACTCAGGTAACGATGGCGGGTCGATAACCAAAGAGTGATAACGCGTCACGGTCAGAGGGTTGTTCAGGCCGCTGAAAACACCAGTATTGTTATGGGTGATAGCCGAGGTTTTACCGTGCATCACTTTTTCGGCACGGACAATGGTTGCACCAAATGCTTGTGCAATCGCCTGGTGTCCAAGGCAAACGCCGAGGATCGGTAGCTTTCCGGCGAAGTGAGTAATCGCCGCAAGGGATATGCCCGCTTCAGTTGGCGTGCAAGGTCCGGGAGAGATAACCAGTTTTTCAGGTACCAACGCGCTGATTTCAGAAAGGGTCAGCTCATCGTTACGTTTCACCACTACTTCCGCGCCTAATTCGCAAAAGTACTGATAAAGGTTCCAGGTGAATGAGTCGTAATTGTCGATAAGCAGTAGCATCGCGGCTCCGGAGTAAAAAGAACCGCGCTATTCTATTCGCTTTCGCACGCTTCACTCACCACTTTAGTGAAAATCTCCGTCAGCGCTGCCAGCTCACCCAGCGCTCCAGCCTGATTGGCTTCTTGCCAGGCTTGCGGAGCAACGTCCTTCCAGTCCAGAACATAACCGGCATGAATCGCTAACTGCTCGAAGAAAACGCGCTGCGCACGACCACTGCCAACAAAAAACGGGTGAAGTACGTTAATCTCACAATAGAAATGTGCCAGGCGTTGAACGAACTCAGTTCTGGAAAGCCCGACCAGGTAATGTTCGTCCTCCATTTCCTGCATCAGATCGTTACCTTCATTTTCGATGTACTCGAAATGACAGAACTGTGTCTCCCCTTTGGAAATATCAACATCTCGTATCTCGCCTGCCCAGTCGAAAATATCCTGAAACAGCTGCTGATGGATGGCACACAACCAGGGTAATCCGCGATGCAGCGGGCCAAGTTCAATCGTTTCTACGCGCTGTGCGATAGTCTCATCTTGCGCATGAGGCTCAAGAATATCCAGCCGGGAACTGGCCTGAAATGAACGGCTTCGCTGTTGCTGCCAAAGGCGGGACTTTTGTTTGTCGGTAAGTTTCTTTGCCATGGTGCCTCCCTAACATGACCCTTTCTTGCCACAAGTATAAGCAGCAATCGGTGGAAGTGCTGGAAGGAGGAGATTGCGCGAGTAGAGAATACCCGCGCGGGAATTTTTTACGGCAGGACTTTCGCGGAGAGAATAACTACAGGTTTTGACGGAACATTTTGATATGGACCGACATCATGCGTCTGTACCTGAGAGATCTTATCGGCAACTTCCATCCCTTTCACAACTTTACCAAATACCGCGTAACCGAAGTCGCGTTGGCCGTGATCGAGGAAAGCATTGTCTGCAACGTTGAGGAAGAACTGGCTGGTTGCGCTGTCTTTATCTGCGGTACGTGCCATAGAAATAGTGCCACGAGTATTGCGCAGACCGTTATCAGCTTCGTTTTTGATCGGTGGATTTGGCTGCTTCTGGTTCATATCTTCAGTGAAGCCGCCGCCCTGAAGCATAAAGCCTGGGATTACACGGTGGAAAATGGTGTTGTTGTAGAAGCCACTGTTCACATAATCCACAAAGTTTTTCACAGAGACAGGGGCTTTTTGGCTGTTTAACTCAAGCTCAATTTCACCCGCTGACGTGGTCAACAGGACGTGTGGATCCCCTTTAGCAGCAAGTGCCGCAGGAGATAGCGCGGTAAGAGCAAACACGGTTGCTACGGCCGCCAGTGTCGATTTGAGCATGAAAAATTCCTTACGAAGGCAGTGAATGAAGCAAGTTGCTAGATTGTAAAGAGGCACTCCTCTATGCGCCAGCCATTTACTGTTTTTTACTTTCACACAAATCAATAAGTTAAATGAATGACTAATGAGAATACATGCTCAATTGTGATTCATATCACTTAAAGCGCAGTAACAAACCCCAAATGATTCATAAAATGTATGAATAAATCACGTTTTTGACTAAAATCCATTCTTCTCGAGTGCTGTCAAAGCACTTTACATTTCTATTCACAGGCTTGTCATGACTAACAGCAACCGCATTAAGCTCACATGGATCAGCTTTTTCTCCTACGCACTGACCGGCGCGTTGGTGATCGTCACCGGGATGGTGATGGGCAATATTGCCGAATACTTCCACGTACCCGTCTCCAGCATGAGTAATACCTTTACCTTCCTGAACGCGGGTATTTTAATTTCTATTTTCCTGAATGCCTGGTTAATGGAAATCGTGCCACTGAAAACTCAGTTGCGCTTTGGTTTTATACTGATGGTTCTGGCGGTTGCCGGGCTTGTCTTTGGCGACAACCTAACCATTTTCTCGGCGGCAATGTTTGTGCTTGGGCTGGTCAGCGGTATCACGATGTCGATTGGTACATTCCTGATAACCCACATGTATGAAGGTCGTGAACGCGGTTCACGCCTGTTGTTTACCGACTCCTTCTTCAGCATGGCGGGGATGATTTTCCCAATGGTTGCCGCGATTCTGCTGGCTCGCAGCATCGACTGGTACTGGGTTTACGTCTGCATCGGTCTGGTGTACGTCGCTATCTTCATCCTGACTTTCGGTTGCGACTTCCCGGCATTAGGCAAACACGCCGCACCAACCGAGAAAGTGGCCGAGAAAGAAAAATGGGGGGTTGGCGTGCTGTTCCTGTCGATTGCCGCGCTGTGCTACATCTTAGGCCAACTGGGCTTTATCTCTTGGGTTCCGGAATACGCCAAAAGCCTCGGCATGAACCTGAATGATGCCGGTCAGTTAGTCAGTGATTTCTGGATGTCTTACATGTTCGGTATGTGGGCGTTCAGTTTCATTTTGCGTTTCTTCGATCTGCAACGCATTCTGACTGTTCTTGCGGGTGCAGCTACCGTTCTGATGTACCTGTTCAACACCAGCGAACCCACTCATCTGGCATGGTTTATTCTGGCTCTGGGCTTCTTCTCTAGCGCGATTTACACCTCGGTTATCACCCTTGGTTCATTGCAGACCAAAGTTGCCTCACCAAAACTGGTTAACTTCGTCCTGACTTGCGGTACTATCGGCACCATGCTGACCTTTGTGGTTACCGGCCCGATCGTGGCTCACAGCGGCCCGCATGCGGCGCTGCAAACCGCAAACGGCTTGTATGCCGTGGTGTTTGTTATGTGCCTGATTTTGGGTCTGGTGACGAAACACCGTCAGCATAACGCGACAATACATTAATCGTTTTATAGGGCGGATAAGCGCAAGCGCCATCCGCCACTTTTCATCCACCAAATGTTATCTCTTCGGCTTCATCCAGCATCACCCAGGTTTGCGACAACTGCGTGGTCGCAATCACCTTCCCTGCCCGCACTGACCAACGCACTGGCACCTGCCTGCGCACCGCATCAAAGCCATTTTCAGCCGGAAGAATAATCAGGTTCGCTGCATTTCCCTCGGCAATGCCGTAATCCTGCACGCCGAAGGTGCGCGCACTGTTATCGGTAATCAGTTTTAAGCCTTCATCAATTTGCTGATAGCCCATCATCTGGCAAACATGCAGCCCCATATGCAGCACCTGCAACATATTGGCGGTGCCCAGCGGATACCACGGGTCGAATACATCATCATGACCAAAACAGACGTTAATTCCTGCTTCGAGCAACTCTTTAACCCGCGTGATACCACGGCGTTTCGGATAATCATCAAAGCGCCCTTGCAGATGAATATTCACCAGCGGATTGGCGACAAAGTTAATCCCCGACAGCTTCAGCAAACGGAACAGCCGCGAGGTGTAAGCGCCATTGTAAGAGTGCATTGCCGTGGTATGGCTGGCGGTAACGCGTGCGCCAATGCCATCCCGTAGCGCCAGCGCGGCTACGGTTTCCACAAAGCGCGATTGTTCATCGTCAATTTCATCACAGTGAATATCTAACGGACGGTCATATTTGCTCGCCAGCGCGAAAGCTTTATGCAGCGACTCAACGCCATATTCGCGGGTGAATTCAAAATGCGGGATAGCGCCCACCACGTCAGCACCCAGCCGTAAGGCCTCCTCCAGCAAGGCTTCACCGTTGGGATACGAAAGAATCCCCTCCTGCGGAAATGCCACGATTTGCACCTCAATCCACGGCGCGGCCTCTTTTTTCACTTCCAGCATCGCTTTAAGCGCGGTCAGCGTCGGGTCGGAAACATCAACGTGTGTACGCACGTACTGAATACCGTTGGCAATCTGCCACTTCAGCGTTTGCCAGGCGCGCTGCTTCACGTCCTCGTGGGTCAGCAACGCCTTGCGTTCAGCCCAGCGTTCAATGCCTTCAAACAAGGTGCCTGATTGATTCCAGCTCGGTTGCCCGGCAGTCTGCGTGGTATCAAGGTGGATGTGCGGCTCAATAAATGGCGGGATTGCCAGACCGCCGCGCCCGTCAAGAATCTGCTGGCTCTCTGGCTGCGTTTCGCACATCGGCTTAATGGCCTTGATGCGCCCATTTTCGAAGGCTAATTGCCACAAACCTTCACGCCCCACCAGGCGCACATTTTGAATTAACTCCAACGTCTTGTTGCTCATACCCACCCCTTCTTGATTAGCCGCCTCTATTTCATAGCACACACCGCAAAACGAGGACATTTATTGTCGGTCCGCGAATAACTAAACATTTCCACGACTTATAAAAACTCACTAAAATCAAACATATACCTCTTAAGAGGTATATAAAGGTGTATTTGATTTGTATCAATAACCACCAATGCTGAATCGTTAAGGTAGGCGGTAATAGAAAAGAAATTGAGGCAATTATGAGCAAAGTCAAAATCGCAATCATCGGTAATGGCATGGTCGGCCATCGCTTTATCGAAGACTTACTTGATAAAGCCCAGCCAGGCCAATTCGACATTACTGTGTTCTGTGAAGAGCCGCGTAAAGCCTACGACCGCGTGCATCTGTCTTCCTATTTTTCGCATCATACCGCTGAAGAGTTATCGCTGGTCCGTGAAGGCTTTTACGAGAAACACGGCGTAAAAGTGCTGGTTGGCGAACGCGCCATCACCATTAACCGCCAGGAAAAAGTCATCCACTCGAATACCGGTCGTACCGTGTATTACGACAAGCTGGTGATGGCCACCGGTTCTTACCCGTGGATCCCACCGATTAAAGGCTCTGAAACACAAGACTGTTTCGTCTACCGTACCATTGAAGATTTGAACGCCATCGAAGCCTGTGCGCGCCGTAGTAAACGCGGTGCCGTGGTCGGTGGTGGTTTGCTGGGCCTCGAAGCCGCAGGCGCGCTGAAAAACCTCGGCGTCGAAACACATGTGATTGAATTCGCCCCGATGCTGATGGCCGAGCAACTCGACCACATGGGTGGCGAGCAGCTACGCAATAAAATCGAAAGCATGGGCGTGCGCGTTCATACCAGCAAGAACACCCTGGAAATCGTACAACAAGGCAACCAGGCACGTAAGACTATGCGCTTTGCCGATGGCACCGACCTGGAAGTAGATTTCATCGTCTTCTCCACCGGTATCCGCCCACGCGATAAACTCGCGACCCAATGCGGCCTGGCAACAGGTCAACGCGGCGGTATTGCGGTTAACGACACCTGCCAGACTTCTGACCCGGACATTTACGCCATCGGCGAATGCGCCAGCTGGAATAACCGCACCTTCGGCCTGGTCGCCCCTGGCTACAAAATGGCGCAAGTCACCGCTGACCACCTGATCGGTAGCGAAAACGCCTTTGAAGGCGCAGACATGAGCGCCAAGCTAAAACTGCTGGGTGTGGATGTCGGCGGGATTGGTGATGCACATGGTCGCACGCCAAACTGCCGCAGCTACGTTTATCTGGATGAAAGCAAAGAAGTTTATAAGCGCCTGATTGTTAGCGCTGACAACAAAACCCTGCTCGGTGCGGTTCTGGTAGGCGACACCAGCGACTACGGCAACCTGCTGCAACTGGTACTCAATAACATCGAACTGCCGGAAAACCCGGACGCGCTGATTCTGCCTGCGCACGCCAGTTCCGGTAAGCCAGCGATTGGCGTCGACAAACTGCCGGACAGCGCGCAAATCTGTTCCTGCTTCGATGTCACCAAAGGGCATCTGGTTAAAGCCATCAACAACGGCTGCCATACCGTTGCCGCGCTGAAAGCAGAAACCAAAGCCGGTACCGGCTGTGGTGGCTGTATTCCATTGATTACGCAAGTATTGAATGCCGAACTGAGCAAGCAAGGCATCGAAGTCAACCACAACTTGTGTGAACACTTCGCGTTTTCACGCCAGGAGCTGTATCACCTGATCCGCGTTGAAGGCATTAAATCCTTCGACGAGCTGCTGCAAAAATACGGCAAAGGTTACGGCTGTGAAGTCTGTAAACCGACCGTCGGTTCGCTGCTGGCTTCTTGCTGGAACGACTATGTGCTGTCACCAAAGCACACCCCGCTTCAGGACACCAACGACAACTTCCTCGGCAACATCCAGAAAGACGGCACTTACTCGGTGATCCCGCGTTCTGCTGGCGGGGAAATTACCCCAGAAGGTTTGATGGAAGTTGGCCGTATCGCTCGCGAATTTAACCTCTACACCAAAATCACCGGTTCCCAGCGTATCGGCCTGTTTGGTGCGCAGAAAGATGATTTGCCAGAAATCTGGCGTCAGCTGATTGAAGCCGGTTTTGAGACAGGCCACGCCTATGCGAAGGCACTGCGTATGGCAAAAACTTGTGTTGGTAGCACCTGGTGCCGTTACGGCGTTGGCGATAGCGTTGGCTTCGGCGTTGAGCTGGAAAACCGCTACAAAGGCATTCGTACTCCACACAAAATGAAGTTTGGTGTGTCCGGCTGTACCCGTGAATGTGCGGAAGCACAGGGTAAAGACGTCGGGATTATCGCCACTGAAAAAGGCTGGAACCTGTACGTCTGCGGTAACGGCGGTATGAAACCACGTCACGCCGATTTACTGGCAGCAGATTTAGACAGTGAAACGCTGATCAAATACCTCGACCGTTTCATGATGTTCTACATCCGCACCGCCGACAAACTGACCCGTACCGCGCCGTGGCTCGACAGCCTGGAAGGCGGCATTGAGTACCTGAAACAAGTCATTATCGACGACAAACTGGGTCTGAATGATCAACTGGAAGCTGAGCTGGCGCGCCTGCGCGAGAAAGTGATCTGCGAGTGGACTGAAACGGTGAATACACCGGAAGCCCAGGTTCGCTTCAAACACTTTATCAACAGCCCACACCGCGACCCGCATGTACAAATTGTGCCTGAGCGCGAGCAACACCGTCCGGCTACGCCTTACGAACGTATCCCGGTCACCCTGGTAGAAGAAGTGGAGGAAAATGTATGAGCCAGTGGACTACCGTTTGCCAGTTAAACGACATTCTGCCTGCTACCGGTGTTTGCGCATTGGTGGGTAATCAGCAGATTGCTATTTTCCGCCCACGTAATGATGACCAGGTTTTCGCCATCAGCAATATCGACCCATTCTTTGAGGCCAGCGTGTTGTCTCGCGGCTTGATTGCTGAACATCAGAATGAATTGTGGGTTGCCAGCCCGTTGAAAAAGCAGCGTTTCAGACTGCGTGACGGGTTGTGCATGGAAGACGAGAGCCGTTCAATTGCGCATTACAAAGCGCGCGTACAAGACGGCCAGGTTCAGATTAAAGCTTAAGTCTTAAAACAACCCTCACCCTAGCCCTCTCCCTGAGGGAGAGGGAATTAAATCGGTGTTCTCCCTCTCCTTGGGGAGAGGACATTAAATCGGTGTTCTCCCTCTCCTTGGGGAGAGGGCCGGGGTGAGGGGAAAATTTCAATTATTTATTTTTTCTTTCAATTTATTGGGATAACAAAAATGTTCACCGATACCATTAACAAATGTGCGGCGAATGCCGCGCGCATTGCCCGATTGTCGCAAAACAATCCACTCGGATTCTGGATAAGCTCTGCCATGGCAGGCGCTTATGTCGGCCTCGGCATCATCCTGATCTTCACCCTCGGTAATCTGGTTGATCCCGCGCTGCGTCCACTGGTAATGGGTGCCACCTTCGGGATCGCCCTGACGCTGGTTATCATCGCAGGCTCTGAACTATTCACCGGACACACCATGTTCCTGACGTTCGGCGTCAAAGCAGGCACCATCACTCACGGTCAAATGTGGGGTATTTTGCCGCAAACCTGGCTGGGTAACCTGGTGGGTTCCGTGTTTGTTGCCCTGCTCTACAAATGGGGCGGCGGTAGCCTGCTACCGTTGGACACCAGCCTGGTTCACACCGCGGCGCTGGCAAAAACCACTGCTCCGGCGATGGTACTGTTCTTCAAAGGTGCTTTGTGTAACTGGCTGGTTTGTCTGGCAATTTGGATGGCCGTGCGTACTGAAGGTGCTGCGAAGTTCATCGCTATCTGGTGGTGTCTGCTGGCGTTTATCGCTTCCGGTTACGAACACTCCATTGCCAACATGACGCTGTTTGCACTCTCCTGGTTTGGTCATCATAGCGACGCCTACACCATAGCGGGTATCGGTCACAACCTGTTGTGGGTAACGCTTGGGAATACCCTTTCCGGTGTAGTATTCATGGGTCTGGGTTATTGGTATGCTACGCCGAAAGCCGAGCGCCCACAGCCTGCGCAAGTCGCCGCGCCGGAGACTGCACGCAACTAATTTATTTGAGGATTGACCGTGGATCACCTGCCTATATTTTGTCAATTACGAGGTCGTGCCTGCCTGTTGGTCGGCGGTGGCGATGTCGCAGAACGTAAAGCACGTTTGTTGATGGAGGCAGGTGCGCAGGTCACTGTGAATGCCCTGGAATTCTCCCCACAATTTCATGTGTGGGCGGAACAGGGCATGATCACCCTTGTTGAGGGTGAATTCGCCCCCGCGCTGCTTGATGTTTGCTGGCTGGCCATTGCCGCAACTGACAACGAAACGGTGAATCAACAAGTCAGCGAAGCATGCGAATCACGCCGCATTTTCTGCAACGTGGTCGATGCCCCTAAACAAGCCAGTTTCATCATGCCTTCGATTATTGACCGTTCGCCGCTGATGGTGGCTGTCTCTTCCGGTGGTACCTCTCCCGTTCTTGCCCGCCTGTTACGTGAAAAACTCGAAGCCATTCTGCCACTGCATTTGGGGAAAATTGCCTCTTATGCCGGTACGTTGCGCGGGCGAGTAAAAACAAATTTCAAGGCCATGGCAGAACGCCGTCGCTTCTGGGAAAAGTTCTTCACTAATGACCGTCTGGCGCAATATCTGGCGAACGAAGACCAGCAAGCCATCGATAAAGAAACCGAGTCTATGTTTGCTACACCGCTCGATCACCGTGGTGAAGTCGTGTTGGTGGGTGCAGGTCCAGGCGATGCCGGATTACTGACGCTCAAAGGGCTACAGCAAATTCAACAAGCCGATGTGGTGGTTTATGACCGCCTGGTTTCTGATGACATCATGAATCTGGTGCGCCGTGATGCCGACCGCGTTTTCGTGGGTAAACGCGCGGGTTATCACTGCGTCCCGCAAGAAGAGATTAACCAAATCCTGCTGCGTGAAGCGCAAAGTGGCAAACGCGTTGTCCGTCTGAAAGGTGGCGATCCGTTTATCTTTGGTCGCGGCGGTGAAGAGCTAGAAACCTTGTGCGACGGCGGTATCCCGTTCTCCGTGGTGCCGGGCATTACTGCGGCATCCGGCTGTTCAGCTTATTCAGGCATTCCATTAACCCACCGCGATTACGCGCAAAGTGTGCGCCTGGTGACCGGCCACCTGAAAACCGGCGGTGAATTAGACTGGGAAAACCTGGCGGCAGAAAAACAGACGCTGGTCTTTTACATGGGTTTAAACCAGGCTCCTGCGATTCAGGAAAAGCTGATTGAACACGGCATGACTGCGGAGATGCCGGTCGCGCTGGTTGAAAACGGCACAGCGGTTAACCAACGTGTAGTCAGTGGCGTATTACGCGAACTCGGTGAATTATCGACACAGGTTGCAAGCCCGGCGCTGATTATTGTCGGTCGCGTGGTGGCATTGCGCGATAGGTTGAATTGGTTCTCGAACCATTAATTCTACTTTAAGATAAAAAAAAGGCTTGTCAGATTATTCCGGCAAGCCTTTTTATTTATAAGTTATTAATTATTTTGCCAATCATTATAGGCAATATTTATTTCATGCAACCATGCGTCTGGTTTCAGACTTAGTGATATAGCAAGCAGCCCCTATACTTAATTGCCTTTTTGAAGTGCCTCATTACATCCAAGTAAATGATAGGGAATATCAATGAACAAGTTCGTAAAAGCTGCATCTGCACTGGCTGTCCTGGCTCTGTTGTCTGGCTGTACTGGTCATATTGAGAACAAAGACAAATCTTGCGGTTATGATTATTTACTGCACCCAGCCATTTCTATTTCTAAAATTATTGGTGGTTGTGGCCCAGCAACTCCACAGAAATAATAATAGCCACAAATTTTTAATACGCCCTCCCAGTGAGGGCACTTTAATTTATAACCCTTCACAACTTTCTTTTAATATTCGCAATACCGTCTGCGCCCCACTACGATTAGGATTTATACGGATCATACGTTGCTCAAGCGTTGGGTCAGACTGGCGGAAAGTCCCGGACAGCCGATAAAAAAGCGGCGGGATTTCATATTTCGACTCTGCCCCCACAGGATAAGGCAACGCGCCCAGCTTCTGTGCCGCCGCCAATACTTGCTCGGCAATCGGCTGATGAAACTCCACTAACAGCACTTTGGATTGCGCATTTGCGATAAATGCATGCTTCACTTGCGGCACCGCTTCGGCATTGAGCGCTTCAACCAGTTTATCGTTTACCTGCGCCTGCACCGCGTGCATCACTGGCGCAAACACTAATCCGCGCAACGCTTCCATCGCCTGGAAACCCTGCACCTGGCTGCCACCGGAATACATACTTTTTCGCACCGCATTTACTGTCTTTTCTTCACCCACCACCACGCCAATTCCCGGCGGCCCGAAGAGTTTAAAACACGAGAATGTTGAAAGTGTGGACCCACATTCACAACCAATCTTTTCGACTTTCATCACCGCGTAGTTGTCATCAGTCAACGACGGTAAACCATGCTGATTAAAACAACCAATCACCTCAGCCAACAGATATGAATCATCCATTTTCTGCCGGGTATGCTGAATAAGTGCAGCCTTCGGTTGGTACGACTCAATTGTCCTTTTAACGTCATCAAGTTGATTAAAATCGGCACGAATTAGCGTTAACCCCATCTGTTCAGCGATGACTGCTGTGGTGGGGTAAAGAGGGGCATCGTGAACAAGCAAGCTATCCCCCGCGTTAAGAAGTGCCGCTAATCCGCTACGAATTGCCCCGGTTCCCGCACCTTGCACCAGTGCCGCAGCCGGTGCGCCAAAGAAATCCGCCAGAACTGACTCCACACGCCGCGTCATTTGTGGCTGATTCAGACCGGGGACTAAGCCGAAATCTCCGGCATTGAGGAAATCAGCGCCGGGAAAATGACGGCAAATAATATCCACCAGTTGAAATTGCTTACTCTGCGCCTGCTCCATCGTCAGGCTCTGTAACGGCCAGGTTTTCACTTTATTCACTCCGTGAAGCCTGCCGCAGACCATTACGGCAGGCATTGAGAAGGGATCAGGCCGGAACGAACAGGCCACAGTAGTAAAGAATGTTCAGAATGATGCCGGTTATCAACACCGCGACAACCGGAGAGGCCATTTTCTGAACCGGGCGACCCAGCGATTCGTTGAGGAAGTAAATCGCCGCCGCAATAGAAAAACCGGTATAGCCCGCCATTTTGATAGCCGCAAAGATAGAGCCAACCAGCAGCGCCATTTCCATCAACATATTCATCGAGTTACGGATGTTATCCGATGCGTTACGCACCGATGGATAACGCCCGAGCCATTTGCCGATGGAACGTAGCAGTAATACTTCAACGGAAATCACCACCGCACCCACCGCAAACGCTAACAGCGGGTTAGAAATCAAGTATCCGGCGGCGTAAACAAAGGTGAAACCAGCAACGGCGTACACACCCGTCGCCAGCGCCGTGGTGGCAATCAGTGGAACAAATCCCAGCCCACGCATAAACTCCGCAAGTGCGGCCTGATGCACCAGGGTTTGTGACTGCTCAGGCGTGATGCCTGCGGAATAAGCCTTCTCCAGCGTAAAGATCGACACTTCAGAACCGGCAAAAATCTTCATGCTGGCGACGACCGCAATCAACCCACCAACAACCGCGATATACGGTAGGTGCTTGATAATGCGCGATGTTCGCTCCTCAAAGACCGATACCCCCTCGGTATCATGTTCTCGCTCATCACGGGTACGGTGATCCTGAGTAATCGCAATCCCCAGCAGCATCACCATGCCGACGAAGATTTCGATAGATTCGGGATTGAGGTGTGGGAAGAAACGCACGATCAAAACGCGCGTCATTAACACCACAAAGGCTGCGAGCAGACTGCTCTTCCAGCCAAATTGATAGAAAATTGCCACCAGTGGGAACAGCGCAAATGCAGAAACCACTGGCGAGCTCAACTCACCCAACGAACCCAACACATCCACTGGCAGTGCCGTCAGCAAATGGTTTACCGGGATCAAGCAAGTCAGGATCAAAATTCCCCAGACTGCGCCCAACCCAAACGCCAACAAACTATTTGCCGCTAAGACTCCGAGGATATCTGTCGGCAGGAATAACAACCATGCATTAAGCAACCCAGTTTTCAGCGTAAACGAAATACCCACCGACGCCACGAAACCAATGCTCAGACCGAAAGCGATACTGCCCGCCTCGCGGCGATTCATATTACCTTCGATAAGCTGCGGCAAAATGGGGCGAATGCCGTCGTGGAACACGGCTGCTGACTTATGCGCCAGCAAGGCCGTCATCCCAGTCAGGCAGGCCACCACGATTATTTGAATGTAGAAATCCATAGCGCGGCCTTTATTTTAAATGGGCGATAAGCATCGGAATGGCATGCTCGATATGCTCAACCGACAGACCAAAAGCAACTTTCCCATCCGCCACCATTTTGGCCACCTGCTCTTCTTTTGCCTTAATGCCAGGCTTGGCGATGGTGCAGCTTTTGTTGTAACCAATCACCGCGATGGCAATGGAAAGTGCTGCCCCAGCGCCGGTATTACAGGCACCAATGTAGTAATCAAGCTGCCCGGATTTCACTTTCATGGCAGCTTCCATATCGTTGTAAATAAACACTTCAAAGCAGTCAGGTGCAGACGTTTCGATGGTTTTTTTAATAAGTTCACGCTGTAAGCCAGCAACACCGATCTTTTTCATGGGAAATCCTTATTTAAAGAAGACAGAGGGGTTGTCACGTAACATCAAATCAACGTCGGCCTGAGAGAAGCCTGCCTCGAGCAAAAGAGGCACGAACGTTGTCAGCAAATAATCAAAACCAAGCCCCCCGTTCGCCTTCAGATGTGAACGACGGGTAATATCCATGGAAAGCATGACGTGGTCGAGCAGCCCGCGGCTGGCAATTTCTTGCAGCATTGCCACGCGTTTCTCATCCGGGTAATAGTTGTTTTTCCCGATGGTATCGAACTGCACATACGCGCCCTGCTCAATCATGCGCAGAATGTTGTCGAGGTTATCTTTCAGGTCGCAGTGGCCCACAACAACGCGAGATAAATCCACACCGTGGCTTTTCAGCAGCGTCAGTTGTTCCAGCCCCATAGTGCTAAAAGAGGTGTGAGTTGAAATCGCACACCCAGTTTCACGGTGCGCTAAAGCCGCAGCAGCAAAAACTTTGGCTTCATCAGGGGTAATTACGTCTACGCTCGAACCAATTTCAGCAATGATCCCGGCCTTTAATTCAGTGCCATCAATACCTTGTTCAATTTCGTCGATCATCTCCTGCGCCAGTTTTTCAACGGGAGTTGTGGCGACGTGAGCCGGGAAAAAGTCATGCTGGTAATAACCGGTACACGCGACGACGTTCATTCCGCTATCACGCATGATATCCAACATAAACTGAGGGTTACGCCCCATGTAGCGGTTGGTCATTTCGATGATGTTGCGCACGCCCAGCGCGTACAGCGTTTTCATTTCCGCACAAATCAGGTCGTATTGATCCAGGCGGCAATCGATGTTGTTTTTGAATGACGATAAGTCGATATGCAGATGTTCATGCGCGTAGGTGTAGCCCGACGCATCAATTCGTTGCTGTTCAGCCATGGTTGCCTCCGGTGTTCGTGGTGTGCAGTTGTGACAAGAATGAAGTGCCGTTTTGTGGCACATTTGCGTTGAAGAAATCGCAAACGGTAGCACCCACATCAGACAGTGTTGTTCTGCGGCCAAGATTTGCGCCGGTGATCCCCCGCTGCCAGACGAGTAGCGGCACATTTTCACGGGTATGTTTGCTGTGGCCGATGGTCGGGTCGTTGCCGTGATCGGCCATGACCACCAGGTAATCACTGGGCTGCATCACGTCCATTAACTTGCCGAGATTTTTATCCACCACCTGCAAACGCTCGGCGTAACGTGCGACATCCTGAGCGTGCCCGGCGAGGTCGGTTTCCTGAATGTTGGTGCAGATAAAAACGTCACCGGGCTTTTGGACTTCAGCAAGCGTGATGTCCATGATTTGCTGGGTATCAACGAGGTTCTGGTAGCTGACACCGTGCGGATTGATGGCGATGTCGGCCACTTTCCCCACCAGTACTGTTTTGATAGCGGACTCATGCAGTTTTTGTGGCACCTGTACGCTGGCATTCACCCCGAACCCCATATGAACCACCTGAAAACCGTGCTGATACACCCCGGATCGCGGCGCGTTAATGCCAATGTATTTGCCCTGTTTTTCCTCGGCGGCGTTCTGGAGTTGCGAACTGCTTTCCAGCAGGCCGCCAAACGCAATCACGCGCCCAACCTGCACGCAACGGCGGACAATTTCGCCGATATTGCGTACTTCCTCGAAAGAGATCGCATTCAGATTGGCACTGATGTTAAACACCTGGCCGAGGTCAGCTTCAAGGTTGTCGCCAATCGCCACCGCCTGATTGACCCACAAATATTGCAGCCCACTGCCCACCCGCTCGACCTGCCAACAATCGGCAATCAGTGCACGCTCTACTTCATCAATCACTTCAGAGAAAGGCATACGCAACGGCGCTTGTGGACGGGTACCGAGAATTTCCTGGTGCCCCATAAAAGTATCGCCACCTTCGTGTTGCAGCGCGGCTGTTCCGTAAACTGCATTCGCTGAAGGGCGCATGGCTCCGGTGGTAAAACCCAGCGCGTTGATCAAGCCAAGCTGTTCCAGCACCGGTAAACGTAATTGTGGGAAATGCTGCAAAATATGCCCGCAGGTATTTGCACCGACATCCTCCGGCCTGACTTGCGGCACATCGTCCATCGCGCCGACGCCAAAACTATCAATCACCACCACCACAAACTTACTCACGCGAACCTCCGCAAATTGGGTTACCAAGGCTGTCATACAAAGCTTCGAGTACAGGTTCTCCGCGGCTGATTCCGGACACCAGTGCCACATCGCTGCGCGTGACAAAAACCTGAGTACGGAAACACATCACCACTGGCGTGCTGACCGGGAACTCGCCCGCCAGCCCGATGTGGTAATCAATGCTGCTGTCGTCCATCGGTAGCAATTTTGCTGATAAAGCTTCACCGTCCAGAACAGGGAAAACCAGCGCGTTTTGCGCATGACCACGGCGGTAATAACCGCCGCCGAAGCAATAGCTGTTGCCCTGAAACTGGTGTGAGATTTCGGTGAGATAGAGCATGGCGATGTGTTCTGGCTGGTCGCCATGCTGGTTAGCGGGAATCGTTCCGGTTAGAGCATGTCCCGGTTCGGCATGGGTCACACCATATTCAGCCAGCAACGGTAAAGTACTGCAACTTGAAGCCGATGGCGCGTTGAGCTGTGCCACGTCTATGCCCTGCGCACGAAGCAGATCGCGCGCCTGCAATAGCGTATGCAGATTGGGCGTGGGCAGCGTTTGCTGTAATTCTTCATCCCAGAGCAGGCAGGGGAAGTGGGTCAGCCCGGCGATTTTCACGCCCGGCATGTTCTTGAGAGCGGCAACCACGTTATCCAGTGCTGACAACGGGAACCCGGCTTCCTGGCCTGAATACAGGTGGTCTTGTTCATCGAACACTTTCAACATGATGGGCTGGATATGCCCAAGACGTTGCGCTGCAACAGAGATTTCCTCGGCTTTATCCAGCGAGAAAACGGTGATCATTTCAGGTGAAACGGTGACGTTTTCCGTTACCAGACTTTTTGGTAGCTGAACTAAATGTCCGACATGGGAAACCGGTACTTCTGCATTGCGCAGCGTGCGGGCTTCTTTGAAATCCACCGCAACGGTACCGTGAAAACCCAGCTCAATCAGACGCTTCGCCAGCCACGGATTACGCCCCAGTTGCTTGGTCATCAGATACAGCGTGATGCCATGACGCTCTGCTGTTTCAAGCAGGCGGCGTCCATTTTCCAAAACCTTATCAACATCAATGACGCAGGTATCTGGCAATATCTCTCCCTGCTGCCATAACTTCAGTGCGGCCCCAATCAGTGCTGGGTTTTGTGCCTTGAGTGCTTCAATAAACATGCCCTTGCCTCTCGACTCCATGCTGCAAAAAAATTTAAATAATCATTTTTTTGAATATTTAAATTAAAGCAGACGGCTGACAAAAAAATTCTTAGCCTTTGCTAACCATCCACAAACTAAACAGGTTCGCGAGCAGATAGCCTTCTTCATTCGGGTGAATATTCACATCAAAGGGAGCCAGCATCGCCTGGTGAATCGGCAGCAGTTCGGCATAAGCCTGAGAAGTGACAATTTCTTCCAGCAGGTCTTCATCAAGTGGGCCGATTTCTTCACCCCGACGGCTGCGCATCAGCGCGTTTGCCATATGGGTGATCGCCATTTCCCCTTGTTCATTACGCACGGGAATGGCCCACACCGTTTCCATTTTCTCAACGACAGCAATCATGCCGTCGCAAATATCTCTGTCGATAACGCCCGCATCACACAGCAGGTTTAGCCGTTCTTCCATCCTGATTTACCCTTTGATGAAGTTCTAATAGCTTGGCTCCTGCTCACCCAGCAGCACTCTTTGTTGGTGAGCAAGCAGCTCATTTTTGTTCACCACTGTGCGCAGCAATTGATTAATTGGCGCATCATCGGCGCGAGTCAGCACCACGGCCTCGGAAGCCTGCAAAAAACGCGAGTCGCCTTTAAGGGGCTGCGCTTGCAGGCCGAGTAACTCAAGATCCGCCTCACTACCCACGTTCCAGATAACCGCATCAATTTCGCCTTTGGCGATACGATTAAGGCTCTCGTGGTAAGGCACATCGAGGATCTCAACCGGCTGACCCGCGAAATAAATGTCCGTCATAATGCGCTGATCGGCGGAACGCGGGTCGAGGCCGACACGTCTAATTTGCTGATTACCGGTACGGCAAATCAATTTGTGTTCGCCAACGTAAGTGTGTGGCCCAAGTTCCAGCGCCATAAAGACATCGCTGTTATCGAGATAGCTCTGCGCGGCAAGCCTTGAGACAACCGCAAGGTCATAGACGCCATTCAACAAGCATTCCACCCGAACATCTGAGCCACGCATATGCGCGTAGTAAAATGGGATGCCATCAAACTGCGCTTTCAGGCCACTGGCTAAACCTTCATAAAGCCGGGTGTAAGGCAGCGGCATCGCACACACGACATTGCCGATATCAGCAAAAGCCAATAAGGCTTTGTTATCCATGCTGACCAGATAGCTGCCGTTGCGCCCGCGTCTCTCAACTTTTACCGCTCCGGCATTCTCAAGGGTTTTTAACGCCGCCTGAATCAGCCCGACGGAAAAACGACATTCGCTCGCCAGTTCATCAATGGTTTTCAGTCGGTTACCGCTTTTCTCGCCCAGCAAATAACGCGCCAGACTAGCCTGGGCAACCCCTTCTTTTTTGATAAAGCTACGGCTCATATTTAATCTTCAATTTATTGAATAGTTATATCTTCATTAAATTGAATATAAATGGCAAACGGGAAAGATGCAAAAAGAGAATGGGATCACAAAAGATATTTAGCTGGGGAATTTATGGGGAGGGACGCCCTCACCCCGGCCCTCTCCCGCAGGAGAGGGAGAAAACCGATCAATCCCTTCTCCCACAGGACAGGGGAAAACCGATCAATCCCTTCTCCCGCAGGAGAGGGAGAAAACCGATCAATCCCTTCTCCTGCAGGGCAGGAGAAAACCGATCAATCCCTTCTCCCTCAGGACAGGGGAAAACCGATCAATCCCTTCTCCCTCAGGGAGAAGGTTAGGATGAGGGTTGTGTTAAAAATTATGGGTGTGCGACAAACCCAATAACTTCATAGACCTTTTTCAGCGTGGCACTGGCGTGCGCACGTGCTTTCTCGGCACCGTCTTTCATCACTTGCTGCAAGAATGCTTCATCGTTACGGAAACGATGAAAACGCTCCTGCAACTCGGTCAACATGTCTGAAACAGCCTCAGCCACGTCGCCTTTCAGGTGCCCATACATTTTGCCTTCAAACTGCTGCTCAAGCTCAGGGATAGATTTACCCGTCACACCCGCCAGGATATCCAGCATGTTGGATACGCCCGCTTTGTTGGCAGTATCGTAACGCACGACAGGTGGCTCGTCAGAGTCAGTTACCGCGCGTTTGATTTTCTTCACGACAGATTTCGGGTCTTCCAGCAGGCCAATAACGTTGTTGCGGTTATCGTCTGATTTAGACATTTTCTTGGTCGGCTCAAGCAGAGACATTACGCGCGCGCCAGATTTCGGGATGAACGGCTCTGGTACTTTGAACACATCACCGTACAACGCATTGAAACGTGCAGCGATATCGCGGCTCAGTTCCAGGTGCTGTTTCTGGTCTTCACCAACGGGCACCAGGTTGGTCTGGTACAGCAGAATGTCAGCGGCCATCAGCACCGGATAATCAAACAGGCCAGCGTTAATGTTTTCAGCATAGCGGGAAGATTTATCTTTGAACTGAGTCATGCGGCTTAGCTCACCAAAATAGGTGTAGCAGTTCAGTACCCAGCCCAGTTGTGCATGTTCAGGCACGTGGGACTGTACAAAGATAGTACTTTTCGCCGGGTCAATACCGCAAGCCAGGTACAACGCCAACGTATCGAGAGTACGGCTGCGTAGTTGTGTCGCATCCTGACGCGCGGTAATCGCGTGCTGGTCAACGATGCAGTAAATGCAGTGGTAATCATCCTGCATATGGACCCACTGACGTAGCGCACCCATGTAGTTACCAATGGTCAATTCACCTGATGGCTGTGCGCCACTAAAGACGATGGGCTTACTCATGTTCTGATTCCTGATGTTCTTTGTTAGAGAGCCCTAATGCGGGCAATAAATCGTTGAAATGGTCGTACACGAAATCGGGTTTGCTCAACTCGATGGCTTCACCGTAGTTATAACCATAAGTCAGGCCAATGGAACAGCACCCAGCCGCCTGTGCTGCGAGAATATCGTTGCGTGAATCACCAACAAACAGCAGCTCTTCAGCACTGAGGTTCAACTTCTCCATCACTTTGTGCAGCGCTTCGGGATGAGGTTTTTTATTTTCCACATCGTCGCCACCAATAATGATTTTGAAGTAATGCGCGATGCCTAATCTTTCCAGCATCGGCAGCACAAATGGAGTCGGCTTGTTAGTGACCAGGCCCATCGGCAGGCCTTTCTCGGCCAATGCCGCCAGAGTGTTAGCCACTTCAGGGAACAGGAAACTGCCCTCTTCCGCAGTTTGTGCATAGAAAGCATCAAACAGTTTACGCGCGATACGGCACTGGTCGTCTTGTGGCTCTTCGCCTTTTAACGCCCAGGTCAGCGCACGCTTAACCAGCACATCGGCACCATTGCCGATCCACTTTTCAACTTTGTCTTCACCTGCTGTTGGCAACTCCAGCGCATACAGCGCCTGGTCCATTGCCTGCGTCAAACCCAATGCGGTGTCAACCAGCGTACCGTCTAAATCAAAGGCGATACCGCGAATTTTATTTAACTTATCCATGAGTTACCTTTGCCAACTCACTACGCATACGGTCAATAACCGCTTTGTAATCCGGCTGGTTGAAAATCGCAGAACCGGCGACAAACATATCTGCACCTGCTGCGGCAATTTCTGCGATGTTGTCCGCTTTTACACCACCGTCGACTTCCAGGCGGATGTCATAACCGGAAGCATCAATACGTTCACGCACCTGACGTAATTTTTCCAGCGTATGAGGAATGAAAGATTGCCCACCGAAACCGGGGTTAACGGACATCAGCAAAATCACATCCAGCTTATCCATAACGTGATCAAGCCAACTGAGCGATGTCGCCGGGTTAAACACCAGGCCTGCTTTACAGCCATGCTCTTTAATCAGTTGCAGGGAACGGTCAACATGCTCTGACGCTTCCGGGTGGAAGGTGATGATATTGGCACCGGCAGCGGCGAAGTCCGGAATAATACGGTCAACGGGTTTCACCATCAGATGCACATCAACAGGAGCGGTAATACCGTAATCACGCAGGGCTTTTAGTACCATCGGGCCGATGGTGAGATTTGGGACGTAATGGTTATCCATAACATCAAAATGGACGACATCCGCACCAGCAGCCAGTACCGCAGCCGTGTCTTCACCCAGGCGGGCAAAATCGGCTGAGAGGATTGATGGGGCAATCAAAAACTGTTTCATCCGCTTCTCCAATAGCAAATCAAAAACGACCGCGGGCGAAACAGCTTAGGCACCGACTTTGTAAAGCGCCAGCAGTTCGTCCACCTTGTTACGTTTTCCACCATCCCGACTGATGCTGCGCCGAACCTGCAACTTATGCATTTTCGCCTGCTTGTACCACAACCGAGTCAACTCAGTGTCATGGTTTGAAATCAGCACCGGGATGCCACCTTCTTGCAAGTTTTCAGCTAACTGCGCCAGATGTTGTTGCTGCACCATATTAAAGCTATCGGTGTGATACGCCGTAAAATTAGCCGTGGCAGACAATGGCGCGTAAGGCGGGTCGCAATAGACTACAGAACCCGCAGCGACATTCGCCATGCTGACATCATACGACTGGCACAGGAACGTGGCGTTTTGTGCTCGCTCGGCAAAATGATACAACTCTTCTTCCGGGAAGTAGGGTTTGATGTAGCGGCCGAACGGGACGTTGAATTCACCACGTAGGTTATAACGACAAAGGCCGTTGTAACAATGGCGGTTCAGATATAAAAACAGAAGTGCACGACGGAACTCATCTTTGCACAGATTAAATTCAGTTCGATTGAGATAGAACGCTTGCTCGTCGTTTTGTGCCGCAGTGAAGAGTTTTCTGGACTCTTCAACGTACTCATCCGTACGTGTTTTGACGATGTTATATAGGTTAATCAGATCGCTATTAATATCTGCGAGGATATAACGGGAGTAATCAGTATTCAGAAAGACTGAGCCAGCACCAACAAACGGCTCAATCAAACAATCACCTTTCGGCAGATACTTTTTAATGTCTTCGAGCAGGGGGTATTTCCCCCCCGCCCATTTCAGAAAAGCGCGATTTTTTTTCATGCTGCCTAACTATTTACACCTTTTCCTGCTGTGGAAAGGTTCCAACAGCGGCTGCGCTTGTTCATCACTTCAGATCAGACTGAACCTGATGGATAGGTTTTGCCCACGGGTTCTTAGCCTGTACATCAGCTGGCAATGTTGCTACGGCACGTTTTGCCTCATCTTTGCTGGCGTAAATACCGCTAACCAACACATACCATGGCTGACCATTTCGTACTGTCTGGTAGACCATATAGTGTTGCAGTTTCTCTTTCTTCGCCCAGGCATTCAAGTTATCTGAGTTAGAAGAGGAGCTGAGTTGTAAGGTGTAATTGCTACCAGGAGCGCCTTTGATTGCGCCCGCATCACCCGCTACAGCACCTGTTGCTGCTGTCACTGGCGCAGCGGCTGTTGCTTTCGGAGCCGGAGTGGCTGCGGTAGCAGTGGTCGTAGTCGTCGCTTTCGGTGCAACTTCGGTCACAGGGACTTTCACAGATGTAGTCGCAGTTGGTGCGGGAACTGGAGCTGGCTCGCTACGTTTCGCAGTCGTTACCGGTTTTGGTTCCGCTACTGGCGTTTTCGCCACAGTCTGTTGCTTAGCAGGCTGAGTTTTGTGCGGCTCAATCACTGCAGTTTTACGTTCCTGGCGTGGTGCTGCTGGCTTCGCAGGCTCTGATTTCGCGACCGGGCGTGGTGCTGTCGTTGCGCCATTACTACCTGCAACTGCGGCAACTGTAGCCGGTGCGGTTGGCAACGTTGAATTGCTCACCACATTATCAATCTGGCCGGATTGTTGAGTCAGGGCGTTATTCAGATCACCCGGAACTTCAACACGCTGCTGGCCCTGAGGTGCAGGCTGAGTTTGTGCGTCAGTCGGGGTTGACGAAATGGCAGGAAGAGTCACTTCTTGTGGGTTTCCTGCATTTTCTGTCTGGTTAGCCGCAGATGTCGAACCTGGCTGAGGTTGAGTACCATTAGCCTGATCGCTAGTAGAACCAGACAGATCAATGTTTTTCTCGGCAGACGGATTCTTATTCACGGTTTCCGTATCAGAAGATGGGGCTTTCAGCGCCGAACCAATCCCAATGATGAGCAGCAACAGAACGAGAATACCAATGCCCATCATCAGGTGCTGACGGGATACCGGAACTTTCGGTTTAGCGGATTTTTTGCGGGCACGTGCCGGACGACGTTCTTCTGCATCAACTTGCATCTCGTCATCGTTTTCATACTCTTCTTCATCACGAGTACGGCGGGAACGCGCAGGACGAGGCTCGTCGGCGTCTAACTCAACATCATCGACATTGAAATGTGGCTCACTGTCGCGCTCATCAGCTTTACGGTTACGGCCTGAACGGCGATCGCTGGGATCAGGTTTCAGTTCGTCTTCCGGTTTAAACTCATCCATTTAACACCCCACTCAAAGGCTTATGCCAGCAATTCGAACTCAGCACATCACCCGAAGTTAAAAATCGCCTGACTACAAGCGACCGAAATTTCTAATAATTAAGCCTGCTGACAATCAGCAATGGCGGACAAAACGACATCGTGTGGCACTCCGCCACGCATTTCACTCTTCCCGATTGCCAGTGGCAGCACCAAGCGCAGCTCACCAGCTAAAACTTTCTTGTCACGCATCATGTGGGGCATATACGCGGCGGCAAGCATTTCTTTCGGCCCGGTCACTGGCAGCCCGGCACGTTGTAGCAGTTTGATGATTCTGCGCACATCGGCCTCACTGAAATTCCCAAGACGTTGTGCTGTACGAGCCGCCATCACCATACCTGCAGCAACAGCTTCACCGTGCAGCCAGTTGCCATAGCCCATTTCAGCTTCTATAGCGTGACCAAAGGTGTGGCCCAGATTCAGTAAAGCACGTAAGCCGCTTTCGCGCTCGTCAGCGGCAACAACTTCGGCTTTCAGCTCACAACAACGACGAATACACCAGGACATCGCTTTGCCATCAAGCGCCAGCAATGCGTCCAGGTTTTCTTCAAGCCAATCGAAGAATTCACCGTCGAGAATAATGCCGTATTTAATCACTTCAGCCAGGCCAGAGGCTAACTCCCGCGGCGGTAAAGTTTTCAGACAGTCGAGATCCACCACAACCGAAGCTGGCTGGTAGAACGCACCAATCATATTTTTACCGAGGGGGTGGTTAACGGCTGTTTTTCCGCCAACTGAAGAGTCCACTTGCGAAAGCAAGGTGGTTGGGACTTGAATAAAACGCACGCCACGTTGATAGCTCGCCGCAGCAAAGCCAGTCAGGTCACCGACGACACCGCCACCAAGGGCGATGAGTGTCGTATCACGACCGTGTGGCTTTTCAAGCAACGCGGTAAAGACAGTATCTAATACTGCGAGGCTTTTAAATTGTTCGCCATCCGGAAGGATGACGGAATCGACTTTAACGCCCGCTTGCTCAAGCACGCCACGCACCTTATCCAGGTAGAGCGGCGCCAGGGTTTCATTGGTCACCAGCATCGTTTGGTCGCCAGCTTTCAGCGGCCCAAAAGATGCCGAGTCACTAAATAACCCAGCAGCAATGGTGATAGGGTAACTACGTTCCCCGAGAGTGACTGTTAACCTCTCCATAACGCGAAGTCCACCTTGATGTTGCTTAGCCCGCAGGCGTTTTTTTCGATTAAGCCAGAATCAGTTGCTTTCCAACATATGAATAATCTGGTTGGCAACCACTTTGGCGCTTTGGTCGTCAGTGCGAATCGTCACATCAGCAATCTCTTCGTAAAGAGGATTGCGCTCTTGAGCTAATGCTTCAAGAACTTCACGCGGTGGAGTCTCAACTTGCAGCAGTGGGCGCTTTTTATCGCGCTGTGTACGAGCAAGCTGTTTTTCGATTGTGGTTTCAAGATACACCACAACTCCACGGGCGGAGAGACGGTTACGGGTCTCACGAGACTTCACAGAGCCGCCGCCAGTTGCCAGCACAATGCCCTGCTTTTCAGTGAGTTCGTTGATGATTTTTTCTTCGCGATCGCGGAAGCCGTCTTCGCCTTCAACGTCGAATACCCAGCCCACATCAGCTCCAGTACGTTTCTCAATCTCTTGATCAGAATCGAAAAATTCCATATTGAGTTGCTGAGCTAACTGACGCCCAATAGTGCTTTTGCCGGCACCCATAGGCCCAACCAGAAAGATATTGCGTTTCTCTGCCATTTTTTCGGTACTACTAAGACAATTCGTTGATGATAAACCCGCCCTGTTAAAACCAGGTGCAGCGGGACATGAACTGAAACCTCATAAGCGATAGTGCGAGAGTCAGACTGAAAATTATCTCAATACTCAAGGTGGTTTGGCAACCGATTATATTCCCCAGCGTTCTTATGAAGAAGAAAATGCATAAATCAGGGTTATCTGTCACAAGTCTTGAGCATCCAGCCTCTCGAAACGGTACACCTTGTAAGCTAATTCCTCTCTGCCGTCAAACACCTGGGCACCGTTTCAAAGAAAAACTCCACTATGGCGAAAGAAAACACTATAGAACAGGGATAAGTCGCGGAGTAATAAATACCACTAATTCGCGGCGCTGATGGTTTTTAGCATCGTGGCGAAACAGGCTCCCGACGAGTGGGAGCGAGCCGAGAATGGGTACACTATCATTGCTGTCTTTGTTTTGCTGCTGGAAAATCCCACCCAGCGCGAGGGTTTCGCCATCTTTCACCGCCACCACAGTTTCTATCTCTTGCTTGTCTATCGCCAGCACTTCGCCATCAGCCTGCTGAATACTTCGGCCCGGCATATTTTGGCTGATACGTAGCTTCAAACGAATATTGCCATGAGGCTGAATGGTTGGAGTCACTTCCATCCCCAGAACCGCTTCCTTAAATTCAATTGCGGTTGCTCCACTCTCACCGCTAGAAACCTGATAGGGAATTTCAGTCCCTTGTTTAATGCTGGCAGGTTGCTGGTGAGCTGCCATCAAGCGCGGGCTGGCAATAATCTCTAATTGTTGCTGCTGCTCCAGAGCAGATAGCTCCAGTTCCAGCAGCCGGCCATCGATGCGAGCAATATTGAAACCGACTTTAGTCGTGGCGTTTGCAACCGAGAGATCGGCCGAGATTCCCGTAGGCTGGTAAATTTTACTTTCTCCAGTTTGCTCCGCAGCAGACCATTTCACACCCAGCTCGCGCAGCTTGTCCTGATTGATAGTGACGATATGGGCTTCGATTTCCACTTGCCCAATGGGTAAATCCATTTCAGCTATCCAGGCGGTAATCTGTTTCAATACATCCTTATTGTCATGCACAATCAGCCGATTAGTTCGCTTATCTACCGTGACATAGCCCATGGCGCTCATTAGTTTAGCGCCCGCCGATTTCAATGCACTGGCTAGCTCTTCAACATCAGCATGATGGGGGGCAAAAACCTGCTGCAACATCGGTTGGTTGAGAGTGAGCTGTTTACGCTGTTCCATTGCTAACGCTTGCTGTTCGCGCTGGCGAGCCTTAGAAAGAATTTGTATGACATTGCCGTCCCGTTGCTGAGTCAGCTCAGCGCTATTGAGCACCAGTTGAAACGCTTGTTTCCACGGCACATTGATTAAATTAAGCGACAGCACACCTTCAACACCAGGTGCAATCAACAGGTTAACTCGTTGGGTTTCAGCCAGCGCCTGCAACACCTGGCTTATCGGCGCATCATCAAGTACCAGCGAAATACCTTTATCGGCCTGGCTGGTGAATGGCAGCACCAGCGTCAGAAGTAATACCCGCATCCATTGCATGTGTTTTTCCTTTTATATCCCAACGGTAAGAAGAGATTGGGCAACCTGGACCAAGTTTGGCGACCACATATCCCTCACCCACGCTTTCAATCTGAGCACCTTCAAAGAGCTCGTTATCTTGCTTGATTCGCCGCCATACACCTTGTGGGCTGAGCATCAAAGCCGTGCTGGTGTTGGTTGAAGTGATAACGCCATTTAACGACCAACTCTCAAGTTGAGTGGCCAAACTTTCACAGAGCGAAATGTGTGGCTGAAAGGGATTTGGAGGTATCGCCCACGCCGGGGAGATAACCAGGAAGACCAACCCGCTAATGCTACGGATCATCGGCAAACTCCATGCCCAGAACCAGATTGAGTAACTCCCCTTGGGCCGTGATGGTGAACGAGTGGTCTGCCACAACACGGTATTCAGCGAGCCATATGAATAATCCTGGCAATTTTTCCCACGGAACCAACATAGTCAGAACAGCGCTTCTCTCTTCCGGCTGCCACTTCACTAATTGCCCGTCCGCTTGTCTGACAAACTCCACCACGGAAAACACTGGCGAATTTGACGACATAACAGGTTGTTCATGTGCAGCCAACTGCCGGATTTTGTGTCTTAACAGTGCCAGTTGTTGACTCGCTTTCATGCTGTTCGCTCGCAACTGTTGAATCTGAGAATGCTGCGGCACTACCAGCAACAGCCATACGGCAAGAATGACCATGCTACTTAAGGTGGTAAAGGTAACGACTCGTACCCAGTGCGCACCACTAAACCAGCGTTCAATCAGCCAGGGCATTGGCTACCTCAGACAGCGTGAGTGTGAAACCGAAGCCAAACCCACCGGGTGTTTCATGCTGAACCGCATCCGTCTGCACTGTCGCCACATCGCCAAGCTGAGCAAGGTCCTTTTCCAGCGTCCGTATATCTTCCAGCTCCATTGCGTGTCCCTTAATCTCAAATCGCCCCTTTTGTAGGGTGAGAGAGGACAACCAGGCTCCGGCAGGCAAGCCGCTCGCCAGACGAAGTAATCGCCGTTCCCATACCTGCACGGCCTGTTGCTGTGCATCGCGAATTTGCTGCAACTGCAGTAATTTTCTGTTCTGTTCCTGCAAACCCAATTGTTGCTGATACAGGGCTTGCAAGGCGGGAAGCGTACTTGTCAGATATGCATTTTGAATCTGCTGCTGGCTTAATTTCCATGCCGATAACTGCCGGGCGCCAGCGGCAAATAAAGGAGCGAGAATGAAAACCGCAGCCAGCAATACACTCCAACGGCATATCCTCTGTTGGCGCAGTGTCTTCCTCCAGGGCAATAAATTTATTAGCCCTTTCATCGGGAAACCTGACCGATTGCCAGCGCTATTGCCACCGTAAATATCCCGCCATGACGTGGCAATGGCGGCTGCAAACGTGAAAGTGCCTCCCAGGCGTCCAAAAGTAATACCCCAGTTGGCAGTGACTGTGGCTGCGCGAAACTCAGTGCCACTCTGTCTGGCGCAGTTTTTAATTGCTGGCATAGCTCGGCAATCGTTGGGACAACATGGGTATCAACCCATCCCCAACGTGGCATGGCTTCAGCAGAGGCCCACAACCAGTGATCCCCTTCGTGATGTACCAAATACTGGCACTTCTCCAAATGACACGGTGCAATGAGCGCTGGCAATGCACTCGCACCGGGAGTTAGCGTTGCCGGATAGAGCCTTATCGCTGCCAGACTTTTTATCAACGCTGCGACATCTGTCTGGCGCGCAGCTATGATCAGATACGGGTCAGTAACATCTTGTGACGCTAAATAATCCCAGCACAATTGAGCCGGTGTCATCTGCAACTGCCGTGCAGTGGCTGATGCGATATACGCTTCACTTGCAGGTTCCGCCAGACGTTTATCAGGCGCAGGAATGGGGCGTTGCAATGTCCGTTGGGTTGGAAAAGAAACGCGTAATTGATGGCGAACCGGCAATTCTTTTCGCCAGTCCAGCAAAGCTTTAGTGAAAGCTTCAGAATTAGTTAATAAACCATCACGAAAGGTGCCTTCGGGCAATGGAAGTTGCCACCAATGCCGAAGCTGCCACCCTTGCCGCTGGCGCTGGACAGCCACAGCACGAATGCTTTCATGTTGAATATCCAGGCCTATTTGCCAGGTCGAGAACATCATGATTACGATCTCCTTATCGCCGTGCGAGGAAAATGCCATACCAATGCCACTGGCTTGCCTTTATACTACCGCGCGGTTGTTTATAAACTGCCCAATGGAAACGTAATGGGAAATTTAAGGTGAAGTTCGTAAAGTATTTATTAATCCTTGCAGTGTGTTGCATTCTGCTGGGAGCAGGCTCGATCTTCGGGCTCTACAAATTTATTGAGCCGCAGTTGCCTGATGTCGCCACGCTTAAAGACGTGCGACTCCAGATCCCAATGCAGGTTTATAGCGCCGATGGTGAGCTAATCGCACAATACGGGGAAAAACGCCGTATCCCGGTTACGCTCCAGCAAATTCCGCCAGTGATGGTGAAAGCGTTTATTGCAACTGAGGACAGCCGTTTCTACGAGCACCACGGTGTTGACCCTGTCGGGATCTTCCGTGCTGCCAGTGTGGCGCTGTTTTCGGGTCACGCTTCTCAAGGTGCGAGTACCATCACGCAGCAGTTGGCACGTAACTTCTTCTTGAGCCCTGAACGCACGCTGATGCGTAAGATAAAAGAAGTGTTCCTGGCGATTCGTATCGAGCAGTTGCTGACTAAAGATGAAATCCTCGAGTTATACCTTAACAAGATTTATCTCGGTTACCGTGCCTATGGTGTCGGTGCGGCAGCACAAGTCTATTTCGGTAAGCCGATTGATCAACTCACACTGAGTGAAATGGCGGTGATTGCCGGCTTGCCAAAAGCACCGTCAACCTTTAACCCCCTTTACTCAATGGATCGTGCTACTTCCCGTCGTAATGTCGTGTTATCGCGTATGTTAAGCGAAAACTATATTACGCAGGCGCAGTATGATGAAGCGCGTAATCAGCCTATTGATGCTAATTATCACGCGCCAGAAATCGCTTTCTCTGCGCCGTATCTTTCAGAGTTGGTGCGCCAGGATATGGTGGCGCGTTATGGTGAAAAAGCCTACGAAGATGGTTTTAAGGTTTACACCACCATCGCGCGCAAAAATCAGCAAGCCGCGCAGCAAGCCGTACGCAATAACGTAATTGCTTACGATATGCGCCATGGTTACCGCGGCCCATCCAATGTGCTGTGGAAAGTGGGCGAAACACCGTGGGATCAAACCAGGATTGTTGATTCGTTAAAGAATCTACCGGTCTACGGCCCAATGTTCCCTGCCGTTATTACCCAGGCAACCCCGACAGAAGCGACAGCGATGATGGCTGACGGCAGCGCCGTTTCCATCAGTATGGAGGGCATGCGCTGGGCGCGTCCTTATCGTTCAGATACCGCACAAGGCCCAACGCCGCGCAAAGTGACGGATGTCGTGCAAGCTGGGCAACAAATCTGGGTGCGTAAGGTTGAAGAGAGTTGGTGGCTTGGGCAAGTCCCGGACGTCAATTCCGCACTGGTTTCTATCAATCCACATGACGGTGCAGTTGTCGCATTGGTGGGTGGTTTTGACTTCAATCAGAGCAAGTTTAACCGCGCCACGCAGGCATTACGCCAGGTTGGCTCCAACATCAAACCGTTCCTTTATACAGCAGCAATGGATAAAGGTCTGACCCTGGCGAGCGTGCTGAACGATGTGCCGATCTCGCGCTGGGATGCCGGTGCCGGTTCCGACTGGCGCCCGAAAAACTCTCCGCCAGAATATGCAGGTCCAATCAGGTTGCGCCAGGGGCTTGGCCAATCGAAAAACGTGGTGATGGTGCGTGCGATGCGAGCCATGGGTGTCGATTATGCAGCTGAATACCTGCAACGTTTCGGCTTCCCTGCGCAAAATATTGTGCACACCGAATCTCTGGCCTTAGGTTCAGCCTCGTTCACGCCGATGCAGGTCGCTCGCGGTTATTCTGTGATGGCCAACGGTGGCTTCCTGGTCGACCCGTACTACATCTCAAAAATTGAGACTGAAGTTGGCGGCACTCTTTTTGAAGCCAAACCGAAAGTGGCTTGTGCTGATTGTGATATTCCAGTGATTTACGGCGAAACGCAAAAGTCTAATGTGCTGGAAAATCAGGATGTGGAAGATGTCGCACAATCTCAGGAACAGCAGAACGCCAGCGTGCCAATGCCGAAACTGGAACAAGCGAACAGCGAGTTGGTGGCACAGAGCAGCCCGCCGGAGTACGCACCGCATGTGATTAACACTCCATTAGCATTCCTGATCAAAAGTGCGCTGAACTCCAATATTTATGGCGAACCAGGTTGGCAAGGTACCGGCTGGCGTGCGGGCCGTGATCTAAAGCGTAACGATATTGGCGGCAAAACCGGCACCACGAACAGCTCGAAAGACGCGTGGTTCTCAGGCTACGGGCCTGGTGTGGTGACATCCGTATGGATTGGTTTTGACGATCATCGCCGTGACCTTGGACGAACCTCCGCATCAGGCGCTATTAAAGATCAAATCTCAGGTTATGAAGGTGGGGCGAAGAGTGCTCAACCAGCATGGGATGATTTTATGAAAGCCGCACTGGAAGGCGTACCGGAAGAACCGTTAACCCCACCACCGGGCATCGTCACCGTGAATATTGACCGTTACACCGGGCAATTGGCGAATGGTGGAAGTAGCCGTCCGGAATTCTTTATCGAAGGCACTCAACCGACGCAGCAGGCTGTGCATGAAGTGGGTACCACGATAATTGATAACGGCGAGAGCCACGAGTTGTTCTAAGACGTTGATGCAGCCCGCCTCACTTTGATGCGGGCTGCATTGAGCAGAACTACAAACGCCCCTGCTCTTTCAACCATTCACGCACCAGGAAAAGCGCACTGACATTTCGCGCCTCGCTAAAATCTTCTTCATTAAGCAAATCAAGCAGCGACGCCAGCGGCCAACGGACTTGTGGCAACTCTTCAGGCTCGTCACCTTCCAGCGATTCGGGATAAAGATCCTCAGCAATCACGATATTCATTTTGCTGGAAAAATAGGACGGTGCCATTGTCAGCTTTTTCAAAAACGTCAGCTGATTAGCGCCAAATCCAACCTCTTCTTTGAGTTCGCGATTTGCCGCTTCAAAGACGGTTTCGCCAGGGTCGATTAACCCTTTAGAGAAACCAAGCTCATAGGATTCAGTTCCAACTGCGTATTCACGGATCAAAATCAAATGATTGTCGATGATAGGCACTATCATTACAGCTTCGCGCGCAGACGGGCGCATCCGCTCATAGACGCGGCGCACACCGTTGCTAAATTCCAGGTCCACCGTTTCGACATTAAACAGCCGTGAACGGGCCACGGTTTCAACATGTAAAATGGTCGGTTTTTGTAATGGTTTACTCATTGTGGCTGGGCTAACAGTAAATGCAGGTACTTCATTGTGCGGTATGCCACATATCTCACGCAACGAACATTCGAAATTATTTACATTCCTGTAACTTTACAGTGATTTTTCTCAGTCTCTGCTACATGTCAACGGGCTGCAAATGAAATAGGAATTTGCTGATATTTCTCGCAAAGTCGCTTTGCTAACATTATGTTACAGCACGCTATGCACCAAAAATGTCTCAAGAAAGACGTCATAGCTGCCGATAAAGATGTAGCTTAAAGTCTGTTGGGCAGACGCCCGAATGCTGTAAGGGGTGCAACTTGCTGCGTTTTAATAAAAAAACGAGTGTTTGATGGGGAAAGCATGAGCACCTTATTACTTCTTTTAGCTGCTATGCTGGCCTGCATCTTAATTGCGGGGTGGCTGATTTGGCGCAACCTGCGCTTACGCGCTCGTGTCTCACAAGCACAATCATTTAGTGGCGCGACCTCGCGCAAGCTAACTGCTGATGAACGCGCCGCTGTTGAAAATTACATCGAATCTTTAGCCCGCACGCAGGATATCGTCGGGCCTTCTGGTGCCAGCGCCGCGCCGCCCAAACTGGTGCTCAATGCGTTGAGTAACACCGCGCTTTCGCTCACTCGCGCTATCACCCGCTATGGCTTATCCACCGACGATCCGAATAAGTGGCGTTACTACCTCGATTCTGTAGAGGTACATCTTCCGCCATTCTGGGAACAGTACATTACCAACGATAACTACGTTGAGCTGATTCGTACTGAAACCATGCCGCTGGTGATTTCCCTTAACGGACACACACTTATCGATTACAGCAGCGAAAATTTTGGTTTCGCTCTGGAAAAGAACCCTCACAGCCAGGCGTCGATTCGTGGGGAAGAAAGCGAACAAATAGAACTGCTGAATATCCGCCAGGAAACGCCTGAAGAGTACGCGCTGAGTCGTCCCGACGGATTACGTGAGGCCTTACTCATCTGTGTGGCTTTCATTATGCTGTTTTTGTGTCTGGTGACCCCATCGGTCGTTTTACCGTGGTTAGTGGGTGGCGCCTTTATGCTGTTGGCCGCGAGCCTGTGGGGTTTATTTGCTCCGCCAGCAAAAAATGCGCTGCGTGAAGTTCACTGCTTACGCGGCACGCCTAAACGCTGGGGGCTATTTGGCGAATCGAATCAGGAACAGATTAACAATATTTCGTTAGGGATAATCGACCTGATCTATCCAGCTCACTGGCAACCGTATGTTGCTCAGGATCTCGGGCAAAAAACGGATATTGATATTTATCTCGACCGCCATGTCATTCGCCAGGGGCGTTTTCTGTCATTGCATGACGAAGTCCGCAACTTCCCTATCCAACATTGGGTCCGCAACCTGGTGATTGCCATCGGTAGCCTGTTAGTGCTGACGATGCTGACAATCTGGGTACCTTTAGAAATGCCGCTCAAGCTAAGTATCTCCTGGCTGGAAGGCGCGAAAACTATCGAAGCCAAAACGGTGGCTGATCTCGATAAAACAACGCTCCGGGTTGGCGACACGCTGAAAGTAAACGGTACGGGGATGTGTAACGTCCATACGCCAGGAAACTACACCACGCGACAAACTTATCCGTTTACGCCGTTCGACTGTTCACAAATTATCTGGAATACCGCCCAATCTCTGCCGGTGCCGGAATCAGATATTATGGATAAAGCCACGGCGTTAACGCAGGCAGTCAGTGGGCAAATCCATCCGCAGGCCAGCGATGATTCAAAAGTTAACCCGCAGTTACGCAGTGCTATTCAGAAATCAGGCATGGTGTTGCTGGACGATTTCGCCGGTATTGTGCTGAAAACTCAGGCGCTTTGTACCAGTGACGACGAATGTGTACGACTGAAAAATGCGTTGGTAAACCTCGGCAATACCAAAGATTGGGATACGCTGACCAAAAAAGCGGATTCTGGAAGACTCGCTGGCGTGAATGTACTGCTGCGCCCAGTCAGTGCCGAGTCGCTGGATAACCTGGTGACCACCTCTACGGCACCGTTCTTTATTCGTGAAACATCACGCGCGGCACAGGCTCTGAATAGCCCAGCACCAGGCGGATACGTGATTATTAGTGACGAAGGTAGCGACCTGGTTGAGCAACCGTTGCCGCCCGTTCCGCTATACGATATTCCAGCGCAAGAGCAGTGGTCTGAGTTCCAGCGGCTAGCCGAAATGCTGCTCAAAACGCCATTTAAAGCCGAAGGCATTATTACCGGCATTAGCCAGGATGCGAACGGCACTAAGCATATTACTCTGCACCGAGTCCCGGATAGCAGCGGACTATGGAGTTACATCAGTACCACGCTGTTGCTTATCAGCATGGTTATTTGTCTGCTGGTTAACGGTGTACTGGCTATTCGCCGTTATCGCCGTAATCGCAACCGTCTGGCGCAAATCCAGCAGTACTATGACAACTGCATCAATCCGTCTCTTACCACAATCTCCGCTGTACGCCCGCTGTTCTAAACTTCGCGTGACAGGTTGTGCTAACCTGTCACGCAGTTTTTCTTAATCAGGTCCGAACCTATGCATATTGATATTGCCTGGCAAGATGTCGATACCGTCTTGCTGGATATGGACGGCACGTTGTTGGATCTCGCTTTCGACAATCACTTCTGGCAGAAACTGGTTCCAGAAACACTCAGTGAACACAGATCGATTCCTTTGGATGAAGCCCATCAGCTGATTCGTCAGGAATATCACGCGGTGCAACATACGCTAAACTGGTACTGTCTGGATTACTGGAGTGAGCGTCTGGGTTTGGATATTTGTGCGATGACCACCGCACAAGGGCCAAATGCGGTGTTACGTGAAGATACCGTCCCGTTCCTTGACGCCCTTAAATCCTGCGGAAAGCGCCGCATTTTGCTGACCAATGCGCATCCGCATAATCTGGCCGTCAAACTTGAACATACCGGTTTAGCTCAGCACCTTGATTTATTACTTTCTACCCACACATTTGGTTATCCGAAAGAAGATCAGCGGTTGTGGCAAGCCGTTACTGAACACACCGGGCTGGAACCTGAGAAAACGCTATTTATAGATGATAGCGAACCGATTCTGGATTCCGCTGCGAAGTTTGGCATTCGCTATTGCCTGGGTGTGACCAATCCCGATTCAGGCCAGCCCGACAAAACCTGGCAACGCCATCCGGCATTGAACGATTATCGCCAACTACTCCCGAAGTTGATGTTTAAGGAGTCGTGATGAAAGAAAAAGCGTCTGAAGGTGTGCGTCTCGACAAATGGCTGTGGGCAGCGCGTTTTTATAAAACCCGCGCCATTGCCCGGGAAATGGTGGAAGGCGGGAAAGTGCATTACAACGGCCAACGCAGCAAGCCGAGTAAAATCGTTGAGCTGAATGCCATGCTGACACTCCGCCAGGGTAATGACGAGAAAACCGTCAAAGTGCTGGCCATTACTGAGCAACGTCGTCCGGCCACTGATGCCTCACTGCTTTATGAAGAGACAGCAGAAAGTATCACTAAACGGGAAAAAGTGGCGCTGGCGCGCAAGATGAATGCGCTGACGATGCCACACCCCGACCGACGCCCCGATAAAAAAGAGCGTCGTGATTTGATGAAATTTAAACACGGTGGCAACGAATAGCTGCCATCTTGATGCATGAGAGAAAATTATGGCTCAACACGACCAACTACATCGTTACTTGTTTGAAAACTTCGCCGTGCGCGGTGAACTGGTAACGGTTTCCGATACCTGGCAGCAAATCATGGAACACCATGATTACCCGGCCCCGGTGAAAACTATTCTTGGTGAATTGCTGGTCGCGACCAGCCTGCTGACGGCGACCCTCAAATTTGATGGCGACATTACCGTACAATTGCAGGGTGATGGCCCAATGAACCTTGCCGTCATCAACGGCAACAATAACCAGCAAATGCGTGGTGTTGCGCGTTATAAAGGTGAAATCCCTGCCGATGCAGATTTGAAAACCCTGGTGGGCAATGGCTACCTGGTGATCACCATCACTCCGGCTGAAGGCGAGCGCTATCAAGGTGTGGTTGGGCTGGAAGGCGATACTTTGGCGGCATGCCTGGAAGATTACTTCTTGCGTTCCGAACAGCTCCCAACGCGCCTGTTTATCCGCACCGGCGATGTTGAAGGCAAACCTGTGGCTGGCGGTATGCTGCTGCAAGTGCTGCCAGCTCAAGACGCGCAAGCAGACGACTTCAACCACCTGGCTGCACTGACTGAGACAATTAAGGCTGAAGAGTTACTGACATTGCCAGCCAATGATGTGCTGTGGCGTTTATATCACGAAGAAGAAGTGACACTTTACGACCCACAAAACGTCGAATTTAAATGTACTTGTTCACGTGAGCGCTGTGCCGATGCGCTGAGAACTCTGCCTGATGAAGAAGTGAACAGCATCATCGCAGACGAAGGTGAAATCGACATGAACTGCGATTATTGCGGCAACCACTACGTGTTCAACTCGATGGACATTGCTGAGATCCGCAACAACGCCTCCCCGGCAGATCCGCAGGTTCATTGATTGTTTTTTGCCCATTTTGGCGTTCTCCCTCTCCTGTGGGCTGTCTCTTGTACACAACTCATCCTGGCTATCTTGTCAGGGTGAGATCTGTAAGCCCTGCTGGTTTTCCGTTCACCCGTGTGTTCAGTTATCTCTTTAATTCCCGCAAACGGTGAACGTATCAAGGGGTTAACGCCAACCCCTTGATAATCCAGGCGCCCGGCAAATCAATCGCCGCTAAAGCGGTAAACACCGTTTTTCACCCAACATTCGGGGTCGTTCGCGATTCGTTCCCGACCACGTGACCCCGACTGAAGGGTAAAAAAACGGCGCGATTGAAGCCGGGGACAAGGTCAAAACCGTTCTGGCTTTTGACTTTGACCTTGAATTTCTGGTCCGGCTTAAATCGCCTCCATTTTGACTCCAGGTGGCAGGGTCCAGCCGTCGGGAACGGCTGGAGGGCGCGATCGTCTGGAACGAATCGCAACCGACCCTGACACGGAGGCAAAATGGAGGTTTACCGCTTGCGGCGATTTATTTGCCGGGAGTCAGGGTTCTTAGGGTGACGACGGTGGTCACCCTAAGACGTTCACCGGTTCAGTGGCTATATGAAACACTGAACATCGGGTGAACGGAACTGTCTCCCGGCTCACAGAGATGTGACCAAGAGACAGATCCATCAGGGAGAGAGCCAGGGTGAGGGCATCCAGGCCTAAATCAATTTCAAAGTTTGCACACAAGTGCGCTCTCAGTCACACCTCGTCCGTTAATCGCACTATTTTTTAACATATTCAGAATATTTTCCCCGATGCATTTATATTTCCTGCCATACTCTCACCCCGTTGTGACTCGCTTCACAGCGTTTTCCGCTATATGGATTCGAGTGGATGCTCAAATCTATGATAGGTGTCGCGGTTAACAACCAATAAACAACCCTACAATCTCAAGCAGTACAAATTGGCTAAGGAGCAGTGAAATGCGAGTTAAAGGCATAACCCCGCAAGATCTCAAGGCTTATGGAATTCATGACGCAAGTGAAGTGATTTATAACCCTGATTACGACACCTTGTACCACGAAGAACTAAATCCCAACCTGGAAGGTTTTGAGCGCGGCATAGAAACAAATCTCGGTGCAATTGCTGTTGATACCGGCATTTTTACCGGTCGTTCCCCGAAAGATAAATACATTGTCCGTGATGACACGACGCGCGATACCCTGTGGTGGGCGGATAATGGTAAGGGTAAAAACGATAATAAACCGCTCAGCGAAGAAACCTGGCACCATCTGAAAGACCTGGTCACCAACCAACTGTCTGGAAAACGCCTGTTTATTATTGATGCTTTCTGCGGTGCAAACGCAGATACCCGTCTTTCAGTGCGTTTTATTACCGAAGTGGCCTGGCAGGCTCATTTCGTTAAAAACATGTTCATCCGTCCTACAGACGAAGAATTAGCCACCTTTGAAGCTGATTTTGTGGTGATGAACGGTGCAAAATGCACTAACCCACAGTGGCAAGAACAGGGTCTGAACTCTGAAAACTTCATCGCTTTTAACCTTACCGAACGCGTGCAACTGATTGGCGGGACCTGGTACGGCGGCGAAATGAAGAAAGGTATGTTCTCGATCATGAACTACCTGCTGCCGTTGAAAGGCATAGCCTCAATGCACTGCTCAGCAAACGTCGGCGAAGAAGGCGATGTAGCTGTGTTCTTTGGTCTGTCTGGCACCGGTAAAACTACGCTTTCTACCGATCCAAAACGTCGCCTGATTGGCGATGATGAACATGGCTGGGACGATGACGGCGTGTTCAATTTCGAAGGCGGCTGCTACGCAAAAACCATTCGTTTATCCAAAGAAGCAGAACCGGAAATCTTTAATGCGATTCGCCGTGATGCGCTGCTGGAAAACGTCACCGTGCGTGACGATGGTTCTATCGACTTTGATGACGGTTCTAAAACCGAAAACACCCGTGTTTCCTACCCGATTTACCATATCGATAACATCGTTAAACCGGTTTCTAAAGCGGGCCACGCCAACAAAGTTATCTTCCTGACCGCTGATGCCTTTGGCGTTCTGCCTCCGGTTTCACGCCTGACGGCAAATCAAACTCAGTACCACTTCCTGTCTGGCTTTACTGCCAAACTGGCCGGTACAGAGCGCGGTGTCACAGAGCCTACACCAACGTTCTCCGCTTGTTTCGGTGCTGCATTCTTGTCTTTGCACCCGACTCAATACGCAGAAGTACTGGTCAAACGCATGCAGGCCGCAGGCGCTCAGGCTTATCTGGTTAATACCGGCTGGAACGGCACAGGCAAACGTATCTCCATCAAAGACACGCGCGCGATTATTGATGCGATTCTGGATGGTTCTCTGGACGACACTGAAACCTTCACGCTGCCAATCTTTGGCCTTGCGGTTCCAACTGCGCTGCCAGGTGTTGATACCCACATTCTGGACCCACGTAAAACCTACGCATCCCCAGAATTGTGGCAGGAAAAATCTGAGCAACTGGCTAAGTTGTTTATCGAGAACTTTGATAAATACACTGACACTCCAGCAGGTGCAGCACTGGTGAGTGCAGGGCCGAAGCTGTAATTCGCACTGTAATTGATAGTAAAAAGCCCTCTCAATCTCTCTGAGAGGGCTTTTTTTATTCCCGCTCGTTATTGAGAGGCTGAGGAGATTTATTCATCGGCAACGGCAAATAAGCCTTTATCCGCAAACCACCGCGTTCGCTAACGCCGATGTCCAGCAAGCCGTTATGGTTGTCGATAATACGTTGCACAATCGCCAACCCTAAACCGGTACCGCTGGTGCTGCGAGCACTGTCGCCGCGCACAAATGGCTGGAACAGATGCTTGAGCTGGTCAGGTTTAATCCCTGGGCCGTCGTCCTCTACCTGGAACCAGGCACGGTTTAACTCACCGCCACTGCTGACTTTAATCCAGCCATTACCGTAACGCGCGGCATTAACCACCATATTGGCGGCAGCACGTTTAATGGACAACGGATGGATATTCACCAGCAATTCGCCTGCTTGCAGATCGGTGTCGATTTCCCGCTCGTAACCACTTTCCGCGGCCACCACTTCACCCAACACACTGTTGAGATCGGCAGTCTCCAGCGGCATCTCTTGCCCAGTACGCAGGTAATCGATGAACTGCTCGATTATCGCATTACACTCTTCGATATCTTTGTTAATCGACTCGGAGAGATAGCCATCTTCCTCACTCATCATTTCTGTTGCCAGACGAATACGAGTGAGCGGCGTACGTAAATCGTGGCTGACGCCCGCCATTAACAGCGTGCGGTCATCGGCGAGCTGCTTCACACCGGCGGCCATATGGTTAAACGCCCGGGTAACTGAGCGCACCTCTGACGCGCCATATTCACGCAACGGCGGCGGAATAATACCTTTACCGACCTGCAAAGCGGCGTGTTCCAGGTCAACCAAGGGTCGGTTCTGGATACGGATAAACAACCATGCACCACCAATCGCCAACAGCATTATCGCCAGCGTATAGCGGAACAACGGTGAGAAGTCGCCCTGATGGATTTCAGTCAGTGGTACACGGACCCAAATATTCGGCGACAGCCACGTCTTCAGCCAGACAACCGGCGAGCTCTTGTTAACCTCAACGCGAACTTCGGTTGGGCCACCCAATTGCTGCGCCATTTGATGACTGAGGAATTCGTAATGCTGCGCCCAGCGCAAACCCGCGTCTTCCGCCGCTTCATTGGAATAGAGAGAGATTCCCAACTCACGATAGATTTCACGCCGAAAAGCAGGCGGAACCACCAGTTGCGTACCATCTTCGAGTTGCAGTTTATCGGTCATCAGCATACGAACTTCGTAAGCCAGTACCTTATTAAACTGTTGCAAGCTCGGCAGAATGGCAAAGTTCAACACCACAAGGTAGGTCGTCACCAGGCTGACGAACAGCAAGGTGACAATCAGTAATAACGTGCGGGCAAACGAGCTTCTGGGGGAGAAGCGGACTCGCCTCATGCCTTGGAACCGTCCGGCACAAATACGTAGCCCAGGCCCCAAACGGTCTGGATATAGCGTGGATGCGCAGGATCTTCTTCGACCATGCGACGCAGACGAGAAATCTGCACATCAATTGAGCGTTCCATCGCACTGTATTCACGGCCACGGGCCAGGTTCATCAGTTTATCGCGTGATAACGGTTCGCGCGGATGGCTGACCAACGCTTTCAGAACCGCGAACTCGCCGCTGGTTAATGGCATAGGCTCGTCTTCACGGAACATCTCACGGGTGCCGAGGTTCAGTTTAAACTTACCAAAGGCGATAACCGCTTCTTCCTGAGAAGGTGCACCAGGCAGTTCATTAGCCTGACGGCGCAGAACAGCACGGATACGTGCTAACAGTTCACGCGGGTTAAACGGTTTTGGAATGTAGTCATCAGCGCCAATTTCCAGGCCCACGATGCGGTCAACTTCTTCGCCTTTCGCGGTCACCATGATGATTGGCATTGGGTTGCTTTGGCTGCGCAGACGGCGGCAGATAGACAAACCATCTTCGCCTGGCAACATCAGATCAAGGACCATCAAATGGAAGGATTCACGGGTTAGCAGGCGATCCATCTGTTCTGCGTTAGCAACGCTACGGACCTGGAAGCCTTGTTCGGTGAGGTAACGTTCCAGCAGCGCACGCAGGCGCATGTCGTCATCCACGACCAGAATCTTATAATTCTCTTGCATTCTTATACTCCCAAAGGCTCGAACAGTGAGTGCGTATTCTTAAAAAACTGCGGCGTTACGACCAGTCAATTCTGGTATATATTCTAGTCGAAATTGTTACAAAGCATATTAAACAGATGGTTATAGGCACTTTTTCAGCAAAAATAATGACGTAGTTCGCAGATCTCCGGGATTGCCATCACCCTGATAATTCGGTTTAAATCACCTTTATTGTGCTACCCATTCAAGGCTTGATAATGAAAACGCCACTGATTACCCGTGAAGGCTACGAAAAGCTCAAACAAGAAAAGGACACTTTGTGGCGTGAGGAGCGTCCTGAGGTGACAAAAAAGGTTACCTGGGCGGCAAGTCTGGGCGATCGCAGTGAAAATGCCGACTACCAGTACAACAAAAAAAGGCTGCGAGAAATAGATCGTAGAGTGCGATATCTCACGAAATGCCTCGAACAGCTGAAAATTGTCGACTATTCGCCGCAACAAGAAGGCAAAGTGTTCTTTGGCGCGTGGGTAGAGGTTGAAAACGATGACGGCAACCAGCTGCGTTTTCGCATTGTGGGCTACGACGAAATCTTTGGTCGCAGAGATTACATCTCGATTGATTCCCCGATGGCACGTGCGCTACTGAAAAAAGAAGTGGGCGATCTGGCGGTGGTACAAACTCCGGCAGGTGAAGCCCAGTGGTACATCAATGATATCGAGTATGTGAAATAGGCCACAGGCCAGCAACAGAACAGTCTGATTCATCACCTCTCGGGCGCTGTGGCTGGCATTTTTACCCTCCAATCCGTATAACTATCCCCTGAAATTTCGACTAACACAGATGAAAAACCATGATGAATGATTCACTCTGCCGCATTATTGCCAGCGAGCTAAAGGCCAGAAATGAACAGGTTGATGCTGCCGTTCGCCTGCTGGACGAAGGGAATACCGTGCCGTTTATTGCACGTTATCGTAAGGAAGTTACCGGCGGTCTGGATGACACGCAACTGCGTCAGTTAGAAACCCGTCTGAGTTATCTGCGCGAATTAGAAGACCGCCGCCAGGCGATCCTCAAATCCATTACCGAACAAGGCAAATTGAGTGACGAACTCGCCGCGGCCATTAACGGCACGCTGAGCAAAACCGAGCTTGAAGATCTCTATTTGCCGTATAAGCAAAAACGCCGCACGCGCGGGCAAATTGCTATCGAAGCAGGGCTTGAGCCACTGGCCGAGCTGCTTTGGAATGACCCGTCACACACACCTGAAGAAGCCGCAGCAAGTTACATTGATGCCGATAAAGGTGTCGCTGATACCAAAGCCGCACTGGATGGCGCACGCTATATCTTGATGGAGCGTTTTGCCGAAGATGCCGCGCTGCTGGCAAAAGTGCGTAACTACCTGTGGAAGAACGCCCATCTTGTTGCCACCGTGGTGGCAGGCAAAGAAGAGGAAGGTGCAAAATTCCGTGATTATTTCGACCATCACGAACCGATTGCCACCGCCCCATCCCACCGTGCACTCGCTATGTTCCGTGGCCGCAATGAAGGCATTTTGCAGCTGGCACTGAATGCCGATCCACAGCACGACGAGCCACCGCGTGAAAGCTACTGCGAACAGCTGATTATCGACCATCTCGGCCTGCGCCTGAACAATGCTCCGGCAGACGCCTGGCGCCGTGCCGTGGTGAGCTGGACCTGGCGTATCAAAGTACTGATGCACCTTGAAACCGAGCTGATGGGCACCGTGCGCGAACGCGCCGAAGATGAAGCGATTAACGTTTTTGCCCGTAACCTCCACGACTTGTTGATGGCGGCTCCAGCTGGCTTACGCGCCACCATGGGTCTGGATCCGGGCTTGCGTACCGGTGTGAAAGTCGCGGTGGTTGATTCCACCGGCAAGCTGGTCGCCTTCGATACCATCTATCCCCATACCGGGCAAACGGCGAAAGCCGCGGTTGCCGTTGCGGCTTTGTGCGAAAAACACAACGTTGAACTGGTGGCTATCGGCAACGGTACCGCATCACGTGAAACCGAGCGTTTCTTCCTCGACGTGCAAGAGCAGTTCCCGAAAGTCACCGCGCAGAAAGTGATTGTCAGTGAAGCTGGCGCTTCGGTGTACTCAGCTTCTGAGCTGGCAGCACTGGAATTCCCGGATCTTGACGTTTCGATTCGTGGCGCAGTATCCATTGCCCGCCGCCTGCAAGATCCGCTGGCGGAGCTAGTGAAAATTGACCCGAAATCTATCGGCGTCGGCCAGTATCAGCACGATGTCAGCCAGTCGCAGCTGGCGAAGAAGCTGGATGCGGTAGTCGAAGACTGCGTGAACGCCGTCGGCGTGGATCTGAACACGGCCTCGGTGCCGCTATTAACTCGCGTGGCCGGCTTAACGCGCATGATGGCGCAGAACATCGTTAACTGGCGCGACGAAAATGGCCGCTTCCAGAACCGCCAGCAACTGCTGAAAGTCAGCCGTTTAGGGCCTAAAGCGTTTGAACAGTGTGCGGGCTTCCTGCGCATTAACCACGGCGACAACCCGCTGGATGCCTCAACCGTTCACCCGGAAGCCTACCCGATTGTGGAGCGTATTCTGGCGGCGACCGAACAGGCGCTACAGGATTTAATGGGTAACGGTGAAGCGTTACGCGGCCTTAGCGCCCGTGAATTTACCGACGAGCGTTTCGGTGTGCCAACGGTGACTGACATCATCAAAGAGCTGGAAAAACCAGGCCGTGACCCGCGTCCAGAATTCAAAACCGCGAAATTTGCCGATGGCGTCGAAACCATGAACGACCTTCAGCCTGGCATGGTGCTGGAAGGTGCCGTCACCAACGTGACTAACTTTGGTGCGTTTGTTGATATCGGTGTCCATCAGGACGGTTTAGTTCACATCTCCTCGCTCTCCGACAAGTTCATCGACGACCCGCATAAAGTGGTGAAAGCCGGTGATATCGTCAAAGTGAAAGTGATGGAAGTGGATATGTCGCGCAAACGTATCGCGCTGACGATGCGCCTTGATGAACAGCCTGGCGAATCCAACCGCCGTGGCAGTGCACCACGCGAGCAAAACGAACGCCGTCCGGCACAACAGCAGAAACCTCGCGGGCGTGATAACGCCAGCAGCAGTGCGGGCAACAGTGCGATGAGTGATGCGCTGGCCGCCGCATTAGGTAAAAAGCGTTAATCGTTAGCCATTTTTCCGCCCTCTCCGGCTCGTCCTGTCTCTTATCCACAACTCGCCCTGGCAATCTTGTCAGGGCGAGATCTGTAAGTCTTGCTGATTTTCCGTTCACCCGTGTGTTCAGTTATCTCTTTAATTCCCGAAAACGGTGAACGTGCCAGTGGGATAACGACATCCCCCTGGCGACCCCGTCGCCCGGTGATTGATTTGCCGGGAGTCCGGGTTCTTAGGGTGACGACGGTGGTCACCCTAAGACGTTCACCAGTTCAGTCGCGACATAAACACGCTATCGCCTGGTGAACGGAACTTTCTCCGGCTCGGCAGGAACCGGCCCTCAAAGATGTGACTAAGAGACAGCCGGCTCGGCAGGGGAGCGGCGGAAACATCGGATTATTATTTCCCCTCTCGCCCAATTCAGCACAATTTGCCTGTTTAATCCCCAACTGCTTATTAACAACATTTCATTAGCATTATCTGAATTTTGTCAAAAAAATAGAATGAGTTTGCGATAGATCAATTTCCGAAAAAACGGTAAAAACAACACCAATATTTATCACAGCTGTAACAGATGAAATATTCAGACAACATTCACAACGATAAAATAATAAACTCTTCATTTTTAAAAATTCATAACATACTGTTATTTATAAAATAATAATAAACACCCTCATAAAACCCGCACTGGTAAAACAATCAACCGGCCTGATTTAAATAAACCAAAACGTATTATTCATCACAAAAATAATCATTGAAGACAGAAACCATTCTCATTATCATTGGTTTGTTCGTTATTTCTCCTTTATCCAACGAAATCTCTCGTTAGCGTAAATACCAGAGCACAACTCTAAGTGGGTCCGTCCTATGCGATTCTTACCAAAAAGTACGTGGAAAATTACCGGCTTTGCCAGTGAAATTAGCCCGTCATATCGCCAAAAATTACTGTCACTCGGTATGTTGCCCGGTTCTTCATTCAGCGTTGTGCGTGTCGCACCTTTAGGCGATCCGATTCATATCGAAACGCGTCGCGTCAGTTTGGTATTACGAAAAAAAGATCTCGAATTACTGCACGTTGAAGCCATTGCCTGACTGGCGGGGTGAGCGCTTGCGCTCGTTGCAATTCTCTTTAAGTTCGCGAAAAAAATGAAAAAATTAACTATCGGCTTAATCGGTAACCCCAACTCCGGGAAAACCACCTTATTCAACCAACTCACCGGCTCTCGCCAACGGGTTGGCAACTGGGCGGGCGTCACCGTAGAACGTAAAGAAGGTCAGTTTTCAACGCTTGCGCACCAGGTCACGCTGGTCGATTTACCCGGCACCTATTCCCTGACCACCATTTCATCGCAAACCTCTCTCGACGAGCAAATCGCCTGCCACTACATCCTGAGCGGTGATGCTGATCTGCTTATCAACGTTGTTGATGCGTCAAACCTGGAACGTAATCTGTATCTGACGCTGCAACTGCTTGAATTAGGCATTCCGTGTGTGGTCGCGCTTAACATGCTCGACATCGCCGAGAAGCAAGATATTCGTATCGATATTGACGCCCTTGCCGCCCGTCTGGGCTGCCCGGTTGTGCCACTGGTATCCACGCGTGGCCGGGGTATGGAAGGCCTGAAACTGGCTATCGACCGCCGCCAGCCGAACACGCATAGCGATTTAGTGTTGTACCCGCCAAAACTACTGGAAGAAGCCGACAACCTGGCCGCTGAAATGCCGCATGATATGCCTGCGCAACAGCGCCGTTGGCTGGCACTGCAAATGCTGGAAGGCGATATTTACAGCCGCGAATATGCCGGTCATGCCGCCGATAAACTCGATGTGATTCGTACCCAACTGGCGGAAGAACACGAAGACCCGGCGCTGCTAATTGCCGATGCCCGTTACCAAACGATTGCCGCCATCTGCGATTCTATCAGTAACAGTCTCACCGCCGAACCGCACCGCTTAACGGCGATGATGGATAAAATCATCCTCAACCGTTTTCTCGGCTTGCCTATTTTCTTGCTGGTGATGTACCTGATGTTCTTGCTGGCGATTAACATCGGCGGCGCGTTGCAGCCTATTTTCGACGGTGGCTCTGCGGCTATCTTTATCCATGGTATTCAATGGATTGGTGCCACATTACACCTCCCAAGCTGGCTGACAATTTTCTTAGCGCAAGGGATTGGCGGCGGTATCAACACCGTGCTGCCACTGGTGCCACAAATCGGCATGATGTACCTGTTCCTGTCGTTCCTTGAAGACTCCGGTTACATGGCGCGTGCGGCATTCGTTATGGACCGCTTGATGCAGTCGCTCGGCTTGCCGGGTAAATCCTTCGTGCCGTTGATTGTTGGCTTCGGCTGCAACGTGCCTTCGGTGATGGGCGCGCGTACCCTGGATGCACCGCGTGAACGCCTGATGACCATCATGATGGCACCGTTTATGTCGTGCGGTGCGCGTCTGGCTATTTTTGCGGTATTTGCCGCAGCGTTCTTTGGCCAGCAAGGTGCATTGGTCGTCTTCTCGCTCTACATTCTTGGCATTGTGATGGCGATTCTGACCGGCCTGATGCTCAAACACACCATCATGCGCGGTGAAGCCTCGCCGTTTGTGATGGAGCTGCCGGTCTATCACGTTCCACACCTGAAAAGCCTGTTGCTGCAAACCTGGCAACGCCTGAAAGGCTTCGTGATGCGCGCCGGTAAAGTGATTGTCATCGTCAGTATTTTCATTGGTGCGCTGAATAGCTTCTCGTTCAGCGGCAAAGAAGTCGACAGCATCAATGACTCCGCGCTGGCGTCCGTCAGCCGTGTGCTCACTCCGCTGTTGAAACCGATTGGTGTGCATGAAGATAACTGGCAAGCGACGGTCGGCCTGTTCACTGGCGCAATGGCGAAAGAAGTGGTGGTAGGGACGCTCAACACGCTCTACACCGCAGAAGATATGCACGAAGAGCCGTTTGATGCTGCAAGCTTCAACTTGTTCGATGAATTAGGCGGAGCCGCTGGCGAAACCTGGCAAAGCCTGAAAGACACCTTCAGCCTGAGCGTACTGCTAAACCCAATCGAAGCCAGCAAAGGCGATGGTGAAATGGCAAGCGGTGCGATGGGCGTGATGAGCAGCAAGTTTGGCAGCGCGGCGGCAGCGTACAGCTATCTTATTTTCGTGCTGCTCTACATTCCTTGTATTTCTGTGATGGGTGCTGTGGCGCGTGAATCAAGCCGTGGCTGGATGATGTTCTCGGTGTTGTGGGGGCTGAACATTGCTTACTCGCTTTCCACGCTCTACTACCAGACCGTGACGTTTAATGCGCATCCGCAATACAGCCTGGTTTGCATCCTTTCAGTGGTGTTATTCAATGTGCTGCTGATTGGTGGTTTGCGTAAAGCTCGCAGCCGTGTAGATGTCAGCCTGATGACGACCCGTAAAACAGTCGAAGCAGCATGTTGCAAAAGCGCCGCTGGCGATTGCCACTAAGGAGAAGGTATGGCGAGTTTAATTGAGATTCGTGATGCATTAGCGCTGCAAGGGCGACTGGATGCGACGCAAATTAGCCAACAGCTCGCCACCCCGTTGCCGCTGGTGAATGCGATGCTGAGCCGTCTTGAAGCGATGGGCAAAGCCATGCGCGTGACCGAAGATTCGAGCGATTGCCTGAGCAGCGGCTGTAAAAGCTGCCCGGAAAGTAAGAAGTGTATTCGCGAAGTGTGGGCGCTACGCGCTTAAACTTTGTGTAACGGGTGGATGACCGCCTAAGGCTTATCCACCTTACAAAATTCCTCAAGCACCCGGCAAACATCCTGCGGGTGCGAAATAAACGGCGCATGGGCGGCTTTCGGGAAAATCACCGCTTCACTTTGTGGCCACTGCGCATCCAGCAAACCAGCGATTTTGCGCGGCACCAGCCCATCCAGATACCCGTACAATCGCAAGAACGGCACTTTCAACTGGCTCAGCGGCTGGCGTAAGTCCGCCGTTTTCAGGATCTCCAGCCCACCGTTTAACACTTCAACGCTCGGCATCGGTTGCTCAAGCACCACTGACTTGAGGCGGCGAGCATCCTGGCGTGCGCTTTCTGTCCCCAATGTTTGCAACGCCAGAAAACGCTCCACGGTACGTTGAAAATCATCACTCAATTGCTGCTGGAAACCTGCCAGCACTTCAGGCTTGATACCCGGCCAGTCACCTTGCGCGGTGAAACAAGGCGAGGAAGCAATAGTCACTAACCTTTTCACGCGCGACGGATGGCTTAACGCAATCTGGCTTGCCACCAGCCCGCCCAAACTCCAGCCCAGCCAAATAGCCTGTTCCGGCGCTTGCGCCAGCACCACTTCTGCCATTTCCTCGAGCGTCAACGCGCCAAAATCCTGGCTACGGCCATAACCGGGTAAGTCGACCAGATGAAGGCGAAAATGCGAGCTGAGTTCCTCGCAAATGCAATGCCACACTTGGGCATTCAGCCCCCATCCGTGCAGCAGCACAAGATCATCTTTTCCTTCACCTTTTGTCTGCCACCAAAGCTTACTCATCAGTTACTGTTCTCATCTTTATCTGCAAGGAAGCGAATATGCTAACAATCCCAGGGCTATGTTGGCTATGCCAGATGCCCCTCGCTTGTGCACATTGGGGGATTTGCTCACGTTGTAGCTACGCCTTACCCGCGCCACCGCCTTGCTGCCCGCGTTGTGGATTGCCCTGCGCGTACAGACATTCGCCTTGCGGACGTTGCCTGCAAGAACCGCCCGCATGGGATTCAATGCTGTTCGTCACGGATTACTGCCTACCGCTCAACCGGCTCGTCCAGCGATTTAAATTTAACGCCACCGTAGCACTGGCTCCGGCTTTGGCGCGGTTAATGCTATTGCGCGTGCTGGATGCAAAACGCCAGCCGTTGTGGCAAAAGCCCGACTGCATGGTCAGTGTTCCATTGCATTCTCGTCGTGCCTGGCGTCGTGGTTTTAACCAAAGTGACCTGCTGGCGAACTGTCTTGCGCGCTGGTTGCAGTGCGACTATTTCCCTAAAGGAATCAGGCGGATTCGTGCCGGGCAATCACAACATCAGCTCAATGCCAGAATGCGGCGCAACAATCTAAAAGGCGCTTTCAGGGTTGATTTTCCGGTGGCAGGCCGCCATATAATTATTGTGGATGATGTCGTCACGACGGGCAGTACGGTGGCGGAAATTGCGCGGCTGCTGAAAAAGCAGGGCGCGGCGACTATCCAGGTGTGGTGCCTTTGTCGAACCTTGTAGACCCTCGATGATGGGCGTATTATAACCGACTAAAATAGTCAACTATTGAGCAATCGTTATGATCCGTATTTCCGATACAGCACAATCCCACTTTGCCAAACTGCTGGCAGGTCAGGAAGAAGGGACGCAAATCCGCGTATTCGTCATTAATCCTGGTACTCCAAATGCGGAGTGCGGGGTTTCTTACTGTCCGCCGGATGCGGTAGAAGCATCAGATACTGCCCTCAAATTCGAGCAGTTGACCGCATATGTCGATGAACTGAGCAAACCTTATCTTGAAGATGCTGAAATTGATTTCGTGACCGACCAGCTCGGTTCACAGCTGACGCTGAAAGCGCCAAACGCCAAAATGCGTAAGGTTTCAGATGATGCGCCATTAATGGAACGCGTTGAATACATGCTGCAAGCCACGGTTAACCCGCAGCTGGCAGGCCACGGCGGCCGTGTCACGCTGATGGAAATTACTGATGAAGGTTTTGCGATTCTGCAATTCGGCGGCGGCTGTAACGGCTGTTCAATGGTCGACGTGACCCTGAAAGAAGGCATCGAAAAACAACTGCTGGCCGAGTTCCCTGAACTGAAAGGCGTTCGTGATTTGACCGAACACCAGCGCGGCGAGCATTCGTACTACTGATTTTCACCCTCACCCGGCCCTCTCCCCCAGGAGAGGGAGCAAAGAAAGTTCCCTCTTCTGGGCTGTCTCTTATACAGATTTCACCCTGGCAATCTTGTCAGGGTGAAATCTGTAAGCCTCGCTGATTTTCCGTTCACCCGTGCGTTCAGTTATCTCTTTAATTCCAGAAAACGGTGAACGTATCAAGGGGTTAACGCCAACCCCTTGATAATCCAGGCGCCCGGCAAATCAATCGCCGCTAAAGCGGTAAACACCGTTTTTCACCCAACATTCGGGGTCGTTCGCGATTCGTTCCCGACGATCGCTCTCTCACGTGGCTCCCGGCCACGTGACCCCAACTGAAGGGTAAAAAACGGCGCGATTGAAGCCGGGGACAAGGTCAAAACCGCTCTGGCTTTTGACTTTGACCTTGAATTTCGGGTCCGGCTTAAATCGCCTCCATTTTGACTCCAGGTGGCAGGGTCCAGCCGTCGGGAACGGCTGGAGGGCGCGATCGTCGGGAACAAATCGCAACCGACCCTGACACGGAGGCTAAATGGAGGTTTACCGCTTGCGGCGATTGATTTGCCGGGAGTCCGGGTTCTTAGGGTGGCGACGGTGGCCACCCTAAGACGTTCACCGGTTCTGTGGCGACATAAACATTCAATCGCCTGGTGAACGGAACCTTCTCCGAATTGGCAGGAACCGCCCTTCAAAGATGTGTATAAGAGAAAGCTCCAGGGGAGAGAGCTAGAGTGAGGGCGTATTACACCTTCACCTTTTCTTACGCCGCTTATCCAAATCCTTCAGCAACTTATTCACTTCTTCGTCTGCGAACATCGCCTCAAGCGAGGTCGATAACTTGCGCCGCCAGTTTTTGTACTGATAACTGGTGCCCGGAATATTCACCGGTTCGGCCACGCCAATCCAGTCTTCCGGTTGTAGCCCCAACAACGCGCTGTTGCTGTCGGCAATATAACGCTGCATCCCGCGATTAAGCGTTGCCGTCATCGCCATCAACGAGGCTTTATGCCCTGCGCGTTTAGGTAGACAACCGTACTTATGCAGCCCCTCCAGCAAACCTTGTTTGGCACGTTCGCGATCCTGATACAGCTCAGTCAACATCTCTTCATCAGGATACAGGCCAAGCGTTTTACCCAGCGTCAAATCACCGCTTTCCCAGTAACCGCGCAGTGTCGGTAAATCGTGAGTCGTAGCAACCGCCATTGACTGCTTCGGCCACGCTTTTGGCGCGCGGAACTGCTTTTCGTTGTCATGCTCGAAATAGAGCACTTTGTACGAATAAACTCCGCTGTCGCGCAGCTTGCCGACGATCTCCACCGGCACGGTTCCCAGATCTTCACCGATCACCATGCAGTTATGACGCTTACTTTCCAGCGCGAGGATCGACAGCAAATCGTCCACCGGATAATGCACGTAAGCGCCTTTATCGGCGGTTTCGCCATACGGGATCCACCACAAACGCAGCATCGACATAACATGGTCAATACGCAGTGCACCGCAACTGGTCATGTTCGAACGCAGCAGTTCGATAAACGGCTGATAGGCACGCGCCGCAATCACATGCGGGTCCATCGGTGGTAAACCCCAGTTCTGGCCGAGCGGGCCAAGAATATCTGGTGGCGCCCCCACCGAGGCTTTCAGGCAATAGAGTTCACGGTCACACCAGGTTTCCGAGCCGCCTTCTGCCACGCCAACCGCCAGGTCACGATACAAACCAATCGGCATCTTGAAGCCCTGGCTGGTTTGCCAGCACGCTTCAAACTGGGTGTAAGCCAGGAATTGCAGCCACAGATAGAAATTCACTTCGTCACTGTGTTCGGTGCAGAAAGCTTTAACTTCTGGGTTATGCGCGTCGCGGAAACCTTCCGGCCAGACCGGCCAGCCCCAACGCATTTCATCTTCTTTGACCTGATATGCATGTAGCGCATCGAATGCTGCCTGGTAATACAGGCTATCGCCGCCTTCCTGCACAAACTTCTGGAATGAAACAACGTGTTCGTCACGCGCACCGCGCCGTGAAAACTGCTTCCACGCCATCCGCAGCGCGGCCATTTTCAGTACGGTGACGGTTGAATAATCTACCCACTGCGCGTCACGGGCTTCACTCAGCATTTGCTGCGTGACCGGCATTTTCCACCAGTCTTGCGCTTCATCACTCAGCAAGAAATCATCCACCGCGTTCACGTCGATATAAATCACGTTCAACCAACGGCGCGATGACGGGCTATACGGGCTGGCACTTTCTGGATTCGCAGGATACAGCGCGTGAATAGGATTCAGGCCGATAAACGCCCCGCCCCGCTTCGCGACATCCACCAGCATGCGCTGCAAATCGCCGAAATCACCAATGCCCCAGTTATGCGCGGAACGTAAGGTGTAGAGTTGCACACACGCGCCCCACAGCTTTTCATCCTGCATCAGTGCGGCAGGTTCATAACAACGCTTTGGCGCAACAATCACCCGGCATTGCCAGTGATGCTCATTCTGGCTGACTGTCAGGTCGTGATAGCCTTCCGGCAGTGCAGCAGGCAGCACCAGCTTTTTGCCAGCCAGAGCATGCCCTTTATGCTGCTTGCCATCTTCGGCGGTCAGTTGCCAGGTGTAATCGCCGTTGCCTTCCAGCAGTGTTGCCAAACGCGAGCCGGAGGTAAACACCAGCACATTTGGCACTGGCGTCACCGCCACCTTTTTCAAGGTGGTGGGACGGCTCATGGCTTCCAGCAAACGCAGCTTGGTATCCGCAGGAATAGCCTGCGGTTTGCCGTGGGCGTTAATGTAGTTTGGGCTAATTCCCGCCTCAAGAGCGGCGTTATCAAGACGTTTGCTGTCCATGCGTTCCCTTAGCGTTTTGCCTGCCAGATACGTTGCTGATAATCACGGATCGAGCGGTCGGAGCTGAACATCCCGCAACGTGCCGTGTTAAGAATGGCGGCGCGTGTCCAGGCATCCTGGTCGAGATACAGTGCATCCGCGAGTTTTTGCGCTTCCGCATACGTCGTGAAATCAGCCATCACTAAATACGGGTCGCCGCCTTGTTTGCCGATGCTGTGCAGCATCTGGTCAAAGGCATGTTTATCACCATCGCTATAAACGCCCTTCTCCAGCTCTTTGAGCACCGCATCCAATACTTTGTCTTTCTTACGCCATTTCACCGGGTCGTAGCCTTTGGCTTTCAGCGCTTTCACTTCTTCCACGGTATGGCCGAAGATAAAGATGTTTTCCTCACCGACTTTCTCGGCGATTTCGACGTTTGCACCGTCAAGCGTACCGACTGTCAACGCGCCATTGAGCGCCAGTTTCATGTTGCCGGTACCAGAAGCTTCTTTACCCGCAGTCGAGATTTGCTCAGAAATATCCGCCGCCGGGATCATCACTTCCGCCGCAGAAACGCAGTAATCCGGCAGGAATACCACTTTCAACCGATCGCCAACGATCGGATCGTTATTGATCGCCTGTGCCACTTTGTTAATGGCAAAGATAATGTTTTTCGCCAGGTAGTAACCCGGTGCTGCTTTCGCGCCGAACAGATACACACGCGGTACGCGGGCGGCTGTTGGGTTCTCGCGGATTTCTTTGTACTGCGCCAGAATATGCAGCAAATTCAGGTGCTGGCGTTTGTATTCGTGCAGGCGTTTGATTTGCACGTCGAACAACGCATCCGGGCTTATCACGATGCCGGTACGCGCTTTCACAAACGCCGCCAGCTTCACTTTGTTCTGGTATTTGATATCGCGGTATTCTTTGCGGAATTTCGCGTCGTCGGCGTATTTTTCCAGCCCTTCCAGCACATCGAGATTGTTAGCCCACTCTTTCTTGAGCTTTTTATCGAGCAATGCCGCCAGTGCCGGGTTGCACTGTTTAATCCAGCGGCGTGGTGTAATGCCGTTGGTGACGTTATGGAATTTGTTCGGCCACAGTTGGTGATATTCCGGGAACAGGTCTTTAACCACCAAATCAGAGTGCAACGCGGCAACACCATTCACTGCAAAGCCACTGACCACGCACATGTTCGCCATGCGAACTTGTTTGTTATGCACCACCGCCAGTTTCGCCCACACCGCTTCATCGCCCGGCCAGGTTTTATCCACCAGTTTCTTAAAGCGGGTGTTGATTTCGTTGATGATCTGCATATGGCGCGGTAGCAGCGCTTTCACCAGTTTCTCGTCCCAACATTCCAGCGCTTCAGGCATCAACGTGTGGTTGGTGTAAGCAAAGGTTTTGCTGGTGATGGCCCATGCGTCGTCCCAGCTCATCTGGTGCTCGTCGATAAGCACACGCAGCAGTTCTGGAATGGCGATAGTCGGGTGGGTATCGTTAAGCTGAATCACTTCATAATCAGCCAGTTCTGCAAGCTTGCGGCCAGCCAAATGGTGACGGCGTAAAATATCGCCCACCGAACATGCGCACTGGAAATACTGCTGCATCAGGCGCAGTTTCTTGCCGTTCAGGTGGTTGTCGTTCGGGTACAGCACTTTGGTCAGTTTTTCAGCGTCGATACCCTGTTGTTCTGCTTTCAGGAAATCGCCGTCGTTGAATTTAGTTAAATCAAATGGATGGGCGTGTTTCGCCTGCCACAAACGCAGCGGTTGCGCTACGCCATTACGGTAGCCAACCACCGGCAAATCCCAGGCTTCACCGTGGAAGATAAACGCCGGTTCCCAGCGCACGGTTTTGCCGTCTTTAACCACTTTACCGCCAATACCCACTTGCACGTCGAGTGCGGAGTTGTGCTGGAACCAGGGATAGCTGCCGCGATGCCAGTCGTCCGGCGCTTCCATCTGCTGCCCATCTTTGAAGGATTGACGGAACAGACCGTACTGGTAATTCAGGCCGTAACCAATCGCCGACTGGCCGACGGTGGCCATGGAATCCAGGAAACACGCTGCCAGGCGCCCTAAGCCACCGTTACCTAATGCCGGATCGGTTTCTGCTTCCAGCAAATCGCTCAGGTTGATATCAAACGCTTTCAGTTCATCCGCTACTTCCTGATACCAGCCCAGGTTCAGCAGGTTGTTACCTGTCAGGCGACCAATCAAAAACTCCATCGAGATGTAGTTAACGTGGCGCTGATTTTTTTCAGGTTTCGCCACCGGCTGCGCGGCCAGTAATTCTGCCAGCGCACCGCTGACAGCATGCCACCATTGTTGCGGGGTCATTTCGGCGGCTGAATGCAGCCCATATCGCTGCCACTGACGTGTCAGTGCAGCCTGAAATTGTGCTTTATTGAAGGTCGTCTGTGACATAGGGGCTCGGGTCCTGTGATGTTCTAATTTCATTACCCGCTAGTGTGACGGGTGGCCTGGGCTAATTCCTCCTCCTGAGGGGCATTACGGAGGGAGGAGTCGCGGGGAGTAGCTAAAAATGTGATCGCTGCCACTAAAAGTGAGCCGCTGTTAGCTGAAACGCCCACCAGCTCTGGGTTTTCACTTCAGACACCGACATTTCACAATTGAATTCATCTAATCAATAGATTTGTGACCAGGAGCAACTTACAACGCCTCAAACCCTCAACAATCTTGCAATAACCCGCAAACTGGTCGACTTTGTAGTAAGTATTAATTACGAAGCGTAAAAAAAATCACATTCGTACATATTTCTTACACAGTGAAGTGGTAGACCCATGCTGATCCCCTCCAAATTAAGTCGTCCAGTACGTCTGGAAAATACAGTGGTCCGCGACCGGCTATTGATGAAATTATCAACAGCCAATAATTATCGTGTGGCACTGATAACCAGCCCGGCGGGTTATGGGAAAACGACCCTTGTTTCTCAATGGGCAGCAGGGAAGAAAGAGCTGGGTTGGTACTCTCTGGATGAGAGTGATAACCAGCAAGAACGTTTTGCCAGCTATTTGATAGCGGCCATTCAGCAAGCAACGTCCGGTCATTGTGTGACCAGCGAAGTGATGGTGCAAAAACGCCAGTACTCGAGCTTAACGGCTCTGTTCGCACAACTATTCATTGAAATGGTGGAGTGGCATCGCCCGCTGTTCCTGGTGATTGATGATTACCATCTGATTACCAACCCGGTTATTCACGAAGCGATGCGCTTTTTCATCCGCCACCAGCCAGAAAACCTGACGCTGCTGGTACTGTCGCGTAATTTGCCACAGCTCGGCATCGCCAATTTGCGTGTGCGCGATCAACTGCTGGAAATCGGCAGCCAACAACTCGCTTTTACCCATAATGAAGCGAAACAGTTTTTCGACCATCGGCTCAATTCACCACTCGAACATACCGAGAGCAATAGCCTGTGTGATGACGTCGCCGGTTGGGCGACCGCGCTGCAACTTATTGCGCTTTCCGCACGGCAAAGCAGTAACTCCTCAGCACAGCATTCTGCACGTCGGCTTTCGGGGATTAACGCCAGCCATTTGTCTGATTATCTGGCCGATGAAGTGCTGGATAATGTCGATCCCCAAACCCGTAACTTCCTGCTGCGCAGCTCGATTCTGCGTTCGATGAATGACGCGTTGATTGTGCGTGTCACGGGTGAAGAAAACGGCCAGATGCGCCTCGAAGAAACCGAACGTCAGGGGTTATTCATTCAACGCATGGATGACAGCGGCGAGTGGTTCCGTTTCCATCCGCTGTTTGGCAATTTCTTGCGCCAGCGTTGCCAGTGGGAACTGGCGACTGAGCTCCCGGAAATCCATCGTGCCGCAGCAGAAAGCTGGATGGCGCAGGGTTTCCCAAGCGAAGCCATTCACCATGCTCTGGCCGCAGGCGACGCAAGCCTGCTGCGCGATATTTTGCTCACTCACGCCTGGGCGCTGTTTAACCACAGCGAACTAGCGTTGCTGGAAGAATCTTTAAAAGCGTTACCGTGGGAAAGCCTGCTGGAAAATCCAAAACTTGTTTTGCTGCAAGCGTGGCTGATGCAAAGCCAGCATCGCTATAGCGAAGTGAACATGTTGTTGGCGCGTGCCGAGCAGGAAATGAATGTCGTAATGGATGAAACCATGCACGGTGAATTCAATGCGTTACGTGCCCAGGTGGCGATTAACGACGGCAATCCGGAAGAAGCCGAACGGCTGGCGATGATCGCCCTGGACACACTACCGCTGGCCAGTTTCTACAGCCGTATTGTCGCGACGTCGGTCCACGGCGAAGTGTTGCATTGCAAAGGTGAGCTGACTAAATCGCTTTCTGTGATGCAGCAAACCGAACAAATGGCACGTCGCCACGATATGTGGCATTACGCGTTATGGGGTTTATGCCAGCAAAGCGAGATTCTACTGGCGCAAGGTTTCCTGCAGTCAGCCTGGGAAGCACAAGAGAAAGCCTTCGCATTGATTGAAGAGCAGCACCTTGAGCAACTCCCGCTCCACGAATTTCTGCTACGCATTCGCGCACAATTGCTGTGGGCGTGGTCGCGGCTCGACGAAGCCGAAGCATCAACACGCATGGGCCTGGAAGTACTTTCCGGTTACCAGCCGCAGCAGCAATTACAATGCATGGCGTTGTTAGTGCAATGCTCGCTGGCGCGAGGGGATCTGGATAACGCCCGTAATCACCTGAACCGCCTGGAAAACTTATTGGGCAATGGCTCATTCCACAGCGATTGGGTATCCAACGCTGACAAAGTGCGGGTGATTTACTGGCAAATGACCGGTGATAAACAATCTGCCGCCAACTGGTTACGCCTGACGCCGAAACCCGAGTTTGCCAATAACCATTTCCTGCAAAGCCAGTGGCGCAATATTGCACGAGCGCAGATTTTACTGAGTGATTTCGAGCCCGCCGAAATGGTGCTGGAAGAGTTAAACGAAAATGCTCGCGGCCTGCGTTTGATGAGCGATCTTAACCGTAACCTGCTGCTGTTAAACCAGCTTTACTGGCAGGCCGGGCGTAAAAGTGATGCTCAGCGCGTGTTACTGGAAGCGCTAGCGTTGGCTAACCGCACCGGTTTTATCAGCCACTTTGTGATTGAGGGCGAAGCGATGGCGCAACAATTACGCCAGTTGATTCAACTCAATACGCTACCTGAACTTGATCAACATCGTGCGCAGCGAATTTTGCGTGAGATTAACCAGCATCATCGCCATAAGTTCGCCCATTTCGATGAAAACTTTGTTAGCCGTTTATTGACGCACCCTGAAGTGCCGGAGCTTATTCGCACCAGTCCACTGACACAACGCGAATGGCAAGTATTGGGGCTGATTTATTCAGGCTACAGCAATGAGCAAATCGCCGGTGAGCTGGATGTAGCAGCCACGACGATTAAAACGCACATTCGAAATTTGTATCAGAAGCTCGGTGTCGCACATCGCCAGGATGCGGTGTTACATGCGCAGAAATTACTGAAGATGATGGGGTATGGGGTTTAGCTTCTGAAATAAAACTGGCGGATGACGCCTACGCTTATCCGCCCTACGGGAAAGGTGTTGTAGGGTGGATAAGCGCGAGCGTCATCCACCATTAACATCACGATGCCAAAGACAACTTCGCCCTACCGCCCCGCTTTACCAGCCACTGCGCCACCCACGCCTGCTGTTCTTCGCTCAACCACATCCCTAATTTGGTACGACGCCAAATAGCATCATCAACGCCACGCACCCACTCATGCTCCACCAGGTAACGTAATTCCGCTTCATAAAACTCATGACCGAAATCTTCACCCAACTCAGTGACGCTGGTTGCGCGGCCCAGAATCAAGTCGCTGTTACTGCCATAAGTACGTGAGAAACGACGCGCCAGGTTTTCTGTCAGGAACGGGTAACGGCGGCGCAGTTGAGCGGCGTAATCATCACGGTCACCGTTAATATCGCCACCCGGCAAGGTACTGCCTTTAGTCCATGCTGGCCCCATTTTTGGGTAGTAGCCTTTCAGTTTATCCAGTGCGTGTTCTGCGAGCTTACGGTAAGTGGTGAGTTTGCCGCCAAACACTGACAACAGTGGCGCTTTGCCCTGCTCATCATGAATATCGAGGGTGTAATCACGGGTGATAGCTTGCGGTGAATCTGACTCATCATCACACAGCGGACGCACGCCGGAGTAAGTCCAGACGATGTCGTCGCGGCTTAGCGTCTTTTTAAAGTGCGCGTTGTAGGCATCCAACAAGTAGTTAATTTCATTGTCATCAATGTGGACGTCTTTCGGGTCACCCTTATATTCCACATCAGTGGTGCCAATAATGGAGAACTCATCCATCCACGGAATGACAAACACGATGCGTTTATCTTCGTTTTGCAGAATGTAAGCCTGCTTCTGGTTATGCACACGTGGCACCACAATATGGCTGCCTTTAATCAGGCGGATGCCGTATGGCGAAGGCAGTTGCAGGCCGTCGTCAAAGAAGTTTTTCACCCACGGGCCAGTGGCGTTCACCAGACCGCGAGCACGCCAGGTGAACGTTTCACCGGTATCAATATCTTGTGCTTCAACAACCCACAGGCCGTTTTCACGGCGAGCGCGGGTTGCGCGGGTACGGGTTTTCACCTCACCGCCTTCACGCGTCACCATCTGCGCGTTGGCTAAAACCAGGCGCGCATCATCAACCCAACAGTCGGAATATTCGAAACCGCGCACAATATTCGATTTTAGAACTGAATCTGCACCAAAACGCAAACCGGTGGACGCAGGCAAACTAGTACGTTTACCGAGATGGTCGTACATAAACAGACCAATACGAATCATCCATGCCGGGCGTAGATGCGGGCGGTGTGGCAGACGAAAACGCATCGGGAAAGCGATATGAGGAGCCATGTTCAGCAGCACTTCGCGCTCGGCTAAGGCTTCACTCACCAGACGAAATTCGTAATGCTCAAGGTAACGCAAGCCACCGTGAATCAATTTCGAGCTGTTTGAAGAGGTGGCACTCGCCAGATCTTGCGCTTCAAGCATCAACACGGATAAACCACGGCCTGCGGCGTCAGCGGCGATACCTGCCCCGTTAATTCCTCCGCCAATCACAATCAGATCTTTAGTTTCCATGTCACCCTCACGCACTTTCGTTAAAGTTCAAATATGTTCGTTATCGCTCATACTAGCAAGTCCGTGCGCGCTTTGTAACGAAAAAAAAACATTACTGCGTGATATGGATAACATAATGGCGTTAATATCAGCGGCCAGAGGGCAGATTCCCTTAATATGGCGCAAGCCGATTCAATATTATGACGAGCATAACCATGGAAACTTTTGAGTGTATTGGTGTGGAAGAAGCGCACCAGAAGTTGCAGCAAAAACACGCTGTGTTAGTTGATATCCGCGATCCACAAAGCTTTGCGATGGGCCATACGCCGGGCGCGTTTCATCTGACTAACGATCGTCTGGTGGCTTTTATGCAACAAACCGATTTTGAAACGCCGGTGCTGGTGATGTGCTATCACGGCAATAGCAGCAAAGGGGCAGCGCAATATCTGCTGCAGCAAGGTTACGACCAGGTGTATAGCGTCGACGGGGGTTTTGACGCCTGGCATCGCCATTTCCCGGCTGAAGTCGCGCACGGCGCGTCTTAAATCGCTGCGTTAGAGGTATACTGCTTCCTTTTGTATGGATTTGGCTGAAACCTTATGATCATGATTACCTCGTTTGCCAACCCGCGAGTCGCGCAGGCATTTGTCGACTATATGGCGACGCAGGGGATTATCCTCACTATTCAACAACACGAACAAACGGATATCTGGCTGGCAAACGACAGCCAGGAATCCCATGTTCGTGCTGAGCTTGAACAATTCCTCGCAAACCCGGGTGATTCGCGTTACCTCGCAGCAAGCTGGAATACCGGTCATACCGGTAGCGGTTTGCAGTACCAGCGCTATCCTTTCCTCGCGACTATTACGCAAAAAGCTGGCCCGTTCACCATGGTTATCATGGCCGCCTGTGTGCTGGTTTACCTGATGATGCAGGTGATGGGCGACCGAGCGGTGATGGTGTGGCTGGCGTGGCCGTATAAAGAGAGTTTGGACTATGAACTGTGGCGCTATTTCAGCCATGCGTTGATGCACTTCTCTATCATGCATATTGCGTTTAACTTGTTGTGGTGGTGGTATCTCGGTGGCCCGCTCGAAAAGCGTCTCGGTAGCGGCAAACTCATTACCCTGACGCTGGTTTCTGCGCTGTTGAGCGGCTTTGTACAGGCGAAATTTGGCGGCCCACTGTTTGGTGGTTTGTCGGGTGTGGTTTATGCGCTAATGGGCTATGTCTGGCTGCGCGGCGAACGCGACCCGGACAGCGGCATCTATATGCAGCGCGGCCTGTTAGCCTTTGCTGTTCTGTGGATTGTAATAGGATTTTTCGATGTTTTAGGAATGTCGATCGCCAACGCCGCGCATATTACCGGCCTGGTTGTCGGGCTTGCGATGGCGCTGGTTGATACCCTACACGCGCGAAAACGAACATAGCATTTCAGGAGAATAAAACAGCGTGAAGCAAACACAACGTCATGATGCCATTGTCGAACTGGTTAAAAAACAGGGCTATGTCAGCACTGAAGAGTTAGTCGAAGAGTTTGCGGTTAGCCCACAAACCATTCGTCGCGATCTGAACGATCTGGCCGACCAGAACCTGATCATGCGCCATCACGGTGGCGCAGCGTTACCGTCGAGTTCCGTGAATACACCGTGGCATGATCGTAAGGCGACGCAGACAGCAGAAAAAGAGCGTATCGCCCAGAAAGTTGCCAGCCAGATCCCCAACGGTGCCACGCTGTTTATTGATATCGGCACCACACCGGAAGCGGTGGCACATGCGCTACTCAACCACAGCAATTTACGGATCGTCACCAATAACCTGAACGTGGCGAACACGCTTAAGGTGAAAGAGGATTTCCGTATTATTCTGGCGGGCGGTGAATTACGCAGCCGAGACGGCGGGATTATCGGCGAAGCAACGCTCGATTTTATCTCTCAGTTCAGGCTGGATTTCGGCATTCTGGGGATTAGCGGCATCGATGGCGACGGCTCATTACTGGAGTTTGATTACCACGAAGTTCGCACCAAACGCGCGATTATTGAAAACTCACGCTGCGTGATGCTGGTTGTCGACCATTCTAAATTTGGCCGCAATGCGATGGTTAATCTCGGCAGTATTAGCCTTGTTGATCAGGTTTATACCGATGTAATGCCACCGTCAGGCGTGATGCAGGTAATTGCTGAGAACAATGTGCAACTGGAGTTATGTTGATATTTGCGTGAGAACAACCCTCACCCCGTCCCTCTCCCTGAGGGAGAGGGGGAATACCGAGCTACTCTCCTCGCCCCTTTGGGGAGAGGGGGAATACCGAGCTAGTCCCCTCGCCCCTTTGGGGAGAGGGGGAATACCGGGCTAGTCCCCTCGCCCCTTTGGGGAGAGGGTTAGGGTGAGGGGAATAATTACAATCTCACCGGCTTAATATGCCAAATCTCATCGGCGTATTCCTGAATCGTCCTGTCAGACGAGAAATACCCCATGTTGGCAATATTATGGATGACACGGAACGTCCACTCTACTTGCTGGCGATACACTTCATCTACCCTATCCTGGCAATCCACATAACTGCGGTAATCTGCCAATACCTGATAGTGGTCACCAAAGTTAATCAGTGAATCCAGCAGGTCACGGTAACGTGTAGGTTCGTCAGGGCTGAATGTCCCGGTACCAATTTGCGTCAGCACCTGATGCAGTTCTTCATCCTTTTCATAATACTCGCGTGGCTTATAGCCTTCGCGCCGTAACGTTTCGACCTCTTCGGCCGTATTACCAAAGATAAAGATGTTATCCGCACCCACGTGCTCCAGCATTTCGACGTTTGCACCATCCAGCGTGCCAATCGTCAGCGCGCCGTTCAGACCAAACTTCATATTACTGGTGCCGGAAGCTTCCGTTCCCGCCAGAGAAATCTGCTCTGAGAGATCCGCCGCTGGGATAATGATCTGCGCAAGACTGACGCTGTAGTTCGGGATAAACACCACTTTCAGGCGATCCTTTACCACCGGATCGTTGTTGATCACCGCCGCCACATCGTTGATGAGATGAATGATGTGTTTTGCCATGTAGTACGCCGACGCCGCTTTACCGGCGAAGATGTTCACACGCGGTACCCAATCGGCTGTTGGGTCTGCCTTAATGCGGTTGTAGCGCGTAATCACATGCAGCACATTCATCAACTGGCGTTTGTACTCATGAATACGTTTGATTTGCACATCAAACAACGCATTTGGATTCACCACCACATTGAGATGCTGGCCGATGTAACTTGCCAGCCGTTTCTTGTTAGCCAGTTTCGCCTTACGCACATCCTGATGCACAGTTGGGTAATCAATATGCTGCTTCATCTCGTTCAGCTGGCTCAGATCAGTACGCCAGGTGCGGCCAATATTTTTATCTAACACTTCTGAAAGTGGTGGGTTCGCCAAAGCCAGCCAGCGACGAGGTGTCACACCGTTGGTTTTATTGCAGAAGCGCATCGGGAAGATAGCGGCGAAATCGGCAAACAGCGACTGCACCATTAAGTTGGAGTGCAGCTCCGAAACACCGTTGACTTTGTGGCTGACGACAACCGCAAGCCACGCCATACGGACTTTACGGCCGTTCGACTCATCAATAATCGAAGTACGCCCCAGCAGCTCGGTATCGTTCGGATGTTGCTCCTGCAAGGTTTTCAGGAAGTAGTCGTTAATCTCGAAAATTATCTGTAAGTGGCGCGGCAAAATTTTGCCTAACATGTCCACCGGCCAGGTTTCCAGTGCTTCACTCATCAGCGTGTGGTTGGTGTATGAGAATGCCTGGCAGCAAACCTCAAACGCATCTTCCCAACTGAATTTATGCTCATCAATTAACAAGCGCATCAGCTCAGGAATCGCCAATACCGGGTGCGTGTCATTGAGGTGGATGGCGATTTTATCCGCCAGATTGTCATAAGTTTTATGTAGCTGGTAATGGCGGCTGAGAATGTCCTGCACGGTAGAGGACACCAGGAAATATTCCTGACGCAAACGCAGCTCACGGCCTGAATAGGTCGAGTCATCTGGATAAAGGACTCGCGAAACGTTTTCTGAATGGTTCTTGTCTTCCACCGCCGCGAAATAATCGCCCTGGTTAAACTTACCGAGGTTAATTTCGCTACTCGCCTGCGCATTCCACAGGCGCAGCGTATTGGTGGCATCAGTATCGTAGCCGGGGATTATCTGGTCATAGGCTACCGCCAGAATCTCTTCGGTTTCTACCCAGCGGAATTTTTTAGCTTCCATTTGCACGCGCCCGCCAAAGCGAACTTTGTAGCGTGTGTTGTGGCGCTTGAATTCCCACGGGTTACCGTATTCGAGCCAGTAGTCCGGTGATTCTTTCTGGCGACCATCAACAATGTTTTGTTTAAACATGCCGTAATCGTAGCGAATGCCATAACCACGGCCAGGCAAACCGAGTGTCGCTAATGAATCGAGAAAACAGGCGGCAAGACGACCGAGCCCGCCATTACCGAGGCCGGGGTCGTTCTCCTCGTCTATCAACTCTTCAAGATCCAGCCCCATCTCTTCCAGCGCATTTTTGACATCTTCATAAATGCCTAACGAAAGCAGTGCGTTAGAGAGGGTGCGGCCAATCAAAAATTCCATCGACAGGTAATAAACCTGGCGAACTTCCTGGGAAAGCTGAGCGCGGTTGGAACGCAGCCAGCGTTCGACCAACCGGTCACGAACCGCAAATAGCGTGGCGTTCAGCCACTCATGCTTATTGGCGATAACCGGGTCTTTCCCAACGGTAAACATCAGTTTGTAGGCGATTGAGTGCTTTAAAGCCTCAATGCTCAGCGTCGGTGACGAATAGGAAAATGGTGCGTTCATATCAGTGATTCCTGGTGGATGGCTACAGCAAACGTTGGTACAGATCGCGGTAGGAATGCGCCGCCACCTGCCAGCTAAAATCCATGCCCATCGCCTGACGTTGGACAAATCTCCACAACGACGGGCGGGACCACAACACGAAGGCACGCCTGATTGCTCTTAACAACGACCAGGCATTACTGTCCTCAAACACGAATCCACTGGCGATTCCGTCAGCCAGGTTTTCCAGTGAGCTATCAGAAACCGTATCGGCAAGCCCACCAGTGCGCCGCACCAGCGGCAAAGTGCCATACTTCAGACCATACAATTGTGTTAAACCACAAGGTTCAAAACGGCTTGGCACCAGTATCACGTCAGCTCCGCCCATAATCCGGTGCGAGAAAGCTTCGTGATAACCGATCTGAACGCCCACTTGTCCAGGATGCTCTGCGGCAGCCGCCAGGAAACCTTCCTGCATCACGGTGTCACCGGCTCCCAGCAACGCCAGTTGCCCGCCTTGCTCAAGTAAACCCGGCAACGCCTCCAGCACCAAATCCAACCCTTTCTGGCTGGTTAAACGGCTCACCACCGCAAACAGCGGCGCTTTCTCGTTCACTTTCAGCCCCATCGCCACCTGCAACTGGCGTTTGTTTTCCGCCTTTTCTTCCAGCGTATCGCGGGTATAGCGTGAAGCCAGAAGTAAGTCATGGGCCGGGTCCCAAATTTTTTCGTCCACGCCATTGAGGATGCCGGACAACCGCCCCTCACGGTGACGCTGACGCAACAGCCCTTCCATACCGTAAGCAAATTGCGGCTCGGTTATTTCGCGAGCATAGGTCGGGCTGACCGCCGTAATATGATCAGCATAATAAAGGCCCGCTTTCAAGTACGAAATTTGACCATTAAACTCCAGGCCGTTCATGTCGTAGAACGACCATGGCAGGTCAATTTCATTCATATGATGAGCGAAAAACAGCCCCTGATAAGCCAGGTTGTGCACTGTAAAGACTGACTTTGCCGGACGCCCTCGCGCTTCCAGATACGCTGGCACCAGGCCCGCATGCCAGTCATGCGCATGTACAATATCCGGATGCCAGAAGGGATCCAGGCCACAGGCCATTTCCGCCCCCACCCAACCCAACAGCGCAAAACGATGCACGTTGTCGGTGTACGCGAACTGGTTAGTATCGTGATACGGGCTACCCGGTCGGTCGTATAAATGTGGAGCGTCAATGAGGTAAATCCCCACGCCGTTGAAGTGGCCATATAACAAAGTCATATGACCCGCGAAGGTGTCGCGATGGGCGACCACTTGCGCGTCAACGATGCCACGACGAATGTCAGGGAAAGCAGGCAGCAAGACTCGCGTCTCAACGCCGCCTGCGATTTGTGCCGCAGGTAGCGCACCAATCACATCCGCCAGGCCACCCGTTTTCAGCAGTGGAAAAATTTCAGAACATACATGTAAGACCTGCATTATCGCTCCCGTATGGAAAGTCGTGGCGCGCTCTTAATGTCACAGCAGGCGCGCCGCGCGTGGGTCATTCCTTCACTTATTAACCATGCAATTTGGCAAGCATCTCGCGCGTCACCAGCACAATACCTTCTTCTGAGCGGTAGAAACGGCGAGCATCTTCTTCGGCATTTTCGCCAACCACCATGCCTTCCGGGATGACACAAGCGCGGTCAATAATGCAACGGCGTAAACGGCAGGAGCGCCCGACGATGACATCAGGCAACAATACTGACGAGTCAATGTTACAAAACGAATTAACACGCACGCGCGGGAACAGCACCGACTGAACCACCACTGAGCCAGAAATGATACAGCCGCCGGAAACCAGCGAGTTCAGCGTCATGCCATGGCTACCGGAGCGGTCTTGCACAAATTTCGCGGGCGGCAGCGGCTCCATATGGGTACGGATCGGCCAATCCCGGTCGTACATATCCAGTTCTGGTGTCACCGAGGCGAGATCGAGGTTCGCTTTCCAGTAAGCTTCCAGCGTGCCGACATCACGCCAGTACGGCTCGGCATTCGGGTCAGACTGCACGCAAGAAAGCGGGAAGGGATGGGCAAAAGCAACGCCGGATTTCATCACGTTCGGGATAATATCTTTCCCGAAGTCATGGCTTGAGGAGTCGTCTTTGTCGTCAGCCTCTAACAGTTCGTAAAGGTAATCTGCATCGAAAACGTAGATCCCCATACTGGCGAGCGCTTTGCTGTCATCACCTGGCATCGACGGCGGATTAGCCGGTTTCTCAACGAATTCAATGATTTTCTCTTCGTTATCTACCGCCATAACGCCAAACGCCGAGGCTTCATGTAGCGGCACTGGCATACATGCCACCGTGCAGCGTGCGCCTTTTTCTACGTGGTCAATCAACATGCGCGAGTAATCTTGCTTGTAGATATGGTCACCCGCGAGGATCACCACGTATTCCGCTTTGTAACGGCGGATAATATCGAGGTTTTGTGTCACCGCATCGGCGGTGCCGCGATACCAGTTTTCACCGTGTACACGCTGCTGTGCCGGGAGCAAATCCACAAACTCGTTCATCTCTTCACTGAAAAACGACCAGCCACGTTGGATATGTTGAATCAAGGTATGTGACTGATATTGGGTAATCACGCCGATGCGGCGAATACCCGAGTTAATGCAGTTCGACAACGCAAAATCGATAATTCGGAACTTGCCACCAAAGTGAACGGCAGGCTTAGCGCGCGTTGAGGTCAAATCTTTCAATCGGGTACCGCGCCCACCAGCCAGAATCAGGGCCACGGATTTATTTGGCAGTTGACGTGCCAACATCAGAGGATCGTTCTTATCAAGCTTAACCATGACTGACTCCTTTTTTTATGACTTCTGGAATACGCAGACTCCGTGCGCAGGACCATGCCATACAGCCATCACCACCGGGTTGTCTTCACCGGCAAACGGAGGAATGGCTCGCCATTCCCCTTCGGGTAGTACGATGTCAGCCAACTCTTCGGTCGCGTTAATCGTAATGAGCCAACGTTCAGAAAGTTGGATTTGCAGGCGATGAACCCCGTTTTCCCACTCGTCAGCACTCAGAGGCTGAGCCTCTTTATTCCACCAGCGAACATTGTCATCACCTTCCTCCCACCAGAGATTTCGGGTTAGTGCCGGAATCGTCTTGCGTAGATGAATCAATGCCGCGGTAAATGTGGTTAAGCCATCGTTACAGTGTTCCCAATCAAGCCAGGTCAGTTGGTTGTCCTGACAATAAGCATTATTGTTGCCGTGCTGGCTGTGGCCATGTTCATCACCAGCCAACAGCATCGGCGTTCCCTGAGAAAGCAGTAACAATGTGAGCAAGGCGTGCACGCTGTCGCGCCGCCGCTCTTTGATATTCAGTGAAGCTTCCAGCCCTTCGAAACCATAGTTATTGCTGTAGTTATTATTAGTGCCATCGCGGTTATCTTCGCCGTTCGCTTCGTTATGTTTTTGATTGAAGCTGACACAATCACGCAGCGTGAAGCCGTCGTGGGCAGTGATTAAATTGACACTGGTTGAAGGCTTGCGCTCTCCACGACGGTAGACATCGCTTGAACCAGCAAAGCGGCAAGCGAATCCCCCCAACGATAGATCTTGTCGCAGCCAGAAACGCCGCATGCCGTCACGAAAATGGTCATTCCATTCCGCAAATAGCGGCGGATAGTTCCCCACCTGATAACCTCCCGCGCCAATATCCCACGGTTCAGCAATCAGTTTTATTTGCGACAAAACCGGATCGTTTTTTATCGCTTCGAACAACGGAGCATCCTGCCGGAACTCCGGCGTACGCCCCATGACCGAAGCTAAATCAAAGCGAAAACCATCGATATGGCAGCTATCGACCCAATAACGCAGACAATCCACCATCTGAGCGACCACGCCCGGCGTGCTCAAATTCAACGTGTTACCGCAACCTGTCCAGTTCTGGTAATCACCGTTTTCCATTAACCAATAATAGCTACGGTTGTCGATTCCGCTCAGTGAGAGGGTTGGGCCATCGCGGTCCAGCTCAGCACTGTGGTTCAGAACAATATCGAGAATGACCTCAATGCCCGCTTCGTGCAGTGCTTTTACAGCACCCCGTAGCTCATTGGCGGCCACCAGTGGATCTTGATTTACCGCGTAATAACCTTCGGCGGCGTACAGCGCACGGGGGTTATAGCCCCAATAATTGCTGAGCCCTAAATGGGCGATGCGCGGCTCGGTGACAAAATGCGCCACCGGCAACAATTCAAGCGCCGTAATCCCCAGGCGTTTGAAATAGTTAATCATCACCGGATGACCAAGTGCGGCATAAGTGCCCCGCAACTCTTCCGGGATGCCAGGATGAAGCAGTGTCAGGCCACGCACATTGGCTTCGTAAATTACCGTGTCGCCCCACGGGATTCGTGGGTGCACATCGTCTTCCCAGTCGAATTTATCCTGCACCACCACACATTTCGCCATGTGCGGAGCGCTATCTTCCAGGTTGGGTTCATCATAACCGCCATGCAGATGCGGATGGTCGGCTGCACCGCCAACTACCACGCGAGCACAAGGGTCGAGCAGCAATTTTGCCGGATTAAAACGATGGCCGTTTTGCGGTTCCCACGGCCCATGCACACGATAGCCGTATTTCAGACCAGGTTTAGCGTTGGGCAAATAGCCGTGCCAGATGTCACCGGTTCGCACCGGTAAATCGTAACGTTGCTCGTGACCATGCTCGTCGAACACACACAGTTCGACTTTATGGGCATTGGCGGAAAACAGGGTGAAGTTCACCCCTTTCCCATCGAAGTAAGAACCGTACGGCGCGGAATTCCCGGCGCTGAGTTGTGTCATTCAGCCTCCCGTACCAGCCAAATGGTCGACAGCGGTGGCAGCGTCAAACTTAAAGAGTGATCGCGCCCGTGGCTTGGGATCGCATCGCTGTGTACCGCCCCGCTGTTCCCGGCATTGCTGCCGTGATAATGCATTGAGTCAGTATTCAGTTCTTCACGCCAGCGTCCTGGCTGGTTAATGCCGAAGCGATAGTGGTAACGCGGCACCGGCGTAAAGTTGCTGGCGACAATGATTTCATTACCTTGTGAGTCGCGGCGCACAAAGATAAATACCGAGTTAACGTTGTCTTCCACCACCAGCCATTCGAAACCGTAACTATCAAAATCCAGCTCGTGCATCGCAGCATGTTGGCGATAAGTGCGGTTCAAATCACGCACCAGACGTTTCACGCCGTGGTGCCAGTTGTCGCCGCCTTCCAGCAAGTGCCAGTCTAGGCTGCTGTCATGGTTCCACTCGCGCCCTTGAGCAAACTCATTGCCCATAAACAGCAACTTCTTGCCAGGGAAGGCCCACATCCAACCGTAATAAGCACGCAAGTTGGCAAACTTTTGCCAGGCATCGCCAGGCATGCGGTCGAGAATCGATTTTTTACCGTGTACCACTTCATCGTGCGACAACGGCAGGACAAAGTTTTCGGTGCTGTTGTACAACATGCCGAAGGTCATTTTGTCGTGGTGATACTGGCGATGCACCGGGTCAAGCTTCATGTAGTCGAGAGTGTCGTGCATCCAGCCGAGGTTCCATTTAAACCAGAAACCCAGTCCGCCCATCGACGCTGGACGCGACACGCCCGCAAAGTCGGTCGACTCTTCCGCCATGGTCACGGCACCAGGCGTTTGCTCGCCAATGATGCGGTTGGTGCTACGCAAAAATTCGATCGCCTCGAGGTTTTCACGGCCGCCTTTATCGTTGGGGATCCACTCGCCTGGCTGGCGGCTGTAATCGCGGTAAATCATCGACGCCACCGCATCAACGCGCAAACCGTCAATGCCGAAACGCTCAATCCAGTACAGACCATTGCCGACCAGATAGTTGCTGACTTCACGCCGCCCATAGTTGTAAATCAGGGTGTTCCAGTCCTGGTGATAGCCTTCGCGCGGGTCGCCATGTTCGTACAGCGACGTACCATCGAATTTCGCAAGCCCGGCGTCATCCGTCGGGAAATGCCCTGGCACCCAGTCGAGCAACACGTTTAAGCCCGCAGCATGTGCGGCATTGATAAAGTAACGGAAGTCTTCTCGCGTGCCGAAACGGCGCGTCGGCGCATACAGCCCTTGTGGCTGGTAACCCCAACTGCCATCGAACGGGTGTTCGTTAATCGGCAACAGCTCGAGGTGGGTAAAGCCCATCTCTTTCACGTACGGCACCAGTTGGTCCGCCAGTTCGCGGTAACTGAGCCAGAAATTATTATCAGTGTGGCGGCGCCACGACCCGAGATGCACTTCGTAAATTGAAATTGGCTGATCGAAGCCATTGGCGCGCTGGCGCGCAGGGCTAAGGGTGGTTTTTTCCGGTAACCCGCAAATCAGCGATGCCGTTTCCGGGCGCATTTGCGACTCAAACGCATACGGGTCGGCCTTCAGGCGCAGATGCCCGTCGGTATCAATCAGTTCGAATTTGTATAACTGCCCAGGGTGAGCGCCAGGGATAAAGAGTTCCCAGATCCCGCTTTCGCGGCGTAAACGCATCGGATGGCGACGGCCGTCCCAATAGTTAAACTGGCCAACGACGGAAACACGGCGGGCGTTAGGTGCCCAAACGGAGAAACGCGTGCCGGTGACGCCATCCATCGTGTCGGCGTGCGCACCGAGAGTTTCATAAGGACGCAAATGCGTACCTTCGGACAACAGCCAACTATCCACTTCCTGGATTAGCGGCCCAAAGCGGTAAGGATCATCAATGAGATTTTCATGGCCATGCCACATGACGGCCAGTTGATAACGGAATGGATTTTTACGCCGGGGAATAACCCCGCAAAAGAAACCGCGCGAATCAAGGCAGTCTAATTTACCGACCTTCCCCCCAGTTTTTGGTTCGATAACCCACACTTCGGTGGCGTCAGGTAACAGGGCACGCACTTCCAGCCCGGCATCCGTTTTATGCATTCCCAGCAAGGAAAAAGGATCAGCAAAGTGACCCGCAATTAGCGCATTTATCACGTCTTTTTCTGGATGAACAGACATGGATTTTGTCCTGTTTTTTGTCTTATCCTGACGCTACGCTTACGCGCTCAGGATAACGTTATCATTGACCCAACGGGCAGCGTAAATGAACTCCTGTAAGCTGCTCCGCCCAACAACCTATCAAGACGGTTTTTTCCGCCCTGAATAAAGCATAGCCAACGCGCTGTTTTACTCCTGAAAAATAATTAATAACGATCATACGCTCCATGTATGACGCGAAAAAAAAGGGGCTGCAATGCCCCTTATGTAAACAAGTGTACTTATGCGAGCAGACGCAACATTCTACGTAACGGTTCTGCAGCACCCCACAGAAGCTGGTCACCCACGGTGAACGCTGAAAGGAATTCAGGGCCCATATTGAGTTTACGCAGGCGTCCAACTGGCGTGGTCAGCGTGCCGGTGACGGCAGCAGGCGTCAGTTCGCGCATGGTGATCTCGCGATCGTTTGGCACCACTTTCGCCCACTCGTTATGCCCGGAAAGCATCGCTTCAATGGTTGGCAGAGAGACATCTTTCTTCAGTTTGATGGTGAATGCCTGGCTGTGGCAGCGCAATGCGCCCACGCGAACACACAAGCCATCAACTGGAATAATCGTGCCGGTGTTGAGGATTTTGTTAGTCTCAGCCTGGCCTTTCCACTCTTCGCGGGTCTGGCCGTTATCCAGCTGCTTGTCAATCCACGGGATCAGGCTTCCTGCTAGTGGCACGCCAAAGTTATCCGTTGGCAGGCCGCCGCTACGGGTCAAGTCAGTCACTTTGCGCTCGATGTCCAGAATGGCAGACGCAGGATCAGCCAGTTCAGCCGCAACGTGATTATGCAGTTGGCCCATCTGGCTCAGCAGTTCACGCATATGACGCGCACCGCCGCCGGACGCTGCCTGATAAGTCGCCACAGACACCCAGTCAACCAGGTCATTCGCAAACAAGCCGCCGAGGGACATCAGCATCAGGCTGACGGTACAGTTACCGCCAACAAAGGTTTTGACGCCATTGTTCAGCCCTTCCTGAATGACGTGCTGGTTAATTGGGTCAAGAATGATGATGGCGTCATCTTTCATACGCAGTGAAGAAGCGGCATCAATCCAGTAACCCTGCCAACCGCTTTCACGAAGCTTTGGATAGATTTCGTTGGTATAATCGCCGCCCTGGCAGGTAATGATAATATCCAGCGCTTTCAACGCTTCCAGGTCATAAGCATCTTGCAGGGTGCCATTATTCTGGCCTGCAAAAGACGGGGCCGCGAGGCCGAGCTGAGAAGTGGAGAAGAAAACCGGACGAATGGCGTCAAAGTCGCGTTCCTCAACCATGCGCTGCATGAGAACGGAACCGACCATACCGCGCCAACCGATAAAACCAACATTTTTCATAGAGACTAATCCTGCGAAGAAGATGTGTGCGTTGTGTGCATTAATTGGAAACAGCCTTCACATTACAAAATGCTGCCAAAGTCGCAAGTGAAATTAATCAATGATATGCAAGCGATTAGAAATACAACTTATTAGAGACAATTATTCATGACCGAAATCATTTCTGCGGCAGTGCTGTTAATCCTGATTATGGACCCGCTGGGCAACCTGCCGATCTTTATGTCAGTGCTCAAACATACCGAGCCAAAACGCCGCCGCGCCATCATGATCCGCGAGCTGCTGATTGCGCTGATCATCATGCTGATTTTCTTATTCGCCGGAGAAAAAATTCTCGCATTCCTTAACTTACGCGCCGAAAGCGTTTCCATATCCGGCGGGATTATTCTGTTCCTGATTGCGATTAAAATGATTTTCCCAAGCCATGAAGGTAATGCCTCTGGCCTGCCTGCGGGTGAAGAACCGTTTATCGTGCCGCTGGCAATCCCGCTGGTTGCCGGACCGACGCTGCTGGCGACATTAATGTTGTTATCGCACCAGTATCCGAATCAGATGGGGCATTTAGTGATCGCGTTACTGCTGGCCTGGGGCGGTACCGTGGCAATTTTGCTGCAATCTTCGCTGTTCTTGCGCCTGCTGGGCGAGAAAGGTGTGAATGCGCTGGAACGCCTGATGGGCCTGGTGTTGGTGATGCTGGCAACGCAGATGTTCCTCGATGGCCTGCGGGTGTGGATGAAGGGATAAACTTGCGTCCCCTCTCCCCCAACTGTCTCTTGTACACATCTTTGAAGAACAGTTCCTGCCAATTCGGAGAAGGTTCCGTTCACCAGGCGATTGAATGTTTATGTCGCCACGAAACCGGTGAACGTCTTAGGGTGGCCACCGTCGCCACCCTAAGGACCCGGACTCCCGGCAAATAAATCGCCGCAAGCGGTAAACCTCCATTTAGCCTCCGTGTCAGGGTCGGTTGCGATTCGTTCCCGACGATCGCGCCCTCCAGCCGTTCCCGACGGCTGGACCCTGCCACCTGGAGTCAAAATGGAGGCGATTTAAGCCGGACCCGAAATTCAAGGTCAAAGTCATAAGCCAGAGCGGTTTTGACCTTGTTCCCGGCTTCGATCGCACCGTTTGCGGGAATTACAGAGATAACTGAACGCACGGGTGAACGGAAAACCTGCGGGGCTGACAGCCCTCAGGGAGAGAGTTAATTGTAGGGCGGGCAAGCGCAAGCGCCCCCGCCACAAACATTAAAGCTCGATAACCAATCCCGCCTCGTACGAATCCGGTGTAATCACCACACCGTGTTCACCCGCTGCACTCTTGCCTTGCTTCACGCCTTTCACACTGCCGATATTACGCAGACACAGCGTCCAGTCTTTCGCCTGGCCTGCGCTTTGTACCGCCAGCGTATTGCCTTCGCGACGCACCTTCAGCGTGAAGACAACCGAACCGTCTGCCGCCGGGACTTCACAAATCGCCTCGCGGCCATCGTCCAGGTTAAACAGCTGGAAAGCGGTGCCTTCGTGCCACGCGTAATCTGGTTTCTGGTCATTATTACCCAGCGCCAACAGCGTATTGTCACGCACATAAACCGGCAGGCTCTGGAAATCATGCTGCTCTTTATGCCAGCGGCTACCTTGCGCTTGCTGGTTGTTGAGCAGATGCGTCCAGCGCCCTTCTGGCAGATAGAACTGCACGTCGCCCGCCTCAGAGAACACCGGCGCAACCATCACTGAATCACCCAGCATGTACTGGCGGTCGAGATAATCGCAGCCCGGATCGTCCGGGAACTCCAGCATCATGGCGCGCATCATCGGCGTACCGAACTCTGCGGCCTGCGCTGCCTGACGGTACAGATACGGCATCATGCGCGATTTCAGCTGCGTGAAGTGGCGCACCACATCGCAAGCTTCGTCGTCATACGCCCATGGCACACGGTAGGATTTGCTGCCATGCAGGCGGCTGTGGCTGGAAAGCAGCCCGAATGCGCACCAGCGTTTATAAACATGCGCCGGAGCGGTGTTTTCGAAGCCGCCAATATCGTGGCTCCAGAAACCAAAACCAGACATGCCGAGCGACAAACCACCGCGCAGACTTTCTGCCATTGACTCATAGTTGGCATAGCAGTCGCCGCCCCAGTGAACCGGGAATTGTTGTGCGCCAACGGAGGCCGAACGGGCAAACAGTACGGCTTCTTCGTCGCCCAGTTCCTGCTTGAGCACGTTCCACACCAGCTCGTTATAAATGAACGCGTAATGGTTATGCATTTTCTGCGGGTCGGAGCCATCGTGCCACACCACATCGGTTGGGATGCGCTCGCCGAAGTCAGTTTTGAAGCAATCCACACCCATGCGCACCAGGCGTTTCAGATGGCTTGCGTACCAGTCGCAAGCCGCCGGATTGGTGAAATCAACAATCGCCTGGCCTGGCTGCCATTTATCCCACTGCCACACCGCGCCGTTCGGGCGTTTCAGCAGATAGCCTTTTTCCATCCCTTCGCGGAACAGCGGAGATTTCTGACCAATGTACGGGTTAATCCACACGCAGATTTTCAGACCACGCGCTTTCAGGCGTTTCAACATGCCTTCAGGATCGGGGAAGGTCACCGGGTCCCACTCGAAATCACACCACTGGAAGGCTTTCATCCAGAAGCAGTCGAAGTGGAACACATGCAGCGGCAAATTACGTTCGGCCATGCCGTCGATAAAACTATTCACCGTCGCTTCGTCGTAGTTGGTGGTAAAGGAAGTGGTGAGCCACAGGCCAAACGACCACGCTGGCGGCAGCGCCGGGCGGCCAGTGAAGCGGGTGTAACGGTCAAGAACCGCTTTCGGCGTTGGGCCGTCAATCACGAAATATTCGAGATATTCACCTGCGACGCTGAACTGCACTTTGGATACTTTTTCGGAACCGACTTCAAAGGAGACACATTCCGGATGGTTCACCAGCACGCCGTAGCCACGGTTAGTGAGGTAGAAAGGAATGTTTTTGTAAGATTGCTCGGTGCTGGTGCCGCCATCGCGGTTCCAGGTTTCCACCGTCTGGCCGTTTTTCACCAGCGCGGTAAAACGCTCGCCCAGACCATAAACCGTTTCGCCAACGCTCAAATCCAGGCGCTCGAACATGTGCGTGTTGCCGCTGTTAGCATCCTGCACATAACCGTTATTTTTCACCGCACTGCCGGTGATGCGCACGCCATCGCGCAGGAAATCCAGCGCCCATTCAACACCTTTGGTGACACGCACCGCCAGATTGCCGCTTTTCAACTCGGCAAATTCAGCGGTGTTTTGCATCGACACTTTCACGTCGTGCAACACGTTCAGTGGATAATGCGGGCCGTTATCCACCGCGCCCTGGAAATGCTCGATACGCACGCCGACCACACCTTCCTGCGGGGAGAAAAAGCGTAACGTAAACAGTGGGGTATCAAGCTGATTTCCCCGCTCGCGCACATCCTTCATGCCTGCATACACCACCATCTCATTACCCTGCTGTTCCACATCAAACACTTGCACCGGGTGGATAAGCGCTAAACCGGGCTGGATAAGCCAGTTACCGTCACTAATTTTCATTATGCCGTCCTTTTCAATGCTGAATTTTTTGGAAACGGTGTGCCCGTGGGTCTGGTGCGCACCTTCAAAAATGAATGTGAAAAATTCGATATCAAAGGTTGTAAAGCATCGGGGACGGACGATGAATTCTAATTTCTGGTTATCAGATTATGTTTCTTGATAAGTGTGAGCGGAGTCGCTCTCTTAGCAGACTAAGATTTAAGGAATGGATGTTTTTCGCGCGGTTTGATTGATCTGGCTAATAGTTTCAGAAGAATCATGGGGTAAAGGGGAAAGCATTGTTTGGTAAGGGGGAAAAACTGGGTATACTGCGCACCGCCTCCATGTAGCAATCGAGGCAAGGAAGATCGTCGTCTCCGGTGAGGCGGCTGGACTTCAAATCCAGTTGGTGCCGCCAGCGGTGCCGGGCAGGTTCAACTCCTGTGATCTTCCGCCATTTTTTATGCTACTTTATTAATATTGATCTGCTCATATGAAATTAGCTTCAAATCGGCTTGGCGAAAAATTAGTCCCCAACATTTTATCGGAATAATTTGCCAACCAAATTCCCTTTTGCATTACTGATGAACTTTTATTTTTCAAACACGTTTGGATAATCGAGCCCAATGAGTTTTCAATATCACCTCGTTTAACACCATAAAGATAATTAACAAAAATCATACCATCGTTTTCTTTGCATATTATCGATGGATAATCATGATCTGCAAATATTAAATCTGCTAAATCTTCCGATAGAACAATCCGTGGATAAACCGCCTTCTCACTTTCAACTTTATAGGCGTCAATCAATGCAGGGCTAAATATAAAACCAGATTCGCTATAGTGCTTATTTACAGCTATCCCTCCTCTACAAAGAATGCCTTCATCCAAAAGGAAAAGTTGATACTGAGACACTGCTGAAGCGAAATCAACAAATCCATCACTTGTATAACTCTGAGAGATTACTATAGAATCAGAGAATTGAATAAGTTTCATCCCAGAACCATTGAAAATATCCCCGCAAGCCTTGTGACACCGATAAAGCCGATTAAGAAATTCTCCTTTATATCCAGACTCTCTCTCTTTTTCAACGATAGATTTAAAGCCAAGTATATCGATAAATGCTACGTAATGAATTGACATCTCCATTTATTTGTCTGCAGCCTCGTACTTAAATATAACATTGGATGCCTTTTCAAACAGCCCTTTGTAAAAGGTTATTCTTTCTAGCGCTGACGTCCAGTTGTTGCCACGCCAAGGCTCACCACTGTTTGTAATAAGGGCAGTATCGGCTTGAACTATATTAAATACAGCTTTACCAACTTCTTGCATTAAAGGTGCTAACTGATTAAAGTCTGGAATTTCTATTACTATAGCATCATTTTGTGATTTATTATCGGAGGCAGGAAGATATTTTTCATTTGGAATAACAGATTTAAGCTTCGAGTCAATTTCTACTGGAATTCTATTCATCCATAACTGATAACCAGGTTTAGCTGCACCCGCAAATTTTTTGAATGCTTGAACAATACATCCTAGAAAAGCAGGATTCCCATGCCGGATAGGCATACCAAGTTCTTTATAGGTATTTACCGCTTGTTGATGTTCAAGCTCCCATCTTTTTATTATATGACTCAATGTAGACATCGCCTGAACGTTAAATCGATCTGGTGCAACAGGAATAAAAAATGCATCACACGTTAAGAAAAATGCCCTTGTTAAAGCTCCTGAACTTGGCCCAACATCTATAAAAATATAATCATAATTATTTTTTTCAGCCAATCTAACTAAAAAGTCACCTATAGAAACATATGTTCTCATTAGATTAGTTCGTTGACTTAATCTCTGAACATGAGCCTCAGCAAAATCATCTTCTATAGAAGACAGATCTACAGAGCCTCTAATAATATCTAAATTTTCAATAATATTGCATACTTCAACTTTATCTAAATCAATAAATGCAGAATCTCCTTTTATTCTTTGATTCAAAATATCAAGTATATTTGTTCCTGGAAGTTCCCTAATAGTATTATCTCGAGCACTTTCTTCATCCAATCGTTTAATTGTATTCGCCAACGCAATTTCTGTTAAGTTGCATTGTGGATCTGCATCTACTATAAGAACTTTTTTTCCAATACCAGATAGATAACTACATAGATTAAATGTAGTCGTAGTTTTCGACACTCCACCTTTATGGTTGTACAGTGTAATTATTTTCATTTACGCTCCAAATTTAAAATAATATTTACATAAAAATCATCACTTTTTAAAAGATAACATTTTAGGTTCGGTGGTAGATCAAATTACTGATAACTAAAATTTCATTGTGAGACATGGATCAAAAGTTTATGGTTATTCATGGGAACTTTGTCTAAGATAGTGTAAAATTAATCAGCTTGATATTGAATCAAAATATATTAAAAAGCATTTAATTATTATTTTTCAACTGTAATCTACAAGCCTCCTTCACCCAAGCACTAAACTGTCCCTTCCCAGCAGCTTTCTCAATCTGTTCCAAAAGCTCATCCTCGAACCGAATATTCTTCATCGTACTTTTTGATCGATCAAAGGCGAGTTTAGTTTTTTTATCTTGCATGGTAGGTACCATAGGTTTATGTTAATTCATAGATGGTAACTACCATCGAAAACAGAAGCAACAAATAGCAACGCCCCAGAGTGCGTCAACACTACCGAGGCGTTTAACCACTAACGTTAAGGACATAACGCAATGGCTAACACCAATACTACCACAACCGCCCGCACTGGAATCGTGTGCCTGCCGTCAGTTAATGAAACCGCTATTACCAGCCTGTTGAAAACTCCACTTGGTGCGCATCAGGATTTATTCCAGATCCTCGATAGCTGCCAGTTCCATATCAATGCGCTGATTGAAAACGATGACAACACCGAATGTATGGCGCTTTGTGGCCGTTTGTATGCAGCACTGGAAATGTTGAAGTTCGCGCTTAAAGCGCCGTTACCAGCCCATCTAATCGAACGCCTGACGGTGGATGTGGCAGAACCCGATAATTATCGCGGCGCGCTTTCTACCGATTCAGAAACCCTGCGCGAATACTGCGCTGCGTTAGCCATGCTTTTGTTGCAACACCAGCAGTCGCCGGAACAAAGCGAACAGATCACCGGATTATTATTCGAGTTGATCAACCTTCTGGTCGAGGATTTGAAAACACCGCGTTTTGTTCGTACCGATGGTGGACTGACAATGACTAGCGGTGAAGCGGTTCCAGGAATTCACTAGGTTTCCCAGGGCGGTTAAGCGCAGCACCACCCGCCAAAAAACGGTGGATGACGCTTGCGCTTATCCACCCAACAAATGCCTCGCAATCAGTCCAGAAATAAACCCTTCGTAATACACCTTAACATTCTGTCTTACTCTCAACAGGTACTATTCTGGTTCACTATTAAAGGGATATTTCTGCATGAATAAGTTGATGAAAATTTTGTTGTTAAGCGGCGTTGCGTTGTCTGCTACTGCTTGTTCAAGTGACTATGTGATGTCGACTAAAACCGGTGACATGATTGTGACGCAAGGGAAACCGCAGGTGGATAAAGATACCGGCCTGATTAGTTACACCGATGCGCAAGGTAACGAACGCCAGATTAATGACGAGCAAATCGTGCAGATGATTAAGAAGGACTGATTTGCTGTGCAGATACCAGCCAGCCCATGCTGACTGGTATCTCGTCTTAGCGTGCTTGACCTACCCGCCACGCAACATCACGCATAGCATCGCGGGCTGCCTGGCTAATACCACCAAGCTGGAAGAAGCCGTGGATCACGCCAAGATAGCGTTGGCAGGTGGACTCAACGCCTTGATCCATCAGGCACTCATGCAAGACCTCACCTTCATTGCGAAGTGGGTCGTATTCAGCGGTGATGATATGCACCGGTGGCAGGCCTGCAAAATCTTCACGAAATAACGGGCTGGCTTCATCATCCATTGGGTCAAGATCGGCCATATAGGCTTCGTAACCTGAAAGCAGCGTATCGCGGGTAATGATGTAGTCGTAGCCATTTTCCTGATAGCTGACAGATTCCGCCGTCGCGTCCAGCATCGGGTAAATCAGCATCAGCCGCGCAGGCAACCAGTTTCCGGCACTTTTCAGCCGCAGTGCTGTCACCAGGGCAATATGTCCACCAGCGCTGTCGCCCGCTAGCGTTACTCGTTCACGATCCACTTCCAGCTGATCAGCCGCTTTCCAGATAGCGTCCGCTGCACGCTCAGCATCATCATGTGCTGCCGGATAAGTGTGCTCTGGTGCCACGCGATACTGAACGGCAATCACCCGGCAACCACTGTGATAGCAAAGCTGCCGTAACTGATTGTCATGGGTTTCAAACCCACCGCTAACAAAACAACCACCGTGGTAATAGATCACGGCTGGAAGCGATCCGGTCGCATTAAGCGGGGAAAATATGCGTAACGTGCAGCCATTAAGACAGATGTCTTTCACGTCGACCCGGGTTTCCGTTTCACCCGCTAAAACAGTGCTGGCGATATACCCAGCCCGGCGTTCGGCAAAAGTTTGTTGGCGTGAAGAAGGGCGGCCAGAGTCGATGAATTCATCAACCAGCCCGGCGATTGCGGGTTCGAGGGACATAGCGGAATTCCTTTTATGCTGTATAGATGAACAGTTATATCGCATTTATGGGATCGCGTGAACCGAGTTTTTTCACTATTTCAGCATTCTGGAAAGCGCCTCGAACAAATGAAAACTACCAGGAAAAAACAGATAACCGTACGCTTTTTGCGGTTTATAGTACCCAGCAAGCTCATTCACAAAACAACATTAGATACCGTAAATAATGTAGATGGCTAAACATTGTGCGATTTACCCATCGTGTTAAGATGAGTTTAAACATTGTTTAATTTGGTAATCATGGTGAAAACGCTGATTCGTAAATGGGGTAATTCCGCAGGGGCCATTATTCCTGCAGCTGTTCTGGAGAAAGCTGGGATGAGAATAGGTGACAAAGTGGATATTGAAGCCGTTGAGGGAGGAATTATGTTGCGGGTCGCAAAGCCGATATACACGCTAAGTGAGTTACTGGCCCAATCACCCGAAGGAAGTTTCGAGCTTGATGATGAAGACCGTGAATGGCTGAATTCTCCTCCTGTTGGCAAGGAGATCGATTAGGTGAGTCTTTATATGCCTGATAGAGGCGATGTAGTGTGGCTCGATTTTGATCCTGCCGCTGGTCACGAGCAAGCCAAAACTCGGCCTGCGCTAGTATTGTCACCAGTCGAATTTAGCCGCAAGGCTGGCATGGCGATTGTGGCACCAATAACATCTCGTGTTCGTGGCAATGCATTTGAAGTACATCTGACAGAAACTCACACCCGGGGAGTTGTCATTTGCCATCATGTAAAATCAATCGATTTCCGGGCCAGACAGATGCGTTTCATTGAAAAAGCACCTGAAGAAGTCACAGAAGAGGCGCTGTCCAGAGTTAAGGTATTTTTCGAATAACACAGTGGGATGCAAAGCATCCCACTGCATCATTTACTCCCCTTCCCCCGGGAACAGGAAAGGATTGATGCTGCTGCGGGCAAAGCCTTCTTGCTCCATGCGCGCGTCCAGCACTAACGAGGCTAAATCGTCGGCCACGGCTTCAACTTTGGCATCTTTTTCCTGATAGAGAATCTTCAGGTAAGTGCCGCAGTCGCCGCAGCTTTCCGCTTTAATCGCTGACTGCTCGCTTTCCAGCGACCAGTAGTTCAAATCGCGGGTTTGCTCGCAGTTGCTGCATTTAATGCGCACCACATGCCATTCGGTTTCGCATAAGTTGCAATGCAGGTAACGCAGGCCGCTGGTGCCACCAATCTGCACCACGCTGGAAACCGGAATCGAGCCGCAAACCGGGCAGAACTGGCGTTGTTCACCGTATTCAGCTTTCGCACGGCCTGGGATCAGGCTCGCCATTTGCGCCCAGTAGAGCGATAACGCCGCCCAAATGAACGGGGCTTTATCACTGCTTACCAGCGCAAAATCAGCGTTAAACAGCGCGGTCGCCATCTCTTCGAGTTCTTGCGTCGACGCCTTTTCCAGGTTTTCGATAACTGCCAGTGCCTGGCCGCTCATCTCTGGTTTCAGCTCGGCAATCAACGAATTCAGCAGGCGCTGCCAGTGGGGATCACGCGGTAAAACGTGAATATCCAGCGGCGGCTTGCCGGTTTCCGATGACTTCTGAATCAGCGCCGTTAAATCCATTTCCAGCGGGTGGTCGTACAGCACCACTTCCTGGGCGTGGGCGATAAGTGCGGCAAAGCGCAGGAAATCACCCAACGGATTATCGGTCGCCAACTCAAGCAGGCGTTCAGCGCGGCGGTTATAGAGATTTTTCAGCCTGGGGAACAGCAACGGCGGGATCATCTCCGCCGTGCGTTTATCGCTCTTCTCCAGCTGGTCTTGCGGGATTATGCGAATACTCATTCCGATCGTTTTTCCTGTTTTTGGCGAACTTCACGGTACCATTTCGGATGGTGTTTTTTGGCCCAGGTCGTGGTGACCCAACCTTCCACCATCGCGGTAATCGTGCCTTTCACCCAAAGGGCGGCATAGATGTGGACCATAATAACCACAATCAGTGCCACTGCTGCAAATGAATGCACCAACAGGGCAACGCGAATCAACGGGATTGAGAATGCAGGCGCGAAGTAAGGGCGCCAGATAATCACGCCGCTCACCAGCAACAGTACCAGGAAGATAATCGCCGCCCAGAACACGCATTTCTGGCCGAAGTTATACCGCCCGGTGTCCCCCACTTCTTCGTTAACGACGATCTTGCGAATATTCTTCGCCCAGAAAATATCGTCACGATTGATGAGGTTATGGTGCCAGTAACGGAAAAACATGATGATAAACGAGGCAAACATCACCACACCGACGAACGGGTGGAGAATGCGCGCCAGTTGCGGTGTGCCCAGAACGTTCATTAACCAGTTAAAGGAGGGGAAGAAAAACCCCAGCCCGCTGATGGCCGCCAGCATAAAGCAGAAGGCGGTTACCCAGTGGTTGATACGTTCAGGCGCGCTGTAACGCTGAATAGTCACTTGTTTTTTCATGGTTTGCGCACCTCGTCGTCGTCATGGTGCAGGTTATCGTCCTCTTCTTCGGCACGGTTCGGGCCGACCCCCACATAGTGGAACACGCTGGCGGCGAAGGTTGCAGCAAAGCCAATAGCGGCGAGCGGCTTCCAGACACCTTTCCAGAATTTCACGGTTGGGCTGATGGACGGGTTCTCTGGCAGGCCGTGATACAACGTCGGCTTGTCCGCATGGTGCAGCACATACATAACATGTGTGCCGCCAACGCCTTCCGGGTCGTACAATCCGGCGTTGTCATAACCGCGCGTTTTCAGCTCTGCCACACGTTCACCCGCCAGGTTTTTCATATCCTCTTTCGAGCCGAAATGAATTGCACCAGTTGGGCAAGTTTTCACGCAAGCAGGCTCCTGGCCGACGGTCACACGGTCTACGCACAGGGTGCATTTGTAGACACGGTTGTCCTCCGGGTTCAGGCGCGGCACGTCGAACGGGCAACCGGCGATGCAGTAACCGCAGCCGATGCACTGCTCAGACTGGAAATCGACAATACCGTTGGCATACTGAATGATTGCGCCTTCAGCCGGACACGCTTTCAGGCAGCCTGGGTCCGCGCAGTGCATACAGCCATCTTTGCGGATTAACCATTCCAGTTTGTCGTTTTGTTCCACTTCCGAGAAGCGCATCACCGTCCATGATTTGGCGGTCAAATCTGCCGGGTTATCGTAAACGCCGACGTTGCTGCCGATCTCATCGCGCAGATCGTTCCACTCCGAACAGGCCACCTGGCAGGCTTTGCAGCCGATGCAGGTGGTCACGTCGATAAGTTTCGCAACCTCTTGCTGGTGATCCCGCGCTTGTGGCGCGGGTGTGAGGCCATTGGTGGCGGAACGACGGATGATGTCCTGAGATTGATAAGCCATAATTCGTCTCCGTTACACCTTTTCCACATTGACCAGGAACGCTTTAAATTCAGGCGTTTGCGTGTTGGCATCACCGACAAATGGCGTCAGGGTATTAGCGATAAAGCCTTTCTTCGCCACACCTTCATAACCCCAGTGAATCGGAATACCGATGGTGTCCACTTTCTGACCATTCACATCTAGCTGGCGAATACGCTTGGTCACCACCGCTTTGGCTTTGATAAAGCCACGGTTGGAGGAGACTTTCACCGTGTCGCCGTGCGCGATACCGAGTGAATTCGCGAGCTTCTCGCCAATCTCGATAAACTGCTCTGGCTGCGCGATGGCGTTCAGTACCGCGTGTTTGGTCCAGTAGTGGAAATGCTCAGTCAGACGATACGTGGTGCCGACATACGGGAACTTGTCATGCTTGCCCATCGCTTCCAGGTCACCTTTGAACACGCGCGCCGCCGGGTTAGAAACCACGTTCGGGTGCAGCGGGTTGGTGCCAAGTGGCGTTTCAAACGGCTCGTAGTGTTCCGGGAACGGCCCTTCTGCCATCTTGTCGATAGCAAACAAGCGCCCTAAACCTTCCGGCTGCATGATGAACGGCCCAACGTCAGTACCCGGTGCGGCAGTGCTGTAGTCGGCAATATCTGCGCCGCTCCACTTCGCGCCATCCCAGGAAATCAGGCGGCGTTTTTCGTCCCACGGTTTACCCGCTGGATCGGCGGAAGCACGGTTATACAGAATGCGACGGTTAAGCGGCCACGCCCAGGCCCAGCCTAGCGTGTTACCCAAACCTGATGGGTCCGCGTTATCGCGGCGTGCCATCTGGTTGCCGTCTGGCGTCCAGCTACCGGCGAAGATCCAACAGCCACTGGAAGTGGTGCCGTCATCGCGCAGTTGTGCAAACGAGCTGAGTTGCTGGCCTTTTTTCACCAGAACCGCACCAGTTGCCGGGTCGACCACGTCCTGCAACGCTTTACCGTTGCTTTCCATCGCCACTTCTTCCGGTGCTGGGTTGTCAGGAGTCTGGTAGTTCCAGCTCATGTTCAGCACTTGCTCAGGCACCGCACCGCCTTCGCTCTGGTACATGTGGCGCAAACGGCTAAAGATACCCGCGAGGATTTCGCCGTCGTTCAGCGCTTCCCCTGGGGCGTCCGCACCTTTCCAGTGCCACTGCAACCAGCGTCCGGAGTTAACGATAGAACCGTTTTCTTCGGCAAAGCAGGTGGATGGCAAGCGGAACACTTCGGTCTGGATTTTCGACGGATCAACGTCGTTCATCTCGCCGTGGTTCTGCCAGAAGTTCGAGGTTTCGGTGTTCAGCGGGTCGATGGTCACGAGGAATTTCAGCTTCGACAGTGACGCAATGACTTTGTTTTTGTTCGGGAACGAAGCAACAGGGTTAAAGCCCTGGCACAGGTAACCGTTCACCTTGCCCTGGTTCATCATCTCGAAATATTGCAGGACGTCGTAGCCCTTGTCCCATTTCGGCAACCAGTCATAACCCCAGCTGTTTTCTGCTGTGGCTTTGTCACCAAAGAAGGCTTTCATCATCGAAACGAAGAATTTCGGGTAGTTGCCCCAGTAGTTGACCTGGCCTTCCAGCAGCGGTTTCGGCGTGTTGGCGGCAAGATAAGTCTGGATGTCAGGCTGTTTCTCGTTCGGCAGCGTCATGTAGCCTGGCAGGCTTTGTGACAACAGGCCGAGATCCGTCAGACCCTGAATGTTGGAGTGCCCGCGCAGTGCGTTCACGCCGCCGCCCGCCATCCCCATGTTGCCAAGCAGCAACTGAATCATCGCCATAGTACGAATGTTCTGCGCGCCCACGGAGTGTTGCGTCCAGCCCAGTGCATACAAGAACGACGCCGTTTTATTCCTGGCGCTGGTTTCTGCGATGTATTCACATACTTTCAGGAAATCATCTTTCGGGGTACCGCAAATATTGGAAACCACATCTGGCGTGTAACGAGAAACGTGCTCTTTGAGCAGGTTCCACACACAACGTGGATGAGTCAGCGTCAGGTCGCGTTTGGCGAAGCCTTTTTCGTCCAGCTCATAGTTCCAGGTGGTTTTGTCGTATTTACGGTTTGCCGCGTCGTAGCCTGAGAACAGGCCGTCTTCGAAGCTGTAATCCTCACGCACAATCAGATTGGCGTTGGTGTAAGCCTCGACGTACTCGCGGTTAAATTTATTGTTGTTGATCAGGTACAGCAGTACGCCAGACAAGAAAGCGATGTCTGAGCCGGAGCGAATCGGGGTGTAGAAATCCGCCACCGAAGCGGTACGCGTAAAGCGCGGATCGATAACGATCAGCTTCGCGCCGTTGTGGATTTTGGCTTCCATCGCCCAGCGGAACCCAACTGGATGCGCTTCTGCCGCGTTTCCACCCATCACTATCACGAGATCGGCGTTCTTAATATCAACCCAGTGGTTGGTCATCGCACCGCGACCAAATGTTGGAGCAAGACTTGCTACCGTTGGTCCGTGTCAGACACGCGCCTGGTTATCCACGGCTAACATGCCGAGGGCGCGGGAAAATTTCTGGGTTAAATAACCGGTTTCGTTACTGGACGCTGATGCGCACAACATGCCGGTGGAGAGCCAACGGTTGACCGTGGTTCCCTGGGCGTTCTGCGCAATAAAATTGGCGTCGCGGTCTGCTTTCATCAGTTTGGCGATACGGTCAAATGCCGTTTCCCAGCTGATTTGTTCCCACTTATCCGAGCCTGGTGCGCGGTAAGAAGGGAATTTTAGACGGCTTTCACTGTGGATGAAATCCACCAGACCTGCGCCTTTCGGGCAGAGTGCACCGCGGTTTACCGGATGGTCCGGGTCGCCTTCAATATGGAAGATGGATGCTTTGGCATTTTTCGCGCCGTCACCGAGGCTGTACATCAATAGCCCACAACCGACGGAACAATATGTGCAGGTGTTACGGGTTTCACGTGTACGCAGCAGTTTATATTGCCGTGTTTCCGCAAGTGCAACACCTGGGGCAAAGCCCAGTGCCGCTGCCGTAGTCCCTGCCATACCGCCAGCACAGATCTTAAAGAACTGTCGTCTGCTGACCTGCATGGATGCTCCTTTTTTCGACATTTTTCACATGACTTATAAGTGTAATTTTTGCGGTTTAAGCCGCAAAGGTTCAAACTGGCAATAGCCCTTCATCCGGAAGGGATAGTGTTTCAAGAATACCACATTAGTTTTAAGGCTGTTCCAATCAGGTTAAGACAAAGTGAACAATCCCAACCCGAATCAAAGCAAAATTGTGAACGCCATCACTGGCGCACGGACGATAGATTTGTGGCAACGCCACGATTTACAGCAAGCCAAAGGCGACTGGCTGGCTGAAGAAATCCCGGTAGCACTGGTCTACAACGGTATTTCGCATGTCGTAATGATGGCATCCCCCAAAGATTTGGAACTCTTTGCATTAGGTTTTTCCTTATCAGAAGGAATTATAGAATCCCCTGCCGATATTTACGGAATGGATGTTATCGCGGTGTGCAATGGTCTGGAGGTACAAATAGAGCTTTCCAGCCGCCGTTTCATGGGGTTAAAAGAACGCCGTCGCTCTCTTGCCGGGCGCACCGGTTGCGGCGTCTGCGGCGTTGAACAGCTCAATGATATTGGCCGCCCGATTACGCCACTGCCCTTCACACAAACTTTTGATTTGAATAAACTGGACGCGGCGTTAAACCAGATGCGCGACTACCAACCCGTCGGGCAACTCACCGGTTGTACGCATGCCGCACTTTGGCTTAATGAGAACGGCACGATTCTGGATGGCAAAGAAGATATTGGCCGCCATGTGGCGCTGGATAAACTGCTTGGGGTGCGAGCCCGCGAAAGCTGGAACACTGGCGCAGTGTTAGTCTCCAGCCGTGCCAGCTATGAAATGGTGCAAAAATCGGCCCAGTGCGGCGTCGAGATTTTGTTTGCTGTTTCTGCCGCCACCACGCTTGCGGTGGAAGTTGCCCATCATTGCAATTTGACGCTGGTCGGCTTTAGTAAACCAGGCCGCGCCACGGTTTATACCCATCCGCAGCGGCTGCGTTAAGGAGTTGTACATTCCGTTACTTACCGACACCAATCACTCACGGAAGGTATTTGTTTATTGGAATAGAGTTATTTCAACGGGCCAACCGGCCGCACATAAACAAATACGAGACTATCAAAATGAAAAAAGTATTAACTCTGATTGCTGTCGCTGTAATGGGTCTGTCTTCTGTTGCTTTCGCGGCTGATACCACCGCAGCACCTGCTCCGGCAAAACACACTACTGTGCACCACAAAAAACACCACAAAGCAGCACCGGTAGCGCAGAAAGCGCAAGCAGCTAAAAAACACCACAAAAAAGCCACTCACACAGCAACACCAGCCGCTCCACAGAAAGCTCAGGCTGCCAAAAAGCACCACAAAAAAGCGGCTACCACAGTAGCGCCAGCGGCAAAACCAGCGGTTAAACCTGCTGCATAAGTCAGCCACACAATCCCTCTTCTCTAAAAACACTCGGCTTGCCGGGTGTTTTTTTTGTTGGTGGAAGCGATTACGCCGTCCATCATTCACTCGTAATCGCACTCCATTTTTTCCGCAATCTGCCGATAACTTCTACAGGCGCCAGGGCGATTTTCCGCCAGGTTATCGAACAGAGGTTTAAATGGATAGTTTTCAAAAAGATATCGATGAAAGGGCTAACCTGGCGTTATCCAATAAATTTGAGCTGTTACTTTTCCGCTTAGGCGATGGCCAGCACGGTGGGAAATCTGAGTTGTATGGCATTAATGTTTTTAAGCTGCGTGAAATTGTACCGATGCCAAAAATTAACCGTGCAGCGGGAATGATGTCGCCGCTGTTGGGCATGGCAAATATTCGCGACCAGTTTATCCCGGTTATCGACCTGCCAGCCGTTACAGGCTGCACACCAAAAACCGGGCTGAATCTGTTACTGATAACCGAATATGCCCGCAGCACGCAGGCGTTTGCAGTAGAGTCGGTGGAAAATATTATCCGCCTCGACTGGAGCCAGGTTCACGCTGCCGAATCAGGCGTGAGCAGCCGTAACATCACCAGCATTGCCTCACTGGATAGCGACGAGCACAAAGGCGAACTGGCGCTGGTGCTCGATGTTGAACAGATCCTCTACGACATCATCCCTTCCGGGCGCAAAGTCGATATGGCGGCAATCGAAGGCAATACCAATCCGTTAAAACCCGGTGCCGTGGCGATTGTTGCCGAAGATTCCAAAGTCGCACGCCTGATGCTTGAGCAAGGGCTGAAAGGCATGGGCATTCCGGCAATGATGCACTCCACAGGGCTTGAAGCGTGGGAGAAAATCAAGGTTATCGCCGCAGAAGCTAAAGCCGCAGGCCAGCCCATCACCGACCGCATTGGCATGGTGTTAACCGATATTGAAATGCCGGAAATGGATGGTTTTACCCTGACGCGAAACATCAAAACAGATATCACGTTAAAGCACATTCCGGTGGTGATTCACTCGTCTTTATCCGGCAGCGCCAACGAAGACCACGTGCGCAAAGTGGGCGCGAACGGCTATGTGGCAAAGTTCGATGTGAAAGAGCTTTCACAGGTGATTAATAAAGCGCTGGAAGGGGCGGTGGTTTAGTAGCCTTTTGCAAAAGAGTGGGAGACGTATCGCATTCCCACTCTACAAGCACTTATCCTTTCAATCATAAAGCCATCTTCCGGCCTTTGCTGATTCAATAATCATTTCTACCGTCAAAGGTCTTAATACTCTTTTTGGCGGTTTCTTTTGCCAGAATGGATACTCATATTCAAAGTAGTTCTCACCATCAAAGTTTGAATGTTCAATATCGAAGCGCTCAAATACATCAGCCAAAAAATCATGTGCGTCTTCAGGTAAAAACTGAAAATCATCGTCTAGCGTCCATTCCTTGGTTACCTGCTTGATTTCAGGTTTGAACCAGCGCTTCCTGATGGGGTAATTTTCCATAATGTACTTAATAACTTCTGTTTCGTAGTCTCTCATCAGAAGTATGTCCACTGTATTCGGTCTTTGGGTCGGGCAATAAGGTTGTATTTGTTACGCGTATTTTTCGCAACAACTTCCAACATAATGATCAACTGAGCGTACCCGATAAATGGAATCCATCGACCAATAAACGTCGCTATCTTGTTTGTGGGAACCATCTTCAATTTCGAGAATTTACCCATCGGTGCCGATGGTCTTATGCCAAACGGGAAACGGATATCTTTCAATATTCTCCTGCTCAGAACAGAAGCTATGCTAGTGCCGGGCGTGTTCTCGGCTGCTGCCAATTTCCCTGATACGGGAATGATTGGTTGGCCAATTAACACAAGCGTAGCTGCTTCAGTAGTTACACCTAATGAGTCTGCCAACTGCTCAAGAAATATCAAATCAAAAAGCTCACCGGGTGTCACGTTAGCGTGCCCATGATAAAAGTAAGTCCCGTTCAACTCTTCAGTCGTGTCCATTCAATCACCTGTTATGCAGTCTGGCGGTCATTCCATGCATCGGTATATATGATATTTCCGTCGCAATGCTTCCATGTTATTTTCTCGTATCGCAACTCGACAGATTCCAGGTGGTTATTATTCTGGTCCTGAGGTGATGCCATTGTCGGGGTAATAGAGACAATTCGAACTCCCTCAAGCAGCATATTAAAATATTCCACCTCCTGACCCGCATTACTAATCTTGTACCATCGAATCTCAGCAGATTTGAGATTCTGACCTGTGGCAACAGCCTTATATAAATACGGGCTGGATTCATCGAATTCTTTCACAATTAACATAGGTGAATGCTGGCGTGTGCCTGTGGGTTTACCTGTCGCATTATCGGTTGGGATAGAAAGGTTATGGTGGAAGCCTTTAAACTCAATACTGTTCTCCCGATTAGTAACATCACAGCCACCTTTAATCAGTGCACCACCATCATCGTAAATCCACATATTTCCTGGTATCGCCATTTTCACTTTTTCCTTATGGTTTTTATGAAATCCTTGAAGAAGCTTACCCACTCAGAAATATCGATCAATTGAACAGATGTAACAAAATTCCTTATTTTTAAATAAGTTAAATAGCAATTAAATGAGGCTTAAATATTTTCATGTCATTGCATTCACCTTTGCGAGCCATGCCGCAGAGCATAACTTTCCGCACGCAAACCGCTTGCTGGCAATAATCAATCGCAGTATCGTTGCGCCGTACCTGCAAAATCAGGTGCCGGGATTAGCCTCTCGATTATAGTTACAGGCGGTATATGACGCGCCAGCGTCTTTTTTTATACCGTGCGTTCGGCTACACCCTAATTATGGTGGGCTGGATGGGGGCGTCGAAAGATGCGCCGGTTTCCTGTAACACCGGTAAGGCTAACCTCGTTCAGCTCACCACCCAGAGATTAGCCTCTCAGGTGGTGGGAATATAACCCGTTACAGGAGGCTGCCACTATGGCTACTACCCCAACCCAAACTCATACTTTAGACCACTCGCCGCTTAATCTTTCTTTCAACGCAGACACCGATTTCACCGTGCTGGCAGACTATTGCGAACGCTTCGCCGACTCGCTGATTGCAAGCGCAAAACCGGGGGAAAGACGCGTCCTTTGCTACCGCCTCGCGGAATGCCTCGAACTGCTTTATTCAACGCTGAATGACGACATCCCAGAGCATCTGATTGAAAGTTTCACCGTGGATAGCATTCCGGCACAGGTCCCCACTTTTGAACCTGACCCCGACGATCTTTGCCGCTACTGCCTGACGTTGGCAAACATCCTCAATAGTCACAATTTTTCCGCCAGTGAAGAAAAAGCGCTGACCGGGCTACTGTTTGAACTCACGGGTTATTTTGCCGATGAGTTAAGAACGCCGCGTTTTGTTAGAACGGCCCTGACAATGTAAATCTGCGAACCCGGTTCAGAAAGGGCTGGGTTCTTCTTCTTTTGGTTCAGCGTGACTCAGTTCGTCCTGTATCATCGACACGTCACGCTATAACTCAAGGATGGAAATAATGTCTGATAACGATCCGATCCTCTACACCTCTGAAGACGGCGAATCCCAGTTTATTTTGCGTGAATTGGGGGGCCAGGTATGGCTTACGCAACTAGAAATTGCTGAGCTTTATCAAACAACTAAGCAGAACATCAGCCTGCATGTGAAGAACATTTTTGCCGAAGGAGAGTTGAGCCGTGAGGCAACCGTCAAGGATTACTTGACAGTTCAAAGTGAGGGCGAGCGGAATATCCAACGCCAGCTTGCTCATTACTCGTTACCGATGATTATTGCCATCGGTTATCGCGTGAAATCCCCTCGGGCAACGCAATTCCGGCAGTGGGCGACACGTATCCTCCACGAATATATGCTTAAAGGCTTCGCTATGGATGACGAACGCCTTAAAGATCCTAAGTGGGATTACTTTGACGAATTGCTGGAGCGCATCCGCGAAATACGCTCTTCAGAGCTGCGCTTTTATCAAAAAATTCGCGATCTATTTACCCTTTCCGAAGACTATCGCGCCAACGAAAAAGACACAGTCCAGCTGTTTGCCGAAGTGCAAAACAAATTGTTCTTCGCGGTCACAGGTTATACCGCAGCCGAACTCGTGGTACAGCGTGCAGATGCAACAAAATCCAATATGAATTTGCTGAGCTTTAAAGGCTCACGTGTGCGCAAAGCGGATGTGGTGATCGCCAAAAATTACCTTAATGAAGACGAACTCGATAGCCTGAATCGTCTGGCCTCGATGTTTTTAGAATTCGCAGAGTTCCGCGCCAAACAAAAACAACACCTGAAGCTCGCAGACTGGCGTAAATTTATCGACAACTTTATGGCTTTTAATGAACAACCACTTTTGAATCACCGTGGTTCTGTTAGCCGCGAGCAGATGAAATCCGTGGTAAATGAGCATTATGAATCATTCGATAAATCCAGAAAAATAGCTGATGCGTGTGAAGCCGACCGCATTGAGTTGGAACAGTTAGAACAGCTCGAAAAACGCCTGAACCTAAAAAAGGGCCACTAACATGGCCCTCGTTTTACGATGAAAAACCCTACTCCAGATAAAACACCTCTTTCAGCTCCGCACTGACCGGGCTGTTATCCGGGTTGCTCGGCATAATCTCGCTCATGTGCTTCCACCAGCGTTGGCAAACTTCCGTTTGGGCAACCGCGTTCCAGCGGGCTTCAGACTCAATTTCTACCGTGGCAAAAAGTAGATGGCGTTCAGCATCAAGATAGATAGCGTAGTGATGAGCACCGTGCTGTTTAAGTACCGCTTCCAGCTCAGGCCAAATCGGCGTATGGCGACGCTGATATTCTTCATGGGCATCGGGATTCACCTGCATAACAAAAGCTTTGCGGATCATAATGCCTCCAGATACAACTCACGCACTTCCTCACGGGTTGCGACGCGTGGATTGCATGGCGCGCATGGATCAGCAAGAGCGTTGTCCAGCCAGCCTTCGATGTCTGCGGTTTGAATACCAAGCTGGCTAAAGCCAGATGGGATGCCGACACGTGTGGAAAGCGCACGAATCGCCAGAATAGCCTCAAAGCTGGCTTCTTCTTCTTCCATATCCTGAGTATTCACGCCCATTGCTGCGGCGACTTTCGCAAAGCGAGCCACTGCTTTCGGGCGGTTAAAGGCTTCGATTACTGGCAACAAAATTGCGTTACACACGCCGTGCGGCAGGTTGTGCGTCGCACCTGGTTGGTGTGCCAGCGCATGCACCAGGCCCAGACCCGCGCTGTTAAATGCCATGCCCGCCAGGTACTGCCCGTAAGCCATCATTTCACGCGCTTCTAGGTTGTGTCCCTCGTCGACCGCTTTTGGCAACCACTGGCTAATCAGGCGAATAGATTCCAGCGCGTTGGCGTCGGTCAGCGGGTGAGCTGCAACGGAAACGTAGGCTTCGATGGCGTGAGTCAACGCATCCATACCCGTTGCGGCAGTGACGCTCGCCGGGATATTCAGCATGACGCTGGCGTCATCGACGGCGATGTCCGGAATCAGGTTAGTGTCGATAATGACTTCTTTTACATGGCGCACGGAATCGATAATTACCGCATTGCTGGTCATCTCTGCCGCAGTTCCCGCAGTGGTGTTAATCGCCACTAGCGGAACGCCAGGATTAGTCACTTTGCCCACGCCGGAATACGCGGTTGATGGGCCTGGGTTTGCGGTCAGGATTTTCACCGCTTTGGCGGTATCAATCGGGCTGCCGCCACCGAAGGCAATCAGGTAATCGCAACCTGCGGCCTGATACGCCGCAAAGCCTTTTTGCACCAGTTCTTCAGTCGGGTTCGGGAAAACTTCGTCGAACAGTTCGTAAGAAAGCTGATGTTCGTCGAGCGCGCTAAACAGGCTTTCGAGCAAGCCCATTTTCACCAGTTGCCCGTCGGTGATGATTAACGCTTTGCCCCAGGGTTTAGCGGAAATCAATTTCACCATATCGCCGATAGCGCCCGCGCCGTGAAGGCTGATTTTTGGTAAGGCCAACATAAAGCTCATAGCTATTCTCCATATATTGATGTTTTAAAAATCCATATCCTCACCCCGGCCCTCTCCCCCAGGAGAGGGGGAAACCAGAGCGGGAAAAAATCAAACTCGTCGACGCCCTAAAAAACGCCGGGTAATAATGGGCAGTGAAATCACCACTATCAGCATCGAGCCGACAATAATCGACATCACGATACCTGGCACATTGAGCAGGCTCAGGCCGAACGTCACCAGCCCCATCAGGAATGCGGCGATAATCACCCCCGCCATGCTCCCCGAACCGCCCAGAATATTGACGCCGCCCAGCACCGCCATGGTCACCACGCTTAACTCCCAACCTATTGCGATGGTCGGGCGCGTGCTCCCGAGGCGTGAGGTCAACAACACTGACGCCAGCCCCGCCATCACACCAACCAGCACGAACAGCATCAGGTTGTGGCGTTTCACGTTGATACCGGAATACCACGCACCCGTCGGGTTATTGCCGATGGCGTAAGTCCGGCGGCCAAAGTTGGTTTTGTGCAGCAAGAAAGCGAACACCGCAGCCAGCACTATGAACAAGGCAAATTCAAACGACAGCGCCCCCCAGACGTAGCCCTGACCAAACCATGCAAAACTTTCCGGGTACTTATTTAGCGCCTGATCACCCAGCAATATGTAGGTGATGCCGCGGTACAAACTCATGGTGCCGATGGTGATAACAATCGACGAAAGGTTGAACCGCGTAACCAACAAGCCGTTGAACAAACCGCACAGCAAACCGACGCCCAGCCCGATACACACCAGCCCTGTGGTATCGACTCCCGCCTGCGCACAGAAGCCCATTGCCGTCGAGCTAAGCGCAATAGTCGACGCTACCGACAGGTCAATTTCACGGGCAATAATCAGCATCGCCATCGGCAGCACGATGATCGCCTTTTCCGTGAAGTTGAAAGTGGCGTCCGACAGGTTCCAGATGTTGAGGAAATATGGCGAAGCCAGCGCGTTGGCGATAAATACAGCCAGCGTCACCGTCAGCAAAAATGTCTCCCAGCACAGCAAGCGACGTAATAGTGATGCGGACACCGCCTGCGATGGCACAGATTCAGAGATCAGCGTTTTATTCATGACTCACTCCCGGAGCTTGCCGCGCAAGCACTGCGTCGCGCAAAATCAGCCGTCCTTTGCGTTTATTGCCGCGTTCGTTGAGCAACACCGCAATCACAATCACCGCGCCTGAAATCGCCATTTGCCAGAACGGCGAGACGCCAATCACCGGCAGCGCGTTGTTGATAACACCAAGGAACAGAGCGCCCAGTAAGCAACCGAGCACGCGCCCGATACCGCCCATGGTGCTGATCCCGCCAATCACACAGGCCGCTACGATTTGCAGTTCAAAACCGTTCGCCACGTCGACATACGCCACAGCAAAACGAGAAATCCACAAATAGCCGCAGAAACCTGCCAGCGCGCCCGAAAGGCTGAAACTGATGAATTGCATTTTTCCGGCGTTGATACCGGTGTAATACGCGGCGGTAGCGTTGCCGCCTGCGGTATACATCGCCCGGCCAGTGCGGCTGTAACGCAAGAAATAGCCGACCAACAACAATGCTGCGACCGCACACCAACCCAGCAACGGCATTCCCAAAATCACCGCACGCGGCAACCCGAGGAAATCGCTACTCATCTGGTGGGCGTTAATCCAACCGCCGTTCGAGAGCAGGAAAATAATGCCGCGATAAATACTCATGGTGCCAAGCGTGACGACAATCGCCGGAATACCGAGCTTCCAGACCAACAAACCGTTGATTACGCCCATCAGCAAGCCCAGAACGGTTGCCAGCGAAAGCAGCGCCCAGACGGGAATTTGCGGATAGTGGAAGTTGAGTAACGCGACAATCATGCCGGTGAGCGCCAGGTTTGCCGCCATCGACAAATCAATGCCTTTGGTCAGCAGCACCATCATTTGGCCGAGGGCGAGAATGATAAGAATCGAGGTGTCGTTGAACATCTCCACCAGGTTGCCAGGTGCGAGGAACGACGGCGCACGGCTGCCAATTCCCAGAACCATCAACAGGATGACGCCCGCGAGGAGAAATTCACGATGTTTGAGCAGGGTTTGCCACATTATGCTGCCTCCTCATGCGAGCCGCTGGCGGCGCTGACGATCATTTCCGCACTGGCTTCACCTGCGCGATATTCGGCAACCATTAGCCCTTCATGCATCACGATAATGCGGTCGGCCATGCCCATCACTTCCGGCAATTCGGACGACACCATAATCACCGCCAGGCCGTGACCCACCAGCTCAGACATAAACTGATGCACCGCAGCTTTGGAGCCGATATCGATGCCTTTAGTCGGCTCATCGAGAATGATCACCTCTGGCTGAGTCGCCAACCATTTACCGATTACCACTTTTTGCTGATTACCGCCGGATAGCGTTTCAACCGGTTGTTTCCAGCTAAAAGCTTTGACCTGCAAGCGTTTGGCGTATTCATCGGCCAGCGCCCATTCTCGCGCATCGTTGAGTACACCACGCGGGTTGAGGCGGCTCAGTTGTGGCAAGCTGATGTTTTGGTAGATAGGCAGTTCAATGATGGCGCCCTGCTTCTGGCGCTCTTCCGGCACACAGACAATCCCGGCTTTGATGGCATCCGCAGGCTGGCGGAATTGCATCGGCTGACCGTTCAGCAAGATTTCACCATGCGATGGCCGCGACACGCCTGATAATGCCTGCATCAGTTCCGTGCGCCCGGCACCCACTAAGCCGTAGAAACCGAGGATTTCCCCTTTGCGTAACTGGAAATTGATATGGGCAAATTCAGTTGGATGGCAGAGATCGTTGACCTCCAGCACCACATCGCCAAGTTCGCAGTGCACTTTCGGGAAGGCGTGAGTGATTTCACGGCCGACCATCATGGTGACCATGCGCTCTTCGGTTATCTCATTGATTTGCCCGGAACTGATATACACCCCGTCGCGCAGAATGGTGTAGTGATCGGCAATGGCAAAAATCTCGTCGAACTTGTGCGAGATAAACAGAATCGCTTTGCCTTCGCGTTTCAGGCGCTCAACGATTTGATAAAACTCGACAATTTCATGCTGCGACAGCGCGGCGGTTGGTTCGTCGAGAATGACGACCTGTGCCTCAAACGACAATGCGCGCGCAATCGCCACCATATGACGTTGAGCAATACTGAGAGTTTTGAGAGTAGCGCGAGGGTTAATCTGGACTTCAAGACGGGTAAGGATTTCTTCAGCCTGTTGGTGCATCGCGGGCCAGTCGAGTTTTTTGAAGAAACCGCGATAAATATAGTGGCCGACAAAAATGTTTTCAGTGACGGTCAGTTCATCAAACAGCACCGTTTCCTGGTGAATGGCTGTGATACCGACTTTGTGCGCCGCTTCTGGGTTTGGCAGCGTAATCGGGATCGCTTTATATAACAGTTCGCCTTCTTCTGGCTGGTAAATCCCGGTCATGACTTTCACCAGGGTGGATTTACCGGCACCGTTTTCCCCGATGAGCGCCGTAACTTTCCCCGGCCACAAATCGAGGTGGACATTTTCGAGCGCGCGAACGCCGGGGAAGACTTTGGTGATCCCCTTGAGGGATAGCAGTGGTGTCGTGAGTGCCATGGTTAAGTTCTCCGTTGATTCTGGTTGCCCTCACCCCGGCCCTCTCCCCCAGGAGAGGGAGAACACCGATCTGTCCCCTCTCTCTCAGGAAGAGGGAGAAAACCTTGGTCGGTCCCCTCGCCCTCAGGGAGAGGGTTAGGGTGAGGGTGGCTACTAAAACCTAAATCAGAAGATTTTGGAGAATTTATCGATGTTGCTGGCATCGTAAACAAACGGCTCAGCCATCGCGCCGTTGCCATCCGCATCCAGCTTCACTTTGCCCAATTTACCCATGCTAGCTTCCTCTTTCGTCGCCGTACCTTTGACTAAATCGTCTGCCAGGTAAGTGGCGGCGTAGCCGAGATCGATTGGGTTCCAAATGGCAAAACTTTTCGAGGCACCTGATTTCACGGCACCCGCCATTTCAGACGGCAAGCCAAGGCCGGTCACGTAGACTTTGCCGATTTTGCCCTGGTCTTTCACCGCTTGTGCTGCGGCAACAATTCCGACGGAAGACGGCGAAACGATCACTTTTAAATCAGGATAAGATTTCAGCAGGCCGACAGTTTCACGGTAGCTTTTATCGGAAAGATCGTCGCCATAGGCCACGGTGACCAGATTGATAGACGGGTACTTCGGCAGTACCTTTTTCATCTCTTCAATCCAGATATTCTGGTTAGTTGAGGTAGGCGTGGCGCTCAGTATCGCGACATCACCTTTTTCGACGTTCATCGCTTTTAACGCATCTGCGGCCAGTTTGACGTTGGTTTCGCCAATCAATGCGTTATTAGAAGGGTTCAGGTGAATCTGGCGGCCATCTTTTGCCACACCGGAATCCCATGAAACGACTTTAATGCCACGCTGCATGGCCTTTTTCAGCACCGGAACCAGCGCGTCTGGGTCATTAGCAGAAATAGCAATGGCATCAACACCTTGAGCGATCAAGCCGTTGAGAACTTCAATTTGTGCTTCAGCTGTGGTGGTGGTTGGGCCGGTATAAATAACTTTAACGTCCCCCAACTCTTTGGCGGCTTCCTGCGCCCCGACGTTTGCTGCTTCAAAGAAACCATTACCAAGCGATTTCGCCACCAGCGCGATTTTCACTTCAGCAAGGGCAGAACCAGAGAGTGCTAGTGCGACAACGGTAAGCGTACAACCTAATATTGCTTTAGTTTTCATTGCTTGTACTCCGATGTTTGTAGGGTTTGCAGGTATTTTTATTTTTTTAAGGCGGATGGCATCAGCTCACCCGCCCCAATATTGCTGTTTACAACTCTAAAGCACTTGCTAATGGGGTGACGCCAAAACGCTTACCGAGCGCGATAAGTTCATCGCGAGAGATGGTTTGTTTCATGCCACCCATCGAAATAACTTTTACCAACACTTCAGCAGACTTCTCAGCGGTATCAATAAGACCAAACGCTTCATCAAGCGTTGGGCCGCTACCGAATACCCCGTGGAACGGCCACAGAACCAACGAGTGTTTTGCCATCTCGTCAGCTGTCGCATTTCCAATTTCATCGGTGCCTGGCACCATCCACGGCAGAATGCCAACGCCGTCCGGGAACACCACCAGACATTCGGTGCTGCCTTCCCACAATTTGCGAGTGATGACTTCGGTGGTGTTTTCCAGCACGTAGGTCAGGGCAATCAGGTTGGTGGCATGACAGTGCATGATCACGCGATCTTTACCGCCGGTGGTTTTGATGCGTACGCTGTGTGACTGGAAGTGTGCCGCCAGTTCAGACGTTGGCACCGCTTCGTTTTCCAGCCCCCACAAAATGTGGTAGCCAGTTCCGCGGTTGTCCACTTTCACCACGCCAATATTTGCCGCTGGATCCAGTTGTACGTTGCGGAAGAATTTGCCAGAGCCAGTGACGATAAACGGCGTATTCGCCAGTTCAGGCATCGGCTGGCTTAATGCGATGTAACGAGGTGCGGCGTGGAAATCAGCCTGGAATGGCGTGATATCCGCTTCATCCAGACGCATGGTGATGTTGCCGCCATTGCGCTCATCCCAGCCTTTCAGCCAGGCATCACTTGTTGCTTTGATCATGCCTTCTACAAACCAGGCTTTGAGGATGTTCTGCATAGTCTTGTGGTTCCTTTGGTATTGGTGAGGGCTTTTTCCCCTCAACCTGGCCCTCTCCCAAGGGAGAGGGAATTAATCATGTTTTCTCCTTCTCCCTCAGGGAGAAGGTCGGGATGAGGGTGGTTAACCGCGTTTGCTCAACACGTCCTGCTCGTAAGTACGCACAGTTTTCAGCCACTGGGCATCAACCGGCGTGTCATTACGCTGGCAATACATTTCCCAAACCGCTGCCCATGGCAGTGATTTTTGCTCTTCCAGCAAGGCCAGACGCGCGGTGTAATCACCATCACGCTCAAGCTGGCGCAGAGTTTCAGTTGGCTCCAGCAACGCACGCAGCAGTGCTTTTTTCATGTTGCGAGTACCGATAACCCACGCCGCAATGCGGTTAATGGAGGCATCGAAGAAATCCAGCCCGATGTGTACGCGGTCGAACAGGTCGTGGCGGATAATTTCACTGGCGATAGCTTGAGTTTCGTCATCCAGCAGTACCACGTGGTCGCTGTCCCAACGCACTGGACGGCTTACGTGCAGCAGCAGGCGCGGTACATACAGCATGGCGCTGGAGATTTTATCGGAGATAACTTCAGTCGGATGGAAGTGACCGGCATCCAGGCACAGCGCGGTCTGGCGGCTGGTTGCATAACCGAAGTAGAACTCGTTGGAACCCACGGTGTAGCTTTCGGCACCAATACCGAACAGCTTGCTTTCTACCGCATCGATGTGATGTTGCGGGTTGAGTTTTTCGCTCATCGCTTCATCCAGTGCCGCGACCAGACGCTGGCGCGGAGCCAGGCGATCAACAGTGATGTCTTTCATGCCATCCGGGATCCAGATGTTCATTACTGACGGCGTACCTAACTGCTCGCCGAAGTAAGCAGAAACTTTGCGGCTGGCTTTAACGTGGTCAATCCAGAACTGACGAATTTCATCGTTAGCGTGGGACAACGTAAAACCATCGGCGCTTAACGGGTGCGAGAAACAAGATGGGTTGAAATCCAGCCCTAACTTGTTGGTTTTCGCCCACTCAACCCAGTTTTTGAAGTGTTCTGGTTTGATTTTGTCGCGTGAAACTGGCTGCTCAGATTCCAGATAAATGGCGTGCAGGTTCAGGCGTTTTGGGCCAGGGATCAGGCTTAATGCACGATCCAGATCGGAGCGTAATTCAGTCGCGTTGCGCGCTTTACCCGGATAGTTACCGGTGGCTTGAATCCCGCCGCTCAGCGCACCTTCTGGGTTTTCAAACCCGGCAACGTCATCGCCCTGCCAGCAGTGCATAGAAACCGGCAAGCGGTCGAGCTGTTGCAGAGCAGATTCAACATCAACACCGACAGCAGCAAAACGCTGTTTCGCCAGTTCCCAGGCTTGATCAAGAGGTGTGGTCATGCGCAAAACTCCTTTTGTTTTTGATTGCTCAGCGGGAACTGCGCGATATACCGGGCAATTTCGCTATCTGTTTGTGGGGTAAAAGATTTCAATTCATAGCTGGCGGCGACGATTTTGCGGAAGTCGTCAACGTCAGTGATTTCATCCAGCGCCATTAACTGGCAGCCGATATTGCCAAGCGTTGAGGCCTCAATCGGGCCGGCGAATACCGGAATCCCGCAGGCGTCAGCGCATAGCTGGTTCAGTAATTCGTTCTGGCTACCGCCGCCGACAATATTCAGGCAGCTAAACTCATGGCCACGAACGCTGGCCAGTTCTGCCAAAGTTTTGGCGTACAACAGCGCCAGGCTGTCGAAAATGCAGCGTGCAAGCTCGTTGTCTGTGAATGGAACCGGCTGGTTGCTTTCGCGACATGCCGCCTGAATTTCACGGCTCATGCTTTCAGGGTTAATAAAACGATCGTCGTTCGGGTTGATCACAAAGCGGCAGGCCGGAGTTTTACGGGTGCGATCGATAAGATCGCCCAGATCCGTGATCTCCAACTCTCTCGTGACGCGCTGTAACAACCATAGGCCCATAATGTTTTTCAGCACCCGATAACGCCCTTCCGCACCACCTTCGTTGGTGATGTTGGCGGCTAATGCTGCGCTATTGGCATACGGCGTTTTGCTCTCAAAGCCCATCAACGACCAGGTGCCAGAAGAAAGGTAGGCGGCGTTTTTATCTTTCAGCGGTGCGCCGATGACCGCGCTGGCGGTGTCGTGCGTCGCGACTGATACTACCGGGATTTTGTTCCCTTCGCGGCAAATCCACTGACCGATAACGTTGCCCGGATGGGTCGGCGTGCCGAACCATTTGCCTGGTACGCCCGCCCACTCGAGCAGGGTTTCATCCCAGTTATCGCTATTGATATTGACCAGCTGCGTGGTTGTGGCGTTGGTGTATTCCCAGTTCAACGCGCCCGTCAGGCGGTAGCAGAAATAGTCCGGGATCAGCAGTGCGTGTTCGACTTTATCGAACAGTTCTGGCTGTTGCTGCGCCAAAGCTCGGAACTGGTAAAGCGTGTTGAAAGGCAGGAACTGAATACCAGTACGACGATAGATTTCTTCGCGACCTAACTGGTTGAAAGCTTCGTCCATCACGCCGTCGGTGCGGCTGTCGCGATAAGAAACAGGCTGCCCAACTCGATTACCGTCGCGGTCAATCAGCACGTAATCAACACCCCAGGTGTCAATGCCGATACTGTCAATGGCGATACCTTCATCGCAGGCTTTTTGCAGGCCAGTGCGGATTTCCATTTCCAGCGCGTCCACATCCCACACGGTGGAACCGTCGACCTGTTTTAAACAGTTGGTGAAACGATGAATTTCTCGCAGACAAATGCTGCGGGTATCACGTTCAAAGCGCGCCAGCATGACACGGCCGCTTGATGCGCCCAGGTCTACCGCAACGCTATGGCGTAGAGTCATTTTGGGGGTCCTTGCTAAATTAATTGACCCCACTCTAAAAAGTAACGCTGTTGACCACCTTCTCGTTACTGACAGCGCTAATCCGCCGCTGGCAAAGAAGCAAAGATGAACGTGAGTCATGTCACAGATTCGTGTTTATCACCCATAAAACCGGGCTGTGACACTCTCCGCATTTCCTGATAATTCCCGACCTTTCTTAAAAAACGAGCAGGATTTAACGGATTTCGCGTCGAAAACTTAAGGTGCAGATGAGAAGCGTTATCTACTATCTGCTCATCGCAAAACGGTTTGGGGTTAATGATGACGGTATTACATGGTTTTGACTTTTTCCCATCTGGGCATTCGTCTGTGGCGATTGAGCCGCGTTTACCCCAGGCCGCCTTTCCGGAACACCATCATGACTTTTGCGAAATAGTCATTGTTGAGCACGGCACCGGAACCCACGTTTTTAACGGCCAGCCGTACACATTAAGCGGCGGTTCCGTCTGTTTCGTGCGCGATCACGATCGCCATTTGTACGAGCACACCGAAAATCTGTGCCTGACCAATATTCTGTACCGTGCGCCAGACGCATTTTGCTTTTTGTCCGGGTTGGATAAGTTGCTGCCGCAAGAGCAGGACGGCCATTACCCGTCGCACTGGCGCGTGAATCAACCCGTTTTGCAGCAAGTACGCGGGCTGATTGAACAGTTTGAGCAAATTGGTGAAGCGTCGGATACCCATTCTGTCGCCAACCGTGAAATTCTGTTTATGCAGTTGCTGGTATTGCTGCGCAAAGGCAGCATGGTGGAAGGTGCTGCAAGTTCAGAAGGCCGGTTAAATCTGCTGATGGCATGGCTTGAAGATCACTTCGCTGAAGATATTTGCTGGGAAGCACTGGCTTCACAATTCACACTTTCCCTGCGTACTCTGCATCGCCAGCTAAAACAGCGAACGGGTATGACGCCCCAACGCTATCTCAACCGTTTACGTTTGATGAAAGCACGTCACTTGTTGCGCCATGGCGACGAAAGCGTCACAGACATCGCTTTTCAATGCGGTTTTGGCGACAGTAACCACTTTTCGACGCTGTTTAAGCGTGAGTTTTCCTGGTCACCGCGTGAGATTCGCCAGGGCCGAGATACGCAACTTCAGTAATCGCGAGGGCAATCACCGTTTTTTTAGCCAAAAAAGCCAATACTTGCCTGTTAGTTTGTCGGATGGCGCTGCGCTTATCCGACCTACGGTGCTTGTTTTGTCGGGTGGATAAGCGAAACGTCATCCACCATTTAGATTTTGGTTTTTGAGGCATTACGGTGGCAAATCATTTAGTTCTCAAAAAAGCGGATTTCTTCGTTTCTGCCACGCAGCCCGTGGCGGTGGCGGATCGCTATCCGCAAAATGTCTTTGCCGAACATACCCACGATTTCTGCGAGCTGGTGCTGGTTTGGCGCGGTAACGGCTTGCACACCCTCAATGACCGGCCGTATCGCATCACCTGCGGCGACCTGTTTTATATCCGCGCGGAAGACCGCCACAGCTACGAATCGGTTAACGGTTTAGTGCTGCATAACATCATCTACTGCCCTGAAAGGCTCAAACTCAACGTCGACTGGAATGATTTGTTGCACAGCACACGGGCTGCCGGGAAAGATCCACGCTGGCGGCTGAGTAGCCACGGCATGGCACAAGCGCGGCAGTTAATCGGCCAACTGGAACACGAAAGCGTGAAAATGGACGCGCTGTCGGTGTGTCTGACCGAGAGCCTGTTCCTGCAACTGTGCATTTTGTTGCGCCGCCATCGCTATCAATCTCAGGATGCAACTGGGCCAGACAGTAGCGAAACGTTCGATTTATTGCTGGCAGCGTTGGGGAAAAGCCTCGATTCGTCCTTTGAGCTTGCGCATTTTTGCCAGCAACATCAGGTGGCAGAGCGCCATTTACGGCAGATTTTCCGCCAGCAAACCGGCATGAGCATCAGCCAATATTTACGCCAGTTACGCATCTGCCAGGCACAGGATTTATTGCGTCATAGTGAGTTGTTGATTGGTGATATCGCCACACGATGTGGCTTTGAGGATAGTAACTATTTTTCGGTGGTCTTTACCAAGGAAACGGGGTTGACGCCACGGCTGTGGCGTCAACGATATGCTATTGAAACATAATTAATTTGCCATGCCGAGGCCGACGATGTTGGCAGCAATAATAATCACCACGCAACCGACGCTCAGTACACCGACAGGACGAGTTCCTGCCGATTTCCACTCTTTCATAATCAAGCCAACCAACCCGCCGCACAGCACGTAGAAGCTCATGTGCAACATCCAGCTCATGTAGTCGTACTGCGCAGGAATTTTAGCGTGGCCCCAGGCGTAGAAGAAGAACTGCAGATACCACATCAAACCGGCAAGTGCCGCGAATAACACGTTGCTGATGATTAATGGTTTTGCCAGTGAGAAGTCTGCTTTTATCGACAAGTTCTGCATTTTTGCCAGACGAATGAAGCAGAAGCCAAGGTTGACAAGTGCGCCGCCGCCCATAATCACCACGTAACTTGGCAAGGCCACATACAGCGGGTCAACGCCCAGTGCTGCTGCCGCTTCGTGCATCGGTTTTGCGGCGTCCATCGCAAAGGACATACCTGCTGAGAAAATGCCGCACATCACCGCCAGAACCAGCCCTTTTTTCAGGTTGAACTCTTCAGCCTTGATGCCCATTTTGCGTTCTTTGAGTTGGCCTGCGCGGGTGACAATGGCCACGCCGATCAGCGCAACCAGAACACCCAGCAACGTCATGCGTCCACCAGGTGTGCCAATCAGCACATCAAATTTTCCGGCAATTATTGGCGTCATTAAGGTGCCGACAATCAGCGTGATGCCAATCGCAATACCGATGCCCATCGACATGCCCAAGTAGCGCATGGTCAGGCCATAGTTAATGTTACCAATGCCCCACATTGCGCCAAACAAGAAGACTGGCAACAAAGTTGAAGCGTTAAACGAACCGAAGTAAGCCCAAAAATCAGGAAGTAAAACGTAACTCACCGTCCATGGCAAAATAATCCAGGAAACGAAGCCGCCAACCGCCCACATTGTTTCCCATGACCAACGCTGCACTTTTTTAAAAGGGGCGTAAAAACAGGCAGCGCTCGCGGCGCCCACGAGATGCCAGATTATCCCCATCGTTATTGCATTACTCATTATCCATATCCCTCTGTTTTAACTAAAAAACTCAGGGGTGACAGCTGACTACCCCATTGCCACTGAGTCTAAGGATTGAGCAACTTGCTAACCTTCTATGTGCTGCCGTGGCGGAGAGAAAAATGGCAAAATTCAGGGGGTGCGATTGACGGGGGTCACAGTTCTTTATAACCATGATATTTCAAGTTGTGGGTCGATTAGCTGCGAATGAAAGTGAGCAGTGGATAAGCGCAAGCGCCATCCACCGTTTTTGGACTAACAGATTTTTGTGGTTTGCACGCCGAGCAACCAGGCAAGTTTTTCCAGAACCGCCCCCTGATGCCCCAGACCAATCGCACAATGGTGCGCTGGCCCACCGAGACACCATTGCGTGGTGAAATCGCGCGCCGAAAGCGCGAAGCGATAGCGACTGTTGGTATTGCCAATATCCAGCACTTCGCCAGCCACCGCCTCCCCTTCGGCATACTGCAAACACACGCCGTTGTGTGCATCCTCAACAATCGACAGGAACGTAACAGGGCCGGGTTTAACGGTCATCTGAATAGAGACGCCTTTACCCGGCTTGCCGTGATAAACCGGCAGCGGCACCAGCCGCACATTGCCTTCGGCCATCAGTGGATGTGCTGGGCCATCGTGCCCCCACAGCACCACATCATCCGCGAATTCAATGCCATACGGCTCAGAGAACGAGCCACCCGCGCCCAGCAATTGCTGGATTTTCATCGCCAGCACATTTTTGATTTCATACTCACCGGCAACGGGAATGCCACGCTGAGTCAGTAACGTGTTACCGAGAATAATCGAGGTAATGATGTTCTCGTAAGCGTTGCCATTGCGCCCTTCGTAGTAATACGCCAGCGCACCAAGGTGGTTGTTTTCTATCAGTTGATCCATGGCGCAAGCGGTCTGGACGGCACGTTCTAATTCGTTTTTTTCACAGGCGGGATCGATTTGCAGCGAGGCTTCCACTTCTTGCCATTTTTGCCTGCTGGCGGTTTGCGTGACCAGCTCGCGGTATTCGGCCAGCTCGCACATTTCCAGCGGCTTGAAGCGCACGCCGAGTTTGGCGCTCAGGTTGGTCATGTTGCTGTAAACGTCGACCATGCCGTCGTAATAATGCCCCAACACGCCCACCTGGCAAGCCGCCAGCTGTTTGTGTACTTCGAGGGCTTGCAGCCATTGTTCCGTTTGCTGCCAGGCATATTCATCACCCTGCAATGCCCCGACGATCAGCTGGTAACGAATCCCCGCGCGATTAAACACGTTTGCCAGTTCCGGTGCGCTGCACGCCTGGCAGTGTGCCAGCCATTCGCCGGTACGTTCGCCACGATCGGCCATCTCGCGGATTTTCCCGTACGGCAAACCCAGTTCTGGTTGCAGGGCGAGGATAATCACCGGCTTATTGATCTTTTGCACCAGCGGCAGCACCGTGGAACTCAGCGCGTAGGTGCTGATATACAGCACGATGGCATCGACCGGTTGACTTTGAAGTTGTGTAGCAAAGCGGTCAGCTTTGGCGACGCTATCAATCAGGCCACCATTAATCACCGTCGCGTTAAGCCCGGCGAGACGATGGTCAATTTGTTGCAGATAGCCCGTAAGGCGCTGTTCCAGGCCAGAAAATTGCGGCCAGTAGGTATCAAGGCCGATACCGAAAAGGGCGACGTTAAGCGACATAGTAGTGCTCCAGGCAAGAATGAAGCGCCGACTATCACCCTATTTGCCCAACGCTACCTTTGCGGCAATGCCAGTTTCTGTGGCTGATGGCAAAAAACGATTTATCTGCCTGACAGTGCTCACATTTTCTCCATCATGACGAAAAGTTATAACCTTGCTAAAAGTACGGCATTGATAATCATTTTCAATATCATTTAATTAACTATAATGAACCAACTGATTACGCGGCGTTAACAGCTTGTGCGCCGTTCGATAATAAATGGAGATGATGAACATGAGTTATACACTGCCATCCCTGCCTTACGCATACGACGCTCTGGAACCGCATTTCGACAAGCAAACGATGGAAATCCATCACAGCAAACACCACCAGGCGTACGTAAATAACGCTAATGCAGCGCTGGAATCTCTGCCAGAGTTCGCAAGCCTGCCAGTTGAAGAGCTGATCGCTAAACTGGATCAACTGCCAGCTGACAAGAAAACCGTTCTGCGTAACAACGCAGGTGGCCACGCTAACCACAGCTTCTTCTGGAAAGGCCTGAAAACTGGCACCACCCTGCAAGGTGACCTGAAAGCAGCCATCGAGCGTGACTTCGGTAGCGTTGATAATTTCAAAGCAGAATTTGAGAAAGCTGCGGCAACTCGTTTCGGCTCCGGCTGGGCGTGGCTGGTTCTGAAAGGTGACAAACTGGCTGTGGTTTCCACCGCAAACCAAGACAGCCCGCTGATGGGCGAAGCAGTTTCTGGCGTATCCGGCTTCCCAATCGTGGGTCTGGATGTGTGGGAGCATGCTTACTATCTGAAGTTCCAAAACCGTCGCCCTGACTACATCAAAGCATTCTGGGATGTGGTGAACTGGGACGAAGCAGCAGCACGTTTTGCCGCTAAAAAATAAGTTGCAAAGCAACTGATGAAAAGCGAGCCTGATGGCTCGCTTTTTTTATATCTGTCGTCTGGCCACAGGGAGGATCCGATGCACTATCCGCTAAACGTATATATTGGCAAAGTTCGTGAGTATGCAGGCAGCAGACCAAGTGCGATCGCCAAATATCAGGTCGATGGTGAGCTGAAACTCACTGAGTTGGGTCTGGAAGGCGATCAACAGGCTGAAAAAATTGTTCATGGTGGGCCAGATCGCGCGTTGTGCCATTATCCGCGCGAGCATTACACCTGGTGGGCGCGTGAATTCCCCGAACAGGCTGAACTGTTTACCGCCCCAGCCTATGGTGAAAATTTATCGACCGAGGGGCTGACAGAAAAAGATGTCTATATTGGCGATATTTTCCGTTGGGGCGATGCACTGATTCAGGTCACACAACCGCGCTCACCGTGCTACAAGCTGAATTACCATTTTGGCATTAACAATATGTCTTCGCTGATGCAGGAAACGGGTTATTGCGGCTGGCTGTATAAAGTCGTGCTGGCAGGCAATGTATCGACAGAAAATCCACTGGAACTGGTTTCCCGAGTAAGTGATGTTTCAGTGGCTGAAGCTATCGCCATCGCCTGGCATATGCCATTTGATGACGAACAATTCCATCGCTTGCTGTCCGCCGCCGGACTATCGACAAGCTGGACGCGTACCATGCAGAAACGACGTCTTTTTGGAAAGGTTGAAGATAATTCACGACGGTTGTTTGGGAAGTAAATTCCAGAAACAAAAAACCCGCCAGAGGCGGGTTTTTTTAATTCTTAGCTTTGCTAACGCTAACCTTACAGGCTAGTTACGTTACCAGCAGCTGGGCCTTTAGCACCACTTTCGATGGTGAAAGACACTTTCTGGCCTTCGTCCAGAGACTTGTAGCCATCGTTCTGGATAGCAGAGAAGTGTACGAACACGTCTTTTGAGCCATCGTCAGGAGTGATGAAGCCGAAGCCTTTGTCAGAGTTGAACCATTTTACGAGACCAGTCATTTTGTTAGACATAGATATTACCTTTTAAATTAAATTTGCCTTCCGGCGCAATTGGAATGTTTTACAGATTTTTTAAAGCGATAAAGGAAGGTAGATCACGTCGAAGGGTATCTATGATAACTCTTTGAGGACTGCGCTACTAAACTGCTTAAAGGTTCTGTGCTTCAAACCGATGAATGCATTAACTCATATAACCACGATGAATGACAAGGTTTATTTTAGCCGTCCACAGGGCTGGAGCTCAGGCCGCCTCTGGGCTGAGCGCCTGAAGCATCGCTCTATTCAGTAAATAACTGAATGGTGATACAAAGCCGATTCAAAATCTTCCTTCATGCTTGCGTAGAGTAAAATACTGATTTCGTCATGATTGTTATGGTCATAAAAACAACGATACTCATTTTCCACACCCAGCCATTCACGAATTCTGACACCTTTGTCTGCCAGCGTAGCGTTTATCCGATATCGGGTGGGTCGGCCTCTTCGAGCTGGCGTTCTGCTGCGGTCTGGACGAAGAGTTCCGCAACACCATTCCTGGTAACGAATACTCCGCCTTCAAACAGCTCAGGGTTGCTTAACCCTTCACGGACGGTCTTTTGGGACATTGTATTTGGCATGAGTATTTCTCATTACTGACAGTTAATGATGAGTTTATGAACAGCGTCAGGCGGTGTCATATTTATGACAAATTTGTACACGCGACGTGAAATTAGAAGGAATGGGACGACTAAAAGAGGGAAGCATCCCCCGTCATTAAGCGCTGTCTCTTAGTCACAACTTTGAGGGCCGGTTCCTGTCGAGCCGAAGAAGGTTCCGTTCACCAGGCGATTGAGTACTTATGTCGCCACAGAACCGGTGAACGTCTTAGGGTGGCCACCGTCGCCACCCTAAGAACCCGGACTCCCGGCAAATAAATCGCCGCAAGCGGTAAACCTCCATTTTGCCTCCGTGTCAGGGTCGGTTGCGATTCGTTCCCGACGATCGCGCCCTCCAGCCGTTCCCGACGGCTGGACCCTGCCACCTGGAGTCAAAATGGAGGCGATTTAAGCCGGACCCGAAATTCAAGGTCAAAGTCATAAGCCAGAGCGGTTTTGACCTTGTCCCCGGCTTCAATCGCGCCGTTTTTTACCCTTCAGTCGGGGTCACGTGGCCGGGAGCCACGTGAGAGAGCGATCGTCGGGAACGAATCGCGAACGCCCCCGAATGTTGGGTGAAAAACGGTGTTTACCGCTTTAGCGGCGATTGATTTGCCGGGCGCCTGGATTATTAAGGAGTTGGCGTTAACTCCTTAATACGTTCACCGTTTTCGGGAATTAAAGAGATAACTGAACGCACGGGTGAACGGAAAACCTGCGGGGCTTACAGATCTCGCCCCGACAAGATTGCCAGGGCGAGTTGTGTATAAGAGACAGCCATTAAGCGAGGGAAATCACCATTACTGCATAGAGCTTTGTGCAGCCGAGTACGCCTGCATAAATGCCTGATGCTGTGATGCCAGCGGAGCAATCAGCGAGTTGTACTGGCTTGCCTGCTGTGAGGTTGGGAACTGAATGCCGCCTGCGGTAAAACCAACCTGAGTTCCCTGCTGCTGGATGAAATCACCCACTTGCACCAGTTGAGCGGTAAAGGTTTGTGCCGCAGGAATCAGTGGAGCCATCGCCGCTGCCGGACCCGTAACCACTTTCTGATATACCTGATCGTAAACGGGTTTCAGTTCGTCGGCTTGCTTCAGGGTGGAGCGAGCGCTGTCTGCCTGCATTTTGGCATTCTGTACTTGCTGACCTAATACGTTAAGTGAGCCATTTGCCTGACGCAGTGGACCGCTCTGGGTCATATAATCTTGCGGCACACGAATACTGTTTACGCTATCGGCGACCGGCTTCATGCCATCGTCCATAACCTGGTTCATCTGTTGGGAGAAGCCATACAGAATCGCGTAATCAGAAACCAGCGGGCCAAATTGCTTTTTCTGATCGGTAGTCAGCGTCGGTAAACGTTCACCGCTGCGCATCGCCGTATTTTGCAAGAAATCGATAAACGCCTTGCGCTGATCGCCTTCTTTATCAAAGCAACCACTCAGGCTCACCACCATTAAAATTGCCGCAAGCGGCGCAAACCAGCGTGACCAGGACTTACCTGTCGCCATCTTTTCTACTCCTTTCATCATTCAGTGCCAAAGCGCAAATGCGTACCCAATAATGCTGCTAAGGATAGTCCAACCTGCCTTTGCAAGATACCCTTTGCGGCTAATCTCTTAAGGCAAATTTGTACGATTAATAGCGGCTTTTGACACGGAGTTAGCGCTTAATCTTTGATGGTTGTTCCACCTCTTCGCGAACTAATGTTGCTTAATTGTTACACCCCTCACAAATCCGATGACATAACACCTGCGTTGAACCACTTTTAAGCTATTAATACTAAAGCGTTTATTTTTCAACGCCCGACGCCGCCCGCCGAATCAGTACGATAATCGCACACAAACACCCGTGGGATGATTGCCCAACTGCCTGTTGAGTGGTTTGATTTAACGAACGATTAACGAATCTTTGTTCGATAATCGAACACCTCAGCATCCTTCAGGACTTGCCTTATGACAAAGACAACAACAACTGATATTCAGGCATTTATAAACAACAATCGGTTTTCCAAATTCCAGTGGATGATTCTCGTGCTGTGTTTCATCACAGTCGCGCTGGACGGGTTCGATACCGCGATTATTGGTTTTATCGCCTCCGACCTGGTACAGGAATGGGGCGTGCAGAAATCTGACCTCGGCCCGGTAATGAGTGCCGCACTGGTTGGGTTGGCGGTCGGTGCATTAACCGCAGGGCCGATGGCTGACCGCATTGGGCGTAAAAAAGTGCTGGTACTTTCGATTCTGGTGTTTGGCGGTTTCAGCCTTCTGACAGCCTTTGCCACCAGTCTGACATCCCTCGCCTTACTGCGCTTCCTCACAGGTCTGGGCCTGGGCGCGGCAATGCCAAACGCAGCAACATTAATGTCGGAATACGCTCCGGAACGTAAACGCGCTTTATTGGTGAACCTGATGTTTGTTGGCTTCCCGATTGGCTCGTCAATGGGCGGCTTTGTCTCCGCCTGGATGATCCCACATTACGGATGGCAAAGCGTGCTGGTTCTGGGCGGTGTAATGCCACTGATTCTTTCGGTGGTACTGATGATTTGGCTGCCGGAATCAGCACGATACCTGGTGGTAAAAAACAAACCACAGAAAGATATCGCCACTATTTTGCGACGCATCGCGCCACTTCCATCAGGTGAAAACCTGCGCTTTGTGCTCAACGAAGTCGGCGGACACATCAAAGATAAAACCGCGTTGGGCGTAATTTTCTCGCCACGTTATCTGGTAGGGACATTAATGCTGTGCCTGACTTATTTCATGGGCTTGCTGATTTTCTATCTCCTGACCAGCTGGCTGCCGCTGCTGATTCGTGAAACAGGCGCAACACTTAGCCAGGCGTCGATTATCACGGCGCTGTTCCCACTCGGTGGTGGCATTGGCGTGCTAATTATTGGCGCGTTGATGGATAAGTTGAACCCGAACAAAGTCGTCGCAGTCGGTTATTTGCTGACCGGGCTGTTCGTCTGCCTGGTGGGCTTCTCCACTTCAAGCCTGGTGCTGATGGGCGTGATGGTGTTTATCGCCGGGACGATTATGAACGGCGCGCAATCTTCAATGCCAGCACTGGCGGCAGGTTTCTATCCAACCCAGGGGCGTGCAACCGGCGTTGCGTGGATGTTAGGGCTCGGGCGTTTCGGCGGGATCCTTGGAGCGTTTAGTGGCGCATTCCTGATGCAGGCTGAACTGTCGTTCAAAACCATCTTCATGCTGCTGGCGATTCCAGCAATACTTTCAGCCACCGCGCTGCTGGTGAAATCCTGGGCAGGCCAGCGTACTCCTGGTGAAAACCGTGCAGAAAACCATGAGCTAGATAAAGTTACGCAAAAAGCATGATGGAAAATCTTTCAACTGCGGCGGGCTAGTCCCGCCCTTTTGCATAAAATATCTAACCATTTACAAATTTATACTCATTCCCCAGGTACGCAGCGTTTTCAATTCGTTATGCCGCTTAGGTTTTTTGCTGAAACGCATAAGCCCCTTTATGTTTAAAAATAGTTAGCCTCGAAAGCATCGTCACACTTTTTTTCGAACTATTCTTAATGAGCTTCTTACGTGTTCACTATCCATTGTGTGATTTATGAGGAGTACTCGATGGAATATAAAGATCCAATGTATGAGCTACTAAGTAACCTTGAGCAGATTGTTTTTAAAGATAAACAACAAACGATGGCTCTTAATGATAAGCCCAATGCATTTTCTGAGTTTGAGCAGTTAAGAAAAAGTACCGGGCTTAAGATTGATGATTTTGCCCGTGCGATGGGTGTGAGTGTTGCCATGGTGCAGGAGTGGGAATCAAAACGACTCAGACCCTCCACGACCGAACTGAAGTTGATGCGCTTAATGCAGGCGAATCCCACTATCAGTAAGCAATTGATGGAATGATTAAGTACTTTGTACCCTAATGCCTTAATCAAAACCCCGTTAACGCGGGGTTTGTTGTTTCTGGAAGCTACGAAAATAGTATGAAACGAAGCGGCAATCTCCAAAAACCGGACCTGTATCACTCCTCAAATAACAAATCTAATCCATAACTTAAAGAGGGTTATTTACGAGAAAACAAAAGGAGGTTGTATGTCTAAGAAAATCCTGGTTCCTATCGATATTTCTGAAATGGAGCTGACGCAACAAGTCATTCCGCATGTGGAAGCTTATGCCAGACAAGACGACGCCACGATCCACTTCCTGGCAGTGATCCCCGACTATACCTATTTTGCCTCTTACGGCCTGGGTTACACGTCGATTGCGCCCGATGCCAGAGAACGGGAAGTGGCCGCCATGAAAACGCTGAGCGAGATTGTCGCGCAGTTCAGCTTACCTGGCGACAGAGTGAAAAAGCACGTGCTGAGCGGCACACCGAAAGATCATATCCTGCAGTTGGCCGAAGATATTGACGCGGATGTGATTATTCTGGCGTCCCACCGACCGAGTATGTCCACTTATCTTCTTGGTTCAAACTCTGCGGCAGTGGTGCGTCACGCCGAGTGCTCGGTACTGGTTGTTCGCTGAACGGAGCAGCAGCCTCAAACCTCTTCGTCGGCCGGATAAGCGACAAAACTGGCGCAAAGGGTGGATGACGCTATCGCTCATCCACCCTACAACACTCAAGACTTACCGCCTTCAGCACCTTGTTCAAGGGCTTCAAGAATCGTGCAATAAGTGATGCAGTGATCGCTATCGCAGCAAATATCATTTAAATCTCGCAATGAACGCTGCATAGCCTGGAGCTCTTCAAGACGCGCCTCAACTTCATTCAACCGTGCCTGGACAATATTTTTGGAATTATGGCAACCGTCATCATTGGGTTCGATTCGAATAGCAAGTAGATGCCGAATCGAATCCAGGGTAAATCCCAGGTTGCGGGCATAACGAATAAACCGTAGTCGTTGTAGGTCATTTTCCACATACAGACGAAAACCACCTTCGGTACGGATATTATGGTTCATTAAATGTTGCTTTTCGTAATACCTAATCGTATCAGGTGTTACACCCGTCAACTTTGCTAATTCCCCGATGCGGTACATATCATTATTTTCCTTATATATCTGATGCCAGCAGTTATCCGCACACTTTCTATAAAGAAAGTGGGGGTTTAATTTGATAGTAAAAAATGAAGAGTAAAAGGGGACCAGGTATTAACGGCCCCCGTTTACTTTAACTGTTATTTTTCTTTATATAACACTGCATTAGCCCCAAACCCCGTATTACCACGCGTGAATCGGCTAACATAATAATAATCAGCCCCGGCTTCAGCCGCCTTCATATTAATATTAGATTTAGCATCATCGGGTGAAAAATATTTACCCCCGACAGAAATATCACCAACATGAACGTACTTGCTGGTTTCATCCCATGAGATTTCTGTAGCAGCAAATGAAGGGAGTGATATCACGGAAGTGATGACGGCAGTGGTTAGCATTATTTTCTTGAACATATTCTCTTTCCTTACGATATGATTATTTATTTTTAAATGTGCAGCAGTTCGCTGTTTTTTCACCATAACATTGGAGTTAACTTTAGTTTCAATAGCATATTATTTATATTTAACTTAATTTTCACAATCATGACAATTATGGAGAATCTTCATTATAAATATGACTACACAACAATCATAAAAAACTCTAACACATTATTTTTAAACACTTTAAACAACAACACCCTTCATAAACCCTGTGAAAACCTTTGGTTTACTTAATTCTCATACTTGCTTACTCAACAATAAACACACTTTCTACATTCAGAAAATGTAAAGCCAGGTAAATACACGACTTTTATATTGAATCTGGAGTTGGTTCAGATGGCTATCATTATGCTTACCTCCATCATGACCTGAAAAGGATGCATTATGATTCGTAAAACTGCTGCGTTAACCATGTTGTTATTTTCTATTTCCTTCTCCGCTTCTTCGGCGACAGAAATTAAAAACAATGAAGCAAAGGCTTATCAGGAAATAGGTCACATTTCAGTTTCTGGTAAACCGTCTTCAGAAGAAGCGGTTGCCGCGATAAAAACACGAGCTGAAGAATCTGGAGCAGATTACTTTTCGATTGTAAGACTAACCACCCCTGGTGATAGCAGTAAATGGAGTGCAAATGCGGTGCTTTATAAATCCCAGTAACTCTATTTTATTTAATCACCGGCATCACCGTTATGGGATGTCTGTTCTTACCAGGAGAGAGATATGCGAATCTGGACGCTGACACTGTTTATTTTTATTGCTCCGGGAAGCATTGCTCTGGCAGCAACAACGGTTCCTCCTACCCTTTCTGAACTTCAACAATATGCACTCAAAAATAATATCAGCTCACCCGATCAGCAAGCGCAATTGAGCTCACTAATAGGAGGCTCAGAATCCGCTGACGCGCTGTTATTTAACAATCCGGTCATCGATGGGAATAGCGGAAAAAGACGTTCTGTGGCGGGTAACCCTGACAATATTCAACAAACTGAATGGGGCGCGGGTGTTTCCCAGACATTTGAAATTGCGGGGCAACAAGGATACCGACAGGAATCAGCTCAATTCGCCATGAGTGCCTTCCGGGAGGAGTCGCTGGATACGCGAAATCAGGTATTGCTGACCACATCAACGCTGTTCTACCAGATTGTGACTTTGCAGGAAAAAGTCCGTCTGGAAAGAGAGGCCGTTGAGTTGTTTTCTCGAGCAGAACTTGTGGTGTCCCGGCAACGGCAGTCAGGTAGTGCCACCCGCCTGGATAACAACGTTGCCACCATTGAGCGCCAGCTTGCCAATAACCAGTTACTAACCGCCCAACAAGACTTAAAGGACACCCGCAACGAACTTGCGCGTTTTTTGCTGACCTCTGAAGACGCGATACCTGAAATGAAAGGGGATTTCGACACAACCGCCAAACCCCTCCCCTATACCTACGCTTCTCTGGGGTCGCGGCTAGAAAAGAGCCCTAAACTCGCGGCGCTGGAATGGCAGGAGAAAAGTGCCATTGCTGAGCTGGAACTCCAGAAAGCAGCTCGGATCCCGGATGTCACCCTTGGCGTCAGCTATTCGCAGGATGGGCCGGATGACAGCCGTGAAGATCTGACCACCTTATCGATTTCCGTACCGCTTCCACTATTTCAGCGAAACGAGGCGGGTATCGGGCAGGCGACCACCGCGGTGACGCGTTCACGTCTGGCCATCAACACCGCTAAGAATGAACAACAGCAAACTCTTAAAAATCAATGGGACAAGCTGAACAACCTGAAAGACAGGGTACGGATCCTCAATCAACAGGTCCTGCCAGCTACAGACATGAACAAACAGCTCACCCTGCTGGCACAGGAAAATGGGCAAAGCAGCCTGCCAGATGTTTTGCTGACCAGCCAACAGATCCTGAATGCCCAACGCACCAGGCTAGACACACTTCTCGAGTACCAGACAACGCGTCTGAAACTAGAAAATATCGCTAACTGGAGTGGACAGGAGCTCCCATGACTCAGAATAATGCGCAGTACCGCCGTTTGCCATCCGCACTGTATTTTATTGTTTTTGTAGGTTTCTTTTCCCCAGCAGTCAGTGCATCACCCGACGATTCAGAAGAAGCGGAGACTGTGTCTACTCCGAAGGAAGTCCTGCTCGAAACTATCGGCCCTGCCCCGATGACCAACGAGTTTCGAGCGCTGGCCACCATCCAGTTAGATCCCCAACGTTCAGCTACCATTTCTTCGCGGATAAACGGCTGGATCACTTCTGTTAATGCTCTTCCGGGTAAAAAAGTGAGTAAAGGAGACACTCTCGCGACCCTGGACAGCATACAGCTTCGTGATGAAAACAATGTCGTTAAGCAGGCCAGGGCAGCACTCAATGCCGCCTCTGAACTGCTCAAGCGTAAACAAAAAATGATGGCAGAAGAGATAATCCCTCGCAACGATCTGACTGCTGCGACGCTTGCTTACCAGCAAGCAAAAGCCGAATTTGATGCGGCACAGGCCCGACAAACATTATTCGGCTCCAACGGTAAATCAGCTTCGCTGTCGACAATTACCGCCCCCTTCAGCGGCACCGTTCTGACCACAACGGCCCGCCAGGAGCAAGCCGTCACCCCCGCAGACGTTCTGTTTACCCTCAGTGATTTGAGCACCGTACTGATTACTGCCAATGTGCCGGAATCTCAGGTTCGTTTCCTCGAGCCAGGAGCCACGGTGCGTATTCAGGCCAGTGCCTGGCCCGACGAAACATTTTCCGGTCAGATTGTGAGTACTGCCGGCACCCTTGATTCCTCATCCCGCACCCTTGCGACCTATATTGCCGTCAATAACGAGGATGGACGTCTGAAACCGGAAATGCAGGTCACCGCTTATGTCCGTTATAGCCCCCCTAAGCCAGTCATCAGCGTACCGGACTCTGCATTAACACTGATGGATGGCAAGTCGTCGGTATTTGTCGCAAATGGTGAAAATAAATATCAACCCGTCCAGGTTACGACCGGGAAAAAGGGTCTGGACAGGACAGAAATTACCAGTGGGCTGAAGCCCGGGGACCGTGTGGTTGTTAACCAGACTTACGATCTGAAATCCCGACTGCTTATCGCAGAAACGGCTGGCGGGCACTAAGGAGACACACATGCTCGGTTCGTTGATAAACCTATCTCTGAAATACAAGCTGCTGATCATTGTGTTGTTTATGGCCGTTGTCGGCTATGGCGTCATGGCATTCCGAAGCGTCCCCGTGGACGCCTTCCCCGATGTAACGCCGGTGCAGGTGAATGTCTATACAGAAGCTTCTGGCCTGGCCGCCGAAGATATTGAAAAGCTGTTCACCGTTCCGGTAGAAAGCAATATGGCCGGGTTACCCAATGTGGAACAAATCCGTTCAATGTCATTGGCGGGCCTTTCCTACATCAGTATCAATTTTAAAGACAACACGGATATTTATCTTGCTCGCCAGTGGGTCAGTGAAAAACTTCAGGAGATCGGGGACTCGCTCCCGGCGGGGTACAGCCCGCCAGTGCTGGGAGCCAACTCCTCCGGACTGGGGCAAGTTTTCTGGTATACCCTGGATGCGGGTAATTCCGGCCTCAGCACCATGGAATTACGTTCACTCCAGGAATGGACCATCAGGATGATCCTGAAAACGGTGCCAGGTGTGGATGATGTGGTTTCATGGGGCGGGAATGAAAAACAGTATCAGGTCACGCTCGATCCGGAAAAAATGGCGCTGTACAGCATCACGTTGGCTGACGTGCTCCCGGTGCTTGCAGGGAATAACCGCCAGGCCGGTGGGCAAAGCGTCAACATCGGTGAGGAACAGTATCTGGTTCGGGGTTATGGCCAGCTGGAAAGTCTTTCCGATATTGCAGGTCTGCGCATCACAAGTGCCGGTAACCACCCGGTCTATATTCGGGATATCGCCAAAGTGGAGTTCACACCAGCCGTTCGTGCAGGTGCGGTCACCCAAAATGGGCAGGAAGTCGTCATGGGGATGGTTCTGTCGCGCATTAACGAAAATGCCAGTGATGTCGTTAATGGTGTAAAGGACAAAATCTCAACAGTGGTGAATTCACTGCTGCCTGAAGGTGTCACGCTGAAAACGGTTTATGATCGAACAAACCTGGTTGATCTGGCGCTGAAAACGGCACAAAGCGCGCTGCTGGAAGGGGCTTTGCTGGTTGCCATTGTCCTGTTTTTGTTCCTCGGGGAACTCCGTTCAGCGCTGATTGTGATTATCACTCTGCCCGGCTCCATGCTGATAGCCTTTATTCTGATGCAACAATTCGGCTTGTCAGCAAACCTGATGTCGCTGGCAGGTCTGGCTATCGGTACCGGCATGATGGTGGATGGTGCAGTGGTCATGGTGGAGAATATCCATCGAAGGCTGGCGCTCAATCATGCCAGTGGCGCGAAAAACAGCTTCGCGCTGCAAATCCAGGAAGCCGCCAGGGAAGTGGCGATACCGGTGGCCTTTGCGATTTTAATTATCGTCGTGGTCTTTACTCCGCTGCTGACGCTCGATGGGCTTGAAGGCAAGCTGTTCCGCCCGATGGCACTGACGATTATTTTCGCGATGCTGGGGTCGTTAATTCTCTCGCTGACCATCGTGCCTGTGCTGTCGTCGCTGTTGCTCAAGCCCGCACATGAAAATGAAACCCGCATAGTCAGATGGATTACTGCAGGCTACCAACCGTTACTGAACAAAGTGTTATCACGCAGGAAAGCGACAATAAGCATCGCGCTGACCGCGTTTTTGTTTTCCCTGGCACTGTTTCCATTTTTGGGGAAAAGCTTTATGCCCCAATTACAGGAAGGCAGTCTGATGTTCAGGATCACTTCCATTCCATCCACATCACTGGACAGTACGCTGGCACTCTCGCGCAAAGTTTCTGATGATATTCGTGGCCAGTTCCCTGAAGTGAAAGATGTGGTCGCCACCATTGGACGTGCCGAAAAAGGCGAAACCGCAGACGTCAATTCAATGGAGGTTTTGTTGACGATGAACCCGCGGGAAAACTGGCCTGAAGACATTTCTTATGACCAACTGGCCCGTAACATCCAGGCGGTTCTTGAAGAAAAACATCCAGGGGCATTGTTCAGTGCAACACAGCCGATTCAGATGCGTGTCGATGAACTGATTTCGGGGATCCGCGCCACTCTGGCCCTGAAAATTTATGGGCCAGATAGCGCCACACTAGATTCCCTGAGCCAGCAAATCCAGGCCACACTGAATAAAATCCCGGGCGTAGAAGAACTTTCAACGGAGTCCAGCAAGGGTAAACCCCAGGTGATTATCCGCGTCGATCGTGAAAAAGCGGCGGGTTATGGCATCAATACCAGCGACATCATGGATGTGGTGGAGTCCGGTATTGGCGGTGCGAGCATCTCGAGCATCATCGAAGGAACCGCTCGTTTTGATCTGGTGACCCGATTTAGCGCGCCTTACCGGGAGTCTGTTTCAGCTATCAGTGCCATCCCGCTACGTGGGGCGTCAGGCCAACTGATTTCGCTGTCGCAGGTTGCGGATATTGAGCTGGCTGAAGGGTACGCCTTCCTGCGCCGGGAAGGGCTACAACGTTACGTCGTGCTACAGATGGAAGTTGAAGGGCGTGATATTGACGGCTTTGTGAAGGAAGCCAGCCAGGCCATTGAGAAAAACAACCCGCTACCGGAGGGATACTGGAGCACCTGGGGTGGAGCCTTTGAAAATCAGCAACGCGCGATGGGCAAACTGTCTGTGATTCTGCCGCTGACCATTGGGCTGATCTTTATTCTGCTCTACACCGCATTCGGAACTCTGCGACATGCCACACTCATCATCGCGAACGTTCCGTTTGCCATGACGGGAGGAATTCTTTCCCTGTTCCTGAGTGGACAATATATGTCGGTTCCTTCCTCGGTCGGATTTATTGCCGTCTTTGGTGTCTCAATGCTCAACGGGATTGTGATGGTGTCATTCTTTAACGAACTGAGACAACAAGGAGCCAGTATCCGCGATGCTGTCCGACTGGGTGCGGTTCAGCGTCTGCGTCCAGTATTGATTACTGCGACGGTCGCGATACTGGGGCTGATCCCAATGCTGCTTTCCAGCGGCGTCGGTGCCGAAGTACAGCGTCCATTAGCGACGGTGGTGGTCGGAGGGTTATTAACGTCCACAGCTCTGACATTATTCTTGCTGCCGCTGCTGTATGAAATGACGGAGAACTGGCATATGAAGCGCAATGCTGCTGCCCAAAAGGAACTGGATGCTCAATAACTAGCAACAAATAACAACGGGGAATATCTTACGATATTCCCCGTTAATTTTTATAACCGCTAAACGCTTATTGCAGCAGAGAAATATCCGCAACCTGCAAGAACAGCTCGCGCAGTTTGGCAAGCAGCGTCAGACGGTTGATACGCAGTTCTTTATCTTCTGCGTTCACCATCACTTTGTCGAAGAACATATCCACGGGTTCACGCAACGCAGCCAGTTCCACTAACGCTTCCTGGTAACGGCCTTCGGCGAAGAACGGTTCCAGTTTGTCGCGCAGGATAACCAACTGACGAGCAAGATCCATCTCTTCTGGCTCTTTCAGAACCGAAGCACGTACGTGATCTTGTAGCTCTTCGTCTGACTTCGCCAGAATGTTGGAAACACGCTTGTTGGCTGCCGCCAGTGCTGCTGCCGCTTCCAGAGTACGGAAGTGCGACACCGCTTTCATGCGCGCATCAAAATCTGCTGGTTTGGTTGGACGACGTGCCAGAACAGCCTGGATGGTATCTACGCTGTGGCCTTCTTCCTGATACCAGGCACGGAAACGGCCTAGCATAAAGTCGATGACTTCGTCGGTAACCTTCTGGTTGGTCAGCTTATCACCGTAAAGACGCACGGCCTCTTCGGTAAGAGTTTGCAGATCAAGCGGCAGGTTTTTCTCAACGATGATACGCAGAACGCCAAGAGCGGCACGACGCAGAGCAAACGGGTCTTTGTCACCTTTCGGGTGCTGGCCAATACCGAAGATGCCCGCAAGGGTATCCATTTTATCGGCGATTGCCACAGCACAGGCCACCAGGTTAGACGGCAGTGCATCACCTGCAAAGCGCGGCTGATACTGCTCGTTCAGCGCAACAGCAACATCTTCTGCTTCGCCGTCGTGACGCGCATAGTGCATGCCCATCACGCCCTGGGTGTCGGTAAACTCGAACACCATGTTGGTCATCAGGTCGCATTTGGACAGCAAACCGGCGCGAGTTGCGTGGTTTACGTCTGCGCCAATCTGGCCAGCAATCCAGCCTGAAAGGGCTTCGATGCGGTTGGTTTTGTCACGCAGTGTACCGAGCTGTTGCTGGAACAGAACGGTTTCCAGACGCGGCAAGTTGTCTTCCAGGCGCTTTTTACGGTCGCTATTGAAGAAGAACTCGGCATCGGCCAGGCGTGGACGCACAACTTTCTCGTTACCAGAGATAATCTGAATCGGGTCTTTCGACTCGATGTTGGCAACGAAGATGAAGTTTGGCATCAATTTGCCGTCGCTTGCGTAAACAGGGAAGTACTTCTGGTCACCTTTCATGGTGTGAACCAGCGCTTCCGCAGGCACTTTGAGGAATTTCTCTTCAAATTTCGCGGTCAGAACAACCGGCCATTCCACCAGCGAAGTCACTTCTTCCAGCAGGCTTTCGCTCAGATCGGCATTTCCGCCAAGTTTGCGAGCCGCTTCTTCAGCGCCTTCTTTGATTACCGCTTTACGCTGCTCGTAGTCGGCAATGACTTTGCCGCGTTCCAGCAGAATTTCAGGGTACTGATCGGCGTTGTCGATGGTGAATTCCGGCTCGCCCATAAAGCGGTGGCCGCGAATCACGCGATCGGATGCAATCCCAAGGATGGTAGCGGGAATGACTTCCGCGCCCAACAGCAGGGTCACAGTGTGCACCGGACGCACGAATTGGGTGTTGTTATCGCCCCAGCGCATCAGTTTTGGAATTGGCAATTTGGTCAGCGCGGTGGCAATCATTGCCGGCAGCAGCGCTTGTGCGCTTTCGCCTTTAACGTGCGCACGGTACATCAGCCATTCGCCTTTGTCAGTCGCCAGACGTTCAGCTTCAGCAACGGTGATACCACAACCACGAGCCCAGCCTTCTGCGGCTTTGCTTGGATTGCCTTCTGCGTCAAAAGCAGCAGAAATTGCCGGGCCGCGTTTTTCAACTTCACGGTCTGGTTGAGACTCAGCCAGATTAGCAATCTTCAGCGCCAGACGGCGCGGTGCTGCAAACCATTTCACTTCGCCGTGGGCGAGGTTCGCCGCATCCAGCTCCGCTGTTACTTGCGCCGCAAAGGATTCCGCCAGGCTGCGCAGGGCTTTTGGTGGCAGCTCTTCAGTGCCGATCTCCACCAGAAAAGTTTTTTCAGACATGGCAGCCTCTTATTTGTTCTTATTGCACATCGGGAAGCCAAGCGCTTCACGAGAAGCGTAATAGGCTTCGGCCACAGCTTTGGTCAGAGTACGAATACGCAGAATGTAGCGCTGACGTTCGGTAACCGAGATGGCCTTACGGGCATCAAGCAGGTTAAAGCTGTGCGCGGCTTTCAGAATGCGTTCGTAAGCAGGCAGCGGCAGTGGGTTTTCCAGCGCCAGCAGGTGCTGCGCTTCTTTCTCATACTGCTCGAAGCAGGAGAACAGGAAGTCCACATCGGCGTGTTCGAAGTTGTAAGTTGATTGCTCAACTTCGTTCTGGTGGAACACGTCGCCGTAGGTGGTTTTACCCAGCGGGCCATCGCTCCACACCAGATCGTAAACGCTATCTACGCCCTGGATGTACATCGCCAGGCGCTCTAAACCGTAGGTGATTTCACCGGTAACAGGTTTACATTCCAGGCCGCCCACTTGCTGGAAGTAAGTGAACTGCGTCACTTCCATACCGTTGAGCCACACTTCCCAGCCCAGACCCCAGGCACCCAGCGTTGGGTTTTCCCAGTTGTCTTCTACGAAGCGAATATCATGAATAGTTGGGTCCATACCCAGCTCTTTAAGCGACCCAAGGTACAACTCCTGAATGTTTTCTGGAGAAGGCTTGATGACCACCTGGAACTGATAGTAATGCTGTAAGCGGTTCGGGTTTTCACCATAGCGGCCATCGGTAGGGCGGCGAGATGGCTGCACATATGCAGTCGCCATCGGCTCTGGCCCTAAAGCCCGTAGGCAGGTCATTGGGTGAGAGGTGCCGGCGCCGACTTCCATGTCCAAAGGTTGAACAATGGTGCAGCCCTGGCGAGCCCAGTAGTCCTGTAAAGTCAGGATCAGGCCTTGAAAGGTCTTGGTATCAAACTTTTGCATGTTGATTTCGCACGCGTTCGAGAGGGTTAAAAAGGGAAGCGACCAGTATACCTGTTGATGGGAAGATAATCAGCCTGCATTCTCAGGCTGATGACGTTGTGTTGCGGCTTTATGTAGATGAAAGGTGCAAAAACTGACCACTTTCGTCAAAAGAGCAGGTAAAACCCTCCCGGCGCGTGGTACTGCCAAGAATTTCATAGCTTCCCTGATACTGCTTAAAATCCACCACGCTGATGCGCTGGGCCTGCGTGTTGTAACGATGTGCAGCTTCCTGCTTGCAGGTTTCGATCATCACTACCCCCTGAATTGTGGGGTGTTGCGCGACTTGCGCATACTGTGTTTGCTGCTCCGGCGAACTACAAGCACTCAAGAACAAGGCTGCTAAAGCTAGCGCCCATCGGCTATTTTTTATTTTTGGCATCATCATTCGTTAACTGTACGTTAAAATCTTTTCTGTTAATCAATAATTAACAGGTATTTCATATTCTGCAAACCCACATGGCGCCATACAAGAGGGAAAATGCAAACTCAGATTTATACCTGTTCAGTACTCCGAGGAACGAATGCAGCAGAAAATTAACTGGATTGATAACTTGCGCGGGATTGCATGCCTGATGGTGGTGATGATTCACACCACCACCTGGTACATCACCAATGCGAAGATTGTCACGCCATTTAGTTGGGATTTATCGAACGTGCTGAACTCAGCTTCTCGCGTTAGCGTTCCCCTCTTCTTCATGATTTCGGGTTATCTTTTTTTTGGTGAACGCAGTGCGCAGCAGCGCCACTTTTTGCGGATCGCCACCTGCTTGTTGTTTTACAGCGTGATTGCGCTCATCTACATCAAGCTGTTTACCCCAATCAACGCCGGCCTTTCACTGCGCTACATCCTGCAAAAACCGGTGTTTTATCACCTGTGGTTTTTCTTTGCGATCATGGTGATTTACCTGCTTTCACCGTTGATTCAGGTGAAGAAAGTTAACGCGGTGACAATTCTGGGCCTGATGGTGTTACTTGGCGTGATTGCCAACCCGAATACCGTGCCGCAAACGCTGGCGGGCGTGAAATGGCTACCGATTAATTTATACATCCGCGGCGACACGTTTTATTACGTGTTGTATGGATTGCTTGGGCGTGCGATTGGCATGCTGGAAACGGATAAACGCTGGATTAGCGGGCTGGCTGCGGGCTTGTTTGCACTGTGCATTTTTTCGATTTCGACGGGCACACGTCACCAACTGGAAGTGAACGGTAATTTTGCCGACACCTTCTACGTTTATTGTGGGCCGCTGGTGTTTATCGCCGCCATTAGCTTGTTGGTGCTGGTGAAGAATTGCCTGAATGGCCGCCCTTTGCCTGGGCTGACGTTAATCTCGCGACATTCGCTGGGCATTTACGGCTTCCACGCGCTGATCATCCACTTCTTACGCACTCATGGTTATCAAATAACAAATTCGCCGGTGCTGGATATTCTGTGGATTTTCGGCGCGACGCTTGCCGGAAGTTTGCTGCTTTCCATGGCATTGCAGCGCATTGATACCCGTAAAATGGTGAGTTAAGCGTTGCGGGCGCGGGCGCGATGTAACTGGCGTGGCGACGAAAAGCCCGCCGCAACTGCCGCCTGCTCCATGCGTTGCCCCTGTAACAAGCGCTGTTCGGCAACTGCCAGGCGCAATTGCTCCAGATAATCCCGCACCGATATCCCCAAATGCTGCTGAAAAAGCCGCGACAAATGGCGTGAACTGACATGCACTTTGTCGGCAATTTCCTGCACATCCCACGCTGATTCGGGTGTCGCAGAAAGCAAATCCTGAGCACGATGCACCGCCGGGTGAATGTGGTTGCGGTAACGCAGCCACGGCGATAATTGCGGGTCGTCGCCCGAACGGCGGAACCACACCACCATTTCACGCGCTACATCCAGCGCCGCTTTGGGGCCGCAATAGCGGTTAATCAGATGCAGCGAGAGATCAATCCCGGAAGTAATCCCCGCGCTGGTCCAGATACCCCGATCTTCAACAAAAATACGGTTATCTTTCACCTGCGCGGTGGGTGCGGCGGCACGTAATCTGACCAATACATCGTGATGCGTGGTGCATTGCACGCCGTTCATCAGCCCCGCTTTCGCCGCCAGCAACGAACCGGAACAGACGCACATCAAGTTGAGTTGCTGGCTATGAATTTGCGGTTGCAGGCGCGTCAGCCAACGGCGCACCTGTTCGGCTTGTGGCGTCTCAAAGTAGCGATTTGAATCGCACACGCCGGGCAAAACCAGCAGGCTACCTGGCGTGAAGCTGTCCGGCAGCGCTTCGATACCCGAAAAATTCAGCCCAATTGAAGTGATGACTTGTGGGTCCGGGCCGATGAAATGCAGGTGAAAGGCTTCCCCCGCCAGCGCCAGCGTTTCCGCAGGGCCGGTTAAGTCGAGAGATAAAACACCAGGCAAAACAACGAACCAGACCCCAATACTCACGATAAAGACTCCAGGCACTCGGCAACGGTTTGGATTTGCGCAAAACGCCCCGTCAGCACTGTTTCAGTACGATGGCGCAGAGTTGCGGCATCCAGCGTAACCCCTTTCCAGCTCATCGGGAAGGTGAGCATCGCTTCGCTGACAAATGAAACGCGATAACCCAAATCAGACGCCACCCGCGTGGTCGTTTCGCAACATTGCTCGGTACGAATCCCACAGACAATCATATGGTTAATATCACGGCTACGCAGCCAATGATCGAGGCCGGTATCGGTAAATGCGTTGTGAACGTGTTTCTGGAAGGCCACATCAGCCTGATGTTGCAAGAAAGGCATGGCTTTAACATAGCCGGAAGCCAGCGAGAACGGGCCTTCATCACTCACGTGGAAAATATCCACCACCGGTATATTCAAATCCTGGCAGCCGGAAATCAGCTGTGAAATGGCCTGCTGGAATGCCGGAAAATCGTCTTCTTGCCAGAAATCGCGATGGAAGAAAGATTGTTGTGTGTCGATATTAATCAGAACGGAACGGGACATTTTCGGACTCCTCATCAGTGGGTATGAATCCATTGTGACAAGGGTTGGCCGTATTGCTAATACCAAAAACGGACAGAGTGAGGATGATTTGGGACCAGATGAGATCTTTGAGATGGTGTCGGATGACGCTCACGCTAATCCGACCTTCGAAACACCAGGCCTTGGTCAGGTGGATAAGCACCAGCGTCATCCACCAGCCTGCATAATTTATGTTACTCTCCAGAAAGTTACCCTCGGAGAAAATCATGAACAGCAAGGCTGCGCGCCCCACGATAAGCGATGTCGCGAAAGCGGCAAAGACCGGAAAAACCAGTGTTTCCCGCTATCTTAACGGCGAGCAAAGCGTGTTGTCCGATGACCTTCGTCTGCGCATTGAAACAGCGATTGCCGAACTCGATTACCGCCCAAGCCAAATGGCGCGCGGCCTGAAACGTGGGCGCACCCGTTTAATTGGCCTGATCATCGCCGATATCACCAACCCTTACTCTGTCGATGTGCTGAGCGGTATTGAAGCGGCGTGTCGGGAAAAAGGCTTTACGCCGCTGGTCTGTAACACCAATAACGAAGTGGATCAGGAGCTGCATTACCTGGATTTGCTGCGCAGTTATCAGGTGGAAGGGATTGTGGTGAATGCTGTCGGCATGCGCGAAGAAGGGTTAAACCGCCTGCAACAATCCGCGCTACCGATGGTGCTGATTGACCGAAAAATTCCAGATTTTGCTTGTGATGTGGTCGGTTTGGATAACACACAAGCCGCCACAACCGCCACCGAACACCTTGTCGAACAAGGGTTTGAAGCCATTCTTTTCCTCAGCGAACCGCTCGGCACAGTGAACACCCGCCGCGAGCGTCTGAATGCTTTCCACGCCACGCTTAAACGCTACCCTGGGATTGTTGCCGAAAACGCGGAAGTGCCTTTGCACGAAGGCGAGTTGATGGACAACACGCTGCGCCAGTTCCATTCCGGCCATCGCGGTATGCGCAAAGCGGTGATTTCCGCCAACGGCGCACTCACACTACAAGTTGCACGCTCACTGCGGCGCATCGGCCTGCACTGGGGCAGCGACATCGGCCTGTTAGGCTTCGATGAACTCGAATGGGCAGAGCTTGCCGGTGTAGGCATCACCACGCTTAAGCAACCGACCTGGCAGATTGGTTACGCCGCACTTCAGCAAGTTGTGAAGCGCATTGAAGGCGGCAGCGACAGCGTTTATGAACAGGTCTTTTCCGGCGAGTTAATCGTTCGCGGCTCCACAGTACGCTAATCAATGTTCGTGATAGCGATCATAAATTAAACATCGTTGGCTTTTCTTTGGAACCGGTTCCATTTAGCGTAATAAACATCATTACGACACCGGACGAAGTTAATGCCGAGAAAAATTATTATTGTCACTGCCGCTTACGGGCATGACCGCATCGCCGCTTTGGGTGGCCAACACGCGCTACTGCCCGTCATCGCCAATGCCGGTGCTGACGGTGTAGAAATTCGCCGCGAACTATTTAGCCGCACCCAGCTTGATGCCCTGCCAGAACTGGCGCAGCAAATCGCTGAACACAAACTTCAGGCCTGTTATTCCGCACCAGAGCCACTGTTTGTTGAAGACGGTAAACTGAATCCGCTCATCCCTACTTTGCTGCTTGAAGCCCACCAGCTCAACGCCAGCTGGTTAAAACTTTCACTCGGCAACTACCGTAGCAGCCAGCAATTTGCGCTTTTGCAGCAGTGGCTTGCTCAAAGCGATGTGCCACTGGTGGTGGAAAACGATCAAACAGCCTGCGGCAAGCTTGCGCCGATGCAGCGCTTCCAGGCCGCCTGTAACGTGCTGAATCTTCCGGTGACACTCACTTTTGATATGGCGAACTGGCTATGGGTTGATGAATCGCCGGAAGCCGCCGCACGTGTACTGGCACCATCGGTCAGTTACATCCATGTCAAAGCCGCCGTGGCGCACCATTATCACTATCGCGCCATCGCGCTGGATGATGCCGAACCTCGCTGGCTGGAAATCCTGAAAAGCCTGCCAGCAGACGCACCACGCGGAATTGAATTCCCGCTCGAAGGCCGCGACCTGACTGCTGTCACCCGCCATTACGTCAACTTATTACGCGAGGAGTAAGCAATGTCGAGACAACTTGATGTCATCACTATTGGTGAAGCGATGGCGATGTTTGTCGCCAGCCAAACCGGCGATCTTGCCGCCGCTGAGCAGTTCGTCAAACGTGTGGCGGGCGCTGAACTGAACGTTGCTACCGGCCTTGCGCGCCTTGGACTGAAAGTGGGTTGGGTCAGCCGCGTGGGTAATGATTCTTTTGGCCGTTATGTGCGGCAACAACTGGCAAAAGAGCAGATCGACAGCCGTGGCGTGACAACTGACGAGCGATTCGCAACCGGCTTCCAGCTTAAATCCAAAGCCGAAAATGGAACCGATCCCATTGTGGAATACTTCCGTAAAGGTTCTGCCGCCAGCCATCTGTCAGCGGCTGATTTTAACGAAGAGTACTTTTGTTCCGCACGCCATCTACATTTAAGCGGCGTGGCGGCAGCGCTTTCTGATACCTCACTTGAGTTGCTCAATCATGCCGCCCGCGTGATGAAGCAAAAGGGCAAAACGATTTCTTTTGACCCGAATCTGCGCCCGGTGCTGTGGAAAAGTGAAGCCGAAATGGTTAAACAATTGAATCAGCTCGCCTTCCAGGCAGACTGGGTGCTGCCAGGGTTAAGCGAAGGCGCGATTCTGACCGGCCACAAAACACCGGAAGCGATTGCTGATTTCTATCTCGACCACGGCGTTAAGACCGTAGTGCTGAAAACGGGCGCTGACGGCGCATGGTTCAAAACGGCCTCCGGTGAAAAAGGGGCCGTAAGCGCGGTAAAAGTCGAGAACGTCGTCGATACCGTCGGCGCAGGCGACGGTTTTGCAGTGGGCGTGATAAGCGCCCTGCTTGAAGGGAAAACCTTAGAACATGCCGTCAGCCGCGGGAATAAAATCGGCTCACTGGCGATACAGGTCATCGGCGATAGCGAAGGGTTACCGACCCGGGCTGCGCTTGGCGAATAAACGAAGACTGCATCAGCTGTGCCCTACACCCGGCATGATGCGACTCTCCTCAACATAGAGGCAAGCCCATGAAAACCCAGTCCCTTTCATCAAAGGTAATCGCGCCAAAACGTTGGTGGTACATCATGCCAATCGTGTTTATCACGTACAGCCTGGCGTACCTTGACCGTGCCAACTTTAGTTTTGCATCTGCCGCCGGTATTAACGACGATCTCGGTATCACCAAAGGGATTTCGTCTTTGCTTGGCGCACTGTTTTTCCTCGGTTATTTCTTCTTCCAGATCCCTGGCGCAATGTACGCCGAACGCCGCAGCGTGCGTAAGCTTATCTTCGTCTGCCTGATTTTGTGGGGCGGTTGTGCGTCATTAACCGGCATGGTCAGCAACATTCCGGCGCTGGCGGCGATTCGTTTTATCCTCGGCATCGTGGAAGCCGCGGTAATGCCAGCGATGCTGATTTACATCAGTAACTGGTTTACTAAATCCGAACGCTCACGGGCTAACACCTTCTTAATTCTCGGTAATCCAGTCACGGTGTTGTGGATGTCGGTGGTTTCTGGCTACCTGATTCAGGCGTTCGGCTGGCGTGAAATGTTTATTTTTGAAGGCATTCCAGCGGTTATCTGGGCCTTCGCCTGGTGGGTGCTGGTCAAAGATAAACCGGCGCAAGTGGGTTGGTTATCTGATGCTGAAAAATCCGCGTTGCAGGCGCAACTCGAAGAGGAGCAGCAAGGGATTAAAGCGGTGCGTAACTACAGCGAAGCGTTCCGTTCGCGCAATGTGGTGCTGCTGTGTATGCAGTATTTTTGCTGGAGTATCGGCGTGTATGGCTTCGTGCTGTGGCTGCCTTCTATCATCCGTGGCGCAGGCACCGCGGGAATGGGCATGGTCGAAGTGGGCTGGCTGTCGTCTGTTCCGTATCTGGCGGCGACCATCGCGATGATTGTGGTTTCCTGGGCTTCGGACAAGATGCAGAACCGTAAGCTGTTTGTCTGGCCGCTGCTGCTGATTGGCGCGCTGGCCTTCCTCGGTTCGTGGCTGGTTGGTGCCGATCACTTCTGGGTTTCCTACACCCTGCTGGTGATTGCCGGTGCGGCAATGTATGCGCCATACGGTCCATTCTTTGCGATTATTCCGGAAATGTTGCCGCGCAATGTCGCGGGTGGCGCGATGGCATTAATCAACAGTATGGGGGCGCTCGGTTCGTTTGTTGGCTCCTGGTTTGTTGGCTACCTTAACGGTGCAACGGGCAGCCCGTCGGCTTCCTATGTCTTTATGGGGGTGGCATTGCTCGCCTCAGTGTGGCTAACTCTGATTGTGAAACCGGCGAAAAACCAACACGTCCCAGTGGCAGCACACCACGCCTAATCTCAGGCCAGGCGGCCGTTAAACCGCCAGGCCTGTCTATAACTATTTAACGGAGAACGCCATGAAGCCGCCCGTCATCCTCTACAAAAAGTTACCTGACGACCTGCTTGCCCGTCTTGAAAGTCACTTTAGCGTCACTCAACTGAATAACCTAAGCCAGGAAACCATCAAGCAAAACGCGCAAGCCTTTGCCGATGCGCAAGGGATTCTGGGTTCCAGCGAAACAGTGGATAAAGCGTTTCTGGAGCACACTCCGAATCTGCGCGCAGCGTCGACCGTTTCCGTCGGCTACGACAATTTTGATGTTGATGCACTGAGCGCGCGCGGTATCGCGCTGATGCACACGCCAACAGTTCTGACAGAAACCGTCGCCGACACCATGATGACGTTAGTACTGGCGACCGCACGTCGCGCGCTGGAAGTGGCTGAACGAGTGAAAAAGGGCGAATGGCAAGGCAGCATTGGAGCGGATTGGTTTGGCATCGACGTGCACCATAAAACGTTAGGGATTCTGGGCATGGGCCGCATTGGCCTGGCACTGGCACAACGTGCGCACTTCGGCTTTAGCATGCCGATTTTGTATAACGCTCGCCGCCATCACCAGGAAGCCGAAGAGCGTTTTAACGCACGTTATTGCGATCTCGATACCCTGCTGGCCGAATCCGATTTCGTCTGTATTTCTCTACCGTTGACGGACGAAACTTATCATCTGATTGGTGCTGAGCAATTGGCTAAAATGAAATCCTCTGCGATTTTGATTAACGCCGGACGTGGCCCGGTAGTTGACGAAAAGGCACTGATTCAAGCGCTGGTAGACGGCAAAATTCACGCCGCTGGGCTGGATGTTTTTGAACAAGAACCGCTGCCGGTTGATTCCCCGCTGCTGAGCCTGCCGAACGTTGTGGCGCTGCCGCATATCGGTTCCGCGACCCACGAAACCCGCTACAACATGGCCGCCTGCGCGGTGGATAACTTAATTGCAGCGTTGAGTGGCAAGGTGAAAGAGAACTGCGTGAACCCGCAGGTATTGAAGTAATTGATTGTTGGCGGATGACGCTTGCGCTTATCCGCCCTACGAACGATAACCAGTAGGTCGGGCAAGCGCAGCGCCCCCGACATATTGACTAAAGCCAGATTAGAAATCAGTCTTAGAAAAACCAGTCATTTCTTCGAGGCCCATCTCACGGCCTAACGCCGTCATTGGATGCACGATAACCAGGCCGCGCACTGCTTTTTTCAGGGCACCCATGTTGGCTTGTTCTTTCTTGGTAATTGGACGCTTGTACGGCAGCGCCATCAGCTTTTGCGCTTCTTTGCTCAGCTTCTGGTTGCGCACCGCTTGCAGGCGCACGATCTCAATTTCCAGCTTCGCTTTCTCTTTTTCCATCTCAGCGTACTTTTCAGCGTCATTGATCAGATGCAGTTCAGGCATCTCGTGACGGATAAGATCGAGGCGATCGCTAAGACGTTTGATTTCTGCTTTTTCGATTTCTTTCATTTTTAATTAACCGTGAATAACTTTCATTGCTGGCAAGGATACACCATTCGGCTTAAGAGGGCGAAAAGGGAGTTCGGTCAGAATTACTTCTGGAAGGCTTTTTTTAAGCTGATCCGTGAGATCAGCTCGGTTAAAGAGAGCACCATCGTGGAACGAACAATTTGCTGATAACGCTGTTTCTGCATGGCAATCAGCTCAGGATCGCTGCCATCCACAAACTTTGGCGTCGGAGGCAGAGCGGAAACACAATGCAATTCACCAAACGGGCCAAGCATTTCATCGTCGGTAAATTTGTAGTCGTTACCGTCGTGATTAAGTTCCTCACGCAGCGCCATCAGCAGCTCGCAATCTTCGTACTCCGCGCGATTAAGCACACCAAGGCCGTAGATGAGTTTGAGGCGCACAGAAAGCTCCCCTAACGGGCCATCCCCTTCCAGCAACGGTTCAACGGCATATTTCACCGCATAGTCGTCTTTACGGAAGACCTGAATCACCAGGATATTAACCGCTTCGGTGAGAAGCTCGACAGCAGCAATCAGCAGGCTGCGTACGGTTTTGCCGGCATTAAGACGCTCAAGCACACGGTTTTCAAAGGCCTGGGTTTCTTCCATCTTTGCCTACATCACTAAAAGTATTATTGGGTGCAGCGTCTACTGCACCCGCTTTGCATCACTATTTGCCGTTATAAGCATTCACCGCTTCAGCAACAACATCGCTGTTAGCATCAAGGCCAGAGATTTCAGCCAGCGCTGCTTGTGGGCCTTTTTCTGCCAGTAACTGTTCCAGTTCCTGCGCTTGTGGATCTTGCTCGCTGCGATAATGCATCGCCGCGGCAATACCTTTAACCAGGAATTGGTGCGGTAAACCGTATTCGATAGTGCCCAATAACGGTTTAATCAGTCGGTCGCCCGCGCTTAATTTACGCAGTGGCTGGCGGCCAACGCGTTCCACATCATCTTTCAGATACGGGTTTTCGAAACGACCGAGGATTTTCTGGATATAGGCCGCATGCTTGTCTGCATCAAAGCCATAACGCTTGATCAGCACCGCACCACTTTCATCCATTGCGCCTTTCACCACCGCACGGATTTTCTCATCGAGAATCGCATCGCGAATGGTCTGGAGACCCGCAAGCTGACCAAGGTACGCGGTTATAGCATGGCCGGTATTCAGCGTGAAGAGTTTACGCTCAACAAACGCCATCAGATTATCAGTAAGTTCCATGCCAGGAATGTTTGGCAGGTCACCTTTGAACTGAGTTTTATCAACAATCCATTCGCTGAATGTTTCAACTGTGACTTCAAGCGGATCGTTAGTGGCAGATTCAGAAGGAGGCACGATGCGGTCAACCGCGGAATCCACGAAGCCAACATGCTGCTCAACCCAGGCTTGATCATCCTCAGAAAGCGCCTTCATCACATGCGCTTTAAGCTGGCTGGTGCCACGCACCATGTTCTCGCAAGCGATAATGTTCAGTGGTTTTTCATTACCATTGGTGCGACGCAGAACCAGCCCTTTTGCCACTGCTGGCGCGATACGTTCCAGCACGACTGGCCCAACAGCCGTGGTGACCAGGTCAACTTCTGCAATCAGCGTGACGACCTCGTCACCGATGCTGCTGACGGCATTCACATTAGAAACGGTATCGATTTGCTTTTGCTCGCCCACCACGTGAACCTGGTAGCTATGGCGCGCGTTCAGCGCATCAAGAACGGTTTGGTTGACGTCCGCAAAGGTCAGTTGGATACCGGCATCTGCCAGCAGTTTGCCGATAAAGCCACGTCCGATATTACCTGCGCCAAAATGTAATGCTTTCATGTCGTTCACCTTCTTAAATTTGAATCACCCGAGAGGGTTCGGGTGAGGAGGTATGCGGTGCTGACCACCCTCACCCTAACCCTCTCCCTGAGGGAGAGGGGACTAGATCGGTGTTCACCCTCTCCTGAGGGAGAGGGAACTAGATCGGTATTCACCCTCTCCTGAGGGAGAGGGGACTAGATCGGTATTCACCCTCTCCTGAGGGAGAGGGGACTAGATCGGTGTTCACCCTCTCCTGGGGGAGAGGGCCGGGGTGAGGGCGACCGGAGCCACCCACACCACCACTGCTACTTCTTACCTGCCAGCAGGTCGAGCACTTCCTGAACACTGGTGGTGTTCGCCAGGCGCTCAATCACTGACTCATCATCCAGCGCGTTGGTCAGGCTGGTGATAACCTGGATGTGTTCGTTATTGCGAGCGGCAATACCGATAACCAGGCGGGCAATATCATCAGGTTCTTCACCGAAGTGAACACCATGCGGATACTGGCAGAACACAACGCCAGTTTTCAGGACGCGGTCTTTCGCTTCAACCGTACCGTGCGGAACGGCAATGCCTTCGCCCAGATAAGTTGGGGTCAGTTTTTCACGTTCAAACATCGCATCAACATATTCAGGCTGTACGTAACCGCCGTTCACCAGTTGCTCACCGGCAAAGCGAATCGCTTCTTCTTTGGTTGTCGCAGTCAGGCCAAGGAACACGTTACCGGCACCAAGGCGGAACAACCCTTCTTCGCTTGGCACAAAGCTGTCTTCCAGGCTGCTCATCACCTTAACTTCTTTCTCGCTCAGGTTATGAGAGGCCACCAGACGCTCGGTCAGGTTGGAGTACAGGCTGCTGTCGAGGAAGTTAGTCAGGGAAATATGCTGTGCCTGTGGAACCTGGCGCATCGCACGTTCGGTCAGGTCACGGTGCGTAATCACCAGGTCAACGTCATCCGGCAAACTGTTGATTGCACAGTTAGTTACGGAGATATTTTTCAGGCCCGCATCGCTGACTTTCTTACGCAGCACACCCGCACCCATCGCACTTGAACCCATGCCTGCATCGCACGCTACGATGATTTTACGTACGTGGCTGAGGTCGTTAGACAGACCAGCACCGACCGCCAGTGGCGTAGCGCCACCTTTGGATTCAGCTTTCATCTCTTCCACACGGCGAGCCGCTGCTTCGATGTCGTCTTCTTCTTTAACCTTGCTTGTTTTCAGCAAGATGGCAGAAACCACGAAGGACACGGCTGTTGCCGCAACGATTGCCGCGATGTTAGCGAAGTAAGCACCTTTTGGCGTCATCGCCAGAATCGCGAGTATTGAACCCGGAGATGCCGGAGAAACCAGGCCGCCGTTCAGAATAGTCAGCGTAAACACGCCAGTCATACCGCCGAGAATAACGGCGAGGATCAGACGTGGGTTCATCAGCACATATGGGAAGTAAATTTCGTGGATACCGCCCAGGAAGTGGATGATTGCCGCGCCGCCCGCAGACTGCTTAGCATTACCGCGACCGAAGAACATGTACGCCATCAGCACGCCCATACCAGGGCCTGGGTTTGCTTCAATCAGGAAGAAGATTGATTTGCCCAGCTCGTGGGACTGCTGAATACCCAGCGGCGAGAAGATACCGTGGTTGATTGCGTTGTTCAGGAACAGGATTTTCGCAGGTTCTACGAAGATAGACGCCAGCGGCAGCATGTCATGGACAACCATGAAGTTAACGCCCGCCGCCAGAATTTTGGACAGGACTTCAACCGCAGGGCCGATACCCATGAACGCCAGAATCGCCAGAATCATACCGATGATGCCAGCGGAGAAGTTGTTCACCAGCATTTCAAAGCCGGATTTGATCTTGCCATCAACCCATGCGTCAAAATGTTTAATTGCCCAACCACCCAGAGGACCGGCAATCATCGCACCGAGGAACATCGGCATATCCGCACCGACGATAACACCCATAGTGGTGATCGCACCGACCACACCACCACGGTCGCCACCGATTAAGCGACCACCGGTAAAACCGATGAGCAACGGCAGCAGGTAAGTAATCATCGGGCCAACCAGTTTCGCCAGTGTCTCGCTTGGCAACCAACCAGTTGGAATAAATAACGCCGTGATAATACCCCAGGCGATAAATGCGCCGATGTTTGGCATTACCATGTTACTCAGGAAACGACCAAAGCTTTGCACTCTGATCTTGATATCGGATGACATACGCACACCCCTTATTGTGTTCACGTGCTGAAAAAGCAGCCCGAGGTTTATTGTTAATGTGGTGGCAAGCAGTGCTGCCAGATGCTCTAAGTGAGGCGAATCTGGCACTGAATCGTTAAGCTGTCCAGTACACGGGATTTTATGTGATATAGATCACTCATCACTGGGTGTAACGAAGCATGATCAGGAGATCTTGATCACATAATTGATGTGTAAAAAAAACACAGCAGCTATTTTTTGCGCTGAATTGACCCACATGTGTGATTAAAATCACATTTCTCGATTATCACTTTGTTATTTATATGTGACATTAATCACAAAATATCTTCATCGAAATTTTCCTACTGCTCTCCAGGGCAGTCATCGAGAAAGCGTTCATTTCATTTTGTTATAAAATTACAGCGCAGCGGCAGGCGACTCTTCACTACTTTTTCATGCATCCTGATCCATACTTACCGTTTGTCGATTAAAAATGGACGATGTAATGAAACTTATCGGTAATTACACCAGCCCGTATGTGCGCAAAATATCGGTGATACTGCTGGAAAAAGGCATCACTTTTGAATTCGTAAACGACAACCCGTGGATATCCGAAAGCACCACGCCCCATTACAATCCGCTGGGCAAAGTGCCTGCACTGGTCACTGACGAGGGCGAATACTGGTTCGACTCCCCGGTGATTGCGGAATACCTCGAGCTGTTGAATATTGCCCCAACTCTTATCCCGCGTGAGCCTCAGGCCGCATTACAAATGCGCCAAATGGAGGCCCTTGCCGATGGCATCATGGATGCCGCTCTGGTTTCAGTACGCGAACGCCAGCGCCCAATCGAACAGCAATCTGAAGTCGAACTGCTTCGCCAACGGGAAAAAATTAGCCGTGGCCTGACGCTGCTCGAACAATACGCCGCGGATAAAAAACTGAATGCCGAAAACCTGTGTGTGGCAACCATTGCGGTGGCATGTGCAGTGGGATATCTCAATTTCCGCCGCGTTTCCCCAGGCTGGTGTGTAGAGCGGCCACATCTGGTGAAACTGGTCGAGAAACTTTTCGAACGGGAAAGTTTTGCCAGGACAGAACCGCCAACAGCATGATCTCCCGCCATGACAGGGGGCCAACTCCCCCTGTAAACTAATGCGAAATTTCACCACTCTGCGGCTTGTTATGACTACCCATCGCACCTTGTACAGCCAACTTCCTGCCATCGACAAACTGTTACGTGATACCTCATTTTGCGAGGTGCTGCGCAATTTTGGCCACTCTCAGGTGGTTAATACCTTACGCACGATGCTGGAAACCGCGCGCGAGCATATCCGCACTCAGGAACAACTGCCTGACTGGAATGACGATTGGGCAGCACAAGTGCAGGCACGTCTTGAATCGGGCCTGCGCAGCGCGTTGCAGCCGGTGTTTAACCTGACGGGCACGGTACTGCATACCAATCTTGGCCGTGCATTGCAGTCTGAAGCGGCAATTGAAGCTGTGACACAAGTGATGCGCACTCCCGTCACGCTGGAATATGACTTAGACGGCGCGGAACGTGGGCATCGCGATAAAGCGCTGGCATCCCTGCTTTGCGAGCTGACCGGTGCGGAAGATGCCTGCATCGTCAATAACAACGCGGCGGCGGTGCTGTTGATGCTGGCGGCCTGCGCCAGTGGCGAAGAAGTCGTGGTATCTCGTGGTGAACTGGTGGAAATCGGTGGAGCATTCCGTATCCCGGATGTGATGCGCCAGGCAGGCTGCCAGCTGGTCGAAGTCGGCACCACCAACCGCACACATTTGAAAGACTACCGTCAGGCCGCCGGTGAAAACACCGCGTTACTGATGAAAGTCCACACCAGTAACTACCAAATTGCGGGCTTTACTAAAGCAGTCGACGAAGCCGAGCTTGTCGAGCTAGGCAACGAACTGAACATTCCTGTTGTGACTGACCTCGGTAGCGGCTCGCTGGTTGATCTCAGCCAGTGGGGTTTGCCGGAAGAACCGATGCCGCAACAGCTAATTGCCGCAGGCGTAAGCCTGGTGAGTTTCTCCGGTGACAAACTGCTTGGTGGTCCTCAAGCGGGCATTATCGTGGGTAAAAAAGAGCTGATTGCCCGTATTCAGCAACATCCTCTCAAACGCGCGTTGCGCGCCGATAAAATGACACTTGCGGCACTGGAAGCCACATTACGTCTGTATCAACATCCAGAAACGCTGGTTGAAAGATTGCCGACGTTACGCCTGTTAACGCGTGATGCCAGTGAAATCACAGACCTTGCACAGCGTCTGTTGCCTGCTTTTGAGGGTAAATATGGCGAGCAGTTTACTGTTTGCGTCGAGCCTTGCTTATCGCAAATTGGCAGCGGATCGCTACCGGTTGACCGCTTACCCAGCTCAGCGCTGACTTTCACACCAAAAGATGGCCGCGGCACCACGCTAAACACGCTGGTAGAGAACCTGCGCGATTCATCCACACCGATTATTGGCCGCATCAACGATGGGCGTTTATGGCTGGATTTACGCTGCCTGGAAGATGAAGCTGGTTTCATGGAGAGCCTGAACCGATGATTATTGCCACCGCCGGTCACGTTGACCACGGCAAAACCACCCTGCTGCAAGCCATAACTGGCGTGAATGCTGACCGTCTGCCAGAGGAAAAAAAACGCGGCATGACTATCGACCTCGGTTACGCCTACTGGCCGCAACCCGATGGCCGCATTCCTGGTTTTATTGATGTGCCAGGACATGAAAAATTCCTCGCCAATATGCTGGCGGGCGTGGGTGGCATCGATCACGCGCTGTTAGTGGTGGCATGCGATGACGGAGTGATGGCGCAAACACGCGAGCATCTGGCCATCCTGCAATTAACCGGGAAACCGTCGCTCACTGTCGCCTTAACCAAAGCCGACCGCGTGAGTGAATCGCGTATTGATGAAGTGCGCGAAGCCGTACTAGCAACACTCAGTGAATTTGGCTGGCAAGATGCCACTTTATTTGTCACCGCTGCCACCAGTGGTAGCGGAATTGACGAACTACGTGCGCACCTCCTTTCATTGCCCGAACGTGCACATCCGCGTCAGCACCGCTTCCGCCTCGCCATTGACCGCGCTTTTACCGTGAAAGGTTCTGGCCTGGTAGTGACCGGCACGGCGTTAAGTGGCGAAGTGAAGGTGGGCGATTCATTGTGGCTAACAGGTGCCGATAAACCGATGCGCGTGCGCGGGCTGCATGCGCAAAACAGCAAAACTGACACCGCCTGTGCCGGGCAGCGTATCGCGCTCAATATCAGCGGCGATGCGGAAAAGCTCGATATCAAACGCGGCGACTGGTTACTGGCTGAAAAACCCCTGCAACCGGTAGAGCGGGTGATTGTTCAGTTGCAAAGCCACGCCCCACTACAACAATGGCAACCGCTGCATATTCACCACGCTGCCAGCCACGTCACCGGACGTATATCGCTACTGGAAGATGACCTTGCCGAACTGGTTTTAGATGTCCCGCTGTGGCTTGCCGAAAACGACCGTCTGGTACTGCGTGATATTAGTGCTCGGGTTACGCTTGCAGGTGCGCGCGCAATACTGCTGCATGCACCACGCCGTGGTAAACGTCAGCCCGCATTTTTGGCGTGGTTACAGCAACTTAAACATGCGGAAACTGACCGCCAGACGCTCGATATTCATTTGCAGCGCAGCGCCGTTACGCTAACTGACTTCGCCTGGGCACGGCAACTGACGACCCAGGGATTGCAGGAATTACTGACCCATCCCGACTTTTTGCACGCGGGTAACAGTTTGCTCAGCGATGAAATGGCCGCCCGCTGGAAACAAAAACTGCTCGACACTCTCGAACGTTATCATCAACAGCATGATGACCAACCCGGCCCTGGTCGCGAACGCCTGCGCCGCATGGCACTACCGGGTGAAGTTGAACCATTGGTTCTGGCGCTGATAGAAAAAATGCGTCAGGAAGGATTGTTGGCTAGCCGTCAGGGCTGGCTGCACCTGCCCGATCACAAACCGGGTTTTTCTGCGGAACAACTGGCAGTGTGGCAAAAAGTTGATGCATTATTTGGTGATGAGCCATGGTGGGTACGCGATTTAGCGCGGGAAACTCAGCAAGACGAACAAGCAATGCGCCAGCTATTGCGCTTTGCCGCCCAACTTGGGCTGGTCACGGCGATCATAAAAGATCGTTATTATCGTAACGATCGGATTCAGGTTTTCGCCAATTTGATCCGTGAACTGGATCAAACGCAAGGTGCCACCAGCGCGGCAGATTTCCGCGACAGCCTGGGCGTGGGGCGTAAACTTGCGGTGCAAATTCTCGAATATTTCGACCGCATTGGTTTTACCCGCCGCCGTGGAAACGACCATTTACTGCGTGATAAAGCGTTGTTTATGGTTGAGAAATAACGACATAACCCGGTTAACGCATCACTAATGTGAATAAAGCAGCGATTAGTGATGCGTTAAATAATCTCCTGGAAAATCTTGAGACGGAAAAAGAAATCATAAGCATGCTGCCATGTTGTAAAACCTGAGATAAATCCAGCAAAATCCCACCTAACTACCTAACCACATTGTTCTTTCTGACGCACTTCAAGTTTTTTTCTCTCAACTTAAAGGAGTATTGGGATATTCCCACCGACGAGGTTTATGCCATGGATTTTATGGAAAAATTAAACACACTTTCGGCAAAAATAAAACAGCAAGCAACTGCAATTCAAACTGAAGAAGCAACGAAAACCGCGTTTGTCATGCCATTTATCCATAACGTATTAGGTTACGATGTCTTTGATCCAACAGAGGTTGTTCCAGAATTCATCTGTGATGTTGGAACCAAAAAGGGCGAAAAAATCGATTATGCCATTTTTAAAAATGGTGAAGTACAAATCCTGATTGAATGTAAGAAAATTGGTGATGCACTAAATCTAAACCATGCCTCTCAGCTATTCCGATATTTTCATGTTACAAATGCACGCATTTCAATTCTGACAAATGGACAGGTTTATAAATTCTTCACCGACCTTGACTCTCCTAATAAGATGGATGAAAAACCCTTCCTGGAATTTGATTTGCTCGATATTGATGAGTACGTGCTTCCGGAATTACGGAAACTGACAAAATCAGCATTTGACGTTGAGTCGATTATTAATGCCGCAGGTGAACTGAAGTACGTTAGCCAAATTAAGAAACTGATTAGTTTGCAGTTTTCATCCCCCGATGAAGATTTTGTAAAATTCTTTGCATCGAGAGTCTATGACGGAATCATTACTCAAAAGGTTCGAGAGTCATTTACAGAATTAACCAGAAAAGCAGCCAGCCAATTTCTGAATGATCAAATAAACGAAAGATTAAAATCGGCTATGAGCGGTGTACAGATCCCTGTTATTGCTTCAGAAAGCACGCAAGGCTCAGAAACGGGAGAGACAGAAGCGACCGACGAAAATGAAATCCAGACCACCCTGGATGAACTCGAGGGCTACCACATTGTAAAAGCCATTGTGCGTACGGTGGTAGATGCAGGTCGAATAAGCCAGCGAGACACAAAAAGCTATTTTGGAATATTGCTTGATGATAATAATCGCAAGCCAATATGTCGCTTGCACTTTAATCGTAGCCAAAAATATCTTGGTATATTTGACGCGGATAAAATTGAAACACGCCATCCAATTTCTTCGCTGGATGAAATCTATAACCATGCCGATGTTTTAAAAAATACAGCCTGTTTATACGATTAATTTTGCACAGATTATCGTAAGAGCAGTTTGTAGGGTGAAGGAGCAAAACCAATCCCCTTCGCCCTACCCTATTTCCCGCCTATCAGAACAACCCTAACGGCTTATCGGAATAACTCACCAGCAAACATTTAGTCTGCTGATAATGCTCCAGCATCATTTTATGGGTTTCGCGCCCGATGCCAGATTGCTTATAACCCCCAAACGCGGCATGTGCCGGATAAGCGTGATAACAGTTCGTCCACACGCGCCCAGCCTGAATGCCACGGCCCATTTTGTAAGCCAGATTGCCGTTACGGCTCCAGACACCTGCGCCGAGGCCGTATTCAGTGTCGTTCGCCAGTTCCAGCGCCTCTTCCATGGTTTTGAAGGTTGTCACAGCGAGTACCGGGCCGAAGATCTCTTCCTGGAAAACACGCATGTTGTTTTTACCAAACAAAATCGTCGGCTCGAGGTAGTAACCGGCTTTCAGGTCGCCTTCCAGTGCTTTACGACGCCCGCCAGTGAGCACATCCGCGCCCTCTTTCTTACCGATATCAATGTAGTTGAGGATGGTTTCCATCTGCCCTTGTGAAACCTGCGCCCCCATTTGTGTCCGCGAGTCCAGCGGGTTGCCGCTACGGATAGACTCAACGCGGCGAATGGCGCGTTCCATAAAGCGTTCGTAGATGGATTCCTGCACCAGCGCACGGCTCGGGCAGGTACAGACTTCGCCCTGGTTGAAAGCAAACAGCGCGAAACCTTCCAGTGCTTTGTCGAAGAAGGCGTCTTCTTCATCCATCACGTCGGCAAAGAAGATGTTTGGGGATTTGCCGCCCAACTCCAGCGTTACCGGAATAATATTCTGCGTCGCATACTGCATGATCTGCTGTCCGACTTCCGTCGAGCCGGTAAATGCCACTTTGGCGATACGTTTTGAGGTCGCCAAATATTCACCGATTTCACCACCAGCGCCATTCACCACGTTGATAACACCCGGCGGCAGTAAATCGCCCACCAGCTCCATCAGCAACAAAACTGACAGCGGCGTCAGACGCGCTGGCTTCAACACGACGCAGTTACCTGCCGCCAGTGCCGGAGCCATTTTCCAGCTCGCCATCAGCAACGGGAAGTTCCACGGAATAATCTGCGCGACCACACCAAGCGGTTCGTGGAAATGATACGCCACAGTATCGCCGTCAACTTCACTGATCCCGCCTTCTTGTGCGCGGATGCAGGAAGCAAAATAGCGGAAATGGTCGATCGCCAAAGGCACGTCAGCGCCACTGGTTTCACGGATCGGTTTGCCGTTATCCCAGGTTTCTGCCGCCGCGAGCAGTTCAATGTTCTGTTCCATACGGTCAGCAATTTTGAACAGGATATTGGCGCGGTCCTGAACAGACATACTGCCCCAACCGGCTTTTGCGTCATGTGCGGCATCCAGCGCTAAATCGATATCGCCTTTACTGGAACTGGCTATCTCGCACAGCGGCTGGCCGGTCACTGGGGTAAGATTTTCGTAGTATTTGCCGTCGACTGGCGGCACCCATTGGCCGCCAATAAAGTTGTCATAACGCGGTTTAAGTTTGAGTGGGAAACCATACTCGCCGGGGATAATTCGGCTATCGGGAGGATTATTTGTCATCGGTATCTCCTTGTCGTTTGCACTCTCAAGCGTAGTCGGCAGTGGTGATTTCTTCGCCAGTGTTTAGAGGCTTTACGACACAGGTCACGGATTAGTCATCGAATGATTAGGAGTATTCAACCTGCAGGCTATTGGTTTTGATACATACTTAAATTTTGCCTTTCCAACAAGGATTGCTCATGCGCCTCTTTATAGGCTTCGACGTAGGCGGTACTCATGTTAAGCACGGTTTGTTCACTGAAGATGGCGAGGTGCTGATTGCCGAAGAATATGACACCCACTACGACAAGCAGCTGTTTCTGGATGCCTGGCAAAGTGTGGTGGCAGGTTATCGGCAGCATAATGAAATTGCCGGGATTGCTATCAGCTTCCCCGGATACATCAACCCACACACCGGGAATGTCCCTAAGGCGGGCGCGCTAGAGTTTCTTGATGGCAGCAACCTACTGGAGATTTTCGGTGCGCTGACCGACCTTCCGATCACCGTTGAAAATGACGCCAACTGTGCAGCTCTCGGTGAGATGTGGCTGGGCGCGGGCAATGAATATGACTCGCTGGTCTGCATCACGATTGGTACTGGTATCGGCGGCGGCATTATCGTCAACCGCAAATTAATGCGTGGCTCCCATTTCAGGGCGGGCGAATTTGGCGTACTGCCGGTGGGCAAATACGGCGAAGATATGCACCAGCTTGCCTCGGCGAAAGGGCTGATGGAAGCGTGTCGGCGTGAGATGAACATCCCCGCCGAAGAGAAAATCAACGGCCGAGATATTTTTGCCCGTGCCGAAACAGATCTGCATATTCAGGGCGTTATCGACAACTGGGTGAAATACCTGGCGCGCGGCATTTACAGCGTGGTATCGCTGTTTGATCCACAAGCCATTTTGCTTGGTGGCGGCGTCAGCACCCAGCCAATGCTGTATCCGATGCTGGAGCGCCACCTCGAAGGCTTTAAATTTTGGGATGTACTGAAAGTCCCGATTCGCCCCTGCAAACTCGGTAATAAAGCAGGAATGCTCGGAGCGGTATGGTTGGCGAAGCAGAAGTAGATAACAAGATTTTGGTGGATGTCGCTTACGCTAATCCACCTTACAAAAGTCTCATCACTCGCCATTAACCCAAATACGCATTTCCCCTTCCCCGCGGTTTGCCCAACTAAACCACGGAATAAAGGTCAGTTTTTTTGGCTCCGCGGTCACTGGAGATTTGTCGTAGTGATACAGCGCCTGCTGTTCAGCCTGTTTGCTTGCCATGCACAGGCCATCGGCCTGAATCAGCACTTTGTGGGCGAAAATGCCTTTGCCCTGAATCAGGTTAAATGTGCTGTCTTTCGGCAACCATAAGTTGTGTAGCGCTTCACCGTTATCGGCCTCTTCAAGGCAGTAGACCAGTGGACCACGTTGCACCGCGACTTTCCCGGCGACATGGCGCAACAGCGGGTTGCCATACACCCGGCGCACTGGCATCGCTAACGTCATGGCGATGCGATCACCTTCTTGCCAGGTACGCGTGATGTGCAAGTAACCCTTACGTATTTCACCCTGACACGTTTCACCGTTAAGCATCACAGACGGCTGTGAGCACCAGTCCGGCATACGTAGTGCAATGGTGTGTTGCACGGGTTGAGGTGAAGTCACCGCTATTTCCACCTGCTCATGCCATGGATAATCGCCACTGATTTTCAGCCCCAGAGATTTGTTACCCACTGGAACGTCCATCTCATTGCCGACGTATAAATGAACGTAGAGCGCCTCCGGTTGCGGGGTGTAAATGTAATGGCCGAGCGAAGTCAGCACGCGGGCGATGTTCGGCGGGCAACAGGCGCAACCAAACCAGCGCTGGCGAACCGGTTTTACGTGGTCGTAAATATGGTTGAACGCCAGGGTTTTCGGGTGCACTTCCAGCGGATTCACATAGAAGAAGTGTTTGCCATCCAGCGCCATTCCACCCAGCACCGTGTTATACAGCGCGCGTTCCATCACGTCGGCAAAGCGGCTGTCAGCTTCCATCTGCAACATGCGGCGGGCGTACATCATCAGGCCGATGGACGCGCAGCTTTCGGCGTACACCGTGTCGTTTGGTAAATCGTAATCCGAGCTGAACGCTTCGCCGCTGCTTTGTGAGCCAATGCCGCCGGTAATGTACATCTGGCGCTGCACCATGTTGTCCCACAAACGCAGGCAGGTCTGGCGTTTTTCTTCGTCTTTATGCAGCCGCGCCAGGTGCGCTACTCCCGCCATCAGGTAGACAAACCGCACCGCGTGGCCAATCGCCGTTTGCTGCAAGGCCAGCGGTTCATGTGCCTGGCTGTAGGCTTTGTCTTTCACCATCCACGCCGGGCCGTGAATATTCCAGTGCGAAGTACGCCCACGTTTTTCATATTCGATGTCGTAGAAATGCGGCTGTGCGCCACGTTCTTCAACAAAGTAATTCACCAGATTTAAATAGCGCGGATTGTCGGTCACTTCATACAAACGCATCAGCGCCAGTTCGATTTCCGGGTGACCGGGGTAACCGTGTAGCTGGTTAACGCCGGGGCCAAACACGCAGTCGATATGGTCAGCCAGGCGGCAAACCACCTCCAGCAAACGGCGCTTACCGGTCGCCTGGAAGAACGCGACACCCGCTTCAATCATGTGCCCGGCGCAGTAAAGTTCATGGCATTCGGCGAGATTCGTCCAGCGCAGCGTCGGTTCTTTCGCCGTGAAATAAGTATTCAGATAACCGTCTTCGCACTGCGCTGCCTCGATCAGTTCGATCACTTCATCGGCGGTTTTTTCAAGTTCGGCATCGGGCTTCTGGCACAGCGACCACGCCACCGCTTCCAGCCATTTCGCCACGTCGCTGTCCTGGAAAACCATGCCGTAAAACTCGCCGTCTTTGCGCCCTGCAGCTATCTCAAAGTTTTCGATGGCGTGGCTTGGGTCAGCTTCGGTAATGCGGTCGTTCAACGCATCCCATTGATAGGGGATCACCACATCGCGCACCAGCCGTTGGTACTGGCCCAAAAACGCATCGGTCACTTTCAGTTTGTGCAGGTCAACTTCCTGTAATACATCGGGCTGATTCATAACAACTCCTCAGGCGGTCTGGACATGGCGCTGACGTAAGTCAGTGGAAATCTGCGCCATCATCGGGTTATTCAGGCGGCAACGGCGAATAGCCAGAGCCAGTAACAAATGGAATACGGCTGGCAGCAGGGTTTCCAGCGCCGTAATGCCGGAGAGCGACGCCGCCGTTTGGTGTTCAGGGCCAGGCTGATACGCCACGAAAATAAACACCAGGCTGATGATTCCAGCACTGGCCGCCCAGGCTAATTTGATGAAGAACAGATTGAAGGCGAAGTTCATACCCGATGAGCGCACGCCGGTTTTCCATTCGCCGTAGTCATCGGCAAACGCCATGATGGAAAAGTGCAGTGGCAGCGTAAAGCCGAGGATCACGCCGTTGGCCAGTATTACCACCAGCCATAACGTCTGGAACGCCGCGCCAGTGGGCAACAGCCACATGCCAACGGCAAGTACCGCCAGCACCAGGTTGGTGTAGTAATAGAGTTTGACGGTATCGAACCGCTTCGCCAGCGGGTTGACGATCACCGCACCGAGAATCGAGGCGAAGGTCACCATGGTGAAGAACAACGAGGCAAAACCGGCGCTGCCTTGCAGCACGTAAGTGATGAAATACATGTAGCCGCCGCCGCGCAGGTTAAAGACGTTGATCAGCAAGAATGACATCACCAGACTCAACAATAACTGGTCGTTTTTGCGCAAGCCCGCCAGGTGTTCGCGCAGCGTGAACTTGCCCATTAACGCCAACGGCACCCGTTCGCGCACCCAGAAGAAGCAGCACAGGAACATCACCACCGCCACTGCGCACAAAATGCCGACACCCATCTGGTAACCTTTGGCGGCATTACCCTGGCCGATGATTTCCACCAGCCACGGCAAGCCAACCGACACCAAAAAACCCGCCACGCCGCACAATACAAAACGCCAGGACTGGCAGGAAATCACCTCGTCGTGGCGCGTCGTCATGGTGTTGATCAGTGCGCAATACGGTACGTTGATGGCGGTGTAACTGACGGAAAGTAAAAGATATGTTCCGAAAGCCCAGAGGATTTTCATGTTGTAACTGAGATCCGGCACGGTGAACGTCAACACACCGATCATGCCAATTGGCACCGCAACCCATAACTGCCACGGACGGAAGCGGCCAAAGCGACTTTGTGTTCGGTCAGCCAGAATGCCCATTAACGGATCGGAAATAGCGTCAAAAACACGCAGTGCGATAAACAGCGTGCCGACAATAGCGGGAGTTAAACCAAAAACATCGGTGTAGAAAAAGGTCAGGAAATTCATGATAAGACAGGTAATAACGGTGCCACCCGCATCACCTAATCCGTAACCTATTTTCTCGCGAATGGAGAGCCTGCCGTTTAACGCCGAAGTAGCAATATTATCTATAGCGGTAGAGGTCATGATAAAGCCTCGCATCGGGTAAGAAGTCTGGAGTTATTATTTTTTGTATTTGCAAAGTACCCGAATAATTTTGCATTCAATTTCAATACCAACAAGGCGATAACAAAGTATAAAAAGATGACAATTCCGACCTGAAGATAAAACTGTGAAGGAGATCGCCAAACGCCGTTAACAATCCCATCGGGCAGTTTATTTTATCTACACTGCCGCAGTGTGAATGGATTAAAGGAAAATCTAATTGTTTGATTTAAAAATATCTTTACCCATTTCAGTGCAAAATGGCGGCTTGTTTATTTCGCGTGGCATCGGCAGCCATCCGCAACGTGAACTGGACTCATGGGAATTAATTTTCGTTGAAAAAGGGACACTTACGATCCGTGAGGACGACACACTATTTAGCGTCAGAGAAGGTGAGAGTTTATTACTTTGGCCACATCGAAAACACGTCGGTACAGGAACCTTCCCGGCAGACTTAAAATTCTACTGGCTTCATTTTGAACTCACTCCGCAGTGTGACAAAAAAACAGATTTCCCGGCATCGTTAATCTCGTTACCCCAACACGGGCAAGTTCTTAATCCCCAATACGTTATTTCGTTATTCCGTCAGTTTTTAAGCGAACAAGAGTCCATGACGCGCAGCAGCGCACTGGAATTAATTTTATTGCTGATCATGCAGCAACTTTCCGTGGCGGCGCACGACAGTATACAGGCCGATAACAGTGGCGCGGCCCTTGCCTACAAAGCACAGCAGTTAATTCGCACCCAATTTCATTTGCCAGTTTCCACCTCAACACTAGCCAGCCAGCTACATTGTAATGCGGATTATCTTGGCCGCGTTTATCGCCAGACTTTTCAGCTAACCATTACCGATGCCATTCACCGCCAGCGCGTGTTGTGCGCTGAAAAAATGCTGATTACCGACTCCTGCTCATTGAGCGAAGTCGCCGAACGTTGCGGATTTCAGGATGTGAGTTATTTCAGGAAGGTGTTTCGTAAAAAAATGGGATTAACACCCGCCGCCTGGAAGCGGCGCTATTGTAAGGTGCATATAAATTCGGACTGAGGCTTATTTCTGCTTTGCCTGCATACAATAAAACAGCGGTGTGCCATCGTAGCTGAACAAATAACTCGAAGCATTTTCACGCTCAACTTGCAGGCTAATACCGCGTTCACGGTACAGGAAGAAGTCCGGTGTTTGCGGGAAATACTGGCCAAATAAATTCTCAACGCCACTGCTTTCTGTCGAAATCATGATGATATTGTCATCCTGATGCCAGTATTTAAAAGTGAAGTGGTTATTGGTATTCAACTCAGGCTTTCCTTTTTCATGAAGTTGCCCAAGCGACGTGTAAACTCCCTTTCCGTTTTCAAAGGTAAAATGGGTCAGCATTTCATAGACGATATTTTCGCCAATAATGGTCGCAGTCGCATCACAGGAAAAGTGATCGCGTTTGTAAGACTGGTACCAGGCAAAGAGTAATGGCAACGCAATCAATACAATAATCAACACCCAACACATCCTCCTTTTTTTAAGCTTCATAGCGATCTTTCCTGAATATGTAGGATTGGCATTCTGCATTACTGTATTCAATTTTTCGGTTACACAGCAGTACCGACAAACCCTGCAGAGAACGGTTAAGGGTCAAATAAGCGACACCGCCAGACTCACAGGCAAGGGGATAACGTTTATCCAACAACTTAAAAGTATGCAGACTTTTCTCCTCGCCAGACCAGGAGGAATAAAGAGCACAACCGTTGACCTGCCCTATATAGCTGTAATCGGAATAGTGGGATTCACCGCCAGACTGTTGGTGATAAAGCACACCGCAGGAAATAATAAATGCCACTCCAGCAGCCAGATACGCCCAGCGTGAATAGTGGCGCGCAGCAAGGTTGTGAGGCTGAACGCCTGGCTGTTCAACTTTAGGCGCGGGCGATAAAACGGTAGCCTCCACAGGCGTAATAAAGTCAGTTATTGTTCCCTCACGTAGCGTGGCAATTGATTTAAACCCCATTTTTGGTACGGTTTTAATGATGTTTTCCGCAAGCCCCGCTGACTGAAGCCCTTTTCTTAGCGATGCGATACTTTGATAGAGCGCATTAGTGGTGACCACCGCACCGTGCTTTTCCCACACTTGCTCAAAGAGAAATCTCTGCGTTAATACCTGTTGGTTGTGGCGAAGCAAAAGCAATAAGCATTCACTTGCTGGCGTGTGGATAACCACTTTGCTGCCAGGCTGCCCATCCATCGGCCGCAGGCTGTGTTCGTCCGGGTCAAACAGCACGGTTTCATTGATTAAAAAGACGGTGTTCATGTTGTCATCCTCGCCACAACCTATTCGGTCAATAAAGCCTTTTGCATGAGTTTCCCTGGGAAAAAATCTTATTCAGATTTTTTCCTCTTAAAATCAATCCATTACAGGAAAAGCATCCGTAGCCACTCTCTGTGCGAGCAGACTTCTGACTAAGTATAAATCATATAAAATCACTCCTCCTTGCGGAGGAAATCGCTATGCTGATGCCATCTCAAAAACGAGCGGTTCAGAGATTACCCCTTCAGGGTTAAGGAATAATTGCACCACGCCACATAGCGAGTGATGCGCTGAAATAGATTTCTAAAACAGTCCATTAACTTTTTCAGCAGAACAATATTCTATATATACCAATGAATTCGATATTATAACTTGAGCCATAAGATAATGATGATATTTTAGATTTAAAAAACGACATTCATTTCATTTGCGATATTTTATTCCTGTAATTCAAATTACAACGAAGCTAAATTCCATAAAAAGCCAGAATGTGACGATGGACTACTCTGCTTACCCATGAGTTGTAAGTATTCACCGGAGTCATATAATCCATCCTTATAAACAGTAGGGCTTATAGGAAATGAACACGAGCAAGGGTGCCACAGTCGGATTTATTTTATATGAGCATGAAAAATATGGACTATCAATTGCATGGATTTATGATCGGCAAAGAAATCCATTTCGATATTGATAATGGAAGGTTGTATCGCCTTCCTTCTAGCAGTACAGAACGTAATTTTATTTTTGGCTCGATTTTCTTTAATGAAACCATGCTACAGCTATTTATTTATCTGTTGCTTCATGCGCGCCATAAGAAAGTGACCAAAGATGAATTACTCAAGAATGTCTGGGAAGAAAATAACCTTATTCCATCAACGCAACGTTTATGGCAGGTATTAAACAATCTTAATAAAAAGCTACATCTGCTGGGGTTACCCGGTGATTTCATTCAAAATATGAAAGGGAGTGGCTATATAATAAATCACATTGATGTCATACCCATTTATTACAAATTAAGTGATCTCACCCTTACCTCTGGGAAAGAAAAGGATTAATACCATAAGGTCGTACCTTGAGTAAGTGCGACCAACGTAGGATGCTTTTGCCCTGACTATGGAAATACTCAGGGCCCTTTTTTTTATAAATATCTTCACTGGTAACTGGTTTTGCAACCTCTCCATTCGAAATTTAGTTGCCGGTGAGGGTATTTATAAAAGGTATTACCACTTGTATTTTTAGAATGATAGCAATCTTTATATAACAACGCTCACCAAAGGTTCTGGGGCCATTACTGGATAAAATATGAGTATAACGAATACATTTTCAAATTTAAAAGTCAGCAGAAAACTCAGCTTAGGGTTTGCTGTTGTTTTTGTGATCACAATTATTATCGTGATGACTGGGATGCTGGGTCTGCGAAACGTCCAGGATAAAATAAGCAAAAGTGCCTTAACTGTTGAGTTAAATAAGAACCTGACTGCGGCACGGTTAAGCCGAACCAATTACCAATATACCCATGGTGTTCATTACCTTGATCAAAACAGCAAAGCATTAAATCAACTGGCAGAAACGGTTACCCAACTGAAAAAATTGAGCTGGGCACCAGACAGTATGGATGCCGTGCTGAAAACAGAAAGTGCGGTGAAAAGTTACCTGGTCAGCACCCCTCCATTTATTAATGCGCTGAACCAAACGAAGCGTGATGAAGAACGTCTGGATTCAAAAGATCTGTATAAAAAGTCTGTTATGGCAGACAAACTCAGCCGCAGCCAAACGCTGCCAGCAGAACAACGCACTCAAGTAGCTCAACTGGGCTTTATATTTAATGACATCGACTCGATGTTAAATGATTACAAAACCCTACCCACTGAGAAATCGCGAGAGATTTTACAAACACGCTTAACCGCAGGCATTGCCCATGCCGAGCAATTGCTTCCTTTGCTACCCGCATCTGAGCAAACATGGGTACAGGCGGGTATCGCTGAAGCACAGGGCTATGTCACTGAGCTGCCTGCGTATCTTGCAGCGTGGACACAACAAAATACACTTTCCGCACAGCTCACTGACCGGGCGGTGGAGCTTACCCGCGCGATTAATGTGCTGTTCGATCTCCAGCAGTTGAAAGCTGAAAAAGTGGTTGCGACATCTGAGTGGGAAATGTCACTCGTTGCTCTGATTGGGGTATTGGCAGGTGTATTGATAGCGCTGGCGATCACCCGTTCGATCACCCGCCCGCTTAACCAAACTCTGTTAGTCGCCGAGCAAATCGCCAAAGGTGACCTCACCGGCACACTGGAAAGCCAGCGCGGTGATGAACTTGGTTTGCTGATGCAGGCGGTGTCGACGATGAATAATAATCTGAAGGATATCCTGCATAACGTACGCGATGGCGTCGATAGCGTCGCTCGTTCGTCTTCGGAAATTGCCGCAGGAAATATGGATTTATCTTCGCGCACTGAGCAGCAATCCGCAGCCGTGGTGGAAACCGCCGCCAGTATGGAAGAACTGACTTCTACCGTCGCCCTGAACGCTGAAAATGCTAAGCATGCCCGCCAGTTAGCGGAATCCGCCTCGCAAAAAGCCAATGAGGGAAGCCAGATTTCGAAGATGGTTATCGACACCATGAAAAACGTGCAAAGCAGCTCGCACCGTATTTCTGAAATCACGACCGTGATTAATAGCATCGCCTTCCAGACTAATATTCTGGCGCTGAATGCGGCGGTTGAAGCGGCGCGAGCTGGGGATCAGGGGAAAGGTTTTGCCGTGGTCGCTGGTGAAGTACGCAACCTGGCACAGCGAAGTGCGCAGTCGGCAAAAGAGATTGAATCGTTAATTCACGAATCCGTTTCTTATGTCGATTCAGGTTTCCGCCTGGTGGAAGGTGCTGGGGTGGCGATGGACAACATCGAAACGTCAGTTATCCAGGTGAGAGACATCATGAGCGAAATTGCCGCAGCCACTGATGAGCAGAGCCGGGGGATTTCGCAGATTGCGCAGGCAATGGCGGAAATGGATACCACCACGCAGCAAAATGCGGCGCTGGTTGAAGAATCTTCGGCTGCCGCCAGCTCACTTGAAGAACAAGCAGTACAACTTGAAAAAGTGGTGTCGATATTTAGGGTTTCAAAAAACCAGGGTGAGACAACAACCGCTCGTCCATCTACTCACAACTTAGTCACTGCAATGCCAACCAGAACAGCTGCGCTCAACAATAGAGATAGCTGGATAGAATTTTAAAGTTTGTTTTTATTGTGCCAACACCAGAGAAATAAAGGGCGGGAAACCGCCCTTTCTGACTAATGACACAACTGGCGTATATGGTGGATGACGCTAACGCTTGTCCACCCTACAAAGTCATAATCGAACCGTAGCTCATACAGCAGCGTCATCCGAAAAAACCGGTTCATCCGCCAATTATTTCTTCTTATTCAACAGCGACTTCAAATCAGCGAACGGGTTGTACGTCGCTTCGCCAACGTCTTTTTGCGCGTCTTCACCGGCAACTACCGTGGTGCCGTATTGGTCGGCTTCGGTGTATTTCGAGTGCTCGTGGTCGTGACAATACAGGCACAATAGCTCCCAGTTACTGCCATCTTCCGGGTTATTAGTGTGGTCATGGTCGATATGGTGAACCGTCAGTTCGCGCAGGTTTGAATAGACAAACTCACGCGAGCAACGCCCGCATACCCACGGGTAAATTTTTAACGCTTTCTCACGGTAGCCACTTTCCAGCCGCGTGTAGTTTTTTGGGATCAGTGCCATGGTTAAGGTTACCTGGTAAATAATGTAGGGTTATAACTAGTTTATATTCCCTCTTTATCAATCCCCAAGCGTTTCATGCGCGAAAGCAAGGTGGTGCGTTTTAGCCCCAGCCGTTGTGCCGCACCACGCGGGCCAGCAACTACACCGTTGGTCTCTTTTAGCACACGCAAAATTCTCTGCGCCTCATCTTCCCCTTCACGAATTTCTTCGCTCGCCACCAGACGCGCTGGTTTTTCTTCCGGCTGGATGTAATCCATTTCCGGTAAAGAAAGGTGCAGCACATTGCCGCGAGTCAGCAGCACCGCACGTTCAATGACATTTTCCAGTTCACGAACGTTGCCCGGCCAGTCCATACGGCTTAACGTACGTAAAGTTTCAGCCGGAATACTGTCGATATTACGGTTCATACGATGAGCGATTTTAAAGGTGAAAGATTTCACCAATAGCGGAATGTCTTCCGGGCGCTCACGCAGCGGCGGCAGCGTAATGGGGAACACGTTCAGGCGATAATAAAGGTCACTACGGAATTCGCGCTCGACCACCATCTCTTTGAGGTTGCGGTTGGTCGCGGCAATTAAGCGTACGTCCACCTGCTGAACTTTGTTGCTACCCAGCCGCTCAAATTCCTGCTCTTGCAACACACGCAACAGTTTAGGCTGCAGTTCGAGCGGCATATCACCGACTTCATCAAGGAACATCGAGCTTTTGTCGGCCAGTTCAAAACGCCCGATACGCTGCGTGTTAGCACCAGTAAACGCACCACGTTCATGGCCGAACAGGTCGCTTTCCAGTAATCCGGCAGGCATCGCCGCACAGTTAATTTTCACCATGCGGCGGCTGTTACGCTCGCTGAGGTTATGAATCGCCCGGGCAATCAGCTCTTTACCGGTGCCAGTTTCACCGAGGATTAGCACCGTACTGTCGCTTTTCGCCACCATTTCAACTTGTTTGAGCACGTTGGACATCACGTCGCTGCGGCCAATAATCTCGCCAAAATCACTGGCGACATTATTGATTTGCTCGGTGAGGTAGAGGTTTTCGTCGACGAGATTTTCTTTTAAGCGATTGATTTCCTGGTACGCCAGCGCGTTGTCCACCGCAATGGCAATACGCTCAGCAATCTGGCGCAGCAGTTTAAGGTTTTGCGGGGTAAAGACCCCTGCCTCGCATTGCGCCAGCTTCAGCACACCCAGCATGTTGTTGCCAAAGGTCAGCGGCAGCAGGCACAAAGTCTGGATTTGGTTGCCCCACATTTCAAACAGCATGCGCTCATACGGCGCGAGTTGGTCACCGTGATGCAGATTCAAAAGCAGCATTTCACCGCTTTTGAATACGCGTTCGGAAAGCGTACCCGCCAGTGCCACATCGCTCTGGTCGTGGATAGACGACTGCTCTTTCACGAAATGCGTGGAGTAGACGGTCAGGCGGTCTTTGCGGTTGCCGCGCAAAACGATGCTGATGGAATCTATCGAGAAATAGTGATGAATTTCGTTGGCGATTTCGCTGATCAGTTCATCGAGATCGAGCTTCGACAAGACCGCGTTGGTCACCGCTACCAGGATTCGGTAGTCATCACGTTCGCGGCACAGTTGTTGGTAATCGTGGCTGGAATCGAGCCGCGACTGGATTTGTTCTGCCACCAGCCCAACCACTTGCGCCAGCGTATGCAGGCGATTAAGTTCTTTGTCGGTCCAGGGGGCGTCGTTATTACGAATAAACTCGCAGCCGCCAAAGATTTTACCTTCAGCCGCCAGAGGCAGCAGGCAATAGCGACTAAATGGCGCATACAGCTCAAGGTTCATCACCTGCGGCCAGGTGTCGTTAAATTCTTCTTCGGTACAAATCAGCGCTTCCGGGCGCGACAGTACACGCCGCACGGGCCCATTAGCCAGCACCATTTCATCTTCGTAATGCAGTTCTTTGCCGTGTATATCCAGGCCATAAAAGGCCACACGCTGATGCAACGGATGGTAAAGCAGAATATTCACTCTGTCCGCCAGTGCGCCCTGCTTTGCCATTTGTGTCAGGCAGTGGGCAAGCGCCGGGAGATCAGGTTGCTGCAACAGGGTGCGCGTTATATCAAATAAACCCTGTTGCCCGAGATCGCTCATCGGTGTGTATGGCATTTTGCTTATCCAATTGGTAGTGCGGAGGCGGTGGATGACGCTGGCGCTTATCCACCCTACGAAATCAAACGCCGGCGATTTGTATTATGAAACCGCTCAAGTGTAGCCAGGACGGCACTCGGCGTTCCTGGCTTAGGTCAACAAATCCGTGGTAGCGGCTCTGAATGTGGCAAATCGAGTGTCCGTTTTACGCCATAAAGACCGGCGACTCGCACGCCTTTGCGCTCGACGACATCACCAATAATAGCCGCGTCCTGGCCTAATGGGTGCGCTCGTAACGCAGCCAGCACCGCGTCGGCAGATTCACGTTGTACCGCAATCACCAGTTTGCCTTCATTAGCAAAATTCAACGCATCAAGGCCAAGTAATTCACACACACCACGTACCGCAGGGTTCAGAGGTAACTGGCTTTCGGTGATTTCCATGCCGCACCCGCTTGAGGCAGCAAACTCATGCAGCACAGCGTTTACGCCACCGCGCGTCGCATCACGCAGCGCTTTCACACCCGCAATATTCAACAAGGGCGCGATTAACGGAGTCAACACCGCGCAGTCACTCATCAACGCACCTTCTAAACCCAACGATTCCCGCAAGTTAAGGATAGTCGCTCCGTGGTCGCCCAGTGTTCCGCTAACGATTAACACATCGCCTGCGCTAATGTGTTGCGCGCCCCAGCTCAGCCCGGCAGGAATGGCACCGATGCCCGCAGTGTTAATAAACAGCTTGTCTGCCGCGCCGCGCTGCACGACTTTGGTGTCACCAGTTACCACTGCGATACCCGCCGCTTTGGCGGTTGCCGCCATACTGGTGACCACGCGTTCCAGGGTTTCAATCGGCAAGCCTTCTTCAAGGATAAACCCGCACGATAACCAGCGCGGGGTCGCGCCGCTGACGGCAACGTCATTCGCGGTTCCGCAAATGGCTAACTTGCCGATATCACCGCCGGGGAAAAACAATGGGTCGATAACGTAGCTGTCGGTCGAAAAGGCTAAGCGGTCACCGCTGGCGGTTAACTCAGCGAGCGGTAATCGCGCCTGGTCTTCTTGTTCTGCCAGCCATGGGTTATCAAACGCCTGCATAAACAAGTCGGCGATCAACTTTTGCATTGCCTGGCCGCCACTGCCATGGGCGAGTTCAATAGTTTTCATGATTTTTTACCTGTGTCGGACGGCTATGTCGGATGACGCTAACGCTTATCCGACCTACATTGGACTCGTTTTTGTAGGTTGGATAAGCGTTAGCGTCATCCAACGAAAAGATTTTATGCTTCGCACTCCTGACCGCGATACTGATACCACGCGGCACATGCGCCTTCGGATGACACCATCAACGCGCCAAAGGCATTTTGCGGGTTACAGGTTTTGCCAAACATTGGGCACTGGTGCGGTTTGCAACGCCCGGTGAGCACATCACCACAACGGGCGAGCGGGTCGTCGTAAACCTGCTGCGGTGCGGGTTTGAAATGGTCTTCGGCATCAAACTGGCGATAACCTTCTGTCAGTTGCACACCAGAATCACTGATAGTGCCAAGCCCGCGCCATTCGGCATCACCGCGCACAGTAAATACTTCGGCAATCGCCTGCTGCGCAAGGTTATTACCCGCATCCGGCACCACACGTTTGTATTGGTTTTCCACTTTGCTGTGCTGATGGATTTTCTGCTCCACCAGCATCACCACGCCTTGCAGCAAGTCGAGCGGTTCAAAACCGGCAACCACCAGCGGGCGATGATGTTGAGTGGCAATAAAGTCATAGGCTTCTGTGCCTATGACCATGCTGACATGGCCTGGTGCCAGGAAAGCATCAATGCCGTTGTCGGGCTGCTCCAGTAGGCTGCGCAGTGTAGGAATCAGCGTTATATGCTGGCAGAAAAAGTAAAAATTGTTGATGCCCTGCGTTTTGGCTTGTTGCAGGGTGATAGCCGTGGTCGGCATGGTGGTTTCAAAACCGAGGCCGAAGAACACCACTTTACGCTCCGGGTTCTGGCTCGCCATCGCCAGGGCGTCCATTGGCGAATACACCACGCGCACATCTGCACCACGAGCTTTGGCCTGCATCAGTGAGCCATTTTTGCCCGGCACGCGCATAGCGTCGCCAAAGGTACAAAAAATCACTTCGGGATGGCTGGCGATTTCGATACATGCGTCAATACGGCCCATCGGTAACACGCAAACCGGGCAACCCGGCCCGTGGATAAACTCAATGTTTTCCGGCAGCAGTTGATCGAGGCCAAACTTAAAGATGGCGTGAGTATGCCCACCGCACACTTCCATAATGCGCAGCGGGCGTTGTGCTGTGTAGGCCAGCTTAGGCGCACGTTCACGCAGTACGTCTATCAACTGCATGACTTTTTCTGGCGCGCGGTATTCATCAACAAAATGCATCATCCGCGTTCTTCCCCAAACAACAGGCCGCCGACATCGGGTTCCACTTCAAACATGTTTTGCAGCGCATCGAGCGTGTCACGAGCTTCGGCTTCATCAATAATCGCCATCGCAAAACCGACATGCACCAGCACCCACTGGCCGATTTGGGCGTCGCCCACCAGCATCAGATTGACATCACGCTTGATGCCGCAGACGTCGACTTTGGCGCTGCCATCCGGCAAGCGTTCGACGATTTGACCCGGAATGCCTATGCACATCGCTGTGTCTCCAGCCAGTTCAGCCATTCGTCCATACCTTCACCACTCGTTGCAGAAACCAGCAGGATTTCAATATTCGGGTTCACCTGGCGAGCGTAGTCGAGGCACTTCTCAACATCGAACTGCAAATATGGCAACAGGTCGATTTTGTTGAGTAGCATTAATGAAGAGGCGGCAAACATATGCGGGTATTTCAGCGGTTTGTCTTCGCCTTCGGTCACCGAAAGCACCGCCACTTTATGGCGTTCGCCCAAATCAAAACTCGCCGGACACACCAGGTTGCCGACATTTTCGATAAACAGAATGCCGTTGCGCTCCAGCGGCAGGCGCTGCATGGCGTCGCGGATCATCTGCGCATCAAGGTGGCAGCCTTTACCGGTGTTCACCTGAATCGCTGGCGTGCCGGTGGCGCGAATGCGTTCGGCATCGTTTACGGTTTGCTGGTCGCCTTCAATCACCGCGCAAGGTACACGGCCAATCAGGCGTTTCAGGCTTTCCGTCAACAGTGTTGTTTTACCGGAGCCGGGGCTGGAAACCAGGTTCAGCACCAGTTGCTGCTGTTTCGCGAACTGTTCGCGGTTATAGATGGCGAGCTGGTTATTTTTATCCAGCACGTTGAGTTCGATTTCCAGCATCCGGCGTTGAGTCATGCCTGGCGCGTGAGTGCCTGCGGCACCATGGCCATAATGCAGGTCGCCTTGTTCATCGGTGGTGGGGGCAAATTTAACTCCAGTGATTGGCGTTAAAGCCCGTGCGGCTGGCGCGAAAGGTGCGCTACGGAATCCAGAATGCGGGTTGCGCTCGTCGCCTTCTATATACAGGTTGCCTTCAGCGCAACCACAAGTACTACACATGATTCGTCTCCTCTACTTCCAGACGCTTAATCTGCACGCCATCATCGGCAACGATGCGTAAATTGCTGCCCTCGCACAACGGACAACGCCGGACTAGCTGGGTTAACAAGGTGATGTGCTGCTGGCAGTCATAGCACCAGCATTCCGCTTCTTGCTGATGGATATGAAGCTGGCAACCTTCAGCGAGGGTGTCGCGGCACACCAGTTCGAAACAGAACTCCAGCGCGCTTTGTTCAACGCAGGAGAAAGCACCCACTTCCAGCCAGACGGCGGTGACACGTGTCGCGCCGTGTTGGCGGGCTTGAGCTTCGATGAGTTCCAGTGCGCGTTGGCAGAGAGTGATTTCGTGCATGTTGCCTCCGGGGTATCTGGGGGGAGGTAATGCAAGGATGATGCCAGGGTTTATATCCATTTCTCTGACAGACCGAATTTATTCCGTTCACTGAAAGTTTACCGATCCCTGAACTTACCGAAACGGTGAACGTATCAAGGGTGCTACCGCAGCACCCTTGATAATCCCGGCTCCCGGCGATTAAATCGCTGCTTCGCAGTAAACCTCCGTTTTTCCTTTCCGTCCCAGGGTCGGTTGCGACGCGCTCCCGGCGCTCACAACCTCTCGCCGTTCCCGACGGCTCGACCCGGCCTTACAGTCAAAACAGAGGCGATTTATGCCGGACTCAAAGGGCAAAGGAAAAAGTCAAAGACAACACAGAACCGGTTTTGACCTTGAGTCCCGGTATAAATTGCCCCAGCGTTACCCATAAGTCAGGGCTGAGCTGCCGGGAGCAGCGAAAGAGAGCGACCGCCGGGAGCGAGTCGCGAACGACCCTGAACGTTGGGGATAAGCTGGGGTTTACCGCGCAGCGGCAATTTAATCACCGGGCGCCGGGGTTGCCAGGGGGCTGGCGTGAGCCACCTGGCACGTTCACCGTTCGCAGATATATGAAGGACCTGAGATCTCCCGGGTGAACGGAACACCACCTTACTCAGCATAAACAATGCTGACATTCCCCCGTCAAACATGTCGAAATGACATGTCAATCCTGTGGTTACTCACTCGCAATTAATACAAAAATCAATAATTTCAAAAAGATAAAATGTTGGCACGAAACGTGCTCTGTAGACGCAACAGCAAAAACAGAGTGATTTAATAATGAACATTTGGGAACTGAGCGAAAAAGCCGAATACATTGCCGACAAGCACCAACGCTTGCTCACGCAGTGGCAACATTACTGCAATAGCTTGATTCAGGGCATCACCCTTTCTAAGGCCAAACTGCATCACGCCGTGGGATGCAACCCTGATGATTCACTGCGCTTCTTCTTATTTGACCATTTCGTCATTCACGTCCGCCTGGCAGAAGGCTTCAACAGCCACACCATCGAGTACTACGTCGAGAAGCGTAACGGCGAAGACAGAGTGTTGATTGCTAAAGCAATCCTTGATGACGAAGGCCGTATCGATAGCACCATCAGCAACCGTAGTCGCGACGATGTGCTCGAGCATTACCTCGAAAAAATCCATCCGGTATACGAAAGCCTGTACAGCGCAGTTCACAGCGACACGCCTGTGTCGATGGGCCAACTGCAACAAAGCTCTCAGGCTTGATAGTCATACGGGGTGTCGAAAACTGTCGAAACGGCAGCCGTCGGCACTATTTCGTCAAAAATGATGAAAATGATGAAAATGATGAATCGCTTTATAATCGCCGACTCCAAACTCTGCATGGGTTGCCATACCTGCGAGGCGGCTTGCTCTGAAACGCACCGCCTGCACGGCCTGCAATCCATGCCACGCCTGAAAGTGATGCGTGACGCGAATGATTCCGCGCCGCAAATGTGCCATCACTGTGAAGATGCGCCTTGTGCTGGCGTCTGTCCGGTAAATGCCATTAAACGCGTTGATGGCGCAGTACAGCTTAATGAAAGCCTGTGCGTCAGTTGCAAACTGTGCGCTATCGCCTGCCCATTCGGTTCTATCGAATTCTCCGGCAGCCGCCCAATTCATATCCCGGCTAATGCCAACAGCCCGAAAGCGCCTCCTGCACCGCCAGCCCCTGCACGTGTCAGCACGCTTATCGACTGGGTGCCGGGCATCCGCGCTATCGCCGTGAAATGCGACTTGTGCAGTTTCGACGAAGACGGCCCGGCGTGCGTACGGACCTGCCCAACTAAAGCGCTGCGCGTGGTTGATAACAACGACATTGCCAAATCAAGCAAACGCAAACGTGAATTGACCCTGAGCACCACGCTTGGCGATCTCACCCTGTTTACCCAGCCTGAGGTAAAAAAATGAGTGCATTTATCCTGATTCATTGGGCACTAATGGGATTTGTGCTAAGCGCAGTGCTGGCAGGAATCACGGCATTTAATAAACCGCTGAGCGGTTTTATCGCCGGGATTGGCGGAGCTATCAGTTCGGTGCTGGTGCTGATTGCCGGTTTCGATGCCTTAACCGGCTTTAGCGGTATGGCACAAGTCTGGCAACTGCATTTACAGCTCAACGCCTTTAACGGCATCTGGCTGGTGACGTTGGGTCTGCCAGGTCTGTTTATCTCGCTGTTTAATATCGACTGGCATCGCCATCAGGCAGTCAAAGCCAATGGCTTGCTGGTGAACCTGGTGATGGCGGCGGCGGTTGCGGCACTGGTGGCTGATAACCTCGGCATGTTAGTGGTGCTGGCAGAAATCGTCGCACTCAGCGGCTACTTCCTGACGGGCTGCCAGAAATCCGGGCAGCTGTGGTTTGCGCTGGGCCGCCTCGGCACCGTGCTACTGGCCATCGCTTGTTGGATGCTGTGGAAACAGTACGGCACGCTGAGCTACGCCGAACTGCATTTGTTGACCAATGGCGCGCCAATCAGCTCCGTCGTCTGGTTGCTGGGTCTGGTTGGTTTTGGCCTGCTGGCAGGCATTATCCCGCTGCACGGCTGGGTGCCTCAGGCACACGCCAATGCGTCTGCTCCTGCTGCGGCGCTGTTTTCTGCAGTGGTGCTGAAAATTGGTTTGTTCGGCATTATGAGTTTCTCACTGATCAGCAACGTGATTCCGCTGTGGTGGGGCATTCTGGTGGTGGTTCTGGGGATGATTACAGCGTTTATCGGCGGCCTGTACGCGCTGATGGAACACAATATCAACCGCCTGCTGGCTTACCACTCGCTGGAAAACATCGGCATTATTCTGCTCGGCCTCGGCGTTGGCCTGATGGGTCTGGCATTAAACGAATCCACGCTGGTTGCGCTGGGCATGATTGGTGGCTTGTATCACCTGTTCAACCATAGCGTATTCAAAACTACCTTGTTCCTCGGCGCAGGCGCTGTCTGGTTCCGCACCGGCCATCGCGACATCGAAAAACTGGGCGGGATTGGCAAGCGTATGCCGCTGATTTCCATCGCCATGCTGATTGGCCTGATGGCGATGGCCGCACTGCCTCCGCTCAACGGTTTTGCTGGTGAGTGGGTGATTTACCAGTCGTTCTTCCACCTCGGCACCTTGCCGCTGTTTATCGCTCGCTTCTTAGGCCCGTTGCTGGCTGTAGGCCTGGCGATTACTGGCGCGCTGGCAGTGATGTGTATGGCGAAAGTGTATGGCGTTACCTTCCTGGGCGCACCGCGCACACCGGAAGCTGAAAACGCCACATCTGCACCGTTCTTGATGAACCTGAGTGTGGCTGCACTGGCCGCCTGTTGTGTGATTGCCGGTGTTGCTGCGCCATGGCTGATTCCGCTGTTGCAGAACGCTATTCCGCTACCGCTGCAAACCGCAAATACCACCGTTTCACAACCGATGATCACCCTGTTGCTGATTGCCAGCCCGCTGCTGCCATTGATTTTGATGGTGATTTTCCGTGGCGACCGCCTGCCAAACCGCTCACGCGGCACGGCCTGGGTCTGCGGTTACGACCACGAACAAGCGATGGTTATTACCGCGGGAGGTTTTGCTCAGCCAGTGAAAGCGGCATTCGCGCCACTGCTGAAACTTCGCAAAACCCTGAACCCGGTGAAATGGGTGCCTGGCTGGCAGTGCGATTGCTTAGCCGGTACGTTCCGTCGCCTGGCGATGATTGAGCTGGCGGTGTTGCTGGTTGCGGTTTGCGCTTAAGGAGCCTGAGATGAAGTTCATTTTATTACCCATGATTCAGGCGCTGGTGTTGTTTGCTATCGCGCCGCTGTTGTCTGGTATTACCCGCGTAACCCGCGCCCGCATGCACAACCGCCGCGGGCCTGGCGTGATGCAGGAATATCGTGACCTGTTCAAATTGTTCAGCCGCCAGAGCGTAGCGCCAGCCGCGTCCGGTTGGGTGTTCCGCCTGATGCCGTTTGTGATGGTTGGCGTCATGCTGACGATTGCCACCGCGCTGCCGGTCGTCACCCTCTATTCACCGCTGCCGTCGTTGGGCGATTTGATCACCCTTATCTACCTGTTCGCCATCGCCCGTTTCTTCTTCGCGATTGCAGGCCTCGACACCGGTAGCCCGTTTACCGGTATCGGTGCCAGCCGTGAAGCGATGCTCGGCGTATTGGTTGAGCCCATCCTGATTCTGGGATTGTGGGTTGCCGCGCAAGTCGCTGGCAGCACCCACATCAGCAATATCGCTTCCACCATTTACCACTGGCCAACTGCGCAGAGTTTAACGCTGATTCTGGCATTCGCCGCTTGTGCCTTCGCCACGTTTATCGAAATGGGCAAACTGCCATTTGACCTCGCAGAAGCCGAGCAAGAGTTGCAGGAAGGCCCATTGACCGAATACAGCGGGGCGGGTTTTGCGGTGCTGAAATGGGGTATTTCCCTCAAGCAATTGGTTGTGCTGCAAATGTTCGTTGGCGTGTTCCTGCCGTGGGGCCAGATGAGCGAATTTAGCTGGGGCGGCCTTGTCATCGCGCTGGTTCTGGCGGCAGTTAAGCTGGTGCTTGGCGTGCTGATTATCGCGCTGTTCGAAAACAGCATGGCGCGTTTACGCATGCTGGAAACCTCGCGCATTACCTGGGCCGGTTTTGGCTTTGCCTTTTTAGCCTTCGTCTCCTTGCTGGCGGCGTGATTTAAGAGAATTTATCTATGTCTGAAGAAAAGATTGGCCAACACTATCTCGCCGCTTTGCATAAGCAATTTCCTCATGCGGTGATCGACGAAGCGTGGCAGACCAAAGACCAAATCACCGTCAACGTGAAGCTCAACATGCTGCCAGAAGTGGTGGAATGGCTTTACTACCAACAGGGCGGCTGGTTATCCGTATTGTTCGGTAACGATGAGCGCCAGTTGTGCGGCAACTATGCGGTTTATTACGTGCTTTCAATGGAAACTGGCGTGAAATGCTGGATTACCGTGCGTGTAGAAGTCGATGCCGACAAGCCTGAATTCCCGTCCGTCACGCCGCGTGTGCCAGCGGCGGTGTGGGGCGAGCGTGAAGTGCGTGATATGTACGGCCTGCAACCTGTTGGCCTGCCAGATGAGCGCCGTTTAGTGCTGCCCGATGATTGGCCAGACGATTTGTATCCGCTGCGCAAAGACAGCATGGATTACCGTCAGCGCCCTGCCCCAACCAGCGATCAGGAAACCTATCAGTTCATCAATGAGCTGGGCAGCAAGAAAAACAACGTGGTGCCAATTGGCCCTCTGCACGTTACCAGCGATGAACCGGGCCACTTCCGCCTGTTCGTTGATGGCGAAAACATCATTGATGCCGATTACCGCCTGTTCTATGTTCACCGTGGCATGGAAAAACTGGCTGAAACCCGCATGGGCTACAACGAAGTCACCTTCTTGTCTGACCGCGTTTGTGGCATCTGTGGCTTCGCCCACAGCACCGCGTACACCACGTCTGTCGAGAATGCGATGGGTATCGTGGTGCCAGAACGCGCCCAGATGATCCGTGCGATTTTGCTGGAAGTTGAACGCCTGCACAGCCACCTGCTGAACCTCGGCCTGGCTTGCCACTTTGTCGGCTTCGACTCCGGCTTTATGCAGTTCTTCCGCGTGCGTGAGATGTCGATGAAAATGGCGGAAATCCTCACCGGTGCACGTAAGACTTACGGCCTGAACCTGATCGGCGGGATTCGTCGCGATCTGTTGAAAGACGACATGATCCAGACACGCCAGCTCGCACAGCAAATGCGCCGCGAAGTGAAAGACCTGGTCGATATTCTGATGAGCACGCCAAACATCGAACAGCGTACCGTTGGTATTGGCCGTCTTGACCCGCAAATCGCTCGTGATTTCAGTAACGTCGGTCCAATGGTTCGCGCCAGCGGTCATGCCCGTGACACTCGCGCCGATCACCCGTTTGTCGGTTACGGTTTGCTGCCAATGGAAGTCCACAGCGAAACCGGCTGCGACGTTCTGTCGCGCCTGAAAGTGCGCATCAACGAAGTGTATACCGCGTTGAACATGATTGATTTCGGCCTTGATAACTTGCCTGGCGGCCCGCTGGCGGTAGACGGTTTCACCTATATTCCAAACCGTTTTGCACTGGGCTTCTCTGAAGCGCCGCGTGGCGATGACATTCACTGGTCGATGACCGGCGATAACCAGAAGTTGTACCGCTGGCGCTGTCGTGCGGCGACTTACGCCAACTGGCCGACGCTGCGCTACATGCTGCGCGGCAACACTGTTTCTGATGCGCCGCTTATCATCGGTAGCCTTGACCCTTGCTACTCCTGTACCGACCGCATGACGGTGGTTGATGTGCGTAAGCGCAAGACCAAAGTGGTGCCGTACAAAGAGCTTGAGCGCTACAGCATTGAACGCACCAATTCGCCGCTGAAATGATTGAGATGCCTTTGGCTAATGCAACCCTCACCCTAACCCTCTCCCTGAGGGAGAGGGAACCTTCTTTTCCCCCTCTCGAGGGGGAGAGGGCCGGGGTGAGGGCAAATACAGCCAAAGCAAAACACCGGAGTCACCATGTTTAACTTCATCAAAAAAGCCATTAAAGGCGGCGTGGCCACTGAGTCGTACCCGCTACAGCCGATCGCCGTGGACCCAAACTTCCGGGGCAAGCCGGAACATAATCCGCAGCAATGCATTGGCTGTGCGGCATGCGTTAACGCATGCCCATCCAACGCATTAACGGTGGAAACCGATCTGGTGGCCGGCCAACTGGCGTGGACTTTCAACCTTGGGCGCTGCATTTTCTGCGCACGCTGCGAAGAAGTCTGCCCAACTGCTGCCATCAAGCTTTCTCAGGAATATGAACTGGCAGTGTGGAACAAAGCCGATTTCTTGCAACAGGCGCGTTTTGACCTGTGCAACTGCCGCCAGTGCAGCAAGCCTTTCGCGGTGCAAAAAGAGATTGATTACGCCATTGCCCTGCTTGAGCACAACGGCGACAAACTTGCCGAAGCGCATCGCGCTGCGTTTGAAACCTGCCCGGAATGTAAACGCCAGCAAAGCCTGGTCTCTTCCGACCAAATCGACCTTAGCCGCCAAATTAGAGAGGCCAGCTAATGAGTATGTTACTCGGCCCACGCGACGACAACGGCATGCCAGTGCCAATGACGGTGGATGAATCCATCGCCGCGATGAAAACATCGTTGCTGAAAAAGATTAAACGTTCCGCCTATGTTTACCGCGTTGACTGCGGTGGCTGTAACGGTTGCGAAATCGAAATTTTTGCTACCCTTTCACCACTTTTCGATGCAGAACGCTTCGGGATCAAAGTGGTTCCGTCACCTCGTCACGCGGATATTTTACTGTTTACCGGCGCTGTGACTCGCGCCATGCGTTCCCCCGCGCTGCGTGCCTGGGAATCAGCGCCGGACCCAAAAATCTGTATTTCTTACGGCGCGTGCGGTAATAGCGGCGGCATCTTCCACGACCTGTATTGCGTCTGGGGCGGCACCGACAAAATCGTCCCGGTCGACGTGTATATTCCAGGTTGCCCGCCAACACCTGCGGCAACGCTGTATGGTTTTGCTATGGCGCTAGGCTTGCTGGAGCAAAAAATCCACGCGCGCGAAGCCAGTGAAATGGATGCACAACCGGCACAGATTCTGCACCCGGATATGGTTCAGCCACTGCGTGTTCGTATCGACCGCGCAGCTCGCAGCCTTGCGGGTTATCGCTATGGCCGCCAGATTGCTGACAGCTATATGGAAAATCTCACCGCCGGTGGCGGCAGTGTTCAGCAGTGGCTGGCACATGAGAACGATCCGCGTCTGACTGAGATCGTCACGCATCTGGAAGAACTGGTTAAGCAGGAGCGCGTGTAATGAGCGAGTCGGTGGTGTTTTGCCAGCTTAGCCGTAAGTTTGTCGATGAAAACGACAACACCCCGAGTGATGCGCAACAGGTGGTTTATTACAGCCTGGCAATCGGCCACCATCTCGGCGTTATCGACTGCCTGAAAGAAAATTTAGTGTGTTCGTTTGAGCCTTACAAAGCGTGGATTGCCACGCTTGAAGAGGGCAGCGAAGCGCGGCGCAAAATGGAAGGTGTGCCGCGTTACGGTGAAATCGTTATCGATCAGAGCCATGTGGTTTTGTTGGCAAAAGCATTTGATGCCGCAAAACCGAATCAAACTGAACAGCAGCAAGAATGGAGCCAGGCGTTGCTCGATATGCTGCAAGCCATTCAACAAGAACCCGCCATTTATTTGATGGTACGGAGACGCTATGACTAACGTTTTACTTTGTGTCGGCAACAGCATGATGGGTGACGACGGTGCTGGCCCGTTGCTGGCAGAAAAGTGCCAGGCCGCCCCACAAGGCGACTGGATTGTTATCGACGGCGGCACCGCACCGGAAAACGATGTGGTGGCGATTCGTGAATTACGCCCGCAAAGATTGCTGCTGGTTGATGCCACGGATATGGGCCTGAACCCAGGTGAAATCCGTATCATCGACCCGGATGACATCGCCGAAATGTTTATGATGACCACCCACAACATGCCACTTAATTATTTGATCGATCAGATTAAAGAAGATGTTGCCGAGGTGATTTTCCTCGGCATTCAGCCTGATATTGTTGGTTTTTACTACCCAATGACCGACGCGATAAAAGCGGCGGTGGAAACGGTGTATCAGAGCCTGGCAGGCTGGGAAGGTAAAGGCGGCTTCACGGATTTAGAAACACCTGATTTTGAGATGTAATGACGGCTGGGCATGGATGCCCATTCACATCCTGTTTTTATCTCTTTACCAGGGAAGGATGCGAGCTAAATAATAGACGTTACATCGACGAACCGTCCTCCAACCAATAGAAATGCAACGTCAAATATCATTGATCAAATTAATTTATATAAAATTACTGACTGACATGGTTGTGTATGTTCTATATTGAGAATGAAACACCATATGTAGCGCACCTTCCATTTTTTTACGACCGACAAAATCATTTGGATAAATAATTTCACCCAAATTAGAATCAAAGAAACAAATATCGCGAGCGGCTATCTTCAGAGCAACGGAATGCCCAACGCTTGCGTTAACCATATTTATTTCATGCTTACCATTCATTACCAATTCATTCATCAAAGCTGATGCCGATACTCTACTTAGTCTGACCATACCTCTATAACGAATATGACCTTCTATTCTTACAATCTCATTAAATATTTCTTCTCTGGGAAGTGAGGTATACGCCAAAGCAACATGATAATGTTGATATTGGAGATTCATAACCCCACGAATAATGCTCTGAGTTTTTGGCAAATGAAAATAATTCTCAACATTGCACGAATGCGGAGGTGAAATAAGGTAAGCTGCGCTAAATCCATAACAAGCCCCCCCCAATCCATATATTTCCTTGCCCTGAATATCCTTTTTCCCTGTAGCTCCAGTCCACACACCACCCAACTTTGTTCGATCGGTACCTGACCAACCGTACTTCCTCATGTAAGCGCTCTGGCTAAAATAATTGTATTTACCCTTAGTATTTCTGACATAAGTCATTAATGCATTTACTATGTTTGGCATCCAATCCCTTATATAGACTCATACGCATAAATTAAACAATACATAACAGATCACAGCGTTATCTCAATGGCTGAGATTTATGTAATAATTTGGGGTGTCACGCTATCACAAATATTATTACCTTTATACTTAAATAGTTATTAAGTATTATATAGTCATTATTAAAACCAATGATAAACCTCACAAATAAAACTATTTAATTAAAAAAGAAAATATATTATTAATATATTTGATATTGACACTACTTCATTGTTATCGATTACCTGAGTTTGAACGGCCAGGAAAAGCCGTTTATCTCCTGGTGAGGGCAACTCAATCCACTCTCTGTCATCTGCCCAAATGACATCGTCAAATGTGTCGATGTCACTGTCATCCCACCCCGGATCAATGCGCAAAGCCTTGAATCACGCTAGTTTCAAAGTTGGCACACTTTATGTATACCTAAAGCAGTCTTATAAAAAACACTCTATCCAGGAGTCTCTGATGAACCGCTTCATCATTGCTGATTCGAGCAAATGTATTGGCTGTCGCACTTGCGAAGTGGCCTGTGTCGTGTCCCACCAGGAAGCACAGGATTGCGCGGCATTAACACCGCAAACTTTCCTGCCTCGTATTCACGTGGTTAAAGGCGTGAATGTTTCTACCGCAACGATGTGCCGCCAGTGCGAAGACGCACCTTGCGCCAACGTCTGCCCTAACGGGGCTATCAGCCGCGAACATGGCTTTGTGAATGTGATGCAGGAACGCTGCATCGGCTGCAAAACCTGCGTGGTTGCCTGCCCATATGGCGCGATGGAAGTGGTTGTTCGCCCGGTTGTGCGTAACAGCGGCGCGGGTCTTAACGTGATGGCTGAAAAAGCCGAAGCGAATAAGTGCGACCTTTGCCACACCCGTGCAGAAGGCCCGGCCTGTATGGAAGCCTGCCCAACCAACGCCATTATCTGCGTTGATCGCAACAAACTTGAACAAATGAATATCGAAAAACGCCGCCGTGCTGCGTTTGATGCGACTTCATCTATTTATTTCTAAACCCCTTTAACTTCACTTTTAACAGGTCTGTTACTGATGAAAAAAATTACCAGCGTCTGCCCTTACTGTGGCGCAGGCTGCAAACTCAAACTGGTTGTTGAGAAGAATAAAATTATCCGTGCCGAAGCGGCTGATGGCGTGACGAACCAAAATGAACTCTGCCTGAAAGGCTATTACGGCTGGGATTTTCTCAACGACACAAAACTGCTCACACCGCGTCTGACGCAGCCGATGATTCGTTATGAAAAAGGCGGCAAGCTCCAGCCTGTTAGCTGGGATGAAGCCATTAGCTATACCGCGAAACGCCTGAAAGCGATTAAAGATCAATATGGCCCGCGTTCCATTATGACGACCGGTTCGTCACGCGGAACGGGTAACGAAACTAACTATGTGATGCAGAAGTTTGCCCGCGGTGTGCTGCATACCAACAACGTCGATTGCTGTGCGCGTGTTTGCCACGGGCCGTCTGTGGCGGGTTTGCAGGTGACGCTGGGAAATGGCGCGATGAGTAACTCCATCGGCGACATCGAACATTCAAAATGCCTGTTGGTATTTGGTTATAACTGCGCCGATTCGCACCCGATCGTGGCGCGTCGGGTGATTAAAGCGAAAGAAAATGGCGCGAAAATTATTGTTTGTGACCCGCGCCGCATCGAAACCGCGCGTATTGCAGACCAACATTTGCAGCTGAAAAACGGCTGTAATATGGCGCTGGTGAATGCCTTTGGCTACGTGCTGCTCGAAGAGAACCTCTACGATAAAGAGTACGTGGCGAAATTTACTGACGGTCTGGATGCTTACCGTGAAGTGGTAAAAGGCTACGCGCCAGAAGACGTTGAGCATTTGACTGGCGTACCGGCGCATCAGGTTCGTCAGGCGATGCGGACGTTCGCCGCAGCTCCTTCAGCCACCATCATGTGGGGCATGGGCGTGACGCAGTTTGGTCAGGCAGTCGACGTGGTAAAAGGCTTATCAAGCCTGGCACTGCTGACCGGTAACCTGGGGCGTGAAAACGTTGGCGTTGGCCCGGTACGTGGGCAAAACAACGTGCAGGGTGCGTGTGATATGGGTGTGCTGCCGAACCAGTTCCCTGGCTATCAGGATGTGGTTGACCCGGACGTTCGTGCCAAATTTGCCAAAGCATGGGGCATCAACGTTGATGATATGGACGACAAAGTCGGCGTGCGTATCACCGAAGTGCCGCATATGGCCATCGAAGGTGAAATGAAAGCCTATTACATCATGGGCGAAGACCCGTTGCAGACCGAAGCCGATCTTGGCCTGGTGCGCAAAGGGTTTGAAGCGCTCGATTTTGTGGTAGTGCAGGACATCTTTATGACCAAAACCGCCGAAGTGGCGGATGTGATTTTGCCAGCGACTTCCTGGGGCGAACACGGTGGCGTATTCACCTGTGCGGACCGCGGCTTCCAGCGTTTTGAAAAAGCCATTGATGCGAAATACAACGTCAAACGTGACTGGGAAATTATCAGCCTGCTCGCAACCGAGATGGGCTACCCAATGCACTACGACAACAACCAGCAAATCTGGGACGAACTGCGCGAACTCTGCCCGCTGTTCTTTGGTGTGACCTGGGAAAAAATGGGTGAAATGGGCCATGTTCAGTGGCCGTGCCCGACGCTTGACCACCTTGGCACGCCGTATCTCTACAAAGACAGCAAGTTCGATACTCCAAACGGTAAAGGCCAGCTTTTTGCCGCGCAGTGGCGTGCGCCTGCCGAAGTGCCAGATGCCGAATATCCGCTGGTGCTGTGTACCGTGCGTGAAGTTGGCCACTACTCTTGCCGCTCGATGACCGGCAACTGTGCGGCGCTGCAAACCCTGGCCGATGAACCTGGATTTGTGCAAATGAACCCGACAGACGCCAACCTGCTCGGCATTAAAGACAAGCAACTGGTGTGGGTCAGTTCACGTCGCGGCAAAGTTATCAGCCGTGCAGAAGTGAACGAGCGCATTAACGTAGGCTCCGTTTACATGACCTACCAATGGTGGATTGGTGCGTGTAATGAGCTAACGCAGGACAACCTGGACCCGATTTCCAAAACACCGGAAACCAAGTATTGCGCGGTCAACGTTAGCCAGATTGCCGACCAGCAATGGGCAGAAAACTACGCTCAGACGACCTATAGCGATATGAAAGCGCGTTTGCGTCAGGCTGTAGAAGTTTAAGTGTAAAAACAACCCTCATCCCAACCTTCTCCCTGAGGGAGAAGGAGTATTCCCCCTCTCCTGTGGGAGAGGGTTGGGGTGAGGACGAAAGTTTTAAGGAACAATTGTGAATTTTAACGGCGTGATGCTACGCATTCGCGGCAAAGTGCAGGGCGTTGGCTTCCGGCCATTCGTCTGGCAACTGGCGCAACAACTCAGCCTCACCGGCGATGTCTGCAATGACGGCGCGGGTGTGTTAGTGCGCCTGACATCCACCGCCGATGCGTTTATCACCAGGCTTCACGCCCATTGCCCGCCACTGGCGCGTATCGATAGCCTTGAACAATCGCCAATGCAGTGGGAAACGCTACCCCAGGATTTCACCATTCGCCACAGTCACAGCAGCGCGATGGAGACACAAATCGTCCCCGACGCCGCCACCTGCCCGGATTGCCTGCGCGAACTCAATGATCCAAACAATCGCCGTTATCGCTATCCGTTTATCAATTGCACCCACTGCGGCCCGCGCTTCACCATTATTAATGCCATGCCGTATGACCGGCCAAACACGGTGATGGCGGCTTTTCCACTTTGCCCAGCGTGTGAAAAAGAGTACCGCGAACCAATGGACAGGCGCTTTCATGCGCAGCCTGTCGCTTGCCCGGAATGTGGGCCGCAAATCAGCTGGCAATGTGATGAGCAACACCTTGAGCGCGAAGGCGCTTTGCAGGCAGCCATTGCAGCGTTAAAAGCCGGGAAAATCGTGGCGATAAAAGGGCTGGGCGGCTTTCATCTGGCGGTTGATGCGCGTAACGATGCAGCGGTTTCACGGCTGCGCGAGCGTAAACAGCGCCCGTCCAAACCGCTGGCGGTGATGCTGCCAGATTCAGACGGCTTACCAGAAAATGTACTCGCCCAACTGACAACGCCTGCGGCACCGATTGTGTTAATGGCAAAGTCTGCGCTGCCTGGGCTAAGTGCGTATATCGCCCCTGGCCTTCGCGAAGTCGGCGTGATGCTACCCGCCAACCCGCTACAACACCTTTTGCTTCAGGGTTTTGGCGGCCCGCTGGTAATGACATCCGGCAATTTAAATGGCAAACCGCCAGCCATCACCAATCAGCAAGCGCTTGAAGAACTGGCCGATATTGCCGACGGCTGGTTGTTGCACAACCGCGACATCGTGCAGCGAATGGATGATTCCGTGGTGCGGGCAAACGGTGAGATGCTGCGCCGCGCCAGAGGGTTTGTGCCAGATGCTCTGCCGTTGCCGCCAGGTTTTTCAGGCCTGCCGCCGATTCTGGCGTTAGGTTCCGACCTGAAAAATACCTTCTGCTTGCTGCGTGGCAACCAGGCGGTGCTCAGCCAGCATCTTGGCGATCTCGCAGAAGAAGGCGTTGAAGAGCAGTGGCAAAAAGCACGCACACTGATGTGCGAAGCCTATGATTTTACGCCAGAACAGATCGTTATAGACGCCCACCCAGGCTACCACAGCGCCCGCATCGGCCAGGAAATGGGCATGCCTGTGAGCAAAGTTTTGCATCACCATGCTCATGCAGTGGCATGTATGGCTGAACACAGTTGGCCGCTGGACGGCGGTGATGCGATCGCGCTAACCCTTGATGGCATTGGCTACGGCGAGAACGACCAGTTGTGGGGCGGCGAGTGCCTGCGGGTGAACTATCGCGATTGCGAACATCTCGGTGGCTTGCCCGCAGTAGCGCTGCCGGGTGGCGATCTCGCCGCTCGCCAGCCGTGGCGCAACCTGTTCGCCCAATGCCTGGCTTTTGTGCCGGACTGGCAACAATGCCCTGAAACCGCCGTGGTGCGCGAACAAAACTGGCCGCTGCTGGCAACGGCGATTGCGCGTGGGATTAACAGCCCACGAGCCTCCTCCACGGGCCGCCTGTTTGATGCAGCTGCGGCGGCGCTGAACTGCGCTCCGCTACAGCAAAGCTACGAAGGGGAAGCCGCCTGTCGCTTTGAAGCGCTGGCGTCACAAAGTGGTGCGTGTCTGCATCCTGTTACCCTGCCGCTTATCAAAGGCCAACTCGATATGGCGGTGTTCTGGCAGCAATGGCTGAACTGGCACGACTGTGCACCCGCTCGCGCCTGGGCTTTTCATGATGCGCTGGCAAAAGGGTTGGCTGATTTAGCCCGCAGCCACGCAGACAAGCTGGCGATTAAAACTATCGTATTCAGCGGTGGCGTGCTGCATAACCAGCTGATGCGTGAAAGATTTTCGTATCACCTCGCGGATTTCAATCTGCTCTTCCCGACACAGTTGCCAGCCGGTGACGGTGCCCTTGCATTGGGCCAGGCGCTGGTTGCCGCCGCCCGCTTCCACCTTCCTTCACAAGGATAAAATGATGTTCTTGCGTATTCTTCGTGACAACCCGCGCGCCGCTGTTTTGCTGGCTGTTTTAGTTGCCGCAAACCTTGCCGCCTGGGCCTGGGCGCTGGTTTCGTTTCACCACAGCACGGCATTGATGGCCGCAAGTTTACTGGCCTGGTGCTACGGCCTGCGCCATGCGGTCGACGCCGACCACATCGCAGCAATTGATAACGTGACGCGCAAGATGATGCAGCAAGGGAAACGCCCGTTTGGTATTGGTGCCTGGTTCTCGCTCGGTCATTCCAGCATTGTGGTGCTGGCTTCAATCGCGATTGCCGCAACCGCTGCGGCATTTAAGAATGATATGGACTGGTTCCATGAGGTTGGTGGCGTGATTGGCACGGCCGTATCGGCGTGTTTTTTACTGGCAATGGCACTGGTTAATCTGGTGATCTTACGTGGCGTATGGCGCAATTTTCACCAGCTCAAGCGTGGTGAACCGTTGTCTGCCGAGGCGACTGATTTCACTGGTGGCGGCATGATGAGCTGGCTGTTCCGCTCCACATTCAAGCTGATCAATAAAAGCTGGCATATGTATTTGGTCGGTTTTTTGTTTGGTTTAGGGTTTGATACGGCAACAGAAATTGGCGTGCTGGGCATTTCTGCCGCCAGCGCGTCTAGCGGGATGTCGATATGGTCGATTCTGGTGTTTCCGGCGCTGTTTGCCAGCGCGATGGCGCTGATTGATACGCTCGACAATATGATTATGGTTGGCGCTTACGGCTGGGCGTTTAACAAACCGCAGCGCAAGCTTTATTACAATATGACGATTACCGGCACCTCGGTTGTGGTGGCGCTGTTTATCGGCGGTATGGAAGCATTAGGGTTGTTGGCGGATAAATTCGACCTGCACAGTGGTGTATGGAAATGGGTTGATGCGTTGAATGAAAACCTCGGCAATGCGGGCTTTATCGTGGTTGGGCTGTTTATTGGCTGCTGGATTGTGTCGATGCTGAACTACCGCTGGAAGGGGTACGATTCTTTGGTGGTGCGTTAATTCGGTTATGGATTGTCGGATGACGCTGCTGTATGACCTACGGTAATCGTTGTAGGGCGGATAAGCGCTAGCGCCATCCGCCATTTCACAAATTACTTCGCTTCAGCCCACGCGCGCTCAATCTCTTCGGCAAGAATCTTCACACCGGCTTCGATTTTCTCAGGCTCCGGCACGTAGTTCATGCGCATGCACTGATGCGTGTGCGGCCACGGTTTATCGAGCCCTGGGAAGAAATAATCCCCCGGCACCATCAACACACCGCGTTTTTTCAGGCGCTGATAAAGCAATTCCGTGGAGATCGGCAGGTCTTTAAACCACAACCACAGGAAGATCGCCCCTTCTGGTTTGTGAATTAAGCAGCGTTCTGGTGACAAATAGCGACGAATAATCGCGATCGTGTCCTGAACGCGCTGATAATAGAACGGTTTGATAACGGTTTCGGACAAGCGCAGCAAATCGTTACGCTTGATCATCTCGCACGCCATTGCCGGGCCAACACCACCCGGCGCCAGACTGATAATCCCATTCATGTTACTGATAGCTGAGATGATTTTGTCATTGGCGATAATGATGCCACAACGGCTACCCGGCAAGCCCAGTTTGGACAGGCTCATGCACAAGATGATGTTTGGGTTCCACAGCGGGCGGGCTTCACTAAAAATAATCCCCGGGAATGGAACGCCATACGCGTTATCAATAACCAGCGGAATACCGTGTTGATTGGCCAGCGCATCGAGTTTGATCAGCTCTTCATCGGTAATCACGTTGCCCGTTGGGTTGGTCGGGCGTGAGACGCAAATCATCCCGGTATCAGGGCCGATATGCAGATGTTCAAAATCTACGTGATATTTAAACTGGCCTTCGGGCAACAGTTCAATATTAGGACGCGTCGAAACAAACAGGTCTTCTTCAAGGCCGGAATCAGCATAACCGATGTATTCCGGTGCCAATGGGAACAACACCTTTTTGGTACTGCCATCGGCATAACGGCCAGCAAACAAGTTAAACAAGTAGAAAAACGCGCTCTGACTACCATTTGTCAGTGCAATATTCTGCGGAGTAATATCCCAACCTAATTCTTTGCGCAGCATATCCGCAAGCGCGTCAAGTAACTCACTTTTCCCCTGCGGACCATCGTAATTACAGAGAGCGTCGGTCATTTTCCCGTTTGCCAGCATGTCTGCCAGCAGATCCTGGAAGTAGTCATTCATTGCAGGAATTTGCGCAGGATTACCACCGCCGAGCATGATCGCTCCAGGCGTGCGCAGACCATCGTTCAGATCCTCCATCAGGCGGGTAATGCCTGCATGGCGGGTAAATTTGTCGCCGAAAAGTGAAAACGTCATAACGTAGATCTGTCTTTGACCATCAAAAGAGGCTAACCATAACGCCGTAAAAGACGCGGTGCAAACGCATTAAGATTAGCGTCTCGTGGTCAATATGCTGCTTTAATTCATATTAAAAGCATTAAGTGCTGATATTTTTCCGCCGGATGACGCTGCGCTTATCCGGCCTACGGGGAATTTGTAGGGCGGATAAGCGCAGCGTCATCCGCCATCATTTACTGGTTGCCCGCCCAAACCACCAGCACTTTGTCATCGCCGGATTCACGCGTAAAACCGTACCCTTGCCTCATACTCACCGTATTCTGCTTGCCCGCGCCAATGGCCGGATGACGGGCGCGGAACTGGCTGATTTTTTGCCAGTGGGAAAGCGTTGCCAGATTTTTCCCCCAGTTCATATCTGAACGCGTACCTTGCAGCGGGTCAGAACCTGTTGGGCCAAACGGGCGTTCTGTTTCATCACCATAGAAAATCTGTACTGCCCCCGGAGCTAAAAGCAGTAACTCTGCAGCACGCTGGCCACCCTCGCGGAACAGGCGGGTATCGTGCGACGAAAGGTAGCTAAGAACATTAAAATCCTGCAACTTAGTCGCCATTTGCTGCCAGGTGAGATCGATATTCGATAAACAATCCACCGCTTTTGCCGCTTGTTCCTGGTAATCAAAATTTATCATCGCGTCAAAGCCGCTGTTGTAGTAATCGCTTTTCATCACACCATGCCCCCAGGATTCTCCGGTCATCCAGAATGGTGCGTCATCCAGCTTCTTCTCTGGGTTGGCTTTTTCCCATTCAGCCAGTGCGCTAACCGACTGTTCTTTAAGTTGCTGCCAGGCTGCTTTTTCGACATGTTTCGCGGTATCGACCCGGAAACCATCAATGCCGTAATCACGCACCCACTGGCTCAGCCAATGAGTCAGATAATCTCGCACCGTATCGCCAGCGATTTCTTTAGCGTGAGTATCAGGTTTATGACGGTAAAAAATCGGCAAACCCGCCGCATGCGTGGATTCCGTTTTCAAATCCGGCAGGAACGCCAGCGACATAGTTAAGTCATCAAAACCTGGGCTGTCGTAATCGCCAATATCGGTACGGATCCAGTTTTTACCCCACCAGTTTTGCCAGGCTGCTTTATCGCCAAAATTGATGTAATCATTAAATGAGTGCCAGATTTGTCCCGGACCTGGCTTCCAGTTCGTCCAGTGTTGACCGAGGGTTTTCGTCAGCTCATCCCCCTGAAGGTAGAGCGCGCCAAACTGATACTCCTGCATATCGGCAAGCGTTGCGTAGCCGGTGTGGTTCATCACAATGTCGAACAGGATACGCATCCCGCGCTTATGGGCTTCATCCACTAACGTGCGTAATTCATCCTCGGTGCCCATATTGCCATCGAGTTTGGTCCAGTCCATTGTGTAGTAGCCGTGGTAGGCGTAGTGCGGGAAATCCCCTTTGGTACCGCCGCCCACCCAGCCGTGGATTTGTTCCAGCGGCGAGCTAATCCACAACGCGTTCACGCCCAGTTTCTCCAGGTAATCGAGCTTTTGAGTTAACCCCGCGAGGTCACCGCCGTGGAACGTGCCGATTTCTTGCATTCCATCTTTGTGGCGGCCATAGCTGTTGTCGTTTTTTGGATTACCATTTTCAAAACGGTCGGTCAGCACAAAGTAAACAGTGGCATTGTGCCAGCTAAACGGTGCCGCCTGTTTGGTGCTCGCGGATTCCAGCAGCAACAGGCCATTGCTGTTTGCGGCAGGCATCAGGGTAATCTGGCCTTGTTTGACCGTTGCCGTCGCACCGCTGTAGAAATCACGCACTTCGCTGCCCTCAGCAAAAGTTTTGCTGACATCAACAGTGAGCGGTTGGCCGTCCCATTTAGGGCACTGGCGAGTCACATCAACTGGCACAGCTTGCGCTTCGCTATTAATACCCAGGCTAAGCGTGGGAGTACCGCTGCGGGTGTCAATTTGAATCTGGTATTCGCCGTCCCGGAATAGCCGCCAGACGGGTGCCTCGCCCTCGCAAGGTTTTAACGAAAGTGCCTGATTCAGTTTAATGGATTCTGCGGGCTGCCAGCAGGTCTGGTTGAGTTTCAGGCTCAGCGGGAGTGTGCCTTTTGACAGCTTTGCCTCACTGACAAAGACGCCTGCAGTTTGCTCTTTGAACGCAGGGATTCCAGGGGCTGTCCACGCGGATTGCGCAAGGCCTGGAAACAAAAGAAACAACAGAGGTAATTTTTTCATAGGGTTAAGCCCGCGATTATCTTTTATCCAGTGTGGCACTATTTTTAGTCGCAGAGTTCATCCCCAAAATGGATAGCTGGGGAGGAGATAATAGGGTGAGTGATGGCGGTATCAATTCAATAAAATATGGGATAACCATCGCAAAATATGACACTTTTTGCCGTCATAAGAAGTTCGTACGTGACATCATTTAAGAATCGGATTATTTCTTTTGGTGCTCAAGAGGTCTATTTTTGTTAGTATCTGCCTTTCCTTTTTTCGAAACCTTCGACAATTAAGGCACTGGCAACGTAACGATCCGACCAGGAGATCTAATGATATCAACCCCAATCCGACGATTTGGGGCTGCGATACTTATGTTACTGACCTTCAGTTTTTCAGCTGGGGTATTAGCAAGTAAACATGAGCCAAAATCGCATAAAGCCCCTTTAGTTCAGACAAAAAGCACGAATACACAAAGTAAGAAATTGGCAAGTAGTAAGAAAGAGTATTCTCGCAATAGTGAAATTGCATCGCTCCCTGATTTGCGAAAATACCCTTCCGGAACACCTAGAAAAAAAGCGTTTCTCCGGACGGTCATGCCATATATTAAGAGCCAAAATGCCGCCATCACTGCTGACCGTAACTGGTTGGTTTCTAAACAGTATGAGCAGCGTTGGTCACCATCAGAGCGTACGCGTCTGAAAGATATTACTAAGCGCTATAAAATTGCGTGGAACGGTAATACTAAGCGCGTGCCGTGGAACACACTGATGGAAAAAGTCGACATCATTCCTACCAATATGGTAGCAACGATGGCCGCAGCCGAGAGTGGCTGGGGTACGTCTAAACTCGCGCGTAGCAATAACAACTTGTTTGGCATGAAGTGCAGCAAGCGCCATTGCAACAGCGAACCAGGCAAAGTAAAAGGCTATTTGCATTACGATTCAGTTAAAGAAGGCGTTAACTCTTACGTAACAAATCTGAATACGCATCCGGCCTATAAGTCTTTCCGTAAATCACGCGCACAATTGCGCAAAGCGGATCAAGAAGTTACAGCCAGCAATATGATTCATAAGCTGAAAGGGTATTCCACGAAGGGTAGTAGCTATAACAACTATCTATTTGCGATGTACCAAACCAATCAGCGTTTTATGGCACCGAACTAAATAATTAAAATAGATTGTTAATAATAAGTAATAAATTCACGCCTTCATATTGAAGGCGTTTTTTTTGCCCTAAAGCATTCATCAGACTAATATTTCGCTATACCTTTCGCGGTGTTCCTTCGGCGTCGCGTCATATTCTTTCTTAAACACTGAATAGAAATACTGCAGTGAGGGATAACCACACATCTGCGATATTTCGTTGATCGACAAGGATGTAGAGACCAACAAGCTGCGCGCTTTTTCCAGTTTTTCGGCGTGAATCATTGCATGAATCGTCTCGCCAACTTCCTCTTTGAAACGCTTCTCCAGGTTTGAACGCGAGATCCCCACCGCATCCAACACCTGTTCCACTTTTATCCCTTTGCAGGCGTGATTACGGATGTAGTGCATGGCCTGAATCACGGCAGGGTCGTGCAAAGAACGGTAATCCGTTGAGCGCCGTTCGACCACGCGTACCGGTGGCACCAGAACTCTTTGTAAGGCGAGCGGTTCGTTGTCCATCAAGCGATGCAGTAATTTGGCCGCCTGATACCCCATTTGCCTTGTCCCTTGTGCGACCGATGAAAGTGCTACGCGTGATAAGTAACGCGTCAGCTCTTCGTTATCAATGCCAATCACACACAGCTTTTCTGGCACTGGAATATGCAGATGTTCACAGACTTGCAGCAGATGCCGCGCACGAGCATCTGTCACCGCGATAATCCCAGTCTGTGGAGGCAGCGTTTGCACCCAATCAGCCAAACGATTTTGCGCGTGTTGCCAGTTTTCCGGCGCCGTTTCTATTCCCTGATAAACCACACCGCGGTATTTTTCTTTCGCCACCAGTTGGTTAAAGGCATATTCGCGCTCCATTGCCCAGCGTTTACCGCTGGAGTTCGGCAGACCATAGAATGCAAAACGCTGAACGCCCTTCTCCTTAAGATGCAGAAATGCACTTTCTACTAATGCGTGGTTATCAGTGGCGATGTAATGCACTGGTGGATAATGTTCGGGTAAATGATATGACCCACCGACACCCACAATTGGAACGTCAGCACCGTCGAGCAAACGCTGGATTTGCGCATCATCGAAATCGGCAATCACCCCATCGCCCAACCACTCTTTGATGTTATCGATACGAGCGCGGAAATCCTCTTCAATAAAAATGTCCCACTCAGATTGAGACGCCTGCAAATATTCGCCAACCCCTTCCACCACCTGGCGGTCGTAGGCTTTATTGGCATTGAATAACAACGTAATGCGATGACGTTTCTCAAACATACTTTTTCATTCCTGATGACAAAACCGTATGTGCAATACCATAACTGTAACAATGCCGGGGAACCTGGCCCCGGCATTGTGATCCTTTGCACACTCTTATGCGCGGCGCTTGGTCGCCGAATCCATCCATACCGCCAGCAGCAAAATCGCCCCTTTGACGATGTACTGCCAGAACGTGGGCACATCCATCATGCTCATTCCGTTATCCAGAGAAGCCATGATAAAGGCGCCCATCACCGCTCCGGCAACGCTGCCCACGCCTCCCGCGAGACTGGTGCCACCAATCACACATGCGGCGATGGCATCAAGCTCAGCAATGTTCCCGGCAGACGGTGAACCAGCCCCCAGACGTGAGCTTAGAATCAACCCGGCAATTGCTACCATTAACCCGTTGATAGCGAAAACGGCCAACTTGGTGCGCTCAACATTAATACCAGAAAGTCGTGCCGCTTCGATATTGCCGCCAATCGCATAAATGCGCCGCCCAAATGCAGTGCGGGTCGCCATAAACATGCCAGCCAGCAGTAAGAGCGTGAGGATCAATACCGGCGTTGGCACACCGCGGTAATCATTGAGCAGCCAGATTGCGCCAAGTACGATGACCGCGGTGATAGCCTGCCGCCCGACAACGCCTGTCGATGCTGGTGTTGCCAGCCCCAAAGCCTGACGGCGAATACGCATCCGCCATTGCCAGGCAACAAAAGCGACCAGCCCTAAAGTACCGATACCAAAGCCAATGCCGTCCGGCAGATAACTTTGCCCGATTTGCGACATATCGACGCTGGTTGGAGAAACAGTGGTGCCGTTGGTAATGCCAATCAAAACGCCACGAAATGCCAACATGCCGGCGAGCGTGACGATGAACGAAGGGACTTTGCGATAAGCTACCCACCAACCGTTCCACGCCCCCAACACCAGACCAAGCGCCAGTGTCACGACAATAGTCAGTGGTAACGGCCAGCCTAACCAGACATCAAAAATCGCCGCCACACCACCCAGCAAGCCCATCATCGAGCCGACAGAAAGGTCAATTTCCGCAGAGATAATGACGAATACCATGCCGACCGCCAGGATTCCGGTAATGGCTGTCTGGCGCAGTAAGTTGGAAACGTTTCTGGCGCTGAGATAGGCGCCTTCAGTGGTCCAGGTAAAGAACAACATGATCACCACAATCGCGGCAATCATGACAAAAACCTGTAGATTTAGCGCCCGCAACCCCGCAAAAGGTGAAGCTGCTGGTGCCGTGAGTTTCAGTTCAGACGGATTGCTTTTCGACATGCTTTTCGCTCCTCAGTGCAGCTTCCATAACCTGTTCCTGGGTCAAATTGTTATTAATCAGGTCGGCTTTGATTCGCCCCTCGTGCATCACCAGCACTCTGTCACTCAGACCGAGCACTTCCGGCAATTCAGATGAAATAACAATCACCGCAATGCCTTGCTGCACCAGTTGGTTGATCAGTTTGTAGATTTCATATTTCGCACCGATATCAATGCCGCGCGTGGGTTCATCCAGAATCAGGATGCGAGGATTGAGCAGCAGACAGCGCGCCAGAATTGCTTTTTGCTGATTACCACCACTCAGGCGGCCAATAGCCAAATCAGGCGACGAAGTTTTCACTTTTAACCGCTCAATTGATTGCAGGATGCAGTTAAGCTCTGCGGCGTCATCAAGGTGAGTGAGAGCCCCAGAAAACTGATTCAAGGCGGCAAGGGTGATGTTTTGCCCTACCGCCATAATCGGCACGATGCCATCTCTTTTTCGATCTTCAGGCACCATGGCAATACCGTGGGCAATAGCTTGCTGGCAATTGCTGATAGCGACAGGTTCGTTATCAATGAAAATACGACCTTCAGATTTCCCGGGCCAAACGCCGAACAGGCACTGAACCGCTTCGGTTCGCCCTGCGCCAACCAGCCCCGCTATTCCAAGGATTTCGCCTTTGTGCAGTGAAAATGAAATATCGTTGACGCGTTTGATATGCCGGTTGACGGGATGCCAGGCAGTAAGATGCTCGACGCGAAGAATTTCATCACCGGTCTGATGCGGCTCATTTGGGTAGAGCGCGGTTAACTCACGCCCAACCATCATGGTAATGATGTCTTCTTCCTGCATGAGTGCTGCATCGCGTGTACCAATCGGTTTTCCGTCGCGGATAACGCAAATGGTATCGGAAATCGCTTTAACTTCATTGAGCTTGTGGGAGATATATACACAGGCGATGCCGTGCGCTTGCAGGTCACGAATAATTCCCAGCAGCACCGCCGTTTCTTGCTCTGTTAACGAGGCCGTTGGCTCGTCGAGAATCAGCAATCGCACCTGTTTATTCAGCGCTTTGGCAATTTCGACCAGTTGTTGCTGCCCCAGCCCAAGCGACCCTACGCGGGTATCCGGAGAGATATTTAAGCTCACCTGCGCGAGCAACTTTTGGCAACGAAGGGTCATGCTGTCGTAGTCCAGCACACCATGCCGTGAAATTTCTGCCCCAAGGAAAATATTTTCCAGCACCGTCAAATGCTTAACCAGCGCCAATTCCTGGTGAATGATGGCAATACCTTTGCGTTCGGTGTCGCGGATATGGCTCGCCTGCAGTTTTTCCCCGGCAAACCAGATTTCACCCTCGTAGCTGCCGTAAGGGTAAATACCGCAAAGTACTTTCATCAGCGTGGATTTGCCGGAGCCATTTTCACCACAAAGTGACATCACCTCTCCGGAATCTACTGACAGGCTGACACTATCAACCGCCTTCACGACGCCGAAGGTCTTGGTGATATTTTTCATTTCCAGTAAACAAGGCATAGCCCCTCCTTTACCTGGTTACAGGATAGCGCCCGTGGGAAAACACGGGCGCAGCAGGTTATAGCTCGCTCTTTTTGTGGAAACCGTCAGCCACAATGGTGCTGTCGATATTAGCTTTGTCGACTTCGATTGGAGTAAGAAGGCGTGAAGGGACATCTTTAACGCCATTATTCAGCTTGGCATCCGATGCCGGTTGTTTGCCCTCGCCCAGTTCAACGGCAATTTCCGCTGCTGTATTTGCGAGTTGGGTGATTGGCTTATAAACCGTCATGGTCTGCGTACCGGCGATAATACGTTTTACACCGGCTAAATCGGCGTCTTGCCCAGAAATGGCCACTTTGCCCGCCAACCCTTGCGCACTTAACGCCTGGATTGCCCCACCAGCTGTCGCATCATTTGATGCCACAACCGCATCAATTTTATTGTTATTAGCCGTTAGCGCATTTTCCATGATTTTCAATGCGTTTTCAGGCAACCAACCATCAGCCCATTGATCGCCGACGACTTTTATTTTCCCGCTATCAATATATGGTTTTAATACTTTCATCTGCCCTTGACGGAATAACTTCGCATTATTATCAACTGGCGAACCACCCATCAGGAAATAATTACCAGAAGGTACTTTATTAACAATGCTTTGTGCCTGAAGCTCACCGACTTTTTCATTATCAAATGAAATATAATAATCAATGTCGGCATTATTAATCATGCGATCATAAGCTAATACTTTTATGCCCTCTCTTTTGGCTTCGGCAATCACGTTGCTCAATACCTGGCCGTTATAAGGAATAATGACCAGCACATCCACGCCACGGTTGATCATGTTTTCTATTTGCGACATTTGCGTTTCTTCGTTGCCATTAGCGGACTGTACAAAGACTTTCGCCCCCAAAGATTCGGCTTTCTTAACAAAAATATCGCGGTCTTTCTGCCAGCGTTCCAGGCGTAAATCATCAATTGCCATGCCGATTTTAACTTCTTTGGCGATACTGCAGGCACTGGTTAGAACAAGCGAGGCACACAACGTTAGTAAGAGGTTCTTAATCTTCATTCGCATTTTTTTATACCTGTGTAGGGTGGGATAAATCGGATTAAAAATTATTAACATCTGTTGACCGGTTCGAATTGTTGACTGTGAATACAAATCCAGCAATTACAGATTTTCATCTTCCCATTACGTTTTTTGGTTTAATTTCTAATTTATGATGGCGATCTGCTTTTAATTTAACAAATGCATTCGTTGCTTTATTTATTGGAATAACCATAAAGATACTTCATTCATTATTTTCAACATTTTTTGCGAGGCAGCGCACATTTGAGCATTCTCTTAATCACAGTGTGAAATAACGTAATTGAGCAAACTCCAGGGAAAATACAGGATGGTTACAGAATCGCTTACTTGCTATACCCAAAATAATTCGAGTTGCAGGAAGGCGGCAATCGAATGAATCCCGATGAGCTTACTCAGGTAAGTGATTCGGGTGAGTGAGAGCAGCCAACACCCCTGCATCTTGAAGGACGACGGGTATATTCCCCCTGATTACGGAGTCAATTATGCAAGCCTATTTCGACCAACTTGAACGTGTACGTTTTGAAGGCCCTAAAACCGCTAACCCACTGGCATTTCGTCACTACAATCCAGATGAAATCGTGCTGGGTAAACGTATGGAAGAACACCTGCGCTTTGCCGCTTGTTACTGGCATAACTTCTGCTGGAATGGTGCCGACATGTTTGGTGCCGGTTCGTTTGAACGTCCGTGGCAGCAAGCTGGCGACGCATTAGGCCTGGCAAAATTAAAAGCTGATGTGGCGTTCGAGTTCTTCCACAAGCTGAATGTCCCGTATTACTGCTTCCATGATGTGGACGTTTCGCCAGAAGGCGCATCGCTGAAAGAGTACCTGAATAACTTCGCGAAAATGACCGAAGTGCTGGCGAAAAAGCAGCAAGAAAGCGGCGTGAAATTGCTGTGGGGTACAGCCAACTGCTTTACCAATCCTCGTTATGGCGCAGGTGCTGCGACCAGCCCAGATCCAGAAGTATTCTCCTGGGCGGCAACGCAAGTCGTCACCGCAATGAATGCCACTCACCAGTTGGGCGGCGAAAACTATGTGCTTTGGGGTGGCCGTGAAGGTTACGAATCCCTGCTCAATACCGATTTGCGCCAGGAACGTGAGCAAATTGGCCGCTTCTTGCAGATGGTGGTTGAGCACAAACATAAAATTGGTTTCCGCGGCACGTTGCTTATCGAACCGAAACCGCAGGAGCCAACCAAGCACCAATACGATTACGATGTTGCGACGGTCTACGGTTTCCTGAAGCAGTTCGGTCTGGAAAAAGAGATCAAAGTAAACATTGAAGCGAACCACGCGACACTTGCCGGTCACTCATTCCATCACGAAATTGCCAGCGCCATTGCGTTGGGTATCTTCGGTTCCGTCGATGCCAACCGTGGCGACCCGCAACTGGGTTGGGATACCGACCAGTTCCCGAACAGCGTGGAAGAAAACTCACTGGTGATGTACGAAATTCTCAAAGCAGGTGGTTTCACCACTGGCGGCCTGAACTTTGACGCCAAAGTGCGCCGTCAGAGTACCGACAAGTACGACTTGTTCTATGGTCACATTGGTGCGATGGATGTGATGGCGCTGTCACTGAAAATTGCCGCACGCATGATTGAAGATGGCGAACTGGATAAACGCGTTGCGAAACGTTATGCCGGTTGGAATGGTGAACTTGGTCAGCAAATTCTGAAAGGGCAAATGTCGCTTTCACAAATTGCACAGTACGCTGAACAGCATGACCTGAATCCACAGCATCAAAGTGGGCATCAGGAATTACTGGAAAACCTGGTCAATCATTACCTGTTCGACAGATAAGTTTAAACCGTAGTTGAAATGGTGGATGACGCTTTGCTTATCCACCCTACGAATTCCCGCGCCACGTTTTACGTGGCGCGTTTGTAAGGAGTCGATATGTACATCGGAATCGATCTCGGCACCTCGGGTGTGAAAGCGATTTTGCTCGGAGAGCAAGGCGAAGTGCTGGCTTCAAGGACTGAAACGCTGACCGTGTCACGTCCACATCCGTTATGGTCGGAGCAAGATCCAGAGCACTGGTGGCAAGCAACAGACCGCGCAATGAAAGCGCTCGGCGAGCAGCACTCTCTTAAAGATGTGAAAGCGTTGGGGATTGCTGGGCAGATGCACGGTGCAACACTGCTCGATAGCCAGCAGAACGTGTTGCGCCCGGCAATTTTATGGAATGACGGTCGCAGCGCAGAAGAGTGCGCCTTGCTTGAAGCAAGCGTACCCGATTCCCGCCAAATTACCGGCAACCTGATGATGCCAGGTTTTACCGCACCAAAACTGCTGTGGGTGAAACGCCATGAACCTGAAGTCTTCGCGAAAATAGATAAAGTCCTGCTGCCGAAAGATTACCTGCGTCTGCGTATGAGCGGCGTGTTTGCCAGCGATATGTCTGACGCCGCAGGTACCATGTGGCTGGATGTCACGAAGCGCGACTGGAGCGATAAAATGCTCGACGCGTGCCAGTTGAGTCGCCAGCAAATGCCAGATTTATTCGAAGGCAGCGAGATTACTGGCACATTGAAAGCAGACGTCGCACGTGCGTGGAATATGCCTGCCGTACCGGTGGTTGCAGGCGGTGGCGATAACGCCGCGGGCGCAGTCGGTGTCGGCATGATGGATGCGGGCCAGGCTATGTTATCGTTGGGAACGTCTGGCGTTTACTTTGCGGTAAGTGAAGGATTCCTCAGTAAACCGGAAAGTGCCGTCCACAGCTTCTGCCATGCTCTACCCCATCGCTGGCACCTCATGTCAGTGATGCTCAGCGCCGCATCGTGTCTCGATTGGGCGGCAAAATTAACCGGTATCGAGAGCGTTCCGGCACTGCTGGAAGCCGCCGAAAAAGCCGATGAAGACGCTGGTGAGATCTGGTTTTTACCGTATCTGTCTGGCGAGCGTACGCCGCACAATAATCCACAGGCAAAAGGCGTTTTCTTTGGCCTGACCCATCAGCATGGGCCAGCCGAACTGGCCCGCGCCGTGTTAGAAGGCGTAGGTTATGCGCTGGCGGATGGTATGGACGTGGTGCATTCCTGCGGAGTCACACCGCAAAGTGTCACACTGATTGGCGGTGGGGCGCGCAGCCCGTACTGGCGGCAAATGCTGGCAGATATCAGTGGGCAAACGCTAGATTATCGCACCGGTGGAGATGTCGGCCCAGCGCTGGGTGCAGCACGGCTGGCGCAAATCGCCATGTCGCCAGATAAACCGCTGCAAGCGCTGCTTCCGCAGTTACCGCTTGAGCAACAGCACAAACCAGACATGGCCCGACATGAGCAATATCAGGCACGTAGAAAAGTGTTTAACCAGATTTATCAGCAGTTGTTACCGCTGATGTCGTGACACAAAACATAACGCTCTGGATTTACCAGAGCGTTAAATCACATACTTAAGACAGCAGCGTAAACGCAATCATCCCGACAACTGCACCAGTGGTACCAAGAATGGTTTCCATCATGGTCCAGGTTTTCAGGGTTTGCCCTTCTGTCGCGCCGGTAAATTTACCGAAAAGCCAGAAACCGGCATCGTTAACGTGGCTCACGACGATAGAACCCCCAGCAATACAAATCGACAATGCTGCCATTTGTGCGCCGCTGTAGTTGAGCTGTTCGATAACCGGCATCACCAGGCCAACTGCAGTCAGACAAGCTACGGTTGCCGAACCCTGGATGATACGCACCGCTGCCGCCAGCACGAAGCAGGTCAATGCAATTGGCAAGCCCAGGCCAGTCAACGCTTCGCCCAATGCCGGGCCAACACCTGAATCCACCAGCACTTGTTTGAACACGCCGCCCGCACCGATAACCAGCAGGATGATTCCCGCAGGTTGCAGCGCGTGACCACAGATTTCCATGACCTTCTCTTTCGCCATACCCTGGCGGTACGCCAGACCGTAAATCGCCACCAGGCAAGCAACCAGAATCGCCGTGAACGGATGGCCGATAAATTCCAGCCACTGGTACAAGCTGGAACCCTGCTCGACGAAACGCGCAGCGATAGTTTTCATGCCAACTAACACCAGCGGCAGCAGGATCAGCGAAAGACTGAAACCGAACGATGGCAGTTTGCCTTCGCCCAGGTGCGGTTCAGTGATGTCGTCAGGAATATGCAGTTCGACGTATTTGCTGATGAAGTTACCAAACAGCGGCCCGGCAATAATCATACTTGGAATCGCCGCGCACAGACCCAGCAGAATCATCCAGCCAAAATCGGCGTGCATTTGGGAGGCGAGCAGCATTGGCGCAGGCCCAGGCAGCAGAAATGCCGCAGCGGCTGCAACGCCCGCAAACAGAGGAATAACCAGTTTAACAAGGTTAGTGCCGGTGTGGCGCGCCATGGAAAAGGCTACGCTTATCAGCAATACAATAGCGACTTCGAAGAATAGCGGCAGCGCACAAATCAGGCCAGCCAGGCCAATCGCATAGTGCGCGCGACTGTGACCAAAAGACTTCAGCATTTTGACCGCAATCTGGTCTACCGCGCCGGTTTCATGAAGAATCTTGCCAAACATCGCGCCGAGCGCGACGACGATAGCCAGAAAGCCAAGCGTTCCGCCCATCCCTTTTTCCATGGTTGCCGCGATTTTATCGAGCGGCATCCCGGAAAATATCCCTGCCCCAATTGAAACCACCATCAAAGCAACGAAGGCGTGCATTCGCGCCTTCATCACTAAAAACAGCAGCAGCAAAACCGAGCCAACTGCTGTTAAAACAAGCGTTAATGTACTCACTGCGCACTGCCTTTATTAATGACCTCAATGGTGCTCGCCACCACGTTTTCCAGTGACTGGTCGATATTTACCACCAGAACATCTGGCTCATCCGCTTTCGGCTCTTGCAGCGTTTCAAACTGAGTCACCAGCATCTGCGTTTTGAAGAAGTGGCCTTTGCGTGCTTTCAGGCGGTTTTCAATCACTTCAAAATCACCTTTCATGTAGATGAAAGAGAGATTCGGGTTACCTTCACGTAATTGGTCGCGATAGACTTTTTTCAACGCAGAGCAAACGATCAAGGAGACTTTGTTGGTGCGCTGCATAGCGAAAGCTGCATCGTTTAATGCTTGTAGCCACGGCTTGCGATCTTCATCGTTAAGCGGCTCACCGGAAGCCATTTTCGTGATATTGCAGCGTGGATGCAGGAAGTCGCCGTCCAGGAATGCCGCTTTGAGTTGGTGTGCAACTTCGCTTGCAACAGCAGATTTACCGCTGCCAGAAACGCCCATCAGGACGTAGATATGGTGGTCGTGGTTGGTAGTGCTCATCGCGTAGCTCCGACTGGCGCAACAATTTGTTATAAGAAATTGTTACGGGTAACTGTTATCGGTAACATTGTCAGTAGAGCGTTCGCAATAAGCAATAACCATTCACTTAAAAAGTGAATAAGTGTGAACTATATCAAAAATTATGGCGCTAAATTGAACCGCCAGGGGAAAGTGTAAAGCCCAAATCGAGCATTTGCGGCGTCACTGCTTCACCGCGAATTCTCGCCAGTAAACGCTCAGCACCAATGCGCCCCATACGTTCACGCGGCGTTAACACACTGGCAAGACGGGGTTCCATAACCTGACCAATATCGTGGCCGTGGAAACCGGCAATCGCCATATCTTTTGGAATGCTCAGCCCCTGGCGTTGGCATTCAAATGCCGCGCCAATAGCTAAGTCATCGTTAGTACAGAAGATACTGTCGAGCTGCGGATATTCACGACGCGCCTGGCGGAACAATTCGATACCAGTGGAGTAAGAAGAGGATTGTTCGACCATCACGCTGTACGGCACCAGACCGGCGTCCAGCATCGCTTGCTCGTAGCCTTTTTTCTTGATCACGGTACGTTCATCAAGGCGTGCGCCAAGATACGCAACGTGACGGTGACCACGGGCAATTATCGCGGCAGTCATTTGGCGTGCGGCTTCGAAGTTATCAAACCCCACGGCGATGTCGAGACACGGTGAAATGCTGTCCATCAGTTCCACTACCGGAATACCTGCCACTTCAATCATTTTTAGGGTGCGCGGGGTATGGGTGCGTTCGGTGAGGATCAAGCCGTCGATATTCCAGGAAAGCATTGATTCCAGACGCTCTTCTTCCAGCTCAGGTTTGTAGCCGTAGTGAGCGAGCATGGTCTGGTAGCCGTAAGCATCAACCACGTTTTCAATGCCACGCAGCACTTCCGCAAAAACCTGGTTGGTCAGCGAGGGTAGTAACACGCCGATAGCGCGGCTTGTGGAATTAGAAAGGATGTCTGGTGCGCGGTTGGGAATGTAGCCAAGTTCATCAAGTACGGCAGCAATTTTTACCTGTAACGTCGCGGAAACCTGGTCAGGGTTACGTAAAAATCGGCTGACCGTCATTTTGGTCACCCCTACGCGGTCTGCAACGTCCTGTAATACCGGTCTTTTCTTTTTCATTATCCTGCTGTACTGGTTGACTATCGACAACGAAGTTTAGCACGGACAAAGCACAACCTTCCCCCTGTTTTGAGGAAGGTTGTGACCGGTAACTATCAGTATTTATTAGACTGGTGGTAAATCAAACAGCAGGACTTCACTTGCTTCATTAGCATGAATCGAAATCGCTTGTTCATCCCACACAGCAATAGCATCACTGGTTTTTGCCTGAGTCCCGTTGATAGACACATCACCTTTGACAACCTGCAGCCAAATGCGGCGATCTGCCGGAATCTGGTAGACAGATTGTTCGTCTTTAGCCAATGCCCAACGCGACAATTCCATATCTTGATTCACCTTCAGGGAACCGTCACGAGCATCTGGAGACAGCACCAGTTGGCGGCCCTGTGGTGCATCAAAACGACGCTGATCGTAACGCGGCGTGATGCCTGTTTTATCCGGGATGATCCAGATTTGGTACAGACGCAGGCGCTCGGTTTTGCTTGGGTTGTACTCCGAGTGAGTAATCCCGGTACCGGCACTCATAATCTGGAATTCCCCCGCTGGAACCTGTTCTTCGTTACCCATGCTGTCGCGATGCGCAACCGCACCTTCCAGTACATAGGTCAGGATTTCCATGTCTTTGTGTGGGTGAGTCCCAAAGCCTTCACCGGCTTCCACGACGTCTTCGTTAATCACACGTAATGCCGAGAAACCCATGAAATTGGCATCGTAATAGTTAGCGAATGAGAAGGTGTGCCAGCTATCCAACCAACCATGATTGGCGTGACCACGTTCTTCAGCTTTTCTTAAAAAGATCATCTTCATTTCTCCGCAATTCGTTTGATGGGCTAAGTGTGGACCCGAATCGGAAATGATCATAGAGGGTGAAAATTGACGCCTCTGTTCAAAAAAAGTGAACGAGTCAGAGGCGTCAGAGCGGAGCTAAGCGAGGGTCACGACAGAAGGAGAAGGCTGTTCGAAACCGCGCTCAAGGATCTCGAGGTTGGTCAGTGCTTCAATTTCGCTGACGTAATTAGGTTTGCCGTTAACAATGGTTTCATACAGCGCGTCGTACACGCGGCCATAGTCGCCCTGCTCCGGTTTAATCTCTTCGCGCACGGTTTCACCCGCGTCGTTGACGTATTCAAGCACGCCGACGCTGCTGTCTGCTGCAAAGCCCGGCTCACCGGGCATGATGTAAGCCTTGAGGCTGGTTTCTTGCTGGTCGATACCGTATTTAAGGTACGAGCCTTTGGTGCCGTGAACCTGGAATTTCGGATAGTCGATTTTCACCAGGTGGCTGGTTTTAACAATAGCTTTCAGGTCACCGTAAAACAGCTGTGCTTCAAAGGTATCGTCTGGATTAGCCTTATTGCGCACGCTACGAATATCGTAAGCGACGCGATCCGGGCGGCCAAAAATTGAGATGATCTGGTCCATGGTGTGCACGCCAAGGCCGTAGAAAGCACCATCTGCAAAGGTGCCTGGTGCGGTTGCCGCTGCCGGGCGATACATATCAAAGTGGCTTTCTATTTCAACAACTTTGCCCAACTTGCCACTTTCGATGGCTTTTTTCATCGTCAGGAAACAGGAATCAAAACGGCGATTCTGATAAGGCGTGACGGTCAGTCCTTTCGCTTTAGCCAGTTCAAACAGTTGTTTAGCTTCAGCCAGTGTCGGGGTGAAAGGCTTTTCCACCAGCACATTTTTGCCCGCTTCCAGCGCGCGTTTTGCATATTCGAAATGGCTATCCTGATGAGTACATACCACCACCAGTTTGACCTGCGGGTCGTTGAGAATGTCATCAAGCTGGCTGGTGAAATGGATGTGGCTGTATTGCGGTTGCTGCTCAATTTCTGGTTTTTCATGGCGACGGAAAATATGCGCGACGTGAAGTTTATCTTTGCGAACCAGAACGTAAGGCAGGTGGTAGCGGGTAGTGCTTTTGCCAAAACCTATAAAAGCGCAGTGTAGGGTCATTGCTTCGTCCTTTTTGACTTTAAATTGCAATTACCCTACTTCATTCTTTGGTTTTTTGGCACCGCGTTTTTTGGCGGATGACGCTGCGCTTATCCGCCCTACGAAAAGACAAAGTGACTGCTTTGCCCAAATTAGTTGGAACTGTTCATGGATCAGCCGTCGGCGGCGCAGCCAGTTTGTTCACGACCTGCGCGCAGAAACCGGAGCGTACTTAAAGTACGTGAGGATTTCGAGCACAGCTCGGGGACAAAATGGTAAGTAAGCCAGGCTGAAAAAAGAATAAAAAAAAGCCAGCTCAAGGCTGGCTAAAGTAATACTGGAAGCAATGTGAGCAATGTCGTGCTTTCAGGTTATCTCCGTAGGGGTCTCCCCTGAACGCATGGCAATAATAATCATTATCATTCGCACTTGTCTACTAATTTTTAGAAAAACTTAGCAGTTGACGAAAACTAAAAAGTCACTGATGTTTAAGAGGTTACTTAACTATTTGAGGAGAAAAGGAATGAGTGAGATCGTGATACGCCACGCTGAATTAAGAGATCTTGATGCTTTACGTCAGATTAATGCCCAGTCAGAGGTTTATCACAACACGCTACAACTCCCTCATCCTTCTCTTGAAATGTGGGAAGAACGAATGAAGCATCCACCCGCAGGACGCAAACAGCTGGTGGCTTGTGTCGACGATGTTGTAGCAGGGCATCTGGCGCTGTCTGTCGAACAAAACCCGCGTCGTAGCCATGTGGCAACATTTGGTCTTAGCGTTTGCGGGCAACATCGCAATCGCGGTATCGCAAGTGCATTAATGGCAGCCATGACCGACCTGTGTGATAACTGGCTGCGCATCGAGCGCATTGAACTGACAGTGTTTGTTGATAACGAACCCGGCGTGGCGGTTTACCGTAAGTTCGGTTTCGAGATTGAAGGCACCGGTAAGAATTACGCGCTGCGCGATGGTCAGTATGTGGATGCGTATTTTATGGCGCGGTTTAAGCCGGAATAGATCGCCCTCACCCCGGCCCTCTCCCTCAGGGAGAGGGAGAAAACCAGACGGGCGAGGGGAAAAACTTAATATCCGGCAGTCAAATCATCCACCGAACGCGGGTCAGAAGCACCGTATAACGCACCATCTGGCCCTACCATAATGCTCTGCGTACTGCCCATCGCTTCTTTCACCTTCACGTTCTGCCCTTTATCTTTCAGCAATTTGACTGTATCCGGGCTAAAACCTTTTTCGACTCGTAGCTCATCAGGCAGCCACTGGTGATGGAAGCGCGGCGCGTTGGTGGCTTCGGCAACGTTCATCCCGTAATCGATGGTGTTCATCACCATTTGCAGCACAGTGGTAATGATACGGCTACCGCCAGGGCTGCCGGTTACCAGCCAGGTTTTGCCATCTTTCACCACGATTGTCGGCGACATCGACGACAGCGGGCGTTTATGCGGCCCAACGGCGTTGGCATCGCCACCCACCAGCCCGTAGACATTTGGCACACCAGGTTTTGCAGAGAAATCATCCATTTGGTTGTTCATCAGGATGCCGGTGTTACCTGCCACAATGCCCGTACCGAACACGGTATTGAGCGTATAAGTCACCGCTACAGCGTTGCCGTCTTTATCCACCACCGAGAAATGCGTGGTCTGGTTGCTTTCATATGGCGCCAGTTTGCCGGGTTTAATTTCGCTCGATGGACGTGCTTTGTTGATGTCTATCTGCTCAGCCAGCGATTTGGCGTAGGCTTTGTTGGTCAGCGCCTGCCACGGCACTTTGACAAAGTCAGGGTCACCGAGATATTCCGAACGATCGGCATAGGCATATTTTTCCGCTTCAGCCGTTAACTGCATGGCATCGGCGCTGCCAAAACCGTATTTGGCGAGATCGAAGTTTTCCAGAATATTGAGGATTTCCACAATGTGGATGCCGCCTGAAGACGGTGGTGGCATGGAGAAAATCTGGTAGCCACGGTAATCGCCGCTAATCGGCGCACGCTCTACGGCTTTGTAATTCGCCAGATCAACCTTGCTAATCAACCCGCCATTCTTTGCCATTTCTTCGGCAATCTGGTCAGCAATTGCGCCTTTGTAGAACGCATCCGGGCCATTTTCGGCAATCATTTCCAGGCTTTTGGCGAGGTTGGTTTGCACCAGTTTGTCGCCCTTTTGCAGCGGTTCGCCGTCAGCCTTCCAGAAAATAGCTTTGCTGTTTGGGTGATTCGGGAGAACTTCTGCACCATAAACTTTCAGGTCTTCAGCCAGTGCATCGTTCACCGTGAAACCGTCCTGTGCCAGTTTGATTGCAGGCTGGATAACTTTGTTCAGCGGCAGTGTGCCGTATTTTTCCAGCGCCAGAGCGAAGCCCGCCACGGTGCCAGGCGTGCCTGATGCAAGATGTGAGGTAAGAGATTTTTTGCTGTCTGCATTGCCTTGCGCATCGAGGAACATGTCACGCGATGCTTTTTCTGGTGCCATTTCACGGAAATCAATGGCGGTGGTTTTACCATCTTTGGTGCGCAGCATCATAAAGCCACCGCCGCCGATGTTCCCCGCCTGCGGGTGGGTTACCGCCAGCGCAAAACCGACTGCAACAGCGGCATCGACCGCATTCCCGCCCTGCTTGAGAATCTCGACACCGACTTGTGTGGCCAGCGAATCCTGCGAGGCAACCATGCCATTTTCAGCACGTACTGGATGGAAGACATCGGCTTCGACGCCGTAAGATACAGGAGCCGCAACCGGAGGCGGTGCGGCACTAACAGAAAGGCACAGTCCTATCATTAGCGCAGGAATGGTCATCCAACGCAGAATTTCCAGACGAATATTTTTCCACTGCTTCATCGTTATGTTCTCCATGTTTGGGGAATCCCACGATAAGCCTGGCCCAAAATTGGAAACCCGCCTGGCTAAAAATCCTAAATAATCATCGTAGTGTCAGAAAACGATTAAACTTAGTAGATCCCCCAAATGGAGGAAGTGACGATGAAAAAAATACTTATGCTGGCAGCTTTGCTGCCATTGACCTGTTTGGCACAGCCGATTAATACCCTGAATAATCCCAATCAACAGGGTTATCAGATCCCCAGTCAGCAACGGATGCAGCAACAAATGCAAACCCAGCAGATACAACAAAAAGGTATGTTAAATCAGCAGTTACAAACGCAAACCCGCGTGCAGCAACAGCATCTGGAATCGCAGATAAATAACAATTCGCAGGGCGTCTTTAAATCGACAACAACGCCTGCAAATGAGCTGGATGTCGGGACACAACAAGTGTTGCCAAATACCAATGGTGGCATGTTAAACAGTAGCGCGACCAGCAGCGGGCAACAGCATATGCTGCAACCGACGACCAATGGCAGCATGTTGAATCCTGGGACTCATTAAGCCCCGACGTAAGGAAAATGGTGGATGACGCTCACGCTTACCCCCCCCCTTACCGTAGGTCGGATAAGCTTGCGTCATCCGACATGGACCTGGCATTTAGTACGTAAAATCTGCACCAATTTGGTCGATACAGTCGGTACAGATGATATCCACACCCCAGCGCAGCAGCGTAGCTGCTCGTTGGGGATTATTCACCGTATAAACCAGAATATGTAATCCCGCCGCTTTCAGCTCCTGCACACGCGCTTCATCGAGCAATTTATGATTCAAGTGAATGGCAACACAACCCAGACGGGCGGTCAGTTCACGCCAGTCATCGCGCCATTCGTCGAGTAACAACCCACGCGGTAATTCAGGCACGGCAAATTGTGCGGCTTCCAGCGCTTCGATAGAAAACGAAGACAGCAATGGCGCGGTTTGCCCTTGCCATAATTCAAGTGCTGCCAGCGCGATCGTTTTTCCGGTTAGCGCATCGGTACCGGTGGTCGGTTTGATTTCAATATTCGCCATCATGCCATGTTGCTTACACCGCTCGGCAACTTGAGAAAGCTGCGGCAATGGTTCGCCTTTAAACTCACCGCTATACCAACTTCCGGCATCGACATTCAGCAGTTTATCCCAGGGTAAATCGCCCGCGATACCCCAGCCGTTACTGGTGCGTTCCAGAGTGTCGTCATGCAGCAGGAAAATGTGCCCATCCTGTGAAAGCTTGGCGTCGAACTCAATCATGGTGTGCCCGTAACGCGCACCGACATCAATCGCTGCCAGCGTATTTTCCGGTGCCAGTTTGCCACCGCCACGATGGGCCGCGACTTTCGGGTATGGCCAGTTGCTCATAAACGTTGTCCATTATCTTTAGCAAAGAAATGTAGATGATTTTCAGGCAGATGTAGCCACAGCGTACTACCGGGTTGTGGGCGTTCCTGATGCGTCAGGCGCACCACCATTTTTTGCTCGCCCCAGCGCCCGTGCACTAAATTATCTGCACCGAGCATCTCCAGCGTATCCACCAAAAAGGGCACGCCGCCTGCGGATTGTGAGCTTAGCGCAATATGTTCCGGGCGGATACCCAGCGTCACCGCAAGCCCCTGAAGCCCATTCGGCGCATTGCCTAATGGCAACGCCATGCCGCTTGCCAGCTCAAAACGCGTGCCGTCAGCACTGATTTTACCTTCCAGCAGGTTCATGGCGGGCGAGCCGATAAAACTCGCCACAAAGCGGCTGGCCGGGCGTTCGTAGACTTCAACAGGCGTGCCGATTTGTTCGGCGACGCCTTTGTTCATCACCATCACGCGCTGCGCCAGCGTCATCGCTTCGACCTGGTCGTGCGTCACGTACAAACTGGTAGTTTTCAGGCGGCGGTGCAGCTGTTGTAATTCGAGGCGCATTTGTACGCGCAGTTTGGCATCCAGGTTGGATAACGGTTCATCGAAGAGGAAAACTGCCGGGTCGCGCACAATGGCGCGCCCCATTGCCACACGCTGGCGTTGGCCGCCGGAAAGTTCGCGTGGGCGGCGTTTAAGCAAGCCATCGAGTTCAAGAATACGCGCCGCTTCCACCACTTTCTGCTGAATATGCGCTTTGCCCATGCCGCGGATTTTCAGCCCCCACGCCATGTTTTCTTCCACACTCATATGCGGATAAAGGGCGTAGTTCTGGAACACCATCGCGATGCCACGCTCTTTCGGTTCCATTTCGGTGACGCGCTGGCGGTCAATCCAGATATCACCGCTGGTGACGCGCTCAAGCCCGGCAACCATGCGCAGCAACGTCGATTTACCGCAGCCCGACGGCCCCACCATCACGATAAATTCACCGTCTGCGACATCCAGCGTCAGCGGCTCAATGACCTGAGTTTTGTTGTCCCAACTTTTGCTCACTGCCTGTAGTTTTAGTCCTGCCATGGGTTACTTCTCACTATCAACAAGGCCACGCACGAACGCTCGTTGCATGGCTAAAACGATAATTACCGGCGGAATCAGCGTCAGCAGCATCGCCGCCATCACCTGGTTCCACTGGGTGGAGCCTTCACCAGAAGACATCATGCCTTTAATACCCGCCACGGCGGTGCCAAGGTTGACGTCGCTAATAATCAGCAGCGGCCAGAGATACTGGTTCCAGCCGTAGATAAAGGTGATGACAAAGAGTGCTGCGAGATTAGTTTTTGAGAGCGGCAAAACGATGTCACGGAAGAAGCGCATCGGCGATGCGCCGTCGATACGTGCCGCTTCCATTAACTCGTCGGGAAGCGTCATAAAGAACTGGCGGAACAAAAAAGTAGCGGTTGCCGAAGCCATTAACGGCAGCGTCAGGCCGGTGTAGCTGTCGAGCATTTTGAGGTTTGCGATAACTTCTACCGTCGGGAAAATACGCACTTCAACCGGCAGCATCAGGGTGATAAAAATCATCCAGAAGAACAGGTTACGGAACGGGAAGCGGAACCAGACAATCGCAAAGGCTGAAAGCATTGAGACAGTGATTTTGCCAATGGTGATGACCATCGCCATGACAAAACTGTTTAGCAGCATCAGGCCGAACGGCGCACTGTTGGCACCGACGCCGTGCGTCCAGATATAAGACATGTTTTCCAGCAGATGCGTGCCTGGAATCAGCGTCATCGGCGTCTGGAAGACGGCTTCGTTATCCAGTGTCGCCGCGACAAACGCGACATACAGTGGGAACAAAATCACGATAATGCCCAGAATCAGCATCGTGTGGCTGAAAATCGTCAGCCCGCGGCGGTTCTCAATCATTGGTAGCGCACCTTACGTTCCACGAAGCGGAACTGAATCACGGTCAGGATGATGACTAAGAACATCAACACCACGGATTGCGCCGCCGACGCGGAAAGATCGAGTCCGGCAAAACCTTCGCGATAAATTTTGTAGATAAGCGTGGTCGTCGCTTGTACTGGTCCACCGCCGGTCGCGGCATCAATAACCGGAAAGGTATCGAAAAAGGCGTACACCAGATTAACCACCAGCAGGAAGAAACTCACCGGCGCAATCAGCGGTAACGACAGCTTGAAGAAGCGCCGTACCGGGCCTGCCCCGTCAATAGAAGCAGCTTCAATCAACGAACGCGGAATCGACTGTAACGCCGCAAAGAAGAACAGGAAGTTGTAGCTGATTTGCTTCCACACCGAGGCAAACACCACGAGGAACATCGCCTGGCCGCTGTTTTGTGCGTGGTTCCAGTGGTAACCAAACTGCTCAAGCACGTGAGTTAGCAGGCCGCGCCCGGGGTTAAACAGGAAAATCCACAGTACGGCAGCAATCGCCGGAGCCACCGCATACGGCAGCAGCATTAACGTTTGGTAAATTCGGCTGCCACGAATGACGTAATCCGTGAGCGCGGCGAAAAACAGCGACACCAGCAAACCGCTGCCAGCGACTAATCCACTGAAAATTAAGGTGGTATAGAAAGAGTCGAGATAGTAGCTGTCATGGAAGAGTTGTTTGAAATTTTCCAGGCCAACAAACGTGCTTGAAAGTCCAAACGGATCGACATTTTGCAGTGAATACCACAACGCTTCGCCCGCAGGCCAAATAAAAAAGATAATGGTGATAAGCAGTTGCGGCAGCACTAGCGCATACGGCAGCCAGCCGGAACGGAACACCGGACGAGAAGATGACATAGCGTGACTCTTATAAATAGCATTGTCGCCCTCACCCCGACCCTCTCCCCCAGGAGAGGGGGAAAAGAAAGTCCCCTCGCCCTCAGGGAGAGGGTTAGGGTGAGGGTTGTTTATCAGGACTTAGTCGATTGCTCGAAACGGCGCAGCAACTGATTACCACGCTCAACCGCGCTATCTAATGCTTGCTGAGGGGTTTTCTTGCCGGTCCATACCGATTCCAGCTCTTCATCCACAACGGCACGAATCTGCGGCATGTTGCCCAGACGCAAGCCTTTAGTGAACGGCAATGGCGGCTTGTTCAGCATCTGGCGCGTGGCGATATCAGCACCTGGGTTTTTCTCGTAAAAGCCTTGTTCACGCGTCAGGTCGTAAGCGGCTTTAGTGATAGGTAAGTAACCAGTTTTCTGGTGCCATTCAGCCGCAATTTCTGGTTGAGTGAGGAACTGCATAAACTCGGCAACACCTTTGTAAGTCGCGGGGTCTTTACCCTGCATCACCCACAAACTTGCCCCGCCGATAATGGCGTTTTGCGGCGCGTTCGGAATAGTAGAGTCATAAGGCATCATGCCCACGCCGTAGTTGAATTTGGCGTATTGACGGATATCAGCCAGCGAGCCAGAAGACGCGGTGGTGATGGCGCAATCCCCGCTGTAGAACTTTTCGGTAGATTCATCTTTGCGGCCAAAGTAGCTGAAATCGCCCTTCTTGTTCAGCTCTCCCAGCATCGCAATGTGTTTCACTTGCTCGGGTTTATTGAATTCCAGAACCGCATCGGTGCCATCAAAACCGTTATTTTTGGTGGCAACCGGCAGACCGTTCCAGGCGCTGAAGTTTTCGATTTGAATCCAGCCTTGCCAGCCACTGGCGTAGCCGCATTTCATGCCTGCCGCTTTAAGTTTGGCGGTGTACTCGGCCAGGTCTTGCCAGGTTTTTGGCGGCTGATCCGGGTTCAGGCCAGCTTTCTTAAAGGCGTCTTTGTTGTAATACAGAACTGGCGTGGAGCTGTTAAATGGTTGGGAGAGCAGACGCCCGGTTTTTGAATCGGTGTAGTAACCGGAAACCGTTGGCACAAACTGAGATTCGTCGAACTTAATGCCTGCATCGCTAAAAACTTCATATACCGGCTTGATGGCTTTCGAGGCCATCATGGTCGCCGTACCCACTTCATAAACCTGCAAAATGGCTGGCGCATTGCCCGAACGGAAAGCCGCAATCCCTGCCGCCAGGTTTTGTTCGTAATTACCTTTATACACCGGGACAATTTTGTAATCAGGGTGCGTCTGGTTGAAGCGTTGAGCCAGTGAATCGACTTCTTTGCCCAGCTCACCTTCCATTGAATGCCAGAACGGAATGGAGGTGGCGGCGATAGCGCTGCTGCTAAGTACGCATCCAAGCGCAAGGCAAAGTGTTGTGAGTCGTAACGATGCAGTCATGTGTATATCCCTGGAGGTTGTCATTAGGTCACTGCGCGAAAATACGCGTTTTTGTTCGCATCAAAACATGACATGCGCGAATGACAGAAAAATAACCGTGGGGTGACAGAATTGTTACAGTGAGGTGAAGGGAAAGTGGTGATCGGAGTATTGTCATAAAAAAGGAGCCAAACGGCTCCTTGTTGATTAAGCGATAATTTAGCCGCCGAGGTAGGCGCTACGCACCGCTTCGTTAGCCAGCAGCGCGTCGCCGGTGTCTTCCAGTACCACGTGGCCGTTTTCCAGCACGTAACCACGGTCAGCAAGCTTCAGCGCCTGGTTGGCGTTTTGCTCAACCAAGAAGATGGTCATGCCTTCGCTGCGCAGCTGTTCGATGGTATCGAAAATCTGCTGAATGATGATTGGCGCGAGGCCAAGCGACGGCTCGTCCAGCAGCAGTAAGCGCGGTTGGCTCATCAGCGCACGGCCAATCGCCAGCATTTGCTGTTCACCGCCGGACATGGTTCCCGCACGTTGAATACGGCGTTCCAGCAGGCGCGGGAACAGTTCGTATACGCGTTGGATGCGTTCATGATACTGGTCGCGTTCCGCGAAGAAGCCGCCCATCGCCAGGTTTTCTTCCACCGTCATACGTGAAAACACACGGCGGCCTTCCGGCACAATCGCCACCGCTTCACGCATGATGCGAGCGGTGTGCCAGTCGGTGATGTCTTTGCCATCAAAGGTAATCTTGCCGCTGGATGCGCGCGGGTCACCGCACAGTGTACCCAACAGCGTGGTTTTGCCCGCACCGTTCGCACCAATCAGAGTGACGATTTCGCCCTGTTTAATATGCAGACTGACCCCGTGAAGCGCCTGGATTTTTCCGTAATGGGCGCTCACCTGGTTAAATGACAACATGATATTTTCCATCTTTGCCTCACCCATTCTTATGCTTCACCCAGATACGCGCGGATTACGTCAGGGTTATTCCGGATTTGTTCCGGTGTGCCGTTCGCAAGCGGCGTCCCCTGGTTTACCACGTAAATCCTGTCAGAAATGCCCATCACCAGTTTCATGTCGTGCTCGATTAACAGCACGGTGGTGTTGTGGTGGTTACGTAACTCCATGATTAACTCGTCGAGTTCGTGGGTTTCTTTCGGGTTAAGGCCTGCGGCGGGTTCATCGAGCATCAGGATTTCTGGTTGCGTCACCATACAACGCGCAATCTCCAGGCGACGCTGATCGCCATACGCAAGGTTGCTTGCCTGGCGGTTGGCCTGCTCAAGCAGACCGATACGGTCAAGCCAGATGGCTGCACGATCCAGCGCTTCGCTTTGTGAGCGGCGGAAAGCAGGTGTTTTCAGTAAACCAGCAAACACGCCGGTTTTCAGTTGCTGATGTTGAGCCACCAGCAAGTTTTCAATCACGGTCATTTCACGGAACAGACGCACGTGCTGGAAAGTACGCACCACACCCATCCGCGCGATTTGTTGGCCTGGCAGACCTTCAAGGTGCTGGTCGCGCAACAGAATCGTACCGCCTGATGGCTTGTAAAAACCGGTCAGGCAGTTAAATACCGTGGTTTTACCGGCACCGTTCGGGCCGATTAACGAAACAATTTCTTGTGGATGCAGTTCCAGAGAAACATTGTTTACGGCGAGCAGGCCGCCAAAACGCATCATCAAGCCGTTTACGGATAACAATGGCTGACTCATGCCTGCTCTCCTTTCACTTGTTCCACTTGCTCTTTTTTAAGCTTCAACTGAGGGCGTGACATTGGCAGCAAGCCTTGTGGACGCCAGATCATCATCAGCACCATCAGGCCACCGAGCACCAGCATGCTGTATTCGTTGAGATCACGCATCAGTTCGCGTGACACCACCAACAGGACTGCGGCGAGGATAACGGCAAATTGCGAGCCCATACCGCCTAGCACGACGATCGCCAGCACGAATGCAGATTCGGCAAAGGTGAAGGATTCCGGGCTCACAAAGCCCTGACGGGCCGCAAACAGCGTACCGGCAAAGCCTGCGAACGCGGCGCTGATGGTAAAGGCGGTCAGCTTGATGCGCGTCGGGTTCAGACCCAGCGAACGGCAAGCGATTTCATCTTCACGCAACGCTTCCCATGCGCGGCCGAGCGGCATACGCAGCAAGCGGTTAATCACAAACAGCGACAACACCACTAATAGCAACGCGACGAGGTACAGGAAGATAATGCGGTCACCGGGGTTATACGCAACGTTGAAGAAGTTGCTAAAGGTATCCCAACCCCCTTCACGCGCGCTACGGCTGAATTCCAGACCAAACAACGTTGGTTTTGGGATCTGGCTGATACCGTTCGGCCCACCAGTAATTTCGGTGTTGTTAAGCAGTAAAATACGGACGATTTCACCAAAGCCGAGCGTCACAATCGCCAGGTAGTCACCGCGTAAACGCAGCACCGGGAAGCCGAGCAGGAAACCCGCCGCCGCAGACACCAGGCCCGCGATTGGCAAGCACGTCCAGAACCCTAAGCCGTAATAATGGTTGAGCAACGCGAAGGTATAAGCGCCGATGGCATAAAAACCGCCGTAGCCCAGAACCAGCAAGCCGGACAACCCCACCACCACGTTCAGGCCCAGGCCGAGAATGATATAAATCATGGTCAGCGTGGCGATGTCTACCGTGCCGCGTGAAACCACAAACGGCCACGCAACCGCGAGCACCAGCAGCGCCAACAGGAACAGTTTTTGCTTCGGCGTAGAACCGTCTAACGCAGGCAGCACAAACTTCGGCCCGGAGACTTTTTTCATGCCTTTCTGGAATGCAGGGCGCAGCAACTGGAAGACGAAGACAATCGCCGTACCAATCAGAACCCACTCCCAGCGCACCGTTTCCGCACTGTGAACGACAAGTTTAGTCCCATCGAGACTCAGCTGAACGCCCATAAAGACGCCCGCCAGAACGAAGAAGATTGCCGCCGACAGGAGTGCTAAAACAACATGCATCGGTTTCATACTTTTTCTACCTCCGGACGGCCCAGGATACCAGTTGGCATCACCAACAGAACCACGATGAGCAGTGCAAAGGAGACAACATCTTTATATTCGGTGCTCAGATACGCCGAGGTCAGCGCTTCTGCAACACCTAAAATCAGGCCACCAATCATCGCGCCAGGAATACTGCCGATACCACCAAGAACCGCTGCGGTGAAGGCTTTCATCCCGGCCATAAAGCCGATGTATGGGTTGATAACGCCGTAGAACTGGCCGAGCAACACGCCCGCTACCGCCGCCATAGCAGCGCCAATCACGAAGGTCAGGGAGATAACGCGGTCAGTGTTAATGCCGAGCAGGCTCGCCATTTTCAAATCTTCTGCACACGCACGGCAGGCACGGCCCATGCGGGAATAGCGAATAAACAGCGTCAGTGCCAGCATCGCGATGAACGTCACTACCCAAATAACCAGCTGCATGGTGGTGATAGTCGCGGTGAAGTTCTCACTTGCGCCGATGACCCACTGGCCGTTAAACAGGCTTGGCAGTGCGATGTCGCGTGAACCTTCAGTGAGGCTGACGTAGTTTTGCAGGAAGATCGACATCCCGATAGCAGAGATTAGTGCAATCAGTCGCTTAGAGTTACGCACCGGTTTATACGCGACACGTTCGATGCTCCAGCCGTAAGCACTGGCAATAACAATCGCGCCAATGAAACCGGCGCCGACCAGCATCCAGCCCACATCAATGCCCAGCATCATCAGCGCTGCGATGATCATGAACGAGACATAGCTGCCAATCATATACACCTCGCCGTGGGCGAAGTTGATCATGCCGATAATGCCGTAAACCATGGTGTAACCGATGGCAATCAACGCATAAGTGCTGCCCAGCGTGACGCCGTTAAACATCTGCTGCAGGAAGTAGAGGAACTGCTCGGACATACAATAACCTTATTTATTTCCCCTCCAGCGCATAGCCGCCGGAGAGGAGGGATGACCCAGAATTATCAGCCGTTACTTCGCCACAGAGGACGAACCGTCGGCATGCCACTGGAAGACACCAAATTCAAATCCCTTCAGATCGCCTTTCTCATCCCAGTTCAGCGGCCCAATCACGGTTTTCGCACCGTTTTCTTTTAAGTCTTTAATTAAATCAGCAGGTTCTTCACTACCAGTACGCTCAAGCGAGGTCGCCAGAGATTGCACCGCAGCGTAGGTGATCCACACATACGGGCCGCTTGGATCTTTCTTCTCAGCTTTCAGTTCATCAACGATAACTTTGTTCGCCGGGTCCTGGTCATAGCGTTTTGGCATGGTGACTAACATCCCTTCACCCGCCGCACCCGCGATGTTGGACAGCGATGCGTTACCCACACCTTCTGGTCCCATAAACTGGGTTTTCAGGCCAACAGCACGCGCCTGACGCAGGATCTGCCCCATTTCCGGGTAGTAACCACCGTAGTAAACGAAGTCGATGTTTTCTTTTTGCAGACGCGCAACCAGCGTGGAGAAATCTTTGTCGCCCGCGGTGATCCCGTCGAAGAAGACGATGTCCGCGCCGCCTTTTTTCAGGCCATCTTGTACAGAGCGCGCCAGGCCTTCGCCGTACTGCTGTTTGTCATGAATGATGGCGATGCGCTTTGGCTTCACGGTTTCAAGAATGTATTTAGAGGCGGTTGGGCCCTGAGAAGAATCCAGGCCAGCGGTACGCATAATCATTTTGTAGCCGCGGCTTGTCAGCTCTGGGTTAGTCGCACCAGGGGTAATCATCAGAATGCCTTCGTCTTCGTAGATATCAGACGCTGGCTGAGTAGAAGAGGAGCAGAGGTGGCCGATAACGTAACGCACACCGTCGTTGACGATTTTGTTGGCAACCGCAACGGCTTGTTTCGGGTCACAAGCATCATCGTATTCAACCGCAACAAGTTTGTCGCCTTTGATGCCGCCTTTAGCGTTGATGTCTTTGATTGCCTGGCGAGCACCGTTGAATTCCATGTCGCCCCACTGCGCAACCGGCCCTGACATAGCACCAACAACCGCAACCTTAATGTCTGCTGCCGCTGCCGCGTGAGACACCGCCAAAGCAACAAACCCGGCGAGTAATGTCTTCGCGTTTACTTTCATTCTTTGAATCCCCATTTATCGTGATTTTGTGGTTTTATTATGGTCAAAAAGCATGCTGTTCACTTTTCAACCTTTAGCCATTTTTATGAGTGTCGTTAAGGGCTTAGCGTTAATATTTACAATATTTAAGGCTAAACTCTCTATTTTTCAGGCTATTAAGCAAAGATATTATTCTGTATTTGATGATAGTTAAACAAAAAAAAGCACCTTTTTCAGCATAAAATAGCGATACAAAGAGCGGAATAAAACACTAGGTTTTAGGGTTTTATACTGGCCATTTTTCAATCCACCACTTATCAAACTGGCATACGTTTGAGGCAAAAATTAATCGTCTGGTATATGGCAGATAAAAGATAAAGCGTCTGACGCAAATAAATTGGTTACACTCGGGGTTTTCCCGCTTTTTGGTTAGCTCGCTTATGAAACTCACCATCATTCGTCTGTTTGAGTGTAGTGCTCAGGATAAGATTGATCTTGCAAAGATCTGGCCGGAATATTCCAGCGCCTCACTGGCTCTTAGTGACGCCCACCGTATTTACGCGGCAAAATTTAACGATCGGCTATTAGGCGCGGTACGCGTCACACTTGCGGGTGGCGAAGGCGCTTTAGATTCGCTGCGGGTACGTGAAATTACCCGTCGTCGTGGCGTTGGGCAGTATTTAGTCGAAGAGGTGATTCGCGATAACCCAGGCATCACCAGATGGTGGATGAGTGACGTTGGTGTGGAAGAGCGTGATGTTATGACGGCGTTTATGCGGGCGGTAGGGTTTGCGGAGCAAAGTGGTGGTTGGGGGAAATGAGATGAATGCGTCGGATGACGCTGGCGCTTATCCGACCTACGAAAACCGTGCCCTGTAGGGTGGATAAGCGCCAGCGTCATCCACCAAAATACCCGCTCTACAAGAGCGGGTATTGTAAAACTTACTTAGCGTCGGTCGCTGTACCGTTGGCATGCCAGGTAAACACGCCAAACTCAAAGCCTTTCAAATCCCCTTTCGCATCCCAGCTCAATGGACCCATTACGGTTTCCACAGAAGCGCCTTTCAGATAAGTAGCGATTTCAGCCGGATCTTCTGACTTGTTCAGGCCCGCAGCCAGAGATTGCAGCGCTGCGTAGGTTGTCCAGACGAATGCGCCACTTGGGTCTTGTTTCTTCGCTTTGATGGCATCCACAACTGGTTTGTTCGCAGGAACCTGGTCGTAGTTCTTAGGTTTGGTGACTAACAAGCCTTCAGCAGATTCGCCGGCGATGTTAGACAGAGAAACGTTTGCCACACCTTCTGGACCCATGAACTGAGTTTTCAGGCCTGCTGCGCGAGACTGACGCAGGATCTGGCCCATTTCTGGGTGGTAACCACCGTAATACACGAAGTCGATGCTTTCTTTCTTCAGACGCGCTACCAGCGTGGAGAAGTCTTTCTCGCCGGCAGTGATACCGTCAAAGAACACTACGTTTGCGCCGCCTTTTTTCAGGTTGTCCTGAACAGAGCGAGCCAGGCCTTCGCCGTACTGTTGTTTGTCATGAATGATCGCGATGTTTTTCGGTTTTACGTGATCAAGAATGTATTTTGCCGCCGTTGGGCCCTGATCAGAATCCAGGCCGGTAGTACGCATTGTCAGTTTGTAACCACGCGCAGTCAGCTCAGGTGCTGTTGCCGCCGGGGTAATCATCAGAATGCCTTCGTCCTCGTAGATGTCAGACGCAGGCTGAGTGGAAGAAGAACACAGGTGGCCGATAACGTATTTGATGCCATCGTTAACCACTTTGTTGGCGACCGCTACCGCTTGTTTCGGGTCACAAGCGTCGTCGTATTTGGTGATAACCAGTTTGTCGCCTTTGATGCCGCCTTTGGCATTAATATCTGCAACCGCTTGTTCTGCACCGGTAAATTCCTGGTCGCCATATTGTGCAACCGGGCCAGACATCGCCCCAACTACCGCTACTTTGATATCCTTCGCAAATGCCGCGTTGCTCATCGCAAGTGCAATACAACCAGCCAATAACGCTTTGCCCTTCATTTTCATCCTGAGATCCCCATTTTTGTTGTGATTGGTATTTGTTGTGTTGTTTTGGCACGGTTTTATTTTTGATTGACGAATACCGCGTGTGCCTTCGCCGCACTCAGAGTTAAAAACATACCCGAATTTACGGCTTTTGGAATAACAATTTTTTCACAAGCTGAATGGGAAAGTGACGGGCATAAAAAAACCGCCCCGGAAGGCGGTTTTTTATCTGACGAAATAACTTACGCTTCGATGGCCATGCGCAGTTTTTTCATCGCGTTCTTTTCAAGCTGGCGCACGCGCTCAGCGGAAACGCCGTAACGGTCGGCCAGTTCTTGCAGCGTGCTTTTGTTGTCTTCATCAAGCCAACGGGCACGGATAATATCCTGGCTGCGTTCATCCAGACCTAGCATGGCATCGCTGAGTTTATCAGCCGCGTGCGATTCCCAGTTGTCGTCTTCAATGCCATCGGCAAAGTTAGAAGACTTATCCTGCAAGAACAGCACAGGAGCCATTGGCGCGCTGTCTGAATCGTCGTCGTTGCCCATGTCGAACGTCATGTCCTGCGCCGCCATACGCGATTCCATTTCACGGACATCTTTGCTGGAAACCCCCAGCTCGTTGGCGACCATTTCCACTTCGTCCTGGTTGAACCAACCCAGACGTTGCTTGGTTTTACGCAGGTTAAAGAACAACTTACGTTGTGCTTTAGTGGTTGCCACTTTCACAATACGCCAGTTACGCAGCACGTATTCGTGAATTTCAGCTTTAATCCAGTGCACAGCAAACGACACCAGACGGACACCCACTTCCGGGTTAAAGCGGCGCACAGCCTTCATCAGGCCGATGTTGCCTTCCTGGATCAAGTCAGCCTGCGGCAAGCCATAGCCCGAGTAATTACGAGCGATATGAACAACAAAGCGCAGGTGAGACAGGATCAGCCTTTTCGCTGCTTCCAGATCGCCCTGGTAATGCAGCTTTTCAGCCAGCTCCTTCTCTTCCTCAGCCGTTAACATCGGCCAGGAATTAGCGGCCCGGATATAAGATTCCAGGTTACCAACAGGGGCTAAAGCTAAATTTTGCATTTCTTTGGTCATTCAAACCCTCTCTTAGAAACTAAAGTACAGGTTGCTACAATCTTGCTGCACCAGGCTATTCGCCAGGCGCCAAACCGTACCATTCACAGTAACCTCAGACAGTGAGGTTATCCACAAGTTCACTGTAAAGCTGTGCTTGTATTACACACAAAATGTGACAGAGCTATGAAACTGGGCAGGAGAAACACTAACCGAGGTGGGAGCGTGTCCCCTGCTGACGGGTACTTCGTAGCAGGGGACAAGTATATCAAAAAATTTTTACTCTGGGGTAAAACGACGTAAATGTTGCACGGTCGCGATCCACGCCGCCAGCCAACCGCTCATCGACGCCACCAGCAGCAACAGCAAGCATTCGTCGAAACCTAAGCCCGTGAGGTCAAACTTAGTGCCAAATACTTGTGCGACTTGCGTGACAGCAGAGGACAAGCGCCACACCAGAATTTCAGTCAGAATCAGCGACAAAAATGCGCCGCTGAAACCTAACAGTGCACCACCGTACAGGAACGGGCGCAGGATAAATCCATCGGTAGCACCAATCAGTTTTTGCACGTTGATGGTGTCGCGACGGGCAAAGATGCTCAGACGTACGCTGTTACCAATCACCAGGAACACCGCTGCAACCATCAACACGCCAATCATTGCTGCGACACGCCCCACAAGACCGGTCAGCGAGGCAAGACGAGCAAACCAACTGTCATCCATACGGACTTCATCGACACCGTTAATCCGTGCCACGCGGTCACGCAAGGTATTCAGATGGTCGGTAGTCTGGAAGTCGAGTTTGGGATTCACCACCGCAACCGCAGGCAGCGGGTTTTCTTCCAGCATATCCAGCGCGCCACCAAAGCCCGACCAGTTGCGGAACTCACCCAGCGCTTCGTCACGCGAAAGATAGTTAACTTTATCGACGCCCTCTTCCGCCTGAATCGCGCCGACGACTTGCTGCGCGGCGTTATCATCGAGCGCTTTGTCGAGATAAACGGTGATTTGCGGGGAAGGATAATATTGCGTAGCGGCCTGATTGACGTTCTTGTAAACCATGTAGCACACGCTTGGCAACGTCAGGGAAATGGCAATCACCATCACCGTCAGGAAGGTGGCTAAAGGCTTGCTGCGCAGGTCTTGTAAAGCACCCTGCCAGGCGTAACGGAATTGTTCGTTTACGCCGCCTTTGAGCGATTTACTTTTCGACTGAGGCCCTTTGCCGCGTTTTTTCACCGAGCGGCCTAAATCCCCTAACTTACTCAGCGAGTTGATTTTATCCAGCCTGTTGCTGAAGCGCTTTATATGATTGAGCGCGCTGCGTTTATTCACCTGCCAGGCCTCCATGCAAATGGCCGTCACTTAACGTCAACATGCGATAGTTACGGCGGGAAATCAGCCCCATATCGTGCGTCGCCATCAGAACCGTTACGCCGACGCGGTTAAATTCCTCGAACAGACGTAAAATCCCTTCCGAGAGTGCATCATCAAGGTTACCGGTTGGTTCATCTGCCAGCAACACAGCGGGCTTATTCACAACCGCGCGGGCAATCCCCACACGCTGTTGTTCACCACCAGAGAGTTGGATCGGGAAACTTTTCGCTTTATCGAGCAGGCCGACTTTATCGAGTGCCGCCGAAACACGGCGGCGAATGTCTTCACCGCTGGCACCCGCGATAATCAGCGGGATAGCCACGTTGTCGTACACGGTTCTGTCCATCAACAAATGGTGATCCTGGAAGATCATGCCAATCTGACGACGCAGGAACGGCACTTCGCGGCTCTTGAGGCGGCTAATATCATGGCCGCCAAAAGCAATTTTCCCCGCACTTGGCCGCTCAATACCGCAGATAAGCTTGAGCAGAGTACTTTTCCCTGCTCCAGAGTGACCGGTCAGAAAAGCCATCTCACCAGGTTGCATATGGAAGGTCACTCCCTGCAACGCTTGTCTCCCGCCGAGATAGGCCTTACTAACGTGTTCAAAGCGAATCATGGTTAATCCTCTCGGGCAAAAAGTGCCTCAATAAAATCGCCCGCATTAAACGGACGCAAGTCCTCAATACGCTCGCCGACGCCAATATAGCGAATCGGAATACCAAACTGATCGGCAACGGAGAAAATCACGCCGCCTTTGGCTGTACCGTCCAGTTTGGTTAGCGTAATGCCTGTCAATCCAACGGCTTCATGGAACAATTTAGCCTGGCTAATCGCGTTCTGACCCGTGCTGGCATCGAGGGTGAGCATAACCTCATGCGGTGCATCTTCGTCCAGTTTTTTCATTACGCGGACGATTTTCTTCAGCTCTTCCATCAGGTGCGCTTTGTTCTGCAAACGCCCTGCAGTATCCGCCAGAAGTACATCGACGTTACGCGCTTTCGCAGCCTGAATGGCATCGAAAATCACTGACGCAGAATCAGCACCAGTATGCTGGGCAATAACCGGAATATTGTTGCGATCGCCCCATACCTGCAATTGTTCTACCGCTGCGGCACGGAATGTATCACCCGCTGCCAGCATTACAGATTTACCTTCTTGCTGGAACTGACGCGCCAGTTTGCCGATGGTGGTGGTTTTACCCACTCCGTTAACACCGACCATCAGGATAACAAATGGTGTTTTGCCTTCAACTTTCAGTGGCTCATCGACTTTCGCGAGGATTTCGCCCATCTCTTCTTTCAGCAGGCCGTATAACGCTTCGGCGTCACGCAACTCTTTGCGGCTCGCACCTTCTGTCAGATTGGTGATGATTTTGCGTGTGGTTTCGACGCCAACATCCGCGATCAGCAGCTGCTCTTCGAGTTCTTCAAACAGATCATCGTCGATTTTCTTGCCGCGGAATAGACTGATAAATCCGGAACCGAGGTTCTGTTTAGTCTTAATTAAGCTGCGTTTGAGACGCGCAAAGAAACCTTCTTTGGTTGGTTTTTCTTGTTCTTGCTGAGGCTCTTGTTCTTGCTGAGGTTCTTCTTCAGCCGGAGATTCTTCGGCTTCTTCAGGTTCCAGCTCGGCCTGCACTTCTTCAACAACGATGGCAGCAACAGGAATAGCTTCAATCAGCGCTTCCTCAACAACCACGTTTTCTACCGGAAGAATGGTCACTTCTTCAGGTTCAGCAAGCGCCTCAGGCTCAACAACATCTTCAACAATATCTTCAACAACAACTGGCTCTTGCTCCGGCTGCCACTCTTCTGGCTCCGGTACTGGCTCAATTTCTGGAGCGATCTCTTCTGGAACCGGCAACTCTTCGTGTTCAACCGCAGCTAGTGCCGTTACTTCAGGTTCTGGAGTGATTTCAGGCTCAACCACCACCACTTCGCTCTCCGCGAGCTTTTCGGTGACTTCGACGATCTCTTCTGCGAAGGCTTCGGGCTCTTCGTGCTTATCAAGCACCACAGGTTCGGCTTCAGGCAGAGTTACTGGCTGAATTTCAGGTTGAACCTCTGTCTGGATTTCTGGCTTAGCGTCGTCAGGCTGTACAGTTTCTTCCGCCGCTTGTGGCTGTTCAGGCTCAATAACCTGCGCAACAACTTCTTCGGCAACCGCTTGTTCTTCTGTTACTTTTTGTTCTGATTCTGCTTCAGAAGCCTGCTCTTTCTGGCCAAAGCCTAGCCATGAAAAAAAGCCACGTTTTTTCTCTTTCGCCATTTGCGAACACACCCCTCGCTGTTAATTCATGGCACAGGCCCGATTGAGCTTGCCACGGGCACTGAAAATAATTATCGAATGAATACGTTAGTCTATCACTTTCCCCGCTTTACACACACCGTTACACTAGACGGCAAGAAATTGCATCGCAGTGAGTCTCATGAAAAAACCGCAATCTACTGGCACCGGCCAGATCCGTATTATTGGCGGCCAATGGCGCGGCCGTAAACTGCCCGTCCCAGACAGCCCTGGCCTACGTCCAACAACGGATAGAGTACGTGAAACCCTGTTTAACTGGCTGGCACCGTCAATGGTCGAGGCTACCGTGCTGGACTGCTTTGCCGGAAGCGGTGCGTTGGGGCTGGAAGCCTTATCGCGTTACGCCACCAGCGCCACCTTGCTGGAGATGGACCGCCATGTTTCGCAACAGCTGCAAAAGAATCTCGCCACCTTAAAAGCGGCTAATGGAAAAGTAGTGAACACCAATACGCTCAATTTCCTGGCACAACCTGGCGAGCCGCACACTATCGTGTTTGTTGATCCGCCTTTCCGCAAAGGGTTGTTGGACGAGACATTAGCGCTGTTAGAAAGCAATGGCTGGCTGGCAGACGAAGCACTGATTTACGTTGAAAGCGAAGTTGAAAATGGCATGCCCGCAGTGCCAGCAAGCTGGTCGCTGCATCGTGAAAAAGTCGCAGGCCAGGTCGCTTACCGTTTATTTAGTCGTGAAATTTAAGGAACGACATCATGCTGATTAATATAGGCCGCTTGTTGATGCTGGGCGTTTGGGGATTTTTGTTATTAAATATTTTCCAGCCGTTCCCACGGCCGCTGAATATCTTTGTTAACGTCGCGCTGATCTTCACCGTGTTGATGCACGGTATGCAGCTGGCGCTGCTGAAATCAACCCAACCGAAAGATAGCCCACCGTTGAGCCGTGCTCAGCAAATTAAGATTTTCATCTTTGGGGTGTTTGAGTTGCTGGTCTGGCAGAAGAAACTCCGCCAGGGCAAGTAAAGTCATCCTATTGGGGGTCGGGGATGAAGCCAACAAACCGCGTCCCCTTATACTGCAACGTCCCCGTATCTCCGACACTCATCGCATGATACTGCACCGCCGCCACACGCATTTTCAGATCCAACCCGCCGCTGAGTGGGCGAAACCAAACCTCATAACGCATCGAGTCTTCAACCGGCGTGACTTCACGTTGCCGTGAGCGACGTTCATTACCTGGCGTTTCGCGTTTCGTCGCCACCTGCACATGACTTTGCAGCACTGGTGCTGCATCATTTTCCGCATTCTGACGACGCTGCTGCACAAAGCGAAACGATGCCGCCACGATGATTACCGCCACAACAGCAATGAAGAAAAGTGGCATTTTACTCATAGATTTATCTCGTATTGTCAGGCACTTTTAAGAATACCCTGCCGCTCAGAATATTGTCATCTGGCGCTATTGGTCACTAGACTGACAGGTAGAATCTTGCTTTTAGTACGGTACATTTTAATTTAATACCCTAAGGACAAGCCATGCTTTGGTCATTTATCGCTGTATTCCTCTCCGGCTGGCTCTACGTTGATGCCTCCTATCGCGGGCCAACCTGGCAACGCTGGGTCTTCAAACCTGTCACCCTTTTACTTTTATTACTGCTGGCCTGGCAAGCGCCAATGTTCAACGCAACAGGCTATTTGATCCTCGCGGGGCTTGCGGCAACGCTGCTCGGTGACGCTCTCACCCTGCTGCCCACTCAGCGCATGCTGTACGCCATCGGGGCATTTTTCCTCTCTCACCTGCTGTATACCCTCTATTTTGCCAGCCAGATGACCTTTAGTTTGTTCTGGCCTTTACCGCTGATTTTGTTAGTGGTGGGGGCGTTATTAGTGGCAGTGATTTGGACGCGACTCGAAACGTTCCGCTGGCCGATTCTGACGTTTATTGGCATGACGCTGGTGATGGTTTGGCTGGCCGGTGAGCTGTATTTCTACCTGCCAACGCGCCCAAGTTTCTCGGCCTTTGTGGGTGCCGCGCTACTGCTTTTAGGCAATATTGTTTGGTTGGGTAGCCACTATCGCCGCCGCTTTACGGGCGACAGCGCTATCGCCGCGGCATGCTATTTTGCCGGGCACTTTATGATTGTCCGCGCGTTGTACATTTGAGGCTAAACAGTGTCGGATGGCGCAAGCTTATCCGACCTACAAATGCCGCGAACTTAATCTGGAAAATTTCCCTCTTGACTCTGGAGTCAACTCCAGAGAGTAACATGGGTAATGAGAACATTATCATTACCCAGGAGGGCACATGCTCAACTCCCAAAAACCACCGCAATTTGCTAAAGCAAAGCTCAGTCCATTGCCGATAAAAACCGACGCCTGTCACGGTAACGACTGCTGTAGCGAAGCCGTGCCCCCTGTAGAAACTGAAACCATTCCTGACACCGGTGAGCGTTATAGCTGGCTGGTTGATGGCATGGACTGCGCCGCCTGTGCTCGCAAAGTTGAAAATGCGGTGAAGCAACTAGCGGATGTCCAGCGCGTGCAGGTGCTATTCGCCACCCAAAAACTGCTGGTGACTGCGAATCGCGATATTCGCCCGCAAGTTGAGAAAGCGGTAAAAGCCGCCGGATACAACCTGCGAAATAGCGCCGCCCCGGCGGAGAAAACATCCAGCTGGCGCGAAAACTTACCACTCATGTTGCTGATCGTGATGATGGCGCTGAGCTGGACTCTTGAACAATTTAACCATCCGTTTGGCAAGTTCGCGTTTATCGCCACCACGCTGGTTGGACTGTGGCCGATAGCCCGCCAGGCGGTGCGCCTGATACGCAGCGGTAATTGGTTCGCCATTGAAACCTTGATGAGCGTCGCAGCCATTGGCGCGCTGTTTATCGGCGCGACCGCCGAAGCCGCGATGGTATTGCTGCTGTTCTTAATTGGCGAACGTCTGGAATCTTACGCTGCCAGCCGCGCACGCCGTGGTGTCAGTGCGCTAATGGCGCTGAAACCGGAAGTCGCTACCCGCATTCGAAACGGCGAGCGCGAAACTATCGCACTGGCTGAGTTACGCCCGGGCGATGTCATTGAAGTGGCTGCTGGCGGGCGTTTACCTGCTGATGGCCGACTGCTAACGCCATTCGCCAGTTTTGATGAAAGCGCGCTAACAGGCGAATCTATTCCGGTCGAACGCCAGCAAGACGAGAAAGTGCCTGCGGGCAGTACCAGTGTCGACAGGTTAGTGCAGCTCGAAGTGATTTCAGAACCCGGCGACAGCGCCATCGACCGCATCTTGCGTTTAATTGAAGAAGCAGACGAACGCCGTGCACCGATAGAGCGCTTTATCGACCGTTTCAGCCGGATTTACACGCCGATTATCATGGCGATTGCGTTACTGGCAGCCGTCGTCCCGCCACTGTTTTTCGGGCAAAGCTGGGATGAGTGGATTTACAAAGGGCTGGCGCTGTTACTGATTGGTTGCCCATGCGCGCTGGTGATTTCTACCCCTGCGGCAATTACCTCCGGGCTTGCCGCCGCCGCTCGACGCGGTGCATTAATCAAAGGCGGAGCCGCACTTGAACGCCTCGGTAAAATTCAGCATATCGCTTTCGATAAAACCGGTACCTTGACCGCGGGTAAACCGCAGGTCACCGCCATTGAAATGAATGGTGAGATTAATGAAAACGAGCTGCTGGCACTGGCGGCGGCGGTAGAACTTGGTTCGTCACACCCGTTAGCACAAGCCATTGTTCGTGAGGCACAAAACCGTGGGCTGGCATTACCGGTGCCCAGCGCCAACCGCGCGCTGGCAGGTATTGGGGTGGAAGCCACTATTAACGGCGAAACCGTGCTCCTGAGCGCACCGGGTAAACTCGCAGAAAACATTCTCGACACCAGCTGGCAGCAGCGAATTACCCAGCTTGAAGCTGAAGGCCAAACGGTGATTGCGGTGGTGCAGCAAAATCGCTTACTCGGCGCGATTGCACTACGAGATACCTTGCGTAGCGATGCTAAACAGGCTGTTGCTGACCTGAGAAAAATCGGGGTGCAGAGCGTGATGTTAACTGGCGATAACCCGCGAGCGGCAGCAGCCATCGCTGGGGAATTAGGCATGGATTACCGCGCCAGCCTGCTACCTGCCGATAAAGTCAGCGTGGTGAATGAACTCAACTCCCGTTCATCTCTGGCGATGGTGGGTGATGGCATCAACGATGCGCCAGCCATGAAAGCGGCAACCATCGGCATCGCGATGGGCAGCGGCACGGATGTGGCGCTCGAAACCGCAGATGCGGCGCTTACGCACAACCGCCTGACCGAGCTCGCCAGCATGATTGGCCTCGCCCGCGCAACGCATAACAATATTCGCCAGAACATTACTATAGCATTGGGACTGAAGGGGATTTTCCTGGTGACCACGCTGCTGGGACTCACCGGCCTGTGGCTTGCCGTGTTAGCCGATTCCGGCGCGACGGCACTGGTTACCGCGAATGCGTTGCGGTTGCTGCGCAAAAAATAAAAAGTCGGGTGACGCTTGCGCTTACCCGACCTACGGAACATCTGGTTTTGTAGGGTGGATAAGCGCAAGCGTCATCCACCGTTTTGCCTTAATTCATGCCCAGCATATGCGGTAACCACAACGAAACCGCCGGAATGTAAGTCACCATCGCCAGCACCACCAGCAACACGGCGTAAAACGGCAACATGGCGCGCACCACCACTTCGATTTTCTGTTTACTCACCGCACTGGCAACAAACAGCACCGAACCGACCGGCGGAGTAATCAAACCAATGCCGAGGTTCACCATCATGATCATACCGAAATGCACCGGATCGATGCCCAGCGAATTGGTCACCGGCAGCAAAACTGGCGTGAGGATCAGGATGATCGGCGCCATGTCCATCAAGGTGCCAATCAGCAGTAACATGACGTTGAGATACATCAGGATCACGTATTTGTTGTCAGACAGCGAAGTGAAAAATTCCGTGATACGTGACGGCAACTGCATGAAAGTCATCACCGCGCCAAACGCCGACGCAAAACCAATCAAAATCATTACGATAGAGACCGTTTTTACCGTGCGGAACATCAGCTTTGGTAACTCATTCCATTTGTAATCGCGGTAGATAAACATGGTGACGAAGAATGCCCAGACGCAAGCCACCGCCGCCGATTCTGTCGCCGTAAATACCCCCGTCAGAATCCCGCCGAGAATAATGACCACCGTCATCAAACCCCACAGCGCATCGAAGAAAATTTTCACCGCTTGTTTGAAGGGAATGCGTTCACCTTTTGGGTAACCGCGTTTATGGGCAAAGCCGAGGCACATCACCATCAGGCAGAAACCCAGCAACAATCCTGGTAAAATACCCGCGATAAACAGTGTGGCTATAGAGACCGTACCGCCTGCCGCCAGGGAGTAAATCACCGAGTTATGGCTCGGCGGGATCAAAATCGCCTGCACCGATCCGCTCGCCGTGACCGCTGCTGCATATTCGCGCGGATAACCCTTTTTCTCCATTTCCGGGATCATCACGCTACCGATGGATGCGGTATCCGCCACGGACGATCCGGAAATTGCGCCGAAGAACGTAGAAGCGACGATATTCACCAGTGACAAACCACCACGAATAAACCCAACGAAGATATAAGCAAAGTTCACCAGGCGGCGGGCAATACCGCCTTCCGCCATAATCGCCCCGGCCAGAATGAAGAACGGTATCGCCAGCAGGGTAAATTTATTCACCCCACTGGTGATTTGAATCATGATCGCTTCCAGCGGCAAATCTATCCATAAGGCCCCGACAATGGCGCTTAGCCCAACGGCAAAGGCCACGGGCATTCCCACTGCAAGCAGCACCGCAAGTGTCGCTAATAAAATAAATGCGTCCATGTTATCCCCTGGTCTTAACCGTGATTACCCAGCAACACGATTGGGCGGTTCTCTTGAGAGCCAAACAGCAAGCGCTCGACAACAAACAGAATGAGTAAGATCGCGCCCACAGGCAGTGGGAGGTAGGTTTGGCCGGAAGTGAGCAACGGGAATTCAGCAACTGGCTGTTCCCATAAATCGGCGCACAGGTAGAAGCTGTAATAGAACATCACCAGCGAGATAAGCAGCATCAGCAGATCAACAATGCGTGCGCAAAACGTCTGCAACGCCAGTGGCAGACGGTCTGTCAGCATATTCACTGCGATGTGCGAACCGGCGCGGTAACTCACCGCCGCGCCGATGAACGTGAAGGTCACCATGCAGATAATCGCTACCGGTTCCGGCCAGGACTCCCCACGGTTCAGGACATAGCGCGAGAAAATGCCAATCGGAATAATCACCGTCATCACTAACAATGAAAACCCCGCAATAATCATCGCCAGCAAATAAACCTTATCCATCAAATCTGAGTAGCGTTGGGACATAAGATCCCCTCCACGCAAGGGTTAGCGATAATAACTACTGAACTTCAGCAATAGCTTTCATCAGGTCCTGATGCTTATCGCCATACTCTTTACGCACCGGCTCAGTGGCTTTCACAAACCAGGCTTTGTCGATTTCGTGGAACTGAACGCCACCGGCTTTCATTTTTTCCAGCGCTTGTTTGTTGTAAGCATTCCACAGTTCACGCTGTTCCATTTGCGTAGCACGCGCCAGGGTAAGGATTTTTTGCTGCTGGTCAGGCGTCAGTTTGTCCCACTTCACTTTGGAATAAAGCAGCATTTCTGGGGTAATGAAGTGGCCGCTCAACGTGTAGTTTTTGGCGACCGGCATGTAGTTGTGGGCAATAAACGTCGGTGGGTTGTTTTCCGCGCCGTCGATAACGCCGGTTTGCATCCCGCTATACACTTCGCTCACGCCCATCGCCACCGAGTTTGCGCCCATGTCTTTTAGCGTTGCCAGTGCCACCGGGCTACCCTGAACGCGGATTTTCATCCCTTTAAGATCTTCAGGTTTCACCACCGGATTTTTGGTAATCAGGTTACGCGTGCCGGAGTCCATCCAGCCGAGGAACACCAGGCGGGATTTCGGGTTATTCGTCAGCTTAGCGCCAATCTCTTTACCTAAATCGCCGTCAATCACTTTGTGCATATGATCTTCATCGCGGAACACATACGGCAAGGTAAAGACTTCAACATCCGGCAGGATCGCCGCAACCGGTGCCATCGACACACGGATCATGTCGATCGCCCCCATCTGCGCCTGTTCAATCATCTGTTTTTCATCGCCCAGCACACCGCTCGGGAACACTTTGATCTCTAAATCACCATTGGTTTCTTGTTTGAGTTTTTCACCCATATGCTGCACCGCGACCACATTCGGATAACCTTCCGGATGAACGTCGGCAGCTTTAATCACCTGGGCGCAAGCCGTTTGAGCAAACAGAACGGACGCGGTAGACAGACATAAACCAGCAAAAGCAGGCAGAAAGGTCTTCTTCATTGGGTCGCTCCAGCAGAGGTAGAAATTTGAGATAAGAAGTAAAACAATGTTTTAATTTGTAGATTAAAAACTAGACTACGTGGAGAAAAGCGAGGGTGAAGCACTTCACAAAAAGTGACAAAAAATGAAATTGGGGTTCAAAGCAGATGTAAAGCGGGTTCAGAAGCCCGAAGCAAGACGCCAGGGGCTGAAGCGGTTTTATTGCCCTTTACGCAGCAAGTAGCGATAAGGCAATGATTCCACTTGTTTAGCAATAAGCTCGTGTTCCATAAAAACACAAAACCCGGGGATGTCACGCGTGGTCGCGGGGTCATCAGCAATGATAAGTAACGTTTCACCGGCCTGCATATTGCGCACGGTTTTACGCACCATCATCACAGGTTCGGGGCAGCGCAGGCCCAAAGCATCAAGAGTGTGGTCAGGATTGGCAAAAAGATCGGTCATCAGCGGTCTCGTATTTAACAAACCGCGCTAGTTTACCCCCGGCAGATTATCGCGCAAGTCACGTGAACGATTGCGCTAAAATTAACCATTGCAATGCGGGGTTAAAGCAGTATCATCGCCCCCGCTTTAAAAAAGACCAGGGTTCCCTCACCCCTTTCACTAAAAAGGCTACAAAATGACGCAGTTCAATTCTACTCAGCGCACTAAAGCGCTGTTCTGGCTATCGCTATTCCATTTGCTGGTGATTACTTCCAGTAACTATTTGGTGCAATTACCGGTCGCGGTTTTTGGTTTCCATACCACCTGGGGCGCGTTTAGCTTTCCGTTTATCTTCCTCGCAACCGACCTGACGGTACGCATTTTTGGTGCACCGCTGGCTCGACGCATTATTTTTGCCGTGATGCTGCCCGCGCTGGTGATTTCCTACGGTATTTCCGCGCTGTTTTATATGGGTACCTGGCAAGGGTTCGACGCACTTTTGCATTTCAATTTGTTCGTCGCCCGTATCGCTGTTGCCAGCTTTATGGCTTACGCATTGGGGCAGATTCTGGATGTGCACGTGTTTAACCGCCTGCGCCAGAGCCGCTACTGGTGGCTTGCGCCAACGGCATCCACGCTCTTCGGAAATATCAGCGACACACTGTCATTCTTCTTTATTGCTTTCTGGCGCAGCCCGGATGCCTTTATGGCGCAACATTGGGTAGAAATCGCCATCGTCGATTACTGCTTTAAAGTGCTAATCAGCATTGTATTCTTCCTGCCGATGTACGGCGTGCTACTGAATATGTTGTTGAAACGTTTGGCAGATAAGTCTGAAAGTTCGGCGTTGCAGCCGGGTTGACGGTGGTTGAATTATCTTGTGATAAGATGCTGAAATCAGCCGCGAAGGCTTGCTAACGTAAAGGAAGAAGTCATGGGTAATCTGGTAAAATATGTCGGTATTGGCCTGCTGGTATTAGGCCTGGCCGCTTGCGATAACAATGACAGCAAAACAGCCACTGCGAATGAAGCGGCACAAAGCAGCGCAACCGGTCAGCCCGTCAGTTTGCTGGATGGGAAAATCAGCTTTGCACTGCCTGCGGAGATGACTGACCAGAGCGGTAAGCTGGGCACTCAGTCAAACAACATGCACGTCTACTCTGATGCATCTGGTCAGAAAGCGGTGATTGTGATTGTTGGCGATGATACTTCTGAAGAGCTGTCAGCTCTGGCGAAACGTCTTGAAGATCAACAGCGTGCCCGTGACCCACAGTTGCAAGTTGTGACCAATAAATCTATCGAGATCAAAGGCCACACGCTGCAGCAGTTAGACACTATTATCTCAGCAAAAGGCCAGACAGCTTACTCGTCGGTTATCCTGGGTAAAATTGATAACCAGCTGTTAACTATGCAAATCACACTGCCTGCTGATAACCAGCAACTGGCGCAAACGGCTGCTGAAAACATCATTAACACCATCACCATTAAGTAATTATTTTCTGTTACTGCTGTGATGATGACACGGCCTCCGGTTGCTCAATCGGGGGCCGTTTTTTTAACTGCCACGCCATCAGTAATGCGATACAAACCAAAGCCGCCGCGGCCAGGTAAATCACCGAAACACCCGCATACGCCATCACGAACCCCGCCAACGGCCCGGTAATCCCCAGCGATAAATCCATAAACACGGTGTAAGTTGCCAGCGCGCTGCCCTGATTTTGTTGCGGTACCATCTTCACCGCCACCACGCCAAGCGCCGGGAACACCAGCGAGAAACCCGCCCCTGTCAGGAATGTACCGGCTTTTGCCATCCACGGTTCAACCGCCAACCCTACCAGCAGCAAGCCAATAATCTCGACCGAGAAACAAATCATCGCCACGTTCAAACCGCCCATGCGGTTAATCCCATTCGGGAAAAGTAAACGCGTGCCGACGAAAGCACAGCTAAACAGCGTGAGCGCGAAGGCTGCGCCGTCCCAGCCTTTGGCATCGTAAAACAGGGTGATAAACGTGGCGATCACCCCAAAACCTGCCGATGCCAGCGCGAGCGCCATTCCGTATGGCCACACACGCCCAAGCACCGCACGAAATGGCAGTGGTTTGCCTTTACTGGCTTTCACCGCCGGGCGCGGAAGCGCCAGCAGCACGGCTATCAGCGCCACTGCCATAATGATTCCCGCTAACAGTTTAAGGCCGCCAAGGTGATAGAACAGCACGCCAAGCGGTGCGCCCATCGCCATCGCGCCGTAAGTCACAATACCGTTCCAGGAAATCACCCGTCCAATATGCAGCGACCCGACGACACCCACGCCCCAAAGCGTTGAACCGGTACCCGCAAAACTCTGCCCAATCCCTAAAATGACGCGCCCAAGGCAGAGCAACAGCAGGCTAACCAACGGCCATGCGCTACCAAACGCCGCCAGCATGTAGCTCGCACCACTCAGGAAGCAGCCGCACAAACCGAAGATAACGATTTTTTTTGGGCCAAGAATATCGGCATAACGTCCGGCATGCGGGCGGCTCAGCAGTGTGGCGAAATACTGGAGGCTAATCACCAGCCCCGCCCAAAACGCGCTGTAGCCCATCACGTCATGAACGTAACCCGGCAATACCGCGAGCGGCAGGCCAATCGTCATATAGCTGGCAAAGTTGAACATCACTACAGAGACAATCTGTAGGTTAAGACGGTAACTGCTTAATGCGGGAGTGGGGGTGAGATCAGGCATGGTCATTCACTTTTAAAACAGCGTTCCTCAGTATATACACTTCGGGTTTCACATTTCAGCACCAGTATTTCAGAGTTGCCCTGCCGTGAGAAAAAAACGAAGCGCTACACTAAGAAGATTCTCCGCGCATAGGATCTCCCGATGGTCGCTCCTGAACCCGATAAAACCGGGCTACATATTCTGCTAAAACTTGCCGCACTGGTGGTTATTCTCGCCGGGATTCATGCAGCGGCAGACATCATTGTCCAGCTCTTGCTGGCACTGTTCTTCGCCATCGTCCTAAACCCGCTGGTCACCTGGTTTATTCGCCGTGGCGTAAACCGACCCCTGGCTATTTCGATAGTGGTCTTCGTGATGTTGATTGTACTCACCATGCTGGTCGGGGTGCTGGCCGCGTCAATGAGTGAATTCATCGATATGCTGCCGAAATACAACAAGATGCTGACGCAAAAGGTGTTTGAGCTCGAAAAGATGTTGCCGTTTATGCACCTGCGATTATCGCCCGAGCGCATGTTGCAGCGCATGGATTCCGAGAAAGTGATGTCGTACGCCACAACGCTGATGACCGGGCTTTCCGGCGCGATGGCCAGCATTTTACTGCTGGTGATGACCGTGGTCTTTATGCTGTTCGAGGTGCGCCACGTTCCGTATAAACTGCGCTTCTCTCTGGCCAACCCGAAAATTCATATCGCCAGCCTGCATCGCGCACTCAAAGGTGTGACGCATTATCTGGCACTCAAAACGCTGATTAGCCTATGGACCGGGTTGATTATCTGGCTCGGGCTGGAGTTGATGGGTGTGCAATTTGCGCTGATGTGGGGCGTATTGGGCTTTTTGCTGAATTACATCCCTAATATTGGTTCGGTTATTTCCGCTATCCCGCCAATGATTCAGGCATTTTTGTTTAACGGCACCTACGAAATGGTTATGGTCGGCTCACTGTTCCTTGCGGTGCATATGGTGTTGGGGAATATTGTCGAGCCGCGCATGATGGGCCGTGGCCTCGGGATGTCGACCTTCGTGGTCTTCCTTTCGTTACTGTTCTGGGGCTGGCTGCTCGGCCCGGTGGGCATGCTGCTTTCAGTGCCGCTCACCAGCGTATGTAAAATTTTGATGGAAACCACTCAGGGCGGCAACAAGCTGGCCTTGTTACTGGGTCCTGGTCGTCCCAAAACTCGGTTACCGGGATAGGCTCAAAATTAGCCAGGTGGTAAGTTAACGTTTATTCAGGGTAAAGAAAAAGGAGTGACAGACCCATGCCAATTACGCTTGCCACCATCAAACAACCCGAGATTTACCTCAACGTGCCGAGCGTTGTGTTAAATGACCAGACCCTTCAACAACGCCGCAGCAAAATTTTGCAGGCAATGGCGCGGCAGAACCTGGATGCGCTGGTCATCTATGCCGACAAAGAACATGGCGGGAATTTTGAGTATCTGACCGGTTTCATCCCGCGCTTTGAAGAAGGTTTGTTGGTGCTGCATAAAAGCGGTGAAGCGGTGCTGGTACTCGGTAATGAAAACCTTAAGCTCGCCAGGCACTCCAGAGTTCCAGCCCGTGTGTTTCACGCTCCGTGGTTTTCATTGCCCAACCAACCGATGGACACCACGCTTTCACTGAGCGAAGTACTGCAACAGGCCGGGCTTCGCGAGCAACATCGCGTTGGCATCGCTGGATGGAAACTGTTCACCGGAACCCACGATAACAACCCGTCACTGTTTGATATTCCGACATTTATTTTCCAGGCACTTCAGGCCGCACTCACTTCCGAATGTGAGCTGCTCAATGCCACCGGGCTGTTTATTTCACCGCGTGATGGCGCTCGTATCATCAATAACGCCAACGAAATCGCCCACTACGAATACGGCGCAAACCTGGCGTCGAGTGCCGCGCTAACGGCACTGAATGCGGTTGAATTGGGTAAAACTGAAAAGTCGATTGCGGCATTGTTGGCCGCCGACGGACAAGCTAATAACGTTGTGACTATTGCCGCAACTGGCGAGCGTTTTGCCAACGCCAATTTATATCCTGCCGATAAACAGATTCAGGCTGGCGACAAATTCTCGCTCACCGTCAGCTACAAAGGCGGTTTAACCAGCCGCGCGGCATATGTAGTGAACAACGCCAGCGAACTTGCTGAAGAAGTCCGTGATTATCTCGATGTGGTCGCCATCCCTTATTACCACACGGTGGTGAACTGGCTGGAACATATGCGCGTCGGTGTGAAAGGCCACGAAGTCTATGAACTGATTGAAGGTGTTTTGCCGAAAAATGAATACCACTGGCACCTGAACCCTGGCCATTTAGTTGCCGATGAAGAATGGCTCTGTTCACCGATTTACCCGGCATCGGATATTCCTTTATCCAGCGGAATGTTGCTGCAAATCGACATTATCCCATCGCGCCAGGGTTACGCCGGAGCCAGTATTGAAGACACTATTGCTCTTGCCGATGAACCTTTGCGCTTGCAATTAGCCGCACTGTATCCAGAAGTTTGGCAGCGTATTCAACAGCGTCGCACCTACATTCGCGATGTATTAAATATCAAACTTCACGACGATGTGTTGCCGTTATCCAACACAGTGGGTTATTTACGACCTTACTTGTTAAATAAAGAAATGGCGTTAATTTGCCAATAACACTTTCGCCTGACAATAAAAACCTGATGGATGACGAGTTCACTCTTTATCCATCAGAATAAGATGAATTAAAAAATAATATTATAGCCCTGACAATTGAAGACATTTAAATATGCTTATTTTTAGAATAAAGCAGATAAAACGTTCTATGCTTTAGAAGTAACCATCAGCATTTTAGATCAAACATCATGCATTAAAATACTTTAAAATCAGTTAGTTATATACATTTAACCATAAAAAACATATAAATTTAAACGCTATTTTCTGCAAGGTGACGTTATGCGTAGCGACTCATCAAGAAAGTTTGATGCAATAAAGAATTTCGATTTGAACTTATTAATCGTGTTCGAGATGGTGTATTTACACAAAAGCATGACCAAGGCTGCAACCAAAATGCAGGTTACGCCATCGGCTATCAGCCAATCCTTACAGAAGCTGAGAACTTACTTTGATGATTCATTGTTTATCAGAGAAAATAATCTTCTCAGAGCCACATTGCTTGCCAACGAACTCCATCATCAGATAGAGAAAAAACTCGAACCTTTTATTGATTACGTGGGGCATGTTGTCACTTCTGATACCAAAACCCATTATGTTATTTATTGCTCTAATTATTACTCATGGAACGTCTTCCCATTATTGGTCAATAACATCTATGAAAATAATGAAAACTACAGTATTCAACACGTCAACCAATATGGAGTAGAAGTCACAGATGACGATATTTTATCGAAACAATATGCTGACATTGTGCTGGATATCAATGAAAACCATAATCCAGCCTATGCCAGCGAGGTGGTTTATCACGACTCATTGATTTTTATTTGCAGTAAAAATCATCATCTTGCCAACGGACCAGTGGACTCTGACTCACTACAAAAAGAAAAATACATATCAATATCAAGCAATTCACTGGCAGCCAGAAAAATTAAAAACACCATCGAAATGCAGCACGGGAAATTTTCCTATCAATTTTCCACACCGTCATTAACGACATTATTTTCCGTGGCAGAAAATTCCTCTTTACTGGCTTTAGTACCCTTTAAAGCTTATGAAAAATTCAAGTCGACTTATAATCTTTCAGCGGTGGCGTTTAAAGATGAGTTTATTATTCCCGATATCACGCTGTATATGACATACAAGAAAAAGTCGCTGAAAAATAAAGCCTTCTCATCGATTATCAAATCGATCAAAGGCTTATTATAACGGGAAATAAAAGGGTGGATGTCGCAGGCGGATTAACGCTGCGACATCCACGTTCTATCAGAAGCTGTATTTCACCCCCACCATGGCCGAGGCATCGCTGTAACCTTTATCCCCCACCTGGACGCCCACATTGCCCCACAGATTGAGCCGTGAGTTAAGCTGCCCTTCCACACCGGTTTTAATTTCCCCGATATTCCGCGCGCCACTTTGTGTCAGGCTCACGCCATCCATACGCGTACCGAAGCTCTGGGTGTTATGTATCCAGTTCACTTCGACAAACGGCTGGAAGGTACGGCCCTTACCGTCATCGATTTTATTGTGCCCTTTCAGGTAAGTGCGCACACCCAGACGGGTCTGAACGTTGCCGTCGCCTTCACCATTGACGCGTGTGCCGTTGCTTTCACGGTGGTCATCAGCTTCAACACCCATCCAGATGGCCTGCGCCTGCGGCTGGATAAACCATTCATTCAGCGAACCCTGGCTGCCAGCAAATTCACCCAGTTTATGCGTATAACCCATCTCCAGCGACGCCGTGATACCGCTGGATTTGTAGGACTCACCCTTAATGTCCTGGCCATTCACATCGTTGTTGAACCAGCCGTACTGCGCCCAGCTGTCCACATACGCGCCCTGACGGGTTTCATCATTCTGATACCAGGTGGCATACAGCCCGGCACTGTAACCATCCACCGACCCTTCGGCACGGTATCCGGTCACATTCGAGCGGCTTTTACTGCTGCTGGTCCCGTAACCCGCCATCACCCCGAGGTGCAGGCGTTGCAGGCCATCCGGGCTCCACTGGGCGATATCACCACCCAGTTGCGTGACGTAACGGTTGCTCTGGGTTTCGATTTGCCCGCTGCTGTCTTTCCAGCGGTTTTGCCCGCCAAGCTGGCGCAACCACATGCTCGTCACTTTCTGCTCGCCCGTCAGCGCATCGGTGTACTGCGTTTCACCCAGGCGGTCATGCAGGCTGGTGATAAACATGGTGTTGGCTGCCGCCAGATTAGCGGTGTAAGCCGCCGCTTCTGGACGCACCGTCGGCTGGCCTTTTTTCTCAGGCTCTGGTGATGGTTCGCCTGGCTTCGCAGGCTCTGGCGGTTTCGCCGTGGTATCCAGGCTGGTGAGGAACCAGTCAGCGCCTTTTTTCACCAGGCTATAATCATACGCCCCGGCGACAATACGCCCGGATTTGGTGAACGTCCCGTCAGACTGGCCTTTCACTTCCACCACGCGGATCCCTTCCACCGTCTGCGCGCCGCTGCCACCCGCATTGTTGACCTTCATAAAGGTGTTGCCGCTGGTATTGCCGTTCACCAGCAGTTTATCGGTGACGGAGTTGTCACCCCCCAGCACGGTGTTCAGCACCAGAGTGCCGCCCTGGCCGTTCCAGTTGTTCGCCGTCAGCGTGCGGCCTGCGGCCATTGGCGTGCTGCCCGGTGCCACATAATTCAGCGTACCCGCAAGGTTAACGTCATCAACCAGCGAATCCGCCGTCATGTTCCAGGTACTGGCGCTATCGATGTTCACATCCGTCGGATCAATCCAGCCGGTCAGGCTGGCACCGTTGCGCAGCGACAACGCGGTGTTGTCTTTGGCAATGATGTTACTGACCAGTTGCGCACCGCCCTGTGAGCCGTCGAGCGTCAGCTCGCCCTCATCAATCAGGGTGTTACCCGTCCAGTCGGTTTTACCGGTCATCACCACTTCACCGGCACCGCGTTTAACAACTTCGCCCGTGCCTTTGATGGTGTTATCCATCGTGCCGGTTGCGCCATCCAGCACCAGTTTACCGGTGCTGGTGATTTCGCTGCTGCCCAGACCGTCAACATGATTAAGGCTGACTGTCGCGCCTGTGGCGATAGTCGTTGCCGCCGTCAGCCCATTGTTCGCACCCTGCACATCAAGCGTGCCGCCATTGACGTTGAGTTTGCCGCCACCCGCTAGTGTGCCTGCCGAAGTGCCGCCATTGCTGAGATCCAGCATGCCGCCATTGAGATTCAGCGTGGAACCCGTTTCACCGTTCAGCGCGCCGAGTGTCTGGGTTTTGCCGTTCAGATCGAACGCACTTGCGCTCGCCAGGTTTAACTTGCTGGTCTGGCCCAGCGCGTTATCACTGCCCGCCTGCAACGTTCCCGAATTAACGCTGGTTTCACCGCTGTAATCGTTGGTGATGTTAGTCAGCGACAGCAGGCCGCCACGGGCGTCGATAGCCAGATTACCGCTGCCAGTGATTTTCGCCGACATATCCGCTGAAGCGCCGTTCGCCGCCGTATCCTGCGCCAGCGTCAGCGTCTGGTCAGCCTGCAAATCCAGCTTCGTCAGGCCGTAGTTCACATACAGACCATCGCTCTGCGCGCCGGACGTCAGACGGTAGTCATAGGTCCCTTTCGCGACGGTATTGCCGTTCTGGCTGACGTCAATCTCACGTGCCGCCGTGATTTTCACACCGTTCTGATCCACCAGATCCAGGGCGCCGCCGCTACCGGTGACCGCGCCGGATCTGACCAGCTGCACGCCCGTTTCGCCCTCATCCTGCATCAGCAAGTTGGTGGCATTCGGCGTGTCCGGCGCGCTGGCGGTCAGCGGCTCCGGCAGTTTCACCATCACGGTGCCGGTGCGGTTGATATCCAGCACACCCGCCGTGATAAGACTGGTCGCCACACTTTGATCCGGTGCCGTGGCGTTGAACTTCATGGTGCCGCCATTCAGCGCTAACCCGCCGATCTGCTGATCGCCGTCACCGACCGTGGTCACGTTGCCAGTACCGACCTGTAATGTCGCACGAGTTAGTGCTGTGGTGTTGTCGCCTGTCAGATCAAAGGTGTTGTCCGTCAGATTGGCGGTACCGGCAAAGTTTGTGCCCACGCCGCTGCCGAAGCTGAACGCATTCCCGCCACTGGACGCATTCAGCGTACCGGCTCCGGTCAGTGCGTTGTCGAAGCTGAACGCGCCGCTGGTCTGTGCATTCACAATGCCGCCCGCCGCAATGTCCACCGCACCGCTGCCCAGATTAGGCGTGCTGCTGGTCGCGGTGCTGTCCACTGCCAGTGTGCCGCTACCCGTGACATTCCAGTTGCCGGTATAGGCTGAGTTATCCGCCGTGATGGTCGCCTGTGCGCCGCTCACCGTGGTGGCTCCGGCACCCGCCAGTTGGTTATCGAAGACACTGGCGGTGGCTAGCGCCAGCTCAAGACCCGCTGCAGTATCGATATTCACCACGCCCGTTCCTGCACCGTCAGCGTCGGTCAGTTTCAGTACCCCACCAGAAATCGTGGTGTTGCCGCTGTAGCTGTTAGCGCGAGCAAAGGTCAGCGTACCGGTGCCGTTTTTAGTGACGGCACCCGCGCCATTGATCGCATTATCCAGCGTCCAGTCCGTCGCGGTGTCGACGTTAAAGGTGCCGGCATTGTTAATGGCCGCCGTACCCAGATTCGCCGCCTGCGTGGCGGTCAGACGGGTACCTGCGTCGGTATTCCAGCTTCCCGACAGCGCACTGTTACCCGCCAGCGTCACATCGGCGGCGTTGCTCAGTTTCACTGCACCCGCGCCATTGATGACGTTATCCAGCGAGCCAGTTGCCGCATCCACCACCAGCGTACCGGCGGTGGTGATCACACTGCTGCCCAGGCTGTCGACATGATTGATCTTAACGGTAGCACCACTGGCAATCGCCGTGGTCGCCGTCAAACCGGTGTTTTCACCCTGCACATCAAGCGTGCCGCCGTTAACGTTCAGTTGCCCGGTACCGGTCAGCGACCCGGCTGACGTGCCGCCATTACTGAGGTTCAGCGAACCGTTGTTGATATTCAGCGTTGAACCCGCAAGGCCATTCAGTGCACCGATCGTCTGCGTTTTAGCGTTGAGGTCAAAGGTGGTGGTATCCGCGAGGTTTAACTTGCTGGTATTACCCAGTGCGTTATCGCTGCCCGACTGCAACGTCCCGCTGCTCACACTGGTTTCACCGCTATAGTCGTTGAGGGCGTTGGACAGCGACAGCACATCACTACGGGCATTAATCGCCAGGTTACCGCTGCCGGTGATTTTGGCCGACATATCCGCCGCCACGCCGCTGGCTCCGGTATCCTGCGCCAGTGTCAGCGTCTGGTTTGCCTGGAGATCCAGTTGTTTGAGACCGTAGTTCACATACAGGCCATCGTTCTGCGAACTGGAGGTCAGACGGTAGTCATAGGTCGCCTGCGCCACAGTATTGCCGTTCTGGCTGATGTCGATCTGGCGTGCCGCCGTAATGGCATCGCCATTCTGGTCGGTCAGTTCGATAGCGCCACCGCTGCCCGTGACGGAACTGGCGATGACCAGTTGTACACTGACGTTCTCTTCATCCTGCTTCAGCAGGTTGGTGGTGTTCGGTGTATCCGGCGGTGCCGGGGTGAACGGTGTTGGCAGGTTCAGGCGCACCGTGCCGGTATGGTTGATTTCCAGCGTGCCCGCCGTGATATGGCTGGTTGCCAAAATCTGCTCAGGGGCCGTGGCGTTGAACTGCATTCTGCCGCCATTAATGGTCAGCCCGCCGATCTGCTGGTTGCCATCGCCGACCGTGGTCACGTTGCCAGTACCAACTTCCAGCGTGGCGCGGGTCAGCGCGCTGGTGTTGTCACCTGTCAAATCAAAGGTGTTATGGGTCAGATTCGCGGTACCGGCAAAGTTCGCGCCCACGCCGCTGCCGAAGCTGAACGTATTTCCGTTGTTTGAGGCATTCAGTGTACCGGCTCCGGTCAGTGCGTTGTCGAAGCTGAACGCGCCCGTAGTCTGTGCATTCACAATGCCGCCCGCCGCAATGTCCACCGCACCGCTGCCCAGATTAGGCGTGCTGCTGGTCGCGGAATCAGGCACGGCCAGTGTGCCGCTACCGGTCACATTCCAGTTACCAGTGTAGGCGGCGTTATTCGCCGTGATGGTCGCCTGCGCGCCGCTGACCGTGGTGGTTCCGGCACCGGCAAGCTGGTTATCGAAGACACTGGCCGTGGCAAGCGCCAGCTCAAGCCCCGCTGCGGTATCGATATTCACCACGCCCGTTCCTGCACCGTCGGTGTGGGTCAGTTTCAGCACTCCACCTGAAATCGTGGTGTTGCCGCTGTACGTATTGGCGTGGGCGATGGTCAGCGTACCGCTGCCTTTTTTGGTCACGGCACCAGTACCATTGATCGCGTTATTAAGCGTCCAGTCGGTGGTGGTATCGACATTAAAGGTCCCGCTATTGTTGATAACCGCCGTCCCCAGATTCGCCGCTACCGTGGCGGTCAGACGAGTACCTGCCGCCGTGTTCCAGCTTCCCGACAGCGTGTTAATACCCGCCAGCGTCACATCGGCGGCATTGCTCAGCTGCACCGCGCCCGCGCCGTTGATGACGTTATCCAGCGAGCCGGTAGCCGCGTCCACCACCAGCGTACCGGCGGTGGTAATCGCACCGCTGCCCAGGCTGTCGACATTATTGATCTTAACGGTAGCGCCGGTCGCAATCGCCGTTGCCGCCGTCAGGCCAGTGTTCGCGCCCAGCACATCAAGCGTTCCGCCGTTAACGTTCAGTTGTCCGGCACCGGTCAAGACACCTGCCGACACTCCGCCATTACTGAGATTCAGCGTGCCGCTGTTGATATTTAGCGTTGAACCCGCGAGATCGTTCAGCGCACCGATAGTCTGCGTTTTAGCGTTGAGATCAAACGTGGTGGTATCCGCGAGATTTAACTTGCTGGTGTGACCCAGCGCGTTATCACTGCCCGCCTGCAACGTGCCGTTGGTGACACTGGTTTCACCGGTATAGTCGTTGGTGACGTTAGACAGCGACACCACACCGTTACCCGCGTCAATCGCCAGGCTACCGCTACCGGTGAGTTTGGCAGACATATCAGCAGACGTGCCGTTGGCACCGCTATTCTGCGCCAGCGTCAGCGTCTGACCGGACTGCAACGCCAGCTGGCTCAGGCGGTAAGTGGCGTACAATCCGTCCACGGTGCTGCTGCCTGCGGCGCGGGTTGCCAGCCCGTAGGAATAGCTACCCACCGCCACGGTGTTGCCGCCCTGAACGATGCTGGATGTGCCGCTGGTCAGCACATTACCGGCCTGATCCTTCAGCACCAGGTTGCCTTCAGAGCCTGTCACCGAGGTGGCAGAAATCAGCTGTTGGGTGGTGCCTTCGTCCTGCACCAGCAGATTACCGGAAGTGCCGGCGTTTTGCGGGTCAAGCTGAACATTGCCTGAGGTCAGTGCCAGTGCACCCGTTGCCACGGTGCCGGTCGGCAGATTCGCGAACGCCAGGGTGCCGCCGTTGAAGGCCAGGTTGCCCACAGCCTGGCTGCCTGCGCCCACGGTGGTAACGTTACCTGTATTCATGTTCAGCGTGGCGCGGGTCAACGCGGTGGTGTTATTGCCGGACAACGCGAAGCTGTTGTTGGTCAGATTGACGACCCCAGCGAAGTTAGCACCCACTCCGCTGCCGAAGCTGAACGCCTGCCCACCGTTAGAGGCATTCAGCGTGCCACTACCGGTCAGCGCGTTGTTAAAGCTGAATGCACCGGTGGTTTGAGTATTGACGATACCGCCTGCGGCAATAACTACCGCGCCAGTTCCTAGATTGTTGGTGCTGCTGGTTGCGCTGCCAGGGAGTGCCAGAGTGCCGCTACTGGTCACGTTCCAGCTGCCGGTATAAGCCGCGTTATTCGCGGTGATGGTGGCCTGCGCCCCGCTAACCGTGGTGGTGCCGACACCGGCCAGCACGTTATCAAAGACACTGGCGGAGGCTAGCGCCAGTTCAAGGCCAGCCGCCGCGTTAATATTAACGGTGCCTGAACCCACGCCATCGGTGTTGGTCAGTTTCAGCGAGCCACCAGAAATGGTGGTGCCGCCGCTCCAGGTGTTGGCTGTAGTCAACAGCAATGTGCCAGCATCCGCTTTATTCAGCGCACCGGTACCCGAAATAATGCCATTCATGGTCAGCGTGGTGCCGCTATCAACATCGAACGTCGCCGAACCAGCATTGATCGTCGCACTTCGATCGGACGTCATCGTGGTGGTAGTTTCCAGTGATCCACCATTGAAGGTTAATGCGCCAGTGGCCGCGCCAAGGCCGGCATCGCTGGATACCTGGATTTTACCCGCGTTGAAGTTGGTACCGCCGCTGTAAGTATTAGTTCCTGCCAGCACTAAGGTACCGCTGTCGATTTTGGTCAACGCACCGCTGCCACTGACAGCGCCGTTCAGCGTCAGTGTGGTGCCGCCGTCAACGTCAAGCGTTGCGCCGCCAGTATTGAGGGAGGTCGCCCGGGCGGACGCCATAGTGGCGGTAGTTTCCAGTGTTCCGCCAGTGATACTGAGCGCGCCACTCGCCGCGCCAAGACCGCTGTCGCTGGAGATGCTTACCGTACCGCCGTTGATGTCGGTACCGCCGCTATACGTATTCGTGCCACTCAACACCAGTTTACCGGCATCGGTTTTGGTCAGTTTGCCTGCACCACCGATGGCACCACTCAGAGTCAGTGTCTGGCTTGGGTCGACATTGAACGTTCCACCCTTGGTATTGAGCGTGGTTGTGCGAGCGGTAGCGAATGTGCTGGTGCTTTCCAGCGTACCGCCATTCAGGCTTAATGCGCCCGCCGCCGCGCCGAGGTTACTGTCACTGGAAACACGCAGCGTCCCGTCGTCAATTGCCGTGCCGCCGCTGTAGGTGTTATTCCCCGTCAGCACCAGCGTGCCTTTATCGGTTTTAGTGAGTCGGGTACTGCCTTGCAGAACCGAGCCAATCGTCGCGGTGTAGTTGGCTCCGAGATCGCTATGGTCACCGACGCTTATCGTGGTGCTGTTGGTCCCGGATGCCGTCTGAAGCAGGTCTATCGCCCCGCCCACCAGTGAGTACCCACTAACCGCGAACTGTAAGCCACTCGCTGAAATAGCACCGAAACTGGTGTCCACCGTCACGGTCGCAGGCGTTCCCTGGAAAATAACGAACGAGGTCGGGGTGTAGCTTGAGTTAACTGAACTGCTGGCGTTACCCCAGGACTGGTTCGCCAGATTGCGGTTCCAGATACCGGCCCCGCCATCTGCCGCGCCGTTGTTGTAGTTGGCCGAGTTACTGCCGTCCCACACTGCGGTGAGGATACCAGTGGTATTAATCAGGTTGATTTGCCCCTGCACTCCGGTTTGCAGTGCAACAGTCGTTGACGGTGGCATGTTGCCCAGCGCCAGACCGTTGTTGGTCAGGGTGCCGTCATAGTTGAAGATACGGTAGATACCCGGATCGAAGGTGCCGCCGGTTGGGATAGTCACGTCCAGACGACCGTCGAGCGTCAGATTGCCGCCCACGTTGGTCAGGCTATTTTGCGCCACACCGTTCACCGAACCGAAGGTATAACGCAGGATAGAGGTGCCATTGAGGGCAAGATTGCCCTTCACGGTTAAAGTGCCGCCAGTGCCACTGGTGCTGCCCGGTGTCAGAATACCGTCATTAGCGATGGTGACATTACCGCCAATAGTGCCGGTGCCGCCCAATACCGCATTGGCGGCGACGGTGGTCGCGCCGGTGGCAGCCGTTTGATCGCCATTCACAATCAGCCCACCCGTCGATACCGTGGTGGCCCCTTTGTAGCTGTTGTTGCCGGTCAGGATGGTGTAACCCGAGCCGTTTTGCTGCAGGCCGCCAGTACCAGAAATGGTATTAGCAAAGGTCACGTTGTCGCTGCGGTTAAAGGCCAGCGTGCCGTTGTTGATGACATTGTCGGTAATGGAACCCGTTGTGCCGCCATTGCCGAGCTGCAAGGTACCGGAATCAATAGTGGTATCACCCGCATTGGTATTAGTGCCGGTCAGTATCGTGGTGCCGGTGCCGCTCTGGTGAATAGTACCGCTGCCGGTTATCGCTCCCGCATAGGTATAAACGTCGCTACGCTTGAACGTTAAGTTAGCATTGTTGACGATGTCTCCAGCAATCGCTCCTCCAGCCCCGCCATTGCCGAGCTGCAAAGTTCCCGCTGTGATGGTGGTACCGCCAGTATGAGTACTGTTGTTGGCGAGGATCAAGGTGCCGCTGCCTTGCTGTTCCATCGAACCTTCACCAGAAATCGCACCGCTATATATCGAGGTATCACTGCGATTAAAGACCAGTTTGGCACCAGCAGATACTTGTGACGGTGCCGCCCCAATGGTTCCACGTGTACCTCCATCGCCAACCACCAGCGTACCTTGCCGCACACGCACAGCATAACTGTTGCCGTTTCCATAGACGGTATTCGCCAGCACCATAGTACCGGCACCTTGTTTAGCAAAACCGTTCGTAACGTGGAAACCACCGACGTTATTGATGTTACCCGTCAGCGTTAATGTGGTATCGGCATCCGTAATGAAGTTGAGCGATTGTTGATTATTGCTATTTCCATAAAACGATGTCTCACCTAAATCAATGTTATTTGCCAGCGTCATGGTGGCTGTGGTGCGCAAATTGCCGCCGCCGCCATAAGAGATATCAGACGCCTGTCCGGTGATTTTACCGGTACTGAGGGCATTGGCTGAGCTAATCACCAGGGTGGCGTAATCGGTCAGCAACGTACCGCCGCTATAAGAATTGTTGGTGCCGTTGATGAAAGTCGATCCACTACCGTGGAACCTGAGCAGCCCGGTTCCAGTGATGTGGCTGTTGATCGTGCCGCCGGAACTAATAATGATGCCGTTGCCCGAGCCCACGATGATGTCGCGCTCAAGTGTGGCACTGGTGCGCAGGTTGCCGCCATTGAACGTCAGAGTCCCTGACGCATCGCCAAAGTTGCTGTCCGATGCAACCCGCGTTTCCCCTCCAGCAAGAACGGTGCCGCCCGTATAAGTATTGGCTCCGGAAAGCGTCAGTGTGCCCGAGCGCCGCTCGACGACACCGCTGCCGGAGATCACACCCGCATAGGTGTATGCCGCGTTACGGTTAAAAATGAGCCTGCCGTTATTGGTGACGTTACCAGTAATCGTCCCGCCACCATTGGCAGCACCGTTGCCCAACTGCAGCGAACCAGCGTTGATCGTCGTGCCACCGCTGTAGGTGTGGTTGCCCGAAAGCACGGTGGTACCCGTGCCGTTTTGTGCCACTGAACCGGTGCCGGAAATCGCCCCATCGTAGGTAAGCGTGTCGCTACGGTTGAAGGCCAGCCCGCCAGGGGTGGTTACCGTCACCGCCCCTGTCCCCAACGTGCCTGTGGTGCCGCCATCGCCAATCTGCAAGGTGCCGGATGATATAGTTGTGGCACCGCTGTAAGTATTGGCACCGGTCAGGATCGTGGTCCCTGTGCCTGTCTGTTGAACCGCTCCACCACCGGAAATAATACCGCTGACGGTGGCTGTATCACTGCGCTTAAACGCGAGGTTGCTGTTGTTGAGCACATCACCAACAATCGAGCCAGAAGTGCCGCCATTACCGAGCTGCAAGGTACCTGCGCTAACGGTTGTGCCGCCAGTGTAGGTATTGGCACCGGTGAGGATCAGCGTACCGCGGTCGGTTTTGGTTACTGCCGTACTGCCCTGTAGCACTGAACCGACGGTAGCAACATAGTTACTTCCTGCGGTGGTCCCATCACCCACACGGATGGTGGTTTGCCCTGAACCTGGCGTAGTTTCGGACAGGTTGATGGCATCGCCAGCGACGGTATAACCGCTGGTGGCAAACTGCATCCCCTCGGAGATCACTGCGCCAAGACTGTCATCCACCGTGACGGTGCCAGGTGTGCCCATGAATGCGGCGTAACCCTGGCTGTAAACCCCATTCGTCGTCCCCGCCGCATTAGACCAGTTACTGTTGGCCCCCGCTCCGCTGTTCCAGATCCCGGTGCCGCCATTCACGGCACCATTGTTCTGGGCAACATCCCAGAAACGCATATTGCCCAGCGAGTTGACCAGGTTGACCTGGCCATTAACCGAGGTCTGCAACTCAGTGTTCGCACCGGCAGGCATGGTTCCAATATTCAGGCCGTTGTCGGTCAGTGTCCCGGTATAACTGATGATGCGGTAAACACCTGCCCCGAAAGTCCCACCGGCGGTAGTGTTGACGTTCAGCGTGCCGTCCAGCGTCAGGTTGCCACCGACCACGGTCTGGTCGTTATATTGCCCGCCAACAACATCAGACTGCCCGAGGTTGTAGTTCAGAATCGAGCCGCCAGAAAGCAGCAGATTACGGCGAATCGTCAGTGTCCCCGCCGCGCCATCAGAAGATCCTGGTGCCAGAATGCCGCCGTCAGCAACCGTCACATCGCCGCCAATCGTACCGCCACCGCCGAGGGTGGCACCGGATTCGACCGTGGTTGCCCCGGTCGCATTGGTCTGGTTACCGTTGATATACAACGAGCCTGACGCGACGCGCGTAGTGCCGGTATAAGTGCTGTTGCCGGAGAGCGTGCTGCTGCCGCTGCCATTCTGGGTGAGCGTGCCGGCACCCGAGATCACGCCAGCATAGGAATAATCGCCGTTCTGGCTAAATGCCAGCGCGCTATTGTTGACAACATTGCCCGTTCCGAGCGAGCCGGTAGTGGTACTGCTTCCGACCTGCAACGTACCGCCATCAATGATCACGCCACTGTTTGAGGAACTGGTTCCTGCCAGAACTAAAGTACCGGTATTGGTTTTGCGCAATGCGGAGCCATTACCGTAGATATCGCCAGTGACGGTCAGTGTGGTAGAGGGAGCCACATCAACAATGGCACCGCCGGTGCTTAGCCCAATCTTGTTGATCGCGAAACTGCCGGTTGTTGCCAGGGTTCCGTTATTGAGGTTGACATCTTTCGCCGTCCCCAGATTACCCGCACTGGAAACGACTGCCCTGACACCGCCTCGCAGGTAGGTGGTGTTGGTGTAAGTATTCGAGCCATTCAGGTAAACCGTGCCGCCGGGAGTACCCGCACTGTTCAAGACCAGAGTAGCACCGCCGGAAATCGTGCCGTTCAGGTTCAGTGTCACACCATTAAAAGATTCAATGGTGGCGGCATTGCTCAGTACAACATTGCGCGAAGTGCTGAAGCTAGTCAGCGCACGCAGCACGCCACCGCTGACAAACCTGATATTTCCGGTTGCCGCGCCGAGGTTGGCATCGTTCGAAACTGACAGATAGCCGCCATAAATGTTTGTCCCGCCGGTATAGGTGTTAACCCCGGTCAGGATCACGTTCCCTGCATCAACGCCTAATGCACCTGCACCGGAAACGACGCCGCCCAACGTCAACGGATCGCCAGCATTCGCACTCCCAACGTAACCGTTAACACCGCTGTCGATGAGGATATTACGTGCCGTAGTGAATCCAGTGGAAGCACGGAAATTACTGCCCCCCGTGAAATGGATTTGGCTTGATGAGGCGCCGAGATTGCTGTCGCTGGCAACTTGCAGCAACCCACTGCGCATCAGCGTTTCACCGGTATAAGTATTGATGCCCGAAAGTATGGTGGTACCACCATTTTGCTGCACCGCACCGTTGCCGGAGATCACCCCCGCCTGGGTATAAGTATTGTTATGGCTAAAGCTAAGTAAACCGTTGTTGGTGATATTGCCGGTAATTGAACCCGTTGCACCGCCGCCACCAATTTGCAGCGTACCTGCATTAATGGTGGTACCACCGCTATAGGTATTTGCGCCCGTGAGTATGGTGGTGCCGCTGCCGCTCTGCACCAGTTGCCCGGTACCGCTAATCGCCCCCGCATAGGTGTAGCTATTGCTGCGGTTGAAAGTCAGGGTGCCATTATTGGTGACCACACTGCTGCCCAGCACGCCCGTCGTGCCACCGTTGCCAATTTGCAGGGTGCCAGACGAAACGGTTGTTGTGCCGGTGTTAGTGTTCGCGCCGGTGAGGATCAACGTGCCAGCGCCATTTAAGGTGAGTGCACCAGTACCGCTCATCACGCCGCCAACGGTCGCCGTTGCACCCGATGCCACATTGATAATACCGCCGCCCTGAGCAAGCGCGACATTACGGGTACTAATGAAAGGCCCGCCGGTGATAGCCAGCGTGCCAAGAGATGACAAATTACCCAGAGTCAGTAAACCCGCCGCCGCCCCCAAACTACTATCCGAGGAGACTCGCAGAGTACTGTTATTGGTAATGGTGGTGCCGCCGCTATAAGTGTTAGTGCCGCCGAGCACCAGAATACCGCCGCCATTAATATCCACACGGCCAGTACCCGCGATAATAGAATTCACCGTGGCGGTGTTGCCGCTGCCGACATTAATCCCCATGGTGCCTGAAGCCGTACTCAGCGTCCCACCATTAATAATGTAACCATTGACGTTGAATAACAGATCCTGAACGGTTATCGGGTTAGTCACAGTGATGGTGCCCGCCGTGCCACCAAACAAGGCACTATCCCCGGCAAGGTTGTTCCATGGCAGCATCACCGTGCCGTTGAACCATTCGCTATCGATCACATCCCAGGTTCCGCTTCCCCCGGAGCCTTGCCCGGTTGGGGACCATGTCACCGTTGAAGCATGCACCGTTCCGGACAATGCAAACATCGCCAGCACTACAACACCTGGGCCCGTTTTACTGCGAGAGCTTTTGCTGCGGCCTTTGGTCAACTCAGAGACGGCCATCCAGCATTGCTTTGCCACGCTCCATATAATGCGATAAACAGTGTTCATGATTTAATTCACTTTTCGAGTATTTATATTTGTCCGCAGGTCGCGTACTGAAATTAAAGATATTCGTCAGAAGAAGCCGAGGGATGGGAGTGTTAGCTTGGTTTTTTGATCGCGCGTGCACACAATGCTGACACCGCTTATAACTTCTATTTTATATACCAATTTGATGTTTTTATTTTACCAAACGGTAATAACAAAAAAATAGCTTTCGCATTACGCAAATGCAAACGAGGTGAGTAATATTTTTTGCCAAACTAGCTACATCGCCAAAAGTACTGAACTTAACGCAAACTATTATTTCGCCATACAAAATGGCACTAAATACATAATAAGATAAGAAATTAACACCACGCGGAGGTAAGATTTTACTGTATGAATAAAATACACAACCCGTTGATATAATTCACAAACATAGAATCTGCAACAAACCATGCTATGAGTTTAACTTTTTTCTTATCTTATTATCCAAGTCAGATAAATCCTACTAAAATGCCTACGTAAGAAGATATGATAGAATCATTTGTCGGCAATTTTATTTCAACGCCGTGATGTATTGCGATAACGTTACTGTTGCCTTAGACTCTAAAAAATCCAATCTTGTGAATTAACTCATTGAACACTCACGCCTCCGGGAGTATTACAGAGTGGCAGACAAGTATCTGAAAGAGAAGATAGAGATGAAATGGAATAAAAGTTTGCTGGTTAAGTTACCTCTTTGTATTGCGTTGTTGAGTATTGCTGGCTGCGATCAAATGGGTTTGAGCCAACAAAAAATTGCCTATGTGAATATGGCTAAAATTCTGGAAACGTCTCCAATAGGTAAGCAAGAACAAGAATGGGGCGAGAAAGTTAAAGATGTACTGGTTAAAGCCAGTACAGATGCCCAGGCAACCTACGCGAACATTCCTGCGGATCAACAACAGAAAGCCCGCGAAGCTGATGCTATGACCTTAAACCGCCAGTGGGATATCGAGCGCAGCAGTGCGCGGGTTAAAAGCGTGAAAGCCATTGTCGCAGTAGTTGAAACCTACCGTACTGGTAACAAAATCGACCTGGTTCTCGACAGTAGCCAGGTTGTGGCCTCTAATCCGGCTAACGACATCAGTCAGCAGATCATTACCCAACTTGCCAACACCAGGGTAGATTACGGCAAATTGCCGGAAGTTGTCGTCAATAAACAGATGGGCAAAACTGAGATTGAACCAAAAAGTATGGAGCCAAAATAAGCCCATAACATACAGCCGCCAGTGAATCGAATAACACTGGCGGCTGTTTAATTATTCATAATTAATAGATAGAAAATCACAACATTAGTTTTCAGTCACTTTTATTAAAAGTCACCGCATCTTTATTAGATGTCACTGGCTCCATAGTACAATCCGATTGGGGTTTCGAATTGACATTGGTCTTATCGCTATTGAATGAAGAAATATAGAGTTCGCTCTCATGCACCAGCTCTCTTCTTAGCAGAATGCACAATACCAATATCAGTGTCATGGCCGCAGGCAGTACATAAGTCATGAGCACTTTATACTTCTTCTTTATGGTCTGGATATCCTCCGCATCAATATCCATTGTTGAAATCGTGTTTAACAGTTCTTTATTCTGCTCGACCTGAATTTGATTTTTCGGCTGCGTGCTACTGTCTGTCGCTTGCGTCTGAGTATCTGTTTTCACAATATCAATACTCGACGACAAACATAACCCTTTACGAGGTACGGTTATTATGAGTTTTGGCTCGTACTTAATTTCAGAAAAGGAACGGCGCAGGTTCAGAATGCACTGATAAAAAGTGTTATAAGAAACATCGTTATGCGTATCTGGCCATGCAAATAAAAGGAATTCACTCTGGCTAATGACTCTGGATGGATTTTCCAACATAAGAATCAAACAGCGCGTACAGGTAGCATGCATCTTTTTCTTCTTATGTGTAAGAAGGTTATAGATACTTTTATCTTCCGGGTCAAAAACCACCATACCATCTATAATATACTTATCGCCAGGATTGGACATCCTTTAACCTCGTACTGTCAATTGGCACCTGCCAACTCGTATAAAGATTAACCAAAGCAAATTAACTTTTGCTTATAAAGCCATTAAATTTCATTTAACCAACGAGGATTAAATTTATCATGTAAGGATTTTTACTTTTTATATCAATGCACTAGCCATCATAACAAATGAATCACAATTTATACAAACACTTATTATGCTATTCGTCGATATACTACTTATGAGCTATTGTGATAAGAGGATTCCAAAAAAAATGCTCCATAAGATGATAATTAATATCATCAAAGCATTATAAATTTTCTAAACCACGAAGGAACTCCAGCCAACAGCGATAGAAAGTAGTCTTGCGCGATCTGATATAAATAAGTGATTTCAATAAGGGACAAATCCAGGGGAAAGCAGTGCTGGAAAAATGGAGTATTCATCACAATTCACAATAAAATAAGATACATAAGAACTACACAAACAGAAACACTTACCAAAATACAGCGTAAGACAATGATCTAAAAGATATTTATTTCACACCTTACTCTGACGGCAGAAAAACTAAATCCTATTAACCTTTCTGCACTTTATGTTAAAAACAGACCATTTAGCGTAGAGTAAAGCTTGTACGGGATTAATATTTAATATGAATTGTTTTTAGATTTATTAACAGGAATGTTTTATGTCAGATTTGAACCCGCCAAAAGATAAAATATTCACCATAGACAATATAGTGATATTTGATCCTCATGCCCGGAGCTTATTCAACCAGCAGACAAATACCAGCAATACCCTGCATGCAACATGTACTCGCTGCCTTGTCCATTTACTGGAGCAACGTGGAAACATCGTTAGCTATGATGATTTGCTGTCTGTTATCTGGCCTGAAAACCATAAAAACATCTCATACAATACTTTTTACCAGTGTATCCTTAACTTAAGAAAAGCCTTTGTACACATTGGCTATAGCAATAAATTTATTATCACAGTACCTAAAAAAGGGCTGTGCATTGCATCAGAAACTGATGTGCAAAAGACAGAACGCAGCCTCTACGATTCAACACCCGTCGTCGCTACGGCTCTTCATGACGAGGAGCAAAGCAATGAGTCTGATGAGGAGCATGACGACGAGTTGTGTGAAATCCTGGTAGAAGGAAAGAATAAGAAAACAATCGCGGCAGTCCACAACACCGACAAAAAAAATAAAATTATCTGTGCTGTCTTAGCCATATTCTTTGTAAGTTCATTAGCCTACCTGTACTCTTTATTGAATGATGATTATTTCAGTGATTATACTGAATATACGTTGATAGATAACAAATGCAGCATCTACATCGACCCAGATACCTTCGATAAAGACAGAATTGATAGCATCCTCAAATCTGAAAATGCGATATGTAAGAGTAAGAGTATTATTTATCTCACTGCGCCAACAAACATAAGCCGGGTATCTGCTTTAGTTTGCAACAAAAAATTCAGTTATTTCTCTGAAGCCAGTTGTGTGTCGTACTATTATCCAATTTACCCACAGGTGCGAAAATGAAAAAAATCATCGCCGCAATGTCATTTGCTTACATCATAATTGCTTCGACGTTACTTGTTATGATTTACAACAAAAACCAAAAGACATCCAACTTCACCTGTGCGACTGATATTGTATTGACAAACAAGGATCGTGTTTTTTCTGGTCTTATTGATTTTAACGTCTCTCCGACTAGCGGTCTGGTAAATATTAATGGTTATTTTACTGCGCCAGATAAGAAAGAATACATGGTCAATCGTAGTATTATCTTCCAGGCCAGTCTGCAAGGTAATGCCCCAGTCTGGATGTCGAAAGAGATCTCGCTGGCCGTCGCAGATACGGCCCCGATAGAGCAACTGCGTGGGCTCGTTCCTCTGGTTTTTCTTGAGCCATCGAGGATTGGCAACGTCGAAATCAAGAGACTGAACAAATCAGCTTACCTGCTGACAAAAGAAAACCTGCCTTATGCTTATTGTAAGTTTTAACTGCTAAATTTTAGGCCATGCTCCGCGAGTAACATCACTACTTTCCTCGCGGATCATGGCCTTAGATATATTTTAAAAGCATCTTTTGAATCATTTTTAAATATTTAACTGCAAACATTAAAATCACGAAATTACGTCAATTAATAACCTTAAGTTAACCATCTTATATTCCATCACGTAAGGTGATATCGATTTAACGCTGTTGAATTTACATACTGCCGAGCCTATAACTAAATATTGACTGCTGTATTAGGCTTTTAATTTATGATTCAACTTATATCAACAGACCATTATTTCATTAATGGCTTCAGAGCATTACTGGACGATATTCCTGCGAGAATTATGCAGAACATGCCGTGCAACGGCAGGATGTGTATCGTCGATGTGTCGCACCCAGGCGCTCTGGATCACTTAGCAAAAAATAACTATTGTCATTTCATCTATGTGGTAAAAAATGACAAGGTTCATGGCATTATTCCATCCCTTCAGTCGCCCTCTCATGATTACACGATCATTAATCGTAAAGCGCCGTACAGACATATAAAAGAACGCCTGCTCAGGACGCTGACGGCAATCATGAGAAAAGAGTGTTTTATGACGGGTGTATCAATGAGTCACCGCAACAAAGCCACTTCTCGTGAATTGCAAATCATTGAGTATGTTGAAACGGGATTAAGCACCAAAGAGATTAAGGACATACTGAAGATTGACTGCAAATCAGTCTATGCTCATCGCCGGTCATTTATGCTCAAAGCCAACGCCCACAGTATTGGAAGACTGTTCTTTGCGTTATCAGAAGTCAGGACTATCGCCAGCATTATGGAGCTTCAGACCAAAATTGAGCCGTCACGTAATGATGAAACCTATTATTGCCGGCGGATAGTACCGGTGGTAAGTGATAAGAAAGTGATACCACTCAACTCCGCTCTTCAACCAGGGCAAAAAGCCTGTTGCTCAGCAAAGGGATAACTTTAGCTAGTGCTCCCTGATTTGCACCGAATTGTCGAGCCGCCTGATAGCAGGCGTGAAACTTGCGGCAACGGTTGCTATCACCACTGCCAGGGCTGAAACCAGTAAGACTCTGGAGTTTCCGTAGTGCATCGCCAGCGGGCCCGCTGCAAGCTCGCCAATCGGAATCGCCACGAAGGAACCTAGCGCGTCATAAGCATACACACGTGCCAGTTTCTCCGGTGGGATATGGGTTTGCAAAGATTGCGCCCAGACCACGCCGAACAACCCAAAACCGACTCCGGCAACAAAGAACGCCGCCATCAGTAGTGCCGTCGATGGGAGTAGCGCCAGAATAACAATCGGCCCGGCGCAAAATATCACCAGCATGGTGCCGATCAATAAATCGCGCCGTGGCCGCCAGCGCAGAGCAATAAAGGAACCGACGATCAAGCCAACGCTTTGCGCAGCAATCGCCATTCCCCAGCCCGCCCGGCCAAATGTGGAATCCGCCACGACCGGGCCGAGCACCATCATCACACCGCTAAATGCCGCATTAACAATGGTAAATTGCACCACGATGGCCCAGACCCAGGTGCGCGAAATGAACTCGGTCCAGCCATCTTTTAAATCCTGAAGAATATTAGATTGCGAACCTTGTGGCTGGGCGAAGCTGGTGCGAATCATCAGGTAAAGAGGTGCCGATGCGGCAAATCCTACGGCATCCACCATCAGGCCCCATCCAGGACCTGTCAGACTGGTGAGAACGCCACCTAACGACGCCCCAATCACCGTCCCTCCGTAGATACCCAACTGAATAAAAGCATTGGCTTCACGCAGACTGTGCACCGGCACAGTTTGTGGAACCATGGATTGTGAAGCGGGCAATGAGGTCCCTGCCGCCGCACCATTTATTGCGCCCAGCACCGCCAGCAACATGATTGTTGCTGAGCCATCCAGCACCAAACAGGCAGCGATCGCCTGAGATATTGCGGCGATAACCGATGAATAGAGCAGAACTTTGCTTCTGGAATAGCGATCGGCAAGCACCCCGCCAATCAGCAAGAAAGCGACGTTAAAGATTGAACGTGCGGCAATAACAATCCCCAAATCGGCCGCCGTTCCGCCCATATCCAGCACCGCGAAAGCCAGAGCAATCGGTGCAATTCCATTGCCCAGAACGGTCAATAGACGAGCAAAAAACAAATGGCGAAACGCAGCGTAGTGAAATGCCCGCCTGGAATGTATCGCTGCCGACACTTTATCCACCTTAATTGCCCGCCAATGTAGAGTGACAATAAAGTTGTATACTTAAAATTGAAAATAACATTAAAGTTGCATACTTAATCTTGGGATACAGGTAAAGGTCAACCTGGATTTTACAACGTGCATAACTGTTTGTCCCAAATCCTGCCGACCATTCCATATCTGGGCCCGCTTGCAGAAGGAAAATATCCTACATCATAAAAAAACAGCATATTACCTGTTAAGAATCAGCGCCCTATATTGCTAAGCTTTCATCTGGCACATGAATAAGACTGAGATTTTTGATCATATTAAAATCATCTACATGCATATTTTGTTCTAAAATTATGACCGTGGTGTTTGAAAAATTGATCGCTAAGAAGCGATTTCCAATACCCTTCCCTTTATGATGACCTATACGGGAAAAATCTTCCCATGCAACAAATGTTTGTTTAAGGTCAAAGAGTCGGTATTGAGCATCGTAGAGATTGAAAGTGAGCCCTTCTTTATAGATGTCAATGTAAAAACCATCCTGACCAGCTTCAGCTATTTTCATGCGCTCAAGTTTGGCCGCTTTGCCTGCTTGTATATATGCATATATTATTCCGGCCAAAGTTAGCAGAACTAATAATATTAGCAGTATGCTGATGATATTTTCTTCCAAAGAGTTACTTGGTGAAGGCGGGATCTGCATAATTCCACTGAATCCCATAAGAGGAAGTATCAGCAGAAATATGAACCCGGTTTGTTGGCTACTAATGTTCTGATGGAATGCACAGCGCCGGATAAACTCGTTCGGATTTTCTTTCATTACGAACACTCTCAATAAATACAGGGAGGACATAAGGTGAGGAATTTATCATTTATGTTCTGTGTTTCCCATTTTACCAGGTCTTCTTCTTGTATCTTCATACTAAAAATCCTCACTACGCCACATTGAATGGTTCACTCACCAGCCAAATCCTGAGCACAAGCCCAGGCGGAACTCCACGCCCACTGGAAGTTATAGCCACCTAACCAGCCGCTAACGTCCATCACTTCACCAATGAAATAGAGACCAGGCACATTACGCGCTTCCATGGTGCGCGAACTGAGTTCTTTAGTGTCCACTCCGCCCAGCGTCACTTCCGCAGTGCGATAACCTTCGGTGCCGTTCGGTTGTACACGCCAGTTTTGCAGGGTGTCGGTCAATTCGCTTTGTTGACGGGTGTTGAGTTGTTTTAGCGTAACGTCCGGAATTTGCCCGAGCTGTTGCAAACATTCCACCAGACGTTTTGGTAGCACCATACCTAAGGTGTTTTTCAGGCTTTGATTCGGGTGCGCGTTGCGCTGCTCGTTGAGAAGCTCGTCGAGATCGGTATCAGGAAGTAAGTTAACGCTCACAAACTCGCCAGGTTGCCAGTAACTGGAAAGCTGCAATACCGCAGGACCAGAGAGGCCGCGATGGGTAAACAGCAAGCTTTCACGGAAGCTGACCCCGTTTTCTGCCGTGATCACTGACGGGACAGAAACGCCAGACAGTACCTGTAATTGTTCGAGCAGAGGTTTGTGAAGGGTAAATGGCACCAGACCGGCGCGAGTCGGTAACACTTTCAGCCCAAACTGCTCGGCAATTTTATAGCCGAACGGTGTGGCTCCAAGTCCTGGCATTGACAACCCACCTGTCGCAATGACTAATTTTGCCGCTTGAACGGTATCGCCATTTAATTGGATGGCATAGCCGTTTTCGTCACGTTCGATGCCTAACACCTCGCTGCGCAGGCGCGTGATGACTTGCCCTTTCTCACATTCGGCCACCAGCATATCGACAATTTGCTGCGCGGAATCATCGCAAAAAAGTTGGCCGAGCGTTTTCTCATGCCAGGCGATACCGTGCTTACCGACCATGTCGATAAAATCCCATTGGGTATAACGCGCAAGGGCAGATTTGCAAAAATGAGGGTTTTGGCTGAGATATGCCGCAGGCTCGATATAAAGATTAGTAAAGTTGCAGCGCCCGCCTCCGGACATCAGGATTTTACGGCCTGGCTTTTTACCGTTATCGATAAGCAAAACACGGCTTCCTGCCTGTCCCGCCATCGCTGCACAGAACATTCCTGCGGCACCTGCACCAATAATAACGGCATCAAACTTTCCCACGACCTACTCCCGACTATGCTTAATGAAAGGAATTGTAAAGATAGCGGGCAGGTCGCACCAGCTAAATGCGTCTTAACAATTGCAGGTGATTGAAAATAAATATGTAAATCTTTTCAATGTTTGACGTTCAACTAACAAACATCAAGAAAAGGCCATATTTCTGTTGGCGCATTACGGAGTTGTCTTACATAATGCGCCGCGTTCATGTCCTCACAATGGCGTAACGTCTATGGAATTTCTGTTTACCGGCCTGGATCTACATACCGGGCTCTTGTTATTACTTGCCCTGGCATTTGTTCTCTTCTACGAAGCGATCAATGGCTTCCATGACACTGCGAATGCAGTGGCAACTGTTATCTATACGCGTGCAATGCGATCGCAACTGGCGGTGGCAATGGCTGCGTTATTTAACTTCCTCGGCGTTCTGCTCGGCGGATTGAGCGTGGCGTATGCGATTGTGCATATGTTGCCAACCGATCTGCTGTTGAACGTAGGGTCCGCTCATGGCCTCGCCATGGTGTTCTCTATGTTGTTGGCCGCTATCATCTGGAACCTCGGCACCTGGTATTTTGGTCTGCCGGCATCCAGCTCCCATACGCTTATCGGTGCCATCATTGGTATTGGTTTGACGAACGCGTTGATGACCGGTACTTCGGTGGTTGATGCGCTGAATATTCCGAAAGTAATTGGAATTTTCATGTCGTTGATCCTGTCGCCAATCGTCGGTCTGGTGGTTGCGGGCGGGTTAATCTTTTTGCTACGTCGCTACTGGAGCGGCACCAAGAAGCGCCGCCGTATTCACCTGACACCTGCTGAACGTGAAAAACAAGACGGCAAGAAAAAACCACCATTCTGGACCCGTATCGCCCTGATTATCTCCGCTATTGGCGTGAGCTTCTCTCATGGTGCTAACGATGGTCAGAAAGGCATTGGTTTGATAATGCTGGTGCTGATTGGTGTGGCGCCTGCGGGCTTTGTGGTGAATATGAATGCTTCCGGTTACGACATCGCTCGTACTCGTGATGCCATCACCCACCTGGAGCAATACTACGCGCTGCACAGCGATGCGATTAAGCACGTGATTGATCTCAACCCTGCCATCCCAACGCCTGAAGAAGTGAAAGGCCAGGATAAACCGGCTGAGTTCCATTGCGATGCCAGCCGCGCCATGATTGCAGTACAGCGTGCCAAAGAGTTGCTGGGCAATATCGACAGCTACGATAAGCTGAATATTGAACAGCGCAGCCAGATGCGCCGTCTGTTGCTTTGTATCTCTGACACTTCAGAAAAAGTCGCTAAGCTGCCGGAAACCAAACCGGACGATAAGCGCTTCCTGAAAAAGCTGAAAACTGACTTGCTGTATACCATCGAGTACGCACCAATCTGGATTATCATGGCGGTCGCTCTGGCGCTCGGCATCGGTACCATGATCGGCTGGCGTCGTGTGGCAACAACTATCGGTGAGAAGATTGGTAAGAAAGGCATGACCTATGCGCAGGGTATGTCCGCGCAGGTGACCGCCGCCGTCTCCATCGGTATTGCGAGCTACACCGGTATGCCGGTTTCTACCACTCACGTGCTTTCTTCTTCCGTAGCGGGGACGATGGTCGTTGATGGCGGTGGTTTGCAGCGTAAAACGGTAACCAACATCCTGATGGCCTGGGTGTTCACTTTGCCGGTGTCGATTGTACTTTCCGGTACTCTTTACTGGATTTCACTGCACTTCATTTAACCGTGAAGCAGTGAGATAGAAACAACAAAAAGCGGGTCAGAATACTGGCCCGCTTTTTTATGCGCTATTTTCAAACCCCTAATGCCAAATCATCAAACCGATCAGGCTAATCATCACAAGCCCACACAACGCGCTGGTCAAAATAAACTGGCGGCGCAGGCGTTCACAGCGGCGGATAAACTCGTCGTCGTGATGATCGAGATAACGCTGGGCGTAGATATAACTCACTAAGCGAATCTGTTTGCTAGGCTGCCCGTGAGAGGTAAAAAAACCGCCTCCATCGACATATTGATACAACAGCGGATCGCATCCGCGCAGTACCACCAGCAATGCGCGCAAAGATGAGTAATAACGCGCCATATTCACCACACAAACTACACAAAGCGCCCAAAAAAGCGCGACGGTGCTGATCATCATAATTCCCCTCCCGGTGAAGCCCCAGTACATCACTCCAGGGCAACCTCTCACCCCGAAAACCAGAAAGACCGTTCAGCGAGCCCAAAAAACCGATCCAGTTCACATTACTATTTCGGAACGGCTTATTTAATAGTGTAGGAGATCCGTTAATTTTTTTGCCACATCGTTAACCTTTATCAAAGCGATAAAGGCCATATAAAGCTTAAATGTATACGGCGATGACACATTTACGATATCTATCGTTCGCTATAGGGTAGAAATATCATCTACAATTTAGGTCTTTACACGCGGGTAACGTTATTTAGCGGCATCGTGTTACCCGGCCAGGCTGGTCATCGACAACTTATGGAAGGAGTAAAATTATGGCTTACAAACACATTCTGATCGCGGTAGACCTCTCCCCGGAGAGCAAAGTACTGGTGGAAAAAGCAGTTTCTATGGCTCGTCCATACAACGCTAAGGTTTCCCTGATTCATGTCGATGTAAATTACTCCGATCTCTATACCGGATTGATCGATGTAAATCTGGGTGATATGCAGAAACGCATTTCTGAAGAAACTCACCATGCACTGAGCGAGCTGTCTACCGGTGCGGGTTACCCAATCACTGAAACCCTGAGCGGCAGCGGCGATCTTGGCCAGGTTCTGGTGGATGCGATTAAGAAATACGATATGGATTTAGTGGTCTGTGGTCACCACCAGGATTTCTGGAGCAAACTGATGTCTTCCGCTCGTCAGCTGATCAACACCGTTCACGTTGATATGTTGATTGTTCCATTGCGTGACGAAGACGAAGATTAAGCTTAAAATTTTTTAGCCCTCACCCTAACCCTCTCCCCCAGGAGAGGGAATAGTATGGTTCCCCCTCCTGGGGGAGAGGGAATAGTATGGTTTCCCCCTCGCCCTCAGGGAGAGGGGCGGGGTGAGGGTTGTTTAAACAGCCGTACCCGAATAAATATCAAAGCGATGGCCTTTGGTGACCACCGCGTTATGCGTTTCCACACCCGCCAGCGGCGGCGCGTAATCCGGGCGTTTCACGACCACGCGTTTTGTTGCAAGCCTCCTTGCAGGTTCCAGCAAACCATCAGCATCTTCGTCCGGCCCCACCAACGACTGGAACACGCGCATCTCTTTCTTCACCAGCGCACTTTTCTGCTTATGCGGGAACATCGGGTCGAGATAGACCACTTCCGGGCGCGGAGTAATATCACTTAATGCCGTCAGGCTTGAGGCGTGAATCAGCTGCAAACGTTCCTGCAACCAGCCGCCGATTTCGGCATCCTGGTAACCACGGCGCAAACCATCATCCAGCAACGCGGCAACCACCGGATTGCGCTCCAGCATCCGCACGTGGCAGCCAACGGACGCCAGCACAAACGCATCACGCCCCAACCCCGCCGTAGCATCCACCACATTGGGCAGATAACCGCTCTTAATTCCCACCGCTTTCGCTACCGCTTCGCCGCGCCCACCGCCAAACTTACGACGATGTGCCATCGCTCCCGAGACAAAATCGACAAAAATACCGCCGAGTTTTGGCTCATCGCGTTTACGCAGCTCAAGGTGTTCAGCCGTTAAGACCAACGCCATCAGGGACTCTTCATCGTGCTCAAGCCCCCAGCGTTCACTCAAAATAGATAAGGCGCCGGAGTCGGCGCCTGTTTCAGTTATCAGGCAGATTTTCACAGAATAAATCAGCCCTTGATGCCGTAATGAGCCAGCATCGCATCCAGCTGCGGTTCGCGGCCACGGAAGCGTTTGAACAGCTCCATTGGTTCCTCAGAACCGCCACGGGTCAGGATGTTATCGAGGAACGACTGCCCAGTTTCGCGGTTGAAAATACCTTCGTCTTCAAAGCGTGAGAACGCATCCGCCGCCAGCACATCGGCCCACAGATAGCTGTAGTAACCCGCCGCATAACCGCCAGCAAAGATATGGCTGAACGCATGTGGGAAACGACCCCACTTCGGTGACGGCACAACCGCAACCAGCTTCTTGATTTCGTACAGCGTTTCCAGCACTTTCGCGCCCTGCTCTGGGTTAAATTCCGCATGCAGACGGAAATCGAACAAGCCGAACTCAAGCTGACGCAGAATAAACAGCGCGGCCTGGTAGTTCTTCGCTGCCAGCATTTTATCCAGCAGCTCTTTTGGCAGTGGCTCGCCGGTTTCGTAATGGCCGGAAATAAACGCCAGCGCTTCCGGCTCCCAGCACCAGTTTTCCATAAACTGGCTCGGCAACTCGACCGCATCCCACGGCACACCGTTAATGCCAGAAACGCCCGCGGTTTCGACTTTAGTCAGCATATGGTGCAGACCGTGGCCGAACTCATGGAACAATGTGATCACTTCATCGTGAGTGAACAGCGCCGGTTTGCCATTGACCGGGCGATTAAAGTTACAGGTCAGGTAAGCGACAGGTTTTTGCAGCGAGCCATCAGCTTTGCGCATCTGGCCGACGCAATCATCCATCCACGCCCCGCCGCGCTTGTTTTCACGGGCATACAAGTCGAGGTAGAAGCTACCGCGCAACTCATTTTTCTCGTCGTACAGCTCAAAGAAACGCACATCGGAATGCCAGACGTCGATATCTTTGCGCTCTTTGGCGGTGATGCCGTAAATGCGTTTCACCACTTCAAACAGGCCGTTTACCGCGCGGTCTTCCGGGAAGTACGGGCGCAGTTGCTCGTCGCTGATGCTATACAAATGCTGTTTCTGTTTTTCGCTGTAATAGGTGATGTCCCACGGTTCCAGCTCGGTGACGTTAAATTCTTTTTGGGTGAACGCACGCAGTTGCGCCAGTTCCGCTTCGCCCTGTGGACGCGCACGTTTCGCGAGATCGGTTAAGAACTCCAGCACCTGCTGCGGGTTTTCAGCCATTTTGGTGGCGAGGGATTTTTCAGCGTAGTTACCAAAACCCAGCAGTTCCGCCAGTTCGTGGCGCAGCGCCAGAATCTCTTCCATTACCGGCGTGTTGTCCCACTTACCGGCATTCGGGCCTTGATCGGAGGCGCGAGTCGCATAGGCGCGGTACATTTCTTCACGCAGTTCGCGGTTGTCGCAGTAAGTCAGCACCGGCAAATAGCTTGGGATATCCAGCGTCAGCAACCAGCCGTCTTGTTCTTTGGCTTCGGCCTGCGCACGAGCAGCCGCCATGGCGCTCTCCGGCATACCAGAAAGCTCGGCATCATCGGTAATCAGCCTGGTCCAGCCCTGAGTCGCATCCAGCACGTTGTTGCTGTAGGTCGAACCCAGTTCAGACAAGCGCGCCGCGATTTCGCCATAACGCTTCTGTTTTTCTTCTGGCAAACCAATGCCAGACAGCTCGAAGTCACGCAGTGCGTTATCCACGGCCTTCTTCTCTGCAACGCTAAGATCCGCGTAATACGCGCCATCACGCAGGTTGCGGTATGCCTGATAAAGTCCTTCGTGTTGACCCACCCAGGTGCTGTATTCGGACAGCAACGGCAGCGTCTGCTCGTAGGCTTCACGCAGTTCTGGACTGTTTTGTACTGAATTCAAATGGCTGACCGGCGAGAAAATACGCCCCAGACGGTCGTCCACTTCAGCCAGCGGCTGGCAAAGATTATCCCAGTTATAAGGTGCGCCCTGCGCCACCACACTTTCGACTTTCGCACGGCAATCATCCAGCGCTTGCTGCACGGCAGGGACAATATGTTCAGGTTTCAAAGCGGAAAACGGCGGCAGGTCGAAAGGCGTCAACAATGGATTGGTCATAAGCGCGGTTCCTGATGTCTGATAAGTGAAGCGCGCCAGGCGCGCTAAAAAGCAATACCTTTTAACATGAGGCTTAGTGTAGTTAATTTCAATGCCAGGCGGTGAGCATAAGGCTGTATACTGTGCAGAATAGTTGTTCTTCTTTTGTCTTTGGAAACCCTTCAAGCCATGCTCAGTTATCGCCACAGCTTTCACGCCGGCAACCACGCCGACGTACTGAAACACACCGTTCAAAGTCTGATTATTGAATCCTTAAAAGAGAAGGATAAGCCTTTTCTGTATCTGGATACTCACGCAGGCGCTGGCCGATACAAACTGAGCAGCGAGCACGCCGAGCGTACCGGTGAGTACCTGGAAGGTATCGGCCGCATCTGGCAACACGATGATTTGCCAGCTGAACTTGAAGCATACATCGGTGCGGTTAAAGCTTATAACCACAGCGGCCAACTGCGTTACTACCCAGGCTCCCCGCTGATTGCGCGCCAGCTTTTGCGCGAGCAAGACAGCCTGCAACTGACCGAACTGCACCCATCAGATTTCCCGCTGCTGCGTTCTGAATTCCAGAAAGACAACCGCGCTCGCGTTGAACGTGCGGACGGTTACACTCAGTTGAAGTCAAAACTGCCGCCAGTTTCACGCCGTGGTCTGATTCTTATCGACCCGCCGTACGAGATTAAAACCGACTACCAGGCCGTTGTGACAGGCATTAACGAAGGCTATAAGCGTTTTGCTACAGGAACTTATGCGCTGTGGTATCCGGTGGTTATGCGCCAGCAAATCAAACGTATGCTGCGCGAACTGCAAGAAACCGGTATTCGCCGTATTCTGCAAATCGAGCTGGCCGTTCTGCCTGACAGCGACCGCCGCGGCATGACAGCTTCAGGCATGATTGTTATCAACCCACCGTGGAAACTCGAGCAGCAAATGGCTAATGTACTGCCGTGGCTGCATAAAACCCTGGTTCCGGCTGGCACCGGGTCTACCACTCTGAGCTGGGTTGTGCCTGAGTAAACCGGCTATTACAGCTATCGGTGGAACCTTCGCTCTAAAATTTCTCGGCGCGCTACAATCGCGCATATTTTTCGACTCAAAAGGGAAACATCATGACCAAACATTATGACTACCTCGCCATTGGCGGCGGCAGCGGCGGTATTGCCTCCATTAACCGTGCGGCAATGTATGGAAAGAAATGCGCACTGATTGAGGCGAAAGAGCTGGGCGGCACCTGCGTCAACGTGGGTTGCGTGCCGAAAAAAGTCATGTGGCATGCGGCGCAAATCGCCGAAGCTATCCACAACTACGGTCCGGATTATGGTTTTGACACCACGGTGAATAAGTTCGACTGGGACAAACTGATCGCCAGCCGTACCGCGTATATCGACCGCATCCACACCTCTTACGACAACGTGCTGGGTAAAAACAACGTTGACGTGATTCGTGGCTTTGCCAAATTTGTCGACGCGCACACCGTGGAGGTCAACGGCGAAACCATTACCGCAGACCACATCCTGATTGCCACCGGTGGCCGTCCAAGCCGCCCGTCCATTCCAGGTGCAGAATTCGGTATTGATTCCGATGGTTTCTTCGCACTACCCGCGCTGCCAAAACGCATTGCTGTAGTAGGCGCAGGCTACATCGCGGTTGAAATCGCTGGTGTGGTGAACGCGCTGGGTTCCGAAACACACCTGTTTGTGCGCCAACACGCGCCGCTGCGTACTTTTGATCCGCTGATTGTCGAAACGCTGCTGGAAGTGATTAACACCGAAGGCCCGACGCTGCACACCCAGGCGGTGACAAAAGCCATTGAGAAGAATGCCGATGGCAGCCTGACTCTGCATCTGGAAGATGGCCGTTCCGAAACGGTAGATTGCCTGATTTGGGCGATTGGCCGCGAACCAGAAACGGACAACTTCAACCTGGCGGCGACCGGTGTGAAAACCAACGCCAAAGGTTATATCGAAGTCGATAAATTCCAGAACACCAGCGTGCCGGGCATTTATGCCGTGGGCGATAACACCGGTGCGGTGGAACTGACGCCAGTTGCCGTAGCGGCAGGCCGTCGTCTGTCTGAGCGTTTGTTTAACAACAAGCCGGATGAGCATCTGGATTACAGCAACGTGCCAACAGTAGTCTTCAGCCACCCGCCAATCGGCACGGTCGGCTTAACCGAACCACAGGCACGTGAGCAATACGGCGACGACAACGTGAAAGTCTATAAATCGTCGTTCACCGCGATGTATACCGCTGTGACTTCGCACCGCCAGCCATGCCGCATGAAGCTGGTTTGTGCAGGCCCGGACGAGAAAATCGTCGGTATTCACGGTATCGGCTACGGTATGGATGAAATGCTGCAAGGCTTCGCGGTGGCACTGAAAATGGGTGCGACTAAGAAAGATTTCGATAACACCGTGGCAATTCACCCGACTGGTTCGGAAGAATTCGTGACTATGCGCTAAATTACGCTTTCGTCTTGCTAAGACGAGAAATAAATCAACAGGCTGTGGATCTTAATATCCACGGCCTTTTTAATGCCTGCATCAGCCCACCTCGCAAAAAACCAGCTCAAATAATCAAAACGCTAACTCATTAATTCTTATTTGGAAATGCAATAAAACCCGTATAAGTGCAAAATAATATATATTTCAAACTATTTGGTTACATTTAGACATAACTGGCGAACTTATACTGCTTAGGTTTTTTTTTGCTTCAATTTTGATTTATTCGGATCGTATCACTTATATTCCAGGAATTATCTAATGAACAAGACATATACCCTCATTGGTATACTGACCGGCATAGTGCTTGTGTCAACACTATCTATTAGTGCTGCACATGCAACAACCCAAGGCCAGCAACGCCGCGAAGCTCGGGATACTCGTCAGGACACGCGTCAAGATGCACGGCAGGATAAACGTTCTTGTGTGGTCAGTAATGATAAAAGCAATCATGATTGTCGCCAGGATAAACGCCAAAGCAAACAAGATGGCCGCCAGGAAGCACGCGATATTAAATATTAAAACTGGCAATTTCCAAGGCTGAGCAGAATAAAATCGAAGCGCGAGTGAATGCGCATATTTATGTCCAGGAGGACAAGTTAGTGAAAAAATATATTCCAGGTTTATTGATTTTATCTTTCGCTTTTTCAGGCAACGTATTGGCTCTTGATAAAACATCGGGTGGCGCACTCGCCGGTGCTGCAATTGGTGCCGCGACTGGTAAAAGCGTGAAAAGCACCGTGGGTGGCGCGGTGGTCGGCGGCGGTACAGGTGCTATGTTCAAGAGCGGAGACACCGGTAAAGCAGCTCGCAAAGGCGGCGCAATTGGTGCAGCTGTGGGTGGCGTTGCGGCGGCCGCAACCGGCAATAGCGTGTTGAAAGGCGCGGCAGTAGGTGCAGGCGGCGGTGCGCTGATCGGCGAAGCGTCTCACTGATCCTGAAGCCTGAGATCGGGTGTTAAAGGGTGGATAATTGATAGCGTCATCCACCCTTTGTGCCCGTTGTTACAGATAAAATTGTCGGATGACGCTATCGCTTATCCGACCTACAAAATCGGTCCGTTGTTTTCAACGTATCGCATCGTAAATCGCTTTCTGAATCTCCACAGCACGTTTTGCGTCGCTTGTGGCTGGCTCAGAATTGCGTTGTTGTTGCGCACTTAACCGTTGTTTTGCTCGTTCTAAATCTTCTTTCTGCCACTCGATAACCTCAGGGTTACGGCAAAAAGTTTGCAGAAATTGTTTACGTAGCGAAGTGAGACTTTGCCCGTCGTTCATCGCCTGGCTGATAGTCCTTACCATGCGCCGACACGGGCGTTCCTCATCCATTTGCGAACGGTATTGCAGCAAAGCGTAGAGTGCATCGCGGTAATCTGCGGCCAGCGCGGATTCGGTGTAATAGACTTTCCAGTTCATGCCGCTTTGCATGAACAAACGCACCACAGTAGAATCGCCACGCTCAATGGCCGATCGCAAATTACCCTCTTCCCATGTGATGCCAATATTCGCCAGCTTTTCACGCGCACTCTCGCTTAGCGGCAGTGAATCAATTGCGGTCACTTTCGCCGTCTCACGTTGTGCCAGCGCGGGGTCATTTGTAAGATCACTCAGAAAGTACATGCCGAAAATAGCGATGCTAATCACCGCGATACCTGGCACGCACCACATCATCATGCGTAGCGTTTCACCGGTATCCTGCTTTTTTTTGCTATGCCGCAAGTCGGGGTGATCAATGGTGTCACGCACTTCTTCCGTATCACGCCCCGCTTCGCGATATTTTTTCTGCGCCAGCTCAATAAATGCTTGTAACTGAGCGTCATCAGCAGCCATCAGTGCGGATGGGTTTACTGTTGTCCGCCCTTCATCAAAGGCACGCTGAACCGCCGCACTACATTCGTGGTAATAGCTATCCAGTAAAACGAGTTGCACAGAAGTGAGTGGCGGTTGTTGAATGAGGTTATTGCGAATTTCACGCACGTCGTCGAGGAAGGTTTGTAGTGTTTTACGTTGATCAATAAATAGATTCAGCTGCGGTGAGCTGTGAAGTATTTCGGCATAGTGATTGGCAAACTCCTTTTTATCGACCACCAATAACGCCAATTCGCTAAATCGCATCCCACTTAACACATCACCCTGCTCGCCATGTTTTAACCAACGGCGCACACAGTCAGCACCAAACTGCTTCTTCAGTTTATTCACCAGCTGCGATTGGCTGGGATAACATTTATTAATCATCCCTCGCAGCATTAATTCCAGCGCGCGCATCTGGCGTAACGCTTTTTGTTGCTGCGCTTCACTATGGGTGTCGAGATCGGTTGAATAACCCAGTAGTGGCTGCCTCAGGCGTACCAGCTCGAGATAACTGACGAAACGCAGTGCGGAAATAAGTTGGTTATGGCTGATTTCCTGGCCGCTTTCATATTGCGGCACCAACTGCTGGAAATGGCGCAACAGTAGGGTGAACTGCGAAAGCTCCGCATCGTTAAGGTTTAACCGCTTTGCTACCTCCATCCAACTACCCAGCGCCAGGCGAGCCTGCTCAAGCTGTTGAAAAAACCATTGCGGATCTTTGCCTTCAGAGGCTTTGATAGAAAGCAGTGGCAGGATTTGCAATGACGCCTGGCGGCAAACGCTCAGGCAAGTCTCAAATTTATCCCGCATCAGCAACTGTGCAGTGCTGGTCATGGTTATCCTTTATTGGGTACGAGCGCCTGACTAGAAAGGCGCTATTACGCAACAGACTAACGCAACAGTTACCTGCACAATGGCCATAAAAGAGAGGGAAAACTACGCGTTTTCGACTACCTGATTTAACGCTTCACCCGTTTTACGCAGCGCCGCTTCGGTGGCTGCATCACACGGCATGGCGTAATTGAGGCGCAAACAATTACGATACTTCCCGGATGCTGAAAGCAAAGACCCCACCGCAATATGAATATGCTCTTCGCGCAGTGCACAGCAAATCGGCACAATATCGATATTTTCCGGTAGCTCAACCCACATCATAAAGCCGCCCTGTGGGCGACTGACGCAGATACCGCACGGGAAATAGTGCCGCACATGGCAGGTAAAATCCTCGAGATTACGTTGATAAAGTTGGCGCATCCGCCGCAGGTGGCGATGGTAGTTGCCGTTACGAATAAACTCCGCCACCGCGAGTTGTGCAAAGGTCGAAGTGCTGCCGGTGACGATGTATTTCATGTGCAAAGCACGGTCAAGATAGCGGCCCGGTACAATCCAGCCGACGCGCAAACCTGGCGCCAGCGTTTTAGAAAAAGAGCTACACAACAGCACTCGGCCATCGACATCCATCGACTTGATGGTCATCGGGCGGGGATATTCATAGGCCAGCTCGCCGTAAACATCATCCTCAATGATGGCAATATCAAAACGTTGCGCGAGATTCAGCACCGCTTTTTTACGAGCATCCGGCATGATAAACCCGAGTGGGTTATTGCAGTTTGGCACCAGTATTACCGCTTTAATCGGCCACTGTTCCAGCGCTAACTCTAGTGCTTCCACGCTGATCCCTGTCACAGAATCCGTTGGTATTTCAACAACTTTAATACCAAATGCCCGCAGCATCTGCATGGTGCCATGAAATGATGGAGACTCCACCGCCACGATGTCGCCCGCCTCGCAGACCGCGCGGATGGCAATCGACAAGGCTTCATGACAACCGGTGGTAATCAGAATATCGTCAGCCGATGCCACACAACCGCTATCCAGCATCAGGCGGGAAATTTGCTCGCGCAGCGTGCGCATACCATGAATGCTGTCATAGCCGAGCAATTCGGGTTGCTGATATTGCGCAATACGGCTGAGTTCACGCCATAACGGTTTGATGGTCGGTTGTGTCACATCCGGCGCACCGCTACCAAAAGCGACAATATCGCCTGCCTCACGGGCAACAAGTTGCTCAAGCACAGCGTCCCACTGCGTGATCTCAACCGGCCTCTGTACCGGGCGAGTCAGTTGTGGAACGGGCGGCTGTGCTTTGCGTTGTGTGACGAAATAACCGGAACGTGGCTGCGGTGAAATCAGCTGTTTGTCTTCAAGAAGATGATAAGCCTGCTGTACGGTGCTAATACTGACGCCATGTTCACTGCTCAGGCTGCGCACCGACGGTAAGCGCTCGCCACTGCGATACAGCCCTTGTTCAATACGTTCGGCCAGTAAAGTGGCCAGATGTTGGTAGCGCGTCATGCTGTATCCTCTTAATCAACCATACAGACAGTAAAACCAGTACAGAGTGACGATAAACTTGCCATTCAGTTCATGTTTTAGCGCTTCTGTATGTTAAATAAAAGTAATATTTGAATCTGTCGGCTATCTGTATGGCGGCGCATGATGAACCTCGAACTGACAAGAGGAGCAACATCATGGGCTTTGAAGAAAACCGTCCGCGCAAACCGTTTTATGGTTTTGTGATGATTTATCATTATTTCCGGCAACGCTGGTTACAACGCCAGACGGCGCGCGTACTAAAAGGGCTGAATAAGGAACAATTACGCGATATTGGACTGACAACGGATGATTTATCACGCTGGCAATAACACTTAATAACGGTGCTAAATATTGGCGCCGTTATTTTTTGCTATGCCCAAAATAATTCAAGATGCATCGCAACGGCAAACGAGCGAGTCCCGATGAGCTTACACAAGTAAGTGATGCGGGTGAGTAAGCGTAGACAACAAAAATGCAACTTGAAGTATGATGGGTATATGTAATGTTTATGTGTACCCACATAGCAGAGCGATCAACATGCTTTCACTCTCCACACCACGACTGAACTTAACGCAAATTAGCGAGCAGGACTGGTCGAGCTTTTTACGGCTACAACAAGACCCCGTCGTGATGCGTTATGTCTCTGATAACCGCAAAGAGGCGGAAATCCGCCAGATATTTAATTCACGCCTGGTGCGCTGGGAATTACACAGCCGCCATTGGTTGTGTCTTGCGATGCGCGATAAACATGACGGGACGCTGATTGGCTTCACCGGTTTTGTCCGCGGTGACGACGACATGGCGGAGGTGGGTTTTATCCTCGACCCGCTCTTTCACGGGCAAGGTTACGGTTATGAATCGCTGCATACCGTGTGCCGGTTTGCCTTTGAAAAATGCGCGATGCGCAAACTGACCGCGACAGTAACGGTAGGCAATATAGGTTCAAAGAAGGTGCTGGAAAAAGCAGGTTTTCAGCCAGAAGGGATACTGCGCGAAAATTACTTTCTTGGCGGGATCTGGCAAGACGACTGGATATTTGGCTTGTTGCGCGGTGAGTTCCAATAAAACACGGTGGATGTCGCTTGCGCTAATCCACCCTACGAAAGCGGTTTTGTAGGTCGGATAAGCGTTAGCGTCATCCGACATAACCGCGGCCCAGGCTTACAAGAACATCCCGCCAGAAACCTCAATGCGCTGCGCATTCATCCAGCGGCTTTCATCACTCAGCAGCACCGCAATCGCATCACCAATATCATCCGGTTGCCCAACGCGGCCCAGCGCGGTTTGTGAAGCGATAGCATTGGCCACTTGTTCATTGTCACGCACCACACCGCCGCCAAAGTCGGTGGCAATCGCGCCAGGAACAATGATATTGACCGCAATTCCGCGCGCACCCAGCTCTTTTGCCTGGTACTTCGTCAGCACTTCCATCGCCCCTTTCATTGCGGCGTAAGCCGCTTTTCCCGGCAGTGTAAAACGCGTTAAACCCGTCGACACATTCAGGATACGCCCGCCGTTTTTAATCAGTGGCAGCAACTGCTGAGTCAGGAAGAATGGCCCCTTCAAATGGATGTTCATTAAATCATCAAATTGTTGCTCTGTTGTTTTTTCGAACAGCGTATCGATACCCGTTCCAGCATTGTTTAATAAATAATCAAGCGAGTCGCGCTGCCAGACATCATGCAACTGTTGCTTCACTTCAGTTGCAAAAGCGCTAAAGCCAGCACTTTCGGCGACATTCAATTGAATTGCCACCGCTTTCACGCCAGTTAGCTCAATTTCACGCACCACATTGAGCGCTTCTTGCTGCTGGCTGTTGTAAGTCAGAATAATATTCACGCCGCGCGCCGCCAGCTTCAAAGCTGCGTTTTTACCTAATCCACGGCTGCCGCCGGTCACTAATGCGATTGTTTGACTCATGATTTACCCCTTCGATGACTGTTCGGTGATTGAGATACAGCTTATTAGCTGCTAAAAAATCAATAAAGAGTGCAAATTGCGCATCACTGTTTCACTGACAACAACAATGCGAGAAAAAAGTGGATAAAATACAAGCAATGCAGTTATTCATTAGAGTGGCTGAACTGGAGAGTTTTTCTCGCGCAGCAGATACTCTGGGCCTTCCTAAAGGTAGCGTATCGCGGCAAATTCAGGCGCTAGAAGGCATGCTGGGAACAAGGTTATTGCATCGCACCACGCGGCGTGTGCAATTGACGCAAGACGGCATGGTTTATTACGAGCGCTGTCGCGATCTATTAGCCAATCTTGACGAACTCGACGGGCTATTCCTGCATGACCCCAGCAGTGTTAGCGGGCGCTTGCGTGTGGATATGCCCGTTGGGGTGGCAAAAAATTTGGTGATCCCCAAACTTCCCGCCTTCTTACAGCAGTATCCTGGTATTGAACTTGAGTTGAGCAGCAGCGATCGCATAGTGGATGTGGTGCGCGAAGGGTTCGATTGCGTGGTGCGCGTGGGGCAGCTTAAAGATTCAGGCCTGGTTGCACGGCCATTGGGGAAACTCTCTTTAATTAACTGCGCCAGCCCCGATTATCTGGAGCGTTTTGGTTATCCGGAAAACCTTGACGATCTCGCGTCTCACGCGGTGGTGCATTACGCGCCAAACCTCGGTAGCCGTCCGCAAGGCTTTGAAGTTTTTCTCGATAAAACTACCCGCTGGATAAAAACCGGTGGCGTCATCACCGTGAATAGCACCGAAACCTATCAAGCGGCGTGCCTTTCCGGGCTTGGGATTATTCAGGCACCGCGCATCGGCGTTAAAGACCAGCTCAAGAGTAAAAAACTGGTGGAAATCCTGCCGCAATACCGCGCCGAACCGATGCCTGTTTCGCTGCTTTATCCCCATCGCCGCAACCTCTCTCGCCGTGTTCATTTGTTTATGGAGTGGCTGACCGGGCTGGTGAAAGGGTATGTTGATTAGCATCCCCGCTATACTTTCTTTAAGATCCTGCTAAAACAAAAGGAAAAATCACCTGATGACAGTGCCGGATAACACCGAAAAACGCCCAACGGAAACACTCGACTATGAGCCGATAGTCAAAATCAAAACCAGTAATGAGAAGGTCAATAAAACCATCGACAGCGTGAATAACACTGTCGGGCGTGTCGAGCGTAACCCTGTTGTTGCGCACCTGATAAGGGCAGCCGAACGGTTTAATGACCGCATGGGGAACCAGTTTGGCGCGGCAATTACCTATTTTTCGTTCCTGTCGCTCATCCCAATTCTGATGGTGGCGTTTGCTGCCGCCGGTTATATCCTCGCCTCGCACCCCACGCTGCTGGAGGAGATTTTCGAAAAAATCCTCGCCAATGTTAGCGAGCCAACACTTGCCGCGACGTTGCAAAACACCATCAATACGGCGGTGCAACAGCGTACCACCGTCGGCCTGGTCGGCCTGCTGATTGCGCTCTATTCCGGTATTAACTGGATGGGCAATTTGCGTGAAGCAGTGCGCGCGCAATCGCGGGATAAGTGGGAACGGACAGCGCAAGACCAGGAAAAATTCTGGACCAAGTATCTGCGTGATTTGGTGTCATTAATAGGTTTGCTGGTTGCGCTGGTCGTGACGTTATCCATCACTTCCGTTGCCGGTTCCGCGCAAACCATGCTGATTGGCCTGCTGCATCTCGACGGCATCGAGTGGTTAAAACCGGTCTGGCATCTGGTCGGGCTGGTTATTTCTATTTCTGCTAACTACCTGCTGTTCTTCTGGATTTTCTGGCGACTGCCACGCCACCGCCCGCGTAAAAAAGCGCTGATGCGCGGCACTTTGATTGCAGCCATTGGCTTTGAAGTGATCAAAATCATCATGACTTACAGCCTGCCTGCGCTGATTAAATCCCCTTCTGGCGCGGCGTTTGGTTCGGTCTTAGGTTTAATGGCATTTTTCTATTTCTTCGCCCGGCTGACGCTGTTCTGCGCCGCGTGGATTGCCACCGCCGAATACAAAGATGACCCGCGTATGCCGGGCAAAACGCATAAATAATTCTGTCATTCTTTCCTGTCATGATTAGGGTTTGCCCAACGCGGGCAATCCCTAATCCCGATACCTGACCAGGAAAGAAAAGCATGACCGCCGCCACAGCCAAACTTCAGCAAACGTATATCGCCCCCAGCGTCCGCCTGCGTGAAACCCAGATTGGTGAACAATGTGAAGTCCTCGCGCACAGCGTGATGGAATACAGCACGCTCGGGGACTTTTCCTACATAGGCGAGCATTGTTGTGTTGCAGATAGCGTGATCGGCAAATTCACCGCCATCGCCAATCAGGTACGCATTGGTGCACCTAATCACCCGATGGACAGAGCCTCACAACACCGTTTTACCTATTGCCCGGAGTATTACGACGCTAATGCCCGCCGCGATCGGCAGTTTTTTGCCGATCGTCACGATGCGAAGGTGCTAATTGGCAATGATGTCTGGATTGGCCACGGTGTGATTGTGCTGCCTGGCGTGACAATCGGTGATGGCGCAGTGTTAGCCGCCGGTGCGGTAGTGAGCAAAGATGTCGCGCCCTACACCATTGTTGGCGGCGTGCCTGCCAAAATGATCCGTTCGCGCTTCCCGGTAGAGATAGCCACCAGCCTACAGCGTATTGCCTGGTGGGATTGGCCACTGGAAAAACTGATGACGCATCTTAGCGACTTCCAGGCGGGCGATATTGAGCGCTTTTGCGCACGCTGGGAGCATGAAGCGTAATCCGCTATCTCCGTGAATGTGGCGGATGACGCTAGCGCTTATCCGCCCTACGAAAGCCCCCATCAGCACATAAATCCAACCTGTAACTTTTATTTAACCTAAAAGCAGTTTTATTAACTGATTTTTTAAATATGAGAAGCATGACATGGACATTTATTTTCTGACTAAAAATTATCCTCTTATTGCTTATTAATCGCACAGGACGTTGCGCAAGCGCGCGTTGAAATACGCCTTTTGCTGTGCGTAATATGGCCTTTCGTTCGATATAAATAAGAAAATAATATGCAGGCCACCATCGCTAATTCAATCAATACCGAAACTGACTCCACGCCGGTCAACTCACGCGGAAAAGTTGTCGTTGCCTCGCTTGTCGGCACCGCCATCGAGTTTTTCGATTTCTATATTTACGCCACTGCGGCGGTGATTGTTTTCCCGCATATCTTCTTCCCGCAAGGTGATCCAACCGCGGCGACACTCCAGTCGCTAGCCACGTTCGCCATCGCCTTTGTGGCTCGTCCGATTGGCTCCGCGCTGTTCGGCCATTTTGGTGACCGAGTTGGTCGCAAAGTGACCCTGGTGGCATCACTTTTAACGATGGGTGTTTCAACCGTCTTAATTGGCCTGTTGCCGGGCTACGAAACCATCGGTGTATTAGCGCCAATGCTGTTGGCACTGGCACGCTTCGGGCAAGGTTTAGGTCTGGGTGGTGAGTGGGGTGGTGCTGCGTTGCTGGCTACTGAGAACGCTCCGCCGCGCAAACGTGCGCTATACGGTTCATTCCCACAGTTGGGTGCACCAATCGGCTTCTTCTTTGCCAACGGCACCTTCCTGCTGCTCTCCTGGTTGCTGACTGACGAGCAGTTCATGTCATGGGGCTGGCGCGTGCCGTTTATCCTGTCTGCGGTGCTGGTGATTATCGGCCTGTATGTACGTGTTTCGCTGCATGAAACGCCGGTGTTCGCCAAAATTGCCAAAGCAGGCAAACAGGTGAAAATCCCGCTCGGTACACTGCTGAGCAAGCACCTGAAAGCGACGATTATTGGCACGTTTATCATGCTGGCGACTTACACGCTGTTCTACATCATGACGGTTTATTCGATGACCTTCAGCACCGCTGCGGTGCCAAAGGGTCTCGGCTTCTCACGCAACGATGTGTTGTGGATGCTGATGATGGCGGTAATTGGTTTTGGCGTAATGGTGCCGATTGCCGGTTATCTGGCGGATAAGTTTGGTCGCCGTAAATGCATGATTGTCATCACCAGCCTGATGATTGTGTTTGCGTTAGCCGTGTTCCAGCCGCTGTTGGGTTCCGGTAACCCGACGCTGGTGATGGCGTTCTTGCTGATTGGCCTGAGCCTGATGGGGCTGACATTCGGCCCAATGGGTGCGCTGCTGCCAGAGTTATTCCCAACCGAAGTACGTTATACCGGAGCATCGTTCTCGTATAACGTGGCGTCGATTCTGGGGGCATCGGTTGCGCCGTATATTGCCACCTGGCTGCAGGCGAATTACGGTTTGTTCTACGTCGGTTTGTATCTGGCGGCGATGTCAGCGATTACGCTGGTTGCGTTGCTGGTGTCTAAAGAGACCCGTCATTTGTCGCTTTAGTTTTTTCACCCTCACCCTGGCAATCTTGTCAGGGTGAGATCTGTAAGCCTCGCTGATTTTCCGTTCACCCGTGCGTTCAGTTATCTCTTTAATTCCAGAAAATGGTGAACGTATCAATGGGTTAACGCCAACCCCTTGATAATCCAGGCGCCCGGCAAATCAATCGCCGCTAAAGCGGTAAACACCGTTTTTCACCCAACATTCGGGGTCGTTCGCGATTCGTTTATTCGGCACATCCCTGTGCCGAACCACTTCGTGGCCAACGCAAGCGTTGTTCAAAAATGTTCCTGACATTTTTAGTCCGACGATCGCTCTCTCACGTGGTTCCCGACCACGTGACCCCGACTGAAGGGTAAAAAACGGCGCGATTGAAGCCGGGGACAAGGTCAAAACCACTCTGGCTTTTGACTTTGAATTTCGGGTCCGGCTTAAATCGCCTCCATTTTGACCCTAGGTGGCAGGGTCCAGCCGTCGGGAGCGGCTGGAGGGCGCGATCGTCGGGAACGAATCGCAACCGACCCTGACACGGAGGCAAAATGGAGGTTTACCGCTTGCGGCGATTTATTTGCCGGGAGTCCGGGTTCTTAGGGTGACGACGGTGGTCACCCTAAGACGTTCACCAGTTCAGTCGCGACATAAACACGCTGTCGCCTGGTGAACGGAACCTTCTCCGGCTCGGCAGGAACCGTCCCTCAAAGATGTGTATAAGAGACAGCCTGGGTGAGGGGGAAATGTCACTTCCTCATCTGCCCCAAAATACGGCTGCACTGATTGCCGCCATCTTCGGAAGGCGAGATCATCGCCAGCAGTGCGGCGGCTGGCGTCACCAGCGTTGCCAGTGCCGCAGCCACCGCGCCACGGGCAATCAATGGGCCGGGTTTCACCCCGGCATCCGGGTTCTTAAACGTGCCGCGCACATAAAGTGGCGAGCGCAATGTCAGAATTCGCACCCCTTTGCTTTCAGGATCAATGGTTAAATCGAGCCGTTCGCTGGCAAAGTTGGTGGTGCCGGTGACGTTGATCAGCGCGTTTTCGGTATCAAAGGCAAAAATACGTGGCGTCGCCACGCCGCCGCGTAAATCAAGGTTCGCCGCCGCACAGTTAATCCGCACTTCATCATCACCAAAGATTTGCCCGACGACGTAGTTCCCGACGTTCAGGCCGACAATTTCCATCAGGTTGCGGCTGATTAACCCGTCGTTCATCAGCAATTTCAGGTTGCCATCGCTGCTGCCCAACAGCTCCGCAATGGAGTTACCACGACCCCGCAAATCCGCATCACCGTTCAGTTCCCCGAGGGTTTTCTGCATCGATTCCACTTTTGGCATCAGCTGTTTGAGCTGCAAGCGACGCGCCTGAATATCCGCTTCTCCGCGCATCGGCTTCTTGTTGCCATCAAGGTGAATGTTGGCGCTGATGGTGCCGTTCGCCATGCCGAATTTTAGCGGTTGCAGGCGTAAGTCGGCATTTTTAAGGATCACATGCGTGGTGAGATTGCTGAGCGGCAGCGTGCCGCTGTGTTCGATGCGCCCGCCTTTAAAGCGCACGTCAGCATCCATTACGTCCCACTTGGCGGTTTCGAAACGGTCATACGGCAGAACTTTGTCGCCCGGCTGCACGGTTTTCTCGCCTTTGGCTTGTTCCGCCTTTTTGCTTTGTTGCGCGCCCTTGCCGGAATCCACGCCAATCAACGGGCCTAAATCGGCCAGCCGAAGCTGTTTAGATTCAAGGTCGCCTTCCAGTTTCGGCCGCGGTTTGCCTTGCGAATAAGTGAGCGAGCCATGAATGTCGCTGTCGCCAATACGTCCGTTAAAGTTCTGATAGCGGAACACCGAGCCTTTTTCTGCATCGATTTTTGCCAGTAAATGCCCGTCAGTTTCAAACGGTGGCGTATCCGGCAATAACACACCGGTCAGATCGTAGAGGTTGCCCAGCGAATCACCGGAGAACTTCAGTTGCAGGTCGACACCACCCATTTTCATCGGGTCGTTGATGGTGCCGATAAACGCCACGCGTGAGTTACCAGAATGCACGTCGGCCTGCACCGGAAAGGCGGTTTCGCCTTCGCTGCGCAGCGCTAACATACCGCCAATTTTACCGGAGCCTTCTATCGGCTCGCCGTTGTAGCGCCCACGAACTTTCAGGCCAAAGACATAATCTCCGGCTTTTGCGGCATCTTTGCCTTTGGGTTTGTGCCCTTGTATTTCACTAAACGGTAACGGTTTGCCAAGTGGATCAACGAGGATTTCCATCTCTGCTTTAGTGAGTTTGTCGTTAATAGCGATGCGGCCTTTATCGAACAGAATATTGTCCATTTTGAACGACCACGCTGACGGCGGTTGATTGGGATCTTGCGCTGCGCTACTGGCGAGGTTGAACGTCCAGTTATTGTTTTTTTCCGACAGCCGAATGATTCGCACATCGGGCTGAACCAGCTTGATCCACGGGATATAAACGGTTTTAGTGAGCAGCGTGAGAGGTGCAAGCGTGGCATCTACGCGCGGCAGATGCACCATAGTGATTTCAGGAATATCCGGCGGGTTGCCCAGAATAATATCTTCGGCGTGAACATGCGGCCACGGCACCCAACTGCGCCAGCCGGTTTCTTCTTTGTTACGCTCCCATACCACGCCTAAATCGCCACGAATGGCGAAGGGCCGATTCAGCTCTGTCGAGACTTTTTGGTTGATAGTCGGTTTGAGCCGATTCCAGTCGAACGTCGCAATCACAATGATTGCCACCACAACCAACAACAATAAACCCCCGACGACACCGCTGGCGACCTTTCCAGTTTTAGTCATGCCTTTTACCTTCTCCTGATGTGGCTCGCTTTAACTAAAGATAGTTGAGCGTGACCAAAACGGCATCAGGACAGGCGAGTTAGTACGCTCTCTAACTGTTCAAATGGAACGGGACGGGAGAGGAAATAGCCTTGTGCCGCAAACGCGGGGGAGTTTTGCACAGCGCGCCATTCCGCTTCAGTTTCGACACCTTCGACGATGACGCCTTTACAATAGCGATTCATCAATTGCAGCAACATGTTGAATAAATTCCGGCCTTCGTCGCTGGTGCGCAGCATGATGAACAAGTCACGCGCGACTTTGATGTAGTCGTAGTGCATCTCGCTTAAAGCAGAAAAGTTGGCAACACCGGTGCCGAAATCGTCCAGCCACAGCGGGCCGAATTCGTGCATTCCTGCCAGTGTCACGGCTTGCGGTTGGGTGATGTGCTCCACCAGTTCAAAGCGCACCCACGGCATTTTGTTGATAAGCCTTAGAATCGACTGATGATGCTTCATTGCCACAAGAGTCGGGCCATCGACATTCACCGACGCTAAAATGCCATAGCCAAGGAAGATGGATTCCCAACTGCGCAGCAAATTGAGTTGCTCTTCGATGACCATCAAGCGCGTGCGACTGGAGACAGATGAAAAGTAGCGATCCGGGGCAATACGCACCTCCGGCTCATCCGCGTGCGTGACCACCGTCAGCAGTTCTATCGCCATTAATCGACCATCGATTTTGTAGATCGGCTGGAAGGTGTACTGCCGCTGGCACTGCAACCAGAACCGCCGCTCCTGCAAACTTTCGACACTCGCCTCAAGCGTATTCAGCCGGTGAGTGATCTGATTAAACTTCATCATGTACGTCCTGTTTACCTTGATAACTCGGATGGCCCATCGTCAAGTTATCGGCGTAGCGCATGAGAACTTTATGTTCGCTTTGAGTACAACCTTAATGAAAGAGAGTTGGTTCACATTGGCAATAAACTGCCTTAGCTCAAAGTTTTCCGAAACATCGTTTTAAATTGTTTGACTCGTTTTTAGCCGACCAGCAAACTAGCGGTAATTTCATCAATTCAGGTTTACTGCTATGCCAACGCGCAAAATCGCCGTTATCGGTGAATGTATGATTGAACTGTCGCAAAAAGGTGCGGAAGTTAGCCGCGGCTTTGGTGGCGACACCCTAAATACTTCCGTTTATATCGCCCGCCAGGTCGATGCAAACGAGCTAGAAGTCCATTACGTCACGGCTTTGGGTGAAGATAACTTCAGCCAACAAATGCTCGACGCATGGCAGCAAGAAAACGTTCACACCGAGCTGACACAGCGCCTGGAGCACCGTTTACCAGGCTTGTATTACATCGAAACTGATTCAACCGGCGAGCGTACTTTCTATTACTGGCGTAACGAAGCCGCAGCCCGTTTCTGGCTGGAGAGCGAGCAAGCTCAGGCGATTTGCGCAGAGCTGGCTCAGTTCGATTACCTGTATTTAAGCGGGATTAGCCTGGCAATCCTCAACGCGGCGAGCCGTGAAAAGCTGATGGCGCTGCTGACTCAGTGCCGCGCTAACGGTTGCAAGGTTATCTTCGATAACAACTACCGTCCGCGCCTGTGGGCCAGCCGTGAAGAGACGCAACAGGTTTACCAGCAAATGCTGACCTGCACTGACATCGCGTTCCTGACTTTGGATGACGAAGATTTGCTGTGGGGCGCGAAGCCGGTTGAAGAAGTGATTCACCGTACTCAGGCAGCTGGCGTGCGTGAAGTGGTCATCAAGCGCGGCGCAGAGTCTTGCCTGGTGGCGATTCAGGGCGAGCCGATGTTAGAAGTGCCAGCGGTAAAATTACCGAAAGAAAAAGTTATCGATACCACAGCGGCTGGCGACTCTTTCAGCGCGGGTTATCTGGCGGTACGTTTGACTGGTGGTAGTGCTGAAGAAGCGGCAAAACGCGGGCATTTGACGGCGAGTACCGTGATTCAGTATCGGGGGGCGATTATCCCGAAAGAGGCGATGCCTTCTTAAGGCAACCCTCACCCTAAGGCTGTCTTTTGTACACATCTTTGAAGGACAGTTCCTGCCAATTCGGAGAAGGTTCCGTTCACCAGGCGAAAGTGTATTTATGTCGCCACGGAACCGGTGAACGTCTTAGGGTGGCCACCGTCGCCACCCTAAGAACCCGGACTCCCGGCAAATAAATCGCCGCAAGCGGTAAACCTCCATTTTGCCTCCGTGTCAGGGTCGGTTGCGATTCGTTCCAGACGATCGCGCCCTCCAGCCGTTCCCGACGGCTGGACCCTGCCACCTGGAGTCAAAATGGAGGCGATTTAAGCCGGACCCGAAAGTCAAAGTCAAAGGCCAGAGCGGTTTTGACCTTGTCCCCGGCTTCAATCGCGCCGTTTTTTACCCTTCAGTCGGGGTCACGTGGCCGGGAGCCACGTGAGAGAGCGATCGTCTGGAACGAATCGCGAACGACCCCGAATGTTGGGTGAAAAACGGTGTTTACCGCTTTAGCGGCGATTGATTTGCCGGGCGCCTGGATTATTAAGGAGTTGGCGTTAACTCCTTAATACGTTCACCGTTTTCTGGAATTAAAGAGATAACTGAACGCACGGGTGAACGGAAAATCAGCGAGGCTTACAGATCTCACCCTGACAAGATTGCCAGGGTGAGTTGTGTATAAGAGACAGTCCTCAGGGAGAGGGGCCGGGGTGAGGCCTTACTGCGCCTGCGGCGTATCCGAAGAAACTTCCTGCTTAGGTTCATCAGTCAGCGGCAGTGCTTTAGCTGGAACCATCACCTTATCCCACGTCGCTTGCAGATCCTTCATGTTGAACTCAGGTTCGCCTTTTGGCTGCAACAGCACTAAAGCCATTTCTTGCGACAGTTGCTGGCGTAAATCCTGGTTCAGCGAGCTTAATGTCAGGCTGTTCAGGAAATCCCCGCGCAGTTTCTGATACTGTTCCGGAGCGATATCGACCACCTGGTTTTGCAGCGAACGCATACGCTGGCTGATCAACACATCGGTGTCGGTACGCGCGTAAGTGGCAAACAACTTGGCAAGTTCCGCTTTTTTCTGCGCAATTAACCCATCAAACTCTTGCTGCGACAGCCCTTTATCACGCACGTTAACCAGCTCTTTGCTGACGCTCGCCAAATTCGCATTCAGTCTATCGTTAGGTGACGCAAGGTTGATGCCGCACTGCGCACGCTGATACAACACGCGACACTCGAAGCTCAGGTTAAGATCCTTGATGTTCTGCTTGCTAAGGTCCTGCTGCACATGCCAGAACAGAGCCTCACGGGCGAGATCGGCACGCCAGTAACGCAGCATCGCAGACGATTCACGAATAGGCTGCCAGGCGTTGTCCCACATCAGTGAGAGCCTGTCCTGACTCACACTGTCAGTCATTAAACTCACAGGAACGCGCTTGAGCGGAGAAAGAGTCGCAACCGGAGCAGGCGTTTCACGTTTGCCCGTCAGGGTGCCAAACGTTTTGTTGATTTGATCGGCAACGCTACGGCTATCGACGTTACCCACCACAATCAAGGTCATCGCATCCGGGGTGTACCACTTCTTGTAGAATTCGTTGAGTTGTTCGTTATCAACCGGCTGCTTGAGATCTTCTGCCGGGTCATGGCCCAACAGCGAGGAACCTTGCAAGCGATAGCGCCACCAGTTGTCTTTGGTGTCCATCGGCCAGGTTGTCACCATATCCTGAGTTTGCAGCGCAACGTTCACCGTTTCCGGGGTGATCGACGTTTTACCGGTGGTTTCCGCCAGATAAGCTATCGCTTCTTTGAGTAAATCATTGCGGTTATTAGGCAGGCTAAGATTAAACAACGTGAAGTCATACGAAACAACGGCTGGAGGCAGCGGACGCTGCGGGTCCACACTTTGCTGCCATAGTGAGCGTACCTGCAATGGCTGCAAGCTACCGTTTTGTGTCAGTGCCATGCGCGGTAAGAAATGGCTAAAGCCGCTCTGCTGGGTGGTCTCATTCAATGAGCCGGTATTCACCAACAGACGAATTTCAATACGATCGCTTGGGCGTTGAGGTGTGGCCAGGACTTGCCATTGAAAACCATTGGCCAGCGTACCTTGCTGCCAGGCTGGATCGGGCTGTAGTGCTTCTGCCTGCACATTACTGGCGGCGGCGACCAACAGCAATCCGCCAGCTAAGAGTCGAATTTTGGTGCCCTGCATGTTAACCCCTGGAAAAACAATCCTGATTAAAAAGTGTAATGGCGACAAAAGATTACGCAAAAAAGCCGCCACGGTGATAATTCACCACTCCGTTTGACCGCATCTTCGCGCAAAAGTCACTTTTAAAATGAAAAAAAACGCCAAAAATTTTGGCTCAAGGGTCAATTATGCGCAGTAGCCCACAGCGAGGGCAAGTCGCCGTGGGCAATTGAGGGGATTAAGAAGAGATTTCGTTCACTTTTTTCGCAGAGTTTGGATTATTGAGCGTTTCTACCAGTTGCTTCTCATCCAACTGTTTCACCCACTTCGCCACGACAACCGTTGCCACGCCATTACCGACCAGGTTTGTCAGCGCACGCGCTTCAGACATAAAGCGGTCGATACCGAGAATCAACGCCAGACCCGCAAGTGGCAAATGGCCCACCGCTGAAATGGTTGCCGCCAGCACGATGAAACCACTCCCTGTCACACCTGCAGCGCCTTTAGAGGAGAGCAGCAACACCACCAATAGTGTGATTTGATGGACAATATCCATATGGGTGTTGGTGGCCTGCGCGATAAACACCGCTGCCATGGTGAGATAAATTGAGGTGCCATCGAGGTTAAACGAGTATCCGGTTGGAATCACCAGCCCGACTACCGACTTACGGCAACCGAGTTTCTCCATTTTATCGAGCATTCTTGGCAAAGCGGACTCAGACGAAGAAGTACCCAGTACGATAAGCAGCTCTTCTTTAATGTAACGGATAAATTTAAAGATGCTGAAACCTGTCACCCGCGCGATGCTGCCCAACACCAGCACCACAAACAGGATACAGGTGATGTAGAAGCAGATAATCAACTGGCCGAGCTGCACCAACGAGCCGACGCCATATTTACCAATCGTGAACGCCATAGCACCGAAAGCACCGATTGGCGCGAGGCGCATGATCATGTTGATGATGCCGAAAATGACCTGCGAGAAGCTTTCAATCACGTTGAAAATCAACTGGCCTTTTTGACCAAGACGGTGCAGTGCAAAACCAAACAGTACCGCAAACAGCAGCACTTGCAGGATATTGCCACTGGCAAATGCGCCAATCACGCTACCAGGAATCACATCCAGCAAGAAGGCCACCACACCTTGTTGTTGTGCCTGTTCGGCATACATGGCGACAGCTTTGGCATCAAGCGTTGCCGGGTCGATGTTCATCCCAGCCCCTGGCTGGACGACGTTCACCACGATCAGGCCGATGATCAGCGCGATGGTGCTGACCACTTCGAAGTAAAGCAGTGCCACAGCGCCCGTGCGCCCCACGGCTTTCATGCTTTCCATGCCTGCAATGCCGGTGACGACCGTACAGAAGATAACCGGTGCGATAATCATTTTAATCAGTTTAACGAACGCATCGCCGAGCGGTTTCATCTGCGCGCCTAATTCCGGGTAAAAATGACCCAGCAGGATACCGATGGCTATCGCCGTAAGGACCTGGAAGTAGAGGCTTTTAAAAAGAGAGAGTTTCATAGCGTGTCCTTGAGAGGTAGATATTCCGCAGTACCAGGATTTAGGTAGATGACCTCGGCCTGCGGAAGCAAAAATACCACTCTCAAAAACGCTCAGAAGTGACACAGCGCTTATTTGTAAACAAAATTGTTAAATAATTGAGCTGACTCGCGCCAGCCCAATAACATTTGCAACAACTAATTTACTGATTAGCGCTGGATAAATACCTGGCATCAAACTCTTTAAGAGTCAGTGCCCTGGAGAAAAGATAACCCTGAGCAATGCTCACACCGGCGTTCAACAACCAGTCGCACTGCGCCTGGTTTTCAATTCCTTCCGCCACCAGTTTCAGACCCAGCGTGTTCGCCATACCGATAATCACCCCCGCCATGGTGTTATCTTCCGGCAAGCCATCTACAAAACTCTTGTCGAGCTTCAGCACATCCACCGGCAACGATTTCAGGTGATGTAAATGACGCAGGCTGGCATAACCCATGCCAAAATCATCCAGTGCGATGCGCACCCCTGCTTTGCGCAACGGACGCAAAATACTGACCGCTTTTTTCGGATCATCAATATTATGACTTTCCGTGACTTCCAGAATTAACATCCCTGGCTGGATACGATAGCGCGCCATTAATTCCAGCAGTGACGAACCCATTTCCTCGTGCAGTAACTGATGCGCAGAGATATTCACACACAGCGGCATGGTGACACCCTGGCTTTGCCAGCCCGCCAGCACACGGCAAGACTCTTCAAGGATCCAGTTGCCAATTGTGAACATCAAACCGCTATCTTCGATACGCTCAATCAAGCCTTCCGGCAAACCCCAGCTACCATCAGGCTGCTGCATGCGCAGTAAAACTTCCGCGCTGACGACTTCACGGGTGCGCAAATTGACCTGCGGTTGTAGCCAAATAGCGAACTGCTGGTTTTCTAATGCCGTCAGTAAATCCTGCTCTTGCGTCAAATAGCGTTGCGCAATGGCCATCTGTTCAGGGTCAAAGAATTGAATCTGATTTTTGCCATGGCGACGGGCAGAAAACGCGGCGGAAACGGCGCGGCGATACAGTTGTTCTGCGGTCAAACCACCGTGATACATCGCAATGCCGATGCTGGCCGTCGGTTTGAGGGAAATCGAGTGAATCGGTAACTTTTCGTTCAGCACCGCGAGAATTTGCTTCGCCAGTGCCATTGCCTGCCAGGCATCCTGAACGCCATGGGCAATAATGCCAAAATCGTTGCCGCTGAGCTGCGCCAGCACCATATTCGGTGGCAGAACACCTTTAATTTTCTCGACCAGCGTCAGCAACAGCATTTCACGCTGCTCCTCGTTCAGCACCCCGGCAGTATCCTGTAAAGTTTCGCTGGCAATCACGATCAACGCATTCTTGTTATCGCTTGCCGTTAGTTGTTCAAGCAACGCCAGTAACAACGCCTTATTTGGCAACTCGGTAACTGTGTTTCGGGTGCTCATCGCGCTCATTTCTTCATGTAAGCGCTGCGACATTTGTTGATTACGGTTATAGCTGCGCACCAGCATGCCTATCTCATCATCGTGGTGAAGAGGAGGTAGATTGAGTTGATGGTTCGCCGCATCGTGCGGGGTTAAACTATCGAGCTCACGGGCAATTTTACGCAGTGGATGAACAATCAAACGGTTTATCGACCAACTGATCGCAACCGACAAAATGAGCGCCAGCAGCAGATATGTCGTCAGCAACGTCGAAATCGTACTAATGATGAATTTGTACATCCGCCAGGAGTCAGCTTGCAGCACAAGATAAGCCAGCGGCTGCGGATTTGCCGGGCGTTCCAGTGAATAAAGCGGTAGGGATATTTGAACCGGGAGTTCGAACAGGCGCGCAATCCAGACGGGAATCGGGCGTTCCGGGGTAAATCTTTGGCGCAACGCCTGGAATTGATTCGGCAGTACTACATCCGCCCGGCTGATAATGCCAGAAGGTTGAATTTGACTCAGGATGTACTCAGCCTGGGGAATATCCGCTTTCAGGATAGCTTCAGACAGCGGAATACGCACCGAATGGGCGATTTTCTCCATCTGGCTTGCTGTGTCGTAGCGGCTTTGCTGCACAAAGTGAAAAAGCTGCACCACGATAAAAATAAAAATAAACAGTAAAGCAACGGCTGACACCATCGCCATCTGTTTAATCGTTAATGAACGACTGACTCGCAAACTGACACTCCGCAAAAACTAAGCCCTAAATAGACATGGCTGAGTATACTGCATTGTGGTGGGTTTTAGGCTTGAGAAACCGAATCTGCATGCAGCGTGGTATGGATAACAGCGAGTACATCGTCGCTATTTTGCGTGAACTCATTATTCCAGAAACGCAGTACCCGCCACCCTCTCCGCTCCAGCCATAATGTCCGACTCTCATCGTAATGATGTCTTTCACTGTGTTGTCCGCCATCCAGTTCAATGATGACTTTAGGCCGTAAGCAGGCGAAATCGACAATAAATGGACCGATCGGATGTTGGCGTCTGAATTTGTGGTCAGAAAAATGTCGGTTTCTTAACAGATGCCACAGCCGTTGTTCCTGCGGCGTCATAGTTTGGCGTAGGTTTTGGTTTTTTTATCCATTGCAGGATGCTGGCGGTTTTTTTCGGGGTTGTCAGATTGCGGGGGGAATTTTGGAAAGTGCCTCGAAAAAACAACCCTCATCCCGACCTTCTCCCTGAGGGAGAAGGAGCTAATATTCCCTCTCCTGGGGGAGAGGGCCAGGGTGAGGGCGTCCGGAACCCACAACAATCACCGTACCGACAACGCCACCAGCATCTTCAAACTCGCAGAATAATAATCCTCCTGCGCCGTAATTTGCGGCTGTGCAACGCTCCCCGGCTGGAACACTAAATCACGTACCGCCAGTAACCCGCCATCCATCATATACGGGGCGGTATCGCCAGTGGTGACGTTCACCCAGGCTGGTGTTTTCTCACGTGGATAACGCCCCCACCAGGTTTTATAAGCCTGTAACTCTGGGCTGCTGTGATTAAACCAATACACATACAGCGGAACGCGAATCGCATCGTAGCTAAAGCGCGCTGGCCATTGTTTTGCCGGAACAGTACGCCCATCGGAATAGAGCGAAACCCAGTCAGACGGGAGCTGAGGCTCGCCAAAGTGCATTTTCCCCAACAGTTTCTGCCCATCGTTAATCAAATCCGTCCACACCGTTAAATGGCTGCGGTTAGCGAAATCCTGCCACGCCGGGAAGATAAAGTAAGAGGGGTTGAGATTCACATAGCTGTTGAGGTTAAAACCGTTAGCGCCAGGCAACATCACCTGGTAACCGGCAAAACGGATAACGTTGTGGGCAACCAACGCCTTAGTGATGGCATCTGATTCTTTCAGATAATCGGGGTTCTGCCACTTGTTGCCCGCTTTTAACAGCGCCCACGCGATAAAAGTATCGCCATCGACGGCGTTGTTTTTATCGGTGATCGGCTGTGCTTCAACGGGGTTATATCGCCAGTAGAACAGACCATTATCGGGGTTTTTCAGCGTTTTTCGCGTCCAGTTCCACATTTTATCGAAACTGGCACGGTCGTCGTTAGCCACGGCCATCATCATGGCAAAACCCTGGCCTTCGGTGTGGCTGACGTTTTTATTCCCGGTGTCGACAATGCGGCCATCGGGCATTAAAAAACGGGATTTATAGCTATCCCAGGCAGTGTCAGCCAGCGCTTGCTGGCAGAAGAACAAGGCAACAACTGCCACTATCAGCGTTTTGCATCGCTGCAACATCAAAGCACCTCATCGACTATTTTGATATCGAAAGTGTACCACTGTTGCTGACGGTGAAGACTCGCGCCACAGCGACACATGCGGTTTACCGCCCTGATCGCGTAACCAACGAGCGTAGACACCTTCCAGAACAGCGCTAAATGCGTGACTCCAGGAAACTTGCTGCGCTTCGTCTGCGGGAACAGGTAAAGCCATGTGGCGAATGAGCATCGCCGTTTCGCTGGCTTCGATATCAATATAGCCCCAGTTGAAACGGGCGAGCTGAACATTTATCTGTGATTCGAGTTCGCCCACAGTTCGCGCTAATGCTAATGGGTGACGTGCCGCCAGCGTGTCACCCATTTGCATCAGAAACGGGCGGCTTTCTTCTTCACCCGCATTCGCCACCATGCTATCAATCATGATGTGGAGCAAAGAGAACCAGCCCGGTTGGGTCTGCTGATTCTGAAAGTACTGCAACAACTGCGCGTCATTCATGATTAATTATTCCCCAGCAGGTAACGGAAGTAGAGCTGTGCGGTACTTTCGTTGTAATCACCAAAGGTGTCATAACCCACCTGACCACCAATCGTCATGTCTTTGTTAACTTTGTAATCGGCTGCGGCACGCAGATTATAGCCAATGCCGCTTTCGCTACTGCCGCTGTACCACGCTTCTTTCGCAAAGCCGTTGGCGACGTAATTTTCCAGTTGCGCCTGCATCGCCGAATCGGTCGGGAAGTACGGGCTTTGATTCTGGCTATAGGACTGATAACCCAACGATGCGCCCACCGACATATCCCAGTTATTAAACTTCTGGGTGTAATCCACCGGGAAGGAGACGCTGATATAGTCTTGCGGGCTGAAGTAACCGCCTTGCCCATAGCTGAAATAGCTGAGGTTTTTCGAGAAATCCATATACGTCATGCTGATACCGGTTTTCAGTTCGCGGTCATCAGCATGGAACGGGCGAATATAAACGCCAGCATTCCCGGTAACATTGCCGTTGCTCGGTACGTTTTCGCCAATGTAGTTATACAAACCCACACCCGCGTAGAAACCCGCATCGCCATCGTCGTAGCTCAGTTGCGCGCTACCGCCGTTCTTGGTGACCTGGCCCCATTTTTTGCCGCTGTATTTGTCTTCCACACCGACATAAGAAAGCAGGCTGTCGACCACGGCACGTCGTTCGCCGGTCAGAATCAATTTCAGGTAATCGGTTAATTGTGGCGACCACTGCACACCACCGACCACGGTATTTAAATCCTGGCCTAACGGCGTGGAGCCCACGTCGAGTTTGTACTGTTCGCCGGTTAACGCCATCCCAACTTCCACACCCGCAGCACTTTGCGAGCCTTGTGAAGGCACTTTTATCTTGTCGATATTTGGCAGTTCTGGCGGCGTGGTGGTCGAGGCGTTATACAGCTCCTCGCCAACCTGCCCCTGAATCAACGCGCCGGTACCAAAGCGGCGACTGGATTCGTCAGACGAGCTGCCCGCATTCAGGCTGATTGGCGTAACGTTAAGATCTAAACGTGAGTCGCCAAACGGCACCGTCGACCACTGCAATGGCGCTTTGATTTCGGTGAGTTTACTCAGACCGCTTTCGCCATCTCGCCCACGCACAGCCACCGCACCACGCGCCCAGGTGGCGGTTTTGTCGGTCAGCTGTTCCATCATGTTATCCACCTGGCGCAAGGTGCCTGCCTGTGCCGTCTCGACCGGCAGATCGGTACGCGTGGTACCCGGCGGTGCGGTTTGTGGATTACGCGCCAGCTGTGCGACTTGCCACGGCATCGCTTCGCCATACAGCGAGTTAGCGGCGGTGGCTTGTGGGGCGACGGAGGTTTTCGGGGTGAACGGGTTATCGGCTAATGCCAGGCCTCCGAGCGTTGGCGCGGTTCCGCTTTCGGCTCCTTGCAGGCCAAGCAGTTTGCCACGCGCGGTGCGCAGGTAGCCCATCGCCTGCTGGTGGTTGCCATCGGCTTCGGCCACGCGCGCCAGTAACAGCAGGCGATCCGGCGTTTCATCGTTGCGCAACCCGGTGGCCAGCTGTTTCGCTTTATCGACGTCTTTACTGGCGAGCGCCACGTCGATGGCACCCGCGCGCGCATCTTGTTGCGGCGTGTCACGCGTCATCAGGTAGTCGTAAACCACGCCCGCTTCTTTGTTCATTTTGCCGGACTGATACAGACGCGCCATCGCAAACATCAGGTCGGTGTTTTGCGGGTCGTTCTGCATCGCGCGGATAAGTTTATCGTACGCCGCCGCATAATTGCCCTGGGTACGCAGTTGGTCAGCTTCGTTGATCACGTAGCCATTGCGAACGCTGGCAAGCTGCGTTGGTGTGCTGCGCGACTGCAATTCTGGATTCGCCAGAAACGCCTGCGCTTCACGCCCCAGCCCGGCCTGGTTCAGCACTGCAATCTGGTCGCCATAATCACCGGCGTTGCCCTGCACGCCACGGCGCATATTGTCGCGCACAATCGTTACCGCCGTGCTGACATCGCCGGTTTGCGCCAGCATTTTTGCCAGTTTTCCCGCATCTGCCGGGCTTTGCGGCGGGCGCATCGCCAGCGCTTTTAAGGTATTCGCCGCCGCCACCGTATCGCCCTGCGCGAGGTAGCGTTCCGCTACCGACATTTGCAGATTGTAGTTCACACGTGCCGCAAGGCTGCGCATGTCGCTGGTCTGGCTGGACGCGGGAATACGCGACAATAAAGTTTGTGATTGCTGCCAGGCATTGTTTTCGCTGGCAAACAATGCCCCCGCGTACAGTTCTGTATTGGAGGCGTTTGGCCGGAAAGAAGCCGCCATCACATTGCTGGCTTCGTCACGACGCCCCTGTTTCTGGAGCTGGCGCGCTAAATCAAGACGCAGCCACGGGTCGGACGGATAACGCGCCACGCCCTGCTGCAAAATAGCGATGGCTTGTTGCGGGTTGCCATTTGCCGCGGCCTGCTGTGCCTGGCGGCGCAGCGGATCGGCTGGATTACCGCCAGAAACGCGCGGCTGCAATTTGGCCTGCAAACTGGCAGGCAGGGTTTGCAGCATCGCTTGCGCTTCGGCGGTTTTATTCTGCTCACGCAACACGTAATAGAGGTTTTCGCGCGCGGCACCATTATTCGGTTGTTCGCTCAAAATACTGCGTAAAGTCTGCTCTGCCTCGGCGTAATCTTTGTTATGGCGCTGGACATCCGCACGGAATAACTTCGCAGCATTTCCACGTTCACCGCTTTGCTGCGCCAGAGGTGCGCTGAGCGCCAGGGCCTGGCTAATATTGCCCTGTTTGAATGCTGCCTGAGCGCTCGCCAGTTGCCCGTAAAACTCGGCGTCATCGGCTTGTTGTTTGCGCTCGCCAGATTGATCGCCACCCTGCCTGGCGGCGCGATTCAGGTATTCTGCGGCGGCGGTGTAATCGCCTTTACGCTGCGCGATGTAGCCCATCCCGGCCAGTGCATCGGCGTCTTGCGGGTTGTTTTGCAGCACTTGTTCAAACTGGTTTTTTGCCACTTCGGTGTTGCCGCTATTGAGCGCGTTAAACCCTTCGCCTTTTGCGGCACCGCCAACACTTTTACGGTAGTGCTCTTGCACCACCGTATCTTTCGGATGGCGTTGCAGGAAGGTTTGATAATACTGCTCGTCGCTGGCAGTTGGGCCGAGCCACAACAGCGCCTGGCGCAAGGCTTTATCGGCATCCTGGCTACCGCTCGCCATATTTTGCAGGATGTCCATGCCTTCACGACGCGTGGCATCCTGGTAGGTCAGCACTTTACCAAGCGCAATACGCCCGCCGTTGTCCTGCGGATTTTGCGCGGCAAACTGGCGTAAACCAGCCACCGCTTGCGGATACAGCGATTTGTCGCCCGCCATCGTCAGGTAATATTCTGGCGCGAGGCTCGGCGGCGGCTGGTCGCCATTAAACAAACTGCGCCAGGTGGCGAGCGCGGCGGGAATATTGCCGCTGCGCGCCTGCTGACGCGCTAAATCCAGCTGCCCACGCGGGATTTGCTGAATCTGTTTAGCGTTATCCAGCGCCTGCAAATTACCGTCTTGTGGCGAAACAGAAGCCAGGCGTTCGCGCCATTGGGCGGCACCTTTAATATCCCCGGCTTGCTGTGCCCACAGCGCCATCAGGTACATCGCCTGGGTGTTATTGGCATCAACCATCAACACTTTCTGCAACGCGTCTTTTGCCAGCTCGTCATGTGACTTTTCATGCCAGTAATTGGCCTGGTCAAACAACGCTTTTAACGCCGGGTTGTTTTCCGCAGCGGTCGCGCTAAACGCCAGGCCGCCAAAGAAGCACAGAGTTAACAAGCGGCGGGCGTTTTTGTTTTTATGACTCATTGAGCACCACCTTTACTTACCATCATCCTGAGGATTAAGACGTTTATGCGCGCGTTTTTTCAACAGGGCGTACAAGCTCAAACCAATAACCGAGGCGAACAACAAACCTAAAATGGCCAGCAACGCTGAATGCTGGTTGGCATACCAGACCACCATCATGTACCACGGCATTTGGCCGCTCGGGAACTGTTGGCCAACACGGAAGCTACGCACCCCGTTTTCATCGGTGATGATGGAGGCGTCGCCACGAATACCGGCGTTGATACGCGAAGAACTTAAGTCGGTTTGCAGCCGCGAAAGCTGTTCGTCGGTACTGCCAATCGCCATCACCACCACACGGTCAGGGTTCCACTGCGAGCGGAAGCTGACAAACCCACGCCACGCTTCGTTAGACGAGAAATAGCGGTCAGCCGCAATGCCTTTCGAACCCCAGTCACCTTCAATCCAGTGCTGTATTTTTTGCCAGATTGAGCGTTCACGGACGCCGAACGAATGCTCGTTGCTGTTAAACGGCGACTGTGCCAGCAGCGTTTTGTTAAACGCGCTTTGATTGATGGTCGAAACGGAAAGCACGTGGCTCTGTTCAAGGCGTTGCAAGTTTGCGCCCGCCGTTGGCACGCCAAACATCACCGTGTTGTTGTTTAACGAGGTGCCGGTTGCATTACCCGAACGGGCAGCCATATTCAGTAGCGTGCTGATTTCAGCCTCGCCAGGGTTTTCTGGCAGCATCAACACGGTATGGGCAAAGTCAGCAAAGCGGGAGAACGGGAACGACGCACCCACGAAGTAAGAGAGGTTTGGCAGCAACGAGAAGTGACGCGTTTTGCTCAAATCAATCCATGAATCATCGGAGATACGGCTCTTAATGTTGTTATTGAGCAGAACGCTACACGGTGCCGATTCTTTGGTCTGGATGTTGAAGTACAGCGATAGTTGGTTGTCGCCGTAAATCAGATACGGTTCCAGCGCCAGGTTGTACTCTTCCTGGCGTGCATCGCCGCCCACTTTGCGCCACAGCGTTTCCAGCGCGCCTTGCTTATTCACCGGCAAGTTATGCAGGAAAGTACCGTTGAGCGTCAGGGAAAGGTAAGAACGTTCTTCATCAATCCAGTTTTCCGTCGGGAAGCGATAGCCGATTTTCACCGGGATGGTGTCGCCATCCCACAAGAACAGATCCGGAGCCGCGCGGAATGCCACGCTTAATGGCTCGTGCCAGATGCCGGTCGCCGTCAGGCTTTGGTCTTTACGCATCAACTCGGACAGACGCACCGGGTGTTCAGTGGAGATCCAGCGCGGAGCGTCATAGGCTTTGCTCACTGGGATTGTCTGGTTTTCTACCGCAGTGCTTGCGGTTTGCCCAGGGAATTTCCCCTGCGTTAAACGCCACGCCGCAGCGCGCAATTGCTGGTCGGAATTGCCCACCACCAACAACAGTTTATAAACCGGGTTGCCTGGGTTATCGATGATTTGCAGCATCGGTTTTTGGGTTTCAGGCAAGGTCAGACCGCCAATCTGCTCGCCGGGCTTGCCAAACAGAATGCCGTTTTTCTCAGGCAGTTTGTCGGATAACGCGTTAAAGGAGATACCGCGATAATCCGCCTCAATGCCCAACCAGGAGGCAACCAACGCCGCCGCACTCACTTGTTCAGGCAGCGTTTTTGCCGGGAAAGCAAACTCCAATGAAGCGGGAGTCATCTGCATTGAGTCAAAGAACGGGCGCGGGAAATGGCTGAGATCGGCACCGATATTGAGCTGCTGGCCTTCCAGATCCAACCGCGTGTTCGGCATGATGGTGACCTGGTATTTATCAGACAGGTCGCGCAGGCACAGCAGGGCATCGCCATCGTTGATTTTAAAGCTGATGTTATTGCTCGACACCACCATCGCCGCCGGGATTTCCAGCTGATAGTTGGACACATCGCTATCGGCAGAACCCAACGGCACCGTTCCCAAAGGCTGACCGTTCATCATCAGTTGCAGCGTAGTATTACGCGCCGCCATCGCCGGAGAGACTTTCAGGTTCAGGTAAAGTTGTGCGTTGGTGATGACCTGATCGGTCGGCAACGTGAAATCAATACCCGCCTGCAACTGCCCACCGCTGAGCATAACGCCACGTGGTTGGCCCATTTGCGCCACGGTAATGCTGCTCACATTGCCAGGCGTAAACACCGATGGCGTGGGTGCATCCACTGCCGGAGCTGGTGCAGTTTCCGATACCGGTGCAACGCCTGGTGCAAAGGCCGCGTCGGGTGCAGGTAAATCCAGGGGAATTTGTGACTCCACCGTCGCGGCGTCTTCCGCCATAACCGGTGAGGCCAAAACCGTCAACGCGAGCAACAACTGGCAAAGCTTTATACTCATCCCTTTCATGCAACGTTGTCCTCGCGGGCTTCTTCCATACGTTTGGCTTCTTCCTGGCGCAGGCGACGGTTTTCGCGGCGCGATTTGAACGTCAGCCAGAACAGGTCAAACACACAACGAATAATGATCAGCAGGGAACGGAACGGGTTGTCCTGCGGTTTTGGCGGACGAATCCACGCATCGGCACGCGCCAGAACCACACGCACCAGTTCACGACGCCTGTCCAGTGGAATCTCTTCAAACATCAGGCGAATGGCCTGCTCGTCGCAAGCGATCACTTTCACCGGAATGCTGATAGAGCCGGACTTCAGTTGCAGCTCGATTTCTTCGATTTCATCATTGAGATGGCGGTCATCCGGCACTGCGATTTGGCAGCCGCCCATCGACAAATCGATAGTGTTGCTACGGGAAGATATTCCACTGGCGTAGTGAATAACCACCGGCACTTCAACATCAATACGGATGGTTTTTCGCGTCTGGCGCGTTTCGCGGGCGACGGCAATCGCCGCCAGCAGGAACACCAGGCTGTACAACCCCCAGCCGACGTTCAGCGCGATAACATTCGGGTCAACGCCAAAGTAGTCATGCGCACAAGCACGCACAATCCCGGCGACAACCGCCACCGCCAGCAACACCGCGATAATCACATGAGGCCGCACCACGCTGAAATCGAAGTAGCCCACGTTCAGCAGCGCACCTTTATCCGTGACGTTAAACTTGCCGCGTTTTGGGAACAGCATGGTGATAACCGTGGGCAGAACCAGGTGGAACGCCAGCACCATGTCATAAATCTCGCCCCAGAAACTGTAGCGATAGCGCCCGTTCATGCGCGAGTTGAGATAAATGCTCAAGATCAGGTGCGGCAACGCGTAAGCAAAGATCAGGCTTGCCGAGGAGTGAATGATGTTCAGGTTAAACAGTAAGTACGCCAGTGGTGCGGTGACGAACGCCACACGCGGCAAAGCGAACTGGAAATAGAGCATCGCACTGAGGTAACAACAACGCTGTTGCCACGTCAGGCCACGGCCAAATAACGGGTTATCCATACGGAAGATTTGCGTCATGCCGCGCGCCCAGCGGGTACGCTGAATCACGTGCAGCACCAGACGTTCAGTCGCCAGTCCCGCCGCCAGCGGAATATCCAGGAAGGCAGATTTCCAGCCCAGGCGCTGCATTTTCAGCGCGGTATGCGCATCTTCGGTCACGGTTTCCACGGCAAATCCGCCGATTTCTTCCAGCGCACTACGGCGAATTACGGCACATGAACCGCAGAAGAAAGTGGCGTTCCAGTTATCGTTCCCCTGCTGGATGGGGCCGTAGAACAGTGAACCTTCGTTGGGGATGTTTTGCCCGCCCGATAAGTTACGTTCAAACGGATCGGGTGAATAGAAATAGTGTGGTGTCTGCAACAGCGCCAGTTTCGGGTCTTTCAGGAATGCACCTACAGTGGCTTGCAGGAAGATACGCGTCGCAACGTGGTCACAGTCAAAGACCGTGATCAACTCGCCGTGAGTGAGTTTCATGGCGTGGTTGAGGTTACCGGCTTTGGCGTGTGAGTTATCGTTACGCGTGATATAGCCCACGCCCACATCGGCGGCAAACACCGCAAACTCGCGCCGCTTACCGTCATCAAGCAGGTAGATTTTGATTTTATCGCGCGGGTAGTCGATACATTGCGCGGCCAGAACCGTATCGCGAACCACATCGAGGCTTTCGTTATAGCTGGGAATATAAATATCGACCGTCGGCCATTTAGAGGTGTCGTCCGGTAGCGGCACAATCCCCCGTTTTAATGGGAACGAGGTTTGCAAATAGCTCAGCAATAAGATGACCCAGATATACAGCTCGGCTAAAAATAACCCTATACCGAGGATGGCCTCTATTTCGGAATTAAAGTGCAGCGTTTGGGTAGCACGAAAATAAATATAACGCGTCGACATCAAGACTGAAACCAGCATCATGATTATCGACACGCTGTGCTTTTTGCTGAAGCCTAATAAAAACAGAATCGCCAGGCTGATAAAGCCAAAGATATACTGCTTCTGGCTGTCCATAGGCGTAATGATGATCAGGACTGCTATTGGCGCTAACACCAATAGCAGTAAATAAAACAGGACCTTTTTCATAGGACATCCTGGATGATTGTCAGAAATTTGACGTTCTCAGGCCGGTATGTACCGCGCCATCACCAATTTTTATGTCGAGAATACCTGCGACTCGCTTACTGATAAGTTCAATATCAAAAGCCGCAGCGGAAGCCGGACTAAAATCGAATATTGATTGCTGAGAAGCATTGGCTTCCGCCACACTTTCATCGCGGTTAATAACGCCAAGTAGACGATCACCCAGACGCTGCTGCATAAATGCCGTGACATCGCGGCTTATATGGCGGCGGTTGTCACTCTGGTTGAGGATAAAATAGTATCCGGCTTTATTGTTTAGCGGTTCGCCAATCAGACGATGATTTTCAATATGCGGCAACAATGATAGCGAAGCGGTATCTGCCAGCATGGTCACCAGATGCAGGTCAGCCAGTCGCGAAACCGCTTTTAACGCCGGATTTGGGCCTGGTGGGAAATCGGCAATAATGACCAGGCCCGGGTAGTTAAGCAAAGTGCTTAATCCACGCATCAGGAAATGGTTGTCGGTGCTCAGGCGCTGCTCAAATTCAAGGCGCTGTTCTTCGCTGACATCACCATACGGCAGCACGAACATATTGCTGCCGGCAGTCAAAACCGACTGGCTCCAGTCTGCCGATTCGATAGCTTTAGCCACATAGCCACGGCCATCAGATAAAGGCACTCCAAAATGCAAACGCAGCGCGTTTTGCACATCAAAATCAATGGCTAACACCTTGCTACCTGCGCGAGCCAACGCATACGCCAGATTGGCGGTAACTGTGGTTTTTCCTACCCCGCCTTTTGGCGAGCACACACACACTAGCGGCATGAAGCGATCATCTCCAGCAACGGTTGCAGCGGTAAGTCTTTAGCGGGATGGTTGCGCGCCGTACTCCCTTTTGCTGCGAACAATTTGTCAAAACGCACGGGTTCTGTTTTTACCGGTTCGTAGCCCTGCGGCGCAGCGACAGCGGCAGGTTTTACGGCTTCTTTTATTGGTTCTTTTAACGGTTCAATGACCGGTTCTGGCTGCGCGGTGACGGGTGCCAGTTGTTCAAACAGCGTCGCGGTAGTGTGTTTGCTTTGCTCAGGTTGAAATAACTCGGTTTTGTTTTCTGGCAGCGTGCTGTTCAGGCTGTCGAGAATTGAGCCCTGAGAAGCTGACTGGCTGATGGGTTGCGCCACCAGCGGCTTGAAATGGCTGGCATCGAACTCATCAGCCTTTACCGCTTGCGGTGCTGGCACGGAAATACTTTCGGCATGGGAAAGCACGGAGTCATCGCCTTCGGTATGCATTAACTGTTTGATTATCGTCCAGTTACTGTCCGATAACTGCTGATTTTGCGCCGACATATCTTTGAAGTCGATAGAGCCTGTACGCGTCTTATCTTTGAAACGCTGCAAATCATCATAATTTTTCATTACGATACTCATGATTTATAAGACATTTGTATTTGATGTGTGAATAACTCAATGAATAAGGTTTATTGACTTCATAAACCATGAATAATTACATAACGTTATAATTCCATTTTTTTATTATTCAATTTTGGAAAAACAACGATATTTCGAGCCAATATATAGGCACCTGCGGTCTTAGCTCCATCTTTTTTTCTTATTAATACCCGGCTAAGCATGAAACAGTCTTGATTTGTGATTGCGTAATATTTAATGCTACCCCTTAAAAGGTAGCAGCTTTCTTCTGTGATTTCACATAGATGAAGAGTATTTAATGATTGGGATGTTTTTTCCAAAACATATAACCATCTTCAGGGGAAAATGCCGCACGACTACACCTATTTTTGAGGGTGAAGCATTTAAATAATAGCCTGTATACTCTGTATGGTTTTTCAGAATGCTGTTGTCAGCACCTTCATCATGTAAAAGGATGTTCAGAGGCAATGAAAATTAATCATAAGATGGCGATGGCCCTGGTCGGGTTAACGGCGGCTACAACGTTTAACGCGCAGGCTTCCTATGATGATTTTGGCTGTGGATGGCAAGATGATTGCCCGCTTAACGGTGTACCCTGGCTGAATATTGATAACGATACGCGTGTGAATTTGATCCAACTTGAAGGAGCACGCAAAAATCTGGCGTTACCTCGCCTGCCCGTGCCTCCTGATTTTACCCGCAGCAGAAGCTATCACTTTGGATTTATCGGCTACAACGATCTACCTCATCCAACAGCAACCCCCTCTACTGAGAACACCACACCCGCCCCTGTCGCTGAAACCTCATTCAGCAAAATGTCGCAAACATTAGGCGTCGATACGTCCTCCTGGGAACACGATCAAGACGCAGAAAACCGCCATATTTCCAATAACCTGCAATCTGTAGAGCAATTCTTCGCGGCACTGCTTGATGACCCAACGATAAAACCAGAAGACCGTCATCATCTGGCTGTATGGCGAGGTAATATTTTTCTGAACTCTTATGACAAAGCGGATAGCCGCCTCCCGGTTGAAGCTTTCGATATCGAACCTGGCTCCCATACGGCAGCTTTCTCTGATTATCTCCGTGGGGCGAATGTCTTTTACCTTGGCGATTTTGTGGAAGCAAATAGCCTGTTCACCGCTTTGCAGAAAAGCAGCCAGCCGTGGGTCGCTGAAACATCAAGCTATATGCTGATGCGCGTTGCACTCAACAAAAGCACCGTCAAGGCGACTGATGAATACGGCATGTTTGATGCCACTAAAATCGATACTGGCGCAGCAAGCGAAGCTCGTGATTATGCCAATGCCTATTTAGCGACCTGGCCTGAAGGGCGTTATGCAGATTCCGCTCGCGGGCTTTTGCGCAGAATTAACTGGTACTTACAAGACTGGCAACAACTGGCCCCGCTGTATGAAAAAGCCCTGGCCCAGGCACCAGACGTAGACTCATTGCATAAAGTCATTTCTGAGCTGGATGACAAATTCCAAAGCAGGGATAGTTTCGGTAACTATGAGCCGTTTATCAGTGACGCCCAGGCACCGATGCTGACTTTCACCCAAACGTTACGCTGGCTCCGGAATAACCAAGGCCAGAACAAGTCGTATGAGGTGACACGCGAAAATCTTGATAGCCTGAAACCGATATTTGCCAGCGCAGAGTTGCAACCGTACTGGAGCTTTTTGGAAAACACCTGGCTTTACTATCATGAAGGTAATTATGCCGCCGTGATTGAAGCCACCCCCTCTATCAACTTGTTAGCCTCCAGCGATCTACTCGCCTTTAGTCAGCAAGTTCTGCACGGTGACGCGTTAGCAGCACAGAAACAGTGGCCTGAGGCACTGGCGCACTGGAAACATCTGCTTGGTCTGACTCAATCAGTAGAACAACAGCAATATATACAACTGAATCTGGCGGCGGTGATGGTGAACAACCAGCAGCCAGAAGCTATTTTTGCCGCTGACAGTCCAGTGACAAACCTGCGTTATCGCTCGCTGGTGCTGAAAACTGCCGCGCCAAAAGCGCTGCTGCAACAACAGGCGACCCACGGGGTAAATGATGAAGAGAAAACCATCGCGCTGCATACGCTGCTGATGCGCGACCTGATGGTGGGTGACTATGAAGGCTACGACACGGATAAGTCGCTACGTCGCCATATCACTAAGCCAGTCACCCTTGAAGCGTTCAATGATGTCAATCTCGATATCTTTAACTGGAATGGGGAACGGGCCGAGAAGGGTTATTTCTGTGCCTCGCTGGATGACACGGTGAAAACACTCATCGCAAGAAAAACCGACGCGCATGCACTTAATTGCCTGGGTGAGTTTTTCCGCAACACCGCGGCACACATTGATACGGAAGCTGAAGGCGGTGGCAATGACTTACTGGGCGATGCGATAGCAAAACCTGCGTTAAGCAACTCTCCGGATCGCCAGGCTTATTATCAGCAGATAATTAACGATCCGAAAGCGGAACCCGAAGATAAGACCTATGCGCTTTACCGGGCGGTGATGTGCTATTCCCCGTCTGGTTACAACGACTGTGGCGGTGAAGAGGTGAAACCAGAAACACGTAAACATTGGTTTACCGTATTGAAAACCAAATACAAAGGTAACCAGTGGGAAAAACTGCTCAGCTATTACTGGTAACGTTATTGTTATTGCTGGCGACTATTGTGCCGCCAGCAATGCCCAGCGAAGCGAAACATCAGGAATATACGGCGTACTGGCTGTGGTCGGGGGTCAGCTCACAGCCCGTGTTGCAGAATGCACAAGTGGTGTACCTGCATCAGGGTGAGATTGTCTCTCGTCAAAACCGCGCCAAATTTATCAAGCTTGGGGTACCTCGTACTCCCCTCGCGTTTCCATCCGTGTGGGTAACCGTTCGCACCACCACCCTTGATGTACCTGATGATATTCTCAACAGTGTGCTGGATTTACCCGGTAAGTGGGCGGCAGCCGGGAACCATGTTGTGGGTTTGCAAATCGATTTTGATGCTGGAACCTACCGCTTGCAGGACTACCAAAAATTTCTGTTACGGGTTCGCCATAAACTGGATAAACGTTTTGCGCTGGGCGTCACCGGTTTACTGGATTGGGCAAAGACGGGCAGTATTCAACAGCTCAATGCTCTGCCTATTGATGAGTTGGTTATCCAGACTTATCAGGGTAAAACCACGGTGAAGGAGTATCAACGCTATTTGCCCGCACTGCTAAAGTTGCGCGTGCCATTTAAGATTGGCCTGGTGCAAAACGGTGAATGGGATAAAAACTGGCAGACCCGGCTGGCAACATCTTCTTTTTATCGGGGGGAAGTGGTGTTTTTGCTTAATTCTGGCGGATGACGCAAGCTTATCCGCCCTACGAAAACCCGTGTTTTCCCTAATCTTACAGCGACGCCCTTGTTCCCGGCTTAAATCGCACCGGTTTTTACCCTTCAGGCAGGGTTGCGCCGTCGGGAACGGCGCAAGTGAGCGATCGCCTGGAGCGAGTCGCGAACGACCCTGCATGTTGGGGAAATAATCGGGGTTTACCGCGCAGCGGCGATTTATTTGCCGGGCGCCGGGGTCGCCAGGGGAGTGGCGTAACTCCCCTGGCACGTTCACCGTGTGCAACGGTTACAGAGATAACCAGATGTACAGGTGAACGGAAAAACAACGGAGTCTACAGACTCCCACTCGTCCTACCGAATTTCCCCGTTCTCATCCTGATCAACAGCAAAGCAAGCCACTAGCTGACCACCATACTCTTTGAGCTGTGGCTGCAACTGCGTGCACGGCCCAAAGCGACGGCGGCAGCGGGCGTTGAACGCGCAGCCTGGCGGTGGGTTCAGTGGGCTTGGCAACTCTCCGGTGAGTTTGATGCGTTCGCGGCGGTCGTCCGGGTTCAGGCGCGGTGTAGCAGATAGCAGCGCCTGGGTGTACGGGTGGCGCGGATTAGAGAAGATCTGGTCTTTGGTGCCTTTCTCCACACAGCGCCCTAAGTACATCACCATCACTTCGTCGGCGATGTGTTCCACCACCGACAAATCGTGGGAGATGAACACATACGACAGCCCCATTTCCTGCTGCAAATCCATCATCAGGTTCAGAACCTGCGCGCGCACGGAAACGTCGAGGGCCGAAACTGGTTCATCGGCGATCACCACGTCTGGATCGAGCATCAGCCCACGGGCGATAGCAATACGCTGGCGCTGGCCGCCGGAAAACATATGCGGGTAGCGGTCGTAATGCTCGGTTTTCAGGCCGACTTTCGCCATCATCGCCAACGCTTTTTCACGGCGTTCGGCTTTGCTCAGGCTGGTGTTGATTTGCAACGGCTCTTCAAGAATTTGCCCCACTTTTTTACGCGGGTTCAGCGAGCCGTACGGGTTCTGGAAGACGATCTGGATTTTCTGACGACGCAGCTTTTCGGCTGTTTCGTCAGGCTTGAGCAGATCTTGGCCCTGGTAGTAAAGCTCGCCACCGGTCGGGATTTCAATCATCGTCAGCAGGCGGCCCAGCGTGGATTTACCACAGCCAGATTCACCCACCACCGCCAGCGTTTTGCCGCGTTCCAGCTCAAATGATACGCCGTCGAGCGCTTTCACCAGGCGTTCCTGGCCGAAAATGCCTTTCTTCACCGGGTAGTGTTTTTTCAGGTCGATGGCCTGCAACAGAGGTTGCGCAGTGGCCTTATCGGTACTCATAGCGTTGGCCTCCCGGCATCATCGAGTGGGAAGTGGCATTTGGACTGACGCCCGTTATCCACCATGTTCAGTTCTGGTTCTATGCTGCGACATTTGTCGGTCGCATACGGGCAGCGCGGGTTGAGCAGGCAGCCGTTCGGGCGGTCATATTTGCCCGGAACCACACCCGGCAGCGAGGCCAGACGCGCTTTGTCCTGCGCAAATTCAGGCAGTGCACGCAGCAGCGCCTGAGTGTACGGGTGGCGCGGCGCACGGAAGATATCTTGCGATGCACCCGTTTCCACCACTTGCCCGGCGTACATCACGATGATTTTGTGTGCCGCTTCCGCTACCAGCGCGAGGTCATGGGTGATCAGAATCAGCGCCATGTTCTCTTTCTGCTGCAGTTCCAGTAACAGCTCGATAATTTGCGCCTGGATAGTGACGTCCAGCGCGGTGGTTGGTTCGTCGGCAATCAACAACTTAGGACGACAGGCAATCGCCATCGCGATCATCACGCGCTGGCTCATACCGCCGGAAAGCTGGTGCGGGTAAACGTCCAGACGCGAAGCCGCATCGGGAATACCCACCAGGTTCAGCAGGTCGATAGCTCGCTGAACGCGGGTTTTCTTGTTGCCGCCCTGGTGCACCTTGATGGCTTCCATAATCTGGAAACCGACGGTGTAGCAAGGGTTGAGGCTGGTCATCGGGTCCTGGAAGATCATCGCCACTTCGGCACCGACCAGGTTACGACGCTCTTTCTCAGAAATCTTTTGTAGATCCTGGCCGTTAAATTCCAGTTTTTCCGCCATTACGCGGCCTGGATAATCAATCAGCCCCATAATCGCCAGCGAGCTGACGGATTTACCGGAACCAGATTCCCCAACAATACCGACAACTTCGCCCTGATTTACACTGTAACTCACGCGGTCTACGGCACGGAACGGTGTCTTTTCGTCGCCGAAATGCACCGATAATTTATTTACATTCAATAACGCCATTACGTAGCCCTTTACTGCTTGAGTTTAGGATCGAGCGCATCACGCAGCCCGTCACCCATCAGGTTAAATGCCAGCACCGTCAGCAGGATTGCGACACCTGGGAAGGTGACCACCCACCAGGCACTTTGTGCGAACTGCAACACGTCGGAGAGCATGGTGCCCCACTCCGGTGTTGGCGGTTGCGCACCCATGCCGAGGAAGCCGAGAGCGGCCATATCGAGAATGGCGTTAGAGAAACCAAGCGAGGCCTGCACGATAAGCGGTGCCAGGCAGTTCGGTAAAATGTTGATGAACATCTGGCGCATCGGGCTTGCACCCGCCACGCGAGAAGCGGTGACATAGTCGCGGTGGACTTCCACCAGCACCGCACCGCGCGTCAGTCGCACATAGTGTGGGAGCGCAACGAAGGTCAGTGCCAGCGAAGCGTTGACGATAGACGGGCCGAAGATTGCCACTAACACCAGCGCCAACAGCAGGCTTGGCAGTGCCAGCATGATGTCGACAATGCGCATGATGATGTTGTCGATAAGGCCACCGAAGTAGCCCGCAATCAGGCCAAGTACCACGCCCATAACCAACGACAGCACCACCACCAGGCAGCCGACCAGCAGCGACAGGCGCGCACCGTACATCAGGCGCGCCATGATGTCGCGGCCTACGTCGTCAGTCCCGAGCAGGAACTGCCAGCTACCACCTTCTTGCCAGACCGGCGGGTGCAGCAACGAGTCACGGAACTGTTCAGCAGGACCGTGCGGCGCGAGAACGTTGGCGAAGATTGCTATTAAGATCATCACGGTGACATACACCAGGCCGATGACCGCCCCTTTATTACGTTTAAAGTAGTGCCAGAATTCCTGGAACGGCGTCATTGGGACTGGCGCTGCGGCTACTTTACTCTCAGTGACTGCTTTTTCAGTTGATTGCGTCATGATGGCCCCTTATTTCTTATGGCGTATACGCGGGTTCACCACGCCGTACAGTAAGTCGACGATCAGGTTCACGAGGATAATCATCGTCGCAACCAACAATACGCCGCCCTGTACTACCGGGTAGTCACGACGTTGCAATGCATCAATCAGCCAGCGGCCAAGGCCCGGCCAGGAGAAGATGGTTTCCGTCAGAATGGCACCCGCCAGCAACGTACCAACCTGCAAGCCGATAACCGTCACGACGGGCAGCATGGCGTTGCGCAGCGCATGAACCACGATGACACGCATACGAGTCAGGCCCTTAGCGCGAGCGGTACGGATGTAGTCTTCGCCGAGCACTTCCAGCATTGACGAGCGAGTCATACGCACGATAACCGCTAACGGAATCGTACCAAGCACGATGGCGGGTAAAATCATATGCGCCACGGCGTCGATGAAGTCGCCTGGCTCGCCCCATATGGCGGTGTCTATCAGCATGAAACCGGTGAGCGGCAAGGTGTCGTCGAGGAATACCGTATCGCTAACGCGCCCTGATACCGGGGTGAGGTTCCAGTAGACGGAAACCAGCATGATTAACATCATACCCCACCAGAAAATAGGCATTGAATAGCCTGTCAGCGCAAGGCCCACCGAAGTGTGGTCAAACACGGAACCACGTTTAACCGCCGCCAGCACGCCAACCGGAATACCCACGGCAACGGCAAACATCATCGCGCAGACACCGAGTTCCATGGTCGCTTTAAAGCGTGGAACGAATTCGTCCCAGACTGGAAGACGGCTTTTTAACGAAATGCCCAGGTCGCCGTGCATCACACCCCAAATATAGTGGATGTATTGCTGCCACATCGGCTTGTCGAGGCCAAGTTCGGCCAACAACTGAGCATGACGTTCAGGAGAGATACCGCGCTCACCGGCCATAATCATCACCGGGTCACCGGGAATCATGTGCACGAAGGCGAAGGTAAGAAGGGTAATACCGATAAACGTGGGGATAACTAATCCCAGACGTCGGAGGATGAACTGCAACATAACCCGGATTCTCTGTAATCTCCCGCCCTAACCCTCATCTTTCAGGCCACAGGTGCGTTGGCTTCACTCAGTCACCCCAGTCACTTACTCAAGTAAGCTCCTGAGGATTCCCGAGCTTGCCGCCTTCCTGCAACCAGAAATCTGACGGTTAGCATAAATTGAGGCAGGATTGTATTGCTCACAAAAATTTCCACAAACCTGGAGGATGGCGTCGGGTTGTTGGACTTGTCGCCCTCACCCTAGCCCTCTCCCCCAGGAGAGGGAAAAAATCCCTCTCGATCTCCTCCCTCTCCCTAAGGGAGAGGGGCGGGGTGAGGGGGATATCTACCAGTATTATTCTACTGACACGTTCTCAAAGTGGTGTTTGCCCAATGGGTCAACCACGTAACCTTTCACTTCTTTGCGCACTGGCTCGTATACCGTGGAGTGAGCAACGATCAGCGCCGGAGCCTGATCATGCATCACGACCTGAGCTTGCTTGTACAGCTCGATACGCTTGTTGTGATCGTCAGTAGCACGCGCAGGTTGAATCAGCTCTTCAAACGGCTTGTAGCACCAGCGAGAGTAGTTAGAACCGTCTTTCGCCGCTGCACAGCTGAACAGGGTGGCGAAGAAGTTATCCGGATCCCCATTGTCGCCAGTCCAGCCCATCATCACAGCCTGGTGCTCACCTGCTTTGGCGCGTTTCAGATACTCGCCCCACTCGTAGGTTACGATTTTGGCGGTCACACCGACTTTCGCCCAGTCAGCCTGAATCATCTCAGCCATACGGCGAGCGTTCGGGTTGTACGGACGTTGTACTGGCATGGCCCACAGGTCAACGGTGAAGCCTTCAGCGTGGCCGGATTCTTTCAGCAGCGCTTTCGCTTTTTCAGGATCGTAGGTGTAATCCTTCACGTCATCGTTGTAACCCCACATGGTTGGTGGGATCAGGTTTTTAGCCGCAGTGCCTGCGCCCTGGTAAACCGCTTTGATGATCGATTCTTTGTTCACCGCGTAAGTCAGCGCCTGACGCACTTTTACGTCATCAAACGGTTTCTTCTCGGTGTTGAAAGACAGGTAACCCACGTTCAGGCCAGCCTGTTCCATCAGGTTGATGCTCTTGTCTTCTTTCATGCGAGCGATGTCAGCCGGGTTTGGATACGGCATAACCTGGCACTCGTTTTTCTGCAGTTTTGCGTAACGCACAGAAGCATCAGGCGTGATGGAGAACACCAGACGGTCGATCTGCGGCTTGGTGCCCCAGTAGCCCGGGAACGCTTTGTACAGAATGCGAGAATCTTTCTGGTATTGCAGCAGCTGGAACGGACCGGTACCGATTGGGTTCAGGTCAGTTTTTTCCGGCGTGCCGGCTTTCATCATGTTGTCAGCGTATTCTTTGGAAAGAATAGAGGCGAAGTCCATCGCGAGATCTGCCAGGAATGGCGACTCTGGGCGCGTCAGCACGAACTGAACGGTATTGTCGTCCACTTTCTTAATTTCGCTGATCAGGTCAGATAAGCCCATGCCTTCGAAGTATTCGTAGCTGCCGCCAGAAACTTTGTGGTACGGGTTGTTAGCATTCTTCTGACGATCGAACGAGAACACCACGTCATCAGCATTCAGATCGCGTGTTGGTTTGAAATCTTTGTTGTCCTGCCACTTCACACCTGAACGAAGGTGGAAGGTATAGGTTTTGCCGTCTTCGCTAACTTCCCATTTCTCAGCCAGACCAGGGATGATTTCGGTGGTGCCGGTTTTGAATTCAACCAGACGGTTATAAATTGGCACTGAGCTGGCATCGTAAGTGGTACCAGAGGTGAACAGCTGAGGGTTAAAACCTTCTGGGGAACCTTCTGAGCAATAAACCAGGGTTTTTGCCTGAACGCTAGCTGCTACGGTCAGGGCCACCAGGCTCAGACCAAATTTCAGCATCCCTGACTTCTTCAAGGAAAGACTCATTCTTCTGCTCCGTTGTGATGTTCCCTTATTCATTCTTATTACCGCTTTGTTGGCTGACATAAGAAATCTATCGGGACATGTGTCGTGTTGTTTTTATCCGTTAGACCTTTGTTATTGGAGTGCGGTCCGTTCGGTGTGCCCGGAGGCGATGGTGAGACCAGGGGTTCCTTTCGTCAGGCTAGCTGTGTGGTAGTGCGGACTGTCCATAATTTGCCCCTCACGCCCTACAATCTGTCAATAGATGAGTAAAACGTCAATATAGGTAAGGGGGATTTACAACCGAGGTGAGAATCGGCGAACAAAGTTAAAAAAAAGCCTGTCGCTCTATTTCCAGCAGGGAAATTTATGCTACTGCCATGTTTATAGAATATTCCACTGATTAAAAGTCGACCTACAGTCGTATTCAGATGTGTCATTTCTGTAAAAATTATTGCCGAATGCTGATTATCTGAACGATATGTTTTGTGATCCACTTCTCTTACAGCGAATCATGCTGGTATGAAACATAAGCATCGAGGTAATAAACCACGATTTTCCATAACAAAATACAATGGAAAATGTCACAAAATCGTCCACACGAGGTTGATACAACGCAAACCGCGGCAGAAACCCACTTTTGGTCGTTAAACAGGTCGTCATGCCGGTGCGGATAACTGGTGCCAAAAATTAAAACAACTAAAGGAATATAAATAACAAGCCTATTTTAGTACGGAATAATTCTTGACCGTGCTACAGCATTATTAATATGTTTGAGTCTTTCCGCCTGGAATTAATATGTATTTACGCAAGGAATGCTTTCACAAGAAAGCATCTAAAATTCTAATTAGTACCATTTTTGCAGGCTTATTAATTTCTGGATGTGATGATAAGCAGCCTAAAACTTCTGAAAGCGCCAGTGCCGAACAGACAGACACCCGGCATGCCCTGTGTAGTGACCTTCCGAAAATCCCGGGGACTATTCAAAATGGCGATTTCCCATACTGGAGCGATAATTTAGCTGAAAGTGATATTAAAAATTACCTGAACACACTTTCCGATATAGAAAAAAACCAGGGGAAAACATTAATCTATTATTCACTCGCCCTTATTATTCATGCCAGTAAAGCAACACAAGTAGTGAGCAAAGATACGTTTATCCCGGAAGAAGCACAATTACAGTTGGTGCAGCTCAATTCGCTGATTAACGCGGCGCAAGAATGTTATAAAGCAGCGCCGTCATCAAATAATTCCAGCCTGATTCGTTATAGCTTCCTGCTCGATGCGGCTGACCAATACGACAAGTTATTAGCAGAACGCATTCAGCGACATCAGAATAGCGTTCCTTATACCGAAGGCGAGAAAGGCCAGATTGGCGGTGTCACTGAATGGATGGTGAAAGGCTCGGTGGGAAGAGTGACCCGCAGCTATAACAATGTGGTGAGCAGTTTTAATGCGCTGCATTAGCAATGCGGGTGTTTTGTCGGATGACGCTAACGCTTATCCGACCTACGGTTCGATTTTGATTTTGATTTGGTAGGGTGGATAAGCGTTAGCGTCATCCACCATTTGCGCGAAACCCATAAACTACAGACGTAAAAAAACCCAATCTTTCGATTGGGTTTTCTTGAATTTGGTCGGCGAGAGAGGATTCGAACCTCCGACCCACTGGTCCCAAACCAGTTGCGCTACCAAGCTGCGCTACTCGCCGAATGCGGAGCGCATCTTACTGCGCACCGTTTTAGCCGTCAATCCCTGATACTTAAAATTATGTCCGTTTGATTCAAATTCCAGCATATGTGGCAAAAAAGTTACTGTTTCGCCTTGTTCGGCACATGGCACCAGTTGTTATTCTGGTTAATACCGCCGTCCGGCGATGTGTATCCCAGGCAACCCAAAATGGTGTCATACAACTCCACATGGCGGTGCGGCACTTTCATTTTCGCTTGTGCCTGCATGTGCTCAAACTCGCGTGCCCGCTCCGGGTTTTCCAGATATTTATCGGAAGCCCAGACTAACAACGGTACACGGAATTGCTCAGGTGGCGCCATGTTACGTGGCGTACCATGCAGATGTTTCTTCTCATCAATCGATTCGCCATGATCCGAGGCGTAGAAAATAATCGCCCGTTTATCTCGTAACTCAGATATCACGCTATCCAGCACCGTATCGGTGTACAGCACCGAGTTATCGAATGCGTTAATCAACTGCTCTTTACTGCACTCTGAATCAATACTGACGCACTCAGGAGCCCATTTAGCGAAGCTGCGCGGATAGCGTTGCACATAGGAGAAGTGCGAACCTTTAGTGTGCAGAATAATAAGATGTTTGCCGTCAGGATGCTTATCAACCGAACGCTTCATCTCCTCAACCAGCAACATATCGTCGACTTGTTTGCCGCTGTTACGCGGTTCAGCAGCGATTTGCTCACGGTAAGAGAAGTTGTCTGCCATGGTATTACCGTAGAACCACACTTCACTTTGCATCGCAAACAGCTCAGAACTAAAGCCAAGTTGCTTAAGGACAGCAAACACGTTCTGTTCTTTTAACGTCCGCTGCGGGTTGTCTTCCGCGCCACCTTCACGCACAAACATACAGCGCAATGAAAGCTTGGTGGCGGTATCGCAGGATTCGCCACGGAAAGCGACGAGGTTTTTCTCTTTGGCGAGTTTTGGTGTGGTATCACGGTCATAACCCAAAATCCCCATGTGATCCCAGCGTGTCGTTTCGCCAATCACAAACACCACATAGGTATCATCCAGCTCTTTGGGCGCGACATAAGTGAACTTCTTTGCTGGATTCATCAGCGAGTTGTTATCTGTTGATTCATCAGCCTGAGCCCAGGCAAAAAGACCTAATGCGGAAACCCAATTTGATGGCAGATATGAGTTAGCGACCACGCCACCATAGCTCGGCATATCAACGGTCGAGCGTTTCTCAGTGCGGTTTTGTTGTTTATCCAGCCAACGCAACGGCGCCCAAACCATCAGCCCGGCCAGCAGCACAATGGCCACATTTTTGATCCGTTGGCCCGGTGTTTTTAACTGATGAAGCAGCGTGTCACGCGTGTTGCTACCCCAAATGAGCGCCAGCGGGATAACGCTGACCAAAATCATCCACATCACGAACTGATAACCGACAATTTCTTTCGAAAGGTCGATATCGGTGGTCATGACCGAGGCAATAATCCCGTAGCCAATGACGACATTAAGTAACGTCATGTAGTAGCTGGCGGCAACAGAGAACACTACAACCAGGGTGGCGAAAATTCGCCAAATTGCGCGGCCAAACAACGATAACAAACGAAGCAAAAAGAAGGTGACCAGCACGCATGCCGCGATTTCAGCCAGCATAGCGACAGCTTTTAATCCGCTAAATTCCCGAATGAATCCTTCGAAACGATGGTAAAAAACCGAAAGGTTTAAAAATAGTCCGATGTACACCGCTAACAGTAAGCACAGCTTCTGTTGGGTCATCGATTTAACGTAATTCATGCAGTTGTCCGAAAAAATAAAGCAAAAAAAGAAATGTCATAAACACCACTCAGACTCCCTTTAGACTGGAAAATTCTGAGCGATGAAAAAATAAAGTCCCGTTCAGGACGATTATTAACCAGTTTTTGGAACGGATTAGTAGAGCATAGGGCTGGCAAAAAGTATCGGCAAAAATCCTAAACCGGGATGCTGTTTACATTTCTCCGCTCTGATTTACCGTTTTAGACGACATAACAATGAACAGACACAAGGAAGGATGACTTCGGGGATTTCACAATGAATTATGCCGCCGTATAACATCACGGCGGCATGGTTTGCGGCATTAATATAGGGTTATCAAGCGTGAGCTTGTTGCAGAACTTCTCGTGCCGGCGTACGGATAGTCGTGGAAATCGCCAGGGACAAAATCAGCAGCGCGAAGATAACGCAGAAGGTGACATAGAAGCCGCCAAAGACCGACGCGATAATCGAACCGCAGATGCTGCCAATACCAAACCCTAAGTAAATCACACCGTAGTTTTTAGTCAGGTTATTCAGCCCAAAGAACTCACTGACCAGTGATGGATAAACGGTGATGGTGCCGCCGAAGTTAAAGGCCACACAAGCTATCGCTGCGAAGAAAGTCGCTTCGTTGAGTGGGGCGAACAGCAGTGCCGCCATACCGACTAAAGAAATCACCTGGCCGATAGTGATAACGCGGATGCGGGCGATTTTATCAGACAGAATGCCAAGCACTAAACGGCCGCTCAGGTTAGCAATGGCGATAACAGTGACTGCGTTAGCCGCAGATTCAGCAGTCAAATGCACCATACCCTGGGCAATATCTTTCGCTACACCAATGACATACAAACCACTCATGCAGGCAGTCAGGAACATAATTGCCAGCATCCAGTACTGTGGTTGACGCATAGATTCTGCAAGGGTGTAATCTTTTTCAGTCACACCATTCACTGTTTTCACTTCCTGCAATGGCGCATCTTTCATCAGCATTGAACCGAACAGAATCATCACCATTGCCAGCCCACCCCAAATCATAAAGGTGCTTTCAAGGCCAACGGTTGCCAGCAAATGGCTGTCGATATATTTAAAACCTAAGCTGCCGAGGCCGTATGAACCAATGGCAAGGGCGGAAATCAGACCTTTACGCTCCGGGAACCACTTCACGCAGTTTGAGAGTGTTATCAGGTAACCTGCGCCATCAGCGAGGCCTACCAGCACACCAGCGCTCAGCCATAACATCAGCAAGTTGTCGGAGTGAGCGGTCAGGAAGAAGCCGACCCCCAGCAGCACACCAGCAGCCATCGTCACGTTACGAACACCAAAACGTTCCTGCAATTTCCCTGCGACGGAGGAAGAAATCGCAAGGCCAAGGCTTAACAAACCAAAGGAAAACGCCACCTGGCTGATTGGCTCACCCAGTTTTTGCGACAGCGCGCTATTGAACAGGCTCCAGGTATAAACGGAACCGAGGGCAAACTGAGTAATGATGGTGCCGATCAGAGTTAACCAGCGTGTACGGTTGTAGTTGGCATTATTCATGGCAGATGTCCGCAAAATTTAAGAGAAATCTTCTGCTGCCAAGAGTAACGAAGTGCATTTTATTCCAGGAGAAAAAGGCATGAGATGCACTCAGGCCGGAATGAAATGCCTCTGAGAGGGAATGAATGACCTGGACGTTGTCTTAATTTTTTGAACAGTTAGTAATTACTATCAATGGAGGCTGCGTAAACACTGATAATTAGATGTTAATTATCAGTGCCCAAGGTTAAATCAATGATCAGAATTTCGCACTAACGCCGACGTTATAAATATAGGCCTCGCCAGTGGTTAAACCTTCTGCTTGTGACATCGAAGCAAATGCCGCCATATTTTTACTAATTGGCATATCGGCACCGACGGTAATATCCATCCAGTTGCTATCCTGGCCCGACGCAGTATTCGCCCTCATCCCGGACTGGGCTTTCCACAAGTTCTCGCCGTACTGATGGTTATAGCTTACCTGTGCCCACGGGCGCAGATAACCGAGTGATGAATCTACCCGCCAGCCCACAGTGGACACGCTGGCATGCCACAGTTGATCGGTAAATCGTGAGCCAACCGCCGAATCACCGTACTCGTTATATATCCCAGTCGATGAGCTATCCCAACTGTACTTTGCGGTCGGCCCGGTGGTGAAATTTCCAGGCAAATCGATATTCCAGCCAATACCCAAAAGTGAGCTATCAGCTGTCACACTATCGTTGCCAGAAACGAGCAGCAGCCCCTCCTGGTTTTGGGAGGTAAACGAAGAATTAATCCGTTCTGCAAGAATATCGTTATAACTTGGTTGGTGACTACTGTCCCAAGTGTAATGATCCTGCATTTCGCCTGGAGCATCCTCAACAACATATTCTTGTTGCCAGGCAAATACATTCGTAGCATAAGACAGACAACACAAAGCCAGCACCGTGGTGAAAGTGACACGGCGACCACTGCATATATTTATGATCATTCAAGCGACTCCAGGAAAGAGCCAAATCCGGCGATATTTTTAGTCTTTTTGGCGGGCTTGCGGATAGCCCCAAAATAATTCAAGGTGCATCGAGGCGGCCAGAGAGCGAGTCCCGATGAACTTACATGAGTAAGTGATTCGGGTGAGTAAACGCAGCCAACGATGAGGCAACTTGAAGTATGACGGGGATAGCCCTGATTTAACTATTGTCTCTTTATCTGGCACGTCAAGTTGGCACGAGAAATTTCATCGAAGGAGAAACGTATGATTCGTTGTGGATGGGTGTCTCAGGATCCGCTTTACATGGAATATCACGATAAAGAATGGGGCGTACCGGTGACCGATGGGCAACACCTTTTCGAGATGATCTGCCTTGAAGGACAACAAGCCGGTTTGTCCTGGATTACGGTGCTGAAAAAACGTGAAAACTATCGTCGCTGCTTTAAAAATTTTGACCCGCAAGCCGTGGCGTTACTGCAACCAGAAGATGTCGACTTGCTGGTTCAGGACGCCAGCATTATCCGCCATCGTGGAAAACTAGAAGCCATTATCAATAACGCAAAAGCGTACCTCGCGATGGAAGCCAACGGCGAAAAATTCCCTGAATTTGTCTGGTCGTTTGTCGACAACCAGGCGCAAGTGACACAAGCCGCTACGCTTGCTGAAATCCCGACTACCACCCCCGCTTCAGATGCGCTATCCAAGGCACTAAAAAAACGTGGCTTCAAATTTGTCGGCTCCACGATCTGCTACTCATTCATGCAGGCCTGTGGTCTGGTCAACGACCACGTGACGAGTTGCTTCTGCCACCCTGATAATCTCAAATGATCCGCCGTCTACAACCCCATGAAATGGATGAGCTGATAGCACTTTGGCTTGCCAGCACCATTGATGCTCATCCGTTTATTAGCGAAAGCTATTGGCATGAAAGCGAATCCATCGTGCGGAACGTTTATATTCCACAATCGGTGACCTGGGTTTATCTCCAAAACGATAAAATAGCCGGCTTTATCAGCGTGATGGATTCACTGTTTATTGGTGCGCTGTTTGTGAGTGAACCGTTTATCGGCAAGGGAATTGGCAATGCTTTGATGGCACACGTCAAAAAGCAGTATCCCGCGTTGAGTCTTGAGGTTTACCAGAAGAATTATCGGGCAGTGGATTTTTACCACCACCAGGGCTTTCGTATTGAAGAAAGCGCCTGGCAAAATGAGACGCACCACCCGACGTGGATTATGAGCTGGCCGGAGGGAGAAACGCTGTAACCTCCGGAGCAGGGCCGAGATATTTTTCGGCCCACACCAGTGAAGAGTTCGCCGCGCAACCATTGGCGAGCCGCGAAGTCGGTATATCCAGCGTCAGCACGTTAACCGCACCGTTTTTACACAGCTTATCGTCATTCAGATCGGGCCATGCGCCCTGATGAATACAGACTACGCCCGGCTTGATGCCATCCGTCACTAAAGCCCCGACCAACACCTGCCCACGGGCATTCCACACTCGCACCAAATCGCCATCCGCAATACCACGTTCAGCGGCATCTTTAGGATGTAGCGTTAACGGCTCGCGTCCGGCAATGGCGTATTTCTCGCGTAGTGCCGCATAGTTAAGTTGGCTGTGCAAGCGGTGCGCCGGATGCGATGAAAGCAGTTGAAGCTGGCCTGCTGCGGCATTGCCCTGCCATTCATTCGGCGCAAGCCAGGTCGGGTGCCCCGGGCAATCAGCATAAGCAAAACTGGCGATGCGCTCTGAATAGATTTCGATTTTACCGCTCGGAGTTTTTAACGGATTAGCCTGTGGATCGGTGCGGAAATCAGCAAAACGGATGAAAGCGGCGTTCTTCTCACTTTCTGGCATTTCTATCAACTGGTTAGATTCCCAGAACTGCTGGAAATCGGGCAGTTCTACTTGTTGAGCCGCTCCGCGCTTACGCGCAATTTCGTAAAACTCTTCCAGCCATTGCAGCTCGGTTTTGCCTTCCGTGAAGCGCGTTTCGCCACCCTCTTCCCAGAGAGCACTAAGCTGTGCAAAAACGTCGAAATCATTACGTGCCTCCGCCTGTGGTGAAACCACCTGCTTCATCGGCACCAGATGCTGGTTGCTGTAATCGCCAGTCATCGTCAAATCGTTGCGCTCAAAAGATGTGGTGATCGGCAACACAATATCCGCGTGTTTTGCGGCAGCCGTCCAGAAGCATTCGGAAATCACCACCAACTCAGGTTTCTGCCAGGCTTTAATCAGGCGGTTAGTGTCCTGATGATGGGTAAAATTGGCACCGCCCGCCCACCACAACATGCGGATGTCCGGGAAGGTTTTTTGCTGCCCATTATGCTGATACTCGCCACCAGGGTTTTCCAGCGCTTCCACAATGCGCGCCACCGGGATTTTTTCCACGGCATCAGTTCCATTCGCCACCGCCCCCTGTAGAGACCCCAACACTGCCGCGCGACGCGTCGGATTACCGCCATTCGCAAAGTGATAAGACAGCCCAAAACCGCCGCCGGGCGTTCCAATCTGCCCAAGCATCGCCGCCAGCGTCACCAGCATCCAGTGTTTTTGCTCGCCGTACTGCTGGCGCTGCATTCCCCAGCCCGACATTAGCATGGTGCGTTTTTCACTAAATAAACGCGCCAGATCTTCGATGGTTTGCGCCGGTACGCCGCAAATCTCTGCCGCCCAATGCGCCGTTTTTGGCTGGCCGTCAGATTCGCCAAACAGATAAGCCGCAAATTTGTCGTAACCGTGAGTGCAGCGTGCCAGGAATGGCACATCGTGCCAGCCATTTTTTGCCAGCGTGTGGGCAATGCCCAGCATCAACGCCACATCGGTTCCCATATTCGGCGCAATCCACTGCACTTTTTCACCGAGGAAATCCACCGTCTCCGATCGCATCGGATCAATGGCGATTACAGTTTTACCGCTAGCCTTCAGCTGTTCGAAATACTTCACCCCCTGCTCATCGCTGGCGTTCCAGGCGATCTTCAGCGTATTTAGTGGGTTAGCACTCCACAACACCACCACTTCGCTATGCTCAAGCACCAGCGGCCAGCTGGTTTGCTGTTGATAAACTTCATTGGAGCCAACCACATACGGCATGATGACCTGTGCCGCACCGGTCGAATAATCACCCAGATGCCCGGTATATCCGCCCGCCAGGCTCATATAGCGTTGCAGTAAGGTCGCTGCTTTATGCAGCACACCATTGGAGCGCCAGCCATAGGAACCGGCAAAAATAGCAGCTGCACCATAAGTCTGGCGAATGCGTTGATGCTGCTGGTGAATGAGTTGCAGCGCTTCATCCCAGCTAATCCGCACATATTCATCCTCACCACGCACACCCTGTGGCGCATCGGGTGATGCCAGGAAACCTTTTCGGGCCATCGGAAATTGCACACGAGCCTTACTGTGGACCTGGTCCGGAACCGCACTTTGCAATGAATTCTCATGCCCGGTTTCCAGTGCGCCAGTGGAACTGAGGACACGCTCGCCGTCCGTTTCAACCAGCATCGGGCCCCAGTGTGCGGCCGTGAGAATTTTCTTGTTTGGTGAGAATGCGCTAGCCAATTTGGGCTCCCGTGTTTGCAGGTAATGGGCATGTGGCGATCTAATGACCACTCGATATTTTGTTTACAAATTCAGACGACTCTATAGAAACATCGACATATTCACACGGCATAATCAACCGCCGCTTAGCATGCGGTTGCTTTATTTAATTCACCAAGGAAATAAGATGAAAAAACGCGTCATGATGATTGCCGCCATAGTTTGCGGCACGTTAGCAGTTTCTGGCTGTACTACCAACCCTTACACCGGCGAGCGTGAAGCTGGAAAAGCGGGTGTCGGAGCAGGTCTTGGCTCACTGGTAGGTGCTGGCATCGGCGCTCTTTCCTCATCGAAAAAAGATCGCGGCAAAGGCGCACTGATTGGTGCCGCAGCGGGTGCTGCATTAGGTGGTGGCGTTGGTTATTACATGGATGTGCAAGAAGCTAAACTGCGTGAAAAAATGCAGGGAACTGGCGTAAGCGTCACGCGTAATGGCGACAACATCGTACTTAATATGCCAAACAACGTCACTTTTGACAGCAGCAGCGCAACGCTTAAACCTGCTGGGGCGAACACCCTGACCGGCGTGGCGATGGTACTGAAAGAATATCCGAAAACTGCGGTTAACGTCGTAGGTTACACCGACAGCACCGGCAGCAACGAGCTGAATATGAAGCTCTCCCAGCAACGTGCCGACGGCGTAGGTAGCGCGCTTATCACCCAGGGCGTGGCAGCTAACCGTGTACGCACCACCGGTGCAGGCCCGGCGAACCCAATTGCCAGCAACAGCACTGCTGAAGGCAAGGCGCAGAACCGCCGCGTAGAAATTACATTGAGCCCATTAGCTTAATCTTTGGCTTTCTCGCCCCGGCCATATGTCGGGGCGATGATTTTCCATCCTGGTATAAACCCAAAAATTCACATCGGTGGCGTAAGCCCGTTTTTGCCAGCAGAAATACCACGCGCCACCAACTGGCCTTTATCGTCTTTCGCAGCATGTACCATCACTTTGGTACCGGGTTGCAGCAAGTTTCGTGAGCCTGGGGTAATCAAGACGACGGGTACATCGTCCGGCACAATCACCGTTTTCTCCATGTCTTTAACCTTCACTGTCATGGTGCGGCCCTGGCTATTCACCAGTTTACCCACCGTCCCGTTCGTCATGGTATTCACGTTACCATCTGCAGATTCAAAGGGATTAAAGCCTTCGCCTGAGCCACGCAAGCTTGGGGCAAACACATGGACTTCCAGCGCCTTCAGCGTACCATCAGCCTGCTGGACAGCAGCCGTGCCAATAAAACTATCAGGCTTGATATCACTGATTTTGGCCTCGCTGATGCTGTTCACTTTGGTTTTGTCTGTCAAAACCACATCGAGCTTTTCCCCCTGTCGGGTGGTGATGATGACTGAATGGTCATTCACCGAATCAATTGTTCCGCGAATTGGCCTAATGACATTATCAACTTGAGCCACCACAACTCCCGTACTCAGCATCAGAACACTGAGCAATAAAGCGGACAAACGATGCTTTAGCATGTCTCTCTCCTGTTTTCAGCGAATGAATAATTAGCAAGCTCATTAAGGGTAATTCGTGAATGAAAATCGGGGAGGAAAGTGGCGTGAAAGAGTGTGTTTAAAGATTTCTTCGAATCGTGTTACGGCTGGCAGTCGCGACTAAACTATCGTGATACGCTGCGTGAATTCGATAACCACCGTGCTGGTTCAGGAAACAATATGGCTTATAAATACGCTTTGATATTGCTTATCCCGCTCGCCATTATTGGCTGCTCATCGACTGATACTTCAGGCTATGACGGGCATAAAACTATTAGTCCGGCAGAGACTAACGAGGCATTAATGATGCGCTCGCAATATCCGGATCAGTATTATGGCCGTGAAAATTTAACCACTGAGCAGCGCAGAGAAATAAGTGAGAAAATGCGTGCAGACAGGCTGGAAGCACGAGGACGGCAGGATAACAGCACCGACAGCGGCGATGGTTTCGGGCAATCCGTTCCCCAGGGGTTTTACAACTAAGTCAATTTCAGAACCTACAAAAACAAAAAACCCCGCTGGTGAGGCGAGGTTTTTTGTTTTTGCTGCTAGTGCTTTTACTGCTTCGCACACCAGATCACATCAACCTCCAAAATATACGACGAAACCCACCCAGGTGCAAATACTTGCTGCTAATGTGAACAACGCATAAATCTGTGGCTTGCGAAGCTGTTCGCATTTTCATCTTTTACCTGTTTATTTATACAGTATAATGGATATACTGAGTGTGTTGAATGTGATGTGCTCTGAGGCCGCAAACCGCCGCGCAATTTAAGTCCTGGCTGAAACGGGTGGTGCCGTCAGTGCCTTAACCTCAGAGGAGCACATCGGATCACCTCAACAAATTCAGCAGGCAACAGGCAGCGGAAAGGCTCGTCGGCTGAAAGTGCTCCTGGCCACAGGAGAAAGCGTATGGGCTTGATGGAACTGGCAATTGCGTTTCTGAAACTCATGGTTGCCTTGCTGCAACTGCTTGAACTTGCCATGAAATACTTCAAGTAATTCATGGCCTTCAAGTCGCACCAAAAGGAGGCGGGAAACCGCCTCCTTTTAATAAAAAAGCTATACATCTTCCCAGGCGGGTAATCTGTAATACCACCGACTTAAGGCGTAATACATGGTCATTATTAAACCGAACGTCACTCCCGCTGACAATATTTTCAACAATATACCTTCAGCACTATCTCCATCATGACGCCATTGCAGAAACCACATAATTCCCCCCCACAGCACGCCAAAGTAGAGGCTGAAGTTCAGGAAAGTCATGTAAAAAGGAACAAAATGAGGAGGCCGGCACCTGAAATTAAAACGCCAGAGCAAATTGACATAGAGTGGAGCATAAGTGCTTTTCCACATCCCTGTTTTGGCAAGTAAATTGAGCGCACGTTGTTTCTTCGCTTCGAAATCCATCCCTGCGTATCTCCTGATAATCATTTTTAACTTCAAAGATATATCTCGTCTTTAGATCGCACTGCGGCACATCACTCATTTCTGGCAACAAAAATTGCCGTTCAGGCTTTAAAAGCTGCCATTAAATCCCCTATCAAAAAGCATGACACCATAGGGCTTCATTATCTTTGTGTGGTAGATTCCTCTCGATTTTTTGACGCAGTCAGTTTTATAAACTGGCTTTTGGCATTTAAATCCCTACAACACACTTGAGAAAATGAAAAAGCTAGCCAACATTCACCTACTGATGATGTTAATTCTTTTGGTTGCCGTCGGGCAGATGACGCAAACCATTTATATCCCGTCGATTCCCGATATGGCTCACGACTTCGGTGTGCGCAACGGTGCAATCCAGCAAGTGATGGCGGCATATTTGCTGACCTATGGCGTTTCACAACTGGTTTACGGGCCAATTTCCGACCGCATTGGTCGCCGCCCGGTCATTCTGGCGGGCATGAGTATTTTCATCCTCGCAACAGTGTGGGCGCTGTTTACCACCAATTTAACCGCCCTGGTGATTGCCAGTGCATTGCAAGGGATGGGAACCGGTGTCGCTGGCGTCATGGCGCGCACCATGCCGCGAGATCTCTACGAAGGTGCCTCGCTTCGTTCAGCCAATAGCTTGCTGAACATGGGGATCCTGGTCAGCCCGCTGATCGCACCGATCATTGGCAGCTTGCTTGATTCCGTTTGGGGCTGGCGTGCTTGTTACGGCTTCCTGCTGGTGCTGTGCATCATTGTCGGTTTCTGCATGCTGCGCTGGCTGCCAGAAACGCGCCCTGTCCAGGCAACTCCTCAACGCCTGATGGCGAGTTACAAAACGCTGCTGGGTAGCGGCTCGTTCAATTGCTACTTGCTGATGCTGGTAGGTGGTCTTGCGGGTGTAGCGGTCTTTGAAGCCTGTTCCGGCGTATTGATGGGCGGTGTGCTGGGGCTTAACGGCGTGGTGGTGAGTATTCTGTTTATCCTGCCGATTCCGGCGGCATTTTTTGGTTCGTGGTACGCGGGCCGTCAAAATGCACGTTTTTCATCGTTGATGTGGCAAGCGGTTTTGAGCTGCCTGGTTGCGGGTATTTTAATGTGGATCCCAGGCTGGCTCGGTTTCATGAATATCTGGACTCTACTGGTACCTGCTGCGCTGTTCTTCTTCGGCGCCGGAATGCTATTCCCGCTGGCTACCAGTGGTGCAATGGAGCCATTCCCATTCCTCGCTGGGACTGCTGGCGCATTGGTTGGTGGGCTGCAAAATATGGGTTCTGGGGCAATGGCGTGGTTTTCCGCCTTGCTGCCACAGACCGGGCAGTTTAGCCTCGGAATGTTAATGACCGCGATGGGCGTGATGATTTTGTTCTGCTGGCTGCCGCTGGCGCATAAATTCCAGCAGCATGAGGAAACGGCGTAAGGATTTTCACCCTCACCCTAACTCTGTCCCAAGGGTGAGAGGGAACAGACCGGTTTTCTCCCTCGCCCCTACGGGGAGAGGGTCGGGGTGAGGGGAAAAACTTAAAGCACCTTACTCAAAAACTCTTTCGTCCGTGGGTTTTGCGGTGCAGTAAACAGCTGCGACGGCGGCCCCTGTTCCTGAATCACACCCTGATCGATAAACACCACGCGGTCGGCCACTTCACGGGCAAAGCCCATTTCGTGTGTGACAATCACCATCGTCATGCCTTCCAGCGCCAACTGTTTCATTACCGCCAGCACTTCACCGACTAACTCCGGGTCGAGTGCGGAAGTCGGCTCATCAAACAGAATGATCGACGGCTCCATTGCCAGCGCACGGGCAATCGCCACGCGCTGCTGTTGCCCACCAGATAGGCTCGATGGCCAGGCGTCAATCTTGTCTATCAACCCAACCTTTTGCAGCAGCTTTTCGGCGCGCGACACGGCTTCGGCTTTCGACAAACCTTTAAGCGACATCGGTGCCATCGTCAGGTTTTCCAGCACTGTCATATGCGGGAACAGGTTAAAACGCTGGAACACCATGCCCACGCCTGCACGCAGGGTGTTGAGATTAGTTTTCGGGTCGTGAACCGCTAAACCATTGACCACCACCTCGCCACCATCTGGCTTTTCCAGCGCATTCAGGCAACGTAAGAAGGTACTTTTACCGGAACCGGACGGGCCAATCACGCACACCACTTCCTGCGGAGCAATGTCACACGAGATGCCGCGCAGCACATGAGTTTTGCCAAACTGTTTCTGTAAATCCTTAACGTGAATCACTTTTGCCAAACCTCTTTTCCATGTGTTGCACCATCAGCGAGAGCATGAACGTCAGCACCCAATACACCAGAGAGATCGTCAGGTACGGCTCCCAATAAGTCGCATAAGCGCCAGAAACGGTACGTGCGGCGTAAGCCAAATCAGCCAGGCCAATCGCCGAAGCCAACGAAGAATCTTTCACAATCGCGATGGCATTATTACCCAGCGGAGGCAGAATACGGCGGAACGCCTGCGGCAAAATCACTTTGCGCATCGTTTTGCCCCAGCCCATCCCCAAGGCACGCGATGCTTCCATCTGGCCTTTGTCGATTGACTGAATACCCGCACGGAAAATTTCAGAGACATAAGCCCCGGCGTTTAGCGTAATCGCCACCACACACGACAGAAACGCGCCGTATTCAGAACGCAGTTCGCGGGCAAAATCTACCGACATCAGCCCGCTGGTGACCAGCATCCCGTCACGTGGGTTGATAAACAGCGGCACCAGCGCGAAGTGAACCACCATGATTTGCACAAACAGCGGCGTGCCACGAAACGCACTAACATAAACGCGCACTGGCCACTGCACTGCATAGCGCAGCACATGTTTCCATGGGCCGTCTTCGGCATGCGCCATACGGCCCAGCCCGAGCAGCAAGCCCCAGGTGGTGCCTAAAATCACGCAAATGATGGTGCACTTGATGGTCATTATCGCGCCTTGCATAAAAAGGGGCGCGTATTCTGAGATTATCTCCCAGCGAAATCCGGTCATACCTGTCCTTGTTGGGGCCGAAACGGCCCCGAGTCATGCGAAATTATTCAGCGGGGAGAGTCGGAACGTTGCTATCAAACCACGTGGTGTAAATCTTGGCGTAAGTCCCATCAGCAACGATTTTCTTCAGGCCTGAGTTGATTTTTCCCAGCAGTTCCTGATTGTCTTTCGCTACCGCGATGCCGAAATACTGGCGTTCAAATTTGTTGTCTTTAACCGCTTTCAGCGCTTTATCCGGATGGGATTTGATGTAGTACTTCACCACGCCGACATCGCCAACAGCGGCGTCGATACCGTTTTCAGCCAGTTCTTGCAGCAACAGTGGCGTGTTATCAAAACGTTTGATGTCAGTGCTGTTTTTGCCCAGGGTGTCAGAAACCACGGTGTCGCCTGCGCTGGAGTTCACCACGCCCACTTTCAAACCTTTCAGTGCGTTAACGGAATCCACTTTGGAATCACCCGGAACCACAATGGACTGCTCTGCCGGGAAATAAGGTGCTGAGAAACTCACCATCGCTTTGCGCTTATCGGTAATGGTGATACCGGAAATGATGATGTCGCGGTCGCCAGAATTCAGGGTGGCGAAGATGCCTTCCCACGGCGTGTTAACCAGTTTGATATCAAAACCTTCGGCTTTGGCGATGGCTTTAATGATGTCGATGTCGAAGCCTTCCAGTTGCTTCTGGCTGTTCTCAAATTCAAACGGACGGTAAGTACCACCAGAACCGACGACATAAGTCTGCTGTGCGGCATAAGCAGAAGAAAGTACGGTAGAAACCATGCACCCGGCGAAAAGAACTGACTTTGCGAACTTCCTTAACATATGACGCTCCCGATAAGTTATTTATGCATTTAATTTGCATAAAAATACATAATTTGACGGAGGGCGGCAACTACAAAATTACACCTGTGATTGAAGCCATTGAATAAACGCTTCAATTTTCGGCCATTGTCGCCCAGGCAGCGTGGTGGCGTAGTAATGCTGATGGCACTTCAACGTCATATCGCCAAATGGGGCAACGAGCTCACCGCGATCGAGGCGTTTTTGCACCAGTCTTTTGCGCCCCATCGCCACTCCCACCTGGTTCACGGCGGCAATTACCGCTAAATCTGAACGATCAAAACCGATGCCGGAAGAAGAAGGTAACGTGACCGAAAAATGCTGTGCCCAACTGTGCCATTCGTCGGTACCCGAATCGTTGCTCCATGCTTGGCGGTCATGCAGCAAGGTGCAATTGCGCAGGTGAGCCGGTTTATTTTTTAATTCAAAACGTTGCGCGTACTCCGGGCTACATACCGGTACGATAGCTTCATCCATCAGAAAATGATGGGTCAACTGCGAGGAAGGCGTGTCGTCAAAATAGAGTGCCAAATCAATTCCTGCGCGTTGCAGATTCACGTTGTCGTTGCCGGTGAGAATGGTCAGGGAAATAGACGGATAACGGCGGGTAAAATCCCCGAGCCGCGGAACCAGCCAGCACTGGGCAACGGAAGGGCGCGAATAAATCGTCAGCAGGCCAGAAAGCTCCTGGTTTTTGATATCAAGGATCTCCTGGTTGAGCGTATCCAGCGAAGATTTCAGCGCCCAGAAAACTCTTTTTCCTTCATGTGTTAACTCTACTTTACGGTGTGAGCGCACAAACAGCTGAATCCCCAACTCCTGCTCAAGCTGATTAATCCGGTGACTGACGGCGCTCGAGCTTAGCGAAAGCTCTTCTGCCGCCAACGCGAAGGATTGATGCCTGGCGGCAACTTCAAAAGTGTAGAGTTTTGATAGCTGCCAGCCATTCAGTAAGCGGTTTCTGACTTCGCGAATCGGGTCCATGGTGCTCTCCAGAGAGAAAAGATCATGGCGGCATTGTAAAATATGCCCCCGAAAACGTCGTCCTAAGATGCAAAAAATCGAACCAAAATCAAATTTACCCGTCACTTTTCAACCTGAATCACTCTTTTGCATCAATCTGGCTCATGTGAAGTGCCATTAATATCGTTTGTCAGCAAGGAGCATTTTTTATCCAATAGCCGCAGATAAATCGCAGAGTGAGGTAGGTATGGAATCTCAGATTTGGGTTGTGGGAACGCTGCTTAGCAGCATAATTTTAATCGTCTTTACCATCGTAAAACTGAAGTTTCACCCTTTCCTTGCTTTGCTGTTGGCTAGTTTTTTTGTCGGCACCATGATGGGCATGAGCCCACTGGACATGGTGAATGCCATTGAAAACGGTATCGGCAGCACCCTGGGCTTCCTTGCCGCCGTCATCGGCCTTGGCACGATTCTGGGCAAAATGATGGAAGTGTCCGGCGGGGCTGAACGAATTGGCCTGGCTTTGCAGCGTTGTCGCTGGTTGTCTGCTGATGTGATCATGGTTTTGGTTGGGTTGATCTGTGGCATCACGCTGTTCGTAGAAGTCGGTGTGGTACTGCTGATCCCACTGGCGTTTTCTATCGCCAAAAAAACCAACACCTCGCTGTTGAAACTCGCCATCCCATTATGTACTGCGTTAATGGCGGTGCATTGCGTGGTTCCGCCACATCCGGCAGCCATGTTTGTCACCAACAAATTAGGCGCTGATGTCGGTACGGTGATTGTGTATGGTTTGCTGGTGGGGTTAACCGCATCGTTAGTCGGTGGGCCGTTGTTCCTGAAAATAGTGGGAAATCGCCTGCCGTTTAAAACCGTGCCAGCCGAATTTTCCGACCTGAAAGTCCGTAAAGAAGAAACGTTACCTTCGTTAGGCGCGACACTGTTTACAATTTTACTGCCGATTGGCCTGATGCTGGTGAAAACGCTCGCCGAGCTGAACATGGCGAAAGGCGGGACGCTGTATACCGTGCTGGAGTTTATCGGCAACCCAATCACAGCCATGTTTATTGCGGTGTTTGTGGCCTATTACGTTCTCGGATTACGCCAGCATATCGGCATGAGCCAGTTGTTAACTCATACAGAAAATGGCTTTGGTTCTATCGCCAACATTTTGCTGATTATCGGTGCAGGCGGTGCGTTTAACGCCATCCTGAAAACCAGTGGTCTGGCGGATTCGCTGGCGGTGTTGCTCTCCAACCTGCATATGCACCCGATTCTGCTGGCATGGCTGGTCGCCCTGATTCTGCATGCCGCGGTTGGCTCTGCAACAGTGGCGATGATGGGAGCTACTGCGATTGTGGCGCCGATGCTACCGCTCTATCCCAACGTCAGCCCTGAAATTATTACCATTGCTATTGGTTCCGGCGCGATTGGCTGCACCATCGTCACCGACTCATTATTCTGGCTGGTGAAGCAATATTGCGGCGCAACGCTTAACGAAACATTTAAATACTATACAACGGCGACATTTATCGCCTCCCTGCTGGCACTGGGCGCGACGTTCCTGCTTTCCTTTATCATCTAAGCGCAAAGAGATTGTCTTATGAAAAACGCTGAAATAAACACATTGATTCAAGAGTTTCCGCTGGTTCGCGATCTGATTGATTTGCAAGAAACCTGTTGGTTTAACCCGGAAACCACAACACTCGCTGAGGGCTTACCTTACGTAGGTTTGACCAGCGAAGATGTGCAAGATGCTCATGCTCGCCTGACACGTTTCGCACCTTATCTGGCACAGGCGTTTCCTGAAACAGCCGCCACTAACGGTATTATCGAGTCAGAGCTGGTGGCCATTCCGGCAATGCAAAAGCGTCTGGAAAAAGAGTTTAAGCAAGAAATCGCGGGGCAATTACTGCTGAAAAAAGACAGCCATCTGCCTATTTCTGGTTCGATTAAAGCGCGTGGCGGGATTTATGAAGTACTGACCCATGCCGAAAAGCTGGCAATCGAAGCCGGTTTACTGACCACTGAAGATGACTATCGCAAGCTGCTGACACCTGAATTTAAAGACTTCTTTAGCCAGTACAGCATTGCAGTAGGTTCCACCGGCAACCTGGGTTTATCCATCGGCATCATGAGCGCACGCATTGGTTTTAATGTCACGGTGCATATGTCTGCCGATGCCCGCGCCTGGAAAAAAGCCAAACTGCGCAGCCATGGCGTTACAGTCGTTGAGTATGAGCAAGATTACGGTGTCGCCGTTGAACAGGGCCGTAAAGCCGCCGAATCCGACCCGAATTGTTTCTTTATCGACGACGAAAACTCCCGTACCTTGTTCCTTGGCTATTCGGTTGCAGGTCAGCGTCTGAAAGACCAGTTTGCCCAGCAGGGGCGTGTTGTTGATGAACAACATCCGTTGTTTGTATACCTACCGTGTGGCGTCGGTGGTGGTCCTGGTGGAGTGGCATTTGGCCTGAAAATGGCGTTTGGCGACAACGTTCACTGCCTGTTTGCTGAGCCAACTCATTCACCTTGTATGCTGCTGGGTGTTTACACCGGGCTGCATGATGAGATTTCAGTGCAAGATTTGGGCATTGATAATGTTACCGCAGCCGACGGCCTGGCGGTTGGACGGGCATCCGGGTTTGTTGGGCGCGCGATGCAAAGGCTGCTCGATGGTTTCTATACTCTTGAAGACCAGACCATGTATACGCTGCTCGGCTGGCTGGCAGAGGAAGAGAGCATTCGCCTCGAGCCTTCCGCGCTGGCAGGTATGCCAGGCCCACTGCACGTGAGCGCCAATGCGGCTTACCATAAAATGCATGGCTTCAGCGCTGAACAACTGCAAAACGCCACGCATATCGTTTGGGCGACTGGCGGCGGTATGGTGCCAGAAGCTGAGATGGCGCAGTATTTGGCGAAAGCGGAGTAATTACTCAGCATTACGAAGTAGCAGCATCAGTTCAGTCGGTGAACGGTGCTGCCTGATCAAATCCCGCATCGTTTTCATGTAAGGCGCGGTGTCTCTGAAAAATGCCCGATAGCCCTCGCATAACGCACTTTTATTATCCTTTATGCGATGTTTCGGGCAATCACCGTGGCAAAACGGCAATTCTGAGCAGGCACGACAATCTGGTGGCAATGTCGTGAGTTTTTGCTGCGCAAACTCGTACGCCTGCTGACTCTGATTGAGCGTTTTCAACGATGTTTCATGGATATTACCCAGCAGATACGGGGCAGCAACATAATGATCGCACTGATACAGCGCGCCATTTGCCTCGAGGGCAAAAGCGTGTCCACAGGTTTTACTCAGAACACACATCTGCGAGGGAAACCCCGCCCAAACTCCGAGAGTAGAATCAAACAGTTGCACAAAGACGTGACCAATATCTTCATGCATCCAGAGTTTAAAAACGGTTTTGAGGAAGGTTCCCCACTGTTCTGCCTGCACCGACTCAACCGTCAGGTTGCCAAAGTGGTCGCGCTCCACCAGCGGGATAAACTGTAAAAACGGCGTCCCGAGCGTGCGCAAATAGTGATACAAGCGCTCCGGTTGCTGGCTATTGTGCTGGCTGATAACCACCAGCAAATTAAATTCGATGCGATGGGCGTTTAATTTTTCAATGGCCGCAATGACCAGGCGATGAGTCGGTTTGCCACTCCGGGTGCGCCGATAATGGTCGTGCAGATCGGCAGGGCCATCTAGTGATATTCCCACCAGCCAGCCGTTTTCTTTGAAGAACTGGCACCAGGTATCATTCAGTAAAATGCCATTGGTTTGTATATTGTTCTGGATTCGTTTACCTGCGCTATAACGCTTTTGCAGCGCCACCACACGTTGATAAAACGGTAATCCGGCAAGAGTTGGCTCGCCACCTTGCCAGGCAAATTCCACCACCTCATTCGGTTGTGCGGCGATATGCTGGCGGATAAATGCGTCAAGCGTGGCATCGTCCATCACCGGTTGCTGCGGTTTATTGAGATAGAAACAATACTGGCACTGAATATTGCACTGTGAACTGGTGGGCTTCGCCATCACATGACAACCACGCATTATCAACCTCCCACCAGCATGACAAGCTGGCGTACATGTGCCGCAGAAAATAGCAGCGCCAGGCTACAAACCGCCAGTGCAATTAGCAATTTGGCACGCATGGTGCGTCGGTCTGCAAAATCGCTAATCGCGATATCCATCAGGTTTCGCCACTGAGCGTAGCGATAAATCACCATTGCCACCGTCGCCAGAATGATAAGTACCAGTAAGAAAAATATACCCGCATAATGCCAGCTATGACGCAACGCCAGAGCCAGCAATGCACCGTAGCCGAGTAGTGTACGAAACCAGGCAAGTGAAGTGCGTTCCGGCTGTAATCCTGGATCGTCGGTACGCCGTCGCTGGCGATTATCCGACATACACCACCATCACCATCACCGTCGAGGCAACAATCACCATCACCAGGCTGATTATTTTCAGGCAGCCGGTGTAGGGTAAATCCTGCTTCAGGCGCATCGCTTTTTCATTGCGCATCCAGCGGAGATAGCCATAAATCGCCAGTACTCCGGCGAACAGGCACAACAGCAGCGCAACGATTTCACGAATTAACGGTGTCGCGAGATCGGGGGCGAGTTGATCCAGCCCAACGCCAGCAGCAAGAAATCCTAGCGCGGTGCGAATCCATGCCAGGAAGGTTCGTTCATTAGCGAGTGAGAAACGGTAATCTGGTGCTTCACCTACGTTGGAGATTTTCATTCTGCTTCCTTTCTGGTGATACCTATAAGGCCACCCTCATCTTCTCCTGAGGGTGAGGGCGACCGCACTTAACTAAAACTTCAGCCTCTTCTCCTCCACCTTCACTCCCTGCGTTGGCATCCCGGTATCGTAATCTCTAACCACTGGGGAATAATCATCTTCAGGCCGTGGGCGGAATGCGCCCATCCAGCGTGGAGTGGCACTTTTGCGCCACGGGCGGCATGACCATTGGTAACTGCGGAACGGATCGCGGGTTTTATCCATGTAATCCATCAGTTCATCGTGTAGCTCGTCACGCTTTTCGGCGTAGCGTGGGTCATCAATAAGATTGTTCATCTCTTGCGTGTCGTTTTTCCTGTCGTAAAGCTCATCACTGGTGAACAAATTCAACACCAACTTAAAGTGGTTAGTCACCCAACCGCGCACCGGGATAAACCCTCCAAAGCTGTCGTGCTCAATTTCATAACGGTTGAATTCAATCATCACACCACGTGAGTCTTCAGCATCAAGAAGATTTTCACCAGGCAAAATATCTGGCTTATGGATCCCCGCCAGCTTCATAAGTGTGGGCAGAACATCCACATGACTGACAGGTGTATCAATCTGGGCGGGAGCGGCTTGCCCGGTTGGCGGACGGAAGATCAGCGGAATACGGGTGATGTCGTCATACATTGCCGCACCTTTGCTGATGAGCTGGTGCGCTCCCATCATTTCACCGTGATCGGAGGTATAAACCACCCAAGTGTTTTCACGTTGTTCAGGCGTGAGGGTATTGATGACTCGACCAATTTCATCATCAACAAAATCATTGCAGGCGAAATAGAGTGGGTGATGGTAGCGCCCATCCGTACTCACTGGTGAAGGCATCGCCTCCGCCCATAAGCGGTGATGCACGGGTTTGTTAGCTAAGTCATCAAATGCTTTCTCGCCCAGCTCGTAGTAAAAATCTTGATATTTTTCAAGATATTCAACCGGACATGTAAACGGGTGATGCGGCTCATCGTAAGAGATGACCATCAGGAACGGCTCTTGCTGGCGTGGCGATTGAGCGAGGAACTCTATCGCCCGGTTGCTAATGCGATGTGCCCAGGTGAAGGTTTTATCAATGCCATTTTCCAGCAAATCTTCGACGCTGTTTAAGCCATTGCGCCACAGGCCGATCTCTTTTTCTGTCAGTTCTGCGAGGTAGTTCGCACCGTCGAACCAGTAATCCTCGTCCCACTCTGGCGGGCAAATACCCGTTCCAAAGTAGTCGTGCCCGTCGAGATGCCACTTGCCGATGTAACAGGTTTTATAGCCTGCATCTTTGAAATAGCGCCCCATAGTCGAGATATTTTTCCCCGGTGCGACGTTATTAGTCCAGGGGCCAGACTGGTTGGAATAGATACCCGTAAATAACCCAGCTCGTGCTGGAGTACAAACCGGAGCACAGGTATACGCCGAATTAAAGCGAATCCCTTCTTCGGCCAGCTTGTCGATATTATCGGTGTTAAGTGCTTTACCGCTGTAGCAACCCACCATATTGGTAGCCTGGGTATCGGTCATAATAAATAGGATGTTAGGACGTTCCATTACTTATCCTCAGAGGTAGAAGAATAGACAACATGGGGTTCCTGACGCTGACGCCAGCTACTGTAAATAAGGTAAATAACCACCAGCGCAACAATCATGTAACTGGCGATAGTGATCAAACGGGTTTCGTAACCACCAAACTGCGCAAGCCCGGCGTAAACACCAATCATAGCGAATAGCACGCCGACCGAGGCAATTTTGGCGTTACGCCACGGCACCATATCCACCGCAAAAGCATCCTGGAATTTAAAGGGAGTGGCGCGGGGTTTCAGGAAACCAATGGAAAGCATCAGCAATACGTTGATGCAGAAAGTGAAGAACAGCACGTACAGGAAATGGAAGTTAAACGACACCAGATAATTAATAACGATATAACTGCAAATGCCGAATAACAGTGCGGCTTTTGCTGCAATCGCCGGAATACGTGGGAAGAAAAAGCCCATGATAACAATAGTGACCAGCGGCACGTTGTAAATGCCGTTGAGTTGTTTCATCCAGCTGTATAGCCCTTCAGGCGCGTTGGCTATCCATGGCGCAACCAGCACGGAAACCAGTGCGATAGCCAGGCCAAATTTACGCCCAACACTCACCAGTTGTTCAGAAGACGCGTTCTGATTAATGATGCGGTTATAAATACCGAGGCTAAACAGGGTACTTGCACTATTGAGAAAACCATTGAAAGTACTGATGATCGCACCAAACAATACCGCGCCAAAGAAGCCCACCAGCGGCAGCGGCATCACTTTATTCACCAGCGCCGGGTAAGCCATATCGTGTTTAGGCAAATCTTGGAAAAGATGGAAAGCAATCAACCCTGGCAGAACCAGAATCAGCGGGTCGAGCATTTTCAGTACCGCCGTTAACAGCGCCCCTTTTTGCCCTTCAGCCAGGCTTTTGGATGCCAGTGTGCGTTGCACAATGCCCTGGTTGGTACACCAGTAAAACGTGTTCACTAGAATCAGGCCGGTAAGTGCGGCCCCCATTGGCACTGGGTCGCTACTTCCGCCAATAGAATTCAGCTTTTCGCTATGCACGGTGGTGAGTTGCTCCAGTCCGCGCAGCATATTGCCGCCGCCCATCGCCATTAAGCCGAAAACCGGCACCATTAAACCGCCAATTACCAGACCGATACCGTTAATCACATCGGCAACCGCAATGGCACGTAAGCCTCCGACGACTGCATAGGCAATCCCCGCCAGTCCAAGCAGAACGACCATTACCCAAATTGCCGCACCCTGAGAAATACCGAGAGAGTCACCGACGTGAAATAAGCTATTTAGCGCCAGCGCTCCAGAGTACAAAACAATCGGTAAAAAACAGATGCCGGTGGCAATTAGAAAACAACAATCCACGATGATACGGGTGGTTCTGTCGTAGCGTTCTTCAATAAAATCCGGGATGGTCGCGATACCGCGTTGCAGGTATTTTGGCAAGAAAATCAATGCCAGGAAGATAAGTGGAATCGCGGAAATCACCTCCCAGGCCATCACCGACATCCCACTGCGATACGCCTGGCCGCTCAATCCCACCAATTGTTCGGTGGAGAGATTAGTCAACATCAGGGAGGCGGCTATCACCGGTGCTTTAAGGGATCGCCCTGCCAAGAAATAACCCTGCTGCGAACCAGTATCCGCTTTTCGTAGCTTCCACCAGGTGATTAATGCCACCATTAAGGTGAAAGAAAAAAAGCTCACAATTTGCTGCACATTCATCTCACTGCCCTTATTTATCGTTATGTTCCGGCGCATTGTTATCTGTAGGGAATTACGCCTGTACCGGATCACTGGCTGTTTAAGATAGTCATTTTTACCGGGACAAGAGAAAGCTGATAAATTAGCTGCGCTCGGCATGAGCATAAAACTCCAGCGGAGAATATAAATGAATGGAAAAAACAATCTCTGGGATGTAAAAAACGAAACAACCTACAATATCCCGCTGGTTATTGACGAAAATGTGATCTCAAGCGGCATATCACTTATATCTCTATGGCATACACTCGCTGATGTAAGCTACCAGGTTGTCTGGCCAAGAGATAAAAAGAAACCATTGATTGAAAACTCATGGGTGGCGGTCTACACGCTCCAGGGTTCAGGTAAAATCACTCTGAAAGATAATTCGCAAATTTTGTTAAATGGCAATTGTGTCATATTCCTAAAACCAACGGATATAAAGTCCTATCACTGCGAAGGGTTGGTTTGGGAGCAATACTGGATGGAGTTCATTCCTACTGGTGCAATGGAAATCCCTTTATCGCAACAAGCTATTATTTATAACGGTGATCTTTTTAATAAAGAGTTAAGTGAAATCACCGAATTAATCACCAGCGATATAGAGCTAAACAAAAATCTTGCCGTGGCGTTTATCACCAAGCTGATTTATCAATGGGTGTGCTTGATTGTGCAAACAGGTTCTAAAGACAAATGGTTGATTAAAATTGAAAAGCTACTTTCGGAAATCCATACCGACATCCAGAAACGCTGGACAGTGGCAGAAATGGCGCAGTGGATGCAATGTAGCGAGCAATATTTGCGGCGATTATTCCAAAAATACACCGGAAAAACGCCGAAAGAATTTTATCTGGATGCACGCCTCGAGCTAGCTCTATCGCTATTAAAACAAGGAAGTTACAACGTCAATCAGGTAGCAGATATGCTGAATTTCTTTGACTCGTTCCACTTCAGTAAAGCGTTTAAGAATAAATTCGGATATGCGCCATCGGGTGTGAAAGGGTTATATCAGGCACTGTAAACAGCATTAATGCCAATTAAAGGGAATTTGTTTAGCTTTATCGGTCTGCTAGTTGGAACCCTGGCTTTGCTGCTGGCGCTGTTCCATTTTTGGGCCGGTCCATTCACCACACACCCGGCCACACTTGAAACCCTAGTCGCCGAAAAAACCACCTCAGTCAGAGAAGCTGCGATAGCGGCACTGATGGGAAACCCTGTTCCGGAAGTCAAAACCGCCAAAAACTAGAGTATAGATACCATTTTGTCGGTATCTCCCTCAATGTTGGCCGTTGTCACAATTGTGCTGGGTGTTATCGCAGGGTTCTATAAAGAAAACAGATGGGGAGTGCAGGCTGCACTGTTTTTCGGGTTGAGTGTTCTCTCGTTTCAAATCGCTATATTTTGGTTTTCTGTACTGCTGGTAGTGTTATTTTTTGTGATGCTGGTTTCCGCGCTCACAGGGAATTTACCATTCTGATTAATGATCTATTTTCATTAAAAAATCGGCCTGATGCCCAGGCCGATTGCCATATTATGATCCGTGAAAAAAACTTATTTCAAATCAGGCCAGTAACCTTTGTTCGCCTCAATCAAATCATCCAAAATCGCTTTGGCCACCGAAGCACTTGGCACCGTTTTAGAAAGCGTAATCGCCTGCCACAACTTCACGTAAGAGCCTTCTTCCCACGCCTCTACTACCAGTTTTTCAACCGCAACCTGCTGGCTCATCAACCCTTTCTGGAACTGTGGAATATTGCCGACTACCAACGGTTCCGGCCCACTTTTTCCGACCAGGCAAGGGATTTCAACCATCGCTTCCGGGTCAAAGTTATTGATTGCCCCATTGTTTGGCACAATCAGCAGCATGCGTTCCTGGGTGTTAAAAGCTATGGCCGCCGCCAGATCGACGATGTACGAGGCATGTTCGTCAATCTCCAGTTCCCCTGCTGATGATTTCCCAGACTGAATGATGGCATTACAGGAACCAAACACATGTTTTTCACGGTGTTCCATCACTTCATTGGCGCGGGTGTGTGCTGGATTGGAGTGCTTAACCACGTAATCCGGGAACAGATAGTATTTCAGGTAAGTATTCGGGAAGGTGCTCGGGTCCAAAGCCCATACGTCTTTTGCTTTAGAGAATGTGTCGTTCCAGCTGGCTTCTGTCCCATGTTCATCTGATGGCGGAACATAACCAAATTTAGCGACGTGTTCGCGGATCTTTGGCATTAAATCATTACCATTCTGGTCCTCGATAGATGTCCACCAGCCAAAGTGGTTGAGGCCGTAATAGCGTACGCGCATCTCTTTACGATCTTTCAGGCCAGCGATTTGCGCCATACGGCTTTCAATGCCGATGGGCATATCGCAAATGTTGAGAATCTTTGCGTTCGGGCGCAGTTTACGCGTGGCTTCAGCCACAATCGCTGCCGGGTTGGAATAGTTAAGCATCCAGGCGTTTGGCGAATATTTTTCCATGAAATCAACCAGCTCTAATACCCCACCGATGGAGCGCATGCCGTAGGCAATCCCGCCTGGGCCGCAGGTTTCCTGGCCCAGAACGCCGTGACGTAGTGGGATCTTCTCGTCTTGTTCACGCATCGGGTATTTGCCCACGCGGATATGCGCCATCACGAAATCCACATCGGTAAAGGCTTCTTTCGGGTCGGTGGTGTAGCTGAACTCAATTTCAGGAGCCTGCTCTTTGAGGATAACTTTGCACGCTTCGGCGATGGTTTCCTGACGCGCGCCATCGTTGTCATAGAATTTCAGGGCGCGCAGCGGGAAGCGGTGCTGGTTTGCCAGTAACATCAATACGATACCAGGAGTGAATGTGCTGCCGCCACCGGCTACAACTACAGAGAATTTTTTCATGATACTGCCTCCGTCATGGATTTAAGTTCGGTCAAAGAAGTGTCTTTCATCAGGGTTTCAAGTTGGTCTCGGACTTGCGGGACATGCAGGCCCACAATCACCTGAATACCGTTGCCGCGTCGCACCACACCGTGGGCGCCCAGCGCTTTAAAAATGTCGTCGCTTTGCGTCTGCGCCATATCCGCAAGGGTGATGCGTAAGCGAGTCGCACAGTTATTGACGCTAAGAATGTTGCCAGTACCGCCCAGCGCTTCGAGGATGCCAGCAGCCTGACCTTGTTTGGTTTCTTTGGTGGCAGCAGCCGTTGTCTGACTGCGGGATACCTGGTAATCCGCTTTGCTGTACAGCTTGATCTCACTCTCTTCACGGCCTGGCGTTTTCAGGTTGAAGCGCAAGATTAGGGTGCGGAACACCACAAAGTAGATGCAGGTGAAGGCCAGACCGATACCAATCTGGATAAACATCATCGACGCGTGATTGTGGAACATCGGTATCCAGTTTTGCGGCAGGAACTGGTCGAGAAGCCCGCCACCCATGTTGCCCACCACGCCACACATGTACATTACGGTCGCCATCGTTGCGGCGAGAAATGCATGCACTGCAAATAAAACCGGCGAGATAAACAGGAAGGTAAATTCAAGTGGTTCAGTGATGCCCACCAGCATCGCGGTGAGTGTTGCAGGTATCAGCAAGCCTGCGACTTTCACGCGGTTTTCGGGTGCAGAAGTGGCGTACAGCGCGAGTGCAATTCCCAGGCAACCAAATATCTTGGAGTTACCGTGCAGTGCAAATCCTCCTTCCGGGAACAGCGTTTTCAGCGGCAGCGTGCTCTGGCTGAACTCCTGTAAATGCTGCGCCCAGTAAACCTGGATGCCACCTTCCACGACCGCCGGGCCAAAGATGAATGGACCGTAGATGAAGTGATGCAGGCCGGTTGGAATCAGAATGCGTTCCAGGAACGTATACACCCAGACGCCAAGCGAGCCGGCGCTGCGCAAAAATTCCTGAAGTGATTCAATGCCCATTTGCACTTTTGGCCAGCCAAACAGGGTAATCCAGGCGCAAGGGATCATGGCGAAGAAAGCAACAATCACGACGAATGAGCTGCCCTGGAAGATGCCGAGAAAAACAGGGAGTTGTTTTTCGAAATAGCGGTTGTGGATAGCCGTGACAAACCCGGAGATAACAATCGCGCCGATGATGCTGGTATCAAGCGTTTTGATCCCGGCAATCATAGTTAGTCCGGATCCCGCCACCGGATCGGCGTTGAAATCGACACCGAAATAATGGCCCCAGGTCATCCCCATGGCGTTGATGAAGTAGTTCCAGGTCATAAAGCTCACCAGCACCGCTAAGCAAGCACGGCCCTGCGCTTGCTTAGCGAGGCCAATAGGTAAGCCGACAGCAAAAATCAGCGGCATATTACGGAATACCGTCCAGCCACCTTCTTCAATAATGTGAACAATTTGCGCGAATAAGTTATCGGGTGCGGTGAGCGCTTCGCCGACGAACATCGGATTGCGCAACATAATGGCGATGCCTACGACAATCCCGGCGAACGGAAACAACAAAACCGGGGTAAACATTGCGCCACCAAAACGTTGTATTTGACTGAGCATTTTTAAATCCTCACGTAACAACCTGTAGGGTAAATGGCCTTATTTTTTAACGCTGATTTTAACGCTGGCCTGAGACTGAGAGTAGGGAGACGCAGGTGACTTATCGTTGCCCGTCGCACCGATTCGTGATCGCTTTCATAGTTTTTATTTGGTGTAAGTTGTCTACTTTTTGATTAATAACTAGACACGGTGATTTTTCCTTTCTAATTCATTAGGTGAATGCGAAATTAAAATCATTTAAATCATATAATTGATTAATGGAACGAGGGTTTATTAAGCCCAGCGTGAAGCCATTAAGAGGTCTACAGGTGATCTACAAATCTATCGCTGACAGGTTACGAATCCGGCTTAATTCAGCGGATTACAATATTGGCAGCCCATTGCCATCTGAAAAGCGTCTGGCGAGCGAGTTCGGCGTATCACGAATGACTTTACGCAAGGCTATCGATTTACTGGTGAGCTGGGGGTTAGTTGTGCGCCGCCACGGCAGCGGCACCTACGTGGCGAATAAAGATGTTCACCACGAAACCAGCAACCTGACGGGTTTTATCGAGGTAATGCGCAACCAGGGCAAAGAGGTGATAAGCAATGTGCTGGAGTTTCTGATAATGCCCGCACCACCCGCCATCGCCAGTCAGTTGCGCATTAATATTGATGAACGGATCTATTTCTCGCGCCGGGTGCGCTCAGTAGATGGCAAACCGCTGATGGTAGAAGACAGCTATATGCCGTTGAAATTATTTCGTAATTTGTCCGTTGCACATCTGGAAGGGTCTAAATTCAGTTATATCGAGGATGAATGCCACATCATCGTGTGTGGCAACTACGAAAGCCTGACGCCGGTGCTGGCAGACAGGCAGATGGCAAAATTGCTCAATATCGACGAGCTAACACCAATTCTGCGCATCACATCGCTGTCATATAGCGACAGCGGCGAGTATGTGAATTACTCGGTGATGTTCCGTAACGCCAGCGAATACCAGGTGGATTACCATTTACGGCGGGTGCATTTACCCGCCTGATCGTGCATCACATCCAGAACAGCACCGCCAGAAGCTGCGGTGTGATAATGCGCAAGAACATCACCAACGGATAAACGGTGGCGTAAGAGAGTGCTGCAGCGCCACTGGTGGCATGTAAACCGTTAGCGAAAGCCAGCGCAGGCGGGTCGGTCATCGAACCGGCCAACATGCCGCACAGCGTAAGATAATTCATTTTGGCGAGCAATCTGGCGATGAGCGCCGTCACCAGCAACGGAATACCGGTAATCAGAATGCCGTAGCCAATCCAGCTGACACCGTCGCCATGCAGCAACGTCGTGACGAAATCCCCTCCTGATTTCAAGCCGACTACCGCAAGGAACAACACAATTCCCAGCTCGCGCAGCGCGAGGTTGGCACTCGGTGGCATAAACCAATACAACGTGCCGATACTGCCAATACGCCCAAGAATAATCGCCATGATGAGTGGCCCGCCCGCGAGACCCAGGCGCAGTGCGACAGGGAAGCCAGGAATGAATAGCGGGATAGAACCCAGCAGCACGCCAAGCCCAATGCCAATAAACACCGGCAGCATTTGTACTTGCTGGAGTTTTTGCTGCGCGTTGCCCACTTGTGCAGCCACCGCTTCTATTGATTCAGGACGACCAACCAAATTGAGGATATCGCCAAATTGCAGGCTGACATTGCTGCCAGCAACCAGCTCGATACCCGCGCGATTCAGGCGTGAAATCACCACGTCGTACTTCTGCTTTAGGTGCAGATCGCGGATTTTTTTGCCGAGGACTTTCTCGTTGGTCACCACCACGCGCTCCACTCGCAGGTCGGTCCCGTGCGTAGAAAGCGAGGTGTCCACTTGCGTACCGATAACCAGCAGTGCGGAGTGCAGATCCTTTTCCTGCCCAACCAGGTGCAATAAATCTCCGCTTTGAATCACTGTACCAGGCGCTGGCACCATCAGTAATTCACCGCGTTTCAGGCGCGAACAAATAATGGTGTCGCTGTTGAGGACCGGCACATCCTGAATAGGCAAGCCGTTAAGATTGGGGTTGGCGACACAGATATTCATGGTCTGGAGTTGAGCATGACTTTGCCCGGTACTGGTTTCAAAGTGCTGCGCTTCTTGATCGACATTGACGCGAAATATCATTCGAATCAGCCACATGGTCATCAGGATGCCGCAAATGCCGAACGGATACGCCATCGCGTAACTCATCCCCATTTTATCAACCAATTCCGCAGGGGTACCAAGGTCGGTCAGGATTTGCTGCCCCGCGCCCAGTGCAGGGGTATTGGTCACGGCACCCGAGAAAATACCTAACACCACGGGCAGCGGGACATCGAAGATTTTGTAGATGAGCGCAGTTACCAGCCCGCCGATCACCACAATAAGCAGCGCGAAGAGATTGAGCCGCAAGCCCGACACGCGCAAAGAAGAGAAGAACCCCGGTCCGACTTGAATCCCAATGGTGTAGACGAACAGGATCAGGCCAAACTCCTGGATAATATGGAGCATGTCACTATTCAGGTCTATCCCGACCTTATTAACAAAGTGGCCGACAATAATCCCGCCGAATAGCACACCGCCGATGCCAAATCCGATCCCGCGAATTTTGATGTTACCAATCCACAAGCCGATGACGGCGACCAATGCCAACATACTGACTGTTAACGCTATTCCACTCATCGAAGAATTCCCTGTGAATAACATCGTTGTTATCAGGGATTCTGGCAGAGAGACAGCGGCGTTACTGGGGTGCAGAGCACAAAAAAGGCCCCATAAAATGGGGCCTTGAACGCAGTTGATGCGATTAGCTATTTAACGCCGGGCGCTCACTGATAGCGATGCGTTTCGGTGCAACCTCTTCAGGAATTTCACGTACCAGATCGATGTGCAACAGACCGTTGGTAAATGTCGCACCGGATACTTTCATGTATTCCGCAAGGGTGAAGCTCAGGCTAAATGGCTGAGTCACCAACCCTTGATGCAGCCAGGTCGTTTCTTTCTCTGGTTTGACTGGCGTCCCTTTGACATTCAGACGCGTGCCTTCCAGTTCAATCTCAAGATCTTCCTGGCGGAAACCGGCTAATGCCAGGGTTATCCGATAGTGGTTATCATCGCCTTTCTCAATGTTGTAAGGCGGGAATGTCTGCCCTTCGCTGCTGGTTTGTAAGGCATTAGCCAGTTTGTCAAAACCGATCCATTGACGCAGCAGAGGTGATAAATCGTAGTTACGCATGAGTATTCTCCTTCTTTGAAGCGAGTTAAATCTTCGGCTCCCTGACGGCAAGCCTAAGTTTGGGTACAACTTTTGAGTTGGGCCGCACAATACGGCGACCCGCGAAATTAATTGATTTCGATACGGCGCGGTTTCATCGCTTCCGGAATCACACGTTCCAGGTCGATATACAGCAGGCCATTTACCAGGTTAGCACCACGGATGTGGATGTTTTCAGCTAACTGGAATTTACGTTCGAAGTTGCGCTCAGCAATCCCCTGATAGAGATAAGTGCGCTCTGGTTGTGCATCTGTATGCGCGCCTTTTACAACGAGCAGGTTATCCTGGGCAGTTATATCCAGTTCGCTTTCTGCAAAACCGGCAACAGCAATGGCAATGCGATAGTTGTTTTCGTCAACTAATTCAACATTGTATGGAGGATAGCCGCCGTTGCTCTGGCTTTGGTTGTTTTCCAGCAGATTAAACAGACGGTCAAAACCAATAGCAGAACGATAAAGCGGGGATAAATCGAAATTACGCATAAATTAACACTCCTGATTATCAGCGAGACTCTAATATTGCCTTCCATCATGGACAGGCTTAGGTTACTGAGTACCCTTACGGCGTACTCTTAACTGGCTACGTTAATAAAATCGGTCCTGTTTCACGCTTTTCAAGGGTGCATTGGGAAATTTTTTGCGCCTTCCGGTGTCTATACATAGACTGTGTGTGGAGTAAACAGGATTAATCTGCGATAGCTGCCACAGAGTGGCAAACACATTATTTTTATTCTCAGCCTGGATGATATAACCCAGTGCAGCCAGGCCCCTGGAAGACGAAAATTTAACAGTGATGATGAAAACTAATATTCAGGCAATAATTCTGGGCAGCGGGATACTTACCGCCAGTGGATGCTCAAGTGTTATGACCCACACCGGTGGGCAAGAAGGGACTTATTCCGGGACACGAGCAAGTTACGCAATGCTGACCGACAGCAACACCAGTTGGGGCTACAAACCTTTTGTCGCACTCGATATGCCGTTTACGGCGGTGGCGGATACGGTGCTGATACCATGGGATATGTACCGTACCGACAAATCGCTGAAATCAAAGGTAGAAGAGAGCGAAGATCAGAATTTGGCCACCAATTCGGTGATCCCGCCCGTTCAGTAATTACACGCCTGTTTCCGTCATAAATAACTGACGGAATCCAGCGACGTTCTGCATCCAGGCAATGTGTTTTCCCTCTGGCGAAAACACGACGGCATCCGCCGATGGTGCATCGCAGCCTGCCTGCGTCAGCGCCGTGATTGCTCCAGTGCTTACATCACACAAAACAATCTGATTGTTCTGCACAAAACCCACTATTTTCCCAGCCGGATGCCAGTTAAACGCCGACTGAATATCGTCTTTTCCCTGCGTAACCTGGCGTGGTTCACCGCCATTTGGCGAGAGCACATACATTTGCACCACACCCGAATCGTCACGCATCAAAAACGCCAGCAAACTGCCATCCGGGCTGCTGCGCACCCAATGACGGGGCTGAGTAGCTAAACCGGGATAACGGCGCTGCTGAGTAAAGGTGAGCCGCCGTTGCTGCACTTGCGCAGGCGGTGTGGGTAAGGTGGTTGGCGTTCCTTCGATAGGCTCAGCGCCAGCCTCGAAGTACGCCTCTTTGTTCTCGGGTAAATCGACGATAAACAGTTCGGGCACTTTGTTGCCGCTTTCTGAAAGCGTATCGCCGATAAACGCCAGCGCCCAGCGCTGTTGGCTTCCATCTGCTTTACGGTAACCGTTATTGCCGACCCAGCCTTCTTCATAGGCGCGATTTATGTCGTCACTGCCAGCCTGTGGCGTTGGTGTCGTGCGGCTGACCAGCACACAATAATGGCTGCCGTCATATTCACGGGGATGTTGTTTCGTGGGTTTCACCGGGCCGAAAGGCAGCGCGATGCCGACGTTACGCAAATCTTGCGCCGCATCATATTCATGCATGACATGGTCGTTATAAGTGAAGCTCAGGCGCGAGCCGTCAGGGCTCCAGACGTGAACATGGCTGCCGCCCCGTAGCGCACCGGGTGTAAACGGCGGAGTGATATCCATCGCATCAAGATTGCTTGCAGTACCATTTTCAACCACTACACCGCGGCGGTGATGAAAATCGTACTGCCAGTTTGCATCCGGATTTTCCGGGCCGTGAATAAAAACATAACCTTCCGGACGTTGCGGATTCACCGTCACCACCCCGACATGCGCACCTTGTGAAGCTCGATACACGACCTCTACTTCACCCGTTTGGACATTTACGCGCTCAATGGTTTCACTGGTAAACGAGGCTCCTGAAGGGCGCACATCAAACACCAAATATTGGCTATCTGGCGTCCAGACGTTGGTATTGGTGAGCTGGTGATGACGAGGTGCAAAAGTGAGTTGTTTCATGTTGTTATCCAGGCGATGACGTCGAGGAAGCAGGAGTACAGCAAAACTTCACGCTGACTTCATATTCGTTTTCTACAGTACCGTTTATTCTCTCCCTGAGGCAAAGACAATGGAACATTTCGACGTAGCAATTATCGGGTTAGGGCCAGCAGGCTCGGCGCTGGCACGGCAATTAGCCGGGTCGAAGCGTGTGATTGCGCTGGATAAAAAACGCCAGCACGGCACTGATGGATTCACCAAACCCTGCGGTGGACTTCTGGCTCCGGATGCCCAACGTTCGTTTATTCGTGACGGTATAACCCTGCCAGTCGAGGTTATCGCCAACCCGCAAATTTTTAGCGTCAAGACGGTAGATGTGGAGACATCACTCACTCGTAACTACCAGCGTAGCTATATCAACATCAATCGCCACGCATTTGATTTATGGATGAAATCGCTTATTCCTGATGACGTCGTGGTTCACCATGACAGTCTGTGCCAGAAAATCTGGCGTGAAGAAGGCAAATGGCAGGTGATTTTTCACAGCGATGGCCAAAAACAGCAAGTTACCGCTGATTATCTGGTCGGTGCCGACGGGGCTAATTCTCTGGTTCGTCGTCACCTGTATCCTGATCATCAGATTCGCAAATACGTCGCCATTCAGCAGTGGTTTGTAGAACAGCACCCCGCGCCGTTTTACTCATGTATTTTTGATAATGACGTAACGGATTGTTATTCCTGGAGTATCAGTAAAGACGGCTATTTTATCTTTGGTGGCGCATACCCAATGAAAGATGGACAGCAATGCTTTGAAAAACTGAAAGAAAAGATGGCAGCATTCCATTTCCGATTCGGAGAAAAGGTAAAAAGTGAAAAATGCACCGTACTCTTTCCTTCGCGATGGGCGGATTTTATTTGCGGGAAAGAAAATGCGTTTTTGATTGGCGAGGCGGCAGGCTTTATCAGCGCAAGTTCACTGGAAGGTATTAGCTATGCGCTGGACAGTGCCGAGATCCTTAATTCAGTGCTGATGAAAACAACGGTCAATCCCAACGATGCGTACTGGCGCGCCACACGGAAACTACGCATTAAACTCTACAGCAAAATTATCAAAAGCCGATGCTTAACGGCTCCGGGGTTAAGAAAATTACTGATGCAGAGCAATGTCGCACATATCCCGCAGAATCGCATCACTGCGGTATGCAGGCCGACAGAGCAGTAATGTTGCCGGTAATGTCGGATGTCGCTGCGCTAATCCGACCTACAAAAATGATAAGTATCAGTTGGCTACCGGGGCTAAGAGATTACTGGACGTTCAACACAAACTTCTCAATCGCGTATGCAACGCCATCTTCAAGGTTAGATTTAGTGACGAAGTTACTGACTTCTTTCACCTTATCGATAGCATTTTCCATCGCAACCCCCATCCCGGCATATTCCAGCATCGCAATGTCATTTTCCTGGTCGCCCAGCGTCATCACTTCTTCTTGTTTGATACCGAGTGTTTCAGCCAGCGCTTTCACGCCAGTACCTTTGTTGACACGCTTATCGAGGATTTCGAGGAAGTATGGCGAGCTTTTCAGCAGCGTATAGCGCTCGTGGACCTCGGCTGGAATTTTAGCGATCGCTTTGTCGAGAATGGCTGGCTCATCGATCATCATCACTTTCAGATAGGCGCCGTTTTTATCCATATTTTCTGGCTCGCTGAACACCAGTGGGATATTAGCGATAAAGGATTCATGAACGGTGTAGTAGCTGATGTCGCGGTTGGCGGTGTACAGCGTGTACCGGTCCAGCGCGTGGAAGTGGGAACCGACATCACGAGAAAGCTGTTCCAAATAACGGTAATCGTCGTAGTTCAGCGCCGTTTGCGCCACGGTGCTGCCATCGCTTGCTTTCTGAACCAGAGCGCCGTTGTAAGTGATGCAGTAATCGTTCGGCTTATCCATATGCAGTTCTTTGAGATAGCTCTCAACACCTGCAAAAGGGCGTCCGGTACACAAAACAACGTTAACACCACGTTCGCGCGCACTGGCGATAGCGGCTTTAACGGCTGGAGAAATGGTGTGGTCTGGCAGCAACAATGTGCCGTCCATATCAATAGCAATGAGTTTTATAGGCATAGGATTTTCTGAGGTAATGAGTTTATCTCATGCTAACGCGATTAAGCTCGCAAAAATAGCGCTACGTTTCGCGAGAAAAAGGTCCGTTTTAAACATAAGAAAACGCCACCCAGAACCGCAAATAAAAAGCGTGAGTGGCGTTTTTCAACTAGCTGAAGAATTTATCCTTCAACATGTGGAAGCCTTTGGTGAGCAAATCTTCATCGTGAGCGACTTCACCCGCTGGTGAAAGCGTATCGACTATTTTCGGGAACTGCTCTGCCAGCAGTTGTGACGCGCTTCCCACGTCAATCCCGAGTTTCTCGGCTAGTCCGCTAATTGCGGGCAGACCCAGCACCTCTTGTATTTGCTCAGGGCTAACGCTTTGATTATGCGCGCCGCTTAACCATGAAGTGACGACATCAGAAAAACCCTTTTCCCGAAACTGTTCAAGAATGGCCTGAATGCCGCCCTGTTCATTAATCCACGTAAGGATGACTTTGAATTTATCTGCATCGCCACCCCTCATCATGCCAGTAACTTGATCGAAAAAGCCCATGACCTTGTCCTCCTGCATGCACGAAGTGTGCAATAGAAGTGTAGTCAATCACGCGGGGTTAAGACGATTTTGCCGAATGCGCCGCGGTCGAGATGTGCCAGCGCTTGCGGCAATTCTTCAAAGCGATAACAGGTTTCGATGACCGGTTTGATGCGGTTTGCGTCAATGGCACGAATAAAATCTTCTAGCGCACGGCGATGCCCGACGCCAATGCCCTGAATGGTCGGGGATTTCAATAACAGTTCGCCTGCAGGGCCAGAGATCTCATAGCCATCAAGCACGCCAATCACTGAAATACGCCCATGCACCGCAACTGCGCGCAGGGAATTAGACAGATTCGTGCCGCCAACAGTTTCAATAATATGGTCGATTCCATACTCATCAGTGAGTTCGTAGACGGTATCCACCCAATCACTTTGCAAACGGTTAATGCCGTAATCGGCACCTAACGCTTTGGCGCGAGCCAGTTTTTCGTCGCTACTCGAAGTCACAAATACTTTGGCGCCGTGGGTTTTGGCGATTTGCAGCGCAAACATCGAAACGCCGCCCGTTCCCTGCACCAGCACCGATTGCCCGGCGTGCAAACTGCCACGCTCCACCAGAGCAAACCAGGCGGTAAGCCCGGCGCAAGGTAGCGTACTGGCCTGAATATCATCAAGACTTGTCGGTGATGCCACCAGCCAGTTTTCGTTGATGACTACATATTCCGCGAGCATGCCCTGATAAACCCCGCCGAGCGTGCGATAAGGCGGAGTGCGTGCGGTGCCGTTGGGTTTTCCGTCAATCCAGTCGGGCGAAAACGTTGAGATAACGCGCGCACCAGGCTGAAAACGAGTCACGCCTTCACCGAGGTTTTCCACCACGCCCGCCATGTCTGACGCCGGGGTAAATGGGAAAGGAAGCGCCAGCGGCATCGTGCCATCAATGACCATTTTGTCGCGGTAATTGAGCGAAATAGCGTTAACCCGAACCAAAACCTCGCCAGGTCCAGGCTCAGGAATCGCTGCTGTAGAAAGTGTCAGGTTGTCACGCCCAACGGCGCTCATGGTCCAGCGCTGCATGGTTTTGCTGATCGTTTGGCTCATTATTTTCTCCAGGAATTTGGCTTCATTCATCACCACTCAAAGTATATCGTTGGCCTACAATCACCAGTGGCGATAGATTTTCTCGGTATTGGTTCCTGAATGGATACAAATGATGAGTGAACAACTGAAGGGGATTTCTGTTTTTGTTACGGCAGTTGAGGCGGGGAGTTTTGCACTGGCGGCGCAGCGCCTGCATCTTTCACGTTCGGCGGTCGGTAAAACAGTTTCTCAACTAGAGCAAAGACTCGGTGTGCAGCTTTTTCAGCGCACCACGCGAAGCGTAACGCTGACCGATGACGGCGCACTTTTCTATGAGCATTGTTTACGAGCGCTGGCAGAAATTAATACCGCTGAAACACTACTCGAAAATGGAAAACAGAGTGTCAGCGGGCGGTTACGGGTTTCAATGCCAGTGCTGTATGGGCGTATGTGTATTGCGCCACTGCTCGCAGAATTTGCCAGCCAGCATCCCAACCTGAGTATGGATTTGCTGTTTAGCGACAAGGTTTCTGACCTGGTTGAAGATGGATTAGATCTGGTGATTCGCAACGGAAAATTACCTGATAGCAGCGGCCTGGTCGCGCGGAAGATCGGTGAGCATCGCATGATGATCTGCGCGTCGCCTCGCTATTTGCTGCAACACGGTGAGCCGCAAACCATTGACGATTTATCGCATTATGAAGTGTTCAATTACATTAACGCTGGCGTGCCACATCGCTGGGTTATCAATGCCGATGGCGGCAAGAAAAGCGAGTTTATCCCCAAAGCACGTGTTCTGATGGATGATTTAGAAGCGATTGCGGATGCGGCGATTGCTGGATTGGGTATTGCGCTGCTGCCTTGCTGGCTGATTGAGGAAGAGTTACAGAATGGGAAACTGGTGAGGATACTGCGCGAAGACCTGGACAACGTTTATGAAAGCCATGCGGTGTGGCTCCAGACATCTCATCTACCGCTAAAAGTACGGCTGGCAGTAGATATGCTGGTGAGCAGATTGCCCACCAGCATTAACTAACTTAGATATCGATGTTCGCCGCTTTCAGGGCGTTTTCTTCGATAAATGCGCGACGTGGTTCAACCGCGTCACCCATCAGGGTGGTGAACAGCTGATCGGCAGCAATCGCGTCTTTTACGGTGACACGCAGCATACGACGGCTTTGCGGATCCATTGTGGTTTCCCACAGCTGATCCGGGTTCATTTCGCCCAAACCTTTGTAGCGCTGAATAGACAAGCCACGACGGGACTCTTTCACCAGCCATTCCAGCGCCTGCTCGAAGCTGGCAACTGGCTGACGGCGTTCGCCACGTTCGATAAACGCATCTTCTTCGATTAAGCCGCGCAGTTTCTCGCCCAGTGTGCAAATACGACGGTACTCGCCACCAACTATGAATTCTTGCTCCAGCGGGTAGTCGGTATCCACACCGTGAGTACGCACACGAATCACTGGCTCAAAGATATTCAGCTCGCGGTTGTGACGCACGATAGAATTCCAGGTGCTGCCGTGTTGCTCGTTTTCGTTCAGCGCGATGACCAGCTTAGAAACCCAGTCGTTCACTTTGCTTTCGTCAGTCAGGTCGGCATCGGCAAGCGTTGCATGATAAACCAGGTTATTCAGCAGGTTGCGCGGATAACGACGTTCCATGCGGCCAATCATTTTCTGGCAAGCATTGAACTCGGACACCAGTTTTTCCAGTGCTTCACCGGCGATGGCTGGTGCGCTGGCATTGGTGTGCAGTGTTGCGCCATCCAGTGCGATAGAGATCTGATATTGATCCATCGCTTCATCATCTTTGATGTACTGCTCTTGCTTGCCTTTCTTCACTTTGTACAGCGGTGGCTGTGCGATATACACATGGCCGCGTTCAACGATTTCAGGCATTTGACGGTAGAAGAAGGTCAACAGCAGGGTACGAATGTGTGAGCCGTCGACGTCCGCATCCGTCATGATGATGATGCTGTGATAACGCAGTTTGTCCGGGTTGTATTCGTCACGGCCAATGCCGCAGCCCAGCGCCGTAATCAGCGTTGCGACTTCTTGAGAGGCGAGCATTTTGTCAAAGCGCGCTTTCTCAACGTTCAGAATTTTACCTTTCAGTGGCAGGATCGCCTGGTTCTTACGGTTACGCCCCTGTTTTGCAGAGCCGCCCGCAGAGTCCCCTTCCACAAGGTACAGTTCGGAGTGAGCCGGGTCGCGTTCCTGGCAATCAGCCAGTTTGCCTGGCAAACCAGCCAAATCCAGCGCGCCTTTACGACGAGTCATTTCACGTGCACGACGTGCTGCTTCACGAGCACGAGCCGCATCAATAATTTTGCCGACGACGATTTTCGCGTCAGACGGGTTTTCCAGCAGGTATTCAGACAGCAGTTCGTTCATCTGCTGCTCAACCGCGGTTTTCACTTCCGAAGAAACCAGTTTGTCTTTGGTCTGAGAAGAGAATTTAGGGTCCGGAACTTTTACGGAGACAACAGCAATCAGGCCTTCACGGGCATCGTCACCGGTGGCGCTCACTTTCGCTTTTTTGCTGTAGCCTTCTTTTTCCATATACGCATTCAGCGTACGTGTCATCGCCGAGCGGAAACCTGCCAGGTGAGTACCACCATCGCGCTGCGGGATGTTGTTGGTAAAGCAGTAGATGTTTTCCTGGAAACCATCGTTCCACTGCAACGCCACTTCTACGCCAATACCGTCTTTTTCAGTGCTGAAATAGAACACGGTTGGGTGAATTGGGGTTTTGTTTTTGTTGAGGTACTCAACGAATGCGCGGATACCACCTTCGTAGTGGAAGTGGTCCTGGCGGCCATCACGCTTATCAATCAGGCGGATAGAAACACCGGAGTTCAGGAATGACAGTTCACGCAGGCGTTTGGCCAGAATGTCGTATTCAAACTCAATCACGTTGGTGAAGGTTTCATGGCTTGGCCAGAAACGGACTTGCGTACCGGTGGCATCGGTATCACCCGTCGCCGCCAGCGGTGCCTGTGGCACGCCGTGAACGTAAGTTTGCTGGTGTACTTTGCCTTCGCGGCGAATCAGCAGTTCCAGTTTCTGGGACAGGGCGTTAACAACAGAAACACCTACGCCGTGCAGACCGCCAGAAACTTTATAGGAGTTGTCATCGAACTTACCGCCAGCGTGCAGCACGGTCATGATAACTTCGGCAGCAGATACGCCTTCTTCCGGGTGAATACCGGTAGGAATACCACGGCCATCATCGGTGACGGAGACAGAGTTATCAGCATGAATGGTGACAACGATGTCTTTACAGTGACCGGCAAGTGCTTCGTCGATAGCGTTATCTACGACCTCAAATACCATGTGGTGCAGACCGGTGCCGTCGTCCGTATCGCCGATATACATTCCCGGGCGCTTACGTACCGCATCCAGCCCTTTAAGGACTTTGATACTGGAGGAGTCATAAGAATTCGACATCAACGTTTCTCGCTCATTTATTCTTGGGTTAATCCGTTATTTTACCCTGATCCACGACGAACATCTTCGAATTTTTGTCCGCCATATCCATCACATGTTCTGCGCTAATTGCGCTAACAAAAACCTGTGATTCCGTCGCCTTTAGCCGGCTGGCTAATAGACCACGGCGTGCATCATCTAGTTCAGAGGCAAAATCATCTATCAGATACAGGCAACGCCGCCCGTTCTGTCGGGTGAGAAACTCACCCTGCGCCAGTCTTAAAGCGCACATCAGTAATTTAAGCTGCCCACGCGACAAGGTATCTTCGACCGGAGCACCGTCAGCACGGATCCTGAAATCAGCTTTGTGAGGGCCGTGAGCGGTGTAGGTCAGCATTCGATCGCGTTCGAAGTTGCGTTCCAGTAGCTCGCCGTAGTCACTCTCTTTTTCCCAGCCGCGCTGGAAGGAGAAACTAAGCGAGAACTCCGGCAGAAATTGCGCACAAGTATCAGCCATGTCATCGGCAATGGCTGCACTGTAGTCGGCACGCCAGCGGCTAATTTGCTCCGCTAGTGGGATAAGCTCTTGATCCCATGGCCGCAATTGCGCATAACGCGTTACTTGTCGCAACGCAGCGTTACGTTGCTTAAGCAGGCGTTTGAGATTGCTCCAGGCGACAAAAAATCCTGGTTCGTTGTGGAAACATCCCCAATCGAGGAAAGCTCTACGGTATTTCGGGCCGCCGTTGAGCAGTGTAAATCCTTCAGGGGTGATGAGTTGCATCGGCATCAACAGCGCAAGTTCAGCCACTTTGTGGCCGTCGCTGCCGTCAATACGCACTTTGCTGTCGCCCGCACGGTCTTTGGTCAGGCCAAGTGAGATTTCCCGCTCGCCATTTTGTAAACGACCATGCAGTACAAAGGATTCTGTTTCATGGCGGATAACGCGCTCAATCTTCAGACTGCGAAAAGCGCGCCCGTGACCGAGGGTATAAATCGCCTCTAACACGCTGGTCTTGCCGCTTCCGTTGGCTCCCACCAGAAAATTAAAACCTGGAGCCAGAGCCAAATCAGCATTTTCGATATTACGAAAGTCTTTGATCAACAAACGCGACAGCGACATCTACAGTCTCATTGGCATGACTACGTAAGCCGCCGCTTGAGAGGCTGCATCTTCGATCTGCACACTAGAAACAGAGTCGGTCAGTAAAATGCGCACGTTCTCGCACTTCAGAGCGTTCAGAACATCGAGCACGTAACTGACGTTGAAACCAATTTCCATATCTGTGCCGTCGTAAGTGACGTCGAGAATTTCTTCGGCTTCTTCCTGTTCCGGGTTGTTAGCCGTGATTTTCAATTGATTTTGAATCACTTGCAGACGAACGCCACGGAATTTCTCGTTCGAGAGAATCGCCGCACGCGAAAATGCTTGTTTCAGCAAATCACAGCTGGCATCCAGGTGTTTGTCCGGATTCTTCGGCAATACGCGGCGATAATCCGGGAAACGGCCATCAACCAGCTTAGAAGTGAAGATAAAGTCACCGACATGAGCACGGATGTTGTTGCTGCCAATTTGTATGCGCAGTGGTGAATCACCGCCGTCCAGCATACGCATCAGTTCAATCACGCCTTTACGCGGCACGATCACCGAATGGTTTGGCAGAGACTGACCCACCGGCATAGAACACACCGCCAGGCGGTGACCATCGGTCGCCACGGTGCGCAGTTCTTCGCCTTCGGTTTCAAACAACATGCCGTTCAGATAATAACGAACGTCCTGATGAGCCATAGAAAACTGCGTGGCTTCAATCAGGCGTTTCATGGTCGCTTGTGGGAGCGTGAATTCTACTTCGCTCTGCCAGTCGTCGAGGTTCGGGAAATCTGCCGCCGGCAGCGTGGAGAGCGAGAAACGGCTACGCCCGGAGCGCACTAGCATGCGGTCGCCCTCAAGCTGTACAGCGATTTCCGCGCCTTCTGGCAAACCACGACAGATGTCGAAGAATTTACGCGCAGGCACTGTGGTGGCACCCGGCTCATGCGCTTGAACTAAAGCGACACGCGCCACCATCTCCATTTCCAGGTCAGTCCCTGTTAATGAGAGCGTTCCTTCCGCGACTTGCAACAGCAGGTTGCCGAGAATCGGTAACGTAGGACGGCCACCTAACGGGCCACTCACCTGTTGCAGCGGTTTTAATAAAGTTTCACGTTCAACGGTAAATTTCATAGCGTCACGAAGATAATGTTCTGATTAGGTTAGAGAAATCTTCTTTGATGTCGTGGCTTTCTTCACGCAACTGCTCAATCTTACGGCAGGCATGGAGAACCGTAGTATGGTCGCGGCCACCAAAGGCATCGCCGATTTCTGGCAAGCTATGGTTAGTCAGTTCCTTCGCCAGCGCCATCGCCATTTGACGTGGACGGGCAACCGAGCGGGAACGACGCTTGGACAACAGGTCAGCAATCTTTATTTTATAGTACTCAGCCACCGTCTTCTGAATATTGTCGATGGTGACGAGCTTCTCTTGCAGCGCAAGAAGATCACGCAGTGCTTCGCGCACGAAGTCGATGGTAATCGCCCGGCCAGTAAAGTTGGCGTTGGCGATAACACGGTTCAATGCCCCTTCCAGTTCACGCACATTCGAGCGTAAACGCTTGGCAATAAAGAAGGCCACTTCACCCGGCAGACGAATGTCATTCTCATCTGCTTTTTTCATCAGGATCGCAACTCGCGTTTCCAGCTCTGGTGGTTCGATGGCAACCGTTAACCCCCAACCGAAGCGCGATTTCAGACGATCTTCAACGCCGTTGATCTCTTTTGGATAACGATCCGAAGTCAGAATGATCTGTTGGTTACCTTCAAGCAGGGCATTAAAGGTGTGGAAGAATTCTTCCTGTGAGCGCTCTTTATTGGCAAAGAATTGAATATCATCTATTAGCAGCGCATCAACAGAACGGTAGTAACGTTTGAACTCTTCAATAGCGTTATTTTGTAGTGCTTTTACCATGTCCTGAACGAAACGTTCAGAGTGCATGTACACCACTTTTGCATTCGGTTTGCGCGCAATAATACCGTTGCCAACAGCATGCAAAAGGTGCGTTTTACCCAGGCCTGTGCCGCCATAAAGGAACAAAGGGTTATAAGCGCCACCGGGGTTATCTGCCACCTGGCGTGCCGCCGCGCGAGCCAGTTGGTTCGATTTACCTTCAACGAAGTTATCGAAAGTATGTTTTACGTTGACGTTGGAACGGTACAGTTGCTCAGCCGGGGCTGGAAGATTATCCCAACTCGGACGCATAGGTGCCGCAGGGCGAGCCATTTGCGCATGGGCAGGAGCAGTCGCTACTGCTTGCTGATTTAACGTCTGGCTGACCGGTTTGCTGCCCACTTCAAAACGTAATACGGGCGCATCTGTACCGCAAAAATCGTTAAGTAATCCATTGATATTATTGAGGTACTTATCTCGTACCCAGTCGAGAACAAAACGGTTTGGCGCATACAGGGCCAGCGTGTTATCGCTCAGTTCCGCCTGTAGGGGGCGTATCCACATACTGAATTCTGTGGCTGGTAACTCATCCTGCAATCGGGCAAGACACTGCTGCCAAAGCGAAAGTGACACGGCGGACTCCACTCGAACAAAGTCGATAAAATGACGAAGACTGAAAGTTTATATTCATGATTGTTGACACACGCCGACTCTTCCTCAACGGAACCCCGGTACGGGAAGCGTGCGAACCGCTATCTGCGGTTTACCCCAGGGTGAACGCTAAAGGATCACGATCGGGACCGCGGATCATAGCCTAAAGCGCGCCAGAGATCTTCTGTTTCTCACAGTTTCTTCCCGATTTATCCACAGGGCTGTTTTGTGGAGTCTAAGTGTAAACGATCCTGCCAAACGCGCAGCGCATATCATTCCTAAATAGGAAAATTTAATGACTAGCGCACAAAATCGTCTTAACTGATCTAAGGAAGATCCCTAACGATCCTTGCTCTTTAATGGGGACGCCGTATAATTCCCCACCCGTCGCGTGTCACCACGGCTTTATTTTGGACAGATCCTGGTCATTTTTAGGGTCAAAAAGCGAATTAAGGCACGGGAATTAAGGAAAGAGAATTGACTCCGGAGTGTACAATTATTACAATCCGGCCTCTTTAATCAGCCACACTGAGGCGTAAGTCTTTTGCAGTTTATGCAGGGCTCTTCGCTAACCCAGTGAAATTTATCCAAGTTTAGGTAGAAATCGCCATGAAACGCACTTTTCAACCGTCCGTACTGAAGCGTAACCGTTCACACGGTTTCCGTGCTCGTATGGCAACTAAAAATGGTCGTCAGGTTTTGGCACGTCGTCGTGCTAAAGGCCGTTCCCGTCTGACCGTTTCTAAGTAATAAAAGCTAACCCCTGAGTGGTTAAGCTCGCATTTCCCAGGGAGTTACGCTTGTTAACTCCCACTCATTTCACTTTCGTCTTCCAGCAGCCTCAACGGGCTGGCACGCCGCAAATCACCATCCTCGGCCGCCTAAATTCGCTGGGGCATCCCCGCATCGGTCTAACAGTCGCTAAGAAAAACGTTAAACGCGCACACGAACGCAATCGGATTAAACGTCTGACGCGTGAGAGTTTCCGTTTGCGTCAGCATGAACTTCCGCCTATGGATTTCGTGGTAGTGGCTAAGAAAGGGGTTGCCGACCTGGATAACCGGGCTTTATCGGAAGCATTGGAAAAGTTATGGCGCCGTCACTGTCGCCTGTCTCCCGGCTCCTGATAGGCCTGATTAAGGTCTATCAGCGCCTGATAAGTCCGCTTCTCGGGCCGCATTGCCGTTTCACTCCTACCTGTTCTCACTACGGAATTGAGGCATTGCGCAGGTTTGGGGTGTTAAAAGGCAGTTGGTTGACAGTGAAACGCGTATTAAAATGCCACCCTTTGAACCCCGGTGGAGACGATCCCGTCCCACCTGGACCTTTTGATACCAGAGAACACTAACGATGGATTCGCAACGCAATCTCTTTCTCATCGCTTTGTTGTTCGTGTCTTTCATGATCTGGCAAGCCTGGGAGCAGGATAACGCTCCAAAACCACAGGTGCAGCAGACCACGCAGACTACGACCACCGCAGCAGGTAACGCCGCAAGCCAGGGTGTGCCGACCAGTGGCCAGGGAAAAATCATCACGGTTAAAACTGACGTCCTTGAGCTTTCCATCAACACCCGTGGTGGTGATGTTGAGCAGGCGCTGTTGCTGACCTACCCGAAAGAGCTCAAATCTAATGAGCCGTTCCAGTTACTGGAAACCACGCCAGAGTTTGTCTACCAGGCACAAAGTGGCCTGACGGGTCGTGATGGCCCAGATAACCCGGCTAACGGTGATCGCCCACTGTATAACGTTGAAAGCGACAGCTTCGTACTGCCAGAAGGCCAGAACGAACTTGTTATTCCAATGACTTATACTGATGCAGCGGGCAACGTCTTCACGAAATCCTTCACCCTGAAACGCGGCGAGTTCGCGGTAAGCGTGGATTACAATGTGAAGAACGCCGGTGAGAAACCGCTGGAACTGGCTACTTTTGGTCAGTTGAAGCAGTCCATCAATCTACCGTCACACCGCGATACTGGAAGCAACAACTTTGCGTTGCACACCTTCCGTGGCGCTGCATATTCCACTCCTGATGCGAAATACGAAAAATATAAATTCGACACCATCGCTGACGGGGAAAACCTGAACGTTAATGCCAACAACGGTTGGGTGGCGATGTTGCAGCAGTATTTCGCAACAGCGTGGGTTCCGCGTAATCAGGGTACTAACAACTTCTATACCACCAAACTGAGCAATGATGTGGCGGCGATTGGTTATAAATCCGCGCCACAACTGGTTCAGCCTGGTCAAACCGCTCAACTGGGTAGCACCCTGTGGGTTGGCCCGGAAATTCAGGACAAAATGGCAGCCGTTGCGCCGCACCTTGACCTGACTGTGGATTATGGCTGGTTGTGGTTTATTTCTCAGCCGCTGTTCAAGCTGTTGAAATTCCTGCACGGCTTTATCGGTAACTGGGGCTTCTCCATTATCGTTATCACCTTCATCGTTCGTGGCATCATGTACCCGCTGACTAAAGCGCAGTACACCTCCATGGCGAAAATGCGTATGTTGCAGCCGAAACTGGCAGCCATGCGTGAACGTATTGGTGACGATAAGCAGCGCCAGAGCCAGGAAATGATGGCCCTGTATAAAGCTGAGAAAGTTAACCCGCTGGGTGGTTGTCTCCCGCTGGTTATCCAGATGCCAATCTTCCTGGCGTTGTACTACATGCTGATGGGTTCTGTGGAACTGCGCCATGCGCCGTTCGCACTGTGGATTCATGACTTGTCTGCACAAGACCCGTACTACATCCTGCCGATCCTGATGGGCTTGACGATGTTCTTCATTCAGAAGATGTCGCCGACCACAGTGACCGACCCGATGCAGCAGAAGATCATGACCTTTATGCCGGTCATCTTCACGGTGTTCTTCCTGTGGTTCCCGTCAGGTCTGGTACTGTACTATATCGTCAGTAACACAGTGACCATCATCCAGCAGCAGCTGATTTATCGCGGTCTTGAGAAACGTGGCTTACACAGCCGCGATAAGAAAAAGACCTGATAAAAATTAGCGAGAAGCTTACGAAAGGCGGTCAATAGACCGCCTTTTTCTTTTGTAGGGTGGATAAGCGAAGCGCCATCCACCAATCAATCACGAAGGGATAGTAATGAGCCATAACGAGACAATCGTTGCCCAGGCGACACCGCCGGGACGTGGTGGGGTCGGTATCCTGCGCGTCTCAGGCCTTCAGGCACGTGAAGTAGCACAAGCCATTCTGGGCAAATTACCGAAACCACGTTACGCCGATTATCTGCCATTCCGTGATGCTGGCGGCAGCGTTCTCGATCAAGGTATCGCGTTGTGGTTCCCTGGCCCGAATTCCTTCACGGGTGAAGATGTGCTGGAACTTCAGGGACACGGTGGCCCAGTTATCCTGGATTTACTGTTAAAGCGCATCCTGGCGCTCCCAGGCGTGCGTATCGCAAGGCCTGGTGAGTTCTCCGAACGTGCATTTCTGAACGACAAGCTGGATTTGGCTCAGGCCGAAGCCATCGCTGACCTGATTGATGCCAGTTCCGAACAAGCCGCGCGTTCAGCATTAAATTCTCTGCAGGGTGCTTTCTCCGCACGCGTAAACCATTTAGTTGAAGCGCTGACACATCTGCGTATTTACGTGGAAGCAGCGATTGATTTTCCGGATGAAGAAATCGACTTTCTGTCTGACGGCAAAATTGAAGCCCAGCTGAACCAGGTGATTGGCGATCTGGATGCGGTGCGCGCCGAAGCACGCCAGGGCAGTTTGCTGCGTGAAGGCATGAAAGTGGTGATTGCAGGGCGTCCAAATGCCGGGAAATCAAGTCTACTGAATGCTCTGGCTGGCCGCGAAGCGGCGATTGTGACGGATATTGCCGGAACCACCCGTGACGTATTACGCGAACATATTCATATCGACGGCATGCCACTGCATATTATCGATACCGCCGGTTTACGTGAAGCGAACGACGAAGTTGAGCGTATCGGCATCGAACGTGCGTGGAATGAGATTGAACAAGCAGACCGTGTGCTGTTTATGGTTGACGGAACCACGACCGCTGCCACTGACCCTGCTGAAATCTGGCCAGACTTTATTGCGCGCTTACCGGCACGTTTACCGATTACCGTAGTGCGTAATAAAGCTGATGTCACCGGCGAAACGCTGGGTCTGAGCGATGTGAATGGTCACTCACTTGTACGCTTGTCTGCGCGTACCGGTGAAGGTGTAGATGTGCTGCGCGATCATCTAAAACAGAGCATGGGCTTTGAAACCAATATGGAAGGCGGCTTCCTGGCGCGTCGTCGCCACCTGCAAGCGCTGGAACAGGCAGCAACCCATCTGCAACAAGGCAAAGCGCAGTTGCTGGGCGCATGGGCCGGGGAATTACTGGCTGAAGAACTGCGACTTTCTCAGCAAAGCCTGAGCGAAATCACCGGCGAATTTACCTCTGATGATTTGCTTGGACGCATTTTCTCCAGCTTCTGTATCGGTAAATAAACTAAAAAAGTAAGCGTGTGCTCACTTTTTACTCATCCCGCAACGCGCCTGATTTAGCAGGATAAGTGTTGCGGGATTTTTTTACCGTTTCGTCTGTACTTTAAAAACCTAAGTATTCATAGGGTTGATCAATTGATGTTTTTTTACACGCTCATCCCCGTGCGTTTCGTTGCTAAAAAATCTACAATTGAATGAAAAGTAGATTGCCCATTATCAAGGAGAGAAAAATGGCAACGCATTTCGCAAGATGGACGATCAATCCCAAATTCCCCTTTTCGAGCCGGCTGAATGAAGAATGCCTCGCCTTCGCTCAACAAATGCCGGAACATCGCCGTTCACGATTCTTAGCCTCACGTAGCCTGCTGGCTGAACTCCTTCATATGCTGTATGGCATTCAACAACTGCCCAAGATTGTCACCACTGCCGCCGGGCGCCCGCATTTTGCTGACTCGTCGTTGATGGACTTCAGCATTGCTTATGCCGGAAACAAAGTCGGTGTGTTGGTCACCACCGAAGGCCGTTGCGGACTCGATTTCGAAATTAATCAGTCGTTCGGCAATCTTCCTTCTGTTGCTTCAGCTTCCATTTTCCGCAGCAATGAGTCTATCTGGATAAACACTCAAAAAAACCCAAGTGAGGCCAGAGCACAGTTACGCACACTGCATCAAAGTGCTTTTAAATTGACCGGTCGTGAAGAAAGCTGGCAGCTTCTGCCTGGTGCGGGTCGGATTCGCACAAATGATCAATCAGAAATTGAAGCGATCAGTGATGTGGAAGGCCTGTTAATCTGGGGATGCGTGGTGTCGCCCGCCATAGAAAAATTGAGTTTGTGGGAGTTTGAAAGCCCGCAAAGCTGGCATAGTCTGTGGGATGTCAAATCACGTTATCGCGATCCTAACGGCAGCATAATTCGCTTAACCAGTATGTCGTCAGAAAAAGCGTTATATCAAAACTGATCTTTCCTGAACGTCCTGACAAAAAGAGGTATTCATGTCCGACACGTTAAAGATAGTCACGTTATTAGGTAGCCTGCGCCATGGCTCATTCAACGCGATGGTCGCCCGCACTTTGCCTGGCATCGCCCCAGCGGGGATGAGCATTGAGGCATTGCCGTCGATCAAAGACATTCCATTGTATGACGCCGATATACAGCAAGAAGAGGGGTTCCCGGCAACGGTTGAAGCGATTGCTGAGCAAATCCGCACCGCAGATGGCGTTGTGATTGTCACGCCAGAATATAACTATTCGGTGCCAGGTGGCCTGAAGAACGCCATCGACTGGCTGTCACGTTTACCGGAACAGCCACTGGCTGGGAAACCAGTGCTGATTCAGACCTGTTCCATGGGCGCGATTGGTGGCGCACGCTGCCAGTACCATCTGCGCCAGATTCTGGTGTTCCTCGACGCGATGGTGATGAACAAGCCTGAATTTATGGGCGGCGTGATTCAAAACAAAGTGGATGTGCAAACTGGCGAAGTGGTTGATCAAAGCACGCTCGATCATTTGGCCGGGCAGCTGACGGCATTTGGTAATTATATTCAGCGAGTTAAAAACTAATTAGCTAAAGCGCGCCACATCGTTTCGAAGCCTAAAGCCTTAAAATCGCCAGCACGTTCCGGTTCACGGCTGGCGAATTCCATGGTCGTTTCTGCCAGCGAAGAAAAAATCGCATCACTAAACGCGCGATACGGGCCGCACTGAAAAGCCTTCAGTATCGATTGCGAACAGATCTCATGTAATTCCGGGAATAACTCCGCCACTTTTTGCTTCGTGTCATCATCAATCTTATCGCTCACCGACAGCTGACGAATCGCCCGATGCGCTTCAGGGTGACCAATCGCCCAGTCGATGTAGCTGTTCCAGATATAGCGGGTATATTCTTTCGGGTCTTTCAGTGTGCGGTCGAGATTCGCCTGCATGGAAATAAGTAAGCTTTGTTTCAAATACAGGTACAGCTCGTTTATCAAATCGTCCTTAGTGGTAAAATAACGAAATAGAGTACCTTCCGCGACGCCTGCGCCACGGGCAATTTGCGCAGTTGATGCCGCAATCCCCGACTGGCCTATGGCGATGGTTGCTGCATCCAGTAACGCTAATTTTTTATCTTCACTCTTCGGACGAGCCACAACGTTTTACCCCATATTTTAAAAACCAAATTGAATCACGCCAACTTCGCCACTGCAACGTTCAATGTCAGCGTTTGAAAAGCATCTTGACGGTCGTCACTCCTTATCTATAATGAGTGCTTACTCACTCATTATCAAGTTTACAGCTTCGTGCCAATGGATGGAACGATTTGTGCAGGCCAGGAAATGAAACGATTCTCCATATGCGCGGTAATAATTATGTTGATTGCAACAGCAGCCAGTTTGCCTTTTGTCCTGAATGCCGGGTTTGGCCAGGCTCCGCAAGGAGAAGGTCTAAGTTTAGTCGAACGCTCTGCAAATTACGTTGATGGACAATTTCGCAACCAGATCCCAACGCTTGGCTATACCGGGCAGAAAAGTAAGCTTGCGGCATGGTGGGGATTTTTAACCGCGAAGCGGGAAAATTCTCGCCCTCAACAACCTCTACCGCTAGTGAAAACTTCACTGGCTAATCTGCCGCTGGAACAAGATACGATGGTCTGGCTCGGGCACTCCTCCTGGTACATCCAGCTGGCCGGCAAACGCATTCTTATCGATCCCGTTTTCAGCAGTTACGCCGCCCCGTTTTCATTTCTCAATAAAGCCTTCCCTGGGGATTACCCGTGGACGGCTGAGTCGATGCCTGAAATCGATCTGCTGATTATCTCCCACGACCATTACGATCATCTGGATTACGCCACCATCAAAGCACTGAAGCCAAAAATCCGCCAGGTGATTACGCCATTGGGCGTTGGTTCGCATCTGCGTTACTGGGGCATAAATAGCGACATCATTCATGAAAAAGACTGGAACCAGACGGTAAAAATCTCGAACGACCTGACGGTGCATGTGTTACCCGCCCGGCATTTCTCTGGCCGCAGTCTGAAGAGCAACCAGACGTTATGGGCGAGTTTTATGTTCGTGACCAATGACAACAAAGTCTATTACAGCGGTGATACCGGCTACGGGCCACACTTCAAAGCTATCGGTGAACAGTTCGGTTCGATCGATTTAGCCATTATGGAAAACGGCCAATATGACAAGGACTGGAGCAATATTCATATGATGCCGCAAGAAACTGCACAAGCCGCAGTAGACCTCAAAGCTCGCGCCATACTTCCGGGCCATGCAGGCCGTTTTGTACTGGCAAATCATACGTGGGATGCGCCTTACAAAAGCCTCGCTGAAGCCAGTATCGGGAAAAATTATCGCCTGTTAACACCAAAGCAGGGTGAGCCTGTGCGGGTAAATGATAACGCACAACAATTTAGCGCCTGGTGGGAATCTGCCAGCGCAATGTAAGCGAACCACGCAGGGGGATGTATGACGATTTCAGCTCAGGTTATCGATACGATTGTTCAGTGGATTGATGACAATTTGCATCGACCATTACGCATTGATGATATTGCCGATCACGCGGGGTATTCGAAGTGGCACTTACAGCGTTTGTTTATGCACTACAAAGGTGAAAGTCTGGGGAAATACATTCGTGAGCGCAAATTGTTGCTGGCCGCGCGTGATTTACGCGACACCGATAACAAGGTTTACGATATTAGTCTGAAGTATGGCTTTGATTCGCAGCAGACGTTTACGCGGATATTTACGCGCACCTTTCATCAGCCACCGGGCAGGTATCGCAGAGAGAACCACAGCCAGCCACAATAACCGGCCATGGTTCACTGTTTCGTAGGCCGGATAAGCGCAAGCGCCATCCGGCAAAAACGATTAATGTGCGTCGATAAATACGATTTTCAGAATGAACAGCAGCGCCACAACAATCACGCATGGGCTGATTTCACGCCAGCGGCCCGTGCCGAGTTTCATCACGCAATAAGAGATGAAGCCCAGCGCGATGCCTTCGGTGATTGAGAAGCTGAAAGGCATCATTACCGCAGTAATAAACGCAGGAACCGCTTCTGTCAGGTCGTCCCACTTCACGCGCGATAAACTCGACGTCATCAACACGCCAACGTAGATCAACGCACCAGCTGCAGCATATGTCGGAACCATGCCTGCTAACGGGGAAAGGAAGATAACCAACAAGAACAGCAAACCAACGATGACCGCCGTCAGGCCAGTACGCCCGCCAACAGACACGCCAGAAGAGCTTTCGATATACGCGGTAACGGAAGAAGTCCCGATAAATGCACCCGCAACTGAAGACACGCTATCAACGTACAGCGCCTGCTTCATGCGTGGGAATTTCCCTTTTTCGTCGGCAAGCCCGGCTTTGTCTGTCACGCCAATCAGCGTGCCGGATGAGTCAAACAGGTTAACCAACATAAAGGAGAAGATAACACCCGCCAGACCAATGTTCAGCGAACCGGCTAAATCAACCTGGCCGACAACTGACAGCACGCTTGGTGGCGCGGAAACAATACCGTGGTATTGCACGTCGCCCATCATCCAGCCCAGCAGCGTGGTGACTACAATTGACACCAGCACGGCAGCGTGAATATTGCGCGAGGCAAGAATGGCGATGATAAAGAAGCCCAGCGCGCCAAGCAGTACGCTGTGCGAAGTCAGGTTACCGATGGCCACCAGCGTGTCTTTATTAGCCACGATGATCCCGGCATTTTTCAGGCCCATCATGCCGATGAACAGACCAATACCGCTGGTGATACCGACACGCAAACTCACCGGAATGTTCGCAATCATCCAGTAACGCACACGGAAAATGGTCAGCAACAGCAGGCCTACTGCACCCCAGAAAATGGCACCCATCCCAACTTGCCAGGAAATCCCCATCGCACCTACCACCACAAAGGCGAAGAAGGCGTTCAGGCCCATTGCCGGAGCCAATGCGACTGGCAGATTGGCGAAAATACCCATCAGGATGCTACCTAATGCGGCAATCAAACAGGTGGTGACAAAAACGGCCTGGGTATCCATACCAGCGGCGCCAAGGATCTGCGGGTTGACGAAAACGATATACACCATCGTCAGGAAGGTCGTAAGACCGGCGATCACTTCAGTGCGTGCCGTGGTGCCGTGTTCACGCAGTTTAAACACGCGCTCGAGCAGCCCCGGATTTGCGGCCGGAGTAGATTGTGGTTGGCTCATTAGTGTTAATTCCGAACATTGAGAGGGAAAATCCGTCGTTATCCTATACCAAAAATTCCCAAACATAATGACCCACGCTAATTTTTTTTCATTGAATTTACTTATACGGCAACGATTGCGTGCCGCACAAATTGCGCAAATTGGGTAAAATAGATATTTAATCTTATACCCGAGCTACTTCAAGATGCAGGTAGGCGGCAATCGAATGAATCCCGATGAACTTACTCAAGTAAGTGATTCGGGTGAATGAGAGCAGTCAACACCCCTGCATATTGAAGGGCGATGGGTAGAAATAAGGAAGCGGTATGTCCCGGATAGATGCGCTGTTCTTCGACTGCGATGGCACGCTGGTTGATAGTGAGGTTATTTGCTCCAAAGCCTACGTGCATATGTTTGCGCAATACGGCATCGAACTTGCGCTCGAGGAGGTTTTCAAAACTTTCAAGGGAATCAAGCTCTACGAAATAATCGACACGATTAATACCCGCTATGGAGTGAACTTGCCAAAAGATGAACTGGAGCCGGTTTATCGCGCCGAAGTTTCGCGTCTGTTTGATAGCGAGCTGGTAGAGATTGACGGCGCAGCAGCACTAATTGCGCAAATCAACGTGCCGATGTGTATCGTTTCCAACGGCCCGGTCAGCAAAATGCAGCATTCACTGGGCAAAACCGGCATGCTTGGCTATTTCCCGGACAAACTGTTTAGCGGCTATGACATCCAGCTGTGGAAACCGGATCCGACACTGATGTTCCACGCCGCCGAGGCAATGAATGTGGATGTCAAAAACTGTGTGCTGGTGGATGACTCTATGGCCGGTGCGCAATCCGGTATTGCCGCAGGCATGGAAGTTTTCTATTTTTGCGCCGACCCACACAACCAGCCGATTGATCACCCGAAAGTAACGACTTTTACCGATTTAGCGCAGTTGCCGGAGTTGTGGCGTGCGCGCGGTTGGAATATCACGGTTTAAGAACGATGGCGGATGGCGCAAGCTTATCCGCCCTACAACGACCGCGCTCAGGTGCTTTGACGTAATTCAACCTGGTAGTTGAACAACTCAACACGTGATTCATCTAACTCATCGTCATCATCGTTATTTAGTAACTCAATCAGCATTTTGCCCGCCTCTTTGCCCATTTTTTTATAATCTATACGTATGGACGTTAGTGTCGGATGGGTTTGATCGCAACTGTCAGAGCCATCAAGACAAGCGACTGCGATGTTTCCAGGAATTTTCAGCAAGCGGCGCTGGCACTCAAACATAATCCCCAGGGCAATTTCTTCATGGCTGCAAATAACCGCATCCAGATCCGGCTGGCGTTGCAGTATTTCAGTTAATGCATAACGCCCGAACTGCAGGCTGGCGGCTTCCGGAGTGGTAATCACTTGATCAGAGTTTTGATAGCGGCTGAGCATCGCTTTATGCCAGCCATTAAGCTGCTGGCGTTGCAGGCGGTTGTCCATATGCGCACCAATAAAGCCGATATTTTTATAACCCTGATCCAGCAAATGTTCCGTCAGTTTATGCGAGGCCTCAAAAAAGCCGGTTTCGAGGGAAATTTTCGCCTGACTAAATGGGGAACCCACAACGTTTATCGTCGGAATGTTAGCCTTTTCGAGTATTTGCCAGGTTTTCTCTGCCAGCTGCGAACCAAAAATCACCAGTGCCGCCGGGTTGCTTTGCAGCAGCGTCATTAATATTTCAGCTTCTTTATGCTGATTATGTTCATGACAGCCAAGCAGTAACTGGAATTCGTTTTTATTCAGCACTTGCTGCAGCGACTGCATAAAGCGCGAACTGGCTTTGTCGATCAAGGAAGGAATCAACACCGCGATGGTATTGCTGTGGCCAGAAGCGAGCGCACCAGCTGCCCGATTGGGGATATAACCCAGTTCTTCCACCGCTTGCTCTATCTTCTCGCGCAGTTTATCGGAAACCTGTTCCGGCGTTCTTAATGCCCGAGAAACGGTCATGGTTCCAACGCCTGCATAATTGGCAACTTCTTGCAGTGTGACCCGCCCGGTACCTCGGCGCTTACGCGTTTTTTCCATTCTGGCTCCCCGAGTTAATACAACTAACTGTTTTCATTATTTTTAATTCACCGTCTGTTCGTCAGACTATTGATCACGTTAGCAAAAACTCTCACGCATTGTATATGCAGGAACTGGATATAGCCAAAGTCAGACCTGGGATAAATGATAGCGCTATCACAATCCTTGATAGCGCTATCAGGTAGCGCTATCAAATGAGACAACCATCACATTAATGTCTGCGCAAAAAATCTACCCTCCTGTTAATTATCATCGGGAGTTATCAGTCGCATGTTAAAGAATCTATTAACCGCAGAGGTCATTCAGGTCGTAGAACAGGCTAAAGACTGGCGCGATGCCGTGGCTATTTCATGTCGTCCGCTGATTGAAAATGGTTCGATCGAACCACGTTATGTTGACGCTATTTATCGCACTCATGAATCTATCGGTCCGTATTACGTGGTAGGGCCAGGCATTGCGATGCCACACGCTCGTCCGGAAGAAGGTGCAAATAAACTCGCACTGGCGCTGACGCTGATTACTTCAGGTGTGAATTTTGATGCGGATGAAAACGATCCGGTGAAATTGCTGATTGTGCTGGCCGCGACTGACAGCACCAGCCACATCGAAGCGATTTCCCAACTCGCCCAGTTATTCGATAACGAACAAGACATTCAGGCCATTTTGAAGGCCAAAACAACGCAGGACATTTTGTCCGTCATTGCGCGCTATTAATCCAGGGGAACAATTATGAAAATTACAGTGGTTTGCGGTAACGGCTTAGGTACTAGCCTGATGATGGAAATGAGCATTAAAACCATTCTGAAAGATCTTTCCGTTAATGCAGACGTCGACCATGTCGATCTCGGTTCAGCTAAAGGCACGCCAAGCGATATCTATGTCGGCACTAAAGACATTGCCGAGCAGTTAGTCGCGCAGTCTGTAGGCGGAAAAATCGTCGCACTGGACAACATGATCGATAAGAAAGCCATGAAAGAACGTTTGTCCGTGGCATTAACCGAATTAGGCGCACTGTAAGCAGGAGTCGATATGGATTTCTTTCGTTTTTTGATGAGCGATGTGCTTTCTGAACCAGCAGTGTTGGTAGGTCTAATCGCCTTGATTGGTCTGATCGCACAGAAAAAACCGGTCACAGAATGCATTAAAGGCACCGTCAAAACCATTATGGGTTTTGTGATTTTAGGTGCAGGTGCCGGACTGGTAGTTTCTTCTCTGGGTGATTTTGCGAACATTTTCCAGCACGCCTTTGGTATTCAGGGTGTGGTACCAAACAATGAAGCCATTGTTTCCGTCGCACAGAAAAGCTTCGGTAAAGAGATGGCGATGATCATGTTCTTCGCGATGGTTATCAATATATTGATTGCCCGTTTCACACCATGGAAATTTATCTTCCTGACCGGTCATCACACATTATTTATGTCGATGATGGTAGCTGTGATCCTGGCAACCGCAGGCATGAGCGGTGTAACGCTGATTGCTGTTGGCTCTTTGGTAGTTGGCGTGGCAATGGTCTTTTTCCCAGCCATTGCGCACCCTTACATGAAGAAAGTCACCGGTTCTGACGACGTCGCAATCGGCCACTTCTCAACATTGTCTTACGTGCTGGCAGGGTTCATCGGCAGCAAATTTGGTAATAAAGAACACTCGACTGAAGACATGAATGTGCCGAAAAGTCTGCTGTTCTTGCGTGATACACCAGTGGCTATCTCCTTTACCATGAGCATTATCTTCCTGGTGACCTGCCTGTTTGCTGGTGCAGACGTAGTGAAAGAGCTAAGCGGTGGTAAGAACTGGTTCATGTTCTCTATCATGCAATCCATCACTTTCGCGGCTGGTGTATACATCATTCTGCAAGGTGTGCGTATGGTAATTGCGGAGATCGTTCCGGCGTTCAAAGGTATTTCCGACAAGCTAGTGCCGAACGCGAAGCCTGCGCTTGATTGCCCGGTCGTCTTCCCTTATGCGCCTAACGCGGTGCTGGTTGGCTTCCTGAGCAGCTTTGCCGCAGGTTTAATCGGTATGTTCGCTTTGTATCTGCTGAACATGACGGTGATTATTCCAGGTGTGGTGCCACACTTCTTCGTGGGTGCTGCGGCAGGTGTGTTTGGCAATGCAACCGGCGGGCGTCGAGGGGCGATTTTGGGGGCGTTTGCGCAGGGCTTGCTGATTACCTTCCTGCCAGTGTTCTTGCTGCCAGTACTGGGCGATATCGGCTTTGCTAACACCACGTTCAGTGATGCTGACTTTGGTGCCCTGGGGATTCTGTTAGGCATTATCGTTCGCTAATCGTTGAACGACGCACCAATAAAAACGCCAGCGATTCGCTGGCGTTTTTTTATGAGTTTTATGATTATTCTTTCGGGTCTTTACCAGCCAACAGCTTATCCAGCTCATCGCCGCCGACATGACGGAAGTCCTGTCCTTTAACGAAGTAGAAAATAAACTCACAGATGTTCTGGCAACGGTCACCGATGCGTTCGATAGAGCGCGCACAGAACAGTGCAGTCAACACACTTGGAATAGTGCGTGAGTCTTCCATCATATAAGTCATCAACTGACGCACGATGCCTTCATATTCCTGGTCAACTTTCTTATCTTCGCGATAGATACGCACCGCTTCGTCGAGATCCATACGCGCAAACGCGTCGAGCACGTCATGCAGCATTTGCACGGTGTGGCGGCCTAATGATTCCAGGCTCACCAGCAGTGGCTGATGTTGCTGCGAGAATTTCTCCAGCGCCGTGCGGCAGATTTTATCTGCTACGTCGCCGATACGTTCCAGCTCAGAAATCGTTTTGATGATGGCCATCACCAGGCGCAAGTCACTGGCGGTTGGCTGACGTTTAGCGATGATGCGCACACAGGCTTCATCAATCGCCACTTCCATCATGTTAACTTTCTGATCACCTTCGATAACGCGCTTTGCCAGCTCGCCATCTTGATTGTGCATGGCGGTGATAGCATCAGAAAGCTGTTGCTCCACCAGCCCACCCATGGTCATTACCTGAGTGCGGATATATTCCAGCTCGGCGTTAAACTGGCCGGAAATGTGTTTGTTGAGATTGAGGCTATCCATTTTGTTCTCCAAATCAACCGTAGCGGCCAGTAATATAGTCTTCAGTCTGCTTCTTGGCAGGCGTGGTAAACAGCGTGTCGGTTTCGCTAAATTCAATCAGCTCACCCAGGTACATAAATGCGGTGTGGTCTGAACAACGTGCCGCCTGCTGCATGTTGTGGGTCACGATTACCACGGTGTAATCTTCTTTTAGCTCGGTGATAAGCTCTTCAATGCGACCGGTAGAGATTGGGTCAAGCGCTGAACACGGTTCATCAAGCAGCAACACTTCCGGGCGAATCGCAATACCACGCGCGATGCACAGACGCTGCTGCTGGCCACCGGAGAGACTGTATCCGCTCTGGTGTAATTTATCTTTGGTTTCATTCCACAATGCGGCTTTGGTCAAAGCCCACTGCACACGTTCGTCCATATCACTGCGTGACAGCTTTTCAAACAGACGCACACCGAAGGCGATGTTGTCATAAATCGACATTGGGAATGGCGTCGGCTTCTGGAACACCATGCCCACTTTGGCACGCAGCAGGGCGATATCCTGGCTCTGAGTGAGGATGTTTTCCCCATCCAGCAGAATTTCACCTTCGGCACGTTGCTCTGGGTAGAGCGAGTACATTTTGTTAAATGTACGCAGCAGGGTGGATTTGCCACAGCCTGACGGGCCAATGAACGCGGTAACCTGGTTCTTAGCGATATCCAGATTGATGTTTTTCAGGGCATGGAACTTACCGTAATAGAAGTTCAAATCACGAACCTGAATTTTGTCTGGGGTAGTATCGACCATACTCATCTGTTTCTTAATCTCCATCCGACGCCGCCTTTGCCGCGCCGTAAAATTTAACCGTGTTTACTCTTCGCGAAAATCACACGCGCCAGAATATTTAGCAGCAGTACGCAAAGGGTAATAATCAGAACGCCAGCCCAGGCTAACTGTTGCCATTCGGCAAACGGGCTCATGGCAAATTTGAATATCGTCACCGGCAGGTTGGCAATCGGCTGCATCATGTCCGTGCTCCAGAACTGGTTGGAGAGGGACGTGAACAGCAGAGGGGCCGTTTCACCCGCGATACGTGCAATCGCCAGCAATACCCCGGTAATAATCCCGGAAACAGACGCTTTCAGCGTTATCGCGGAAATCATTTTCCACTTTGGCGTACCCAACGCGTAAGCCGCTTCACGCAGGCTGTCTGGCACCAGTTTCATCATGTTTTCAGTGGTGCGAATCACAATTGGGATTTGCAGCAATGCCAGCGCAATCACCCCGGCCCAACCGGAGAAATGCTGCATCTTCGCCACCACAACGGTGTAAACAAACAGGCCGACAACAATTGATGGTGCAGAAAGCAGGATGTCATTGATAAAACGAATGACTTCAGCCAGAGCGGATTTGCGACCGTACTCAGCCAGATAAATCCCGGCCATGATGCCCAGCGGCGTACCGAAAACAGTCGCCCACAGAATTAACAAGCCGCTACCCGCAAGGGCGTTTGCTAAGCCCCCGCCTTCGGTATTTGGCGGTGGTGTCATTTCGGTAAACAGCGCAATCGACATACCGTCGATACCGCGCGTAACGGTTGAGAACAAAATCCATACCAGCCAGAACAGGCCGAACGCCATGGTTCCCATTGAAAGTGTCAGAGCTACGCGGTTTTTGAACCGACGACGAGCCTGCATTTTGCGGCGAGATTCAGCTAACGCCGCGCGGCTTTGCATTTCCATTGTCGTCATGAACGCGCTCCTTCATTCTTCGCCAGACGCATAACCATGAACTTCGAGATAGCCAGTACGATAAAGGTGATCACGAACAGAATCAGGCCCAGTTCCATTAATGCTGCGGTGTGGAGGCCAGATTCCGCTTCAGCAAATTCATTAGCCAGAGCAGAAGTAATACTGTTGCCCGGCATATACAGCGAGGCACTGTCGAGTTGGTAGGTGTTACCGATGATAAAGGTCACCGCCATGGTTTCACCCAATGCACGGCCCAGCCCCAACATCACACCACCAATCACGCCGTTTTTAGTGAACGGTAAAACGATGCGCCAGATAACTTCCCATGTGGTGCAGCCAATACCATAGGCTGACTCTTTCATCATCACAGGAGTTTGTTCGAATACATCACGCATAACCGCCGCAATGTACGGAATGATCATGATTGCCAGAATGACGCCTGCGGCAAGAATACCAATACCGAACGCCGGGCCGGAGAACAGCTCGCCAACAATCGGCACAGAAGAAAGCACGTTGCCAACAGGTTCCTGGAAGTACTTCGCAAACAGCGGAGCAAAGATGAACAAGCCCCACATGCCGTACACAATACTTGGAATTGCCGCCAGCAGTTCGATGGCGATACCCAACGGGCGACGCAACCAGTTCGGTGCCAGTTCTGTCAGGAACAATGCGATACCAAAACTGACTGGCACAGCAATTAACAGCGCGATAAACGAGGTTACCAGCGTGCCGTAAATCGGCACCAGTGCACCGTAAATATCGTTAGGAGCATCCCACTCTTTCGTCCACAGGAACGAGAAACCAAACTTCTGAATGCTCGGCCAGGAGGAGATAATTAGGGAGATGATGATGCCGCCAAGAAGAAATAGCACAATCAGCGCAGCCAGTTTTACCAGCGCGCTGAAAATGACATCACCTTGTTTGCCAGGGGACTTGAACGTCGGCTTACTTACCGCCATAGCTTACTCTTTGTAGTGTTGGGTTGACCCGGCGTAAGTTACTCTATACACCGGGTTTTATCACCCGAGCTTTAAAAAATTAGTACAGCGCTTTACCGGAGCTGTCTTTTACGTTGGTCTTCCATGCAGCACGAACCTGCTCAACCACAGAATCTGGCAGGGAAGCATAATCCAGCTCGTTAGCCTGTTTTGCACCCTCTTTATAAGCCCAGTCGAAGAACTTCAGCACTTCAGCACCTTGCTCTGGGTTCTTCTGCTCTTTGTGAACCAGGATGAAGGTCGTGGACGTGATTGGCCACGCAGCCTCACCTTTCTGGTTAGTCAGATCCTGAGCGAAGGTTTTGCTCCAGTCCGCGCCTTTAGCCGCGTTAGCAAAGTTTTCTTCAGAAGGGGCTACCGGCTTGCCATCTGCGGAAACCAGTTTGGTATAAGCCAGGTTGTTCTGCTTAGCGTAAGCATATTCAACATAACCGATTGAACCAGGCAGACGCTGTACGAAGGCTGCGATGCCGTCATTACCTTTGCCGCCCAACCCTGTCGGCCAGTTTACCGTTGAGCCTGCACCCACTTTAGTTTTCCACTCTTCGTTCACTTTCGCCAGGTAGCTGGTGAAGACGAAAGAAGTACCGGAACCGTCAGCGCGACGCACAACAGCGATGTTTTGTGATGGCAGTTTCATGCCTGGGTTGAGTTTAGCGATAGCTGCATCATCCCATTTTTTGATTTTGCCCAGGTAGATGTCACCCAGTGTTGCACCGTCGAGCACCAGCTCACCGGATTTCACGCCCGGCAGGTTTACTGCCAGAACAACACCGCCGATAACAGTCGGGAACTGGAACAGCCCTTCTTGTTGCAGTTTGTCGTCAGCCAGTGGGGCATCAGACGCACCGAAATCAACAGTGTTAGCAATGATTTGTTTAACGCCACCGGAGGAGCCGATACCCTGGTAATTTACTTTGTTACCAGTTGATTTATTGTAGGTATCTGCCCATTTGGCATACACCGGCGCAGGGAAGGTTGCACCGGCACCAGTCAGGCTTGCAGCGGCGTTTGCGCCAAAAGCAGTCAGGGATAAGGTCGCGGCGACAACAGTTGCGACAGTGGTACGCATAACTTTCATAATGTCTCCTGCAGAGGTGAACGTAAATCGTTGTTTAGTGAATGCAGGATAGAAAATAGGACAGTTTAGTGACAGTTAAATGTACGAAATATGACAGTTTTATGACAGCATCCTGCAACCAGAACACCAACAAATAAAACCATTTAAAATCAATAAATTGATATCAATAACCACAATCACTTTGTCGAAGATTATTTTTGTGTGACAGATAGAATTGTAGTTGAAGATGACAGTTTGTCATAAAAGCCGTGAACAGAGCTTCTGCCATGACAGCGAAAAAAGAGCCGCCAAGTGGCAGCTCTTGTAACGACTGTGACAATCAACCCAACCTAGTTGCCGCGATACACCTGTTGGCCTTCGAACATCGTCCACAGAACTTTTGCGTCCCTGAGGCTTTCAATGCTGACTTTCTCGAGATTGCGATCAAACAGCACGAAGTCCGCACTCTTGCCTACAGCAATGGAGCCAATCTCTTTATCACGACCAATCACTTTCGCCGCATTGATGGTATAGGCCTGCAACATCGCTGCCCGGTCGATCTTTTCACTATCTGGAGGAAGCTCACCCAGCTCCCCTTTACGCGTCACTGCAGTGTAAATTGCCAGTAACGGATTAGGGCTGGAGACCGGCCAGTCGCTGGCTCCCGCAATTAAGGCGTGATGGCGGTATAAGTCCCCAGCCGGATAGAGATGTGTTAATAACGGTGCCGGAACTTTTCCTTCCAGCATGGTAGTTGTCGCACCATCACTATCTATACCAGCCCACAACAGTTGCATTGATGCCGCCACGTTAAGTTGCTGGAAGCGTGGAAGACTTTCCGGGCTGACCACTTCAAGGTGGGTAATGCTGTGCAAAATATTGCTGTTACCGTTCGCTTTGCGGGTACAGGCAACGGCATCCAGTGATTCCTGAACCGCACGGTCACCGATGGCATGGAAATGCACAATCATGTTTTCGGCATCAGCCTTAGCAATCAGCTGGCAATACTTCGCCTTGTCGAGCGTATCGTTACCGCTGTAATCTGGTCGATTAAGATAAGGCTGGCTCAGCTTCGCCGTTTGAGAAGGGTATTCGATTACGCCATCCTGGAAGATTTTAATGCCCATCAGTTTGACATCAGGCGTCTGCGAGAATTGTTCTCTGATCGCAGCAATATCATCAATGGTGGCAGGAGAAGCGTTGATATTGACCAATGCCAGTCCGGTCATATGGCCGGTTAATTTACCGGCTTTTGCCAGAGCGGTATAAGCCGGAAGCACGCCTAAATCATTGCGCCCAGGGCTTGCATTAAACATCGGTGACAGCGGGCGAGTATTGCTCAGTGGCTCCATCCAGGCCGTTAACCCAAAACTGTTCATTACATCCGCTCCCGCTATAACAGCGCGGGAAAGTTTGGCGTCATCCATAGGTGGAATAGAACCCATTACATGGTCCCATGCGCCTTCCGTCATGAAGCCGGTTATTTTACCGTCTGGCGTTAATATCGTTCCAGATTTTATATTGGCATCTGCCTTCTCAAGCGTTTCGGCGGTAATACCCGATTTAATTAGCATCGCCTGGTTAGCCCAACCGGTATGAGCATCTGCTCCCGCTAATACCACAGGGATGTTTTTATATTCTGGCGAATTAAACACGCTATCCAGCAGTGGTATATTATCCCAATAACTTAGCGGTACATTACTGTAAAATTGTATACCGCGAATATCGCGTTGCGGGTTATTGTTATTTTTCTCGACAAATGCACGAATAGCAGCGGCATCATTCATGCCATCTGGAAACTCCAGGGTGAGTGTCTGGAACCCCGCATAAGCCACATGCGCATGGCTGTCGATGAGTCCAGGCATGAGGTACTTGCCTTTTAAATCAACACGCTGAGCGTTTTCCCCTAGCTGTTGGAGAACATCCTGATATTTACCCACAGCAATAATATTTTTGCCTTCTATACCTATGGCTTCAGGATGGAGAACATTCGGATCAGAACTATATATTTCCCCGCCATAGATAATCGTTTTATTATCACTCTGCTGGGCAGCGACAGAATAAGAAGAAATAGCGAGGGCACACACCAGATAAAGCATCGAGCGTTTCATTATTAACTCCATTGTGTTGTATTACATTTGCAAATAAATACGACAGTTATTGTTGTAAATATTTATACTGCTGGTGTGCTTTTTAACGGAATAAAAATATCAAAAACATAATAATCCAGGGCAACATCTGTTTCGTTATAATATTTCTCATAACACGGAATATCGCTTCTGGTTAATCCCCGGTTCTTTATCCAGGCAAAAGCAATATCCCATGCGGTATCCAGATGCTCGCCATAGACAGCGAATTTACACACGGCGTAAGTCCCACCGGCTATCGTCTGAACGGCAACACCTCGGCCAGGCTTTTCCCCATCGTGCAGTTCAATACAGACATCGGTGCGGCATCGCGATTCCAGGGTTACCTCTGGCGCATCCCAGTAAATACATATCATCCCAGCTGGTTGCAGAGGTGTCCTGACAGGGAATGAGTTAAACAGATCCTGGTGCGTTAGCCAGCAAGTCTCTTTCCCATAAGCTCCAAATCTGCGCATATATGCCACCCGTCGAGCAGGCTGCGAAACAATGCTGGCAGAGACGAAGTTGGCCTCCTGCCAGCCGCTCTGCATGTCCTCATTCCTCAGAGAATAGGTGCTTTTTTCGGCTCCGACGTTTCCTGTCTTGCTTTTCGTCTCCGCGGAATACTGACGGTAAAACTCCCCCGGCGAGACAGAAAAATGCTGGCGGAATGCTTTGGCAAAGTTCTGCGAGCTTGAGAACCCGACCCGTAGTGCAAGGTCGGTAATATCTTTTCGAGGAGACTCGATAAGCCACATCGCCGCCCTTTCCATACGCAAACGACGGGTAAAACCAGCAATGGTTTCCCCTACCTGAGCCTTGAAAATACGATGGAAGTGAAAACTGGAGACGGCGACAGCACTGGCGATTTCTTCCAGTGTCGGGTTAAAGCAGAGATTCTGGCTAATGTAATCCATCGCCTTAAATACCTGCATTCGGTAATCCTGAGGCATAGCGTTAACTATCTTCTGAATGGCGCGAGTTCATTCCGGTAATTTACGGACAGAAAGCCTGTTAGGGTACGCATTAATCAGCAACGTGTGAGCCGGGCATAAAAAAATCCGGTGTGCTTTTCTATCAGCACCACCGGATTTTTTATTAGTGACGATTCTGTAAGCAGAATCGCCTTAGCGAACGCGCTTTATTCTACGGTGACCGATTTTGCCAGGTTACGCGGCTGGTCAACGTCGGTGCCTTTAATCAGTGCGACGTGATAAGACAGCAACTGCAACGGTACAGTGTAGAAGATAGGTGCGATGACTTCTTCCACATGTGGCATCTCGATGATGTGCATGTTGTCGCTACTGGTAAATCCTGCATCCTGATCGGCGAAGACATACAGATGACCGCCACGAGCACGAACTTCTTCGATGTTCGATTTCAGTTTTTCCAGCAGTTCGTTGTTTGGAGCCACAACGATAACCGGCATGTCCGCATCAATCAGCGCCAGTGGGCCGTGTTTCAGCTCACCCGCCGCGTAGGCTTCTGCGTGGATATAAGAAATCTCTTTGAGCTTCAGCGCACCTTCCATTGCGATTGGATACTGGTCGCCACGGCCTAAGAACAGCGCATGATGTTTGTCAGAGAAATCTTCAGCCAGCGCTTCAATGCGTTTGTCCTGAGACAACATTTGCTCAATGCGGCTCGGCAGCGCCTGCAAACCATGAACAATATCTTGCTCAATAGACGCATCAGCCCCTTTCAGGCGGCTCAATTTCGCCACCAGCATCAGCAGAACGGTAAGCTGAGTGGTAAATGCTTTGGTGGATGCGACACCGATTTCAGTGCCCGCATTAGTCATCAGCGCCAGATCGGATTCGCGCACCAGGGAAGAACCCGGCACGTTACAGATAGCCAGTGAACCCAAATAACCCAGCTCTTTGGACAAACGCAGCGCCGCGAGGGTATCTGCCGTTTCGCCGGACTGAGAAAGGGTGATCATCAGGCTATTACGGCGCACCGCCGATTTACGGTAGCGGAATTCAGAAGCGATTTCGACATCACACGGCACGCCTGCCAGTGATTCAAACCAGTAGCGCGAAACCATGCCCGAGTTATAAGAAGTGCCGCACGCCACAATCTGGATGTGCTCAACCTGAGACAGCATTTCGTTAGCTTTCGGGCCAAGCTCAGAGAGATCAACCGCACCGTGGCTAATGCGCCCGGTCAGGGTATTTTTAATCGCGTTCGGTTGTTCGTAGATTTCTTTCTGCATGTAGTGGCGATAAATACCTTTGTCGCCCGCGTCATATTGCAGATTAGATTCGATGTCCGGACGTTTAACCTGCTCGCCTTTGGTGTCAAACACGGTGACAGCACGACGAGTCACTTCCGCGATGTCGCCTTCTTCCAGGAAGATAAAGCGACGCGTGACCGGCAACAGAGCCAGTTGGTCGGATGCGATAAAGTTTTCACCCATGCCGAGGCCGATAACCATCGGGCTACCAGAACGCGCTGCCAGCAGAACGTCCGGATTGCGGGTATCCATGATCACAGTACCGTAAGCGCCACGTAGTTGCGGGATAGTACGCAGCACGGCTTCACGCAGAGTACCGCCCTGCTCCAGTTCCCAGTGAACTAAATGCGCGATAACTTCGGTATCGGTCTGTGAAACGAAGGTGTAACCGCGACCCTGCAGTGTTTCACGCAGTGGTTCATAGTTTTCAATAATACCGTTGTGAACCACAACAATATGTTCGGAAACATGCGGGTGAGCGTTTACTTCGGAAGGTTCGCCGTGAGTCGCCCAGCGAGTGTGAGCTATACCGGTACCGCCATGCAGCGCAGTTTCCGCTGCTGCTTCAGCCAGTTTGTTCACTTTACCCAAGCGGCGCAGACGGGTCATATGACCTTTTTCGTCAACTACAGCCAGACCCGCGGAGTCATAACCACGGTATTCCAGACGACGTAGTCCTTCGAGAAGGATTTCAGCGATATCACGTTGCGCAACCGCGCCAACAATTCCACACATAAGATTAGTTTCCTGATAATGGCATTACGCCATGTGTTGTCGCTGACCTGTATTTTCCGGTTTTTTCCGGAGCCCCGAGCCTTGTAGAGAGTGGGGTTATAGTTTTGGTACTGCAATTGGGCGGGGGAATATGTTTTCCCCTCACCAAAAAACGCCTTCTCCTGAGGGAGAGGGGATAAAATTATTTTTTCTTCACCGGACGCTGCCAGCCCTGGATATGAGTCTGCTTCACGCGACTCACTACCAGTTCATCTTCACCCACGTTACGCGTGACAGTCGTGCCCGCGCCAATGGTTGCGCCACGAGCCACGGTCACCGGTGCCACCAGCTGGCTGTCGGAACCGACAAATACGTCATCGCCGATGATAGTTTTAAACTTGTTCGCACCGTCGTAATTACAGGTAATGGTGCCGGCACCGATATTCACGTTATCGCCAATTTCAGCATCGCCTAAATAACTCAAATGACCGGCTTTGGAACCTTTACCTAAACGGGCTTTTTTCATTTCCACGAAGTTGCCAACGTGCGCGCCTTCTGCCAGTTCGGCCCCAGGACGCAAACGAGCAAATGGACCGATGGTGCACGCGCTCGCAAGATTTGCATCTTCCACAACGGAATACGGGCTGATTTCACAGTCATCGCCAATCACGCTGTTTTTAATCACGCAACCGGTACCAATTTTGACGCGATGACCTAACGTCACTTTTCCTTCAATAATGACATTAGTATCAATTTCAACATCACGCCCATGTGTCAGTTCACCGCGTAGGTCGAAACGAGACGGATCACGCAACATGACCCCTGCTAACAGCAGTTTATCGGCCTGCTCAGTTTGGTAGACGCGCTCAAGGCGGGACAGTTGCAGACGGTTGTTTACGCCTTCAACTTCACTTAAACGATCGGGATGAACTGCCGTTATTTCGCGGCCTTCATGGTGTGCCAGCGCGATAATATCGGTGATATAGAATTCACCCTGAGCATTGTTGTTATCGAGCTTCGCCAACCAACGTTTCAGGTCAGCGCCATTGGCCACCAGAATACCGGTGTTGATTTCGTCAATTTTGCGTTGTTCTTCAGTGGCATCTTTATGTTCAACAATGCCAACAACTTTGCCATTTTCACGAGCGATGCGGCCATAACCGGTTGGATCGTCCAGTTTTACCGTGAGCAGACCAATGCCACCTTGCGGTTTGGCATCACGCAGGCGTTGTAAGGATTCAACAGAAATAAGCGGCACGTCGCCGTAGAGCATCAGGATATCTTCATCATCGGCAAAGAAAGGTGCCGCTTGCTGCATCGCGTGGCCGGTGCCTAATTGCTCAGCCTGCAAAACCCAGTTAAGTACGCCATCACCGAGCGTGTTTTTCAGCAAGTCACCACCGTGACCGTAAACCAGATGCACACGCTGCGCGCCTAAATTATTCGCCGCATCAATAACATGCTGAACCATAGGTTTCCCGGCAAGGGTATGTAATACCTTCGGGAGGTCTGAATACATGCGAGTCCCTTTGCCTGCGGCTAGGATAACCACGCTCATCGCATTGTTTGACATACGCGTCCTGACTTTAATTTGAGAGTGAAGTAAAACGATTTCTCGTTGAAAATTCTACATATTTTGCAACACAAATTGCACTGCCGGAAATTTATACATCGCGGCAGAATGCAGACAGATTTGACGGCTAAGTTTAGGCTTTTTTGCTGCAAACAAGTACTACAGATGCGTATGAAAGGAGCTATGCCATTGGTTTAAAGCTTATTTTCAACCTGAAATAAAGCCTGGTTTATTGCTAAGAATGGCTGTCGAAGAGGTAAAAAAAAAATGCCAGTCAGGGAAACCTGGCTGGCATTTGTCTTTTCAAGCAGGTAGTTACATCGCTTTTCTGGTCAACTCGATAACACGAAGTTTCGCGATCGCTTTAGCCAGTTCAGCAGAAGCCTGAGCGTAGTCCACATCTCCGTGGGAAGTGTGCATACGCTCTTCCGCTTTACGCTTCGCTTCCAGGGCTCGAGCTTCGTCGAGGTCCTGCCCACGAATCGCGGTATCGGCCAGCACCGTAACGGTGCCAGGTTGCACTTCCAACACACCACCGGACAGGTAGATATACTCTTCTTGTCCGTGCTGTTTCACGATGCGGATCATACCAGGCTTAATGGCGGTGAGCAGCGGTGCGTGACCAGGGTAAATACCCAGTTCGCCTTCGCAACCCGTTACCTGGATCTTCTCAACCAGACCGGAGAACATTTGGCTCTCCGCGCTGACGACGTCCAGGTGGTAAGTCATTGCCATATCACCCTCCGATTAAGGCGTTAAAGTTTTTTGGCTTTCTCAACAGCTTCGTCGATAGTACCAACCATGTAGAACGCCTGCTCTGGCAGATGGTCGTACTCGCCGTCCATGATGCCTTTAAAGCCACGGATAGTATCTTTCAGCGATACGAACTTGCCCGGAGAACCGGTAAAGACTTCTGCTACGAAGAATGGCTGAGACAGGAAGCGCTGGATCTTACGCGCACGTGCTACAACCAATTTATCTTCTTCAGAAAGTTCATCCATACCAAGAATGGCGATGATATCTTTCAGTTCCTGGTAACGTTGCAGGATTGACTGCACGCCACGCGCGGTGTCGTAGTGTTCCTGGCCAACAACCAGTGGATCTAACTGACGGCTGGTGGAATCCAGTGGATCTACCGCAGGGTAGATACCCAGAGACGCGATGTTACGGCTCAGTACCACGGTTGCATCCAAGTGCGCAAAGGTGGTGGCTGGAGATGGGTCAGTCAAGTCATCCGCAGGTACGTATACCGCTTGAACAGAAGTGATTGAGCCAGTTTTGGTGGAGGTAATACGCTCCTGCAAAACACCCATCTCTTCTGCCAGAGTTGGCTGGTAACCTACCGCAGATGGCATACGACCCAGCAGTGCAGATACTTCTGTACCGGCCAGGGTATAACGGTAAATGTTATCAACGAACAGCAGAACGTCACGACCTTCGTCACGGAACTTCTCCGCCATGGTCAGACCGGTCAGTGCTACGCGCAGACGGTTACCTGGTGGTTCGTTCATCTGGCCATAAACCAGTGATACTTTGTCCAGAACGTTGGAGTCGGTCATTTCGTGGTAGAAGTCGTTACCCTCACGAGTACGCTCACCCACGCCTGCAAACACAGAGTAACCAGAGTGCTCAATCGCGATGTTACGAATAAGCTCCATCATGTTTACAGTTTTACCTACACCCGCACCACCGAACAGACCGACTTTACCGCCCTTAGCGAACGGACAAATCAGGTCCATTACTTTGATGCCGGTTTCCAGCAGATCCTGGGAGCTAGACAGTTCTTCGTAGCTTGGTGCAGCACGGTGAATAGCCCAACGCTCTTCTTCGCCGATATCGCCTTTCATGTCGATAGGCTCGCCCAGGACGTTCATGATACGGCCCAGAGTCGCTTTACCTACCGGCACTTCAATTGGGTGATCGAGGTTAGTCACTTCCAGACCGCGACGCAGGCCGTCAGAAGTACCCATGGCGATAGTACGAACTACGCCACCACCCAGCTGTTGCTGAACTTCCAGCACCAGACGTTCTTTACCATTTGTAACCTCAAGGGCGTCGTACACTTTTGGTACGGCATCCTGAGGGAACTCGACGTCCACCACGGCGCCGATTACCTGGATAATCTTTCCAGTAGCCATCTCGAATCCTCTAAATACGTAAACCTGGTTATACCGCGGAAGCGCCACCGACGATTTCGGTGAGTTCCTGAGTAATGCTGGCCTGACGAGCTTTGTTGTAAACCAACTGCAGCTCTTTAATCAGGCTGCCGCCATTGTCGGTAGCGGCTTTCATCGCCACCATTCGTGCGGCCTGCTCGCTGGCCAGGTTTTCTACGACGCCCTGATAAACCTGAGATTCCACATAACGGCGCAGCAAGGTGTCCAGCAGCGCTTTAGGATCAGGTTCATACAGATAATCCCAGGATTTCTTCTTCAACTCACCGTCTTCTGCTGGCGGTAACGGCAGCAGTTGGGTGAGGGTAGGAACCTGAGACATTGTGTTAATAAATTTGTTGCTGACAACATACAGCTTGTCCAGACGGCCTTCATCGTAGGCCTGCAACATCACTTTCACCGGGCCAATCAACTCGGACACGGAAGGGAAATCACCCATACCTGTCACTTGGGCAACAATATTGCCGCCTACAGAGTTGAAGAAAGAGACGCCTTTGGAGCCGATCATTGCGATTTCGCTTTGAACGCCTTTATCGGACCACTCTTTCATGTCAGCCAGCAGCTTTTTGAACAGGTTAGTGTTCAAGCCACCACACAGACCACGGTCAGTGGACACCACCAGGTAGCCCACGCGTTTGATTTCGCGTTCATCCAGGTAAGGGTGTTTGTATTCAAGATTACCCAGAGCAAGGTGGCCAATCACTTTACGCATTGTTGTTGCGTAAGGACGGCTGGCAGCCATGCGTTCCTGCGATTTACGCATTTTGGACGCGGCGACCATTTCCATTGCTTTGGTGATCTTCTGCGTGTTCTGGACGCTTGCGATCTTACTACGTATCTCTTTTGCGCCGGCCATGAGCTTCTCCTCAATGCCTTGCGGCTTGCCCTAAGACAAGCCGCCAGACTTTACCAGGACTGAGTTGCTTTGAAGGAATCGAGGATGCCTTTCAGCTTGCCTTCGATTTCGTCGTTATAGCCACCAGATTGGTTGATTTCTTGCATCAGTGGAGCATGGTCACGGTCAACGTAAGCCATCAGAGCGGCTTCGAAGCTACCGATTTTAGCCAGTTCCACATCTTCGAGGTAACCACGTTCAGCAGCGAACAGAACCAGAGACTGCTGCGCAACAGACATCGGCGCATATTGTTTCTGCTTCAGAAGCTCGGTCACTTTTTGACCGTGATTCAGCTGCTTACGGGTCGCGTCGTCAAGGTCAGATGCAAACTGAGAGAACGCAGCCAGTTCACGATACTGTGCCAGAGCGGTACGGATACCACCGGACAGTTTTTTCATGATCTTGGTCTGAGCAGCACCACCAACACGCGATACGGAGATACCCGGGTTAACCGCAGGACGAATACCGGCGTTAAACAGGTTGGATTCCAGGAAGATCTGACCATCGGTAATAGAAATTACGTTGGTCGGAACGAACGCGGAAACGTCGCCAGCTTGAGTTTCGATAATCGGCAGAGCAGTCAGGGAACCGGTTTTACCTTTCACTTCACCTTTGGTGAATGCTTCAACGTACTCGGCGTTAACACGCGCAGCACGTTCCAGCAGACGGGAGTGGAGGTAGAACACGTCGCCTGGGAATGCTTCACGACCTGGTGGACGACGAAGCAGCAGGGAGATCTGGCGGTACGCAACAGCCTGTTTAGACAGGTCATCGTATACGATCAGTGCATCTTCACCGCGGTCACGGAAGTATTCGCCCATTGCGCAACCAGCATACGGAGCCAGGTATTGCAGTGCAGCGGATTCAGAAGCAGTAGCAACCACCACGATGGTGTTAGCCAGTGCGCCGTGTTCTTCCAGTTTGCGAACCACGTTAGAAATAGTGGATGCTTTCTGGCCGATAGCAACGTAGATACATTTGATGCCGGAATCACGTTGGTTGATGATGGCATCGATCGCCAGCGCTGTTTTACCAGTCTGACGGTCACCGATGACCAGCTCACGCTGACCACGGCCGATTGGAATCATGGCATCAACAGACTTATAACCAGTCTGAACTGGTTGGTCTACCGATTGACGCTCGATTACGCCCGGAGCAATCGCTTCAACAGCAGCAAAGCCGTCGTGGTCCAGAGGACCTTTACCGTCGATTGGCGCACCCAGGGTGTTCACCACGCGGCCCAGCAGGCCACGGCCAACTGGTACTTCAAGAATACGGCCAGTACACTTAACTTTCATGCCTTCGGCAAGGTCAGCGTACGGACCCATTACTACCGCACCTACAGAGTCGCGCTCAAGGTTCAGTGCAATGGCGTAACGGTTTCCCGGAAGGGAAATCATCTCACCCTGCATTACATCGGCCAGGCCGTGTACGCGGATGATACCGTCACTTACAGAAACGATTGTACCTTCGTTGTGAGCCTCGCTCACAACACTGAACTGAGCAATGCGCTGCTTGATCAGTTCGCTGATTTCGGTGGAATTCAGTTGCATGCTCCAGTCCCCTTAAGACTGCAAGACGTCTGTCAGGCGATCAAGACGGCCGCGTACGCTACCATCAATGACCATATCACCCGCACGGATGATGACACCTGCCATTACAGACTTATCAATTTTGCAATTCAGCTTAACTTTGCGTGACAGACGTTTTTCCATCGCGGCGCTGATTTTCGAAAGCTGGGCTTCGTTTAACGCGCTGGCAGAAGTCACTTCGACTTCAACCGTAGCCTCGCGGGCTGCACGCAGTTGAACGAATTGCTCTAGAACATCAGGAAGAACCTTCAAACGACCGTTTTCAGCCATCACCTTAATCAGGTTCTGGCCGTTGGCGTCTAACTGGTCACCACAAATAGAGATAAACGACTGAGAGAGCGTTTCCGGGGCTAAAGCGCCGGAGAGTAGCTCTGTCATTTGTTCGTTTTTAGACACCTCAGCAGCGAAAGCTAGCATAGACTGCCAGTTATCAATGCCTTGGTGTTCGACGGCAAAGTCAAAAGCTGCTTTGGCGTAGGGGCGAGCTACAGTTACAAATTCAGACATCAGCCCCTCCCTCCTTACAGTTCAGCGACCAGTTTATCAACGATGTCGCTGTTAGCAGCTTCATCCACGGAACGTTCAATGATCTTCTCGGCACCGGCAATTGCCAGCAGAGCCACTTGCTTACGCAGTTCTTCACGAGCGCGTTTACGCTCAGCGTCGATTTCTGCCTGAGCCTGTGCAACGATTTTGTCACGTTCCTGCTCTGCCTCGGTTTTAGCTTCTTCAAGGATCTGTGAGCGGCGTTTGTTCGCTTGCTCAATAATCACCTGAGCTTCCGCTTTGGCTTTTTTCAGCTGGTCGGTCGCGTTGGCCTGTGCAAGGTCAAGGTCCTTTTTGGCACGTTCTGCAGAAGAGAGACCGTCAGCAATTTCTTGTTGACGCTTCTCGATGGCAGCCATGATTGGCGGCCATACGTACTTCATGCAGAACAGAACAAACAGGACAAACGCGATGGCCTGGCCGAGGATTGTTGCGTTAAGATTCACAGCACAATGCCTCTTTGTTAGTTAACGTTCTGATATTGCTTGATATGTTAAGCAATGCTTACTACGCGACGGCGAACATCACGTACAGACCCAGACCAACAGCGATCATCGGGATAGCATCCACCAGACCCATAACGATAAAGAACTGAGTACGCAGCAAAGGAATCAGATCAGGTTGACGCGCTGCGCCTTCCAGGAATTTTCCCCCGAGGATGCCGATACCGATCGCAGCACCGATTGCCGCCAGACCCATCATCACAGCGGCAGCCATGTACAGCAGATCCATATTCAGGTTTTCCATGACAGTCTCCAGTTTGTTTCAGTTAAAACGCAGTAGTGGTAAGTAAAATCAATGCTCTTCAGATGCCATCGACAGATAGACAATCGTCAGAACCATGAAAATGAAGGCTTGCAGCGTAATGATCAGGATGTGGAAAATGGCCCAAGGCACACTCAGAATCCACTGTGACCACCACGGCAACAGACCAGCAATCAGAATGAAAATCAATTCACCGGCATACATGTTGCCGAACAGTCGCAGACCAAGTGAGATAGGCTTGGACAGCAGGCTTACACCTTCAAGGATTAAGTTGAAAGGAATAAATGCCCAGTGATTGAACGGCTGCAGCGTCAGCTCTTTCGTGAAGCCGCCAATGCCTTTCATTTTGATGCTGTAGAAAAGAATCAAGATAAACACGCCCAGCGCCATAGACAGGGTGATATTCACGTCCGCAGACGGCACCACACGCAGGGCTGGCAGGCCAAAGATGTGCTCGCCGATATATGGCAAGAAATCGATTGGCAGCAGGTCCATCAAGTTCATCAGGAATACCCAGACAAAGACAGTCAAGGCTAGCGGTGCGATGACCTTGCTTTTGCCATGGTACATGTCTTTGACACTGCTATTAACAAAACCGATGATCAACTCAACTGCTGTCTGGAATTTCCCTGGGACACCACTGGTAGCATTTTTAGCTACTTTGCGGAATAACACCAGGAACAAGAAACCCAGAACCACGGAGAAGAACATGGAGTCAATATTGAGCGTCCAGAAGGTGGCCGGGGGGTTATGCGGATCCACCAGCGAGAAAGTACGCAGGTCCAACTGAAGGTTATTCAGATGGTGGCCTATATACTCCTGCGGTGTAGAGATTTCTCCTGCAGACATGATGCCTCTTACCCTTTGTTGTTAATTACAGCTGGTGCGAGTATCTGCACAACCAGCACCGAAACCCACGTCACAATAAGCGGCAACAATACCGCCTTAAAACCAGCTAACGCCACCACCAGTATGGTAAAGCTCGCAATCACCTTTAACACTTCGCCGGTAGCGAAGGTCCAGGCCAAACGGCCTTTAGACGGTGTATGCACCTGGTGACGCCAGGCGAAATTCATAAACACTGCATTTGGCAACCAGGCTGCCAGGCCTCCGCCGAAAGCAGAAGCACCCCACGCGGGGTCTTTGAGGCAAAACAGCAATCCAATTGCTATCACTGCTAGTAGCTGAAGGAACAGAAGCTTACGAGCAACGTTTCTACTCAATAGCGACACAGACATGGCGTATCCTAACTCCTGCTCCCTTCGGGGTATGTCGCGTGTCGTATAAAACTTCCTTTACGACTCCGAGTCAAGCCTCAAAAAGCGAGCAAATTATACGGTGCGGCCCCGTGATTTCAAACAATAAGTAGCAAAAAGGTGAACAAATGTTTAAATATTTTCCTGTACCGTTATTTTTCAACTTTTGCTGAATAGCGGTTATTTTCCTGAAAACTGCAAATAACCGAAATACCCATAGAATAAAGCGTGCACCAGATCACAAATCGAACATGTCATATGCTCTGGACATTTGTCTGTCTCTTAAAGTGCGAAACACAGATGTCTGATAAATAAGCTGATTACAGTCTAGTCTATTTAAAACAACCTGAAACACTGCAAAAACATTTCATTGACATTTTTATTAAGCTTTTAACATTAGGCTAAGTAAAAAATTCACAAAACAATTAGCACGGTTATATTTTCAATGTTAACTATTTTTAAGTTCGATAATAGATAGCTAGTTAAAAAATAGGGGCGATAAAGTTAAAATATCGTTAAATGTAACCAGGGGTGTCAGCCATTTTCCCTTGTATTTTTAACGTTCACGAAACAATCCTTTCTCACCTTTTTTTGATAAATATTAAGTTTTGTTTGCCTTAATCATCACCAAATGTCGTTCACCATCAAGCTCCGGAACCTGCAAACGAATAACTTCTTCAACGCTAAAGTTCTCAGGCAAGGTTGCAATCTCATCATCAGGGCGTAAACCCTTTAGAGCGTAGAAGCAACCATTCTCCGCTGGCAGATGCTTACACCAGGTCACCATGTCCGTCATAGAAGCAAAAGCACGGCTGATGACGCCATCAAATGGCGGTTGTGCAGGGAACTCTTCCACACGACTTTGCACCGGCGTGATGTTTTCAAGATGCAGCTCATGCTGAACCTGGCGTAAGAAGCGTACACGCTTACCCAGGCTATCAAGCAGCGTAAAATGCGCATCAGGACGTACAATAGCCAGTGGAATACCCGGTAAACCCGGCCCAGTACCGACGTCGATAAAACGCGATCCCTGCAAATACGGTTCGACAACAATGCTGTCGAGAATATGGCGCACCAACATGTCATCTGGGTTACGTACTGAAGTCAGGTTATATGCTTTGTTCCACTTGTGGAGCAATTCAACATACCCTACCAGCTGTACTTTCTGGTTTTCTGGTAACGTGATACCCGCGCTTTTCAGCAGGCGATTCAGTTTGTTAAGCACGGCAGTCTGTATCCATCAAAATCTGTCAAAAAAAAGGCCAGGATATCCCGGCCCTGAAATATGTTCTCAGGCGCTACGGCGTAGCAAGCCTTGTTTCTTTAGCCAGACAAGCAAGATCGAAATCGCAGCCGGGGTGACCCCTGAAATACGCGATGCCTGTCCAATTGATACAGGCTTATGATCATTAAGCTTGGCGATCACTTCGTTAGAAAGACCACTAACCTGCCGATAATCAAGCGTTGCAGGCAACAACGTGTTTTCGTTACGTTGTTGTTTTTCAATCTCTTCTTGCTGACGAGCGATGTAGCCTTCGTATTTGACCTGAATTTCTACCTGCTCTGCGGATTGTGGATCTTCAAGGCCAGGTGCAAAGACGGACAATTGCATCATCTCAGCATAGGTCATTTCTGGGCGACGCAGCAGATCTTCGCCATTTGCTTCACGCGACAATGGAGCGCTCAGTTTGGCGTTCACTTCTTCGACACTTTCAGAATGCGGGTGCAGCCAGATGTCTTTCAGACGTTGGCGTTCAAGCTCGATGCTCTCCAGCTTTTCGTTGAAGCGTGCCCAACGAGCATCGTCCACCAGGCCCATTTCACGGCCAACAGCGGTTAAACGCAGATCGGCGTTGTCTTCACGCAGCATCAAACGATATTCGGCACGTGAGGTAAACATGCGGTACGGTTCTTTGGTTCCGAGGGTGCAAAGATCGTCAACCAGTACGCCAAGGTAAGCTTGGGAGCGTGCAGGTGCCCAACCCTCTTTCTCAGCCGAGAAGCGTGCGGCGTTAAGACCCGCCAACAAACCTTGTGCTGCGGCTTCTTCGTAGCCGGTAGTACCGTTGATTTGGCCAGCAAAGAACAGACCCTGAATATATTTGCTTTCCAGTGTCGGTTTCAGATCGCGAGGATCGAAGAAGTCATATTCGATAGCATAGCCAGGACGCACGATCTTCGCGTTTTCCATACCTTCCATCGAACGGACGATCTGCATCTGAACATCAAACGGCAGGCTGGTGGAGATACCGTTCGGGTAGATTTCGTTGCTGGTTAGCCCTTCAGGCTCAAGGAAGATTTGATGCTGGTTGCGGTCTGCAAAACGCATCACTTTGTCTTCGATTGATGGGCAGTAACGTGGCCCGATCCCTTCGATAACGCCTGCGTACATCGGGCTGCGATCGAGGTTATTACGAATAACATCGTGTGTTTTTTCGTTGGTATGCGTGATGTAACACGGTACTTGCGCAGGATGCTGGTTCACATTCCCCATGAACGAGAACACCGGCATCGGGTTATCGCCATGCTGTTTCGCAAGTACGCTGAAATCTATGGTGCGTGCATCGATGCGTGGAGGAGTGCCTGTTTTCAGGCGGCTGACACGCAGTGGTAATTCACGCAGACGGCGTGAAAGCGAAATGGACGGTGGATCACCAGCACGGCCACCGCTGTAGTTATCCAGTCCGATATGAATTTTGCCATCCAGGAAAGTACCGACGGTCAGTACCACGGATTTAGCGCGGAACTTCAGGCCCATTTGCGTCACAGCACCAACGACACGATCGTTCTCGACAATCAGATCCTCAACAGCTTGCTGGAAGATCATCAGATTGGGCTGGTTTTCCAGCGCAGTGCGTACCGCCTGACGGTACAGCACACGGTCAGCCTGAGCACGAGTAGCCCGAACTGCGGGGCCTTTGCTCGCGTTTAGTATCCTAAACTGGATGCCTGCATGGTCGATAGCTTTTGCCATCAAACCGCCTAAAGCGTCCACTTCTTTAACCAGATGTCCCTTGCCAATACCACCGATCGCTGGGTTGCAAGACATCTGCCCTAACGTGTCGATATTGTGAGTCAAAAGAAGGGTTTGTTGGCCCATCCGTGCAGCGGCCATTGCAGCCTCGGTGCCTGCATGACCCCCGCCAATGATGATGACGTCAAAAGGATCTGGATAAAACATGGTACTGCCTCACGGTTTTGCAAATGGGGGATACTGATTCCCGGGGTTGGCGATTCTACTTAACTTTAGCCTTTCGAGAAAGCCTTGGGATCCCCGGTAATTAAAAGAAGATCTTTTTTATTTAAAGATCTCTTTATTATGATCTCTTATTAGGATCGGCATGTTCTGTGGATAAGCGCTTTTATGGTAAAGAGATCAAGCGATTAAGAAGGATCGTTAGCTGTGAATGATCGGTGATCCTACGCAGTATAAGCTGGGATCAAAACGGGTACTTATGCACAACTCAAAAAGTGAACAGGAGTTGTTATTGGGATAACTACTGCTTAACCCAAGGTTTTAAGCATACTTATACACAGATAAAAGTGAGATCTTTACAAATCCTGGAGTAAATTCTTCCATGATCCGACCCAAATCTCGGCTGGATCTTCAGGAATATCGTGATCAAGGATGTTCACTTTCAGTAAAGAGCCAATTCTTTTAGCTCCGCACTCGGTCAAAAGGGTGTCGAGTTTCTCGATCGCGCCGCAAAAAGTGTCGTATTCACGACTACCAATGCCGACTGCACCATAATGAAGGGCACTCAGATCCGGGCGTTCTTCATTTATAGCGTCAAACAGAGGTTGCAGATTATCAGGAAGATCTCCTGCTCCATGAGTAGAAGAGACAATCAGCCAAATTCCACTGGTTTGCAGATCTTCTAACAATGGCCCATGCAGCGTTTGAGTACTAAAACCCGCTTCATCAAGCTTTTCAGCCAGATGTTCAGCCACATATTCGGCACTGCCCAGGGTACTGCCGCTAATCAGAGTAACTTCTGTCATTGCTGTCCACCTTTTCGAAACGATGGGCATTGTACGCTGTGTAACGCCTGCGATCTACCTGTGGATAATATGGGTATTAAAAATAACGCTTAGGGCTTGATGGTACGCATGATCGGGTTCTGGAGGGAGATCAACGTTTCAGTGGACTGAATTTCATCAATTGTTTGGATCTTGTTGATAAGTACCTGTTGAAGGGCATCTATAGATCGACACATCACCTTAATAAAGATGCTGTAGTGCCCCGTTGTGTAGTACGCCTCAGTGACTTCTTCCAGGCTTTCCAGTTTTGCCAGCGCAGAAGGATAATCTTTTGCACTCTTTAAAATGATGCCGATAAAGCAGCAAACGTCGTAACCCAGCTGTTTTGGGCTGATATCAATGCGTGCGCCAGTAATAATCCCGGCTTGTTTCATTTTCTCGACACGCACATGGATTGTGCCTGGGCTAACACCGAATTGCTTAGCCAGTTCTGCATACGCGGTACGAGCATTTGCCATTAATGCGTCAAGAATGCCGCGATCGAGATTGTCGATCTGATAATTATCCATCACTTTTTCCTATGATTAGTAACGATAGTTCAGATTTTATAGCCTTAAATTAGTCGATTGAAAACCAGTAAGGCTTTTTTATTGTTGATTATTGAATGTTATGCCGTGTTTGTTGCTTAATCATCGTCAGTAAAACAACACAATAAAGAGAAAGCCATGAAAACTGCCTACATCGCTAAACAACGCCAGATTAGTTTTGTTAAGTCCCACTTCTCCCGTCAACTGGAAGAAAAGCTTGGTCTTATGGAAGTCCAGGCTCCGATTCTTAGCCGCGTGGGTGACGGGACTCAAGACAATCTCTCTGGTTGCGAGAAAGCCGTGCAGGTCAAAGTGAAAACTTTGCCTGAAGCGCAGTTTGAAGTGGTGCATTCGCTGGCTAAATGGAAAAGAAAAACACTCGGCCAGCATGACTTCAGCGCGGGCGAAGGGCTTTACACGCACATGAAAGCCCTTCGTCCCGATGAAGACCGTTTGACCCCGATCCACTCTGTGTATGTCGATCAGTGGGATTGGGAGCGCGTTATGGGCGAAGGAGAGCGTCATCTCGGAACACTAAAGCAAACTGTAGAAAGCATCTGGGCGGCAATGAAAGCTACGGAAGCCGCAGTGAGCGAACAGTACGGTTTGACCCCTTTCCTGCCTGAACAAATCCATTTTGTTCATAGCGAAGAATTACAGCAGCGTTTCCCGAGCCTTGATGCCAAAGGCCGCGAACGTGCGATTGCCAAAGAGCTGGGCGCAGTTTTCCTGATTGGTATTGGCGGTAAGCTGGCGGATGGCAAACGTCATGATGTTCGTGCGCCAGATTATGATGACTGGTCAACGGCAAGCCTGGGCGATTTCAAAGGCTTGAACGGCGACATTATGGTGTGGAACCCGCTTCTGGAAGACGCATTTGAGCTGTCTTCTATGGGGATCCGCGTGGATGCTGAAACGCTAAAACGCCAGCTGGCAGTCACCGGTGATGATGATCGTTTGCAACTCGAGTGGCATCAGTCGCTGCTGAAAGGCGAAATGCCGCAAACTATTGGCGGTGGTATTGGTCAATCTCGTTTAGTCATGCTGATGCTGCAACAGCCGCACATCGGCCAGGTTCAGTGCGGTGTATGGCCTTCTGAAATCCACGCGAAGGTTGCGTCACTGCTGTAAAGATTAACGCCGCCAGCGACGCAGCAGGCGGCTACGCATCCCGGTATCAAAGCGCCAGATATGATCGAAAATGCGCATGATGCCGGGTTTGCCGTGTGTCGACATCGCCACTGCATGGAAACGATGTTGATGAATACGCTGGAGATCCTTTACCTGCGCCACCACCTCGTCAGGCAGGCGTTGCGCGATAAAGTCAGAAATGACCACCGCATCGGCATCATGCCATTCACTGCCCTGCATTTTTTCTGCGATCGCCCGGAAACAGCTGGCGAGATCCGTGCCGCCACGGAAACGCTGGCTCAGAAAACGGATCGCCTGTTCTATGCCATCTGCGCCACACACTTCATAACGCACCACTTCGCTGGAAAACAGCATGATGAAACAGCGGCGGTTATCTGCCAGCGCCACGCGCATCAGTGCCAGGCAAAAAGCTTTGGCGCATTGTTCGTTAAAACCACCCATTGAACCGGACGTATCAACGCAAACAATAAACGGTCCGCGCGGCTGTTCATCAAATTTCTGGTGAACAACAGGGCGTTCAACGACTTTCTCGCGCCATGAGTCGCCATGCAATCGGTAAGTCAGCAATTGTTTTTCCACCAGCCGACGGTAGAACTCGAATTCCAGTTCACTGATGCCCAGCGTGGCTAACTCCGGTGGCAGCAAACGCAAAATGTCATCGCTACGCTGTAGGCCATCAACCTGTTCAGGAACGGTGGCGGGCTCACGCACCAGCATGCGCCAGGTCTCAGTCGGCGCATCTTTTCTCGGCACCGCTTTCGCTTCTTTAGATCGCCCAAGTTGCTCAGCCAGTTTCAGTAATTCCGGCTGGCTGGCAAGAAAATCACCGTACTGGACGATGAGCTGATAATCCCCGCGTTTCAGCGCACCGGCACTCATATCCCAAAGCCTGCCCGCAGCGTTATCGCTGTCGACCAGAACAGGTTCAAGCTGACCGCTGAGTGCCAGGCGCTGTTGCACTTCCGCGAGCAGTTGTTCACGCTCGTCTTCCAGCAACTGTTGGTTAAACGATGTGGTCTGAACCACCAGACTCAAGCGCCAGCGTTGCAGAAACAGCGTATGTTGCGCGGCTGTCAGGTGCGGCATTTCCTCCACCAGCGTTTGTGCCTGTCCGTAAAATGGTGAATCGACACTTTTCAGCAGAAGTAAAATTTCGGGAAGTTTTGCGGATAACTGGCTGGTAGAAAGTAACTGGCTTTCCTGATAGCAGATGACTTCGCGAGCCAGTTCTTGGGGCACTAAAGTGTCCTGCAAGCGCGCTTTTAATAACTCGCGCCAGCGTGGGATATCTTTGGTTACGGCGTTTTTCAGGCGTGGGAATTTCTCAAAGAACATGGCTAACTGCGGTCCAGCCAGCAGCGTGATAATGATCTCTTCTATTAATTCTCCCTCGCTAATCGCGAGGATGAGATCCAGTGTCTCAACACTGAGCATTAATGCCGCGCCTGCTTAATTTGTTTTGCAACTTCTTGCAGGCTGGCTTCTATTTTTCCTAGCCATTCATTATTGATAAACAGGCATTTTTGTTGATCGTTAAAACGTTCATGTTGTTGGTGGAGGGTAGCTTCCAGGGCTTCGAATTGTTGTTTGATCTCCTCTGGCATCGCTTGTTGCTGTTTACCCGGCATCACCAGCCGTGTGCCTTGCAGGCTAATGTCGCGCAGAACCAGATGCTGGCTGGAGTCGACTTCCATATTCAGTACTTGGGCAAAACCGATGCCATTGAGTTTGCCACGCAGTTCTCCACCTTTTATTAGCCATTGCGCACAGGCTTCACGGGAAATAGACACGTGGACAACTTCGATGTCGTGCAGTTTTAGCGGTTGCTGAAGCAGCAACGTCAGCGTTTCGCCGGTAAGGTTTTCTGGTAACTGGTACTGCGGGCGGCGAGTGAACATCCCACCTTGTTTGGTCACAGTGATGGCTTCGCGGTCGCTATGTTGTTGTTGCAACTGAATGCGGCGCTGTACGATGGCTGCCAATTTAGCCAGCATTGAATTCTGCTGCCATGCGTGTCCGGTCATCAATATTTCCAGCTGTTGTTGCATCAAATTCATCGCAGCAGAGTCATGCCACAGGCAATCTTTAAGCAGGATCAAATCAATCGGTGCGACGGCATTGCGGCCACTAAAGAAGGCACTGGCTTGCAATAAGCGAATGGCTTTTTTCCAGCGTCGATCAGAAACATAAGGTGCGCCTGCAGCGTTCTCGAGTTGCTGGCGCAAGGTGAATATCAGCTCAAATACATTATCTGGCAACGCCACGGTGCCAATTTCTTGCTGCCACTGGAAATACTCGTCGTCGGTGATTTGCAGGTTTTCCGGAACCGGGTTGTGGTTCTCATCATGCTGACTGGTGAGCATGGAACGGAAATTGCCTTTGTCCTGCACTTTGTCGAGCCACAGACGGATCAGCATACGGTCATACAATGCTTCCAGGCTGCTGTCTGCTTCGGGCAGTTCATTGGATGCCGCTACCAGCAAACGCATGGGGATTTTGTCTTCGCTCGCGCCATTGCGGAAACGACGTTCGTTTATGGCAGTTAGCAGGGTATTGAGAATGGCGGGGCCGGCTTTCCAGATTTCATCGAGAAACACGATTTCCGCTTCTGGCAGATAACCGGCAGTCAAACGCTCATAGCGGCCTTCATCTTTTAAAGCCTGAATCGATAATGGCCCAAACACTTCTTCAGGGGTGGAAAAGCGAGTCATCAGGTATTCAAAGGCGCGCGCGTGCTGAAACGCAAACTTCAAACGGCGGGCAATTAAACTTTTGGCAATCCCCGGAGGGCCAAGCAAGAACACGCTTTCACCGCTAAGTGCTGCCAGTAAGCAAAGGCGCACTGCGTGTTGGCGTTCAAACAATCCTTTTTCCAGAGCCTGGCTGAGTCGTGAAATTCTTTCAGCCAATAAATGTGATTGAGCCATAATTAGCATTGCATCCTTACGCGGTGACCACTGATTGGGAAAGCGAGTATATATTATCGTTAATGGATTGATGATCGGCTCTTTTTTCCCTGACATAAATTAAGCCAGTTGTATTTAGGGGTACGATTTACTTGATTATCGTGCATACTGTGCGCCTTTTTGTGGGCCAAGGGACTAAGCACACGCTTTCGGGATTCCAACAAAAGATTAGTCTATGAGCGCTGATAATAAACAATCATTGCCTGCGATAACGCTGGCTGCAATTGGGGTAGTGTACGGCGATATCGGTACTAGCCCGCTTTATACCCTTCGAGAATGTCTGTCTGGTCAATTTGGATTTGGTGTTGAACGTGACGCCGTATTTGGCTTTTTATCTCTGATTTTCTGGCTGCTGATTTTAGTCGTTTCGGTTAAATACCTGACCTTTGTGATGCGTGCAGATAACGCCGGTGAAGGCGGTATTTTGACGCTAATGTCTTTGGCTGGCCGTAATACATCGGCAAGAATGACGTCGGTGCTGGTGATCATGGGATTGATCGGTGGCAGCTTCTTCTATGGTGAGGTGGTTATCACTCCGGCAATATCGGTGATGTCGGCCATTGAAGGGCTTGAGATAGCCGCGCCGCAGCTTGACGCCTATATCGTTCCGCTGTCGATAATTGTCCTGACACTGCTGTTTATGATTCAGAAACACGGTACCGGCATGGTGGGCAAATTGTTTGCTCCCGTGATGTTGCTGTGGTTCCTGGTGCTGGCGGTATTAGGTGCGCGCAGCATTATCGCTAACCCGGAAGTGCTTCAGGCACTGAATCCGGCATGGGCGGTGCATTTCTTCCTCGAATACAAAACCGTTTCGTTCTTTGCTCTTGGCGCAGTGGTTCTTTCTATTACTGGCGTTGAAGCGCTGTACGCGGATATGGGCCACTTCGGTAAGTTCCCGATTCGTATTGCGTGGTTCTCCGTGGTTCTGCCGTCACTGGTTCTGAACTACTTCGGCCAGGGTGCATTGCTGCTGAAAACGCCTGAAGCGATAAAAAACCCGTTCTTCTTATTAGCACCAGACTGGGCGCTGATCCCGCTGATGATTCTGGCAACACTGGCGACGGTTATTGCCTCTCAGGCGGTGATCTCGGGGGTGTTCTCGTTGACTCGCCAGGCTGTGCGTCTCGGTTACTTGTCGCCAATGCGCATCATCCACACCTCGGAAATGGAATCCGGGCAGATTTATGTGCCAGCGATTAACTGGCTCCTCTATATCTCTGTGGTGATTGTGATTGTTAGCTTCGAGCATTCGAGCAACCTGGCGGCGGCATATGGTATTGCGGTCACCGGCACCATGGTGTTGACCTCAATCCTTTCTTGTACCGTGGCACGCAAAAACTGGCACTGGAATAAGATTGGGGTATTGCTGATGGGCGCTGGGTTCCTGTTTATCGACATTCCGCTGTTCTCTGCCAATGCCGTTAAGATTTTCTCTGGTGGTTGGTTGCCACTCTGCCTGGCGTTGGTGATGTTTATCATTATGACGACCTGGAAAAGCGAGCGTTTCCGCCTGCTACGCCGCATGCATGAACATGGTAATTCACTGGAAGCGATGATTGCTTCTCTGGAGAAATCACCGCCGGTACGTGTGCCTGGGACTGCGGTTTATATGTCCCGTGCATTGAACGTGATTCCATTTGCGATGCTGCATAACCTCAAGCACAACAAAGTGTTGCATGAGCGCGTAGTGTTGCTGACATTGCGAACCGAAGATGCGCCATACGTTCATAACGTGAAGCGTGTTTCGATTGAACAGCTTTCGCCAACCTTCTGGCGAGTGGTGGCAAGCTACGGCTGGCGTGAAACGCCAAACGTGGAAGAGGTATTCCACCGCTGTGGCCTGGAAGGGCTAAGTTGCCGAATGATGGAGACATCGTTCTTTATGTCGCATGAGTCACTGATCATCGGTAAACGTCCATGGTATCTGCGCCTGCGTGGCAAACTGTTCCTCGCGCTGCAACGCAACGCCTTGCGTGCGCCGGACCAATTCGAAATCCCGCCAAACAGGGTCATTGAATTGGGTACTCAGGTCGAGATATAAAGCTAACGCCTCTTCAATCGAAGGGGCGTTTTTTTTACCTGTTTGATTGCGCGCGCTCTCATTTGCCTCGTCGTGAAACAAGTCAGCGAAACGTTTCGATAGCGATCACATTTTCATAACTTCATGGTTGTTTTATCCACACACCTTTTCCTACACTTCATCTCAGCGAAACGTTTCGCTAGTGGAGTAAGAAAATGAAGAAAGGTACTGTTCTCAACGCTGACATCTCGTCCGTTATTTCCCGTCTTGGCCACACCGACACGCTGGTGATTGCCGATGCCGGGTTGCCCATTCCACGCAATACACCGCGTATTGATTTGGCACTGACTCACGGCGTACCGGGTTTTATGCAGGTCGTTGAAGTCGTAACGCAAGAGATGCAGGTTGAAGCTGCGATCTTAGCTTCGGAAATTAAACAACATAATCCCCAACTCCATGAAACGTTGCTCAAGCACATCGAGCAACTGCAACAACACCAGGGAAACACCATTTCTATTCGTTACATCAGTCATGAGCAGTTCAAGCAGCACACCGCTGATAGTCATGCGGTTATTCGCAGCGGGGAGTGTTCCCCGTATGCGAATATCATTCTCTGTGCTGGCGTAACTTTCTGAGGTCGGCATGGAACCGTTACTGCAATTAAAAGGTATCGATAAATCGTTCCCTGGCGTAAAAGCCCTTTCTGGTGCAGCGCTGAATGTGTACACAGGGCGCGTGATGGCGCTGGTGGGTGAAAACGGCGCAGGCAAATCCACCATGATGAAAGTGCTGACTGGCATCTATCAGCGTGATGCGGGTTCGCTGTTATGGCTGGGCAAAGAAACCACTTTTAATGGCCCTAAATCCTCACAGGAAGCGGGCATCGGTATTATTCACCAGGAACTCAACCTGATCCCGCAGCTCAGCATTGCGGAAAACATCTTCCTGGGCCGCGAATTTGTTAACCGCTTCGGCAAAATCGACTGGAAAACGATGTATGCCGAGGCCGATAAATTACTCGCTAAGCTCAACCTGCGCTTTAACAGCCAGAAGCTGGTGGGCGATTTGTCGATTGGCGATCAGCAAATGGTCGAAATCGCCAAGGTGCTGAGCTTCGAGTCAAAAGTCATCGTGATGGATGAACCGACCGATGCGCTAACCGATACCGAAACTGACTCTTTATTCCGCGTGATCCGCGAGCTGAAAGCTCAGGGGCGCGGCATTGTCTATATTTCCCACCGCATGAAAGAGATCTTCGAGATTTGCGATGACGTGACCGTCTTCCGCGATGGACAGTTCATTGCCGAGCGTGAAGTGGCAACGCTGACTGAAGATTCGCTTATCGAAATGATGGTCGGGCGCAAACTGGAAGAGCAATATCCTCGTCTGGATAAACAACCTGGCGAAATCCTTTTGCGGGTCGATAACCTTTCCGGACCTGGCGTACATGACGTCAGTTTTACTTTGCGCAAAGGTGAGATTCTCGGTGTGGCCGGTTTGATGGGCGCGGGTCGCACCGAACTCATGAAAGTGTTGTATGGCGCATTGCCGCGTACTGGCGGTTATGTGGCACTTGAAGGCCGCGAAGTGGTGACGCGTTCGCCGCAGGATGGGCTGGCAAATGGCATTGTGTATATCTCTGAAGACCGTAAGCGTGACGGGCTGGTGCTCGGCATGTCGGTTAAAGAGAACATGTCACTCACCGCATTGCGTTATTTCAGCCATAACGGCGGCAGCCTGAAACATAAAGATGAACAGCAAGCGGTGCAGGACTTTATCCGTTTGTTCAACGTCAAAACGCCATCAATGGAACAGCCGATTGGCCTGCTTTCTGGCGGCAACCAACAAAAGGTCGCCATAGCCCGTGGCCTGATGACACGCCCGAAAGTATTAATTCTTGATGAGCCGACGCGTGGCGTAGACGTTGGGGCGAAAAAAGAAATTTATCAGTTAATCAATCAGTTCAAAGCCGATGGGTTGAGCATCATTCTTGTTTCGTCCGAAATGCCGGAAGTGCTCGGCATGAGTGACCGAATCATGGTGATGCACGAGGGGCATCTCGGCGGGGAATTTACCCGTGAAGAGGCGACTCAGGAAATCTTAATGGCGGCAGCCGTCGGCAAGCTAAATCGCGTGAATCAGGAGTCTGTAAAATGAGTACCCAAGCTATTCCTGGCCGTCGCTGGTTCACTAAAGCGTGGCTGTTAGAACAAAAATCCCTTATCGCTCTGCTGGTGCTGATTGCGATTGTTTCGAGCCTGAGCCCGAACTTTTTCACGGTTAATAACCTGTTCAATATCCTGCAACAAACCTCAGTGAACGCCATTATGGCGGTGGGGATGACGCTGGTTATTCTGACTTCCGGGATTGACCTGTCCGTCGGTTCCTTACTGGCGCTGACGGGGGCGGTCGCCGCCTCGATTGTCGGTTTAGAAGTGAATGCACTGGTGGCGGTTGCAGGTGCGCTGGCACTCGGTGCCGCAATTGGTGCAGTAACCGGTGTGATTGTCGCCAAAGGGCGCGTTCAGGCGTTTATCGCCACGCTGGTGATGATGCTTTTACTGCGCGGCGTCACCATGGTTTACACCAACGGTAGCCCAGTAAATACCGGATTCTCTGACAACGCTGATGTGTTTGGCTGGTTTGGTATTGGCCGTCCGCTGGGGATTCCTACGCCGGTGTGGATTATGGGCGTTGTGTTCCTCGCGGCGTGGTACATGCTGCACCACACGCGTTTGGGCCGTTATATCTATGCCCTGGGCGGCAACGAAGCGGCGACGCGTTTGTCCGGTATCAGCGTTAACAAAGTCAAAATTATCGTTTACTCACTTTGCGGTCTGCTGGCGTCTTTGGCTGGGATCATCGAAGTGGCGCGTCTTTCTTCCGCACAACCCACGGCGGGTACCGGCTATGAGCTGGATGCTATCGCGGCGGTGGTTCTGGGCGGCACAAGCCTTGCTGGCGGGAAAGGGCGTATTGTTGGGACGCTGATTGGTGCGCTGATCTTAGGCTTCCTGAACAACGGGCTGAATTTATTAGGTGTTTCTTCTTATTACCAGATGATCGTCAAAGCAGTGGTTATTTTACTGGCGGTGCTGGTGGACAACAAAAAGCAGTAACAATCATAACCCTACAGGACATCTGAATATGAATATGAAAAAGCTGGCTACCCTGGTTTCTGCTGTTGCACTGAGTGCCACCGTTAGCGCCAACGCAATGGCCAAAGACACCATCGCGCTGGTGGTCTCCACGCTGAATAACCCGTTCTTCGTTTCACTGAAGGACGGCGCACAAAAAGAAGCCGACAAACTGGGCTACAACCTGATCGTGCTGGATTCGCAAAACAACCCGGCGAAAGAGCTGGCAAACGTGCAGGATCTGACGGTTCGCGGTACCAAACTGATGCTTATCAACCCAACCGATTCCGATGCGGTAGGCAACGCGGTGAAAATGGCCAACCAGGCTAAAATCCCTGTGATTACCCTCGACCGTATGGCAAACCAGGGCACCGTGGTCAGCCACATTGCTTCTGATAACGTGGCTGGTGGCAAAATGGCCGGTGACTTCATTGCTAAGAAACTGGGTGAAGGTGCGAAAGTTATCGAACTGCAAGGTATCGCGGGTGCATCTGCTGCGCGTGAACGTGGCGAAGGCTTCAAACAAGCGACAGCTGCCCACAAATTCACTGTTCTGGCGAGCCAGCCTGCTGACTTCGACCGAACTAAAGGCCTGAACGTGATGCAGAACTTGCTGACTGCGCATCCAGACGTGCAGGCAGTATTTGCTCAGAATGACGAAATGGCGTTGGGCGCATTGCGCGCACTGCAAACTGCCGGTAAATCCGACGTTCTGGTGGTGGGCTTCGACGGTACCGCTGACGGTGTGAAAGCAGTAGAAAGCGGCAAACTGGGTGCGACCGTTGCACAGATGGCTGACCAGATTGGCGTTATCGGGGTAGAAACTGCCGACAAAGTATTGAAAGGCGAAAAAGTCGACTCCAAAATCCCGGTTGAACTGAAGCTGGTTACTAAATAAGACGACATAAGAAAAGCAGGGCATCGCGCCACTCACTAATCTGGGGTGGCGCACTTAACTGGACTGATAAATATGAAAACTAAAGGCAAGCTCGTCGTCCTGGGCAGCATTAACGCTGACCATATCCTTAACCTCGAACATTTTCCGACGCCGGGTGAAACCGTGACCGGGCAAGAGTATCAGGTGGCGTTCGGTGGAAAGGGTGCGAACCAGGCTGTTGCAGCCGGGCGCAGCGGCGCAGACATTGCCTTTATTGCCTGTGTAGGTAGCGACGACACGGGTAGTCGCGTTTGCAAACAACTGGCAAGTGACAACATCGACACCTCGCCGATCAGCACTATTAAAGATGCTTCAACCGGTGTTGCGCTAATTTTCGTCAATAGCGCTGGTGAAAACGTTATTGGCATTCATGCCGGGGCTAATGGGGCATTAACGCCTGCGCTTGTGGCGGAACAGAATCAGAAAATCGCTGAGGCTTCCGTGCTTTTAATGCAGCTTGAGTCACCGCTGCAAAGCGTGCTGGCTGCGGCTAAAATTGCCCATCAACATCAAACCAAAGTTGTGCTTAATCCTGCGCCTGCCTGTGAGCTATCTGATGAATTGCTCGGGTTGGTGGATATGATCACCCCGAACGAAACCGAGGCAGAAAAGCTCACCGGTATTCGTGTCGAAAATGACGACGACGCTGCGGTTGCCGCTCAGGCACTGCATGCGAAAGGCATTGAAACCGTCATTATTACGCTCGGTAGCCGTGGTGTTTGGCTGAGTGAAAACGGTAAAGGGCAGCGCGTTGCTGGCTTTAAGGTCAAAGCGGTGGATACCATTGCCGCAGGCGACACCTTTAACGGCGCGCTGGTCACCGCATTGCTGGAAGATAAACCGATGGCTGATGCGATTCGTTTTGCTCATGCCGCCGCCGCTATCGCCGTGACGCGTAAAGGTGCGCAGCCTTCTGTGCCGTGGCGTAATGAAATAGACGATTTTTTGCAGCAGCAAGGATAATCATGGCCACCATGAAAGACGTCGCAAAAATGGCTGGGGTTTCGACTTCCACCGTTTCGCACGTCATTAATAACGACCGTTTCGTGAGTGATGCCATTCGCGCAAAGGTCGATGCTGCAATCAAAACGCTCAACTATGCACCTTCCGCTCTGGCGCGTAGCCTCAAGCTCAATCAAACGCACACAATCGGGATGTTAATCACCGCCAGTAGTAACCCGTTTTATTCTGAGCTGGTGCGTGGGGTTGAACGGAGCTGTTTTGAGCGTGGATACAGCCTGGTGTTGTGTAATACCGAAGGCGATGAGCAGCGCATGAACCGCAACCTGGAAACACTGCTGCAAAAGCGTGTCGATGGTTTGCTGCTGTTGTGCACTGAAACACATCTTCCTTCACCGGAAATTATGAGTCGCTACCCTTCTATTCCGACTGTGATGATGGACTGGGCGCCTTTTGAAGGCGAAAGCGATGTCATTCAGGACAACTCGCTGCTTGGCGGTGAGACGGCGACTCAACATCTTATCGATAATGGCTATACCCGCATCGCTTGCATCACAGGCCCACAAGATAAAACGCCAGCGCGGTTGCGGCTTGAAGGTTATAGAAAGGCTATGAATCGCGCAGGGCTTGCTGTCCATGAAGGCTACGAAATCATTGGCGACTTTGAATTCCAGGGCGGCTTCACGGCAATGAATTCACTTCTTGCACTGGAAGAGCCACCGCATGCAGTCTTTACCGGCAACGATGCAATGGCTGTTGGGGCTTATCACGCGTTGTATCAGGCAGGGCTTAAAGTCCCACAAGATATGGCGGTAGTCGGTTATGACGATATCGAACTTGCCCGATATATGACGCCACCGCTCACGACTATCCACCAACCAAAAGATGAGTTGGGTGAGTTGGCCGTTGATGTATTGATACATCGCATGGCGCAACCCGCCCTGGAACAACAACGTCTGTTTCTGACACCAGAGCTGGTGGAACGCGGTTCAGTTTAACGTTTGATCATGTTGCGCCCATCTTTCGGACGTAACAGCAAGAACACCAGAGCAGAAACTAACGTTACAGCACCCATCGTCAGGAATGTGTAGTGGAACTGCTCGACGGTATTAATGCTGTCGATACCTTCATAGATCCTGAGCACTGCGGCACTCACCGCGACTCCAAGACTAATTGCCAACTGCTGGGTTACGGCCAGAACGCTATTACCGCTACTGGCGTTTTCATCGGTGAGGTCGGCAAGCGTAATGGTATTCATCGCGGTGAATTGTGTGGACATCGCCATCCCCAGAATAAACAGTGGCAAAATGAGCAGCCATACTTCCATTCCCGGCGACTGCAATGAGAATTGCCCAATCAGTAAGCCAATGATCAGCGTGACGCCCACTAATGTTTTCCGATAACCCAGACGGCGCAATACTTGCGTTACGGTTGATTTTGCCAGCAGCGAACCCATTGCCGTTGGTGCCATCATGCAGCCGGCGATTAACGCCGAATAGCCAAAACCGACCTGTAGCATTAAAGGCATCAGGAACGGTACACAACCGGTTCCCAGACGTGACGCGAGATTACCGATGATCCCTACAGAGAAAGTTCTGGTGCGAAACATCGGCAGAGCGATAAGCGGTGTTGGGTGACGACGTGCGTGCCAGATATAAGCTGCCAGCAGAGCAAGCCCACTTAATATCGTCAGAATACCGATGTAACTGGCAACAATGCGTTCGCCGAATAACTCCATCCCGCTAGAAATGCACACCAGACTCAAGCCAAACAAAAGAAAGCCGGTCATATCAAAGCCACGCCGTGGAGTCGTAAAGTTTGGCATGTACTTACGGGCATAGATAAGCCCGAGAATTCCGATAGGTATATTAATGAGGAAAATCCAGTGCCAGCTTGCCCATGTGACCAAAACGCCGCCGAGCAATGGGCCGAGGATTGGGCCAACAAGCCCTGGCATGGTGACGAAGTTTAAAACGGGCAGTAATTCGCTGCGCGGATAGGCGCGTAATAATGCTAAACGGGCAACCGGCATCATCATCGCACCACCAATCCCTTGTATTACGCGGAAGACAACCAATTCACCGAGTGAACTGGACATCGCGCAGGCGAACGAGCCTAGAGTAAAGAGGGAAACTGCGACCATAAACACGCGTCGTGTTCCGAAGCGGTCGGCCAGCCAACCGCTGACGGGAATCAGCATCGCAACGGTAAGGGTGTAGCTGATTATCGCGGATTGCATTGCCAGCGGCGAACGGCCAAGGCTATGGGCAATTGCGGGTAACGCGGTATTCAGAATTGTGGCATCCAGCGCCTGCATAAAGAAAGCCATCGCCGCAATCCACGGTAACCCGGCCATACTGCGAGCTGTTTTGGTCATTTTTGTCCTGATGTTTTAAGGCACTCAGGAGAACGTGAGACTTTACCCGTGTTCGAAGGGTTCTTTCAATAGATCCTGACCAGCAACTAATGCGGCCTGGCTATCACCCCGGGTAATGGCATCAACGATTGCCTGGTGCAAATCGAGCTTGATAACTTCTTTATCGGTTATAGCAGTAAAGTAATTGTAATAAATAGAACGGAATAAGTTAGCGAATGAACAGAGGAATGGGTTACCACTCATTGCATAGATTTGCTCGTGATAGGCCATATCAACTTCTATCCAGCGTTGACGATCAAATGCACCTTTCAATTTAACCATCTCTGCCATCATTTCGTTGAGAAAAGCTTTTTGTTCTTCAGTTCCATTAATGGCGGCCATGGCACAAGCTTGTGGTTCCAGGCTATTACGCATAACAAGGAAGTATTCCACCACATCATTAAAGTTCTCTTCTGTCATCCACCAGGTGAGCAGTTCCTTATCAAGGAAGTTCCAGTGGCTGCGAGGCATAACGCGAGTGCCAATACGAGGGCGGGGGAGAACCATTCCTTTAGCTGTTAATGTCTTTACTGCCTCTCGTACCGCTGTGCGACTAACACCGAATAGCTCACCCAATTCGATTTCACCGGGCAAGATGCTGCCCGCTTCGTACTCACCCCGGAGAATGCGTTGTGCTAGTTTTTCCGCAAGAACATAGGAAAGGTTCTTTTGAGCGGCGAGTTGTTGTGCAGAGAGAGACATAAATGCAATTCCTTTAGCTTTGTTTCTATTAGTAGTATGCCATCTGGTCTGCATTTCTGATGTTTAAAACAGCAAATATCCCGTATTAGCTGGCTTTTGTAGTTCTTTTGGCGAAAAAAAAGGCGTCTGGTAATCTTTTTGCAATAAACACTTGTCAGCCTCCAGAAAATCCCTATACTGCGCCTCCACTGACACGGCACAACGGCTTACAAACCGGCCCGTCAGCCAGATGAAAAGCGAAAATAAACGCTTGACTCTGAAAGAGGAAAGCGTAATATACGCCACCTCGAGTTAGCAAGCGAAAGCGCGTAACTCACTGCTCTTTAACAATTTATCAGACAATCTGTGTGGGCACTCGCAGGATTGATATCTCAGATACCTTCGGGTATCAAAAAAATATCAAGTCTTGAAGAGTGACCAAGCAGTAATTCATTTAGTTGAATTATTACGAAAGTTAATTTTTGAGCACCGCTTCACGAGTTGAAGCAAATCAAGCTTTTAATTGAAGAGTTTGATCATGGCTCAGATTGAACGCTGGCGGCAGGCCTAACACATGCAAGTCGAGCGGTAGCACAGGGAGCTTGCTCCTGGGTGACGAGCGGCGGACGGGTGAGTAATGTCTGGGAAACTGCCTGATGGAGGGGGATAACTACTGGAAACGGTAGCTAATACCGCATAACGTCTTCGGACCAAAGAGGGGGACCTTCGGGCCTCTTGCCATCAGATGTGCCCAGATGGGATTAGCTAGTAGGTGAGGTAATGGCTCACCTAGGCGACGATCCCTAGCTGGTCTGAGAGGATGACCAGCCACACTGGAACTGAGACACGGTCCAGACTCCTACGGGAGGCAGCAGTGGGGAATATTGCACAATGGGCGCAAGCCTGATGCAGCCATGCCGCGTGTATGAAGAAGGCCTTCGGGTTGTAAAGTACTTTCAGCGAGGAGGAAGGCATTGTGGTTAATAACCGCAGTGATTGACGTTACTCGCAGAAGAAGCACCGGCTAACTCCGTGCCAGCAGCCGCGGTAATACGGAGGGTGCAAGCGTTAATCGGAATTACTGGGCGTAAAGCGCACGCAGGCGGTCTGTCAAGTCGGATGTGAAATCCCCGGGCTCAACCTGGGAACTGCATTCGAAACTGGCAGGCTAGAGTCTTGTAGAGGGGGGTAGAATTCCAGGTGTAGCGGTGAAATGCGTAGAGATCTGGAGGAATACCGGTGGCGAAGGCGGCCCCCTGGACAAAGACTGACGCTCAGGTGCGAAAGCGTGGGGAGCAAACAGGATTAGATACCCTGGTAGTCCACGCCGTAAACGATGTCGACTTGGAGGTTGTTCCCTTGAGGAGTGGCTTCCGGAGCTAACGCGTTAAGTCGACCGCCTGGGGAGTACGGCCGCAAGGTTAAAACTCAAATGAATTGACGGGGGCCCGCACAAGCGGTGGAGCATGTGGTTTAATTCGATGCAACGCGAAGAACCTTACCTACTCTTGACATCCAGAGAATTTGCTAGAGATAGCTTAGTGCCTTCGGGAACTCTGAGACAGGTGCTGCATGGCTGTCGTCAGCTCGTGTTGTGAAATGTTGGGTTAAGTCCCGCAACGAGCGCAACCCTTATCCTTTGTTGCCAGCGGTTCGGCCGGGAACTCAAAGGAGACTGCCAGTGATAAACTGGAGGAAGGTGGGGATGACGTCAAGTCATCATGGCCCTTACGAGTAGGGCTACACACGTGCTACAATGGCGCATACAAAGAGAAGCGACCTCGCGAGAGCAAGCGGACCTCATAAAGTGCGTCGTAGTCCGGATCGGAGTCTGCAACTCGACTCCGTGAAGTCGGAATCGCTAGTAATCGTAGATCAGAATGCTACGGTGAATACGTTCCCGGGCCTTGTACACACCGCCCGTCACACCATGGGAGTGGGTTGCAAAAGAAGTAGGTAGCTTAACCTTCGGGAGGGCGCTTACCACTTTGTGATTCATGACTGGGGTGAAGTCGTAACAAGGTAACCGTAGGGGAACCTGCGGTTGGATCACCTCCTTACCTAAAAGATACGAACTTGCGTAGTGCTCACACAGATTGTCTGATGAAAGTAAATGAGCAAAAAGCGATATCCTGCAAAGGATTATTCGTGTCCCCATCGTCTAGAGGCCCAGGACACTGCCCTTTCACGGCTGTAACAGGGGTTCGAATCCCCTTGGGGACGCCATCTCCGATAATGTGTGAAAGACATTATCACCGAATATCTCAAAACTGACTTTCGAGTCACGTTTGAGATATTGCTCTTTAAAAATCCGGAACAAGCTGAAAATTGAAACGACATGTCGTCTCATTCCTCCGTAATAAGGAATGGGAATACGATATGTTCGAGTCTCTCAAATTTTCGCAACATACGATTGTGTCTTACGAGACATCTTCGGGTTGTGAGGTTAAGCGACTAAGCGTACACGGTGGATGCCCTGGCAGTCAGAGGCGATGAAGGACGTGCTAATCTGCGATAAGCGTCGGTAAGGTGATATGAACCGTTATAACCGACGATTTCCGAATGGGGAAACCCAGTGCAATTCGTTGCACTATCGTTAAGTGAATACATAGCTTAACGAAGCGAACCGGGGGAACTGAAACATCTAAGTACCCCGAGGAAAAGAAATCAACCGAGATTCCCCCAGTAGCGGCGAGCGAACGGGGAGCAGCCCAGAGTCTGAATCAGTTTGTGTATTAGTGGAAGCGTCTGGAAAGTCGCAGGGTACAGGGTGATACTCCCGTACACAAAAATGCACATGCTGTGAACTCGAAGAGTAGGGCGGGACACGTGGTATCCTGTCTGAATATGGGGGGACCATCCTCCAAGGCTAAATACTCCTGACTGACCGATAGTGAACCAGTACCGTGAGGGAAAGGCGAAAAGAACCCCGGCGAGGGGAGTGAAACAGAACCTGAAACCGTGTACGTACAAGCAGTGGGAGCCTCTTTTATGGGGTGACTGCGTACCTTTTGTATAATGGGTCAGCGACTTATATTCTGTAGCAAGGTTAACCGTATAGGGGAGCCGCAGGGAAACCGAGTCTTAACTGGGCGTTAAGTTGCAGGGTATAGACCCGAAACCCGGTGATCTAGCCATGGGCAGGTTGAAGGTTGGGTAACACTAACTGGAGGACCGAACCGACTAATGTTGAAAAATTAGCGGATGACTTGTGGCTGGGGGTGAAAGGCCAATCAAACCGGGAGATAGCTGGTTCTCCCCGAAAGCTATTTAGGTAGCGCCTCGTGAACTCATCTTCGGGGGTAGAGCACTGTTTCGGCTAGGGGGCCATCCCGGCTTACCAACCCGATGCAAACTCCGAATACCGAAGAATGTTATCACGGGAGACACACGGCGGGTGCTAACGTCCGTCGTGAAGAGGGAAACAACCCAGACCGCCAGCTAAGGTCCCAAAGTCATGGTTAAGTGGGAAACGATGTGGGAAGGCACAGACAGCCAGGATGTTGGCTTAGAAGCAGCCATCATTTAAAGAAAGCGTAATAGCTCACTGGTCGAGTCGGCCTGCGCGGAAGATGTAACGGGGCTAAACCATGCACCGAAGCTGCGGCAGCGACGCTTATGCGTTGTTGGGTAGGGGAGCGTTCTGTAAGCCGTTGAAGCTGGACTGTGAGGTCTGGTGGAGGTATCAGAAGTGCGAATGCTGACATAAGTAACGATAAAGCGGGTGAAAAACCCGCTCGCCGGAAGACCAAGGGTTCCTGTCCAACGTTAATCGGGGCAGGGTGAGTCGACCCCTAAGGCGAGGCCGAAAGGCGTAGTCGATGGGAAACAGGTTAATATTCCTGTACTCGGTGTTACTGCGAAGGGGGGACGGAGAGGGCTATGTTAGCCGGGCGACGGTTGTCCCGGTTTAAGCATGTAGGCGGAGAGTTTAGGTAAATCCGGACTCTTATTCAACGCTGAGGTGTGATGACGAGGTACTACGGTACTGAAGTAACAAATGCCGCACTTCCAGGAAAAGCCTCTAAGCATCAGGTAACATCAAATCGTACCCCAAACCGACACAGGTGGTCAGGTAGAGAATACCAAGGCGCTTGAGAGAACTCGGGTGAAGGAACTAGGCAAAATGGTGCCGTAACTTCGGGAGAAGGCACGCTGTCGGTAGGTGAAGCGATTTACTCGTGGAGCTGAAGGCAGTCGAAGATACCAGCTGGCTGCAACTGTTTATTAAAAACACAGCACTGTGCAAACACGAAAGTGGACGTATACGGTGTGACGCCTGCCCGGTGCCGGAAGGTTAATTGATGGGGTTAAGCGCAAGCTGAAGCTCTTGATCGAAGCCCCGGTAAACGGCGGCCGTAACTATAACGGTCCTAAGGTAGCGAAATTCCTTGTCGGGTAAGTTCCGACCTGCACGAATGGCGTAATGATGGCCAGGCTGTCTCCACCCGAGACTCAGTGAAATTGAAATCGCTGTGAAGATGCAGTGTACCCGCGGCAAGACGGAAAGACCCCGTGAACCTTTACTATAGCTTGACACTGAACACTGGTCCTTGATGTGTAGGATAGGTGGGAGGCTTTGAAGCGAGGACGCCAGTTCTTGTGGAGCCAACCTTGAAATACCACCCTTTAATGGCTGGTGTTCTAACGTAGACCCGTAATCCGGGTTGCGGACAGTGTCTGGTGGGTAGTTTGACTGGGGCGGTCTCCTCCTAAAGCGTAACGGAGGAGCACGAAGGTTAGCTAATCACGGTCGGACATCGTGAGGTTAGTGCAAAGGCATAAGCTAGCTTGACTGCGAGAGTGACGGCTCGAGCAGGTGCGAAAGCAGGTCTTAGTGATCCGGTGGTTCTGAATGGAAGGGCCATCGCTCAACGGATAAAAGGTACTCCGGGGATAACAGGCTGATACCGCCCAAGAGTTCATATCGACGGCGGTGTTTGGCACCTCGATGTCGGCTCATCACATCCTGGGGCTGAAGTAGGTCCCAAGGGTATGGCTGTTCGCCATTTAAAGTGGTACGCGAGCTGGGTTTAGAACGTCGTGAGACAGTTCGGTCCCTATCTGCCGTGGGCGCTGGAGAATTGAGGGGGGCTGCTCCTAGTACGAGAGGACCGGAGTGGACGCATCACTGGTGTTCGGGTTGTCATGCCAATGGCATTGCCCGGTAGCTAAATGCGGAAAAGATAAGCGCTGAAAGCATCTAAGCGCGAAACTTGCCCCGAGATGAGTTCTCCCTGACCCTTTAAGGGTCCTGAAGGAACGTTGAAGACTACGACGTTGATAGGCTGGGTGTGTAAGCGTAGCGATACGTTGAGCTAACCAGTACTAATGATCCGTGAGGCTTAACCTTACAACACCGAAGGTGTTTTGGTTGAGAGACTAAGCATTTGATTTTCAGCTTGAACCGAGATTAAGTTGATGGTTGTGTGGATAACACAACGGTTAACAAAACAGAATATGCCTGGCGGCACTAGCGCGGTGGTCCCACCTGACCCCATGCCGAACTCAGAAGTGAAACGCCGTAGCGCCGATGGTAGTGTGGGGTCTCCCCATGCGAGAGTAGGGAACTGCCAGGCTCCAAATAAGTGAAAAGCCCTGTACTGACGTACAGGGCTTTTTGCTGTCTGCAATTTATAGAAAGATACCCACGAGAACGTAGGCAATACTCACTTCTTAAGCCAGTCAGCAATAAAATCAGCAATCTGAATGGGTGAGTTGATATCCAGTACGGGAAGCGACACATTTGGTAGCGGTACGTCACTCGAAATGGCAATAACATTCCTATCTATTTTCAGCTCATCAACGCTATGCGTTAGTCCTGCCCTGTAAAGCAGGATCTTAGGTATCTCTTCATGCTTAAAACCTTCAACCAATATCAAATGAAGTGAGCTGGAATCCATTCTGCTGGCGAGCCAATGCAAATCCAGTTCTTCTTGCTCAGGTGTTTCAGTCATTAATGCCCAACGATTCTTGTTGGCTACTATCGTTTGGTCCGCCCCAGCTTTCCGCAATTCGTAACTGTCTTTTCCTGGTTTATCGACATCCACATCATGATGAGTATGTTTGATTAACCCAGGGCGGATCCCTCGTTCATTGAGTAAAGGGATCAGTTTCTTAAGAAGCGTTGTTTTACCTGTGCCACTCCATGCGGCAAAAGCGAGAAGAGGTACCATTATATGTTTTCCCATTGCGCGAGATCTTCCGGTGAATTTATGTTGATGAAGTTTTGCTTCTGATTCGGAAATAATACGGCGTGTCCGCCCGCCTCTCGCAGAAAAACCATGACTCGCCGTTCACCTGAAGCCAGATAATTTTCCAGCGGAACAGTGAGTTTTTTGTGCAGCAGGGCAATAGTGGGATGATCTCGCTCACCATCGTTTACCCATACGGCAGAAGCATGTCCCTTTTGCTCCCAAAGCCTGGAGGCTAAATCCGCGGGTATATTGGGTGTATCGCATGGGCAAAACAAAAACCATTCACCGTGTAGCTGCTTCATGAGTGACAACATTCCCGCAAGTGGTCCGGGATAATCGGGCAATATATCGCTGAGAACGGTTAACCCAACAGCCTGATACTTTTCTCTATTTCTGTTGGCGCTAATCACCACATCGTTGACCTGCAGTGCCAGCTTTCTGATGACATGTTCAAACAGGGGGAGTCCGTTTAATTCGATGAGCCCTTTATCCTGGCCACCCATTCGAGTTGATCGTCCACCGGCCAAAACCACACCAGTAACTTCCGTTAAACATCTCACTAATATCGCCTCTTTTAATGTGGGTTTGAGCCTGCTAACGTGTGACATCTCGCATGTGAAAGGAGCACAATCATGAAATGCAAACGTCTTAACGAACTGCTCGAGCTACTTCAGCCAGCATGGCAGAAAGAGCCAGACCTCAACTTGATTCAATTTTTGCAGAAACTCAGTAAAGAGTCAGGTTATACCGGTGAATTAACCGATCTCACTGATGACGTGCTTATTTATCAGCTGAAAATGCGTGATTCGGCAAAAGACGCTGTTATTCCTGGCATTCAGAAAGACTATGAAGAAGACTTTAAGACCGCATTGTTACGTGCCCGTGGTGTAATTAAAGAGTAAAAGCTTGTAAGCCGCACCACTTTGACAGCGATGAAATGTTATCCTCAACTATCCGTATTTACAGTCGGTTGCCTGGATGACAGACAGCAGCGCTTTCAATTTTCAAACACTACATCCGGATACCATCATGGACGCCTTGTTCGAACAAGGTATACGGGTGGATTCCGGCTTGACCCCATTAAACAGTTTTGAAAACCGCGTCTACCAGTTTCAGGACGAGGATCGTAAACGTTATGTGGTTAAGTTTTATCGCCCCTATCGTTGGTCACCTGAGCAAATAGAAGAAGAGCATCAGTTTGCGCTTGAGTTACAAGCTGATGAGGTTCCGGTTGCGGCCCCCTTGCATCTCAATGGCAACACCTTACTACGCCATAATGGCTTTATGTATGCTGTGTTCCCGAGTTTGGGGGGAAGGCAGTACGAAACGGATAACCTTGATCAGATGGAATGGGTTGGCCGTTATCTTGGCCGTATCCATCAAACAGGGCGTCGTAAGCCATTTTCTGCGCGCCCTGATATGGGCTTAAATGAATACTTATTTGAGCCGCGTGAAATATTTGAGCAGACGCATTTGATTCCATCAGCCCTGAAGAAGAGCTTTCTCAACGCCACCGATGCGTTAATAGCAGAAATTCAACTTCATTGGCATACCGATTTTCAGCCATTACGACTACATGGTGATTGCCATCCAGGGAATATTCTCTGGCGCGATGGTCCTTTGTTTGTCGATCTGGATGATGCCCGAAATGGCCCGGCAGTTCAGGATATCTGGATGCTTCTCAATGGTGACAAAGCCGAACAGAGAATGCAGCTAGAAATGATTGTCGAGGCATATGAAGAGTTTGCCTCATTTGATTCAGACGAAATTGCACTCATAGAACCTTTACGAGCAATGCGTATGGTTTATTATCTCGCGTGGATAATTCGGCGCTGGGATGACCCTGCTTTCCCCAGAAATTTTCCCTGGATTACAGACGAAGATTACTGGCGGGGACAAACTGCGACTTTTAAAGAGCAGGTACGGGTTCTACGTGAACCACCACTAACATTAACGCCAATGTATTAATCAGTATTTATTCAGGAGAGATTCAATGATGAAAAAGATTTGGCTGGCGCTGGCGGGGATGATCCTGGCATTCAGCGTGTCTGCTGCACAGTTTAAAGATGGAAAAGAGTTTATCACTTTAGAAAAACCTGTCGCCGGTGAGCCGCAAGTTTTAGAGTTTTTCTCCTTCTATTGCCCACACTGCTATCAGTTTGAAGAGGTTCTTCATGTCTCTGATAATGTGAAGAAAAAGCTGCCAGAAGGCACTAAGATGACAAAGTACCATGTTGAGTTCCTGGGCCCATTGGGCAAGGATTTAACTCAGGCATGGGCTGTTGCACTGGCATTGGGCGTGGAAGACAAAATTACCGCTCCAATGTTTGAAGCTGTGCAGAAAACTCAGACTATCCAAAATGTTGCTGATATCCGCCAGGTATTCATCACTGCTGGCGTTAAACCAGAAGAGTACGATGCTGCCTGGAACAGTTTTGTTGTGAAATCATTGGTTGCTCAGCAAGAGAAAGCTGCGGCAGATCTGCAACTGCAAGGCGTTCCCGCTATGTTTGTAAACGGAAAGTATCAGTTGAATCCACAAGGCATGGACACCAGCAATATGGACATGTTTATTCAGCAATATGCTGAAGTCGCCAAGTTCCTGGTTGAAAAGAAATAACAAAGAAAGCCGGTCATTGACCGGCTTTCTTCCATTGTTTGATGTTTGTCAGTAGTTGATCTTTCTCATGCCACAACGCATTCAACCATTGCTGGAAACGACGTTTAAAAGCTTTGTCATTCACATAATCGCCATGCAGATCCTCTGCAATTGGCACCAGCGAAACCCTCACCACAATTCGCGTCATCTTCCCGCTTAACATGTCATAAAATGGGCTTTGTGCATTTTCAGGATAACAAATCGTCACATTCAGCAGCTTATCGAACTGTTTCCCCAACACGTTGAGAGCCATTGCAATTCCAGCTGCTTTAGGTGGAAGCAGGTTTTGAAAAGCCGAGCGAGTCTGTAAACGCTTCTCTTTAGTGAATCTCGACCCTTCGACAAAATTCACTATTGTCGTTGGGTGAGAGCGAAATTTTTCGCAAGAGCGGCGAGTGGTTTCCACATCTTTGCCGCGTTGCTCTGGGTGACGCAATAAATACCCTCGCGAGTAACGTTTCATGAAAGGCATATCCAAAGCCCAACAAGCCAAACCCATAAATGGCACCCAGGCGAGCTGTTGCTTTAAAAAGTACTTATTCATTGGGATATGTTTGCGAAACAGGACGCACAAAATGACGATGTCCGCCCAGCTTCGGTGATTACAAATTAGTAGGTACCAGTTTTTTTTGCTGAGATCGTCGAGCCCTTCAACGTCCCACTTTAGATGTGGATTTAGCCTGAGCAAAAAAGCCAATCCTTCACACCAGCAGTACATCATGAAATCAGCAAATACCGAGATTGAGCGCCAGATGATGGGAACGGGTAAGAGTAGCTTGATGATGCCAGCAATAATAATAGGTACTGAGCAGGCTACAGTGACCACGATAGTAAGAGCGACACTCAGAATCAAAGTTATCGCGGCGAATAATCTCGACATAAATAAGTTTTTCAGTTGGTTAGAGAGTGTCTGGTGCTGGAAGAAGAATAATAGGGCTGAATTTTATCAGAAGTTTATCAGCATGGATGACACTAAAACTGCTCAATAAAAAACATACATACCATAGGCTTTGAATAATTTCGGTCTATTACATAATTTATTTTTATATCCACATTTATCGATTACGCACAAAATGTCTTCTCAGTGAATGCCTTAAATGTAGTGCATTGAAAAATAATGATATTTAATCGAAAGATAATTTCTTTCGAACTTAACAATCAATTGCTTAAAAAACTATGCACAAACTTATCCACAATGTTGATCTTGAGGCAGATCTCGAAGATCAACAAAACTTTTCACCTTATCTTCCTCAAAAGTTCATGTTTTCAGCCAGGCTATGGCATCCTTTAGCTATAAACTAAAACCAGTCACGGAACGGAACATTATGGTTCAGATCGCGCAAAATCCACTTATCCTCGTTGATGGCTCCTCTTATCTCTATCGTGCCTATCACGCCTTCCCACCGCTGACTAATAGCAAGGGTGAACCGACCGGGGCAATGTACGGCGTGCTGAACATGCTGCGTAGTTTGCTGTTGCAGTACCAGCCGACTCATGCCGCAGTAGTGTTTGATGCCAAAGGTAAAACCTTCCGTGACGAGTTGTTTGAACACTATAAATCTCATCGTCCGCCTATGCCTGACGATCTGCGAGCACAAATCGAACCTCTGCATGCAATGGTAAAAGCCATGGGATTACCACTACTGGCGGTTTCTGGCGTGGAAGCTGACGACGTTATTGGTACGCTTGCACTTGAGGCGGAACGTGTGGGCCGTCCGGTACTTATCAGTACTGGCGATAAAGATATGGCGCAACTGGTTACACCGAGTGTGACGCTTATCAACACCATGACTAACACCATCCTTGGCCCAGATGAAGTTCGCACGAAATATGGTGTGCCTCCTGAACTGATTATCGATTTCCTGGCCTTAATGGGCGACTCGTCGGATAACATTCCTGGTGTTCCGGGCGTTGGCGAGAAAACAGCACAGGCACTACTCCAGGGTTTAGGTGGTCTGGATACGCTGTACGCTAATCCAGAGAAAATCGCAGAACTGACGTTCCGTGGTGCGAAAACTATGGCGGCGAAGCTTGAGCAAAGCAAAGACCTGGCTTACCTCTCCTATAAACTGGCCACCATCAAAACAGATGTGGAACTTGAGCTGGGCTGCGAGCAATTAGAAGTGCAGCAACCGGCGGATGAAGAGCTTCTGGATCTGTTCAAACAATACGAATTCAAACGCTGGATTACCGACGTTGAAGCAGGCAAGTGGATGCAGGTTAAGGGCGCGAAACCGGCTGCACAATCGCCAAAAACCGTCGAGATTGAAGCTGACGTTGAGCCGGAAGAGCCAGCTAATGTGCTTTCTTATGACAACTACGTCACTATTCTTGACGAAACCGTGCTGGAAGAGTGGATTACCCGTCTGAAAAAAGCGCCAGTCGTCGCCTTTGATACCGAAACCGATAGCCTGGATAACATCAGTGCGAACCTGGTTGGTCTGTCATTTGCCACTGAACCGGGTGTTGCGTGCTACATCCCTGTCGCACATGACTATTTAGACGCTCCGGTACAAATTCCTCGTGAGCGTGCGCTCGAACTTCTGAAGCCATTACTTGAAGATGAAAGCGTGCTTAAAGTTGGCCAGAACCTGAAGTATGACCGTGGCATCATGCAGAACTACGATATCGAACTTCGTGGAATTGCGTTCGATACCATGCTTGAATCCTACATTCTTGATAGCGTTGCAGGCCGCCACGATATGGACAGCCTGTCCGCTCGTTGGCTGAAACACACCACCATCACCTTCGAAGAGATTGCTGGCAAGGGCAAAAAGCAACTGACCTTTAACCAAATAGATCTGGAGCAGGCCGGGCGTTATGCCGCAGAAGATGCTGACGTGACTTTACAGCTGCATTTGAAAATGTGGCCGAAGCTTGAAAAGCGTGAAGGGCCATTAAGCATCTTTAAAAATATCGAAATGCCACTGGTACCCGTGTTGTCACGTATTGAACGCAACGGTGTGAAGATCGACCCGGCTGTGCTGCATACTCATTCTGAGCAACTGACAAAACGCCTCGCAGAGCTGGAAATCACAGCTCACGAAATTGCAGGCGAAGCGTTTAATCTCTCTTCACCGAAGCAGCTGCAAACCATTCTTTTTGAAAAACAGGGTATTAAACCACTCAAGAAAACCCCTGGCGGCGCCCCGTCAACTTCTGAAGAAGTGCTGGAAGAACTGGCTCTGGATTACCCGCTGCCTAAAGTTATCCTTGAACACCGTGGCCTGGCGAAGCTGAAATCGACTTATACCGATAAGCTGCCGTTAATGATTAACCCGAAAACGGGCCGTGTACATACTTCCTATCATCAGGCTGTGGCTGCGACCGGGCGTTTGTCTTCGACCGAACCGAATCTGCAAAACATTCCGGTACGAAATGAAGAAGGGCGTCGCATTCGCCAGGCCTTTATTGCACCAAAAGATTATCTGATCGTTTCTGCCGACTACTCGCAAATCGAACTGCGCATCATGGCGCATTTGTCTCGTGATAAGGGCTTACTGACTGCATTTGCCGAAGGCAAAGATATTCACCGTGCGACAGCCGCTGAAGTATTTGGTATTCCGTTGGATAGTGTTTCTGGTGAGCAACGCCGCAGCGCTAAAGCGATTAACTTCGGTCTGATTTACGGCATGAGCGCATTTGGTTTGTCACGCCAGCTCAATATCCCGCGTAAAGAGTCGCAGAAATACATGGATCTCTACTTTGAACGCTATCCTGGTGTGCTGGAATATATGGAACGCACCCGCAAGCAGGCGAAAGAGCAGGGTTATGTCGAAACTCTGGATGGACGCCGCCTGTATTTACCGGACATCAATTCTAGTAATGCGGCTCGTCGTGCTGGTGCTGAACGTGCGGCTATCAATGCCCCGATGCAGGGAACGGCGGCTGATATCATCAAACGCGCGATGATTGCTGTCGATGCCTGGCTTGAAACAGAGAAGCCACGCGTAAAAATGATCATGCAGGTACACGATGAACTGGTCTTTGAAGTTCATCAGGATGATTTGGAAGCTGTATCGAAGAAAGTCCACGAACTGATGGAAGGCAGCATGAAACTGGATGTGCCGCTATTGGTGGAAGTTGGCAGTGGCGCAAATTGGGATGAAGCGCACTAATTTGCAGCTGGTTATGTAACTAAAGAACATAAGTCATAGCTTTTTGTGATGGTGCTTCAAGATTGAAGTGTAAAGGGTGAAAAAAAACTACAAAAAGTACTTTTTCATCCTAATAAAAAGGAGTAGAGTTATTCGCGTAGGGTACAGAGGTAAGATGTTCTATCTTTCAGACCTTTTACTTCACGTAATCGGATTTGGCTGAATATTTTAGCCGCCCCAGTCAGTAATGACTGGGGCGTTTTTTATTGGGCGCGAGTCAGGAAAGAAAGGAAAAGCACGGGCGAACCCATGCCTATTTTTATTCGCCAGTTGCTTCGTCGTCTTCTTCTTCTACGTCGTCTTCTTCAGTTGCTGGTGGAATATCGTTGTACCAGCCATCAAGCTTATGACGCAGTACATCGACACCAATTTTCTTCAGCGACGAAAACGCTTCTACCTGAATATCACCGTTAAAGTCCACAACCGCTTCACGCACCATATTTAACTGCGCTTTACGAGCGCCAGATGCCAGCTTGTCGGCCTTGGTTAACAGCAGCATGACTGGAATGTTGCTCGCAACGGCCCAGTGAATCATTTGCTGATCAAGGTCTTTAAGCGGATGACGGATATCCATCAGCACCACTAGTCCTTTCAGGCTATTACGCTTTTGCAGGTATTCACCAAGCGCGCGCTGCCATTTCAGTTTTACTTCTTCCGGTACTTCGGCGTAGCCATAGCCCGGTAAATCCACCACACGTAAGCCTTCAGCCACTTCAAACAAGTTGATGAGCTGAGTACGGCCAGGTGTTTTACTGGTACGAGCCAGTGCTTTCTGATTAGTCAGCGTATTTAATGCGCTGGATTTCCCTGCGTTAGAGCGGCCTGCGAAAGCAACCTCAATACCAGTATCAGAAGGTAAATGGCGAATATCCGGTGCGCTAAGCACGAAGTGGGTCAGTTGATAATTCCAGTTTTTCAAAACGGTTGTCTCCCTCAGGATGAGCATTGTGGGGGATTATACCTGAACGTGGCGAAAACGCCGTGTTTCTCAGCAAGGCTTACAGGATTACAGAGATACGCCTGCAGTTTGTAAGACATTGACCATTCATACTGGCAGACAACGCAGCGTTGATAAATGCAGACATTATTAAAATACTCTATAAAACAGCATATTAAACCGATATGGATTGATTGTATCAATGCCTTAACACAAATACCTACCTTGTAGAACCAGGCGCTAAGAGTAAAGTAAGCGGCACAGGCAAAGGAGAGCCACAAAGGATAGCAACTCAGGATGAGGGTTCAGGATCGTCAGGATGGCGAAGAACCAGGGAAGTGCCAGGAGGCAACGTCTGGAGACGTTTAAAAGGGACAAGGATTTACACGGAAGTTGTTTGCAAAGGATAGACAGGGCGTCGAGTGCGAACAGGGATTGTGTGACCAGATAACGGTCCAGAGACAAGAAAAAGGCGACAGGTTAACCTGCCGCCTTTTTTCTTTGCTTGCTTTCTGCTAGATTCCGCCGCAATTCTATACTGAATAAAAATGGCTCAAGATAATTTATTATGAAGCAACAAAACTCAGCAGCACCTGGTTCCAAGCCTTCAAAAGCACGTCGTAAAACGCGTGAAGAGATCGATCGTGAAGCACGTGACCGTAAACGTGATAAAAAACACAGCGGGCATGCAGCGGGTAGCCGTGCAACTGGCGGTGTTCAAGCGAAAAGTGGAAGTGGCAGCAGTCAGGCTAAAGATCCGCGCATTGGCAGTAAAAAACCAATCGCCCTGGGTGTAACTGAAGTCCAGGTCAAAAAACCTAAACAGCACAAACCTAAAATCGAGAAACCTATGCTCACACCACAGGCTGAACTGGATTTGCTGGAAAATGATGAGCGCCTGGACGCGCTGCTGGAACGTCTTGAAGAAGGTGAAACGCTTAATGCAGAAGAGCAGGCGTGGGTTAACGCTAAGCTTGATCGTATTGATGCGCTAATGGCAGAACTCGGCATCGCCTATGAAGATGACGAAGATGAAGAAGAAAAAGAGAAGGGCGATGATTTGATGCGCCTGCTCAAAGGCACTGATTAACGGTCTTTCGCAATGGAATTACCTGTTCTTATCGTGGTTATTCCTCTGGTGTGTTATCTGCTGTGGTTATTCGTTAAACTACGGCGGTTGTCGCGATTGCAAAAATCGTTGCGCCGTCAACGAATGCGGCATCACCGGAGGAAGTAAGCATGTCTGAGCAGTTAATCGATTGGGATCTGGCCCTGATCCAGAAATATAATTATTCAGGGCCACGTTATACCTCTTATCCCACCGCGCTGGAGTTCTCAGAAGGCTTCGGTGAGGCGGCATTTCTTGAAGCGGTGGCTCGTTATCCTGAGCGCCCGCTTTCGCTGTACGTTCATATCCCGTTCTGCCATAAACTTTGCTACTTCTGCGGCTGCAATAAAATTGTGACCCGCCAGACGCATAAGGCTGATCAATACCTTGATGCGCTTGAACAAGAGATAGCCCATCGTGCACCGCTCTTTAAAGGCCGTCACGTCAGTCAGTTGCATTGGGGCGGTGGTACACCAACTTACCTCAGTAAAGCGCAGATAAGCCGTCTGATGGGGCTTCTACGGGGTCATTTCAATTTCGATGAAGATGCTGAGCTGTCCATTGAAATCGATCCGCGTGAAATCGAACTCGATGTGCTGGACCATTTGCGCCAGGAAGGGTTTACCCGCCTGAGCATGGGCGTGCAGGATTTCAACAAAGAAGTGCAGCGCCTGGTTAACCGTGAGCAAGACGAAGAGTTTATCTTCGCGCTGATTCAGCGAGCGCGAGAACTTGGCTTCACCTCGACCAATATTGACTTGATCTACGGCCTGCCAAAGCAGACGCCAGAAAGCTTTGCCTTCACGCTCAAGCGTGTTGCAGAACTTAGTCCTCACCGTTTAAGCGTTTTTAACTACGCGCACTTGCCGACACTTTTTGCAGCACAGCGCAAAATTAAAGACGAAGACTTACCGAGCGCCCAGCAAAAACTCGACATTCTGCAAGAAACCATCGGTTCGCTGACCCATGCGGGATATCAGTTTATTGGCATGGACCACTTTGCGCGGCCAGATGACGAACTGGCGATTGCTCAACGCGAAGGGAAACTGCACCGTAACTTCCAGGGCTACACCACTCAGGGTGATACCGACCTGCTGGGAATGGGCGTTTCTGCCATCAGCATGATTGGCGACTGCTACGCGCAGAACCAGAAAGAGCTTAAAACCTATTATCAGCAGGTTGATCAGCAGGGCGATGCGCTGTGGCGCGGCCTGGCACTCACCCGCGATGACTGCATCCGTCGTGATGTTATCAAAGCATTGATTTGCAATTTCCAGCTTAAATTTGCCGAAATTGAACAGCTTTGGGATTTAGATTTTGCAGAGTACTTTGCCGAGGATCTGAAATTACTGGCACCATTGGCGAAAGATGGGCTGGTGGATGTTGATGGTAAACACATTCAGGTGACAGCTAAAGGTCGTCTGCTAATCCGTAATATCTGCATGTGCTTTGATACTTACTTGCGCCAGAAGGCACGCCTCCAGCAGTTCTCGCGCGTGATATAAAACTAAAGGCGGCTTGTACGCCGCCTTTTTGTTATTCCATCCCCAACTCTTTCAACTTACGCGTCAGGGTATTGCGCCCCCAGCCAAGTAAACGAGCCGCTTCCTGCTTGTGGCCTTGCGTATGCCGCAGTGCCGTCGTTAGCAGTGTGCGTTCCATTTCTGGCTGAGCTTCAGAGAGTAAATTCTGATGACCGGAACGTAATGCGCGATCTGCCCATTGCGCCAGTAAAGTTGCCCAACTGTCGGATTGAGAATGTGCCGGGCTATCGGGAATGGTTGTCTCGAACAACTCGGCAGGCAAGTCCTGAATCAATACTTCCTGGCCTGCCGCCATGACCGTTAACCAGCGACAGGTATTTTCCAGTTGGCGCACGTTTCCAGGCCAGGCCAAACGCGTTAATGCTGTTTCGGTTTCGGGATGAAGCTGCTTGGCTTCCACACCTAACTCTTTTGCAGCATCTTGCAAGAAATGACGAGTCAGACGCGGAATATCTTCGCGGCGTTCGCGCAGGGGTGGCAAATGCACGCGAATTACGTTCAGGCGATGGAATAAATCCTCACGGAATTTCCCTTCCTGCACGCGTAACTCAAGGTTCTGGTGCGTTGCGGCAATAATTCGCACATCAACTTTTACCGGCGCATAACCGCCAACACGATAAAACTGTCCGTCAGCCAACACGCGCAGCAAACGAGTTTGCACGTCCAGCGGCATATCGCCGATTTCATCGAGGAACAGTGTGCCGCCGTCAGCCTGCTCGAAACGGCCTTGCCGAATTTGATTAGCGCCGGTAAAAGCCCCTTTCTCATGGCCAAACAGCTCAGACTCAATCAAATCCTTTGGGATGGCAGCCATATTCAGCGCAATAAAAGGGGATTTCACCCGTGGGCTGTGGCGATGCAAGGCATGGGCGACTAACTCTTTACCCGTACCGGATTCACCGTTAATCAGCACACTTATTGATGACCGGGAGAGGCGGCCAATGATCCTGAACACATCCTGCATCGCAGGCGCTTCACCAATAATATCGGTGGTTGGCCCATTAACCTGCACATTGCGCGGTTGCTGCTGTTCCTGATAGTGGCTGATGGCGCGTTCAACCAGAGCCACCGCTTCATCAATATCAAAAGGTTTAGGCAGGTAATCAAAAGCACCCTGCTGATAGGCACTCACGGCCGCCTCAAGGTCTGAATGAGCGGTCATTATGATGACCGGCAACATCGGGTGGCGTTGTTTAATCTGCTTTAGCAGCGCCAGGCCATCCATGCCGGGCATGCGAATATCAGATAACAAAACGTCCGGGGTTTTGGTTGCAAGAGCATTCAGGACTTCAGTGCCACTTTCAAATGTGGTGCAGCTTAAACCAGCCCCTGTTAGTGCGCGTTCCAACACCCAACGGATGGAGCTATCGTCATCAACGATCCAAACTATCCCTCGTTGCATAAAGACCTCTACTTACGAATGGGCAGATAAACCGAAAACTCGGTATGACCTGGCCAACTGTTAAATTCGATTTTTCCCGAATGCTGATCGATCAAGTTGCGTGCAATAGAAAGACCTAATCCTGTCCCTCCTTCACGGCCACTCACCATTGGGTAGAATAGTGTGTCCTGCAGATGGGCCGGAATGCCCGGACCGTTGTCTTCAACATCAATTCGTGCAGCCAGTCGGTAACGAGTACCGTGCAGCGTAATTTGAAAAGCGGTACGCGTGCGTAACACAATCTCACCACCATCGCTGCCGAGCGCCTGAAGCGCGTTGCGCACAATATTCAATAAAATCTGTTCAATTTGGTCTGGGTCGTGCGCTAACTCAGGCAAACTTGGGTCGTAATCTCTTACCAGCGACACGTTGGCAGGTAATTCCATCGACACCAGTTTCATCACCCGTTCGGTGACTTTATGAATACTTTCAGTAACGTGCATGCCAGGTTGCTGCGGGCCTAACAGCCTGTCGACCAGATTACGTAAACGATCAGCCTGCTCAATAATCACCTTGGTGTATTCAGTGAGCGAAGGATCGGGTAAGGCTTTTGCCAGTAATTGCGCGGCACCACGTAACCCACCAAGTGGATTTTTAATCTCATGAGCCAGCCCACGGACTAAGTCACGAGCGGCAATTTGCTGCGCCTGCTGTAACTGTTCCTGACTTAAACGTCGTTGGTTATCCATCGGCGCCATTTCCATCAGGATGAAACCTTCTGGTAAACGTTGTGCTGTCAGGGAAAGAATGTGGGAGCGGCTATCGATAACCAGCGTGACTTCGTTATCGGTAAAACCCTGGCCAGAGGTCAGGCTTTCCTGCATCAAGCCAATATTTAGTGAAAAGTAACTCAACAGCTCTGGTAACGGTGTGCCGTACAGCTTGCGTGAACTTTGCGCCAAAAGTTGCTGTGCCGCCGGATTGGCGTAATGCACCGCCAGTTCGTCATCGACCAGTAAAATGCTATTGATTAAAGAATTCAGGATCTGCCCAGCATCGGGCAGCGTGCCGGTTGCCATACAGCAGTCTCCGATAATTTGCACTGTGATGGTGCATTATAGTTTCCTGGCAGCAAAAGATATTGTTGCAGCAGATTATTTGTGGAGAAAAAAGCCCATCCTGAGATGGGCTAAAAGTTTCCACGGCAACTAAAAATCTTCTGAGACTGATGACAAACCACTTCGTAGGTCGGATAAGCGCAGCCCTACAACACCTGTTTAGTGAATTTTGTCAGCAATCTGCTCAACGTCATTAAACGCTGTAATACAGTTCAAACTCGACTGGGTGCGGAGTCATACGCACGCGGTCGTTTTCTTCGATACGCAGCGCGATGTAAGCATCGATAGCTTCATCAGTGAACACGCCGCCCGCAGTCAGGAACTCGCGGTCTTCGTTCAGGCAGTTCAGTGCTTCTTCCAGAGAGCCTGCAACTTGTGGGATCTCTTTTGCTTCTTCTGGAGGCAAGTCGTACAGGTTTTTGTCCATTGCTTCGCCCGGATGGATTTTGTTCTTGATACCATCAAGACCAGCCATCAGCAGTGCTGCGAAGCACAGGTATGGGTTAGCCGCTGGGTCCGGGAAGCGCACTTCGATACGACGTGCTTTCGGAGACGCAACTACTGGGATACGGATTGAAGCGGAACGGTTAGCTGCAGAGTAAGCCAGCATAACTGGAGCTTCGTAACCCGGGACCAGACGCTTGTAGGAGTTGGTGGTTGGGTTAGCCAGGGCGTTGATGGCTTTAGCGTGTTTGATAACACCGCCGATGTAGTACAGCGCTTGCTCAGACAGGCCAGCATATTTGTCACCAGCGAACAGGTTTACACCGTTCTTAGCCAGGGACATATGGCAGTGCATACCAGAACCGTTATCGCCAAACATTGGTTTTGGCATAAAGGTCGCTGTTTTGCCGTAAGCATGAGCAACGTTGTGAACCACATATTTGTAGATCTGAATCTCATCTGCTTTTTTAGTCATGGTGTTGAAGCGGGTAGCCACTTCGTTCTGACCAGCAGTTGCTACTTCGTGGTGGTGAGCTTCAACAACCAGGCCCATTTGCTCCATAGTCAGACACATTGCAGAACGCAGGTCTTGTGCGGAGTCAACCGGAGGAACTGGGAAGTAACCGCCTTTAACAGCAGGACGGTGGCCTTTGTTGCCGCCTTCGTATTTGGTGCCGCTGTTCCATGCGCCTTCGATATCATCGATAGCCACGTGAGAACCGGAGATGGAGCTACCGAAACGAACGTCGTCGAACAAGAAGAACTCTGGTTCTGGCCCGAACAGTACGGTATCGGCGATGCCAGTAGAACGCAGGTAGTCTTCAGCACGCTTGGAAATGGAGCGTGGATCGCGGTCATAACCCTGCATGGTGCCAGGCTCAAGAATGTCGCAACGAATGATCAGCGTAGAATCAGCGAAGAATGGGTCAATAACAGCGGTAGATGCATCTGGCATCAGAACCATGTCGGATTCATTGATGCCTTTCCAGCCACCAATTGAAGAACCATCAAACATTTTGCCTTCTTCGAAGAAGTCAGCAGTAACCTGATGAGCAGGGATAGTGACGTGCTGTTCTTTACCTTTGGTGTCAGTGAAGCGCAAATCTACAAACTTCACTTCGTGTTCATTCAGCATCGTCAAAACGTGTTCAGCGGACATACTTAACTCTCCCGGATTGGTCATTGTCGTCGTGGTAACGAGGTGTTCAATACTTTCTTCGTTTGGCTATTCGCCCTAAAATGTTTAAAGCGAAATCTGTGCCAACTTTTAAATTACCCTAAAAAGGCGCTATCATGCGCACCATAGTGCAAAAGGGATGCACCATGATGGATAGTTTGCACCAATGTAGTGCTTCAGTCTGAGATTTGAGCACCATATTGGTGCAATTTTCGTTGTGGCTCCCTTTTTTGCTCCGTGAAAGCGATCACAAACCCTTACTTTCAACATTGTTTGTAAAAGTTCTTTGTGATCCTGTTATGTCCTTCGATTAATACGTGTACAATAACGCGCTATTTCTAATGCCTGAGGCAAAGTTGTGATCGAAAATCTGCGTAATATCGCCATCATCGCGCACGTTGACCATGGTAAAACTACCCTGGTTGATAAGCTGCTGCAGCAATCTGGTACTTTCAGTAACGACCGTGCTGAAGCCACTGAACGCGTGATGGACTCCAACGATTTGGAGAAAGAGCGTGGGATTACCATCCTCGCTAAAAACACCGCTATCAAATGGAATGACTACCGTATCAACATCGTTGATACCCCTGGGCACGCCGACTTCGGTGGTGAAGTTGAACGTGTAATGTCCATGGTAGACTCCGTTCTGCTGGTCGTTGATGCAATGGATGGCCCAATGCCGCAGACGCGCTTCGTAACCAAGAAGGCATTTGCTCATGGTTTGAAGCCAATTGTTGTTATCAACAAAGTTGACCGTCCTGGCGCGCGTCCTGACTGGGTTGTTGATCAGGTGTTCGACCTGTTCGTAAACCTTGACGCTACTGACGAGCAACTCGATTTCCCAATCATCTACGCATCAGCGTTGATGGGTATCGCAGGTAACGATCACGGTGATATGGCGGAAGACATGACCCCGCTGTACCAGGCGATTGTTGACCACGTTAAAGCACCAAGCGTTGACCTTGATGGTCCGTTCCAGATGCAAATCTCCCAGCTCGATTACAACAACTACGTTGGTGTTATCGGCATCGGTCGCATCAAACGCGGTAAAGTGAAGCCTAACCAGCAAATCACTATCATCGACAGCGAAGGTAAAACTCGTAACGGTAAAGTCGGTAAAGTACTGACCCACCTCGGCCTGGAGCGTATTGAATCCACCGAAGCGGAAGCCGGCGACATCATCGCGATTACCGGTCTGGGCGAGCTGAACATCTCCGACACCCTTTGCGACACGCAAAATGTTGAAGCGCTGCCAGCACTGTCTGTTGATGAACCAACTGTTACCATGTTCTTCAACGTCAACACCTCTCCGTTCTGTGGCAAAGAAGGTAAATTTGTTACCTCTCGTCAGATCCTTGACCGCCTGAACAAAGAGCTGGTGCACAACGTTGCACTGCGTGTTGAAGAAACCGAAGATGCGGATGCATTCCGTGTATCCGGTCGTGGTGAGCTGCACCTGTCTGTTCTTATCGAAAACATGCGTCGTGAAGGCTTCGAACTGGCTGTGTCCCGTCCGAAAGTAATCAACCGTATGATCGATGGTCGTATGCAAGAGCCGTTCGAGAACGTGACTCTGGATATCGAAGAACAGCACCAGGGTTCTGTGATGCAGGCGATGGGCGAGCGTAAGGGCGATGTCAAAGACATGATCCCTGACGGCAAAGGCCGTATCCGTCTGGATTACCTGATTCCAGCACGTGGCCTGATTGGCTTCCGTACTGAGTTCATGACCATGACTTCTGGTACGGGTCTGCTGTACTCCACATTCAGCCATTACGACGACGTGAAACCAGGCGAAATCGGCCAGCGTCAGAACGGCGTGCTGATCTCTAACGGCCAGGGTAAAGCGGTTGCGTTTGCTCTGTTCGGTCTGCAAGATCGCGGCAAGTTGTTCCTGGGCCACGGTGCAGAAGTTTACGAAGGCCAGATCATCGGTATTCACAGTCGTTCTAACGACCTGACTGTAAACTGCCTGACCGGTAAGAAACTGACCAACATGCGTGCTTCTGGTACTGACGAAGCAACCACTCTGGTCCCAGCACTGAAGATGTCTCTGGAGCAAGCTCTGGAATTCATCGATGACGACGAACTGGTAGAAGTGACTCCAACTTCTGTCCGTATTCGTAAACGTCACCTGACTGAAAACGACCGCAAACGCGCGGGTCGTGGCGGCAAAGAAGCGTAAGTTTCTTTCCTGCAAAGCATTGAAGCCCTGCCTGTTTAGGCGGGGCTTTTTTTTGCACTGTTGCTCGCAGAACCTGCATCATTGCAAACCCGCCGATAGTCAAAGCCTCCCTTTACCGCTACAGTTATTTGTCCATACGCAAAGGAGAGGCTTATGCTGTATATCTTTGATTTAGGCAACGTCATTGTTGATATCGACTTCAACCGCGTGATGGGGGTATGGAGCGATTACAGCCGTATACCGCTAGCGAATTTGCAAAAAAGCTTTGTGATGGGGGAGGCTTTCAAACGCCACGAGCGTGGGCAAATTAGTGATGTAGAGTTTGCTGAAGCGGTCTGTGAAGAAATGGGCATGGCACTGAGCTTCGATCAATTTTCCGCCGGTTGGCAGGCTATCTTTGTCGGGTTACGCACAGAAGTTATCACCGTGATGAACAAACTTCGCGAAGATGGACATCGCGTCGTGGTGCTTTCAAATACCAACCGCTTACACACTTATTTCTGGCCGGGTGAATATCCGCAAATTGCCGAGGCGGCAGATAAAATCTATCTGTCCCAGGAAATGGGTATGCGAAAACCCGAGGTAGAGATTTATCAAAAATTACTCGAAACAGAAGGTTTTTGCGCGGATCAGGCGGTCTTTTTTGACGACAACGCCGATAATATTAAAGGAGCTCAACAGTTGGGTATCACCAGCATTTTGGTGACCGGAAAAGACACGGTGCCTGGCTATTTCGCAAAAGGCCTATGATAAAAAACGTTCATCGTAAAACGAGCCAACACCTCAGGCCGTGTATCGCCTGGGGAAAGTTGCTCTGGCACCGCATCGACCAGGACAATATGACTACGCTTGCAGGGAACCTTGCCTACGTGTCATTGCTCTCGCTGGTGCCCTTGGTTGCGGTGGTGTTTGCGTTATTTGCGGCATTCCCTATGTTTGCCGACATCAGTGTCCAGTTGCGTCACTTCGTCTTCTCAAACTTTATGCCCGCTACCGGCGATATTATTCAGCGCTATATCGAACAGTTTGTCGCTAACTCCAACAAAATGACGGTGGTGGGAGCCTGCGGGCTTATCGTCACCGCACTATTACTGATGTACGCCGTGGATAGTGCGCTGAACACCATCTGGCGCAGCACGCGTACGCGCCCAAAAATCTATTCGTTTGCGGTTTACTGGATGATTTTAACGCTGGGGCCACTGTTGGCCGGGGCGAGTCTGGCGATCAGCTCTTATTTGCTGTCTCTGCGTTGGGTTACGGGCTTTAACAGTGTGATTGATGATATGTTGCGCATCTTCCCGCTGCTGCTGTCCTGGCTGTCGTTCTGGTTGCTCTACAGCATCGTCCCAACCACGCGGGTCCCTGTGCGTGACGCACTAATCGGCTCGCTGGTCGCCGCAGTTTTATTCGAGCTGGGGAAAAAAGGCTTTGCCCTCTACATCACCATGTTTCCCTCTTACCAGTTGATTTACGGTGTGTTAGCCGTGATCCCCATTTTATTTGTCTGGGTCTATTGGACCTGGTGTATCGTGTTGCTCGGCGCCGAAATTACTGTCACTCTCGGCGATTACCGAAAACTTCGCATTGAATCACAGCGGGAAGAATTGGAAGAACCATGATTGCATTAATTCAGCGCGTCACCCACGCTCGCGTCACTGTGGCGGGTGAAGTGACGGGTGAAATTGGCCCAGGACTTTTAGTGTTATTGGGTGTCGAAAAAGAAGATAACGAACAGAAAGCGAATCGCCTTTGCGAGCGGGTTTTGGGTTACCGTATTTTTGGCGATGAAAACGACAAAATGAACCTGAATGTTCAGCAAGCCGGTGGCAGTGTGCTGGTGGTTTCGCAGTTTACCCTCGCAGCCGATACCGAACGTGGCATGCGTCCGAGCTTCTCGGGTGGTGCAGCACCACAGCTTGCAGAAGAGTTATATGAATACTTTGTTGAACGCTGTCGACAACAGGGCATCGTGGCTGAAACGGGGCGCTTCGCCGCCGACATGCAGGTGAGCCTGACCAATGATGGCCCGGTGACGTTTTGGTTACAGGTCTGAATTCACAGCACTTGTAGGTCGGATAAGCGCAAGCGCCATCCGACAAAACCCGGTCCCGCGTAACAAGAGAGAGTACATGTATGTATCACCTTCGCGTACCGCAAACCGAAGAAGAGCTTGAGCTCTATTACCAGTTTCGTTGGGAGATGTTGCGCAAGCCGCTGCATCAACCCAAAGGCTCCGAGCGCGACGCCTGGGATGCCATGGCTCATCACCAAATGGTGGTGGACGAAGAAGGAAGTATTGTTGCCATTGGCCGCTTGTATATCAATGCCGATAACGAAGCGGCTATTCGCTTTATGGCGGTTCATCCGTCTGTGCAAGATAAAGGGCTGGGAACGCTGGTGGCGATGACGCTTGAGTCTGTCGCGCGTCAGGAAGGGGTCAAACGTGTGGTGTGTAGCGCGCGTGAAGATGCCGTCGAATTTTTTGCCAAACTGGGGTTTGAGAATCAAGGTGAAATTACTACGCCTTCGACCACCCCGATTCGCCACTACTTGATGATTAAACCGGTTGCCTCACTGGATGACATTCTTCATCGCGCTGACTGGTGTGGGCAGCTACAACAAGCCTGGTATCAGCACATTCCATTGAGTGAAAAAATGGGCGTGCGCATCCTGCAATACACCGGGCAGAAATTCATTACCACTATGCCGGAAGCAGGCAATCAAAACCCGCACCAGACCTTATTTGCAGGCAGCTTGTTTTCTCTCGCCACGCTGACGGGTTGGGGGCTGATTTGGCTAATGTTGCGCGAGCGGCATCTTGGCGGCACGATTATTCTCGCCGATGCGCATATCCGATATAGCAGCCCGATCACCGGAAGGCCGGGTGCTATTGCCGATTTGGGGTCGCTAAGCGGTGATCTTGACCGCCTGGCGCGAGGCCGCAAAGCTCGCGTTGCATTGCAAGTTGAGCTGTACGGCGATGATACTCCAGGCGCGGTATTTGAAGGAGTGTATCTGGTACTACCCGCTAAACCTTTTGGCCCACTTGAAGAAGGTGGGAACGAAGAAGAATAAGAACCCGGCGCTTATGCGCCGGGAACATCGCCATTCTGCATAGTTTGCTGTACTTGTTTGCCGTCGGAACTGGTGGCTTGCAAGGTACCGTTCACGGTCGGTTTAAGGGCGGCTTGCGCAGCAAGGCTGCCGGTCACGGAAAGCTGTAAATTACCATTCCCTTCCAGCGGCAACGCCGGCCATCCCCATTGTTGCAACACGTTTACCGGCACCGAACGTCCTCGCAGATTTATCGCAGCATTACGTTGCGGAGCCTGCGAAATTGCCCCTGTTGCTTCCAGCATACCTTCACCCGCAAAAGCACTCAGCTCGGTAATCGAAATCTGGTTATCTGTGGCATTCAACGAAATCGACGGGCGACGGACATCGACACGATTGAAAGTGGCTGACGACGCATTCAGCGTGGCGTTGCCACTCCAGATTCCCCACTGGCTGTTGCGCACAACTTCAAGATTGTTCGCCGTGCCGTCTAACGCGGTGAACTGGAACGGGAAGGCCGGGTCGATATCGATGACCAGATTCCGGTTCGCCGACAGCTTTTTAATGGTCACCGAATGCACCCATTCCGGCAGCGGTTTCATCCAGCGGGCTTTCCAGTCTTCCGGCAGCGTATATTCAAGCCCGGCAAAAACCAGCTCATCCAGCGCCAGCTTTTTCTCATTGCGTAACCAAACGCCTGAGGCGCGGACCATGCCTCTTTCCCAACGTGAAGTGAACTGGCGTAGCGTGGCGGCTTGCGGGCTGAAGTCGATATTCACAATCGGATCATTCAGATGCAGATCGCCATTGATAAAATCGCTGGCATTCATCGACAACCGCCCGTCGTCGCTTTGCCATCCGCCATCTGCCAGCGTCAGATTGCGCAAACTCAGATCTAAATCAGTGACCGCCCAGTCTTTACCTTCCAGCCGCGCATCGGTGACTTCCAGGCTATCAATTTTCAGTGAAGGGACGGTGGCAAGCGGGGCCAGGAAATCGGCAATGGATTTTTCTGTTTGCAGGCGAATGTCGTTCAAACGCAGGCTACCAATCTGCCAGGAACCGTCTGCAAGCCGCCGGGCATTACCCGTGAGCGAACCGCGTGCCATATCCGCGCCAATGGTTGAGAGCGTCACTTGTTGGTTATTAATCGCGCCCTGCAACAGGACGTTAGTGGCGGGAACGCCGTTGAGCGTCATGGAGCCTGCGCTAAATTGAATATCTGCCGTATTACCGAGGACTTTGCCAGGCTGCGGCTGCCATGGGGTCACGCCACCGTTGACGCGCTGCGCACGTAAGTCCCATGCCGTATTCGGGCTGTTGAGCGCCATATCGTTTAATTGCAGCATGTCGGCCTGGAAAGGCAGCGGCGCAGCATTAGGGCTGAGATTTAGCGTTCCGTTTTGCAACAGAATTTTGTCGAAGTGCATCGGCTCTGAAAACTGCCGGGAGCTCAGGTCGATATCAATATTTTGCGCCACTAATGTTGCAGGCTGGCCTTTGCGACCGAAAGTCACTTTAGTCAGCGTGAGGTGCGTGGGCGAAGCCAGGCGATGACTCATCTTTTCAAAAGAGAAATTGTAATCGCTCTTTTCATTGACCCAACTGCTAACCTGGGTGGCTCCCCAACGAGTTTGCAGTAAAAAATAGGCAGCGATTAGCGCAACAAATATGACGACCAATAACGCAGTGATCAGCTTTCCGAGAAATTTCATTGTCTTCCATCCCATGAAGTTTCGGTATGGGTGTTATGCCCCATTTACCGTTATAGCTCAAGGATGGGATTGTCAGGAGGGGTAACACGCGCTGGTGACAACAAATCACCAGCGCGTGAGGTACATCAATTTTTCTCAGGCGGGAAAATGAGGTTTAACACGATAGCGGTGATACCACCGGCCGCAATCCCGGAAGAGAGCAGCGTTTTCAACCAGTCAGGTGCAAATTGTAAAATTAACGGTTGTTGAGACACGCCCATCCCGACCGCCAGAGACAGCGCGATAATCATAATCGCACGGCGATTCAGTGGTTCGCGGGAAACAATACGCACACCAGAAGCGGCAATAGTGCCAAACATCACGATCGTCGCGCCGCCTAATACCGGCTCAGGAATGTGCTGGACAAACCCGCTTACTGCCGGGAACAAGCCGAGAACGATCAACATCAGTGCGACGACAAAACCGACGTAGCGGCTGGCAACGCCGGTAAGCTGAATCACGCCGTTGTTCTGGCCGAAGCAGGAGTTAGGGAAGGTATTGAATACCGCAGAAACACAGGAGTTCAAGCCATTAGCCAACACGCCACCTTTCAGGCGCTTCATATATAGAGGACCTGAAACTGGCTGCTCAGAAACGTCAGAAGTCGCGGTAATATCGCCAATGGTTTCCAGTGAGGTCACCATAAAGACCAGCATCAGCGGGACTAGCAGATTCCAGTCAATGCCCAGGCCGTAATACAACGGCGTTGGCACCATAATCAGTTCGGTGTTGGTTGACGGGGCAACATTCGGCAGCATGCCCATCGCCCAGGCCAGCGCATAACCCACTGCCATGGCGATAACCAGAGAAGCCACGCGCAAGTAAGCGTTGCGCTGGCGGTTTAGCAGAATGATGACCAGCAGTACAGCACCTGCCAGCAGCAGATTTTTTGGCGCGCCAAAGGTATGGTCGCTCATCGCGGCATAGCCACCGCCGATAGACGTCAGGCCAACCTGAATAAGAGAAAGGCCGATAATCATCACCACCACACCTGAAACCAGCGGGGTGATGATGCGGCGAGCCAGATGCAGGAAGCGCGATAACAGCATTTCGGTGCAGCTTGCGAGCATTAATGTGCCAAACAGGGCGGCCATCATGGTCGGAACATCGGCCCCGCCATTTTTCAATGCCATACCGCCCATAATTAACGGTGAAACAAAGTTAAAACTGGTGCCCTGAATAGACAGAAGCCCAGAGCCCACCGGGCCCCAGGCTTTAATCTGAATAATCGATGCCACGCCGGAGGCGAACAACGACATACTGATAATATGTTGGGTATCTTCGGCTGGAAGTCCCAGAGCCTGGCAAATCAACATCGCCGGTGTGATCACCGCAACAAACATCGCTAATAAGTGCTGACCGGCAGCAAAAAGAGTCTGTGGGAGAGGGGGTCTGTCCTCGAGGCGGTAAATCAATTCACTGGAACGAGCCTGAGCAACCGATTGCGCACCTTCAGACTCAACAGCATTAACAGACATCAGAAATTATCCCTTGCCGAAAAAACGGTGATTTTAACGGACTGGATGGTAAAAGCAAACGTTTGCTAACAATGTTTCTTAAGATAAAAATCACATATACCGAGCTTTTTATATAACTTTCGACTCTTTTTTGGTTAAAATCCGGCTACTGATTTTTCTAGAACCTGAAATTCCAGTGAAGGATAAATTAAAGCGTCTGTGAGAAATATGCGCAAACAGGAGCAATTCTATGTTTTATCTCGACACCCTTTCTACCCTTGTTGCTGCGACTCTCGTGTTGTTACTGGGCCGAAAAATGGTCCATACCATACCGCTATTAAAAAAATACACTATCCCTGAACCTGTAGCGGGTGGGTTGTTAATCGCCCTGGCCTTACTGGTGCTCAAAAAAAGCGTCGGCTGGGAATTTGAATTTGATATGAGTCTGAAAGACCCATTGATGCTGGCTTTCTTTGCCACCATCGGTCTGAATGCCAACCTTTCCAGCTTGCGTGCAGGCGGCAAAGTTGTCGGTATTTTCCTGATCGTGGTAGTAGGTTTGCTGGTGATGCAAAACGCCATCGGTATTGGTATGGCGAGCCTGTTAGGTCTTGACCCGTTAATGGGCTTACTGGCAGGTTCCATTACCCTGTCTGGTGGCCACGGTACCGGTGCGGCGTGGAGTAAATTATTTAGCGAGCGTTATGGTTTCCAGAACGCCACCGAAGTTGCGATGGCTTGCGCAACATTTGGTTTGGTACTGGGTGGTTTGATTGGCGGGCCGGTGGCGCGTTACCTGGTCAAACACTCATCCACACCTGATGGCACGCCAGAAGATAGCGTAGATCCAACGGCCTTCGAAAAACCTGCGGTTGGGCGCATGATCACCTCTATGGTGCTGATTGAAACTATCGCGATGATTGCTATCTGCCTTACTACTGGCAAGTTTGTAGCGCATCTTATTCAAGGCACCAGCTTTGAATTACCGACGTTCGTTTGTGTGCTATTTATTGGGGTTATCCTAAGCAATACACTCTCACTGCTCGGCTTCTATCGGGTATTTGAACGCGCGGTTTCCGTGCTGGGGAACGTTTGTTTGTCTCTGTTCCTCGCTATGGCGCTGATGAGCCTGAAGCTGTGGGAACTGGCGTCACTGGCGTTGCCAATGTTGGCAATTCTGACGGTGCAAACCATCTTTATGGCGCTATATGCGATTTTCGTGACGTATCGCTTGATGGGTAAAAACTATGATGCAGCGGTACTTGCCGCGGGCCATTGTGGTTTTGGCCTTGGGGCAACACCAACGGCTATCGCCAATATGCAGGCGATTACCGAGCGTTTTGGCCCGTCACACATGGCGTTTCTGGTGGTTCCGATGGTTGGCGCGTTCTTTATTGATATCGTCAACGCGATAGTCATCAAGCTGTACCTGATGCTGCCAATCTTTGGCTAAGCAATCAGGCGTTTGAATAGCGTTCCGTTTCAGGCATCCAGCGTTCGATGAGCGCGGTTGCCTGTTGCGGATAGCGTTCATGGATATGGCGTGCAAGGCGCTGCACTTCAGGAATCATCGCCTGGTCGCGCAGTAAATCTGCCACTTTAAACTCGGCATTCCCTGTCTGACGCGTACCGAGTAATTCCCCCGGCCCACGAATTTCCAAATCTTTTTGTGCAATCACAAAACCATCGTTGCTGTCGCGCAGCACCTGTAAACGCAGTTGCGCAGTTTTTGACAGCGGCGATTTGTACAGCAACACACAATGGGATGCAACGGCCCCACGTCCCACACGGCCGCGCAGTTGGTGGAGTTGTGCAAGCCCGAGGCGCTCAGGGTTTTCGATAATCATCAGGCTGGCATTTGGGACATCAACGCCCACTTCAATGACCGTTGTAGCGACTAAAAGATGAATCGACCCTTCTTTGAAAGCCTGCATAACGGCCTGCTTTTCTTGCGGCTTCATGCGCCCATGGACCAGGCCAATATTCAGATTCGGCAGGGCAGTTTTTAGCTCGTCCCATGTCACTTCTGCAGCCTGTGCTTCCAGTAATTCCGACTCTTCAATCAGCGTACAAACCCAGTATGCCTGTCGGCCTTCATCACTACATGCCCCACGTACACGGTCGATAATATCGTTGCGGCGCGAGTCAGGAATGGCAACCGTGGTAACTGGCGTACGGCCTGGTGGCAGTTCGTCGATTGTCGACGTGTCCAGATCGGCATAGGCTGTCATCGCGAGGGTTCGTGGGATTGGCGTCGCAGTCATAATGAGTTGATGCGGATGGAATCCCTGGATCTGGCCTTTTTCCCACAGCGCCAGGCGCTGATGGACGCCAAAGCGATGCTGTTCATCAATGATGACCAGTGCGAGTTGAGAGAATTGCACCTGTTCCTGGAAAATTGCATGCGTTCCCACCACCATCGACACTTGTCCGCTGGCGATGGCATCTTGTTGGGCGATTCGCGCTTTACCTTTTTGCTTACCGGCGAGCCAGCCCACCTCAATACCCAATGGCGCAAACCACTGGCGGAAATTATTGGCGTGCTGCTCGGCGAGCAATTCCGTCGGTGCCATCAAGCCAACTTGTTTGCCATGCGCAATCGCACGCAATGCGACAAGTGCTGCAACCAGCGTTTTGCCCGAACCCACATCGCCTTGCACCAGACGCATCATCGGCACATCCAGCGCCATATCATGTTCAATTTCTGCCACCACTCGTTCTTGCGCACCCGTTGGTTTAAACGGAAGGGCAGCCAGCAGTTGGTTTTTTAATTCATCATGATTATGTAGGGGCAATGCATGATAACGCTGAGCACCCGCACGGAGTGCGAGCATGCTGAGGTTATGCGCCAGTAATTCTTCAAGGATTAAGCGCTGCTGAGCAGGGTGCTTCCCGGTTTCCAGATCGGCTAACTGCATGGTCGGTGGCGGGCGATGCAAAGTACGCAATGCTTCCGGGAGGCTCATCATCCCCTTGCTCAAATCCGCCGGGAGTAATTCGGTGATAGCGCAGGTATCCAGCAACTCCAGTGCCTGGTCGGTCAGTTTGCGCAGAGTCGCCTGGCGAATGCCTTCCGTCGTGGGGTAAACCGGCGTCAGAGTTTCCTGCAATTCAGGGGTACTGAGATCGCCCTGAACGCGGTATTCTGGATGAATCATCTCCGCGCCGTGCGTCCCGCGCTTTGCTTCGCCATAAGCGAGCACACGTTTACCGGTTGCGAGGCTGTTTTTCATCGCGGCATTGAAGTTGAAAAACCGCATGGTCAGGATGCCGGTGCCGTCAGAAATCTGGCAGGTCATCATGCGGCGGCGACCAAAACTGATATTGCAGTTCAGCACTTCACCTTCCACCGTGGCATGAGTGCCCGGCATCAAGTCATTTATGGGGTAGAGATGCGTGCGGTCTTCGTAACGAAGCGGCAGGTGGAGCAGGAGATCTTGAATGGTGTACAGGCCAATTTTGGCCAGTTTGCCGCTCTGGCTGGCACCCACTCCGGCAAGCGTACTTAACGGTATGGCATCCAGCAAACGGCCTTTCATCCTGCTACTCCGCAGATTGCATTGTGGCCCACCATGCGGCATCAGCTTCTATCTCACCTTGCTGATTCACATGCGGGTAGGGCAAACCTTTACGGCGGGAAACGCGCGCCAGTACAGGATAGCCGCCTTCAAACAGCAGGCGCTGTTGTTCGGATTCTGGCAGCGTGCTGTTTTCGCGCTGATACATTCCGGCGTTCTGACGCTGGCGCTGCGCTTCATAAAGAATGAGCGCGGAGGCCACGGAAACGTTGAGCGATTGCACCATTCCGGTCATCGGAATAATGATGTCCTGGTCTGCCAACGCTAATGCTTCCTGAGTAATACCGGTTTTTTCCTGCCCCATCAAAATGCAGGTTGGGCGGGTGTAATCAATTTCACGGAAATCGACGGCTTTATCAGAAAGGTTGGTGGCGAGGATTTGCATTCCGCTGCTTTTTAGCTGGGCAACGGCATCGCCAATATTGCGGTGCGTTTTGACTTCAACCCAGGAGTTGCTTCCCGCGGCGGAAGAGGCCATGGTGCGCATGCGGTTACCCGGCCAGACCGCGTGAACTTCATGTACACCAACGGCATCAGCGGTGCGAATAATCGCCGAGACGTTATGAGGTTTATGGACCTGCTCCATGCAGACGGTCAGATCAGGCTGACGCCTGGCGAGCATCTCGCAAATACGCGCATAACGTTGAGGATTCATAACACTAGTTTCGGTTGCGGGTGACTTTAATCACATCCGGCATCACGCGGATTTTACGCATGAGATTTGCCAGATGGATACGGTCGCGTGCAGTCAGACGAATGAACGCACTGTATACGCGACCATCTTTCTCTTCGGTGTTCAGGCTTTGAATATTGGAGCCTGCATTATTGAGCGCAGCCGTCAGGTTTGCCAGCGCACCCTGATGGTTAAACATATCCACCTTGATCTCGGTGGTAAACTCTTGTTCTGTCTCTTTATCCCATTCCACTGCCATAAATTTCTCTGGCTCTTTTTGATAGCCTCGGATGTTACGGCAAGATTCATGGTGGATAACCAGCCCTTTGCCTGGGCTTACGTGCGCAATAATTGGGTCACCAGGGATTGGACGGCAACACTTAGCAAAGGTAATCAGCACACCATCAGCGCCTTTAATCGGCAGATGACTGTGAGTCGTTGAGTGGCCTTGCTGTACCACTGACGATTCACCTTGCAGGTTCTTCGCGACAACCACACTCATGGCGTTACCAAGGCCGATTTCAGCCAGCAAATCATCAAGCGTAGCGAGCTTCATGCGCTCAAGCTCACGTTGAATATTTTCTGGTGGGACTTCGGCTAATTTACGGCTGCCACCTAAAGCGTGGTTTAGCAAACGGCGACCAAGACTAACGGAGTCGTCACGTTTGAGGTTTTTCAGCATCTGGCGGATTTTGGCACGGGCTTTAGAGCTCACGACAAAGTTCAGCCAAGCGGCGTTCGGGCGTGCACCTGGCGCCGTAATGATTTCGATAGTCTGGCCGCTGCTTAGCGACTGAGACAGCGGATAGGGTTGCCTGTCGACACGAGCACCGACGCAAGCATGGCCGATGTCGGTATGCACGGCATAGGCGAAATCGACAGGTGTCGCGCCCGCAGGCAATTCGACAATGCGCCCTTCCGGGGTGAAAACGTAAATCTCATCCGGGAACAGATCGGATTTTACGCTCTCGATAAATTCAAATGAGCTGCCCGCACTTTGCTGTAATTCCAGCAGGCTTTGCATCCAGCGCTGAGCGCGGATTTGTGCGGTTGTGCCACTTTCACCCTGCTCTTTATAAGCCCAGTGAGCGGCAACACCCATCTCTGCCATCTGATCCATATCTTCGGTACGGATTTGCACTTCAACCGGCACACCGTGTGGGCCAATCATTGAAGTATGCAGGGACTGATATCCGTTGGCCTTTGGAATGGCGATATAGTCCTTAACCCGCCCAGGACGCGGCTTGTAGAGGCTATGCATCTGCCCAAGAACGCGGTAACAGGTATCCATGTCATGGACGATTACGCGGAAAGCGTAGATATCCATAATCGAATGGAAACGCTGCTCTTTGAGCGTCATTTTGCAGTAGATGGAGTAAAGGTGTTTTTCGCGACCACTGACACGGCAAGGAATGCCTGCTTCTTGCAAACGCCCGTCGATTTCAGAGAGGATTTTTTGAATCATCTCTTTGCGGTTACCACGCGCCGCTTTTACCACTTCTTTAATCACGCGGTAGCGGTTCGGGTAAAGCGCTTCAAAGCCCAGCTCTTCTAACTCGGTTTTCAGGTGATGAATACCAAGACGGTGTGCCAGAGGGCTATAAATTTCGAGGGTTTCGCGAGCAATGCGGCGGCGCTTATCCGGGCGTAAAGACCCGAGCGTGCGCATGTTATGTGTGCGGTCGGCGAGTTTGATCAGAATGACGCGAATGTCTTGCACCATCGCCATGATCATTTTGCGGAAGTTTTCAGCCTGAGCTTCTTTCTTATCGCGGAATTTCAGTTTGTCTAGCTTAGATACCCCTTCCACCAGTTCGGCAACGCTTTTGCCAAACAGTTGTTCCATATCCTGGTAGGTGGCAGGGGTGTCTTCGATCACATCATGCAGTAGTGCTGCCATCAGTGTTTCATAGTCGAGTTTCATCTCGGCCAGAATGCAGGCAACCGCTACGGGATGGGTGATATAGGGTTCACCACTTGAACGTGCTTGTCCCTCGTGAGCATCACGCGCAACAAGGTATGCTTGCCGAAGTCGCTTTATCTGCTCCTCGGGCAAGTATTGTTGAATCAGTTGATTCAGGCTTTCAAACAGATACAAGGGCTACCCGCAGGCTAATTAACGACGACCTTCAGCAATAGCGGTTACGGCCTGCAGTTCTGCGGCTTCCTGCTCTTGCTGTTCCTGACGATCACGAACATCGAGAATCTGGTTGGTGATCAACCCTTCTTCGATTTCGCGCAGTGCGATTACAGTCGTTTTATCGTTTTCTTCAGGTACTAGTGGATCTTTACCACCAGTTTGCATCTGACGAGCGCGACGTGCGGCGACCAGAACCAGGTCAAAACGGTTACCAATTTTCTCAACAGCGTCCTGAACAGTTACGCGTGCCATAATTAAAATGCTCCACAGATGAAGAAATGACTGGGCATGATACTGAAACTGGGCTCAGTCTGCCAATAGTTTGCTGATTAAAGCGTCATGTCGCGCTTTTTGGCGACCCATTCGTAGACGCTCGGCACGAATGATAATTTTTAAATCTGACAGTGCAGTGTCGAAATCGTCGTTGACGATTAAATAGTCATACTCGGCATAATGGCTCATTTCTGCAACAGCCTGCTCCATTCGCTTCGTAATAACTTCTTCACTGTCTTGCCCACGGCCACGAAGGCGGCGGTCCAGTTCTACTTTTGATGGCGGCAGAATAAAAATACTGCGGGCTTGCGGCATTTTCTGACGAATCTGCTGCGCACCTTGCCAGTCAATATCCAGAAAAACATCCACGCCGGTTGCCAGAACTTGTTCAATGGCATGGCGTGAGGTGCCGTAGTAATTGCCAAACACTTCAGCGTGTTCCAGGAATGCGTCTTCAGCAATCATCTGCTTAAACTCTTCCTTTTCCACAAAGAAATAGTGCTCGCCGTGGTTCTCTCCCGGACGAATACCACGAGTGGTATGGGAAATAGAAACCTGCGTGTCGTACAGCGGTTGTGTCTTCAACAAAGCCTGGATGAGGCTGGATTTCCCCGCGCCACTTGGGGCGGAAACGATATAAAGCGTGCCTTGAGCCATGAGTTCTAACTTATCGGTAAGCATAAAAAGAAGTGCGTATACGGGCCTATTATACACGCCGTCTCCGTGTCTCGTAGAATTTGTCGTGTTCCCCGGCAAGATTTCTACCAATTTGCGTAATGTTTTCCAAAAAACCCCTCGTGTTACTGAAACAAGTTAAATATGTCTGAAATCTCCTCGCATCCTTTTTAGAACCTATTAGTACGGCTTGTTTCCTGGCGTTATATCTCTCTTTGCTTCTACACGGAGGGAATTATGAAGTGGATTACAAAATTTATCGGTTTTCTGGGACTGATGAGCGCAATGGCGTCGGCGACATGTCCGGCTTGGTCATCGGGGCAAGTCCAGCAGGAGATGTCTGGATTGAATGAAAAGCTTAGTCAGTGGGATCAATCTTATTACCAACAGGGCGTTAGTGAGGTCAGTGATGCGACATACGATGGTCTACGCAGGCAATACAATGAATGGCAGCGCTGCTTTCATCCCTCGGAAAAACCACAACCACCGCAGTTGGCGACACAGGGGAAAGCGTTGCACCCGGTTGCTCATACAGGCTTAAAAAAACTGCCAGATAGTGCAGCAGTTGCTCAATGGGCCAAAGGCAAAACCGATCTCTGGGTGCAACCTAAAGTCGATGGTGTGGCGGTGACCCTGGTTTATCAGCAAGGACGCCTGGCTAAACTCCTTAGCCGCGGGGACGGAGAGAAAGGGCAAGACTGGACAGAGAAGGCCAAAATGATTCCCGCTATCCCCGTAACCCTTTCAGGCCGGCTTGCTAATAGCGTGTTGCAAGGGGAGGTTTTCTGGAAAAGAGATAATCACATACAGAAAACGATGGGTGGCATAAATGCCAGAGGAAAAGTGGCTGGTGCCATGATGAGCCAAAGCGACTCAGCCTTGCTCAATGAATTGGGGATATTTATTTGGGCGTGGCCAGATGGGCCTGCTGATATGAATCTGAAATTAGACACGCTCGCACAGGCTGGTTTTCCGCTAACTAAAATTTGGTCAACGCCTGTTAGCTCACTGGAAACAATCGCGATGTTACGGGAGTCCTTGTTTACGACCCCTCTTCCCTTTGTGACCGACGGTATTGTGGTTCGTGAGGCAATAGAGCCTGCGGGGCAATATTGGCTGCCAGGCAAAGCAACGTGGGTGATGGCATGGAAATTTCCACCAGCCCAGCAAATTGCAGAGGTAAAGGGTATTCAATTTACGGTCGGGCGCACAGGAAAAGTTGCTGTTGTTCTAAGACTCAATCCCCTGCAGATAGATGATAAACAGGTCAAACGAGTGAACATCGGTTCAGTCAAACGTTGGCAAGCTCTGGATATTGCTTTGGGTGATCAGGTGATGGTGAGTCTTGCAGGGCAGGGGATTCCGCGCGTCGATGAAGTGGTATGGCGGGTAAGCCAGCGCAATAAACCGCCGCTGCCAACAGATAAAATGGTTACTCCATTGAGCTGTCTGTTTTTTGAAGTTTGGTGTCGCGAGCAGTTTATTGCGCGGTTGGCCTGGATTAGCTCTCCAGAAGTATTGAACATCAATGGAGTGAGCGTACGCACCTGGCAGCAGATCCAACAGAATCTTAATCTGAGGCATATATTTTCTTGGGTAACCGTCAGTCAGGAAGAACTGTTGAAAATTAGCGGGATTTCTTCAGCCAGAGCGGCCCATCTTTGGCAGCAATTCTCGCAAGTCAGGCAACAGCCCTTTAAGCAGTGGTTAATCGCTTTTGGTTTACCGCTCCCCCGAGCTGTGTTTACCACTCTGCCCGATTCTCAATGGTCGCAGTTAGTTGCGCGAGATGAGCTTAGTTGGCAAAAACTGCCGGGCATTGGTGCTGGCCGAGCTAAAAAGTTGGTGGAGTTTGTCAATCATCCCCAAATTGCTGCATTAGTGGTTTTTCTTGCAGAGCAGGGAATCCTGGGATTTACCGGTCAGTGATCCGCGTGTTTGTAATGAAACACAGGTAATCCCAGGCGCAGTCGTAACGCGAGTAAGCGGGTGGTGAATCCGAACAGGAGCGTGGAAATAATCACCACATCCTGGTTCGAAACATAGTGTTCCAGAACGATGTAAAGCACCGCTGAGGCGAAAGCGATGCCAGCATAGAGCTCTTTCTGGAATACCAGCGGGATACGCTTACAAAACATATCACGTAAAACACCGCCAAATACGCCCGTTATAACGGCGGCAATGATAGCGATAATTGGCCCTTCGCCCATATCCAACGCTATTTGCGCACCGATGATAGAAAACACCACAAGTCCAAGGGCATCGAGCACTAAGAAAAGGCGACGCAGATGAGGCATTACGGGGGCAAATACGGTGGTAAGCACAGCGGCGATGGCGACAATCACGACATATTCTGGATGTTTCACCCAACCTAGAGGGTAGTGGCCGAGAAGGATATCGCGTACTGAACCACCACCAAGCGCTGTGGCTGTTGCAATGATTATCACACCGAAAGTATCCATGCGGCGGCGGCCTGCCGCTAACGCGCCAGTCATGGCTTCAGCAGTAATCCCGACCAAATAAAGAATATGTAGCAGCATTGGAACCCCCAGTGGAAACGCGGAGAGGGTAACGTTTTGTGAATGGTGTCACGATTGAGTTTTTCTAAGTCAAAATGATTTGGATTAGTTTTTTTAATGTTTAATTTTTTTCTAAGTACGATGTGTAAGGATTCTAAGGTCAATGTTGTTTTATTAAGGATTAATTTATTTGTTGATAATTGAAAGGGGCACAGTGATGAATACTTCAATGATATTGAGGGCTCTGGCAAACGGTGTTAACCCAGATACAGGAGAGTTACTGAATCGTTCCTCTTTCAATGAGAACCAGTACGAAAAGGCCCGCAAAACACGGGCCTTAGAACACATGACGGACAATTACTCGATGTTCTGAATCTGTTCGCGCATTTGCTCAATCAGCACTTTCAATTCGATAGCTGAATTGGTGACATCTGAGTTAATAGATTTTGATGCCAGGGTATTCGACTCGCGGTTGAACTCCTGCATCATAAAGTCGAGACGACGGCCAACCGCTTCTTTTTTCTTCAGAATGTTGTATGTCTCTTTAACGTGAGCTTCCAGGCGATCCAGCTCTTCGGCAACATCAACACGTTGTGCCATTAGTACCAGTTCTTGCTCGAGGCGGTTATTTTCAAGCTGAACTTGTGCATCTTCGAGTTTGGCAACCAGGCGCTCACGTTGCCATTTCAGGACTTCCGGCATGTGCGCACGGACTTTCACGACTTCGGCGCTGACACCTTCAAGGCGCTGTTCGAGCAGTAATTTCAATGCCTGGCCTTCGGTTTCACGGGCAACAATAAAGTCGTCCAGCGCACCATCAAGGGCGGCAAGAATTTCAGCTGTGATGGCATCAAGGTCTTGTTCCTGAGCAGACATCACACCAGGCCAGCGTAAAATATCAACTGGGTTGATTTCGCCTTCGTCGCTCTGCATTTTTACCCAATTCGCTGCTTCAACCAGCTGTTTAGCCAGTTTTTCATTGAGCAGCAAAGAACTTTGAGCACGAGTATCAGGTTCGAAACGTAGGTTACATTCGATTTTCCCGCGAGTTAAGCGGGTGCGAATACGCTCGCGAGCCACAGGTTCGAGGCTACGGAACTGCTCTGGCATACGGATGTAGGTTTCAAGATAACGCTGGTTTACCGAACGTAACTCCCAGGTGGCGCTGCCCCATTCGCCTTTTACTTCACGTCGGGCATAGGCGGTCATACTGCGGATCATATTTCGTAACCGTATTCTGTAATAGATGTGGGGGATTATAGCCATGCCTGGCGTGGCAGGATAGGAATAAGCGAACGAAGTCCGTATAATGCGCAGCCACATTCGTTTTAGCCGGAGATAACCCCATGCGTCCATCAGGTCGTAGCGCCAATCAAGTGCGCCCAGTCACCCTGACCCGTAATTACACCAAACACGCAGAAGGCTCCGTGCTGGTCGAGTTCGGCGATACTAAAGTACTTTGTACCGCCACCGTTGAAGAAGGTGTTCCGCGCTTTCTGAAAGGCCAGGGCCAGGGTTGGATCACCGCTGAATATGGTATGTTGCCGCGTGCGACCCATAGCCGTAATGCTCGTGAAGCAGCAAAAGGTAAGCAGGGTGGCCGTACTCTTGAGATTCAGCGCCTGATTGCGCGTTCTCTGCGTGCAGCCGTTGATTTGAAAGTCCTTGGCGAATACACCATTACACTGGACTGCGATGTTCTGCAGGCAGACGGCGGCACTCGTACCGCATCTATTACTGGCGCATGTGTTGCGCTGGCGGATGCGCTGAACAAACTGGTCGCAGCCGGTAAGATGAAAACCAATCCAATGAAAGGGATGGTTGCGGCGGTATCTGTCGGTATCGTTAAAGGCGAGGCTCTGTGCGATCTTGAATATGTTGAAGATTCTGCCGCAGAAACTGACATGAACGTCGTGATGATGGAAGATGGCCGCATGATTGAGGTCCAGGGCACCGCGGAAGGCGAGCCGTTCACCCATGAAGAGTTGTTGGCGCTACTGGCGCTGGCACGAGGGGGAATTGAATCTATCGTAACGGCGCAGAAGGCGGCGTTAGAGAATTAATTTTAGGCGACTCTGAGAGTCGCCTTTTTTTTGTCGCAATAATCGAGGAGCAAATCCATGAAACCGTATCAGCGCCAGTTTATTGAGTTTGCGCTTAACAAGCAGGTACTTAAGTTTGGCGAATTCACGCTGAAATCCGGGCGCACCAGCCCTTATTTCTTCAACGCAGGGTTGTTTAATACCGGGCGTGATCTGGCACTGTTAGGCCGTTTTTATGCCGCCGCGTTAGTGGATTCCGGGATTGAGTTTGATTTGCTGTTTGGGCCGGCTTACAAAGGGATTCCTATCGCGACCACTACAGCGGTTGCGTTGGCAGAGCATCATGAACGTGATGTGCCTTATTGCTTCAACCGCAAAGAAGCAAAAGATCACGGTGAAGGTGGCAACCTGGTCGGTAGTGCCCTTCAAGGGCGAGTGATGTTGGTGGATGACGTTATTACTGCGGGTACCGCAATCCGTGAATCAATGGAAATTATTGCTGCCAACAATGCATCACTGGCTGGCGTGTTAATTTCTCTGGACCGCCAGGAGCGTGGTCGTGGTGAAATCTCTGCGATTCAGGAAGTTGAGCGCGATTACCAGTGCCAGGTGATTTCGATCATCACGCTGAAAGACCTGGTTGAATACCTGGAAGAAAAACCTGAAATGGCCGTGCATCTAGCGGCTGTACAGGAATACCGTACTCAGTACGGCGTGTAAGAAAAAGGGCCTTTTGAAGGCCCTTTCTATTTAACGAAGTTGTGCGGCAATCAGCGGCCAACGGGTATCAAAATCACCGGTAGGCAGATAGCGGAATTCGCTACGCACAAAACGCGATAGTGTCCCTTCACAAAATGCCAGCAGCAAGCTTGCCAGTAACGATTCATCAGTAATGTAGCCTTCACCTTCACGCATCTTCTTTTCACGCATGACCTGGCGCAATTGCACTTCTATACGCTCAAAAAGCTGATTGATACGGCCTTGCAGACGGTCTTGTTCAAACATCAGCGCGTGGCCGGTGAGAATTCGTGTTAGGCCAGGGTTGCGCTCGCCAAACCCAAGAATCAGTAAAACAATCAAGCGTAACCGGGCGTGGGTGTCTTTCTCATCTTTCAGGATGAGATTGATACGGGTAATCAGACTATCTTCAATAAACTCGATAAGGCTATCGAACATCTTCGTTTTGCTGGGAAAATGTCGATAAAGTGCAGCTTCGGAAACACCAACAGTCGCGGCGAGTTTGGCAGTCGTAATGCGTTGGCTGCCATCGCTGGACTCAAGCATTTGGGCCAAAGACTGAAGTATTTCTTCGCGACGATTCCGTTTCGCAACTTGCTTTTCTGCCATGTTCTAAAATACCCCTGAAATAACGCACTTGTCAGGCAGGTAACCACACCGCGCTCGCAAACTTGAAGTTTGCGTTTTTTTCACATTTTTTACGCTGTGGGGTTACGTTTTTAAATGAAGTTACTGGCGTCCTGAATGGCCGAAACCACCTTCGCCACGGTCACTAGAATCGAAATCCTCAACCAGATTGAATTCGGCCTGAACGACTGGCACAAACACCATTTGAGCAATGCGCTCACCCGGTTCGATAGTGAAGTGATCTTGTCCACGGTTCCAGACGGAAACCATTAACTGACCCTGGTAATCGGAGTCTATCAGCCCAACAAGGTTGCCTAAAACAACGCCATGCTTATGACCAAGACCTGAACGAGGCAGAATGACAGCTGCAAGAGTTGGGTCGGCGATATGGATAGCCAGCCCGGTTGGAATCAGTTTGGTGATACCAGGAGCAAGCTCTACGGCTTCATCCAGACAGGCGCGCAGGTCAAGACCCGCAGAGCCGGAAGTAGCATAAGTCGGCAGGGGGAACTGTTGGCCAACGCGTGGGTCCAGAATCTTAACGTCGATTTTTTTCATCATAACGGGTAACTATCTCGTTCAGTAAAAGATGGCCAAGGAGTTCTTTACGCTCAAGAGGTAAGACTTTATCTCCTTCCTGCCAGAAAAGGTGCAGTGCATTGTTGTCGCTATTAAATCCCTGGCCTGCTTGTGAGACATCATTCGCACAAATCAGATCGAGATTTTTACTCATACGTTTTTGCCGGGCGTATTCTTCCACATTATTTGTTTCGGCGGCAAACCCAACAACATAAGGTCGGTGCGCCAAAAGTGCTGCGACACCGGCAACGATGTCCGGGTTTTTTATCATTTTTATTGTAATTTCATCGCCTTGCTTTTTGATTTTCTCATCAGCTACAGCGGCTGCACGATAATCCGCAACTGCGGCACAGCCCACAAAAATTTGCTGTTCCTGAACATGTTGCTGAACAGCAGCTTCCATTTCCAACGCTGTGGTGACATCAATACGCTTCACCCATGGTGGTGTTGGCAAAGATACAGGGCCAGAAATTAACGTCACATTCGCGCCACGCGATGCCGCCGCCGCCGCGATGGCATAACCCATTTTCCCTGAACTATCGTTAGTGATATAGCGCACTGGGTCCAGACGCTCGCGGGTTGGGCCAGCAGTAATCATGATATTAAGATGTTGCAGATCTTTGGTGACAGTAAAATGCTGTGCCGCCATTTCGACTATGGTTAGCGGGTCAAGCATGCGACCTGGGCCAACATCGCCACAGGCCTGGCTGCCGCTATCCGGCCCCCACATCAACAAGCCGCGTGAAGAGAGAACTTCAAGGTTGTGTTGAGTTGCAGTGGCTCGGTACATCTGTTGGTTCATGGCAGGGACAACGGCAACCGGTGCCGGTGTAGCGAGACAAATTGTGCTCACAAGGTCATTTGCCATGCCTGCAGTAATGCGGGCAATTAAGTCGGCCGTGGCGGGGGCAAGGATAACTAAATCAGCCCATTTGCCTAATTCTATATGGCCCATTGCGGCTTCTGCTGCGGGATCTAACAAGCTGTCTGAAACCGGATAACCTGACACGGCTTGTAAACTCAGTGGCGTAATAAAGGCTTTGGCGGCCTCAGTCATTACCACTCTTACTTCTGCCCCGCGTTCACGCAGACGGCGCACCAGTTCTGGTGTTTTATAGGCAGCGATACCACCGCTCACACCCAGAACAATTTTTTTGCCAGAAAGCCCCATCATGATTTTTCCACCACCAGTCACAGTCATCTGGCTATTTTACCACACTCATTAGGTATCGACTTTTTTGCAGTTTGCGAGACATCCCGCATGCGGAATATCTGCCTGTCGTTTGTGCTTCTCGAGTTGTGCACAATAGCGGAAATGAAGGGCAAGGAGGTTCTGATGGATGTGATCATGGGGCTGGATAAAGCGAGTATGCCGCGCGAAAAACTGCTGAAATTTGGGGCCAGTTCTTTATCTGATGTGGAGTTACTGGCGCTTTTTTTACGCACTGGCAGCAGAAACATGAATGTCCTGACATTTGCGCAAACCTTACTGCATCAGTTTGGCTCGTTAAGCCGGCTGTTGTCAGCGGACTATTCGCAGTTCAACGATGTTAAGGGTATTGGTGAGGCTAAATACACGCAGTTAAACGCCATAGCTGAACTAGCGCGGCGTTATTACTATTCTCGAGGCGTTGAAGAATTGACTTTAAAAGGGCCTGATTCAGTCAGGGAATTTATCCAAAGCCAGCTAACGACTGAAGAACGCGAGGTTTTCATGGTTATTTTTCTGGATAATCAGCATCGGGTGATTAAACATTGTCCGATGTTTTCTGGAACATTGAACCATGTAGAGGTCCATCCGAGAGAAATTGTGCGTGAAGCGATGAAATCAAATGCAGCGGCGTTAATACTCGCGCATAATCACCCGTCTGGTCGAGCAGAACCGAGTAAAGCCGATCGCGTTATTACCGAACGCATCGTAAAAGCTTGCCTGTTTATGGAAATTCGAGTGCTCGATCATCTTGTTATCGGCCGTGGAGAGTACGTTTCTTTTGCAGAACGTGGGTGGATTTAGGCCGAATTGCGCGATCCTTGGGGATCTTTGTCTGTTCGGGACTTGAGCACATGCGTTAGGCAGCGTATACTACGCCACCTTTGAGAATCTCGGGTTTTGGCATTATGCGCCTGGAACTGTGGTTCACATGGAACCGCCAGGGACCAGGCTTGCGGCCTGACGAGGCGCCATAACCCTATACGAAGCTCGAGCTAATTTGATTTTTGGAGAATAGACATGTCCCGAGTCTGCCAAGTTACTGGCAAGCGTCCGGTGACCGGTAATAACCGTTCCCACGCAATGAACGCGACCAAACGCCGTTTCCTGCCGAACCTGCACTCTCACCGTTTTTGGGTTGAGAGCGAGAAGCGTTTTGTCACACTGCGCGTATCTGCTAAAGGTATGCGTGTAATTGATAAGAAGGGTATCGAAACGGTCTTGGCCGATATGCGTACCCGTGGCGAGAAGTACTAAGAGGAATTAAGTCATGGCTAAAGGTGTTCGCGAGAAGATCAAGCTGGTTTCTTCTGCTGGTACTGGTCACTTCTATACCACCACGAAGAACAAGCGTACTAAGCCGGAAAAACTGGAACTGAAAAAATTCGATCCAGTTGTCCGTCAACACGTACTGTACAAAGAAGCTAAAATTAAATAATTTTAGTGTCTTTGATGAAAACCTCGCTTCGGCGGGGTTTTTTCGTTTTAGGCTTTTGAGTCTGGAGGAGAGATGCCTGAATTGCCGGAAGTAGAAACCAGTCGCCGTGGTATTGAACCACATCTGGTCGGGGAAACTATTCTTCACGCCGTGGTGCGTAACGGTCGCTTGCGTTGGCCTGTCTCCGATGAAATCCATGCTCTAAGCGACAAACCTGTTTTAAGCGTGCAACGCCGCGCTAAGTATCTGCTGCTCGAACTCCCTGATGGCTGGATTATTATCCATCTTGGCATGTCAGGTAGCCTGCGTATCCTTCCTGAAGATTATCCTGCCCAAAAGCATGACCATGTCGACCTGGTGATGAGCAATGGTAAAGTGTTGCGTTATACCGATCCGCGCCGTTTTGGTGCCTGGTTATGGGCTAAAGAGTTGGAGGGCAGCAATGTGCTGGCTCATCTGGGGCCGGAACCATTGAGCGACGCATTTTCGGCAGACTATTTGCGTGAAAAATCTGCGAAAAAGAAACTCGCGATTAAACCCTGGCTGATGGATAACAAGCTGGTGGTGGGCGTGGGTAATATTTATGCCAGTGAATCGCTGTTTGCTGCGGGCATCCATCCGGATCGTACTGCGCAGTCGTTATCACAAACTGAGTGTGAATTACTGGTCAAAACCATTAAAGCGGTACTACTGCGTTCTATTGAACAAGGTGGGACGACGCTAAAAGATTTCCTGCAATCGGATGGTAAACCGGGGTATTTCGCTCAGGAGTTACAAGTTTATGGGCGTGCAGGAGAACCGTGTCGGGTATGTGGAGCGCCTATTCTCATCAGCAAGCATGGGCAACGCAGCACGTTTTATTGCCGCCATTGCCAGCACTAGCTCTTTATTCAGCTGTCTCCTGCTTGAGTCTTTCCAGTAACGCTTTGCATACCGGCTCAGGCAGGAAGTGCGCAACATCGCCATGATGACGCGCAACTTCTTTAACTAGCGATGAAGAGACAAAAGACCACTCTTTTGATGGCATCAGGAACACGCTTTCTAGCTCTGGCATTAAGTGGCGGTTCATATGAGCCAGCTGCATCTCATACTCAAAATCTGCCGCCGTGCGTAGCCCTCTGACTAAAACGTTAGCTTGTTGAGTTTTAGCAAAATTCGCCATCAAATCACTAAAACCGACAACCTCAACATTAGGCAAATGTGCAGTAACACCTTTCGCGAGCTGGACTCTTTCTTCCAGCGTGAACAAGGTCTTCTTGTGCGGGCTATTCGCAATCGCCAGTATCAGGGTATCAAACATCATCGCAGCACGCGTCACGATGTCCAGATGACCGTTGGTAATGGGATCAAACGTGCCAGGATAAATCGCTCGGGTGGTCATAGAGTTTTGTTTTCCGTATAGCCTTGATTCAGCGCCCAGAGTTCAGCGTATTTGTTAAACGTGTACTGTGCGTTGACGACAGCAAGTAGCCAACCTTGTTTCCCATCAAGAAAACCAGCTCGTAGCAACAGCGTTTTACAGAATGCCCCAAATGTGTGACCGAAAATACCGGCAATCGAGACTCGCTTGCCACGTTGATGACGCTCCTGCGCCCAGGCGGTCGCATAATTTAACTGTTTACGCTGGAAGCTGGCGAAATCACGGCAGGTAAGATGGAGCAAATCCCCTTTGAGTGGGATAACTTTCGCCCCTGGAGCTTCGAGAGACTCATGAACCTGATTATCATTATAATGGTAGAACGCTCGAGCGTAGAGGCGGGTTACGCGGTCCGGATACCAACCGCTGTGGCGCATAAAACGCCCAAGGAACAGATTGCGGCGCGCGATACTGTAAACAGCATCTGTCTGCGGATTTTCTAAAACCGCTTTTAGCGTACTGGCCAGTTCTGGCGTGACACGCTCATCGGTATCGATCATCAAAACATAATCGTGGCTGGCGTAGCTCTGTGCGAGCTGGCGTTGTTTGCCAAAGCCTTGCCACTCTTCATTAATGAAAACTTTCGCACCAGTCTGAAGAGCTATCTCGACAGTAGAATCGGTACTGCCTGAATCCAGCAAAACAATTTCATCAGCCCAGGCCACTGAAGCCAGACATTCTGGCAATACGTCCGCTGCATTTTTAGCGATCATCACCACAGACAAGCGATTGGGCATTAATGGCTCCGTTGCGGCAGGTACGGTTGCAGTAATTGTAGCAAGCGTTGCAATGCGCCCTGATTCTGATGAAGGACTTCCACGGCATGGCGACCGTAATAAAGGCGATAGTCTTCGTCGGTTAGCAGGGTGGTGATTTCGTTAACTAGTGAAGCCGCGTCCGTAACGGTAATCAGCCCGTCGGCACTCTGCAATTTGGCGCAAATATCTTTGAAATTGAAGGTGTGTGGGCCCATCAGTACCGGAATCGCATGAGCGGAAGGTTCCAGCGGGTTATGGCCTCCTCGTTCAACAAGGCTGCCGCCCACAAAGGCCAGATCGGCAATTCCGTACAGCATCATCAACTCGCCCATAGTATCGCCAATCACCACCTGGGTGCTGTTGGATGGCTTTTCACCACTGCTGCGCATGATGTAGCTGAAACCAGCCTTCTGAGCCATATCACGCGCATCTTTGAAGCGTTCCGGGTGGCGCGGGACAAGAATTAACAGTAAATCAGGGAATTTGGCCAGTAACTGGCGGTGTGCATCCAGAATAATACTTTCTTCGCCATCATGGGTGCTGGTGGCAATCCACACTTTACGATGTGGAGCCCATTGGCGGCGTAGCGTAATTGCGCGTGCGGCAAGTTCTGGAGTCACTGAAATATCAAATTTCAGGCTACCGGTAACGGTTAATTGAGAGCGTTTCAGACCAAGCTCGATGAAACGACCACCATCTTCTTCATTCTGTGCGGCGATCAGGGTGATTTTGCTCATCAGGCGGCGCGTGAAATTACCCAGCTTTTTATACCCTTTTGCCGAGCGGGCAGAAAGACGGGCATTGGCAATGACCAAAGGGATTTTGCGTTGGTGTAATTCGTTGATCATGTTTGGCCACAACTCGGTTTCCATCACGATAACCAGTTTGGGACGCACGGTATTGAAAAAGCGCTTCATGGCGCAAGGGAGATCGTAAGGCAAATAAACATGATGCACATTTTGCCCAAAAGCCGACAGCGCACGTTCCGAACCTGTTGGAGTCATGGTGGTGACGGTAATCGGAATCGTTGGGTAGCGATGGCGCAGGGCGCGAACTAACGGAATTGCCGCCAGGGTTTCACCTACGGAAACTGAATGCAGAAGAATACCATCGGGCTCCACTTTTCCACGGCAATAGCCGTAGCGTTCCGCCCAGCGTTTGCGATACGCGGGAGCTTTACGGCTACGGAGTAACAGTCGCAGCCACACAAAAGGCTGAATAAGATAGAACAGAGCGGTATACAACGATTCCAAGCGAATTTTCCGTATTTTCATTATCGGCGGGCAAATTCTAAGCATTCGGGAAGCTTAAAGCTATTGTTTTGGTAACTTCACGAAGGCATTGCTTAGTATTCAGATGGGTTAGTGCTTGAGGGACAGAAGTCGCGGGCGGCATGCATCCACCCGCTTAGAGGCAGTACCTCAGCCCGGAACTCGGGTCGCTTTCTTCAATTTTAGATAACGACGACCCAGACGCCAGCGCAGGCGGAATCCACGGGCATTTTTCCAAATCAGACGCCAGATACCGCGATCAAAAAATTCCTGAATGATCATCTTCTTCTTGTGCGGATCTTTCATGTTATTGAAAGTGTGCAATATCCCCAGACCTTCTTTCGCGATTTGCCAGTTACAGGCTGGAATATTCTTTACCGCTTCCGGATAACGCTGGTTAATGGCATCTAACATTTCCAGTATTTTCATATAATGACGTGCTGAGCGGATCAGGGTGTCATCCGTGTCTGGTTTATGGGATACCGAGGCCGAATGGATGTAGTAATCGTAGTATTGAGCGTCAGTGTACTGAACGCGCTGCGCGGCGAGTAACACCTCCGTTGTCCACGGAATATCCTGGTGACGTAAGCCGGGTTCGAAGGTAAAGCCATGTTCGCGAATAAAATCGTGGCGATAAAGGTTTAGCCAGGTCACGTGCAGAAACTTACGCGAATCGAGCGCACGTTTAAGCCACTGGGGACCACTCAGTACGTCGGTAGACTGAAGCTTGTCTTGCGGAAAAATTGGCCGTGAAGGTTTTTTGTTGTTTTCGTAAACGTAATTACCATTGCACGTCACTACATCAAGGTCATTTTTTAAGGCTAAATCAAGAAGATGCTGGTACATGCCGGGCTTAAAGTCATCATCAATGTCCGGGAAGGAGAGGTACTGACCTGTGGCTACAGCAAGCCCGGTATTACGCGCAATCGAAACGCCCTGATTTTCCTGTTCGATTATTTTCATACCAGGAAACTTGCTGCGCCAGGCGTTAATAATCGCCATGGAGCCATCGGTTGAACCATCGTTAACCATAATGACTTCCATGCTGTCGATGTTCTGAGCTTCAAGACAGGCAAAGAATTTAGCTAAAAAAAGCTCGCCGTTATAAACAGCAGCAACAACGCTAAGGAGTGGACGTAGGCTCTGTGGCATAAAATTACCCGAAAATATTGTTATCTTTCTTCTGTCGCCAGAGACAAATACTGCTGGCAGATGGCACCAATGCTATATGACTCAATCGTTGCGATATCAATAACCGGTGGGGTGTTGTAAATATCCAGCATAGTGTCAGCAAGTTCCTGAGCGCTCATGCCGGAAAGACCGCGAGACAGTTCTCCGGTCAAAATTTCCGCAGGCCCGCCAGGGCAATTTGTACTGACGGCTGGTGTCTGGCAAATTAGTGCTTCGACCAGCACGTTGCCAAATCCTTCACAATCTGAGCTAAGCAGCAGCATACGTGCATTGGCAATCCATGGATAAGGGTTTGGTGCGAAGGATTTTATAATCACACGCTCGGCAACACCAGCGGCTGTGGCCATCGCTTTTAACTCGGCAATACGCTCATTGCTGCCGTTACCCATCAGAACCAACGGAGCTTGAATTCCACTGAGAGCATAAGCGCTGATCAGCCGGTCATGGCGTTTATGTTCATGGAAGCGACCCACATGGATTAAATAATCCTGCCCGGCCATTTCACACGACTCTTTTGCTTTTAAATGTATTCCGTCGATATCGAATGGGTTATGAATGACGGTGCCCCCGGACAGCGTAATATCGAAATTTGTCGTAATATCGTGCAAAACTGCCTGAGAAACAGCGACGACATTACTATTTTGATAAACGCTTTGAATTTTCTTACGTTTTATCCAGCGTGAGAAACCCTGACGATGCTGAAGATATGAATAAGAATACATGCCGTGGACACAGTACCAGAGCTTTTCACGCGCAATGGATTTAGTGTGGGCAACAATGCGATCGGTTTTATGCAGGTGAGATAAAACGAGGTCGAAATTCCCTTTTTTCTGCGCTTGTTCTACTGCGCTATCCAGCAGAGCGGCACGGCGGGACAATTCCGTCAGCTTACGCCACGGTTTTTTACAAGTATCCAGAATCACTTGATAATCAACGTCTTCCGGAATCTCATAATCACAGACGCGACGCAGTGAGAAAACGGAAACCTGATGACCCATTGCGACCAAACCTTTCGATAAGGTAAGCACGGTTTTTTCAGCACCGCCGCCAGGTAAACCATCAATAATCATTAGGATACGCATCGTCTAATCCAGTATATTTTGATACAGCGAAATAAGTTGCTGTGAAAGTTTTTCCGGTGTCGCATCCCTGACTCGCTCGCGAGCATATTCCCCCATTTTCTCATCCACAAAGCGTGAAGATATTGCCATTACCGCTTCTGAAAGTTGTGGGATATTGAGTGCATCACAAACGTATCCGTTTTGTCCGATTGTTATAAATTCAGCTCCCCCACAGGTAGCCGAGGTAATAACCGGTAAACCACATGCCATTGCTTCAAGAATCACATTTGGAAATGGATCATATAGTGTTGGCAGTAATAGTCCATCAGCTACCTGATAGAAAGGCAGCGTATTTTTCTGCATTCCCATAAACCGTATGCGATTCAGGCACCCCAGAGATTGTGCCAGTTCTCGATAACTTTTCTCGACTTTATCTTGCCCGACGATCACAAGATAGCGGTCGGTATTAGCAATGGCCTTAATTGCACTGGCTAACCCTTTACGCTCGAATCCGGAACCGACAAAGACCAATGTTACTGCGCTTTGCGGGATAGATAATTCATCTCGTAGTTTCGTGCGTAGCTCATCATTTGCCGGAACGAAGCGGGAAGAGTCAATAGCATTATAGATGACATGTATCTTATTAGCAGGTATAGAGAAATCTTCGATAATCTCTCTTTTAACCATTTCGGCATTGCAGATGACGGCTTTTAGTTCGGGAGCCTGATACATCGCCTTCTCAGCCTGCATCACATAACGATGGTATCTATCGAGAAATAGCCACTTTCCGCGCCAGGCGGGTAAAATTCTTGCACGCTGCATCAGCCAACGGCGGTGAACACCATCACCTGCGCGATAAATATCGCAACCCGCTATACGTTCATGACTTTGAACAATATCGAAATTCTCCCGTTGCCATAGCGTTCTTGCCGCATCGGCAAAACCTTTTTCACGGCTGATTCGACCTAGTTTCATCGGATCGCAAATATGAATATGCCAGTTATCCTGGCGCTCACCCTGCCATTGCCGAGTGATAACGTTGAGTTCCATATCGTGGGCGCTTAACGCCTCAAGTGCGCGTGAAACGAAACGTTCAGCGCCTCCATCCGGGCGGTATTTTTGGCGGACAATAGCCAGACGGCAGCGCTTCATAACAACTGTTTCCTTGCAGCGGCGACAACAATGTCGACCGGGATGGCATCGAGATAACGTTCTTTCGTGTTGGTATCAATTTTGTCAGGGTCTGGCAAATCACCATAGTTTCCTGCCCAAATGACGTCACCGACGACGTCCCACGGGCTCCAGAATGTCAGCTTTGAAGGGCCAAATAGCGCGATGCATGGTGTTTTCAATGCGGCAGCCATGTGCATCGGTACTGAATCCACACCGATAAACAGTTGGGCGTGGTCGATCAGTGCCGCTAATTGGCGCAGAGTTAGCTCACCCGCCAGGGAATGGATTCGCTCTGATGGGCATAACGCACGGATTTTTTCAATCATCGCTTTTTCGTTTTTATCCGGCCCGGAGGTCAATACCAGGGAATGCCCATCTTTTTGCAAAGCAGTGATGGTTTCAGCCATTTTGCCCTCATCCCAGCATTTGAAAAACCAGCGGGAGGTGGGCTGCACCACAATATAGGAACCTTCAACCCCATTGCTTTGCAGCTTACTTTGCACGGATTGCCAGTCGCCAGGCTGATAGCTCATCGTAACATCCCTGACTGGAGCAATATTCAACGGGGCAATAATGGAGAGGTTTTGCTCCACAGTGTGCAGGGTCTGATGACCTGACACTGAAGCAAGTTGAGTATGACAATGTTGCCAGATCCAGCCGCGGCGCTTATTGAAATCAAAACCGATACGCGAAGGAGCACCAGTGAAGCGAGTGACCACGGCGCTACGCCACTGATCGGCCAGATTGATAACCAGACTATATTTTTGCTCGCGCAATGTTTTAAGTAATTGCCACTCTTTGCATAAATGCTGGCGGGTACCGAGTTTGCGCCATTTACGGTCAATTCCATAAATACGATGAATGAATGGATGGGCCGCCAGCATGTCTCTCGTTTCTTCATAGAGCAGAACATCGATTTTTGCGTGTGGCCAGGCTTGATGTAATGCATTGATCACCGGAGTGGTGAGCAACATGTCACCATGATGGCGCAACTTTATCAGTAAAATACGGGTAGGTGGCATGGCTGCAAGAGCATTCAAAGCGTTACTCATTATCATCTTTAGAAGATTAACCAAAGGGTGATTCTAATAGACCTTGAGTGTGGTTGCTACATTTGTGCTCAGGAGTTAGAAATTTGATCGTATGCGGTTTGCCCTTATCTGGCAGGCTGCGTAACATGATGTGAACATCTTTATTTCAGAGACGGAAATGACCAAACCTGCATTCATTATCACCATTGATACCGAAGGCGATAATCTCTGGCAAAACCATCGACAAATCAAAACTGAGAATGCTCGGTTCTTACCTCGTTTTCAGTCTTTATGTGAAAAATATGGTTTTAAGCCGGTTTGGCTTACGAACTATGAGATGGCTGTAGATCCGGTTTTTATCGAGTTTGCCAAAGATGTTATTGCTCGTGGTCAGGGCGAAGTTGGCATGCACTTACACGCATGGAATAGCCCACCCGATCACGATTTAACGGGCGATGACTGGCGCTGGCAGCCCTATCTCATTGAGTACAGTGATGAGATCATGCGGGAGAAAGTGGTTTATATGACCACGTTGCTGGAAGAAACATTTGGCACAAAAATGATTAGTCATCGTGCCGGACGTTGGTCATTTGATAGTCGCTATGCCAAATTACTGGTGGAGTTGGGCTATAAGGTGGATTGCTCTGTGACGCCGAGAGTTAACTGGCGAAATGCGAAGGGGGCTCCTACTGGTAATGGCGGAACGGATTATCAACATTTCCCGACCCAGGCTTATTTTATGGATCTGGAAAATATTGACCAGTCTGGTAACTCCGCATTACTCGAAGTCCCGATGAGTATTCAATATAAGCATAGCAATCTGATGAATAGCTTTAAGCAAGGCTATGACCAGATGCGCGGGAAATATCGTAGTCCTTCAGTAAATTGGTTGCGCCCATCAGGTGGCAATGCTGCACAAATGATAACTGTTGCAGAAAAAACCTTATCCCAAGGCAACGATTACGTAGAGTTTATGCTTCATTCATCAGAATTTATGCCCGGTGGTAGTCCAACGTTCAAAGATGAAGCTGATATTGAAAGGCTATATCAGGATTTGAATACGTTATTTTCCTGGCTCGCAGAGCGAACCAAAGGAATGACTTTGGCTGAGTATTATGAAGTTAAAAAAGCCGGGGTTTAGACCGGCTTTTCATATTATGCTGCTATTTGTTTCAGTGGGGTTTTAACAGAACACACTGCAATTAGCGCGATGTAAAACAAAATGGCTTCTGAACTCAAAAGTAATACATCACTCAAGCCGTATGCGATCAAACCATTCATTGTGAATAACAATGGAGCGTTACGTTCCCTTAAAGCGACCCAGCAAATGCTCACGTAGAACCATAACAAAGACAGCCCGCCAAATATGCCTTGCAAAGACAATGTTTCAATCATTTCATCATGTAGATGAACGTTGATAAATTCCATTGTCGTTCTGTATTGTGGATTCTCTGAAGTAAATTCATCTGAATAATTTAATCGAGACTGCATGGTTTGCCCAAATGGGGCATTACCAAAATTTTTAATGCCGACAGTCCACATTGAGAAACGGGCTCCTAAAGAAGTATTATCTCGCCCTTCCTGATACAGAGTGACTTCATTATAAGTTTGTTCAATTTTAGGGTGGATATAGTTCTTATATAGTGAAAGGACCGCAAGCATCGCGATGATCAAAACTACCAAAGTTGATTTGATATGAATTTTCTTGAAATAGTAAACCGTCATCAGTGCGATAATCAACAAATGAAGAATGATGGCTGCACGTGTACCTGTTAAAATTATTACCACAAAGGATAACAGGATAGCTAAAGCTGCAATGATATAGCACACGGGTTTCTTCTGAAGATACAGTAAATAAATACAGACCATACTCAGTGTCGAGTAAATGTAAGCAGAAATGGTGGCACGGTTAACGGCCATCTCTACGCGCCCCATTCCGTGGTAGAACTGCCAGAAGGCATACAAAGATGCGGATATGAATGCAAAACCTATTATGGCAAGCATCACGTTTTTACATTTTATTGCCTGAATGTAGAGACTGCACTGGGTGATATAAAAAACCAATACCCCACCCAGAAGTAATTTTTTTCCCGCACCAAGTTGGTCACTATAGGTATTGTAACCAGTTGCATCGCGACCAAGCCATAAGAACCATATTAACTTCACCACGCCAAGTAATATTATAGGATACGCAATGTTAAATTTTCTGAAGGTTAGATTTTTGCGCTCAATGATTAGGCCAATAACACCTAAATATACCGCGATATAATAGAAGTCTCTTTGTCTGGCATTACTCAGTAGTGCAAAAGAGATCGAAAGAACAGCAAAAATAAAAACAGTAATGTATAGTCGAGATCTTAATTTTTCCATAATGTACTCAAAGCTTTTCTCTTATAGCTTAACCGGACATGGCGATTAATAAAAAAACCTAATGAATGAGACATCATCACATGTTTTTTAACAAGGTGTTGATGTTCATTATCTGTTAGTAAATCATAATATTTAAGATAGATGTCGAGCCAGTGACATAATATAAGTGGGCGGAATTTTTGTGGTAAATCAATTTCCATTTTAACAGTGCAGAGGAGTAGGTTTTTTATTTTATCCTGATCCAGTGTGGTAGATAAACTACCTTTTCTTTTTATATAGTAATAATGGCTATCAAACTGAAAGTATATATTATCCGCACTTGTTAACATTTTAGGGAAAATGTAGAAATCCTCATAGCAAGTCATCGGAGGGACTTCATTATTAAGATATATATCACGTTTAATAAATTGGCCGATCAAATGTGCTTGTAGATCTTTGTGAATAAGGAAGCGTGTAATAGCGGTATCTTGAGATATTTTCTCAGGATTAAGACCTGACCACTGATGGTCTATTCTACTTACGTCACGAATTTCATGTAATTTTGTCAGGAACATATCAGGTTGGACATCACACAAAAAGTTAACGATAGGCAATAAACTGTCAGCTTTTAAGATGTCATCACTATCGAGCATAGTGATGTATTTCCCAGATGATAAAGAAATACCATGCTGGCGGACTTTACCGACATTTTGATAATTGACCCTGGAAATGATGACTTGCGGATATTGGATAGAGAAAAGAGCAATTTTTTCTGCTGTTGAGTCTTCTGACGCATCATCAATGATAATTATTTCAGATAACTCTAATGCAGAACCCAGCGCATCGACAAGACTCTGAAAAGTGACATCGATAGTTTTTTCACAATTATGTGCAGCAATGATAATACTTAGAAAAACTTTGCTATCAGTCATTAGTAAGCTCATATCAAATAATTATGCACTGTGAGACGTTTTTTTTACAATTAACTGAGTATTAATGAATGTATGTATTTTTTTAAGATCATCCTCAGTTAATGCAAACATCTCTTCTCTTGTACGGTCGAAATAATAAGGCGCTTCGAAGATGTATGACTTTTCATACACTTTGCTGCCAATCAGTAACACATTCCCCAGCGGACGTTGCTCCGCAATACAGCATGGCCCATAAATAAGAACAATTGGGACTCCTACTGCATCGGCTATGTAAACATTTCCCGAGTCTGATGCGATATAGAAATCCATTTTACTGATAGCGAAAGGGACATCTTCTAAAGGAAGTTCGCCAACCAGGCTAACAATATCCTCTCGCATCCCGACTTCACGATGTAGATCATCTAACCAGACTTGTTCGCTTTGAGGGCCAAAAACATAATAAATACAATTTAGCCCCTGTAATGCATCAAAAATTTTCTTCCAGACTTCTGAAGGGATAGTTTTTGATTTGTTTCCTGCAGAAATGCTCAGACCTATTTTGATCACGTTTTGTTTATCAAGTGATGCAGGGTAGGTCTGCGGTTTTCTTAATGGCAAAGTCGCATGCTTCGGAGAGTCTCGCCAGGTCAGGTTACGATCCGCAAGTTTAAGGTAATCATCTACGGTTAATTGGTCTTTGCGATGTTCTACAACGCCATTTGCCGTCAGATAAAACAACGCATGATACCAACGGCGGGTATAGGTAGATAAAAACTGCTTATTGGCGGCATTACAGACTGAAGCGAAGAAAAGATTAGTGCTGTTAGGTTGTAGCAAGTAGATATTTTCATATCGATTTAACAACTTAACAGCGAGGCGAAATTTGCGCCACAGACTCTTTTTATGCTCTTCGATCAGAAAAATAGTATTAATAGTTTCATCATATTTGGCCAACGGAAGAACAGTTTTGCTGATTAAAACATCGCTATGTTTCAGGTGGGCAAGTACAGGGGTGACATTGACGAAGTCACCTATTTTTGCCGTTTGAATCAGCAAGTTTCGGCCTGTTTTTTTATAAAACAGTTTCCCGAACAACTTGAACGGGAGAAAGAGTATGAAGAGGAATAGATAGCTCATTAATGGTTATTCTGCTGCTATGTGGCTAATTTTCTGGAGTGCGATAAACGTATCTGCAGCGGTAATGTTAGCCATGTTTTTGTCTGCGCCTCGTATTTCGTTCTGATTTTCACCGTAACCACCAATCAAACCCGGATCGGTAGGGCCATACAACGTTATGTTCGGCCGATTTAGTGCTGCAGTCAGGTGGCTAAGCCCTGTATCAACTGAAACAACAGCTCTGGCTCCGGCAAGTTGTTTGGCGACTTGCTCAAGCGATAAGCGCGGCAACACCTCAACATTATCAAATCCGTCAGCTAAACGGATTGCTCGTTTGTGCTCGTGCTCCGCACCCCACGGGAGTTTAATACGTAAGCCCTTTTTGTGCATTAATTGAATAAGATTTCGCCAGTGTGATTCCGGCCAGTGCTTTTCATCGCGAGTCGTTGCGTGAAGGAAAATGAAATATTCCCCCACATCGGAGGAGGCTGTCGCCTGAAAGTGCTTCGCGATGGCGTAATCGCCCTGAGCAGCTGGTTTCTGGTAACCCAGACTTTTGGCGAACAACTCACGTGTGCGTTCAACCGCATGTTGTTGCTTCGCGATGGCGTGACGACGATTGTAGAACAAGCTGGCCAGCGGTTCACGGGCGCTGTTCCAGTCCATGCCGTGTTTTTCCCCTCTGGCTTTTCTGGTAACCAGAGCGGCACTCTTTATCAGCCCCTGAGCATCAATGACAGCGTCGTAGTTTTCAGTTCGCAGTGCCTGGTAGAACGCTGCTCGCTCAGTTTTTACTGGGGCCGAAAACCAGCTTTTACGCCAGCGACGAATTGCGACTGGGAGAACTTTATCGACAGCAGGGTGCCAGCCTGGGATTTGTGCGAAACCTTCTTCTACAACCCAGTCGAAGCGGATGCCGGGAATGGCCTGCATGGCATCCGTAAGTGCAGGCAACGTATGCAGGACATCACCCATTGATGATGTTTTGACGATCAATACCCGCATTACGCTTCCTTCTCCGCCAGTAACAGTGCGGTTAGCTCATCCATCACGCGTTCGGGCGTAATATCAATCAAGCTCTGATGATAGCCTTCTGCGGCGTCGCCTTTACGGACTTTGTGATAGCCACTAATAAGACGAATAACTCGCGCTTTATGCGACAACGGTGGAGTAAAGTCGGGGCTACTTGGGCCATATAATGCCACAAGCGGGCGATTGAGCGCGGCTGCAACGTGCATCAGACCTGAATCATTGGACACCACAGCCTGACAAGCCGCAATTAAAATAACGGCTTGCTCAAGCGCCGTGTCACCCGCCAGATTGCGGCAATGAGCCTGCTGCTGTGTGGTTAACGCGGCGACGATATCATTTCCGGCTTCTTTATCTTTTGCTGAACCAAACAACACCACCTGATAACCGTCATCAATGAGTTTGGCTGCCAGGGTTGCGTAGTGATAGTGCGGCCAGCGTTTAGCTGGGCCAAATTCGGCGCCAGGGCAAAAGCCGATAATCGGCCGAAGTGCATCGAGATTAAAGGCCTGACAAGTCTGCATTTTTTCCCCATCGTTAACCTGTAGTTGAGGCCACAGTAACGGTTGGGGAAGATCTTTCGCGGACTGCATTTTGCCTTTGTCATAAGCCAGCGCAATGTAGCGCTCGACCATTAATGGCCAGGCTTGTTTGTCCAAAACGCGGGCGTCGTTGAGTAGTCCATAGCGCATTTCCCCACGCCAGCCCGTGCGGTGTGGGATGTTGGCAAAGAATGGAACAAGTGCTGACTTAAATGAATTTGGCAGCACATACGCCTGATCGTAACGTTTAGCACGCAGGGAGTGCCCAAGACGACGACGTTCTCCAATTTCCAAAGCACCATGCCCCAATGGCATTGATAGTGCTTCGTTAATTTCCGGCATACGTGATAGTAATGGACGGCACCATGCCGGTGCCATCACATCAATGATTGCCTGGGGATAGCGCGCTTTGAGCGTGCGATAGAGACTTTGCGACATCATCATGTCGCCCACCCATGACGGGCCAATCACCAGTATTTTCATGCGTCAGGCTACCTGCTTATGCGTCACGGTTCAGCCAGGCCATATATTCTGTTACGCCTTCGGCAACAGTTTTGAATGGCTTGTCGTAACCTGCGGCACGCAGATTGGTTAAGTCGGCCTGAGTAAACGCCTGATAGCGGCCTTTGAGTTTTTCCGGGAACGGAATGTACTCAATGCTGCCTTTTTTATGGAAAGCGAGAGCGGCATCAGCAATAGCCTGGAATGATTCTGCACGACCGGTACCGCAGTTATAAATACCGGATACGCCGTTTTGCCAGAACCACAGGTTCACTGCGGCGACATCGCCTACATAGATGAAGTCGCGTTTAAAGCTATCGCTACCTTCGAACAGTTTTGGATTTTCGCCGTTGTTCAACTGGGTATTCAGATGGAACGCAACGCTTGCCATGCTGCCTTTGTGCCCTTCGCGCGGCCCGTAGACGTTGAAGTAACGGAAACCAGTAATCTGTGAGCTTGCTTCAGGCAAGATTTGACGTACATATTCATCGAACAGGAATTTTGAATAACCGTAAACATTCAGAGGCTGCTCGAATTCACGTGACTCGATAAAATCGCTGTTGCGGCCACCGTAGGTTGCAGCGGATGAGGCATACAGGAACGGAATTTCGCGCTCCAGGCAGTAATGCAGAACTTCTTTTGAGTACTGATAGTTATTATCCATCATGTACTTACCGTCCCACTCGGTGGTGGAAGAGCATGCACCTTCATGGAAGATGGCTTCAATTTCGCCTAATTCTTCGCCGGCCATAATCTGGATTAAGAAGTCTTCTTTATCCATGTAATCGGCAATATTTAAATCCACAAGGTTAGCGAACTTAGTGCCATCCTTCAGATTGTCTACAACCAGGATATCCGTAAGACCGATATCATTCAGTGATTTGATGATGTTGCTGCCGATAAATCCGGCACCACCGGTGACAATGATCATAAGCGTAACCTTAACAAATTAGGGGGCAATGAGGCCCAATACCTCACGCGTTAATGACTCCTATCATACCATCACCCGAATTGTCTTTCCTAATAACCCGAATCTGGAAAGCACCTCGTGATTTATGCTGAAAATTCCAATTTCATTGAAACGTCATCTCGTCTCCTGGTATAGGTTTGGGTAATATGTTCCGAAATTAGCCATGCCTGGAGAATCACAATGCGCGGAGATTTTTACCAACAGTTAACATCCCAACTTGAAACCGCACGCGCGGAAGGGTTGTTTAAAGAAGAACGTATCATTACTTCAGCCCAGCAGGCTGATATCACTGTTGCTGATGGCAGCCACGTTATTAACTTCTGCGCCAATAACTACCTGGGGCTTGCTAACCACCCGCAACTGATTGATGCCGCGAAGCAGGGCATGGATAAACATGGTTTTGGGATGGCTTCCGTTCGTTTCATTTGTGGAACACAAGACAGCCACAAAGAGCTAGAAGGCAAGCTTGCCAGCTTCCTGGGAATGGAAGATGCGATTCTTTATTCTTCCTGCTTTGATGCCAACGGCGGTCTGTTTGAAACTCTCCTCGGCCCAGAAGATGCGATTATTTCTGATGCGCTGAACCACGCTTCTATTATTGATGGTGTGCGTCTGTGTAAGGCTCAGCGTTATCGTTATGCCAACAACGACATGCAGGAACTTGAAACTCGCCTGAAAGAAGCGCGTGCGGCAGGTGCTCGCCATATCATGATCGCCACCGATGGTGTGTTCTCTATGGATGGTGTGATTGCTAACCTGAATGGGGTTTGCGATTTAGCCGATAAATATGACGCGCTGGTCATGGTTGATGATTCTCATGCGGTCGGTTTCGTGGGTGAAAACGGTCGTGGTACGCATGAATATTGCGATGTGATGGATCGTGTAGACATTATCACCGGCACGTTGGGCAAGGCTCTGGGCGGCGCTTCCGGTGGTTACACTGCGGGTCGTAAAGAAGTGATTGAGTGGCTGCGTCAGCGTTCTCGTCCTTATCTTTTCTCCAACTCTCTGGCTCCTGCTATTGTTTCTGCATCCATCAAAGTGTTGGAAATGCTGGAAACTGGCGCTGAGATGCGCAATCGCTTATGGGCGAATGCCAGCCTGTTCCGCGAGAAAATGTCCGCGGCTGGTTTTATTTTGGCCGGTGCCGATCACGCCATCATCCCGGTGATGTTAGGCGAAGCGGTTGTGGCACAGAATTTTGCTCGTGAGCTGCAAAAAGAAGGCATTTATGTCACTGGGTTCTTCTACCCGGTAGTACCAAAAGGTCAGGCGCGTATCCGTACTCAGATGTCTGCGGCTCATACCACAGAGCAAATTGAACGTGCGGTTGACGCATTTACGCGTATCGGTAAACAGTTGGGCGTTATCGCCTGAGGGAGCGGTCATGAAAGCATTAGCGAAACTGAAAGCAGAAGAAGGCATCTGGATGACAGATGCGCCTAAGCCAGAAATGGGTCATAACGATCTGCTGATCAAAATCCGTAAAACTGCGATTTGCGGCACCGATGTGCATATCTATAACTGGGATGAATGGTCACAAAAGACTATTCCGGTTCCAATGGTTGTCGGTCACGAATATGTTGGTGAAGTGGTCGGCATCGGCCAGGAAGTTAAAGGCTTTAAAATTGGCGATCGTGTTTCCGGTGAAGGCCATATTACCTGTGGTCACTGTCGTAATTGCCGTGCGGGCCGTACGCACCTGTGCCGTAATACGACTGGCATCGGTGTAAACCGCCCTGGATGTTTTGCAGAATATTTAGTGCTGCCTGCTTTTAATGCTTTCAAAATCCCGGACAACATTTCTGACGATCTGGCTTCTATCTTTGACCCGTTCGGTAACGCTGTTCACACCGCGCTGTCATTCGATCTGGTTGGTGAAGATGTTCTGGTTTCTGGTGCCGGCCCGATTGGTATTATGGCGGCGGCTGTCGCTAAACATGTTGGTGCGCGTAATGTCGTGATCACCGATGTGAACGAATACCGTCTGGAGTTGGCGCGTGAAATGGGCGTGACCCGTGCGGTCAACGTCAGCAAAGAAAATCTGACCGACGTAATGAAAGAGTTGGGCATGACCGAAGGTTTTGATGTTGGTCTTGAGATGTCCGGTGCTCCACCGGCGTTCCGTACCATGCTCGATACTATGAACCACGGTGGTCGTATTGCGATGCTGGGTATTCCGCCATCAGATATGTCTATCGACTGGACGAAAGTCATCTTCAAAGGTTTGTTCATCAAAGGTATTTACGGGCGTGAGATGTTCGAAACCTGGTACAAAATGGCGGCACTGATCCAGTCTGGTCTGGATTTGTCACCGATCATCACTCACCGTTTTGGAATCGATGATTTCCAGAAAGGGTTTGATGCCATGCGTTCCGGGCAGTCTGGCAAAGTCATTCTTAGCTGGGATTAATCGCGCGACGATAAGTTAGAAAAGGCCGGGAAACCGGCCTTTTTCACATCTTTATTCGCTTGCGGTCTGCTTTTCTGCATCCGTCAGGTAACGCACTTTTCGCGTGTAATCTTGCCCTTTAAACAGCAATTCACTCTCTGGTGAGACAAGATACTTTTGCCATTCTGAAAGTGGGAAGCCGCCATGTGCACCGATGACCGGTTTAGGAATAACCGATGGTGTGCCACCAATTTTCTTGGATACTGGCCAGTTCATCCAGTCACCCAGGTTAACCGTTTTAATATCCAGCATATCTAGTAAGGCAGCCAAAGGCAGCTGATCCGTTGGTGGTTGACTATCGTCCATTAACTCCCATGTATCCTGGAATAGTGTCAGCCATAACGGGCAGATTCGACGCCATGTTTTGCGTGTTGCCGCAAGAAACGCACCGTTAACGTGATCAATAATGTATGGACGCACTGTATCTTTATAATACGCAGGGACTTTTTCAGCCGGTGCCTTATCCAGTTTGGCGATCATTTTCCCCTGACGGAAGCTGGAGTAAATATGATGTTCTTCGATTTTAAAACATGGCATTTGCAGCAAGTTGAGATCGGAATCGATCATCAAAATCCCTTCAGTGCGGGCCTGCAACGGTGCGTTCAGTTTGATTAAACGGCTAAGGTAAATTTGCTTGTAGCGATAACCTTCTTCACGCTGTGGAAGCTCAAGCGTGGCAATGCGAGTTTTTGGTGGCAGTTCGCCAAACTCATGCGCCGGGCGATCGGAAACGATCACGATCTCTTCAACAGCAGGAGCAAAACGTGCCGCGAACGTTGCTGAAAGCAAACCTTCTTCTATGTAATCCACACCAGCGCAAGGAATCACAATAGACGTTACTGGCACAGCAGCACTCCCTGCCGCGGGTTCTTGATAAGGAATATTATGTCGCGCCGTAATATGGCGATATTTTGGATTCAGAAATTTAAACATTTTCATTCCGGGTTGGTTTTACTGCGCCAAGTACGGCTTCGACACCGGCAACATAGTGCTCGATCGCATAATTATTAATTACGCGCTGCCAGGCCTGCTGAGTTAAGGCATCACGTAACGCGCTATCTTGCCACACTTGCTGAAGTTGTGAAGCGAGCTTAATGGTATCGCCATAAGGGTAGAGCAGGCCAGTGCGGCCTGAGTCGATTAACTCCGCAGTCCCCGTCACATTTGAACCGATAACTACCGTTTTAAGCAACATGGATTCGAGAATGACGCGCGGTAACCCTTCGCTTTTTGATGCAAGAATAAAGGCATCAAATGCGGCCAAATAATCCAGCGGGTTATTACGAAAGCCAGTAAAGATGACGCGATCGGCAAATCCGTAGTCAGCGGCCTGGCGCTTTAACTTTTCGCGATCGCTCCCTTCACCCACCAGGACAAATTTCCATTTTGCTTCGGGATGTTGCAGTTGAAAACGATGCAATGCTTCAAGCGTATGGTGGCAGGATTTTCTTGGAATCAACGACCCAATACTACCAAATAAAAATGTGCCATCTTCAATGCCTAGTGACCGACGTATTGCTATACCTGATGGGAGTGGCTGGTGAATATCAATGGCGTTTGGGACCGTAACACAGAGTGATTTCTTCACGCCATGATTGAGCAGCACACTCTCTACGCCATGAGAAACAGCAATCACGGCATCGCCGACACGGTTTACCACTCTGGTTATCGACTGACTCATCACCGGCTCAATGCGACAGTGTTGAACGACTGCAACATCAAGAGGCTCCGCTGCCAAATAACCTTCCAAATTGGAACCAGGCTGGTTATTCATGTACAGAATTTCGTAGCCATCTTTTTGCAATCGCTGGCGCAAAGCCGTGGCATTCGGTTTGATTCGCCATTGTTTATCAATATATGCCGTGATCTTTTTACGCCCAGACTTGCTGAAAAACAAAAATGCTCGCGCGACTTCTTTGCTGATTTTTGCCCAGCCAGGTTGTTTGCGTTGAGGAATGAAAATGACAGGAATCTGAATGCTGCTCAGCACGCTCTCAATGGTTTCACCTTCACCACGCGCATAGTTGTAGTAAAAGCAGCACGTGATATCAAACCGTTGGCGGTCAATACGTTTGAGCAGTTCCAACATACTATTGGTACCGCCTCCCCACTCTTTACCGTTATCCAGTAAGAGAATCTTATGCCGCTGTTGCGTCATCGTCGACCAGCTCCTGTAGCATTATTCAACGCGGCATTATAAAGGCAGTATTGAGTGATAACTAACGCTTTTGATGACTCTTTTACGGGAGGAATTAATAATATAAAAATTCGAATCCGGATTTCGAATTCGCAGCTACAATTATTCACCATGATATAATTGATTTTTTGTTATGGCATAATGGCTATGTTTAAAATATCAGTTTGTTTACTGACTTATAACTCTGCACGTCTGCTTCACGAAGTATTGCAGCCATTAATATCAATTGCAGATGAAATCATTATTGTGGATTCGGGAAGTAGTGATGAAACTATTAATATTTCTCGTAGTTATAGTATTGAACCTATATATCACCCATTTAACACGCACGGTGAACAAATGAACCATGCTACCGGGCTTGCGAGCTATGACTGGGTGTTATGTATGGATAGTGATGAAATTCTTGATGAGCAGACAACCGCTTTTATCCTTAAGCTCAAGCAGGGTGAAGAACCTGAACAAGGGCAGGCATGGCGTTTTTCGCGCTACTGGTTTGTACTCGGAGAACAGGTGCGAACCATTTATCCCATATCCTCACCGGACTTCCCGGTGCGTTTGTATAACCGTCGGCAGACGCGATTTAACGATCGTCCGGTAGATGATCAAGCCGAAGGGTTTATTAACTCATCTGTTATTCCTGGTTTTGTTCGCCATGATACCTTTTATACTATTCATGAGGTTTTCAATAAATTAAACACTTATACGACTCGCCTGGTCATAAATAAAAAAATCAAGCCCTCATTGCTGAGGGGCATAATAAGTGCCATCGGTGCATTTTTTAAATGGTATTTGTTCAGTGGGGCGTGGAGGAAAGGGCGAGTGGGGCTTGTTACAGGTTTGTATGCCACTTTCTATAGTTTTCTAAAATACTTCAAGGCATGGTATTGGGACGGAAAATTAAACAGCAATGCGTGCAGAGAAAATCCTTCCTCTGCACGCCCACAAAATCAGGATTGAGTAGCCTTTAACGATTTATCCCAACCCTGCCATTGGTGTTGCATGTACTTCAACAACTGGCTTTGGCTGATGCTTTCGCCGATCACGCTAAAGAATGTCGTTGCGTAGACGGGTTGCAAAGGTTGTTTAGGCTTACATAAATTCACACCTTTAAACGGATTACGCGGTTGTTCAGCTGGTTTACCTGGCGCTACAGGGCGCGTGTTATTTGGTCTTGAGGTATCCACCTGAGGCTCATTGAGCAAGCTACTCGGGCGCACCAGCGTGATATCTGCCGGTAAGCTATAGACCATCTGTTGCAGAACACGCACGGTCGACGGATGAGGATGACCAATGGCAATCGCTGAGCCATTTCGACGGGCCAACTCCACCGCACGATTAAACTGAAAACGAATATCGGCTTCGTTTTGAGTGTCATCCAGGAACACTTTACGTTTGATCACTTTGACGTTAGTACCGGCCGCCGCCCGCATCGACTGGCTATTTCCTATCGTCATACTGTCAAGAAAATAGAGATTGTATTGCCCTAATGCCTGCATCACTTTCTGCATGCCGAACAGGCTGGATGTCATCGCGCTACCCATATGGTTATTCAACCCCACGGCATAGGGAACATCATTGACAGCTTCGCGGATGATACGCTCGATTTCGCCGCTGCCCATATCCGGGCGCAGCGTGTCTTTTTCCAGCGGCTGTTTACTCAGGGGGGCCATCGGCAAATGAATCAGGACTTCATGCCCGGCATTATGCGCTTTAGTGGCCATTTCACGGGCGTGAGGAGCATTGGGTAAAACTGCGACGGAAATGTTGGCAGGCAGGGCGATAACTTTGTTTTCTTGCGCGGGGCGATAACCGAAGTCATCTATTACAATTGCCAGCTTTCCAGCGTAAACGGGGGTTGTCAGCATGAGTGTGCTGACGAGAGAGAAAAACACACGACGGAATTGAAGCAAAACTTATCTTCCCAACCACGGTTGTGGATTGACGGCCTGGCCCTGGCGACGAATTTCGAAATAAAGTGACGGGCGGCCCTGACCGCCACTGTTGCCTACCAGTGCAATAGCCTGGCCGGCGCGAACTTGTGTTCCAACATTAACCAGTGCGCTCTGGTTATAACCATACAAACTCATATCGCCTTTACCGTGTTCAACGACAACCACGAGGCCGTATCCCTGTAGCCAATCGGCAAGGATTACACGCCCATCAGCAATAGCTTTAACTTCAGTGCCTTCACCTGCGGAGATAACAATCCCTTTCCAACGTAGCTCACCTTGAAGCTGTTCGCCATAGCGATGCAGGATTGAACCGCGAACCGGCCAGAAGGCTTGTCCACGCGGTGCACCCAGGCCACCAGTGCGCGAGATCAAAGAACGTTCGCTTTCTGTTGGTTTATAGGTACTGCCTTTGCTGGTTGCTTCCTTTTGGCGAGTTTTAACTTGCTCAGCTTCACGGGCTTCTTTTTCCGCTCTCGCTTTGGCAGCGGCTTCTGCACGGGCAATTTGCCCCTGAAGGCGCGCCTGGTTCTGGCGCATTTCGCTCAGCTTTTGCTGATCTTGTTGCAAAGAGGATTCGAGAGTGGAGAGCGTTTTTTTACGTTCGTTACGCGCACCTTCAAGCTTGCTTTGTTGAGCTTGCTGTTCGTAAAGCAGCGTCTGTTGTTCGGTTTGCTTAGACTCCAGACTGGCTTTTTGCTCATCAACTTCCGCTTTAGTCTGCTTAAGCTGTTCAATAGTTTCCTGACGCGCGGCGTTCAGGTAGCCGAAGTATGCCTGCAAGCGTTGCCCGCGCTGGCTTTCTTCACCGCTTAAAATCAGCTGGATGCCAGTATGTTGCCCCTGGCGGAATGCGGCGTCGAGTTGAGCGGCCAGATTACGTTCCTGCGATGCCTGCTGTTTTTGCAGTTTCGCGAGGGAAGCATTCATGGTGGCAATTTGGCGATTCAGATCGGCAAGCGTGTTTTGCGTTTCGCGCAGTTTGCGGCTGGCTTCGGCAATCGCTTTTTCTTGTGCCTGGAGTTGAGCAAGCAACGCGGAACGTTGCTGCTGTTGCTGGCGTACCGCGCGTTCTTTCGTTGCAATATCCTGCTGGATAGATTTCAAATCGGCGCGATCGTCTGCATGGCTGGGAAACGGGCATAACAATACGCCAGCGCTTAGAACGCTGGCGTAGATCATAGGCCTGACTGAAAACGCTTTCGGTTTCACGGCCCATGTTATTGAAAAAATCGCCTTTCCCCTCATGGGGAGGGATTATTCCACGATGAACAGCGGCTTGCCAGTCATCTCTTGCGGGATTTCCATGCCCATGAGGTTCAACATAGTTGGTGCGATATCAGAAAGCTTGCCGCCTTCAACCGCTTTCACACTACGGGAACCTACATAAATCAATGGAACTGGCAGGCTGGTATGCGCGGTATGCGCCTGACCAGTTGCCGGGTCAGCCATCTGTTCTGCATTACCGTGGTCAGCGGTGATCAGCAACTGCCCACCGACGTTTTCTACTGCAGAAACCACCTGAGCAATACAGTTATCCAGTGCTTCGATTGCAGCAACAGCCGCTTCGAAAACGCCGGTATGCCCGACCATGTCACCATTTGGATAGTTACAAATGATGGTGTCGTATTTGCCGCTGTTGATAGCTGCCAGCAGTTTTTCAGTCAATTCTACTGAACTCATTTCTGGTTGCAGATCGTAAGTAGCAACTTTCGGGGAGTTGATCAGAATACGGTCTTCGCCAGCAAACGGTTCTTCAACGCCGCCGTTATAGAAGAAGGTAACGTGAGCATATTTTTCAGTTTCGGAGATACGTAACTGAGTTTTGTCGTGCTTCGCCATCCACTCACCAAAGGTATTGGTCAGTGACGCTGGTGGGTAAGCGCAAGCGGCTTTAATGTCTGCTGCGTATTCAGTCAGCATCACGAAATCACCGAAGTTAACCACTTTCTTACGGGCAAAACCGTCGAAGTCAGCGTTAACAAAAGTACGGGTGATTTGACGCGCGCGGTCTGCACGGAAGTTCATGAAGATCAGCGCGTCGCCGTCATTCATGGCAGCGTCAGCTTCGCCTTCTGCACGAATCACAGTTGGTTTAACGAATTCATCGTTTTCATCACGAGCATATGCAGCTTCCAGACCCGCAACAGCGGTTTCTGCCTGGTATTCGCCTTTAGCCTGAGTCAGCAGATCGTAAGCCAGTTCAACGCGATCCCAGCGGTTATCGCGGTCCATTGCGTAGTAACGACCAATCAGCGAAGCAACGCGTCCTTTGCCCAGTGCAGCAAACTTATCGGCAAATTTCTTCAGAGAAGATTCTGCGCTGCGTGGCGGTGTATCGCGGCCATCAAGGAACGCGTGCAGGTAAATGGCTTCAGCACCTCGTTCAGCGGCCAGTTCAATCATCGCCAGAATGTGTTCTTCGTGGCTGTGAACGCCACCGGCTGAAGCCAGGCCCATGATGTGCACTGCTTTGCCAGCAGCAACAGCTTTGTCTACAGCTGCAGTCAGCGTTGGGTTAGCGAAGAAAGTACGTTCTTTAATTTCAACGTCCAGACGAGTCAGATCCTGGTAAACGATGCGGCCAGCACCAAGGTTTACGTGACCGACTTCGGAGTTACCCATTTGGCCATCTGGCAGACCGACTTCCATACCTGATGCGTTGATTAAAGTATGTGGACGCTGTGCCCACAGGTTATCCATAACCGGGGTTTTAGCATTCAGAATAGCGTTATCCTGCTGCTCTTCGCGGTGACCATAGCCATCCAGAATCACCAGAACCATAGGTTTTTTAGTAACTGACATTGCGATAACCTCTAAGTCAAAGACAAAATTTGCGTAATTTTACTACAGGCCACGGGGTAAATAGCCGCAGAAGATCAAAGAAACGGGTTGGATTGTGATCGGTTTTACGTCGTTAAGGTAATTTTTTTCGTAACAGTCCGCAGAATCAACATAACCTAACGCAGACTGGCTGTATTTGGCACAACGCAAATGTATACTCCTCACTTGGTTTTTTCATATTACTTAGTCGGGAGCTACACCCCCCCATGCAAGAAATTATGCAATTCATTGGTCGTCATCCCATACTTAGTTTGGCGTGGGTTGGCTTGTTTGCCGCCGTACTTTTCATGACTTTTAAAGGTTTGACCTCTAAGGTTAAGGTGATCACCCGTGGTGAAGCGACACGCCTCATCAACAAAGAAGATGCCGTTGTTGTTGATGTGCGTTCTCGTGATGATTACCGCAAGGGCCATATTGCTAACTCACTGAATGTACTGCCAGCTGATATTAAAAGTGGTAACTTCGGTGAGCTGGAAAAACATAAATCACAGCCTGTAATCGTGGTTTGTGGCAATGGCGTTTCCTCTCAAGATTCAGCCGCACTGCTGACAAAAGCCGGTTTCGAAAAAGTGACCTTACTGAAAGAAGGGATTGCTGGCTGGAGCGGGGAAAACCTGCCATTAGTTCGCGGTAAATAAATTGATACGCACACTGGGGTAAAACCATGGCGAATATTGAAATCTACACTAAAGCAACCTGTCCGTTTTGCCATCGTGCAAAAGACCTCTTGCAAAGCAAAGGGGTCGAGTTTCAGGAGTTAGCGATTGATGGCGACGCTGTTAAGCGCGAAGAGATGATTAAACGCAGTGGGCGAACCACAGTGCCGCAGATTTTTATTGATGCACAGCACATTGGTGGTTGCGATGACTTGTATGCACTTGATGCTCGTGGTGGACTCGATCCCCTGCTGCGCTAGAGCAGCTCCTTTGTCGCTTACTGTCGTTTAAGGACGTATTAATTTTTTAAGGGTTTAACAATGTCAGAACAAAACAACACAGAAATGGCTTTCCAGATTCAGCGTGTCTACACCAAGGACATCTCTTTCGAAGCACCAAATGCACCACACGTTTTCCAGAAAGACTGGCAGCCAGAAGTGAAGCTGGATCTTGATACCGCTTCCAGCCAACTGGCAGACGACGTTTATGAAGTTGTGTTGCGTGTAACCGTGACCGCAACACTGGGCGAAGATACTGCATTCCTGTGTGAAGTTCAGCAGGCTGGTATCTTCTCCATCGGTGGGATCGAAGGTCCGCAGATGGCACATTGCCTGGGTGCATACTGCCCGAACATTCTGTTCCCTTATGCACGTGAAGCAATCACTAGCCTGGTTTCTCGTGGTACCTTCCCGCAGTTGAACCTTGCACCGGTTAATTTCGATGCGCTGTTCATGAGCTATCTGCAGCAGCAATCTGGCGAAGGCGAAGGTGCTGAAAACCATCAGGATGCCTGATGAACAGCCTTAATGCTTCAATGACTGTGATCGGTGCCGGTTCGTACGGCACCGCTCTTGCCATCACTCTGGCGCGTAATGGCCACCACGTTGTACTGTGGGGCCATGACCCTAAACACCTTGCTGTATTGCAGGCCGATCGCTGTAATGCGGCGTTTCTTCCGGACGTTCCTTTCCCTGACACACTTCACCTTGAAAGCGATTTAGCGAAAGCATTATCTGCCAGCCGTAATATTCTGGTCGTAGTGCCGAGCCACGTCTTTGGCGAAGTTCTGCGCCAAATCAAACCGCTTATGCGCAAAGACGCGCGTATCGTTTGGGCGACTAAAGGGCTGGAAGCGGAAACCGGACGCCTGTTGCAAGACGTTGCGCGTGAAGCTCTCGGTGACGAAATCCCATTAGCGGTGATTTCCGGCCCGACGTTTGCCAAAGAGCTGGCTGCGGGTTTGCCGACGGCAATTGCACTGGCGGCAACCGACGAAACCTTTGCTCAGGATCTCCAGCAATTGCTGCACTGCGGCAAGAGCTTCCGTGTCTACAGCAACCCTGATTTCATCGGCGTGCAGTTGGGTGGTGCGGTGAAAAACGTGATTGCGATTGGCGCGGGAATGTCTGACGGTATTGGCTTCGGTGCGAATGCTCGTACCGCGTTGATTACTCGTGGTCTTGCGGAAATGACGCGTCTTGGTACCGCTTTAGGCGCTGACCCTGAAACCTTCATGGGAATGGCTGGCTTAGGCGACCTGGTACTGACGTGTACCGATAACCAATCACGTAACCGTCGCTTCGGCATGGCGCTGGGGCAGGGTGCCGATGTTGACTCTGCGCAGCAGAAAATCGGCCAGGTGGTTGAAGGTTATCGCAATACCAAAGAAGTGCGGGAATTGGCGGCGCGTTTTGGCGTCGAAATGCCAATAACCGAGGAAATTTATCAGGTATTGTATTGCGGAAAAAACGCTCGCGAGGCAGCATTAACGTTGCTTGGTCGTACACGCAAGGATGAACGGAGCGGCAACTAGTTCAGTTGCAATTGATGGAACAACATAACCGCGATAACTGAAGCGTTCCGGTACTTTGTGCCGGGCGCTGTTTTTCTATCTGGAGAGTGCAATGTCGTCTGAAGAACTGGATCTGGTGTGGAACAACATTAAAGCCGAAGCACGAGCGCTTGCCGATTGTGAACCGATGTTGGCCAGTTTTTACCACGCAACTCTCCTCAAGCATGAAAACCTCGGCAGCGCGCTGAGCTATATGCTCGCCAACAAGCTAGCCTCGCCGATTATGCCTGCTATCGCCATTCGTGAAGTTGTCGAAGAAGCTTACGCGGCGGAACCACAAATGATTGCCTCAGCGGCTTGTGACATTCAGGCTGTGCGCACCCGTGACCCGGCAGTCGATAAGTATTCGACCCCGCTGTTATATCTGAAAGGTTTTCATGCGCTGCAGTCCTATCGTATCGGCCACTGGCTGTGGAAAGAAGGGCGGCGGGCGTTAGCTATTTTCCTGCAAAACCAAGTTTCAGTATCATTCCAGGTGGATATTCACCCGGCAGCCCAAATTGGTTGTGGGATCATGCTCGATCACGCGACTGGTATTGTGATCGGTGAAACGGCTATCGTTGAAAACGACGTGTCGATTTTGCAGTCTGTAACGCTTGGTGGTACTGGCAAAACCAGCGGCGATCGCCACCCGAAAATTCGTGAAGGCGTGATGATTGGTGCCGGGGCGAAAATCCTCGGCAACATTGAAATTGGGCGCGGTGCGAAAATTGGTGCAGGTTCAGTGGTGTTACAACCCGTTCCGCCTCATACCACGGCAGCTGGCGTTCCGGCGCGAATTGTCGGCAAGCCTGAAAGCGATATGCCTGCCATCGATATGGATCAGCACTTTAACGGTGCTAACAACGGCTTCGAGTACGGCGACGGAATCTAGCTTCTCAGAACGGCGCCGGGGTACCCAAGCTGGCGCCACGCTTCATATACCACTACCGATACTGCGTTCGATAAATTCATGCTGCGGCTGTCCGGCATCATTGGAATACGGATTTTTTGCTCAGCAGGCAAAGCATCAAGAATCGTTGCTGGCAGGCCACGTGTTTCCGGGCCAAACACCAAATAATCCCCATCCTGATAGCTCACTGCGCTGTGCGCAGGCGTTCCCTTTGTGGTCAGCGCAAAGATTCGCTGCGGGTTTTCAGCCGCCAAAAATGCATCGTAGTTATGATGGCGATTCACGGCTGCGAACTCATGATAATCCAGACCTGCACGGCGCAGGCGCTTATCATCCCAGCCAAAACCTGTTGGCTCGATGATGTGCAACCGGAAGCCGGTATTGGCGCATAAACGGATAATATTCCCGGTATTGGGTGGGATTTCTGGTTCAAACAAAACGATATTTAGCATACTGCCCCCATAAGACTGGCGCGCAGAATATCAATTTATAGCAGGAAGGAAAACAGGCCCCGAAGGACCTGTTCTTTATGGCGAAAAATTAACGATGATAAAGCGGCAGCCAAAGCACTAACCGCAATCCGCCCAACGGGCTGTCATCGGCTTTCACCCAACCACGATGTTGCTGAACAGCTGTTTCAACAATCGCTAACCCCAACCCAGTCCCGCCAGATTCACGATCGCGCGCTTCGTCTGTACGATAGAAAGGACGGAATATTTGCTCACGATCATCCGGGCTGACGCCTGGGCCATCATCATCGACGGTGATAGTAATACCTTGATTATCAACGGAGAAATTGACGGCAATTTTTGTGTGCGAATAGCGTAATGCGTTACGGACAATATTTTCCAGCGCACTTTCCAGTGAGTTGGGATTACCGTACATCAACCATGGACCTGGTGGATAAGTCACCTCCAGCGATTTGCCCATCTGTTCAGCTTCGAAGGCGGCGTTATCCAGCACTTCTGACCAAATTTGATTGGCTTTCATGGTTTCGCTCGCCAGCGCATTTTTTTGCTGGTTGCGCGACATCACCAACAGGTCATTGATCATACCGTCCAGACGCTGAGCTTCCGTTTCAATGCGCTCCAGTTCCTTGCTTTCACCTGTTTTACGGCGCAGCAACGCTGTGCCTAATTGCAAACGAGTGAGCGGAGTACGCAGTTCATGCGAAATGTCAGACAACAACCTTTGCTGGGTTGTCATCATCCTTTCCAGCGCGGTAATCATCTGGTTAAAACTGGCACCGGCTGCGAGGAATTCTTGCGGCCCGGATTCGAGTTCAGGATGCTGACGCAAATTCCCCTGAGCCACTTCATCAGCAGCATTTTTCAACTTACGCGCTGGTTTTGCCAGGCTCCACGCCAGCCATAACAGCAGCGGTGAACTGACCAGCATCGTGACAATGAGTAACAGTAAAGGTCTATCAAACAGCAGGTTAATAAAATCAGATTGGGAATTACTTGCAGGGCGGATCAGGTAAAGTTGGTAATTATCTTCACCATCGCGTACCGAAAACGGCCCCACTAATTCAACGCGGCCATACTTTTTCTTTTGCGGATGATCGGAGTTATCAGACTGGCCGATAAAGTTACGAATAATCTGCATTTCATTGCGCTGGGCGCCAATAACTCGCCCTTCGCTGGTCACGAGCAACAAACGCTGTCCCGGTGGTGCCCATTTATCAATGGCCCGGAACAAACGACGCCACCACATCAGGTCGTTTGGTGGATCGTTTTCAAGTTCCGCTTCGACATGCTGTTCAATCATGATGCCTTGACGTTGCTCATTCTCCATCAATTCGGTCATTTGACGCGAATCCAGTTTAGGCAGCATCAGCACTAGCATCAGCACTAACGCCAGCGTCAACCAGAAGATGGCAAAAATACGCGCGGTAAGGCTACTTATCATGAAGCAGACACCATCAGGTAGCCGCGGCCACGTAATGTTTTAAACCACGGATGACCATCTTTACGGTCCGGCAACTTACGACGCAAATTGGAAATATGCATGTCGATTGCACGGTCGAAAGGTGTCAGGCGTTTGCCCAGAACTTCCTGGCTTAAGTGTTCGCGTGAAACCACCTGTCCCAAATGCTGAGCCAACAAATAGAGCAGGGTGAATTCGGTGCCGGTCAAATCAAGCGCTTGCCCATCAAAGCTTGCTTCCTGGCGACCAGGATTCAGGCTCAAACCGTCCACTTCGACCGTCGGAGAACCGCTGTCGCTGTTTTGCTGCTGCTCACTCCAATGTGAACGACGCAAAATAGCGCGTATACGGGCCACCAGTTCACGATCGTTGAATGGTTTAGGTAGATAGTCATCTGCACCCAGTTCAAGGCCGAGAACACGATCTAGCTCACTTCCTCGTGCTGTTAGCATAATGACTGGAGTCTGGTGTGACTGGCGCAACTCTTTCAAAGTATCAATGCCATTTTTCTTTGGCATCATTACGTCGAGCAATAAAAGGTCAATGGTGTCATCAAGAAGCTCCAACGCTTGTTCGCCATCATGGGCGACAATTACGTTAAAACCTTCCATGTCGAGCAGTTCCTTCAACAGGGAAGTAAGCTCTCGGTCATCATCAACTAGCAGAATTTTATTCATTGTTAAATTACCTCCGAGGCAGAAATTACGTCATCAAGGCGCGCTAATCTATGACTTTACGTTGTTTTACACCCCCTGACGCTAGTTTGCAGCGGGAATCGTAGACTGAATCTCGTTGAATCGCAGCACAGATGATTTCAGGAGCAAGTGATGCGCAATGTTACCGCTGCCGTCATGGCCTCTACATTGACTCTGATTACCCTGTCCAGTCAGGCAAGCGATAACTGGTACCAAGGCGGTGAAGGCTTAGTTAAGCGAAATAACCTTCAGAGCCATATGTTCGAAGGGATAAACCTGACCGAACAACAGCGCCAACAAATGCGCGATCTAATGCACCGGGCACGGCATGATAGCCCACCCGTGAATGTAAGCGAAATGGAGACCATGCATAATCTGGTCATCGCTGAAAATTTTGATGAAACGGCAGTGCGTGCCCAGGCTGAAAAAATGGCACAAGAACAAGTGGCTCGCCAGGTTGAAATGGCGAAAGTACGCAACCAAATGTACCGCTTGTTAAGCCCTGAACAGCAGGCCGTTTTAAACGACAAACACCAACAGCGCATGGATCAATTTCGTGAACTGGCGGATCTGCAACAGAAGTCTTCGTTGCAGGCACTGAGTAGTAGCAGTAAGCGTAGTAACCAGTAACAAACCCTGTTTTCCTTGCCATAGACACCATCCCTGTCTTCCCCGCCTTAACCGGCGGGTTTTTTTTGCCTGATGGTTCAGATGAATCCGCTATACTAGCCAGCAATCATTTGCTGGAGCCCCTATGAATCAACAATATGGGAAGCTGGTTAGCCGCGCAGCAATTGCTGCGACGGTAATGGCCTCACTGTTACTTTTGATTAAGATTTTCGCCTGGTGGTACACCGGTTCGGTCAGTATTCTGGCTGCATTGGTCGATTCGCTAGTGGACATTGCCGCGTCGCTAACTAACCTTCTTGTCGTACGTTATTCGCTACAACCCGCAGATGAAGAACACACCTTTGGTCATGGCAAAGCGGAATCGCTGGCAGCACTGGCACAAAGTATGTTTATTTCCGGTTCTGCACTGTTCCTGTTTTTGACTGGCATTCAGCATTTAGCTGAACCGTCACCAATGAAGCAGCCTTTAGTGGGTGTGGTGGTTACGGTCATTGCGTTGTTCAGCACGTTAATTCTGGTGACTTTTCAGCGCTGGGTGGTGCGGAAAACGCAAAGTCAGGCAGTTCGAGCAGATATGCTTCATTATCAGTCTGATGTTATGATGAATGGAGCAATTCTTGTTGCTCTTGCGTTGTCCTGGTATGGCTGGCATCGCGCAGATTCAATATTTGCGTTAGGGATTGGCGTCTATATTTTGTATAGCGCACTGCGCATGGGTTATGAAGCTGTGCAATCTCTTTTAGATCGTGCTTTACCAGATGATGAGCGACAGGTAATTATTGATATCATCAATTCATGGCCCGGCGTTAAAGGGGCGCATGATCTACGAACGCGGCAGTCAGGGCCGACCCGCTTTATTCAAGTCCATATCGAAATGGAAGACAACCTGCCACTGGTTCAGGCGCATGTGATTGCCGACCAGGTTGAACAGGCGATTTTGCGTCGTTTCCCTGGGTCAGATGTGATTATTCACCAGGACCCCTGCTCGGTTGTCCCGACGCAGCAGCAAGGGCATTTTGAGCTTTAATATTTCGTTGTAAAGTCAGACAGAGTCGATATTTTTTGGATAGAATACCGATATATGGCCTGACCTGAATCAATTCAGCAAGAAGCGGTTGTTATACTATTTGTAGCAGAGTCGATGCCTCGGCATGCCGAAGGCCGTTTCCGGCAACAGGATTAATTTGCATTCAAAAGTTCAGAGGTAGTCATGATCAAAAAAATTGGTGTGTTGACGAGTGGCGGTGATGCTCCGGGCATGAACGCTGCGATTCGTGGTGTGGTGCGGGCGGCATTGTCGGAAGGTCTGGAAGTCGCGGGCATTTATGATGGCTATCTGGGATTGTATGAAGACCGCATGGTTAACCTGGACCGATACAGCGTGTCCGATATGATCAACCGTGGCGGTACTTTCCTGGGCTCAGCTCGTTTCCCGGAATTCCGGGACGAGAAAGTCCGTGAAGTGGCTATCGAGAATTTGAAAAATCGCGGTATTGATGCACTGGTTGTTATCGGCGGTGATGGTTCCTATATGGGTGCTAAGCGCCTGACCGAAATGGGTTTCCCATGCATCGGCCTGCCAGGTACCATTGATAACGATATCAAAGGCACCGATTACACTATCGGTTTCTTCACCGCTCTGGAAACAGTCGTGGAAGCAATCGACCGCCTGCGTGACACCTCTTCCTCCCACCAGCGTATTTCTATCGTGGAAGTGATGGGCCGTTACTGTGGCGATCTGACCTTAGCTGCGTCCATCGCTGGTGGCTGTGAGTTTGTTGTCTTGCCAGAAGTTGAGTTTAATCGCGAAGACCTGGTTGAAGAAATCAAAGCGGGTATCGCTAAAGGTAAAAAGCACGCTATCGTGGCTATCACTGAGCACATCTGTGACATCGACGAACTGGCCCGATATATCGAGACGGAAACCAAACGCGAAACCCGCGCAACGGTTCTGGGCCACATTCAGCGTGGTGGTTCACCGGTTGCTTACGATCGCATTCTGGCTTCCCGCATGGGCGCTTACTCCATCGAACTGCTGCTGCAAGGTCACGGCGGTCGTTGCGTAGGTATTCAGAATGAGAAGCTGGTTCACCATGACATCATCGACGCTATCGAAAACATGAAGCGTCCGTTCAAAGGTGACTGGCTGGATTGCGCTAAGAAACTGTACTAATTCACTTTCTGTGAAAATTGAAGCCGGGGAAACCCGGCTTTTTGTTGTTTGTTATATGCTAAATAGTTATAGCAAATCTTTTTTTATTCTTTAATGAATGGATAACTTTCTGGCACGCTGCTTTTATCAAATCTGATTAAAGAGAGCGAAAAATGAATAAGTGGGGAGTTGGACTTACATTACTGTTGGCGTCTGGCAGTGTGCTGGCGAAAGATATTCAGTTACTTAATGTCTCTTATGATCCCACTCGCGAACTTTATGACGAGTACAACAAAGCCTTCAGCGCTCACTGGAAGCAACAAACCGGCGACAACGTAGTTATTCGGCAGTCTCATGGTGGTTCTGGCAAACAAGCGACCTCTGTTATCAACGGCATTGAGGCTGATGTGGTGACCCTGGCGTTGGCATACGATGTGGATGCGATTGCTGAGCGTGGCCGTATCGACAAAAACTGGATCAAACGCCTGCCAGAAAACTCTGCGCCTTACACTTCGACCATTGTTTTCCTGGTGCGTAAAGGCAACCCGAAACAAATTCATGACTGGAATGACCTGATTAAACCAGGCGTTTCTGTTATCACTCCGAATCCAAAAAGCTCTGGCGGAGCGCGCTGGAACTATCTGGCGGCCTGGGGTTATGCCCTACATCACAACAACAACGATCAAGCCAAAGCTCAGGATTTCGTGAAGGCGTTGTATAAGAACGTTGAAGTGTTGGATTCCGGCGCTCGTGGTTCAACCAGTACTTTCGTTGAGCGTGGAATCGGCGACGTGTTGATTGCCTGGGAAAACGAAGCGTTACTGGCAACCAACGAATTGGGCAAAGACAAGTTTGAGGTTGTCACGCCAAGTGAATCTATTCTCGCCGAACCTACCGTATCGGTGGTGGATAAAGTCGTCGACAAGAAAGGGACTCGGGAAGTCTCAGAAGCTTACCTGAAATACCTCTACTCGCCAGAAGGCCAGGAGATTGCGGCGAAAAACCACTATCGCCCACGTGACGCAGCAGTCGCGAAGAAGTATGAGAATGCCTTCCCGAAAATTAAATTGTTCACTATTGATGAAGAGTTTGGCGGCTGGACAAAAGCGCAGAAAGAACACTTCTCGAACGGTGGAACCTTCGACCAAATTAGTCAGCGTTAATCGTATTCACGGCCCTGAAAAGGGCCGTTTTGCTTTTGGGATTTCAGAGTTTGCGTTACGCTGAGCGACCCTCTTATGGTTTCTGAGGTTTCAATGCAGTGGTGTCGACGCAAGTTAGTTCTCCTTCTCCTGTTGTTGGCCATTGCTGTGGTGATCGGCTTCAGTCTCCGGCAATACCTGCATCATCCTGATGCGCTGTGGCGTATTGTCAGCCAGCAATGTGTTCCCAATCAGCGTGACAATCAGAACCCTGAGCCATGTGCCAAAGTAGATTTGCCGTCGGGATACGTGCTGCTAAAAGATATCAATGGCCCGCTGCAATATCTGCTGTTGCCAACAGCAAAAATAAGCGGCATGGAAAGCCCGGAATTGTTGCAGCCAAAAACTGCTAATTTCTTCTGGCTAGCCTGGCAACAGCGCACTATTTTGAGTCTGCGCCGGGGATCTCAGATTCCTGACGATATTATTTCACTCACTATTAACTCTGCGACAGGTCGCTCGCAAAATCAGCTTCATATCCACATTTCTTGTTTACGCGCTGATGTGCGCGGGGAATTGGATCGGTATGCGAAAACGTTAAATAACGAATGGCAGGCGTTCCCGGTAGATCTGGCTGGAAACTCATACATCGCCAGAAAAGTCGGCGCAGCTGAATTTTCACAACGTAGCCCATTCATGATGTTGGCGACTCAGGTTCCACAGGCTCGGGAGCATATGGGGCGTTATAGTCTGGCGATGGCTAAACTGGCCGATGGGGAATGGGTAGCGTTGGCGACGGAGCGGAGTTTACTGCGTTTGAATCTGGCTTCTTCTGAGCAACTACAAGATCACGACTGTGGGTTACTGAAATAAAAAAGCCCTGCCATTGCTGGCAGGGCCTGTATATGTTTAAGCGAGAGACTTACGCTTTTTTCGCTTCAGCCGCAGCTTTAACGATAACGGCAAACGCGTCTGCTTTCAGAGATGCACCGCCAACCAGCGCGCCGTCGATGTCCGGCTGAGCAAACAACTCTGCTGCGTTCTTATCGTTTACGGAACCGCCGTACTGGATGATCACTTGCTCTGCTACTTTCGCATCAGCTTTAGCAATGTGGTCACGAATGAATTTGTGAACAGCCTGAGCTTGAGCAGGAGTGGCTGATTTGCCAGTACCGATTGCCCATACTGGTTCGTAAGCGATAACCACACCTTCGAAAGCTGCTGCGCCCTGAGTTTTCAGCACTGCATCAATCTGGCGTGCGCAAACTTCTTCAGTTTTGCCAGCTTCGTTTTCTGCTTCAGTTTCACCGATGCAAAGAACTGGGATCAGACCAACTTCTTTCAGAATTGCGAATTTTTTAGCAATCAGTTCATCAGACTCTGCGTGGTAAGTACGACGCTCGGAGTGACCGATGATGATGTACTTAGCGCCAACATCTTTCAGCATTTCTGCAGAAACTTCACCAGTGAAAGCACCGGACAGGTTCAGGTCTACGTTCTGAGCACCAAGAATGATGTGGCTACCAGATGCAGCGTGTTTAGCCAGATCCAGATACATAGTTGGAGGAGCGATAGCAACGCCACATCCAGCAACGCCAGCCAGCTCTTTGCGTAAGCCAGCAATCAGCTCGTGTACCATGTGCTTGCTGCCGTTCAGTTTCCAGTTACCCATCACCAAAGGATGTCGCATCTTAATTCTCCACAAGGTCAAACTAATAAAAGAATCGCTGCCAGTCAGGGCAGCATGGTCTGTGAAACAGTATAGAGACTCAGCAAGCGAAAGGCTTTGCTTTTTGTCATATATACCCGTCATCATTCAAGTCACAGGGGTGTTGGCTGCACTCACTTACCCGAATCACTTACTGAAGTAAGCTCATCGGCATAAGCTCCCTGGCCGCCTACCTGCGACTGGAATGCTAACGGGTATGTTTAGTTGGTGTTCAGTGTCTCAGATAGCGTTAGCTTAATCGGTTCAACAGCGAAGGTCAGCCCCTTTTCACCGTTGTCTGCGACAACATAGCGGATCGCGCCATCGGTTTGTGTGTAGTAACGTTTGTTCTTTCCGTTACTGAGCAACCTGGTGAGTTTTGCTACGCTTTGTGGCTTTGAAAGCGAGGGCGTAAAGGTACGAATCAGCGCGGCCATGTACTCTGTCGCTTTTGCTCGCGCCACTTTTTGCTCAGGCCCTTGAATCGGCAACCACGTTATCTGGATAGATTTTATTTTCAGAGTGCCGTGTTCTAACGCAGTTGATGTGTAGAGGTTTTCGTTGATTTTGCTGGCGGCACGCATCAGGTTCACTTCATCGGAATTGGAGTCGATGGCACGGAACTCATTGATGGGCAAAGACGGGTTTGCAGTCGTGAATTTTTCCCGAAACTGCGTAATGTTCATGTCGAACGTTGGGGCGCCTGCCAATAAATAGGGAGCAACTTGTAGCGTTGAGGTGGAATCTGAAGGCGGATCAGCCCACACCACCGTAACGGGTAGTATCAGCAAAGCCAGACCTGCAACCAGATGTCTCATCGACAAATTCTCCTGTGAATTCTGCTTTCCGATTAAATCGGCATTCCGTTGGCTTGTCAAAACCCATCATAGCTGGGGTACACTACGGCGCTAAACAATAAAATGGACCTTACCATGACCATACAGCAATGGCTGTTCTCTTTTAACGGACGTATTGGACGTCGTGACTTCTGGATTTGGATTGGCGTCTGGCTAATTGCGCTGATCATTCTCTTCACCCTCGCGGGTGCTGAAATTATGCCTTACTCCACTGCCGGCTTCTTTCTTTCGGGTTCGTTGATACCGACTGCCGCCGTGATCGTCAAACGTCTTCATGACCGCAATAAAAAAGGCTGGTGGGCGCTGCTGTTTATTCCTGCGTGGTTGTTGCTTGCAGGTAACTGGGAAACTTTCGGAACGTTAGCGCAGTGGGGGCTTGGCCGTTTTATCCCAACGCTGATTTTGGTGATGGTTATTATGGACCTGGGCGCGTTTGTTGGCACCCAGGGTGAAAACCGCTTTGGCAAAGACACCAGCGAAGTGAAGTACCGCTAGCATTACCCATAAAGTTACCAATAGTGTTCTGCAGTCATATGGCCCGGTCGGCGGCGTAAATGTTTGGTCATCTGCCGGGTATCTTTCAGCAACTGCTGTGTATCTCGTACCATCTGCGGGTTTCCGCATAACATCACATGACTGGTCTCAATGTTCATTGGCAGGCCAACAGCCGCTTCCAGTTCGCCGCTTTCGATAAGTGCAGGCACGCGGCCGGTTAACGAACCAGGAATTGATTCCCGACTAACGACCGTCTGAATGCGTAATTTCCCTTCATATTGCTGCTGGAGTTTTTGCATCAATGGCAAATAACTCAAATCCTGCGCATAACGTACGGCATGAAGCAAAACGATGTTATCGAAGCGCTCAAGGCCTTTACCTTCCTGCAAAATCGAAAGATACGGGCCGAGTGCTGTTCCCGTTGCCAGCATCCATAATGTCTGGCAATCAGGGATTTCATCCAGCACAAAGAATCCAGCCGCTTCGCTCACCAGCATAATTTCATCCCCAGGCTGCAGAGCATGCAGACGTGGGCTGAGCTTGCCTTCAGGCACGGTGACCAGATAAAACTCGAGGTTCGGATCGCTGGGTGCATTGACGTAGGAATAAGCGCGTTGTACGCGTTCGCCGTCAATTTCCATCCCAAGTTTAGTGAATTGCCCGGCGGTGAAAGGGGCGACAGGCGCATGAACAGTGAGACTAAAAAGAGCGTCAGTCCAGTTTTCAATCTGGACAACTTTACCTTTGACCCATTCCGCCATGATGTTCATTCCCCTGTGTTGTGTTTTTCCTATCTTCACCAGAAAAGTGAGAGATTTCCAGCTGGTTAAAGCTGGAAAGCTCAATCAGACAAACGATGGGCTTACAGAATATGGGTCTGTACTTCCTGGTCTTTACGGTCAAGGTAGTGAATAGATTTGATGCGACGAATGGTGCGTGATTTACCACGAATCAGCAGAGTTTCAGTGGTCGCCATATTCCCTTTACGGGTGATCCCATCCAGCAAATCGCCTTTGGTGATACCAGTTGCCGAGAAAATAACGTTGTCGTTGCGCGCCATGTCATCGAGCTTCAACACCAGGCCTGCTTCAATGCCCATTGCTGTGCAGCGGGCTATCTCTTGCTCACCGATTCGACGGTTTTCTTCGTTGTCACCTTTTACGTGGTGACGAGCCAACAGGCGGCCATGCATATCACCGTCCAGCGCGCGGATAACCGCCGCAGAAATCACGCCTTCAGGTGCGCCGCCAATACCGTACATCACATCGACTTCGCTATCCGGCATGCAGGTCAAAATAGATGCTGCAACATCGCCATCAGGAATCGCAAACACGCGCACCCCAAGCTTTTGCATTTCGGCAATGACTTCATCGTGGCGAGGTTTAGCAAGAATGGTGACGGTGAGTTCACTGAGCGGTTTATTGAGCGCTACGGCGACGTTATAGAGGTTTTCTGCCAGCGGAAGATTCAGGTCGATAATGCCTTTAGCGCCAGGGCCGACAATCAGCTTTTCCATGTACATGTCGGGAGCGTTCAGGAAGCTGCCTTTGTCGCCAACGGCCAATACTGCCAGCGCGTTTGCCTGGCCCATGGCGGTCATGCGTGTGCCTTCAATCGGGTCAACGGCGATATCTACTGCGTCGCCCTGGCCGGTACCGACTCTTTCACCAATGTACAACATGGGTGCTTCGTCGATTTCCCCTTCGCCAATCACAATCTGGCCGTCAATATTGACCTGATTAAGCACAATACGCATCGCGTGAACGGCAGCACCGTCAGCCGTATTTTTGTCGCCACGTCCCAACCATTTATAACCAGCCAACGCTGCGGCTTCAGTTACGCGGGAAAATTCTATCGCCAGTTCTCGTCTCATTGCACACTCATTTAGCAAGCCCAATTGCGACGGAGTTTAGCACAGGCGGGGTAGGGTGATCCCCTCTCCCGGTGGGCTGTCTCTTAGTCACATCTTTGAGGACTGGTTCCTGCCGAGCCGGAGAAGGTTCCGTTCACCAGGTGACAGCATGTTTATGTCGCGATTGATTTGCCGGGCGCCTGGATTATCAAGGGGTTGGCGTTAACCCATTGATACGTTAACCGTTTGCGGGACTTACAGAGATAACTGAACTCACGGGTGAACGGAAAACCTGCGGGGCTTACAGATCTTACCCTGACAAAATTGCCAGGGTGAGTTGTGTATAAGAGACAGCTCCCGGTGGGTGAGGGCAATTAACTTTCTTCGTGATCTTCCCAGGCCAGCGCACGCTTAACGGCTTTTTTCCAGCCAGCGTAACGGTAATTACGTTCGGTCGTTTCGATACCCGGACGGAACTCTTTTTCGATAACCGCTTTCTCGCTGACTTCGTCCAGGTTCTGCCAGAAGCCAACGGCCAGGCCTGCCAGATAAGCGGCGCCCAATGCTGTCACTTCGCGAACTTCAGGGCGTTCAACACGAGTCCCCAAAATGTCCGCCTGGAACTGCATCAGGAAGTTATTCGCCACCGCACCGCCATCAACACGCAAAGCGTGTAAGCGAATATCAGCGTCAGCCTGCATCGCTTCCAGCACATCGCGTGTTTGGTAAGCGATGGACTCAAGTGTGGCGCGGATAATGTGGTTTGCGTTCACGCCGCGAGTCAGGCCGAAGATTGCGCCTCGAGCATACGGGTCCCAGTAAGGCGCGCCCAGGCCAGTAAATGCCGGGACGACATACACGCCGTTGGTGTCTTTTACTTTGGTGGCAAAGTATTCGGAATCCGTCGCGTCGCTGATCAGTTTCATCTCGTCGCGCAGCCACTGGATAGAAGCGCCGCCCATGAATACTGCACCTTCCAGCGCATAATTCACTTCACCGCGTGGGCCGCAAGCAATCGTGGTCAGCAAACCGTGAGTGGATTTAACGGCCTGCGTGCCGGTGTTCATCAACATGAAGCAGCCGGTACCGTAGGTGTTTTTCGCCATCCCTTCTTTTACGCACAACTGACCGAAGAGTGCAGCCTGCTGGTCACCGGCGATCCCGGCGATAGGAATACGCGTACCGCCTTTACCACCAATGTTGGTCTGGCCATACACTTCTGAGGATTTACGCACTTCTGGCAGCATGGCGCGCGGAATATCCAGCGCTTCCAGCATGCGATCATCCCAGGTCAGATCATGGATGTTAAACAGCATGGTTCGTGAGGCGTTGGTGTAATCAGTAACGTGCACGCGTCCCTGAGTCATCTTCCAGATTAACCAGGTATCGACAGTACCAAACAGTAATTCACCACGGCGAGCGCGCTCACGCGAGCCTTCAACGTGATCAAGAATCCACTTTACTTTGGTACCGGAGAAGTACGGGTCAACCACCAGGCCGGTTGCCGATTTGATGTACTCTTCCAGACCGTCGCGCTTGAGTTGCTCGCAGATTTCTGCGGTACGGCGGCACTGCCAGACGATGGCGTTGTAAATCGGTTTACCGGTCTCTTTTTCCCAGACAATCGCGGTTTCACGTTGGTTGGTGATACCAATGGCGGCAATTTGGTCTGAGTTGATGTCTGCTTTCGCCAGCACTTCTACTAGTGTGGAGCTTTGAGTTGCCCAAATCTCCATCGGGTCATGTTCTACCCATCCTGCTTTTGGGTAGATTTGCTGAAATTCGCGCTGCGAAACGCTAACGACGTTGGCATCGTGATCCAGGACGACGGCGCGAGAGCTGGTGGTTCCTTGATCGAGTGCGACAATGTATTTTTTTTCGTGAGTCATAATTTTGTCCTGAAGTCAGTCTTACAAAGAAGCATTTTGTTGTTTGGCGGCGCTGGATTTTTCTTCCTCTGCCACGCAAACATCACAAGGTAAATGGCGACCAATCAGCTTACGGTAACCAAAGGCACCTAACGCCGCGCCTACAATCGGGCCAAACACCGGTACCAGGAAGTAAGGAATATCACGGCCACCGGTAAAGGCGACGTCACCCCAGCCTGCTAACCAGGCGAAAAGTTTCGGGCCAAAGTCACGCGCTGGGTTCATGGCAAAACCGGTCAATGGTCCCATTGATGCGCCGATAACCGCAATCAACAAGCCAATCAGCAGCGGGGCTAACGGGCCACGAGGGACACCGTTGCCATCGTCCGTCAGCGCCAGGATAACGCCCATCAAAATGGCGGTAATCACCATCTCTACGGCAAACGCCTGTACCAGATTAATGTGTGGGTTTGGATAGGTTGAGAAGATCCCCGCCAAATCCAGGCTTTCTACGCTGCCGCGCACCATGTGATGCGTCTGCTCGTAATCGAGGAATAAATTGTAATACAGGCCATACACCAAAGCTGCGGCACAGAACGCACCTGCAACCTGCGACACAATAAATGGCACCACTTTGCGTTTTTCAAAACAGGCGAAAAGCCATAATGCGATGGTCACCGCAGGATTGAGATGCGCGCCGGAAACCCCTGCGGTCAGGTAGATAGCCATCGCCACCCCTAACCCCCAGATGACGCTAATTTCCCACTGCCCGAAGCTTGCGCCCGCCACTTTTAAGGCGGCTACACATCCTACACCAAAGAAAATCAACAACGCGGTACCCATAAACTCGGCGATGCACTGACCTTTCAAGGTTGATGGAGCTGTCTGACTCATAATAGGGTCCTGAAGGCAAAATTAATGTTTATTGTTTGTTCGGGCATTCCCTGCCGCGCAGGTGCCATGTAGGCGTTGTGTTAATTTATCGTTAACGAACATAAACGAGAAATATCGAACTTTAAATTTGCGTGTCTCGTCATAAAAATGAGCGATTTCGCGCCAATTTGTGCGCATTATCACCCAGAGAAGATAACTTCGACATTCATAACCGCAATTAATGCGTTAACAAATAGTGATTTTAAGACATGCCGCCATTCGGTATATGCCGAAAAACGTTATGTTACGCAAAGAGCGCTTCAACTCGCTGGACACGGCTACTCACGCTACTTACAATCGAGACACGCTGCGTGGTGCGCATATATTCATAAGGTGTCTTCGGGGAATATCCGGGACGGGGATTTAGACATCCATCAACGCCTTGCAATTCAGGAGAGGTTCGAAATGTCATTTGAAGTGTTTGAGAAACTGGAAGCAAAAGTACAGCAGGCGATTGATACCATTACCCTGCTGCAGATGGAAATCGAAGAACTGAAAGAGAGCAACACCAACCTGTCTCAGCAAGTTCAGCAGTCTCAGAGCAATCATGAAGAATTAGTACGCGAAAACAATTCTCTGAAAGAACAACAGCACGTGTGGCAGGATCGTCTGCACGCCCTGCTGGGTAAAATGGAAGAAGTGTAAGACCACAGCTTCAATAAAAACGGGCGCCCCAGGGCGCCCGTTTTGTTATTCGATTTTGTTACTCAATATCGAGGGGATCTTCGGAAAGGATAATGCCGGTGTTATCCGCATACAGATGGTCGCCGGAGAAGAATGTCACGCCGCCAAAGTTAACGCGCACGTCACTTTCGCCAACGCCAACACCAGCAGAGCCAACAGGAATGGCGGCAATTGCCTGAATACCAATATCCAGTTCCTCCAGGTCATCAACCTGACGCACGGCACCGTATACCACAATGCCTTCCCACTCATTTTGAGCCGCCAGACGGGCAAGTTCTGCGTCAATCAAAGCACGGCGTACAGAGCCGCCGCCATCGATCACCAAAACACGTCCACGGCCATTTTGTTCGAGCAGATCATACAACAATCCGTTGTCCTCGAAACATTTCACCGTGATGATTTGCCCGCCAAAGGACGACCGCCCACCGAAATTGGAAAACAGCGGTTCAACGACGTTGACATCTTCCTGATAGATGTCGCAAAGCTCGGAAGTATCATATTTCATAGGATTAAGATTCTGTTGCTGCACGAGTTGTCAGTATATCGCTTAATATTAACTGTTGGCAAAATCATCAATTGTTAATTGATATTTGTCAGCTAAAACGAAACCGTGCTGAGCACAACTCCTACCGCAAACAACAAGTTAGTGAGCAATGCGGCTTTCACCGTGCGTACAAGCATCGGGCGCATGGCGACAGGTTCCATTTCATTTAACACATAAAGCGCCTGTTTAATGAGCAACGGCGCGGCCAGGACAAACAACCATCCCCACAAATTTTGCAGCCAGACAAGATTGAATACTGCGAGGCACACCAGCGCCCCAATCAACAGGCAGGCATGATAACGACGTGCCAGCACCGGGCCTAATCGCACCGCCAGCGTGTTTTTACCGTTTTCCCGGTCGCTGTCGATATCGCGTAAATTATTGATGTTGAGCACCGCTGTTGCGAGCAATCCGCACGCCGTGGCGGGTAAAAAGACCAAAGGTGCCAGAGTATGCGCCTGCAAGTACCAGGTTCCCGCGACACTCAGCCAGCCAAAAAAGACCAGCACTGAAATATCGCCAAGCCCCATGTATCCATATGGACGTGTACCTACGGTGTAGGTAATTGCGGCGATGATTGCCAGCAAACCCAGCGCCATGAAACCGAGGAAATCGGCCAGTGTGTGGCAGGCGACAGCGACCAATGCCATGCCAGACAAGCAAATTAATACCACGCTAATGATCAGCGCTTTTTTCATTTGCGCCTGGGTAATCACACCTTTCTGCATTCCGCGCAATGGCCCTATTCGGTCTTCTTTATCGCTGCCTTTTACCGCATCGCCGTAGTCATTAGCCAGATTCGAGAGGATTTGCAGTAGCCCCGCAGTCAGCAACGCCAGTAACGCAATAGCCGGATTAAACACGCCTTGCCAAAAAGCCAACGCAGAACCACAAACGATAGAGGCAAAAGCCAGCGGTAAAGTGCGGGGGCGCAAGCTTTCAAGCCAGGCCTGAGTGGTGCTTACAGAGTGCGATTCGCTCATAGTTCTCTCTGTTAGATATAAAAAATGGAGGGCATAAGCCCTCCATTTGTAATGAAGAAAATACGTTGAGCGCGATTATAGGATAAAACGGCTCAAGTCTTCATCTGCTACCAACTCATCCAGATGTTTACTAACATATTCGGCATCGATCAGAATGGATTGGCCGCTCAGATCGCTGGCATCATAAGAGATGTCTTCAACCAGGCGCTCCAGCACCGTGTGCAGACGACGTGCACCGATGTTTTCGGTGGATTCGTTCACCTGCCATGCGGCCTCAGCAATACGGCGAATACCATCTGCGGTAAAGTCGATAGTCACGCCTTCAGTGCCCATCAGCGCTTTGTATTGCACAGTGATAGACGCGTTAGGCTCGGTCAGAATGCGTTCGAAATCTTCAACCGTCAGTGCCTGCAATTCCACACGAATTGGCAGACGCCCCTGCAATTCAGGGATCAGGTCTGACGGGCTTGCCACCTGGAATGCACCAGATGCAATAAACAGAATGTGGTCAGTTTTGACCATACCGTGTTTAGTAGAAACGGTGCAGCCTTCAACCAGTGGCAGCAAGTCACGCTGAACGCCTTCACGAGAAACATCCGGGCCGGAGCTGTTGCCACCGCGCTTACAGATTTTGTCGATCTCATCGATAAACACGATGCCGTGTTGCTCAACCGCATCAATCGCGTCTTGCTTCAGCTCTTCTGGATTCACAAGCTTCGCAGCTTCTTCTTCAATCAGAAGTTTCATCGCGTCTTTGATTTTCAACTTGCGTGGCTTTTGCTTCTGGCCACCCAGGTTTTGGAACATAGACTGCAACTGGTTGGTCATTTCTTCCATGCCAGGAGGAGCCATGATCTCAACACCCATCGGTGCTGCAGCCAGATCGATTTCAATTTCTTTATCGTCTAACTGGCCTTCACGCAATTTCTTACGGAAAGACTGGCGAGCCGCAGAAGGTTCTTGTGGCGCTTCAGCCTGGCCCCAGTTGTTTTTAGCTGGTGGCAGCAGAACATCAAGGATGCGCTCTTCGGCCATTTCTTCGGCGCGGAATCGGTTCTTTTCAATGGACTGCAAACGCACCATTTTCATCGCAGAATCAGTCAGATCGCGGATGATAGAATCCACTTCTTTACCAACATAACCAACTTCGGTGAATTTGGTGGCTTCAACTTTGATGAACGGCGCGTTGGCGAGTTTCGCCAGACGACGAGCAATTTCGGTTTTACCGACACCGGTGGGGCCGATCATCAGAATGTTTTTTGGCGTAACTTCATGGCGCAGCTCTTCATCAAGCTGCATACGGCGCCAGCGGTTGCGCAGCGCAATCGCCACGGAACGCTTGGCATTGTCCTGGCCAATGATGTGTTTGTTCAGTTCGCTGACAATTTCGCGTGGGGTCATTTCAGACATGGGGATTCCTTACGCCTTAGACGCTAATTCTTCAATAGTATGGAAATGGTTGGTGTAGATACAGATATCACCGGCGATCCCCAGCGATTTCTCTACGATGTCACGAGCACCCAGTTCGGTGTTATCAAGCAGTGCACGCGCTGCGGCCTGTGCATAAGGGCCACCTGAACCAATCGCAATCAGATCATCTTCTGGCTGGATAACATCACCATTACCGGTAATGATCAGCGAGGCATTTTCATCGGCGACAGCCAATAGCGCTTCGAGCTTGCGCAGCATACGGTCGGTACGCCAGTCTTTTGCCAGTTCAACCGCCGCTTTCACCAGGTGGCCCTGGTGCATTTCTAGCTTGCGCTCAAACAGTTCGAATAGGGTGAAGGCATCCGCAGTGCCGCCAGCAAAACCGGCAATCACTTTGTCGTTATACAAACGACGCACTTTTTTAACGTTGCCTTTCATTACGGTGTTGCCGAGCGTGGCCTGACCATCACCACCGATTACGACATGGCCGTTACGGCGCACACTTACTATTGTTGTCACGAGCAGACCCCTTATTGCATCAGCTGTACCCTTCATAATTCAAGTTGTAGGTGCGTTGGCTTCTTTCAGTCACCCGAATCACTTACTTGAGTAAGCTCATCGGGATTCCTTCTTTTGCCGCCTTCCTTCAACCCGAATTATTTAGGGTAGAAATATGATCCCCAAAATATGTTCGGGGCTGAATGCAATTATAGATGGGGGGGATTTTGGGGGTTTCAACCCCCGGAGCCAAGACGAATACAGTTAGAGTGACCCGCCATCTTCAGACGGTTGATCGTACCATCGGCATTCTCTTTACCTTTGATTGGCCCAATCACCACACGATTCCAGCCATTATTGGTGGTAATGCGCGAATCAAAACCTTCGAAAGCCAACTGCGCACGGACGGTTTCCGCCTGCTCACTGCCTTTAAAGGAACCACACTGTACCATCCAGCGTTTTTCGTCTTTCGGCTTTTCCTGTGGTGCCGGAGCGGGTTTGACCGCTTCGATCGGTGCTGCCGGTTGAGCCGCTTTGGGTTGTGTCGTTGTTGTCGCTGCACGCTGCTGAGTATGCGGCGGGGTTTGCAACAAATCTTGATACGGCTGCTGCGTTGACGTCGTCGTTCGCGGTTGCTGCTGCACTGGACGTGGCTGCTGCGTTACCGGCTGCGGCTGCACAGCTCTTGGTTGCGGTGCAACTTGTTGAGCGGTGAACTGTTGCTGTTGAATAGCTTTCTGGCGCTGGAGTGTGTGCTGGCGCTGTTCTGGCGTTTGCTCATTCCATGGCACTTCATTCAACTGAGTCGGCTGCTGGCGCATATCCGCCTGCATTTGCTCCAACAACTGGCGCTGCTCGCTGGTGAGCTGATCTTTATTCTGCACTTCGCCACCGGCAGTCGGCTCAGTAGGGCTACGCACACCGGTCTGGCGATTTTCCAGTTCTTTGATGTAACGCCAGCGTTCTTCCGGTTTAGGTGGCAGGCCGTTACCTGTGACTTTGTGTCCAGGCAGGGTTTCGCTTTCATCTTTCTTATGATGAGTAATGAAGTACAGGGCACCAATAAAGGTCACCAGAACGGCGGCCGCAATGGCGACCATTGTCGGCGAGACAGACGGTAGGCTGCGTTGCTTGCTGCGGGTGCTACTTTTCTTACGCCGCGTACCTGCCGATTGCCCGCGGCGTACATAATCTCGTTGTGCCACTATCGATTCGCTATATTTTTTACGTTTATCAGCCCGCCATGTTACTTAATGGACATCCCTTTGACCAGAATCCAGTGTCCTAAAGCGGTTCATTTTCTACTGCCAGGTGCGCTGGTGGTGCCTCGTTCAATGAGCTCACAATCCAGCAAACGCGAACCACTACTCACGGCTTGCCCGTGAAGCTGATCCAATAGCAACAGCATAGCTTCTCGCCCAATATCGAAACGGGGTTGCGCCACAGTGGTGAGAGGTGGGTCACAGAACTGTGACAGAGCGATGTCATCAAAGCCCATGATTGATAAGTCTTCTGGCACGCGCAAACCACTGCGCTTGGCCTGAGACAATGCGCCCAGCGCCATAACGTCGCTATGACAGAACACAGCGGTTGGTGGATTTGGTAGTGCCAGTAATTTCGATAACGCCGCCGCACCGGCTTCGTAGGTGAAGTCTCCACGTGCGATGTAATGTGGATCGACCACCGTTCCCGTGCGGCGCAATGCCTGCACGTACCCTTGCAAGCGGTAGTGACAAAGCGGCATCTCTTCAGGGCCAGCAATACAGGCAATTTTTTGATGGCCAAGCTGTTGCAGATAATAAACGGCGTTGAATGCAGCCGTCAGGTTATCAATATGAACGGTTGGCAGTTCCAGTTCAGGCGCAAATTCATTCGCCATCACCATCGGCGGTAAATTGCGTTGCTCTTCGATGCTGGCATCAAAAGGAAGGCGCGAGCCGAGCAATAGCATCCCGTCAATCTGCTTGGTGATAATCAGATTGATGAACGTTTTTTCTTGCTGGTTTTGATGAGCGCAATCACCAATTAACACCAAATAGCCTTGTTCCGCCGCCGTCACTTCAATACCGCGAATGATTTCGCTAAAGAAGGGATCGCAGATATCCGGGACAATAACCAGAATGGTGCGTGATTCATTACGCTTTAAATTTCGCCCCAATGAATGGGGTAAATAACCTACGGCTATAGCCGCTTGTTCCACACGATTACGAGTGCTTTGCGATACTTTATCCGGGTTCATTAACGCCCTGGACACTGTTGCAGTTGAGACTTTCGCCTGCACTGCAACATCTTTCATGGTTGCATTGGCAACCTGATTCTTCAGCTTCAACTTCTTCTCCTCGCGTGCACTTTACAGGTGCTGACAACGTCCCTGGTGTCTGACCATGCTCACATTCTTAGCAGAAATTGAGACCCGTTGGTTACAGTTATTTCATTAAAAGTGTGATGGTTGTTGAATTTTTCGATCCGCTTCGCATATCCGTAGCGCTTTGTGCTACCCGTCTATCGGGTCAACATCCAGCATCCATTTCACTTTGCGTGATTCAGGTAACGTATTAACCAGTTTCAGCGAATGGCTAACCAGCCGTTGCAGGCGTGCGCGCGAAGGGTGTTGCAGCAGAATTTGCCAGCGGAAACGACCCCCGCGTTTGGGCTGTAAACAAGGCACTGGCCCCATAATCCACAGTTGGTCATCCCTTAACGGGCTGGACTCCAGCAGATTTCGTAACTGCTGTAAAAACAGGGGGGCCTGGTGGTTATTTTGGTCTTCCGCACGGAACATGATGTGGCTGGTAAACGGTGGCAAGAACACCGTCTGGCGCTCTTTCAAAGCCTGGCTGGCGAAATCGTCATAACCTTTGGTGAGCAATGTTTGTAATAAGGGATGCTCTGGATGGTGCGTTTGTAGCAGGACTTCGCCTGGTTTGCCTGCTCGTCCAGCGCGCCCGGAAACCTGAATATAGAGCTGGGCAAAGCGTTCTGCTGCGCGGAAATCAGCGGAAAACAGCGCGCCATCAACATCCAGCAAAGCCACCAACGTCACGTCCGGGAAGTGATGCCCTTTCGCTAACATTTGCGTACCAATTAAAATGCGTGCGCCGCCACGATGAACTTCCGCCAGTTGCTGTTCAAGCGCCCCTTTACGGCTGGTGGTATCGCGGTCGATACGCGAAATCGGCACGCCCGGGAATTCCGGCGCAAGACTGTGCTCAAGTTGCTCCGTCCCCATGCCGACCGGAACCAGATTAGTGGAACCACAACTCGGGCATTGCTGAGGAACCGGTCTTTGGCTGTCGCAATGGTGGCAGCGCAAATGGCGCTGGCCCTGGTGGTAGGTGTAATAGTGATCGCAACGTGGGCATTCCGCTATCCAGCCGCATTCATGGCACAGCAGGGCGGGTGCAAATCCACGACGGTTAAGGAACAGAATCACCTGGTTATCAGCCTTCAAATGCTGGCCGATTTTCTTGATAAGCGCAGGTGCCAGGCCGGATTTCAGCGGTTGTCCTTTTAAATCCACCACTTGTTGCGTTGCCGGGCGTGCATTACCGGCGCGCTTTGTCAGGCGCAACTGCCGATATTTCCCCAAATGCACGTTGTGCAACGTTTCCAGAGCGGGGGTCGCGGAGCCAAGGATAATGGGAATATCCTCCGCATGTGCGCGATACACCGCTAAATCGCGTGCGTGATAGCGCCAGCCTTCTTGCTGTTTGTAGGAGCTGTCATGTTCTTCATCAATCACGATCACGCCGAGCCGGCAAAACGGCGTAAACAGCGACGAGCGTGTGCCAATCACAATCGCGGCCTCGCCACTGCGCGCTTTTAGCCACACGGCAAGACGTTCGCTGTCGTTAAGCCCGGAGTGCAGAACTTCCACCGGTGCGTTAAAACGCTCACGGAAACGGGCAATAGTTTGTGGCGTTAAGCCAATTTCCGGCACCAGAACCAGCGCCTGCTTGCCTTGTGCCAGCACATTTTCGAGCACGCTGAGATACACTTCCGTTTTGCCTGAACCGGTAATACCCGCCAGAAGCCAGACTGCAAAGCTTTCGGCTGAGCTGTGAATCGCACCGATTGCAGTGGCTTGCTCGGTGTTCAGGCGTAAACGTTCACCTTCGACGGAATAGCTATCGCGCCAGTCTTGCGTTGAAGGCGCGGCACTTTTCAGGTCGCATAAACCTTTAGCGCGCAGCGCTTGTAGCCCTGTTTCGCTGATTTCCAGCTCGCTCACCTGATGCCGCCAGATGATATTTTGTCGAACTGCCGCCAAAGCCTGTTGCTGCTTAGGTGCACGTTTCAGGCTATTAAGATCGGTGGCTTTACCTTCTTCAGTGGCAAACCAGTACCACAACGGCGCGTGGTGTGCGGGTTTCCCCTGGCGCAGCAAAATGGGCAGCGCGTGGAAAAGCACATCGCCAAGCGGATGGTGATAATACTCAGCAGCCCACAGCAGAACGCGCCACAGTGAAACAGGAAACAACGAAGCGCCATCCAGAACTTCAGCAACAGGTTTTAGTTCATTAATCGGCAATTCGCTGTGTTCACTAACGGCGACAACAATCCCGACAGCCTGGCGTTTACCAAACGGCACCATGACGCGACAGCCTGATTCCACCTGCATTCCATCAGGAACGAAGTAGTCAAAAGTACGGGCAAGGGGAACCGGCAAAGCGACGTGGGCGACAGACATGAATGCATCCAGGCTGATAAAAATGACGAGATAGTGTACACTGTGTGTTCCAGAAAATGCGGATCAGTTTGCATCCATTCGCGGGGTTCTGTATGATTCGCCGCCTTTGATGCGCAGTTTTTGGTATCAAAAAACCTAATTTATCAACTTCGCGTGGTGTCTGGCGTTAGGGCTGGAAGAGCGACGCGGCCTTATACAGAGGTTTTCCATGAAAAAGAATATTCACCCGAACTACGCAGAAATTACTGCAAACTGCTCATGTGGTAATTCTATCAAGATTCGCTCTACCGTGGGTCATGATCTGAACCTGGACGTCTGTGGCGAATGCCACCCGTTCTACACTGGCAAGCAGCGTGATGTTGCTACCGGTGGCCGCGTTGACCGCTTCAACAAGCGTTTCAGCGTTCCAGGCGCGAAGAAGTAATTCGCCGACGGTAAGAGAAAGGCGCCTAACGGCGCCTTTTTTGTTATTCCCGTCATCATTCAAGCCGTAGGGGTGTTGGCTGCACTCACTCACCCCAGTCACTTACTTCAGTAAGCTCCCGGGGATTTGCTCCCTTGCCGCCTACCTACGACTCGAATGCTATAGGGAATAAGGATAATTTCTGTAACTAGTATTCCCAGGTCTCTGGATCAATCCCCAACTCGCGCATGATCACCTTCGCTGCTTCAGGAATCTCATCACTACGTTCTTTACGCAGGTCCGCATCGTTTGGCAGCGGTTGACCAGTAAACGCATGCAGAAATGCTTCACATAGCAGCTCACTGTTGGTTGCGTGACGCAGGTTATTCACCTGGCGACGGGTACGCTCATCGGTGAGGATTTTTAACACCTTCAGAGGAATGGAAACCGTAATTTTCTTTACTTGCTCACTCTTCTTCCCGTGCTCAGCGTAAGGGCTGATATATTCGCCGCTCCATTCAGCCATGAGATACTTAATCCTCTTATCAATATAAATGTGCTTCAATCGGACAACACACGACAGAAGCGATTTTCTGGACGTAGTGTACAGCGTTTATTGATCCGCGGTCTGCGGCGCTATCACCCTAAAGCGTATAATTTTAACGGCTATTGCGCGTTTGCTCAATCTATACGCAAAGAAGTTTAGATGTCCAGATGTATTGACGTCTAACTCGGCAGTGTTTACTCTGGTCTCTGACTTTTATTCGACCAGCAAGGATTCGAGAGCCATGACGCGTAAACAGGCAACTATCGCAGTACGTAGCGGTTTGAACGATGACGAGCAATACGGCTGCGTTGTACCCCCTATCCATCTTTCCAGTACTTATAATTTCACCGGATTTAATGAACCGCGCGCGCATGATTACTCGCGCCGTGGCAATCCTACGCGTGATGTCGTACAGCGTGCGCTGGCCGAACTGGAAGGTGGTGCGGGCGCAGTGCTGACAAATACCGGCATGTCAGCAATCCATCTGGTGACGACTGTTTACCTGAAGCCTGGCGATCTGCTGGTGGCTCCGCATGACTGTTACGGCGGCAGTTATCGTCTGTTTGACAGCCTGGCAAAACGCGGTGCATACCGTGTTTTGTTTGTCGATCAAGGTGATGAAGCTGCTTTAGCGGCAGCACTTAACGAAAACCCAAAACTCGTGCTGGTCGAAAGCCCAAGTAATCCCTTGTTACGAGTGGTAGATATTGCGAAAATCTGCGCCGCCGCGCGTGAAGCCGGGGCAATCAGTGTAGTGGATAACACCTTCCTGAGCCCGGCGTTGCAAAACCCGCTGGCATTGGGCGCAGATCTGGTTCTGCACTCTTGTACTAAATACCTGAATGGTCACTCAGATGTGGTTGCCGGTGTGGTGATTGCGAAAGACGCGGAAACCGTCACCGAGCTTGCCTGGTGGGCAAACAACATTGGCGTAACCGGCAGTGCTTTCGATAGCTACTTGCTGCTGCGTGGCCTGCGTACACTTTCACCACGTATGGAAGTGGCGCAACGAAATGCCCAGGCGATTGTCGATTTCCTGCAAACGCAACCGCTGGTGAAAAAGCTGTATCATCCTTCGCTGCCAGAAAACCAGGGCCATGAAATTGCTGCTCGTCAGCAAAAAGGTTTTGGCGCGATGCTGAGTTTTGAATTTAATGGCGACGAGCAAACGCTGCGTCGATTCCTGAGTAGCCTGACTCTCTTCACGTTAGCGGAATCGCTGGGTGGAGTAGAAAGTTTGATTTCACACGCGGCGACGATGACCCATGCGGGCATGGCGCCAGAAGCGCGTGCAGCAGCAGGGATTTCAGAAACCTTGCTGCGTATTTCGACTGGCATTGAAGATAGTGAAGATTTAATTGCTGACCTGGAAAATGCGTTCCGGGTTGCAGCCGAGGGGTAAGCATGAGTGTTTCAGCACCAGCAGCGGCGCCGGTTCGCCAACTGCATAAATTTGGTGGCAGTAGTCTGGCAGATGTGAAGTGTTACCTGCGCGTTGCAGGGATCATGGCCGAGTATTCTCATCCTGGCGACATGATGGTGGTTTCCGCCGCCGGTAGCACGACCAACCAGTTGATTAACTGGCTAAAATTGAGCCAAAGCGATCGTCTTTCTGCTCATCAGGTTCAACAAGCGCTGCGTCGTTATCAGAGCGAGTTGATTAGCGGCCTTGTGGCTCCTGAGGTTGCTGATGCTCTGATCGGTGCATTCATTCAGGATCTTGAGCGTCTGGCGGTTTTGCTGGATGGCAAAATGACTGACGCAGTGTATGCCGAAGTCGTAGGTCATGGTGAAATTTGGTCTGCACGCCTGATGTCTGCGGTGCTGAATCAGTTAGGTCACCCGGCTGCATGGCTGGATGCGCGTGAATTTATGCGTGCTGAACGTGCTGCTCAACCACAAGTTAACGAAGGCTTATCCTGGCCTTTGCTGCAAGAACTTATGGCGCAACATCCGCATAAGCGCCTCGTCGTTACCGGCTTTATTTGCCGTAATGATGCGGGTGAAACCGTGCTGCTTGGCCGTAATGGTTCTGACTATTCCGCCACTCAAATTGGTGCATTGGCTGGGGTTTCCCGCGTGACCATCTGGAGTGACGTTGCCGGGGTTTACAGCGCTGACCCACGTAAAGTGAAAGATGCGTGCTTGCTGCCTCTTTTGCGCCTGGATGAAGCGAGTGAGCTGGCTCGCCTGGCCGCTCCTGTCCTGCACGCCCGTACCTTGCAGCCTGTTTCTGGTAGCGATATCGACCTGCAATTACGTTGCAGCTATTCACCAGAACAAGGTTCAACACGTATCGAGCGTGTGCTGGCTTCCGGTACTGGCGCACGTATCGTCACCAGCCACGATGATGTCTGCCTGATTGAACTGCAGGTTTCCCCGCAGCAAGATTTTAAGCTGGCACACAAAGAGCTGGATACGTTGTTAAAACGTGCCCAGATTCGCCCGCTGTCTGTTGGCGTTCATCCCGATCGTAACCTGCTGCAACTTTGCTATACCTCAGAAGTTGCCGGCAGCGTGTTAGAAACGCTCACGAAAGCTAACCTGCCGGGCGAATTACGTCTGCGTGAAGGCCTGGCGCTGGTGGCGATGGTGGGCGCAGGCGTATGTCGTAACCCGCTGCATAGCCACCGCTTCTGGCAGCAGTTGAAAGACCAGCCTGTTGAGTTTATCTGGCAGTCTGAAGACGGAATTAGTTTGGTTGCGGTACTGCGTGTTGGCCCAACTGAAAATCTCATCAAGGGTCTGCATAAGTCCCTGTTCCGCGCTGAAAAACGTGTTGGTCTGGTGCTTTTCGGTAAAGGGAATATTGGTTCTCGCTGGCTGGAATTGTTCGCCCGCGAGCAAGAAACTATTTCTGCGCGTACCGGTTTTGAATTCGTTCTGGCGGGTGTTGTAGATAGCCGCCGCAGTTTGCTGAATTACGAAGGGCTGGATGCCAGCCGCGCGCTCGCTTTCTTTAACGACGAAGCGGTAGAGCAGGATGAAGAATCCCTGTTCCAGTGGATGCGTTCGCATCCGTATGACGACTTGGTGGTTCTGGATGTGACGGCGAGTGAGCAATTGGCCGATCAGTATCTTGATTTCGCCAGCCACGGTTTCCACGTGATCAGCGCCAATAAACTGGCCGGTGCCAGCAACAGCCAGAAGTACCGTGAAATTCGCAATGCCTTTACCAAGACAGGCCGCCACTGGTTGTATAACGCCACCGTGGGTGCAGGTTTGCCGGTCAACCATACCGTTCGTGACCTGCGTGAAAGCGGCGACTCAATTCTTGCCATCAGCGGTATTTTCTCCGGTACGCTCTCCTGGCTGTTCCTGCAATTCGATGGCACGGTGCCGTTTACCGATTTGGTGGACCAGGCCTGGCAGCAAGGGTTGACTGAACCAGACCCGCGCGTTGATCTTTCCGGTAAAGACGTGATGCGCAAGCTGGTGATTCTTGCCCGTGAAGCAGGTTATGACATCGAGCCAGATCAGGTGCGCGTTGAATCGCTGGTAACAAACGGTAGTGAAACTGGTTCAATTGACCATTTCTTTGAAAATGGCGATGAGCTGAACGAACAGATGGTTCAGCGTTTTGAAGCGGCTCAGGAAATGGGTCTGGTGTTACGTTACGTGGCGCGTTTCGATGCCAATGGTAAAGCGCGTGTCGGCGTGGAGGCGGTGCGCCCTGAGCACCCGTTGGCTTCGCTGCTGCCGTGCGATAACGTCTTCGCCATCGAAAGCCGCTGGTATCGCGATAACCCGCTGGTGATTCGTGGGCCTGGCGCTGGTCGTGATGTGACGGCTGGCGCTATTCAGTCGGATCTCAACCGTTTGGCGCAGTTGCTGTAAACGGTGCAGTGACAGAAATACCGAGGCCAGCTTTAGCTGGCCTTTTTTCATCCTCCCCCTCGAACATGAATAAATTTCAACTTGAGTGAGAAATCCTCATTTCTTGTGTTGAATTTTCTGTTGACGACGTCACGCTTTTCCTTCATCTTGCTATCTGGACGTCTAAACGTCTGGATAGCAAAAAAACACAACATCACATAATAAAATGCGATTAATGAGGTAAGGGTATGAGCTTTTTTCACGCCAACCAGCGGGAAGCACTGAATCAGAGTCTGGCCGAAGTCGCCGGGCAAATTAACGTTTCCTTTGAATTTTTCCCGCCGCGCACCAGTGAAATGGAACAAACCCTGTGGAGCTCAATTGATCGACTCAGCAGCCTGAAGCCAAAATTTGTCTCCGTGACTTACGGCGCAAACTCGGGCGAACGTGATCGCACGCATAGCATCATCAAAGGCATTAAAGACCGCACCGGTCTGGAAGCGGCACCGCACCTGACTTGTATTGATGCAACGCGCGATGAACTGCGTGCTATCGCACAGGATTACTGGAATAACGGTATCCGTCATATCGTGGCTCTGCGCGGTGATTTACCGCCAGGCGGCGGCAAACCGGATATGTACGCTTCTGACCTGGTGACGTTACTTAAAGATGTCGGTGACTTTGATATTTCTGTCGCCGCTTACCCGGAAGTTCATCCTGAAGCGAAAAGTGCGCAGGCTGATCTTATCAACCTGAAGCGCAAGATTGATGCCGGTGCAAACCGCGCTATTACTCAGTTCTTCTTCGATGTAGAAAGTTATCTGCGCTTCCGCGACCGCTGCGCCGCTGCGGGTATCGACGTTGAAATCGTGCCGGGTATTCTGCCGGTCAGTAACTACAAGCAGGCACACAAATTTGCCACCATGACCAATGTGCGCGTTCCGCACTGGATGGCGCAAATGTTTGAAGGCCTGGATGACGACGCGGAAACTCGCAAAATGGTCGGTGCTAATATTGCGATGGATATGGTGAAAATTCTCAGCCGTGAAGGCGTGAAAGACTTCCACTTCTATACGCTAAACCGCGCAGAGATGAGTTACGCAATTTGCCACACGCTGGGTGTTCGCCCGACTATCTGATTGAAGAAAATGGCCCGCAAGGGCCATGACTTTCTCCGCAGTAAACTCACATCCATTCTCCTGATTTCCTTCGAACTTTTAATTCTTAATTTTGAAAGTTTATGGGGTTGTCGACGTTTTGTTAAAAAAACTTTTGCTACCTTGCCTCTGGTCAGAAGGTAATAACTATCAAATCTGTAGTTTTTTTCATCTATAACTTATCTGCAGAGATGTATATCCTGGTACTACAACAGTGAAAGGGAGCAGGAAGATGAGCACGAACGAAAACGATCATAATACGTTGTCAGCAGGAAAGTGCCCGTTTCATCAGGGCAGTCAGGATGTAAGCGCAGGAGCGGGTACAAGCACTCGTGACTGGTGGCCAAAGCAACTCCGTGTTGACCTCCTCAATCAGCACTCTAACCGTTCAAACCCCCTGGGCGAAGATTTTGACTACCGGAAAGAATTCAGCAAACTTGATTATTCTGCTCTGAAAGGCGACCTCAAAGCCCTGTTAACCGATTCTCAGCCATGGTGGCCTGCTGATTGGGGCAGCTATGCCGGGCTGTTCATTCGTATGGCCTGGCATGGTGCTGGCACCTATCGTTCAGTCGATGGTCGTGGTGGCGCAGGCCGTGGTCAGCAGCGTTTTGCTCCTCTTAATTCCTGGCCGGATAACGTTAGCCTTGATAAAGCCCGTCGCCTGCTGTGGCCTATTAAACAGAAATATGGTCAGAAAATATCCTGGGCCGATCTTTATGTGCTAGCGGGGAACGTGGCGCTGGAAAACTCCGGTTTCCGTACCTTCGGTTTTGGCGCTGGACGTGAAGACGTTTGGGAGCCAGACCTTGATGTGAACTGGGGTAATGAAAAAGCCTGGCTTGAGCATCGTGATCCTGAAGCGCTCGCCAAACGCCCATTGGCCGCGACCGAAATGGGGCTGATTTATGTTAACCCGGAAGGGCCAAATGCCAGTGGTGAACCGCTCTCCGCGGCCGCTGCCATTCGTGCGACTTTTGGCAATATGGGGATGAACGACGAAGAGACTGTCGCGCTTATCGCGGGTGGTCATACGCTGGGTAAAACCCACGGTGCGGCGGAAGCAACCCATGTAGGAGTCGATCCGGAAGCCGCGCCAATTGAAGCGCAGGGTTTAGGCTGGACGAGCAGCCACGGCTCAGGTGCAGGTGCTGATGCGATTACTTCTGGCCTGGAAGTCGTCTGGTCACAAACGCCAACGCAGTGGAGTAACTACTTCTTCGAGAACCTGTTCAAATTTGAATGGGTACAGACGCGCAGCCCGGCTGGTGCCATTCAGTTTGAAGCTGTAAATGCGCCAGAAATCATTCCTGATCCTTTTGACCCCTCGAAAAAACGTAAGCCAACAATGTTGGTTACCGACCTGACGCTGCGTTTTGACCCAGAATTCGAGAAAATTTCACGTCGTTTCCTTAATGATCCTCAGGCATTCAATGAAGCCTTTGCCCGCGCATGGTTCAAGCTGACTCACCGCGATATGGGGCCAGTAGCGCGTTATATCGGCCCGGAAGTGCCAAGAGAAGAACTGATTTGGCAGGATCCGTTGCCGAAAGCGACATTCAGCCCAACACCAGCAGATATCGACCACCTGAAAGCAGAAATTGCCCGTTCCGGTTTGTCAGTGAGTGAACTGGTGTCTGTCGCCTGGGCATCGGCCTCTACTTTCCGTGGCGGCGATAAACGTGGCGGTGCTAATGGTGCGCGCCTGGCACTGGCACCTCAGCGTAGCTGGGATGTGAATGCGACGGCAGCGCGTGCTCTGCCAGCGCTGGAAGCGATTCAGAAAGCCTCTGGTAAAGTATCTTTGGCCGATATCATTGTACTGGCCGGTGTGGTGGGTGTTGAGCAGGCAGCGGAAGCGGCTGGCATCAGCGTACGTGTTCCGTTTATTCCGGGGCGTGTGGACGCCAGCCAGGATCAGACCGATATCGAGATGTTCAACCTGCTTGAGCCAGCGGCAGACGGGTTCCGTAACTACCGTGCTCGCGTGGATGCGGCGACAACAGAATCCCTGCTGATTGATAAAGCACAGCAACTGACGCTGACCGCACCAGAACTCACCGTGCTGGTAGGTGGTTTGCGTGCGCTGGGTGCGAATTTTGATGGCGGTAAACAAGGTGTATTCACCGATCGTCTTGGCGTGCTCAGTAACGATTTCTTTGTCAACCTGCTGGATATGCGCACCGAATGGAAAGCGACCGATGACTCTTCTGAGTTGTTTGAAGGCCGCGATCGTCAGTCGGGTGAGGTGAAACATCTGGCGACTCGTGCAGACCTGGTCTTTGGTTCCAATGCGGTTCTGCGTGCGCTGGCGGAAGTGTATGCCAGTGGCGATGCTAAAGAGAAGTTTGTGAAAGACTTTGTTGCAGCCTGGGTGAAAGTGATGAATCTGGATCGCTTTGACCTGAAATAATCTGCTATCTGACATGAAAATCCCCGCGTAAGTGCGGGGATTTTTTATGGGTATTATTCCCAGGCTTCTAACAGGCGCTGACCGTACTGGTCAGCAACTAACAGCGCGGCAATGGCTTGATCAACTGTCACACCGCCAGGCATATTGTGGATAGTTTCGCCTTCTGCACAGGCAACTCTCGCAACAATGCGCATTTTTTCTGCAACTTCAGTTTTGATATCCAGCTGTGCCAGCGTGAGCGGTAAACCCACCGAGTGACACAGTGCGGCAACGGTTTCGAACTCTTCTTGCGAGGCGTTTTCCAGCACTAACTGGGTCAGCGTACCGAAAGCCACTTTTTCGCCATGATAGAAATGATGCGCATCTGGAATTGCGGTCAAACCGTTATGAATTGCATGAGCCGCCGCGAGGCCGCCGCTTTCAAAACCGACGCCGCTCAAATAGGTGTTGGCTTCGATGACGCGTTCCAGTGCTGGCGTAACAACATGCTGCTCTGCTGCAAGCATCGCTTTTTCACCCTCTTCGAGCAGTGTGTTGTAGCACAATTCTGCCAGAGCAAGCGCGGCATGAGTGCAACGGCCACCCGCCATAGTCGTCGCTCCGCTGCGTGAACATGCGCGGGCTTCAAACCAGGTCGCCAGAGCATCACCAATCCCTGCTGCCAGTAAACGAGCTGGCGCACCGGCGACGATTTTAGTGTCGACAATAACCATTTCTGGGTTGTTGGGGAGCAGCAGATAACGGTCGAATTCGCCGGTATCGGTATAAATAACGGAAAGGGCGCTACATGGAGCGTCTGTGGAGGCAATGGTCGGAGCTATCGCGACCGGAACATCTATAAAGTGCGCCAGTGCTTTTGCGGTATCGAGCGTTTTTCCGCCACCGATACCCAGTATTGCACTGCACTGCATTTTTTCTGCCACGGCGCGTAAACGATTTATTTCATTTTGCGAACATTCACCGCCAAATGGCGCGACTTCTAGCGCTAATCCGGCATCCTTCATGCTTTTGCTTAATGCTTCCTGCGCAAAACCTAATACAAATTTATCACCCACGACCAGCCAACGTTCGGCCAGTGGACTCAGATATTCTCCTAGTCTTGTAATGACATCGGCACCCTGGATGTATTTACTCGGTGATTGAATGATGCGATCCATACTTTATTTCCCTTATAAGTGGATAGGGTCAAGTCCGTGAGTCGAGTCTTGCCCGAACTTCACTATTACTGACTCTACCGCAGGGGGGTTGAGTATTTGTTGAGCTACATCTAACGGCAGGGTGATCGTTTTGCAGACTGGCAGTTAATATCGTGGGTGGCACCGCATAGGGGTAAAAACAAAAACCCCGCTTGCGCGGGGTTTGAAAACTGCCTGATTTCGGGCTTAACCCGTGTTACGCATACCTGCCGCAACACCGGCAATGGTCACCATCAGCGCCTGTTCTACCTGCGCATTTGGTTCCTCACCTTTCTCTTCCAGTTGACGAGAACGGTGCAGCAATTCAGCCTGCAATACGTTCAACGGATCGGTGTAGATGTTACGTAACTGGATAGATTCGGCGATCCACGGCAAGTCGGCCATCAGATGGGAATCGTTGGCGATATCCAGCACCACTTTGATATCCGCTTCCAGTTGGTCGCGTAGCTGTTTACCTAGCTTCCACAGTTCCGGTTTCACCAGACGTTGGTCGTAGTATTCCGCCAACCACAAGTCAGCTTTGGCAAAGACCATTTCCAGCATCCCAAGGCGTGTCGAGAAGAATGGCCAGTCGCGGCACATCGTTTCCAGCACATCTTGTTTGCCATCTTCGACAACTTTTTGTAACGCGGCACCCGCGCCCAACCAGGCTGGAAGCATCAGACGGTTCTGCGTCCAGGCGAAAATCCACGGAATGGCTCGCAGAGACTCAACGCCACCGTTAGGTTTACGTTTCGCAGGGCGTGAACCCAGCGGCAGTTTACCCAGTTCCAGCTCTGGTGTTGCTGAACGGAAATACGGCACGAAGTCTTCGTTTTCGCGGATATACCCACGATACATATCACAGGAGGTCGCAGACAGATCCTCCATGATATGTTTCCACTCTTTCTTCGGCTCTGGCGGCGGCAGCAGGTTAGCTTCAAGAATCGCGCTGGTGTAGAGCGACAGGCTGCTGATAGTGATTTCCGGCAGACCGTATTTGAAGCGAATCATCTCGCCTTGTTCAGTCACGCGCAGGCCGCCTTTCAGGCTGCCCGGAGGTTGAGAAAGCAGAGCTGCATGCGCTGGCGCACCGCCACGACCAATAGAACCGCCGCGTCCGTGGAACAGCGTCAGGGTAATTCCGGCTTTCTCGCAGGTTTTGATCAGCGCATCTTGTGCCTGATACTGCGCCCAGGATGCCGCCATCACGCCTGCGTCTTTTGCCGAGTCAGAATAGCCAATCATGACCATCTGTTTGCCCTGAATAAAGCCGCGATACCAGTCGATATTCAGCAACTGAGTCATTACGTCGTCGGCGTTGTTCAGGTCGTCGAGGGTTTCGAACAGTGGAGCCACAGGCAGCGCGAAAGTGCAGCCCGCTTCTTTGAGTAACAGGTGAACCGCCAGCACGTCCGACGGCGTTTTTGCCATCGAAATCACGTAAGCCGCGATTGAACCACGTGGAGCTTCGGCAATGACTTTGCAGGTATCCAGCACTTCGCGAGTTTCTTCGCTCGGTTCCCACTGGCGCGGCAAAAGTGGACGCTTAGAGTTCAATTCACGGATCAAGAAGGCTTGTTTGTCCGCCTCGGACCAGCTTTCGTAATCACCAATGCCCAGGTAGCGAGTCATCTCGCCCAGCGCTTCGGTATGGCGAGTACTTTCCTGGCGGACATCAATGCGCACCAACGGAACGCCGAAGCATTTCACGCGGCGCAAGGTGTCGAGTAACTGACCGTTAGCGATAATGCCCATACCGCAAGCTTGTAGCGACTGGTAACACGCGTAGAGCGGATCCCAAAGCTGTTCGTTTTGCGTCAGTAAACCTTCTGGTTTTGGCAGATGCTGGCCTTTCAGGCGTGCTTCCAGCCAGGCTTGAGTCACCATTAATTGCTGACGAATACCTTTCATGATGCAACGGTACGGCTCTTGTGCGGCGTCCGGGCCTGCAAGTTCGCTCAGTTCAGGCGTGCATTCCACCATCGAAAGCTCAGAAATCAGCACCTGAATATCGCGCAGGAACAGGTCGGTGGCTTTCCAGCGGCTGAGCAACAGCACGTGGCGGGTAATATCGGCGGTCACGTTCGGGTTGCCGTCGCGGTCGCCGCCCATCCAGGAGGTGAATCGTACCGGGACGAAATCGACCGGCAGTTTGTAATTCAGATTGTCTTCGAGTTGCTCGTTCAGTTCGCGCAGGTAGTTAGGAACCCCTTCCCACAGGCTGTTTTCAACTACCGCAAAACCCCATTTCGCTTCATCTACAGGGGACGGGCGGTATTTACGGATTTCATCGGTGTGCCAGGCCTGTGCCACCAGTTGGCGCAGACGGCGCATAATCTGGTTACGTTCGTAATCGGCAATGTCGCTATGGTCGAGTTGTTTCAGGCAGCTGTTTACTTCAACCAGCTTGTGAATCAGGGTGCGGCGGGTGATTTCGGTTGGGTGTGCGGTCAGAACTAATTCTAATGACAGCGATTCAACAGCATCACGAACGGCATCTTCGCTAATATCCGGCTGATTTTTTAATTTTTGGAGTGTCTTAGCGATAACTTCGGGATTGCTGGCGGCTTCGCCATTAGCGGAAATACTGTGATATTGCTCGGCGGTGTTGGCCAGGTTCAGGAACTGGCTGAATGCACGGGCTACAGGGAGTAGTTCGTCATTAGACAGGTTCTGTAACGTGGTGAGCAACTCTTGACGGTTCGCTTCATTGCCCGCTCGTGACGATTTCGACAACTTACGGATTGTTTCTACCCGGTCAAGGATGTTTTCACCTAATGCATCTTTGATGGTATCCCCGAGCAACTTGCCGAGCATACTGACATTACTTCGCAAAGCGGAATATTGTTCGTTCATTGTAGTCCCACACACCCCATCTTTTTATGTAACTTAATTTCACCCGTGAAGGTTCAACACCGTCTTTATAAAGCCACGTAAGTTATCATTCGTCAATTGCTACGAAATCGTTTCAGCAAACGAATAAATGGCGCTAATTCATGAAATTTAATTACTAACTTCGTGGATAAGCGTTTCTTATGAGGATCCGCTAAAAAGCAGCTGAAAAAGGGGGCAAAACCCCCTGAATCGCTATTTTTCAATGCCAGCAAAAATGATGCACAACCTGTGTAATGAGTTTGCGAGTTGGCTCGATAAACCGTGTTTCGAGGTATTCGTCCGGCTGGTGTGCCTGGTTTATAGAACCTGGTCCCAGAACCAGCGTCGGGCAAATGGTCTGAATAAATGGTGCTTCGGTGCAGTAGTTCACCACTTCTGTTTGCGCGCCTAATAACTTTTCGACCACTTGTACTAGCTGGTGGTCTTTGGCGCACTCATAGCCCGGAATCGGCGGGTGAAGTTCAGAAACCGTCAGGCGGCCTGGCCATTTCTGGCTTACCGGTTCCAGCGCTTCGTTAAGCAAACCGTTAAGATCATTTAACGTAAGGCCCGGAAGCGGGCGAATATCCATATGCAGTTCACAACAGGCACAAATACGGTTGGCGGCATCGCCACCGCTGATATGGCCGAGGTTTAGCGTTGGATACGGCACGGTGAAGGCATCGTGGTGATAACGCTCTTTCAGCGTGTTTTTCAGCGACATGATGTGGCCGATTGCGTCGTGCATCAGTTCGATAGCGTTCACGCCCCGAGCGGGATCGCTGGAGTGACCGGACTGGCCTAGAATGCGAATCGCGTTAGAGATATGGCCTTTGTGGGCGCGCACTGGCTGCAACGAAGTCGGCTCACCAATAATGGCGCAGTCCGGGCGTATGCTGGTGTTTTCAGAGAAATAGCGTGCGCCCGCCATAGTCGTTTCTTCATCGGCGGTTGCCAGAATATAGAGCGGCTTTTTAAGCGTCGTCACATCCACATCGCGCAGCGCATCGAGAATAAAGGCGAAGAAACCTTTCATATCGGCAGTGCCGAGGCCGTACAGTTTATTTTCATGTTCGGTCAGCGTGAACGGATCGCGTGTCCAGCGGCCATCGTCGAACGGAACGGTATCCGTGTGACCCGCCAGCAACAACCCACCGGCACCGGTACCGGTGCTCGCCAGCATATTGAATTTATTACGTGTACCTGGTACGGGTTGTATTTCGACATTAAAGCCAAGATCGCGGAACCAGTCCGCCAGCAAATTGATTAAAGACTGATTGCTCTGATCCAATGCACTGTCGGTAGCGCTGATGGAAGGGGTGGCGATCAATGCGCGGTAAATCTCGATAAAAGGAGGTAATTTCATCTTCACTGTTGACAGGCCTTAGCTCAGGTTGGTATACATAATCATGCAGTAATATTGAATAAAAATACATTATTACCTGCCGCGATGGAACCCCTGGTTCCGGTGGATTGAACCACGTCGTTGTACGTTGGGTGATGGCTTTCAGCTGACACCTTTAGCAGACACAACCTAAGAAGGTGTACAGCCGAGATGTTGAATACGCTGATTGTTGGTGCCAGCGGTTATGCAGGCGCAGAGCTTGTGACCTATTTGAATCGCCATCCTCATATGAACATAACCGCTTTGACGGTTTCAGCGCAAAGTAATGACGCAGGAAAATTGATATCTGATTTGCATCCGCAATTAAAAGGTATCGTGGACATGCCGTTACTGCCAATGTCGGATATCAGCGAATTTACCGATGGTGTGGATGTTGTTTTTCTTGCCACAGCCCATGAAGTCAGCCATGACCTGGCACCGCAGTTTCTTGCGAAAGGCTGCGTTGTCATTGACTTGTCCGGTGCATTCCGCGTCAACGATGCTAAGTTTTATCAACTCTATTACGGCTTTACGCATCAGCACCCTGAATTGCTTGAGCAGGCGGTTTATGGCCTAGCGGAATGGCAGAGCGACAGAATAAAAGAAACCAGTTTAATTTCTGTGCCTGGCTGCTATCCAACGGCCTCCCAACTGGCGTTAAAACCTCTGATTGAAGCGGGTTTGCTGGATTTAAACCAGTGGCCGGTGATTAACGCAACCAGCGGTGTGAGCGGTGCAGGGCGCAAAGCGGCGATCTCTAACAGTTTCTGCGAAGTGAGCCTGCAACCGTATGGCATTTTTAATCATCGCCATCATCCAGAAATTGTCACGCATCTCGGGACTCCAGTGATTTTCACTCCACACTTGGGCAATTTCCCGCGCGGGATTCTGGCGACCATTACTTGCCGCCTGAAAGCCGGGGTGACCCAGCAGCAAGTCGCCGAGGTGTTTAATCAGGCTTATCAAGATAAACCGTTAGTGCGCCTGTATGACAAAGGCGTGCCAGCACTGAAAAACGTGGTTGGCCTGCCGTTCTGCGATATTGGTTTCGCAGTGCAGGGCGAGCATCTGATTGTCGTCGCGACCGAAGATAACCTTCTGAAAGGCGCGTCGGCCCAGGCTGTGCAGTGCCTGAATATTCGTTTTGGCTTTGCCGAAACGCAGTCTCTTATTTAATCGGCTGGGTGAATGATGAATCCATTAATTATCAAATTAGGCGGCGTACTGCTGGATAGCGAAGAAGCGCTGGAGCGCTTGTTTACCGCGCTGGTGAACTATCGTCAGTCCCATCAACGTCCGCTGGTGATTGTTCACGGTGGTGGCTGTGTGGTTGATGAGCTGATGAAAAAGCTCTCCTTACCGGTGACCAAGAAAAACGGCCTGCGTGTTACGCCTGCTGACCAGATTGACATTATTACCGGTGCGCTGGCGGGTACGGCGAACAAAACGTTGTTGGCGTGGGCCAAAAAACATGACATCAATGGTGTCGGTCTTTGCCTCGGCGATGGCGACAGCGTCACGGTGACCAAACTCGATGAAGCATTGGGCCATGTCGGCCTTGCAAAGCCAGGTTCAGCTAAGCTGATTACCACGCTGCTGGATTCCGGTTTCCTGCCGATTGTTAGCTCTATTGGCGTTACCGCTGAAGGCGAGCTGATGAACGTCAATGCCGATCAGGCCGCTACGGCACTGGCTGCCACGCTCGGCGCGGATCTCATTCTGCTGTCAGACGTCAGCGGTATTCTGGATGGCAAAGGTCAACGTATTGCGGAAATGACGGCGGCAAAAGCCGAGCAGTTGATCGCTCAAGGCATTATTACCGACGGCATGATTGTTAAGGTTAACGCGGCGCTGGATGCAGCACGTACGCTGGGTCGCCCGGTGGATATTGCGTCATGGCGTCACGCGGAGCAGTTACCTTCTTTATTTAACGGCGTGGCCATTGGCACCCGTATTCTGGCTTAGTTTTGAAAGGATAAGACAATGCAAAATCACGGCATCAAAAAAATCGTTCTCGCTTATTCTGGCGGCCTTGATACTTCAGCCATCATTCCATGGCTGAAAGAAAACTACGGCGGCTGTGAAGTGGTCGCTTGTGTGGTGGATATCGGCCAGGATCGTGAAGACCTGAAAGGTGTTGAGCAAAAAGCACTGCGCTCTGGCGCAACTGAGTGTTATGTCGTTGATGCGCGTGAAGAATTCATCAGCGATTACGTCTATCCAGTATTGCAGACTGGCGCACTGTACGAAGGCAGCTACCTGCTGGGTACGTCTATGGCGCGTCCGCTGATTGCGAAAGCACTGGTTGATGTCGCCACTAAAGTGGGCGCCGATGCGCTGTGCCACGGTGCGACCGGCAAAGGTAACGACCAGGTCCGTTTCGAATCCACCTGGGCTGCACTGGCTCCACATCTGAAAGTGGTTGCACCATGGCGTGAGTGGGATTTGCGTTCCCGTGAAGCGTTGCTGGATTACCTGAAAGAGCGTGATATTCCGACCACCGCGTCACTTGAGAAAATCTACAGCCGTGATGAAAACGCATGGCACATCTCCACTGAAGGCGGCGTGCTGGAAAGCCCATGGAATGCACCAAACAAAGATTGCTGGGTGTGGACTGTTGACCCTAAAGAAGCGCCAGACCAGGCAGAGCAAGTGACGGTTACTGTTAAGCAAGGCAAAGTGGTTGCGGTTAACGGCGAAACCATGACGCCTTATCAGTGCCTGGAAACGCTGAATAAGATTGGCTCTAAACACGGCATTGGCCGTATCGATATCGTAGAAAACCGTCTGGTGGGGATTAAATCCCGTGGCTGCTACGAAACCCCAGGAGGCACCATTATGATGGCGGCACTGCGTGGTGTTGAGCAGTTGGTTCTGGATCGCGATAGCTTCAAATGGCGTGAGCAACTGGGCTTGGAAATGTCTTACGTGGTTTACGATGGCCGTTGGTTCGCGCCGTTGCGTAAATCTTTGCAGGCATCTGCTGAATCGCTGGCAGCAGAAGTGAACGGCGAAGTGGTGCTGGAGCTGTATAAAGGCCAGGTTACCGCGACGCAGAAAAAATCTCCTGACAGCCTGTACAGCGAAGAGTTCGCGACCTTTGGTGAAGACGAAGTGTATGACCATAGCCATGCGGGCGGCTTTATCCGTCTGTTCTCGTTGTCGTCACGTATTCGTGCACTGAACGAACTGAAGAAGTAATCAATAGCCTCCCTCTCCTGGGGGAGAGGGCCGGGGTGAGGGCGTCTGTAGTCAAAATTTCCCCTCACCCTCACCCTAACCCTCTCCCTTAGGAGAGGGGATCAGAATGGTTTAACTCTTCTCATTCAGAGAAGGGAACAAAAGAATTTAATGGAGCATCAATATGGCACTTTGGGGTGGACGTTTTACTCAGGCAGCAGATCAGCGGTTCAAATCGTTCAATGACTCATTACGTTTTGACTACCGACTGGCTGAGCAAGACATTGTCGGTTCTGTCGCCTGGTCCAAAGCGCTGGTTACCGTTGGTGTTCTGACCGTTGCTGAACAACAGGAGCTTGAGCAAGCGCTTAATTTCCTGCTTGAAGAAGTTCAGGCGAATCCGCAAGCCATTCTTGAGAGCGATGCGGAAGATATTCATAGCTGGGTGGAAGGGAAGCTCATCGATAAAGTTGGTGCGTTGGGCAAGAAACTCCACACGGGCCGTAGCCGTAATGACCAGGTCGCCACCGACCTTAAACTGTGGTGCAAAATGCAAATCAGCGAATTGCTGGGGGCGACTCGCCAATTGCAACAGGCGCTGATTGAAACCGCTGAAAACAATCAAGATGCCGTGATGCCGGGTTACACGCACTTGCAACGTGCGCAACCAGTGACGTTTGCGCACTGGTGTCTGGCTTATGTTGAAATGCTGGCGCGTGACGAAAGCCGTTTACAGAGCACGCTCGAACGCCTGGACGTTAGCCCTTTGGGTAGCGGCGCACTGGCAGGCACGGCTTATGAAATCGACCGTGATCAACTGGCGGGCTGGTTAGGTTTTGCCTCGGCCACCCGTAACAGCCTCGATAGCGTGTCCGATCGTGACCACGTCCTGGAACTGCTTTCTGACGCGTCTATCGGCATGGTTCACTTATCGCGTTTTGCTGAAGACCTGATTTTCTTCAACACGGGTGAAGCGGGCTTTGTTGAGTTATCTGACCGCGTGACATCAGGTTCTTCCCTGATGCCGCAGAAGAAAAACCCAGATGCGCTGGAGCTTATTCGTGGCAAATGTGGCCGTGTGCAGGGCGCGCTGACTGGCATGATGATGACCCTGAAAGGTCTGCCGCTGGCGTACAACAAAGACATGCAGGAAGACAAAGAGGGCTTGTTCGACGCGCTTGATACCTGGCTCGATTGCCTGCATATGTCCGTGTTGGTTCTGGATGGCATTCAGGTGAAGCGCCCGCGTTGTAAAGAAGCTGCCGAGCAGGGTTATGCCAACGCAACTGAACTGGCTGATTACCTGGTCGCGAAAGGGGTTCCTTTCCGTGAAGCGCACCACATTGTGGGTGAGGCCGTAGTGGAAGCGATTCGTCAGGGCAAGGCGCTGGAAGCTTTGTCGCTCGCCGATTTGCAAAAATTCAGTGCGACGATTGGTGACGATGTTTACCCGATTCTGTCTTTGCAATCTTGCCTGGATAAACGTTCAGCCAAAGGCGGCGTGTCTCCGAAACAGGTAGCACAGGCGATTGTCGACGCGAAACAGCGTCTGGTTTAACCTTATCTGCAAGATAAGAAGAGCCTGGCCTTGTGCCGGGCTTGTTTGTTTATAAGGGATAAAAAAAGAGCGGACATAATGTCCGCTAAATGATTCACGTTGGCTTCAGTAGGTCATTCGGAGAACTGAGTTCTCACAACACATTCCAGAGTCGTAGATGGTTTGTGCTGTTGATGGCTATTATTGAACATCAATGGTTGATAGGGATAATCGTTCGTTGCTATGATTTCTATCGCCATGGTCTATCATGGCGCCGGAGGATAGAGAATGAATATTCGTGATCTTGAATACCTGGTGGCGTTATCTGAACATCGTCACTTTCGCCGGGCAGCGGATGCCTGCCACGTCAGTCAGCCAACGCTGAGCGGCCAGATTCGTAAACTTGAAGATGAGCTCGGCGTAATGTTGCTTGAGCGCACTAGCCGAAAAGTATTGTTCACTCAGGCAGGTTTACTGCTGGTGGATCAGGCGCGTACTGTGCTGCGCGAAGTTAAAGTCCTGAAAGAGATGGCGAGCCAACAAGGCGAAGCGATGTCCGGGCCGCTACACATTGGTTTGATCCCAACCGTTGGGCCTTATCTGCTGCCGCAGATTATCCCGATGCTGCATAAAACTTTCCCCAAACTAGAAATGTATCTTCACGAAGCGCAAACCCATCAACTGCTTGCGCAGCTTGATAGCGGCAAGCTTGATTGTGCGATTCTGGCTTTGGTGAAAGAGAGCGAAGCGTTTATTGAAGTACCGTTATTCGACGAGCCGATGATGCTGGCGATTTATCAGGATCACCCATGGGCCGAGCGCGATCGCGTCCCGTTGTCTGATTTAGCGGGTGAAAAGCTGCTGATGCTGGAAGACGGGCATTGCCTGCGCGATCAGGCGCTGGGTTTCTGTTTTGAAGCGGGTGCAGACGAAGATACGCATTTCCGTGCAACTAGCCTTGAAACGCTGCGTAACATGGTTGCGGCAGGCAGTGGAATTACATTATTACCTGCGCTGGCCGTGCCGAATGAGCGTTGCCGTGATGGTGTCGTCTATCTGCCATGTTATAAACCAGAACCGCGCCGGACTATCGGCCTGGTTTATCGTCCGGGTTCTCCGCTGCGTGGTCGCTATGAGCAACTCGCAGAGGCCATCCGTACACACATGGATGGCCATTTTGAGCCAGCGTTAAAACAAGCGGTTCAAGCCGTTTAGTGCCGCAACCCGATAGGCTTCCGCCATAGTCGGGTAGTTGAAGGTGGTGTTAACAAAGTACTCAATCGTGTTGCCGCCACCTTTCTGCTCCATAATCGCCTGGCCGATGTGAATAATTTCAGCCGCGCGCTCACCGAAGCAGTGAATACCTAAAATCTCTTTTGTCTCGCGATGGAAGAGAATTTTTAGCGTACCCACGTTCATGCCAACAATTTGTGCACGAGCCAGGTGCTTGAACTGAGCCCGTCCTACTTCGTACGGCACTTTCATCGAGGTCAATTGCTGTTCGGTTTTGCCGACGGAGCTGATTTCCGGAATGGTATAAATACCGGTCGGAATATCTTCAATCAGATGAGCAGTCGCTTCGCCTTTGACCATCGCTTGCGCGGCAATTCGCCCCTGATCGTAGGCCGCAGATGCCAGGCTTGGATAACCAATCACATCGCCAACGGCATAAATATGCGGCTGTGCAGTCTGGTACATGCTGTTGACCTTCAACAGACCACGGCCATCCGCTTCCAGCCCGACATTTTCCAGTGACAATGAATCGGTATTACCGGTGCGTCCGTTGGCATAAAGCAGGCAGTCAGCTTTCACTTTTTTGCCTGATTTCAACGAGACAATCACACCATCTTCCACACCTTCGATTTTCTCGAACTCTTCGTTGTGGCGAATAACGACACCGCTATTCCAGAAGTGATAAGAGAGCGAATCGGACATCTCTTGATCGAGAAACGCCAGCAGGCGATCGCGGGTGTTAATCAAATCAACCTTAACGTTCATGCCACGGAAAATCGACGCATACTCGCAACCAATTACCCCAGCACCATAAATAATGACGTGGCGTGGTTCGTGGTGCAGGTTAAGAATGGAATCGCTGTCGTACACGCGTGGGTGGCTGAAATCGACTTCTGGTGGACGATAAGGGCGTGAACCACAGGCGATAATAAATTTATCGGCGGTGATCATTTCTACCGAGCCATCGTGGCATTCCAGCGAGATGGTGTGTTCATCTACAAAACGTGCATCGCCCTGCAGCATCTCGCAGCGGTTGCGCTCGTAGAAGCTCTGGCGCATGCGAGTTTGTTGGTTAATAACGCTGTCGGCGTGATTAAGAATGTCGGCGAAGGAAGAACGGAGAAGATGGGTGTGGTCGCTGTATAAAGGGTTTTGATTAAATTCGATAATGCGGCTGACGGCGTGGCGGAGAGCTTTCGAGGGGATGGTTCCCCAGTGGGTACAACCGCCACCCACATTATGGTAGCGCTCGACGACAGCTACCCTTGCTCCAAGTTTCACCAGCCCCATTGCAGCGCCTTCGCCGCCAGGACCGGAACCAATTACTATTGCGTCATAATCGTAGGTGTGTGACATGGTAAGGCTTACCTGTTCTTATACATAAAAGCAACACGATGGTAACATCAACGCCGGGATAACCCAATTGTCGTTGTGCTTTTTACTGCGTAACGCGAGGATGGTCGCGTAAACAATCATTCACAATCCTGTATAAAAGCAGTTAAGTTATTCTCTGGTATAGTGCGGGCTCGATTTAAGGGATTCAGGCAACATGATGGGTGTAAGAGCGCAACAAAAAGAAAAAACCAGGCGTTCTCTGGTAGAAGCCGCGTTTAGCCAGTTAAGTGCTGAACGAAGTTTTGCCAGCCTGAGTTTGCGCGAGGTCGCTCGTGAGGCTGGTATTGCGCCAACATCGTTTTATCGCCATTTCCGTGACGTTGATGAGCTTGGGCTGACAATGGTCGACGAGAGTGGACTGATGCTGCGCCAGTTAATGCGCCAGGCCCGCCAAAGAATTGCCAAAGGAGGAAGCGTAATTCGTACCTCCGTCTCAACATTTATGGAATTTATCGGTAATAATCCCAACGCGTTCCGTTTGCTTTTACGTGAGCGTTCTGGAACGTCAGCCGCATTTCGTGCCGCCGTCGCGCGTGAAATTCAGCACTTTATTGCGGAACTTGCTGATTATCTGGAACTCGAAAATCGTATGTCGCGCAGCTTTACTGAAGCGCAGGCAGAAGCGATGGTGACGATTGTTTTTAGTGCTGGTGCCGAAGCGTTAGACGTCGATGCCGATCAGCGTCGTCAGCTTGAAGAGCGTCTGGTACTTCAGTTGCGCATGATTTCCAAAGGTGCGTATTACTGGTATCGCCGGGAGCAAGAAAAAATGGCATTGGCTCAAATATCTGAAGAGTGAATGAAGGAAGAGCAATGAAACAGTTACAAGATAGAGGTACGCTCGGGTTAGCGTTTATTGCAGGCCTTGCGATCAACGGAACGTTTGCCGCAGTGTTCAGCTCGGTTGTGCCGTTTTCCATTTTTCCAATTATCGCGCTGGTGCTGACGGTGTACTGTTTGCATCAACGCTACCAAAACCGCACGATGCCGGTGGGTTTGCCAAGTATCGCAGCGGCTTGTTTCGTGTTGGGCGTGTTGCTGTATAGCGCAGTGGTACGCGCTGAATATCCAGCTATTGGCTCCAACTTCTTGCCAGCGGTTCTTTCGGTCGCATTGTTGTTTTGGATTGGTATTAAAATCCGCGCTCGTAAATCCCAGGTGACGGAATAGCAGCCTGCTCTAAAACAAAAATGGACGCCGAGGCGTCCGTTTTGCTATTTGCGTGTTAGCCACACACCGCATTCCATATGGTGCGTGTACGGGAATTGGTCAAATAGCGCCAGCCGTGACACGTTATGGGTTTCGCTTAATGTTTCCAGGTTCTCGCAAAGGGTTTGCGGGTTGCAAGAGATATAAAGGATGCGCGGATACGCCTGCACCATCTTCACGGTGTCAGCATCCAGGCCGCTGCGCGGTGGATCGACGAAAATGGTTTCGCACTGGTAGCTTTTCAGGTCGATACCTTTCAGGCGGTTAAACTCGCGCACGCCATTCATCGCCTGGGTAAAATCTTCCGCGGCCATACGAATGATTTGCACGTTTTCAATTTCATTCGCTTCAATATTGTATTGCGCGGCAGCAACAGACGGCTTGGCGATTTCAGTTGCCAGCACGCGATTAAAGTTACGCGCCAGTGCCAGCGAGAAGTTACCGTTACCGCAATACAGTTCCAGCAGATCGCCTTTTGAACCGTGCGTGGCATCCAGCGCCCATTCCAGCATATGAACATTCATCGCCGCGTTGGGTTGCGTGAAACTGTTTTCCACCTGGCGATAAATCATCTCTTTACCGGCAACAGTCAAACGCTCATCGATGAAATCCTGATCCAGCTCGATTTTGGTTTTGGTCGCACGGCCAATTAAATGAACATTGAAACCCTGAGCCCGCAGATTGTCGCGCAGTGCTTCAGCGTGTTGCTGCCACTCTTCACCCAATTTCCGGTGGTAAAGCATCGAGACAACCGCCTGGTTGCTCATCGTCGTCAGATAATCAATCTGGAAGAGTTTGTGGCGCAGGGCTGGGATGTCACGTACACCGTCGAGCATCGCAGGCATCAATGCATTGATCAGCGAACTAGCTGCCGGGAAGCTGTTGACCCGAATACGTTGTTTGGTCTGGCTTTCAAACATGATGTGGTACAGGTCGTCTTCATCATGCCAGATACGAAATTCAGCACGCATCCGATAGTGGCTGGTTGGCGAACGGAACACCTCCGGCGCTGGTGCTGCAAAAGGGGCCATCATGCTTTGCAAGCGGGCGACTTTTTCGGCCAGTTGCGCGTCGTACTGTTCAATTGGGAGATGTTCGGGAGTCATGAGCTGCTACCTGTTAATAAAGTCAAACTACGCGGCGATTGTAGGGAATAGGTTGATGATGTCCAGTGCTGTTGCATTTTGATGTGTCTGGACAATCTTATTAACAAAATCGTAGCATAGCGCTTCCGGCCTTTTTACATGAGTTAAAAGGGAACCCAGTGCAACTCTGGGGCTGACGCGCAGCGGTAAGGAACGGTGGGATGAGCGCCAAGTGCAGACACTGCTAAACAAAGCGGGAAGTCATCATCCAGTAGTCACACACCTCCAAGCCCGAAGACCTGCCGGTATACGTCGCAATCTGCATAACTATCGCGTGCTATCGGTTATGTCTGCGGCATCCTTATTGGAAAGCGGATGCTTATTAAAATGATGGTAAAAAAACTTTCGCTGCTTACGGCTCTGTCCGTAACGGCTTTTTCAGGCTGGGCGCAAGACAGCAATTCTGACGATACTCTGGTGGTAACGGCCAACCGTTTTCAGCAACCCGTCAATACCGTTCTGGCTCCCACTGATATTGTGACCCGGGAAGAGATCGACCAATGGCAGGCAAAATCGATGAACGATGTCATGCGTCGTTTACCTGGCGTCGATATTGCTCAGTACGGTGGTCTTGGGCAGAGTTCTTCAATGTCTGTCCGTGGCACCAGCGCCAGCCATGTATTGGTGCTGGTGGATGGTATTCCGCTTGCCCGCCCTGGCATTTCCAACTCCTCGGATGTTAGCCAAATCCCGATTTCTTTAGTGCAGCGCGTGGAATACATTCGTGGCCCACGTTCCGCGGTTTACGGTTCTGGCGCGATTGGCGGCGTGGTTAACATCATCACGCAGAGCGATGAAGAAAAGTCGCAAATCAATGCGGGTGTGGGTTCGGATAGCTATCAGCAATATGACGGTACCTGGCGCCAGCGTTTTGGCGATACGGTAGCGACAGTGTCTGGCTCATACGAAACCACTAAGGGTTTTAACGTTCAGCCGCATTCTACTTATAGCGGTGATAACGATAGAGATGGTTACCGTAGCAAAAGCTATTGGGCTGGCCTGGAGCATAAGTTTAGCGAGGAGTTTGACGGCTTCTTCCGTACTTATGGCTATTCCAACAACAGCGATTACGATTTAGGTGCGCCTCCTTATACTCCGGCGTATAGCGCAGACGAGCATCAACTCTATAACCAGAACTACGATGCGGGTCTGCGTTTCCATTCCGGGATCTACTCTTCGCAGCTGTTGGCGAGCTATCAAAAAGTGAAGGACTATAACTATAGCAGCGTGTATGGCCGCTATAACGACGGTACGACGCTCGACTATATGACCCAACGCAACGTCCAGTGGGGTAACAACTTTGTTGTCGGGAATGGCTCGATCAGCGCAGGTATTGACTGGCAGCAACAGCGTCTGACTTCTTCTGACACAGTCATGTCTGACAGTTATAACCGTGATAACACGGGCGTCTACTTGAGTGGTCAGCAGCAGTTTGGCGATGTGACCCTGGAAGCTTCAGGTCGTGAAGACCACGACGAGCAATTCGGTTGGCACGGTACATGGCAAACCGCGGCTGGATGGGAATTCGTTGAAGGGTATCGTGCGACAGTTTCTTATGGCACGGGCTTCCTTGCACCTTCCCTCGGGCAACAATATGGCTCCACGCGCTTTGGCATCGACTCCAATCCAAATCTGAAACCAGAAGAATCCAAGCAATGGGAAGCTGGGCTTGAAGGATTAACCGGTCCTGTGGACTGGCGTTTGTCTGCTTATCACTACACGATTGAAAATCTGATTACCTACTATTCCGATCCGGTCACTTATGACGGGTCTTATGACAACATCAAATCTGCGACTATCAAAGGACTGGAATGGGTCGGTAGCGTGGATACTGGCATCTTTACTCATAAGCTAACGTTGCAGTATATGGATCCGCGTGATGACCAGAGTGATGAAGTGCTGGCTCGCCGCGCTAAGCGCCAGGCTAAGTACCAGCTCGACTGGGTGATGTTTAACGTGAATATGGATGTAGCGTGGCAGTATTACGGCAAACGCTACGACAACAACACCTCTGCTTATAACCCGACTCAGCAAATTTTGCCGAGTTATAGCACAGTTGATGTAGCGGCTTCATATCCGGTCACCTCTCATCTCACTGTTCGTGGTAGAATCGCCAACCTGTTCGATAAAGATTACGAGACGGTTTATGGCTATCAAACCCCAGGACGGGAATACTATCTCTCTGGCAGCTATACCTTCTAATACACGTCCCACCGTACTGGTTTTTGACTCCGGTGTCGGTGGGCTTTCTGTGTATGATGAAGTCCGGCAGCTTTTGCCTGACCTGCACTACATTTATGCTTTCGACAACGTAGCATTCCCCTACGGCGAGAAAAGCGAAGAGTTCATTGTTGAACGCGTAGTTGAAATTGTTACTGCGGTTCAGGAACGCTACCCACTCGCACTCGCCATCATCGCCTGTAATACGGCAAGTACCGTCTCACTTCCCGCTCTGCGTGAGAAATTCGCATTCCCTGTGGTGGGCGTCGTTCCTGCTATTAAGCCGGCAGCGCGTTTGACGACTAACGGCGTTGTAGGTTTGCTGGCGACTCGCGGCACTGTTCGCCGCCCTTATACTCACGAACTGGTCGCACGCTTTGCGTCGGAATGCAAAATCGAAATGCTCGGTTCGGCAGAGCTGGTGGAATTAGCGGAAGCCAAGCTGCATGGTCAGCCTGTAGATCTTGAGGAACTACGCAAGATTCTTCGTCCATGGCTGCGAATGAAGGAGCCGCCAGATACCGTGGTATTAGGTTGCACCCATTTCCCTCTATTAGAAGAAGAGTTGCTACAAGTCTTACCCGAAGGCACAAGGCTGATAGATTCCGGTGCTGCGATTGCTCGCCGTACTGTATGGCTTTTAGAGCATGAATCTCCGCATGCTGTATCTTCTGATGAGAATATTGCATTCTGTATGGGGCTGACTCCTGAGATTGCACAATTAACACCCGTTTTGCAGCGTTATGGCTTCCCAAGACTAGAAAAACTGGCTGTTCATAGCAATTTTGAATAAAAAATCGACGGTTGAAATAAAAATTGAAAATAGGGGTTGTCAGCCTCCAGAAAATCCCTATACTGCGCCTCCACTGACACGGCACAACGGCTTACAAACCGGCCCGTCAGCCAGATGAAAAGCGAAAATAAACGCTTGACTCTGAAAGAGGAAAGCGTAATATACGCCACCTCGAGTTAGCAAGCGAAAGCGCCTAACTCACTGCTCTTTAACAATTTATCAGACAATCTGTGTGGGCACTCGCAGGATTGATATCTCAGATACCTTCGGGTATCAAAAAAATATCAAGTCTTGAAGAGTGACCAAGCAGTAATTCATTTAAGTGAATTATTACGAAAGTTAATTTTTGAGCACCGCTTCACGAGTTGAAGCAAATCAAGCTTTTAATTGAAGAGTTTGATCATGGCTCAGATTGAACGCTGGCGGCAGGCCTAACACATGCAAGTCGAGCGGTAGCACAGGGAGCTTGCTCCTGGGTGACGAGCGGCGGACGGGTGAGTAATGTCTGGGAAACTGCCTGATGGAGGGGGATAACTACTGGAAACGGTAGCTAATACCGCATAACGTCTTCGGACCAAAGAGGGGGACCTTCGGGCCTCTTGCCATCAGATGTGCCCAGATGGGATTAGCTAGTAGGTGAGGTAATGGCTCACCTAGGCGACGATCCCTAGCTGGTCTGAGAGGATGACCAGCCACACTGGAACTGAGACACGGTCCAGACTCCTACGGGAGGCAGCAGTGGGGAATATTGCACAATGGGCGCAAGCCTGATGCAGCCATGCCGCGTGTATGAAGAAGGCCTTCGGGTTGTAAAGTACTTTCAGCGAGGAGGAAGGCATTGTGGTTAATAACCGCAGTGATTGACGTTACTCGCAGAAGAAGCACCGGCTAACTCCGTGCCAGCAGCCGCGGTAATACGGAGGGTGCAAGCGTTAATCGGAATTACTGGGCGTAAAGCGCACGCAGGCGGTCTGTCAAGTCGGATGTGAAATCCCCGGGCTCAACCTGGGAACTGCATTCGAAACTGGCAGGCTAGAGTCTTGTAGAGGGGGGTAGAATTCCAGGTGTAGCGGTGAAATGCGTAGAGATCTGGAGGAATACCGGTGGCGAAGGCGGCCCCCTGGACAAAGACTGACGCTCAGGTGCGAAAGCGTGGGGAGCAAACAGGATTAGATACCCTGGTAGTCCACGCCGTAAACGATGTCGACTTGGAGGTTGTTCCCTTGAGGAGTGGCTTCCGGAGCTAACGCGTTAAGTCGACCGCCTGGGGAGTACGGCCGCAAGGTTAAAACTCAAATGAATTGACGGGGGCCCGCACAAGCGGTGGAGCATGTGGTTTAATTCGATGCAACGCGAAGAACCTTACCTACTCTTGACATCCAGAGAATTCGCTAGAGATAGCTTAGTGCCTTCGGGAACTCTGAGACAGGTGCTGCATGGCTGTCGTCAGCTCGTGTTGTGAAATGTTGGGTTAAGTCCCGCAACGAGCGCAACCCTTATCCTTTGTTGCCAGCGGTTCGGCCGGGAACTCAAAGGAGACTGCCAGTGATAAACTGGAGGAAGGTGGGGATGACGTCAAGTCATCATGGCCCTTACGAGTAGGGCTACACACGTGCTACAATGGCGCATACAAAGAGAAGCGACCTCGCGAGAGCAAGCGGACCTCATAAAGTGCGTCGTAGTCCGGATCGGAGTCTGCAACTCGACTCCGTGAAGTCGGAATCGCTAGTAATCGTAGATCAGAATGCTACGGTGAATACGTTCCCGGGCCTTGTACACACCGCCCGTCACACCATGGGAGTGGGTTGCAAAAGAAGTAGGTAGCTTAACCTTCGGGAGGGCGCTTACCACTTTGTGATTCATGACTGGGGTGAAGTCGTAACAAGGTAACCGTAGGGGAACCTGCGGTTGGATCACCTCCTTACCTAATAGATACGAACTTGCGTAGTGCTCACACAGATTGTCTGATAGAAAACGAGCAGTAAAACCTTATAGGCTTGTAGCTCAGGTGGTTAGAGCGCACCCCTGATAAGGGTGAGGTCGGTGGTTCAAGTCCACTCAGGCCTACCAAACTTCTCTCCATGCTGTGTTGCGACCCCGCTCACATACTTTAGTATGCTTCGCGGTGACGCGCCTTGCCTGATGAGAAGTTAAAGGTAAATCAAAAGGTTTTACGAAATCGATGGGGCTATAGCTCAGCTGGGAGAGCGCCTGCCTTGCACGCAGGAGGTCAGCGGTTCGATCCCGCTTAGCTCCACCATCATTTCATGCTCACCCAATACTTCTAAGTGTACTGTTTAACAGTGTGCTGAGAAGTATTTGCTCTTTAAAAATCCGGAACAAGCTGAAAATTGAAACGACACACTGTTTCCTTTCTCCGTAATAAGAAAGGAAAATGCGGTGTGTTCGAGTCTCTCAAATTTTCGCAACATCGATTGTGTCTTACGAGACATCTTCGGGTTGTGAGGTTAAGCGACTAAGCGTACACGGTGGATGCCCTGGCAGTCAGAGGCGATGAAGGACGTGCTAATCTGCGATAAGCGTCGGTAAGGTGATATGAACCGTTATAACCGACGATTTCCGAATGGGGAAACCCAGTGCAATTCGTTGCACTATCGTTAAGTGAATACATAGCTTAACGAAGCGAACCGGGGGAACTGAAACATCTAAGTACCCCGAGGAAAAGAAATCAACCGAGATTCCCCCAGTAGCGGCGAGCGAACGGGGAGCAGCCCAGAGTCTGAATCAGTTTGTGTATTAGTGGAAGCGTCTGGAAAGTCGCAGGGTACAGGGTGATACTCCCGTACACAAAAATGCACATACTGTGAACTCGAAGAGTAGGGCGGGACACGTGGTATCCTGTCTGAATATGGGGGGACCATCCTCCAAGGCTAAATACTCCTGACTGACCGATAGTGAACCAGTACCGTGAGGGAAAGGCGAAAAGAACCCCGGCGAGGGGAGTGAAACAGAACCTGAAACCGTGTACGTACAAGCAGTGGGAGCCTCTTTTATGGGGTGACTGCGTACCTTTTGTATAATGGGTCAGCGACTTATATTCTGTAGCAAGGTTAACCGTATAGGGGAGCCGCAGGGAAACCGAGTCTTAACTGGGCGTTAAGTTGCAGGGTATAGACCCGAAACCCGGTGATCTAGCCATGGGCAGGTTGAAGGTTGGGTAACACTAACTGGAGGACCGAACCGACTAATGTTGAAAAATTAGCGGATGACTTGTGGCTGGGGGTGAAAGGCCAATCAAACCGGGAGATAGCTGGTTCTCCCCGAAAGCTATTTAGGTAGCGCCTCGTGAACTCATCTTCGGGGGTAGAGCACTGTTTCGGCTAGGGGGCCATCCCGGCTTACCAACCCGATGCAAACTCCGAATACCGAAGAATGTTATCACGGGAGACACACGGCGGGTGCTAACGTCCGTCGTGAAGAGGGAAACAACCCAGACCGCCAGCTAAGGTCCCAAAGTCATGGTTAAGTGGGAAACGATGTGGGAAGGCACAGACAGCCAGGATGTTGGCTTAGAAGCAGCCATCATTTAAAGAAAGCGTAATAGCTCACTGGTCGAGTCGGCCTGCGCGGAAGATGTAACGGGGCTAAACCATGCACCGAAGCTGCGGCAGCGACGCTTATGCGTTGTTGGGTAGGGGAGCGTTCTGTAAGCCGTTGAAGCTGGACTGTGAGGTCTGGTGGAGGTATCAGAAGTGCGAATGCTGACATAAGTAACGATAAAGCGGGTGAAAAACCCGCTCGCCGGAAGACCAAGGGTTCCTGTCCAACGTTAATCGGGGCAGGGTGAGTCGACCCCTAAGGCGAGGCCGAAAGGCGTAGTCGATGGGAAACAGGTTAATATTCCTGTACTCGGTGTTACTGCGAAGGGGGGACGGAGAGGGCTATGTTAGCCGGGCGACGGTTGTCCCGGTTTAAGCATGTAGGCGGAGAGTTTAGGTAAATCCGGACTCTTATTCAACGCTGAGGTGTGATGACGAGGTACTACGGTACTGAAGTAACAAATGCCGCACTTCCAGGAAAAGCCTCTAAGCATCAGGTAACATCAAATCGTACCCCAAACCGACACAGGTGGTCAGGTAGAGAATACCAAGGCGCTTGAGAGAACTCGGGTGAAGGAACTAGGCAAAATGGTGCCGTAACTTCGGGAGAAGGCACGCTGTCGGTAGGTGAAGCGATTTACTCGTGGAGCTGAAGGCAGTCGAAGATACCAGCTGGCTGCAACTGTTTATTAAAAACACAGCACTGTGCAAACACGAAAGTGGACGTATACGGTGTGACGCCTGCCCGGTGCCGGAAGGTTAATTGATGGGGTTAAGCGCAAGCTGAAGCTCTTGATCGAAGCCCCGGTAAACGGCGGCCGTAACTATAACGGTCCTAAGGTAGCGAAATTCCTTGTCGGGTAAGTTCCGACCTGCACGAATGGCGTAATGATGGCCAGGCTGTCTCCACCCGAGACTCAGTGAAATTGAAATCGCTGTGAAGATGCAGTGTACCCGCGGCAAGACGGAAAGACCCCGTGAACCTTTACTATAGCTTGACACTGAACACTGGTCCTTGATGTGTAGGATAGGTGGGAGGCTTTGAAGCGAGGACGCCAGTTCTTGTGGAGCCAACCTTGAAATACCACCCTTTAATGGCTGGTGTTCTAACGTAGACCCGTAATCCGGGTTGCGGACAGTGTCTGGTGGGTAGTTTGACTGGGGCGGTCTCCTCCTAAAGCGTAACGGAGGAGCACGAAGGTTAGCTAATCACGGTCGGACATCGTGAGGTTAGTGCAAAGGCATAAGCTAGCTTGACTGCGAGAGTGACGGCTCGAGCAGGTGCGAAAGCAGGTCTTAGTGATCCGGTGGTTCTGAATGGAAGGGCCATCGCTCAACGGATAAAAGGTACTCCGGGGATAACAGGCTGATACCGCCCAAGAGTTCATATCGACGGCGGTGTTTGGCACCTCGATGTCGGCTCATCACATCCTGGGGCTGAAGTAGGTCCCAAGGGTATGGCTGTTCGCCATTTAAAGTGGTACGCGAGCTGGGTTTAGAACGTCGTGAGACAGTTCGGTCCCTATCTGCCGTGGGCGCTGGAGAATTGAGGGGGGCTGCTCCTAGTACGAGAGGACCGGAGTGGACGCATCACTGGTGTTCGGGTTGTCATGCCAATGGCATTGCCCGGTAGCTAAATGCGGAAAAGATAAGCGCTGAAAGCATCTAAGCGCGAAACTTGCCCCGAGATGAGTTCTCCCTGACCCTTTAAGGGTCCTGAAGGAACGTTGAAGACTACGACGTTGATAGGCTGGGTGTGTAAGCGTAGCGATACGTTGAGCTAACCAGTACTAATGATCCGTGAGGCTTAACCTTACAACACCGAAGGTGTTTTGGTTGAGAGACTATGACATTTGATTTTCAGCTTGAACCGAGATTAAGTTGATGGTTGTGTGAATAACGCAACGGTTAACAAAACAGAATATGCCTGGCGGCACTAGCGCGGTGGTCCCACCTGACCCCATGCCGAACTCAGAAGTGAAACGCCGTAGCGCCGATGGTAGTGTGGGGTCTCCCCATGCGAGAGTAGGGAACTGCCAGGCTCCAAATTCAAAGCAGTAAAAGCCAGACTGTGACATCTGGTGGTAGTAAAGAAATTCGGTGGAGCGGTAGTTCAGTCGGTTAGAATACCTGCCTGTCACGCAGGGGGTCGCGGGTTCGAGTCCCGTCCGTTCCGCCACTTATTAAAAATATTATGCCTGCTAAATTAGCGGGCTTAATAATAAGCGTTCTTTAGGGGCGTAGCTCAGTTGGTAGAGCACCGGTCTCCAAAACCGGGTGTCGCGAGTTCGAGTCTCTCCGCCCCTGCCATATAATGATCCTTTGCTTCGGCAAAGGATTTTTTTTGTCTAAAATTCCTCAAAATTCTTCCCCAAAACTACAAAAGCGCATTACTGCGCTGTGAGTGGTGTCTTTAATAACTCTTTGATTATGCTTTGCTTATCGCTATTTTGTAACCAAATCGCATACAGTGGCCGCGAGAGCGTAATTGTATCGGATAACTGGTAAATCCCTTCGCGAGTTTTAGCCCATTCCACAGGTAAAAATGAACATCCATTGAGCTGTGGTAATAGCTTATAAGCTATTTGAGCTGAACTGGTCGTCAGTACTGGAATATCATCATTACTGATGAGCCCCGTTTCGTGCTGTTGGAAGTCAGGCCCCCATTCCAGACGTAAATATGTTAATCCTGCAGTAGAGTTTTGTGCAGAAGCGGAAAATAGTGCCAGGCTGAAATGTCCCAATAATTGGCTGGAAAATTCGTCCATTTTTGGTGATTCTGTTGTGATTAGTAGGTCAAGTTGTCGTTCATGTAACTGTTTAACCAACGATTGTCGTTGGGAAATACGAGCTTCAAATTGCATGTCTTTATGCTCTTGATAGAGCGCCACTAGCCATTCTGAGAGCATACATTCCCAAAGCGATGCACTAGCACCAATCGTGAGCTCATTGTGCTGAGAGGTGTGGGAAACCTCTTTTTTGGCAGCAAGCCAAATACTCATGAGATTTTCTGCATAAGGCAGCAAACGTTCACCCGCCGTGGTAAGACGAATATTATTACGATGGCGAGTAAAAAGATTTACACCAAGCTGATTCTCTAATTGGCGAATTCTAAAGCTGACAGCTGATTGCGTTAGATAAAGAGCTTCCGCTGCTCGCCCAAAATGCCGCGTTCTGCTCACTTCGAGGAACGTTTTTAGTAATTCAGTATCCACGACCCACTCCCAAAAAAAATTTGTCGTTATGATTTAAATGTTTTGTTTGACGCTCTGTCAAGCGTAACTAATACTCCGCGCCATAAATAGCTAGACCAAGAGAATTAGGAGCGTGCAGGATGGCGGAAAGCTTTACGACGACTAATCGGTTTTTCGACAATAAACATTATCCGCGTGGGTTCGCTCGCCATGGTGATTTCACCATCAAAGAAGCCCAGCTGTTAGAACGTCATGGTTACGCGTTCAATGAGCTGGATCTTGGCAAGCGTGAACCTGGTACTGAAGAAGAAGTTCTATTTGTTGCGGTATGCCGTGGTGAACGTGAGCCAGTGACAGAAGCTGAGCGTGTGTGGAGCAAGTATATGACGCGAATCAAGCGTCCTAAGCGTTTCCATACTCTCTCTGGTGGCAAGCCACAGGCGGATGCGGTCGAAGATTACACCGACAGCGATGACTAAAAAAATGGGGCTAAAGCCCCATTTTTTATCCTATAAGCTTCTGTAAGTGAATCAGTAAACGGTCAATTGCGCGATAGCTTAGGGCTTCCAAAATATGTTCCCTCGTTATTTGTTCACACTCCTCAATATCAGCAATCGTTCGAGCGACCTTCAATAAGCGGTGCCATGCACGTACCGACAAACCCAGCTTAATCAGAGTTTCTTCCAGCCATACGGCATCATTATGTTCAATGGCACAATGTTTACGAATCTCATGGTTATCGAGCCTTGCATTGAGCTTTTTCTGACGATCAAATTGCCGTTGCTGCGTAGAAATGACCCGAGCTCTTACATCCGCACTACTTTCACTGCTTAATGCAGGATTACTTAACATGCCGGGTGGCGGGAGAGGGATCTCGACTGATAAATCAAAGCGGTCGAGAAATGGCCCTGAAAGTCGGCTGAGGTAGCGCAGCGTTTGCTCGGGTGTGCAGCGATTATGTTTGCCTTGATAATGACCCGTCGGGCTGGGATTCATGGCCGCCAGTAGTTGGAAATGGGCGGGATAACTAATTTTGGCGCGAGTGCGAGAGATGTGAATCTCACCTGATTCTATTGGCTCACGTAATGCATCGAGCACACGTCGTTCAAATTCCGGAAGTTCATCGAGAAACAGCACACCGTTGTGTGCCAGTGAAATCTCGCCGGGTCTGGGTATCGAGCCTCCACCAACCATCGCAGCCAATGAAGCACTATGATGAGGCGCTCTGAACGGACGCTGGCGCCACTTTTGCTGTAACGCATGTGGATTGACCAGGCTAATAATGGCTGCACTCTCCAGGGCTTCGCTGTCGCTTAATGGTGGAAGTATGGTATTCAGGCGACTGACCAGCATTGTTTTACCCGTGCCAGGGGGCCCAATCAGCAGTAGGTTATGTCCACCAGCAGCGGTGATCTCAAGCGCCCGCTTACCTTGAGCTTGGCCAAAGATTTCATTGAGGTCATGCTGGGATTCAACGTACTGCTGTTGTAGTTTATCTGGTGCTGAGAGTTCGCCTTTACCTTCCAGAAATGCGCAAACTTCAGTGAGATGCTTTGCAATAAGGCAGCCGGGTTGCTCAATCAAACTAAGTTCTGCGGCATTCTCATCAGCAACAATAATCTTCTTCCCTGATTTTAAAGCCTCCATTGCGGATGAAATAGCCCCTGGCACGCCACGTAGCGCACCAGTAAGCGCCAGCTCACCTACGAACTCATATTGATCCAACTTATCGATAGAGAGTTGCTCAGACGCTGCCAGCAGCGCCAGAGCGATAGGTAAGTCATACCTGCCACCATCTTTAGGAAGATCCGCTGGCGCAAGATTGATTGTGATTTTACGGGCCGGAAAGGTATAGCCGCTATTGATGATGGCACTCCGCACCCGGTCACGCGCTTCACGGACCGTAGTTTCCGGTAAACCCACCAGAGTTAAGCCAGGCAATCCCTGGCTGATATGGACCTCTACGGTTACTTGTGGCGCCGCGATACCTAAAGCAGCTCTTGTATTCACAACTGCCAATGACATAGTTAGTTCCTCTAAGTGAACTTCATCCTGTCAGTTTGCGAATTTTGTCTAAAGAGCTGAAACGAGGTTCTTCGGGATGTCTTCCAGGCTTTCGGCTGGGATTTCTTTTTTGGAAATTATTCTGCGATGTATCTCGCAAAAGATTTAATTTCTGATGGTTACTTCGCGAAAGGAGATACGAATTTATTCTGGATGAAATATTTTCACTATCTCGTTATCTGCTGAAAACAAAAAGTTTTTCTTCATCCTGATTTTTAAAGCACGATATGTATCATAAAAAAATCTTGTGCTTCCTCCAGACCCTGTGATAACTCTGTAGACATTACTTCGAACAAGTAGACAGAATAAACAAACATGAAAGCCCTTCTACAAGTGATTAGCCTGGTCGTGATTAGCGTGGTGGTGATTATTATCCCACCGTGCGGGGCTGCACTTGGAGAAAGAAAGGCTTAAAAATCAAGCCTGAATCGAAAAGAACCCCCGCACCGAAAGGTCCGGGGGTTTTTTGTTGGGCAAAGAAATTCGGAGAGAAACAGATGATGCGTTACAGAATAAAATGCTGTTTCTCCGATAATGAGACGGGGAACTAACTATGAATGGTGCGCAGTGGGTGGTACATGCGTTGCGAGCGCAGGGGGTAGAGACAGTTTTCGGCTATCCAGGTGGTGCAATAATGCCAGTCTACGATGCGTTGTATGACGGTGGGGTCGAACATTTACTCTGTCGCCATGAACAAGGCGCAGCAATGGCAGCCATTGGTTACGCACGTTCTACAGGAAAAACAGGGGTTTGCATCGCCACTTCCGGACCTGGCGCAACCAACCTGATAACTGGCCTTGCCGATGCGCTGTTAGACTCCGTTCCAGTCGTCGCGATCACAGGCCAGGTTGCCGCTCCGTTCATCGGCACTGATGCGTTCCAGGAAGTGGATGTTTTAGGATTGTCCCTCGCATGCACCAAACACAGTTTCCTCGTTGAATCTTTTGACGATTTACCTCGCGTTCTTGCCGAAGCTTTCGAGATAGCAAACTCCGGTCGCCCTGGCCCTGTGTTGGTGGATATCCCTAAGGACATTCAGTTAGCGCAAGGTGATCTGGAGCCGTGGTTATCGACTGTTGAAGATGATTTCGAAATGCCGCATGCCGAACTGCAACAAGCTCGTGAAATGATAGCGAATGCCCACAAGCCGATGTTATATGTCGGTGGTGGGGTCGGCATGGCACAGGCCGTTCCCGCGCTGCGTGAATTTATTGCGGCTACCAATATGCCTTCTACCGTCACGCTGAAAGGTCTGGGTGCGGTTCCGGCGGACCATCCGTTTTACACCGGCATGTTAGGCATGCATGGCACCAAAGCGGCGAACCTTGCGGTGCAAGAGTGCGACTTGCTGATTGCCGTCGGCGCGCGTTTTGACGACCGTGTTACCGGCAAACTGAATACCTTTGCTCCGCACGCGAAAGTAATTCACATGGATATCGACCCGGCAGAGTTAAGCAAATTGCGCCAGGCGCACGTTGGGTTGCAGGGGGATTTAGTCCAGTTATTACAGGCACTGCAACAGCCGCTGAATATCGCGGACTGGCAGCAAGAAGTGGCCAACTTACGTGCCGAAAACCTGTGGCGATATGATCACCCCGGTGAGGCCATTTTTGCTCCGTTATTGCTGAAACAGATCTCCGATCGCAAGCCGCAGGAGTGCGTGGTAACCACTGATGTGGGCCAGCATCAAATGTGGACGGCTCAACATATGTCATTCACTCGCCCTGAAAACTTCATCACGTCTAGCGGTTTGGGGACGATGGGTTTTGGTTTGCCGGCAGCGGTTGGTGCGCAGGTTGCCCGCCCGAACGATACGGTTATCTGTATCTCGGGTGACGGCTCATTCATGATGAACGTTCAGGAACTGGGTACGGTAAAACGAAAACAGTTGCCGTTGAAAATCGTTTTGCTGGATAACCAACGTTTAGGAATGGTTCGCCAGTGGCAGCAAATGTTTTTCTCAGAACGTTACAGCGAAACCAACCTCTCCGATAACCCTGATTTCCTCATGCTGGCCAGCGCCTTTGGTATCCCAGGCCAACACATCACTCGTAAAGACCAGGTAGAAGCTGCCATCGAAACGATGTTGAACAGCGATGGCCCGTACATGCTTCACGTCTCAATTGATGAGTACGAAAACGTCTGGCCGTTGGTGCCACCAGGTGCCAGTAACTCACAAATGCTGGAGAAATTATCATGATGCAACATCAGCTCGCAGTAACGGCCCGTTTTCGTCCAGAAACGCTGGAGCGCGTGTTACGCGTGGTGCGTCATCGTGGTTTTCAGGTGTGTTCTATGAACATGGTCACGGTGGGGAACACCGACGACATTAATATTGAATTGACCGTTGCCAGCCTGCGCCCAGTCGAATTACTGTTTAGTCAATTAAGCAAACTGGTTGACGTTGGTCGCGTCGAAATCCAGCAACAAACAACACAACAAATCCGCGCCTGAGCGCAGAAGGAAGAGAACAATGACAACGAAGAAAGCTGATTACATTTGGTTCAATGGTGAGATGACGCCGTGGGGCGAGGCAAAGGTCCATGTAATGTCCCATGCGCTGCATTACGGCACATCGGTATTTGAAGGTATCCGTTGCTATGAATCTCACATTGGCCCAGTGGTGTTCCGCCATCGTGAACACATGCAGCGTTTGCGTGATTCAGCAAAAATCTATCGTTTCCCTGTATCACAAAGTGTTGATGAGCTGATGGAAGCTTGCCGTTCAGTTATCCGTAAAAACAACCTGACCAGCGCGTATATCCGCCCTTTAGTGTTTGTTGGTGATGTCGGTATGGGCGTGAACCCGCCAGACGGCTATACCACTGATGTGATCATCGCAGCCTTCCCATGGGGTGCATACCTCGGCGCAGAAGCGCTGGAACAAGGGATCGACGCGATGGTTTCCTCCTGGAACCGTGTGGCACCAAATACCATTCCAACGGCGGCGAAAGCGGGCGGTAACTACCTTTCTTCCTTGCTGGTTGGCAGTGAGGCACGTCGTCACGGTTATCAGGAAGGCATCGCGCTGGACGTGAACGGCTACCTGTCAGAAGGCGCGGGTGAAAACCTCTTTGAAGTGAAAGATGGCATTCTGTTTACCCCTCCGTTTACCTCTTCCGCGCTGCCAGGCATTACCCGTGACGCCATCATTACACTGGCGAAAGACCTGGGTATCGAAGTGCGTGAGCAAGTGCTGTCTCGCGAATCCCTGTATCTGGCAGACGAAGTGTTCATGTCGGGCACTGCCGCAGAAATCACTCCAGTGCGAAGTGTCGACCGCATTCAAGTGGGTGAAGGCCGTTGTGGCCCGGTCACCAAACGCATTCAACAGGCATTCTTTGGCCTATTCACCGGTGAAACTGAAGATAAATGGGGCTGGTTAGATCAGGTCAACCCTAAGTAAAAATATAACCAGGCGGATGGCGATTACCGTCCGCTCGACAGACAGACTGGAGTAAATAAGCATGCCTAAGTACCGTTCAGCCACCACCACCCACGGCCGTAATATGGCGGGTGCCCGCGCTTTGTGGCGCGCAACCGGGATGACCGATGACGATTTCGGCAAGCCAATTATTGCGGTAGTGAACTCCTTTACTCAGTTCGTGCCGGGCCACGTTCACCTGCGCGATTTGGGCAAATTAGTCGCCGAACAAATCGAAGCCTCCGGTGGCGTGGCTAAAGAGTTCAACACCATTGCCGTTGATGACGGTATCGCCATGGGCCACGGCGGCATGCTTTATTCTCTGCCGTCACGCGAGCTTATCGCTGATTCCGTGGAATACATGGTGAACGCGCACTGCGCTGACGCGATGGTTTGTATCTCCAACTGCGACAAAATCACCCCAGGGATGTTGATGGCCTCTTTGCGCCTGAACATTCCGGTTATTTTTGTTTCCGGCGGCCCGATGGAAGCCGGGAAAACCAAACTGTCTGACCAAATCATCAAGCTCGACCTCGTTGATGCGATGATTCAGGGCGCTGACCCGAAAGTGAGTGACGAGCAAAGCGAGCAGGTTGAACGCTCTGCTTGCCCAACTTGCGGTTCCTGTTCTGGTATGTTCACGGCAAACTCGATGAACTGCCTGACCGAAGCGCTGGGCCTGTCTCAGCCGGGTAACGGTTCTCTGCTGGCAACGCACTCCGATCGTAAAGAGTTGTTCCTCAATGCCGGTAAACGCATCGTTGCCCTGACCAAGCGTTATTACGAGCAGGATGACGAAAGTGCATTGCCACGTAGCATCGCCAGCAAAGAAGCGTTTGAGAATGCCATGACGCTAGATGTCGCAATGGGCGGCTCAACAAATACCGTTCTGCACTTACTGGCAGCAGCTCAGGAAGCAGAACTCGATTTCACCATGACCGATATCGACCAGCTGTCACGTAAAGTGCCACAGCTGTGTAAAGTCGCACCAAGTACCCAGAAATACCATATGGAAGACGTGCACCGCGCAGGTGGCGTAATCGGTATTTTGGGCGAGCTGGATCGCGGCGGATTATTGCATCGAAATGTGAAAAACGTTCTCGGTCTGACTCTGACGCAAACGCTGGAACAGTACGATGTCATGCTGACCAAAGACGAAAGCGTGAAAAGCATGTTCTCAGCAGGTCCGGCGGGCATTCGTACCACAAAAGCTTTCTCGCAATCCTGCCGTTGGGATTCTCTGGACGTTGACCGCCAAAACGGTTGTATCCGTTCCAAAGAAAATGCCTACAGCCAGGAAGGTGGTTTGGCGGTGTTGTACGGCAACTTCGCCGAAAATGGCTGCATCGTGAAAACTGCGGGTGTGGACGATGAAAGCCTGGTATTCCGCGGCCCAGCGAAAGTCTACGAAAGCCAGGATGATGCGGTTGAGGCCATCCTTGGTGGCAAAGTCATCGCGGGCGATGTGGTCGTTATTCGTTACGAAGGGCCAAAAGGCGGGCCGGGCATGCAAGAAATGCTTTACCCAACAACCTTCCTGAAATCTATGGGGCTGGGCAAAGCCTGTGCGCTGGTCACTGATGGTCGTTTCTCCGGCGGGACTTCTGGACTTTCTATCGGTCACGTTTCTCCGGAAGCGGCAAGCGGCGGCAATATTGCGCTGATTGAAGATGGCGACATGATTGCGATTGATATCCCGAATCGTGGTATCCAACTGCAATTGAGCGATCAGGAAATGGCTGCTCGTCGTGAAGCGCAAGAAGCTCGCGGTGACAAAGCCTGGACGCCACGTGCGCGTGAACGCCAGGTTTCCTTTGCTCTGCGCGCTTACGCAATGCTTGCCACCAGTGCCGATAAGGGCGCGGTGCGCGATAAAAGTAAGCTTGGAGGCTAATCATGGCCGAATCGCAACCGCTACCTGATGCCCCTTGCGGGGCGGAATATCTGCGAGCTGTATTGCGCGCTCCGGTTTACGAAGTCGCGCAAGTTACCCCATTGCAGAAGATGGAAAAACTGTCATCACGGCTGGATAACGTCATTCTGGTGAAACGTGAAGATCGGCAACCCGTGCACAGTTTCAAACTGCGCGGCGCATACGCAATGATTGCCGGGCTGAACAGTGAGCAAAAAGCCAGCGGCGTGATTACGGCTTCAGCTGGTAACCATGCTCAAGGTGTTGCGCTTTCCTCAACGCGTTTAGGCATCAAGTCTTTGATTGTCATGCCAGTCACTACGGCAGATATCAAAGTGGATGCCGTCAGGGCGTTTGGCGGTGAAGTGCTGCTGCATGGCGCAAACTTTGATGAAGCCAAAGCGCGTGCTATCGAGCTTTCGCAGCAACAAGGTTTCACATACGTTCCTCCGTTTGACCACCCGGCAGTCATCGCCGGGCAGGGCACGCTGGCGCTCGAACTCCTGCAACAAGACGCCCATATCGACCGCATATTCGTACCGGTTGGCGGCGGTGGCCTGGCGGCTGGCGTGGCAGTGCTGATCAAACAGTTGATGCCACAAATCAAAGTCATCGCCGTGGAAGCGGAAGATTCAGCCTGCCTGAAAGCAGCTTTGGATGCGGGCAAGCCGGTTGATTTGGCGCGTGTCGGATTGTTTGCTGAAGGCGTTGCGGTTAAGCGTATCGGCGATGAAACGTTCCGTTTATGTCAGGAATATCTCGACGACATCATCACGGTGGATAGCGATGCTATCTGCGCTGCGATGAAAGACTTGTTCGAAGATGTTCGTGCAGTTGCTGAACCGTCCGGCGCTCTGGCTCTGGCGGGGATGAAAAAGTACATCCAGCAACACCAGATTCGTGGTGAACGCCTCGCGCACGTATTATCCGGTGCGAACGTTAACTTCCACGGCCTGCGTTACGTTTCCGAGCGTTGCGAGCTGGGTGAACAACGTGAAGCGCTGTTGGCGGTCACCATTCCTGAAGAGAAAGGCAGCTTCCTGAAATTCTGCCAGGTACTGGGCGGGCGCTCAGTTACCGAGTTTAACTATCGCTATTCCAGTTCGGCGGAAGCCTGCATTTTCGTTGGCGTTCGTTTGACGCGTGGCCTCGAAGAGCGGCATGAAATCATCGAATTGCTTAACGAAGGTGGTTACGGCGTTGTCGATTTGTCTGATGACGAAATGGCGAAACTGCACGTGCGTTACATGGTGGGCGGGCGTCCGTCGAAACCCCTGCGAGAGCGTCTGTACAGTTTCGAATTCCCTGAGTCGCCAGGCGCTTTGCTGAAATTCCTGCAAACGCTCGGCACGCACTGGAATATTTCCCTGTTCCATTACCGCAGCCACGGCACGGATTATGGCCGCGTGCTGGCGGCGTTCGAACTGGGCGACAATGAGCCAGATTTCGAAACCCGTCTCAATGAACTGGGCTACGACTGCCACGATGAAACCAGTAACCCAGCGTTCCGTTTCTTCCTTGCAGGTTAATGGCTTCCGGGCAGTAATTTCCAGAACGCATGCACAAGCGGCTCATTGAGCCGCTTTTTTTGTACGCAAACGCCCAACTCAAACGGTGTGGTCTCATCGTTTCGTTCCAGCACCTGCACGCGGTTTCGTACCGGTTCCGGGCTGTTTTCCAGCACGATTTCAGGAATCAGCGCCACGCCACAACCCAGCGCCACCATTGAAACCATTGCCTCATGCCCTGCCACCGTCGCGTAAATAAACGGGTTGCTGATTTTCTGACGGCGGAACCACAACTCAATACGGCGGCGTACCGGGCCTTGATCCGGTAAAATAAATGGCACTTTTGCCCAGTCGGGATCCGGTTGATTTACCTGCGCTCGAACCGGGCACGGCAGCGCGGGCGCAATAAGCGCCACAGATAAATTATCCAGAATCGAAAAGGCAACGCCTGGCGGCAATGTCTCCGGTTTACCCGCAATAGCGATATCGGCTTCGTTAGAATCCACTTTTTCTACTGCATCGGCTGCATCGCCGGTGGTCAGTTTGATCTCCACGTTGGGATGCTCAGCACGGAATCTGTCGAGAATTGGCGGTAAATGACTGTAGGCGGCGGTGACGGAGCAAAAAAGATGTAACTCGCCGGTGAGCGACGGCCCTTCCTGCCCGATGGTGTGGCGCATTTGCTGATACTGCAACAGCGTGTGCTGGGCGAACTGTTTCAGTTGCTCTCCGGCCTCGGTCAGCGTAACGGTGCGGTTATCGCGTAAAAACAAGGGTTGACCTAAATCCTCTTCGAGGCGCTGGATCTGGCGCGAAAGCGTCGACGGGCTGACGTGCATCGCGCGTGCGCTCCTGCCGAAATGGCGACTTTCAGCAAGGTGGATAAATATTTTCAGGTCGCGTAAATCCATGGTCATCAGCCCTTGTTTCTACGTTGCATAAATTGCAACGTCACGTTGTTAATATATCAATTTAAGCAACGCATTTCCTGTCATATAGTGAGTTCATTATCGCAAGCAAGACACGGCTGGCGAACCTTATAAAAGCACAACACAACGACTACGGAGTACCACCACGATGGCTAATTATTTCAACACTTTGAACCTGCGTCAGCAGTTGGCGCAACTGGGTAAATGTCGTTTCATGGCGCGTGCAGAATTCGCTGATGAAGCAAGCTACCTCAAAGGCAAAAAAGTCGTCATCGTCGGTTGTGGCGCACAAGGCTTGAACCAGGGTCTGAACATGCGCGACTCCGGTCTGGATGTTGCTTATGCTCTGCGTGCTGAAGCTATCGCTGAGAAACGCGCTTCATGGCGTAAAGCGACCGAAAACGGTTTTAAAGTTGGCACTTACGAAGAACTGATCCCGCAAGCCGACCTGGTCGTTAACCTGACGCCAGACAAACAGCACTCTGCGGTTGTTAAGGCGGTTCAGCCAATGATGAAAGATGGTGCTGCGCTGGGTTATTCCCACGGTTTCAACGTGGTTGAAGTGGGCGAGCAAATCCGTAAAGACATCACCGTGGTGATGGTTGCGCCAAAATGCCCGGGCACTGAAGTTCGTGAAGAATACAAACGTGGTTTCGGCGTACCGACTCTGATTGCGGTTCACCCGGAAAACGATCCGAAAGGCGAAGGCATGGCAATTGCTAAAGCCTGGGCTGCTGCAACCGGCGGTCACCGTGCAGGCGTTCTGGAATCTTCCTTCGTCGCAGAAGTGAAATCTGACCTGATGGGTGAGCAAACTATTCTGTGCGGCATGCTGCAGGCCGGTTCCCTGCTGTGCTTCGACAAGCTGGTGGAAGAAGGCACTGACCCGGCATACGCAGAAAAACTGATTCAGTTCGGCTGGGAAACCATCACCGAAGCGCTGAAACAAGGTGGCATTACGCTGATGATGGACCGCTTGTCTAACCCGGCGAAAGTCCGTGCTTATGCGCTGTCTGAACAACTGAAAACCATCATGGCTCCATTGTTCCAGAAACACATGGACGACATCATCTCCGGCGAATTCTCTTCCGGCATGATGGCTGACTGGGCAAATGACGATAAAAATCTGCTGACCTGGCGTGAAGAAACCGGCAAAACTGCGTTCGAAACCGCTGCACAGTTTGACGGTAAAATCTCTGAGCAGGAATACTTCGATAAAGGTGTTCTGATGATCGCAATGGTGAAAGCGGGCGTTGAGCTGGCGTTCGAAACCATGGTTGATGCGGGCATTATCGAAGAGTCTGCTTACTACGAATCACTGCACGAGTTGCCGCTGATTGCGAATACCATCGCTCGTAAGCGTTTGTACGAAATGAACGTGGTTATCTCTGATACCGCTGAGTACGGCAACTACCTGTTCTCTTACGCTGCGGTTCCATTGCTGAAAGAATTCATGACAACTCTGCAAGCGGGTGATTTGGGCAAAGAAATCCCGGCGGGTGCGGTTGATAACGCGCAACTGCGTGACGTTAACGAAGCGATTCGTAACCACGAAATCGAAACCGTTGGCAAGAAACTGCGTGGCTACATGAAAGATATGAAGCGTATTGCTGTAGCGGGTTAATACCCCGTCGTCTTTCGATTCGCCGCTGTGTTGGCAGCGTTCGTACACCCCAGTCACATAATTGTCTATGTTCCTGGGGCTGTATTCACTTGCCGCCTTGCCGCAAATCGAAATCCATAGGGGTATTCAATTGATACAAGCCCGGTAAGCTTTACGCTACCGGGCTTGCTGTTAATTACGATACAACACTTTGATGATGTGGTAACCAAACTGCGTGTGCAGCGGGCCGTATGGTTCGAGCAGCGGGCAGGAAAACACCACTTTATCGAACGCAGGAACCATCTGGCCCTGACGGAATTCACCTAAGTGACCGCCTTTTTTGCCTGACGGGCAGGTGGAATGCTTTTTAGCCAGTTTTTCGAAGTCGCCGCCATTCTGAAGCTGCGTCAGAATTTCCTGGGCCAGTTTTTCTTCCTTAACAAGGATATGCAATGCTGCTGCGGTTTTTGCCATGATAGTGCCTTGAGTCGCATGGATTAGGCTCGCTATACTACCACGCTCTTTTTCCCCTTCGTACCTTCCTGACTTCACTGAGTGACCTTATGCGTTTAAACCCTGGCCAACAACAAGCCGTCGAATTTGTCACCGGACCCTGCCTGGTCCTGGCGGGCGCAGGCTCGGGCAAAACACGTGTGATTACCAATAAAATGGCGCATTTGATTCGCGAATGTGGCTATCAGGCACGTCACATCGCAGCGGTCACGTTTACTAACAAAGCGGCCCGCGAGATGAAAGAGCGTGTGGCGCAAACGTTAGGGCGCAAAGAAGCACGTGGTTTGCTGATCTCCACTTTCCATACCTTAGGTCTTGAGATTATTAAACGCGAGTACGCAGCGCTGGGGATGAAGGCTAACTTCTCACTATTTGATGACACCGATCAGACGGCGTTGCTCAAAGAGCTAACCGAAGGTTTGCTTGAGGACGATAAGACTTTGTTGCAGCAGTTGATCTCGACGATCTCAAACTGGAAAAACGATCTGATGACGCCTTCGCAGGCGGCTGCGCAGGCCAAAGGGGAGCGCGACCGAATCTTTGCTCACTGCTATGGCTTGTACGATACACATCTGAAATCCTGCAATGTTCTGGATTTTGACGATCTGATTTTGCTTCCAACACTGCTTTTACAGAGCAATGAAGAAGTTCGTGAGCGTTGGCAAAACCGCATCCGCTATTTGCTGGTGGATGAGTATCAGGATACCAACACCAGCCAGTACGAACTGGTGAAGTTGCTGGTCGGGGCGCGAGCAAGATTTACCGTGGTGGGCGATGACGACCAGTCGATTTACTCCTGGCGCGGCGCAAGGCCGCAAAACCTCGTCTTACTAAGTCAGGATTTCCCGGCACTTCAGGTGATTAAGCTTGAACAGAATTACCGTTCTTCCGGGCGTATTCTGAAAGCGGCAAACATTCTGATTGCCAATAATCCACATGTGTTTGAAAAACGTCTCTTCTCTGAACTGGGTTATGGCACCGAATTAAAAGTAGTGACGGCAAACAGTGAAGATCATGAAGCCGAGCGGGTGACTGGCGAGCTGATTGCTCATCACTTTATCAATAAAACCAACTACAAAGACTACGCCATACTTTATCGCGGGAATTTCCAGTCGCGCGTGTTTGAGAAGATGCTGATGCAGAACCGCATCCCGTATCGCATCTCAGGTGGCACCTCGTTCTTCTCGCGACCGGAAATCAAAGACCTTCTGGCTTATCTGCGTGTACTGACCAACCCCGATGACGACAGTGCATTCATGCGGATAGTGAATACACCGAAGCGTGAAATAGGCCCGGCGACTCTGCAAAAGCTGGGTGCCTGGGCGATGCAGCGCAATAAAGGATTGTTTAGCGCCAGCTTCGACATGGGGTTGAGCCAGACGCTGAGTGGGCGTGGTCTGGAGTCGTTACAGCGTTTCACTCAGTGGTTACGCGATGTGGCGACTTTGTCAGAACGCGACCCCATTGCTGCCGTGCGCGATTTGATTCACGGCATTGATTATGAAAGCTGGCTATATGAAACCTCACCCAGCCAGAAAGCCGCCGAAATGCGCATGAAAAACGTCAATACATTGTTTAGCTGGATGACGGAAATGCTTGAGGGGTCGGAAATCGATGATCCAATGACGTTAACTCAGGTGGTCACTCGCTTTACGCTGCGCGATATGATGGAGCGCGGGGAGAGCGATGAAGAAGCCGATCAGGTTCAGCTCATGACGCTTCATGCTTCAAAAGGTCTCGAATTCCCGTATGTCTTTTTAGTCGGGATGGAAGAAGGGTTGCTGCCGCATCAGAGTAGTATCGATGAAGATAACATTGAAGAAGAGCGCCGTCTGGCATATGTGGGAATTACTCGTGCGCAAAAAGAACTGACTTTTACGCTCTGCAAAGAACGCCGTCAGTATGGTGAGCTGATTCGCCCTGAACCCAGCCGTTTCTTGCTGGAATTACCACAAGATGATTTGCTGTGGGAAACGGAACGTAAAGTGGTATCAGCTGAAGAACGGATGCACAAAGGCCAGAATAATGTAGCCAACATTCGTGAAATGCTGGCAAAAGCACGTAAAAGCTGAGTTATTTGATAGTCAGCGACCAGTGGACATAGCTTTGCCACAGGCTTTCTTGTTCGAGTAATTCAGCTCCGAGTGGGTGGCATTCGAGCCACTTTTCGGGAAGCTCAAGAATTAAAGTTTCGCCTTCCACCTTCAGCGTAATATCCGGCAGAATGTCATCGCGACGGCGACTGGCGAAAATAATAGCCAGGCGTAACAGGCGGCAAAGATATTCTGCAATACGCGGTGGTACGGCATTTTGCTGGTGGAGAGACGAGAGATCAACGGGGTTTGTCTGGTTCAACATCAGTGTCGCCAGCAGTTTTTTCTGGGCTGGTGTATAACCCGGAAGATCGAGATTTTTCACCAGATAGGCGGCGTGTTGAGGCGCTTGCTTGAAGTCGACGCTCAGGCCAATTTCATGCAGCAGGGCCGCGCTGTCGAGCATTTCTACACTCAGTGGCGTCAGATTCCACGAATCCGTTACCTGGTTGGCTAGTGCCTGTGCCAGTTGCTGCACGCGTTCTGCTTGCCCGGTATCAACCATAAAACGACGCTGAATATTGCGTATGGTACGGCTGCGGATTTCCTGGTTAACGGACAAATGAAGCATTCCGTACACCAGACCTTCACGCAGCGCACCGCCAGCCAGCGTCATACAATTGATCGATAACTCTTCGAATATCGCGATTAAAATGGCGAGACCGCTTGGAAACACCAGGGCTCTTTCTAGCGTAAGCCCTTCAATTTCCAGCTCTTCGAGTCGCCCACATTGAATGGCTCTCTGCTTTAACTGCTGAAGCTTTGCAAGCGTAATTCGTTCGTCCATTCCCTGCGCCATCATGATTTCTTGCAAGGCTTGTACGGTGCCTGAAGCGCCAACGCAGACTTTCCAGCCATGATGTTTTAACCGATCGCAAATCGGCCTGAGAACCTCTTTTGCAGCGGTTTCGGCAGCATCAAAGTTTTCTTTTGCCAGATTTCGATCGCTAAAAAAGCGTTCAAGCCAGGTCACGCAACCCATTGATAAGCTAAAGAGTGCGGTTGTTTGCGCCCCCGAGCCTGTCACCAGTTCCGTGCTGGCACCGCCGATATCAACCACTAAGCGCTGATCGGCACCGCCCGTCGTATGGGCAACACCCTGATAAATCAGGCGTGCTTCTTCTTCGCCGCGGATGATTTGCACCGGACAACCGAGGATTTTTTCAGCCTGCTGGATGAATTCATTGGCGTTGGTAGCCAGGCGTAGTGTCGCGGTGGCGACAACTCGAATTTGTGACTGAGGGATATCTTGTAGACGTTCAGCAAATAAGCGCAGGCATTGCCACCCGCGCTCCATCGCTTCGCGTGAAAGCGTATTGTCGCTGCTTAAACCAGCAGCAAGGCGTACTTTCCGTTTAATCCTGGCAAGGGTTTGTATGCTCCCTGCCACCTCACGTACAACCAACATATGAAAGCTATTTGAGCCTAAATCAATTGCTGCATACAGCGAGGTGGAGCTGAGCATAAATTTTTAACCTGTGCGACGACGATTACCACGGGAGGCGCCACCATTACGGCGAGGACCGTTACCCGGACGGGAACGTGTCAGACGCTTCGGTGGAGGAAGTTCGCTTAACAGTGCTTCAGTTTTGTACTTACTGACTGGGATTGAGTGACCGATATAGGTTTCAATGGCAGACAGGTTTAACGCATAGTCTTCACAAGCAAGGCTGATGGAATGGCCACTTTCGCCAGCACGACCGGTACGGCCAATACGGTGAACGTAGTCTTCGCAGTCATCCGGTAAATCGTAGTTGAAAACATGAGTGACAAGCGGGATGTGTAAACCACGAGCGGCAACATCGGTTGCAACTAAGATGTCGAGATCGCCACGAGTGAATTCATCAAGAATGCGCAGACGTTTTTTCTGAGCCACATCGCCGGTTAACAGACCAACACGATGCCCATCAGCAGCCAGATGACCCCAGATATCTTCACAACGGTGTTTGGTGTTAGCAAAGATAATGGCACGGTCTGGCCACTCTTCTTCGATTAGCGTCTGCAACAGGCGCATTTTCTCTTCGTTAGAAGGGTAGAACAGCTCTTCCTGGATGCGGTGACCGGTTTTTTGTTCCGGTTCAACTTCCACGTATTCCGCGTTGTTCATCTGTTCGAACGCCAGTTCACGCACACGGTAAGATAAGGTGGCAGAGAACAGCATGTTCAGGCGTTGGGTAACAGGAGGCATGCGGCGGAACAACCAACGAATATCTTTAATAAAGCCGAGATCGTACATACGGTCAGCTTCATCAAGCACCACAACCTGAATTGCACCTAAGTTGATGTGGTTTTGTTTGGCATAATCAATCAAACGGCCAGTGGTACCGATAAGAATATCAACACCGCTTTCCAGCACTTTAAGCTGTTTGTCGTAGCCGTCGCCACCATAAGCCAGGCCGAGTTTCAGGCCGGTCGATTGTGCAAGTGGCTCTGCGTCAGAGTGAATTTGTACTGCCAGTTCACGAGTCGGTGCCATGATTAAAGCACGCGGCTGGTTCACCTGGCGATTCTCTGGAACCGGGTGAGAGAGTAAATAATGGAACGTTGACGTTAAAAACGCCATCGTTTTGCCAGTACCGGTTTGCGCCTGCCCTGCAACGTCACGATTCGCTAGTGTCAGCGGTAGTGCCAGTGCCTGAATTGGGGTGCAGTTATGGAACCCTTTATTTTCAAGGGCTTCAATCACCTTAGGGTGCAGGGCGAAGTCGGAAAACTTCTGTTCGGTCAAATGTGTTTTGCTCATAGTGTGGTAGAATATCAGTTTACTATTGCTTTACGAAAGCACATCCGTTGAAATAAACGGGGTGAAATAAAGTCACCCCAAGTTGGTTGAGGCTACACCAACAAGGTAGACATAATCCTGCGGAGTAGAACATGAGCGATAAAATTATTCACCTGACTGACGACAGTTTCGACACGGACGTGCTAAAAGCTGATGGGTTGATCCTGGTTGATTTCTGGGCAGAGTGGTGTGGTCCATGCAAGATGATCGCCCCGATTCTTGATGAAATCGCTGATGAATATCAGGGCAATCTGACCGTTGCTAAACTGAACATCGATCAGAACCCGGGCACCGCACCGAAATACGGTATCCGTGGTATCCCAACTCTGTTGCTGTTCAAGAATGGTGAAGTGGCTGCGACCAAAGTTGGTGCGCTGTCTAAAGGCCAGTTAAAAGAGTTCCTCGACGCTAATCTGGCATAATGGAATCTCAGCCGGTGCGTGCGGGTTCGCAATTTTTTGTGAGCTGCTGGACGCCCGGCGTCAGTCATGCTAAGTTACTTTTACTGCATTTTGAACTTGTCTTGTAGTTTGAATCTTTGTATTACCCAATGCTTCCAGTTAACTTTCACTAAGACGCTGTTTTACAGTGAACATATGGTCGCAAAATCGATTTCGGGCATATCACCCATTCCGTCGTGTCGTTTCAGTTCTGTGTTTTTCCTATGACCAGACAGCGATAAGACATGTGGTGGTGGCCATTAAACAGGCATGGATGATCCTGCCATACCATTCACGATCATGTTCGAGATTTACCCCGAGTTTAAGAACCCACCATTATGAATCTTACCGAATTAAAGAATACGCCGGTTTCTGAGCTGATTACTCTCGGCGAAAATATGGGGCTGGAAAACCAAGCCCGTATGCGCAAGCAGGACATTATTTTCTCCATCCTGAAGCAACATGCTAAGAGTGGTGAAGATATCTTTGGTGACGGTGTGCTGGAGATATTGCAGGACGGATTTGGTTTCCTCCGCTCTGCAGACAGCTCCTACCTCGCCGGTCCTGATGACATCTACGTTTCTCCCAGCCAAATCCGCCGTTTCAACCTCCGCACAGGGGATACCATCTCCGGTAAGATTCGCCCGCCGAAAGAAGGTGAGCGTTACTTTGCACTGCTGAAAGTAAACGAAGTCAACTATGACAAACCGGAAAATGCGCGTAGCAAAATCCTGTTCGAAAACTTAACCCCGCTGCATGCGAACTCTCGTTTACGCATGGAACGTGGTAACGGTTCTACCGAAGACTTAACCGCACGCGTACTGGATCTGGCATCGCCAATCGGTCGCGGCCAGCGTGGCCTGATTGTGGCACCGCCGAAAGCCGGTAAAACCATGCTGCTGCAAAACATCGCTACCAGCATTGCGTATAACCATCCTGATTGTGTACTGATGGTTCTGCTGATTGACGAGCGCCCGGAAGAAGTGACCGAGATGCAGCGTCTGGTTAAAGGTGAAGTTATTGCTTCTACCTTTGATGAGCCAGCCTCGCGCCACGTTCAGGTTGCCGAAATGGTTATCGAGAAAGCAAAACGTCTGGTTGAGCACAAGAAGGACGTAATTATTCTTCTCGACTCCATCACCCGTCTGGCTCGTGCCTACAACACCGTGGTACCGGCATCTGGTAAAGTGTTAACCGGTGGTGTGGACGCTAACGCCCTGCATCGTCCAAAACGCTTCTTCGGTGCTGCACGTAACGTGGAAGAGGGTGGTAGCCTGACTATCATCGCAACGGCTTTGGTTGATACCGGTTCTAAAATGGATGAAGTTATCTACGAAGAATTTAAAGGTACCGGCAACATGGAACTGCATCTGGCGCGTAAAATCGCTGAGAAGCGTGTGTTCCCTGCCATCGACTATAATCGTTCTGGTACCCGTAAAGAAGAATTGCTGACTACCCAGGAAGAACTGCAGAAAATGTGGATCCTGCGTAAAATCATCCACCCAATGGGTGAGATTGATGCCATGGAATTCCTCATCAACAAGCTGGCGATGACGAAAACCAACGAAGACTTCTTCGATATGATGAAACGCTCGTAAGCCATAAAAACTCGGGGAACGCCACGCTTAGTCGTGGCGTTTTTCTTTTCTGGTATATACGATATAGAATCAACTATCACGGTTAAGCATCAACTGTGGCAATGGATGCCATGATGTTATTAGTCGCAACGCTTGGATAGTGTTGTTTAAATAATAAACGGGTTGTTCAGGGATTCGATGTATATAACCATTGGACGGGGCAGACTTCGATTGAGTTTTCCTTGACCTTTTTTTTGCAGAGAGCTTGCACTGTGAATTTAATCACCGCTGGAATTGACCTGGTAAGTATTTTTTTATTCACTACCGTTTTTCTTTTTTTCGCTCGTAAGGCGGCAAAAAGAATCGGTCTGGTAGATAAACCAAACTTCCGCAAACGCCACCAGGGACTCATCCCTTTGGTTGGAGGCATTTCTGTTTATGCCGGGATCTGCTTTACTTTCCTGATTGCCAATTATTACATCCCACACGCATGGCTTTATTTGACCTGTGCCGGGGTACTGGTGTTCGTCGGTGCTCTGGATGATCGCTTTGATATCAGTGTAAAAATTAGAGCCTCGATTCAGGCATTAATTGGCATTGTTATGATGGTTGTCGGGAAATTATACTTGGTCAGCCTTGGGTATATATTTGGTTCCTGGGAAATGGTTCTCGGCCCATTCGGTTATTTTTTAACCCTGTTTGCCGTCTGGGCTGCAATAAACGCCTTCAATATGGTTGATGGTATTGATGGCCTGTTGGGGGGGCTTTCTTGCGTATCCTTTGCAGCAATGGGAATCATCCTTTATTTCGATGGGCAATTGAGCCTGGCGATGTGGTGCTTCGCAATGATTGCCGCCATCTTGCCTTATATTCTTTTAAACCTCGGGATACTTGGACGTCGCTATAAAGTATTTATGGGGGATGCGGGTAGCACGCTGATCGGATTTACGGTTATCTGGATCCTACTGGAAACCACTCAGGGTCAAACTCATCCAATCAGTCCAGTCACTGCTTTGTGGATTATTGCTATTCCTTTGATGGACATGATTGCCATCATGTACCGCCGTTTACGCAAAGGCATGAGTCCATTCTCCCCAGACCGCCAGCATATTCACCATTTAATCATGCGTGCTGGGTTTACTTCCCGTCAGGCTTTTGTGCTTATCACAGCCGCAGCAGCATTGCTTGCGAGTATTGGCGTGGCTGCTGAATATATTCATTCCATACCCGAGTGGGTAATGTTGGCATTATTTTTGCTTGCATTTGTCCTATATGATTATTGCATCAAACGCGCCTGGAAAGTGGCTCGTTTTATAAGACGCCATAAGCGTCGGCAACGTAGAAACAGCAGTAGCATTTCTTAATTCTGAATGTAATTGGGGAAGTGATGAAACAAAACGTGCCAGGAAATAACCCGGGAATGGTAGACAACGAGTTGGACATTCGTGGTTTATTCCGGACACTTTGGCAAGGGAAGCTGTGGATTATTGGCGTGGCAGCTTTGTTTGCTGCCGTAGCGCTGATCTATACTTTCTTTGCCAAGCAGGAGTGGAGTGCTAACGCGATAACCGATCGTCCAACCGTGAATATGCTGGGTGGTTTTTATTCTCAGCAGCAATTCCTGCGCAATCTTGACCTCAGATCTAACATGTTGCCGGTCGATCAGCCGTCGGTGATGGATGAAGCTTACAAAGAATTCATCATGCAGCTGTCTGCTTACGATACCCGTCGTGATTTTTGGCTGCAGACTGACTATTACAAACAACGTCAGGTTGGCAACAGTAAAGTGGATGCCGCGCTATTGGATGAAGTCATTGATAACATTCAATTTACTGCTGGTGATGCCACCCGTAACACTAGCGATAGCGTAAAGCTAATTGCTGAAACTGCCGCTGATGCTAACAACTTGCTGCGCCAATATGTCGCTTTTGCCAGCCAGCGTGCGGCAAGCCATCTCAATGAAGAACTGACGGGGGCCTGGGCTGCTCGTACTGTTCAGATGAAAGCGCAAGTTAAACGCCAGGAAGCAGTAGCGAAGGCAATTTTTGACCGCAAAGTGCACAGTGTCGAGCAAGCGCTGAAAATAGCACAGCAGCAAAATATTTCTAAAAGTGAAACAGAAATTCCTGCCGACGAGTTACCAGATTCTGAAATGTTCATGTTAGGACGTCCTATGTTGCAAGCACGCCTTGAAAGCTTGCAAGCGGTAGGTCCAGACTATGACATCGACTATGACCAGAATCGAGCCATGCTGTCGACGCTGAATGTTGGGCCGACGCTCGACGCTCGCTTCCAAACCTACCGCTATTTACGTACCCCTGAGGAACCTGTGAAGCGTGATAGTCCGCGCCGGGCATTCTTGCTGATTATGTGGGGTATGGTTGGGGCCCTGATTGGTGCTGGTGTGGCATTAGCCCGCCGTCCAAAATTGTTATAACGCCCTTACCCGGTGAAAGCTCGATGGACGGCTTTCACCTTTTTTAATTAAAGAGAATCGCTGTGAAAGTGTTAACTGTTTTTGGCACGCGCCCAGAAGCCATTAAAATGGCTCCACTGGTTGATGCGTTGGCAAAAGACCCGTTTTTTGACGCAAAAGTCTGCGTGACAGCACAGCATCGCGAGATGCTGGATCAAGTGCTGAATCTATTTTCTATCGAGCCGGATTATGATTTAAACATCATGAAACCGGGGCAAGGGTTGACGGAAATCACCTGCCGCATCCTCGAGGGACTAAAGCCGATTCTTGAGTCATTTAAGCCGGATGTGGTTCTGGTACATGGCGATACCACAACGACACTCGCCACTAGTCTTGCTGCATTTTATCAGCGTATTCCCGTTGGGCATGTTGAAGCGGGTCTGCGTACTGGCGACCTGTACTCCCCGTGGCCAGAAGAAGCGAACAGAACCATTACCGGGCATCTGGCGATGTATCACTTCGCGCCAACAGAGAATTCCCGACAAAACCTCTTACGTGAAAATATCAGCGACAGTAAGATCTTCGTTACCGGTAATACGGTGATTGATGCGCTGATTTCCGTCCGCGATCGCGTGTTGGCTGATGATAGCTTGCGCAGCTCTTTGGCGGAGTGTCATCCGTTCCTCGATAACAGCAAAAAACTGATTCTGGTTACCGGTCACCGCCGCGAAAGCTTTGGCGATGGTTTTGAACGTATTTGTCACGCGCTGGCTGAAATTGCTAAAGAAAATAGCGATGTTCAGATTGTTTATCCTGTGCATTTGAATCCAAATGTTAGCGAGCCTGTGACGCGTATTCTTGGTGATGTTAAAAACGTGGTGCTGATCGACCCACAGGAATACTTGCCGTTTGTCTATTTAATGAACCATGCCTACCTGATTCTGACCGACTCCGGTGGTATCCAGGAAGAAGCGCCATCGCTGGGAAAACCCGTATTGGTGATGCGTGATACTACAGAGCGCCCGGAAGCGGTTGATGCAGGAACCGTTCGTTTGGTGGGTACGGATACTCAAGAGATTGTCCGCCAGGTAACGCGTTTGTTGAAAGACCAAAACGAATACGAAGTGATGAGTCGGGCACATAATCCTTACGGCAACGGTAAGGCCTGTGAACAAATTTTGGCTGCATTGAAGAAGAATCAGGTGACACAACAATGAGTTTTGCAACCATCTCTGTGATTGGTCTTGGCTATATCGGATTACCTACTGCGGCTGCATTTGCCTCTAAACAGCAACACGTCGTAGGGGTTGATATCAACCAACATGCTGTAGACACCATAAATCGTGGTGCTATTCACATCGTTGAGCCCGACCTGGATAAGGTGGTCAAAACTGCTGTGGAAGGTGGTTTTTTACGCGCCAGTACCAGGCCAGTTGAAGCTGATGCTTTTTTGATTGCGGTGCCAACGCCATTTAAAGGCGATCACGAACCGGACATGGTTTATGTTAAAGCTGCCGCCGAGTCCATCGCTCCCGTCCTCAAGAAAGGGGCTTTGGTGATTCTGGAGTCCACTTCTCCGGTCGGTTCAACCGAGCAAATGGCGCAATGGTTAGCCGAACTTCGCCCTGACCTGACATTCCCTCAGCAGGCTGGTGAAGCAGCAGATGTTAACGTGGCTTACTGCCCGGAACGAGTATTGCCAGGCCAGGTGATGGTTGAGCTTATCAAAAACGATCGGGTTATTGGCGGCATGACGCCAATCTGCTCGGCTCGTGCCAGCGAACTGTACAAAATCTTCCTGGAAGGTGAGTGTGTGGTGACGAACTCCCGCACCGCTGAAATGTGTAAGCTCACTGAAAACAGCTTCCGCGATGTGAATATTGCCTTCGCCAACGAGCTGTCGCTGATTTGTGCCGCACAAGGGATTAACGTCTGGGAATTAATCCGCCTGGCGAACCGTCACCCGCGCGTCAATATCTTGCAGCCGGGTCCGGGTGTTGGTGGGCATTGCATCGCGGTTGACCCATGGTTTATCGTCGCGCAGAACCCAGAGCAAGCACAGTTGATCCGTACCGCGCGTGAGGTCAACGATGGCAAGCCGCACTGGGTTGTCAACCAGGTGAAAGCCGCCGTAGCTGACTGCCTGTCAGAAACAGGAAAGCGCGCCAGTGAAATCACTATTGCCTGCTTTGGCCTTGCGTTTAAACCTAACATTGACGACCTGCGTGAAAGCCCTGCCATGGAAATCGCTGAGCTTCTCAGCACCTGGCATAGTGGTAAAACTCTGGCAGTTGAGCCCAATATTCACCAGCTGCCGAAAAAACTGCTCGGACACTGTGAATTAGCCACTACGGATGAAGCCCTTTCACAAGCTGACGTGTTGGTGATGTTAGTCGATCACCAGGCATTCAAAGTTATTCCGGGTACACAAGTTCAGCAACGCTGGATTGTTGATACCAAAGGAGTCTGGCGCTAGTTCTCGCCAGACGCAGATGAAGCCGATGACGTCTAACTCTGTACCCGTTCACGCAAGAATTGAATCTCTCGACTGGGAGAACCAATTCTTTGCGGTGAATAGCGGAATTCTTCGTTTTGAAGATGACGCGCCCTTGCTGACTCCACCACTCCTTGCGGCGTTTACCCGTGTGCAGGCAAAAATCGCTACCCAGCAAACCCTCTTGCTTGATGGTTTGCAGCAACTCGGTTTTAAACTGGTTGAAGGAGAAGTCGATCTTGCACTGAAAGTTGGCACGCAACATGCTCCATCTTCTCTACAGCTAGCCACAGATGCGGATATCCCTGTATTACGGGATTTAGCCGCTAAAATTTTCACACAAAGCCGTTTTCGTGCGCCCTGGTATCAACCAGCTGATAGTGGAAATTTCTATGCACAATGGGTTGAAAATGCAGTGCTTGGTACTTTTGACCACGAGTGCCTGATATTGAAAAATGGTGATGTGATACAAGGCTTTGTCAGCATGCGCCAACTCAATGAGCGCGAGGCGCGTATTGGTTTACTGGCGGGACGTGGTGTGGGTGCCGAATTGATGGATACCGCGCGTTTATGGTGTCAGCAGCGTGGGTTACAAACGCTGCGTGTGGCTACACAAACCAGCAATACCGCAGCTCTGCGACGTTATATTCAAAGCGGTGCCAACATAGAAAGCACCGCCTTCTGGTTATACAGGTGAAAAAATGATTCCATTTAATGCTCCGCCAGTTGTAGGTACGGAAATCGAATACATGCAGGCTGCGATGGGTAGCGGCAAGCTCTGTGGCGACGGTGGTTTCACCCGTCGCTGTCAGCAATGGATGGAGCACCGTTTTGGCAGCAAAAAAGTGCTGCTGACACCTTCTTGTACCGCATCGCTGGAAATGGCGGCACTCCTGTTGAATATTCAGGCCGGCGATGAAGTGATCATGCCGAGCTATACCTTTGTTTCGACAGCCAATGCGTTTGTATTACGCGGGGCCAAAATTGTGTTTGTCGATGTTCGCCCGGACACCATGAACATCGACGAGAAGCTGATTGAAGCAGCCATCACCGAGAAAACGCGAGCCATTGTTCCGGTTCATTACGCGGGTGTTGCCTGCGAAATGGACACCATTATGGCGATTGCGACAAAACATAAACTCTTTGTGGTGGAAGATGCCGCGCAGGGTGTGATGTCGACCTACAAAGGCCGCGCCTTAGGGACAATCGGCCATATTGGTTGTTTCAGCTTCCATGAAACCAAAAACTACACTGCCGGTGGCGAAGGGGGAGCGACGTTGATAAACGACGCTTCACTTATCGAACGCGCGGAAATTATTCGCGAAAAAGGCACCAACCGCAGCCAGTTCTTCCGTGGGCAGGTCGACAAATACACCTGGCGCGATATTGGTTCAAGCTACCTGATGGCAGACCTCCAGGCTGCATATCTTTGGGCGCAACTGGAAGCCGCTGAAAAGATTAACCAACAGCGCCTGAAACTGTGGCATGCCTATTACGACGCGCTTGCACCACTGGCTAAAGCCGGGCGAATCGAATTGCCATCGATTCCAAAAGACTGTGTACAGAATGCGCACATGTTTTATATCAAGCTGCGTGATATCGAAGACCGCAGCGCGCTGATTGCGTATCTCAAAGAGGCAGAAATTATGGCGGTGTTCCATTACATCCCATTACATGATTGCCCGGCTGGCGAGAAGTTTGGTTACTTCCACGGCGAAGACCGTTTCACCACACAAGAAAGCGAGCGCCTGCTGCGTTTGCCACTGTTCTACAACTTGTCTCCAGCGAACCAACGTACCGTTATCAATACGTTGCTAAGCTTCTTCTCCTGATATGTCACTCGCGAAAGCCTCAGTGTGGACCGCAGGGTCCACACTGGTAAAAATTGCTGCCGGTTTGCTGGTGGTGAAACTGCTTGCGGTGGCATATGGCCCAGCTGGCGTCGGTCAGGCGGGAAACTTCCGCCAGATGGTCACGGTATTGGGCGTGCTTGCCGGCGCGGGGATCTTCAACGGCGTGACAAAATACGTCGCGCAGTATCACGATCAGCCCGAGCAATTACGCAAGGTTATCGGCACGTCGTCGGCGATGGTGTTGGGTTTCTCAACACTTTTAGCCATCATTTTTGTGGTTGCAGCAAAGCCCATCAGCCTTGGTTTATTTGGGCATGAGAATTACCAGGGATTAGTGCGTCTGGTGGCGTTAGTGCAGATGGGTATCGCCTGGGCGAACTTGTCGTTAGCCATCATGAAAGGTTTTCGTGATGCGGCTGGTAACGCGCTGGCACTGATTGGTGGCAGTCTTATTGGCGTGATGGCGTATTACCTTTGTTATCGCCTGGGCGGATATCAGGGGGCGTTGCTGGGGCTTGCGTTGGTGCCTGCGTTGGTACTTATTCCGGCAGGCATCATGCTGGTTCGCCGCGAGCACGTACCATTTGGCTACCTGAAACCGCAGTGGGATAAAGTTTACGCCAGTAGCCTTGGTAAATTCACGATCATGGCGCTGATCACCTCTGTGACGCTCCCAGTGGCTTATGTCATGATGCGTAACCTGCTTGCTGCTCACTACAGTTGGGAAGATGTCGGGATTTGGCAGGGCGTAAGCAGCATTTCGGATGCCTACCTGCAATTCATCACCGCTTCGTTTAGCGTTTATTTGCTGCCAACGCTTTCACGCTTAACCAACAAAACCGACATCAGCCGCGAGATTGTTCGTTCTCTGAAGTTTGTTCTGCCTGCGGTTGCGGCGGCAAGCGTCACCGTCTGGCTGTTACGCGACTTTGCTATCTGGCTGCTTTTTTCGCATAAATTCATTGCGATGCGCGATCTTTTTGCCTGGCAACTGGTGGGCGATGTGCTGAAAGTGGGCTCATATGTGTTTGGTTATCTGGTGATAGCCAAAGCCTCGCTTCGCTTCTATATCTTGACTGAAATCAGCCAGTTCACATTATTGACCGGTTTTTCACATTGGCTTATACCTGCGCATGGTGCCTTGGGGGCCTCGCAGGCATATATGGCAACGTACATCATTTACTTCACGCTCTGTTGCAGCGTTTTCCTCATTTATCGTAGACGAGCATGACGACACTGATTCACGTTTTGGGATCGGATATCCCACACCATAATCAAACGGTACTGCGCTTCTTCAATGACGCACTGGCTGTTTCAAATCTGCATGCCCGCCAGTTTATGGTGGTGTCAAAGGACGACGCTTTGCTTTCCGCTTTTCCGGCACTTACCGTAACGCTTTACCCAACTAAAAAAGCGCTGGCGCAGGCCGTGGTGGAAAAGGCGCGGGCTAATCGCCAACAACGCTTTTTCTTCCATGGGCAGTTTAACAGTGCGCTATGGATTGCCTTGCTGACCGGTGGTTTGAAGCCCACCCAGATGTACTGGCATATTTGGGGCGCTGATCTTTACGAGGCCTCGAAGAGCCTCAAGTTTCGGGTATTTTACCTGCTGCGCCGTATTGCGCAGGGGCGGGTGGGGCGAGTTTTTGCCACGCGCGGCGACCTGAACTACTTCCATGAACGTCACCCGAATGTAGTTGGCGAACTGATTTATTTCCCGACGCGCATGGATTCGTCGCTGAATACTTTGGACTCTGGTGACGTGAAAACCGGCAAAATGACGCTGCTGGTGGGCAATTCTGGCGATCTTAGCAATCAACACATTGTGGCGTTGAAAGCGATTCATGCCCAGTTTGGCGACACGGTACGCGTGGTGGTTCCGATGGGCTATCCCGCTAACAACGATGCGTATATTCATGAGGTACAGCAAGCAGGTCGAGCGTTGTTCAGCGAAGAGAACCTACAAGTGCTGACGGAAAAAATGGACTTCGACGACTATCTGGCGCTGTTGCGTCAATGCTCGCTGGGATATTTCATTTTTGACCGCCAGCAAGGAATCGGCACGCTTTGCTTACTGATTCAGGCGGGCATTCCGTGCGTGTTGAGTCGCAAAAACCCGTTCTGGCAGGATATGGCTGAACAGCATATTCCCGTGCTCTTTGCTGGTGACACACTGGATGAGTCGATCGTCCGCGAAGCGCAGCGTCAACTACGCTTACTGGATAAACAACAAATTGCCTTCTTCAACCCTAATTACATTGACGGCTGGAAACGGGCGCTGGACATCGCTTCGGGAGAAACCGCATGAGTATGCTGCAATTTGGCGGTTTGTTTGTGGTCTGGTTCTTATCAGTGATGTTCATTGGCACGTTAACGTACCAGGAATTTCGCCGGGTGCGTTTCAATTTTAATGTGTTCTTCTCGCTGCTTTATCTGCTGACATTTTTCTTTGGCTTCCCGTTTACCTGCACGCTGGTGTTCCGCTTCGGCGTAGCGGTCGTACCGGCCGATGTGTTGCTACAAGCACAACTTGCAGCAGTCTGTTTCTACGGTATCTACTATGTTGCCTACAAAACGAGGCTGCGTGCGAAGAGAACTGAAACGGTGCGGTGTCCTGTCTTTACCATGAACCGGGTCGAGACTCATCTGACGTGGGTGATGTTGATGGTGGTGGCGCTGGTCAGTGTTGGCATCTTCTTTATGCATAATGGTTTTTTGTTATTTAAGCTGCACTCCTACAGCCAGATTTTCTCCAGTGAAGTGTCGGGCGTTGCGTTAAAGCGCTTCTTCTACTTCTTTATCCCCGCCATGCTGGTGGTCTATTTCCTTAAGCAAGATGGCCGCGCCTGGATGTTCTTCCTGGTCAGCACTGTAGCGTTTGGCTTGCTGACTTACATGATTGTTGGCGGGACTCGCGCCAATATCATCATCGCGTTCGCCATCTTTTTGTTCATCGGTATTATTCGCGGTTGGATTTCGCTGTGGATGCTGGCGGCGGCTGGCGTCTTCGGTATCGTCGGCATGTTCTGGCTGGCATTGAAACGCTACGGTCTCAATGTGAGTGGTGATGAAGCGTTTTATACCTTCTTGTACCTGACGCGCGATACCTTCTCTCCGTGGGAAAACCTGGGATTACTGCTGCAAAATTACGACAAAATTGAATTCCAGGGGTTGGCACCGATAGTACGTGATTTCTATGTCTTTATTCCGACATGGCTGTGGCCCGGTAGGCCTGGTATTGTACTGAATAGTGCGAACTACTTTACCTGGGAAATTCTCAACAACCATTCTGGCCTGGCGATTTCACCAACCTTAATTGGCTCGCTGGTGGTGATGGGCGGTGTGTGGTTTATCCCGTTGGGCGCAGTGGTAGTGGGGCTAATCATCAAATGGTTCGACTGGTTGTATGAGCTGGGGAATCGGGAAACCAACAAGTACAAAGCAGCCATTCTGCATAGTTTCTGTTTCGGGGCGATCTTTAACATGATTGTTCTGGCACGAGAGGGCCTGGATTCCTTCGTCTCACGCGTTGTATTTTTCCTGATGGTATTTGGTGCCTGCTTGCTGCTGGCTAAACTGCTCTACTGGTTATTTGATAGTGCGGGGCTGATACATCAACGGTTAAGACGTTCCCCGCAAGCTGTCTCAGGCACCCAAAAAGCATCACAAGGAATATCATGAACCGACTGACTACCGCCCCTTCCTATGCCATTCGCGGTCTGAACCTTCTGGGCTGGCGCGATATGCAGCATGCTTTGGATTACCTCTACACAGAAGGAACACTGCGTAGAGGTACGCTGGTGGCGATTAACGCAGAGAAAATTCTTGCCGCAGAACGTGAGCCGGAAGTGCGAACGCTGATCGAAGCCGCGGAATACAAATACGCCGACGGAATTAGCGTGGTGCGTTCCATTCGCAAAAAATTCCCTGGAGCGGTTGTGTCACGAGTGCCTGGTGCTGACCTATGGGAAGCTTTGATGCAGCGTGCGGGGCAAGAAGGTACACCAGTTTTCCTCATTGGCGGCAAACCAGAAATACTGGCGCAAACCGAAGCCAAACTGCGCGAACAGTGGCAGGTTAATATTGTCGGTTGCCAGGATGGTTACTTCAAAGCGGAACAGCAAGCGGCTTTGTTTGAACGTATTCGGGACAGTGGCGCGGCTATTGTGACGGTAGCGATGGGGTCGCCGCGGCAGGAAATCTTTATGCGGGATTGCCGTAAGGTTCATCCTGATGCGTTATATATGGGAGTGGGTGGTACCTACGATGTGTTTACCGGCCATGTTAAGCGTGCACCAAAGATATGGCAGAACCTTGGTCTGGAATGGCTTTATCGTTTGTTGTCGCAACCGAGCCGCATCACACGCCAAATAAAGTTGCTGCGTTATCTGGCCTGGCATTACACCGGTCGGTTATAAAACGCTACCCGACACACCGTTAAAGTGAGTTTTACGGCTGAATTTGGCTGGATAATCATCAGAATGTGCAAAGCATAACCAAATGCGCATTTTATTTAAATAAGCACTAGACAGGTGGGCATGAAGCCCGTAATATCCGACCCCGCAACGGCGCTATGCGCCCGTAGCTCAGCTGGATAGAGCGCTGCCCTCCGGAGGCAGAGGTCTCAGGTTCGAATCCTGTCGGGCGCACCATTAATTGAATGGCGCTGGAGCTGCGGCGGTACTTCTTCTTAGGAAGGTAGACCGCGCGAAAAGATTTACAGTGGTGGCTATAGCTCAGTTGGTAGAGCCCTGGATTGTGATTCCAGTTGTCGTGGGTTCGAGTCCCATTAGCCACCCCATTAATTTAGTGATATTGCGAAGGTGGCGGAATTGGTAGACGCGCTAGCTTCAGGTGTTAGTGTTCTTACGGACGTGAGGGTTCAAGTCCCTCTCTTCGCACCATCTCTAATTTAAAAGCAGTAAGAAGTAAAAGCAGTATTTCGGCGAGTAGCGCAGCTTGGTAGCGCAACTGGTTTGGGACCAGTGGGTCGGAGGTTCGAATCCTCTCTCGCCGACCAAATTCAAGAAAACCCAATCGAAAGATTGGGTTTTTTTACGTCTGGAGTTTATAGAGGATGAGAATCTCCGAAGGAGGTTTGAGCCGAGCGTAGCGAGACAACGTTGCTTCAGCAACGGCCCGCAGGGGAATAATCCTCTCTCGCCGACCAAATTCAAGAAAGCCCAATCGAAAGATTGGGCTTTTTTACGTCTGTAGTTTGCCGTTTCGTAGGTCGGATAAGCGCAGCGTCATCCGACACCCTTGCGAAAACAGTCCATCTCAATCCCAGTCTCTTATTCGCGACATTCCTGCTTTTGTTGTCGCCGTTTGGTGACTATTAACTCATTGATAAAAATGAATAATACCAGGATTGAGTTTATGTGTCTCTAAACAGAGACACTATTGCAGAAAACCTAAAGTCCAGACAAAACCCATCAGCTGCCAGTGCTATCAACGATAACAACATGAATACCAAACGATTATAGGTTCATGGCAATTATGGATTCAAACCTGGCACACATCGTGCAATAATATACAGGTAGATGCTCATTCCACTTCTTATGTTTGCTTAGGCTTCATAAACCCAGGAATGACGCAGAGCCGATTACGGTGCTTATCGTCCACCGACAGATGTCGTCTTTCAGACCTCATCCGACACCATGGACATAACGTTGAGTGAAGCACCACTTAGTTGTCATACAGACCTGTTTTAACACCTGCCAATTGGCAGGTGTTTTTTTTTGCATGCAGTAAGGGAAAGCGAGAAAGGGAAAAGGGCGAAAGATTTCGCCCCTGGGATCTACGGATTAGGATTATTTTGCAGAGTTAACAACAGGCCATCGCGACGCATGGTCGCGGCTTCCTCAGGTTGATGCAGCCTGTCCAGGCAATCAGCCAGCCAGGCGTAATCAAACGCATCAGGGCGTTGTTTAATGGCTTCGCGGAAGGCCTCGCATGCTGGCTGCCACTCACCGTGCTTCATCAGCAACTGGCCGAGAGTGCTGTACAACAACGGACGATCGCCTTGCGTTTTAATCTGCTGGCGAAGGGCTTTCTCGAGTTGCTCTGGGTTTCCAGATTTCAAACGCGGCATCAGTAACACCAGGCGTTCGTCAAACTGGCGTTTCAGGCCATCGAGAATGATTTCCTGCGCGGCGTCATGATCGTCACATTCAATCAGATGCTCTGCCATAGCGACTTGCAACACTGTCTCGTGGCGCGTTTTACGGCTTTGGTTTTTCCACCAGCTTTTCAGACCATCGTTACCTTGGTCTGCCATTGCCTGATCCATCAACCCAATCCATGCCTGGCGCTGAAGCTCTGCACGATGGGCTTCATCACTCACCTGAACTTTGTTCATTGCCGGTAAAATATCAAGCAGCGAGCCCCATGCTCCGGTACGGACATAGGCCATTTCAGCCAGACGCAGAACTTCCGGATGACGCGGAGCGGTTTCCAGCAATTTATCTACACCATGACGCGCCGCGTGATTCTCGTTACGAGCCAGTTGCAGGCGCACGCGAGTAATTTCTACCGGTAATTGATCGTGGTCTGCCAGTTCAGCTGCACGTTCTAGATGCTGATTTGCCCGGACTTCATCACCGCGCTGTTGTGCCGCTTCGGCTGCCAGCAAATAGTTCACCACTGGTTGTTCCGCATGATCGGCATTTTTCAGCATCAGCTTCTCAACCTGCTGGTAATCGCCTTCTGCCAGTTTCAGCAATGCCGCTTTGGTTTGCTTACGCGCACGGCTGCTTTTACGCCCTACGAACCAGCCACGAGTACGGGCACCGGTGCGGAAAACACGACGCAGCACCCATTCAATGGCAAACAGCACAACCAGACTTAAGATCAGAATGATCACCAGACCTGTGACGCTGGTTTCCACGTTGTAATTATCTGTCTGGATCAGCACATAACCCTGATGGCCCGCCAGCATTGGCCCGAGCACGATCCCGGCGATCAACAGCAGAAAGAGTAATAAGACTTTAATCATGCTTATTCTCCTTGAGTGGGTGCGGGAACCGGTGCAGGCGCGGGTTCAACTGGGGCAGGGGATGCCGTGCTGGCTGCGGGCTGGGCGAGTAAATTGCGTACCCGAGTCTGCATCAGCTTTTCCAACAGCGGCTGGCTTTCCAGCGTTTGCGGCACATCCATATTGATGCTTTGCTGGCTCAAAGAATCCAGTTCATCAAGGAACGACTTGGTGACGCTGTCATTGGTATCGTAATAAGCCCGAACCCATGTGGAGACATTCTCCAGCGATTGCTTATAGGTTTCATCCTGATGACGTGGAACAGCTTGCGCAGCAACCAGCAGACGTGAGCGGATATTCTCACGCAGATAAACATCCTGATTTGGTGCCAGCAGTGGCACCGCCGTTTCATCGCGACGGCGGATAGTAATGAAGCTATCCATAAAGTTGTGCCAGCTTTTTGCCAGGTTTTGACGCCATTCCGTGACAGTGCTTGAGAGCTCGTTACCGTCAGAGTCCATCGGCGTGTCATCGGTATTATTATCCGCAAGACGCAGGTTATCGACTTGATTAGATAGCTGATTTAGCTTGAGGATAATCCCGTCGTAATCCACCTGAGTAATCGCGGACAACGCAGAAATATCATCCGTTAGCGCACGGCGAGCAGCCAGCACGCTCGGGTCATTCATATCCGCAAGGCTGGCATCTGCACTTTTCAGAAGTGCTGCCGCGGTGGTGACATCCTGATCGCTCCACAGTTTTCGCCCTGCCAATTTCACCAGGAAATCGGACTGCGCTAGCAACCAGGTTTTCGCATCACTCCCGGAAATGGTCGCCACTTTTTGCTGCACTTCCTCAAGCTCACGCGCCAGATTCGCTTGTTGGCGATTCGACTCTTCGAGAGCAGACGCTTGCTGCTTGATAGTGGTTTCCAGCGTGGATTGCTGCTGTTCTTGCTGCTTTTGCAAGGCGATTAATTGTGTTGCCAGCGCATCGGTATTGGCAGTTTGCGCCGCCGACTGATGCTTGCCATAACTGTAAAGACCGCCACCTAACGCCAGCGCAATAGCAATGGCGATAGCACCCAGCGCAATTCCGGCAATACCACTACGATTTTTTTGTGGTGGTTGTTCTGGAAGCGGTGCGCTTTCCAGCCCTGGTTTGGTCTCTTCAACCATGGCGGAGTTAGTCTGTTGTTCCGTCATTGTGGCGTCCCATGTTATTGATTTATTGTAACGCGCGAAGCAGCGCATCATTGTCTGCGTTATCGGCGACCCGAATATCCTGCCAGCCCAGATCCCGGGCAAGGTCTGCCAGACGCTCACTAACAACTAATAGTTGGCAGTGTAGTAACCAGTTTTTTCGATACCATTCGGGAACGAGAGCATAAAGCTGTTGTAGCATTTCACCACTCGTCACGACCAGCGTTGAAACTCCACGTTCGCGCCAGCGAAAGGCTTCTTCCGTTCCGTCATAAATTCTGGCATTTCTTTGATAACATTCGCAGAAAGTGACTTCTGCACCGCGCGCTGTCAGCGTTTCGCCTAACAGTTCACGGCCACCATTGCCGCGTAAAATGAGTGCACGTTTACCAGCAATATTCTGTAATTCAGGTAATTGTAGCAAGACTTCCGTTGTTTCCCTGTCTTGCGGATAGCGAACCGGCAAATGGCTCACGGTATGAAACGCTAACGCAGTGGTGCGCCCAATAGCAAACCAGGCAAGATTTGCAGGCCATGGCATACCATTTTGGCTTAATTGCGGCTGGGCGTACTGTATGACGTGTTGTGATAACACGAACACCAGATCGCCTGTGGACAGGCTCGCTAGCATAGACGGCAGTTTGTCCAACTGCCGACCAGGGGAAAACTCGATGAGAGGGAAGCTATACGCCACCTGCCCCAGTGCGCGCAGTCTGCTCACTAACTCGTCCCCTGCTGGGGAAGGGCGGGTGACAAGGATCGTCATGCCGGGGCATCTCCGTCATAAACCGCGGCCAGAATTTCACGGGCTCCTTTATCAAGGAGTTCTTCCGCAAGAGAAATTCCCATCACTTCGGCCTCTTCTGGTTTACCACGGCGCTCACCACGAACCAGGATTGAGCCGTCTGGTGCGCCCACTAATGCTCGCAGCCAGAGCTCACCGTTAATCAACTCGGCATAACTGCCGATTGGTACCTGGCATCCGCCCTCAAGACGCATGTTCATGGCTCGTTCTGCGCTGACGCGAATCGCGGTTTCTTCATGATTCAGCGACTCAAGTAACTCTTGAGTGCGTATGTCGTCAAGACGGCACTCGATTCCTACTGCCCCCTGACCCACAGCAGGCAGGGAAACTTCTGCTGGCAAGGCGTAGCGAATACGTGATTGCAGCCCCAGTCGATTAAGCCCGGCAACCGCAAGAATAATTGCATCGTAGTCACCGTTATCGAGCTTGCCCAAACGAGTCCCGACATTGCCGCGTAATGAGCGAATGACCAGGTCCGGGCGGCGCTCAGCAATCTGGCACTGGCGGCGGAGGCTGGAAGTGCCGACTACGCTGCCAGCAGGCAGAGAGTCGAGGTCGGTGAAATTATTGGAAACAAAAGCATCACGCGGATCATCGCGCTCGCAAATGGTCACCAGACCCAGGCCTTCAGGAAACTCGACTGGCACATCTTTCATGGAATGTACTGCGATATCCGCGCGCCCTTCAAGGAGTGCAAGTTCTAACTCTTTGACAAACAATCCCTTGCCACCTACTTTCGCTAGCGGTGTATCAAGAATGATGTCGCCACGCGTAACCATTGGCACCAGTTCAACCGTGAGCTGGGGATGGTTCGCCTCGAGGCGTTGTTTGACATAATGTGCTTGCCAGAGTGCTAATGGACTTTGGCGGGTGGCAATTCTTAATACATTGTCTAACATTGCTAGTTACCGTAATTATCGTCCCTGACCATCCTACCACTCTTCACAGAAGACTGTCAGTTTCAACGGTTTTGCGGAAAAGAGGGACGTCTTTCGTATTATGGAATATAAAGCAGGGAGCCGGTAAGGAACTTGGCGCGTAGCGCATCTTTCTTTACGGTCAACCAGCAAGGTGTTAAATTGATCACGTTTCCAGCAATTCTTTGCCTTGTCGTTTATAATAGAGGCAACAACCGGGAAACGGGTTTTTTCGAAATACTGAAACCATCAGGCGATATGTCTTGTACCTCTATATTGAGACTCTTAAACAGAGACTGGATGCCATTAACCAACTGCGTGTAGATCGCGCACTTGCTGCCATGGGGCCTGCTTTTCAACAGGTCTACAGTCTTCTGCCAACATTGCTACATTATCATCACCCGCTGATGCCAGGTTACCTTGAGGGTAACGTTCCACACGGCATTTGCATTTACACGCCTGATGAAACCCAACGCCACTACCTCAACGAACTCGAATTGATGCGCGGTATGCCGCCGCAGAAAACCGAATCTGGCGAATTACCGATCACTGGCCTCTATTCAATGGGCAGCACATCGTCCGTTGGGCAAAGCTGTTCTTCCGATCTGGATATTTGGGTTTGTCACCAGTCATGGCTCGATAACGACGAGCGCCAGTTGCTGCAACGTAAATGTAGCGTACTGGAAAGCTGGGCCGCCTCTTTAGGCGTTGAAGTCAGCTTCTTCCTGATTGACGAAAACCGCTTCCGCCACAACGAAAGTGGTAGCCTGGGCGGCGAAGACTGTGGTTCAACACAACACATCTTGTTGCTTGATGAATTCTACCGCACCGCAGTGCGCCTGGCCGGGAAACGTATTCTCTGGAGTATGGTTCCGGGTGATGAAGAAGATCATTACGACGATTACGTGATGAGCCTCTACTCGCAGGGTGTGCTCACGCCAAACGAGTGGCTCGATCTCGGTGGTTTAAGCACCCTTTCGGCCGAAGAGTACTTTGGTGCCAGCCTGTGGCAGCTTTATAAAAGTATCGACTCCCCTTATAAAGCGGTGCTGAAAACACTGTTGCTGGAAGCTTATTCTTGGGAATACCCGAACACTCGTTTATTGGCAAAAGACATTAAGCAGCGTTTGCATGATGGCGAGATAGTCTCCTTTGGGCTTGATCCTTACTGCATGATGCTGGAGCGTGTGACTCACTACCTCACGCAAATAGAAGATACCGCACGTCTGGATTTAGTTCGCCGTTGCTTCTATCTCAAAGTGTGCGAAAAACTTTCCCGTGAACGCGCCTGCGTAGGCTGGCGTCGTGAAGTCTTGAGCCAACTGGTCAAAGACTGGGGTTGGGACGAGCCACGTCTGGCGATGCTGGATAACCGCGCTAACTGGAAAATTGACCAGGTTCGGGATGCACACAACGAGTTGCTTGATGCGATGATGCAAAGCTATCGCAACCTGATTCGTTTCGCGCGCCGTAATAACCTGAGCGTCAGCGCAAGCCCGCAAGATATCGGGGTGTTGACCCGTAAATTGTATGCCGCGTTTGAAGCGCTGCCAGGCAAAGTCACGCTGGTTAACCCGCAGATCTCCCCTGATTTGTCAGAACCGAACCTGACCTTTATTCATGTGCCGCCAGGCCGTGCTAACCGTTCAGGCTGGTATCTCTACAACCGTGCACCAAACATGGATTCCATCGTCAGCCATCAACCGCTGGAATATAACCGTTATCTTAATAAGCTGGTGGCCTGGGCCTACTTTAATGGCCTGCTGACTTCCCGCACCCGTCTGTTTATTAAGGGCAACGGTATTTGCGATTTGCCAAAACTTCAGGAAATGGTGGCTGACGTTTCGCACCACTTCCCGTTGCGTTTGCCTGCGCCAAGCGCGAAAGCGTTGTACAGCCCATGTGAAATTCGCCATCTGGCAATTATTGTGAACCTCGAATACGACCCGACGGCGGCATTCCGCAACCAGGTCGTGCATTTCGATTTCCGTAAGCTGGATGTGTTCAGTTTCGGGCAGCAGCAGCAGTGCCTGGTGGGCAGCGTTGACTTGCTTTATCGCAACTCCTGGAATGAAGTGCGTACCCTGCATTTTAACGGTGAGCAATCGATGATTGAGGCGCTGAAAACCATTCTGGGCAAAATGCACCAGGATGCTGCGCCACCAGATAGCGTGGAAGTATTCTGCTATAGCCAGCATCTGCGTGGGCTTATTCGCACGCGTGTTCAGCAACTGGTTTCGGAATGCATCGACTTCCGTTTATCGAGCACTCGCCAGGAGCCTGGGCGCTTTAAAGCGCTGCGTATTTCTGGCCAAACGTGGGGGCTGTTCTTCGAGCGCCTGAGCGTTTCAGTGCAAAAACTGGAGAATGCAGTCGAATTCTACGGCGCGATTTCGCACAACAAACTTCATGGCCTGTCAGTGCAGGTTGAAACCAACCAGGTTCAGCTACCGTCAGTGGTCGATGGGTTTGCCAGTGAAGGGATCATTCAGTTCTTCTTTGAAGAAGCGAGTGAGGACCACGGCTTCAATATCTATATTCTTGATGAAAGTAACCGCGCAGAGGTTTACCACCACTGCGAAGGAAGCAAAGAAGATTTAGTGCGTGACGTGAGCCGTTTCTACTCTTCGTCACACGATCGCTTTACCTATGGTTCAAGCTTTATCAACTTCAACTTGCCGCAGTTCTATCAGATTGTGAAAGTAGAGGGGCGCTCGCAGGTTATTCCGTTCCGCAACCAGGCTATTACAGCAGCGACGCCAGCTAATCATGACGACAGCAATACGCCGCTGCTTCAGCAGTACAGCAACAGCTAGCTAAAACTCACAGGCTCGCCCGCTTGCTGCGTGCAAGCTTCTTCCAGCAACGCCCAAAATTCAGCGCCGCTGCGATCGCAAATCCACTTATCGCCCTGCAAATTAAAATGGTAACCGCCGTTTTTGGTTGCCAGCCAGACCTGATGCAAAGGCTCCTGGCGATTAATAATAATCTTGCTGCGGTTCTCAAAACTCAGGCTCAGTACGCCACCGTTGATTTCACAGTCAATATCGCTGTCACCATCCCAGTCATCCAGGCGTTCTTCGATTGTTGACCACAGACCGTCGGCCAGGCGATGAAATTCACTGTCATTCATATCTGTTTCTCAGTTGTTCGTCTTCACGGCAGTATAGCAACAGTCGCGAAGAGAAAAGAGTATTGCTTTTCAGGGATCACCTGCGATGATAGAAGGCAGAATATTGGATTACAGGCATCTCAATAATGAAGAAAATTTTCTGCCCACTGGCATTTATGCTGGCACTTTTCAGTCTTTCTGGCTGCGGTCTTAAAGGTCCTCTGTACTTTCCACCTGCCGATGGCACAACCAAACCCACGAGCCAGGTCACTCCTGTAAAACAGCAGCAACCGGCGACCCCAGACCGAAATAACCGTGGTACGGATAACGCACCGACTCAGGTTGCCTACTAGCAAACTATTGATAAGTAGCCGCGTATATGGAGCAGAAGATGCAGTTTTCGAAGATGCATGGCCTCGGTAATGACTTTATGGTCGTCGACGCGGTGACTCAAAACGTCTATTTCTCCCCGGAGCTGATTCGCCGTCTGGCTGACAGGCATTTGGGAGTAGGGTTTGATCAGTTGCTAGTGGTTGAACCGCCTTATGATCCTGATCTCGATTTCCATTACCGTATTTTCAATGCCGATGGCAGCGAAGTTTCCCAATGTGGTAATGGTGCACGTTGTTTCGCGCGATTTGTGCGCCTGAAAGGGTTGACTAACAAACGCGATATTCGCGTCAGCACCGCCAATGGCCGCATGGTTCTCAGTGTGACTGAAGACGAACTGGTGTGCGTAAATATGGGTGAGCCGAATTTCGAACCCTCTGCCGTACCGTTCCGCGCAAACAAAGCAGAAAAGACCTATATTATGCGTGCTGCCGAACAAACCATTATGTGCGGCGTCGTATCGATGGGTAACCCGCATTGCGTTATTCAAGTCGATGATGTGACGACAGCGGCCGTGGAAACTCTGGGGCCAGTGATGGAAAACCATGAACGTTTCCCGGAGCGAGCGAACATCGGTTTTATGCAGGTTGTCACCAAAGAACATATCCGCCTGCGTGTGTATGAACGTGGTGCCGGAGAAACACAAGCTTGTGGCAGTGGCGCTTGCGGCGCAGTTGCTGTGGGTATCTTGCAAGGAATACTTGCGGAACAGGTTCGCGTAGAGCTGCCTGGTGGCCGTCTTGATATCGCCTGGAAAGGGCCGGGAACTCCGCTGTTTATGACCGGTCCGGCGGCCCACGTCTATGATGGATTTATACATCTATGAAGAACGCCGAGGAACAGCAAGAAGCCGTACTGGAACTGGATGACCGTATGGTGGCGGAATATCTGCTGCGTCATCCTGATTTCTTTATTCGGAACGCTCAGCATGTAGAACAAATGCAGGTGCCACACCCGGTTCGTGGCACCGTTTCGTTGGTTGAATGGCATATGGCGCGTAGCCGTAACCACATCAATTTTCTTGAGGAAAACATGACCCTGCTGATGGAGCAGGCGAGTGCCAACGAAGGGCTGTTTTACCGCTTACTGAAGTTGCAAGGCCGGCTGGCCTCCGCCACCAGTTTGCAGGAAATGTTGAATCGTCTGCACCGTTGGGCGCGTGAAATGGGCCTCGCGGGCGCAAATGTGCGTCTTTTTGCCGATCGCTGGCGGATTGGTGCCCCTTCTGATTTCACTCACCTGGCGCTGAATCGACAGGCTTTCGAGCCGTTGCGTATTCAGCGTCTGGGCGACAGGCAACATTATCTCGGGCCGCTAAATGGCCCTGAATTACTGGTTGTTTTACCGCAGGCTAAAGCTATCGGTTCGGTTGCTGTTTCTTTGATGGGCAGCGATGCGGATTTAGGCGTGCTGGTTTTCAGTAGTCGCGATCCTCAACATTATCAGGATGGACAAGGTACACAACTCCTTCATGAACTGGCGCTGATGTTGCCAGACTTGCTGGAGCGCTGGGTCGAACGAGTATGACGGCCTCTCCGCTGCAATTTTTAGTCGATGGTTTCCTGCGCTACCTGAAAGTAGAGCGCCAGTTAAGCCCGCTGACACTTCTCAATTATGGCCGCCAGCTCAGTGCAATAATCGCTCTGGCGGGCGAGATGAAAATGAGTACCTGGCAACAGTGTGACGCCGCAGCGGTGCGTTCAATCACGGTTCGCAGCCGCAAGGCTGGCCTCGGCCCATCAAGCCTCGCATTACGTCTTTCCGCACTGCGCAGTTTCTTCGACTGGTGTGTCAGCCAGGGCGAACTCAAAGCCAATCCCGCAAAAGGGATAACCACGCCGAAAGCTGGCCGCCATCTACCCAAAAATATCGATGTTGATGACGTTAGCCGTCTGCTGGATATCGATATCAACGATCCGCTTGCGGTGCGTGACCGCGCCATGCTGGAAGTGATGTACGGCGCGGGTCTGCGTCTTTCAGAGTTGGTTAATATGGATTGTCGCCATATCGACCTCACCACGGGCGAAGTCTGGGTGATTGGTAAAGGCAGCAAAGAACGACGCGTGCCGGTGGGGAAATCCGCTGTTAGCTGGGTTGAGCACTGGCTCGATCTGCGCGAGCTTTTTGGCCCGGACGACGACGCGCTATTTCTCTCTAAACAAGGGAAGCGTATCTCGACGCGCAACGTCCAGAAACGCTTTAGCGAGTGGGGAATAAAACAGGGGCTGAACAGCCACGTGCATCCGCACAAACTGCGTCATTCGTTCGCCACGCATATGCTGGAATCCAGTGGGGATTTGCGTGGTGTGCAGGAATTATTGGGCCACGCCAACCTTTCGACCACACAAATCTATACCCATCTCGACTTCCAGCACTTAGCCACAGTGTATGATGCTGCGCATCCACGCGCTAAACGAGGGAAATCGTAATGCACTTTTATCGCCCGTTAGGGACTATTGCCGCGCTCACATTTGATCTCGACGACACGTTGTACGACAACCGCGCGGTGATTGAACGTACCGAACGTGAATCAATGAGCTTTGTGCAGAATTACCATCCAAAGCTTAACCATCTTCAACGCCCTGATTTTTTGCGCATCCGTCATGCGCTGCGGCTTGCAGAGCCGGATATTTATCACGATGTGACCGAATGGCGCCGCCGTGCAGTTGAACAAGCCATGCTGGACGCGGGCTTGTCAGCAGATGAAGCTGCCGCTGGCGCACTGGCTTGTATGGCGAATTTCGCCCACTGGCGCAGCCAAATCGACGTACCGCAAGAAACGCACGATACATTAGCGAAACTCGCTGAAAAGTGGCCGCTGGTGGCGATCACCAACGGTAACGCCGAACCGCATCTTTTTGGTCTCGATCATTACTTTAAGTTTGTGTTACGCGCTGGCCCACATGGCCGCTCCAAACCATTTAACGACATGTATCACCTGGCGGCAGAGAAGCTGGATGTGCCGCTTGCTCATATTCTGCATGTTGGCGATGACCTGACGACAGATGTCGCCGGAGCCGTTCGTTGCGGGATGCAGGCGTGCTGGATAAACCTGCGTGATGGCGACCTGATGCAGATAGATGACAGCCGCTTATTACCACATCTGGAAATTTCGCAGTTGGCATCCCTCACCGCGCTGATATAATCAACAAGTCTGTATAAAATTCCAGTATATTTTTATCTCCTCAACGGCGGTGCCAATGGACGTTTCTTACCTGCTCGACAGCCTCAATGACAAACAGCGCGAAGCCGTCGCAGCCACGCGAAGCAACATGCTAGTGTTGGCCGGGGCGGGCAGTGGTAAGACACGCGTATTGGTGCACCGTATCGCCTGGTTGATTAGCGTCGAAAATTGCTCGCCGTACTCCATTATGGCGGTGACGTTTACCAACAAAGCGGCAGCAGAAATGCGCCACCGTATCGGCCAGTTGATGGGCACCAGCCAGGGCGGCATGTGGGTCGGGACTTTCCACGGTCTTGCGCACCGCTTACTGCGCGCGCATCACATGGATGCCAACCTACCGCAGGATTTCCAAATCCTCGATAGCGAAGATCAGCTGCGTTTGTTAAAGCGCCTGATCAAAGCCATGAATCTCGATGACAAACAGTGGCCTGCACGCCAGGCGATGTGGTTTATCAACGGCAAAAAAGACGAAGGTTTACGCCCTCATCACATTGAAAGTTACGGCAATCCGGTTGAGCAAACCTGGCAAAAAATTTACCAGGCTTATCAGGAAGCGTGCGATCGTGCGGGTTTGCTGGATTTTGCCGAGCTGCTGCTGCGCGCGCATGAATTGTGGCTGAACAAACCACACATTCTTAACCACTACCGCGAGCGCTTTACCAACATTCTGGTGGATGAATTCCAGGATACCAACAGCATCCAGTATGCGTGGATTCGCATGCTGGCGGGTGAAACGGGCAAAGTGATGATCGTCGGTGACGATGACCAGTCAATCTACGGCTGGCGCGGCGCGCAAGTTGAAAACATCCAACGTTTTCTGACCGACTTTCCTGGCGCACAAACCATTCGCCTTGAACAAAACTACCGCTCGACCAACAACATTCTGAATGCTGCCAACGCCCTGATAGCCAACAACTCTGGTCGTCTGGGTAAAGAGCTATGGACGGATGGCAGTGACGGTGAGCCGATCTCACTGTATTGCGCATTTAACGAATTAGACGAAGCGCGTTTTGTGGTTAACCGCATCAAAACGTGGCAGGAAAGCGGCGGTGCGCTTGAGCACTGTGCAATTCTCTATCGCAGTAACGCCCAGTCGCGTGTACTGGAAGAGGCGTTATTACAGGTCGGTATGCCATACCGTATCTATGGCGGCATGCGCTTCTTCGAACGCCAGGAAATCAAAGATGCGCTCTCCTATCTGCGCCTGATTGCCAACCGTAACGACGATGCGGCGTTTGAACGCGTGGTTAACACGCCAACGCGTGGCATCGGTGACCGCACATTAGACGTGGTGCGCCAAACGTCGCGCGACCAGCAACTGACAATGTGGCAAGCCTGCCGTTTGTTGCTGCAGGAAAAAGCGCTGGCGGGGCGTGCTGCTTCTGCTCTGCAACGCTTTATGGAGCTTATCGACGCGCTGGCACACGAAACCATCGACATGCCGCTGCACGTCCAAACCGATCGGGTGATTAAAGACTCGGGTTTGATGATGATGTACGAGCAGGAAAAGGGCGAGAAAGGCCAGACGCGCATCGAAAACTTAGAAGAACTGGTCACGGCAACGCGCCAGTTCAGCTATCAGGATGAAGATGAAGACTTGATGCCGTTGCAGGCATTCTTGTCTCATGCAGCACTTGAAGCCGGCGAAGGGCAAGCCGATACCTGGCAAGATGCGGTGCAATTGATGACGCTGCACTCGGCGAAAGGGCTGGAATTCCCGCAAGTGTTTATCGTCGGCATGGAAGAAGGCATGTTCCCAAGCCAGATGTCGCTGGATGAAGGTGGCCGCCTGGAAGAAGAACGCCGCCTGGCGTACGTTGGCGTGACGCGTGCAATGCAAAAACTCACACTGACCTATGCTGAAACCCGCCGCCTGTATGGTAAAGAGGTTTATCACCGCCCGTCACGCTTCGTTGGTGAACTGCCAGAAAACTGCGTAGAAGAAGTTCGCCTGCGAGCCAGCATCAGCCGCCCGGTCAGCCATAAACGCATGGGCACGCCAATCTCTGAAAATGATTCTGGCTTTACCCTCGGGCAGCGTGTGCGCCATGCCAAATTTGGTGAAGGTACGGTCGTTAACCTTGAAGGCAGTGGTGAACATAGCAGAATCCAGGTGGCATTCCCTGGGCAAGGGATTAAGTGGTTAGTCGCCGCTTATGCGCGACTGGAAACGGTGTAAGTTAGCGAAATAACTCATCGTTTTTCACGCTTTTGCTACCTTATAAATATCACCTTAGTTTATTAGCCTATGGTGTCCCGTTGCGTGTTGACGCCATATTTTTGCTGGCGTAACATGCGCGCACGATTACGCTAAGAGGACACTCGCCTTGGACACACCCAGTAAATACTGGCTCAATAACCTGTCATCCAGGTACAACTTCTAAGGCTATCCTCGTATGCTGATAGCCTTAGTGGTTGTCGGCGACCTCATATCTCGTATATCCCGTCGCAATGAGTCAGACTTTTTAATGGTCTGAAACCTCGTTAGTTTCTGTCTGTGTGCCAACCGAACTGTCCCTGATATTTTTTGCATTGGGAGTACCGGTCATGCTGAGCGCATTTCAACTGGAAAACAATCGTCTGTCCCGTCTTGAATTAGATGAGACCGATAACCTGAGCAATTCTGTTTGGGTTGATTTGGTCGAGCCTGAAGAGAGCGAGCGTCAGCGCGTGCAAACGGAACTTGGTCAAAGCCTGGCAACCCGCCCGGAACTGGAAGACATCGAAGCATCCGCTCGTTTCTTTGAAGACGAAGACGGCCTGCACATTCACTCATTCTTCTTTTACGAAGATGCCGACGATCACGCGGGCAACAGCACCGTGGCATTTACCATTCGTGAAGGCCGCCTGTTTACGCTGCGTGAACGTGAATTACCGGCGTTTCGCCTTTATCGCATGCGCGCCCGTAGCCAGAGCATGGTGGACGGCAACGCTTACGAACTACTGCTCGACCTGTTTGAAACCAAAATCGAACAGCTGGCAGACGAAATAGAAAACATCTATAGCGATCTGGAAAAACTCAGCCGCGTGATTATGGAAGGGCACCAGGGCGATGAATACGACGCCGCACTTTCCACACTCGCAGAGCTGGAAGATATCGGCTGGAAAGTCCGTTTGTGTCTGATGGATACCCAACGCGCCCTGAACTTCCTGGTGCGTAAAGCGCGTTTACCGAGCGGCCAGCTTGAGCAGGCGCGTGAAATCCTGCGCGATATCGAATCCCTGCTGCCACACAACGAATCGCTGTTCCAGAAGGTGAACTTCCTGATGCAGGCGGCGATGGGCTTTATCAACATCGAGCAGAACCGCATCATCAAGATCTTCTCGGTGGTATCGGTCGTTTTCCTGCCGCCAACGCTTGTGGCATCCAGCTATGGGATGAACTTCGAGTTTATGCCTGAATTGAAACTGAGTTTCGGTTACCCGGCGGCGATTATCGTGATGATTCTCGCGGGCCTGGCACCGTATCTCTACTTCAAGCGCAAGAACTGGTTGTGAAATTGTCGGGTGGCGCTGCGCTTACCCGACCTACAAAACCATTTGATCGTAGGGTGGATAAGCGACAGCGTCATCCACCGTTAGGCTATTTTGCGCAACTTACGCTGGGTATAAACCGCATCAAGAATAAATAACGCCAGCGCTGCCCAAATAAATCCAAAGGTCAGCAACTTATCTTTGCCTATTACTTCACCGTAGAACGTTACTGCCAGCAGGAACATTAGCGTCGGGCCAATGTACTGGAAGAAACCCAGCGTCGAGAGGCGCAGGCGCGTTGCCGCAGCGGTGAAACACAGCAATGGGATCGTTGTTACCACGCCCGCAGCAATCAGCAGTAAGTTCAGCGACAGTGAGTTTTGCCCCATATGGCTGGTCGAACTGTCTGCGATGCCAAACAAATAGATGGCGGCAATCGGCAGCAACCACAGCGTTTCCACCAACATTCCGGTTTGCGCATCCACGGCAATTTTCTTACGCACCAGCCCGTAAAATGCGAAGCTGAACGCCAGACCAAGTGCGATGATCGGCAGCGAGCCAAACGTCCAAAGCTGAACTAAAACCCCACAGGCCGCCAGTGCCACGGCGACCCACTGCATGCGACGGAAACGCTCACCAAGGAAAATCATCCCCAGCACCACGTTAACCAGCGGGTTGATGAAGTAGCCGAGGCTGGCTTCCAGCATGTGATGATTATTCACCGCCCAGATATACAGCAGCCAGTTGCCGCCAATTAGCACCGCAGAAACCGCCATCGCCAGCACCTTTTTACGGTTCTGACAGGATTTTTTCACCTGCGGCCACTGGCGGCTAATGCTTATCAGCGCCACCATAAAGAAGAAAGACCAGATGATGCGATGAGTGAGGATTTCATCAGCCGGTACATCCTGGATCAGTTTGAAATAGGCGGGTGCAATGCCCCAAATAAAATACGCGATAAGTGCAAGAATCACGCCCTGGCGGGTTTGTTTCGCATCCATGAAATAAACTCTGAGAAAAATAGTGTGCAAATAGTAACAGGATTTATCTTCTCACCCCACCATGTAGGTCGCCGTGGCGCTGGCGATATGTAGCTTATCTTCGTTGTGTAACTCCACACGGGCAACCGCCACCTTATTCCCGGCACGTAGCAGGCTGCTGCTGGCGGTAAAGCGTTGCCCACGTCCCGGACGTAAATAATCGACGCGCAAATCAATGGTGCCCATTTTCGACAGGCGTTGGCGCAGCTCTTCTTCGTTAATGCTGTCGTGGCGCGTAAGCGTACTACCGACGCAAACCAGGCCTGCCGCGACATCCAGTGAAGAGGCAATCACCCCGCCATGCAGGATGCTTTGCGCCCAATTCCCGACCATCATGGGTTGATTATTAAAGCACAGCTCAGCGTAGTCTTTCTCATAGCGTATAAGCTCCAGACCCAGCGCACGGTTAAACGGCATGTGATAAACAAAAATCTCACCGACCAGTTGCAAGGCGGCTTCAGGGGTCAGAAATGCGGTAGACATGGATCATCCTCGATCAAAACAAAATCATAATGTTAACCAATTGTTTATTTTATGCTTCGAAATCGTTGATTGCCACTTTAAGAAATGTAGACAGAGCTTGCGCATCCATATCTATGTAGAATGTGTCCGAGAAAATAATTTGAAACCTTTTTGTTCAGGAGAATATTGCCGATGCGCATGTTTCTGGGATGGCTATTGGCTGCCAGTCTGTTGCCAATGACGGCTTACGCACAGGAAGCCACGATTAAAGAAGTGCATGATAAACCTGCTGTTCGCGGCAGTATCATCGCTAACATGCTGCTGGAACACGATAATCCGTTCACACTGTATCCGTATGAAACCAACTATTTAATTTATACGGTGACAGATGACCTCAATAAAGAAGCGATCAAAAGTTACAACTGGTCTGATAACGCCAGAAAGGATGAAGTAAAATTCCAGCTTAGCCTCGCGTTCCCTATCTGGCGCGGTATTCTCGGCTCAAACTCGGTATTAGGTGCGTCGTATACCCAGAAATCCTGGTGGCAGTTATCGAACAGCGGCGAGTCTTCACCTTTCCGCGAAACCAACTACGAACCGCAGGTTTTCCTCGGTTTCGCGACCGATGAGTCCTTTGCGGGCTGGACATTACGTGACGTGGAGTTTGGTTATAATCACGACTCCAACGGTCGCTCTGACCCGACTTCCCGTAGCTGGAACCGTTTATACACGCGCCTGATGGCTGAAAATGGTAACTGGATGGTTGAAGTGAAACCGTGGTATGTCATCGGCGACACCGACGACAACCCGGATATCACCAAATACATGGGCTACTACCAGTTGCGCGTTGGCTATCAATTTGGTGATGCGATCCTGAGTATGAAAGGCCAGTACAACTGGAATACCGGTTACGGCGGCGCGGAATTTGGCTTTAGTTATCCGGTCACTAAGCACGTTCGCCTCTATACCCAACTTTATAGTGGCTACGGCGAGTCATTAATTGATTACAACTTTAACCAGACACGCTTCGGTGTCGGCGTTATGCTTAACGATCTGTTCTAAAAATTCGGCGGTTTTTGTGGTGGGGAAAGCGTGACACAGGCGGAAGTAATTAATCAGGCAGTGCTGGCCAGACAGGTTTTGCAAGATACCTTTGGCTATCAACAGTTCCGCCCGGGTCAGGAAACCATCATCGAAACGGTGCTGGAAGGGCGTGATTGCCTGGTTGTCATGCCGACTGGCGGTGGTAAATCACTGTGCTATCAAATCCCGGCCCTGGTATTCGGCGGGTTGACCGTGGTGGTTTCCCCGCTGATTTCCCTGATGAAAGATCAGGTCGATCAACTGCTGGCAAACGGCGTTGCGGCGGCCTGTCTTAACTCCACACAAAGCCGCGAGCAGCAACAAGACGTGCTCGCCGGTTGCCGCACCGGGCAGATTCGCCTGCTTTATATCGCACCAGAGCGGTTGATGATGGATAACTTCATCGAGCAAATCAGCCACTGGCACTTGTCGATGGTGGCGGTCGATGAAGCGCACTGCATTTCGCAGTGGGGCCACGATTTTCGCCCGGAATATGCGGCACTGGGCCAATTGCGCCAGCGCCTGCCGACGGTGCCGTTTATTGCCCTCACCGCTACAGCAGACGACACCACACGTGCTGATATTGTTCGCCTGTTAGGTCTGCAAGATCCGTATATCGAAATTAGCAGTTTTGACCGCCCAAATATTCGCTACATGCTGATGGAGAAGTTTAAGCCTCTCGATCAACTGATGCGTTACGTGCAAGAACAGCGCGGGAAATCCGGCATTATTTACTGTAATAGCCGCGCAAAAGTCGAAGACACCGCCGCACGCCTGCAAAGCAAAGGGATCAGCGCTGGTGCGTATCACGCCGGGCTTGAACACCAGGTGCGTGCTGAAGTGCAAGAAAAATTCCAGCGTGATGATCTGCAAATCGTGGTCGCTACCGTGGCATTCGGTATGGGCATCAACAAGCCCAACGTCCGTTTTGTCGCGCACTTCGACATACCACGTAATATTGAATCCTATTATCAGGAAACGGGCCGCGCCGGGCGTGACGGCCTGCCTGCGGAAGCGATGCTATTTTACGATCCGGCTGATATGGCCTGGCTGCGTAAATGCCTCGAAGAAAAACCCGTCGGGCAATTGCAGGACATCGAGCGCCATAAACTGAATGCGATGGGCGCGTTTGCTGAAGCGCAAACCTGCCGCCGCCTGGTACTGCTGAATTACTTTGGCGAAGGTCGCCAGCAGTCTTGCAGCAACTGCGATATTTGCCTCGATCCACCGCGCCGTTACGACGGGCTGATGGACGCGCAAAAAGCACTATCCTGTATCTATCGTGTCGGTCAGCGCTTCGGCATGGGGTATGTAGTCGAAGTGCTGCGCGGGGCGAATAACCAGCGTATTCGCGAATATGGGCACGACAAACTCAAGATCTACGGCGAAGGGCGCGACCATACGCACGAGCACTGGGTTAGCGTTATTCGTCAGTTGATTCACCTTGGTGTGGTGACGCAAAACATTGCTCAACACTCTGCGTTGCAGTTAACCGAAGCCGCTCGTCCATTTTTACGCGGTGAAGAACCTTTAATGCTCGCAGTGCCTCGCGTTGTGGCCATCAAATCGAAATCCAGCCCGAAAGTGTTCGGTGGCAACTACGACCGCAAGCTGTTTGCCAAGCTGCGTAAACTGCGCAAAGCCATTGCCGATGAAGAAAACATCCCGCCATACGTGGTATTCAACGATGCCACATTGATTGAAATGGCCGAGCAAATGCCGCTCTCGCCGGGTGAAATGCTGGGTGTGAACGGTGTGGGTACGCGGAAGCTTGAACGCTTTGGGCGCGAGTTTATGGCACTTATTCGTAGCCATGTCGACGGCGAAGATGAGTAGTAGCCAGCCCTGGCTGCAACTCGTATAGTTATTCTCCAAAATAATAATCCAGCGAGTTATTTCCTATGTTGACGCTTTTTCTGACCGTAGCGGTATTGCATATAGTTGCGCTGGTCACTCCCGGCCCGGATTTCTTTTTTGTTTCGCAGACCGCGGTGAGCCGTTCCCGTAAAGAAGCGATGATGGGCGTGCTGGGTATTACCGGTGGCGTGATGGTCTGGTCAGGTGTGGCGCTGCTCGGCCTTAACCTGATCCTCGAAAAAATGGCCTGGCTGCATAACATCATCATGATTGGTGGTGGCTTGTATTTGTGCTGGATGGGCTATCAGATGCTGCGTAGCGCACTGAAGAAAGAAAAGGTCACCCAGGAATTGCCAGCGGTCGAATTAGCACATGGCGGGCGCAGCTTCCTGAAAGGTCTGCTCACCAACCTGTCGAATCCTAAAGCTATTATTTACTTCGGGAGCGTGTTCTCGCTGTTTGTTAGCAATGATGTAGGAAGCGCTGAGCGTTGGGGATTATTTGTAATGATTGCGCTGGAAACTTTCGCCTGGTTTACCATCGTTGCCAGCTTGTTCGCACTGCCGCAAATGCGCCGGGGTTATCAGCGCCTTGCGAAGTGGATTGATGGTGTTGCCGGTGCATTGTTTGCCGGATTCGGCATCCACCTGATCATCTCCCGCTAATCCTTCCTTGTATACCCAAAATAATTCGAGTTGCAGCCAACACCCCTGCAACTTGAAGTATGACGGGTATTACTGGCGTGCTGCGGCAAGGAGTGCGCCAACCAACATAAACAGCGAACCAAACACGCGGTTCAACGCTTTCATCTGACGTGGCCCTTTAATCCAGCCCGCAATGCGTGTCGCAAGCCCCGCATAGCCAATCATCACAATAATATCGACCACCACCGTGGTGACGCCGAGTATTAAATACTGCGCCGCTTGCGGCTGATTTGGTGCGATAAATTGCGGGAAAAGTGCCGCAAGAAAGACAATGCTTTTAGGGTTGGTGAGATTCACAAAAATCGCCCGTTTAAACAGGCGGCTACGTGGCTGGCTGGTGGCGAGCGTATTTAAATCAATCGCCCCTGCGGCACGCCATTGCTGAATACCCAACCAGACAAGGTAAGCGGCACCCGCCCATTTCAATATTTCAAATGCCAGCAGCGAGTGCGAAAAAATAGCGCCCAGTCCAATCCCCACCAACACGATATGAATCGCCAGGCCGGTTTGCAGCCCGGCAATGGACGCAGCCGCGCCGCGATAGCCGTGGCTGATGGCGGTGGTCATGGTATTAATCGCCCCAGAACCGGGGGAAAGACTCAGGATTATTGTGGTCACAAGATAGGTAAACCACCACTCAACACTCATGTGAAATTCCCTGAAAGAACACTTTTATGCCACAATACGCTATTGTTGATGAGCGTGCTACGAATCACAAAAAAGCGATATGACTCAGCATAAAAATGGATGGTCAAACAGGGAAAGCGCCTTTGCAGCTTTCACCACCGGTCCACTGATGGACTTCTGGCGGCAGCGCGAAGAGTGTGAATTTTCAGGCGTCGATGAAGTGCCGGTACGCTACGTACGCTTTCGCGCGCAGGATCATGACAGAGTGATTGTGGTTTGCCCTGGGCGTATCGAAAGCTACGTAAAATACGCTGAACTGGCTTATGACTTGTTCCACTGTGGGTTCGACGTTTTAATTATCGACCACCGTGGCCAAGGGCGATCCGGGCGAATGCTATCGGATTCACATCGCGGGCACGTGGCGAAGTTTAGCGACTATGTTGACGACTTTGACCGCTTTTATCAGCACGAAGTCGCCAATGGCCCGTGGAGAAAACGCTACGCTTTAGCGCACTCTATGGGCGGGGCAATCATCACCCTGTGGCTTGAAAAAAATTCACAATGCTTTGATGCCGTTGCGCTGTGTGCACCGATGTTTGGTATCGCCTTGCGCTGGCCTGACTGGATGGTGCGCCATATTCTTGATTGGGCGGAAGGCCATCAACGTATTCGCGAGGGTTATGCAATCGGAACTGGCCGCTGGCGCGCATTACCATTTAGCGTTAATGTCCTGACCCATAGCCGTGAACGTTACCGCCGCAATCTGCGTTTTTATGCTGATGAGCCAGCATTGCGGTTGGGTGGGCCAACGAATCACTGGGTAAGAGAAGGGATACTCGCAGGAGAACAGGTTTTAGCGGGAGCCACTGCTATCACCACGCCGATATTTATCCTGCAAGCAGAAGAGGAGCGCGTTGTTGATAACCGCGCGCATGACCAATTCTGTGAACTTCGAGCTGCGGCGGGCAACCCTTGTGAGGGGGAAACACCTTACGTCATAAACGGTGCGTATCATGAGATCCTGTTCGAAAAGGACGATATGCGAACCGAAGCGCTGAATGCCATCATCGCGTTTTTTGATCGGCATCGTTAATTTTCTTCACCAGAGGTTTACTAATCCTATGTACCATGTCGTTGCGTCTGACTTAGATGGCACGTTGCTGTCCCCCGACCACCTTCTGACCCCGTATGCTAAAGAAACGCTGAAACTGCTCACCGCTGAAGGCGTTCACTTCGTTTTCGCGACCGGTCGTCACCATATTGATGTCGGGCAAATCCGCGACAACCTCGAAATCAAAGCCTACATGATCACCTCAAACGGTGCGCGCGTTCACGATACAGACGGCAACCTGGTGTTCAGTCACGACCTTGATACCGACATCGCTCATGATCTGTTTGGTGTGGTGCATACCAATCAAGATATCGTGACCAACGTCTACCGTGGCGACCAGTGGTTTATGAACCGCCACCGCCCGGAAGAGATGAAATATTTTAAAGAAGCGGTGTTCAATTACAGCCTGTTTGAGCCTGGTTTGCTGGAATCCGATGGCGTCAGCAAAGTGTTCTTTACCTGCGATTCGCACGAAAAACTGCTGCCGCTTGAGCAAGCGTTAATTGCCCGTTGGGGTGACCGCGTCAACGTGAGTTTCTCAACCCTGACTTGCCTGGAAGTGATGGCGGGTGGCGTATCGAAAGGCCACGCACTGGAAGCGGTATCCAAAGCGATGGGTTATAGCCTGAAAGAGTGCATCGCTTTTGGCGACGGCATGAACGACGCTGAAATGCTCAGCATGGCGGGTAAAGGCTGCATCATGGGCAACGCTCACCAGCGCCTGAAAGACTTGTTGCCAGAGCTGGAAGTGATTGGTACCAACGCGGATAACGCCGTTCCACATTACCTGCGTAAAATGTTCCTCGGTAAAGATTAATTCGTGAAAAACGAGTGGTGAATTAATCACCACTCGTCAACCAAATAATTCAACTCCGCGTCATACCCTTCGCTACAATGGTGAATAAATTGCCTGTTGTAGAGACTTCATCGTGCCGTTACTCATCATCACCACCATTCTGTGGGCCTTCTCTTTTAGCCTGATTGGCGAATACCTTGCCGGGCATGTCGACAGCTATTTTTCCGTGCTGATGCGCGTCGGGCTTGCGGCGTTAGTGTTCCTGCCGTTCCTGCGTTTTAAAGGCTACAGCGTGAAAACACTGCTGCTTTATATGCTGGTGGGTGCGCTGCAACTTGGTGTGATGTACCTGTTTAGCTTCCAGGCTTATCTCTACCTCACCGTTTCGGAATTCCTGCTGTTTACGGTGATGACGCCGCTGTATGTCACGCTGATTTACGATTTGATAAGCGGTAATAAATTGCGCTGGGGATATGCATTGAGTGCAGGACTGGCGGTGATAGGTGCGGCGATTATTCGCTATGACAAAGTCAGCGATCACTTCTGGATTGGCCTGCTTTTGGTACAGGCGGCAAACATCTGTTTCGCCATCGGTATGGTCGGCTACAAACGCCTGATGGAAACGCGCCCGATGCCGCAGCACTGCGCATTTTCATGGTTTTATCTTGGCGCTTTTATGGTGGCGGTGACGGCATGGTTTGCGCTGGGGAACCCACAAAAGCTCCCAACGACCCATCTGCAATGGGGCATCCTGGTATGGCTCGGCGTGGTGGCATCCGGGCTGGGTTACTTCATGTGGAACTATGGCGCGACTCAAGTGGATGCGGGGACACTCGGCATCATGAACAACGTGCATGTTCCGGCAGGGCTGCTGGTTAACCTCGCCATCTGGCAAGAGCAACCCCACTGGCCGAGTTTCATTATTGGTGGGACGGTGATAATGGCTTCGCTATGGGTGCATCGCCGTTGGGTCGCTCCGCGTTCCGCACAAACGGCAGATGCTCGCACGCGTGTGAACGCGTCGAGCGAATAAACGCTTCCGTAGCGGGTTGCCGCTGTTCGCCATCGCGCACGGCGGCATACAACCGGCTCCACAGTCCCTCGCCCAGGGTTTTGGTCACCACCAAACCCTGGCGTTCAACATTCTCCACCACCCAATGCGGCAGTGCGGCAATGCCCATGCGTGCTGATACCATCTGAATCAATAACAATGTGTTATCGACACTCTTCAGCGATGGGCTAACTCCAGCCGGTTGCAAGAAATGGCGCCAGATATCCAGACGTTGGCGCTGCACCGGGTAAATCAACAACGTTTCGCTGCTCAAATCTTCTGGCTCAATACGCGTTTTGTTTGCCAGCGAGTGATCCGTGGCCAGCACCAGGCGCACTTCATAATCAAACATCGGCGAATAGTGCAGGCCACTGCGCGGCAGAATGTCCGAGGTTAAAACGATATCCAGTTCGCTCTGCTGCAAAGCAGGCTGTGGGTCAAACGTCACGCCTGATTTGAAATCCAAATCCACCTGCGGCCAGCTCTTGTGGAAGTTCTCCAGCGCCGGTGTCAGCCACTGAATACAGCTATGGCATTCGATGGCGATTCGCAGCGTAGTCTGGTGTGGTTCGTTACAAGCCTGAAGGGCACGGCTTATTTGTGGCAGCACCTGTTCAGCCAGTTGTAACAGCACTTCGCCCTGCGGAGTAAAGCGCAGTGGCTGGCTTTTACGAACAAACAAGCGGAACCCAAGGCGCTGCTCCAGATCGCTGAACTGATGAGAAAGCGCCGATTGGGTTTGATGCAACGCGGCGGCGGCGGCGGCTAAAGAGCCGCAATTTCGTAACGCCTGTAGCGTCCGCAGGTGTTTGATCTCGATCATGAATGTCCTTCACTTCGGCATGAGCAAATTGCGCTTGAGGATTATACAGTACCTTTGCAAGATAGCGGTGTAAACATCTGGATGGCTAAATCTGAAAATTCATCAAGGGGCATAAAATGACAATACTTAATCACACCCTCGGCTTCCCCCGTGTTGGCCTGCGTCGCGAACTGAAAAAAGCACAAGAAAGTTACTGGGCGGGCAACTCCACTCAGGAAGAATTACTGGCGGTGGGCCGCGAACTGCGTGCCCGCCACTGGGAACAACAAAAAGAAGCGGGTGTGGAATTACTGCCTGTAGGCGACTTCGCCTGGTACGATCACGTTCTGACCACCAGCTTGCTGCTTGGCAATGTGCCGGCTCGTCATCAGAACGCGGACGGCAGCGTCAGTCTCGATACCCTGTTCCGCCTGGGCCGTGGCCGTGCGCCAACGGGTGAACCTGCCGCAGCCGCTGAAATGACCAAATGGTTTAACACCAACTACCACTACATGGTTCCGGAATTCACCCAAGGCCAGCAGTTCAAACTGACCTGGACGCAGCTTCTGGATGAAGTCGACGAAGCGCTGGAACTCGGCCACAACGTGAAACCTGTGCTGCTTGGCCCGGTCACTTATCTGTGGTTGGGTAAAGTGAAAGGCAAGCAGTTCGACCGACTGAGCCTGCTGAAAGATATTCTTCCGGTTTACCAGCAGGTGCTGGCTGAACTGGCAAAACGCGGTATCGAATGGGTGCAAATTGACGAACCAGCGCTGGTGCTGGAGTTACCGCAAGGTTGGCTGGATGCTTTCAAACCGGCTTACGACGCGCTGGCTGGCAACGTTAAGCTGCTGCTAACCACCTATTTTGAAGGCGTGACGCCAAACCTGAATACCATCACCGCGCTGCCTGTGCAGGGTTTGCACGTTGACTTCGTGCATGGCAAAGACGACATCAACGCGCTGCATCAGCAATTGCCTGCTGGCTGGCTGCTGTCAGCCGGCGTGATTAATGGCCGCAACGTCTGGCGTGCGGATTTGACTGAGAAATATGCGCAGCTTAAAGACCTGGTTGGTAAACGTGATCTGTGGGTTGCCTCTTCTTGCTCACTGCTGCACAGCCCAATCGACCTGAGCGTTGAAACACGTTTGGATTCAGAAGTGAAAAGCTGGTTTGCCTTCGCTCTGCAAAAATGTGCCGAATTGTCTTTGCTGACTGACGCGCTGAACAGCGGTAACACAGAAAAACTGGTTGAGTGGAGTGCGCCGATTCAGGCTCGCCGTCATTCACAACGCGTACATAATGCGGCAGTAGAACAGCGCCTGGCGACGATCACTGCGCAAGACAGTCAACGCCAGAACGACTACACCGTTCGTGCTCAGGCTCAGCGTCAGCGCTTCAATCTGCCAGCCTGGCCGACAACGACGATCGGTTCGTTCCCGCAAACCACTGAAATCCGTGGCCTGCGCCTCGATTTCAAAAAAGGCAATCTGGACGCCAACAACTACCGCACCGGTATTGCTGAACACATCAAACAGGCTGTTGCTGAGCAGGAACGTTTAGGTCTGGACGTGCTGGTTCACGGTGAAGCCGAGCGTAACGACATGGTGGAATATTTCGGCGAACACCTCGACGGCTTCGTGTTTACCCAAAACGGTTGGGTGCAAAGCTACGGTTCTCGCTGCGTGAAACCACCGGTTGTTATTGGTGACATCAGCCGCCCGGAAGCTATCACGGTGGAATGGGCGAAGTACGCGCAATCCCTGACCGACAAACCAGTGAAAGGCATGCTAACTGGCCCGGTCACCATTCTTTGCTGGTCATTCCCCCGCGAAGACGTGAGCCGTGAAACCATCGCCAAACAAATCGCCTTAGCGCTGCGTGACGAAGTGGCAGACCTGGAAGCTGCAGGTATCGGCATCATCCAGATTGACGAACCCGCACTGCGCGAAGGTTTACCGCTGCGCCAGTCCGACTGGCAGGCGTATCTGGAATGGGGCGTGGAAGCCTTCCGCCTGAATGCCGCCGTAGTGCGCGACGACACGCAGATCCACACTCACATGTGTTACTGCGAGTTCAACGACATCATGGATTCCATTGCGGCGCTGGATGCAGACGTGATCACTATCGAAACCTCACGTTCGGATATGGACTTGCTGGAATCGTTTAAAGAGTTCGAATACCCGAACGAAATTGGGCCGGGCGTGTATGACATCCACTCGCCAAACGTGCCAAGTGTGGAATGGATTGAAGCATTGCTTAAGAAAGCGGCAGAGTCTGTTCCGGCTGAGCGCTTGTGGGTGAACCCGGACTGCGGGCTGAAAACCCGCGGCTGGCCGGAAACCCGCCAGGCGTTGGCAAACATGGTAAAAGCGGCACAGAACCTGCGTAGCGCTTGATTTTTTGCCCTCACCCTCTCCCTCAGGGAGAGGGTATTCGTACATACCGTCGACTCAGCCAATTATTGATATTCCTGCTCCGATCACCATCGTCAACCCTGGTTTATTTTTTCGATTTTCCAGTTTCTCGGGTCGATGGTCTTACAGAGTTCTAAATCGGTAACATAATAGGCGCCGAGTCTTTCCTGAGGGCAGTTGCTATAAGGTGAGAACATCAACCATATAGGGAGCAGGAATGCGATAATTAAAATATAAGAAATGTGAAAACACTAAATGCCCCCCCAAATAAGCTGATGCTGAAAGCAGCAATGCTACATTAGCGAACTTAATAATAATCCAATGTAAAATAGTCTCTTTACTCATTTTTTAGCTCGATGCATTAGAGAATAGATTGAAAAATAGCGACGTATGTTGGCTATTCCATTCCTTTATTCGCTGTTCTTGTTCGAGTGCAATGCGAAGTTTTTCTTTTAGGCTGGCAGATAAACCCATTTCGTTATCTAACGTATTTAACCCTACATTTAGACTGATACCTATTGCAATAATAAAAAATGTTGTAAGAACTATTGGTGCACTTAACAAAATTGCAATACCACCCACAAACTTTAATGTTTTTATTTTGTTCCCGATAATATTGAGATGCAACATTTTTATAAATGAATTATCAACAATGAAATATTCATATAATTAAGTGATAATTCATTGGTGGATGGTATGTATTGTCATGGCGGGAATGTAGTTTTCTATTTATTATTCTAATCAGAGTGACATGTTGTTTATCTCATTTACGCTATTTCCTTCACCCCTCCTTTGGTTAATACCCTGACCATGGCCAGGGTCGTATTCGTTACTTCTTCGCACCATAGCGTACGAACCACTGCAACATGCGTTGCCAGCCATCTTTTGCGGACTCTTCATGATAGCTCGGGCGGTAGTCAGCATTGAACGCATGGCCCGCTTCCGGGTAAACAATGATTTCTGCGTTGGCATTTGCGGCGCGCAGCGCATGACGCATGGTCTCCACAGTTTCAGGCGGAATACTGGTATCTTCTGCGCCATACAATCCCAAAACCGGCGCGTTCAAATTAATGGCAACGTCTACAGGGTAATGCGGTGAATTTAACGACTTTTCGCCGACCAGCTTGCCGTACCACGCTACCGCTGCTTTTAATTGAGGATTATGCGCGGCGTACAGCCAGGTAATCCGTCCGCCCCAGCAAAAGCCAGTCATCATCAGGCGATGAGCATCACCGCCGTTACGAGCCGCCCAATTGGCGACATGATCGAGGTCGGCCAGCACTTGTGCATCAGGTACTTTGGATACCAGCCCGCTGAATAAAGTTGGAATGTCGGCATACTCATTAGGATCGCCCTGACGGAAATAAAGCTCTGGCGCGATGGCGAGATACCCTTCCAGCGCCAGACGGCGGCAAATGTCGCGAATATGTTCATGCACACCGAAAATTTCCTGCACCACAATTACGATAGGCAAAGAACTTGCCGCGTCTTTTGGGCGGGCGTGATAAGCGGGCATATTCTCGCCCCGGGTGGGAATCGAGGTTTCCCCGGCCTGAATTGCGTCATCTGGGGTATGCAGTACTGTTGAAGCAGGTGGGGAGGTCGCTGGCGCAAAATTCCCGCCCGGCAAATGACCTGTGGCTTGTTCTTCTTTCATTAGCATTCTCCTTTTTGATTAGCGCAGTGCGATAACTATAGCCAGGATTTATTTAGGCTAATCTCCAGACTAAAATGTTTTCGCTGTCTGAAAAAGGAACAGGTAGCACGCTTAAATGTGACAGGAGTCACCAAAAAATATGAAATTGATGTAATTTGTTTCATTCAAAGTGAAATGCGTCACGAAATTTTTTGCAGGGGTTCTGTAAAGTACCTTCTTGAGGCGCAAGCCAATCTATTCAACGCAGGAGTTCTGTTATGTCCAAGTCTGATGTTTTTCACCTCGGCCTAACCAAAAGTGATCTGCAGGGGGCAACACTTGCCATCGTCCCGGGCGATCCTGAGCGAGTTGAAAAAATCGCTGTGCTGATGGACAAGCCGGTCAAACTGGCTGCCCACCGTGAATTTACTACCTGGCGTGCGGAATTAGACGGCAAGCCAGTTATCGTGTGCTCTACCGGTATCGGCGGCCCGTCTACTTCAATCGCTGTGGAAGAACTGGCACAACTGGGTATTCGTACCTTCCTGCGTATCGGGACGACAGGCGCTATTCAGCCGCATATTAATGTTGGTGATGTTCTGGTGACCACCGCGTCTGTGCGCCTTGACGGTGCCAGCCTGCACTTTGCACCAATGGAATTCCCGGCAGTTGCAGATTTTGCTTGTACCACCGCACTGGTTGAAGCCGCGAAATCTATCGGCGCGACCACGCACATTGGCGTGACGGCATCTTCTGATACCTTCTACCCGGGTCAGGAACGCTACGACACCTTCTCAGGCCGCGTTGTTAACCGCTACAAAGGCTCCATGGAAGAATGGCAGCAGATGGGCGTGATGAACTACGAGATGGAATCTGCGACCCTTCTGACCATGTGTGCAAGCCAGGGCTTGCGTGCGGGTATGGTTGCTGGTGTGATTGTAAACCGTACTCAGCAAGAGATCCCGAACGCTGAGACCATGAAGAAAACCGAAAGCCATGCGGTGAAAATCGTCGTGGAAGCGGCTCGCCGCTTAATCTAGTTTCCCCAAAGCCGGTGCAAGCCGGCTTAATTTTTACTCTTTGCGTAACACCTCGCAGGAAATCCCTTTTCATCTGGACATTTATACAGCAGAATTTTATTTTGCTGGGGTTTGGCATGGCTTGTAGGAGTGACTGTGGATCTTTCTATTTTATTCGGCATCGGCGTTACGCTGGTGGGGGTTTTGACGGGTTGGTTGCTGGCAAGTTTGCGGGCTGCCGGGCGGCAATCCGCACTGCATGAAGAACAACGAGAAATCTACGGCGAACTGACTGCGGCCCGGCAAGAGTTGCAGCAAAATCAGCACTGGAAAGCGGAGTGTGAGCAGCTTAATCGCGAGCTACGCACCCAGCTCGAAATCAACAGTGCGCAAGAAGCTGATATTCGCGAACTCTCCACATTGCTGGAACAAACCCGCCTGAATGCCGATGACAAACATCGCCAGATGCTCAACAGCGAGCAGCGCCTCAGCGAACAGTTTGAAAACCTCGCTAACCGTATTTTTGAGCAAAGTGGCCGCAAAGTTGAAGAACAAAACCGCCAGAGTTTGAACGGATTACTGTCGCCGCTGCGTGAGCAACTGGATGGTTTCCGCCGCCAGGTTCAGGAAAGCTTTGGCCAGGAGGCTCGTGAACGCCACACGCTGACCCATGAAATCCGCAGCCTGCAACAGCTGAATGCCCAAATGGCGCAAGAGGCACTGAATCTCACCAAAGCCCTGAAAGGGGATAACAAAACTCAGGGCAATTGGGGCGAAGTGATCTTGACGCGGGTGTTGGAAGCGTCAGGTTTACGCGAAGGTTATGAATACGAAACACAGGTGAATATTCAGCTCGAAAATAACAGCCGTATGCAGCCTGATGTGATCGTGCGTTTGCCACAGGGTAAAGATGTGGTGATCGACGCCAAGATGACGTTAGTGGCCTACGAACGTTATTACAACGGTGACGATGAACTGACCCGTGAAAGCGCCCTCAACGAACATATTGCCGCCATGCGTAACCATATTCGCATGCTGGGCCGTAAAGATTATCAGCAGTTGCCGGGGTTGCGTTCGCTGGATTATGTGTTGATGTTCATTCCTGTCGAGCCTGCGTTTTTACTGGCAATTGACCGCCAGCCTGAACTCATCAGTGAAGCGCTCAAAAATAACATTATGCTGGTCAGCCCGACGACCTTGCTGGTGGCGCTACGAACCGTTGCCAATTTGTGGCGTTATGAACACCAAAGCCGTAATGCGCAACAAATTGCCGAACGCGCCAGTCGCCTGTATGACAAAATGCGCCTCTTTGTGGATGATATGTCTGCGATAGGCCAAAGCCTGGATAAAGCCCAGGATAACTATCGGCAGGCGATGAAAAAACTCTCATCAGGCCGTGGAAATATCCTCATCCAGGCCGACGCATTTCGCGGTCTGGGCGTTGAGGTTAAACGTGAGATTAATCCAGATTTGGTCGAGCAGGCCAGATTTGAAGAAGACGAGAATTCAGTTCGCCACGAGCATGAAAACGACGAAGAAAAGAGCACGGACAACAGTTTAGAGAACCGACGTATCGTTGGTGAGCGTTAAGTTCAGGTTAATCCCTGCAGCTTGAAGCATAGGGCTTTAGGGCTCATTCTGTTACACTTCACGAACATTTTTTTTGGACAAGCAGGCATTGAGATGGTTGAAGAATCCCAGGAAACAACACACTTTGGCTTCCGCACTGTAGCGAAAGAACAAAAGGCCGATATGGTCGCTAATGTGTTCCACTCTGTGGCCGCAAAATACGACGTCATGAATGATCTAATGTCATTCGGCATCCATCGCATCTGGAAGCGTTTCACCATTGATTGCAGTGGTGTTCGCCGTGGTCAGCGCGTACTGGATTTAGCGGGAGGCACTGGCGATTTAACCGCTAAGTTCTCCCGTCTGGTTGGCGAAACGGGCGAAGTGGTTCTGGCGGATATCAACGACTCAATGCTGAAAATGGGGCGCGAAAAACTGCGCAACATCGGTGTGGTTGGCAATGTGAACTATGTTCAGGCTAACGCTGAAGCCTTGCCTTTCCCGGATAACTTCTTTGACTGCATCACTATCTCTTTCGGCCTGCGTAATGTGACCGATAAAGAAAAAGCACTGCGTTCAATGTACCGCGTATTAAAACCAGGTGGTCGTCTGCTGGTTCTGGAATTCTCCAAACCGATTATCGAACCCCTGAGCAAAGCCTACGATGCCTATTCTTTCCATATTTTGCCGCGTATCGGTGAAATTGTTGCACAAGATGCCGAAAGCTACCGTTACCTGGCTGAATCTATTCGTATGCACCCGGATCAAGAAACATTGAAAGCGATGATGGAAGAGGCTGGCTTTGAAAATACCACCTACTTCAATCTGACCGCTGGCGTGGTTGCACTGCACCGTGGTTATAAATTCTGACAGGGAACTCGTGATGCCATTGCTGCTTTCTTCAGGTACGCCGCTAATCACTGCTGGAATAGAAAATATCCTCAATACATTTCTCTGGCGTGACCGTGGATTGAAAGCCGCGCGTCAGCGCTTAGTGGGTAAGGTGTTGCGTGTTGAACTCAAAGAGTTCTCATCGCCGATTGTGCTGGTCTTCAGCGAGCAACAACTTGATGTGTTAGCGCAGTGGGAAGGCGAAGCCGACTGTCTGGTGAAAACTGGGCTGAGCACATTACCGAAATTGCGTGACCGACAGCAGCTTACGGCGCTGATTCGTAGCGGTGAGCTGGAGGTGGAAGGTGACCTTCAGGTTGTGCAGAATTGGGTTGCGTTGATGGACCTTGCTGAATTTGACCCGGCAGAATTGTTGGCTCCCTATATCGGAGACATTGCTGCGGAAGGCATCGGCAAGGTGATTCGCGGCGGCAGTAAGTTGCTAAAAAAAGGCTTTACCCGTAACCAACAATACCTTTCAGAAGCAATTACTGAAGAGTGGAGAATGGCACCGGGGTCGTTGGAAGTCGCATGGTTTGCCGAGGAAACGGCAGCAGTCGAACGTAAGGTTGACGCACTCATTGCGCGACTGGACAAACTGGAGAACAAATGACGCCTGGAGAAATTCGTCGCCTCTATTTCATTATCCGTACTTTTCTCAGTTATGGTCTGGATGAGCTGATCCCACGCATTCGTATTACGCTGCCGTTACGCATCTGGCGGCGCATGCTTTTCTGGATGCCAAACCGCCATAAAGACAAACTTCTCGGCGAGCGTTTACGTCTGGCATTGCAGGAACTGGGACCGGTATGGATCAAGTTTGGGCAGATGCTCTCTACCCGTCGTGACCTGTTCCCACCACAAATCGCTGACCAGCTCGCTATGTTGCAAGACCGTGTTGCACCTTTTGACGGGGCATTGGCTAAGAAACAAATCGAACAGGCGATGGGGGGGATTCCTATTGAAACCTGGTTTGACGATTTCGACATAACACCGCTCGCATCGGCTTCTATCGCGCAAGTGCATACTGCTCGCCTGAAAGAGAATGGCCGAGATGTGGTCATCAAAGTGATTCGCCCGGACATCCTGCCAATCATTAAAGCGGATATGAAACTCATCTATCGCCTCGCACGCTGGGTACCGCGCTTGATGCCGGATGGCCGCCGTTTACGCCCGCTCGAAGTGGTACGCGAATATGAAAAAACCTTGATCGATGAGCTGAATCTGTTGCGTGAATCGGCAAACGCCATTCAGTTACGCCGCAATTTTGAAGACAGCCCGATGCTGTATGTGCCGGAAGTGTTCTCTGACTATTGCAGCCAGGACATGATGGTGATGGAGCGAATTTACGGTATTCCCGTTTCAGATATTGCGATGCTTCACAAGCAAGGCACCAACATGAAACTGTTAGCGGAACGCGGCGTGCAAGTGTTCTTCACCCAGGTTTTCCGCGACAGCTTCTTCCATGCGGATATGCACCCTGGAAATATTTTTGTCAGCTACGAGCATCCTGAAGATCCGCAATACATTGGTATCGACTGCGGCATTGTCGGCTCGCTCAATAAAGAAGACAAACGCTACCTGGCTGAAAACTTTATCGCTTTCTTTAACCGTGACTATCGCAAAGTTGCTGAACTGCACGTTGATTCAGGTTGGGTACCTCCAGAAACCAATGTTGAAGACTTCGAGTTTGCTATTCGCACCGTTTGCGAGCCTATTTTTGAAAAGCCATTAGCGGAAATTTCCTTTGGCCATGTGCTGCTGAACCTGTTCAATACGGCACGCCGCTTTAATATGGAAGTGCAACCACAGCTGGTTTTGCTACAAAAGACACTGCTTTACGTTGAAGGCCTGGGAAGGCAGCTTTATCCACAGCTGGATTTGTGGAAAACCGCCAAACCTTTCCTGGAAGACTGGATTAAAGATCAGGTTGGTATTCCGGCTCTTATTCGTACACTTAAAGAAAAAGCCCCGTTCTGGATAGAAAAAATGCCAGAACTTCCAGAACTGATGTACGACAGTTTGCGTCAGGGTAAACAATTGCAGCACAGTGTTGATAAAATAACGCGCGATTTGCAACGCAACCAGGTACGCCAGTCGCAGTCACGCTATCTGTTTGGTATTGGTGCGGTGTTGATGCTCAGTGGTACTTTGCTGTTGATTAATAAGCCAGAGTGGGAATTTATGCCCGCCTGGATAATGGCCGGTGGCATCGTGGCCTGGTTGATTGGCTGGCGGCGCTCATCCTGAGCTGTTTTTAATCGTTTTTAACGGACAACGTGCGGTACAATACAGACCGTAATCTATTCATCACAGTGATTTGAGGCAACATTATGGGTGGTATCAGTATTTGGCAATTGTTGATCATTGCTGTCATCGTGGTTCTGCTTTTCGGTACTAAGAAACTGGGTTCTATCGGCTCTGATTTGGGCGCATCCATCAAAGGCTTTAAAAAAGCCATGAGTGACGATGAAGATAAAGAGAAAGATAAATCCGCTCAGGATGCTGATTTCACAGCAAAAACACTGGCCGATAAGCAACCAGCTGATGTGAAAAAAGACGAAGCAAAGAGCAACGATAAAGAGCAGGTGTAAACCGTGTTCGATATTGGTTTCAGTGAGCTGCTACTGGTTTTTGTGATTGGCTTGATCGTACTCGGGCCACAGCGTTTGCCTGTGGCCGTTAAAACGGTCGTCGGTTGGGTCCGTGCTTTGCGTTCGCTGGCAGCAACTGTACAAAACGAACTGGTTCAGGAGTTGAAAATCCAGGAGCTACAAGACAGCCTGAAGAAGGTTGAAAAAGCGAGCATGGATAACCTCACTCCGGAACTAAAGGCATCAATGGATGAGCTGCGTCAGGCAGCAGAGTCGATGAAGCGCTCGTACACTCTCGACCCTGAAAAGGCGAGTGACGAAGCTCACACCATCCATAACCCACTAGTGAAAGATGCCCAGGACAGCCATGATGGCGTGACTCCAGCTACTGCTGCGCATCAGGCCAGCGCGCCTGAGAAAGCGCCCGCTGTTGAAACTGAAGCAGTTGTTCCTGCATCAGCTGCAGCAGAGGTTTCTGAAGAGCTGATTCAACCTCAGATTAAACCTGTAGCAGAGCCCGTCAAAACTCCAGCGTCTTCCCCAACTTCGAGTGATAAACAGTAAACATGGCCGTTGAAGATACCCAACCGCTTATCAGCCATCTGATAGAGCTGCGCAAGCGACTGTTAAATAGCATTATCGCTGTGCTGGTGATTTTCCTGGCACTGGTTTACTTTGCCAATGACATCTATCAGATTGTCGCCTCACCGCTGATTAAGCAGATGCCTATTGGCTCAACGATGATTGCGACTGATGTGGCGTCACCGTTTTTCACCCCAATCAAACTGACGATTTATGTTTCGGTATTTTTGTCTGCGCCGGTCATTCTTTATCAGATTTGGGCGTTTATCGCCCCTGCGCTCTATAAGCACGAGCGCAAGCTGGTTATGCCGTTACTGTTTTCCAGCTCAATGCTGTTTTATATCGGCATCGCTTTTGCTTATTTTGTGGTGTTCCCGCTCGCATTTGGTTTTCTGACCAAAACCGCCCCGATAGGTGTGGTGGTGTCGACTGACATCAGCAAGTACCTTGATTTTGTCATGACGCTATTTATGGCATTTGGCGTGGCTTTTGAAGTCCCCGTTGCCATTATTCTGTTGTGTTGGATGGGTGTAACAACGCCTGAAGCGCTTAAGAAAAAGCGTCCGTATATTCTGGTTGGTGCATTTGTTGTTGGCATGTTGTTAACGCCGCCTGATGTTTTCTCGCAAACGCTGCTGGCAATACCGATGTACTGCCTGTTTGAAGTTGGTGTATTTTTCTCTCGTTTCTACGTCGGTAAAGGGCGCAGAGGTGGAGAGGAAGACCCGGAAGATGCTCCAGAAGCAGAAGACGATCACTCTAAAAAAGAATCATAATTTCAGACCGCCCATTAGGGCGGTCGTCGTTTGGAAGACGCTATGTTTGATATCGGTGTAAATCTTACCAGCTCACAGTTTGCTAAAGACCACGCTGACGTTGTGGCTCGCGCACAGCATGCCGGCGTGAGCGGCATGCTGCTTACCGGGACAAATATTCACGAAAGTCAGCAGGCATTGTTACTGGCACAACAGTATCAGGGCTGCTGGTCTACTGCGGGTGTTCATCCGCATGATGCCAGCCAATGGCAAGATGAAACTGCGGCTGTGATTCGCGAGCTTGCGGGTGCGCCGGAAGTGGTAGCTATTGGTGAGTGTGGCCTGGATTTCAACCGTAATTTCTCGACGCCAGCTGAACAAGAACGCGCTTTTACCGCACAACTGGCCCTTGCTGCAGACCTGATGATGCCGGTATTTTTACATTGTCGGGAAGCACACGAACGCTTTATTGCTCTGCTGGACCCGTGGCTGGATAAGTTACCGGGTGTGGTTTTGCACTGTTTTACCGGAACAGAAAATGAAGTTCGTGAATGCCTGGCCCGAGGCATTTTTATAGGTGTCACTGGCTGGGTATGCGATGAGCGCCGCGGCCTTGAATTACGTGAGCTGCTACCGGTAATCCCAGCACATCAACTGTTGCTGGAAACTGATGCCCCCTATTTGTTACCGCGGGATCTAAAACCAAAACCTGCTTCCCGCCGGAACGAACCCTGCTACTTGCCGCATATCCTGAACAAGGTAGCCGAATGGCGTCGAGAAGACCCCACCTGGCTTGCGCAAGTAACAGATGACAATGCCCGCCGTCTTTTCCGGCTGGCTTAAATCAGGAGAAAATTAATGAGCTATGCATTTCCCGGTACGTTTCCTGGCCGCCGTATGCGCCGCGTTCGTCGTCACGATTTCAGCCGCCGCCTGGTTGCAGAAAATCAGTTAACGGTTAACGACCTGATCTACCCTGTGTTCGTGATGGAAGGTCAAAACCGTCAGGAAGAAGTGTCGTCAATGCCGGGCGTTTACCGCATGACTATCGATTTGCTGCTCAAAGAAGCGGAGGCCGTTGCGAAGTTGGGTGTGCCGGTGCTGTCCCTGTTCCCGGTCATCGAGAGCGCAGGAAAGTCGCTGCATGCTGAAGAAGCTTATAACCCGAACGGCCTGGTTCAGCGTGCGGTTCGTGCACTGAAAGATGCCGTGCCAGAACTGGGTTTACTGACTGACGTTGCGCTTGATCCGTATACCACTCACGGCCAGGATGGCGTGATTGATGCAGACGGTTACGTTATCAACGACATTACTCGTGAGATTCTGGTACGTCAGGCGTTGTCTCATGCAGAAGCTGGTGCGGAAATCATTGCGCCAAGCGATATGATGGATGGGCGCATCGGCGCGATTCGCGATCAGCTTGAGCTGGATGGTTTAGTGAACACCCAAATCATGTCTTATGCAGCGAAGTACGCATCCTGTTATTACGGCCCATTCCGCGACGCAATTGGCTCATCCGGCAACCTGAAAGGCGGCAATAAAAAGACCTATCAGATGGACCCGGCCAATAGCGATGAAGCATTGCAGGAAGTTGCGCAGGATTTGCAAGAAGGCGCGGATATGGTGATGGTGAAACCGGGTATGCCTTATCTGGATGTGGTTCGCCGTGTGAAAGATACTTTCGGCGTGCCGACATTTGCCTATCAGGTTTCTGGTGAGTATGCGATGCATATGGCGGCGATTCAAAACGGATGGCTGGCAGAAAAACCGGCCATTATGGAATCACTGTTGTGCTTTAAACGTGCCGGCGCAGATGGTGTGCTGACGTACTTCTCGAAGCGTGTCGCACAATGGCTGCACGACGAGCAAATGCAGCGCTAGGAACGGAATACAGACTAAGAGGCCAGCAATCGCTGGCCTTTTTTACGTCTTTTTGAAATCGGTATTCTTCACACTCTGCATCACTTGTTTATTCAACAAATTCAGCAGCAGCATAGAGCGGGCTTCACCGTCCGGTTCGCTGAAGATAGCTTCCAAACCTTCGAATGCCCCTTCAGTTATCACCACGCGATCGCCCTGATAAGGGGTGTCTGGGTCAGTCACATTTTCTGGCTGATGATGGATAAGTTGTTCAATCACATCATTCGGTACAGTGGCCGGAAGGCTGCCGAAGCGGACGAAATGGCTGACGCCACGCGTTGAATGTATTGTCGTGGTGTGAATAGTCTCAGGATCAAAGCGGACAAACATGTAATTTGGAAACAATGGTTCGTCGACCGCAGTGCGTTTTCCTCGCACGATCTTTTCAATTTTGATCATCGGGGTGAGGCAATTCACTTCCTGACGCTCAAGATGTTCTTGCGCCCGCAGTAATTGACCCCTTTTGCAGTACAAAAGATACCAGGATTCCATAATGTCTCTTTTTCCTAATCAGCCGCGGAAGAATAGCAAAAGGCTGGTATGAGAGATAGACAGCAGAAGTATAACCAATGACTGTTTGGTCATCAGGCAACCATCTACACCTTTTTAACAAAAATACAGCATGCGCTGCATGAAGCCCGTATAATGTCTGCCAAATCCTGACGATGATTAATGGCATGAAATACCACGACCTACGCGACTTTCTGGAACTACTTGAACAACGCGGCGAGCTAAAGCGTATCGCAATGCCTGTCGATCCGTACCTGGAAATGACTGAAATTGCCGATCGTACTTTGCGCGCTAATGGCCCGGCTCTGTTATTTGAGAATCCAAAAGGGTACGACATGCCGGTGCTGTGCAACCTGTTCGGCACTCCGAAACGCGTCGCGATGGGAATGGGGCAAGAAGATGTTTCTGCGCTGCGTGAAGTCGGGAAATTACTGGCCTTCCTGAAAGAACCCGAGCCACCGAAGGGTTTCCGCGATTTATTCGATAAACTTCCGCAGTTTAAACAAGTCCTGAATATGCCGACTAAGCGTCTGCGTAATGCCCCATGCCAGGAACAAATCTGGGAAGGGGATGAAGTCGACTTATCTCGTATTCCGATTATGCAGTGTTGGCCTGAAGATGCCGCGCCGCTGATTACCTGGGGTTTGACGGTAACGCGTGGTCCGCATAAAGAACGGCAGAATCTCGGGATTTATCGCCAACAACTGATTGGCAAAAATAAACTGATTATGCGCTGGTTATCGCATCGCGGCGGCGCGCTGGATTTCCAGGAGTGGTGTGCTGAACATCCTGGTGAGCGGTTCCCGGTTTCTGTTGCACTGGGTGCTGATCCGGCAACGATTCTTGGCGCGGTCACTCCAGTGCCAGATACTTTGTCAGAATATGCTTTTGCTGGTTTGCTACGTGGTACAAAAACCGAAGTTGTTAAGTGTATTTCTAACGATCTTGAAGTGCCAGCTAGCGCTGAAATTGTGCTGGAAGGGTATATCGAGCCTGGCGAAATGGCACCTGAAGGGCCATATGGTGACCACACGGGCTACTACAATGAAGTAGATGACTTCCCTGTGTTTACCGTGACGCATATAACCCAGCGCCAGAATGCGATTTATCATTCAACGTACACCGGTCGCCCGCCAGATGAGCCTGCGGTTCTCGGCGTGGCATTGAATGAAGTGTTTGTGCCCATTCTGCAAAAGCAGTTCCCGGAAATTGTCGATTTCTACTTGCCGCCGGAGGGGTGTTCTTATCGCCTTGCGGTTGTCACTATCAAGAAGCAGTACGCTGGCCACGCGAAACGCGTGATGATGGGCGTCTGGTCTTTCTTGCGGCAGTTCATGTATACCAAGTTTGTCATTGTCTGCGATGACGATGTTAATGCGCGTGACTGGAACGATGTAATTTGGGCCATCACCACGCGGATGGACCCGGCACGTGATACCGTTCTGGTAGAAAACACGCCAATTGATTACCTGGATTTTGCCTCGCCGGTTTCCGGCCTTGGCTCAAAAATGGGATTGGATGCCACCAATAAATGGCCTGGGGAAACCCAGCGTGAGTGGGGGCGTCCTATTAAGAAAGATGCAGAAGTATGTGCGCGTATTGATGCTATCTGGGATGAACTGGCTATTTTTGACGACAGTAAAAACGCCTGATCGGCGGGTTTTACCGTTTTGCATTATTGACCCGACAGAGGGGAAGCATGACAACCTTAAGCTGTAAAGTGACCTCGGTAGAAGCGATAACTGACACGGTGTATCGCGTTCGATTACTGCCGGAAGCGAAATTCTCCTTTCAGGCCGGGCAGTATTTGATGGTGGTGATGGATGAGCGCGATAAACGCCCGTTCTCCATGGCATCCACGCCGAGCGACCAGGAGTTTATCGAACTGCACATTGGCGCATCAGATATCAATCTGTACGCCATGGCGGTGATGGATCGCATTCTGAAAGAGAAAGAAATCGTTGTTGATATTCCACACGGCGATGCCTGGCTGCGTGAAGATGAAGATCGCCCGTTGATTCTGATTGCTGGCGGGACCGGCTTCTCTTATGTGCGTTCTATTTTGCTGACGGCGCTGGCGCGTAACCCGCAGCGTGAAATCGCCATTTACTGGGGCGGCCGTGAAGATAAACATCTTTATGATCTGTCTGAGTTAGAAGCGCTGTCCGTGGTTCACCAGAATCTGCGTGTTGAAGCGGTGGTTGAGCAACCGGAAACAGGCTGGCGTGGGCGCACTGGCACTGTGTTAACCGCGGTGATGCAGGATTACGGAACGCTTGCCGGGCACGACATCTATATTGCCGGACGTTTTGAAATGGCGAAAATTGCCCGTGACCTGTTCTGCAATGAACGTGGTGCGCAGGCCGACCGCATGTTTGGCGACGCGTTTTCGTTTATCTAATGCAATAAAAAACCCGCCCCTGACAGGCGGGAAAAACGGCAACTAAACTTTTTTTCTGCGTCCTTGGTGTTGTAACTTTGTTGGCTGCATTCGCTCACCCGAATCACTTACTTTAGTAAGCTCATCGGGATTCGCTCATTTGCCGCCGCGTTACAACATCAATGACTTTGAAAATTGGATCAATTCCTTAAACGCGTTCAATAACTGTGGCAATCCCCTGACCCAATCCGATGCACATGGTGGCGAGGCCAAACTGCGCATCGCGACGTTCCATCAAATTGAGCAGCGTGGTGCTGATTCGTGTACCGGAACAACCCAGCGGGTGACCCAGTGCAATCGCACCGCCATTGAGGTTAATCTTCTCGTCGATCTTATCCATCAGCCCCAGATCTTTAATACATGGCAGGATCTGTGCGGCGAAGGCTTCGTTCATCTCAAACAGGTCTATGTCGGCGGCAGTCAGGCCCGCTTTTTTCAACGCCAGTTGTGATGCCGGAACTGGACCGTAGCCCATAATGGATGGGTCGCAGCCAACGACTGCCATAGAGCGAACATAAGCGCGGATCTTCAGGCCCAGCTCTTTGGCGCGTGACTCGCTCATTAGCAACATCGCTGAGGCACCATCGGAAAGCGCGGAAGAACTGCCTGCTGTAACGGTGCCATTGACCGGATCAAACGCAGGTTTCAATGCCGCCAGACCTTCAACTGTAGTTTCCGGGCGAATCACTTCATCGTAATCAAAACGTTTGAGCACACCGTCTGCGTCATGGCCGCTGGTTGCCAGAATTTCATTTTTGAAATGACCCGCTTCGGTTGCAGCCCAGGCTCGCTGGTGTGAACGTGCAGCAAACTGATCCTGCATTTCACGGCTGATACCATGCATACGAGACAGCATTTCGGCGGTTAAGCCCATCATGCCAGCTGCTTTTGCAACGTTGCGGCTCAGGCCTGGATGGAAATCAACACCATGGCTCATTGGCACGTGGCCCATATGTTCCACGCCGCCTACCAGACAAGCATGCGCATCACCGGTCTGAATCATACGAGCAGCATCGTGCAGCGCTTGCATCGAAGAACCACACAGGCGGTTCACTGTAACCGCCGGTACTGAATGTGGGATTTCTGCCAGTAGCGAGGCGTTACGAGCAATATTAAAACCTTGCTCCAGCGTCTGCTGCACACAGCCCCAATAAATGTCATCCAGTGCAGCGGCTTCTAAAGCCGGGTTGCGTGACAAAATGCCACGCATCAGATGGGCAGAAAGATCTTCCGCACGCAGATTACGAAACGCACCGCCTTTTGAACGGCCCATCGGGGTGCGGATGGCATCAACAATTACAACCTTTTCCATAATCACTCCTCAGGCACTTTTCAGGTCACTGGCTGGGCGCGCTGGCTCAACGGGTGGATAGTACGGCTCGTTACGGGACGCTTTAGTACGCAGACCGTCCGGCACCTGGTAAAGCGGGCCAAGATGTTCGTACTGTTGCGCCATATCGAGATATTTCGCGCTGCCGATGGTGTCTAACCAACGGAATGCGCCGCCGTGGAACGGAGGGAATCCCAGGCCGTAAACCAGTGCCATATCTGCTTCTGCCGGGCTGGCGATAATACCTTCTTCCAGGCAGCGCACGACTTCGTTGACCATTGGGATCATCATGCGAGCGATGATCTCTTCGTCGCTAAAGTTTTGCCGCGGTTTGCTGACATCAGCCAACAAGCTATCGGTGGCTTCGTCTTGTTCTTTACGCGGTTTGCCTTTGCTGTCTTGTTTGTAGCGATAGAAACCCTGCTGGGTTTTCTGGCCATAACGGCCTGCGTCAAACATGGCGTCGACCGCATCGCGATAATCTTTCTGCATACGCTGTGGGAAACCGGCAGCCATAACAGCCTGCGCGTGGTGCGCGGTATCAATACCGACTACATCCAGCAGGTATGCCGGGCCCATTGGCCAGCCGAACTGCTTTTCCATTACTTTGTCGATCTGGCGGAAATCGGCACCGTCGCGCATCAGCTGGCTAAAGCCTGCGAAGTACGGGAACAGCACGCGGTTGACGAAGAAACCTGGGCAGTCGTTCACTACGATCGGCGTTTTGCCCATTTTGCTGGCCCACGCAACAACCTTCGCGATAGTTTGCTCAGAGGTTTTCTCGCCGCGAATCACTTCCACTAACGGCATGCGATGCACCGGGTTAAAGAAGTGCATACCGCAGAAGTTTTCCGGGCGTTTCAGGCTGTTGGCCAGTTCGCCAATCGGAATGGTAGAGGTGTTCGACGCCAGAACGGTATCCGCACGAACTTTATCTTCCACTTCTGCCAGAACTGCTTTCTTCACTTTCGGGTTTTCAACAACCGCTTCAACCACCACATCGACACGCTCAAAACCAGCGTAATCCAGCGTTGGGTGAATAGTGGCAATGACACCGGCCAGTTTCATGCCGTCGATCTTGCCGCGTTCCAACTGTTTGTTCAGCAGCTTGCTGGCTTCGTTGATGCCCAACTCCAGCGACTTGTCGTTAATATCCTTCATTAATACCGGCACACCTTTCCAGGCAGACTGGTAAGCAATGCCGCCACCCATGATCCCGGCACCAAGAACGGCTGCCTGTTTCGGGGTTTCGGTATTTTTGGTCAGCTTCTTCGCCTGACCTTTTATGTATTGGTCGTTAAGGAAAATACCGACCAGCGCACGGGCCTCATTGGAACGCGCCAACGGCACGAAACTTTGAGTCTCCAGTTGTAATGCTTCGTCACGGCCCATTCTTGCCGCGGCTTCGATGGTTTTGACTGCCGTCATCGGGGCAGGGTAGTGCTTGCCAGCAATCTGCATCACCATGCTTTTAGCAATGGTGAAGCTCATGGTGGCTTCGATTTTGCTCAGCTTCAGCGGCTGCAGTTTTGGCGCGCGTTTGGCTTTCCAGTCCAGATCGCCATTAATCGCCTGGCGTAATACCGCCAGTGCGCCGTCGCGCAGTTTCTCAGTTTTAACGATGCCGTCGACTAAGCCGAGCTTTTGCGCTTCAACCGCGCCGACATCTTTACCGGCGGTGATAATTTCCAGCGCGCTATCAGCACCCAGCAAACGAGGTAAACGTACAGATCCACCGAAACCAGGCATGATGCCGAGTTTGGTTTCTGGCAGGCCAATACGGGTATCTGGTGTTGCCAGGCGATAATCGGTTGCCAGTACACATTCACAACCGCCGCCAAGGGCGTAACCATTCACTGCTGCAATGGTTGGGACCGGCAAGTCCTCCAGACGATTGAAGACGCTGTTGGCAAATTGCAGCCAATGAGTCAGTTGCTCCGCAGGAACCAGGAACAGCGACAGAAATTCAGTAATATCCGCACCAACGATAAACGCGGCTTTGTTGGAACTGAGCAGCAGGCCTTTCAGACCAGGCTGCTTTTCCAGTACATCCAGCGCGTGGCCCAGGCTTGCTACGGTCGCGGTGTCGAGTTTGTTCACTGAACCGGGGGCATCGAATACCAATTCTGCGATGCCATCTTCCAGCCAGTCGAGATGTAAGGTTTCACCTTGGTAGAGCATGTCAGTCTCCTGAATCCAGCAATGGGATCTGGTCGTACCAGATGAAGGTGAGTGTGGAATTGATGTTAATGAAATGCAAATAACTCTTTAAATATTTGCAAAGATGATCACAGCCGCTGGAAATAAGTTCGCTCTGTTTACGGTGTGCTAAGATGCGTGGCGTTCAGTTTATAAAAAACCAGAAGGGTAAATCATGGATTCACTGGCCTCACTTTATAAAGATCATGTGGCAACTTTGCAGGAGCGCACCCGCAATGTTCTGGCGCGCTTCAATCTTGACGCGCTGTTGATTCACTCGGGCGAGCTAGTCAACGTCTTCCTCGATGATCATCCATATCCGTTCAAAGTTAACCCACAATTCAAAGCTTGGGTTCCGGTGACACAAGTGCCAAACTGCTGGCTGCTGGTGGATGGTGTTAACAAACCGAAGCTGTGGTTCTATCTGCCGGTTGATTACTGGCACAACGTTGAGCCGCTGCCAGAATCCTTCTGGACTGACGAAATTGAAGTGATTGCGCTGCCGAAAGCTGATGGCATTGGCAGCCAGTTGCCTGCCGCGCGTGGCAATATCGGTTATATCGGGCCGGTTCCAGAGCGTGCCGTACAGCTTGAAATCCAGGGCGCTAACATCAACCCGAAAGGGGTGATTGATTACCTGCATTATCATCGTGCTTATAAAACTGATTATGAGCTGGCATGTATGCGTGAAGCGCAGAAAACCGCAGTGGTTGGTCATCAGGCGGCTCACGAAGCGTTCCTGTCTGGAATGAGCGAATTTGACATTAATCTCGCGTATCTGACCGCAACCGGACATCGCGATACCGATGTGCCTTATGGCAACATTGTTGCGCTCAACGAGCACGCAGCAGTTCTTCATTACACCAAACTTGAGAACCGCGCACCTGCCGAAATGCGCAGTTTCCTGTTGGATGCTGGCGCGGAATATAACGGTTATGCGGCTGATTTAACGCGTACCTGGTCGGCAAAAAGCGATAACGATTATGCACAACTGGTTAAAGACGTTAACAGCGAGCAACTAGCGCTGATTGATACCCTGAAAGCAGGTGTGCGCTACACCGATTACCACATCCAGTTCCATCAACGTATCGCGAAGCTGCTGAGCCGCCATAATTTGGTTACCGGGATTAGCGAAGAAGCGATGGTTGAAACCGGCATCACTGGGCCATTTATGCCACATGGTCTGGGCCATCCGCTGGGTTTGCAGGTGCATGATGTTGCAGGCTTTATGCAGGATGATTCCGGTACACACCTTGCTGCACCTTCTCAGTATCCGTATCTGCGTTGCACGCGTATTCTTGAACCGCGTATGGTTCTGACCATTGAACCGGGCATTTACTTCATTGAATCTTTGCTCGCACCGTGGCGCGAAGGCCAGTACAGCAAGCACTTTGACTGGCAGCGCATTGAGGCAATGAAACCTTTCGGTGGCGTTCGCATTGAAGACAACGTGATTGTTCATGAAAATAGTATTGAAAACATGACGCGCGATCTGAAACTGGCGTAATGGATAGTTGGCTGATTCCCGCTGAAACCGTTGCGTTCAGTGAGGAAATCAAGAAAAGCCGCTTTATTACTCTGGTCGCTCATACGACTGGCGTAATTGCGGCGAAAGCATTTCTTGAAAAAGTACGTTCAGAGCACCCGACGGCCCGGCATCATTGCTGGGCCTGGGTGGCTGGTGCGCCAGATGACTCGCAGCAGTTAGGCTTTTCTGATGATGGTGAGCCTGCTGGCACAGCCGGTAAGCCGATGCTTGCCCAGCTTATGGGAAGTGGTATTGGTGAAATTACCGCAGTCGTCGTACGTTATTCTGGCGGCATCAAACTAGGTACTGGCGGCCTGGTGAAAGCCTATGGCGGCGGGGTGCAGGCAGCGTTAAATCAATTGCCTACCGTGCTCAAAACTCCGTTAACCGAATATACTTTGCAATGTGAGTACGCGCAGCTTGCCGGAATCGAGGCGTTGCTTAAACAGTGTGACGGCGTTGTGGTGCAAAGTGATTTTCAGGCGTCTGTTTTATTACTTATCGCGTTACCACACGCGAAACTCGCTGACTTTTCAGTCAGACTTGCTGATTTTAGCCGCGGTGCATTGCATTTATTGCCGGCTGAACAATAATCCCCACTCGTATTTTATTGATAGTTAAGGAAGCGGCTGAAATGCATTTTCGCGCCATAACCCGAATCGTTGGTCTGTTAGTCATTCTATTTTCCGTGACCATGATTATTCCTGGGTTGGTAGCTTTAATTTATCGCGATGGTGCTGGCCGAGCTTTCACCCAGACTTTCTTCGCAGCGCTACTGATTGGTTCTTTTTTGTGGTGGCCTAACCGGCGGCAAAAAAGTGAGTTGAAACCACGAGAAGGGTTCCTGATCGTCGTCTTGTTCTGGACGGTGTTGGGGAGCGTGGGTGCGCTGCCTTTTATCTTCGCGGAACAACCGAATCTCACTATTACTGATGCATTCTTTGAATCGTTCTCGGGTTTAACTACCACCGGTGCGACAACGCTTGTCGGGCTGGATACGCTTCCTCACGCCATTCTGTTTTATCGGCAAATGTTGCAGTGGTTTGGCGGCATGGGGATCATCGTGCTGGCAGTGGCCATTCTGCCGATTCTGGGCGTCGGCGGGATGCAGCTATACCGTGCCGAAATGCCGGGGCCGCTTAAAGATAATAAGATGCGCCCGCGTATTGCAGATACCGCAAAAACTCTGTGGATTATTTATGTTCTGTTAACTGTCGCTTGTGCGTTGGCACTTTGGTTTGCAGGGATGCCTGCGTTTGATGCAATAGGTCACAGCTTTGCGACTATCGCGATTGGTGGTTTTTCTACTCATGATGCCAGCGTCGGTTATTTCGACAGCCCAACCATTAATACAATTATCGCCATCTTCTTGCTGATTTCCGGTTGTAACTATGGCCTGCACTTCTCTCTATTAAGCGGGCGTAATATAAAAGTCTATTGGCGTGACCCTGAGTTCCGCATGTTTATTGGCGTGCAACTGACGCTGGTGGCTATCTGTACCTTAGTACTCTGGTTCCACAACACTTACCAAACCGCCCTGCTTACGCTAAACCAGGCATTCTTCCAGGTGGTCTCGATGGCGACGACCGCCGGGTTTACGACTGATAGTATTGCTCGCTGGCCTCTATTCTTACCGGTGCTGTTGTTGTGCTCTGCTTTTATAGGGGGGTGTGCTGGTTCGACCGGTGGTGGTCTGAAGGTCATCCGTATTCTGTTGCTGTTCAAACAAGGCAACCGCGAACTGAAGCGACTTGTTCACCCCAATGCGGTCTATAGCATCAAGCTTGGCAATCGAGCCCTGCCCGAACGTATCCTTGAAGCAGTATGGGGATTCTTTTCTGCCTATGCGCTGGTGTTTATCCTCAGCATGCTCGCGATTATCGCCACCGGCGTGGATGATTTCTCCGCCTTTGCTTCAGTGGCGGCAACGCTGAATAATCTCGGCCCAGGTTTGGGGGTTGTGGCTGATAACTTCGCCAGCATGAATCCTGTGGCAAAATGGATATTGATAGCCAATATGCTGTTTGGTCGTCTTGAAGTGTTTACTTTACTTGTACTGTTTACGCCAACCTTCTGGCGAGAGTAATCGGAGCCTGCTGTGAGAACGTTGATTCTATTTTCGACCCGCGATGGTCAAACTCGCGAGATTGCTTCTTATATAGCATCTGAACTTAAAGAGCTGGGCGCCGAGAGTGATGTGGTTAATCTGCATCGCAGTGGCGAGATCGCCTGGGGAAACTACGAACGCGTCGTTATTGGCGCTTCTATTCGCTATGGGCATTTCCATTCGTCAGTGGCTGCGTTTGTGAAAAAGCATCAGCAAGCATTGAATAAGATTCCCAGCGCTTTCTTTTCCGTAAACCTGGTCGCCCGTAAACCAGAGAAGCGTTCTCCTCAAACCAACTCTTATACGCGTAAGTTCTTGCTGACCTCCCCGTGGCAGCCAAATCATTGCGCGGTGTTTGCGGGTGCACTGCGTTATCCGCGTTATCGCTGGTATGATCGCGTGATGATTCGTTTGATTATGAAGATGACGGGCGGTGAAACAGATATCAGCAAAGAAGTTGTTTATACAGATTGGCCTCAGGTGGCGCGTTTCGCCCACGAGATAGCGCACTTAAACAGCAAATAGTGTCCAAAACACCCTGTTTGATGAAAAAAGATGCGCTCAGTCATTTATTTGCAATAAACACTTGTCAGCTCCCAGAAAATCCCTATACTGCGCCTCCACTGACACGGCACAACGGCTTACAAACCGGCCCGTCAGCCAGATGAAAAGCGAAAATAAACGCTTGACTCTGAAAGAGGAAAGCGTAATATACGCCACCTCGAGTTAGCAAGCGAAAGCGCCTGACTCACTGCTCTTTAACAATTTATCAGACAATCTGTGTGGGCACTCGCAGGATTGATATCTCAGATACCTTCGGGTATCAAAAAAATATCAAGTCTTGAAGAGTGACCAAGCAGTAATTCATTTAAGTGAATTATTACGAAAGTTAATTTTTGAGCACCGCTTCACGAGTTGAAGCAAATCAAGCTTTTAATTGAAGAGTTTGATCATGGCTCAGATTGAACGCTGGCGGCAGGCCTAACACATGCAAGTCGAGCGGTAGCACAGGGAGCTTGCTCCTGGGTGACGAGCGGCGGACGGGTGAGTAATGTCTGGGAAACTGCCTGATGGAGGGGGATAACTACTGGAAACGGTAGCTAATACCGCATAACGTCTTCGGACCAAAGAGGGGGACCTTCGGGCCTCTTGCCATCAGATGTGCCCAGATGGGATTAGCTAGTAGGTGAGGTAATGGCTCACCTAGGCGACGATCCCTAGCTGGTCTGAGAGGATGACCAGCCACACTGGAACTGAGACACGGTCCAGACTCCTACGGGAGGCAGCAGTGGGGAATATTGCACAATGGGCGCAAGCCTGATGCAGCCATGCCGCGTGTATGAAGAAGGCCTTCGGGTTGTAAAGTACTTTCAGCGAGGAGGAAGGCATTGTGGTTAATAACCACAGTGATTGACGTTACTCGCAGAAGAAGCACCGGCTAACTCCGTGCCAGCAGCCGCGGTAATACGGAGGGTGCAAGCGTTAATCGGAATTACTGGGCGTAAAGCGCACGCAGGCGGTCTGTCAAGTCGGATGTGAAATCCCCGGGCTCAACCTGGGAACTGCATTCGAAACTGGCAGGCTAGAGTCTTGTAGAGGGGGGTAGAATTCCAGGTGTAGCGGTGAAATGCGTAGAGATCTGGAGGAATACCGGTGGCGAAGGCGGCCCCCTGGACAAAGACTGACGCTCAGGTGCGAAAGCGTGGGGAGCAAACAGGATTAGATACCCTGGTAGTCCACGCCGTAAACGATGTCGACTTGGAGGTTGTTCCCTTGAGGAGTGGCTTCCGGAGCTAACGCGTTAAGTCGACCGCCTGGGGAGTACGGCCGCAAGGTTAAAACTCAAATGAATTGACGGGGGCCCGCACAAGCGGTGGAGCATGTGGTTTAATTCGATGCAACGCGAAGAACCTTACCTACTCTTGACATCCAGAGAATTTGCTAGAGATAGCTTAGTGCCTTCGGGAACTCTGAGACAGGTGCTGCATGGCTGTCGTCAGCTCGTGTTGTGAAATGTTGGGTTAAGTCCCGCAACGAGCGCAACCCTTATCCTTTGTTGCCAGCGGTTCGGCCGGGAACTCAAAGGAGACTGCCAGTGATAAACTGGAGGAAGGTGGGGATGACGTCAAGTCATCATGGCCCTTACGAGTAGGGCTACACACGTGCTACAATGGCGCATACAAAGAGAAGCGACCTCGCGAGAGCAAGCGGACCTCATAAAGTGCGTCGTAGTCCGGATCGGAGTCTGCAACTCGACTCCGTGAAGTCGGAATCGCTAGTAATCGTAGATCAGAATGCTACGGTGAATACGTTCCCGGGCCTTGTACACACCGCCCGTCACACCATGGGAGTGGGTTGCAAAAGAAGTAGGTAGCTTAACCTTCGGGAGGGCGCTTACCACTTTGTGATTCATGACTGGGGTGAAGTCGTAACAAGGTAACCGTAGGGGAACCTGCGGTTGGATCACCTCCTTACCTAATAGATACGAACTTGCGTAGTGCTCACACAGATTGTCTGATAGAAAACGAGCAGTAAAACCTTATAGGCTTGTAGCTCAGGTGGTTAGAGCGCACCCCTGATAAGGGTGAGGTCGGTGGTTCAAGTCCACTCAGGCCTACCAAACTTCTCTCCATGCTGTGTTGCGACCCCGCTCACATACTTTAGTATGCTTCGCGGTGACGCGCCTTGCCTGATGAGAAGTTAAAGGTAAATCAAAAGGTTTTACGAAATCGATGGGGCTATAGCTCAGCTGGGAGAGCGCCTGCCTTGCACGCAGGAGGTCAGCGGTTCGATCCCGCTTAGCTCCACCATCATTTCATGCTCACCCAATACTTCTAAGTGTACTGTTCAACAGTGTGCTGAGAAGTATTTGCTCTTTAAAAATCCGGAACAAGCTGAAAATTGAAACGACACACTGTTTCCTTCCTCCGTAATAAGGAAGGAATAGAGGTGTGTTCGAGTCTCTCAAATTTTCGCAACATACGATTGTGTCTTACGAGACATCTTCGGGTTGTGAGGTTAAGCGACTAAGCGTACACGGTGGATGCCCTGGCAGTCAGAGGCGATGAAGGACGTGCTAATCTGCGATAAGCGTCGGTAAGGTGATATGAACCGTTATAACCGACGATTTCCGAATGGGGAAACCCAGTGCAATTCGTTGCACTATCGTTAAGTGAATACATAGCTTAACGAAGCGAACCGGGGGAACTGAAACATCTAAGTACCCCGAGGAAAAGAAATCAACCGAGATTCCCCCAGTAGCGGCGAGCGAACGGGGAGCAGCCCAGAGTCTGAATCAGTTTGTGTATTAGTGGAAGCGTCTGGAAAGTCGCAGGGTACAGGGTGATACTCCCGTACACAAAAATACACATGCTGTGAACTCGAAGAGTAGGGCGGGACACGTGGTATCCTGTCTGAATATGGGGGGACCATCCTCCAAGGCTAAATACTCCTGACTGACCGATAGTGAACCAGTACCGTGAGGGAAAGGCGAAAAGAACCCCGGCGAGGGGAGTGAAACAGAACCTGAAACCGTGTACGTACAAGCAGTGGGAGCCTCTTTTATGGGGTGACTGCGTACCTTTTGTATAATGGGTCAGCGACTTATATTCTGTAGCAAGGTTAACCGTATAGGGGAGCCGCAGGGAAACCGAGTCTTAACTGGGCGTTAAGTTGCAGGGTATAGACCCGAAACCCGGTGATCTAGCCATGGGCAGGTTGAAGGTTGGGTAACACTAACTGGAGGACCGAACCGACTAATGTTGAAAAATTAGCGGATGACTTGTGGCTGGGGGTGAAAGGCCAATCAAACCGGGAGATAGCTGGTTCTCCCCGAAAGCTATTTAGGTAGCGCCTCGTGAACTCATCTTCGGGGGTAGAGCACTGTTTCGGCTAGGGGGCCATCCCGGCTTACCAACCCGATGCAAACTCCGAATACCGAAGAATGTTATCACGGGAGACACACGGCGGGTGCTAACGTCCGTCGTGAAGAGGGAAACAACCCAGACCGCCAGCTAAGGTCCCAAAGTCATGGTTAAGTGGGAAACGATGTGGGAAGGCACAGACAGCCAGGATGTTGGCTTAGAAGCAGCCATCATTTAAAGAAAGCGTAATAGCTCACTGGTCGAGTCGGCCTGCGCGGAAGATGTAACGGGGCTAAACCATGCACCGAAGCTGCGGCAGCGACGCTTATGCGTTGTTGGGTAGGGGAGCGTTCTGTAAGCCGTTGAAGCTGGACTGTGAGGTCTGGTGGAGGTATCAGAAGTGCGAATGCTGACATAAGTAACGATAAAGCGGGTGAAAAACCCGCTCGCCGGAAGACCAAGGGTTCCTGTCCAACGTTAATCGGGGCAGGGTGAGTCGACCCCTAAGGCGAGGCCGAAAGGCGTAGTCGATGGGAAACAGGTTAATATTCCTGTACTCGGTGTTACTGCGAAGGGGGGACGGAGAGGGCTATGTTAGCCGGGCGACGGTTGTCCCGGTTTAAGCATGTAGGCGGAGAGTTTAGGTAAATCCGGACTCTTATTCAACGCTGAGGTGTGATGACGAGGCACTACGGTGCTGAAGTAACAAATGCCGCACTTCCAGGAAAAGCCTCTAAGCATCAGGTAACATCAAATCGTACCCCAAACCGACACAGGTGGTCAGGTAGAGAATACCAAGGCGCTTGAGAGAACTCGGGTGAAGGAACTAGGCAAAATGGTGCCGTAACTTCGGGAGAAGGCACGCTGTCGGTAGGTGAAGTCCCTTGCGGATGGAGCTGAAGGCAGTCGAAGATACCAGCTGGCTGCAACTGTTTATTAAAAACACAGCACTGTGCAAACACGAAAGTGGACGTATACGGTGTGACGCCTGCCCGGTGCCGGAAGGTTAATTGATGGGGTTAAGCGCAAGCTGAAGCTCTTGATCGAAGCCCCGGTAAACGGCGGCCGTAACTATAACGGTCCTAAGGTAGCGAAATTCCTTGTCGGGTAAGTTCCGACCTGCACGAATGGCGTAATGATGGCCAGGCTGTCTCCACCCGAGACTCAGTGAAATTGAAATCGCTGTGAAGATGCAGTGTACCCGCGGCAAGACGGAAAGACCCCGTGAACCTTTACTATAGCTTGACACTGAACACTGGTCCTTGATGTGTAGGATAGGTGGGAGGCTTTGAAGCGAGGACGCCAGTTCTTGTGGAGCCAACCTTGAAATACCACCCTTTAATGGCTGGTGTTCTAACGTAGACCCGTAATCCGGGTTGCGGACAGTGTCTGGTGGGTAGTTTGACTGGGGCGGTCTCCTCCTAAAGCGTAACGGAGGAGCACGAAGGTTAGCTAATCACGGTCGGACATCGTGAGGTTAGTGCAAAGGCATAAGCTAGCTTGACTGCGAGAGTGACGGCTCGAGCAGGTGCGAAAGCAGGTCTTAGTGATCCGGTGGTTCTGAATGGAAGGGCCATCGCTCAACGGATAAAAGGTACTCCGGGGATAACAGGCTGATACCGCCCAAGAGTTCATATCGACGGCGGTGTTTGGCACCTCGATGTCGGCTCATCACATCCTGGGGCTGAAGTAGGTCCCAAGGGTATGGCTGTTCGCCATTTAAAGTGGTACGCGAGCTGGGTTTAGAACGTCGTGAGACAGTTCGGTCCCTATCTGCCGTGGGCGCTGGAGAATTGAGGGGGGCTGCTCCTAGTACGAGAGGACCGGAGTGGACGCATCACTGGTGTTCGGGTTGTCATGCCAATGGCATTGCCCGGTAGCTAAATGCGGAAAAGATAAGCGCTGAAAGCATCTAAGCGCGAAACTTGCCCCGAGATGAGTTCTCCCTGACCCTTTAAGGGTCCTGAAGGAACGTTGAAGACTACGACGTTGATAGGCTGGGTGTGTAAGCGTAGCGATACGTTGAGCTAACCAGTACTAATGATCCGTGAGGCTTAACCTTACAACACCGAAGGTGTTTTGGTTGAGAGACTAAGCATTTGATTTTCAGCTTGAACCGAGATTAAGTTGATGGTTGTGTGGATAACACAACGGTTAACAAAACAGAATATGCCTGGCGGCACTAGCGCGGTGGTCCCACCTGACCCCATGCCGAACTCAGAAGTGAAACGCCGTAGCGCCGATGGTAGTGTGGGGTCTCCCCATGCGAGAGTAGGGAACTGCCAGGCTCCAATTAAGCAAAAAGCCCTGTACTGACGTACAGGGCTTTTTGCTGTCTGCAATAAAATAGTCGTGAACAATGTTGAACACCGCTGGCGGTGGTCCCGGAGGGGAGTACCAGGATGATATGAGTAATTTATCAACCTCACGGTATAACCCCTGTCACGCAAGCGAACCCCTGGCATATAAGGTAAACTAACTGGGTTTAAACTCAGGAAAGATACCCAACATGAGCACTTCTCTTAAACCTTTCAATACATTTGGTATTCAGGCTAACGCTTCACGTATTGTCATTGCTGAAACAGTACAGCAATTAAAAGACGCCTGGAGTGAGACAGTGGCAGCAAATATGCCCGTTTTGATCTTGGGTGAGGGAAGTAACGTTCTCTTTCTTGAGGATTACTCCGGTACCGTAATTGTTAACCGAATTTCAGGCATTCAAGTTACAGAAGAGCAAGATGCCTGGTATTTACATGTTGGCGCAGGGGAAAACTGGCATCATCTGGTTGAATATACCTTACAGCAAGGAATGCCAGGGCTTGAAAACCTGGCTTTAATTCCTGGATGTGCCGGATCTTCACCTATTCAAAATATCGGTGCCTATGGTGTAGAGCTCAAAAGCGTCTGTCATTACGTTGATTGTGTCGATTTGCTCAGCGGTGAGATGCATCGCCTGGATAATTCACAGTGCCAGTTTGGCTATCGCGACAGTATTTTTAAGCATGAATATCAGAATCACTATGCAATTATTGCTGTGGGATTACGTTTGCCAAAATTATGGCAGCCAGTATTAAGTTATGGTGATTTAACCCGGCTTGACGCTGCAAATGTCACGCCGCAGGAAGTGTTTAATGCAGTTTGCCATATGCGTATGACAAAACTTCCGGATCCGCGTGTTAACGGAAATGCGGGAAGCTTTTTCAAGAATCCAGTCATTACTGCCGAACAGGCATCTGTGCTTATTGCTACTTTCGCCGCCATTCCACATTACCCTCAGCCCGATGGGTCAATAAAACTGGCGGCAGGCTGGTTAATCGATCAGTGCCAGTTGAAGGGTTACAAGGTTGGTGGTGCAACAGTGCATCAACAGCAAGCTCTGGTATTAATAAATGAAAACGGCGCTTCCAGCCTGGATGTTGTGGGTCTGGCTCATCACGTTCGCCAGTGTGTCGGGGATAAATTTAAAGTATGGTTGGAACCCGAAGTTCGCTTCATAGGTACGTGTGGCGAAGTTAGCGCTGTGGAGACCATTGCATGAAAGATAATAAAATTCCTCTGACACTAATTAGTATTCTTGCAGATGGCGAGTTTCACTCTGGTGAGCAGTTAGGTGAGCAGCTTGGTATGAGTCGGGCGGCCATAAATAAACACATCCAAACTTTAAGAGATTGGGGTGTTGATGTTTTTACCGTGCCTGGAAAAGGGTATAGCCTACCCGATCCCATTCAGTTGCTTGATGAAGAACTTATAAAATTGCAGATTGATACAGGCTCAGTTACGGTTCTCCCTGTCATTGACTCCACCAATCAGTTTTTACTCGACCGACTTGAAACACTTCACTCGGGGGATGCCTGTATTGCTGAATATCAGCAGGCAGGTCGAGGTCGTCGAGGACGTCAGTGGTTTTCACCCTTCGGTGCTAATCTTTACCTGTCCATGTACTGGCGACTCGAGCAAGGTCCTGCGGCAGCTGTTGGCTTAAGTCTTGTCATTGGGATTGTTATGGCCGAGGTACTACGTGAACTAGGTGCTGAAGATGTCAGAGTTAAGTGGCCAAATGACCTATATCTCAACGATCGTAAACTTGCTGGTATTCTGGTTGAATTGACTGGTAAAACTGGAGATGCCGCGCAGATTGTTATTGGGGCAGGTATTAATCTTGCAATGCGTAATGTAGCGACGGATGTGATTAATCAAAGCTGGATTAATCTTCAGGAAGCCGGAATTAATATAGATCGTAATGCGTTAGCTATTAGAATCATAAAAGAATTGCGAAAAGCATTACAGTTATTTGAAGATGAAGGTTTAGTACCTTTCCTGCCGCGTTGGGAGCCACTGGATAACTTTATTCATCGCCAGGTGAAGTTAATAATTGGGGATAGAGAAATACACGGCATTTCAAGAGGGATTAACGAGCAAGGTGGATTGTTATTAGAGCAGGACGGAGTCGTTAAACCTTGGGTGGGTGGAGAAATATCACTGCGTGGCGTTAACTAATTCGCACGGGGGATTTTATCCCCCCGCTTTTTTATTTCCTTAGCCGTACGCACTCAACTTCGTGATTTGAGCTTTTCGTCATGATCAGGCTGGCACGCTCACGAGTTGGTAGTATATTTTCTTTTAGGTTCCGCCAGTTAATCTCTTTCCATAGCTGTAATGCGACATTAACAGCTTCATCCTCTGAGAGCTTCGCATAGCTGTGGAAATAAGAGTCAGGGTCGGTAAATGCACCTTCACGGAACTTCAGGAATCGCGTGATATACCAATCTTGTAGCAGATCTTCTGGCGCATCGACATAAATCGAAAAATCGACAAAGTCTGATACAAATACATGATGTGGATCGTGTGGGTAATCCATGCCGCTTTGCAAAACATTTAATCCTTCAAGGATTAAAATATCAGGCTGAGCAACTGTTTTATCACCATCAGGAATAACATCATAAATAAGGTGAGAATAGACTGGTGCAGTCACATTCGGTGCCCCTGATTTAATATCAGAAACGAACTTCACCAAACGGTGCATATCGTAGGATTGTGGGAATCCTTTTTTCTTCATCAGATTGCGTTCTTTCAACACTTTATTCGGATGCAGAAAACCATCAGTGGTAATCAATTCCACACGACGATGCTCAGGCCAGCGACTCAGCAGAGCTTGCAGCACGCGAGCGGTTGTACTTTTCCCGACCGCAACGCTTCCGGCGATACTAATGACGTAGGGAATACGTTGCCCATTAGTGCCGAGAAATTGCTCTAACACTGCCTGTCGGCGTAGGTTTGAACTGATATAAAAATTCAATAGCCGTGAAAGAGGCAGGTAAATTTCTGCAACTTCCTCTAAAGAGAGGTCCTCATTGATACCCTTCAACTGAGCGATCTCACCTTCAGTCAAGGTCATCGGTACTGAGTCGCGCAAGGCTGCCCATTGGTTGCGGTTGAACTGCATATAAGGAGTCGTCAACATTTGCTCTTTATTACTCATAAGCATGCTTCTGCCTGTAATTCAGGACAAAAATGAACGTAGTACGCGGACTGAGAAAAGGATACTCATCTCAGGAAATCAAAGGCGTGCAACGTATATTACTTTTCACAATGGGCAGGAGGGTAACACCAGATGAGTGAGAATAATAAGAAAAAAACAAAGTGATGATGCTTTCAGAGGAAAGCATCACGTTGTGGTGTGACTTCAACTTGCTATGCGCTGCGCAAATTGATTAACGGCGTATAAGCTATTTGTAATAGATGACGGCGGGAAGATAAAAGCCGTATGACGAACCGGTATAGTCAGGCAACACCCCAAACAGCGGTATCTTCATTCCTTCTCTTTGGTGGGCATATCAAACTCATGCCTCACTCAAACAAGTAGTGTTCCAAACGCCGCGTAGTGGGTATATCCATTGTTTCCAGACACCGGACACGAAATTTACATAAAAGAGCACATCGAAAAGAAAGGAATGCATGACGAAGATGCATTAAAGCGTGAAAAAAGGCAGTTTGAATACATCACCTCCGTATCCCGCGTACAAAAATCACTCTGTAATGATGATTAATCCACCAGTTTTACGAGCTATCGCGCAAAATATAAGCGGTAGTGCATTTTCTTTAATTTTTTTGTTGCATCATGGAGCCGGTGTTCCTAGAATGCGCGCTACTTGATGCCGACTTAGCTCAGTAGGTAGAGCAACTGACTTGTAATCAGTAGGTCACCAGTTCGATTCCGGTAGTCGGCACCATCAAGTGCTTGGTGGGGTTCCCGAGCGGCCAAAGGGAGCAGACTGTAAATCTGCCGTCATCGACTTCGAAGGTTCGAATCCTTCCCCCACCACCATTTTCAGGCAACGCTATGCGTAGCCCGAGGCGACGAGATCCAACTAGTCGACTCGAATACTAAGGAGCCTCTCCTTAGTTAAAACAGAATTCAAGCAGGTAGCCGAGTTCCAGAGATGCGGGCATCGTATAATGGCTATTACCTCAGCCTTCCAAGCTGATGATGTGGGTTCGATTCCCACTGCCCGCTCCAGATGTGCTGATATAGCTCAGTTGGTAGAGCGCACCCTTGGTAAGGGTGAGGTCGGCAGTTCGAATCTGCCTATCAGCACCACCTCCTTTATCCTTCCTGTTTCTCTTCTGTTAATGAATTCAACAAATTCAGGCTTTCGCCTGGTTGATGTGGTGATATCACCGATTTATCCGTGTCTTAGAGGGACAATCGATGTCTAAAGAAAAATTTGAACGTACAAAACCGCACGTCAACGTCGGTACTATCGGCCACGTTGACCATGGTAAAACCACTCTGACTGCAGCAATCACTACCGTTCTGGCTAAAACCTACGGTGGTTCTGCTCGTGCTTTCGACCAGATCGATAACGCACCAGAAGAAAAAGCTCGTGGTATCACCATCAACACTTCCCACGTTGAATATGACACCCCGACTCGCCACTATGCGCACGTTGACTGCCCAGGGCACGCCGACTACGTTAAAAACATGATCACCGGTGCTGCTCAGATGGACGGCGCTATCCTGGTTGTTGCTGCGACTGATGGCCCAATGCCACAGACTCGTGAGCACATCCTGCTGGGTCGTCAGGTTGGCGTTCCTTACATCATCGTGTTCCTGAACAAATGCGACATGGTTGATGATGAAGAGCTGCTGGAACTGGTAGAAATGGAAGTTCGTGAACTTCTGTCTATGTACGACTTCCCTGGCGACGATACTCCAATCGTACGTGGTTCAGCGCTGAAAGCACTGGAAGGCGACGCGGATTACGAAGCTAAAATCATCGAACTGGCTGGCTTCCTGGATACTTATATCCCAGAACCAGAACGTGCTATCGACAAGCCGTTCCTGCTGCCAATCGAAGACGTATTCTCCATCTCCGGCCGTGGTACCGTTGTTACCGGTCGTGTAGAGCGCGGTATCGTTAAAGTTGGTGAAGAAGTTGAAATCGTTGGTATCAAAGATACCGTGAAATCAACCTGTACTGGCGTTGAAATGTTCCGCAAACTGCTGGACGAAGGCCGTGCTGGTGAGAACGTTGGTGTTCTGCTGCGTGGTATTAAACGTGAAGATATCGAACGTGGTCAGGTACTGGCTAAGCCAGGCTCAATCAAGCCGCACACCCAGTTCGAATCTGAAGTTTATATTCTGTCCAAAGATGAAGGCGGCCGTCATACTCCGTTCTTCAAAGGCTACCGTCCACAGTTCTACTTCCGTACAACTGACGTGACTGGCACCATCGAACTGCCAGAAGGCGTTGAGATGGTAATGCCGGGCGACAACATCAAAATGGTTGTTACCCTGATCCACCCAATCGCGATGGATGACGGTCTGCGTTTCGCAATCCGTGAAGGCGGCCGTACTGTAGGTGCGGGCGTTGTTGCTAAAGTTATCGCTTAATCGCTGATAACATTTGACGCAACGCGCAAGAAAAGGGCATCATTTGATGCCCTTTTTGTACGCTCTCTACCCAGAACCTGGCTCATCAGTGATTTTTTACTCATAATCATTGCTGAGACAGGCTCTGAAGATGGCGTTATACCGAATAGCACCTGAGTAATAGCCGTTCGGTTTGGTTTTGCCTCGCATATGCGGGGCAAAAATGTTTGTCTGAATTACTGTGACGGGTTGGTTTATGAGTGCGAATACCGAAGCTCAAGGAAGCGGGCGCGGCCTGGAAGCGATGAAATGGCTGGCAGTTGCTGCTCTGCTTATTGTGGCGATCGTGGGCAACTACATTTATCGTGATGTGTCTCTGCCTCTGCGTGCCCTGGCAGTGGTTGTGCTGATTGCTGCAGCGGGTGGTGTCGCGCTGTTAACGACGAAAGGCAAAGCGACAGTTGCTTTCGCCCGCGAAGCGAGAACCGAAGTTCGTAAAGTGATTTGGCCAACTCGGCAGGAGACTTTACACACCACCTTAATCGTGGCGGCTGTTACAGCTGTAATGTCACTGATTTTGTGGGGGCTGGACGGTATTCTTGTCCGCCTGGTTTCTTTTATTACTGGCCTGAGGTTCTGAGATGTCTGAAGCCCCTAAAATGCGCTGGTACGTCGTTCAGGCGTTTTCCGGTTTTGAAGGCCGCGTAGCAACATCGCTGCGTGAGCATATCAAATTGCACAACATGGAAGAGTTGTTTGGTGAAGTCATGGTTCCGACCGAAGAAGTGGTCGAAATTCGTGGTGGCCAACGTCGCAAAAGCGAACGTAAATTCTTCCCGGGCTATGTTCTGGTCCAGATGGTAATGAACGATGCTAGCTGGCACCTGGTGCGCAGCGTGCCTCGAGTGATGGGTTTCATCGGCGGTACATCTGACCGTCCTGCACCAATCAGCGATAAAGAAGTTGATGCGATTATGAACCGCCTGCAGCAGGTTGGTGACAAGCCGCGTCCTAAAACGCTGTTTGAGCCAGGCGAAATGGTACGCGTCAGTGATGGTCCATTTGCCGACTTTAACGGTGTGGTTGAAGAAGTAGATTACGAAAAGAGCCGCTTGAAGGTTTCTGTATCTATCTTTGGTCGTGCTACGCCGGTTGAGCTGGATTTTGCTCAGGTAGAGAAAGCCTAATAATTAGGTTGTAAAAGCAGCGATTATTCGTTGCACAAGGCGCGAGATTGGACTACAATTTCGCGCCTTTTGTTTTTATGCGTCTTGTACGTATGAAACGATTTATTCACGGGGAGCCTTCATTGTGTAAGGCGCTATAACCCACTAGAGGAAATTAAGATGGCTAAGAAAGTACAAGCCTACGTCAAGCTGCAAGTTGCAGCTGGTATGGCGAACCCAAGTCCACCAGTTGGTCCAGCTCTGGGTCAGCAAGGTGTGAACATCATGGAATTCTGTAAAGCGTTCAACGCCAAAACTGATTCCATGGAGAAAGGTCTGCCAATTCCGGTTGTTATTACCGTTTACGCTGACCGTTCTTTCACTTTCGTTACTAAAACTCCACCAGCTGCTGTTCTGTTGAAGAAAGCTGCAGGTATCAAGTCTGGTTCTGGCAAGCCGAACAAAGACAAAGTGGGTAAAGTGACCCGTGCTCAGGTGCGTGAAATCGCAGAAACCAAAGCTGCGGACATGACTGGTTCTGACGTTGAAGCGATGACTCGCTCCATCGAAGGTACTGCTCGTTCCATGGGCCTGGTAGTGGAGGATTAAGAAATGGCTAAACTGACCAAGCGCATGCGCGTGATCCGTGACAAAGTTGATGCAACTAAACAGTATGACATCAACGAAGCCGTTGCTCTGCTCAAAGAGCTGGCCACTGCGAAATTCGTAGAAAGCGTTGACGTTGCTGTAAACCTCGGCATCGACGCTCGTAAATCTGACCAGAACGTACGTGGTGCAACTGTACTGCCGCACGGTACTGGCCGTTCAGTTCGCGTAGCCGTATTTGCCCAAGGCCCTAACGCTGAAGCAGCTAAAGCTGCTGGCGCTGAGCTGGTAGGTATGGAAGATCTGGCTGACCAGATCAAAAAAGGCGAAATGAACTTTGACGTTGTTATCGCATCTCCAGATGCAATGCGCGTTGTTGGCCAACTGGGCCAGGTTCTGGGTCCACGTGGCCTGATGCCTAACCCGAAAGTTGGTACTGTAACTCCTAACGTTGCTGAAGCGGTTAAGAACGCTAAAGCTGGTCAGGTTCGTTACCGTAACGACAAAAACGGCATCATTCACACCACCATCGGTAAAGTGGATTTTGACACTGACAAACTGAAAGAAAACCTGGAAGCTCTGCTGGTTGCGCTGAAAAAAGCTAAACCATCTCAAGCTAAAGGCGTTTTCATTAAGAAAGTTAGCCTGTCTACCACTATGGGTGCAGGTGTTGCGATCGACCAGTCTGGTCTGAGCGCAGTAGTGAACTAAGATTCACTGCTTTACGCGGGCGTTCGATTAGTCTAAAATCTTACGCCCGTTGCCTTGCAATGCAGGGCACACAGAATTTTCGGTTGGAGCCTGGCCTTATCCAGGCCTCCGTCCAAGACCGCAGGAGTTTCGCAAGAGACTTAATCCCCTGCGTAGACGGTGACAGAACCTGAAGAATATTTTTGATAGTCTTTGGCTTGTTTCTGCTCACCGTATGTCGACGTTCATTATCGTTTTGGTAATGAATGAAGTGAGTTCCGGGGGAAACCCCGGCTAATATCCAGGAGCAAAGCTAATGGCTTTAAATCTTCAAGACAAACAAGCGATTGTTGCTGAAGTCAGCGAAGTAGCCAAAGGTGCGCTGTCTGCGGTTGTTGCGGATTCCCGTGGCGTGACCGTAGGTAAAATGACTGAACTGCGTAAAGCAGGTCGTGAAGCTGGCGTTTACATGCGTGTTGTTCGTAACACCCTGCTGCGCCGCGTTGTTGAAGGTACTCAGTTTGAGTGCCTGAAAGACACGTTTGTTGGTCCAACCTTGATTGCATATTCTATGGAACACCCGGGCGCTGCTGCTCGTCTGTTCAAAGAATTCGCTAAAGCGAATGCAAAATTCGAGGTTAAAGCTGCAGCCTTTGAAGGTGAGCTGATCCCGGCGGCCCAGATCGATCGCCTGGCAACTCTGCCAACTTACGAAGAAGCAATCGCACGCCTGATGGCAACCATGAAAGAAGCCTCTGCAGGCAAACTGGTTCGCACTCTGGCTGCTGTACGCGATCAGAAAGAAGCTGCTTAATAGCACTTTTCTTTCTCACGCATTTGCTTACGTATAAACTTATTCTGATTTTCAGGAACAATTGTTATGTCTATCACTAAAGATCAAATCATTGAAGCAGTATCCGCTATGTCTGTAATGGACATTGTTGAACTGATTTCTGCAATGGAAGAAAAATTCGGTGTTTCCGCTGCTGCTGCTGTTGCAGGCCCTGCTGCTGCTGCTGAAGCTGTAGAAGAGAAAACTGAGTTCGACGTTATTCTGAAAGCTGCTGGCGCTAACAAAGTTGCCGTCATCAAAGCAGTACGTAGCGCAACTGGTCTGGGCTTGAAAGAAGCTAAAGACCTGGTTGAATCCGCTCCAGCTGCGCTGAAAGAAGGCGTGAGCAAAGATGACGCAGAAGCACTGAAAAAATCTCTGGAAGAAGCTGGCGCTGAAGTTGAAGTTAAATAAGCCAACCTTTCCGGTTGCAGCCTGAGAAATTAGGCTGATGGCTGGTGACTTTTTAGTCACCAGCCTTTTTGCGCTGTAGGGTACCAGTAGCGTTTCACACTGTTTGACTGCTGGTTTCCATTCAATGTTTGTCTCTATCTACGCCTTAATATACTACGACTTTCTACGCCGGGAGTTCCGGGGTAAAGCGTAGCGAAATGGTTTAAGAGTGATAGAAACAGGTATTGCGGAAAGTGTTCCACTTTCCGGTCCACAAAATAGTGTTGCACAAACTGTCCCCTTGTCGGGCAGATGGGTCGACTTGTCAGCGAGCTGAGGAACCCTAATGGTTTACTCCTATACCGAGAAAAAACGTATTCGTAAGGATTTTGGAAAGCGTCCACAAGTTTTGGACATTCCTTATCTCCTTTCTATCCAGCTTGACTCGTTCCAGAAGTTCATCGAGCAAGATCCTGAAGGCCAGTACGGTCTGGAAGCGGCTTTCCGTTCCGTGTTCCCTATTGCAAGCTACAGCGGTAACTCTGAGCTGCAATATGTGAGCTATCGTCTGGGTGAGCCGGTATTTGACGTTAAAGAATGTCAGATCCGCGGCGTGACGTATTCCGCTCCCCTTCGCGTAAAACTGCGTCTGGTGATCTACGAGCGTGAAGCGCCGGAAGGCACCGTTAAAGATATTAAAGAACAAGAAGTCTACATGGGTGAAATTCCACTCATGACTGATAACGGCACCTTCGTTATCAACGGTACTGAGCGTGTTATCGTTTCTCAGTTACACCGTAGCCCAGGCGTGTTCTTCGATAGTGACAAAGGTAAAACCCACTCTTCCGGGAAGGTGCTGTATAACGCACGTATCATCCCTTACCGTGGTTCCTGGCTGGATTTCGAATTCGACCCGAAAGACAACCTGTTCGTGCGTATCGACCGTCGCCGCAAACTGCCTGCGACTATCATTCTGCGTGCATTGCAGTTCACCACTGAGCAGATTCTTGATCTGTTCTTTGAGAAAGTTTATTTCGAAATCCGTGACAACAAGCTGCAGATGGAATTGGTGCCAGAACGCCTTCGTGGTGAGACTGCATCCTTTGACATCGAAGCTAACGGCAAAATCTATGTCGAAAAAAGCCGCCGTATTACAGCGCGCCATATTCGCCAGCTGGAAAAAGACGATATTAAGCTTATCGAAGTTCCGGTTGAATACATTGCTGGTAAAGTCGCGGCTAAAGACTACGTTGATGCATCGACTGGCGAACTGATTTGCCCGGCGAACATGGAACTGTCTTTGGATCTGTTGGCAAAACTGAGCCAGTGTGGTCATAAGCGTATCGAAACGCTGTTTACCAACGACCTGGATCACGGCGCATACATTTCTGAGACCATCCGTGTCGACCCAACCAACGATCGCCTTAGCGCACTGGTTGAAATCTATCGCATGATGCGTCCTGGCGAGCCACCAACTCGCGAAGCGGCTGAAAACCTGTTCGAGAACCTGTTCTTCTCCGAAGACCGTTATGACTTGTCAGCGGTTGGTCGTATGAAGTTCAACCGTTCCCTGCTGCGTGATGAGATCGAAGGTTCAGGTATCCTGAGCAAAGACGACATCATCCAGGTAATGCGTAAGCTGATCGGCATTCGTAACGGTCAAGGCGAAGTGGATGATATCGACCACCTCGGTAACCGTCGTATCCGTTCCGTAGGCGAAATGGCGGAAAACCAATTCCGCGTTGGCCTGGTACGTGTTGAGCGTGCGGTGAAAGAGCGTCTGTCTCTGGGCGATCTCGATACCCTGATGCCTCAGGATATGATCAACGCCAAGCCTATCTCTGCTGCGGTTAAAGAGTTCTTCGGTTCCAGCCAGCTGTCTCAGTTTATGGACCAGAACAACCCGTTGTCTGAGATTACGCACAAACGTCGTATCTCCGCACTCGGCCCGGGTGGTTTGACCCGTGAGCGTGCAGGCTTCGAAGTACGTGACGTACACCCAACCCACTACGGTCGTGTATGTCCAATCGAAACCCCTGAAGGTCCGAACATCGGTCTGATCAACTCCCTGTCTGTTTATGCACAGACTAACGAATACGGTTTCTTAGAAACTCCGTATCGTCGCGTTGTTGAAGGTGTTGTCACTGACGAAATCCATTACCTTTCTGCAATTGAAGAAGGTAACTACGTTATTGCTCAGGCGAACACCAATCTGGACGAAGAAGGCCGTTTCGTAGACGACCTGGTAACTTGCCGTAGTAAAGGCGAATCCAGCTTGTTCAGCAACGACCAGGTTGACTACATGGACGTTTCTACCCAACAGGTAGTTTCCGTCGGTGCGTCCCTGATCCCGTTCCTGGAACACGATGACGCCAACCGTGCATTGATGGGTGCGAACATGCAACGTCAGGCCGTTCCAACTCTGCGTGCTGATAAGCCGCTGGTTGGTACTGGTATGGAACGTGCTGTTGCCGTTGACTCCGGTGTTACTGCGGTTGCTAAACGTGGCGGTACTGTTCAGTACGTTGATGCGTCTCGTATCGTTATCAAAGTTAACGAAGACGAAATGCTGGCTGGTGAAGCTGGTATCGACATCTACAACCTGACCAAATACACCCGTTCGAACCAGAACACCTGCATCAACCAGATGCCATGTGTTTCTTTGGGCGAACCTGTTGAACGTGGCGATGTGTTGGCAGACGGTCCGTCTACTGACCTCGGTGAACTGGCTCTTGGCCAGAACATGCGCGTAGCGTTCATGCCGTGGAACGGTTACAACTTCGAAGACTCCATCCTCGTATCCGAGCGTGTTGTTCAGGAAGATCGTTTCACCACTATTCACATCCAGGAACTGGCATGTGTGTCTCGTGACACCAAGCTGGGGCCAGAAGAGATCACCGCTGACATCCCGAACGTGGGTGAAGCAGCTCTCTCTAAACTGGATGAATCCGGTATCGTTTATATCGGTGCTGAAGTGACCGGTGGCGACATTCTGGTTGGTAAGGTAACGCCTAAAGGCGAAACCCAGCTGACTCCAGAAGAGAAGCTGCTGCGTGCAATCTTCGGTGAGAAAGCGTCTGACGTTAAAGACTCTTCTCTGCGCGTACCAAACGGCGTTTCCGGTACCGTTATCGATGTGCAGGTCTTTACCCGCGATGGCGTGGAAAAAGACAAGCGCGCGCTGGAAATCGAAGAGATGCAACTGAAGCAGGCGAAGAAAGACCTGACTGAAGAACTGCAGATCTTTGAAGCTGGTCTGTTTGCTCGTATCCATGCTGTGCTGGTTGCTGGCGGTGTTGAAGCTGAGAAGCTCGACAAATTGCCACGCGATCGCTGGTTGGAACTGGGTCTGACTGACGAAGAGAAGCAAAACCAGCTGGAACAGCTGGCAGAGCAGTACGACGAGCTGAAGCACGAGTTTGAGAAGAAACTTGAAGCTAAGCGCCGCAAAATCACTCAGGGCGATGACCTGGCACCTGGCGTGCTGAAAATCGTTAAAGTGTATCTGGCCGTTAAACGTCAGATCCAGCCTGGTGACAAGATGGCAGGTCGTCACGGGAACAAAGGTGTTATCTCCAAGATCAACCCGATCGAAGATATGCCTTACGATGAAAACGGCACGCCGGTAGACATCGTACTGAACCCGTTGGGCGTACCATCTCGTATGAACATCGGTCAGATTCTGGAAACCCACTTGGGTATGGCTGCTAAAGGCATCGGCGAGAAAATCAACGCTATGCTGAAGAAGCAGGAAGAAGTTTCCAAGCTGCGTGAATTCATCCAGAAAGCCTATGATTTGGGTTCTGATATTCGTCAGAAAGTTGACCTGAACACCTTCACTGATGATGAAGTTCTGCGTCTGGCTGAGAACCTGAAAAAAGGTATGCCGATTGCTACTCCTGTCTTCGACGGTGCAAAAGAGTCGGAAATCAAAGAGCTGCTGAAACTGGGTGACCTGCCGACTTCTGGCCAGATCACACTGTTCGACGGCCGCAGTGGTGAGCAGTTTGAGCGTCCAGTAACCGTAGGTTACATGTACATGCTGAAACTGAACCACTTGGTTGATGACAAAATGCACGCGCGTTCTACCGGTTCTTACAGCCTGGTTACTCAGCAGCCGCTGGGTGGTAAGGCTCAGTTCGGTGGTCAACGCTTCGGTGAGATGGAAGTGTGGGCGCTGGAAGCTTACGGTGCTGCTTATACCCTGCAGGAAATGCTGACTGTTAAATCTGATGACGTTAATGGCCGTACCAAGATGTATAAAAACATCGTGGATGGTAACCATCAGATGGAACCAGGCATGCCGGAATCCTTCAACGTATTGTTGAAAGAAATCCGTTCGCTGGGTATCAACATCGAGCTGGAAGACGAGTAATTACTCGCATCTGCTGTACTGGTTACAGGATGTCCGGGTCACACCGGACGTCTCTGAGAAGTCTCACTCCGACGGGAGCTAATCCGTGAAAGACTTACTTAAGTTTCTGAAAGCGCAAACTAAGACCGAAGAGTTTGATGCGATCAAAATCGCTCTGGCATCGCCAGACATGATCCGTTCTTGGTCGTTCGGCGAAGTTAAAAAGCCGGAAACCATTAACTATCGTACGTTCAAACCAGAACGTGACGGTCTGTTCTGTGCTCGTATTTTTGGGCCAGTAAAAGACTATGAGTGCCTGTGCGGTAAGTACAAGCGCCTGAAACACCGTGGTGTAATTTGTGAGAAGTGCGGCGTTGAAGTAACCCAAACTAAGGTGCGCCGTGAGCGCATGGGTCACATCGAGCTGGCTTCCCCAACTGCACACATTTGGTTCCTGAAGTCACTGCCGTCTCGTATCGGCTTGCTGCTGGATATGCCACTGCGTGATATCGAACGTGTACTTTACTTCGAATCTTATGTGGTTATCGAAGGCGGTATGACCAACCTCGAGCGTCGTCAGATCCTGACTGAAGAGCAGTATCTGGATGCGCTGGAAGAGTTCGGTGACGAATTCGATGCGAAGATGGGTGCGGAAGCTATTCAGGCCTTGTTGAAAAACATGGATCTGGAGCAAGAGTGTGAAACTCTGCGCGAAGAGCTGAACGAAACCAACTCCGAAACCAAACGTAAAAAGCTGACCAAGCGTATCAAACTGCTGGAAGCGTTCGTTCAGTCTGGTAACAAACCAGAGTGGATGATCCTGACAGTTCTGCCGGTTCTGCCGCCAGATCTGCGTCCATTAGTTCCGCTGGATGGCGGTCGTTTCGCAACGTCAGATCTGAACGATCTGTATCGTCGCGTTATCAACCGTAACAACCGTTTGAAACGCCTGCTGGATCTGGCTGCTCCTGACATCATCGTACGTAACGAAAAACGTATGTTGCAAGAAGCGGTAGATGCCCTGCTGGATAACGGCCGTCGCGGTCGTGCGATCACCGGTTCTAACAAGCGTCCTCTGAAATCTTTGGCTGATATGATCAAAGGTAAGCAGGGTCGTTTCCGTCAGAACTTGTTGGGTAAACGTGTTGACTACTCCGGTCGTTCTGTAATCACCGTAGGTCCATACCTGCGTCTGCATCAGTGCGGTCTGCCTAAGAAAATGGCACTGGAGCTGTTCAAACCGTTCATCTACGGCAAGCTGGAATTGCGTGGTCTTGCTACCACCATTAAAGCTGCGAAGAAAATGGTTGAGCGCGAAGAAGCTGTCGTTTGGGATATCCTGGACGAAGTTATCCGCGAACACCCGGTACTGCTGAACCGTGCACCAACTCTGCACCGTTTGGGTATCCAGGCATTTGAGCCAGTACTAATCGAAGGTAAAGCTATCCAGCTGCACCCGCTGGTTTGTGCGGCATATAACGCCGACTTCGATGGTGACCAAATGGCAGTACACGTTCCACTGACGCTTGAAGCTCAGTTGGAAGCGCGTGCGCTGATGATGTCTACCAACAACATCCTGTCACCAGCGAACGGCGAGCCAATCATCGTTCCTTCTCAGGACGTTGTATTGGGTCTGTACTACATGACCCGTGACTGTGTTAACGCCAAAGGCGAAGGCATGGTGCTGACTGGCCCTAAAGAAGCTGAGCGTATCTATCGCGCAGGTCTGGCCTCTCTGCATGCGCGTGTAAAAGTGCGTATCACCGAGTACGAAAAAGACGAAAACGAAGAGTTCGTTGCGAAAACCAGCATTATCGACACCACCGTTGGTCGTGCGATTCTGTGGATGATCGTACCGAAAGGTCTGCCTTACTCCATCATCAACCAGGCGTTGGGTAAGAAAGCAATCTCCAAAATGCTGAACACTTGTTACCGCATTTTGGGTCTGAAGCCGACCGTAATCTTTGCTGACCAAACCATGTACACCGGCTTTGCCTATGCTGCACGTTCAGGTGTTTCTGTTGGTATCGATGACATGGTCATCCCAGCGAAGAAAACTGAAATCATCTCTGAAGCGGAAGCTGAAGTTGCTGAAATTCAGGAACAGTTCCAGTCCGGTCTGGTAACAGCGGGTGAGCGCTATAACAAAGTAATCGATATTTGGGCTGCGGCGAACGATCGTGTATCCAAAGCGATGATGGACAACCTGCAAACCGAATCCGTGATTAACCGTGACGGCGTCGAAGAGCAGCAAGTTTCCTTCAACAGCATTTACATGATGGCTGACTCCGGTGCTCGTGGTTCTGCGGCACAGATTCGTCAGTTGGCAGGTATGCGTGGTCTGATGGCTAAGCCAGATGGCTCCATCATCGAAACGCCAATCACCGCGAACTTCCGTGAAGGTCTGAACGTACTCCAGTACTTCATCTCCACGCACGGTGCTCGTAAAGGTCTGGCGGATACCGCACTGAAAACTGCGAACTCCGGTTATCTGACGCGTCGTCTGGTTGACGTTGCACAGGATCTGGTTGTTACCGAAGACGATTGTGGCACCCTGGAAGGTATCACGATGACTCCGGTTATCGAAGGCGGCGACGTTAAAGAACCACTGCGCGATCGCGTATTGGGTCGTGTAACGGCTGAAGACGTCCTGAAACCAGGTACTGCTGATATCCTGATTACACGTAACACTCTGCTTCATGAGCAAATGTGTGACCTGTTAGAAGCTAACTCTGTTGATAGCGTGAAAGTACGTTCTGTTGTGGGTTGTGAAACCGACTTCGGCGTATGTGCACACTGCTATGGTCGTGACCTTGCGCGTGGCCACATCATCAACAAAGGTGAAGCAATCGGGGTTATCGCGGCACAGTCCATCGGTGAACCTGGTACTCAGCTGACGATGCGTACGTTCCACATCGGTGGTGCGGCATCTCGTTCTGCTGCTGAATCAAGCATTCAGGTTAAGAACAAAGGTAGCCTCAAACTCAGCAACGCTAAGTCGGTTGTGAACTCTGCCGGGAAACTGGTCATCACTTCTCGTAACACCGAGCTGAAACTGATTGACGAATTCGGTCGTACTAAAGAGAGCTATAAAGTTCCTTATGGTGCGGTAATGGGTAAAGGTGATGGCGAGCAGATTGCAGCGGGCGAGACCGTAGCAAACTGGGATCCGCACACCATGCCAGTCGTTTCCGAAGTAAGTGGTTTCATCCGCTTTACTGACATGATCGACGGCCAGTCCATTACTCGTCAGACCGACGAACTGACAGGTCTTTCATCTTTGGTTGTTCTGGATTCTGCAGAACGTACCACCGGTGGTAAAGATCTGCGTCCAGCGCTGAAAATTGTTGATGCCCAGGGCAATGACGTACTGATTCCAGGTACCGATATGTCTGCGCAGTACTTCCTGCCAGGTAAAGCAATTGTTCAGTTGGAAGATGGTACTCAGATTCACTCTGGTGACGCCCTGGCGCGTATTCCTCAGGAATCCAGTGGTACCAAGGACATCACCGGTGGTCTGCCACGCGTTGCGGATCTGTTCGAAGCACGTCGTCCGAAAGAGCCTGCGATCCTTGCTGAAATCAGCGGTATCATCTCGTTCGGTAAAGAAACCAAAGGCAAACGCCGTCTGGTTATCTCTCCACTCGACGGCAGCGATGCTTACGAAGAGATGATTCCGAAATGGCGCCAGCTGAACGTGTTCGAAGGTGAACGTGTTGAACGTGGTGACGTTGTTTCCGATGGTCCAGAATCTCCGCATGACATCCTGCGTCTGCGTGGCGTGTATGCTGTGACTCGTTACATCACCAACGAAGTGCAGGACGTTTACCGTCTGCAAGGCGTTAAGATTAACGATAAACACATCGAAGTCATCGTGCGTCAGATGTTGCGTAAAGCAACTATCGTTAGCGCTGGTGGTTCTGACTTCCTGGAAGGTGAGCAGGCTGAATACTCTCGCGTCAAGATCGCTAACCGCGAACTGGAAGCGAACGGCAAGATCAACGTGACCTTTGCGCGTGATCTGCTGGGTATCACCAAAGCCTCTCTGGCAACCGAGTCCTTCATCTCCGCGGCATCGTTCCAGGAGACAACTCGTGTGCTTACCGAAGCAGCTGTTGCGGGTAAACGTGACGAACTGCGCGGCCTGAAAGAGAACGTTATCGTGGGTCGTCTGATCCCAGCTGGTACCGGTTATGCGTACCACCAGGATCGTATGCGCCGTCGTGCAGCGGGCGAAGCGCCAGTTGTACCTCAGGTGACTGCAGCAGATGCAACTGCCAGCCTAGCAGAATTGTTGAATGCAGGTAATCTGGGCGGAAGCGATAACGATTAATCGTTAGAGACGCCAAAAACAAAAACCGCTCGAAAGAGCGGTTTTTTTATGCCTGAAATAAATCAAAAATCAGTTAGCTAAAGGCAGGCGACGATACAGTTCAATCATGTCTTCGGCTAAATCCTGAATCACCATCGCATTCATCAGGTGATCCTGCGAATGAACAGTAATCAAGTTAACTGGCAGTTTGCCAGTACCTTCGTCTAAGCCGATAAGCTGGGTCTGGATTTTGTGAGCATGTTTCACAAACTCACGGGATTCTTCCATCGCTTGTTGAGCTGCTGCAAAATCACCTTTGCGTGCCATTTGCAGAGCTGTCAGTGCCTGGCTACGTGCGCTACCGGCATTGACCAACAATTCCATGATAATCGTTTCTAAATCTTCCACGTCTTATGACTCCATCATTTTCATGGCTTTATCCAGCACGACATCGCCTTTCATCATGCCGTAATCCATCATATCGATGACAGCCACGGTTTTACCCATGGGTTCTGCAATCGCCTGTAGCTTGGCGTGTTCATATTTAACCTGTGGGCCTAACAGCACAATATCGGCGGTGTCGATATTGTCTTTGAATTCGGCAACCGGCACTGCCTTGATAGAGACTTCAATACCTTTCTTCTGAGCGGCGTCCTTCATGCGTTGGACCAAAATGCTAGTCGACATACCCGCTGCACAACACAAAACGATATTCTTCATAGATCTGCTCTCAGTGTCCGTTGGATATACAGATAATTATCCGTGACGCCTCGATACAACAACCGCTTTGCGATGATTGTGTGTGAGGTATCACAAAAGAAACTCGTATGAGCTGAAACCGGTTACATATCGCGTTTCCCTGGTAGCTTGCGATTGTGGCGCTGCTCACAAAACCAGCTTAATCCTGGTAAACCTCATTGTGCTCCATTGACAGAAAACCCTGAACTACATAGTCTTCAATTTAGTGGTATATACCACTTACATCAAAACCAGCACAGTGAGCCACAACATGCAAAATTTCACTGCTTTTATGGAAAGGAAAATATTGCCTCTGGCAATGAAGATTGAAGGGAATGATTATCTCTCGGCCATTAAAGATGGCTTCATTCGGATTATGCCATTTTTAATTATTGGTTCTTTCTTTTTGCTGATAGCGAATTTACCTATTCCCGGTTATAGCGAATTTATTATTCGAATTTTCGGAGAGCATTTTATTGGGCAACTGAATTATATTCTTGATGCCACTTATTCTGTGATGGCATTGCTGGTGGTAGTCAGTACCAGTATCAGCCTCGCAAAGCGCTGGCAGTTAAATGAAATATCCTGTGTGTTAATTTCACTGGTGGCTTTTTTAATTGTTACGCCGTTCAGAATGCCACAAGAAAATGGCGGCGCAATCACGGATGTCATTCCGACCTTTGCGCTTGGTGCGCAGGGGCTTTTCCTGTCTTTAATTGTCACGCTGGTGGCGGTTCGGCTCTACAGGTTGTTCAACCATCCACGGCTGATGATTTCAATGCCGGACAGCGTTCCGCCAGCGGTTGCCAATAGCTTCAGCTCGCTCATTCCGTCATTTTTGATTGTTGTTATCTTCTGGCTGCTTCGTCTGGTCTTTGAAATCACGCCGTTTGGTACGGCCCAGGAGATGATTTTCAAAGTGCTGCAAGCACCGATGATGCATCTTGGTAACACGCTACCATCGCAGATGGTTGCAGAGTTCTTTGTCAGCTTCTTCTGGTTTTTCGGGCTGCATGGTGACTCTATTGTGACTGCCATCATGGGGCCAATCTGGCGTTCATTAACGCTTGAAAACATGCAGGCAATGAAACAAGGATTACCACCGGTCAACATCATTACTCAACAGTTTCGTGATGTGTTTTTGATTTGTGGCGGGACTGGATTTACCCTGGCGATGCTGTTGGTTATGTTGTTCCGTGCGAAGAGCAAACGCATGCGTGAAATCGCCAAACTTGCCTCTCCAGCCGCCATTTTTAATATTAATGAGCCCATTATATTTGGCGTTCCCATTGCTCTAAATCCACTGTTGTTTATCCCCTTTATTATCGTTCCGGTTGTGCTTTGCGTCATAACCTATAGCGCTATGGCTTTTGGCTGGTTGCCATTGACATCGGGTCTGGAAATTCCCTGGACTACACCTATTTTCATCAGCGGTTTTTTAATCTGCGGCTGGAAAGGTATGTTGTTCCAGGCCATTAACCTCGCGGTCGCGATGACAATTTATTATCCGTTCGTTATGACGCTGGATAAGCAGTATCTGCGAGAAGAAAACGAGCTGGAAGAAAATATCGTTAATCAGGATGAAATAGCCCTGGAATATAAAGAAGGATTACGTAATGAATAATAAATTAAAGATAGTGACCATCGGTGGCGGCAGTTCATATACGCCGGAGATTATCGAAGGTTTTATCCAACGCTATGCAGAAATGCCGATTAAAGAAATCTGGCTCGTGGACGTAGAAGCCGGACGCGAAAAGCTCGAGATTGTTGGTAACCTGGCAAAACGCATGGTTGAGGCTGCTGGCATCGACTGCCAGGTACATCTCACCCTCGACAGGCGTGAAGCGCTGAAAGATGCTGATTTTGTCACCACCCAACTACGTGTGGGGCAACTTGATGCGCGTATTAAAGACGAACGCATTCCATTGTCACATGGGTTAATTGGGCAGGAGACAAACGGTGCGGGCGGGCTGGCCAAAGCTTTGCGCACCATTCCGGTCATTCTGGATATCTGCCGCGACATGGAAGAGCTTTGTCCGGACGCGTGGCTGATTAACTTCACCAATCCGAGTGGCATCGTCACTGAAGCGGTTATCAAGCACAGCAAAATTAAATGCGTTGGGCTATGTAATTTATCCCAGTCAATGCAACGCATGGTGGCAGAAATTCTCGGTGTAGATAAATCTCGCTTCTTGCTGCAACTCGTTGGCTTAAACCATTTCCTGTATGGCACCCATGTCTACATGGATGGCAAAGATGTCATGCCAGAGGTGCTGAAAAACCTTAAATATGACACTGAACACAAACCGAAAAATATCCCGGACATTCCTTGGCTTCAGGAGCAAATCCAGCATCTTGGCGTGATCCCATGCCCATATCACCAGTATTACTACGCCACCAGTGATGTGCTGGAAAAGCAGCTTCAGGAATTCGAAGAACATGGAACGCGTGGCGAAGTGGTGCAAGCGGTTGAGCATGAGTTATTTGAGCTGTACAGAAATCCACAGCTGCATGAAAAACCAAAACTGCTTGAGCAGCGCGGTGGGGCTTATTACTCCGAAGCAGCCTGCGAGCTAATCAGTGCAATTTACAACGATAAAAATCTCCTGATGACAGTTAACGTGCGCAACAACGGGGCAATTCGTTCACTGCCGGATAACGTCGCCATTGAAACGACCTGCGTTATTGGGCGCTACGGTGCGATTCCGCTGAACAACGATCCGTTGCCTGCCACTGTTTCAGGTTTAGTTTCTCTGATGAAAGCCTGGGAAGAAATGGCGGTCGAAGCCGCTGTCACCGGTGACTACGGTGCAGCTTTGCAAGCGTTAACCCTGAACCCGTTGGTTCCTTCGGGAAAAGTAGCAAAAGTGGTGCTTGATGAATTACTCGAAGCGCACCGCGAATATCTGCCGCAATTCTTTAAGGAATGAGATTTTTACGGCTGCGCATTCTGAAGAGGTCGCCACGGTTGTAACTCCACGAGTAGTTAAACACCGTGCCGTCCTCAAGCCAGGTGCTCTCTTTGATGTGCAACATGGGGGAGTTAACGGGGATGTCTAGCAGGGCCGCCATTACATCGTCAAACAAGCTGGCTCCTACCATTGAGTCTGTGCCGCCGATTTTTTGCTGGCACTTCTCTTCGATGAAGGCGTAAAGCGAGTGGTTTTGCAGAACGTCGTCGTCAATGGCATCGACAATCGCTAACGGAATGTAGCTGTCCTCAACTAGCACCGGCGTGCCATCAAACAGGCGAACGCGGCGGATAGCATGTACAGGCTCGTTTTCAGGCACGCCAAACTGGTTTGCAAGGTAATCACCGGCAGGTTGCTGGACATGGTAAATCAGCCGGCTGGTGATGGTGACTTTGCCACTGAGTTCTTTCGTGACGCCTAGCGCGCTGCTTTCGCCGTCTGGGTTGAGCAAATAAACCGGTGGCGCAAAAGCGCGATTTACGTAGGTACCTTTGCCGACCACTTTTTTAACCAGGCCTTCTTGTTCCATATGGGCAATGGCTTTTTGCACCGTAGCACGCGTGACCTGGTAGGTTTCCGCCAGTTCGCGTTCAGAAGGAATCAGGGAGCCAACCGGGTACTTTTGGTTCTGAATATCGCTTTTCAGCGTATCGCGAATAAGGATGTACACCGGTTTCATGGTTCCCCCGATAGGGTTGTTAACGAATAAAAGTGCGAGTGTCGGCATGCTAAAGCAATTTTCCGGCGCGGCGCAAGTTCCATAAGAGGTGGAAAATAAACATGTTAAATCATAATGAAGCGTACTGGCAGCAAAAGGGAGCCAGTTTAACCGTTGAAGCCATCGTGGCTCAGCCACGTCTGTGGGAAGAAGGGCTGGCACAAATCAAAGCGCGTCAGTCGGATGTTGAAGCATTTTGGGCTAAATGCGATCCCGGTATGCGTATCCTCATTACTGGCGCGGGTTCATCTTTGTTGGCTGCACAGGCGAGCGTGAATTGGTTGCGTAGTGTGGTACCAAATCAAATTGATGTGGTGCCGGCAACCGATCTGGTACTCATGCCTGAAAGCTTACAAGAAAATACCGTGTTGGTTTCTGTGAGTAGTTCAGGTAACACACCAGAAACCGTTAAGGTTGTGGAGCGTGCTCTCGCAACGTATCCGAAAATGCGCCACCTCGCGGTGACAAATAATGCCAGTAGCCGCCTGGCTCAGCTTGCGCAGCAGCATCCCGAAGGGCTTTTTGTCCCGGTACCAGAGGGCACCTCTAACGGTAGCTTTGCCGCCACTTCCGAATTCACGGTTCCCCTGTGGTATTTGATGTTGCTGGTGGCTCCTGCTGGCTGGCCTGAAGCAGAAAAAGTGCTGCCGATTTTGCAACGTGGTTTGAACCATTTCCTGGGCACCTATGCCGCGGATATCGAACAGTGGGCGGCAGAGTCTCGCAACAATGTCGTGGTGGTGGGTTCCCTGTCGCTAAAAGCCGTTGCCTGTGAAACCAGTCTCAAACTGCTGGAAATGGGTAACGGCCAGGTGATGACAGCCTGGCATTCAATGCTGGAATTCCGCCATGGGCCAAAGCTTATTATCAACCGCGATGCCACCGTCATCGGTTATCTTGCCGCGCGTGCCGACATCCACCGCTATGACAGTGACATGATGGCGGAGCTGACACGTGAGCGAAGCGCCACCGCGCAAATTATTGCCATCGGTCATGATGCTCTACCTGCTAGCGCTAAACCGGGGGATCGTTATTTTCATTTTGCCTCTCCGGAACTGGCGGATTACCACGAATCGTGGGCTACGTTAATTTATGTGGTGTTCGCACAACTGGCTGGGCTTTACCGTGCTATTGAGCTGGGCGTCACGCCTGATACGCCTTCCCGTGATGGTAAAGTCGCGAAGGTCGCGAAAGTCACCGTCTACTAAGGGGAAGGTGGGGCGGCAATGAGAAGGGATGAGTTGCCGCCCCAGCCGGGTTCGCATTCCGACAGGGGCGACAATATTTTACTGAAGCCATCAAGACAACGGTGAATGAACCACTCTTCGGCACGGCTCGGGAAGCATTTTGCTGGTCCTGCAAACTTGCAATGCTACTGCGAGGCTCTTCCCAAAAAACTATCCCAATCCTTCCAGACAGGTTGTAAACCGGAATGTGTTAAGGCGGCTGCAACTTCTGCAGGTGTGCGTCCGTCGTGTGGCGCAAACTGTTCAAGCTCGGGATGATTATCGGCGTAGCCTCCGGGCTGGGTTTTGGAGAATGCACTGACGTTATTAATCGCAAGCGGGATCATATGGTCGCGGAACCAGGGCGATTCACGGGTAGAAAGCGAAAGCTCCACGTCTGGCGAAAGCAGACGAAACGCGCAAATCACCTGCACCAGCTGGCTTTCTGTCATCACCGATGCCGGTTCTACGCCACCTGCGCAAGGGCGTAATCGTGGAAATGAAATCGAATAGCGGCTTTGCCAGTAGTTTTGCTGAAGCCATAGTAAATGCTCTGCCACCATAAAACAGTCGGTACGCCAGCTATCCGATAAACCAATTAACGCACCGAGGCCAATTTTATCGATCCCCACACGACCAAGCCTGTCCGGTGTTTCCAGCCGCCAAAAGAAGTCCTGTTTGTTACCGCGCAAATGATGTTGCGCATAGACTGCCTGATGATAGGTTTCCTGATAAACCATGACGCCATCCAGGCCGAGGGTTTTCAGTTCGCCATACTCATGTTCATCCAGCGGCTGAACCTCCATTTGCAGCGAGCTGAACTGGCGACGAATCGTGGGCAGGTGCTGGCGGAAATAATCCATTCCCACTTTGCTCTGGTGTTCACCGGTCACCAACAGCAAATGCTCAAAGCCTAATTTGCGAATCGCCGCGCATTCCCGTTCAATCTCGTGCTCGTCCAGTGTTTTACGTTTGAGTTTGTTGCTCATCGAAAAACCGCAGTACGTGCAGTCGTTAGCGCACAGGTTCGAGAGATAAAGCGGCACGTAAAAACTCACCGTGTTACCAAACCGCTGGCGAGTTAAATGCTGTGCCTGCTGTGCGAGCGGTTCCAGATATTGGCTGGCTGCGGGCGAAAGCAGTGCCATGAGATCGTCGCGAGTAATTTTGCTGCTGCTCAATGCCCGTTCTACATCGGCAGCTGTTTTGCTGTTGATGCTAAGCCGGATGTCGTCCCAGTCCAGTTCACGCCAGCGGTCAGTGAAAGTTCGGGCCATCACGCATCCTCCTGGCCGAATTGCAGAAATTGCGTTAGTGGGCTGGAAGCCTGCGCATGCTGGTGGCGAGAGCCCAGTCCAGACTGCGCCGCGATTGCACCAGCTTCCACGGCCAAACGAAAAGCGTGTGCCATCTGAACTGGGTCGCGTGCCACAGCAATGGCGGTGTTAACCAGCACTGCGCAAGCCCCCATTTCTAACGCTTCCGCGGCGTGGCTTGGCGCACCAATTCCCGCATCAACTATCACCGGCACCCGGGCTTGCTCGATGATAATCTCCAACAGCGCCCGGGTTTGTAAGCCCTGATTTGACCCAATGGGAGCGCCTAACGGCATTACCGCCGCGCATCCTGCCTCTTCAAGCCGTTTGCACAAAACTGGATCGGCACCGCAATAAGGCAGTACCACAAACCCCAGTTTGACGAGCTTCTCAGCCGCTTTCAGCGTTTCGATCGGGTCGGGTAACAAATAGCGAGCATCCGGATGGATTTCCAGTTTTAGCCAGTTTGTGCCGAGCGCTTCACGTGCCAATTGGGCAGCAAAAATCGCTTCTTCAGCTGTTTTTGCACCGGAAGTGTTAGGCAGCAATTGCACGCCAGATTCGAGTAATGGCGCGAGGATCGCATCGTTATGGTTACGCAAATCGACACGTTTCATCGCCATCGTGACTAACTGTGAGCCAGAAGCGCGAATCGCTTCAACCATCATCTGTGGTGAGGAGAATTTCCCCGTGCCAGTAAACAAGCGTGATGAGAAGGTTTTATCAGCAATCTTTAGCATGTTAGCCCCCGGCTATAGCCTGAAAAAGCAGGATCTGGTCGCCATCATTCAACAAATAAGTTTCCCATTGCTCACGCGGAATGATGGTCTGGTTGATCGCCAGCGCGACGCCTGGCTGCAAGAAACGCAATTGTTCCAGCAGCTTTGCCAATGTCAGGTTTTCCACGCATTGTATCGGCTCGTCGTTAAACTGAATGTGCATCTTGCCCTCCGCATACCGGGCAGCCCGCCGCTTTCTGCATAGCGAGGGTGCGCCAGCTATGTTGACGGCCGTCGAACAGGCGCAAAGAACCGCTGGCCGGGAGCATTCCGCTCAGTAGTTTTATCGCTTCCAGTGCCTGCAATGTTCCCATTACACCCACCACCGGGCCGATGATTCCTGCGGTGCGGCAGTTACGTTCCGGCTCGTGTTCATCCGGCCACACGCAGCGATAACAGCCGTTTTCCCACGGCGGTGTCAGCACCATCAGTTGCCCGCCAAAACCGACTGCGCTGGCGGAAATCAGCGGCTTGCTATGCGTAACGCACGCCGCGTTAATAGCATGACGCGTTGCCAGGTTGTCGCTGCAATCTAGTACTAAATCGGCGTTTTTTACCGTCTGCCTGAGTAATTTTCCCGCCAGCCGTTCACTAATAACCTGAAGTTCGATATCAGGATTAAGTTGCTGTAGGTGGCGTTGGGCGACCAGGGATTTTGGTTGGTCTAGATCGTTTGAAGTGAACAAAATCTGGCGCTGAAGATTGCTGATATGCACAAGGTCATCGTCAGCCAGAATCAGCGTACCAACGCCCGCGGCAGCCAGATACAGCGCGGCTGGCGAACCTAGTCCGCCAAGCCCGACGATTAACACTTTGCTGGCGAGCAGTTTTTGCTGCCCTTCAACGGCGATGTCTTCCAGCAGCATCTGGCGGCTGTAACGCATGAAATCGGCATCATTCATCGCCGGCTCCCACAAGCTCCAGTAGCTGTGCGGTTGCCGCTCGCCAGTCTGGAGCCAGAGTAATTGCGCTCACCACCGCGACACTGCCCACGCCCGTGGCAAGCACCGCCGGAACGCGTTCAATACTTATCCCACCGATGGCGACAGTCGGGTAATCGCCCAACGTTTTGATATGCGCTGCGAGTTGCGAAAGCCCTTGCGGGGCCGACGGCATCTGCTTGGTGTTGGTAGGGAAAACATGCCCCAGCGCAATGTAAGAGGGGCGCGCCGACAGGGCGCGATCCATTTCCATATTGTCATGCGTGGAAAGCCCGAGGCGCAGGCCCGCATCGCGAATGGCATCCAGATTGGCAACGTCCATATCTTCCTGGCCCAGATGTACGCCGTAAGCGCGATGCTTGATTGCCAGTTGCCAGTAATCGTTGATGAACAGACGCGCTTCGTAGCTATGGGAGAGTTTGATTGCCGCAACAATATCGGCTTCAACCTCATCGTCACGCTTATCTTTGATACGCAACTGAATAGTGCGCACGCCTGCTTCTAGCAAACGGGCAATCCACTCAACGCTATCTACTACCGGATACAAGCCCAGCCGTCGTGGGACAGGGGGGAATGCGGATTGATTTATCACACTTCCTCCTGACGCAGATAAATTTCGCCACCTTTCGCACGGAAAGATTGCGACATGTCTTCCATACCAACTTCAATGGCTTGTTTGGCGGCGAAATCGCGGACTTCCTGGGAGATTTTCATTGAGCAGAACTTTGGCCCGCACATCGAACAGAAGTGCGCAACTTTGCCGGATTCCTGCGGCAACGTTTCATCGTGATAAGCGCGCGCGGTGAACGGGTCTAACGCGAGATTAAACTGGTCTTCCCAACGGAATTCGAAGCGCGCTTTTGACATGGCGTTGTCGCGGATTTGTGCGCCAGGGTGGCCTTTTGCCAGGTCTGCGGCATGTGCCGCAATCTTGTAAGTAATCAGCCCTTGTTTCACATCTTCTTTGTTTGGCAGGCCGAGATGTTCTTTTGGCGTGACATAACACAGCATCGCGCAACCAAACCAGCCGATCATCGCAGCACCAATGCCTGAAGTGAAATGGTCGTAACCTGGTGCGATGTCTGTGGTTAACGGCCCGAGGGTATAGAATGGTGCTTCGTGGCAATGCTCCAGTTCTTCGGTCATGTTGCGGCGGATCATCTGCATCGGCACATGTCCTGGGCCTTCAATCATCACCTGTACGTCATATTCCCAGGCGATTTTGGTTAACTCGCCCAGCGTGTGGAGTTCAGAGAATTGAGCTTCATCGTTGGCATCCTGAATAGAGCCGGGGCGCAGGCCGTCGCCTAAAGAGAGTGAAACGTCGTAAGCCGCGCAGATTTCACAGATTTCGCGGAAGTGTTCATACAGGAAGTTTTCCTGATGATGCGACAGGCACCATTTCGCCATTATTGAGCCGCCGCGCGAGACAATGCCAGTGAGGCGTTTCGCGGTCATTGGCACGTAGCGCAGCAGCACACCAGCGTGAATCGTGAAGTAGTCCACACCTTGCTCGGCTTGTTCCAGCAGTGTGTCGCGGAACATTTCCCAGGTCAGGTCTTCAGCGATGCCATTTACTTTTTCCAGCGCCTGATAGATAGGCACGGTGCCGATTGGCACTGGGCTGTTACGTAAAATCCATTCGCGGGTTTCGTGGATATAGCGGCCAGTGGAGAGGTCCATTACCGTGTCTGCGCCCCAACGCGTTGACCACACCAGTTTTTCTACTTCTTCTTCAATGGACGATGTGACCGCCGAGTTACCGATATTGGCGTTCACTTTAACGAGGAAATTACGCCCGATAATCATCGGTTCGGATTCAGGATGGTTAATGTTGGCTGGGATAATGGCGCGGCCAGCCGCGACTTCTTCGCGCACAAATTCAGGCGTGATATTTTCCGGCAGCCGGGCACCAAAGCCCTGGCCTGGATGCTGGTGGCGTAACACTTCATCCCGAATGCGTTCCCGGCCCATATTTTCACGGATCGCGATGAACTCCATTTCCGGCGTCACGATTCCCTGGCGTGCATAGTGCAGTTGCGTGACGGTTTTCCCGGCTTTAGCGCGCTGAGGCGTGAGTTGTGTTTCAAAACGCAATTCGTCCAGACCGTCATCAGCAAGGCGCTCTTTGGTGTAGACAGAGCTGCGGTCGGTCAGGATTTCGCAATCATTACGTTCGGCAATCCAGTTTTCCCGTAGTGGCGACAACCCGCGCAGCACATCAATGTTGATAGCCGGGTCGCCGTAGGCGCCAGACGTGTCATACACCGGAATGGCATCGTTAGGGATGAATTGTGGCTTTTCTTTGCTGCCACCCGTGGTGGTTGGGCTTAGTTGGATTTCACGCATTGGCACGCGAATATCATCACGCGAACCAGTGAGGTAAATACGCTGAGAGTTAGGGAAAGCGGTGCCTTCCAGGGTATTGATAAAATGTTGGGCAGCAGCGCGCTGTTCGCGGCGGTTTGATTTTTTTTCAGTAATAGACATAGCTCATTCCAGTGGTTATCAGGAAGTGGCTTGTCAGAACAACGGAGGAGTAATGAATGTGGACCGCCCGAACACGGGGGAACCCAAAAGCAGAATTACTCTTGTTCCCTTCGCAGGTATTAGCCTGATCAGGTTCCGCGGATCCCGAATTAACGGTCTCAGCCGGTGCTTGACGCACTCGGCACTCCGACAAGAAGAAACCCGTATTACTACGGGTCGCTATGTAAACTACTCGTTAACAACGCAGAACTCAAGCAGGGCGTGCCAGCCCGCCGCTCTCATTAGCACTGTTATCTAAATCGTGGTTGGATGCTAACAGAATGAGCTTATCTTCCAGCGAAAAACGTGATTCCAGCGCTTCACCGATGCCGGACAACGCTTTCTGGAACTCAATGTAGTTATCATCATCGATCGCGCTCTCGAGATGCGAATCGTAGAAATCCATGATGTGCTGGGTATTGGCTTCAATCTGAGAGTAGAGGTGAGTGGCGGCTAAATGTGGGTTACTGCCTTCCATTTCACTGATAATACGTTCATAAATATTGAAATGGCCGGATGAAAGATAATCCACCAGGTTGTGGCAAAAATTATCCAGAGCCTTTTCATCGAGCGCAGTATGGGATTCCTTGTTAGGCTTTATCCCAACCATATTGTAGTAAGCCACCAATAATTGTTTGCGGGCATGAAGCCATTGGTCGATTAACGCATTACTACCACCAACGCGCTCAGTCAGATTTTCTAACTGGTTAAGCATGATTGACTCCGTGAGTAAAATGTAGCGCAAACGTACCCAAAATAGTTATGACTATTTGTTTATACCAGCGAACTCGGGGATGTGCACCAGGTTATGGAACGTGTAATTCAAAAGTTAGATCAAGGCTGGTTTATCGTCAGTCATGAGCAAAAATTGTGGTTACCAAAAGGTGAACTACCTCACGGAGCAGCGCAAGAATTCCAGCTTGATGGTGCGATGGGGATGCCCATCGGTGAGTGGGAAAATGAGCCGGTATGGCTGGTGCGGCAAAATCGCCGTGCGGATATGGGCTCTGTTCGTCAGGTCATTGACCAGGATGTGGGGTTGTTCCAGCTCGCCGGGCGTGGTGTGCAACTGGCGGAGTTCTATCGATCGCACAAATTCTGCGGTTATTGCGGCCATGAGATGCACGTCAGCAAAACCGAATGGGCGATGCTGTGCAGCCATTGCCGCGAACGCTACTACCCGCAAATCTCACCGTGCATCATTGTGGCTATTCGCCGCGATGACCATATCCTGCTTGCCCAGCACACACGCCATCGCAACGGGATTTACACCGTGCTGGCTGGGTTTGTTGAAGTCGGGGAAACCCTTGAACAAGCGGTGACACGGGAAGTCATGGAAGAAAGCAGTATCCGCGTGAAGAATTTACGCTATGTGACGTCGCAGCCGTGGCCGTTCCCGCAATCGCTGATGACCGCATTCATGGCGGAATATCACAGCGGTGAGATTGAAATCGACCCGAAAGAGTTACTTGATGCAGGTTGGTATCGCTACGATCAATTGCCATTATTGCCTCCGCCAGGCACGGTGGCGCGCCGTTTGATTGAAGATACTGTCGCCCTGTGTCGCGCGGAATATGAGTGATAAACTGGCGGCATACAGCCAAAGGAAATTAAACATGACTGAACTGAAGAACGATCGTTACCTACGGGCGCTGCAACGCCAGCCTGTAGATACCACGCCAGTATGGATGATGAGGCAGGCGGGTCGTTACTTGCCAGAATATAAAGCGACGCGTGCCCAGGCCGGCGATTTTATGTCACTGTGCAAAAACGCTGAGTTGGCTTGCGAAGTGACTCTGCAACCGCTGCGTCGCTACAAGCTTGATGCAGCGATCCTCTTCTCTGACATCCTCACCGTGCCTGATGCGATGGGGCTTGGTCTCTATTTTGAAGCGGGTGAAGGCCCACGTTTTCGCGCACCGATTACCAGCCGCGCCGATGTTGAAAAACTGCCCATTCCTGATCCAGAAGATGAACTGGGTTATGTGATGAATGCAGTGCGTACCATTCGCCGTGAGCTAAAAGGCGAAGTACCGTTGATTGGTTTTACCGGCAGCCCGTGGACGTTGGCGACTTATATGGTTGAAGGCGGTAGCAGCAAAGCCTTTACCGTTATCAAAAAGATGATGTATGCCGACCCGCAAGCGCTGCATCTTCTGCTCGACAAGCTGGCGCAAAGCGTCACGCTGTATCTGAATGCGCAAATCAAAGCGGGTGCGCAGTCGGTGATGATTTTCGATACCTGGGGCGGCGTGTTGACCGGGCGTGATTATCAGCAGTTCTCGCTGTATTACATGCACAAGATCATTGATGGCCTGCTGCGTGAAAACGAAGGTCGTCGTGTGCCGGTGACGATGTTTACCAAAGGCGGCGGCCAGTGGCTGGAAGCAATGGCTGAAACCGGCTGCGATGCGCTGGGGTTAGACTGGACGACCGACATTGCCGACGCTCGCCGTCGTGTGGGCCATAAAGTGGCGTTGCAGGGTAATATGGACCCGTCCATGCTGTATGCGCAACCGGCTCGCATCGAAGAAGAAGTGGCGACTATTCTGGCTGGGTTCGGTAAAGGCGAAGGGCATGTCTTTAACCTGGGCCACGGTATTCACCAGGATGTTCCACCAGAACACGCGGGTGCATTTGTCGAAGCGGTGCACCGTTTGTCGAAGCCGTATCACCAGTAAGGATCGGGGATGGATCTTGCAAGCTTGCGCGCACAACAGATCGAACTCGCTTCACAGGTCTGCCGTGAGGATCGCTTTGATCAAGATCCTCCCCGGTTAATCGCCGGGGCTGACGTTGGTTTTGAGCAGGGCGGTGATGTGACACGAGCCGCAATCGTACTGTTGAAATATCCTTCCCTCGAGCTGGTTGAATATCAGGTGGCGCGTGTCGCCACCACCATGCCTTATATCCCCGGATTCCTTTCGTTTCGCGAATATCCCGCACTGCTTGCCGCGTGGGAAATGCTATCGCAAAAACCTGACCTGCTGTTTGTCGATGGCCACGGCATTTCGCACCCACGGCGTTTGGGCGTTGCTGCCCATTTTGGCCTACTGGTGGATGTGCCGACGATTGGCGTTGCCAAGAAACGCTTGTGTGGGAAGTTTGACGCGCTCTCTGAAGAACCTGGCGCTTGCCAGTTGCTGACCGACAAAGGTGAAGCGCTTGCCTGGGTGCTGCGCAGTAAAAAGCGCTGCAACCCGCTGTTTGTCTCAACAGGCCATCGTGTCAGCCTTGATACCGCGTTGTTATGGGTTAATCGTTGCCTGGCAGGATACCGTTTACCCGAGCCGACTCGCTGGGCGGATGCCGTAGCTTCGGGGCGTCTGGCTTTCACTCGGTGGCAAGCAATTCAAGGGTGATTAAGGTAAACTGCCGCTAATATTCCGTCTTTGAGACATCGTTATGTTACAAAACCCAATCCATCTGCGCCTTGAGAAACTGGAAAGCTGGCAGCATGTCACTTTCATGGCTTCTTTATGCGAACGTATGTACCCGAATTACGCCATGTTCTGCCAGCAGACCGAATTTGGTGATCCTCAACTGTATCGCCGCATTCTCGATTTGATTTGGGAAACATTGACGGTCAAAGATGCGAAAGTTAACTTTGATAGCCAACTCGAGAAATTCGAAGAAGGTATTCCAGTTGCTGATGACTACGATATTTACGGTGTCTATCCGGCAATCGATGCTTGCGTTGCGCTGAGTGAATTACTTCATTCACGTCTTTCAGGGGAAACGCTGGAACATGCAATTGAAGTCAGCAAGGCATCAATTACCACTGTTGCTATGTTAGAAATGACCCAGGCTGGTCGCGAAATGACCGACGAAGAACTGAAAGAAAACCCTGCTGTTGAAGAGGAATGGGACATTCAGTGGGAGATTTTCCGTCTGTTGGCTGACTGCGAAGAACGTGATATTGAGTTGATCAAAGGGCTTCGCTCGGACCTGCGCGAGGCGGGTAGCAGCAATATTGGTATAATTTTTCAGCAGTAAGACAGCAAAACGTGACTTACAGTCCGAATTGTCACCCCTGAAGGCTTCCAATTAGCCCCCCGTCTGGTCTACATTTGTGGGGCGAAAAATAGTGGCTATCGGTGCGTGTATGCAGGAGAGTGCTTTTTTGGCATTTCCGTCGCACTCGATGCTTAGCAAGCGATAAACACATTGTAAGGATAACTTATGAACAAGACTCAACTGATTGATGTAATTGCTGACAAGGCTGACCTGTCTAAAGTACAGGCTAAAGCTGCTCTGGAATCCACTCTGGCTGCAATTACTGAGTCTCTGAAAGAAGGTGATGCTGTACAACTGGTTGGTTTCGGTACCTTCAAGGTAAACCACCGTGCTGAGCGCACTGGCCGCAACCCGCAAACCGGTAATGAAATCAAAATCGCCGCAGCTAACGTGCCGGCATTTGTTTCAGGCAAAGCACTGAAAGACGCTGTTAAGTAAGTTAACAAGTGTCAGTGAACAGTTTTAGCAGGGGGGCGTTTACGCCCCTTTTGTTTGTCTGGCGTCCTTTGGCCGTTCTGACAGGTACATTGCTGTTAATGGCATGCAGCAGCAAACCTCCTCTCCCGCCATTTACCGCGAGCGGCTATATTGCCGATCAAGGTGTTGTGCGCATTTGGCGTAAAGACAACAGTGATGATGACACTATCCGCATGCTTACGGCGTTTAGCCCGAGGCAGAAGGGTGCAACCACCACCAGTGATTACCGTTGGCAGGGTGAGCAACTCATTTCGATTGAAATGACGATTTTGAGTCAGCCGTCAGAGCACGTAAAAGTGCGTTTTGACGATCACGGCGAACTGAGCTTTATGCAGCGCGAAGTAGACGGTCAAAAGCAGCAGCTCTCTAACGACCAAATCGCCTTGTATCAATATCAGGCGAGCCAGATGAAAGCCACAAGTGAAGCATTGCGTACTGGGCGTGTTGTTTTGCGACAAGGGCGCTGGCACAGCAATGGTACAGTGACGACCTGTGAAGGCGAGACAATCGAACCCAATCTCGATAGCGCGGCGCTAAGCCATATTGCGAATCGACAACGTCACTCATCGATGGATGTCAGCATTGCGTGGCTGGAAGCACCAGAAGGTTCACAACTATTACTGGTGGCGAATCAGGACTTCTGTAGCTGGCAACCGAAGCCTGCGAAATTCTAGATAAAAAAACCGCCACGCGGGCGGTCTTTCAGGAGCACTTCGAGTCTTATTTCGCGTTTTCACGCTCAATGGCACGATAACCAATGTCTGAGCGGCTAAAACTGCCATCCCAGTGGATATCCTTCATTAACTCATAAGCTCGCTGCTGCGCTTGTGCGACGGTATCGCCTAATGCGGTCACGCACAGAACGCGCCCACCATTAGTCACCACCATATCGTCTTCACGCAATTTGGTTCCGGCGTGGAATACTTTGCCGTCTGCGACTTCTTCAAGGGGCAGACCGTGAATCACATCACCGTGACGGTAATCGGCAGGGTAGCCGCCAGCCGCCATCACTACACCCAGAGATGGGCGCTCGTCCCACTTCGATGTTGTCACGTCCAGCTTGCCATCACATGCGGCGAGGCACAGCTCAACCAGGTCTGATTGTAGGCGCAGCATAATAGGCTGGGTTTCAGGGTCGCCAAAGCGGCAGTTAAACTCGATAACCTTTGGGTTACCTTGCTTGTCGATCATCAGCCCGGCATACAGGAAACCGGTATAGGTATTCCCTTCAGCTGCCATGCCGCGCACGGTCGGCCAGATAACCAGATCCATAGCACGCTGGTGGACTTCATCAGTCACGACCGGAGCCGGGGAGTACGCACCCATACCGCCAGTATTCGGGCCGCTATCGCCATCGCCAACACGCTTATGATCCTGGCTGGTGGCCATTGGTAACACGTTTTCACCGTCTACCATGACAATGAAGCTGGCTTCTTCGCCATCAAGGAACTCTTCCACCACGATACGGTGGCCGGCATCGCCAAATGCGTTACCCGCCAGCATATCGTTAACGGCGGCTTCTGCTTCTTCCAGCGTCATAGCGACAATCACGCCTTTACCTGCGGCCAGGCCATCGGCCTTAATCACAATCGGTGCACCTTTTTCACGGACGTAGGCCAGTGCAGGCTCCACTTCGGTGAAGTTCTGGTATTCAGCAGTTGGGATTTTATGGCGAGCCAGGAAATCCTTGGTAAAGGCTTTAGAGCCTTCTAACTGCGCGGCACCTTGGGTTGGGCCAAAGATTTTCAGACCAGCGGCACGGAAGGCATCAACCACGCCAATCACCAGTGGTGCTTCCGGGCCAACAATCGTCAGGTCGATTTTTTCATTTTGCGCAAAACTCAACAGAGCAGGAATGTCCGTCGGGTTAATCGCCACGTTCTGCAAAGCAGGTTCCAGAGCTGTACCGGCATTGCCTGGTGCAACGAATACCGTGCGTACCAATGGCGACTGTGACGCTTTCCAGGCCAGCGCATGTTCGCGCCCACCATTACCTATCACTAATACTTTCATTTATAGATGCTCCAGGATTAATGGCGGAAGTGGCGCATGTCTGTGAAGATCATCGCGATCCCATGTTCGTCAGCGGCGGCAATCACTTCGTCATCGCGGATCGAGCCGCCAGGCTGGATAACACAGCTCACGCCAACTGCCGCTGCGGCATCAATACCGTCACGGAATGGGAAGAAGGCATCAGACGCCATTGCTGAACCTTTCACTTCCAGGCCTTCATCGCTCGCTTTGATACCGGCGATTTTGGCGGAGTAAACACGGCTCATCTGGCCCGCACCTATACCGATAGTCATATTCTCGCGGGCATACACAATCGCATTGGACTTCACAAACTTCGCCACCTTCCAGCAGAACAACGCATCACGTAGTTCTTGCTCTGTCGGCTGGCGCTTGCTGACAACACGCAGGTCTGCGGCCGTCACCATACCCAGATCGCGATCCTGTACTAACACACCGCCGTTAACGCGTTTGAAATCCAGACCCGGAACACGCTGCTGCCACTGGCCGCAAGTCAGGACGCGAACGTTTTGCTTAGCGGCTGTGATCTTCAGCGCTTCGTCGCTGGCTGACGGAGCAATAATCACTTCGACAAACTGGCGAGAGATAATCGCCTGCGCGGTTTCGGCATCCAGTTCACGGTTGAACGCGATGATGCCGCCGAATGCGGAAGTTGGGTCGGTTTTATAGGCGCGGTCGTATGCATCAAATAAGGAATCGCTGACAGCCACGCCGCAAGGGTTGGCGTGCTTCACGATTACGCAGGCAGGCTCGCTGAACTCTTTCACACATTCCAGTGCCGCATCGGTATCAGCAATGTTGTTATAAGAGAGCGCTTTGCCCTGAACTTGTGTCGCGGTGGCAACCGACGCTTCTTTAATTTCTTCTTCTATATAGAAGGCGGCTTGCTGGTGGCTGTTTTCACCGTAGCGCATATCCTGCTTCTTAATGAAGTTCAGATTCATCGTGCGAGGGAAGCGACCGGAAGGATCTTTGCTTTCGCCGTGATAGGCAGGAACCATGCTACCGAAGTAGTTGGCGATCATGCTGTCGTAAGCGGCGGTGTGCTCGAAAGCCTTAATCGCCAAATCGAAACGAGTCTCGAGCGTCAGGGATCCTTCGTTAGCATCCAGCTCGCTAATGATCGCTTCGTAGTCACTGCTCTTTACTACGATTGCGACATCTTTATGGTTCTTCGCCGCCGAGCGCACCATGGTTGGGCCGCCGATATCAATATTCTCTACCGCATCTTCCAGAGAGCAACCTTCGCGGGCAACAGTCTGGGCGAATGGATAGAGGTTGACGACAACCATATCAATCGGGGAGATAGCGTGTTGTTCCATGATGGCATCATCCTGGCCGCGACGACCCAGAATGCCGCCGTGGACTTTTGGATGCAGGGTTTTGACACGTCCATCCATCATCTCCGGGAAACCGGTGTAGTCAGAGACTTCGGTTACCGGCAGGCCAGCTTTAGCTAGCAGATGAGCGGTTCCGCCAGTGGACAGCAGCTCCACGCCACGTTGGGAGAGCGCCTGGGCGAATTCGACGATACCGGCTTTGTCAGAAACACTGAGCAGAGCGCGGCGTACAGGACGACGTTGTTGCATGGTTTGATCCCTTAGCTTTGGTTCGCATATAGAAGAGCGTTAGCTGAATTTTAGTTATTTTCCCTAAAACTCAGCTAACGCCCCAAAACGGGGTGTCCTTTTAATGCGGGGGCATTGTAGCGAAAACGTTTGCGTCACGCTCGCAAAATTTGGGACTTCATCACAATTGTGGATAACTTTGTGCACAACTGCGTATAAGGCGGGGTTTTGCTGTGGAATGCAGCAGTCAGTAAAATTACTGCATATTTAGGCTTGCAGCCTCAGCAGAACTCCCTATAATGCGCCTCCATCGACACGGAACATGTGAACAACATCACAGAGTAACGGCGGCGATGAGAGTCAAATATCCTGAAATTAAGGGTTGACTCTGAAAGAGGAAAGCGTAATATACGCCACCTCGAGTTAGCAAGCGAAAGCGCCTGACTCACTGCTCTTTAACAATTTATCAGACAATCTGTGTGGGCACTCGCAGGATTGATATCTCAGATACCTTCGGGTATCAAAAAAATATCAAGTCTTGAAGAGTGACCAAGCAGTAATTCATTTAAGTGAATTATTACGAAAGTTAATTTTTGAGCACCGCTTCACGAGTTGAAGCAAATCAAGCTTTTAATTGAAGAGTTTGATCATGGCTCAGATTGAACGCTGGCGGCAGGCCTAACACATGCAAGTCGAGCGGTAGCACAGGGAGCTTGCTCCTGGGTGACGAGCGGCGGACGGGTGAGTAATGTCTGGGAAACTGCCTGATGGAGAGGGATAACTACTGGAAACGGTAGCTAATACCGCATAATGTCTTCGGACCAAAGAGGGGGACCTTCGGGCCTCTTGCCATCAGATGTGCCCAGATGGGATTAGCTAGTAGGTGAGGTAATGGCTCACCTAGGCGACGATCCCTAGCTGGTCTGAGAGGATGACCAGCCACACTGGAACTGAGACACGGTCCAGACTCCTACGGGAGGCAGCAGTGGGGAATATTGCACAATGGGCGCAAGCCTGATGCAGCCATGCCGCGTGTATGAAGAAGGCCTTCGGGTTGTAAAGTACTTTCAGCGAGGAGGAAGGCATTGTGGTTAATAACCGCAGTGATTGACGTTACTCGCAGAAGAAGCACCGGCTAACTCCGTGCCAGCAGCCGCGGTAATACGGAGGGTGCAAGCGTTAATCGGAATTACTGGGCGTAAAGCGCACGCAGGCGGTCTGTCAAGTCGGATGTGAAATCCCCGGGCTCAACCTGGGAACTGCATTCGAAACTGGCAGGCTAGAGTCTTGTAGAGGGGGGTAGAATTCCAGGTGTAGCGGTGAAATGCGTAGAGATCTGGAGGAATACCGGTGGCGAAGGCGGCCCCCTGGACAAAGACTGACGCTCAGGTGCGAAAGCGTGGGGAGCAAACAGGATTAGATACCCTGGTAGTCCACGCCGTAAACGATGTCGACTTGGAGGTTGTTCCCTTGAGGAGTGGCTTCCGGAGCTAACGCGTTAAGTCGACCGCCTGGGGAGTACGGCCGCAAGGTTAAAACTCAAATGAATTGACGGGGGCCCGCACAAGCGGTGGAGCATGTGGTTTAATTCGATGCAACGCGAAGAACCTTACCTACTCTTGACATCCAGAGAATTTGCTAGAGATAGCTTAGTGCCTTCGGGAACTCTGAGACAGGTGCTGCATGGCTGTCGTCAGCTCGTGTTGTGAAATGTTGGGTTAAGTCCCGCAACGAGCGCAACCCTTATCCTTTGTTGCCAGCGGTTCGGCCGGGAACTCAAAGGAGACTGCCAGTGATAAACTGGAGGAAGGTGGGGATGACGTCAAGTCATCATGGCCCTTACGAGTAGGGCTACACACGTGCTACAATGGCGCATACAAAGAGAAGCGACCTCGCGAGAGCAAGCGGACCTCATAAAGTGCGTCGTAGTCCGGATCGGAGTCTGCAACTCGACTCCGTGAAGTCGGAATCGCTAGTAATCGTAGATCAGAATGCTACGGTGAATACGTTCCCGGGCCTTGTACACACCGCCCGTCACACCATGGGAGTGGGTTGCAAAAGAAGTAGGTAGCTTAACCTTCGGGAGGGCGCTTACCACTTTGTGATTCATGACTGGGGTGAAGTCGTAACAAGGTAACCGTAGGGGAACCTGCGGTTGGATCACCTCCTTACCTAATAGATACGAACTTGCGTAGTGCTCACACAGATTGTCTGATGAAAGTAAATGAGCAAAAAGCGATATCCTGCAAAGGATTATTCGTGTCCCCATCGTCTAGAGGCCCAGGACACTGCCCTTTCACGGCTGTAACAGGGGTTCGAATCCCCTTGGGGACGCCATCTCCGATAATGTGTGAAAGACATTATCACCGAATATCTCAAAACTAACTCAGTGAGTTACGTTTGAGATATTGCTCTTTAAAAATCCGGAACAAGCTGAAAATTGAAACGACATGTCGTCTCATTCCTCCGTAATAAGGAATGGGAATACGATATGTTCGAGTCTCTCAAATTTTCACAACATACGATTGTGTCTTACGAGACATCTTCGGGTTGTGAGGTTAAGCGACTAAGCGTACACGGTGGATGCCCTGGCAGTCAGAGGCGATGAAGGACGTGCTAATCTGCGATAAGCGTCGGTAAGGTGATATGAACCGTTATAACCGACGATTTCCGAATGGGGAAACCCAGTGCAATTCGTTGCACTATCGTTAAGTGAATACATAGCTTAACGAAGCGAACCGGGGGAACTGAAACATCTAAGTACCCCGAGGAAAAGAAATCAACCGAGATTCCCCCAGTAGCGGCGAGCGAACGGGGAGCAGCCCAGAGTCTGAATCAGTTTGTGTATTAGTGGAAGCGTCTGGAAAGTCGCAGGGTACAGGGTGATACTCCCGTACACAAAAATGCACATGCTGTGAACTCGAAGAGTAGGGCGGGACACGTGGTATCCTGTCTGAATATGGGGGGACCATCCTCCAAGGCTAAATACTCCTGACTGACCGATAGTGAACCAGTACCGTGAGGGAAAGGCGAAAAGAACCCCGGCGAGGGGAGTGAAACAGAACCTGAAACCGTGTACGTACAAGCAGTGGGAGCCTCTTTTATGGGGTGACTGCGTACCTTTTGTATAATGGGTCAGCGACTTATATTCTGTAGCAAGGTTAACCGTATAGGGGAGCCGCAGGGAAACCGAGTCTTAACTGGGCGTTAAGTTGCAGGGTATAGACCCGAAACCCGGTGATCTAGCCATGGGCAGGTTGAAGGTTGGGTAACACTAACTGGAGGACCGAACCGACTAATGTTGAAAAATTAGCGGATGACTTGTGGCTGGGGGTGAAAGGCCAATCAAACCGGGAGATAGCTGGTTCTCCCCGAAAGCTATTTAGGTAGCGCCTCGTGAACTCATCTTCGGGGGTAGAGCACTGTTTCGGCTAGGGGGCCATCCCGGCTTACCAACCCGATGCAAACTCCGAATACCGAAGAATGTTATCACGGGAGACACACGGCGGGTGCTAACGTCCGTCGTGAAGAGGGAAACAACCCAGACCGCCAGCTAAGGTCCCAAAGTCATGGTTAAGTGGGAAACGATGTGGGAAGGCACAGACAGCCAGGATGTTGGCTTAGAAGCAGCCATCATTTAAAGAAAGCGTAATAGCTCACTGGTCGAGTCGGCCTGCGCGGAAGATGTAACGGGGCTAAACCATGCACCGAAGCTGCGGCAGCGACGCTTATGCGTTGTTGGGTAGGGGAGCGTTCTGTAAGCCGTTGAAGCTGGACTGTGAGGTCTGGTGGAGGTATCAGAAGTGCGAATGCTGACATAAGTAACGATAAAGCGGGTGAAAAACCCGCTCGCCGGAAGACCAAGGGTTCCTGTCCAACGTTAATCGGGGCAGGGTGAGTCGACCCCTAAGGCGAGGCCGAAAGGCGTAGTCGATGGGAAACAGGTTAATATTCCTGTACTCGGTGTTACTGCGAAGGGGGGACGGAGAGGGCTATGTTAGCCGGGCGACGGTTGTCCCGGTTTAAGCATGTAGGCGGAGAGTTTAGGTAAATCCGGACTCTTATCTAACGCTGAGGTGTGATGACGAGGCACTACGGTGCTGAAGTAACAAATGCCGCACTTCCAGGAAAAGCCTCTAAGCATCAGGTAACATCAAATCGTACCCCAAACCGACACAGGTGGTCAGGTAGAGAATACCAAGGCGCTTGAGAGAACTCGGGTGAAGGAACTAGGCAAAATGGTGCCGTAACTTCGGGAGAAGGCACGCTGTCGGTAGGTGAAGTCCCTTGCGGATGGAGCTGAAGGCAGTCGAAGATACCAGCTGGCTGCAACTGTTTATTAAAAACACAGCACTGTGCAAACACGAAAGTGGACGTATACGGTGTGACGCCTGCCCGGTGCCGGAAGGTTAATTGATGGGGTTAAGCGCAAGCTGAAGCTCTTGATCGAAGCCCCGGTAAACGGCGGCCGTAACTATAACGGTCCTAAGGTAGCGAAATTCCTTGTCGGGTAAGTTCCGACCTGCACGAATGGCGTAATGATGGCCAGGCTGTCTCCACCCGAGACTCAGTGAAATTGAAATCGCTGTGAAGATGCAGTGTACCCGCGGCAAGACGGAAAGACCCCGTGAACCTTTACTATAGCTTGACACTGAACACTGGTCCTTGATGTGTAGGATAGGTGGGAGGCTTTGAAGCGAGGACGCCAGTTCTTGTGGAGCCAACCTTGAAATACCACCCTTTAATGGCTGGTGTTCTAACGTAGACCCGTAATCCGGGTTGCGGACAGTGTCTGGTGGGTAGTTTGACTGGGGCGGTCTCCTCCTAAAGCGTAACGGAGGAGCACGAAGGTTAGCTAATCACGGTCGGACATCGTGAGGTTAGTGCAAAGGCATAAGCTAGCTTGACTGCGAGAGTGACGGCTCGAGCAGGTGCGAAAGCAGGTCTTAGTGATCCGGTGGTTCTGAATGGAAGGGCCATCGCTCAACGGATAAAAGGTACTCCGGGGATAACAGGCTGATACCGCCCAAGAGTTCATATCGACGGCGGTGTTTGGCACCTCGATGTCGGCTCATCACATCCTGGGGCTGAAGTAGGTCCCAAGGGTATGGCTGTTCGCCATTTAAAGTGGTACGCGAGCTGGGTTTAGAACGTCGTGAGACAGTTCGGTCCCTATCTGCCGTGGGCGCTGGAGAATTGAGGGGGGCTGCTCCTAGTACGAGAGGACCGGAGTGGACGCATCACTGGTGTTCGGGTTGTCATGCCAATGGCATTGCCCGGTAGCTAAATGCGGAAAAGATAAGCGCTGAAAGCATCTAAGCGCGAAACTTGCCCCGAGATGAGTTCTCCCTGACCCTTTAAGGGTCCTGAAGGAACGTTGAAGACTACGACGTTGATAGGCTGGGTGTGTAAGCGTAGCGATACGTTGAGCTAACCAGTACTAATGATCCGTGAGGCTTAACCTTACAACACCGAAGGTGTTTTGGTTGAGAGACTAAGATATTTGATTTTCAGCTTGAACCGAGATTTTAAGTCGATGGTTACAGATAACACTGTGACGGTTGATGAAACAGACAAAATCGTAGGGAACGATTTTGAACAACGCTTAGCGTTGGCCCCGAAGGGGTGAGTATCAGGATGATACGAATAATAAGAATTCAAAGAATTTGCCTGGCGGCACTAGCGCGGTGGTCCCACCTGACCCCATGCCGAACTCAGAAGTGAAACGCCGTAGCGCCGATGGTAGTGTGGGGTCTCCCCATGCGAGAGTAGGGAACTGCCAGGCTCCAATTAAGCAAAAAGCCCTGTACTGAAGTACAGGGCTTTTTGCTGTCTGCGATTTACGAAAATTACACTCATCTCCTCCCTCTAATCCTCTGAAGATCATGCCTGTACGCAGTTTAATCCACTATTTCTAAAATCCGTGCTTAAGTGAAACATTTTCAACTATCTTATGAATACTCGACATTTGACATATGTCGGGTTATCTTCAGCTATCTGGATGTCTAAACGTTTAAACGTATGTTGTGAGGATATAAGGTTATGCCAATTCGGGTGCAGGATGAGTTACCAGCCGTCAATTTCCTGCGGGATGAGAATGTCTTTGTTATGACTACATCGCGCGCAAGCAACCAGGAGATCCGTCCGCTAAAGGTGCTCATACTTAATCTGATGCCGAAAAAGATTGAGACCGAAAACCAGTTTTTGCGTCTGCTTTCTAACTCTCCCCTGCAGGTTGACGTCCAGCTGTTACGCATCGACTCCCGTGAATCCCGTAATACACCGACTGAACATCTCAACAATTTCTACTGCAACTTCGAAGATATTCAGGATGAAAATTTTGATGGTCTGATTGTCACAGGAGCCCCACTTGGCCTGGTAGAATTTAACGATGTTGCGTATTGGCCACAGATCGAACAGGTGATTCATTGGGCAAAAGATCATGTTACCTCAACACTCTTTGTGTGTTGGGCTGTGCAGGCTGCACTGAATATTCTCTACGGCATCCCTAAACAAACGCGCAATGATAAGCTGTCTGGCGTTTATGCACACAACCTCACTTACCCACATGCCTTGTTAACTCGCGGTTTTGACGACACTTTTCTGGCACCACACTCACGCTACGCAGATTTCCCTGCATCATTGATTCGTGACTATACCGATCTTGAAGTTCTGGCTGAATCAGAAGAGGGGGATGCGTACTTATTTGGCAGCAAAGACAAGCGTATCGCATTTGTCACCGGCCATCCGGAATATGATTCACACACACTGTCAGGTGAGTATTTCCGCGATGTAGAAGCAGGCTTGAACCCTGAAGTGCCATATAACTATTTCCCTGGTAACGATCCGCAGAAGAAGCCACATGCAACATGGCGTAGCCACGGGAATTTGCTGTTCACCAACTGGCTAAACTACTACGTCTACCAGATCACTCCATTCGATCTGCGCAATATGAATCCAACGCTCGACTAAGCGTTTCAGCATCCCGTCACCTCTACGATCAAGGCACTTTAAGGTGCCTTTTTTGTTTTCTAAAAACACATTCCCCAAATGAATAAATTTTAATTTCATATATATCAATGTGATAAATGATTTTCATTTCAAAAATGGAAATTGTTTTTGATTTTAAAAAATCATGAAGTAGTCTTAACTCTGTTGAATGAAAACCAGACACTGGACGTACCAGATCTATTTGGCATGATCGATGGGATAAGACGAGGGGAGAAATCCAATGACACAACAGACAGTTAGCGCAGAGTTGGCCTTTAGCCAGCCGTTTGGTGAACCAGAGCGACAGATTCTGACGCCTGATGCAGTAGAGTTTCTCAGTGAGCTCGTCACCCGCTTTACACCGCAGCGTAATAAGCTACTGGCGGCACGCATCGTTCAGCAGGCTGAAATTGACGCAGGGAAACTTCCAGATTTTATTTCGGAAACCAGTTCCATTCGTGAATCAGAATGGACTATTCGCGGCATTCCGGCCGATTTACTCGACCGCCGCGTTGAGATCACCGGGCCTGTCGAACGCAAAATGGTGATTAACGCGCTGAATGCTAACGTCAAAGTTTTTATGGCTGACTTTGAAGACTCCCTCGCTCCCAGCTGGAGCAAAGTGATCGACGGCCAAATCAACCTGCGCGACGCCATTCGCGGGACGATCAGCTGGACTAACGAAGCCGGTAAAATCTACCAGTTGAAGCCTGATCCAGCCGTATTAGTCTGCCGTGTTCGTGGCCTGCACTTACCAGAAAAACATGTCACCTGGCGTGATGAGCCTATTCCAGGCAGCTTGTTCGACTTCGCACTCTACTTCTTCCATAACGTGGACGCCTTGCAGGCAAAAGGTAGCGGCCCGTATTTCTACCTGCCAAAAACGCAATCCTGGCAAGAAGCGGCCTGGTGGAGTGAAGTCTTCAGTTTTACTGAAGATCATTTCTCTCTGCCGCGTGGCACCATTAAAGCGACGTTGCTGATTGAAACGCTCCCTGCGGTATTCCAGATGGACGAGATCCTGCATGCGCTGCGTGATCACATCGTGGGGCTGAATTGTGGCCGCTGGGATTACATTTTCAGCTACATCAAGACACTAAAGAATCATCCGGATCGCGTCCTTCCGGACAGGCAGTCCGTCACCATGGACAAACCCTTCCTGAATGCTTATTCGCGCTTGCTGATTAAAACCTGTCATCGCCGTGGTGCTTTTGCTATGGGCGGCATGGCAGCATTTATTCCAAGTAAAGACAGCCAGCGTAATGATTGGGTGCTCAATAAAGTCAAAGCGGATAAGCAAATGGAAGCGACCAATGGCCATGACGGCACATGGATTGCGCATCCGGGCCTTGCTGACACAGTGATGGAGGTCTTTAGCAAAGCGTTGGGCGACGATAAAAACCAGCTTCCTGTTTTGCGTGAAGAAGACGCACCGATTACTGCCGCACAACTGCTTGAACCTTGTCCTGGTGAGCGCACAGAAGCGGGTATGCGAGCCAATATTCGCGTGGCGGTGCAGTACATCGAAGCATGGATTTCTGGCAATGGTTGCGTACCGATTTACGGCTTGATGGAAGATGCTGCGACCGCAGAGATTTCCCGTACTTCTATCTGGCAGTGGATTCATCATGAAAAAACGTTGAGTAACGGTGAGACAGTCACTAAGGCGCTGTTCAGCCAAATGCTGGCTGAAGAAATGTTCGTTATTCAGGAAGAATTAGGTGACAAGCGTTTCAGCCAGGGGCGTTTCGATGAAGCCGCTCGCCTGATGGAGCAAATCACCACTTCCGATACGTTAATCGACTTCCTGACGCTGCCAGGCTACCGCCTGCTTGCCTGAACCCTACACAAATAAAAATATGGAGCATCTGCAATGAAAACCTCACGCACCCAACAAATCCAACAATTACAACAAGACTGGACACAACCACGCTGGGAAGGCATTAAGCGCCCGTATAGCGCAGAAGAAGTCATTAAGCTGCGCGGCTCGGTGAATCCGGAATGTACCCTGGCGCAAAATGGCGCGGCCAGGATGTGGCGTTTGCTACATGGCGAATCGAAAAAAGGTTATATCAATAGCCTGGGTGCGTTAACTGGCGGGCAAGCGTTACAACAGGCAAAAGCAGGTATTGAAGCCATCTATCTTTCTGGTTGGCAGGTTGCGGCAGATGCCAACCTGGCTTCCAGCATGTACCCGGACCAATCGCTATACCCGGCAAACTCCGTCCCTGCGGTGGTCGATCGGATCAACAATACTTTCCGCCGCGCCGATCAGATCCAATGGGCCTCGAACATTGAAGAAGGGGATCCGCGCTATGTCGATTACTACCTGCCGATCGTCGCCGATGCCGAAGCGGGTTTTGGTGGCGTACTGAACGCATTCGAGCTGATGAAATCGATGATTCAGGCCGGTGCCGCTGCCGTTCACTTTGAAGACCAACTGGCATCCGTGAAGAAATGCGGACACATGGGCGGCAAGGTACTGGTACCGACTCAGGAAGCCATTCAGAAACTGGTTGCTGCTCGTCTTGCTGCTGACGTTATGGGCGTACCGACGCTGGTGATTGCCCGTACTGACGCCGATGCTGCGGATTTGATCACCTCTGATTGCGACGAATACGACCGCGAATTTGTCACTGGTGAGCGCACACAAGAAGGCTTCTACCGCACTCGTGCTGGTATCGAACAAGCAATCAGCCGCGGCCTGGCCTATGCGCCGTACGCCGATTTGGTGTGGTGTGAAACGTCAAAGCCAGACCTTGAGCAGGCGCGCCGTTTTGCCGATGCCATTCATGCTCGCTTCCCAGGTAAATTACTGGCCTACAACTGCTCGCCATCATTTAACTGGAAGAAAAATCTTGATGACAAAACCATCGCGTCCTTCCAGGAGGAGCTGTCAGCAATGGGTTACAAATACCAGTTCATTACACTGGCAGGCATTCACAGCATGTGGTTCAACATGTTCGACCTGGCGCACGCTTACGCGCAGGGAGAGGGGATGCGTCATTACGTTGAAAAAGTCCAGCAACCAGAATTTGCCGCAGCACCTGAAGGCTACACCTTCGTTTCCCATCAGCAGGAAGTGGGCACGGGTTATTTCGACCGAGTGACGACGATTATTCAGGGCGGCGCGTCTTCGGTGACGGCGTTAACGGGTTCGACGGAAGAAGAACAGTTCTAAAACAACCCTCATCCCAACCTTCTCCCTGAGGGAGAAGGAGAAAAACACGATCCATCCTTTCTTCCTCAGTTCACAGGGAGAAGGAGAAAACACGATCAATCCCCTCTCCCTTAGGGAGAGGGCCAGGGTGAGGGTGGAAAACACCACGGAGTAACTCATGACTCGTCGGCTGGAACTGTTAATTGCCCACACCATCCTGCAAGGTTTTGACGCGCAGTATGGGCGCTTTCTTGAGATAACTGCCGGAGCGCAGCAGCGCTTCGAGCAGGCTGACTGGCATGCGGTTCAGCGGGCGATGAAAAGCCGCATCCATCTTTATGATCACCATGTTGGCCTGGTGGTGGAGCAATTGCGCTGTATCACGGGCGGCCAAAATACTGACGACGAGTTTTTATTGCGTGTTAAAGCGCAGTACACCCAATTGTTACCCGATTACCCTCGTTTCGAAATCGCTGAAAGCTTCTTCAATTCTGTTTATTGTCGCCTCTTCGATCACCGCTCGTTATCTCCCGAGCGGCTTTTTATCTTCAGCTCTCAGGATGAAAAACGTTTCCGTACTATCCCCCGTCCGCTGTCAAAAACCTTTACCCCGGCTTTAGGATGGCAGCCACTTTTGCGTTCCTTGCTCAGAGATTTACCTTTGCGCCTGCCGTGGCAAGATTTAGCACGTGATGCGGGTTACATCATTGCGCATCTCAACGAAACCTTTGGTGCTGAGGCTTTGCAGCAGGCTTCCCTCGACATTGCCAACGAGCTGTTTTATCGCAACAAAGCCGCCTGGCTGGTCGGGAAGCTGGTGCTTCCGACGGGCAAGGTGCCGTTTTTGCTGCCGATTCATCGCACCGATGACGGATATTTAGTGGTGGATACCTGCTTAACCAGCAGCGCCGAAGCCAGCATTGTTTTTGGTTTCGCCCGTTCCTACTTTATGGTTTATGCCCCACACCCTGCGGCTCTGGTGGAATGGTTACGTGAGCTGCTCCCCGGCAAAACCACCGCTGAACTGTATATGGCGATTGGCTGCCAGAAACACGGTAAAACCGAAAGTTATCGTGAATATCTGACCTACATTTCTGCTACCGATGAGCAGTTTATTGAAGCGCCAGGCATTCGTGGCATGGTGATGCTGGTGTTTACGCTCCCCGGTTTTGATCGGGTATTTAAGGTGATTAAAGACAAGTTTGCGCCGCAAAAAGAGGTGACCGCCGAACGCGTGCGCGAATGCTATCAACTGGTCAAAGAGCACGATCGTGTCGGGCGCATGGCCGATACCCAGGAGTTTGAAAACTTTGTGCTGTCTAAACATCAAATTAGCCAGCCGCTGTTGGCATTATTACAGCAGGAAGTTCCTGAAAAACTCACCGACCTCGGTGACCGCATCGCCATCAGCCATCTTTATATTGAACGCCGAATGGTGCCGCTGAATTTGTGGCTGGAGCAGGTCGAAGGCCAGCAATTACGAGATGCCGTTGAGGAATATGGCAACGCGATTCGCCAGCTTGCGGCGGCGAATATTTTCCCCGGTGACATGCTGTTTAAGAACTTTGGCGTGACACGCCACGGGCGGGTGGTGTTCTACGATTACGATGAAATTTGCTATATGACCGAGGTGAATTTCCGCGACGTCCCGCCGCCGCGTTATCCGGAGGACGAACTCTCTGCCGAGCCGTGGTACAGCGTGGCGCCAGGCGACGTGTTCCCTGAAGAATTCCGCCACTACTTATGCGCCGACCCGTGTATTCGCCAGATATTTGATGAAATGCACAGCGACTTGTTCCGTGCGGATTACTGGCGCGCATTGCAGGAGCGTATCCGCAACGGGCATGTGGAAGATGTTTTTGCTTATCGCAAACGTCAGCGGTTTATTCTCCGTTTCGGAGAATTGAAGCAGGCGGGTTAACGCCCGCCGCCGTAAGCCTGGGTAATCTCTTTGGCTGCTTTTATCACTAACGCACCCAACTCGGTTACGCGATCATCTGTCACGCGAGAAATTGGCCCGGAAATCGAAATCGCCGCAAACGCTTCATGATGCTCATCATAAATACACGCCGCCACACAACGCAGCCCCAGCGCATGTTCTTCATCATCAAATGAATAACCGCGTTTGCGGGTTTGCGCTAAATCTTCTTTCAGATGCAGCGGGGAAGTGAGCGTGGCAGGCGTATAGCTGTGCAGCCCTTTGCGGTGCAGCAACGTCACGACTTCGTCATCACTCAGATTGGCGAGAAACACCTTGCCTGCGCCAGAGGCATGCATCGGCAATTTGCCACCAATCGGTGCCGACATCCGCATCAGTTGAGCGCATTGCACCTGGTCGATAATAATCGCCTGATGGTCGCTATGGTCAAGCACCGCCAGATTCACCGTTTCGCCGGAATCTTCCATCAGCTTGCGCAGCATCGGGTGAACAATCGCTAACAGATTACGGCTTTGCAGGAAGCTACTGCCGACGACAAACGCATGTGCGCCAATCGTCCAGTGGCCCAAATCGCCAATCTGGCGAACAAAGCCAAGCTGTTGCATGGTAGTCAGCAGACGATGCGTAGTGGAATTAGGTAAGCCAGCTTGCTGTGCAAGTTCAGTGAGTGCCACGCTACCGTGCGATTCGGCAATCCATTCAAGCAGTTTCAAACCGCGAGTTAATGACTGAACCTGTCCGGTAGGCTGTGGTGCAGCCACTGTGGCTGTACGTGGTTTTTTTCCACGTTTGGCGGGAACGGCAGCGACCATAACTGACTCCTGTTTTCATATCGTGGAAATCATTTTCGTTTTATTTGGCGATAATGCAACCTGCATCCAACTCATCGGATCAGTCAGGTGAACATGTCTCATGTTCCATTGCTTTGCGCCCATTACAACTTGTGACAGTATGATTGGTTAGGCTGACAGGCTTGGGTAAACAGGTGGGAGCGAGAGTGAGCAATAAATTAGAAAAACTGCATCAGCAGTTGCAGCAACGCATTTTGGTACTGGATGGTGGTATGGGAACCATGATCCAGAGCTACCGTCTTGATGAGAGCGATTTCCGGGGTGAACGCTTTGCAGACTGGCCGTGTGACCTGAAAGGGAACAACGATTTGCTGGTGCTGAGCAAACCGGAAATTATTGCCGCCATTCACTACGCCTACTTTGAAGCCGGTGCCGACATCGTCGAAACCAACACCTTCAACTCAACAACCATCGCGATGGCGGATTACCAAATGGAATCCCTGTCGGCGGAAATTAACTACGAGGCGGCAAAACTTGCCCGCGCTTGTGCCGATGAATGGACCGCACGCACACCGGAAAAACCGCGCTACGTGGCTGGGGTATTAGGCCCAACCAACCGTACTGCGTCTATTTCACCTGACGTGAACGACCCGGCATTCCGTAACGTCACTTTTGATCAGCTGGTGGAGGCTTATCGCGAATCCACACGTGCGCTGGTGGAAGGCGGTGCAGATCTCATCATGATTGAAACGGTGTTCGATACCCTGAACGCCAAAGCCGCTATTTTTGCGGTGAAAACCGAATTTGAAGCGCTGGGTGTCGACCTGCCAATCATGATTTCCGGCACCATTACCGACGCCTCAGGCCGCACCCTTTCCGGGCAAACCACCGAAGCTTTCTATAACTCATTACGCCATGCCGATGCGCTGACCTTCGGCCTGAACTGTGCGTTGGGGCCAGATGAACTGCGTCAGTACGTGGCTGAGCTTTCACGCATTGCTGACTGCTACGTCACCGCACACCCGAACGCCGGCCTGCCAAATGCTTTTGGTGAATACGATCTCGATGCCGATGAAATGGCGCGCCAGATTGGCGAATGGGCGCAGGCAGGTTTCCTGAACATCATCGGTGGCTGTTGTGGTACCACACCAGCACACATCGCGGCGATGAGCAAAGCGGTTGAAGGCGTTGCCCCACGTAAACTACCAGACTTGCCGGTGGCATGCCGTCTGGCAGGGCTTGAACCGCTAAACATCGGCGCTGACAGCCTGTTCGTCAACGTCGGTGAACGTACCAACGTCACCGGCTCCGCCAAATTTAAGCGCCTGATCAAAGAAGAAAAATATAACGAAGCGCTAGAAGTGGCATTGCAACAGGTCGAAAGTGGCGCGCAAATCATCGACATCAACATGGATGAAGGGATGCTCGATGCCGAAGCGGCGATGGTGCGTTTCCTCAACCTGATTGCCGGTGAACCAGATATCGCCCGCGTGCCAATCATGATTGACTCCTCGAAATGGGACGTCATCGAAAAAGGCCTTAAGTGCATTCAGGGCAAAGGCATCGTTAACTCCATCTCGATGAAAGAAGGTGTTGAGGCATTTATCCATCACGCCAAACTGGTGCGCCGCTACGGTGCCGCGATGGTGGTGATGGCGTTTGACGAAGTCGGCCAGGCTGATACTCGCGAGCGCAAAATCGAAATTTGCCGCCGCGCCTATAAAATTCTGACTGAAGAAGTCGGCTTCCCGCCAGAAGATATTATTTTCGACCCGAATATCTTTGCCGTCGCGACCGGAATCGAAGAGCACAACAACTACGCCCAGGATTTTATCGGCGCGTGTGCTGACATTAAACGCGAACTGCCGCATGCGATGATTTCCGGCGGCGTGTCGAACGTGTCGTTCTCCTTCCGTGGCAACGACCCGGTGCGCGAAGCCATTCACGCCGTATTCCTCTATTACGCCATCCGTAACGGCATGGACATGGGCATCGTTAACGCCGGGCAACTGGCGATTTACGATGATTTGTCTGCGGAGTTGCGTGATGCCGTCGAAGACGTGATCCTCAACCGTCGTGATGACAGTACCGAACGTTTGCTGGATCTGGCCGAGAAATATCGCGGTAGCAAAAGTGACGACGGCGCGGCCGCGCAACAAGCCGAATGGCGTAGCTGGGACGTGAAAAAGCGCCTTGAATACTCACTCGTGAAAGGTATCACTGAGTTTATTGAACTCGACACCGAAGAAGCTCGTCAGCAGGCTGAACGCCCGATTCAGGTTATTGAGGGCCCGCTGATGGATGGCATGAACGTGGTTGGCGACCTGTTTGGCGAAGGGAAAATGTTCCTGCCGCAGGTGGTGAAATCTGCCCGCGTGATGAAACAGGCGGTGGCGTATCTCGAACCGTACATTGAAGCCAGCAAAGAAAAAGGCTCAACCAACGGCAAAATCGTGCTGGCGACGGTGAAAGGCGATGTTCACGACATCGGCAAAAACATCGTTGGCGTGGTGCTGCAATGTAATAACTACGAAATCATCGACCTCGGCGTAATGGTGCCAACCGAGAAGATTTTGAAAACCGCGCGTGAAGTGGGCGCAGATATTATCGGCCTGTCCGGGCTGATTACGCCGTCGCTGGACGAAATGGTTAACGTTGCCAAAGAGATGGAGCGCCAGGGCTTTACGTTGCCGCTGCTGATTGGCGGGGCGACCACTTCTAAAGCGCATACGGCGGTAAAAATCGAGCAGAACTACAGCGGCCCAACGGTTTACGTGCAGAACGCCTCGCGCACCGTTGGCGTGGTTTCAGCGCTACTCTCGCCAACACAGCATGACGATTTCGTAGAACGTACACGCAAAGAATATGTCACCGTGCGTACCCAACATGGCCGTAAAAAACCGCGCACTCCACCGGTGTCGCTTGCTGCCGCACGTGAAAACGATCTGGCATTTGATTGGTCAAGCTACACGCCTCCGGTACCACACCGCCCGGGTGTGCAGGAAGTGACCGCCAGCATCGAAACGCTGCGCAATTACATCGACTGGACGCCGTTCTTTATGACCTGGTCGCTGGCCGGGAAATATCCGCGCATCCTTGAAGATGAAGTGGTGGGTGAAGAGGCACAGCGCCTGTTTAAAGATGCTAACGATATGCTGGACAAACTGCATACCGAAAAACTCCTGACGCCGCGTGGCGTGGTGGGGATTTTCCCGGCAAACCGCGTGGATGATGACATTGAAATCTACCGCGATGAATCTCGTACCCAGGTACAAACTGTGGCGCACCATCTGCGTCAGCAGACCGAGAAAGTCGGTTTTGCCAACTACTGTCTGGCTGATTTTGTCGCGCCAAAACATAGTGGCAAAGAAGATTACATCGGCGCGTTTGCGGTCACTGGCGGTATGGAAGAAGACGCACTGGCAGAAGGTTATGAAGCGCAGCATGATGATTACAACAAAATCATGGTGAAAGCGTTGTCTGACCGTCTGGCTGAAGCGTTTGCTGAATATCTGCATGAGCGGGTGCGTAAAGTTTACTGGGGCTATGCACCAACAGAAAACCTCAGCAACGAAGAGCTTATCCGCGAAAACTACCAGGGGATTCGCCCGGCACCGGGCTATCCGGCCTGCCCGGAACACACTGAAAAAGCGACTATCTGGGAATTGCTGGATGTAGAAAACGTGATCGGCATGAAACTTACCGAGTCCTACGCCATGTGGCCTGGTGCTTCCGTTTCTGGTTGGTACTTCAGCCATCCTGACAGCAAATACTACGCTGTAGCGCAGATTCAACGTGACCAGGTGGAAGATTACGCGCGTCGCAAAGGGATGTCGGTGACCGATGTTGAACGCTGGTTAGCTCCGAACCTGGGCTACGACGCGGACTAACATTCGCACGCCCTCATCCCAACCTTCTCTCCCAGGAGAAGGAGCACACCGTTTATGCCCTCTCCCTCGTGGAGAGGAGCTTCTCACCTTATTCCCTCTCCCTCAGGGAGAGGCGCTTCCCGCCTTATTCCCTCTCCCTCAGGGAGAGGGTCAGGGTGAGGGTGGTTTACATCTCGAATCGTTTAATTGTCGCCAGGCGTTATATACTGGAATTTATTAAGTAAAAACCTCCAGGAGAACGCGTGCTTACTTTACTGCATCTGCTTTCTGCGGTGGCGCTACTGGTCTGGGGCACACACATTGTGCGTACCGGCATCATGCGAGTGTATGGGGCCAATCTCCGTAGCGTGCTTAGCCGCAGTGTTGAAAAAAAACCGTTCGCCTTCTGCGCGGGTATTGGTGTCACCGCGCTGGTGCAAAGCAGCAACGCCACCACCATGTTGGTGACATCGTTTGTTGCCCAGGATTTGGTGGCTCTCACACCGGCGCTGGTCATCGTGCTGGGCGCGGATGTAGGGACGGCGCTGATGGCGCGAATCCTGACTTTCGATCTTTCCTGGCTGTCGCCGCTACTCATCTTCCTTGGCGTGATTTTCTTCCTCAGCCGTAAACAGACGCGGGCGGGCCAACTCGGGCGCGTCGGTATCGGCCTTGGGTTGATTTTATTGGCGCTGGAATTGATTGTTGCCGCCGTCACGCCGATAACCCAGGCTTCCGGTGTACAGGTGATTTTCGCCTCGTTGACGGGCGACATCATGCTCGATGCACTGATTGGCGCGATGTTTGCGATTATCAGTTATTCCAGCCTCGCTGCCGTGTTGCTGACCGCCACGCTGACCTCTGCCGGTATCATCTCGTTTGACGTCGCGCTGTGTCTGGTGATTGGTGCTAACCTCGGTTCTGGTCTGTTGGCGATGATCAACAACAGCACCGCGAATGCAGCGGCGCGCCGAGTCGCGTTAGGGAGCCTGCTGTTCAAGCTGGTGGGCGGTATCATCGTGCTGCCGTTCGTGCATATTCTGGCGGATGCGATGCAGAAACTGTCGCAGCCGGAATCTGAACTGGTTATCTATTTCCACGTCTTCTACAACCTGATTCGCTGCCTGGCGATGGTGCCGTTTGCCGGGGCGATGGCGCGTTTTTGCCGTAGGGTGATTAGCGAAGTCCCTGAAGTCGATGCGCGTATGAAGCCGAAACATCTGGATGTCACCGCGCTGGATACTCCGGCGCTTGGGCTATCGAACGCTGCACGTGAAACCTTACGTATGGGGGATGTGCTTGAGCAAATGCTGGATACCTGGAGCAAGGTGATGCACGGCGAACCGCGCCAGGAAAAAGAGCTGCGCAAACTCGCAGACGATGTCGATGTGCTGTATACCGCGATTAAACTGTATATGGCGCAGATGCAGAAAGAAGAGCTGGCGGAAGTCGAATCGCGCCGTTGGGCGGAAATTATCGAGATGTCGCTAAACCTCGAACAGGCGGCGGATATTCTCGAACGTATGGGTAGCGAAGTCGCCGATAAATCGTTAGCTGCGCGCCGGGCGTTTTCCCCGGATGGCCTGAAAGAACTGGATATTCTGCTTCAACAACTCACCAGCAACCTGAAACTCAGTCTGTCGGTATTCTTCTCCGCGGATGTGAACAGCGCGCGCCGTTTGCGCCGTAATAAACATCGCTTCCGCATTCTGAACCGCCGCTTCTCGCATGCCCACGTTGATCGTCTGCATCAGCAAAACGTGCAGAGTATCGAAACCAGCTCACTTCATCTGGGCTTGCTCGGCGATATGAAGCGCCTGAACTCGTTATTCTGCGCCGTGGCCTACAGCGTTCTGGAACAACCCGACGATGATGATCGTGATGAATACTAATTTTCCTGCATGAATCATCAGCTTATAATCCGTTCTGTTGATGGATTAAAAATGGAATTTAATGATGAAGCTAAAACTAAAACAGATGTTGGCAGGTGTAGTGTGTATTGCAGCATTGGCAGGATGTTCGGCGTTAGACAGGACTGAACCGGTTCGCACGCCACGGACGATAATCACCTCTCATGTCACGACTGAGCAGGTTAAGGAGGCGATTATCACCGCCGGACAAGGGCGCGACTGGATTATGTCGGTAGCGGGGCCTGGCGTCATTAATGCGACACAAAACATTCGCAAGCACAGCGTCACTGTGCGTATTAACTACAGCGAGAAAGATTACTCAATTAACTATGTAAACAGCGTGAATTTACTGGCCTCTGGTGGCGAAATTCACCGCTCGTATAATCATTGGGTCAATAACCTCGATAAAGATATTCAGAAACGGTTAGCCATTGTTGCGGCGACACCTGCAAAATAAACACCCCTCTACGGGCAATGAACTTCGCGTTTGTTGCCCGAGTCTGTTCGCATCGCCCCTCAGGTAAGGTATATTCCAGGTTTTACGGAGGAACCATGCTGACCAACTCATCTATACGTCTGAACAAATACATTAGCGAGAGCGGTATCTGCTCCCGTCGTGATGCCGATCGTTACATCGAACAGGGAAATGTTTTCATCAACGGCAAACGCGCCGCGATTGGCGACCAGGTATTTGCCGGAGATGTGGTGAAGGTCAACGGTCAGTTAATTGAACCCCGTGATGAAGACGACCTGGTGCTTATCGCGCTGAACAAGCCTGTGGGTATCGTGAGTACCACCGAAGATGGCGAAAAAGACAACATTGTCGATTTTGTTAACCACAGTAAACGCGTGTTCCCGATTGGCCGTTTAGATAAAGACTCCCAGGGGTTGATTTTCCTCACCAATCACGGCGATTTGGTGAATAAAATCCTGCGTGCCGGGAATGACCATGAAAAAGAGTACGTCGTCACGGTCAATAAACCAGTCACCGACGAGTTCATTCGTGGCATGGGCGCAGGTGTGCCTATGCTGGGAACGGTCACCAAGAAATGCAAAGTGAAGAAAGAAGCGCCGTTTGTGTTTCGCATCACTTTGGTACAAGGGCTTAACCGTCAGATTCGCCGTATGTGCGAACATTTTGGTTATGAAGTGACGAAGCTTGAGCGGACTCGCATTATGAACGTCAGCATGAAAGGGGTGCCGCTGGGTGAATGGCGTGATTTAACCGATGATGAATTGGTTGAGCTGTTTAAATTGATTGAGAACTCTTCTTCCGAGGCGAAGCCTGCGAAAAAGCCAAAATCCAAACCTACCGTTGCCAAAAAACCGGTAAGTGCAGGGCCAAAGAGCAGCGCGAAAACCCCGGCAGAGCTTGCTTCGCGCAAACGCTTTGCCCAGCCAGGGCGCAAAAAGAAAGGGCGCTAGTTAGCGCTTTCCGCGTGAATGGCTGTTGGCAGACCAGGAATAGGTTGCAGAAGTATCTGGTTTTGCTGCTTTTTGCTTTTTGATTTGGCGAACTTTTTTAGCTGCTTGTTCACGCGCTTCCATTAGTTGGTCGATATAAGTTTTTTTAACGTGGTTGATTTCTGAGTTTGTCAGGGGACGACCATGGGCGATGCGTGCGCGGTCTAGCCGCGTTTTCAATTCGCGCTGCTCGGCTTCGGTCATATCTTGTTGTGTCAGTCTTGATGTGGACATTGTTGCGGCCTCTTAAGAAGTGGCCTCCAGTGTAAAGCAAAGTGCCCGCTAGCTCAGTAAAAATCAGCGTCTGGTCGCAAAGTTACCCTAAAATGTTGGTAAATATGCTCAGTTGCAATGGCAAGATTGTCATCGTTTCGCTGAGTTAAAAGCAAAAAGCCCGGTTTCCCGGGCAGTTTGCTCAATCAGAGTTGAATCAGGCGCGGCGTTTTTTCAAATGCTTACCGTTGTTTTCATCAATCGGTTTGCCAGACCAGTACCCCGCCAGAATCGAGCCGGACAGATTGTGCCACACCGAGAACAGTGCGCCAGGTAGTGCAGCTAATGGCGAGAAGTAGATCTTACCGAGAGTCGCCGCAAGGCCTGAGTTCTGCATACCCACTTCAATTGCCAGTGTGCGGCACGTGGATTCATCAAATCCAAACAGCTTCCCGCCCCAATATCCGCTCAGTAACCCAATACCGTTATGCAAAATCACAGCGATGATAACCATCAGGCCAACAGACGCGATATGCGAAGCTGAACCCGCCACTACGGCACTGATAATCGCCAGAATACAGAGCATCGAAAACGCCGGTAAATAGGGCTCTACACGCTTTACAAGGCGCGGGAAAAGATGATGCACAATCAATCCAAGGCCAATCGGAATGACCACAATTTGCAGGATGCTCAGCAACATACCCACTATATCCACTTTGATATCCGCATCGACATACAAACGCGTCAGCAAAGGTGTCGCAAAAACCCCGACCAGTGTGGAAACCGAGGAAATGGTTACTGAGAGCGCCACATCGCCTTTTGCCAGATAAATCATCACGTTTGAGGCTGTGCCACTTGCCACACTTCCTACCAGAACCATGCCTGCGGAAAGGTCAGGTGGCATATGGAACAGCTTTGCCAGAACCCATGCTGCCAGCGGCATGATCAAATAGTGCAGAAAAGTCCCTGCCGCAACAGGAGCTGGGCGTGATAGCACCCGTTTAAAATCATCTATGCGCAGATGCACACCCATACCAAACATAATCAGCATCAACAGCGTGCTGACCCACGGGCCGATGGGAGTGAACGTTGCGGGAGTGTAATAGGCGAGTACAGACAGCAGAACCGCCCAGAGCGGAAACAGCCGGGTGAATACAGCGAGCATATTGAGATCCTTGCAAGTGTTGTGTTGTTTTATGGTTATAAAAATGCCGGGATCGAGCCCGGCACTTGGTATTCATGGCATGAGATTAAAATTTATTCAAACAGATTGTGATGAAGTTTTTGCACCACTTGTTCAACATCGTCTCCCGGCACCAGGAAGCACAGGTTATAGCTGGATGCGCCGTAGCAAATCATGCGGATATTGAACGGCTCGAGTACGCCGAAGACCTCTTTACCCACGCCACAAGCTTTGGACAGGTTGTTACCGATGATAGCGACCAACGCGAGGTTTTCTTCCACTTCCACACGGCATAACGAAGAAAGTTCGGTCAGCAATGCAGTGGTCAGCAGGCTTTCATCGGTAGACGTTGAGCCGGTGGTATCCAGCGTCAGTGCGATGCTCACTTCGGAAGTGGTAATCAAATCTACGGAAATATTGTGGTGTGCCAGAATATTGAACACTTCTGCGAGGAAGCCGTGAGCATGCAGCATACTCAGGCTGTTTAGTGTCACCAGGGTTTGCTTGCGACGGACCGCCAGCGCACGGAACAACGGCGGATTATCGGTTTGGTTGCACACCAGGGTGCCACCCGCTTTGGGATCTTTGCTGGAGCCAACAAACACCGGAATATCGCAACGCACAGCAGGCAGTAATGTTGCAGGATGCAGGACTTTTGCACCGAATGTCGCCATTTCAGCGGCTTCTTCGAAGGCGATTTTATCGATGCGTTTTGCCGCTGGCACCATGCGTGGATCGGTGGTGTAAATGCCCGGAACGTCAGTCCAGATATCTACACGGGTTGCTTTCAACGCTTCACCCAACAGTGCCGCAGTATAGTCGCTGCCGCCACGGCCAAGCGTAGTGGTGCGGCCTTTGGCTTCGCTACCGATAAAGCCTTGAGTAATCACCAGAGATTGTACCAGACGCGGTTGAAGTTGCTGGGTCGCCAGTTCTGCTAAGGTTGCCACATCCGGTTCAGCACGGCCAAAACGGTCGTTGGTACGCATGATTTTACGAATATCAAACCATTGCGCATCCACTTTGCGTTCACGCAGGATTTCGACAAACAGCAGCGTAGACATTAATTCACCGTGGCTGACCAGTTCGTCAGTTAACGCGGTGGATGTCGCCAGTGATGCGGCTTCAGCAAGCGTGGTGATGTTTTCCAGCAGGCGTTCAATCTCTTCGCGGATAATCTGCGGATTAGCCAAACGCTCGACGATGTCATATTGAATTTTGCGAATAGCATCGAGCTTAACGAAACGCTCGGTCGCTTCCAGGCCTTGCGCCAGGGCAACCAGTAAATTGGTGATACCCGCAGAAGCGGAAAGCACCACTACGCGAACGTTTTCATCAGCAAGCACAACATCGGCGCTGCGGTTCATTGCGTCGTAATCGGCTACGCTTGTGCCGCCAAATTTGGCAATAACGGTTTGTGGGTAAGACATTACAACCTCGTGTCAGGGACCAATCCGTCATTCTTCAACCTGCATCTTTGTTGGATACACTCGAATCATTACGGGGTAATGGCATTAAATTTTCAGCCTTGGCACAAGGGGGGAGCGGGAAAGGGGCAGACGTAGAAAAGAAGACTGAACTACGGATACACCCAGAAGCGCCCCACCTTGTCTACCCAGAGTCTGTACATCACAGCGCAATATTCCGGGTATAAGCATCCAACTGCCGAATGCTTCAGGTGACAACCCAAGGGATTCAGCCCTTGTAGTCGATAATATCCGCTGCCATACGCACATTACCTCGGCGTCGCTCCCCCTCCTGTGTCGTCTTCGGATTGGCTCCTCAAACACGATACCTGGGCGACGCACCTCTTCTGGCTTACTCACAAGTGAGCAAGTAGCCGTATACAAATAAAATGGAACGCGACAGAAGTCAACGCCTGGAAGTTGAGGAGTTTTCATTCTGCACCAGTGCAATCAGGGTGCAGGGTAAGGTCGGAGCAGTGGGGTCATTTATAGCAGTAGTTTTTCCTTCTTCCAGACGGGAAAATAATGGCACTACACCGCGATTTTTCTCCAAATAATCCAGCCAGCCAAAATTTTCATTTAGTCGCGTCGCTTTGATGGTTGCACCTTTGGCCAACTGACTGCTTAAACTGCTCCAGGTGACATCTTCAGGAAAAAATTTCTCGTGACGACGAAAACGAGCACTTTCGTTGCTGGTTCGACCTTTTAATGCGGAACCGGAGCGGATGGAAAAAACATTTTCACTGCCGAAAATATGGCTGAAATGATAAACCGCCAGTGCGTTTTGATGCCGATTGGGCGAAAGTGCCAGCACTTGCGCAATATTGCTTAAATCGAAGTAGTTTTCCGCATGTTCAGACCACGCGTTCCCGAGCAACCATCCAAACAGCCCGCCGCAGGCTAAACCGACCACCACAGTCTGCGCCGCCAGTGAGCTGATGGTGATAATCACCAATAGAAGAGGTACGGACAGTTCCGTAAATTTTTTACCTTACCTGGATTACGAAGCCATACTGTTTTTCTCAGTGTAGACGCGCTCTGCGTGGGCGGAACCAGGCGCGACGACTTTTTAGCTGGCACATAATCTGAAACGGTATTCCCGATACAAGGGTAGAAAAATCATCACAAATCCCGTTTTGTGGATATACAATTGACCGCAGTCACAGTTCTCAAATCAAAAGGGTATCGCTATGAAAAATATCAACCCAACGCAGACCGCTGCATGGCAGGCTTTGCAGGCGCATTTTGACGAAATGAAAGACGTCACCATCGCTGAGCTTTTCGCGCAGGATGCCGACCGTTTTGCTAAGTTCTCCGCTACTTTCGACGATTCAATGCTGGTGGATTACTCCAAAAACCGCATCACCGAAGAAACCCTGTCGAAGCTGCAGGCTTTGGCGAAAGAGACTGATTTGCAGGGCGCAATTAAGTCCATGTTCTCTGGTGAGAAGATTAACCGTACTGAAGACCGTGCTGTGCTGCACGTAGCGCTGCGTAACCGTAGCAACACGCCAATCGTCGTTGATGGCAAAGATGTGATGCCAGAAGTGAACGCAGTGCTTGAGAAGATGAAAACCTTCTCCGAAAGCATTATTAGCGGCAACTGGAAAGGCTACACCGGTAAAGCGATTACTGATGTGGTTAACATCGGTATCGGCGGTTCTGATCTTGGCCCATTCATGGTGACCGAAGCGCTGCGTCCGTACAAAAACCACCTCAACATGCACTTTGTGTCTAACGTTGATGGCACGCATATCGCTGAAGTGCTGAAGAACGTTGACCCGGAAACCACGCTGTTCCTGGTTGCCTCTAAAACCTTCACCACTCAAGAAACCATGACCAACGCCCACAGCGCGCGCGACTGGTTCCTGGCAACTGCTGGCGATAACAAACACGTTGCGAAACACTTTGCTGCGTTGTCGACCAACGCGAAAGCTGTCGGTGAGTTTGGTATTGATACTGCCAATATGTTTGAGTTCTGGGACTGGGTCGGTGGCCGTTACTCCCTGTGGTCGGCGATCGGCCTGTCGATCATTCTGTCTGTCGGCTATGAAAACTTTGTTGAACTGTTGTCCGGCGCGCATGCCATGGATAAACACTTCGCCAATACGCCAGCAGAACAAAACCTGCCAGTGCTGTTAGCGCTGATCGGCATCTGGTACAACAATTTCTTTGGTGCTGAAACCGAAGCGATTCTGCCATACGACCAGTACATGCACCGTTTTGCGGCTTACTTCCAGCAAGGCAACATGGAATCTAACGGTAAATACGTTGACCGTAACGGCAATGCAGTGGATTACCAGACTGGCCCAATCATCTGGGGCGAGCCGGGCACTAACGGCCAGCACGCGTTCTACCAGCTGATTCACCAGGGCACTAAAATGGTTCCTTGTGATTTCATCGCACCAGCAACCAGCCATAACCCGCTTTCCGACCACCATCCAAAACTGCTGTCTAACTTCTTCGCGCAGACAGAAGCGCTGGCGTTTGGCAAAGCTCGCGATGTGGTTGAGCAAGAATATGCCGACCAGGGTAAAGACCCGAAAACACTGGAACACGTTGTACCGTTCAAAGTCTTCGAAGGTAACCGCCCAACTAACTCCATCCTGCTACGTGAAATCACACCGTTCAGCCTCGGTGCACTGATTGCGCTGTATGAGCACAAGATCTTCACTCAGGGTGTCATTCTGAACATCTTCACGTTTGATCAGTGGGGCGTGGAATTAGGGAAACAACTGGCTAACCGCATTTTGCCGGAGCTGGGTGATAATGCAGAAATCAGCAGCCACGACTCTTCAACGAATGGTCTGATTAACCGTTACAAGTCTTGGCGCTAATACCCGTCATACTTCAAATATAAGCCGGCGTTATGCCGGCTTATTTATTTAAAGGGGAATATAAGATAATTCCCCTTGCCGCATAATATCTGTTTATTTCTCCGCTGAGGTTAATCCTAAAATTCACTATATCCTGATAATTCAGGAGGTTTACTTTCGGATTAATTAGATTGATATGCTTTTTATAAATATTTTAACTTGTTGTTTTATATGCATATGAATAAAAATTAATATCTGGTTGTTGTTATATTTCCATTTATCTTAAAGCACTGCTGATATTCCCCTCCGCGGCCTAACACTATTACTAGTTGTGTATACTCGAAACCGCCTGAAATTCCTTTTGGGCAAATCTCCATTCATTCAATGAAGGGAAATAGTTATGAAGAAAGTTCTTTATGGCGCTTTAGCCATATTCACGCTGGCAACTGCTGGCGCGGCGAGTGCTGACCCGGTAGCGGTGGGTGAAGCTGCCGGCGCACAAGCAACTTCTGTGTCCGCAGGTAGTTCTACTGCGACCAGCGCCAGCACTGTCGGGTCGGCAGTGGGTGTAGCACTTGCGGCAACCGGTGGCGGCGATGGCTCCAATACCGGAACCACCACTACCACCACGACCAGCACCCGTTAATTTCACGGGTGATTTAACCCTAACCACACTTCGGTGTGGTTATTTCGAATCCGGGAAAACCTCGTGCAGCGACTCGCAACTTTTCTTGTCTGCCTGTTACTTCAGGCCTGCTCCGACACCACTCAAGGTCTTGGTACCTCGCTTTGGCACAGCATTGTGGGTGAGGATGGCGTGCAGCTAACCCATGACGAAATCCAGAATATGCGCTACGCCAGCCAGTACATGCGCCTCAATAACGGCCCGCAAATATTCGTCGTGCTGGCGTATGACGAAAATGGCCAGCAAAAGTGGGTCACGCAAGACCGGGCGATGGTCGTCACTGAAAATGGCCGCATCGTAAAAACCACCGGTCTTGGTGACAACCTCCAGCAAGTGACCAATATGGCGAGCGACCCGCTGGCAAAAGCGAATCAAATTGTCGATGGCATAAGCTGGACGCGGCAAATGGCCTGGACCGAACACCAGCAAGTACGCATGGCTTCGGCGCGTTCAACGTTTACCTGGGACGGCACCGACACGCTGAACGTGGCTGAAAGCACCACGCCGGTGCGCATTCTTGATGAAGAAATCACCGCGCTGGATAAAACCTGGCATAACCGCTTCTGGATAGACAGCGCAGGCCAGGTACGCCAGTCAAAACAATATCTTGGCCCTGATTATTGGCCTGTCACCACGATTCTGTTGAAGGCGGCGAAAGAATGAAAATAAAAGCTATGACGCGTTCTTCAACCACATGGTGGATGACACTACGTTTATCCACCCTACGGTTTTGTAGGTCGGATAAGCGCAGCGTCATCCGACGGGTTTTAGCGGCATTTTGCTTATCCACCCTTCAATTTAGCGCTTACGCCGCTGGAAACGTGACGATTTATCCACAAAATCAAACCATTAAAAACGTAGAACGGCTGGCCGACTTAGTGACTCAACCTTCATTGGCGAACGCCTGGTGGCCCGGTGCGGTGATAAGCGAACGCCAGGCTTCGGCGGCTGAAGAACAACAACACCAGAAATTACTGGCTTCGTTGAGCGCATTAGCCGCCGGGGAAGACGGTGATGATGTGGCGGCAATTAACGGTGTGCGCCAGCAAATGCAGGCCGTTCACGTTACCGGACGCCAGTTTGTTGATCTCGACCCCGACTGGGTACGCGTGCATCCGCGGGCCAATGTCCCGCTGCAAGGCGATTACAGCCTGTGGGCAGGAGTGCAGCCGGCCACCATCACGCTGGTGGGGTTGGTGAGTTCACCAGGGGCGAAGCCTTTTGTGGCAGGGCGCAGCGCGGATGAATATCTCGATGGCATCGACAAACTCAGTGGTGCCGATCGCAGTTTTGCATGGGTTATCTATCCAGATGGCAAAACGCAAAAAGCGCCAGTCGCCTACTGGAATAACCGCCACGTCGAACTCACGCCGGGAAGCATCCTGTTTGTCGGCTTTAAAGAGCGCCTGCTTAATTCTGATTTTGAACAAATGAATCAGCAAATCCTTCACTCTCTGACGCATCGGAGACCGGATTGATGAAGAAGAAAACGCTCTACAGTTTGCTGGCGCTGGCAGTTTCATCGGCTTGCCAGGCTGAAACTTTCCCGGCTCCTGTTGGCCCATCGCAATCGGATTTCGGCGGCGTCGGTTTGCTGCAAACTCCCACGGCCCGCATGGCGCGCGAAGGGGAATTTAGCCTCAACTATCGCGATAACGATCAGTACCGCTTTTACTCGGCTTCAGTGCAATTGTTCCCATGGCTGGAAACGACGCTGCGCTACACCGATGTGCGCACCAAACAGTACAGTAGTGTCGACGCTTTCTCGGGCGACCAGACCTACAAAGATAAAGCCTTCGACATGAAAGTCCGTCTTTGGGAGGAAGGGTATTACTTGCCGCAAGTGGCGGTAGGGTTCCGTGACTTAGGCGGTACCGGGCTGTTTGACAGCGAATATATCGTGGCGAGCAAAGCCTGGGGGCCGTTCGATTTTACCCTCGGAATGGGCTGGGGTTACATGGGCACCAGCGGTAACGTGAAAAATCCATTCTGCGAAGTGAGCAATGGTTTTTGCTATCGCGATAACAGCTACAACCAGGCCGGTTCGTTCAACTTTAGCGGCATGTTCCATGGCCCTGCATCATTGTTTGGCGGCATCGAATACCAGACTCCGTGGCAACCGCTGCGCCTGAAACTGGAATACGAAGGTAATAATTACACGCAAGATTTTGCCGGGAAACTCGAACAGCGTAGCAACTTTAACGTCGGTGCTATCTACCGCGTCGCCGATTGGGCCGACGTTAACGTCAGCTATGAGCGTGGCAATACCCTGATGTTTGGCGTCACGTTACGCACTAACTTCAACGATTTGCGCCCAGGTTATAACGATAATCGCCGCCCGCAATATCAGCCGCAACCGCAAGATGAAATTTTGCAACCGACGGTGGTGGCGAATCAGCTCACGCAGCTCAAATACAACGCCGGTCTGGCGAACCCGAATATTCAGGTAAAAGGCGATACCTTGTATGTGACTGGCGAGCAGGTGAAATACCGCGACTCCCACGAAGGGATTGAGCGTGCCAACCGTATCATCATGAACGACCTGCCGGAGAATATCCGCACGGTTCGAATTACCGAAACGCGTCTGAATCTGCCGCAGGTAACGACAGAAACAGACGTTGCGAGTCTGCGCGATCATCTTGAAGGTGAGCCGCTGGGGCATGAAACGCAACTGGTACAAAAGCGCGTTGAGCCGATCATTCCTGAGAAAACCGAGCAGGGTTATTTCATCGATAAATCGAAGCTGAATTTCGCGATTAACCCGGTGCTCAACCAGTCTGTCGGCGGGCCAGAAAGCTTCTATATGTATCAGGTTGGCGTGATGGGCACTGCCGACTGGTGGGTGACGGATCACTTGCTGACCACCGGCAGTCTGTTTGCCAACATCGCCAATAACTACGACAAATTTAACTACACCAATCCTCCGAATGATTCGACGTTGCCGCGTGTACGTACTCACGTCCGTGATTACGTCGAGAACGATATTTACGTCAACAACCTGCAAGCTAACTACTTCCAGTATTTGGGCAACAGCTGGTATGGACAGGTGTACGGCGGTTATCTCGAAACCATGTATGGCGGGGTTGGGGCGGAAGTGTTGTATCGTCCGGTCGACAGTAACTGGGCAATTGGTGCCAATGCCAACTACGTCAAACAGCGTGACTGGACCAGCTCGCTGGACATGATGAAGTTCACCGACTACAGCGCGCCAACTGGCCATATCACCGGTTACTGGACACCACCGTTTGCCGAAGATGTGCTGGTTAAACTCAGCATTGGCCAATATCTGGCAAAAGATAAAGGCGGCACGCTGGAGATCTCGAAACGCTTCGACAGCGGCGTGGTGGTGGGGACGTACGCGACCATTACTAATGTGTCGAAAGAAGAGTACGGGGAAGGGGATTTCACCAAAGGTTTCTACGTCAATGTGCCGTTGGATCTTTTCTCATCATCACCAACCCGCAGCCGCGCGCAAGTGAGCTGGACACCGCTGACGCGTGACGGTGGGCAGATGCTGGGTCGTAAGTTTGAGTTGTATGGGATGACGAGCGATCGGGATATTAATTTCAGGTGATCATGCCCTCACCCCGGCCCCTCTCCCACAGGGAGAGGGGCCGGGGTGAGGGGGCAACATAAGCAGAAAAATTAGATTCAGATCACAGTTTTAACGTATAACAACACCTCGATACCCAAACATGAGGCGTTCTTATGACAACCACCCCCCGCGTTGAACTCATCGCTAAAGTTATGCAAACGGTCCTCAATCTGGCGTTGCTTGCGCTCGGCGTAATCCTCATCATCTTCCTGGGTAAAGAAACGCTGCACTTAGCCACCTCGCTGTTTGCGCCCAGCGATCAAGCCAGCAAGTATCAGCTGATTGAAGGGCTGGTGGTTTACTTTCTTTACTTCGAATTTATCGCGTTGATCGTGAAGTACTTTCAATCCGGTTATCACTTCCCACTGCGTTACTTTATCTATATCGGCATCACCGCCATTGTGCGGCTTATCATCATCGACCATAAAGATCCGCGCGATGTATTGATCTACTCGGGGGCGATTTTGTTACTGGTGATCACGCTGTGGTTGTGTAATAGCAGTCGCTTAAAACGAGAATAAAAAAAGGCGGCCCGAAGGCCGCCGGAAATGAGACTAAGTCAAATTGAGGGTTTGCAGTGGCATGACATAAGATGAAGCAATAACTGACAGGAAATCTTATCCTTTCACCCCTCCCGCCGTCAGGCCGCTCACTAGCCAGCGTTGCGCCAGTAAGAACACGACGGTAATCGGGATGGCAGAGAGCACAGCGGCAGCAGCAAAGTCGCCCCACAAATAGTTTTGTGGGTTGAGATATTGCTGCATACCTACCGCCAGGGTGTAGCTGTTGACGTCACGCAGTAACAATGACGCGACTGGCACTTCGGTAATCGCGGCGATAAACGACAGAATAAATACCACTGCCAGAATTGGCACAGACAGCGGCAGCAACACCAGGCGGAAGGCTTGCCATGGAGTTGCACCATCCAGCGCTGCCGCTTCTTCCAGCGAGTTATCGATAGTTTCGAAGTAGCCCTTAATCGTCCACACATGCAGCGCAATACCGCCAAGATAGGCGAAGATCACCCCACCGTGCGTATTCAAACCAATAAACGGAATGTACTGGCCGAGGCGGTCAAACAAGGCATACAACGCCACCAGTGACAATACCGCCGGGAACATCTGGAAAATCAGCATCCCTTTGAGCAACGTGGCTTTGCCAGGGAAACGCATACGGGCAAACGCATAAGCACAAGTGGTTGAAAGCGTGACAATCCCCAGCGCGGTAATCGCCGCAATCTTGATGGAGTTCCACAGCCACAACAGCACCGGGAACGGCGGTGGCGTGACGCTGCCATCGGCATGTTGCACGCTAAAGCCCAGTGCTAATTTCCAGTGCTCCCAGGAGATTTGATCCGGGATCAGGCTGCCAGTGGCGAAGTTACCCGGGCGCAGTGAAATCGCAATCACCATCAGCAGCGGGAACATAATTGCCGCGATAAATATCAGTAGTAGCAGATGCGTGGTAAACAGACGCAGCTTTTGAGATTTGGGTTGAACCATTGCCATGTGAATCGCTCCTTAATCAAACTTCATGCGGGTGGCTTTCAGGTTAACAATCGCTAATGCCCCAACCAGCAGGAAGATAAGCGTTGCGATAGCCGCCGCTAAACCAAAGTCCTGGCCGCCGCCGCCTTCAAAGGCGATGCGGTAGGTGTAGCTCACCAGCAAGTCCGTGTAGCCCGCAGGCGTTGTGGTGCCGAGCCTGTCTGGCCCGCCATTGGTTAACAGCTGAATCAGCACGAAGTTGTTAAAGTTAAAGGCAAAGCTGGCAATCATCAGTGGTGTCAGCGGCTTAATCAGCAGCGGCAGCGTGATTTTAAAGAAATTCTGGAATGGGCCTGCACCATCCATTGCCGAAGCTTCGTATAAGTCGTCCGGAATCGCTTTCAACAAGCCCATGCACAAAATCATCATGTATGGATAACCGAGCCAGGTATTGACGATAATTATCATGGAACGTGCGGTGGTTGGGTCGCTAAACCAGGCGGGTTTGATACCAAACAGTGAGCTCAACATCATGTTGATTTCACCGAAACTTTGGTTGAACAACCCTTTGAAAATCAAAATAGAAATAAACGACGGTACCGCGTATGGCAGGATCAACATCACGCGATAAATCGCTTTGCCTTTCAGGGATTCCCACTGCACAACACACGCCAGAATCATGCCGACAGCCACGGTGAGAATCACCGTCAGGATTGAGAAGATCACCGTCCAGACGAAAATCGCCATAAATGGTTTTTGGATGCCTTCATCGTGGAACACACGTAAGAAGTTTTTCCAGCCGATGGTGACGGTGTAGCCCGGGCTTAATTGCTCGTTGCCCCAGTTGCCTTCGGCGTTAACAGACTGATAGAAACCAATATCGTTATTCGGGCGGTATTTAACGCCGCTTTGGTTGTTGGTCAGCTCACCGTTATCCGCCGCCGTATACAGTGGACGGGTGCCGGAAAACTGGCGCAGGGAACTCATGGTCAGCGTGCTTTCATCTGGCATTTGCGCGGTGATTTGCGTCAATGCCGCGCGGTTTTGCGTGATCACGCGCAGATTGGCTTTTTCGCCCGTTGGCAGCGCATCCGCTTCTTTCAATTTCAGGTGCTGCTCGCCGCCAAATTTAAAGGCGTCGGAGAGGTAATTTTTGCCAGTTTCTCCGTCGGTGAGGGCCAGTTGCCACTCATCGCCCGCCGGATAAAGGCCGAAGTTAAAGGTTTTGCCCGCCTGATATTGGCGGTCCATCAGCACTTCCTGTGCCCGTTCCTGGGTCAACTGGTTGGTGCTGCTGTAGTTGGTGAAGGCGATGGCGATGGTACAAACCAATGGGAACAGGACAAACAGCCCCATACCAGCCATTCCAGGGTAAACATAACGCCAGGCATAAGCCTTACGGTTGGCAAAAATATAGAGGCCAGCTGAGCTTAAAATCAGCGTCATGATGGCAAACAGGTACTCCCCCTGGGCGTACATTATGACAATAAGATAACCAACCAGCAGTCCCATCAGGCCGATGACTGACCACTTCAGTACATCGCTTTGCCACCAGTGGCTCTTTTTAACAACATCCATGGGGTCTTCCTCTACCTCTACAACTTATCATCTGAAACCACCCTCACCCTAACCCTCTCCCTGAGGGAGAGGGGATTGCGCGGTTCTCACCGTCCCCTGAGCTGGAGGGGATTGCTCGGTTATCTCCCTCGCCCCAGCGGGGAGAGGGCCGGGGTGAGGGGGAATGACTTACTTAGTAATACGTCCCTGAGCATCTTTCAGCGCTTCATCAACAGTCTGACGACCGCTAACTGCGTTGATGACGGCGGTGCGTGTGGCGTACCAGAAGGCGGCCATTTGCGGGATGTTAGGCATGATTTCGCCTTTTTGGGCGTTATCCATGGTGGCAGCGATACGTGGATCTTTCGCCAGTTGATCCTGGTAAGATTTCAGAGCAACTGCGCCCAATGGCTTGTCTTTGTTGACTTCAGCCAGGCCCTGGTCGGTCATCAGGTAGTTTTCCAGGAACTCTTTCGCCAGTTCTTTGTTCGGGCTAGCCGCATTGATACCGGCACTCAGCACACCAACGAACGGTTTAGATGCTTTGCCTTTGAAGGTTGGCAGCAGCGCTACGCCGTAATTGATTTTGCTCTTATCGATGTTGGACCATGCCCACGGGCCGTTAATCGTCATCGCGGTTTCGCCTTTGTTAAAGGCCGCTTCTGCGATGGAGTAATCGGTATCCGCATTCATTTGTTTGTTTTTAATCATGTCGACCAGGAAGGTCAGGCCCGCTTTCGCGCCTGGGCTGTCCACGCCGACATCTTTCACGTCATATTTTCCGTTTTCGAGTTTGAACGCGTAACCACCGTCAGCAGCAATCAGTGGCCAGGTGAAGTACGGTTCTTGCAGGTTGAACATCAACGCGCTCTTACCTTTGGCTTTCAGCTGCTTATCCAGAGCCGGGATTTCTTCCCAGGTTTTTGGCGGGTTAGGGACTAAGTCTTTGTTATAAATCAGAGATAGTGCTTCAACCGCGACTGGGTAAGCAATGATTTTGCCGTTGTAACGAACTGCGTCCCAGGTAAACGGATACAGTTTGTCCTGGAAAGCTTTGTCTGGAGTGATTTCGGCCAGCAGGCCAGATTGTGCGTAACCACCGAAACGGTCGTGCGCCCAGAAGATAATGTCCGGGCCATCGCCGGTCGCCGCGACTTGTGGGAATTTCTCTTCCAGTTTGTCCGGGTGCTCGATGGTCACTTTAATGCCCGTGTCTTTCTCAAACTTTTTACCCACTTCGGCCAGGCCGTTATAGCCTTTGTCACCGTTAATCCAGATGACCAGTTTGCCTTCTTCTATTTTTGCCAGTGCAGAGGCGGAAAACATCATCGTTGTCAGGGCAGACAGAGCGAGGATGCGGGCGCCAGTTTTAATTTTCATATGTTCCCATCCTTTGAATGGTGGTTTGCGCGTGGATACATCAGGTCAAGCTAGTGGCGTTACGGTTGCCAGTTTGCGCAGATGGCAAGTGCTTCTCATCCTCCTTAGCCCTACGCCCCACCCCGATTATCTGTGATCCCCATTACATAACTGGCAGTTATGTGTCCTGGAGCACACAAAACCACCCGGTTTTTTGAAACCACGATCACGAAAATCTCTTGTGCCGACTGTAACCGGTTGCAGAAACTCACTTCTCATCCTCCCGCCTCCTCCCCCATAAAAAACATCAGGGTGGAGGAGTTACCAAATGTATAGATCCGTCATAGTCCGACACATCTTGAATCACCTGCCCATTAGCATCGTGACGGAATGAATGAAGGGAGAAGTACATGGCAAGCGTACAGCTACGGAACGTAACAAAAGCCTGGGGGGATGTGGTGGTATCGAAAGATATCAATCTGGACATCCAGGAAGGTGAGTTTGTAGTTTTTGTTGGTCCGTCAGGCTGCGGTAAATCCACACTGTTGCGCATGATCGCTGGGCTGGAAACCATCACCAGTGGTGATTTGTTCATTGGTGAAACTCGCATGAACGACATTCCTCCCGCAGAGCGCGGTGTTGGCATGGTGTTCCAGTCTTATGCCCTGTATCCCCATCTTTCTGTTGCAGAAAACATGTCCTTTGGGCTGAAGTTGGCCGGTGCCAAGAAAAGCGAAATTAATCAGCGAGTCACACAAGTTTCAGAAACGTTGCAGCTGGCCCATTTATTAGATCGCCGCCCAAAAGCACTGTCTGGCGGACAACGTCAGCGTGTTGCCATTGGCCGTACGCTGGTGGCAGAACCGCGTGTCTTCCTGCTCGATGAACCACTTTCTAACCTTGATGCGGCACTGCGTGTGCAGATGCGTATTGAGATCTCCCGACTGCACAAGCGTCTTGGACGCACCATGGTTTATGTCACCCACGATCAGGTCGAAGCGATGACGCTGGCCGACAAAATTGTGGTACTGGACGCAGGCCGCGTGGCGCAAGTCGGTAAACCGCTCGAGCTGTATCACTACCCGGCGGACCGTTTTGTTGCGGGCTTTATTGGCTCGCCAAAAATGAACTTCCTGCCAGTGAAAGTGACCGCCACTGCGATTGATCAGGTACAGGTTGAATTACCAAACCGTCAGCAAGTTTGGCTGCCGGTAGAGAGCAAAGAAGTCCAGGTCGGCGCCAATATGTCTCTGGGCATTCGCCCGGAACATCTGCTGCCAAGCGATATCGCTGACGTCACGCTTGAAGGCGAAGTTCAGGTGGTTGAGCAACTCGGTCATGAAACTCAGATTCACATCCAAATCCCCGCCATCCGTCAGAACCTGGTGTACCGCCAGAATGACGTGGTGTTGGTAAAAGAGGGTGCCACATTCGCTATTGGCTTGCCGCCAGAGCGTTGCCATCTGTTCCGTGAGGATGGCACTGCATGTCGTCGGCTGCATCAAGAGCCAGGTGTTTAAGCATTCCCATAAAAAAGAAAAGCAATGATTCAGGAGATAGAACGATGATTACTCTGCGCAAACTCCCACTGGCAGTTGCCGTAGCAGCAGGCGTTATGTCTGTTCAGGCTCTGGCTGTGGACTTCCACGGTTACGCCCGTTCTGGTATCGGCTGGACCGGTAGCGGCGGACCACAAGAATGCTTCCAGGCAACTGGTGCTCAATCTAAATATCGTCTGGGTAACGAATGTGATACTTACGCAGAAATTAAATTAGGCCAGGAAGTGTGGAAAGAAGGCGATAAGAGCTTCTACTTCGACTCCAACATTGCCTACAACTCATCACAGTTGAACGACTGGGAAAACGATAACACTCCAGCCATCCGTGAATTCAACGTGCAGGGTAAAAACCTTATCGATTCTCTGCCAGGCGCAAACATGTGGGCAGGTAAGCGTTTCTACCAACGTCATGACGTTCACATGATTGACTTCTACTACTGGGATATTTCTGGTCCTGGTGCGGGTCTGGAAAACATTGATGTCGGCGCAGGCAAACTTTCCTTCGCGGCCACTCGTTCTACAGAGTCTGGCGGTTCTTCTGCGAATGCGGAATTCGACCCGGCTACTGGCGAGCGTACATATAACAATAAAGTACCAAACGACGTGTTTGACGTGCGTTGGGCTGGTTTAGAAATTAACGACGGCGGCACACTGGAGCTGGGCGTTGATTACGGTCACACCAACATTCCTGACGATTACTACCTGGAACCAGGTGCGTCGAAAGATGGTTGGATGCTGACTGCAGAACATACGCAAAGTATGTTGAAAGGCTTTAACAAATTCGTTGTGCAGTATGCAACTGACTCTATGACTTCGCAGGGCAAAGGCCAGGCGCAGGGCGGTAGCGTTAACAACGACGGCAGCATGATCCGTGTCCTCGACCACGGCGCAATCACGCTGGCAGACAAATGGGACCTGATGTATGTCGGTATGTACCAGAACCTGGATATGGATGATAACCAGGGGACTGAATGGTACACCATCGGTATTCGTCCAATGTACAAATGGACGCCAATCATGAGTACCTTGCTGGAACTTGGCTACGACAACGTGAAATCCCAGGAAACTGGCGATCGCAACGGTCAGTACAAAATTACTCTGGCACAACAATGGCAAGCAGGTGACAGCATCTGGTCACGTCCAGCACTGCGTCTGTTTGCAACTTATGCCCGTTGGGATGAGCAGTGGGGTTACGCGAAAGACGCTAACGGCGACGCCACTCGCTTTGCCATCGCAGACAACACTGGTAACGGTAACTTCTCTACCAGCCGCGGCGATAACGACGAGTTCTCCTTCGGTGCCCAGATGGAAATCTGGTGGTAATACGGCTTTAACCTAATGTTATGAAACGATGAGGGGTTCGCCACTGAGCCCCTCGTTATTACCCTTGTATGCCAATGCCTGTTTCGATGGAAAGCGCTATTGCCTGGCTAACTTTCCACCGATTTCCCATTGAGGTTGATAACAATGAAAATGAAAAAAAGTCTCCTGGCACTCTGCTTATCCGCAGGGTTGTTTGCAAGCATGCCTGGCTTAAGCCTGGCCAATGTTAATATCGTGCCGCAGGATCTTTCTGCTGCACCTGCTATCCCGTCTTCCGCATTGCAACAGCTGCAATGGATCCCGGTTGATCAAACCCAAACCCAAAAGACTAATCTCGCAACCACCGGCCAGAGCTTGAATGCCGGTGATATCACCGGGCCAGTTGCGGCCTACAGCGTACCGGCAAGTATCGGGGAGCTGACGATTACGCTCTCAAGTATCGTGAATAAAGATACGGTATTTGCACCAAACGTGTTGGTATTTGACCAAAACATGACGCCTGCTGCTTATTTCCCATCGGCTTTCTTTGCCTATCAGGAACCGGGAGTGTTGTCTTTAAATCGCCTGGAAGGCGTCATGAAATTAACCCCAGCATTGGGGCAACAAAAACTTTATTTGTTGGTGTTCACCACCAATAAAGACCTGCAACAAACCACCACGATGGTTGACCCTGCAAAAGCCTATGCCAGGGGCAACGGTAATGCGGTACCAGATATTCCTGATCCGATTGCACGCCATGGTACTGAAGGTGAAATTTCACTTAAGGTCAAAACTTCTTCAAGTTCCAGTATTTTAGTTGGGCCGCTGTTTGGTTCATCAGGCCCAGGCCCGGTAACGGTCGGTAATACCGCCGCACCAGCCACCACTTACACTGCACCTGCGGCAGTGGCAACAACCGCCGTAGTGGCTCCAGCTGCGAAAAAAGAGCCCGTGCTGAGTGATACGGAAACCTATTTCAACCAGGCAATCAAACAAGCAGTAGCCGCAGGTGATGTTGATAAAGCCCTGAAACTACTGGATGAAGCTGAACGCCTGGGCTCGACTACTGCCCGTAAAACTTTTATCAGCAGTGTAAAAGGCAAGGGGTAAGCGTTTCCCCGCAGTGCTGATGTTTGAGGTTTGGTGCGCTCACTGAGCGCACCTTTTTTTGCCCGTCATATTTCGAGCTGCCTCGGCGTTGGCTGCTCTCACTCACCCTAATCACTTACTCTAGTAAGCTCATAGGGATTCGTTCGTTTGCCGCCTTGATGCCACTCGAACTATTTAGGGCAACTTTGCTCCCGCTTCAAGCTGACTCCCAATTGCCGCCTTGATTCAACTCGAATGATTTAGAAGGTGTTTTGAATCCCCCGCTATACCCATTCTGCGTTACAATGACTGCCGGTTTTGTTTCGGAGAAATTCACATGTCTGACGCGCTTTCGCCACTGCGCGCCTTACGTTTTGAGGCTACGATTCCAGAGGAGCTGAGCGCATCGCTTCTTGACTGGTTGTTGCTTGAAGACTCAATGACTAAACGCTTTGAACAGTATTGTTCGCGAGTCACTGTTCGTATTGTGCGTGAAGGTTTTTTCGATTCACCTGTCGATTTTCCGGAAGCTGATATGATGCCTGAAGCCAAACGCTACTGGCTGCGTGAAGTTGTGCTCTGCGGTGACGATGAACCCTGGTTGCTGGGGCGCACCGTTGTACCAGAATCCACTCTTGAAGGGCCGGAGCTGGCTTTGCAACAGCTCGGCACCACGCCACTCGGGCGTTATCTATTTAGTGCATCATCCCTGACACGGGATTTTATTGAGATTGGTCGTAGTGCGGAGCTGTGGGGGCGTCGTTCCCGTCTGAGATTAGCCGGAAAGCCATTGGTGCTGACCGAACTATTCCTTCCCGCTTCGCCGTTGTATGCAGAGGAAAAATAATGGAGTGGAGTCTTAAACAGGGCAAATGGCAGGCCTGGCAACGCCTGATGAGGCTGGATAAGCCGATTGGCTCGCTTTTACTGTTATGGCCCACTTTATGGGCGTTATGGCTCGCGACACCGGGTGTCCCACCACTGACCATTTTATGTGTGTTTATCGCCGGAGTCTGGATGATGCGCGCCGCGGGTTGTGTGGTAAACGACTACGCCGATCGCAAGTTTGATGGTCACGTAAAACGCACCGCCCACCGTCCGCTACCGAGCGGAGCAGTCAGCGAAAAAGAAGCGCGTATCCTGTTTGTGGTACTGGTGTTGCTGTCGTTTTTACTGGTGCTGACGCTTAACACGATGACAATTTTATTGTCGGTGGCGGGGTTAGCATTAGCCTGGGTTTATCCCTTTATGAAACGTTACACCCATTTGCCACAAGTGGTGTTGGGTGCGGCGTTCGGTTGGTCCATCCCGATGGCATTTGCTGCGGTTAGCGAATCTGTACCGCTAAGTTGTTGGCTGATGTTTTTGACCAATATTTGCTGGGCGGTCGCTTACGACACGCAATATGCGATGGTTGATCGCGATGATGACCTGAAAATTGGCATCAAATCCACGGCGATACTGTTCGGGCGCTATGACAATGTGATTATCGGGATTTTGCAGATTGCGGTGATGGTTTTGCTGGCGGTGATTGGCTGGTTAAACGGATTAGGCGGGGCATTCTACTGGTCTATTGCGCTGGCGGGGGCACTGTTTATACATCAGCAGCGTTTGACGGCGAACCGCGATCGCGATGCTTGTTTCCGCGCATTCCTGAATAATAACTACGTTGGCCTGGTGTTGTTTATTGGCCTGGTGTTGAGTTACGTGCACTTCTAATATCAGAAATTAAATGGCGGATGACACTTCGTTTATCCGCCCTACAAGTCGAACCGTAGGGCGGATAAGCAATCGCGTCATCCGCCAGATTTTTTACTCAGTCGCAGCCTGCGACGTCGCACTTTCAATCGTCAAACGCACATCCGGCATGATCAGTTCTGCCAGCATCTGGTAGACCTTCATGGTTTCAGTAGGCTCTGCATCCCCGGTATCGCTGATATAGCCTTCATCACGTAAGGTTAAAACCAGCGAGGTGAAGACGGCTTTATCAAAGAACTCCGGTGCATTAATGCCATGCAAAACAGACAAACGCTGGGCAACGGTGCGGCTTTCGCGCTCCAGTGTCCCACGGTTAATCGACGGATTTGCGCTCAGCAGCCAGAAGGTAATCGCATAACGCTGTAGCGTTTCGCGAACACCTGCTGCCAGCAGCTGCATGGTGCGTGAACGAGCAGGATTAATCTGCACTTCATCGCCTGTCAGTGTCACCAGTTCCTGACGAACCAGTTCATTGAGCATGATGTCAATTTCACCAGCAAGTTCGGTCGTGCTCCAGCGCAAGAACAGTTCAGCCTTCAGCATCGGGTAAAGTAGCTCGACCTGACGCAGCAGTTCGTTACGGTCAATACGGCGATGTTGAGTAATAATTGCCGCCAGCAGAGAAGGCAACACCAGCATATGCAGGATGTTGTTACGGTAATAAGTCATCAGAACCGCCTGCTCGCGCGGCAGAATGATGATGTCACCGATGGTGTCTTTCTCAACTTCAAACTTGTTCATCTGCAATGCGTGTTCAATCAGCGCTTCTGCTGGCTGGTCTGGTGCAGTCGCGTCCGGTGAATACGGCACATTACGCAACAGGCTCAGGTAGCAGTTGAGCTGCTCGGTCAGTTGCTCACGGGTAAGTGAACGCTGACGCGAGGCCAACAGCGCGGTACAGCACAGGTTCATGGCATTTGCCGCACCGGCATTGTTAATACGCACCATCAGTTCAGCGGCAATTTCATTGACCGTTGGCGTCAACCATGCCGGGCGGATGGCCTCAATCGGGTCGATTGAATCGCGCCACTCTGGAACACGCTGGTTCAGGAACGTCATCAGCGGCATCGGTTCGCCAAAGTTAACATAGCCCTGGCCGAGGTTACGCAGCTTACTCAGCCCGCGCACCATCTGCATGAAACTCTCTTTCTCTTTGGTCGCGCCACGCAGCTCTTTCGCGTAAGTCCCCACTTCCATTACATGCTCATAACCAATGTAAATTGGCACCAGGGTAATAGGGCGAGTACCGCCGCGCAGCATGGCCTGGATGGTCATCGACAGCGTGCCGGTTTTCGGGTCGAGCAAACGCCCGGTACGGGAACGGCCACCTTCCACAAAGTATTCAACGGAATAGCCACGGCTAAACAGCTCGCCCAGATATTCACGGAACACGGTGGAGTAGAGTTTGCTGCCTTTAAAGGTACGGCGGATAAAGAACGCACCGAGGCGGCGGAAAATCGGGCCGGCTGGCCAGAAATTCAGGTTGATACCCGCTGCGATGTGCGGAGGAACCAGCCCCTGGTGATAAAGCACGTAGGACAACAGCATGTAGTCCATGTGGCTGCGATGGCAGGGCACATAGACAATCTCGTGGCCGTCATGAGCCAGTTGGCGCACGCGTTCAGCGTTATGAACGTTGATGCCCTGGTACAAACGGTTCCACGTCAGACCTAACACGCGGTCAGTCAAACGCACGGCTTCATACGAGAAGTTAGCGGCAATCTCTTCCATCAAAGCAACAGCATTCTGCTGGGCTTTTTCATGGGAGATTTTCTTGCTGCGCGCTTCATCTTCTACTGCACGAGCGATAGCTTTTGAGGCCAGTAGCTTATTGAACAGATCCTGGCGTACCGGCAGACGCGGGCCGACAGTCGCTAAACGCTGGCGAGCAAAGTGCATACGCGCTACGCGAGCCAGTTTTTGGGCGATTTTTTTGTCTGTACCGTGGTCGGTTGCCATCTGGCGCAGCGAAACCGGAGCGGAGAAACGCACAAAGCTGTCGCGCCCAAGCCAGGAAACAGCGAAAAATTTCTGGACGCCGTTCAGCATCTTTAATGGCGGATTCACTTCGCCTTTTTCGCGCCCAGGGGAGCGGCCAAACATCACCGATACTGGCACCATCTGCACATCCAGATTTGGATTGCTGCGGTGTAAGTCGAGGTAATCGTGGAACAGTTTGATCGACTCTTCTTTTGGCGTGTAATAAGTGAAAACACGCGGGCCGCCATGGATAAAGACATAGCGCGGCAATACCGCACCGTCGATTTCTAACGGCTCGAGAGGGTCGGGCAAGTTATGCGCGAGACATTGTGCGCGCAGCGTTAATAAGTCCGCCTTGGAGTTATACGGCAGGACATACATAATCGGGCGTGTGGGATCTAAGCCCAGTTCGGCTTGTGGATCTGCCGGAATGGACTTGCTCTTTACCAGAACGCCTAATGGTAAATTAAGTAATTTGTAGTAGATTCTTGGCCAGCCTGACATAAACGATGTAAAGCCTCAGGTTAATGATGCAAATTCGCCGCAAGAATATCAGAATCTGGCTCAGATTTCTGTGGCGTTGCAATATAGATAAGCATTGACCCAAATAATTTGAAAAGGTTTCCCAAAATGGCGAGCAGTACCACTGGACTTACCCGTATCATCAAAGCCGCAGGCTACTCATGGAAAGGGCTCAAAGCAGCCTGGATTAACGAAGCGGCTTTCCGCCAGGAAGGGGTTAGCGCGCTCATCGCCATCGCCATCGCCTGCTGGTTAGATGTTGACCCTATCACCCGTATTTTACTGATTGGTTCTGTTGTGCTGGTCATGATTGTCGAAATTCTCAATAGCGCTATCGAGGCGCTTGTTGACCGTGTTGGTACCGATTACCACGAGCTTTCAGGACGGGCCAAGGACATGGGGTCTGCTGCCGTATTAATCGCCATTATCCTCGCAGTTATTACCTGGGTCACACTGCTTTGGCCGCATTTGCGATGATCTTTCCAGAATAGTTAAGTCCCTGGTTTTTTGCTCAATTTGTGGTTCCAAAATCGCCTTTGACTGTATATACTCACAGCATAACTGTATAAACACCCAGGGGGCGGAATGAAAGCGTTAACTACCAGGCAGCAAGAGGTGTTTGATCTTATTCGGGATCATATCAGCCAGACCGGCATGCCACCGACTCGTGCCGAGATTGCTCAACGTCTGGGGTTCCGTTCTCCGAACGCCGCTGAAGAGCACCTGAAAGCACTTGCCCGTAAAGGCGTCATTGAGATTATCTCTGGTGCGTCGCGCGGTATCCGCTTGCTGGTGGAAGAAGTTACCGGTATTCCGCTGGTTGGGCGTGTTGCTGCGGGGGAACCACTCCTTGCACAACAGCACATCGAAGGCCATTACCAGGTTGACCCATCACTGTTTAAACCAAATGCCGATTTCCTGTTGCGCGTTAGCGGGATGTCTATGAAAGACATCGGTATTATGGACGGCGACCTGCTTGCAGTTCATAAAACTCAGGATGTGCGTAACGGCCAGGTTGTGGTGGCGCGTATTGACGACGAAGTGACTGTTAAGCGCTTAAAGCAGCAGGGTAATACCGTTCATCTTCTGCCTGAAAATAGCGAATTTGAACCTATTGTGGTTGACCTGCGCGAACATAACTTCTCTATTGAAGGGTTGGCGGTTGGGGTAATTCGCAACGGCGACTGGCTGTAAACTTCTCCAGATGATGCGCTTTAATGCGCATCATCGTCTTAATTCTCTTATCTCTTCCTGGATTGGCCATGCGATTTTTCTCGACGGCTGACAGAGCTCTCTGGCGCCTCGCCTTACCCATGATTTTTTCCAACATCACCGTGCCTTTACTGGGCCTTGTTGATACCGCGGTAATTGGTCATTTGGATAGCCCTGTTTATCTTGGCGGTGTCGCTATTGGTGCGACGGCAACCAGCTTCTTATTTATGCTGTTGCTGTTTTTGCGCATGAGCACCACCGGTTTAACTGCCCAGGCATTTGGTGCCAATAATCCCTCTGCTTTAGCGCGTGCACTGGTTCAGCCCTTGCTATTGGCGTTAGGAGCAGGGGTGGCGATCGTCTTACTGCGTGAACCGCTGATATCCCTGGCCTTGCATATCGTCGGCGGCAATGAAGATGTTTTGTTGCAGGCCCGGCGATTCCTTGAAATACGTTGGCTTAGTGCGCCAGCCTCGCTTGCCAACCTGGTCTTGTTGGGCTGGTTGTTAGGCGTTCAGTATGCGCGTGCGCCAGTTATCTTGCTGGTTGTCGGAAACGTACTGAATATCGTGCTGGATGTGTGGCTGGTCATGGGGCTACACATGGATGTTCAGGGCGCGGCACTCGCCACCGTCACCGCAGAATATGCGACGTTTATCATTGGTTTGCTGATGGTGAAAAAGGTTATGGGTTTGCGCGGAATCAGCTTTGAGATGCTCAAAGAGTCCTGGCGCGGGAATGTGCGGCGTCTGCTGGCACTCAATCGCGACATCATGCTGCGCTCGCTGTTGCTACAGGTCTGTTTCGCCTCAGTCACTATCTTTGGCGCGCGGTTAGGTAGCGAAATCGTCGCGGTTAACGCCGTGTTGATGACGCTATTAACCTTCACCGCCTATGCGCTCGATGGGTTCGCCTATGCCGTTGAAGCCCATTCCGGGCAGGCGTTTGGCGCTAAAAACCGTGGTCAATTGCTCGAAGTATGGGGCGCTGCATGTCGCCAGGCGGGCTTAGTCGCTCTTATGTTTGCCACTGTGTATGCGCTGTTTGGTGAGCACATTGTTTCGCTTCTTACCTCTATCCCGGAATTGCAGCTACAGGCAGACCGCTACTTGCACTGGCAGATTGTTTTGCCCGTTGTTGGTGTCTGGTGTTATTTGCTGGACGGCATGTTTATTGGCGCAACGCGAGGTACGGAAATGCGCAACAGCATGGCGGTTGCGGCATTGGGATTTGGGCTGACGTTGCTCACAGTGCCTTATCTGGGAAATCATGGTCTGTGGTTATCCGTGGCTGTGTTCCTGGCTTTGCGCGGACTGTCTTTGGGATGGATTTGGCGTCGCCATTGGCGGGATAACAGCTGGTTTCCGGCTGGAACTCCTGGTTAGTTACAGCTCATAGTTAGTTACAACTCATAGTTAGTTACAACTCATAGTTAGTTACACCTTCTGACGCGTTTTTAATCGCACTCCAGTATGCTGATTTGCCACCTGATTTTGGGGCAAGTCAGCATCATTTCTGTTACTTCTGTGGTTCAATGTTCTTAGTTTTCCCCTCACAGCCATATCCTTGACTACAATTATTTCCACGTCCAGCAGATAGTGAGTGTCAGCCAAACGGCAGCACCTGGGCGTTGTTAACTATTAGCAGTTCTTAACCGAACGATGAGGATATTATTATGAATAAAGACGAAATCGGCGGTAACTGGAAACAGTTCAAAGGCACAGTAAAAGAGAAATGGGGCAAACTGACAGACGATGACATGACCGTCATCGAAGGGAAACGCGATCAGCTTGTCGGTAAAATTCAGGAACGCTATGGATATGCGAAAGATCAGGCAGAGAACGAAGTCGTTGATTGGGAAAAACGTAACGATTACCGCTGGTAATCTCATCCCTCAGATGTGTTAACTCTCATAGGCTAACCTGCCCTGGTACATGGATGTACCGATCCCCTCCATACTTCAAGCTACATCTTTTGGCTGCATTCACTTACCGCTTCAATGCAACTCGAATTATTTCGGGTTCAGGCTAGCGAGACTTCTTCTTACTCTGAATGGTGTGGTCATGCCCGCATTCTTCCGGGTGGCTACAGGCTTCAACTTCCGCACACGCGCTGCATAAACCATGCGCCTCAATGACATTGTGGTGTAGAGCAAATCCTGACTGGGCAGCCAGTTGATTCATAATATCTTCCACACCTTCCGCGCTATGCTCCTTCACCGCGCCACACCTGTCGCAAATCAACATCGCTGATGAGTGAGTCGGCTGATCAATCAGATGGCACAAAACATAGCTGTTGGTCGACTCGACGCGATGGACAAAGCCTTGTTCGAGAAGAAAATCGAGCGCACGATACACTGTCGGGGGTTTAGCTTGCGGTTCACTGGCGCGAAGTAAATCCAGCAAATCATAAGCGCTGATTGCACCCGCTTGCTGCGTCAATAAACGCAACACTTCCAGGCGTTGTGGTGTCAGGCGCACATTACGCTGTTCGCATAGTTTTTCAGCCTGCGCTAACACGTTTTGTGAAGTCGTGATGTCCATCAGCATTCCCCTGTAGATTAGCCCTACACTCTATCACAACGCGCAATAAACGCCGAGTGGTGCGCCATGCTGGCCACAGCCTTTTGAGATGACTATCCCGGAGTTTGCTATGAATAAACCTGATTGCATTCGTCACTGGAAAGAACTGGAAGGTGAAGATGACTCAACTTATCCAGACAGTGCTGAACTGTTTTCCATTGGCGCCCCATTGGCTCGCAAACTTGGGCTAACACGCCTGGGGATTCACCACGAGCGCCTGCTCCCTGGCCGCCGGACGTCCTATCCGCATGCGGAAAGTAGCGAGGAAGAGTTTGCTTATGTTCTGGAAGGGCATCCACAGGTGTGGATTAACGGCCACCTTTACTCACTTGAACCGGGTGATAGTGTTGGTTTCCCGGCCGGGACGGGCGTCTGCCATACCTTCATCAACAACACCGAGCATGAAGTCCGGTTGCTGATTGTGGGTGAGGCCAACAAAGCCGAAAACCGAATTTATTACCCGCTAAACGCGAGCTATGCCGCACAACGCCAGGATCGCTGGATTGACCACCCGCCGCAGTTTTTTGGCCCACATGACGGTCATCCTTCACGAAAACCGAACGGTAAACTATAAATATGTTTACAAGGAATTTTTGAACTCATAATCCTGATGGAGAGAAACGGGATTTCGATGGGATAAACATCCCCCTTTTTAGCTTTTTATTCACAGCAATAGTCCGCCTCTGTTCAGTCATAACTGGCAGGGGCAAGTTATGAAATCTGATTAACAGACGGGCGAGCGGTGAATGAAAAAAATTAAAACTCTGGTGGCGTTCAGCGCCGCCTCTTTATTTGTGGCAAATCAAGCCAGTGCGGCAGGTACCTGGTCAGAAGCTCGTAGTGATGCAATGGGGGGTACGGGCGTTGCTTCAGCGAGTTATGGAAGTGGAGTGCTAACAAACCCTGCGCTGCTGGCAAAGGCAAAACAGGACGACTCAGTGACAGTTATTTTGCCCTCCGTGAGCGGGCAAATGACAGATAAAGATAACCTGCAGGATCAGATTGATGGCATTAGCGATACGGTCGATCAATACCAGAACGTTATCGACGATCTTACCCTGCAGGATATCCTTTTAAACCCAAATGGTTCACTTGGTCAGCTTCAGGGCGCTGCGGGGAGTTTGGCTGGCGAACTGGAAGATCTGCGAGGTAAAACAGCAAACGCGAAAGCCGGGGCGAGTATCGCAGTCAGTATTCCAAATGATGTGCTGTCGATGGCATTTGTCGCAAAAGCCTATGCGCGAGCACATGTGAGTTCCTCTATTGATCAACAAGATATTGATTATCTGCACAGCATCGCGAATTCCAGGGTTGTTGCCGGGGGAGTCGCACTAGATGCTGCCGTTAATGGCTCTGATGTTATCACCAGCAATCTCAACTCCACTGCATCTGGGCGCGGCGCAATTGTCTCCGACTATGGTGTGGCGCTGGCGAAACAGTTTGATCTAAACGGCGTGCCTGTCTCTGTTGGCATCACGCCGAAACTGCAAAAAACCTGGCTGTACAACTACACCACATCAATCTATTCCTACGACAGCAGCGACTGGAAAAATAGCCGCTATCGTAACGACGACACTGGCTTTAACGTTGATGCGGGTGTGGCAGCTGATTTTGGCGAAAACTGGACTGTCGGTCTGAGCGGCCAGAACCTGATTTCACATGACATTGATACCAAAGATATCTTGATCACTAATGGCAGGACGGGCGAAACCGTCAACTATAAAGACACTTATCAGATTCGCCCGTTAGTGACGGCGGGCTTAGCCTGGCATAACGATTTCATCACCCTTAGCGCCGACGGCGATCTCACCGAAACAAAAGGTTTCAAAAGCGAAGACGATTCACAGTACGTTGGCGTGGGCGCTGAAGTTACGCCGCTGCCGTGGCTTGCAGTGCGCGCCGGTTACCGGGCTGACGTCAAATCAAACGATAGCAACGTCTTTACCGGCGGGGTTGGCTTTGCGCCATTTAATCGCGTTCACATCGATTTAATGGGGCTGTACGGCGAAGACGAAACCTGGGGGGCAGGGGCACAGCTTAGCATGACCTTCTGATGAAAATAGCCGTCGGGACGAGCGAGTGTCCCGGCGCTGCTTTATGCTATAGTGGCGACCCTTTTTTAACCGTAGCCCGTAAACGCCCAGTGCCTATGTCCTCACAAACAAACCAGACCCTCTTCCAGCCACATCGTTTCTCTATTGCGCCGATGCTTGACTGGACTGACCGCCACTGCCGCTATTTTTTGCGTCAGCTTTCAAGCCAGACACTGCTGTACACCGAAATGGTGACCACCGGTGCGATCATTCATGGCAAAGGGGACTATCTGGCGTACAGCGAAGACGAGCATCCTATCGCGTTGCAGTTGGGGGGTAGCGATCCGGCGGCTTTAGCGCAATGCGCGAAACTGGCTGAAGAACGTGGCTACGACGAAATTAACCTCAACGTAGGTTGCCCATCTGACCGTGTACAAAATGGCATGTTTGGCGCGTGTCTGATGGCTGATGCCCAGCGGGTTGCCGATTGCATCAAAGCGATGCGCGACGTGGTTTCTATTCCCGTCACCGTCAAAACGCGTATTGGCATTGATGACCAGGACAGCTACGAATTCCTGTGTGATTTCATCGGTACAGTCGCCGGGAAGGGCGAATGTGAGATGTTCATTATCCATGCCCGTAAAGCGTGGCTTTCGGGCCTAAGCCCGAAAGAAAACCGTGAAATTCCGCCGCTGGATTACCCGCGCGTGTATCAACTCAAGCGTGATTTCCCACACCTGACGATGGCCATCAACGGCGGTATCAAAACGCTGGAAGAGGCAAAAGCCCATCTGGAACATATGGATGGCGTGATGGTCGGGCGCGAAGCCTATCAGAACCCAGGCCTGCTGACCGCGGTTGACCGTGAAATTTTTGGTATTGATGCGCCGGAAGTCGACACCGTTGCTGCGGTTCGTGCCATGTATCCGTACATAGAGCGTGAACTGGCAAACGGCACTTATCTTGGCCATGTCACCCGCCACATGCTGGGCTTATTCCAGGGGATTCCGGGTGCACGCCAGTGGCGTCGTTATCTGAGTGAAAACGCCCACAAAGCCGGTGCGGGGATTGATGTCGTGGAACATGCGTTGTCATTGGTTGCGGACAAGCGCTAACTTTTGTCGGTAATAACCTGGCTAGTTGCTCAGGTATTGCGGAGTTGATCACAACCTCGCATCTTTCTGGCTAAGTTTGCAGGCTGTGGCGTATCAATTATTTACCAAATCTGACAATATTACTGGGTCACGAAAAACGAATTCATCGCGCTGTACCCTACATACCGTGCGAACAAAAAAAGAATGGGCTTCCCTCGGGAGGCCCAAATTCTTTTATGGAATCAGCAGACTAGAACCTTGCGTGCTACGGCTCTCCAGCGTTTTATGTGCCAAAGCGGCATCGCTTAAGGCGAATTTCTGGTTTTCAGCCACATCGACTTTTATCACGCCGCTGGCAATCAATGAGAACAGCTCATTGCAAGCTTCTTCCAGCTCTTCACGCGTGGTCACGTAACCATTCAGTGACGGGCGAGTAACATACAGCGAGCCTTTCTGGTTAAGAATCCCCAGATTCACCCCGGTAACCGGGCCAGATGAATTACCAAAACTCACCATCAATCCCTGGCGCTGTAAGCAATCCAGCGATGCCTCCCAGGTATCTTTCCCCACCGAATCATAAACAACTGCGACTTTCTTGCCGCCTGTCATCTCTTTTACGCGTTCGACAAGATTCTCTTCGCGATAGTTAATGGTTTGCCAGGCACCGGCGTTTTTGGCGCTTTCTGCTTTTTGCGCCGAACCCACCGTACCAATCAGTTTGGCACCCAGCGCTTTGGCCCATTGGCAGGCGATAAGACCCACACCACCGGCGGCGGCATGGAACAGGAAAACTTCGTTGGCTTTAATATCGTAGGTTTTACGCAACAGATAATAGACAGTTAGCCCTTTGAGGAATGACGCGGCGGCTTGTTCGAAAGAGATGGCATCGGGCAGTTTTGCGGCTTTATCCGCTGGCACGTTATGCACGCTGCTGTAGGCACCAAGCCCGGATTGCGCGTAGACAACTCGATCACCAACTTTAAGATGCGTGACCGCGCTGCCAACTTTACTGACGACACCCGCAGCTTCAGTACCGAGGCCACTTGGCAGCATCGGTGGCGGGTATAAACCACTGCGAATATAGGTATCAATGTAGTTGATACCAATCGCTTTGTTCTCAACTTGTACTTCATTTTCTGCTGGGGCGTTTGGGGTGAATTCAACAACTTTTAAGACTTCAGGGCCGCCATGTTGACTAAATTCAATGCGCGTTGCCATGAGAACTCCTTCTGTTTCCTCGGAGGGAGATAGAGTAAACTCTCGTTCCTCTTATCTGATTTTGGTAACTCCCTCACTATGGCAGGAAATAAACCCTTCAACAAACCGAAAGAACCCCGCGATCGTCAGATGGAAGGGCTGAAAATGCCGCCACATTCTCTGGAAGCGGAGCAATCGGTGTTGGGCGGTTTAATGCTGGACAACGAACGCTGGGATAACGTTTCCGAGCGCGTCGTGGCTAACGATTTTTTCAGCCGTCCACACCGCATGATCTTCACCGAAATGCAGCGTTTGCTCGAAATGAGCAAGCCCATCGACCTGATCACGCTTTCTGAGTCTCTGGAATTACAGGGCAACCTCGAAAGCGTTGGTGGTTTCGCCTATCTGGCCGAATTATCTAAAAATACGCCAAGTGCTGCGAACATCAGTGCTTATGCCGACATCGTGCGTGAACGCGCCGTTGTTCGTGAAATGATTGCCGTGGCGAATGAAATCGCCGATGCCGGTTATGACCCGCAAGGGCGTACCAGCGAAGATTTACTCGATCTGGCCGAGTCACGCGTGTTCCAGATTGCTGAGAGCCGCGCGAATAAAGACGAAGGCCCAAAAAGCATCGACCAAATCCTCGAAGCGACCGTTTCGCGTATCGAAACGCTCTTCCAGACCCCACACGATGGTGTGACGGGCGTGGATACTGGCTACCATGATCTGAACAAAAAAACGGCCGGTCTACAGCGTTCCGACCTCATTATCGTGGCCGCGCGTCCATCGATGGGTAAAACCACGTTTGCGATGAACCTGTGTGAAAACGCCGCGATGTTGCAGGAAAAACCGGTGCTGATTTTCAGCCTCGAGATGCCAGGCGAGCAGATCATGATGCGTATGCTGGCGTCGCTGTCACGCGTCGACCAAACCAAAATCCGTACCGGCCAGTTGGATGATGAAGACTGGGCGCGTATTTCGAGCACCATGGGCATCTTGCTTGAAAAACGCAATATGTACATTGATGACTCATCCGGCCTGACGCCAACGGAAGTGCGCTCACGTGCGCGCCGTATCTACCGCGAACATGGCGGCCTGAGCCTGATCATGATCGACTACCTGCAATTGATGCGCGTGCCGTCGCTTTCCGACAACCGTACTCTGGAAATCGCTGAGATTTCGCGCTCGCTAAAGGCGCTGGCAAAAGAGCTACAGGTGCCGGTTGTCGCGCTCTCGCAGCTTAACCGCTCCCTGGAACAACGTGCCGATAAACGCCCGGTCAACTCCGACTTACGTGAATCCGGCTCCATCGAGCAGGATGCCGACTTAATCATGTTCATCTACCGTGACGAAGTTTATAACGATAACAGTGACGAGAAAGGCATCGCGCAAATCATCCTCGGTAAACAGCGTAACGGCCCAATCGGCACCGTGCGCCTGACGTTCAACGGGCAGTTCTCACGCTTTGATAACTACGCTGGCCCGCAATACGACGAAGACTAAATCCTCGTCATCCTTCGTGCCACAACTGCGTTGGCTGCGCTCACTCGCCCGAATCACTTACTTGCGTAAGCTCGTCGGGACGAGTTCTCTTGCCGCCTTGTTGTGACGCGAATGATTTTGAGGATTTGCGTAATCAAATATTAAATTTTAGCAAGGAACGAACATGCAAGCGGCAACCGTAAAAATTAACCGCCGCGCTCTGCGACACAACCTGCAACGCCTGCGCGAACTGGCTCCTGCCAGCCGTATGGTGGCGGTGGTGAAAGCAAACGCATACGGGCATGGTCTGCTGGAGACTGCCCAAACCCTGGCTGATGCCGACGCCTTTGGTGTCGCCCGCCTTGAAGAAGGTGTTCGCTTACGCGCAGGAGGAATCACTCAGCCCATTCTGCTGCTCGAAGGCTTCTTTAATGCAAGCGATCTGCCGACCATTGCTGAGCAAAATTTCCAGACCGCGGTTCACTGCATTGAACAGCTTGAAGCGCTGGAGCAGGCCGAGTTAAGCCAGCCGATTACCGTGTGGATGAAGCTGGACACCGGCATGCACCGTTTGGGCATCTTGCCTGAAGAAGCCGAAGCGTTTTATCAGCGTCTTTCACGTTGTAAAAACGTCAGCCAGTCGGTGAATATCGTCAGCCATTTTGCCCGCGCTGATGAACCGGAATCCGACGCCACACCGCGCCAGCTCGATATCTTCAATTTGTTTACTGCAGGCAAACCAGGACAGCGTTCTATTAGCGCGTCTGGTGGTATTTTGCTGTGGCCGGACTCGCATATGGATTGGGTTCGCCCAGGTATCATTCTTTATGGTGTTTCACCTCTTGAGCAAAAACCGTGGGGCGTCGATTTTGGCTTCCAGCCGGTGATGTCACTGACTTCCAGCCTGATTGCCGTGCGTCAACATAAAGCCGGTGAAGCAGTGGGTTACGGCGGCACCTGGATTGCGCAGCGCGATACACGTCTGGGTGTGGTGGCGATGGGTTATGGCGACGGTTACCCGCGCGCGGCACCATCTGGTACACCTGTGCTGGTGAATGGCCGGGAAGTGCCGATTGTTGGGCGTGTCGCGATGGACATGATTTGTGTCGACCTCGGCCCACAATCAGAAGACAAAGTGGGCGATAGCGTGGTGATGTGGGGTGACAATTTGCCGGTTGAGCGCATCGCTGAAATCACAAAAGTGAGTGCTTACGAACTTATCACGCGCCTGACTTCAAGGGTTGCGATGGAGTATCTGGATTAATTTTCTTGTCTTCCCCCTCACCCTCGGGGCTGTCTCTTAGTCTCTCCTTTTAAGTAGGGAGACTGTTCCGTTCACCCGATGTTCCGTGTTTCATATAGCTACTGTACCGGTGAACGACTTAGGGTGGCCACCGTCGCCACCCTAAGAACCCGGATTCCCGGCAAATCAATCGCCGCAAGCGGTAAACACCGTTTTTCACCCAACATTCAGGGTCGTTCGCGACTCGTTCCAGACGATCGCTCACTCACGTGGCTCCCGGCCACGTGACCCCGACTGAAGGGTGAAAAACGGCGCGATTGAAGCCGGAACCGAAGGTCAACGTCAAAACCCAAAGACAGCACCGAGCAGGTTTTGACCTTGTACCTGGTATAAATTGCCCCAGTGTTCCCCATAAATCAGGGTTGAGCTGCCGGGAGCAGCGAAAGAGAGCGATCCGCCGGGAGCGAGTCGCGAACGACCCTGATGTTGGGGATAAGCTGGGGTTTACCGCGTAGCGGCAATTTAATGACCGGGCGCCAGGATTATCAAGGAGAGGGCGTTCTCTCCTTGATACGTTCACCGTTTTCGGGAATGAAAGAGATAACTGAACGCACGGGTGAACGGAAAATCAACGAGGCTTAAAGATCTCACCCTGACAAGATTGCCTGAGTGAGTTGTGTATAAGAGACCGCCCTCAGGGAGAGGGGTGTTTCTAAGCACAAACCCCTCGATCTCGCCCCAGCTTCCGGTTTACAGTGGTTGTCCGCAACACTGTAAACCAGGAGAACCTCACCGTGTTTCAAAAAGTTGACGCCTATGCTGGCGACCCAATCCTTACCTTAATGGAACGTTTCAAAGTTGACTCGCGTAGTGACAAGGTAAACCTCAGCATTGGCCTCTATTACAACGAAGATGGGGTCATCCCGCAGTTGCAGGCTGTTGAAGAAGCTGAAGAACGCCTGAATTCTCAACCACATGACGCATCGCTTTACCTGCCGATGGAAGGCCTGAGCAGCTATCGCAGCGCGATTGCACCGCTGCTGTTTGGCGCAAACCATCCTGCGCTGCTTGAAGAACGTATCGCGACCATTCAAACCGTTGGCGGTTCTGGTGCGTTAAAAGTGGGTGCGGACTTCCTGAAAACCTATTTTCCGGATTCACAGGTATGGGTCAGCGATCCGACTTGGGAAAACCACATCGCAATCTTTGGTGGTGCGGGTTTTAAGGTGAATACCTACCCGTGGTTTGATAGCGAAACCAATGGTGTGCGCTTCGAAGCGTTGCTGGAAACCCTGAACACGCTGCCTGCGCAAAGTATCGTGTTGCTCCATCCGTGCTGCCATAACCCGACAGGTTCTGACCTGACGGATGCGCAGTGGGATGCGGTGGTTGAAATCCTCAAAGCGCGTAACTTAATTCCGTTCCTCGACATTGCCTATCAGGGTTTTGGCGCGGGAATGGAAGAGGATGCATACGCGATTCGCGCAGTTGCCAGCGCTGGCCTGCCAGCTTTAATCAGCAACTCATTTTCCAAGATTTTCTCAATGTATGGCGAACGCGTGGGCGGGTTATCGGTCGTCTGTGACGATGCCGAAACAGCAGGCCGTGTATTGGGCCAACTAAAAGCTACCGTGCGCCGTAACTATTCCAGCCCGCCAAACTTCGGTGCGCAGGTTATCGCTGCGGTTCTGAACGACGAACAGCTGAAAACCAACTGGCTGGCAGAAGTCGAAACGATGCGTCGCCGTATTCTCGATATGCGCCAGGCACTGGTTTCAGTACTGCGGGCTGAAATGCCGGAACGTAACTTCGACTACCTGCTGCAACAACGTGGGATGTTCAGTTATACCGGCCTGAGTGCGGAGCAAGTCGATCGTCTGCGTGATGAGTTTGGTGTCTATCTGATTGCCAGCGGACGCATGTGTGTCGCGGGGCTAAACAGCAATAACGTACAGCGCGTGGCGCAGGCGTTTGCCGCTGTAATGTGAGTACTTACTCACATTAATTCTGGTTTACTCCTTCGCCCTCAGGGCGAAGGCTGGGATGAGGGTGATTCTTCACAAATTCAATTCTGTGATCATCACCTTTTTCTATGACAAATCCTGATAAATTCCTTTTACTATCAGCCTCTCGCGAGTATGGTCGGGTAGGTTTTTGACCAGTTGTTCCACTTTCTAACGATAAAAACTGATGAAAATAAAGGGAAAATGATGCGTAAAATTACCCTGGCATTAAGTGCCGCGTGTTTGTTATTAGGATTGAACCAGTCTGCCGTTGCTAAGGAATCTGCACCCGCTCCTCTGAATCCTGGCGTCACCGTTGCGCAGTTAGCACAGCAAGTCCCCATTCACTGGGTTTCTGTCGCTCAAATTGAAAATAGCCTGATGGGGCGTGCGCCGATGGCGGTGGGTTTCGATATTGACGACACGGTGCTGTTCTCAAGCCCAGGCTTTTACCGTGGGCAAAAAGAATTCTCACCGGGCAAACAGGATTACCTGAAAAACCCATCTTTCTGGGAAAAAATGAACAACGGCTGGGATGACTTCAGCATGCCGAAAGAAGTCGCGAAAAGTCTTATCGCCATGCACCTCAAACGAGGTGACAGCATCTATTTTGTGACTGGCCGTAGCCAAACTAAAACCGAAACCGTAACTCAGACACTGCAAAAAGACTTCTTAATCCCGGAAGCCAATGTAAACCCAGTTATTTTTGCCGGTGACCAACCTGGACAAAATACCAAAACCCAATGGCTGAAAGATAAGAAAATCAAAGTGTTCTACGGCGATTCTGACGGTGATATTACCGCCGCTCAAGATGTAGGTGCCCGAGGCATCCGTTTATTACGCGCTTCGAATTCCAGCTACCAACCGCTGCCAAAAGCCGGGGCTTTTGGCGAGGAAGTGATTGTTAACTCTGAATATTGATCATATTGACTGATATTAGACGGCGATGCGCGCAAGCAAGTCGCCGTTTTTTTCATCAAAAATCCCCTGTCGGGTTTTACCTTTTGGTGAGTTGCTCGCACACTTAGAGGTGCCAGTTTCATAAACTGGGCGTGACATTGAATCCACTGGAGCAGGTAAAAGGGGAAAAAAATGACCAATTCGGAGCTATTGCAGTACTGCATGAACAAACCCGGAGCGGAACAGACTGTTCATAGCGACTGGAAGGCCACACAAATCAAAGTAGCGGATGTGATGTATGCCATGGTGCATGACATCGAAGCACGCCCGGCTGTTTCGTTAAAAGCCAGTCCGGGGCTGACTGATTTACTGCGTGAGAGCCACAAAGACGTGTTCCCCAGTGCGCATTTGAACAAAGCACACTGGAGCACGTTATATCTGGATGGGTCGCTGCCCGACTCGCAAATTTATTATCTGGTGGATGCCTCTTACCAGCAGGCATTATCGCTGCTGCCACAGGAAACCAGGCAGCAGCTCTCTGACTGACTACTTCAGCAAAGGTTTGAGGAAACGAGCGGTATGTGAAGCTTCGCATTCCGCGACGGTTTCTGGCGTACCGGAAACCAGAATCTCTCCGCCGCCGCTACCGCCTTCTGGGCCAAGGTCGACAATCCAGTCTGCCGTTTTAATCACGTCCAGGTTATGTTCGATAACCACAATGGTGTTGCCCTGATCGCGCAACTGATGCAGAACTTCCAACAACTGCTGGATATCGGCAAAATGCAGGCCAGTGGTTGGCTCATCAAGGATATACAACGTCTGGCCAGTGCCACGCTTAGAAAGCTCACGCGCCAGTTTCACACGCTGTGCTTCACCGCCTGACAACGTCGTTGCTGACTGCCCAAGCCGAATGTAAGACAAGCCTACGTCGATGAGCGTTTGCAGCTTACGCGCCAGCGCCGGTACGGCATCAAAGAATTCACGAGCATCTTCAATGGTCATATCCAGCACTTCGTGGATGCTTTTGCCTTTGTACTTAACTTCCAGCGTTTCGCGGTTATAGCGCTTCCCTTTGCACTGGTCGCATGGCACGTAAATATCCGGCAAGAAGTGCATCTCGACTTTGATCACGCCATCGCCCTGGCACGCTTCGCAGCGCCCGCCACGCACGTTAAAGCTAAAACGCCCTGGCGTATAACCTCGCGCACGGGATTCCGGCACGCCCGCAAACAGCTCGCGCACTGGTGTAAACACGCCGGTATAAGTCGCTGGGTTTGAACGTGGTGTACGACCAATCGGGCTTTGGTCGATATCAATAACTTTGTCGAAATGCTCCAGACCATGAACTTCGCGGTACGGCGCAGGTTCTGCAAGCGTTGCACCGTTCAATTGGGTTTGAGCAATCGGGAAAAGCGTATCGTTAATCAGCGTCGATTTACCGGAACCAGAAACCCCGGTCACGCAGGTAAACAAGCCGACGGGCAGCGTCAACGTCACATCTTTCAGGTTGTTGCCCTTCGCACCAACCAGCTTCAACACCTTCTCTGGGTCAGCGGGAACGCGGTGTTTCGGCAGCGCAATTTCACGCTTACCGCTGAGGAACTGCCCGGTCAGAGATTCCGGCGCATCGATAATATCCTGCATGGTGCCTTCGGCAACGACATGGCCGCCGTGAACACCCGCACCCGGGCCGATATCGATAATATGGTCTGCGGCACGAATCGCATCTTCGTCGTGTTCGACGACAATCACGGTATTACCGAGATCGCGCAGGTGAATCAGCGTTTCCAGTAAACGTTCGTTATCGCGCTGATGCAGGCCGATTGACGGCTCATCGAGCACGTACATCACGCCCACAAGACCCGCGCCAATCTGGCTTGCCAGACGAATACGCTGCGCTTCACCGCCCGAAAGTGTCTCTGCGGAACGGGAAAGTGACAGATAATTCAGGCCGACATTCACCAGGAATTTCAGGCGATCGCCAATCTCTTTCAAGATTTTTTCAGCGATTTGCGCACGTTGCCCACTGAGCTTCATGTTGTGGAAGAACTCCATCGCATGACCAATGCTCATATCAGAGATAGTTGGCAGCGGCGTGTTTTCAACAAACACATGGCGTGCTTCACGGCGCAGACGCGTACCTTCACAGCTTGCGCATGAACGGTTGCTGATAAATTTCGCCAGTTCTTCACGCACCGCGGAAGATTCGGTTTCTTTATAGCGACGTTCCATATTATGCAGCACGCCTTCAAACGGATGGCGGCGCACCGAGGTATCACCACGGTCGTTTATATATTTGAATTCAATGCTCTCTTTGCCGGAGCCATTGAGCACCACGTTTTTCACGCTGGCGCTCAGTTCGTTCCATGGCGTTTCGACATCAAACTTATAATGCTCTGCCAGTGAACGCATCATGGTGAAGTAATAGAAGTTACGGCGATCCCAGCCGCGAATTGCACCGCCAGCCAGCGAAAGTTCACCGTTTTGCACCACGCGTTCCGGGTCGAAATACTGCTGTACGCCAAGCCCGTCACAGGTTGGGCAGGCACCGGCCGGATTGTTGAACGAGAACAGACGTGGTTCCAGCTCGCGCATGCTGTAGCCGCAAATCGGGCAGGCAAAGTTGGCAGAGAACAGCAACTCTTCGGCTTTTTCATCGTCCATATCGGCGACAACCGCAGACCCACCGGACAAATCCAGCGCAGTCTCAAACGACTCAGCCAGGCGCTGTGCTAAATCCTCACGCACCTTGAAACGGTCAACCACCACTTCAATGGTATGTTTTTTCTGTAATTCCAGCTTTGGCGGATCGGAGAGATCACACACTTCGCCGTCGATCCTCGCGCGGATATAACCCTGGCTTGCCAGGTTTTCCAGCGTCTTGGTGTGCTCGCCTTTTCTGTCTTTAATAATCGGCGCAAGCAACATCAGGCGCTTACCTTCCGGCTGCGCTAAAACGTTATCGACCATCTGGCTGACCGTTTGTGCTGCCAGCGTGACATTGTGGTCTGGGCAACGCGGTTCACCGACACGCGCATACAACAGGCGCAAGTAGTCATGAATTTCAGTGATGGTGCCGACGGTTGAACGCGGGTTGTGCGAAGTGGATTTCTGCTCGATAGAAATCGCCGGCGACAAACCTTCAATGTGGTCGACATCCGGCTTTTCCATCAATGACAGGAACTGACGCGCATAGGCGGAAAGGGACTCAACGTAACGACGCTGCCCCTCGGCGTATAAGGTGTCGAAAGCCAGTGAGGATTTGCCAGAACCCGAAAGCCCAGTCACAACAATCAGCTTGTCGCGTGGAATAACGAGGTTAATATTTTTGAGATTGTGGGTGCGGGCGCCCCGAACTTCGATCTTATCCATTCACCTTTCCCGGTTTAAACGCTTTTTGCCAGGCCGCACTGGAGGCCGCCGACGATCACAAACGGCTAATTATGACACAATAAAACCTGAATGAATATCCAGTGTTTTAATGCAACAATGTATACCCCGAAGACATTCTGGAATGCATCCCGCAGCTATAAAGATTAGGGGTGGCGTGGTAGAATCGAGGGTTTACACTACTTATTAAACGTTTCAGGAGACACGACCATGGCCAGCAGAGGCGTAAACAAGGTGATTCTCGTCGGGAATCTGGGTCAAGACCCGGAAGTACGCTACATGCCAAATGGTGGCGCAGTTGCCAACATTACTCTGGCCACGTCAGAGTCCTGGCGCGATAAGCAAACCGGCGAAACCAAAGAAAAGACTGAATGGCACCGCGTAGTGCTGTTTGGCAAACTGGCAGAAGTCGCGGGTGAATACCTGCGTAAAGGCTCCCAGGTTTATATCGAAGGTGCATTGCAGACGCGTAAATGGACTGACCAGGCAGGCGTTGAAAAATACACCACCGAAATCGTGGTTAACGTTGGCGGCACCATGCAAATGCTGGGTGGCCGTGCAGCAGGCGGTGCTCCAGCAGGTGGCGGTAACCCAGGTCAGCAGCAAGGTGGTTGGGGTCAGCCTCAGCAACCGCAGCAGGGTGGCAACCAGTTCAGCGGCGGCGCGCAATCTCGTCCGCAGCAGAGCGCACCAGCACCATCTAACAATGAACCACCAATGGACTTCGACGACGACATTCCTTTCTAAAATTAATTTTAGAAATCATCGTTAAGAAACCTGTTATCAAACCCCGATCTTTTCGGGGTTTTTTTATTTATAGATGAATACGTTATCAACAGTTATTAGATTTAATAACTTCAAAAACCCATTAATACATTTCTAATGATGTCAGATAAATCCTAATACCTGGATTCCCGTCACTCAGACGAAGCGGCAAAAAGAGTAAAATCTGCGCACCGATTTTCGCCTGTACGAATACCCAAAAGCCTGGGCAGCAAACCAAATCAATAATTCGGTAAACCCTCCCGTGATGACAACTATTCACGCGGGCCGCTTAATTTAAACAGGGAAATAATCCGTTATGTCTCGACCCGTCCGCATGCCAGTTGTTGTTTCCTGGCTGTTCGCCAGTATTGTTACGCTATTACTGACCGCGTGTGGTGGAAGTGAAACTCCATCAAAAACCACTGCTCAGACTTCACCGCCAGCGGTACAAACAAAAATCGAATTTCTGGAACGCTGGGATGTCGATCGTTTGAATCGTATCCTGAAAACCGATACGCCTCAGCAGTTCGGTGTTCATACCACCTACACACCGGCACGCAATGCCGTCAATCTGTACCGGGTCACTTACGCTTCAGTGATTCCCAACATGGGAAATAAACCAACCGTAGCATCAGGTTTGCTGGCGATACCGGATAACGCGGCAACAACACATACATTGCCGATGGTTTCCTACCAGCACGGCACGGTCTACGGGCGTCAACAAGTGCCATCATTCCCTGACCAATCCCCGGAAACTCAGCTAATGATTGCTCAGTTCGCAGGCCAGGGTTATGTGTTGATTGGTGCGGATTACTTTGGGCTTGGCACGTCGACAGAGCCTGAAGGGTACATGGTGAAAGCCAGCCATCAGCAGGCGACTTATGACATGCTAATGGCCAGCCGGAACGTACTGAAGCAGAAGAATATTTCGACCAATAAACTCTTTCTTGCAGGCTGGTCGCAAGGCGGCTTTGTTTCGATGTCATTGCTGCAAAAACTTGATGTTATGGGTGTGAAGGTCGATGCCACTGCGACAGCTAGCGCGCCGCTGGATTTATATGCGCTGGTGAGTGGTGCGCTCTACACACCGCAAGCGCATCCTGCGGTCTGGCTGAATAGCATTTTCATCCTTGCCGCCTTCTCCTTCGAAAACTATTACGATTCGCCTGACTTAGCGCGATCCGTGATTGCCGATAAGTACTATACGATGTCAAAAGCAGCTTACGACCGCACGCCGTACACCGGTGCGATCCCGACGGATCTGCATATCCTGCTTCGCCCTGAAATGTACGATCCTCAGGCTTTAAAAGCGTCAGCTTTCGGGAAATTGCTCAGTCAGACCGAAGCCTACAAATGGGATTACCGTTCTGCGGTGCGCAATTATTATGGCGACGCGGATGAAGCCGTTCCGGTAGACGATGCGCGTATGGCAATGACTTATGCAGTGCAGAAGGGTGACTCGATGGTGAAGGCCATTTCCACTGGGGAAACCGATCATCGTGGTACGTTTGCGACAGCGGTGCCGGAATGGAAAAGCTGGTTTGATGGGTTGTCGAAGCAGTAAAACAGTTTGATTGCAGTGGTCAATATGAACTAGAGGGGGCTTTGCCCCCTCAATTTGATCAGGTCATCACCATCGGCCATTCAGGTGGGGTGTGGCTTGAGATCTCAATCATAATGTCTTTAAACGATTCCCAGATAACCGGGAAGTCGGCCAATGTCAGGCCCAATAAACCGGTCGCAAACCACAATGAAGCCGCGATGCCCAGGCCACTGCTGATCGCGGCTAAAAACGCGTAATCAGATTTGCGAAATTGAATATTCAACGTGCTGGCTAAAAACATCAAAACCGCACTGACTAAAGGCCAGCGCATTAGCAAAACGCTGGTTGTGATTGCCGCCATGAATCTGTGCCTCGGAACGAAAATGTAAGAGAATTCCTGTTTCACAGGATTTGTGAACTATATCACAATCGTTCTTTTAATAGCCACTTGCGCAGCACATTTTCTGTTCCGTTTTTTCGATGAACTCAGGTAAAAATATTTAGCGGACAGCGTCAGGCGTGATGGCGATAGTCGGTTGGTGTGCGGTCAAACTCACGGCGGAAAACGCGTGAAAAAGTCTGCTGAGACACGTAACCGTAATCCATCGCGATATCGAAAATCGGGCGCTGAGTGTTGCGTAACTCTTTCGCCGCCATCAGTAGTCGGCGCTGACGAATGTATTCACCCAACGTCTGGCGTTTCACGGTACGGAACATCCTTTGTAGATACCATTTTGAATAACCAGATTTTTTTGCCACAGCGTCAATGCTCAGCGGCTGATCAATGTGATCGTCAATCCATTCAGTCAATGTTTGAATAATATCCTGGTGTGCCATAAACCATCCCCATAGCCGGATTTGTTGGCAGCGAGTATAATTCCTCAAGTTAACTTGAGGTAAAGAGCAAAATGGAAAAGAAATCACCGCGCTTTAAATCATTACTGAGTCCGGGAGAAGTGGCGAAGCGTAGCGGCGTCGCCGTGTCTGCGTTGCACTTCTATGAGAGCAAAGGATTAATCAAAAGCGTACGAAATAGCGGCAACCAACGGCGCTACACGCGTGATGTGCTGCGAAACGTGGCGATTATTAAGATTGCCCAGCGCATTGGTATTCCACTGGCGACGATTGGTGAAGAATTTGGTGTGCTGCCTGATGGGCATAAAATTAATAAAAACGACTGGAAAAAGATGTCGTCACAATGGCGTGAAGAGCTGGAGCGGCGCATTCATACATTAACCGCATTGCGGGATGAACTGGATGGCTGCATCGGTTGCGGCTGTTTATCGGGTGCCGATTGTCCATTGCGCAATCCTGGCGATAAACTCGGTGAGCAGGGGACGGGCGCGCGTCTTCTTGAGGATTAACACTGGCGTGAAGCGATGGAATGGCAGGCAAAACTAAAGCGCCCAACTTCGGCGCTTTAGTTTGTTCCCGGTCTTTGTCTTTCGATCTATCCCGCTTTTCGCAAGGAGGGTTTCCCCCGACATCAGCGTCCCTCAATCACACATTCTCAGGAGGTTCCGGATTGCGCTGACAACTTAATTGTAGATCCCTTCGGCCAGGTTTCAAGGTGATTTGCATCTTTTTTGTACAGTTCTAATACTTCACTTTTTGCTCATTTACCTATAGTTAACTCATCTTGTTAAACAGAAGGTTGACTCATGCTTATCGTCCATCACCTCAATAACTCCCGCTCGCAGCGTATTTTATGGATGCTTGAAGAACTGCAAGTGCCGTACCAGATTGTTCGCTATCAGCGCGAACCGACCATGCTGGCACCTGAGTCATTAAAATCTGTGCACCCGTTAGGGAAGTCGCCAGTGGTGGAAGATAACGGCAATATTCTCGCCGAGTCAGGGGCAATCATTGAATATCTGCAAGAAACCTACGATTTAGAAAGCCGCTTCAAACCGATTTCCAGCCAGGAAAAACTGCGTTATCGCTTTTGGCTGCATTACGCCGAAGGATCGTTAATGCCATTGCTAATGATGAAACTGGTTTTCGGCAGCCTGGGAAAAGAGCCTGTTCCGTGGTTACTGCGTCCGGTTGGTAATCTACTGGGGCAAGGTGTGCAAAAGGCCTATCTGAATAAACAGATTATGACCCATGCGCGTTATCTCGAAGATTCGCTACAAAAAAATCCGTGGTTTGCAGGTCAGGCGTTTAGTGCGGCAGATATACAGATGAGTTTCCCGGTTATCGCGCTGCTCTCTCGCGGCGGCATCAACGATTTACCGAATCTGCAGAATTGGCACAGTAAAGTGCAAATGCGCCCTGCCTGGCAGAGAGCAATTCAGCAAGGTGGGCCGTTCGACATCCCTTAATTCCTTCTATCGAAAAATCCTATGAGTCAGGAAAATATATAACCAGTATCTTGCATCATTGTTGCTAAATTGCGCATTGACGATAACGTTTGCGCATGAGGTGGCGATAATTTCGCCTGCTAACGCTTTTTTCCGCAAAAAGCGGCAAAGTTCGGTTGAAAATCCATGTAAGAAGGCCGGATAATCGTTTGCCTTAATTTTGACGCTCAGTTTGTATGCGCGGAGTTAAACGTTTGCTTTTTTTGTGACGCCCCTTTTTTGTCGCAAACGCAGCACAGGGATCAATTCGTATTCTTTAAGAATTTGAACGTTTAATTGGCAGCGGTCTGCCAACCACGCATACCAACGTAATCATAAAAATCTCAGGGGATTTTTCACTATGTCTAATCATTCTCCGCGTGCAACCGGCGGTCTCGATGCCTGGTTCAAAATATCTGCACGTGGCAGTACCGTTCGTCAGGAAGTGGTGGCGGGTTTAACCACTTTCCTCGCGATGGTGTACTCCGTGATCGTCGTGCCGGGCATGCTCGGTAAAGCAGGTTTCCCTCCTGCGGCGGTCTTTGTGGCAACTTGCCTGGTCGCCGGTGTTGGCTCTTTGGTGATGGGCCTGTGGGCAAACCTGCCGCTGGCCATTGGTTGCGCTATTTCACTGACTGCCTTTACCGCATTTAGCCTGGTATTAGGTCAACACATCAGTGTGCCTGTTGCTCTGGGTGCTGTTTTCCTGATGGGTGTGCTGTTTACTATCATCTCTGCAACCGGCATTCGTAGCTGGATTTTGCGTAACTTACCGATGGGTGTTGCGCATGGCACGGGTATTGGTATCGGCTTGTTCCTGCTGCTGATTGCGGCAAACGGTGTCGGCCTGGTTATCAAAAACCCGCTGGATGGCTTGCCCGTTGCGCTGGGCCATTTCGCCAGCTTCCCGGTCATCATGTCTTTGATTGGCCTGGCGGTCATCATCGGTTTGGAAAAGCTGAAAGTCCCTGGCGGCATTCTGCTGACCATCATCGGTATTTCTATTTTTGGCCTGATTTTCGATCCAACCGTGCATTTCTCTGGCATCTTCGCGATGCCATCGCTGAAAGATGAAGCGGGCAATTCACTGATTGGTAGCCTGGATATTATGGGCGCGCTGAATCCAGTGGTGTTACCGAGCGTTCTGGCGTTGGTGATGACGGCGGTATTCGATGCAACCGGCACCATCCGTGCTGTCGCGGGCCAGGCAAATCTGCTGGATAAAGACGGTCAAATCATTGATGGCGGTAAAGCACTGACTACCGATTCCCTGAGCTCCGTGTTCTCAGGCCTGGTGGGTGCAGCGCCAGCGGCCGTTTACATCGAGTCTGCGGCAGGTACTGCGGCGGGCGGTAAAACCGGTCTGACAGCCATCACCGTCGGCGTGCTGTTCCTGCTGATTCTGTTCCTTTCTCCGCTCTCTTATCTGGTTCCTGCTTACGCCACCGCTCCGGCGCTGATGTATGTGGGTCTGCTGATGCTGAGCAACGTGGCAAAAATCGACTTCGCTGATTTCGTTGATGCCATGGCTGGCCTGATCACTGCGGTATTCATCGTGCTGACCTGTAACATCGTTACCGGCATCATGATTGGCTTTGCATCGCTGGTCATTGGCCGCGTTGTTTCTGGTGAATGGCGCAAGCTGAACATCGGTACCGTGGCTATCGCAATCGCCTTAGTCGCATTCTATGCCGGCGGTTGGGCAATTTAATTTTACTCGTCATACTTCAAGCTGCAGGGTTGTTGGCTGCACTCGCGAACCCCAGTCACTTACTTTAGTAAGCTCCTGGGGATTCGCTCTCTTGCCGCCTACCTGCAACTCGAATTATTTAGAGCAAAAACTCTGAATACTCCTTTCAAAACCAATCAAATCTTTTCCTGTTTCCTTCCTGTGTAAAAAGTTGTTTTACTATTGGGTATAACAACATCCTGCAAAAAGGGTTTTACAAAACACTGCGACTAAGGAAAGCATGGAAATCTTCTTTACTATTCTCATCATGACCCTTGTGGTTTCGCTCTCTGGTGTGGCTACACGTATGCTGCCGTTCCAGATCCCGCTTCCGTTAATGCAAATTGCGATAGGTGCCGTGCTTGCCTGGCCTCACTTCGGTTTGCATGTTGATTTCAATCCGGAACTCTTTCTGGTGCTGTTTATTCCGCCATTGCTGTTTGCCGATGGCTGGAAAACACCGACCAACGAATTTCTTCGTCACGGGAGGGAAATCATTGGCCTGGCGCTGGTTCTGGTGCTGGTCACTGTGGTCGGCATTGGCTTCCTGATTTACTACCTGGTGCCAGGCATTCCGCTACTTCCGGCATTTGCTCTGGCGGCGGTGCTTTCACCGACCGATGCCGTGGCGCTTTCCGGTATCGTCGGAGAAGGGCGCATTCCTAAGAAAATTATGGGGATATTGCAGGGCGAAGCGCTGATGAACGACGCATCCGGCCTGGTATCGTTAAAAATGGCCGTCGCGGTGGCGGTTGGGTCGATGGTCTTTAGCGTCGGCGGAGCGACCTTCGAGTTCTTCAAAGTGGCGATTGGCGGCCTGCTGGCGGGGATTGCCGTCAGTTGGCTGTACGGAAAATCACTGCGCCTGATGAGCCGCTGGAGCGGTGACGAACCCGCCACGCAAATCCTGCTGCTGTTATTGCTGCCGTTTGCTTCTTACCTGATTGCTGAACACATTGGCGTTTCCGGCATCCTGGCCGCCGTGGCCGCCGGTATGACGATCACCCGTTCTGGTGTGTTGCGCAGTGCTCCACTGGCGATGCGCCTGCGTGCCAATAGCGTCTGGGCGATGCTCGAGTTTGTGTTCAACGGCATGGTGTTCTTGCTGCTGGGCCTGCAATTACCAGACATCATGAAAACGTCGATTGCTGCCGCAAACGCCGATCCGAACGTCGAATTGTGGATGCTATTTGTTGACATCGGGCTTATCTATTTTGCCCTCATCGGCTTACGTTTCTTGTGGCTGTGGACCATGAAACGCCTCAGCTTGCGCTTTATGAAAAAACGCCCGCTGGAGTTCGGTTCCTTTTCCACGCGCGAGCTGTGTATTGCTTCGTTCGCCGGTGTACGCGGGGCAATTACGCTTGCTGGTGTGCTTTCCATCCCGCTGTTACTCGGTAATGGCACGCCATTCCCGGCACGTTATGAGCTTATTTTCTTGTCGGCTGGGGTGATTTTATTCTCGCTGTTAGTCGGGGTGATCATGCTGCCGATTCTGCTGCGCAATGTCGAAGTCCCAGACAAATCGATGGCGCGCCAGGAAGAGCGTATTGCCCGTGCCGCCACGGCTGAAGTGGCGATCACCGCCATTGAGAAAATGGAAGAACGCCTGCAATCTGACGTCAACGAGAACATTGACGATCAGCTGCTCAAAGAGGTGAGCTCACGCGTGATAGGGAACTTGCGCCGCCGTGCTGATGGGCGAAATGATATGGAAAGTAGCGAGCTTGAAGAGAACCTTGAGCGCCGCTTCCGTCTGGCCGCGTTACGTTCTGAACGCGCCGAGCTTTATCATTTACGCGCGACGCAGAAAATCAGCAACGACACTTTAATGAAGCTGCTGCACGATCTCGATTTGCTCGAAGCGCTATTGGTCGAGCAGCAATAATCTTCCCGGTTCCTCTCCCTCAGCAGGGGGAGAGGATGAAGAGCGTTAATTTAAGGCATAGCGCTCAATCGAGATAAGAAAGTACTTATTATAATATTGAGAAAAGAGATGCGTCAGAAATGTAGCCATTCCCTCACAACGCCCTTGTTCATAAGGGTAAGTTACTTCTCCATAATTAGGGTCAAACAATTTTATTTTGCCCTGTTCCTGGCGTATTGCTAATGAGTGTCCACCCCCAGCTCTTTTAATAGACAAATGATAACCAAACCCTTGTTCTATATTATTTAATATTCCAGTGCTGATTTCTTCAGCAGTATTTGTTGGGGAGACTCTATTCTCATTAATAAAATTCACATTATTATTCTTGAGAATAGTATGAAGTACCGTTTTCATCGCCGCCATGTTGCCAATTTTGCTTAATTGCTCCTGGTAATTCACGATGCCACGGACTAAGCCTTTCCCCCTTTCGCCTGCGATATACGGCTTGAATGTCTCCCAGTTTTTACCCGCCATCAGGTATGTTCCCGCCAGTCCCAGACAAACTCCGCCTTCTACACCATATTCAGTCACGTAGCCTTTACTGTCATGATTATTACCAATCCATGCTCCCTGTCTTTTAGAGGGGTCCGCATGTCCCCATTTATTTTTCACGATATAATCATTTTGACTATAGTGGTTATACTTTCCACCAGTCCGGGAGATCAGTTGTATGGAAGCACTTCTCATGTTAATTCCTTTTATACGATGAATTGTAGTCATTCAGTGTTTTGGCCGATGTTACGTAATTGAAATATCGATTTCTTAAGGTGGATCAATAAAATCTCTATATCAGAGCTTTCTTGTAACAATATAACTACGGACATATAATCCACATTGGATTTTATATCCGTAAATAATTGATGCTATTTACTCTGTTCTAAACCGGCCAAAACTCCTTACAACACGCAATCCACGCCTGCGCACTTTGCGAAATATAAACCCCTTCACGCCAAATCATCGCCAGTTGCCACGTCAAATCGCTGTTTAACGGCAGCCACATCAAGGTGTTTTTATCCAGCTTCTGGCAAATCGTTTCTGGCAAAATCGCAATTCCAACACCCGCTTGTACCATCGCGGCAAGGAAATCCCATTGCCCGCTACGCACCGCGATACGCGGCGTAAATCCATGCTCCTGAAACAGCTGAATGAGCTGGCGGCTCAGGGCGAAATCTTCGTTGTAGATAAGCAGCGGATGCGCGGCAAGTTCAATAGGGTCGATGCTGGTGCGCGTCGTCCACGGGCCAGATCGTGGCACCAGAACGCACAGCGGATTCTGGATCAACGGCAGCGTGGAAAAGGTATGTTCGTCATCAACGGGTAACGCGGTCATGGCTAAATCCAGCTCGCCATTAAGCACCGCCTGTTGCACCGTCAAACCCCCGAATTCGGAAATCTTCAGCTCGACGCCAGGGTAGCGCTGGCGGTACAGGCTAATTGGCCCTGCCATCAACATGCCGACCATCGGGGGAATACCAAGGCGCAGTACACCTTTATTGAGATGATTAATATCACCAAGTTCGGCTTCCAACTGGCGAAACTCCGCCAAAATTGCCAAACCGTGCTGATAAACCACCTCACCGGTGTCGGTGAGTAACAGCTTGCGGCCATCGCGAATCAGCAGCGTGCAGCCCAGTTCATCTTCGAGATTGCGCAGCATTTTACTGATGGTCGGCTGAGTGACGAACATCTTCTGGGCAGCGCGGGTAAAACTTTGCTGGCGAACCACCTCAACAAAATAACGCAGTGTCCTGATGTCCATAACTATTCCCGTTGACTATACCTCTGATGATTTTAATTCATTTCTTTCAATGGAGTTGGCTAACTATAATCGCCACCTGATCTTTTTTTGGAGTGTGGCTCTCATGGCCGTGGCGTTACGTGAATTTACGCCAGTTTTTTTTCGCCGTATTCAGGTGCCAGTACAAGTGGCGCTATACGCGGGATTGTTTATTTTTGCCCAACAGTTGGTGGAATGGTGGCATTTGCCGCTGCCTGCGAACCTGGTAGGAATGCTGTTACTGCTGGCGTTAATCGTTTTTCGCGTGGTGCCCCTGAAATGGGTACGGGCAGGTTCTCGCTGGTTGCTGGCTGAAATGTTGTTGTTCTTCGTCCCCGCCGTGGTCGCGGTGGTGAATTACGCCGAACTACTAATGGTCGACGGCTGGCGCATTTTCCTGGTGATTGCTATCAGCACCACGCTGGTACTCGGTACTACTGCGCTGGTGGTGGATAAAGTCTATCGTTTTGAACTGGCGCGAGAAGCCCGCAGGCAGGCACGCGGTGAATAATTTCCAGCTAAGCATGCTGTGTCTGGTTATCACGCTCGGGCTCTATTTTGCGAATAAAAAACTCTATCGCCGTTTCCGAAAGTTGCCATTAATGCCGCTGGTATTAACGCCATTACTGCTGGTGGCGATGCTCATTTTTGGCCACATCTCCTATCAAAATTACATGGGTGAAGCGCACTGGCTATTGTGGCTACTTGGCCCGGCGACCATCGCTTTTGCGGTGCCGGTTTATGACAATCTCAGGGTGATTAAACGCCACTGGATGTCACTCACAGCCGGCGTTATCACCGCAACGGTGGTGGCTGTCACTAGTTCAGTCTGGCTGGCACGCTTATTTACCCTTTCCGACGAAATTCAGCGCAGCCTGGCTGTGCGCTCGATTACCACGCCTTTTGCATTAGCCGCTGCCAAACCGCTTGGCGGGCAACCAGAACTGGTGGCGTTATTTGTGGTGGTGACAGGCGTATTTGGTATGGCTGTGGGAGACGTGTTGTTTTTGCGCCTTGCTATTCGTGAAGGAATGGCAAAGGGGGCTGGTTTTGGTGCCGCGTCACATGGCGCAGGTACCTCTCGCTCCTATGAATTGGGTCCGCAGGAAGGCGTGGTAGCAAGCCTGGTGATGATGTTTTCCGGCGTTGTGATGGTGTTGATCGCACCTTTGGTCGGTTGGCTGATGTTTTAAACACTTTCCCCACTTTGCTTAAGGGAGAGGGCATTACCTCTTTCCTCCCTCTCCCTCAGGGAGAGGGTCGGGGTGAGGGCGGTATGAACGTTATCCCCATCAGTTCTTTCTCAATCTAATGCAATATCATGTTGCTTATCGTTATTTTATTTGGCTATTAACTCAGCAAAGATAATTCTCTTGTTTATTTTTTTTCTGACGCGTAGGGAATAATTTCTTCTGCAGAAGTATTAATCGGGCACTACTGTCACGGGTTATTAATAAAGTTTAATATATCATTAATAAATGGCATGTTGACAGTGCAGGTCTTAATGTTTATTCATGAGTGTGCGGACTGAATATTTTTATGGCATCTAAGGTAATTAGATGTCATTTAAGTTTTGTCGTTTAGTTAGTCATATGCCTATTCCCTTTGTTGTGGATATAATGAAAAAAATAATATTAATTAAACCAGTGATTTTTTCACTGCTTTCCCTCATGAGTGGCTGCACGATAATTCCTGGCACTCATCTGGATGTTTCCAGTAAAAACATGGTTAAAGAGCACGGCACTGCGGTAGATATCAACTCATTGGTGAATATTTACCCGATATCGCCAAAGCTTACCTCTTCGCTGCTGACGCCAAAAATCACTGCCCAGGCCAACCCCGAACTTGAGAAGCTCATTCAGCAATACCATTACCGGATTGGTGTGGGCGATATACTGATGGTGACAGTCTGGGATCATCCGGAATTAACGACCCCTGCCGGGCAATATCGTAGCGCCAGTGACACAGGGAACTGGGTACAAGCTAATGGGACGATTTTTTATCCCTATGCGGGGAAAATTCATGTCGATGGAAAAACATTAGAAGATGTGCGTCAAACGTTAACGGAAAAACTCGCACCGTGGATTGAATCCCCGCAGGTTGATGTTAGCGTCGCCAATTTTCGATCTCAAAAAGCCTATATTACCGGTGAAGTCACAAATTCCGGGCAACAAGCGATTACCAATGTTCCTCTGACAATTATCGATGCACTCAATAATGCCGGTGGGTTAACCGAGTTTGCTGACTGGAATCACGCAGTATTAAGCCGGGCAGGTCAAAAAGAAATGATCTCGCTAAAAGCATTGTTGAAATCAGGAGACCTGACGCAAAACAGGTTATTACTCGCCGGAGATATTCTTTATGTCCCACGCAATGACGAGCTGAAAGTTTTTGTGATGGGTGAAGTCAATAAACAAACCATGCTTAAAATGGACAGTAGCGGCATGACGCTGACAGAAGCGCTGGGACGAGCAGAAGGCATTAATCAAATGACTTCAGATGCGACAGGTATTTTCGTCATTCGCGCCCAAAGCAATAATCAATCTGACCATAAAATTGCCAATATTTACCAACTGGATGCCTCCGATGCCAGCGCACTTGTGATGGGCACCAGCTTTCAGTTAGAACCCTACGACATTGTTTATGTCACTAGCGCACCCATTGCACGTTGGAATCGCGTCATTAGTCAGTTAATCCCAACCATTAGTGGAGTCAAAGAAATTACTGAGTCTGCTAACTTTATTCATAATTGGGGTAAATAAATGATTACCTCCATCCTGGTCATTTGTACGGGAAATCTTTGCCGTTCACCGGTTGCTGAACGGCTATTGGCTCAATTACTTCCGCGCATTACTGTCCATTCAGCGGGGTTAAATGCCAGTAAAGGAATGCTGGCAGATAGCGTAATGATAGAGCTTGCGGAAGAAAAAGGTATTGTTCTTACTGACCATCGTTCGAAGAGATTCACTCCTGAAAAAGGTCTTGAGTATGATCTCATTTTGGTGATGGAAACGAAGCAAGCGGAAGTTATTAATCACCAATACCCACAACTCAGTGGTAAATGCCATCTATTAACTCACTGGAATGGAAGAGCTGATATTCCTGACCCTTACAGGAAAAGTCATGAACTCTATCGAATGACTTTTCAGAGGATGATGGATGCGACAACAGCATGGAAAAAAGCATTACTATTTTAAAATGGACTGAATAATAACTATGAAAATGAATAAAGAACATTCTTCTGATAGAGATAATGTGGATGAAATTGATCTCATTCAGATTGTACTAATGCTTTTCTCTCATAAGTATAAAATAATTATTACTACGGTGCTTTTTGCTGTGCTGACTTTTTTATATACGGTGACGAAACAGCCAACCTATATTGCCAGCGTATTAATTCAATTAGATAAAAACCCTAAAAATAACCTTATCAGTAAATTGATGAGCCCACTGGGCAATGACGAACCTTCCTCGGCAACAGAAATGGGTATCCTCAAATCCCGACGGGTTCTCAGTATGACAATTGAGGAAATGGGTTTACAGCTTGTTGTTCGTGAGAAACGTCTCCCTTATATTGGCGATTTCCTGGCTGCATTTTCCAGTAAAAAATCTCCCACCATTATTGTCCCAACGTTCAGCGTCCCGCCGGAAAGTGAAGATATGGATTGGGAGCTGACAGTGCTTTCCCCCGACAGCTACCAGCTTAATCTGGGAGAGAACGGTGTTTTTTTAGGAAAGGTCAATCAAACCCTAAATCAAAGTGGTTTTATCATTAATGTGGCAAACATCACTGCGCCAGCAGGAACTAAATTTACTCTCACCATCTACTCAAAATTTACGGTGATACAGGATTTACTCAAACGCCTGACAGCTGAAGAATTGAATAAAACGAGCGGGCTGATCCATGTCTCACTTACTGGAGACAATAAACAAAAGATTACGCAAATCCTCAACAATATCAGCCTGAATTTCAGAGAAGACAATATGACGCAACGGGCTGAGGAGGCATCCAAAAGCCTTGATTTCGTGAACAAATTACTCCCCGTCGCACAGGAAAGTCTTAACCGGGCTGACAAGCAACTCAATGTTTTTAAGCAAGAAAATGGATCTATTGATCTCCCTCTGGAAGCGAAAGCGGTTCTGGAATCATCGGTTACCATTCAATCACAGCAAAATGAATTACAACTGGCGAAGGCTGAGCTTTCGAAACTGTACACCAAAAGCCACCCAATTTATCGTGCCTTGCTGGAAAAGGAAGCGCTGATTAATGAAGAGAAAGTCGCACTCTCTCAGGCAATTTCGACAATGCCAAAAAAACAGCAGGAAATATTGAGCATTAAGCGTGATGTAGAAGCCGGGCAGGAAATTTATATGCAGTTGCTGGCAAAGCAGCATGAGTTCGGCATTGCAAAAGCCAGTACTGTTGCGAACATCAGGATAGTTGATGAAGCTATTAGCGACCCGAAGCCGGTCGGTAAATTAAAAGGAGTGAGTGCGGTATTAGGCGCTTTTCTCGGGTTCATTTTTTCCAGCGGATATTGCTTAATTGCATCCCTATTCCGCCGTCTTCTGGAAGACACTCAATCTATTGAAAATTATGGCGTGGAGGTTCTGGCCTCAGTTCCGTGGAGTAAACGGCCACAAAGCCAAACATTCCGAAAATTTAAAACCAAACCTATACGCAAAGATTTTTGGCTGGCCCGGGAACATCCTGATGACCTGGCTATTGAGGCAATGCGCAGTTTGCGAACGGCTATTTTTATCGCACTTAAACAGGCTGATAAAAATAGCTTCCTGATTTCTGGTGCGACACCGGGTGCTGGAAAAACATTTATATGCGGTAACCTGGCCGCTGTAATGGCGGATACCGGGAAACGCATTTTACTCATTGATGCTGATATGCGGCTTGGCTATCTGCATGAAATGCTTGGACTTAAAGAACAATATGGTCTGAGTGAGATTTTACAGAATAACATTGAGTTTAAAGATGCGGTCCAGCCTTCGACTCAATCAGGCCTCGATTTTATCTCCCGTGGAGCGGGAGCGGTGTTGTCCTCCGAGCTTTTAATGCACGATAACTTTGCGCAGTTAATGCAATGGGCGCAGCGTGAATATGACTACGTGATCGTCGATACACCGCCGATATTGTCCATCACTGATGCGGCTATAGCGGCTCAACATATTGGCCTGTCACTGCTTGTTCTGAGCTATAAAATTAACACTGTGAAAGAGTTGGTTACGGCAATAAACCGCTTTAAAAAATGTCATGTTGAACTGGATTACGTGGTGTTTAACGGAGTGCAAAAAGGGGCCATTTCGGCATACGAATATCCATACTATTCCCAAAGTGTTTAGCGGGCGAAGAAGATAGCGTGGCGACCCCCTCTCCCTCAGGGAGAGGGCTGGGGTGAGGGTTGTTTCAATCTGATACATCGCCCTCATCCCCGCAGAAAAGTTAAAAACTAGCGTTTCAACCGTGAAACCAACTCAAACTCTTTAAACGCCACTGGTCGTTGCTGCTGCATCGAAATATTCCCGGCAATCCCGGTCAAAATCGACATCGCTCCGTCATGGTGATCGGCGGCGCGTTGCAGTGGATCATGGCCCGGTTCGCCAAACAAATCCGCCAGCATCGCGTTATCGCCACCGCCGTGGCCACCCGCACCAACAGTGAAATCGGCTTTATAAGGTGCGGCAAACATCGGGAACACGGTGATATCACAGCTTTCCAGACTCCCTTCATTTTCACGCTCGCCACCGGCGTTGACGTAAGACATCTCCACCAGTTTCATTTCCAGCCGCCCACGGCTGCCGTTGAACACCACATTCAACCCTTCCCATGGCAAATACGCATTCAGCGAATAAGTCATCTGCACCTGGTTTTGGTATTTCACCATCACTGACAGCGTATCTTCGATGTTAATACCCTCGCTGAATACGCTCTGATCGCGGAAGTAGTTATCTTCGTGCTCCGCATCCAGATACAGCGCTTTGAGCTGCGCATTTTCTTCCATGTGCAGTGCAAACGGGTCATCTTTCGCGGCAGCAAAACCATTTGCGCGTGGATAAAACTGCGAAACACCACGCTTTTCGGCATTCTCTTTGCCATAAAAACGCAAACCGCCTTCCGCATACACCCGTTCCGGATAACTGCCCAGCCAGAAGTTCATCAGGTCAAAGTGATGGGTCGATTTATGCACCAGCAGGCCGCCGCTGTTACGTTTTTCACGGTGCCAGCGACGGAAGTAATCTGCGCCATGCTCCGTGTTGAGCAACCATTCGAAATGTACTGAAAACACCTCGCCAATGGTTTCTTCCATCAGTAACTCACGGATTTTGCTGTGGTGCGGCGCATAACGATAATTGAAAGCGACGCGCACTTCGCGGCCGGTTTGCTCAATAGCATCCAGAATACGCAGGGCACGCTGTTCATCAATGGTCATCGGTTTTTCGGTAATCACATCACAACCGGCGTGCAGCGCGCGCACGATGTAATCATCATGCGTACGGTCCATGGTGGTGACAATGACGATATCCGGGCGTGTCTCGCGGATCATGGTTTCAAAATCTGCGGCTTTCCAGGTCGACGCGGGTGCCGCACCGGTGTTGGTCAGAAGCTTGTTAGCGTAATTCATACGCGTCTGATTGGTATCGCAAAATGCCACCAGTTGCGCATTGTCTTTCCATTTACCGCCGATCGCTTCGATATACAACCCGGCGCGACCACCCGTTCCTACCAACGCATATTTTTTCATAATGTCCTCAATTTAAATAAGTGGTAGATGACGCTCGCGCTTATCCACCCTACAATTCCTGCCTGGTTTTATTTCCGGTAATGCTTATGAAACTGGTTCCGCATCAATTAATGGAGTTAAACAGCCCGTTTATTTGGCACTGGCCGTGGTTGGTTTCCTGTGTCAACGCCGCCAAAGTTCATGGTTTTACCGGCATTATTCTTCATCAGCAGGAGCTGCTTTCGCTGCTGGCGACACCGTCACCCCTCAGTCACCGCTTCGACGTTGAAAATCTGATTCATCAGCAAAATAACGCCCTGCAATATTTAAAAAAGGTCAGTGCTTATTTGCAGGAATTTAATCTCAGCTTCTGGCTGCAAGGCGAAGCCGCGCCGACCGATGACATCATCAGACGTAAATTCCCGGAGTTTGCATTTGATGAGCGCAGCACGCCCGATTTCTGGCAACAGTTTTATTCGTCGAGCCTGACCCGCTTATTGCCGTTATTACCGCATCTCAGCGGCGTGATATTAAGCCTGACCACCCCACAATTTCAGACCGACGGCTGGCAACAAAGCCTGCATCACGTCTGGAGTCTGTTACGCGCTCAGGGCAAAAAGCTCATCCTGCGCGATTTCATTGATACCAGTTGGCCACGCCAGCAACTTTCCCGCGTGTTATCTGGCCTGCCGGATGATGTTCGCGCCTCGATTAAAGCCACGGAACTGGATTACCATCCAGGTTTTGCTAACCATCCGAATATTGTTGCGCTCAGCGGGCGTAAAAAATGGATCGAATACGATCTCTGGGGCATTGGCTACGGCTGGACTGTTCTGCCGTGTTATCTGGCCGATGAAATCCAGGGACGCCTGAGCTGGGCGACCAGCCTCGCCGACCACAATATCGAAACCATTACCGCGCGCGTTTCGTGGCAGTGGCTGTCTGACGGACTGACGATGGATTCCGCCAATGGCATCAATCTTTTCGGCCTGAGTGCCGCGAATAACACCGCACCCTCTTCGGTTATCGACAGCTGGATTGAGCATCAAAAACTCGCTTTCCGCAGCAAGCGTGATCGCCAGCGTTTCAGCGATTTGTACACCTCAAGCTACGACTGGCTATGCAAAACGCCGAATCTGCTTGGGCGGCGTATGCACTACCAAAGCCAAATCCCGGAAAGTTATGCTCAGGCGCAACAACTGCTGCATACCGATGTTCGCAGCGCCAACTGGGCGCAGGCGTTTCAGCCACTTTTCCCGACCGATGACCCGGCGCTCGGTGCTGAACAGCGCCAGTTGATTGAACTGGAAAAACAGAGCGCCCAGTTCCTTGCAAGCTCCGCCGTACAGCAACTGCGTGAACTGCGCATCACCTGCCACAACGACACGCTGGAGCGCCTCGATGCCGCCTGGCTCAACGCCGATATGTACGGCCAACTCTTTTCGCATGTCGCCTTCGCGGTCAGCGATATGCAAATCAGTGAGCATTATGGCGGCAGTGCTCTGGTGGCGAAAACCGCCGCTCAGCATCGCGAAACGTTACTGCGTTTTGCCGATACGCTTGAACTCTGGGCGGATTCGCCGCCCTCAGGCAGCCCGCACTATGTTTCATTACTGCTCAATGCCGAACGGTTACGCGGATTCGCTGTGAGCTTGTTGGGATAATCATAAGTAGGCGGGGAAGGGTTGTCGTGCGGGAACCTATGGACAAAACGCAGTGTCAGCCAGCAATGGCAAAACTCGCGATCTGTCTCGCAAAATCGAGAAATTCTCTGTGACGCATATCACGTATAGGCGGCGGGAAACTGTGAGCAATGCTGTATTGAGCGGGGGGAAATGCGAAGTCGATCGGCAAGAGATTATTTACATGGGGAAGTATTCTTAATTCCCCGATATCGAGCAGACTCAATCATTCAGTTCTCGCAACAAACGTGTATTCAAATACAACCGCTCGCGCCCTGCCGTGACTTCTTCCAGTACGCCAATATCTACTAGTTGTTTGAGATAGACAGATGCCGTTTGGCGCTTTGCTATTCCGCCATCGACCAGGTTTTCAATTCGGCAGTACGGTTGTGCAAATAACACTTGTACCAGTTCCCATGAATAGATTTTTGGAAGTTTTTCGCGAATCCAGGCTGTTGTTGTTTCGATTAGCTCTCGAACGACGGCAATTTTCTTTGTCGTCCAGTTAGCGGTGTTTTCGACTGCCTCCAAAATAAAGAGAATCCATGGCTCCCAATTCCCCTCAGCAGTTACGTTACGCAGCAAGGAGTAATAATCGTTACGTCGCTCAAGAATGAAACGAGAAAGGTAGAGAATGGGCAATGATAATAAACCGCTCTGGATTAAATACAGGATATTCACTATGCGGCCTGTACGCCCGTTTCCGTCCGGGAATGGGTGAATGCATTCAAACTGGTAATGCAAAATAGCCATTTTAACCAGTGGGTCTAGCTCATCCTGCGCGTGAATGAAGTTTTCCCAGTTGCTCAGCAGATCGCGTATTGCAGCCTCGCCTTCTGGTGGGGTATAGACAATATTCATATGCTGGTCACGCAGCACAGTGCCAGGCGTTTTGCGTATATCGGTATCAATCGCTCGTAACGTCGTACAAATTTCTACTGCTGTATTGGCACATAGCGGATGGGTTATCAGGTGGTTAACGCCTTCATAAAGCGCAGTGCGGTAGCGCAACGCTTCTTTGGTCGCCGGGTCGGCGTGTTCAGCGCGGTTAACAAACTGGAAAAGTTGATCGCTGGTCGTCACGATGTTTTCAATGCGCGAGGAGTCTTTTGCTTCCAGCATAGGTAGCAGGTTGATCAGCAATCCTTGATCAGGAAGTAATTCTCCAGCGGTTTTCAGTTCAGCTAGTGCTGCCCTGGCATTGATGCAGGCCTTAAGCACATTCCGAGTTTCGATATTTTCAATATCTGGTGGCAAGAGAGGAAGTTGATTGTAAGGCTTATCCGCTGTCCAATTCATATGTTTAAAAAATCCTATTTTATCGACATGTCACGGCGATATGTCGATACGATAAACATATCACGGCAATATGTTTAAAAAATATGATTTCATCGACATATTCCGAAAATGTGTCGATGCCATAAACATAGCCCGGCTCAAACGAGCCGGGAAAGGATAATGCTAATTAGTGCGCACGGCCTTGTTCAATACCAATCCCGGTCTGGGAACGGATGAACTGAGCACGGAATTTCTCACGTTCGAGATTGCCTTCCGGGCTGTTATCAGTGGCTGAGAACACCCAGATACCCACAAACGCCACCAGAATCGAGAACAGTGCCGGGTATTCGTACGGGAAGATGGCCGTTGCGTGACCCAGAACCTGCACCCAAACGGTTGGGCCGAGGATCATCAACAGCACCGCCGTAATCAGGCCGAGCCAGCCGCCAATCATCGCGCCACGCGTGGTCAGTTTTGACCAGTACATCGACAGCAGAATAATGGGGAAGTTACAGCTCGCGGCAATCGAGAATGCAAGTCCGACCATGAAGGCGATGTTTTGTTTCTCGAACAAAATCCCCAACAAGATTGCCACCACGCCCAACACCAGAACGGTGATTTTCGACACTCTCAGCTCATCACGTTCAGACGCACCTTTACGGAATACGTTAGCGTAAAGGTCATGCGAAACCGCAGACGCGCCTGCCAGCGTTAAACCCGCTACCACTGCAAGAATGGTGGCGAAGGCAACCGCCGAGATAAAGCCTAAGAACAAGCTGCCACCGACGGCGTTAGCCAGGTGAACCGCAGCCATGTTGTTACCACCAATCAATGCGCCAGCCGCATCTTTAAAGGCAGGGTTTGCCCCAACCAACATGATGGCGCCAAAGCCGATGATAAAGGTCAGGATGTAGAAATAACCCATAAAGCCGGTGGCAAACAGCACGCTTTTACGCGCTTCGCGGGCATCGCTCACGGTGAAGAAACGCATCAAAATGTGTGGCAAACCGGCGGTACCAAACATCAAACCTAATCCCAGCGACAGCGCTGATATTGGGTCTTTCACCAGCCCGCCAGGACTCATAATCGCCACACCTTTCGGGTGCACGGCAATGGCTTCGGCAAACAGATTGTTGAAGCTGAAGCCCACGTGTTTCATCACCATAAAGGCCATGAAACTTGCGCCGAACAGCAACAACACCGCTTTGATGATTTGCACCCAGGTGGTTGCCAGCATGCCGCCGAACAACACGTACATCACCATCAACACGCCAACCAGCACCACCGCAACATGGTAGTTCAGGCCAAACAGCAACTGGATAAGTTTACCCGCGCCGACCATTTGGGCAATCAGGTATAACGCGACGACCACCAGAGAACCGCAGGCCGACAGAATACGGATTGGCCCCTGTTTCAGGCGATAGGAAGCCACGTCAGCAAAGGTATATTTACCGAGGTTACGCAGGCGTTCAGCAATCAGGAACAGGATAATTGGCCAGCCGACCAAAAAGCCCAATGAGTAAATCAGGCCGTCGTAGCCGGAGGTAAATACCAGCGCCGAAATACCGAGGAACGAAGCGGCAGACATATAGTCACCCGCAATCGCCAGGCCATTCTGGAAGCCAGTAATATTGCCGCCAGCGGTGTAATAATCGCTACGCGTGCGGGTGCGTTTTGACGCCCAATAAGTAATACCCAACGTAAAGGCGACGAAAATCACGAACATGATAATTGCCTGCCAGTTGGTAGGCTGGCGTTGCACAGCCCCCGTAATAGCATCAGCGGCAAACGCAGAGGCTGGCAGGCTTAACAGCGGTGCGGTAGCAAGGCCGAGAAGACGTTTCATGATACCTTCACCTCGCGCAGCACAGCGTTATTCAGACGGTCAAATTCACCGTTCGCCCGCCAGACATAAACGCCCGTGAGGAAGAATGAAATCAGAATCACGCCAACCCCAATCGGAATGCCGCGGGTGACGGTGGTGCCTGCGTGCAAAGGTGTGCCCAGCCAGCCAGGCGCGAAGGCAATGAGCAGGATAAAGCTGATATAAATCACCAGCATGATGATGGACAAAATGGTGGCAAACCGTTGCCGTTTAGCGACTAACTCCCTGAAATGCGCACTGTCTTCTATCCGTTGATAAAGTTGATCACTCATCACAGATCTCTCCAGAGTAGGGGTTGGGTTTTTTATTGTTTTGTTTTGGCTCCTTCTCCAGGGGGAGAAGGTTGGGATGAGGGCATTTCACCATGGAAACTCCCTCACCCCGGCCCTCTCCAAAAAGGAGAGGGGAAGAGCAGTTAAGGCATGGTAATAGCTTGTTTTTCTTCCAGTAACTTCTCAACAACGCCCGGATCGGCAAGCGTTGAAGTATCACCAAAGTTGCTGGTATCGCCGGCGGCGATTTTGCGCAAAATACGACGCATAATCTTGCCAGAGCGGGTTTTCGGTAGTGAATCTGTCCAGTGCAAAATATCCGGTGTGGCAAGTGGGCCAATCTCTTTACGCACCCAGTTTCGCACTTCGGTATACAACTCAGGCGTTGGCTCTTCGCCGTGATTTAGCGTCACATAGGCATAAATCGCCTGGCCTTTAATGCTATGTGGAATGCCGACCACTGCCGCTTCGGCCACTTTTGGATGCGACACCAGCGCGGACTCGATTTCTGCGGTACCCAGACGGTGACCGGAAACGTTGAGCACATCGTCCACACGTCCGGTTATCCAGTAGTAACCGTCTTCGTCGCGACGTGCGCCGTCACCGCTGAAATACATGTTTTTGAAGGTCGAGAAATAGGTCTGCTCGAAACGTTCGTGGTCGCCAAACAGCGTGCGCGCCTGGCCTGGCCATGAATCGGTGATCACCAGGTTACCTTCGGTTGCACCTTGTTGCGGGTTGCCTTCGTTATCTACCAGCGCCGGTTGCACGCCAAAGAATGGACGAGTCGCGGAACCGGCTTTCAGCTCGGTGGCACCAGGCAGTGGCGTAATCATGAAACCGCCGGTTTCGGTCTGCCACCAGGTGTCGACTACCGGGCATTTCTCGTTACCAATTTTCTTCCAGTACCATTCCCACGCTTCCGGGTTGATAGGCTCGCCCACGGAACCCAAAATGCGCAGCGATGAACGATCGGTATTTTCAATCGCTTTGTCACCTTCGGCCATTAAGGCGCGAATCGCAGTTGGCGCGGTATAAAGAATATTCACTTTATGTTTATCAACAACTTGTGCCATGCGGTTTGGTGCAGGCCAGTTTGGCACGCCTTCAAACATCAGCGTGATCGCACCACATGCCAGTGGGCCGTACAGCAAATAACTGTGGCCGGTGACCCAACCCACGTCGGCGGTACACCAGTAAACGTCGCCCTGATGGTAATCAAAGACATATTTAAAGGTGGTTGCGGCATAAACCAGGTAACCGCCGGTGGTGTGCAGCACGCCTTTTGGCTTGCCTGTTGAACCGGAGGTGTAAAGGATAAACAGCGGATCTTCGGCGTTCACTTCGACGGGCTGGTGGTGAGTGCTGGCTTTCTCAACCAATTCGCTCCACCACAAGTCGCGGCCTTCTTTCCACTCAATATTCCCGCCAGTACGTTTAAGCACAATCACGTGTTCAATAGTTTTAACACCAGGGTTTTTCAGCGCTTCATCAACGTTTTTCTTCAGGGGAATCGAGCGTCCTGCACGAACGCCTTCGTCGGCGGTGATCACCAGCTTAGAGCTGGAATCGATAATGCGCCCGGCGACCGCTTCTGGTGAGAAGCCACCAAAAATCACCGAATGTACCGCGCCAATACGCGCGCAAGCCAGCATCGCAACGGCGGCTTCCGGCACCATCGGCATATAAATCGCCACCACATCGCCTTTCTTGATGCCGAGTTCTACCAGGGTATTGGCAAAACGGCACACTTCACGATGCAGTTCACGATAGGTAATAGTTTTGCTCTGGGTTGCGTCGTCGCCTTCCCAGATGATCGCGGTCTGATCGCCGCGATCTTTAAGATGACGATCCAGGCAGTTTGCGGCCAGATTCAGCGTGCCGTCTTCATACCATTTGATTGACACGTTTCCAGGTGCGAAAGAGGTGTTTTTCACCTTTTTATAAGGTTTGATCCAATCAAGGATCTTCCCTTGCTCGCCCCAAAAAGCGTCGGGGTCATGCACCGAGTGTTGGTACATGGATTGGTACTGCTCCGGTGTTATCAGGCAATTGTCCGCGATATTGGCGGGAATGGCGTGTTTATGTATTTGGCTCATGGCTTTTTTTCTCCTTGTAGGATGTTAATAATATGTCAAGCAAACGTTAATTGTAGGGGCTTGGGGAGCTTTGTTTACTATTTGGGCGACAGATCACGCATTAATTAAATTGTTGAAAATCTAATCAATACATCCCGCACAGAGAGGGGAAAAAGGCAAAAAAAAAGCTGCCGAATGGGCAGCTTTAGCGTGTTTTGTAGGGCGGTTAAGCGCAGCGTCAACCGCCACAACTTGCGAAAATGGTGGATGACGCCTGCGGCTTATCCACCCTACATTTTTAACCCGCCGCGCTTTCGCGCAAACTGGCTTTTAGCTTGTTGTACTCGTCAATCACATACTGTTCAGCAGCTTTCTGATCGGCAATCGGCTCGACGCGCACAGCACAGTACTTGTACTCCGGCGTTTTAGTAATCGGGCTGAGGTTTTCAGTCACCAGCTCGTTACAGGCACCAATCCACCACTGATACGTCATATAAACGGCACCTTTATTAGGGCGTTCGCTTACATTCGCACGGGTGATGACGCGACCTTTGCGAGAATTGACCCAAATCAGCGCTTCATCTTCAATGCCCAAACGAGCGGCATCGTCGATGTGGATTTGCGCATAACCTGGTTCATCCGCAAGGGCTGCCAGGGCTGCACAGTTACCGGTCATTGAACGGCAAGAGTAGTGGCCCACTTCACGCACTGTGGAAAGTACCATTGGGTACTCTTCGGTGACTTTGTCGATTGGCGGTGCCCAATCGCAAGTGAAGAACTCGCCCAGACCGTTTTCGCGGTCAAACTTACCGTCATACAGGAACGAGGTTCCCTGGTCGCTTTCAGCTACATCGCGGCAAGGCCACTGGATATAACCCAGTTCACCCATTTTCTCGTAAGTGGCACCGTAGAAATCCGGGCACAGACCACGCAACTCATCCCAAATTTCCTGGGTGTTGTTGTAGTGCATCTGGTAGCCCATACGGGTGGCAATTTCACTGATAATCTGCCAGTCCGTTTTCAGGTCCCACTTCGGCTCTACCGCTTTAAAGAAGCGCTGGAAACCACGGTCAGCGGCGGTATAAACGCCTTCATGTTCGCCCCACGAGGTAGACGGCAAAATTACATCGGCCGCCGCCGCGGTTTTGGTCATGAAGATGTCCTGCACAATGACCAGTTCCATATCGGCAAACGCCTGACGAACTGCCGAAAGCTCGGCATCCGTTTGCAGCGGATCTTCACCCATAATGTAAGCTGCGCGAACTTCGCCATGTGCCACACGGTGAGGTATCTCACTGATGCGATAGCCCGTGTGAGCCGGTAGCGATGGCACGCCCCAGGCTTTGGCGAACTTCTCGCGACTGACTTCGTCTTTCACGTACTGGTAGCCAGGATAGGTATCCGGCAGTGCGCCCATATCGCAAGCACCCTGAACGTTGTTCTGGCCGCGAACCGGGTTAACGCCAACATTCGCTTTACCCAGGTTACCGGTCATCAGCGCAAGGCTGGTCAGCGAGCGCACAGTTTCCACGCCCTGATAGAACTGGGTGACACCCATGCCCCACAGAATGGTGGCCGTTTTTGCGTTCGCATACATACGCGCTGCGCCGCGAATTTCCGCCGCGGTCACGCCGGTAATTTCTTCAACGGACTCAGGCGTGTAGCCCGCAACAATTTTGCGATACTCGTCGAAACCTTCGGTACGAGAAGCCACGAAGGACTGGTCATACAGATTTTCTTCGATAATCACATGCCCGATTGCGTTAAGCAGGGCGATGTTAGAACCATTTTTTAACTGCAAATGCATGTCAGCGATGCGCGCGGTTTCAATTTTACGCGGATCGACCACAATGATTTGCGCCCCTTTTTGCTTCGCGCGGATGACACGGTTAGCAACGATAGGGTGTGAATCTGCCGGGTTATACCCGAACACAAACACTAAATCGGTATCCTCAATCTCGACGATTGAGTTGCTCATAGCGCCGTTACCGACCGATTGGTGCAGACCTGCAACCGATGGGCCGTGTCAGACGCGTGCGCAGCAGTCAACGTTATTGGTACCAATAACGGCGCGCGCAAACTTTTGCATAACATAGTTGGTTTCGTTGCCAGTACCACGGGAAGAACCGGTGGTCATGATGGCATCGGAGCCGTGTTTCGCTTTGATTTCACTCAGACGAGTACTGACGTAGTTCAGTGCTTCATCCCAGGAAACGTTTTCGAGTTTGCCGCCCTTCTGGCGACGAATCATTGGTGATTTGAGGCGCGGAGTGAGGATTTTAGTATCGTTAATAAAATCCCAGCCGTAGTAACCCTTCAGGCAAAGATCGCCCTGGTTGGTTTTACCTTGAGCTGCTTCCGCCTTGACGACTTTGCCGTTATCGACCACGAGATTGATTTTGCAACCCGAGGCACAATAGGGGCAAACCGTGACGACTTTTTTCATCAGTGTTGCTCCAGTCAATATTGCTTACCTTGCAACTTTCTATGCATTATCTATGCCACATAGAAAGAGTGGGAATTACAGGCATCTTACGGTGATAAAAGCAGCAAAACCCTGACGAAAAACAGGACATCGTCAAAAGTGACGTGTCGAGCGGAACACGGTTTGTGACACCGGTTGAAAATTCAGCATGGGTATTTATCTTTTGTGCGGCACTCCTTCCACAATCACCCACACTTACCCCATGTCTCTTTTCATCCTCCGGAGTTCAATAATGAAGCCTGCCATTTTGCTGGTGGATGACGATTTGGCGATCTGCGAGGTGCTGCGCGATGTGCTCAATGAGCACGTGTTTGAGGTGAGGGTTTGCCACTCCGGGAATGATGCGCAGACTGCGATTGCTCAGCACCCAGAAATCGCCCTGGTGCTGCTGGATATGATCCTGCCGGATATTAACGGGTTACTGGTGCTGCAACATATTCAGCGTCAGCGTCCTGATTTACCGGTAGTAATGCTAACTGGCCTTGGCAGCGAATCCGATGTAGTCGTGGGGCTGGAGATGGGCGCCGATGACTACATCGCCAAACCGTTCAACCCGCGCGTGGTGGTGGCGCGCGTTAAAGCGGTGCTACGGCGTTCTGGCGCACTGGCGGTGGAAACGACGACGACAAAAAGCAGCGGCCTGCATTTCAACGGTTGGCGGCTGGACACCGAACGTTGTCAGTTATTGAATGCTGCCCATGAACAAGTCGACCTCACCCAGGGCGAATACGGCTTACTGCTGGCATTAATGCAAAATTCTCGCAAAGTGTTATCGCGTGAACGACTGCTGGAGTTGACCCACAGCGAAAGCCTGGAGGTCTTCGACAGAACGATTGATGTGCTGATTATGCGCCTGCGGCGAAAAATAGAATTAAACCCGCATCAGCCCGCTTTAATCCGCACCATTCGCGGTATTGGCTATGTATTTTCGGCTGATGTTATTCAGGCGGAGAATAATGCGGCTTGAATTATAAATAATAAATGGGTGCTTAAGACTTTTCCCTGCATTCCTTCACAAGTTGGGTGGGGCGAACCCCGCCCGGATAGCTTTACTATTCGGAGCAGGCCAGCCTGGCAGCTACCTCCTGTTTATCATTCCTTATTTTCACTTCGCATAAATTACGGCGTGTTAATAAGGTAATTGCTATTAATGTTAAGCAAACAATTAATAAACATATGACAACAGTCTTTGTAGGCTTCATGCCTTTTTACTCCTTGCCTTGCGGCGAGTAAGAGGCTAACCTCAACTTGTTGGGAGTTGAGGATCAGCCTCGGGTTAACGTTAAAGTTGCCCGGGGCTTTCTTATTCTTAAAGTTTAAGAATATCCCTCACTTATGCTCAGGACAGAAAGCCCTAAGCACCCGCCGCATAGTTTACTGAGTTTTTATTTATTAGATATTAAATTGCTAATGTAATTCATTTATCATGATTACATCGTTCTGGAATATCCCTCGCAAATAATCTTAATCATATTGATGTCGTGATTATTAGCGGATGGCTTAATAAATCTCAACTCCGCTCACTAATAAAACTCTGCAATTCCGTTAATGTTTTTGCGCCATCGATCGCATTTGCACATAACAAATTCGCGCGAGCGCAGGCGTGAGCTAATTTAAGGCTATCGACCAGCGGCCATTTTTCATGGCAGCCATATAATATTCCGGCGCAAAAAGCGTCACCCGCACCAACGCTGCCGACAATTTCCTCTTGAGCCAACATAAACGACGGCACCCATGTGCCTTCGCCTCCACGTTCTATGCCCCATGCACCTTCCGGGCAATGAATCACTACTCTTTGCTTCACACCCGATTCCAGCAGCAACGTTGCCGCTTGCGCAATATTTTCGACATGCGGTGCACCGTTAGCATGGCGGATTTCCAGCCCGCTAAACTCACCGGCTTCCAGTTCATTAATCACCAGGTAATCCAGCCAACGCAGGGCAGGGAGCACCATCGGGCGGTAACGCGGGTCGCCCTGACGCGACACTAAATCCAGCGAGGTTTCATAGCCTTGCAGGGACATCATGGCCAACAATCGGGCGCTGCGTGTGCCGTATTCCGCATCTTCCATATCAAGACTATCAAGCAGCAACAAATAGCCAAGGTGGAAGATTTTGAAGGATGTTTCAAGGCGGTCAAAGGCGGGTAAATCAAGCAAACGATTAGCGCCAGGCGAGTGGAAAAACGTGCGTTGCCCGCTCGGGTCGGTCATTACTTGCGACATCGACGTTGGCGCGAAAGTAGTGCGGTGCACATGCTGGCGATTGACATGATACTGATCCAACATGGCCATAATATAGTCGCCGTCATGATCGTCACCGACCAATCCCACAGCTTGCAGCGGTAGCCCGACATGCATTTTTGCCAGTGTCAGCAACACATTTAACGGCGCGCCGCCAGTTGAGCGTTCACTGTGAACGATTTCTGCCAGCCACCCGCGCTGCGGCCATTGCACAATTTGATGTACATGGTCGACCAACATATTTCCGGCGGCGATAATCCCGCTGCGCTCTGTCATAACCTCTCCTTACGCCTTTCCTGAACTGCCAAAAATCTGCATTTGTTGAGCGACGACATCGGTAATCGCCTCTTCAATACCCAGCAATAACTCGGCGAACTCGTCATAAATGGCGTGACGTTGATTCATGCGTTGCTCGATGGCACCGAGGGCCGCTTGCGACATGCCGGTATAGAAATTTATCTTGTGAATACCGAGGGTTATCGCTTTGCGAAAATCCTCATCGCTGATGCCTGAACCGCCATGTAATACCAGCGGCAGGCCGGTTTGTTGGCGAATCGCCGCCAGACGGTCGAAATCGAGTTTTGGCTCGCCTTTATACTTGCCGTGGGCGTTGCCAATGGCGACCGCCAGCGTGTCGATGCCCGTTCTGTCGACAAAATCACGCGCCACTGTCGGGTCGGTAAATTTGTTGCTGTCGGCCTCGCCATACAGCGCACCGCCTTCGTCACCGCCCACTGCGCCCAGTTCGGCTTCGACCGAGACCCCCACCGCGTGGCACATTTTCACCACTTCTCTGGTCTGGCGGACGTTCTCTTCATATTCAAGTGTAGAACCATCGAACATCACTGAGCTAAAACCGAGGCGTAAAGCGCGCACTACCGCTTCAAAATGCAGGCCATGGTCGAGATTGAGCACCAGCGGAATATCGTGGCGAGCTGCTTCGAATTTGACGGCTTCGACCAGTGATTCCAGCGACACATACTTAAAATGCACTTCGGCAATGTTGATGATAAACGGCGAGTTTTCTTGTTTTGCAGCGGCAAAAAGGGCGCGCAGAAAATGGCTGTCCAGAACGTTAAAAGCGCCGAGTGCATAGCCGTTTGCGCGGGCATGAGCCAGGCCATCTGCGAGCGATATCAAAGCCATAATAGTTTCCCCTGGTGTTGGGACAAAATGGTTGAAAATTAAAGGTATTGGCGATATTCATTGCACAGCAATTGCTGGATTGGCGCGTCTTCAATGATGGAATTAAAGCGCTCAAGCGGTTTGAGAAAACGGTTGTCGCGGTCGTCATCATTGACCATCGACACTTCGCCAACCAGCACGTCGCCGTAACCCGCCTCTCCCCAGAAACTGTGGTAAATGCCGGGCACCAGGCAAATGCTCTCACCGGGTGACAGGCGCAACTGGCTGCCTGCGGCGTGAGTCTGGCGACAGCCATCGATAACCACAGTGACATCGCTGTCTTCGGTCTGCTCGAACTGATCGGAATTCCACAGTTCGACAATCAAATTACCGCCGCCGCGATTGATAATGTCCTCGCGTTTGCGCCAGTGAAAATGCATCGGCGTGAGTTGCCCTTCGCGCACATGGATGATTTTTTCGGCGTAGCATTTGGCATAGGGTGCGCCATCGGGTGAGCCGTTACGCAGGGTGAAAAGCGTCAGCCCCTGAGCCAAAAAATCGCTGCCGCCAAAAGCGGTCACGTCCCATCCCAGTTTGAGATTGAACACCTCTTGCCAGATTTGTTTATCCGTCTGCTGCCATTTAGCCAGGTTATACGAGGCGAACGGCGGCAAATGAACATCGTGCTGCATAAAGAAATGGCGTGTTTGCGCGAGGATCTGGTTTATTTCGGAGCGTTTCATTTTGTCTCCTTTCAACAACCCTCACCCTGGCCCTCTCCCTGAGGGAGAGGGAACAGGTCGGTTTTCCCCCTCTCCTTTGGGAGAGGGTTGGGGTGAGGGGAAAAGTTATTTCACCGTCCAACCCTTATACGTCCCGATATTATTTTTATCGATCATGGTTACTGGAATCAGCACCGGCTCTTTCGGCGCAGGCTTGCCTTGCAGAATGTCGTAACCAATCTCAACCGCTTTGGCAGCCATCACTTGCGGGTCTTGCGCAGGTGTGGCGACAAACAGCGTATTTCCGCCGCGTTTCAGGGCTTCTTCCGCATCCGGGCTGCCATCCACACCAACGATGAAGAACTCGTTACGTTGGGCTTGTTTCGCTGCCAGATCGGCACCGATCGCTGTCGGATCGTTGATCGCAAACACGCCGTCGATCTTCGGATTTGCCGCCAGCAAAGAAGTCATCACTTCAAGTCCACCTTCGCGGCTGCCTTTGGCGTTCTGATTAGAAGAAAGGATCTTGATATCAGGATGCTTTTTAAACTCGGTTTCGCAGCCTTCTACACGGTTCTGCACGGCGGAAACCGGCGGCCCGTTGATGATCACCACGTTGCCTTTGTTTTTCAGGCGATCCGCAATGTACTTACAGGCGATTTCACCCGCCTGAGTGTTGTTCGAGGTGATCGTCGCATCCGCCCCTTCCGCTGCCACGTCCACCGCAACCACCACGATCCCCGCGTCTTTCGCACGTTTCACCGCCGGGCCGATCCCTTTGGAATCCGCCGCGTTCAAAATGATCATGTCGACTTTGGCGGCGATAAAATTATCAATTTGAGAAACCTGTTGGCCGAGATCGTAACCGCTGGAAACCAGCGTCACTTTCACGTTATCTCCCGCAAGCTTACGGGCTTCCAGTTCGGCACCTTTGGTTATCTGCACGAAGAACGGGTTGGCGAGGTCACCCACCGTCACCCCGATGGATTTCAGCTCTTTTGCCTGAACAAACGGTACGGCGGCAATCATGAGTGCTGCAGCTAGTATCTTCAAACGCATGGTGAATCTCCTGTCTGGTTTTGTCGGATGACGCTCACGCTTATCCGACCTACGAAAGAGCATGGTTATCGGTTTGGTAGGGTGGATAAGCGATAGCGTCATCCACCGTTTACGTTATGCACTTTGATGGTGGCGGGTACGGTATTTGTCGATCAGCACCGCAATGATGATCACCGCACCCTTGATCACCAGTTGCCAGAAATACGAGACGCCCATTAGCGTCATACCATTGTTGAGCGTGGCAATAATCAGCGCGCCGACCAGCGTGCCGGTAATGGTGCCAATCCCGCCGACGAAGCTAGTGCCGCCGAGGATCACCGCAGCGATAGCATCCAGCTCATAACCGGTGCCAAGATTGCCGTTGGCGCTATACAACCGCGAGGCGCTCATCACCCCGCCCAGCCCGGAAAGCAGCCCGCTCATGCCATACACGAACAGCAACACCATCCAGACTTTAATGCCCGTCAGACGGGCGGCCTGCATGTTGCCGCCGACCGCGTAAATATGAACGCCGAGCGTGGTGCGCCGCAGAATGAACCAACAGACGACAATCACCGCCAGCGCAATCACCACCAGCCACGGAATCGGCCCGAGATACGCATTGCCAATCCATTCAAAATTGATATTCGAGTTAATCACCGTGGTGCCGTCAGCCAGCAAATAGGCCGCACCGCGTAATGCCGTATAGGTGCCGAGGGTGACAATAAACGGCGGTAATCCAGCCCAGGCCACCAGCATGCCGTTAAACAACCCAAGCCCGGTGCCCATCATCAGCGCGGCAGGAATCGACAGTGATTCCCAACCCGGCATGAGTGAAACCACCATCGCCGTCACCGCCGTGGTACCCAAAATAGAGCCAACGGAAAGGTCGATACCACCGGTCAAAATAATGAACGTCATCCCCGCCGCGAGAACGATATTGATCGACGACTGGCGGGCGATATTCAGCAGGTTAGATTCGGTAAAAAAGTTGGGCGTGATAAACCCAAAAATGGCGACGATCAGGATCAATATTGGCAAAATGCCGACGGTTTGCATCAAGTCGCCGAACAGCGCTTTTTTCAGCGAGGCAGATTTGGCGACTTGTTGTGGTGTGGTTGGGCTAGCCATGGTGAATCCCCTTTTTATGGGCATCTTCAACGCCCGTTGCCAGCGTCATAATATTCTCTTGAGTGATCTCGGCGGGGTGCAATTCGCCCGCGATACTGCCTTCGCGCATCACATAAACCCGGTCACTCATGCCGACGATTTCCGGCAACTCACTGGAGATCATCAGGATCGCCACGCCTTGTTTCGCCATCTGGCTCATGATCCGGTAGATCTCGCTTTTCGCCCCGACATCCACGCCGCGCGTCGGTTCATCGAGGATCAAAATACGCGGGCCGATCGCCACCCAGCGCGAGATCAGCAGTTTTTGCTGATTACCGCCGGATAACCCGCCAGCCCGCACTTGCGCGTGCGGCACTCGGATATTCAGCAGGCTGATAGCATCGTCAGAAATGGTCTGGGCTTTTTTGCGATCCAGCCAGCCGTAGTGTGCGTCGCGTTCCAGCGTCGCCATGGTGATGTTGTCTTGTGCGGCGAGTTCGAGGAACAAACCCTGCTCTTTGCGGTTCTCGGTCAGGAAACCGATCCCGTAGTGAATAGCTTCACGCGGTGAATGAATCTTCACCGGCTTGCCATCAATTTCGATGTTGCCGCCGGTCGATTTGCGCACGCCAAAAATCAGCTGTGCCAGCTCGGAACGTCCGGCACCCACCAGCCCCGCCAGCCCGACGATTTCACCGGATTTCACTTGCAGACTGACCGGCTGCACTTTTGCGCCATCCGTCAGGTGGTGAACGTTCAGGCGCACATTCCCCTGCGGAATATCGCGTTCTTTATTGAACAGATCGCTTAGCGGGCGGCCGACCATCATGCGCACCAGTTCGTTAGCGTTGAGGTTTTCACGCGTCAGACTGCCGACGTATTGCCCGTCGCGCAGCACGCTGACGCGGTCAGACAGCTCGTACACTTCCGCCATGCGGTGGCTGATATAGATAATCGCCATCCCTTCATCGCGCAGCCGCATAATCAGCTCGAACAGGCGGTGCGTTTCACGGGACGACAGTGCGGCGGTGGGTTCATCCATCACTAAAATGCGGCTGTTACGGTGCAGTGCGCGGGCGATTTCCACCTGCTGCTGCTCGGCAATTGTCAGGCGCGAGACTAAATCGCTGGCCTTAAACTGTGCGCCGAGGCGGTCGATAACCGTCTGCGCCTGCATCAGCATCTCTTTGCGCTTCACTAAACCGGCGCGTGAAAGCTCGCTGCCGAGGAAAATATTTTCTGCCACGGTGAGGTTAGGGGCGAGCTGCATTTCCTGGTAAATCAGCGTGATGCCGGCGTTTAACGCATCTTTTGGCCCCTTGATGCTGTACGGTTCGCCGTTAATTAAAATCTCGCCGCTGGTGGCGGTATACGCCCCGGCAAGGATTTTCATCAGCGTGCTTTTACCGGCGCCGTTTTCCCCCATTAAGGCGTGTATTTCGCCGGGGAACACCGTTAAATCGACCCCTTTCAACGCAAAAAATTTGCCGAATGACTTGGCGATATTGCGCATCTCCAGAATGGGAACGTGACTCATGTCGCAGCTCCTGCAGGTAAGGTTTCGATTGCTGCCAGTTGAACACGTCTAAGTAAATGCAAAATGTCAGAAGTCGTTCATATTTGTCATATATCCACCCTCACCCCAGCCCTCTCCCTGAGGGAGAGGGGGCCAATCAGTTTTCTCCCTCTCCTGGGGGAGAGGGTTGGGGTGAGGGCAAACCACACTGAAAATCATCACCGGAGCCAAACCATGCCTGCACCCCGCACACCGTTCCTCACCAGCGCTCGCGGACGCTTGCTGTCCTTTAACTTGCTGGTGGTGGCGGTGACCTTAATGGTGTGTGGCGTGGCAATTCTCGGCTTTAATCATGCCAGCCGTTTGCAGGAACAAGTGCAGGGGCAAACGCTCAGTGACATGTCCGGCAGCATGGAGTTGGCGCGGGATACCGCGAATGTGGCGACGGCGGCGGTGCGCCTCACGCAAGTGGTTGGTGCGCTGGAATATCAGAGCGAAGCGCAGCGTTTACAGCAAACCCAGCAGGCGTTGCAAAACTCGCTCAATCACCTGGCGAACGCGCCGCTCGCCAGCCATGAACCGCAGCTGGTCAAGCGCATCACCGAGCGCAGTAACGAACTGGAAAGTAGTGTTACGCGCATGCTGGAACTGGGGCATCGTCGCCATCTGGAACGTAACGCGCTGCTCAGTGCGCTGTATCAAAACCAAAGTTATCTGCATCATATTCAGGACATCAATGCCCGTGACGGACGGACGACGCCCGAAGCGCGGCTGTTAACGGAAATGGACCGCCTGATTCTGATTGCCATCCAAACCCCTTCGCCGAAAGCCACCGTGGTGCAACTCACCGAAGTCATGGCGCAGCTTCCGGCGCATGATGATTCACCGCTAGTCGATGAGATATTGCAGGAGTTCACCGCACATTTGCAGCAATTACTGCCACTTTCTCAGGCGCTGGATAACAGCGATTTGGGCATCTCGTGGTTTATGTATCACATCAAAGCGCTGGTGGCGTTTTTGAATGATGACATCAACCAGTACGTGCAAAAAGTGGCACAGGAGTCGCTCAACCGCAGCGAACAGAGCCATCAAGAGCTGCAATCGATGATTGCTTTTATTGGCCTGTTTGCCTTGCTGGCGCTGGTGATTACCGGCTTTGCGGGCTGGTATATCTATCGCAATCTTGGCTCGAACCTGACGGCAATTTCCCACGCCATGACACGGCTGGCGCGGGGGGAGCGCGATGTCAGCGTGCCTGCGTTGCAGCGCCGTGATGAACTGGGCGAGCTGGCGCGTGCCTTTAACGTGTTTGCGCGCAATACCGCCTCGCTGGAACACACCTCGAAATTACTGAAAGAAAAAAGCACTCAACTGGAAACCACTTTCCATGCCATGCGCGATGGTTTTGCGTTGTTCGATAACGACGGCATTTTGGTGGTGTGGAACCCGCAGTATCCGTTGCTGCTGGGGCTGGCAGCGGAACGTTTGCAGCGTGGGCAGCATTACATGAATCTGTTAAAACAGGTGTCGCCGCTCCAGGAACATATCCTTGAAAACCTCTCACGCCCGTTACCCAAACCACAAGAACTACGGCTTGCCGATAATCGCACTATCGAGCTGCGTTTTAGCCCGGTGCCGGGGCGCGGCATGGTGAACGTGGTGCTGGAGCGCACCGAGCGTAAAGCACTGGAAGAAGCACTGGTTCACAGCCAAAAAATGAAAGCAGTGGGGCAACTCACCGGCGGCCTGGCGCATGATTTCAATAATTTGCTGGCGGTGATTATCGGTAGTCTTGAGCTGACATCGGTGGATTCGTCAGATGCCACGCGCATTCAGCGTGCCTTAAAAGCCGCCGAACGCGGCGCGCAACTCACTCAGCGTCTGCTGGCCTTTTCGCGCAAACAATCGCTGCATCCTCATGCGGTGGCGATGAAAAACCTGCTGGAAAACCTCGACCCGCTGATTCGCCATTCACTTCCTGCGACGTTGACGCTGGAAATTGAAGCGCAGCATCCGGCGTGGCCAGCGTGGATCGATGTGAATCAACTTGAGAATGCGATTATCAATTTGGTAATGAATGCGCGTGATGCGATGGAAGGGCAAAGCGGCACGATTAAAATCCGCACCTGGAACCAACGAGTGGTGCGATCTGGCGGTGGCAAACAAGATATGGTGGCGCTGGAAGTGACCGACCGTGGGCATGGCATGTCGGCGGAAGTCAAAGCGCAAGCTTTTGAACCCTTCTTCACCACCAAACAGACTGGCAGCGGCAGTGGGCTGGGGTTGTCGATGGTGTATGGTTTTGTGCGCCAGTCCGGTGGGCGAGTGCAAATTGAAAGTGCGCCGGGACAGGGAACGTTAGTGCGCTTGCAACTGCCGCGTGCATCTGCGCAGGCCGTCAGTGAAACGGTGCCGCTAATGCTTGTGGAAAATCCGCTTCAGGACCAACTGGTGTTAGTGCTGGAAGATGAACACGATGTGCGCCAGACGCTGTGTGAGCAACTGCATCAACTGGGTTATTTGACACTGGAAACCAGCGACAGCCAGCAGGCGCTACAGTTTCTCAAAGAGGTGCCGGATATTCAGATTCTCATCAGCGATTTGATGTTACCGGGGCCGATGAACGGAGCCGATGTGGTGCAGCATGCGCGCGAGCATTATCCACATCTGACTTGCCTGTTGATCAGCGGGCAGGACCTGCGGCGTAGCGGGCAACAATTACCGCCGGTCGAGCTTTTGCGTAAGCCGTTTAATCAGCAAAAACTGGCAAAAGTATTACGACGTGTTACTCAACTTGAAGTATGACGGGTGAATTGCAAATCAATGAAAAGGTCAGTTCCAAACAATTGACTCTGAGTCCAGAAGCGGACATTAATAGAACGACCCCTTCCAGTATCCCAGGAGGAAGGGGTGGGTTTTGGAATGTAACTTAGCCGCCTCATTAAATGATATGCACCTCATTGAGCATCCTGTAGCAAGGACTAAGCCCCTCTGCAAAGAGGGGCTGACTTTGGTCGCTGTTTGGTGGATGGCGCCTGCGGCTTATCCCCCCTACAAAACCCCCAAATTTTAATGCGCGTTGTTTGAAACCATTTGTTTTCATAGGTCGGATAAGCGCAGCGTCATCCGACATTCATGCCAGGACGCTGCTGAAATTACCCCTCTTTGCCCATTCCCGTTTGCTGAATCAACATCAATGACACACTATTAAACCAACGATGCGCAAGACTCTGGCGCGAGCTTGCCACTGAAATATCCGCGAGATTTTCCCGGTTCAACACTGCCGCTTTACCATCACCTTCAATCGATACGCGATACCAAACCCCTTGCGGGTGCAAATCTTTGGCCTGCGCCGTCGGGTTTAATGCCACCGGCCCGCCATGCTCTTTCGCTAAAAGCAACGAAGGCAGGCGCGTCACCACATTATGGTCGATGGACACCACGCGCCCGATAAGCGGTTGCCACTCGCCAGGTTGATAAATCCTGGCTGTTGCACCTACCCGTAAACGCGCCAGATCCTCTTCCCCGACCAGCGCTTTCACCCGCCAGCGATCGGCATTCACCAGCGTGGCGATATGCGTGGATGCTGAGATCCAGCTTCCAGGCTGCAAAGAAAGATCGCGATCTTCAATGCGCCCATTCGAGGCGGCAACTAACCGCAGGCGCAGCAATTCGCTATTCCCCGCGCTTTGTTGCAGTGAATACTGGCGTGCCATTTGATCCGCCAGCACCTGTTTGGCGGGGCCGTCTTTCTCCAGCCCTAACGCACCACGGGCGCTGTATTCCCAGGCGCGGCGCATTTCTTCGGCCTTACGTTGCGAGGTTTCTGGCAATGGTGCAATCAGCTCAAACAGCGGTTGCCCGGCTTTTACTTGCTGGCCGTCGGTGACAAAAACTTTCTCAAGGCGTGCGCTGTAGGGTGTGTAAATCGGTTGCACAAAACCGGCTTCCACTACACCTGGCAGGCTCACTTTATTTGACCACGGCACAAAAATAACCAGCAGCGCGGCAATAGCAATCAGCAGCAACCTGCGGCGATAAAACGGCTGGCTTTCCTCGCGCCTGGCCCAACAGTGTTTGATCTCTTTGATCATCGGTTGCACCACAAAAGTGACAATTTCTACCAAAAATAAAATCACGCCCAGCGCTTTAAAAAAGGCGTGATACACCACCACCGCAATGCCGATAAACAGCAGCAGGCGGTAAATCCAGGTGGCAAAAGCGAACAGCGTCAGAAAGCGCGCAAAGGCCGGCGTGACGTTATCGGGTGCGGGATCGTTAATGCCAAACAGGTGCCAGCGCATCGCTCGTTTTGCCCAGTTTCCGGCGCGTTCGTGCAGGCCGGGGAAATCGAGCATATCGCTGAGAATGTAGTAGCCGTCAAAGCGCATAAACGGGCTGGCGTTGACCACCACGGTCATCACCCAGGCGGTGGTCGCCAGGAAAAACAGCGCGTTTTTGATGCTGCCTTCCGGTGCGAATGACCACAGCAGCGTCGCCCATGCCGCCAGCACCAGCTCGGAAACAATCCCGGCGGCGGCGATTTTTAGCCGATCGCGCGAACGAAACAGCTTCCAGCTTTCGCCGGTGTCGGTGTAGGCCATCGGCAGCATCACCAGCAACGCAACACCCATATGCCCAACCCGCACACCGTGGCGCGTGGCGGTTAACGCGTGACCCATTTCATGCCAGCATTTGGAAAACACCAGCGCGATAGCAAAGGCCGCCGCACCTTGCCAGCTCACCGAATTATGCAGCGTGGCAACCACGGTATCCCACTGGCGCGCCGCCAGCACAATGCCGGTCATCGCCACTAACAGCGTCAGCCACAAGAAAGTTTTGCTGAACAACGGCTGCAACCACGGCAGCGCTTTACGCAGGGCTTTTTCAGGGTGAATCAACGGAATACGAATAAACAAATAACTGTGCAACAGCCATTTCCACACCGATGACGCCGGGCGATAACGCGCGGTGCGCAGCAATTGTTGCTGCTGCAAAAACAGCACAAACGCTTTGACGTCCTCTTCATCCACATTCAGCGTGGTGTGTTGATTAATCGCCTGTGCGATTTTTGCGGTATCAGCCAGTTGCCAGCGTTTGAGAATTTCGATTTCCAGCCAGCCGAGGCGGAAAAACAGGTTGCGCACCGGATCGGCCAAATGCCAGGCCGGCGAACCATCGCGGTTGCTGCCTGCGCTATTGAGGCGCAGTTCATCACGCAGCGCAGGCCACGGCGGCGCTGTGGCGGCACCGCTTATCACCAGCCGCTCCCGGCACGCAAGGTGGCGATAGGGCGGCGCAGCAACAGGTAACCGAGCATTGCCCAGTCACCGGTCACTCGCGCGGTTCCTTGCAAGCCAATACGCGCCACTTCTGGTTTACCTTCAAGCGTGCCGCGCAGCAAATAACTGGCCACGCCGTTGGGCGCTTCAACGGTTTGATAGCCTGCGTAATCCAGTTTCGCGCTAAAAGAATCGAGCGGGGCGACTTTCAAAAATACCGTCATCGGTGCGCCGCGATTCAGGTTGGTGGATTCGCTGACCGGTGCCCAGGCGCGCACGCCGAGGCTATTGGGGTCAGCCAGCAGGCCAATACGCTCACCCGTTTGCACCGGGCGGCCAGCCCAGTCATCCGGGTCGGAATAGACGAAAACGCCGTTGCCTGGGGCGCGAATCGTGAGTTTATCGATGTCACGGACTATCGACTCCACTTCCACTTTTTTCTCGCGCCATTTACCTTCGGCCATCGCCAGTTCTGACTTGGCCTGTTGATCTTCAATCGCTTGCTGAGAAGCCTGATGCAGCGTGGTTTCAGCGGTTTCCAGCTCCGCCTGTGCCACCGCCAGCCGGTTATGCAGCGTGGTGTCGTCAAGAGTCGCCAGCACCTGGTCTTTCACTACATCGCTGTTTGGCAACACCACCATGCGCTTAATCACCCCGGAATCGGGCGCGGCAATCACTTCACTTTGCAGCGAGATAATTTCCGCTGGCACCAGCGTGTATTCGCGCACCGGAATACACAGCACCAGCAGCACTGCCAGCAGGATATAAGCGAGGCGGCGTCCGGTGTTGCGCTGCCAGAATTGCTTAAAGCGCGACGGGCGCGCGGTTAACGCCCACCAGGCGTAACCGTACAAACCGCTCAGTTGCAGCAGGGTAAATTCTGGCGATGCTGGAGCCAGCGAGGTTGGCCACGGTTCGTCGCGCCCTAAAAACCACAACGCGTGTATTTCGCCGTCGGCACCGGTGAGCGGCAGTACCCAAACCTGCGGCGGCAACCACTCGTTCCACAGCTTAGCCAGCGTTTCGCTTAATTGTGCGGGTGCCAGCGCCAGCACACGGGCTTCCGGGGGTAAGGCTCGGCAATGTGGCGCAATTTCCTGCGCCACATCCGCCAGCCATAAGGCATACGGCGTGTTGTTGTCGGTATCGCTCAGCCCGGAATGGGCCACCAGTTTGGCGCGGTTATTGGGCGCAAGCGACAGCAGTGCGGCCTGGCGGTAATCCACCAGTTGGCGCGTTTCATTACAGATAGCAAACCCGAGTTCAGCGGCATTGCTGATGGTTTCGACTCGGGCGGCCAGTTGGTAAAAAGCTACACTGCTGGTCACGAATTGGCGGTCCCGCTTTTCAGGCAACGGTTTTCATCCGGCGGGCAAACCGCTACCGCTTGTCCGCTCATGCCGGGTAATACGTCGTCGGTTTTGTCCGGGAAGCGGGTTTCGATTTCGATGGTCTGGCTAACGGCATCCACTTTGCCGCTAATGTGCGTCACCGTGAGCGGGTATTGTTTGCCGGTTTCACCGACCGAGGCATTCAGCTGCGAGCCGATTTTTAGCCACGGCACCCAGCTTGACGGCACGTTTAACCGTGCGCGCAAAGTCCCGCTGCCGACCAGATCAATCACTGGCGCACCCGCACCAATCCCCTGGCCTTCTTTGACATAGATTTTAGCGACGCGCCCATTGAATGGAGCCACGAAGCGGCACTGCGCCAGTTGGGCGTCAAATATCCCCATCTGGCCTTTGGTGCGGTTCACTTCGGAAGCGGCTAAGCCCACTTCCAGTGCCGCAGCCGATTGTAACCCTTGCAGTTTGGCTTTGGCTTCATAGCGCAGTTGGGCGGCGTGAAACTCCGCTTCAGCGGCATTTTTGCGGGCTACCAGGTCGCTACAATCCATGTTCGCCAGCAGTTTGCCTTGCGTGACGGTATCGCCCAACTGGACGTTAATTTTCGCCATCCGCCCAGGAACCACGCTGGAGAGCGGGCTTTCACGATTGGCGAGTACCAGGAAGCGCACCGCCGCAGAGCCATCCGCAGCAAACGCGGGCGCGGATAAGCAGGAAAGTGCGCAGATCAACCCGACCATCCATTTTTGTCGGATGACGCTGTTGTTTTTGTAGGGTGGATAAGCGTTAGCGTCATCCACCATTATTTTTGTCTTCATAAATACCTCATGGCGTCGCGGTCAACACGGGGGTCGCCCCGGCAATTCGTTGTAAATCGCTGGTAATCGATAACGTTGCCGCTTCGGCCAGGGCGCTGATAGAACGCGTGCTGGCTTCGTTTGGCAGATAACTCACGTACTGACGCGCCAGCACTTCGGCACCGGTGGCATCTTTGACACGCATCGTCCACACGCCTTTGCGCATGCCATTGTTGGTGCCGCCGCTAAAGCTCATTTGCAAATGGATACTGCTCGGAGACGGTTCCAGCGACAGGTGGTTCGCTTCAATGACCCGCCCGACGGATTGCTCGATGCTGCCACGCGAAACGCCTGCGGGCAGGCGTGTGACCTGAATCGACACTGGGTGTTTTTCAACAGTAATACCGGCGGCATGGGCAAATACCGCACTTTCTTGCTGGCGCAAACTGGTCTGAATTTGTCGCGATAAGCTGGCAACGTCGGTTTTTGTCACCTGATCTGGCAGCAAATCAATACCTACTGAGTTCAGCACTCGGCCATAAGCGGCCTGCGCTTCGGCATACGATGACGCTTCCTGGAAGCGGGAAACAATCGAACGCGCCTGGGTTCTTAATGTTTCCAAATCACTGGTCAGCGAGTTGTCCGATCCGGCGCGGGAAATACTCGCCAGGCGCTGGTCAACTTGCGCCGATTGCTCGGCAATCTGGAAGTCATAGGAGGCGAGTTTGTAGCGTTCGGTGGCGACACGCACCTGTGTGAGCACCGCCATGCTCAGCGCCATGCGGCGGGCATCATCGGTTTGCGCGCGCGCGTCGTTGGCGGTGCTAATCGACGGAATGCTCAACAGTTTGAACAGGTTCATCGAAACCCCCACGCCACTCTCAATCCAGTTACTGTTGTAGAGATAGTCGTTGGAGTCGTAATTAATTCCGGCGAACAGGTTCAGGTTCGGGAATAACGAGGCAATTTGCCGCTTGGTTTCGTAGCTGTCGATGCGTGTTTTGTAATCTTCTTCACGCAATTCAGGTCGGCGTTCCAGCGCCATTTGCTCGAGCTTATCGATGTTAGTCGGTGCCGGAGCCAGCGGCGTTGGGGTGTCTTGCAACACCAGCGGCGTGCCTGGCGGCAGGTTGATCAGCGCCGTCAGCTCGCTTTTCGCCAGCTCCATTTGCTGGCGTTTCTGGTTGAGCAACGTCATGCCATCCAGCAGGGCGCGTTGGTACTCCAGCCCTTCAACCGGTGGCAAAATCCCCGCCTGTTCGGCTTCGCGGGTTTTATCCAGCGCCTGGGCAATTTGCTCGGCCAGCGGTTGGGTTTCATCCAGCAAACGCTGCGCGCCCAGCGCTCGCCAGTAGGCATCACGCACTTCCTGGACGATGTTTTGCAGCACTTTGCGGCGGCGTTCTTCGGCGATGTTCACTTCATCCGCCTGCTGTTTAGCGCGGAAGTAGCTCATCCCGAAGTCGAGCACATCCCACGAAAAAGTCGCGCTGGCAAGGTAATGTGAGCGCTCTTCCGAGGTGGAAGGACGCAGGCTGATCACGCCATCGTCAATGCCGACACTGGTGCCGCCCGAATCGTTATCACGCCAGCGATAACCGGCATCCGTCATCAGTTTTGGCAGCATGTCTTGTTGCGAGACATCCAGCAGGCTGCGTGACAGCGCGGTTTCCATCATTTTCAGGCGGTAATCGAGGTTATATTTTAACGCTCGCGCCATCGCGTCGGATAACGTCAGTGGGCCATGCAGGGCTTCCTGCCCGCGGTACATTTCCGCCCGGTCGCGATTCACGCGTGCGGTGATTTCATCCTGAGTCATCGGCTCCGGTTTCACCGTGCCACAGCCTGCCAAAACCAGCACCGCAATCAAACCAGCCACGGGTTTGATTAAAGGTACGCCACGTTTTTTATATTGCGCCACCACGTATGCGTTCATCGTTGTTTTTTCCATCTTAAACAATTGCTCTCAGCCAGTTACCGGCGAGTGATTGTCGGGACTGAAATGTGCTTCCCGGACGCCAAAGTTTTTCTTTCAAGGGCTGCGAGCTGTGCCGATAAAGGCTGTGCTCCCAGGGTGATAACCGAAGGTTGTTCACCTGCTGATCGTTCCAGAGCGGGTCTTTCTTGTGCCATGGCGATGGGCGGGGTTGCGCTGCGTTCACTGTCTTGCCCGATGCCAAACGGGCCAAACGAATTCCCCAGTGAGTTTTGCCCCAGCCCGTTGCTTGCTAAACCAGGCAAGTCCCGTTGTTCACGGCTGTCGTTGTACCAGCGCGAGAACAGCACGGCCTGCTGCATCACTGGCGAACTCGCTTGTTCGATGCCGTAACCGATCGCAGCAAACTGGCTGTTGAGGCGAGTTTGCAGACCAGCGGCATCACTTTGTAAGTCATACACTAATGGCAGAATAAACAGCCCTGGCTGGTAGCTTTGGCGGTAAGGGGTCAGCAACTCGTCGTCACGGCCAAAGATTTGCTCGCCATCACGGTCGTTGTTGTCATTGGGCATCGCGGTGACGCCATAAATGCGGATCGTCAGGCGTGCTTGGCTGGTGTCGCCATCGCTGTCGGTGATGGTGTAGACAAACACTTCGCTCAGAGTGGCGTTGGCATCCAGTGCTGCCACACGTGGATCGGCACTGTTGACCTGATAGCGCCAGTTGCCCTGGCTATCTAAAAACAGCGTGCCGTACTGGCCGCTGCTGGTGCCGCCAATCGTCCCGGCCGCGCCAGTATTTTCTGACATCACACCCGTGACGGGGCCGTTGTCTGCGGCCCGGTCAGCACCGATGCGGTCGTCGTTAAACAGGTTACCGCTGACGTTTTGCTGGCCTTGATCCTGCAAGATTTCCGCGCTGTCATCGGTGGCGGTCGGCTGGTCGTTCACCACCGTAATGCGCAACTGCCCGACGTTGACGCCGTTCACTTCCACGGCGTAATCGTTGTGGGTGCTGATTTGGCCTGGCTGCGCCACCGCCTCGCGCAACACAAAGCGATAATCCAGATGCCCTTCGCCATCGGCTGCGCTGTAGTAAGCCAGCAGCGTGATGGTGCCGGTCACGGTTTCGATGGTGATTGGCGACAGCGGATTGAGCTGCAATAGCTGCTCGGCGGTGATTACCCGGCCCTGGAAAGTGAAGGTTTTCAGTTTATCGAGCGACAGCAAATCAAGCGTGCCGCTGACTTCCTGAGCGCCAGGGTCGAGCGGCGTCAGGCCATCTTCGCGCACCTGAATTTCCACCGACGGTGCTACCAGAATGCGCAGCGTACCGTTGGTTTCCCCAACGGCGTAACCGTCACTGACGGTGTAAGTAACCGCAGGCACGAAGCCATGCCAGTTGTTTACCGGCGTAAAGGTGTAGCTGCCATCGGCTTGCACCGTCAGGCTGCCAATGCCCGCCAGCAGCGCGGTTTCGCCCGCGTTGTAGCGCGTACCACCCACCTGGAACACGGAGATATGCAGCGGGTCGTCGTTCAGATCGCTGTCGTTAGTTAACAGGTTTCCGGAGATCGGCATATTTTCCTGGGTGATCACCGCTTCCGGGTTAACGATCGGCGCGAGATCGGCGACGCGCACTACCACAGTGGCGGTTTCCAGAATGCCGCCGCTTAGCACGGTGTAGGTGTAGCTGTCGTTGCCGACATAACCCAGATTCGGCGTGTAGGTGATTTTTCCGTTTTCGACACTGACGGTGCCGTGGTTGCCCTGGCTGATGCTAACGATAGCGTTATCGTTGTTGCTGAAAGTGTCGTTTGCCAGCACATCGCTGGTCACCGAGCTGTTGCCGTTGACGGAAATCAGGTCGTTAAAGGCATCCTGAACTGGCGCGATGGTAATGCTTAGCGAGGAACTGGAAACCCCGCCGTCGTTGCCGTCACTCATGTCGTAACTCACCACCGGCAGGGTGCCATTCCAGTCAGCGACCGGAACGAAAGTCCAGTTGCCGTTGGCGCGTAACGTCAGTACGCCCATGCCGCTTAACGTCACCACGCTGCCTGGCGCATACACGTTACCGTCAATAGTAAAACGGGTGACGTGAAGTGCCGCAGCGTCGCCAGGGTCGGCATCGGTGTCGTTAGTCAGCACGTTGCCGTGCGCCACGGTGTCTTCCGGCGTGGTGTTAATGTCCGGGTTGGCCAGTGGCGCGCTGTTGGTGATTTGCACCGTCACCGTGGTGGTTTCCAGCTTGCCGCCGCTGGTGACGGTATAGGTGAAGCTGTCGCTGCCAACAAAACCCGCCACCGGGGTGTAGACGATTTTGCCATCGACAATGGTGGCGCTGCCGTGCGCGCCGCTGCTGGTGGCGGTAATCTCACGGTCGCCATTTTCGAAACTGTCGTTGCTCAGCACGTCGATAGTGACCGGCTGCCCCGCGTGGGTGCTGGCGGAATCCGGTGCAATATCATCGACCGCTGTGATTTCCAGCGTCAGCGTGCTGCTGGCAGTGCCGCCCGTGTGGCCGTCGCTGATCTGATAGGTGATGAGCGGAATCGAGCCGTTCCAGTCGCCAACCGGCACAAATTGATAGCTGCCATCAGCGTTTAATGTCAGCTCGCCAATGCCGCTAATGGTGACGGTTTCGCCCGCCAGATGCGCCACGCTTTCACCTGGTAAGGTAAAGCTGGTGACGCGCAACGTGTCCTGCACCGACGTGTTGTTATCAGGATCGCGGTCGTTATCCAGCACGTTGCCGGTGATTGTCGAATCTTCGTTCACCGTCTGTGTATCAGGGTTGGCGATGGGTGCGGTGTTCTCGACGGTGACAAACACCGTGGCGGTTTCTGTCACGCCGCCGCTGGTGACGGTGTAGGTGTAGCTGTCAGTACCAACAAATTCCGGCGACGGCGTATATGTCACGTTGCCGTTCGTGCCAATAGTGACGGTGCCGTTTTGCGCAGCGCCAACGAGGGTGACAGCGCGATCGTCATTCTCAAAATTGTCGTTGGCGAGCACGTTGATCGTCGAACTGCCTCCGGCGTGGAGAGTCGCAGTGTCATCAGCGATGTCGACCACCGGATTCACCGTAATATCTACATGCCCGACGGCGGTTGCGCCGCCGTTATCATCGGTCACGGTGTAAGTGATTTTTGGCACGTCACCGTTCCAGTCCGCCAGCGGCGTGAAGGTGTAGTGGCGGTCATACGACAGCGTAAAGGTGCCGACGCCCGGAATAATGGCGCTGGTGGTGCCAAAATTGCCGATCAGGAAATCATCGCTAATACCGTCGACATGGAATGACGTCACCCGCACTACGTCGGAATCGACATCGCTGGCAGTCAGCAAACCGCTCAACGACGTACCGTCTTCATCCATCGTCAGTTCCATATCTCTGGCGGTTGGCGCGGTGTTGGTGACTACTACCGTGACGGTGCTGGTTTCGGTAATTCCGCCGCTGGTCACCGAATAGCTAAAGGTATCGGTGCCGACAAATCCTGGCGGAGGGGTGTAGCGAATGGTGTTATTAGACAATACTTCTACGCGCCCAAGCGTGGTGCCGTCACTGCTGGCGGTCACGGTTTTGGTGTCGTTGCTGAAGCTGTCGTTATGCAGTACGTCGATGGCGACCGGGTTATCGGCATGCGTGGTGGCGTCGTCCGGCAGAATATCGGCCACCGGCTGGACAATAATCACCAGGTTGCGGGTGACCTGGCCGCCGTTGTTGCCATCGCTGACGGTAAAGGTGACAGGCGGTACCTGCCCGTTCCAGTCCGGCACCGGAACGAAGGTGTAAAGCCCGTCGCTGTGGATGGTCAGCGTGCCTTTTCCTTCAATCTCGACGGACTCATCCGCCGCATAGACTACGCCGTCAATCGTGAAGTTGGTGACCGTCAGCGTGTCTGAATCGGCATCGCGCGCGCCATCCAGCAAATCGCCATTAGTAATCGTTGTATCTTCCGGGGTTCGCACTACCGAGTTGCGTGGTTCCGGCAAGGTGTTGGTCATGGTGACGGTGACGGAGGCGGTTTCTTCAATGCCGCCGCTTTTCACCGTGTAAGTAAATACATCGTCACCGACATATCCGGCATTCGGCGTGTAGACCAGTTTGTTGCCGACAAGAGTGACGGTACCATGCGCTGCCGAGAATACGGTCTGCTGGATGGCCGCATCGGAGTTGCTGAAATGGTCGTTAGCTAACACATCAATGGTCACTGGCGTACCGGCGTGGGTGGTCGCGGTATCGTGGGTAATGTCGACCATCGGGCGCACGGTGATGTCCAGCGAGCTTTCGGTTGGCGGCACGCTGGTGTTATCGGAAACGTGGAAGGTGATGGTCGGCACTTTGCCGTTCCAGTCTGGAACGGGCGTAAAGAGGTAACTGCCATCGGTATTTAGCGTGAAATCGCCTTTGCCGGCGATAGTCACTTTTTGCCCGGCGGCAAATGTCCCGCTGATACCGTCAATCTGGAAATCGACCACATGAAGCGGGTCGCCGTCCGGGTCAATAATCAGGTGTAAAACATCGCCGCTGGCTGGCGTGTCTTCATCGGTGACCGCGAATTGGTTGGAAGCGTCTGGCGGGGTGTTAGTCATAAAGATAAACACCGTCGCGGTTTCCGTCACTCCGCCGCTGGTCACGGTGTAGTTGTAGCGGTCGCTGCCGACAAAACCCGCATCCGGGGTATAAATCAGCTTGTTGTTTGGCCCGAGCGTCACGGTACCGTGTTGTGGCTGAGTGAAACTGGTCACGGCTTGATCGATATTGATAAAGGTGTCATTTCCCAGCACATCGGTGGTGATCACCGTGCCAGTGTGCTCGATTTCGACATCGTTTTTCGCATCGTCAACGGCGGCGACGTGGATACCGAGCACCGCGCTGCTGTCGCCGCCCATATTGCTATCGCTGACCACATAACTGACGGCGATGTCACCATGCCAGTCACCGCCGGGCGTATAGAGGTAACTGCCATCGGCGTTGATGAGTAAGGTGCCGTGGCTGCCCGTCAGTTTCACGGTGGTACCTGCTGCGTAAGTGTTGCCCTCAACGGTGAAATTCTTCACGGTTAAGGTATCGACTGCGCCATCGGGGTCGCTGTCATTGGTGAGCACGTTGCCGAGGGTTGATGGGCTATCTTCGTCAATCGACAGGTTATCGGTGACGCCAGTTGGAGCCTGGTTGGTGACGTTAATCGTCACGGTCGCGGTTTCGGTGATGCCGCCGCTGACCACGGTATAGGTGTAACTGTCGGAGCCGACATACCCAGTATCTGGCGTGTAAGTCAGCACATTGTTGACTAACGTCAGCGTGCCGTGCGACGGCTGCGTCACGGCGGTCACGGTTTTATCGCCATTGCTGAAGGTGTCGTTGAGCAGTAAGTCGCTGGTGTTATTCACCAGTGGCACATTGGCGTGGGTGGTGAAGCTGTCGTTGGCGGCGTCGGTCACTGGCGTCACCGTCACGGAAAGCCTGGCGGTATTCGACCAATGTGACGTCTGGTCGCCATCTTTGGCGAAATCGAAGAAATTCACCCGCCCATTCGTTACCCCTGCGCCTGCTGACGAAGTATCGGTGGTATCCGAGGCGCGCAGTTGCAGGCCGCCACTCACCGGGCCGTTGTAATCGCCTAATGGCACAAAGCGCAGTTGCGTGGTGCTGGCGAGAACCAGCGCGTTGCTGGCGCTGACATCTGACGGGATCGTCAGCCAGTTGCTGCCATCGGTGCTGTATTCCCAGTGGCCTTTGCTGGCGTCAGTGTCGTCACCATAAATGGCGATAAACCCCAGTGCGCCGCTGGCGTTTCCACCGCCTGCAATAGCGGTCTGGTTGTCTGTGGCATCACCATAAACTGACTGGAAAATTTGCCCGATGGTTTGTGGTGTCGGGGTGTCTTCGGCAATGGTGACGGTGGTGTCGCCAAGAGTTGGCCGGTCATTAATATTGGTGACCTCTGTGCTTAGCGTGATGACGGTTTCACTGTAGATCGAGGTGCCGCCATGCCCGCCTGTGGCATCAATATTAATTTGCTCGCCGTTGTCAGGCAGCGCAGGCGTGCTGGAAACATCGCCATTGGCGTTGGTTTCCACTAAACGCACACCGAGTGTTACCGGATCGCCGAAATAGTTGGCTGCCGGAACAAAACGCAGCGAGGCACTGGCGGTAAGCACCAGGGCGTTGCTGTCGCTACGCGCCCCAACGTTCTGCCAGCTGGTACCGCCATCAAGCGAATATTGCCAGTCGCCCTGCGCGGTATTCGGCGTGTGGCTGGTAATCGCCACACCATAGAAGCTGTCTGCGCTGCTACCGCCGCCCACGCCAACGGTGCCGTCGTTATTGATGGTGTCGCGTTCATCGTTAAAGAAATCGAAGAACAGGTCGTGAATGTTGCTGCCCGCAAGCGAACTGCCGAGGGTATCTTCTTCAAGCGTCGGGATGGTGACGGATGGCGTGCCGACCACCTCTGGCGCATCGTTCACTGCGTTGACCGTGAAGGTAAATTCACGCGTGGTGATAAGCGCAGATGGGTCATCGCCTTCTTCGTATTCCACCTGTCCTGGGTCTTGATGCGGGTCGTTGCCACTTCCTGGCAGCGATCCCGGCCTTGAGCCGGAATTGCCGTGGTCGTTAACCGTTACCTTGACGCCGAAATTGCCGTTCCAGTCAGCCGCCGTGGCGCTGCCATCTGCGTCAGGCAGTGTGACTCTCAGCCCCGCCAGATAACTGTTAATTTGCGTGTAAGAACCGTTGAACGTCAGCGTGTCGGTGCCTGCTCCCGTGACTGTTCCGCCGCTACCGGTGGGGGCCACAAACACAAAACCGTTCGGCAGTTTCACGGTGACCGTCATGCTCTGGCTACCCGCATCCGAATCACTGATGGTAATCGGCGGCAGCGTCACGGTGGCACTGTTTTCATCGGTATTCAGTACTGGATTTTCACCGAGCTTGATTTGTGCCGGGTCGTTAACGCTGCTCTGGAAAATGGTGCGGTAAGTGGAGGCTACGTTTTGCCCCAGCCCGCCGGGAATCGCGGCGTAAGGGCTTATCACCGTGTTGGGGACTTGCGAGGTGCCAACACCGCCAGGACCGATGTTATCGCCGCCGTTTGCGGAGCTGGTCAGGTTGCCATTGGCATCACGCACGCGGTCATCAACAATCACTTCAACGCGGAAATACTGGTCAGCATCGTCAAGAATCGCCCCGCGCATAGTGACTTGCAGTTGCGCGAGGTAAGCGTTGATTTGCGCGACGGTACCGGTTATCACCAGCGGCGCGTTTTGCCCGTTGGAGGGCGGCGTCACGCCGTCCTGGCTGGTGTTCTGGATAAACACGCCAGAGGTGGTGTTGAGCGACGAAATGGTAATCGCCGAGTTTTGCTGATCGCGATACTGCGACACGCTCAACGGGTTGCCGTTTTCATCGGTGATGCGTACCGTCACCTGCACGATGTCGTTTTCACCTGCCGCAATACCGCCTGCGTCCGCAACATCCGGGTCGCCAATCACAAAGCCGTCGACGTTATTGCCGCCCGGCGCGTTGTTGTCGAGCAGAATGGTGTCCGAAGGCGCGGTGATGGTTGGCGGGTCGTTCACTGGCGTAATCGTCAGCGCTATTTGCACATCGGCAGGCGGCAGGCCACCGGTGTCGCCGACGCTGGCAGTGCTGGTGTCGAGATGAACATTCAGCGTCACATCGCCTGCTGCCGCGCCGTTCTGGTCGTGGTTGGCATTCAGCGCACTTTTGTAGGTCAGGCCGTTGGTCGGGTCGTTGAGCAAGGCCTGAATTGCGCTGGCGGTGCCGGTCAAAATCAGGGTGCCGGAATTATCGCCCTGAATCGTCACGCCGTTAATTTCCAGGCTGCTGTCATTGGCAGTACCACCAATCCCCAGTTGCCCCTGGCCGACCGTCAGCGTCACCGTCACAGGTTTGCCAAAGGCGCTGGATTCCACGTCAGTAATGACGAAATCACCGCCAATCCAGGTAGCTTGATCTTCAAAGGTGTTTTTGTCGCTATCGGTGACGACCAGCGTGCCAGGGTCGTTGACTTCCGAGGCGTTAATCGCCACCTGGTTTGCCGAAATATTGCCGTTATTGGCGGGGACGCCATCCTGATACCAGTCGTAATTGACGTTATCGACAGCGCCTGGCAGCGAGCCGGTTGCCGGGTTAGTCGGCTGGTTGACCGGCCCGCCGTTGGCTGAGCCATTGAGCTGACCATTGCCGGTACGCAAGCGGTCATCGGTAATCACCTGCACCTGATAAACGGTGTTGCGGTCATCAGGGAAGGTGACGGTCAAACCGCTCAGCGCACTGTTGATCTGCGCGACAGTCCCGGTGATCACCAGATAACCGCCGTCGCCGCCGGTAATCAGTGCGCCACTTGCACCATTGGCCGCCAGCCTGATGTTGTTGTATTCGCTTTGGCTGAACGCACTGCCATCGTTGTGTAGCAGGCGCACGGTGGTCTGGAGAATATTGGTCGCGCTGCTGGTGCCAGTGATATCCGGGTCGGCAACGGTAAATCCGCTGACCGCATGGGAATTGCCACCGATGTCAATTGGCCCGGAAGGGGCGGTGACAGTGGGTTTGTCGTTTGCCGGGGTAATATTAATCGCGAAATGATTAGCGGCTTGTTCTTTGTCACCATCAGACAGCGTGAAGTCGAAACCATCGGCATTGAGGCCGTCGCCGCTGATTTCATCGCCGTCATTCAGGTAATAAATATAACCGTTGTTAATGTCGGCCTGCGTGAAGGTTGAGCCATTGCCGATGGTGCTAAAATTCACGCCGTCGCGGGAGAAAGCCAGATGCCCGTGGTCCGGTGAGTTGGTGATGGTAAATTGCACCTGCTCAGGGCTGCTGTCGGGGTCGTAAGCCTGCAACTGCGAGCCATTGATTTGCACATAGCTGCCTTCAACCACTGTCGCCGGGTTGTTGGCCGGTTGGCCGCCGATATTGTTCGGTGAATCTGGCGGTACCACAATTTCCGGGCTATCCGGCGTCTGGGGGATTTTCGGCCCATCGTTGACGTTGGTGATGGTGATGCCCACCGTGGCGTTGGTCGCCGACTGCATGCCCCAGCGGTCCACCGCATAAGCCACAAAGCTGGTGCTGCGGACTTCAGATCCGTTGCTGACAAAGCGCAGGCCGCTGGTGCTGTCGTTTTTCAGCAAACTGGCATCGAGCTTTAAGGTGCCGATATCTGCATCAGTGATCGTCACCCAACTGGTGCCGTTAAAGTATTGCAGCACGCCGCCGGTCGGCAGAGTCAGGAAGGCAAACTTCAGCGCCCTGTCGCCTGTGAGATCGTTATTGTAAGCGTAGTTATTGTCGTTGCCGTTGATCGTTGGGCCATCTTCCCACGGTGAGCCGCTGTTGGCGTCATCGGGGTCGCCCAGTTGCAGCTGCGAGTTGGTGATGATCACCGTTTCGCCTTCTGCCAGCACGGTGTTGGAAGAACCGGCAATCACCGGCGCGTCGTTCACCGGTGTGACGAACACTTTCAGTTCCGGGTTCCAGGTCACCGCCATTGGGTTGCCGGTGCTATCGAGCGTGACTTGTCCTGCGGAAACCGAAAACTTGCCATCGAAGTGGAAGTTTTCGCCACCGTTATGGCGAACGCTGATTAATCCGTTGTTCAAATCGGCCTGGGTAAAGGTACCGAAAGCGTTGATCACCGTGTAACCGCCGTTGCCATCGCTTTTCAGGATGGTCAGGCCGGTTTGCCCGCTGCCGCTGCCCAGGAAGGTATAGACAATTTGCTCGGGCTGAACACCCGGAACCACGTAACTCATGCCCGGCGTGGCATCGCTAATATTACCGGTGCCGGAAAGGGTCAGTGAGCCGCCTTCCAGAATAATGCCATGCGCCGCGCCATTGGGGTCATCGCCAATATAGCCAGAGCTGGTACTGTCCCCAGAAGTATCCAGCGGCGGGACTTGATCCGCTGGCGGGTTGTTGGCCAGCGGCACCAGGCCAATGGTGAAGTCGAAATGGGTCAATTTGGCATCGGGACTTTCGCTGTCCCAAATCCCGCCCTGGCGCGTGAAAGTGCTGCCGTCGGCGTTCCAGCGCAGAGCGGTGGAGTGGTCGATGACGCGGAAACTAAATTTGTCGATGCCATCGATGGGCGCGTTCAAATACTGGGTATAAACCACCCGTCCTTCCACCACGTCTTCCATGGTGAAGGTGTCGCCGTTCTGCATGCGCGCGCCGTTCAGCGTCAGGTAACCGTGTGTTAGCCCGTCAACGTTAACCACAAAGCTGACGCGGTCTGGTGGGGAGTCCTCATCGATGCTGGCGAGCATTTCTGGCATCAGCACCACGCTGTCCGGCCCATCCGCCACATCGGCGAGCAGGGTGGAATCCGGATTGAGAGCCGGGTCGTCATCCACCGGCTGGATAGTCAACGCAATCAGCGCATCGCTGCTGGCAGGTGTTGCGGTGCCGCCGCCCTGGTCGGTGACGCGCACGCCGAAGGTGTCTTGTGTAATGCCTTCTTCGCCGTTGTTTTCATAGGTCAGCAAGTTGCGGTCGTTATAACTGATCTGCTGTCCCTGAATCACCGCCACACCATTAAAATAGAGCGTGCCGTGAGTAGGCAGCGCCGTAATCGTTAAGGTGAGTTCGCCGTCCTGGGTATCGCCACCGCCATCGGCGACAATATATTGCCCAACGTTGCCGGTGTTGGCCGCGTTGGCAGGCTGCCCTTCAAAGACAATCCCACCGCCTGAAACGGTTGGCGGCTGATTTTCAGGGGCGATTTCCAGCGTCACTTTCACAGTGTCGGAAAGATTAATTGGCGTTGCGCCGTCGTTCACTTTGGCGGTGAAACTGTCGGCGGTGTTTTGTGCGCTGCCTGTTGCAGTGTGGACATACACCAGCTTGTTATCGCGCACATCTTGCTGGGTAAATACCGAACCGACCCCCAGTCGCGTGCCGTTTAAGGTCAGATAACCGTATTGCGGCATCTCGGTCAGGCTGTAGACAATTTGCGAGGCACTTTGCGCACCCGTGGCTAATTCTGGATCCAGCGCTGCGAGCGTGGCTTCGGTAATCACGGTTCCCGCACCGTTATTTTCTGGCACGATCAAAGTGCTGTTATCCACCACCACCGGGTCGTTGGCAGGTGTGACGGTGATATGCGTCACCAGGCTGTCGTTGCCGGACAGCGTCAGGATATAAAACTGCACGTCGGTTGCGGCAGATTGCTGGCCGAGTTCGCTATCGCTGGCGGTAAATTTCAGCGCGTTAAGCCAGGCTTGCGCATCCGCCACCGAACCGACGAACTCCAGCGTTTTCCCCGTCGAGCTACCATTAACCAGATCGCCTGCGGCACCGTTGGTCAGCGTGACACTGATGGCAACTTTTTCATCACTGACATTCAGTGTTAAGCCGCTAAAGCTGCCGGTTTCCGCACCTGGGTGCAGTACGCTGGGTTCGGAAACCACCATGTCCGGCACGCGGGTGGTCAGTTCAGGTGCCTGCAAAACGCCGTCGTAAGCCAGCTCGAGCGAACGGGTTTCAATCACCCCGGTGTGGGATTCCAGCGTCCAGTCGGCGGCTTTTAACGCGCTGCCGGTTTCGTCACTGGATGCGGCAACATCTGCGTGGGTGTAATCTGCCATACGCGTAATCAGCGTAGTGTCTTGCGCCGTGACGTTGCAGCCATACAGCAAAATATCGCCGTCAGTCGTCAGCTTTTCGCCAAGTTTTTCTAATTGCTGCTGGTACTGCGTAATGGTCTGATCGTTAAGTTTGTCGCTACCCAGGGTGATTTCATCGCTGGCACCGTGGCTGATGATATGAATCGCGGTGATATTTTTATCGTTCTTAAGCGCTTCATTAATCTGTTCCAGCCCGGAATGTTGTGCGTCGAGCACCACCACGCGGCTGCCTTCCGGCAATTGATTTACCAGTGATTGCCAATTCTGTACATGGCTGTCGACCACATACACTTCATGTGCGACAGGGGCGTCGGTAGGCGCAGGGGCGGTTATTGACGCAGGCGCTGGCACCGGTGCCGGTGGCACAAACACCGCTTTTGCGGCGTCAGGGGCGTTGTCATGATGCGTGGTATCTAATGGGTTATCTGCATGATTAGCGCTTTCAACGGCTGCCGCACCGTCGAATAACTGGCGTGGCTCAAGAGCGAAACGGTGGTGACGAGGGCGGGTGGGATTATCGTTTCGAGGTCTGGACATGGCATTTACTCTTGGCAACTTCAGCGTCATTAACATCAATGATACATGCAAGTTACATAATATGTAGATGCTCTATGTCCTTATTACATAATATTTACGAATGTTTCTGCGATTATTCTTATATTGATTAGCCATATTTATTATATGGTTTTTAACTGCTGGTTAAGATATTTAAGCCAGGATAAAACGCTAAATTAATGACTGCGATAATAATAAATAACCGTGCCGTTACTATTATTGCTTGATTATTGCGCAGGGTTGAACATCGATTAAGCGATCATTTTTTGTGGGCTGGTGGAATAAGAAACATAAGATTGGCGAAATAAGAGACAACACTTGCGTGTGGCTAATGAAGTATCACGGACGGCGTAAACGGTGGACGGCACTGGCGCTTATCCGCCCTACGGTTTTTTTGTAGGTTGGATAAACGCAGCGTCATCCGACAAAACTAAGCAGGGATTACGACTGGCTTTGCGTCGAGGTTTTTAATACCACGCTTTGATTGTCAATCTTCGCGCTACGTTTTAGCGCATACCCCACAGCGAACACCACGGTGGCACAACCGAGGAACAGTAAGCGGCCCCACATTGGGTTAGGAATTAACACCATCAGTGACAAGCCTGCTGCCATGTAAATCGTCAGGTCGCCCAGCTTGTTACGCTGCATGCGGTCTACGATGTCTTGTGCGTCATCTTCTACACACTCGGTTTCCACATCCTTAAAGAACGCATCAGTCGCGGCGACATTTTTGTCGGCTTGCGGCTTATACAGCAGCGCAGTCAGGCAGAAGAAGCCACCCGTCAGCACCAGATGGGCGACGATAGGAATGATGGTTTTCAGCTCGCTCACTTCACGGCCAGTCAGTTTCTCAACACCAAACCATGACATCACGTACTGCGGCGTGAACACATCAACCACCATCCAGGAAACGCCCAGACCAAAGATTACGGTAGCCCACGGAGCCCAGGAAGGCGTTCTGCGAATCAGCATTCCGAAGAACAATGGCACCAGAATCGGCGATTGCAGCAGTGTGGCAACCTGCATCATCAGGTCGAACAGGCTGAGGTGCTTGAGCGAGTTAAAGAACTGCGCCATGAAGATAACCAGCAAACCGTTCACCAGGCAGGCGATTTGTCCGGCACGCAGTTGCTCTTTATCCGTCGCTTTGCCTTTGCGCACAATCGTTGCGTAGAAGCTACGCACGAAGATACCGGAGTTACGGTTCAGCGCAGAGTCCATCGACGACATGGTGGCGGCAAACAGGCCGGCCATCAGCAGCCCAACCGTTCCCAGCGGCATCGCTTCACGAGCAAACACCAGGTAAACCGCATCACGGGCTTTCGCGCCCAGCTCAGGGTATTGCGCGCCCGCATCAGGGTAAATAATCGCGGTGGCCCACGGTGGGATAAACCAAATCACCGCGCCAATCAGCATCATCAGCAGCGCCATCAGCGCCGCTTTGCTGGCGTTTTTGGAGTCCTTAGCATTCAGGAAACGGTAGGATTCCTGCATGTTGTTGATACTTTGCAGCTGTTTGACTACGAAGAACAGGAAGGTGCCAACTATCAGTAACGGGTAGTTCATGTCCGGGCCGGTGAAGAAGCCAGACGGGAACTCAGTCACGATATTAGCCGGACCGCCTACAGTCCACAGAGCCACAAGGGCGCAAGCCACGGAAATAACCGCGATAACCAGAGTTTGAATAAAGTCGGATGCCACCACGCCCCAGGCACCACTCAGCATGGAGATTGCCAGTACCGCCAGGCCAGTAATCCAGATAGTGGTAACAATGTCGGCGTTAAATACTGCGGAGGCGAAAACACCGAGGCCGTTCAGCCACACGCCAGCGTTAATTACGCTCAGAGGAATAATGACCCAGGTAAAGAATTGTTCGTTGACCGGGCCAAAGCGGCGACGTACTGCTTCGGTTGGGGTATCGACACGCATTTGACGAAAACGACGCGCGAAATAAAGCCACGCAAATAAATAGGCCACCATGTTGCCAATAAACACCGCCAGCACCGCAAAACCATCCGTAAATGCCTTGCCTGCCGCACCAGTGAAGGTCCAGGCGGAAAACTGCGTCATAAACGCGGTTGCCCCAACCATCCACCACAGCATCTTGCCACCGCCGCGGAAGTAGTCACTGGTACTGTTATTGGCCATTTTTTTGAATAGCAGACTAATGGCGACCATTAATAAGAAATAACCCGCTATTACAATGTAATCGTAAGACATTGTAGTTCCCTATGAGTTATGCCCCTGATACTTCAAGATAGCAATAATGCCATTTGAGTTATTGTGGGTTTTGTTTGAATTGGAAACATTAAACACTCGATTTACATATTTTGAAATATCGTTTTAATATTTATGTGAAATATATGGTAACGATCATGTTTTCCTCTTCAAATGTCCAAAAATAGCTATTTAGCGAAATGATTAATAAAAAGGAGGGTGGAATTAGCGTTAATAAATATCGCGAGCGAGGAGGGGCAAATTGAGAATACTCCGCTGTTGAGATGCGGTGACTTTCCCTATCGTTTTCGGAGTTAACATACCATCAGGCTGGCTTATGAATCGATACTCCACCATGCTGCTGCTCGGTAGCCTGACCATGACCACATTTGTCCACGCCGATGCGCTGGATGGTCTGTTTGATAATTCCATTGTCGGCTCTATTTCACAGGCAATTAACGATGCTTATAAGCCGAACAATAACAACGACGACGATCGGCGTTGGGACGACGAAAATCAACGCCGCAATGATGACGACCGACGCCAGTACGAAGACCGCCATCGACAGTTAGAAGATCGTCGCCGTCAACTCGATAACCAACAGCGCCAGTTAGACGACCAGCGCCGCCAGCTCGAAGAAGACGAACGCCGCCTGGATGATGATTACCGGTAGTCTGCGAGCTGGGTTCTGGAATGAGTGTTTGCCGGGCATTTTTCGATTTTGTTGTGTTAGGTTGCGATGATTCTCGGTGGATGACGCCTGCGGCTTATCCCCCCTACAAAACCCAACCTCAAACCCAATCGTAGGTCGGATAAGCGCAGCGTCATCCGACTCCAACACAGGTGCGAAAATGCCCAACTATCGCCGCATGCGTGTCAACGGTGGAACGTGGTTTTTCACCGTCAATCGGCATGACCGCAAAGATGATTTGCTCGTCAGACATATTGAGGAACTCAGGCAAGCACTTGGAAAGGTCAAAGAACGCTATCCTTTCGAAATCAACGCCTGGGTTGTTCTGCCGGATCATATGCACTGCATCTGGACGCTGCCATCCGACGACAGCAACTATTCTCAGCGCTGGCGGGCAATCAAAAAAGCCTTCACGAAATCCCTTCCCGGAAATCCCACCGTCTGGCAAAAACGCTTTTGGGAACACTGCATCAAGGATGATCGCGATTACGCGGCGCATGTCGATTACGTTTACATCAATCCGGTTAAACATGGTTTCGTCAAAACGGCCTGCGAATGGCCTTATTCGTCTTTTCACCGAGATGTAAAACGAGGGCTTTATCCGGCGGATTGGGCGGGGGAAGTGGAAGATTTTAGTGCCGGTGAACGAAAGGCCGGTGGATGACGCCTGCGGCTTATCCCCCCTACAAAACCCAAAACCAAACCCAAACCCAAACCCAAACCCAAACCCAAACCCAAACCCAAACCCAAAACCAAAACCAAAACCAAAACCAAACCCAAAACCAAAACCAAAACCAAACCCAAAACCAAAAATCCAAACCCAATCGTAGGTCGGATAAGCGCAGCGTCATCCGACACTAATCTACCCGAATAACCATCCCATCAAACCCGGCTTCGAACCCTTCGGGTAACGCATTCTCCATCAGCCAGCAATCGAACTGGTGGCTGATATGGGTGAGGACCACACGCGGGCAGCCGATGTGTTTATTTAGCTCAATTACGGTATTCAAATCGCAATGGTTTTTCGGGGTCTGCGTGCGCGGCTCATGGCTGCAATCAATCACCATCACCTGCGGCTTGTTGTTGGCCAGAAACTTCAGCGTTTTTTCCGGCAGGCCTGCGGTATCGCATAACCACGCGACCCGGCTGTGCGGGGTTTCAAACAGATAACCGAGTGTCAGTTTGGAATGGTTGAGCGGCAGGGGCGTGACACGCAGCGCTTGCAGGGTAAACCCAACAAACGGTTCAAGCGTGTGGCTGAAATCGAGAATGCCAGGGTGTTTAAACAGATCGTCGCAACCTTGTTCATCGGCAGGGCCGTAGACCGGGATTTTCTCGCCCACGCCCCAGCGCAGCGGAAATAAACCCTGCACGTGGTCCATGTGGTAATGGGTCAGCAAAAACTGCTGAAATTCCGCAGGTTGCCAGTGGTCCATTAAATCGGGAATCCCGGCATCCAGCAGCGTCACCGCTTCGTTAAACTTCACCACGGCGCTGCAAGGCTTACGGCGATATTGCGGATTATTGCGAGCACGCTCGCAGGCGGCACAAAAACAGCCAAAAGCAGGCACCAGTTGTGCACCGCCCGTTCCGCTAAGGGTTAGTGTCAGGCTCATTCAGTGTCTCCACTGGCTTGGTAAACCGAAAATGGGTCTGCTGATACCCTTCGCGCAGATAAAAACGATGGGCGTCCAGGCGTTTGGTGCTGGTGGAAAGCTCGGTCAGCTCAGCTCCGGCAGTGCGCGCCTGTTGTTCCGCCCAGGCCATCAGCTTGCTGCCCACGCCGTATCCCCGAGCTTGCGGCATCACCACCAGTTCCTGAATTTCTCCCACCCAATTCACATGGTGCAGATGAAATTGCAGCTGCAAACCCACCATGCCGACCACTTCGCCATTGAGCAGCGCCAGATGGTAATGCACATTGCGTTCTGCGAGGTTTGCCGCAAATCCATTGTTAAATGCCTGGCGATCAAACTGGGCCTGTTTGAGTTCGCAAATCAGCCTATATACGGCATCGCTGTCAGCAGCGGTTGCGGGACGTAATTCGACGATATGCTTTACCTCAATGACATCAGACATGGCGCGGTTCCTTCGGACGAAAATGGACGATGTTCGTGTTGCGTCGGTTATTCACCAGACGCATAAACGATAAGACAGACTCTGCCAGACTGCCATCGTTGTTAAGTATCAGACATTCGTCCAAATCCGGTGCGTAGAAGGCGGCACGTTGCAGGCGTTGCTCGATTTGTGGTGCAGTTTCGCGGCCGCGTGCCTCAAGGCGCTTACGCAAAACGTCGGTTGAAACATGCAGACAAATTGGCACTAACGCCTCGCCATAACGCGCTCGCGCCTGTGCTAAATGCTCGCGCGAGCCGTTCACCACCACGTCGAAGCCGGAGTCGAGCCAGATATCCAGCTCGATGCCGATGCCGTAACTTTGGTGATGGGCCTGCCAGCACAGGGCAAACAGACCCTGTTGCTGGCGCTGAGCGAACTCCTTTTCACTCAGCGCGATATGGTTTTCACATCCGGCATCGGCAGCGCGGGTGATGTAACGGTGCGCCACCAGTAGTTGATTATTCTCCTGCTGGCGCAGTGCCGTCAGCAGGCTGTCTTTCCCGGAGCCAGACGGCCCCATCAACCAGACAATTTTGCTCATCAGAACACCCGTATTCCCTGACGCCAGACATGGCCGACGTGAACGTGGTCACCGTGAAGATGCGCCAGTACCATATCGGCACGTTTGCCTTCTGCCAGCACGCCACGGTCATCGAGATTCAATGCGTTGGCCGGGTTGCGCGTCACCAGTGCCACCGCTTGTGGCAGGGTGAAACGGTTTGATTCGTCGCTGGCGACGCGGAATGTAGCATCCAGCAAACTCGCCGGGTAATAGTCGGAAGAGAGAATATCCAGTAGCCCGGCTTGCGCAAGCTGATGCGCCGCGACGTTACCGGAATGCGAGCCGCCGCGCACAATATTCGGGGCACCCATCAACACGCTCATTCCATGCTGATGCGAGGCCTGGGCGGCTTCAAGCGTGGTGGGGAATTCGGCAATCACAATGCCCAGCTCGTGGGATTCTGCAACGTGAGCGCGGGTGGCGTCATCGTGGCTGGCAAGCGCGATATTGCGCGCGCGGCACTCGGCGGCAATCGCCAGGCGGTTGGGCTGTGACCAGCGTTCAGCCAGTGCTAACTGTTCAGCTTCGTAGCTGTCCATGTCGGCATCGTTAAGCTGATATTTCCCCTGGTAATATTCGCGATATTTCACCAGGTTTGCGAACTGGCGCTGGCCTGGTGAGTGGTCCATCAACGACACCAGCGACACGCCGCTACGTTCAATCAACTGCTGGAACAGCGGCAGTGTGGTGTGGTGCGGCAGTTCGCAACGCAGATGCAGGCGGTGCTCGGCGCGGTTCATACCACGCGCCTGGCTGTCCATCACTGCGTTAATCATCTTCTCGAGGTTATCCAGACGGTCGCCACCGTCGCGTACATCGCCCAGCGCCACGGCGTCCAGCACCGTGGTGATACCGCTTGCCACCATTAAGGCATCGTGGCTGCTCATCGCTGAGTGCGCAGGCCAGTCCACTTTCGGGCGCGGGGTGAAGAATTTATCGAGGTTGTCGGTATGCAGTTCGATTAACCCCGGCAGCAACCAGCCGCCTGCGCCATCTTGCGCTTGCGGTAGCTGGCTTGGGCTGTCGGCAAAATTACGAATTACGCCGTCGGCCACTTCCAGCGAGCCGTTAACCACTTCATTTTCCAGCACCAGTTTGACGTTGTTAATGATCATTTTTAGCCTCGACGGTTGCCATATTGTGCAGGCGGTCTGCGACCAGGTTGCGCACGCTTTCGTCGTGGAAAATCCCGACCACTGCCGCACCGCGCGCTTTGGCTTCCAGAATCAAATCCACCACGGCGGCGCTGTTTTTCGCATCCAGTGAGGCGGTCGGTTCATCGAGCAGCAAAATTGGGTAGTCGACGATAAAGCCACGGGCGATATTCACGCGCTGTTGTTCGCCGCCGGAAAACGTCGATGGTGCCAGGTTCCATAAGCGTTCTGGCACATTCAGGCGAGTCAGCAGCATTGACGCTTTGTCTTCACAGACGTCACGTGAAACACCCAAATCCAGCAGCGGTTGCATCACCACTTCAAGTGCTGAAATACGCGGGATGACGCGCAAAAACTGGCTCACCCAGCCAATGGTCTGGCGGCGCACTGCCAGCACGTCACGCGCTGGAGCCTGCACAATGTCCAGCCACGCGTCGTTATGTTTGACCCAAATATGCCCCTGGTCAGGCAAATAGTTGGCGTACAGCGAGCGTAAAAGGGTGGATTTTCCGCTGCCGGAATGGCCGTGCAGCACCACACATTCGCCGGATTCCACTTCCAGCGAGGCATTCGCCAGCACTGGCAAACGGATACCGTGTTGATGGTGTAACACAAAAGTTTTGCTCAGGTTTTCAACCCGTAATCTGTACATATTGGTTCCTTAAAACGTATGCCATGACGTCGGATGACGGCTTCGCCTTATCCGACCTACAGGTGTGCAGTGTGTATTTTTCGTAGGTCGGATAAGACGCGTTAGCGTCGTAATCCGACAAATGTCAATTTTGCAACACTGATGACACCAGCAACTGGGTATACGGGTGGTGCGGGTCGTCCAGCACGCGGTCGGTCAGGCCGCTTTCCACCACTTGTCCCTGCTTCATCACCAGCAGGCGGTCTGCCAGTAAACGCGCCACGCCCAGGTCGTGGGTGACAATCACTACCGCCAGATTCAGTTCGCGTACCAGGCCGCGCAGCAAATCGAGCAGGCGGGCTTGTACGGAAACGTCCAGCCCGCCGGTTGGCTCATCCATAAATACCAGTTTCGGATGCGTCACCAGATTGCGGGCGATTTGCAGACGTTGCTGCATGCCACCGGAAAACGTGGTCGGTAAATCGTCGATTCGCGAGGCCGGGATTTCCACCTCTTCTAACCAGCGCTCGGCGGTAGCGCGAATGTCACCGTAGTGGCGCGCACCGGTCGCCATTAAACGCTCACCGATGTTGCCACCTGCCGAAACGTGGCGGCGCAGGCCGTCCATCGCGTGTTGATGCACCACGCCCCATTCGGTGCGCAGCAAGCGGCGGCGGTCGCCTTCGCTCATGTCATATAAAGAAGAATCGAGGTACACCACTTCGCCGTTTTGTGGGGCGAGGCGGGCGGAAATCGACTTCAGCAGCGTGGTTTTACCCGAGCCGGATTCGCCAACAATGCCCAGCACTTCACCCGGGTAAAGCTCGAATGAAACATCGCTGAAGCCTTTGCCCGGCGCGTACAGATGGGTCAGGTTATTGACCGAAAGTAAGGGTTGAGTCATGAACTTGCGGCCTCGCTGTTCTGGCGGCAGAAATCGGTATCGGAGCAGACGAACATGCGGTTGCCCGCATCGTCGAGCACCACTTCGTCAAGGTAACTGTGTTGCGAGCCGCAAATCGCGCAAGGCTCTTCCCATTGCTGGACGGTAAACGGATGGTCGTCAAAATCGAGGCTCTCGACGCGGGTATACGGCGGCACCGCGTAGATGCGTTTTTCGCGCCCGGCACCAAACAGTTGCAGCGCGGGCATCATGTCCATTTTCGGGTTGTCGAATTTCGGGATTGGCGACGGGTCCATCACGTAGCGCTCATTCACTTTCACCGGATAGGCGTAAGTGGTGGCGATATGGCCGAAACGGGCGATGTCTTCATACAGTTTCACCTGCATCACGCCGTACTCTTCCAGCGCGTGCATGGTGCGGGTTTCGGTTTCGCGCGGTTCAATAAAGCGCAGCGGTTCAGGGATTGGCACCTGGAAAATCAGGATCTGATCTTCAGTCAGCGGCGTTTCCGGGATGCGGTGGCGGGTCTGAATCAGCGTGGCATCGGCAGTGGATTCGGTGGTCGCCACGTTAGTCACACGCTTGAAGAAGTTGCGAATCGATACCGCGTTGGTGGTGTCGTCTGCGCCCTGGTCAATCACCTTCAGCACGTCGTTTTCGCCAATCACGCTGGCGGTAATTTGAATACCGCCGGTTCCCCAGCCGTACGGCATCGGCATTTCACGCCCGCCAAACGGCACCTGGTAACCGGGGATTGCCACGGCTTTGAGGATCGCGCGGCGCAGTGTGCGTTTGGTTTGTTCATCCAGATAAGCAAAGTTGTAGCCGGAGAGTGCCTTAGTCACGATTACGTTCCTTTTGCAGACGTTTAAGCAGTTCCAGTTCGGCCTGGAAGTCGACGTAGTGCGGCAGTTTCAGGTGCGAGACAAACCCGGCGGCTTCGACGTTATCGGCGTGAGCCAGCACGAACTCTTCGTCCTGCGCCGGGCCTGCTACGGTTTCGTCGTAATCCGGTGCTTGCAGCGAACGGTCAACCAGCGCCATGGCCATCGCTTTGCGTTCGCTCATGCCGAACACCAGCCCGTAGCCACGGGTGAAGTGCGGGTCTTCATCAACAGGTGCTACAAAACCGTTGACCATTTCGCATTCGGTTACCAGCAGTTCGCCGATGTTGACGGCAAATCCCAGCTCTTCCGGCACAATTTCCATGTCAACATAACCACTGCGAATTTCAGCGGCGAACGGGTGGTTGCGGCCGTAACCGCGCTGAGTCGAATAGGCGAGAGCCAGCAAATAACCTTCGTCGCCACGCACCAGTTGTTGCAGGCGCGATGAACGTGAGCACGGGTAAACTGGCGGCTGGCGGGTGATGTCATCGGGTTTTTCGCCGTTATCTTCTTCCGCTTTTGCCAGCCCCTGTTTCGCCAGCAGGCTGAAAACGTGCGGCGCAGGTTCGGCGTTGTCATCAGCCGTTTTCAGTTCTGGTGTTTCACCGTTTGCCAGCAAAGTGAAATCCAGCAGACGGTGGGTGTAATCGTACGTCGGGCCAAGTAACTGGCCGCCAGGTACGTCTTTGTAGACCGCGGAAATTCGGCGTTCGAGACGCATCTCCGCGCTGTTCAGTGGCTCGCTCACCGCCAGGCGTGGCAGCGTGGTGCGGTAAGCGCGCAGCAGAAAGATGGCTTCAACCATGTCACCGCTGGCTTGTTTAAAGGCGAGTGCCGCCAGTTCACGATCTGCAATGCCGCCTTCGGTCATCACGCGGTCGACCGCCAGCCCAAGCTGTTGCTCGATTTGCGCGACGCTCAGCTCACTCAGATTCTGATCGCCACGGCGATTGTGTTCCTGCAATTGGTGGGCGGCGGTAATCGCCTTTTCGCCCCCTTTGACGGCTACGTACATCAGCACACCTCCACGTGAGTGGTGCGCGGGATGGCCAGCAGGCGCTCGCCGCAGGTGAGGATTAAATCAATGCCCAGCGGGAACGGGTGCGGGCGCTCGGTCAGTTCGTCAATCACGCAGTCGGGCAGTTGTGGGGCGATCATCCGTTCTTCGAGAATGCCCGCGCCGGTTAAGCGCAACATGCGGCCGCCGCTCAGGCTCGACACCTGCAAAATCAACGTGGCGCTAGTGTCGGGTGCCACGTCTGTTCCCTGCGCCAGAGCGTTAAGTTGCTCAGCGGTAATGGCGCTATCGGCAACGGCAAACTGTGCGTGTTCCGGCGTCTGGGAAATCGGGGTGTTGGTATGGAAGCGGACGTTTTGCAGCGTGACGTCATTGCTTAACGCTTCGCTAATCCACACCGGAGTGTCGTTGTCGGCAAGCGTCAGCAGCACGCTGGTGGAGGCGATGTTTAGCGGTTTCCAGCCATGTTGCAGTGAATGCAACGCCACGATAACGCCTGGCTCGCTCATCGCTTTTAGCAGGCGACGGAAGCTCTGTTGGGCGTCCTGCACGGGCAGGTTAAAAGCGGTCATCAGGGTCATGCGTTATCTCCGCGAACCAGAGTGAAGAAGTCGACTCGGCTGCTGTTAATTTGGGTGCGACGGGCGGCCAGGCGTTGCTCGCGGTTGGCGGCTAGCGGTGCAATTAAGGTTTCTTGTAAAGTCTGGAACTGCACTTTTTCTTGCATCAGCGCATCGATGACGGCACAGCGTTCGGCGTGGGTTTTATCGCGCCCTGAAAGGTAGCTGTAACCGTAAGTACCATTGGCAAGCTGAACCACGGCGCGAGTCAGGGTGGCGTCTCCGGCAAAGAAGCGTTGCCCGGTGCCGCCCATGCGCGCCTGGATTTGTACAAGTCCGGTTTCGGACTTGCGAATTACTTGATATTCAGGATTTAGTTTCAGTTCTGCCCAAAGTGCGGCCAGTTCTTGTGGCTGGCTGTGGGCGAGCACGGCCATCCACTGCTGGCGCTGTGCGATGTCAATTTGCGGTGCGTCCATTTAGTGCTCCATGGTGAATTCAATCATGTCGGCGCGGGTCAAGCTGACGGAGTATTCCGCCGGATTGATTTCGCCTTCACGGTGGTTGAGAGTGCGCACGCAAAGCAGCGGAGCCATGTTGGGGATTTCCAACTGGCGGCTTTCTTTAGCCTGAGCGCGGCGTGCGCTGATGCGTGTTTGGGTACGTTTAAGGCTGATGCCGAGCTGGGTTTCGATGATGTCGTGCAGCGAACCGTGGTTGAACTGTTGCAGCACCGGCCACCACGAAAGATCAGCAAAGTAGTGGTCAATCAGGCACACCGCGATACCGTTGACGCGGCGTAAGGTGCGCAGGTGAATAATGTTTTCACCCTCAGTGACGCCGAGCGCGTCTGCGACATGGCTGGAAGCCGGGCGCAGTACTGCGAGTAAGCGCTCACTGGTGGGGTGGCTTCCCTGGTCGAGCAGGTTCTGGCTAAAGCGGGCTTGCGCATTTAGCGGGTAGTCAAACGGGCGCATCAGCACTAACACACCAATGCCCTGACGGCGCTGCACCCAGCCTTTTTCCACTAACTGATCGATGGCGCGGCGCAGCGTGTGGCGGTTTACGGCGTAGTGTGCAGCCAGTTGGCTTTCGGCTGGCAGGTAATCGCCGCAGTGGTAATTTTTACGCAGCTCCTGCTCTAGCAGCGCGGCGATTTCCTGGTAACGCGTCGGGTAACTGGTCGGATGTCTGGATAAGTGCATTTTCAGTCAATCCTCTGTGTGGCATTTACGGCGGATGACGCTGCGCTTATCCGCCCTACGGAAAAGAGTGGCCATCGTCATCACCTAGATAAAGTGCTTACGCAGTCGTTGTGACATGAAATCCAGCAGGCTAACGGTGACGATAATGATGATCATCAGCGCACAGGTTTGCTGGAACTGGAATCCACGAATCGCTTCCCACAACGTCACGCCAATCCCGCCTGCGCCCACCATGCCGACCACCGTTGCTGAACGGACATTCGACTCAAAACGGTACAGCGAGTAGGAGATAAGCAGCGGCATCACTTGCGGCAGCACGCCGTAGAGGATTTCTTCAAGTTTGTTAGCGCCGGTTGCGCGGATGCCTTCCACCGGGCCGGGTTCGATGGCTTCCACGGCTTCAGAAAGCAGTTTGGAGAGCACGCCCGTGGTGTGGATGAACAGTGCCAGGACGCCTGCGAAGGGGCCGAGGCCGACGGCGACCACGAATAGCATCGCAAACACCATTTCGTTGATGGCACGGCAAGCGTCCATTAAGCGGCGCATTGGTTGGTAAACCCACCATGGCACCAGGTTGTCGGCACACATCAGGCCGCAGGGAATGGAGATAACGATAGCCAGCGCGGTGCCCCAAACGGCGATTTGCAGGGTGATAAACATTTCCCCCAGGTAATCACGCCATTGGCTGAAATCAGGTGGGAAGAAGTCGGCCGCGAAGGTGGCCATGTTTCCGGAATCTTTAATCAAAGTGAGCGGTGCCATTTCCGCGCCTTGCCAGGAGGCTACGAGGACCGCTAACAAAATCGCCCAGCTCAGTAGCGAGAACCAGCTACGTTTTGGTGCGGCGATTTGAATGGTTTGCTGCATGGAGTGCTCCGTTGGTTTGTGCTTCTTTGCCCTCACCCCAGCCCTCTCCCCCAGGAGAGGGAGAAAACCGGTCTATCCCCTCTCCTGAGGGAGAGGGTTAGGGTGAGGGTCTGAGGCGATTACTGAACTGCTTTATTCACGCTGGTCATCGCAGACAGTGCGGCAGTCAAACGATCCAGGTCGCTAAGTTGGTTTTGCAACTCGCTGACCTTCAGGGTTTTGTCTTTCTCATCCATGCCTTTGTTGTCCTTCACACCCTGCATCTGTTTAAACAGCGCCAGCTGGCGAATCGGCACCAGTTGCAGGTCGCTGGATGGACGGAACGGTGCCCAACCCAGGCGGCTCAACATTTCTTTCTCTTCCGGCGTTTTGCCGTAAGTCATAAAGAAGTCGTAGATTTTGTCTTTGGTGTTTTCGGACAGGTTTTTACGCCATACGATTGGGTCGCCCGGAATCAGTGGCGATTTCCAGATGACCTTCAGTTCTTTCAGTTTGTCTGGTGCAGAGGATTTCAGTTTTTCGAGGTTTTCGGTGTTGTTGGTTGCCACGTCGATTTGCTTATTCGCAACCGCCAGGGCGTTGGTTTCATGGCTGGCATTCACCGAACGTTTAAATTCGTTCACCGAAACGTTGTTCTTGGCGAAAACGTAGTAGCCTGGGACGAGGTAGCCAGAGGTTGAGTTCGGGTCACCGTTACCAAACGTCAGGTCTTTACGTTTTGCCAGCAAGTCTTGCAGGTTGTTGACTGGGCTGTCTTTGTTAACAATTAGCACGCTCCAGTAACCCGGAGAGCCATCTACCGCCACGGTCTGCGCAAACACCTGGCCGTTAGCGCGGTCTACCGCTTCCATCGCCGAAAGGTTGCCGTACCAGGCAATATCAACCTTGTTAAAGCGCATGCCCTGAATGATCCCTGCGTAATCCGGTGCGAAGAAAGCGTTCACTTTCATGCCCAGTTTTTTCTCCATGTCCTTCAGGAACGGTTCCCATTGCGGCTTCAGGTTTTGTTGCGATTCGGTGGAGATAATGCCGAAGTTCAGGGATTTTTCTTGTTCATCCGCATGGGCTGCGTTGAACAGGGCGCTAACGCTCAGCAGGCTGGTAAAGGCTAGTGCTTTTACGGCTTTGTAGCTCATGACTGTTCCTTGAGGTAGATGACAAATTTGTTAGGCAGCGACCGCATCAACGCGAGCCATACTGCGGTAAAGATTTCCCAGCCGTTCGTTGTCGAACGCCGAACTGCTTCCGTCGTAAAACACATGGCCCTGGCGCAACGCGACAATGCGTTCGCAGTAGCGTAAGGCGTAATCCACCTGGTGCAGCGTCACCACCACGGTGATGCCATCCAGACGGTTAATGTCGTGCAGTGTTTCCATCACGATGCGTGCGGATTCCGGGTCGAGTGAGGCAATCGGCTCATCGGCGAGAATCACTTTTGCTTGCTGCATCAGAGCGCGGGCAATTGCCACGCGCTGTTGTTGCCCACCGGACAGGGTGGAGACACGTTGATGAGCAAACTGAGTCATGCCTACGCGGGTCAGTGCCTGCAACGCACGTTGGTTTTGTTCGCGGGTGAACCAGTTAAAACAGGTGCGCCAGAACGGCGTGGAACCCAGTGCGCCAATCAGCACGTTTTCCAGTACTGTCAGGCGGTTTACCAGGTTGAATTGCTGGAAGATGTAGCCGGTGTGCGCGCGGCTTTTACGGATGTCGCTTGCCAGACGGCCCGCTTTTTGGACGGTGCGGCCGAGCAATTCAACATGGCAATCGGCTGATTTATCAGAAGTAATCAGGCCGCTAAGATGGCGTAAGAGGGTGGATTTGCCTGAGCCAGACGGCCCCAGCAGAGCGACCATCTCACCTTCGTTGACTTCAAGATCGACGGCATTTAGCGCCTGATGCTGGTTGAAGGTTTTGCTCAGTTTGTTGACGCGAATAATGTTTTGCATCACAAGGCTCCTTAAAAAGTTGCCTCATGGTGCCGATGAAGTGTGACGATTTTGTTAACGTTATATTTCGATATGATGAAGAGTGAGTCACAGCCTGGAAGTCATCAGGCTAATCAACTATTTGTCGTATTGTGAGTCGCTTCGTTTTTGTATTTCCTTACTAGTACCCGTCGGTCATTGGGAAGGCAGCGATGAGCAAGAATATTATTTTTTGTGCCGATGGCACATGGACCGCTCCAGGTGTAGAACCAAAAATTGATGATGAGACTGTAGCCAGTAATGTTTATCAGTTATTTATTGATTTGAAAGGCGTTGTTGACCAGCAGAGTTTGTTGTTAGCCAATGAGCAAGAAAAAGTGCTGACGGATAACAGCGGCAATGTGGTGCAAGTGGCGAAGTATATTTATGGCATGGGCGATCCGCATAATGGCCTGGTAAAACGGTTAAGTGGCGTATTTGGCGCGAATTTGATCGTGCCGATCCTGCGCGGCTACACCTTTATCAGCCGCCACTGGCAAGCGGGCGACAGGATCTATTTGGTGGGGTTTAGCCACGGTGCTTATACCGCGCGGGTACTGGCGGAGATGATCATCGATCGTGGGCTATTAAGCCGTGAAAAGCTGAATTTAAACCTGCGCAATAAAGAAGAAGCCTGGCGCTTTGCCTCATCGGTGTGGGCACAGTATCTGGCCCATTCACCAGAAATGAGCCCCAGTCTGTTAGGCAGCGTGGTACGCGAGTTGCCGGGTTTTTTTTGCGACAGCGTCGACCCAACCTGCATTACGCGTCCGTCTTCCATTGAAGCGGTGGCGGTGTGGGAAACGGTCGGACAGATGGGCATTCCTAAATATTTCAATGACAAGCGTTACAACGTTTTCCGCTTTAATAATACCGAGCTGCATCCAAGGGTCAAATATGGCCTACAGGCGTTGGCGATTGATGAACAGCGCGTCGATTTAGCTCCGGTGCTGTGGGACAACCGCGATCGTATTTTGCAGGTGATGTTTCCCGGTATTCATCAGGATGTCGGCGGGGGGTATGACAATACTGGTGAGGATCGTAGTTTGTCGAATGGCGCGTATTTGTGGATGCACGATGCGCTCGACGATTTGGGGATTAATCTCGCCCCCAGCGACGTCGCGGCTGACCCGCTCGGGCCGCTGCATTGTGACTGGTATCCACCAACCCGTTATTTGCGCATTTTGCCGCGCCAGCTTCCTCCGCCAGTGACCTCATCAATGATGGTTCACCATTCGGTTATTGAGCGGTTGACGGGCGGTTCAGAATTGCCGCAGCAGTCGGCGGTGACCGGGGAATGGCTGGCAGGGCCTTACGTTCCGCAGCCGTTACAGGACTATTTGCACGGGCAGGGCGCAATCCCAATCAACTGGGCGATTGCACGTTAGGATTAAGGGGCTGGCGCCTGTTATCGCAGGCGGTCGCCCCTAAAACTGATTACATCGGTTTTTCGACGTTTACCATCCACGGAATGCCAAATTTGTCGGTAAACATTCCGAAGCCTTTCGCCCAGAATGTTTCGCTCCACGGCATAGTGACTACGCCACCGGCGGAAAGGTTATCAAACCAGCGTTTTCCTTCAGCAACATCTTGACTGGAAAGACTCAGCGCATAGCCAGCGTGCTTCGCTTTATCGGAATCCATCATATTGCCGTCGCTCATCATCACGTCGCCGCCGCCAATGCGGACGTTAGCGTGCATGATTTTATCGTCTGGCCAGTTAAAACCGCTGTTGCATCCTTCAGCCGACTGATTCTGGTCTTTTGGCATTTCGCCAAACGTCATTTTAAACAGCAGTTCAGCACCCACCGCTTGTTGATAGAACGCGATCGCTTCTTCGCAGGTGCCGTCAAAAAAGATGTAGGGTCCAACAGACATAACTTATTCCTCTTATACACGGAGTGCAGAAGAAGTGTAGTTGCGGGGAGTGGGGCAAGCCAGGCGGGGGGGAGTGGTTTTTCAGCGTCTTGTGGGGGGAGATCTGTAAGCCTCGCGGATTTTCCGTTCACCCGTGCGTTCAGTTACCTCTTTAATTACCGATAACGGTGAACGTATCAAGGGGTTAACGCCAACCCCTTGATAATCCAGGCGCCCGGCAAATCAATCGCCGCTAAAGCGGTAAACACCGTTTCTCACCCAACATTCGGGGTCGTTCGCGATTCGTTCCTGACGATCGCTCTCTCACGTGGCTCCCGGCCACGTGACCCCGACTGAAGGGTAAAAAACGGCGCGATTGAAGCCGGGAACAAGGTCAAAACCGCTCTGGCTTTTGACTTTGAATTTCGGGTCCGGCTTAAATCGCCTCCATTTTGACTCCAGGTGGCAGGGTCCAGCCGTCGGGAACGGCTGGAGGGCGCGATCGTCTGGAACGAATCGCAACCGACCCTGACACGGAGGCAAAATGGAGGTTTACCGCTTGCGGCGATTTATTTGCCGGGAGTCAGGGTTCTTAGGGTGGCGACGGTGGCCACCCTAAGACGTTCACCGGTTCTGTGGCGACATAAACATTCAATCGCCTGGTGAACGGAACCTTCTCCGAATCAGCAGGAACCGTCCTTCAAAGATGCGTACAAGAGACCGCCTTGGCGATAGGGGAATTTACTTAGTTCTTCTTCACAAACTCTGACTTCAGCTTCATCGGACCAAAACCATCAATTTTACAATCGATATTATGGTCGCCTTCAACCAGACGGATACCCTTCACTTTAGTGCCAATCTTCAGCATTGAAGAGCTGCCTTTCACTTTCAAATCTTTTACTACGGTGACGTTATCGCCATCAGCCAGCAGGTTGCCATTGGCATCTTTAACAATCAGTTGGTCGCTGTCTTGGGCGGGTTCTGCATCATTCCATTCATGCGCGCATTCAGGGCAGATAAACATACCGTTGTCTTCGTAGGTGTATTCAGAATTGCATTTTGGGCAATGAGGGAGTGTCATATTCGTCATCTCTGGAGTCATAGCTTTAAAAATAGCGGTTTCCCGCAAAAGTGGCGAAATTATACATTAAAACCTGGTTTTTGTGTGGATGATTGCCGCTGTGCCTTATCGCATGGGCCAGGAGGAAAACAAAAAGAAATATTTTCACTGCGCAATCAATTGCTAAATTCGCGATGAAAATACACAATTAGTTTATCAAAATGCGTTATTGTATTTTCCTCTGGTTGTCTGATCAGATTTTATCTATATAAATAAAACATCTTTAATATAACATTATCGAATTAATGATTCCTGCGTGTAATTATAAATGCCGGTACTTAATCGGTAAGAAAATAAATGACTTTATAAAAATCCGGATAATTTGATTTAAGGAAGGATTTTTTATGCACACACAAGCAATATTTGAGTTAGGTCAGGAGGCTGAGCGGTTATTGCAACTTGCGCTGCAAAATCTCAATACCTTAAAAACGACCTCTTTTACTACACAGCAAGACGAGAATTATTTTGGGCAATCGCCGACGGGGTCGGTTGTTCCTCCTAAGTTTGGTCCGCGTGGCATTCAGGTGCAGCAGGCGTTGTTGCAAAATGAGCTACGCAAAATCACCCAACATGAAATGGTGTTGGCAATCGTCGGGACGGTGAAAGCGGGGAAATCGACTACCATCAACGCCATTATTGGCACCGAAGTCCTGCCAAACCGTAATCGCCCGATGACAGCGTTACCCACATTGATTCGCCACACGCCTGGTCAGCGTGAGCCGGTGCTGCATTTCCCGTACGTGCAACCCATCGAGGAATTAATGCAGGCCTTGCAACTTCGCTTGCAACAAACCGAAAGAGAAACGTTGGGCAGGCATCTGGAAATTGATCGGGATATGGCGGGGTTATTAACCAGAATAACCATGGGGGAATCTTTTGCTAAGCATTATCTTGGTGCTCAGCCTATTTTTCATTGCCTGAAAAGCCTGAATGATTTAGTGCGCTTATCCAAAGCACTGGATGTCGCATTTCCATTTAAAGCCTATGCCGCAATTGAGCATGTTCCGGTCATTGAAGTGGAATTTGTCCATTTAGCTGGAATTAATGAAAGCTATGGGCAACTGACTTTATTAGATACTCCTGGCCCAAATGAAGCCGGGCAACCGCATCTGCAAAAAATGCTCCAGGAGCAACTGGCGCAAGCCTCTGCCGTGCTGGCGGTGCTGGATTACACCCAACTGAAGTCGGTTTCTGATGAAGACGTGCGAAAAGCGATATTAGGTGCTAGTTCTTCGGTGCCGCTGTATGTGCTGGTGAACAAGTTCGATCAAAAAGACCGCAATGGCGACGACGAAGCACAGGTTAAGACATTGATTTCAGGCACCTTGATGAAAGGGATGATTGAGCCAAACCATGTTTTCCCCGTCTCTTCAATGTGGGGATATTTAGCCAACCGCGCCCGTCATGAACTGGCATTGCACGGTATGTTGCCGGATCCCGATGAACATCGCTGGGTGCAAGATTTTGCCGATGCGGCGCTGGGCCGCCGTTGGCGTAGTACCGATCTCATTGATTCAGAGAGTTTGCGCCAGTCAGCCGAATTATTGTGGGAGGACTCGCAGTTTGCCTTCCCAATCAAAAAAGTGCTGCATGCCGCACATGCTAACGCCTCGATGTACGCGCTGCGTTCTGCCTGCCAGAAATTACTGGTCTACACGCAGGGCGCGGAAGATTACCTGAATTTCCGCTGCCAGGGGTTGCGCATTGCCAGTGAACAATTACAGCGCAATATCGCAGCACTTGAAGATGACATGCGTCTGGCGACCGACAGCCAGCAGTCGGCCAGTGCAGTTGCACAAAGCAATGTAAACCAGGCTGTGCAAACGATGGAGGATTTCATCCGCCGTTATGAGCTGCAAATTAATGCCAATATTGCGGACTATTTCCTGCAAGGTACGGTGCCGGAAAAACTCACCCGTCAGGCGTTGTCGTTTGGTACGCGTCGCGGAATCGATTTTGATGCCCGCAATGAAACGCTGAGTTTTGATGATGAACAATCGGCGCAAATTGCGCTACACAGAATCCGTGCTTCATGCGAGGTAATCCTCACCGCGGCGCAGGAAAAGATGACTGAGGAGCTGATGCATCTGTTCAGTTTTTTGGAAGTCGAACTGGCGGATACGCTGCGTAATACCTTAAAACCGATTGAAGCTCGCGTCGCTCAAGGGCTAACCCAGGCCGGATTTCGCACTAATATCAGCCTGCCAGTGTTTCACGTCGGGTTATTAAATTTCAATGCCAATCAGGCATTTAACCAGCTGATTGAGGAGCAGGATATTCCTGTCGCACAGTTACGCCGCCCGGCAGGGATGCGTGGCACCGTTGCGCGCTGGCTGAATAGCGACGAATGGGGCTGGGAAGGTTACACCGTGATGCAAAGCCGCTACGTGATTTCCCTGCCTGATGTGCAGCGCAAGCTGAGTGAGCACATTGCCAGCTTTCTGTTGCAGCTCAATCAGACCATGACTGTGCAAATTGAATATGCCGTGAGCGAGGGAATGACGGCCTTCTTTGCTGATTTTTCTCAAGCACTGGACGCCATACATCTGAACCTGCAACAAAGCCTGATAGCACGCCAGCAAAATGAAGATGCGGTCACGGCCTTGCGCCAACAGCTCCAGCAGTGCTTACGCACCACGCGATATATCCATGAGGACACCCGCCTGCTGCGGGATGATATTCAGACGCTATTTACGGTAGAACAACCATGAGCAATTTATTACCTGGAACGCCAACTCGCGCCCTGGAATGTGTCGCTGAAAAATTTGTCGTCGATTTTGCAAAGAATAGTGGTGTCACGCGTGAACCATGGCACAGCCAGCAAAGCAAAGCATTTTATCAGCGGCTGATTGGTGAATTTATCGGCCAGAGTCAGTTGCAAAAATGGGCGCTGGACGAGGTGTTGATGGATACGCCTGAAGTGACGATGGCGATGCTCGGACAGCTTTGTCAGCGGGTGGGGAAAAAGCACCACGCGCTGGTCAAAGTCTATGAAAGTGTCACGGCTTTAGTGGCAGCTTCAGTGCGGTTGGCCAACGACTCAACCATCACCCGCCAGCAATTATCTCAAGTGCAGCAGCAGCTTGCGCAGCGTGTGGGTAAACTGGAAACGCAATTACACGGTACGGATTTGACACATTTGGGCATTGTGCATTGCGAGCAGGTTTTCGCCCGTTGGCAGGCCGGACATTACCTCAGTTTCTCCCCCGCCGGGCGCTGTTATGTCGCGCTGCAAGAGTTGTACTGGGGGGCATTTGGCGATGCGGTGCGCTTTGGTCATTCATTGCAGGCTAGCGAGCTAATTGAACAAGTGCGTGCGCTGGCTATCAGTCAATTAGCGCACGATGTGAATGCGTCTGTTCGCACACGTCATTATTACTATGAATGGCTGATGTTTCCGTCCACACCGGAAATGATGGAAAGCAAAGAAGCGCTGGCATGGCTTGGTGACGATTCGGACTGCGAAAAGCAACCCGTGAGCTTTGCGACCACCCAAACCCACCGCGGCGTGTCATTGGGAATGCCACGAATATGTTCCGCAATGCGTTTGGGTAGCGCGATGGTTGATGAAGTTCTGATTAAATAAAAAATGAATACCGCAATTATCCTAAATATATATATTTTGTATTGAATGTGACCAAAGGATGTGTTCACATTTATCATATTGTGAATTTTTATTAAATATTGTGTCTATGCGGGGTCTTTTTAGCGTCGGCATTATTGTTCATGGACGAAATAATTGCGCATTCAAAATAATTGCACCCTTAGCATTTTCACGTTCTGTGTCTTGCTATTTATTCCCCCGGTATTTTCTGCACCGCTTAGCCCTGCGGATCGCGACCTTATTCGCCAGGAACAACAGGGTTTATTGCAACAAAATCAGCAGCAAAGGGAAGAATTACAACGTTCTGTTCCATTACGTCAACCTGCTGTAACTGAACCGGTGACCCGCGCTGGACCCTGTTTTAATATTCATTCCATCAATATCAATAATGCAACACTGCTTTCCGATAAAAAACAGACTGAATTTAAAAAATCTTATATCAATCAGTGTATTGGAATGGATAAGATCACGCAGTTAACGCGGGATATTTCCGACTGGTATATTCAGAAAGGATATATTATCAGCCGTGCTTTTATCACTGAGCAGGATTTATCACAGGGTGAATTAAACATTGCGGTGATGGAGGGGCGGCTTGAGAAAATACGCCTGGAAGGCAGTTCTTCCCGCCAGTTATATATGGCCTTTCCTGGCCTTGAAGGTGAAATCCTCAACCTGCGTGACATTGAGCAGGGCATGGAACAAATCAACCGCCTGCGCAGCAATCCGGTGCAGATTGAAATTCTGCCTGGCAGCAAACCAGGCTATTCCATCGTTAACCTCACCGCGACGCCTGAATTTCCCCTCGGCCTCTCGCTGGGCTTTGATAACAGCGGGCAAAAAAGTACCGGTACTGGCCAGCTTAACGGGGCGCTGACGGGTAATAACCTGCTGGGCATTGCCGATAAATGGTTTATTAGCGGCGCGCGCAGCAGTGATTTTTCTGATTCGCATGATGCACAAAGTGTGCAGGCAGGACTGAGCGTACCTTACGGCTATAACCTGTTTGATTACAGCTACAGCTGGAGCAATTACCTCAGCACCATTAATAACAATGGCTTTGGCTGGGCGTCAACGGGCGACAGCCAGTCACACCGTTTTACCGCCTCGCGGGTGTTGTTCCGCGACGGCGACATCAAAACCGGCGCTTCAGTTGGCCTGACACATCAAATCAGCCGTAACTATCTTAACGATGTACTGCTCGACAGCAGCAGCCGCAAGCTGACCAGCCTGTTGTTTGGCCTGAACCACACGCAAAAAATCTTCGGTGGTGTTGCCACGCTGAACCCCACATTCAGCCACGGCGTGCCCTGGCTGGGGGCGGAAAACGACCACGGTAAAAACGACGCTCTGCCAAAAGCTGAGTTCAAAAAATGGAGCGTCAACGGCAGCTTCCAGCGCCCGGTGGCGAACGATTTATGGTGGCTGACCAGTTTCTACGGGCAGTGGTCACCCGACCGGCTGTATGGCAGCGAACGCCTGACTATCGGTGGTGAAAGCTCGGTGCGCGGTTTTAAAGAGCAGTATTTATCCGGTGATAACGGCGGTTACCTGCGCAATGAACTCAACTATGTGCTGTTCACGTTGCCATTTATTGGCCAGGTCAGCAGCGTCGTTGCCGTTGATGGTGGCTGGCTACAAAAAGATAAACACGACCCGTGGGCATCCGGCACGTTGTGGGGGACAGCGGTGGGGTTATCAAGCACCAACCGTTATTACGCCAGCCAGTTCACGGTGGGAACACCTGTCAAATACCCGGACTGGTTAGCGCCTGACCATCTCAGCATTTATTACCGCATTAGCATTGTTTTGTGAGGCCAAAGATTATGGACAATCATCAGCAACCCGTTTGTTTTGCACAGCGCCTGTTGAGCTACCTGATTTGCGCCTTACTCGCCGGACAGCCTGTCATCCCGGCATTTGCCGCACCGACCCCCGCCAATGGTGCCACCGGAATTGACCAGGCCGGGAACGGGGTGCCGGTGGTGAACATCGCCACGCCCAACGGCGCGGGGATATCCCATAACCAGTATCAGGATTACAACGTCGGCAAAGAGGGCTTAATCCTCAACAATGCCACTGGCCAACTCAACCAGACGCAGCTTGGCGGGATTATCCAGAACAACCCGAACCTGAAAGCAGGCCAGGAAGCGCGTGGCATCATCAATGAAGTGACGGGCGCGAACCGCTCACAGCTCCAGGGCTACACCGAAGTGGCAGGCAAAGCGGCCAACGTGATGGTCGCCAACCCGTATGGCATCACCTGTAATGGCTGCGGATTTATTAACACGCCGAACGCGACACTGACCACCGGGAAACCGGTACTGGATGCCAGCGGTAATCTGCAATCGCTTGATGTGAAGAAAGGTTCTATCACCGTTGAAGGGAAAGGGCTGGATGCCAGTCAGTCTGATGCGTTGTCGATAATCTCGCGTGCCACGGAAATCAACGCGGACATTCATGCCAAAGATTTAACGGTCATTGCCGGAGCCAACCGCGTCACGCCTGATGGACGCGCAACGGCGATTGCCGGTGAAGGCGCGGCACCGGCTGTTGCGGTGGACACCGGCGCGCTTGGCGGCATGTACGCCAACCGTATTCACCTGGTTTCCAGCGACAAAGGTGTCGGGGTCAACCTTGGCAACCTGAATGCCCGCGAGGGGGATATTACCCTTGATGCGAATGGCAAACTGACAGTTAAAAACAGCCTCGCCAGCGGTAGCCTGACGGCAAAAGGTGAGAGCGTTGCACTGAGCGGAGAACACAAAGCCAGCGGCGATATCCATGTTAGCGGGCAGGACGTTGCGCTTAACAGTGGCACCTTTGTCAGCGACAACAATATTGTCCTGAACAGTGATGGCAAGCTGAGCTTATCCAGTGCGACGTTGACTGCCGGAAACAATCTTAATCTCAAAGCACATGATTTAACTCAGGATGGCAGCAGCCGTGCTGACGCTGCGCGTGATATCGCGGCTGAAGTCGCCGGGTCGACGGATAACCACGGCCAGCTGGTTGCCGGAAATAATGTCACTTTAAACAGCGGTGCGTTGTCCAGTAGCGGCAATATTACCGCCAATGGTGCCGCACAACTTAACGCCAGCACGCTGAAAAATACCGGCACCGTACAAAGCCAGAAAAACATGGCGATAAATGCCGGTGCTCTGACCAATCAGGGCCAGATGCTGAGCGGCGGTGAGCTGGATCTCGCCACCCAAACCCTCGAACAAAGCGGCACGCTGAGCGCCAAAGGCCGTGCCAGTATCAACGCGACCAACACGCTGAATAACGCGGCCAGCGGGCAAATCCTTAGCGATGACGCGCTAACGGTTATTGCGGGGAATATTCAGCAAAATGGCACGCTGTCGGGCAAAAATGCGCTGACGGTGAAGGCTAATTCCCTGACCACCGCAAACGGCTCGTTGAGCACCAGCCAGGGCAATATTGCCCTGAATGCTGACGATGCCAATCTTGATGGCGAAGTTATCGCGAAGGGCGACCTTGCGGTGCAGGCTCAGCGACTCACCAGCCAACAAAATGCGCAGCTGCAAAGCGATGGTCAGCTTACGCTCAACACCATAGATGCCACGCTGAATGGCACACAAGCTGCCCGTGGCAATCTCGCTATCCGCGCAGATAACCTGTCACATAACGGTAAATCTAATGCCGCTGCTATCAATATTCATGCTGGCAACGTCAACAACAGCGGCTCCCTGGTGGCACCGGAACTCAGCCTCACCAGCCAGACTATCGTCAATACCGGCCTGCTGCAGGGCGACAGGGCATTAAGCCTCTCTGCGCAACTGCTGGATAACCAGGTTGGCGGCTATTTGTACAGTTCGCAAAACCTGGCGTTTAACATTCCCACCTTCACAAACGCCGGTACGCTCAGAACCGATTCCGCGTTGACGTTGAGCGGTAATCAGTTCAATAACAGCGGCGCGTTGATTGCTTCAGCGCTGACGTTGCAGGGTCTATCCCTGACCAACAGTGGACTGTTGCAGGGCACTCAGGCTCTGGATTTAGCCGTAGATAATCTGAATAACCTGGCGGGTGGCACGGTCTGGAGTACACAGGATTTTGTGCTGACGGTTCCGACACTGATCAATGCCGGGCTTATCACGAGCGACGCTGGGTTGACGCTCAATGGCAACCAGCTCACCAACAGTGGCGAAATTAACTCTGTGAATATGACTGCGGGCACGGCTCGCGTGACCAATAACGGGCGACTGCTGGCGCAAGAACACCTGCAATTCAAAGGATCAACCCTTGAAAACGGCGGGCAAGTTGCTGCCAAAAACCTGACGATTCAGAGCGATGAGCTCACTAACACCGGCGATCTTCAGGGTGATGCGGCGCTGGATCTCATGGTAAAAAACTTCAGCAACCAGGGCAATATTCTGACCGCGGGTGATTTCTCGCTGGACTCAGATTCCTTCGTGAACGCCGGAACATTGCAGGCAACAGCCATCGTGCTGAATCTCGCGAAGCAACTGACGAATACCCAGACTGGAGTGTTCAATGCAGCGACCACTTTCACGCTGACCACCCAGGAGCTCACTAACGCGGGCGTGATTACCGCCAGTGATTCGAATATTAACCTGTCGAAGCTGACCAACAGCGGCGCGTTGCAAGGGCTGAACCTGCTGACACTGACGACCCGCACCCTTGATAACCAGAATTCGGGTGTGCTTTTAAGCAACGGCAAACTGGTGTTGCGTGCCAGCAGCCTGACGAATGCGGGCCTGATGCAGGGGAAAAATCTGGATCTGGCGAGCGGCGAGTGGATCAACACTGGCAATGCGTTAAGCGAACTGGACGGCACCATCAGGGTGACGAATGACTTTAAAAACCAGGGAAAAATGCTGGGGAAACAAGGGCTGACAATCGACAGTGGCAGCCTTGAAAACAGCGGAATGCTGGTGGCAAACGTGCTTGCTTTCCGTGGCGATTTGATGAACAGCGGGTTGCTGCAAGGCAATCTTGATTTGAGCCTGAAGGGCGAGACGTTCACTAATCAAAACAACGGTCAACTGCTGAGCGGCGGCGCACTGGCAATTGATGGACAGACGGTGAATAACCAGGGCTTGATGCAGGGAAAAAATATCTCCCTGAATGCGCAAGACTGGCAAAACGGTGGTGTTGCGCAGGCGCAAAATAAACTGGATGCCATAACCCGTCACGCACTGATCAATAGCGGTACTTTAGTCAGCCAGCAGGATGCCAGCCTGACCGCAAACAGCATAGTCAACAGTGGCAAACTGGCGGCAAATAACCTCAGTGTTGAAACACAAAACCTCGATAACAACGGGCTGCTGCAAGGCAACAGCACGTTACAGCTTAAAACGCCGATCCTGATTAACCGCAGCAATGGGCAACTGGTGAGCGGCGGGGCACTCACTCTCGCCTTACAAAGCCTGAACAATGCCGGTTTGTTGCAGGTGAACGACCTGCTGACACTGACGGGCAATGAACTGAATAACAGCGGTGATATCGCGGCTAAAAACATGAACCTTGCGCTCAGCGGGCCGTTTATCAACCAGGCTGGCGGACGTTTACTGGCACAGCACGACGCGACACTGAACGGTAATCTCGAAAACGCAGGCCTGGTGGCGGCGAACGATTTGCTGCTTCACGGCGACTCGTTAAGCAATAGCGGCATTTTGCAGGGGAATTTGCTCTCGTTAACCCTGAACGACCTCACCAGCACCGGTTCGCTCATCGGCGTGAACGGCCTCACCGCTCACGTAAATGGCGACATGTTTAACGGCAGCAAAATCTGGAGTCAGAAGGCTGTCGCACTTAGCGCTGGCAATTTTAACAACAGTGGCAAAGTCATCGGGCAAAGCCTGGATTTAAATGCGACAAGCCTGGCGAATGACGGATTGTGGCAGGGCCGCGACTGGCTGAATGCGAACGCAGACGACATCACGACAGGCGCGAACGGCCGTGTTCTTACCGGCGGCATGCTGACTTTCAACGCGCAAAATCTTGCTACAGACGGTCTGCTGCAGGGCGGACAAAACCAGTTCAGCGCGAACAACTGGCGTAACGGCGGTACGGTCATTGCGACCAGCGGCCTGACTGCCAACGTGAATGACACGCTGACTAACAGCGGCGAAATCCTCAGCAAAGGTCAGGCAACGATTCAGGCGCAAACGCTGAATAACAACGGTTCGCTGCTGAGCGAAGGCGATATGTCGCTGGCAGGCAGCACGCTCAATAACAGTCGTGCGATTCAGGGCAAAACCCTCACTGCTCAGCAGAATAAAATCAGCAATCAGGGCACACTTATCGGCCTGAATGCACTGACGTTTTCAGCACGGACGATTGAGCTGAACAACGACACGAACGGCCAGTTATTAACTCAGGGCGTGCTGAACATTAATGGTGGCAATATCGTCAACAGCGGAGTCTGGCAGGGGCAACACATCCTGCTGAACGCCAGCAATCTGAATAACAACGGCGCGATTCAAAGTGCCGACGGTCTGAACCTGACACTGTCCGGCGACCTGATTTCCGGGACGGGCAGCAAAATCACCGCCAGTGGCAATGCGGCATTACAGGCGCTGAACCTTACAAACAACGGGCAGTGGATTGCGCAAAACCTGATGCTGCGCGGTACCACGCTGAATAACAACGGCGAGATCAGCGGTGTTAACGGGTTGACCGTGGCGCTCAACGGCACGTTTACGCAGCAGCAGGACAAAACCCTGTTGACGGGTGGCGCACTGGCGTTGAATGCCACTTCGGTGACTAACCTCGGGCGCATTCAGGGTAACAACACACACATCACCAGTGGCACACTGGATAACCAGGGGCGTATCCAGGGCAATGATGCGCTGACGCTTTCGCTCACTGGCAACCTGACTAACCGTGCGGCGGGCACACTCCTCAGCCAGAACGAGCTGAACATCACCACGGCGAATTTAATCAACTACGGCATTGTGCAGGGGGCGGGTTCCTCACGCATTGACGCCGTCAGCTCAGCGCAAAACGACGGCAAACTGCTGTTCGCAGGCGACCTGACGTTCAACACTGCAAGCCTGACCAATAACGACTGGCTACAGGCAACCACGCTGCTGCTCAACGCCGCAAACGCCACCAACAGTGGGACGTTGCTGGCAGACCAGCAGATGAACCTGAAGGGGAACAGCCTCAGCAATCAGGGCACCGTGCAGGCCGCGAACCTGATTTCTGATTATCAGGTGTTGACCAACAGCGGGACGTTGCTCGGCAACAACCAGCTCAATATCAACGCCAGTCAGGTCAATCTTCAGGCCGCCGGGAAACTCTTCAGCGGGGGGAATCTGGTACTGAGCAGTACCGGGTTCGATCAGCTTGGCCAGGTGGTGGCGCTCGGTAATTTAACCGTCGGCCTGACGAATGCGTTTACCACGCGCAACGTGATGGCGGCGGGCAATGTGCTGACGCTGACCAGCAACGGCGACATCACTAACCAGAGCGTGATGCAGGGCCAGGGGCTGAACATTGGTGCGGGTGGCGTGCTGACCAACAACGGGCAACTCACTGCAGGCAGTGCTGCCAGCAACCTGAGCGGCAGCCGTATCAATATGAATGCTGCGGGTACGCTGCAGGCCGGTGGCGACGTGGTCCTGACCAGCGCCAGCGATATTATCCTCAACGGTTTCACCGGCACCCGCGGCAGCCTGTCCGCGCAGGCCGCCGGCTCCCTGCTTAACACCGCGCTGCTGTATGCGGGCAACAATATGACCCTGCTGGCAGACAGCATCAAAAATACGCGTGGCGATATTCTGGCGGGCAACAACCTGGTGATGCAGAAGGACGCCAGTGGTGCGGTAAGCGCAGAAATCATCAATACGTCCGGGAATATTGAGACAACAAACGGCGATATCACCCTCAATACTGCGCACCTGCTGAATCAGCGCGACGGCCTGACAACATCCACCACCACAACACCTAATCCAGCACAAATCAGCGGGCTGGGTAATGCCACGATTACGCTCCCGTTGAGCCAGCTTCCGGTCGGGAGTTATTACGCAATCACCATTCCTGCGTGGGAAAGGTGTACCGGGGTGGCCAATACGCATTGCGTGACGGTGCCTGCGCAAACGACTTATTACATGAAACCTGAGTTTGCCACGCAGTACTTTGCAGCCAGCCAGACGGAAACAGTCGTTTCCGCCAGTGGAGGTGTGGCCGGAATACGCTCAGGCGGTAATCTGACGATTCACGCTGACCGACTGGATAACAATGCCAGCGTCATTCTCGGCGACGGAAACATTGACCTGACGGGCTCCACGCTGTCAAACCAGTCGTGGCAGGCAGGGACAGATACCGACTCCTGGGTTTATCAAAATGAGAACTCCAGCAGCGGCGACAAAATCGAATTCATCCTTAAAGGCAAAACAACCGAATCTACGCCCGGCGACATTTACCGCTCCGTCATTCAGGCGGGCGGCAATGTCACAGCCAACTTCACCACCGATATCAGCAACACCCTTTCTACGGCGAATACGGGTGGCATCAGCAACACGATTTCTGCGCCAACCCTGAATACGCTGAGCAACCAGAACATTGACAGCGGTGTTCAGAAACAAAGCCTCGCCAGCGCCGATAACCTTACGCCGGGTACGCCGCAGTGGCAGGATCAACTACAAAACGCTATCCAGCAAATCAACGGTGGCGGTAATCTGGATAACAGTTCGGCCGATCTTTCCTCCAGAGATTACGCAGCAGAAGGCAACGCCGGGCTGGGTTCACAAGGCGATCTCGCGGACCCTGCTATGCAAAATGCTGCGCTGGTGAAACCAGGTAGCAGTAGCCTGAACAATCATGCTGGCAAAGCGGTTGATACCAGCGCTTACCCATTGCCGAGCGGCCAGAATGGCTACTTCGTTGTTTCCACAGATCCTAACAGCCCGTATCTGATCACCACCAACCCGAAACTCGATGGTCTCGGCCAGCTTGATCCTTCGTTGTTTGGCGATCTCTACACCATGATGGGTATGAAACCGGGCGAAGCCCCGCGGGAAACCAGCAGCACTTATACCGATCAGAATAAATTCCTCGGTTCGTCTTACTTCCTGGCTCGCCTGAACCTGCACCCGGAATACGACTACCGTTTCCTCGGCGATGCGGCGTTTGATACACGCTACGTCAGCAACTTCATGCTGAATCAGACGGGCAATCGCTACATCAACGGCATCGGTTCAGATCTTGCGCAGATGCAGTATCTGATGGACAACGCGGCATTTGCACAGCAGTCGCTGGGGCTGGCATTTGGTATCGCGCTCACGCAGGCGCAAATCGCTTCACTCGATAAAAGTATTCTGTGGTGGGAGGCGACGACTATTAACGGTCAGACGGTGATGGTGCCGAAAGTTTATCTCTCGCCAAAAGACGTGACGGTGAATAACGGCAGCGTGATTTCCGGTAACAACGTTCAGCTTGCGGGCGGCAACATCACCAACAGCGGTAGTAGCATCACCGCGAAAAATAACCTGAGCATCGACAGCGGCAACAGCATCAGCAACCTCAACAACGGCCTGATTCATGCTGGCGGCAACCTGGGATTGAGCTCGCTGGGCGATATCAACAACATCGGCTCAACCATCAGTGGCAAAACCGTCCAGCTTGAAAGTCTCGACGGCAGCATCAACAACATCACGCAGACCAGCACCTGGAGTACTGATACCGGGGGTAAAAATGGCCATGTCGGGATAGTGGATACGACCGTGGGCAACATCGCGTCCATTACCTCACTCGATGCCCTGAGTCTGAGTGCCGGACAGAATATCAACATAACCGGGGCGAATGTGGCCGCGGGTGGCAATTTGCTGATGGATGCCTGGGGCGATATCGCGATAACGGCAAACCAGGCCACTCACCGCTACAGCCAGTCAGGCTTCCGCGGCACTGAGGCGACCAGTACTGAATCGGTCACGCAGCAGGGCAGCACGATTTCTGCGGGGGGCAACCTGGGTATTCAGGCGGGTAACGACTTAACCGTCGAAGCCAGTGCCGTCAACGCGGGCAACAATGTGACGCTGATTGCCGGCAACGACCTGAACCTGAACGCAGGACAAACCAGCGAAACGAGTTCAAAAGGCAAAAGCGAAACCCATAGCACCGACAATGCGCGCACCACCATTACCGCAGGCGGCGACCTGGCGCTGGTTACAGGCCAGGACATCAACAGCCAGGCGGCAGGCATCGCCGCCGAAGGCAACGTGGGAATGCAGGCCGGTCGTGATGTGAATCTGCTGGCGGCTGAAACTACCGAGGGCAACAGCTACCACGCGAAGAAAAAGGTCGAAATCAACGAGTCGGTACGCCAGGACAGCACGGAAATCGCCAGCGGCGGTAACACCACGATTGTCGCCGGACGTGATGTGAACAGTGAAGCAGCGCAGGTGCTGGTAAGCGGCGATATCGGTATTGGCGCAGGCCGCGACATCAATCTGGAAACCGCGACAGAAAGCGATTACCACTATAAAGAAGAGACCAAAACCAAAAAAGGATTCCTGAAGAAAACCACCACGCATACGGTTGAAGAGGATTACGCCACCTACGAAAAAGGTAGTGCACTGAGCGGAAATAACGTCTCGCTCTCAGCGGGTAACGATCTGAACGTGAAAGGCTCTGGTGTCGTGGGTGATGGCTCGGTAACCCTCCAGGCAGGAAATGATGTCAACATCCTGGCAGCCACAGATGAACAGTCGACATATCGTTTCAAGGAAAAGAAAACCAGTGGTCTGATGGGGACGGGCGGGTTGGGTGTCACTATTGGCAGCAAATCTTCCCTCCATGAACGGAATGAAGACGGTACCACCCAGAGCCAGAGTGTCAGCACTATTGGCTCCACAGGCGGTAACGTCAGCATTATTGCCGGTAACACAGCACATATCAGCGGTGCGGATGTGGTGGCGGGTAAAAATCTCAATGTGGCAGCAGGCGAGATTATTGTCGATGCCGGTAATGACCAGCAGCGCCGTAAAGAACGTTATGAACAGAAGCAAAGTGGGGTGACGGTGTCGGTTTCATCGGCCGTGACCGATGCCGTGATGGCTGCCAACGATACCTTCAAACGCGGTGAAGAGGTCAGTGATGACCGCCTTAAAGCGTTGTATGCAGTTAAAACAGCAGAAAATGCGTGGGCCGCAGGCTCTGGCGCTTCCTCAATAGCAGGGGGGGCTGCGCAGGGCAATGTGAACGCAGTGAAAGTGGAAGTCAGCGTCGGATCCAGCAAAAGTCAATTTGAGTCCGAATCGACACAGAATCAGGTGCGGGGCAGCACACTCACGGCTGGGGGCGATGTCACCATGGTGGCGACCGGCGGGAAAGGTACCAGCGGCGACCTGCATATCAGCGGCAGTGGTGTGACGGGTCATAACGTCACGCTGGTTGCGCAGAATGACCTGACCCTGGACGCTGCGACCAACAACAGCGAGCAGACCAGCAAAAATAATAGCAGTGGCTGGAATGCCGGGGTACATGTCTCGCTGGGACAGGAAACCGGGATAGGTGTGTCAGCCAGTGGTTTTCAGTCGAAAGGCAGCGCAGACGGTAAAACCACCGAATATATCAACAGCCGGGTGAATGCCAGCAATGAGCTGAGCATGAGCAGCGGGCGGGACACGATAATTTCCGGTGCGCAGGCTCTGGGCGACAAAATCACAGCCGATGTGGGGCGTGATTTAACCATCAGCAGTCTGCAGGATACGGACGAGTATCACAGCCGACAGAAAGATGTGAGCGGCGGAGCCAGTTTCACCTTTGGTTCGATGACCGGCTCGGCCAGCCTGAATATCAACCAGAGCAAAACTGACAGTGAATACGCCAGCGTCGGCGAGCAGAGCGGGTTGTTTGCCGGGGACAAAGGGTTCGATATTACCGTCGGCAAACATACGCAGCTGGATGGTGCGGTGATTGCCAGCACGGCGGAAGCCAGCAAAAACAGCCTCGACACCGGGACGCTGGGCTGGAGCAGCCTCGACAACCACGCTGAATACAGTACCAGCAGCAAGGGCATCAGCGCGGGCGGAGCGACAGGTCAGGACAGCCATGGCGGGCAGATGTTCAGCGGGGGTGGCGTACCTCTTATTGGTATCGGAGCCAGCGATAATGCTTCGGGCACCACGCAGTCAGCCATTGCGGCAGGCACTATTACCATCCGTGACAAGGAACACCAGCAGCAGGATGTGGCGGACCTGAGCCGCGATACGGATAACGCCAATGGTCATATCGATAAAATCTTCGATAAGGAAAAAATCGAGGAGCAGCAGGAGCTGGCGGCGGTGTTCGGGCAGATGGCGAACCAGTATGCCGGTGACCTGGGTGCAGCGATGGGCTGGGCGGCAGATGGCCCGGAGAAAGCGGCTATCCATGGAGTGATAGGTGCGATACAGGCGAGCTTCGGCGGCGGCAATGCGCTGGCAGGTGGCCTGGCGGGAATGGGCAGTGAGGCTCTGGGGCAATTTGTTGATGACTACCTGAGCAACAATACTCAACTGGGTGTGAATGAAAAAGCGGCGATAACCCAGTGGGCAGCGGCGCTGGGTGGCGCAGCGGTTGGCGGTGTGACGGGGGGCAGTAACGGTGCCATGTCGGGTGCGGCGACGGCGCTGGATTCGGTGCGTTATAACTACCTGGACCACAAACAGATAGAAGAGTTTGCAGAAAAAACGAAGGGCTGTGAGGCGCGTAACGATTGTCAGCAGATCGTGAAGGAAATGGAAGCTTTGAGTCTGAAACAGCAACAGGAAATGATTGCTGTTTGTGCCTCTGACCCGGTGGGATGCAAAACGATATATGGCGACATACCCGGCAACGGTATGTTGATACGTGAAGCGATAGATAAAGTGTTGGGAGCGGATGTTCCATGGTCAATGAAGAACGATATGTCTTCATTGCTGGCCCAGCAGATTGAGGCAGAAGGTGTTGTTTCCAGTACCGAGTTTGCACAGCGATTACAAAACCGATATGGAATAGATCCACAGCAGGCGGAAATTCTGGCCGGTGCGGCAATGGCCGCGGTTACTGGTGGACTTGGAAAATATCAGCCAAATAAAGGTGCAGTGGGGAACATGGGCGAGTTCTTTAAGCAGACTGGTTTTGGCAGTGAGATGAACAATAATGCCCGTAAAACTAGCCAAATGTATCAAGGGCAAAGTGTCTATCAAGCAAAAGATAATGTTGGCGATTATATTGCTAAAGGCGATAAGTACTACCTTGATGGTTCACATAAAAATCATTTAGAAGTTTTTGATAGTAAAGGAAAGGTTAAGGTGGTGTTAAATCTTGATGGTTCATTTAATGACGCCAAAACGCAAGCAGCTATTAAAGAGGGGCGGAGATTACCAAAATGACAACTAATTCATTCCTTGATGAAATGAAGAAAAATTTTCTATATATCCTGAGTCAAAAATCATCTACCTCAGTAGATATTGATGATTTATCTATTAATTACAATGATTTGTTGGATTGTTCATTAACAAAATATCTAACATTATTGCAGTCTAAAGCGGAGTTACTAGCTCTCGCAAAAAAAAACAATGACGAGATTGCAATGCAATCGGCTTTACTAAAGTTGAGAGCTCATGCAATGAGTTTATCTAGCTTCTTCGACGCTATCGGAGAAGATGTAGAAAAGATACTTCGAACCGGAAAATGGGCTGAAATCCCAAAGGATTACAAAGTACCAGCGCACTACAATGATCCTCCGCAGAAATAGCAACAATCCCGGTCATAAAGCCGGAGATTTATCTATCACTCAACGATAGGCCGGATCGCCAGTCGCCTACTGGCGGGGCAGCTCAACCATGGTCGACTAAAGGCCGTATAAAATATGTTGAGCTTCCAACGAGTGGAAAAATTCGTTATGTACCGCCTGAAGATTATTCGGCGTCACAACCGTTACCAAGAGGGCCAAATAATGGGTATTTCGATAAGTTTGGTAATGAATGGGTGAAAGGTCCATCCCGCACAGCTGGTCAGGCATTTGAATGGGATGTTCAGTTATCTCGGACAGGCAAGGCGCAGTTAGGCTGGGCAACTCGTGATGGTTCCCACCTAAATATCTCGCTTGATGGGAAAATTACACATAAATGATGAATATGAAAATTGATTTCTACCAAGAGGTTCAGGTTGTTCCTGATGCGAAAAACAGTAAATATGTTGGCCGTAAAGGTGTTGTTTTGGGGATCAGTGAAGAGGATGGGGTTATCTATGGATACGCAGTGATCCTTCATGATAAAGAAAATACAGTTTATTTTGAAAAAGATGATCTCGTGCCTACTGGCGTCGTTTTTAAAAGAGAAGATTTCTACTAATCAAAGAAGATCCCGGCCAGCAAGCCGGGATCGTTCTATCTGCTACTCAACCACAGGCCGGATAACCAATTGCCCCTGCTCCACAGCGACAATAACCGGCGTATCCGTCCCAAACCCCGCCTCTTTTAGCCAGTCGCCCTTCAGGTGCAGGCTGGGGTGGCGTCTGTAAAAACGGCTCATATGGATTCTGCGGCCTTCTTAGCGAAACAGCATCATGTTCTTTAACAACATTATAGAAAACGACTAGTTAATCGAGAAACCAATCTGATTATCCTCAGCGTACCAGCACTTGCAGATCTTAATAAAAACCGTATTGCCGATAACAAGTTACGCGAGGTCACGCCGACGCATGCCACGATGGGGATGGGAATTGCTGTGTTAGGGGCGCTTACGGGAAATATCAATAGCGGTGATTTTGATAAAGAGAACTACAAAGGTAATACTATCGATGCGTTGATCAATCCAACGGATGCCTGGTTTACGCCGAAAGCGAAGCAGAATATCAGCCAGTGGCTGGCGGACAATGGTAATGGGTATACTTACAAGAATCCGCTTTATATTGGTCATGCAACATGGGCACTGATTTATAAAGATGTGGCGGCGACCGATCCGGCCTATCAACTGAAATACAAACTGATTTTTTATAAGCGCCCTGAAGATGGCAATATGTTTTCCGCCTTTACTGTAGCGGAATGTTCTCCAGCGCCTGTAGAAGCGAAGCTATCGGATTGGCGAGCCAATAATTATGCTCGCGTCACTGCCGAGACAGAAAAGTATATGAGCAGTTGTTTGCTTGAGCTTAATAATCAGTTACCGCGCTTGCTTAAGAAATAAATCATCTAATCATATTTTAAAAGGGGAGCTAGCTTCCCTTTTAAGCTAGTACATAAATTTATCCTTGCTATCCGTAAGCGTCAATTTAGTGCCGTATTTTGCCAACAGACCCGTCCTGCTAACTTAGACGTGCGCCTGTACAAACGGGCATCTAACCATGACATCTCAAACCTGGCGTTCCGACCCGCGAAAAGTCCTTCTGCGCCTTCTTTTTCACTATCCCTCTAATCCAAATAACTCATTGATTGATCCCCCTAAAGCTTCAGATAGATCAGCCAATAATGAAACTGATAATCTCAGATTTCATTCTCATAATGCGGTATGGCCTGTTGAGCTAACCCTAATTGTGTTGCCAGTTGTTTTTGGGCCAAACATTCCCCCATCATTTAGAAAGAACGTATTTATAAAATCATTAAGATATTGCCTTAATAATTGAACTCCCATTCCTACACATGTAGTCAAAATATGATCTAAATCATTTTTTGGCACTATCGACTCTGACTGTAAATATTTAATAACACCCAAATCAGATATGTTAGAATTTAACCCGCTCCAGATTCATCTCGAAAAATAATAATATAACAACCACATCTGTTCTTCCGGCTTAAATATTATTCCTTTTTACATCAGGATTGACTCACGCAATGAACGCGATAATCGTTGACGATCACCCATTGGCGCGGATTGCTATACGCAACTTGCTCGATACCAACGGCATCACCGTCACCACTGAACTCGACAGTGGCGAGCATGTGGTGCAAACCGTAGAGAAACTCAAACCGGAACTGCTGATCATCGATGTAGACATTCCCGGTCTCAGCGGTATCGAAGTGCTGGAGCAACTCCGCAAACGCCACTACGTCGGTATTATTATTATCATCTCTGCCAAAAATGAGTTGTTCTACGGCAAGCGCAGTGCCGAATACGGCGCGAATGGTTTTGTTAGTAAAAAAGAGGGTATGAATAATATTCTGGCGGCTATTGAAGCGGCAAAAAATGGTTATAGCTATTTTCCTTTCTCTGTTGAGCGTTTTAGCGGTGTGACCCTCACTGAACAAGATAAACTGGATACTTTATCGACTCAGGAAATGAAGGTTTTACGCTACATTCTCAACGGCATTGATTACACCACTATTGCCCACAAAATGAATATCAGTAATAAAACGGTAAGTACTTATAAAACCCGTTTAATGGAAAAGTTAGATTGCTCATCATTAATGGAACTCTATGATTATGCGCAAAGAAATAAAATTGGCTAATAAGATGCAGTCTCGTTGGTTTATTTATTTGATGATGTTTTTTTGCCTGAGTAGTTTTTCTTCTTCTGGCGCCACACAGGTTATTGAGCTTAAAAGTAATTACCAGCCTGCGGTGCTGGATATTCGGTTAAGTACAGAAGACAGGTTATGGCTCGAGCGCAAAAAAACGCTGACTGTCGGCACCTGGTTGCCGGAAGTTTCCCCTATTGATTATGAAAGTACTGGGGGGATATATCAGGGTGTTAATGCAGATTACCTGGCTCTTCTGCAGAAAAATCTGCATATTAAAATTATTATTAAACAATATGATAGCGAGAAAGAGGCTCTTGCGGCACTGTCGAAAAACGAAGTCGATACGCTGCTGACTCAGTTAACTGCCCACAAAGAAACGCCGAGTTCTTTGCTGACAACGTCTGCGTTGATCAAAACCTGGCCGACACTGGTGACGTCACTTAAAAACACTTTGCTGCCGCTAAAAACCAGCAAAGAGGTGACTGTTGCTTGCGTGCGCGATTGCTCGTTTGCCGATGTTGTTAAGGTGGCGTTCCCGAATGCCAGAATGACTTATTACGATAATGACTACCAGGCGATGTCATCGGTGGTGTCCGGTAAAAACCAATATTTTATTGGTAATAACGTGACTACCGGGAATTGTATTTCTAAATACTTTTCACAATCGCTGGTGATTACCCACTATTTTAACAAGCAAGAACAATACAATTACTTTATTACCAGCAACCGTCAGCCGCTGTTGCGAAATATCCTTGAACGTTTTATTGCCTCAATCAGCAATGAAACCCATATGCGGATGATGCAGAACTGGCTAAACCGCGGCAATCTTTCCTATCTGAATTCACCTGGCCCATTTAGCCAGGAAGAGCAAAACTGGCTGGATAAGCACCGCACTGTCAAAGTGCTCATTAATCCCAACTATCCACCGTTTACGCTGATCGACAAGGAAGGCGAGTTACGCGGAATCATGGCTGATTTACTCAATATTATTCAGCTGCAAACCGGTCTTGAATTTCAGCCGGTGATGATGAGTTCCGACCCAAAAAAGGCACCAGAGCAGTGGGACATGATCCCCGCCACCACGCTGAATAATACGCCGCAGAACACCTCGCTTAGCGATCAGTTGATGAGCCTCTCGTTCGTTATTGTCACCGCGCATCACGAAAATGCTGACCGCTTGCTGACCAAACCACTGCGCATTGCCGTAGCGCTGGGGGATGTTTTGGTTGCTGATTTACATCAGCGATACCCGCTGGCGACTCTGGTTGAAACGGAAAATGTCGGTGAGGCAATGAAAATGGTCGAGGAGGGTAAGGTCGATGCGGCGATTACCACCGAGCTATCCGCCCGTTACATGATTGACCATTATTACCCGCAAAATATGTACTACATGCGCCTGCCGGGGATGCCGAGCGGTTCGCTGAGTTTTGCGATAGCCTCCGATGAACCCGAACTGAAGTCGATTATCAGTCAGTCGCTGCAAGCGATTCCTCCGCGCGACATTCTGCAAATGACGGAAAAGTGGTCGAAAATTTCCAGCGTACAGAAAGATACCTGGAACCTGTACAGCAAGCAGTTCTATCAACTGGTGGTCTTCGCGATGGTGCTGATAGCCATTAGCCTTGGCTGGGGGCTGTCGCTGTCGCGTGAAGTGCGCAAAAGAAAACAGTCGCAACGGCAACTCGAAGAAGAATTGCAGCTTAAAGAGACGCTCTCCCATGAGCTGGAGGCCGAGAAAGATAAAGCGATTCAGGCCACTAAAGCGAAAAGCCGTTTCCTGGCGAGTATGAGCCATGAGCTGCGTACCCCGGTGAGTTCGATTGTGGGCTTTTTAGAATTGCTGTCGAGCTCGGATCTCAACGCCAGTCAACGCAAAGAAGCGATAGCACTGGCAGGGGCAACTGCACAATCGCTGCTGGGGTTGATCGGCAAGATTCTTGATGTCGATAAAATTGAGTCTGGTAAATACCAGATAGCACCGCAATGGACTGATTTATCACAGCTTATCAATCTACAGTGCCACTCATTTGACGCGCTGGCCAGGCAGAAAGGTGTTGAGTTGCGTTGTATCAGCCATCTGGCGGCGGACGCTCAGGTGCTGATTGATCCACAAGCCTGGCGGCAAATTCTCACCAATCTGGTCGGCAACGCGCTGAAGTTTACCGAAAAAGGGCATATTGAGGTCTTATCCCGTCTGACAGAAGTTGAGGATAAGCATGGGACTCTGGTGGTGACGGTCAGCGACACCGGATGCGGGATTAGTGCCGAAGAGCAGGAGACACTATTCCACCGTTACGTTCAGGCAGGCCAGGGGCGTAAACAGACAGGCTCCGGACTGGGGCTGGTTATCTGCAAAGAGCTGGTGACTCTGATGGGCGGCACGCTGGAACTCAGTAGCCAGCAGTCGCAGGGCACCACTTTCACGATTACGTTGCTGGTTGAAACTGCACAGAAGAGGCTTACGCCGACCCATAACACCCCGGCCGCATTGTCGCCATTACCGCGTTTGTCGATTCTGATTGCGGACGATAACCCGACGAATCGCCTGCTGTTAAAACGCCAGCTGAATGCCATTGGTTACAACGTGGATGAAGCCCGCGACGGTGAGGAGGCGGAAGCGAAAATCGCCAATAACGCGTACGATTTGTTGATAACTGACCTGAACATGCCAAAAAAAGATGGGCTGGCGCTGACGGCATCTTTGCGTCGCCAGAATATGCGGCTGCAAATCTGGGGGCTGACCGCCAGTGCGCTTTCGCAATCACGCGATCAATGCCTGCAAAGCGGTATGAATCAGTGCCTGTTTAAACCGGTTTCGATTCAGACGCTGACTCACGAGTTGAGCAAACTCGATAGCGGGCGCACATCGCTGTGTACTACACGACATTTGAAGCTGAGCATTCTGACCGAGAATACTGGGGGGGACAGGAAGTTGATGAATGAGATTCTGGAAACCTTCCGCGAAGCTTCAGCCAATGATTTACAGGCCGCAGTGCGTTCAATAGAGCAGGATGAACCGCAAATGTTTTTGCATGCGTTGCATCGTTTGCATGGTTCGGCACAGATTCTGGAAATCACCGCACTTCAGGCGTTGTGTGAACCTTTCGAATCACGTCGTCATAGTTCGTTACCACTTGAGGAGCGCCAGCAAGCGTTAGAAAAAATTACGGCAGTCATGCAGGAAATTGACGTGGAGATTGATAGTTTGATAAGCCACTAAAAATGGTGGATGACGCTGGCGCTTATCCCCCTACGAAACCGGAACTGGAACCGAAATCGTAGGTCAGATAAGCGCAGCGTCATCCAGCACGATAATACAAATACAGCTTTTGTAGGTCGGATAAGCGCAGCGTCATCCGACATCCAGCACGATAATTTTAGTTGCTGGCAGCGAACATTTCGCTATCAACAACGATGCCGTCTTCAGCACCCTTCAGTACCAGATTCGCTTCGTAGTATTTACCATCTGCCAGCATTTTTTGTGCCTGAGCTACCGCTTTGCGGGTCTGGTTCAGTGGCATCAGATATTGATTTTCCATCACGCCAATCCCCGCCAGACGTAAAGTGTCCATCGCACCTTTTTTATCGCCTTTAGCCAGTTTTTCATTGGCAGATTTGATCGCACTCTCTTTTGCTGGAGTCGCAACATAGTCTTCAGACAGGGCAACTGTGGCGTTAATGATGACGTACTGGTCGTCAATCATCTTCGCTTTGGCGTCGGTTTTGACAAATTTCTTCCAGTCGATGCTGTCATCTTTTAGCAGTGTTGCTGCGTCATCAGTCAGTTTTTTAGCACTGGCCGGTTCGCCGTGGAACAGCGCCAGGCGAGCAAGCTGAATATCACGCATGGCATTCGCGCCCTGAACGGCAACCTGCATCACATCAGCCGCTTCTTTTTGGATTTGTGCAGTGGCCGCAGCAGTTTGTGCTGGAGTCGTTGCTGTTGCAGCGAATACCGGTGCAGAACTCATCATGGTTGCCAGTACGCCTGCCAGAATTAATTTTTTCATTATCGTCTCCTTAATAAAATGGGTGTTAATCACCAACCCAGACAGAATAGGAAATAACAAAACGAATGAAAATCAGAGCGCGGAATGAATATTGCAGGAGCTGTCTGACACTTGTCAGATTATTGAGTCAGACGTCAGATTGAGCGTATGAAGATAGGGGTTCACTCTTATTTACTCCGTTTGCTAGCTGGCCTTACTATTTTAACCAATAACTAGTTGGTCAATAACGATATGGCGGAAATAAAATGTTTATATTTAATCAATATCGACTGAAAGCACTGAGTGAGGCTTCATGTCTTCATTATAGAAAACATGCGCTGGTGATGGCGGTGCTACTGTTTATTTGTGGTACCTGCTGTCTTATTTATCCTTTTATGGCCGGGATGTACCTCAGCTATATCATCGGCATGATGTTTATGGTTTGCGGTTTTTATACTCTTTATAGTCTGGTGGTATTTCGTTCACGCCACTGGCGTTCTAAATTTGTCAGCGTGATATTTGCCTTAGCCTGGCTGTTGTTGGGCTTCAGTTTTGTCATCCATCCTCTGATTGGCATGACGTCACTGTCGCTGGTATTTAGCTGTTTCTTCATTGTTGGCGGGGTTTCACGCATCGTTTCCGGCTTCACTATGCGTGGTAACGCGGGGGCGATCACCAACATTATTATCGGTGTTTTAGACCTGCTGATTGCCGTTGTCTGGCTCAGTTTGAACCCTGAACAATCCTATTTATTTACCACCGCTTTCATTGGCGTGGAGATGATCTTCAGCGCTGCTGGATTTATCGCGCTGCGCAGGAATTTGACGCCAGCGAAGCACAAGAAATTGAACCTTAACGATACACCAAAAACAGTGGAGTAAATGATGAATATTAAAGCCTATGTCTCGGTAATTATTGCTGCTGCCGCTTTTTCAGCCACTATGAATAGTGCTTTCGCTACTCAGGAAACGACACCACAAAATATGACCTGCCAGGAGTTTATGGATATGAATCCTAAATCTATGACCCCAGTCGCCTTTTGGGTAGTGAATAGAAATACAGATTTTAAAGGTGGCGATTATATCCATTGGCATGAAGTTGAAACCGTGTCAGTACCCAGGATATTTAAACAGTGTCAAAAAACACCGAAAGCAAAATTAGGTGAGCTGACCCAAAGCGTTAAGTAATTCCATATTCACTCTTAATTGAATTATCAACTTAAGTGATACCCATAGAGGATTTATTATGACCACACTTATTCAGCCAGTCGAAAATGAAAATGACGATGTTTATGCTTCGATAGAGTTATCTACCGCACTGCCTAAAAACGCATTTCCGGTCAACGAAAGTAATCCACGCAATGTTTTTCATGCTATTCATGATGAATTAATGCTGGATGGTAATTCCCGCCAGAACCTGGCGACTTTTTGCCAGACTTGGGTGGATGACGAAATCCGCCAGTTGATGGATCTTTCCATCGACAAAAACATGATTGATAAAGATGAGTACCCACAGACTGCTGAGATAGAGCAGCGTTGCGTGAACATGCTCGCGGACCTTTGGCATTCTCCGTCAGCCACCGACACCATGGGCTGTTCCACTATCGGTTCTTCCGAAGCCGCGATGCTGGGCGGTCTGGCGCTGAAATGGCGCTGGCGCAAACACCGTGAACTGGCAGGAAAATCTACCGATAAGCCAAATATGGTGTGCGGCCCGGTGCAGATTTGCTGGCATAAATTCGCCCGTTATTTTGACGTGGAGCTGCGCGAAGTACCGCTGGAAGGCAACCGTCTGATGATGACAGCCGAAGACGCGCTGAAATATATCGACGAAAACACCATTGGCGTAGTGCCAACTTTGGGGATTACCTTCACCTGCCAGTACGAGCCAGTGAAAGAGATTCACGATGCGCTGGATGATTTGTTTGAGCGCACAGGGCTGGATATTCCGATGCACGTTGATGCCGCCAGCGGTGGCTTCCTGGCGCCATTCTGCGCCACAGAAATCGACTGGGATTTTCGTCTGCCACGAGTGAAATCTATCAACGCGTCAGGTCATAAATTCGGCCTTGCACCGCTCGGTGCCGGTTGGGTGGTATGGCGTGAAAAACAAGATCTGCCAGAGGAACTTGTTTTTAACGTTAACTACCTCGGCGGCAATATGCCGACCTTTGCGCTGAACTTCTCACGTCCTGGTGGGCAAATTGTCGCTCAGTATTACAATTTCCTGCGCCTGGGTTGCGAAGGTTATCGCAAAATTCACATGGCCTGTTATCACACCGCCCAGTATCTGGCGCGTGAAATCGCCGCTATCGGCCCATTCGAGGTTATCTATGATGGCAACCAGCAAAATGGCATTCCAGGACTGACCTGGACGCTAAAAGCTGACCAACGCAATTGTGGCTACACGCTGTACGATCTGGCTGACCGTTTACGGAGCCGTGGCTGGCAGGTGCCTGCTTATTCCATGCCGACTCACCGCGAAGATCTAGTGGTGCAGCGCATTCTGGTGCGCCATGGCATGAGTACCGATTTGGCCGAATTATTGATAAGCGACCTGAAACGCACGCTCGCAGCACTGGAAAAAAATCCTGTCACGCATTCGCTGACTGCCGAGGAAGCGGGCGGCTTCAACCACGCATAAACCCCTTTCTTATCAATCAACCAGAGAGCCTGTTTGTTACGGCTCTCTTATTTAATCGTGAATGAACATCGGCAGGTGGTTCAAACCTGCTGATGTGGAGAGGATTATGTCCAGTACAACGACGAGTGCCCCTGCAAAGTCGCTCACTTTGCTCGGTTTTTTTGCCATTACTGCTTCAATGGTGATGGCCGTTTATGAATATCCCACTTTTGCCACTTCAGGTTTTAGCCTGATTTTCTTCCTGCTGATGGGCGGGATTTTCTGGTTTATTCCCGTTGGTCTGTGTGCCGCTGAAATGGCCACAGTTGAGGGCTGGCAAGAAGGTGGTTTGTACGCATGGGTTTCCAATACGCTCGGGGAACGCTGGGGTTTTGCGGCGATCTCTTTTAGCTATTTGCAAATCGCCATCGGTTTTATCCCGATGCTCTATTTTGTGCTCGGTGCTCTCTCTTACATCCTGAGTTGGCCTGCGTTAAATACCGACCCGCTGGTGAGAACTGTAGCGGCGGTGGTTATTTTGTGGGGGCTGGCGCTGACTCAATTTAAAGGGACACGCTATACCGCGATTATTGCCAAATTCGGTTTCTTCTTTGGGATTTTGTTCCCGGCGATTGTCCTGGTGCTGCTGGCTGTGGCGTGGCTTTATCATGGGCAACCGCTGGCGATTGAGATGTCAGAGAAGACCTTCTTCCCTGATTTTTCGCAGATTGGCACGTTAGTGGTGTTTGTGGCGTTTGTGCTCAGTTATATGGGTGTTGAAGCCTCGGCAACCCATGTCAATGAGATGAATAACCCAGCGCGTGATTACCCTCTGGCGATATTCCTGCTGGTCATTGCCGCCATTGTGCTGAGTTCCATTGGTGGGTTGTCTGTCGCCGCCGTGATCCCGCACGATGAAATCAACCTTTCGGCTGGCGTGATGCAGGCTTTTAGTACCCTGATTAGTTATTACGGGCCTGAATACGAGTGGGCGATTCGCGCTATTGCTGCGCTGTTGATGCTGGGCGTGTTGGCCGAGATTGCCTCGTGGATTGTTGGCCCATCGCGCGGCATGTTAGTCACCGCACGGGATGGTTTATTGCCTTCGCGTTTTGCCAAAGTGAATAAAAATGGTGTTCCAGTAGCGCTGGTGATTTCCCAGTTATGCATCACTACTCTCGCACTGGTTGTCCTCACTAATACTGGTGGCGGCAGCAATATGTCATTCCTGATTGCTCTGTCGCTGACGGTGGTGATTTATCTGTGTAGCTACCTGATGCTGTTCCTCGGATACATTCAGTTGGTGCTTCATCAACGTGACAGAGCACGTGACTTCCAGATTCCTGGCGGTAAAGCCGTTAAGTTGGTCGTCGCCTGTTCTGGCCTGCTGGTTTCAGTGCTGGCGTTCTTTGTTTCGTTTATTCCACCGAGTTCTCTGCCTGGCAGCAGCGCCCATGATATTTATGCCGGTCTGCTGATTATCTGCTTCGGTCTGGTGTTTATTCTGCCGTTTATCGTTTATATGTTCCGCGATAAATCGCAGAGAAGACAGGCTCCACATCTCACACCTGTGACCGTGGAAAATGCTCCGGCAGGGCACTTTGCAGTTCACCCGAAAGCTCGCCCATCGCATTACCCTGAAAAATAAAGTCACTGTCGTGCCATTCGCACTGCCGCAAAGTGTGGATGGCACTATCGCTATTTTTCGCTATTAACGGATAATGGCCGATTCTGAAACGACAGTTTATTTTTGGGTAAGGGAAGGGGCGTGAGTAATAACGTTTCGCTGTTTACTAATAAGAAATTCGCATGGATGGGAGCCGCTTTTTGTTGCTTGTTATGGGGAAGTGCTTACCCGGCAATTAAAAATGGTTATGACATTTTTCAGATAGCGACCGACGATTTAGCGGGCAAAATTGTTTTCGCCGGTTATCGTTTTGTCATCGCGGGGCTTTTATTGCTGGCGTTCGCGATGCTGCAAGGCAAGCCGATTGCGCGTTTATCCCGCCACCAGTTTTCGCAGCTAGCGTTGCTCGGCGTTACGCAAACTGCCATTCAATACATCTTCTTTTACATTGGCCTCGCCTATACCACCGGCGTGAAAGGCTCAATTATGAATGCCACTGGCACTTTCTTTAGTGTCCTGCTGGCGCATTTTATCTATCAAAACGACAAGCTCAGTATTAACAAAGTGGTGGGCTGTGTGCTGGGGTTTGCCGGTGTGATGGTGGTGAACTTCAACAGCCAGTTGATGGACTTCAGTTTTAGCTGGATGGGTGACGGTTTCGTGGTGCTGGCAGCGTTTATTCTTTCTGCCGCTTCGCTGTATGGGAAGCGCATTTCGCAAACCATCGACCCGACTATCATGACAGGCTGGCAGTTGGCCATCGGTGGCGTGGTGTTGACTGTTGGCGGCTACGCAAGCGGCGGGCGGCTTGAGTTTCATGGCCTGGAGTCGGTGGCGATTCTTGGCTATCTGGCGTTGCTGTCCTCCGTGGCCTTTGCGTTGTGGAGCTTGCTGCTCAAACACAACCGCGTGGGAATGATTGCGCCGTTTAACTTCTTGATTCCGGTATCGGGTGCGGTGCTTTCAGCCATCTTCTTGCAAGAAAGTATTCTCGAATGGCGTTACGCCCTGGCTCTGGTGCTGGTGTGCTTTGGGATATGGCGAGTGAACGTGACGCGCAGATAGTTTACAAAATCGTCAAATGCAGGCCATTATTTATCCATCTTTTACCGATAAAGGGCCTGCAAATGACCAGACTGACCGCAAAAGATTTCCCTCCTGAATTACTCGAATACTTCGATTTCTACGTCCACGGAAAAATCAGCAAACGTGAGTTTCTCGACATTGCGGGGAAATTTGTGGTCGGCGGGCTTGCGGCGGCGGCACTGGGGACTTTGCTGACGCCAAATTATGCCTTCGCACAGCAAGTGGAATTTACCGACCCGGATATTGTGGCTGAATATATTCGCTACCCCAGCCCGCAAGGGCATGGCGAGGTGAGAGCCTACATGGTGCGGCCAGCAAAAGCGGCGGGTAAAGTGCCTGGCGTGGTGGTGGTGCATGAAAACCGTGGGCTTAATCCCTACATCGAAGATGTGGCGCGGCGTGTTGCCAAGGCAGGATTTATCGCGCTGGCACCGGACGGTTTAAGTTCGGTCGGCGGTTATCCGGGCAATGATGAAAAGGGGCGCGAGCTGCAATCGCAGGTTGATCCCACCAAATTGATGAATGATTTCTTCGCCGCGATTGAGTTCCTGATGCACCACGATGCGCTGACAGGGAAAGTCGGGATGACTGGTTTTTGTTACGGCGGCGGTGTCGCTAATGCTGCGGCGGTGGCGTATCCGGAATTAGCTGCAGCGGTTCCGTTCTACGGACGCCAGCCAAAAGCGGAAGATGTGCCGCGCATCAAAGCGCCATTATTGCTGCATTATGGGGAGCTGGATTCGCGCATTAATGAAGGATGGCCTGCTTATGAGGCGGCGCTGAAAGCCAATCAGAAAGTTTATGAAGCGTATATTTATCCGGGTGTGAATCACGGTTTTCACAATGATTCGACCCCGCGTTATGACAAAGCGGCGGCGGATCTTGCGTGGACGCGGACTATTGCCTGGTTTAATCAGTATTTGGTTTAGAGGGGGGGGACCTCTCCCCAAGGGAGCTGGCTCTTATACAGATCTTTGAGGGGCGTTTTCTGTCGAGCCGAAGAAGGTTCCGTTCACCAGGCGATTGAGTATTTATGTCGCCACAGAACCGGTGAACGTCTTAGGGTGGCCATCGTCGCCACCCTAAGAACCCGGACTCCCGGCAAATAAATCGCCGCAAGCGGTAAACCTCCATTTTGCCTCCGTGTCAGGGTCGGTTGCGATTCGTTTATTCGGCACATCCGTGTGCCGAACCACTTCGTGGCCAACGCAAGCGTTGTTCAAAAATGTTCCTGACATTTTTGTCGGACGATCGCGCCCTCCAGCCGTTCCCGACGGCTGGACCCTGCCACCTGGAGTCAAAATGGAGGCGATTTAAGCCGGACCCGAAATTCAAGGTCAAAGTCAAAAGCCAGAGCGGTTTTGACCTTGTTCCCGGTTTCAATCGCACCGTTTTTTACCCTTCAGTCGGGGTCACGTGGTCGGGAACCACGTGAGAGAGCGATCGTCTGGAACGAATCGCGAACGACCCCGAATGTTGGGTGAAAAACGGTGTTTACCGCTTTAGCGGCGATTGATTTGCCGGGCGCCTGGATTATTAAGGAGTTGGCGTTAACTCCTTAATACGTTCACCGTTTTCTGGAATTAAAGAGATAACTGAACGCACGGGTGAACGGAAAACCTGCGGGGCTAACAGATTTCGCCCTGACAAGATTACCAGGGTGAGTGGTGTATAAGATAGAGGCGTTTAGGCCTGACTCACCACCCTCGCACCCAGCACCACCCCATTCTTACCAGTGCGCTTAATCAAATACATCGACTCGTCGGCACGAATTACCGCATCGGCAAAATTGTCGTTGGCCCAGGACTCATTAATGCCAATTGATGCGCCGACAGTCGCCGAACCGTTGCTCAACTCAAATGGCGTGATAGCGGCATCCAGGCAGCGCTGGGCAGTGGTTTGGATTGCTGCACTCTCCAGCGTCCACGGCATCAGCAGGATAAACTCATCGCCACCGATTCGCCCAATGGTCACTTCTGGCGGGCAGGCTTCGGACAACCGCTGGCTGAGCTGCAACAGAACTTCGTCGCCGCTGCGATGCCCCAGGGTATCGTTAACGTTTTTGAAATCATCAAGGTCGATAAAAGCCACTGATAGCGGGCCGAGTTTTTTTAACAAATCAAACTGTGCATGCAGCGAGTGGCGGTTAGCAAGACCGGTGAGCGGATCGTGGTTGGCGAGCTTCGCCAGCTGTTCCTCGTACTGCTTTTCTTTGGTCATGTCGATGTGGGTACCGGTGACTTTCAATGGCTTACCGTCATCGCTCCATTCGGTCACTCGTCCACGGTCTAGCACCCAGGTGATGGTGCCATTTTTAGCCTGCATACGGTGCAGCGCTTCGTACCAGGGGGCTTTGCCTTCGAGATGGTTATAAAACGCGGCGAGCACCATTTCTTTGTCTTCAGGGTGCAGATGGTCACGCCACACATCAAAATGAGCGCTAAGTTCTTTGGGCCGATAACCCAGCATGGAACCCCAACGGCGGTTGAAAATAACCAGTTTGCCGCTGCTAATATCAAGTTGCCACAAGCACAAACCTGTCCCGTCGAGCGTTGCACTCAGCTTGTTGCGTGAGTCATGCGCAATTCTCTTGAGACGGGCATTATGCTTTTTGAGGTTCTGGATCTGTTGCCTGAGGATCTCTTCTGACATTGACCATATTTATGTTCAAATAATATCCATTTTTAACAGCTATTAATGAGTTGTAAATATGGCGCAGAAAAAATCGTGCTAGTTCCACTGTTGTTGTGAGGTTGAAACGCTTTTTCTCTTCTCAACCGGTATTAAAGAGAAAAAGACACCGCTAAGCATCGCGGCGAGCAGAATCCAGGATGTCGGTGAAAAGACGCTGTCCATTACCAGGCATTCGAGGAGCACGGCAATAACCGGAAAACAGATAAATACCAACGAGGTACTGAATGTCGATATACGTTTTTGCAGCGAGAAATAACACAAAATTCCGAACACCCCAGCCACAATGCCAAGGTAAATAATCGAGGCAAAAGACAGCCAGGTAATATTTTCAATCAGCGGTTTTTCCACTATCACACCAATCAGCGTGAGGATTAACCCTGCGGCAAGGCACGGCAGCGCGTTAAATGTGGAAAGCGAAACCTGGCAACTGCGCTTCTTGCATTGAACGTACATAAAAGCATGGATGAAAACGGCAAGAACGACGGCTAATGACCCTTTCCAGTTGTTGCTCAGGCTCATCCTGGCTTCTTCTCGCAGCAAGCAAAACAGTGAGAGTAGCGCCAGCATCGAACCCATGAGTTGTAACAGGCTGACAGGGGCGTTGAGCACTACGATAGAAATCAGCAGAACGGCAACCGGCAACACGGCAAAGATAATTGCCGCACTGCTGGCATCGACGTACTGCTCACCGTAAAGCACCAGCGTGAAGGGCAGGCAGTAACAGAACAGGAACACACAGAACTGGAAAATACGGTGGCCTGGTGGGAATAACAGCGATGAACGAGTGATCTTCAATAGCCACAAGAGGAGTGGCGCTGCGCTTAAAAAGCGCAGGCCGGTGGCAAAAATCGGTGGCATGCTGACTAGCGCGAATTTCATCGCCAGCCAGGTGCTACCCCACGTCAGAATAACGACGGCGAAAAGTGTCAACATTTTGGCTTTCTGCATGGGGTGGCTCCTTTTTTCACCTCAAATTAATGATCGATATACAGGTAGTGCATCCAGCTGGTCATACGCAGCAAGATTTTGCGGATAATGGAAACGTGTTCGAAATAATCCGAATACACGGCAACTTGTCCCATGGTACCGGCCGGTAAACGTTCTACATCTTTGACGTTGTTAAGCTCAATTTCTGCATAGATGCCGTCGAGTTTGGGATCCAGACTTAAACCTTGTAAGTAGCCTTGTGCCTGATAGCTACTGTTGGCGATCGCCGGCATGATTTGTTTCACTTTCCCTTTCACGACACTGCCTGGCAGGCCGTTGAACACGACCTCGGCTTCATCACCCGCGGTTAAACGCAGGGCAGAGTTTTGGCGGAAAACGGCATAAACGCTGGTTTTCTGGTCAGGGACGAACACCATCACTGGGCGCAGCGGTATCGGGCGCACGAACATGCCTGGTTTCAGGAACAGTTGCGTTGCGTAGCCATCGCTAGGGGCGCGAATAACGGTTTTCTCAAGGAAGTATTCTGCTTCTTTGAGGTTGGACTTCAAGCGGTACACTGTCGCGTTTTCGCCGTTAACCAGCGCACTCAGTTCTGCCGCTGTTTGGTCGCGCTTCGACAGGGAAGAACGCCATTGCGCCTGCGCTGCCAGATAGGTTTGCTGTGCGCGAACCACTTCCTGGTCAGTAAACGGGCTTTTCATTTTGTCCTGGCTGCCATTGCGGTAACGGTCAGCATCTTTCATGGCTAAATCGCGTTGTGCTTTTACCTGGGCAATATCGGCATTTTCGGAAGCCAGGCGCGCTTGCAGCATTTCAACGTTCTTTTCTGCGCTTTCGATTTCACCTTTGATTGACTCGACTTTGGCCTGGTAGGCGGTCGGGTCAATACGGAACAGGAAATCCCCTTTTTTCAGCATCTCATTAGATTTAGCGGTCACTTCGACCACCGTACCCGATACTTCAGGGATAATAGGTACTGTCACGGTAACCATCTGAGCACGTTCAGTGTAAGGATGGTTGTAATTCATTAATAACAGCAAGGAGCCAATAAGAATAATCCCACCCAAAACTGCAGTAGGAACGCTCCATTTATTTAATGGAATTTTGAAGAATTTAAATATACCGACACAAATTGCGGTATATGTAAGAATAAGTAATAAATCCACAATGAATCCTGCTCAATAATTCGGTTACTGGTGGTTTGCTGTATTATTTTTGTGCTGAGCTTCCAGTTGAGCCAGACGTTCACGTAACGCCTCTAACTCATGGTTTTTAGTCGCAAATCCCCAACCACGATCTTCGCGATATAGCATCGCCCAGATCCACAAAAACGGCCAGATTGCGTGCAGTGTGAATAAACTCACCCAACCTGCAGCATGAATAGCATCTTGATGTGGATGATTGCGATGCACCGCGATTTCATAAGGAATATCGTGCACAACAATAACGCCATAGAAAAGCGTCAGTCCCACAAATATAAGAGCGCCTAAGGCAAGGTAGTCCAGGATCATAGTTTGGTGCTCCGTGATTAAATGTCCGGAGACACTAATGAGAAGGTGTGCGCGGCACCACTTTTAATTTGTTTAAATTTAAATTTTTGGCGATTTTTTAATTGCACAAAACCACAATAATGTGCAAGAGGAAAAATAAGAAATTACACTTCTTTTCATCATAGAAATAGTTGTAAAAAATGTGCAAAAAGGTGTTTTAGTTTTTCAATACATGGTTGTATGTAAGCAGCAAACACTTCAGAGTAGCGCTCCCCCGCTAGATCTTTGGCGTGGTATATACTTCAAGGAACCTGCATGTATAGTGAGTCATCTCAGGAAAAAAAATGATTATACCTCCTCCCACACGACCCGAAGCCGCCATCCAGCGCCTGCTGACCGCCCTTGAGCCCTATGGAACCCCCATGGAGATCATTCCTCGTAAGCGGATTAACTGGGAATATAAAGATGTCCCGCAGTTCTACGTCTTCAAGAAAGGCGAAATTTCTGTGCTGCGCGCAACGGATGGTTTAGTTATTGCTACGCTCTCCGGGCAGAATTTGTTCGGTATTGCGGAGAGTATCCAGCCTTTACGTAGCCATATTCTGCGTGCAGAAACCGATTGCACCATGCTACGTATGGATGCCAGCCAGGCGCATGAAATAATAAGTCAGCAAGACCTTTGGAAAGATGTGGCTATTATTCTTGCTTACTACACCACCTACCTCTGCTACCGCGATTCTGTCGTCGTGCAGCAACGCACTTATTCCATTATTCGTGGTCATCTTATTGAGATGAGCCGCTTGCCGGAAGAATCTCGATTAAGAACTTCAATTCTTGATTACATTCAGGAAAGAACGCACTTATCACGTAGCAGTATTCTGAATGTCATGTTTGCTTTAAAGAATGGCGGTTACATTGACATTCGCCGTGGAGGTTATTTACTGGAAGTCATCAATTTGCCTGAGAAATTCTAAAGCACGCTAATTATTGTTGTGATATTGGTTTTGTGGGTGTGTTATGCAATGATTTAACCTAGTTCTTTTTCATTTAAAATTAAATGAAGTTCAAATTCCTTCTTGCAAGGAATATGAATATCATCCGTCGCTTAAATATTAATACCATTGAGCAATCTCCCAGCAGCGACTTCAAGGATTATGATGAAAAAGACTCTTATTGCGTTAATCGCACTCAACGCCTTCGCAGTAACGAACGCCAATGCCGCAGCCGATACCGATACCTGGTATGGCGGTGCTAAATTAGGTTGGTCACATTATTTCGATGGCAATGGTGACAATGATTTCAATGATAACGTAAGCAACGCGACCGACTTTGAAACCAGCAGCGACAATGTTGGCGGTGGCGTATTCGCAGGTTATCAAATTAATCCGTGGTTGGCTGTTGAAGGCGGCTACGACTATCTCGGCAATATGCAGATCCAAGGCAACAACGGCGTAGCCGGTGCCAAAATGGGTTCTCAGGGCTTGCAGCTTTCTATGAAAGCTAGCTACGGTTTCACTGATAACTGGGATATCTATGGCCGTGCCGGTGCATTTGCATACCGTGCTGAAGCTGAGCAAAATGGCGATTCTAAGTTTGATACTGGCGTGCGCCCACTGGCCGCTGTCGGTACTGAATATGAGTTCAATGACAACTGGGCTGGCCGCGTGGAATACCAATGGGTTGGCAACGTGGGTAACTCCAACCAAATTGGCGTGAGTTCTGATGTCAGCACTGTGACTGCCGGTGTGGTTTACCGCTTTGGTGCCAACGAAGCCGCTCCAGTTGCAGCAGCACCTGCTCCAGTAGAAGCGCCAGTAGAACCACAGCGTTTCAACCTGAAATCAGACGTGATGTTTGCCTTCAACTCAGCAGTGCTTTCTGCTGAAGGTGAAGCAGCGGTACGTGACCTCTACAACCGTCCAGAAATTCAGGCAGCTAAAGACAAATCCACTATGGTGATTGGCTTTACTGACCGTCTGGGTTCACAAGATTACAACCTGAACCTGTCTGCAAAACGTGCGCAAGCCGTTGCTAACGAACTGGTTCGTTTAGGTATGCCAGCTCAGAACGTCCAGGCCGAAGGCCGTGGTGCAAGTGAGCCAGTAACTGGAACAACCTGTGATGCAGTCACTGCGCGTCAAGAACTGATTAACTGCCTGGCACCAGATCGCCGCGTTGTTATCGAAATTGCCGGTGTAGCGCCACAGCAATAAGTCCCAACATGCAATTACAAAAATAGCAGTAACGTCCGTTTTGCCCGATGCCTTAGTGCCTATCGGGCTTTTTTTTTGGTCCGGAAACCCTGAAGAATAAAGAGGAACGCGATGAAAAATTTAAAAATGGCTTGTCTGATCGTTGCAACACTGAGCGCAGGTTCGGCAAGTGCGGTTTCATTTCATGGAGAGGCGGGTTCTAAATGGACCAACCTGGGTATGAGTTTTGGCGCCAATGAGCCTGGTTTTACCTTTAGTGGTAACTGGGCACATAACGATAATGACGGTGATGTTGCGAGCCTGGGACTGGGCTGGAATATCCCGTTGGGTTCGGTGCTGATTACCCTCGGCGGTAAAACGCTGTATCTGAACCCGGATGATAACGACGAAGGTTATGCCGTGGCAGTAGGGGGTGGTGCGCAGCTGCCACTGGGCGAAAATTTTACTCTGTTTGGCGATGCTTATTTTTCACCTGATTCGCTCTCAAGTGGCGTAGCACAGTATGGCGAAGCGAACGCGGGTCTTCGCTGGAATGTTAACTCCACGTTTTCCGTTGATGGCGGGTACCGTTATGTTGGCATGGAAGGGAAAGATGGCCGCAGCGATAATATCTTAGCCGATGGCGCTTACGCTGGGGTTAATTTTAGTTTCTGATAAGTTTATTTTTGTACGGAAATTAGTTTGCTGGCGAAATGGTCACACACTACAATTATCACGTTGATACATCAAGCCTCATTGATATCGTCAATTCGAGTGATTCGATCCTTTAATATTGTTTGTGCATCTTGCTGTGCCAATACAATATACCCGCCTGTCCGGCGGGTATTTTTTTATCTAAATATTAAAATTTATTTTTAAATAAAAAGAATTTTGAATACGTGGTGCATTAACCTTATGCTGGTTTCAGCTCATAGGGACGTGGGCTATGTAAGCAACCATCAAATAGTAAGCAGTACGAGGCCACACTATGGCAACATAGTGTGGCTTTTTGCTATGTGATTTTCTGCTAACGTGAGGAGGTTAAAGAGGTTTTTGTTACAGGTGAATGACGTAAAATAAATGTTCACTGTTTTGCTTTTTCATTTGGCTAGCGCACGGTTGCTATATATATAAATAAGCGAAAAGATTAATTATCGGGAGTGGGGTTAAGAGTGAAATCCAGGTTTTGATTCCGGTTCTTTTAATTATTATTCATTGTAATAAAATGAAAACATAAAGGGTGGAAAACTCCATTTCGAGCATGGTGAGCTCCAGGTTACATATCTGCACTATTGTAATTATTTTTGTTAAAATATGGTTAATTTATTTATTTAAAAATAAACGAGTAATGGTTTTCAATGTCCTTCGAGCTGCGTTAATAATAGAACTGTACTATTTGTATTAATGCTTATTGTTCTTAAGGGTATCGAATGAAGAATATGTTTAAAATTGCCATGATGGCAACCGTTCTGGCTTTTTCTGGTGTGGCTTCTGCATCCAACTCAACCGAAACACTGCCGCAGGATAACCTGGCACAGCAATTAAAGCTGACACCAGAACAAATGAAGACGGTGAAGGCACTGCGCGAAGATGCACAAAAAGAGATCAGTAAGATTAATACTGATGCTTTAACTCAGGATGCGATTGTTGATATGTTCCATACCGGCGTGTGGGATGACACTGCGGCGAAGAAACAGCTGACCGCGATTGGCGATATTCAAGGCCAGGTACGTTACCAGCGTGCGAAATATCTGTTTAATGTTAGCCGCGTGCTGACCACTGAACAAAAGCAGCAGTTGCAGCAGATGCTGATTGAGAAACAACTCTACTGATTGACGTTGAATATGTCGGATGACGCTAGCGCTTATCCGACCTACGCCAGATTGGGATTTTGTAGGGTGGATAAGCGTTAGCGTCATCCACCATTAATGCAGAAATGCCAGATTGGGATTTTGTAGGGTGGATAAGCGTAAGCGTCATCCACCATTAATGCAGAAATGCCAGATTGGGATTTTGTAGGGTGGATAAGCGTAAGCGTCATCCACCATAATGCAGAACTGCCAGACTGGGATTTTGTAGGGTGGATAGGCGTAAGCGTCATCCACCATTAATGCAGAAATGCCAGATTGGGATTTTGTAGGGTGGATAAGCGTAAGCGTCATCCACCATTAATGCAGAAATGCCGGATTGGGATTTTGTAGGGTGGATAAGCGTAAGCGTCATCCACCATTAATGCAGAAATGCCGGATTGGGATTTTGTAGGGTGGATAAGCGTAAGCGTCATCCACCATTAACGCAGAAATGTCAGACTGGGATTTTGTAGGGTGGATAAGCGTAAGCGTCATCCACCATAATGCAGAACTGCCAGACTGGGATTTTGTAGGGTGGATAGGCGTAAGCGTCATCCACCATTAATGCAGAAATGCCAGATTGGGATTTTGTAGGGTGGATAAGCGTAAGCGTCATCCACCATTAATGCAGAAATGCCAGACTTGGATTTTGTAGGGTGGATAAGCGTAAGCGTCATCCACCATAATGCAGAAATGCCAGACTTGGATTTTGTAGGGTGGATAAGCGTAAGCGTCATCCACCATAATGCAGAACTGCCAGATTGGGATTTTGTAGGGTGGATAAGCGTAAGCGTCATCCACCAATTAATGCAGAAATGCCAGATTGGGATTTTGTAGGGTGGATAAGCGTAAGCGTCATCCACCAATTAATGCAGAAATGTCAGACTTGGATTTTGTAGGGTGGATAAGCGTAAGCGTCATCCACCAATTAATGCAGAAATGCCAGACTTGGATTTTGTAGGGTGGATAAGCGTAAGCGTCATCCACCATTAACGCAGAAATGTCAGATTGGGATTTTGTAGGGTGGATAAGCGTAAGCGTCATCCACCATTAATGACAGAAATGTCAGACCAGGTATGTTCTCAGGAGTCTTTCTCGGTAAGCGGTTTTAATACCTTACCAATTTGTACTAAGCCATTCTTATTATTATCTTTCAGATAGATATTGTTCAGCTCACCAAACTCCTCGAGCCGTGTCAGCGCCTGAAACACGTTATCAATGCCATCCCGATTATCAAATACATCACCACTTTTCAGCTCATCCACTCGTGCCGATTTAATTTCAGCCGTCAGGCTAGCGATAGCTTGCTGATTAGTTTTGTGCAGGCTTTCTAATTCCGCAGAGTTACTATTCGCCGGGGCGGAAGGTGACGGGGTGGCGTGGAAGTCGAGAGTATTTAACGCTTCAACCTTATCATCGCCTGGTTGAGCACAACCGGCTAAAACGAAAGCGAATAAAAACAGGGATTTCTTGAACACGATATTTCCTTGCAGGTTGCTTACTATTTAACTCAGACGGCAACTTACCTGCACGGTTATCCGGAAACTATATTAAGTTTGTTTAAATTTGAACGATAAAAAAGGCAGGCCACCGTTGCAACCTGCCATCTGGATGTTATTTAACCAGTTTGTCTTCAGTACGCAAATCAAAGTCAGAGGCGTCGTGGCGTTCATGCAGCTGCTGCGACGGCTCTCCGAACGTGCGGTTCACAATACGCCCACGTTTCACTGCCGGGCGATTCGCCACTTCATCGGCCCAACGGACAAAGTTTTTGTATGAGCTGATGTCGAGGAATTCAGCAGACTCATATAACCCACCTTTTGCCAGGCTACCGTACCACGGCCATATCGCAATATCCGCAATCGTATACTCATCGCCCGCAATGAAACGATGTGTCGCCAGTTGGCGGTCCAACACATCTAACTGGCGCTTGGTTTCCATGGCAAAGCGGTTGATGGCGTACTCAATTTTCACTGGCGCGTAATGATAGAAGTGGCCGAATCCACCGCCAAGATACGGAGCGGAACCTTGCAGCCAGAACAGCCAGTTCAGGGTTTCGGTGCGTGCCGCCAGCTCTTTTGGCAGGAAAAGACCGAACTTCTCCGCCAGATACAGCAAGATTGAGCCGGACTCAAAGACACGAATCGGCGGGGTGACCGAATGGTCCATTAGCGCCGGGATTTTCGAGTTCGGGTTCACATCCACAAAGCCGCTGGAGAACTGATCCCCTTCACCGATGCGAATCAAATGTGCGTCGTATTCGGCCGCGCTGACACCTGCCGCCAGCAGTTCTTCCAGCAGAATAGTGATCTTCTGCCCGTTCGGTGTGCCAAGAGAATAGAGCTGCAATGGATGCTTGCCGATGGGCAGAGTGCGTTCGTGTGTTGGGCCGGCAATCGGGCGATTGATGTTTGCAAAGGTGCCGCTGTCGCTTTTATTCCACGTCCATACTTTCGGTGGCTGATATTGATTATCTGACATGTTGTGTCTGCCTTTGGGTTGCCAGGGAGTGACTGAAAAGTGTAACTCCACTTTGTTTTGTTCGGTAATCGCCCGCTATTTTTTTTTACTTCCGTAGGTGTGATCTGGGGTAACAATAAATTAACTATAAATTTGCAATATGAACCAAATGATACAACATTAGCCCAATTACCCCGAGCGACCAGGAGCCATCATGCAGCGTTCAATTGCAACCGTATCTATCTCTGGCACGTTGCCTGAAAAACTGGCCGCAATATCGGCTGCTGGTTTTGACGGCGTCGAAATCTTTGAAAATGACCTGCTTTACTACCCCGGTTCACCTGCGGATGTGCGCAAAATGGCCGCAGATTTGGGGCTGACTATCACGCTGTTTCAGCCGTTCCGCGATTTTGAAGGAGCCTCTCGCCCACAGTTTGCCAGCAACCTGGAACGTGCGCGGCGTAAATTTGCTCTGATGCACGAGCTGGGCTGCAACACCATGTTGCTGTGCAGCAATGTGGCTCCAGATTGCTCGCCGAGCCTTGATTTACAAGTCAGCGATTTAGCGCATCTTGCTGAACTTGCACAACAAAATGAAATTATCGTCGGCTACGAAGCATTGGCGTGGGGCACCCATGTAAACCGTTACCGCCAGGCGTGGGAGCGGGTAAAACAGGTCAACAGCCCAGCGTTGGGGCTGGTACTGGACAGTTTCCATGTGCTGTCGCTCGGCGACCAGTTGATTAATCTCGACGATATTCCGCTTGATAAAATCACCTTCCTGCAACTGGCCGACGCCCCGCTGATGAAAATGGATGTGCTGGAGTGGAGCCGTCATTTCCGCTGCTTCCCAGGGCAGGGTGAATTGCCGGTGGTGGAATTTACCCGTTTGCTGACCGAAAAAGGCTACCGCGGCCCGTGGTCGCTGGAGATTTTCAATGACAACTTCCGCGCCACGCCGAACGCGCCAACGGCGAAGGATGGCTATCGTTCGCTGCTATGGCTGGAAGAACAAACCTGGAATGGCAACCCGCAAAGTGATGCACCACTGTTCCATAGCGCGCCGCAAGCCAGCTACCAGGGGATTGAATTTTTAGAGTTCGCCACTGACGCGCAAGATGCCACAGCACTTGGCGAAGCTCTGCAACCGCTAGGTTTCGCGCAGACCGGGACCCATCGTTCAAAAGATGTTTCGCTGTGGCGCAACGGTGGGGTGAACGTGATTATCAACCATCAGGCGCACAGTTGGGCGGACGAGTTTCATCGTCGCCACGGCGTGTCGTTGTGTGCCATGGCGTGGCGGGTGAAAGGGGCGGCGAATGTGCTGCAACGCGCACAAGATTATGGTTACCCGATCTGGCACGAAGAACACGGCCCGGACGAGCGTGCACTGGCAGCGATTTGCGCGCCAGACGGTAGCCTGATTTATTTAATAGAAGCGCCAGAGCAGGGCGAAAGCGATATTTATCAGACCGATTTCACGCTGTCTGATTCAGTGAATACTGGCGTATTGCGCGGCATTGATCATCTGGCATTAGGCCTGGTGGAAGGTAGCCGCGATAACTGGATTATGTTCTTCCGTGCGGTATTTGGTTTCGAGCTGGATAACGAGCTTAGCGTACCGGACCCGTATGGCCTGGTCAGAAGCCAGGTGATGCACAGCCCGTGTCATTCGATTCGCCTGCCGCTGAATATGTCGCACAGCCTCGATACGCAAATCGCCCGTTCAGTGGCGAGTTATCAGGGAACCGGCCTGCAACATGCGGCATTTTCCTGCGATGATTTACCGGCGACAGTGGAAAGCCTGCAATCGCAAGGGCTGAAATTGCTGACGATCCCGGCCAACTATTATGACGATTTACTGGCGCGTTACGGCGCAAACAACGCGTTATTACAAGGACTTGAGCGCCTCGATATTCTTTACGAGCGTGATACACGCCAGCAGGAATTTTTGCACGCCTATACGCCACCGTTCCGCCCGGATCGTTTCTTCTTTGAATTGGTTGAGCGGCGCGGGGATTATCAACAATATGGTGCCACTAACGCGGCTGTTCGCCTGGCGGCAATGCAGATGCAGTCATTCGATTGATAACAATAAATGAACCTTAAGGTTCAATAAAACACCTGTAACCTATAAAATAATAGAGGAAGCAACCATGGCGAGTTATGGCCAGGGCGACATCGCCGCCCAGAAAACTGGTGTTGTAAAACGAACCCGTACCCGAATGGTGATTCTGACCCTTTTGGCTATCGGGACCATGATTAACTACCTGGACCGCACCGTTCTGGGTATTGCGGCACCGCAACTGAGTGCCGATCTCGGCATCGGTGCGGCCACCATGGGGATTGTCTTCTCGGCGTTTGCCTGGACTTATGCGGCCATGCAGATCCCCGGCGGCATCTTCCTTGATCGCTTCGGCAACAAAGTCACTTACGCGCTGGCACTGTTCTTCTGGTCGGCATTTACTTTATTCCACGGTTTGACGGTCGGGCTGAAAACGCTGTTGCTCTGCCGCTTAGGCCTTGGGATCAGTGAAGCGCCGTGTTTCCCTGTCAACAGCCGGGTGGTCGGCAAATGGTTCCCGCAGCATGAACGCGCCCGCGCTACGGCGGTGTATACCGTTGGTGAATATATCGGTCTGGCCGCGTTTGCTCCGCTGTTGTTCTTTATTATGGAAACCTTCGGCTGGCGTGCGCTGTTTATTACGGTGGGCGTGGTCGGCATTTTGTTTGTGCTGGTGTGGTGGCGTTTTTATCACGAGCCGCATGAGTCAAAAACCGCTAACTCGCTTGAACTGGAATACATCGGCCATGATGACAAAGAGGCTGAACCTGAGCCGAAGATGAATTTTAGCTGGGCGAACGTCGCAAGGCTGGTGAAATGCCGCCAGATCCTTGGCGCGGGGATTGGCCAGTTTGCCGGGAATACCACCTTAGTGTTTTTCCTGACCTGGTTCCCGACTTATCTTGCTACCGAGCGCCATATGCCGTGGCTGAAAGTGGGCTTCTTCGCGATTATGCCGTTCCTCGCTGCGGCAGTAGGCGTGATGTTTGGTGGCTGGGTTTCTGACCAAATTCTGAAACGCACCGGTTCGGTGAACATGGCCCGCAAACTGCCGATTATTGCTGGCCTGCTGATGGCGAGCCTGATTATTTCGGCGAACTGGATGCCGACTGACGCGCTGGTGATTACGGTGATGTCGGTGGCGTTCTTCGGGCAAGGCATGGTGGGACTTGGCTGGACGCTGATTTCTGATATGGCACCGAAGAACCTTGCGGGGCTGACGGGTGGCTTATTTAACTTTTGCTCAAACCTTGCGTCGATTATCACGCCGTTAATCGTTGGTTTTATCGTTGCAGCTACCGGTAACTTCTTCTACGCGTTGGTGTATATCGGCGGAGCGGCACTGCTGGGCGTGTTTGCCTATGTCTTTATTCTTGGCGATATCAAACGTATTGAGCTGGCGGATTAATCATGGAAATTAGTGGCAACACCCGTTTAATCGCCCATTTGGGCTACCCAACTACCACCTTCAAAGCGCCGATGATTTACAACCCGTGGTTTGAAGAACAAGGCATTGATATCAAAGTGGTGCCGATGGGGGTAAAGCCTGGTGATTATGCGCAACTGATTCCTTCTTTATTCAGCCTGACCAATATTGTTGGGGCGCTGGTGACGATGCCGCACAAAGTCTCGACCTGCGAGTTAGTCCACAGCCTGAGTCCGACGGCACAAATCGCCGGAGCCTGTAATGCTATTCGTCGCGAACCAGATGGCAGCCTGCGCGGCGATATGTTTGATGGCGACGGTTTTGTGCGCGGTGTGTTGCGCAAAGGGATTCAGGTTAAAGGCGCCAGCGCGTTGGTGGTGGGCAGTGGTGGCGTCGGTTCGGCTATCGCGGCGTCGCTGGCGGCGGCGGGCGTTGATAAGCTGGCGTTGTTTGATACCCGCCAGGCAAGCAGTGAAGAACTGGCGTCTCGTCTGCGTCGGCATTATCCGGCGCTCACGGTACTAACGGGGTTGCGCAACCCGCAGGCGTTTTCCATCGTCGTCAACGCAACACCGCTGGGCATGAATCCAGGTGATGAATTGCCCATCGACGTGGATGCGATAACACCGGGGAGTTTTGTTGGCGAAGTGGTGATGAAAAGTGAAATCACCCCATTTTTGAGTGCCGCAATGCAAAGAGACTGCCAGATTCAACCTGGTACCGATATGTTGTTTGAGATGATTCCGGCTTATATGGAATTTTTTGGCCTGCCAGAAGTCACGCCTCAAGCGCTGCGCAGAGTGGCGAAAATAGATTATTAACAATGGATTAGCTTCACATTGTGCCCCTGTTAAGCGAAGCGCTAAAACAGGGGTGTTTTAGCTCCAGAGCTGTGGACGGCTAAAATAATCCTTGTCATTCATCGCCTAAGCATGAGTTAATACGCCCCATCGGTTTGACGTACAGACCTTTAAAGCAACTTAGTAAAGCAGTCCTTCAAGAGTCATCCCTGGATACCCTTTGTCGTGTGCTCTTCTACCGCTTCATAAAATCTGTAAAGCATACCAAATCGCCGTAAGGCACACTTAATCCAAAAGGTAATACACATGTCTAACAAAATGACTGGTCTGGTAAAATGGTTCAACGCTGATAAAGGTTTCGGCTTCATCACTCCAGACGACGGTTCTAAAGACCTGTTCGTTCACTTCTCTGCAATCCAGAACGAAGGTTACAAATCTCTTGATGAAGGCCAGAAAGTTTCCTTCACCATCGAGAACGGCGCTAAAGGCCCAGCAGCTGGTAACGTAACTAGCCTGTAAGGTTAGCGTTAACTAAGCTCTAAAGAATTTAAAAACCCGCTTCGGCGGGTTTTTTCGTTTCTGGCGTTTTATTCGTTAACTCATTTCTAGTAACAGACACGATTCCTGCCGTTTTTCTTCGCCTTGTAAAGCTGCTGGTCGGCTTGTTCAACTAACATTTCCAGTGCCATTCCTTCGCGCCATTGCGCAATTCCCTGGCTGACAGTCAGTACCGCCGAAACGCCAGAACCTTTATGCAGTATATGGGCATGGGCAATATTCTGCTGGATTCGCTGGCTGATGTTTTTCGCCTGGGAAATATCGTTGCAGACAGTTAATACCACAAACTCCTCGCCGCCAAAACGGAAGGCGCTGTCAGTCTCTTTGCGCAGGGATTGTTCGATGCAGCGTGACACATTGATCAGGCATTTATCGCCAGCCACATGCCCATATATATCGTTGTATTGTTTAAAGAAATCAATATCCAGCACTATCATAAACAGCTTTTTCTTGCTCTGCGCGAGCGTGCTGACGTGCTCTTCAAAGTAACGCGCCAGGCTCAGACGGTTATACAAACCGGTTAAGGCATCGTAGTGCGCTTGCTGAACCAGTTTTTTGATCAGGATATTTTTTTCATATTCGCTGCGCTGCACGCGCTGATACCACTCCAGCAAAATGTAGCGTGCAGAATAGATAACTAGCAGCATGATCAACGCACCGACGAATTGTGCGATGCTGAATTTACGCTGAAAGAAGAATTCGACATACAGCAAACACAAAACTAACGGGGCAGAGAACAGTAACAATAAGCGGCCAGAAATAAAGAAGGTGATGGTTGCGGGTAATAACAATGATACGGCCATCATCAGTGTGACAAGCGGGTTTTGGTAAAACTGGGTGAAGTTATACAACAAAACGGACCACAACAAACCAAAGGTCAGCACCACAAAGGGCAGGGCGTAGTGGTAAAAACCGTCGTTAATATTCTTCTTTATTTTTAGCGTAATCATCAGGTTTATTGCGGCTAACGCGATGATACAACCGCAAAGTATTTGCAACGGAAGCGGCAGGGTATCGAGATCGCTGCGATGAATACCGCGCAACAGCAACCAGGCGCAGAAGATAATATTCAGTGATAAAAACCACATGTAGCCTTTGGTGCTGGTGATGACACTTTCGCCCGTGCTGTGGTTAATATCCATTGATAAGCCTTATTTCATAAGTTTAATAAATGATACCGTGCTCTCCAGTGCGGTGCCACCCTTGAAATCCGCGGCTTCCAGGCCCTTAACTTCGCACCACTTATCTTGAATATGCTTGATGCTGGTCTATGCTCAAATCAGTTATTAGGCGAGAGTGCGGTTTCTCGTGTAATTGAAAAATAAAACAAATTTCTCTCTTTACCAGGTGATGGTTATGACCAGGGCGCTGCTGTTTCTTCTGGCATGGACAACGTTGTATACCTCCTGCTTGCGGCACCCGCCGTGCAGCCGGATAAACTGCTATGAATAAATCCACGTATTCGCTGGCGGTGGTGCTCTCGCTCGGGTTGTGGCAGCCCACGGACGCCCACGCCGCAGGGTTAATTGACCCAACCGACGGTATGCTCGATATGAGCGAGTACTTGCGTGATAACCGCTACGGGTTTCTGCCGATTCCGGTGGTGATCACCGAACCGGCAGTCGGTTATGGCGGTGGGTTATTTGGCCTTTTCCTGCACGACTCTGCTGACGGTCAGCCTGGGCATACCCGTCCGGACGGGCGATCCATCCCGCCAGCGATGTCAGCATTCGGTGGTGGAGCGACACAAAACGGCACCTGGTTTGTCGGCGGTGGGCATCGCCACACCTGGAACAATGACGGCATTCGTTATCTGGTTGCCCTCGGCTATGCCAATGTAAATATTGATATTTATTCAGGCGATATCGCAGGTTTTGACAACGGAAAAGGCATTAGTACCCAAACAAGAGGGTACGGAGGTATGCAAAAATTACTGTTCCGCGTTGCAGATACTCCGTTTTTCGTTGGTGGTTCGCAATTCTATGCAAATATGGAAATATCGGCCGATAACAAGCTTATTGACCGTACCTTTCAACGTGTTCTTGGCGAGCAAAGCACCACTTCCGGTGTTGGCTTGCTGATGGAATATGACACGACGGATAACTTCTTTTATCCACGCAATGGCTTGTCGGTTACCGGCGAATACCAGTTTTACTCCAGCTTTCTCGGTGGCGATTACCGATACGACATGCTGACGCTTGATGGCAAATATTTCCAACCGCTAAGCCGTGATTTTACCCTCGCGCTGGCGGGTAATTATCAATCGCTTTCGAACCATGACAGCCATTTGCCACCTATGGCGCGGCCATACATCAAATTGCGAGGCATCTCGCAATATCGCTATCAAGGGGATTATGTCGGGACCGTGCAAACGCAACTCGAATGGCAGATGACGCCGCGCTGGGTATTGCAGGGTTTTGTCGGTGCAGGCAGTGCCAGCAACGATGCTGACGATCTTTTCCATACCGCGGAAGTGGCCTGGGGCGGTGGGTTCCGTTATCTCATCGCCCGCGAATTTGGTCTGCATACTGGGATTGATGTGGCGTTTAGCGACAACGAACAAGCGGTCTATTTCAATGTGGGGGCGGGGCTGTAGAAGGATTTTGCCGCCTGACTGACCAAGTAAAATTTAAAGAGAACGCAATGAAAACAAAATTAAAAGGTATACAGCAGTGCCGGGTATTTGCGCTTCCGCTGCTGTTTTTATCAGGTGCAGCCTTTGGCGCATCCACGGACACCACGACCAGTGATAGCAGCACATTTCCTATCTGGGGAGATGAAGCCCGAGCGCGCGGATATTCCATCCCGCTGCCGTTTGGCGTGAATCTCAGTTATATGAACATCCGCCAGAATGTGGATGTAGACAGCATTACTTTCTCCGGCCTTAAACTGGGCCAGCATGCTATTCCCAGCGACATGTTTAATATCGATGTCGGCCACACGCGCGAGCGCAGTAACAGTGAAAACCTGCGCATGGATATGTGGGTATTCCCGTTTCTGAATATTTACGGGCTGGTGGGGTACACCAAAGGTTCATCGGTTTCCAACGTTTCGGTTGATGCGGATCCGTCGCTGTATACCGGGATTGATCGCCTTATTGCTGCTTCGGTTCATCGCCTGAATCAAAGCGGTGACTTGCAGAATATTGATTTCACGCTCGATTTCGAAGGCATGACCTACGGAACGGGTTTTACGCTGGCGGGTGGCTATAAAAACTGGTTTACGCTGGTGGACACCAACTACACGCGTACCGATTTCGATATTCTGGATGGTAAAATTTCGGCGCTGACGGTTTCACCACGCGTTGGTTATCGTTTTGATATGCCACAAATTTCCGGGCCGTCGCACTTGAGCATCTGGGTTGGGGCGATGTACCAGGACGTGCAGCAGGAGTTTAAGGGGAATCTCTCTGACCTGCATATGCCAGCTTCGCTTCAGCCGCTGATAAGCGCGGTGAACCAGGATAACCAGGGGCGTTTCGATGTTAAGCAGCATCTCACCTCGCCGTGGAACACGCTGATCGGTGCGCAATATGAAATCACGCAAAACTTTAATGTGCTGACAGAAATTGGTTTTAATGAGCGTAATAGCTTCTTCCTGGCAGGTGAATACCGATTCTGATGAACACAAGCAGCGCGCTATTTTTGGGGTTGTTAAGCCTGATGTTGATACCGACCGCCACTGAAGCCATGACGCGCGAAGAGATTGACGGTTTTCTGGGTAAGTTGGGGGCGGATAATCAATACGACCCAAGCAAGGGCATTAACTGGAGCGTGCTGCCAGGGCCGTTTTATACCCCGGAGTTGAAGCTTGGCCTCGGGACGGCGGTGGCGGGTGTTTACCGCGTTGATCCTCATGACCGTGTGACGCAAAACTCGTCGCTATCGTTAACCGGGTTTGTCAGCACCAGCGGGGCGCTGGGGCTGGGCATGAAAAACTACACGTTTTTCACCGGTGACGAGTGGCGGTTGTTTATCGACGGATCGCTGGCAAAAATTCCCACTGGATTTTGGGGGATTGGCTACGATGCGGCGCAAGGTAACGAGCAGAAATACACCCAGCAGTCGTTCAGCCTCCATCCCCAGATCATGCGTCAGGTGGTGGATAACTTGTATGCCGGCGTGGGTTGGGATTTTTCGAACTACAAAGCCGACAACATTGATGATCCGCATCCAGGCGATAACTTTTCGAGTTACAACGCGGGTGGCAGCACGCTGAGTTCCGGCGTGACGGCGACCATTAATTACGATTCGCGCGATGTGATCACTCGTCCACAACACGGTCAGTTTTTCAGTGCTGAATACAGCGTTTTTGATCCAGCATTCGGCTCGGACACGCACTTCACCGCTCTGCAACTGCAATACAATTATTATCTTCCGCTTAGCGATCAGGATGTTCTGGCGTTCGATCTTTGGGGGCGCTTCACCCGTGGTGATGTGCCGTGGGATCGTTTATCTCAGGCGGGGGACGACAACCGGATGCGCGGTTACTATCAGGGGCGCTATCGCGATAAAGACGTGGTCAGCACACAAGTGGAATACCGCAAAAAACTCAACTGGCGACACGGCTATGTTTTATGGGTCGGTGCAGGGGCGTTGGGTGACAGCCCGCATAATTTGTCAGATAACCCGCTGTTGCCCACTATTGGCGCGGGTTATCGCTTTGAAGTTAAGCCAGACATGAATATCCGTCTCGATCTGGGATTTGGCAAAGAAAGTACCGGTTTTTATTTTCAAGTTGCGGAGGCATTTTAATGCGCGCCTGGATTTTTACTCTGTTGCTCGGTGCCGCCTGCGTGAGCGCAAGTGCTGCCGCAGCATCAACAGATTTTCTACCCATCGAACAGGCGCGGCGCGTGTGGCCTGTTGCTCAGGAGCTTACCGCCCCAGAATCTTTGCGGCCTTGCTGTGCGTTTGGTTATGACCTGCAAGTGCGCGCCGTGGGTGTGCCAATTCCGGTCTACCAGATTGGTAATATTCTGACGCTCGCGACGCTTGGCAATCATCGTTATAACGACAGTGCACTAGGGGCAGTCAAAAATATCGTCGGTCTGAGCGAGGAGAAAAGCGGCCTGATTTATACCCGTCACGGCGGTTTTATCGATATCGCCCACGTCCGTGATACCGCCGATAACACCTTCTATCTTTTCACGCAGATTTATTCGCGTCTCGGCCAGGACTGGCGGCTATTCTACAGTGAAGAGTTGGGGGTCAGGCGCATTCAACTGCATGCGTTTACTCCACCGGCCTCGATGTCGGAACGCTACACGATTGCTGCGTGGCTTGCGGGGCATCTCGCATTTCAGCTCGCGCAATGGCATGAGATTGCCCAGTGGTACGGCTTCGAGTCTGTGCCGGGGTTTCCTGAGGAGATATCTGCGTTCTCACCCGAAGATCTCTACTCCAATCTATTGGGGGCAAGGCTTGCGATTAACGTGATTCTGCATGGCCAGGCGGGGTCGATTGACTCCTACGACTCCGCAATAGACAAAGCGTTGCACAAGGCGCTGGTGCAGTTGGGAGCCGTCTCCAAAGCAGAGACAGAAAGAGAGTTTCGTGAAGTGGACGGCAGTTGGTGGAACAGCAAACGCCGGGTGCCGGATAAGTTTTTGGTGCTTAACCGTAATTACGATTTGAGTGAGAACCGCTATCCAACTCCAGTCCCGTTTGAAAGGGCGGAACCTTATCGCCTGGTGATGCCTGTCACCGTCGCGGGCGCTACGCTGAGCGAGCTTGGGGAACTGCAAATTCATACCGGGAGCGATATGCGTGGCCTGAAAGCGCCGGAAACCTTTTATGTCCCCTCGCAATTCCCGGAGCTGGCTGAACAGGCTAAATTCGCTGACCAGATACAGCTCCAGCAGATGAAGAAATGAGGTCATAAGTAATCGTTATTGGACGAACGTCAGCGAGTCCGCTTTGATGTTGCAAATATGTTAGTAACATTTTGAAGGTTAAACATGTTCACCATTAAAATCGACGATTTGTCCCATCATGCGGTACAGACATTAGTGGCCTTCCATATTTCTGGCATGCTGGAACAATCACCACCGGAAAGCAGCCATGCTTTGGATGTGCAAAAACTCCGTGACCCCGCCGTGACATTCTGGTCGGCGTGGGAAGGGGAGCAACTAGCCGGCATTGGCGCGTTGAAAATGCTCGATGGCAGCCACGGTGAGCTGAAATCAATGCGCACTGCGACTGAGTTTTTGCGCCGTGGCGTGGCGAATCAGTTTTTAGTGCATATTTTGCAAATCGCGCGCGAAAGGGGTTTGCAACGTATCAGCTTAGAAACGGGCACCCAGCCAGGATTTGCCGCCTGCTACCAACTCTATCTCAAGCATGGCTTTGTCGATTGCCAACCCTTTGCCGATTACCAGCTCGACCCGAATAGCCGCTTTATGACATTGGTGTTGTGAGTGGATGCACCCTGAGCCTGCCGGTGATGGAAAGACTGGCAGGATAATTCCGCACAGCATTTACCCTCAGTTATTTACTCCTTATAAAATAATTCATCTGTTAATCAATTCCTCTTTTATATCCACCGTACATATTACGTATTGGCGCCTGATTAGCGGGGGTGTGGCATCGCTATTCTTTAAATAGGCAAATAATCATGAAACTTCCTAATCTTCACTGGCTATGACGGAGATCCCATAATCATTAAACGATAATGATGTATCAATCTTGTGAGTGATGAATCATGATAAAGTTATCCATGCAAACTATATGTGTTTATAGAAATTTGGTTGTTTTTATTATTTTTACTCATGACTATCAGTGACATACTCAAAAGGAAATAAAGATGAAAAGAATCATTTTAGGCATGGTTGCTTGTACATTCACGTTCAGTTCATTTGCTGCAGAAATGATGTCGCAAAAAGATTTTGAGAAGGTGAAAGATCAGTATGTCGAAGTTGGAAATATCTCTACTTCGGGTGAAACCAGTACTGCTGATGCGAAAGCTGAGTTGTCAAAAAAGGCTGATGAGAAAGGCGGTGATATTTATGTGCTGACATCAGGGAATACCAATAATAAAATACATGGAAATGCAGTGGTCTATAAGAAGAAATAACGTTTCAGCACAGCATCAGCCGTTTATGGTTGATGCTGTTTTTTTTTGTAGTGTCATGGGATCGGATAAAAACGTTGGCAAGGTTTTTGAACAGCGCTTGCAGTGGTTAATCCACAGAAAGCAAAAAACCCGCCATAGGCGGGTTCTTCTAAATGTGGTGCCCGGACTCGGAATCGAACCAAGGACACGGGGATTTTCAATCCCCTGCTCTACCGACTGAGCTATCCGGGCAACGGGGCGCATTAAACCGTAATCTGCATACCCCGTCAACCAAATTTCACATTTTACCGTTCGGTTGCTTAACTTTGCGGCAAACTCTGCTTTTTGGGCATTTTTTTGCTTAAAATCACAGCACGCCGTTGTCGCCTGCTCGTGCCTTCCAGCCGCTTTTCACTGAAGTGACATGGCGTAAACCTGAAATATAATATCCGTTAACGCTCTCTTCACCTTCTCTTGGGGAACTGATCGCGATCTCAGCATCGACGCCTTTATTGTAGCTACCGTGATGGCTGGCTACGGTGCCGATATAGCATTTTTCATTCAGCCAGACTGGGATGTAGGCGACGCTCTCAAAAGCGTAGTGCAGGGGGACACCCCGGTGGTAACTTTCCGCTTCTTTCGCTGATGTGCCGGGTGGAATAGGGCAAATTGGCGAGACTTTCTGGTCAGCAGCCATATCCTTCAGAAGATGGTCCTGCATGGTATCAAGCGACTTTAATAATCTGGCCTTGTCTTTGTCACTTAGCGCAGGTGTCTTCGGTTGATTTTCTTCGGATGAGCCGATGGTATCCAGTGTGTAGCGATAGCGGATGGTGACAGCAGGGGTTTTGTCATCAACGCTAAACGGGCGCAACAAGTAAAGATTGTCTTCACCAAACTGCCCGTTGAACCAGAGAGCGTAAACCTGGCCGTTGATGCGCACCCATTCGCTCCACTGGTTCGCTCCGCGCCCGTTTTCTGAGAAAAAGGGGCCAAAACCGTCGTGACTTGAACGGTCAGCTCGAGGGTTGTAGAACGAATTCTCACCGCGCTTTAAAACTCCGGTGTAACTATATAATCCCGTACCGCCCACGTAGCTGTTGATAATGAGATCTCGTTTGCCATCGCCATCCATATCAAGCAGCGTGTAGCTAATACTGCCATCTTCCGACTCCACCATGACGGGGCTGCGTAAAAATGCCTGCCATTCGTCGTCACTTATCTCTGCTGAGGGTTTGGTTTTTGACGGTGTAGCATCTTCAACAGTGGAAAGTTCAAATTTGGTGACTTCGCCGGTTAATGTGAATTGATTGGCAAGTTTAGTGAGGGTTAATTCAGGATCGGTTTTTTTCAGGTCGGTCACCGCCTGGTAAAGCTTCTGTAACGCGGCTTTGTCGGTATCTACGTCGTGTTGGGTACGTACTCTGCTGACGAACGTAGGTAGAGTCCAGGCGCCGTTGTGGCCACTGCTACGGTATTGATCCCGCAGAAGAAACTGCTTACCGTTCCAGACCCATATTTGTATTGGGCCACTGAGCCGGGCTATTTCGCCATTTTCATATTTACTGGCATCGTGGGTGATCAATTCTGGGCGAGCGGTAAGGGTATTGTCGGTCAGCCACAAGGCAAAGCGGGAACTATCAAAGCATTCGGTTTTAATCAGTGCATGATTCTTATCGACAGGAATGCGGTAATACGTTCGCGTTTGTTCATCCGCAATTTCACGGCATTGCATCTCAGGGGTGAGTTTTAGCTGAGGCGCTATTTTTTGTAATTGCGTGGTAGTCAAAGGTACTGCGTCTGGATCCGGGATAACGGGTTGGCTGATGATAAGCGGGGCAGGTTTAGCCAGTAATACATTGTCGGTATTTTCATTGCCGGGATGAAGCATGGCATTGGAAGTATTGGTGGTTTTTTGGAATTCATCCATCTTCAGCAACACGGCATTGGAACCTGCTGATGAGAGCGGGATACGCTTTCCGCCAGATTCGAATTCTATGGTGTTGTCCTGGCTCAACGCGGTCAAAAACGCGTCTCGGGCGGTAAATTGGATGGAAAAACTTCCGTCTGAAAGAGGGGTTAACTCGCCTTTCTGTTCACCATCTATAAAAAGCGTGGCGGATGATGCCGTGGGTTGTGCGAAGGTGACTTCAACTTTTGCGCTGGTTTCGCGACCGGCAACCCGCGTTAATAAGACGCTTACCAAATCGCGGCTGTATCCTGCCGCCCGACAGGTGCCGGTATTGTCGCAGGAAACTTGCCAGTCTTTATGTTGGAAAGATAATCCGGTTAACGGTGCGGCAAAAAGCTGAGTTGAAAACAGGCCAGCGCAGGCCAGCCAGATCAGATGACGCATATAATTCCCTTTAACATGTGAATGTTGCCGAAATTATATGCGTTTAGTGGACGATTAGGATATCTAAATCAGGTCAACGCTCCACCTTGTCGGCATTGCGCAAAGCGCAGAATATCTTCAGCAAGACGGCGAGCGGTTTCGATGTCTGCCTGGCTGCGTTTCACCAGTAAACGGCTCAGGCAACCTTCCAGCACCAGCTCCATTTGATGAGCTACCATCGTTGGGTCATCCACTTCCAGCTGCGTAAGCAGTTGATGGCTGAATTCCCAGGCCGCTTTTTTCTGCTGATCCGCTAACTGGTGAATCGGGTGTGAGGCGTCTGGATAGAAGGTGCAGGCCGCGATAAACAGGCAGCCTGGATAGCGCTGTTTATTGACACATTCAGTCAACGCTTCGTAGCGCTTCAACAACTTTTGTTCAAGCGACAGCTCATCGTTAAGCGTGAGCTGGCGTCGCCAGACGTCAACTTGCTGGCTCAAATAACGCAGCGCGTCATAGAGCAACGCTTCACTGTCAGGCCAGAATTTACTGATTTCTTTTATCGGATAGTCTGCTTCATTGGCGACCATCTCAAGTGTGGTGCTGGCAATCCCCTCACGTTCAAGAACGCCCAGGGCATGCTCTAATACTGTTTCGCGTTGCACGGTATTTTCCTCCCCTCCGTCGTTCATTCAACGGTTTGTCCCATAAGTAGTGTTATTTACGGCGCCAGATTCTGCAAATGCGTACTAAAGGTGTCTGCATCCATAAAACCGGTAACGCGTGCGCCAGTCTGCTCATGGCCTTGTCCATCAAAGAACAAAATCGTTGGCAGTCCTAAAACCTGTAAATGCTTTAACAGGGCGACATCCTGCGCGTTATTGGCAGTGACATCAGCCTGCAATAAAACAGTATTTGCCAGGTGTTTTTGCACTTTCGGATCGCTAAAAGTGTATTTCTCAAATTCTTTGCAGGCCACACACCAGTCGGCGTACAAATCGAGCATCACCGGTTGGCCTTTGGCATTGGCGAGTGCTGCGTCGAGCTGTTCAACGTTGGTAATCTTTGTGAAATTGATATGTGCCTGGTTTGCTGCGACGGAGGTGCCAAATGCCCAGTCTTGCAGCGGGCGAGCACAGACTAGCGCCGCGCCGAGCAGGATTATCTGCACGATACGCATCCATGATTTGCTGGCTTGCAGGCTGGTGATAAACGCCCAGCTAAAGAACGCTACGCCGAGTAATCCCCACAAACGAATCCCCCATGTCTCTCCCAGTATGCGTTCCAGCAGGAATACTGGTAGTGCGAGGATCACAAAACCAAAAGCCGTTTTGACTGTTTCCATCCACGGGCCGCTTTTTGGCAGCAGGCGGTTGCCAAAAACAGTGATCAGCATCAGCGGCAGGCCCATGCCCAGCGCATAGAGATACAGCGTGCCACCACCCAGCCACAGGTTCCCGCTTTGGGCGATGTACAGCAGAATGGCGCTCAGCGGCGCGGTGGTGCAGGGAGAGCAAATTAATCCGGCTAATGCGCCCATCGCAAATACGCCACCTGCGGAACCCCCTTGTTGGCGATTACTCATTAGCGTCAGGCGGGTTTGCAGCGAGGACGGCAGTTGCAGGGTGAATAACCCGAACATCGACGCGGCGAGCAACACAAACAGTGCAGACAGGCCGATCAGCACATAAGGATGTTGAAGTGCGGCCTGGAATTGCAGCCCGGCGGCGGCAACCACCAGACCCAATGCGGTGTAGGTCAGCGCCATACCTTGTACGTAGACAAAGGTTAGCAGCAGCGCGCGGGTGGTGGATAAACGCTGTTTACCGCCGAGCACGATGCCGGAAATCAGCGGGTACATCGGCAGCACGCAAGGCGTGAAGGCGATGCCAATGCCGATTAAGAATGCCCACAGTGCGGAGAAGGGCAGTTGGGAGGGTTCCGTGTTGTCTGTACCCCTCACCCCGGCCCTCTCCCCAGGGGAGAGGGAGGAAGGCGGTTCCGCGGTAGGCGCAGGGGAGAGGGAGGAAGGCGGTTCTGAGTCGGCACTGGTTTGTCCCCTCTCCTGGGGGAGAGGGTTAGGGTGAGGGCGTCCCTCAGCCGATACAACCACTTCACTCAGCGGCACCACACGTGTCTCCGGCGGGTAACAAAAGCCCGCTTCGGCACAGCCCTGATAAGTCACGCTGATAGTCGCGCCTTTGGCCGCAGATTGAACGGTAACGGGCAGATTGAGCTGTTGGGTGTAAATCTCGGTCTTACCGTAGAACTCGTCCTCATGCCAGCTGCCTTTTGGTAATTCCAGCGGGGTGAGTTCGGCCTGCGCCGGATTGAGTTTGATTTGCTGGCGATAAAGGTAGTAGCCCGGTTTTATCTGCCAGTTGAGGTTAAGCTGGTTTCCAGACTGCTGAAAATCGAACGCAAAAGCCTGATCGACAGGAACAAATTGGGATTTGCTCTGGTTATCGAACAGACCTGCAAAAGCGTGAGTGCTGAATAGCGCAAAGATTAGCGCAAAGATGCGTAGAGCCATGAGAGGTAATCACTATCTCCGTGGGTAACTGGCAGAACCAGTAATTCAGGGGTTTGGTATGGGTGATGCGATTTGAGACACGCGATCAAGGCTTCTTGATGTTCGATATCGCTTTTGAGCAACATCTGCACCTCATACTCCTGTTCCATTTTTCCCTCCCAGTAATACAACGAAGTGGCACCGGGCAATATTGTGACGCAGGCCGCTAGTTTTTCAGCCAGCATTAGGGCTGCGAGTTCCTGAGCGGTGGCTTCGTCTGGGGCAGTACAAAGGATGACAACAGCCTGAGTGTTCGGCATAGCTAACCTCGTATCCGGGGGAAACAGCGGTTGACTATAGCACGGTGAAGCGGGGGGAGGTGTTAAACGGGCCGCTGTACGACCCGTGTTTTGAAAGATTTACAGAACCAAACCACCGACGATAAAGCCGAGGATGACGCACAACGTAATGGCGATAACGCCAGGAACCAGGAACGCGTGGTTAAACACGTACTTACCAATTCGTGTTGAGCCGGTGTCGTCCATTTCCACCGCCGCCAACAAGGTTGGGTAGGTCGGCAAGACGAACAACGCAGATACTGCAGCGAACGAAGCGATAGCGGTCAGTGGGCTCACGCCGAGCATCAGCGCCGCTGGCATCAATGCTTTGGTGGTCGCCGCCTGGGAGTAGAGCAATGTGGCGGCGAAGAACAGCACTACCGCTAACAACCACGGATAGCTTTGTAGTAAGTCGCCTGCAACGGCCTGAATATCCTGAATATGGTTTTTGACGAAGGTATCACCCAGCCATGCCACACCCAGCACACAGATACAGGCACTCATACCCGATTTGAAGGTGCTGGCATTAAGGATTTCGCCAGTATCAATTTTACAGGTGACGCAGATAAGCGTGGCGATGGTCAGCATGAACACCACAATCGCTTCGTTACGCGGCAGGATTGGGTTTTGAATCAGGCCAACGGTATCGCTGATGGCAGTGGCGTAGAACATCACGGCGACAATGCCGATCAGGAACAGCAGCACAGAACGTTTGGCGTGTGGCTTCAGCACAAACACGCTGCTGCCACGCAGTTTCACTTCACCTTTGGCGAGGCGTTCCTGGTAAACCGGATCGTCTTTCAGTTCGCAACCGAGGAAGTTACAAACAATCGCTGTCAGCATGACAGCAACCAGCGTCACAGGAATACAGATGCCGAGCAGTGTCAGATAGCTGATGCCCATTGGCTCAAGGATGCCCGAGAAGAACACCACCGCCGCAGAAATCGGCGAGGCGGTAATGGCAATTTGCGAAGCGACAACCGCGATAGACAGTGGACGCGATGGGCGAATCCCTTGCTCTTTCGCGACTTCAGTAATCACCGGCAGCGTGGAGAACGCGGTGTGGCCTGTTCCCGCAAGAATGGTCATAAACCAGGTGACCAACGGGGCGAGGAAGGTGATGTATTTAGGATGGCGACGCAGTAGTTTTTCTGCAAGGCTGACCAGATAGTCCATTCCCCCGGCCACCTGCATGGCGGCAATTGCGGCAATAACTGCCATGATAATTTCGATAACATCGAACGGAATCGCACCAGGTTTAACTTGAAAAACAAGAGTTAAAATCAGTACGCCAAAACCGCCAGCAAAGCCAATGCCTATGCCGCCGAGTCTGGCTCCGAGATATATCGCTAACAGCACGATAACGAGTTCTGCTCCAAACATAACTGCCTTCCTTGTGTTTGATTATTTGATAATTATATGTTGTGTTTTTGTTGAACGTACAAATGAAAAAGGCACGTCCAATGGACGTGCCTTTTATTAACACCTGTTAAGACTACTGTTCATTTTCATCGGTATAACGTTTCGCTTTATAAACTGGGTGCATCAGGTTGTTAATAGAGAAAATATCATCCAGCTCGGCTTCGGTGAGTAACCCGCGCTCCAGCACGACTTCACGCACGCTCTTGCCAGTTTCAGCACAAATCTTCCCTACGATATCGCCATTATGGTGGCCAATGAACGGGTTCAGATAAGTCACGATACCAATCGAGTTGTAGACGTAGCTTTCGCAGACTTCTTTGTTCGCGGTAATGCCGTTGATGCATTTTTCCAGCAGATTGTAGCAAGCGTTAGTCAGAATGTGGATAGATTCGAACATTGCCTGGCCAATCACTGGCTCCATCACGTTCAACTGCAACTGACCTGCTTCGGAAGCCATGGTGACGGTGATGTCGTTGCCAATGACTTTGAAGCAAACCTGGTTAACCACTTCTGGAATTACCGGGTTTACTTTCGCAGGCATAATAGAAGAGCCGGCTTGCAGTTCTGGCAGGTTGATTTCGTTCAGACCAGAGCGCGGGCCGGAAGATAGCAGGCGAAGGTCATTACATATCTTCGACAATTTCACTGCCAGGCGTTTCAGCGAGCTGTGAACCATCACGTATGCGCCACAGTCAGACGTCGCTTCAATCAAGTCTTCAGCCGGAACACAGGCCAGGTTGCTGACTTCAGCCAGTTTCTGCACAGCCAGTTGCTGGTAACCTTCTGGGGTGTTCAGACGAGTCCCGATGGCGGTCGCACCAAGGTTAACTTCCAGCAGTAATTCTGCGGTACGCAGCAGATTGCGGGTTTCTTCAGTCAACAGGACGTTGAACGCATGGAATTCCTGGCCCAGCGTCATCGGCACGGCATCCTGCAACTGGGTACGACCCATTTTCAGGACGTTTTCGAACTCAACCGCTTTGTTCTGGAAGCCGTCGCCTAATTGATTGATTGCATCAATCAGTTTCACAATAGAGGCGTACACCGCGATGCGGAAACCGGTTGGGTAAGCATCGTTGGTGGACTGGCATTTGTTGACATGGTCGTTCGGGTTCAGGTACTGGTACTCACCTTTCTGGTGGCCCATCAGCTCAAGCCCAATGTTGGCGAGCACTTCGTTGGTATTCATGTTAACGGAAGTACCGGCACCGCCCTGGTAAACGTCCACCGGGAATTGGTCCATACATTTGCCGTTATTCAGAACTTCATCGCAAGCCTGGATAATGGTGTTCGCGATGCTTTTCGGAATGGTTTGCAACTCCTTGTTCGCCATTGCCGCTGCTTTCTTAACCATTACCATACCACGTACAAATTCAGGTATGTCACTGATTTTGCTGTTGCTTATGTAGAAGTTTTCAATCGCTCTCAGAGTATGAACACCATAATAGGCATCCGCTGGCACTTCCCTGGTACCCAACAAATCTTCTTCGATACGAATGTTATTTAACATGTGAACCTTCTTAATTAAAGCTGCCATTGATTGATCATTGCACGAACAGGATCTTTGGTCGTGCGATGAATAGACCGACGATTATGTCCATATTCGGTCACCACGCAGTGATGATATGCTGATGATAGAGAAATGCAGTAATCTGGATCACTTAATAAACACCAGCTCACATAACAATTATTAATATGTGATGCCGATCAATTGTTGAAAATTTCCAGAAAAATAATACGGCAGATAGATTGATTTTTGACTAAGACGCCGCCATCTCTTTTATCTGGCTAAATAGCCAACTAATTTCCCGCAAGTGCTTGATGGCGCTTGCTACAGACTTCCCAATGACAGGAGTGCACGGTGCGCTGGATACCGTTAATTGCCGTTTTCCTCTATGTTTACATAGAGATCTCGTTGTTTATTCAAGTCGCCCATGTGATGGGAGTTTTCCTGACGCTGGTGCTGGTGATATTCACCTCAGTTATAGGTATGTCACTGGTTCGCAACCAGGGCTTTAAGAATTTCATGCTGATGCAGCAGAAAATGGCGGTGGGTGAAAGCCCGGCGGCAGAGATGATTAAAAGTGTTTCGTTGATCATCGCCGGTTTGCTGTTACTGTTGCCTGGCTTCTTTACGGACTTCCTCGGTTTATTGCTGTTACTGCCACCAGTACAGAAACACCTCACGCTGAAGCTGATGCCTCATTTGCGTTTCTCACGCACTCCAGGTGGTGGTTTTAGTGCGGGCGCTGGTGGTGGTTCAACGTTCGATGGTGAGTATCAACGTAAAGATGATGCACCAAAACAGCTCGACGATCATGACAACGACGATCGTCACAATCGTTAAAAATCGAAAATTTTTTTGTTTTCCCCCCTTGAAGGGGGGAAGGCGCATCCCCATCTCTCAGGTCACCAGCCGATAACCCATTTTGGGCCGGCGTTACCCAAACACTGATACAGACTTTCTCAAAGGAGAGCTATCACATGAGTATTCGTCCATTACATGACCGTGTCATCGTCAAGCGTAAAGAAGTTGAATCTAAATCTGCAGGCGGCATCGTTCTGACTGGCAGTGCAGCTGGTAAATCAACTCGTGGCGAAATCATCGCTGTCGGTAAAGGCCGCATTCTGGAAAACGGTAACGTGCAACCGCTGGACGTAAAAGTCGGCGACATCGTGATTTTCAACGATGGCTACGGTGTTAAGTCTGAGAAGATCGACAATGAAGAAGTGTTGATCATGGCAGAAAGCGACATCCTGGCAATTGTTGAAGCGTAATCCGCGCAAAAACTGAACGAACATAAACGAATTTAAGGAAAGTTAAGAATGGCAGCTAAAGACGTAAAATTCGGTAATGACGCTCGTGTGAAAATGCTGCGTGGCGTTAACGTACTGGCAGATGCAGTGAAAGTTACCCTCGGCCCTAAAGGCCGTAACGTGGTTCTGGATAAATCTTTCGGTGCACCGACTATCACTAAAGATGGTGTTTCTGTAGCGCGTGAAATCGAACTGGAAGACAAGTTCGAGAACATGGGTGCACAGATGGTTAAAGAAGTTGCCTCTAAAGCGAACGACGCGGCAGGCGACGGTACTACCACTGCAACCGTGCTGGCTCAGTCCATCATCACTGAAGGCCTGAAAGCTGTTGCTGCAGGCATGAACCCAATGGACCTGAAGCGCGGTATCGATAAAGCTGTTATCGCTGCTGTTGAAGAGCTGAAAGCTCTGTCTGTTCCTTGCTCTGACTCTAAAGCAATCGCTCAGGTTGGTACTATCTCTGCTAACTCCGACGAAACCGTGGGTCAACTTATCGCTGAAGCGATGGAGAAAGTAGGCAAAGAAGGCGTTATCACCGTTGAAGAAGGCACCGGCCTGCAAGACGAGCTGGACGTTGTAGAAGGTATGCAGTTCGACCGTGGCTACCTGTCTCCGTACTTCATCAACAAGCCAGAAACTGGTTCTATCGAACTGGAAAGCCCGTTCATTCTGCTGGCTGACAAAAAAATCTCCAACATCCGTGAAATGCTGCCAGTTCTGGAAGCCGTTGCGAAAGCTGGCAAACCACTGCTGATCATCGCTGAAGATGTTGAAGGCGAAGCGCTGGCGACTCTGGTGGTTAACACCATGCGTGGCATCGTGAAAGTTGCTGCGGTTAAAGCACCTGGTTTCGGCGACCGTCGTAAAGCCATGCTGCAAGATATCGCTACTCTGACTGGCGGTACCGTCATCTCTGAAGAGATCGGTATGGAGCTGGAAAAAGCGACCCTGGAAGATCTGGGTACTGCTAAGCGTATCGTTATCAACAAAGACACCACGACCATCATCGATGGTAATGGCGAAGAAGCTGCAATCCAGGGCCGTGTGTCTCAGATTCGTCAGCAGATCGAAGAAGCAACTTCTGATTACGACCGTGAAAAACTGCAAGAGCGCGTAGCTAAACTGGCTGGCGGCGTTGCAGTCATCAAAGTCGGTGCTGCTACCGAAGTTGAAATGAAAGAGAAGAAAGCACGCGTTGAAGATGCCCTGCACGCGACCCGTGCTGCGGTTGAAGAAGGCGTGGTTGCCGGTGGTGGTGTTGCGCTGATTCGCGTAGCGTCTAAACTGTCTGAACTGCGTGGCCAGAACGAAGACCAGAACGTGGGTATCAAAGTTGCGCTGCGCGCAATGGAATCCCCACTGCGTCAAATCGTTCTGAACTGCGGCGAAGAGCCATCTGTTGTTGCTAACAATGTGAAAGCGGGTGACGGTAACTACGGTTACAACGCAGCAACTGAAGAATACGGCAACATGATCGACATGGGTATTCTGGATCCAACTAAAGTGACTCGTTCTGCTCTGCAGTACGCAGCCTCTGTAGCTGGCCTGATGATTACCACTGAGTGCATGATTACCGATATGCCAAAATCTGACGGCCCTGATTTAGGTGGCGCAGGTATGGGCGGTATGGGTGGCATGGGCGGCATGATGTAATTGCCCAAACACTGATGTGTTTGTAACACCGTGTTAAGAAAACCCTCAGTCAGAAATGTCTGAGGGTTTTTTCTTTTTGGTCACAGTCTGGTATAAGATCTCACCGGGCGATGGTGGCCCGCTACTTTTCAAGACAGCATTGATAACGGGGAACAACATGCGCATTAAAGTTTCAGCAGGAATGGCTGTAGCAGCGCTGCTGCTGGCAGGCTGTAGCACTAGCAACGATCTTTCTGCTGGTGGGCAAGGCGTCCGTTTTGTTGAGGATAAGCCAGGCACCGAATGCCAGTTATTAGGAAACGCAACCGGTGAGCAAAGTAACTGGTTTTCCGGGCAGCATGGCGGTGAAGGCGGTTCTATGCGTGGCGCAGCAAATGCTCTGCGTAATAACGCAGCGGCGATGGGCGGTAACGTGCTGTATGGCGTGAGCAGCCCGACTCAAAACTTGCTGTCGAGCTTCGCTCCGACTGCCAGCACCATGACTGGCCAGGTTTATAAGTGCCCGAATTGATTTTTGGGTGAAACCACCCTCACCCCGACCCTCTCCCTAAAAGGGCGAGGGAGAAATCGTACATTTCCCTCTCCTCGGGGAGAGGGTTAGGGTGAGGGCGAAATTCTCGAAAACGATCAGCTCTGGCGCAACTGCAAATCTATCGGTGTTTTGCTCGGCTCACCGCCAATCTCACGTGCCAGTTTCGGCACCATATAGCCTGAAATCAACGTCAGCAGTTCACGCATAATCAATCTTGCCTGGTCGTCACTGACCATAAAATGTGCCGCACCCTGTACTTTATCCAATACGTGCAGGTAATAAGGCATCACTCCGGAATCGAACAACGCATTACTCAAATCTGCGAGTGTCTGCGCATTGTCGTTCACATCGCGCAACAGCACGCTTTGGTTAAGCAGTGTTACGCCCGCCTGGCGCAGGTGCTTCATGGATGCGGTAAATTCATCCCCAATCTCATTGGCATGATTGATATGGTTAACCAAAATAACCTGCAACCGGGAACCAGCGATGCGTTCGACCAGCGTGTCAGTGATGCGCGCCGGGATAACAATCGGCAAGCGGCTGTGGATGCGTAAGCGCTTAATATGCGGGATTGCTTCCAGTTCACTGAATAACCAATCCAGCTCGTGATCTTTTGCCATCAACGGGTCGCCGCCGGAGAAAATAATCTCGTCCAGTTCCGGATGCTCGCTGATATAAGCGATAGCCGCCTGCCAGTTGCGTTTGTTTCCCTGGTTATCGGAATAGGGGAAATGGCGACGGAAGCAATAACGGCAATTGACCGCACAACCGCCTTTTACCAGCAACAACGCCCGGTTGCGGTATTTGTGCAGCAGGCCCGGTACTACGCTGTGTTGTTCCTCCAGCGGATCGGTGCTAAAGCCCGGAGCGGCAATAAACTCCTCTTTGGCGGTTAACACCTGGCGTAAGAGTGGGTCGTTCGGGTTGCCTTTTCCCATGCGAGCGACAAATGCTCGTGGGACACGCAAGGCAAAAAGTCGACGTGCATCACGTCCCGCCAGCAACTCTTTGTCAGCGTCTAGCTCTAAAATATGCAGCAGTTCGTCAGGATCGGTTATAACATCGGCAAGTTGCGTTAACCAATCTTCTCTGCGGGGGGGATTTAGGGTTACAATGTGTGCCATTTTTTGGCTAAGCTACCAATTAACAATTTCAGAGGGCCTTATGGCGACTTATTCTAGCAACGATTTTCGTGCCGGTCTTAAAATCATGTTCGAAGGCGAACCTTACGCAGTCGAATCCAGTGAATTCGTGAAACCAGGTAAAGGCCAGGCCTTTGCTCGCGTTAAAATGCGCCGCCTGCTGACAGGCACCCGCGTTGAGAAAACCTTCAAATCTACCGACTCCGCTGAAGGCGCAGACGTTGTAGATATGAACCTGACTTACCTGTACAACGACGGTGAGTTCTACCACTTCATGAACAACGAAACCTTTGAGCAGCTGGCTGCAGATGAGAAGGCTATCGGTGATAACGCTAAATGGATGCTTGACCAGGCCGAGTGTATCGTGACCCTGTGGAACGGCCGTCCTATCGCTGTTCAGCCACCAAACTTCGTAGAGCTGGAAATCGTTGAAACTGATCCAGGTCTGAAAGGTGATACTGCTGGTACCGGCGGTAAACCTGCAACACTGTCTACTGGTGCTGTCGTTAAAGTACCTTTGTTCGTTCAGATTGGCGAAGTCATCAAAGTTGACACTCGCTCTGGCGAATATGTTTCTCGCGTTAAGTAATACGTGAAGGTTGGCGGTGAGGCATTGCATGCTTCACCGCTGCTTGCAAAAGGCAGGGAAGATGAACCGTTTGATTAAACATTTACTTTTCATCACGTTGTTAGCCTCATTTCTCGCCGGTTGTAACACCACTCGCGGCTTTGGTGAAGATCTTAAGCACCTTGGCGGCTCAATTGAACGTGCAGCAAACAAGTAATTTCCAACACTCCTAAAAACCTGCTTTTTCCCTCAGACTGCCATTTTTTGACTATGCTTTAACTGCTATACACAAACAATATCGTCAAAAAAGGATACGGTTATGATTAAGAAAACTATTGCAGCGTTTTTTTCTCTCATAGTGCTTTCATCGTTACTGACTGCGTGTAATACGACTAAAGGTATGGGTGAAGATATTCAGGATGGTGGTCAGGCAATTTCTGGTGCAGCAACAAAAGCACAAAATTAATATATTAGCTGGCGGTACGGTATCAAGCCCGTACCGCTGTTAATTTTTATTATTGGTGTTGTTCTATAAACAATGAAAAGCGATTATTAATACCAAGTTTCATGCGGATATTTCGCTTATAGGTATAAACTGTCTTGGTACTTATCCCCATCATTCTGGCAATAAAATCATTATTGGCTTCATCGGTCCACAGTTTTAATATCCTCTCCTCACGTAGTGTCAGCAAGGGCGAAGTGTACTGCTGCCCAGTGTGAAACGGTGGCCGGGTACTGAGTTGCGTTTGAATGGCCGCATAAAGCTCAGGTAATGGTGTAGATTTGCTATATATCGAATGTGAGCCTTGCGACAGGCAATATTCTTCAATCTTCACGTGACGCATACTATTCAGCAACATTAAACGTATTGACTTGCCGCAAGCTGAATAAATAGAGGAGAGTTGCTGGACATTATGTAATGAGCTGGCAAAACTGGTGAAGTCAGCAATAACAAGGTTTGGTCGCCACTGTATTATTTTTTCACGAGCTAAAAGTAAATTGTCCGTTTCAGCAATGGAAAAGGCCATATTGTGACTCTGCCAGCTTTTAAAACCTTGTCGACTATAATGACAACGGTCCACTAACAATATCTTATTCATACTTACCGTTCGCGTGACTCACTATTACAGCCTTTTCTGAATGTGCGAGAAAACATTATAATATGAAGAAAACATCGGAAATGAATTGCGGATTTGCGGGTTAATTAGCAGTCAATTCTCGGCTTAGCGTCAAACACTCACTCAGCATGGCAACTAAACGTTACTGGTTTTGTGATAACAAAGTGTTTTTTTGGCTGTTCTAAGCTCGCTGGGTTGTTAAAATAACGCCCTCACCAGCCTTATGGGACGACCCATAAGCGCTTCTTGATTCCGGGGACGGCCCCATTGCTGGAGCTGTTTATGGCCTGGTTGATTCTTGTTATTGCTGGTTTATTAGAAGTTGTCTGGGCTGTCGGCCTGAAATATACCCACGGGTTCACTCGCTTATGGCCTAGCGTTATCACAGTGGTGGCAATGGTTGTAAGTGTCGCGTTGCTGTCATGGTCAATGAAAACGCTGCCGACCGGTACGGCTTACGCGGTCTGGACGGGAATTGGTGCCGTGGGTGCAGCCACTACAGGTATTTTACTGTTAGGCGAATCAGCAAGCCTGGCCCGCATCGCGAGCCTGGCGTTGATTGTTCTCGGGATTATTGGCCTGAAACTCAGCACCCATTAACTACTGGGTTGTTTAATCCACAGTAATTTTTCAACCTGGAAGCCCTGTTGTGCGGCGATTTTCAGCATTTGCTGTTTCACTTCAGGGCTGATGGTTGGCGTGCGTGACAATATCCACAGATAGTCTTTATCCGGCCCACACACCAGTGCGTGTCGGTAATCTTTATCTATCGCAATCACGTTATAGCCACCGTAAAATGGCCCAAAGAACGAGACTTTCAGTGCCGCACGGCTCGAGTCACCCGTAAAATACGCTTTGCCAACACTTTGCTGCCACATTTGCCTGTCTGGGTTAAAACCTCTGTTTATCACCCGAATACCGCCGTCATCCATGGTGCTGTAAGTGGCGGTCACTTGATTCAATCCACTTTCAAACTTATGGTCGAAGCGGGCAATTTCATACCACTTACCGAGATACCGTTTAGCGTCAAAGTTATTAACTACCGTGGTGCCTGGTGGTGGAGTAGGGGAACTACAGGAGACAACAAGAAACGCAACTGCAAGGGTGGTGATAATCGGCCAGATGCGCATAGCAAAATCCTTGTTTGTTTTTTGCTAAGTGTAGATTGCGGCGGGAAAAATTGCGGCGTGTGGACGGAAATAAATCGGCCTGCGGTGCAGGCCTGAATATATTACTGCAATGCTTCGAGGATGGTGTACCCAGCTTTTACGCGCTCGGGGTTGGGATAACTTTTATTTGCCAGCATCACAATGCCTAGCTGTTGCTCAGGGATAAATGCCACATAAGTACCAAATCCCCCGGTTGAGCCAGTTTTGTGGACCCAGGATGCCTTAACAACAGGTGCTGGCGGGTCGATGGCTACGGCTTTTTGTGGGGCGAGCGCCACTTTGTTATCGCTGCCATCAATGATGGTTTTAGCCTCAACCGGCCAGTTGAGCATTTCCCAACCTAAGCCCTGATACATGTTGCCCACTCGCCAGTAGCGCGATTGCGCGAGTTCAATTCCCTGGCGCAGTGTTTTATCACCGACCTGGTCAGGCTGCATATTGGCCTGCATCCAGCTCGCCATGTCTGTAATCGTCGATTTCACACCATAGGCTTCAGAATCCAGCATGCCTGGTGAAACGTGCACAGCCTTACCGTCACGGTAACCCCAGGCGTAATTTCTTTCTTCAGAGGCGGGCACTTTTATCCAGGTATGTGACAGGTTCAACGGCTGGAAAACACGTTCGGTCATCGCCTCTTCAAAGCTCAATCCTGACGGTTTCACTGCCAGCGCACCGAAAAGGCCGATGCTGGAATTGGCATACAGACGAGTCGTCCCCGGTGCCCATTGTGGCTGCCAGGTCTGGTAAAAGTGGAGCAGGGAAGCCGGGCTGGTGACGTCATCAGGCACCTGCAACGGCAAGCCTCCTGCGGTATAGGTGGCAAGATGCAGCAGGTTTATATCTTTCCATTGTTTACCGGTTAATTCAGGCCAGTACTTGATTGCCGGATCGCTCAGTTTAATTTCACCGCGCGCGACGATATCGCCGCCCAGCACGCCAGTAAAGGTCTTACTGACTGAGCCGAGCTCAAATAATGTCTCTTTCGTCACCGGTAAATTTTGGCTGATATCAGCTTTGCCATAAGTGAAGTAATACGGTTTTCCCTGATAAATCACGGCGACCGCCATGCCTGGAATACTCTGCTGTTTGAGTAGCGGTGCGATGACACGGTCGACTGTCTGGGCAATCTGTTTTTCAGTCAGCGTATTCGGGGCGGCAAACGTCGAGCAAGAGGCCGTGAGTAGCAGCGCACAGCTGAGAGTTTTGTTCATCATTGGTATTCCTCCATAAAACGACACTTTAGTTCTGGCCGGTACAAATAAAAAGGCCTGCGCAATGGCAGGCCTTGTTGACAATCAATGTGATTAGAGAGTGATCACACCGATAAAGGTTACGACGGTCAGAATGGCAGCAAGACCGTAGAACACCCACTTGCCAGACGGCACGTGAATTTTCAGGTCGTGCATCGCGTGGTGGATACGGTGAAGCCCACACCATAACGGCAGCACAATCATCAGGAAGATGAACAGGCGGCCAATCAGGCTTTGCGAAAATGCCAGCACACGCTCATAGCCCAAAGCATCGCCCGGGAACAGACCCAGCGGCAGCATAATGCCAACCAGCAACACGATTACCGGAGCGATGATCGCCCCCCACATGCCGCCTGCGCCAAACAGACCCCAGAATACCGGCTCGTCGGAGCGTTTTGGATTTGGATTAATCATGACGTCCCCTTACCAGAACAGTGCAACAAACAGAATGACGACAGTGGCGACAATGGTCACCGCCCACAATCCTTTAATCACCGGCTCTGGCCCCATTTTCTCATCTTTAATGATGATATTGGCGGCCTTCGGTGCCAGTTCAAACCAGGTTTTGGTATGCAGTAAAGCCGCCGCTAAGGTGATCAGATTGAGGATAACCACAATCGGGTTTTGCAGAAAACTGACAAATCCCGCCCAACTTTCCGGGCCACTTTTCAGCGAAAACAGACCGCAGATCAGCAGAATACTGAACCACACGGTTGGCACCGATGTTCCTTCGCGAATCATATAGAAACGGTAGAAGCCCAGTTTTTGCCACCAGGTCGGAGTCATCGTCCGTACATATGGCTTACGTTTCGTAGTCATTTTGCACTCCTTAGCGTGGTTTCAGGGTGGCAATCAAAAAGTCTTTCGAGCTTTCGACTTTACCCTGCTGGATGGCAGCTGCCGGATCGACGTGTTTCGGGCACACCTCGGAGCAGTAGCCCACGAAAGTGCAACTCCAGACGCCGTTCTGGCCGTTGAGCTGCGCCATACGCTCTTTCTTGCCATGGTCGCGGTTATCCAGGTTGTAACGATGAGCAAGCGTAATGGCCGCCGGGCCAATGAACTCAGGATTCAAACCAAACTGTGGGCAAGCTGCATAGCACAGGCCACAGTTGATGCAGCCGGAGAACTGATGGTATTTCGCCATCTGTGCCGGGGTTTGGGTGTTTGGCCCCTGATCTGGCGTACGCGTGTTGCCGATGATGTAAGGCTTAATCGCTTCCAGGCTTTCGATAAAGTGAGTCATGTCGACGACTAAATCGCGCTCGATAGGGAAGTTCCCCAGCGCTTCAACCTTCATACCTTGCGTGTATTCACGCAGGAAGGTTTTACAAGCCAGTTTCGGTACACGGTTGACCATCATGCCGCAAGAGCCGCAGATAGCCATACGGCACGACCAGCGGTAGGTCAGGTCTGGTGCCAAATTGTCTTTGATGTAACCCAGCGCATCAAGCAGCGAGGTTTGTTCATCATAAGGCACTTCGTAGATAGCACTGTGTGGCTCGCTGTCCGTTTCCGGGTTGTAGCGCATCACTTCAATCTTCAGAGTCTTCATCACATCAGCCATTCGACGTCTCCTTCTTCTTGTCGGCTGCTTCGGATTCCGCACCGTAGACGCGTTTAGCCGGTGGCAAAGTGGTGATTTTCACATCACTGTATTCCAGACGTGTCGTTCCATCTGCGTCACGGAAAGCGAGAGTGTGCTTCAGGAAGTTAACGTCATCACGCTCGGTACAACCTTCGTCTAAACGCTGGTGTGCACCGCGAGACTCTTTACGCGCCATCGCCGAGTGCGCCATACATTCCGCAACGTTCAGGCCGTGGCCCAGCTCGATGGTGTAGAGCAAATCGGTATTAAACACGCTGGAGGTATCGGTGATGCGTACGCGTTTGAAGCGTTCTTGCAGCTCAGACAGTTTATCGATGGTTTTCTGCATCAGCTCTGGGGTGCGATAAATACCGCAGCCTTCTTCCATCGACAGGCCCATTTCATCGCGGATTTTCGACCAGTTTTCATTGCCTTCCTGATTAACCAGTTTCTTCAGACGCGTTTCGACATCAGCGGCTTGCGCATTCAGCGCGGCATCATTCGCAGGCTGCGCTTCGTTCGCGCGCTTCATGGCACTTTCGCCCGCCATACGGCCAAACACCACCAGCTCAGCAAGAGAGTTAGAACCCAGACGGTTTGCACCATGTAGACCAACGGAAGAACATTCGCCGACGGCAAACAGCCCTTTGATACGGCTTTCGCATTGGCTATCCGTTTCGATACCGCCCATGGTGTAGTGCGCGGTAGGGCGAACTGGAATCGGCTCTTTAACCGGATCGACGCCAACATACGCTTTGGACAATTCGCAGATAAACGGCAGGCGTTCGAGGAGTTTTTTCTCGCCCAGATGACGCAGGTCGAGATAGACCACATCGCCACGTGGCGTCGGAACGGTGCGGCCTGCGCGCCATTCGTGCCAGAAGGCTTGAGAAACTTTGTCGCGTGGGCCAAGTTCCATGTACTTGTTACGTGGTTCGCCAAGCGGAGTTTCTGGTCCCATGCCGTAATCTTGCAGATAGCGATAGCCATCTTTGTTGACCAGAATACCGCCTTCACCACGGCAGCCTTCTGTCATAAGAATGCCGGAGCCTGGCAGGCCAGTTGGGTGATATTGCACGAATTCCATATCGCGTAGCGGTACGCCGTGGCTTAACGCCATGCCCATACCATCACCGGTCACGATGCCGCCGTTGGTGTTGTAGCGGTAAACACGACCTGCACCGCCGGTTGCCATTACCACGGCATTCGCGCGGATTTGCACCAGCGTGCCTTCCATCATATTCATGGCGACCAGGCCACGTGCTGCGCCGTCGTCCACCAGAATATCGAGCACGAAATGCTCGTCAAAACGCTGGATCTGCGGGAACTGTAATGAGGTCTGGAACAGGGTGTGGAGCATATGGAAGCCGGTTTTATCCGCGGCAAACCAGGTACGCTCAATCTTCATGCCACCGAAGCGACGCACGTTTACGGAACCGTCCGGACGGCGGCTCCATGGGCAACCCCATTGCTCCAGCTGTGTCATTTCGGTTGGGCATTGATGGACGAAGTAGTCGACCACATCTTGCTCGCACAACCAGTCACCACCGGCTACGGTGTCATTAAAATGGTATTCGAAACTGTCGTGATCCTGCGCAACGGCGGCAGAACCCCCTTCAGCGGCCACGGTGTGGCTACGCATTGGGTAGACTTTGGAGATCAGAGCGATTTTGGCTTGTGGATTGGCTTGTGCTGCCGCAATGGCTGCTCGTAAGCCCGCTCCGCCAGCGCCTATTATGGCGAGATCGGCTTGAAAGGTTTGCACGACATTCCTCCAGATTTTAGTGATTTCGTATAGCTAATGTAACCAAAGGTAGTTCACCAATACGGCGCTAGCTACGCGAAAGGGTTATCCCTGCTCCTTTGTAGGTAGCGGATTATAGCCGTAGGCATATTAAGGAAATTTGACGTGTTCGATTTTTTTGCTGTTCAGATCGGTAATTAATTAATTTTGATGATGAGTCAGGTCACGAAATTCAAATTTTTACTGCCAAATCGGTTCGTAGGCTGATGAAAATTTACCAGGCAAAATTTGTCTCCCTGGAGTGTTGCGAGTAGACTTCTCCGCCTTGTTTGTATACGGAGATTCCACCATGAGCGAAACGGCCACTTGGCAGCCGAGCGCATCCATCCCCAACCTGTTGAAACGCGCCGCGATCATGGCGGTTATTCGGCGTTTTTTTGCCGATCGCGGTGTACTGGAGGTGGAAACACCCTGCATGAGCCAGGCAACGGTTACAGATATTAACCTGTTCCCGTTTGAAACCCGTTTTGTTGGCCCAGGCCACGCTCAGGGCGTCAATTTGTACCTGATGACCAGCCCGGAATATCACATGAAACGCCTGCTGGCGGCGGGCATTGGCCCGGTATTCCAGTTGTGCCGCAGTTTCCGTAACGAAGAAATGGGTCGCCACCATAATCCAGAATTCACCATGCTGGAGTGGTACCGCCCTTGCTACGATATGTATCGTCTGATGAATGAAGTGGATGATTTACTGCAACAGGTTCTGGAAACTGATGCGGCAGAAACGCTCTCTTATCAGCAGGCTTTCCAACGCCACCTGGAAATTGACCCGCTTTCTGCGGACAAAACCCAGCTGCGCGAAGTGGCGAGAAAACTCGATTTAAGCAACATTGCCGATCAGGAAGAAGACCGTGACACCTTGCTGCAACTGCTTTTCAGCATGGGTGTCGAGCCGCATATTGGTAAAGATAAACCGACGTTTGTGTACCACTTCCCGGCAAGCCAGGCCGCTCTTGCACAGATCAGCACCGAAGACCATCGTGTAGCTGAGCGCTTTGAGGTTTACTTCCGAGGTATTGAGCTGGCGAATGGTTTCCACGAATTAACCGATGCGCGTGAGCAGCAGCAGCGTTTCGAGCAGGATAACCGTAAACGTGCCGCTCGCGGTTTGCCGCAGCAACCAATTGATGTGAATTTGTTGGAAGCGTTGAAGGCAGGTTTGCCAGATTGCTCAGGCGTGGCGTTAGGTGTGGATCGTTTGATTATGTTGGCTCTGAAGGCTGAAAGCCTGGCCGATGTGCTGGCGTTTCCGGTAGATCGCGCTTAAACCACCCTCACCCTGGCCCTCTCCCTGAGGGAGAGGGGATAGTCTGGTGTTCTCCCCCCCTGAGGGCGGTACCGGTTTTCTCCTTCTCCTGGGGGAGAAGGCTCGGATGAGGGCGACCTTGCTTACAAACTCCCCGGCGTCCTGCCCGCTTTCCCTGAAGATGTCAGCGTTTTACTGCTACGTTGCCCGCCTAAAGTATCCAGACGCATCTGGAATGGTGGGAACGGTAGCTCGATTCCGTGTTCGCGGAACCCTTGCAGAATCAACTGATGAATCTCGTGACGTAGTGGCATACGGTGGTTCATCTCAGCGGCATAAATACGCAGCTCAAAAATCTGAATACCCGCCTGTAAATCCACCAGGAATGCTTCTGGCGCTGGGTTATCAATCACCAGTGAACAACGCTCAGCTGCCTGTAACAGCACCCTCGTCACTTCTTCGCTGTTCGCATCCGACGGGGCTGGAACGGTTAACACCACACGCGTTACCGAATCCGACAGCGACCAGTTGATGAACTGCTCGGTGATAAACGCCTTGTTCGGTACGATGATCTCTTTACGATCCCAGTCGCTGATCGTCGTGGCACGGGTATTGATCTTGGTGACGCTACCGGTGAGATCGCGGATCGTCACGGTATCGCCAATACGAATCGGCTTTTCGAACAAGATAATCAGGCCAGAGATAAAGTTGGCAAAAATTTCCTGTAAACCAAAACCTAAACCCACACCGAGGGCGGCGACCAGCCACTGCAATTTCGACCATTCGATACCAATCATCGAGAAACCGACCAACGTCCCCACCAGTAACAGCAGATATTTGGTGACGGTAGTAATCGCATAACCAGTACCAGGGGCTAAATCCAGATGCTGTAGCAGCGCGAGTTCAAGCAGTGCGGGAAAATTACGCACCAGTTGCATGGTAATAATCAGCACCAGAATCGCAATCAACACCGCACCAAGCGTAATCGGCTCAAGGCTTTCCACGCCTTGTACGGTTGAGGTCACATCCCACAAGGTGATGTTCTCAAGGAAGCCAAAGGCGGAATGGATTTCTGACCACAATACAATGACCGACAACAGTGCAATCAGCATCAGAATCGACCGCACCAGGCGCAGTGACTGTACACTGATGGTATCCAGATCGATTTCCTGTTCTTCGATGGTTTCAGCAGAACTTTCTGCGCTGAGGCTATGAGTGGTTTCTTCTTCGCCACGCGCACGCTGGGCGAGGATTTCAGCACGGCGATGTTTTGCACGATCAAACGCCAGGCGGCGACGCTGAATCAGCATCCAGCGGCGGATGATATGGTAGACCACCAGCAGCAGGAACCAGATAGCGACTGAGGTTTCCAGCCTGGCAAGCAAGGCCTGTGCGGTCGCGAGGTAACCGACCACGGCCGCCAGAATTGCCACTAATGGAGCGGCAAGCAGCAGGTTCCACAGCACGGTGTTCGCGATGTTTTCGCTATTGCCTTGTTTATCCAGATACAGCGGTATACCCGCACGTTTCAGGCTTAAGGTCACCAGCGCTAACGCACCACAAATCAAAATAAAGCACAGCCGCCCAAGTGAGCCTGAGAATTCACGATCGCTAAGATTATCAAACATAATCAAGGCCATAATCAGTGGCACGATCAGGCCGATACTCATCAGGTAGTAACGCATCGCGCGGGCCACACGTTGTTGCGGCCAGCCAAAATGCACGATGAACAAACCGTTAGGGCGCGCAAACGTGGCACAAATCATCACGGCCCACAGCAAGGGAACGGTGGCGGTTACACCATCACCAATTGCCACCGCGAGGGGATACGGCCACGCAGCCTGAAGCCCGAAACCGAGCGTTGCCCATAGCACCGGCAGCGGGAGCGCCACCAGAATCGACCAGAACACGGTGCGCAAGGTTAAGCTGAAATGATCCTGCGTCACTTTACCGACTTTGGCGCTTGAGCGGTCCAGGAAGGCGGTGAAATGGCGGCGCGAACTAATACTGAAACCGACGAGGATCAACGCACCAAACAGCGGCAACAGCGTTTCCTTGCTGGTCAGCATCATCATGGTAGCGCTGCCGAGTTGGCTGAAGGTATCCATCGAAACCAGACGGCGTAAATCCTGCACTAACTCAACCGGCCAGGCGAATCCTATTGGACTAACGTCTGAGGTCCAGAACAGGTAACGGTGTGTGGCTACGTTGACCTCTTTGAGTGCATCTTCCAGTTGGCTGTTCGCCACTTTCAGCTTGGTCAGTTCAAGGATGAGGTTATCGCCACCTTGCAGCAAAGAATTGAGCAGTTCGCGCTGGGTACGTAGTTGTGCTTCCAGAATACGATTTTGCTCGCTGGTGAGCGGCTGACCATTGGTTTGGCGAGTTTGCATAAGCTGTTGTTGTTTACTCAGCAGGTCTTCGTAATGCAAACGCTGGACACGCAACTGGCCGAGTTCGGTATCCACTTGCTGAGGTTTTGGCATTTCAGGCAAACGGGCTACTTGAGCACGCAGCGCTTCGCCGAGGACGTTTGAAACGCCCAGCCATTGTGATTGCTCGCGCAGCGTATTAAGTGCCTGGCGCACTTGCACCGTCTGGCTGGAGGCCTGGCGTTGCTGCGAGGCCACTAAATCCATACGCTGAGCTTGTTGGTTCAATGCCTGAGATAGTTGGCGGTTATTATTAAACTGGGCAACGATCTCTGGCGGCAGGTTGGCGCTGCTTTCGGCCAACAGTTCGGTGCTTTCCAGCGCTTGTTCTGCTTCACGCTGGCGCTGGTTATTCAGTTGGTTACGCAATGCCTGAAGATAAGCATCCAGCTGTGCGCTCTGTTTTTGGGCCAGCTCGGCCCGCAGGCGAGCGAGTTCCTGGCGATTACTGGCTGACAATTGTGCCAGTTCCAGTTCATCGACTAACGCTTTCAGGCGTGAAGCTTCAGCCTGCAAAGCGATGTTCTGCGCCTGAGTTAATGGTGTGCTGGTGGCTGGCAAGGTTCCCATCCGACGCTCAACGTCGTTTAACTGGCGGCGAGCATCAGTTTGCTGCTGCGGGAGCTGGCTGAGTGAGTCGGTGATTTCTCGGGTGCGTTCCTGCTCTTGCTGCGCAAGACGGCTTTTATCCAGCAACTGACTACTGACTTGCAGGATTTCCTGATTTAACGCATCGGTCGACAGGCCATCAGGCACTTTTTGTGGTTCATCGTGCTGATTATTGATTTGTCGACGCAAGGTATCTGAAAGCTTGGAGAAGTTATCTATAACTTGTTGATATTGTGTGGCTCGTTCCAGGGAGACTTTGCGTTCATCAAGCGCATTAAGGGCCGCCTGTAGAGCTTCCACAGTTTCAGCACTGCCTGGTTTATCCTTCGCAGATTTGGCTTGTTCCAGTTCCTGGGTGATTTGTTTGGCGTCGGGGGCCGTTGCGGCGTAGGCACCGAGGCTGAGGCAGCAACCGATCAGTAATGTGATTATCAGGCGCACGTCAGTCCCTTATTTATGAACCAGCCCTCATGGTGAGGGCTGGAGATAATAGCGTTATTAGATGTCTGGTTTGTTCTCTGGTGTGTCCGCTTCAGCTGCCACTTCTGGTTCGGGAATTTCGCTTACCGGAATTTCTGGTTCACTCATCGGTTCAGTCGAGATTGCCAGCGGCTCACCAATTTTGGTCGCAGACAGGCTTTGCAGCTGTTCAACCAGGTTCACTTTACCCGGTGCGAACAAGTTAATAACCGTTGAACCTAGTTTAAAGCGACCCATTTCCTGGCCTTTTAACAGCGCCACAGAACCTTCGCTTTCGCCCGCAGGCCATGTCCAGCGTTTGATAACTCCTTCACGCGGTGGTGTGATGGTGCCAGCCCAGACTGTTTCGATGCTGCCAACAATGGTGGCACCCACCAGAATTTGGGCCATCGGGCCAAATTCGGTATCAAACAGGCAGATAACGCGTTCGTTACGGGCAAACAGATTCGGCACGTTTTGCGCGGTTAAATGGTTCACAGAGAACAAGTCGCCCGGCACGTAAATCATCTCACGCAAAATACCGTTACAAGGCATGTGAACGCGGTGGTAGTCACGTGGTGACAGATAAGTCGTAACGAAGCTACCGTTACGGAACAAATCTGCCATTAAGTAGTTACCGGCGAGCAGGGCTTCGAGGCTGTAATTATGGCCTTTTGCCTGCAAGATTTTGTCTTCTTCAATTGGGCCTAACTGGCTGACTACGCCATCTGCTGGCATCACCAGCACATTAGGGTCGGTGTTCACTGGGCGAACATCGTCACGCAGTGGGCGAACGAAGAATTCGTTGAAGGTGCGGTAGCTGGCGGTGTCTGGCTTCTGTGCTTCCTTCATGTCGACTTTGTAGTATTTGACGAACAGATCGATAACCAGTTTGGTTAACCAGCCTGCTCGTTTGCTTGCACCCCAGCCTGCCAGGCGTGTCAGCCAAAGTTTAGGCAGGATGTACTGGAGTGAAAGTTTAAAATTGTCTAACAAGATAGCCTCCTGGCTAAGTACACATGTAAGCGGGCATACACAAAAAGGAGCGCGATTTTAGCGATGCCCAGCTTAATTGTCAGCGGTCAGTATCGGAAAAGGTTTTACGCGATTTTACCTCGGACATACTTTCCAGTATGCGGTGGTAGTTATCGAAACGCGTTTCTGCGATTTCCCCACGTTCAACAGCTTCGCGCAGTGCGCAGCCTGGATCGTTGGTGTGGCTGCAGTCACGGTATTTGCAACGACCTAAATAGTCGTGGAATTCAGTAAACCCATGAGTGACCTGATCCGGCTCTAAGTGCCACAAACCAAACTCACGCACGCCTGGGGAGTCGATAACATCACCGCCGCCCGGGAAGTGATACAGACGTGAAGCGGTGGTGGTGTGTTGACCTAAACCGGAGTTGTCCGAAACGTCATTAACCAAAATCTGGACTTCTTTAAAGCCGAGAAGGTTGTTGAGCAGGCTGGATTTGCCCACACCTGATTGCCCGGCAAAAATACTGACGCGGCCAATCAACGCTTCTTCAAGCTCTTTCAGACCTTCAACTTTGTGGCTGGAAACGAACAGAACGCGATAACCAATCTTGCGGTAGATATCCATTTGTTCATTGACGAACTTCAGGCCTGCTTCGTCCAGCAGGTCGGTTTTGTTCAGTACCAGCAATGGTTCGACATCGAGCGTTTCGCACGCCACCAGATAACGGTCAATAATATTCAGTGACAGCTCCGGCAAGATCGCGGAAACCACGATGATTTGGTCGATATTAGCGGCAATAGGTTTTACGCCGTCGTAGAAATCAGGGCGCGTCAGGACGGTAGTGCGCTCATGTACTGCATCTACAATGCCTTTAATCGTGACACCGGCAGCCGCTTCTTTAGCTGGGCGCCAGACCACGTTGTCGCCAGTCACCAGCGAACGGATGGTGCGACGAATATTGCAGCGGTGAATTTCACCACCGAGAGATTCAACATCGGCATGTTGGCCGAAACGGCTTATCACGCGGCCATCGCGCGGTTCACCAAACTGAGAGTCGTCGGGATCGGCTTTCTCCACAGTCTGTTTAAGCCGACGCTGGTGGTTTGCTGAAACCCGGCGCTGCTGTCCTTTGGAGAGTTTATTTTTGCTCAATCTTACTGGCTCCTGGTCGCCCGTAGTGGGCAAAACCTCTATGATACACACTATTTTATACGAGTTAACCCATCGACAAGGGTGGGCTACGCACAAGAAGGGTGGAAAATAGCATGAGTGGAAATGAAAACAATCTCATTTGGATTGATTTAGAAATGACCGGCCTGGACCCCGAGCGGGATCGCATAATTGAAATCGCCACTCTGGTTACTGATGCCAATTTGAATATCCTCGCTGAAGGACCAACCATTGCTGTTCATCAGTCTGATGAGCAACTGGCGCTGATGGATGACTGGAATGTGCGTACTCATACTGGAAGTGGCCTGGTTGAGCGTGTCAAAGCGAGTACCCAGGATGACCGCGCAGCTGAACTGGCAACACTTGAGTTCCTAAAGCTTTGGGTGCCAGCGAATAGCTCGCCAATCTGTGGTAACAGTATCGGCCAGGATCGTCGTTTCCTGTTTAAGTATATGCCTGAGCTGGAAGCTTACTTCCACTATCGTTATCTGGATGTCAGTACGCTCAAAGAGCTGGCGCGCCGTTGGAAACCTGAGATTTTGGCTGATTTCAAAAAGCAGGGCACTCATCAGGCAATGGACGATATTCGTGAGTCAGTGGCTGAGTTAGCATTCTATCGCGAGAATTTTATTAAGCTTTGACAGGCGTGTGGGAGGAGCTAAACTCCTCCATCGCTGAGATATTAATCATTTTGGCGTTTAAATCGCCATTCAAACTAATTTTGTGAAAAAAACCTTTTGAGGGGCTTGCGACTAAAACGATTTCTCGTATAATGCGCCTCCCGTACCGATGCAGAATTTGCAGCGTTACACAGAGCGGGAATAGCTCAGTTGGTAGAGCACGACCTTGCCAAGGTCGGGGTCGCGAGTTCGAGTCTCGTTTCCCGCTCCAAATTTGATTAGGCTTTTTACAGCCAGCACCACCCAAGCGGGAATAGCTCAGTTGGTAGAGCACGACCTTGCCAAGGTCGGGGTCGCGAGTTCGAGTCTCGTTTCCCGCTCCAAAATTTGATTTGGCTTTTACAGCCAGCACCACCCAAGCGGGAATAGCTCAGTTGGTAGAGCACGACCTTGCCAAGGTCGGGGTCGCGAGTTCGAGTCTCGTTTCCCGCTCCAAATTCTAATATCCAGTACAAATTATCCACAACGCTAAGTCGCGTCGGTGGTGGTTTTTACGTTCCTCAAAAACTATTGTGAACAGACTTATCCACAGCTTAGTTTTATTCCCTTCGATCGCTAATTATTTATTAACTTTTACATCTTTAGTTTAACTAATTGATTTAATTCATTTTTATAATGTTTAAAAATGTTAACTCGATCGCTTGCAGATTTTACATCGCTTGTGGGGCAAGGCTTTCAAATTTTTATTCACATCCTGTGGACATTTCACGCATCACGTTTTAACCCCTTTTCAATGACTCGAACCAGACGCTGTTTTTGCGGTAACTGGACTTCCGTTGCATTCGCGCTTCGTCTGGTTAATTGTTGCGCAATCGCCCAGTCGATGTGTTCGTCAAGAAGTGGGTGCTCACCTTTTCGTTGTTGTAGTGCTTCCAGAATCGCTTCATCCCATGGCGCATTACCCATCACTACCGCAATATTTCGCAGCCAGCGCAAATGTCCAATGCGCCGAATTGCCGAACCTTCGGTTACCCGCAGGAAATACTCTTCACTCCAGGCGAATAACTCAACCAGCGGTGGCGCATGTAACGCACGGCGCGGGCTAAAGTCGTCTTCTGTGGTGAGTTGCGAAAAACGATTCCACGGGCAAATCAGTTGGCAGTCGTCACATCCATAGATGCGGTTACCGATTAATGGTCTGAACTCTTCGGGAATGGCGCCTTCAAGCTCAATGGTGAGGTAGGAGATGCAGCGCCTGGCATCCACGGTGTATGGCTCCACAATCGCGCCGGTTGGACAAATAGTCATGCAAGCCACACAGCGCCCACATTGTTCCTCGATAGCTTTATCAACAGGAAGAGGGATATCGACCAACAGCTCGCCGAGGAAAAAGAATGAACCGGCTTCCTGATTAAGGATAAGTGAGTGCTTACCTGTCCAACCCAGACCGGCTTTTTCTGCCAATGGGCGTTCAAGAATCGGCGCAGAATCCACAAAAGGTCTAAAATTCAGCGTGGAACAGTGGGACTGGATCATTTCACCCAGTTTTTTGAGCCGATTACGCAGCAGTTTGTGGTAGTCACGTCCAAGCGCGTAGCGGCTGATATAACCAATTTTGGGATTTTTGAGCGTTGAAGCGAAGGCTGCGTTTGCCGGAAGATAGTTCATGCGCACGCTAATCACACGCAAAGTGCCGGGGAGCAGTTCGTGAGGCCGGGCACGCATCATGCCGTGACGAGCCATCCAGTCCATCTCACCGTGGTATTGTTTATCCAGCCACATCTGGAGCGCAGGCTCGCTGGCGGTGAGATCGGTATCGGAAATTCCAACTTGCTGGAAGCCGAGTTCGATCCCCCACTGTTTAATATTTTGCGCTAATTGATTGAGATCGAGGGGCTGTGACATGACGGACCTGAGCCTAAAAATAACCGCTAAAAGTATACCACATTCAGTCTGGTCAGCAGACTGGCTGCGCACCGCTGAAAAGCAGGCGGCGGATGACTTAGGGTTAACGCTGTATGAATTGATGCAACGAGCGGGAGCGGCGGCGTTTAATTTAGCCCGTGAACTGTACCCGCAAACTCACCACTGGTTGATTGCATGCGGGCATGGCAATAACGGCGGCGATGGTTACGTGGTGGCTCGGCTTGCTCAGGCTGCTGGCATCCGCGTGACATTGCTGGCATTAGAAAGCGATAAAGCCTTACCGGAAGAAGCTGCTACAGCGCGCGATGCCTGGCTAAATGCCGCGGGTGTGATTCACGCAGCGGATACTGTCTGGCCCGATGATATCGACCTTGTGATTGATGGTGTGTTGGGAACCGGTCTGAATAGCGTGCCGCGTGAGGCTGCAGTACAGCTTATCGAACAATGTAATCAGTATTCGGCACCGGTCATTGCGCTGGATATTCCTTCAGGCCTGCTCGCAGAAACTGGGGCGACACCAGGTGCAGTGATACATGCCTCCCATACCCTGACGTTTATTGCTCTCAAACCTGGCTTACTAACGGGAAAGGCTCGGGATGTGGTCGGTAAACTGCATTTTCATGCGCTTGGTCTTGAAGAGTGGTTGCAAGGCCAGACAGCGCCAATTTCTCGCGTGGATAGCGCACAATTATCCGGCTGGCTACCGCCACGGAAACCTACTTCGCACAAAGGCACTAACGGGCGGCTGGTGGTTATTGGTGGTGATTACGGTACTGCCGGAGCGATTAGAATGGCGGGTGAAGCCGCATTACGGGCGGGGGCGGGTTTAGTCAGAGTGCTGACACGTATCGAGAACGTTGTACCATTGCTCACTGCTCGTCCGGAATTAATGGTTCAGGAACTGACTGCACAAACGCTTGATGAATCTCTTGAGTGGGCTGATGTGGTGGTCATTGGCCCAGGTTTAGGGCAGCAGGAGTGGGGCAAAAGCGCCTTACAAAAAGCAGAGAACAGTCAGAAACCGATGTTGTGGGATGCCGATGCGCTTAACCTTCTGGCAATCAATCCCGATAAACGTCAGAATCGCGTGATTACGCCACATCCTGGAGAGGCCGCCAGGTTATTAAATTGTACCGTATCTCAAATTGAGAGTGACCGCTTACTTTCCGCGGACCGCCTGGTAAAACGTTATGGTGGAATTGTGGTCTTAAAAGGTGCCGGTACGATTGTGGCCAGCCAAAGTGGTGAGTGCGCAATGATTGATGTGGGTAATGCTGGCATGGGCAGTGGTGGAATGGGGGATGTGCTGTCCGGAATTATCGGAGCGTTGCTGGCACAGAAGTTAACCCCGTATGATGCTGCTTGCGCTGGTTGTGTTGCTCATGGTGCTGCTGCTGACATGTTAGCCCATCGCTACGGCACGCGTGGCATGTTAGCGAGCGACTTATTAACGACGTTGTACCCTTTTGTTAACCCGGATTTGAATAGCAAAGAAAATGATTAATCGAGTTATCGCATTACCTGATGAAGCTGCGACATTAGAGTTGGGTGCCCGTCTGGCTAAAGCCTGCGAAGGTGCCACCGTTATTCATCTGTATGGTGACCTGGGCGCGGGGAAAACGACATTTAGCCGTGGTTTTATACAGGCGCTAGGCCATAAAGGGAACGTTAAAAGCCCAACCTATACGTTGGTGGAGCCGTACACCCTCGGCGATTTGATGGTGTATCACTTCGATCTTTACCGTCTTGCCGATCCAGAAGAACTCGAGTTTATGGGAATCCGTGACTATTTCACCAATGATGCAATCAGTCTGGTGGAGTGGCCGCAACAAGGTCAGGGTGTGCTTCCAGAACCGGATGTCGAAATCCACCTAAGTTACCAGGCTTGCGGGCGCGAAGCGTGTCTGAAAGCAGTTTCCTCATCTGGTGAGTCGTTACTGGCGCGGTTGGCCAAATAACAAGGATGACGGGATGATCTCTCGCGTAAAAAGTTGGTTGATGGCGGTGTGTTTACTGGTACTGACTGTACAGGTCAACGCCGCAAATTTAGCAGATATTCAGGTATCAAATGGTGATTCGCAGGCGCGGATCACCTTTAGTTTTATTGGTGACCCTGAATATGCTTTTTCTCAGGATGATAAAAAAAGCGTTGCTCTGGATATCAAGCAAACCGGTGTTATTAGAGGTTTGCCGCTGCTATTCAGTGGCAATAATCTGGTGAAAAGCATTCGATCCGGGCAACCTAAAGATAGCGGTTCTTTACGTCTGGTGGTGGACCTCACCCAGCCAGGTAAAACACGAGCGGTGAAACAGCAGCACGGCGCTAATTATACGGTGGTATTTACCATTAATGCCGATGCACCGCCGCCGCCGCCGCCACCTCCACCGCCACCAGTAGTGGCGAAACGTGTTGAAGTGTTGCCAGTAACACGTCCCGCTGAACCGGCAAAAAATCCTTTTAGTTCTCAAACCGTAACCGGTGCCATGAGTTCGAATACCGTCACGCATCCGGCACGAGCGAAACGCACCACCACTCAATCCGATACTATCGTCGTCGCCATTGATGCCGGTCACGGTGGGCAAGATCCTGGCGCGATTGGCCCCGGTGGTACCAAAGAGAAAAACGTCACTATTTCTATCGCCCGTAAACTTCGTGAGTTGCTTAATGACGACTCCATGTTTAAAGGTGTGCTCACTCGCGATGGCGACTATTTTATTTCAGTGATGGGGCGTTCAGATGTCGCCCGTAAGCAGAACGCCAATATTCTGGTGTCGATTCATGCTGATGCCGCACCAAATCGCGATGCAACAGGGGCTTCTGTCTGGGTGTTGTCAAATCGCCGGGCAAATAGCGAAATGGCAGGCTGGCTTGAGCAACACGAAAAACAATCCGAGTTACTTGGCGGCGCGGGCGATGTGCTGGCCAACAGCCAGGCGGATCCTTATCTCAGCCAGGCGGTGCTGGATTTGCAATTCGGCCATTCTCAGCGCGTCGGGTATGATGTGGCAACCAAAGTTCTGGCGCAGATGCAGCGGGTAGGCGCGTTACATAAACGCCGTCCGGAGCATGCGAGCCTTGGGGTGTTACGTTCCCCGGATATTCCTTCTGTGTTGGTGGAAACCGGGTTTATCAGTAACCATTCGGAAGAGCGTCTGCTGGATAGCGATGATTATCAGCAAAAAATTGCCCAGGCTATTTATCAAGGGTTAAAGGATTATTTCCTGACGCATCCGCTACAATCAGCACCTGACTCTTCTCAGACCGCACGCTCAGGCTCAGGTGTCGATCAGGTCGCGATTACTCAATAAGGATATTTCATGCCGATTCAGGTTTTGCCGCCGCAACTTGCCAACCAGATTGCGGCTGGCGAAGTGGTAGAGCGCCCCGCGTCGGTGGTGAAAGAACTGGTTGAGAACAGCCTTGATGCGGGTGCTACGCGGATTGATATTGATATCGAACGTGGTGGTGCCAAGCTCATTCGCATTCGCGACAATGGCTGCGGGATTAAAAAAGATGAGCTGGCGCTGGCGCTGGCTCGTCATGCCACCAGTAAAATCGCCACACTTGATGACCTTGAAGCCATTATTAGCCTTGGTTTTCGTGGTGAAGCGCTGGCGAGTATTAGCTCAGTTGCGCGGCTGACGTTAACGTCGCGTACTGCTGAACAAAGCGAGGCGTGGCAGGCTTATGCCGAAGGACGCGAACAAGATGTGACGGTTAAACCTGCCGCACATCCTGTTGGAACCACGCTCGAGGTGTTGGATCTGTTCTACAACACGCCTGCCCGGCGCAAATTTATGCGCACCGAAAAAACTGAATTCAACCACATTGATGAAATAGTCAGACGTATTGCGCTGGCGCGCTTCGATGTGTCAATTAATCTCACCCATAACGGTAAAGTGATACGTCAGTACCGTGCTGTAGCGGAAGGCGCACCACGTGAACGCCGCCTTGGGGCAATCTGCGGTACTGCATTCCTCGAACAAGCGTTGGCCATCGAATGGCAACATGGTGATTTGGCGTTGCGTGGCTGGGTGGCTGAACCGTCTGCCACCACGTCTGCGCTTGCTGAGATTCAATACTGTTATGTGAATGGACGCATGATGCGCGATCGCCTGATCAACCATGCGATCCGCCAGGCCTGTGAAGATAAGCTTGGGGCCGAGCAACAACCCGCATTTGTGCTATATCTTGAAATTGACCCGCATCAGGTGGATGTGAATGTGCATCCCGCTAAGCATGAAGTCCGTTTTCATCAGTCGCGCCTGGTACATGATTTTATCTACCAGGGCGTGTTAAGCGTTTTGCAACAGCAGAGCGAAAATCGTCTACCGTTGGAAGAGACTGCGGAAGATCCACAACCGCGCTGGCAGCCTGAAAACCGCGTTGCATCGGGGCGGAATCAGTTTGCGACCCCTGCTCCGGCAACGACACATCGCGAAGCGGCATATCGTGACGTTGCACCACGTAGTTCTGGGGAAAATATCCCTGGGCATAGCGGTGGGGGCGTGAATAAAGTCGCACCATTGTGGCCCCATGCTGCACCCGGTTTTCAGAAGAAAGAAGGTGCGTTGTACCGCGAGTTACTGGATACACCCGCATCTGCGGTGGAGAATCGTGTTGCTGAGCCTGAAGTTTTCGAGGCGTTAGATGCACATGCGCAAAGTTTTGGCCGCGTACTGACGGTTCTTCCTCCGGACCTGGCGTTGCTGGAACGCGAAGGCAAATTGATGCTGCTTTCACTAAGCGTAGCTGAGCGCTGGTTGAGAATGGCGCAGCTCGTGCCGGGTAGTGAAGGCGCTCGAGCCCAACCGTTGTTGATACCCGTTCGGTTGAAGGTGACCAAAGAAGAACAGGATGTTTTGCTGAAAAATCAATCACTGTTGCTGGAAATGGGCATCGAATTTGTTGCGGAGTCGCGTCAGATAACAATTCGCACGGTACCTTTACCTTTGCGTAAACAAAATTTACAAATCTTGATTCACGAACTGCCAGGATACCTGGCGCAACAGACAGAGGTTAGCGCAACACAGATTGCTCAATGGTTTGCTCGTCAAATGGACGGCTTTCATGAACAATGGAACCAGTCACAGGCAATTGCCCTGCTGGCTGACGTAGAGCGTCTTTGTCCGCAACTGGTGAAATCACCACCTGGCGGTTTGTTACAACCTGTTGATTTACAATTGGCGATGAACGCCCTGAAACATGACTGAAGTTAAGCAAAACCTGCCACAGGCAATTTTTTTGATGGGGCCGACGGCCTCAGGTAAGACAGCGTTAGCCATTAATTTGCGTAAAACGTTGCCGGTAGAGTTGATAAGCGTCGATTCGGCCCTTATCTATCAAGGGATGGACATCGGTACCGCGAAGCCAACGGCAGAAGAACTCGCCCAGGCTCCGCATCGGTTACTTGATATTCTCGACCCGGCACAGGCTTATTCCGCCGCAGATTTCCGGCGTGATGCACTGGCTGAAATGGCGGAAATTACCGCTGCAGGACGTATCCCCTTATTAGTAGGGGGAACGATGCTCTACTTCAAGGCATTGTTAGAAGGTTTATCGCCGTTGCCATCCGCCTCTCCTGAAGTTCGGGAACGGATAGAAAAACAGGCAGCAGAGCAAGGATGGGATGCGTTGCACCGTGAATTAGCACTGGTTGATCCGGTTGCTGCTGCTCGTATTCATCCAAATGATCCACAAAGGCTTTCCCGGGCACTGGAAGTTTTTTTCATTTCGGGTAAAACTTTAACGGAACTGACACAAACGTCAGGAGAAGCTCTGCCTTACCAGGTGCATCAGTTCGCCATCGCCCCGGCGAGCCGTGAACTGCTCCATCAAAGAATTGAGCAGCGTTTTCATCAGATGTTAGCTTCGGGATTTGAAGCTGAAGTACGGGCTCTTTTTGCCCGTGGTGATTTGCATACGGACATGCCTTCCATTCGTTGTGTGGGTTACCGGCAGATGTGGTCTTATCTGGCGGGTGAAATTCCTCATGATGAAATGGTTTATCGTGGTATTTGCGCGACGAGACAATTGGCTAAGCGTCAAATGACCTGGTTGAGAGGTTGGGAAGGTGTTCACTGGTTAGACAGTGATAATCCGTCCCAGTCTTACAACGATGTAGTACAGGTAGTTAGTGCGAAGCATCAATGAATGTGTACAATTGAATCGTTATGGTGCGCAGTATCTTACGCAGTTTTTCAGAGCCTCAGGGCTCTTGAGTTACAAACAACAAGCATATAAGGAAAAGATAGAATGGCTAAGGGGCAATCATTACAAGATCCGTTCTTGAACGCACTGCGTCGCGAACGTGTTCCAGTTTCTATTTATTTGGTGAATGGTATTAAGCTGCAAGGTCAGATTGAGTCTTTTGATCAGTTTGTGATCCTGTTGAAAAACACGGTTAGCCAGATGGTCTATAAGCACGCGATTTCAACTGTTGTTCCGTCTCGTCCGGTATCTCATCACAGCAATAACACCGGTACTAGCGGTTCTGGCAGCTACCACCATGGTGGAAGTGCGCAAGGTTCTGCGCCACAACAAGACAACGAAGACGCTGAATAAGGCATAACGTTGTTTTTCCAAGCCGGGGAACCAGGGATGCTGGGTTCCCCGCTGGTCTTTTTGAGAGGTTATACGCTTGTTTGACCGTTATGATGCCGGTGAGCAGGCGGTGCTGGTACACATCTATTTTACGCAAGACAAAAACAAAGAAGATCTGGATGAGTTTGAATCTCTGGTCTCTTCAGCTGGTGTCGAAGCGTTACAGGTGGTTACTGGTAGCCGTAAAGCTCCTCACCCGAAGTATTTTGTTGGTGAAGGTAAGGCAATTGAAATTGCCGATGCAGTGAAAGCCACTGGGGCATCGGTCATTTTATTTGATCATGCGTTGTCTCCAGCTCAGGAGCGTAACCTCGAAGCGCTGTGTGAATGTCGTGTCGTCGACAGAACCGGCCTGATTTTAGATATTTTTGCTCAACGTGCGCGTACCCATGAAGGTAAATTGCAGGTTGAGCTGGCTCAGTTACGTCACATGGCAACTCGCCTTGTGCGCGGCTGGACCCACCTTGAGCGTCAGGGAGGGGGGATAGGTTCACGAGGCCCTGGGGAAACTCAGCTCGAAACCGACCGCCGTTTACTGCGCAATCGGATTATGCAGATCCTTGGTCGCTTAGAACGAGTCGAAAAACAGCGTGAGCAAGGGCGAAGATCGCGTGCCAAGGCTGATGTCCCAACCGTTTCTCTGGTGGGCTACACCAACGCCGGCAAATCCACCCTGTTTAACCAAATAACAGCGGCAGATGTTTATGCCGCAGATCAGTTGTTTGCTACGCTGGATCCAACATTGCGTCGTATTAACGTCGCCGATGTGGGTGAAACGATCCTGGCGGATACAGTAGGATTTATTCGTCACCTGCCACATGACTTAGTGGCAGCATTTAAAGCAACCCTGCAGGAAACTCGTCAGGCGACATTGTTATTACATGTGATTGACGCAAGTGACCTCAGGATCGAGGAAAACATTGCCGCGGTTGATACCGTTCTCGAAGAGATTGAGGCTAATGAAATTCCTGCGCTAATGGTGATGAATAAGATAGATATGTTGGACGACTTTGTTCCTCGTATCGACAGAGATGATGAAAATATGCCGATACGGGTCTGGCTTTCTGCCCAGACCGGTGATGGCGTTCCACTGCTTTTCCAGGCTTTGACTGAGCGTTTATCTGGTGAAATTGCACAGCATACGTTGTGCTTGCCCCCCCAGGCTGGGCGACTGCGAAGCCGTTTTTATCAGCTTCAGGCAATCGAAAAAGAGTGGATGGAGGAGGACGGCAGTGTTGGCTTACAAATTCGTATGCCTATTGTTGACTGGCGTCGCCTCTGTAAACAAGAACCGGCACTCGTTGACTACATCGTTTAGCAAGTCAAGGGACTGTCCTGAAGACTTTTTCCCCTTAGGGGGATATCACCGCACAACAAATATGGAGCATAAACATGGCGTGGAATCAGCCCGGTAATAACGGACAGGACCGCGACCCGTGGGGAAGCAGCAAACCAGGCGGCGACTCTGGGGGTAATAAAGGAGGGCGGGATCAGGGGCCTCCTGATCTTGATGATATCTTCCGGAAATTAAGCAAAAAACTCGGCGGCCTTGGTGGCGGTAAAAGCGGTGGTGGTGGCGGTACCGGCGGCGGTTCTTCACAGCTTCCGCGTCCACACATCGGTGGTCGTATGGTCGGCATTGTTGCTGCCGTAGCCGTGGTTATTTGGGCTGCTACTGGGTTCTATACCATCAAAGAAGCCGAACGTGGTGTGGTGACTCGTTTTGGTCAATTCAGCCATTTGGTTGAGCCAGGTCTGAACTGGAAACCAACATTTATTGATAAAGTCACTGCGGTAAACGTTGAAGCAGTTCGCGAATTGGCGGCTTCTGGTGTGATGCTGACCTCTGACGAGAACGTGGTTCGCGTCGAAATGAACGTCCAGTATCGCGTGACCGATCCGCGTCGCTATCTGTATAGCGTAACCAGTGCAGACGACAGCTTGCGTCAGGCAACCGACAGCGCACTGCGTGGTGTTATTGGTAAATACACCATGGATAAGATCCTCACCGAGGGTCGTACCATTATTCGTAATGATACTCAGCGTGAACTGGAAGAAACCATTCGTCCGTACAACATGGGTATCACCTTACTGGACGTTAACTTCCAGACAGCTCGTCCACCGGAAGAAGTAAAAGCTGCGTTTGATGACGCGATTTCTGCGCGTGAAAACGAACAGCAATACATCCGTGAAGCTGAAGCTTATACCAACGAAGTTCAGCCGCGTGCTAACGGCCAGGCGCAGCGTATTCTCGAAGAAGCTCGCGCTTATAAAACACAGACAGTGTTAGAAGCGCAGGGTGAAGTTGCACGCTTTGCGAAGCTGTTGCCAGAGTACAAAGCCGCACCGGAAATCACCCGTGAGCGTCTGTATATCGAAACCATGGAAAAAGTGCTTAGCCATACTCGTAAAGTTCTGGTTAACGACAAAGGCGGCAACTTGATGGTTCTGCCTCTGGATCAGATGCTGAAAGGTGGCTCTCAGCCTGCAGCAAAGAGTGACAGCAGTGGCGCGAATAATCTGTTGCGTTTGCCACCTGCATCCGGCTCTAGCAGCGGTAGCGCCAGCACACCGTCCTCAACTAGTCAGGGCGATATCATGGATCAGCGCCGCGTGAACGCGCAGCGCACTGATAACCAGCGCGTAGGGAGTGAATAACGATGCGTAAGTCAGTCATTGCTTTAATTATCATCGTGCTGGTGGTGCTGTTTACCTCGGTCTTCGTGGTACAAGAAGGTGAGCGCGGGATTACGTTACGCTTTGGTAAGGTGTTGCGTGATGATGAAAATAAGCCGGTGGTCTACGAGCCAGGTCTGCATTTCAAAGTACCGTTTATCGAGTCAGTTAAAACTCTTGATGCGCGTATTCAGACCATGGATAACCAGGCCGACCGCTTTGTAACCAAAGAGAAGAAAGACCTGATCGTTGATTCTTATATCAAATGGCGTATCAGTGATTTCAGTCGCTACTATCTGGCAACCGGTGGTGGTGATGTTTCTCAAGCTGAAGTGCTGTTAAAACGTAAATTCAGTGACCGTCTGCGTTCTGAAATTGGTCGTCTTGATGTGAAAGACATCGTGACCGATTCCCGTGGTCGCCTGACTCTGGATGTTCGTGATGCGTTGAACTCAGGTTCTGCGGGTGCTGACGATGAAGTGTCAACGCCTGCTGCGGATGATGCGATTGCATCGGCGGCGGCGCGTGTGACTCAAGAAACCAATGGCAAAGTGCCTGTGGTTAACACGAACAGTATGGCGGCTCTGGGTATCGAAGTGGTCGATGTGCGTATCAAGCAGATCAACCTGCCAGCAGAGGTTTCTGAAGCAATCTACAACCGTATGCGTGCAGAGCGTGAAGCCGTTGCTCGTCGTCACCGTTCACAAGGCCAGGAAGAAGCTGAGAAGCTGCGTGCTACCGCCGACTACGAAGTCACTCGTACTCTGGCAGAAGCTGAGCGTCAGGGCCGTATTAGCCGTGGTGAAGGTGATGCTGAAGCTGCCAAACTGTTTGCAGACGCATTTAGCCAGGATCCAGACTTCTATGCCTTTATTCGTAGCCTGCGCGCTTACGAGGCCAGCTTCAATTCTGGTCAGGACGTGATGGTGTTAAGTCCGGAGAATGATTTCTTCCGCTACATGAAAACGCCAGCGAACAGTTCACGTTAATTTTCGCGAGTTATACAAGAGCCGGTCTGACCGGCTCTTTTTTTATTGGTGTTTGAGGGAAATATGAATTCGACTATCTGGATGGCATTAGCGTTAGTTTTAGTGCTCGAAGGACTCGGGCCAATGCTTTACCCGCGTATGTGGCGCCGAATGATTGCCGCTTTAACTCAGCTTCCCGACAATACGCTGCGCCGTTTTGGTGGTGGTCTAGTGGTTGCAGGTATTGTTATCTACTACATGTTGAGTCGAAGCGGTGGTTGAGTCACATTGAGGGCGATGATTACCATTTTGCATACTAAAAGGGCTGATCATCGAAGAAACCGATGGTAGAATCCTTTTTTAAGCAAACGGTGATTTTGAAAAATGGGTAACAACGTCGTCGTACTGGGCACCCAATGGGGTGACGAAGGTAAAGGAAAGATCGTAGATCTTCTGACTGAACGGGCTAAATATGTTGTGCGCTACCAGGGCGGTCACAACGCAGGCCATACTCTCGTAATCAACGGTGAAAAAACCGTTCTTCATCTTATTCCATCAGGTATTCTGCGTGATAACGTTACCAGCATCATCGGTAATGGCGTTGTGCTGTCTCCTGCTGCACTGATGAAAGAGATGAAAGAGCTGGAAGACCGTGGGATTCCGGTACGTGAGCGCCTGCTGTTATCTGAAGCATGTCCACTGATCCTTGATTATCACGTTGCGCTGGATGTGGCTCGTGAGAAAGCTCGTGGTGCGAAAGCTATCGGTACTACCGGTCGTGGTATCGGTCCTGCATATGAAGACAAAGTGGCCCGTCGTGGCCTGCGCGTTGGCGACTTGTTCGACAAAGCCACCTTTGCAGACAAACTGAAAGAAGTTCTGGAATACCATAACTTCCAGCTGGTTAACTTCTATAAAGTTGAAGCGGTTGATTACCAGAAAGTTCTGGACGATGTCATGGCAGTTGCTGACATTCTGACCAGCATGGTAGTTGATGTGTCCGACCTGCTGGACGGCGCACGTAAACGCGGCGACTTCATCATGTTCGAAGGTGCTCAAGGCACGCTGCTGGACATCGACCACGGTACCTATCCGTACGTGACCTCTTCCAACACCACCGCGGGTGGCGTGGCAACAGGTTCCGGCATTGGTCCACGTTATGTTGATTACGTTCTGGGTATTATCAAAGCGTACTCTACTCGCGTTGGCGCAGGTCCGTTCCCAACAGAACTGTTTGATGATATCGGCGAGTTCCTGTGCAAACAAGGTAACGAGTATGGTGCTACCACTGGCCGTCGTCGTCGTACCGGTTGGCTGGACATCGTTGCTGTGCGTCGCGCAGTGCAGATTAACTCCCTGTCAGGTTTCTGCCTGACCAAGCTCGACGTACTGGACGGCTTGAAAGAAGTTAAACTGTGCGTAGGCTACCGTATGCCAGATGGCCGTGAAGTGACTACCACTCCAATGGCTGCTGACGACTGGGAAGGTATCGAGCCAATCTACGAAACCATGCCAGGCTGGTCAGAAACCACCTTTGGCGTGAAAGAGCGTAGCGGTTTGCCTCAGGCAGCACTGAACTACATCAAACGCATTGAAGAGCTGACCGAAGTACCAGTAGATATTATTTCTACCGGTCCGGACCGTTCTGAAACCATGATTCTGCGCGATCCGTTCGACGCATAATGATGTGATGGGGTGTGCGCATAGCACGCCCCAACTGCTTTATCCTGCCGTTTTATCTACCTTCCCCGTTAAATAAATTAGCTGGCAACCATATGGCTGGTTTATCATCAATATATCGCCCTGATGGCGAAAAGCGTTTCCCCTCCCACCCTAGAGGTTGATGTGCAGTTAACGAGTTTTACTGATTACGGTTTACGTGCTTTGATTTACATGGCGTCTTTGCCAGAAGGCAAGATGACGAGCATTTCTGAAGTCACAGAAGTGTATGGTGTATCACGTAATCATATGGTGAAAATCATCAATCAACTCAGTCGCGCAGGCTATGTGACGGCAGTGCGCGGCAAAAACGGTGGCATTCGCCTCGGCAAGCCGGCGGTATCTATCCGTGTCGGTGATGTGGTGCGCGAGCTGGAACCGCTTTCTTTGGTGAACTGTAGCAGTGAGTTTTGTCATATTACCCCCGCATGTCGCCTGAAACAGGCACTGGCCCAGGCGGTGCAAAGCTTTCTTACAGAGCTGGATAAGCACACCCTGGCCGATTTGGTGGACCAAAACCAACCGCTCTACAAATTATTGCTGGTGGAATAAATCACGATTTCCTCAGCAAATGACAACGGAGGAACCGCAATGTCAAAAGATCCTTTTCAGGAACGAGAAGCCGAAAAATACGAAAACCCGATCCCAAGCCGGGAGTTTATTCTCGCTCATCTCTCCAAACGTGAAAAACCAGCCAATCGTGACGAACTGGCTGAAGAACTGAATATTACCGGTGAAGAACAACTTGAAGCGCTGCGTCGCCGTTTGCGAGCCATGGAACGCGATGGACAGTTGGTCTTTACCCGCCGCCAGTGTTACGCCCTGCCAGAACGTCTCGATTTGCTAAAAGGCAAAGTCATTGGCCATCGCGATGGTTTTGGTTTCCTGCGCGTAGAAGGTCGTAAAGACGATCTCTACCTTTCATCTGAGCAGATGAAAATGTGCATGCATGGCGACATCGTGCTGGCGCAGCCGCTGGGTGCCGACCGTAAAGGCCGTCGCGAAGCGCGTATTGTGCGCGTACTTGAGCCAAGAACCGGGCAAATCGTTGGCCGCTACTTTACCGATGCCGGTATTAGTTTTGTGGTGCCAGACGACAGCCGCCTGAGCTTCGATATCCTTATCCCACCAGAAGGGGTAATGGGCGCACGCATGGGCTTTGTGGTAGTGGTTGAACTGACTCAGCGTCCAACTCGCCGCACCAAAGCTGTAGGTAAAATTGTTGAGATTCTTGGCGACAACATGGGCACCGGCATGGCTGTCGATATGGCGCTGCGCACCCATGAAATCCCATACGTCTGGCCGCCAGAAGTCGAAGCACAAGTCGCTTCACTTAAAGAACAGGTGCCGGAAGAAGCCAAAATTGGCCGCGTGGATTTGCGTGACCTGCCGCTTGTCACCATCGATGGTGAAGATGCGCGTGACTTCGATGATGCCGTGTTCTGTGAGAAGAAACGTGGCGGCGGCTGGCGTTTATATGTCGCTATTGCCGACGTAAGCTATTACGTTCGCCCGCCAACCGCGCTGGATAAAGAAGCTCGTAACCGTGGCACGTCAGTTTACTTCCCATCGCAGGTTATCCCGATGCTGCCGGAAGTGCTGTCCAACGGCTTGTGCTCGCTCAATCCACAGGTTGACCGTCTGTGTATGGTCTGTGAAATGACCATCTCTTCGACGGGCCGTCTGACCGGTTCGAAATTCTACGAAGCGGTAATGAGCTCCCATGCGCGTCTGACCTACACCAAAGTGTGGCACATGTTGCAGGGCGACCAGGAACTGCGCGAGCAATATGCGCCGCTGGTTAAGCACATTGAAGAGCTGCATAACCTGTATAAAGTGCTGGATGTTTCCCGTGCGCAGCGTGGCGGCATCTCGTTTGAAAGCGAAGAAGCGAAGTTTATCTTCAACGCCGAGCGCCGTATTGAACGCGTTGAGCAAACCGTTCGTAACGACGCGCATAAACTTATCGAAGAGTGCATGATCCTCGCGAATATCGCGGCGGCACGCTTTGTCGAGAAAAACAACGAACCGTCACTGTTCCGTGACCACGACCGTCCAACTAACGAGGCGATCACGTCATTCCGTTCGGTGCTGGCTGAACTAGGTCTGGAACTGCCTGGCGGGCAGAAACCAGAACCGCGTGATTACGCAGAATTGCTGAACTCGATTGCCGATCGTCCGGATCATGAAATGCTGCAAACCATGCTGCTGCGTTCCATGAAACAGGCCGTTTACGATCCAGAAAACCGTGGTCACTTCGGCCTGGCGCTGCAATCTTACGCGCACTTTACTTCACCGATTCGTCGTTACCCGGATCTGTTGCTGCACCGTGCGATTAAGTATCTGCTGGCAAAAGAGCAGGGTCATAAAGGCAACAGCACCGAGTCTGGTGGCTGGCACTATGAGATGGACGAAATGCTGCAGCTTGGCCAGCATTGTTCCATGGCAGAACGCCGCGCCGATGAAGCGACGCGCGATGTTGCCGACTGGCTGAAATGCGACTTTATGCAGGATCAGGTCGGTAATACCTTTACTGGCATCATCGCCAGCGTTACCGGCTTCGGCTTCTTTGTACGCCTGACGGATCTGTTTATCGATGGCCTGGTACACGTTTCCACTCTCGATAACGACTACTACCGTTTCGACCAAATCGGGCAGCGCCTGATTGGTGAATCCGGTGGTCAGACTTATCGCCTGGGTGACCGTGTCGAAGTGCGCGTTGAAGCCGTCCACATGGACGAGCGTAAAATTGATTTTGCTCTGATTTCCAGCACTCGTGTTCCTCGTGGCGCGGGTAAAACTGAGAAAGACCGAGCGAAAAAAGGCGCAAACGGCAACGGGCCAAAACGTCGTCAGGGCGGTAAACGCACGAACTTCGAGCCAGACAGCACTTTCCGTAAAGAGAAAGGGCCAGCCAAGCCGAAGAAAGCGAAAGCCGAGAAAAGCGCCGACACAAAAGCCGAGCCGAAAGCGAAGAAACCAAAAACGCAGTCGGACAAAACTCGTAAAATAGCCGCCGCTACTAAAGCCAAGCGCGCTGCGAAAAAGCAGCCGAGCTAACGAGTAATACCTCTCACCCTAACCCGATCGGTTTTCTCCCTCTCCCTGGGGAGAGGGCCGGGGTGAGGGTGACCATATCAGCATTAACAACGGTGCATCAGCACCTGAAATGAGTAACAGTAATGAGTGAAATGATTTACGGCATTCACGCCGTCCAGGCACTGCTTGATAACGCCCCTCAGCGTTTTCGGGAAGTCTTTATTCTTAAAGGCCGTGAAGACAAACGTCTGATGCCTTTAATTCATGCGCTGGAAGCTCAGGGTGTGCCGGTTCAAATGGCAAACCGCCAATGGCTGGATGAAAAATCTGAAGGCGCGGTGCACCAGGGCATTATTGCTCGCGTGAAACCGGGTCGTCAGTATCAGGAAAATGATATTCCAGACCTGCTTGCCAGTATCGATACCCCGTTCCTGCTCATTCTGGATGGCGTTACCGATCCCCACAACCTCGGTGCCTGCCTGCGTAGTGCAGATGCCGCTGGCGTGCACGCGGTTATCGTTCCGAAAGACAGATCTGCCCAGTTGAACGCGACTGCCAAGAAAGTGGCCTGCGGTGCCGCAGAGCACGTTCCGCTTATCAGTGTGACCAACCTGGCTCGCACTATGCGTTTATTGCAGGAATCGAACGTCTGGATCGTCGGTACAGCGGGCGAAGCTGACCATACTTTATTCCAGAGCAAAATGACCGGCCCAATGGCGCTGGTGATGGGCGCTGAAGGTGAAGGCATGCGTCGCCTGACGCGTGAACATTGCGATGAGCTGATTAGCATCCCAATGGCCGGAACGGTTTCTTCATTGAACGTTTCCGTTGCGACCGGTATTTGCCTGTTCGAAGCTGTGCGTCAACGCAGTTAATTCTCGGTGGGGTGCGCTCGCACCCCGCTTTGTGATCCTCCTCCATGCATAACTGCCGTCACCGTCCATACTAATGGCTATGCCATTAATGGGAGGGAACACGATGCGCTGGCAAACTCATACCGTTTTTAACCAACCAATACCCCTCAACAACAGTAACCTTTTTCTTTCTGATATTTCGTTAACCGAAGCTGTTTTACGTGAAGGTGCTGGCTGGGATGCTGAACTTCTGGCGAGTATTGGCCAACAACTCGGCTCGGCTGAATCGCTGGAACTCGGGCGGCTGGCAAACGCGAATCCCCCTGAATTACTTCGTTATGACTCTAGCGGCGAACGGCTTGATGATGTGCGGTTTTATCCCGCCTGGCATTTGTTGATGCAGGGATTGTGTGCCAATCGGGTTCATAATTTGCCGTGGCAGGAAGATGCCAGGCAGGGCTCGTTTGTTGCCCGTGCAGCGCGTTTTGTTCAGCACGCACAAGTGGAAGCAGGCACGTTATGTCCGATAACCATGACATTTGGTGCGATCCCTCTCTTGCTTAAGCATCTACCCAAAGAGTTTCAACCGTGGCTGAAGCCGATGCTCAGCGATCGTTACGATGCCCATCTTGCACCCGGTGCGCAAAAACGTGGCCTGTTGATTGGCATGGGGATGACCGAAAAGCAAGGTGGCTCGGATGTACTCAGCAACACCACTCGCGCTGAAGCCATCGACAAACGCGGCCCTGGCGAAATGTATCGCATAGTCGGCCATAAGTGGTTTTTCTCCGTTCCACAAAGTGATGCTCATTTGGTTCTGGCACAGGCGAAAGGTGGGTTGTCCTGCTTCTTCCTGCCGCGCTTTTTACCGGATGGGCAGCGCAATCAGGTTCGCTTTGAGCGGTTGAAAGATAAGCTTGGTAATCGTTCAAACGCCAGCAGTGAAGCCGAGTTTCTCGATGCAACAGCATGGCTTATTGGCGAGGAAGGCGAAGGGATTCGTTCGATTCTGAAAATGGGTGGCTACACCCGTTTTGATTGTGCATTGGGTAGCCATGGCCTGATGCGCCGTGCGCTCTCGGTTGCGTTGTATCACGCACATCAACGGCAAGCATTCGGCAAGACGCTGATCGACCAGCCTATTATGCGCCAGGTGCTTGGACGAATGGCATTGCAACTTGAAGGGCAAACGGCGTTTCTGTTCCGTCTGGCTCGCGCCTGGGAATCACCTGCTAACCCACATGAATTGGCCTATAGCCGCCTCTTTACCCCAGCTGCCAAGTTTAGCGTCTGTAAATCAGGTATCCCGTTTGTCGCAGAAGCGATGGAAGTACTCGGGGGAATCGGCTATTGCGAAGACAGCGAATTACCTCGTATTTATCGTGAAATGCCGGTGAACAGTATTTGGGAAGGCTCCGGCAATATCATGAGCCTTGATGTGCTGCGTGTTTTGACTAAACAGCTGGGTGCTATGGAAATGCTGCATGCAGAATTTGATGAGGTAAAGGGGCAAAACCGGCATTTCGATCGTAGCTGGCGGCAGTTGCAACAGCGGCTGCACAAACCACAAGAAGAGTGGGGCAGGGAACTGACACGGCTGCTGGCGCTACTGGCAACCGGCGCACAAGTTTTACAACATCTCTCTCCACCGTTGGGCGAGGCCTGGTGTCGTATGATGCTGGATTCGCGTGGGGAAAGTGTATTACCGAATCAAGTATTGATTGATGTGCTGCTGCGAGCGACGGGGCGTACTGGATAGAAACATAAAAGCCAGCGCTATAGCGTTGAGCTAAATGGCTGCTGGCTTATTTACGCATAAATAATGGCTTGTACACGCCAGCCTTCAGCAAGCTGGTTTTCCTGCATTTTGACGATACGATAGTAAGACGCACCGTGCTCATCGGCCTTTAAGGCAATGACTTTTTCCACATCTTGCACGGTACCGGCGATACCGTTTACTGAAATCATGCCGATTTCATTCAAACCCGTCACACAATCTGCGGCAACATCTTCTGCCGATTGCGCCGATGTTGTAATTAGCCCCACGGACAGCAGTAATGAGGTTAAGGCAAGCGATCGTTTCATAGTTAGCTCCTTTAATACTTACCCTAAATCAGCAGGGCATTCCTTCGCGTTAGTTGAACTCCAGACCTGTCCGTTGGCTGAAGTTCATTGTGCATAACAAACGATCAGTTGACGCAAAGCTGTGTAAATCTTAATAAAGGTAAACACCGCACTGCATTACTCGCGATACAAAATTGCCTGGGCATACCACTGTCCCGGAACCACCGTCTCATCGTTTAACAAGATTTGGTAGTAATCCGCTTTCGCAGCAATTGCTTTCTCTTTTATCGCTCGCTCAGAGTCCATTGGTGAGCCGCGTTCGAGTGCTGTTACTGTCCCTATTTTGGTTAATCCTTGCGTTTGCGAACGCTGAATTTCCTGAGGACTTTCGGTTACCGGCGGTGCGGGTTGCGGTGTACCCTGTAACACGCTACAGGCACTGAGTGCTGTCACAAGTAGCAAAGCTGATAGCAGTCGCATGATCGTTTCTCGTCTCTTAATAGCCATAGTGTAGCCCCGGTTTTTTTCTGGGAAGAGGGAATGTTCCCATTCTGTTAGCTTCCCCGCGCTTTTTAATCACTTTCGAATGAAAATCGCTAAGCAGATCTCATAGTGAATAAGAATCTATGTAAGCACATGGCTTGCCATCTAGTGAATGCTGGCTTACAAAAGAAGACGCACAATGATCCGGAGCGATTCCAATGATAGAAATGTACACCGAGCAGTTAGGCGGTATCGAAGTTCTGCATGCTGTACCTGCCGGGAAAAAAGAAAGCAAACTGCCGGTAGTTTTTTTCTATCACGGTTTTACGTCATCCAAACTGGTGTACAGCTACTTTGCTGTCGCACTCGCTCAGGCCGGAATGCGCGTGATTATGCCTGATGCCGAGCAGCATGGTTCCCGTTTCAATGGAGACGATGCGGCGCGGCTGTATCAATTCTGGTCGATTCTCAAACAAAATATTGATGAGTTTTCTCAGCTTCACAAGGCACTGTGCGAACGTTATCCCATAGATGAACATCGTGTTGCAGTAGGTGGTGCGTCGATGGGAGGAATGACCGCTCTTGGAATTATGGCGCGTTACCCGCAAGTGAGTTGTGTGGCATGCCTGATGGGGTCGGGATATTTCATATCGCTTGGTAAAAGTTTGTTCCCACCGCAGGTGTTAGATCTGGAATCACTTAACAAACTTGCAGACTACGACATCAGCCATCAACTGGAAAAGGCCGGGAACCGGCCACTAATGCTGTGGCACGGCGAAGAAGATGACGTAGTTCCGGCGGCAGAAACCTGGCGTTTACAACAGGCACTGATTGAGAAGGGGCTGGACAAACAGCTTCTTTGCTTGCGTGAACCGGGAGTGAAGCATCGTATTACCCCTTCAGCGCTTGAGGCGACCAGCCGCTTTTTTAGCGAATATCTTTGATTACACAAGAATGACCTGCACACCCTGATCTTCAAGCTTTTTGACCACTTCAGGGTTTGCTTGTTTACCGGTGATGACTAAATCAATTTGCTCAGCCCGGCTAAAAAGCATACCTGCACGTTGGCCCACCTTCGAGCTATCAACCAGTACTGCCAGTTTACCCACCACACCTAGCATCTTCTGCTCAGCCATTGCCGTCAGCATGTCAGTTTTATAAAGCCCTTCCGCAGTCAAACCCTTACCGCTGGTAAACATCCAGTGTCCGGCGTACAGCGAAGTATCGTTATCTTGAGGCCCAAGGGTGATGGAATGGCTTTTATTGTACTGACCGCCCATGATCACCACACTTTCATGTTCTTGATCGATAAGATAATTAGCAAGCGGCAGATAGTTAGTAATGATCTGCACGGGTTTTCCGCAGATCTGTTGGCCGAGTAAAAAAGCGGTCGACCCACAGTTAATCACCACACTTTCTCCCTGTTTTACGAGGGCAGAAGCGGCGCTGGCAATACGGCTTTTCTCATCATGATTTTGCGCCAGATGTATATTCATTGGCGTCCAACGTAAGCGCTGCTGGCTAATGGCTTCGGCACCATTGCGGACTTTTTTTAACCTGCCGCTTTCATCCAGTTTGTTGATATCACGACGTGCTGTAGCGGGAGAAATTGCCAGGCGTTCCATAACTTGTTCGACAGTAACAAACCCAGTCTGCTGGAGCAGATCAAGCAAGATTTGGTGGCGTTGTGCTTCGGTCATGCTTATTCCCGAGGAAAGATGATTTTTAAAGATGATATTTGAAAAATAATGAAACACCTAAAGTTATGCTGAAGATGCCGGGCGTAAACCCGGCTTTATGTTATTACAGGAAGGATTTGAACGGTAAGTCTGGTTCGAGGGTAAAGCAGTCATCAAAACCGCGAGGATAGTGATATTCGAATAAATCTTTATCCAACGGCCAGGTAAACTTGCCACCAACTTGCCAGATAAACGGCTTAAAGCCGTATTTCAGGCGATCTTTCTTCATGTTCCATAAGACGCGGATCTCTTGTGGATCGGCCTGGAAATTCGACCAGATATCATGATGGAACGGGATGACAACTTTAGTATTCAGTGACTCCGCCATACGTAAAATATCAGCACTGGTCATTTTATCGGTGATCCCGCGTGGGTTCTCGCCATAAGAGCCGAGTGCCACATCAATCTGGTGGTCATTGCCATGTTTGGCGTAGTAGTTGGAATAGTGGGAGTCGCCACTGTGATACAGATTGCCGCCTGGTGTTTTGAACAGATAATTTACCGCCCGCTTGTCCATGCCATCCGGCAGTACGCCCAGTGCTTTTTCATCCGCAGGTAGTGTAATAAGTGCAGTGCGATCAAAGGCATCCAGCGCATGAATTTCAATATCTTTCACTTTCACAATATCGCCAGGCTTCACCACAATGCAGCGTTCGCGTGGAACTCCCCAGCCAATCCATAAATCAACGCAGGTTTGTGGCCCGATAAACGGCACATCATCAGCGCAATTTTGCATTACGGCAGCAGCCACGTTGACGTCGATATGATCGTTGTGATCATGCGTCGACAGCACTGCATCAATATGACGAATGGCGAAAGGATCGAGCACGAATGGCGTGGTACGCAAGTTTGGTTGTAGCTTCTCGACGCCAGCCATGCGCTGCATTTGATGGCCTTTTTTCATTAGCGGGTTACCGTGGCTTTGTTTGCCGGTTCCGCACCAAAAATCTACACAGATATTCGCACCACCCTGAGATTTCAACCAGATACCCGTGCAGCCCAGCCACCACATGGCAAAAGTGCCAGGAGCGACAACTTCCTGCTCAATTTCTTCATTCAGCCAACTTCCCCACTCCGGGAAGGTGTTCAATATCCAGGATTCGCGGGTAATCGTCTTAACCTTGCTCATCATTTCTCTCCTTTCCATTCAGAATTTAGAATCAATAGTGGTCATTAAATGATTTAATTTGATTGATATTGACATCAAAAAATTAACTTGAGAAGTGTTTTTTAGTTTTCTTGTTTGCTGTTTGATTCCATAAAAAACTCACTTAATGACATCGCTGCAGTGCTTTACTCTCACTATTCACATGATATTTAGTGATTATTTGTCTGAATTTATTATGAAGCATTAACCATTGTGAAACTGTGGAAAATAAATTGCGTGGCATCTCACAATTAATCATTTTCAATCTTGTTGTGATTACTTTTGACAAATAAAGTGAGGGCGAACATTACTTCAGCCTGTTTTCTCATCAAAACAGGGAGCGACTACCCTACGGAGAGCTTTATGGAGATCCTCTACAACGTCTTTACCATCTTTTTTAACCAGGTAATGACCAACGCCCCGCTGTTGTTGGGGATTGTCACTTGTCTTGGCTACTTGCTGCTGCGAAAAAGCGCCAGTGTGATTATCAAAGGCACCATCAAAACCATTATTGGTTTCATGCTGTTACAAGCAGGCTCTGGCATTTTGACCGGCACGTTTAAACCGGTAGTGGCAAAAATGTCTGAGGTTTATGGAATTAATGGCGCGATCTCAGATACCTATGCCTCAATGATGGCCACTATCGAAAGGATGGGGGACGCTTACAGTTGGGTGGGGTACGCGGTGTTGCTGGCGCTGGCTCTCAACATAACTTATGTGCTGTTACGGCGCGTGACGGGGATTCGCACCATCATGCTGACTGGGCACATCATGTTCCAGCAAGCCGGTTTAATAGCGGTGTTCTTCTTTATTCTCGGGTATCCGATGTGGACGACCATCATCTGTACCGCTGTTTTGGTTTCCCTCTATTGGGGCATCACCTCAAACATGATGTACAAACCTACACAAGCTGTGACGGAAAATAGCGGTTTTTCCATTGGCCACCAACAGCAATTCGCCTCGTGGATCGCCTATAAAATTGCGCCGTATTTGGGCAAAAAAGAGGAGAGCGTTGAAGACCTCAAACTGCCCGGTTGGCTCAACATCTTCCATGACAATATCGTTTCCACTGCCATTGTAATGACGTTGTTTTTCGGTGTGATTCTTTGCTCATTCGGCATTGATGTCATGCAGGCTATGGCGGGTAAAACACACTGGACTATCTACATATTGCAAACCGGCTTCCAGTTCGCCGTGGCGATTTTCATCATCGTGCAGGGCGTCAGGATGTTTGTTGCTGAACTCTCCGAAGCGTTTAACGGTATTTCGCAGCGCTTGATTCCCGGTGCGGTGCTTGCCATTGACTGTGCGGCTATCTATAGCTTTGCGCCTAACGCCGTGGTGTGGGGCTTTATCTGGGGAACCATCGGCCAGCTTATCGCTGTCGGTATTCTCATCGCCGCTGGCTCCTCCATCATGATTATTCCTGGTTTCATCCCGATGTTCTTCTCGAACGCCACCATTGGCGTGTTTGCCAACCACTTTGGCGGCTGGCGTGCTGCACTAAAAATCTGCCTGGTGATGGGCATGATTGAAATCTTCGGTTGCGTTTGGGCGGTAAAACTTACCGGACTCAGTGCCTGGATGGGCATGGCCGACTGGTCGATTCTGGCACCTCCGCTAATGGAAGGATTAACACTGGGCCTGTGGTTTATGGGGGTCGTGATAGTCATTGCACTGGTTTACATGTTCTTCGCCGGGCGCACCTTGCGCCAGGAAGAAGATGCTGAAAAACAACTGACGGAATCTTCCGCCAATTAAGGAATTGAGATTATGACCGTACGAATTCTGGCTGTATGTGGTAACGGGCAAGGCAGTTCCATGATCATGAAAATGAAAGTGGATCAGTTTTTGACGCAGCAAGGTGTTGATCATTCCGTAAACAGTTGTGCCGTGGGGGAATACAAAAGTGAACTGAGCGGTGCCGATGTGATTATCGCTTCGACGCACATCGCAGGTGAAATCACCGTGACCGGCAACAAACATGTGGTGGGGGTTCGCAATATGCTTTCTGCGGCGGATTTCGGACCAAAGTTGATGGAAGTGATCACCGCGCATTTTCCTCAGGATCTGAAGTAAGGAACGCCAATGAAATTACGTGATTCTCTGGCACAAAATCATTCCGTACGTTTACAGGCTGAAGCCAAAACCTGGCAGGACGCGGTAAAAATCGGCGTCGATTTGCTGGTGGAGGCAGACATCGTCGAACCGCGATATTACCAGGCGATTCTCGATGGTGTGGCGCAATTTGGCCCTTACTTCGTTATCGCTCCAGGCCTTGCTATGCCGCATGGTCGCCCAGAGGAAGGAGTGAAAAGCACCGGTTTTTCACTGGTGACGCTGAAAACACCATTGGTGTTCAACCATGAAGATAACGACCCAGTGGACATCCTCATCACTATGGCGGCCGTTGATGCCACCACCCATCAGGAAATCGGCATCATGCAGATTGTGAATCTGTTTGAAGATGAAGCCAATTTTGACCGTTTACGCGCCTGCCGTTCCGAACAGGAAGTGCTGGATTTAATTGACCGCGCTACGGCGCTGGCAACTGCTTAAGGAGCTTTTCATGTCTCATTCATTACCGATGCTGCAAGTTGCGCTGGATAACCAAACCATGTCAGACGCATACAAAACTACGCGCCTGATAGCTGAAGAAGTCGACATTATTGAAGTGGGGACCATTCTTTGTGTCGGGGAGGGCGTGCGAGCTGTGCGCGATCTCAAGGCGCTCTACCCACATAAAATTGTACTGGCAGATGCCAAAATCGCCGATGCCGGGAAAATACTTTCGCGGATGTGTTTTGAAGCCAATGCCGATTGGGTGACCGTCATTTGCTGTGCTGATATCAACACCACCAAAGGTGCACTGGAAGTGGCCCGTGAATTTAACGGAGATGTGCAAATCGAATTGACCGGTTTCTGGACGTGGGAACAGGCACAGGAATGGCGCACCGCAGGAATCGAACAGGTGGTTTATCACCGAAGTCGTGATGCGCAAGCCGCTGGGGTGGCATGGAGTGAAGCAGATATCAGTGCCATCAAACGCCTTTCCGATATGGGCTTTAAAGTGACGGTGACCGGCGGCCTGGCTCTGGAGGATTTACCACTATTTAAAGGTATTCCAATCCATGTGTTTATCGCTGGGCGAAGTATTCGTGATGCGCAATCTCCGGTAGAAGCAGCACGCCAGTTTAAGCGCACTATCGCCCAGCTCTGGGGTTAAGGACGGCTCATGTTACATAAGCAAGTTCCGCTAGGTATCTACGAAAAAGCGCTCCCTGCAGGGGAGTGCTGGCTCGAAAGATTGCAGCTTGCCGCCAGCCTGGCGTTCGATTTTGTCGAAATGTCAGTTGATGAAACCGATGAGCGCCTGGCGCGTCTGGACTGGAGCCGCGAGCAGAGAATAGCGCTGGTTCAGGCTGTAGCACAAACCGGCGTTCGCGTGCCTTCGATGTGCTTGAGTGCGCATCGCCGTTACCCGCTAGGAAGCGAAGACGACGCGGTGCGTAATCAGGGGCTGGAGATAATGCGCAAAGCCATTAAGTTTGCGCAGGATGTGGGTATCCGCGTCATCCAACTGGCTGGGTACGATGTTTATTACCAGCAAGCTAACGATGAAACTCGCCGTCGCTTTCGTGAAGGTTTGACTCTGGCAGTCGAAATGGCGAGCCGTGCGCAAGTCACGTTGGCGATGGAAATCATGGACTACCCGCTGATGAATTCCATCAGCAAAGCGATGGGGTATGCACATTACCTGAATAACCCGTGGTTCCAGCTTTACCCGGACATCGGGAATTTATCCGCCTGGGATAACGACGTTCAGATGGAACTCGAAGCAGGGCGCGGACATATCGTGGCAGTACATGTAAAAGACACGCGTCCGGGGGTATTCAAAAATGTTCCCTTCGGCAGTGGGGTAGTGGAGTTTGAGCGCTGTTTTGAAACATTAAAACGCAGTGGCTACCGTGGCCCATATTTAATTGAAATGTGGAGTGAGACTGCGGCGGATCCGATTGCCGAAGTCATTGCCGCTCGCGATTGGGTATTGGCGCGAATGGCGGCGGCTGGGTTGCAGGAGGCCGGCGATGCAGCAGCTTAAACAACAGGTATTTGAAGCAAACATGGCATTACCGCGCCATGGTCTGGTGACGTTTACCTGGGGAAACGTCAGCGGGATAGACCGTGAACGGCAATACATTGCCATCAAGCCTAGTGGTGTAGCGTATGAACAAATGTCTGCGGACGATATGGTCATCGTGGATTTGAACGGTACGGTCATTGAAGGGAAGTATCGACCATCTTCGGACACTGCTACCCATCTGGCGCTTTATAAAAAGTACGCCGAACTCGGCGGCGTAGTGCATACCCATTCCACTCACGCAACCGCATGGGCGCAGGCTGGGCTCAGTATTCCGGCTCTCGGCACCACACACGCTGATTACTTTTTGGGTGATATCCCCTGCTCTCGTCCGTTGACCTGCGATGAAGTGCAAGGTGAATACGAGCTAAACACCGGCAATGTCATCATTGAAACGCTGGGCAGTGGTAATCCTTTGCACACGCCTGGTGTCGTGGTCTATCAGCACGGCCCATTTACGTGGGGAAAAAGCATTGAAGACGCCGTTCATAATGCAGTGGTCATGGAAGAAGTCGCACGAATGGCATGGATTGCACAGGGTATAAACCCGCAGTTAAAACCAATCGACAGCTATTTGATGGACAAGCATTTTCAGCGCAAACACGGCGCAAATGCTTATTACGGACAGCGTTAGTTGAGCATTATTAGGTATTACGCGAGCTCATTCGAAATACAGCTAGGCGGCAAGAGGGCGAATCCCCGGGAGCTTACTAAAGTAAGTGACCGGGGTGAGTGAACGCAGCCAACACCCCTGTATTTTGAATGAGAAAGCGTAATAAAAAGGCCCCCGCAAGCGGGGGCAAGTCAAACGTTGGCTTTCTATGTCGTTGTGGTATTCCTGGTGTTAACGCGTTACTTCATTACCTCATTGCATTCTATTACCGATAGATATCAGCGCTGATACGCATATTGCCGTTGCTATCTGGCTCTCTCATCAATATCGGGTGAAAGTACTTTGCTCCGTGCTGATCCGTGTCGCCATTAATCGCGACTTCGGCCTCTTGTTCGGTAGCAAAATTATGATTGATGTAAATCACCCCTAAGCTCATCACATCATCCATATTTTTTGCCTGATGGTTGTCTATTTTGATAGCGGCTGTCGCATTCACGCAAAGCAAAAGTGCAGCGACAAAGGCTAATGCGATAGTTTTCATATTCCGCTCCACTATACCCATAGCCCAGCGTTCTGAAGCAGCCAGGGTATACAACTTAGTGTGTTAGATGCGGTCGTCGCTCCTGTTAATAAATAGTGGCGGCCTATGACAGTAAGTGTAACTCCATCATGTTGAATAAAAAGCGACCATTTCTGATGGTGTTGGTCAAAAATTTAAAGTGATCTACGTCAAAGTTATAGATTTCACTGAGTTAGTACGCAGTTTAAATTTTAGCCTTCATGCAAAAGAATTAATTTCTGTATTGCCTTGAGTTTAGCGGGCTGCACTTGTATGATTACGCGTCAATTTTTTCAGCCGCCTTTATAAACACGTTCCTTGCTTCCATGGGCCGCGGCTGACCCTGACAGGAGGCTGAATAATCCGTAAGGAGCAATTCGATGCGTCATTACGAAATCGTTTTTATGGTCCATCCTGACCAGAGCGAACAGGTTCCGGGTATGATCGAACGTTACACTGGTGCAATCACTGCAGCAGAAGGTACGATCCACCGTCTGGAAGACTGGGGCCGCCGTCAACTGGCTTACCCGATCAACAAACTGCACAAAGCACACTACGTTCTGCTGAACGTTGAAGCTCCGCAGGAAGTGATCGATGAGCTGGAAACTAACTTCCGCTTCAACGACGCCGTTATCCGTAGCATGGTTATGCGTACTAAGCACGCTGTAACCGAAGCTTCACCAATGGTTAAAGCTAAAGACGAACGTCGTGATCGTCGCGATGACTTCGCTAGCGAAACTGCTGATGATGCAGATGCTGGGGATTCTGAAGAGTAATTTCCAATGACGGCCAACCGCCTGGTATTGTCTGGCACAGTGTGCAAGACGCCCCTTCGCAAGGTTAGCCCGTCAGGAATTCCTCATTGCCAGTTCGTGCTTGAGCACCGTTCTGTGCAAAAGGAAGCCGGTTTAGATCGGCAGGCGTGGTGCCGTATGCCAGTTATTATTAGCGGGCACGCACACTCAGCCATTACTCAAAGTATAACGGTCGGCACGGTACTCACAGTTCATGGTTTCATTAGTTGCCATCAGGCAAAAAATGGGCTGAACAAAGTGGTATTGCATGCCGAGCAGATTGAATTGATAGATTCTGGAGACTAGCCTAATGGCACGTTATTTCCGTCGTCGCAAGTTCTGCCGTTTCACCGCGGAAGGCGTTGTAGAGATTGATTATAAAGATATCGCTACACTGAAAAACTACATCACTGAAAGTGGTAAAATTGTCCCGAGCCGTATTACCGGTACTCGTGCAAAATACCAGCGTCAGTTGGCTCGCTGCATCAAGCGCGCTCGTTACCTTTCTTTGTTGCCATATACTGATCGTCATCAGTAATCGGCCACTGTCCATTAATGACTTTGAGAGGATAAGGTAATGCAAGTTATTCTGCTTGATAAAGTAGCAAACCTGGGTAGCCTGGGTGATCAGGTTAACGTTAAAGCGGGTTATGCTCGTAACTTCCTGGTACCACAGGGCAAAGCTGTTCCTGCTACCAAGAAAAACGTTGAATTCTTCGAAGCACGCCGTGCAGAACTGGAAGCTAAATTAGCTGACGTTCTGGCTGCTGCTGAAGCTCGCGCTGCGAAGATCAACGCACTCGAAACTGTTACTATCGCGTCTAAAGCTGGCGACGAAGGTAAACTGTTCGGTTCCATCGGTACCCGTGACATCGCTGACGCTGTAACTGCAGCTGGCGTTGAAGTGGCTAAGAGCGAAGTTCGTTTACCGAACGGCGTTCTGCGTACCGCTGGTGAGCACGAAGTGGACTTCCAGGTTCACAGCGAAGTATTCGCTAAACTGATCGTAAACGTTGTTGCTGAAGCGTAATTTTCGCTGATTCACACGTAAAGACGCCGGCCTTGTGCCGGCGTTTTGCATTTCTGTATCCGCTAAATCAAATCAGCTGTTAACGAGCACGCTCAAAGCTGCCATCCGGCTGGCGTGTAAACAGCACTTGTTGATCGTTACCAATATCAATTGTCAGCCCTGTCACCACGCCACTGGCATTCTGGCGAATCTGCACCATCTGCCCGGTTTGCAAAGTACTCAGCGGTTTATTGTTGCCCTCTACCTGCGCCATTGAATAAACATCAGCGGGCGGTAAATTATGATCGCGGAACAGCTGCGCCATGGTTTGCCCGGACTCTACACGGTATGAACGCCATTGCTGCTCTATATCATTATTGGCTTGTGGGGTTGGCGCTTGTGGCTGTTCCTCAACGCGAGAAGGTTCGACAGGCGTCGCTGGTTCAGTATTGGCTGGTGGGTTGACTAAGTGGGCACGAATTGGGGATTGCGATTCAATGGAGAGCTGCGCATCGCGGGTGACCGGACGGACTGTCTCATCAGGCATTGGCCACAGAAATCCTGTCACGACGACCAGTGTCGCAATAATAATGCCGCGGCGATGCAAGGCCGGCAGTGGGTCCATTAGCCGGATGTTATCGGGTGCGTGCCAAATCCGCGCAAGCCAGGGTTTAATAGCGAATCGCATCAGCAACACTCCTCATATACACAATGTGCTCTGTCATTATCCCTTCCATTATAGAACGCTAACTATTTGATGCATTGCACAATCCAGGTTTATGTGACGTTCTACTCGTCATCTAACTCGCTATTGCCACTGATATTTAGCATTCATTCAAACCATTGTTCCTGTTTCGTCTGCATTTGTCACCTTTGCCGCTTTTGCATTTTACCCAATAGATTGACGCTGCTATGCTGCTGGCCTGCTTTTAAATACATTAAAGGAAAACCCATGACGACCCCTTCTTTTGACAGCGTCGAAGCGCAAGCAAGTTACGGTATTGGTTTACAGGTAGGTCAACAACTCAGTGAATCTGGTCTGCAAGGCCTGCTGCCAGAAGCGCTGGTAGCGGGTTTGCGTGATGCTCTGGAAGGGAATGCTCCGGCAGTTCCAGTTGACGTTGTTCATCGTGCACTGCGTGAAGTCCACGAGCGTGCTGATGCTGTTCGCCAGGAACGCCAGAAAGAAATGGCTGTTGAAGGTCAGAAATACCTGGAAGAAAACATCTCCAAAGAAGGCGTGAGCAGCACTGAATCTGGCCTGCAATTCCGCGTTCTGACTCAAGGCACTGGTCCAATCCCAGCGCGTAAAGATCACGTTCGTGTGCATTATACCGGCAAACTGGTTGATGGCACCGTGTTTGACAGCTCCGTACAACGTGGTGAGCCTGCTGAGTTCCCGGTAAGCGGCGTTATCGCAGGCTGGATTGAAGCGCTGACTCTGATGCCTGTTGGCTCAAAGTGGGAACTGACTATTCCTCATAACCTGGCTTATGGTGAGCGTGGCGCTGGCGCGTCCATTCCTCCGTACAGCACCCTGGTTTTTGAAGTTGAACTGCTGGAAATTCTGTAAGCGTTCAAATAACCCTGCTTCGGCGGGGTTTTCACTTGCCTGAATATTAGTTCGCATTATTTTATTCTGGTTTTACTTCTGCATAAGGTGCTTTTGTGATGCAATTCTCGCTATTAGGGTGATTATGTACACAAAAACAACATAAAATTAACAATATTGTTTTTTTCAGATATTCACCCCATCAATTCTTCCCTATTATTGTCGCTGCCTTGCAGTGCAACATTTCGGCAACATCACATTTCAAAGGCCAGTAGAGCCTGAACACCACAGACAGACAGGAACATACAACATGGTAGATCAGATTAAAGTAGCTGACGTAGCTGAAGCTCCGTCCGAACAGTCGCTACGGCGCAACTTAACTAACCGTCACATCCAACTTATCGCCATCGGCGGTGCCATCGGCACAGGTTTATTCATGGGCTCGGGTAAAACCATCAGCCTTGCTGGCCCATCGATAATTTTTGTTTATATGATCATCGGATTTATGGTGTTCTTCGTCATGCGCGCCATGGGCGAATTGCTGCTATCAAATCTTGAATACAAGTCGTTTAGTGATTTCGCCGCAGACTTGTTAGGCCCATGGGCAGGCTACTTCACCGGCTGGACATACTGGTTTTGTTGGGTAGTCACCGGTATGGCTGACGTCGTGGCCATTACGTCCTATGCGCAATTCTGGTTCCCTGGATTATCGGATTGGGTTGCGTCAGTGGCAGTCATCCTGATACTGCTGAGCCTGAACCTCGCCACCGTTAAAATGTTCGGTGAAATGGAGTTCTGGTTTGCGATGATCAAAATTGTCGCTATCGTTGGGCTGATTGTCCTTGGCGGGGTGATGATTTTAACCAATTTCCACTCTCCGTCTGGCGTTGAAGCATCCCTCAATAACCTGTGGAATGACGGTGGCTGGTTCCCTAAAGGGCTGAGCGGCTTCTTTGCCGGATTCCAGATTGCGGTGTTCGCGTTTGTAGGCGTTGAACTGGTAGGGACAACCGCTGCTGAAACCAAAGACCCAGAGAAATCACTGCCGCGTGCGATTAACTCGATTCCGGTGCGTATTATCGTGTTTTACGTCCTGGCGCTGATCGTGATTATGTCCGTGACACCATGGCGTTCTGTGGTCGCAGATAAAAGTCCGTTTGTTGAATTGTTTGTTCTGGTCGGCTTGCCAGCTGCGGCGAGCATCATCAACTTCGTGGTGCTGACTTCAGCAGCTTCTTCTGCCAACAGCGGCGTGTTCTCCACCAGCCGTATGTTATACGGCCTGGCACAAGATGGTGCAGCGCCGAAGGCTTTTGCGAAACTGTCTAAGCGCGCGGTTCCGGCGAAAGGTTTAACCTTCTCCTGCATCTGCTTGTTGGGTGGCGTGGTGATGCTTTATGTGAATCCGAACGTCATTACCGCTTTTACGATGATCACTACCGTTTCGGCGATTCTGTTCATGTTCGTCTGGACGATTATTCTGTGCTCGTACCTCGTGTATCGTAAACAGCGTCCGCATCTGCATGAGAAATCTATCTACAAAATGCCGCTCGGTAAGCTGATGTGCTGGGTATGTATGGCGTTCTTCGCGTTTGTGATTGTGCTGCTGACGCTGGAAACGGATACCCGCCAGGCCCTGATGGTGACGCCATTGTGGTTTGCGGTGTTAGGTGTGTGCTGGATGTTTATCGGCAAGAAGCGCATTGCGGCAATGCGTAAGTAATTTTTTAGCCCTCACCCTAACGGTATGGTTTTCCCCCTCTCCCTGAGGGAGAGGGCCGGGGTGAGGGTTATCTTACTGATTTATTCCCCAGCTAACGCCCGTGGGAACAGCACATTATTCTCAAGACTAATGTGGTTCATTAAGTCATCAATCAATTCGTTAATCCCGTTATACATGGCTTTCCACGTGGTGCAGGCTTCTGGCGGTGGTGTCACATTATTGGTGGTATGTTTGATGACCTCCAGCAATTCACCCGCTTCATCATGCTCGCTTTCCATCACGCTAATTGGGCCGTTCGCCTGTGAACCCATACCTTGTTTGATCATCGGGAACAGGATCTGTTCTTCTTTCATCATATGGCTGCTCAGTTCCTGATGCAGCATGGTGAGATATTTCGCCAGGCCTTTTGGTACATTCGGTTTATCTGCATGTACGCGCTCAACTTTTGTTGCCTGAAGAATCAGCTCTGGTAGTTGTTCGCGGTGACGGTCGTGGTAACGCACCAGAATATGGTCGATGATTTCGGCCAGCGGTGCCGCACGCCACTCTTTCTCAACTGGTTGTTCAGCAAGCGTTGCTAGTTCTGCTTCAATCGCATCAAGATCCAACTCTTTACGTGTCGCTGCACGTTCAAGTGTCTGCTTTCCGCCGCAGCAGAAATCGAGATCCAATTTACGGAACAGCGCGGAAGCGCGTGGAATGGTTAAAGCCAGTTCACCTAAAGCCTGGTCGCGGAAAGCCATGAGCAAATACCTCGTTGTCGATAATATAAGATGTATTTTAAATGCATCTTTATGTCGGCGCTATGACTATTTCGAGGTAAGACGCTATTTATCCGTCGTCATAACCACTTCAGCGATTGTACTTTTCTGCGGTTTCGTCAACACGGCCAGCACCACGCCCGCAACCAAACAGACGATGCCCAGTAATGTCATCAACGGCGGCCAGCTGTGGCGCAGCATAAATGTGTAAGCCAGTCCCGCCAGGGTTTCAAAGACGATTAACGGGCCGACGATTACCGTCGGTAAGCGCTGGCTGGCAATGTTCCAGCACAGCGCGCCCAGCCACGAACAAAATAGTGCAATGGCTAACATCAACGTTAAAAAGACTTCCGGACGTGGACCAAAGGGCAGGGCAAAGTCGCTGTCGGTGCGAGACATCCACAAGCAAACCGCGATGTATCCGATAAATGAAAACGGCAATATAGAAAGCCCTTGCGCAGTCGCCCACATCAGCGGGTTTTTATCCGGATTCTCACGCAGCCAACGGGCATTTCGCAGCGCATACCACGCCCAGCAGGCGACAGAAATAAACGCCAGCCCTATGCCGCTGATATATCTCCACCAACTGAAATCGAGCTCGCCGGTGCGTAATTCGGCGGTATTCACCATTACCAGGCCCAGCGCGATAATCACCAGCGCAGGTGCCAGCCGGTGCCACGGGAGCTTGCCATCACGCTTGCTATAAAGCAGGTTGGCAAATACCGGAATAACGACCGGCAGCGTGCCGATAATCATGGTGGAAATGGGCGCCCCGGTGCGCTGAATCGCGCTGGCCAGGCAGACGTAATAAATCAGATTGCCGATGGTCGAAAGCTTGAGCGCGGTGAACCAGTCAGTGCGGGTCAACTGGCGCAGACGCTGGCGTCCAAACCAGGCCAACGGGAGCGCAATCAGCCCCAGCGCCAGATAGCGTCCGGTTGACTGCATTGCAGCAGGGTAATCAGGAACAATCAGTGGCCCTACGAAAATCAGCCCCCACATCAACCCAGCCAGCAGGGCGTACAACACACCAGTTAACATTTTCTTCATCCACTTAAATGCTTTGCATAGAGTGTAGGTGTGGACTGGAGGAAAATATTGTACCAGCTTGCGGTATTGCTAACGGGCGACCTGCTTTTGATAACGCACCGGCGTGATGCCATAACGCTGGGAAAAGGCGCGAGTCAGATGGGCCTGATCGGTGAGCCCGCTAGCAGCAGCAACTTGAGCGGCGGGCATCCCATTCGTCAGGAGTCGCTTGGCGTGCCACAGGCGAATCGCCATCAGCATCTGATGCGGCGTGGCGTGGAAATGGGCTTTAAACATGCGTTGAAAGTGATAAGGACTCAGAGAAACCACGGTGGCAAGCTCATCGAGCGTTACTGGGTGCATATAATTATCGTGCAGATAGTCCCGAATTTGCTCAAAACGATGCGCCGACTCTTGCCGCGTCATGGGTAAATGGTGAGCATAAGGCTTAAACGTATCGATAAGATTCAGCAACAATCCTTGCTGAGCCAGCTGATCGTTTTCGTTCCATAACCCGTTAATCAAGCGTGATACGTGGCTCGCCCGTAGCGGATCGCAAGTGACCACTTCATTAAATGACCAGTTACGCGAACCCGTCACCGCTTCGAGAATGTCCGGTTCGAGATAAATCATGCGGTACTGCCAGCCATCTTCGGTAGCCGCTTCACCAGTATGCAGTTCATCAGGGTTCATCAACACTAACGAATCCGTGGCGGCGACATGCTGCACACCGCGATAACGAAAACGCTCGGCCCCCATAGTCACAGTGCCAACACCAAAGGCTTCATGAGTGTGCGGTTCAAAGGCGTAACGAGAAATATGCGCGTGATAAAGCTCAACGCCGGGCAGCTGTGGCAGATGCCGGAATTGAGCGTGGTCTTTTTCATCACTGAACTGTTCAGGAACGCCTTGCACATTAATCTCCGTAAGGACACCCCGTAAGTATAGGGATGTCCTGGTTTAACGGAAAGTTAACAATTACAGCGCAGAACGCACGCTTTCGGCAAGTGAGGTGGTTGGGCGGCCAATCAACTGACTCAACTGGCGGCTATCCTCGAACAGGCCACCTTTCGATGCGCCAGCATCGGAGTTTGCCAGCATTGCGGCTAATCCTTCTGGTAAGCTCGCACCGAGCAAAGCCGCTTTAAAATCAGCTTCTGGCAGGTTTTGATACACCACGGTTGTGCCGCTTTGTTTCGTCAATTCTGCCGTCAGCTCAGATAGCGTCCAGCCGTGGTCGCCAGCCAGTTCGTAAACTTTGCCCGCCTGGTTGTCGAGGGTCATCACTTTTGCGGCAGCCGCCGCATAATCTGCACGCGTGGCCGAGGCGATTTTGCCTTCTCCGGCGCTGCCAATAAATGCACCATGTTGCAGTGCTGGCGGCACGCTGGCGAGGTAGTTTTCGGTGTACCAACCGTTGCGCAGCAGCACAAATGGAATGCCTGATTGTTTAAGCATTTCTTCGGTTGCGATGTGTTCATCTGCCAGACCGAGCGGTGAAGAATCGGCATGCAGCAGGCTGGTATAAGCAATCAGTTTCACGCCCGCTTCTTTGGCGGCTTCAATCACGTTGTGGTGCTGAACCGCACGTTGACCGACTTCGCTTGAAGAGATCAGCAGCAGTTTTTCAACGCCACGCAGCGCTTGCACCAGCGCGGTTTTATCTTCATAACTGGCCGCACGAACCTGAACGCCACGCTCAGAAAATGCCTTAATTTTTGCTGGGTTACGCACAATAGCAACCAGTTGGTCAGCAGCAACAGTTTTCAGTAATTCCTCAACAACGAGTTGGCCCAGTTGGCCGGAAGCTCCGGTAATCGCGATCATGATAAATCTCCTGTGGGGGTTCTGCTTAAGTTGTGCCACACTATCACCAGCACTAACTTTAAGTAAGTACGCACAAAAAGGTAAGTATGAAATGAGTGAGATTGAGAACCGCCCGTTGTCGTTAACCGAGCAAATGCGTGATGGCAATTTGTTCGCCGAACAATGCCCGTCGCGAGATGTGTTAAAGCACGTCACCAGCCGTTGGGGCGTGCTGATTCTGGTGGCCTTGCAGGGTGGTACACATCGCTTTAGCGACCTGCGCCGTAAAATGGGCGGGGTGAGTGAAAAAATGCTCGCGCAAACGCTGCAATGGCTGGAAGCCGACGGTTTCGTGAATCGCAAATCCTACCCGGTGGTACCGCCTCATGTGGAATACAGTTTGACGCCGTTGGGCTGTGAAGTGGCTGAGAAAGTGGCTGAACTGGCTGATTGGATCGAAGGGAATTTGCCAAGGGTAATGGCGTCCCGCAGTGAGCGGGACGCGTGAGTGATTACTTACTCAAATCCAACTGATAAATCGCAAAGCCGATTTCGTCGTTGCCAACGTTTTTCATCGGATACTGGCCTTTATCTTTGATAAAGGTGGTGGCTTTCTCCGTCGGTGAAGTTTCAAAGCGAATATCTAATTTCTGATTACTGTGGATTGGCGCAAGGCGCCAGTTGTTATCGGCAGCTGGGTGAATCTCTTTGCTCGCGGTAATCCAGTTCGCCAGCACCGAGCGGTTCTCATCCGGCGAGGCGAAAGCGATATGGCTATCACCGGTACCCGCAAACTTGCCGCCGTAAGCGCGATAGTTATTGGTTGCCACCAGGAAAGTCGCGTTCGGGTCGATTGGCTTGCCTTTGAACGTCAGCCCTCTAATACGCTCGGCCTTCGGGTTCACCATCTGGCATTCGCCGTCGTAACGCGCCGGTTGCGACACATCAATCTGGTAATCCACGCCGTCGATAACATCAAAGTTATAGGTGCGGAAACCATCCCAGTTGATCAGCGACTGCGGTTTGCTGCTGTTCACATCAATCTGATTAAACTGCCCAGCGGAACACTCCAGCCATTCCTTCACCTCTTTGCCGGTGGCTTTTACTACCACCAGCGTGTTCGGGTAAAGATACAAATCGGCGGCATTACGGAAGGTGAGCTGGCCTTTTTCCACTTCAACAAAACTGGCTGGGTCATTCTTACGCCCGCCGACTTTGAACGGTGCCGCAGCAGACAGCACCGGCAAATTCGCCAGATCCGGGTCGCCCTGAATGTATTTTTCAACGTAGGCGAGCTGCGCGTTATTGACCACTTGCACCGTCGGGTCATCCTGAACCAATGCCAGATAGCTGTACATATTGTCGGAGGATTTGCCGATTGGCTTGCTGACAAACTCGCGCGTGGCGTCGTGATCGTGTTTCATCACTTCCACCAGTTTGGCGTCTTCTGGCACCAGCGCTTTCTTCGCTACGCTGTCGTAGATTGGGCGTGCTTCTGCCTTGCTGCTGGTGACCTTCCACGAGCCGCTATCGTTGTTCAGCACCAAATCAACCACGCCAAGATGGTCGCCCCACATTCCCGGCATCACCGCCGGAATACCGTTCAGCGTGCCTTTATCAAGATCAACACCTTTGATATTGGCAAAATCTTTGCCAGGGAAAACAGCATGAGCGTGGCCAAACAGAATGGTATCCACACCCGGAACTTCGCTGAGGTAATAGACGGAATTTTCAGCCATCACATGATATGGGTCGCTGGACAAGCCGGAGTGGGCGATAACCACCACTAAATCCGCGCCGTTTTTACGCATCTCAGGCACATACTGGCGGGCGGTTTCGGTAATATCTTTAACCGTCACTTTGCCTTCCAGATTGGTTTTATCCCACGTCATAATTTGTGGCGGCACAAAACCGATATAGCCAATGCGTAATGTCTGCTCTTTGCCGTCTTTATCTTTCACTACCGTTTCTTTGATGACGTAAGGCGTGAACAGCGGTTTATTGGTTTTGGCATCAATGATGTTGGCATTCACATAGGGGAATTTCGCCCCAGATAACGCCATCTGCAGGTAATCCAGCCCATAGTTAAATTCGTGGTTGCCGAGGTTGCCGACGGCGTAATCCAGCGTATTCAGCGCTTTATAAACCGGGTGAATGTCGCCTTTTTTCAGACCTTTGGCCGCCATGTAATCACCAAGCGGGCTACCCTGAATCAGATCTCCGTTATCCACCAGTACGCTGTTTAGCGTCTCACTACGGGCGGCATTGATTAAGCTTGCTGTCCGCACCAGCCCGAATTTCTCTGTCGGGGTGTCTTTGTAGTAATCGAAATCCATCATATTGCTATGCAGGTCGGAGGTTTCCAGGATTCGCAGGTCAACGGTTGCGGCGTTAACGCTGGTGGCAATCAGCGTGGCAAGGATCGTTGCGCTAAACTTAATCATGTTAAAGGTCCTTTTTTAAAGCTAGTTCACAGAAGGCTATGTATATAAACGTTGTTGCTTACAATTTTGTGAAGTGTGCCAGAAATCAGAATCGTTAAACCGGAATCGCTTCACAGATGGCGCAACCCGACGCGATGAGATATATACCCGACATACTTCAAATTGCCTCATTGTTGGCTGCGTGAACGCGCCCGAATCACTTACTGATGTAAGCTCATCGGCACTTGTTCTCTTGCCGCCTCGATGCAATTTGAATTATTTAGGGTATAAGTAAAACAACAGGTTATTTGTGTGACACAACATGAGGTGGAGAATGTTAGATAAAATTTGCCAACTGGCTCGGGAGGCTGGAGTTGCCATCATGCAGGTTTATGAGGGGCAAAAGCCGCTGGAGGCGACCCATAAATCCGATGACTCACCCGTGACGGCAGCTGACATTGCGGCTCACACCATTATCCTGAAGGGGCTGCAAGCGCTTACGCCAGAGATTCCGGTACTTTCTGAAGAAGATCCGCAGACCTGGGAAACGCGCCAGCACTGGCAGCGTTATTGGCTGGTGGACCCGCTGGACGGCACCAAAGAGTTCCTGAAACGTAACGGCGAATTCACCGTCAATATCGCGCTTATCGAAAACGGCAAAGCCGTGTTGGGCGTGGTGTTTGCGCCAGTTCTGAACGTGATGTATAGCGCGGCAGAAGGCAAAGCCTGGAAGGAAGAAAATGGCGTGCGTAGCCAAATCCATGTGCGCGATGCCCGCCCGCCGCTGGTGGTGATCAGCCGTTCCCATGGCGACGACGAACTGAAAGAATATCTTCATCAGTTGGGTGAACACCAGACGACATCTATTGGTTCATCACTGAAGTTTTGCCTGGTGGCAGAAGGGCAGGCGCAGCTTTATCCGCGTTTTGGGCCAACCAATATCTGGGATACCGCAGCAGGCCATGCGGTTGCGGCAGCGGCTGGTGCACACGTTCATGACTGGCAGGGTAAGTCGCTCGACTACACCCCGCGCGAGTCATTCTTAAACCCTGGTTTCCGGGTCTCGATTTACTAAGCAGCTATTTACTCAGCAGTTCTCGCAGCAGGCTTATCACCTGCTGCACTTCTTCCTGAGTCAGTGCGCCATCTTTGGCAAACTGAACACGGCCCTGTTTATCCAGCACCACAATCGCTGAACTGCCGGTTTCGAGCTGCCATGATTTTTGCGCCACGCCGTTGCTGTCGACGATAAATTGCGACCACGGATACTGTGTCTTGTTGCTTTCAAGGCTGCTGCGCACAAACATCCCGGTGCCAATAATCGCGTCATCGGTGTTCACAATCGTGGTGGTTTGATAGCGGTCATGCGGGAATTTAGCCGCTTTAATTGCTTCAACGACACCGGCATTTTTCTCTTTCGCACTGGTGCGTCCGGCAATAAGTTGCAGCGTTCGCACTTTCCCCACCAGCTGCGCGCTATTCCAGCTTTTGTAGCTAAACTTATCATTATCGAGCATCAACTCACCTTTATCCGTAATGCCAATCGGTGAGACACGCTGATTTTTCTCGAAATTATGTGCCGATGCTGCAAGAGGTAACAGCAACAGGGCAAGCGCAAGGGTTGTGCGTAGGGACATGATGACTCCTTATCTTATTATTGGCGAAAGATTGCAGGTGATCCGACCACTCGTCGTGACGTTTTAAGCATATGTGCTGAATAGCTTTCTGTCCCGCAACAACAATGCCAGTTTGCGGGGTGCCGCACATATCCCTGTAATTCGAAGGCTTAAGCTTAGATTTGTTTACATTTGCAAAGATTATTCTGAGAAATTGTAATCATACGGTAAATAAGATTGTGCAAACTAGGTGTCGGTTTGTATATGGACTATAGTTTCCAGGCACCAAATTTTCCGCCTCGTTTTGTCGGGCCAAATGTGGAACCGCAGGGGCGTTAACACTGCAGGAGAGAAGAAGAATGAAAATTTTCCAACGGTACAACCCGCTTCAGGTGGCGAAGTACGTGAAAATCCTGTTTCGTGGACGGTTGTACATCAAGGACGTTGGCGCTTTTGAATTTGATAAGGGCAAGATTCTTATCCCAAAAGTGAAAGATAAGCAGCATCTATCTGTTATGTCAGAGGTAAACCGCCAGGTTTTGCGTATGCAGGCGGAGATGGCTTGAAGCCATAAGTAGTACCAAAAACGGCACCCGAGGGTGCCGTTAGTGTTTCTGGATTTTGAGAATTAAGCTGCGTTCTGTTCTTCACCATCCGCCGGTTTTGGCGTCAACGGCGTTGGTTTATTATCGATACGTGTCACCAGCAACTGGTCGATGCGGTAGTTATCAATATCCACTACCTCGAATTTGTAGCCAGAAAACTTCACTGAATCAGTACGCTTCGGGATTTTACGCAGCATAAACATCATGAAGCCGCCAATGGTTTCATAGTTGCCAGACTGCGGGAACTCATCGATATCCAGCACGCGCATCACGTCATCAATCGGTGTGCCGCCTTCAACCAGCCAGGAGTTTTCATCACGAGCAACAATTTGCTCCTCCATGCCCTGGCCGACCAGGTCGCCCATCAGTGTGGTCATCACGTCGTTCAGCGTAATGATACCCACCACCAGCGCGTACTCGTTCATGATAACTGCAAAGTCTTCACCCGCAGCTTTGAAGCTTTCCAGTGCTTCGGACAGCGTCAATGTATCGGGAACAATCAGCGTATTACGCAGATGCACGCCACTGTTGAGCGCAAGGCTTTGGTTGCCCAATACGCGGTTCAGCAACTCTTTTGAATCAACATAGCCGACGATATGGTCGATATCGCCATTACACACCAGGAACTTGGAGTGAGGATGCTCGGCGATTTTATTCTTCAGACTCTGCTCGTCGGTATGCAAATCAAACCAGATGATATTTTCGCGCGACGTCATGGATGACGGCACGGTACGCGATTCCAGCTCGAACACGTTCTCAATCAACTCATGCTCTTGCTTACGCAACACTCCCGCCAATGCACCCGCTTCAAAAACGGCATACACATCATCGGAGGTGATGTCGTCATTGCGCACCATCGGCAGTTTGAAAATGCGGAAAATGACGTTGGCCAGGCCGTTGAAGAACCACACCAGCGGACGGAAGATAAACAGACAGAAGCGCATCGGGTTGATGATTCGCAAAGCAACAGATTCAGGCGAAATCATACCGATGCGTTTCGGAGTGAGGTCTGCAAACAAAATGAACAGGCTGGTGACCAGCGTGAAGGAAAGAATAAAGCTCAATTGGTCAGCCATTTCTGGGGAGAAAAAACGCTCCAGAAGGACTTTAAAAGCCGGGGAAAACGCTGCGTCACCGACGATACCGCCGAGAATGGCTACCGCGTTCAGGCCAATCTGCACCACGGTAAAGAACATGCCAGGGCTTTCCTGCATTTTCAGTACGCGTTGTGCGTTCAAGTTGCCCTCATCAGCCAGCAGCTTGAGTTTGATTTTGCGGGATGCAGCCAGTGAGATTTCCGAAATAGAGAAGAACGCACTGACGGAGATAAGAAGAAGTATTAATAAAATACTGTTTAACATAGTTTATCCGGCTTTAGAGCCAGAGCCTCGGAAGGAAAGTTGAAAATCTAAGGGTTAGTACATTTTGACTGCCAGTCCGTGGAGGTTGGGCCAGCAATTTCAACGGGTAGTATAGCGTAAGGGTGTGTGAGGCTGCCAGAGGACAAAAACCGCTTTCGTAGGGCGGGTAAGCGCAGCGCCCCCGCCGGAACCGGTGCAAATGGTGGATGACGCTAGTCGCTTATCCACCCTACAACTACTGATACAAGTTACAAACCGCTTTCGTAGGGCGGGCAAGCGCAGCGCCCCCGCCGGAACCTGTGCAAATGGTGGATGACGCTAGTCGCTTATCCACCCTACAACTACTGATACAGGTTACAAACCGTTTTCGTAGGGCGGGCAAGCGTAGCGCCCCCGCCGGAAAAGGTGTAAATGGTGGATGACGCTAGTCGCTTAGCCATCCTACAACTGCCAACGCCAATTTCCATCACCCGCTCAATTTTTCTTCAAACCTTAATATCCGCCCGGCATTGCCCAGCACCAGCAACGTACTCATATTATGCAGAATGGCGGCAATCACCGCGCCGGATGCGCCGAGCCAGCCGAAAGCGGCGGCGGCAACAATCACCACTGTCCAGCCCAGGCCAATCAGCACGTTCACTTGCAGCGTGCGGCGGCACAGGCGGCTTAAGCGCACGCAGGTTCCCAGGCGGCGTAAGTCACCGCCAATCAACACGATATCGGCGGATGCCATAGCGATATCCGAGCCGCCAGCGCCCATCGCCACGCCGACTACGCCCGCTTTGAGTGCCAGTGAATCGTTGATGCCATCACCGACCACCATGGGCCGGAAGCCGTTGTCGATTTGCGTGCTGACCTGTTGCAGTTTATCGGCGGGCAGCGCTCCGGCGATCACGTCATTGATGCCGACCTTTTTGGCGATGCGTTCTGCCACAGCCTGGCGGTCGCCGGTCAGTAATAATTGCTGATTCAAGCCCAGTTCACGCAGTTCTGCCATCGCGCTGGCCGCTTCGTCACGTAGGCTGTCTGCCAGTAAAATCCAGCCACGGAAGCGGCCTGCCAGCACCAGCCCGACAATCGGCCCATCGTGTGGTGGTTCTTCGGGTAAATCAGCCAGCTGCGTTTTTAAAAGCTCATGCCTGCCGAGAAACGCTTCGCCCGAACTTGTCGTCGCTGATACGCCTAATCCTTGATGTTCATAAACATTTTCAAGCTGCGGCCATGCGCTTTGCGGGGCGATATTCACCAGCGCGCGGCTGACCGGATGGTTGCTGGTTGCGCCAAGACTTGCCGCCAGAGCAGAGATCATTTCCGGTGATTCTCCTGCTTGCGGGCGTAACTCATGAAGTTGCAGTTTGCCGTGCGTCAGCGTGCCGGTTTTATCGATGATCACCGCGTTCAGTTCGGCTAGTTCTTCGAGGAAGGCCGCACCACGGATTAAAATACCGTGGCGTGCTGCGACGGTAAGCCCAGCAATGGAGGTCGCGGGCGCGGAAAGCACCAGCGCACACGGGCAAGCGGCAACTAACACCGCTAACATCGCCTGAGCGTTTTGCGTCAAAAACCAGGTGCTGGCAGCGATTAACAACACCAGCAGCAGATAACGCGCCGCGTGGCGTTCAAGCAAACGGGTAATTGGCGGGCTGGCTTGCTCGGCACTTTGCATCAGGGCAATCACGCGCCCAAGCGTTGAGGTTTCTCCGGTGCGCGTGACTTCGATACGCAACCGCCCGTCGAGATTTATCGCACCGCCATACACCTCCATGCCCGGTGTCACTTCCAGCGGCACCGATTCACCGGTAATCGGCGCGGTATCGAGGCTCGCCTGGCCTTCCAGCACGCGTCCGTCGGCAGGCAAGCGGTCGCCCGCGCGCACTTCTACAATATCGCCCGCCACCAGTTGATGGTTATCGACGTCATGCAAATGCCCCTCGGCATCAAAACGTCGCGCCCGGCTGCGCGTCAGTTTACTCAGTGATTCAATCGCTTCCTGCGAGCCAATTACGCTGCGCTCCTCAAGAATATGGCCGACGATCATAATCAGCGGTAACAGTGCGGCGGTGAGTAAATCTCCGGTTGCCCACGAACCGATCAGCGCGAGTGCTACCAGCTGATCGGTGATGCCGTGCAAGCTCGGGTAACGCAGGCTGTAAAAGGCGTGGCGCAAGACGGGGATGGCGACCATTAACGAGGCGCAGCCTAATAAAATGTCGGCTACGGCGATTTGCTCCGGTGCCATCCAGCGCCACAGCAAACCCAAAATGAGCGTGCCGCTGGCGACCAGCGCGAGGATTAACTGGCGGGTGATTTGTCGTTGTTCTTGATGCGACAGCGCGCTGCCGGGGTTCACTGAATGAGTTGTCATGGTTTAGACGGTTCCTTTTTCCCGGCCGCTTGCAGGATCAAATTGGCATCATCCTGGGGGGATACGGTGACCACCGATTCGGCCTGCGCCAGAATCGCCGCAATGCGTTCGCGGTACACTCGCGCTAACAAATCCGGATCGTTATGGCTACCGGCCAGGCGGTTGACCAACGCGGTGTCAGACTGCGCTTTCGCCACTTTTTCTTGTGCCTGTGCTTGTGCGGTTTGGCGTAGCTGGTCGGCAAGCTGTGTCGATTTCTGGCGTATTAACGAAGCGTCGGTATTTGCGTTGGCAATCGCTTGTGACGCTTGCTGGCTGGCGGTTAATACCGCGTTGAAGGCGGTGACGGTGGTTTCCGGCAAAGTTGATTGCACGGTTACGCGCTCAAGCGTAATACCAAGTGGGCTGCCCGCCAGCGCCAGGCGTTGCAGATTCTGTTCGATATTGTGCTGCACATCGGCACGCAGGCGTTCGCGCTGTTGGGCGACATTCGAATCGCCGCTGACCATTTCTGGCCGCGCCACCAGAATTGTATCCAAATCCCGCGAGGCACAAACGGCAATGGCTGCGCGCTGTACCAGGCGGTCGAGTGCTGGCATCACATGCTCGCCCTGCAAGACATAAGCCATTGGTGTGACCACACGATAAAACACGCTGATATCCAGTTGCACCACGCCCGCATCGCCGGTTAACAAGTAACCGGAACCCGCCAGCGCATCGCTGCTGTCATCGCCGCGCTGCGCATCGGCTGAGCGTAACAGTGCGGTCACGTGATGTTCGATAACGCGGTCGGGCGCAGGAACCATCACCACATCGTCAATCGGCTTCGGCCAGGTTAACAACAAACCCGCTTCATCCACGCGCTGCTGTGCGCCAAAGTGCAGCACCACCGCGCGGCTGTCGGCGGGGATTTGGCGGATGTTCGAGAACAACCACGACGCCGCAGCCAGCAACGTCAGCGCATACAGCGCATAAAAGGCAAGGCGTATGGATTGCGTCCACGGGCCAGCGGGTTTATTAACCTGATGCTCACTCATGGGTTTTATCCAGTTTCGGCCCTTCAACTAACAGGTGGAACGGCGCGGCATCGGTGCGTAACACCAGGCGAGTGCTGGAATTCACCACGCCACTGAGCGCATCAAGCTGGCGCAACAGGCTGTAAAGCTGAGGCGAGCTGGCATACGCCTTGCCATAAATTTCAGCGGCTTGCACCTGAGACTGCGCTTCAATATCTGCCGCCTGAACCTGCGCCTGAGCTTCAACAATGCGAGCATCCCGTTCTGCTGCCGAGCGGATTTCTGCGGCAGCGCGTTTGCCTTCGGCGGTGCGCTCGGTGGCAATGGTTTCGCGTTCGGCACGCATCCGGTCGACTGTCGCGTTAAGCGTGACCGCCGGTAATGTCAGGCGTTCAGTGCCAACTTGCACTAAACGGATGCCGTAACTTTCGAGCAGCGGCTGGCTGATTTGCGCCTGCAAATGGCTTTCAAACTGGTTCAGTTGCACTTGCTGGCTATCGGTATTGACCAGTTGCGCGAGGCTAAAACCGCTGGCGGTGGTTTCCAGCGCTGAACCTAAATAAGCGCGGATTTGCCGTGCCGCTTCATCGGGCTGGTTTTGCACCGCGCGCATAAAGCGCTGCACATGTTGCGGCGTGTTATCAACCTGCCAGACCGCATAAGACTGCACGATGATCCGCAACCCGTCACGCGTACCAACATCCTGTAACCCGCTCGATGTGGTACGCAGCCGTAAATCCACAGCGGTCGCCATCTCAAACGGTGCGGGTAAGCGCCACGCCAGCCCAGGGTTGAGCAGCACGCGCACCGGGTTACCGAAGCGAGTAATGATCAGCGATTCGCCAGAGCGCACCTGCACCAGGCTTGCCGCCGCGACCAGCAAAGCAACCAGCAATCCCGCACCCGCAATACGCTTCCAGGCTTTGGTTTTGGGTGCATCGGGGTGATGGCTGTGATGGCAACCGCAACCATGATGATGTGAATGGCTCAACGGGAAGACTCCTGTGTCGGTTTGGATGGCGCATCGCGCCGTGCTGCATCGTTCAATGAAGGAAACTCGCGCAGGTCGATAGTCGGTGGCGAGCCCGCGCCAATACGCTGGTCGATAATTAACAGCGGGCTGTGGCCGAGCGTCTGGTGCAGCTGGCTGTACCATAATTCATCAATAAACACCTGACCCGACTGCGCCACCGCCTGTTTTTGGGCGGCGAAACGCACCGCTGTGGCTTGTGCTTTGCTGGTCACATCGCTGGCATTCATCTGTGCCTGATTTTGGCGGGTGGTCGCGGTGGTTTGTGCGCTGGCCGCCAGTTCCGCCGCGTGCCCGCGTTCACGGGAAATCAGCGCCTGGGCAGAAATTTGTGCCGCCTGTACGCCATGAAAAGCATCCGCTGCACCAGCGGGTGGATGGATGGCTTCGACCACGGTCGATAACAGTTCGACGCCGGACTGCAGGCTATCGAGTTTTTGCTGCACCGCGCGGTTAATCTGGCTGGCTAAGGCGATGCGTTGCTCAGCCAATAACTGCTCAAGCGTCTGAGAGGAAAACTGATGCACCAGCACCTGGTTGGCAGCGCTGCGAATCAGTTCTGGCAGATTGGCACTGTTGTAAGTGGCTGCCAGCGCCGCGTTGTCGGTCAGGCCGATGCGCCACATAAAACGCACATCGCTATTAATGATTTGCAGGCTCTGCTGGCTACCACTTTGGCTGGCAATAATCTGTGCTTTATCAAAACTATGCACCGCGTCCCACAGGCGATCGGCACTTTGCGGTGCTTCACCTTCGGCGCTGGTCAATGGTTCCGCGGTGGTGCCGGGTTCTTCACCTGTGGCTAACTCGTGCACCTGGCCATTTTCCGTCAGCACCACTTGCCCGAATGGCCACGGCAGCCCGTAATGCAGGCCGGATGACAACACTTTTACCGGCTTACCAAAGCGTTCGTAAATTCCACGCTGCGTGGCAGAAATTTGCTGCAAGCCGGTCAGCAACCAGCCGCAAATCAGCATCACCGTCAGCACCGGTAAAAAAGCCCGCCGCAACACGGTAAACGCCCACAGCTGGCGCAAATCTATCCCAAAGTGTTGATGCAGCTCGCGCTGTAAAAAAAGCAGCGGGCGAGGCGGCCAAACGAGCTGCGCGGCCAGTTGGCTTTTGGCGAGGAAATCCGGTTCGCTATCTGCTTCTTTTGGCGGAGTAAACAGGGAAAACAGGCCGCGCAGCAGGAACTCAAGCGCGACCAGAATCACCAGCATGGCAGGGAGATCGACCAGTAACGGGAGGTTAGCCGCCGGGAAAATTAGCGCGATCAGGGTGAGACATTGCACCGCCAGAGCCAGGCGTAATAGCGGCGCAATAAATTTTGCTTCCGGCCAGGCTTCATCGACGGTGGCCGCCAGATGGCGTTCAGCCACCAGCGTGGTAAACATCGCCGTGGTAATTATCCCAACCGCCACCCAGCGCAAGTTGCCTTCATCCAGCGCCAGGTATTGCGTGGCAAAACCCACTTGCGCGACAAACAACACAAACAGCGCCATCGAAGCGAGCCAAATGCCATCACTCTTAAGCAACGCATTGATACGGCTGAAATTGACAGGAATCAGCGCCCCAAGCCGCTGGTAAATGGTCGGCGGGGGAGCGGGTTCGGTTTGTGCTTCAGGTTCTGGCACGGGGGCGAACTTCCCGGCGCGCCACTGGCAAATCCGCTGCGCATTAAATAAAGAGATCGCCAGCAAAATCAGGGCTGCGGCATTGCTGCTTAATAGCACCGGCCAGCGGGAAGATGACTCGAACATACTGACAACCAGCGCCACTAAAATCATCAGGAAGATCGCGGCGCTTAATCCGCCGACCAATCTGCCGGTCAGCCTGGCTTGCGCGGGGGCGAGAGAGTCACGCGCCTGGGAGCTAAACGGCGAGCGTTTGGTGGGTTCAGTCATTTGGGAGGGCTGTGTCATTGAGGTTTATTGTTACCATATAACATATCACGGCCAGCAATTATTCGTAAACGGAACGCGGGTAACGGTTTGTACAGTCTGATGTGAAGGGGGAATGAGCGGGCAACCAGAACGGATACCCGCGTTTGGTGACTGTGTTACCAGGTACCGCTGGCGTCGAGGGTTTTGCTTTCGGTCTGTTTTTCAACAGACTGCGTAATCCGCTCGTCAAGCAGTGTCTTGTACAGCTCTTCGTCGAGTGGCAATGTTACCCAACCGTCGGTCCAGCTTGAAAGGTGCATGGCGTTGGAAATCGTCAGCCCGCGAATCCCTTCTTCACCCGGTGCGATGAGCGGCTCGCCACGCAGCACGGCGGCGCAGAAGTTACGGGTAATCACATGATGTTCACTGCATTCAGACGCGGTAGAGATCAGCACTTCCCAGCACTCCGGTTCGCCAAATCCGCCGGTCCAGCGGGCGTTGAACTCGGTTTCGGATTCCCGCAAACGCCAGTAGCGAAGCTTGCCTTCCTCAACCACCACTTTGCCTTTATCACCGATAATCTCCAGGCGGTTGGTGCCGGGGGTTTCTGCCACGGTGGTAATAAACACGCCGGTCGCGCCGTTGGCGTATTCCGCGTAAGCGGTCACTTCATCTTCCACTTCAATCTTGCGATGTTTACCAAACTGGCAAAAAGCGCGCAGGCGAACCGGCATCCCCACCAGCCACTGCCACAAATCCAGTTGATGCGGGTCCTGGTTTAGCAGCACACCGCCGCCTTCGCCTTTCCAGGTGGCGCGCCAGCTTCCGGAATCGTAATAGCTTTGCGAGCGATACCAGTTAGTAATGATCCAGTTTGAGCGGCGGATTTCACCCAGCTCGCCGCTGTCGATAAGGTCTTTTACTTTCTGGTACAGCGGGTTAGGGCGCTGGTTGTACATCAGGCCGAAAAGTACATCGCACTGCTGCGCGCATTCATTCATTTCACGCACTTGCGCGGTGTAGACGCCTGCGGGCTTTTCGCACAAAGTATGAATGCCGTTGCGCATCGCCAACATGGCCAGCGCCGGGTGGTCGTAGTGGGGCGTGACGATTAATACCGCGTCGATAAGCCCACTTTGCAGCATTTCTTCTGCGTCACTAAATAGCGGGATATTTTCCCCAACCAGTAGGCGAATCGCCTCATGCTTTTGCGGATTGTTATCGCAAACGGCGCTAAGAACCGCTTCTTTCACCGTACCTGCCAGCAAATAACGGGCGTGTACGGTGCCCATATTGCCAACTCCAATAATGCCAAAGCGTACTTTTTCCATGTTACAGGCCTCGCTCATTAATGACGCTATTCAGGGCGTTCACCGCACAGGTAAATGCGGCTTCACCATGGTCCATTTTGTCACTGGTTATCGCGCTATTTTCTAATGCTTTGAAACCGCTGAAATCGGCCAGATGGGGCTCAAGGGACAAGAATCCCTGGTAACCGCAGGCTGCCAGTTCTGCCAGCATGTCGCCGATGCGCCCGTCACCCAGGCCCGCAGGCATGACATCGCCCGTGGCGAACAGAGCGTCTTTAATATGGATATAGACGACGTGTTTGCGCAGCAGCGTAAACGCATCCGGGAAGGGAGTGACGCCGCACTGCACAAAGTTTGCCGGGTCGAAAACCGCTTTGACTTTCGGCGTATTCAGCGCTTCCAGCAGTTGCAGGCAACGTTCGGCGGTATCACCGAAAATGTCTTTTTCGTTTTCGTGCAGTAGCGTGACGTCATAGCCTTCGGCGGCGGCAACCAGTTGCTGCCAGCGGTGCAACACTTCCGGCCAGTATTGCTGCGGATCTTCATCTTTCGGCATCCAGAAGCTGAACATGCGGATGTATGGCGCTTCAAGAATTTGGGCGATTTTTAAGGTGTGACGAAACAGGTCAAGATGCGCGTCAAAATCTTCATCGAGGCCAATTTTGCCAATGGGCGAACCGACAGAGGAAATAGCAAAGCCGCGCTCATCCAGGCGTTGTTTAATTAATTTCACTTCATCTAAGGTGTGTTCTACCAGCGGGCGGTCATTCACGCCGCGCATCTCGATATGGCGGATATTGAATTTATCCAGCACATCCATTTGTGTTTCCAGCCACGGCGAAATCTCATCTGCAAAGGCAGATAAAGTAAATTGGTGCATCAGATAAACCTCTTAGCTCATGCCAAATAAATGGGGAAGGAATAATGAAATTTCAGGAATATAAGTCACCACCAGCAATAAAATAAATTCGATGGCGAAGATCGGTAATAACGGTTTAATGACTTTTTCCATCGGCACATTGGCGATGCTGCAACCCACAAATAAGGCGCTGCCCACCGGCGGTGTGATATTGCCGATACACAAGTTAAAGACCAGCATCACGCCGAAGTGAATCGGGTCCATGCCGATGCTTTGTGTAATCGGGAAAAAGATCGGTGTGAAAATCAGTAATGCCGGGCTGATATCCATAAAGGTGCCGACAATCACCAGCAGCAAGTTCATGATCAGCAAGATAATAATCGGGTTTTCCGAAACAGACAGCAGCAGTTCGCTGACGGTATCCGGAATAGACAGCCAGGTCATCGCCCACGACATAAACGACGAAGCGGCAATCAGGAATAAAATCATGCCGGAAATAATCGCCGACTCGATCATAATTGCCGGTAAATCTTTCGGCTTAATGGTGCCATAACACAGCGAAAGAATAAGCCCGTAGAAAACCGAGATGACGCCGCCTTCGGTCGCGGTGAATATGCCAACAATAATTCCGCCAATCACCACCACAATCATTAACAGGCTAGGAATGGCATCAAAAACAATACGCAGCGCCTGTTTTAACGGCACTTTATCTTCTACCGGATAGTTATGTTTTTTGGCATAGATCCACGCATAAAACATCACACCGAGGCCCATTAAAATCCCCGGCACATAACCGGCAACAAACAACGTTGCTACCGACGTCCCGGTCATTAATGAGAAGACAATAAACAAACCGGTTGGGGGAATAAGCAAACCGGTAGGTGCTGAAGCAATGTTAACGGCGGCGGAGAAGTACGGATCGTAGTTTTTCTCTTTTTGCAGCGGTCCCATAAAACCACCGACCGCAGAAGCGGCGGCGACGGAGGAACCGCACACACTTCCAAACAGCATATTACTGATAACGTTGGCATGCGCCAGCGAGCCAGGAATGCGCCCGCCAAGCAGCATCGCTAAGTTAACCAGCCGTCGGGCTATCCCGCCTTTATTCATTAAGTTACCGGAAAGAATAAAGAACGGTGCCGCTAACAGGCCAAAGTTGTTGATGCCGGTAAACATTTTCTGGCTGCCGGAATAGAGAATATCCCCCACCGACATGCTGAAAATCAGCGTGAAAATCGACGACACCATAATGGCAATCGCCACCGGTAATCCGAGCACTAAAAAGAAAATAAAGCTGCCCAGCAGCATGCTGCAGGCGATGAGAATTTCGGAATCAATCATGGGCATTCTTTCCCTGGCAATTGCTGATGATATTGATGATTTCCAGCAAAATAATAAGCACGCCGCTCAAAGGAATAATGGCGTGGATCCAACCCATTGGAATGCCCAGCGTACTGGAGCGTTGACCCATGCCTTCGAGCATAAATTGCCAGCCGCCGAGGATCATGACGAAGAAAATGGAAACCATAATAATCACGTGATGCAGAGTGTTTAGCTTTACACGCAGGCGGATATTGAGTTTCGATTCCAGCAGCGTCAGAGCTAAATGACGCTGGGAAGAGAAGCAGCAAACTGCCCCTAAAAAGCCCATCCAAATCATAATGTAACGCAGTAATTCTTCGGTATAAGTGCTGGGGTCGTTAAGGATATAGCGGGTAAAAACCTGCCACATCGCAATCAGGCACAAGGCAGTGAGCAGGCACGCCACCAGCAGCCCGATACCTTTATCAAGGTATGACTTAAAGGTTTGAAGGTTCATGAAGTACTCCGGAAAAGCTCGCCCTGTAAAGCCAGCCGTCTGGCTTTACAGGCTAATTGCTTTTATTGCATTGAATTACGGATTTCGGTTACTTGCTGCATTTTGTCGGCGGGAAGCTCGGAGTACATCGGTTCCACTAAATCCTGGAAGGCTTTTTTCTCTGGGTAGTAGAATTTCACGCCCATCGCTTCGGCATCTTTCTTCGCTTTCGCCTGTACTTTTGCCTGCTCTTCGGTCTGCATTACGGCGGAGTTCAGTGCGGCTTGTTTCAGTTTTACCTGTTGATCTGGCGTCAGTTTTGCCCACGTTTTGCTGCTGATAACCACAATGTCCGGCACCAGCGTATGTTCATCAAAAGAGTAGGCTTTCATCATTTCGCCATGGCGGGCATCCGTTAGCGTCGAAACGGCATTTTCTGCGCCATCGACCACACCCTGCTGCATGGCACCGAAGACTTCGCTGTACGGCAGCGGTGTGGCGGTTGCTCCCAGGCGTTTCATCATATTCAGTACGGTTGGGTCGGCCATGACGCGAATTTTGACGCCTTTCAAATCTGCGGGTTTTTCGATGCCTTTATCGCGGGTATAGAACGAACGGAACGAGCTGGTATAGAACGTCAGCCCTTTAATACCGCTGGATTCTGGGTAGGCGTAGAAAGTATCAGCCAACGGGCTGAGGCTGAACTTCAGATAAGCTTCGTTGCTGGGGAACAGATACGGCATGGAAAGAATCGAAAACTTGTCATTGAACGATTGCAGGTTAGACACAGAAACACGCGCCATATCGACGGTCCCTTTCTGCACATCCTGTAAAACCTGAGTTTCATCGCCCAGCGCACCGTTGGCAAAAATACGTAATTTCACTTCGCCATTAGTGGTTTTTTTTAATTCGTCGTTCATAGATTTGAGCGCTAAAACGGTCGAATCGATAGCGAGATGGTTATCTGCGACTTTTAACGTAATAGCGTGTGCAGAATAACTCGTCAAAAGAGCGAGGGCACAGCTAATAACGGAACCTTTAAAGAGAGTCTTTTTCATTGTGCATTTCTCACCTGGATGTTAATTGGCGCTACAGTAAGAAACTGCCCGAATCTCAGCAAACGGATTTTGTGATAATATTCGCAGCTTAAGTAATTATCTGTCTTTTTTTTAATATTTATCTTTTAAAAACAAAGGAATATCCGTGATAATATTTGCATGGATGCATTGTGTCAGGGATCACAAAATGGCAGGTAAATTAAAGATGCAACAAATAGCCGTAATGACAGGATATTCTGTCAGTACGGTTTCAAGAGTTTTAGCCGGGAAATCGAACACCAGCCCACAGGCGCGTAGCGCTATACTGCGTAGTGCTCAGGAGTTTGGTGTATTAGATGAACTTATCAGTGGGCGTTTATTAATTAACGGTGTGATTATATTTGCCCCGGACCGTGCTTTTAATAGCCGTGATGACACATTTTATAATGAAGTCATCAAAGGCATCGTCGAAGCTATTGCTCCGCATGATATTTATATCCGTTATTGTGGGCTGGAAGAGCAGCAGGCAGATTTGAAGTTGTTTCTTAAAAAAGCCAGCGACAGCAATATTAACGCGATGATCATTATTGGCGTGGACGACCCAACCATTCATAAACTCGCCGCCACACTAAACAAACCCTGCATTCTTATTAATACCACCGACCGGGAAATGCTTCTGGATAACGTCTCGCCAGACCATCGGGCCATCGGTTTTAGTGCCGCTCGTCATCTTTATCAACAGGGGCATCGGCGCCTGCTGTGTCTGACCAGCCTGCGGCGCGACACTATGGTGAGCCGCCTGGAGGGGGTCAAAGAAGCGGCGCGTTACTTCCATGCTCCATTCGATGAAGCTCTCAATTTGGTGGTGACGGAAGGATTTGGCGCGGTGGAATCAGAAGCGGCGCTGGAACGCTGGTTTTCACAACATTCCCAGGAACAATGGCCGACGGCCATTCTTTGCGCTGGGGTATTTATGGCAAAAGGGGCGCAACAAGTCTTGCAGCGCCGTAACCTTACTGTCGCGCAGGACGTTTCGCTGATGGTCACCGACTTTAGCTGGACACTCTCCGAGCCCTTTAGCCCCGCATTAACGGCAATTCAGGTGCCTTGTCGTGAATTGGGCATTGAAGCGGTGCATTTATTACAAAACCGTATTACTCGCCCCCACACCCCGGTATTCAACCTGATGCTGCAGGGGCGTTTGCTGGTGCGTGATTCGGTGATCCGCACTACCCGCTCAATCCCGCGGGAGCACGCTTAAGCTTGCGGCGGTAAACAGACACCAATGCCACCAATGCCGCAATAGCCATACGGGTTTTTATGCAGATATTGCTGGTGGTCGTCCTCGGCATAGTAGAACGGACCGGCGTTGGCAATTTCAGTTGTGACGCGGCGCTCATCACCAGCCAATGCCATAGCGTCCTGGAAACGCTCAAAACTGGCGCGGGCGGCAGCATCTTGCTCAGGTGTGAGGGGGTAAATCGCCGAGCGATATTGGGTGCCGACATCACCGCCCTGGCGCATGCCCTGAGCCGGATCGTGATTTTCCCAGAACAGTTGCAGCAATTGCTCATAGCTGATGACTTGTGGGTCGTACACCACGCGCACCGCTTCGGTGTGGCCCGTCATCCCGCTACATACTTCACGGTAAGTTGGATTGGGCGTAAAGCCGCCAGCGTAACCTGCGGCGGTGCTATAAACCCCCGGCAGTTGCCAGAACAAACGTTCAACGCCCCAGAAACAACCCATCGCAAAATAAGCTATTTCCATCCCATCTGGTACATTTGTCATGGAATGCTCGTTAACTGCATGTAAAGCGGCGATCGGCATCGGGGTGTTGCGGCCTGGCAACGCTTCAGACTGGGTCACGGGATGGTTTTTCTCAAATAATTTCATCAGTCATGCTCTCCCGATATCGGTAAAATTTAGTAACAACCGTCAAGCGGTTGTAACGCGGCGAGTTATTTCAGACAATAACCCAGCATTATGAGACTACAGTACATATAAGAATTATTTGGGTTATTGTGCAGTTTTCAACCCTAATTGTTGTAATTTTGTTAAGCCTAAGGCGGCGATAACGTTTCCTTCCAGGGGTGGGAACAAGGATATTCAGGAGAAAACGTGCCACAAATCCGTATATTTTGCTCGGCCTGTTTGTGCCTGGTAAGCACGTGGGCGGGAGCTGCCAACGTACGTTTACAGGTTGATGGGTTAAGCGGCGAGCTACAAAAAAACGTTCGTGCGCAACTTTCTACCATCCAAAGTGATGAAGTGACGCCGGACCGGCGTTTTCGCGCGCGTGTGGATGACGCCATCCGTAATGGTTTGAAAGCGCTCGGATATTACGAACCAACCATTGAATTTGACCTGCGGCCACCACCGGCTAAAGGGCGACAGGTATTGATTGCCAAAGTCGATCCCGGCCCGCCAGTGTTGATTGGCGGCACTGACGTGATTCTGCGCGGCGGTGCGCGTACCGATAAAGATTACATTGCATTATTGGCCGACCGCCCGAAAATTGGCACCGTTCTCAATCACCACGATTACGACAGCTTCAAAAAAGATCTTTCCAATATTGCGGTACGGAAAGGCTACTTCGACAGTGAATTCCTCAAAAGCCAACTCGGGGTTTCCCTTGAGCGCCGCCGGGCGTACTGGGACATCGATTACAACAGCGGTGAGCGCTACCGTTTTGGTGACGTGACTTTCCAGGGCTCACAAATTCGCGAAGATTACCTGCAAAATCTGGTGCCTTTTAAAGAGGGCGATTACTACACCTCAAGTGATTTGGCAGAGCTAAACCGCCGCTTATCGGCGACAGGCTGGTTTAATTCGGTGGTGGTGGCGCCGGAATTCGACAAAGCTCGCAAAACCAAAGTATTGCCATTGCAGGGCGTCGTTTCCCCAAGAACTGAAAACACCATTGAAACCGGTGTGGGTTATTCCACTGACGTTGGGCCGCGCGTCAAAGCGTCGTGGAAAAAACCGTGGATGAACTCTTACGGCCACAGCCTGACCAGCAGCATCAGCCTTTCTGCGCCTGAGCAAATCATTGATTTCAGCTACAAAATGCCATTGCTCAAAAACCCGCTGGAACAATATTATCTGGTGCAGGGTGGCTTTAAAGCGACAGATTTAAACGATACCAAGTCCGATTCCAGCACCCTTGCGGTTTCACGATTCTGGGATTTATCCAGCGGGTGGCAGCACGCCATCAACCTGCGCTGGAGCCTCGACCACTTTACTCAGGCAGACGTGACTAACACCACGATGCTGCTTTATCCGGGTTTAAGCCTCAGCCGTACTCGCTCGCGTGGTGGCCTGATGCCCACCTGGGGTGATTCACAGCGTTATTCGCTAGACGTTTCCGACACCATGTGGGGTTCGGATGTCGACTTCGCGGTGATTCAGGCACAACAAGTCTGGATTCGAACCTTGCAGGAAAAACACCGCTTTGTGGTGCGTGGCAACGTCGGTTGGATTGAAACCAATGACTTCGACAAAGTCCCACCTGACTTGCGCTTCTTTGCCGGTGGTGACCGCAGTATTCGCGGTTATTCCTACAAATCCATCTCCCCTGAGAACGACAAAGGTGAACTGACGGGTGCCTCAAAATTAGTCACCGGTTCACTGGAATATCAATACAACGTGACCGGGAAATGGTGGGGTGCGGTGTTTGTCGACTCCGGCGAAGCGGTCGATGACATTAAAAAGAGCAACTTTAAAACTGGCGCAGGGTTCGGTGTGCGCTGGCAGTCACCGGTTGGGCCAATCAAGCTCGATTTAGCCGTTCCGGTGGGCGATAAAGATGAACACGGTTTACAGTTTTACATCGGTTTGGGGCCTGAACTATGAGTCGTTGGAAGAAGATAAGCCTCGCGGTGTTATTTTTTGTGGTGCTGCTGATTGGTGCGGTGGGCTTCCTGGTGGGCACTACCACTGGGCTACACGTCTTATTTAACGCCGCCAACCGTTGGGTACCTGGGCTGGATATTGCCAGCGTCACAGGCGGCTGGCGCAATCTGACTATCAAAGGCCTGCGCTACCAACAGCCGGGCGTCAACGTCACGGCGGGTGAAATTAACCTGGCGGTTAAACTTGGCTGCCTGCGCGACAGCAGTTTGTGCGTGAATAATCTCTCACTCAAAGATATCGACGTGGTGGTCGATAGCAAAAAAATGCCGCCGTCAGCACCTGTTCAGGAAGAGGACACTGGCCCACTCAATCTCACCACGCCGTATCCCATCACCCTGAGTCGTTTTGCGCTTAATAACGTCAATCTCAAAATTGATAACACCACCGTTTCGGTGATGGAGTTTACCTCCGGCCTGAACTGGCAGGAACGTAATGTCACGCTGACGCCGACCAACCTTGAAGGCTTGCTGATTGCGCTGCCGAAAGTCGCCAAAGTGGCGCAAGAAGAGGTAGTTGAGCCGAAGATCCAGAACCCGCAGCCGGAAGAATTACCGCTGGGTGAAACGCTCAGGCAGCTGTTTGAAAAGCCTGTTTTACCTGAAATGACCGATGTGCATTTGCCGCTGAATCTGAATATTCAGGAGTTTCGTGGCTCGCAAATGCGCCTGACTGGCGACACCGATTTGTTGGTCAGTAGCCTGTTGTTGAAAGTCAGCAGTATCGACGGTTCTTTGAAGCTCGATGCGCTGGATGTCGACTCTTCGCAAGGCCAGGTCAACGCCACCGGTAGCGCGGAATTGCGCGATAAATGGCCGGTAGATTTAACCCTGAACACCACGCTGAACATCGATCCGATAAAAGGCGAAAAGGTGAAAATGAAGATCGGCGGCGAGCTGCGGGATGTGCTGAAAGTTGGCGTCAATCTTTCAGGCCCGGTCGATATGGAACTTACCGCGCATACCCAGCTTGCCGAGGCCGGTTTGCCACTCAATCTGGAAGTGGTCAGCAAGCAGCTTTACTGGCCGTTTACCGGTAAAAAAGAGTACCAGGCAGACAATCTCAAACTGAAATTCAGCGGCAAAATGACCGATTACGCGCTGTCATTCCGTAGCGATGTGAAAGGCGAACAAATCCCGCCCGCCACTATCACGCTGGACAGCAAAGGCAACGAACAACAGCTTAAGCTAGACAAGTTGCGCATTGCGGCGCTGCAAGGCAATACCGATCTGAAAGCGGTGCTCGACTGGAGCAAAGCGATTAGCTGGCGCGGTGAGCTAAAACTCGATGGCATCAATACCGCGAAGCAATTCCCTGACTGGCCTGCAAAGCTTGAGGGCCTGGTGAAAACCAGCGGCAGTTTGTATGGCGGCAGCTGGCAGGTGGATGTGTCAGAACTGAAGCTCGCAGGTAACGTCAAAAATAACAAAGTGAATGTGGCCGGGAAGCTTAAAGGCAACAGCTACATGCAGTGGAAAATCCCGGGCTTGCATGTTGAGCTTGGGCGAAACAGTGCTGATGTTAAAGGGGAATTAGGGCCGAAAGAGCTGGCGCTGGATGCCAATATTGATGCGCCGAATCTCGACAATGCTTTGCCAGGCCTGGGCGGCACCGCGAAAGGGACGATTAAAGTCCGCGGCGATGTCAAAGCCCCGCAATTGCTGGCGGATGTCACGGCGAATAATCTGCGCTGGCAGGAGCTGTCCATTGCGCGGGTTCTATTGAAAGGTGACGTCAAATCCACCGATCAAATCGCCGGTAACCTGGATCTGCGTGTCGAGCGTGTTTCCCAGCCAGGCGTCGACATCAACCTCGCCACGCTGGTAGCAAAAGGTTCTGAAAAACAGCATCAGTTGCAATTGCGGATTCAGGGCGAGCCGGTTTCCGGACAACTCGACTTAAGCGGCAGTTTCTCTCGTGCAGAAGAACGCTGGCGCGGCAACCTGACCAACACGCGCTTTGAAACGCCGGTTGGCCCGTGGTCGCTTAACCGCGCTCTGGCACTCGATTACCGCAATAAAGAACAGAAGATCAATATTGGTGCGCATTGCTGGACTAACCCGAATGCCGAGCTTTGCGTGCCGCAACCGATTGATGCGGGCGCGAAAGGGCGAGCTGTCGTCAACCTGAATCGCTTTGATCTGGCGATGCTCAAACCGTTTATGCCGGAAGATACCCAGGCCGTGGGCACCTTTAGTGGCCGCGCGGATGTGAGCTGGGACAGTGAATCTAAGGGGTTGCCGCAAGGCAACGTCACGCTGCAAGGCAACGGCGTGAAAGTCACACAAGTGGTCAACGACAGCCCACTGCTGGTGGCGTTTGATACGCTGAATCTGAATGCGGAACTGAAAAATAACCAGGCGCAGCTTGGCTGGATGATCCGCGTCGCGCAAAACGGCCAGTTTGATGGCCAGGTGCAAATTACCGATCCACAAGGCCGCCGTAATCTGGGCGGTAACGTGAATATGCGTAACTTTGATTTGGCGATCGCCAACTCGATTTTCTCACGTGGGGAAAAAGCTGCCGGGAAGCTGAATGCGAATTTACGCCTGGCGGGTAACGCCGAGCGTCCGCAACTGTTCGGGCAATTGCAGCTGAACGGCATCGATGTCGACGGTAACTTTATGCCGTTTGATATGCAGCCAAGCCAGGTGGCGATGAACTTTAACGGCACCAATTCCACGCTGGTGGGGACGGTGCGCACCAAAAAGGGTGATATCGCGCTTAATGGTGACGCGGACTGGACGCAAATCGACAACTGGCGGGCGCGTGTGGCGGCGAAAGGCAATAAGGTGCGCATTACGGTGCCACCGATGGTGCGCCTCGATGTCTCGCCTGATGTTGAGTTTGTGGCGACGCCAAGCCTGTTCACACTCGATGGTCGCGTCGATATTCCCTGGGCGCGTATCGTGGTGCATGACGTGCCTGAAAGCTCGGTCGGCGTTTCCAGTGACGAGGTGATGCTGGATCAAAACCTCAAGCCAATTAAACCGCAAACCGCGGGTATTCCGATCAACAGTAATCTGGTTATCCACGTTGGTGATAACGTGCGCCTGGATGCGTTTGGTTTGAAAGCGCGTTTGAACGGCGATTTGAAAATGGTTCAGGATAAGCAAGGGCTCGGTCTTAACGGGCAGATCAATATTCCCGAAGGGCGCTTCCACGCTTACGGACAGGATCTGATCGTGCGCAAAGGCATCCTGCTGTTCTCGGGGCCACCGGATCAACCATTGCTGAATATCGAGGCGATTCGTAACCCTGAATCTACCGAAAACGACGTTATTGCCGGTGTTCGTGTCACAGGAACGGCTGATGAACCGAAAGCTGAAATATTTTCGGACCCAGCCATGTCACAGCAAGAAGCCTTGTCCTACCTGCTTCGCGGCCAGGGTTTAGACAATTCTGGTGACGATGGCAACGCCATGACATCCATGCTTGTCGGTTTGGGGGTTGCACAAAGTGGTCAGGTTGTGGGTAAAATCGGCGAGACGTTTGGCGTAAGCAATCTGGCGCTGGACACCGCAGGGGTGGGGGATTCCTCACAAGTGGTGGTCAGTGGCTACGTACTGCCAGGTCTCCAGGTAAAATATGGCGTGGGTATTTTTGACTCGTTGGCGACACTAACACTGCGCTATCGCCTGATGCCTAAGTTGTATCTGGAAGCTGTGTCTGGTATCGATCAGGCACTTGATCTGCTTTATCAGTTTGAGTTTTAGCAATGCGAATATTTGTTTACGGCAGTTTACGACGCAAGCAAGGTAACAGCCACTGGATGACCAACGCCCAGTGGCTTGGGGATCATCATGTCGAAAATTACGCCTTATACAATCTTGGCCATTATCCGGGAGTTGTGCCGGGTGAAGGTTCAGTTGTAGGCGAAGTGTATCGCATAGATGCTTCAACACTTTCCGAGCTCGATGCCTTGCGCACCAAGGGTGGTGAGTATAAACGTCAGCTAATTCAGACACCTTACGGGAGTGCATGGATGTATGTTTACCAACGGCAGGTGGATGGATTAACCCGCATTGAAAGCGGAGACTGGGTAGACCGGTAACCGTCCTGCGATCGCTCTCACCCTCTGTCAGCGGGCATGATTTCTGCTGACAAGAGGGTGAACTTTCACCTTAGTGCATGATGCGTTTTAATATTCTGTTCACCTGCTGTTCAAATTCTGTCGCGGCTTGATCGACGGTTTTCTTACCGTAATCAATCGCTTCTCTGGCGTTATCAAACAGCGTGACAAACTGCCCATCTTCCAGTTGTGGCAATGTAGCCGAAGCATTAGGGAGTTTTGCCGATTGTGCGAGCCCCTGAATAACAGGATCGTTATCCTGCCAGATCCCGGCGTCACGCAGTGCTTTTTCCCCGGTTTGACTCAATGGTGCCCCACGTTCAAGGCCAACAGGCACCACGCCTTCCTTTTCATTGAGCAGGAAATTGAGCAGCAATGCGGCTTCTTTTGGATGCTTTGTGTGACGACTTATCGAATACATCAGCGCGGTTTTACGAAACTGTCCGGCATCTTTCGCGCCAGGGAGCATCGGGTAGGGGCCCATGACCAATTTGTCAGGAAGAATCAGGTTCCCGGCTTCAGCGGTATACAACGCATTCCAGTTATAAACACCACCCCATTCGCCATTGATCCAGGGCTTCATTTCATAGTTGATACCTTTGCCGAAAGAAGCAATTTGCTTCATGTTCGGGGCGACATGCGCGTCCATCAGGCTTTTGTAAAAGGTTAACCCTTCAACCAGCTCCTCATGACTCCAGGCAAATGTTTTACTCTCAACGTCTATCATCTCTTTCTGGTACTTCTGGTACATGTAAGAACGCACCAGCATCAGCGCATCTTGTTCTGATAAAACGAGAGGGAAATAGTTATCGCCGAGTTTCTCTTTAAACTGTTGACCCGCAGCACGTAATTCATCCCAGGTAGTAGGGAATGGAACGCCTGCTTTTTCCCAGGTATGTGCGTTGTAATAGAACAACATGACATTGCTGGAAATGGGCATCGCATTCACTTTGCCGTTAACCGTGGTGGTGGCGAGTGACTCAGGGGAATAGTGCTCTAGCCCGATCTCTTTACTGACTTTGTTGAGATCGTAGAAACCATCTCCGGTGCGGGAAAGCAGCGTCAGCCAGTTCCAGTTTGTCTGGATAACATCTGCTTCCGTGCCGCTGTTGAGCTGCGTGGTGACACGAGAGGAATAGCCGTCCCAACCGGTATATTCTGCTTTAACTTTGATGCTGGGGTAGCGTACTTCGAATGCCTTCAGGGCTTCCAGGGTGGCGACGTTACGGGATTTCCCGCCCCACCAGGAGAAGCGCAGTTCCACTTGTTCGCTGCTGAAAGCCAGCGATGCATTGCCGAGCGTGCAACAGACCAGTAAAAAAAGAAGTGCTGTCTTCATGGTTCCATCCTCAATGTGATTAACCGCGAGCTCTCTTGTGTCGGCAAGCCGTTAAGTGGCTAACCAGGCGCATTTCTTCTTCGTTCCACGGATTTCCCTGATCGTTTAGAACATCGTGAAACCATAACGATTGCGGATCGGGATGTGTTTTGTTGACGCCGGTCCAGGGGATCCAGGTTTGGGTTTTACCCTGTACCAATCCCCACTGGTAGCAACCTGCGTCATAAGCGGCGAACAACGGCAGTTGCTCGCTGAAGGTGCAGTCCATATGCCGCGCCAGCCACTCGGTACAAAGCACAGGACGATTGAGTTGTGACAGGTGGTGCAATGCCGTGAGCTGATAGTTTGCGGGAACATAGGCGTGATAGCTGATGATGTCTGAAAGCTGAAGCGCTGCGCTATCGATCGGATGCCTGAACAACGTGTTGCTTTCAATGTCGAGATGCCATGCGGCAACCGTCAGCGGCTGAGAAGGGCCGACCTCACGGGCCCAGCGAAAGGCGTTAATCATCAGTTGTAGCGCGAACTCCTCAATCCTGATGTCGGCCTCTCCGGATTCGGTGGCGCTCACGTTGATGCCACGATTGCCCGGTTCGTTGTACAGATCCCAGATGGCGACCCGTTCATCGTGTTTAAAGCGTTCAATGACGTCACGGATATAGGCTTCCACCGCTGGCCAGCGACTGGGATCCATCACAATTCCACGCCCGGGGCTTGCCGCAGCCTGACTGTTATGCACGCCTGGGCGAGGGGGTTTTTGCGGGCCGAGGAACGGCTCATCGCCGGAAAAGGCGCAATCGTCCATCAGCGTCAGCATCACCTGAATCTGGTGTTTCGCCGCCAGTTCGAGGAAAGTGTCGATGCGATTTAGTAGCCCGTCTCGATCGTGTTCCCAGACGATAAACGGCAGGTTGGTGCGCAGGGCGTTATAGCCATGACGCCGCGCCCAGCCCAGTTCCTGATCGATAGTTTGCGGATCGAAGGTGTCGGCTTGCCACATTTCCGTCCAGTTCACGCTGGTTCGCGGCAGATAGTTGAATCCACACGTCCAGCCGTGCTGCTCCTGCCAGGACTGCGCCTGTGATGGTGTCCATTGAAAATGCATACGATGCTCCTGTTAGTCAGAATACTGCGTACGGCTCTATCCCCGAAAAAATGCGATATTGCCCTGTATTACAAAGAGATATTCTTTTCACTTTCGGCGTCAAAGAGATGGCATTCTTCCATGTTGAAGCGGAACCAAACCGGACAGTTTAACCCGCCCTCGATGATCGTCTTTGCCTCTTCGGCGGTGACGCGGGCGGTGAGTTCGACGTCTGCGACGGCGAGGTAGAGAAAGAATTCGTGCCCCATATTTTCAGTACGGATAAGCGTTCCCTCCGCGCCTTCGCTGGCAAACGGCTGCGCTGACACCATCACCGCTTCAGGGCGAATACCGAAAAAGACGTTTTTATCGACAAAGGGGGCGACTTTCTCCTGTTGGCTGGCATTCAGCGCCAGTGTGTTTTGGCCAACCGTGATGTGAAGCAAACCCTCTTTACGAATGATTTTGGTGGGTTTGATGTTCATTTCCGGCGCGCCGATAAAGCCCGCCACAAAGATATTCAGCGGGGCGTGATAGAGGTTATCCGGGGTATCAACCTGCATGATATGGCCCTGTTTCATCACGCAGATCCTGTCGCCCATGGTCATCGCTTCCGTCTGATCGTGAGTCACATAAACGGTGGTGGCCGGGCTGCCAGACAGCTTCAGTTGTTTGTGGAGATCGGAAATTCGGATGCGCATAGAGGCGCGCAACTTCGCATCAAGATTGGAAAGCGGTTCATCGAACAGAAACACATCCGGCTTTTTGACGATGGCGCGCCCTACGGCGACACGCTGGGCCTGACCACCGGAGAGCTGGCGCGGCAGGCTATCGAGCAGCTCTTCCAGTTCGAGTATTTTCGCCGCTTCATTCACCTGCTGAGCGATTCTTTCTTTGGGCAGCTTTGCGAGCTTCAGGCCGAAGGCCAGATTCTCGCGCACCGTCATATGCGGGTAGAGCGCATAGTTCTGGAATACCATCGCGATACCCCGCGCTTTAGGTGCAAGGTTATTGACGATTTTTTCACCAATATAAATTTCACCTCCGCTGACGGTTTCTAACCCGGCCAGCATTCGCAGAGTCGTGGATTTCGCGCAGCCGGACGGCCCGACAATCACCATAAATTCGCCGTCGGCGATATGCAGGTCGATGCCGTTGACGGCTCTGAACCCGTTGGAATAGATTTTTTCCACGTTCTTGAAAGTGACTGCAGCCACAATATTTTCCCCTTAACCTTTAATACCGCTACTGGACACGCCCTGGATGAAGTAACGCTGTGCCAGGAAGAAGACGATGATGGAGGGCATAAGCGCGATACACGACATCGCGAGTATTTCGTTCCACGGAGCCCCTTCGCTGACGTCTATCGACATTTTCAGCGCCAGGGAGATGGGGTATTTGTCAACGCTATAGACGTAGATCAATGGCCCCAGGAAGTCGTTCATCGACCACATAAACTGAAATAGTGCGACGGAGATAATGGCGGGTTTAAGAATGGGAACGACCACATACCACAGCACCTGTGCTGAGTTGCAGCCATCGATTTGCGCCGCCTCTTCCATATCACGCGGCACGCCGCGCAAAAACTGGATGAGCAGGAACACAAAAAAGCCTTGTGTGGCGAAGGCGGTAGGCAGATACAGCGGCAAATAGCTGTTAAGCATCCCCATTTCACGAAACATCAGGTACTGCGGGATGAGCAGCACCGTGCCTGGCAGTAACATGGTGGCGATAAGGGCAGAGAACCAGAATGTCTTCCACGGGATCTCGAATCGGGCGAAGCCGTAGGCCACCACCGTGGAAGAGATAATGGTGAGGATCACTTTTGGGATCACGAACTTAAAGGTGTTAAGCATGTAATGACCAAAGTTATATTCGGTGCCGGTTTTCCAGCCGTTGATAAAGCCGTCCCAGGTCAGGTTTGAGGGCCACAGGCTCAGGTTGGTGAATATTTCATTGTTGGGTTTGAGCGAGGCAGAAAACATCCACGCCAGCGGGTAGAGCATCAGCAGCCCGATAAACAGCAAGATAAAATAGCGAACGCTACGGTTAACCATTTTTGCCTCCCTTATCGGCGGAATAAAACACCCAGTATTTCGACGACTTGAATAAACAGCAGGCAAAGAGCGCGACCAATATAAACAGCGCCCAGGCCAGCGCCGCAGCGTAACCAATATCGAAGTATTTAAATGCGGTGTCGTAGATATAGAGCGAGAACAGATAGGTGTAATACGTTGGCCCGCCGTCTGTAATGACGTATGGCGCGGTAAACTCCTGGAAGGTATTAGTGGTCTGCATAATGAAGTTAAAGAAAATCACCGGGGTAATTAGAGGGATCGTTACTTTGGTGAACATCTGCCAGCGGGTTGCGCCGTCAATCATGGCCGCTTCATATTGCGATTGTGGAACGTTCTGAAGCGCCGCGAGGAAGATAACCATTGAAGAGCCGAACTGCCACACCTGTAATAGTGTCACAGAGAGTAAGGCCAGCGGCGGCTCGCCAAACCAGTTGATCGGTGTTGTGCCAAACAGGCTGAGAAAACTGTTCAACAGGCCATCGATGGAAAAAAGCGCCCGCCACAGCACCGCGATGGCAATGGAGCTGCCAAGAATCGAAGGGATGTAAAAAGCCGTGCGGAAAAAGCCAATACCGCGAAGTTTAAAATTCAGGACAAACGCGACGCCTAGTGCAAATGCTAGCTTTAAGGGAACGGTTAAAAATACATAGGTGATGGTGACCGCGACAGATTTCCAGAACAGCGTATCGTCGGTCAGCATATAACGGTAATTTTCTATCCCGTTAAATGTGGGGGGAGTCATTAAGTCATATTCGGTGAAGCTAAGCAGGAATGAAGAGACAAACGGGAAAAGGGTGAAGACAAACAATCCGATTATATAAGGTGATATCCAGGCAAGACCTAATAATTTATTTTCATTCATAAGAATCTCAAATTAATAATTATTTTATATGGTTCATTTTCCGGGTCGCTGTGATGAATGCGTCATCAAATGACAGGGTGGTAGGCATAGATAACGGTATTGAAGCTTTTGAGCTGTGAATCTCGCAGCGGGTGAATAAGGCATGTCGCGAGCTAATATCGATTAGCTCACATTGCTATTTCAGAGTAAACAATATCAGTGTCTATTTTGTGAACAGGCACGCACTGTGGATTAATAAAATGGAGAAATATAAATTATTTGTATTGTTATATATTACCAATAACGTGAAGGTATAATAGATAAAAATAATTAATTAATCTTGTCGGTTATTTATTACATCAATTATTCGCAAAAAAAAACAGCACCCGGTTTGGGTGCTGTTGAGTTGCTGGCGGAAATTCCGCTACAAGAATGATTACTTCTTAGCGCGCTCGAAGGAAGCAATGATTTCTGCTTTAGCCGCTGCTGCGTTGTCCCAGCCTTCAACTTTAACCCATTTGCCTTTCTCGAGAGCTTTGTACTGCTCGAAGAAATGGGAGATCTGCGCTTTCAGCAGTTCTGGCAGGTCGTTCACATCTTTAATGTGATCGTATTCTTTGCTCAGTTTGGTGTGCGGAACCGCAACCAGCTTGGCATCTTCGCCCGCTTCGTCGGTCATTTTCAGCACGCCAACTGGACGGCAGCGAATCACAGAACCTGGTTGCAGTGGGTACGGAGTTGGAACCAGAACGTCAACCGGGTCACCATCTAAAGACAGGGTGTGGTTGATGTAGCCGTAGTTGCACGGATAGAACATTGCAGTGGACATGAAACGGTCAACAAACAGCGCGCCGGTGTCTTTATCAATTTCATATTTGATAGGGTCAGCGTTCGCTGGGATTTCGATAACAACGTAGATGTCTTCCGGCATATCTTTGCCCGCAGGGACGTTGAGTAAGCTCATGTCTTTTTCCTTTAAACTGATGTCATTCAAGTGCCGCGTATTATAGCTAACTCGATTTAAATGTCTTCGCCTCTTTTTGCCTTCACTTCTCACCAGCACCCGTTTCCAGAACCTTCCGACACCGGAAAAATCCATAAACATAGCCGTATTATTAATAAAATTGTGTAAGCGGTTACAAGCTTGCAGGTGACTTGTTTGAATTGTGATGTAACTCATTCTGTTACGCCGCACGTCGACTATAGTTTTTTTCGAAGTCCACAATTTAACCAACAATAACCCTACGAGGATGTACCTATGTGGAAGCGCTTACTTTTGGTCTCAGCTGTCTCCGCAGCCATGTCGTCTATGGCGATAGCGGCTCCGTTAACGGTCGGATTTTCGCAGGTAGGTTCTGAATCCGGCTGGCGCGCAGCAGAAACGTCCGTTGCAAAGAGCGAAGCTCAAAAACGTGGAATCACGCTGAAAATCGCCGATGGCCAACAAAAACAAGAAAACCAGATTAAAGCTGTACGTTCATTTATCGCCCAGGGCGTAGACGCCATCTTCATTGCGCCAATCGTCGCCACGGGTTGGGAGCCGGTATTACAAGAAGCAAAAGAGGCAAAAATCCCGGTATTCCTGCTCGACCGTAATATCGATGTTAAAGATAAATCGCTGTATATGACCGTCGTCACCGCCAACAACGTGCTGGAAGGCCAGCTCATTGGTGAATGGTTGCTCAAAGAGTTGAACGGCAAAGCGTGTAACGTGGTTGAGCTGCAAGGCACCGTGGGCGCGAGCGTAGCAATCGACCGTAAAAAAGGTTTTGCGGACGCCATTTCTAAAGCATCTAACGTGAAAATCATCCGTTCTCAGTCTGGTGACTTTACCCGCAGCAAAGGTAAAGAAGTTATGGAGAGCTTCATCAAAGCTGAGGACAACGGCAAAAACATCTGCATGGTTTACGCGCATAACGATGACATGGTGATCGGTGCGATTCAGGCGATTAAAGAAGCGGGTATGAAACCAGGCAAAGATATTCTGACCGGTTCAATCGACGGCGTACCGGACATCTACAAAGCGATGATGGATGGCGAAGCTAACGCCAGTGTTGAGCTGACGCCAAACATGGCAGGCCCGGCGTTTGACGCACTCGAGAAATTCAAGAAAGACGGCACCATGCCGGAAAAAGTGACCATCACTAAATCAACGCTGTACCTCCCGGATACCGCGAAAGAAGAGCTAGAGAAGAAAAAATCGATGGGCTACTAAGCTGCTTTACCCCTCACCCTAGCCCTCTCTCCTAAGGGGAGAGGGGATTGGATCGAGTGTGGTTTGATTTTTCCCCCTCTCTCTTTTAGGGAGAGGGTTGGGGTGAGGGTCTAATAATGAACACAAACAATCAGGAAATTCTGCGCACGGAAGGCTTATCGAAACATTTCCCAGGGGTTAAGGCGCTCGACAAAGTAGATTTCAGCCTCAATCGCGGCGAAATCATGGCGCTACTGGGTGAAAACGGAGCAGGTAAATCAACGCTAATCAAAGCCCTTACCGGCGTTTATCAGCGCGATAGCGGCAATATTTACCTCGAAGGTGAGCTTATCTCGCCAAAAAACACCGCCCACGCCCAGCAACTCGGTATCGGCACGGTGTACCAGGAAGTTAACCTGCTGCCGAACATGTCGGTGGCAGACAATCTGTTTATTGGCCGCGAGCCGCGTCGCTTTGGTTTTTTACAGCGCAAAGAGATGGAAAAGCGCGCCACCCGCTTGATGGAATCCTACGGATTTTCGCTGGATGTTTCCGAGCCGCTGAACCGCTATTCCGTGGCGATGCAGCAGATCGTCGCGATCTGCCGCGCCATTGATCTGTCAGCCAAAGTGCTGATCCTTGATGAACCGACCGCCAGCCTCGATACCAAAGAGGTCGAAATGCTTTTTACCCTGATGCGCCAGCTGCGCGATCAGGGCGTCAGCCTGATCTTTGTCACTCACTTTCTCGATCAGGTTTATGAAGTTACCGACAGGATCACCGTTCTGCGCAACGGCGCGTTTGTCGGCACGCGCAAAACCGCCGAGTTACCGCAGATCGAGCTGGTCAAAATGATGTTAGGTCGTGAGCTGGAAACCAACGCATTGAACCGCGCAGGCCGCACCTTACTAAGCGATAAGCCCGTTGCAGCGTTTAAAGATTTCGGCAAGAAAGGGGTGATCAACCCGTTCAATCTTGAAGTCCGCCCCGGTGAGATCGTCGGCCTGGCGGGCTTATTGGGATCCGGGCGCACCGAAACCGCCGAAGTGATATTTGGGATCAAGCCCGCAGACAGCGGTAATGCGTGGATCAAAGGCAAACAACAATCGCTGCGATCGCCGCATAAAGCCTCGTCGCTCGGGATTGGTTTTTGCCCGGAAGACAGGAAAACTGACGGCATTATTGCCGCCGCCTCGGTACGCGAAAACATCATTCTGGCGTTGCAGGCCCAGCGCGGCTGGCTGCGCCCGATCCCAAAACGCGAGCAGTATCAGATAGCGGAACGCTTTATCCGCCAGTTGGGGATTCGCACGCCCGGCCCGGATCAGCCGATTGAATTTCTCTCCGGTGGCAATCAGCAAAAAGTCCTGCTGTCGCGCTGGTTACTGACCAAACCCCAATTCCTGATCCTCGACGAACCGACGCGTGGGATCGACGTTGGCGCACATGCTGAAATTATCCGTCTGATCGAAACGCTGTGTGCCGATGGACTGGCGCTGCTGGTTATCTCTTCCGAACTCGAAGAGCTGGTGGGGTATGCGGATCGCGTGATCATCATGCGTGACCGGCAGCAAGTGGCGGAGATCCCACTCGCTGAGCTTTCTGTATCGGCAATTATGAATGCCATTGCGGCATAAGGAGTTAAACGTGATGCCTCGTTCATTGCCGCAGGCCGAAGTTGAAAAGCCGAAGCGCAGTTTTCGCTGGCCACCAGGCATTCCGCAACTGGTCGCATTGGTGCTGGTGTTGCTGGTTGATAGCCTGGTCGCCAACCATTTCTTCGATATTGTGGTGCAAAACGGGCGGTTATTTGGCAGCCCGATAGACATTCTTAACCGTGCGGCACCGGTCGCATTATTAGCCATTGGCATGACGCTGGTGATCGCCACCGGCGGTATCGATCTTTCCGTTGGCGCAGTGATGGCGATTGCAGGTGCCACGGCGGCAACGTTAACCGTCGACGGGCACAGCCTGACGGTGGTGATCCTCTCTGGACTTGGTGTCGGTATTCTGGCTGGTTTGTGGAACGGAATTTTGGTAGCGATCCTCAAGATTCAGCCGTTTGTCGCGACACTTATCCTGATGGTTGCCGGGCGCGGTGTGGCGCAACTGATTACTGCCGGGCAAATTGTTACCTTCAACTCGCCCAACCTTTCATACCTTGGCAGCGGCGCGCTGTTCTTCTTCCCGACGCCGGTGATTATCGTGCTGGCAACGCTGCTGGTTTTCTGGCTATTCACCCGTAAAACGGCGCTGGGTCTGTTTATTGAATCGGTTGGGATTAACATCCGCGCGGCGAAAAACGCCGGGGTGAATACGCGCCTCGTCGTGATGCTGACCTACGTGCTCAGCGGCCTGTGCGCTGCAATTGCCGGGATCATCGTCACCGCAGATATTCGCGGTGCCGATGCCAACAACGCCGGATTGTGGCTGGAGCTGGACGCCATTTTGGCGGTGGTGATCGGTGGCGGTTCGTTAATGGGTGGGCGTTTTAACATCGCGCTCTCCGTGATTGGCGCGCTGATTATCCAGGGGATGAACACTGGCATTCTGCTTTCTGGTTTCCCGCCTGAGCTTAACCAGGTGGTGAAAGCAGTGGTGGTGATGTGCGTGCTGATTGTTCAGTCACCGCGTTTTATTGCTTTGCTCAAAGGACTCCGTCGCCATGATCAAACGTAACTTGCCGTTGATGATTACCCTGGCGGTGTTTGTGCTGGGGTATCTGTATTGCCTGACGCAATTCCCCGGTTTTGCCTCAACACGGGTAATTTGCAATATTCTGACTGATAACGCGTTTCTGGGGATTATTGCCGTCGGTATGACGTTTGTGATCCTCTCCGGTGGCATCGATCTTTCGGTCGGTTCGGTGATCGCCTTTACCGGGGTATTCCTCGCCAAAGCGATCGGCTTCTGGGGGTTATCGCCGCTGGTGGCTTTCCCGCTGGTGCTGGCAATGGGTTGTGCCTTTGGCGCGTTTATGGGGCTGCTGATTGATGGGCTGAAAATCCCCGCTTTTATCATTACGCTCGCTGGAATGTTCTTCCTGCGCGGGGTTAGCTATCTGGTGTCCGAAGAGTCCATTCCCATTGATCACCCGATTTACGACACGCTTTCCAACCTCGCCTGGCGCATTCCTGGTGGCGGCCGTTTAAGTGCCATGGGGCTGCTGATGTTAGCCGTAGTAGTGATCGGCATTTTCCTTGCGCACCGTACCCGCTTTGGTAACCAGGTTTATGCGATTGGCGGCAACGCCACTTCAGCAAACCTGATGGGGATTTCCACACGCAGCACCACCATCCGCATTTACATGCTCTCGACCGGGCTTGCGACTCTCGCTGGCATTGTTTTTTCGCTTTATACCTCCGCGGGTTACGCGCTGGCTGGGATGGGCGTTGAACTAGATGCGATTGCTTCGGTGGTAATTGGCGGCACGTTGCTGAGTGGTGGCGTGGGAACCGTTCTTGGCACGCTGTTTGGCGTGGCGATTCAGGGGCTGATTCAGACCTACATCAACTTCGACGGCACGCTCAGTTCGTGGTGGACGAAAATCGCCATCGGCATTTTGCTGTTTATTTTCATCGCCCTACAGCGCGGCCTGACAGTGCTGTGGGAAAACCGCCAGAGCTCGCCAGTGAAGCGTGTTGATGTGAAGCCGAACAAAGCTCAATCGCTTTGATTAAACTTTCCCCGGTGATGGCCGATAACACACCCATCGTTCTGTCACCGGGAAAAGAGCATGTTGAGAAATTTGTCTATTCGCACGGGGCTGCTGACGTTACTGGCAGTCATGACCTTCCTGTTGTTATTTGTCAGCGGCATGGGCATTTACGCGCTGCAACAAAGCTCGACTTCACTTCAGAAAATCAATCGCTTACAGGGCGAACAGATGGTGCGTTTGTCTGATGGCTATGTTTCTTTGCTACGGGCGCGTAATGGTGCAGGGCAGGCGGTCAGGCAGATGGAGATTGGTTTGCTGGAGGATGCGGCCAAATCTACAGATTACGTGGCCAGTGATGTCACTCAGGCGCAACAGCAGCTCAAAGAGTTTATCGACAGCGGCGTGAATGACGACGAGGGCAACCGCCTGGTGCAGAATTTATCGCAAAGTTATGCGGAATACCTCGCAAAAGGCATTAACCCAATGCTTGCCGCCCTTAGCAAACAAAGCCCCGACGATTACTACGACCTGCTGGAAAAGACGCTGATTCCACTATCGCAAAAGTTTGATACTGACGTCGATATTTTCAAGCAGTGGGGCGAGGCGCGCGGCAACAGCGAAGTTGAAGCGGTGCAGTTGCACAAAAAAATTGTTCTGACGTTGATTATTATCGCGGCATTGCTCACCGCCGGGATTATCGTGCTGGTGTGGCTGGCGCTACGTCACTTACTGCTTAAACCGCTGAATCAGTCGATTGAGCAACTGGAGTTTGTCGCCAAAGGTGATTTGACCCAGCCGTTGCCGCCTGCGGGTAATAACGAATTTGGCCGTCTGGCCGCGGCAATTACCATCATGCGTGATTCGCTGATGGAATCGGTAAGCCGCGTGCGTGACGCCAGTTCGCAAATTGATACCGGCAGCCGCGAACTGGCGGCAGGCAACCAGAACCTGGCTCAGCGTACTGAATCGACCGCCACTTCTCTTGAGCAAACCGCTGCCAGCATGGAACAGATCACCGCGACGGTGAAACAGAACGCCGATAACGCCGGGCAAGCGCATAAACTCGCCAAAGACGTGTCCGATACCGCCGACCGTGGCAGCGAAATGGTGTGCTACGTGATTGAAAAAATGCGTGATATCTCCAGCAGTTCCGATCGTATTGCCGACATCCTTAGCGTTATCGACGGTATCGCCTTCCAGACCAATATCCTGGCGTTGAATGCCTCGGTTGAAGCGGCGCGAGCCGGTGAACAAGGGCGTGGCTTTGCGGTGGTGGCAGGCGAAGTTCGCACTCTGGCAAGCCGCAGCGCCGATGCAGCAAAAGAGATCCGCTCGTTGATTTCTGAGTCGCAAAATCATGTTGGCGAAGGCCGGGAACTGGCTCAACAAGCCGGTGAAACGATGGATGAAATTGCCGAGGAAGTGATGCGCATGACCCGCCTGGTGAGTGAAATCGCCAATGCGTCAAATGAGCAAAGTTATGGTATCGAACAGGTGAATATTGCGGTGAGTCAGATGGATGAAGCGGCACAGCAGAATGCGGCATTGGTTCAGGAATCGACCGCGGCTACGCGTTCACTGGAGGAGCAGTCGCAGCATTTGGTGGCGGCAATGGCGACGTTCAGGTGTTGATTTTTTGAAAGCCATCCTCACCCCGACCCTCTCCTTGAAGGAGAGGGAGAAAACCGGGCAATCCCTCTCCCGTGGGCTGTCTCTTAGTCACATCTTTGAGGGCCGCTTCCTGCCGAGCCGGACCCGAAATTCAAGGTCAAAGTCAAAAGCCAGAGCGGTTTTGACCTTGTCCCCGGCTTCAATCGCGGTGTTTTTTACCCTTCAGTTGGGGTCACGTGGTCGGGAACCACGTGAGAGAGCGATCGTCGGGAACGGATCGCGAACGACCCCGAATGTTGGGTGAAAAACGGTGTTTACCGCTTTAGCGGCGATTGATTTGCCGGGCGCCTGGATTATCAAGGGGTTGGCGTTAACCCCTTGATACGTTCACCGTTTACTGGAATTAAAGAGGTAACTGAACGCAAGGGTGAACGGAAAACCTGCGAGGCTAACAGATCTCGTCCTGACAAGATTGCCAGGACGAGTTGTGTATAAGAGACCGCTCCCGTGGAAGAGGGTGAAGGCAAAAATTATGCGTCCGGATACTCACGAATAAAACGCTCAACATCATCAACCATATGCTCGTTACCGACAAAGAACGGGCGGCGTTGATGCAGGGTTTCAGGGATGATATCCAGAATTCGCTCTTTACCATCGCTGGCTTTACCGCCGGCTTGTTCCGCAAGGAACGCCATCGGGTTACCTTCATACAGTAAACGCAATTTCCCTTGTGGGTGGCTTGCGGTACTTGGATACAAATAAATCCCGCCTTTCAGCAGGTTACGGTGGAAATCTGCCACCAGAGAACCAATGTAGCGCGAGGTATATGGGCGCTGCGTGTTGGCGTCTTCTTCCTGACAGAACTTAATGTATTTCTTCACGCCAGTTGGGAAGCGGATGTAGTTCCCTTCGTTGATGGAATAGGTGCTGCCAATTTCCGGGAAGCGCATACGTTCCTGGCACAGGCAGAACACGCCCAGTGAAGGATCGTAAGTGAAGGCGTGTACACCACAACCGGTGGTGTAAACCAACATGGTTGAGGAGCCGTAAACCACATAACCTGCCGCGACCTGGCGGTTGCCTGGCTGAAGGAAATCAGCTTCGGTAACAGGCGTACCTACCGGCGTGATACGGCGATAGATAGAGAAAATAGTCCCGACTGACACGTTGACGTCGATGTTAGATGAGCCGTCGAGCGGGTCCATCAGCACCACATATTTGGCATGTTCCGCGCCTTCGAAAACAACAATGTCATCTTCTTCTTCGGAAGCAACACCGGCCACAATCCCTCGGGCTTTCAATGCTGCTTTCAGTTTTTCGTTCGCGAACAGATCGAGTTTTTGCTGTACCTCGCCCTGGATATTTTCAGCTCCGCTGGCACCCAGAATATCCACCAGACCCGCTTTGTTGATATCGCGGTGGATAATTTTTGCGCCGAGCTTTATCGCCGACAGCAAGGCAGTCAGTTCACCGGTTGCGTGCGAGAACTCGTGCTGCTTTTCGACAATAAATTCACCTAACGTTTTCATAACCCTTTCCCTGCATCTGTCAGTTGAGTAAAACGATTGCAACAATCCTAACAAATATTCAAATAGTAGCGTACAGGTGAATCGCGCCAGCTAAATGCGGAATAACCTGAAATGCGATTTGCCACCATTCAACATGCGGTTAGAATGTGTGCCTAAGAATAAAAGGACAGTTTTATGCGCATTCATATTTTGGGTATTTGCGGCACGTTCATGGGTGGTCTGGCAATGCTGGCTCGCTCGCTCGGCCATGAAGTTACTGGCTCGGACGCTAATGTGTATCCGCCAATGAGCACTCTGCTACAAGAGCAGGGTATTGATTTAATCCAGGGTTACGACCCAAGCCAGCTCGACTCACAACCGGATTTGGTGATCATCGGCAACGCTATGACTCGCGGTAACCCGTGTGTTGAAGCGGTGCTGGAGAAAAGTATTCCTTACATGTCAGGCCCACAGTGGTTGCACGACTTTGTGCTGCGCGACCGTTGGGTGATTGCGGTGGCGGGGACGCACGGCAAAACGACGACGGCAGGCATGGCGACCTGGATTCTGGAAGCCTGCGGCTACAAGCCTGGTTTTGTGATCGGCGGCGTGCCGGGTAATTTCGATGTTTCTGCACGTTTGGGCGAAAGCTCATTCTTCGTGATTGAAGCAGATGAATACGACTGTGCGTTCTTCGATAAACGTTCCAAATTCGTGCATTACTGCCCGCGCACGTTGATCCTCAATAATCTTGAGTTCGATCACGCGGACATCTTTGACGATCTGAAAGCGATTCAGAAACAGTTCCACCACCTGGTGCGCATCGTTCCGGGGCAGGGGAAAATCATCTGGCCGGAAAACGACGCCAATATTAAGCAGACGCTGGCGATGGGTTGCTGGAGCGAGCAAGAGCTGGTGGGTGAGCAAGGCCACTGGCAGGCGAAGAAACTCAACCCTGATGCTTCCCATTGGGAAGTGTATCTGGATGGCGAGCGTGTCGGCGAAGTGCACTGGCAGTTGGTTGGCGAACACAATATGCATAATGGGCTGATGGCGATTGCCGCTGCGCGTCATGTTGGTGTTACACCTGCGGATGCAGCGAAAGCACTGGATAGTTTTGTGAACGCCCGTCGTCGCCTGGAATTGCGCGGTGAAGAAAACGGCGTAACGGTATACGACGATTTTGCTCACCATCCAACAGCGATTCTGGCAACGCTTGCGGCACTGCGCGGCAAAGTAGGCGGAACCGCACGTATTCTGGCGGTGCTTGAGCCACGTTCTAACACCATGAAAATGGGGCTGAGCAAAGACGATCTCGCGCCATCTTTAGGTCGTGCAGATGAAGTGTTCTTGCTTCAGCCTCCGCATATTCCATGGCAAGTGGTAGAAGTCGCGGAAGCCTGCATTCAACCAGCGCACTGGAGTGCGGATGTCGACACGCTGGTGGATATGGTGGTGAAAACCGCTCTGCCTGGCGACCATATTCTGGTGATGAGCAATGGCGGTTTTGGTGGTATCCACCAGAAATTGCTGGATGCGTTGGCGAAGAAAGCTGAAAACCAGTAATGGAAAAACCCGCAAATGCGGGTTTTTTTAAAGGCGGTAAAATTCATTCGTAGGTCGGATAAGCAACGCGCCATCCGACATTATTTGGTGGATGACGCTGCGCTTATCCACCCTACAAATTCTGATGTCCTAACCCTGGGCTTCAGCCAGTTCACGCAGATAAGAGAAAATCTGACGATAAGATTTTGGCGGTTTGTTAGTGGCCTTCTCTTTCTGGGCGTTGCGGATCAATACGCGCAGTTGCTGGCGGTCAGCTTCTGGGTAAAGTCTTAGCACTTCGGTCATCGCGTCATCACCTTCTTCAACCAGACGATCGCGCAATGCTTCCAGTTTGTGGAACAGGGCAACTTGCTGGTTGTGGCGGTTTTTCAGTTTATCGAGCGCTACGCGGATTGGGTCCATGTCGCGCGAACGCATCATTTTGCCAATTAACTGAACCTGACGGCGACGGCCTTCTTTTTTGATTTTCTGAGCCAAATCAATCGCGGCACGCAAATCTTCATCAAGAGGGATTTTGTCGAGCGCGTTCTTGCCCAACTCCATCAGTTCCATACCCAGGCGTTTTAATTCCTCGGCATCACGCTTAATTTCGCTTTTACTGACCCAGATAATCTCATCATCTTCGTCTTCATTTTCGTCATCTGGGACGTCGTCGAGCCAGTCATCGGGCTGCTTAGTCATATTAGGCTCCTTAAAAAAAGTGGCTAATTCTACCAGTAAAGCCTGTTCACTGCGAAATTGTTCTGTTCTGGGTTAGACTTAATTCACTCACCTTACATTATGGCAGTAGCGATGAAAGTAAACACGCAAGTAGCACAACAACGTCAGGTTCTGGAACAAGCGGTATCTCAGGCGCTGGAATTGGCTTCCGCTCAGTCCGATGGCGCAGAAGTCGCCGTCAGTAAAACCACTGGTATCAGCGTAAGCACCCGATACGGTGAGGTGGAAAACGTCGAATTTAATAGCGATGGTGCGTTAGGCATCACCGTTTATCATCAAAACCGTAAAGGCAGCGCCTCCACGACTGACTTAAGCCCGGATGCCGTTGCGCGTACCGTGCAGGCGGCTTTGGATATCGCCAGATACACCTCCCCGGACCCATTCGCCGGTGTGGCAGAAAAAGAATTACTGGCCTTTGAAGCGCCAGATTTAGATCTTTTCCACCCGACAGAAATGGACGCTGACCGCGCTATTGAGTTAGCCGCACGTGCTGAAAATGCTTCGCTGAACGTCGATAAGCGCATCAACAATACCGAAGGCGGGAGCTTTAACAGCCACTACGGCATCAAAGTTTTCGGCAACAGCCACGGCATGCTGCAAAGCTATTGCTCCACACGCCACTCACTTTCCAGCTGCGTGATTGCTGAAGTGAACGGTGAGATGGAGCGTGATTACGCCTACACCATTGGCCGCGCGATGGAAGACCTGGATAGCCCTGAATCCGTGGGTATTGAATGTGCGCGCCGCACTTTAGCGCGCTTGTCTCCGCGTAAACTGTCTACTATGAAAGCTCCGGTGATGTTTGCAGCAGAAGCGGCGACAGGTTTGTTCGGTCACCTGGTGGGCGCGATTGCGGGTGGTTCGGTGTACCGCAAATCTACTTTCCTGCTGGATTCTTTGGGTAAACAAATCCTGCCGGAATGGTTGACCATTGAAGAGCATCCGCATCTGCTCAAAGGCCTGGCGTCTACGCCGTTCGATAGCGAAGGCGTACGTACCGAGCGCCGTGACATCATCAAGGACGGCATCCTGCAACAGTGGCTGCTGACCAACTATTCCGCACGCAAACTGGGCCTGAAAAGCACCGGCCATGCGGGTGGCATTCACAACTGGCGCATCGAAGGGCGCGGCCTGGACTTCGCAGGCATGCTCAAAGAAATGGGCACCGGTTTAGTGGTGACTGAATTGATGGGGCAAGGCGTGAGCGGTATCACTGGTGACTATTCACGCGGTGCGTCTGGTTTCTGGGTTGAGAATGGCGAAATTCAATATCCGGTGAGCGAAATCACTATCGCCGGAAACTTGAAAGATATGTGGCGTGAAATCGTCACAGTAGGTAGCGATATTGAGAAGCGCAGTAATATTCAATGTGGTTCAGTGCTGTTGCCGGAGATGAAAATCGCCGGTCAGTAAATTGGCAAAGGGTGCGACCTGCCGCACCCTTCTTATAATAAAGAGGTGATTGATTCATGCGAAAGCAACTGATTGCAATGTTGGCTGTATCGACCGTGTTATTTTCCGCAACGAGCATGGCGAAAGATGTGGGTGATGATATGGATATCATCGCGGAGAACTACAAAACCGTGTTGAAGACCGATAACGCGGCTGAGCTAAAAACCTCGCTCAACAATATGCGTACCGCAGCACTGGATGCGCAAAAAGGCACTCCCCCTAAACTTGAAAGCAAAGCCGCGGATAGCGCGGAGATGAAAGACTACCGCCACGGCCTGGATTTACTGGTCGGTCAAATCGATGGTGCGCTGAAACTGGCCAACGAAGGCAAAGTGAAAGAAGCACAAGCGGCGGCGGAAGAGTTTAAAACCACTCGTAATGCCTACCATAAAAAATACCGCTAAGCTGATACTGGTCCTTCCATTGAGGGCCTGAACATATCTGCATATCTTTATAAGGACATCTGATTTATGAAACCGATTCAAACGATTATTAAAAGTGCCGCTACCGTTTCGTTACTCGCGTTTAGCGTTTTTTCCGCCAATGCCCAAATTTTGCCAGTCGCGGGAGATTTCCAGGCCGATCATTTTTCTGCGAAAGTCGTTTCCGTTGATCAAAAAAACCATGTCGTGGTTTTAGAGGGAGAGAAGGGCAATAAAGTCTCATTCAACGTGCCAGAAGAAACCGGTACGCTGGCTAATCTGAAAGCGGGTGATGTTGTCGACACCACCGTGACACGCTCTGTTGCCGTCGCTTTTGATACCAATGTTGATAAAGCCGCGCCAACCGCTTCATCCACCAAAGGGATGGAGAAAGCCACCGAAGCAAGCCCGGAGCACGAAGCTTTCCGTCAGGTTAACGTTCAGCTTAAAATCAAACATATCGATCTGAAAAACAACACCGTGACCTTCGTCGGCCCTAAAGGGCAGGAGAAAGTGATTACTGTTGAAGACCCAGAAGTTCAGGCGCGTTTGAAAGAGATGAAAGTGAACCAAAGTGTCCGTGTGACCTACACCGACTCGATTAAAATCACTGCTCAGCAGGCTAAATAACCCGCCATGCGTTGAACCCCTCTTTCTGATTTTGGGGAGAGGGGAAATAACAGCAGCTTGCTAATCACTCATTCAAACAGTTCGGCATGGGTGCCTAAATCAGAAAAGGCAACAGTTCTGCTGGCTTCATCAACGTAATACACCAGTAAATAATCACCCCCAATATGCAGTTCTCTGTACCCGCTATATTCCCCCGTTAGAGCATGGTCGAAGCAATAAGCCGGTAAAGGATTACGTGAAGCAATAAGCCACATTGCCGCTGAAACAGCGTTCATGTCATGGCGGCCAGCTTTGTTGTAACGCTCCCAGGCTTTGCTAAATGATTTTGTGTGTTTTGTCTGATACGGCAGCTTCACCCGTTTGTTGTTGGCCATTATTCAGTGCGTCCATTTGCTCGTTTACATCGGAAAATCCACTTTTGCCGTTTTGAAGGATCTCTTGCGTTTCGCGCATGGCCTGAATCAGGCGAGGACTGGGTTTACGATTAATGTCGAATGGCAGGCCTTCATTAATCACCACTTGTTCGACAAAAAGCCGCAGTGCGGTGCTCATTGTCAGACCACAACTTTCGAGAATTTCGGTGGCTTTTTGTTTTGTCTGGCTGTCGATGCGAGTACGAATGACTGAGTCCATTATTGCCTCCTTTGTTTGAGTGGCTTCATTGTAGCTACAATTCGGACTTATTCAACTACGGCAAAGTCATCACCTGAAACCGTTCGCCTCAAACAGTCGTAACCATTTTACAAACTTTCCTCCCTCCGCCCACCGTCATAACTTCACTCTGCGGCATGTCTCGCAATCACCATTTTTCATTGATTGCCTGAATGCCTCCCCCTTAAAAGTTTCCGATAAAGTGTCCTGAAACCACATTTTCTTCACTGGTTCATAACCCATTTGTTGTTTTTTGACACAAAGACTGTGTGTTTTTTGATCTTCAGGCGGCGTGGTTTTGAGATCTTAATTACAAAATGAATCGAAATTTCTTTTTGAGTGAAATAATGTTTCATTTTATCGGCTTTCAGTGAGTAAATACTTCCGAATCGAATTAGTTCCACATCGAAACTATGGATATTAGGGAGTCTTAGGGATGCTGCATTTGAAACATGTTTTGCCAAAAATTTCGCTAGTTGCTACCGCTGTCGCGGCCACGATTTTGCTGAGCGGATGTGGCGATGACGCTGCCCCAACAGGCACCGTAACGCTGAAAACTGCGTTCAACCAATCCGAAAATAACCCACAATACAAAGCATTAGTCTCTTTCAGCGAAAAGCTGGAATCTGAAACTAAAGGCCGTTACAAACTCGAAATCCACCCGAATGAACTGTTAGGCGACCAGCGTGCATCACTGGAACTGGTTCAGTCCGGTGCAATTCAATTGGCCGTAGTGGCTAACCCACTGGTCGAAAACTTCAATAAAAACTTCTCTGTTCTGGCGATGCCATACGTCTACGACAACCCTGAACACCAGCGCAAAGTGTTTACTTCTGGTGTGCTCGACAGCCTGTTTGCTTCCACCAAAGGAACCGGCTTTGAAGTGGTCACCGCGTATACCGCGGGCGCACGTAGCGTTTATACCAAAGGTGCCGCAGTCACCAGCCCGGCCGATATGAAGGGCAAGAAAATCCGTGTGATGCAGTCTGACACGATGATCAAAATGCTGAGCTGCATGGGCGGCACAGGCGTACCAATGGGGCAGGGTGAAGTGTACTCCGCCATCCAACAGGGCGTGCTGGACGGTGCTGAGAACAACGAAATTACTTACGCTGACCTCAAACAATACGAAGTGGCACCTTACTTCTCAAACACGCGTCACGTGATGGTGGCTGACTTGTTAGTGGCTAACGAAAGCTTCCTCGCCAAAATGGATGAAGCTGACCGCGAACTGTTCCGCAAATTAGCCAAAGAGAGCACCGTGACTCAATTTGAGCTGTGGGATAAAGCCCTTGATGGCGCGCGTCAAACTGCAAAAGATAAGGGTGCAACCTTTACCGAAGTGGATATCAAGCCTTTCCAGGAAAGCTGCAAGCCACTGCAATCTGCGATGTTAACCACGCCTGAACAAAAAGCGTTGTACGAAAAAATTCGTGAGCTGGCCAAGTAATTACCCATCCTGAAGTCGCTTGAGTAGAGAAGTTTAGGGGGATGTTTTCATCCCCCTTGGAGATTAAAATGAAAGTTGCTCAACCCGCCCCCGTGTCCACATCTGGTTTTTATTCGCAGCTGACGCGAGTAAAACAGGCCGTTGATAAAGTTGCGTCCTCACTGTGTATTCTGATTGTCGGTTTAATGACCTTGCTGGTGACCTGGCAGGTGGCCTCCCGTTATTTATTTAATAGCCCGAGTGCGGTTAGCGAAGTGCTGGCGCGTTATTTGTTTATCTGGCTGGTACTGATTGGTGGGGCTTATGTTTTTGGCCTGCGCGAGCATATGGCGATTACTTTTATGCGCGACAAAATGCCGCGTAAATTCCGCCTTTCGCTGGAAATATTGGGTGAGCTTGCCACTTCTGTATTTGCATTGCTGGTGCTGACTATTGGTGGGTATATCGGTATGAACCGCCAGATGGCACAGCTTGATTCCGCCTTACAAATTCCTATCGGCATTATCTACATTGCGATCCCGCTAAGCGGCGCATTGACGCTGTTCTATTGCCTGTATAACCAATATGGGCTGTTCAGAAAGTTCTCTTCGAAACAAGATTGATTAGGTGTCGACATGGATATTGCGATTGTTGTTGCGCTAGTAATGTTTAGCGGTGTGTTAATTTTGCTGATGGCGGGTGCGCCAATTAGTATCAGTATCGGCATTTCTTCTTTTGCAGCGATGTTACTTATTCTGCCGTTCGATGGTGCGATATTAACTTCTGCTCAGCGTGTTTTTGTTGGTCTCGACTCCTTTGCCTTATTAGCCATTCCTTTCTTTATATTGGCGGGGAATTTAATGAACAATGGCGGGATAGCCATTCGTTTAATTAACTGCGCAAAAATGGTCAGTAATTTCCTGCCTGGCCCTCTGGCACAAACCAACGTGGTCGCCAACATGCTGTTTGGTTCCATCAGCGGTTCTGGCGTGGCCTCGGCGGCGGCAGTGGGCGGCATCATGTCGCCGATTCAGAAAAAAGAGAACTACGATCCCGCGTTTAGTGCCGCGGTGAATATCGCTTCTGCACCAACCGGTATGCTGATCCCGCCAAGCAACTCACTGATTGTTTACGCAACGGTTGCGGGTAGCGTATCAATTTCTGCGCTGTTTATGGCCGGTTACGTGCCGGGTATTCTCTGGGGCTTAGGCGTGATGATTGTCGCCGGGATAATTGCTAAACGTCGTGGTTATGTGGCTGACCGTTCAGCTGACAAAGGCCAGACGCTGCGTATTCTGTTTGATGCGATTCCAAGCCTGATGATGATTGTTGTGGTGATCGGCGGCATTCTGGGCGGCGTATTTACCGCGACTGAAGCGTCGGCAATTGCGGTGGTTTATTCGCTGGTGCTCGGCATTATTTATCGCAACATCAAACTGGACGATTTGCCGCAGATATTCCTCGCGACCGCGAAAATGACCGCGATTGTTATTTTCATGCTGGCGGCGTCTTCTATCATGTCGTGGGTGATGGCGTTTACCAAAATCCCTGCGCTGATTGCTTCCGGCTTACTTTCTGCGACTGACAGCTTTGTTGTTATTCTACTGATTATGAATGTGGTATTGCTGCTGGTGGGTACCTTTATGGACCCAACGCCTGCGGTATTAATCTTCACCCCAATCTTCCTGCCAATCTGCATGCAGTTTGGCATGGACCCGGTGCAGTTCGGTATCATGATGGTGTTTAACTTGTCGCTCGGCACGATTACACCACCGGTAGGGCCAATCTTATTTACCGGCTGTAAAGTCGGGGATATTAAGATTGAGCGCGTGATTAAACCGTTGCTGCCGTTCTTCGCGGTGATTGCGATTGTTCTGATGATGGTGACGTATTTACCGGCTATCTCTATGGCGCTGCCACAGAGTATGGGTCTGGTAAAATAATAAAAAAATGAGCGGGGGAAACCCCGCTCAAAATTTAATTTAGAAGCTGTACTTCACCCCAACCATAGCGGCGGCGTCGTTATAGCCTTTATCGCCGACCTGAACGCCGACATTACCCCACAGATTCAGATTGTTATTCAGCTGCCCCTCAACACCGGTTTTAATTTCCCCGATATCGCGTGCGCCACTCTGATAAACGCTCTCGCCATCCATGCGGGTGCCGAAGTCCTGAGTGTTATGGATCCAGTTAACTTCCACAAACGGCTGGAAGGTGCGGTTTTTACCGTCATCCACTTTGCTGTGGCCTTTCAGGTAAGTGCGCACACCCAGACGAGTCTGGATATTGTCGTCACCTTCACCGTTGACGCGCGTGCCGTTACTTTCACGGTGGTCGTCTGCCTTAACACCCATCCAGATAGCCTGTGCCTGAGGCTGGATATACCACTCATTCAGCGAACCCTGGCTGCCGGTGTATTCACCCAGCTTATGGGTATAACCCAACTCGATGGAAGCGGTGATGCCGCTTGATTTGTAGGACTCGCCCTGAATATCCTGACCTTTCACATCGTTGTTGAACCAGCCGTACTGCGCCCAGCTATCCACATAAGTACCCTGATGTGTTTCGTCATTTTCATACCAGGTGGCGTAAAGCCCGGCGCTGTAACCATTCACAGAACCTTTGGAATGATAGCCGGTGACTTTGGAGTGAGTATTACTGCTGTTGTTGCCGTAACCCGCCATTGCCCCAAGGTGCAGACGTTGCAGGCCGTCGCCGCTCCACTGCGCCAGATCGCCGCCCAGTTGCACCACGTAACGGTTGCTCTGGGTGTTGAGCTGACCGCTGCTGTCTTTCCAGTTGTTATGCCCGCCAACCTGACGTAACCACAGGCTGGTGACTTTCTGCTCGCCGGTCAGCGCATCGGTATATTGAGTTTCCCCTAAACGGTCATGCAGTCGGGTCACAAACATGGTGTTAGCTGCCGCCAGGTTAGCGGTATAGCTGGCTGATTCCGGGCGAACAGTCGGTGTGCCTTGCTGACCTGATTCTGGTGTCGTAGGTTTTGACGGCTCAAGTGGGGTGATTGGCAGTTCTGCTGGCGGCTCAATTGGCACAACAGGTTCTTCCGGGTCGACGGGATCGATCGGTGGCGCAATAGGTTTATTTGGATCAATCGGTACTATTGGCTGTTTTTCCCCCTTGCTGGTCAGATACCAGTTAGCGCCTTTCTGCACCAGGTCGTAGTCATACGCTCCGGCGACAATACGCCCTGATTTGGTGAAGGTACCGTCAGACAGGCCTTTGACATCAACAACCTCAATGCCTTCGACCGTTTTCGCACCGTGACCACCGACGTTGTTGATCTGCATAAAGGTGTTGCCGCTGGTATCGCCGTTGACCAGCAGTTTGTCGGTCACGGAAGCGTCGTCACCCAAAACGGTGTTCATCACCAGAGTACCGTCCTGGCCGTGCCAGTTATTGGCCGTCAGGGTGTGTCCGCTGGTCATTGGTGAGGTCGTTGGCGCGGCATAACGGATAGTCCCGGCGAGGTTAACATCGTCGACTACGGAATCCGCAGTCATATCCCAGCTACTGGATTTATCGATGTTGACGTCGGTTGGGTCAATCCAGCCAGTCAGATTTGCACCGTTACGCAAAGACAGCGCAGTGTTGTCTTTGGCGATGATATTACTGACTAGCTGTGCGCCGCCGTTGCTGCCATCAAGCACCAACTCGCCGCCATCGATATGGGTGTCGCCTGTCCAGCCTGTTTTACCGGTCAGCGTCAGAGAACCGTCACCGGTTTTAGTCAGGCTGCCTTCGGAAGTGCCATCGACAATATTGCCCGCGTAGCGGGAATCATCTGCGCTTGTCGCATTGTTGACGGTCAGTGTCGCGCCATTCAACTGAACTTCACCGCCGGTTCCGCCAAGGCGATTCACCAGTTGGTTGTTACCGTTCAGATCAAACACGCCGCCATTGACGTTGACTTCATTGCTGGTGGCAATACTGTCAACTTCATTGGTACGCAGCGCGCCTGCATTGACGATGGTTTTGCCGGTGTAGCTATTTTGGGCGGTTAAAATGGTGGTGCCATCGCCCTGTTGAGTCATCGAACCTGTGCCTGAAATCACACCTGACAGCGTGGTTTCCGCTGGGTTATTGATGACAAATTCGCTGTTGTTGACGACATCACCAACCAGTGTGCCCGCCGTGCTGCCATCGCCCAGTTGCAGAGTGCCACCGCTGATGGTGGTGCCACCGGTGTAGGTATTCTCGCCAGTCAGTACGGTTGTGCCGTTTAAGTTGGTGACCGTCCCCTTGCCTGAAACTTTCGGCGAGAACAGGTAGTTTCCTGAGGTATCTGAGTGGTTAAACACCAGCGCATTACTTGCATTGAGTAAATCAATTTTTGGTGTTTCCAGTGTGCCTGGAGCAGTCGCAGCAGACCCTTCTTCAGCACCGATGTAAATAGTGCTGCCATCACCCGCCACGTTGATGCCATTTCCAGCCACCACGCGGCCTTGATCTGCAACAACCAACGTTCCGGTACTTTCGGCTTCAGTGCCATCTTTGGAGCTAAAACCAATGGAAAGTGTGCGATTCGCGCCGAGATCCCAGCTTGAACCTGCGCCACTGATGGTTGCACTACCCGTCGATCCGGATGCTGCGGCAATGGCCCCACCATTACTGTTGATGGTGCCACCATCGGTAACGTTTAAGGTGCCGGTTCCGCTGCCACCCACACTTAATCCGCCACTGGTAATCGTGAAGTTTGAACCTTTTCCGCTGACGTTCACGGTGCCGTCGGCATTCTTACCATGTCCAACGGATGAGGCAGAATTGGAGGTCACTTTCCCACCGTTGGTGATGTTTAGTGTCCCGTTGCCGTTGGTCCCAACGGTGATCCCCGAGCTCGAATCCGCAGTGACAAATAAATGGGAATCGGCACCATCGACATTGACGACACCATTACCACTGTCGTTTTGCCCGATATTAATAAACATGGCGTACATATTGCCGCCGTTTTTAATATTCAGCGTGCCATCTCCGCTGCCGCCAACAGTGGTTGTTCCTTTGCCCGATGGGTCATTAGAGGAGGTGACACTGTCGTACCAGGTGCCGCCATCGACATCCACCGTCCCGTTGTCGCCATTATCGTAGCCCAGTACTGAACCAGTGATTCCACCAGACGTCTGCCCGGCGACAACAGTCTCACCTTGTTTGATAATCAGCGAACCTGTTCCGTTCCTACCGACATATAAGGCGTCCGGATTTTCAGGAAGGTCAGCAAAGGTATCGTCTTTATTGATCATTAAAGCGTGAGCAGTAGTCGTACACAGCGAGGCTGCGATAAATAAGCCCAGCCCTTCGCGGGATACCGCTTTATAAATATATTTCATGCGTTTATTATCTCGGAATCTATTATTAATACTCTAATAGATTGGGATTCATTCCCATGTTTCTGGTTGCAATAAATACAATTTCTGGCTATATAAAAACGAGCGAAAGCCAGCATGTGAAGACGCTGTTTGCTTGGTTTTTATACAACTCGTTACCCGTTAATGTATCATTACAGGTAGAGCGGTGGGAATTGAGCACCATTATTATTAATTTGAGTTAAGTGTAATTATTCAAGTTTCCCGAGAAGCCAAGAGAAATCATTAGCTATTACGGTCTGAATTTTTTGGCCATTTCATATAAAGTAACGACATTATTTTTTAATGGTTATTATTGTTTAAATTATTGATTTTAAATGTATTTTATTTGTTTTTGAATGATGGGTTATTGAAGGGTAATCATTAAGTGGTGCTGTTAATACTCAAGCGGTTATCCTGATGTAAAATCTAGCGCCTGTTGATTTGACTTAAGTATTCTGTGGAAATGTTTATTTACATGAGGGGGGAGTATTTCTCTGGAATTGTTGAATGAGAATCTTCTCACTATCTGTATTGAATGTTTATTCTTGTTTTTACTTTATATATCAGACTTGGAAAACAATAGTTTTATTGTGGGATAATGCTTTGGTGAAAACAAATTTGATCATGAAATAGACAAAAACGATTAATATCGTTGTTTTTTTGATCAGGTAAACCATAATCGATTATTTAATATTGAAGAATAGATTCTTATTTACCCTCTCGCTGTAACATCGCTGCGTTGTGATTGTTCTGATGATGGTGTCCCAATCGTGATTCAGAGAACCCATTTTACAGCTTCTGAATAAACGTCTGAACGTTCTCTTTTCCCAACTGAAACGACAAAGACAACGACCTTTTCATCAATGACCAGGTAGACGAGGCGATTCGTCTGCTGACCTGAGTCTAATTATTAACATAATTTAATGTAATGTAAGCAAGGTACGATTCTGCCACTAACCCAACACTCAATCTCAATCACTCCCCAAAACAAAACCCACCCATAAGCCTTTCCAATAATTAACCGAAAACATCCCACACATCACAAATTTGCTCAAAAACTATCACTGTCACCAATAGATTCACCCTCACTAATCCGTGACTGAAATCACAATAACCCAGCGAATTATCGCGAATCGGGCACTTTTTGTGGCGCGTATCACTAATGCGGCTGCGATTTCCGTTTCGAAGTGGAAAACAACTCGCTACAAACCTTTAACCTCTGCCGATACCTTAAAAGCCTAACAGCGAAGAGGTACGCAGTGTGAAGAACGGAGCGGTAATGGTTAATGAAGCCGGGAGTACCGAGCAAACGCAGCTTACGGAACGGGTGCTGGCGTTTATCGATACGCTGCTAAAGAACCGAAACATCACACCGAACGCGGTGCAAGTTCAGATGTTGACGTCCCACGTTCTTGCCATGGCACATCGGTCACTGACCGGTGAGCCGCTACCAGAAGTCGAAGAGAGCCTGTTTGATGAAATCTCTGAAGATTCTCTGGTGATGGCAAAAGAGGTAGTGGAACAGTTTGGCAATCTGCCGGTTGAAGAGGCGTGGTTGCTGTCAGTGCATTTCGAAGTCGCGAAAGACAATCTTTGAATAATCAGGAGATAACGATGGAACAAATTACCGTAGTAATTGGCGACCGCCTGGGTAAAGGCCAAAAAGTGGCAGCAGGCATCGAAAAAGCGGGTGGCCGCGCCGTGGTTATTGCAGGCGTTGCCGCTGATATGAAACTGGGTGACGTGATGAAAGCGGAGAACGCCACGTTCGGCATCTCCTTCTGCGGCAGTGGCGGTGCAGGTGCCATCACGGCACAAACCAAACACGGCTACAAAGCCAAGTACGGTATGCGCTCAGTGGAAGAGGGCGTCACCGCCATCAACGAAGGTAACAACGTGCTGGGCTTCGGCTTTATGGATAAAGAAGAGCTGGGCGAGCGCCTGGTTCAGGCCTGGGCCAAGAAGTACGGTAAGTGAGTATGAAAGAACACTTCTCCGAAAAGGTGAGAGTGAAAGGGCGCGGCGACACTAAAGCCAAAGCCTTTGCTGACGCCCTGAATCATGTTCAGGGCTCGGTGATGAAATCTTCTCCCCATATTTTGCTGCGCATTGAGCCACAAGATGTGCAGGTTGTTCAGGCGCGAGTCCAGGTGAAGAAAGAGGCCTTTTTGTTCTTCTTTCTCAAGCGCGAGAAACAATTGTTCAGCGTGGAGTTGGATGTTTCGGTCAATGTGACAGCCATTAATATGGACAAAGTAGACTTCATCCCCCAATAAAATCACACAGAAAGGACAGACTGATGTTCTTAATTATATTAATAAAATCGCTGATCATCGGCGGCCTGGTTGGCGTAGGTGTTGGCGCCGGGGCGGCACGTATGTTCCATGCGCCGACCACTCAAGGGATGGGCGCATTTCGTACGCTCGGTGAACTAAACTCTTGTGAGGGTGATCCGGCTTCACACTTCTCTTTTGGTCTGGGCTTCTTCTTTAACGCCTGGGCATCTTCCGTTGCTGCGGGTGCTTTCACGCAGGATGTTGACCACCGCATTATCCCTAACTGGGGTGCGGCCGCGTTAATGCTGAAAAACCGTAACGTTGCCCAAACCCTGCACGACCCGAAAAAGATGGCTTTCGCTTGCGGCATCATCGGCATGATTGTGGTCGCTTTCCTTAACTCCACAGCCTCTGCGGTTCCTGCGGCATTGCAGGTGACGGCGGTAAAAGTGCTGGTTCCGGCGGCTAACTTGCTGGTTAACACCGTGATGCCGGTCATTTTCTGGCTGGCAGCGATTGATGCCGGTAAGAAATCGGGCTTCTGGGCGACGATTTTCGGCGGCTGTGCGCAACTGATTATGGGCAACGCCGTACCAGGCCTGGTGCTGGGCATCTTGATTGGTAAAGGTGTTGAAGAGAGCGGCTGGAACCACGTCACCAAAGTGATGATGGTGGCGATTGTTGCGCTGTTTGTGCTGAGCGGTTTCTTCCGTGGCTTCGATATGAAAATGATCGAATCCTTCCATCTGACCGTGCCGAACTGGCTCGATCTGATTCACAACTCGCTGAGCGGAAAATAAGGAAGCTGTGATGGAAGAAAATAAAGGTTTTTGGTACGCCGACTGGTCTTTCCCAATTTTTGTTGGCCTGCTTTCTTCCGGCGTGTTCGCCGGGACACACATGTACTACCTGTACGGTATCGGCGCATTTAACGAAGTGGCGTTTGTTTCCATGCTGCGCGCCGGGATTGATACCGGCGTGTATGGCGCGGTGGCGGCGTTCGGTGCCAGCTTCCTGTTTGCGCGCATTATTGAAGGTTCGCTGGTCGGTATTCTGGATATCGGCGGCGCGATTCAAACTGGTGTCGGGCTAGGTGTGCCAGCTCTGTTGCTGGGCGCGGGGATTGTCTTCCCGGTAGCCAACTTTGCCGCATCTCTGGTGACGGGGCTGGCGATTGGCGTGGCGATTGGTTATGTGATTATTCTGGCGCGTAAATTCACCATCAACCAAAGCAATTCCACCTACGGCGCAGACGTGATGATGGGCGCGGGTAATGCCTCCGGTCGCTTCCTGGGGCCGTTGATTATCCTCAGTGCGATGACCGCATCTATTCCAATCGGTATCGGTTCGCTGGTGGGTTCTCTGCTGTTTTACCTGTGGAACAAGCCGATCACCGGTGGTGCAATTTTGGGTGCGATGCTTCTGGGGGCGTTCTTCCCGATTGCTTTGTAGCCCAGTGGTGGATGACGCTGCGCTTATCCACCCTACAACATCATTCGTAGGGCGGATAAGCAACGTGCCATCCGCCAGTAAGGAGAAAACCATGTTTGATTTAATCCTGCGCAATGCGTGTCTGGTGGACGATACGGTTATCGACATCGCGTTGAAGGATGGAAAAATTGCCGCGCTGGGTGAATTCAGCGGCGAGGCAAAGGAAGAACGCCAGCTTAACGGCGAGTATTACGTCAGCGCAGGCTGGATTGATTCTCACGTTCACTGCTACCAAAAATCCCCGATTTATCACGACGAACCCGACAGCATCGGCATCAACACTGGCGTGACAACCGTGGTGGATGCCGGAAGTACTGGCGCTGACGATATTGACGAGTTTTACGCGTTAACGCGCAAGGCGGTGACAGAGGTTTACGCGATACTGAACATCTCCCGCGTTGGGTTGATTGCGCAAAACGAACTGTCAGACATGGCGAATATCGACAAAGCTGCGGTGCGTGATGCGCTACAGCGCCATGAGGGTTTTATCGTCGGCATTAAAGCGCGTATGAGCAGCAGCGTGGTGGGGGCCAACGGCATTAAACCACTGCAACGTGCCAAAGAAATCCAGCGTGAAAACGGTGATCTGCCGCTGATGGTGCACATTGGCAACAACCCGCCGGATCTCGATGAAATCACCGATTTACTGACCACGGGCGATATCATCACCCATTGCTACAATGGCAAACCTAACCGCATTCTGACGCCCGCAGGCGAATTACGCGCCTCGATTGCCAGTGCGATTGCGCGCGGCGTGCGTCTGGATGTCGGCCACGGCACCGCGAGTTTCAGCTTTGAAGTGGCGAAAATCGCCATCAGCAAAGGGATTTTGCCACATACCATCAGCTCCGATATTTACTGCCGCAACCGCATCAATGGCCCGGTACATAGCCTGGCGGTGGTGATGTCAAAATTCCTCTCGATTGGCATGTCGCTGCCACAAGTGATTGATTGTGTTACCTCTCATGCCGCCGATGGCCTGCGCCTGGCAAATAAAGGGCGTTTGACGGTTGGCCTCGATGGTGATCTGACTATCTTTGCCAAACGCCGCCAGCCGACAGTATTTACCGATTCCGAAGATCAGACGCTCGCAGGTGAGCAGTTGCTGGTCGCATTGGCCGTCGTTCGCGCCGGTCAGTGGTTTACAACCGAACAAGGGGAAGAAGAACATGTCTTCGATTTATGAAAAATACAATCTAAAACAAGTGATTAACGCATCTGGCCGCATGACGGCACTCGGTGTTTCTACCCCGCGTGCGGAAGTGGTCGATGCGGTCACTAATGGTATGAATCATTATTTTGAGATGAAAGACCTGGTGAACAAAACCGGGGACTACATCGCAAATCTGCTGGAAGTGGAAGGGGCGACGGTTGTCTCTTGTGCCTCGGCGGGAATCGCACTGTCCGTAGCGGCGGTACTGGTGAAAGACAACGCCTGGCTGATTGAAAACCTGCACGCTGCACCACTAGAGAACAACGAGATCGTGCTGCCAAAGGGCCACAATGTGAACTTCGGCGCACCGGTTGGCACCATGGTCAATCTCGGTGGTGGCAAAGTTGTGGAAGCGGGTTACGCCAACGAATGTTCGGCCGATCAACTCGCTGCGGCGATTTCCCCGCGCACCGCTGCCATTCTGTATATCAAATCGCACCACTCAGTGCAGAAAAGCATGCTCAGTGTGGAGCAAGCCGCTGTGGTAGCCCGCAAACATAACTTACCACTGATTGTTGATGCGGCTGCCGAAGAAGATTTGCAGTGCTACTACCGTGCGGGTGCGGATCTGGTGATTTATAGCGGTGCCAAAGCCATTGAAGGGCCAACCAGCGGGCTGGTGATTGGCAAGGCGCAATATGTTGAGTGGGTGAAACTGCAAACCGGCGGCATTGGTCGTGCCATGAAAGTGGGCAAAGAAGGCATCCTCGGTTTGACCTGCGCCATTGAACACTATTTAACGGCGGCTAAAGAGAGCGGGGCGCAAATGGTGGAAAAAATGTCGCCATTTATCGACAACCTCAACACCCTTGATGGCATCAGCGCGCGCGTGGTGTGGGACGCCGCTGGCCGTGATATTGCGCGTACGGAAATCAAGTTCGACGAAGCGGTGATTGGTACCAGCACCAGTGAACTGGTGAGTGCGCTTAAGCAAGGCGAGTATGCGATTTTCTTCCGTGGCTACAAAGCCAACGAAGGCATTATTGAAGCTGATGTACGCAGCGTTAGCCCGCAGCAGTTAGAAATTGTTTATCACTGCATTAAAGCGTTGGTCAGCAAGGAGAAACAGGCATGAAATTAGCCCCGAATTTTTACCGTGATCGTGTTTGCCTGAATGTGCTGGCGGGTTCGAAAGAGAACGCTAAAGAGATTTATGACGCGGCAGAAGGCCACGTCTTAGTCGGGGTACTTTCCAAAAACTATCCCGATATTGCTAGTGCCGTTGCGGACATGCGTGAGTATGCGGCATTGATTGAAAATGCACTGTCTGTTGGCCTTGGCGCGGGCGATCCGAACCAGTCGGCGATGGTCAGTGAAATCTCCCGTCAGGTACAACCGCAGCACGTAAACCAGGTGTTTACCGGGGTTGGCACTTCTCGTGCGCTGCTTGGGCAAAGCGAAAGCGTGGTCAATGGCCTGGTTTCGCCAACCGGCACGGTTGGCATGGTGAAAATCTCCACCGGCCCGCTGAGTTCGGGCGCACCGGACGGCATTGTGCCTGTCGAAACCGCGATTAAATTGCTGAAAGATATGGGCGGCAGCTCAATCAAATATTTCCCAATGGGTGGTCTGGAATGCCGCGAGGAGTTTGTAGCGGTTGCTGCTGCTTGTGCGAAGCATGATTTCTGGCTCGAACCAACCGGCGGTATTGATCTCGAAAACTACGAGGAGATCCTCAAGATCGCGCTGGACGCGGGTGTCCGCAAAATCATTCCGCATATTTACAGCTCGATTATTGATAAAGCGAGCGGCAATACGCGTCCGCAAGATGTGCGTACCTTGCTGGAGATGACGAAGAAGTTGGTTGGCTAACACCACCCTCACCCCGGCCCTCTCCCTGAGGGAGAGGGAGAATACCGGACAGTCCCCTCTCCTGGGGGAGAGGGTTAGGGCGCCACATTCGTTAACTCTCAGCCATAATGGAAAGTATCTTTTAACGAAAGGAAACGGCAGTGAGATTCCCGAACCAACGTCTGGCCCAATTGTTTGAGATGCTACAAAACGAAACGCTGCCCCAGGATGAACTGGCGCGGCGCTTATCTGTTTCTACTCGCACGGTGCGCACTGACATTACCGCCTTAAATGCGCTGATGGCCGGGCATGGTGCGCAATTTGTTCTGAATCGCGGCGCAGGCTACCAACTCAATATTGCCGATACAGCCCTCTATCAGGCGCTGGTGCAGCAGCCTTCGCGCCAGTTGCGTATTCCGCGTAACTCGCCTGAGCGGGTGCATTATCTGGTGGCGCGCTTCCTGACCTCTGCATTCTCTTTAAAACTCGAAGACCTGGCCGACGAGTGGTTTGTGAGCCGCGCGACGTTGCAAAGTGATATGGCAGAAGTGCGTGAATGGCTGGCGCGCTACAACCTGGTAATTGAAACTCGTCCGCGCCACGGAATGAAGTTGTTTGGTAGCGAGATGTCGGTGCGCGCCTGCCTTACTGAACTGCTCTGGCAATTGAGCCAGGGAGACAGCGACAACCCGCTGTTAACCGAAGAAGCATTGAATGCTGGGGTGCCAGAACAACTGGCAGCGGAACTACACAACTGTTTTACGCGCTGTCGAATCCGGCTGACGGATGAAGGCGAGCAGTTTATTCGTTTGTACTGTGCTGTTGCAGTGCGTCGTATTAGCGAAGGCTACCCATTGCCGGAGTTTAGCGCCGACGATGTCGACGAAGCGGTACGTGAAGCCGCGCGGCAAATCACCACGTTGTTACAGACGCTGGCCGGTAAACCGCTCTCTGAAGCTGAAGAACAGTGGCTGCAAGTGCATATCGCTTCACGTCAGGTACAAGAAGTAGCTCCGAGCGCCATTAGTGCCGACGATGACGAAGCGCTGGTGAACTATATTCTGAGTTTTATCAACAACAACTATAACTACAACCTACTGACTGATAAGCAGTTACACGCGGATTTGCTCACGCATATCAAAACTATGATCACCCGCGTGCGTTATCAGATAAACATCCCTAACCCGCTGCTTGGCAACATCAAACAGCACTATCCCATGGCGTATGACATGACGCTGGCGGCGGTGTCGAGCTGGGGGAAGTACACGCCTTTTGTGATCAGCGAAAACGAAATTGGTTTCCTGGTGCTGCATATCGGTGTCGGGCTGGAGCGCCACTACAACATTGGCTATCAGCGTAACCCGCGTGTGCTGCTGGTTTGCGATACCGGTAATTCCACGGTGCGCATGATTCAGGCGATGTTGCTGCGCAAATATCCGCAAATCGAGGTCAGACGTATCATTTCGCTACGCGACTACGAACAGCTCGAAAGCGTTGAGGAAGATTTTGTTATCTCTACCGCCAGAGTTACCGATAAAGCAAAGCCTACCGTGGTCGTCGCCCCGTTCCCGACGGAGTACCAGCTAGAACAGTTGGGTAAGCTGGTGCTGGTGGACAGAACGCGCCCGTACATGCTGGATAAATTCTTCGATGCCAGCCATTTCCGGGTGATTGATGAGCCAATGACACAGCAGGAGTTGTTCCGCACGCTCTGCCAGCAGCTTGAGCAAGAAGGCGTTGTCGGAGCAGAGTTTTATCCGTCAGTGGTCGAACGCGAAGCGATTGTTAGTACCGTGTTGGGCGAGGGCATCGCGCTTCCGCACTCATTGGGGCTGATGGCGAATAAAACCGTGGTCTATACCGTGCTTGCGCCGCAGGGCATCAGTTGGGGCGATGAAACAGCACACGTCATTTTCTTACTGGCAATCAGTAAAAGCGAGTACGAGGAGGCGATGGCGATTTACGATCTTTTTGTCACTTTCCTGCGTGAAAGGGCGATGCCGAGGCTGCGTGATAGCAAGAATTTTGAGGAGTTTAAAGCGGTGGCGATGGATTGTTTGAGCCGGTTTTAGCGGGGAAATTCCCTCTCCTGGGGGAGAGGGTTAGGGTGAGGGCAGAAATTACTTCAGAATCGTAAACGCAGTCGTCACATGCTTAACGTCACTAACCCGGCTGGCAATATCTGCCGCAGCCTTGGCTTCCCGCTCGGTCACCAGACCTAACAAGAACACTTCGCTATTCTCTGTCGTGACTTTCACACTGGTTGATTTCACCTGGTCGCTTGCCAGCAATTGCGAACGCACTTTAGTGGTAATCCAGGTATCTGATGAAGCGGTACCCAGGCCGATTGGCGCCATTTGGCGGATTTCGTTGTACACCTCGGTGGTGCCATCAACGCCCAGCGCAATTTGTTTGGCTCGGGCTGCGAGTTCAGTATTTGGTGCCTGGCCGACTAACAGGACTTTGCCCTGATAGGTAGAGACATTAATTCGTGCTTCTTTCTTGATTTGTGCGTCTTTGTTCAGAGCGCTACTGACGTTCAGCTCCAGCGTGCCATCGTCAACCTGAGTACCGACTGTGCGCGGATCTGTCGCAGTTTTCGTGGCGACAGCAGCGGTACCCACTACTGCAGCAGCAACACAACCTTGTAGAAGTAACGCAGTAATAAGGACTGCAAGTGGCTTATAGGCCTTCATCTGTACTCCTTAATCGTCCTGGTGAGGGAATAACGTATTATCAATCAGATCGCACAAGCAGTTTACCGTCAACATGTGCATTTCCTGAATGCGCGCGCTGCGATGAGAAGGGATGCGAATTTCAACATCCTGTGGCCCTAATAAACCAGCCAACTCCCCGCCGTCATAGCCAGTCAATGCCACGATAGTCATATCACGCGTCACGGCGGCTTCTACCGCTTTGACGATATCACGACTGTTGCCGCGGGTTGAAATCGCGAGCAGGATGTCGCCGGTATGACCAAGCGCACGTACTTGTTTCGCATACACTTCATCGTGTAAACGATCATTTGTGATAGCGGTTAAGACCACATTATCGGCGTTAAGTGCAATGGCAGGTAAACTCGGGCGCTCGGTTTCAAAGCGGTTGATCATACTGGCGGCAAAGTGCTGGGCATTAGCCGCAGAGGTGCCGTTACCACAGCACAGAATTTTATTGCCATTGAGCAGTGACTGAACCAGTGTCATTGCTGCACGGGAGATAGCATCTGGCAGAGCTTCAGCTGCGGCAATCTGGGTTTGAATACTTTCCGTGAAGCAGGCTTTGATTCTTTCGAGCACGTTTATTTACCTGGTTACTTTAAAAATCTGCGGTGAACGCGTTGGTTAACCACTCTATTTCATTGCCGGTGAAGGCTAACACATCGAAACGGCAATCCACAGTATCAAAACTTCCTGATGTGCTGGCCAGCCAATACCGGGCAGCCTGTAATAACTTATGTTGCTTACGTGGTGTGACGCTGGCGGCGGCATCCCCAAAGTGGTTAGAGCGCCGGTAGCGTACTTCCACAAAGACGATAACGGTGCCGTGTCGCATGATGAGGTCGATTTCGCCACCGCGAGAATGCACGTTGGCGGCCATGAAACGCAGTCCTTTGCGTTCAAGAAAATGGCGCGCCGCTAATTCGTAGCGCGCGCCAGTTTGTTGACGTGTCAGGACGCGGGAACGATTTGACCCTGACTGAATTGCAGCCAATTTAACTTCCTGTTAATGACACAATCTGGATTTGAAGACAGCGTACCTGTGTTGCCATTGACCTGATAACCCGGTACCTGGCGGATTTGCGAGAAGTGATTTGCCAGAGACCAGGCATCGACACCCATCGCGTACAGACGCGCCAGCGAGTAATCGTTATGCACGCTGCTCAGCGCCTGCTGCATCATCGACGGGTTGTTACCGGCAAGCATTGGGATTTCACTGAACTGCAAACCATCCATTTCCAGACGGAAATCCGGGCCGTTCACGCCCTGTGAGCTGCGCGAGCTGGCATACAGTTGCGCTGGACTGCGGCTTCCGGTACGCATGGCAATCATCGGTTTGATCAACGCGACTTCATCTGGTGTTGCCACGATATAAGCTGCATCAACGCCGCCGGAGGTGCCTGCGGTAATTTGTGCGTCAGTTGGTGGTGGTGGGATAGTCAGCCCGCCGATGGTCACACCTTCCGGTTGAGCGGATGCTGGGGTGACTGGAGAACCTGTTAATGCGATGCCGGAACCGCTATTAATGCCTTGTTTGAGTTCGGCAACGGAACCAAATTTCTGTTGCAGAACAGTACCGCCACCTAACTTCATCCATTCTTCAGCGAAGGCCTTAGTGACGCGATCACCCAGCGCATTGCGCGGGACCAATAACAGCGGTGCACGATGGCCTTGTTGCCAGATATGGCCAGCTGCATCACGGGCTTCATCTTCTGGCGACAGTGCGAAGTAACAGATATTGGCACGATTCTGCACTTTCTCTGGCTGGTTGAGCGCCAAAATGTTCAGTGGCGAAGTGCTGTTTGCTAACTCATCGACATTGTTTTTCAGCAACGGGCCGACAACGATAGTCGCACCATCTTGCTGGGCTTGCGCCAGTATCTGTGCCAGTGGCTGCGTGGTGGTGTCGTAGACTTTGATTTCAGCGGATGGATTCGCTGGAGCCGCTGCTGCTGATTGTACTTGCGGTGCAGATTGCGGCACTGGCGTTGGTTGTGCAGCATCTGCCGCTGGCTGTTGCGTTAAGTCATCAACCGATGCGGCTGACGGGCTCGCCACCATATTGGCATCAGTTGGCTGCGGTAAGGCAGCTTGGGTGGTATCGACAGGTTGTGCGTTAGTATCTGGAGTTGTGGCTGGGGCCGTAGATTGCGCCACCGGAGCCGAACCCATGTTTTTCGCCGCTTCAAAACCCTGTTGAATCGTGCGACCAAAAACCGCCGCCTGGCCGCTTAATGGCAGCAGAAGGGCAATTTTGTTCGTCGAAGCCGCTTTGTAGTTCTGCATATTGCTTAACTGAGTCGGCAGCGTTTTTGCACCCGGATTCTGCGGGTAACGCGTTTGCCAGTCTTTAATACCGGCTTTCAGCATTTCAGGATCGTTACGGTTGTCATTCCACACGCGTTGCAGATCCAGCCAACCTTGCAGCGTGTTTTCGTCAGCATTGATGACCAGTGAATTCATCTGCTCTGGCGTCATCTGAGATAATGCCTGCCAGGTACCGTCGATATTTTTCTGATGCGCAGGGCCGGTCAAGATAGGCTCCTGGGCAATATAAGCACGCAGCAGCTCCAGCGACGCACGATTCTGGCTGGCGTCGATAACAGACTGGTAATAGCGGGCCTGCTGGTTTTTGCTCAATTCTGCCGGATTGATTTTGGCGAGCGCGGCGTTCGCGGCGGCGTAATCTTTCTGCGCGACTCTGATTTCAGGCACCAGCAGCTGTTGTTCACGACGCTGTTCGTCATTCATCTCTTTGGGTAGCTGGTTGTAGAGATCAACGGCTTGCTGAGTTTTACCTTCTTTTACCAGCGCATGAATGGCGAGTAATTGCCAGGTGGTCTTGCTATCATCAGCGCTCTGCTGCATTTGCTGCAGGTAATACGCTGAATCGGCAGTCGCTTCGCCCTGCATATGCGCGGTCGACTGGTCTGGTGCTTTAGTAGTAGTACAGCCGGCAAAGAACAGCGCGGCCAGCACAACCGGCAGACAGCGCCCGGCTTTAGAACGAATAAATTTAGACGGTACCATTCTGTATCCAGTGTAATTTTTATCTCAGTGTTCAATATTAAATCGGCAATACGGATGAAACAATGAAACAACTCGAATCGGCGGCTATTTCTGCCAGCACGCTCTACATCGTTCCGACACCCATCGGTAACCTCGGCGATATCACACAGCGGGCGTTAACCGTGTTGCAAAGCGTTGACCTGATTGCCGCTGAAGATACTCGCCATACCGGTTTACTGCTGCAACATTTCGCCATTAATGCGCGATTGTTCGCATTGCACGATCATAACGAGCAACAAAAATCAGAAACTTTGCTGGCTAAGCTAAAAGAAGGGCAAAGCATTGCGTTAGTTTCTGATGCAGGAACGCCATTAATTAACGACCCTGGTTATCATTTGGTACGAACTTGTCGCGAAGCGGGTATTCGCGTGGTTCCGTTGCCAGGCCCATGTGCCGCTATTGCTGCATTAAGTGCGGCGGGTTTACCTTCCGACCGCTTCTGCTATGAAGGTTTTCTGCCTGCCAAATCTAAAGGCCGCCGCGACGCACTCAAAGCGATTGAGCAAGAACCGCGTACGCTTATCTTCTACGAGTCTACACATCGCCTGCTCGATAGTTTAGACGATATCTGCGCTGTGCTCGGTGAATCGCGCTATGTGGTGCTGGCGCGTGAGTTGACCAAGACCTGGGAATCGATTCACGGCGCGCCGATTGGTGAGCTGGCGGCATGGGTTAAAGAAGACGAAAACCGCCGTAAAGGTGAAATGGTACTGATCGTCGAAGGCTTTAAAGCGCCAGCCGATGACGCACTGCCAGCCGATGCACTGCGCACGTTGGCACTGTTGCAAACCGAACTGCCACTGAAAAAAGCAGCGGCTCTGGCGGCTGAAATTCACGGCGTGAAGAAAAATGCGCTGTATAAATATGCGTTAGAAAACAGCGAGAAGTAACGTTTTTCGAGAAGCCTCGCACTTTCTTGTTACAGGTATCCCTGGCAGCTATAGTCCTTCAGCTTTGGAACGTGTATTTGATGTGGCTGGGACTACCGATATTTTCGGCGTGCCAGCAGGTTTTGTCGGATGTCGCTACGCTAATCCGACCTACACGACCGTAGGGTGGATAAGCGAAGCGCCTCCACCATTTACACCAGAACCACCTCTAATCCACTCTTTTCCAACTCAATTTTATCTTCCCTGCTAATGCTGTCATCGGTGATGATGCAGTTGATTTGTTTAATTGGCAGCACCTGGTTAAAGCCACGGCGGTTAAATTTACTGGCGTCCAGTACGGCCACGACTTTATGCGCAGCAGATGCCATCACCGCGCTGATGGAATAACCTTCGTTAAAGGTGGTGATTCCGTTAGTCATATCCATGCCATCGGCACCAACGAACATGATATCGGCACTGATCCCCTGCAAAGAGTGTTCGGCGAGAGTGCCGTGCATGGAGTGCGTTTTGTGGCGCACCGTGCCGCCACAAACCACCAGGGTAATGTCTTTATTGTCGGATAACGCGAAGGCTGCCGGTAGGCTGTTGGTAATCACGGTGATATTGGCTTTCTTGAGCAGCGCTTCAGCGATCAGCAACGTGGTACTGCCACTGTCGAGGATGACTGTCATGCCGTCTTTGATCATGCTTGCAGCTGCATCGGCAATGCGCTTTTTAGGATCTTTGGCGAGCTGATAGCGATCTTCAAGCATCACTTCCACGTTTTCGGCTTCCATCAGGCTGCTGCCGGGACGCGCCGCGCCACCATGAAAACGCGTGACTAATCCCTTTTCTTCCAGCATTCGCAAGTCTGCCCGGATAGTGACCTCTGAGATACCAAAGGTATTCGAAAGGTCTAGTACCAGTACGCTGCCCTGTGAATTGACCATGTCGACTATTTTGTTGCGTCTTTCAAACGAGTTCATCTTAATTTGCCTAATAATTAACTCTACTCAGTGTAAACGAAAGAGATATGAAAGAGTAACGATGAATTTCGAAAGAATCTATGATGTGGCGAGAGTAACACTTAGGGCGGATAACTCATTACGCTATCCGCCGCTGTTGAGAGGTTTAGCTGAGTTTAAGCATAATTTTGCCATTCATCGGTTTGCCATCCAGCGCTTTCACGGCGGCAGCATAGCTTTCTGGGTTACCGGAATGGGCAATCAGGGGTTCAAGCTGGATTTTTTTCTCAGTCAGCAACCGCGCTGCGGTTTGCCATTCAACCCCAGGCCATGGAGCGGAGTAGTTCATCCAGCTCCCGGTGATAGTCAGCTCTTTACGCAAAATCTGCCCGAAAAGATCGGCGGGTAAATTGAGATCGTGATGGAGTGTGCCAATCAGCGCGAGTTGCGCCCGTGCGCCTGCGATATCGACCGACAATGCCACGGTTTGCGGCGTTCCCGCGGTTTCCAGCACCAACTGATCGAAGCGTGTTTCGTACATCGACTGGCGAATTTCCGCGCCGCTCATTTCTTTACTGTTGAATACTTGGGTGGCTCCCAATTTTTTAGCCAGCTCCAGCTTTTCAGGGTTGATGTCGATGGCGGTAACTGAGCTTGCTCCCAGCGCCGCTGCACACTGTAGCGCCAGCAGGCCAATGGTACCTGCACCAATCACCACCACGTTTTTCCCTTCACAACCGCCGACTAAATGAAAAGCGTGTAACCCCACGGTTATTGGCTCCAGGAACGCCCCATCATCAAGCAGCATGGCGTCAGGGAGTTTGAAAATATTCTTACGCTTCATCACGATATATTCAGCGTTGCCACCGTCGCTGCGTGAGCCGACGAACGAATAACTTTTACACAGTGAAAAAAAACCGCGCTGGCATTCAGGGCATGAGAAGCAGGGCAAAAGTGGAACACAGGCCACCGCATCACCTGCTTTTAAATCGTCCACGCTGTGACCCCATTGTTCCACCAGGCCGCTAAATTCGTGGCCAAGAGTGATGGGATAAAAATGCGCGCCATCGTGGAAAACGCGGGGAATATCGGAACCACATAACCCAGAACAATGAATGCGCACCAGCACTTCGTCGTCGGCTTGCAACTGAGGCATCGGGCGTTCTTCAACGCGAACATCGCCCTCAGCATAGATGACCACTGATTTCATAACAGACTCCAGAAAGAAAGCGGGGAGCCTTAGCTCCCCTCAGGCTGATGACAAACTTCTTCGTAGGTCGGATAAGCGCAGCGTCATCCGACACCACTGGCGTAAATGGTGGATGACGCTAACGCTTATCCACCCTACAAAGCACATTTATCACCTTTGAGATTTACGAAGCGGAATTCACCGGCTGGCTGGCGGCGAGTTGGGCTTTTTCCTGCGCCACAAAGTTGCGCGCACGGCGCCAGGTGAGAAGGACACCAGTGAAATAAATGGCACCAATCACGCAGAACCCGACCACGTTTTGCCAGGTCAGCAGCTGGATTAACAGCCAGGTAATCGGTGAGCCGCCCTGGTCCATCGATGCCACCATTCCACCCGCCTTGAGCGCGCCAGCATTGGCAGCCAGTTGCGTATGCAGGCCGATGGTTTGTGTCGCAATCCACAGCGTGATAGCCATGATGATGGAGCCGGAAATCAGCGTGCGGAACAGGTTGCCCTGATGCACCGCGACTGCCATTGCAACAAAGAAACCGATGGTCGCGAGGTCACCAAATGGCAGCACCTGGTTGCCCGGTACCAGCACGGCGATAAGAATGGTTAACGGGATGAAGATCAGGCTAGCGGAAACTACCGACGTATGGCCGAGCAGCAGCGCTGGGTCAAGGCCGATCAAGAATTCCTGGCTGCCGAACTTCGCCTGTAGACGTTTACGGGCATGTTTCGCGATAGGCGTCAGACCGTCCATGATTGGCTTGATCACACGTGGCATCAGCAACATCACCGCCGCCGTTTTCACCGCTAACTGGAGTACGCCTTTTGCGTCGTAGCCTGCCAGCACGCCAATCACAATCCCCATAATAAAGCCGACGGTGACCGGTTCACCGAATGGCCCAAAGCGTTTCTGGATATCGTCTGCGCTGAAATGAATACGGTTCAGACCGGGAATTTTTTCAATAATGGTATCAACGAGCACCGCGATCGGCCCAAGGTACGCTGAGGAGCCGTGCGGAATGGCTATCCCATCAAGCTCGAAATAATCGCGCGTGTCTTTCGCAAACCAGTCGCCCAGTTTGTAAACGAATGCTGAGTGAACCACCACGCCCAGAATCCCCAGCCAGTAAGAACCGGTTGCCAGATGCACCAGCGCACCGGTAAAGGTCATATGCCAGATATTCCAGATATCGACGTTCACCACGCGCGTCATGCGAGTTACCAGCATCACGACGTTTACGGCGATGGCAATTGGAATCGCGACCAGCGCAATTTGCGAAGCCCAGGTCATTGGCGACGAACCAGGCCAGCCGACATCAACAACATGCAGGTTGATCTGGAATTGCTCCGCCATAGCTTTCGCCGCCGGGCCGATAGAGTCCAGCATCAGGCCGATGACCAACCCGATACCGACAAACCCAATACCAATATGCAGGCCGGATTTGAAGCAGTCTCCGAGTTTCATTCCCAATAGTTTTGAGAAGATGATGATAACCAGCGGCAACATCACGGTGGGGCCGAGGTCGAGGATGTAACGCATGATTTCGCTAAACATGGCTCTACTCCGCGAGGATGGTCAGGATTTTTTGCTGCAACGCTTCGATACCCACACCGGATATAAACGGCATTCCATGAACCACCGGAATATCGCCGAAAGTACGGTCGACGCGCGCGGTGGTGCAAATCAGGTCTGCGCCATCCATGTAGGTTTCGATTTCAGTGACCCGGCACTGCACTAAATCAAGCTGGATATTATGTGCTTCGCATAACTCTTTGATTTCTTCCGCTGCCATTGTTGAGGTCGCAACGGCACCGCCACAGGCAACAATTACTTTACGTTTCATAGGGTATCTCCGTTTTATTATGCTTACGAAACCGCACTCATCTGCGGTTCGAGAAGGGTGTTGCGGAATAACTCGCCCAGTTGCGACGGCGGTGCGGTGAGCAACGCCTCCATCACTTCCGGATTTTGTAGTTCACCAAACAGGCGCTTCAACAGCTTCAGCTGCGCCGCAGGGTTTTCGACAATCAGGGCAATAATCAACGTCACCGGAATATCGTCGTCGTCGTCGGCACGCTGAAAACGCACCGGTTCGTCAGGACGAATCAAATAAAGCGCCGGAGATTTAGCGTGCTGTGCCTCGCAGTGCGGGATTGCGACAGCATGATGTTCCAGGTCAATGCCGGTAGGAAATGTGGCTTCTCTTTCCAGCAGCGCCAAAGGATAGCTGTCGTGCACCACCCCTTTGGCGAGCATCTCTGCACCGATGTGTTTTAACGCTTCATCGCTGCTGGCGAAATGGATGCCGGTGCGGGTAAATATTTGCGTCATGGTTTTTCCTCAGGCAGCAGAAAGTGAACAGCCGTAGCGATAGGCGCGCAGCACATCCTGGATTTTGTCGAGGATCAGGGCGTGCGGCGTAGCCTCAAGTTCCCTGGTCATGACGCGCTCAAATTGCATCGGCAGATATTGGCTCAGCAGGCCCAGCGGAATGGTGATATCGCCGAGGTTGGTGACCAGTTTTTCTACGCTGTGGCGGATACGCGGATGCGGCCAGTAGTAGCGCATGCGATCGGAAAGGCTGAAGTGAATATCGACCATCGCCTGGCTGAAAGTCGGGTGGTAATACTTTTTCCAGTAGTTCGGCTCATTGAGCATCACTTCATCGATGACTTGTAATACCTGGCTGCGGTTTTCCGGGGCGATCAGTTCGCTTTCAATTTTAGCCAGCGCAAAAATAGCTTCACGCAGCGCGAAAGTCAGCGCCGGGCCCACTTTGAGGATCGCAAAGTGATCCTGCACCAACTCGCGATACGCTTTGCGGGACTGGTAATCCGTGGAATGTGCTTCGTAAACCAGCGGGGTTTTCTTGACCCATGCGCAAAGTGCTTCGGTTTCCTGCGGTTGGTAGTGAATCACTTGTGTATGGTCAAACTCGACGCCAGGCTGCACCACGATTGCAATCACGCGATCCAGCGCTTGTTCCAGCCCTAACGCGGTGAAAGCCAGACGATGAGTTTCAACCGTGTTAGCTGCATCGCATTCTCGTGTGACATGAACCCCTTCTATAGCGCTCGATTCGCCGCCCGGAACCGGGACTTCGGTACCAATCACATAGGTCAGATGTTTTTTCTGCTCGCGGGTTGCAGTTTGTTCTGCGGCCTGGCACAACAGGGCGGCGCGGTTGGCCACAACCTGCGGATCAAGGGGAACAGGATCGTCGGCGCAAGACATTGACGCATCGAGGTGGATCTTGCTGAACCCTGCGGCAACATACGCTTTGATCAGCTCAAGGGATTTCTCCATAGCTTGTGCCGCGGGTTGATCCTGCCAACAGTTTGGCCCCAGATGGTCGCCACCGAGGATAATGCGTGCGTGAGGGAAACCCACTTCATTGGCTATCTGATACACAAAATCGCGGAAATCAGCGGGCTGCATGCCTGTATAACCGCCGAACTGGTTAACCTGATTTGAAGTCGCTTCAATCAGAACTTTGCGTTCGCTGTGCAAATCAAAACGCAGTGCGGCTTCAATCACTAATGGATGAGCCGAGCAAACTGAACAGACACCGATGTGCTCACCGGACTTATGACGGGCAATAATCTCTTTCATCTTAAATCTCCGTTTTCTTTTGTTTATTTTCGTTATGTTTTGCATTCAGAGCAAAGATCTTTGTCCGCTTTCGTGATCTGCGTCTGAAATTTACACCAGATGTAAAATTATTGATTATTATTCAGTGTTTTATATGTGTTGCCATTAAGTTAAATGCAAAAAAACGTTCAGCAGACGAAAGCTACTGAACGTTTCAATCGAAAGGAAACATTAATTAAACAGACGTGCCAGCCAGTTGCGTTTTGCTTCCGGTGCGGGATGGGGTGGCGGCGTGACTGGGAAGGTGGTGATTTCACCCAGCCCGCTGCTAATGGCTTCCCCGATGGCGTTTAGTGCGTTCAGGGCATCGGGGCCATTGGCAGTAAAACGCAGCCGGTGCCCACTTTTCGCCCCTAATGACACCACGCGCATAAGATTCTTTGCGTCAACACCTGGGGCGGGCATATCCAGATTGATGACCCTAATGGCGCTGTCAAACTGCTTGATGGTTTTCACCAGAATCGCACTCGGACGGGCATGCAGACCGTGTGGGTTATGAATCACAAAGGTCGCTTGCTCACCTTTTTGTTCTTCATATTCAGGTGGTTTATCGGCAGCCTGGCCGCTCAAAATTGTTAAAATATCGGCTGACGTTTGGGCGTTTTCTATGGCCGACGGGACGTAATCGTCGCTTAGCGCATGCGTTAGCTGGCGTAAAATATCCAGGTGCTCATTGGAACGGGCGGCAATACCCACCACTACGTTCGCCCTGTTCCCGTCTCCCCATTCCACACCGTGGCGAAAGACGATGACTTTTACGCCTGTGTGGCGCACCGCATCGCGGGTTTCTGGTGTGCCGTGGGGAATCGCGATGCCATTGCCCAGGTAAGTCGAAATTTGCGCTTCGCGAGCCAGCATGCCACTCAGATAGCCGTTGGTGGTGTTGCCTGCTTCGACCAGTTTTGCCGCCACCAGGCTTAACGCCGTTTTCTTATCGACCCGCTCTTCGCTGAGCACAATGTCCTGCTCACAGAGTTGCATTCTGGCCCCCTTGCTGAACTGTCACGGTATCCGTGCGCTTTAACCACAAGCGCCATGTACCTAACATCACCGCGCCACAAGCGGAACCCGCAAGAATACACAGTACCCAGGCCAGCGGTTTACTTACCAGTGGCAGGATCAAGAAACCACCGTGGGGAGCAGGAACCTGAATATGCAGGCTGTAGCTGAGAACAGCGGAAATACTCGAAGCGATCATCATCATCGGGATCACGCGTAGCGGATCTTTGGCGGCAAAGGGAATCGCGCCTTCGGTGATATGTGTGCAGCCGAGAATGTAGTTCACCATGCCTGCTGCGCGTTCGTCCTCAGTAAAGCCTTTCGGGAAGAACGTGGTGGCCAGCGCGATGACCAGCGGCGGTGTGATGCAGGCGGCGGAGACACCCGCCATAAAGAAGTAGTTTCCCTGGCCTAACAATAATGTGCCGGTTACATAGGCCGCTTTGTTTACCGGGCCACCGAAGTCAAAGGAACACATCGCACCGACGACAATGCCCAGCAGGATAGGGTTCGAGTCCTGCAATGAAGCGAGCCAGTTCATCATGCCGTTATTGATGGCCGCGACCGGTTGGCCGAGTAATACCATCAGCACACCAATCGCCAGTACACCGACTAATGGCATGATAAATATCGATTTCAGCCCTTCATATTGCCGTGGCATACCTTCCAGCAGGTGTTTGACATACAGCATCAAATACCCGGCAGCAAACCCGGCAATAATCCCGCCGAGGAAACCAGCTCCGGTGGCATTCGCCAGTAAGCCGCCGACAAAACCTGCCACCATGCCGGGTCTGCCGGAAATCGAGTAAGCAATATAAGCGGTGAATACCGGCACCATAATCGAGAAGGCTTGCTGGCCGATCTTCATCAGCATGGCAGCGATGGCGTTATATTCGGCTGATTTAGGATCGGCAGAATAAATTCCCCACAGGAAGGAGACGGCGATTAAAATCCCGCCCGCTACCACAAACGGCAACATATTAGAGACGCCGCTCATCAGATGCTTATAAACCTGGCGACCGAAAGACTCCTTTTCACTATGGGTGGCGGTGATGTTTTTATCACCTTTACGAATCGCTGCTTCACCGTTGAGCACTTTATTAATTAACTCTGTCGGATGATGAATCGCTTCTTTAACCGGAACTTCAATCACTGGTAGGCCATTAAAACGATCGGCATTCACGTCTTTATCTGCTGCAATAATAACGCCAGCAATATTAATTAAATCAGCGGGTGTAATGGCGTTCTCCACGCCGCTGGCACCGTTGGTTTCTACTTTAATGTCGACAGAGAGTTTTTTTGCTGCATGCTTTAAGGCTTCTTCCGCCATAAAAGTATGAGCAATACCGGTAGGGCAACCAGTGACCGCAATTATCTTTTTCATAAGCAGACCTTTAATAGTTTTGTGTCTACAGTTTTTCAACCTGGATTTGCAATAACAGAGTGTCGATGTTGTTGAGCTTGCCTAAACCTGCGGAACCGGCGACATCAGCACCTGTCGCGGCGGCGAGTGCCAGTGCGCGTTTAATTTCCCCGCCCGCCAGCCAGACGCTGAGGAAAGCGGCGAGGGCGGCGTCTCCGGCACAGGCGCTACTAACCAGTTCAATCGCTGGGGCGCGACAAAACCAGCTGTCGGTACCATTGGAAAAGTACATGCCGCGCGCACCCAGCGTGATCAATACGTTTTGTGCACCCAGCGCATGTAACTCTGCCAGGGCGGCTCTGGCGTCTTCATGAGAATTTACCATCAGGCCAAAAATAGCCGCCACTTCTTCATCGTTAGGTTTAATTAACAATGGTTTAAATTCCAGCAGCTGCTTTAAAGCGGGATGGCTAATATCAAGAATCACCGCGATATTTTTCTTCTGGCACAGCGTCATAATTTCCGCATAGAAATTGCTTTCAATGCCTTGCGGTAAACTTCCGCTGATCACCAGATATTCTGCATTGGTTAAATTCGTCAATTCATTAATGATTTGCTGTTTGCATTCATCGTTAATAAATGAGCCTGGGTTGACTAGCTTATATTCTTGCTCGCCGTCATTAATGAAAATATTAATTCGTGTAGGTTCATCTACCCATGCTGGTGTCACGCTGAGTTTTCGCGTGCGTAGCTCTTCAACAATATAACGCCCGGTAAAACCACCAAATATTCCAAGAATATGCGCGGGTTGTTGAAAATGGTTTAAGACCAGAGCGACGTTAACACCTTTTCCATTCGGGCAATATTCGGTGTGGTGCGTTCGGTTCACCACGCCGGGCCTGATAGGGTCGCTAAAGATATTCATATCGATAGCGGTATTGAGGGTCAGAGTATAAATCACCACTCACTCCTTACAGTTGTCCTTCACAGCCGCAAACGTGGATCACTTTGCGCACCACTTCTTTCATCGCCTGTTTTGCCGGTTGCATATAGTGGCGTGGGTCATTCGCTTTCGGGTTCTGGGCGAAGTACTGTTTTAGCGCGTCCGAGAAGGCAATTTTCAACTCGGTTGCCACGTTAACTTTACATACGCCGAGGCTGATTGCGCGGCGAATGTCACTTTCTGGCAGGCCGGATGCACCGTGCAAAACCAGCGGAATATCAACCTGGGCGCGGATTTCAGCCAAACGGTCAAAATCTAACTTAGGCTCTGCGGCATACAATCCGTGAGCGGTACCAATGGCGACCGCCAGCGAGTCGATTCCAGTGCGTGCCACAAATTCACGTGCCTGTAGTGGGTTGGTATAAAGCGCGTCTTTGCTGTCGACCACTAAATCGTCTTCTACGCCGCCGAGGCGACCGAGTTCCGCTTCAACGCTGGCATCGTAACGGTGGCAAAAATCGACGACTTCTTTCACTAACGCCACGTTTTCTTCAAAAGGAAAATGCGATCCGTCGATCATCACCGAGCGAACCCCGGCATGCACTTTGGCTTCAATATCGGCGAGGGTTTCGTGGTGATCGAGATGAATCGCCAGCGGCAAGTTGTATTCACGTGCCAGATCGCCGGCGATCGCCACAATATTGCCGGTTCCTGCGTAGCTGAAGGTGCCCGGCGTACCAGCAACAATCAGCGGGGATCGCATTTCAGCGGCGGTTTCGACCACCACTTGTAACGTTTCGAGATTGTGGATGTTAAAGGCAGGAACGGCGTAACCCTGGTGTTGGGCTTTGATGAGCATATTTTTACTGGAAATGATGAACATAGCTTTCTCCGACTGTTTTAACTTTCAAAATTAAAGAACTTATAAAACTTAACCTTCATTTTGAAAGTAATGTAACGATCCATCTGCTACAACACTGTGATCCATGACGCATAAACGCGATAATTTTTACTTAATGAAAGTTATTATTTGACTGTTGGTTTTGTTTTGTAAGTTAATGAGCGAAGTAGAAGACGACAACTTATTGAAATTATTGTTTTATTATCAATAGCTCATGCACACTTTCCAGATGCTTAATTGACATCACCCCATGGAAGTTTAAAAATGAAAGTTAATGGTCGGGAATTGCTCCCGAAAGATAAGCCAATAAGGTCATGTTGTGGCAAAACCCTCTACCAGCCTGCTGAAAAGGCGTCTGGACATCGCAGAGATCGTCCGTAAAAACGGTGAAATCAAAGTCGACGATTTGGCAGAAATGTTAGCGGTGTCGGGCGTGACGATCCGTAACGATCTCAATTATCTGGAACAGCAGGGCTATCTGAAACGATCCTTTGGTGGGGCGATTTATACCGCTCAACCGGTCACCGTGGCAGCAAGACACGATGCGCCTGTGCGCCAGCCGTTGGATACCGCTATTGAGCTTGAGCTGGCGAAGCAAGTGGCGCGTCTGGTGTGCGATGAAGAAACTGTTTTTCTGGGGGCGGGTAGCGTGCTGCGTAAGGCAATCCCTTTTCTCGGGGACTACCGCGAACTGTGCCTGGTGGTAAACGATCTGGCTCACGTTGCCCCCGTGCGGGATTACGTTGACGGTGAAATGGTGCTGCTCGGCGGCGTATTAGGCGCCAGTGGGCAGACGCTGGAAGGTGAGCTTTCACTCCAGTCGCTCAGGCAATACCAGCCTTCGCGTTGCCTGATAGAAGTGGAACATATCAGTGATGACGGGACGCTCAATGTTGGTAGCGAATCCGCAGCGGCCCTGCTTCAGGAAGCCATTAAGCTGAGCGCGCAGTGTGTGGTGGTGCTCACCAAACGCCCGGTCTATGGAGAGCCTCGCTATGCAGTAGGGAAGCTTAACCAGATAAATGCAGTGGTGACGCCGCAGATTGTCGCGGCGGAATACCATTCCCGGTTTATTGCCGTCGGTTTATCTAACAGCTACACCAACAATGAATGCCTGACCTGGATTAATCCTGCCCTGCATTCAGCGCGGTAAAGGACGTGCTCATGAACGTGACCATTGCGACACTCGGCGAGTTGCTCGTCGAATTTCTGGCGAAAAAAGAGAATCAAGGTTTCTCCACTCCCGGCGAATTCTGGGGGCCGTATCCCAGCGGCGCTCCGGCCATTTTCGCCGACCAGGTGGCGAAGCTGGGTTTTCAGTCGCTGCTATTTAGCTGCGTGGGCAACGATGCTTTCGGCGAGATGAACATTGCCCGCCTGGCGCGCGATGGGGTAAATGTACAGGGTATTTCGGTGTTGCCCAACGCCACGACGGGCAGTGCATTTGTCAGTTATCGCAGCCAGGCGCAGCGTGATTTTATCTTTAATATGCCGCACAGCGCCTGCGGTTTGCTGAGTGCCGGTCATCTTGATGAAACGCTGCTGCGGCAGTGCCAGCATTTTCACATTATGGGTTCATCGTTGTTTTCGTTTCGTTTGATTGATGCGGTGCGCAAGGCAATTAGCATCGTGAAAAGCCACGGCGGCACGGTGTCGTTTGATCCCAATATCCGCAAAGAGATGCTCAACATTCCCGAGATGTCTCAGGCATTTGAATACATTCTGGATTACACCGATTTCTTCCTACCCAGTGATGGCGAACTGGACTATTTCGGGCTGAGTAAAACCGGCGATGAAAGCAAAATTGTCGCCAGTTTATTTGCTCGCGGAATCAGCCATGTGGTAATTAAACGCGGCCCGCGTGGCGCAAGTTATTACAGCAAAGACCAGCAATATCATGTGCCAGGTTACCCGGTTGACGTGATTGACCCAACCGGTGCCGGAGACTGCTTTGGTGCCACGTTTGTCAGTTTGTTCCTCGCGGGGTTTAGCGTGCCGAATGCATTAGCCCGCGCCAATGCCAGCGGCTCGCTCGCCATTTCCCAACGCGGCCCGATGGAAGGCACGTCAACCCTTGCCGAGATTGAAGAGTTTATGGCATGCCGGGAGGGCGTTTAATGGCTGGTTATCAACCCCCCTTTAGTGTCACGCCATCAATTATTAATCGTGTGGTTGAAATAGGTGAGTTGCTAGGTCGATGGGCGGCTCATGCGGAACAAGCCTCTCCAATGCTGCGCAAAGAAAACCGTATTCGCACCATTCAGGCATCGCTAGCCATTGAGCACAATAGCCTTTCCACAGAGCAGGTTTCTGCGATTATGGACGGCAAACGAGTACTGGCACCGGCAAAAGATATTCAGGAAGTCCGTAATGCCATTCTTGCTTATGAAGCGATGTCTTCATGGAAAAGCGAAAGTATCCAGGATCTGCTCGCGGCGCAGCGGATTTTAATGATGGGTTTAGTGGATATTCCAGGGCAATTCAGAAGCGGAAATGTTGGGGTCTACAGGGATGAACAGTTAATCCATATGGCCCCACCAGCCAACCAGGTTTCACGTTTAGTGTCTGATTTACTGCGCTGGTTGCATGAAACAGAAGTACATCCGCTGATCGCCAGTTCTATTTTTCACTATGAATTTGAGTTTATACATCCTTTCGCCGATGGAAATGGGCGAATGGGGCGGCTATGGCAAACGTTAATTCTTAGCGAGTGGCGTGAAGAACTGGCATGGTTGCCCGTAGAAACCATCATTCATCATCAGCAGCAGAGCTATTATCGGGTATTGGGTGAATGTGACCGGGTTAGTGACTGCACTGCGTTTATCGATTTCATGCTCGAGACATTAATTGAAGGTCTGAGCGAAGGTATTGCGACTCAACAAGGCATAACCGCCAAAGTGGCGGAAGAAATGGCGGAAGAAGTGGCGGAAGAAATGAATGCTAGTGAATCCCGACTGCTTGCCATTTTAGCCGACAAACCCACCGCAACCGTTACTGAACTGGTCGCGGTGTTGGGTTGCAGCCGCAGAACGATCGAACGAAACATTAAGTCGTTACAGGGCAAAGGAAGGCTTCAGCGGGTAGGAGCAACAAAGAAAGGTTTTTGGCAAGTGATGTAAAGAGGTGTGGCACAAACCACACCTTTCAGACGATTCAATATCTCTTACCCTGCCGCTAATTTATATCCCCGCAACCGGCTCACGCTCAGCGCGATGGCTAAAACCGTGGCGATGACGGCTACCCACAAGCTGATTTGCACGGCGCTGTTCTGCGCATAAAGCGACATAAACACGCCCACAAATGCCGCACCGAGGCACTGGCCGAAGGTGCGCATTATTGCCAGCACGCCTGAAGCGTAGCCGCTGTTTTCGCGTGAGGCATTGGAGAGCATTTCTCTGTTGTTCGGGCTTTGGAAGCAGCCAAAACCGATTCCGCATAACAGGCTACGCAGGCAGATATCCCACGCCTGAGCGTGTTCCGGGAGCATCGCCAGCAATGCCAGGCCAACCGCAAAAATGCTCAAGCCAATGGTGGAAATGATCGCCGCTGAATAGCGGTCGGCAAGACGTCCGGCATGGGGTGCGGCCAGAATAATGCCGATGGGCCACGGTGTGAAAAGCAGTGCCGAAACCAGCGCGCTGTAACCGTAAACGCTCTGAAACAGGAAGGGCAGCGCGATAAAAGTTATCCCCTGGCTGACAAAAGACGCTAAAGAAGTGAGCGCTGCCAGCGAGAATCGGGAAGAGGCAAACATGTTGAGCGGGAGCAGCGGTTTTGTGGCGCGGCGTTGAACCCAGATGAACGCCATTCCGGTAAAAATCGCGATGCCACCGTAAATCAATGCGGTTATCAGGTCGCTATTTCCCTGATGTGTAAAGGCATCGGCGGCCATCACCAGGGCGCCTAACGCAACGGCGGAAAGCACGGCTCCAGCGTAATCAAACGGTTCACGCTTTAACGCCGGATTATGGGGAACCGCGCGCAGAGTGAGTATCACAGCCATGATTCCCAACGGAATATTTATCGCAAACAGCCATTGCCAACTCAATGCCGAAAGTAAGGTTCCACCCAGAATAGGCGCGATGGCGGTGCTGGTGCCAATCAGTAATGCGTTCAGGCCGAGGATGCGTCCGAGCAGGCGGTTGGGGAAAACCGAGCGCAGGATTGCCGGGCCAATGCTTAAGGTCGCGGCACCGCCGATACCTTGCAATACGCGCATAATGACCAGCATTTCCAGTGATGACGACAGCGCACAACCGACGGATGCCAGAGTAAAAACGCTGAGTCCGAAGGTGAAGATGGCACGGAACCCAAGACGGCTGGAAAGTGCCGCAAAGATCGCCAGCGTCATCGCTGCGGATAACAAATAGCCGTTCGCCACCCAGACGGTAGCGCCGACGGAGGCGTTAAGTGAGCGGGCGATTTGCGGCAGCGCAATGTTAATCATCGAGCCGTCGAACACGACCATCGCTGCCATAGTCATCACTGCTACCATTGCTAAGCCGCGCTCGCGACCTGGTAATCCTTCATCGCCGGGTTGATCGGTAAATAACGCCATCGGTTAAAGTTCTCTTTCGCAGGTTGATGGCGCAAATATAGCGGTGCCTAAGATGTGGCGGAAGATGCAGCATTTGCATTAATAACCTGCACCAAACGCCTTCTCTGGTTACTATGACGTTATGAACGAACCCGATCTGAACTTACTGATTGCTTTAGATGTGCTTCTGGCGGAAGGAAGTGTGGCGAGTGCTGCGCGCCGTCTGGGCTTAAGTGCCTCAGCGATGAGCCGCACGTTAAGTCGGCTTCGTGCCACCACCGGCGACCCGCTACTGGTGCGCGCCGGGCGTAACATGGTGCTGACACCTTATGCCGAGGAGATCCGCGAGCGCACGCAAAATGCGGTGTTTGAAGCGCGGGCGATACTGCGCCCGTCTTCAAGCGCGCTCAATCTTGCCACGCTTGAGCGCAGTTTTACTCTGCGGACTAACGCCGGGTTTATCGAGATTTTTGGTGCCGCATTGATTGCCGCGGCTGCTGCTGTCGCGCCTTTAGTGCAACTGCGTTTTATGCCCAAACCGGAGAAAACAGCGAAGTATTTGCGCGAAGGTTTGATTGACCTTGAGGTCGGCGTGCTCGGTGAGATGGGGCCGGAAATACGGCTCACCACGCTGTATCGCGATAAGTTTGTTGGTGTGGTCAGGAAAGGGCATTCGCTGGAACAGTATGGGGAAATAACGGCTGCGAAGTATGCCGCGTTGGGGCATGTGGTGGTTTCCCGCCATGAACGTGGAACCGGCCCGGTGGATGTATTGCTGGCTGAGCTTAATTTAGAACGCAAGATTGTGGCGATGGTGCCGGGCTTCCCTGCGGCGCTGGCGGTGGCTCAAGCGTCTGATTTGGTGGCGTTGGTTCCGGCGACGTTTTTGTTAAATCAGCCAGGATTGAATGGGAACTCAGGGGAAGCGAGATTGTTTGTTTTTGAGCTGCCGGTGAAAACCAATGAGATTACGGTGTCGTTGATGTGGCATCCACGTTCGGAAGCCGACCCCGCGCATCAATGGTTGCGGCAGTTGGTGTTGAAGGTTTGTCGCGAGAAATTGCCGGGATGAGGCTGGTGTTGGATGGCGCTGCGCTTATCCAACCTACAAAATCGGTAGGGCGGATAAGCGTTGGCGTCATCCGCCATTTTTCAAAAAATCAGGTCACCGGCGCTGGGTTAAACACCGCCAAAGCATTGTGCAGCCCCCACTGATCCGAGAAGGTTTTCTTGCGTCCACTCGCGACATCAAGAATAAATTTGAACAATTCCCAGCCGACATCCTCAATGGTCGCTTCACCCGTGGCGATAGTACCGGCGTTGATATCCATTAAGTCGTACCAACGGTTTGCCAGGGCGGTACGGGTGGCCATTTTAATCACCGGAACCGCAAGCAAGCCGTATGGTGTGCCGCGACCGGTGGTGAACACTTGCACCGTAATGCCCGATGCGACCTGTTGCGTGCCGCAGACGAAATCACTGGCCGGTGTTGCCGCGAAAATGAGGCCGCGTTTGGTTGGGCGTTGCCCTGGAGAAAGCACTTCAACAATCGCGCTTTGCCCTGATTTGGCAATGGAACCGAGCGCTTTTTCCACTACGTTTGCCAGGCCACCTTTTTTGTTGCCCGGCGATGGGTTAGCGCTGCGGTCGGTTTTACCCATATCGAGATAGTTGTCGTACCATTCCATCTCTTCAAGCAGGCGTTTGCCGACTTCTTCATTGATGGCGCGTGGGGTTAACAGGTGAATGGCGTCGCGCACTTCGGTGACTTCAGAGAACATCACCGTGCCGCCACAGCGCACTAACAAGTCAGAGGCAAAACCTACTGCCGGGTTAGCCGTCACACCGGAGAACGCATCGCTACCGCCGCACTGCATACCGACCACCAGGTCAGACGCCGGGCAGGTTTCGCGCTGGCGCTGGTTCAGTTTCACTAAGTGGCGCTCAGCGACCGTCAGAATGTCGTCGACCATTGATTTAAAACCGACGTGGTGTTCGTCTTGCAGGCGCACAATGCTGGCATCGCTAACGTTAATCGCTTGCACGTCGTCGGTGCCTTCGAGCAGGCGCTCAGGCTGCAATTTTTCGCAACCCAGGCCAATCACCATAATTTCGCCGCCAAAGTTCGGGTTCAGAGAAATATTATGGATGGTGCGAATAGGGATAACCGCTGCAGGGGCGTTGATCGCCACGCCACAGCCATAAAGGTGGTTCAGGCCGACCACGCCATCAACATTCGGGTAGCGCGGTAGCAAATCACGTTCAATAATTTTGATGACATAATCCACCACGCCAGCAACGCAATGGACGCTGGTGGTGATGCCAAGCAGGTTCTTGGTACCGACACTGCCGTCTGCATTGCGATAACCTTCAAAGGTATAACCTTCCAGCGGCGGCAAAGGTTCCGGCACTTTGGTCGCTAATGGCAGCGTGTGGAGTGGTGGCGCTTTTGGTAATTCCACCAGTGATTCGTCAATCCAGCTACCGCGTGGAATATCACGCACCGCGTAACCGATCACTTCACCATAACGGACGATTTCACCGTGTGCGGGAATATCAACCAGTGCAGCTTTATGGCCTTGCGGGATATGTTCGATTAATTCCAGACCATCCGGGAAACGCGTACCGGCTTTCAGGCCGTTATCATTAACAATAATAGCGACATTATCTGTCTCATGAACTTTTATATAAAAGGAGCCAGGGGGTTGTTGTTTAATTTCTATATTTGACATTGTCGCTATTCTCCAGGATTTTTCTAATCGTGACTTCTCACAAGCTAAATAAAGAATGTCAGTCCGTGAGAAATAAAAATGTGAGCGAGATCACTTTATATTGTGACGCCTAATCTGGAGGGGTAGGCAATCAATGAAATTGTGCAATACCCCCCACAAACATGTGCATAGGTTTAACTATTTATTGTTTTTCATGTCATTAATTGGGCGGATGCCTAATGTCCATTGAGTTATTGGTGGCTATACTGTGTTGCATATATTAAGCAGTGCCATCCCGAAATATAATTTATTAATATCATATTAAATAAAAATCCTTGAATAAAGTACCCGCAACAGAGGATGTAAAAAATGATTTTGGATACAGCCATTGAGTCTAAAAAAGGTAAGCATACGCGATACCTAATATTATTAATTATCTTTATTGTGACGACGATTAACTATGCGGATCGCGCCACACTTTCTATTGCAGGTACTGAAGTTGCTAAAGAATTACAACTCAGTGCAATCTCAATGGGTTATATTTTCTCAGCATTTGGCTGGGCTTACCTGCTGATGCAAATCCCTGGTGGCTGGTTGCTTGACCGCTACGGTTCGAAGAAAGTCTACACTTACAGCCTGTTCTTCTGGTCGCTGTTTACCTTTATGCAGGGCTTTGTCGACATGGTACCGCTGGCGTATGCGGGTATCTCCATGTTTATCATGCGCTTTATGCTCGGTTTCTCTGAAGCACCTTCTTTCCCGGCGAACGCCCGTATTGTTGCGGCCTGGTTCCCCACCAAAGAACGCGGCACCGCATCTGCGATTTTTAACTCTGCACAGTATTTCTCGCTGGCGTTGTTCTCCCCATTACTCGGTTGGCTGACCTTTGCCTGGGGCTGGGAACACGTGTTTACCGTAATGGGCGGTATCGGTTTTGTGCTGACTTTCCTGTGGGTGAAGTTTATCCATAACCCGACTGACCACCCGCGTATGTCAAAAGAAGAACTGGATTACATCACTAAAGGCGGTGCAGTGGTCGATATGGACCACAAAAAACCAGGTGCCGTGGTTGAGGGGCCAAAACTTCATTACATCAAACAATTACTGACTAACCGCATGATGCTGGGCGTGTTCTTCGGCCAGTACTTTATCAACACCATTACCTGGTTCTTCCTGACCTGGTTCCCGATTTACCTGGTGCAAGATAAAGGTATGTCGATTCTGAAAGTGGGGATGGTGGCTTCTATTCCGGCTCTGTGTGGCTTCGCTGGCGGGGTGTTGGGCGGCGTATTCTCAGATTCGTTAATCAAACGCGGTTACTCACTGACTGTTGCTCGTAAGATACCGATTGTGCTCGGAATGTTGCTGGCTTCCACCATCATTCTTTGTAACTACACCGACAGTACCGCGCTGGTTATCGCGCTGATGGCATTCGCTTTCTTCGGAAAAGGTTTTGGTGCCCTGGGCTGGCCGGTTATTGCCGACACGGCTCCAAAAGAGATGGTCGGTCTGTGTGGTGCGGTCTTTAACGTGTTCGGTAACGTGGCTTCTATCGTGACACCACTGGTGATTGGTTACCTGGTTTCTGAGCTTCACTCCTTCAATGCGGCGCTGATCTTTGTTGGCTGCTCGGCGCTGATGGCAATGGTTTGTTATCTGTTCGTAGTTGGCGACATTAAACGTATGGAATTGCAGAAGTAATTCTCTCAACAGATAACTGAATAAATAAGGGCAACAGATGAATAACAACGTTTTCCCCAACAAATTCAAAGCGGCACTGGCAGCACATCAGACGCAAATCGGTTGCTGGTCTGCACTGGCAAACCCTATCAGTACTGAAGTGTTGGGGCTGGCAGGGTTCGACTGGATTGTGCTGGATGGCGAACATGCGCCAAACGACATCACCACTTTTATCCCGCAACTGATGGCGTTAAAGGGTAGCGAAAGTGCGGCGGTGGTTCGTGCACCAACTAACGACCCGGTGGTTATCAAGCGCTTGCTGGATATTGGTTTCTACAACTTCCTGATTCCGTTTGTGGAAACCCAGCCGGAAGCGGCGCTGGCGGTGTCTTCAACCCGCTATCCACCGGAAGGGATTCGCGGCGTGTCTGTTTCGCATCGCGCCAATATGTTTGGCACCGTGCCGGACTACTTCGCACAGTCCAACAAGAACATCACGATTCTGGTGCAAATCGAAAGCCAGCAGGGTGTGGATAACGTTGATGCGATTGCCGCGACTGACGGCGTGGACGGCATTTTTGTCGGGCCAAGTGATTTGGCGGCGGCGTTGGGCCATTTGGGTAATGCCTCGCATCCGGAAGTGCAACATTGCATCCAACACATCTTTGCTCGTGCTAAAGCGCACGGTAAACCAGCCGGGATTCTGGCACCCGTTGAAGCGGATGCGCGCCGTTATCTGGAATGGGGCGCCACCTTTGTGGCCGTTGGCAGCGATTTAGGCTGCTTCCGCTCTGCAACGCAGAAACTCGCTGATTCTTTTAAAAAATAACCACCATTTAAAGAGAGAGACTGAATTATGACACTGAAAGTTGGGTTTATTGGCCTGGGTATCATGGGCAAACCAATGAGTAAAAACCTCATCAAAGCTGGTTATTCGCTGGTGGTTGCCGACCGTAATCCAGAGGTTATTGCTGAAATTATTGCGGCGGGTGCCGAAACCGCAGCCACGCCTAAAGATATTGCCGAGCAGTGTGATGTGATCATCACCATGCTGCCTAACTCCCCGCATGTGAAAGAAGTGGCACTGGGCGCGAACGGTATTATTGAAGGGGCAAAACCGGGCACTGTGGTTATCGATATGAGTTCTATCGCGCCACTGGCAAGCCGTGAAATCAGCGAAGCGCTGAAAGCCAAAGGTATCGACATGCTGGATGCACCGGTCAGCGGTGGCGAGCCAAAAGCTATCGAAGGCACGTTGTCTGTGATGGTTGGCGGCGACAAAGCGATTTTTGACAAGTACTACGACCTGCTGAAATCCATGGCCGGTTCCGTGGTGCATACCGGCGATATCGGTGCCGGCAACGTCACCAAACTGGCAAACCAGGTGATTGTAGCGCTGAACATTGCGGCGATGTCTGAAGCGCTGGTACTGGCGACCAAAGCAGGTGTTAACCCGGAGTTAGTCTTCCAGGCGATTCGTGGCGGTCTTGCGGGTAGCACCGTTCTGGAAGCGAAAGCGCCGATGGTGTTGGATCGTAATTTCAAGCCAGGTTTCCGCATCGATCTGCACATTAAAGATCTGGCGAATGCGCTGGATACCTCCCACGGCGTTGGTGCCCAATTGCCACTGACTGCGGCAGTGATGGAGATGATGCAGGCGCTGCGAGCAGATGGGCACGGTAACGATGACCATAGCGCCATCGCGTGTTACTACGAAAAACTGGCAAAAGTAGAAGTCGCCAAGTAATCAATCGTAGGGCGGGCAAGCCATGCGCCCCCGCCAATAATTGGTGGATGACGCTTGCGCTTATCCACCCTACAAAACTCGGCCCTTAAGTTTTTGGCATGGATACATTATGAAAATCGTAATCGCACCCGACTCTTATAAAGAAAGCCTCTCAGCTGTTGATGTGGCGAAGGCCATTGAAAAAGGATTCCGTGAGATATTTCCTGATGCAGAATATATATCGGTCCCGGTTGCAGATGGCGGGGAAGGTACGGTCGATGCCATGATCAGTGCGACACAAGGCAAAAAAATCACCACAACAGTGACCGGGCCGTTGGGCGAACCGGTGAGCGCATTTTGGGGAATGTCCGGCGACGGCAAGACGGCGTTTATCGAAATGGCTGAAGCCAGCGGACTTGCGCTAGTACCGCTCAAAAACCGTAACCCATTGATTACTACATCACATGGTACTGGCGAGCTGATTTTACGCGCTCTGGATAACGGTGCGCGCAACATTATTATCGGCATCGGCGGTAGCGCAACCAACGACGGTGGCGCGGGCATGGTGCAGGCGCTGGGCGCGAAACTGTGTGACGCAACGGGCAAAGAGATTAGCCACGGAGGTGGCAGTTTAATGAGCCTGAACACTATTGATATTTCAGGCCTCGACACCCGTTTGGCAGATTGCGTGATTAACGTGGCCTGCGATGTGACGAATCCTTTAATTGGCGATAACGGCGCTTCACGTGTCTTCGGGCCGCAAAAAGGGGCTGACGAAGCGATGATCGTTGAGCTGGATGCCAACCTTGCCCACTTCGCCGATGTGATTAAAAAAGATTTACATATTGATGTGAAAAATGCGCAAGGCGCGGGTGCCGCGGGTGGCATGGGCGCGGCTTTAATGGCGTTTCTTGGCGCAGAATTACGCAGTGGCGTTGAGATTGTGACCGAAGCTCTGCACCTTGAAGAACACATTCATGACTGCTCGCTGGTGGTGACCGGCGAAGGGCGTATGGATAGCCAGAGTATTCGTGGCAAAGTCCCGGTAGGTGTGGCAGCCGTGGCGAAAAAGTACCGTAAACCGGTGATTGGTATTGCAGGTTCACTGACCAGCGATGTGGCGATAGTCCATCAACATGGCATCGATGCAGTGTTCAGTGTGCTCAACAGTATTGTTACGCTGGAAGAAGCGTTGAAAAACGCATTCGACAATATTTATCGTGCGTCGCGCAATATTGCGGCAACGGTGGCGATAGGTATCAATACCACCCGTTAGCAGGGGTGACAGGGGCGGGTAAAACCTCTATACTTCGCGCCGAAGCTGACCAGACAGTCGCCGCTTCGTCGTCGTCCTTCTTCGGAAGGAGACAGGCGGAGGGGAGGAAAGTCCGGGCTCCATAGGGCAGGGTGCCAGGTAACGCCTGGGGGGGTAACCCACGACCAGTGCAACAGAGAGCAAACCGCCGATGGCCCACGCAAGTGGGATCAGGTAAGGGTGAAAGGGTGCGGTAAGAGCGCACCGCGCGTCTGGTAACAGTTCGCGGCACGGTAAACTCCACCCGGAGCAAGGCCAAATAGGGGTTCATAAGGTACGGCCCGTACTGAACCCGGGTAGGCTGCTTGAGCCAGTGAGCGATTGCTGGCCTAGATGAATGACTGTCCACGACAGAACCCGGCTTATCGGTCAGCTTCAACCATTCAGGAACGCCCCGCACAGTGTAAATTGTGCGGGGCGTTTTGCTATGTGTGTTTTACCACCCTCACCCTGGCCCTCTCCCTGAGGGAGAGGGGATGGATCGAGTTTTTCTCCCTCTCCTGAGGGAGAGGGATGGATCGAGTTTTTCTCCCTCTCCTGTGGGAGGGGGATGGATCGAGTTTTTCTCCCTCTCCCTGAGGGAGAGGGGATGGATCGAGTTTTTCTCCCTCTCCTGTGGGAGGGGGATGGATCGAGTTTTTCTCCCTCTCCTGAGGGAGGGGGATGGATCGAGTTTTTCTCCCTCTCCTGTGGGAGAGGGTTGGGGTGAGGGCAAACAATTGCCATAATACGAACCTCGCCATCACCGGATTCCACACCGCCATGATCAAATCCCTGTATATCGACAACTACCGTTCCGTGCGCAAACTTTCCATCGATCTCGAACGGCTGAACGTGGTTTTTGGTCCTAATGGCTGCGGTAAATCCAACATTTATAAAGCAATCCATCTGATTCACGGGGCGGCGATGGGGCAGTTGTCGCATTGGTTATCGGATGAAGGCGGTATTCAGAAAGTGATGTGGGCGGGCGATCGCGCCAAAGGGTATGCCAGTGCGCCGCGCCGCATGACACTGGCGGTAGATACCGACGATTTTGAGTATGAATTGCAGGTCGGCTTCCCTGATAAACTGCCGTATCCAACCATGTTTGATCTCGATCCTATTGTTAAAGAAGAACAAATTTGGCTGAGTGGTTTCCGCCGTCGCCCTTCATCTTCCATTATGCACCGGCGTAACCAGGCGGTTTTTCTCAATGATGTGAACGGTGAGAAGGTGACGCATGCCGCCACACTCTACGAAAACGAATCTTTGTTCGGCCAGTTAGGCGAGCCGCATCTTTATCCTGAAGTTTCCAGCGCACGGGAAATACTGCGCAACTGGCGTTTCTACCACGAATTCGATATTACCAAGGGGGCCGGATTGCGTTTGCCGCAGGTCGGTTATCGCTCGCCTGTTCTGGGCGGTGATGGTTTGAATTTGGCCGCGGCTTTCCAGACCATCGTTGAAATAGGTGATAGCGAATTACTGTTTGCGGTGCTGGATGAAGCGTTCCCTGAATGCACATTTTTCTGTGATAACAGGAACGGGCGTTTCCAGATGATGATGCACCGACAGGGGATTAATCGCCCGCTGGAGTCGGCTGAATTTTCTGACGGAACATTACGATTCCTGTGCCTGACCGTCGCGTTGCTTAGCCCCCGACCGCCACGTTTTATTGCCCTCAATGAACCGGAAAACAGCCTGCATCCACAGATGTTGCCCGCACTGGCACGTTTGATCGCACAAGCGAGTCGCTACACGCAGATTTGGTTAACCAGCCACTCGCCAGAACTGGCGACGCTTATCGAGAGACATACTCCGTTTACGCTGTATCAATTGGCGATTGAGAACGGAGAAACGCGCGTTAACCGGCTTTCCTGATAATTTGCTGTAACCGTATGGCGAAATGGGAGATAAAAAATCTAAACCTTAACCATATTGATACAATAAACAGTGATTAATTCTGAATCGCCGTTGCAGTGTGAGGTGAGTCAAAATCTGGTGGCCATATTGTCACACCGCATTAACCTCACGAGTTGCGCCAGCTCACATTCGCGGTGGGTGGGTAATTTCCTTTAAAACAAAATACTCAAAACAAATACTTTAAAAACAATGAGTTAATTTTTTAGCGATACCTTTCCAATAACTCTTTTCTACCAAATTAGCAAAATACTGCATGAAATATGCAGATTTACCTCTAAACGGAGAAAAATTTACTCTTTTGTTTGGCTTCCTCTTGAGGAGTAGCAAATTTTTTCTCCGCTACCCGCGCTATCCTTTTCTCATTCTAAATACACGTCCAGAACACCGATCTCGTTTTTCGAGTATCTGGTCATCACTCTGTATTGAATATTCACGATTAAAACCTACAAATATAAGCGAGCACTTTATGGAAACGGGAAGCATTACTGCGGTTAATATTCCAGCATCCGGTCGAGCAGGAATGACAGAAAGTGAATGGCAGGCCGCGACAAAATTCGATAGTAAAGATGTCGGCTGGGTAATTATGAGTATCGGGATGGCGATTGGTGCCGGAATAGTCTTTTTACCAGTACAAGTCGGATTAATGGGGTTGTGGGTATTTCTGCTCTCCTCAATAGTAGGATATCCGGCAATGTATTTGTTCCAGCGTCTCTTTATTAATACCTTAGCGGAATCGCCGGAATGTAAAGATTACCCTAGTGTGATTAGTGGTTATTTAGGTAAAAACTGGGGGATATTATTAGGCGCTCTCTATTTTGTTATGTTGGTTATTTGGTTGTTCGTTTATTCTACTGCCATTACTAATGATAGTGCCTCTTATTTACATACTTTTGGCGTGACCGAAGGGCTGTTATCAGATAATCCTTTTTATGGATTGGGACTGATTTGTGTTCTGGTCGCCATTTCTTCACGAGGCGAACAGCTTTTATTTAAAATCTCAAGCTTCATGGTGCTGGCAAAGCTTTTGGTTGTCGCGGCATTGGGTTTCTCAATGATTGGCATGTGGCACTTGCACAACACCGGGATGCTGCCGCCAATGGGGATGCTGATTAAGAATGCGATCATTACCCTGCCATTTACATTGACCTCTATTCTGTTTATTCAAACATTAAGCCCGATGGTGATTTCGTATCGCTCAACAGAAAAGTCCCGGGAAGTGGCTCGTTTTAAAGCGTTGCGTGCCATGAATATTGCCTTCGGTATTCTTTTCGTGACGGTGTTCTTTTATGCAGTTTCTTTCACGCTGGCAATGGGGCACGACGAAGCTGTAAAAGCCTATGAGCAAAATATTTCGGCTCTCGCTATCGCTGCCCAATTCATTGATGGCGCTTCGGGCGCGTGGGTCACTGTCGTTAGCGTAATGCTCAATATCTTTGCAGTCATGACGGCATTCTTTGGTGTTTATCTTGGTTTCCGTGAGGCAACACAAGGTATCGTTATTAATATTTTACGTCGCAGAATGCCAGAAGAAAAAATAAACCAAAAATGGGTGCAGCGCGGAATTATGTTGTTCGCCATTTTATTGGCCTGGAGTGCGATCGTCCTTAACGCACCAGTATTAAGTTTTACCTCAATCTGTAGCCCAATTTTTGGCATGGTTGGTTGTTTAATACCTGCATGGCTGGTTTATAAAGTACCGGCACTGCATAAATATAAAGGTGCATCGCTGGTGATTATCATTATTACCGGGTTGCTGTTATGTGTTTCTCCATTCCTGGCGTTCTCCTGATTCGCAGGTGTTTGTATTGTAGTTCTCAGTATTAAGGTTAAAAAAATGACAAATACAGAAATGAACCCTGCGTGGGCAGAGTTAATCCGTGCGGTAAAACAAAATGTGAAGCCAGCAGTAGGGTGTACGGAACCCGTTTCACTGGCGCTGGCAAGCGCACTGGCTGCCTCGCATTTGGCCGGGAGAGTGATTCGAATTGAGGCCAAGGTTTCACCTAATCTGATGAAAAATGGCATGGGAGTTACCGTTCCTGGAACGGGAATGGTGGGTCTACCTATTGCCGCCGCAGTGGGTGCATTGGGCGGCGATCCGCTGGCGGGGTTAGAAGTTCTCAAAGGTGCGCCAGTAGAGGCGATTGCCGCCGGGAAGTTGCTGTTGGCAAGTGGCAAAGTGACGGTGACAATTCAGGAACTTTGTGAGGAAATCCTCTATACCCGCGTTACGGTCTATACCGCAGAAGAGTCAGCGACGGTGGTGATATCTGGCGAACATACCAGGGTAAGCCGTATCGAAAAGGACGGAGCGGTATTGTTCGATGCGCAAGGGGAGGCTAAGCCCGTTGACAATGAGCAGGCGTACCATCTGGAGCGATTTAACCTCGAGCAGATTGTTGAGTTTGCCCAGAGCGTTCCGTTTGACGATATAGGTTTTATTCTTGATGCCGCGTTGCTCAACGGTGAACTGTCGCGCGAAGGATTGCGGGCGCAATATGGTTTGCATATTGGTTCGACATTAAGCCGCCATCGCGATCGCGGTTTAATGGCTAAGGATCTGTTAAGTGACATAATGATCCGTACTTCGGCGGCATCTGATGCGCGCATGGGGGGGGCTTGTCTGCCTGCAATGAGCAACTCAGGTTCTGGTAACCAGGGGATTACGGCGACGATGCCGGTTGTGGTGGTAGCCGAGCACCTTGGTTGCGATAGCGAGCGGCTGGCGCGTGCGTTGATACTGTCGCATCTGACCGCTATCTACATTCACCATCAGTTACCTACGTTGTCGGCATTGTGCGCAGCAACGACGGCCGCGATGGGTGCCGCGGCTGGGATAGCCTGGTTAATTGACGGAAGTTATCAGAGTATCTCGATGGCAATCAGCAATATGATTGGTGATGTTAGTGGGATGATTTGCGATGGCGCATCAAATAGCTGTGCGATGAAAGTGTCGACCAGTGCTGCTTCGGCATGGAAAGCGGTACTGATGGCGCTGGATAATACTTCGGTCACGGGGAATGAAGGTATCGTTGCTCATGATGTAGAGCAGTCGATAAGCAATCTGTGTGCACTGGCAAGCCAGGCAATGCAACACACAGACCGTCAGATTATTACGATTATGGCTAACAAAGTTGCCTGATATCCCTAAGCTTCTTCTTCAGCCATCTCGGTCAGGCGGACGTCCGCTTCGATAACAATGGCTTCCAGCTCGTTCAACATTTCGTCGTAGCTGAGTTCGGGTTCAGCGGTTGCCGTGATAATGGCAACCGCTGCCACAGGTGACGGCGCTGCTTTTTTTGTACTCTTCCGGGTAGCCAGTTTTTTACTCACAAATAACTCCTGTTGGTCAGACTTTGGCACTGGTCAGACCGGTAAATCTATCAGCAATGCACGCAGTGGAGTATCTGCAACCAACGTTATGTTAGCTTCGTCACGGATAAAAGCGCCATCGCCGCAGGTAAGCCCTTCTTTTTGCTCGGCAGATGTAACTGCATGAACTGCACCGTGAATCGACTGCAAATAAGCTCGCGGGCCATGTAACTGGAAACTCAATTGCTGGCCTTTCTCCAGTTCAATTTGATGGACCCACACTTGCTGGCGCAATTGCAGGCTCTCTTTGCTGCCATCCGGCGACGCCAGCAATTGCTGCGGCTGGTCTGTCAGGCTGATTTTTTGCACCAATGGGTTTTCACGCTCCGGGCAGGCATCCAGCCACAACTGCATACGCGTCAGCGAGTTCTCTTTACTGAGGTTATGCTCGCTGTAACTCAGCCCAGGTTGGGTGGAAAGCAGCAACGCTTCACCTGCTTTCGCCTGAACATGGTTACCTTCGCTGTCGCGGTATTCCGCTTCGCCTTCGAGAATCAAATTGAGGATATCGACCTTCGGATAAGTTCGCGGCTGGAATGAAGCGCCAGGTGCCAGGACTTCCTGATTGAGTACGCGCAACGATGCATAGCCCAGCAATTTCGGGTCAAAATAGTGACCGAAAGAAAACGTATAGCGTGCCTGCAGCCATCCGTAGTCCGCTTTTCCGCATTGTTTGGCAGTTCTTGGCGTAATCATAATTTCATGGCCTCTTTTTACACTAGGCCCATGGTAAAACTCTGGACGTCGCATTGTTAGCTAGTTAATCTGCTCGGTATGTTCAAATTTCCTGAATGAGAACGAGATGGCTAAAGAGAGAGCATTGACGCTGGAAGCACTGCGGGTCATGGACGCAATTGACCGGCGCGGGAGTTTCGCCGCGGCTGCTGATGAGCTAGGGCGTGTGCCGTCAGCGCTGAGTTACACCATGCAGAAGCTTGAAGAAGAACTGGATGTGGTGCTGTTTGACCGTTCGGGCCATCGCACAAAATTTACCAATGTCGGGCGCATGTTGCTGGAGCGCGGGCGAGTTTTGCTCGAAGCGGCTGAAAAACTGACGACTGATGCTGAAGCACTAGCTCGTGGCTGGGAAACGCATCTCACCATCGTGACTGAAGCGCTGGTGCCAACGGCGAAGTTGTATCCGTTAGTCGAAAAACTTGCAGGTAAAGCAGACACCCAGTTATCGATCATTACGGAAGTTTTGGCGGGTTCATGGGAGCGTTTAGAGCAGGGGCGAGCGGATATTGTGATTGCGCCGGATATGCATTTCCGTTCTTCATCGGAGATTAACTCGCGCAAGTTGTACAAGGTGATGAGCGTTTATGTCGCCGCACCCGACCACCCGATTCACAATGAACCGGAGCCACTTTCAGAAGTGACACGCGTGAAGTATCGCGGTATTGCGGTGGCTGATACTGCGCGGGAACGCCCGGTGATCACGGTGCAATTACTGGATAAACAGCCGCGTTTGACGGTGAGTAGCATGGAAGATAAACGGCAGGCGTTGTTGGCCGGTTTGGGTGTGGCGACGATGCCTTATCCGCTGGTCGAACAGGATATTGCCGAAGGACGTTTGCGCGTGGTGAGCCCTGAATACACCAACGAAATTGACATTATTATGGCGTGGCGACGCGATAGCATGGGCGAGGCGAAAGCCTGGTGCTTGCGTGAAATTCCAAAATTATTGAAGTAGTGGCTACGCCCTCACCCCGGCCCTCTCCCTCAGGAGAGGGGGAAAACCGGACAATTCCCTCTCCCTCAGGAGAGGAGGGAAACCGGACAATTCCCTCTCCCTCAGGAGAGGAGGGAAACCGGACAATTCCCTCTCCCTCAGGAGAGGGGGAAAGCGGACAATGCCCTCTCACTCAGGAGAGGGGGGAAAGCGGACAATGCCCTCTCCCTCAGGAGAGGGGGAAAACCGGACAATTCCCTCTCCCTCAGGAGAGGGGGAAAACCGGACAATTCCCTCTCCCTCAGGGAGAGGGCTAGGGTGAGGGGCAAAGCATTATTCACTGACTAATCTGGCATCCATCGCTTTTGGATCTGAACCGTATTTATTCTCACCCGGTGTGCCATTCTGGCAGTTGAACGCCAGAATAATCAGCCAGCCGACAATCGGAATAAATATCAGCAGTAACCACCAGGCTGAACGATCGGTATCGTGCAAACGACGGAACTGTACAGCCCAGTAAGGCAGGAAAATCAGCAGGCCATAAATGGTAGCCAGCAGACCTTCTTCTTTCGCAATTCGCAGTCCTAACATCTTATCCAGAATGGTTAACACGACGGTCAGTACCAGGTTCACCAGAATGAACATCCAGAATTCTTTACGTCGCGCCCGTCCGCTGAAACCAATGTAATTTCTTAGTACTTTGAAATACCAATCCATTTTTTGCCTACCTTGAGTTCTAACGATCTAATTCAAGAATAGTCGTGAATGATTTTTGCGTAAATTATAGCTTGGGTGAATTTAATCAACCGTGGTTAAACCGTTCATCGCGACCATGTGGCTCATTTAAATCCTGCGCAGGGCCAATGGAAATAATGCCCGTTGGGTTAATCGTTTTATGGCTGCGGTAATAGTGATTGCGGATATGCGCGAAATCGACGGTCTCGGCAATGCCCGGCATTTGGTAGATATCCCGCAAGAATCCGTAGATATTCAGGTAATCACTAATGCGGTGTTTGTCGCATTTAAAGTGGGTGACGTACACAGGATCGAAACGTACCAGTGTCGTCCACAGGCGAATATCGGCTTCAGTCAGTTGGTCACCGGTTAAATAGCGGTGCTGGCCAAGGATTTGCTCGACGCGCGCCAGTGATTCAAACACTTTGCTGACCGCTTCATCATAAGCTTCCTGAGAAGTGGCAAAACCTGCTTTATACACGCCGTTATTAATGGTGTCGTAAATCCAGCTATTCAGTTCATCAATCTGGCTGCGTAACTGTGGCGGATAATAATCTCCGGCACGAGCCCCTTTGGCATCAAACGCGGTATTCAGCATGCGAATGATTTCAGCAGATTCGTTACTGACAATCGTCTGGGTTTTCTTGTCCCATAAAACCGGAACGGTAACGCGGCCGGTGTAGTTTGGGTCAGCTTGCAGATAGAGTTGATAGAGATATTCGTGCTGGTATAGACCATCACCGGTCGCGTTCGGGAAGTCGTCATCGAACGTCCAGCCATCTTGCAACATCAGCGGGTTAACCACCGAAACCGAGATAAAAGATTCGAGGCCTTTCAAAGCTCGCATGATGAGGGTGCGATGCGCCCACGGACAAGCGAGGGAAACATAGAGATGGTAACGGTCTTTTTCAGCGGCAAAGCCACCTTTACCGTTCGCACCGGGTTCGCCATCAGCCGTCAGCCAATTGCGAAACACTGACTCTGAACGTTTGAAACTGCCACCGGTAGATTTGGTGTCATACCAGACATCGTGCCAGACGCCATCAATTAACTGTCCCATGCTGTTCTCCAGGTGAGCTTTAAAAACAAAAAAGCGAAGGGATTAACCTTCGCTCTTATTGATAATCAGTATAGAACCTTACCAGTTTTTCTTCAGCAGGCGGTCGATGCTGTATGCGCCTGGCCCGAAGATAGCCAGTAACAGATAACCACCGGCAATGGTGAAGTTCTTCATAAACATGATGGAGTTCGGGCCCTGGCTGAAATCAGCGTGGAACAGGAATGCCGTCAGAAGCGTAAATACCGCAGTGATAATCGCCGTGGTACGTGTGAAGAAGCCGAACAGGATGGCCAGACCGCCGCCAAACTCAAGCAGAATGGTCAAAGGCAGCAAGAACCCTGGGACGCCCATCGCTTCCATATATTGTTGAGTACCGGCATAACCGTTAATTTTGCCCCAACCTGCAACGATGAACAGAATTGGCATCAAGATACGAGCTAACAGTACACCAGCATCATCTAATTTTTTCATTTTACTCTCCAGAGAAATTCTATTGGGTGCTATCAGCCCAGGATTTTTTGTCTTTGCAATTTCCGGTGGTTACCGTTAACTGCGGTTGATGTGGAGGATAATAGACGGGGCATTAATGGATTGTTAGCAAGGAATACTGTCGATGTTTTTCAAATTACTTGAGTAAGCCTGCTAATAAAAACGCCGCTTATTTTAAGCGGCGTTAGGGATTACTGCGATTGCTGTTGCACCGTATTGCGAATCAGGCGCCAGGCGCTCCAGGCACCAAAACCGCGTCTGGCCCAGCGCATCAGGAAGCTCGGGTGGCGCACGGTCCAGATAGCCATCACGCTGCTGGCGATTAACGCATAACTGCGCAAGCTCAGTAAGGTATTCCAGCCGCGATCATAGGCGCCTGTCGCTTCCAGCCAATCGCGCCTGCTGGCACTTAAATCCAGCCGTTGTTGTTGAATCTGGCTGAGTAAAAAGGCCTTGCGCTTATCAAGCTCACGGTTGCTCATGGTTAGTCATCTTCCAGCAAAGCACGGTCGTTTTCGAGTTCACGACGAGTATGGCGCAGCAGTGTGGACTGGCGAGATTTACGCAGCGTCCAGATAGCTCCGATCACCGCAAGCCCCAGCAGGACTGCGGTCGTCGCAATCATGGCATTCAGACGATACTGCGGTTCGACGGCCCAGAAAATCAGCACCACCAGGCTCATTAATCCGAATGCTGCAAATAGCATGGTTAACCCAAGCATTAACAGCAACTGAACCAGATGGGCTTTCTCTTCTTCCAGTTCAACCACGGCAAGACGCAGGCGCGTTTCCACCATCCCAACGATGATGGTGACGATGCGCTGACCAATGCCGAGGACGCTTTTGCCCGGCCCTTGAGTGTGATGGGATTCAGGCATAATTAACGGCGAGTCAGCAGGACACCGAGCACGACGCCAATCGCCGCCCCAATACCCACGCCGGTCCATGGATTTTCACGAACATAATCGTCAGCTTTTGCCGCCGCTTCTCGCGTTTGTTTGGCAATCACGTCGCCGGTATCACCCAGACGGACACGGCTTTCTTTCAGCGCTTTTTCGGCTTTGCCACGCAGTCTTTCAAGTTCGGATTTTGACTTGTCCGTCGATGCACTCAGCACTTCTTCAAGGGTATCAGCCAGGGATTTCAGCTCTGCGCGCAAGTGTTCTGATGTAGTATCTTTTGACATAGTTCTCTCCAGATTTTCTAAGAATGACGGGTTTATTAAAGAGTCTTAGTAATCACGGGCCTGCAGGACTTTCAGTTCATGTTCTGCTTCAGACAGCTTCTGCTCCCGCTTGGTAATTTTTTCCGCATCGCCTTTTTCGCGAGCTTCTTTGAGGTCAGCTTTTCGTTCGGTAATTTCGGCTTTTTGCTCGTTGATTTTCTTCTGATGGGCCGCGCGTAAACTGCTGTCAGTACAATTGGCGCGGACTTCTTTCAACGCTTTATTAAGCCCATCGACACGACTTTTGTTCTGATGTTTTTCCGCATAGCCAATTTCACGTTGAATATCCTGCTCTTTCTCACTGCACAGCGAGTTGGCATGTGCCGCAGAAGTTAAAGATAACAAGGCAATAGCCAATACGGTACGAGTGTTCATGTTAAACCTTCCATTGTGATGTACGTTTAGCCGTAAGGTTAAGCACACAAAGAATCCAGAAATTATTCGAAAATGATGATTTGTAGCGATTTAAGTAAACAAGCATAGTCAGAAACTGAGTATAAACCCAATCCGTGGTAACAATTTAGGATTTCTGGAAAGGGTTAACCGATGCGGATATTTTCGTTGAGCATGCGTGTCAGCCAACTGCTGGCGCTGTCTTCTTCTTCTTGTTGAGCGATGACATAACCATGCGGCAGTGTCCTGTACAACACGACTTTTGCGGCTTCGCTTTGCGCACTTGAATCAAATTTGATCAACAAGGAGTTGTTTTCAGGGGTAATGCTTTTGAAACGGATACCGTTAGCATCAAGATGATGCCAGACAAAAAAGCCGTCAGGCATGCTGATACCTTGTTGATTAGAGCGAATTTCCAGCGTTGATTCGGTGCGCTGCATTCCAGACCATATCAATATGGACGCTGCCGCAACAACACCGATCAATATCGTGGCCCGCAGGCCACGAAAAACGTGTGTTTTCATCGTCATCCCTCTTAACTGCGGTTACCGTATTTCTTACGCCAAAGCACAATCAACGAACCGATCAGGCCGCATACCAGTAACACCACTGGTAACAGCATCAGGCAGGACATCAACGCATCTTCATATTTCAGGAATACTGGTGTTTTGCCAAGCAGATAACCCAGCGAGGTCAAAATCAGAACCCACAATAACCCGCTCATCCAGTTGAAGAACTGGAAGCGCGCATTATTCAGACCGGATAAACCGGCAATAGTTGGCAGCAGGGTGCGAACAAAAGCGATAAAACGGCCAATCAGCAACGCAGACAAACCATGTTTGTGGAATAAGCTATGCGCGCGTTGATGGTAGTGTGCAGGAAGGTGCGAAAGCCAATTCTGCACGATGCGCGTATTCCCAAGCCAGCGCCCTTGAATATAACTGAGCCAACAGCCGAGACTTGCGGCGGTGGTTAATAAAAGCAAGGTTTCAGGAAAACCCATAGCCCCTTTGGCAATCAATACACCGACCAAAACTAACAAGCTATCACCGGGCAGGAAAGCTGCTGGTAACAGACCATTTTCAAGGAATAAAATCATGAATAACACGAAGTAAAGCATGCCAATCATTCCTGGATTGGCTAGCGTTTCAAAATCCTGGTTCCATAAAGCGTTCAACAATTGCGTGAAAAGTTCCATTCAGTGTTCCTGGCACATCGATTAAGACCGCTGATCAAAGTCAGATGGTAGAGCACGGCTTTGTTATGTGTGTTGTGTTGTTGCCGATTGTCATTCACTGCTCTTTGCCGGTTCGTATTACATTTCCCTATGAAAGCGAACAGGTAGTGAAAGCAAAGCTGATTCTTACAGTGAAATTGCATCTAATTGTAACAAAGCTCTGTGTAAGGCGTCACAGTATTTGTGCTTTGTTGAGGGACGATTTTGATTGCTAGTCGAGGGGCTGGCGAGGGTATTTACAAACGCTGACACTATTGTTGGTTTGCTTACCCTCGCGAGAGGAAAATAACTACTTTTGACCGTTTGCTGCGGTATCGAGATGAATTACCGGATTATCCGCAAACAAATAGCGATCAGCATTGAACTCGAAATCATCACTGGTTGCATCAAACAGCATTTGTTTAGTGTTTTCCAGGTGTTGCCACATCGCCACTTTAGCCGCATGTGGGTCTTTACGAATCAGTGCCTTAAGAATTTGGTCGTGATCGTCGCACCAGTTGTCAGCGGTACGCTTATCAATATGCTCGTGAAGTTTTTTCCAGTATGGGTTGTGGATGCGTTGGCTCCACATTTTTTCCACGATGGCTGCAAGGGCTGTATTTTGTGATGCCAGAGCCACCTGAGTGTGGAAATGAAGATCCCACTCTGAATCCTGGAAATTGTGCTCATTACGCGCCATTTCCTGAATTTCCATCAACTTGACGATATCTTGCTTAGTGACCTGCGTCGCCGCAAATTCAGCGATATTGCTCTCAATCAACTGACGAGCTTGCAGCAGCTCAAAGGGACCAAAACTAGCGAATTCAAACTGTTCATCAGGAAGATTGGTGTATTTCGCCTGATTGGCGATGACATGGATGCCGGAGCCTTTGCGTACTTCGACGTATCCTTCCACTTCCAGCATGATTATTGCTTCACGAACCACAGTGCGGCTCACGTTCTTCTCTTCAGCAATAAAGCGCTCCGCCGGGAGTTTTTCCCCAACCAAATAAACACCGTTTTCGATGCGTTGTTTAAGTTCAGCGGCCAGTTGCTGATAAAGACGACGTGGTTCCATAATATCCATCTGTAGCTCCGGGAAAGGTCCTGCGGTTAACCTTATTTGTTATACCACTTTTCAAAGATAGGCTCCATATTCTGGATACACAAAAGCCGCCATTAAGGCGGCTTTAAGTGCAAACTGAGACACCGATTATGCTAACGCTTGTTTCGGTTTTTGCTGGTCATTCAACTCACTGATGGGTTTGTTTTGCAGCACGGTCCAGATAACGATAGCACCGAGGATGTCGAACACCGCCAGAGCTGCAAACAGTGGGCTGAAGCCAAGGGTATCGGCCAACGCACCAACCACCAGAGCAAACATGGTGCTCGCAGTCCATGCCGCCATACCGGTCAGGCCATTCGCGGTTGCCACTTCATTACGACCAAATACGTCAGAAGAGAGCGTAATTAGTGCGCCAGACAGTGACTGGTGAGCAAAGCCGCCAACACACAGCAGGGCGATTGCCACATATGGGCTGGTGAACAGACCGATGGTGCCTGGAGCAATCATCAGAATCGCGCCCATGGTCACAACCATTTTACGGGAAACAATCAAGTTCACGCCGAATACGCGCTGGAAAATAGGAGGAAGGTAGCCGCCAACGATACAGCCCAGGTCAGCAAACAGCATTGGCATCCAGGCAAACATCGCAATGTGTTTCAGGTCAAAGCCATACACTTTGAACATGAACAATGGGATCCAGGCGTTGAAAGTCCCCCACGCGGGTTCTGCCAGGAAACGTGGCAGTGCGATACCCCAGAACTGGCGGTTCTGCACGATTTTCCAGGCGCTCATTTTCTTGCTGTTGCCGGTCTGGTGATGAGCTTCCTGGCCGCCAATGATGTATTCACGTTCTTCTTCAGAAAGTCGTTTCTGATCGCGTGGGTGTTTGTAGAAAATCAACCAGGCCATTGCCCAGGCAAAGCTCAGCACACCAGAGATGATGAATGCCATCTGCCAGCTGTGCATGACAATCGCCCAAACGACTAATGGTGGAGCAATCATGCCGCCGATAGAAGAACCGACGTTGAAGTAACCTACTGCGATAGAACGCTCTTTAGCCGGGAACCATTCGCTACTGGCTTTCAGGCCTGCAGGGATCATGGCGGCTTCTGCAGCACCCACGGCACCACGAGCAATTGCCAGGCCACCCCAGCTTCCCGCCAGTGCTGTTGCACCACAGAAAATTGCCCATGCGACCGCGAAGAAGGCGTAGCCTACTTTAGTCCCCAGGACATCAAGCACGTAGCCCGCAACGGGCTGCATAATGGTATAGCAAGCTGAGTAGGCGGCTATAATGTAGGAATATTGCTGAGTCGAAATATGCAGCTCTTCCATCAATGTTGGAGCGGCCGCTGCAATAGTATTACGTGTTAGATAACCCAGTATGGTGCCCATAGTTACCAGGGCAATCATGTACCAGCGTAAGCCTTTAATCTTTCCCATTGGAATTTCATCCCGTCTTCATAATCAACCGTGTGTCATGCGGTTGCACGTCCGGCATTGCTGCCAGAACGAGTGTTCGATTAGAGGGGTTCATATCCGGGGGTATCACCCGGTACGACCCGTACCTTGCCTTAAAATAAACAAACTGTGGCAATTCCGGTTTCCGTACCGCAATGCGCTGTTCGTGATACCAGCGTCTGATGTATTTCCATTACTGATGTATTGCAACGGCAGGAAAGATAACTTGTCATACAGCTTCAAAAGTTGAGTGATATCACAAAAGTGTCGATCTGCTCACTCCAGGGGAGAAGGGGCTTGCAGACCAGAACTGGCGCGGGATACGGGTTCTTTTTAAACACAATATTAACAATAAAAGTGTGGTTTTTGTGACGAATACCACAAAAATCCACTCGGTCTCTGGAAATTGGTGTGATAACTTTATTTGCATTATGCGCAAGCATCGAACTGCTATGAACAGAGGAACCCTACAATGGCCCAGTTTATGACTGAAGATTTTCTCCTGGATACAGAATTTGCCCGCCGCTTGTACCATGAATTTGCAGCCGATCAGCCTATTTTCGACTATCACTGCCACTTACAACCACAGCAGGTTGCTGAAGATTACCGTTTCAAAAACCTGTATGACATCTGGTTAAAAGGTGATCACTACAAGTGGCGTGGCATGCGTGCTAACGGTGTGGAAGAGCGTCTGTGTACTGGCGATGCGACTGACCGCGAGAAGTTCGATGCCTGGGCCGCTACGGTTCCGCACACTATCGGTAACCCGCTGTACCACTGGACCCACCTTGAACTGCGCCGTCCGTTCGGTATCACTGGCAAACTGTTGTCCCCAACCACTGCTGATGAAATCTGGAACGAATGTAACGAGCTGCTGGCCCAGGATAGCTTCTCTGCTCGCGGCATCATGAAGCAGATGAACGTGAAAATGGTCGGCACCACTGATGACCCAATTGACGATTTGCGTTTCCACCGCCAAATCGCGCTTGACGCGTTTGAAACCAAAGTGCTGCCAAGCTGGCGCCCGGACAAAGCGTTCAACATTGAACAAGCTACTTTTGTTGAATACATGGGCAAACTTGCCGAAGTGTCTGATACCGACATCCGCCGTTTCAGCGACCTGCAAGCCGCACTGAGCAAGCGTCTGGATCACTTCGCCGAGCATGGCTGTAAAGTATCTGACCATGCATTAGATGTGGTGCTGTTTGCTGAAGCAGACGAAGCGACTCTGGATGGCATTCTGGCGCGTCGTCTTTCCGGTGCGACGCCAACTGAACACGAAACTGCACAGTTCAAAACTGCGGTTCTGGTTTGGCTGGCAGCTGAATACACCCGCCGCGGCTGGGTTCAGCAGTACCACATCGGTGCGCTGCGTAACAACAACCTGCGCCAGTTCAAACTGCTGGGGCCTGATGTGGGCTTTGACTCCATCAACGACCGCCCAATGGCTGAAGAACTTTCTCGCCTGCTTAGCAAGCAAAACGAAAACAACGAACTGCCAAAAACTATTCTTTACTGCCTGAACCCACGCGATAACGAAGTGCTGGGCACCATGATTGGTAACTTCCAGGGCGAAGGTATGCCAGGCAAGATGCAGTTTGGTTCCGGTTGGTGGTTCAACGACCAGAAAGATGGCATGGAGCGTCAAATGACGCAGCTGGCGCAACTGGGTCTGTTAAGCCGCTTTGTGGGCATGCTGACTGACAGCCGCAGCTTCCTGTCATACACCCGCCACGAATACTTCCGTCGCATTCTGTGCCAGATGATTGGCCGTTGGGTGGAAGCGGGCGAAGCGCCAGCAGACATCAAACTGCTGGGCAGCATGGTAGAAAACATCTGCTTTAACAACGCCCGAGACTACTTTGGCATTGAACTGAACTAATCAGGCTCTGAGGTTGATATGCAATACATCAAGATCCATACGCAAGATAACGTCGCTGTTGCGTTAGTGGACCTGGCTGAAGGTGAAGTCGTTACCGTCGAAGGGGCAGAGGTGACTCTGCGCCAGCCGGTACTGCGCGGCCACAAATTTGCGCTTGGCACCATCGCGCAAGGTGAGAATGTTGTTAAGTACGGTTTGCCGATTGGCCACGCGTTGGCCACCATTGAAGCCGGTGAGCACATTCACTCACACAATGCGCGTACTAATCTGAGCGACCTGGATGAGTATCGCTATCAACCTGATTTCCAGTCTCTTGCAAGCCAGGCAGCGGACCGTGAAGTCAACGTTTATCGCCGTGAGAACGGTACGGTCGGTGTGCGTAATGAGTTATGGATTTTGCCCACTGTCGGTTGTGTCAACGGTATTGCACGCCAAATCCAGAACCGTTTCCTGAAGCAGAATAACGACGCCGAAGATATCGACGGCGTGTTCCTGTTCAGCCATCCGTTTGGTTGCTCTCAGTTGGGTGAAGACCACATCAACACCCGCACCATGCTGCAAAATATGGTGCATCATCCGAATGCAGGTGCGGTACTGGTGATTGGCCTCGGTTGTGAAAACAACCAGGTGAGTGCCTTCCGCGAAACGCTGGGCGAATACGATGCGTCGCGCGTGAAGTTTATGGTTTGCCAGCAGCAAGACGACGAAGTAGAAGCCGGGCTTGAGCAACTGCAAGAGCTGTATGAAGTGATGCGTCACGACAAGCGCGAACCAGGTAAAATCAGCGAACTGAAATTCGGCCTTGAATGCGGTGGTTCAGATGGTTTGTCCGGTATTACGGCAAACCCAATGCTGGGCCGTTTCTCCGACTATATGGTGGCGAACGGCGGCACGACTGTGCTGACAGAAGTGCCGGAAATGTTTGGCGCTGAACGCATTCTGATGAGCCATTGCCGCGACGAAGCGACGTTTGAAAAAACCGTCACCATGGTGAACGACTTCAAACAATACTTCATCGAACACAACCAGCCGATCTACGAAAACCCATCACCAGGGAACAAAGCTGGCGGTATCACCACGCTCGAAGAAAAATCCCTCGGCTGCACGCAAAAAGCCGGTGAGAGCGAAGTGGTTGATGTGCTGCGTTATGGCGAGCGCCTGAAAACGCCAGGTCTGAACCTGTTAAGCGCACCAGGTAACGATGCGGTTGCAACCAGCGCACTGGCTGGAGCAGGTTGCCACATGGTGTTGTTCAGCACCGGGCGCGGCACGCCATACGGTGGTTTTGTGCCAACTGTTAAAATCGCAACTAACAGTGAACTGGCGACCAAAAAGCCGCACTGGATTGATTTTGACGCAGGCAAACTGCTGCACGGCAGCGATATGAACACCTTACTGAGCGAGTTTATCGACACCATTGTTGATATTGCCAACGGTAAAAAGACCTGTAATGAACGTAATGATTTCCGCGAATTAGCCATCTTTAAAAGCGGCGTTACGTTGTAAAAAGCCCCTTAGGTGATAACATGAAACGGCATTTTGATTTTCGAAATGCCGTTTTTTTTCGCCTAATTTTACTCACAAGGATTAGTCATGACCGCGTATTGGGTTGCCCAGGGCGTCGGCGTTCTCGCCTTTTTGGTCGGCATTACCACCTTCATCAATCGCGATGAACGGCGTTTCAAACTGCAACTGGCGGCATACAGCGCCATCATCGGCATTCACTTCTTTTTGATGGGCGCAAGCCCGGCAGGCATGAGTGCCGAACTTAACGCGTTCCGCACGGTTATCTCTTTGCGTACGCGTAGCTTGTGGGTAATGGGGATTTTCATTGCACTAACCCTGGGGTTAGGCCTGGCGAAATTTGATCATGCAATGGAATTGCTGCCGATTGCCGGAACTGTTGCCAGTACCTGGGCGTTGTTCCGCTGCAAAGGGTTGACGATACGCTGTGTGATGTGGTGTTCAACGGCTTGCTGGGTGACGCATAACTTCTGGCTGGGATCGATTGGCGGGACATTAATCGAAGGGAGTTTTTTGGTGATGAACGGCCTGAACATCGTTCGTTTCTGGCGTATGCAAAGGCGAGGAATTGATCCGTTTAAGGTCGAAAAAGAAGTGCAGCAACAAGAGGGGTAATCGGACTATTTTGTAGGTCGGTTAAGCGCAGCGCCACCCGACAAATCTCAGTTATGTTACTCCCTGCCTCGTAAGACAGGGAGCGTTAAACATTAACCGCGTAACGGGTTTTTATCCGCCAGGCGTGCATCTTCTGCCTGGCAAGCCGCCGCTGTAAACAGCACATCTGTTGAGGAGTTGAGTGCGGTTTCGCAAGAATCCTGCAACACGCCGATGATAAAGCCGACAGCGACTACCTGCATGGCAATCTCATTCGGGATACCAAACATGCCGCAGGCCAGTGGGATCAGCAGCAAAGAACCGCCCGCCACACCAGAAGCCCCGCAAGCACACAGCGAAGCGACCACACTCAGCAGCAGCGCAGTTGGCAAATCTACCGGCACGCCCAGAGTATTCACCGCCGCCAGCGTCAGCACGGTAATAGTGATTGCCGCGCCCGCCATATTGATGGTTGCACCCAACGGGATAGAGACAGAATAGGTATCGCGGTCCAGATTCAGCTTCTCGCACAGCGCCATGTTCACGGGAATGTTGGCCGCAGAACTACGGGTAAAGAAGGCGGTAACGCCACTTTCACGCAGGCAAGCAAACACCAGCGGGTACGGGTTGCGACGAATCTTGATGAACACCAGCAGTGGGTTGATGACCAGCGCCACACCGAACATGCAGCCAACCAGCACCAACAACAGTTGCGCATAGCTCCACAGTGTTTCAAAGCCAGTGGTTGCCAGTGTTGATGCGACCAGGCCAAAAATACCGACTGGGGCAAAGCGAATCACCACTCTAACGATGAACGTCACTGCGTCGGAAACATCGTTAATCAGATTTTTGGTGCTTTCATTGCCGTGGCGCAGAGCAAAGCCCAGACCCACAGCCCACACCAGAATCCCGATGTAGTTGGCGTTCAGCAGCGCATGAATTGGGTTTGCAACCATACTCATCAGCAGACCGCGCATGACTTCGACAATGCCTGATGGCGGGGTGATGTCCGTTGCGCCAGTCACCAGATGTAGCGTGGAAGGGAACGCGAAACTGATCACCACAGCGGTCAATGCAGCGGTGAAGGTACCCAGAAGATAAAGCACCAGAATCGGACGGATACTGGTTTTCTGACCATGTTTGTGGTTAGCAATGGATGCCATAACCAACATCAGAACCAGTACCGGAGCGACGGCTTTCAACGCTCCAACGAATAATGTACCGAGCAACCCAACGGCAATTGCCGCAGGTTTTGAAATAGCTGCCAGCGCGATACCGAGCACCAGTCCAACCAAAATCTGTTTTACCAGACTGCCCTTTGCCAGGCGATTTAGAATACCTGGGGATTGTGTTGCCATGAATAACCTTCCTGTTTAGTGTGTCGTCCCATCCTGGCCTGCACTCTAAGGTGCTTTTCGACCGGATGTATAGATTGGTGTTTGCCTGGTTGAGTATAAGGAAATGTCTCAGGGTAGTAAGTAGTAAACACTGATTATTTCGGTATAAGCTAGTTTTTATAACTAAATTTTAACAAATGTGTGACATTAGCGGCACTTCGCACAGTTGATATCGTAAAAAGAAAAACCCCGCCAAAGACGGGGTCAGAGAAGTTTTTCGAAGGTCGGATAAACGTAGTGCCATCCGACGAAATATTACTTCGCGAGTCTCTTCTGATCGTTACGGTAGTTAACAATAGCGTTAATGATCAATGTTAACGCCAGAATGCCACCCACCACGCCCAGCGAAATCGCGATTGGGATATGGTAGAAATCGACAATCATCATCTTCACCCCGATAAATATCAGGATAATCGCCAATCCATACTTCAGCATGGTGAAGCGCTCAGCTACGCCCGCCAGCAAGAAGTACATTGCACGCAAACCGAGGATGGCAAACAGGTTTGAAGTCAGCACGATGAACGGGTCGGTCGTTACCGCAAAAATAGCCGGAATACTGTCTACTGCGAAAATCACATCGCTCAATTCAACCAGAATCAGCACCAGCAGCAACGGAGTGGCGAACAGCACCCCATTTTGGCGGGTGAAGAACCTTTCGCCCTCGATTTTATCCGTCATGCGCAGGTGGCCGCGAATCCAGCGTACCAGCGGTTTATCGCCAATACCGCCTTCATCTTCTTTCGACAGCGCCATCTTGAAACCGGTGAACAGCAAGAAGGCGCCGAACACATACAGCAGCCACTCAAACTGAGAAATTAGCCAACTGCCGGCGAAAATCATAATGGTACGCAGCACAATTGCGCCCAGCACGCCATAGACCAGCACGCGGCGCTGCAAGGCTGCAGGCACGGCGAAATAGCTAAACAGCATTAGCCAGACAAACACGTTATCCACTGCGAGTGATTTTTCAATCAGATAACCGGTGAGGAAGGCGAGAGCCTGAGCATCCGCTACTTCACGGCCCGATGTGCCGGTGAGATACCACCAGAATGCCGCATTAAACAGCAGCGAAAGCGTAACCCAAACCAGGGACCATACGGCCGCCTGCTTCATGGTCATGGTGTGTGAGCCTTTACGACCCTGAAGCAGCAGATCGATGGCCAACATGATAACGACCACGACAGCAAAACTGCCCCACAGTAATGGAGTGCCGACACTATTCATAAAAGGGTTTCCTTCAAACAAAACAAAAACGGCCAACGTCGGAAGACGCCAGCCGCTAATGCTTGCAACAGGGATCTCGCCTTCCGGCAAGGTCTCACTTACAACATCTATACGTTACATATATATGTTGCCCGGTAACCGGGTGTTTTATTTTTAAACACCGTAATGACGATTAACCGACGAAGAAGTTACTCCCCTTTGCGGGCAGAAAAATATTACTTCCCATACATTTCGTCAACATTTCCCTCTTTGTTTTACACAGCTTTACGCCGATGCATCACGCAGGTGAATGTACTGGGAGATCATCTGCCGGGAATTTCACGCCAGTCTGTGCGCGAATCTCGGTGCTCAGCAACGCGGTGGAGCGTGACGTCACTAAACCAGGATGATTAACTTCATTCTCGGTGACCAAACGAGCAAAAACTTCGGCTTCATAAAGCATAGTATTGATATGCTGTGGGAGCGTTAGATCCTGCGGTTTGCCACCACGAGGGATAAAGGTGATGCGCTGGCATTCAGAGATTTTCTCGATAACCAAAGAGCCGGCTTCGCCCTGAATCTCACTTGGGATAGTGGAATCGCTCACTTTGGAGTGCAACAGATTCACGTCAAAATCGCCGTAATTCATCTGCACCGAACCGTGCGCATCGACACCGCTTTCCAGCAGGCTGGCGGTAGCATGAACCGAATACGGCTCGCCCCACAACGCCACTGCTGACGCCAGCGTGTAAAAACCGATATCCATAATCGAGCCGTTGGAAAACGCTGGATTAAAGGTGTTTGGGTTCTCGCCATCGAGATAACGCTGATAGCGCGAGGAATACTGGCAATAGTTGAGCAGCACTTTGCGGATCTTACCCACTTTCGGCAACGCCTGTTGCAGCGCGATAAAGTTCGGCAAGCTGGCGGTTTTGAACGCTTCGAACAACACCACCTGGTTTTCACGCGCGCAGGCAATCGCCGCTTCCACTTCACGCAAATTAGACGCCAGCGGCTTCTCGCAAATCACATGTTTTTTATGGCTGAGAAACAGCAGAGTTTGCGGGGAATGCAGAGAGTTCGGGCTGGCGATATAAACTGCATCAATGGCGTCACTCTTCGCCATCGCATCAAGATCGGTAAAGAGATGTTCCACCGGATAGTCACTGGCGAAGGTTTGCGCCTGTTCCAGCGAGCGGGAGTAGACCGCGGTGAGTTTATATTTGCCACTTTCGTGGGCAGCATCGACGAACTGACGGGTGATCCAGTTAGTTCCAATAACAGCGAGGCGTATCATAAACGGGTGCTATCTCCGAAGGGGATTATCTTTGAAAGACTATCATGATGTGTGGGGAAAACCAGAGGTGGGCTAGCGTTTTCTGAGAAGTGCATTCAGCCACATCTCGTCACGCTCGGGGCGCTTATCTGCCGTCGTCCACATCGTCTCAATTTCTATTTCCGAAAGGGACTCCAGTAATTTATTGAGACTGGTTTCATTCATATCCGTAAACCGACGCCCATCTTTCTCACGCTCACTTTCGCCATACTTAAACGAGACATACCAGGTGCCGCTGGATTTCAGCGCATCAGTTAGTTTGTGCATCACAACCGGTAATTCTTGATTGGGAACGTGGAGCAGAGAAGCGCAACACCAGATGCCGTCGTACTTTTTCTTAGCACTGATATCGGCAAACGTCATTTGTTGAACGGACAAACCGCTATGTTGCGTTGCCAACGCCACCATTTCTGAAGAAGCGTCAAACGCATCGACGATATAACCCATTTCATGGAATGCTTTAGCATCACGCCCGGAACCGCAGCCTGCATCCAGCACCGCCGCACCAGGTTGTAAATGACGGGTAAAAGATTCGTACAGCGAAGACATATCGACATTCACGGTGCCGTCGAAAAAGGTTTGCGCATGGTTTTGGTAATAATTGAGCGTCATCAGAATGTGGCCTCGCCTTCTGCTTTCGGTTCCCACGTGTGGAACAGTCTGTTGTTTTTGACTTTATGCCAGTGGCTTACAAGAAAATCTATCCGCCGTTCTGGCTGCGTTCCAGTCTGATTCACAATGGTTTCATGGAGTGGCAGTTTGCTTTGAATAAAGTACTCGTTGCGAGCATGAAGCCGCTGCAACAGTTTGCGGCTCGGCAAATGCGAGGATTTACCCTCAACGCCACGGTTGCAGCATTTACACGCCAGCACCAAATTCCACACGCCATTGATATTGTTTACCTCATCACGCGCAGACCATGGAATGAAGTGATCAACGTCAGCCAGTTCGGCGTCACCAGGTATCAGGCTGATGGGTTTAAAACAGTAGAAACAACGGCCTTTCTGGTAACCATTCAAACTGTCCCGGCAACTGGTGATATCGACTCGCCTTTCATTAATGCGGCTGAAGAGAAGCTGATTATGTTCATCGAACTCTACCGCAACCAGATTTCGGGAAACGCCCATCGCCCAAGCCTGCTCAACCAGATTCCATCGCGCGTTCGTTTCAAAGGCAAGATTCTGATATTGCTGCCGTTCGCTTAGCTGATAAAAGTTATCGGTAAGCCGGATTCCCTTATGCGTTTTTCGCTCATCAAGGAAAAAGCGTTTCTCGATCTCGCCATTATTCACGTTATGGAAGGCATCAATCACATTGTTAAACCCGAGCCGCACCGTGGTTTCCGTCAATTTATCCTGCGATATCTCACCATTGTTAAACTGCACACAGGCTTCCAGATATTGACTGCCCCGGGATGTGATTTGCTTTGGGGCATGTAAAAGATGCTCGCAAAGATGGCGGCTAAACGGAACGGCAAGATCTTCAAGCGTGACCAGATCACTACCTGATTTGTCCACATCATACAAAGCGTGCGCGAGGGCAAATTTGTAAGATGCGACGTTTCTTCCAAAAAGGATCACACCGCGCCAATAATTCTCAAGCGTTGGGTCAGCCTGATAAAAATCCATTCACGTTTTCCCGGTTACGGTTTGGTCATGCAGAAGGGGAGTTGGGTTACTGAAACCTGTAACGCGATCACATAACAAATGAAAGGTGATGTAAACCGAGGAAGGATAGATTTAGTGAATTTGTGAGCTGTAAAGGCTGTGCAGAGCAGCAGAAAGGGTAATGAATTGAAGATGCGCTGATTTTTTCAGCACTTAGCACGTAAACGATAGAATGGGGCTTGCAAGGTTAAGCACGACAGGTATAATCCCCAACGTTTTCCGCATACCTCTTCGTGCCGAAGTGGCGAAATCGGTAGACGCAGTTGATTCAAAATCAACCGTTGAAAGACGTGCCGGTTCGAGTCCGGCCTTCGGCACCATATGTATGTTCGAGAACGTCCGTAACAGTCCGTAAGTTACTAAAAATAAAGCCGAAAGGCTTTTTTTTTGGTCCCGATTCGTCCGAGGGCATCCGTTGACATCCAGTACTAATGGGGGTCAGAATGGTGGTCAGCTCGGTTCGATAAAGGATTGACCCCCAATTTATGGCTATCACAGACGTAGCAGCCCGCACAGCAAAGCCCCGCGAAAAAGAATACAAACTCACAGACTCCCACGGCTTATATCTCCTAGTTAAACCAACTGGTTCTAAACGCTGGTATCTGAAGTACCGCTTTGAAGGTAAAGAAAGCCGGGTTGCTTTGGGTGCTTATCCTCTTGTATCCCTCGCAAAAGCGCGTGAAAAACGTGATGAGATACGCCTCTTGTTAGCTGAAGGGATTAGCCCTAATGCAAAAAAAGAAGAGGTGAGAGAGCTAGAGCAAGCAGCGTTAAATACTTTTGAGAAAGTGGCAAAAGACTGGCACTCGAATAATAAGCGTTGGTCTAGCGGTCATGCTGAAAGAGTATGGCGAGATTTAGAGCGCAATATTCTTCCAACTATCGGCGCAAGAAACATTGCAGATTTATCTACACGAGATCTCTTGCTTCCATTGCGTGAAGTAGAAATGAGCGGTCGCTTGGATGTAGCTTCTCGTTTACAGCAACGTATCACAGGTATTATGCGCTACGCCGTACAAAGTGGCCTCATTGACCGAAATCCAGCGCAGGATCTCGCTGGGGCTATTACATCAAGAAAAGCGACTCATAGACCTGCTTTACCTCTTGAGAAACTACCTGATTTTCTCCAAAAAATTGAATGCCATAAAGGCCGCTTGCTAACGCGCTTGGCACTTCAACTTTGCCTCAATGTTTTTATCCGTTCCAGCGAGTTACGTTTTGCACGATGGCAGGAGATTGATCTCAAGAAAGCACTTTGGACTATTCCTGCTGAGCGAGAGGCCATTGAAGGTGTAAAACATTCCCACCGTGGGTCTAAAATGAGAACGACTCATTTAGTACCACTATCTCATCAGGCGATAGCCTTACTCGAAGAAATCAGGATGTTAAGTGGTCATAGTGTTCTAGTCTTCCCCGGCGATCATCATCCAACTAAACCCATGAGCGAAAACACCATTAATAACGCTCTACGTGGGATGTGTTATGACACGAAAACCGAAGTATGTGGACATGGTTTCCGTGCGATGGCCTGTAGTGCGTTAGTTGAGTCAGGACTATGGTCTCGTGATGCGGTAGAAAGGCAAATGAGCCATCAGGAAAGAAACGGTGTCCGCGCTGCATACATTCATAAAGCAGAACATTTGGAAGAACGGAGATTGATGGTGCAATGGTGGGCTGATTATTTAGATGCCAACGCAAACGCGCATATAACACCATTTGAGTTTGCTAAGCGGTATCAGTCATAAAGAAACTTTTTTTCCGTTTAACTACTCACTCAGTTCATCATGATATTTTATCTTTTAAAATCAGTATCATAGGTGGTGATTAAAGAGTGAGGAGTGAAGAGTCCATTGTTCATCTTTGCCTCGTGAATGCGAAAAAACCGGCTTGCGCCGGTTTTATGCACATGAAAACACTAGATTGTTATGAAGTTGCAGATAGTTTCGATATGGTGCTGCATAGAATATTGCTTAACTTGGCCAAGGCCTGGGTAATGTCTACGTGCGTGTAATGATTTGAATCCTCGTAAACCTGACGTGTCATCGAAGAATCCAGGTATAGTCTGATCATGTAGCACGAGTTTGTCTAAAGCTTGCTGAAACTTTCCTGATGGGTTTGATGGTGTTCCATCATCCATAGAGGAAAAATGTTTCACAGACATTGCATCAAATTCATTGCTATCTAGATAACTGGCATGGATAGTTACCACATATGCAGGGCCTCCTGATTCAGCATAATCCGAACCAGCTATATTGAAATCCCCGAAACCAATTACTGACTTATGTATTGCTCTATATCGTACATGCAAATCAGAGAAATATGAGTTCGACGGATAGTCTGCATTTCTCTTTTTCTTTTTAAAAGGATCATCCATTAAGACAATGTTTGATAACTGCTGCAAAACTATTTGAGGGGAGCCTTCGGGAATAATGTTAATGGCGAACTTGTTTAAACGAGTCATCAAATCTCTATTAACACCACTTTCAACATACGAAGCTTTTTCTCCCTTAATAATAGAACTCAATCTATCAAACTCATGAATGCTATCTGTGTATTTAATGCAAGGCATAAATTTAATGCCATTAATTTTGTAAAGTTCTTGAATGAATTTATCACTGTTACCTTTTAGCTCACTTATTTCGGAGTTAACGATAATGATTGGCTCAAAATTATGTTCATTCAATTTTTTAATAGTAGTTTCAAGTTGCTTGAGATTTTTTCTTACTGGTTCAATAACTGGCTTAAGAAGATCATGTGGAACTATGTTGGATAGTTCCTTTAAAGCCGCTAACTCGTACTGTTTACCTCTCATCAAAGGGAAGTACATATATCATCCTTTTCAATGTAGCTTGATAGTATTTTCGTTAGAGATCTCTGGCGAGACTGAGTGATACTAAAGCTAATTGCAGATGATTTTAGTGATCTGGGTAGACTATCTAAGAAAGCAAAATCATTAGGTCGATGCTTTTTCAGGGATTCTCTAAAATGCTTTCTAAGAGTATCGGAAGCTGTATCTTCAAAAATTTTCAAGCAATATGGGTACATATCCATATTGGGTAAATCAATATTTTCACCTGATATTTGTTCTGCCATGTGCTTGTATTCAGCAATACGCATTGAGTTAATCATTAACTTAGGGTCGATCGTTGTATTAATCAGTAGTGCAGGTTTTACTTCTTTTAATGTATTTTTTTGTGTCAATTCAATAATGCCTACAGCATTAGGAACGAGATCTATTATTTTCTCAATGTGAGATTTTGCCGCAACTACGTATACTTTATCAAATAAACTAATATATGATTCTAATTGTTCTGGTAATCTTTTGAGGTTATCAAGCTCAGTCTTGATTTCATAGCAAGTAGATAGTCCATTCAATATTATACAATCAGCCTTGTTAGTACCAACCCTAAATTCAGAGAGCATAACAGCTTTATTTTTTTTATGTTTTTTCAAAAACACTTCATTGGCAATAATGCTTTTGAAAAAATATTCTGATTTATATTCTTTAGAAAGCTTGGTGAATGCAATATCAAAAATCTCAGATACTTTTATCGGAAAGAATTGAGGTGTTAATGCAGTTAATGTTAACTCATGAAGCAGAGAGAAATCACCATCAGCAACAGCATTAATAGTTTGGCTAGTAAATAATTGTCCAATATTCTTATTATTAATCATACTTATATTAATCGCACTTATGCGCCTTCTATCAAAAAATATCAGTAGTAAACGGTAAGATTAGCTCAAAATCTTTGATTCTCTCAACACTATAATTAACAAAAAGGTTTACTGTTATCATCTTCATGGTGCTCATATTGCACGCAGGTGGTTGAAATGATTGATTTTTATATATACTGCGGGTGGTTGGATGCATTGGATTCTACATTGTTACATAGTGCGTGGTAAAACCGGCTTGCGCCGGTTTATCAGGTTATATCGCGAGTGTGTCATCACACTTGGGAAGCCAGTCGGAGTTACTTTCATCCGTCAGCGTGATGTTGGTCTGTGTCCCCTGTCGGGTATGTCGTTTCTCGTAGTTTACCCCGTACTCCTTGAGCATCATCGGCAGCCCCAGCCCGAACATTTTCAGGCTCAGGACATTCTTGTAGCCGTTCGCTTCCATATACGTCAGATAGGCATGGTAAAGATAGTTACGGGGCTGTCGCGGAACAATATTGGCGTTACCCATATACATCCCGGTTGGCTGTGCCAGCGCTTCAAGGTAGCCGCAAAAATCGAATACCGGATCAGCATCGCGCTTGATGTTAATCGCCTCGTCAGAGTTCTGCTGTCCCTGTAGCAGGTTGCGCGCCGTCGCCGGTTGGCTGAACTGCTGCATAAGCTGGCGCACGATAACAGCCAGCTCTCGTGAGATTTTATCCCGGAGCTGCGGGTCGCGTTCTTCCGGGGCAATCTGCTCCGGGAAATGCAGTATCACACGACGACGGGAAACCCCGCCGCTGCGGTCGGTAAAGCGCATAGGGTTGTTGTTCACCGCCAGTATCACCGCCGGGATATGCGTCGAGTAGGCGTCGCGGTATTTCGGGTCGACCGAGACCGCATCACCGCCGGTGATGGCTTTAATCCCGGCACCGTCACCGCTCCATTTTTCCTGGTCAGGGAGAATTATCAGCGAGTAGCCAATCACCGCCGCACGTTCGCGGGAGGATTCCAGCGTCTCGATGGTGGCCGAGGTGGTGTTATCTTTCCCGGCGAGCATGGTGGCAATCTCGGCCATTATACTTTTCCCGCTGCCACCTGGCCCCGTCACTTCGAGAAAGAGCTGCCAGTCGTAGCGGTTCGCCAGTACCATAAACAGCGCGGCGAGAATAATGTCGCGCTTCTGTGCGTTCCGTCCTGCGGCACGGTCGAGCCACTGCCAGAAATGCGGCGCATCCCGCTCCAGCGTTTCACCGGCCACCGGCGGGGTAAAATCCACATCACACAGGGTGCGCAGCCAGTGCGTTTTACTGTGCGGGCTGAAAATGCCGCTTGTTGTATCGAGTACGCCGTTGCGAAAACCAATCAGACGCCGTGCCGGGGCTTCGTGCTGCGCCAGAATCAGTTTCAGGGTATCGACCACCGCCGAGATTTTCCCGGACGAGAAGCCCGCGCCGATACGCTGGAACAGTGCCGCCACATCGCGGGCAAATTGCGTGGAGGGCAGCACTTTCCAGGCACCGGCTTCATAGCGGGAAATAATCTCCCCGTTCGGGTCAACGGCCAGCGCATGGCCGTAATGCTCAGAAACGCGCATCGCCTTTTCACTGGTACTCATGGCGGTAAATTCGGCCTCGCTCATTTGCTCGAACGGGCTGACCGCCGGTGCTTTTACGGTTTCCTGTAATGCGCTGCGGGTGGCTTCTTCCCCGTACTGCATAAACGCATCATTCCAGTCACCAAATACCGGCGGCAGCGCGACTATGCCCTGACAGGTATCTGCGGCGGCTGCGGCTTTGGTCTGCCCGTCGCCGTTGAGGTCACGGTCGGCGGCAATGATGATTTGCTGTGCCGGGTGCCGTTCCCGGACAAGGCTTGCCTGAGAAAGGAGGTTCACGGACGAGAGCGCCACCAGAACGGTATCGCCGGTGAGCTGGTTTACCGTCAGGCCGGTGGCGTACCCTTCCACTAACCAGAGCCGTTTTGAGGCGGTGTTTTTCCCCTCGATGGTGTGGCAGGTGCCTTTCACCTGACCGCCTTTGAGCGTGCGTTTGGTGCCGTCTGCATTGATAAGCTGGAGGTTAACCAGTTCTCCCTCCGGGGTGTGCAGCGGCACAAGCACGTCACCGGCGCGGTAAGTGATGGTCGCCACTTTATGCGTGGTGGTCAGCACCTGACAGGCTCGCTGTGCTAACCCCTTGCGGGTGAGATAGGCATTGCCGGTGGCCGTGCGGCTAGTATCAAATAAACGGGTAGCCAGTACCGCCGCTTCGTTCATGGTTTTCTCACTGTCCGGGGCGGTGCCGACGTCATCCGCTGGCACCGGCGGCAGGTTGCCGGTCACGCTGTTGACCTGGCTTGCGGCTTCCGCAACCGACACGGCCAGCGCTTTTGAGACCAGGCTCAGGCCGTCACCGGCTCCACACTGGTTACAGTACCAGGTGCCGCGCCCGTCTTTATCGTCAAAGCGGAAACGGTCTTTACCCTGACACACCGGGCACGGCTGATGGCGGTTAAGCACCACATTCACGCCCAGCGCCGGGAGGATGTGCGGCCACTGGCCTTTTGCAGCGTTCACAGCTTCGGTAACTTTCATGTTCATTGCTTATTTCCTTACGGCTGCGCCGGTTGCGTTAAGTGACGGGTGCAAAGTTCATCCATGACGGCCAGCCCGAGAAACGACAGCGCCGGTGTGGTTTTCAGTGCGCCGCTTTCCAGTAAATCCTCAAGTAATGCACAGGCAATTTCCCGGCCTTTCTCCAGTCCGTGCTGGCGCAGATAAAATCCCTCCAGCTCACCGGCAATGGCATCCTCCACCGCGCCGAGCGTGAGCTGTGGAAAGCGTTTCTGACACTGGCAGACGGTCAGCCAGGCACAGGCCACGGCGCGACGGTAAAGCGCAGCGCGCAGAACGGGTGAAAGTGGCATTCTTTTCATTGGTTTTTCTCCGGAGCCATCCAGCTCATGTGGCAGCGTTCGACCACACCGTCGAGCTGGGTGGTCATCAGATACAGCAGGGAAGCGAGTTGCGTTTGTTGTGCCGGGGGCTGGCTCAGTACGGTGCATTCCTGATGCTCCAGCAAATCACCGGCGAACTGGCCGACACGTAGTAAATGTTCCAGGCAACGCAGGTCATCCAGCGTAATGGTGGCGTTAATTCCGGACGGTGTTACCGACTGCGTGATATCCATGATTCGGTCTCCTGAGGGTGTGCGAAGCCCTGTGCAGATACGCACATAAATTGAATGAGTGATTTAATTACAGGTAATGGCGGTAACTGGTATCCGGTTCCGGGCGGGGAATATCACGCCACGAATACGCCACCGGGATATTTTTAATCACCGGTTTATTCTCTTGCGGATAAATATCAATATTCCGTTTACGCCAGATTTGTAATACCGGGTCATTCGTTATTATTTTCAGCACCGTATAACGGTTCTCAGGGTTACGCTTAAAACCATCAGGACAAATACAGGTAAATTCCCGCAAAAAACGCCCGAGCGGTATTTCAATCACTTGCCCGTCAGACTCAATACGAATAAGGATGGTGTAAGGTTTGCGGAACGGGTTCCAGGCCATATCCGGGCAGCGGTAAGGCATATCCCACGGAATGCCGTCGGCCAGAATGCCCACCACCGAAACAGCGGCATAAATATCCGTGCGGTATTTTTCACCCGGCTGAGGAAAAGCAAATCTTTTGTTTTCGTTATCGGGTCGTGCAGGGACGCTATACATGAGCTACCTCCGCAACGGGCAGACGGGCGGCAAAGGAAATAATGTAATCACGGACAAAGGAAAGGCGGGCGGTGTGCTCATCACCGGCGACGGTGCGAAGCATGGCAACGCGGCTCGTTTGCTCGGCGCGACGAACGGCGGCAAACACAAAGACGAATTGCGGATGAGACGGGGCGAGGGTCGAAGCCATAAGGGCAACCTCCATTGAGAAGCGATAACCGCCACCACCGGAGCTGCAAATCTCATTGGTGGTGGCTCGAACAGGGTTTGCAGTACCGGCCTCAATGGCTACCGGCCAGCCCGAAGGCTGCCCCGCCCGAACCACCATTATCTGACAGGAGCCACGGTGTAAACACCACAGCCCTAAAAATGGGTGTGTCTGGGCAACGACATAAAAAAAGACGCATGGCGCGTCTGGTGTCGCCATTGAGTTACACGGGCTGCAAATCCCGGCTGTCGATTTTGCGGCAGCAGAAAAACTATAACCGCAAACCAGGAAGGGATGCAAGCCAGGGAAAGGGGCTTTTTGAAAACGGGGCTGATTCATGCGTCACATCCCCGGTTACGTTCTGCGATACGTTCGGCCATCCACACGGTGACTTCTGACTGAAGCCAGGCGACATTTTTGCCTCCGAGGGAGACCTGCGCCGGGAACGCATTGCGGGCGATTAAATCGTAGAGCGTGGAGCGGGACAGCCCGCACTGGTGAATGACTTCCGGGAGACGTAAAAAACGCTCCTGAGTCGGGGCAGAAACCGGTGGCAGATGCGCGGCTGGCGTGGAAGATGGTGCAGAAAAAGCTGTGTGCATAAAGCTACCTCATAACAGTCCATAGAGATCCGGTTGTGTCCGTCCGGCTTCGGGTAGCTCTCTATTTTGTGAATATTTTCTCTTAAGGCAATGTGTGATTTTTTGAAAACAAACATTGACTTATCTCCAAGAAAACAAAATGGCAAACACTGGCAATCGTAGGCAATACGGTGGAACAGAATGGCAAATCAATAATTCATTATAGTTATATAAAAAAGTTATTTTATTTCAAATTAATCTAATAAATATCAAAGCCATCTCGATATCAAAAATAATCAGGGTGAACAGTGGTGAACAGAGGATGAACAGTCAGATTTCGATTGTTCACCCTTTAATGTACTGTATTACTTATCTTTTTTTTAAAGGTGAACAGAGTGAATAGTTAATAGTAAAAAAATAATAAAAGAGGGGGTATGTTCCGGAGACCTTTCCTCTGGCAAGCCGCTTTAGGGTCTTTCTGTGTAGCGGCTGATACATCCTCAACCGCTCCTCTTGTTGTCTGAGCGCTCGCATAATCGAAATCACTTCCTGACAACGAGAGCAGAGCATCATGCAAAATAAAACAACCCGGCAGCAGCGCGTACAACAGGCCATTGAGCATTACGATGCGGCCAAAAAAGAACACACCAAAGTCGTGACTGAGATGGAAAATATTGTCGCCTCCATTGCCAGTTGCCGGGAGCAAAAACAGACTGCCGAGGCGCAAAGTCAGCAGGATGATACCGGCTGGCGCGAGTTGTTCCGCAAGGCACGTGGTGTGATGACCGGCGAGCTTAAACAGCAGCACATCGAGCGTATCGCTAACCGTGAAATGATCACGGAACTGGACTCTCTGATTCAGGAGCTGGAGCTGGATGAAGAGAAACATAAAATTATGTGCAGTAGTTACGGTGCTTCATTGCGCGGTGCTCATACCAATGCGCTTGTCGCACTGGCTGACAAGGAGCTGAGCCAGTCACTCAGTGCACTTGATGGCGTCGTGCGTGCCGTAAAATTAAAGCGCATGGCGCTGTCGGCAGAACAAGCCCGTGCGACGCACAATGGCCGTTTCAGCGAGTACGAAATCGATATTGATAAAAGTGTTTATGCCGAGATCCGGGCGTACCTGGAGCCACGTGTGACGAAGTATGCCTTTGATATGGCCAGTGAACCGGAGCTGTCAGTTATCGGCCTTTCGCCAGCGCTGAGCAAATACATGGATGAGGCATTGGCCTCACCAGCGAAACGCCATGTTGCTTTTAGCGAAATTAAGCGTAAGGAGAGCTTGCTTAAAGAAAAAGGAGGTCTGTGATGATGCGCTGTCCCCTGTGCAGCACCGCCGGGCATACGCGGGAAACCGCATATCTGGAGGATGGCAGCAAGGAGATGATAGTGCAGTGTCAGAACGTCTACTGTTCCGCCACCTTTGTGACGAATGAAAGTTTTTTTATGGCCGTTGAATCAATCCAGCAGCCCAGAATAAACGGTCAATCGTGTTCATCGCGGGAGAGTGAAAATGGCTAATGCTGCTGTGGGGTTTAAATGCCCGAGCTGTGGGAGGATTTGTTACAGCAGAACCTCAAGACCGGCGTCCAGTGAAACCATTGAACGTTATTACATCTGTAGAGATTCGGAATGCGGGTTTGCGTTTAAAACGTTCCATGTGTTAACCCGGTTTATTTGCAGACCTGTTCCAGCCGACAGCATTGTGAAGGTACAGGTGCAGCCCATCACACGGCCTGTGCCGGAAAAAACGGTAAGCCACACCATGCGCCTTGAATAATAAAAAATCGCCGTGTTTTGCGTTGTTTTACTGGCGCAAAATACGGCGTTTTATCACATCAAAATCCCGCATTCACATCGCCATTTAATGTCATAAATCACCGCAAAAAACACATAAATTTCTGATTATTTGTCTGCATTTCTGTGCATGGGTTTGCATGCAAAATCCCGTATTTTTCACACCTGACGACCCCAGAGCTGGCGCGGTTCCGGGGTGGTCAGGCACCTGCATTAAAATCGACCCATGAAGCGGGCAGGCGTGGCGGGGATAGCATTGCGCGCGGAGTGTTTAAATGGTCAGCTGATATTTGATGCTTCTGTTTTTTAATTGCTTGATTTATATGTGTTAATTTTCACTTCTTCGTAATTACATTAAATTTAAAAAGGTTATAGATGGTTATAGATTGATCTATATCTAAGGGGTTGTTAATGTTATGAAAAAACGGAGATGAAAATGCACGCTTTAGCCCCATACATGTTTCGTTGTTATAATCCTAATGCGGAAAAGGAACAGCGATATTCAGCGCTCAGCAATATTAACAATCATGACCTGTTAGGATTATTAAACGAGTTTATTGATAAATATAAAACAGATTTTGTTTTGTCCGAGGAAACAAAGCAAGTATTTAGATTTAATGAAGTTGTTTATGATGAAGCTAATAGAGAAATATATGGTTGGTTTGAGTCAGGTTATTATGGAACGAAAACAGATATCATAAATATAGAGACTGGTGTTGTAGATTTCGAAAAAACTAAAAATAATGCCGAAATTATACGATATTATGTGCATTTTTACATACCTCGAAATGTTAATGAGGGGATGGCATTTTTGCACACGTATAGAGGTGATGGCATTAAGACCTTATTTATGAGGTTATTTTCTGAGTACTTTAAAGATACTACGCGTCTTGTGATCCAAATGAATCCTTTAGCATATGATAAAGCAATAGAAAAGTGGATGGATGCAATTGCAAAAGAAATTAAAGTTACTAAGTTTCATGGAGTTAGGGATTTAGCTGAACAGGCTAAGAAACTTGGACATAACGAACAAGAGTTAATTATTAAGCCCCCACGGAACTCGGGTTTAGGGAAATTGAGAGATTACTTTTCGAAGGATACCGAACAATCCCAATTAGTAGAAGTTTTGAAGAGCTATGGTGAGGTTGTTAAAACAGTTGTTGAGTTGGGTGATGGCCGAAAGAGAACCTTTCAGATTGGCACTAGTGTAAGGGGGGCGGTCTGCGAGATTCTTTTTGATGAAGAGCAGGTGGTATTTAACGATGGCATGCCGGACCTTAATTCATTAAATATATTGGTTGATTCCATTATTTTAGAATACAATCAGTTACTGTATCGTGGACTTGATTTAAGGAGGGCGTAATGAGCTCGAAAATTAACATTTGTGACGTTTTAGTCGGGCACTTTAGAACTCTTAAAGATGCAGATACGAAAAAAATAAGCAAGTGGGATATTTTCACGTTTATATTTTTACCTTTCGCTATTGCTATAGTGTTTTCATTGTTGAGTGGAAATATTACGAAGGATTTAGTTTCACTATTAGTGAACTTTAGTGCAATACTGACTGCCCTTTTATTAAGTGTGCTGGTTCTTGTATATGATCAAGAGGCGAAAATCAGACTCAATAAAGATACTGATGTATTTTATGCATCAAAGAAATCATTATTGACAGAATTATATTATAACATTTGTTACTCAGTGTTATGTGGCGTGTTTTTAGTAGTTCTTTGCTTTATAGCTTCTTTGTTTTCTGTGGGTAGTGATGGTTACTTTATAGGACAAACTCATAGTTATTTTGTTGAGAAGATGAATGTAAAGTTAAGCTTTAACTTTTTTAGTTATATATTATGTCCTATGATTATATTTGTATGTGTTCATTTGATATTAAATATAATTATGATTGTGAAAAGAATGCATGCATTACTTACCCTCGAGTCATAATCTTTCAACCAGTTCAAATATATTTTGAACTGGTTGGATTTCGTTAAAGTGTGATTCTGATTATTAATCCTTTCGAACATAATTTGTTGGTGAAAAATCATACATAAGTTGAGTAGTATGTTTTGATGGGGGTCAATTTGGTGGTCGTTTAATATTTATTTTAAATTTAATGCACTAAAAACAATTGGTTACCATGTTTTAACGAGTCCGGCCTTCGCACCATTAGTATGTAAATAGACCTCAACTGAGGTCTTTTTTTGTCTAAAATCCAGTCCCCGCAAGGCTCCTCTCGCTTTTTCAGACAACATAAGTCAACCGGATTATATTTATCACAGCAGTTAAAAACGGTGAGAGCAGCAAATACGCTACAAACCAGTATGAGCGCTGCAATACAAGTGATAAAAATACGGAAATTGTATGCAAAGCCATGCACATACAACACATGGCCTTCTTCGTGGGGCTCAAGGAGAATTGAGCCCTTTCAACTATGATCTCACCTTTCTAATTAAACTCGCTCGATCAAACGGCTCCCCATCCTCACCAAAATACCTCTCCGGCCAAATATCACTTGGATGTATCCCTAGCGCCTCGGCTATCAAAAATTCCCCTTTCGGCCAGGGGCGCGTTAAAGCGTTCGCTAGGGTAGATGAGCTCAATCCAGCAGCCCGAGATAGCGCTGCCAGCGACGTACCTTTCTTTCGTAAACCCGCGATAATGTCTGCGTTGTGCCAACCGTTTGTCATGATTCCCTCCTGAGTCTTTCCTGTAAATGGAACAGCTACAAATCAATGCTACGTTATTCGTAGTATCGTGTCTAAAGAATAACTACGAATATCGTAGTTATGAGAACTACACCAAATTACCGTGAAATCTTCTGCAAAAGGCTCAAAGCTTCACGGCTTGCGCGTGGGTTATCACAACGTAATCTGGGGGTTTTGGCGGGTATTGATGAGTTTGCTGCGAGTGCTCGAATCAATCGTTATGAGCTTGGAATTCATGAGGTGGATATACAAACGGCACAGCATTTGGCTTGTGTATTAAATGTTCCTGTTGCCTATTTCTATACGGAAGATGAGCAACTGGCAGAGATGATTTTGTTATTTAGCCGTTCATCTTCGCAATTACAGGAAGACGTTTTGGCACTGCTCCGCTAAACATCAGCGTCTGATGGCAATCTATTACCAGACTACGTTACTCGTAGTATCTGCTACGCTGTAAAGCTACGACTATCGTAGCCATGAAAACTTCTATCAATTACCCCGATATCTTCTGCCAGCGCCTAAAAGCTGCACGTATTTCTAAAGGTCTCTCACAAAAGAGTCTTGGCATTCTTGCCGGGATAGATGAGTTTGTGGCGAGCACGCGCATCAATCGTTATGAAAAGGGTGTTCACCAAGCCAACATCGAGATTGCGCAGCAGCTTGCTACGGCTTTAGATGTCCCACTGGCTTATTTCTATATGGTCGATGATCAATTAGCAGAGCTGACATTAAGTTGGGGAAAGCTATCTGACCTAGATAAAACGGAACTCCTTGCTCAAGCAAAAGCAAAGTCATCCTTGTGGTTGGGCTAATCTACATCCCGCAACACCCAAGCCGGGTTCCCCGCGAAAATCACCGGCTTAACGATTTCCTTCTTTATTACGCGCCAGGCACCCATCACGCAGTTCACGAACAGGTCGACAAAGACATCATCGTGCAGCGTACATTTATATAGGTAAACCGGTTCGCATGCGTTTTACATTTTTGCGGTGTTTAAGTTGATAACACAGCTGCGAATCGACGCAGGCCGAAAGCAGGTAGTACCGAAAGCCCGAAGTGTACTTATAAAGGAACGATGCGTGTGGGGTTCATCGTGGCTCGGCTGTAACAACTGTTCACTTGAGAAAGACCGGATGCATTCACGCACGATGTTGCCGCCATCAAAAGCCAATCTCTCCATGTCGCCAAACTTCTTACGCCTTCTATATATAGAAGGAAGAACAGGAGGTGGAATGTTTAAGGCAGATCTCTCGGTTAGGAACGCCAACCTCGGCTTCGCGAAGGATATAAATGAGCGGTGAGGCAGAAAAATGCGTCTTCATGGGGCGTTTCTGGTGTTGCTGATTACGTTAGTACTGACTTTGAGATGAGTTTATCAAGGAGAGTCGATCAGTTTTGTGGATAACTTTGTGCACAACTGCGTATAAGGCGGGGTTTTGCTGGGGATTGCAGCAGTCAGTCAAATTACTGCATATTTAGGCTTGCAGCCTCAGGATAACTCCCTATAATGCGCCTCCATCGACACGGAACATGTGAACAACATCACAGAGTAACGGCGGCGATGAGAGTCAAATATCCTGAAATTAAGGGTTGACTCTGAAAGAGGAAAGCGTAATATACGCCACCTCGAGTTAGCAAGCGAAAGCGCCTAACTCACTGCTCTTTAACAATTTATCAGACAATCTGTGTGGGCACTCGCAGGATTGATATCTCAGATACCTTCGGGTATCAAAAAAATATCAAGTCTTGAAGAGTGACCAAGCAGTAATTCATTTAGTTGAATTATTACGAAAGTTAATTTTTGAGCACCGCTTCACGAGTTGAAGCAAATCAAGCTTTTAATTGAAGAGTTTGATCATGGCTCAGATTGAACGCTGGCGGCAGGCCTAACACATGCAAGTCGAGCGGTAGCACAGGGAGCTTGCTCCTGGGTGACGAGCGGCGGACGGGTGAGTAATGTCTGGGAAACTGCCTGATGGAGGGGGATAACTACTGGAAACGGTAGCTAATACCGCATAACGTCTTCGGACCAAAGAGGGGGACCTTCGGGCCTCTTGCCATCAGATGTGCCCAGATGGGATTAGCTAGTAGGTGAGGTAATGGCTCACCTAGGCGACGATCCCTAGCTGGTCTGAGAGGATGACCAGCCACACTGGAACTGAGACACGGTCCAGACTCCTACGGGAGGCAGCAGTGGGGAATATTGCACAATGGGCGCAAGCCTGATGCAGCCATGCCGCGTGTATGAAGAAGGCCTTCGGGTTGTAAAGTACTTTCAGCGAGGAGGAAGGCATTGTGGTTAATAACCGCAGTGATTGACGTTACTCGCAGAAGAAGCACCGGCTAACTCCGTGCCAGCAGCCGCGGTAATACGGAGGGTGCAAGCGTTAATCGGAATTACTGGGCGTAAAGCGCACGCAGGCGGTCTGTCAAGTCGGATGTGAAATCCCCGGGCTCAACCTGGGAACTGCATTCGAAACTGGCAGGCTAGAGTCTTGTAGAGGGGGGTAGAATTCCAGGTGTAGCGGTGAAATGCGTAGAGATCTGGAGGAATACCGGTGGCGAAGGCGGCCCCCTGGACAAAGACTGACGCTCAGGTGCGAAAGCGTGGGGAGCAAACAGGATTAGATACCCTGGTAGTCCACGCCGTAAACGATGTCGACTTGGAGGTTGTTCCCTTGAGGAGTGGCTTCCGGAGCTAACGCGTTAAGTCGACCGCCTGGGGAGTACGGCCGCAAGGTTAAAACTCAAATGAATTGACGGGGGCCCGCACAAGCGGTGGAGCATGTGGTTTAATTCGATGCAACGCGAAGAACCTTACCTACTCTTGACATCCAGAGAATTTGCTAGAGATAGCTTAGTGCCTTCGGGAACTCTGAGACAGGTGCTGCATGGCTGTCGTCAGCTCGTGTTGTGAAATGTTGGGTTAAGTCCCGCAACGAGCGCAACCCTTATCCTTTGTTGCCAGCGGTTCGGCCGGGAACTCAAAGGAGACTGCCAGTGATAAACTGGAGGAAGGTGGGGATGACGTCAAGTCATCATGGCCCTTACGAGTAGGGCTACACACGTGCTACAATGGCGCATACAAAGAGAAGCGACCTCGCGAGAGCAAGCGGACCTCATAAAGTGCGTCGTAGTCCGGATCGGAGTCTGCAACTCGACTCCGTGAAGTCGGAATCGCTAGTAATCGTAGATCAGAATGCTACGGTGAATACGTTCCCGGGCCTTGTACACACCGCCCGTCACACCATGGGAGTGGGTTGCAAAAGAAGTAGGTAGCTTAACCTTCGGGAGGGCGCTTACCACTTTGTGATTCATGACTGGGGTGAAGTCGTAACAAGGTAACCGTAGGGGAACCTGCGGTTGGATCACCTCCTTACCTAAAAGATACGAACTTGCGTAGTGCTCACACAGATTGTCTGATGAAAGTAAATGAGCAAAAAGCGATATCCTGCAAAGGATTATTCGTGTCCCCATCGTCTAGAGGCCCAGGACACTGCCCTTTCACGGCTGTAACAGGGGTTCGAATCCCCTTGGGGACGCCATCTCCGATAATGTGTGAAAGACATTATCACCGAATATCTCAAAACTGACTTTCGAGTCACGTTTGAGATATTGCTCTTTAAAAATCCGGAACAAGCTGAAAATTGAAACGACATGTCGTCTCATTCCTCCGTAATAAGGAATGGGAATACGATATGTTCGAGTCTCTCAAATTTTCGCAACATACGATTGTGTCTTACGAGACATCTTCGGGTTGTGAGGTTAAGCGACTAAGCGTACACGGTGGATGCCCTGGCAGTCAGAGGCGATGAAGGACGTGCTAATCTGCGATAAGCGTCGGTAAGGTGATATGAACCGTTATAACCGACGATTTCCGAATGGGGAAACCCAGTGCAATTCGTTGCACTATCGTTAAGTGAATACATAGCTTAACGAAGCGAACCGGGGGAACTGAAACATCTAAGTACCCCGAGGAAAAGAAATCAACCGAGATTCCCCCAGTAGCGGCGAGCGAACGGGGAGCAGCCCAGAGTCTGAATCAGTTTGTGTATTAGTGGAAGCGTCTGGAAAGTCGCAGGGTACAGGGTGATACTCCCGTACACAAAAATGCACATGCTGTGAACTCGAAGAGTAGGGCGGGACACGTGGTATCCTGTCTGAATATGGGGGGACCATCCTCCAAGGCTAAATACTCCTGACTGACCGATAGTGAACCAGTACCGTGAGGGAAAGGCGAAAAGAACCCCGGCGAGGGGAGTGAAACAGAACCTGAAACCGTGTACGTACAAGCAGTGGGAGCCTCTTTTATGGGGTGACTGCGTACCTTTTGTATAATGGGTCAGCGACTTATATTCTGTAGCAAGGTTAACCGTATAGGGGAGCCGCAGGGAAACCGAGTCTTAACTGGGCGTTAAGTTGCAGGGTATAGACCCGAAACCCGGTGATCTAGCCATGGGCAGGTTGAAGGTTGGGTAACACTAACTGGAGGACCGAACCGACTAATGTTGAAAAATTAGCGGATGACTTGTGGCTGGGGGTGAAAGGCCAATCAAACCGGGAGATAGCTGGTTCTCCCCGAAAGCTATTTAGGTAGCGCCTCGTGAACTCATCTTCGGGGGTAGAGCACTGTTTCGGCTAGGGGGCCATCCCGGCTTACCAACCCGATGCAAACTCCGAATACCGAAGAATGTTATCACGGGAGACACACGGCGGGTGCTAACGTCCGTCGTGAAGAGGGAAACAACCCAGACCGCCAGCTAAGGTCCCAAAGTCATGGTTAAGTGGGAAACGATGTGGGAAGGCACAGACAGCCAGGATGTTGGCTTAGAAGCAGCCATCATTTAAAGAAAGCGTAATAGCTCACTGGTCGAGTCGGCCTGCGCGGAAGATGTAACGGGGCTAAACCATGCACCGAAGCTGCGGCAGCGACGCTTATGCGTTGTTGGGTAGGGGAGCGTTCTGTAAGCCGTTGAAGCTGGACTGTGAGGTCTGGTGGAGGTATCAGAAGTGCGAATGCTGACATAAGTAACGATAAAGCGGGTGAAAAACCCGCTCGCCGGAAGACCAAGGGTTCCTGTCCAACGTTAATCGGGGCAGGGTGAGTCGACCCCTAAGGCGAGGCCGAAAGGCGTAGTCGATGGGAAACAGGTTAATATTCCTGTACTCGGTGTTACTGCGAAGGGGGGACGGAGAGGGCTATGTTAGCCGGGCGACGGTTGTCCCGGTTTAAGCATGTAGGCGGAGAGTTTAGGTAAATCCGGACTCTTATTCAACGCTGAGGTGTGATGACGAGGTACTACGGTACTGAAGTAACAAATGCCGCACTTCCAGGAAAAGCCTCTAAGCATCAGGTAACATCAAATCGTACCCCAAACCGACACAGGTGGTCAGGTAGAGAATACCAAGGCGCTTGAGAGAACTCGGGTGAAGGAACTAGGCAAAATGGTGCCGTAACTTCGGGAGAAGGCACGCTGTCGGTAGGTGAAGCGATTTACTCGTGGAGCTGAAGGCAGTCGAAGATACCAGCTGGCTGCAACTGTTTATTAAAAACACAGCACTGTGCAAACACGAAAGTGGACGTATACGGTGTGACGCCTGCCCGGTGCCGGAAGGTTAATTGATGGGGTTAAGCGCAAGCTGAAGCTCTTGATCGAAGCCCCGGTAAACGGCGGCCGTAACTATAACGGTCCTAAGGTAGCGAAATTCCTTGTCGGGTAAGTTCCGACCTGCACGAATGGCGTAATGATGGCCAGGCTGTCTCCACCCGAGACTCAGTGAAATTGAAATCGCTGTGAAGATGCAGTGTACCCGCGGCAAGACGGAAAGACCCCGTGAACCTTTACTATAGCTTGACACTGAACACTGGTCCTTGATGTGTAGGATAGGTGGGAGGCTTTGAAGCGAGGACGCCAGTTCTTGTGGAGCCAACCTTGAAATACCACCCTTTAATGGCTGGTGTTCTAACGTAGACCCGTAATCCGGGTTGCGGACAGTGTCTGGTGGGTAGTTTGACTGGGGCGGTCTCCTCCTAAAGCGTAACGGAGGAGCACGAAGGTTAGCTAATCACGGTCGGACATCGTGAGGTTAGTGCAAAGGCATAAGCTAGCTTGACTGCGAGAGTGACGGCTCGAGCAGGTGCGAAAGCAGGTCTTAGTGATCCGGTGGTTCTGAATGGAAGGGCCATCGCTCAACGGATAAAAGGTACTCCGGGGATAACAGGCTGATACCGCCCAAGAGTTCATATCGACGGCGGTGTTTGGCACCTCGATGTCGGCTCATCACATCCTGGGGCTGAAGTAGGTCCCAAGGGTATGGCTGTTCGCCATTTAAAGTGGTACGCGAGCTGGGTTTAGAACGTCGTGAGACAGTTCGGTCCCTATCTGCCGTGGGCGCTGGAGAATTGAGGGGGGCTGCTCCTAGTACGAGAGGACCGGAGTGGACGCATCACTGGTGTTCGGGTTGTCATGCCAATGGCATTGCCCGGTAGCTAAATGCGGAAAAGATAAGCGCTGAAAGCATCTAAGCGCGAAACTTGCCCCGAGATGAGTTCTCCCTGACCCTTTAAGGGTCCTGAAGGAACGTTGAAGACTACGACGTTGATAGGCTGGGTGTGTAAGCGTAGCGATACGTTGAGCTAACCAGTACTAATGATCCGTGAGGCTTAACCTTACAACACCGAAGGTGTTTTGGTTGAGAGACTATGACATTTGATTTTCAGCTTGAACCGAGATTAAGTTGATGGTTGTGTGAATAACGCAACGGTTAACAAAACAGAATATGCCTGGCGGCACTAGCGCGGTGGTCCCACCTGACCCCATGCCGAACTCAGAAGTGAAACGCCGTAGCGCCGATGGTAGTGTGGGGTCTCCCCATGCGAGAGTAGGGAACTGCCAGGCTCCAATTAAGCAAAAAGCCCTGTACTGACGTACAGGGCTTTTTGCTGTCTGCGATTTATGCAATTTCCTCGTTATTTAAGCGATACAGACCACAGAAAAAGCTTCTTACACCCACAAAAAACCGATTCGGTACATACTTATGGTTGAAAAACCACCAAAGGCGCAATGCCAGGCAGGCTATCTTATGGCTAAGAATACTATCTGTATTTGGTACGATCATGATGCGGAAGATGCTGCTCGTTTCTATGCTGCGACCTTTCCAGACAGTAGCGTAGGTGCCGTCATCCCAGCTCCTGGCGATTATCCGGATGGTAAGGCTGGCGACACAATAGTTGTTGAGTTTGTCGTTGCAGGTGTGTCATGTATCGGCCTCAATGGCGGACCACATTTCAAACATAGTGAAGCCTTCTCCTTTCAGATATCCACCGAAGATCAGGCCGAAACGGACCGCTACTGGAATGCTATAGTCGGTAACGGCGGCCAGGAAAGCGAATGCGGTTGGTGCAAAGATAAATGGGGTGTTAGCTGGCAAATTACCCCGCGGGTACTAACCGAAGCCCTCGCCATGGGTGGGGATATCGCCAGCCGTGCATTTGGGGCGATGATGTCGATGAAGAAAATAGACGTTGCAGCTATCGAAGCGGCGATACGTGGTTGACGAACGGAACGCACTGGACCTGAAGCCAGTGCGTTCCCATTCATCATAAAACGGCAAAGCCCTTGTGGCTCTAAATCTCTCGCAACAATCGAGCTGGGTTCCCTGCATAAATCCCCGGCTTAACAATATCCTTCGTCACCACACTTCCGGCACCGATCACCGCACCGCTACAGATATGTTCAGTCAGGATCGTACTACCGCTGCCGATAATCACATTATTGCCCAGCTGAATACTGACCCAGCTTTCAGGATCTGGGTTGAGCCTTCCGGAGCGGAAAAGGTCGTTGGCGAACGTTACGTTATGACCGATGAAGCAGTTTTTGCCCGTTATCACTTTCTCGCAAAGGAATGAATGTGACTGGATGCGTGTGCCCGCACCAATAATACAGTGCCTTTGAATCTCGACAAAAGGGCCGACAAATACACCATCGTGCAGGGTACATTCGTAGAGATTTGCCGGTTCGCATACTGTGACATCATCGCTGGCTGTCACATCTCTGATGCTGCTTTTTAATATTTTCATTCTTTCTCCGGGCTGCTGAAAGGTCGTATCAATTTGTCCGTTTTGTGAGCAGCTTCAAGCCTTCGAGTGTTATTCCTTTTTCTGGTAAAAGTACGCACATTTAGCTCAATAAACATTCAAAAACTGGCGAATACTGAGACCAGATAAAGCATATGGCCTTTCACCAGAAATGAGCTAACCAGAGGAATATGCTGATGAAAAGAGACCTACAGGCAGTAAACAATTTCGATTTTCTGGCACGTAGTTTTGCTCGTATGTATGCACTTGGGCAAGTGGTTGATATTCAGGCTGTAACCGGCAACATGAGCACCGATCAGCAGGCCTGGTTTCGGAAGCGTTACGAGCAATATTGCCAGCAAGCGACTCGGGCTCGCGAGCTTGAGTTGGAACATTAATCCCAGCGGGCCATCGGGCCCGTTTCTTTTTCAGAACGCGTTTTACTCCATTCCCACTTCCCAACTATCCTTCCCCAAAATTAATCTAAAAATATAAAAGCATTAGCGATAATTTTTAATTCTTTTATCTAATCCTCGCCATTGGAAATACTGCTCCTAACCCCGATACAGGAGCACTCATCATGGTAACAAAACGACATTCTCTCTGGCTGGCCGCTCTGGCCCTTATTGCAGCACCGGCATTCGCAGTGGATGTCACCGTCGCGTACCAAACATCTGCTGAACCCGCCAAAGTCGCGCAGGCCGATAACGCTTTCGCCAAAGATAGTGGCGCAAAAGTGGAGTGGCGCAAGTTCGATAGTGGCGCGAGTGTAGTACGTGCGCTGGCGTCTGGCGATGTGCAGATTGGCAATATCGGCTCAAGCCCGCTTGCGGTGGCCGCCAGCCAAAAAGTGCCAATCGAAGTGTTCCTGCTGGCCTCGCAACTGGGTAACTCTGAAGCGCTGGTCGTGAAGAAGGGCATCACCAGCCCGAAAGATCTGATTGGCAAACGCATTGCCGTGCCATTTATCTCCACCACACATTACAGCCTACTGGCGGCTCTGAAACACTGGGGTATCAAACCGGGTCAGGTTGAAGTCCTTAACCTTCAGCCTCCGGCGATTATTGCCGCCTGGCAGCGTGGTGATATCGACGGGGCTTATGTCTGGGCACCAGCGGTCAACGAGCTGGAAAAAGAGGGCACCGTGCTGACCGATTCCGCGCAAGTGGGTAAATGGGGCGCACCAACGCTGGATGTCTGGGTGGTGCGTAAAGACTTTGCTAAGGCCCATCCTGAAGTTGTTGAAGCCTTTGCCAAAAGCGCTCTCGCCGCGCAGAAAAGTTATATCGATAATCCCGACGAATGGCTGAAACAGCCAGATAACCTCAGCAAACTTTCGCGCCTGAGCGGTGTGCCCGAAAGCGATGTTCCGGTGCTGGTTAAAGGCAATACCTATCTCACCGCCAGCCAGCAAACTGAGCAACTCAGCGGCCCGGTAAACAAGGCGATTGTCGACACCGCTCAGTTCCTCAAAGCACAGGGCAAAGTCCCGGCGGTAGAGACGGATTACAGCCAGTTTGTCACCGACCGCTTCGTGAAAACACTGGCGCAGTAAGGAGCTAGCCATGTTACAGGTTTCGCATTTAAGCGCAGATTTCGATGGTAAAACCGTTCTCAACGATATCAATCTGACCGTGGATGAAGGTGAGTTACTGGTGGTTCTCGGCCCATCCGGCTGCGGGAAAACTACGCTGCTGAACCTGATAGCTGGCTTTGTTCCTTATCACTCCGGCAGCATCACGCTTGCGGGTAAGCAGGTTACCGGACCAGGCGCTGAGCGCGGTGTGGTGTTTCAGCATGAAGGTCTGCTGCCGTGGCGAACCGTGCTGGATAACGTCGCGTTCGGCCTGCAACTTGCCGGGCAACCAAAGCCAGAGCGTGAGGAAATCGCGATCGATATGCTGCGCAAAGTCGGGCTGGAAGATAAGGCGAAGCGCGCCATCTGGCAGCTTTCAGGCGGGCAGCGCCAGCGTGTGGGAATTGCTCGCGCACTAGCCACGCGTCCGCAACTGTTACTGCTCGATGAACCTTTTGGCGCGCTGGATGCATTTACTCGCGAGCAAATGCAAACCCTGCTGTTAAAGCTATGGCACGAAAGTCGTCGCCAGGTGTTGTTGATTACGCATGACATTGAAGAAGCCGTGTTCCTGGCAACCGAACTCGTGTTGCTTTCACCAGGACCTGGGCGCGTGTTGGAGCGCTTACCGCTCGATTTTGGCCGCAGGTTTGCTGAAGGTGAACCGTGCCGAAACATCAAATCCGACCCGGAATTTATCGCTAAGCGCGAGTACGTGCTGAGCCGGGTGTTTGAACAACGCGAGGGCTTTTTATGAGCATCGTTATTCAGGATAAAGCCCGTCGCAAACGGCTGGCGCTGCGCTGGCCATTCTCGCGCCAGATAACGCTCAGCCTCACAACGGTGACGGCAATCATTTTGCTGTGGTGGTGGGTGGCGGCACAGCTTTGGATAAGCCCGCTATTTTTGCCACCGCCAGGCCAGGTATTGATGAAGCTGATTAGCATCGCCGGGCCACAAGGATTTATGGATGCCACACTTTGGCAGCATCTCGCCGCCAGCCTGTTACGCATTCTCACGGCACTTTTGGCTGCGGTGTTGATTGGTATTCCGGTGGGTATCGCGATGGGGTTAAGCCCAACGGTGCGAGGCATTCTCGACCCGTTGATTGAACTGTATCGCCCGGTGCCGCCGCTGGCTTATTTACCACTGATGGTGATTTGGTTCGGCATCGGTGAAACCTCAAAGATTTTGCTGATTTATCTGGCGATATTCGCCCCTGTTGCGATGTCGACGATGGCTGGCGTACGCGGTGCGAAACAGGTGCGGATTCGTGCTGCCGAGGCTTTGGGGGCATCACGCCTTCAGGTGGTATGGCATGTGATTTTACCCGGTGCGCTGCCGGAAATCCTCACCGGCTTTCGTATCGGGCTTGGCGTTGGCTGGTCAACGCTGGTTGCCGCGGAGCTTATCGCCGCCACGCGTGGATTAGGTTTTATGGTGCAGTCAGCCGGTGAGTTTTTGGCAACCGACGTGGTGCTGGCAGGCATCGGCGTGATTGCAGTTATTGCATTTTGTTTAGAGCTGGGTTTACGCGCCTTGCAGCGCCGCTTGACCCCATGGCATGGAGAAGGGCAATGAGTGAAAAAGTGAATGTTGTGCCGTTGGGGCCGTACATTGGTGCGCAGGTCAGTGGCGTAACTCTAAGCCGGGGTTTGACCGATAACCAGTTTGAGCAGCTTTATCACGCACTGATCCGCCATCAGGTGTTGTTCCTGCGCGACCAGCCGATTACCCCTGCACAACAGCGAGCGCTGGCGCAGCGGTTTGGCGACCTGCATATCCACCCGGTTTACCCGCATGCGGAAGGGGTGGAAGAGATTATTGTGCTGGATACGCATAACGATAATCCGCCGGATAACGACAACTGGCACACCGACGTGACCTTTATTGAAACGCCGCCTGCCGGGGCGATTCTGGCGGCAAAGCTTATTCCTGAAACGGGTGGTGACACCTTGTGGACCAGCGGTATTGCGGCGTACGAGGCGCTTTCAGAACCGTTTAAGCGTTTATTGTCTGGCCTGCGGGCAGAGCATGACTTCAGGAAGTCATTCCCGGAATATAAACATTTGAGAAGCGAAGAGGAACATCAGCGCTGGCGCGAAGCGGTCGTTAAAAATCCCCCGTTGCTGCATCCGGTGATTCGCACCCATCCGGTCAGCGGCAAGCAGGCATTGTTTGTTAATGAGGGGTTTACGACGCGAATTGTCGATATCTCGCAAAAAGAAAGCGATGCACTGCTCGCAATCCTGTTCGCGCATATTACAAAACCGGAGTTCCAGGTGCGCTGGCGTTGGCAGGAAAACGACATTGCTCTCTGGGATAACCGCGTCACACAGCATTATGCTAACGCGGATTATCTACCAGCGCGGCGCGTTATGCACCGTGCGACGGTTCTGGGGGACAAACCTTTCTGGCGGGGTTAATAGGTTTCAGTGATTTGTCGGCTTGTAGGTCGGATAACCGCTAGCGCCATCCGACACAACTACTTCACCCGCACTTTTGCCGCTACCAATAGCGCAGTCAGTAGCATCAAACTGCCAGACAACACCAGCGGCGAGAATATGCCGAGGTTATCAAGCGCGAGCCCACCAATTGCTGCACCGCAGGTGTTTGCCAACTGGATCACGGCGACCTGAATAGATCCCGCTTTTTCAGCTTGATCCGCCAGCGAGCGGGTGATCCACGTTGACCAGCCGACCGGAATAAGCGCGAAGGCAAAGCCCCAAATTATGGCAACGACAGAAGCGACAATCTTATCCGATCCCCACAACACCAGTGTTAAGGCGCTAAGCGCCAGTATCAGCGGTGCGCAGGTCAGCGCCAGCTTGAGCGAGCGCTTCAGGAAAACGGCAGAAAGCGAAGTCCCGACAAAACTGGCGATCCCGAAGCTCAGTAGCACCAGTGTCAGGCCGTCGACGTCGAATCCGGCTAGCGTCATATAAACCGGGCGAATATAAGTGAAGAAGGCAAACTGCCCGGCGAAGGCGGTAAAAATCGCAGCCATCCCAGCCAAAACGCCAGGGCGTTTAAGCAGGACAAACATGTTTTGCTTGTGCTGGGTTGATTCACCCGGTAGCGATGGTAGCGCTTTCCACACCCAAATAATGCACACCACGCCCATCAGCGCCGCGCCATTAAAGACGTTGCGCCAGCCAATAATCCCACCTAAAAAACTGCCTAACGGCGCGGCAATCACTAGTGCGATAGACACTGCGCCAAAGATAACCGACAACGCTTTTGGCACCGTTCGAGCCGGGACCAGGCGCATGGTTAATGAAGCGGACATCGCCCAGAAACCACCCAGCGCAACGCCCAGACAGGCTCGGCCCATCAGCAGCATCGTAAAGTTGCTCGCAAAGGAAACCAGCAGGCAGGAGAGAGTAAGCAGAATGGCAAACAGGAACACTACGTAGCGGCGATCGGTTGAGCGGATAATACTGGTCACAAACAGGCTTGCGAACATGGCAACGAAGGCAGTAACGGTAACGGACTGCCCCGCGACACCTTCAGAAATGCCTAATTCCTGCGCCATCGGCGTCAGCAAACTGACCGGTAAAAACTCTACGGTGATCAGGCATGCGACGCAGAATGCCACGGCAAATACCGCCGACCAATTAGGCCGCGTGACGACCCTCGGTTCGATGGTTCCTTCAATATGCTCACTCATTTCGTCACCTGGCGTCGTTACTGCGATAAAGCCGCGTAGTGTAACACCATTAGTGTGACGAACTTAACATTTTGGCAACTTGATCGAGGGTTCTAGAAATCGAGCTCAAGTGCGAAACAGAGGTAGGCCATCAATGGTGCACAATGCTGAAACTGTTCGGCACAAAAGCTGATGGCACCAGGCTTACACAACTCTTCGAAATCGATATTTTTGACGGCGATAAAATCTTTGCGCTTCAATTCTGTTAGCAGGGGATGCGTCTTATCAAAACCCTTTGGCGGGCGACTTAAGCTATCGCCATCCATGATAAATCCCTGGTTTTGCAAGGTCTGCAACGCCTTCTGATAAGCATTTGGATTTTCATCTATACACATGCGAATGGCATTCAAGGCTTTAGATTCTGGGTGCCAAATCCCGGCCGCAATAAAACAACCTTCCGGGGCAATATGAACATAGAGCCCAGGAGCATGGACATCTTTCCCCTGGAAGTGACGAAATTGAATGCCGACATTGGTTTTATAAGGCGTTTTGTCTTTGCTAAAACGACTGTCGCGCTGAGGGCGCATCAGACTACCCCCCACTTTTTTCGGCACGGCGGTCAGTTTGGACGATATGGCCAGAATGCCAGGCTGCATCTGTTCGATAAACCGTAGAGCAGGGCTTCTGACGTTATTTTCGTATTCATCCTGATGGTCTTTAAACCAATCGCGTGAATTGTTTTGTGCGAGCTTATTCAGGAATTGCAGGCTTTCTGGGCTAAACGGTGCTTTTGACGATACCGGAGCGCTTGGGGTTTTAGGTGTTTGAGTCGCCATTATCGATGAACCCTTATAAATACTTATAGAGCGGGCGCCGGCGGTAGTGATCTTAACGGAATATGAGACAAATCATCGACGCCAGCCAAGAGGTTGTTAAAGAGGGTAGCAAGTCTGTCAGCTTAGGGCGAGGCCACCAGCCGTTTATTGGGCTGGTGGGTTTAATCAAAGCAGTGGAAACCGAACATTATCTAAACTGGATGAGCTAGACGGTGACTTTGCGGCGGGGCTCGCTGGTGCGTTGCTGCGTTTGCCACTTGTCTGCCAGACCGACCTGAACATTGGACGGCGCAAGCATCGAATGACCACGAATCAGATCAGCCGCGCGCTCTGCCAGCATGATAGTCGGCGCATTCAGGTTGCCGTTAGGTTCTGTTGGGAATACGGATGAATCAATTACGCGTAACCCTTGTAGGCCGTGCACACGCAATTCAGAATCGACGACAGCCAAATCGTCCTCACCCATCCGGCAAGAACCACATGGATGCATTGTACTTTCCATGTTGGCACGCACAAAAGCATCAATTTCTTCGTCAGTTTTCACGTTCGGGCCGGGGGCAAGTTCCACGCCACGAAATTTGTCCATGGCAGGCTGACCGATAATCTCGCGTGTCAGGCGCACGCAACGGCGAAAACCTTCACGGTCCTCTTCCCGCTCCAAATAGTTAAAACGGATTTCAGGATGTTCATACGGATCGGCAGATCGCACCCGTACATAACCACGACTTTTCGGCTTATTTGGCCCTGTCAGTACCATGAAACCGTGTCCCTTGAACGGCTTGTCACCGTCGTAACGCATCGCCGCGGGTAAAAAATGGAACTGGATATCTGGCCATTGCAATCCTTTCTCTGAGCGGATGAAACCACCCGCCTCAAAATGGTTGCTCGCACCCAGACCATCTTTGAAGAGTAACCAGCGCAACCCAATCAGTGCCTTAGGGAGCAACCCCATTTTGCTGTTAAGAGAAACGGGTTCCTTACATTCAAATTGAATGTAAATCTCAGAGTGATCTTGTAAGTTTTCCCCAACACCGGGTAGGTCGTGTTTCACTTCAATACCGGCTTGACGCAATACTTCGGCTGGGCCGATGCCTGAACGCTGCAAGAGATGGGGGGAACCGATCGGACCTGAAGAAACCAACACCTCACGGGTGCAGCGCACGGTGTGTATTTCCCCGCCGTGTTCATATTCGACGCCCACCACACGCTTACCTTCCAGTACTAGTTTACGCGTCATTGCATTGGTGATGACGGTCAGGTTGGGTCGTTCCATGGCAGGACGTAAATAGGCATTAGCGGTGGACCATCGCACACCATTCTTGACCGTCATATGCATTGCGCCAAAGCCTTCCTGCATGTAACCGTTGGTATCGTCGGTCTTTATGTAGCCCGCCTGTGTACCAGCCTCTACCCAGGCCCCATAAAGTGGGTTTTGCATATTGTTGCCGTTGTTAGTGCTGAGCGGGCCTTCTGAACCGCGGTAGTCGTCGCCACCAAACTTGAAATTCTCTGCTTTGCGAAAATAGGGCAGGCAGTTGCGATAACCCCAATTTTTGGCACCTAACGACTCCCATTCATCAAAGTCGCACGCATGGCCACGGATGTAGACCAGGCCATTGATGGACGACGAACCGCCAAGCACTTTTCCACGTGGGCAGTGCAGGCGACGCCCATCCAGATGTGGCTCGGGTTCCGTTTCGTAGTGCCAGTTATATTTTTTAGTGTTCATCGGTATTGAGAACGCGCTGGGCATCTGGATGATAATGCTTTTATCGCTGCCGCCGAACTCAATCACCAGCACACTTACACTTGAATCTTCGGTCAGACGATTTGCCAGCACGCAACCCGCTGATCCGGCACCCACGATGATATAGTCAAATTGTTTGGTAGACATATTGCTCTTGCTCCATTCATGTTCTGGACAACAACCTCAGACGCGTCATTTATTCCCGGTGGTGTACTCCGGCATATTGATTTCGATTTGCGCGATCACCGCTTCTTCGTGATGTAGGTTCAGCGAACGACAAGACAGGTAGTAGACGATGCTGGATACGATAAGCCCCACCAGCCAGGCCAGATCAACGCTACCCATTGCACGTGCTATCGGGCCGACATACACCTCGCGACTCCCTTCAAAGATGCAGAAGAATGGGACCATCGCCATGAAACCCACCATGTAGGAGAGCAAACCACGAGCTCCCCAGCGGCCATAGAGGTTGCCGTGTGGCAAGAAGAAGTGTGGGATGGCATAGCGTCCTTTGCGCACAAAGAAATAGTCTGTGAGGTTGACTGCTGTCCATGGCACAAGGAAGTACAACATCACAACCAGATAGATGTTGAGCACCGACAAGCCAGAGCCGGAGTTGTAGATACTCATTGCTACACCCAATTGCAGGAACACGACTAAGAAGATCGCCACAATGCGGGTTTTGGCAGTCGGTTCAATCTTCCTGAAGGAATCCACACTGGTTATGGCCGTGAGTTTGGCGCTGTAAATGTTCATCGCAATAACAGGCAGGAAGGCCAGAATGGTGATAGCCACCATAAAGGTACCCAGATGTGGAGCAAAGCCGGTGCCAACAGTATTGAGTGCCACCAGTACATCAGTCGCATGCAGATGGGCAGCCAACCAGCCACCTACTGAGATCATCCAGGCACCTGATAGCGATGCGCCCAGAAATACCGCCGTGATAAGCTTGCTGCTTGAGGTATTTTTAGGCAGATAGCGCGAATAGTCGGACACATACGGCGCGTAGGCTATGTTGTAACTGGCGGCGGCAGCAAACTGTGCAATAAATCCTGTCCAGTTGAAGCCCAGCGGTGCTTCCTGCACCGCCCCTTCAACTACTGGAGCATCATGAACCCAGCCCATCAGCACCGCCAGAGTGACCAGTCCATACAAAGGCAACGATAGATACAGCGACCATTTGAAGGTTTTGTGCATCCAGTCGTGGCCGAGTATGGCCAGAATGGTAGCGGGAACAGTCACTGCCAGCGCAACCTGCAAAGGATCCCAACTGAACAGTGTTTTCAGCCCCTGCATCATCAGCACCAGGTTGACGATATTAAAGCCCGCGAACACAAACAGTGTCGCTATCAAGACCAGCACCACGCCACGATAACCAAATTGTGCGCGTGACTGGATCATCTGTGGTAGCCCCAGGTGTGGCCCTTGTGAGCCATGGAAAGCCATAAACAACGTACCGAACATGATGCCCAGAGTGCCAGCAATCGTGGTCCACAGTGCATCAAGACCGACACTCGGACCAACAAAGCCAATAGTCATAGTGAAGAAGGTAAAGTTGCCGACGAACCAGAATGGCCCCTGGCTTGAGAGTTTATCGGTACGCTCTTGTTCTGGTACAAAATCGATCGAGCGTCCTTCAATAGGGCTTTGATCGTTGCTGGTGGCTTTCACTGCTGTTGATTCTGTTTGCATAAAATACCCCGTACTCGATAAGGGTGAAGCAATAAGAATTCATTAAGCCAGGTAGTAACCGGCTCACTAGTTCAGTGTGTTGTGCGCTATCTGGCCACTTCCGAACAGCAGCGGCTTGCTTCGGAAGTGGCTGGCGAGTCGGACTATGAAGGCAAGGTGATCCACACCGTTTTGGTTTCCATCAGGTGGTCAAGCTGCTCAGGGCCCAGATCTTTACCAAAACCAGAATCTTTGAAACCACCGAATGGCAGTGCCGGGTCGATGGTGCTGTGCGCATTGACATACACCGAGCCGGCATGTAGCTGGGGAATTAGCGTGTGTACGCGGGCCAGGTCGTTTGAATAAATAGCGGCAGCCAGGCCAAACGGTGAATCGTTGGCGAGCTCAATTGCCTCTTCGACTGTATCGAACGGGGCGGTCACTAGCACCGGGCCGAAGATCTCTTCCTGTACGATACGCATATCGTTGCGGCAGTGAGCAAAGATGGTTGGCTCAACGAAGAAACCCTCTTCTTGCTGAGGACGACCACCGTAGTAAAGTGTCGCACCTTCGCGCACGCCAGCATCAATGTAAGACAGTACCGAGTCCTTCTGCCTGGCCGATACTAGTGGGCTGATGAAACACTCCCGATCCAGACCTGGCGCAATCTTCAGTGTCGAGGTGTAGTCGGCAAGTGCCGTCAAAAAGCGATCGTAGATACTGCGGTGAATATAGGCTCGGGTACCGGCATCGCACACTTGGCCAGAGTTAAAGAACACACCGTTGGCGACCGCCTGAGCTGCGGCGGGGATATCGGCATCTTCTAGTACCAGAACGGGAGATTTGCCTCCCAATTCAAGGGTGACACGCTTGATGTTCTCGACGGCGGTATGCCCGACTTCACGACCAACAGGGGTGGAGCCGGTAAAGGTTACCTTGTCGATCCCCGGGTGGCTGGCCATGGCTGCGCCAATCACATGGCCATGCCCGGTGATGATATTGATAACGCCGTCAGGAATACCAGCTTCCTGTACTAATTCAGCAAAGCGCAGCGTCGACAATGATGTTAGTTCAGCGGGTTTAATCACGGCCGTACAGCCTACCGCTAGTGCGGCCGCCAGTTTCCATGCCATGGTTTGCAGTGGGAAGTTCCACGGCACAATAGCGGCAACGACACCAATCGGTTCTTTGCGGGTATATGCCAGATAATTGCCCGGCAGGGATGGCTCGACAGTGCGACCATGCAGCTTAGAGGCCCAGCCAGCGAAATAGCGGAAGGTGTCGATGGTGCCCTGGATATCGACGTCACGCGCTTGCGATACCGATTTCCCCATATCAATTGATTCGATCTCAGCCAGTTCATCGGCGTTGGCTTCTATCAGGTCGGCCAGGCGGTGCATCAGGCGCTCGCGTTCCAGTGGCTTCAGGCGACGCCATTCACCGTGGTCGAACTGGTAGCGGGCCGCAGCTACTGCTCGGTCCAGGTCAGTGGTCGTTGCGAGCGGAATCGACGTCAACTGGCCCTGGGTGGACGGCTCAGTGACGGCACTGACTTCTCCTTCGCTACCGTCAACCCACTGGCCACCGATAAACATTTTCTGCGGTTTGGCCAAAAAGCGTCGCGTTGCCTCGGAAATACCGTATTGGTCGAGATAGTGTTTTACTGTTGCATCCATTTGATCATCCTCTCTTTATAGTTCTCAGCGAGACAACGCCTGCTTACGCTCGTAGAAAATGAAACCAATGCTGTTCATCAGCAGTTGGGCGGCCAGAATTGAGGTCACACCAGTGGGATCGTAGGCAGGGGCTACTTCGACCAAATCCATCCCGATAATGTTTCCACCGCTGCGTTTGGCCAATGCCTGAATGATTTCCAGGACCTCGTAGTACTGGAATCCGCCGTGGCTCGGCGTACCGGTACCTGGTGCAATAGAGGGGTCGAAACCGTCGATATCGATAGTGAGATAGTAGTTACAACCCTCAGGTATTTGCGCTAGTACAGCCTCAGTGCCTAAACGGCGCACGTCACGCACTGACAGGATGTTCGAACCTGCTGCGCGGGCTGCGTCGTAGTCGCTGCGGTTGGATGAGGAGACATTCCTGATGCCAAGCTGTGTCATGCCGACGATATGGTCCATTTCTGATGCACGGCGTAGTGGGCTGCCATGGCCATAGCGCACGCCGTGACGTTCGTCGACAAAGTCGAGGTGGGCGTCAAAGTGAACGATGTGAATCGGTCCTCGTCCTGCATATGCCTTGATGACAGGTGCGTGAATCGAATGGTCACCCCCCAGCACCACCGGCATGGCGCCGGAGGCAAGAATTTTTCGTACTGCAAGCTCGATGTTTGCGTTACTACTGACCATGTCGGTATGCACGATGTCAGCATCACCCACATCGACCATGCGTACCTGATCTTGTGTCAGGTAGAGCGCATCATCTTCATGGTCATAAGCACCGGCATGACCAAATGAAAACAAAGTAGATGCCTCGCGAATACCGCGTGGCCCAAAACGGGATCCTGCGCGCCATTGGGTCCCCATATCATTTGGGGCTCCAAGAATCGCCACGTCGGCATCAATCTCTTCCCAGTTAAGGCATACCGGCGATTTGGCAAAAGTACAATGCCCGACAAACGGTAAGTTTAATCGTCCAGTCTCATAGTTATTGTTCCCCATTTTCTCTCCCCATCTGTGGATTTTCTGATGAACGGCAGGCACTTGTTTATTTGCCTTAACAATGACTATGGTCAACAATTTGCAGTATAAAAATAGAAAACATCAGATGTTCATATCGGCATTTCCGAAGCAATGCGTAAGAGGAAAGAGAAGTGAATCAACTGCACAATATTGACCTAAAGCTACTGAGAATTTTCATGACAATTGTGAAATGCAATGGCTTTTCGGCCGCTCAGGCAGCCCTGAATGTCAGTCAGTCCACTATTAGTGAACAGATGACCAGCCTTGAGACACGGCTCGGTGTCAAATTGTGTGAACGGGGACGAAGTGGCTTTCGGCTTACTGAACATGGCGCGGCGACTTACGAGGCAGCACAACGCTTGTTATTGGCAGTAGACACCTTTTGTATGGATACCTCAGCGCTCAAGCGGCATATATCGGGCAGACTCTATCTGGGCATCATCGACAATACCGTTACCGATAGTGGCAGCGTTCTGTCACGCACTTTGCGACAGTTCGTCTCGCTTGGGCATGATGTGCAACTGGATATCTACATTGGTACACCAGCCGAGTTGGAGGAACGCGTATTGGATGGACGACTGCACGTCGCCATAGGACATTTTCCATTCGAGGTGGCGGGGTTGGCCTATACGCAGGTATACGATGAGGAGGATCGCTTGTACTGCAGTTGCTACCATCCGCTTTTCAATAACCAGGCAGAGGGTGATGGCCTGATTGCAGCGGTCCGTGATAGTCAAATTGTGGCGCGTGGCTTCCTGCAACAACGCGATCTGCAATTGCTCAAATCAGGTAGTGCAGCGGCGACTGTAGACAATGTTGAGGCGCAGGCCATTCTCATTTTGACCGGGGCTTACATCGGATTCCTTCCTATACATTACGCCCGCCAATGGGTTGATTCCGGTCATATGCGCCAGATTGTGCCGCAGCAATTTGGCTCTAAATGGCCGTTTTCTTCTGTCACAAAACGTACAGCAACACAACCGACGATTCTTCGTGTATTTATGGAATCGTTGATGAGTAATTGTAATCCCACTTTAGCCTGACAATGCTTTGTTGATTGGGTTGGTTTTGTTGAGAGTTATGTACAGAGACTATCAGCGGTCATCGGTTGTCGTACCTTAATAGCAAAGATTCGAATATCTGTTGATATGTAGCAAACAAAAAGGACCTGGATAATTTCTTATCCAGGTCCTTTTTTTATTTGGTGGCCCCTACTGGACTTGAACCAGTGACCAAGCGATTATGAGTCGCCTGCTCTAACCAACTGAGCTAAGGGGCCGTGGCGCAGGATTATAATGTAACTCTGGGCTGCAATCCAGTGATTGCGTGACATCTGCCGATTTTATAATCAAAGCCTAATCAAACTCTTATATTTCCCGCTTCTGATATTTTGCTCAGCTATTGTTAGCGGGCAGAAATAAAAAAGCCCTCGCGATGGAGGGCTCTTGAGAAGGGCGATGTGATTAGTCGTCCAGGAAGCTACGCAGTACTTCAGAGCGGCTTGGGTGACGCAGTTTGCGCAGTGCCTTCGCTTCGATCTGACGGATACGTTCGCGGGTAACGTCGAACTGTTTGCCCACTTCTTCCAGCGTGTGGTCGGTATTCATGTCGATACCGAAACGCATACGCAGAACTTTCGCTTCACGCGCTGTCAGGCCCGCCAGAACGTCGTGAGTTGCGTTACGCAGGCTTTCAGACGTTGCAGAGTCCAGTGGCAGCTCGAGGGTGGTATCCTCGATGAAATCACCCAGATGCGAATCTTCATCGTCGCCGATTGGCGTTTCCATGGAGATAGGTTCTTTGGCGATCTTCAGCACTTTACGGATTTTGTCTTCCGGCATTAACATGCGTTCAGCCAGTTCTTCCGGCGTTGGCTCACGACCCATCTCTTGCAGCATCTGGCGCGAAATACGGTTGAGTTTGTTGATAGTCTCAATCATATGCACCGGAATACGGATGGTACGCGCCTGGTCAGCGATAGAGCGAGTGATAGCCTGGCGAATCCACCATGTGGCGTAAGTCGAGAACTTATAACCACGGCGGTATTCAAACTTATCAACCGCTTTCATCAGGCCGATGTTACCTTCCTGAATCAAGTCGAGGAATTGCAGACCACGGTTGGTGTATTTCTTGGCGATCGAAATAACCAGACGTAAGTTTGCTTCCACCATCTCTTTCTTCGCACGACGAGCTTTCGCTTCACCGATGGACATACGACGGTTAATGTCTTTAACCTGCTCGATAGTCAGGCCGGTTTCTTCTTCAATCTGTTGCAGTTTCTGCAAGCTGCGATGAACGTCGTCAGCAACGTCATGCAGTTTTTCAGACCACGGCTTGTTCATTGCGATAGCGGCTTTGAACCAGGTTTCGCTGGTTTCGTTGCCGGTGAACAGTGTGATGAAGTTTTTCTTCGGCATTTTGCACTGTTCAACACACAATCTCATGATCAGACGTTCTTGCGTACGAACGCGGTCCATCATGACACGCATGCTGTTTACCAGGTAATCGAATTGCTTCGGTACCAGGCGGAACTGTTTGAAGACTTCAGACAATTGCAAGATTTCAGCGGCAGAGTCTGCGTGAGCACGGCCTTTCGCTTTAATCGTGTCGCGAGTTCTTTCGTACTGCGTGCGCAGTTCGCCAAATTTCTCACGAGCGAGTTCAGGGTCGATGCTGTTGTCATCGTCCGCGTCGTCGTCGTCGTCTTCCTCATCGTCACTGTCACTGTTTTCTTCGGTGGTCAGTTCAGAGCCAATGTGAGTGGCGGTAGGGGCAAGGTCTTCTTCTGCATTCGGGTCAACAAATCCGGTGATCAAATCAGACAGACGTGCTTCTTCTGCTTCGACGCGGTCATACTGCTCAAGCAGATAAGTGATCGCTTCCGGGTATTCGGCAACGGAGCACTGCACCTGGTTGATACCGTCTTCGATACGCTTAGCGATATCGATTTCACCCTCACGGGTTAACAGCTCAACGGTACCCATTTCACGCATGTACATGCGAACCGGGTCAGTAGTACGCCCGATTTCGGATTCAACGCTGGACAGAACCTGTGCAGCAGCTTCTTCCGCATCTTCGTCTGTGTTGTTTGAGTTTTCAGCAAGCAACAGGTCATCGGCGTCAGGTGCTTCTTCCATCACCTGAATGCCCATGTCATTGATCATTTGGATGATGTCTTCGATCTGATCAGAGTCGACGATATCTTCCGGCAGATGGTCATTGACCTCGGCATAGGTCAGATAGCCTTGCTCCTTGCCCTTGGTAACAAGAAGTTTAAGCTGTGACTGCGGGTTTTGCTCCATAAGACGGTATCCACACTTCAGTATTAGGGTTGGTGTCGGTCGGCGAAACCGCCAACAATAACGTAACGAGGGCTGACTTATTTTATTGCCGCTGCCCATCCTTGCGGCGTTCGGGTTTGACCCGATCAATGTTCGGCAGTTAAGCCGATAATAATTACTTTTTCGCGCGTGATTCTGTTATCACACGGACTTCCTCACGCTCCGCAGGCGTTAGCCCTGTAGTTCTGGAACGTGCCATCAATTCTTCAAACCTCAATTCCAGCACTGAATCAAACATGTGTTCGAGTGCGTCGTTGAATGTTTTTTCTGCAATGTCCTTATCTGCTATATCGTCCCATGAAGAGAGTTTTTCAAGGGTGGCGGCTTCTTCTGTACCGCGATATAGCTCTAAAAGCTGCCCGGTGGTTAAACCCGGTTGTGCCAGACAGGTGTTCACCAAATTGATAAACAGTGTCAGCCCTGGCAACTTAGCCTGCTCCAGACCGTTTAGCGGTGGCACATTCGGTGCCAGCTCTGGATTCTGCACCAGCAGTCCTATCAGTATACGCATGGTTGTGCGTTTTAGCTGTGGGGCTGGGCGCGGCGTGCTGTTTTCCGCAAGCTTTGGCATCAATTTTTCAAGCTGGCTATCGTCCAGAATGCCCAGTTTGTTACCCAGCTCCTGGCGCAGATAAATGCGCAAAGTTTCACCAGGTACCTGACTAATCAGGGGTAATGCAAGAGTACTCAGTCGCGCTCGGCCATCCGGTGAGCTCAAATCGACCTGCGGCATCAGGCTGTTAAAAAGAAACGTAGAAAGCGGCTGAGCATGTTCCATGCGCGCTTCAAATGCTTCTTTGCCTTCTTTGCGCACCAGCGTGTCGGGGTCTTCACCGTCAGGCAGGAACATAAAGCGCAACTGACGGCCGTCCGTCATATAAGGTAGTGCAGTTTCCAGAGCACGCCATGCGGCATCTCGCCCTGCGCGATCCCCGTCATAACAACAGACAACGGTATCAGTCACCCGGAACAGCAACTGGATATGGTCGGCAGTGGTTGAGGTGCCCAGTGAGGCAACGGCGTAAGAAATACCGTATTGCGCCAACGCCACCACATCCATGTAGCCTTCCACAACTAACAAACGTGCGGGTTCGGGCTGGCTCTGTTGAGCTTCATACAGGCCATACAACTGGCGGCCTTTATGGAAAATATCGGTTTCCGGGGAGTTCAGGTACTTCGGCAGGGCATCGCCCAGCACTCGGCCACCAAAACCAATTACCCGGCCTCGCTTGTCGCGGATGGGGAACATTACCCTTTCGCGGAAGCGGTCGTAACTACGTCCCTGATCGTTAGTGACCAACATACCCGCATCCGTCAGTGCTTGACGGTTTTCGGTATTACCACCAAAACGTTTTAAAACGTTATCCCAACCGGGAGGGGCGTAGCCGATGGCGAAATGTTGAATAACTTCGGAGCTTAAACCGCGCTGTGCCAGATACTGACGAGCAGGTTCAGCCGATTGTTGAGCCAGGGATTGTTGATAAAAGGCGTTTAAGCCATCCATTAATTGATAAAGACTTTGCCGTTGATGACGCTCAATCTGGCTCGGTCCGCTACCTGCTTCGTAAGGCACTTCAAGATTGTGCATTGCCGACAGTTCTTCAACGCTTTCGACAAACTCAAGCTTGTCATAGTTCATTAAAAAATCGATGGCGTTGCCATGTGCCCCACAGCCGAAGCAATGGTAAAACTGTTTTTCACCGTTTACGGTGAAAGAGGGGGTTTTTTCGTTATGGAACGGACAGCACGCATGATAGTTCTTGCCCTGCTTTTTGAGCTTAACACGGGCATCAATCAGATCGATGATGTCGGTGCGAGCCAGCAAGTCATTGATGAATACACGTGGAATTCGTCCAGCCATAGGCCCCGTTTGGTACTCGCTTTCTTTCAATATTGCGATAAAACCGCGACATGAAAGAGCAGGAAGTATGTCAGTTCATGAACGAAAATAAGCCGCGCATTCCTTTCGGAAGCACGGCCTTTACAACTACTACTAGTCTGTTTTGGAGGATTGAGCCTCCAGAAAATTAGTACAGACGAGTGCGGCGTGCGTTTTCGCGAGCCAGTTTCTTCGCGTGACGTTTCACAGCAGAAGCTTTAGCGCGTTTACGTTCGGTAGTCGGTTTTTCATAGAACTCACGACGACGAACTTCCGCCAGAACACCTGCTTTCTCACAAGAACGCTTGAAGCGACGCAGTGCTACGTCGAATGGCTCGTTTTCACGTACTTTAATTACCGGCATTAACTCTCACCTTTGATAAATTCGGTTTGCCGCTGACTTAGGCGTCAGCTATTTCAAAATGGTGCGGAATTTTACTGCAACTACTGCTGCTTTGTAAAGCACCGGACAACCAGAAACCTGGCTTTTAAGGCCGGAATCTTCCAGGGGTGCGGATTATACACCACCGTCGGCCAATAGGTGAGCATTGTTTTACAATAAGCCCCCATGAGCTTAAACTTCGCGCCAAGACTTTGAGGTAGAGACCGCCATGCGAGTACTGGGTATAGAGACTTCCTGTGATGAAACCGGCATCGCCATTTATGACGATGAAAAAGGGTTATTAGCTAATCAATTGTATAGTCAGGTGAAACTGCACGCTGACTATGGCGGCGTGGTGCCGGAGCTTGCTTCCCGCGACCATGTTCGCAAAACAGTGCCATTGATTCAGGCAGCATTAAAAGAAGCAGGATTAACCGCAAAAGATATTGACGGTGTCGCCTATACCGCAGGGCCTGGTTTGGTCGGTGCGTTGTTAGTCGGCGCAACAATTGGTCGCTCGCTGGCGTTTGCCTGGGATGTTCCTGCTGTGCCGGTTCATCATATGGAAGGGCATTTATTAGCGCCGATGCTGGAAGAAAATCCACCTGAGTTCCCGTTTGTCGCCCTGCTGGTTTCCGGCGGTCATACACAATTGATTAGCGTGACGGGAATTGGGCAATATGAGCTTTTAGGTGAGTCTATTGATGATGCTGCCGGTGAAGCCTTTGATAAGACTGCCAAACTATTGGGGCTGGATTATCCTGGCGGCCCAATGCTGTCAAAAATGGCATCACAAGGCACTGCGGGGCGCTTTACTTTCCCACGCCCGATGACTGACCGCCCAGGTCTTGATTTCAGCTTCTCCGGCCTGAAAACGTTCGCGGCGAACACTATTCGCGCCAATGAAGCCGATCCACAAACCCGTGCAGATATCGCTCGCGCATTTGAAGATGCGGTTGTCGATACGCTGGCGATTAAGTGTAAACGTGCGTTGGATCATACTGGCTTTAAACGCCTGGTAATGGCTGGTGGCGTCAGTGCAAACCGTACTCTGCGTACGCGTATGGAAGAAATGATGGCAAAACGCCGTGGGGAAGTGTTCTACGCGCGCCCAGAATTTTGTACTGATAACGGCGCGATGATTGCTTATGCTGGCATGATTCGTTTGAAAGCCGGAACAGCGGGTGAATTGAGCGTGACTGTGCGCCCTCGTTGGCCGTTGGCTGAGTTACCTGCTGCGTGAAGGTTCACCAGAATCATTAGAAGGGAGTGAGAATTCACTCCTTTTTTTTGTCTTTATTTCTGCGCAGTTTCTTCCAGATTTTGGTTTCCTGCCCACGCCATAAACGCTGAATGTTGTCGTGGTGGCGCATCAAAATCAGGCACGACAGCATGGCAACCGGGAAGGTAAATTGCGGTTTGAACCACCAGACATAGAACGGCGCAATCAGAGCGCTGATAATCGCCCCTAAAGACGAATAACCGCTCAGTAATACGCTCAACAGCCAGGTTCCCGCCATTACGCCGGTTAAATCCCAGCCGATGGGAGCGATAGCACCAAAAGCCGTCGCAACGCCTTTACCGCCGTGGAAATTGAAGAATACAGGCCAGATATGCCCGATACAGGCTGCGATAGCGATAAGCCCCAGCCAGAACGGTGTCACGCCTAGTGCGTAAGCCGCCCAGACGGGTAGCATTCCTTTAAGAACATCAAAAATCAGTACCGCTACGGCAGCGCCTTTGCCGCCAATGCGTAAGACATTGGTTGCTCCAGGATTGCCAGAACCGTTTTGTCGTGGATCAGGAAGACCGGCAACTCGGCAAACCAGGATGGCGCTAGAAATTGAGCCGCAAAGATACGCAAGCAGGATCATGACTGGCGCGATTGCACTCATAACGCTGTTCCATTTTGAAAGTGTCGTTGTATTCTCTGCATCTGTGGATAATACGCATATTTCGCCGGAAGTGGTATCTGGCGTGACTAAAAACCGGGCAGGGCGTGATGGATATTGTATTTATAGAGCAACTCACTGTAATCACCACAATTGGTGTTTACGACTGGGAACAAACGATCTCACAGAAACTGGTCTTCGATATCGAAATGGCATGGGATAACCGCCAGGCTGCCAGCAGTGACGACGTAAAAGATTGTTTAAGCTATGCCGATGTCAGCGATGCAGTCATCAGCCATGTTTCGGGTGGCCGTTTTGCATTGGTTGAACGCGTGGCTGAAGAGGTTGCACAACTGCTACTCACTCGCTTTAACTCGCCGTGGGTACGTTTAAAAGTCAGTAAACCAGGTGCGGTTGCGCAGGCCGCCAATGTTGGTGTAGTTATCGAACGTGGCATTAATCTTAAATTAAGTCATTAGGTTCATATTGGCTAAACCAAACAGGCGTAGCTTAGTCAAAACTGTCATCTTTTCGCGGCAGACGCCGCTTTTTTTCTGTGTGTTTTGGGGTTAGAGGATTTTTAATGAGCGATCTGCACTCGTTAGTTATTGCTGCAATTCTTGGGGTTGTCGAAGGGGTAACGGAGTTTTTACCCGTCTCATCCACCGGTCATATGATTATTGTTGGTCACCTTCTGGGATTTGAAGGTGACACGGCGAAAACGTTTGAAGTCGTTATCCAGTTAGGTTCGATTCTGGCGGTTGTGGTGATGTTCTGGCGCCGTCTGTTTGGGCTTATCGGTATCCACTTTGGTCGCCAACCTCACGAAGGTACCGGAACCGGGCGTTTAACGCTGATTCACATTCTGCTGGGCATGGTGCCTGCAGTAGCGTTGGGGCTGGTTTTCCATGACATGATCAAGTCGCTATTTAACCCGGTAAACGTCATGTATGCGCTGGTGGTTGGTGGTGTGCTACTGATTGCCGCTGAGATGTTCAAACCGAAGGTTCCGCGTGCCGAAGGTGTGGATGACATTACTTATCGTCAGGCTTTTGCGATTGGTTGTTTCCAATGCTTGGCGCTGTGGCCGGGCTTCTCGCGCTCAGGCGCCACGATTTCAGGTGGTATGTTAATGGGCATCAGCCGTTATGCAGCCTCTGAGTTCTCGTTCCTGCTGGCGGTGCCAATGATGATGGGTGCGACCGTGCTGGATGTTTATAAGAGCATCGGTTTCTTAACCATGGCTGATTTGCCAATGTTTGCCGTTGGTTTTATGACAGCATTTATAGTTGCGTTGATTGCCATTAAAACGTTCCTGCAACTGATTAAACGTATTTCGTTCATTCCGTTCGCAATTTATCGATTTGCGGTCGCAGCAGTGGTTTATTTCGTATTCTTCTAATATTAACCACTAATAACAAAAGCCACTTTAATTAAGTGGCTTTTTTATTCCAAATATTTGGTTGATTAGAATAACGGGAATTGTGCGAGCAATCACATTTACTCCACAGGTTAATGACTATTATCATGCGCTCAAGACTGGAGGAAATATGTACGTCATAGTCCACCGATTAATCAGTTACTGCTTTTACTGCCTGCTGGGGAAATTCAGCAGCGTGAAGTCATTGCTGAGTGGACTTTGCTGTTTCAACTCCGTTCAATCACTTAGTGTTGCCGAAGAATACCCGCAGGAAAATAACGAAGATGAGTTTTCTGGCGGCTGGTCACGCTTGTGGGATTGTGCTGGCGAGAGCCTGTTTACCTTATCCAAACGCCCACAAACCCCACTCGTTTCCAACACTGTAAATACCACTATTCAGGCCCAACTAGTGGCGCAACTTCGCCATGAACTGGCATTTAGCTACACCACTCGCAGTGCGCACCAGTTGCTGGTGTGCCACCGTTTGAGTGGCGAGTCCGATGCGAATTCAGATTCACATAACAGACTGTTTTACTGCTTAAAAAGCACAATGCGCCTTATCGCCATTGTGCTTTTTTTATTGTCTGTACCCGCCCATCTGAGAGAGGAATCACTATGTACATCGTTTGTGTAGCTGCATGTCCGACTGGCGTTGCTCATACCTTCATGGCCGCCGAAGCTCTGGAAATCACTGGCAAAAGCCGTGGGCACGAAATTAAAGTCGAAACCCAGGGCAGTATGGGGTCGGAAAATGAAATTACCGCGGAGGATCTGGCGCGTGCCGATGGTGTAATCATCGCCGCTGATGTGGCCATTAACAACAAAGAGCGCTTCGATGGCATGCTAAAGCTGGAATGCAGCGTGGCAGACCCGATTAAGTTTGGTGACGCCGTCTTTGATGCCATTGAGCAGGAGATCAATAATGGCTAAATTTCAGGGTGGCGGGGTGAAATCCTCTACCGGGACGGAGGTGAAAAACGCCATTATGACCGGTGTGTCATACATGCTGCCGTTTGTCATTGCCGGTGCCGTCATTATGGGTATCGCCCGTATTGGTGCATCGATGTATGGCATTGATAACATTTGGGATGCCAGCCACGAACAGGCCGCAAGCCTGGTGGTGCAGATGCTGCATAAGTTCGATGGTTTTGGCGGCCTGGCGTTGTCATTAATGCTGCCGATTGTGGCAGGTTACATCAGCTTTGCGATTGCCAATAAACCGGGGATTGCACCAGGTATGGTCGGCGGCCTGTTAGCCAGCAACCTCGGCACCGGCTTTCTTGGTGCGCTGGCGGCGGGTTTTGTCGCCGGTTACGTGGTCCGCTTGCTGACCGCAAAAATAAAACTGCCACGCTCGCTGGCCTCTGCTGGGCCGATTTTCATTCTCCCCGTTGGCGGCACGCTGCTGACCTGCATCATTATGGCGTTTGTGATTGGCACGCCACTGGCGGCACTCAATCGCGGTATGGAAGCGTGGCTGCTGGCGATGTCCGGCACTAACAAAATTATTCTGGCCGCAGTGGTCGGTGGCATGGTGGGCTTTGACCTTGGCGGCCCGGTCAATAAAGCCGCAGTTACCACCGCAATGGCACTGCTGGCCTCGGGGATTTACGACCCCAACACCGCGGCACAAGTGGCGATAATTATCCCGCCGATTGGCCTTGGCGTCGCAACTCTTATCTGGAAGCATCGCTTCCCAGAATCTCTGCAAGAAGCGGGCAAAGCCTCAACGTTAATGGGCTTGATTGGTGTTTCAGAAGGGGCGATCCCCTTCGCCTTAGCCAATCCAAAGATCATCATTATCAACGTGGTCGGTACAGCGACAGGGGCGGCGATGGCGGTTGGTTTAGGGGCGGTAAACCATGCGCCAATTTCCGGATTTTACGGTTGGTTAGCCGTTGATGGCTGGCCGGTTTACATCCTGTCTATTGCCGTAGGTTCAGCAATTGTCGCAATGGGTTCGCTGCTGGTGTTCAGTCAGTCGACACCTTCGGGCAATAAAGTAGAAAAAGCAGCTGCACCTAAATTTAAAGTGAGCCGTTAGACTTTTATTTAATGGTTTGCTGATAGCGCAGTAATAAATATCAATGAGACTCATCAGTCTCAGGGTTTCCTGTATTTAAAATAAAGTCATGGCAGCTGGGTTAAATATGCAGTCATTGTCATGATGAGGTTGAAATATGAAAATTGTTCATCTGGTACAACATACCCATTGGGATCGCGAGTGGTATTTCACTGAGAACGATTCAAAAGCGGTACTTTATTATTTTATGGACGATCTTTTTCAGCGTCTGGAAGAAGATAAAACCTTAGGGCCATTTGTTCTCGATGGGCAAACGGTGGTTATAGAAGATTACTTGAGTGTTGCGCCTCATCAGGAAACCCGGTTACGACAGTTAATAGAGCAGGGGCGTATTGTGATTGGCCCGTGGTATACACAGAGCGATTTTCTGGTGGTTGGTGCGGAATCAATAACCCGAAACTTATTGCTCGGCCACGCCGACTGCCAGTGTTTCGGTGGCACAATGCCAATCGGTTATGTGCCTGATTCTTTTGGGCAAAGTGCACAACTGCCGATGTTTTTGCAGCAATTTGCGATCGACTACGCCGTTATCTGGCGCGGCTGGAGCGAACACAATGTCGCGCATAGCGAATTTATCTGGCAGGCCGCCGATGGCAGCAAAGTCACCACCGCCGTGTTGCCGTGGGGCTATGGTTGCGCCAAATGGCTGCCTGACAATCCCCAAACGGCCCAAAAAACGCTGGAACCGATACTGGAAAAACAGACGCGTTTCTCCCTCACCGACCACGTTTTGCTGCCCAACGGTAACGACCAGTCGCCGTTTGAATATCGTGTTCCGGCAATGCTCGAGCAGCTTAACCCACTGCAGGATGACTACCACTTTGTGCGCAGTAGTTTCAGCCAGTTTTTCCAGGCGCTGGAAAGCACCAACGTGACTCTGCCGGTTTATCAGGGCGAGCTTCTCAGCCCGAAATATATGCGTATTCATCGCGGTATTTTCTCGACCCGCATCGACATCAAGCAACTTAACGCCCGCCTGGAACGGACACTGAGCCAGCATCTGGAGCCGTTGCTGGCAGTCAACTGGCGCCTGGGCCTGCCGTATCCGCAACATGCCGTCGATAATATCTGGCGTGAAGCGATGAAATCCCACGCCCACGACAGCATCGGTGGCTGCAATTCAGATCGGGTTAACGCGATGGTCAAAAATCGCCTTGAATCGGGTCTGGAAATGGCGAACCAGTTGATTGACCTGAATATGAAGATGCTGGCTGAAGGGATTACAGCGCAGCAAGATGGCAAGAAAATCATCATCTTCAATGCGCACCCGCAAATGAGTGCCGGGCTGCTCGAGCTGACAATATTCACACCGGAACAAGATTTCCGCGTGGTCGACAGCGAAGGCAAAGAGTGTCGCTGGCAGATTGTCGAAGAAGGCCGCCAGGATATGTCGATTATCGTTCAGGAGTTATCAAACAGCACCGAAACCACCTGGTATCGCAAATGTTGTTTGTTGCTGGAGGTCGCCAATATTCCTGCCTGTGGCTATCAAACGTTGTATCTGCAAGAGGGTATTAACGCAGGCTTTGAGCAGCAGGCTAAATCGATAAACAAACTGGAAAACGCCTGGCTGCGGCTGGAAGTGGACGAGCTAGGCATTTTGACGTTAACCGACAAGCACAGTCAGCAGAGCTATCACAATATTCTGCAACTGGTTGATGGCGGCGATGCAGGCGATAACTACAACTATTCGCCGCCGTTTGATGACTGGCTAATCAACAGTAATGGCTTCCTGACGTCAATCAGCGGCACACAAGGGGCGCTGCAAAGTGCGCTGACGCTAAGCTGGAAAATAGCGGTGCCGCAGGATCTGGCGGCTCGCCGTGAACAGCGTGCGGATGCCGCACTCGATATCACCATGACTATCACGCTTGCCGACAGCAACGCCTGGCTGGATGTGGCAATTAGCGTCAATAACACGGTGCGCGACCACCGATTGCAAGTGCTACTGCCGACTGCGGCTCAAAGTCATATTCATTTTGCCGATCAGCCGTTTGGCTTGATTGAACGCCAAAACTTGCCGTCGGAAATGGCGGTCTGGCAGGACGAGCAATGGACCGAAGCGCCGGTGGCGCTCTACCCGATGCAAAGCCAGGTGATGATGTATGACGCGCAGCGGGGATTGTGCGCTGTGACCGAAGGGTTGCGTGAATATCAAATTCCGCAAAACAGACAAGATGTTATCGCGGTGACTTTGCTGCGCAGCGTCGGTTGGCTCGGGCAGGCCAATATGCCTTACCGTCCAGGGCGGGCGTCCGGTATGGTTTTGCCTTCGCCTGATTCGCAAATACAGGGCATGCACCACTTCAAACTCAGTGTACTGGCGATGAATCACGGTGCGGATAACGCATTCTGGCGCAACGTTGAACGCGCGCGCGGCAACCTTCATGCGTGGCTGGCTACTGGCTGGTCGCGTTTTCGCACTAATCCTCATGGTCGCACTTTCCCGCCTCATTTCAGTGTCTTAAGTTGGGATACCGAACTGCATTTCAGCGTGCTGAAAAAAGCTCAGCATCGCGATGCGCTGGTGGTGCGTGGCTGGAACCCCTCAGCTCAACCGCTGCAGCGTGGCGTGCCTGAAACCCACGGTGAAATCATGCCAGCAACGCTTGCGGAAACCGCACTGGAAGCTCAGCCAGACACGGTGCCAACGTGCGCGCCGGCGACTTTTGTCATCACATTTTAGGGCGGGAAACACATGTTAACCCTCAACTTTATTTGTACTTTGCCTAACGGCATCCATGCTCGCCCGGCAAGCGAAATAGAACAGCGCACACAACCTTTTTCGGCGTCGATTACGCTTATCAACCTCAGCAAAAAGACCCAGGCCGATGCGAAAAGCGTACTGGGCATGATTGGTGCCGATATTACTAACGGTGACTCGTGCCAGTTTCTGATTGAAGGTGGCGATCAACAGGCAGCCTTTGAGGTGTTGCAGGCTTTTATGCGTGGTGAGTTTGCCGATTGCGACGAGCCGCTGGCGTACTCACTGGACACCCACTCACAGCCGTTGCCGGTATTTATAGAACATGCGGGCGCGGACTATGTGCGTGGTAACGGAGTGAGTAAGGGAATCGGACGCGGTGTGCCGGTGCATATTAATTGCGTCGATCTCCATGAATTGTCGCGCCATGAACCTGCCGCTGACCTCGTACATCAGCATCAGCAACTGTGTGATGCCTGGGTTTTAACGAAGAATATGTTAGCCGAGTCGGATAGCGGTGCTGCGCAGGTGTTAGCCGCACAGCTTAAATTGCTGAGCGATCCAGCATTTAAATCCTGCTTGCTGTCACATACCTCGGCGCGCAATGCGTTGCAGGCCATCGCATTGACGGTGCAAACACTGAGCGAGTCTTTGCTGAAAAGCAGCAGCCAATATTTGCGTGAAAGGGTGATCGACATTCGCGATCTTTGCCAGAGCATTGCCGCAAATGTGCTGGGGCGGCCACTTGAAATTCAACTGACGCTCACCGAAGACAGCATCGTGATATGTAGCGGCGTACTGACGCCAGGGCAGTTCCTGCGGCTACGCAACCCACATCTGCAAGGCATAGTGATGGGTGATGGCGGTGAAACGTCCCACACTGTGATTCTGGCGCGGTCATTTGGTGTGCCGTTGTTGTGCGGAGTGACGCAATCTGAGGCACTCGTGCGTAGCGCCAGCATGATGATTCTCGACAGCCGCCACGGTGTGCTGGTGGCCAATCCCAATGCCGCAATGGAAAGCTGGTATCGGCTGGAAACCGAAAAGCAGCAGGCGATTACGGCACGCAGTGCATCGCTGTGCGGGCAACAAGTTACGACGGTGGATGGCACATCGGTGAGCGTGCTGGCGAATATTGCCCTGGCTGTTGAAGCGCAGGAGGTGTTTAGCAAAGGCGCGGATGGCGTTGGCCTGTTCCGCACCGAAATGCTCTTCTGTGAACGCAGTCTGCCACCTGATGAAGAAGAACAATATCAGGCGTATAGCGAAGTGTTGCGTGCGGCGAAAGGCAAAAAAATCACCATTCGTACACTGGATATCGGCGGCGATAAACCTTGTGATTTTCTCGATTTACCCAAAGAAGAGAACCCATTCCTCGGCTATCGCGCAGTGCGCATGTATCCGCAATTTCATGAAATATTCACCACACAAGCGCGAGCTTTACTCAGATCGAGCGCGGTTGGCCCGCTAAATATTATGGTACCGATGGTGGCCACGCTTCAGGAAATTCAGTGGTTACACAGCCAGTTCCAGCACGTCGCGCACACCTTGCAGCAAGAAGATATCTCCGTCGGTGAATGGCATCTCGGTATTATGGTTGAGGTGCCATCTACGCTTTATTTACTGGAAAAAGCCGCGAAATACCTCGATTTTGTCTCTATTGGTAGCAATGACCTTACACAGTACTTCCTGGCGTGCGATCGCGGTAATCCACAGGTGCGTCACCTTTACGATTATCGCAACCCGACGTTTTTGGCACTTATGCGTGATATTACGCAACGTGCGCAGGCCGCCGGGCTGGCGATTAGCTTGTGTGGCGAAATGGCCGCAGATAAGCAAATGTTGCCGCTGCTGATTGGAATGGGATTAACGCAGTTAAGCATGGCGGTGGGAGCTATCACGCCGTGTAAGGAAGCGCTAACTTCACTGGATATTGCGCAATGCCAACAACTCCTTGAAACAGCGATTGCCAGTGAGAGCGGCGAACAAGTGCTGGAACTTGTTGAGCAATTCATGCGAGCACAGTCGCAAAAAACGGTGCTGGCGGCGGAGTTGGTGTTGCTGGATAAAAGTGTGTCCAGCAAAGAAGAAGCCATCAAATTACTGACTGATAACCTTGAAGTGCAGCAGCGTGTCGTTTCCGGAGCACTAGTGGAAAGGGCTATCTGGGATCGCGAAGCCGTGTTTTCTACCGCACTCGGATTTTCAGTGGCGATTCCACATTGCAAATCAGCGCATGTATTGCACAGCAGTATTTCGCTTTTGCGGTTAAATGCGCCATTGAATTGGGGCGAAGATGTTGATGTGAATCTGGTCATTATGCTGACAGTGAGCGAACAGGAACAAGATAATCACATGAAGATTTTCTCGCGCCTGGCTCGCAAATTGATGCACAGCGAATTCCGCGAACCGCTTCACACGTTGTCGAATGCTGCCGCGATCACCGAACTTTTAGCTATTGAACTGGCACTTTAACGGACTATAGCGAAATGAGCCTGTCCCATTAGACTATTTGTTTTATGAATGTATTTTGAAGTGTAATAAGATTATTTATCTCTGTTTTTTGTAGAGTAGATAACATAAGGAAATAATAAATCTTGCTAGGGTGGTTACTGTAATTATCCTGGCTTTATTAATTGAGTGGTTTTATTTTCTGGATGTAACAGGAAATAATGGATATTGTTTGTTTCTAAATCTAAATGAGAGCAAAGATAACTTCACTATGACAGGGTTAATTAATCTGTGACTCCTGTCTTTTTTCTTTTTAACACAATGCATTATTTATATCCGTCATGATTCAACTGATTGGGTGCAGTCAGTACAGGTGCCGCAGCGAATCTGTCTGATATATATGAATAAGAGGGATCTTCAATGAAGCAGCAGATGCAAATGGTCGGGCAGGCTATGTTAGTCCCTATTTCTATTATCACGATTGGTTCTATGTTAATGGGTTTTGGTAGCGCTTTTACAAATAAAGAGGTGATAGCAGCGCTACATCTGTCCTCCTTTATTTATGAGGGGTCTTTGCCATTTATTGGTTTCACAATTATGAAAGCGATGGGCGATGTGGTTTTCACTAATTTACCACTTTTTTTTGCCTGTGGTGTCTCTTTTGGTTTGGCCAAAAAAGAGAAAGGCTGGGCCGCGTTTTCCGGTGTGGTTGGGTTTATGGCGATGCACTATGTCATAAGCACCATCCTCGGTTTAAACGGTTTATCCCCACAGACGACCAGTGCGAGTTATTTTCAACAAGTAGGTTTTGAGCAGGTGAGTGCAGTCCAAAAGGCTTCGATATATACCAACGAGCTTGGCATGTTTACCTATCGAATGAGTATTTTTGGTGGCCTGCTTATCGGGTTAGTCACCTCTTATTTGCATAACCGTCTTTATAACGTGAAGCTGCCCATCGTGCTGTCTTTTTTTGCCGGAACACGCACCGTGCCTATTGTGGCGCTGTTAACCGGTTCAATGTTGGGCATTGTTTTTTACTTTATCTGGCCTCCGATAGGCGGTGTGCTTGCCCAGTTCAGCAAATTGATCTGGAATTCCGGGTTGTTCGGGACATTCCTTTGGGCGGTGGTCGATAAATCGTTACTGCCAATTGGTTTACATCATCTGGTCACCACGCCGATTCGCTTAACTGAATTGGGCGGGTCAATGGAGATCTGCGGCAAGTTGGTTAGCGGGACCACGAATATTTATATGGCTCAACTCGCTTGCGAGGAAACAACTGAACTATTAGTGAGAGGTTTTCAGTCTGGTCGTTCCGTGATTCATTTTGGTGCTTTACCCGGCGCAGGTTTAGCTATCTATCAGTGTGCTAAATATAAACATAAAAAAGCGGTGGCGGGTTTACTGATTCCGGTATTAACGGCCATGGTTCTTTTTGGCGTAACGGAACCGATTGAATATACCTTTTTATTTGTCGCACCGTGGTTGTTTTACCTGGTGCATGTGCCATTAACTGGACTTGCCTTTGTGCTGACTGAGATGGCAGGTGTTTCCATTTATGGTGGAAGTATTAAAGATATTTTACCGGTGCTGCTACAGCCTTCAAAACTTAATTGTTGGGGCTATCTCTGGCTGATGCCCCTGTTCTTTTGTATTTATTACGTGCTATTCAGGTTTCTTATTTTGAAATTTAATGTCATGACACCAGGTCGTGAGCCTGACGATGAAGAAAATACAGCAGAAGAAATAAAATTGTATACCAAGGCCGACTATAAAAATAAGCAACAAAGTACGCCGGGCGACATGCTAGCCCATCAAATCATTGAAGCCTTTGGCGGTGCGGAAAATATTGTTGCTTTTGATAACTGTATTTCTCGCTTACGGGTCGAAGTCAAAGATCCCGAAAAAGTGGCCGCTGATAATTACTGGAAGAAAAAATTACAGGCAAAAGGCGTCGTCCGCGTGGGTGATAAGGGCTACCAGATTATTTATGGCGCTGAGGTGGTAATGATTGCTGGCGATTGTAAAGAATTATTGGATTGTTAAGGGAAAAATATCATGACGATTCAGAAACCCACCGACACAGAATATATCGAACTCTTGCCGTTACATCTGACCGTATATCCAAAAGATCAGCAGCAGATCCAGCAAATTTCCTTTTGTGTGCCGGAAGGAATCGAACGACTGGAAGTTCGCTATCGCTATAGCCCCGGGAACACAGTTGATCTGGGAATGATGGCGAATGGAACGGTGCATGGCTGGAGTGGGGGGGCAAGAGATGCAGTGCGACTTAGCGAATGCTATGCAACACCGGGTTATCAGCGAAGTGCCATTGCGCCAGGAAACTGGCACATCCTGCTTGGCCTGCATCACGTAACCAATACCTGCGATATTCATGTTGATATCACTTTTCACAAGAAACACTGGCGCTGGTTTAAAGGCGATACACACATTCATTCCCTGCACAGCGACGGGAAATTGAGTGTCGGGGAACTGGTTGAGCGAGCGCAGGCGCATGGCTATCACTACCTGTTTTTTACCGATCACAATACGTGCTCTCAAAACCGAGAAATTAGCGCCATCAACAGTGAGCTTTGCCTGATACCGGGAATGGAACTGACGACCACTCGCGGGCATGTCAACCTGGTAGGTTGCGATCGCCCGGTTCAGAATTTCATCCCCTGCGACAGTGAATCCGCTGTCTTTGCGCGCATCCACGAAGCGCGTCAAAACGGTGCGCGCATTGGTATCAATCATCCTTTTTGCCAGCATTGCCCGTGGCTGAGTGAAATCAAAGAGTTTGACTGGCTGGAAATTTGGAACGGTGAATGGGATGGCTGTACGCAAAATGAACAGGCTTTTCAGTTCTGGTATCAACAGCTTTGTGACGGGAAATTTTGTGTTGCGGTAGCCGGAAGTGATTTCCACCGTGAAAAAGGTCTGGCGCTTGCACATACCTGGGTGCGGGCCGAATGTTGCGAACGTGAAGCCATTCTCAGTGCATTACAGGCTGGTCGAGCATGGTTTCAGTGTGATGACACGGTGCTCGAAGAGTTTAGTGTCAGCGGGGCAGGGATTGGCGAGTCCACTTCCGGGCGGCAACTGGTGGTGAAACTTCAGACCGAGCCTGCGAACGAAATTCTACTGTATAGCAGCAGGGGCATCACAACGCTGGAAAGTGACAACGGAAATCTCTGCTGGTACGGGGATTGTGCAGCGGAAGGTTTTGTTTTCCTGCGTATTAATCGCGAGGGTCATGCTCGTGTAATTACCAACCCTGTCTGGCTTAGATAAAAGGAATATCCAATGAAAAAGAAGGATCGTCGCGTTATTCATGCTGTGTCGCATACCCACTGGGATCGCGAATGGTATTTCACTACCATCGATACCCAGGTGCTGGCAGTAAAAGCATTTACCGAACTGGTGGAGGCGTTAGAGGGGAACGAGCACTTTGACTACCATCTTGATGCACAAAGCTCCTTGCTGGTTGATTATTTGCAGATCAAACCGGAGATGACCGCACGGGTCAGGAAACTGGTGGCAGACAAGCGTTTGCTGGTCGGGCCGTGGTACACCCAGCCGGATTTGTTTGCTATTAGCACCGAGTCAATGTTCCGCAACTTGCGGATTGGTATCTACCATGCAAAGCAAGCTGGCTACTGCATGGATGTCCTTTATTTGCCTGACACTTTTGGCGCGTATGCTCAAATTCCACAGCTCGCTAGCGCATTTGGTCTGAATAATATTTTGATCCGCAGAGGTTATGACCGCGATTTGATGGGGCCGCCAGAGTTGATGTGGCAGGCCGCCAATGGCGAGCAAGTTAAAACGGTCGTGATGCCTTACGGTTACATGCTGGGGCATCCTGAGCGCGGGGCGCGATACCGCAATTTTGATATTAACCATTTTCATGTTGAAACCTTCCCGCTGCTGGAACGCATGAAACAGCTAAGCGATAGCGAACATCTGCTTTGCCCGATCGGTGGCGATCAGGTGAGCTGCGACAAGGATTTTGAAAAGCTGGTGGCGCAGGTGGGTTGTCACTCGGAGGATGACTGGCGGGTCAGTAACTACGAGGCTTTTATGGCCGCCATTGAGCCTGATTCACTGTCGATATACCAGGGCGAGTTTCGCAGCCCGCGTATGGCTCGGGTACACAAAAGTATCGGTTCTTCGCGTTATGACATTAAAAAGGCGAACTATGAGGCTGAGGCCTGTTTAATCACCCTTGTCGAACCGATGATTGCCCTGGCGCGGGCGAATGGTTTTCGCGTGCCGGAAGAGATGCTCGAAAAAGCGTGGCGGTTGCTTCTGGAATCTCATGCCCATGATAGTGCGGGTGGGTGTAATAGTGACGAAACCAATCGTGATGTTGTGCATCGTTGCCGCCAGGCGCAGCAGATTGGTGAAGCACTTTATAATTTGTGCGCGCGCTTGCTGTTGCAAAATCATGATCGCCAGAATACCTACCGTTTTTTACTCACCAATGGTACCAGTAGCCCGCGCATTTACAGCCGCGACCAGGTGTTAATCTCGGCCAGCGCCGCATTTTCCATTCTCGACAACGAAGGTGCCAGCGTACCGTTTGTCTTGCTGGATCAGCAGAAGATCAATCGCCCACGTCATGTGCTGTTAACGCCAGATGGTGAAGTCGAAACCTTGAGCGACGAGTTTTATTATCTCAATCACATTGATATTCCTGATGTTGCCGTCCCGCCAATGGGTATGGCTCAGTTCAGGCTGGAGAGCGCCACGGCAGATTCAATGATCACTATGCAGCCGCTAGCTCAGAGCGCTATTGAAAACAGCCGCTACAAACTCACCTGGCGTGACGGAAATCTTGACCTGCTTGATAAATTCAGCGGCGACACCATTGAGCGGTTAATACGGCTGGCGGATATCGCGAACGATGGCGATTTATATGATTTCTCTCCGCTTGCTGGAGATGAAGAAAGGCTGTTTGACCAGTTTGAATGGCTCGGTGCTAGCCAGTGCGAACGCAAGCAGGAGCTGCGGTTATCTGCCACATTGCAACTGCCCGAAGCGATCAATTCGCAGCGAACAGAGAGAGTTTCGCAGCAGCGGCCAGTCGCCATTGAGCTGGTTGTGACACTGGAAGACGACGTAATACGCTTTGCGCTGGCGGTTGATAATCAGGTGCGCGAGCATCGTATGCAGGTACTGATTAACACCGGTAAGGCGATCACTTCCGTGAAAGCCGACATGCCGTTCGGCTGGATTGAGCGGCATAACCAGAACATCACCTCAGCTTCAGGCTATACAGAAATGCCAGTGGATACGGAGCCTTTTATGCACTGGCTCAGCGCCCACGAGGATTACCACGTGTATGCCCGTGGTCTGAAAGAGTACGAATATAGCGGGTCAGATCTGCGATTGACGTTGTTCAGAGGGGCGGGTTTTGTGGGGAAAGGCGATCTGCTATATCGGCCAGGGCGCGCTTCCGGGCATGTGCTTGCGGCACCGGAGGCGAATTTGACTGGTTGGCTACATTTCGAATTTGCGCTTAGCCTTGGGAAAAGAAGTGCCGCTGCGGTGGTTATCAGCCAGCAAAAGTACAGTTTCAATGCTTTGCTCTGGCAGTGGCAGGAGGAAGAGAAGCACCTTCACCGTCTGGATAATTTCGATATGGAAATAACCCAAAAGCCGGTCACCGTCTGGAGCCTGATTGATGAGATTCCTCAAGGGCTGGTGTGGAGCGGAACAGACGTGTTGTATGGTAAAACCCTGCTACGGTTCTGTAATCCCGCTGCGCAACCGATAGACATTCCGCAATGCTGGAAGTCATTGTTGTGTAACGCACTGGGAGAACCGATTAACAAGGACAGGCTCACGGCTTTTGATCATCTGACGCTACGCCTGGCGAACACCGAGGCTCAAAGCTGTTAGCGCTAGAGTGTCATTTTCCATGCCTGAATAGCGGCAATACGGCGACGCGTTAACTCATCGCGGATCGCCGGGCCGCTAAAACCAGCATCAATGACCTCTTTGTTGGTGACGCTTTGTGCTGCGACCCAGGCCGCGCGCAGCAATCTGCCCTGAGGATAGTCATTGGCTTCAAAACCTGTGCGCCCGCGGGCATCCGCTTCGCTGGTTAAAGCGACTTGCTCAATGCGCTGCGGTTTGCGCCAGGCATCAATGGCATCGAATAACTTGATGATGGTTTTTGGCTGTAAAATAGCGAAGGTGTGAATCAGGTCGTGGTATTCAGCGACCAGTTTGGCAAGGTCGCGAATTTCATTAGGCACACGCATTCGCTGGCACATTCGTTCGACGAGTTTTACCCCCGCCGGGCCATGCCCGTGATGACGCGGCCAGAACTCTTTTGGCGTCAGCCCTTTCCCCAGATCGTGGCATAAGGTGGCAAAGCGTACATCGACTTCAGGGCTGAGTTGCGCGGCAATCGCCAGCGTCATCAAAACGTGAATGCCGGTGTCGATTTCCGGGTGCCATTTTTCTGGCGCAGGGACACCAAACAGCGCATCAATTTCTGGAAACAGAATTTTCAGTGCGCCGCATTTGCGCAGTACATCGAAATACACTTGTGGATTGCGGGTGGTGAGCGCATTTTCTGTTTCTTTCCAGACGCGTTCCGGTGTCAGATGCTCAAGCTCGCCATTGGCGGCCATCGACGACATCAATGCCATGGTTTCAGGAGCAATCTGGAAATTTAGGTGAGCGTAACGTGCAGCAAAACGCGCGACGCGTAAAACACGTAGCGGGTCTTCATTAAAAGCGGGAGAGACATGGCGCAGCAGGCGTTTTTCGATATCGGCACGCCCGTTATATGGGTCGATAAACTCGCCGTGTTCGTCCTGTGCAATGGCGTTGATGGTGAGATCACGGCGCAGTAAATCTTGCTCAAGCGTGACATCAGGCGCGGCGTAGCAGGTAAAACCTGTGTAACCCTGGCCTGATTTTCGCTCGGTGCGCGCTAATGCGTACTCTTCACGCGATTGGGGGTGCAGAAACACCGGGAAATCTTTGCCCACCTGCTGATAACCCGCATCGAGCATTTCTTGTAGAGTTGCCCCCACAACCACCCAATCTTTATCTTTGACCGGTAATCTCAACAACCCATCGCGTACTGCACCACCGACCAGATAAATCTTCACGCTTCAATGCCCCTGCATCTGTTAACCAATTACGATAATACCTAAGTGTAGGATACAGGGATGGCGATCAGTTCATCCAGCGATCTTTCTTCTTCCGGCTTGGAATCATGTGTGGCAGTAACAGGCCAAGCAGCAAGCCGAAACCTGCAACACCGCCGCCGTACATAAACCATTGCATGATGATGGCGCGTTGCTTGTCGTCCAATTGAACATTCGCGGCTTCAACTTTTTTCTTCGCGACGATCAATTGGTTTTTAAGTTCTTGATTTTCATCTTTTAGACCGGTGATAACGCTGTCGCTCTGCGCGACTTTCTGCTGCATATCAGCAGTACGCTGATTCCAGGTGGTGTCGATATTAGTCAACTTGTCCGTCAGCGTTTTAACCTGGTTTTCCAGGTCTGGCACTCGAATACGCAGGCTTGGCGTGGTGCTCAGTTGCGCCAGAGGAATCCAGGATGTACGGCCATTGCTATCGCGCACCTGACCGTATTTGCTTTCTTCATTGCTCTGCAACAGAGTCACTTCTTCCCCGGCATTGACGGTGCCAAGTAAGCGATAATTGTCCCCAGGGCCACTACGTACCCAGGTATTTAGTTCGTCCGATACGTAACGTTTTTCTTCGGCATGAGCCACAACGGAAACGCTAAGAGAAAGCAAAGTAAGGCAAATTAGGCGGAATTTGTGCATGATTTCGTCGTTATTGTCATAAATAGTGGAACGATAGTAGTGGCATCAGTCTGACGGTGCAATCCGTAAACCTGAATGAGAATCATCCTGGTGTTAATTTGACCACTTACTCGCGATTAGTGGCCCGTCGAAATACGCGCCACTCATGGTAATTTGGTGAAAAATATTATCTACTGACCACCAGTTAAAGATTAAGTTCGCCGGGTGTAAACCCGATGTGACCCAAATAAAAGTAAAAAGACGATGACCCAAGAAATCGAGCTCAAATTTATTGTTAATCCAGCTGAACTGGATTCCATTCGTAACACTTTAAATTCGCTGGAAAGCCAGCACAGCGAACCTCGCCAGTTGCTCAATATCTACTATGAAACTGCCGATAACCAACTGCGCCGTCATGATATGGGGCTGCGTATCCGTGGCGATAACGGCCACTATGAAATGACGATGAAAATCGCGGGACGTGTCATTGGCGGGCTGCATCAACGCCCGGAATACAACGTTGAGCTGACATCACCGGAACTGGCACTTGCGCTGTTGCCGGCAGAAGTCTGGCCGGAAGGTATTTCCCCTGACGAAATTCAGTCACAGCTTAATCCTTTATTCAGCACTGATTTTGCCCGTGAAAAATGGGTCGTTACGCACGGTAACAGCCGTATCGAACTGGCGCTGGATTTAGGTGAAGTGAAAGCGGGCGAACAGGTTGAACCTTTATGTGAGCTGGAGCTTGAGCTGCTGGAAGGCGAAACGTCGGATGTGCTGGCTTTTGCTAAACAACTGGTTGCACAACCGGGTATACGGCAGGGTAGCTTGAGCAAAGCCGCGCGTGGATACCATCTGGCACAGGGAAATGTGGACCGCGAAATTAAGCCGTTAACCGTATTGCGAGTGCCACCGAAAGCAACAGTAGAGCAAGGTCTGGAAGGATCTCTGGAGCTGGCGCTTTCCCACTGGCAATACCACGAAGAACTGTGGTTGCGTGGCAACGGCAAAGCGAAAGCTCAGGTGCTGGAAGCGGTTGGCCTTGTGCGACACGCACTGGCGCTGTTCGGCGGCATCGTTCCACGCAAAGCAAGTACAGAACTGCGTGAATTACTGGCAACCTACGAAGCGATGCTTCCACAAGAACTGAAAGCAACTGAACTGGCATTCAGCGAACAAAGCAGCCAGGCCAAACTGGCGCTAACTGAATGGCTGGTTGGGCGTCAGTGGCAGAAATTTAGCGACGACAAAGCCAATGTCAAACTGGCCGGTTCGTTTAAGCGCTTTGCGGATACCCATCTTTCGCGTCATGCCGCAGAACTGAAAGAAACTTTCCAGCGTCCATTGGGCGATAGCTATGCTGATCAGTTGCCGCGTCTGGCACGTGAAACTGGCTCCATTCGCCTGCTGGCAGGCGTTTATGACGATGCGAAAACGCAACCGTGGCTGGATAACTGGCAAGGGTTGCGTCATGCCATTGTGACTCGCCAACAAGTCGAAATTGAACATTACCGTAATGAAGCGATCTCGCAGGCTCCTTTCTGGTTGCATAGCGGGAAGTAACTTTACCCATTATTTAGAGCATATCGTTTGTAAGGGACACACCCATGATGTCGCAAGCGCCACTTTTACAGCAGCATATGCAGGCGGCGCTGGCGCGTCTGCCACAGGATATTGACCGCCAGACGCTAAGCCACGAGGCTCAAGCTGTGTTGGCGTTTAGTGATTTTGTTTGTGACAGCATGGCGGCTTATCCCGCATGGATGGCGGAGCTGGAACAGTCCCCTCCGCTTGCCGACGAATGGCAGCACTATGCCGCCTGGCTGCAGGAAGAATTGCAGCACGTTGATAGCGAACCTACGCTAATGACCGCGCTGCGTCTTTTCCGCCGCCGTATCATGGTGAGAATTGCCTGGGCGCAAACACTGCAACAAGTCCCTACCGAAAGCTCTCTCCAGCAATTAAGTGTATTGGCCGAAACGTTAATTATTGCCGCTCGTGACTGGTTGTATGCCGCGTGCTGCCGCGAGTGGGGCACACCCTGTAATCAGGCGGGAGTCGCTCAGCCGCTGATGATTCTCGGCATGGGTAAACTGGGCGGGGGGGAACTTAATTTTTCCTCCGATATCGACCTGATTTTTGCCTGGCCAGAAAACGGCTCGACACAGGGCGGACGGCGGGAACTCGATAACGCACAGTTCTTTACTCGCCTGGGTCAGCGGCTGATTAAAGTCCTCGACCAGCCAACACAAGACGGCTTTGTTTACCGTGTTGACATGCGCCTGCGTCCGTTTGGCGACAGTGGCCCGTTGGTGGTGAGCTATGCCGCACTGGAAGATTATTACCAGGAGCAAGGCCGCGACTGGGAACGCTACGCGATGGTTAAAGCCCGAATTATGGGCGATAACGACGACGTCTGGAGCCAGGAGCTGCGCAACATGCTGCGGCCTTTTGTTTTCCGTCGCTACATTGATTTCAGCGTCATTCAGTCGCTGCGCAATATGAAAGGGATGATTGCCCGCGAAGTGCGTCGCAGAGGGCTGACCGACAACATCAAACTTGGCGCGGGTGGCATTCGCGAAACCGAGTTTATTGTCCAGGTATTCCAACTGATTCGCGGTGGACGAGAACCGTCGTTGCAATCTCGTTCTTTGCTACCCACGCTGGAAGCAATCCAACAATTGCACCTGCTGCCGGAAGGCGATGCGGCCAAAATGAAAGAGGCGTATTTGTATCTGCGTCGCCTCGAAAACTTGCTGCAAAGCATCAATGACGAACAGACTCAAACCTTGCCTGGTGATGATTTAAACCAGGCTCGCCTGGCGTGGGGCATGAACGCGCAGAATTGGGATTCTCTGCAAGAAACCCTGCAACAGCATATGAATGCCGTGCGGCAGGTATTTAACGAATTGATTGGCGACGATGAACCGGAACCCGGTGAAGATAAGCTCGCCGAAGCGTGGCGCGAACTGTGGCAGGATGCGCTGGATGCGGATGCCAATACGCCAGTACTGGAGCATTTAACGCCGGAAGCGCGTAGCGAAGTGTTACGTCTGGTGAGTGATTTCCGCCAGGACACTGATAAGCGCACCATTGGCCCGCGTGGCCGCCAGGTGCTGGATCAGCTCATGCCGCGTTTGCTGTGTGAAGCTTGTTCGCGCCACGACGCGCCACTGCCATTATCACGCCTGACGCCGCTGCTGCTCGGCATTGTCACGCGTACCACCTATCTTGAGCTGCTGACGGAATATCCTGGAGCACTGAAGCATTTGATCACGTTGTGTGCGGCATCACCGATGATTGCCAGCCAATTAGCGCGTTATCCGTTGCTGCTCGATGAACTACTCGACCCGAACACGCTTTATCAACCAACCGCGACGGACGCTTATCGTGACGAGCTACGCCAGTATTTACTGCGCGTGCCTGAAGACGATGAAGAGCAGCAACTGGAAGCATTGCGTCAGTTTAAGCAGGCTCAGCTGTTACGTGTGGCGGCGGCTGACATTACCGGTACATTGCCGGTGATGAAAGTCAGTGACCATCTGACCTGGCTTGCTGAAGCGATGATTGACGCGGTTGTTCAGCAGGCCTGGGCGCAAATGGTCTTGCGATACGGCCAGCCAAAACACTTACAGAACCGTGAAGGGCGTGGTTTCGCGGTCGTCGGCTACGGCAAACTCGGTGGCTGGGAACTGGGTTATAGCTCTGATTTGGACCTGGTATTCCTGCATGACTGCCCGTCGGATGTGATGACGGATGGTGAGCGTGAAATCGATGGCCGCCAGTTCTATTTGCGCCTCGCACAGCGTGTGATGCACTTGTTCAGCACCCGGACGTCATCAGGCATTTTGTATGAAGTGGATGCGCGTTTACGCCCGTCTGGTGCGGCTGGCATGCTGGTAACGACTGCCGAAGCCTTTGCTGATTATCAGCAAAATGAAGCCTGGACCTGGGAGCATCAGGCTCTGGTTCGCGCGCGTATTGTGTATGGTGACCCGCAGTTGCAGCGGGAGTTTGATGCCATCCGCCGCAATATTTTGTGCCTTGGGCGTGAAAGCGAAAAACTACAAACTGAAGTACGAGAAATGCGTGAAAAAATGCGTGCGCATTTGGGTGGGAAAAATATCGAACGCTTTGATATTAAAGCTGATGAAGGTGGTATCACCGATATCGAATTTATCACTCAATACCTGGTTTTACGTTATGCGGCGCAGGCCCCAAAACTGACACGTTGGTCAGACAATGTGCGCATTCTGGAATTAATGGCGCAAAACGACATCATGAGTGATGACGAAGCGAAAGCGCTGACGCATGCTTATGTCACGTTGCGCGATGAACTCCATCACCTGGCATTGCAGGAACTGCCCGGGAATGTGGCAATGGATACTTTCACTCAAGAACGCGAGCAGGTACTACAAAGCTGGCTTACGTGGCTGAGTGAGCCGCAAACATGCGCTTAACACTAATTGTGATATTATCCGCGACAAAATTTTATCCCTCTCTGGAGAGTCAGGAATGAAAGTAACGCTGCCCGAATACAGCCGTGCAGGCGTCATGGTAGTTGGTGATGTGATGCTGGATCGCTACTGGTATGGCCCTACAAGCCGCATTTCCCCGGAAGCTCCGGTGCCAGTGGTGAAAGTCGACAACATTGAAGAACGGCCTGGTGGTGCGGCAAACGTGGCAATGAACATTGCCTCGTTAGGCGCAAATTCTCGCCTGGTTGGCCTGACAGGGATCGATGATGCCGCGCGTGCGCTCAGCCAAACGCTGGCTGGCGTGAACGTTAAATGCGATTTTGTTTCCGTGCCGACACACCCGACAATCACCAAACTGCGTGTACTTTCCCGTAACCAGCAACTGATTCGCCTCGACTTTGAAGAAGGCTTCGAAGGTGTTGACCCAGAACCGATTCATGAACGCATTAGCCAGGCTTTGCCGCATATTGGCGCGCTGGTGCTGTCTGACTATGCAAAAGGTGCCTTGGCAAGTGTTCAGCACATGATTAGCCTTGCGCGAGCAGCCAAAGTGCCAGTGCTTATCGATCCAAAAGGTACTGACTTTAATCGCTATCGTGGTGCAACACTGCTGACGCCAAATCTCTCTGAATTTGAAGCGGTTGTTGGTAAGTGCAAGAATGACGAAGAGCTGGTGGAGCGCGGCATGAAACTTATCGCGGAATACGATTTTTCCGCGTTGCTGATCACCCGTTCTGAACATGGCATGACGCTGTTACAGCCGGGTATCGAGCCATTCCATCTGCCGACTCAGGCGCAAGAAGTTTACGATGTGACCGGTGCTGGTGATACGGTAATTGGCGTGTTGGCGGCAACCCTTGCCGCAGGCAACACCCTGGAAGAAGCGTGCTACTTTGCGAATGCAGCCGCAGGCGTGGTGGTCGGTAAACTGGGTACTTCTACCGTTTCCCCAATTGAACTGGAAAATGCTGTGCGTGGCCGTGCCGATTCAGGTTTTGGTGTAATGACCGAAGCTGAACTGAAAGTAGCGGTGGCGACGGCGCGCAAACGTGGTGAGAAAGTCGTCATGACCAACGGCGTGTTTGACATTCTTCACGCTGGTCACGTTTCGTATCTGGCCAACGCCCGTAAGTTGGGTGATCGCCTGATTGTTGCAGTAAATAGTGATGCTTCAACTAAACGCCTGAAAGGGGAGACCCGTCCGGTGAATCCGCAGGATCAACGTATGATCGTGTTGGGTGCACTGGAAGCCGTGGATTGGGTAGTGTTGTTTGAAGAAGACACACCACAACGCTTAATTGGGCAGATTTTGCCAGATTTGTTGGTTAAAGGCGGTGATTACAAACCGGATGATATTGCCGGGAGTAAAGAAGTCTGGGCCAATGGCGGTGAAGTGATGGTGCTGAACTTTGAAGATGGGTGTTCAACCACCAACATTATTAAGAAGATTCAGGAAAATAGTTAAATAAATTGCCAGCCTTGCATAGAGCATGGGCTGGCAATTTTAACTGCAATATTAATGGCCTGATTTACCTGGCGTGGTATCAATAAACGGTAACGTGCCAGAAGGTAATACGGTTGTTGGTAATACACCATTCCAGCGTTCGGCTTTGGTCAGTTCAATCAGGTTTTGATTACTGGCTAACGCGTCGGCGCGAGCTTTAATTGCTTCGGCTTCTGCCTGGCCGCTCAAACGAGTCGCTTCGGCTTCTGCTTTGGCGTTGGCTAACTGGGCATCAGCTTCTGCCTGAGCCTGAGTGACACGGATTTGGGCCTGAACCTGTTCGGTCGCCAATTCTTGTTCCCGTGTTTTAACCTGAACTTCAGCCGTCATTCTGGCCTCTACCGCTTTTTCATACGCATCACTGAAATCGATATTTTCCACCTGAACGCTATCAATAATAATCGGACCAATAACATTTTTCTTAATAGCGTTGGAAATATCGTTAACCAATTGCAAGCGGTGCTGTACAGCATCAACCGCAGTATAACCGCCAAAGACATTCTCAACCTGAGTAGGGACCTGGCGGCTGATTAGACGATCATTGAGAGAAGATACATTTTGATACTGGCTATAGACTTTCGTGACATCCGATGGTGGAACATGCCAGGAAACGGAAACTTTAAGTGTCGCAGATTGCTGGTCTTTACTGTAAGCCTGTAATGAATCATAAACGGTGACCTGGCTTTGAACGGAAATGATTTTTACGCTTTCAATAAAGGGAATTTTGAACGACAAGCCTGGGTCAATAGCTTCGACTACCGCGCCGTTACGTAATAAAACACCACGTTCCGTTTCATCAATGGTGTACCACGACCCTAATAGTGAGCCTAAAATAACGAAGGCCGCCACTGCACCACCTACTATTTTTATTTTCGAGCCAGTTCCATTTTTTAAATCAGGAATAAGTTGGTTTATCATTTTAACTTCCACTGTCGATGGGCTGAATATGGCATGATGGAATGCTTTTTTGTGTGCTAATTTAAGTGTTGATGCAGGTATGGAAATGTATGAAAAATAAAACCTTAAATCAATGAGTGATGAAAATAGCTATTTCAGATGTGGAGGTTATTGTTTTTTAAAACAATACTTTGCTTTTTTTGTATGTTTTAATAAGTATTATTTCGGATTATTCGAAGGTGAAATATCTGACAATAAAATCTAAAGATATTTATTTGATATATGTAGGCAGGGCGATATATTAAGACTCTCCTGCGAACAGGAGAGTAGTGTTATTCATTATTCTTGCGATTCTGTCGGCGGAGTCACAACAGGCGCCTGAACGCTACGATTTTCCAGTTCGGTTAAACGTTGTTCCAGCAAAGCCAGTTTTTCTCTGGTGCGTAACAGTACTTGAGTCTGTACATCAAACTCTTCACGGCTAACGAGATCCAGACGGGTTAATTGAGATTGCAGAACCTGGCGTACTTTTTTCTCAACATCATCCCCGAACTCACGAATCCCTTTCGGCATTGACTCGTGGACCTGGCGTGCGATCTGTTCAATTTTTTTCGGGTCAATCATAGTGGCTTCCATAATCTTACGGGATTGTCTTGCGCGATTAACACTAATTGTAATGCCTGTGAGGCCGGTTAGAAACCCGAAATGTTCTAAGGTTTGGCGTTGCCAGAGAAAATCATCGGCGTTATAGTAAGTCTGCTTATTCTCAGGGCGGGGTGTAACTCCCCACCGGCGGTAAATCAGTGAACGCTGAAAGCCCGCGAGCGCTCCAGAGCAATCTGGAGGTCAGCAGATCCGGTGTAATTCCGGAGCCGACGGTTATAGTCCGGATGGGAGAGAGTAACGACTAAGCTCAAGCTTTAGTAAGCTTGCACACGTTATTTTTTTAGCTCCTAAGACTGCCCTGATTCTGGTAACCATAATTTTAATGAGGTTTTTTTACCATGAATCAGACGCTCCTTTCTGCATTTGGCACTCCTTCCCAGCGCGTGGAACATGCTCTTGAAGCATTACGTGAAGGTCGTGGGGTAATGGTTCTTGACGATGAAGATCGCGAGAACGAAGGCGACATGATTTTCCCAGCCGAAACCATGACCGTTGAGCAAATGGCTCTGACCATTCGCCACGGTAGCGGTATTGTTTGCCTGTGCCTGACTGAAGAACGCCGTAAACAACTCGAATTGCCAATGATGGTTGAGAACAACACCAGTGCTTATGGCACAGGGTTTACTGTGACTATCGAAGCCGCAAAAGGCGTGACCACCGGTGTTTCTGCCGCAGACCGTATTACCACGGTGCGTGCCGCGATTGCTGATGGCGCAACACCAAGTGACCTGAACCGCCCGGGCCACGTGTTCCCGTTGCGCGCTCAACCGGGTGGCGTGTTAACCCGTGGTGGCCACACAGAAGCCACTATCGATTTGGTGACACTGGCAGGCTTCAAACCTGCAGGTGTGTTGTGTGAATTGACCAACGATGATGGCACCATGGCGCGCGCGCCTGAATGCATCACCTTTGCACGTGAACACAATATGGCTGTGGTGACAATTGAAGATCTGGTGGAATACCGTCAGACTCACGAACGCAAAGCCAGCTAAAATGCAAAAAGCCCGGTTATTAAACCGGGCTTCTCCTCAACCAATGCCGCTGGTTTGCAGCAGCGTCAGACTAAACCCCATCACCGCCATACCGCAAAGCACGCCATAACTTGGGTTGTTATGGGGATCAATTTCTTTGGCAAGCGGCATCAGTTCATCAACCGATAACGCCACCATAATCCCTGCGACGGCAGCCATGATAGCCGCCATGATGACTGGCGACACCATTGTGCCCAGAATCAGCCAGGCCAGCACACCACCAAGAATTTCGGCAAGACCCGAAATCCCTGCCCAGAAAATAGCTTTGCGTTTCGATCCCGTTGCCGCGTACACCGGGCCTGCAACCGCTAATCCTTCTGGGATGTTGTGCAACGCAACGGCGAGCGCAATCCCCATTCCTAACTCCAGGTTACTGCTTGCCGTCACAAATGTCGCAACACCTTCCGGGAAGTTATGCAGACTAATGCCGAGGGTCAGTAGCAACGCGGTACGCCGTAAATTGCGAGGCTGTGGTTTACTGTCCATTAAATCTTGCGGATGTGCATGGGGTAGGGCGCGGTCAAGAGCGAAATAGCCTAACAAACCCAACATAAACATGCCGTAACCTAAAACGGGTGACATTCCTTGTGTGTGAAGTGCTGCGGGTAACATCTCCATTAACGAGATAAGCAGCATAATTCCCGCTGCAAAACCGAGAGAAAATGCCAGCACACGGTTTGAAGGTTTCTGGCCGATAACGCCAAGAAAGGCACCTATAAAAGTGGCTCCCCCTGCTAACAGGGTCAGAATCAAGGGTACTGACATTCATTGCTCCTTTTGATAATGATTCTCATTTATATTAATGGGCGGTGTGATAAAAATCGAGAGCCAGATGGGAAGCTTTACACATCGCTTACATTCAAATTTCCTGAAGATCTTCATCATGCTTATCTGAGTTCTTCATTGTGTAAAAGCGCGTACTGTAGTTTTCATAAACTGAATGACCTGATTAAAGGACACACCATGACAACTCAACGAATGCCTGCGCTATTCCTCGGACACGGTAGCCCAATGAACGTGCTGGAAGATAATCACTATACCCAAGCCTGGCGTCATTTGGGAGAAACCTTGCCGCGGCCAAAAGCTATTGTGGTGGTCTCAGCGCATTGGTTCACTAAAGGCACGGGTGTCACCGCGATGGAAACACCAAAAACTATTCATGACTTCGGTGGTTTCCCACAAGCGTTATATGACACGCATTACCCGGCACCGGGTTCGCCTGAACTGGCGCAGCAGTTAGTTGATCTGCTGGCTCCTGTTCCGGTAATGCAGGATAAAGAAGCCTGGGGATTTGACCATGGTTCCTGGGGCGTTCTCATTAAAATGTACCCCAATGCTGATATCCCGATGGTGCAACTGAGTATCGACAGCACGAAACCAGCAGCCTGGCATTTCGAGATGGGTCGAAAACTGGCAACACTGCGCGATCAAGGCATCATGCTGATTGCCAGTGGCAACGTGGTTCATAACCTGAGAACCGCACGTTGGCACGGCGAAAACACACCATATCCATGGGCCGAGTCGTTTAACCAATACGTTAAAGACAACCTCACATGGCATGGGCCGGTCGACGAGCACCCATTGGTGAATTTCTTAGATCATGAAGGCGGATCGTTATCTAACCCAACGCCGGATCACTACCTGCCGTTGTTGTATGTTCTGGGAGCGTGGGATGGTAAAGAGCCGATTACGTTACCTGTAGACGGCATAGAGATGGGATCGTTGAGTATGCTTTCGGTACAAATCGGCTGATATGTTTCTCCCTCTCCTTTAGGAAGAGGGAGAAACAATTATTCTACGAACACATGCGGATAGAAGCGTGAAAGATCCTGGGTGATTAACTCGCGATCTTCACGAATACCAATACCTGCAGGTTGATCGTTGATAAGCCAACTGCCGATCAGCACATAACTGTCGCCAAATTTTGGTAACTGATAGAACTGCTGGACGATCATCCCTTCTTCACCGTAAGGGCCATCGACACGGGCAATTTCTTCGCCGTTTTCGATGATCTTCACATTTGCACCTTCGCGAGAGAAGATTGGCTTCACCACGTATTTATCCATCGGCGGATAGTTATCTTCGGCAAAATATGAAGGTAGCAGATTTGGATGATCCGGGAACATTTCCCACAGCATTGGGAGCAATGCTTTGTTGGAGATAATGCTTTTCCAGGCCGGTTCCAGCCAGCGTACACCCGCATCTTCCAGCTTGGTGGAGAACATCTCACGTAGCATGAACTCCCACGGGTACAGTTTGAACAGGTTGCTAATCACCTGATCCTGCAGATCGGTAAACTGGCCTTTTTCGCCCAGACCGATATCTTCCATGTAGACGAATTCGCTCGCCACTTCGGCTTCGGCTGCACAGTCTTGTAGATACTGAACGGTACCGCGATCTTCTTCTGTGTCCTGGCAGCAAGCAAAATGAACCAGATTGAAACCGTGTTGCTGTTTCAGCTCGGCAAAACGCTCAATGATCTTCTCTTGCAGGCTGTTGAACTGATCGCTTTCTGCTGGCAGGTTACCGGCCTGGATCTGATCTTCCAGCCAGATCCACTGGAAGAACGCCGCTTCATATAAAGAAGTCGGCGTGTCGGCGTTGTTTTCCAGCAACTTGGGTTCACCTACGCCATCCCACGCGATATCCAGGCGTGAGTAAAGTGACGGCTGTTGCGTGCGCCATGACTGACGCACAAATTCCCAGGTGTGTTTAGGAATGCGGAATTTGGCTAACAGCTCATCGCTGCTCACGACTTTTTCCACTACCTTCAGGCACATTTGATGTAATTCAGCGGTGACCTCTTCCAGGCGTTCTACCTGCGGAAGCGTCAGCTTGTAATATGCGTCTTCACACCAGTACGGCTCGCCGTACATGGTGTGAAAATTGAAACCGTATTCTGTGGCTTTCTCGCGCCAGTCCGGGCGCTCAGTAATCGCGATTCTTTCCATAATTTCTTAGCCACCCATGGAACGAGAAGAACCTGTTGCGCTGCTACTGCGCTGCATAGTCGATTGTTTAGCCACTGAGTCACCGAAACCGCCGCGTGTCACAGTGCTGGTGGTGGCAGGTTTAGGTGCCATTGCCGTTTTCGGTACGGTTGTCGTACGGCCTGGTGTCGCGGCACCATAGCTCTTACCGCTGGCATCGGCATATTTACCGTAAGCAGGGCTTGCAGGGTTCTTCGAAGTAAACAGAGGTTGCTGCGCAAAGCCCGCCCCGCCGCCCATCAATCGGCCCATCATGTAACCGGCCATCAATGGCATCCAGAAACTGCCGCTTTGCTGTGGTTGTGCCTGAGCTTGCTCACCTGCCACGCTGGCTTGAGCTGGTGCTTGCTGGCATTGGCCTTCACCAAACTCAGCGATACATTCTTCACGCGAGGCGTATTTTGGCGCTGTACGTTCTGCTTCTTTTAGTGCGTTGTTAAAGGAAGTCGTACATTCTGCACTTTTGCCAGGGTTGGCTTGCGAACAGTCATCCGCATTTTGATACATGGAGACTGTTTCGTCATTTTGTTCGCAACCGGCTAGCATAAACACAGCGGTAACAGCCAATGCGACTGGCGTCAAATGGCGGGCGTTCCAGCTTTTGCGGAACGATGCGTGGTTTATGATTTTTGTCCGTTTCATTTATCTGTCCTGAGCCCAGTGGTTATGGTGCTTAGGATAGGGGATGAATGGTTGAAATTAAAGCGATGACGGATGTTTGAAGGGAGATCTTTACTCTGCCTTACGTTCGCATGCGTAAGTTGTGATGGGGGCATGTTGCCACACCCCCAAAATATCTGATCAGTTGCCGAATGGGTTAGCTGATTTGCTGCTAGTCGCAGAAGCTGGAGTCGCTTGTGCTGGTGTTGTAGCAGTCGTTGCTTCGCTATCCGCTGTATAACCATCCGCGCGAGCATTTTGGTCTGGCGTTTCTGGAGCCACGCTGTCAGCCGTGGTTGGTACTGGTTTACCCAGTGTTGCATTCAACGCTACAAGATCCTGTTCGTTAAGCGTACCCAGTGCTGATTTAATATTCAGCTGGTTGATTAGGTAGTTATAACGAGCGCTGGAGAGCTGTTGCTTGGCGTTATACAGCGTCGTGGTCGCATCTAACACATCAACGATGGTACGAGTACCGACGGAATAGCCTGCTTCCATGGCATCCAGGGAGCTTTGTGCAGACACAACCGCTTGTTTATAAGCGTTGATGGTACTGATGGACGCATTAACGTTGTTGAACGAAGAGCGAACTGTTTGCACTACGCTACGATGCGCGCTTTCAAGCTGCTCACTTGCGCCAACAAAGTTGTATTGCGCTTGTTTCACTTGAGAGTTAACAGAACCGCCAGTGTACAGTGGCAAGGAGAAGTTCAGGCCGATTTTATTCTGGCCCATATCGCTGTCGTTGTACTGAGAACTATTGGTTTTAGAACCACTGTAGCTGGTATCGGAAACACCAGTAGAAGCGGTCAAACCCACGGTTGGCATGTGGCCAGTTTCTGCGTAGCGAATTTGCTCGCGAGCCAGGTCCTGAGACAGACGTGCTTGCAACAATGCCAGGTTACGTTTTTCCGCTTCTTTCAGCAGATTATTCACGCCATCCGGTTTGTTGGTTTTGAAGCCGTCTACATTCAGTGATGCCAAAGATGGATAGTAATTACCGGTCACCTGGCGCAGCGTTTCTACCGCGTTATCCAGATTGTTTCGTGCAGTGACTTCGTTTGCTAATACGTTATCGTATTGCGCACGGGCGTTCTGTACATCGGTAATGGCGACCAGGCCAACGTTAAAGCGCTGAGTGGTTTGATCCAACTGACGATAAATAGCCTGTTTCTGTGCTTCAGTGAAGGACAGTGCATCAATCGCACTCAATACATTAAAGTAGGCTGTTGCAGTATTCAGAATCAGTGTTTGTTGGTCTGTCTGATAAGTGACATCTTGAATACCGGCTGATTTCTCTTGCAGGGTAAGCGCACGCCATTTCGACATATCAAAAATGGTTTGCGTCAATTGCAAAGAGGCACTCGCTGCCCTGGAGTCGATGCCATTCGCATCGCTAAAACCATTGGTGTATTCATAATCAGCACCAAGGCCAAGTTGTGGCAGTAACGGGCTACGTGCTTCGTTAATTTTTTCGAATGCGGCATCACGGTCAGCAGCGGATTTGCGCAAGTCCGGGTTGCTTAAACGTGCCTGCTGATAAACCTGCATCAGGTTTTCTGCCTGGCTCATGGCACTGAAACCCGTTAGGCTCAGACCGATAAGAATTGGGAGCAGTTTCTTCATTTGCATTCCTTGTTGTGAAGCAAAAAATTATTTGTAAGCGCTGACAAGAGCCGGAAATGATCGTCGATTTTAGCAGAGTCCGCCAGCTCAGGTGCTTGGCGTAATGTGCCATTGACTCTTAATTTTCATCAATCTATCACATAGGAAATGAAACGGCAGTCAAACTGGCTTGAAATTACTCATTTCATAACCATCAAAATCAGGAACCCATCATGACTAAGCAAAACAGTCAACTCGTCACATTAGCCAAAAACGATGTTGAAATTATTGCACGGGAAACGCTTTATAGCGGTTTTTTTTCTCTGGATCTTTATCGCTTCCGCCATCGCTTGTTTAATGGCGAAATGAGTGGCGAAATTTGCCGTGAAATTTTAGAACGCGGGCACGCCGCAGTACTGCTACCCTATGACCCTGTGCGAGACGAAGTTGTCTTAATTGAACAGATTCGGATTGCCGCGTACGACACCAGTGAAAGCCCGTGGCTGCTCGAACTTGTTGCGGGAATGATTGAAGAAGGTGAAAGCGTCGAGGACGTTGCGCGTCGTGAAGCAACTGAAGAAGCTGGAGTGATTGTCGGTCGTACCAAACCGGTTATCAACTACCTGGCAAGTCCAGGGGGGACCAGCGAGCGTTTATCGATCCTGGTTGGGGAAGTCGACGCTACCACCGCGAATGGCATACATGGTCTGGCAGATGAAAACGAAGACATTCGTGTTCATGTCGTGAGCCGGGAACAGGCTTATCAGTTAGTAGAAGAAGGGAAAATCGACAACGCGGCTTCAGTCATTGCACTGCTTTGGCTGCAATTGCATCATGAGAAATTAAGAGAAGAGTGGAATCGATAAATATGAAGCGCTATACACCTGACTTCCCTGAAATGATGCGCCTGTGCGAAACCAATTTCGCGCAACTCCGACGCTTGCTTCCTCGTCATGATGAAGTGGGTGAAAAAGTCACTTATCAGGTAAGTAGCGCTCAATATCGACTCTCTATCCTTGAGTCGACACGTTACACGACACTAGTACAAATCGAACAAACTGTTCCGGCGATAAGCTACTGGAGCTTACCGTCGATGTCGGTCAGGCTTTATCATGACGCCATGGTCGCGGAAGTGTGTTCAAGTCAGCAGATCTTTCGTTTCAAAGCACGGTATGATTATCCTAATAAAAAGTTGCATCAACGCGACGAAAAGCATCAAATTAATCAGTTTCTAGCCGATTGGCTGCGGTATTGTTTAGCGCATGGAGCGATGGCGGTTCCGGTTTGTTAGTGAGGGTGAAACCTAAGGACACCATTTGGAAAGCCTGTTAAATCTTCCTGTGGCCGGTGGGGGCCAGATCAGGATCTTGCAAATTACCGATACCCACCTGTTCTCTGGAAAGAACGAAACGCTGCTTGGTATCAATACCTGGATGAGCTATCAGGCTGTTATTGCCGCCATCCTCGCTGAGCAGCGTCAGTATGACCTAATTGTAGCTACTGGGGATTTAGCCCAGGATCACAGTGCGCAGGCCTACCAGCATTTTGTTGAAGGCATTGCGGAGATTCCTGCGCCCTGCGTTTGGCTGCCAGGCAATCACGATTTCCAGCCAGCCATGTTTAGCTCGTTGCTGGAAGCAGGGATTTCACCTGCGAAGCAAGTTTTCCTCGGTGATAACTGGCAAATCCTGCTGCTCGACAGCCAGGTATTTGGCGTCCCACATGGTGAACTGAGCGATTATCAGCTCGACTGGCTGGAGCGTAAACTCGCCGCTGAACCTGAACGCCATACGCTGCTATTGCTGCATCATCATCCTGTTCCTGCGGGTTGTAGCTGGCTTGACCAACATAGCCTGCGCAACGCCGCAGAGTTGGATAACGTTCTGCAAAAATTCCCGAAAGTGAAAACTCTGGTGTGCGGTCATATTCACCAGGAGCTAGATTTGGACTGGAACGGCAGACGAATGCTGGCGACGCCATCCACTTGTGTGCAATTTAAGCCGCACTGCTCAAACTTCACGCTCGACACTATTGAACCAGGTTGGCGTTGGCTGGAACTTCATCCAAACGGTGAAGTGACCACTGAGGTTTGCCGCCTGAAAGGTGCGGTGTTCAACCCAGATACCGCTTCAGAAGGGTATTGATGTCAACGCTACTTTACTTACACGGTTTCAACAGTTCGCCGCGTTCCGCTAAGGCTACCAGCTTGCAGGCCTGGCTGGCGCAGAACCATCCGCACATCAATATGATTATCCCAGAGCTCCCTCCGTATCCTGCCGATGCGGCAGAGCTGCTGGAGTCGCTGGTACTCAAGCATGGCGGTGAACCTCTGGGGGTTGTTGGCTCCTCTTTAGGTGGTTATTACGCCACCTGGTTAGCGCAATGTTTTATGCTGCCAGCGGTAGTAGTAAACCCTGCGGTACGGCCTTTTGAATTGCTTGTCGATTATCTGGGCACCAACGAGAACCCCTACACCGGGCAGCAATATGTGCTAGAGTCACGCCATATTTACGATCTTAAAGTCATGCAAGTTGACCCGTTAGAAGCGCCAGATCTCATCTGGTTGTTACAGCAAACGGGTGACGAAGTGCTTGATTACCGCCAGGCGGTGGCGTACTACACCCCCTGTCGACAGACGGTAGAGTCCGGTGGCAATCACGCCTTTGTAGGCTTCGAAGATTATTTCTCACAGATCATCGACTTCCTGGGCCTGCATTAATGCCTGATGTCGAATTCCTGTTTCGCAATCTGAACGAATAAACCATGACGCAATCCAGTTATAACGCCGATGCCATTGAGGTACTCACCGGGCTTGAGCCTGTTCGCCGCCGCCCCGGGATGTACACCGACACCACCCGTCCAAACCATTTGGGTCAGGAAGTCATTGATAACAGCGTGGATGAAGCGCTGGCAGGTCATGCGAAGCGTGTTGATGTTATTCTCCATGCCGATCAGTCATTAGAAGTCATTGATGACGGGCGAGGCATGCCGGTAGATATCCACCCGGAAGAGGGTGTTCCGGCTGTAGAACTCATTCTTTGTCGTCTGCACGCGGGCGGTAAATTCTCCAATAAAAACTACCAGTTCTCTGGTGGTTTGCACGGTGTTGGCATTTCGGTGGTTAACGCCTTGTCAAAACGTGTCGAAGTCACGGTGCGTCGTGATGCGCAGGTTTACAGCATCGCTTTTGAAAATGGCGATAAAGTCGAGGAACTGGCGGTGGTCGGGACCTGCGGCAAACGTAATACCGGCACCAGCGTTCACTTCTGGCCAGATGCCTCATTCTTCGACAGCCCACGTTTTTCCGTTTCCCGTTTAAGCCATTTGCTGAAAGCCAAAGCAGTATTGTGCCCTGGTGTTGAAATCACTTTTACTGACAAAGTGAACAATACCGAGCAGCGTTGGTGTTATCAGGATGGCCTGAAAGATTACCTGTGCGAAGCGATTAACGGCTTACCGACGCTTCCTGAATCACCATTTGTCGGCAATTATGCCGGTGATGTTGAACAGGTTGATTGGGCGCTGTTATGGCTGCCAGAAGGCGGCGAACTGCTGACAGAAAGCTACGTTAACCTGATCCCAACCATGCAGGGCGGTACTCACGTCAACGGTCTGCGTCAGGGGTTGTTGGATGCGATGCGTGAATTTTGCGAATACCGCAACATTCTGCCGCGCGGCGTGAAACTCTCAGCGGAAGATATCTGGGAACGTTGCGCCTACGTGCTGTCAGTGAAAATGCAGGATCCGCAGTTTGCCGGGCAAACCAAAGAGCGCCTCTCATCACGCCAGTGTGCCGCCTTTGTTTCCGGTGTCGTTAAAGATGCCTTCAGCTTGTGGCTGAACCAGAATATTCAAGTGGCGGAACAACTCGCAGAACTGGCGATTTCCAGTGCTCAACGCCGTATGCGTGCCGCTAAAAAAGTGGTGCGTAAAAAGCTAACCAGCGGCCCGGCATTACCTGGAAAACTGGCCGACTGCTCCGCGCAAGATTTGAGTCGTACTGAATTGTTCCTGGTGGAAGGGGATTCTGCAGGCGGTTCTGCCAAGCAGGCCCGTGACCGCGAATACCAGGCGATCATGCCGCTGAAAGGTAAGATCCTTAATACCTGGGAAGTATCTTCCGATGAAGTGCTTGCATCGCAAGAAGTGCACGATATTTCGGTAGCGATCGGCATCGATCCGGACAGTGAAGATCTGAGCCAGTTGCGTTACGGCAAAGTTTGTATCCTGGCGGATGCGGACTCCGATGGTCTGCACATTGCAACGTTGTTATGCGCGCTGTTCGTGCGCCACTTCCGCTCTCTGGTTCGCGGGGGTCACGTCTATGTGGCGATGCCACCGTTGTACCGCATCGATTTGGGCAAAGAGGTTTACTACGCGCTGGACGAAGAAGAGAAAGCCGGCGTGCTCGAGCAACTTAAACGTAAGAAAGGGAAACCGAACGTGCAGCGCTTTAAAGGGCTGGGTGAGATGAACCCACTGCAATTACGTGAAACGACGCTCGATCCCAACACTCGCCGCCTGGTACAGCTTACGATTGACGATGAAGATAACGATAAAACCATGGCAATTATGGATATGTTGCTAGCTAAAAAGCGTTCTGAAGATCGACGCAATTGGCTGCAAGATAAAGGCGACATGGCTGATATTGAAGTCTAATTATCGTATCAGGCGGGTGATGCAATACATCCCCGCCTGATAAAAACGCCAGTTCTTTCCCTTATCAGAACTTAATTTTTACACCCGCAATCCCGCCGTAATTGATGCTGTCCCCTTCAAACGACTTCTCTACGCTTAAAGAACCGGTGAGTGAAACTGACTCATTGATCTGATGATCAACGCCCGCATTTAATTGACCCCATGTTCCGGCGCTGTTGGTGACGAATGGAATGTCGCCTTGTTGAGAAGAAAATACGGTCTTTGTTTCTCCTCTGAATTCATGCAGGATCCCCGGACGTACCCAGGCCGTCGTTCTGGTGCGCTCCTCCTCCACTTTTTGTTTATCATCATGATGCCAGGTCTGATGGACGCGCAGGCTCAGACGCCCGGTCAGGGAATCTGCGTTACCGAATTTAACCGCAGATGCCTCGTCATGGGTGTTATCCAGTTTCACTTTTGAGTAAATCAACTGGGCCTGAGGCTCAATAAAGCGCTGTACGTCAGCGTCCGGCTGCCACGGATAACCCGCTTCCAGCGAGGCACTTAAACCATATCCTTTGGTTTTCATTGGGCTGAGATCGGTGGGGTTGGATTCAACATACAGTCGGTTGTATTGGGCGACGGCATCCAGATAGCTTCCCTTTGGTGTGAAGTGCGTCCAGTAACCGCCTAACCCCCATGATTTCAGGGTATTACGCCCGGCAAACTCGTTGTCAGTATCAGTGACTTTGCTGCTCATTTTGCCGATATTACCAAGCACTCCAGCAAAATTTGAACTCCCGTCATCTTTACTTTCACGATACAAATCAATGCCTAACTGAATGGCGCTCAATGAGAATCGAGACTGCGGGCCATCAAAGTCGGATTTCCCATTTTTAAAAATCACCCGTCCCCAACTCATATGTGGCGATTCGGTTGCCTCAGTGATTTTCTCCACGCTGGCAAACTGTTCGCCAGTTCGCTCATGCAGGCTATCGACCAGCATCCGGCTATACAGTAATGCCTGTTGAGGAATGACCTGATACAGCGATGTTTCTGCCCGATAATCTGGCACAGCAATCGGCTGTTGAGGAGCCGCAGGCGCTTCGGGTTTAAGATTATCAACTGGCGGTTCTTCTACTGGCGTGAAATCAGCTGGCGGTGGTGATGGCGGCAGAGGAAGAGGAAGCTCGCTATCGTCAATGATGCCAGGCAACTGCTTATGCGAGCGCAGATACCAGGCTTCTTCATTGCTGCCATCAACACTTGAACGGTAAAGCGAGTATTCATACGGTCCCGCTTTCACTTTGCTGAGCAGGCTAAAAGCTTCTGTTGCCGTTGTCGCACCGCTAATGGTATCTACAACTTTGATACCGTTACCATGAGTGAGAGCGCCACTGCCATCGGTATTGGTGATTTTTAGGGTGGTGGAGCCGTCGGCATGGCCACCATCGACAACTAATTGATCCGACGGTGAATTATCGCTGTGCAAATGGGTGTTTAACGCAATCGTTCCGTTGTCGCCGTGATAGTTATTCACCGTCAACGTCTTGTAGCGGTTATTTTCTGGTGTACTGAAGTTGATCAGGCTTTGATTATTCGTCAACTGGCTGAGCACCGAATTGCCTGTCAAAAACCACAGGCTGGTATTGTTTAATGAAACATCAGAAAACGCATTTTCCTCGGTTAGTGCAGCCCCCGTGAAGAGACTTCCTGACGCGTTGATGCTGGCATTTCCTGGCAACATCACCCCATTTTTTACCTGCAACCACTGGCTTTCTCCCGTCACACGGCTATTTTGCATTTCAATATCTGCATAACCCGTGGTTTCAATACCATGGCCGTGCTCGCTGGTCAGAATGCTGTTATTGAGGGTGGCTAACCCTGGATGAGTGGCTGTACCCTGGGCTGCCAGGGCAGCAGAACTATCACCATGGGTGGCGACAGAAATATTATCGCCCTGAACATACCCGCCATTGCTGGCGAGAATACCGGCAGCATGAGCACCTTCGGTTTGAACCACGGTATTTTTAGCGTGTAGATTGGCTCCTGCTTCCGCCCAGAGACCGCGCGAGTTATCGCCGTGGGTATTTAGCGTGACGTTATCCAGCGCCATCTCAGCGGTTTCTGCTTTATATTTGCGGCCGACAAATGCGCCGCTCGCATTATTGCCGAGTGTCTCGATCGTAACATTACTGGCTGTCAGGCTAACGTTACCGGGTTTTGCCGCACCAATTCCGGCATACAAACCGATGGAGTTATCACCCTCAGTTTTGACGGTTGTATTCTTCAGAATAATATTCCCACCGTCATCTGCCGTTGCGCCATAAGCCTGCGTACCTTTTGTCTGCAGGGTGGTGCCATCCACCGTCAGCAAAGAACCGGCGTTACGGGAAGCCACGGCATGCGGGAAGGTGAGGTTGGATTGCACAGGTGAGCCATTGCCTGTTGTCATCACACTTCCTCCCGTCACATTCACCGTTGCGCCAGCATCAGCCACAATTCCCATCGCATTATCGTTACCCGAAGTATTGATATGGGTGTGGGTGATTGACGCGGTGCTATTTGCGACCCCAATTCCGGTGCCGTAATTACCCGAGGTGGTAATTCGTGATCTGTTCACCTCAAGCTGGCTACTGTTACTGGCGCTAATACCACTACTGGGATTCTGCGTGGTGAAGACTTCGCTGTCTGTTAAAATCAGTGAGGACCCCGCACCTTGCAGCAAGATCCCTGGAGACCACGGCCCGATCGCGTTAGGAGCGGCGGTGGCGGTTATTTTGCTTTCGCTAATCTCGGCTGTAGCGCCATCAACAATATTCATTCCAGAGCTGCGTGCGCCGCGTGTTTCTATCGTTGTACCACTGACCTGCGTATGCGAACCGGAACCTTCTACTGAGATACCGTGGCTTTGCATCCCGGAAGTACTGATTTGGGAGTTTATGACAGAAACAGAGGCACCAGCCAGGGCCCGCGCTGCTGCCGTTGAGTGCAACGCATTTCCCTGGCCGCTGACGTTGATAGTGCTATTAGCAAGGGAGATGGCACTGTTTTCCCCTTCAGCGCGGCTCCCACCCTGGTTTACGCCAGAAACGTTTATTGTCAGATTTGAACCAGAGATGTTTGCGCCAGAAAGCGCATGCAGCGCAGCGGTTGTGGTTGTGCTCGAGGCATTGCCGGTACTTTCTATCGTACTATCCTGCAAGCTAATACGAGCATTGTCTTCAGCTCTTGCGGCGCTGGCACTCGCTGCGGTGGTGGTGAGTTGTAGACCCTTTCCGCGGATAGATGTCGCGCTGTCACTTGCCAACAACACATGACTTATACTGAGGGACTTTTCATTGTCCACTGGCGTGGTTGCTGATGCTGCGGCACCGGCAGTGGTGATGGCCGTGCCATCATGCAGCGTAGCCGTTGCGCCAGTTCTTGCCCAGACACCCACTGCACCTTTGCCTGCTGTTTGAATCGAACCGCCATCAATGTCGCCGTGCGTTGTTGCCCCATCTAAAAGTACGCCGTGGCCGTAAACTCCTGCTGTATCAATGGCAGTTTCTTGGAGAGTAATTTGGCTGCTGTCTTGTGCTTTGATTCCGTAGGCTGAGGCTCCAAGTGTGCTGATGGTGGCATTTTCAGCATTTAGCCTGCTATCCGTGCCGCTGACATACACACCGTGGCTTCCTCCAGTTGTTGTACTTCTGGCTCCCGTGGTCAGGATTTCACTGCTATTAGTCAGCTTGACTGCACCGCCTTGTGTCACCGTGATGCCCACCGTTCCCCAGGAGGCAGTTTGTACTTTGGAATGATCCAGCACGGCCTGCGAACCAGCTCCTGACACCACAATGGCGCGGTTATTATTTCCCTTCGCCCCGCCGCTTACGGTGACTGCCGAGTCTTTGAGGTTGAGATGCCCCCCTGATTCCACCAGCATTGCGGTCATATCATTGGCGGTGATGGTTGCACCTGCCAGCGTTTTGGGGTCGAGCAATACCTCGGTTTCCATTAAATCGACACCGCTTGTAGCAAATACGTGCACACCGATTTGGTCTTTGGAACCTGCAGCCGAAACGGCATTATTCTTGATGCTACCTCTGGCCAATGAAACAATCCCGCCATCGCCCATTTTGATACCTGCGGTATTGGCAACGCTCATTTTTATCGTTTCATCATTGTATAAACCCCGGGTACAAATCCCGGCAGTACCAATAGTATTCACCAACCTTTCGGTAGCACTGACGTCAACACAACCAAAACTCAGCACACCAACGATTAATCCGGCGGAGGTTTTAAGCACAATTTTGTGGCGGTTATGGGAGATGTTAGCGGGCGATATCTTAATAATTTTCATACGAGTGCCTCTACGATAGTCTGGTTTGAATATGCCGGGCCTCGCTAAGGGAATGTCATTGTTCTCCGCGGTAAATCGGCAGTAATTCATTGCATGACAGTTGCACGGTATTAAATAGAAATAAAACCGTATCAGGGAATGGAAGTGATTGATATTTATCTGTCTGGGACGCAGGCATTATACGGCCAGTAATTAGATATGGGATTACTCGGGTTTAATTGCGGATTTAGTTTTATTATTGCGCTGTTGTGTTGTTTATTAATGGCATTGCTTTCAATGATCTAATTATTCTTCATTGCTTCCAAAAACTGCATGAAGCTGGCTTTCTTCTCCAGTTCTTTTCGATAGACCAGATAGACGCTAATTTTCTGTACCGGGAATAAGGGTGTTAATTGCCTTAATTTGAAAATATCCCGATAACGAGTAAAGGCATCCTGGGTGATGAAGCCAATACAATCGGTTTCCGACAGTAGGGTGAGAAGCATCAATATCGAATTAGTTTCAAAGGCAACCTGGGCATTTTTCAAGGTTGCCAGCAAAGATTGTTTACGCTGATAAATCATTTCATCACCGGTGAGATGGGTGACCATATCCATATTTTTTAAATCGTCAATGCTAATCGATGTTTTTTGAAAAGGATTATCCTGGCGGCACACTAGCACTGGTGTTAATTCACAGAATAAGACGCAGGTTAATGTGGTACTGACGACCGGTGCACCTGAGAAAACTAAATCAGCTTTACGCAAATTAAGCAAACCCACAGCATCGGGAATGCCGAGAATAGTTTCGATGTATTTTATTTTAAAGTTAAGTTTTGCCAGCTTTATTTTAATTAATGCAGATGACAAGTTATGCACAGCGACAGAGAATGGAGAATAGATAACCCATGTTTCTCGTTTATTGGTTTGCTTACTTCTGGCTATGGAATCACTCATTATTTCTAAAGTTTGTTTTAGCTGAGTGTAAAGGTCATCGGCAAATACTGTGGGGGCGATGGTGTTTCCATGGCGAATAAATAAAGGGTCTTCGAAATGAAGACGTAACTTTCGTAAGGCATGGCTAACAGACGGTGGGGTGACCTCAAGAATTTCAGAGACTTCAGTAATGCTTCGTGTCGAGTAAATCAAACAAAAAGTGGTTAACAGATTAAGATTAAAACTGGCTAGTTTTAGAACTTTATCGGAAACCATATTCGTTTTCATTTCTTGCCTCGCTACAAACTTGGGGTAAAAAGTAGCTTAGCAGATATTAAGAAATGCGAATCTTGCAGCCAAAAAAAGGAGCAGGTGTAAACACCGCTCCCGTTATTTCGTCGTCAGCTGATTACTTAATCGCGTCTTCCAGAATATGGATATGAACATCCAGAACATCGTCTTTGACTGCGGCACTGTGAGCTTTCATATGCGGGGTTTGCAGATGGGCTTCAAGGTGAGCCACAGTTTCCCATTTTTCCAGCATAAACACGGAATCGGGTGCGGCTGTCTGGAAGGCGACTTGCGCATTATGATCCACCAGCGGCGCATAACCGAAGCAACCTTCTTCTTCGAGCACAGTAGGAATAATTTTTGCAAAAGCATCTATCACCGCCTGGCGATGATGGGCGCCTGGACGGGTACGAATTTCAGCTATTACTGTTAGCATGACTGACTCCTTCATTTAAACACGGCAACAGTTAAGCAAAAATTTGGCCGAGATGCTCGCGGTATTCTGCGATAAAACGCGGAACATCAGGGACTTTCATCACATCGTTAGCGATAAAGGTCGGCAGGCCTTCCATACCGAGGAACTGGTTAGCTTTATGGAATGGTAGATAAACGCCATCAACACCCACGCCATGGAAGAACTGCTCTTTGTCTTCAAAGGCTTGTAACGGGGCGTTCCAGGTCAGGGAAAGCATATAAGTTTTGCCCTGAATCAGACCACCGGAACCGTATTTTTTCTCAGTGTCTGAACGGGTACGGCCATCGCTGGCATACAGAGAACCATGACCCTCAGTAAATACATCATCGATGTATTTTTTCATGGTCCACGGCGCGCCCATCCACCAGCCCGGCATTTGGTAAATCACGGTATCGGCCCACAGATATTTTTCGACTTCTTCTTTGACGTCGTACTCGCTGTCGGTACGCGTCACCAAAACATCATGCCCGAGGTCGCGCAAAAAACTTTCCGCGACGTCGGTCAGGGTGTCATTAAGTTGGCCGTTTGAGTGGGCGAATTTTTTCGCGCCATTGATAATCAGAATGTTGCTCATAGTTAGTCCTCGAATTATTGCGTATGGCGCGGAGTGTACTGTGATAAATGTCACTGTAAAATGCCACATACAGGCAAAGACTTTTGCTAAAAACGCAATAATTCGAATGTGAAACCCTTTTTACCAACGTATCCGAACCTCGAAACCGCCGCTACTGGTGTTCATAAAGAGAGCTTGCATTCCATGCAAAGAAGCAATGCGCCGCACTATAGATAACCCCAGCCCGCTGCCGGTTTTTTCCTGTCCTGGTGGGCGGAAGAACCGTTCACCCAATGAAGTTAAAAACTCCGGACTGACGCCTGGCCCGTTGTCAGTAATCGTTATTTCGTGACTTTGCAGAACGACGTCTACCACGCAACCGCGCGGGCTGTAACGTATAGCGTTATCCAGCAAGTTTCTGACCATTAAACTTAGCAACAACGGTTGCCCCTGACGTTTCACGCTCGGGTCTTGCACATCAAGACGAATATCAATGCCTGCACGTAGTGCCTCGTGCCAGGCGTCCATCACGGCATTTTGCAGCAAGAGTTGAAAGGCGACTTCCTGCACATCATCCAAACTCGCTAAAGAGTCCAGGCGTGATAGCGTCAGCAACTGATCAACCAGGCGAGTGGCGCGATCGATTCCCGCACTGAGATTATTGAGGGCATGATCGCGTACTGGCTCGTCATGCTGCGCAAGCTGCGCGACTTCGGCCTGCACTTTTAATGCGGCAAGAGGGCTGCGCAGTTCGTGTGCTGCATCGGAGGTAAAACGCCGTTCGCGCTGCATCAATTCCCCGGTGCGCGAAAAGAGCTGATTGAGTGCCATAACCAGTGGCCGTACTTCTTGTGGCAAGGTTTGGGTCGGGAGCTCGCGGTCATCGTCAGGTTTGCGGGTACGTAACTGATTCGCTAGTTTGTGAAGTGGGGCAAGGGCGCGGCTAACCAACCATACGAGTAGTAGTAAAATCAGCGGTAGCGCGATAAGCCATGGGGTGATCTGCGACAATACAATATCCAGCGCCAGATCTTCCCGATACTCCCATTCCTGTCCCACCACAATCCGATATTTCCCATCTGGTGTGGTGACCCACACCATGCGCCACATATCGTCGTCGCCAGCTAGTTTTCCGTCTGTAAATCCGTCGCGCTGGTAGCGCCAGATGAGGTTGCGGCCATTGTCTCCATCGTTGAGTAACAGCTTTCCATCGGCGGTATATATGGCGAAGGCCAGCGTGTCGTCGTCTTGCTTACCACGATGGTTGGAAATCATGGTTTTAGTGCGCGGTAATTGTGCATCACCTTGCACGCCATCCAGTTCTAATGCACTCAGGCGTTTAGCAAACAGCACCTGCTGAGTGTCAAACAGTTTGTTTAGCGTTTTACTGGTTTGATGCCAGGCGGCAATGCTTGCGCCAACCCATGCTACAAGGGTCAGCAAAATGTACCCGGCAATTAATCTGGTGCGTAAACTTTGAGTCAGTGTTTTTATCATTCTTCGCCCAACGTATAACCAATTCCGTGCACTGTGCGAATAAAGCCGCTACCGAGTTTGCGGCGTAAATGATGGATGTGTACTTCCAGAGCGTTTCGGGAAACGTCGTCATCCCAGTTATAAAGTTTTTCTTCAATAAGTGTGCGTGGTAATACGCGCCCGGCGTTACGCATGAATAATTCCAGCAAGGCAAACTCTTTGGGTTTTAACTGCAACGGCCCTCCATCGCGAGTGACGGTTAATTTAATCGGGTCGAGCTCAACCCCTGCATGGAATAACGTCGATTGTGCTTGCCCATGATTGCGACGAATTAAAACCTGCAGCCGGGTGGCAACTTCTATTAACGCAAAGGGTTTACACAAGTAATCATCGGCACCGAGCTGCAACCCCTCAACCCGTTGTTCCAGCGTGTCTCTGGCAGTTAGAATGAGTACCGGTTCAGTTTGGCCACTACGACGCCATGTTTTTAGAATATCCAGCCCGTCGATTCCTGGCAGGCTTAAATCGAGAACTGCTGCATCGTAAGGAGCCAGACCAAGTGCCGACTGGCCTTGCTGGCCATCGGTGAACCAGTCGACAGTAAAGCCCATTTTGGTGAGTCCGGCTTTTAATCCATCACCAATGAGCTTATCGTCTTCAATGAGTAATACGCGCATGCGTTGTCCCTTACTGTCTATTTAGCGGAAGTTAATAACTTTTGCGCAGGTGTGTACAGGGGAAAAATACGATGCTTCGGCAAGCTGCGCAATTTTCTAAAAAATACGATTTCTCAGGGAGAAATTAAGATCGCGTTAAGATCTCTCCGGTTAAATAGCATTCAGAAATTCATTCATATAAGGAAAATAAACGATGAAAAAAGTAGCCGCTATTTTGACTATTCTCGCAATCACCGCAGCACCTGCACTAGCTGCAAATCAAGGCGGGTTCTCTGATCCGAATGCCGCTCCGGCCGCCACACAAACTCAAGCCGCAGGCGGCTTTGTCGGTCCAAGTGGCAGCAATACCACGGCGGCACAGGCGAAGTCATTGTCTGATGATACTTGGGTCACTTTGCGCGGTAAGATTGAGTCCCGCATCGGCGGTGACCACTACATCTTCCGCGATACATCCGGCACAATTAACGTCGATATCGACCAGAAACGCTGGAACGGCCAGACCATCACCCCACAAGATAATGTTGAAATTCAAGGGGAAGTGGACAAAGACTGGAACTCCGTTGAAATCGACGTGAAACAAATTACTAAAGTGAAATAATTCTCTGTAATGAGCCGCAATTTGCGGCTCATTTCTTATCGCTGTGCTTCACCTAAAGATACTCACTCCTCTGTGACTACGACTGCCAGATAAGGTACTATCGGCGGCAATTACGCCGTTTGTGGCCACATGCGGCTCGTCAGTTTGAGGATGAATAATTAATGAGTGATTTAACTCATGATGGTGCAGAACGCCTTGCGCTGCACGAATTCACGGAAAATGCGTATCTCAACTATTCCATGTACGTCATTATGGACCGCGCTCTGCCGTTCATTGGTGATGGCTTAAAGCCGGTACAGCGTCGCATCGTCTATGCGATGTCAGAGTTGGGGTTAAGCAACAGCGCTAAATTCAAAAAATCAGCCCGTACCGTCGGTGACGTTCTGGGTAAATACCATCCGCACGGCGATAGTGCCTGTTACGAAGCGATGGTTCTGATGGCGCAGCCGTTCTCTTACCGCTACCCGTTAGTTGACGGGCAGGGGAACTGGGGGGCTCCGGATGATCCGAAATCCTTCGCTGCGATGCGTTATACCGAGTCGCGACTGTCAAAATATGCGGAAGTCTTGCTGGGTGAGTTAGGGCAGGGGACGGTCGACTACGTGCCGAACTTTGACGGCACCATGCAGGAGCCGAAAATGCTACCTGCGCGCCTGCCTAATATCCTGCTCAATGGCACCACTGGCATTGCAGTCGGCATGGCAACAGACATCCCGCCACATAACTTGCGAGAAGTGGCGAAAGCCGCAATCACCCTGATTGACCAGCCGAAAACCACGCTCGATGAGCTGTTGGATATCGTGCAGGGGCCGGACTACCCAACCGAAGCCGAAATCATCACCCCGCGTGATGAAATTCGTAAAATCTACCAGAATGGCCGCGGTTCTGTGCGTATGCGCGCAGTCTGGAAAAAAGAAGATGGCGATGTGGTGATTACCGCGTTACCTCACCAAGTTTCCGGCGCGCGCGTGCTGGAGCAAATTGCCAATCAGATGCGTGCTAAAAAGCTGCCGATGGTTGAAGACTTGCGCGATGAGTCGAACCACGAAAACCCGACGCGCCTGGTGATTGTTCCACGTTCCAACCGTATCGACGTCGAACAGGTGATGAACCACCTGTTTGCTACTACCGACCTTGAGAAAAGCTATCGCATCAACCTCAATATGATCGGACTGGATAATCGTCCATCGGTGAAAAACCTGCTGGAAATCCTGACTGAGTGGCTGGTTTATCGTCGCGAAACGGTGCGCCGTCGCCTGAGTTATCGTCTGGAGAAAGTGCTCAAACGCCTGCACATCCTTGAAGGTTTGCTGGTGGCGTTCCTCAATATTGACGAAGTGATTCACATTATTCGTACCGAGGACGAACCCAAGCCCGTGTTGATGTCGCGTTTCGAATTAAGCGAAACGCAGGCTGAATCTATCCTCGAGCTGAAATTGCGCCACCTCGCAAAACTCGAAGAGATGAAAATTCGCGGCGAGCAGAGCGAGCTGGAAAAAGAGCGTGACCAATTGCAGGGCATTCTGGCGTCCGAACGCAAAATGAATACCTTGCTGAAGAAAGAGTTGCAGGCTGATTCCGACGCTTATGGCGACGATCGTCGTTCACCGCTGCGTGAACGTGGTGAAGCGAAAGCCATGAGCGAACATGATATGACTCCGTCCGAACCGGTCACCATTGTGCTCTCACAAATGGGCTGGGTGCGTAGCGCTAAAGGCCATGACATTGACGCGCAAGGACTTAACTATAAAGCAGGCGATAGCTTCCTTGGTTCGGCTAAAGGGAAGAGCAACCAGCCAGTGGCGTTTATTGACTCCACCGGACGCAGCTACGCACTTGATCCAATAACGTTACCATCGGCACGTGGCCAGGGTGAGCCGCTGACCGGTAAACTCACGCCACCACCGGGTGCGGTTGTCGAGCATGTCTTAATGGCGCCAGACGACCAAAAACTGCTGATGGCATCTGATGCGGGCTACGGTTTCGTTTGTACCTTCAACGATTTAGTGTCGCGTAATCGTGCGGGTAAGACGCTGATTTCATTGCCGGAAAATGCGAAAGTGATGCCGCCGATGGAAATCTCAAGCACTGACGATATGCTGCTGGCGATTACCGCTGCAGGCCGCATGCTGATGTTCCCGGTCGCTGATTTGCCGCAACTTTCCAAAGGCAAAGGGAATAAAATTATCTCGATTCCTTCTGCGGATGCGGCAAAAGGTGATGACAAACTGGCACATTTGTTTGTCTTGCCGCCACAAAGCACGGTCACGCTGCATGTCGGCAAACGCAAAATTAAACTCCGTCCAGAAGAACTGCAGAAAATCACCGGTGAGCGCGGTCGTCGCGGTACGCTGATGCGTGGTCTACAACGCATTGATCGTGTTGAAGTTGATTCACCTCAGCGTGCTAGTGCGGGCGACAGCGAAGAGTAATCGGATTCTGGCGGTCGTCAGGCCGCCGGAACGATGTGTTTTGTGCTAAAGCAGGTCATATATCCGCGATATTTCAGGTGCAGGTGGGGCGACTGCTCCTCCTGGAATTTAGGGTATACTTGTCAGCGGTTTTGGCTTTTGAGGTTGTTATGCTATCCATCGTACGTTTTATAATCGTAATAATTTATTGCCTGCTGGTGTGCATTTTTGGCTGCATTTATTGCTTGTTCAGCCCACGTAACCCACGCCATGTTGCTACGTTTGGTCATCTTTTTGGGCGTCTTGCGCCTGTCTTTGGTTTGAAAGTTGAAACCCGTTTGCCTGAGGGCGTAGAAAATCATCCGACGGCGATTTATATCTGTAACCATCAGAATAATTTCGACATGGTGACGGCGGCTAGTATTGTGCAGCCACCGACGGTGACCGTTGGGAAAAAAAGCCTGTTGTGGATCCCGTTCTTTGGCCAAATTTATTGGCTTACCGGGAATATGCTTATCGACCGTGATAATCGTACCAAGGCGCTCAGCACCATTTCCCAGGTTGTGGCGCAAATTCAGAAACGTAATGTGTCGGTGTGGATGTTCCCGGAAGGGACTCGCAGCCGTGGCCGTGGCCTGTTGCCATTTAAAACCGGTGCATTCCATGCCGCAATTGCTGCTGGCGTCCCAATTATTCCGGTGTGTGTTTCCAACACCAGCAATAAAATTAAACTGAACCGTTTGAATAATGGTTTAGTTATTGTCGAAATGCTGCAGCCGATTGATATCAGCCATTACGGTAAAGACCAGGTGCGTAAACTTGCCACCGATTGCCGTGAAATTATGATGGCAAAAATCGATGAACTAAATAAAGAAGTCGCGGAGCGAGAAGCCTCCGGTCGAGTTGAAAGCAAACAAGCGAACTGAACCGGATTGTTGACAAAGGTCACTAAACCGGTGCTGTAGGGTGGATAAGCGGTCGCGCCATCCACCATTTTCGCCAGTTTTGTCGGATGGCGCTGTGCTTATCCGACCTACGAAGAGGTTTGTCATCCGTTTCACCGAGCGCTTTTATTTTGGCGGTACGTGTTGTGCCGCCCCACGTTAGTCAGTTTCACATGGAGTTATTATGTCACTCAGTCGGCGTCAGTTTTTACAGGCATCAGGAGTCGCACTATGTGCAGGCTCGGTGCCACTGAGGGCAAATGCGGCAGGTATGCAGCAACCTTTACCCGTTCCTCCTTTACTGGAGTCTCGCCGTGGTCAGCCTTTATTCCTGACGTTACAACGGGCACATTGGTCATTTACTGGCGGCGCTAAAGCACCCGTTTGGGGCTTGAATGGGCGTTATCTTGGGCCGACCATCCGCGTATGGAGCGGCGATGACGTGAAGATGATTTACAGCAATCGTCTGCAAGAAAACATCGCCATGACGATTGCCGGTTTGCAGGTGCCAGGCCCGTTAATGGGGGGCGCGGCACGAATGATGTCGCCAAATGTAGACTGGGCTCCTGTTCTGCCAATTCGCCAGCAGGCTGCTACATTGTGGTATCACGCTAACACCCCAAACCGCACCGCGAAACAGGTCTACAATGGCCTGGCGGGGATGTGGCTTATCGAAGATGAAGTCAGCAAATCGTTACCTATTCCGAACCATTATGGCGTCGATGACTTCCCGGTAATCATTCAGGATAAGCGTCTTGATAACTTCGGGGCGCCTGAATATGAAGAGCCGGGTAGTGGTGGTTTTGTGGGTGATACGCTGCTGGTGAATGGTGTGCAAGGGCCGTATGTCGAGGTCTCTCGCGGTTGGGTGCGTTTGCGTTTGCTTAACGCCTCTAACTCGCGCCGCTATTTGCTACAAATGAGCGATGGCCGTGCGATGCACGTGATTTCAAGCGACCAGGGTTTTCTCCCGGCACCTGTTTCTGTTAAGCAACTTTCACTGGCACCGGGCGAGCGTCGCGAGATTCTGGTTGATATGACCGACGGCAAAGAGGTGTCGATAACCTGCGGTGAAGCTGCCGGTATCATGGACAGGATCCGTGGCTTCTTTGAACCCTCAAGTATTCTTATCTCCACGCTGGTTCTCACCCTTCGTGCAACCGGTTTGCTGCCTTTGGTAACCGATACGTTACCAATGCGTCTGCTACCGGAAGAGATTATCAACGGTAACCCATCACGTAGCCGTGATATTGCGCTGGGTGATGACCCTGGTATTAACGGCCAACTGTGGGATATGAAGCGCATTGATATTCAGACTCAGCAAGGCACCTGGGAGCGCTGGACGGTGCGTGCTGATATGCCGCAATCTTTCCATATCGAAGGTGTGAGCTTCCTGATTAAAAACGTCAATGGTGCGGCACCGTTTGGTGAAGACCGAGGCTGGAAAGATACGGTTTGGGTTGATGGGCAAGTCGAGCTACTCGTGTACTTTGGCCAACCTTCCTGGGAACATTTCCCGTTCCTTTATTCCAGCCAAACGCTGGAAATGGCGGACCGTGGCTCTATTGGGCAGTTGTTAGTGCAGCCTGCGCCGTAAACTACCCTCACCCTGGCCCTCTCCCTGAGGGAGAGGGAAGATTCGGTATCCGCCCTCGATCACTGAGGGAGAGGGGAGATTCGGTGTCCGCCCTCGATCGCTAAGGGAGAGGGAAGATTCGGTGTCCGCTCTCGATCACTGAGGGAGAGGGAAGATTCGGTGTCCGCTCTCGATCACTGAGGGAGAGGGAAGATTCGGTGTTCCCCCTCTCCTGAGGGAGAGGGTTGGGGTGAGGGCAAGAAAACATTGATCACCCGCAATAATCCTTCATTTATTACCCAATAAAAGCGTATAATCGCCGGCTTTGGTTATTTTTAAATCATTTTTTATTCATTTTTCGGAAGCATTATGAGCTCTATAAGCTTGATCCAGCCCGATCGCGAACTCTTTTCGTGGCCTCAATACTGGGCAGCCTGTTTTGGCCCGGCACCGTTTTTACCCATGTCACGTAAGGAAATGGACGATTTAGGCTGGGATAGCTGTGACATCATTCTGGTTACCGGAGATGCTTACGTTGACCATCCAAGTTTTGGTATGGCGATTTGTGGCCGTATGCTGGAAGCCCAGGGTTTCCGCGTGGGGATCATCGCCCAGCCTGACTGGAACAGTAAAGAAGACTTCATGCGCCTGGGTAAACCGAACCTGTTCTTCGGGGTGACTGCGGGTAACATGGATTCGATGATCAACCGCTATACCGCTGACCGCAAACTGCGTCATGACGATGCGTATACGCCTGATAACGTGGCAGGTAAACGCCCGGATCGCGCCTCACTTGCTTATACCCAACGCTGCAAAGAAGCCTGGCGTGATGTGCCGGTTATCCTTGGCGGTATTGAAGCGAGCCTGCGCCGTACAGCGCACTACGATTACTGGTCTGATACCGTTCGTCGTTCCATTCTGGTGGATGCCAAAGCCGACATGTTGATTTTCGGCAACGGTGAACGTCCGCTGGTGGAAGTGGCTCATCGCCTGGCAATGGGCGAGAAAATCGACGAAATCGGCGATGTGCGTAACACCGCGATGATGCGTAAAGAAGCGATGCCAGGTTGGTCTGGCGTGGATTCTACGCGTCTGGATATGCCTGGTCGTATCGACCCCATTCCACACCCTTACGGTGAAGATTTGCCTTGTGCAGAAACCGGTAAACCGGAAAAGCCAATCAACGAAGCGAAAGCGATTGTTGTGAAGCCTGCACCGATGAAACCGTGGGAAAAAACCTACGTGTTGCTGCCGTCGTACGAAAAAGTTAAAAACGACAAAGTTCTCTATGCGCACGCTTCACGTATTTTGCACCATGAAACCAACCCTGGTTGTGCTCGTGCGTTGATGCAAAAACACGGTGACCGTTACATCTGGATTAACCCGCCAGCCATCCCGCTTTCCACCGAAGAGATGGACAGTGTGTTTGCTCTACCTTATAAGCGCGTTCCGCATCCTGCGTATGGCAAGGCGCGTATTCCTGCGTATGAGATGATTCGCTTCTCGGTGAATATCATGCGTGGTTGCTTTGGTGGCTGTTCGTTCTGTTCCATCACCGAACACGAAGGCCGCATTATTCAGAGCCGTTCTGAAGATTCGATCATCAGCGAAATTGAAGCGATGCGCGATACGGTGCCTGGCTTCACCGGCGTGGTTTCCGATCTGGGTGGCCCAACAGCTAACATGTATATGCTGCGCTGCAAATCGCCACGTGCGGAACAAACCTGCCGCCGTCTGTCGTGTGTCTATCCGGACATTTGTCCGCACATGGACACAAACCATGAGCCGACGATCAACTTGTATCGCCGCGCCCGTGAGATTAAAGGTGTTAAGAAGATCCTGATCGCTTCCGGTGTTCGTTACGACATCGCGGTAGAAGATCCTCGCTATATCAAAGAACTGGCGACGCACCACGTTGGTGGATATCTGAAGATTGCCCCGGAACATACCGAAGAAGGGCCGCTTTCTAAGATGATGAAACCGGGTATGGGCAGCTATCAGCGCTTCAAAGAGCTGTTTGACACCTACTCTAAACAAGCTGGAAAGGAGCAGTACCTGATTCCGTATTTCATCTCGGCGCACCCTGGTACGCGCGATGAAGATATGGTGAATCTGGCGCTATGGCTGAAGAAAAACCGTTTCCGTTTGGATCAGGTACAGAACTTCTATCCGTCACCGCTGGCGAACTCCACTACCATGTATTACACCGGCAAGAACCCGCTGGGTAAGATCAGTTACAAGAGTGAAGAAGTTGTGGTGCCGAAAGGTGACCGCCAGCGTCGTCTGCACAAAGCGCTGCTGCGTTATCACGATCCTGCTAACTGGCCGATGATTCGTGAAGCGCTGGAAGAGATGGGTAAAAAGCACCTGATCGGTGGCCGTCGTGAATGTCTGGTGCCTTCGCCAACGCTTGAGGAGATGCGTGAAGCGCGTCGCTACAATCGTGGTGCTCGTCCGGCACTGACAAAACATACGCCAATGACACATCAGCGTCGCGCTCCGCAAGCGGGCGCGAAGCCTGCTGTTGGTGCTAAGCCTGCTGCGGGCGCGAAACCTAACGTGGGTGCAAAACCAGCGGCTAAAGCTGCGTCGAAGCCTGCGAACAGAAAGCGTCCGGCATAGTTAATGCCCTCACCCTAACCCTCTCCCACAGGAGAGGGGACTGCTCGGTTTTCTCCCTCTGCCCCAGAAGAGGATTACCACGGTTTTCGCCCTCTCCATCAGGGAGAGGGCCGGGGTGAGGGTTGTTCTAAACCTTAACTCCCAAACACATCAGGGTCTGGTCCCAGACGCTTACTGCTATCCAACTTCGCAATCTCGCTTAACTCGTCTTTATCAAGACGGAAATCAAACACGTTAAAGTTCTCAGCAATACGCGCTGGCGTCACCGATTTCGGGATAACCACCAGGCCGCTATCCAGGTGCCAGCGAATCACAATTTGTGCCGGCGTTTTGCCGTATTTATCGGCCAGGTCGCGGATGATTTTCTTATCGAACACACCGTCACCACCCTGAGCCAGCGGGCTCCAGGACTCGGTCTGAATCTTGTGTGTGGCATTCCAGGCATGAAGTTGACGCTGTTGCAGCAACGGATGGAGTTCTATCTGGTTGATTACCGGTGAGACACCCGTTTCATCAATCAAACGCTGAAGGTGGTTGAGCTGGAAGTTACACACGCCAATGCTTTTAACCAGGCCTAGTTTTTGCAGCTCAATCATCCCTTTCCAGGCTTCAACATAATGATCTTTGCTCGGCACCGGCCAGTGCATCAAATAGAGGTCGACATAATCCAGTTGCAGTTTTTCGAGGCTATCTTCCAGCGCCTGGCGTGGACGTTGTTGATCGTCGTTCCACAGTTTGGTGGTGATAAACAGCTCTTCACGCGGAATGCCCGCTTGTTTTAGCGCACTGCCCACGCCGTCTTCATTCTTATACGCGGCGGCGGTATCAATCGATCGATAGCCGACTTCCAGCGCTTTATCGATGGCAATCAGAACTTGCTCGTTGCTGGCTTGCCAGACACCGAGGCCCAATTGCGGCATTACATTTCCATCCTGGAGCTTGATTACAGTTGGAGTCGCCATGTATTCCTCCTTAATGATTAAACTCACATAATTCAAGTTGCAGGGGCGTTGGCTAATCCTGCAACCTGAATTATTTAGGGTTTAAGTCTGGACCAAATACTCAAAAACGAGAACCAATTGACTAAATTACTTAGCGTGCAGCTTCGTAAATACGACGGCTCACGTCCAGAGTAATGTCCTGGCGCTCACCCAATTTAGTCATGCCTTTTTCTTCCAGTTTCACCAGCAGAGCCGGGATAGTGCTGCCATCCAGACCGTAGGCAGACAGGCGAGTTGGTGCGCCCATTTGCTCGAAGAAATTGCGCGTTGCAGCAATCGCCGCATCAATACGTTCTTCTTCAGAACCTGCAGTGATATTCCACACGCGCTCAGCATATTGCAGCAGTTTGCCGCGTTTCTCGTTACGTTTTTCGTTCAGCAACGATGGCAGAACCACCGCCAGAGTTTGCGCGTGATCCAGTCCGTGCATCGCGGTCAGTTCGTGACCCAGCATATGAGTTGCCCAGTCTTGCGGTACGCCAGCACCAATCAGGCCGTTTAACGCCATGGTCGCCGCCCACATTACGTTGGCACGAACGTCATAGTTTTCAGGTTCTTTCAGCGCTTTCGGGCCATCTTCAACCAGAGTTAACAGAATGCCTTCGGCAAAACGGTCCTGCACTTTGGCGTTTACCGGATAAGTAATGTATTGCTCAACGGTATGCACAAACGCATCCACCACACCATTTGCGACCTGACGTGGTGGCAGCGTGTAGGTATAAACCGGATCAAGCACCGCAAAGACAGGCTGCACGTGTTCAGACATAAATGCCTGTTTGTCGCCTGTAGTACGGCGAGATACGACAGCACCTTTGTTAGATTCAGAACCGGTTGCTGGCAGTGTCAGAACAGAGCCCATTGGGATGGCGCTTTTCACATCATTGCCGTGAGTCAGCAGAATATTCCATGGGTCGATATCAGCCGGGTAGTTGGCTGCCGCGGCGATGAACTTAGTACCATCCAGCACAGAACCACCGCCGACGGCTAACAGGAAAGTGACTTTCTGCTGGCGAACGATTTCGACTGCTTTCATCAGCGTTTCGTAAGTCGGGTTCGGTTCAATACCGCTAAACTCCAGCACGTCCAGCCCTTCAAGTTGGGAGTAAACCTGGTCCAGTACGCCATTTTTCTTCACGCTGCCGCCGCCGTAGGTAATCAGAACGCGGGCACCTGCTGGAATTTGTGCACGCAGTTCGGAAACAGCGCCTTTACCAAACAGGATGCGAGTCGGGGTGTGTAGGTTGAAGTTGTTCATTATTGGTTCCCTTTGCTTGGGTAAACAGAGATTGCTTATCGCATTTGATGGTAGCCATTGTCGGCCTCGGGTGGCTATCTCTCAATGCTTATTCCTGCCTTTATCTTGCCTATTTCTCCTGGGTGCTGGAGAAATGAAAGAATTAGTTGCACACTGACATCGGTAGAAAAGCCATGCGGAGCGCAGGAAAATGAAGCGGAAGGCGATTTGTCAGCAGTTAACTAACAAAATTAATTTATTGATACAAAAAGAAAATAGTGGCCTGAGTTCTCTGCCAAACGTTAGCTTACTGTATGGCACGAAACCCTATGCGCGCACGCCAGTTATGTATGAGCCGGGGATCATTATTCTCTTTTCCGGCCATAAAACGGGTTATCTGAATGATCGCGTGTTTCGCTATGATGCCAACGAATACCTGCTATTGACCGTCCCACTCCCTTTTGAATGTGAAACCTTCGCTACCCCTGAAGTGCCGTTGGCCGGACTGCGCATTAATATTGATATTTTGCAGCTTCAGGACTTGCTGATGGATATCGGCGAAGATGATTTATCGCACCCGCAAACCTGCTCGACCGGGATTAACTCCGCCCAGCTGTCCGAAGAAATCCTTTGTGCTGCCGAGCGCTTGCTGGACGTGCTGGAACACCCGCTCGATGCGCGTATCTTGGGCAAACAAATTATCCGCGAGATTCTCTATCACATTCTGGTGGGGTCATGCGGTGCGGCACTGCTGGCGCTGGTTAGCCGGCAGACGCATTTCAGCCTGATAAGCCGGGTGCTCAGGCGCATTGAAACGCAGTACACAGAAAACCTGTCGGTGGACCAACTCGCCGCAGAAGCGAACATGAGTGTTTCGGCGTTTCATCACAACTTTAAGTCGGTCACCAGCACCTCGCCGCTGCAATATCTCAAGAGTTACCGTTTGCACAAAGCGCGAATGCTGATTTTGCATGATGGGATTAAAGCCAGTACCGCGGCGATTCGTGTCGGGTACGAAAGTGCATCGCAGTTTAGCCGCGAGTTTAAGCGTTACTTTGGTGTGACGCCGGGGGAAGATGCTGCGCGGATGCGGGTGATTTAAAGGAAAGTGAACAGCGTTAGCGGGGTGGATAATGTCACGTTATCCACCCTGTAATGTCTTATGCCGGGTTAAATTTTTTCTTGATGACCACAAACAGAGTACCCACAAGTCCTGCTACCAGCAGCGCCATCGGTAGCACCATCAGGCAAGTCATCACCTGATCTTCATGGCGTTTCACAAATGGAATCATGCTCAGGGCGAAGCCCAGACTTGTCACACTGCCGACCCATAACAGTCCACTTAACCAGTTAAACACCTGGAAGCGACGATTGCTGAGCCCAGAAATCCCCGCCATGGTAGGCAATAACGTGCGGACAAACGCTAAAAAGCGGCCCGCTAACAAAGCGGCTAACCCGTGCCGGTCAAACATCACCGTCGCCCGCTGGTGGTATTGCGGTGGTAGTTGCTTCAGCCAGCTTTTCACTATTTTGGTATTACCGAGCCAGCGCCCTTGTGCGTAGCTCAACCAGCAGCCAAGGCTCGCCGCCGCGGTGAGGATCAATAAGGTGGGGACAAAACCCATCACCCCTTTCGCCACTAAGGCTCCCGCGAGTAACAGCAGACTGTCGCCCGGCAAAAATGAGGCGGGTAGTAATCCATTTTCGAGAAACAGCGTCGCAAACATGACGCAATAAACCACTCCAACAACATGAGGGTCCGCGAGTGCAGCAAAATCATGTTGCCAAAGCGCCTGAACAATATTGTGTATAACAGCCATGGCAAATCCTGTGGAACCGCTTTATTGGGCGCACCTAAATCTAAAGTCATTAGCTTAGGCACACCTTAATTTTAGGGACATAGTGTAACGCTAAATGGCCTGCGACACCTTGATCACAGGCTCAACAAATCACCATGAAAGCAAAAAAACTGTTCTTTGCAGTGTCCACATTTGGCAATTTTAGGCGATACGCTGGAAACCTGCGTCCAGATCGGCAATCAGGTCGTCCACATTCTCCAGCCCAATATGAACACGCACCAGCGTTCCGGTGAAGTCTATTCCCCCGGCAGGGCGAATCTCCGCCAGTTCTTCTGGCTGGTTGGCCAGAATCAGCGATTCATATCCGCCCCATGAATAGGCCATACTAAAGTAGTTGAAATTGTCCAGGTAGCTTTGATACTGGTCATTATTCAAACGCTTTTTAAGCACAAATGAGAACAAGCCGCTGCTCCCTGTAAAGTCTCGTTTCCAAAACTCGTGGCCTTTGCTGCCGGGCAATGCAGGATGATTGACGCGCTCAACCTGCGGATGTTGCGCCAGCCATTCGGCAATTTTCAGGCTGCTTTCATGATGTTGACGCAGACGCACGCCTAATGTGCGCAAACCACGGCTGGTCATATAAGCAGTATCTGCATCCAGCATTTGCCCCATCAGATACGAGTTCTCACGCAACTGATCCCAGCAGCGGGCGTTTGATACCGCCGTTCCGACCATCGCATCAGAATGGCCAATCAGGTATTTGGTTCCCGCCTGAATTGAAATATCAATGCCGAAATCCAGCGCTTTAAACAAAATGCCCGCCGCCCAGGTGTTATCGATCATGATGATGGCGTCAGGGGCCACGCTGCGTATCGCCTGAACAATGGCTGGAACGTCATGTACTTCCATTGTTATCGAACCAGGCGATTCCAGAAATACAACTTTAGTATTGGGTTGCACGAGTTGGGCAATGCCTGCGCCAATCATCGGGTCAAACCAGGTGGTCGTGACGCCGAGTTTAGCGAGGATTTTGGTGCAGAAATCCTGGCTGGGTTCGTAGGCGGAGCCGGTCATCAGCACATTATCGCCATGTTCGACAAAGGCCAGAATCGCATTGGCGACGGCTGCGGCACCGCAAGGGTAAAGTGCGCAACCCGCACCGCCTTCCAGTTCGCACATGGCTTCTTGCAACGAGAAGTGGGTCAGGGTGCCACGGCGACCATAAAACAGCTCGCCTTTCGCGCGGTTGGCCGTGGCCTGTTTTTTGGCTTCGACGGTTTCAAAAACCAATGATGACGCGCGTTGAATGACGCTGTTAACCGAACCCTGGGTGAATTTTTTATCGCGCCCGGCATTAACCAGCGCCGTTTCAATGTGCTTGTCAGTCATGTTCACTTTGCCCTATTTAACCATCTGGATGTCCAAAACTAACTTATCATGCTTTTGCTGCGTAAACGCAAGGAATCCATGGACAATTTAAGGCACTCTTTAAATACTAATGAGAACTACTATCAATTCGATGTCGTTTTGATATTATTGCGCACAGTTTTAGTATTATTTCGCGGTGGAGAGTAAGAGTGACGAATAATTTGATGCAGACAGATCTCTCTGTCTGGGGCATGTATCAGCATGCTGACATCGTGGTAAAGATTGTGATGATCGGCCTGATTCTGGCCTCTGTCGTCACCTGGGCAATCTTCTTTAGCAAAAGTGTTGAGCTGATGTCGCAAAAGCGCCGTCTGAAGCGTGAACAACAACATTTAGCTAATGCCCGCTCTCTGGATGAAGCCAGCGAAATGGCCGAAACGTTTGATGCAAAAAGCCTGAGCACGATGCTTATCAATGAAGCGCAAAATGAGCTTGAGCTTTCCACAGGTAGCGAAGATAACGAAGGTATTAAAGAGCGTACCGGTTTTCGCCTTGAGCGCCGAGTTGCGGCGGTGGGTCGCCACATGGGGCGCGGTAATGGCTTCCTGGCGACTATTGGTGCCATTTCCCCATTTGTCGGTCTGTTTGGTACCGTCTGGGGCATCATGAACAGCTTTATTGGTATCGCACAGTCACAAACTACTAACCTTGCTGTTGTTGCACCAGGTATTGCCGAAGCCTTGCTGGCCACGGCTATCGGCCTGGTGGCAGCGATTCCGGCGGTTGTTATCTACAACGTATTTGCTCGGGTGATTGGCGGTTACAAAGCTTCTCTGGGCGACGTTGCTGCTCAGGTTTTACTGCTGCAAAGCCGTGACCTCGATTTAGCAGCCAGTTCTCTTGCTCGCCCGGTTCGTACCGCTCAGAAACTGCGTGTAGGTTGATCCCATGGCTTTGCGTCTTAACGAAAATCTCGACGATAACGGTGAAATGCACGAAATCAACGTGACACCTTTTATCGATGTCATGTTGGTATTGCTGATTATCTTCATGGTGGCAGCGCCGCTGGCGACCGTCGATGTGAAGGTTAACCTTCCCGCGTCTTCAAGCCAGCCGCAGCCGCGTCCGGAAAAACCGGTCTACCTGTCTGTCAAAGCCGATCACACGATGTTTATCGGCAACGATGAAGTGACCAAAGAGAGCATGGTCAATGCTCTGATTGCTGCGACAGAAGGCAAGAAAGACACCACGATTTTCTTCCGCGCCGACAAATCAGTTGATTACGAAACGATGATGAATGTGATGGATACGCTGCATCAGGCAGGGTATTTGAAGATTGGCCTGGTTGGGCAAGAAGTCACGAAAACCCAATAAGCATCAATTTTCCTTTCTCTCCATCGCATCACATATATAGAGCGGCCTGCTGGTTAAACTAGCAGGCCGCTTTTTCATAAAGCGAATGAGCGACAGCTGGCGATTTCCGTGTTTCGCCTGGCACGAATGGTTTTGCTGGGCTAATCTCGGGCATTGCCAGGAGACACGCGCTAATGAAAACCGAACGCCACCAGCAACTGGTTCAACTTGTCGAGCAGTACAACAATCTGACCACACAACAGCTGGCGCAGTTATTAGGCGTGAGCCAGGAAACTGTGCGGCGCGATCTGCGTGTACTACAAAAGCAGGGGAAAATTGTTCGCCAACATGGGCGGGCAAAGCGTATTAATCGAGGCGCAGACGAAAGCGGTGATCCTTTCACCGCCCGCCTGAAAAGCCATCTCAATAGCAAAGCGGATATTGCTCATCGCGCTCTGGCCTGGATTGTGCCGGGCATGGTGATTGCACTGGATGCCAGCTCAACGTGTTGGTATCTGGCGCGATTACTGCCAGATATTCCTCTCACTGTTTTCACCAATAGTGAACGTATTTGCCAGGCGTTATCCAGGCGCGAACATATCAAGCTGATTAGCACTGGCGGTCTTCTCCAGCGCAAATATGCGTGCTATATCAATGCCCCGCTGGCAGCGCATCTTAAATCGATGGATATCGACTTGTTCCTGTTTTCCTGCGAGGGAGTGGATAGCGACGGAACGTTATGGGACACGCGCAGCTGGAATGCCGAATATAAAACGATGTTGCTCAAGCGATCAGCGCAGTCCTTGCTGTTGATCGACAAGAGTAAATTTGACCGGGTGAGTGAAGTTCGGATCGGGGAGCAGGCTGATGTGACCGAAATTATTAGTGAAGGCGAGCATACTTTAACGCCTTACAAATGCGGAGTTTTGTAGTTGTTTTCCAGCAACGCACGCGTGCACGACAAACTTTGCGCCTCTTCATCTCTTAGTTTCTGATAAACCACTTCAAGCTGGGCAAGGATCTCGTTTTTCCACCGCGGCTGGTGGGCGATGATTTCACAGAGCACCGCTCCGTAAACTTCTTCTTTTACCCGCCAGGGAAAGATCTGGTGGCGGTTATGCCATTTCTGTTCAACCAGTGCCGAGGTGATATTGAGCTGGCTTTGGGTAAAGCGCGCAATATTTCCATTTTTAATTTGCACTAGTGCTGCAATATTTTCGCGTAATAAGGTGTTATCGGATTCTGCACCCACAGGTGAATCGGAACTGTGCAGAACCTCAGGAAGTTCGTCAGACATTGAGATTACTCGTCCAGTGAATAAAACATCGGCCAGCTTTTTTCCTGGGTGAGTTGATTGACCCAGATTTGCTGTGAATGGTGACTTATCTGCAATTCTTTATCTTCTATTAGCATTTGCAGGTCGGCAGGACTGATCTTTTCTTGCTCAATTAATTCATTTAATACGGTGACCAGCGCTTCAATTTTAAGCGCGCAAAATAATCGGTCTTTTAAATGTCGGTCGCTTTCTTCAAGCAGAGTATTTTTCGCCTGCCCAGCGTAGTGATTTGCGCTAAGAACCGTTTTCTCGAGCGATAAAATATTATCCTGGGGATTTAGTGTTAGAGCGCTATCTTCTGCTAATGGTATAAATGCAACCTGCATAGCCGGAAGCATTCCTGGTACCATGTTTTTAGGTAACATTATAAATATCCTGTTATATCAATAGAATGAGATGCGTAGTCACCAAGAATAGCGTTGACAACATTTTGCCTCAAAATTACTATAAAAAAAACAGGAGTCCCCATGCAAAGTGTCTTTTATTCAATTGTATTAATACTATTGTTGCTGTGCGGCGTATTGATGCTAATGCGTGAAAAATCCCATTCCAGCGTCAACCCCATCCCTCAGGCTTCCCCTAAATTAAATTTCTCGCAGAGTGATGAACATGAAGATTACTTTGCGAAATTAATTTCAAAAATCACCCCTGATTATTATTGGCGAGTAAGCCATGAATATGCAGATTTTAACCACGCCACTATTAAGCGTATGAGTATCGATATGCTTAGCGCCGATCCCAAACTCTTTAGTGCCCAACGGCGATGCAGCGATTTAAATTCCGCTATCTATCGCTATTACGACAATCTCAGAAAACGTTGCACTGAGGGTGAAAAAGTCTCTTTTGCTGACATCGAAGTGCTGAACTTACGGCAGTGTTTTGATGAGTTCAGCCAGGATGCTTACCCAGCGCTGGTGGCACTGGTTTGGCCGCATTACCAGCGGCCGGAAGTCAGTCTCCATAACGTGTAAGCCCATGCCAAACAGCCTGACTCAGTATCAGGCTGTTTTTAAAATAAAAAAAATAGAAGTCTAAAAATAGACCGATTCTCTCGTGGCTAAATTTCATACAGCGGTTATTATTTGCTCACCCAAAAGGAGTTGTTCGTCCCATTGCTAAAAATCAGCAATGGCTTGTTTCGCTGTATTTGCCAGTAGATGAAAGATATTTCTTATGCCTCGTTTAAAAAAATTAATTGCCGCAACTTTGTTTATTATTCCTGTTGTTTTTAGTGCAAATTCCTTTGCTTTTAATATGCCAAAGGAATTTGCATCAATCGCAAGCCAGTCGCTTGCTAAGAAAGATGTGTTCTCTGAAAAAGAGAACTATATAAAGAATGATGATCACGGTAATACCAATAGTATTAAGTCTGCCATATTGGCACAATTTTCAAACTGGAAAGGAACGCGTTATCACCTTGGCGGTACGACACATCAAGGTGTCGATTGTTCTGCACTGATGCAGCATATATTTAGCGATTCATTCCATAAATCATTACCGAGAACCACAACGCAGCAAATAAAAAATGGGCAGCCTGTCAGCAAAGAAAAACTCGAGCCGGGTGATTTAGTCTTTTTTAGAACGTCGCCGGGGATGCGCCATGTCGGTGTTTATGTTGGCGATAACCAGTTTGTCCACGCCTCAAGCAGTGTCGGTGTCACCATGTCTTCTCTGGCGAACCGTTATTGGGTTGAACATTATGAAACCGCTCGCCGTTTAAACATGGTTGGTTAAATACAATTCTGGATTGCGGGTTTAATTTTATATTGAGAATCACTATTATAGCGGCTGGTTTAAGATATTGGTTATTTTACTATGTGGTGCGCAAATATAATGATGGCGATGTATATTCATAACTTATGAATTAGCCGGTGCTTATATTTTAATTTCCTACAGGGATTAGTATCAAATGAAACGAAATTTAATGCGTCAGATGACGGGTGCCGTAATCGCTGTAATGGTTGCTGGTACCTTGCTGGTTGGTTGCGATGCGAAACAAGCTGGAGAAGTTGAAATGAAATTTATTAATGTGGAAAAGGTCGCACTGGATTCAGGTCTGGTTAAGCAAGAACAAGCGTATCTCAAAGCAGTAAATGAAAATCTGCATAAAGGCCTGCAACTGGCAGAAAAGAATTATGCCACGCTGCCTGCAGATAAAGTCGCGGCCGCGCGCCAGGCAGATAAAAAAATTATTGCTCAGCAATGGCAAGGTCAGCAACGCGCCGCACGCCAGGTTGTGTTGGCAGCGGTAAAACAGGCAGCTGATGCCTATCGCACTGAAAAGAAAATTGCTGCCATTATGCCTATGCAGACTGCAGTTTCGGTTGCGCCGGAACTCGATGTCACCGCTGACCTGACCACCAAATTGAATGCAACCAAACTGGATTTTGGCAAAGTGCCTGAAATCACGGTTAAAGCGGCTGATACTGCAAAACCGGCAGTAGCAGCAAAGTAATTAGCAAATAATTATCCGCAAATATTGGGCTTCGCCTGCGTGTTCCGCGAAGCCCATTTTCGTTAATCCTTAACACTTTCACCTGCCTGATAACAGCCATAAGACGATGCGATGATGCCCCGTCAGTTTCCTGTTAGAATGGCAAAATTGCCCCCGCAATGCCTGGATCAGCAGACAGGCCATAACTGAGCTGGCTTCCTTCACTTTTTAATATTCAGGAGCCAGATATGTCTGACCAACGTTTGTGGATCAAAAATCCCCGCGCAGTTTTTACCGCCAATTTGCAAGACGCCGCAGGTGGCGTAGTGATCGAAGGGGCAATCATTCGTGAATTAATTCCCCTGGGTGGCAAACCCGCAGTTCCATGTGACTCTGTGTTTGATGCTCGCGAACTTGTCTTGTTACCCGGACTTATCAACACACACCACCATTTCTATCAGACTCTGACCCGAGCGTGGGCACCGGTGGTTAACGTGCCGCTGTTTCCCTGGTTAAAACAACTCTATCCGGTTTGGGCGCGGCTTGATGCCGAAGCTTTAGCGCTGGCCAGTAAAGTGGCGATGGCTGAGCTGCTGCTTTCCGGTTGCACAACCACAACGGACCATCACTACCTTTTCCCGCAGGGCATGGAGGAGGCCATCGATGTGCAGGTTGATGTGGTGAACGAAATTGGCATGCGTGCCGTATTAACCCGCGGCTCGATGAGCCTGGGTGAAGATGACGGTGGGTTGCCTCCTCGCCACACAGTACAACAGGCCGGGACAATTCTGCGTGATAGCGAAAGATTGATTAAACGTTACCATCAGCGCGGGGAAGGGGCGTGGCTACAAATCGCGCTCGCTCCATGTTCGCCGTTTTCTGTGACCACTGAAATTATGCGGGATAGCGCCCAACTTGCGCAGCAAGAGGACGTGCGGCTGCATACGCATCTGGCTGAAACCATAGATGAAGAAAACTTCTGTCTGCAACGTTTTGGCTTGCGTACCGTGGATTATCTGGAAAGTGTTGGCTGGCTAAATGACCGAACCTGGCTTGCCCACGGCATCCATTTTAATGAGAGTGAAATTCAGCGCCTGGGGCGAGCGGGAGTCGGTGTCTGTCATTGTCCGGTTTCAAATATGCGTCTCGCATCAGGCATGTGCCCGACGGTTGATTTGGAAAATGCCGGTGCGCCAGTTGGCCTCGGTGTTGATGGTTCCGCTTCAAACGATGCGTCAAACATCATGTACGAGGCGCGGCAAGCATTGTATTTACAGCGCCTGCGTTATGACGCTGAAGCGATTACTCCGCAGAGAGTGTTAGGCTGGGCGACGCGTGGCTCGGCAAAACTGATTGGGCGTAGCGATATTGGCGAAATTGCCGTCGGGAAGCAGGCCGATTTGGCGCTGTTTGCTCAGGACGAACTCCGCTTTAGTGGCAGCCACGATGCGATTTCAGCCCTGTTGTTATGCGGTGCAGAAAGGGCAGAACACGTGATGGTTGGCGGTAAATGGCGAGTGACCGACGGCAATATCGTCGGGTTGGATGTGCCGGATCTGATATCCCGGCACCGCAAGGCGGCGGCGAAATTAGTCGCTGATGTTTAACATTAATCCTCGGTAACTTCCTCGCCGCTTTTGCCTTTTCCCCAGGCGACGCGGCGCTGAAGCATTTTTTTCAGCGCCCGTCCGCTGGTATTCAACCAACCGGTTGGACGTGGATCGGCCAGCATACTCAGTGCGCGAGCGTAATCCAGCACCAGGCCTGGCGTCCACGCCATGGTTTCAGCCCGTTTACGCAGTTGCAGTGCGACCCAAAGTTCCGGCGTCGACATCAGTTTTCCCATCGCCATCCAGAAACCACGTTTTTGCCAAAGCCTGCCGACCGACCCCTCAAGTGCCGCTTCCAAAGCCCGCGCCACACTGCTCGAACAGTTTCGATAGGTCAAATTGTAGGACTCATTCTGGCGATAGCTTTCCCAAAACGCTTTTAGCCGTGCTTCGCTGTAATTACGGATTCGTACTTTTCTTGTGGATGGGCACCACTTTGCGGATTCCGTTGCGTAATCCGGCTGGAAAATCCCCGGCACGTTGTTTTCAGGCGTGGCCCGCAGCAGGCGGGCAAACTCATCTGGCGACTGGTCGATAAGCTCAGCAGGATAGAGGCTGATGTAAACCCCGCCGGGAGATTCCAGTGCGGCGTGACCAGTCGAGATCACGCCGTTGCGATCGACCGCTGCGATATAACGGCTGATCACCGGACGGGGGATCGCTTCTCCTGCGGCGGATCCGACGGGTGTCCAGACGTGAACCGTCAGCGCTCTTTCGTCATCGTCCGGTGGGCCGTCCCACTCCACAACGTCAGGCGGAAGATGGTCGGCTTCTGCCATAAATACTGAACCTTTAAGACCCGGATTCTCAGCGGCATTTTTAACGCGCATGGCGAGAATAAACAGGTTCCAGCCCGCAAATGCCAGGCCTAACCCGAGGCAATAAGGAACCGTTCCTTCATAGTTTGACGGCCAGGGCTGGAAGAAAAATATCGCCAGCGCAATTTCGGCAATGCCCCCCCACAAAGCGGGCCGCCATCGGCGATAACGCACCACCACAGCTGAAGCGATTTGCAGAGTGCCGTCGAAGAAAAACAACAAGCCAAAGATCACCGATAACACGAAGTTACCGTGGTGATGACCGGCCAGAATCAACAGCGCCGCAAGGGAAAATGCCGCGCCTTTAACGTAGCGCAGAATGCGTTGCCCACCCATACCGCTATGCGCGACCATCAATGTCGCAGCACCTTCAAACAGCAGCAGGCAGGCGAATGGCTCGATAGGGAAATAGAGCGAGCCATCCAGGGCATCAAGAAAAACGACTATTCCGGCAATAAGCGTAATCCAACCGAAACGACGCAACCCACGCCAGTGGGAACGCAAAAAATCAATGCCGAGCAGGATCATCGTAAGCCGCATCATGGGGAAGTTTCCGTCAATTGCTCCACCAAATATATAGCCCACCAGACTCAAGTGCGATACGAAGCGAATCGACATAACTTTGTGCTTTATGTCAAATTTAATGATTCATATTTTTTGATTAAAGATAAAAATATGAATGATTAATTTAGTTACCACGCTCACGATTTCATCAGAAACTGTTCTGTTTAAATGGATATTGCCAGCTCCGTTGCTAGTATCCTTTTGCGAGTCTTTCACCCGTAAGAGGATACAATGAAAAATAAAAATACCATTATTATGAGTTTCTTTCTGACAGGAGTGGCTGTGTTGTACAGCGCGAAAGTGTTGGCTGCGGAACAAAGCAAAGACGTAAAAATCATTCGCGACGAGTATGGTGTTGCGCATATTTATGCCAACGACACCCACAACCTGTTTTATGGCTACGGCTATGTTGTTGCTCAGGACCGGCTTTTTCAGATGGAAATGGCACGTCGCAGTACTCAGGGTACGGTGGCGGAAGTGCTGGGTGACAAGTTTCTCAATTTTGATAAAGACATTCGGCTGAACTATTGGCCTGCCAGCATTCATGCCCAAATTGATGCTTTACCTGCTGAAGAAAAAGCTGTTTTACAGGGTTATGCCGATGGTATGAATGCGTGGATTGATAAGGTGAACGCCGAGCCTGGAAAGTTGTTGCCAAAAGAGTTTTCGACACTGGGTTTTAAACCGCAACACTGGCAGCCTTTCGATGTCGCGATGATTTTTGTCGGCACGATGGCTAACCGTTTTTCAGACAGCACCAGCGAAATTGATAACCTGGCGTTGTTTAATGCGCTGAAAGATAAATACGGTGACAAGCAGGGGATGGGGGTATTTAACCAAATCAAATGGTTAGTGAACCCTTCAGCCTCAACCACTATCGAACCAGAAGAACATCGTTATCCGTTCAAACTGGCAAACCAGGCCACGCAACTGGCTTATAACTTACCGCGTTTCGACCATACTCCTCCGATGTTCGAGCGCCTGGCAAAAGGCAATGATGGCGCTTTACTCACACTAACTCATCAGAAAAATCAGCAAGTAATTGGCGAACAGTTTGCTCACAGCGGCGCAAATGGGCTGGCGGGCTACCCAACCACCAGTAACATGTGGGTGATCGGCCAGAAAAAAGCGGCAGACGCTAAATCCATTATGGTTAACGGGCCGCAGTTTGGCTGGTACGCACCGGCTTACACCTATGGAATCGGCCTGCATGGCGCTGGATACGATGTGGTCGGGAACACGCCATTTGCCTATCCGGGCCTGGTGTTTGGGCATAACGGAAGCATTTCGTGGGGATCGACTGCCGGTTTTGGCGATGACGTCGATATCTTTGCGGAAAAACTTGATCCTCAACGCCCTGATTATTATCAGCGTCACGGGCAGTGGGTGAAAATGCTTAGCCGCAGTGAAACGATCAACGTTAAAGGCGGGACACCGGTTTCGTTCACGATCTATCGCACGGTACACGGCAACGTCATCAAAAACGACCCGCAAACCTCAACGGCTTACGCAAAATCTCGAGCCTGGGAGGGAAAAGAAGTCGCTTCATTGCTGGCGTGGACGCATCAAATGCAGGCGACAAACTGGACGCAATGGACGAAACAGGCGGCAAATCAGGCCTTAACCATCAACTGGTATTACGCGGATAAACAGGGGAATATCGGCTATGTTCACACTGGCGCGTATCCGCAGCGTAAACCTGGGCACGACCCACGCCTTCCTGTTCCCGGAACCGGTGAATGGGATTGGGATGGGATTTTGCCGTTCTCCAGCAATCCGCAAATCTACAACCCGAAATCGGGTTACATCGCAAACTGGAATAATGCGCCAGAAGCAGGTTATCCGGCCTCGGATCTTTTTGCTTTCCTGTGGGGGAGCGCCGATCGTGTCGATGAGATAAAAAAATTGATCGACGCACAGCCGAAACTCACGCATGAGCAGGCATGGGATATTATTGCCAAAACCAGCCGCCAGGATCTGAATCTGCGCCTCTTCCTGCCTTCTATTGAACAGGCGGTTAAAGCGTTACCAGCTGACGATCCGCGTCGCCAGCTTGCGGAGATCCTCGCAAATTGGGATGGCAACAATCAAATGAATGCCGACGGCAAAACTTATCAGCATCCGGGGTCAGCAATTTTGAACGCGTGGCTGACCAGCATGCTGAAACAAACGCTTGTTGCCGCTGTGCCTGCACCATTTAATAAGTGGTACAGCGCCAGCGGCTATGAAACCACACAGGATGGCCCAACCGGCTCACTGAATATCAGTGTCGGAGCCAAAATTCTGTATGAGGCATTGCAAGGAACGCGTTCACCAATCCCGCAAACGGTTGATCTTTTTGGTGGAAAACCATCGGATGAACTGATCAGAAATGCGTTGCAGGATAGCTGGCAGCAGCTCTCACAACGTTATGGCACTCAAGTTGATAGCTGGAAAACTCCGGCGATGCCGCTGACCTTTAGAGCGAATAACTTCTTTGGCGTGCCGCAGGCCAACGCCGATGAAGCGGTGCATCAGGCGGAATACCAAAACCGTGGTACTGAAAACGACATGATTGTTTTTGGTGCGAAGGGAGATGAAGTGCAAGCGTGGGATGTGGTTGCACCTGGCCAAAGTGGCTTTATCGCTCCAGACGGAACGCCTGCGAAGCACTATCGCGATCAACTGGAAATGTATCAGACGTTTGGCCGAAAACCATTATGGCTAAACAGCGCAGACGTGAACGCCCATAAAGAGTCTGAAGAGGTAATTCAAGTCGTGCAGTAGTTAATTATTAGTACAGCCAAAATAGCGCGTGATGGCTATTTTGGCTGTGGTTTATCCTGTCATGTTTTGTCATTTGTCCTCACATCCTTGCAAAATAGCCATTTCACTCATCACTCAGCGGCGTCGCCAAGCGATGGATCCTTTCGCCATGCATTGCGAGCCTTACATTATTGCAATCGCCACGGATAAAAGAGAGGGTTAAGCTCGTGTCAATTATCAGCGCTTTGATTCTGGAAACGTGAAAGTTTATGAACTGGCCGTTGTTCCCGATAACGCAATATTGTTATACGGGCCGGAAAACCCCGGTGATTTTGTCACCCTTAATCTGGCGCTAATGGAATCCGATGCTGATATCAGAATGGCTGGTGAAAATCTCGATGCTTTTATCAGCGATGCGGCAAATAAAACTCAAGCGTCCACATTACTGGCAGCCAACCCAACCGTTTCGGTTGCGATAAAAGTTGCTGAAGAAATGCTGGCATTAAGTGCCAGGTAAATGATGAAAAATGATGATGACAAGGTGATGTTGATTCATGATAGCTGGTTGCGCGATTCACCCATTCCTTACGATATTAACCATCACAAAATTCACGCTAATGACTTTGCTGAAATGACGCTGCGGGTTATGCCGATGATCAGTTCGAAATAATAAAAGAGGCGATATTTTCGCCTCTCTATTTCCGCCCCTAATTATTTCATTTAAAATTAAATTTATTATTAAACAAAAAAAAGAAAATCATTTTATTGAATTTGAAGCTGGCTCTCATTTTTTTAATGCGACAAACTCCCATCGTTGAAAATGAAACAGCGTGACAGTATATTAAAACCGTTGTTTTGAAAAAATATTGTGATTTAATTGAATAGGTTATGGCGGTACTTTAAATCTATGCCACTACTGTGCCTCTGACCCATTCGTTGCAATTTTACGCGCTCAATACGACCCCATGAACCCATTCCACATTAAGTGCCATAGAGCACGTTTTCTGGCGTGGGTCATTGTTAGTTGCCGTTTCACAGGAGAGTGATCGAAAGGTATGAAGTTAAAATTCGCATGTGCCGCTATTGCCGTTTGTTCGGTGTTAACCAGCATGAATGCTAACGCATGGAGCCTGAATTATCGCCACGAGTTTCTGGAAAAACAGGAACAGCAAAGCGACCGATTGGTTGTTTCGCATCGTTTCGATAATGGTTGGGGCTTTGGTGTAGAGTCCAAATTTACCAATGGTGGTGAAGGGGAAGGCGCTTTCGACGAATTCCACACTACCGGTACTGAATATGATTTGAGTTATCTTGCCAAACCTAATGACACATGGTGGTGGGAAGCCGGTTTTAATACCGAGATCACTGATACCGTGCAGGATTTGCGAGTTCATGTTAAACCAACGTATTGGTTCAACGAAAATTTTTATACTGCCGCTCGTTTCCGTGTTGGGCAGAGAAACTATACGGATGATGTCAATAAAGATAATGGCCATTATTTCCAGCTGAACTATTACCTTGGCTATAATGCGGAAAGATGGTCTATCGCCTATGACTTCGAATATAAGAAACTTGATTACCCTGATTTTAAGGGTGAAGAGTACTCTTATCTTAATAACGTAACAATTCGTGTGCCAATTAATAAAAATTGGCGGCCATATACCGAAATTGGTTATGTGTCATATAACGACCCTTCTGACAATAGCCCTTACCCAAATGACTGGCAGTGGCGTTGGCGCGTCGGGATTGAATACGTCTTCTAATTTTATCTCTGCTTCACTAACAATGAATCAATCACACTATTAATAGATTTTGTGAATGCATGGAGTGCATCTATTTTTTAGTGCGTGGCTTTTTAGCGCATGGTTTTTTAGCGCGTAGTTTAATTGTGTTGGTTATAACAATAATTCTCGGTGAAATAAGTTATTAGTTTATTGAGAACCATGTTTTCACCTTCATCAAGCTGCTTCCCCCTTTCTGGAATACAGGAAAGGGGGAAGTCAGGTTATTTAACTCTACTAGCACTCGATGGGTGCTAATGGCTTCAAGGACAGTTGTATGGACATTGGGAATTGGGTGCTTGAGCCAAATACAGCACTGACCCGTTTTTGTGTTTCTCCTCCTCGTGAGGAGCGATTCGCTGAATTTTTCGCTGGCGAAGCCATGGATATGGCTATGGATTACCGTTTCCAGAATGGCTCCGGGCCGCAAGAAGATGCGTTTTGTCGGCGTATTTTTCGCCAGCAGATGGCTGAACGCACCGTTGAACTGAGTGAGGCCATTGCGCGTACCCATGTGAGTTACACGGGTGAAAGCGACACGGTTTCCTTTTCCTCCTTCCAGCGCGTGCCATTCCATGTGCAACGTTGGCTGGAGTTGGAGCTACACGCTACGGAAGCGGGCAGTTACCCTTTTCAGCTATCGACTTGTGGTGGGGCTCGCCTGTGGTGCAATGAACAGGCCGTCGCCAAGTTCACTCCTTTCTCCCGCAACAAAATGCAAAGTTGTGAGCTGATGCTTCCCTTGCAGGCGGGTAAAAATACCCTGCTGATCCACCTGGAAGAGCTGTTTGAACGCGATACCGTGTTTGCGCTGCGTTTTATCTACCAGGGCTGCGTACCGCTTGGTGTTTCATTGCCGCAAACTGATGCCGCCGTGCTTGATGAATTGAGCCTGTTTGCTGGCGCTATGCGCCCGGAACTCACGGCCAGGGATAACCAGGTAAGGATTCGGCTTGGCGCAAATGCACCGACGCAACCGGTTAGTTTGTCGGGTGAGATCCACGGCATGGGTAATGACAATTTTACCCCGCGTCAGGTGGATTTCGGCACTGCCACGCCGGACGGTCAGCTGTTGACTCTGTCTCTGCCCGCGGAGATTGGTTCCGCTCACTATCAAATTGTGCTGCGCATGAGTTGCGCGGGTGTTTCGATTACCCGCAGTTTTGGTGTCAACCTCATGCCGTCGCCTGGCCATGCTGAGCATTCAACCAGCCTCGACGAGCGCAAACTGAAAGCGTTGCGTCACACCGCCCGGTATGGCATGGAGCGGACTTCTCGCCTGCTCGCCATGTTGCAATGTGGTGAAACAACAGCCGAAGCCGATCGGCTGTTGCTCGACACTTTAAAGCGGATCAGCGCCCGCGAAGATTGCTCAGATTTTTCTCTGGTTCCGCTATTGTGGATCTGGCGCGAGCACAATGGTGAACACTTCCCGGCGGCTTTATGGCGACGAGTGCGCAGTTCAATCCTCGGCTATCGCTACTGGATGGACGAGCAAGGCAACGACGTCATGTGGTTCTGGAGTGAGAACCATACCCTCTGCTTCCATACCGCCCAATATCTGGCAGGCCAGATGTTCCCTGATGAGCTGTTCCTGGCCTCTGGGCGTAGTGGCGAAGAGCAGCGTGCTATCGCCGCTCTTCGTCTGGCGCAGTGGTTCGATGCCATCGAACTGTACGGCTTCGTCGAGTGGAATTCAGCTCCTTACTATCCGGTCGATTACATTGGCCTGTTTGCGCTCTATCAACTGGCGGAAGATGCCTGGGTGCGTCAGCGTGCTAAGGGACTGATCGATCGCTTGATGCTGCTAAGTTCCCTGCATTACCAGGATGGGATTGCCGCAGGCACCATGGGCCGCGTCTACGAAAAAGAGCTGTTGGCAGGTGTGCTCACTGAGTTGTCAGCGTACGGAAATGTTGCCTGGGGCGGCGGCTGGTATAACCGCAAATGTGCTTCCTTGCCGCTTTTTTGTGCCAGCGACTATCAGCCACCGGTCGCCGCCGACAGCTACGCAAGGCTGTCTCAAGGCTCGCTCTCAGCCTTCTACCAGGCGGGCGGCGGCAATATTGTTGTCTGGAAAGAGCCGGGCGTTAGCCTCTCAAGTTGCATTAACCACCATCCCGGCCAGCGTGGCCATCAGCAACATCTGATGGACGTGCAGTTTGCCACTCATCACGACGCCAAATTCTGGGTCAATCACCCCGGTGAAGCAGAACCCGGTGGCGAGCAGCGCCCTTCTTATTGGTCTGGCAACGGCGTGCTGCCACAACTGATGCAGGTGGAGAATCGCGCTCTCCAGTTCTGGCAGTTGCCCGCAGATACCGCCTTCCCCTGGACTCACCTCTACCTGCCAGCAGATGCCTTCGAACAGGTGATCACATTGCCTCGGACTTGTCTGGTTCGCGCCGGTAATGCCTTTGCTGTGATTGGCTGCTCGGCACCGCTAAACGCGGTCACCACTGGAATGACTGCGGGCAATGAATATCGGGCCCAGTCGCATCACGTTGCCTGGTTTACCGAAGTCGGTCATGGCGACGACGCAGCTTTCGCGGCGTTCTGCCAGCGCATGGAAACACTGGTGGTCAGTATTGAAGACCAGCAGGCCGTTGTCAGTACGGCGCAAGGCGAGCTCATGCGCCTCGATTGGCAGGGTAAATGCCTGGTTGAGGGCGTCGTACACCGTTTCCCCGACGCGGCAGGATGCGATCCCATTGTCACCTGGAGTGGAGAAGCACAATGAAACAACAAGCACTGATCCCAACCCTGGAGCGAGTCGTTCACGGTTTCTGCCAGTTGAAAGGCATGGGTGAACTGACGGCCAGTAAAGGCCTGGCGATTCAGTTTGAGCAGTGGGAGTGGGAGGTTGGCGTTGGGCTATATGGTTTCTGGCGCTACGCCAGCCACAAAGACGATGTCGAACTTCAGGATTCTCTGCTGGCCTGGTACGAAGGGCAGATCCGCAAAGGGCTGCCTGCGATGCAGATCAACACCACGGCTCCGATGATCACCCTGGCGCTGCTGGCGGGTCACAGCGGCCGCGACGATCTACGCGAAACAGTGAACGCCTGGGCCGATGATCTGCTGGCTAATCTGCCAAGAACCGAGGAGGGCGGATTCCAGCACGTAGTGAAGGAGCAACCCAACACCGGCCAACTCTGGGATGACACCCTTTTCATGACCTGCCTGTTCCTCGGCACTGCCGGGATCGTGCTCAAGCGAAAGGATTTGATCGACGAGGCGGTCTATCAATTCCTGCTGCACACCCGTTACCTGAGCGAACCTAAAAGTGGACTTTGGTATCACGGCTGGACCTACGTCGAAAAACACCATTTTGCCGGAGTTTTATGGGCGAGAGGGAATGCGTGGATCACTGTTGCCATCCCCGAATTCATCGATCTGATGGGCGACCACCTGGATGCTGGCGTACGGCGCTATTTAACCCAGGTGGTGTCACGCCAGGTGCGTTCTCTGTGTGCATTACAGGCTGAGAACGGCATGTGGCACACGGTGTTGGATGACCCTTATTCACCTCAAGAATCCTCAGCCACGGCGGGGATCGCCTACGGCATGTTGCGCAGCGTGCGGCTGGGTCTGCTGGATGACAGCGTCATTGCCCCAGCCCTGCGGGCAGCCCATGCCGTGTGGCAGCGCATCGACGAGGACGGCATCGTTCTCGGGGCTTCCAAAGGAACCATGGTAGGGCATGACCACCAATACTACTGCGACATTGCCATCGCACCGGTTCCTTATGCGCAGGCACTGACCATGTTGCTGCTACTCGAACTAGAGCAAGGCCAGTGGCTGGCATAACAGTTTAATTTTTTTGTTATTTTTTGGAGAAACAAGAGATGTCCAAACGGAATTTTATGGGGGCCTTCCAGACTTTTGGTGGTGCTATGGCTGTCCCCATTGCCTTTTTACCTTTCACTGGTTTGCTGCTCGCTATCACTGGGCTACTCACCATGCCCGATATCATGGGGAGCCTGGCTCACCCTGACTCCAACTTTTACAAGGTGATGACAATCATCAAGTCGGGTGGCTGGACTATATTCCGCAACTTCCCGTTACTGTTCTGTATGGCGCTCCCTGTGGGTCTTGCCAGGACCGGCCAGGCACGAGCGGCGCTGGTCGCCTTCTTTGCCTACATGGCTTACAACTATTTCACCAACAGCATGCTGACCTTCTGGGGGCCAGAGTTTGGGGTCGATTTTAATCAGAATGTTGGCGGCTCCAGCGGCCTGGCAATGGTTGGTGGCGTCAAAACGCTGGATACCAGTATCGTCTTCTCGCTGATCATCGGCGGAGTGGTCACCTGGATCCACAACCGTTTCTTCGAAAAGAAACTGCCGGATTACCTGACTATTTTCCAGGGGATGAGCCTGGTCTTTATCGTCTCTTTCTGCGTGATGTTGCCGATGGCCTGGCTGACCTGCGAACTTTGGCCAAAGGTACAAGTCGGCATCAATGCCATGCAGAGTTTCTATGTTGAAGCCGATGCCTTTGGTATGTGGATGCTGGCGTTCGTGGAACGTATGCTGGTACCAACCGGCTTGCACCGTTTCGTTTACTTCCCGTTCTTCTTCGGCCCAGCGGTAGTGGATGGCGGTCTTTACACCCACTGGATCGAGAACGTCTCGACTTATGCAGCATCAACCACGCCTCTGGTTGAGCAGTTCCCAGCTGCCGGTTACTCCTTGTATGGCAACATCAGCGTGTTCTGCTCACTCGGTTCAGGCCTGGCTATTTATGCTACTGCTAAGAAGAAGATGAAGCGCAAGATTGCCGCTCTGGTGATCCCGGCGATCATCACGGCAATGGCTGTTGGTATTACCGAACCTATCGAGTTTACCTATCTGTTTGTGGCGCCGGTGCTGTATCTGGTCAATGCTATTATTGGTGCGACCCTGTGTGTGGCACTCTATCTGTGCGGCGTAGTGGGTTTCATGGGCGGTGGTCTCAACGATATCATCCTGTTCAACTGGGTCTTCTATGCTAAGAACCATGCTCACCTTATCTGGATCCACCTTGCTCTGGGCCTCGGTTTCGCGGCTATCAACTTCTTCGTGTTCCGCTACATGATCCTGAAATTTAACTTCCTGACACCAGGCCGTGGTGATGAGGAAGAGGAAGAAGATGTGCGCCTTTATTCTAAACAAGACTACCGTGGCAAACAGTCTGGACCGGTTGTTGCAGGTCAAGAGCCAGATCGCCTCAGAGCTGCCGCAATCCTGCAATGTGTGGGTGGGTGTGAAAACGTCGATACCATCGGAAACTGTCAGACGCGTTTACGCCTGGTGGTGAAAGACCCGGCCCTGGTACAGGATGACAAGGCTCTCAAGCAAGCCGGAGCTTTGGGTGTGATGCGTACAGGTAAAAACCTTCAGGTTGTGGTGGGTTTATCCGCTCCAATGGTGCGCGAATATTTCGAGCAGGAGTACAATAAAGGCCCGGCCATTCAACCGGACACGACGACTCCAGTGCCAGCAGTCTGATTAGACTGGAAGCGTTTCATTAATTGAATTTGCGAGCCCTGATGGGCTCGCAAGCCATTTTATGACTTCACAGGATGAAGATATGACAACGTTAAAAATAGGCGCACGCGGACATGATCTTATCGATCAGACTCCAGAAGGGATTATTGCTTATGCGCGCCAGGCGGGGATTGACGGACTGCAACTGGCAGTACACAGGAGCTGGGTCGAGGCCTGGCAGGCTCGTGATATCGACACGATGGTCGCCAATATTCAACAGCTTCAGCAGGCCGGTATTTCCATCTTTCTGCTGGCCAGTTACTTCAACCCTGCTCATTCAGATACAGACTTCTTGAAGAGTGAGATGGAGCGCGTGCGTTTTAATATCGAACTTGCTCGCCGCTGCAATGTCGGCGTCGTGGGCAGTGAGACTGGCTCTCTGAACGACAATGACTGGACCTGGCATCCGGATAATCACAGCGCGGCCTCCTTCAAGAAAGTGGAGCGGACCTTTGAGCAGTTAAAACCCGAACTGGAGCAGGCAGGTTGTGATTTTCTGGTCGAGGCGGTCAAAGATCATATTATTTATGACGCCAATTGTCTGGCGAGCCTGAACACGCGATTGGGCGATAATTTCAAGGTGACTCTTGATCTGGCCAACTTGCTGGATGCGGACAATGCCGGGAACTGGCGTGAGATCTTAGTCGATTTTCTTAGCCAGCATGGCGAGCGCATCCGATTGTTCCATTTCAAGAATTTCATCTTGCAAGGGCGAGATAAGATTCCGACGAGCCTGGAACATGGCCTGATTGATTATGTTGAGGTGTTGGCTGTGCTGGAACAGCGCCAACTGGCTCATATTCCGATCATTGTTGAAGAACTGACCGGTGACCCGCTGTTAGAAAGTGTGGCTTACCTGCGCCGCTTGAGTCAGTGATTCATGGTTTAGAGATAGGGTTTTTCACGGCACGTGGCGCCTGGACGCCACGTTTTCCATAACTCAGCGGGGAGTCAATTATTCGACTCGCTCATCGCTTCATTTCGGTACTGGGCAGCAGCAGTTATGAGTTGCTCCACCCGTTTTTCCACCAGACTACCGTTAACAGCGTATTTCCAGGTGATGTTGTGTTCGTTCACTACCTGGACAAATTTCTCGTCTTCCGGTTTCCCGCTGTCGGGGTTGATGCGTGTGGTGGTGTGCCGCCAGGCTTTGTGCTCCCGCGATGCGACCTGGCCATGCTGGTACTCTTTGCTTTCCAGAACGTCATTCTTCGCTTCCACCCGGCTGCAGAGGGTGGCACTGAGGACGCGGTTGTTGTCACCCTGTGGGACGTCCTCGCGTACCACCTGAACGCTTGTAGTGATGTGATGGACGTCCCTCACTCAGCGCAAGTCCTGCCACACTTATGCAGAGTGTTCTTTTTTTCAGAGGTACTGCATCATGAACTCAATAAAAGTCATCGGTATCGATCTGGCTAAATCTGTCTTTCAGGTCTGCGTCTGGATGAGCGACGGGAGCATTGCATTTAACCGTAAGGTTTCCCGGATTAAACTGCTGGAACCCTTCGTCAGTTTCCTGCCGGTTCGATTATTGCAATGGAGGCTTGTGCTACTTCGCATTACTGGGGACGCACTTTTCAGTCAATGGGCTTTTTCATCCGACTCATCCCCACCCAACACGTAAAAGCACTCACACATCACCAAAAAAACGATGCCAATGATGCGCTGGCAATTTGTGACAGCTGCCATATCCCTGTGGAATACCGTCTATATGGAAAGAGCGGTCGATGCCCTGAAGCGTAAAGGGGTGAAGATCAACGAGCAACTGCTGTCGTATTTGTCGCCGTTAGGCTGGGAGCACATCAATCTGACAGGCGATTATATCTGGAAAAGCAACCGGATACCGGCTTCCGGTAAGTTTCGTCGGCTGAGGCCAGCTAAAGTAGAAAGGTCAAAAAACAACCTTGACGTACAATAATTTTCGATATCCAAACTGACCCCCTTTTAGACCAACAAGCCTCGCAACTTATCAGGAAACTATCTGAGCCCTGGGGCATTGCACTGCGATCATCGGTGATGCCAATCGGACATTATCGATTATTACGTTTTTCAACCCTTAGAAAGATCTGAAAATAAGCTATTCAGCAATAGCTCCGGAAATGGACTTTTAAAACTCAGATTTTTAATTTGATGAGAATTGATGTATCAAAATCCCCGTAAATAATTACATTAATGCATATATAAATGCCTGATTGGTGGCATTATTAATACTTCATCATTACTTAAACATCATTCCATTAATCCTAATATATCTTAAACGCTATCAATTACATCTATCAATTCACGCAATCAATACTATTCTAACCTGCTTATTTTTAAATAAAAATTATTTATTTTCAGTATTTTATACGTTTAGCACTTAATGGTTAAAATATTATGAAATCACATTTTCAATGTGCGGTTATTTATTTTTGTTTTTTTAAATGGTATTTTCAATAAATGCCTTTCGGCTTGTTGTTTCTATATTTACTCCTGATGTGAGCGGATAGCGCTCACCCCTGTTCTTTCGCTATTCATAAGGATCTAATAAGGTGTCAAATTCCTTTCAGAATGAAATTCCAAAAGCACGCGTTAACATAAAATTAGATGTCCACACCGGCGGTGCACAAAAAAAAATGGAATTGCCACTGAAGCTAGTGGTCATGGGCGATTACAGCAATGGCAAGGAAACGCGCCCACTGTCTGAACGTGAGAAAGTGAATATCAACAAGAATAATTTCAACAGCGTTCTTGCCGATTATTCCCCTTCTGTAAATCTGACCGTAACCAATACCCTGGCGGGCGATGGCTCCGAAGAAAACGTCCAACTTGCCTTTAATGAAATGAAAGACTTTGAGCCAGAACAAGTTGCCCGTCAAATCCCACAGCTGCGCGCCATGCTGGCGATGCGCAACCTGCTTCGTGACCTCAAATCCAACCTGCTCGATAACGTGACTTTCCGTAAAGAGCTCGAAAGCATTCTGAAAGATCCGTCACTGAGCGATGAGCTGCGTGGCGAACTGAATGCTCTGGCGCCGAAGGCGTAATTCCTCTTTTAACGGATCCCTGCGAGATAATGCTTATGTCAGTCAATAACGAAAATGCCGCTTCAGCTTCAGGCCAGACTACCGTGCTGGAGCGTCCGCAAGCAGGTGGTGTTTATGCTTCCCTGTTTGAAAAAATTAACCTGAAACCTGTTTCAGCCCTGGGCGACCTGAATGATTTCCAGGACACCTCTGCGCTTGCTGATGTCACCGCTGACCAGCGTGTTACCGCGGCAGTTCAGGTGTTTCTTGAGCGCCTGAAGCAGTCCGGGCAGACCGTTGAACGCCTGGACAAAACCCTGCTGGATCACCACATCGCTGAGCTGGATTTCCAGATTTCCCGCCAGCTGGATGCGGTGATGCACCACGAAGACTTCCAGAAAGTGGAATCCGCCTGGCGCGGTCTGAAATTACTGGTTGATGGCACCGATTTCCGCCAGAACGTGAAAATCGAAGTACTGGACGTGTCCAAAGATGACCTGCGTCAGGACTTTGAAGATTCACCTGAAATCATCCAGACCGGCCTGTATCACCACACCTACATCCAGGAATATGACACCCCGGGCGGCGAGCCAATCGGTTCTGTCATTTCCAACTACGAATTCGATGCCTCCGCGCAGGACGTTGCGCTGTTGCGTAACATCTCCAAAGTGTCTGCGGCGGCACATATGCCGTTTATTGGCGCCGTCGGCCCCGCTTTCTTCCTGAAAGATTCGATGGAAGAAGTGGCTGCGATTAAAGACATCGGCAACTATTTTGACCGCGCCGAGTACATCAAGTGGAAATCATTCCGCGATTCTGATGACTCCCGCTACATCGGCCTGACCATGCCGCGCGTGCTGGGCCGCCTGCCGTATGGCCCTGATACCGTACCGGTACGCAGCTTCAACTACGTTGAAGAAGTGAAAGGCCCGGATCACGAGAAATACCTGTGGACCAATGCATCATTCGCCTTCGCGACCAACATGGTGAAAAGCTTCATTAAAAATGGCTGGTGCGTACAAATCCGTGGCCCACAGGCTGGCGGCGCGGTCACTGACCTGCCAATCCACCTGTATGACCTCGGCACCGGCAACCAGGTGAAAATCCCGAGTGAGGTGATGATCCCGGAAACGCGCGAGTTTGAATTCGCTAATCTCGGTTTCATTCCGTTGTCGTACTACAAAAACCGCGACTACTCCTGCTTCTTTTCGGCGAACTCCGCGCAGAAACCGGCTATTTATGACACCGCTGATGCCACCGCGAACAGCCGTATCAACGCGCGTCTGCCGTATATCTTCCTGCTGTCGCGTATCGCCCATTACCTGAAGCTTATCCAGCGTGAAAACATCGGTACTACCAAAGACCGCCGTTTACTTGAGCTGGAGCTGAACACCTGGGTACGCACACTGGTCACCGAAATGACCGATCCGGGCGATGACCTGCAGGCGTCTCACCCGCTGCGTGATGCAAAAGTAACCGTAGAAGATATCGAAGACAACCCGGGCTTCTTCCGCGTGAAACTGTACGCCGTGCCGCACTTCCAGGTGGAAGGGATGGACGTGAACCTGTCTCTGGTCTCGCAGATGCCGAAGGCAAAAGCGTAATCAGGGAGCAGGGATGAAAATATACCGTCCGTTATGGACTGACGGGGCCTTTCTGGCCCCCCAACAGTTCCAGCAACAAGCACGCTGGGATGCCTATATGGCAGACAGAGTGGCTCACATGGGGTTGGCTAATCCCTGGGGTGTGGTAGACGCAAAATTTGACAGCGGATCGCTGGCACTTTCACGTCTGAATGCTCTGCGTCTGGTGGTTCGTTTTCAGGACGGTACTCAGATTGATACCGATCTTGCGGACAACCTGCCTCCGGCCTGTGCGTTATCGACGGTGACCGATCGTGAAACGGTTGACGTCGTGCTGGCTCTGCCGCTGCTTTCCGCCAACGGTGGCAATCTGGATGATGGTCAGGACAGCGAGCGCCCGCGCCGCTGGCAGCAGCAATGGCACACGGTGCAGGAGCTGGCCGGGCATGAGCGTACTGAACTGGCTGTCATGCACCACGCCATCACGCTGCGTTTTGCCCACCAGGAAAACAGTGCGTATCTGACCTGCCCGGTCGTGCGTCTGGTCCGCAATGCCCAGGGGCAGTGGGCGCAGGATGAACATTTTATCCCGCCGATGCTTTCGCTTGCGGCCAGTCCGCTGGTGCTGACTGAGCTTGGGGATTTAATCCACCGACTGCAGGCTCGTCGCCGTCGCCTGATGGCGATGCGCCGCGAAAGCAACGAACGCATGGCTGATTTTGCCGTAGCGGATGTGTCGCTTTTCTGGCTGCTGAACGCGTTAAACAGTATCGAGCCGGTGCTGATGGAGTTGTATCAGACACCGTCACGTCACCCGGAACTGTTCTATCGCGAACTGGTGCGCCTGGCCGGAAGCCTGTTGACGTTCTCGCTTGAGCATAAAGCTGAAGATATTCCGCTGTATCAGCATGATGCGCCGGAGCAGGTTTTCCCGCCGTTGTTTGAACTGCTGGATGAACTGCTTGAAGCGAGCCTGCCATCGCGCATGGTGGCCATTGAACTTAAGCGTGACGGGCAATTCTGGACCGGCTCCCTGCACGATGCACGCCTGCGTGAAGGGGCTGATTTCTACCTGTCGGTTCGTTCGTCTATCCCTAACCACCTGCTGCAAACCCAGTTCCCGTTGCTGTGTAAAGCGGGGAGTTTCGAGGCGGTATCGGATGTGGTCAATGTGGCGCTCAGTGGCGTGGTAATGAAACCGCTATCTCATGTGCCTGCGGCTATCCCGCTGCGCCTTGAGAACCAGTACTTCGCGCTCGACCTGAACAGCCCTTCTGCCCAGGCCATGCTGGATGCAGGCAATTGCGCCTTCTATACGCCGGGTACGCTGGGTGATGTGAGTCTCGAACTATTTGCGGTGCTGTGCTCATGAGCAAAATAAATCCTTCTCTTATCGACGAAATCTTTTATCCCTGCTGGTTGATGGTCAGCCAGTTGCGTAACGGTCAGGAGATTAGCGACGGCGAAGCGCTGTATCGCCGCGCCTGTGGCTGGATGGACAGTGCCCGGGAAGCGCTGTCACGCGCCGGTTTCAGCGAAGTCAGTTGCGACCACATGCTTTACACCCAATGTGCATTACTGGATGAAAGCGTGATGAACCGCCAGAAACAGGACAGTGGTTATGCGAAATGGCTTAAAGACCCGCTTCAGGCACGTTATTTCAACACCCTGAATGCGGGTGAAGAGCTGTGGGAACGCATTCGCACTGTTTTGCAGGAGCCTGCACCTGACACTGCCGTACTGACCTGCTTCTATCGCGCACTGACGCTGGGTTTTGTAGGACGTTACCGCGAACAGGGTGATGAACGCCGTGAAGACGTGGTGCGCAAACTCAGCCAGCTCGTACCACCGTTTGCCTCGGCACAGGAAACGCCCGTTGTTTCGCGCTCGTTGCGTCTGCGTTCCGGGCGCAAAACATACTGGCTTTCCTGGGTACTGGGGACCGCCATATTAGTTGCGTTGTGGTTTTTCCTGTCCACTACGCTGTCGAATATGGTGTCACAACTGACGGGGATGCACTGACGGATGCGCAGGTTAACGCAGTTAATACTGCTGCTCCTTGGGGCGTGTCTGGCGCTGTGGCTGATCCTCGGCTTCTGGCCACTGGGGACCGGCAGCCTCATTGCTCTCAGCATGCTGGTAATTATCGTCTGCGGGGCGATGGGTTATTTTCAGTGGCGTCGCGACAATCGCAATAAACTTGCGCACTCGCACATTACCGATACAGACCTGCCGCCAGAAGATTTTCAGGGAGTGGTGGTTCTGGTCTGCGGCGACAGCGCAGCATTGTTCTCTGACGCCGCGACTTTCCGTGAAACCCGTCAGGGCTGGTATCTGCCGGTGGCAATGCCAGAGCAGTTACCCCTCCTGGCTCAACATCTTTCCGCTGAGCGCCCGGCGCTGGTCGCACAGATTTCTGTGCTGCTGGCAATGGTTCCCGAGCAACATCAGGACCAGGAAGATTTCACGCAGTCTCTGCGCGCCTGGCACCGCGCCATTGTGCAGTGTAAAGCCTGGCTTGCAGGTATTCCTCCTGTCTGGATAGGCACCTGGCTTTCGTCACCTTTGGCGACCGAATCACAGCCAGAATGCTGGTACACCGTGACACCAGGACAGCAAGGCGTACAGGTTCGCGAAGCCGGGGCAGGCGTTATGCCGCTGGTGGAGTGGAGCCGCGAAGGGGATCTCCGTAGTAGCCAGACCCGCCTGAGTACCGTCTTCTGGATGGAAAGCCTGGTCTGCTGGCTTAACACCGCTGTTCTGAATGTTATCGACCAGCGTCAGGGAGAATTGCCTGCGTTGACGCCGTGCGCATGGGGCAGCTGTTTTACTCCGCTGGCGGCAAGTCAGGACAATCTCTGGCAGGCACACATTGCTGGCATCACTACTCTGAAGCCGACACCGTCTGGGGTACAGGAAACTTTGCCGCTGCCTGATGTGCTGCTGCCATATCTGCCTCGCCGCCGTGGTGTTTCACGCCTGATGCAAACCTCCCAGCTTGCGGGCCTGCTGTGTGGCGTATTCCTGGTGTTTGCTTTCCTTGCTTCGTTTATCAACAACCAGCGCCTGATCCAAAGCGTGGGCGATCACCTTTCGCTCTATAGCCGCCTGTCGGGGACACCACCGACGCCAAAAATTCAGGCTCAACAACAGTTGCGTGCTGATGCACGGTTACTGGACGAATGGCTACGCAGCGGGGTGCCGATGCGCCTCTCACTCGGCTTGTATCAGGGAATGCGACTGATAGCGCCATTGCAAAGTGCCATCAACAGCTGGTCGCCACCGCCACCTCCACCGCCGGTGATTAAACAAATTATTCAGGGCCCGAAAACCCTCCGTCTGGACAGCATGTCGTTGTTTGACGTGGGCAAATGGCAGCTGAAAGCTGGCTCCACCAAAGTGCTTATCAACTCGCTGGTGGGCATTAAAGCCAAACCGGGCTGGCTGATTGTGGTGGCAGGCCATACCGACAACACCGGCGACGATAAATCGAATCAGGTGCTTTCCCTGAAGCGTGCTGAATCCGTGCGCGACTGGATGCGCGACACCGGAGATATTCCGGAAAGCTGTTTTGCCGTGCAGGGCTACGGTGAAAACCGACCACTGAAGCCTAACGATACGGAAGCGGGCCGTACGGCCAACCGTCGGGTAGAAATTAGTCTTGTGCCACAGGCAGACGCCTGTCAGGCGCGGGACTTATCAAAAGCGTCACCGGCTAAGGGTGACGCATTAACTCAAGAAATGGAGAAGTAAACCATGGCAATTCCTGTTTATCTTTGGCTGAAAGACGACGGCGGTGCGGACATTAAAGGTTCTGTCGATGTTAAAGACCGTGAAGGCAGCATCGAAGTGGTTGCGCAGGAACACAACCTGTACATCCCAACCGACAACAATACCGGCAAGCTGACAGGTACCCGTGTTCACACGCCGTTCCTGTTCACCAAGGAAATCGACTCCTCCAGCCCGTATCTGTACAAAGCTGTGACTACCGGTCAGACCCTGAAGTCTGCTGAGTTCAAATGGTACCGCATCAATGACGCAGGCCAGGAAGTTGAGTACTTCAACACCAAGCTTGAGAACGTTAAATTGGTGAAAGTTGCACCAGAAATGTACGACATCAAAGATCCGGCTAAAGAGAAGCACAACCACCTCGAGCGCATTGAACTGCGCTACGAAAAAATCACCTGGACTTACAAAGACGGCAACATCATTCATTCCGATTCCTGGAACGAACGTACCACCGCGTAACACCCCACAGCAGACGGTTCGCCGTCTGCTGTTTTTGTTTGCCCCCAGGTCGGCTAAGCAAAACGTCATCCGACAATCCTGCAGGCAAACAAAAACAGCACAAAACATCGCCCAATGCGCCCCGGCCTCCTTAATAAAGGAGAAGGCGAGGGGCGGTAGCATACCCATTTCAAGGAGCACACAGCATGGAACACCATTCAGCGGTTTTACTTCGTCGTTTAAATCCTTACTGCGCGAAAGCACTGGAAGCGGCGGCTACGCTGTGTCAAACCCGCGCGCATGCCGAAATCACCATTGAACACTGGTTGCTGAAACTCCTCGAACTGGGCGAAGGCGACATCACCGTGCTGGCGCGTCGCTACGAATGGGACATGGACGAGTTATGGCGCAGCCTGCTGGCCCACCTGGATGCGCTGCCGCGCTCGGTTTCCACCCGACCGCAGCTGGCCGCTGATCTCGAAGCGTTAATGAAAGGAGCCTGGCTTGCGGCCTCCTTGCAGGACGACAACGACACGATACGCAGCGTTCATCTGCTTGAAGCTCTCATCAGCAAGCCGCGCCTTTTGCAGTGCGAAGGCCTGTGGCCGTTGTTCAGCCTGAGCGAAGAACATATCCGCCGCCTCAAACCGATGCTCGATGTGCTATCCGATGAACGCGCAGAGCTGCAACAGCAGGAAAGCCTGAACCGTGAGCCTTCGACGCTGACGGATGAAAAGCCGCACGGCGCAGGTGTGTCCGGCAATAACCTGAGCGAAGCGCTACAGGCCGCACTCGACAAATTCACCCTAGATGTGACCGCCAAAGCGAAAGCCGGGAGCATCGACCCGGTGTTTGGTCGCGATAACGAAATCCGCCAGATGGTCGACATTCTCTCGCGCCGCCGTAAAAACAACCCGATTCTGGTGGGTGAGCCGGGCGTGGGTAAAACTGCGCTGGTCGAAGGCCTGGCTTTACGCATTGCTGAAGGCAACGTGCCGGACAGCCTGAAAACCGTCAGCCTGCGCACCCTCGACCTCGGCCTGTTACAGGCGGGCGCGGGCGTGAAGGGTGAATTTGAACAGCGCCTGAAAAACGTCATCGACGCGGTGCAGAATTCTCCAACGCCTGTTTTACTGTTTATCGACGAAGCGCACACCATCATCGGCGCGGGCAACCAGGCGGGCGGCGCGGATGCGGCTAACCTGCTGAAACCGGCACTGGCGCGTGGCGAACTGCGCACCATCGCCGCCACCACCTGGAGCGAATACAAACAGTATTTTGAACGCGACGCCGCCCTCGAGCGCCGTTTCCAGATTGTCAAAGTGGACGAGCCTGACGATGAAATGGCCTGCCTGATGCTGCGCGGCCTGAAATCCCGCTACGCGCAGCATCACGGCGTACATATTACTGATGAAGCCGTGAAAGCGGCGGTCAGCCTGTCGCGCCGTTACATCACTGGCCGCCAGTTGCCTGACAAAGCGGTCGATTTGCTCGATACCGCCTCTGCTCGCGTGCGCATGAGCCTCGATACGCTCCCGGAAGAACTCACCCGCCTGAAAGCACAAATCACCGCGCTGGAAATGGAAAACCAGGCGCTGCTGGAAGATATCGCGCTGGGTAGCAACAGCCATGGCGAGCGTCTGGAGCAAATAGCACAACAGACTGCCACGCTGAGCAAAAACCTCACCGCACTTGAAACTCAGTACCACGCAGAAAAAGCGCTCACCCAACAGCTGCTGGAAACTCGCCAGGACATCAGCCGTCAGGCCGATATCAATGCGCTGCAACAACAGCTTAGTGATTTACAAGGCAATGCACCGCTGCTGTCGCTGGATGTTGACGTGCGCACCGTCGCCACCGTGATTGCCGACTGGACGGGCGTACCACTGACCAGCCTGCTGAAAGATGAACAGACCGATCTGCTGATGCTGGAAAACCACCTTGCCACCCGCGTGGTCGGCCAGGACCACTCGCTACTCGATATGGCGCAACGCCTGCGCGCGGCGAAAACCGGCCTCACCTCCGAAAATGGCCCGCTGGGCGTGTTCCTGCTGGTTGGCCCGAGCGGCGTGGGGAAAACTGAAACCGCGCTGGCACTGGCTGACAGCCTGTTCGGTGGCGAAAAATCGCTTATCACCATTAACCTCAGCGAATATCAGGAAGCGCACACCGTTTCTCAGCTCAAAGGCTCCCCTCCGGGCTACGTCGGTTACGGCCAGGGCGGCATTCTGACCGAAGCGGTGCGCAAGCGCCCGTACAGTGTGGTACTGCTCGATGAAGTGGAAAAAGCGCACCGTGATGTGATTAACCTGTTCTACCAGGTATTTGACCGTGGCTTTATGCGCGACGGCGAAGGGCGTGAAATCGACTTCCGTAACACCGTGATCCTGATGACCGCCAACCTCGGTAGCGACCACCTGATGCAGTTGCTCGACGAACAACCGGAAGCCACCGACAGCGATCTTCAGGAATTGCTGCGTCCGATCCTGCGGGATCACTTCCAGCCTGCCCTGCTCGCCCGTTTCCAGACGCTGATCTACCGCCCGCTGAACGCCACCGCCCTGCGTACCATCGTGGAAATGAAACTCGCCCAGGTGGCAAAACGCCTGAAAAACCATTACGGCCTGACGACCACCATCGAAGAAAGCCTCTACGACACGCTGGTCGCCGCCTGCCTGCTGCCGGACACCGGCGCGCGCAACATCGACAGCCTGCTGAACCAGCAAATCCTACCGGTACTTAGCCAACAACTTCTGCAACGCAAAGCCGGGCAGCAGAAAACCCACAGCCTGGCGCTGGGTTGGGATGAGGAAGACGGGATTGTGCTGGAGTTTAATACGTAAATTAAAGGGGGCAGCAAGGCAGCAGAAATTCAGAACATTCTTTTAAATAAAATAGAGATTAGTTTATGAGTAAGCGTAGTGACATAATTGAGCCTTACGAATGGACCAATGACCGCAGGACTGGGCTTGTCTATAGTGAAGTCCTTGGCTGGATTGATATTGGACACGCTCAGGGTACTGATATTATCAGCTTATTGGCGGACTTTAGTAAAGGGGAGTCGAGTAGCAATCGCAGTTATCAGATAACTTATAGCCAAAAAATGTTTGTCCATAAAAAAACATTTGGGACAGGGAAGTTTGTTCGTTGGGAAATAAGCAAAGGCCTTTCGGTTGAAGAAATCCACAGTATAGCTTTATCAATGATGTTAACTACGGCCTGCCTTTTTGAAAACTACCAGTCACAGTGGTTTTTTAGTTGGCATACTGATAGTGGATTTAGTGGGGAAGATTTAACATCTGATCTATTGGGGTTTTATAGGGCAATTTTACCTTCGAATTATCAATCCAGGCTCCAACTAATTAGTAAGCAGGATGCGTTAAAACGATGGGATTATTATGGTCCTATTGGCGATTATAAAAACAAAGGTTTTTTACCTTTATTATTTCCCAATCCGGAAAAGCAATGTATTTCTGGGAAACCCTATAAAGGTAAATTACCTATGTTTATGACATGGATACATCCCTTCTGTGATTTAAACTCCGGTAAGGTGAAAATTTTGACAAACGATGGTACGCACTATTCATTTATGAGTGGCCAGTAATATGTCTCTATCCAAAAAAATAATTATCCTGGTTGTTCTTATACTGGGGGGGTTATCTCTATATTTAATTATTCCAAAGGCAGGGGAGAGAGAATATAAACAAAGTGATTTGTACAGTTACTATATGTTTACTGATAATGAAATAAAGAAAGCTCCAAGAATATCAAGTAAATACTCATTTTCATATGTGGCACCTGATGGTGGGCAAAGAGAAATGAGCATCATAACCTTCATAGGTGGGGATTCAATGATACTTGGACAATATCTCTCCAGTCTTGGTTTTTCACTGTGCCGGGTACAGGATAATGGTCGTGAAGAAATATGGCTAAATTCAGAACGAGAAGGAGTCGTGTTTTATCTGTGGCATGATAATAAACTAAAAAAAAGCAGCCTCACTAAGGCTACTGTCTAATTCAATAATCTATTTAAAGTAGTAAAGATTGAGTGTTGTTATTCATTCCCTTATTCAGATGCATTAATTATGCATGTGATGATAATTACATGACTATGGATGTTTTGATTTTAACCAAGGAGTAAGCTCAATGGGCCTGACGGATACAATAAAATCAATGATCACCGAAACGACAATTAATCGCTATCGATTAGATATTCCTTCTTGCCAATCATTGCTTGATGTAGCGGATTTTAGTGGTAAAGAAGGGGTAAGCAGTTTATATCGATATATTATCCATTGCACCTCAGAAGAAAAAAATATTCTTAACTCCACGCTGCTCCGTCAGTCCGCCACACTTACTATGGGTACTGGGCCGTTAATGGCCATCAGTGGAGAGAAAATTGTTCATGGTGTGATAACGCATTTTCAACGTATCAGTGGTTCCAAGGATCAGGCAACATATCAATTAATTATTGAACCGTACTTGTCATTACTTAGCAATCAGTTCCGTACACATCGATTTTTTGTCAACAAATCTGTTCCAGAAGTCATCGAGCAGGTACTTATTGAGCATGGACTTAAAAGCTGGGAATATGAATTTTCTTTAAAGCAGACATATCCAAAGCGTGAACAGATTAATCAGTATCAAGAAAGCGACCTGACATTTATTCAGCGTTTGCTGTCAGAGGTAGGAGTATTTTATTTCTTTACCTTACAACCTGATACACAAACCGAAGTTGTACATTTTGCCGATAAACAAAGCGCATATGAATTCGGCAAAACCCTGCCGCTGAACAGCCCGTCGGGCATGAATGATAATGGCGTTGAATCGGTCTGGGATATACATGTTCAGCATAATGTCGTTTCTTCATCAGTTACGACGAAAGACTATAATTACCGTGAAGCTCAGAAAGTATTGCAATCCGCAAGAGCTGACATGACTCGTGGTGACGGTGAAGGTTCTACCTACGGCGAAGTTTATCATTACAAACCCCGTCATCTCGATACGGGGGATAAACTCGACCCAACAGCAGAAACAGGTAACTTTCTTGCTCGTCTCGATCATGAGCGCTTTCTCTCGTCACAAATATTGATTACCGGCATTTCGAATGATGCCATGCTGCGCCCTGCTCAGGTACTGACCATAAGTGAAGATACCGTAATACCGACACTCCCTGCAGGTACGGAAAATGGCATTGTCATTATCAGCACGGCGTTCACAGCAAGCCGACAAGATTCGCTTCAGATTTACTTTCATGCCGTTCCCTATAGCGAAACGTTGTGCTGGCGCCCGGCATTAATGCCCCGCCCTCAGGTCAGTGGCACCATGATGGCGCGCGTCACCAGCGCAAAAGCCAACGACATCTACGCCTGGCAGGATGCATCCGGTCTGTACCGCGTGAAGTTTGACGCCGACCAGGACGACAAAGCGCAGGGCCAGGAAAGTATGCCGGTGCGCCTCGCTAAGCCTTACGGCGGCGATGTGTATGGTATTCACTTCCCGCTGATTCAGGGCACGGAAGTGGCGATAGCCTTCCACGACGGTGACCCCGACCGGCCGTATATCGCTCATGCCCTGCATGATTCACGCCACACCGACCACGTCACGGAAGCGAACAACACCCGCAACGTGGTGCGCACCCCGGCGAACAACAAGCTGCGCATGGAAGACAAGCGCGGCGAAGAGCATATCAAGCTCAGCACCGAGTACGGCGGTAAAACGCAACTGAACCTCGGGCATAATGTTGATGCCGGAAAGGCGCTACGTGGCGAAGGAGCTGAACTACGGACGGATAAATGGATCTCTCTTCGTGGCGGTAAAGGCATTTTCCTGAGTGCCGATGGGCAACCAAAAGCTCAGGGACAAATGTTAGAGATGGGGGCTGCAATAGCTCAGTTGCAAAGTTCTCTTCAGTTGGTCACCGCTCTGGCGCAAAGTGCAAAGGTATCTGGAGCACTCGATGCAGACACAGCCTCCCAGCAGCAACTTAATAATGTTCTTTCTCAGTTACAGGGGGCTGGTCTACTGGCTTCAGCCCCAGCTGGAATTGGTTTTGCCACCCCGAAAAATATTCAGCTTTCCGCAGGGTATACCCTGACTGCGACGGCCGGGGAAAATATCGACATGACAATCTTCAAAAAGCTGACGGTTGCAGCGGGTGAAGCAATCAGTTTATTTGCCCAAAAGATGGGAATGAAGATATTTGCGGCTCAGGGAAAAATAGATATCCAGGCACAAACCGATGCTATGCGCCTTCAGGCAGACAAAGCGTTGAACATTAACAGTGTCAATGGTGAAATTGTTTTGAACGCTGCACAGGGAATTACGCTCACCAGTAAAGGGGGAGCGTATATCAAGATAAAAGATGGCTCTGTTGAAATAGGAGCACCAGGAAAAATAGACCTGAAAAGTGCAAATATTCTATGGGGTGGAAGTGCTTCACTAGAGAAGGCTCTGGAACCCATGAGTATTACAGAACCAGAATATAAATATCCCATGAATGGTCGATTCCAGGTTATAGATAAAAACAGTGGCCAGCCGAAACCTTATACACCATACAGGCTTGAAACTGCTGATGGGGAAACTCTTCGTGGTGAAACGGACGAAAATGGTTATACAAAGGGACATCATGGTATTGCCCCTCAGTCTGTGAAACTTTTTTTTGAATAAGCCAAGGTAATGAAAAATGAGTGAACAAAATAAACCTGTCGCAGTGAATATGCTCAGCAAAAAAGAAAATAATACTGTTTCGGCAGAGCATGAATCAGTACAGGCATACTTCTGCACAGCAACTGAAGAGTTTATATTTCTCACAAATGATGCATCTACTGGGCTTGACAGCCATGCGGTTGAGTTAATGACATGTGTTGATGCTCATAAAACAGCTAAAGGTGTTTATTCTTTAGCCATTGAGCAATATGGAAAAGTATTTTCTCAGCCCGAAAGATCAGCGGAACTTAGTGCGCTGGAGGCTGAGGTTGCTAACGCAGAAAGCACTTTGCAAGAAAAGCAAAAAGAGTTACAGGAAAAACTAGGCACTTTTGCTGCAGATGGCATTGGTTATGAAAGTGTGGTTGAACTCATTCCTATCGCTACAAAAAATAATCAAGGAAGAAACCGAGGGGTCGGTAGCCGTTATTCATATGTAAAAAAAGCGTATTACGATAATTTAGGTACGGGCGTAAAGCACAAGGTTAAACTCAAAGCGAAGGATGAAACGTCTGCTGCAGAAAGTATCTTTATAAGAGATGATAAAAATAATATTAAAGGTATTGATACAAAAAAGCTAAAAGAGCAATTAACCTCTCTGGATTTTTCGGCCCCAGATACAGGTATAAAATTCTGGGATGCAGAAGACTTGCTTAAAGTGGATAAAACATTGACAGGCTGGGCTGAAAGCTGGAATAGCAGCCTTGTCATGGATAATAAAGAAATTGGTCAGCATATTGATGTATCCGCAGGGGCACAGTTTATGCGCTTCACTTCGAATGCGGGGGCTTCCGGTGAATGGGATCCTGTGAATGGTGCACTGACATTTAAAGGAGAGGCCAGTGCGGTATTGTCTATCGCATCGGGTACTGCTGATGCCACAATATATATGCCGGACAGAATTGGTTGGGCATTAAAATTTCATTCTGAAAAAAGTACCACACCAGTTGAGATGGGAATGCTGCGTTTGTATCTTGAAACGGTACTGAACGGCTTTGCCGGGGCATCAGTGCAGGCTGAAGCACAATTACAGGTCACAACCATAAATGGTAAACAGGCTTTAGTTGGGCAAAGTAATAAGCGTCTTCCGCGGTTTAGTGAACGGCGTACTACGGGCGCTGAATTTCATAAACAAATGGATGAAAATGAAGAGGGTGTAAAGGCAAGTGGCGAAATATTTTGTGGTGCGCGGGCCGAAGTAAAATTAACTGGCGGAGTTCAGTGGTTACAACCTGTGGAGATAACGACTCACCAGGGGAAAAGTGGTGATGAAGCAAAAGCGGCCGGGGAGTTTGTTGATTTTTGTTCAATTTCGGAAAGTGTTGTAGGTATGGCCGGTGCAGGGGTCGGTGGAACTTTTCAGTGTGATTTGATCAATGGTAAATTTTGCTTCAAAATAGCGGCCAGCCTTTGTGTGGGAGTAGGGGCTAAAGGCAGCTTTGAAGCCTCTGTTGAATACGATAAGTTAATGGATTTCGGTGGTTGGCTAACCTATCAATTGTATGGTCTGGATTATGCGTTTTTTGAATTAATTGCTAAAGATGCATTTGAGGCATTTAGTAAAATTTGCGTTATGTTACTTTCGGATATGAAGGACGACATTGCTGAGCAACTTAAAAAATGCAAAATTAACTTGGGTACCATAGAAACACAATTCAATGATTTTATGGCTTCCGCAGAGGCAGGAATGCAGGCATCACAACAGCGAAATCAACTGAGTAAGAAAATAAATCAGAACCCTAACATACTTCTCAAATATACACCTGAATCAAAAGGTATATTATTATATTTACTCACAAGACATGGTGTATGGGATCATTTTGATCTTAATAACCGCGGTGATAGAATTATCCCTGATATTTATTCTGAACGTAAAGAAGCTGTGCTTAATGTTTTAAGTAGCATTCAAACACAAAAGGAATGGTTTCAGATTTTTTGCCATCGCACTGCCGATGGTAGCTCTCTCGCCAATGGCAATACGGCCTTAAAATATATGGTCGCGCAAAATCAAATGAATGAGATTAGAGCATTTTTACAAGAGGGACTAAATAGAGATGATGAAATGGATAAGGTTTACCGTCGCCTGAAGGAAAAATCTTTCTGGGGCTATGCGTTAATGATGAATAATACCATAGGTTATAAGTTGCATACGAAAGATAATCCTTTTTATCCTAAACTTGCTCCTTTCTCACCCTGTAATCAATCTGAAGTTTAATTGGATTAATAATATGATATTATCTAAACAAAAAATTATACTAAGTGTAATTACAATTTTTTTAATAAGTGCTTGTGATAATAAATCACCTACCGTCGCCAATAAAAATAACACGGGCGATTTAAATAAATATATTCAACAGGTAAAATCAGAACTTGTTTTTGTTAAAGGAGGGGAGTTCCTGATGGGCGATTATGGTGAGAAATATGGCCCTGAACGCTTACCCTACGACAGCAATAAAGACAGTAAGCCATTGCATAAGGTAGAATTAAGTGGGTTTTCAATAAATAAATTTAAAACCAGTAATAAATTATACCAATTTTACCTTGCTCACAATGGTTTGGATAATAACAAAATAAAATTGGGAGCAAGAAATCAAAGATATTGGGATACAATTAATAGTACACCAGACACTCCCGCACATGTGGATTGGAATGACGCTGATAAATATTGTAATTGGCTGGCAGAGATAACAAAAATGCCCTTTTCTTTACCCACCGAAGCACAGTGGGAATTCGTCGCTCGAAATCGTGGTGAATATGTAATTGCACCGACCAATGACGGGACTATCCAGATAAGAAATGGGAAGGGAATTAACATCACAACAGCGGATGATCGTGAAGAGCAGGCTGCGAAAATAGGGATTGATTTGAGAACGTTATCACCAATGCCTGGCAATGCCAGAGAGCCAAATCCGCTTGGTATTTATGATATGGCGGGAAATGGTTTTGAGTGGATGAAAGACTGGTATGATCCAGACTACTATAAGTCATCACCGGTTAAAGATCCCCAGGGGCCTGAAACACCAGTATTCAAAGATTATAAAGGTAATTTTACCAAAGTACTGCGTTCACAGGATTTTTCCGGACCAGGACGTGGTCTGACAGTTGTTCGCAACTATGAAACTCAGAATAATTATGGCCGAATTCCTGTTGATAAAACAGTCCGCTGCGTTGTAAATTCAAACAAACCAATCAAATAAAAAATGGTTTTATAATTTAACTTGCATCTTTCTCACCATGTAATGATTCTGAATTTTAAGCGAATTAATAATATGATATTATCAAAACAAAAAATAACACTAAGTGTAATTGCAGTTCTTTCCCTAAGTGCTTGTGATAATAAACCACCTACCGTCGCCAATAAAAATAACACAGATGATTTAAATAAATATATTCAACAGATAAAATCAGAACTTGTTTTTGTCAAGGGCGGAGAATTTCTTATGGAGGACTATGGCGAAGAATATGGCCCTGAAAATTTACCCTATGACAGCAACAAAAATAGTAAGCCGCTGCATAAAGTAGAGTTAAGTGGGTTTTCTATCAGTATCTTTAAAACAGATAATGAACTTTACAGGAAATATTTGTACTTTATAGACTCTCCCGGTAGGAGTGTACCATCTGAATCTGGTCTGAAAAATTTTTGGGATGAAACTAATCTAATTGCTAAAACTCCAGCTCATGTAGACTGGTATGAAGCCGATAAATATTGCAACTGGTTAGCGAAAGTAACCAAGCTACCATTTTCTTTACCCACTGAAGCACAATGGGAATATGCTGCACGCAATCGAGGAATATATGTGATTGCCCCAACAAATGATGGAACTATTCGTGCAGATGAAGGTAGCAAAAGCAATGTTGCTTCAGAGAGTGATAGTGAAGCGTATGCTAAAAAAATGGGTACTTCCTTGGGGAATCTTTCACCTCTACCAGGAGATTTATACCCACCAAATCCTCTTGGTATTTATGATATGGCTGGCAATGGTTATGAGTGGATGAAAGACTGGTATGATCCAGATTACTATAAGTCATCTCCAGTTAAAGACCCTCAGGGACCTGAAATAGCGAGTTTCAAAGATTACAAGGGTAATTTTACTAAAGTGCTGCGTTCGCAGGATTTCTCTGGGCCTGGGCGGGGTTTAACAGTGGTTCGTCATTTTAAAGATCCTAATAACAATGGCAGAATACCTGCAGATAAAACAGTACGCTGCGTTGTGAACTCCAGTGAACCAGTCAAATAAAATGAAGTATTTTATAAATTAAATTATTTCTTTTTCTCCATACAATAAAATAGACTGATGCTGAATAGAGAAAATAATATGAAGTTATTAAATCAAAAAATCATGCTAAGTATAGTTGCCTTATTATCTCTAAGTGCCTGTGATAATAACTCACCTGCAACTGGCGCTAAAAATAATGCAGCTGATTTAAATAAATATATTCAACAGATAAAATCAGAACTTGTTTTTGTCAAGGGTGGGGAGTTCCTGATGGGTGACTATGGTGAGGAATATGGCCCTGAACATTTACCCTATGATAGCCAAAAAGATAGTAAACCTTTACACAAAGTAGAATTAAGTGATTTCTATATTAGTAAATTTAAAGTTAATAACAAAATTTATAAGTCTTATTTGTTATTTGAGCGAAAAAAAGAAAGAATAATTAATGGCGGGGCTTATAATAAGAAACGTTGGGAAGAGAAAAATAAAACTCCAGAAACTCCCGCTCATGTAGATTGGGAGGAGGCGGATGGATATTGTCGTTGGCTAGCAGGGGTGACTAAACTACCTTTTTCTCTACCTACTGAAGCACAGTGGGAATTTGCCGCACGAAATCGTGGTGAATATGTTATAGCACCAACTAATGATGGGACAATTCGAGTCAATGAAGGCAGTAAAAGCAATGTTGCCTCAGAAAATGATAGTAAAGATTATGCTAAAAAAATGGGTACATCATTAGGGACTCATTCCCCTATACCAGGAAATTTATATCCACCAAATCCGCTTGGTATTTATGATATGGCCGGCAATGGTTTTGAGTGGATGAAAGACTGGTATGATCCAGATTATTACAAATCATCTCCAGTTAAAGATCCTCAGGGACCAGGAAAACCAGTGTTTAAAGATATTGATGGTAACTTTACTAAAGTAATGCGCTCTCAGGACTACTCTGGCATCGGGCGAGGACTGACAGTTGTGAGGCAAAACTTTGATCCTAAAAGTAGAGATTATTTACCTACAGATAAAACAGTACGTTGTGTTGTAAACTCCAACAAACCAATCAAATAAAAAATGGTTTTATAGTTTAACTTGCATCTTTCTCACCATGTAATGATTCTGAATTTTAAGCGAGTTAATAATATGATTTTATCAAAACAAATAATTGTACTAAGTGTAATTACAATGCTTTCTCTAACTGCTTGTGATAATAAAACATCTGCCGTTGTCAATAAAAATAACACCGATGATTTAAATAAATATATTCAACAGATAAAGTCAGAACTTGTTTTTATTAAGGGCGGGGAGTTCCTGATGGGCGATTATGGTGAGGAATATGGCCCTGAACGCTTACCCTACGACAGCAATAAAGACAGTAAGCCATTGCATAATGGTAGAATTAAGTGGGTTTTCAATAAATAGATTTAAAACCAGTAATAAATTATACCAATTTTACCTTGCTCACAATGGTTTGGATAATAACAAAATAAAATTGGGAGCAAGAAATCAAAGATATTGGGATACAATTAACAGTACACCAGACACTCCCGCACATGTGGATTGGAATGACGCTGATAAATATTGTAATTGGCTGGCGGAGATAACCAAAATCCCCTTTTCTCTACCCACCGAAGCACAGTGGAAATATGCCGCTCGTAATCGCGGTACATATGTTATTGCCCCAACCAATGATGGAACTATTCGTGCCGATGCAGGTAACGAAAGCAACGTTGCTTCAGAAAAAGACAGTAAAGTTTATGCCGAAAAAATAGGCACATCTCTGGGATTTCTTTCCCCTCTGCCAGGGGATTTATACCCACCTAATCCTCTTGGGATTTATGATATGGCGGGAAATGGTTTTGAGTGGATGAAAGACTGGTATGATCCAGAATACTATAAGTCATCACCGGTTAAAGATCCCCAGGGGCCTGAAACACCAGTATTCAAAGATTATAAAGGTAATTTTACCAAAGTACTGCGTTCACAGGATTTTTCCGGACCAGGACGTGGTCTGACAGTTGTTCGCAACTATGAAACTCAGAATAATTATGGCCGAATTCCTGTTGATAAAACAGTTCACTGCGTTGTGAACTCAAGTACTCCTATTAAATAAATCTATTTATTCAACAACGTCAGTTGTTTTTTACTCAAAGGATATGAATATATGCATCAAAATAATATTACGTCTTCTATTAGTAGTTCACCGCTACAAACATTAAAGCAGAAATTGTTGAGTATGAATGATAATAATGAATATCCTTTTATATTAAAAGAGGATGGTAATGATATTGTTGCTTCATGGAATATAGTTGATGCTAAATGGGTAGAGATGTTTGGTAAGTCAGGGTTGAAAAAGCAGTTTGAATTAAGGCTTATTTTTGATGAGGCTAATAAAACTGTTAAGTATAAAGAAAAATCCAGCGATGTAGAGTGGGATGCTAACACCAATACGATTAAATTCAAGAAGTCAGTGCGATATGGCAAGCGCTTAGAGTTTAATTCTGGTTCATCATGGGGGGTAAAAGAAGATGGCAGTGTTGGGAAAATATATGATTACAAATTCAATACAACAGAAATTACTGACCCTGTTTTCGATGTTATCCAAAAGGCTGGGTGGAAAGTTAATTTATCACTCTTAGATAAAAAAGGATCTCGCAAGGCAATTCTTTATACAGTGGTTCCTGTTGCAATCCTCGCCTTTATTTTCCTTGCTGTACTGTTTTTTTCTTCCATGAGTGGTGTAAAAGATGCGGCCAGAGTCGAAATCGATTTATTACGCAGTGGGCATATCACGGAAGCTTATGAGGCCAGTTCATCAGGGTTGCAAGAGATATTAAGTAGTTCAGACTTTGATAAAACCATTCAGTCAGAAAATTTTTCTAAGATAAAAGATTATAGCTTTAATAGTATTTCAATAAAAAATGATCAGGCTTATCTGGAAGGTTCTGTATCTTACAATGATGGTTCAGATGGTGACATTATTATGCTTATGGAAAAAGAAAATGATAAATGGAAACTTTTATCGTTTAAATTAAACTAGATTTTGGCAAAACTAAATTAAATATTCATTATTGAAATTCTAAGTTAAGGAAGACATATGCCCGGTGTTATTCGTATAGGCGATAAAACTACTCACGGCGGAACTGTCCTTGTAGGTAGCAGCGGGCTGAAATTTATGGGCAAAGAAATAGCCTGCATGATGGATAAAGTATCTTGCCCAATACATGGAACCACTTTCATTGCTGAAGGGGACACAGGCTCCAAATGTAATGGGCGCCCTATAGCATTGCACGGTCATCGATGTGGTTGCGGTTGTACATTAATTACTTCATTACCCAATGCAGGGAAAAGATAGCTTATGCCAGTCGAATTAAGAAAACTTCCTGAGCTTGAACGCCTACCCGATCCCCCACTAAAAATACGCTGGTTTATGTTTGTAATCCTGTGCGTTTTCACTGGTTTCGTCCTGACGATTTATTTTTGGCCGAAAGAAATGTCAACACACACATTGTGGTTCTGGATGTGCGCAGTTCTCATTCCGTTAGCAGTTGGTGCAGTGAGCTATGCACTGAGATTGCGACATTATGAACAGCAATGGGATCGTGTCTTGTATTGGAACCGTCTTCATCATGACAAACACAATGAAATGGTAGAACAAGGGCAACAGGCGTTAGGCTTGCTAGGGGTGGCATATTCGACTCCGGCAGCAAATAACAAGTTAGGTACTGCGCTATTACAAGGCGCTGTTCCGCTACAAACTTTGTGCATGCCGGGTAGTTCATCGGTGTTAACCATCGCTCAGCTTCAGCCACCAGCGAAAGATCACACTAGAAATGAATATTGCACGCGCTTAGAGGCACATCTTAAGACGATACTGCTCACTCTCGAGACAGAACTTACCCAGTATGCATTGAGCAAACCAGTCATTGTGAGAATTCGCCACGATGGAACTCTGCGAGATGCTCAATTTTTGAATCTTTGGCAACGTGTTTTTCCTGAAAAATATGCTGTGGCACAAATTATCTTCGGTCAACAAGATGATGGACTGATGTGGCTGGATAACTGGTTAGATGAACAGAACGCTGCATTGCTGCTTTCGCTTGAGGTTAATCTCTTTATTGAGAAGCCCGACCATCAAGCCGAGTCGGTTTCTGCTCTGTTTCTGGCTTCGCCCGCATGGATTACCCGGCAAAATATCACTCCTGTTGCACAAATACACCGCCCGGTTAGCGTGATTTCGGCCAAAGAGTCGCTGGAGGATGTGGTTCGTTGGGGAAAACTTTCTGCCGATGAACTCTTTTTCATCTGGCGTAGCCAGCTGGCAACGGCGCCACAGACTGAAATGCTTCAGGCTATGGATGCTTGCCACTTTATCTTCGATAAAGATCGTGAACATCAGTTGGACGATTCCTTCGGAAACCCTTCATCCGCAGTCGGGCATATTGCTCTGATCTGCGCCTGTGAACATGCAGTCTCTACGCAAAAACCGCAGTGGATTATGTTGCAGGATAAAACCCCTCAGTGGGCAATTGTGCGCCCGGCGTAGGTCCCCGTTAAGGATATTGGAAGTGAACAAGAAAAAACGTCTCAGTACATGGATTGTCGTGATAGTGCTGCTCATTATTGGTAGCAACCTGATCTGGTTCGATAATCCTTTCATTCATCTACCTACCAAAGAACATAAACTCTTTGCCTCACTGTTATTGCTCGGTATTTGTCTGGGAGGCCTACTTTTTGATGATTTAATTGCCAGAGTTTGGAAGGCTGTTATTTCTTCAGAGTTTTCACAAATACTCAGAATTCGTTTCGGTTTCAAGAGCAATAAAAAACAAACCGATCCTCAAAGTGAAAGCCAACATATTTTACGGGTTAAAGACCTATCTCTGGCCCTGCGCCATACCTATGGCCGCTTCTGGCCCCGTAAAGTCCGCATTCTGCTGTTAACCGGCAGCGCGGCCGACGTAGAACAGCTCGCCCCAAATCTGACTTCTCAATACTGGCAGGAAGACAGCTGCACCGTACTGCTTTGGGGCGGTGACCTGGGTGCACCGGCAGACAGTGCGTGGCTAAGTGCGCTGCGTAAGCTGCGCCATCGCCCGCTGGATGGCGTGGTGTGGGTCACTTCCGCTTTAGCCGCGCGCACCACGCTCGGCCAGAAAGAGGCAAAACCCGCTTTTTCCGTCGATATGATGGACAGCGTCGCGCAGGCGTTTTCTTCCCGATACGAATTGCTGGGCTGGCGATTACCGCTGTATGTCTGGTCGCTGCATAACGTTGAGGGTGTACAAGATGGTCGTATTACTCAGTCCGTCGGTTGTTTACTGCCTGCGGGTTGCAAACCGGATGAACTCAGCGCCCAGCTTGCCAGCATGGTGCCGGATCTGATTAAACAGGGCACACAGCAGATCAGTGGCGACGCCAGTCACCAGTTTTTACTGCAACTGGCCGACCAGCTTTCCCGTAACCCGGATTCCGTGGCAGAGCCACTTAGCACGCTGCTGAACCCATATCGCCCTTCTCCGCTGGCTGGCGTTGTGTTCAGCCCGGCATCGGTGGATGCAAAACGCACCGTGAAGCATCACTGGGGCAAGGATAACCGCTGGGATGTCTTGCTGGATTCTTTACCGTCACTGCCCGCCGGGCTTGCCGCGAAGAAGTTGGGATTTGCCTGGTGCAGGCTACTGGCGATAACCGTTGCCAGTGCAATGGTGTTGTGGGGCGCGGGGATGATAATGGCGTTCCTGGTTAACCGCGATGCGATTAATACTGGTGAGTCGCAAGTCAAAGTTGCTGCGAACGTGCAGCAACCGCTTCCGGTACGCCTCCAGGCACAGCTGGATTTGCAAAACACGCTCGATAAATTGCAGTTCCGCCAGAAAGAAGGGGCTCCATGGTACAGCCGCTTTGGCCTGAGCCAGAACGATGCGCTGCTGTCCGCACTCTGGCCGCATTATGGTGCCAGCGCGCTCCCGTTGCTGCGCGATGCCGCTTCACAACATCTCGAAGCGCAACTCGACACCCTGGTGCAGCTTCCGCCTGATGACCCAAATCGCGATAAGTTGATTAAACCAGCTTACGACCAGCTGAAACTTTACCTGATGCTGGCGCGTCCGGAACGCATGGATGCCGCCTGGTTCAGCAAAACGTTGCTGGCCGACTGGCCCCAACGCAATGGCATCCCGGCTGGAATATGGCAGGGTAGCGGCCCGGCACTGCTTGATTTTTATGCCCGCAATCTGCCTGCCCACCCGAACTGGCGACTGATGCCAGATGAGAATCTGGTTAACCAGGCGCGAACCCTGCTGGTGCGCCAGATGGGGGCGCGAAACAGTGAATCTTCGCTTTACCAGAAGATGCTGCGCCAGGTGGCTAATCAGTATGCTGATTTACGTTTATCCGATATGACAGGCGACACCGATGCTGACCGCATCTTTACGACCGATGCCGTCGTGCCGGGCATGTTCACGCGCAAAGCCTGGGAAGAAGCGGTCAAACCGGCGATTGAAAAAGTGGTCAGCGGACGTCGTGAAGAGATGGACTGGGTACTGAGCGACAGCAAAAACACCGTTATGCAACAGGATACTCCGGAAGCACTCCAGGCTCGCCTGAAGGAACGCTATTTTGCTGATTTCTCCGGAAGCTGGCTGGAGTTTCTGAACAGCCTGCACTGGCAACAAGCCCAGACATTATCGGACTCCATCGACCAGCTAACGCTGATGGCTGATGTCCGCCAGTCTCCACTGGTCGCCTTAATGAACACGCTGAGCTTCCAGGGGAAAACCGGACAGACCGGTGAAGCCCTTTCAGATTCACTGGTGAAATCTGCCAAAAACCTGTTGAAACGCGATGAGCAACCGGCGATTGACCAACAGGCTGGCGCACAGGGCCCGCTGGATGCGACTTTCGGCCCGGTTCTGGCACTAATGGACGGCAAAAGCGGAGGTCAGGGTAACACCAGCCTCAGTCTGCAAACCTTCCTGACGCGCGTCACTCAGGTGCGTCTCAAACTCCAGCAGGTGGTGAATGCCGCCGATCCGCAGGCAATGACGCAAACGCTGGCTCAGACCGTGTTCCAGGGCAAAGCGGTCGACCTGACAGAAACCCGTGATTACGGCAGTCTGGTGGCGGCAAGTCTCGGCCAGGAGTGGAGCGGGTTCGGGCAGACGGTATTTGTTCAGCCGATGGAACAGGCCTGGCAACAGGTGTTAACTCCTGCCGCCGAAAGCCTGAATGCTCAGTGGCAGGCATCCATTGTAGATGACTGGAACAGCACTTTTGGCGGGCGCTATCCGCTAAAAGACACCAGCAGTGAAGTGTCACTTCCGTTGCTGGCCCGCTACCTCAACAGCGACAGCGGACGTATTTCTCGCTTCCTGGAGACTCGTCTGAACGGCGTGTTACATAAAGAGGGAAGCCACTGGGTGCCAGACAGCATTAATGCTCAGGGCCTGACCTTCAGCCCGGCATTCCTGAAAGCGGTGGACACGCTGAGCTATCTGTCCGACGTGGTGTTTGCCGAAGGCGAGGCGGGTATTCGTTTCGAACTCCGACCGGGCACCGCGAAAGATGTGATGCAAACCGACCTGGTCATCGACAGCCAGAAACTGAGCTATTACAACCAGCTCCCGTCCTGGAAACGCTTTACCTGGCCGCATGACACCGAAGCGCCGGGTGCCAGCCTGAGCTGGATAAGCACCCAGGCAGGCACACGCCAGTATGCCGATTTACCGGGCGGCTGGGGGCTTATCCGTCTGCTGGATAAAGCTTCCGTCACACCGTATCAGGGCGTGAACAGCAGTTACAACCTCACCTGGACCGCTCCGGATGGCAGGCCGCTGAACTATACCCTGCGCACCGAGGCTGGCGAAGGTCCGCTGGCGTTACTGAGACTGCGTAATTTCACGTTACCTGCACAGATATTCAGCGTGAACGCAACTGCCGCCGCTCCGGCTGCAGCAACTGAATTCAAGGATGATAACTGATGGCCACCCTGCACTCTTTGCTCAACGCCTGCCATGCAGAACAGGACGTACTGGCACAACAGATACAGTTGCAAATCCCACTCTGGGATAAATGGCTGGCTCCGGTATCAGATGATTACGCGGTGGGGGAAGACCCCGGTTATGACGATGGTTTCCAGCAGATGCGCGAAGAGGTTAATAAACTCTCCGGCACGGATACCGGCCTGGTCTGTGAACTGGCCGAAAAGCTGCTGACGACCACCTGCAAAGATGTGCGTGTCGCCACCTATTACATCTGGGCGCGGCTGCATAACGACGGTGAAACCGGACTGGCCGAGGGCGTGACCCTGCTGGCCGGGCTGATCCAGCGTTATGGTGATGCGTTACATCCACAACGTGCCAACAGCCGCAAACTGGCGCTGGAATGGCTGGCAGGAAGCCGTATGCTGGATAGTTTGTCGCTTTACCCGGAAGTTGCACGAGCAGATTTTGAACGTATTGTTGGCGCGCTGGCATTAATAGAAGAAGGCATTGCCGCCTGGGATGAGACTTCCCGACCACAGTTTAGTGGCCTCTACGCCGCACTGGAAAACCGCCTTGCGCAGTCCGGTGGCCCGGATGCGGTTATCCCGCAAAACAGTGGCAACGCAAACAATACCTCTTCGTTCTCGTCAGATGCGCCGGTGCTGAAACCTGTCGCTTCCGGGCGCGATTTACTCGACCAGGCAAAACTGCTGGCGGGATTTTTGCGTGACCAACCGGACGGCTGGCTCTCCGGCCATCATCTGATGAAAAGCATTCGTCTCGACACGCTACATGTATTGCCCGCGCTGGATGCCAGTGGGCGCACTCGCCTTGCGCCACCCAAACCCGAAAACCGCGCGCTGCTCAAACGCCTCTATCTGCAACAAAGCTGGCAGGAACTGCTCGAGCAAACCGACAGCCTGTTTGGCCAGGGGGTGAATCACCTGTGGCTCGATTTGCAATGGTACATCCACCAGGCGCTGACAAAAGCGGGTGCGCCTTATGAAGGCTGGGCAGAAATCATTAAGCAGGATTTGAATGGCTTGCTGACCCGCCTGCCGGGTCTGGAAGGGCTGGCGTTTAACGACGGCACGCCGTTTGCCGACGAAGTGACGATGAACTGGATTAATCAGCACGTCACTGCTTCTTCCGGCTGGGGTAACGAACCCGCCGCCTCTGCCAGTGCTGCGGGCGATGACGATATCCTGCAACTGGAGCCGGAAGCCCTGGCCCAGGCAGACAGCGAAGGCGTTGAAGCTGCACTGAACTGGTTACAGAACCGCCCTGGCACCCGCACGCTACGCCATCAATGGTTGCTACGCCTGCTCATGGCGCGCGTCGCCGAGCAATACGGTAAAAACGAAATGGCGCTGCATCTGCTGGGCGAACTTGACGGCAACGCCACACAACTGACGCTTACGCAGTGGGAGCCAGAATTGTTGTTTGAAGTGAAAGCCCGCCGCCTGAAGCTGCTGCGCATGAAGGCGGGGCGAGCGGACATGGACAAATCCCGTCTGTATAACGAGATGGAATACCTGCTTAGTGGACTTATCGCTATCGATCCGGCCCGAGCTACAGTGTTGTGTGGTTAATCAATAACCCTTCCTGATAAAAAGAAAACGATGAAAGACCTAACCCTGCGTTATTACGACGCCGAATTACGTTACCTGCGTGATGCGGGAAAAGAATTTGCACAAACTCACCCCGACCGCGCCGCGATGCTCGACCTCGATAAACCCGGCACCCCCGATCCTTACGTGGAACGCCTGTTTGAAGGTTTTGCCTTCTCCATGGGGCGGCTGCGCGAAAAAATTGATGACGACCTGCCGGAGTTCACCGAAGGTCTGGTCAGCATGCTGTGGCCGCATTATCTGCGCACCATCCCTTCGCTTTCTATTGTGTCGCTCAGTCCTGACGTGCCCGCGATGAAAATGGCTGAAGTGGTACCTGCGGGAATAGAAATTTTTTCCCGTCCTGTCGGGCCAAAAAATACGGTCTGCCAGTACCGCACCACGCGTGATATGGCGCTTAACCCGCTTGTGGTGTCAAAAGTAGTGATGGCTACCGAACCGGACGGGCGTTCGGTGCTGCGTGTCCGGCTCGCCTGTAGCATGCAGACGGACTGGTCGCAGGTGGACTTGAGCCGTCTGAGTTTTTATCTGTCGGGTGAAGCGCCGGTGAGCAGCGCGCTGCATCTGGCGCTGACGCGTCGCCAGGCGGCACTTTATCTGCGTCTGCCGGGCCAGACTGACCGTATCAGGCTTGATGGCTGGTTCTCGCCAGGTGGCTTTGCTGATGAAGATTTGCTGTGGCCGAAAGGCGAAAGCGCCTTTAGCGGTTATCAGCTCCTGCTGGAGTATTTCACCTTCCGCGAGAAGTTCATGTTCGTGAACCTCAACGGGCTGGAGAACATCACGCTGCCGGCCGGGATCGCGTATTTCGATATAGAAGTGGTGCTCGACAGCCAGTGGCAAAGCGACCTGCCGGTGACGGACGAGGCGTTGTCTCTGCACTGCGTGCCGGTGATTAACCTGTTCTCAATGGAAGCGGATCCGTTGATTATTAACGGCCTGGAAAGTGAGTATTTGCTGCGCCCGCGCCGCCTGCAGGACGGGCATACCGAAATCTACTCCGTGGATTCTGTAACGGGTTCGAATCGCACATCCGATGCCACTTATGTGCCGTTTACCAGTTTCCGCCATCAGGGCGGGATGCAGCGCCGCCATGCGCCGGAACGTTACTTCCATACGCGCGTGAAACGCGGTGTGACCGGGCTGCACGATACCTGGCTTATCCTCGGCGGCGTGCAGTGGGAGGCAGACCGGGAGTTCACTCGCGAAGCGGTGTCACTGAAAATTACCGGTACCAACGGCCAGTTACCGCGTAAAGCATTGCAGAGCACGCTGCTTGACCAATGTGAAGCGGTACTGCAAACGCCGCTGAAAGTACGCAACCTTTGCAAACCGACGCTGCCCGCCTATCCGCCCGCGGAAGACCGTTTCCAGTGGCGTGTGCTGAGTCACCTGGGCTCCAGTTATCTCAATATTATGAGCAGCGCCGAAGTGCTGCGCGGCACGCTGGAGCTGTACAACTGGCAGGGTGATGAGCTGAATAACCGTCGCCTGGACGCAATCCTTGAAGTGCAGCACCATCAGGTTCAACGCTTTGAAAAGGGCTTTTTGCTGCGTGGTATCGACATTGAAGTGACGATCGATGGTAACGGCTTTACCGGCGAAGGGGATATTCACCTTTTCGGCGAGATGCTCAACCGCTTCCTTGCCCTGTATGCCGACATTCATCTGTTTAATCAGCTTACCCTTATCGTTCAGCCTGCCGGGAAATGTATCCGATGGAAAGAGAATCACAACCAGCGTCTGCCCGGTTAATCGAGCAGCTGCGCGATAAACTGCCGTACACCCAGTTTTATCGCTTTTGCCAGCTGCTGGAACAAAGCCAGCCGGATGCGGCGCCGCTAGGCAGCCACTGGCAGGTCAGACACGAACCGGTGCGTTTTCGCCCGCATCCGGGCATGGGTTTCCCCGCCAGCGAATTTAAGCGTGTCGACGACTCTGAACATGCGCACCTTCCGCCGACTATTCGCACCACCTTTATGGGGTTGTACGGTGTGGAATCCCCGCTGCCGACGGCATATATCGACGATATTACCCAGCGCAGGGAAGGATATGAAACGGTCAGTGACTTCCTGGATATCTTCAACCACCGGATGATCACGCAGTACTACCGTATTTGGCGGAAGTACTCGTACTCAGCCACCTTTGCGCCGGGTGGCACGGATAAAACCTCGAAATATATGCTCAGTCTTTGCGGGCTGGGGATTGAGGGCTGCGCGGAGAATATTGCGACTCCTGTTTCACGTTTTCTGGCGCTGACCAGCATGATGCGCCTGCCTACGCGAACCAGTGAGGGCATTGTGGCATTAGTGCAGCTACTGGCACCGGACACACAAGCGCACGTCGTTCCGCACGACAAGTTGCGTATAGCGTTACGCAGGCCTCTTTCCATGAGCGCCCGTCAGCCCGTCAGTATGAGCAGCAGCCCGGTAATGGGCACGCATGCGGTGGATGTGAACAGCCAGGTGCTTTTGTGCCTGAAAACAAATAATGCCGATGAAGCCCGCGAGTGGTTGCCTGGCGGGCAACTGCATACGGATTTGCTGGCGCTGCTACAGGTCTATCTGGGCTCTCGTCTGCATGTGCGCTTCCAGTTATCGGTACTGCGCAGCCTGTTGCCGGATGCGCGGCTTTCCTGCCAGCCACAGCAAAGTGGTGTATTGCTGGGCAGAACCGCGGTGATGCGTTTGCAGCGAGCCGTCACGACGACAAAACAACACGATGAAATTATCACTATTAATTTGGGCCGCTATCAGCGTGTCCAGGAAAATCTTCACAGAAGGGAGACAGATGAACATGGCGATTATCGCTGGTAAAACCCGTTGCGCATTGATGACGCTGGCAATGATCGCCACGCTGAGCGGGTGCGGGCTGACGCAAAAAGTCACTGATGGCACGGTCTCGATGACGAAATCCATATTCTACAAGCAAGTGAAAACGCTGCATCTGGATATTCAGGCGCGTGATGCGGTCAACAATAATGCGGCGGGTGCACCGCTGGCTACCGTGGTGCGTATCTATCAGTTGAAGGATCGCAAGGTTTTTGATGGAACGGATTATCCGTCGCTGTTTGCGGCAGACAGCCAGGCCATTAAGGCAGATTTAGTGGCAGAAAAAGACATTCGTATTCGTCCTGGCGGAGCGGTGACTATCGACGTACCGCTGGAAGAGAGTGCGCAGTTTGTTGCAGTTGCCGGACTGTTTCTGACACCGGATCTCACTAACAATTCCTGGCGTCTGGTACTGAGCCGCGATGATCTCGACCCGGATAACGCCCGCCAGATTGAGCTGAATAATCAGGGCATGACGTTGTTGCCGTTGAAGGATAAATAATATGTCGCAGCCTTCTGTCTACGAAATACTGTTCGGCAACTTTACCGGTGGCCTGGAGCTGCACAATGTCAGCGAAGAAAACCAGGTGATCCTGTCGGTGCTCGACAATATGCAGCGCATTCTCAACTGCCGCGCAGGCACGCTCAGCCATCTGCCTGATTACGGCCTGCCAGACATGAGTAAAATTTTACAGGGCATGCCGGGAACGGCGCACTCGTTACTGACCACGCTTTCAGACGCGTTGCTGAAATACGAGCCGCGCCTGAAAAGCTTAAACGTGATCTTACTGCCACAAAGCGAACCGGGGCATCTGGAATATGCGATAGATGCAGAATTAAAGGGCATCGGTCTGGTGCGCTACGGCACAGAATTTATGCCGGAAGGGCGGGTGTTAATGCGCCACCTGAAACAACAAAATTACCTGGATGCCCGGGCCAGTCTGTAAATGGCGCTGGCCACTATCAATGACAGAGGATGTATGTCAGCAAAAGCACGATTTCTTCAAAAACTTCAGGACAATCAAATCCGCAACGGGATACCTGAAAATAAAAGCCAGGCCGATATTGCCGAATTCCGCAAACAGATGAGCCAGTTTCAGGAGACGATGGAAGCATGGCTTACAGAAACCGGCATTCGGGCTGAAAGTACGACTGTTTCGCTTGTGGAGCTTCTGGCCGGTGGCAGGGCGTTCAGCATTCCGGGTATTCGCCTGAGCTATGAAAACAGAAAGGTGAAATTCACGCCGGTGTTTTTATATGGACAGGGCGTGACGGGCTGCGTGGAAGTCACTCTTTGTACTGATAATAACGTGACGCCGCTATGTCGGATGTTTATGCGTTCGGCTGAGAGTACCGACTGGACCTGGAGTCCATCGGGTATGGCGACGGGGTATCGGCGTGAATTTTGCGAGGATGCCTTTTACGACATGGTCGAGGGATTGCTGCCATGAATGATACAACTTCCCATCCGGTGAAAACCGGCGGTGACCCGCGCACGCTGGCGGATTTTGCGGCTCTGCGCGAAGAACTCAGCAAGCTGACGCATCCGGCGCGCCCGGATGTTGACTGGCGGCGCGTGGAACAGCTGAGTCTGTCGCTGTTTCGCCAGAATGGCGTCGAATTACAAACTGCCGCCTGGTATACACTGGCGCGTACCCATCAGGCGGGGATGTCTGGCCTCAACGAAGGGCTGGCGATTCTGGAAGCGCTGCTGACCCATCAGTGGGGCGCGATGTGGCCGCAACCGGTGCATGCACGTATGGAAATTCTGTCTGGGCTAAGTCAGCGTTTACAATCCGTGCTACGCACAATAAGCCTGAGCTACACGGATTTGCCGCTGGTTTACCAGGCCGGGCAGCATCTCAATGCGCTGCGCGATGTGCTGCAACGCCTGGAGCTGAAAAATGCCAGCCAGATGGGAGAGTTGTGCACGTTTATGCACAATGCCGCGACGCGGCTGGAAAACACGGATGCCAGTCATACCGCCCCTGCTACTGTAGTGCGGCCGCCTGCGGCCAGCGCATCTCCCGGGCCTTCGGAAACTTTGGTTTATGTCGTTCATCAGGAATCGGTTACGCCGCGCATCGAGGTTGAATCCCCTGAGCCTGAACCCGGATGCGGACGCCCGTGGAAGAGTTTTACCGCAGGCATGCTGACTATGTTGGTGGTGGGCGGTTGTGCATTGTGGGGCTGGAAAGCGATGCATCCGGCGGAGGTTGCCATTATTCCTGTTGCTGCGAACGAGGCTTCCCTGACTGAACTGGGGCTCAAGTCACCGTTGTGGCTGCAAAATTATGGTTTTGTGCTGGCAGACAAAGCGGCACCTGCCAATGTCGACAAACTGAAAACCCAGTGGCAGCAGCATATTGCCGGGAATGCACTGCCTGTGGAAACTCTGTCCGGCTGGCATCAGGGAATGGAAGGCTTGCAGGATATGACTCGTCGCCTCAATGCGCTTGATGAGCGCAAAGGTAAATATCTGACCGGCTCTGAACTGAAATCAATGGTGTTTACCATTACGCAGAATTTTGCAAGCTCGGTGCCTTCAGAAGAGTTGCTATACCAACTGGATCAGGTGGAGGCCGGCACACCATTGCCTGCCTCCTTAGTCTCACAAACCGATTTGCATCTGAATCAGCTACTTAATCGTTACACCTTAATCAAACAACAGGCTATAACACCCTGAGCACATTTTTGCATCTGCCTGGGCGGCAGGGGAGTCGTGGTTGGACCCCCGGTTCTGCAAGGAAAGCATAATGGTAACAAATAACCATGAAAATACTTATTACGCATTGGCTGAACAGGCTTGCGTTAAAGTGTTATGGATCAGCCATTCAGGACACCTCTAAATCCTGTTAATGTTAAAACAGTGAACATGAGGTGATGCATGATCGAAACTCGTCGGACTAAGCGCACATTTTCCCCGGAGTTCAAACTCGAAGCTATCGGGCAGGTTATTAAATACCAGCGAGATGTACGGGAAGGCGCGCAGGCGCTCGAACTCAACCCTGACCATCTGCGAAAATGGATACGGTGTATAAGCAGGAACTTCAGGGTATTGAGCCCGTTGGCAATGCTATTACACCTGAACAACGGGAAATTTAGCAGCTTAAAGCCCAGATAAAGCGTCTTGAAATGGAAAAAGAAATACTAAAGCAGGCTGCCGTGCTGATGAGCGAAATCCCCGGAAAGTTATCGCGCTAATCACACGGCTGAAAGCAAAGTGGCCTGTGCAGGTTCTTTGTCATTTATTCGGTATTCACCGTAGCGTTTATTACGCCCAGGTGAAGCATTCGGTTAATGTGCAAAGAATTGAATTACGAAGTCGGGTGAGAGCATTTCATACTCTCAGTCGTGGCGCTGCAGGTCGTCGGTCAATCAGCCAGATGCTGCGCCAGAGTGGCGTTGAGGCAGGCCGGTGGCTGGCTCGACGGCTTATGCAGGAATGTGGACTGATAAGTTGTCAACCCGTTAAACATCGCTACCGGATAAATGAAGACAACAGTCCGGCATTGCCAAACTTATTGAATCGGCAGTTTAACCCCGCCGCCCCAAACCGTGTCTGGTGCGGTGACATCAGCTTTATTCGCCTGCAGAACAAATGGTGCTATCTCGCGCTTGTCGTTGATTTATATTTACGCCGGATTATCGGTTCAGCCCTCTCATTAACAGCCGATGCTGATTTGGTGTGCAGGGCTTTGCGTAATGCTCTGGAAACACGACCGCGTGATGGCCATCTGTTGTTTCATTCAGATCAAGGGGTTCAATATAAAAGCAATAAATACAGAAAGTTACTCTGGCGTTATGGCGTAATGCAAAGTATGAGTCGCAGAGGGAATTGCCTGGATAATTCACCGATGGAAAGAGTCTTTCGCAGCTTTAAAAGTGAATGGCTTCCCAAAGGTGGTTATGGTGATTTTAGCCATGCAGTACGCGATGTAAACCAATGGATAAATGGTTATTACAATGTGTACCGCCCTCATACTAACAATGGTGGTTTATCGCCTTGCTTGCATGAATAAAAGTGGAAACAGGTTATTCCGGTGTCCTGATTTTGTGATCCACAACGCTTTAGTCGTGGTGGTGATATTTCTGTAATATTAAATAGGTAAGTAGAAATATCACAATGTTTGGTCTGGCACGGCACTTTTATTAATCATCCGTTCCGGCAATCCCTCCTAGCCAGGCAATTAACTGGCTACTTCCAGGTTGGCTCAGTGTTCGTTGTGGCCAGGCGAGAAAATAGGGTTTACTCAGCGGCAGGCTGAGCTCATCTACGACAACAAGGCTGCCTAATGCTAGTTCTTTGGCAATTAAATGCCGTTGCCCAAGTACAACCCCCGTACCCGCGACAGCGGCATCTAATGCGAGTGAAGTGAGATTGAAGATGAAAGAGGGCTGCGGTTGAGGTTCTTCCCTCTCTTTAGCCTGAAACCAGCTTCGCCAGTCAGGTAGAAAACGCCCTTCATTTCCCCAGTCGAGATGAATCAGTGGTGCTTCGTTTAGCAGATCCCGGCCCTGGAAACGCGCAACCAGTTCCGGGCTGGCGACTGGCAGCACCTCATCGTGAAATAAAAATTGTTTTTCCAGTTGGCTATAGCGCTCTTCACCAAAACAGATAACAAAATCGGCATGCATGGTGTTGAAGTCCACCTGGGTATGAGTGCCATGCAACGCCAGGTCAACATCCGGGCAATGGGCACGCCAGTTATGTAACTCGGGAAGTAGCCATTTGGTTGCCAGCGAAGGCAAAGAATAGAGCGTTAATCGGGGAGCCGCAGCGGCATAGCGAATGTTTTGCTGGCCAAGCAGCAAAATATCAAAAGCTTCAGTGACATAACGTAAATACTCTTTCCCTGTTTCGGTCAACATCACTCCGTTTGGCGTGCGGACAAAAAGTGCACTGCCTAGCTGTTCCTCCAACTGACGAATTTGCTGGCTAACAGCCGCAGGAGTGAGCGCTAACTGAGCTGCCGCTTTTGCAAGGCTGCCCAATTCAGCCGCCGCTTTGAACGAGTTAATCACGCTGATTTTGGGTAATCGCAGTTGCGGTGCAGGCATTAATTTTTCCTTTTCAAGGTATTAAGTATTTATCGTTATCTACTCAGCGTGCAGGGGGATTACAGTAAAATCACACCTGCTAACGATGAGAATTGCATATATGCCTGAATCCATTATTAGTCTCGACGCGCACCCGATTAACGATATCGACTGGCGTCGCTCTTGCCGGGAGCAGTTAAACGCCAGCGGTGCGCTGGTACTACGCCAGTTTTTGCAACCAGCAGCACTGAATACCATTATCGGTGAGGCCGAAGCACAGCGCCATCAGGCGTATCACACGGTCAGCAACCATAATGCATACCTGATGAAAACCGATCCGGAATTCAGTGCGGAACATGCCCGCAATCGCGACGTAATCAGTACCAAAGGTTGCATCACTGATGATTTAATTGCCTCTAATTCGCCGCTACGCACACTTTATAATAGTGCTGAGTTTCAGTTTTTTCTTTGCGATGTACTGGGCGAAGAAGCTCTCTATCCTTATGCCGACTCCCTCTCATCGATTAATATTCACTATGCTCCACACGGTAAGGAATTGGGCTGGCATTTTGATAACTCATCGTTTGCCATCACTCTGTTATTACAAAAACCGCTAGCGGGCGGTATTTTTCAGTATGTGAAGGATTTGCGCGATGCAGATGCGGGTGAGATGAATTACGACGGAGTGGCAGAAGTCCTTGATGAACGCCGCACTGTCGATCAATTGGCAATTGACCCAGGCGATCTGGTTTTGTTTCGGGGCCGTAATTCGCTTCATCGCGTCACGCCCACCGAAGGTGAGGTGACGCGAATGTTGGTCGTACTGGCTTACAACACTAAACCGGATATCGCACTATCAGAAAACGCCCGTATGACCTTTTATGGGCGTCTTTAATCTTCAGTCTCGTTAAGCAGCGCCCGCCAACCACGGGCAAAGTATTGCTGAGTACGCAACGCCACCAGTGCCCGCCAGTCTTCATCGGCGGGCCAGAACGCTTCCACCAAATCACGTTTAATTTCCTGGCCCTCGGCAGTGGCAGGATTAGCTTTGAGATGTAACCAGTGATCGTTCCGTAGTCGCCGGTGCATCTCTTCTGCGGGGTAGGTGCCACATTCCACGACCAGCGGCAGAATCTGGGTATCAGGCAGAGCGTTGAGCAGGAACTGCGACAAATAACCCGTTGCTGTCGCTGTGACGCCGGTATCGCTATCTCGACCCGCACCGGTAAACAAAAGCGTCAGTGATTCTTTGTAGATCCGTTTGCCCCATGCGTGTGCCGGGAATGGCTGCTCAGCAATAGAAAGCAGCATTGGATGGGCCCAGGCTCCAGCACCCGTATGCAGATCAAAACTGATGATGGTTCGTGCGCGACTGAGATGACGCTCAATGATGGCTTGCATGGTTTGCATGGACCAACTGGGTTGGTTGCCACCATAGAACAAGCCTGTCGGATACTGATACTGCCCGGCCTCGACTACGCGTTTTAGCGCAGGCCATCCCTCCCTGGACAGCGCTGACGCCAGTTGCCTGTCGGCAAATTCCCGCTCACCAGAGTAAATATCGTGCCAACGCAGATAGTCTTGATTACTCGGGATGGTCTGTGAAAAATCGATGAAACCGCGGTTAAGATCAATATTGTCTTCGTTGACTCGCCGCAGGTGGGCGGTTCCCCAGGGGTTAAGCAGATGGATAAACAGCAGTGCTGTATCAGCAGGTAACTGATTCATCTCAAATTCCGCAAGCCAGGCAATCTGGCTCTCTGAGCCATAATAGCCTTCAACCCCGTGAGTGCCAGAAATCACAAGCATCATGCGAGATGCCGTCTCACTGCCAAAAAGCGCTACATCGGTATAAAGCAATTCACCTTTCGGGCCGCTGAGTGGATGTGGATAAGAATGAATCAACCCACCTTTCGTCTCTGCCATAGAAATAAAACGCGACCTTTGAGTGGCATAATCCGCTAATGGAATATCCGCTGTCATCATTATTTATTTCCTTATGGATAAACTGAGTAATTAAAGTATTTCTTTGCCAGACGATCGTAAGTGCCATTTTTATGTATTTCGGCCAATGCCAGGTTTATTAATTGCAGATTTGTTTTATCGTCTTTTCTTAATGCGATGCCAACACCATCACCAAATACTTCTTTGTCTGTAATAGTGGCCTTAATCGCAAAGTTTTTACCCTCCGGTTTATCAAGAAAACCTTGCTCGGCAGAGATAATATTGGTCAGGCTGCCATCAAGACGCCCGGAAACCAGATCAGGATAAATCTCCATCTGATTGGCGTAGGAGATGACCTCCACGCCTTGTGGTTCCCATTTTTTCTTGGCGTAGGTTTCCTGAATAGTCCCCTGTGCTACGCCGATTTTTTTGCCCTGCAGTGAAGCCGTATCATGGCTCAGTGTGCTGCTGTTCAGTGCGATCAGCGCATTTGGAGTGTTATAAAGCATGTCGCTAAATGCGACCTGCTCACGGCGCTTCTCGGTCATTGCCATAGCAGACAGAATCGCATCAAACTTCCGCGCATTAAGCGCAGGAATGGTCGCGTCAAAGCCAATTTCTACCCACTGGCAGGTCACTTTAGCCTGGGCGCAGATGGCATTGCCCAGATCAATATCAAACCCCTGAAGCGAGCCGTCAGTAGCTTTAGATTCAAACGGCGCAAACGTTGGGTCGACACCAATACGTAGGGTCTGCTGTGCAAAAGCAGTATGACTTAATCCTGAAAACGCGAGAATCAGTGAGGCGAGAATATGCTTTTTCATTTTTATCTCCGAGGGGCGCAGGTGAAATTATTAGTCACACATAAATTAATTACCATGACGTTACTATTTCCGCCAGTAAATATCTTACTTCAGCTCTAGTTTTTTCTTATAATTTCGGTTGGGTCGTTGTGGTAAGTAAAACTTTCGACAGCATTAAATATTATTTAATACTATTAGTGGGAATAAATGCGTTTATTTATATTGCAAATTAAGTAGGCGATTTATTGATAAATTATTGGTCAAGTAACCGAACTGTAGAATGGTGATGATTCCAGTTTATTTATAGTGCTTAATAACCAGGTTAGAGATCTATAAAAATGCCGTTCAACCCGGTTATGTCAGTGAAATAGTTTGCTGTCAGAGAGTATCGATGACCCCACCGTCAACGCGAACGGACGCTCCTGTGGTCGCGGAAGCAAACGGCGACACAAGATAGGTTACTAAGTTTGCGACTTCCTCGACGCTGCTGGCACGTTGAATGATCGAACTGCCACGATGCTGCTTGACGAAGGCGGCGGCAATTTCCTCCAGCGGCAACCCCGTTTTCGCTTGCTCATCGGCAAGCATCGCTTCTACACCTTCGGAAAGAGTAGGACCCGGGAGTACGGAGTTAACGGTGACATTTGTACCAGCCATGCGCTTAGCTAGACCGCGGGCGACAGCGATGTCGGCGGTCTTGCTGACGCCGTAGTGAATCATTTCGACCGGAATATTAAAACCAGATTCTGAGGCCAGGAATATCACGCGGCCCCAGTTCAGTTTCTGCATGCCTGGAAGATAGGCGCGAGAAAGCCTGACGGCGGACATGACATTGACCTGCCAGTGGCGATCCCAAACTTCGTCGTCAGCGTCGAAAAAGTCAATTGGCTGGAAGATGCCTGCGTTGTTAATCAGGATGTCTACCTGAGGAATTTGGGCGACAAGAGCCGCACACCCCTCGGCAGTTGACAGGTCGGCCGTGGCAGGTTTAACGCTACCTCTTGCGCCTTCGGCTTCTAGCCGTTTGGCGGCCTTTGTGGTCTTTTCCTCTGAGCGGCCATTGAGCACGACATCCGCTCCAGCCCTTGAAAGTTGGCGAGCAATTGCGTAGCCGATGCCTTCCGTTGAACCTGTAACCAGCGCTCTCTTGCCTGTGAGATCGATTTGCATTTTCTGCTCCTGTCGAGATTGGATGACAAAAACAAGGGGGTCAGTTTTGCAGTCTCGCAATGGACAGATCCGTGGGGAATATGGGGAGAAAGGAAGTGAATTCGCCCTTCAGAATGCCTGCGCATCAGGATTGCTGAAAGTGTAGCAGGCTCTGGAATGTGGGGGGAGGCGATGAGTCATCGAATAGGGTTCGATGGAGTGAGCGTTTCTCCAAAAGCAAAAAACCAGCCCGTAGGCTGGTTTCTTTAAATAGTGGTGCCCGGACTCGGAATCGAACCAAGGACACGGGGATTTTCAATCCCCTGCTCTACCGACTGAGCTATCCGGGCAACGGGGCGCATTAAACCGTAAAGGCCGTTTGTCGTCAATGGTTTTGTGTTAATAAGCCGTGCGTTTGCGCGAATATTGTGCTCCGGCTAGCAGCGTCGTCTTGAACCCTCGTGCAGAAGGTGCCATGATTGCGCGAAATTTCACACATCGCAACGGGGCGCTTATTGATGTTTAGAGTCAATGTTCACCGGCATCTCTCGATGGCGCTCGTTCACCTTTTTGCTGTATCCCGAAGACCCTTGCTCACCATGCGGTGAGGGCATCGCACGCTCACTGCAGGACAACAGTAAAATCAGGTGATGCCTGGTTTTACTGATGTCTGGCGGTCGGAGTGGGAATCATCCTTCAGACCATCAAGACACATTCGCCGGGGAATGCTCCCTTTGCCGTGCCATCTGGCACTCACTCATCCTTGACCTCTGGGATTTGTGCATATGAAATCTTTGAAAATTGCCGCCAGCCACGATGTGGTTGCCACACTTGAAACGCATCGCGAAGTGGTCACGCTCGATAGCACTGACTTCACCGATATCGCCGCCGTTGTCCTTTCTGTCGCTGATAGCCGCAGCGGTATTCTGGCGCTACTCAAACGTACAGGTTTTTCAATTCCCGTTTTTTTAGCCGCTGATGCAAGGCCTGGCGAGCAAGAAGGGATATCGGGGCTGATAACCGGCGAAGCGCAGGATTATCTGGAGCTGGAAAAAGCGGCCAGTGACTACGAAGCCAATCTGTTGCCGCCGTTTTTCGATACGTTGACGAAATATGTCGCGATGGAAAACAGCACTTTTGCCTGCCCTGGCCACCAACACGGTGAATTTTTCAAAAAGCACCCGGCCGGCCGCCAGTTCTATGATTTCTTCGGCGAGAATCTATTCCGCGCCGATATGTGCAACGCTGACGTTAAACTCGGTGATTTGCTGATCCATGAAGGATCGGCCAAGCATGCGCAGAAGTTTGCCGCCAAAGTGTTTAACGCGGATAAAACTTACTTCGTGCTAAACGGTACCTCGGCGGCCAATAAAGTCGTCACTAATGCGCTGCTGACCCGTGGCGATCTGGTTCTGTTTGACCGCAACAACCATAAATCAAACCATCATGGTGCATTGATTCAGGCCGGAGCGACTCCGGTTTATCTCGAGGCTGCTCGTAATCCATTTGGGTTTATCGGCGGTATCGATGCGCACTGTTTTGATGAAAAGTATCTGCGTGAGTTGATCGCCGAAGTTGCGCCAGCTCGCGCACAAGAAAAGCGTCCGTTCCGCCTGGCGGTGATCCAACTCGGGACTTACGATGGCACCGTCTATAACGCGCGCCAGGTGGTGGATAACATCGGCCACCTTTGTGATTACATTTTGTTTGATTCAGCATGGGTCGGTTATGAGCAATTCATCCCGATGATGGCGGACTGCTCGCCGCTGCTGTTGGATCTTAACGAAAACGATCCGGGGATCTTTGTGACGCAATCGGTGCATAAGCAGCAGGCCGGTTTCTCGCAGACTTCGCAGATCCACAAAAAAGATAACCATTTACGTGGGCAAGCACGATTCTGCCCGCATAAGCGGCTGAATAACGCGTTTATGTTGCATGCTTCAACCAGCCCGTTTTATCCGCTGTTTGCCGCACTTGATGTGAACGCGAAAATTCACGAAGGGGAGAGCGGACGCCGTCTATGGGCCGAGTGCGTGGTGCAGGGTATTGAAGCGCGCAAAGCGATCATCGCCCATTGTAAGATGATCAAACCGTTTATCCCACCGGTGGTGGCGGGCAAACCGTGGCAGGATCATCCCACTACGGCAATCGCGCAGGAGCGCCGTTTCTTCAGTTTTGAGCCGGGTGAGAAGTGGCATGGTTTTGAAGGTTATGCGCAGGATGAATACTTCGTTGATCCTTGCAAGTTGTTGCTGACGACGCCGGGTATCGATCCACAAACCGGGCAATACACTGAATTTGGTGTACCTGCGGCGATCCTCGCAAACTATCTGCGTGAAAACGGGATTGTCCCTGAGAAATCGGATCTTAATTCGATTCTGTTCTTGCTGACGCCTGCTGAAAGCACTGAGAAGCTGGCGCATCTGGTGGCGATGCTGGCGCGGTTTGAGCAGCATATCGAAGACGATACGCCGCTGGTGGATGTTTTACCGACGATCTATCAGAAATATTCCCAACGCTACAGAGGTTATACGCTGCGCCAGTTGTGCCAGGAAATGCACGATCTTTACGTCAGCTTTGCGGTGAAGGATCTGCAAAAAGCGATGTTCCGCAAAGCCAGCTTGCCTGCAGTTGCTATGAATCCACAGGATGCCAACAGCGAGTTTATTCGCGGTAATGTGGAACTGGTGCGTTTAAGCGAATCAGAAGGGCGCATTGCGGCGGAAGGTGCGTTGCCGTATCCGCCGGGCGTGTTGTGTGTCGTGCCGGGCGAAGTCTGGGGCAGTGCCGCGCTGCGTTATTTCCTCGCGCTGGAGGAAGGTGTGAATATGTTGCCGGGCTTCTCGCCAGAATTGCAGGGTGTGTATAGCGAAACAGATGCGGATGGGATCAAGCGTTTGTACGGCTACATGATAAAAGCCTAAAAACGCTCCCCTTTTCAGCTTTTGTAGGGGGGATAAGCGCTAGCGTCATCCACCAATTTACATTAGTGGTGTCGGATGACGCTGCGCTTATCCGACCTACGAAAAAAGATTTGCCAGTAGTTTTAGGCGTTATCAATCAGGCAACTGGCTGGATAGCCGCAGGCGTTCTGACGTGTTTATATTTGAACAGTGCGACGAAGGCGAAGGCCAGTACCAGTGAATATCCGGCGAAAATTAGCCATACGCTTTGCCAGTCAGTAATGCCAGCCGTCGTGTAGTTTTCCACCACTTTCCCGCTGACAATCCCGCCCAAAATGCAACCAAAGCCGTTGGTCATCATCAGGAACATGCCCTGTGCGCTGGCACGAATTTCTGGTTTCACTTCTTGCTCAACGAATACCGAACCGGAAATGTTGAAGAAGTCAAAGGCGCAACCGTAGACGATCATCGACATTACCAGCAGCATGGTGCCCATCGGCGTTGGGTCGCCAAAGGCAAACAGACCAAAGCGCAGCATCCACGCCACAATACTGATAAGCATCACGTTCTTGATGCCGTAACGCAGCAGGAAGAACGGAATCGTCAGGATAAATACGGTTTCAGAAATCTGCGAAATAGACATCAGCACTGACGCGTGTTCAACAATAAAGCTGCTGGCGAACAGCGGGTTTTGATCGAAGCTGTGCAGGAAGGTGTTGCCAAACATATTGGTAATTTGTAACTCGGCACCTAACAGCATAGAGAAGATAAAGAAAATCGCCATGCGCTTGTTTTTGAATAAAGCGAAGGCATCCAGCCCTAACATGGAAGTCCAGCTTTGGTTTTTTTGCGCGTTGGCGACCGGAATATGTGGCAGTGTCAGGGTGAACAAGGCTAAAACCACTGACAGTGTGGCACCGATATAAAGCTGCATGTGGCTCAATTCGAAGCCTGAGAAGCTCACGCCCCACATGGCGAAGATAAAGCCAATGGTTCCCCAGATACGAATTGGCGGGAAGTCAGTGACAATATTCATTCCCGCTGATTGCAGGCGATAGTAAGAGATGGTGTTCACCAGGCCAAGCGTTGGCATATAGGCCAGTGAGTTCAGCAGAATCACCACGAACATCGCACTCGGTGAGGTGACCTGGGCTGCGAAATACAGTGTGACGGCGCCAACCAGATGACAGGCAGCGTAGAGCCAGCGCGCACTAATCCATTTGTCCGCAATAATACCCAGTAGCGTTGGCATAAATACCGCAGCAATCCCTAATGAACTGTATACCGCGCCGATGGCCGCGCCATCAAACTTGAGGGTGACGAACATGTATGAGCCGAGTGTAGTCAGCCAGCTACCCCACAAGCAGAACTGCAGAAACGAAAGTACTTTAAGCTGCAGCTTAAGGTTCATGGAAATTTCCTCACAGGATTTAACTATCGAATGTTGCATTTCTCACATATCTGTTTCGATATGTTGTAATCGTAACATTAGCAGGGCTGCGGAGTAATTTTTGGTACATTCAGCAAATAAATGAAAACATCTTCAAGTTACATTCGAAAATAGTGACCGAGGCTACATTTTTTGCTGAATGAGGCAGGTAAAGCGCGGGCAATGTTGTCTCTCCTGGCATCAAAATGAATGACAGGAGAGACAACAAACAGAGGATTAACGCCGACGATAGCTCTTCTGTGCGGTGTTCACTTTTTTCAGATAATTACGAGATTCCGCAGACGGGTGGCGTGTTGTCAGGGTTTGATAGATATCACCTGGAGCCATACTATTGATAATATTGAACGCGCGGTTCTTATCGTTGTTGAACACGCGCAGCACGCTGCCCGCACCGCCGTTATATGCGGTGATGACGGCATAACGGCGCGAGGTTGGGTTATCAATTCCGCTCAAATAGCTGTCTTGCAGAATCGCCAAATAAGCCGTGCCGGTATCGATATTGCTTTCCGGGTCAAACAAGAAGCTGCGGCTTGGTTTGCCCCATTTCCCTTGCGATTTGAAGACATCAACCCCGGCGCTGTGCTGCACAACCTGCATCAGGCCCAGTGCATCAGCGTGGCTCACGGCATACGGGTTAAAGCTCGATTCGGTTTGCATGATTGCCAGGATCAGGGATTCATCGACGCCATATTTCTTCGACGCTTTGCGTACCATGCCAATGTATTTATGCGCACGTTTATCAAGGTGGTTTGGTACCAGGTTGATGGTCACGCTATAAACAATTTTCAGCCCGGTACTGCGGCTTTTCATGCGTGTTTGCAGCAGGTAATCAGCAAACTTAGAGGCGCGGCCTTCCCAGCGAATCGGCTGGCCGGTGTTATCAACTACCTGGCCATACAGGAACGGTTCTTTGGAGATAACCACATCGTTGGCATCGGAATAAAGGTCGATTGAACCCGGGTCGTCGCCCATCAGTAACGTGTTGATGATCGCCTGACGTAAGTGCGCAGCAGGTTCAGTGCCGGCAATGGTTTCGATGGTAATCGTACCTTCGTCAAAGTTGATGTGGCTACGGGTCAGGTATTGGTCGGTATATTTCACGTAGTCTTTAGGACCCGCAATCAACACTTCCTTGATGCCCCAGATATTTTCAATGTTATGAGCGAATTGCCCCATCAAAATATCGAAACCATTGGTGTCTTTAACAAAAGCCTCGTTATAGGAGTCTTCTTTTTTGCTCGAACATGAGATGAGCAAGGGGACAACCAGAGCTAGCGCGAGAAATTTTTTCATCGTTCCGTGTATGCGTGTGCTTGTTGGAGTTTGCATGAGGGGCGATGGCCCCTGTATTTTTATTTTTCTGGCGGCGTGTAGCCTTCGATGTGGACTTCTTTGCCTTCGAACAGGAAGTTGACCATTTCAGCTTCCAGCTCTTTGCGGTGTTCTGGATTCATCATGCTCATTTTGCGTTCATTGATAAGCATGGTTTGTTTGGTCTGCCACAAAGCCCATGCTTCTTTAGAGATCTCGTTATAGATACGTTTGCCGAGTTCACCTGGATACAACTGGAAATCCTGGCCTTCCGCGTCACGTTGTAGGTAAGTACAAAAAATAGTTCTGCTCATCATTATTCCTCTTCAACAGCTCGTGCGGGTTTAAGTACCACCGGCTCGGCGTGTAATTGCTGTAATAAACGCTCTACAGGGGCGGCCAGTCCTACGGACGGTGGCTGCGCTAAGTTATACCAGAGAGCGGTTCCTTCATCCATGCACCCATTAAACGAAAGCACCGGCAGCCACATCGGGACAATGTCCAAATGGAAGTGGCTGAATGTATGGCGGAAGGCGTTTAATTGCGTGAGATTATCTGCGGGAATATTGCGTTGTGCTAGCCAGTCGTACAGCTCTTCTTCGCTCGCAAATTGTGGGAAGCAGTACAAACCGCCCCATAATCCAACAGCAGGGCGCTGGGAAAGCAGGATGCTTTGTTGATGCTGCATCATCAGGAAATAGCCAGTGCGCTCAGGTATCGTCACCTTCGGTTTTTTGCCTGGATAGTTCGCCCAACTGTTATTGGCATAAGCGACACAAATATTATTCACCGGACAAAGTTCGCACTTGGGTTTCGAACGCGTGCAAACCATCGCGCCAAGATCCATCATCGCCTGGTTAAATTGGCTAACGCCTTGCGCGGGTGTGACTTGTTCGCTGATGTCCCAGAGTTTCTTCTCAACATCTTTTTTACCCGGCCAGCCAGAAACCGCATAACAACGTGCCAGCACGCGTTTTACGTTGCCATCAAGAATCGGGAAATGTTTGCCCAGCGATAGAGAGAGGATTGCACCTGCGGTGGAACGGCCCACACCGGGTAGCGCTGAAACCTCTTCAAAGGTTTCCGGGAACACGCCATTGTGAAGATTAGCCACCATTTGTGCTGCTTTATGCAGATTTCTGGCGCGAGCGTAATAACCGAGGCCAGTCCAAAGATGTAGCACTTCATCAAGTGGCGCATTAGCAAGATCGGTGACGGTCGGGAAGCGTTCCATAAAGCGCTCAAAGTAAGGAATGACGGTGGTAACTTGCGTTTGTTGCAACATTACCTCCGACAGCCATACTTTATATGGCGTTTTTTCGAGTTGCCATGGCAGGGTTTTGCGCCCGTACTTTTGGTACCAGTCGAGAACCTGGTTGGCGAATTGCGGCGCTTGTATCATTGTTGCCTGGCATCCGATAAATGTGTGATTTAGGGGGCTGATTCCAGCACAGACGGCTCCGTGCTGTAAACCGGAACTTTCTGGTGCTTGCTTCTCATCATTAACTTTGGATAATGCCCGTTTCCCGAACACTAACTCAAAGCCTGAACACCATGAAAAATGACGTCATCTCACCGGAATTTAATGAAGAAGGCCGCGCGATGCGCCGGATTCGTAGTTTTGTGCGCCGCCAGGGTCGCCTGACTAAAGGGCAGGAGTACGCACTGGAAAACTATTGGCCGGTGATGGGCGTTGAATATCAAGACGCGCCTGTCGATTTTGCCGAGCTGTTTGGCCGCGAAGCACCAGTGACGCTGGAAATTGGTTTTGGCATGGGTACGTCGCTGGTGGCAATGGCAAAGGCTAATCCACAGCAGAACTTTTTAGGCATTGAAGTGCACTCGCCAGGCGTCGGTGCATGCCTCGCGACAGCTCATGAAGAGGGCGTTGAGAACCTGCGCGTGATGTGTCACGACGCGGTTGAAGTGCTGCAAAAAATGGTTCCTGACAATTCTTTATCCATGGTTCAGCTCTTTTTCCCTGATCCGTGGCACAAAGCACGTCATAATAAGCGCCGTATCGTTCAAGTGCCGTTTGCCGAGCTGGTAAAAAGCAAACTGAAATTGGGGGGTGTGTTCCATATGGCAACCGACTGGGAACCTTATGCAGAACACATGCTCGAAGTGATGTCCTCTATCGATGGTTATCAAAACCAGTCAGAGAGTAACGACTACGTACCGCGCCCGGATTCACGTCCGGTGACCAAATTTGAACAACGTGGCCATCGTCTTGGTCATGGCGTATGGGACTTAATGTTCGAGAGGGTAAAGTAATGGCAATTAATCGTAGCCGTCGTTTGCGTAAGAAAATGCACATCGACGAATTCCAGGAACTAGGGTTCTCTGTTGCATGGCGTTTCCCGGAAGGCACCTCCGAAGAACAAATTGATAAAATCGTTGATGCGTTTATTGACGAAGTTATTGATAAAAATGGTTTGGCTTTTGATGGCGGCGGCCACCTTTCCTGGGAAGGCTTAATCTGCCTGCAGGAAATCGGCAAATGCACCGAAGAGCATCAGGCTCTGGTGCGCAAATGGCTTGAAGATCACAAAGCAGAAGACGTTCGCACCAGCGAGCTGTTTGATGTTTGGTGGGATTGATATTTGCAGAATAATTAGGTCGGTGAAAACCGGCCTTTTTTTTCTTAAATTTTTAGAAGTTCAGGAGTCACTATGATTCGTAAGGCACTGATGGGCGTTTTGCTGCTCACCGCGATGCAGGCGCAGGCCGACTATAAATGTAGCGTCACTCCTCGCGATGACGTGGTCATCAACCCGCAATCAGTCCAGGTTGTTGGTGAGAATGGAAATCTGGTTATTGCCCCAGACGGTAGCCTGCAATTCAACGGCAAGCCACAGACTTTAAATGCAACGCAGCGCCAATTGGCGGTGAATTATCAGCAAGCGTTGCGTACAGACCTGCCATGGATCAATAACGGTGCTTTGGCTCGTGTAGAAAAAGGCCGTGTCGCGCTGGATAAAATCATCGCTAAAGAAGTGGGTGAGAGCAGCAATATGCGTGGCCGCCTGACTAAACTCGACGCGCAACTCAAAGAGCAGATGAACCGTATTATCGAGACTCGTCAGGACGGTTTAACCTTCCATTACAAAGCGATTGACCAGGTTCGAGCCGATGGGCAACAGCTGGTAAACCAGGCGATGGGCGGCATCTTGCAAGACAGCATCAACGAGATGGGTGCGAAAGCCGTTCTGAAAGGTGGCGGTAACCCGCTGCAAGGCGTGCTGGGTAGCCTTGGTGGCTTACAGACTTCCATTCAGAATGAGTGGAAAAATCAGGAAAAAGATTTCGAGCAATTTGGCCGCGATGTGTGCAGCAAAGTGGTGACGCTGGAAGGGCAGCGCAAAGGGCTGGTCGAAACATTAAAGTAATGTTTTAGCCGTTGTAGGGTGGATAAGCGAAGCGTCATCCACCGTTTGTCGGGTGACGCTGCGCTTACCCGACCTACAAAAAAGCTGTGTCATCAGTCTAATGGCGGGTGAAACACCCGCCATTATTGTTAACGCATAAACGCCGGTTGTTTTTGCTCGTAAGCAGAAATTGAACCTTCGTGTTGCAGCGTCAGGCCAATACTATCCAGCCCTTCTAACATGCAGTGGCGGCGGAAAGTATCGATATTAAACGAGTAACTTTTCTCGCCCGCAATTACGGTTTGCGCTTGCAGATCGACGACAAACTTAATCCCCGGATTTGCCGCAACCAGTTTGAACAGCTCGTCCACTTCTTCTTCGCTCAACGTCACCGGCAGCAGCTGGTTGTTGAATGAGTTTCCGTAGAAGATATCCGCAAAACTTGGCGCGATAACCACTTTAAAACCGTAATCGGTTAAGGCCCACGGTGCGTGTTCACGCGAAGAACCACAGCCGAAGTTTTCACGCGCCAGTAAAATTGAAGCGCCTTTAAACTCCGGGAAGTTCAGCACGAATTCCGGGTTCGGTTGTTGGCCTGCATCATCCAGAAAACGCCAGTCGTTAAACAGATGAGCGCCAAAACCGGTGCGTGTCACCTTCTGCAAAAATTGCTTAGGAATGATTGCGTCAGTATCAACATTTGCGGCATCCAGCGGAACGACCAGGCCGGTATGTTGGATAAATTTTTCTGCCATGGTGTTTTCCCTTATTTCAACGTGCGGATGTCAGCAAAATGACCAGATACCGCAGCGGCGGCTGCCATTGCTGGGCTAACCAGATGCGTGCGGCCACCACGGCCCTGACGGCCTTCGAAGTTACGGTTGCTGGTGGAAGCACAACGCTCACCGGGTTCCAGGCGGTCGTTGTTCATTGCCAGGCACATCGAGCAGCCTGGTAAACGCCATTCAAAGCCCGCTTCAATAAAGATCTTATCCAGACCTTCAGCTTCGGCCTGCGCTTTGACAGGGCCGGAACCAGGAACCACTAACGCCTGCACGCCTGGAGCCACTTTGCGGCCTTTGGCAATTTCAGCCGCAGCACGCAAATCTTCAATGCGTGAGTTGGTGCATGAACCGATAAACACTTTATCTATAGCCACTTCGGTTAATGGAATGCCTGGTTTCAGGCCCATGTAAGCCAGTGCTTTTTCAGCAGAGGCGCGTTCAACAGGGTCCGCGAAGGATTCTGGATTCGGGATGTTTTCGGTGACGGAAATCACCTGGCCTGGGTTGGTACCCCAGGTGACTTGCGGTGCAATGTCAGCGGCGTCCAGCGTTACAATGGTGTCGAACTTAGCGCCTTCGTCGGTGCTGAAGGTTTTCCAGTACGCTACTGCATCGTCCCAGTCGGCATCTTTTGGTGCATGCAGGCGGCCTTTCACGTAGTTAAACGTAGTTTCGTCTGGAGCAACGATGCCAGCTTTAGCACCCATTTCGATTGCCATGTTGCACAGCGTCATGCGGCCTTCCATCGACAACGCCTGAATTGCGCTACCGCAGAATTCCACCACATGCCCGGTACCGCCAGCGCTGCCGGTTTTACCGATAATTGCCAGCACGATGTCTTTTGCCGTGATGCCTGGTGCGGCGGTGCCGGTGACTTCAATCTTCATGGTTTTAGCACGACCCTGTTTCAGGGTTTGCGTCGCCAGAACGTGTTCAACTTCAGAAGTGCCGATACCGAACGCCAGTGCACCGAATGCGCCGTGGGTCGCGGTGTGGGAGTCGCCACAAACAATGGTCATGCCAGGCAAGGTGATACCTTGTTCTGGGCCCATGACATGGACGATGCCCTGGAATGGGTGGTTCAGGTCATACAACTCAACGCCGAATTCTTGGCAGTTTTTCATCAACTCCTGCATTTGAATGCGGGCCATTTCGCCGGAAGCGTTGATGTCTTTAGTTTGCGTAGAAACGTTGTGATCCATGGTGGCAAACGTTTTGCCTGGCTGACGCACCGGGCGCTTATGCGCACGCAGGCCATCAAACGCCTGCGGGGAGGTCACTTCGTGAACCAGATGACGGTCGATATACAGCAGCGGCGTTTCGTCCACGGCTTCGTAAACGACGTGGGCATCGTACAATTTTTGATATAACGTCTTCGCCATGATTATTTCCCCTCTGCCACGAAACGAGCAATGGTATCGCCCATTTCGTCGGTGCTGATTGCATTGCCATCGCGAGCCAAATCGCCGGTACGGAAACCTTCTTCCAGCGCAAGGTTGATAGCGTTTTCGATGGCCTGTGCGGCCTCTTCAGCATCCAGGCTGTAGCGCAGTAACAGAGCCAGAGACAGGATCTGCGCAATTGGGTTAGCAATGTTTTTACCTGCGATATCAGGCGCTGAACCGCCAGCAGGTTCGTACAAACCAAAACCTTGTTCGTTCAGGCTTGCGGAAGGCAACATGCCCATAGAGCCGGTGATCATAGCGCATTCGTCAGACAGAATGTCGCCGAACAGGTTGGAGCACAGCAGCACGTCAAACTGAGATGGGTCTTTGATTAACTGCATGGTGGCGTTGTCGATGTACATGTGCGCCAGTTCTACGTCCGGATATTCTTTAGCGATTTCGCCGACGATTTCACGCCACATTACCGACGATTGCAGCACGTTAGCTTTATCAATCGACGTCACTTTGTTGCGACGTTTGCGTGCTGATTCGAAAGCGATGCGGGCAATACGCTCAATCTCAAAGCGGTAATACACTTCGGTATCAAACGCTTTTTCGTGCATGCCAGAACCTTCGCGGCCTTTCGGTTGGCCGAAGTAGATCCCGCCGGTTAATTCACGCACACACAGAATGTCGAAACCGTTAGCGGCAATGTCAGCACGCAGCGGGCAAAACTCTTCCAGGCCTTGATACAGACGAGCAGGGCGCAAGTTGCTGAACAATTTGAAGTGCTTACGCAATGGGAGTAACGCGCCACGCTCAGGTTGCTGAGCGGGTGGCAAGTGTTCCCATTTCGGGCCACCGACGGAGCCAAACAGAATGGCATCTGCTTGTTCACAACCTTCAATGGTCACCGGCGGCAGTGGATTGCCGTGGCGGTCAATGGCAATACCGCCCACGTCATATTGACTGGTGGTTATGCGGATATCGAAGCGCGTACGAACTGCATCCAGCACTTTCAGCGCCTGAGCCATGACTTCTGGGCCAATGCCGTCACCCGGCAATACTGCTATATGATGAGTTTTTGACATGTCACACGGTTTCCTGATTATTTTCTTTATTATGAGCTTTGCGTTGCAATTCTTTCTCGACGATGCCCGCGCGCCAGATGTTGTTCAGCACGTTGACCATCGCTTTTGCTGAGGATTCAACGATATCGGTCGCCAGACCTACGCCATGGAAGCGACGGCCTTTGTGGGTGACGACTATGTCCACCTGACCCAGCGCATCTTTACCCTGGCCTTTCGCAGACAGCTGGTATTTCACCAGTTCCACATCGTAATTGGTGATGCGGTTAATCGCCTGGTAGACCGCATCGACCGGGCCGTTGCCTGTTGCTGCTTCAGATTGTGTTTCTTCGCCACATTGCAACTGGACGGAAGCGGTAGAAATCACGCTTGAACCGGACTGCACGTTGAAGTATTCCATGCGGAAATGTTCTGGCTCTTCTTGTTGCTTACCGATAAAGGCCAGAGCTTCCAGATCGTAATCAAATACCTGGCCTTTCTTATCAGCCAGTTTCAGGAAGGCGTCGTACAACGAATCCAGATTGTAATCGTCTTCTTTATAACCCATCTCTTCCATGCGGTGTTTCACAGCAGCGCGGCCAGAGCGGGAGGTCAGGTTCAATTGCACCTGATTCAAACCAATAGTTTCCGGGGTCATGATTTCGTAGTTTTCGCGATTTTTCAGTACGCCATCCTGATGAATCCCGGAGGAGTGCGCGAAAGCATTGGAACCAACCACCGCTTTGTTAGCTGGAATTGGCATGTTGCACAACTGGCTGACAATCTGGCTGGTGCGGTAAATTTCATGGTGATTGATATTGGTATGCACGCCCAACATTTGGCCACGTACTTTAATCGCCATGATCACTTCTTCCAGCGCGGTGTTACCAGCACGTTCACCGATGCCGTTCAGGGTGCCTTCAACCTGGCGAGCGCCTGCCTGAATTGCCGCGATAGAGTTGCCTGTCGCCATGCCCAAATCATCGTGGCAGTGAACGGAGATAATCGCTTTATCAATGTTAGGGACGCGGTTATACAGGGTCTGGATAATGCCGCCGAACTGTACTGGAGTGGTGTAACCCACGGTGTCCGGGATGTTAATTGTGGTAGCGCCAGCGCCAATTGCAGCTTCTACAATGCGGCACAGGTTATCGATTGGGGTCCGGCCTGCATCTTCACAAGAGAACTCTACGTCGTCGGTGTAGTTACGGGCGCGTTTTACAGAATTGACTGCACGGGCTAACACATCATCGAAGGTACTACGCAGTTTCGTTTCGATGTGCATCGTGGATGTCGCCAGGAATACGTGAATACGGAAGGCCTCGGCAATTCTTAATGCTTCGGCTGCAACATCAATATCTTTATCTACACAACGAGCGAGGCCACACACACGGCTTTTTTTGATGTTGCGAGCGATGGTCTGCACAGATTCGAAGTCACCAGGGGAGGAAACAGGGAAACCAACCTCCATCACGTCAACACCCATACGCTCCAGTGCCATTGCGATTTGCAGTTTCTCTTTAACACTCAGACTAGCCTGTAACGCCTGCTCACCATCACGTAAAGTGGTATCGAAAATAATGACTTGTTGGCTCATGTTGTGGTCCTTTCTCGTCTTAGGGGCCGTTGCTACGAGCATAAAAAAACCCGCGCAGTGGCGCGGGTTTTTTCTGTCTGATGGCTTGAATCAACGCTTGATTTCGCCCACCAGCCTACCGCGCAAAGAAGTTGCGTTTAGTAGTAGGTCTAGTAGGCGAATGCTGCGAATCATGTTTCAAGCCTCAAGTGAATTCGTTATGCATTTATTGGTACTTGATCTGCTTTGCTGTGTCAACACTCGATTGCCTCAACCCCCGATTAAGGATTGAAAGACAACCACCGATCTAAGCCATTTGTGCTGACATATCTAACTTTCATAATATATCTAAAAAGTATGGAAAAGGATTACTTACGTTCCCCTGTAAAATTGAAATTCTCAGAAACAATTAAAAATATAATGTTTGTTATCTATTTCATTCATCATGGTTATGATTTGAGGTCAATAATCCATGTTTTGATGCTATTTTAGGAATTTGGCCTCTTTCTTTATTAACTGAATATGAGTAGGGAGATTGTTTCCGTGATGATGATGTTATCCATGCTTAATATATTATTCACTGTGCGAATCATTGTGTGTTAAGTCATTTTGTGATTTGATTAGCACGATCCAGAAATCAACTGACGAAGAGTAAAATCATATGAGTTTTATAGATTTATCAGGGTGTCAGTAGCTGAAGTCGTGTTGGTATATTAGAAAGCGTAAATTTATTGATTTATATCTGAATTGTTTAATTAACGTTTTTAAATGCATAAATCAGCATGCTCTGCTTAGTAAATGATAATAGGAGTAGTTCACAGGGCTAATCTGTGAATAAGGAATTGAAATCTTAGTGGAGACTAACATGTCTGATAACTACGTAGAGCAGCCAGCAGCTCATGATGGGTTTAAGCCTCAGTTGCGTTCCGTTGATTTAAATTTATTAACTGTATTTGATGCTGTTATGCAGGTGCAGAATATTACTCGTGCTGCTCAATCTCTGGGAATGTCCCAACCCGCAGTGAGTAATGCAGTAGCCCGGCTTAAAGTGATGTTCAATGATGAGCTGTTTGTTCGCTACGGCCGTGGTATCCAGCCTACAGCACGCGCATTTCAGCTATTTGGTTCAATTCGTCAGGCTTTGCAATTGATACAGAATGAGTTGCCGGGAGCAGGTTTCGAACCGAGCAGCAGTGAAAGAGTGTTTAACATCTGCGTCAGTAGTCCTTTGGACAATATGTTAACCTCTGCGATTTTCAATAATATGAAGCGTTTTGCTCCAGGTATTCAATTATTGTTTAAGTCTTCATTAAATAAAGATATTGAACATCAATTGCGTTATCAAGAGACCGAGTTTGTTATTAGCTATAGTGAATTTCGTCGTCCTGAGTTTACTTGTATCCCATTGTTTGAAGATGAAATGGTACTGGTAGCCAATCAGAAGCATCCGCGTTTAATTAAACCGCTTACTGAAGAAGATGTTTATAACGAAAAACATGCAGTGGTCTCCCTTGAGCGTTTTGCATCATTTAGTGCTCCGTGGTATCACACTTTGGAACAGCAATCCTGTATTGCTTATCAAGGAATGGCATTAACTAGTGTTTTAAATGTTGTTTCGCAGACTCAATTGGTCGCTATCGCACCACGCTGGTTAGCTGAAGAGTTTGCTGAATCACTTCATTTGCAAACATTCCCACTGCCGCTGCAAAATAATAAGGCCACCTGCTATTTATCCTGGCACGAAGCTGCCGGACGCGATAAAGGGCATCAGTGGATGGAAAAACTCCTGACCACTGTATGTAGTAAATAGGTTCCGATTGTTCACTTGATCCAGCCGGATAGTAAAAGCTATTCGGTTATTCCGCATTTATTCATTTTTCTGGTTTTTTTCTCTGTAGTTGTTTTTGTTCTTTCCTTCCTTCGATCCCAATAATTCCTGCTGTAATTAGATTTAACCTACAAAGCCACCATTCATAACATTTTCAATCATAATCTTTGCTTATGCTCAGAGCTTAACTCCGTCTGAGTAGTGTTTTGCAGTGTTGATGAGAAAACGCTGTATCGACGGCTGAAGATTGGCAATTGATTGCCTGATTTTCAGCGGTTATGTTAGGCGGACTATCAAAAAAGAAAATAAATGCAGGGCGCAACAACCTGTCTCAACGACTTAGCCGAAATGATTTCAGCGGTCGGTCAAACACGTAAGCCTGGAGGCAAACCATGGAGATGTTGTCAGGAGCCGAGATGGTCGTTCGATCGCTTATCGATCAGGGCGTTAAACATGTATTCGGTTACCCCGGAGGCGCAGTACTCGATATTTACGATGCGCTTCATACTATTGGCGGCATTGATCATGTGCTGGTACGCCACGAACAAGCAGCAGTGCATATGGCCGATGGCCTTGCACGTGCAACCGGTGAAGTGGGTGTCGTACTTGTGACATCAGGTCCGGGTGCGACAAACGCGATAACCGGTATAGCTACGGCTTATATGGATTCAATCCCGATGGTCGTACTATCGGGCCAGGTGGCGACATCCCTTATTGGCTATGACGCTTTTCAGGAATGCGACATGGTGGGAATTTCTCGCCCGGTCGTAAAACATAGTTTCTTAGTCAAACAAGCGGAAGATATTCCGGCCATTATTAAAAAAGCCTTCTGGCTCGCAGCAAGCGGTCGCCCAGGGCCTGTGGTGGTGGATTTGCCGAAAGACATTATGAGTCCGGCAAACAAGTTTCCTTATAGCTACCCTGAATCCGTCAGCATGCGTTCTTATAACCCGACCACTCAAGGTCACAAAGGGCAGATTAAGCGTGCACTGCAAACGTTGCTGGCGGCGAAAAAACCGGTGATGTATGTCGGCGGCGGGGCAATCACTGCTGCTTGCCATGACGAATTGCACGAGCTGGCGGAAAAACTCAATATTCCCGTTGTTTCCTCCTTAATGGGGTTGGGTGCATTCCCGGGAACGCATCGTCAGGCATTAGGAATGCTGGGGATGCACGGAACCTACGAAGCCAACATGGTGATGCACAATTCCGATGTGATTTTCGGTGTCGGAGTGCGCTTTGATGACCGCACCACTAACAATCTGGCGAAGTACTGCCCGAACGCGACTGTGCTGCATATTGATATCGACCCAACTTCGATATCTAAAACAGTCGGTGCAGATATTCCAATTGTTGGCGATGCGCGTCAGGTTTTACAGCAGATGCTGGAATTGCTGGCGCAGGAGGATACGTCACAATCCTGCGATGAAATTCGTGACTGGTGGCAACAGATTGAGCAATGGCGTGCGCGTCAGTGCCTCGAATTTGACAGAACCAGCGATAAAATTAAGCCACAGGCAGTTATTGAAACTATCTACCGTCTGACCAAAGGCGAAGCTTACGTCACTTCGGATGTCGGCCAGCACCAGATGTTCGCCGCACTCTATTACACCTTTGATAAACCACGCCGTTGGATTAACTCTGGTGGCCTCGGCACCATGGGCTTTGGCCTGCCTGCGGCACTAGGTGTGAAGCTGGCATTGCCGGAGGAAACCGTAGTTTGTGTCACCGGCGATGGCAGTATTCAGATGAATATCCAGGAGCTTTCTACTGCGCTGCAATACGGTTTGCCAGTGTTAGTGCTCAATCTTAATAACCGCTATCTCGGCATGGTCAAACAGTGGCAGGACATGATTTATTCGGGTCGCCACTCCCAATCCTATATGGAGTCTTTACCTGATTTTGTACGCGTTGCAGAAGCTTACGGCCACGTTGGGATTGGTATCAGTAAACCTGAAGAACTGGAAAGCAAACTTATTGAAGCGCTGGAAGCGGTGCGTAACCAGCGTCTGGTATTTGTCGATGTGACTGTCGATGGCACTGAGCATGTGTACCCAATGCAGATCCGTGGCGGTGGTATGGATGAGATGTGGTTAAGTAAAACGGAGAGAACCTGATTATGCGCCGGATATTATCTGTACTACTCGAAAATGAGTCCGGGGCGCTGTCCCGAGTTATTGGCTTGTTCGCTCAGCGTGGTTACAACATTGAAAGCCTGACGGTGGCACCGACTGACGATCCGACACTGTCTCGTATGACTATCCAAACGGTAGGTGATGCAAAAGTGCTTGAGCAGATTGAAAAGCAATTGCACAAGCTGGTTGATGTTCTGCGGGTGAGTGAACTGGGACAAGGGGCTCACGTTGAGCGCGAAATCATGCTGGTTAAAGTACAAGCCAGTGGTTACGGGCGTGAAGAAGTGAAGCGCAACGCAGAGATCTTTCGTGGGCAAATCATTGATGTAACCCCAACGCTGTATACGGTTCAGTTAGCAGGAACCAGCGATAAGCTAGACGCTTTCCTGAATACGATTCGTGAAGTGGCAAAAATTGTCGAAGTGGCACGCTCGGGTATTGTGGGCGTATCGCGTGGTGATAAGATCATGCGCTAGCCTGTGAATGGCGAATAAAAAGTAACCCGGTCTACTCATGCCGGGTTTTTTTTTGCAAATGACCCAACAACTGCCAGTAAAAGCGGTTGCCCGAGTTATTATTCTGCGCTTAGATGATAAAAATGAAACCATGACCAGGGCATGGTTATGGCAATCCTAAATAAGGGGCTACTGTGAAATTGGATGAAATCGCGCGCCTGGCTGGAGTTTCGCGCACCACGGCGAGCTACGTCATCAACGGTAAGGCAAAGCAGTATCGCGTCAGCGATAAGACTGTTGATAAAGTTATGGCGGTTGTTCGTGAACATAACTACCACCCGAATGCGGTGGCGGCGGGATTACGTGCCGGGCGTACGCGTTCTATCGGATTGGTTATTCCAGATCTTGAGAACACGAGTTATACCCGTATCGCTAACTATCTCGAGCGGCAGGCTCGTCAGCGTGGGTACCAGCTATTAATTGCCTGCTCTGAAGATCAGCCGGATAACGAAATGCGCTGTATCGAACATCTGTTGCAACGTCAGGTGGATGCCATCATTGTTTCCACCTCTTTACCCCCTGAGCATCCGTTCTATCAGCGTTGGGCGAACGATCCCTTCCCAATAATTGCACTCGATCGTGCATTAGACCGTGAAAATTTCATCAGCGTAGTGGGTGCTGACCAGGAAGATGCAGAAATGCTGGCCAGCGAGCTGCGTACTTTTCCTGCTGAAACTGTACTTTACCTTGGCGCATTGCCGGAGCTTTCCGTCAGCTATCTGCGTGAACAAGGTTTTCGCACTGCATGGAAGGATGATCCGCGTGAGGTGAATTTCCTCTATGCCAACAGCTACGAGCGCGAAGCTGCAGCACAGTTATTTGATAAATGGCTGGAAACCCATCCAATGCCACAGGCCCTGTACACCACTTCATTTGCGTTATTACAAGGTGTTATGGATGTAACATTGCGGCGTGAGGGGCAATTACCGACAGAGTTGGCGATTGCTACCTTTGGGGATCATGAATTGCTCGATTTCCTGCAATGCCCAGTCCTCGCGGTAGCTCAGCGCCACCGTGATGTTGCGGAGCGTGTGCTGGAATTAGTTCTTGCCAGTCTTGATGAGCCACGTAAACCTAAGGCCGGCCTCACTCGTATTCGCCGTAATCTATACCGTCGTGGCAGTTTAAGTCGCCACTAACAAGAAATGGCAGTTCCGGCTGCCATTCTTATTTAAGAATATTCTCGTGTTAATTCCCTTAGTAATACAGGTAATTATTTTTTACCGGTAATAGTTAAATCTTTAATTCCAGAATCGATATAACACGGCTTTGGAATTATTTTGTTACATAGCAATGTGTAAAAATGCCGGATAATTAAACAATAGCTATCTGAAAAGAATCAAACTTCCCTCCAGCCCGCGCTTCGCCTACATCTGACGCTGTTATCCTGCCGAGAAATACCTTAAAATGCCGACCGCGTCGCAAACTGGACACTTCATATTTTACCTGTCAGGTTTTCAGTCGATTTAACGATATTTATGCTTATTGATCCTTTTTCTTTCAAATATTCATAACGTTAATTTTGCATCGTGAATGTAGCGCCTTTTCACGCCAGTCATTTATCAATCGCTTAGGAGATGAAAATTATTTCCGTCTGCGTTGTAGCTTGCTTGACAAGGTTTTCCTCCGCTCCGTAAACTCCTTTAGGTGGGATTTTGTGGGTCAAAGTGGTGGAAAGGGGAATTTAAGGGTGAGGCTGGCATGTTCCGTGGGGCAACATTAGTCAATCTCGACAGCAAAGGGCGGCTCGCCGTTCCTACCCGTTACCGGGATGCGCTTGTCGAAACCTCTGAAGGTCAGATGGTTTGTACCATCGACATCCATCACCCATGCCTGCTGCTTTATACCCTTCCCGAGTGGGAAATTATTGAACAAAAGCTAGCTCGTCTGTCGAGCATGAACCCGGTTGAGCGTCGCGTGCAGCGATTGTTACTGGGCCATGCCAGTGAATGTCAGATGGATAGCGCCGGGCGTTTGTTGTTGGCCCCAGTTTTGCGCCAACACGCCGGGCTAACCAAAGAAGTGATGCTGGTTGGGCAGTTCAATAAGTTTGAACTGTGGGATGAAACGACCTGGCATCAACAGGTCAAGGAAGACATCGACGCTGAGCAGGCCACGACGACTACGTTGTCGGATAGGCTGCAGGACTTGTCACTATAAATAATGATGGAAAATTTTAAACATACTTCGGTGCTGCTTGATGAGGCCGTGAATGGTCTTAACATTCGTCAGGATGGTATCTACATTGATGGCACCTTTGGTCGTGGCGGCCATTCTCGTTTGATTCTTTCCCAACTGGGACCAGAAGGACGCTTGCTGGCTATCGACCGTGATCCGCAAGCAATTGAAGCGGCTCAGGCAATTGATGACCCACGCTTCTCCATTATTCATGGGCCTTTCTCTGAATTAGCTGAATACGCACGCGAACGCGATTTGCTGGGAAAAATTGACGGCATCCTGTTGGATCTTGGCGTCTCTTCACCGCAACTCGATGATGCTGAACGCGGTTTCTCGTTTATGCGTGACGGCCCGTTAGATATGCGTATGGACCCAACTCGTGGTCAATCCGCTGCTCAGTGGTTACTCACAGCAGACGAAGCTGATATCGCCTGGGTTATTAAAACCTTTGGTGAAGAAAAGTTCGGTAAGCGTATTGCTCGCGCCATTATTGAGCGCAACCGTGAACAGCCAATGACTCGTACCAAAGAACTGGCAACAGTCGTGGCTGCGGCAATGCCGGTAAAAGATAAGTTTAAACATCCGGCAACGCGTACGTTCCAGGCGATCCGTATCTGGATCAACAGTGAACTTGAAGAGATTGAACAGGCACTTAAAGGTTCAATTGAAACACTGTCCCCTGGTGGCCGCTTGTCGATTATCAGTTTCCACTCTTTGGAAGACCGGATTGTTAAGCGCTTTATGCGTGAAAACACCCGTGGGCCACAGGTTCCGGCTGGTATTCCAATGACTGAAGCTCAGTTGAATAAACTCGGCGGCAGATATTTAAAATCCATCGGCAAAATGATGCCGGGTGACGAAGAAGTGGCGGAAAACCCACGCGCGCGTAGTTCGGTACTGCGTATCGCTGAAAGGACGAACGCATGATCAATAAAGTGGCAGAAGCCCTAAATAAAGTTACTGGCCAGTTGAGCAGTGGCGAGCGTCATGCACTACCAGCGGTGATTGGTGGTGACTTGCTGCGTCATGGGAAAATGCCACTGATTTTGTTTACCGCCATTATCGTTACCGCCATTTTCGTGGTCACCACCGCGCACCATACCCGTCTGCTTACCGCACAGCGTGAGCAAATGGTGGTGGAGCGTGATGCGTTAGATATCGAGTGGCGCAACCTGATTTTGGAAGAAAACGCACTAGGCGATCATAGCCGAGTGGAGCGGGTCGCGACGGAAAAGCTGCAATTGCAGCATGTCGACCCATCGCAGGAAAACATCGTAGTTCAGCAATAAGGAATCGCGTGACAGATGAGAGCAGCGGCAAAAACGCTTAAACCGAAACGCCAGGAAGAACAGGCCAACTTTGTAAGTTGGCGTTTTGCGTTGCTTTGCGGTTGCATTTTGCTGGCGCTGGTTTTCCTGTTGGGGCGCGTTGCCTGGCTGCAAATCATCGCGCCAGACATGTTAGTGCGCCAGGGGGATATGCGTTCCCTGCGCGTGCAAGAAGTCTCGACTTCTCGTGGCATGATTAGCGACCGTGCAGGTCGTCCACTGGCAGTGAGTGTGCCGGTGAATGCGATTTGGGCAGACCCTAAAGAGTTGCATGATGCGGGTGGCATTACGCTTGATAACCGCTGGAAAGCACTGGCAGATGCTCTAAAAATCCCTCTTGATCAGCTTGCTTCTCGCGTCAACAGCAATCCAAAAGGTCGCTTTATTTATCTGGCACGCCAGGTAAACCCCGATATCGGCGACTACATCAAAAAACTCAAACTTCCAGGGATTCATCTACGTGAAGAGTCTCGTCGCTACTACCCATCTGGCGAAGTAACCGCTCACCTTATTGGCTTCACCAACGTCGATAGTCAGGGGATTGAAGGCGTCGAAAAGAGCTTCGATAAATGGCTTACCGGCCAACCTGGCGAGCGCGTTGTGCGTAAAGACCGCTACGGTCGCGTCATCGAAGATATCTCCTCAACCGATAGCCAGGCTGCCCATAACCTGGCTTTGAGCATTGATGAACGCCTGCAGGCGCTGGTTTATCGCGAGCTCAACAACGCTGTGGCCTTCAACAAAGCTGAATCAGGTAGTGCAGTGCTGGTGGATGTGAATACAGGTGAAGTGTTGGCGATGGCTAACAGCCCTTCCTACAACCCCAATAACCTGACCGGCACGCCGAAAGACATTATGCGTAACCGTACTATTACGGACGTTTTCGAGCCAGGTTCGACAGTTAAACCGATGGTTGTCATGACCGCTCTGCAACGTGGTGTGGTACGTGAAAACACCGTTCTGAATACCGTGCCGTACCGCATTAATGGTCATGAGATCAAAGATGTGGCGCGCTACAGCGAATTGACCCTTACCGGGGTACTACAGAAGTCGAGTAACGTCGGGGTTTCAAAACTGGCGTTAGCGATGCCCTCCTCAGCGTTGGTAGATACTTACTCACGTTTTGGATTGGGAAAAGCGACCAACTTGGGGCTGGTCGGAGAACGCAGTGGCTTATATCCGCAAAAACAACGGTGGTCTGACATAGAGAGGGCCACCTTCTCTTTCGGCTACGGGCTAATGGTAACCCCGTTACAGTTAGCGCGTGTCTACGCAACGATCGGCAGCTACGGCGTATATCGTCCGTTGTCGATAACGAAGGTTGATCCACCGGTTCCAGGTGAACGTATCTTCCCTGAACCGTTGGTTCGTACCGTCGTTCATATGATGGAAAGTGTGGCATTACCCGGTGGTGGTGGCGTGAAAGCGGCCATCAAGGGTTACCGCATTGCAATTAAGACCGGTACTGCGAAAAAAGTCGGGCCGGATGGAAAATACGTCAACAAATACATCGCTTACACCGCAGGTGTTGCGCCAGCCAGTAATCCACGATTCGCTTTGGTTGTGGTCATTAACGATCCACAAGCAGGTAAATATTACGGTGGTGCCGTCTCTGCACCTGTGTTCGGTGCCATCATGGGCGGCGTTCTGCGCACCATGAATATCGAACCGGATGCTTTGGCGACAGGTGAAAAAAGTGAATTTGTAATCAATCAAAAAGAGGGAACAGGTGGCAGATCGTAATTTGCGCGACCTTCTCGCTCCGTGGGTGCCAGCGCTACCTGCGAGAGCTCTGCGAGAAATGACACTCGATAGTCGCGTGGCGGCGTCGGGCGACCTTTTTGTGGCTGTAGTCGGCCATCAGGCGGACGGGCGTCGATATATCCCGCAGGCAATAGCGCAAGGCGTAGCCGCTGTCGTGGCTGAAGCTGAAGGCGAAGCAACGGATGGCGAAGTCCGTGAAATGCACGGTGTGCCGGTTATTTATCTGAGCCAGCTGCATCAACGCCTTTCTGCCCTGGCAGGGCGTTTTTACCACCAACCCTCGAGTGCATTACGCCTGGTTGGCGTGACGGGTACTAACGGTAAAACCACTACAGCTCAGTTGCTTGCGCAGTGGAGCCAGTTATTAGGCGAAACCAGTGCCGTTATGGGGACTGTCGGTAACGGCCTGCTTGGTAACGTAAAACCAACCGAAAACACCACCGGTTCTGCCGTTGATGTACAGCAAGTGCTTGCTAACCTTGCAGAGCAAGGTGCGAGCTTTGCCGCAATGGAAGTTTCCTCCCACGGTCTGGTTCAGCATCGTGTTTCCGCTCTGAAATTTGCCGCCAGCGTGTTCACCAACCTAAGCCGTGATCACCTCGATTACCACGGCGATATGGCAGGTTACGAAGCGGCTAAATGGCTGCTGTTCTCCGAACACGATTATGGCCATGCCATCATCAATGCTGACGATGAGGTTGGGCGCAAATGGCTGGCGCGTTTACCTGACGCCGTTGCCGTGACGATGGAAAATAATTTACAGCCTGGCTGTCGTGGTCGTTGGTTGAAAGCCACCAACGTGCATTATCACGATGGTGGCGCGACTATCCAGTTCAGCTCCTCCTGGGGCGATGGCGAAATTGAAAGCCGCCTGATGGGAGCCTTTAACGTCAGCAACTTGTTGTTAGCGCTGGCGACTCTGTTAGTGCTGGATTACCCAATTGAAGAATTACTGAAAACAGCTCCGAGTCTGCAACCGGTTTGCGGGCGAATGGAAGTTTTCAGCGCGCCGGGTAAACCGACGGTAGTGGTGGATTATGCCCACACGCCGGATGCTCTGGAAAAAGCATTGCAGGCTGCCCGTTTGCATTGCAGTGGCAAGCTATGGTGCGTCTTCGGTTGCGGTGGCGATCGTGATAAAGGCAAGCGTCCGATTATGGGCGGTATCGCCGAGCAATATGCGGATGTTGTGGTTGTCACCGATGACAACCCACGTACTGAAGAGCCGAACGCAATTGTGGCTGATATTCTGGTTGGCATGCTGGACGCCGGGCGTGCACATGTGGTTTCAGGTCGTGCCGAAGCGGTAACCAACGCGATTATGCAGGCGCAAGAAAATGATGTCGTTCTGGTAGCAGGCAAAGGCCATGAGGACTATCAGATTGTTGGTGTGCGCCGTCTGGACTATTCCGACCGCGTCACTGCCGCCCGCCTGTTGGGAGTTGTGGCATGATCCGCGTTTCATTAGGCCAGCTCGCCACTATCCTGCATGGCGAATTGCACGGCGCTGATGCGGACATCATTGATGTCACCACCGACACGCGCAAATTAACGCCTGGGTGCCTATTTGTCGCATTAAAAGGCGAACGCTTCGATGCACACGATTTTGCGCAAGATGCGGTAAACGGCGGGGCAGGTGCATTACTGGTTTCTCGCAAGCTGGATGTTAAGGTTCCGCAACTTGTGGTTGCAGATACACATCAAGCATTCGGCGAACTGGCGGCCTGGGTCCGTCAACAGGTTCCAACGCGGATTGTGGCGCTGACTGGTTCTTCCGGAAAAACCTCTGTAAAAGAGATGACCGCAGCGATTTTGCGCGAATGCGGTAACACCTTGTATACCGCTGGCAATCTGAATAACGACATTGGTGTGCCAATGACGTTGTTACGCCTGACGCCAGAATATGAATATGCTGTCATTGAGCTGGGTGCAAACCATCAAGGTGAAATCGCCTGGACGGTTAATCTGACGCGCCCGGAAGCCGCACTGGTGAACAACCTTGCCGCGGCACACCTTGAAGGCTTTGGCTCACTTGCCGGTGTTGCGAAAGCGAAAGGTGAGATCTTCGCCGGCCTGCCGGAGAATGGTATTGCGATTCTCAATGCCGACAATAATGACTGGCTGAACTGGCAAGAAATTATTGGTGCGCGCAAAACCTGGCGTTTCTCTCCGAATGCAACCGGAAGTGATTTTACCGCGACCAATGTCCACATCACCGTACATGGCACTGAGTTCACCATCAAAACGCCAATCGGCGATGTTGATGTGACCTTGCCGCTTCCTGGCCGTCACAACATTGCTAATGCATTGGCTGCAACGTCGCTGGCGTTGGCGGTGGGGGCGTCACTGGAAGCTGTGAAAGCAGGTCTTGCCGACTTAAAAGCTGTTCCTGGGCGTTTGTTCCCGATTCAACTTTCCGAAAACCAACTTCTGCTCGACGACAGTTACAACGCGAATGTGGGCTCAATGACCGCCGCCGCGCAGGTGCTGTCTGAAATGCCGGGTTTCCGCGTGATGGTTGTTGGCGATATGGCTGAACTGGGCGACGAGTCTGTTGAATGCCATCGTCAGGTGGGTGAAGCGGCGAAAGCCGTGGGTATTGATTGTGTATTGAGTGTTGGCAAACTGAGCGAAATTATCAGCCAAGCCTCTGAAGTTGGCGAACATTTTACCGATAAGCCTTCTTTAATCGTGCGTCTGAAGGCGCTTATCGAAGAGCATTCAATGATGACCATTTTAGTGAAGGGTTCACGTAGTGCTGCCATGGAACAGGTAGTACTCGCATTACAGGAGAATGGAACATGTTAGTTTGGCTGGCCGAACACTTGGTCAAATATTATTCAGGCTTTAACGTCTTTTCCTATCTGACGTTTCGCGCCATTGTCAGCCTGCTGACTGCTCTGTTCATCTCGTTATGGATGGGGCCGCGTATGATTGCTCGTTTGCAGCAACTCTCTTTCGGCCAGGTCGTGCGTAATGACGGCCCGGAGTCCCATTTTAGCAAGCGCGGTACACCAACGATGGGCGGGATTATGATCCTGACCTCTATCGTTATCTCTGTGTTGATGTGGGCGTATCCTTCCAATCCATACGTCTGGTGCGTGTTGTTCGTACTGGTGGGTTACGGGGCGATTGGCTTTGTCGATGACTACCGCAAAGTGGTACGCAAAGACACCAAAGGTTTGATTGCTCGTTGGAAATATTTCTGGATGTCGGTTATCGCGTTGGCTGTTGCCTTCACGATGTACATCGCAGGGAAGGGAACGCCAGCCACCGAGCTGGTTGTGCCGTTCTTTAAAGACGTGATGCCGCAACTTGGCCTGTTTTACGTACTGCTGGCGTACTTTGTGATCGTCGGTACTGGCAATGCCGTAAACCTGACCGATGGTCTCGATGGCCTGGCGATTATGCCAACCGTGCTGGTGGCGGCAGGATTTGCGCTGGTGGCGTGGGCGACGGGTAACATTAAGTTTGCTGAGTATCTGCATATCCCTTATCTGCGCCATTCCGGTGAACTGGTTATCGTCTGTACGGCGATTGTCGGTGCCGGGTTAGGTTTCCTGTGGTTCAACACCTATCCAGCGCAAGTCTTTATGGGCGATGTCGGCTCTTTGGCTTTGGGCGGTGCACTCGGCACTATCGCGGTACTACTGCGCCAGGAATTCCTGTTAGTGATTATGGGTGGCGTGTTCGTGGTTGAAACGCTGTCGGTTATTTTGCAGGTTGGTTCCTTCAAATTGCGCGGGCAGCGTATTTTCCGCATGGCCCCGATTCATCACCATTATGAATTGAAAGGCTGGCCTGAGCCGCGAGTCATTGTGCGCTTCTGGATTATTTCGCTGATGCTGGTTCTGATCGGCCTCGCTACCCTGAAGGTGCGCTAACCATGACTGATTACCAGGGTAAAAAAGTCGTTATTATCGGATTGGGCCTCACCGGCCTGTCCTGTGTGGATTTCTTCCTTGCGCGCGGCGTCACGCCTCGCGTAATGGATACCCGCATCTCACCACCGGGGCTGGAAAGATTGCCAGACACGGTGGAACGACATACTGGCTCACTCAACGAAGACTGGTTGTTAGCGGCTGACTTGATTATTGCCAGCCCTGGTATCGCTGTCGCTCATCCTGCGTTGAGCCGTGCCGCAGACGCCGGTGTTGAAATCATTGGTGATATCGAACTGTTTTGCCGTGAAGCACAAGCGCCTATTGTGGCGATTACCGGTTCTAACGGTAAAAGCACGGTCACCACGTTAGTCGGTGAAATGGCGAAAGCCGCTGGCGTCAATGTTGGCGTGGGTGGAAACATCGGGTTGCCAGCATTGATGCTACTCGATCAGAACTGTGAGCTTTATGTACTTGAGTTATCCAGCTTCCAGTTGGAAACCACGTTTAGCCTGAAAGCCGCAGCGGCGACCATTCTCAACGTCACTGAAGATCATATGGATCGCTATCCGTTGGGTTTGCAGCAGTACCGTGCGGCTAAGTTACGAGTTTATGAAAACGCGGCGCTTTGTGTCGTCAATGCTGATGACGCGCTGACGATGCCAGTGCGTGGTGCAGACGAGCGCTGTGTGAGCTTTGGTGTGGATGTCGGTGACTATCATCTTAATTACCAGCAGGGCGACACCTGGCTACGAGTGAAGGGCGAGAAAGTCCTGAACACCAAAGAGATGAAAGTGGTGGGGCGTCATAACTACACCAACGCGCTTGCTGCACTGGCACTGGCTGATGCGGTGAAACTCCCACGCTCCAGCAGCCTGAAAGCCCTCACCACGTTTACGGGTCTGGCTCACCGCTTCCAGCTTTCCTGGGAACGTAACGGTGTGCGCTGGATTAACGATTCTAAAGCGACCAATGTCGGCAGTACTGAAGCGGCGTTGAACGGTTTGAAAGTCGACGGGACTTTGCATCTGCTGTTAGGCGGTGACGGTAAATCTGCGGATTTCTCCTCGCTTAGCCAATATCTGCAAGGTTCAGCAATTCGCCTTTATTGTTTTGGTCGTGATGGTGCTGAACTTGCGGCACTGCGCCCGGATGTTGCCGAGCAAACTGAAACCATGGAACAGGCGATGAAATTGATCGCAACCCGCGTACAACCGGGTGACATGGTTCTGCTTTCACCGGCTTGCGCCAGCCTCGATCAGTTCAAAAACTTCGAGCAACGTGGCGACCAATTCACTCTGCTTGCGAAGGAGCTTGGCTGATGCGCTTATCTCTCCCTCGCCTGCGAATGCCACGACTGCCAGGATTTGCCATCCTGAGTTGGCTGGCGTCGGCGGTAAAAGGCTGGGTGATGGGCTCCCGCGAAGCTGATTCAAATAACATGGTGCTGTACGACCGTACTTTGCTCTGGCTGACTTTCGGGTTGGCTGCAGTAGGCTTTGTTATGGTCACATCGGCATCGATGCCGGTGGGGCAGCGTCTGGCAAATGATCCGTTCCTGTTTGCCAAACGTGATGGCTTGTACATCGCACTGGCTTTTGCACTGTCGCTGGTAACACTGCGTTTACCGATGGAATTCTGGCAGCGTCACAGTACCGCGCTGCTGCTATTATCCATCGCAATGCTGTTGATCGTACTGGTCGTCGGTAGCTCGGTTAACGGGGCATCACGCTGGATTGCGTTCGGTCCACTGCGTATTCAGCCTGCTGAGTTTACCAAGCTGTCGTTGTTCTGCTATCTGGCCAACTACCTGGTTCGTAAGGTTGATGAAGTACGTAACAACTTGCGCGGCTTCCTCAAACCGATGGGCGTTATTCTGGTGATGGCAGTGTTGTTGCTGGCGCAGCCTGACCTCGGTACTGTGGTTGTGCTGTTTGTGACAACGCTTGCGATGTTGTTCCTCGCCGGCGCCAAACTCTGGCAGTTCCTCGCGATTATCGGCATGGGTATTTCTGCCGTGGTGCTACTGATCCTCGCAGAACCTTATCGTATTCGCCGCGTAACGTCCTTCTGGAATCCGTGGGAAGACCCGTTTGGTAGTGGCTACCAGCTAACACAATCTCTGATGGCGTTTGGCCGCGGTGAATTGTGGGGGCAGGGCTTAGGGAATTCGGTACAAAAACTCGAGTATTTACCGGAAGCGCATACCGACTTCATCTTCTCCATTATCGGAGAAGAGCTCGGATATATCGGTGTGGTGCTGGCATTAATGATGGTATTCTTCGTGGCTTTTCGTGCGATGTCCATCGGTAAACGTGCGTTAGAAATGGACCAACGTTTTGCAGGGTTTTTAGGCTGCTCAATCGGGATCTGGTTTAGTTTCCAGGCTCTGGTAAACGTTGGGGCGGCAGCGGGCATGTTGCCAACCAAAGGCCTGACATTACCCCTGATCAGTTACGGTGGTTCAAGCCTGATAATTATGTCTACAGCAATCATGATGTTGCTGCGTATTGATTATGAAACCCGTCTGGCAAAAGCACAGGCGTTCACGAAGGGTGTGCGATGAGTAATCAAACCCGGCGGTTAATGGTGATGGCAGGCGGGACTGGCGGGCATGTGTTCCCGGGGCTTGCTGTGGCGCATCACTTAATGGACCAGGGCTGGCAAGTCCGCTGGCTGGGAACCGCCGATCGTATGGAAGCTGACTTAGTTCCTAAACATGGGATTGAGATCGATTTTATTCGTATTTCAGGTTTGCGCGGTAAAGGCCTGAAAGCCATGTTGTTGGCGCCCGCGCGTATTTTCAACGCCTGGCGTCAGGCGCGAGCCATCATGAAAGCGTATCGCCCGGATGTGGTTCTGGGGATGGGCGGTTATGTATCTGGCCCTGGTGGTCTGGCAGCCTGGTCGCTCGGTATTCCCGTGGTGTTACATGAGCAAAATGGTATTGCTGGTTTAACCAACAAATGGCTGTCAAAAATCGCCAAAAAAGTGATGCAGGCATTTCCGGGGGCTTTCCCGAATGCTGATGTGGTGGGCAATCCGGTGCGCACTGATGTGCTGGCGCTACCATTACCGCAAGAACGTTTTTCCGGACGTGAAGGCCCTGTCCGCGTTTTAGTCGTCGGTGGCTCTCAAGGGGCTCGCGTGCTGAACCAGACGATGCCGCAAGTTGCAGGCCGTCTGGGTGATTCTGTCACTATCTGGCACCAATGTGGTAAAGGTGGGCTGGACGTTGTTCAGCAGGCCTATGCTGAAGCCGCACAGCCTCAGCATAAAGTGACCGAATTTATTGATGATATGGCTGCTGCTTATGCATGGGCCGATGTCGTGGTGTGTCGCTCCGGTGCGTTAACCGTCAGTGAAATCGCGGCAGCAGGGTTACCTGCACTGTTTGTTCCCTTCCAGCATAAAGATCGGCAGCAATACTGGAATGCGCTGCCGCTGGAAAAAGCTGGAGCGGCAAAAATACTGGAGCAACCGCAGTTTACCGTGGATGCCGTTACCCAAACTCTCGCCGGGTGGGACAGAACGACGTTACTGGCAATGGCCGAACGTGCGCGTGCTGCATCCATTCCTGATGCCACAGAACGGGTAGCAAATGAAGTGAGCGCCGCAGCACTGGCGTAATCATTGTGGGTGGCTCTTTTGCCCATGAATATTTGAAGTAATGGCGTTTGACGCTGCAGGTTAGAGAATGAATACACAACAACTGGCGAAACTGCGTTCTATCGTGCCCGAGATGCGTCGCGTCCGGCACATTCACTTTGTTGGCATCGGCGGCGCCGGTATGGGCGGTATTGCCGAAGTTTTAGCTAACGAAGGTTACCAGATCAGCGGGTCTGATTTGGCTCCGAACCCGGTCACTCAGCAGTTGTCGGCGCTGGGCGCCACGATTTATTTCAACCATCGTCCAGAGAACGTACTGGATGCGAGTGTTGTGGTGGTTTCTACCGCCATCTCGATGGATAACCCAGAAATTGTTGCGGCGCATGAAGCGCGTATTCCCGTTATCCGTCGCGCTGAAATGTTGGCAGAACTGATGCGCTTCCGTCATGGCATCGCCATTGCAGGCACACACGGGAAAACCACCACTACAGCGATGGTTTCCAGTATTTATGCAGAAGCTGGCCTCGACCCGACTTTTGTCAATGGTGGTCTGGTGAAAGCTGCAGGAACCCACGCGCGTCTGGGTCATAGCCGTTACCTGATTGCTGAAGCCGATGAGAGTGATGCGTCATTCCTCCATCTGCAACCGATGGTTTCTGTGGTGACAAATATAGAAGCTGACCATATGGATACCTACCAGGGCGACTTCGAGAATTTAAAGCAGACGTTTATTAACTTCCTGCACAACCTGCCGTTTTATGGCCTGGCTGTGATGTGTGTAGACGATCCGGTTATTCGCGAGCTGTTGCCACGAGTGGGCCGCAAGATCACCACTTACGGTTTTAGTGAAGACGCTGACGTTCGTGTTGAAAATTATCAGCAGAAAGGGCCGCAGGGGCATTTCACCATCGCACGTCAGGGTAAGCCAGCTCTGCATGTGACCTTGAATGCTCCTGGCCGCCACAACGCATTAAATGCGGCTGCTGCGGTGTCCGTTGCCACTGAAGAAGGCATTGATGATGCTGACATTCTGAGTGCGCTGGAAAGCTTCCAGGGTACAGGGCGTCGCTTTGATTTCCTGGGTGAGTATCCGCTTGCCGAAGTGAATGGCAAAGAAGGTACCGCGATGTTGGTTGATGACTACGGTCACCATCCGACAGAAGTGGATGCCACCATTAAAGCTGCACGTGCGGGATGGCCGGATAAAAATCTGGTGATGATTTTCCAGCCGCATCGCTTCACGCGTACTCGTGATTTGTACGATGATTTTGCTAACGTATTGTCGCAAGTCGACTCTTTGCTGATGCTGGATGTTTATTCTGCCGGTGAAGCTGCAATTCCAGGCGCTGATAGCCGTTCGCTATGCCGCACTATTCGTGGCCGTGGAAAAGTCGACCCAATTCTTGTACCTGACGCAAGTCAGATTGCGGACATTTTAGCGCCAGTTTTGTCAGGAAATGACCTGATCCTGGTGCAAGGTGCAGGAAATGTTGGGAAAGTTGCCAGAAACCTGGCTGAATTCCGCTTGCAGTCCCACACTAAGGAGGGCGACCAACATGGCTGAGAAAATCGCTGTCCTGTTCGGCGGAACTTCTGCTGAACGTGAGGTGTCATTGCAATCAGGTGCAGCGGTACTCGCGGGCCTGAGAGAAGCCGGAATTGACGCTCACGAGGTCGATCCGAAAAATACACCCGTGACTGAACTGAAAGCGCAGGGTTTTGAAAAAGTATTTATTGCTTTACATGGCCGTGGTGGCGAAGACGGAACCCTGCAAGGGTTACTGGATTTCCTGAAACTGCCATATACCGGCAGTGGCGTGATGGCTTCGGCTATCTCTATGGATAAGCTGCGTACCAAATTGTTATGGAAAGGTGCCGGTTTACCCGTTGCTCCGTGGGTTGCATTGACTCGCCGTGATGTGGAAGCCGGTATCAGCGCAACAACGGTAGAACGTATTGCCAGCCTGGGGCTGCCAGTTATCGTGAAACCAAGCCGTGAAGGTTCAAGCGTGGGGATGTCGAAGGTTGATAGCGTTGCTGCACTGCCAGCAGCACTTGAACTGGCCTTCGAACACGATGAAGAAGTGTTGATTGAGAAATGGTTAAGTGGCCCTGAGTACACGGTTGCTATCCTGGGTGAAGAAATTTTGCCGTCAATTCGCATTCAACCCGCCGGAATTTTCTATGATTATGAGGCGAAGTATCTCTCTGATGAAACACAGTATTTTTGCCCAGGCGGTTTAATCGAACAACGCGAGCAAGAATTGCAGGCGTTAGTGCTGCAAGCCTGGCAAGCTTTGGGTTGCAGTGGTTGGGGGCGCGTAGATGTCATGCTGGATAGTGACGGGCAGTTTTATCTGCTGGAAGTTAACACGTCCCCTGGCATGACCAGCCATAGTCTGGTGCCGATGGCGGCACGTCAGGCAGGCATGACGTTCTCTCAACTGGTGGTGCGTATTCTGGAGTTGGCAGACTGATATGTCGCAAGCAGCTCTGAATACACGTAATCGCCAGGAAGAAGAGGAAACCAGCTCTCGCCGGAGTAATGGCGGGCGACTGGCCGGGATCATTTTCCTCAGTGCAGTGCTGTTTACGGTATTTATCGGCGGCTGGATTGTCGTCGGCTGGATGGAAGATGCACAACGTCTGCCACTGTCTAAGTTGGTAGTTACTGGTGAACGGCATTACACCCGTAACGATGATATTCGTCAGTCAATTCTGGCACTTGGGCCACCAGGCACCTTTATGACCCAGGATGTGAATATCATCCAGCAGCAAATTGAACGCTTGCCGTGGATTAAACAGGCGAGTGTCAGAAAGCAGTGGCCGGACGAATTGAAGATTCATCTGGTTGAATATGTACCCATAGCGCGCTGGAATGATCAGCATATGATTGATGCGCAAGGAATTGCGTTTAGCGTTCCAGCAGAACGCGCGGTAAAGCAGACTTTACCTATGTTATCTGGACCCGAAGGCAGTGAAGGTGAAGTCTTGCAAGGCTATCGCGCAATGGGCGATGTGCTGGCAAAGGATAAATTTACTTTGAAAGAAGCGGCGATGACCGCTCGTCGTTCCTGGCAATTGACGTTGAATAATGGCATCAAGCTCAACTTGGGCCGTGGCGATACGATGAAACGCTTGAGTCGCTTTGTAGAACTTTACCCTGTTCTGCAGCAGCAAGAGCAAGCCGACAATAAAAGGATTAGCTACGTCGACTTGCGTTATGACTCAGGCGCGGCAGTGGGTTGGCAGCCAGCTCCCGTAGAGGAACCTAATCCTAATCAGCAACAGAATCAGGCACAGGCAGAATAACAATGATCAAGGCGACGGACAGAAAACTGGTAGTAGGACTGGAGATCGGTACCGCAAAGGTTGCCGCTTTAGTAGGGGAAGTTCTGCCTGACGGTATGGTCAATATTATTGGCGTGGGCAGTTGCCCATCGCGTGGTATGGACAAAGGTGGCGTAAACGATCTCGAGTCAGTCGTGAAATGCGTTCAGCGCGCGATTGACCAGGCCGAGCTTATGGCTGATTGCCAGATTTCTTCGGTCTACCTTGCGCTGTCAGGTAAACACATTAGCTGTCAAAACGAGATTGGCATGGTGCCAATTTCGGAAGAAGAAGTGACGCAGGAAGACGTTGAGAACGTTGTTCACACCGCGAAGTCAGTACGCGTACGTGACGAACATCGTGTTTTGCACGTTATCCCGCAAGAATATGCAATTGACTACCAGGAAGGCATCAAAAATCCTGTAGGTTTATCGGGGGTGCGCATGCAGGCTAAAGTGCACCTCATCACCTGCCATAACGATATGGCTAAAAACATCGTCAAAGCTGTTGAACGATGTGGCTTGAAAGTGGACCAACTGATCTTTGCAGGTCTTGCGGCGAGCTACGCAGTATTGACCGAAGATGAGCGTGAATTAGGGGTCTGCGTTGTGGATGTCGGTGGTGGTACTATGGACATCGCGGTCTACACTGGCGGCGCGTTGCGCCACACCAAGGTTATCCCTTATGCGGGGAACGTGGTGACCAGCGATATCGCTTACGCCTTTGGTACACCACCGAGTGATGCAGAAGCCATTAAAGTCCGTCATGGTTGCGCGTTGGGTTCAATTGTCGGTAAAGATGAAAACGTTGAAGTGCCAAGTGTCGGTGGACGTCCACCGCGTAGCCTGCAACGCCAGACGCTCGCTGAAGTCATCGAGCCTCGTTATACCGAACTGTTGAATCTGGTCAACGAAGAGATTTTGCAATTACAAGAGCAACTTCGCCAACAAGGTGTGAAGCACCACCTGGCGGCGGGGATTGTACTAACGGGTGGCGCTGCACAAATTGAAGGTCTGGCAGCCTGTGCGCAACGCGTGTTCCATACGCAAGTTCGTATCGGACAACCGTTAAATATTACCGGCCTGACTGATTACGCCCAGGAGTCTTATTACTCCACAGCGGTCGGCTTGCTGCACTACGGGAAAGAAACTCATCTCAGTGGTGAAGCGGAAGTGGAAAAACGGACCTCTGTCGGCTCATGGATTAAGCGAATCAACAGCTGGCTGAGAAAAGAGTTTTAATTTTTATAAGAGACCAGACAAAATTAGTGGTCTCAGGCGACAGGCACAAAACGGAGAGAAACTATGTTTGAACCTATGGAACTGACCAACGACGCGGTGATTAAAGTCATCGGCGTCGGTGGTGGCGGCGGTAATGCCGTTGAACACATGGTGCGTGAACGCATCGAAGGTGTTGAATTCTTTGCAGTGAATACTGACGCGCAAGCGTTACGTAAAACTGCGGTAGGCCAGACTATCCAGATTGGTAATGGTATTACCAAAGGTCTGGGTGCTGGAGCTAACCCTGAAGTGGGTCGTACCGCTGCGGAAGAAGACCGCGATGCGTTACGTGCAGCCCTTGAAGGCGCAGACATGGTCTTTATCGCCGCTGGCATGGGTGGCGGTACTGGTACAGGTGCAGCGCCGGTAGTTGCGGAAGTTGCTAAAGATCTGGGCATCCTGACCGTAGCCGTTGTGACTAAGCCTTTCAACTTCGAAGGCAAGAAGCGCATGGCGTTCGCGGAGCAGGGTATTGCCGAGTTGTCTAAGCATGTTGATTCACTGATCACCATTCCGAACGACAAATTATTGAAAGTTCTGGGCCGTGGTATTTCTCTGCTGGACGCTTTTGGCGCAGCAAACGATGTACTGAAAGGTGCAGTTCAGGGTATCGCTGAACTGATTACCCGTCCGGGTCTGATGAACGTCGACTTTGCTGACGTGCGCACCGTAATGTCCGAAATGGGTTATGCCATGATGGGCTCTGGTGTAGCAAGTGGCGAAGATCGTGCAGAAGAAGCGGCAGAAATGGCGATTTCCAGCCCACTGTTGGAAGACATCGATCTGTCTGGTGCTCGTGGCGTTCTGGTCAACATCACCGCTGGCTTTGACCTGCGTCTGGATGAGTTCGAAACTGTGGGTAACACCATTCGTGCGTTCGCATCTGATAACGCTACTGTGGTTATCGGTACTTCTCTGGATCCAGAGATGAATGACGAACTGCGTGTGACTGTTGTTGCAACTGGTATTGGCATGGACAAACGTCCAGAAATTACTCTAGTGACCAACAAGCAGACTCAGCAGCCAGTGATGGATCGCTACCAGCAACACGGTATGGCTCCTCTTCAACAAGAGCAAAAGCCAGTTGCAAAAGTAGTGAATGACAATACGCCACAAACAACGAAAGAGCCTGATTATCTGGATATTCCAGCGTTTCTGCGTAAGCAAGCTGATTAAGAATAAACCGGAAGTTGGGGATCTGCGCTCTTTGTGCTAAACTGGCCCACCGATTGTGATATACACTTCGGTTGGATAGGTAATTGGCGAGATTATACGATGATCAAACAAAGGACACTTAAACGTATCGTTCAGGCGACTGGCGTCGGTTTACATACCGGCAAGAAAGTCACACTGACGTTGCGCCCTGCGCCGGCAAATACCGGGGTCATCTATCGTCGCACCGACTTGAATCCTCCGGTAGATTTTCCGGCAGATGCCAAATCTGTGCGTGATACCATGCTCTGTACTTGCCTGGTGAACGAGCACGATGTGCGGATTTCTACCGTTGAGCATTTGAATGCCGCCCTTGCGGGATTAGGTATTGATAACATTATTATTGAAGTCAATGCCCCAGAAATCCCAATCATGGACGGTAGTGCAGCGCCATTCGTCTACCTGCTGCTTGATGCCGGGATTGACGAATTAAACTGTGCGAAGAAATTTGTGCGCGTGAAAGAAACAGTTCGCGTTGAAGACGGCGATAAATGGGCTGAATTCAAGCCGTACAATGGTTTCTCGTTGGATTTCACCATCGACTTTAACCATCCGGCGATTGATGCCAGTACCCAACGCTACAGTATGAACTTCTCTGCGGACGCGTTTATGCGCCAGATTAGTCGTGCTCGTACCTTCGGTTTTATGCGTGATATCGAATATCTGCAGTCCCGTGGTTTGTGCCTGGGCGGTAGCTTCGATTGTGCCATCGTTGTTGACGATTATCGCGTACTGAACGAAGACGGTCTGCGTTTTGAAGATGAATTCGTTCGTCACAAAATGCTCGACGCAATCGGTGACTTGTTCATGTGCGGCCATAACATTATCGGCGCGTTTACCGCCTATAAGTCAGGTCATGCACTGAATAACAAACTGCTTCAAGCGGTTCTGGCGAAGCAAGAAGCCTGGGAATGGGCAACCTTCCAGGACGATGCCGAACTTCCGTTAGCGTTCAAAGCACCGAAAATGGTTCTGGCATAACACCAGAATTATTTATTACGACTGGTTTCATTGGTACTCTCTCCGGCCAATGACGCCAGTCGTTCTATTATTGCCTTCAATTTCTCAGGGCTACGTTCAGCCACCATTCTTAATGCCTCCGCGCTTTGCTGGCTTAACACTCTGTTGACCCCTTCAGTTTTCCCTTTCACTGTCTGAGTGCTGTTTTCTTGTACTGATTCTTGTCCAATTGCAGCCAGTGATGGATTAATCCTGATGTCGATTGATGTCAATGATGGTAATATTTGTGCACGTAATGCACTCAGTAGCGTGGCTTGTTCATAGCGTAACCGCATCAGCCAGCTAGCATTTGCAGTTTCAAGTACGAGAATGCCTTGTCGGAAATTTGCTACCCGGCACCAGGGATGCAGTTGAGCGGGTAATATCCCTTTCACTGCCCTGTTGAGCTTAAGTAGCGCAGTTGCGCGCTGTTGCACGTTTTGCAACACGCTTTCGGCACCAGCATCATCGAACAAATGATCTAAAGATTGTGGGCGGCTATCACGCATACATAATGCTCCGGCGGATAAAGTGATTGGTATTCTAAATCGTTGGCGACAGTTTGGCAGACGTTATTTCTGGCCGCATCTCTTATTAGGGATGGTTGCGGCGAGTTTTGGCATGCCTGCGCTCAGCCAAAATACCGAACCAACCGCCCCTGCCGAAACATCTACCAGTAGCCACGACTACCTGAATAAGGTTAGCTTCAATAGTCTGGCATTATTGCAGGAAAGTACCCGCCGACCATCTTTTAGTGTCGATTACTGGCATCAACATGCTATTCGTACAGTAATTCGTCATCTTTCATTTGCAATGGCACCTCAAGCATTGCCTGTAGCACAAGAAAGTTTGCCACTTCAGGCACACAAACTCGCTTTGCTGGACACGCTTACAGCGCTTCTTACCCAGGAAAGCAAACCCCCTGTTATTGTGCGTCATATCGCGCTTTGGCAATCTCCAGCGGTTGAGACATTCAGTCCTGCCATTTGGATTAGCCAGGTTCACGGTATCCGCGCCGGTCCACAACGCCTCAGCTAAATTCCTTTCCTTTAATTATAACGTTATTTTTAGCTCTGCCCTGATGGCAGGCGTTTGAGAATTAATCATGCTAATCAAATTATTAACTAAAGTTTTCGGTAGCCGTAACGACCGCACTCTGCGTCGTATGCGTAAAGTTGTCACCCTGATCAACAGTATGGAACCGGAAATTGAAAAACTTTCCGATGATGAATTAAAAGCCAAAACGAATGAGTTCCGTGCTCGTCTTGCGAAAGGTGAAGTGCTTGAAAATCTGATCCCAGAAGCTTTTGCGGTTGTTCGTGAAGCGAGTAAGCGTGTATTCGGGATGCGTCACTTCGACGTGCAGCTGCTTGGCGGTATGGTACTAAACGATCGCTGTATCGCAGAGATGCGTACAGGTGAAGGTAAAACACTGACCGCAACTCTACCAGCATACCTGAATGCGCTGAGTGGCCGTGGTGTTCACGTGGTTACTGTGAACGATTACCTGGCCCAGCGTGATGCCGAAAACAACCGTCCGCTTTTCGAATACCTCGGTCTGAGCGTTGGCATTAACTTGCCAAACATGCCAGCTCCGGCAAAGCGTGAAGCTTATGCTGCTGACATCACTTACGGCACCAACAACGAATACGGTTTTGACTACCTGCGTGACAACATGGCGTTCAGCCCTGAAGAACGTGTACAGCGTAAACTGCACTACGCATTGGTGGATGAGGTTGACTCAATTCTTATTGATGAAGCGCGTACGCCGCTAATCATCTCCGGTCCTGCTGAAGACAGCTCCGAGATGTACCGTAAAGTAAACAAAATCATCCCGAGCCTGATCCGTCAGGAAAAAGAAGATTCTGATACTTTCCAGGGTGAAGGCCACTTCTCCGTAGACGAAAAATCTCGTCAGGTAAACATTACTGAACGCGGTCTGGTACTGGTTGAAGAGTTACTGGTACAGGAAGGCATTATGGAAGAAGGTGAGTCTCTGTACTCCCCGACGAACATTATGCTGATGCACCACGTGACTGCAGCACTGCGTGCGCATGTGCTGTTCGCCCGTGACGTTGATTACATCGTTAAAGATGGCGAAGTTATCATCGTTGATGAACACACCGGTCGTACCATGCAAGGCCGCCGTTGGTCTGATGGCCTGCACCAGGCTGTTGAAGCTAAAGAAGGCGTCGACATTCAGAACGAAAACCAGACGCTGGCATCTATTACCTTCCAGAACTACTTCCGCCTGTATGAAAAACTGGCCGGTATGACGGGTACTGCAGATACCGAAGCATTCGAATTTAGCTCTATCTACAAACTCGATACTATCGTTGTGCCAACTAACCGTCCAATGATCCGTAAAGACATGCCTGATCTGGTCTATATGACTGAAGCAGACAAGATTATGGCAATCATTGAAGATATTAAAGAGCGTACTACTAACGGTCAGCCCGTTCTTGTTGGTACCATTTCTATCGAAAAATCCGAAGTGGTTTCTGCTGAGTTGACCAAAGCGGGTATCAAACACAATGTTCTGAACGCTAAGTTCCACGCTAACGAAGCCGGTATCGTGGCGCAGGCGGGTTATCCTGCCGCAGTGACCATTGCAACCAACATGGCTGGTCGTGGTACGGATATCGTACTGGGTGGTAGCTGGCAGGCTGAGGTCGCTGAGCTTGAAGACCCAACGCCTGAGCAAATCGCGCAGATTAAAGCTGACTGGCAGATTCGCCATGACGCAGTTCTGGCATCTGGTGGTCTGCATATCATCGGTACTGAGCGTCACGAATCTCGCCGTATTGATAACCAGTTGCGCGGCCGTTCCGGTCGTCAGGGTGATGCGGGTTCATCGCGTTTCTACCTGTCTATGGAAGATTCACTGATGCGTATTTTCGCATCCGATCGTGTTTCAGGCATGATGCGTAAACTGGGCATGAAGCCGGGCGAAGCGATTGAACACCCATGGGTCACTAAGGCAATTGCTAACGCACAACGTAAAGTTGAAAGCCGTAACTTCGATATCCGTAAACAGCTTCTCGAATATGATGATGTGGCGAACGACCAACGTCGTGCGATCTACAGCCAGCGTAACGAATTGCTGGACGTGAGCGACGTTAGCGAAACCATCAACAGCATCCGTGAAGATGTCTTTAAAGTGACAATCGACACGCACATCCCACCGCAATCACTCGAAGAAATGTGGGATGTTGAAGGCCTGCAAGAACGCCTGAAAAACGACTTTGACCTCGAGCTGCCAATTAAAGAGTGGCTGGATAAAGAGCCTGAGCTGCATGAAGAAACTCTGCGTGAGCGTATTCTGCAAAACGCAATGGAAGTGTATCAGCGTAAAGAAGAAGTGGTTGGCGTTGAAATGATGCGTCATTTCGAAAAAGGCGTGATGCTACAGACCCTGGATTCATTGTGGAAAGAGCACCTGGCGGCTATGGACTATCTGCGTCAGGGTATCCACTTGCGTGGTTATGCGCAGAAAGATCCTAAGCAAGAATACAAGCGTGAATCTTTTGCCATGTTTGCTTCTATGCTCGAAGCTCTGAAATATGAAGTTATCAGTACCTTGAGCAAAGTCCAGGTTCGTATGCCTGAAGAAGTAGAAGCGATGGAACAACAGCGTCGTGATGAAGCTGAGCGTTTGGCGCAGATGCAGCAGTTGAGCCATCAGGATGACGATACGCTGGCTGCGGAATCACTGGCAGCAGAGACGGGTGAGCGCAAAGTGGGTCGTAACGATCCGTGCCCATGCGGTTCCGGTAAAAAATTCAAGCAGTGTCATGGCCGTTTAAGCTAAGAACTGTATTGTTGACGAAGGCGCAGCTTGCTGCGCCTTTTTTCTATGGAGCACCTGCACAAAAATGAAACAACTAGAAATAGCCGTCGGGATCATTCGCAATTCCCAAGGGCAGATTTTTATCACTCAGCGAGCTGCTGACGCTCATATGGCAAATAAGCTGGAGTTTCCCGGTGGGAAAATCGAAGTTGATGAAACGCCAGAGCAAGCATTAGTTCGCGAGCTACATGAAGAAACAGGCATCACGGTCACTGGGTCTACGCTGTTTGATAAACTGGCTTATCAGTTCCCGGACCGGCATATCACGCTGTGGTTTTTCATGGTGGAGAGCTGGGAAGGTGAGCCGTGGGGCAAAGAAGGGCAACCGGGGCAGTGGGTTACACAGAATGCGCTGGTGGCAGCAGATTTCCCACCAGCAAATGAACCGATTATCAGAAAATTACAGCAGAGCTAACGTAAATCTTCTTCACTCCAGTCATCACTCTCTGACAAATCGCCGCTGCTTGGAATACGTTTTTCCTCAGCGGCCCATTCACCTAAGTCAATCAGCTGGCAACGTTTACTGCAAAATGGGCGATACGGGCTGGCTTCATTCCAGACAACGACTTTGCCACAACCAGGGCAGTTTACTTTAGTAAGTTCAGACATATTCGCTCCTTAACAGCATGCCAGCTCAAAATCGAGACGCTCAGGGATAATTCCATTTTCGCTATCTAGCGGTAAGAAACGGATTGCAAAGCGGCTTTTATGACCAGAAACCTGGGGATAGAGCTGAGACGAGAGATCCAGCTGTAAACGCAGCAAATCAGCATCATCACCGTTATCCTGATAAAAACCATTCAGGCTGGTTTGTTTACGGAATGGAGCCGAATTACGAATAATATCTAGCAACAAATCCAATGCCTGCTTCAATGGCTGCAAACTCGTAAGCCAGGTATTAATTTGGGCATTGCGCTGCTCTTGTGGCGAATACAACCAGATGTGTAACGTTGGCAAATCGAAACTGCAGCATCCGCCAGGAATACTTAGACGCTGACGAACAAGGGCAATCAGACGGTCTTCTCGTAAAGACTGCCCAAGGCGTGGCGCTGCCATTAAAACACTACCGCGTTCTTTGAGCTGGCTACGCAGCGAATCGATAAGCTGCATATCTACACCAGGAACCTCAGCCCAGTTCAATAATTTACGCTGCTGGCGCTCAAGCTCTTTGAGGATATCTGTGCGAATTTCGCCTCGTTCAAAGACGTCTAGCAGGTCACCGACATTACGGAAAAAATGAAGGGCTTTGGAAGTCCCATCTACCGGTAATGAACTGTCGAGTTGTTGGATTAAGAACTCGATACGCAACCAGGTACGCATTTTTTCATTCAGTGGGTGCTCAAAAAGAATCTGGGTGCTCATTATTCATTTTCCTGCTGTGCGGCCTGGGACGCCAGTTCCAGATACTGGCGGTGCAGACGGTCAACATGTGCGGCCACCTGTTCGGCGGCACCATCATTATTAATTACATCATCGGCAGCGCTCAAGCGCGCCTCGCGTGTCGCCTGTGCAGTAAGGATTTGTTGCACATGTTCACGACTGACTTTATCGCGCGCAATAGTACGTGCGATTTGCACCTCTGGCGAGACATCAACAACCAGCACGCGATCGGCCATTTGCTGTAGATTATTCTCAACTAACAACGGAACAACCCACAAAACGTAGGGGGAAAGAGCCTCATTGATTTCAGTTCGGGTTCGTTGATGGATCAGTGGATGTAGCAGCGCATTGAGCCATTGTTTTTCTTCAGGTGAAGAGAAGATCTTTTCGCGAAGAACCCGGCGGTTAAGAGTGCCATCCTGAAGAAGAATCTCTTTGCCAAAATGGTCAGAAATAATGCTAAGAGCAGGTTGCCCTGGCTCAACCACCCGACGAGCAATTACATCTGCGTCTACTACGGTAATACCTAATTGGGAAAAGTTATCGGCGACAGTACTTTTACCACTGCCAATCCCACCCGTTAATGCCACCGTATAAACCATAAGACCCAGACCCTAAAGCGATTTCATATTTCTAAGGTAAATTTTAACGATTGTAGCGCAAAAAAGACTGTTTTCGCAGTCTTGCGGCGGCATTAATAGTGCGTATGATAGCGTCACTGGAATTGGTGCCTAAATCGCCAATTGCGTTCACGCGTCCTTCGCCATTCGACCCAGGAATCTGCAACATGCGTATTGAAGAAGATTTGAAGTTAGGTTTTAAAGACGTTCTTATTCGCCCAAAACGTTCCACTCTTAAAAGCCGCTCTGATGTAGAGCTCGAGCGCCAATTCACTTTCAAACACTCCGGTATTGCATGGTCAGGTGTGCCGATCATTGCTGCTAACATGGACACCGTGGGTACATTCGGTATGGCCGAGGCGTTGGCTTCGTTTGATATCCTTACTGCTGTCCATAAGCACTACTCTGTTGAAGAGTGGAGCAACTTCGTTAAATCTGTTCCAGAAAACATCCTGAAGTTCGTGATGGTTTCCACCGGCACATCTGATGCTGACTTCCAGAAAACCAAACAAATTCTCAACCTGAACCCTGCGCTGCAATTTATCTGCATCGATGTGGCGAATGGTTACTCTGAACACTTCACTCAGTTCGTGTCTAAAGCGCGTGAAGCATGGCCGGATAAAGTGATCTGTGCGGGTAACGTTGTGACTGGCGAAATGTGCGAAGAGCTGATTCTCTCTGGTGCGGATATCGTTAAAGTCGGTATCGGTCCTGGTTCAGTTTGTACTACCCGTGTGAAAACCGGCGTGGGTTACCCACAGCTTTCAGCTGTTATCGAATGTGCCGACGCGGCTCATGGCCTTGGCGGCCAGATTGTTAGCGACGGTGGTTGTACTATGCCGGGCGATGTTGCTAAAGCATTCGGCGGCGGTGCAGATTTCGTGATGCTGGGCGGTATGCTGGCTGGTCATGACGAAAGCGGTGGCACAATCGTTGAAGAAAACGGTGAGAAATTCATGCTGTTCTACGGTATGAGTTCCGAGTCTGCAATGACTCGCCACGTTGGTGGTGTTGCGCAATACCGCGCAGCAGAAGGCAAAACCGTTAAGCTGCCATTGCGCGGCCCGGTTGAAAACACTGCTCGTGACATTATGGGCGGCCTGCGTTCTGCCTGTACTTACGTTGGTGCTTCTCGCCTGAAAGAGTTGACCAAACGTACTACGTTCATTCGTGTGAATGAGCAGGAAAACCGCGTTTTCAATAGCCTCTAAGCGATATAAACGGCGTGGCTTTGGCCGCGCCGTCATCCCGCACTCATCGCATCTCCTAGCTGGAAAATAGGCAGATACATCGCAATCACTAGTGTCCCAATTATAATACCCACGACGATCATCATGATTGGCTCCAGCGCTGCGGCCAGGTTATCCGCCAGTTCCTCAGTATTGTTGTGATGCCAACTCGCCAGTTTCTCCAGCATCAAATCCAAAGAGCCTGACTCTTCACCAACCCGTACCAGCTGACAACACAACGCTGTGAATCGCTCACTCTCATTGAGCGCATGCCAAAACGGAACACCCTGGATCACTTTGGCGCTAATTTGCGAGATCACTTTTTTCCACAGCAGTGGAGTGAGTGTCGTTTCCACCGCCTCAAGTCCTTGTAATAAAGGAATGCCTGCCTGCTGGGAGAGTGACAGTGTGGTATAGATTTGGCTGAGAATTTGCCCTCGCCAAAGTGGGGCAATCAGCGGAATGTGCAGCAAAAGATTTTGCTCATACTCTTGCCAGTGAGGTTTTCGTCGCCGAAGAAAATATCCACAGGCAAACAGAATGACAAACGCCAATAACCATCTCAAACCTTGCGTCGTGACCCAATTTGACACTGCCATTACCATCGCCGTAATGGCAGGCAGTGGGGCGTTAAAAGATCGATAGATATTGGCAAACTCCGGCAGCACAAAACTCATCATTCCGATAGTGACAAGTAAGGCGACAACTATAATAAACAGTGGGTAGCGCAAGGCTTTCATGACCTTTTTACGCAGCTGATACAGTTTTTCTTGTTGGTCAGCTAATCTTTTACAGCACTCGTCCAGCTTCCCCGTTAACTCCCCAATGTGAATAAGGGCAATGAATAGCGCAGGGAAAATCTTCGGCCATTGCCTTAATGCGGCTGAAAATGGTGTACCGTTTGAAACACGTTGCTCAATGTCTTTTAGCAAAGCACGCCATTCCTCAAAGGGATGTTGCTGAGCAATAAGCACTAATCCATCAGATAAGGAAATTCCTGCCTGAAGTAGCGTAGCAAGCTGGCGGAATACTTGAATTTTTTGCTGAATATTCCAGCAGCCACGACGGGTGTGCGAGGTTTTACGTAGATGCAACAGCTGAAGATCGGCATTGAACAATTGATCGGTAACGGATGTGGCATCCTCCGCTAATACCGCTCCTTTCTGTACTTGTCCGAATTGATCGATCGCTTTCCAGCGCCAAAGCAAAAACTTAGCCATGAGGTATACCCAGTACCCGATAACACTCTTCGAGAGTGGTTAGCCCTTGTTCCACTGCTCGACAGCCATTTTCGAATAGCGTCTCCATACCTTGTTGACGAGCCAGAGCTTCGATTTCATTAGCGGGCATGCCTTTGATAATCGCAGCTTGTAGGTGCGGGTCGATAAGTAAAATTTCAAACAAGGCGCTTCGCCCATAAAAGCCGCCGTAGCAGCGTTCACAACCGACTGCCTGCCAGTAGGGTAAAGCTCGATTCCAGAGTGTTGTCGGAAGTGTGATGTCTTCCGCAAGCTGTTGCTTGCAGTGAGGGCAGAGTTTGCGAACCAGTCGCTGTGCGACCACCATGTTCAACGCCGAGGCTAACATCCAGCGCTCCACCCCCATTTGTTGTAGGCGAACCACAGTTTCAGCCGTTGAGTTGGTATGGAGTGTTGAAAGTACAAGGTGCCCAGTTTGCGCTGCTTTAATGGCAATATCAGCGGTATCACCGTCCCGAATCTCACCCACCATGATGATGTCGGGATCCTGGCGCAGTAAGGCGCGTAATACACTCTGGAAACTCAACCCTGCTTTACTGTTTACCTGCGTTTGATTGAGCCCCCGCATCGGAATTTCTATCGGGTCTTCTACGCTACAGAGGTTGCTGGAAATCTGGTTGAGTATCTTTAGTGCGCTGTAAAGTGTGATGGTTTTACCGCTGCCGGTGGGGCCGGTGACCAGAATCATGCCTTGTGGGTTGGCTAAACAACTCTGAAAACGGGTGCAGTCATCCGGTGACATTCCCAAATCTGAAAGCTCAAAAGTTTGTTTGGTTTGGGTCATTAAACGTAGAACGACCTTTTCACCGTGATACACCGGTAGCGTAGCAATGCGAAATGAACATTTGTGCTGTTCGACTTCAATCTCCATTTGCCCATCCTGGGGTAAGCGACGCTCTGCGATATCCAGACTTCCCAGTACTTTTAACCTTGCCGTTAATGGTGCAGCCAGATGAGCGGGTAGAAGGGGTTGCAGTTGTAGTACACCGTCGACGCGAAAACGAATCTGGTAGCCTTGCTCTATCGGCTCAAAGTGAATGTCTGAAGCACGTAGTTGTATTGCTTTATGAAGTGTTTCTTGTAGCAACTTAACCACTGGCGCGAAATTTTCAGCTGTTTCAGCTGTGTTGGCAGAAACACCTGAATGGCGTGCTTTCTCCAACTGCTCGACTGGCCAGTATTCAATGTTTGCTGGTTTATCACAGATAAAACGCAATGCCTCAAAAAACTGCGCGGGCGGATTCGGTGCAATGGCGATATGCAGTGTTGGAGTTTCAGAAAGTAATACTGCTTGATATTGGTTGCACAGGGCGAGGATCTGCCGATTTTCCATGGCTTAGTTTCCCGCCTGGTTATTATCAAAACGGAAAACCTCTTCACAAGTCTGTTTAAGCGAACCGCCATCGGTCGTGGCGCAGGTTCGTGTCCAACCTTCCACACCCTCGGAGTCACTCCAGCTTGGGGTTAACGAAACGGAAAGCCCATTCAGGCTTTCTTGTCCTGTCAGAGTAACCGTGCCATTTTCAACGCTCATACCACTGACATAACGGGTCGTTTTAGGGGGCGGAATACCGTTAGTTCCGGCATCACACTCGCTAATTCCACCTCGTTCAAGCGCGCAAAGCTCTATAGCGGTACGGTAGGGGACAAAGGTTTGTAGCATGTCTGTCAGTGCCGCTTTTCGCAGGTAGTTTTGGTAAGCCGGTATGCCGATGGCGCTAAGAATCGCAATGATGCCAATGACCACCATTAGCTCAATGAGTGTGAATCCATGTTGTTTGTTCATGTGCCGCTCCTGAATATGATTGCGGGCACTTTGCGCCGTAAAAATGGCTCAGACGAGGGCGAGTCGAAGTATCAGGAAGGCGTCTTCCAGGATTTATTTATGGTTTGCATAGGGAAGCATTGAAAATGCGAGCGGTGACGAAACGAGAAGAAAAAGGCAGATGAATATTACCTCATCTGCCTGGCAGGCATTAGCGGAAGCGCATAGAGAGATCGAGTGCGCGAATATGTTTAGTTAGCGCACCCACAGAGATAAAGTCGACACCTGTTTCGGCAAATTCACGGATGGTTTCTTTCGTCACGTTGCCGGAAACTTCCAGGCGGGCTTTGCCATCGGTGATAGCGACAGCCTGGCGCATATCTTCAACGTTGAAATTATCAAGCATGACGATATCAGCCCCAGCATGCAGCGCCTGTTCCAGTTCTTCAAGCGACTCAACTTCAACTTCTACCGGCACATCCGGATGGTACCAGAAGGCTTTTTCTATCGCCTGGCGAATCGAACCCGAGGAGATGATGTGGTTTTCTTTAATCAGGAAAGCGTCAGACAAGCCTAAGCGGTGGTTGCTGCCGCCACCGCACAATACTGCGTATTTCAGCGCGGTGCGCAGGCCTGGCAGTGTTTTACGCGTATCAAGTAGTTGCGTATTGGTCCCTGCCAGCAGGTCGACGTAAGTGCGAACTTCACTGGCGACGCCAGACAGCGTTTGCACAAAGTTAAGCGCAGTCCGTTCGCCGGTTAACAATACGCGCGAAAGGCCGGCCAGTTCGAACAACGGCTGGTCAGCCACAACGAGATCGCCATCTTCGACATGCCATGTGACTTTGACATCTCCGCCAAGTTGGATGAACACTTCTTCAACCCAGCGTTTACCGCAAAATACGCCGTTTTCACGGGTGATGACCACCGCATGGGAACAATGTTCTTCAGGTAGTAATTGCGCGGTAATATCATTTTGAGGGTTGACGTCACCACCCAGATCTTCACGTAAAGCCTGGGAAACAGCCTGGGGAATATCAAGGTTAATACGTTCGAGAAGCTCGTCACGTCGGCGGTCTGGGTTATAACGGCGAGGCGGCATGATAAAACTCCGAAATGGCTTAGTTAATGTCGAAACATGCTACATTGATGCGACGTCAAGTACCACTACTGAGGAGACTATGGATGCAGCTAAAAGACGGCTGGCTAGTGGGCGTAAAGCAGGTTCCTTCCCCACATTTCGATTGCCGACCGGAGGATGAAACCCCTTCGCTGCTGGTGGTGCATAACATCAGTTTGCCACCGGGAGAATTTGGTGGTCCATGGATTGATGCTTTGTTTAGTGGCACGCTTGACGCCACGGCTCACCCATATTTTGCCGGAATCGCCCATTTGCGCGTTTCGGCGCATTGTTTGATTCGCCGTGATGGCAAAATCGTTCAGTATGTTCCTTTTGATAAACGTGCCTGGCATGCGGGTATTTCTTTGTATCAGGGGCGTGAGCGTTGTAACGATTTTTCCATTGGTATAGAGCTGGAGGGTACCGATACGCTGCCTTATACTGATGCGCAATATCAACAGCTTACGGCTATCACTGAAACATTGATTCAGGCGTATCCGTCAATTGCTGACAATATGACGGGGCATTGCGATATTGCACCGGATCGTAAGACAGACCCAGGCCCCGCGTTTGATTGGTCGCGTTTTCGTCAGGCGGTTGAGGTCACGTCAAACAAGGAGAACAAATGACGCTATTTACATTGCTGCTGGTGATGATTTCAGAGCGGCTGTTTAAGCTGGGTGAGCACTGGCAGTTAGATCACCGCCTTGAAGTGCTTTTTCGGCGAGTAAAAAGCTTCTCGCTGATGCGCACTATCTTGATGACCGCCCTGTGCATGCTGGTGGTTTTCCTCTGTATTCGTGCGTTGCATGGTTTGTTCTTCAATGTCCCGTTGCTGGTTTTCTGGATTGCGCTCGGCGTGCTGTGTATTGGCGCAGGCCAGGTTCGATTGCATTATCACGCTTATTTGCAGGCAGCGAGCCACGACGACAGCCACGCGCGTGATGCGATGGCGAGTGAACTGACGCTGATTCATGGCATCCCGCCAGACTGCGATGAACGTGAGTACCTCAAAGAGCTACAAAACGCGCTGTTGTGGATTAACTTTCGTTTTTATATCGCACCGCTTTTTTGGTTTATCGTCGGTGGAGTTTGGGGGCCGGTTACGCTTGCGGGCTATGCTTTTCTGCGCGCCTGGCAGACCTGGCTTGCTCGTCATCACACGCCGCAGCAGCGTCTGCATTCAGGAATTGATGCCATTCTGCATGTGCTGGATTGGGTGCCGGTGCGTCTGGTTGGCGTGGCTTACGCGCTACTGGGGCACGGTGAAAGGGCACTTCCGGCGTGGTTTGCATCCCTGGCCGACCGTCATACTTCGCAGTATCAGGTGCTGACTCAACTCGCCCAGTTTTCACTGGCACGAGAGCCGCATCTCGATAAAATCAAAACGCCGAAAGCCGCCGTTTCTCTGGCGAAGAAAACATCTTTGGTGATTTTGGTGGTAGTGGCGTTGCTGACTATTTACGGCACTCTGGTTTAGGTCAGAGCGCCGCTCAGGTTAACGGTTATCCGCAGGCGGTATGCCAAACACTGGCATACCGTTTTCATCCCATTCGAGTGTTTTCAGACGTGTGTGGCGGTTCGGGTCATACAGCGGGTCACCTTCAATTTCCGTATAATTCCGCGCGTGGTACACCAGCACGTCCTTACCGTCTTTGGTTTTGGTAAAGCTGTTATGCCCTGGCCCAAACTGTTTGTTCTCGTAGCTGGTGGTAAACACCGGCTGCGGAGATTTGTGCCAGTTCGCTGGGTTGGTTGGGTCCGCTTTCAGGTCGATCCACAACAGCCCAATACAGTAATTTTCGTCGGTGGCGCTGGCTGAATAGCTGACAAACAGTTTGTCGCCATGAACCACCACCGCCGGGCCTTCGTTAACCAGAAAACCTCTGCATTCCCAGTCCAGTTCAGGCTTGCTTAACATCACAGGCGTGCCTTTGATGGCCCACGGCGTTTCCAGTTCGGCAAGATAGATATTCGAGTTACCGGCAATGTTCGGATCTTTTTGCGCCCATAAATACCATTGCTTGCCCTGATGTTTAAAGGTTGTGGCATCCAGACAGAAGCTGTCGAATTGGGTTTTTACCTGGCCTTTTTCACTCCATTTTCCACTTAACGGATCGGCGTCTGCGCATTCCAGCGCAAACATTCGGTGCTGGAACATATTTAGCTGATCCAACGCTTGTGTATGGGTGGCGGCAAAGTAGATATACCACTTGCCGTCGATATGATGCAGTTCTGGAGCCCAGATAAGCTCGCTCATCGGGCCGTGGTTCGGTTTGCGCCACACAACGGAAGGCTGTGCATTAGGCAACTCGCTTAAAGTTGCTGCGTGGCGGATCTCCAGTCTGTCGTACTCCGGCACTGACGCAATAAAATAGTAGCCATCGCCATGTTGCAAAATAAACGGGTCAGCGCGTTGCTCTATAAAGGGATTTGGCCATTGCTCCTGGTTCATAACGCTTCCTTAAAGTTTGGCTTCAACAGGTTTGCTGTCGTGATATTCATTCAGTTCGCGGTAGTTGATACGGCGTTTTTCAAGGTCAGCCTGAATGCGCTGCATCAGTTCACGGTCAACTTTCAGCAGACGCACTACGCCTGCGGTAATCAGGTAGCCGACGCCAGGGATAATGGTAAACAGCATCACGATTCCGTTAATTGAGTCGGCGCTTTGTTGTTTTGCACCCGCATCGTAACCGTACCAGGAAAGCAGGAAACCAACCATCGCGCCAGCTATCGCTAACCCCAGTTTCAGGAAGAATAAGTTACCAGAGAAGCTGATACCGGTGATGCGTTTACCGGTTTTCCACTCGCCGTAGTCATCAACGTCAGCCATTAATGACCAGTGCAGCGGTGACGGAATTTGGTGCAGAATGTTGAGCAGGAAGTACATCACTACAATAAGCGTGGTGGCGTGCGGGTCGAGGAAGTAAAAACCACAGGAGAAAATCGCCAGTACGATGTTGGTCCAGAAGAACACTTTCAGTTTGCAAATGCGGTCGGTCAGCACTTTCGCCAGCATACTGCCGCCCATCATGCCTACCACGCCCAGGCTGATGAACAACGTTGCGAAGCTGGTACTTTGCCCCATTACCCAGGTGACGTAGTACATGGTGGCTGCCATGCGGATAAATCCAGGACAGACGTTGCACAGGGTCAGCAGAAGAATGCGCACCCACTGGTCGTTTTTCCACACATCTTTCAGGTCAGCCTTCAGATCGTCGTTGCTTGGTACAGCCGGGCGCACACGTTCTCTAACGGTGGTGAAGCAGAACAGGAACATACACATTCCCAGTACCGCCAACACACCCATCGCCATTTGGTAACCTTTGGCTTTGTCGCCGCCGCCAAACCAGTCAACCATCGGTAGCAGTGAAAGTGACAGGATAAGCGTGGCAATCCCGACCATCACAAAGCGATATGCCTGGCAGGCCACGCGTTCTTTCGGGTCGTTGGTGATAACGCTTCCGAGTGAGCAATAAGGAATGTTGATGGCGGTATAGGTTAAAGACAGCAGGAAGTAAGTGACGAAGGCATAGATAACTTTGCTGCTATAAGCCCAGTCTGGTGTGGTAAACATCAGGTAGCTGAAGAAGGCGAATGGCGCAGCCATCCATAAAATCCATGGACGAAAACGCCCCCAGCGGCTCTGCGTTCTGTCAGCAATTGCGCCCATAATGGGGTCGGTGACGGCATCAATAACGCGGATAGAAAGCAGCATCACGCCGACGAGTGCCGGAGCCAGGCCAAAGATGTCAGTGTAAAAATAGTTAACAAACAACATTATGGCGCCAAAGATAATGTTGCACCCGGCGTCGCCCATTCCGTAGCCAATCTTTTCTTTAATCGATAATTTGCTGCTTTCCATTGGAAATGCTCCTGACCAGTATATGGACAAGAGTATTGAACTATTGGTGAATAATTGCGTGTCAGTAATTCAGCGCAGTGATGGACAATACTGTCATTGTAAAGGAAGTGTGAAGTAGATAACAAAGCGCCCCGGCAAGCGTTGGCTCACCGGGGCGCTTTATTCAAAGAAGAAAGTCTTAAGCTTTAACGCTCTTCAGGTTCTTCTGTTTGATGAAGTAACCGATACCAAGAATCACCACCCACACAGGAATCAACCATACGGAGATCGCCATGCCTGGCGTCATCGCCATGATAACCAGCACCGCCGCCATAAACAGCAGACAGATGTAGTTACCTAATGGATAGAACAGGGCAGGGAAACGGGTTTTCATCCCTTCTTTATCCTTCGCACGACGGAACTTGATGTGTGCGAGGCTGATCATCGCCCAGTTGATTACCAGTGCAGAAACCACCAGAGCCATCAGCAGGCCGAATGCTTCTGCTGGAGCCAAATAGTTAATCAGGACACACAGTGCGGTGAACAGTGCGGAGACCAGAATGGTATTCACCGGCACGCCACGCTTATCCACTTTCTGGAATGCTTTTGGCGCGTTGCCTTGCTGCGCCAGGCCGAACAACATACGGCTGTTGCAGTAAACACAGCTGTTATAAACAGACAGTGCGGCGGTCAGAACCACGATGTTAAGCGCGTTGGCAACAAAGGTGTCACCCAATTCGTGGAAGATAAGCACGAACGGGCTGGTATCAGCAGTAACGCGAGTCCACGGCATCAGAGATAACAAAACAGCCAGTGAGCCCACATAGAAAATCAGAATACGGTAGATAACCTGGTTGGTCGCTTTCGGAATACTAACGTGTGGGTTATCCGCTTCTGCAGCCGTAATACCGACCAGCTCGAGCCCACCGAAGGAGAACATGATAATTGCCATCATCATCACCAGACCAGTGAAGCCGTGTGGCAAGAATCCGCCTTGTTCCCAAAGGTTGCGCACTGTTGCTTGTGGGCCTGCATTGTCGCTGAACAGCAACCAGCCACCAAACAGAATCATCGCGACGACAGCGATGACTTTAATGATAGCGAACCAAAATTCCATTTCACCGAACACTTTCACGTTGGTGAGGTTAATGGCATTGATAACCACAAAGAACACCGCAGCAGATGCCCAGGTTGGGATCTCCGGGTACCAGAACTGAATGTATTTACCGACGGCAGTCAGTTCTGCCATGGCGACCAGCACGTACAGCACCCAGTAGTTCCAGCCAGACGCAAAACCGGCAAAACCACCCCAGTATTTGTAAGCAAAGTGGCTAAATGAACCTGCTACAGGCTCTTCAACCACCATCTCACCCAACTGGCGCATGATCAGAAAGGCAATAAAGCCTGCGATCGCGTAACCAAGAATAATCCCCGGTCCGGCGGATTGAATGACGGATGCACTGCCCAGAAACAGGCCTGTCCCAATAGCTCCGCCCAGCGCGATGAGCTGGATATGGCGGTTTTTAAGGCCGCGTTTAAGCGTGTCGCCTTGTTCCATTGTTAACCCTCGTGTCTTTTCTTATATATGTACTCGTAGCGGCACATGTAAGTTTGTAATTCCGTAATGTGTAGTGTTTGTTTTACGGTTTTTAATTCCAGTATTTTGCGCATTAGACTACCGCAGCGCAAAGAATAGTGGTAAGTGCCAGCATTTGCACCTGCTTTCTATTATTGCCGTGACGAGTTGAATAAAAAGAAACCAGTTGTCATATCGCTCACATTTTCCACTTCGTCAATTATTCATCCAGGTTAAGCGATGTCAGTGAATTAATATTCATATTTTAAACTGATGAATCGCTTCAATTTGCAAGAAAAAGCACTTTTTACTGTTTCGTAAACGTTAAATACGTCTGGGTGTGAGTAAATGTGACATTTGTGCAAAGTTACAGTTATGAAACGTCATTTCTGTAATGTTGTTAAAATGTGCCGGGTTTAATGATTTCAATCAAAACCAATATGGACAGAAGGTGAATACTTTGTTACTTTAGCGTCAAGAATGTGAAATTGGTCATACCAATTGACTTTGCCCCGAATGATTTAAAGTTTGAAGGGCATAAGCGCTAATGGCAGAGACAGGGAATACATGGCCTACAGCAAAATCCGCCAACCAAAATTATCCGATGTGATTGAGCAGCAGTTGGAGTTTCTCATCCTCGAGGGAACCTTGCGTCCCGGCGAAAAACTCCCACCAGAGCGCGAATTGGCAAAACAGTTCGACGTTTCTCGTCCTTCACTGCGCGAGGCTATTCAACGCCTTGAAGCGAAAGGGCTCCTGCTACGTCGTCAGGGCGGTGGTACTTTTGTCCAAAACAGTCTTTGGCAAAGTTTAAGCGACCCACTGGTCGAACTGCTGTCTGACCATCCCGAATCCCAGTTTGATCTGCTCGAAACCCGCCACGCACTTGAAGGTATTGCTGCGTATTACGCTGCCTTACGTGGTACGGACGAAGATCTCAAACGTATTGGCGATTGCCATTTAGCCATTCAAAAAGCGCAAGAGTCCGGCGATCTGGATGCAGAATCCGATGCGGTTATGCAGTATCAAATCGCTGTAACCGAAGCCGCCCACAATGTGGTGCTACTACACTTGTTGCGCTGTATGTCACCGATGCTCGAACAAAACGTTCGTCAGAATTTTGAATTGCTCTATGCGCGCCGTGAAATGCTGGCGCAAGTGAGCAGCCATCGCGCCAGTATTTTTGCGGCGATTATGGCTCGCCAGCCGGAGCAGGCGCGTGAAGCGTCGCACCGTCACCTGGCATTTATCGAAGAAATATTGCTGGATCGCAACCGCGAACAGAGCCGTCGAGAACGTTCTCTGCGGCGCTTGCAGCAACGTAAGGAATAAGAGTCTTCTACCCTTCATCCTTCACGCTGCTGGGGTGTTGGCTACAGGAGTTCACCCGAATCACTTACTTGAGTAAGCTCATCGGGATTCACTCCTTTGCCGCCTACCAGCAACCTGAATGTTAAAGGGTAAAATATAAGCGCCAATTTTTAGAGCGCGGCAACTAAACGCAGAACCTGTCTTATTGTGCTTTGTGTTGTCCAAATAGTTCGGGGTGTATCGCGGCGGCAAGCGCGCGAATCCCCAGGAGCATAGCCTAACTATGTGACTGGGGTGAGGAAGTGCTGCCAACAAAGAGACAACCCGAAATATGAAGGGCAAAAAGCACAATGGGACAGGTTCCAGATAATCAACGTATTAGACACAGATAAGGAATACCACCCATGTCAGAACGTTTCCCAAATGACGTGGATCCGATCGAAACTCGCGACTGGCAACAGGCGATCGAATCGGTCATCCGTGAAGAAGGTGTTGAGCGCGCACAGTACCTGATCGATCAGTTACTGAGCGAAGCCCGTAAAGGCGGAGTAAAAGTTGCAGAAGGTTCTGCTGCCCGTCAGTACGTAAACTCCATCGCCGTTGAAGATGAACCGGAATACCCGGGGAATCTGGAGCTGGAACGCCGTATTCGTTCTGCTATCCGTTGGAACGCCATCATGACCGTCCTGCGTGCGTCTAAAAAAGACCTCGATCTGGGCGGCCATATGTCTTCTTTCCAGTCCTCTGCAACCGTGTATGACGTGTGTTTCAACCACTTCTTCCGCGCACGCAATGCGAAAGATGGCGGCGATCTGGTGTACTTCCAGGGCCACATCTCCCCAGGCGTCTATGCACGTGCTTTCCTTGAAGGCCGTCTGACTGAAGACCAGATGAACAATTTCCGTCAGGAAGTTCACGGTAATGGTCTGTCCTCTTATCCGCACCCGAAATTGATGCCTGAATTCTGGCAGTTCCCGACCGTATCTATGGGTCTGGGTCCAATCGGTGCTATCTATCAGGCTAAATTCCAGAAATACCTGGAACACCGTGGTCTGAAAGACACTTCCGCACAGCGCGTTTACGCGTTCCTGGGCGATGGTGAAATGGATGAGCCAGAATCCAAAGGTGCGATCACTATCGCAACCCGTGAGAAGCTGGACAACCTGTGCTTCATCATCAACTGTAACCTCCAGCGTCTGGATGGCCCAGTAACCGGTAACGGCAAAATCATTAACGAACTGGAAGGTATCTTCGCGGGTGCTGGCTGGAACGTGATTAAAGTGATTTGGGGCTCTCGTTGGGATGCTCTGCTGCGTAAAGATACCAGCGGTAAACTGCTGCAGCTGATGGGCGAAACCGTTGACGGTGACTACCAGACCTTCAAATCCAAAAACGGCGCTTACGTACGTGAGCACTTCTTCGGTCGTTATCCTGAAACTGCTGCACTGGTTAAAGATATGTCCGACGATGAGATTTGGGCACTGAACCGTGGCGGCCACGATCCTAAGAAAATCTACGCTGCACTGAAAAATGCACAAGAAACCAAAGGCAAAGCAACTGTCATCCTGGCTCATACCGTTAAAGGTTATGGCATGGGTGAAACTGCCGAAGGTAAAAACATCGCTCACCAGGTTAAGAAAATGAACATGGACGGCGTGCGTTATGTTCGCGACCGTTTCAATGTGCCAGTGACCGATGCCGAAATTGAAAAACTGCCATACATCAAGTTCGAAGAAGGCAGCGAAGAGTACAAATATCTGCATGGCCAGCGTGAAAAACTGAACGGCTACCTGCCGACTCGTCTGCCAAAATTCACCGAGAAACTGGAACTGCCTACCCTGGCTGACTTCAGCTCTCTGTTAGAAGAGCAGAACAAAGAAATCTCCACCACTATCGCTTTCGTTCGTGCCCTGAACGTAATGCTGAAGAACCCGTCTATCAAAGACCGTCTGGTTCCAATCATTGCCGATGAAGCGCGTACTTTCGGTATGGAAGGTCTGTTCCGTCAGATTGGTATTTACAGCCCGAACGGCCAGCAGTACACCCCGCAGGACCGTGAGCAGGTTGCATACTACAAAGAAGACGAGAAAGGCCAGATCCTGCAAGAAGGTATCAACGAGCTGGGCGCAGGTTCTTCCTGGCTGGCTGCTGCGACTTCTTACAGCACCAACGATCTGCCAATGATCCCGTTCTACATCTACTACTCCATGTTCGGTTTCCAACGTATTGGCGACCTGTGCTGGGCAGCGGGTGACCAACAGGCGCGTGGCTTCCTGGTCGGTGGTACTTCTGGTCGTACGACGCTGAACGGTGAAGGTCTGCAGCACGAAGATGGCCACAGCCATATTCAGTCTCTGACTATCCCTAACTGTATCTCTTACGATCCATCTTACGCATACGAAGTTGCAGTCATCATGCATGACGGCCTGGTGCGTATGTACGGTGAAGCGCAAGAGAACATTTACTACTACATCACTACGCTGAACGAAAACTACCACATGCCAGCCATGCCAGAAGGCGCGGAAGAAGGCATCCGTAAAGGTATCTACAAACTGGAAACAGTTGAAGGTAGCAAAGGTAAAGTTCAGCTGATGGGCTCGGGTTCCATCCTGCGTCACGTACGTGAAGCGGCACAGATCCTGGCTAAAGATTACGGCGTTGGCTCTGATGTATTCAGCGTAACTTCCTTCACTGAACTGGCTCGTGATGGCCAGGATTGTGAGCGCTGGAACATGCTGCACCCAACTGCTGAACCACGTGTACCGTACGTTGCTCAGGTAATGAGCGATGCACCAGCAGTGGCATCTACTGACTATATGAAACTGTTCGCTGAGCAGATCCGTAACTTCATCCCGGCAAGCGATTACCGCGTACTGGGTACTGATGGCTTCGGTCGCTCAGACAGCCGCGAAAACCTGCGTCACCACTTCGAAGTGGACGCATCTTATGTGGTTGTTGCAGCACTTGGCGAACTGGCTAAACGTGGCGAAATCGATAAGAAAGTGGTGGCTGACGCTATCACCAAATTCAACATCGATGCAGATAAAGTCAACCCGCGTCTGGCATAAGAGGTAAAGAATAAAATGGCTATCGAAATCAAGGTACCGGACATCGGTGCAGACGAAGTTGAAGTTACCGAAATCATGGTGAAAGTGGGCGACAAGGTTGAAGTTGACCAGTCCATCATCTCCGTGGAAGGTGACAAGGCTTCAATGGAAGTCCCTTCTCCGCAAGCAGGCGTGGTCAAAGAGATCAAAGTTGCGGTGGGTGACAAAGTTGAAACCGGCAAACTGGTTATGATTTTCGAATCCGCCGAAGGTGCAGCGCCAGCTGCACCAGCTCCGGCTGAAGAGAAGAAAGAAGCAGCGCCAGCAGCCGCTCCGGCAGCCGCCGCAGCCGCAAAAGAAGTGAACGTGCCAGACATCGGCGGTGACGAAGTTGAAGTTACCGAGATCATGGTTAAAGTTGGCGACAAAGTAGAAGCAGAGCAATCTCTTATCACCGTTGAAGGTGACAAAGCTTCTATGGAAGTCCCGGCACCGTTCGCAGGCGTTGTCAAAGAAATCAAAATCAACACTGGCGACAAAGTGTCTACCGGTTCTCTGATTATGGTCTTCGAAGTAGCGGGTGCTGCACCTGCTGCCACAGAAACCAAAGCTGAAGCGGCTCCGGCAGCAGCACCAGCGGCATCTGGCTCGAAAGAAGTTAACGTGCCAGACATCGGCGGTGACGAAGTTGAAGTGACTGAAGTGATGGTTAAAGTGGGCGATAAAGTTGCCGCTGAACAATCACTGATCACCGTAGAAGGCGACAAAGCCTCTATGGAAGTCCCGGCTCCGTTCGCAGGCGTAGTCAAAGAAATCAAAATCAAAACTGGCGACAAAGTGTCTACCGGTTCTCTGATTATGGTCTTTGAAGTGGAAGGCGCTGCACCAGCTCCTGCCGCTAAGCAAGAAGCAGCTGCTCCGGCTCCTGCGGCTCAGAAACCGGCTGCTGCACCAGCTCAGGCTTCCGGCAAAACTGAATTCGCTGAAAACGACGCATACATTCACGCCACCCCACTGATTCGCCGTCTGGCGCGTGAGTTTGGTGTGAACCTGGCGAAAGTGAAAGGGACTGGCCGTAAAGGTCGTATCCTGCGCGAAGACGTTCAGGCTTACGTGAAAGACGCGGTTAAACGTGCTGAAACAGCACCAGCAGCTGCAACTGGCGGCGGTCTGCCAGGCATGCTGCCATGGCCGAAAATTGATTTCAGCAAGTTCGGCGAAATCGAAGAAGTTGAACTGGGCCGTATCCAGAAAATCTCTGGTGCGAACCTGAGCCGTAACTGGGTAATGATCCCGCACGTTACGCACTTCGACAAAACCGACATCACTGACCTTGAAGCGTTCCGCAAACAGCAGAACGATGAAGCGGCCAAGCGTAAGCTGGACGTGAAGTTCACTCCTGTTGTGTTCATCATGAAAGCCGTGGCTGCCGCTCTTGAGCAAATGCCTCGTTTCAACAGCTCCCTGTCCGAAGACGGTCAGAAGCTGACGCTGAAAAAATACATCAACGTCGGTGTTGCGGTTGATACGCCAAACGGCCTGGTTGTTCCAGTCTTCAAAGACGTGAACAAGAAGAGCATCAGCGAGCTGTCTCGCGAACTGATGGCTATCTCTAAGAAAGCTCGCGATGGCAAGCTGACTGCTGGCGAAATGCAGGGCGGTTGCTTCACTATCTCAAGCCTGGGTGGTATCGGGACGACTCACTTCGCGCCAATCGTTAATGCGCCAGAAGTGGCAATCCTCGGTGTCTCCAAGTCCGCTATCGAGCCGGTCTGGAATGGTAAAGAGTTCACGCCGCGTCTGATGATGCCGATGTCTCTTTCCTTCGACCACCGCGTGATTGACGGTGCTGATGGTGCGCGCTTTATCACCATCATCAACAATATGCTGGCCGACATTCGCCGTCTGGTGATGTAAGCCAAAAAGCCGGCCTTGCGGTCGGCTTTTTTCTGGTAATCTCGTGATGCAGTTCGAGATTATCTGATGCAAAGGACAATTCGTTTGCCGTTTGTTGTTTCAAAATTGTTAACAATTTTGTAAACTGCGTGCGGATAGAACGTCCCGGTGGCGATGGGCGTTAAAGACCAGGGACCGCCGGAAATAAATTAAGAGGTCATGATGAGTACTGAAATCAAAACTCAGGTCGTCGTACTTGGGGCAGGCCCGGCAGGTTATTCTGCTGCATTCCGTTGCGCTGATTTAGGTCTGGAGACCGTCATTGTAGAGCGTTACAGCACCCTCGGTGGTGTTTGTCTGAACGTTGGCTGTATCCCTTCTAAAGCCCTGCTGCACGTTGCTAAAGTTATCGAAGAAGCAAAAGCTTTGGCTGAGCACGGCATTGTTTTCGGTGAGCCGAAAACTGACATCGACAAAATTCGTACCTGGAAAGAAAAGGTTATCAACCAGTTGACTGGTGGCCTGTCCGGTATGGCAAAAGGTCGTAAAGTTAAAGTGGTGAATGGCCTGGGTAAATTTACCGGCGCTAACACCCTGGTTGTTGAAGGTGAGAATGGTCCAACAACTATCACTTTTGATAACGCAATTATCGCGGCGGGTTCTCGTCCGATTCAATTGCCATTCATTCCGCATGAAGATCCACGCGTATGGGATTCTACCGACGCACTGGAACTGAAATCCGTACCAAAACGCATGCTGGTTATGGGTGGCGGTATCATCGGTCTGGAAATGGGTACTGTGTACCATGCGCTGGGCTCAGAGATTGACGTGGTTGAAATGTTCGACCAGGTTATCCCTGCTGCCGACAAAGACGTGGTTAAAGTCTTCACCAAGCGTATCAGCAAGCAATTCAACCTGATGCTGGAAACCAAAGTGACTGCGGTTGAAGCCAAAGAAGATGGCATCTACGTCACCATGGAAGGCAAAAAAGCCCCAGCTGAACCACAGCGTTACGATGCGGTTCTGGTGGCAATCGGCCGCGTACCTAACGGTAAGCTGCTGGATGCAGGCGCTGCTGGCGTTGAAGTTGATGAACGTGGTTTCATCCGCACTGACAAGCAAATGCGCACTAACGTGCCGCACATCTACGCTATCGGCGACATCGTCGGCCAGCCAATGCTTGCGCACAAAGGTGTTCACGAAGGTCACGTTGCCGCTGAAGTTATCGCTGGTATGAAGCACTACTTCGACCCGAAAGTGATTCCTTCAATCGCTTATACCGAACCAGAAGTTGCATGGGTTGGTCTGACCGAGAAAGAAGCGAAAGAAAAAGGCATCAGCTACGAAACCGCCACCTTCCCGTGGGCTGCTTCTGGCCGTGCTATCGCTTCCGATTGCGCAGACGGTATGACCAAACTGATTTTCGACAAAGAAACTCACCGTGTTATCGGTGGTGCGATTGTCGGGACTAACGGCGGCGAGCTGTTGGGCGAAATTGGTTTGGCTATCGAAATGGGTTGTGACGCAGAAGACATCGCGCTCACTATCCACGCGCACCCGACTCTACACGAGTCTGTAGGTCTGGCTGCCGAGATCTTCGAAGGTAGCATTACCGACCTGCCAAACCCGAAAGCGAAGAAAAAGAAGTAAGCGCTTGATGGTAATAAAAAAGCGGCCTTGGCCGCTTTTTTATTGGGTTTGACCCGTCCTAAATAGCGTTGACACATTTAACTCGCAGGCAGAGGAAAATGTGATGAACCAATATGTTAAACGCACACAACGCGATTACCCTCTATCCTTTAAACTGGCCGTTGTCGAACAGGTCGAAAAAGGGGAAATGACTTACCGTCAGGCGCAAGACCGCTACGGTATTCAGGGTAGCCACACCGTCATGACGTGGTTGCGCAGATACGGTCAACTCGACTGGCACTCCTCCTCTCTCGCAAGAAAGTGCGGAGCTACTATGCCCAAAATACCTCTTACTCCCGAACAACGGATCAAAGAACTCGAGCAGCAACTGGCTGAATCAGAAGTAAAAGCCCAGTTTTTTGAAGCTGTCGTGAAGGTAATGAATACCGAGTTCGGAGCCACACTGACAAAAAAGCAGTTGGCCACCTTATCACGCAAGCACAAACGCCGGGACTCACAGTAATGCGTGCTTGCCGGTTCATGGGGATCAGCCGACAGGCGTGGTATCAATCCCTGCAACGTGAGCGCGGAAGAGAAAGACAGGCGCAGCATATCGTTGAACAGGTGACGACCATCCGGCTACACCAGCCCCGGCTGGGGACACGTAAACTGCATTATTTATTGCAACAGCAACCAGAGCCGGCACTCCATGTCGGTCGGGATCGTTTGTTCCAGATACTGCGTGGCGCACGATTACTGGTAATACCGAAACGGGCGTATCACAAAACGACTCAAAGCCATCATCGCTTTTATCGTCATCCTAACTTATTGAAGGCGGGAGAAAATCAGGTTGTTGCCAGCCGCCCGGAGCAGGTGTGGGTCGCGGATATCACGTACCTTCCCCTGCGTAAGGGAACGGCGTACCTCAGTCTGATAACAGACGTCTGGTCGAGAAAAATCGTGGGATATCATGTGCATGAAAGTCTGCATACCCATCATGTGGCTAAGGCGTTCAGAATGGCGCTGGTCAGCAGGCGTACAGCACATCCACTGGTGCATCACTCAGATCGGGGTGTGCAGTACTGTTCAACAGAATATCAGGCACTACACCAACGCCATGGGGTCATCTGCTCGATGACAGACGGGTATGACTGTTATCAGAATGCGCTGGCGGAACGGGTAAACGGGATATTAAAAATGGAATATCTGCTCGGGAAGCCAGAAGATATCGGACAGGCAAGAAAGATGGTCAGGGAGTCGGTGGAAATCTACAACACGCGGCGGCCACATCTGTCGCTAAAATACAAAACGCCCGATGAAGTTCATCGGGCGTTGTAAGGCCGAAAAGTGTCAACCTATAGCAGGACTAGTCAGTTACTATTGGTCTTCTTCCCAGCTTTTATCCGGGTTGAACTGTTTTATCTCTTTCACTTTTTCAGCCGTTTGCTCACCGAGATCCTTCTGATAAATCACCCCTTGGTTATCGACCATAAAGGTGGTGATACCGGTTTCCCCATACTCCACAGGCCAGGCAATTAACGCAAAGCCAGCTGCCATTTTCCCGTCGGAAATATAGTTTTTCTCACCACCCGCAGCGTCTGCCCCTTGAGCTGTAAGAATTCGGAAGTGATATCCGTGATAGCCCATGCCAGGATGCTCAGGACTGAAACTTGGGCCGAGAGGGCTGGGAGATTCACCCGGTGTGAGTGGCCAGTACAATCCATCCTTCTTACCTTCGCTGCTGACAAATTTCTGGGCATATTGCTGATTGAGCTGATAATAATCTTCCTGTGCCGCGACATAGGCGTCTATCGCCTGAATCGCGGAAAGCTCGTTAAGGCCAATAGTGCGCGTGAGAATTTCATCCGCCGCCTGCTGCATATCGAAGTGCCAGCCCGCATCGGTTTTTACTATCGGGATAGGCAATTGCCAGTTTTCATGCCCAACATTCAGATGCGCAGTTTCACCTTTCTGCTCAATGTTATGGCTCACTTTCCAGTCACGAACAAAACGAGCCACTGCTTCAGGATCGGCTTTGTCATCGGGAAGATACTGCCGCCAGTTATCACCCAGCACCTTGGTCAGTGCGGCTTCATCCTGACTAATGACAGCGTCGGCAAATGAGGTGGCTGCCAGTTCAGGTGTAGTGAACAACTGCTGTGCCTGAACAAAGGCAGGCAGCATAAGCATTACTAATGCACATAACTTCATACGATTTTTCATGATGCCTCCTTTTAACGGCGATTAACTTCACGATGCCCAGAACTACGTTCTCTGGAAGGGCTCCGTTGCTCACGGTTAGCTGATGAGCGGTTAAGACTTTGCTGGCCACGCTGGTTCTGCGCCTGCCAGGAAGGGGAACGGCTGTCGTTACCGCTTAATGCAGACCTCGTTTGTTGCTGACGTGGCCTGGTATTGGTCGTGGCCCGATTCTGGGTTTCTCGCGTCTGGGTTCTGGCTGCTTCCTGACGACGCTGTGTTTGTTGATTCGTTGAACGGTTGGCCTGAGTCTTCGCGGCGTTACGGCGTGCGTCAGTGTTAGGGCTGTCGTAACCCCGATAATTATTGCGCTGAGCAATTTTGTTCACTTGTTGGGAAGATGCCTGACGCTGAGCGTCGCGGGTAGTGCGCTGTGCTGCTGTGCCTGCGTCTTTCCGTTGAGTCTGCTGCATTTGCGTCCTGGCCGCTTGCCGCTGGGCATCACGGTTGACTGTTGCGGCATTAGGCGTTGCGCTCAGCCCACCTGCAGTATTAGTCCGGTTATATCGTTGAGATACTGCGTTGGATTGATAGCCAACCCCATCCCTGTAGGCTGGGTTATGCTGGAAGCGCACATTGCTGCCCTTGGCCAGTTGCTGCCCGGAAACGCGGTTGTAACGGTCAACGTCAATATTAATGTTGTTGTCCCCATTACGGTTATAGCCACCACCACCACCATGATAACCATCGTAATCGTCATCATCCCAGTCGATGCTGCCAAATAAAGCCGCAGTGGTCACGATACCAAGGCCAAATCCGAGCCCATCAACAAAGTTGTCACCGAACTGATCTTCGGGAGGTGGAAGATAGACAGGCGGATAAGCGGTATTTGGCCAGGTACCGTACGCGGTCGTTGGGTTGTAAGTAGGAACATAAACGACCTCCGGATTAGTGGGTTCGATTTTTATAACCTGAGCCGGAGCTGCGCTGGTAGTGGATGGCTCTTGAACCGTCGTATTTTGGTTTACCGTAACAGGGGTAGTGGTCACCGTTTGTTGCGGAGTGGTTTTCAGAGTACCCGTCTGTTCCGCCATCAAACGCAATTTCTGCACGGAATCCATGACATCTTTAGGTTGTGCGAGGAACGCATCACCCAGATTTTGCACCCATTGCGGATTTTCACCCATCAGCGCTGTTAATTGCGGGAAAGCGACCAGAGATTTTACACTCGGATCCCAGGGTTGATTTGAGACAGCCTGAACGGCGGCATCACCTTGTAGCTTCGGATTGTCATGGGACCATTGCACCGCCTGAACGACGTTCGCCGGATAGGTTGACGCCATTAGCACTTGCGATAGAAGCGGGTCAGGGAATAGCGCAACAGGCGCAACCCATTGGTCGATTTGGGCAGTAGTAAATGTAGGTGCATTGGTTAGCGGTGCTGTCGCCCCTGCTACGGGTGCTGCGGGTGCCGCCACAGGAGCAGGCGTTGCAGGTTGTGCAACCGGAGCTGGCGGAGATGATGCCGCCTCCGTGGATTGGCTTTTCACAAATAGCATGCCGGATGCCGCTAAAATGACAGCACTCCCTACAAGGGCAAAAATATGAGGCTTGAATGGCAACTTCATTTAACTTCTCCTGGTATTCAGAAGGATACCCGTGAATTAGAGAGCTATGCCGGGAGGCGGCTGTGTCTGGGTGAGTATATGGAGCTGATAGTTTAATTTTTGTCTTAAACGGTGATTCTTGCCGTAAATGTAGTACGAAACCGTGAAATATTATTTCTGGCTATACAAATTCTGTACAAAACAGGTATCCAAAGGCGGTTTTTTTGTGCCCGAAGGTCATATCGAAAAGTAATATTTTGCCCTTAACGATTCAGCAAGTATTTAATGTTGCTTTTTTGTAAACGGATTAACACCCCCTGAAAATCCTGCTATGCTGCCCGTCGCGGTACCGGGCATTTACCCTACAAACTGCTGTCTCACAGGAGCGTGAAGAGAATAGCCGGAACCGAAATGACAATGAGAGCGAGGAGAACCGTCGTGCTAGAAGAATACCGTAAGCACGTAGCCGAACGTGCTGCAGATGGGATTGTTCCAAAACCTTTAGAAGCATCCCAAATGGCCGCACTGGTCGAGCTGCTGAAAACCCCGCCAGCGGGTGAAGAAGAATTCCTTTTAGATCTTATTACTAATCGTGTTCCGCCAGGCGTTGATGAAGCCGCCTATGTTAAAGCTGGTTTTCTGGCTGCCCTGACTAAAGGCGAAGCCACTTCCCCGCTAATCTCTCCTGAAAAAGCTGTAGAACTGCTTGGCACCATGCAAGGTGGCTACAACATTCATCCGCTGATTGACGCGCTGGATAACGAAAAGCTGGCCGCGATTGCAGCCAAAGCGCTGTCCCACACGCTGCTGATGTTTGATAATTTCTACGATGTAGAAGAGAAAGCAAAAGCCGGTAACACCCACGCACAACAAGTACTGAAATCCTGGGCTGATGCCGAGTGGTTCTTGTCTCGTCCTAAACTGGCTGAGAAAATCACCGTTACCGTATTTAAAGTCACTGGTGAAACCAACACCGATGACCTGTCACCGGCACCTGATGCCTGGTCACGCCCGGATATCCCTCTGCACGCGTTAGCGATGCTGAAAAACGCCCGTGAAGGTATCGAGCCGGATCAACCTGGTAGCGTAGGGCCGATCAAACAGATCGAAGCGTTAAACAAAAAAGGTTTCCCGCTGGCCTATGTGGGCGACGTTGTGGGCACGGGTTCTTCGCGTAAATCTGCAACCAACTCCGTGCTGTGGTTTATGGGCGACGACATCCCGAACGTGCCGAACAAGCGCGGCGGCGGTGTGGTGCTGGGTGGCAAAATCGCGCCAATTTTCTTCAACACTATGGAAGATGCTGGTGCGCTGCCAATCGAAGTTGACGTCAACGACCTGAACATGGGCGATGTTATCGACATCTATCCATACAAAGGCGAAGTGCGTAACCACGAAACCAACGATGTTATCGCTAATTTCGAGCTGAAAACTGACGTGCTGCTGGACGAAGTTCGTGCTGGTGGACGTATTCCGTTGATCATCGGTCGCGGTCTGACAACTAAAGCACGTGAAGCGCTGGATCTGCCACGCAGCGAAGTGTTCGTGCAGGCGAAAGATGTTGTAGCCAGCACCCGCGGCTTCTCTCTGGCGCAGAAAATGGTTGGCCGTGCTTGTGGCGTGGAAGGTATTCGCCCGAATCAGTACTGCGAACCAAAAATGACTTCTGTAGGTTCCCAGGACACCACCGGTCCAATGACCCGTGATGAACTCAAAGACCTCGCATGCCTGGGCTTCTCTGCTGATTTGGTGATGCAGTCTTTCTGCCACACTGCTGCTTATCCTAAGCCGGTGGATGTGAATACTCACCACACATTGCCGGACTTCATCATGAACCGTGGCGGCGTGTCGCTGCGTCCTGGCGATGGTGTTATCCACTCCTGGCTGAACCGTATGCTGTTGCCGGATACCGTCGGGACTGGCGGTGACTCCCACACTCGTTTCCCAATCGGGATTTCCTTCCCGGCAGGTTCTGGTCTGGTGGCGTTTGCTGCGGCAACCGGCGTGATGCCACTCGATATGCCTGAGTCGGTACTGGTGCGCTTCAAAGGCAAAATGCAGCCGGGTATCACTCTGCGCGACCTGGTTCACGCGATCCCGCTGTATGCGATTAAACAAGGTCTGCTGACCGTTGAGAAGAAAGGTAAGAAAAACATCTTCTCTGGTCGCATCCTGGAAATCGAAGGCCTGCCTACGCTTAAAGTTGAACAAGCGTTTGAGCTGACCGATGCTTCCGCTGAACGTTCTGCTGCCGGCTGTACCATCAAGCTTGATCGCGAGCCGATCGAAGAGTATCTGAGCTCAAACATCGTGCTGCTGAAGTGGATGATCGCCGAAGGTTACGGCGATCGTCGTACGCTTGAGCGCCGTATCCAGGGCATGGAAAAATGGCTGGCCGATCCTCAGTTGCTCGAAGCCGATGCCGATGCGGAATACGCAGAGATCATCGAAATCGATCTGAACGATATCAAAGAGCCAATTCTGTGTGCGCCAAACGATCCTGACGATGCGCGTCTGCTGTCTGATGTTCAGGGCGAGAAAATCGACGAAGTGTTTATCGGTTCTTGCATGACCAACATTGGCCACTTCCGTGCGGCAGGTAAACTGCTGGATAGCCACAAAGGCCAGTTGCCAACTCGCCTGTGGGTTGCGCCACCAACGCGTATGGATGCCGCTCAGTTAACTGAGGAAGGCTACTACAGCGTGTTTGGTAAGAGCGGTGCGCGTATTGAAATCCCTGGCTGTTCACTGTGCATGGGTAACCAGGCGCGTGTGGCGGACGGTTCAACCGTGGTTTCAACATCGACCCGTAACTTCCCGAACCGTTTGGGTACTGGTGCGAATGTATTCCTGGCTTCCGCAGAACTGGCCGCAGTGGCTTCACTGCTGGGCAAACTGCCAACGCCTGACGAGTACCAGACCTTCATGGCACAAGTCGATAAGACTGCTGTGGATACCTACCGTTACCTGAACTTCGACAAACTTTCTCAGTACACCGAGAAAGCAGACGGCGTGATTTTCCAGACTGCGGTATAACATTTACCCATTCTGCGACAGGGGAGGCTTAGGCCTCCCTTTTTATTTCCTTCACGCGCGCCCACCACGCTGTTTTTCGCCGGTTTTGCTGCGATAATTACCTTATACGCTAAGGGGTACTGCATTTCCCCAAGCTGGGTAGAGGAAAACACCATGGAATATGAATTTTTGCGTGATGTCACCGGGTTGGTGAAAGTGCGTATGTCGATGGGTCACGAAGTGGTGGGTCATTGGTTTAATGAAGAAGTAAAAGATAATCTCGCCCTGCTTGATGAAGTCGAAGAGGCAGCAAACTCAGTTAAAGGCAGTGAGCGTCAGTGGCAACGCACCGGGCACGAATATACGTTGTGGCTCGACGGTGAAGAGGTGATTATCCGGGCCAATCAGCTGGAAATTACTGGTGATGAAATGGAAGACGGGATGAACTACTACGACGAAGAAAGTTTGTCTTTTTGCGGTGTTGAGGACTTTATGCAGGTGGTTAACGCTTATCGGGAATTTATCTCTCACAAGCGCTAAACCTGTTTTTCAATACGGTGTCCCAAAAGTTTGCTGAACGACTTTTGGGAGCACTCGATTCAAAGTAGCCAGAATGAGAAGGGCGGGTTACTTCACGTAGGCGAGCAAGCTCAATGAATCCCGGGCAAGGGATTTGCATTTGTTTGCTGTCGGAATGGCGATACCGCTGAGATCGCGATAACTATCTTCCCCCAATGCTTTCATATTGAAGGTATCGTAATTACTCAAATCCCACTGGTTTTGCTGGGCAAAAAAGACCAATGCGCGACGAATTTGTCCATTAGGCAGGTTTTGGTAGCCACAATCATTTTTCAGGAACACAAATACCGCAGTAAGATCGGCCATATCTTCTGCTTCAGACTCGCTAAGTGCCTGACTGCTGGTGGAAAAAGCCAGCAATAACCCCAGCATTAATGCCCTAACACCCATCTTCATCACTTCTACCACTTTTTATTAGATACGAAACGTTAACACAGTTAATTGAGGCACGACGAGAATTATTCATCGCTTTAAATTTGACCTTACCCTTGGGGTAAGGTTTATGCTCAATCCCAAGCCTGCTAATAGAAAGGAATTGAATATGCATCGCCGTGATTTTCTGAAATATTCTGCAGCCATCAGTGCATTCAGTGCACTGCCGCTCTGGAGTAAAGCTGCGCTGGCGGCTGACAGACCCGTATTACCGATCCCGCAAATTCTCACCCCTGATGCAAAGAATAGCATCCGTTTAACGGTGCAAGCGGGTAAAAGTACTTTCAACGGAAAAACCGCTACCACCTGGGGTTATAACGGTAACTTGTTGGGGCCAGCATTGCAGTTAAATGAGGGCGAAGAAGTCACTGTTGAGATTAATAATAACCTCGCAGAAGAAACCACGCTGCACTGGCATGGATTAGAAGTGCCTGGCGATGTCGACGGTGGGCCGCAAGGAGTGATTGCCGCAGGTGGCAAGCGCACTGTGAAATTTACTCCGCAACAACGCGCTGCAACATGTTGGTTCCATCCTCATCAGCATGGCAAAACCGGCCATCAAGTGGCGATGGGGTTGGCGGGGCTGGTGTTAATCGACGATGCCGAAAGCCGTGCGTTGCGTTTACCGAAACAGTGGGGCATCGACGACGTGCCGCTGATCATTCAGGACAAGCGTTTCGCTGCTGACGGGCAAATCGACTATCAACTGGACGTGATGAGTGCGGCAGTAGGCTGGTTTGGCGATACATTATTGTGTAATGGCGCGATGTATCCGCAACACGCAAACCCGCGTGGCTGGTTGCGTTTACGCCTGTTGAACGGCTGTAACGCGCGTTCGCTCAATATTGCCGCTAGTGATAACCGTCCGCTTTACGTGATAGCTAGCGACGGCGGCTTATTAGCGGAGCCTGTGAAAGTCACTGAACTTTCTATGCTGATGGGCGAGCGTTTCGAAGTACTGATCGATACCCGCGACGGCAAAGCGTTTGATATTGTCACGCTGCCTGTTAAACAAATGGGCATGACGGTTGCCCCGTTCGATAAACCGCAGCCGATAGTGCACATCCAGCCTTTAATTATTGCGGCTTCTGGCGAAATGCCAGACAAGCTAGCAGATGTTCCGCCGTTGCCGAAAATTGAAGGTATTACCGAGCGTTGGCTACAGCTGATGATGGACCCGATGCTGGACATGATGGGTATGCAGGCGTTGATGGAAAAATATGGTCCGCAGGCAATGGCGGGCATGAGCATGTCCGGACACGGCGATATGGGTAATATGGGCAACATGAGCCATATGAAGGATGGAATGATGAACCATGGTGGCATGAATCACGGAAAACAGGGTTCAGGATTCGACTTCCATAATGCCAACAAGATTAACGGCAAAGCATTTGATATGAACACCCCAGCGTTTGCCGCCGAGAAAGGCAAATTCGAGAAATGGACGATTTCTGGTGAAGGCGACATGATGCTGCATCCGTTCCACATTCATGGCACGCAGTTCCGCATCCTGAGTGAAAACGGTCAGCCCGTTGCTCCACATCGTCAGGGCTGGAAAGATACGGTTCGTGTCGAAGGCGGGCGTAGTGAAGTATTAGTACGTTTTGAACATGCCGCCTCTCAGGAACATGCCTATATGGCGCACTGCCATCTGCTGGAACATGAAGATACTGGCATGATGTTAGGATTTACTGTTAAGTAAATTCTCATATTCTCTAAATAAACTCTGCCTCATAAAAGCTTGCATGAAAAAATGCAGGCTTTTTATTTTTCATTAAAGATAAAACTTCATTACCCGACACCTGCTATTCATCTTGTTGTGCTCTGGATGGTGTGTTAACGATTACTTAATATATTATTTCAATAATGAGGTGTTGTGTATACCCTCCCTTGACTACATACTCCATCTTTCTACTGGCATTTGCAGATTTTCAATAAAATATCTAATGATCGCTTGTGTTAAATGTATTTAACGCATATTGCGATTATTAGTTCATGCCTATGTCACTGGAATTATTAATAGATAATTAATTTTAAATTAAAGGGATGTTTATATGAAATTTAAAGTTTCTGCGTTGCTATTGGCAATGGGGGTATTTTCTGCCCATGCAACAGATCTTGGTCTGATTACTCTCGATGGTGCAGTTACAGGTACCACTTGTAAAATTACGACCAACAACGGAATTGATGCTAGTAACGTAACTATTTCAATGCCGGTAGTCACTAAAGCGGCTGTAGAAGGCTCAACTCTTGTTGCGGGTGGTGTGGGTTCGAAGGAATTTGAACTGATGCTAAACGAATGTGAAGAGTCTTTGACTAAAGCAACAATTTCATTCTCTTCACAGCAATTTGCTGAGCTATCAAATGGTACTCTGAAGCCTGATTCCACTGTTTCTGGCGCTGCTCAAAACGTGAGTGTGGCGCTGTTTAATAACGCTTCAGGTAATGTCACTCAGGTTAAGATTGGTGACCCAACTGATGTTTCTCAGGTGGTCACCCTCGATGCTGGTAGAGGTGTATTTGCTTATCGTGCCGCTTATGTACCCAGTGCTGACTGGAACGTAGCCAGCAATCCCGTTGTGCCAGGTAAAGTCAATACCAACGTTACCTTCACGATGGCTTATGAATAAAATTTTATTCTAAAGTGTTATTTATTAAACCTGCCATTAAGGCAGGTTTATTATTCTTTATTTTACCGGTGTATCATTATGAGCTTCATTAATTACAAGAGAGTATATTCTTTAGTCGTCTTCTTGAGCGCTTGGTTTGTGGCTTCTAACTGTTATGCCGATATTGTTATTTCGGGTACCCGGATTATCTATCAGCAATCTGCGAAAGATGTTTCGGTTAAACTCGATAATCGTGGGCAAAAGCCTTTGCTTGTCCAGTCATGGCTGGATGATGGGCGTGATTCTGTGAATCCGCAGGAGTTAAAGCTTCCTTTTTTAGTCACCCCACCAGTTTCACGTATTGATCCAAATAAAGGGCAGACAATCAGGATTACTTCTCTTGGGGCTGAGTTACCGAAGGATAAAGAAAGTCTCTTTTGGTTTAACGTACTGGAAGTACCGCCTAAAGCTAAAAATACAGATGGTGAGAATATTGTCCAACTTGCTTTCCGTACACGGATAAAAATGTTCTATCGTCCTGATGGTTTACAAAGTACTCCTGAAGAAGCAGCCACGAAATTACAATGGTCATTAAGAAAAGATGCGCAGGGAGTATATGCAGAAGTAAAAAATAGCTCTCAATATTATGTGTCATTCAGTGATGCTACATATTTAAATAACAATAAAAAATATAGCATTGATACCAGTGCTATAGCACCAGGTAGCAGTGCTTCCTTTAAGATAAAGGATCTTAGTAATACCGCCTCTGGTGGGAAAATAAAATATAGCGCAATAAATGACTATGGCGGAAGCATTGAGCGTGAAGTGAATATCTAACTTTTCAGGTGGACCTGGTTTATCATAATATGGATGTGTGCTATCGTGCGTGGCTTAACGAGATACTATAGTCCGTTATTTTTAATAGGTACTTTATTATCAGTACCTACTTATGCGGAAGAGAATCACGAACAAATATCTTCTTCAGAAGACGGTGTTGAGTTCAACGATCAATTTCTCTTTAACACAGACAGCAGTGGCAAGGTGGATGTCAGCCGTTTCTCTCACGGGAACCCGGTATTACCTGGCGTTTACAGTGTTGTCGTATATGTTAATAACGCTGCAAAATATAATGGGAAAATCACATTCAAAGCCAATGGTACTGATATTGCTTCACCCTGTATTACTCAGTTGCTATTGTCTCAGTTAGGAATAGACACCTCTACTATTAAGTTTGTTGCGGAAGAAGAGGATGCTTCCTCCGAGCAGGCGACCTGTTACGACTTAAGTGCAATTTATTCTGGTTCTCATGTCAGCTTTGCCAGCGAAGAGCAACGACTGGATATTTCGTTGCCACAAATATATGTTCTTAAGCGCCCAAAAGGGTATATCGATCCTTCTTTGTGGGATAGCGGCGTCAACGCGGCCATGCTCTCTTACGATCTGAATGCATATACCTCCAACAATGATGGCGACATGGCTCAAAGCGCTTATATGGGGCTTAATTATGGTGTGAACCTGGGGGCATGGCGTTTTCGATCTCGTGGTTCGGCTAATTGGTCGAAAGATAATGGCAGCGGATATGAAAGCCAGGATATTTATGTCCAGCGTGATATTCCGTCACTGAAATCTCAGTTTGTTATCGGTGATACCTTTACCAGCGGGGATACTTTCGATTCAGTGAGTTTGCGAGGGATCCGTTTATACAGCGATACCCGTATGCAACCTGGTGGGGAAGAAAGCTATGTACCAGTAGTACGCGGGGTGGCTAACAGCAATGCCAAGGTTACCGTGCGCCAGAGTGGCAATACCATTTACGAAACCACTGTACCGCCAGGCCCCTTCGCTATCGATGACCTGAATCCATCGGGTTCTGGTAGCGATCTTGATGTAACAGTTGAAGAGGCCGATGGTAGCAAACGTAGCTTTTCTATCCCCTTCTCTTCGGTTACTCAAATGTTGCGTCCGGGTACTGCGCGTTGGGATTTTGGCCTGGGTGAACTCAATGATGAGACTCCCGGTAACAAACCTAAAGTCGTTGTGGCTTCCGGATATTATGGGATCAATAATCTTTTAACCGGCTACACCGGTATTGAATTCACGGATACTGATTATTTCGCTGCTTTACTCGGTGTGGCGGTAAATACTTCTTTCGGCGCAATAGCATTAGATGTAACACAGTCGCAGGCGGATATCGAAACTGTTGGAACACTGCAGGGGCAGAGCTATCGTCTTACATTTAGTAAACTGCTGGAAATGACCGATACCTCGTTCAACGTTACCGCATATCGGTTCTCAACGACGGACTACCTTAGTTTAAGTGATGCAAGTAGTTTAAATAATGATATCGATAGTACTAATAATGCTGATGGAAATGAAAACAGCTGGAACAATTTTGATCGACAGAAAAACCAAGTCCAGGTGAGTATCAACCAACTGCTGCAAGCCGGAGATAATAACTACGGTTCCGTTTATTTAACCGGGAGTTGGGAAGATTACTGGAATAATAGTAAAACAACGTCACAGTATTCATTTGGTTATAGCAATTCATTTAGCTGGGTGAGCTATAATCTCTCGTTGCAGCGTGCTTATAACGTCAATGGTGAAGAAGATGACCGTGCGTATATAGGTTTAAGTATTCCGTTTGGTAATCTACCCGGACATGATATTCGCAAAGGAGGGTTCAATAACATGAATGCTTCCATCAGCAGTGATTTTAAAGGGAATTCTCAGGCTGATGTTTCTGCATCGGGTAATTCTGCAGACAACCGCTATAACTATAGTGTGAATGCATCTTCAACATTGTCGGAGTCTCAGGATTTAACTCAGATTGGTGGTTATGGCAGTTACAATAGTGCCTATGGACCTATAAGCGTGTCTGCTTCTATAAATGATCACAGTGGACAACAAGCTTCATTTGGCAATAGCGGTGGTGTCGTTATTCATTCAGGTGGAATAACCTTTTCACCCGGAAACATAGGCACAACAAGTACGATCGCTTTGGTAAAAGCCAAAGGGGCGAAAGGCGCAAAAATGACCAACGGTGATGGAGAAATCGATGGGCAGGGTTACGCGGTGGTGCCTTATCTTTCGCCATATCGTGAAAATACCATTGGGTTGAATATTGATACTCTGGAAAATGATGTGGCAATTATGAACACCAGTACCACTGCTATTCCGCGTGATGGTGCTGTCGTACGTGTTGATTTTGCCACTGAAGAGGGGCGCTCGGTACTTCTTGAACTCATTCGTAATGATAAAGGTTTTATTCCGTTGGGGGCTGATGTCTATGATGAAAATAATAATGTTGTAGGTAGCGTGGGCCAGGCGGGACGTGCGTTTGTCAGGGGTATTAATGACGCAGGACGATTAACGATTCGCTGGGGAAACAAGTCTGAAGAACAATGCACAGTAAATTATCAGATCCCTGCGAATGCGCAAACAATCGGTTTAACCACGGTATTAACTAACCAAAGTTGCCATGTGAATTAATAATAGGTAGTTATTTATTATAATCAAGGAGGAGTTCAATGAGGTTAAATTCATCGATAGCAAAATTACTATGTGTTTCATGTGGAATATTATCCAGTAACATTTATGCTACAGATCTGACTGTCAATTTTACTGCGAATATTCGGGAAACTACGTGTGATATGCGCATTACAGGTGGTACGGGAAATAATCAAAATAATACTATTGCCATTGGTAATTCAGGGAAAACATCTTTAGATAAGATATTATCCGGTGACGCCAGCGTTTCGGTTCCCTTTTCACTGGATATCGTGACATGCCCATCGAGCCTGGCAGTAATAAAAACCACTATAACTGGCACTCAATCTGGAATTGTCCCTACATTAATCATCAATGGTATTACAAGTACTGACAAGGCAGATTATCTTGGGGTTTCAGTAGCGAGAGCTTCAGGTGGCGAGGCATTCACTATTAACTCAACGGTAGATGCTAAGCGTTTGGTTTGGACTACCAGTGAAATAGCTGCTAAGAAAGTTAATTTGTTAGCAAAGCTTGTGCCTACGGATGCCACGAAGGTCACAACGGGTGCTTTTAATGCCACTGCAATATTTAACTTCACTTATGAATAATTTTTCTCGCTCAGATCAAGGAGTGCGATCATGAAGAATATAAATCTAAAAATCTATTTCTTATCTCTGTTTGCAAGTCTATTTTCCATATCATCCGCTTACGCTATTACGGGTACGGATAGTGTGACTGCAACATTTACCTCGACTGTAGAAGCGGGGACTTGCAATGCTCAAATAAAGGATAGTGCAGGAGCGGCTACGTCAACTATTTCTTTCGGCGATGTATTTAAATCTGATTTACAGACGAAGGCTCGTGTCGAGAATTTTAAGTTAGCGTTTAGCGGCTGTTCTGGGGTCAAGAGTGCCATGGTGAGCACACAAATTAGCGGCGGGGGGTGCTCTGGCCTAAATGGCGATGGAACCTCATATCCAAATTATACGGGCACTGCGGCAGCAACTGCCGTTGAGATATGGCGCGGTCTGCCGGACAGCGGTACAGAATTTAGCTGTAAAGATCGTTCCATCCCTCAGGAACTTGCTATTTCTGGAAGTACGCTTGATGTTGCTATGAATGCCAGAATGGTGATTGGGAATGAGCGCTCAATTGACGAGGTTACTGCCGGTACCTTCCAAGTCCCGATTACTTTTGTTATCACTTACAAATAAGGTTTGGTTATGATATCCCACCGGTCTCGTGGAGCTATTTTTAGGTACCTGGCACTATTCATTTTAGCAAGTGGCACCTCTTTAGCGTGCGAGGCTGGTGTGGATATGAATATCAACGCCAACATAATTAATAATACCTGTAATGTGACGGTAGAAAATAATGGCAGTGTGCATTTGCCGACGGTGAGTCGGGATTATTTTTCACCACGCGGCAATCCTCCAGCTCCGTTGTCTCCTACAGATGCTGCAGGTGGGCAACCTTTTAAAATTACAGTTGATGACTGCGTTGACTGGGTTCAGGGTGAGGCAAACCGCCTTCATTTTCAGTTTAAACCCGTTTCGGAACAATTTCCTGCGCAGTCAAAACAAGTCTTTATTAATGAAGCTTCCCCTTCGTCAGGCGGTGCGGAGAACGTTGGTGTTGTCATTTTCTCTGCGCTGACAAATACCAATGTCTTGAAGAGCGATGGTAGTTCCGATGTTATTTATGACGTGCAGGATCAAACATCTTCAGAGTATTTAACAGATTATCTCTTTTATGCCCGTTACCAGAATACGGGAGTCGTTTCAGCTGGAAGAGTGGCTTCGAATATTATGGTGAGTGTAATTTATGATTAACCTGCAATGTCTGAAAATTCTACCTGTTGTTAGAATATTACTGCTGATAATGTCTTCATTTTATACTTTATTCAGTACACCTGGTATCGCCGCAACATTTTGTCAATTTGAATCGCCTTATTCAGTGACAATACCTTCGGCGGCTATTTCTGTATATCAGTTTGCAGGTGTCAATAATGCGCCCTATGTGAGACTGACGCCAAGTTGGATATCACTTACTGAGACTAGTGCTATTAAAACTGACTGTTATAATGGCAGGGGGTATCTGTATTTTAATCAAATATCAGGCAATGCGCAGAATGTTGTCATTAAAGATACCAATACCGGTGACTCAGGTGGTAGTAATAATTATTCAACTTTCTTTAGAACCACTATTCCAGGTATCGTCTATGAGGTGGCCATAATATGTCGCGCCCACAAAAGTAATGGATGCGATGGCGGTATAAGAAACAACCAGACTTTGCCACTTGGAGCAACTAATAACTGGGGGCATCTCGGCAGCGAATCGTACCCATGGGATAGAGATAGTCAAACCTATGGAATTTACATGAGGATTTATCAAACTCCTGACTACAAATGGGCTCCAGGCCAGACGGTTGCGCATCCAATAGCAGGAAGATTAACGACGTTACAAATGAGTGATTTTAATACGGACGTGCTTACTAATAGTGCAATTAGTATTAATCTTCTAAACAGTTTTCCTACCTGTAGCACTGCGGTTGTCGCGGGTACCAACGTTAGCGGAAATACACTAGCGCTTGGTGAATATGATATGGATGACTTGAATAGAAAGGACCCCGTACCTTTTTCACTTAAAATGACTCAGTGCGTGGGTACAAAAGTTAAGGTCAAACTTAATACTAATTCCAGGGAAGATAGCAGCCAGTTATTAAAAAATACCACGACGACTTCCAGTGGTAGCACCGGCGTAGCACTACGAATTAAGAACGGCAGTTCAACGGTCGTCCCGGATGGCTCTTCTACCTTTAGTGTATCAATGACTGGCTCAACGACTATAAATCTGACCGCACAATTAGAGAAAAATGGTAAATCTACCCGACCGGGTTCTTTTACCTCGCAGGCTGTTTTTACTATTTCCTATGAATAAAATTATCTCCCGGCAGGTTGCCTGCCGGGAGATAATGGTTTATTTAACGTCCGGCAAAGCGTAAGCGACGATGTAATCGCCCATCTTCGTCCCGAAGGATCCGTGGCCACCTGCAGAAATCACCACGTACTGCTTGCCATTCACTTCATAGGTCATCGGCGTTGCCTGGCCACCGGCTGGCAGACGCGCTTCCCACAGTTTTTCACCGTTGCTCATGTTATAAGCACGCAGGTAGTTATCTGCGGTTGCGCCAATGAACAACACATTCCCGGCGGTAGAAATTGGGCCGCCCAGCATTGGCATCCCCATTTTAAACGGCAGCGGAAGCGGCGAACTGTCGCGCACTGTCCCGATACGTTTTTTCCACACCACTTCGTTGGTTTTCAAATCTACCGCAGAGATGTAACCCCAGGCCGGTTGCTTACACGGCAAGCCGAACGGAGAAAGGAACGGGTTCAGCGTCACGCCAAATGGTACGCCGTACTGCGGCTGAATGCCGGATTCAGAACCACTGCCTTTAGCATCTTTTGGCGGCTCCATCGGGTTACCTGGCCCGCGTGGCATCAGTTTAGAAACAAACGGCAGTGCCATTGGGTTGGCAATCGCCACCTGACGGTTAGGGTCGACTGAAATTCCACCCCACTCGAACATCCCCAGGTTCCCCGGGAACACCAGCGTGCCTTGCTCAGAAGGCGGCGTGAAGATGCCTTCATAACGTAGGTTGTGGAAGATAATCCGGCAGACCATTTGATCGTAAAGGGTCGCACCCCACATATCGGCACCGCTCAGGTCTTTCTTCGGACGGAAACTCAAATCCGAGAATGGCTGAGTTGGCGTCACGTAGTCACCTTTCGCCGCACCTTGTGGAACTGGTTTTTCCGGAGCCGGAACAACCAGTTTACCGTCACGACGGTCGAGCACAAAGATGTTGCCGGTTTTCGCAGGCGCGTAGATAACCGGAACGGTTTCGCCTTTAACGGTAATATCGGCAAGCGTTGGCTGCGACGGCATGTCCATATCCCACAGGTCGTGGTGCACCGTTTGATAAGACCACACCAGTTTGCCGGTGGTCGCGTTCAGCGCCACGATGCTGCTGGCAAAACGCTCTTGTTCCGGTGTGCGGTTGCCACCCCAAATATCTGGCGTGGTGACACCCATCGGCAGATACACTAAATCCAGCTTCGCGTCATAGGCCGCAGGTGCCCAGGAGTTCGGCGAGTTAAGGCTGAAATGGTGCTCGTCGCCTGGAATTGTATTCGGGTCTTTGGCTCCCGGGTCGAATGCCCACAGCAGTTTGCCGCTGTTGACATCAAAACCACGGATCACGCCAGACGGCTCGCGAGTGGAGTAGTTATCGGTCACTGCACCGGCAATCACGATCACTTTATCGGTGATAATCGGTGGTGATGTCGGTTCATACATCCCTGGAGTGGTCACCGGCATGTTGGTTTGCAGGTTCAGAATGCCTTTGTTAGCAAAGCTTTCGCAAAGCTGGCCGTTATCGGCATTAATCGCAAACAGACGGCCATCATTCACTGGAAGAATGATTCGACGAGGGCAGTCAGAAACCACATCCGCACTCGCGTTATCAGCCGTTGCTTCGTGGTAGGAAACACCACGGCAGGTCACATGCTGGAACGAAGGATTGGTATCCAGACGCGGATCGAATTTCCACTTCTGCTTACCGGTTGCCGCATCCAGCGCGAACAGTTGCTGGTGAGCGGTACACAGGTACAGCGTATCGCGGACTTTAATCGGGGTGACTTCGTTAGTGATTTCACCCGGATCGGTTGGGCGCTTCACATCGCCAGTCTGGAAAGTCCACGCTTCTTTAAGCTGACCGACATTTTTATCGTTGATCTGTTTTAGAGGAGAGTAGCGCTGTCCTTCCTGATTGCGGCCATATGCAGGCCAGTCGGCATCAGGAATTGCGGAACTTGCTGCCACAGGAGCCTGCGCATCCGCACTGAGCGTACCGTTGATTTCTTGGGGATCGTTAAACACGGCCCAGGCCAATACCACCACGGTAATTGCCAGCACCGCGCCAAGTGCTGCTGCGGCACCCGAAGAAGGCAGAGTCAGATGACGATAAACGAACGGCAGCAGCAGCCATACGCCGAAGAAGAACAGTACGTCTAAACGTGGTGTTAATGCCCAGAAGTCGAAACCTACTTCCCAGACACCCCACGCCGCGGTGCAAAGCAGTAATGCGGCGTAAATCCCCAGCGCCAGCGCTTTACGTTGCCAAAGTAACACTGCGGTGATTAACATCACCACCCCGGCAATCGGGTAATACCATGACCCACCAATTGCCACTAACCATATCCCGCCAATGAGTAAATACAGCCCAGTTAATACCGCAAACAGGACTGTTAAGGTTGCGATGACTCGCGAACCGGAGTTATTTGTTTTCACAATTATCACGCTCTTAAAAATTTGATAGCAATTCATTATAGTTATTAACAAACGTGATATTCATCACATAAATGGCTTTTTTACTGATAGCGCATGCGAATGTGTTTTGCTGGTATACTGCTGGCCTGAATATTTTGTGTTGGTTGAAATTTAATCGACATCGAATGATTTATTTTTAAATCATATGGTTATAACTATGAAACATACTGTTGAAGTGATGATCCCCGAAGCGGAGATCAAAGCCCGTATCGCTGAATTGGGTCGTGAGATCACTGAACATTATCGTGATAGCGGTAGTGATATGGTGCTGGTTGGCTTGCTGCGTGGCTCATTTATGTTTATGGCTGACTTGTGCCGTGAAGTTCAAGTGCCCCACGAAGTCGATTTTATGACCGCATCCAGTTATGGCAGCGGCATGTCCACCACCCGCGATGTGAAAATCCTCAAAGACCTCGATGAAGATATTCGCGGCAAAGACGTGCTGATCGTCGAAGATATTATCGATTCTGGTAATACGCTGAGCAAAGTGCGCGAAATTCTGAGCCTGCGTGAGCCAAAATCACTGGCCATTTGTACGCTGCTGGATAAACCAGAGCGCCGCGAAGTGGACGTGAACGTGGAGTGGGTTGGTTTCGCCATTCCTGACGAGTTCGTGGTGGGTTATGGCATTGACTACGCTCAGCGTTATCGCCATCTGCCATACGTCGGTAAAGTGGTTTTGTTAGACGAATAAGTTGAGCAAACGCCCAATCACCGATAAATAAAAAGGGCCTTTAAGGCCCTTTTTGCTATCTGAGTTACTGCGAAGGTGTTCTATTCTTGTGGCTGCGATGGGAGTTTTGCAGATTCGAAATCCCGCTGCGGTAACCTTTTTCCAGCGATTCACGGCTAGTGGCGGTGACTTCTAAATCGCGCAGGCGACCATCATGAATCCCGTAAGCCCAGCCATGTACTGTGACTTTCTGCCCGCGTTTCCATGCTGATTGCATAATGGTGGAATGGCCGAGGTTATAAACCTGTTCCATGACATTCAGCTCGCAAAGCGTATCCAGACGTTGCTCTGGTGGGAGTTCTCCCAACAGCGAACTATGCTTGAACCAGATATCGCGGATGTGCAGCAGCCAGTTGTTGATAAGCCCTAAATCTGGGTTCTCAACCGCTGCTTGTACGCCGCCGCATCCGTAGTGGCCGCAAATAATAATGTGTTCAACTTCAAGAACATCAACGGCGTACTGCACTACAGAAAGGCAATTTAGATCCGTATGAATGACCAGGTTTGCCACGTTACGGTGAACAAATAATTCGCCAGGCTCAAGGCCGGTCAGACGTTCAGCGGGTACGCGACTATCAGAACAGCCGATCCACAAGAAGCGCGGTTTTTGGGCCTGAGACAAACGTTCAAAAAAGCCCGGGTCTTCGTCCTCCATCAGTTTTGACCAGACCTGGTTATTGCTGATGAGGGTATCAATGTCTTTCATGGAGGTTAACAACCTGTAACGGAAGAAGTGCGTTGAGGTAATATAGGGCAACTGAAATAATTTTTAAACGGCATAATTTTTTTTGTACCGGACAAGGTAACCGTATATCCATGACTATTGCATTAGAGCTGGAACAGTTAACGAAAACCTATCCCGGCGGTGTTCAGGCGCTGCGCGGCATAGATCTTCGTGTTGAAGCAGGGGATTTTTATGCTCTGCTGGGGCCGAACGGCGCAGGAAAATCCACCACCATCGGGATTATTAGCTCGCTGGTTAATAAAACCTCTGGCCGGGTGCGTGTGTTTGGATACGACCTGGAAAAAGACGTGGTTAACGCTAAACGTCAGCTCGGGTTGGTGCCGCAGGAATTTAACTTCAACCCGTTTGAAACCGTGCAGCAAATTGTCGTTCATCAGGCGGGCTATTATGGTGTTGAACGAGCTGATGCCATCGCACGTAGCGAAAAGTACCTGAAACAGCTCGATCTGTGGGAAAAACGCAACGAACGTGCGCGTATGTTATCTGGTGGCATGAAGCGCCGTTTAATGATTGCCCGTGCCTTAATGCACGAACCAAAATTGCTGATCCTTGATGAACCCACCGCGGGCGTCGACATCGAGCTGCGCCGTTCTATGTGGGGTTTCCTGAAGGATTTAAACGACAAAGGCACTACTATCATTTTGACCACTCACTATCTTGAAGAAGCAGAAATGCTGTGCCGCAACATCGGTATTATTCAAAATGGCGAGTTGGTTGAAAATACCTCCATGAAATCACTGCTTTCAAAGCTGAAGTCAGAAACGTTTATCCTCGATCTTGCGCCTAAAAGCCCACTTCCGCAGCTGGATGGTTACCAATATCGCCTGGTTGATACTTCCACCCTGGAAGTAGAAGTGCTGCGCGAACAGGGAATCAACAGCGTGTTTAGCCAGTTAAGTTCTCAAGGGGTTCAGGTACTAAGTATGCGTAACAAAGCTAACCGTCTTGAAGAGCTGTTTGTCACGCTGATTAACGGTCATAAAGGAGACCAGGCATGATGCATCTCTATTGGGTGGCGTTAAAAAGTATCTGGACCAAAGAAGTCCACCGTTTTACGCGTATCTGGATACAAACTCTCGTCCCACCGGTCATCACTATGACCTTGTATTTCATCATTTTTGGTAATTTGATTGGCTCGCAAATCGGTTCAATGCATGGTTTTACCTACATGCAGTTCATCGTGCCGGGTTTGATCATGATGGCGGTGATCACCAACTCTTATGCCAACGTTGCTTCCTCTTTCTTTAGCGCTAAATTCCAGCGCAACATTGAAGAACTACTGGTGGCGCCAGTGCCGACGCATATTATTATCGCCGGTTATGTTGGTGGTGGTGTGGCGCGTGGCTTGTGTGTTGGTATTCTGGTTACCGCTGTGTCGCTGTTCTTTGTGCCGTTCCAGGTGCATTCATGGCTGTTTGTTGCGTTAACTCTGCTGTTGACGGCGATTCTGTTCTCGCTGGCCGGTTTGTTGAACGCGGTGTTTGCTAAAACATTTGACGATATCAGCCTGATCCCAACCTTCGTGCTGACCCCGCTGACCTATTTAGGTGGTGTGTTTTACTCTCTTTCATTGCTGCCTCCATTCTGGAAAGCGCTGTCTCACCTTAACCCGGTGGTGTATATGATCAGCGGCTTCCGTTATGGTTTCCTCGGCATTAACGATGTCCCGTTGCTGTTTACCGTAGCCGTGCTGGTGGGCTTTATTCTGGCCTTCTACATTCTGTGCTGGTATCTGATTCAGCGTGGCCGTGGTCTACGTAGCTAAGAGACTGATGATAAAGCTCTTTCGTAGGTCGGATAAGCGATAGCGTCATCCGACATCACTGGCGTAAATGGTGGATGGCGCTATTGCTTATCCACCCTACAAAACCTGTTCTGTGACCTTTGTCAGCAATCTGACCTCCCCGCAAGGGGAGGTAAACATCCTTCTTTCTTACCCAGTTTTGATTAGCATCAGGGTGCTTATTTTTCGCTCTGGCACACTGTCGCTCCGCAAAAAGGAGAAGGCCATGTTGGGTTGGGTTATTGCCGGTCATGACTATTATGCTCAGGATATGCTCGATACGATTGAGCGACGTTTTGGCCCACAGCCGCAATGCTGTGCGGTAAATTACTGGCAAGGGCTTAGCACCAATATGCTCAGCCGTATGATGTGTGATGCGTTGTACAATTGTGATTCTGGTGATGGCGTGATCTTTCTGACGGATATTACTGGCGCGGCTCCTTACCGTACTGCGGCACTGATTAGCCACCAGCATCCCCATTGTGAAGTGATTTCAGGCGTCACACTGCCGCTGCTGTTTGCGATGCGTGCGCACCGTGAAACACAAACTGGCGAAGCATTCCGTGAACTTATTGTTGAGCATGGAGGGGGTGACGTCACCAGCCTTTGGCATCAGCAGCAGAAAAACCCACCGTTTGTGTTACTCCACCAATATTGAGCGGAAAGGTTGGTATTGGGTGGACTTTTGTTAGAATAACCGCTTCTTCTCGCCATTGAGACACCCAGTGTTATCAAACTTGTTATGCTAACTCGCCTTTTCTTTACCGTGCTGATGCTGATTGGTGGCAGTAGCGCCAATGCCAGCCTGCTCAGTAGCCATCACACTCCCGCACAATATATGCAAACCACAGAAGATGCTGATATTTGGGCACAGGTGGGGGATAAAGTCATTTCTGTCGGTAACATTCAGGAAGGGCAAATCCTGGCCGTAGTGCCTACTGCGGCAGATTATTACGAGTTCAATTTTGGTTTTGGCACCGGGTTTATTGATAAAACACACCTTGAACCGGTAGCAGGAAAACAACGTGTTGAAGACCGTCTGGGTGATTTGCACAAACCGTTGAGCAACCAGAATCTGGTCACCTTCCGCGATATCACGGTATATAACGCACCTAGCAGCGGTAGTGCTCAGTTCGGTACGCTGGCAGACAATTTGCGTTACCCGATTATTGCCAGCCTAAAAGACCACCTCAATCAAACTTGGTATCAAATCCGCATTGGTAACCGCCTCGGGTATGTCAGCAGCCTTGATGCGCAGCCCGATAACGGCATTCCGGTGCTGACTTATCACCATATTTTGCGTGATGAAGAGAATACTCGCTTCCGTCATACCTCAACCACGACTTCGGTGGTGGCCTTCAACAACCAGATGACCTGGCTGCGCGATATGGGCTATACCACGCTGACGATGTATCAACTTGAAGGTTATGTGCGTAACCGGATGAATATGCCAGCACGTGCGGTGGTGATTACCTTTGATGACGGACTGAAATCGGTTTATCGCTATGCATACCCAATTCTCAAACAGTACGGCTTTAAGGCAACCTCATTTATCATTTCGTCGCGCATAAAAGCGCACCCGCAATTCTGGAATCCAAAATCGCTGCAATTTATGAGCCTCTCAGAATTGCAGGCCAGTCAGGATGTGTTTGATGTTCAGTCGCATACCCATTTCCTGCATCGCGTTGACGCTAACCGCCAGCCGACACTGTTACGTCGTAGCTATCGTAATATCCTGCTTGATTTTGAACACTCAAGACGCGCCCTGGCGCAGTTTAATCCGCATGTTTTGTACCTCTCGTATCCGTTTGGTGGATATAACGATAAGGCTGTGAAAGCGGCGAACGATGCGGGATTCCATATGGCGGTGACAACGGTGCGTGGGAAGGTGAAGCCGGGGGATAATCCGTTTTTGCTAAAACGGCTATATATTTTGCGGACGGATTCTTTAGAAACAATGTCGCGGTTGATTAGTAACCAGCCGCAGTCTTGAAAGGTATAATGGTTTTGTAGGGTGGATAAGCGAAAGCGTCATCCACCAAATGCGTCAATTATGTCGGGTGACGCTTCGCTTACCCGACCTACAAATCCGTAAAGATTACGCCACCTGAACCGGTACGGCTTTCGCCAGGCGTTTCATTTCGTTGTCGCCGTCGAAATAGGCCACTTTTGGCTGCCAGCTACGGGCTTGCTCATCCGGCATGGTGACGTAGGTCGCGATAATCAGAATGTCACCCACATCAGCACAATGTGCCGCAGCACCATTCACCGAAATGATTTTAGAACCCCGTTCGCCAGCGATAGCGTAAGTTGAAAAACGCTTACCGTTGGTGACGTTATAAATATCAATGGCTTCATATTCCAGAATGCCTGCCGCCTCAAGGAAGTCCTGATCGATGGCGCAGGAGCCTTCATAGTGCAAATCCGCCTGCGTCACTTTGACACGGTGAAGTTTGCCTTGCAGCATGGTGCGTATCATAGCTTAAACCTTCATCACTAGAGTTACGTAAGCAGCAAGCCAGAATGCTTGCCACCGGAATTTAGTCGGGCAGTATTGCCCGATTTTATGACGCTGTCTACTGCGCCAGCTCGACCTGAATATTATCAATCAAACGCGCCTGGCCTAGCCACGCGGCCATAAGTACCACCGCACGTTTGCTCTCAACATTCAGCTCCAGCAGGGTATCGGCATCGCGGATTTGCAGGTCGTCGGAACGGAAGCCTTTTTCGTTAAGCTCGGTGGCGGCAATCGCCAGCATCTCTTCGGTATCACGCTCGCCCGCACGCAGTTTATCCGCCAGGGATTGCATCACTTTATGCAGACCGGGCGCGATTTTGCGCTGCTCGGCGGTCAGATAGCCATTGCGTGAACTCAGCGCCAGGCCATCTTTTGCACGCACAGTTGGCACGCCAATAATTTCAATGTCGTAGCCCATATCCGCCACCATTTTGCGGATCACGGCCACTTGCTGGAAGTCTTTCTCACCGAAGCAAGCGATGTCAGGCTGCACCAGATTAAACAGCTTGCTGACGATGGTCGAAACGCCACGGAAATGCCCTGGGCGGCTGGCGCCTTCAAGCATGGTCGAAAGGCCAGGCACTTCGACGAAGGTCTGGGAATCCAGGCCTTTCGGGAAAATATCGCCAGGTGCCGGGGCAAATACCAAATCCACTTTGCGGCGGTTTAGCTTCTCGCAATCTTCCTGCAACGTACGTGGATAGCGCGTTAAGTCATCCGGGCGGTCAAACTGCATCGGATTCACAAAAATGGTGGTGATAACGACATCGGCGCGGCTTTTCGCATCGTCGACCAGCTTCATATGCCCGTCATGCAGGTTGCCCATGGTCGGAACCAATGCGATGCGTTTACCTTCCTGGCGCCAACGGCGAATCTGCTGACGTAACAGCGGTATCGTTTCGATAATCAACACAACCCTTCTCCTGTCAGTGGAAACTATGTTCTTCACCTGGATAGGTGCCGGACTCAACTTCGTTGATGTACAGACGCACCGCAGCACGCATGTCACCGGTTCCGGTGAGGAAGTTTTTAGCGAATTTTGGAATGTGACCGCCGGTAATACCGAAGGCATCGTGCATCACCAGAATTTGCCCGTCAGTGACATTGCCCGCGCCAATACCAATAACCGGGATCGTCAGCGCGTCGGTAATGCGTTTTGCCAGCACAACCGGTACGCATTCCAGTACTAACAATTGAGCGCCTGCGGCTTCGAGCGCCACGGCATCGTCAAACAACGTTTGTGCGGCAGCTTCATCACGGCCCTGGATTTTATAACCACCAAAGATGTTCACGGATTGCGGCGTCAGGCCCAAATGCCCGCAGACCGGCACGGCACGTTCGGTCAGCATTTTGACGGTTTCGACCAGCCAGCGACCGCCTTCGATTTTGACCATGTTGGCACCAGCGCGCATCACTTCAGCGGAGTTAGCAAAAGCTTGTTCTGGGGTGGCATAAGCCATAAACGGCAGGTCTGCCAGCAACAGGCAATTCGGCGCGCCACGGCGTACAGCGCGAGTGTGGTAGGCAATATCTTCTACGGTGACTGGCAGCGTGGAGTCGTGGCCTTGAACGGTCATCCCTAATGAATCGCCAACCAGCATCACGCCAATGCCTTCTTCGGCAAACAGTTTGGCAAAGCTGAAATCGTAAGCGGTGATGGTGGCGAACTTGCGTTGAGCCTGTTTCCATTGGCGCAACTGAGACATAGTGATTGGTTTCATGGCAGTCCCGGTGAGGAATGATATTGATTAAATGAACGCGTCCGTGGTTACCAAAAAGTAATCCCATCCTGGGAGAGGTTTTCTAAAACTTTCGCGACTGGCAGGCCTTCGGGGAACGCGCAGTCAGGCGCAATTTCCAGCAATGGAACCAACATAAAAGCGCGGTTTTTCATATCGTAATGCGGCACTGTCAGCGTTGATGTGGCAATAGTCAGATTACCGAACAGCATCATGTCGAGATCAAGCGTGCGTGGCCCCCAGCGTTCAGCTTTGCGCACTCGTCCGTGTTCCAGCTCTATACGTTGAGTATGGGCCAGTAATGTTTCGGGAGACAGTTCAGTTTCCAGTGCGACAGCAGCATTCAGGTAATCGGGTTGGTCTTGCGGGCCGAGCGGCGGGGTGCGATAGAAAGAGGAGATGGCAACCACCCGGCTTTGCGGGATGGCTGCAATGGCGTCGAGCGCATGAGTCACTTGCTCAAGCGGCGACGCCTGGTTGCTGCCTAGCGCGATATACGCAAGCGTCATGCACTTCCACCGCTGCGTGGTGCACGCTTACGCGGGCGACGATGGCGGCGGCGAACCGCAGGCTCATCACCTAACACATCAAGCATATCTTTTTGCGCCGGTGGAGCAGCCACCTGGAATTCACCCCACCATTTGGTCAGGCGTTGTAATTCCTGGTTGTTTTCCACTTCAGCACGCAGTGCCAACAAATCATACGCCGCGCGGAACTTAGGATGCTCCATCAGCTTCCAGGCGCGTTTGCCCTGGCGGCGTGACAGACGAAGCTGCAAGCCCCAGATATCACGAACCAGCGTGGTAATGCGTTTTGGAATCGCCAGCGCACGGCAGGCTTCATCCAGCACTTCGTTCATTGCTAATGCGAAGGCGTCCATATAGGCAAGGCCGCTTTCCTGAGTCAGCTTTTGAGCCATCTCCAGTTGCGGATACCAGAAAATGGCGGAGAACAAGAAGGCCGGATTAACGCGCATATCGTTATGAATGCGGTTATCGGTATTCTTCAGCACCTGAGTGATCATGCGCTCCATCGGGCTGTCACCTTGTTCGGTGAAGTAGCGAGTGATGGTCGGGAATAACGGCTGGAACAGCTGATATTCACGCAGCAATTCGTAAGTGTCATATCCATGGCCGGCTTGCAGAAGTTTCAGCGATTCTTCAAACAAACGGGCTGGAGGGACATCATTAATCAAGGTGGCTAAACGCGGAATAGGCTCGCCAGTTTCCGGGCTAATCGTCATATTCAGTTTGGCAGCAAAGCGCACCGCACGCAGCATGCGCACCGGGTCTTCGCGATAGCGCGTTTCAGGGTCGCCAATTAAACGGATAACGCCATTGCGTAAATCACGCAGGCCACCAACATAATCGCGAACTGAGAAATCAGCCACGCTGTAATAGAGGCTGTTGATGGTGAAATCACGGCGCTGAGCATCTTCTTCAATTGAACCAAAGATGTTATCGCGCAACAGCATGCCGTTCTGGCCAGTCTGGGAAGTCTGTTTATCAGACTTTTGCTCTTCGTGGTGACCACGGAAAGTGGCAACTTCGATGATTTCCGGCCCAAACATCACATGAGCCAGGCGGAAGCGACGGCCAACCAGGCGGCAATTGCGGAACAGTTTACGCACTTGATCCGGTGTGGCGCTGGTAGTGACATCAAAGTCTTTCGGCTGTTTGCCGAGCAACAGGTCACGGACACCACCACCCACGAGGTAAGCCTCGTAGCCTGCTTTGTTCAGACGATAGAGTACCTTGAGGGCATTTTCACTGATATCTTTGCGGGACAGAGCGTGCTGGTCACGCGGAATCACCGTGATTTGCGGGAGATCTTCATTCTCCTCGACCACGACGTCATCGCGGTTAAGCACCTTGCGGCAAAAATTAGCGACTCGGGTAAAAATAGTACACCTCGGCAGTGTCAATCATAGGGACAAAAAAAACAGCGGCTAATCATAGCTCAGTGTGCGGCATTTGAGAATGATGTATTCACGAAGAGCCTGGCACAACAGCCGGCAGCGACCAATTTTGCACCGCCAGACGGAGTAATTCGCTCAGCTTCAAATCTTGCCAGCCAGCAATTATTGGTTGGTTCAAAAACGTCAGCGCGGCATGAATAACCGGACGCGGATCGCCCTGAGCCAGGGCTGGCGCGTGATTTTGCTTCGATAACTTGGCGCCATTTTCGTTGAGCACCAGCGGTAAATGAACGTAATCAGGTACTGTCCAGCCAAACTGTTGATACAGAGAAATTTGTCGCACCGTAGGCTCAATTAAATCTGCACCGCGGACAATTTCGCTTACGCCCTGATAATTATCGTCCACTACTACAGCAAGATTATAGGCAAATAACCCATCGCGGCGGTGAATGATAAAATCTTCGCGCGCCAGATTTTCATCGGCAATTAGCTTCCCGCGTAGCTTATCTTCAAAGCTTAATACCGGATGATGCTGTACAAATCGTAGCGCCGCATTTTCTGGCCCATGATTCAGGGTGCGGCAATGGCCATCGTAGTAACCGCCAATTTGCTGAATACGGCTGCGGGTGCAAGTGCAGTAATAACTCAAACCTTGTTGTTGCAAGAAAGAGAGTGCTTCACGATAGGCTTCGTGCCGTTGGGATTGCCACAAAACCTCACCATCCCAGTGCAAACCGTAATGTTCTAATTGTTGCAATATCGTTGTGGCAGCGCCAGGAACTTCACGAGGCGGGTCGATATCTTCAATACGCACCAGCCAAAGGCCGCGTTGCGCGCGTGCTTGTAGGTAGCTGCCTAGTGCGGCAATCAGCGAACCAAAGTGGAGTTCACCTGAAGGCGAAGGGGCAAAGCGGCCAATGTAGCGAGATGTGGTCATCAGTTTTGTGACAGGTCAGAAATGAATAAGGCGGGAGAGTCTCCCGCCTTTGAAAGTATACCCGTCATACTTCAAGTTGCAGGTGCGTTGGCTGCACCCGTTCGCCCCGGTCACATAGCTATCTATGCTCCTGGGGACTTACGGTCTGGTCGCCTTCCTGCAACGCGAATTATTTTGGGTACGTGCTGAAATTGCGGGCTGTTAGCCAGCCATTTGTTTTTCGCGAATTTCTGCCAACGTTTTACAGTCAATGCACAAATCAGCTGTCGGGCGAGCTTCGAGACGGCGGATGCCGATTTCAACGCCACAAGATTCGCAGTAGCCGAAATCTTCGTCTTCTACTTTCTTAAGGGTCTTCTCGATTTTCTTGATCAGTTTACGTTCCCTGTCACGGTTACGCAGTTCGAGGCTGAATTCTTCTTCCTGGGCTGCACGGTCTACCGGGTCCGGGAAGTTTGCTGCTTCATCCTGCATATGCGTCACCGTGCGATCAACTTCATCCATAAGTTGGCTACGCCAGGCTTCAAGAATTAGCTTGAAGTGCGACAGCTGGGCTTCGTTCATATATTCTTCGCCCGCTTTCTCCTGATATGGCTCCACCCCAGCGATGGCGAGGATACTCAGGGACGATGTTTTACGCTTTTGCCCTTCTTGCATGTTGTTTCTCCTTAACACGCACTATCGGTCCCCTGGTAGGGGGAAAATCAGGCCGCTATAAATAGCAGATGCTTTTCAGGATGGCAATTATATAAATTCCTCTCTTGACAAGCCTGTGAAGAAAAGCGTATTTACGCGAGCCACCAGCATACAAAACAGACAAACGTTAACTGCTCTTTTATTAAGTAAAAATTATAGAAGGACAGGCAACGGCGAGGTTAGAGTCAGGCCTTTGTCCGAAAGTTCGGCCTTCCAGGCAATAATTTCTACTCCACACTGTTGCGCCTCGGATAACAATTGCGCGTATTTTGCATCGATGTGGCGTGCCGGGGAGACTTGAGTAATAGCCGAATGCAACACTGTAAACAGCAGCACCGCGCGTTCACCCTGCAAAACCACGTTCATCAATTCCCGTAAATGCTTCTGGCCACGCAGGCTTACTGCATCCGGGAAATAGCCACAACCTTGTTGTGATAACGTGACTGATTTCACTTCAATATAGCAGTTAACTTTGCAACCTGCCTGCAACATAAAATCAATACGGCTGCGTTCGGCGCCGTACTTTACTTCGCTTTTAATTGTGCTGTAACCGGTTAATTCCGAAATAATTTCTTTTTCTAACGCTTCTTTAGCCACGGCATTCGCCCGCAGGGTATTTACGCAAATAAACTCCCCGTTCTGTGTCTGCGTCATTTCCCATGTGTGAGGGTATTTGCGCGTCGGGTTATCCGAAGTGGAATACCAGACGGTGTCGCCAGGTGTGGCACAACCGGTCATTGCGCCGGTATTTGGGCAATGAAGCGTTAGCTCTTCACCGGAAGGTGTGATGACATCAGCCAGAAAACGTTTGTAGCGTTTGATTAACGTGGCCTGCTGCAACGGCGGAGAAAATTCCATTCACTCTTCCTTATTACTTAATGTCCAGCGTTGTAATTCCAGGTAACGCGTTCGCCCTTGTTTAAAAACAGACTCATACAACACAAATTCTTCAACCGGATATTGCCAGCGGAAATTAGGGGGCGGAATAGAGACTGCACGCGAAGTGTTACGATAAATCGTGATATGTGGATGAAACGGCTGCGGGCTTTGGTAACAGCCGCTGCGCGCTGCCTGGGAGCGTAACATATTTGCCAGTTGAATCAGCCCCAAAGGCGCATGGCGCGGGCCAATCCACACCACATTCGAGCGCAGCCACTGCCCGGCATCATCAATGGTCAGGGTAAAACCGCGCTGGCGAATACGTCCGGCTAACTGGCTGAGTGCTTTTTGCTTTTCAGCGCTGATATCACCTAAAAAGGCCAGCGTCAGGTGTAAGTTTGCCGCAGCAACCGGGCGACCAGCATCTTCAGGAAACTGCGTGGCGCGCCACTGGATAATCTGTTTTTGTACCTCTGCAGGTAATTCGAGGGCAAAGAACAGACGGCGAGTTTCAGCCATTGTGGGTCTCTCGGTAATGGTGGATTCTCGGGTATAGATTCATGTGATGCTACACTAGCGAACTTTGCATCATACCCTTTTGGAGCCGTTTGTGTCGTCATTACCGGTTGCTGCCGTGCTGCCCGATATTCTTAGCGCATTGAAAAACGCGCCGCAGGTTTTACTGAGTGCGCCGACAGGTGCCGGTAAATCGACGTGGCTGCCGTTGCAGATTTTACAGCAGGCCAATTTAGGCGGTCGAATTCTGTTGCTGGAGCCACGCCGCCTGGCGGCACGGAACGTCGCACAGCGCCTTGCAGAATTATTAGGCGAAAAACCGGGTGAAACCGTCGGTTACCGAATGCGTGCCGAAACCTGCGTCGGGCCAAATACCCAACTCGAAGTGGTCACCGAGGGCATTCTGACACGCATGATCCAGCACGATCCTGAGCTGGAAGGCGTGACGCTGGTGATCCTCGATGAATTTCACGAACGCAGCCTGCAAGCCGACCTGGCGCTGGCATTATTACTGGATGTGCAGCAAGGGCTACGCGACGATCTCAAACTGCTGATTATGTCGGCAACGCTGGATAATTCGCGCCTCCAGCAGTGTTTGCCTGACGCGCCGGTTATCAGTTCTCAAGGGCGCGCATTTCCTGTGGAACGCCGTTACAGCCCGCTTTCCACAAACCTTCGTGTTGATGAAGCGGTGGCGATTGCCGTGGCGAATTTGCTGCGTGAAGAATCTGGATCGCTGCTGCTGTTTTTACCGGGCGTGGGGGAAATCCAGCGAGTTGGGCAGCAACTGCAAGAGCGCGTGGCGAGCGACGTTCAGCTTTGCCCGTTATACGGCGCATTACCGTTGAGCGAACAGCGTAAAGCTATTTTACCGGCGGCAAACGGCATGCGCAAAGTGGTGCTGGCGACCAACATTGCCGAAACCAGTCTCACCATCGAAGGCATTCGCCTGGTGGTGGATACCGCGCAAGAACGGGTGGCGCGCTTTGATGTGCGCACTGGCTTAACGCGGCTTATCACACAGCGCATTAGCCAGGCGTCGATGATCCAACGCGCCGGGCGAGCGGGGCGTCTGGAGGCGGGGATCTGCCTGCATCTGACCAGCGCTGAACAGGCAGAACGCGCAGCTGCACAAAGCGAGCCGGAAATCCTGCAAAGCGACCTCTCCGGTTTGTTACTCGATTTGCTGCAATGGGGATGTCAGGACCCACAGCAACTGACCTGGCTTGATACGCCGCCTGCTGTCAATCTTGCTGCTGCGCGAACATTGCTACGCCAGCTTAATGCGCTGGATGAACAACACCGGCTCACGCCCATTGGCCAAAAAATGGCGAATCTCGGTAACGATCCACGCCTCGCTGCGGTGTTGGTCAACGCCAAAACGCCTGATGAACAAGCTACGGCGGCACGTATTGTCGCGATTCTGGAAGAGCCGCCACGTGGCCAGGACAGTGATTTACGAAACGCGTTTAGCCGCCGCCAGGATAACTGGCAACAACGCAGCGCTCAGTTGCTCAAACGGCTTAATAGCCGTGGTGGAGAAGTGGATTTCGCTCTTGCCGCCCCGTTACTGGCGCAAGCTTTTCCCGACCGTATTGCTCGCCGTCGTGGTCAGGATGGTCGCTACCAGTTAGCCAACGGTATGGGGGCGATGCTTAATCAGGACGATCCTTTAACGCGTTATGAATGGCTGTTAGCACCGTTGTTATTGCAGGGAAGTAACACGCCTGATGCGCGAATCTTGCAGGCTATTCCGCTGGATATTGACGCACTGACTGCGCAATGCCCGATGTTGCTGACGCAAAGCGACTCCGTGGAATGGGACGAAACGCAAGGTACTTTAAAAGCGTTTCGCCGCAGCCAGATTGGCAAGCTAATTCTGAAAGTTCAGCCGCTGGCGAAACCTTCCGAAGACGAATTGCATCAAGCGATGCTCAATGGCATTCGCGAAAAAGGGCTGTCGGTATTGAACTGGTCAGCGCATGCGCAACAGTTTCGTTTGCGCCTGGCATGTGCGGCAAAATGGTTGCCGGAACTTGCCTGGCCTGATGTTTCGGACGATGCTTTGCTGCGTGATTTAGACAGCTGGTTATTACCTGAACTGCATGGTGTACACTCGCTGCGGGCATTAAAAAACATTGATGTCACACGTGCGTTACACAATTTGCTCGACTGGAACGCGCGTGCACGTCTGGATAGTGCGTTGCCAACTCATTACACTGTGCCGACTGGCAGCCAGATAGCCATTCGCTATGATGATGAAAACCCGCCAGTTCTTGCTGTTCGTATGCAGGAGATGTTTGGCGAAGCGCGGACGCCAGTAATTGCTGAAGGCCGTGTGCCACTGGTTCTGGAACTGCTCTCCCCGGCACAGCGGCCACTACAGATAACGCGTGATTTAACCGCTTTCTGGAACGGAGCCTACCGGGAAGTGCAAAAAGAGATGAAAGGACGTTATCCAAAACACGTCTGGCCGGATTCGCCAGCAGACGCGCAGCCCACGCGGCGCACTAAAAAGTACCAATAACTTTGAGAGATTTCCTCTTCCGACCAGAGCGGAAGAAAGGAGAATCAGGCGATGCGCCTTATTTTTGGTGGAGAAAGCAATGGCGGGGAATGACCGCGAACCGATTGGACGTAAAGGTAAACCTTCACGTCCTGTAAAAGAGAAAGTAAGCCGCCGTCGAGTCCGTGAAGAGGAATACGACGCGGATTACGATGATGATTATGACGACGAGGAGCCGATGCCGCCACGCAAAGGAAAAGGCAGCGGCAATGGCCGTCCGCCACGTAAAAAGCGCCGCTGGTTGTGGTTCTTAGTCAAACTGTTTGTTGTCTTTGTCGTGCTGTTCGTGATCTACGGCGTCTATCTTGACCAGAAGATCCGTGCCCGTATTGATGGCAAGGTCTGGCAACTGCCGGCAGCAGTGTATGGCCGTATGGTGAACCTTGAGCCAGACATGCCGTACAGCAAAAAAGAGATGGTCAACCTGCTGGAAGCCACGCAGTACCGTCAGGTGACGAAGATGACGCGTCCTGGCGAGTTTACGGTGCAGGGCAACAGCATCGAAATGATCCGCCGTCCGTTTGATTTCCCTGACAGTAAAGAAGGGCAGATCCGCGCACGTCTGGTGTTTGATAATGATCATTTGGAATCGATTCAGAACATGGATAGTAACCGCAGCTTCGGTTTCTTCCGTCTGGATCCACGTTTGATCACCATGTTGTCTTCACCGAACGGTGAGCAGCGTCTGTTCGTCCCACGCACCGGCTTCCCGGATTTGTTGGTTGATACGCTGATTGCTACCGAAGACCGCCATTTCTATGAACACGATGGCATCAGTTTGTACTCCATCGGTCGTGCGATGCTGGCGAACTTAACCGCGGGTCGCACCGTGCAGGGCGCAAGTACTCTGACGCAACAGTTGGTGAAAAACCTGTTCCTGTCGAGCGAGCGCTCTTACTGGCGTAAAGCGAACGAAGCGTACATGGCGCTGATCATGGACGCCCGTTACGGCAAAGATCGCATCCTTGAGCTGTATCTGAACGAGGTGTATCTCGGCCAGAGCGGCGATAACGAAATTCGCGGTTTCCCGCTGGCGAGCCTGTACTACTTTGGTCGTCCGGTTGAAGAGCTGAGCCTTGACCAGCAAGCGTTGCTGGTGGGGATGGTGAAAGGGGCGTCGATTTACAACCCGTGGCGTAACCCGAAACTGGCGCTGGAACGTCGCAACCTGGTATTGCGCTTGCTGCAAGAGCAGAAGGTGATCGACCAGGAACTTTACGACATGCTGAGCGCCCGTCCTCTGGGCGTGCAACCGCGCGGTGGCGTGATTTCGCCACAGCCTGCGTTTATGCAGATGGTGCGTAACGAGCTTCAGACTAAGCTTGGTGACAAAGTTAAAGACCTGTCTGGCGTGAAGATCTTCACCACGTTTGATTCCGTTTCCCAGGATGCGGCAGAGAAAGCGGTAAGCGAAGGGGTTCCGGTACTGCGTGCCTCTCGTAAGCTCAAAGATCTCGAAGCGGCTATGGTGATTGTTGACCGTTCGACCGGCGAAGTTCGTGCCATGGTCGGCGGGGCAGAAACGCAATTTGCCGGCTTTAACCGTGCGATGCAGGCTCGTCGTTCCATCGGTTCTCTGGCAAAACCAGCGACTTATCTGACGGCGTTAAGCCAGCCGGATTCGTACCGCCTGAATACCTGGATTACCGATGCGCCAATCGCGCTGAAACAGCCAAACGGACAAGTGTGGTCGCCGCAAAACGATGACCGTCGCTACAGTGAGAGCGGTAAGGTCATGTTAGTGGATGCGCTGACGCGTTCGATGAACGTGCCAACCGTAAATCTGGGGATGGCGTTGGGCTTGCCAGCCGTAACCGACACCTGGGTCAAACTCGGCGTGCCGCAGAACCAATTGCATCCGGTTCCGGCTATGTTGCTGGGCGCGCTGAACCTGACGCCAATCGAAGTGGCGCAGGCATTCCAGACCATCGCCAGCGGCGGTAACCGTGCAACGCTTTCTGCATTGCGTTCGGTGATTGCTGAAGACGGCACCGTGCTATATCAAAGCTTCCCGCAGGCGGAACAGGCAGTTCCTCCGCAGGCAGCCTACATGACGCTGTTTACCATGCAGCAGGTTATGGCTCGTGGTACCGGGCGTGCGTTGGGTGGCAAGTATCCGAACCTGCATCTGGCAGGGAAAACGGGTACCACCAACGATAATGTGGATACCTGGTTTGCCGGTATTGATGGCAAAGAAGTGGCGATTACCTGGGTAGGACGTGACAACAACCAGCCGACCAAACTATATGGTGCGAGCGGGGCGATGTCGCTGTATCAACGTTATCTGGCTAACCAGACGCCAATTCCGCTGGTGCTGAACCCACCGGAAGACATTGTTGATATGGGTGTTGATAGCGCGGGTTACTTCCAGTGTGGTGGCGGTGGAGATCGCGTCCTTCCTGTCTGGACGACCAATCCGGATGGATTGTGCCAGCAAAGCCAGCAGGCCGAGCAGACCAATAATCCATTTAATCAGTCGCAGCAGCAGCAGCCTCAACAGCAGCCGCAGCAACAGCAGCAACAACCTCAGCAGCAGCCTGAATCCAGTGATGGTGTTGCCGGTTGGATTAAGGATATGTTCGGCGGGAATTAATTGCTGAACGTCCTTGTGTGCCACCTTTTAGAATAATAATCTAACGGGTGGCATATATTTTTCTTAATTATTTATTTCCTGTCTGCCTCTTGTGAAGAATGCTCTAATGTTTTGTTGAATGCTTAAAATTTCACAGTACAAGACAGGAAAGTCAGATGGACAGCAAAACATTTCAAAAAATAGTATTACCACATCTCACCGAAGCCATGCTTTTTACCCGTTCCAGGTTATCTCTAAAATCATCTAATAAGTTTTATCCAGATAAAAATATGATTGAAAAGTGGATGTTGACGAATCCGCAAAAATATCGGCTGCATACCCTTGGCGGGGACAAGATGCGCAGCGCGGCGGTTTCTGCACAGCGCAAACTCAAGCTATCTTCCAGGCAACTGTACCAAAAAGTTGAAAATGATTACCGCAATGGAGTGCAGAACGCAGGCAATTGTGGGGAAAATGCCCGAATCGCTTTTTGCTATCTCACCGATCGTATTAGCAAGCTTGAACGGAAGGTCGGGTGCCCAATCCTTATATTACAAATTTTCCTTCAACATCCCGTGGATCACTGTCTGGTATTAGTCGGCACACTACCTCGTCGCGGCAGTCGGAAATTAATTGAGAACACATTAATATGTGATCCATGGGCGAAAATCGTTTGCCCAATAGCGCATTACTCCCTCGAATGGAAAATGAAAATGAATAAATGGTCCAATCGTGGGCTTATGGGGAAATGTGTCGAAGGTACGTTTGACCCTTTTTACGATGAATGTTCTCGCGAGAGTATTCGCGTGGGTAAATTTATTATTTTTGAGCAAACCGCTGCTGGGAAAACACTCGCTTCAAAAAATAAACAGCATTATTCATTGATAGACAGAAGCGCGATTTCCTGAACCACTCGCATTAGCCATTCGGTCACGTTGCTGACAGCGTGATCGGGATGTGTCATTCCTGCCTGGTTTTCTCTGTTTGTGAGTCCTTTTTCACTCCTTGCACTTTGTATGGTTATTTTTTATCCCCCTGGTCCCCCAGGGGGTGTGATCCGCTTGCCATGCACTTTCCGTTTCGTCTATTATTCTGCGGCATAATAATAATTCTCGTTTTCGTTATCATTCGTTACTTCATCAGAGATAATACAATGGCGCGCTTAAGAACTGGACAACCAGTCAATACCTCAATTCGCAAACTTGCATTCTTTGTTGCTGCCGCTGTAAGCGGTGTCAGTGCATCAAGTTTTGCAGCAGACAACACAACAGCTAAAGAAGATACCATCACCGTTTCCGCCAGTGTTGCTGACGAAAGCGCGTGGGGCCCGTCTCCAACGATTGCCGCTAAACGCACGGCAACCGCGACCAAAACTGATACGCCAATTGAAAAGACTCCACAGTCTATTTCGATTGTGACTCGTGAAGAGATGGATACTCACCAGCCAGCTTCCGTGAAAGAAGCGTTGGGCTACACGCCAGGTATCACCGTTTCTACCCGTGGTGCATCCGACACTTATGACGCGGTGAAAATTCGTGGTTTCGGTTCGGTTAACCAGAACAACTATTTAGATGGCCTGAAACTTCAGGGCGACTTCTATAACGAAGTGATCATCGACCCGTACATGCTTGAGCGCGTGGAATTAATGCGTGGCCCAACTTCCGTGCTGTACGGAAAAAGCAGTCCAGGCGGTATTATCACGATGGTAAGCAAGCGTCCAACCACTGAACCACTGAAAGAAGTTCAGTTCAAGATGGGCACTGACAACCTGTGGCAAACCGGTTTCGACTTCAGTGATTCACTGGATGATGCAGGCGTTTATTCTTATCGTCTGACTGGTGTGGCGCGTTCTAACGACGACCAGCAACAATTCTCCAAACAGAAACGTTATGCGATTGCTCCGTCATTCACCTGGCGTCCTGACGATAAAACTAATTTCACGTTCTTAGCGAACCTGCAAGACACTCCAGAGACGGGTTATTACGGTTGGTTGCCGAAAGAAGGTACCGTTGAGCCGTTGCCAGATGGTTCTTATCTGCCGACTGATTTCAACGAAGGTGTTCCAAATAACACCTACTCGTTGTCCCATAAAATGGTCGGTTATACCTTTGACCATGAGTTCAACGACACTTTCACCGTGCGTCAGAACCTGCGTTATGTTGAGTCTAAAACCAATCAGAAAAGCGTTTACGGCACTGGCGTAGACTCTTCAGGTTATATGCTGACTCGCGGCACTGTTGTGGATAACGAAAAGCTGCACAACTTTGCTGTTGATACTCAAGTGCAAAGTAATTTTGCGACCGGTGACGTGGCACACACCTTGCTGACTGGTGTTGATTTCCAGCAGATGCGTAACGATGTGAACGCCACCTTCGGCAGCGCTCCGCCACTGGATTTGTATAACCCAGTGTACGAAAACTACGATTTTGGCGATGCAGACCCGTATCAGCAAAACAAACAGAAACAGACCGGCATCTACATTCAGGATCAAGCTGAGTGGAACAAGTTTGTTCTGACCGTCGGTGGCCGTTACGACTGGCTGAAACAGTCAACACTCGCTTACCAGGCGAATAACTACACCGAGCGTGACGATAGCGAATTCACTGGCCGTGCGGGTCTGAACTACCTGTTCGATAACGGTGTGTCGCCGTACATCAGCTACAGCGAATCTTTCGAGCCAAACTCAGGTGCAGATTTCTACGGCAACACCTTCAAACCGTCTAAAGGCCGTCAGTACGAAGCGGGCGTGAAGTATGTGCCGAAGGATATGGCGGTGGTGATTACTGGTGCGATTTATCAACTGACTAAGTCTGATAACCTGATGTCCGACCCAGACACTTCCCACGGTTTCTCCTCCATTCAGGGTGGTGAAATTCGTTCTCGTGGCGTAGAGCTCGAAGCGAAAGCGGCGGTGAATGCCAACATCAACGTGACGGCTTCTTACACCTACACCGATGCGGAATACACCACTGACACCAACTACAAAGGCAACACGCCTGAGCAGGTGCCAGAGCACATGGCTTCACTGTGGGGGGATTATACCTTCAATGAAGGCTCGCTGACCGGTCTGACTATCGGTACCGGTGGTCGCTTCATCGGCTCCAGCTACGGCGACCCGGCTAACAGCTTCAAAGTGGGTAGTGCTGCGGTTCTGGATGCAGTGGTTAAATATGACCTCGGCCGTTTCGGTATGAATGGTTCAAGCGTGGCGGTGAATGTGAACAACCTGCTTGATCGTGAATACGTTGCCAGCTGCTTCGCCACTTATGGCTGCTTCTGGGGCGCTGAGCGCCAGGTTGTTGCGACTGCTACATTCCGCTTCTAAGTGTATTCGGGCACGGTTCGCCGTGCCCATCAACAAAGTTGGCTACCATGCAGGACAAACACCTTCATCCCGATACCACGTTTAGCCTCTCAGACGTTACCTTTCGCGTACCCGGTCGCACGCTTCTTCACCCTCTCTCGATAACCTTTCCCGTTGGCAAAGTCACCGGCCTGATTGGGCACAATGGCTCGGGGAAATCGACATTGCTGAAAATGCTTGGCCGTCATCAAAAGCCTTCTGATGGGGAAGTTCAGCTCAACAATCAACCGTTAGATAGCTGGAGCAGCAAGGAATTTGCGCGCAAAGTCGCGTATTTACCGCAGCAACTTCCGGCGGCAGAAGGGATGACGGTGCGTGAGTTGGTGGCGATTGGTCGTTATCCGTGGCATGGCGCGCTGGGGCGTTTCGGCGCGGCAGACCGTGAATTGGTTGAAGAGGCAATTACGCTGGTTGGGTTGAAACCTTTTGCGCATCGTCTGGTGGATAGTCTTTCTGGTGGCGAGCGCCAACGGGCGTGGATTGCTATGTTAGTGGCGCAGGACAGCCGCTGTTTGCTGCTTGATGAACCCACGTCGGCACTGGACATTGCCCATCAGGTTGACGTGCTGGCGCTTATCCATCGTCTGAGCCAGGAACGCGGTCTGACGGTGATTGCTGTGCTGCATGATATCAATATGGCCGCTCGCTATTGCGACCACCTGGTGGCACTGCGCGGTGGTGAAATGATTGCCCAGGGTAGCCCGGCTGACCTGATGCAAAGCGCAACGCTGGAGAAGATTTACGGAATTCCAATGGGCATTCTGCCTCATCCTGCGGGTGCCGCTCCGGTGAGCTTTGTTTACTGATGCCTGAACTAATCAATCCTTTGTTGAGTCGTCGTCAGTTGCTCACTGCTCTGGCACTCTCGCCGCTATTGCTCAAATTGGGTAATGCACAGGCGGCAACCATTGACCCTCAGCGTATTGTGGCGCTGGAGTGGTTGCCCGTAGAACTGATGCTGGCGCTGGGAATCAAGCCTTACGCCATGGCGGACATTAAAAATTACCAGGCGTGGGTCGGCGAACCGAAATTGCCGGATGGCATTATTGAAGTCGGCCTGCGCACTGAACCCAATCTTGAACTCCTGACACAGCTGAAACCTTCACTGATTCTCTATTCTGCGGGCTATGGCCCACAGCCTGAAAAAATGGCGCGTATCGCTCCGGGATTAGGTTTTAGCTTTAACGACGGTTCCGGAAAACCGCTGACCGTAGCGCGCCAGTCGCTGATTGAACTGGGCGAGAAACTGGGCATGCAGCAAGCGGCTCGTGACCACTTGCAGAAATTCGACCAATTTATTGAGCAGATGAAACCGCGCTTTGCCGCACGTGGTGAAAAACCTGTGTTGCTGATGACGTTATTAGATTCCCGCCATGCGCTGGTGATCGGCAAAAACAGCCTGTTCCAGCAAGTGATGGACTTACTCGGTGTGAAAAATGCCTGGTCTGGGGAAACCAATTTCTGGGGCAGCGCGGTGGTGGGGCTTGAACGTCTCGCTGAAGTCAAAGACGCCGACGTTATCTGCTTTGATCACAATAACGACGCTGAAACGGAGCGTGTGATGGCGACACCATTATGGAAGGCGATGCCTTTTGTGCGCCAGCAGCGTTTCCAGCGAGTCCCGCCAGTCTGGCTTTACGGGGCGACACTCTCTGCGATGAGTTTCACCAACACGCTGGCTAAAGCGATAGGGAGCGACGCGTGAAACATCGTTATGCCTTGTTCCCGGCGATACTGTTATCGCTGCTGTTTGTGGTTGCCTGCGCGCTAACACTACACAACCTCAACGCACAACTGCCTGCTGCCCAGTGGAGTGCGGCCTGGTGGCAGCCCAACATTGATAACATCAACCAGATGTTATTCCACTACAGCTCGCTTCCACGCCTTGCTATCTCGCTGTTAGTGGGCGCGGGGCTGGGGTTAGTGGGCGTGCTTTTCCAGCAAGTGCTGCGAAATCCACTTGCCGAACCGACCACCCTGGGCGTGGCCAGTGGTGCACAGTTAGGTGTCACCGTTGCTACGTTGTGGGCGTTGCCGGGTGGGTTTGTTACCCAACAGTTCGCGGCATTAGTCGGGGCAGGCGTTGTTGGTTTGCTGGTGTTTGGTGTCGCCTGGGGCAAGCGGTTATCGCCGGTCACGCTGATCCTCGCCGGTCTGGTGCTGAGCCTGTACTGCGGCGCGGTAAATCAGCTATTAGCGATTTTCCATCACGACCAATTGCAGAACATGTTCCTGTGGAGCACCGGTTCGCTGAACCAGCAAGACTGGGACATCGTCAACGGCCTGTGGCCGCGCCTGGTGGGTGGTTTATTGCTGACATTGCTGTTGTTGCGCCCGCTAACCCTGATGGGGCTTGACGATGGTGTGGCGCGAAATCTTGGTCTGGCACTTTCGATGGTGCGCCTCGCCACACTAGTGCTGGCGATCGCCATCAGTGCGCTGCTGGTGAATGCGGTTGGGATTATTGGGTTTATCGGCCTGTTCGCGCCGTTGCTGGCGAAGATGCTCGGCGCGCGTCGTCTGGTGGCGCGTTTGTTCCTCGCTCCACTTATCGGCGCGTTGATCTTGTGGTTGTCGGATCAGTCGGTTATCTGGCTGACGAGCGTGTGGCGTGAAATTTCGACCGGTACCGTGACCGCGCTGATTGGTGCACCGTTGCTGCTGTGGTTGCTGCCGCGCCTGCGTACCGTCGGCACGCCTGCGATGAATCAGGGCGACAACGTTCCGGCTGAACGCCAGCATTTGGGCTGGTGGGCGTTAATCGGCAGCGGGGTGTTAGCGCTGGTGATTGTCACTGCGCTGACGCTGGGGCGTGACGTACATGGCTGGAACTGGGTGAGCGGTTCGTTATTCCATGATTTGTTGCAGTGGCGTTGGCCGCGAGTATTAGCCGCGTTGACGGCGGGTATGATGTTGGCGGTTGCCGGTAGCGTTATTCAGCGCCTGACGGGCAATGCGATGGCCAGCCCGGAAGTGTTAGGGATAAGCTCAGGTGCCGCATTTGGCGTAGTGGTGATGCTGTTTATCGTGCCAGGCAATGCTTTCGGTTGGTTATTCCCTGCGGGGAGCCTGGGAGCGGCGGTCACATTACTGGTGATTATGGTCACTGCCAGCCGTGGCGGTTTTTCCCCGCAACGTATGTTGCTGGCCGGGATGGCGCTGAGCACCGCATTTACCATGTTGCTGATGTTACTGATGGCGAGTGGTGACCCGCGCATGGCTGGCATTCTCACCTGGATTTCTGGTTCAACCTATAACGTGACCGGCGATCAGGCGGTCAGAACGTTAATCCTGATGGTGATTTTGTTTGCCCTGACGCCGCTGTGCCGCCGTTGGTTGATGATTCTGCCGCTAGGTGGGGCAACCGCGCGTGCCATTGGTATGGCGTTGACACCATCACGCTTTGCGCTGTTATTACTAGCCGCCACGTTGACGGCAGCAGCAACCATGACCGTCGGCCCGCTGAGTTTTGTTGGCTTAATGGCACCGCATATCGCGCGCATGCTGGGATTCCGCCGTGCGATGCCGCAACTGATCATGTCGGCGTTGTTAGGTGGTATGTTGATGGTGGCAGCGGATTGGTGTGGAAGGATGATTCTGTTCCCCGATCAGGTTCCGGCGGGGTTGTTGGCGACCTTTATCGGCGCGCCTTATTTCGTTTATTTGCTGCGTAAGCAGAGCCGTTGATAGGGTCTATAACGGCCCTGTCTGTATCAGCGATTGACGGACCTTGCGATACGCGTGTAGGTATGACGAACACCGCGGATAGCGATGCTGTAGGTGCGAATATTTTCGGGTATGGCTATCCCGGTGTAACCGGTATCTCCAATGTGGTGTAAGTCCGTTCCGGCCATTTTACTCATCAGTGCAATTTGACGTACCGTTTCAGCGTCCGCACCTTCTTGCGAGGTACCAATTGCGGTCATGGTCATCGCGCCCATTTGATGTGCCAGATCGATAAGCTTTTGCGCATACTCGAGCGTTATTCCTGGTACAGTTCCGGGGGCGGGCAACAAAATAATATCGGCACCTTTTTGGATGAATTTCTCTACATCGTCTGGCGTTATCAGCTTTTGAGAGCCAGAGGGTAAGATCCCCGCAGAGTGCATTTTCCCTGCTATCAGCACCATATCCTCACCTAATTCAGCACGTATTTCCTGCAAACTTTCAGCGATCGCTTCATTGCTGATGCCGTTGCCCGGGTTTCCCGTCAGCACAATAAATCCGACGCCCATTTCATGGAGCCGGCGTGCATTAGCAGCGGTAGCAAAACGCCCCTGACGCATCATCCAAAGCTCTTCGTGTGTTGCAGAAAAACCCTTATCTACTGCTTCCAGATTAACGCCAATTATCCGCCCGGTTAGATGCTGCAATTTGCGGATGACATCCTCGGGCGGGGTATCGGCAGGCATTCCTGCAATTTTTGGATTTTCAATATCGAACAGGTTGAGCAATAAAAGATCTGCCCCTTGGCTGGCAGCGAGTTCAGCATTGGTGACCGAGGTCAGTAACGGCGCGACGGTGACAATGGTTTCACTCACCAGAATACGGCCTTCGCAGGCTCTGAGAGAAAACAGTAAATCGGTACGGGAGAGATCCATCAAATCTGAGGCATTACAATCCAGATATCTTTTATACATGTTAATTTCCTTCCAAAAGGTGAATTTTTATGACGACCTGGTTCTTATAATGAAGAGTTTATTTACGTTGCAAAATATCATGATTAAAAATGTGGCTGATATCACTACTCTTTAGCATTTGTAGCTAACAGATGAATGCTGCAGCCGCCTAGAATAGATATCAAAGTTAAATTTATTCCATCAATGAATTAAGTTAAACCTATCATTTAGGTCAATGGTATTGGTTGGAATTTATATTAAGTGATGTATTAGAAGGGAACTCATGATTAGTGCAACTGTAAAAAAATATATAAGCAATCCTTCCGCTAAATTAATTATTGTTAGCTACTCCCCAACCGGGGGTGGGCATACTGCACGTTTACTCAATATTATTTCGATGGCGCTAGAAAAAAAATCAATTCCCGAAGATAGCATCGTTATGTTTCATGTCCCCTGTCCCTGGGAAGGTACGCCACGCTCCCCTTTAGTCGCAAATCTTGCAAAGACACTCATCAATCGCCAAATTAATGTCTGGATAGCTGAGTCAGATAAATCTATCTATGGATATCTGAATAAAGAGACGGGGGGATCAGATGATGCCAGCATTCTCCAGCATATCACGCGCTTTCCTCAACGCAATGTCACGCCCCAATCCGCCAGAAAGGATGATAGCCAGAAAACGATCACAGAACTTACGCAATGTGTTTCTTTCCAAACTGATGAGGATTGTAAGAATTTACCCATTATTTCAGCAAAGAATCTGATGAATAGCATGGCGGCTACATTTGGGCGTGAAATTATGGCTGAGCGTTGTTATGTTTTGACTGATATGGACCCCTATTTGCAGAAAGCGGCACAGGCTGCGGGGGTTCCAGGGAAACGATGCCTGGATCAACAAAATCATGCAATTTTACTGAATCTTAATGATAGCCAGCTCAACATATTGCCTAAATATGCTCTGTTATCAAAAGTATTAGGTGGATACGGTGAGCAAATCTCGCATATTGATTTAGGTGGGCGTAATACGCTGGTGAGTATCAGTAATATTACTGAACGTCTTGGTATATTAAGTGGAACACCCAAATATATTGCCAGGCTAAAAATTGCTGATTTATTATTGTCACATGCGCTTCCTGCAGAAAAAATTAAAGAAAAATTAGCGGATGCTAATCGTCCCTTTTCTGGTGTGATGGCGGGTTCTTTAGTGCAGCATGGTGGCGATGCCCAAAATATTGTTTATGTTTATGCACATAAGAAAACAAATATAGTAGCACGTTGTGTCAATGAACGAATGTGTGCCAATGATCCCCTTTTTCAGAGCATAATATTCTTATTTTGCGGACCGGGAGCTGCGGGTGATTTTAATGCCATGCATCTGGCTTATATTGCCGATGCTGATGGTATTACTACCGCTGGGGCGGGTACGATTGGCGAATTTGCCTATTTACGGAAACAGGCGGGATGTGGTTCACGCTTGTTGGTCTTACCTATTGAAGGTCACAACGAGCAAGAGAAGAATGCCGATGTGATTTCTGAAGACAACGAAATCAAAGCTTTTGTGGTACGTACACTTGCAACCGAACAGCTTTCTGATTCGCTTCTGCGTTTTGTTAGCGATCAGCCTAAAACGCGTGAAGCACCGTGCACCATGAACGAATTCATTACCGCAATTAGCGATCAAAATAGCTATGTGCGGCAGGCTTATGATCGGTTGTTTAACAATGATATCGCCATCAATTTCAAAAATATTGAGCAAGTTGAGCAGATTATGAATCGAAGCCCATTGCTGAAAGCCACACGTAAATATTTGAAACTCGTCTTCCAGGCACTTAATGCGACCGAGAAAGAAGCCAACAGCAGTATCCAGGTTATGTTACAGCAAGGCATGTCACATACTTTTAGCAATGTGAAAGAACTGAACAACACGCTACTAAGCTCTATGCGTCTGGCGCAAATGATTGGACTGAAGGAGGCAGAAGATGCGGATCGATTGCCGTTACTTAGCGAAGTAAGGAGGCACTTTTCAGCGCTGGCGGGAGGAGGTAAACCTTCAGTCAGTCAATCGACAAAACTTAAGGAAGAATTTGGTGAGTTTATGGTAACTGGGTTCTGATATTGCTGCATTTATTGCTGCATTGAAACTACGGGATAACCACTTTCGTAGGGCGATAGCTCGCCCTACGAACCTATTTTGCAATCAGCGTTACAGTTTTGCGAATGCCCGACGCGCAGCGTCGATAGTCTTCTGAATATCTTCTTTCGAATGGGCAACTGACATAAAGCCTGCTTCAAACGCAGACGGTGCCAGGTAAACACCTTCTTCCAGCATTAAGTGGAAGAACTTTTTAAAGCGTTCAACGTCACACGCCATCACATCCTGATAGCACGTTACGCTCTCGGCATCGGTGAAGAACAAACCAAACATCCCCCCAACATTATTCACCACCAGTGGGATATTTTCGGCAATCGCTGCATTCAACAAGCCATCAGCCAGCATTTCGGTCAGTTCGGTCAACGTCTGGTGAATGCCCGGTTGTGCGACTTCTGTCAGGCAAGCGTAGCCTGCAGCCATGGCAATTGGGTTACCGGAAAGTGTTCCCGCTTGATAAACCGGTCCGGTTGGTGCCAGCGCATCCATAATTTCACGACGGCCACCGAATGCTCCGACAGGCATGCCACCACCGATGATTTTGCCCAGACAGGTTAAGTCAGGCTCCACGCCGTAGTAAGACTGTGCGCCAGCCAGCGCGACACGGAAGCCAGTCATCACTTCATCGATAATAAACAGTGCGCCAAACTCATCGCACAACGCGCGCAGGCCTGGCAGGAAATCATCGTTTGGCGGAATGCAGTTCATGTTGCCGGCAACCGGCTCAACGATAATACAAGCGATGTCTTGCGGATATTGCTCGAACGCGGCGCGCACCGAGGCGAGATCGTTATAGGTACAGGTGAGGGTATGTTTGGCGAAATCAGCCGGAACGCCCGGTGAATTTGGCTGGCCAAGGGTCAGGGCGCCAGAACCGGCTTTCACCAGCAGGCAATCGGCGTGACCGTGATAGCAGCCTTCGAATTTGATGATTTTATCGCGCCCGGTGAAACCACGCGCCAGACGAATCGCGCTCATGGTGGCTTCTGTACCGGAGTTCACCATGCGAACCATGTCCATTGTTGGAACCAGTTCGGTGACCAGTTCCGCCATTTTTACTTCCATCTCCGTCGGCGCACCAAAGCTTAAACCGCGCTCAACAGCTTCAATAACCGCGTTGCGAATCGCCGGATGGTTATGGCCGAGAACCATTGGCCCCCATGAACCTACGTAATCGATATAGGCTTTGCCGTCTGCGTCAAGCAGGTAAGCCCCGTCAGCACGTTCGATAAACAGCGGCACACCGCCGACGCCGGTGAAAGCACGAACTGGCGAGTTCACCCCACCCGGGATGACTTTACGTGCGGCAGCGTAGAGGTTTTCAGACTTACTCATGGAGCGGCTCCTGGATTCGTATAAATAATGGCAACGCACTATTCTAAGGGAAACCGCCGACGTTATGAAAGTATTGCCCAAACGCGTCGAGGGAGTAGAATGCCCGCTCGATTTGTATTACCAATAAATGATTAGCCTAATGAATCACTCCCAGCCCTCTTTTGAAGCACAACAGGTTGTGCGCTTACGCCGGGGCGACATGGTGCGTCGCCTGATTCGACAGGATAAAACCCCTGTCGCTATTCTTTTTATGGCCGCGATAGTAGGGACGTTAACCGGTTTAGTGGGGGTCGCGTTTGAAAAATCAGTGACCTGGATTCAACAAAATCGCCTGGCGATGCTGGCGCATGTGGCAGATTACAGCGTGATCGTCTGGCCGCTGGCATTCATCAGTTCAATGCTTTTGGCGATGATCGGCTACTATCTGGTGCGTCGTTTTGCGCCGGAAGCAGGCGGTTCAGGCATCCCTGAAATTGAAGGTGCGCTTGAAGAGTTGCGCCCGGTTCGCTGGTGGCGTGTCATCCCGGTGAAATTCATCGGCGGTATGGGGACGCTCGGCGCGGGCATGGTGCTGGGCCGCGAAGGACCAACAGTACAACTTGGCGGGAATATCGGCCGTATGGTGCTGGATATTTTCCGTCTGCGCGGTGCCGAAGCTCGCCATTCACTGTTAGCCACCGGTGCGGCTGCAGGTTTATCCGCGGCGTTTAACGCTCCGCTGGCGGGCATTTTGTTCATCATCGAAGAGATGCGCCCGCAGTTCCGCTACAACCTCATTTCGATCAAAGCCGTGTTTATCGGCGTGATTATGTCGAGCGTCGTGTTCCGTATTTTTAACGGTGAAAATGCGGTTATTGAAGTCGAGAAACTTTCTAACGCGCCGGTTAACACATTGTGGCTGTACTTGGTACTCGGCATGGTATTTGGCATTGTCGGCGTCATGTTTAATGCGATGGTGTTTCGCACTCAGGATATGTTCCAGCGTATTCATGGCGGCAACCTCAAAAAATGGGTGATCATCGGTGGCCTGTTGGGCGGTGTTTGCGGTGTATTAGGTCTCATTCAGCCCGCAGCAGCCGGTGGCGGTTTTAACTTGATCCCTATTGCTGCGGCGGGTAACTACACCATCGGCATGCTGCTATTTATTTTTATTGCCCGCGTGATTACCACATTGTTGTGCTTCGCATCCGGTGCGCCGGGTGGGATCTTTGCGCCAATGTTGGCACTGGGCACATTGCTGGGGACGGCTTTCGGTGCCGCTAGTGTCGCCTTGTTCCCGGCCTATCATCTTGAAGTGGGAACATTTGCCATTGCTGGTATGGGCGCATTATTTGCGGCTTCCGTGCGTGCACCACTGACGGGAATTGTGCTGGTTCTGGAAATGACTGACAATTATCAGCTCATTCTGCCAATGATTATTACCTGCCTGGGCGCGACACTATTGGCACAATTCTTGGGTGGAAAACCGCTATACTCCTCGATCCTTGCGCGAACGCTTGCCAAACAAGACGCCGAAAAGCACAGCAAAGAGCAGCAAAACCCGGTCGGGGAGAATACTTGAACGATTTACTCGGGTATTAGATAATGACGCTAAAGATCGGGTTATTCTTTGCCCGACTTCTTATTTCGTTGGGAGCAAAAAATGAGTGATGACGTAGCAGTGCTGCCGTTGCAGTTTACCGAAGCCGCAGCCAATAAAGTAAAAACCCTGATCGCGGATGAAGAAAACCCGAATCTGAAACTGCGCGTTTACATCACCGGTGGTGGTTGCAGCGGCTTCCAGTATGGTTTTACTTTTGATGACCAGATCAACGACGGCGATATGACTATCGAGAAGCAAGGCGTTGCACTGGTTGTTGACCCGATGAGCCTGCAATATCTGGTAGGTGGTGCGGTGGATTACACCGAAGGTCTGGAAGGTTCCCGCTTTGTGGTGACCAACCCGAACGCCAAGAGCACCTGTGGGTGTGGTTCATCTTTCAGCGTTTAATGACATCGTTCTTTTGTAGGTCGGATAAGCGAAGCGCCATCCGACAAAAATGGTGGATGACGCTAACGCTTATCCACCCTACAAAACCTGTTTAGCTATCCGAAGCCGTGTTTTTTAACACGGCTTTTTTATGTCTAAATTACCGGTCATCCAGCGCAAACGTCGGCAGTTTTAAGTGCCAGCGAATGGCAGCCAGACGAATCCCTAGCGTGACCACCATGCCAATCATACTGGCCTGGTCTAGCGGGACGTGGAAGGTGTGATAGGCGGTGGCATGAACGATACCGCCTGCAATACAGGCTGTCGCGTAGATTTCGGTGCGCAGAATCATCGGGATTTCACGCGCTAAAACGTCACGAATGATCCCGCCACCAACGCCAGTGAGCACGCCCATGCAGATAGCAATCAGCGGGCTGGCGCCAGCCAGAAATGCTTTATTTACCCCAATCCCGACAAACACCGCAAGACCGACCGCATCCAGTACCGGTAAAATCCATTTTGGCAGGCGACGCGGCTGGCGTATTAACAGGATAGTGAGTAAACAGGTCACCATCGCGACTACTAAGTCGGTCGGGTCTTTAACCCAAAATACCGGGCCGTTATCCAGAGCCATATCGCGTATTGTCCCACCGCCCACAGCTGTCACTACGCCCAGCACCAGTACACCGAACGGGTCCATACGGAGTTTTCCAGCTAACAACACGCCGGATATGGCAAAGACGGCTGTGCCTATGATGTCCAGCCAATAGACAAGCATGTGAGATTACCCTCATTGTTCATTGTTATTCAGCTCCTTACAGAGCTGTTTTGCGGCGAGGATAATACGTGGGCTCGAGCGACTAAACCAGTCATCATTCACTGCGATAACCGGAATTTTTAACTGGGTATTCCAAAATTGTTCAACCGGAGGAATCTGGGTCTCATCGCCAGTAATAATAATAGCCTGGGGACGCCGACTAATCACTTGTTCGCGGCTCACCTGTGGCCAGGGAACCCGGCTGTCCGCAAAGATATTTTGCCCGCCACAGACTTCCAGAATTTCGTTCTGAATCGAACCTTTTCCTGAAGTAAATAACGGTTGCTGGCCAAATTGCAGGAATACTTTTTTCTTCGGGTGTTGAGAGTACTGGGCTTTTAACTCAGCAAATTCTTTTGCCAGCCGATCTGCGGCGTCCTGGGCAGTTTGTGGTGTTGGGCTGAATTGGCCAAGTTGACGCAGTGCGGCAACCACACCTTCAACGGTTGTTGGATCAAGCCAAATGACTTTAATCCCCAGAGCCTGCATTTGATTGACTTGCCGTTCGGCATTACCGCCACGCCATGCCAGCACCACATCGGGTTTAAGTGCCACGATACGTTCGAGGTTCATCCCCTGCCAGTTAGAGACTTGCTCAAGTTTTTTGGCCGCATCCGGATAATTCGACCACGCGCTGACCGCCACAGGGGTAATTCCCGCAGCGTACGCCAGCTCAGTATTACTGGGCGACAATGAGATAACCCGCGGCGCTGCAATCAGCAACGCCGGGAGGCAACACAGCAGCGCGGTGAGCCCGCGCCAGATTTTTTTATTATGCACGAGCCAGTTTCTGTACCAGTTTTTCAACCATCAGCGTGGACTGCTTCGCCGCTACGGCGAGGAACTCGTCAAAGCTCAGGTGAGATTGTTGGTCGGCGACGTCGGAAATCGCGCGAACCACCACAAATGGTGTACCGAAATTATGGCAAACGTGCGCAACGGCGGTCGCTTCCATTTCAACGGCTACAGCCTGCGGGAAGTTATGTTGGATCTTTGCCAATGCCACAGAACCATTAATAAAGGCATCACCACTGACCACCAGGCCACGTACTGCATTCAGGTTCAGCTCGGCAATGCACTCTTCAGCCGCGGCAATCAGTTTGGCGTCGGCGGCGAAACCTGCCGGGCAGCCAGGCAATTGACCATATTCATAGCCAAAAGCGGTAACGTCTGCATCGTGGTAACGCACTTCATCGGAAACCACGATATCGCCTACTTTGAGCGTGGATGCGAGACCACCCGCAGAGCCGGTGTTAATCACAACATCTGGTTTGCAATGCTCAAGCAGAAGCGTTGCGCCCATGGCTGCTGCCACTTTACCGATGCCTGATTTCAACAATGCGACTTCAACGCCGTCCAGTGTGCCGGTGTAGATTTCACACCCAGCCAGCGTCAGAGTTTGACGGTTTTCAATTTTGTCACGCAGCAACGTAACTTCTTCTTCCATTGCACCAATAATGCCTGCTTTCATAGTGATACTCGCTAAAGTAATAAATCAGTCGCATAGTCTACCATGACAAACCGCAGAGAAAACGGCGCAGGAGAGGGCATGAGTGAGATAGATTTCCGCAAGAAAATTAACTGGCACCGCCGTTTCCGCTCGCCAGAAGGGCAGAAAAGCGAGCATGAGATCCTGCGAATTTTTGAAAGCGATCGCGGGCGTATCGTGAATTCCCCGGCGATTCGCCGCTTGCAGCAGAAAACACAAGTCTTCCCCCTGGAGCGTAATGCTTCGGTGCGCACGCGTTTAACGCATTCAATGGAAGTGCAGCAGGTCGGGCGCTATATCGCCAAAGAAGTGTTGAGCCGCTTGAAAGAGCAGCAAGCGCTTGAGCGCTACGGGCTGCATGAACTGACCGGCCCGTTTGAAAGTATTGTCGAAATGGCCTGCCTGATGCACGACATCGGTAACCCGCCGTTTGGTCATTTTGGGGAATCGGCAATAAATGACTGGTTCCGCCAGCGTTTGTTTCCCGCCGATGCCGGGAGCCAGCCACGCAGCGATGATCGTTGCCGTGTGGCGACGTTGCGTCTGCACGAAGGCGAAGATCAACTGAACGGTTTGCGCCGTAAAGTCCGCCAGGATCTCTGCCAGTTTGAGGGCAATGCTCAGGGCATTCGTCTGGTACACAGTCTGCTGCGTATGAATCTGACCTGGGCGCAGGTTGGCTGCATCCTCAAATATACCCGTCCCGCCTGGTTTGTTGGTGAGCCTCCAGAAAGCCACGCCTATCTGATGAAGAAGCCGGGTTTTTATCTTTCCGAAGAATCGTACATTGTGCGTTTGCGTAGCGAACTTGAACTCGGTGAGTACAGCCGTTTTTCACTGACGTGGATAATGGAAGCGGCTGACGACATCTCTTATTGCGTGGCGGATCTCGAAGATGCCGTTGAGAAGCGCATTTTCAGTGTTGATCAACTTTACCAGCACTTATGTGACGCCTGGGGCGAGCATCGCGAGGGGGATCTTTTCGAACGCGTGGTGAATGAAGCCTGGGAGAAATCCCGCTCAAACCAGATGCGCCGCAGCACCGAAGATCAGTTCTTTATGTATCTGCGCGTCAACACGCTAAATCAACTGGTGCCGTATGCCGCCCAGCGTTTTATCGATAACCTGGCTGAGATCTTTCGTGGGGAGTTTAATCACGCGCTTCTTGAAGATGACAGCCCATTTGCGCGCCTGTTGGAGTTATATAAACAAGTGGCGTTCAAACACGTGTTTAGCCACCCGGAGGTTGAGCAGTTAGAGTTACAGGGTTATCGCGTAATAAGCGGCTTACTTGATATTTACAGTCCCTTACTCAATATATCCATTGAGGATTTTGCTGAGTTGGTGGAAAAGGAAAGTTTACGCCGTTTGCCGATTGAGAGTCGGTTATTCCATAAATTATCGACAAAACATCGGCTTGCTTACATAGAGGCAGTCAATGATTTGACGCCGTCGGCCAGTGATTTTCCGGTATGGGAATATTACTACCGCTGCCGCCTGATTCAGGATTATATCAGTGGAATGACGGACTTATTCGCCTGGGATGAATATCGTCGTCTGATGGCTGTGGAGTAATGGAGTCGCTGAGTTTTGTAAAGACGGACAATAAACTTTTACGTTTTCCAGTGACTTATAGACGGAACTTAGCGTCGCATTAGTCACTCTATATTGGCCTACACAGCAATTTTGCGTGACTTATTAACTTTGGATCGAAATCAATGAAAAAAACAACTTTAGCAATGAGCGCGCTGGCTCTGAGTTTGGGTTTAGCGCTGAGCCCTGTATCTGCAATTGCAGCAGAAACCGCATCTTCCGCATCCGCAGCACAACCGCTTCCAAGCCTTGCGCCGATGCTGGAAAAAGTGATGCCTTCAGTGGTGAGCATCAATGTTGAAGGCAGCACTACCGTTAACACGCCACGCATGGGACGTAACTTCCAGCAATTCTTTGGTGATAACTCACCATTCTGCCAGGAAGGTTCACCGTTCCAGAGCTCTCCATTCTGCCAGGAAGGTGCGCCTGGGAACGGCGGCCAGGGTGGTGGACAGCAACAGAAATTTGCAGCCCTTGGTTCTGGTGTCATTATTGACGCAGCGAAAGGCTATGTCGTGACCAACAACCACGTTGTTGATAATGCAACAAAAATTCAGGTCTCACTGAGTGATGGTCGCAAGTTTGAGGCGAAAGTGGTGGGTAAAGATCCACGATCTGATATCGCACTATTGCAATTACAAGATCCGAAAAATCTGACTGCCATTAAAATGGCTGATTCAGACGCATTGCGCGTTGGTGATTACACCGTGGCAATTGGTAACCCATACGGCCTGGGTGAAACCGTGACTTCCGGTATTGTATCTGCACTGGGTCGTAGTGGTCTTAACATTGAAAACTATGAAAACTTTATCCAGACAGATGCGGCAATCAACCGGGGTAACTCGGGTGGCGCACTGGTTAACCTGAATGGCGAACTGATCGGGATTAACACTGCGATTCTGGCACCGGACGGCGGCAACATCGGTATCGGCTTTGCCATTCCAAGCAACATGGTGAAAAACTTGACTGCTCAGATGGTGGAGTTCGGTCAGGTTAAACGCGGCGAGCTGGGGATTATGGGTACCGAGCTGAACTCTGAGTTGGCGAAAGCGATGAAAGTCGACGCGCAGCGTGGCGCATTTGTCAGCCAGGTGATGCCAAACTCTTCTGCTGCAAAAGCGGGTATTAAAGCCGGTGATGTGGTGGTGTCAATGAACGGTAAAGCAATTACCAGCTTTGCCGCATTGCGTGCTGAAGTCGGTTCTATGCCGGTGGGTAGCAAACTGACTCTTGGCCTGCTGCGTGATGGCAAACCAGTATCGGTAGATCTGGAGTTGCAACAAAGTAGCCAGACTCAGGTTGACTCAGCAACCATCTTTACCGGTATTGAAGGTGCTGAAATGAGCAACCGCAGCGGTAAAGGCGAAAAAGGGGTTATCGTTAACAACGTTAAAGGGAATACCCCAGCGGCACGTATTGGCCTGAAAAAAGGTGACATCATCATTGGTGTGAACCAGCAGGCAGTGAACAACATTGCTGAATTGCGTAAAATTCTTGACGCTAAACCGTCAGTAATGGCGCTGAACATTCAGCGAGGTGATACCACTATCTACCTGCTGATGCAGTAATCGTCACTGAGATACACTCAAAACTATCAGGGCCGCGCTATGCGGCCCTTTTTTGTGAGCCTTTCCACAACTCCATACTCTTCCTTTGTGCTTTGTGCATTTGCACAATGCTGGGGCGATTCATCTCGCCTATGCTAGGCCATTAGCACGATTCAGGAGGAAGCATGGCTGGCTGGCATCTTGATACCAAAATGGCGCAGGACATTGTGGCGCGCACCATGACCATCATTGATACCAACATCAACGTGATGGATGCGCGTGGGCGGATTATTGGTAGCGGTGATAAAGAACGTATTGGTGAACTGCATGAAGGTGCGTTGCTTGTGCTCTCTCAGGGACGTGTTGTCGATATTGATGACGCAGTAGCCCGGCATCTTCACGGCGTGCGTCAGGGCATTAACCTGCCTTTGCGTATCGATGGTGAAATCGTTGGTGTAATTGGTTTGACGGGGGAACCGGGCTCGTTGCGTAAGTACGGCGAGTTGGTGTGTATGACAGCCGAGATGATGCTTGAACAATCTCGTTTGATGCACCTGCTGGCGCAAGACAGCCGTTTACGCGAAGAGTTGGTGATGAATTTGATCCAGGCGGAAGAGCATACGCCCGCGTTGAGTGAATGGGCGCAGCGTTTGGGGATTGACCTGAATCAGCCTCGAGTGGTTGCCGTGGTGGAAGTCGACAGCGGTCAGCTTGGCGTGGACAGTGCCATGGAAGAGTTGCAACAACTGCAAACTGCGCTGACGACACCTGAGAGAAATAACCTGATTGCTATTGTGTCGTTAACCGAAATGGTCGTGCTGAAACCGGCACTTAACCAGTTTGGCCGTTGGGATGCAGAAGATCATCGCAAACGCGTTGAACAGTTGATTAGCCGCATGAAAGAAAACGGTCAGCTGCGTTTTCGCGTTGCATTGGGCAACTATTTTACCGGTCCTGGCAGCATCGCACGTTCGTATCGTACCGCTCGCACCACCATGATAGTTGGTAAACAGCGTATGCCGGAAAGCCGTGGCTATTTTTATCAGGATTTGATGTTGCCGGTGCTGTTGGATAGTTTGCGTGGCGGTTGGCAGGCGAACGAACTGGCTCGTCCGTTGGCTCGTCTGAAATCAATGGATAACAATGGGTTATTACGCCGCACGCTTAGCGCATGGTTTCGTCATAACGTGCAGCCGCTGGCGACATCTAAAGCGTTGTTTATTCATCGTAATACGCTTGAATATCGGTTAAATCGCATTTCCGAATTAACGGGTTTGGACTTAGGGAATTTTGACGACCGGTTGTTGCTGTATGTGGCGTTGCAACTGGACGAACAGAGATGAAATAGAGTGGATGACGTTGTGTCATCCACTCGTGGCATACGCAGGACTTTATTTACCGCGGGTTAGCTTATCGAGATCGGATTCAATTTCACTGATCTTATGAGCAACCACAGACTCCAGATGGCGGAGATCGTCGAGAATTTTGCGTTTCAGATCGACTTCTGTGCGATCGCGCTGACACAGTTGATCCAGTTCATCAATCACATAACGCAAGTTCGGGCTGATTTCCTGTACTTCTTTGTAGCCCTGGCCAACGCCATCGGCAACGACAGTTTTACGCTGGCGTGGGTATTTAAACTTCACGCTTTTAGCAAAAAACTCGCCTTTATCCTTCTGGAAATAGATTTTCAGGATATCGTTGTTGGCTTCCTGCCGGAGGCTATAACGATCGATTTCATCAGGATTGGTAATACCCAGACTTTTCAAGTTATCGTACATAGTGTTACCTTTTCGATATCATTAACCTATAGATAATCAACGGAAAATTCCCTTTCCGCCAGTCCCGGATGCAAAAAAGGCGAGTCGCCCCGCCTTTTGAACATTTATATTTAGTCGATAGTGCGAAGCAGTTCGTTGATGCCCACTTTACCGCGGGTTTTGGCGTCTACTTTTTTCACGATAACCGCGCAGTACAAGCTGTACTTACCATCTTTGGATGGCAGGTTACCGGAAACAACTACGGAGCCTGCTGGTACGCGGCCATAATGCACTTCACCCGTTTCACGGTCATAAATACGCGTGCTTTGACCGATGTAAACGCCCATGGAAATGACAGAACCTTCTTCAACGATAACGCCTTCCACAACTTCTGAACGCGCGCCGATAAAGCAGTTATCTTCGATAATGGTTGGGTTAGCCTGCAGTGGTTCCAGAACACCACCAATTCCCACGCCACCAGACAGGTGTACGTTTTTACCAATCTGCGCGCAAGAACCTACGGTCGCCCAGGTATCAACCATCGAGCCTTCATCAACGTATGCGCCGATGTTGACGTAAGAAGGCATCAGAACGGTATTGCGCGCGATGAATGCGCCCTGGCGTACTGCCGCTGGTGGCACAACGCGGAAACCTTCTTTCTGGAAGCGTGCTTCGTCATAGTTGGCGAATTTCATCGGCACTTTGTCGAAGTAGCGGCTTTCTGCGCCATCAATAACCTGGTTGTCATTGATACGGAAAGAGAGCAGAACGGCTTTTTTGAGCCACTGGTGGGTAACCCACTGGCCATCAATTTTTTCGGCAACGCGCAGCGCACCGCTGTCGAGCAGGGAGATGACCTGGTTTACCGCTTCACGAGTCACGGTATCTGCATTTGCCGGAGTGATTTCGGCGCGGCGCTCGAAAGCGGTTTCAATGATATTTTGTAGCTGCTGCATTAAAATTTTCCTGATCGTAGCTGAATTAAAAAAGACTGTTATTTATCGTTGGGATTAAGGGCCGCTGTCAACCGTTGCTGTACTTCCTGTTGTAACTCATCATTAAGAGCACGCCGGTCGGCAGTGGCTATTATAAATAAATCTTCTACTCGCTCACCAATTGTCGTGATTCTTGCGCCATAAAGCGAGATCCCGAGATCGGCAAATACTTCCCCAACCCTTGCCAGCAAACCTGGCTGATCTAAAGCAATCAGCTCCAGGAATGTGCGTCTGTCGGTGTGTGTCGGCAGGAAATTCACCTCAGTATCGACAGTAAAATGGCGCAGTTTTGCCGACTGGCGCCGGGGTTGTGGTGGCTGCCAGCTGGCTTGCGTGATGGCTTGTTCCAGGCTGTGGCAAATAAGCTCGTGCCTGTCGGCGGAAAGCGGGCTGCCGTCTGGCTCCAGTACAATAAAGGTATCCATCGCCATTCCGTCGCGGGTGGTAAAGATTTGCGCGTCGTGAACACTAAGGTTACGCCGGTCTAACTCCGCGCAAACCGCAGCAAACAGGTGAGGGCGGTCAGGGCTCCAGATGAAAATTTCGGTGCCACCGCGAGTTGCCTGCGGGCTGAGTAAAATCATCGGCTTGCTGAGATCGTGTTTCAGTAAATGGCGCGCATGCCAGGCAATTTGGTTTGGTGTATGGCGGACGAAATAGTTTGCCCGGCAACGGCGCCAGATATTATGCAGGGCTTCTTCGTTGATGTTGTCCATACGCAACAATGCCAGCGCCTGTAATTGATGATGGCGCACACGTTCGCGCATATCCGGGCTGTTCTGCATCCCGCGGCGTAGCTGTTTTTCGGTCGCGAAGTACAGTTCACGTAGCAAGCTTTGTTTCCAGCTGTTCCATAAGGTTTCGTTAGTCGCGCAAATATCGGCAACGGTCAGGCAAACCAAATAGCGCAGGCGGTTTTCAGTCTGTACCTCTTCAGCGAACTGCTTAATCACTTCTGGATCCTGAATATCGCGGCGTTGTGCCGTTACCGACATCAGCAAATGCTGGCGTACCAGCCATGCGACTAACTGTGTTTCACGCGAGTTCAGCCCGTGAAGTTCCGCAAATTTTACAATGTCCTGCGCGCCGAGCACCGAGTGATCTCCGCCACGGCCTTTGGCGATATCGTGGAACAGGGCTGCGATCAGAATAAGTTCCGGATGCGCCAGGCGTGGCCACAGATCCACACATAAAGGATGTTTCGAGCGAGTCTCTTCTTTGGCGAAACTCTCCAGTTTTAGCAGCACACGAATAGTATGTTCATCAACGGTATAAGCGTGGAATAGGTCAAACTGCATCTGGCCGACGATATGCGACCACTGTGGCATATAAGCCCACAACACGCTGTGGCGGTGCATCGGTAATAATGCGCGGCTAACGGCACCAGGGTGGCGCAGGATAACCAGAAACAGTTCACGCGCCTCAGGAATGTAGCAAAGAGGCTGTTTGAGATGGCGACGTGCATGACGTAAATGGCGCAGGGTAGTCGAATAAATTCCGGTGATGTCCCGATTGCGTACCATCGTGTAAAACATGCGCAGAATGGCCTGTGGCTCGCGCATAAACAGTGTTTCGTCACGCAAATCAATCAGTGTTCCGCGCAGCTGGAAGTCATCATCAAGCGGGCGAGGTTTTTCGCTGGCATCCAGGGCAAGAATCGCTTCGTCAAAAAGCTGCAATAGCATCTGGTTAAGCTCACCCACACGTCGGGTCACGCGATAAAAATCTTTCATCATGCGCTCGACTGGCTCATTACCTTCACCGGTGTAATTCAGGCGTTGGGCGACGCTGAGCTGGCGGTCGAACAATAAGCGGTTGTCGTAGCGATTCACTTCAAGATGCAGTGCAAAACGGATGCGCCATAACAGATGCTGACATTCGTCGAGTTCATTTCGTTCCGCTTCGGTTAAAAAGCCAAATCCGACCATTTCACTTAATGACGTTGCGCCAAAGTGGCGACGGGCAACCCATTGCAGGGTATGGATGTCGCGCAGGCCACCGGGGCTACTTTTGATATCTGGCTCGAGGTTATAACTGGTACCGTGATAACGTTGATGACGTTCGTTTTGCTCGTCAATTTTGGCGGCAAAGAATTTCGCCGATGGCCAAAAACCATCGCTAAAAATGTGTTTTTGAAGTTCGAGAAACAGAGCGACATCGCCAATCAGCAAGCGCGATTCAATCAAGTTAGTGGCGACGGTTAAATCTGACAAACCTTCGAGTAAACACTCTTCAAGCGTACGCACGCTGTGGCCGACTTCCAGTTTCACATCCCACAATAGCGTTAGCAGCTCGCCGATTTTCTGGGCTTGAGATTCGGTCAGACGCTTACGGCTGAGAATCAGTAAGTCAATGTCGGAAAGAGGATGTAGCTCCCCGCGTCCGTATCCCCCAACCGCGACCAGAGCCGTTTCGGCAACATCGCCAAAGTCATATTTCAGCCACAACCGCTGTAGCAGTTGATCGATAAATTCGGTGCGGGCATCCATTAACTTTTCGGCTGAAATACCGTCATCAAAAGCGCGCCCCAGCCATTGCTGGAAGAGGTCGATTCGGGCTTTTATCTGGCTGCATTCAAGCTCTGCATCTGGCCAACTGACGGGGTATTCAGGTTGCCCGGAAATCTCAGGAAGCACTGTGGTCGCGTACTGCTCGGGTAAACTCTGGGTCATGTCGCCATCCATAAAAAAAGCCGGCATAAGCCGGCTTCGATCGCTGACTTTCGTCAGGCGAATCACTCGTTATGCGAAATCACACTTGGGATGGTGTCATCTTTACGCAAAGTGAGAATTTCGCAGCCGTTATCTGTCACCACAATAGTATGCTCGTATTGTGCAGACAAGCTGCGATCTTTGGTTTTCACCGTCCAACCGTCTTTCATGGTGCGAATGCGGTAATCACCGGAGTTCACCATCGGCTCGATGGTGAACGTCATACCCGGTTGCAGTACTACGCCGCCGTCGTCAGCATCATAATGCAGCACTTGTGGTTCTTCGTGGAATACGCGACCAATACCGTGTCCACAGTATTCACGTACTACAGAAAAACCTTCTGCTTCAACGAACTTCTGAATTGCCGCACCGAGGGTACGCAGGCGAATGCCTGGTTTTACCATGCGCAGAGACAAATACAGGCTTTCTTGCGTGATACGACACAGACGCTCACCAAGGATGGTTGGTTTGCCCACGAGGAACATTTTTGAGGTATCGCCGTGGTATTCATCTTTGATGACAGTGACGTCGATGTTGACGATGTCGCCATCTTTCAAAATTTTAGTGTCATCAGGGATACCGTGGCATACCACTTCGTTGATGGAGATGCACACGGATTTTGGGAAGCCGTGGTAACCCAAACACGCTGAAATAGCCTGTTGGTTGTTAACGATGTAATCGTTGCAAATACGATCCAACTCACCAGTGCTAACACCAGGCCGCACGTGAGGTTCAATCATTTCCAGCACTTCAGCGGCAAGCCTGCCCGCAACGCGCATTTTTGCAATTTCTTCAGGGGTTTTAATTGAGATAGCCATTAATTCGATCCGCAGGTGTCGTCAATATCGACAATAATTGAGCAAGTGTATAGCAATGTTATCAGGGCAGGCGATCGGTGCCAAATTGAGAATCCTTGCGCGCACTATCTGCCAACAACTATTGGTGTCTGAGTCTGTTTTATGGTATAAAGCGCGCCGGACTTGTATTCCGATTTTTCGGATACAGCCAACACTCTCACTTTGTGTAAATAACACACACGTATCGACACATATTCCGGGGTGCCCTTTGGGGTCGGTAATATGGGATACGTGGAGGCTTAACCCCAATCACTATATAGAGGTTTTAATCATGGCAACTGTTTCCATGCGCGACATGCTCAAGGCTGGTGTTCACTTCGGTCACCAAACCCGTTACTGGAACCCGAAAATGAAGCCTTTCATCTTCGGCGCTCGTAACAAAGTTCACATCATCAACCTTGAAAAAACTGTACCTATGTTCAACGAAGCTTTGGCTGAACTGAGCAAGATTTCTTCTCGTAAAGGCAAAATCCTTTTCGTTGGTACTAAGCGCGCAGCAAGCGAACCAGTAAAAGAAGCTGCTCTGAGCTGCGATCAGTTCTTCGTGAACCATCGCTGGTTGGGCGGTATGCTGACTAACTGGAAAACCGTTCGTCAGTCCATCAAACGTCTGAAAGACCTGGAAATCCAGTCTCAGGACGGTACCTTCGACAAACTGACCAAGAAAGAAGCGCTGATGCGTACCCGTGAGCTGATTAAGTTAGAAAACAGCCTCGGCGGTATCAAAGACATGGGCGGCTTGCCGGATGCACTGTTTGTAATCGACGCCGATCACGAACACATTGCAATCAAAGAAGCGAATAACCTGGGTATCCCAGTATTCTCTATCGTTGATACTAACTCTGATCCAGATGGCGTTGATTTCGTTATCCCTGGTAACGACGATGCAATCCGTGCTGTAACCCTGTACCTGGGTGCTGTAGCTGCTACCGTTCGTGAAGGCCGTTCTCAGGATCTGGCTTCTCAGGCAGAAGAAAGCTTCGTAGAAGCTGAATAATAAGGTTCGCTCTTATTTGAGCTCTTATTAACCAGGTATACCCTTTAGATTTCGAGTTGCAGGTAGACGGCAAACTCAAGAATCCCCAGGAGCTTACTTAGGTAAGTGACTGGGTGAGTGAGTACAGCCAACGCCCCTGTGGCTTGAAAGATTATGGGTATATTGAATAGTTTGGTTAGGGGGCCTGCACAGGCCCCCTTTTTATTTTGAGCCAGGGTTCGTCTGTTCCGTGGACCAGGGCTTATCTCTCTCTACGAGATAACCGAGGATTTTAGAATGGCTGATATTACTGCTGCTCTGGTAAAAGAACTGCGTGAGCGTACTGGCGCAGGCATGATGGATTGCAAAAAGTCACTGACTGAAGCTAATGGCGACATTGAGCTGGCAATCGAAAACATGCGTAAGTCTGGTGCGATCAAAGCGGCTAAGAAAGCAGGCAACGTTGCTGCTGACGGCGTGATCAAAACTAAGATTGCTGACGGCTATGCTGTGATTCTGGAAGTTAACTGCCAGACTGACTTCGTTGCTAAAGATGGTGGTTTCCAGGCATTTGCTGACAAAGTGCTGGACGCTGCTGCTGCAGGCAAAGTAACTGACATCGAAGTGCTGAAAGCACAATTCGAAGAAGAGCGTGTTGCACTGGTTGCTAAAATCGGTGAGAACATCAACGTTCGTCGTGTTGCTGTTCTGGAAGGCGACGTTCTGGGTAGCTACCTGCACGGTGCTCGCATCGGTGTTGTTGTTGCAGCTAAAGGCGCTGACGAAGAACTGGTTAAGCAAATTGCTATGCACGTTGCTGCAAGCAAGCCAGAATTCGTTAAGCCAGAAGATGTGTCTGCTGACGTGGTTGAGAAAGAGTACCAGGTTCAGCTGGACATCGCTATGCAGTCTGGTAAGCCGAAAGAAATCGCAGAGAAAATGGTTGAAGGCCGCATGAAGAAATTCACCGGCGAAGTTTCTCTGACTGGTCAGCCTTTCGTAATCGACCCAAGCAAAACTGTTGCTCAGTTGCTGAAAGAGCACAATGCTGACGTGACTGGCTTCATCCGCTTTGAAGTGGGCGAAGGCATCCAGAAAGTTGAGACTGACTTCGCAGCAGAAGTTGCTGCAATGTCTAAGCAGTCTTAATTTTTAAAGGAGCCGCCAATTGGCGGCTCCTTTATATCTGCCTTTAAAAATCAGTCTGCTCTGATACAGATCTTACTGATATGCGACATTATGTCGCCTGAATTTACCATCCCCATTCGTTGACTGTTCCCAGGAAAGAATCATGGCTACCAATGCAAAACCTGTCTACAAACGCATTCTGCTCAAGCTAAGCGGCGAAGCGCTGCAAGGTACCGAAGGCTTCGGTATTGATGCAAGCATCCTTGATCGTATGGCTCAGGAAATTAAAGAGCTGGTTGAATTGGGCATTCAGGTCGGGGTGGTGATTGGTGGTGGCAACTTATTCCGCGGTGCGGGCCTGGCAAAAGCCGGTATGAACCGTGTTGTGGGCGACCACATGGGCATGTTGGCCACCGTCATGAACGGCCTGGCAATGCGTGATGCGCTTCATCGCGCCTATGTGAACGCCCGCTTGATGTCAGCTATTCCATTGAATGGCGTGTGTGATAACTACAGCTGGGCAGAAGCCATCAGCCTGCTGCGTAATAACCGCGTAGTTATCCTGGCTGCCGGTACTGGCAACCCGTTCTTTACCACTGACTCTGCAGCGTGTTTACGCGGTATTGAAATTGAAGCTGACGTCGTATTGAAAGCGACAAAAGTTGATGGCGTGTTTACCGCAGATCCGGTTCAAGATCCTACCGCTACGCTTTGTGAGCAATTGACCTATACCGAAGTACTGGAAAAAGAACTGAAAGTGATGGACCTGGCGGCGTTTACCCTCGCACGCGATCACAAAATCCCGATTCGTGTTTTCAACATGAACAAACCTGGTGCGCTTCGCCGTGTTGTGATGGGCGAAAAAGAAGGCACTTTAATCACTGAATAATTTCAGTCGATGATAAATCAGGGTAAGATTCGATTTCACTTACTCTGATTAATTGAGTAGCAGGCAACCCCAACGGGCGCCATGAATAAACAGGGCTATACTTAGCTCGCAGCGTCTGCATCGCAGCGTGAAGTGTGGTCTGCCCTAAACCAGTTTTCAAGGATTCGTAACGTGATAAGTGATATCAGAAAAGATGCCGAAGTGCGTATGGAAAAATGCGTAGAAGCATTCAAAACTCAAATCAGTAAAATCCGCACCGGTCGCGCCTCTCCATCTCTGCTGGACGGTATCATTGTGGAGTATTACGGAACACCAACTCCACTGCGCCAACTGGCAAGTGTAACGGTTGAAGATTCTCGTACACTGAAGATCAACGTGTTTGACCGCTCTCTGAGCCAGGCCGTTGAGAAAGCGATCATGACTTCCGACCTCGGTCTGAACCCAAGCTCTGCCGGTACCGACATTCGTGTTCCACTACCAGCACTGACTGAAGAACGTCGTAAAGACCTGATCAAAATTGTACGTGGCGAAGCTGAAGGCGCGCGCGTTGCGGTTCGTAACGTTCGCCGTGATGCTAACGACAAAGTTAAAGCGCTGCTGAAAGATAAAGAAATCAGTGAAGATGACGATCGTCGTTCACAGGATGACGTTCAGAAAATGACTGATGCTGCTATCAAAAAAGTAGATGCTGCGCTTGCTGAGAAAGAAGCTGAGTTGATGCAGTTCTAATCCGTTGAGATGACGGATCAAACGCCGTATACAGGCTGTGGCTAACGTTGCAGTCATTGTTTACGGCGTTTTGTTTTTCACGCGAAAGTGTCGGCAATCTCTCTGTGTCGCGGCAAACTATTATTAATTCTAAAATTCCAGAGCGTCTTATGAAGCAACTGACCATTCTTGGCTCTACCGGGTCTATCGGTACCAGTACCCTTAGCGTTGTTCGTCATAATCCTGAGAAGTTTTCCGTCACGGCATTAGTTGCCGGGAAAAATGTCGCGCGTATGGCCGAGCAGTGCCTGGAGTTCCAGCCAAAATGGGCAGTGATGGATGATGAGAAGTCTGCCGGTGAGTTACGTCGCCTGTTAAAAGAGCATGGGAGTCGCACCGAAGTCCTGGCAGGGCAGCAAGCGGCTTGCGAAATGGCCGCGCTGGATGAAGTTAATCAGGTTATGGCCGCGATTGTTGGTGCTGCGGGGTTGTTACCAACACTTGCAGCTATCGCTGCAGGCAAGCAAGTTTTACTGGCAAACAAAGAGTCGTTAGTGACTTGTGGTCGTCTATTTATGGACGCCGTTCAACGCAGTAAAGCCCAGTTGCTACCTATCGACAGTGAACACAACGCAATTTTTCAGAGTTTGCCGGAACCAATCCAGCAAAACCTCGGGTACGCTGAACTTGAGAGTAATGGCGTTTCGTCCATTATTCTTACTGGGTCAGGTGGCCCGTTCCGTGAGACGCCTTTAGGCGACTTGGCTGCAATGACGCCAGACCAGGCTTGTAGCCATCCGAACTGGTCGATGGGACGTAAAATCTCTGTCGATTCAGCCACCATGATGAATAAAGGTCTCGAATATATTGAAGCTCGCTGGCTATTCAATGCAACAGCGAAGCAAATGGAAGTCCTGATACATCCGCAGTCGGTTATCCATTCGATGGTTCGCTATCGCGATGGCAGTGTATTGGCACAATTGGGCGCGCCAGATATGCGCACACCAATCGCACATGCAATGGCGTTCCCGGAGCGTGTTATATCCGGTGTTGAGCCGCTCGATTTTTGTAAAATTGGCACTTTCACCTTCATGGAACCAGACTATCACCGCTATCCTTGTCTGAAATTGGCGATGGACGCGTTTGAGCAGGGGCAGGCCGCAACGACAGTACTAAATGCGGCTAATGAAGTGGTTGTTGAAGCCTTCTTACGCGAACAACTGCGATTCACCGAGATTGCAGCCCTGAATCGGGCCGTGTTGGAAAGTGTTGATTTGACGGAACCGAAGAGCGTTGAAGATGTGATTACTGTGGACGCAAAAGCGCGTGAAGTTGCCCGAAATTTGGTGACACGTATCGCTTCCCGATGATTATTCATCCGGCTGATGTGCCTCCATTTGTTAGCTCTGTGCTTCAGTGATATAGTCTGCGCCATCTTTCAGTCGATAATTATTGACTGAAAGATAGGTAAGCCGTGTTATAGCACGGCTTTTTTATGTAAAAGCTGAAATCATTCTGAGTACCGCTTAATCCTTATCTGGGAATAATTACGTCTTATGTTGTCTGCAAACCAACAATTAAGCGAATCACAATCTGACCATGGCGCACGTCATGTTGCCATCATTATGGACGGTAATGGACGTTGGGCTAAACGACAGGGGAAGATGAGGATTTCCGGTCATAAAGCGGGTGCGAAATCAGTACGGCGGGCTGTGAGTTTTGCAGCAAATAACGGTATTGATGCGCTAACACTTTATGCCTTCAGTAGTGAAAACTGGAATCGCCCTGCTCAAGAAGTCAGCGCGTTGATGGAATTGTTCGTGTGGGCTTTAGACAGTGAAGTCAAAAGTTTACATCGACACAATGTTCGTCTGCGGATTATTGGTGATACCAGTCGATTCAATGCTCGCCTGCAAGAACGTATTAACAAAGCCGAAGCCCTCACCAGTGCCAATACCGGTTTAACTCTCAACATTGCCGCGAATTATGGCGGACGTTGGGATATTATTCAGGGAGTGCGGCATCTTGCCGAACAGGTACAGGAAGGCTTATTGCGCCCAGACCAGATTGATGAAGAGATGCTGAGTCAGCAAATCTGCATGAATGAACTGGCTCCCGTAGATTTAGTAATTAGGACAGGGGGAGAGCATCGTATCAGTAACTTTCTGATTTGGCAGATTGCCTATGCAGAACTTTATTTCACTGATGTTCTTTGGCCTGATTTCGATGAACAAGACTTTGAAGGTGCACTACATGCTTTTGCAAATCGAGAGCGTCGTTTTGGCGGCACGGCACCTGGTAGTGAGTAAGCCTGTTGGGGGTCACCTTTGCTGAAGTATCGCCTGCTTTCTGCGTTTATTTTAATCCCGGTGGTTATAGCCGCGCTATTTTGGCTCCCACCCGTAGGATTTGCTATTACCACTCTGGTGGTCTGCATGCTCGCCGCCTGGGAATGGGGGCAACTGGCAGGCTTTAAAGCACGCTCTCAACGAGTATGGCTTGCTGTGCTGTGCGGCCTGTTATTGGCGCTGATGTTGTTTGCATTGCCCGAATACCAGCGTACGGTCCATATTCCGCTCATTGAGGCGTCACTTTGGGCATCGCTTGCCTGGTGGTTTGCGGCACTGCTACTGGTGTTGTTCTATCCGGGCTCTGCATCCATTTGGCGTAATTCAAAAACACTGCGTTTGGTATTTGGTGTGCTGACGATCGTGCCGTTTTTCTGGGGCATGATTGTACTGCGTAACTGGCATTACGATATCAACCACTACACCGGTTCAATCTGGCTGTTGTATGTAATGGTACTGGTCTGGGGCGCGGACTCCGGAGCGTATATGTTTGGCAAAATGTTTGGCAAACATAAACTAGCTCCGAAAGTATCGCCTGGCAAAACATGGCAGGGCTTCTTCGGTGGCTTGTTCACTTCTGCGATTATCTCAGTGCTGTTCGGCATGTGGGCGAACCTGGATGTGTCACCGGCTATCCTGTTGACCTGTTCGGTCGTTGCGGCTCTGGCTTCAGTTCTTGGTGACTTAACCGAAAGCATGTTTAAGCGCGAAGCTGGGATTAAAGATAGCGGTCACCTGATCCCCGGTCATGGTGGTATCCTTGACCGCATTGATAGCCTTACAGCAGCAGTACCGGTATTTGCCTGTCTGTTATTGCTGGTATTCAGGACGATTTAACGGAAGGTTATATGCTGAGCTTACTCTGGAATTTGGCTGCATTTATCGTTGCACTGGGTGTGTTAATTACCGTGCATGAGTTCGGCCATTTTTGGGTTGCTCGTCGCTGCGGCGTAAAAGTAGAGCGTTTTTCCATTGGTTTTGGTAAAGCGCTCTGGCGTCGCACTGACCGTCATGGTACCGAATTTGTCATTGCCCTAATCCCTCTTGGCGGCTACGTCAAAATGCTTGATGAACGTGTTGAGCCGGTTAGCCCGGAACTGCGCCATCAGGCTTTCAATAACAAAACTGTTTCTCAACGAGCAGCAATTATTGCTGCCGGTCCGATTGCTAACTTTATCTTCGCTGTGTTTGCTTATTGGCTTGTGTTTATCATTGGTGTGCCCGGTGTTCGTCCGATTGTTGGCGAAGTTATGCCCAACTCGATAGCGGCCGAAGCACAAATTGCACAAGGCACGGAACTTAAAGCGATAGATGGTATCGAAACGCCTGATTGGGAATCAGTTCAACTTGCGTTAATGGGCAAAATTGGCGATGACAGCGTCAAGATGACGACGGCACCGTTGGGCTCGAATCTGAAAAGTGAAAAAACGCTCGATTTGCGCCACTGGCAATTTGACCCAGAGAAGCAGAATCCGATCACTTCTTTAGGTATCGAACCACGTCGTCCGCAGATTGAGACAGTACTACAGGAAGTACAGCCAAATTCCGCAGCGGAAAAAGCGGGTTTGCAAGCTGGAGACAGGATCGCTAAAGTCAACGGTGCGGCACTGACTCAGTGGACAGAATTTGTTAGTCAGGTGCGTGACAATCCAGGTCAGCCACTGGAGCTAGAAATAGAAAGACAAGGGGCGCTCTTGTCTTTAACGTTGATACCGGATACAAAACCGGGTAAAGCGAAGGCTGAAGGGTTTGCGGGTGTGGTTCCAAAGGTTATCCCGCTACCGGATGAGTATAAAACAGTACGCCAGTATGGGCCGTTTGCGGCTGTTGCGGAAGCCACGGATAAAACCTGGCAACTGATGAAGCTTACGGTCAATATGCTGGGAAAATTAATAACCGGTGACATCAAGCTGAATAACCTCAGTGGGCCAATCTCCATAGCTCAAGGGGCTGGTATGTCAGCGGAATCTGGGTTGATTTACTATCTGATGTTCCTGGCGCTGATTAGCGTCAATCTGGGGATTATCAACCTGTTTCCGTTACCCGTCCTCGACGGGGGGCATCTGCTCTTTTTGGCGATTGAGAAACTGAAAGGTGGGCCGGTTTCCGAGCGAGTTCAAGACTTTAGTTACCGCATTGGCTCTATATTGCTGGTGCTGTTGATGGGGCTTGCACTTTTCAATGATTTCTCTCGGTTTTAGAGAGAATTAGGTTAGGAAGAACGCATAACAACGATGGCGATGAAAAAGTTGCTCATAGCGTCGCTGCTGTTTAGCAGCGCCACCGTATACGGTGCAGACGGGTTCGTGGTGAAGGATATTCATTTCGAAGGCCTGCAGCGAGTCGCCGTCGGTGCGGCCCTCCTCAGCATGCCGGTTCGCGTAGGCGATACTGTCTCTGACGAGGATATCAGTAATACTATCCGTTCACTTTTTGCTACCGGGAACTTCGAAGATGTCCGGGTACTGCGTGATGGTGAAACGTTGGTTGTACAGGTGAAAGAACGCCCGACAATCGCGAGTATTACTTTCTCTGGTAACAAGTCCGTGAAGGACGACATGCTTAAACAGAACCTCGAGGCTTCTAGCGTGCGTGTCGGTGAGTCACTGGACAGAACAACCCTGGCCGATATTGAAAAAGGGCTGGAAGATTTCTATTACAGCGTTGGTAAATACAGTGCCAGCGTGAAAGCCGTTGTTACGCCACTGCCGCGTAACCGTGTTGACCTGAAACTGGTATTCCAGGAAGGCGTTTCCGCCAAAATTCAGCAAATCAACATCGTGGGCAACCATGCGTTTACTACTGACGAGCTCATTTCGCACTTCCAGTTGCGTGATGAGGTGCCGTGGTGGAACGTGGTGGGCGATCGTAAATATCAGAAGCAGAAGCTTGCTGGTGATCTCGAAACACTGCGCAGTTACTACCTGGATCGTGGTTATGCACGCTTTAACATCGATTCTACCCAGGTCAGCCTGACGCCTGATAAGAAAAGCATTTACGTTACCATCAACGTGACAGAAGGTGATCAGTATAAGATTGCTGGCGTGACGGTGAGCGGTAATCTGGCAGGGCACTCAGCAGAAATTGAAACGCTGACTAAGCTCAAGCCGGGCGAGCTTTATAACGGCACTAAAGTGACCAAAATGGAAGACGACATCAAGAAATTGTTGGGTCGTTATGGTTACGCCTATCCGCGCGTGCAAACACAACCTGAAATCAATGATGCAGACAAGACCGTTAAACTGCATGTTAACGTTGATTCAGGTAACCGTTACTACGTACGTAAAATTCGCTTTGAAGGTAACGACACCAGTAAAGATTCTGTCCTGCGTCGCGAAATGCGCCAAATGGAAGGAACGTGGCTGGGTAGTGATCTTGTCGACTCAGGCAAAGAACGTCTGAACCGTCTGGGATACTTCGAAACTGTAGATGTCGACACGCAGCGTGTGTCAGGTAGCTCTGACCAGGTTGATGTGGTTTACAAAGTTAAGGAGCGTAATACCGGTAGCTTCAACTTTGGTATCGGTTACGGTACTGAAAGTGGTATCAGCTTCCAGGTGGGTGTCCAGCAGGATAACTGGCTTGGAACGGGTTACTCTGTCGGTATCAACGGGACCAAAAACGATTATCAGACATATGCGGAATTGTCCTTAACCGACCCGTACTTTACAGTTGATGGTGTGAGCCTTGGCGGTCGTGTCTTCTACAACGACTTTAAAGCAGATGACGCGGACCTTTCTGACTACACCAACAAAAGTTATGGTGTGGATGGAACCCTTGGTTTCCCGGTTAATGAAAACAACACGTTGCGTCTTGGTGTAGGTTATGTACACAACGACCTGTCCAACATGCAGCCGCAGGTTGCGATGTGGCGTTACCTGGATTCAATGGGTCAATCAGCGGGTACTACGTCGACTGATAATGGTTTTGCGGCAGATGACTTCACGCTGAACTATGGCTGGACGTATAACAAACTTGACCGTGGTTACTTCCCAACGGAAGGTTCACGTGTGAACCTGAACGGTAAAGTGACCGTACCAGGTTCTGACAACGAGTTCTACAAAGTCACGTTTGATACAGCAAGCTACTTCCCAATTGATGATGATCATACCTGGGTAATGTTAGGCCGTGCTCGTATTGGTTACGGTGATGGCCTGGGCGGCAAAGAAATGCCGTTCTATGAAAACTTCTATGCCGGTGGTTCCAGTACAGTCCGTGGCTTCCAGTCCAACAACATTGGTCCGAAAGCGGTCTATATTGGTGGTCCTGGAAATGATAATTGCGACCAGCCTAACGGGTATTGCTCATCCGACGATGCAGTCGGTGGTAACGCAATGGCTGTGGCAAGTTTAGAACTTATCACGCCAACACCATTCCTGAGCGATAAGTACGCGAACTCAGTTCGTACTTCCTTGTTCATGGACATGGGTACCGTTTGGGATACAAACTGGGATAATGAGAAGTATTCTGCTGATGGGATTCCTGATTACAGTGACCCAAGCAATATTCGTATGTCAGCAGGTATAGCATTGCAATGGATGTCACCATTAGGGCCGTTGGTATTCTCTTATGCCCAACCGTTCAAGAAATATGAAGGTGACAAAGCGGAACAATTCCAGTTTAACATTGGTAAAACCTGGTAATTGTTTTGCGCAAAGGAATGCGAGTAAGCAGTGTCGCGTTGATGCCAGTTCGCTAAATGCAGAACTGGCACTCGCAAAAAGAGTGTCTCAGGACACATACGGGATGGTAAGGAGTTAATTGTGAAAAAGTGGTTATTTGCCGCAGGTCTTGGCCTCGCTATGGCTGCATCAGCCAGTGTTCAAGCAGCTGACAGCATTGCTGTAGTGAACATGGGTAATCTGTTCCAACAGGTTGCACAGAGCACCGGTGTGTCCAAAACTTTGGAAAACGAGTTCAAAGGCCGCGCGAGCGAGTTGCAGAATATGGAAGGCGATCTGCAATCCAAAATGCAAAAGCTGCAACGTGATGGTTCTACCATGAAAGCTGCTGACCGTAGCAAAATGGAAAAAGATCTGATGGCTCAGCGCCAGCAGTTCCAGACCAAAGCTCAAGCTTTTGAACAAGACCGTAACCGTCGTTCTAACGAAGAACGTGGTAAACTGGTTACTCGTATTCAGAGCGCAGTGAAGAAAGTTGCTGACGACAAAGGCTACGACGTAGTTCTGGATACTAACACCGTTGCTTATGCAGGCAGCAGTGTAAAAGACATCACTTCAGATGTTCTGAAACAGGTTAAATAAGTAATGTCTTCAATTCGACTGGCTGATTTAGCCCAGCAGTTGGATGCAGAATTGCACGGTGATGGCGAACTCGTCATCACCGGCGTTGCATCTATGCAAACGGCAAAAGCAGGCCAAATTACATTCATGGTAAACCCTCGTTATCGTGAGCAATTGGCTGTTTGCCAGGCTTCTGCCGTCGTGATGACTGAAGCCGATCTTCCTTTCGCACATAGCGCAGCTTTGGTAGTGAAGAACCCCTACCTGACTTATGCTCGTATGGCGCAAATTCTTGATTCCACGCCGCAACCTGCTCAAAATATCGCGCCAGGCGCGGTGGTTGATGCGACTGCGACGTTGGGTAAAAATGTTGCCATTGGCGCTAATGCGGTTATCGAATCTGGCGTAGTGCTGGGCGATAATGTCGTGATTGGCCCTGGCTGTTTCGTGGGCAAAAACACCAATATTGGTGCTGGCACTCGCCTGTGGGCGAATGTGTCGATCTATCACGAAATCCAGATTGGTGAGCAGTGCCTGGTTCAGTCCGGTACTGTCATTGGTTCTGATGGTTTTGGTTATGCTAACGATCGTGGAAACTGGGTGAAGATCCCCCAGCTTGGCCGAGTGATCATTGGCGATCGTGTTGAAATTGGTGCATGTACAACAATCGACCGTGGTGCACTGGACGACACGATTATTGGCAATGGTGTTATCATCGATAATCAATGCCAGATTGCACATAACGTTGTGATTGGCGACAATACTGCCGTTGCTGGTGGTGTCATCATGGCTGGTAGCCTGAAAATTGGGCGCTACTGTATGATTGGCGGTGCCAGTGTTATCAATGGTCATATGGAAATCTGCGATAAAGTCACCGTGACTGGAATGGGCATGGTAATGCGCCCAATCACAGAACCGGGAGTTTACTCCTCAGGTATTCCACTACAGCCAAACAAAGTGTGGCGTAAAACAGCCGCGTTGGTGATGAATATCGACGAAATCAGCAAGCGCTTGAAATCAGTTGAGAAAAAAATCAATCAACAAGACTAAAAGTCACCCGCCCAAGACGCGTTAGTGCTTACTGATTTGCGGCCTGCTAGCTATCCCGAGATAGCCGCAGGCCGTGTTATTATTGTCATTTGGTACATTTAGACAGGAAGAGTATCTTGACTATCGACACTCATACTCTGCACATCGAAGAGATTTTAGAACTTCTGCCGCACCGTTACCCGTTCTTGCTGGTAGATCGCGTGCTGGATTTTGAAGAAGGCCGTTTTTTACGTGCAGTAAAAAATGTCTCAGTAAACGAGCCGTTTTTCCAGGGCCACTTCCCTGGTAAACCGATTTTCCCAGGTGTTTTGATTCTTGAAGCGATGGCGCAAGCCACCGGTATTCTTGCGTTTAAAAGCGTAGGCAAACTGGAACCTGGTGAGCTTTATTACTTTGCTGGTATTGATGAAGCACGTTTCAAGCGCCCAGTCGTGCCTGGTGACCAGATGGTCATGGAAGTTACTTTCGAGAAAACCCGCCGTGGTCTGACGCGCTTCAAAGGCGTGGCAACTGTTGACGGTAAAATTGTCTGCGAAGCAACTATGATGTGTGCCCGCAGCCGGGAGAGTTAATACGTGATTGATAAATCCGCCTTTATTCATCCATCAGCCATTGTGGAAGAAGGTGCCGTCATCGGTGCTAACGTTCATATTGGTCCGTTTTGTATTGTTGGTCCGCATGTTGAGATCGGTGACGGTACCGTTCTGAAGTCTCATGTTGTGGTAAATGGTCATACGACTATTGGTCGCGATAACGAGATATATCAGTTCGCGTCCATTGGTGAAGTGAACCAGGATCTTAAATATGCTGGTGAACCAACCCGAGTGGAAATTGGCGACCGCAACCGCATTCGCGAAAGCGTAACCATCCATCGTGGAACAGAACAGGGCGGTGGCTTGACGAAGGTGGGTAGCGATAACTTACTGATGATTAACGCCCACGTGGCGCATGATTGTACGGTTGGTAATCGTTGTATCCTCGCGAATAACGCAACACTTGCTGGTCACGTTTGCGTTGATGATTTTGCCATCATCGGCGGCATGACCGCGGTGCACCAGTTCTGTATTATCGGTGCGCACGTGATGGTGGGTGGCTGCTCTGGTGTAGCACAAGATGTTCCACCGTATGTTATTGCGCAGGGCAACCACGCGACACCATTTGGCGTCAATATCGAAGGGCTTAAACGCCGCGGTTTCAGTAGAGAAGCAATCCACGCAGTTCGTAATGCGTATAAAATTCTCTACCGCAGCGGGAAAACCTTCGAAGAAGCTAAGCCTGAGATTGCTCAAATTGCCGAGCAACATCCAGAAGTGAACGCATTCGTTGAATTCTTCGCTCGTTCAACTCGTGGTCTGATTCGCTAAATGAAGCCTGGTCGTCCGCTTACGATTGCCCTGGTCGCCGGAGAAACTTCCGGCGATATTCTTGGTGCAGGTCTGATTCGTGCATTAAAAGCTCGTGTTCCTGATGCTCGCTTCGTGGGTGTCGCTGGGCCATTGATGCAGGCTGAAGGTTGTGAAGCCTGGTATGAAATGGAAGAGTTGGCCGTGATGGGCATTGTTGAAGTGCTGGGTCGCCTGCGTCGATTACTTCATATTCGTGCTGATTTGACTCGCCGTTTCACAGAATTACAGCCAGATGTTTTTGTCGGTATCGATGCGCCTGATTTTAACATCACGCTGGAAGGTAATCTCAAAAAGCAGGGTATTCGTACCATTCATTACGTCAGTCCTTCTGTTTGGGCATGGCGTCAAAAACGTGTTTTCAAAATTGGCAGAGCAACGGATTTAGTGCTCGCATTTCTGCCTTTCGAAAAAGCGTTTTACGATAGATTTAATGTGCCGTGTCGGTTTATCGGTCATACCATGGCGGATGCTATGCCGCTTGATCCTGATAAAAATGCCGCACGCGCGACTTTAGGTATTTCCCCTGAGGCTAAATGCCTGGCACTGTTGCCTGGTAGCCGCGGTGCAGAAGTTGAAATGCTCAGCGCAGATTTTCTCAAAACAGCACTTTTGCTGCGTGAACGTTTTCCGAGTCTGGAAATCGTTGTTCCGCTGGTTAATGCCAAACGTCGTGAACAATTCGAACGAATCAAAGCTGAAGTCGCTCCAGACTTGACGATGCACTTGCTCAATGGGCAAGGGCGCGAAGCGATGGTGGCGAGCGATGCCGCATTGCTGGCATCGGGTACCGCTGCACTGGAGTGCATGTTGGCGAAATGCCCGATGGTGGTTGGTTATCGCATGAAGCCGTTCACTTTCTGGCTTGCGAAGCGCCTGGTTAAAACTGATTACGTTTCATTGCCAAATCTGCTGGCTGGCCGTGAACTGGTTAAAGAGTTATTGCAGGATGAGTGTGAGCCCAATGCGCTTGCGAAGGCGCTGGGCCCGTTGCTTGAAGACGGTGCGCAGAGTCACCAAATGCATGACACCTTCCGCGATCTGCATCAGCAAATTCGTTGTAACGCAGATGAACAGGCCGCAGACGCCGTGCTGGAGCTCGCACAATGATTGAATTTATTTACCCTCATACGCACCTGGTAGCAGGTGTTGATGAAGTGGGTCGTGGCCCACTGGTTGGCGCAGTTGTCACTGCGGCGGTGATTCTTGATCCAGCAAAACCTATTATTGGCCTTGCTGATTCGAAGAAACTCTCTGAAAAACGTCGCAACGCGCTTTACGATGAAATCATCGAAAAAGCGCTGTCCTGGAGTCTTGGCCGAGCTGAACCGGAAGAGATCGACCAGTTAAACATTTTGCATGCCACTATGCTGGCGATGCAGCGTGCAGTTGCTGGCCTCAGTGTGGTGCCTGAATATGTGCTGATCGATGGTAACCGCTGCCCAGCGCTACCAATGCCCTCACTGGCGGTAGTAAAAGGCGACAGCCGGGTTGCAGAAATTAGCGCGGCATCGATAATTGCCAAAGTGACGCGCGATCGTGAAATGACAGAGCTAGACCTCTGTTTTCCGCAATACGGTTTTGCCCAACACAAGGGTTACCCTACCGCTTTTCATCTGGAAAAGTTGGCAGAGCATGGTGCGACTGAACATCATCGTCGTAGTTTTGCTCCGGTCAAACGCGCTCTCGGACTGGCGTCCTGATTTGCGGACGTACGTTACACATCTAAACGGAATGAGAAATGGCTGAACCACGTTTCGTACACCTGCGGGTGCACAGCGACTACTCTATGGTTGATGGCCTGGCAAAAACCGCTCCGCTGGTGAAGAAAGCCGCGGCGATGGGGATGCCGGCGATCGCTATCACCGATTTTACTAACCTTTGCGGGTTGGTGAAATTCTATGGTGCAGCTCATGGCGTAGGGCTTAAGCCGATCATCGGTGCTGATTTTAACGTTGCCAATGAGTTGTTGGGGGATGAGCTTAGCCATCTGACGGTTCTCGCCACCAATAATGACGGTTACCAGAACCTTACCCTGTTGATTTCTAAAGCCTACCAACGTGGTTATGGAGCAGCAGGCCCGATTATTGACCGAACCTGGCTTGCCGAGCTCAACGAAGGGCTGATCCTGCTGTCTGGCGGGCGGATGGGGGATATTGGCAAAAACTTGTTGCGTGGCAATACGGCACAGCTTGATCAGTGCCTGGAATTCTACCAGCAGTATTTTGCCGATCGCTTCTATCTGGAGCTGATTCGAACCGGCCGTCCCGATGAAGAAAGCTATTTACACGCCGCTGTGGCTTTGGCCGATGAGCGTGGTTTGCCGGTGGTGGCGACCAACGACGTCAGGTTTATTGAAGCCACAGATTTTGATGCTCACGAAATTCGTGTCGCGATTCACGACGGCTTTACGCTCGATGACCCGAAACGCCCACGCAATTACTCTTCGCAGCAATACTTGCGCACTGAAGAAGAGATGTGTGAGCTGTTTTCAGATATTCCGGAAGCGCTAGAAAATAGCGTAGAAATTGCCAAACGCTGTAATGTCACCGTGCGCCTGGGTGAGTACTTCTTGCCCCAATTCCCAACCGGTGAAATGTCGACCGAAGATTTCCTGGTGATGAAATCCCGGGAAGGGCTAGAAGATCGTCTGGAATTCTTATTCAAAGATCCTGAAGAGCGGGCAGCAAAACGGCCACCGTATGATGAGCGTCTGGAAATTGAACTCAAAGTTATCAACCAGATGGGGTTTCCTGGGTACTTTCTGATCGTAATGGAATTTATCCAGTGGTCCAAAGATAACGGTGTGCCAGTCGGCCCAGGTCGTGGTTCTGGTGCGGGCTCGCTGGTTGCTTACGCTCTGAAAATCACTGACCTCGATCCGCTTGAATTGGATCTGCTGTTCGAACGCTTCCTGAACCCGGAACGTGTTTCGATGCCTGACTTTGATATCGACTTCTGCATGGAGAAACGCGATCGGGTTATTGATCACGTGGCCGAAATGTATGGGCGTGAGGCGGTATCGCAGATCATTACTTTTGGTACCATGGCGGCAAAAGCGGTTATCCGCGATGTGGGCCGCGTACTGGGTCACCCGTACGGCTTTGTCGATCGTATTTCTAAACTGATCCCGCCAGATCCGGGAATGACGCTTGCCAAAGCGTTTGAGGTCGAGCCACAGCTTCCTGAAATCTACGAGGCTGACGAAGAAGTTAAAGCGCTAATCGATATGGCGCGAAAACTTGAAGGTGTGACGCGAAACGCTGGCAAACACGCCGGTGGTGTTGTCATCGCGCCAACCAAAATTACCGACTTTGCTCCGCTGTATTGCGATGACCAGGGGCAGAACCCGGTCACCCAGTTCGATAAAAATGATGTGGAATATGCGGGTCTGGTGAAGTTCGACTTCCTTGGCTTGCGTACGCTGACCATCATCGACTGGGCGTTGAAGATGATTAACCCGCGTCGGGCAAAGCAAGGTTTAGAGCCGATTGATATCGCCGCTATTCCGCTCGAAGACAAGAAAAGCTTCGACATGCTGCAACGCTCGGAAACCACTGCGGTGTTCCAGCTTGAATCCCGCGGCATGAAAGATTTGATTAAGCGTCTACAGCCTGACTGCTTCGAAGATATGATCGCACTGGTGGCGCTTTTCCGCCCTGGCCCGCTGCAATCAGGCATGGTTGATAACTTTATCGACCGTAAGCACGGGCGTGAAGCTATCTCTTATCCGGATATTCAGTGGCAGCATGAAAGCCTGAAACCGGTGCTGGAACCGACCTACGGCATCATCCTGTATCAAGAACAGGTTATGCAAATTGCGCAGGTTCTGGCGGGTTACTCGCTCGGCGGCGCAGATATGTTGCGTCGTGCGATGGGTAAAAAGAACCCAGCCGAGATGGCGAAGCAGCGTGGTGGCTTTGAAGATGGCGCGAAATCTCGCGGTATTGACGGCGAACTGGCGATCAAAATCTTTGACCTGGTAGAGAAATTCGCCGGTTACGGGTTTAACAAATCTCACTCCGCAGCTTACGCGCTGGTTTCCTACCAGACGCTATGGTTAAAAGCGCACTATCCGGCAGAATTTATGGCCGCAGTAATGACTGCGGATATGGATAACACCGAGAAAATCGTTGGCCTGGTCGACGAATGCTGGCGTATGGGTCTGAAAATTCTGCCACCAGATATTAACTCGGGTCTGTACCATTTCCACGTTAATGACGACGGGGAAATTGTTTACGGCATTGGCGCGATTAAAGGTGTTGGTGAAGGCCCAATTGAAGCGATAATTGAGGCGCGTAACGAAGGCGGTTATTTCCGTGAGTTGTTCGACCTCTGTGCGCGTGCTGACGTTAAAAAACTCAATAAACGTATCCTTGAAAAATTAGTGATGTCCGGGGCCTTTGACCGTCTTGGACCGCATCGGGCCGCACTTATGAATGCGCTGCCCGATGCGCTAAAAGCGGCTGATCAGCACGCTAAAGCGGAAGCTATCGGCCAGGTTGATATGTTCGGTGTACTGGCTGATGAACCAGAGCAGGTTGAACAGTCTTATGCCAGCGTGATGCCGTGGCCTGAGCAAGTGGTACTGGACGGCGAGCGTGAAACGCTGGGCTTGTATCTTACTGGCCACCCCATCACACAGTACCTTAAAGAAATTGAGCGCTATGTCGGTGGCATGCGCCTGAAAGAGATGCACCCGACAGAACGTGGTAAAATGACCACGGCTGCGGGTCTGGTGATTGCTTCGCGGGTGATGGTTACCAAGCGCGGCAATCGCATTGGCATCTGTACTCTGGATGACCGTTCTGGTCGCCTGGAAGTGATGCTATTCACAGATGCGTTAGAAAAGTACCAGCATCTGTTGGAAAAAGACCGTATCCTGATCGTCAGCGGACAGGTCAGCTTTGATGACTTCAGCGGTGGCCTTAAAATGACTGCTCGCGAAGTAATGGACATTGACGAGGCCCGCGAAAAGTATGCGCGTGGGCTTGCTATCTCGCTGACGGACAGGCAAATTGATGACCAGCTTTTGAACCGTCTCCGTCAGTCTCTGGAACCCCATCGTTCGGGGACCATTCCAGTACATCTCTACTATCAGAGAGCGGATGCACGAGCGCGTTTGCGTTTTGGCGCAGCATGGCGTGTATCCCCAAGCGATCGTTTGCTCAATGAGCTTCGCACGCTGATAGGCTCGGAGCAGGTGGAACTGGAGTTTGACTAATACAGGAATATTATGAGTCTGAATTTCCTCGATTTTGAACAGCCGATTGCAGAGCTGGAAGCGAAAATTGATTCCCTGACTGCAGTTAGCCGTCAGGACGAAAAGTTAGATATTAATCTCGACGAAGAAGTGCAGCGTCTGCGTGAAAAAAGCGTAGAACTCACACGTAAAATCTTCGCCGATTTAGGGGCATGGCAGATTGCTCAACTGGCGCGTCATCCGCAGCGCCCGTATACGCTTGATTACCTGCGTCTCGCTTTTGATGAGTTTGATGAGCTTGCGGGTGACCGTGCGTATGCTGACGATAAAGCTATTGTTGGCGGGATTGCGCGCTTAGATGGTCGTCCGGTGATGGTTATTGGCCATCAAAAAGGCCGTGAAACCAAAGAGAAGATTCGCCGTAACTTCGGTATGCCAGCACCTGAGGGGTATCGTAAAGCACTGCGTTTGATGGAAATGGCTGAGCGCTTCAAGATGCCAATCATTACCTTCATCGACACTCCAGGCGCATACCCTGGTGTGGGTGCGGAAGAGCGCGGTCAATCCGAAGCTATCGCTCGCAACTTGCGTGAGATGTCTGGCCTGAAAGTGCCCGTCATCTGTACCGTAATTGGTGAGGGTGGTTCTGGTGGTGCGCTGGCGATTGGTGTGGGCGATAAAGTGAATATGCTGCAGTACAGCACCTATTCCGTAATCTCCCCAGAAGGCTGTGCGTCAATTCTGTGGAAAAGTGCTGATAAAGCCCCTATCGCCGCAGAAGCGATGGGCATCATTGCTCCGCGCCTGAAAGAGCTGAAGCTGATTGATTCCGTCATTCCTGAACCACTGGGCGGTGCGCACCGTAACGTGGAAGTAATGGCAGCATCACTGAAAGCGCAGTTACTGGCTGATTTAGCCGATCTGGACGTGCTGAATACCGAAGAGCTGTTGGCTCGTCGTTATCACCGTCTGATGAGCTACGGCTACGCGTGATAGCATGAAGCATTGCCAGGAAAGGTCAGAAGAAATTCTGGCCTTTTTTATTGCCTGAATCCCAGACTTTAAAAAGCTTTACACCACTGAGCTTGTCCTCAGCCTGATTTCAATAAACTATGCTTACTTAAAGGTTTTTTGCCAGGAGGTAAGCGTTGAATATTATTGCAATCATGGGCCCGCATGGTGTTTTCTACAAAGATGAGCCAATTAAAGAGTTACATAAAGCACTGGAAGTGCAAGGTTTCCGGCTCATTTACCCCACCAACAGCACCGACCTGCTTAAACTCATCGAACATAATCCGCGTATTTGTGGTGTCATTTTTGACTGGGACGAGTACAGCATGGACTTATGCAGCGAAATTAATGCGCTGAATGAATATTTGCCGCTGTATGCGTTTATCAATACGCACTCTTCGCTGGATGTCAGCGTCAACGAAATGCGCATGGCGCTGTGGTTTTTTGAATATGCTCTCAGTGCCGCCGACGACATCGCCCTGCGCATCCGTCAGTACACCAACGAGTATCTGGATAACATCACTCCGCCGTTAACTAAAGCGCTGTTTAACTATGTTAACGAAGGAAAATATACCTTCTGCACACCTGGCCACATGGCGGGCACTGCCTACCAGAAAAGCCCGGTCGGCTGCCTGTTCTACGATTTTTTTGGTGCGAATACTCTCAAGGCAGATGTCTCTATTTCGGTGACAGAACTGGGATCGTTACTGGATCACACAGGGCCGCATCTGGAAGCCGAGGAATACATCGCCCGTACTTTCGGTGCTGAACAGAGCTACATGGTGACTAACGGTACATCGACGTCGAATAAAATCGTTGGTATGTACGCAGCTCCTTCTGGCAGCACGGTGTTGATTGACCGTAATTGTCACAAATCGCTGACGCATTTGTTGATGATGACGGATTTGGTTCCCATCTGGCTCAAGCCGACTCGTAACGCGTTGGGGATTTTAGGCGGTATTCCGAAGCGTGAGTTTATGCGCGCGAGCATCGAAGAAAAGGTGGCGAACACTGAAAATGCGCAGTGGCCAGTTCATGCGGTCATTACCAACTCGACATACGACGGCTTGCTGTATAACACCGAATTTATCAAACAAACCCTGGATGTTCCGTCTATCCACTTTGACTCCGCCTGGGTGCCATACACCAATTTCCATCCGATTTATCAGGGGAAAAGTGGCATGAGCGGCGATCGGGTCGTGGGAAAAGTCATTTACGAAACTCAATCCACACACAAGTTACTGGCAGCGTTCTCACAAGCATCTCTGATTCATATTAAAGGGAATTACGACGAGGAGACTTTCAACGAAGCCTACATGATGCACACCACGACCTCGCCAAGTTATCCGTTGGTGGCGTCGATTGAAACGGCTGCAGCGATGCTGCGTGGTAACCCAGGTAAGCGGTTGATCAACCGTTCAGTAGAACGTGCGTTGCATTTTCGTCGTGAAGTTCAGCGTTTACGTGAAGAGACTGAGGATTGGTTCTTCGATATCTGGCAGCCGGAACACATAGACGAAGCGGCTTGTTGGCCTATTTCACCAGGCGAAGAAGACTGGCACGGCTTCAAAGATGCGGATGCCGACCATATGTACCTCGACCCGATTAAAGTCACCATTCTGACGCCGGGCATGGATGAGTTAGGTACGATGGCCGAGCAGGGGATCCCTGCGGCATTGGTGGCGAAGTTCCTTGATGAGCGTGGTGTGGTGGTTGAAAAAACCGGGCCGTATAACTTGCTCTTCCTGTTCAGTATTGGCATCGACAAAACCAAAGCTTTAAGTTTGCTGCGTGGTTTGACGGAGTTTAAACGCTCTTATGACCTCAATCTGCGGGTGAAAAACATGCTGCCAGATTTGTATGCCGAAGACCCAGATTTTTACCGCAATATGCGTATCCAGGATCTGGCGCAAGGCATTCATAAACTGATTAAGCAGCACAACCTTTCCGATCTGATGCTGCGGGCTTTTGATGTGTTACCGGAAATGAAAATGACACCGCACAAAGCCTATCAACAACAAGTGAAAGGCAACGTTGAAACGGTCGAAATTGAACAACTACTAAACCGTGTCTCGGCTAACATGATCCTGCCGTATCCGCCGGGTGTCCCGGTGGTGATGCCTGGTGAGATGATTACCGATGAAAGCCGCGCCGTGCTCGATTTCTTGCTGATGCTGTGCTCGGTTGGAGAACACTATCCCGGCTTTGAAACCGATATTCACGGCGCTAAATTGGGTGACGATGGCATCTACCGTGTACGAGTCTTAAAAACGGTTTAGGGTCTTGATTTAGCAAGGCGCGATAGTTACCGTGCGGAAAAGATAAAGGAGCACTTATGCTGGGTTTAAAACAAGTTCATCACATCGCGATTATTGCTTCGGACTACCCAATCAGTAAGCATTTTTACTGTGACATTCTCGGCTTCACGCTGCAGGCAGAGGCTTATCGTGAAGAGCGAGATTCATGGAAAGGGGATTTGGCGCTGAACGGGCAATATGTCATTGAGCTGTTCTCGTTTCCTTTTCCGCCTGCAAGGCCAAGCCGCCCGGAAGCTTGTGGGCTGCGCCATTTGGCGTTTAGCGTTGATGACATTGATAGCGCGATTGTTCATCTTGAGAAGCATGGCGTGAAGTGCGAACCCGTGCGTATCGATCCTTTCACGGATAAACGTTTTACTTTCTTTAGTGACCCAGATGGCTTACCGCTGGAGCTTTATCAGCAGTAACACTTGCCTCATATCTCGTTGCCCAGTAACGTGCTGGGCAAATCCTTATTCAAACTACTGATTATGCAACTTCGTCCTCTATTCACATTACTGCATCCGCACCAACAATTGCTGGTGGCGTTTAGTGGCGGGCTGGATTCCACGGTTTTACTGCATCAATTGGTCACACTGCGTGACAGCCAGGCTGCAAATTATAAAATTCGTGCAATGCACATTCATCACGGCTTAAGCCCTTTCGCTGATGATTGGGCTGAGCATTGTCAGAAAGTGTGTTTGCAATGGAACGTGCCATGCGAAGTCAGACGAGTGCAGTTAGCCGACGACGGATTAGGCATTGAAGCTCACGCCCGGGCAGCACGTTATCAGGCGCTGACGGAAGCATTACTTCCTGAAGAGGTGCTACTCACAGCACAACATCTCGACGACCAATGCGAAACGTTTTTGTTGGCCCTAAAGCGTGGAAGTGGCCCTGCGGGATTATCCGCAATGCCAGTGCGCTTGCCTTTGGGCGAGACGGAATTAATCAGGCCGTTGCTCGGGCAAGCGCGTCAGCAGTTGCAAGCATGGGCGGATGAACACCAGCTAACCTGGATAGAAGACGAAAGTAATCAGGACGACAGCTACGACCGTAATTTCTTACGGCTGCGAGTGCTTCCTGAAATCCAACAGCGCTGGCCTCATTTCCCGCAAAGCGTGGCGCGCAGTGCGGAGTTGTGCGCTGAACAAGAACAACTACTTGATGAGTTGCTGGCCGAACAACTCGATGAACTCATTCAGTCTGATGGATCGTTGTTAATTGAGCCTATGCAGCCGTTGAGCGAGGTTCGTCGTGCCGCGCTGTTACGCCGTTGGATTGCCAGACAGAAAGCGGTGATGCCTTCCAGAGCAGCACTTGTGCGTTTATGGGATGAAGTGGCAACCAGCCGTGAGGATGCCAATCCGCGGCTGAAGTTTGGCTGCTATGAAGTCCGTCGTTTTCAGGGCGCGCTGTACTGGTTGCCAATAATCCATGGGTTAGGTGATGAAGTGGTTCGCTGGGCTGCGCCTTTCGAGCCATTAATCTTGCCCGACGGTTTGGGAGTGGTTCAACTTGTGGCAACCGGGCAAGAGATTCGTGCACCGCTGGATAACGAACCGGTGAGTATTCGATTTAAGGCTACCGGGCAGCTCCATATTGTCGGGCGGGATCGTGGCCGTAGCCTGAAAAAAATCTGGCAGGAATTTGGCATTCCGCCATGGCTACGCGAGCGAACACCGCTGTTATATTACGGCGAAAAATTAATTGCCGCTCTGGGCGTTTTTGTCACCCAGGAGGGAAGGGCAACAGAACAATCATGCTGGCATGTCGACTGGCAAAAGGAGAATCAGCAGTGAAGAGAATATTTATTTTGGCCGGTGTGCTGGTGTGCGCTCAGCCTGTATGGGCAAAAGGTGATGCCGCAGCCGGTGAACAGAAAGCCATGATGTGTGTGGCCTGTCATGGCGCAACCGGGAAAGTTTCTGTACCGATGTACCCGAATCTGGCGGGGCAAAACCAGGCGTATCTTGAGCACTCATTGCAAGCGTATAAAAAAGGCGAACGCAGTGGCGGACAAGCGGAAATCATGAAGGCTTACGTCAGTGGTTTGTCTGATGAAGATATTAGCAATCTGGCGGCTTACTACGCGTCCATGAAACCGTAGTAAAAAAAACGGGCAGCCAAGTAAGGCTGCCCGCGCATGCGGATACTTTGCGTATCAGGACTCGCTAACTACGACAGTCCCAATTTCAGGATGGCTGAAACTGGTTATTTTATCGAGACGAACTTCGCGAGTGGCGCCGGCATCATCGACAATCAAATATTCGATGTTCTTACGAGATACCAGGTCACTGGCTTTCGCCTTGAAAACTTCTCCGCTCTTTAATTCCAGCGTCAATAATAAGTGATGCTGGCAGGCGAGCTCGAGATTGTCATAATCATCACAATTGATGGGTTGATAGGCATCATTCATTGACATAATCGCTCACCAGTAAGTTCGCGGCAGCATACGCCGCCTGTTCCCTGATAGATTCTGGTTGTGCTTCGTTGGAAGCCACTTCGTTCAGCACCTTCAAGACGCAACCTAGTGCATCCGGAATGTAACCCAAATCTCCGCTGGCTATTTCCGCATAGCGCTTTCGTACTAATTCACAATACTTTTCCACACGCCCTCCTTTCAGAGTCCCGACCTCAGACTTAATCGTGGGATGCAAGTTAAGCCTACGAAGATAAACTCTGTTTAGCAAGGTGACTATACCACAGTGATGAAAGCGATATCAGCAGCGTAACTCTCTACATCAGTGAATACATAACAGCGTTTTAGCGAGGTTTTCGTTACAATGACTGCCTAATTAGTGTGGAGAAGTGTGATGGCGTTAAAAGCGACAATCTATAAAGCGATGGTGAATGTTGCCGATCTCGATCGAAATCAGTTTCTGGATAGCAACCTGACGCTTGCGCGCCATCCTTCGGAAACTCAAGAACGCATGATGCTGCGTTTGCTGGCGTGGATTAAATATGCCAATGAGCGCCTGCAGTTTTCTCGCGGATTAAGTGCTGAAGACGAGCCTGAAATCTGGCAGCGCAACGATCATATGGGCATCGACTTGTGGATTGAACTCGGTCTGCCGGAAGAAAAACGCCTGAAAAAAGCCTGTAGCCAATCTGCAGAAGTGGCGCTGTTTACTTATAACAGCCGTGCCGCAGAAATCTGGTGGCAGCAGCATCAAAATAAACTCAAGCAATACCAAAACTTGTCTATCTGGTACCTGGATGATGAGCAACTGGCGAAGCTGTGTGAGTTCGGCACGCGCTCAATGAACTTGCAGGCCACGATTCAGGATGGTGCGATTTGGCTGTCTGATGCTGAGAATAATCTCGAAATTCACTTCACGGCCTGGCAGCATCATTGATGATTGTCGTCTCTCGTGCGGTAGCCATACCGGACAACGAAGTCACCATTACGGCTATCCGCGCACAAGGAGCGGGTGGCCAGCATGTGAATAAAACCTCAACGGCAATCCATTTGCGTTTTGACATTCGAGCCTCCAGCCTGCCAGAGTATTATAAAGAACGCTTATTGGCGGCCAGCCATCATCTGATTACGCCTGATGGTGTGGTTGTGATTAAAGCGCAGGAATATCGTAGCCAGGAAATGAATCGTGAAGCGGCGGTGGCAAGGCTCGTTTCCTTGATTCAGGAATTAACCGTTGAGCAGAAAAACCGTCGGGCGACCCGGCCTACACGCGCGTCAAAAGAGCGCCGTCTGGCATCGAAATCACAAAAATCTACGACTAAGTCGCTACGAGGAAAAGTCCGTCGCCCTGAATGACGAACGGCAAAGAAATTGACCAGCAGAAGGAAGAGATGGTGAAAAAAATACTATTGTCAGCTGTGGCTGTGTGCAGTTTGTTCGCTCTTTTTGGCTGTAATAACCGGGCCGAAGTTCAAACGTTGCAGCAGACGCAAGTTGCAGAGCTGCAACCGATGCAGCAAAGCTACCGTGGTGTTTTACCTTGTGCGGATTGCTCAGGAATTGAAACCTCGCTGTTTTTGGAAAAAGATGGCTCGTGGGTCATGAATCAGCGCTACGAGGGCGCGAAAGAGCCAGCGGTATTTGCCTCATATGGCAGTTGGGCGCGTACGGCTGATAAATTAGTGTTGACCGCAAGCGACGGTGAAAAGCTCTACTTCCGTCCTAAAGGTGATAGCCTGGAAATGTTGGATAGGAGTGGCAATCCCATTGAGTCACAGCTCAATTACACGCTACAGCCGATGAAAGACGCTCTGCCTGCGACACCAATGACCATGAAAGGCATGTATAAGTACATGGCTGATGCGGCAATTTTCCAGGATTGTGCGACAGGGAAAACCTTTGACGTTGCCAGCAATGCTGAACTTGAGCGTGGCTATGCGGCCGCACGTGGCGAGGATTTCCAGCCCGTGTTGCTGGTGGTTGAAGCGCACTTTGCCTTACAGGCTTCACCTGATAGCGGCGAATTGAGAAAAACAGTGGTTGCAGACCGGGCCGCTAAGTTCGAGCCGAAGAAAACCTGCCACGACTAATCAAATGAATAAAAAAAGCCCCGCTAAGAAATTAGCGGGGCTTTTTACTGAACACAATTGTTGTTAGCGTTTAATCTGCGCCAGCAGGAAATCAATGATTTCGCTGGTTTTGATCATCTGCTTCTCGCCTTCACGACGGTTTTTGTATTCGACTTCTTCGCTATCAAGGTTACGATCGCCGATAACGACAGTGTGCGGAATACCAATCAGTTCCATGTCCGCAAACATTACGCCTGGGCGTTCTTTGCGGTCATCCATCAGTACTTCAATGCCTTTGGCACGCAGAGTCGAATACAGCTCTTCTGCCAACTCTTTCACACGGAAAGATTTGTGCATATTCATTGGCAGAATAGCAACCTGGAACGGAGCAATCGCATCTGGCCACAGAATGCCACGGTCGTCATAGTTCTGCTCAATGGCAGCTGCTACTACGCGAGTCACACCGATACCGTAGCAACCCATTGTCAGCGTCTGGTTACGACCATCTTCACCCTGAACAGAGGCTTTCATTGCTTCTGAATACTTGGTGCCGAGCTGGAAGATATGACCCACTTCGATACCGCGTTTAATCAGCAGCGTGCCTTTACCGTCCGGGCTTGGGTCGCCTTCAACCACGTTACGGATGTCGGCAACTTCTGGCAGCGCAACATCACGTTCCCAGTTAATACCAACCAGGTGTTTACCGTCGATGTTTGCACCCGCAGCGAAGTCGCTCATCGCCGCAACAGTACGGTCAACAACCACCGGAATAGGCAGATTGACTGGGCCAAGTGAACCAGGGCCTGCTTTAACAACTGCACGAATTTCTTCTTCGGTCGCGAAAGTCAGTGGGCTGGCAACCTGTGGCAGTTTCTCTGCTTTGACTTCGTTCAGTTCGTGATCGCCACGAACCAGCAGAGCAACCAGAGGATAAGCACTCCCTTCGGTGGCTTTGACCATCAAAGTCTTCACTGTTTTTTCAACTGGCAGATTGAACTGCTCAACCAGCTCAGCGATGGTTTTTGCGTTCGGGGTGTCGATCTGCGTCATTTCAACAGTCGGTGCCGCACGGCCGCCAACTGGAGCAACCGCTTCAGCAAATTCGATGTTAGCTGCGTAATCAGACTCGGTTGAGAAGATGACATCATCTTCGCCGCTTTGTGCCAGCACCTGGAATTCGTGAGATGCACTGCCGCCGATAGAACCGGTATCCGCTTCTACCGCGCGGAAATCCAGACCCATACGGCTGAAGATTTTGCTGTAAGCCTGATACATAGCATCGTAAGTTTCCTGCAAGGATTCCTGAGAAGTATGGAAAGAGTAAGCGTCTTTCATCAGGAATTCACGGGAACGCATCACGCCGAAACGTGGGCGAACTTCGTCACGGAACTTAGTCTGAATCTGGAAGAAGTTCAGTGGCAGCTGTTTGTAAGAGCTGAGTTCATTACGAATCAAGTCAGTGATGACTTCTTCGTGAGTTGGGCCGAGGACAAATGGACGATCGCCACGGTCAACAAAACGCAGCAGCTCCGGGCCATACTGTTCCCAACGACCGCTCTCCTGCCACAAATCTGCGGGCTGAACCACGGGCATGCACATCTCGATGGCACCGGCGTTGTTCATCTCTTCACGCACGATGTTTTCGACTTTTTTCAGGACACGCAGACCGGTCGGCAACCAGGTATACAAACCTGAAGCGAGTTTACGGATCATCCCGGCGCGCAGCATCAGTTGATGGCTGATGACCTCGGCGTCGGCTGGTGTCTCCTTCAATGTGGAGAGCAGATATTGGCTAGTACGCATGTTGTTACGGTTCCATTTGAACGGCAGATAACTGGCTACCTGAGTAGCCTGATGCAAAATAAGTGTTTTAGTTTACCAGTGTGGCAGGAATGTCAAAAGAGAAGGGCGATAAATTAACGGTTCTCAACAGCAAACACTTCTGAACCTAGCTCGGTAACACGCCAGCGGACGTTAAAATCCAGCAATAAAACGGCGTAGCTTTTACCTGGCTCTTCAGCTTTGCGATAAGCCGGGCGAGGGTCCTGAGCCAGTACCTGACGGATGAAACGCTCAATGTGGGGAAAACGTTTCTCAAGCAGCAATAACTGCTGCTGTACTTCAGGTGTGAAATAAACCGGCATATCGGCTGCGGGGGCGTTTTGCGCGTATCCCGCAATGGCTTCTGGTACAGCTTCAGCAAATGGCAAATAAGGTTTGATATCAACCACCGGTGTGCCATCGACCAAATCGAGACTCCCCAATTGCAAAATGACCTGATCTTTTTGGCAGCGAATGCCTTTCAGTTCAACTAATGACATTCCAATGGGATTTGGTCGGAATGTCGAACGCGTAGCGAAAACACCCATTCGGGCATTGCCACCCAGACGAGGTGGGCGCACCGTGGGCCGCCAGCCGCCAGCCATCGTTTGATGAAAAACAAATAGCAGCCATAAATGACTAAAGCCTTCGAGGCCACGAACCGCATCTGCCACGTTATACGGTGGCAGAAAATGCAGCTCGCCACCGCCATCAGCCACTAAACCGGGCTGACGGGGAACGGCAAACTTCTCTTTATAAGGGGAGCGAATAACGCCAATCTGCTCAAAGCTAAACGCTGTCATTTTGCCGATACGTTCAATGCCGAACCTACACAAACGGCCTGCCGGTAGCAACCTGGTGTGCCGCTGGTAACATCACAGCTATGCAATAACACCGCGTTGGCTTTCATTTTTGAGGCGTTGACTTGCAAGCGTTTGCGGGCAGTTGGGATATTCGGTGGAGAATCTTGATTGCTCACCTGGCATGAATCGCCGCTGACTTCACCGAGATCACGGAAAGGTTTACCCACTAACTCTTCAGCATTGGTATAGATTTTTACGGGGGCAGGGCGCACGACTTTTGGTTTTGCAGGCTCCTGTTTCGGTGGTGTTGCGGTGCTTTTGATGGGCTCAACAGGGGATCTGCTTAGCATCGTACAGCCGCTCAGCATGACTGCTAATAAACAGATCGGTAAAGCACGCATAATTTTTCCTCAATGAATGATAAAACGCGATTATTGAATCAAGCTATTGCACAAATAACAAGACGGGCTTTCGCCCGCCTTAGTATATTTACGCAAAAATAAAAGAATGGAAACTTACCAGCCTTTTACTGCGCCGCCGTTGAAGACTTTGTTTGCTGCTTCGTAAACTTCGTCAGACTGGTAAGCCTGAACGAATTTCTTCACGTTTTCTGCATCTTTATTGTCTTCGCGGGAAACGATCAGGTTCACGTATGGAGAGTCTTTGTCTTCAACGAAGATACCATCTTTCGCTGGAGTCAGGCCAATCTGGCTTGCGTAAGTGGTGTTGATGATAGCCAGCGCAATCTGAGCATCGTCCAGGGAGCGTGGCAGCTGTGGAGCTTCCAGTTCAACCAGCTTCAGATTTTTAGGGTTTTCAGTTACGTCCAGAACGGTTGGCAGCAGACCCACGCCATCTTTCAGTTTAATCAGACCTTGTTTTTGCAGCAGCAGCAAAGAACGGCCAAGGTTAGTTGGGTCGTTTGGCAGAGCGATTTGCGCGCCAGCTTGCAGTTCATCTACAGATTTGATTTTTTTGGAGTAGCCAGCAATCGGGTAAACGAAAGTATTGCCTACACCAACCAGTTTGTAGCCACGGTCTTTGATCTGCTGATCCAGGTATGGTTTGTGTTGGAAAGCGTTAGCATCGATATCGCCCTTGCTCAGTGCTTCGTTAGGCAGAACGTAGTCGTTAAAAGTAACCAGCTCAACATCCAGGCCGTATTTCTCTTTTGCGACTTTCTGCGCAACTTCGGCAACCTGCTGCTCAGCACCAACAATGACGCCTACTTTAATATGGTTTGGATCTTTCTCGTCCTGACCACAACCCACTAGTGCCAGAGAACCAATCAGAGCACCAACTGCCGCAAAGGTTTTAAATTTAAAAGACATATCCTTTCCTTACTATGTGTAAAAAACGATGTTGTGTTGAACGTATTATTTGTGAGTTACAGCCCGGACGATACGATCGCCAGAGAATTGAATTAAATACACTAATACTACCAATAACACTAATACCGTATTCATCACGGTAGCGTTATAACCGATATAACCATACTGATAACCAATCTGACCTAAGCCACCGGCACCAACGGCACCGCCCATCGCGGAATAACCTACGAGAGTAATCAGTGTAATGGTGGCTGCATTTACCAGACCTGGCAGTGCTTCTGGCAGCAGAACTTTGCGGATGATTTGCATTGGAGTTGCACCCATTGCGCGTGAAGCTTCAATCAGACCCGATGGGATTTCTAACAGGGCGTTTTCCACCATACGTGCGATGAACGGTGCTGCACCTACGGTTAATGGAACGATTGCCGCTTGCAGGCCAATTGAAGTGCCGACAATGGTGCGGGTAAACGGAATCATCCATACCAGCAATATAATGAACGGTATAGAACGGAAGATATTCACTAACGCCGAAAGGCTGTTATAAAGCTTGGCGTTCTCGCTGATTTGACCCGGACGTGTAATATAGAGGAGCACACCAACAGGTAGCCCAAGTACGAAGCCAAAGAAGCCAGACACAAAAGTCATTGCCAGCGTCTCATACACTCCTTTAAGGAGTAACCACATCATTGGCTCAGACATAACCCAGCACCTCTACTTTTACATGTTGCTGCTGCAAGTATGCGATCGCAGCGTCCATATCCTGATGTTCTCCATGCAACTCGCACAGCATAATGCCGAACTTCACGCCACCGGCGTAATCCATCTGCGCGCTGATGATATTGCTATTCACATTAAAGCGACGGGCGGTTTCGGAAAGTAACGGCGCATCAACCGATTGGCCGGTAAACTCCAGGCGCAGCAATGGAACGGTATCTCCACTCTTTTCTGTACTTAAGCGTTGCGCGTAATCCTCAGGAATATCCAGATGCAGAGTGGACTGAATAAACTGTTGTGCAAGTGGTGTCTTCGGATGAGAGAACACTTCACTTACCGTATCTTGTTCTATTAATTCACCGTCGCTAATCACCGCGACACAATCACAGATGCGTTTTACAACATCCATTTCATGGGTAATCAATAGAATAGTCAGACCAAGGCGGCGGTTAATATCTTTCAACAGTTCGAGAATGGAACGTGTTGTTGCTGGATCAAGCGCGCTGGTGGCTTCATCGCATAGAAGAACTTTCGGGTTGCTTGCCAGCGCTCGAGCAATCGCAACACGCTGCTTTTGTCCACCAGACAGGTTGGCTGGGTACGCATCGTGCTTTTCGCTCAGACCGACCAAATCGAGTAATTCAGATACGCGGCGTTTGATTTCTTCGCGCGGTGTATTGTCCAACTCTAAAGGCAAAGCGACGTTGCCATACACAGTGCGGGAAGAGAGTAAGTTAAAGTGCTGGAAAATCATGCCAATCTGACGACGTGCTTTGGTTAGCTGGCTTTCAGAAAGAGTCGTCAATTCCTGGCCATCGACCAGAATAGAACCTTGTGTTGGACGCTCAAGCAGGTTCACACAACGGATCAATGTGCTTTTCCCTGCACCAGATGCGCCAATCACGCCATAAATTTGCCCAGCAGGAACATGCAGACTAACGTTATTCAACGCCTGTATGCTGCGGTTACCTTGCTGGAACACTTTGGTGATATTAGAAAGTTTTATCATTAGGTTATTTATTATCGTATGAGTGTAAGCCGTGGCATTTTCTGCTGCCGATAACGGGCGATGACCGTTATCGATATGGATGTTAAGGCATCCAGACGTCTAAATCAATCAGCGAATGATTGTCTGTTCTCGCCCAAATAGTAATTCATGCGATACTACACCAAATCCCCAGTATCAGGAGTTTCCAAGTGGCACAGTCTGTTCCCGCTATTTTTCTCGATCGTGATGGCACCATTAATGTTGATCATGGTTATGTCCATGAAGTTGATCAGTTTGAGTTCATTGATGGTGTGATTGACGCAATGCGTGAGTTAAAAGCAATGGGTTATGCGTTAGTTCTTGTCACTAACCAGTCTGGCATTGCCCGTGGCATGTTTACTGAAGCTGATTTTGAAAATCTGACTGAGTGGATGGACTGGTCCTTAGCTGACCGTGGTGTTGACCTTGATGGTATCTATTATTGCCCACATCACCCTGAGGCAATAGTAGAAGAGTTTCGCCAAACCTGTGATTGTCGTAAACCACAACCGGGGATGCTGCTCTCAGCTCAAGAGTTCCTTCATATAGATATGGCTTCTTCTTATATGGTTGGAGACAAGTTAGAAGACATGCAAGCAGCTGCAGCGGCACAAGTCGGGACAAAAGTATTGGTTCGTACAGGTAAACCGGTCACTGAGCAAAGCGAAGCCGCGGCTGATATTGTTATTAATAGCCTCGCAGACCTACCAAAAGCGATAAAAGCGCGTCAAAAATAGACGTTACGCTCAAAAGTTAAACGGTTGGCAATTATTTTGAAAATAGGGGTTGTCAGCCTCCAGAAAATCCCTATACTGCGCCTCCACTGACACGGCACAACGGCTTACAAACCGGCCCGTCAGCCAGATGAAAAGCGAAAATAAACGCTTGACTCTGAAAGAGGAAAGCGTAATATACGCCACCTCGAGTTAGCAAGCGAAAGCGCCTAACTCACTGCTCTTTAACAATTTATCAGACAATCTGTGTGGGCACTCGCAGGATTGATATCTCAGATACCTTCGGGTATCAAAAAAATATCAAGTCTTGAAGAGTGACCAAGCAGTAATTCATTTAGTTGAATTATTACGAAAGTTAATTTTTGAGCACCGCTTCACGAGTTGAAGCAAATCAAGCTTTTAATTGAAGAGTTTGATCATGGCTCAGATTGAACGCTGGCGGCAGGCCTAACACATGCAAGTCGAGCGGTAGCACAGGGAGCTTGCTCCTGGGTGACGAGCGGCGGACGGGTGAGTAATGTCTGGGAAACTGCCTGATGGAGGGGGATAACTACTGGAAACGGTAGCTAATACCGCATAACGTCTTCGGACCAAAGAGGGGGACCTTCGGGCCTCTTGCCATCAGATGTGCCCAGATGGGATTAGCTAGTAGGTGAGGTAATGGCTCACCTAGGCGACGATCCCTAGCTGGTCTGAGAGGATGACCAGCCACACTGGAACTGAGACACGGTCCAGACTCCTACGGGAGGCAGCAGTGGGGAATATTGCACAATGGGCGCAAGCCTGATGCAGCCATGCCGCGTGTATGAAGAAGGCCTTCGGGTTGTAAAGTACTTTCAGCGAGGAGGAAGGCATTGTGGTTAATAACCGCAGTGATTGACGTTACTCGCAGAAGAAGCACCGGCTAACTCCGTGCCAGCAGCCGCGGTAATACGGAGGGTGCAAGCGTTAATCGGAATTACTGGGCGTAAAGCGCACGCAGGCGGTCTGTCAAGTCGGATGTGAAATCCCCGGGCTCAACCTGGGAACTGCATTCGAAACTGGCAGGCTAGAGTCTTGTAGAGGGGGGTAGAATTCCAGGTGTAGCGGTGAAATGCGTAGAGATCTGGAGGAATACCGGTGGCGAAGGCGGCCCCCTGGACAAAGACTGACGCTCAGGTGCGAAAGCGTGGGGAGCAAACAGGATTAGATACCCTGGTAGTCCACGCCGTAAACGATGTCGACTTGGAGGTTGTTCCCTTGAGGAGTGGCTTCCGGAGCTAACGCGTTAAGTCGACCGCCTGGGGAGTACGGCCGCAAGGTTAAAACTCAAATGAATTGACGGGGGCCCGCACAAGCGGTGGAGCATGTGGTTTAATTCGATGCAACGCGAAGAACCTTACCTACTCTTGACATCCAGAGAATTCGCTAGAGATAGCTTAGTGCCTTCGGGAACTCTGAGACAGGTGCTGCATGGCTGTCGTCAGCTCGTGTTGTGAAATGTTGGGTTAAGTCCCGCAACGAGCGCAACCCTTATCCTTTGTTGCCAGCGGTTCGGCCGGGAACTCAAAGGAGACTGCCAGTGATAAACTGGAGGAAGGTGGGGATGACGTCAAGTCATCATGGCCCTTACGAGTAGGGCTACACACGTGCTACAATGGCGCATACAAAGAGAAGCGACCTCGCGAGAGCAAGCGGACCTCATAAAGTGCGTCGTAGTCCGGATCGGAGTCTGCAACTCGACTCCGTGAAGTCGGAATCGCTAGTAATCGTAGATCAGAATGCTACGGTGAATACGTTCCCGGGCCTTGTACACACCGCCCGTCACACCATGGGAGTGGGTTGCAAAAGAAGTAGGTAGCTTAACCTTCGGGAGGGCGCTTACCACTTTGTGATTCATGACTGGGGTGAAGTCGTAACAAGGTAACCGTAGGGGAACCTGCGGTTGGATCACCTCCTTACCTAAAAGATACGAACTTGCGTAGTGCTCACACAGATTGTCTGATAGAAAACGAGCAGTAAAACCTTATAGGCTTGTAGCTCAGGTGGTTAGAGCGCACCCCTGATAAGGGTGAGGTCGGTGGTTCAAGTCCACTCAGGCCTACCAAACTTCTCTCCATGCTGTGTTGCGACCCCGCTCACATACTTTAGTATGCTTCGCGGTGACGCGCCTTGCCTGATGAGAAGTTAAAGGTAAATCAAAGGTTTTACGAAATCGATGGGGCTATAGCTCAGCTGGGAGAGCGCCTGCCTTGCACGCAGGAGGTCAGCGGTTCGATCCCGCTTAGCTCCACCATCATTTCATGCTCACCCAATACTTCTAAGTGTACTGTTTAACAGTGTGCTGAGAAGTATTTGCTCTTTAAAAATCCGGAACAAGCTGAAAATTGAAACGACATGTCGTCTCATTCCTCCGTAATAAGGAATGGGAATACGATATGTTCGAGTCTCTCAAATTTTCACAACATGCGATTGTGTCTTACGAGACATCTTCGGGTTGTGAGGTTAAGCGACTAAGCGTACACGGTGGATGCCCTGGCAGTCAGAGGCGATGAAGGACGTGCTAATCTGCGATAAGCGTCGGTAAGGTGATATGAACCGTTATAACCGACGATTTCCGAATGGGGAAACCCAGTGCAATTCGTTGCACTATCGTTAAGTGAATACATAGCTTAACGAAGCGAACCGGGGGAACTGAAACATCTAAGTACCCCGAGGAAAAGAAATCAACCGAGATTCCCCCAGTAGCGGCGAGCGAACGGGGAGCAGCCCAGAGTCTGAATCAGTTTGTGTATTAGTGGAAGCGTCTGGAAAGTCGCAGGGTACAGGGTGATACTCCCGTACACAAAAATGCACATGCTGTGAACTCGAAGAGTAGGGCGGGACACGTGGTATCCTGTCTGAATATGGGGGGACCATCCTCCAAGGCTAAATACTCCTGACTGACCGATAGTGAACCAGTACCGTGAGGGAAAGGCGAAAAGAACCCCGGCGAGGGGAGTGAAACAGAACCTGAAACCGTGTACGTACAAGCAGTGGGAGCCTCTTTTATGGGGTGACTGCGTACCTTTTGTATAATGGGTCAGCGACTTATATTCTGTAGCAAGGTTAACCGTATAGGGGAGCCGCAGGGAAACCGAGTCTTAACTGGGCGTTAAGTTGCAGGGTATAGACCCGAAACCCGGTGATCTAGCCATGGGCAGGTTGAAGGTTGGGTAACACTAACTGGAGGACCGAACCGACTAATGTTGAAAAATTAGCGGATGACTTGTGGCTGGGGGTGAAAGGCCAATCAAACCGGGAGATAGCTGGTTCTCCCCGAAAGCTATTTAGGTAGCGCCTCGTGAACTCATCTTCGGGGGTAGAGCACTGTTTCGGCTAGGGGGCCATCCCGGCTTACCAACCCGATGCAAACTCCGAATACCGAAGAATGTTATCACGGGAGACACACGGCGGGTGCTAACGTCCGTCGTGAAGAGGGAAACAACCCAGACCGCCAGCTAAGGTCCCAAAGTCATGGTTAAGTGGGAAACGATGTGGGAAGGCACAGACAGCCAGGATGTTGGCTTAGAAGCAGCCATCATTTAAAGAAAGCGTAATAGCTCACTGGTCGAGTCGGCCTGCGCGGAAGATGTAACGGGGCTAAACCATGCACCGAAGCTGCGGCAGCGACGCTTATGCGTTGTTGGGTAGGGGAGCGTTCTGTAAGCCGTTGAAGCTGGACTGTGAGGTCTGGTGGAGGTATCAGAAGTGCGAATGCTGACATAAGTAACGATAAAGCGGGTGAAAAACCCGCTCGCCGGAAGACCAAGGGTTCCTGTCCAACGTTAATCGGGGCAGGGTGAGTCGACCCCTAAGGCGAGGCCGAAAGGCGTAGTCGATGGGAAACAGGTTAATATTCCTGTACTCGGTGTTACTGCGAAGGGGGGACGGAGAGGGCTATGTTAGCCGGGCGACGGTTGTCCCGGTTTAAGCATGTAGGCGGAGAGTTTAGGTAAATCCGGACTCTTATTCAACGCTGAGGTGTGATGACGAGGCACTACGGTGCTGAAGTAACAAATGCCGCACTTCCAGGAAAAGCCTCTAAGCATCAGGTAACATCAAATCGTACCCCAAACCGACACAGGTGGTCAGGTAGAGAATACCAAGGCGCTTGAGAGAACTCGGGTGAAGGAACTAGGCAAAATGGTGCCGTAACTTCGGGAGAAGGCACGCTGTCGGTAGGTGAAGTCCCTTGCGGATGGAGCTGAAGGCAGTCGAAGATACCAGCTGGCTGCAACTGTTTATTAAAAACACAGCACTGTGCAAACACGAAAGTGGACGTATACGGTGTGACGCCTGCCCGGTGCCGGAAGGTTAATTGATGGGGTTAAGCGCAAGCTGAAGCTCTTGATCGAAGCCCCGGTAAACGGCGGCCGTAACTATAACGGTCCTAAGGTAGCGAAATTCCTTGTCGGGTAAGTTCCGACCTGCACGAATGGCGTAATGATGGCCAGGCTGTCTCCACCCGAGACTCAGTGAAATTGAAATCGCTGTGAAGATGCAGTGTACCCGCGGCAAGACGGAAAGACCCCGTGAACCTTTACTATAGCTTGACACTGAACACTGGTCCTTGATGTGTAGGATAGGTGGGAGGCTTTGAAGCGAGGACGCCAGTTCTTGTGGAGCCAACCTTGAAATACCACCCTTTAATGGCTGGTGTTCTAACGTAGACCCGTAATCCGGGTTGCGGACAGTGTCTGGTGGGTAGTTTGACTGGGGCGGTCTCCTCCTAAAGCGTAACGGAGGAGCACGAAGGTTAGCTAATCACGGTCGGACATCGTGAGGTTAGTGCAAAGGCATAAGCTAGCTTGACTGCGAGAGTGACGGCTCGAGCAGGTGCGAAAGCAGGTCTTAGTGATCCGGTGGTTCTGAATGGAAGGGCCATCGCTCAACGGATAAAAGGTACTCCGGGGATAACAGGCTGATACCGCCCAAGAGTTCATATCGACGGCGGTGTTTGGCACCTCGATGTCGGCTCATCACATCCTGGGGCTGAAGTAGGTCCCAAGGGTATGGCTGTTCGCCATTTAAAGTGGTACGCGAGCTGGGTTTAGAACGTCGTGAGACAGTTCGGTCCCTATCTGCCGTGGGCGCTGGAGAATTGAGGGGGGCTGCTCCTAGTACGAGAGGACCGGAGTGGACGCATCACTGGTGTTCGGGTTGTCATGCCAATGGCATTGCCCGGTAGCTAAATGCGGAAAAGATAAGCGCTGAAAGCATCTAAGCGCGAAACTTGCCCCGAGATGAGTTCTCCCTGACCCTTTAAGGGTCCTGAAGGAACGTTGAAGACTACGACGTTGATAGGCTGGGTGTGTAAGCGTAGCGATACGTTGAGCTAACCAGTACTAATGATCCGTGAGGCTTAACCTTACAACACCGAAGGTGTTTTGGTTGAGAGACTATGACATTTGATTTTCAGCTTGAACCGAGATTAAGTTGATGGTTGTGTGAATAACGCAACGGTTAACAAAACAGAATATGCCTGGCGGCACTAGCGCGGTGGTCCCACCTGACCCCATGCCGAACTCAGAAGTGAAACGCCGTAGCGCCGATGGTAGTGTGGGGTCTCCCCATGCGAGAGTAGGGAACTGCCAGGCTCCAAATTCAAAGCAGTAAAAGCCAGACTGTGACATCTGGTGGTAGTAAAGAAATTCGGTGGAGCGGTAGTTCAGTCGGTTAGAATACCTGCCTGTCACGCAGGGGGTCGCGGGTTCGAGTCCCGTCCGTTCCGCCACTTATTAAGCCCTGAGTCTTTTAGACTCAGGGCTTTTTGCCGTCTAAAATTCACTGGAAATTTTCTTATTATTGTTAATTTCGCAAATATCTTCTGCATTTGGATCTCTTTTTTAGCAAAGTAATCACCTCCATAATCCTCGTATAACAAATATATATCCCCCAACGAGGTAAAAAATGACAATTCCTGCATTTGGTTTAGGTACTTTTCGCTTAAAAGACGACGTTGTTATCGCATCGGTAAAAACTGCTCTTGAACTGGGATACCGTGCCGTAGATACAGCTCAAATCTATGACAATGAAGCTGCAGTCGGCCAGGCGATTGAAGAAAGTGGAGTGGGGCGTGATGAACTGTTTCTCACCACCAAAATTTGGATTGAGAATCTTGGCAAAGACCAATTAATTCCAAGTCTGAAGGAAAGTTTGCGTAAACTGCGTACGCCATACGTTGATATGACACTTATTCACTGGCCTTCACCGAATAATGCTGTTTCGGTAGAAGAATTCATGCAGGCATTGTTGGAAGCAAAAAGTGAAGGCTTGACTCGCCATATTGGTGTTTCTAACTTCAATATTGACCTGATGCAGAAGGCTATTGATACCGTTGGGGCTGAAAATATTGCAACTAACCAGATTGAGCTTTCACCTTACTTACAGAATCGCAAGGTAGTTGAATGGGCACAAGTGCAGGGGATTCATATAACGTCATATATGACGCTTGCCTATGGCAAGGCTCTGAAAGACGAAGTGATTAGCCAGATTGCACTGAAACATAATGCGACTCCGGCCCAGGTTATTTTAGCGTGGGCAATGCAGTTGGGTTACGCAGTCATTCCTTCTTCGACTAAGCGCGAGAATTTGCAAAGTAATTTACAAGCACAGGCTGTGCTTCTCGATACTGAAGATATGACTACTATTGCTGCTCTGGATTGCAATGACCGGCTGGTTAGCCCAGAAGGTTTGGCTCCTGAGTGGGATTGATTACCCATTACAGCCCCTGCGGGGGCTGTTGAACATGTTCACTCAGAAAATCAATGAACGCCCGTATCCGACTACTCACGGCCCGATCACTGTAATACACCGCGCTAAATGGCATCTCTACCGGCAGTAACTTATCAGCCAGTAATTCGACAAACTTCCCCTCAGCAATTTCCCTGTTAATCATATAGTCAGAAAGGCAGGCTATCCCATTCCCATTCAGGCAAAGTTGCTTGAGAGTCTCACCACTGTTTGAGGTTATTCCTGGTGTTATGTCATACCGTAACCCATCAGACTGTGCGACAGGCCATTTATTCAAACTCTCCGTCTCAGAAAAACCCAGGCAAATATGATCCTGAAGATCTTCTGCACATTGTGGTAAGCCATGCTGCGCTAAATATTCTGGTGATGCGATAATTTTACGGCGGCTGGTAAAAAGCGGTCTGGCTCGTAGAGTTGAGTCAGTCAAAGTACCTGCGCGTATAGCAACATCTACTTTGCGCTCAATCAGATTTATGAATGTTTCTGATGAAATGAGAGAAAGTGTCACATCCGGGTAACGTTCACGGAATGGTTTAATCAACGGCATTAAAAGATGTAGCATTACTGGTGTGGCAGCATCGATACGCAGTAAACCACGCGGGCTTTGTCTGGTTTCCATCAACTCATTTTCTGCGGTGGTCATATCTTGCAAGATCTGCTGTACGCGGCGGAAATAGCGCTCACCTTCCTCAGTCAAGCTCAACTGGCGCGTTGTACGATTAAGAAGTGTCACACCCAACTTCATCTCTAGTTTCTTTACCGAACGACTCACAGCTGAATTTGCTTGTTCGAGTTGCACTGCCGCACGACTGAAACTTCCGTTTTCCACAACGGCGACAAAAATTGCCAGTTCTTCAGAGGTGGCTTTCATTATTGCTCCTGAGACAAAATTGTATTGAGATTTTGCATATTTTTGTTATTTAACCACCTTGCCATACTGCGTGCCATCAAAAGACACCTGCTATGGAGTAAATCATGCCACTGGCACTATGGGCACTGACTATCAGTGCATTTGCTATCGGTACTACCGAATTCGTTATTGTTGGGTTGGTGCCAACAATTGCCGATCAACTTTCAATTTCACTACCTTCTGCTGGGTTACTGGTTTCAATTTACGCATTGGGTGTTGCCGTCGGAGCACCGGTATTAACTGCTCTGACAGGAAAACTCCCACGCAAACAGCTGTTGGTAGGTTTAATGGCACTTTTCACTGCAGGCAATTTGTTAGCCTGGCTGTCACCAAACTATGAAACATTGGTTGTTGCTCGTCTGCTGACGGGTCTGACACACGGAGTGTTCTTTTCAATTGGCTCCACGATTGCAACAAGCCTCGTACCTAAGGAGAAAGCTGCCTCAGCGATAGCGATTATGTTTGGTGGTTTAACCGTTGCCCTGGTGACAGGTGTTCCACTTGGGACGTATATCGGCCAGCATTTCGGCTGGCGTGAAACCTTCCTTGCGGTATCTGTTATCGGAGTTATTGCCTTAATTAGCAGCACTATTCTGGTTCCTAAAGATATCCCGATGCGAGCAGTCGCTAGCCTTAAAGATCAATTAAAAGTGATGACCCATCCTCGCTTGCTGATCATTTATGCGATCACTGCGCTGGGCTATGGCGGTGTGTTTACCGCATTCACCTTCCTGGCTCCGATGATGCAAGACCTTGCAGGTTATTCACCGGCGGCAGTAGGTTGGATTTTATTGGGCTACGGCGTTTCTGTTGCGATTGGCAATATCTGGGGAGGTAAACTTGCAGATCGCCATGGTGCAGTACCTGCATTGAAGTTTATTTTTGCTTCACTTGCTGTATTACTTTTAGTGTTTCAATTTACCGCGAGTTCACATGTTGGATCGTTAGTCACAGTGCTGATTATGGGGGTTTTTGCCTTCGGAAATGTGCCTGGTTTGCAGGTCTACGTGGTGCAGAAAGCAGAGGAATATACCCCAAATGCGGTAGATGTTGCCTCTGGACTAAATATTGCCGCATTTAATATTGGGATAGCATTAGGATCGATTATTGGCGGACAAACAGTGCAAAGCTTTGGTTTGGAGCAAACCCCATGGATCGGGGCGGTTATTGTCGCTGGTGCATTACTGTTAATTAACTTCAGTGGTCGGCTTGATACACGCCGTGAAATTGCTATCGGTTAACCTACGCGAGCCAGATTGTTAGCAATTACTTACGGTCTTGTTCAGCAATGGTTTGAATTGGTCGTTGAAACTCGACTCTAAAGTCCCTATAACTGAAAGACAGCCTTCGATGTGGAGGCTTCTTTGGTTACAGGAGTCATTAGTAAAAACGTGCGCAAAAATACTTATGCCATGAGATATGTTGCCGGTCAGCCAGCAGAACGCATTCTGCCTCCAGGCTCATTTGCGACTATAGGTCAGGCATTGCTGCCCGGAGAACCCCTGCCGAGTGAGGCATCATTAAAAGTATTGGTATGGAACATCTTCAAGCAACAGCGCGCAGAATGGCTTTCAGTGCTGCAAAATTTCGGGAAAGATGCCCACCTGGTTTTATTGCAAGAAGCGCAAACTACGCCTGAACTGGTTAGATTTGCCACCAGTAATTATCTGGCGGCAGACCAGGTACCGGCTTTTGTATTGCCTCAACATCCTTCAGGCGTCATGACGTTATCTGCGGCACATCCTGTTTATTGCTGTCCATTACGCGAAAGAGAACCGATTTTACGTCTATCTAAATCCGCATTAGTGACAGTTTATCCATTACCTGATGGGCGGCTGTTGATGGTCGTTAATATTCATGCTGTGAACTTTAGTCTCGGCGTGGATGTGTACAGCAAACAACTTGGTCCAATTGGCGACCAAATTGGTCACCATAACGGCCCAGTTATCATGGCAGGGGATTTCAATGCCTGGAGCCGCCCACGTATGAATGCGCTTTACCGCTTCGCTCGTGAAATGACATTACGCGAAGTGCGCTTCACTGATGATCATCGCCGTCGTGCATTTGGGCGCCCACTCGATTTCGTGTTTTACCGTGGTTTGAACGTCACAGAAGCCTCTGTTCTGGTGACTCGCGCATCTGACCATAACCCTCTACTAGTCGAATTCCGTCCCGGCAAACCTGAGCTGAAGTAAGGTTAGTCAGGTCTGCCATCGGGCAGACCTATGTGCTGCCCTTTCTTATCATCAACTGCAAGGACAAGACAATGACAACACAATCTCACCATGACAAAGTCGATCAGCAATTTGGCTCACAGGCTAGTGCCTATCTGACCAGTGCGGTTCATGCTTCTGGTCGTGATCTCGAACGCCTCAGTGAACGCCTGGTGGCATTTCCACAGGCTCGATTACTCGATATGGGATGTGGGGCCGGGCACGCGAGCTTTATTGCGGCAGCGCACGTGAGGGAAGTTGTTGCTTATGATCTCTCAGAGCAAATGCTGGCTGTGGTGAATGAAGCGACTAAAACTCGTGGGATCAATAATGTTGAAACTCAGCAGGGTTACGCTGAAGTCTTACCTTTCGATGATTGCTCATTTGATGTTGTGATAAGCCGTTATTCAGCCCACCACTGGCATGATGTCGGTAAAGCGTTGCGTGAAGTAAGGCGCGTATTGAAACCTGGCGGTGTTGTCATTTTCATGGATGTGATGTCTCCGGGACACCCTGTGTTAGACATCTGGTTGCAAACGGTAGAAGCATTACGCGATACCTCTCACGTGCGTAATTATTCTAGTGGCGAATGGTTGAGTCTGTTTAATGACGCAGGGCTGAGCTCACAAAATCTGTTGTGCGACCGCTTGAATCTGGAGTTCTCAAGCTGGATTGCGCGGATGAGAACACCTGCAACGCTGGCTGACGCTATTCGGATGTATCAGCAAAGTGCATCTGATGAAGTGCGGCGCTACTTTGAATTGCAAACGGACGGTTCGTTCACAAGCGACATTATCATGCTTGAAGCTAAACGAGTGTAAGTGATAAATAAAAAAGGCACCTAAAAGGTGCCTTTTTCTTTGATTAACAATCACGTATCAGGTGTAGAGTTGTTGCCAACGTACAGTGTTAGCTGATCGCCAGGTTTCAGATCGTCAGTATCATCGTTCCAGCGCAATACATCTTTAATGTTCACGCCGTGACGTTTTGCAATACTCGACAATGAATCACCCTTACGAACCTTGTAAGTGATGCTATCGTTTTTCGCTAAACGCTCATCGCCTTTTTTGACGCTAAGTGTTTGACCAACTTTGATATGTGCGCCGCGGATGCCGTTCCAGCTTTGCAAATCTTTAGAGCTCACGCCTAAGCGTGTAGCAATGCTCGATAAGGTATCCCCTGAACGAACACGATAAGATTTGTTGCTGCCTGCATTAGCTCTGTTATCAGCGACTAACGTAGGTTGCACTGCTGCAATTTCACCTGCAGCCAAAGAGGCTTTAAGCTTATCAGCATGCTTTTTAGGTACCATTACATAACGCTGATTTTTGCCTATCGTCGAAGTTTTAACCCCAGCGTTGAACGTTTTCAGCGTACTTAATGATATCCCGGCCATTTCGGCAACCTGCGTAAGCTCAACCGGATCACTCACTTCTACACGTGCTAATGCACGGCTTTCGTCAGTGGTCGGCAGGCGTACACCGTACTTTTGGCTGTTCTTGAGAATATCACTCAAAGCCAGCATTTTAGGTACGTAAATCTTGGTTTCCCGTGGCAGTGAAAGCGACCAAAAATCTGTGGGCAAGCCACGCGCTTTATTCGCTTTCATTGCCTTCAGTACACGACCTTCGCCGCTGTTGTACGCCGCCACGGTTAACAACCAGTCGCCGTCAAACATCTTGTTCAGACGTTGCATCATATCGAGTGCAGCAGTGGTTGAAGCCACTACATCACGACGTGCATCGTATGCTTTGGTCTGTTTTAAACCATAATTTCGACCCGTGCTCGGTACAATCTGCCAGATGCCAGCGGCATTCGCAGATGATGTAGCGTGGGGGTCAAAAGCGCTCTCCACTATGGGTAGCAGTACTAGTTCCATTGGCATGTTGCGTTTCTTAACTTGCCCGGCAATCCAGTACATATACGGCTCTGCCCGTAATGTTACATCGTGGAGATAGCTCTTATTCTTAAGGTACTTCTGTTTCTGTTCGCGGATCCGGGTATTTTCCGGTATCCCCATCTTTAGCTCGTCGCCAATGAAGTTCCACAAGTTTTGGTTATCTGCGAGATATGTCCCATCGTCCATCCATCGCGTACTTGTGTACTTACCTGCTTCACCTTGACCAGCTGCAGACAGACTCTGTGCGTGCTGTTGGATGTTGCCGTCATACTTTGACGCCTGGCACCCCACAAGCAGGACAGAGGCGAGTAATATCGCTTTTGCCTTCATGTGTGTGTCAATAGTTGCTTAAAAGACGAGCAAGAATACCTTCAGCTTTCCAACAACACAACCAGAAAATTCAGAAAGAGTCTTTCTTTGTCCGTAACCAGGCAAATATTTGCTGTGGTTGTTGCAAGTTTGTTTCTTTAGAAATTTTTTCTTTTAAATCAAGGTCATTTGTTTTTAAAAATAAATTTATATTACGCTCAATTGCCAGGGAACTGGGTAAGGTTGAGTGGTTTTTTGCGCGTAACTCCTTAACTTTTCGACAATAACGGTTTAACTCATCATCGTCAGGCAAGATAGATAAGGAAAATTTCATATTTGAAAGCGTGTACTCATGTGCACAACAAATTAACGTATCAGCAGGGAGTTTGTTAAGCTTTTGAAAAGAATCATACATATTCTCGGCGGTACCTTCAAAAAGTCTGCCACACCCCCCGGAAAACATCGTGTCGCCGCAAAAAAGATAAGGTTTACTATAGAAACAGATATGTCCTAAAGTGTGACCGGGTGTAGCAATAACGCTAAATTCACACTTCAAAATATTGACCTTATCGCCCTCTCTGACTACCCGGTTCGTTCCCTTATCTTGTGTCTCTTCGGGCCCATATACCACAAGGCCTGGGTACTTTTTGAGAAGTTCTTTTACACCACCTACATGATCGTTGTGATGGTGTGTCAGTAAAATGGCTTCTGGCTGCCAGTGATTCTCTTCAATCGCTTTTAGCACCGGTTGAGCCTCACCAGGGTCCACAATGATACATTTACCCTGCTCATCATTCAGAACCCAGATGTAGTTATCCTGGAATGCGGAAATACTGTTAAGATTCATAATTCGACCTCTTTGAATTGCGCTAAGAAGGTAGTGATGAAACCGGCAAGGATACCTGAAAATTTCATTTCACCGCATCATTGGGGAGAACTCCCGTGGGGCGAGTACTACCGTGAGGCACTGGAAACTCAACTCCAGCCCTGGCTTGCTAAAATGTTTGGTTTCCATCTATTGAAGATAGGCAACCTAAGCGCTGAAATTAACACTGAAGCTTGCGCTATTTCACATCAGGTTAATGTCGCACTTCAGGGCGACAGGCTTCAGGTTAATGCCGATCCACTTCATTTACCCTTTGCGGCGAAATCTGTAGATGCTTGTATGTTGGCCCATACATTGCCCTGGTGCCAGGATCCTCACGGATTACTGCGTGAAGCCGATCGGATATTAATTGATGACGGATGGTTAATTCTGAGCAGCTTCAACCCGATGAGTTTGTTAGGTTTGGGCAAAACAGTGCCATTTATGCGCAAGCGCACGCCGTATCATTGCCGAATGTTTACGCCGATGAGGATTTTCGATTGGTTGGCATTGCTGAATTTTGAAGTCATGCACCAGCGAAGTTTCCAGGTTTTACCCTGGAGTAAACAAGGCGGAAAAATGCTGAGTACTCACTTGCCAGCGCTGGGCTGCATGCATGTCATAGTGGCGCGTAAGAGGACCTTGCCACTTACGCTTAACCCAATGAAAAGCCGAAAAGCGAAAACGCAAATCCGCTCGGCAGTTGGCGCTACCAGGCAGTTTCGGAAAACGACTAAAGTTTCGTCACCTCTGGTTGATAACCAACATCCTCAAGAGTTGGATTAGAAGCGGCAACGCGTGCCAGTTCATCGCAGCGTTCGTTTTCAGGGTGGCCGGCATGCCCTTTCACCCATTCCCAACTGATTTTGTGCTCGCTCAAAGCCGCATCAAGACGCTGCCATAGGTCGACATTTTTCACTGGTTTTTTATCGGCAGTTTTCCAGCCGCGCTTTTTCCAGTTATGGATCCATTGGGTAATTCCCTGGCGAACATACTGACTGTCGGTGCTGAGCACAATGTCACAAGGCTCGATTAACGCCTCAAGAGCAACAATAGCGGCCATCATTTCCATGCGATTATTCGTCGTCAAACGATAACCGACACTAAAAATTTTTTCGTGTTGTTTGTACCGTAGAATGGCGCCGTATCCACCTGGCCCTGGGTTACCGAGGCAAGAGCCATCGGTGAAAATTTCTACCTGTTTACGCATCTCTGGTAGACTTCCTGTGATTAAAAAACCAAGTCTGACATAAACGAGCGCCATGAGCACAGCAATTACACGACAGATCGTTCTCGATACTGAAACCACCGGTATGAACCAAATCGGTGCTCACTACGAAGGGCACCGCATTATTGAAATCGGTGCGGTTGAAGTGATCAACCGCCGCCTGACAGGCAATAACTTCCATGTCTACTTAAAGCCAGACCGGCTGGTGGACCCGGAAGCATTTGGTGTCCATGGAATTGCCGATGAGTTTCTGGCGGATAAACCAACCTTTGACCAGGTTGCTGATTCGTTTATGGATTACATCCGCGGTGCAGAACTGGTTATCCATAACGCATCGTTTGATATCGGGTTTATGGACTACGAGTTCAGTAAGCTCAAGCGCGATATCCCAAAAACCAATACTTTCTGCAAAATCACGGACAGCCTTGCACTCGCACGTAAGATGTTCCCTGGCAAGCGTAACAGCCTCGATGCTCTTTGCTCGCGCTACGAAATAGACAACAGTAAACGAACGCTGCACGGCGCATTGCTCGATGCCCAAATCCTGTCTGATGTCTATTTAATGATGACCGGTGGGCAAACCTCTCTGAAGTTTGCTATGGAAGGGGATGTTCAACAGCGTAGTGGAGACAACGGTATTCAGCGTGTTGTCCGCCAGAGTTCGGGCGTACGCATCATTCGGGCCAGCGATGCAGAATTGGAAGCACATGAGTCGAGACTTGATTTGGTAGAAAAGAAGGGTGGAAGTTGTCTGTGGCGCATGTAAAAACAGCATTGATGGATTAAAAATAACCGTTTGGGTGAAAATAGCGGCAAGCGATTAGATTTATAAGAAAAAACATTGACGCTCATGAGTGCAATACGTAATATCTGCCTCGTTCCCGACGGGGAACAAACGCGGAGCGGTAGTTCAGTCGGTTAGAATACCTGCCTGTCACGCAGGGGGTCGCGGGTTCGAGTCCCGTCCGTTCCGCCACAATCAGAAAGCCTGAATCAGAAATGATTCAGGCTTTCGTCGTTTCTGAAGCCTAATCTTTTGAAGCAACAACCTGTCCGTTATATCCCGCCACTTCACTCTCTATTTCCGCACGTGCCAGCCAGCGGTAACAACCTGCACTCAGGAATGCACCGATAAACCAGCTAAAGTTAGCTACTTCATGCAGCGATGGAATAAAGCTGATGGTCAGGCAAACGGCGACTGAGGGCAGTAGTGCCAGAATCGCTTTGGGATTGAAGCCACTTTTGTACCAGTAACGCCCTTTTGATGTGTCATCAAACAGATCCTCGACATAAATTTTGCTGCGTTTAATGATATAGAAATCAGTTAACAAAATGCCGAACAGCGGTCCAATGAACGATCCCAGCACATCGAGCGTGTAGTGAATAAGTTCTGGCGACTGGAACAAATTCCACGGGGTCAGCAGTACTGAGCCTACTGCCGCAATCATGCCACCGGTACGGAAGCTGATTTTCTGTGGTGAGCAGTTAGAGAAATCGAAAGCCGGTGACACGAAATTCGCCACGATATTAATACCAATGGTGGCGGTGATCATGGTCAGCAAACCAATTGCCATTGCGAGGCTGTTACCAACGTGGCTGACGGTTTCGATAGGGTCGGTAATCATTTTGCCGAACAGCGATTGTGTCCCGGAGACAATGATCACGGTAATAATAGAGAACAGTAAGAAGTTAAATGGTAGCCCCCAACGGTTACCACGGCGGATCTCTTTCATACTCTTGCCGTAACGCGAGAAGTCACCGAAGTTCAGCAGTGGGCCGGAGAAGTACGAAACCACCAGAGCGATTGCAGTCAACATCTGCCACGCTTGCTCACCAGAAGTCAGTTGTTTGCTGGCAAGCGTAAATGAAATGCCATCAAAGCCTGTCTGATACAAAATCCAGCCAGCCAAAGCCATCATCACGATGTAAACCGCAGGCCCGGCGATATCAATAAAGCGCTTAATCGCGTTCATACCGTGCCAGAACACCATCGCCTGCAGCACCCACATAATGCCGAAACAAATCCAGCCGAGATGTGAAAGCCCGAGGAAGTGCCCGGTGGTCATGGGTGCCAGTGATGGCCAGAATTTCAGCATAACCAGCATCAGGGCGTTGGCTGCCAGCCAGGTTTGTATGCCGTACCAGGCGAAGGCGATTAACCCACGAATTACCGCCGGAATATTGGCTCCGAACACGCCAAATGCCTGACGGCAAATCACTGCGTAAGGTACACCAGCCATTTGGCTTGGTTTGGCCACCAGGTTCGCACAAAGCTGAACGATGCAAATCCCGACTAACAGGCAAAGCAAAACTTGCCAGCTCGCCAGCCCCAAGGTGAAGAAGCTGGCGGCGACCACGTAGCCGCCCATACTGTGGACATCGGACATCCAGAAAGAAAAAATATTGTACCAGGACCATGTCTGGTTGCGCGTCGGCGCCAAATCTTCATTGCATAAACGTGGGCTATAACCGGCGTTATCGTTCATGGCTGTCGTGTTGTGTTTAATACCTGGCATGATATCTGCTCCCTAATAAAAACAGATGCTGACGGATTGTCTGAAACCTTTGTTGCAGGAACCAGGCCAGGTTTGATTTTTTAGCAGCAAGACGCAAACCGCGGACTACGAAAGCAGAAAATGAAGAGCATCCAGGAATGACGCGCCTTTTCATGGTGCAGATGTTTAATTTTTTGCCCAGAAGTGGTGCTAATCACTGGGCTAACGGAACCAAAAGGAGTGAACGTGAAGAAACATTTGATTCAGGTGGTCAATCCCAACACCAATGTGGCGATGACCCACACTATCGCCGAAGCGGCTCGCAGCGTAGCCGCAAACACCAGCGAGATTATTGCTGTCTGCTCCTCACAGGGTGTGGAATCGATAGAAGGACATTTTGATGAAACGATTGCTGCTATCGGAGTTCTTGAGCAAATCAAACGCGGTAAAGAGCAGGGAGTCAGCGGCCATGTGATTACCTGTTTTGGTGACCCCGGTTTGCTGGCCGCGCGTGAACTGGCAACTGGGCCGGTAATAGGTATTGCCGAAGCTGCGATGCATACCGCCACAATGGTTGCCACGCGCTTTTCTATTGTCACCACTTTGCCGCGAACGGTGATTATTGCCCGTCATTTACTTCGGCAGTATGGGTTTGAGCATCATTGTGCCGCGCTGCACGCCATCGATTTGCCGGTTCTGGCATTAGAAGATGGCACGGGTCTTGCTCAGATGAAGGTACGCGAGCGTTGTATCCAGGCCATAAAAGAAGATAACAGCGGGGCGATTGTGCTTGGCTGCGGGGGGATGGCAAATCTTGCCCGTGAGCTAACGGCCGAATTGGGTGTTCCTGTTATTGATGGCGTCACCGCTGCGGTGAAAATGGTGGAATCCCTCATCGCACTTGGACTTGGAACCAGCAAACACGGTGATCTCGCGTATCCGAATAAAAAGCCGTTATCAGGCTGTTTTGACATGCTGAGTTGATGTTCTGGCTCGGCTCATAAGGAACCGAACCATGAATGAAGTAGTGAAAAATAAGCGCTATCACTTTACCGAGAACTACCCGCGTGACATGAAAGGTTATGCGGGTAAACCACCTCATGCGCAATGGCCGAATAACGCCCGAGTCGCCGTGCAGTTTGTGCTGAATTTTGAAGAAGGCGGTGAGAACCATGTTCTGCATGGCGATGCCGGATCTGAACAATTCCTCTCCGATATTATCGGTGCCGCCAGCTTCCCCGACCGCCATATGTCGATGGATTCACTGTACGAATATGGTTCCCGCGCGGGTTTCTGGCGTATCCACAATGAGTTTCAAAAACGCGGCCTGACGATGAGTATTTTCGGCGTCGCAATGGCGCTGGTGCGAAATCCTGAAATCGTCGCCGCGATTAAAGCGGCGGATTACGACGTGGTGAGCCACGGCTGGCGCTGGATCCACTATCAAAATCTCGATGAAGCGACTGAACGCCAGCATATGCACCAGGCGATCGAAATCCTGGAGGATTTGTTCGGCAGCAAGCCGCAGGGTTGGTATACCGGCCGCGATAGCCCGAACACGCGCAGGCTGGTGGCGGAAAACGGCAGCTTCCTTTACGACAGCGATTATTACGGCGACGATTTGCCATTCTGGAGTGAAGTGACCTGTAGCGACGGTTCCATCAAGCCGCATCTGGTGGTGCCATATACCCTGGATGCCAACGATATGCGCTTTGCCACCGCGCAAGGTTTTAATACCGCCGAGCAGTTTTATACCTATCTGAAAGACAGCTTTGATGTGTTGTACGAGGAAGGGGAAACCGCGCCGAAAATGATGTCTATCGGCATGCACTGCCGTTTACTGGGGCGTCCGGGGCGATTCAGGGCGTTACAACGTTTTCTGGATTATGTGCAGCAGCATGATGATGTGTGGATTTGCCGCCGTCAGGATATTGCCGAGCATTGGGTGAAGACGCATCCGTTTAAAGGCTGATTTGAGTGGCTGCGGGTAACACGAGTTTACCCGCCCACAGCTTAGCTCATGATACTGACGTGTGCGGCGACTATCCGCCAGCCATAGGGGAACTTGACCCAGGTCTGCATCTGGCGGCCAATTTTGTCACTGCCTTCGCGAGTAAATTCAGTGCTGGCCACCGCCATGTCATCACCGTAAGTTGTGATGGTGGTATTTTGCAACAGCCGCTCTAACCCCTGAGTAGAGCGGGTATTCCTGAACGCTCTGATCTCGTCGATTCCATACAGATTTTCACTGGCACCGTAGCGAACGGTGCGGGGATCGGACCAAAATAATTCATCTAATACGGCGACATCGTTGCTAATTAACGCCTGTTCGTAGCGGTAAAACGCAGCGCTTACCTCATTGACGATGGCAGGACGATCAATATTGTCACGCATCATAGTATTTACCTTACCTGGTGGGTTTTCCCATCAGCATACCCTTTATTTCAAGCTGATGGGCGGCTCTCAGGCAGATATCTTCTCGCCAGGGCGCGGCAATGAGTTGCACACCAATTGGGCTGCCATGGGCAGTGGCTAATGGCACCGTCACAACCGGCAGGCCGAGGAAGGAAATGGGTTGTGTCAGCATTCCCATACTGGCTTTGACGGGAAGGTCTGCCCCGTTGATCCGCATTGTTTGCTGGCCTATTAGCGTGGCGCTGCAAGGTGTCGCGGGTGCGATGAGCAGATCGTATTGCTTGAAAAGCGGCAGTGTTTTATCACGGAACCATGCCCGAAACCTTTGTGCCTGTGTGTACCAGGCTGATGGCGTCATGGCGCCAGCCAAAAGGCGCTCGCGGGAATTCAGCTCAAACTGTTCAGCGTGCTCGCGCAATGCGGGCAAGTAATGATTTCCCCCTTCGGCAGCCGAGAGCAAAAATGCCGCCGAGCGTGCTAATTCAGCTTCCGGCATTGAAATAGACTCGAGCGCCTCCAGAGTGTGAGCGACCTGAGTCACCGCCGCTTTGGCGTCGGCGTCACACCAGTCATCAAAAAAACCGCCCAGAACCGCGCAACGCAAACTTCCAGCCGGTTGCAGTTTTTCACTGGTCAGATCGATGCTGCGTATGGACTGAAAGTGATCGCTTGGATCCGCGCCCTGAAGGGCATCGTACACGCGAGCCAGATCGTCGACGTTACGCGCCAGCGGGCCAATATGATCGAGGCTGGCAACAAAAGGTTGGCTGCCGCTGCGTGAAAGCCGCCCAAATGTCGGTTTTAGCCCGAGCACACCACACAGCGAAGCTGGCACGCGAATCGATCCGTTAGTATCGGTACCCAACGTAAAGTTCACCATGCCAGCCGCGACGGCAGCCGCAGAACCGCCGGATGATCCTCCGGCAATTCGTGCCAGATCATGTGGGTTGCGGGTCGCGCCGTAATAGCTATTTTCGGTGGTGAAACCGTAAGCGTAGGCATCCATATTCAGTGCGCCTGAAAGCATGGCTCCGGCAGTAGTCAGCTGTTTGATGGCAAATGCATCGCTATTTGCCGGGGGTTGCGAGCTAAACAGTTCTGCGCCAGCCAGCGTCGTCACCCCTTTAATATCAAACAGATTTTTTACCGCATAAGGCACACCCGCTAATGGCGGCAGTGTTTCACCACGTGCGCACTGTTGATCAATGGCTTCGGCTTCTTGTAGCAGACGCTGCGCGGTCACTTCGGTAAAAGCATTAATCTCGGGATTAGCCTGTGTGATTTTTGCCAGTGTAAGCCTGGCCAATTCGTGAGCTGAAAACTCGCCGCTGGCTAATCCTTGCTGAATATCGCGAATGGAAAGTTCGCTCATAATTTATAGACTCCGGCGACTTCCTGGCGTTGCGGTAGCGGAAAATCCATTAACGGTTCTGCCAGGGTCTCCATGCGAGCCAGTTGTACTTCAAGTTCTTTACGGCGTGCTTCATCGAGTGGAACGTTGAGAAGTTGTTCCATGACTTTGATGTACGCGGGCCAGTCGATAGAATTTAATGTCATTTTTACCTCCTTAAAATCCTGCCGCGCTGCCGTTGCTGCGCGGGTCGTAAGCCCCTTCAAGCATGCCATTGGTATGGCGCACAATTGCACCCGCATGGCCGACGGCTTCACTAAAATTTGGCAGAGACTCAACCTCATGCCCTAACTGGCGCAGGGTGTTGAAAGTCTCCTGGCTAAATCTGGCTTCTAATTTCAGGCTGTCTGTGGCTTGCCCCCAGGTTCTGCCCAGTAACCAGCGCGGGGCGCTAACGGCTTCCTGTAACGGCATGCCCTGAATTACATGGCGGGTAAAAATGGCTGCCTGGGTTTGCGGTTGCCCGTCGCCGCCCATCGATCCATACACCATCGTCCGTCCATCAGCCAGGCGGGCCGCTGCCGGATTCAGGGTGTGAAACGGCTGTTTACCGGGCGCAAGACTTAACAGGCTATCGGGGTTGAGGCTGAAAGCTGCGCCACGGTTTTGCCAAAGCACACCGCTTTTTGGCAGAACCACGCCGCTTCCGAACTCGTGATAAATGCTTTGAATAAACGAAACGGCCAGACCGCTGCTATCAATCACACCCATCCAGACCGTGTCGCCAGGGCCTTTTCCGGTTCCCCAGTTTGCGGCTTTACCGTCATCAATTTCTGCGGCCAGCGCCGCAAGTGGCGCCGGATCTAACAGGCTTTGGATTGATGTCGTGATATGACGAGGATCGGTGATGTATTTGTCGCGCAGGGCGAAGGCTTTTTTAGTGGCCTCGACGATACGGTGAACCGTTTGGGTTTCGTTGGCTTGCGCCATCTCTAAATGGTCGGTGATCCCCAGAATCGCCAGTGAAACCAGGCCCTGCGTTGGCGGTGTCATATTATAAACCTCACCCTGCTGGTGGTGCAGATGCAGCGGAATACGGCGTTTTGCACGCTGGGCGGCGAGGTCCTGTAAGTTAATCGGCATCCCTAAATCAGCGAGTTCTTCGGCAAGCAGTGTGGCTAATGGCCCGCGATAAAAGCTATCAAGCCCTTCAACGGTCAGGCGTGTCAGCGTTTCGGCCAGCCGTGGTTGAGTAAACCGGCTGCCCGCGCGTGGGATTTCGCCTCGTTCCAGAAAGGTTTCGGCAAAACCGGTGATGTTAACCAGTTCGTCATATTTACTGTGTGTGGCGAGCGCCTGAGATTGGGTCACCGGAATACCATCTGCCGCATAGCGGATGGCGTCAGCCAATAGACGCGAGAGAGGTAATTGCCCGCCACCGAGTTGCCCGGCAATTTTTAGCGCTTCGTCCCAACCACTTAGCGTGCCAGGTACGGTTAATGCCGCTTTTGGGCCACGATGTGGGATTGCGTTTTCACCGGCGTAAAACTCCAGTGAGGCAAGCGAACCTGCTGCACCGCTGGCATCAATGGCAATCGGTTCGCCTTCTGGCGGCACGATCAACCAAAAGCCATCCCCGCCAATACCATTCATATGCGGATAAACTACGGCGATAGTTGCCGCCGCCGCGACCATCGCTTCGATGGCGTCCCCCCCGTGGCGTAGCACGGATAATGCGGATTCACTGGCCAAATGGTGCGGAGTCACCGCCATGCCGGAAGGTGCCATATTGCTTTGCATCATCGTGTTATCTCTCAGAATGGAAGACGGGGTTATCTTTAAGCAAAAGATGTTCCAGGTTGACGCGGTTGATTTCACTGTGCCAGGCTCGAGTGAAACAAAAGTTACAGAGGTCATAATGAAACAATTAGATGAGCGTTTAAGAGCGACATATGAGCAGCTTTCTCCGCAAGAACAACGTGTTGCCACATTTATTTTCGATCATTTTGACGACCTGATTAGCTACAACAGCGCGGAACTTGCTCGCCTTTCTGGCGTATCAAAAGCCACGGTTAGCCGTTTATTTAAGCGTTTGGGCTATGACCGTTACAAAGATATGCGTGAAGAGTTACGTACCTTGCGCCAGAGCGGAATGCCGCTGACAGAAAACCGCGATGCAGTGCAGGGAAACACCTTATTAGCACGACATTATAAGCAAGAAATGGCCAACCTGACGCAGTGGGTTAGCCTGCTGGATACGCAGCAATTTGCCGATGTCGTGAGTGCGATTAATACCTCAAAACGTATTTTCATCATTGGCTTAAGGAATTCATGGCCAGTGGCGACGCATTTACGCCAACAGTTATTGCAGACTCGCAACGATGTCTGGTTACTGCCGCAACCGGGCCAGACGCTGGCAGAAGAAGTGGTGGATATCAGTGAGCAGGATTGCGTTATTGCTATCGCGTTTCGCAGAAGGCCGAGAATTATCAAGCCATTGCTGGCAAACCTGCATAAGCGCCAGATACCGTTGCTGGTAATGAGCGAAGCGCAAGGCTCAGGTCTTACGCCATTCTGCCGCTGGCACTTTGCAGCACCGCTTGATAGCGTTTCAGCTTTTGATAGCTATAGCAGCGCGATGAGCCTGGTGAACTTGTTGTCTAATGCGGTACTCCACGAGGCGCTAACCACCGGTCGCCAGCGTATTCATCATATTGCTGAGTTGTATTCCGAACTGGATGAGCTGGAACAACGGTAATGCACTTTAGTGGTGCATTTGCACGCATCATGGGAACCATTCTGGTTCAGAGATGAAGAGTCAGTGAACGGGTTTTTGTAGGGTGGATAAGCGGCAGCGTCATCCACCATTTTCGCCGCTTTTGTCGGATGACGCTGCTGCTTATCCGACCTACGAAGAGGTATGTCATCTGTCTCTTTTCTTCTTTTGTCTTTCACAAAAATTGGTGGCACATTAGTTGCAGGATATTTCAATAAAGAATCTTTTGTTTCACGAAGAATAAAAGGAAATGCCATGTTCGATATTCAGCACTTCACGCAAATTAATCCACCTCATCGTTTATTGATGGGGCCGGGGCCCATTAATGCCGATCCGCGTGTATTACGCGCCATGGCGAGCCAGTTAATTGGGCAATATGACCCGGTCATGACCGGCTATATGAATGAAGTGATGGTGCTGTATCGCGAGCTTTTCCGTACCCAAAACCGCTGGACGATGCTGGTAGACGGCACTTCCCGTTCCGGCATTGAAGCAATTCTACTTTCGGCTATTCGGCCTGGTGACAAAGTGCTGGTGCCGGTGTTTGGGCGTTTTGGTCATCTGCTATGTGAAATTGCCCGCCGCTGCCGCGCTGAAGTTCACACCATCGAAGTGCCGTGGGGCGAAGTGTTTACGCCTGACCAAATCGAAGATGCTATTAAAAGTGTTAAACCCCGTTTACTGCTGACCGTTCAGGGCGACACTTCTACGACTATGTTGCAGCCATTGGCTGAACTGGGCGAAATCTGCCGCCGCCACGGCGTGTTGTTCTATACCGATGCGACCGCTTCGTTTGGCGGCAACGCGCTGGAAACCGACGCATGGGGATTAGATGCCGTTTCGGCGGGGCTGCAAAAATGCCTTGGCGGCCCATCTGGTAGTTCTCCCATCACTCTCAGCCCGCAAATGGAACAAGTGATTCGCCGCCGTAAATGTATCGAAGAAGGGATCCGCACCTCTGCGCATCAGGATGGCGATGACGAAATGATCTACTCGAATTATTTCGATCTTGGCATGGTGATGGATTACTGGGGACCGGAACGTCTCAACCACCATACTGAAGCCACCAGCATGCTGTTCGCCGCACGTGAATGCGCGCGCATTATTCTCGAAGAAGGTCTGGATGTGGGCATCGCTCGCCACGAGTTGCACGGACGTGCGCTGGTGACCGGGATTCAGGGCATGGGTCTGGAAACCTTCGGCGATCTGCAACATAAAATGAATAACGTACTGGGCGTGGTGATCCCATCTGTCGTCCACGGCGAAGAAGTGCGCAAAATGCTGCTGGATGATTTCCATATCGAAATCGGCACCTCATTTGGCCCGCTACAAGGCAAAATCTGGCGCATTGGCACCATGGGTTATAACGCGCGTAAAGATTGCGTGCTGCAAACGCTGACCGCGCTTGAAGCCGTCTTGAATCGCCTCGGTTTTAAAACGACGCAAGGGGCTGCAATGCAGGCGGCGTGGGATGTCTATTCTCAGGAAAATCGCTGATGGTAAAACTTGCGATGAATGCCGCACAGGCAAGTCTGGCCGCGAAACGCGTCATGCAGCGAGCAGATGAGCTGGCGCAAATTAGCGAAACCCCGGGCCAGTTAACGCGTGTCTACCTTTCAACCGAACATTTACGTGCCAACCATTTGGTCGCCAGTTGGATGGAACAGGTCGGAATGACCACCTGGCAGGATGCGGTAGGGAATATTTGCGGGCGCTACGAAGGTGCAAGAGAAGGTGCTCAGGCGATTTTGCTAGGGTCACATCTGGATACCGTGCGCAATGCCGGGCGTTACGATGGCATGTTAGGGGTGTTAAGCGCACTTGAAGTTGTCGCCTTCTTGTATCAGCACGATCTCCAGCTTGAGCAGGCGATTGAAATCGTCGGCTTTGCTGATGAAGAAGGGACGCGTTTTGGTATCACGTTGTTGGGGAGCCGTGGGATTACCGGAACATGGCCGGATAATTGGCTAGCCTGTGAAGATGCCGCGGGAATCAGTGTTGCTCAGGCGTTAGTGAATGCAGGTATTGATCCGTCGCGGATTCACAGTGCGGCACGTCGCCCGGAAGAATTCAGCGCTTATCTTGAGTTACACATTGAACAAGGGCCGGTGCTGGAGCGTGAAAACCTGGCACTTGGCGTGGTAACAGCCATCAACGGCGCTCGTCGTTTAAAGTGTCGCTTCACGGGCGAAGCAGGGCATGCAGGCACGGTGCCAATGGTGATTCGTAAAGATGCGCTTGCGGCGGCGGCGGCCTGGATGACCTTCGTTGAAAGTGCAGCGCGCGCTTATGCCCCAGACATTGTCGCCACTATCGGGTCGCTACAATGTTTACCCGGTGCGGCGAATGTCATCCCCGGTGAAGTTCAACTCACTCTGGATATCCGCAGCCCGCGAGATTCTGACCTCGAAGCGTTGCTGGAAAATCTCTTAAACGAGGCCGATAAAATCGCCGCCTCGCGTGAAGTTGCGTTCAGTGCTGAAACCTATTATTCGATTCCGGCGACGCCATGTGATGTTCATTTACAGCAGCAGCTAAGTTCCGCAATTACTACGGTGCAAGGGCGCAGTTTGTCGCTGCCAAGTGGGGCAGGGCATGATGCCATTGCGGTTGCTGAATGCTGGCCTTCAGGCATGTTGTTTGTGCGTTGTGACCGCGGGATCAGCCACCATCCGGCTGAGTCGGTGATGGAAGCGGATGTGATGCAGGCAGTGCAGGCTTATACGCAAACGGTAATAGCATTGGCTGCGAAAAATGCTTTGGCAGAATTTAACGAAGCGCCAGAGCATGAAGCGCTTAGCCTTATCACGCCATGCGTTGCGATACCCACGTGGGCTGAGCATTTAGTGGCTGCGCGGCCATTTTCAGCCATCGACGTGTTACAGCATTATGCTGCGCAATTGACCGATGACTGGGGAACGACTGAGCTGAATCAGGCGCTGAGCGCCCATCCACGGATTGGCGAAAAGGCGCAAGGCAACAGCAAAGAAGCGGCGCTTTCAAAAAATGAACAATCCGCTGTTGATGGGCAAAAGAGTGCGTTAATTGTGGCTCTGGCGCAGGGAAATGCCGAATACGAAGCGCGGTTTGGGCGCGTGTTTTTGATTCGCGCCAAGGGGCGCTGCGGTGAAGAAATTCTGGGTGAACTCTACCGCCGCCTGAAAAACTCCGCCGTGGAAGAAGAAGTGGAAGCTCTGGAACAACTACGCCAAATCACCTTGTTGCGTCTGGAAGGAGTGTTTGCACAATGAGCCAATTGAGTACGCATATTCTGGATACTGCGTTGGGAAAACCGGCGGTCAATGTGGTGATTCGCCTGGAACAACAGGACGCAGAAACCTGGGTAATTATCGCTCAGGGTGTTACGGATGTTGATGGGCGTTTGAAGGATTTCACTCAATCGCCATTAGCGGCAGGGCGCTATCGTCTGACTGCAGAAATCGGCCAGTATTTTGCGGCGACGAACAGAGAAACGTTGTATCCCTCCGCGCAAATCGATTTCGTGATTACGCAAAATGGCGGGCATTATCACCTGCCATTTTTGATTTCCCCGTGGTCGTGGTCGACGTATCGGGGAAGCTAATACTAAAGGATAAACGGATCGGCATCCTGCCAGGCAGGGAATTTCTCACGGTATTCCTGCAAGGCAATCAGCGACAAATCGGCATCCAGGCGCATCGCTTTATGGGCTTCACCATTTGCCAGAATGTCGCCTTGCGGGTTAATAATTTTGCTGTCGCCACGGTAATGATGCCCGTTTCCATCAGTGCCGACACGGTTACAGCCAGCAACATACGCCTGGTTTTCAATCGCACGAGCGATCAGCAAACTTTGCCAGTGCAGCGAACGTGGTGCTGGCCAGTTTGCGACATACAAGGCTAAGTCATAATCGTTGCGATTGCGTGACCATACCGGGAAACGCAAGTCATAACAGACCTGCGGCAAAATACGCCAGCCACGCCATTCGACCACAACGCGCTCTTCACCCGCCTGATAATGGTGATGCTCATCCGCCATGCGGAATAAATGACGTTTATCGTAGAAATGGACTTTGCCGTCCGGCTGAACAAGAAGAAAGCGGTTCACCGGTCCGCGTTCAGTTTGCAGCGCTGCGCTTCCGGCAATCATCGCCTGCGTTTGCTGGGCTTTAAACTGCATCCAGTCAATCACTTCCTCTTCGGCGAGCGACTGAGTGGCGGCTTCCATGGCAAAACCGGTGGTGAACATTTCCGGCAAGACAATCAGGTCACGGCCATGAATGCCATCTAACAGCACATCGAACTGACGTAAGTTGGCTGCGCCATCCATCCAGACTAGCGGTTGTTGCAGAACGGTAATTTTCAAACCAGACACAATCGGAAGCCTCATGATAAACAGTCTTTCATTCACTTTAGCATGAGTTAACTGCCTTTTGTTGGGCAATAAAAAACCCCGCGAACGGGGTTTTTTAAACTATCGAGTGTTATGCGGCTTCAATCTTACGATGCTTTTCCGGCACCTTTACTGGCATGGTTGCCAGCTCCTCCGGTTCGAACTCATCGACATTAATACTGCGCAGACGGCTTGCTTCGGCTTTGGTAAGGATCGCCGCTTCGTCTGCGTTGATTTTGCCTTCCGCCAGCCACTGTTTCGCTTGTTCATCCAGGCGAGTGAATGGCAGGTTATGCCCGGTTTCTTTGCAGATGCGCAGATGGATTGGCTCGGCAGCCATTACGTCCATCAGTGCTTCTTCCAGCAGACCTGCCGGGTTGAACTCGCTTGGCGTCAGATACTGACCGCGACCAATGCGTGAACGTGTCGCTGATGGGATCTGCATGATCTTCGCCAGTTTATGATCCAGCTTGTCCGATGGTGCATCGTAACGGCGGCCAAGTGGGAAGATAACCACACGCAACATGCCAGCCACGAACGCATTCGGGAAGTTACGCAGCAGATCGTCAATCGCCTGTTCTGCCTGATACAACGCATCCTGAACGCCCCAGTGAACCAGCGGCAGATCCGCTTCGTTACGGCCTTCGTCGTCATAACGTTTCAGTACTGAAGAAGCGAGGTACAGCTGGCTCAGAATATCACCCAGACGAGCCGAGATACGTTCACGGCGCTTCAGGCTACCGCCTAACACGGCCATCGATACATCCGACAGCAACGCCAGGTTGGCACTCAGCCGGTTCATATACTGATAGTAGCGTTTGGTTGAATCGTTAGTCGGTGTGGCGCTGGTCAGGCCGTTGGTCAGACCCAGCCACAGGCTGCGCATTTTGTTACTGCCGACGTGGCCGATATGTTTGAACAACAACTTATCGAACGCGTTAACGTCATTGTTTTGCGCCGCCGTCATTTCATCCAGAACATACGGATGGCAACGAATAGCACCCTGGCCGAAGATAATCATGCTGCGAGTCAGGATGTTTGCGCCTTCCACGGTAATGGCGATAGGTGCGCCCTGATAAGCTCGTGCCACAAAGTTAGAATTGCCCAGCATAATGCCTTTGCCGCCGACAATATCCATCGCATCCAAAATGGCGCGTTGGCCACGATGGGTACAGTGATACTTCACGATGGCAGACAGAACCGCTGGTTTTTCGCCAAGCATGATGCCGTAGGTCACCAGTGAAGCGGCTGCATCCATCACATACGCGTTACCCGCGATACGTGCCAGTGGCTCTTCAATCCCTTCCATTTTGCCGATAGAGATTCTGAACTGACGGCGGATATGAGCATAAGCACCCGTTGCCATCGCCACAGATTTCAAACCACCGGTAGAGTTGGAAGGCAGTGTAATACCGCGGCCAACGGACAGACATTCCACCAGCATACGCCAGCCCTGACCGGCCATTTTCGGACCACCGATGATGTAATCAATCGGTACGAAAATGTCTTTACCGCGAGTTGGACCGTTCTGGAATGGCACATTGAGCGGGAAGTGGCGTTTACCAATTTCCACTCCCGGAGTGTGAGTTGGAATTAACGCACAGGTAATGCCTGGTTCTTCTTCATCGCCCAGCAAATGGTCCGGATCCGACAATTTAAATGCCAGCCCCAGAACAGTGGCAATAGGTGCCAGCGTGATGTAGCGCTTGTTCCAGGTCAGACGCATGCCGAGAACTTGCTGACCTTGCCATTCGCCCATGCAAACCACGCCGGTATCAGGAATCGCGCCTGCATCAGAACCGGCTTCTGGGCTGGTTAATGCAAAGCAAGGGATTTCTTGCCCACGAGCCAGGCGTGGCAGGTAATGATCTTTCTGTTCTTCAGTACCGTAATGTTGCAGCAGTTCGCCTGGACCTAATGAGTTAGGCACACCTACGGTAATCGCCAGAATGCCGGAAACACCAGACAGTTTTTGCAGTACGCGAGATTGCGCGTAAGCAGAAAACTCCAGGCCGCCGTACTCTTTCTTGATGATCATCGCGAAGAAGCGATGTTCTTTTAAATAAGCCCACAACTCTGGCGGTAAATCTGCCATTTCGTGTGTGATTTGGAAGTCATTCGCCAGACGGCAGGCTTCTTCAACTGGGCCATCGATAAAGGCTTGTTCTTCTTCAGTCAGTTTTGGCTGCGGGTAGTTATGCAGTTTTTCCCAGTCTGGTTTACCGCGGAACAAGTCACCTTCCCACCAGGTTGTACCGGCGTCGATAGCCTCTTTTTCGGTACGTGACATTGGCGGCATGACTTTACGGAAGCTACGGAATACCGGAGCGGAAATTAAAGATTTACGCATTGGTGTAAAGACGAACGGCACCAGAATTATCGCCAGCGGAACGAGCACCCAGATTGACCAGATACCGGCGAAACCAAGCGCTGCCGTCCACACCAGCAAAATTGCGCTACTGAGCAGTAAATTGACCTGGTGATAGAAAAGCACACCGAGGAGAACAACCGTTGCAACAATACTCAAAATCAACATATAGGAAACTCCCTTGCTTGTAGGAGGTCTGACCACTTGGATGTATTGGTTTTAGTTCATGTGGTTTTTTTTAGCAATATGTTCACAAAATAATTACAACCTTGCTCACATTGTTACCGCACAGAACCGCAAAAGAAGGAGGTTATGGCGCTTCTCGCGCTATCCGGTAAACTGCTTGGGTTAATCAATCGAAAAATGCTGAAGGACATCCTCATGTACCAGGATCTTATTCGTAACGAATTGAATGAAGCAGCAGAAACACTGGCTAACTTCCTGAAAGATGACGCTAACATTCACGCGATTCAGCGTGCAGCAGTACTGCTGGCTGATAGCTTCAAAGCAGGCGGCAAAGTGCTGTCATGCGGTAACGGCGGCTCACATTGCGATGCAATGCACTTTGCTGAAGAACTGACAGGTCGCTACCGTGAAAACCGCCCAGGCTACCCGGCAATCGCTATTTCTGATGTCAGCCACATCTCTTGTGTGAGCAACGATTTTGGCTACGAGTATATATTCTCTCGTTACATTGAAGCGGTTGGGCGTGAAGGCGACGTGCTGCTGGGGATCTCCACTTCAGGTAATTCCGGCAACGTGATTAAAGCCATTGAAGCTGCGCGTGCGAAAGGCATGAAAGTCATTACCCTGACCGGCAAAGACGGTGGCAAAATGGATGGCACTGCGGATGTTGAAATTCGCGTTCCGCACTTTGGTTACGCTGACCGCATTCAGGAAATTCACATTAAAGTGATTCACATCCTGATCCAGCTTATCGAAAAAGAGATGGTTAAAGCTTAAGTTCTGCCTGATCTTGTTCCCTCTCCATCAGAGAGAGGGTTAGGGTGAGGGGGAAAAGATGGCACCTGAATATTGAGTTTGTCCTCAGGTTCGGGTCGCCCTCATCCCTGCCTTCTTCCCAGGGGGAAGGTGAAAACAAAAGAATGAGTAGTGGGAGGTTAATATGTGCGAACTGCTCGGGATGAGCGCCAACGTACCAACGGATATTTGCTTTAGTTTTACTGGGTTGGTACAGCGTGGCGGTGGAACAGGGCCACATAAAGATGGCTGGGGAATTACCTTTTATGAAGGTAAAGGTTGCCGCACGTTCAAAGATCCGCAACCCAGCTTTAATTCACCCATTGCTAAACTTGTGCAGGATTATCCGATCAAATCCTGTTCAGTAGTCGCACATATTCGTCAGGCAAACCGCGGTAAAGTGGCGCTCGAGAATACCCATCCGTTTACGCGTGAACTATGGGGCCGTAACTGGACTTATGCCCACAATGGCCAGCTTAAAGGTCATCGCTCTCTTGATACCGGGCCGTTCCGTCCAATCGGTGAAACTGACAGTGAACAAGCATTTTGCTGGCTGCTGCATAAGCTGACACAACGTTATCCACGAACGCCTGGCAATATGCAGGCAGTGTTCCGTTACATCACCGAACTTGCGGGGCAATTGCGCGAGAAAGGTGTGTTTAATATGTTGTTGTCGGATGGGCGCTACGTGATGGCGTTCTGTTCCACGAACCTGTACTGGATAACCCGACGGGCACCCTTTGGCGTGGCAAAACTGTTGGACCAGGATGTGGAAATCGATTTTCAGGAAGAGACCACACTCAATGATGTGGTCACGGTCATCGCGACTCAACCTCTGACAGGAAACGAAACCTGGCACAAGATTGCACCAGGTGAGTCGGAATTATTTTGTCTCGGGGAGCGCGTAGTTTGATGCCAGCTGTGGTTGTGTCGTTGGCACAACCGGCTTACTAATCACGTAATTACCGCTGATAACAGAAACGCCTGGTGGCTGGTGATTTGCCGTAAAGTAGTCATAGCCCGGCTTCAGTTGTTTCCAGAAGTTGATGTAGTACGAATACTTGTGGCGTTCCATATTGGCGTCAGTCATGCGGAACGGATAAATGCTAACTTGCACGCTTGGCTGGCCGAACACCAGTGCCCCGGTAACAAACTGGAAAATCTCATCAATGTTGCTGTCAGTCATGGCATAGCAGCCAACAGACACGCAAGCACCGTGAATCATCAGATATTGGCCTTGATAACCATGTGAGCGATCAAACTCATTTGGGAAGCCGATGTTAATGGCTTTATAAAAGCGGCTATCAGGTTTGAGCTGGTTGCGGGTCACGTTATAAAAACCTTCAGGACTCTTAAAATCACCCTGACGCTGTTTTGGACCTAACCCACCGGAATAGTTACAGATGCTATAGCTGTCGAGCAGTTGGAACTGTTCGCCCATCTTTACGTATAGCTCTAGTGTGCGCTCTTCCTTAAATATCTGAATATAAACAGGAGAGCCCATAAGTTGTTGCTTGAATTCTTTGCTGACAGGCGTGGTTGACGTATTGCCGCTCAATAAGCTGGCAAACGACATGCACGGTATCAGAAGCATCGCAATAATGAGTGCGATCTTACGCATACTGCTTTATTCCTTGATAAGACTTATACCAAATGCCAGGACGGCAAAATAAGAGACCCGAAATCAGAATGCTCTGGATTAGGAGCGCTCAACATTAGCACCGTTATGAATTTTCGCAAGCTTGATACGAAGCATTTAGCAACATATCTAACGTTTATCTGATAATAGATAAACCCTGTAAGTTAACTTTTTGCGTAACAGCTCGCATTGCTGCATATCGGAGTGTCGATTTCTCGCCATTCCAGGCCCTATTGATGCTAAAATCCCCCGCGAATGTTGACCTGCGGATTAGAACGGAAACTATCCATAAGTCAGTTGTCCCGATCATAAGGGCGACTTAGCACTCCCTCTCGCAATAGTGAACGGATGCGTTTCCATTTTTAATCTGCCTTATGTGTCGCATCGGTTGAACCCTGTTTCGACCCATCCGTTGTCGGCTACAGTTTTTGTCGGTATGTTTAAGCCAATTTTAAACGTGATAACCTTATGATAAAAATCAAAAAAGGTCTGGATTTGCCTATTGCCGGTTTGCCGGAACAGCAAATTCATGACGGCCCAGCGATACCCTTAGTGGCCCTGCTCGGTGAAGAGTATGTGGGCATGCGTCCTTCTATGCTGGTGCAAGAGGGCGACAAGGTATTGAAAGGCCAGCCACTCTTCGAAGATAAAAAGAACCCAGGCGTACTCTTTACTGCACCTGCAAGTGGAACGGTAAAAGCGATTAACCGTGGCGAGCGTCGAGTGCTGCAATCTCTGGTTATTGAGGTTCAAGGTGATGAGCAGGTCGTTTTCGAACGTTTTGCACCAGACAGCCTTGCCAAACTGCCGCGTGAGACCGTTCAGTCGCAATTATTAGCTTCCGGTTTGTGGACTGCGCTGCGGACTCGTCCATTCAGCAAAGCCCCACAACCCGCAAGCGTTCCTGCCGCCATTTTTGTCACCGCAATCGACACCAATCCGCTGGCGGCTGACCCACAACCCATTATTCGCGCCCACCGCGAAATGTTTGACGCCGGTTTAACCCTGCTATCCCGATTGACGGATGGCAAAGTCCACGTCTGTCAGGCGGGGGGCGGTAAGCTCGGTGGTCATCCTGTTGGGCAAGTGACTTTCAATGAGTTTGCTGGCCCTCATCCCGCTGGGTTAGTGGGCACACACATCCACTTCCTCGAACCGGTTAGTTTGCAAAAAATGGTCTGGCACCTGAATTACCAGGATGTGATTGCCATTGGCAAATTGTTCGTGGAAGGCGAGCTGTGGACCGAACGCGTTATTGCGTTAGCTGGCCCGCAGGTTAAAAAGCCGCGCCTGATTCGCACATGCCTGGGTGCTTCGCTCGATGTGCTTACGGCGGGTGAGCTGGAAGAAGGCGAAAACCGCATTGTTTCGGGTTCGGTGTTAAGTGGAACAATGGCTGCTGGTCCGTTAGCCTGGCTTGGTCGTTTCCACCTGCAGGTTACCGTGCTGAAGGAAGGGCGTGAAAAAGAGCTATTTGGTTGGGTTATGCCGGGTGCTGATAAATATTCAATTACCCGTACCACCGTCGGCCACTTCCTGAAGCGGAAACTCTTTAACTTCTCAACAGATACCAATGGTGGTGAGCGCTCAATGGTGCCAATCGGCAACTATGAACGTGTGATGCCGCTGGATATTCTGCCAACGATGTTATTGCGCGATTTACTGGCGGGGGATACCGACAGCGCTCAGGCGTTGGGGTGTCTGGAGCTGGATGAAGAAGATTTAGCGCTTTGTACCTATGTTTGCCCTGGGAAGTATGAATACGGTCCAGTGCTACGCGAGGTGTTAACCCGCATCGAGCAGGAAGGATAAGTCATGGGCTTGAAGCATTTATTTGAAAAACTAGAGCCGCATTTCACTCAAGGCGGAAAGCTAGAAAAATACTACCCACTCTTTGAAGCTACGGCGACATTGTTCTATACACCAGGCATCGTTACGCCTGGAGCTTCCCATGTTCGTGATGCTATCGATTTGAAACGCATGATGATCCTGGTGTGGTTTGCGGTATTCCCAGCCATGTTCTGGGGTATGTACAACGTCGGGCTACAAACCATTCCCGCACTGAACAAAATGTACGGTGCAGAACATCTCCAACAGGTGATTTCATCTGACTGGCATTATGTTGTTGCCCAATGGCTCGGAGTGAACTTTACGCCGGATGCTGGCTGGCTCAGCATGATGACCCTCGGGGCGGTCTTCTTCCTGCCAATCTACATCACTGTATTTTTGGTGGGTGGTTTTTGGGAAGTCATGTTTGCGATCATCCGCAAACATGAAGTTAACGAAGGCTTTTTTGTCACTTCTATTCTGTTTGCGCTGGTGGTTCCTCCAACGCTACCACTTTGGCAAGCCGCACTCGGTATCACTTTCGGTGTGGTTATCGCTAAAGAGATCTTCGGTGGAACAGGCCGTAACTTCCTAAACCCGGCATTAGCTGGCCGCGCCTTCCTGTTCTTCGCATACCCTGCGCAGATTTCAGGTGATTTGGTGTGGACTGCGGCAGATGGTTTCTCAGGTGCAACTCCTCTTTCCCAGTGGGCGAACGGCGGTAGCGAAGGCCTGGTGAATGTAGGAACCGGTCAACCTGTCACATGGATGGATGCTTTCCTTGGCAACATTCCTGGTTCGATTGGTGAAGTTTCAACACTGATGATTCTGATTGGTGGTGCGATTATTCTGTTTGGCCGCGTGGCTTCCTGGCGCATTGTCGCGGGGGTGATGCTCGGCATGATTGTGACAGCCACCCTGTTTAACTTCATCGGTTCTGCAACTAACCCGCTGTTTGCTATGCCGTGGTACTGGCATATGGTGCTGGGTGGTTTTGCCTTCGGCATGATGTTCATGGCGACCGACCCTGTTTCTGCCTCGTTTACCAACAAAGGTAAATGGTGGTACGGGGCACTCATCGGGGTGATGTGTGTCTTGATTCGTGTCGTCAACCCAGCCTATCCAGAAGGGATGATGCTGGCGATCTTGTTCGCCAACCTCTTTGCGCCACTGTTCGATTACCTGGTGGTGCAGGCCAATATCAAGCGGAGGAAGTCGCGTGGCTGAAGTGAAAAGTAACGATAGCATCGGCAGAACACTGCTGGTGGTGCTGGTGCTTTGCCTGGTGTGTTCCGTCGTGGTGGCAGGCTCGGCTGTAGGGCTTAAAGCTCGCCAGCAAGAGCAGAAAGCGCTCGATAAGCAACGTAACATCCTGGATGTTGCAGGCTTAGCAACACCCAAAATGACCGGCGAAGATGTCAAATCAATCTATGAGTCACGCATTACACCGCGCTTGTTAGACCTAAAGAGTGGTGAACTACTGGATAAAAATTCCTCAAAATTTGACCAGGCTGCAGCACTCCGTGATCCAACACAGAGCATCACGCTTGATTCAAGTGACGACCGTGCCGGGATAAAGCAGCGCAGCAATATCGTCGAAATTTATCTGGTGCGTGATGAGCAAAATAAAGTGCAGGAAGTCGTGTTGCCAGTTTATGGCAAAGGCTTGTGGTCGATGATGTATGCCTTTGTTTCTCTGCAAACCGATGGCCGTACGGTAAAAGGCATTACTTACTATGATCAGGGTGAGACCCCAGGTCTGGGTGGTGAGGTTGAAAACCCGAACTGGCGTGCGCAGTGGATTGGTAAAAAACTGCTTGATGACAATGGGCAGCCAGCGATCCGCTTAGTGAAAGGTGGTGCACGTCAGGGGGATGAGTATGGGGTAGATGGTTTATCCGGTGCCACACTGACGGCAAACGGGGTACAACACACTTTTGATTTCTGGATGGGTGAACTTGGTTTTGGCCCGTTCCTGAAACACGTTCGTGAAGGAGCGCTCAACAATGGCTGATATTTCAGACATGAAAGAGGTCAAACGGGTACTGGTGAGTCCTTTGGTGGATAACAACCCGATTGCCTTGCAAATACTCGGGGTCTGTTCGGCGCTGGCAGTGACCACGAAACTGGAAACTGCATTCGTTATGACCATCGCAGTAACCGTGGTAACGGCATTTTCCAGCATGTTCATTTCGATGATCCGCAATCTGATCCCAAACAGTGTGCGAATCATCGTGCAGATGGCGATCATTGCTTCGTTGGTTATCGTTGTGGATCAGATTCTGCGTGCTTACGCCTACGAGATTTCCAAGCAGCTTTCGGTCTTCGTCGGCCTGATCATCACTAACTGTATCGTTATGGGGCGTGCTGAAGCTTACGCCATGAAGTCGCCACCGTTGGCAAGCTTCATGGATGGCATCGGTAATGGCTTGGGATATGGTGTGATATTGCTGCTGGTTGGCTTCCTGCGTGAACTCATTGGTAGTGGAAAATTGTTTGGTATCACGGTACTGGAAACGGTGCAGAACGGTGGTTGGTATCAGCCAAACGGTATGTTCCTGCTCGCGCCAAGTGCGTTCTTTATTATCGGCCTGCTTATCTGGGCCTTGCGTACGCTTAAGCCTGCGCAACAGGAAAAGGACTAACTGATTATGGAACATATGATTAGTCTGTTTGTTCGCGCAGTGTTTATTGAGAACATGGCGCTCGCGTTCTTCCTTGGTATGTGCACCTTCCTGGCGGTGTCTAAGAAAGTCTCCACTGCATTCGGTTTGGGTGTAGCGGTGACCGTTGTTTTAGGGATTGCCGTTCCGGCGAACAATCTTGTTTATAACCTGATTCTTCGTGACGGCGCACTGGTCGAAGGTGTTGACCTTAGCTTCCTTAACTTCATTACCTTCATTGGTGTGATCGCCGCTCTGGTACAAATCCTCGAAATGATCCTCGATCGTTTCTTCCCGGCTCTCTACAACGCGTTAGGTATCTTCCTGCCGCTCATCACCGTTAACTGCGCGATCTTTGGTGGCGTGTCGTTTATGGTGCAGCGTGACTATAGCTTCGGTGAATCAATTGTTTATGGTATCGGCTCAGGTGTGGGTTGGATGCTGGCAATTGTCGCGATGGCAGGGATCCGCGAGAAGATGAAATATGCCAATGTGCCCGCAGGATTGCGTGGCTTAGGAATTACCTTTATCACCACTGGATTGATGGCACTGGGCTTTATGTCATTCTCCGGTGTGCAGCTATAAGGGCGAAAACGTATGGAAATTATTCTTGGCGTGGTGATGTTCACGCTAATTGTTTTGGCTCTGGCGCTGTTGATTTTGTTTGCCAAGTCAAAGCTCGTTAACTCCGGCGATGTGCTGATTGAGATTAACAACGAAGCAGACAAACAGTTTCATGCACCCGCGGGTGATAAGCTGCTCAACACACTCTCAAGTCAGGGGATTTTCATCTCCTCGGCTTGTGGTGGCGGTGGTTCTTGCGGGCAATGCCGCGTGACCGTAAAAGAGGGCGGTGGTGATATTCTGCCTACTGAGCTTTCGCATATCACCAAGCGTGAAGCGAAAGAAGGTTGCCGTCTTGCCTGCCAGGTTGCTGTTAAGCAGGACATGAAAATTGAGCTGCCAGAGGAGATCTTTGGTGTTAAGAAATGGGAGTGTGAAGTTATCTCTAATGATAACAAAGCCACCTTCATTAAAGAGCTCAAACTGCGTATCCCTGATGGTGATGTTGTGCCGTTCCGTGCTGGTGGCTATATCCAGATTGAAAGTCCACCGCATGAGGTTAACTACCAGGACTTCGATGTTCCTCAGGAATATCGTGGCGACTGGGATAAGTTTAATCTGTTCCGCTTCAAGTCGGTGGTTAAAGAGCCATGCGTTCGCGCTTACTCAATGGCTAACTATCCAGATGAGAAAGGCATTATCATGCTGAACGTGCGTATCGCTACGCCGCCGCCGAATGTGCCTGATGCGCCTCCGGGGATTATGTCCTCATATATATGGTCGTTAAAAGCGGGCGACAAAGTGACAATATCCGGTCCATTTGGTGAGTTCTTTGCTAAAGAGACGGACGCTGAAATGGTGTTCATCGGCGGTGGTGCAGGTATGGCACCAATGCGATCACACATTTTTGACCAGCTTAAACGTCTTCATAGCACGCGAAAAATGAGTTTCTGGTACGGTGCTCGCTCTTCGCGTGAGATGTTCTACGAAGAAGAGTTTGAAAAACTGGCTCAGGAAAACCCGAACTTCACGTTCAATGTGGCGCTCTCAGATCCGCAACCAGAAGACAACTGGACTGGTTACACCGGCTTCATCCACAACGTATTGCTTGAAAACTATCTTCGTAGCCATCCGGCACCAGAAGATTGTGAGTTCTATATGTGTGGGCCACCTATGATGAATGCCGCGGTTATCAAAATGCTCAAAGATTTGGGTGTTGAGGATGACAACATCATGCTAGATGACTTTGGCGGCTGACAGGAGCGTTTATGCTGACAGTATTTTTAGCCACCTTCGTTATTTTTCTACTGGTGATCTTTGGAATGTCACTGGGCGTTATTGTGAAGCGCAAATCGCTTCAGGGTAGCTGTGGTGGTATTGCCGCGTTAGGCATGGAGAAAGTTTGTAACTGCCCTGAACCCTGTGATGCTCGTAAGAAGCGTATCGCAAGGGCTGAGCGGCAAGCAAAACTTCAGCAGAACCGCATCCTGTAAACCAGTAAAACCTCCCGCATCGTCGGGAGGTTTTCTTTCCATTGAAGACTTTCCTCCTTAATTATTTTAACTGTATACTTATCCAGTAATATAACTGGTGCGAACAAGTATGCGTAAAATCATTCATGTCGATATGGACTGCTTTTTTGCCGCCGTAGAAATGCGTGATAACCCAACTCTGCGGGATATTCCGATAGCTATTGGAGGTAGTGCGAAAAGGCGCGGTGTCATTAGTACGGCAAATTATCCCGCTAGAAAATTTGGTGTGCACAGCGCGATGTCGACTGCAATGGCTCTCAAGTTATGCCCACATCTGACACTGCTTCCTGGACGTTTTGATGCTTACAAAGAAGCTTCAAATCATATCCGGGAAATTTTTAGCCGCTACACAACGCTTATCGAACCGCTGTCACTTGATGAGGCTTATCTGGATGTCACTGATAGCCCGAACTGCCATGGTTCTGCAACTCTCATGGCCAGGGAAATTCGCCAGACTATTTCAGATGAACTTAATCTCACCGCATCGGCTGGTATTGCACCGGTTAAATTCCTCGCCAAAATTGCCTCTGACCTCAATAAACCTAACGGGCAGTTCTTGATCACTCCCGAGGAGATTCCAGCATTTTTGCAAACCTTACCGCTTGGAAAAATCCCCGGCGTAGGGAAAGTTACAGCGGGCAAACTGGAAAGCCTTGGGTTGCGCACCTGTGCCGATGTGCAGAAAACGGATTTAGCTTCGTTACTCAAGCGGTTTGGCAAATTTGGCCGTGTACTGTGGGAGCGTAGTCAGGGTATAGATGAACGCGAGATTAACAATGAGCGGCAACGTAAATCTGTCGGAGTTGAAAAAACACTCGCGGAAGATATTCATCAGTGGCAGGAGTGTGAGGCTATTATTGAGCAACTCTATCCTGAACTTGAACGCCGTTTGAAAAAGGTAAAACCTGATTTATTGATTGCCCGCCAGGGTATCAAACTTAAGTTTAATGATTTCCAGCAAACGACTCAGGAACATGTCTGGCCTCAGCTGAATAAAGCCGATTTAATCGCTATTGCGAAGCAAACGTGGGAAGAACGGCGAGGAGGGCGGGGAGTCAGGCTGGTGGGGTTACATGTGACTTTACTGGACCCGCAGATGGAGCGCCAACTGGTGTTGGGGCTATAAAAAAGCCCTCATCCCGGCGTTCTCCCTCAGGAGAAGGAGAAAACCAAACAAGTTCCCTCTCCTGGGAGAGAGGATGAGGGCGTTTAGAACTTACTTAACTGGAATAGCTTTCAGCAATTCTGTCAGCAGAATCCAGTATTGGCCTACGCTTTCGATATGAACTTGTTCATCCGGAGAGTGTGGACCTGTGATGGTCGGCCCAATAGAAACCATATCCATATCCGGGTAAGGTTTTTTAAACAGACCACATTCCAGACCCGCATGGATGACCATGATGTTAGGGGTCTTGTTGAACAGTTTTTGGTAAGTCTCACGCACCAGGTGCATTACCGGTGAGTTTGCATCCGGCTGCCAGCCAGGATAGCTGCCTTTGGCCACGGTTTGTGCGCCAGCAAGCTGACCCAGAGCGTGAAGCATGCCAACGACATAGTCTTTGCCGCTATCAATCAATGAACGAATCAGGCAGATGATTTCTGCACTTTCATCATTCATTGTGACCACACCCACGTTCAGTGAGGTTTCCACAACACCTTTAACTGCGTCGGAATTACGGATGACACCGTTTGGCGTGGCGTTCAGCAGGCTCAGGAAAGTGTCACGGCTTTTCGCTGTCAGTGCTTTCTTGTCTGTGGTGACTGAATCCAGCAGTACAGTGACGTTTTTCTCGACTGCCGCCAGTTCATTTTTCAGAATCGACAGGAATTCATCTGACAACGACTTCAGCTGTGCAGCTTTGTTTGCCGGAACAGCCAGAGTAGCAAAGCCTTCACGTGGAATCGCGTTACGCAGTGTACCGCCGTTCAGATCAATCAGACGAGCATCCAGTTCTGCTGTGTGAGCAAACAGGAAGCGAGCCAGCAATTTGTTTGCATTGCCCAGACCCAGATGGATTTCACCACCGGAGTGACCGCCTTTCAGGCCTTTGATGGTCAACTTAAATGTTTCGTAACCGGCAGGAATCTCTTCGCGTTGCAGTGGCAGCGTGGAGATAAAATCAATCCCACCTGCACAGCCCATATAGATCTCACCTTCTTCTTCAGAGTCGGTGTTGATCAGAATATCAGCTTGTAGCCAGCCCGCTTGCAGACCAAAAGCCCCATCCATTCCCGCTTCTTCGGTCATGGTCAGCAGAACTTCTAATGGGCCATGAGATACCGAATCATCGGCCAGCACTGCCAGTGCGGACGCCATACCAATACCATTATCAGCGCCCAGCGTCGTACCGCGTGCTTTGATCCACTCACCGTCAATATACGGTTGAATCGGATCTTTGGTGAAATCATGGACAGTGTCGTTATTTTTCTGCGGCACCATATCCAGGTGAGCCTGCAGGACCACCGCTTTACGGTTTTCCATGCCCGCTGTCGCAGGTTTACGGATCAGGATATTACCGACCTGGTCACGCTCTACATGTAGGCCTTTTTCTTTTGCCCAGGACAGAATATGTTCCGCAAGTTGTTCTTCATGATAAGAAGGGTGCGGAATGGAACAGATTTTGGCAAAAATATCCCACAGCGGTTGCGGAGATAATTGAGACAATTCAGACACGATAAGTCTCCTTGACATCGACTCTGCAGACCATATTGGTTAACAGAGACCAGGATTGATCTAAATGAAATACACCACAAGTAAGCATTGTGTGCTGGCCTGAGAATACCACTTTAACTAACGTTATGACGATCAAAAGCACCTAAAAACGAAAGCGGCGAGCCTACAGCACTGGTTTTTAGTGCGCCAGATCTCTATAATCTCGCGCAACCAAAACCCCTTTGAACATTTTTAAGCCGTTAATAACTGGCTGGGATAATTTCACATGAGCGAAAAATACATCGTCACCTGGGACATGTTGCAGATTCACGCGCGTAAGCTGGCAAGCCGTCTGCTTCCTGCTGAACAGTGGAAAGGCATTATTGCCGTTAGCCGTGGTGGCCTGGTTCCTGGCGCACTGCTGGCACGTGAACTGGGGATTCGTCATGTTGATACCGTTTGCATCTCCAGCTATGACCACGACAACCAGCGTGAACTGACCGTGCTGAAACGTGCTGAAGGTGACGGTGAAGGCTTCATCGTTATTGATGACCTGGTTGATACCGGTGGCACCGCAGTGGCTATCCGTGAAATGTATCCAAAAGCGCATTTCGTTACGATCTTCGCTAAGCCTGCTGGCCAGCCGTTGGTTGACGATTACGTCGTTGATATCCCTCAGGACACCTGGATTGAGCAGCCGTGGGATATGGGCGTGGTGTTTGTACCACCGTTGGCTGGTCGTTAATAGCCTGAGAATATGCACTGATTTACGCCCGGCATCGCCGGGCGTTTGTGTTATTTAGTTGCCGACAGAGTACAATAGCTGCATTCCTGACGTTTGTATGGAGGCAGAAGCGATGGTACAGGCCAATCTTAGCGAAACGCTATTTAAACCCCGATTTAAACATCCCGAGACGTCGACTTTAGTTCGTCGTGCTCAACATCAAACTGCCCCCGTTATCCAGTCTGCGCTGGATGGTAAATCTGTCCCTCACTGGTATCGAATGATTAACCGCCTGCTGTGGGTATGGCGTGGTGTCGATCCACGCGAAATCCTTGAGGTGCAAGCTCGCATTACGGTTAATACAGCAGAACGTACCAATGACAGTCTGTTTGATACCGTGGTCGGTTATCGCAGCGGCAACTGGATTTTTGAATGGTCGAAGCAAGCAATGCTTTGGCAGCAGCGGGCCAATCAGGAAACAGATATAGTTCTTAGTGGAAAATATTGGCTACAGGCTGCCAATCTTTACAGCATTGCCGCCTATCCGCACCTGAAAGGCGACCAACTGGCAGAACAGGCGCAAGTTCTGGCAAACCGTGCCTATGAAGAAGCTGCGCCACGTCTTTCCGGCGGCTTGCGTGAATTGGAGTTTGCTATTCCAGGTGGTGGTGCAATCACTGGGTTCCTCCATGTTCCTAAAGAAGGTGACGGTCCATTCCCGACGGTGCTAATTTGTGGTGGTTTGGATGCGCTGCAAAGCGATTATTACACGTTGTTTGAGAAATATTTTGCACCTGAAGGTATCGCGATGTTAACCATCGATATGCCGTCGGTCGGATTTTCTTCAAAATGGAAACTGACTCAGGATTCTAGTCTTTTACACCAGCATGTTTTAAAAGCTCTACCCAACATCCCCTGGATTGACCACACCCGTGTGGCGGCGTTCGGTTTCCGATTCGGTGCAAATGTTGCAGTGCGTTTGGGGTATATCGAAGCACCTCGTTTGAAAGCCGTCGCATGTCTTGGGCCGGTTGTTCACAGTTTATTGAGTGATGCATCACGCCAGGCTCAGGTTCCAGAGATGTATATTGATGTGCTGGCGAGCCGCCTGGGAATGCACGATGCATCTGACAACGCGTTACGTGTGGAGTTAAACCGCTACTCGTTAAAAACACAGGGTCTATTGGGGCGTCATTGTCCAACACCGATGTTATCTGGTTACTGGGCGAATGATCCGTTCAGCCCGGAAGACGATTCCCGATTAATTACTTCGTCATCTGCGGATGGTAAGTTGTTAGCTATACCGTTTAACCCGGTGTATCAAAACTTTGACAAAGCTCTGAAAGAAATTACCGGATGGATCAAGCAGAGATTACGTTAATGATTTGCTAAATTTCATTGGTTTGGTAAAACAGATGCTTCACAACAGGAGATCGGAATGACGTTACCAAGTGGACACCCGAAAAGTAGATTGATTAAAAAATTTGCCTCGCTTGGCCCATATATCCGGGAAGAGCAATGTGAAGATAACCGTTTCTTCTTCGATTGCCTGGCTGTGTGCGTCAATGTGAAGCCTGCACCAGAGAAACGTGAATTCTGGGGCTGGTGGATGGAGTTGGAAGCTCAGGAAAAACAATTTACCTATACCTGGCAGTTTGGTCTGTTCGACAAAGACGGTAAATGGACTGCGACGGCCGCGAAAGATAAAGAAGTGGATGAAAGACTTGAGCAAACACTGCGTGGTTTCCATGAGCGCTTGCGTGAGTTATTAAGTACATTGGGTCTTGGATTAGTTCCGGCACAAGATTTTACGGAAAAACCGGTAAAGTTATCAGCATAAAAAAAGTCCCCACCGGCCAGGTGGGGACTTTTTTTTTACCCGAATCTTAGAACTGATAAACTAAACCTAATGCGACAACATCATCGCTGTTCAGATTTAGGGCATTGTCGTCGCTCAGTTGGTTAATTTTGTAATCAACAAAAGCTGACATGTTTTTATTGAAGTAATACGTGGCACCAATATCAATATATTTAACCAAATCCGCATCACCCACACCTTCAATATCCTTACCTTTAGACTGGACATAACCCAAAGAAGGGCGTAGACCAAAGTCAAATTGATATTGTGCAATAACTTCGAACGCCTGGTTTTTATTTGCGAAACCACTAATGCTTCTGTTTACACCATTAATAGATGCAGTGCCGGAAATGGGTGTCATATTACGTGTTTCTGCATACATTGCTGCCAGATAAACATTGTGATCATCGTATTTCAAACCAGTGGTCCAGGCTTCGGCATTATCACCAGTGCCCACGGCCAGGTTTTTCTGTGCCAAAGTACGGTTGGAGTTAGAGTAACCCGCACCAATAGTCAGGCCAGTATCAGCAATGTCATAAGACAAGGAAGTACCAAAACCGTCACCGTTTTGCTTACTGGTCGCACGCCCGTCATTCTCGTTTTTCCCCTGGTACTGCAAGGAAAGTTTCAGGCCATCAACCAGACCAAAGAAGGTGTTATTACGATAGGTTGCCACACCGTTTGCACGGCCCGTCATGAAGTTATCGGTTTTAGTGTAAGAGTCATCACCAAACTCAGGCATCATATCGGTGTAAGAGGCGATGTTATAAAGAACGCCGTAGTTACGGCCATAATCGAAGGAACCAATATCACCTGCTTTTAACCCTGTAAACGCCAGACGAGTTTTGGTTGTATTCGCATCACCTTCAATTTTGTTAGCAGCAACTTGATATTCCCACTGACCAAAACCCGTTAATTGGTCATTAATTTGTGTCTGACCTTTAAAACCGATACGTACATAAGACTGATCGCCATCTACAGACTTGTTATCACTTAGATAGTGTTCAGCTTTTACTTTTCCGTAAAGGTCGAGTTTGTTGCCATCTTTATTATAAATTTCCGCTGCATGCGAATATGTTGATGATGCCAGAAAACCCAATACCATTACTGCCAATGTGCTTTTCTTCATTTTTCATCCCAATAGTGTATTCGCGCTAAAATTTAATCGGAAAGTATTCCGTTAAAAAACGCAGAGAGTTTTATCGTTTGGAGATGAAATATTTATGACAAAGTAAGAGAAAGTTTAAATAAAAGTAATTATTTGTATTTGTCATAAAAATGACAAAATTGGCCGCTACGTTTATGGATCACTTTACATCCAAATCGCTGTTTTCCTTCTGAGCCTGTTGGCAAGCCGCGTCACTCCTGCTACAACGTCATCTGGTATTTTAATTTTCCAATTTCGTTGAAACGGCAGAGAATCATGAGTGAAAGCCAGACGCTGGTGGTAAAACTAGGCACTAGCGTATTAACCGGTGGCTCGCGCCGCCTGAATAGAGCTCATATTGTTGAGCTGGTGCGTCAGTGCGCACAACTTCACGCCTCCGGGCATCGCATTGTTATTGTGACCTCTGGGGCAATTGCTGCGGGTCGCGAGCATTTAGGTTATCCCGAACTGCCCGCAACCATTGCATCCAAGCAATTACTGGCAGCCGTTGGTCAAAGTCGATTGATCCAGCTCTGGGAACAACTGTTTTCTATTTATGGCATTCATGTTGGGCAGATGCTGTTGACGCGTGCCGATATGGAGGATCGCGAACGTTTCCTTAATGCTCGTGACACTTTACGTGCACTGCTTGATAACAACATCGTGCCGGTAATCAATGAAAACGATGCCGTTGCAACCGCAGAAATCAAAGTTGGTGATAATGACAACCTGTCTGCGCTGGCAGCCATTTTGGCTGGTGCAGATAAACTATTACTGCTGACTGACCAACAAGGGTTATTTACTGCTGATCCGCGTAATAACCCTGAAGCTGAACTCATTAAAGAAGTTCACGGCATTGACGACGCACTGCGAGCAATAGCTGGTGATAGCGTGTCTGGCCTGGGAACTGGCGGCATGGGGACGAAATTGCAGGCTGCTGATGTCGCTTGCCGCGCAGGTATCGACGTAGTCATTGCGGCTGGCAGCAAACCCGGGGTGATTGGTGATGTTATGGCGGGTACGCCAGTGGGGACTCGTTTCCATGCTCAACAATCACCATTAGAAAACCGCAAACGTTGGATATTTGGTGCGCCTCCTGCAGGTGAAATCACGGTCGATGATGGCGCGCTTGCGGCGATTCTTGAACGCGGAAGCTCTTTATTGCCAAAGGGTATCAAAAACGTCACTGGAAACTTTTCCCGCGGTGAAGTTATTCGCATTCGCAGCCTTGAAGGCCGCGATATTGCCCATGGTGTTTGTCGCTACAATAGTGACGCTTTGCGTCGTATCGCAGGTCATCACTCTCAACAGATCGGTGAAATTCTTGGCTACGAATATGGCCCAGTAGCCGTTCATCGTGACGATATGATAGTTAACTAAGGAGCAGGCAATGCTGGAAAAAATGGGTAAAGCAGCTAAAGCTGCCTCTTATCAGATGGCTCTGCTCTCCAGCCGCGAAAAAAACCGCGCGCTGGAATGTATCGCAGATAATCTGGAAGCTCAGGCTGCAGCTATTTTGGAAGCCAACGAAAAAGACCTGGCCGAAGCAAAGGCCAATGGCCTAAGCGAAGCGATGTTAGACCGATTACAACTCACTCCTTCACGTCTGAGTAGCATTGCGAATGATGTTCGTCAGGTATGCAATTTGGCAGATCCAGTGGGTCAAATCATTGATGGCGGTGTGCTGGACAGTGGTTTACGTCTTGAGCGTCGGCGTGTTCCATTAGGTGTAGTTGGTGTGATTTATGAAGCTCGTCCTAATGTTACGGTTGATGTTGCTTCACTGTGCCTGAAAACAGGAAATGCAGCGATTTTGCGTGGCGGGAAAGAAACCTGGCGCACTAATGCCGCAACGGTCAAGGTTATTCAACAAGCGCTGACGGAGTGTGGCCTACCTGCGGCAGCGGTTCAGGCGATAGAAAGTCCCGATCGCGCACTGGTGAATGAGCTGCTACGCATGGATCGTTATGTAGACATGCTGATTCCTCGTGGTGGCGCAGGCCTACATAAACTCTGTCGCGAGCAATCAACGATTCCAGTTATTACCGGTGGGATTGGTGTTTGCCATATCTTTGTGGATGACAGTGCTGAATTTGAGCCAGCACTGAGAATTATTGTTAATGCCAAAACTCAGCGTCCAAGTACCTGCAATACAGTAGAAACCTTACTGGTCCATCAAGGAATAGCAGCAAACTTCTTGCCTGCGCTAAGCCAACAAATGGCTGAATCTGGCGTAACATTGCATGCTGACGAAAAGGCTCTGCCACTGTTACAGAATGGGCCTGCGGAAGTACTGCCTGTAAAAGCAGAAGACTATGATGACGAGTGGTTGTCACTGCATTTGAATGTGAAAGTTGTCGCTGATATTGATGACGCTATTGACCATATCCGGGAACATGGCACACAACACTCTGACGCGATTTTGACTCGTACACTGCGTAATGCGAACCGCTTTGTGAATGAAGTTGATTCCTCTGCCGTCTATGTGAATGCTTCAACACGTTTCACCGATGGCGGCCAGTTTGGCCTTGGTGCAGAAGTCGCGGTAAGTACGCAGAAACTTCATGCTCGTGGCCCGATGGGGCTGGAAGCACTCACGACTTATAAATGGATTGGATTCGGCGACGATACAATCCGAGCGTAATTGAACCAAAGGTAATACGTCTTTCTGGAAATTATAAGATTATACGTGTTACCTACCCTTCTTTATTTACTATTACCCTGAAGCCTCAAGTGATCTATTAAAACAATCCGCCTTAATAAGTTTTAATTAATTCCAATAAATTTAATGTTAATCGTTAATATGGCATTGTCTTATATGTTACCTCTGTTTTTATTTGTTTGTTGAATGATACTTTGTATTTAAGTGAGCTGTGAAATTTATGCATTATTTATATGTGTTGTGCTTTTTTTAATGAATGTCATTGATGTTTAAAATGTTTCTCCATTTTGTATGAAATAACACTTTTTAGGTATAAATCTGTTTTCGTACTTACAGCAGAAATTAATTGAACGATTTGCTATTGGAACATAATAATCCTCTCACTAATAACGTTACATGTATTAGTGGTTACCGCTTACTGCATTGACTATTGATGGACCAACATAAGATCTAGTCCCTGAGGAGGGATGATAAATGCACTCTTGGAAAAAGAAACTCGTTGTATCACAACTAGCATTAGCCTGCACTTTGGCAATTGCTTCTCAGGCAAATGCTACTACTTATAACACTTTCGGTTATCACGATGACGCGACCACCGCTTTTAGCTGGAGCGATTGGGAAAATGCCGATAAGCTTAACTATATTACTTATGATGGTTATATCTATAACAATGCGGCAGATGGCGCTTATGATCAAACCTTCAATAACGATGTAGTAAACGGCGTTATCTCTACTTACTATCTGAATAATGATTACGCAGATGGTGATGCTAATACGCTGAACATTTCCAACTCAGTCATTCACGGTATGGTTACCTCTCAAAAAGTTTACGACCACGATGGTTATGGCTGGACGAACGGTACTGCTGTTGATTATAAGTGGGTTGATGGAGATGTATTCACTCTGAATATCGCTAATTCTACAATTGACGACGATTACGAATATTTCTATTTTACTGACAGTTATTTGAATGCTGATGCTATAGCAGCATCAGAACAGTATCGCACCGCTGATTATGCCTATTTGGGCGCAGCAGTAACGCTAGATGTTGAAAGCAATATCAACATTAGTGATAACTCTCGTGTTGCCGGTATTGCACTGTCTCAAGGAGACACCAGCAATACAGATTACGCCACAGAATATCGCACCTGGGACAACAACATCTCTGTTGTTAACTCTACAGTGACTTCAGGTGCTTACACCCCACTGGAAGGCGACGGTTTCTATGGTAACTCTGAGGAACCAAGTGACTATAACGGTGATGGTAGTGTAAACGACATCGCAATGTCTTTTGCTGATAGTTCAGCATCAAATTATGCGATGAAAAATAATGTAAGATTCGACCATTCTACCCTGATGGGCGATGTTGCGTTTGCCAGCACCTGGAATGCTAATTTCTATCCAAGTGGTCATGATTCTATCGATAATGGTGTTCTTGATACCAATGGTGGTTGGGCTGACGATAGTCTGAACGTTGACGAACTGAATATCACCCTGGATAACGGTAGTAAGTGGGTTGGTGCAGCTGTATTCAGCTATGACGCTATTGGCCCTGCAAGCATGTACGATGTTGCAGTCAATAGCCTTGAGCCAAACTCTACTTATGATCATTGGGGTAATGTTGTCGATGATCAGACTTTCCAGAGCGGTGTGTTCAACGTTGCACTGAACAACGGTTCAGAATGGGATACAGTCAATAATTCCAATATTGATACACTGGCCGTGAATAATGGTTCTCAGGTTAACGTAGCCCAAGATTCTTCTCTGCTGTCAGACTCAATTACTCTGACCAACGGTTCTACGATGAACCTGAGTTCTGGCGGTGAAGTGGGCACTGACCATCTGACTGTTGATAGTTACAGTAAAGTCGATCTGACTGATGAAACCACCTACCTGCGTGCTAACACTGTTACCGTTTCTAACGGTGGCGAATTTAGCATTGGTGCTGGTGATTTCGATGCCAACCTGTTTAGCACTGATAGAATGGAACTGACTAATGGTGGTGTATTCAACATCAATAGCAGCGACTATGTATTAGATGCTGACTTAGTGAATGGTCATACTAATACCTCGAATACTCAAGATGCGACTTATGGTTATGGCGTAATTGCTATGAACTCTGACGGACATCTGACCATTAATGGTAACGGTAATAGTAACAATGCTGATCAAGAATTCAGTGTAGATGATACCAACGATGGAACAGTAGCGGCTGCTGGTAACTACAAAGTGCGTATCAATAATTCAACGGGTGCAGGTTCTGTTGCTAACTATAAAGATAAAGAAATTATCTATGTTAACGATGTGAACAGCACTGCAACTTTCTCTGCTGCTAACAAAGCTGATTTGGGTGCTTACACCTATCACGCTGAGCAGTATGGTAATACCGTTGTGCTCAAGCAGGGTGAGCTGACTGACTACGCTAACATGGCGTTGAGCATTCCTTCTGCAAATACCAATATCTGGAACCTGGAGCAAGACGCGCTGGCAACCCGCCTGGCAAATGGCCGTCATTCTGAAGGTGATACTGGCGGTGCATGGGTCACTTACATCGGTGGCGGTTTCTCCGGTGACAATGGCGTGTTGAACTATGACCAGGATGTAAGTGGTATCATGGTTGGTCTGGATAAACAGATCGAAGGCAATAGTGCTAAGTGGACTGTCGGTGCAGCAGCAGGCTTTGCGAAAGGCGATATCAATGATAACAGCGGTAGCGTAGATCAAGACAGCCAGTCTGCTCGTATCTACTCTTCGGCTCGCTTCCAGAACAATATCTTCTTTGATTCAAGTTTGAGCTATAGCCATTACAGCAATGACCTGACTGCAACCATGAGCAATGGCGCAGCAGTCAGTGGCGATGCTTCATCCGATGCCTGGGGCTTTGGCTTGAAACTGGGTTACGACTGGCAGCTCAGCAAGGAAGGTTATCTGACCCCTTATGCTTCTATTTCTGGTCTGTTCCAGGATGGCGACAACTACCAACTTAGCAATGATATGAAAGTGGGTAGCCAGTCGTATGACAGCATGCGTTATGAGTTAGGTATGGACGCTGGATATACCTTCGACTACGGTGATCAAGCTCTGACTCCTTACTTCAAGCTGGCGTACGTCTATGACGATTCTAACGGCAATAGTGCTGATGTGAATGGCGACAATATTGACAATGGGGTGGAAGGTTCTGCGGTACGCGTAGGACTTGGTACTCAGTTCAGCTTCACTAAAAACTTTGCAGCCTATGCTGACACTAACTACCTTGGTGGTGGTGATGTTGACCAAGATTGGTCGGCAAACGTGGGTGTTAAATACACTTGGTAATTAAATAAATAATTATACGACTCACTGAATATAAGGTTTTTGCCTCCCCTTAGTATTCTCTTCAAAGTGAATCAAGTGATTATAAAATGCCTGTCTCGAATAGAGACAGGCATTTTATTGAGCTATCATTAGATAAAAGAGTATCTATTATGATTACAAAACCATTAACCCCGCTCGAAGCTATTCGTAGCAGGTTGGTGGAGGTTGGCAATAAATTCACCTTGCCAGCAGACAGTGAATTAAGCATGTTTAATGAACATAATGAACCATTAATCTGGTTTTTTAGCGAAGGGAGTATTATTTTACACAGGGAAACAGACGAACTTTTGATGGAGCTCGTATCTGCTCCCACTCTGCTAGGTTTGGCAAATATATTCCAAACGACTCCAATTAAATATCGCTTGGTTACGCAAACTGATTGCCAAGGGTTCACCGTTCCCGCACATCTTGCATCTGAAATTATTGAAAAAAATAGATTGTGGCAACAGGCATGTCACTGGACAAGCTATGTTGTTCGTGGGCTTGAAAGGCGTGATTCTCGTTTTATTGGTACAACAACCTATTCTCAGATTCGGGTGACGTTGCTCATTATGGACTCATGGAGTTTTGATTTACGTGCGCGTATTGGGGTCATTAGTTTTATACAAAAAAGAACTAAAATATCACGCTCTGTAATTGCTGAAATATTGTCTGCGCTACGCAAAGGTAATTACATTGAGATGGATAAAGGTAAGCTGGTTTCTGTTGGTCGTCTGCCGACCAGTTATTGAGAAAGCAGGTCGAAACATCGACCTGCTTTTCTATCAGGACGCAGGGCCGGCTTGAGACGTGGAACCACTTAGTTCAGAAACTAAATCATTTACACCATCACTCATATTCACAAAACGAGTTAATGGTGAGCGTGTGATGACAACAAACACTCCCACATTGCTTTGCGGAACCATTGCCATATACGTGATAAATCCGCCACCGCCACCTGTTTTTTGCACAATGCCAGGACGACCATTCTTTGGTGCCATATACACCCAGCCCAGTCCCAAAGCATCGGCTTTTCCTGGAACATCCATACCAATAACTTTGGTGAGTTGTGTGCGTTGATAGATAAGCGTCTGCATTCTGTCAGCTTGAGTATTACGACGATGAAAATCAGAACTCAAAAACTGCTGCATCCAGCGCATCATGTCGTCAGGTGTCGAATAAACGCCGCCACTGCCAATCGCTGCGAGTGTATTATCGCAAGGACTGGCACCTTTTTCTGCCACCATCAGGCGCTTGCACTGGTCAGGTGAAGGAGTAAATGTTGTGTCCTTCATACCCAATGGGCGGGTGATTTGTTCTTCGAACAATTGAGGGTAAGGTTTGTTTGCAGCTCGGGCTAGCGCATCGGCGAGAAGATCAAATGCGAGATTTGAATAAGAGGCAATTGTACCTGGTGCGCTTTTTAAACTTGCATTGGCGAGCCAATTCCAGCGTTGATCACGCGTCGGCCAGGTAAACACAGTTCGATGCGCGGCACCGCCAGGTTGCTCACGAGGTAATGCGCTGGTGTGAGTCGCCAGATTCACCAGTGTAATGGGTTTGCCATTATAAGTAGGGACTCTGACTCCGCCAGGGGCATACTTGCTTAATGGATCATTGAGCTGAACCTTGCCCTGATCCAACATTTTTACCAGCATTTCACTGGTCATGAGTTTGGTTAGCGAAGCAATACGGATAACCGAGTCAAGTTGCGGGCGAACGTTATTACCTGGTCGTGTCTCACCAAAACTTTTGAAAGCGCGCTGGTTACCATCAATCACGACCATTGCCATTCCTGTAGCACCGCTGCCATAAAAAATATGATTGGCATAACGATCTGCTATTTCAGAAGCAAAAACAGGATCGGGAGAAGTTTGAGCAAAACTCATAATTGGCAGTGCAGCAATGACGAGTACTGCGAGACGTGGGAGACGAATTTTCAACGCGGATAACCCATAAACGAAGTGAAGCGATATTGATCGTATTTATACTACTCTATGGCGCTACGCAAACGCGGAAAATGAGGATTGTGATGAGAAAAAGCGTAACGCGGCATTTCAGGGGGATTATCGGTTAGTAAAGCACCACAGTTTGAGGCTGCGGTGCAATTTGCATTAATTTGTCTTTTGTACATCTTTCTGCGTTACTTCGTCAGTTGTCCCGCCTTTCTTAAGCATTTTATCGTCACTTTTATGCTCAGAACGCATCTCGTGTCCTGATTCGCAGCCTTTCTTGTTTTCATTTCCAGCGGCACGGCAGTCATCAATAATATGACCAGGGTTACTGAGTTGTTCCTTTTCTGCCTGCATTCCCGATGTGCTGGTGGCTGGGTTCTCGGCAAAGGCGCCGGCGCTTGCGAATAGAAGAGTGCTGGAAAGTAACGCTAAAGTTAGTTTTTTCATTGTGCCAGGTTCCTGAAGATTGTAGGGAAATCCCAATAAGTATTAGTCCAGAAATTGATTTTCGACAGCGGAAAAGACTAAAATTTATCCGTTAGAAATCACAATTTTAGCTTCGTGTTTTCACCGTCTATTGAGGTACTGGCAAATGCAACATTCTCTCCTGGTAAATCGTCGAAACATGTTTTGAATCGTCTATTTTTTAAACTAAAATGGGTGCGTAACTCCTAATCCTGACGCAATGAAGCGAAATACGTAAAAAAACTGACAACATCTATATATGGCTTGATCAGAAAATGCGTATTATCGGAGTCACTTTGATTTCACTGCTGCAACTATTACCGCCGAGTGGCGTCATAGTACGAGCACTATGCTGTACCGCTAATGAGTGACTTCTTTATGCGATACACACCCATTACGCATACAGAAGCTGATAATGTCTAGTAAACCGCGCTTTCGAACTGAACTCCTCCACCCTCGCTACTGGCTGACCTGGTTTGGTATGGCTATTTTGTGGTTGTGGGTGCAATTGCCTTACCCTGTGCTACTGAAAATGGGCGACTTCATTGGTCGCGCATCCATGCGTTTTCTCAAACGACGGGTTTCCATTGCCCGCCAGAACCTTAAACTATGTTTCCCGCATTACACCGATGAGCAGGTTGACGCCATCGTGGTACAGAATTTCTCGTCGCTAGGAATGGGTTTAATTGAAACCGGTATGGCCTGGTTCTGGCCGGATGCACGGGTACGCAAATGGTTCGAAGTGCGTGGGCTTGAACATATCACTGCTGCTTGTGATAAAGGGCAAGGTGTCATGGCTATCGGTGTGCATTTTATGTCGCTGGAATTGGGTGGCCGCGTGATGGGGCTCTGCCGTCCGATGATGGCGATGTACCGCCCACACAACAATAAAGCGATGGAATTTATCCAAACGCGCGGCCGTTCTCGCTCCAATAAAGCGATGCTGGATCGTCGTAATCTGAAAGGCATGGTGAAGGCTCTTAAAGCAGGCGAAGCTGTATGGTTCGCACCCGATCAGGATTATGGCCCGAAAGGCAGTTCATTTGCGCCATTTTTTGCTGTGCAAAAGGCTGCGACAACCAACGGAACTTACACCATTGCTCGTCTGGCAAAACCTGCGATTCTGACCATCGTGCTAATCCGTAAGCAAGATGGAACAGGTTATCAACTGGTTATTGAGCCCGAGTTTGAAGATTATCCATTAGATGACGAACAGGTCGCAGCGGAGTACGTGAACCGGAAGATCGAACGCGAAATCATGCGTGCGCCAGAGCAATACTTATGGCTGCATCGTCGATTCAAAACACGTCCAGAGGGTGAGCCTAAACTTTATACAGTTTAAAGCCAAAACAGGTATGTGGTACGCTCCGCAATTCCTCGTTTGATGAGCGCTCAATCATGCCTGCCCAACGTGTACTGATGGTTATTGATATGCAGAATGGGGTCTTTGAAGCCCCTCGTATTAACCGGGACATCTGCACCACACGTATTAACCAACTGATTAACGCCGCTGATAAAGTCATTTTCATCCAACATACTGAACAGGGGTTGGAGCAGGGGACTGCGGCGTTTGATCTTTTAGCAGAGTTAATACAACCCATTGATGCGCTTTATGTTACCAAAACAGCGTGCGATGCGTTTTACCGTACTGAGCTTGATGAAGTCCTCAATCGCCACCAAATAAAAGAATTTGTGGTATGCGGTTGTGCAACGGATTATTGCGTGGACGCTACTATTAAAAACGGAGCCAGTCGCGGTTATGCCATGACTGTCGCTGCAGACGCGCATACAACAGCAAATCGTCCGGCTGCGCTTGCCGAAGTGTTGATCGAGCATTACAACGATGTCTGGCGTAACTTTACGATTCCGGGAAACACGCTGCGGGTAAAATCTACCGCGGAGATTCTCGAACAGTGGTAAAGCAGTAAACCTGACATCTTTTGATACAACATTCAGTGAGCCTTATTGAGTCGTGATGGTCATAACAATAAGAGTTTGTTTTCAGGAGTGTTGTAGATGTTTAAATCGTTTTTCCCAAGCCCAAGAGCTTTTTTCTTGTCGGCGGCTATTTGGGGTCTGCTTGCCGTCATTTTCTGGCAAGTAGGCGGGGGACACTGGCTTGAGCAACTGTTTGGTGCGAGCGATAAAATCCCTGTTAATGTCACCCGTTTTTGGACATCGAAGGCGTTAGTCTTTTATGCCTATTACGCCGTGTGCGTAGGACTGTTCGCCGGGTTCTGGTTTATTTATCGTCCACATCGCTGGCAGTACTGGTCAATTCTTGGTTCGGCGCTGATCGTCTTTGTCACCTGGTTCCTGGTGGAAGTCGGAGTGGCTATTAACGCCTGGTATGCCCCTTTCTACGATCTGATTCAGAAAGCGTTGAGTAGCCCGCCGAACACTGTCCCTATTGGTCAATTTTACAGCGAGACGGGTGTGTTCCTCGCAATCGCCCTGATTGCGGTTACGGTATCCGTACTGAATACATTCTTCATCAGCCACTATGTCTTCCGCTGGCGTACCGCGATGAACGAATACTACATGGAACACTGGCAGATGCTGCGCCATATTGAAGGGGCCGCTCAGCGTGTGCAAGAAGATACGATGCGTTTTGCCGCGACGCTTGAGGATATGGGCGTCAGTCTGTTGCAATCCATCATGACGTTGATTGCTTTTCTACCTGTATTGGTTGCCCTTTCCCCACACGTTAAAGAACTGCCAATAGTCGGGCAAATCCCTTATGGCCTTGTCTATGCGGCTATAGCCTGGTCGATTATGGGAACGGGGCTGCTGGCCGCGGTCGGGATTAAGCTGCCGGGCTTACAGTTTAATAATCAAAAAGTAGAAGCGGCTTATCGTAAAGAGCTGGTTTACGGTGAAGATGATGCATCACGCGCTACACCACCGACGGTGAAAGAGTTGTTCGCCGGCGTACGGCATAACTATTTTCGTCTCTATTTCCACTATACCTATTTCAACATCGTGCGAATTCTCTATTTGCAGCTAGATGGCGTATTTGGTGTATTTCTGCTGTTCCCGTCAATCGCTGCCGGAGCGATCACTTTTGGCCTTATGACGCAGATAACTAACGCATTCGGTCAGGTTCGCGGCTCGTTCCAGTATTTGATTAGCTCGTGGACCACACTCGTTGAACTGATGTCTATCTACAAACGTCTGCGCAGTTTTGAGCGCACGTTGCAGGATATTCCAGTGGAAGCGGCAGGTGAGTCAGTCTAAGAATAAAAGTCTGGCGGGGAAACCCGCCAGATTCTATTAATGCCCCGCAGCCGGAGCGCCAGGTGCGCCAGAGCGGATAAACGGCGGTCGCGCGAACCAGATAATCACAATCAGCCCCATAAATCCCCAGCCCAAAATCCAGAAGTAGTCGATGGTCGACATCATGTAGGCCTGTTGTTCGATAGTTTTATCAACCCACGCCAGATGCTGTTGCGTCGCGCCACCCATTTTATCCAGATAATCCACCGCAGACGGGTTATAAATCGACACGCTTTCGGTCAGATTGGCATGATGGAAAACTTCACGACGTGACCAAATCCAGGTTGTCAGTGACGAAGCGAATGAACCACCCAATACGCGGAAAAACGTGGCTAAGCCAGAACCTTCCGCCACTTCAGCACCATGAAGATTCGACAACACAATCGTTGTTAACGGCATAAAGAAGAATGCCACGCCGATACCCATAAACATCTGCACCTCAGCAATAGTGCGGAAATCTACGTTGGTATTGAACTGCGCGCGGAACAAGCAGGACGCGCCCATAATCAGGAACGACATTGACGCCAGAATTCGTAAATCCACTTTGCTGGCATAACGGCCAACAATCGGCGTCAGTAACAGTGGCAAGAAACCCATCGGTGCCGCGGCAAGTCCGGCCCAGATCGCGGTGTAGCCCATCTGTGTTTGCAGCCACTGCGGCAGGATAATGTTGATAGCGAAGAAAGCCGCATATCCCAGCATTAATGCCGTGGTACCAATCGCAAAGTTGCGTTCTTTAAACAGACGCAAATTCACAATGGGGTGGCGCTCGCCCAACTCCCAAATGACAAAAGCCACCAGACCAATCGCCGAAATCACCGACATGATGATAATTTCTGGTGAGGCGAACCAATCAAGATCGTTGCCCTTATCCAGCACTACTTGTAACAGCCCTACACCGATTACCAGCAATCCGATGCCGATATAGTCAATCGGTGATGTAGTGGTAGTTTCTTCGCGCCCACGCATCTGTGTCCAAACGACAATCGAGGCAAAAATGCCGATTGGTACGTTGATGTAAAAAATCCATGGCCAGGAGTAGTTATCAGTAATCCAGCCACCGGTAATTGGCCCAACGATGGGAGCGACGACCGTCACCATCGACAACAGCGCCAACGCCATCCCACGTTTCATCGGCGGGAAGATAACCAACAACAGTGTCTGGCACATCGGGAACATGGGGCCGGCGAAAAAACCCTGCATGGCGCGGAAGATTATCAGCTCGGTCATACTGTGGGCAAAACCGCACAGGAATGAGGTGAGGGTAAACATCACCACCGATCCGATAAAAAGTTTCAGTTGACCAAAGCGTCGGGTAAACCAACCGGTGAGCGGCAAAGCAATAGCGTTACACACTGCAAACGAAGTGATAACCCACGTGCCTTGATCTGCACTAACGCCCAGATTGCCGGCAATCGTCGGCAATGCGACGTTTGCAATGGTTGAGTCCAGCACCTGCATGAAAGTTGCCAGCGACAGTGCGAGCGTCGCGAGCAGCAGACTGGGTGGCGTATACGCCGCCTTATCTTGCATAACTTCTCTCTTAATGGGCGCTTGACGCTACCGCATTGCTGTTGTCATGAAGGATTTTCGTCACCAGTTTGTCTGCCGCTTCCAGTGAGTCTTGATAGACATCAGTGGTAAAGCGAGGGGCGCTGACAGTTTTTTGTGGCAGCAGGTGACCCTCTTCATTGCGAATATCCACACGTGCATTCATCGACAACCCAACGCGCAGCGGGTGCTTGCGCATATCATGTGGATCGAGCGTGATACGTACTGGCAGACGCTGAACGATTTTGATCCAGTTACCGCTGGCATTCTGCGCTGGCAACAACGAAAACGCGCTGCCAGTGCCAATCCCAAGGCTTTCAATCGTTCCGTGGTATTCAACATCATCACCGTACAGATCGGCGTTAAGCGTCACTTTCTGGCCCAGACGCATGGTTTTCATCTGGCTTTCTTTGAAGTTAGCATCCACCCACACTTCATTGAGCGGCACGATGGCCAGCAAAGTGGTGCCAGAAGTGACCTGCATCCCCAATTGCACGGCGCGTTTGGCGACATAGCCACTTACCGGAGCCACAATAGTGGTACGCGAGTTATCCAGATAACGCTGACGAAGTGCTGCAACAGCAGTTTTGATTTCCGGATGGCTTTCGATAACGGTGTCATCCACCATCGCCAGGTTGGTACGCAATGCTTGTTGTGCAGCAGCCAAATCGCTTTGTGCGCTGGTGACGGCATCGCGATAATGCGCGAGGTCTTCTGCGGCAATCGCACCAGTCGAGAATATTTTCTCGCGGCGCGCATAGTCATTTTGAGCCGTTTGCAGGGCGACCTGTTTAGCGGCGACTTGCGCACGGTAATTATCCGCTGTGCTGTATAAACCGCGCACCTGGCGAACGGTGTTTGCCAGGCTGGCTTCTGCTTGTTGTAGCGCAATCTGAGTATCGCTTGGGTCAAGTAATACCAGCGGTTGGCCTTTCTCGACGAAATCCCCTTCGTCTGCGGTGACCTGAGTCACTGTGCCGTTAATTTGCGGGGTTAGCGCGACCTGATTGCCATTCACGTAGGCATCATCTGTTGACTCATAAAAACGAGCATACAAGAAATACCATGTGAGACAGCCGGCGGCGGCCAGCACAAGAATCAGGATAAAAATAATAAAATTACGTTTGCGCTTACTGGATCGCTGAACGTGTTCTTCTGGAGTGGTTTCCATCTTTTGGCCTTTAAACGGTGTTAGCGATGTGGCGCGGTGATGTCATCCGGCAGCATTTTGGTAATTAATGCCACCAGTTGTTGAGATTCATCCTGCGTCAGGCGTGCGGTGAGAGAGGCAATAATTGAAGCGAGCGCTTCATTCTGAAAACGATCGCAAATCAACTGGCCCTTGTCTGTCAGAGCCAGAATCACCTGGCGCTTATCTTGTGGATTGGGATGGCGAACAATCAGTTCGCGCTTGACCATGCGGCCAACCATACGGCTCATCGCGCCAGCATCCATCACCAGGTTTTTGCTGATGACAACAGGGCTGGTCACGCCTTTATAAATATTAATCAGTACCTTAAATTGCGCTGCGGTGATATCCGCACCAGAGAAATATTGGCTGATCAACTGATCTTTAAACTGGTTCGCGAGGTGGATAAGCAAACCGAGATGAAGCTTGTTATCGATAATACCCGGATTGTTCGTCATGATAGTTGCCTGGTCAGTAATTACAGTTGAAATTACTGACCAGGCAATTAACTGTCAAGTTTGTGTCAAGATAAGCGCACTTTTTGTCAGCGCGCCGAATGCTCCCTGGCATTTATCAGCCAATCTCTGATAAACGCCAGATTGCAGAACTGTTATTGTTTATCCAGCCTTACAAAACAATTACAACGGAACGTTATGACTATAGTGACTTTAAGCAGGCAACAAGGACTTTTCGCACTCAGCCTCGGTGCCATTTTGGTGCTGGCGGGTTGTACCACTAAAACCACGCCTTCTGTTTCAGAAACCGCAAAGCCGGTTGATGTCGAAACGGTGGTAAAGCAGAAAATCCCCGCTAGCGTAAAAGACCGTAACAACTGGGCGAAAGATTTAGCGAGCACTTTTAAGAGCCAGGATATTGCGCCAAGCGAGGAAAATATCTGCTCGGTTTTGGCGGTCGCGCAGCAAGAATCCAATCTGGTTGCCGACCCGACCGTGCCAAATCTGAATAAAATTGCCTGGAAGGAAATCGACCGTCGCGCCGAGAAAATGCATATTCCAGTGTTCCTGGTTCACACCGCGCTGTTAATCAAATCGCCGAATGGCAAGAGTTACAGTGAACGTCTGGATAACGTGAAAACGGAAGGGCAGTTGAGCGCCATTTTTGATGATTTCATCGATATGGTGCCGATGGGGCAGAAATTATTCGGCAATCTGAACCCGGTTCATACCGGCGGCCCAATGCAGGTGAGTATCGCTTTTGCTGAACAGCACACCAACGGCTATCCATGGAAAATGGAAGGCACCGTGCGGCAGGAAGTGTTCACGCGTCGCGGTGGCTTGTGGTTTGGCACGTATCATTTACTGAATTACCCAGCGAATTACACAAAACCACTCTACCGTTTTGCGGATTTCAACGCCGGATGGTACGCCAGCCGCAACGCCGCATTTCAGAGCGCCGTCAGCAAGGCCAGCGGTGTAAAACTGGCGCTGGATGGCGACTTAATTTTGTATAACACCGATAAAGCAGGCAACACCGAACTGGCTGTCAGGAAGCTGGCGAAAACACTTGATATGAGTGAAAGCCAGATTCACCGTGCACTGCAAAAAGGCGACAGCATCGACTTTGAGAAAACTGATTTATATCAGCAGGTTTATGCGATAGCGGAGAAGAAAACCGGTAAGAAGTTGCCACGAGAAATGTTGCCAGGCATTACGCTCGAAAGTCCAAAAATCACCCGTAATTTGACGACAGCCTGGTTTGCTAAGCGAGTGGATGAGCGGCGTGCTGCGTGTATGAAATTGTAAGTCGGAATTCGCAGGCGGATAAACGAAATGTTATCCGCCAAAACAGGTTTAAAAATAATGGCGTTGATGGAATTTCAGCGCCAGGCAAATGACTCCGACTAATGCACAGCCTGCAAGAAAGGGGACCAGACCAAAAACAGTGCTAACTGCAAAACCCATTTCAATGCGCGGGCGCGAGGCATCATTACCCTGGGCGAGATGTTCAAGTACGCCAGGGGCGTGAACCATCAAACTCAGGATTTGCGCCCCCACCCAGAAGCAGAACAAAATGAATGCGGCATAAGCCAGATTACTTCGGGTAGATCTCTCTGTTTTCGTTGTTGAAACAAGGCCTACCGGAACAACCTGTTTCGACAAACTTATATCAGTCATCACGACCTCCCATGCAACAGTAAAACGATTCAGGCATCGGCCTGATAAATCAATTGCGCTGAGTTTGGCAGGTCATATTGTTTGTCAATATCAGATTGTTGGTAATTTAGGGGGCGGAATAGTCCTGGTTTGCGATTATATGTCTGAGATCACATATTCGTAACTTAGGTGAAATTTTCGTAACATTATGCTGTTTAGCCCGCATCAACGTGCGGTTTATCGCCGCAGGCTATGCCACAATAAGTCCTCTTTTTTGTCCTGACGGGTTGCACCATGTCTGCGAAAACATTGTCTTTAAAAATGCGCCGTGACTGGCACTATTACGCCGTAGCGATTGGCATGATCTTTATTTTGAATGGTGTGATTGGCTTGCTGGGATTTAAAACCGAAGGCTGGCAGAACTATGCAGTCGGGTTGGTGACGTGGGTAATTTGCTTCTGGTTGGCTGGGTTAATCATTCGCCGCCGTCCAGAACCAGAAGAACCGGCGGCAGCGAAAGAGTAGAACTTAAGCTGTAATCGAACTTTTCAAAGCGCTATCTTGCTGGTGGCGCTCAAGAGCCAGCTCAATCAAACGCGTAATCAACGTTTGGTAATCTAAGCCGCTTGCTTGCCAGAGTTTTGGATACATGCTGATGTTGGTAAAACCAGGCAGCGTGTTGATCTCATTGATAATAACTTCATTATCAGCAGTCAGGAACACATCCACCCGCGCCATCCCACTGCATTCCAGCGTCTGATAAGCACGTACCGCAATTTCACGGATTTTATCGTTGATATCAGCCTCGATCGCCGCAGGTACTACAACTTGCGCGCCTTTATCATCGATATATTTGGTGTCGTAAGAGTAGAAATCGCTGTTAACAACCACTTCACCGCAAGTGCTGGCTCGTGGTTCATCGTTACCCAACACCGCACATTCAATCTCGCGGCCTTTAATACCCGTTTCCACCACGACTTTACTATCAAATTCGAAAGCTAATGCCACTGCCGTTTCGTACTGCTCAGCGGAGTTGACTTTACTGACACCGACGGATGAACCCTGATTAGCAGGTTTAATAAACAGCGGCAGGCCGAGTTTGGCCTGGATTTCGGCAAAGCTAGTTTTGTTACGGTTCGCTCGGGTCAGTGTGATAAACGGAGCGATGTTCAGCCCGGCATCTCGCAGCAGACGTTTCGTTACGTCTTTATCCATGCTTACGGCGGAACCCAACACACCAGAACCGACAAACGGTAAGTTAGCCATGCGTAGCATCCCTTGCAGGGAGCCATCTTCGCCCAGCGTTCCATGAACGATTGGGAAAATCACATCCACCGGGGCTAAAAACTGCGCAGAGGAGGATTCAATCAGTTGGTTCTGGGTTTGACCAGGCACCACGGCGACATTTGTTCCGGAGCGATTCAGGGCGATCAATGCCGGATTTTCTGCGTTTAACAGATAGTTCGACGCATCATTGACATGCCACTGGCCTTGTTTATCAATTCCCAGCAACACCACTTCAAACTTTGATTTATCAATGGCGTCGACAATATTTTTCGCTGACTGCAGCGACACTTCGTGTTCTGCTGACTTGCCACCAAACACGATACCCACCCGCAGTTTTGCCATGCCTAAACCCATCCTTAAACTGTGCAAAGGCGGACAACATACCACGCTCATTGCGAGGATTCATGTGCTTCCTGCAGCTTAAAACAACGCAATTTCTATAATGATTATTCCGTAATCAATATTGCATGTTATTAGGGCTTGGCAGTGAAAATACCGGGCAACAACTCGGCTCGATAAAATCAATTTGTATGATAAAGTTCACATTCTTCGCTATTCTTTTTTATCTCACTTATAAAATGTGCACGGTATGGAATCCTGGAAGGTCAATATTATCTCGATATGGTTCGGGTGTTTTTTTACCGGATTAGCCATTAGCCAAATTCTGCCGTTTTTGCCGCTGTATGTTGAACAACTCGGCGTAACGTCCCATCAAGCATTGTCTATGTGGTCAGGGCTGACCTTCAGCGTGACGTTTCTGGTTTCCGCTATTGTATCGCCAATGTGGGGTAGTCTTGCCGATCGCAAGGGGCGGAAATTAATGCTGCTGCGGGCATCACTGGGGATGGCTGTCGCCATTTTATTACAGGCGTTTGCCACCAACGTCTGGCAACTTTTTATTCTACGAGCCATCATGGGGCTCACCTCTGGCTATATCCCCAATGCGATGGCGTTAGTGGCCTCTCAAGTTCCTCGGGAACGTAGCGGCTGGGCATTAAGTACTCTTTCAACCGCGCAAATTAGTGGGGTTATTGTTGGCCCATTATTGGGTGGATATATGGCCGATACCCTTGGTTTAAGAATGGTCTTTTATGTCACCGCGGCGTTGTTAATGGTCAGTTTTTTAGTGACATTATTCCTGATTAAAGAAGGTGCACGACCTGTAATAAGTAAATCCGACCGTTTGTCAGGCAAAGCCGTGTTTGCTTCACTTCCTTATCCTAAATTAATGATGAGTTTGTTTGTCACCACCATGGTCATTCAGCTTTGTAATGGTTCGGTGGGACCAATACTCACTCTGTTTATCAAACAGCTTTCTCCTGAAAGTAACAATATCGCTTTTATCAGTGGTTTTATTGCGGCGGTTCCCGGTATCTCGGCTCTTATTTCGGCCCCACGATTAGGTAAGTTGGGTGACAGAATTGGCACTGCCCGTGTATTAATGGCAACGTTGATTATTTCAGTCCTATTATTTTTTGCTATGTCATGGGTGACCTCGCCTATGCAATTAGCCGTATTACGTTTTTTACTGGGCTTTGCCGATGGCGCGATGCTACCAGCGGTTCAAACGTTGTTAGTGAAGTATTGCAGTGACCAGGTGACCGGGCGGATTTTTGGATATAACCAGTCGTTTATGTATCTGGGGAATGTGATTGGCCCCTTAATTGGTGCGGGTGTATCTGCCATGGCTGGCTATCGCTGGGTATTTATTGCTACGGCGTTGGTGGTGTTACTTAATGTATGGCAGTTGGCCGTGATGTTAAGGCGTAAAAGGCAGCAAGATGCCATGCGAAATCAGATGCTGCCTTAATCTTTAAAGTTTCTGCAAGGTATTACCCCTTTTAAAAGGGACAAAAACCAAGCAAAATTACATCAACCACAAACTATGTTGTTAATTTTAGATCTGAAATAACTGCATGGTGATATTTTTAAGTTGTCATCTATAAAATGTTTTTGCGCTCCAACACAAATTTGTTAATCCATATAAAAATAGTCGCTACTCCCTCTAGGCAACATGAAAACAGAATGATAACGTCAGGTTTCAAATCCTTTGGGATAATTATGATGAGAAACCTCATTTCTGAGTTACTGACCAGACTCGCCGAAAAAGAAGAAGAGTCAAAAGAGTTTGTTGCACAGATAGAAGCCCTTGAAATAGTCGTTACTGCCATTCTCCACCGCATGGGGCACCAGGATCAGCAGGCAATAACATCTAGCATTGAAGACTCTTTAGCCAATGTCAGGCCCAGTGATACAGTCACATCTTATGACACTGATCTATTGAAGAAATATTTAATCCGACTTCTGAATCGCCCATCAGTTTGAATTTCGGTATTACTCTTTTTTCTGTCTGGTTTTTTATTATTAATACCCTTAATAGTTAATAAGGGTAATTAAGTTGTACTCATCGTTTTTATTTCTCCATTATTCCTCATAGCAGAGTTTCGATAACGGATGAAGCGGCAGAATACCTGCGTCCGACAGTTCGCCTTTTCGCACTCTACAGACCAAAATTAAAGCATCACATTAAAAAGGGTGGTGCTATGAAAACGGTATTAATGTTCGCTTTATTGGCAGGTATTGTTGGTTCTGCGGGGGCGGCAGACAAAGCGCTGACGCCGCAGCAACAACGTATGACGACGTGTAATCAAAAAGCCACCGCACAAATCTTAAAAGGGGATGAACGCAAAACCTACATGAGCAACTGCTTAAAAAATAGCGAGTCGCCCCCCGCAGATAAAAGCCTGACCCCGCAACAACAGAAGATGAAAGAGTGTAATGCGCAAGCGGGGCGACAAACCTTATCCGGTGATGTGCGAAAAACCTTCATGGATAATTGCCTGAAAAAACAGCCTAAATAAGCTAAATGGGTGAGACGCTCCGCTGGCTCACCCTAAAAATCATACTTTCCCCCAAAGCATGCTTTCTATAATTACGGCAAATGTTTCAGAATATTCCTAAATATCATGATTAATGATCACAATTCTGGTAGATGGATTCCTGGGGGGCTTATGGACGGTTCAACATACCTCGATGAGGATCGACATCGTTCGGGAAGGCGGTTTGCCCGCCGCCTTTACATACCGAGAACTATTGGGTTAGGGACCGGTTTTTTCTGTGTCGCCTCGGTATTGGTGATGCAGCCAGTATCGGGGTGGTGGTGGTTGTTACTTATCGCCTATGGCTATATCTGGCCGCACTTAGCATGGCAAATGGCCGATCGCGCACCTGACCCAGCCCGGGCAGAAACCCGTAATTTAATGATTGATTCGTTAATGGGCGGCGTATGGATTGGGGTGATGGGAATGAATGCACTCCCATCAGCATTAATCCTCGCGATGATATGCATGAACAATGTCGGTTGCGGTGGATTGAAACTGTTCTTCAACGGCTTGGGCTTTATAGTGCTGAGTTGCCTGTTGACGCTAGGTATGTTCCTAATACCCCTTAATCTAGAAACCATGCCATCTCAGGTCTGGATTTGCTTGCCGTTTTTGTTGATTTACCCGACTTACTTTGGGCTGGTCAGTTACCGAACCGCGCTAAAACTTTCCGAGCATAAACGGCGCTTAATGCACATGAGTACTCGTGATGGCATGACCGGCGTATATAACCGTCGTCACTGGGAACATCTGCTGCACGGTGAATATGACAACTGCCAGCGCTATCATCGCAGTGCCACCTTGATTTTGATTGATATTGACCACTTTAAATCAATTAATGATTCATGCGGCCATGATGTAGGTGATGAGGCGATTCTGGCCATTACAGAGCATTTGCAGCTCACTTTGCGCATTACAGATGTTGTCGGACGCTTCGGCGGTGACGAATTTGGCGTGATTATGTCAGGCACGGCGCAAGATAGCGCGATACAGGCCATGGCTCGTGTACGTGACTATCTTGATGAGTTTCGTTTACCGCATGCACCGCATATCTCACTGCGTATCAGTGTCGGTGTGGCGGAGTTTGATCACAGCATGGTGAGCTATCGCGAATGGTTAAAAGCGGCAGATGTTGCGTTGTATAAAGCTAAAAACCTGGGGCGCAGCCGTACTGAAGTGGCCGATATTGCAGCTTAAAACCCCCTCCCGGAAACAGGAGAGGGTAACAAAATTATGATTTGCCCAAGTGTTCTGATTTCGCCATACATTTCACCATGGCTTCCATCACTGCAGCTCTGAACCCTTTTTCTTCCAGAACCTTCACGGCTTCAATAGTGGTGCCGCCTGGCGAGCACACCATATCCTTTAACTCACCAGGATGTTTACCCGTTTCCAGTACCATTTTGGCTGAGCCCATGACGGCCTGCGCAGCAAATTGATAGGCCTGTTTGCGCGGCATCCCCCCTAACACAGCGGCATCAGCCATGGCTTCGATAAACATAAACACATACGCTGGTGCAGAGCCGCTAACCCCCACAACCGGATGGATCATGGTTTCAGACACCACTTCGGCAAGCCCGAAGCTGCGGAAAATGTTAACCGCATCGGCAATATCTTCGGGAGTAGCCAGCGCGTTTGGCGTGATGGACGTCATACCCGCATTCACTAACGCTGGGGTATTGGGCATGGCGCGAATAATTTTGCGATCGTGGCCCAGTGCTTTAGCCAGAGAATCCAGCGTTACGCCCGCAGCAATGGAAATCACCACCGAGTCTTTATTCAGGCTGGAATTGACTTCACTCAGCACTTTTAGCATGACATTTGGTTTCACGGCACCGAAAACAATATCTGCAATTTGTGCCACTTCTTGCGCACTTTCTGCCGCATTAATACCATATTGATCGTGCAACTCTTGCACTTTATCGGGCGAAGGTGTGTAGACCCAGATATTACCAGGAAGCACCTGTCCACTGGCTATCAGACCACCAAGGATGGCTTTCCCCATGTTGCCGCAACCAATAAAACCAATCTTCTTATCCATAGTCTCACTCCATCTTCTGAGTTGTACGATGAGCATAGCTTAACGTGATTTCCGCCGCTTCGGCTAACCGTAAGCAAAGATAAAGTTTGCGATTCTGCAAAAGCACGGCAAGATCGCCACCATAAACCCCGACCCACAGGAATCGTCATGCAAATCTGGGTGGATGCTGATGCGTGTCCAAAAGTGATTAAAGAAGTACTGTTTCGTGCAGCGGAACGCGCACAAATGATGGTAACTCTGGTTGCCAACCAGGGGCTAAAAGTTCCACCATCGCGTTATATCCGCAGCCTGCAAGTGGCAAGCGGGTTTGATGTTGCTGATAACGAAATTGTGCGCCGCTGCGAAAAGGGCGACTTAGTCGTCACCGCAGATATTCCTCTGGCCGCTGACGTGCTGGAAAAAGGTGCGATTGCACTGAACCCTCGTGGAGAACTGTACACGCCTGCGACTATCCGGGAACGCCTGACGATGCGCGATTTTATGGATACTTTACGATCCAGTGGTGTACAAACTGGCGGGCCAGACAGCCTCAACCAGCGTGACCGCCAGCTGTTTGCCAACGAACTGGAAAAGTGGCTGCTGGTTGCCAGCCGTTCAAAAGGCGCCTAAAACCGATGTAATTCTATTCCGCGTACTAGCTTGCTGATATGATGATTCGCGTAACGAAAAACGTTATAGATTCAGATTGCTGACAAAGGGTGATAAATGTGTTTTGTAGGGTGGCTAAGCGTTAGCGTCATCCACCATTTACGCCAGTTGTGTCGGATGACGCTGCGCTTATCCGACCTACGAAGAAGTTTGTCATCAGTCTCTGGATTTTTACCTACTCAGATTTTTACCAACTCTGGCGTACTGCTGAGGATTAGCCACTGATGACTCAACCCATTTATTTAGTCGGCGCACGAGGTTGTGGCAAAACAACCGTCGGTGTTGCATTAGCGCAGGCATTGGGCTGTAACTTTGTCGATACCGACCATTACCTTTTAGACAGCACCAAAATGAGCGTTGCCGATATTGTGGCAAAAGAGGGCTGGGAAGGTTTTCGTCGTCGTGAATCAGGTGCGCTGCAAAGTGTTACTGCTCCCGGTACGGTTATTGCCACCGGCGGCGGCATGGTTCTGGCCGAAAGTAACCGTCAGTTTATGCGTGAGCATGGTGTCGTCATTTATTTGCGAGCTCCTGCGCAAATCCTGGCATCACGTTTAGAAGCTTTCCCGGAAGAAGGACAGCGTCCAACGCTCACTGGCAGACCTATTACGGATGAAATCGTTGAGGTTCTCGCCGCGCGTGAAGCGCTTTACAACCAGGCTGCACACCATGTCGTTGATGCCACTCGTCCGCCTGCGGAAATTGTTGAAGCGGTGTTGGCGGTACTGCATACGGCTCGAGCCAGCTGATTTTTGTCTATACTTAACGCTCATTCATCTCCAAAGGAAGAGCGATGGCGAGCAATCCTCCATACCCCCGGGAAGCGCGTATAGTTGCCGTTGAAAAAGGTGCGACAGATAAAACTGTGACCTGGTATCAACTTCGAGCCGATCATCCCCATCCTGATACGCTGATTAGTGAGCACGAAAGCGAACAAGAAGCGCTGGATGCTAAACAGCGTTATGAAGATCCGCAAAAGACGTAACATCCCGGCAAGGACGCCAGAATCCCCTCATCTTTTAAGTGAATTCATTGACCTGGTGATTAATCACATCTTTTGCTCAATTCATTTGTTAAATATTCATTACCATGATGTTGTATCAATGTCGTTGACGTTTCGTTGAATATTCCGGCAGGTGCTCTGCAAATATGCTGCTACGCTTTGTGGTTAATTATTGAGCAACCTTCAGCAGAGTATCATTTGTAAGGATTGGTACCAGCGCAGCATTGAGGGGCTGATATGGGACAAGGGCGGAACGAACATGAAACAAACATTGGCAATTATTACCATCGGCGTCGTCCCGGTCAGTGAAATACTGCCGTTACTGACAGATCACATCTCTGAAGAGAGAATCAGACACCTCAGTTTACTGGGCCACCTCTCTCACGATGAAGTGATGGCTGAATACGCCCCTACACCGGGAAATGAACCACTTCTGACGCTTTTATCCGGCAACGTGCTGGTTTATGTCGATAAACAAAAAGTTGAGAAGGCGCTGCAGAGTGTGATTGAAGTGCTGGATAATCAGGGCTTCGATGTCATTTTGCTGATGAGCACCCACCGCTTATCGAATCTCTCCGTGCGTAACGGTATTTTGCTCGAGCCAGAACGTATTATCCCACCGCTGGTGGCCTCAATTGTCGATGGGCATCAAGTCGGTATCATCATCCCCGTTCCTGAATTGCTGAAATTTCAGAATAAAAAATGGCAGTTGTTGGAAAACGAGCCGCTGTATGAATTGGCGAATCCCATTCATGGAAGCGAGCAGGATTTAATCGAAGCCGGAAAGAAACTGGTTAAAGATGGTGCGGATGTGCTGGTTCTGGACTGTCTGGGTTTCCACCAAAAACATCGTGATTTGTTGCAAAAATCACTCGATGTTCCGGTATTGTTATCGAACGTGTTAATTGCGCGCTTAGCGTCAGAGTTGCTCGCATAACAACGGTCAATAATTTGCGTGACAGGCTCTTCCGTTCCCCTCTATATTGTTTTTTCAACTATTTTAAAAAGGGCCTGGTTATGCTTCAAAGTAATGAGTACTTTTCCGGTAAAGTGAAATCTATTGGGTTTACCAGCAGCAGCACTGGCCGCGCAAGTGTTGGGGTGATGGTTGAAGGTGAATACACTTTCGGGACCGCCCAACCAGAAGAAATGACAGTGATTAGTGGGGCATTGCACGTGTTACTGCCGGGTGAAACCGAGTGGAAAACCTATGCGGCGGGCACCGTGTTCCATGTTCCTGGACACAGCGAATTCCATTTACAAGTTGCTGAACCGACCTCTTATCTTTGCCGTTATCTGGCTGATAAATAATGTCTTTATTTCCCTCTTCCCGTCGGGAAGAGGGAACAGATTTTAGCGCTGAGCTTCGCCGCCTAACGCTTCCACCAGGTTCTTAATCAACGCCGCCAGTTCACCCGTCATCAGAATAAAATCTGCATCAAAACGAGCACCGAAATCTTCACGGTCAATATCCTCGTTTTGGTCGCGCAGCGTATCGGCAAACTTCAGACGCTTAATTGAACCATCATCGGCAACCAGGAACTGAATACGTTCTTGCCAGTCCAGAGCTAATTTCGTCACCACTTTATCGGCTTCGATATGCGCAGCAATTTCATCGCACACCAGATCCTGCTGCTTACAGCGGATCACCCCACCACCTTCGAGAATGGCTTTCAGCTCGGCTTCATCCATCAGCGCAAAGCCTGGAGGAACATCGCCGGAGCGCACCCACTCAGTCAGCGTCAGTTCAATTGGGTTTTCCAGTGCCAACGGGACAACCGGTAGCGAACCGAGGCTTTTACGCAGCAGCGCCAACGTATCTTCAGCTTTCTTGGCGCTGGCACAATCAACCATGATCAAACCGTTTACGGTATCGATCCACATCATCGTTTGGTTAAAACGGCTGAACGCGCGTGGCAGCAAAGAGTGCAGCACTTCATCTTTTAGAGAATCTTTCTCGGTCTTTTTCAGCTTGCGAGCTTGTTCGGCTTCGAGCCTGCTGATTTTTGCTTCCAGCTCTTGTTTAATCACTGGAGCCGGGAGAATTTTTTCTTCTTTACGGGCGCAAATCACAATTTGCCCATTGGCGACATGGGTTAATGAATCGCTGTGTGAGCCCATTGGCGATACCCAACCGGTCTTGGCCATGTCCTGGCTACCGCATGGGGTAAAAGTAAATGCGGCCAACTGCTTTTCCATGTCATCCGCTGAAAGCGTGATGTCACGGCTTAAACGGTAAACCATTAAATTTTTGAACCACAGCATGATTTTTTCCCGGACTGTCAGTTAAACGCAGCGGGCATGATAACGAATCAGGCGCTGTGTTTCATTGTCTTTACGGCGTAACACTTCTATTCTATTGATAATACTAATCAAATGAGGGGGTTGCTGTGCGCATTGGTATCGACCTGGGTGGGACAAAAACAGAAGTGATCGCTCTGGCGAACGACGGAAAGCAACTTTTTCGTCATCGCCTGCCAACACCAAAAAATGATTATCAGCAAACCATCGCAACTATCGTTGAACTCGTGCGTCTGGCTGAAGAGGCTACCGGGGAGAAGGGAACGGTCGGAATGGGTATTCCAGGTTCGATTTCACCCTATACACGCGTGGTCAAAAATGCGAACTCCACCTGGCTTAACGGGCAGCCTTTTGATAAAGATTTGTGCGATGCGCTCCAGCGCGAAGTGCGTTTGGCAAACGATGCCAACTGCCTGGCGGTTTCGGAAGCTATCGACGGAGCGGCGGCTGGTGCGGCGATGGTTTTTGCCGTGATTATTGGTACAGGATGTGGTGCAGGCGTGGCCATTAATGGCCGCAGCCTGATCGGCGGCAACGGCACGGCGGGCGAGTGGGGCCATAACCCATTACCGTGGATGGACGAAGACGAACTCCGTTTTCGTGAAGAAGTGCCTTGCTACTGCGGAAAACAAGGTTGTATCGAAACCTTTATTTCCGGTACTGGTTTCGGCACCGACTACCATCGCCTGAGCGGGAAATCATTGAAAGGCAATGAGATTATGCATCTGGTGGATCAACAAGATCCGATCGCTGAACTGGCGATCTCACGCTATGAAATGCGCCTCGCAAAATCTTTGGCACACATCGTCAATATTCTCGATCCTGATGTGATCGTGTTAGGCGGCGGCATGAGCAACAACGAACGCTTGTACAAAACGGTGCCACAGTTGGTGAAACCGTGGGTGTTTGGTGGCGAATGCGAAACTCCAATCCGCAAAGCAGTGCACGGCGATTCCAGCGGTGTGCGCGGTGCCGCATGGTTGTGGCCGCTGGAGAAGTAAAAGCTGGCGGATGACGCTACGCTTATCTGCCCTACGAGATCTCACATGTAGGTCGGATAAGCGCAGGGTCATCCGAAAAAATTACTCGACAGCAAACTCCTTAGCCAGGCGGCTAACACCCAATCCGTTGATCTTCTTCACCTTAATCTGTACCGGAATACGTTCTTTCATTGCCTCAACGTGGCTTATCACGCCGATGGTTTTGCCGCTGGCATTGAGCGTATCTAACGCATCCAGCGCGGTGTCCAGTGTCTCTGCATCCAGCGTGCCAAAGCCTTCATCAAGGAACAGCGAGTCGATGCGGGTTTTGTGGCTCACCAGGTCGGATAACGCCAGCGCCAGTGCCAGGCTGACCAGGAAACTCTCACCACCTGAAAGCGTGCGAGTGTCGCGCACCGCATCGGCCTGCCATGTATCGACCACTTGCAATTCCAGCGCTTCGCTATCTTTGCGCTGTAACAAATAACGCCCATGCAAACGGTTTAGCTGGTTGTTCGCCAACCACACCAGATTATCGAGCGTTAGCCCCTGGGCAAACTTACGGAATTTATCGCCTTCCTTCGAACCAATTAACGCATTGAGATAGCCCCAGTCTTCAACTTGCTGCTGGCACTCGACGATGGACTGCATCAGCCCTTGCTGGCGTAGGCGATTTTCTGCGTCATGGCGAAGCTGTTGCTGAATCTGTCCTTGTTGCGTGGTGTTCTCGCGCAGTTGCTGATTACACAGCGTTAATTGTGCGTCCAGCAAACTCAGTTCTGCATCGTCAGCAAGCGTAGTTGGGCGAGCCGCTTTATGGTCAGTGAGCGCTTTCTCAGCTTGCTGGCAAAGAATGGTTTGCTGCTGATGCTGTTGCTCAAGATGCTGTTTTTTCTGCTCAAGTTGCTGGCGTTCACTTTCATCGAGTAATGCTGCCTGGAATGACGGTGCATCGGCGAACTGGCTAGCGGCAAGGGCGGACAGGAACTGCTCATTTGCCTGACCCACGCGGGCTTCTTCCTGTTGCAACTGCTGTTGCAGCGTCTTCCACTGGCTCTCCAGCGCAATACAGTCGCTGTGCAAGTTATGCCAGTTTTGCAACGCTGAAATTTGTTCGCTTTCGGATAGCGGAGCAGGCGTGGTGCCATCATCAATCAGCGCATTGAGCAGGTTTTCCAGGGCGTTTAGTTGCTGTTGTAAACGTGGAAGTTGTTCATTGCGCTGTTGCCAGCTTTGGGATTCCTGTTGGCGCTGTTCCAGCCAGCTATGTTCTTCACCGTGAGCGGGATGTTGTAGGCCAGCATTTTCGAGCACGCTATTGAGTGTTTCTCGTTGTGCCGCGGCCTCTGCCGCTAGTTTGCTGTGCTGCAGACGCGTCCGAGCGAGTTGCTCCTCCAGCACGATCCGTTGGCTGAGTTGATGCAGTTGCTGCTCGCGTTTTTCTTCGCTTTCCAGCCACTGCTGGAGGTCGTCCTCGGGCTTCAGCGCCAGTTGCAGGCTGGCGCACAGTTGCTGCCAGCGTAGACGTAATGCCTTCTCTTCTTCATCAAGCGTTTTGATGGCGACAACCAGGTTTTCGCGCTGTGAACGCAACGTGTCGAGTTGGCCTTTCATCGCAAAACCAGCTTCCGCAAGGCTGGCAACCTCACGTTTTAGTGCCACCAGACGCTGCTGATTTTCTCCTGGCTGTATGGCCTGATAATCCGCCACTGCCGGATGCTGCGTGGAACCACACAGCGGGCAAGGTTGATCTGGCTGCAAATGGGCGCGTTCAGCTTCGAGACTGACAATGCGCATTTCCAGTTCGCATACTTTTTCCAGGTCACTTTCATGCTGGCGGCGCTCTTTGTATTGCTGGCGTTTGAGTGCCAGCTCGACATCGCCTTGAGTGATCTGTTTTTCAAGTGCAGTAATATCTTGTTGCTGCTGGATTTTTCGCTTGTGAAGTGAGGCAAGTTGCGGCTGTAAAGCAGCAAGCTGCTGGCGCAAAGGGCGCGCGGTAATCGTTGCTTGTAAATGAGTACTCACTTCATCAGCAGTGAGCGTAAGCTCAACGGCTGGCAGCAGTTCCAGCTTTTTCTGGCTAGTTTCAATATCACGCTGCAAGGTCTGTAGCTGGCTGGCATCGCGTTGTTGTTGATTGAATGCCATGCGCCAGCCTGCAAGTTCAGCGCCCCACAGGCGGTACCTGTCATGCGTTTTCAGCCAGGCTTGCAGCTCGCTGTTTTCATGCGCCAGTTTTGCTGCCTGGCTTGCGGCGGCCTGCCGGGTCTGCTGGCGTCGCACTGTCGCTTGATGTAAGCGAGTATTCACTTCTTCGCTTTGTACGCGGGTGTTTTGCAGCGTGGCCTGTAATTCCTGCAAGCGTTGCCAGTCAGGGCGCAGTTTTTCTGCGGGCTGGGCTCGTGTTAGTTTTTCGAGAAGCGGCGCTGCTTCTTCGATTGCGCGAGTTGCCGCATTCAGTGCCGTTCCCGCATGCGAATGTTTTTGAGTCAACAGGTCGAGTTGGCTGAGCCATTGCTGGTGTTGCTGGAGTGTCTGCTGTTCAGCCAGGTGGTTTTTTTCTTCTGTAGTAAGTGCCTGCAAACTCTCTGAAAGCTGCTGACGCTGGGATTCATCCAGAAGTGCTACACCTGCTGCCTGCGCTTGCAGGTTCTCTAATTGGCTGCGTACATTTTTATGATTTTCGAACACCGCCGCAGAAACTGTACCGTAAATTTCAGTACCGGTGAGTTCTTCAAGCAATGAGGCACGGTCATTGGCGTCGGCATTTAAAAACGCCGCAAACTGCCCCTGAGAAAGCATCATGGAGCGAGTGAAGCGGTCGTAATCGAGTCCGGTCAATTTGGCGGTGATATCGAGCTTATCTTTCACTTTATCGGCGATGATCTTGCCGCTTTCTACTTCAGCCAGCTCAACGCGCGGGGCTTGCAGATTGCCGTTGGCCGCATTACGCGCCCGGTTCTGGCTCCAGAATGCGCGGTAGGCAACACCTTTTACTTCAAATTCCACTTCCGCCAGACACTCGGCAGTGTCGCGGGTCATCAGGTCATTCTGTGATTGCGAGACCGTGTTGAGACGTGGCGTTTTGTGATAAAGCGCGAGGCAGACAGCATCAAGTAGCGTAGTTTTACCCGCTCCTGTTGGCCCGGTGATGGCAAACAAACCATTGCTGGCGAAAGGCTCGCGGGTGAAATCAATTTTCCATTCCCCTTTCAGGGAGTTGAGGTTTTTCAATCGCAGACTGAGGATTTTCATGCTTGTTCCTCCGCGTCATGCAGGCTGGCGACTGTTTGGGCAAACAGAGTGCGCAGGCGTTTTGCGCGTTCTTCAGTGGTTTCTTCCTGAACCAGGCGGCGTTCAAAAACCTCTTCAACCGTCAATTCACTTAGGGTTTCTTTATGTTGTTGAGCAATAACACGCTCGCGCTGCTCACGGCTACGGCGCAGCAAAACCACTTCAACAGGCAGCGTTTCGGTTAGCTGTTGAATATGGCGCTGCATATCATGCAGATATTCATCGGTGGCGATTTCAATATCCAGCCACACTTTGGGTTCTGTCGGTGCATCGCGCCATTGTTCAAGCTGCTGTTCAATTTCGTTCAGCGAACCTTTGATCACCGCCAGCGGCTGGCTAACTGGTACCGTAAGTGGGGTGACTTCATGAAGTTTACCTTCTGAAAATTCAACCAGATAAACACTTTTAGTCTTACCGGTTTCGTCAAAACTTAACGGTATTGGTGAGCCGCTGTAGCGGATATGCTCGGTGCCACCAATTAATTGCGCACGGTGAATATGGCCCAGGGCAATGTAATCGGCATCCGGGAAATGCTGCGCCGGGAAAGCGTCGAGTGTGCCAATATAGATGTCACGCACGGCGTCACTTTTCGTCACGCCGACGGTGGTTAAATGCCCGGTGGCGATAATTGGCAACTGCGCGTCAGCGCGCAGAACGCAAGCGGCGCTAAAACACTGCTGATAATGTTCACCGATCGCTTCCATTAATGAACGCTGCTTTTCATGGCCGGATAAACCCGCCAGACTGTTTTGAATATCGCGTGGCCGCAGAAAGGGAATGGGGCAGAGAATAGCGCCAGGCGCGCCATCTTTCGTATTCAGCACAATTGCCTGCTGGCTGGTATCGTGGCGTGCGCTGGCGACGACATAAGTGTTAAGACACGCCATTAGTTCGCGTGATTCGTTCAATGTGGCAACTGAGTCATGGTTACCGGCGAGCACCACCAGTGAGCAGCCGGTAGACTGGAGTTGCACCACAAAGCGGTTATACAGTTCTCGCGCATAGCTTGGTGGCGAGCCAGTATCAAAAATATCGCCCGCGACGATTATTGCATCCACATCATGTTCAACGGCAGCTTTCAGCAGCCATTCAAGAAAAGCCTGATGCTCCGGCCCGCGGCTTTTGGTATAAAAATTTTGACCAAGGTGCCAGTCTGATGTGTGAATTATGCGCATAACCTGTCCGGTGGCTTAAAAGCGAGGCCTCGATTATAAGGGGGCGAGGCGGAAAACGGCATAGGTCTCTGTGTCATAAATCAAATTGATGAGTCACTAAACAGTCATGTTTTTCATAAATCTGTCATAAATCTGACGCATAATGGCGCCGCATTGAAACAACTATAATTATTCCTTGAGCAGGGCGAATCATGGCGAAGCGTATTTTAGTCGTAGAAGATGAAGCTCCAATCCGTGAAATGGTGAGCTTTGTGCTTGAGCAAAACGGTTTTCAGCCTGTAGAAGCGGAAGATTATGACAGTGCAGTGAATCTGCTTATCGAACCCTTCCCGGACCTGATTTTACTGGACTGGATGTTGCCAGGCGGCTCGGGTATTCAGTTTATCAAGCACCTGAAGCGTGAAGCATTGACGCGGGAAATCCCGGTAATGATGCTGACAGCACGAGGTGAAGAAGAAGATCGCGTGCGTGGCCTGGAAGTTGGTGCCGATGACTATATTACCAAGCCGTTTTCACCGAAGGAGCTGGTGGCGCGCATTAAAGCTGTGATGCGCCGAATCTCTCCGATGGCGGTGGAAGAGGTTATTGAGATGCACGGGCTGAGCCTTGACCCTTCATCGCATCGCGTGATGACCGGTGAAAACCCGCTGGACATGGGGCCAACTGAATTTAAGTTATTACACTTCTTTATGACGCATCCGGAACGGGTATATAGCCGTGAACAGTTGCTTAACCATGTATGGGGCACCAATGTGTATGTCGAAGACAGAACAGTGGACGTACATATCAGGCGGTTGCGTAAAGCGCTCGAGCATAGCGGGCATGATCGAATGGTACAAACAGTACGCGGTACGGGTTATCGGTTCTCAACCCGCTTTTAGTTCCTTATCAGGAGAGTGACGCGTGCTGGAACGGCTGTCATGGAAAAGGTTGGTGATGGAGCTGCTGCTCTGTTGCTTACCTGCTGTCATCTTGGGCCTTATTTTTGGCTATTTACCCTGGTTTTTATTACTGGCGGTCACAGGACTGCTGGTTTGGCATTTCTGGAATTTGCTTCGTTTGTCGTGGTGGTTGTGGGTTGATCGCAGTATGACACCGCCCCCTGGTCGCGGGAGCTGGGATCCGTTGTTATACGGTCTTCATCAAATGCAGCTGCGTAATAAAAAACGCCGTAAAGAATTAGGCAATTTAATCAAACGCTTTCGCAGCGGCGCGGAATCACTGCCCGATGCGGTAGTGCTGACTACCGAAGAAGGGACCATTTTTTGGTGTAACGGGCTGGCCCAACAGTTGTTGGGGTTACGCTGGCCGGACGATAACGGGCAGAACATCCTTAACTTGCTGCGTTACCCTGAATTTACCCGCTATTTGACGCAAAAAGATTTCGCCCGGCCGTTGACGCTGGTGCTTAACAATGGCCGTCATCTGGAATTCCGTGTGATGCCATACAGCGACGAGCAGTGGCTGATGGTGGCACGTGATGTCACGCAGATGCACCAACTGGAAGGGGCGCGACGTAACTTTTTTGCCAACGTTAGCCATGAACTGCGTACTCCGTTGACGGTACTGCAAGGTTATCTGGAGATGATGCAGGATCAGGCGCTTGAAGGGCCGCTGCGCGATAAGGCTCTGGGCACCATGCGCGAGCAAACTTCGCGGATGGAAGGTCTGGTGAAACAGCTTTTGACGCTATCTAAAATTGAAGCGGCACCGGCAATGGTGCTCAATGAAAAGATTGATGTGCCACTGATGCTGCGTGTGGTGGAGCGAGAAGCGCAAACCCTCAGTCAGCAAAGGCAGACGTTAAAGTTCGATATTGATCCCTCACTCAAAGTCTTCGGTAATGAAGAACAGCTACGCAGCGCGATTTCAAACCTGGTGTACAACGCGGTAAACCATACGCCGGAAGGGACGCAAATTACCGTGAGTTGGAAACGGGTCGCGGGTGGTGTGGGCTTTAGCGTGGCGGATACTGGTCCTGGTATTTCTGCGGAACATATCCCACGCCTGACCGAGCGGTTCTATCGAGTGGATAAAGCGCGTTCAAGGCAAACAGGTGGTAGTGGGTTAGGCCTGGCAATAGTGAAACATGCATTAAGCCATCACGATGCGCGTCTGAATATCGAAAGCCAGCCAGGGAAAGGTTCCACGTTTTCCTTTGTGTTGCCTGAGCGTTTAATCGTTAACGATAAAGTGCTGTAAGCCGCGTAAGTTATGACACTGATGACAAGTTTTTCGTAGATCGGATAAGCGAAGCGTCATCCGACACTTCTCTCTGTAACAACTGGCGCAAATGGTGGATGACGATATCGCTTATCTACCCTGCAAAACCCGTTTATCGCTGAATAGTGTCAAAATAACTTTCCACAGGTCAGCTTGCTGGCCTGTGTTTTTTTTGCCCACATGTAAATCAAAAAAGCTTAATTGGTGATATTTTAACCACACAAAAAACCATACAATTTTCTAATGTATAAACAAATCCACTGATTTTAAGTCTAATTTAAGGAGATCAATCTGGTTTTTGGATCCCTTCTTGCCTTCAAACGCTATAAGCGTTTTAATTGCGCCCCTGTGAATAGCAGACCGACTGGATTTGAGTGGTAATTCAAACAACTATTCTTCGCCACCGATCCCGGAAAGGATTTTCCGCTGTCGTTACTGCCAATCACCGCTTTTATGCCGATGTATGACTGTCTAAGGATTGGCAAATACACGCATAAAAATTTGAATACTTACAACACCACACATCCACAGGCTGCCAAAATTTTATGACCCATCATCTGAAATCTCGAGACATCCTCGCGCTAGGCTTTATGACCTTTGCGCTGTTTGTCGGCGCAGGCAATATCATTTTTCCACCAATGGTGGGGCTACAAGCTGGCGAACACGTCTGGATTGCCTCACTTGGCTTCCTGGTGACCGCGGTTGGTCTGCCCGTTTTAACTATCGTCGCGATTGCTCGTGTCGGTGGGGGTATTGATAGCCTGAGCTCACCGATTGGCCGTCGTGCCGGTGTGCTGTTAGCGACTATTTGTTACCTGGCGGTTGGCCCATTGTTTGCCACCCCGCGTACGGCTACTGTTTCCTTCGAAGTCGGGATTGCACCACTGGTGGGTTCGGGTGAACTGCCACTGTTTATCTACAGCCTGGTTTACTTCGCGATTGTTATCGGTATTTCACTGTATCCAGGTAAATTGCTGGACACCGTTGGCCACGTGCTGGCTCCGGTGAAAATCGTTGCGCTCCTGGCGCTGGCGGCGGGTGCAATGCTGTGGCCAGCAGGCGGTATCAGCACTGCGACTGAGGCGTATCAGAATGCGGCGTTTGCTAACGGTTTTGTGAATGGCTATCTGACGATGGATACCCTGGCGTCGCTGGTGTTCGGGATTGTGATTGTTAACGCGGCACGTTCCCGTGGCGTGACTGAATCCCGCTTGCTGACACGCTATACCATTTTGGCTGGCCTGATTGCTGGTGTTGGCTTAACGCTGATTTACCTTGCGCTGTTCCGCCTGGGTTCTGATAGCGCTACGCTGGTCGCTGACCAAAATGCCAACGGTGCTGCGATTCTGCATGCCTATGTGGCTCATACCTTCGGTAGTGCTGGTAGCTTCTTCCTCGCCGCGCTGATTTTCCTTGCCTGCATGGTCACGGCAGTTGGCCTGACTTGTGCGTGTGCTGAGTTCTTCAGCCAGTATCTGCCACTGTCTTACCGTTCGTTGGTGTTTATCCTTGGCTTGTTCTCGATGGTGGTTTCTAACCTCGGGTTGAGTCATCTGATTCAGGTTTCAATTCCGGTGCTGACGGCGATTTACCCGCCGTGTATTGCGCTGGTGGTGCTGAGTTTCACCCGTCCGTGGTGGCATAACTCAACCCGCGTGATTGCGCCAGCGATGCTCATCAGCACCTTGTTTGGCATCATGGATGGGATTAAAGCTTCGGCAATCAGCGATATTTTACCCGCGTGGACTTCCCACTTGCCGCTGTCCGAACAAGGCCTGGCATGGTTGCTTCCGACCATTATCATGGTGGTGATTGCCATCGTATGGGACCGCGCCGCAGGTCGACAGGTGGCCTCCACCGCCCACTAAAAATTATAATTTTGTACAACCACGGGGCTTTGCTCCGTGGTTTTTTTTATTGTTAAGCAGGGTTGGAATTAATGGAAAACGCTAATAAGCTCAAGCGCGGCTTGAGTACCCGGCACATACGCTTTATGGCGTTGGGTTCGGCAATTGGCACCGGGCTGTTTTATGGTTCGGCAGACGCTATCAAAATGGCAGGGCCAAGTGTGTTGTTGGCCTACATCATCGGTGGGGTGGCGGCTTACATCATTATGCGCGCCCTTGGCGAGATGTCGGTTCATAACCCTTCCGCCAGTTCATTTTCACGCTATGCGCAAGATAACCTCGGTCCGCTGGCAGGTTACATCACCGGCTGGACTTACTGTTTTGAGATCCTGATTGTCGCAATTGCCGACGTCACCGCATTTGGTATCTATATGGGGCTGTGGTTCCCGGCGGTACCACATTGGGTCTGGGTATTGAGCGTAGTGCTAATTATCTGCGCCATTAACCTGATGAGCGTCAAAGTGTTTGGCGAGCTGGAATTTTGGTTCTCTTTCTTCAAAGTCGCGACCATTATCATCATGATTGCTGCCGGTATTGGCATCATCGTTTGGGGTATTGGTAACGGTGGTCAGCCAACGGGTATCCATAATTTGTGGAGCAATGGCGGCTTCTTCAGCAATGGCTGGATTGGCATGATTATGTCGTTGCAGATGGTGATGTTTGCTTACGGCGGGATTGAAATTATCGGTATCACTGCGGGTGAAGCGAAAGACCCGCAGAAGTCGATTCCTCGCGCCATCAACTCTGTTCCGCTACGTATCCTGGTGTTCTATGTGGGCACGCTGTTTGTCATCATGTCTATCTATCCGTGGAACCAGGTGGGTACGGAAGGCAGCCCGTTTGTACTGACGTTCCAGCATATGGGGATTACGGCTGCGGCAGGGATTCTTAACTTCGTGGTGATCACCGCATCGCTTTCAGCCATTAACAGTGATGTCTTCGGTGTCGGCCGCATGTTGCACGGTATGGCAGAGCAGGGCAGCGCCCCAAAAGTGTTCGCCAAAACATCACGCAACGGTATTCCGTGGGTCACTGTATTGGTCATGTGCTGCGCACTGTTACTGGCGGTGGTGCTCAACTACCTGATTCCAGAAAACGTTTTCCTGGTGATTGCTTCGCTGGCGACTTTTGCCACGGTTTGGGTTTGGATAATGATCCTGCTGTCGCAGATCGCGTTCCGTCGCAAGCTATCCCCTGAAGAAACTAAGGCGCTCAAATTCCCGGTACCGGGCGGCGTGGTAACCACCATTGTGGGCCTGGTGTTCCTGGTGTTTATTATCGCGCTGATTGGCTGGCATCCTGACACACGCATCTCGCTGTATGTCGGCTGCGTGTGGATTGTGTTGCTGCTGGTTGGCTGGATGTTTAAACGTCGTCAAATACTCGCCACAAACTCGTAAGCGTCTTACAGGGTGGACTAGCGTTAGCAAAATCCACCCTATAACTTACATTTCTGGGCACTCTACTTTACTTATTGCTTCCCAGTAGTTTTTCTCGTTGTTGCGTTCAAGCGCAATTCTCGCGTCGCGGATATACATTTTGTTATCTTCGTTGGCGAGAATTTTGTTCCCCCAGGCTTCATCCGTCATTTTCTTTTGTGGATGGCAGGTCTTTTTTAAATCCGCAGTAATCTGTTGTTTATACTTCCCAAATTGCAGCGATTCATAAGGCGAGGCAGCCAGCGTGTTGGCGGAGTAAAATACGAACAGAAGCAAGGAAAGGCTACGGGCAATAGTCATGGCGAGCTCCTTGATACAGGGCAGATGGAGTAAGAATATTCTCACTATAGGTATCGCTAACTTATTAAGCAACCGACGCTATTTCTCCGCCCCCGCTTTCCTCCCCCAATAAAAATAGTAATGATGAGTGATAAGCGCTTACGCTGTGGCAAGGTGGCGTCAATTTATTCTCTGGGAAAGCGATTATGTTTAATGCCTGGCACCTTCCGGTGCCCCCTTTTATTCAGACACGTAAAGACAAGCTGTACATCAGTTTGTGGGTTTCTGGTGATGATTTGCCGCACCGCGTGGTACTCCGTTATGAAAAGGATAACGAAGAAACCTCGGTACAGATGACTCGCCAGAAAGCCGCACCCGCTGAAGGTATTGTCGCCTGGCGCGGAGTGATTGATTTATCGGAAGGGCAACCGCGACGCCGCTACAGTTTTAAAATGTTGTGGCTGGATAAACAGCGCTGGTTAACGCCACAAGGTATCGGGTCGATCCCGCCGGCACGTCTTGAGCAGTTTGCGGTCGATCTGCCTGACGATGGCCCACAATGGGTACAGGATCAGATCTTCTACCAGATTTTCCCCGATCGTTTTGCCCGCAGTGAACAACGTACTCCGGAACAGGATCGGATCTATTATCACCACGCCGCAAAGCGCGACATTATCTTGCGTGACTGGGATGAGCCGCTGATCGCGGACGCAGGCGGATCGACCTTCTATGGCGGCGATCTTGACGGTATCAGTGAAAATCTTTCGTATCTGAAGAAGCTGGGTGTCACTGCGCTGTATCTCAACCCGATTTTTACCGCGCCGAGCGTCCATAAATACGATACTCAGGATTATCGCCACGTCGACGTGCAGTTTGGTGGCGATCACGCCTATTTGCGGTTGCGTAAAAACACTCAGCGTTACGGTATGCGCCTGATGCTCGACGGTGTGTTTAACCACAGCGGCGATACTCACCAATGGTTTGACCGCCAACAAACACACGGCAGCGGTGCGAGCCACAACCCGCAATCACCCTGGCGCGATTTTTACAGCTATAACCAGGAGGGGCAAGCGCTCGACTGGCTCGGCTATTCCAGTTTGCCAAAGCTGGATTACCACTCCTCCAACCTGGTTGACGAGATTTACCAGGGCGACGAAAGCGTGGTGCGCCATTGGTTGCGTGAACCGTGGGGCATAGACGGCTGGCGGTTGGATGTGGTGCATATGCTAGGCGAAGAGGGTGGCGCGAAAAACAACCTGCTGCACGTTTCCGGTATCACCAAAGCGGCGAAAGAAACCAAATCTGATGCCTATATTTTGGGTGAACATTTTGGCGACGCCCGCCAGTGGTTGCAGACAGATGCCGAAGATGCGGCGATGAACTATCGCGGTTTCACCTTCCCGCTGTGGGGATTTCTTGCCAACACCGATATTTCCTATGATCCGCAACATATCGACGCACAAACCTGTATGGCGTGGATGGATGAATATCGTGCGGGGCTTTCTCATCAGCAGCAACTGCGCATGTTTAACCAGCTCGACAGCCACGACACCGCACGCTTCAAGTCGATCCTTGGCAAGGATGCGGCACGCTTACCTCTGGCCGTCGTGTGGCTGTATTGCTGGCCCGGCGTGCCTTGCGTCTACTATGGTGATGAAGTGGGTTTAGATGGCAATAACGATCCGTTTTGCCGTAAACCTTTCCCATGGAATCCGGATCAACAAGATCTGGGGCTGCTGGCACTTTATCAACGGCTCGGAAAATTACGCCACAAAAGCCGCGCCTTGCGCCACGGCGGTTGCCAGGTAATTTACGCCGAGGGCGACGTGGTGGTATTCGTTCGTGTCTGGCAAAACGAACGTGTGCTGGTGGCGATTAACCGTGGTGATGAAGCACTGAGAACGCTGCCGTGGAACCCGCTGTTGCACGGCAAAGCGTGGACACAGCTTGAAGGCGAGGCGACGTTAGAAAATTGCGCACTGTCGCTACCTGCGGTCTCCGTTTCATTGTGGCATAGTCTCTAGCTCTGCAACCGGTTTCCCTTTTGCCAGGCAAAGGGGAATACCGGTGCTATCCTTACTTTTCCCTCTCATCAATAACCTCTGCTTAAGTTAGACATTTCCAGATCTCATACCATTTGGGAGGCTGTACCTTGTGCCGCTTCCTTAATCATTCAGATGAAATTTAAGGAAAATTTATGTCTATACGTGAACTGATCGACCCCACCAACTCCACCCTGATCTTTATCGATCACCAGCCTCAAATGTCTTTTGGCGTGGCGAATATCGACCGCCAGACGCTGAAAAATAACACCGTTGCGCTAGCTAAGGCCGGAAAGATCTTTAACGTTCCGACTATTTTTACCTCGGTAGAAACGAAGAGTTTCAGTGGATATATCTGGCCTGAATTGCTGGCGATACACCCAGAAATTACGCCTATCGAACGCTCTTCAATGAACTCCTGGGAAGATGCGGCTTTTGTTGCAGCGGTGAAAGCGACCGGGCGCAAGAAACTGATTATTTCTGCTTTGTGGACCGAAGTGTGCCTGACGTTTCCTGCCTTGATGGCGCTCGACGAAGGCTTTGAAGTTTACGTTGTGACTGATACTTCGGGCGGCACGTCGGTCGATGCTCACGAACGCTCAATTGACCGCATGGTACAAGCCGGGGCCGTTCCGGTGACCTGGCAGCAGGTGTTGCTCGAATACCAACGCGACTGGGCGCGCCGCGACACTTACGATGCGGTGATGGATCTGGTGCGCGAGCACAGCGGTGCCTATGGCATAGGCGTCGATTATGCTTACACCATGGTCCATGGCGCGCCAGAACGGAAAGCCTGATTTATCGCCGCAGGAAGCCTCCTGCCTTTTGCTTGTTTTGCATCAGGAATAGCCTATGGCTGACAACAATACTGTCACGCTGGTGATAACCCACGCTCTTAAATCAGGCCAGGCGGCGCATTATGAGCAATGGCTGGCGAAAATCATGCCAGCCGCTGCGCGTTATCCCGGACACCTTGGCGTGCACGTTATTCGCCCCACCACCGGAAACGATGTTTACAACATCGTGATTCGTTTCGACACCCTGGAGAATCTCACCGCCTGGACTAAATCGGCTGAGCGAGAAACGCTGGTTGAGGAGATAAAACCCGCGCTGCGCCTTGACGATCATCTGGAAGTTCGCACCGAAAATGCCTTCTGGTTTACCCCGGAAACCCCAGCGCTGAAACGCCCCGCGCAATGGAAGCAATTCCTGATCACCCTGGCAGTCATTTTCCCGAGTACCAACGTCGTTCCGCGTGTTACCGCGATGCTTTTTCCTTCGCTGCATGGCTCGCTTTTGTTGCACCTCATCAATGATGCGCTGGTTGTCGCGCTGGTGGTGTGGCTGTGGATGCCAGTCATGACGCGGCTGTTTGCCGGTTGGCTGAAAAAATAACGTTTTACTGAGGAGTACAGGTTATGTCGCAAATTGCCTCACTCATTCTCACTAACGGTCAGTTTCACACTCTCGACAGCGAAACGCCGCTCGCCGAAGCCGTGGCGATCAAAGACGGTAAAATTGTTGCCGTGGGCAGCGAATCCTGGGTGCTGAATTTTGCCAATGAAGAAACGCAGCGTGTTGATCTCAAAGGTTATACGGTGATTCCAGGCCTGAACGACTCACATCTGCATTTGATTCGTGGCGGCTTGAACTACAACCTGGAGCTGCGTTGGGAAGGTGTGCCTTCTCTGGCCGATGCATTGCGTATGCTCAAAGAGCAGGCATTACGCACGCCGTCGCCACAATGGGTGCGCGTGGTCGGGGGTTGGACGGAATTTCAGTTTGCCGAGCGCCGTATGCCAACGCTTGAAGAACTCAACGAGGCGGCACCGGATACGCCGGTTTTTGTGTTGCATCTCTACGATCGCGCATTGTTAAACCAGGCGGCACTAAAAGCGGTGGGTTACACCAAAGACACGCCCAATCCAGCGGGTGGCGAGATTATGCGTGACCGCAACGGTAATCCAACGGGCATGCTTATCGCCAAACCGAATGCCATGATTCTGTACTCGACGCTGGCGAAAGGGCCGAAATTACCGCTCGATTTACAGGTCAATTCGACGCGCCAGTTTATGCGTGAGCTTAACCGATTAGGGATTACCAGCGCGATTGATGCCGGTGGTGGGTTCCAGAATTACCCGGAGGATTATCAGATAATCGACCAGCTTCATGCGCAAAAACAAATGACGGTGCGTATCGCCTACAACCTGTTTACCCAGCGTCCGCAGCATGAGCTGGAAGATTTTGAAAAATGGACCGATATGCTGAAACCGGGGCAGGGCACTGATTTCTATCGTGCAAATGGTGCCGGGGAAATGTTGGTCTTTTCAGCCGCCGACTTTGAGGATTTCTTGCAGCCGCGTCCGGATTTACCAGACGGTATGGAGCAAGAGCTGGAACGTGTGGTGCGCCATTTAGTGGAACATCGTTGGCCATTCCGTCTTCATGCGACTTATAACGAATCCATCAGCCGTATGCTGGAGGTGTTTGAGAAGGTGAATCGTGAGATTCCGTTTAACGGCCTGCACTGGCTTTTTGACCACGCCGAAACCATCAGTGAAAAGAATATTGAGCGCGTTAAGGCGTTGGGAGGCGGTATCGCGGTCCAGCATCGCATGGCTTTTCAGGGCGAATATTACGCGGCACGTTATGGTGCCGAAGCTGTTAAACAGACGCCGCCTATCGCGAAAATGCTCGCCGCTGAATTACCAGTTGGGCTGGGGACGGATGCGACGCGTGTCGCCAGTTATAATCCGTGGACGGCGCTTTACTGGCTGGTGTCGGGGCGCACGGTAGGCGGGATGCAAATGTATGACGACAATGACCGGCTTTCGCGTGATGTGGCGCTTGAGCTATGGACGGCTGGCAGCGCGTGGTTTTCCAGTGAACAGGGTAAAAAAGGGCGTATTAAAGCCGGGCAACTTGCCGATTTAGTCGTGCTTTCAAAAGATTTCTTTAAGGTGCCAGAAGAGGAAATCAAAGGCATTGAATCGCTGTTAACGCTGGTGGATGGCAAAGTGGTTTATGCAGCAGGTGCCTTTACCGCGCTTGCTCCACCACCGATTCCAGTGCTACCCGAATGGTCGCCTGTGGTGAACGTTCCTGGGCATTACCGTTCGGCACCGCCAGAGGCTGGGAAAGTGGGGATGATGGCGCAAGTTCACCAATGCTGCGGAAGCTGTAATGTGCATGGTCATCAACATGATACGGCGCGTAAATCAGCGATACCTGTTGCTGATGAAGGCGCATTCTGGGGCGTGATGGGCTGTTCTTGTTTTGCTTTCTAGAAACTAAAAAAGGCCGCTTGCGCGGCCTTTCTCGTCAAAAACGTTTAGCAATTACAGGCTAGAAACGTTTTCGCTCAGGTATTTAGCAACGCCGTCTGGAGACGCGTTCATGCCTTCTTTACCTTTTTCCCACTGAGCTGGGCACACTTCGCCGTGCTCTTCGTGGAATTGCAGCGCATCAACCATACGCAGCATTTCATCAACGTTACGGCCCAGCGGCAGGTCGTTAACAACCTGGTGACGCACGATACCGGCTTTGTCGATCAGGAAAGAACCGCGCAGAGCAACGCCTGCGTCTGGATGTTCGATGCCATAAGCTTTCTGAATTTCACGCTTAATGTCAGCAACCATCGCATATTTCACTTCACCGATGCCGCCTTTATCAACAGGGGTTTTACGCCATGCGTTGTGAACGAACTCGGAGTCAAAAGATACACCAACGACTTCTACGCCACGTTTCTGGAATTCTTCGTAACGTTTGTCGAACGCAATCAGTTCAGACGGGCATACGAAAGTGAAGTCCATTGGCCAGAAGAACACAACGGTGGTTTTACCATTGGTGTGTGCTTTGAAGTTGAAGTTTTCAACGATTTCGCCACTGCCGAGTACGGCTGCAGCTGTAAAGTCAGGGGCTGGACGAGTAACCAGGACCATATGTACTCCTGTTAATTTTGTTAAAGTGAGTGTTAACGCAACGGGGGGGAGTATAGGGGCGGCAATCCCTCTAACTCAAGCATACTGTGCCGATTAATCAGATAGGATTTACCTATCAAAAAATGAATATTCGCACAGCAGCGATCCAAAGTAGCCCTTTTTTATAAAAGGGCAAGAAGTAAATAACCACGCTGAGATCGGTTACAAACTTTTTTGTTCTGCCATTACCATCATGCGTGGGTAGAACTGCCAGAACAATTCTTCAAGCGCAGCGTAATGGGTATCAAGATCTTGCCAGGAAGCTCGCAAAGCATCGAGTTTTGGTCTACGCGTAGCCATCCCATTGAGAACATTAGCAATAAATGCCATATCGCTATAACGCTCGAGCCAGCGCTCGTCCCACAGATAGTGATTAAGATTGATAAAGCGTTCTGGGGTATCGATTAAAAAGGGTTCGATATTGGCACGCGCGTAAGCGACAAATTCTGGCAGCGGCGTGTTTGGGCAGAGTGTCTGCCAGTGGCGTGAAACGAAATGGTCCCACATCACATCTAATGTTATCGGGGCGACACGGCGAGTTTCAGGGCGGAACCATTGTCGCGCAATCGCCACCTCCGGCAAGCTATCGGTCAGCACATCGACGCGACGATGCATATGGATACCCGCCACGACGTCACCCGGATAGCTTTCATTCGGGTTGCCACGGACAAAATCGGCAAGCAAATTCCCCAGAAGTGAGCTGTCAGCAAGGCTTGCAAGATGTAAATGGGCGAGAAAATTCATAGTAACCTTAATTGTCGATTCAGCATTAACGGGCGTCCTTTTCCTTGCAGGGAGTGTCCCCTGGCACTAGACTGTAGCGCCACTTTTTAAGTCTTGAGCTCTAAACCATGCGTGTTGCCGATTTTTCCTTTGAATTACCTGAATCCTTGATTGCCCACTATCCACAAGCACAGCGCAGTGGGTGCCGTTTGCTGTCTCTGGAAGGGCCCTCGGGTAATTTAACGCATGGCACTTTCACCGATTTGCTCGATAAGCTCAACCCCGGAGATCTGCTGGTCTTTAACAATACCCGCGTGATCCCGGCGCGCCTTTTTGGCCGTAAAGCCAGCGGCGGCAAGATTGAAGTGCTGGTCGAACGTATGCTTGACGACAAACGTATCCTCGCGCATATCCGTGCTTCTAAAGCCCCTAAACCGGGTGCTGAATTGTTGCTGGGCGATGATGAAAGCGTACATGCCACGATGGTTGCGCGCCACGATGCGTTGTTTGAAGTGCAGTTTGAAGACGAGCGCAGTGTCCTTGATATTCTCAACAGCATCGGCCATATGCCGCTGCCGCCGTACATCGACCGCCCGGATGAAGACTCTGACCGCGAGCTGTATCAAACCGTTTATAGCCAGAAACCTGGTGCGGTTGCCGCGCCTACTGCCGGCTTGCACTTTGACGAGCCATTGCTTGAAGCGTTGCGCAATAAAGGCATTGAGCAGGCGTTTGTGACGTTGCACGTAGGAGCCGGAACATTCCAGCCTGTGCGCGTGGATAGCATCGAAGACCACATCATGCACTCCGAATATGCGGAAGTGCCACAGGACGTGGTTGACGCGGTGCTAGCATGCAAAGCGCGTGGTAATCGCGTTATCGCAGTAGGAACCACTTCAGTTCGCTCATTGGAAAGTGCGGCGCAGGCCGCAAAAAACGACCTGATCGAACCGTTCTTCGGTGATACCCAAATCTTCATCTATCCAGGATATCAATACAAAGTGATTGATGCACTGGTGACCAACTTCCACCTGCCGGAATCGACTCTGATCATGCTGGTTTCCGCGTTTGCTGGTTATAAAAACACCATGAACGCCTATAAAGCCGCTGTTAACTCCGAATATCGATTTTTTAGTTACGGGGATGCCATGTACATCACGTACAATCCGCAGGCGATAAATGAGCGCCCTGGCGCCTAATCAGTCAATTCTACGTCGCCGGTCAATCCGACGACGTTTTGTCTTAACCATCAGACTGTTTCTCTGATGCTGGAGGAAATGTGAAATTTGAATTAGATACAACCGACGGACGCGCTCGTCGTGGCCGCCTGGTCTTTGACCGTGGCGTTGTAGAAACGCCTGCTTTCATGCCTGTTGGCACTTATGGCACCGTAAAAGGGATGACGCCAGAAGAAGTTGAAGCCACTGGCGCACAGATTATTCTGGGCAACACCTTCCACTTGTGGCTGCGTCCTGGTCAGGAAATCATGAAGTTGCACGGTGACTTACATGATTTCATGCAGTGGAAAGGTCCAATCCTGACTGACTCCGGTGGTTTCCAGGTATTTAGCCTGGGCGATATCCGTAAAATCACCGAAGCCGGTGTGCATTTCCGCAACCCAATTAACGGCGACGCGATTTTCCTCGATCCAGAAAAATCCATGGAAATTCAATACGATCTCGGTTCCGATATCGTGATGATCTTCGACGAATGTACGCCATATCCTGCTGACTGGGATTACGCGAAGCGTTCCATGGAAATGTCTCTGCGCTGGGCACAGCGTAGCCGCGATCGCTTTGATTCTCTTGAGAATAAAAATGCGCTGTTCGGCATTATTCAGGGTAGCGTTTACGAAGATTTACGAGATATCTCGGTAAAAGGTCTGGTAGAGATAGGCTTTGATGGCTACGCTGTCGGCGGCCTGGCTGTAGGTGAGCCGAAGGAAGACATGCACCGGATTCTGGAACATGTTTGCCCGCAAATCCCTGCAGATAAGCCTCGTTACTTGATGGGCGTAGGGAAACCGGAAGACCTTGTTGAAGGTGTTCGTCGCGGTATTGATATGTTCGACTGCGTGATGCCAACCCGCAATGCACGAAATGGTCACCTTTTTGTCACCGATGGTGTGGTTAAAATCCGCAATGCGAAGCATAAAGATGACACTTCGCCGTTGGATTCTGAATGTGATTGCTATACATGTCGCAATTATTCACGTGCCTACTTGCATCATCTTGACCGTTGCAACGAAATACTCGGCGCACGACTCAACACGATTCATAACCTGCGCTATTACCAGCGTTTAATGGCTGGTTTACGCAAGGCCATTGAAGAGGGTAAATTAGAGCACTTCGTGAGTGATTTTTACGAGCGAACCGGTAAACCAGTTCCACCTTTGAATGTTGATTAATTTAATAATGAGGGATTTTGAATGAGCTTTATCATTTCTGATGCGGTTGCTGCAACAGGTGCTCCGGCGCAAGGTAGCCCGTACTCTTTGATTCTTATGCTGGTGGTATTTGGTCTGATCTTCTATTTCATGATCCTGCGCCCACAGCAAAAACGTACCAAAGAGCATAAAAAGTTGATGGACTCTATCTCTAAAGGGGATGAAGTGCTGACTACTGGTGGTCTGGTTGGTCGCGTAGTGAAAGTAGCTGAAACTGGCTATATCTCAATCGCGCTAAACGACACCACTGAAGTGGTTATCAAGCGTGATTTCGTAGCTGCCGTTCTGCCGAAAGGCACTATGAAGGCGCTGTAATTTTCGTTTTTCCCTAAGGGAACTACCGTGCTAAACCGCTATCCTTTGTGGAAGTACATCATGCTGATCGTCGTCTTTATCGTCGGTCTGCTATACGCACTTCCCAACCTATATGGTGAGGATCCGGCAGTTCAGATCACTGGCGCGCGCGGCGTCGCCGCCAGTGAACAAACGCTGATCCAGGTCCAGAACACCTTAAAAGCAGATAAAATCACCGCTAAGTCTGTGGCGCTATCCGAGGGTGCAATTCTTGCACGCTTTGACACCACTGATACGCAGCTGCGCGCTCGTGAAGCGCTGATGGGCGTATTAGGCGACAAATATGTCGTCGCACTTAACCTTGCTCCGGCTACTCCTCGCTGGTTATCCGCTATTTCCGCAGAACCAATGAAACTGGGTCTTGATCTGCGTGGTGGCGTGCACTTCCTGATGGAAGTCGACATGGATACCGCACTGAGCAAGTTGCAGGAACAAACCATTGATAACCTGCGTACTGACTTGCGCGAAAAGAGCATCGCTTACACCAACGTGCGTAAAGCCGATAACTATGGTGCTGATGTTGTCTTCCGTGACAGCAAAACGCGTGATGACGCTATCTCTTATTTATCTCCACGCCATCGTGACCTGGTGATTTCCGCTCAGGGCAGCAACGCATTGCGTGCTGTAATGACGGACGCTCGTCTGAGCGAAGCGCGTGAGTATGCTGTTCAGCAGAACATTAATATCCTGCGTAACCGTGTAAACCAACTGGGTGTGGCTGAACCTCTGGTACAACGCCAGGGTGCAGATCGTATCGTGGTTGAATTACCTGGTATTCAGGATACTGCGCGTGCGAAAGAAATTCTCGGCGCGACAGCAACACTTGAGTTCCGTTTGGTTAACACCAACGTGGATGCCACCGCTGCTGCCTCTGGCCGCGTGCCGGGTGACTCCGAAGTGAAAAATACCCGTGAAGGTCAACCGGTTGTCCTGTACAAGCGTGTGATTCTGACCGGTGACCATATCACTGACTCCACTTCGAGCACCGATGAATACAACCAGGCACAGGTGAATATTTCACTGGATAGTGCTGGCGGTAACATCATGTCTAACTTCACCAAGGACAACATCGGTAAACCGATGGCAACCCTGTTTGTGGAGTACAAAGACAGCGGTAAGAAAGATGCAACTGGTCGTTCAATTCTGGCGAAACAAGAAGAAGTTATCAACGTGGCAAACATTCAGTCGCGCTTAGGTAACAGCTTCCGTATCACCGGTATCAGCAACCCGAACGAAGCGCGTCAGCTCTCTTTGCTGCTGCGTGCGGGTGCATTGATCGCACCAATCCAAATTGTTGAAGAACGTACCATCGGTCCAACCCTTGGTATGGAAAACATCAAGCAAGGTCTGGAAGCGTGTCTGGCAGGTCTGGCAGTTTCAATCATCTTTATGCTGTTCTTCTATAAGAAGTTTGGTCTGATTGCGACTTCCGCATTGTTGGTAAACCTGGTGATGATTGTCGGGATTATGTCCCTGCTTCCAGGGGCAACGTTGACCATGCCGGGGATTGCGGGGATCGTGTTAACCCTTGCGGTAGCCGTCGATGCTAACGTACTGATAAACGAACGTATTAAGGAAGAACTTAGTAACGGGCGTTCGGTGCAACAGGCTATCCACGAAGGTTATCAGGGCGCGTTCAGCTCTATTTTCGATGCTAACATCACGACGCTTATCAAGGTCATCATCCTGTATGCCGTAGGCACCGGGGCAATTAAAGGCTTTGCGATCACGACCGGTATTGGTGTGGCGACGTCCATGTTTACCGCAATTGTCGGTACCCGTGCCATCGTAAACCTGTTGTACGGCGGCAAACGCATCAACAAGCTGTCTATCTGAGGAGTGCGTTGTGGCACAGGAATATACTGTTGAACAATTAAACTACGGCCGTAGAGTCCATGACTTTATGCGCTGGGATTTCTGGGCTTTCGGTATTTCCGGATTCCTGTTAATCCTTTCCGTCGTGATTATCGGGGTGAAAGGTTTTAACTGGGGTCTGGATTTCACCGGCGGTACCGTCATCGAAATCTCGCTGGAAAAACCAGCCGATTTGGACATGATGCGTAGTGCACTGGAGAAAGCTGGATTCCAGGATCCGTTGGTTCAGAATTTTGGTAGCAGCCGTGACATCATGGTGCGCATGCCACCTGCCCAAGGGGAAACCGGTGGTCAGGTGCTGGGTAGCCAGGTCGTTAAGGTCATTAACGAAGCAACCAGCCAGAATGCCGGTGTAAAACGTATTGAGTTCGTTGGCCCAAGCGTGGGTGCGGATCTGGCTCAGAATGGTGCTTTGGCGTTGTTAGCTGCGCTTATCTCCATTCTGGTATACGTCGGTTTCCGTTTTGAGTGGCGTCTGGCTGCCGGTGTGGTTATTGCGTTGATGCACGACGTCGTTATCACTCTGGGTGTGCTGTCGTTGTTCCACATTGAGATAGACTTAACCATCGTCGCGTCATTGATGTCGGTTATCGGCTACTCACTGAACGACAGTATCGTGGTATCAGACCGTATCCGTGAGAACTTCCGTAAGATCCGTCGCGGGACTCCATATGAGATCTTCAACGTTTCTTTGACGCAGACTCTGCATCGTACGTTGATCACCTCTGGTACCACATTGGTGGTGATTCTGATGTTGTATCTCTTCGGTGGGGCAATGCTGAAAGGCTTCTCCCTGACGATGCTTATCGGTGTTTCTATCGGTACTGTTTCTTCCATTTACGTCGCGTCCGCGCTGGCGTTGAAGCTGGGCATGAAGCGCGAGCACATGTTGCAGCAGAAAGTGGAAAAAGAAGGTGCGGATCAGCCATCGATTCTGCCTTAACCTTTAGGGTTTTGCTGGAAGCTAAAACCGCAGCCATTGTGCTGCGGTTTTTTTTCGTCTGAGTAAAAGTCTCCTGACAGTATGCTGTCAGGAGGGGCTAGTTAGACTCAATGTTGAACATCATCAATGAGGAGTTAAACATGAGCACTATCATCAATTGGTTTGAAATCCCGGTACAGGATCTGGAACGTGCAACAGCATTTTATGAGGCTGTTTTCGCGACTGATTTTCATCGTGAAACGATGTCTGGAATGGAAATGGCAATCTTCCCACATACCAAGCCGAATCCCGGTGGAGCACTACTAAAATCTGATGCGTTTAAACCTTCTGCGCAAGGCACGGTGGTTTACCTGCATGCGCCTGATTTAAGCGCCATGCTTGAACGGGTGGCCAAGGCTGGAGGCGAATGTGTGTTCGGCCCGCAGGAATTACCGGATGACATTGGTACTTTTGCACTCATCACCGACAGCGAAGGGAATCGGGTTGGCTTACATCAACCGTCTTGAGTACGGATATACTGAACAGAAAACGCCTGCCGGTTATGCTGGCAGGCATCACATCGTTCACAAAAGAAACCTATGAGCCGAAGAGCGGATCGCCTTTTTCAAATAGTACAAATTCTGCGTGGACGTCGGTTGTCGACGGCGGCTCTGCTTGCCGAACGCCTCGAAGTATCCGAGCGTACTATCTACCGTGATATTCGTGATTTGTCCCTGTCTGGCGTTCCCATTGAGGGTGAAGCGGGCTGCGGTTATCGCTTATTACCCGGCTATGATTTGCCGCCGTTGATGTTCACCCCTGGTGAAGTGGAAGCGTTAGTTGCGGCGATACGTTTAGTGCAAACGTGGAGTGGTGAAACACTTGCGCAAGCGGCGGGCACAGCAGAGGAAAAGTTGCTTGGGGTACTGACGCCGCAGCGGCGAGTTGTTGCGGAGCGTTGCCGCATCATTTCGCCAGACTTTAACAAATACCCGCAGGTTAAGACCTGGTTTGATATTTTTCATCGTGCAATCGGGGAGTTACAGGTGCTTCATGTTTGTTATGAAGATGAGAAGGGGCGAACGTCGAACAGGAATGTCCATCCACTTGGGCTGACATTTTGGGGCGAGGTATGGCTGCTAGTCGCCTGGTGCGAAGTGCGTGAGGATTACCGCAGTTTTCGACTCGATCGCTGTGCATCGGTAGATCCAACAGGACGATACTTTTCAGAGCGGCCAGATCGTTCATTGGCCCATTTTATCCAATTGCAGCAAAGTGAAGGATGTTTGCCGGAAACAAAAAAGCCGATCGGCTAAGAGCAGATCGGCTTTTTCTAAAGCTTCAGACGGTTATCAGAAGTTGTACCCAACCACTAAGTAACCACCCCAACCGGTAGAGCGCACGTTGAAATCACCTTCACCGAAGTTCAGGCTGGCGTTATCTGCCCACTGACCACCGTTGTGCCAGTAACGGGCAACAACTGAGTAGTGCCAGTGATCGTAGTTTAGAGCCAGGACATGGCTGGAAGCGATAGAGTTGCTGGTACGCGCATGTTTGCCGTTATTGTCGATGAAGTTGTCATCGCCCAGATCTGAACCCCAGTCAAAGTTGGTGAAGCCGATGTAGCTCAGGTTACCACCCCACAGGCTGGTAATCGGTACAAAGTATTTCACTTTAAAACGGTAGCCATCCCACTGGTTTTCGTTGGATGCGCCATAGTTCTGCCACTGGTATTTCGCATACACGTTCAGAGACAGGCTCATTGGCAGACCGGTGTCGATATCGGTGCCCAGACCCATGTACCAGGTGTTTTGTTTGCTGGCATCGTTACCGTGCGCGCCCATATCATAGATATAGTTGTTGGCGATGTACCACTCTTTGAATGGGCCAAATGCCAGGCTGGTGCCGGTCAGCTTATCAATAGAGAAGCGCGGTTCGATCTCCATGAACATACGTGAACCGTCGTCCCAGATACCTTTGTCGTTGCCGTTACCCCAACCGAAAGTTTTTGGAATATCGATGTAGCCATAAAAATCTAACCAATCTTTTTTGGCAAATGCTTCATATTCCAGATACACGTCGTTAGTGATCTGTGGTCCAAAGCGGGTGTGGTAGCTGCCCACAACGTTGACACTTTGATGCCACCAGTCGGAAACATATTCGGAATTTTTTGTATCTTCGGCGTGAGCCGTGAAAGAACTTGAAAGCGCCAGGACGGTGCTAGCCGCCAAAATAATTTTTTTCATTTTATATGCCACTGTTTTTTACATGATTCCCGTGAGGGCAGGGAGCGAGTGATCACCTAAAGTCATCAACCATTCAGCTGGTTTCTTATTGACGCGCCTATTATAGAAATCCCTGCTCACAAAAATATGCTTCATTTCACATTATCGCTGCATGCGTAATCGATTGCGTTCACGTTTGCGCACATTAAAAACGGGCGAGATTTTACCTGTATCGCCAATTTAAGCAAACAGAAGCTAATTGGTTACAAGTTTATGTGATTAAGATCACTAGATTTAATGCTGTGATGAGAGGGTTTTTAACGCATAGCGTCCAGGGAGATGTAACAAAAATCGTAGATGTGACTGTGGGTTACCCCCGCAAAGACCTGTCTCTTATATTCGGCACATCCCTGTGCCGAACCACTTCGTGGCCAACGCAAGCGTTGTTCAAAAATGTTCCTGACATTTTTGTCCGACGATCGCTCTCTTTCGCTGCTTCGGCAGCTCAACCCTGATTTATGGGGAACACCGGGGCAATTTATACCGGGAACAAGGTCAAAACCGGATCGGTGCTGTCTTTAGCCTTTGACGTTGACCCTGGGTTCCGGCTTCAATCGCGCCATTTTTCACCCTTCAATCGGGGTCACGTGGTCGGGAACCACGTGAGTGAGCGATCGTCGGGAACGAGTCGCGAACGACCGCGAATGTTGGGTGAAAAACGGTGTTTACCGCTTGCGGCGATTGATTTGCCGGGAGTCTGGGTTCTTAGGGTGACGACGGTGGTCACCCTAAGACGTTCACCGGTTCAGTGGCTATATAAAACACTGAACACCGAGTGAACGGAACAGTCTCCCAACTCACTGAGATGTCACTAAGAGACGGCACAAGCGTGAGGGTTGTGGCTATTATTGCGCGGGCAATGCCTGTGAAGGATCTACAGGCTGAATGTCATGAATACGAACAAAACCTGGTTGATTAGGTGAAAGCCCAGAAAGCTGTAACGGAATACTGATATCACTCGGCGCTAATACACTCGCAGGTGCATTGAATTGCTGCGATTGCACGTTAACTTCCTGGTAGTTATCCGTGGTGCCTTGAATCTGCCCCCATTCGACTTTGCCGGTGAAAGCAGGCAGCGGATCGTTCGACTCGCCCTTAATAATGAGCATCACCCGGCTGCCGTTGGCTTCAGGCGTGATGCTGCTCAGAGACATTTGCAAATTACCCAACTGGCTGTTCAGGCGAGCGGGGGTTTTGGAGCCGGGCAGCAAATAAACGCCGGTTGTCGATTTGGCATTGAGCGCATTTTGTTGCGTCAGCTTGACGGTCTGATCGGTGAGTTGGGTCATTTCTTTATTTAACGAACCCACTTCGCTTTTCATTTGGCGGACTTCTGTTTGTTGGGCGCAGGCGCTGAGGCTCACCAGGCTGCTAACCAGGATAATTCTTAGGTAACTCTTTGTCATGAATAGTTTTTCCTTAAGGTTTTGTCCTGATTTAAGCGTAGCTGTTCGCCATTGAAAAGTCATATTTCGCGGGATGAGGCGGCGTTGCCTTTGTACTCCTGCCACTTCGCGGTAAACTATTGTTCATTTGAATAATCCTTCAGGACGCGCCATGCATTGCCCATTCTGTTTCGCAGTAGACACCAAAGTGATTGATTCCCGTCTTGTTGGCGAAGGGTCTTCCGTGCGTCGTCGCCGTCAGTGCCTGGTTTGCAATGAACGTTTCACGACTTTTGAAGTGGCGGAGTTGGTGATGCCGCGGGTAGTAAAAAGTAATGATGTTCGCGAGCCATTTAACGAAGACAAGCTGCGAAGCGGTATTCTAAAAGCGCTGGAGAAACGTCCGGTCAGTTCCGACGACGTGGAAATGGCAGTCAACCATATTAAATCCCAGTTGCGCGGAACCGGCGAGCGAGAAGTACCAAGCAAAATGATTGGTAATCTGGTGATGGAGCAGCTTAAAAAACTCGATAAAGTGGCGTATATCCGCTTTGCCTCGGTTTATCGCAGCTTTGAAGATATCCGCGAATTTGGCGAAGAAATTGCCCGCTTACAGGATTAATGCTGATGTCGCTTGATGAAAAATTTATGGCTCGTGCAATGCAACTGGCAAAGCATGGCCGTTTTACCACGTCACCTAACCCGAATGTCGGCTGTGTGATTGCCAAAGGTGGTGAAATTGTCGGTGAGGGCTTTCATTTTCGTGCCGGTGAACCCCACGCGGAAGTGCATGCTTTAAGGATGGCTGGAGAAAAAGCTCGCGGTGCCACGGCGTATGTCACGCTCGAGCCTTGCAGCCATCACGGGCGCACGCCACCTTGTTGTGAAGCGTTAATTGCTGCTGGTGTTTCGCGTGTTGTTGCCGCGATGCAGGATCCGAATCCGCAAGTGGCTGGTCGCGGGTTGTATGCGCTGCAACAGGCGGGTATTGAAGTCAGCCACGGTTTGATGATGAACGAAGCTGAGGCGATTAACCGCGGTTTCCTCAAGCGCATGCGCACAGGTTTCCCGTTTATTCAGCTCAAACTTGGGGCTTCTCTGGATGGGCGCACTGCGATGGCTAGCGGTGAAAGCCAATGGATTACCTCGCCTGAATCACGCCGCGACGTGCAGCGTCTGCGCGCACAAAGTTCAGCGATTCTTAGCAGCAGCGCTACCGTTCTGGCGGACAACCCTTCTTTAACAGTGCGCTGGAATGAATTAGATAGCGCGACTCAGGCGGTTTACGCCGAAGAAAATTTGCGTCAGCCAACGCGTATTATTCTCGATCGTCAAAACCGGGTGACGCCACAGCACAGAATTATTGCTCAGTCAGGTGAGACCTGGCTTGCCCGTTGCCAGGCCGATCAGCACACCTGGCCTACGGGTGTTGAACAATTTATCGTGCCAGAACATAAAGGCCACCTTGATCTGGTGGTAATGATGATGTTGCTTGGCAAGCGTCAGATAAACTCTGTTTGGGTGGAAGCTGGCCCAACGCTTGGCGGTGCGCTGCTACAGGCAGGCCTTGTTGATGAGCTGATTGTCTACGTTGCACCGAAATTATTGGGCAATGACGCGCGGGGTTTGTGTAACCTGCCTGGGCTTGAAAAATTAGCCGATGCGCCTGAATTTAGCTTTAGTGAAGTCCGTCAGGTTGGCCCTGATTTGTGTCTGCATTTGACGCCGCGATACGCCGGCTTGTAAAACGTAAGCAGCCGCGAAAAGATTATGATAAAATCCGCCCCCCTGCGGGGCTAAACAGAACCCGTAAAGGAAGATTATGAACATTATTGAAGCAGCCGTTGCAACTCCAGACGCTCGCGTCGCCATCACCATCGCGCGTTTTAACAACTTCATCAATGACAGCCTGTTGGATGGTGCGATTGACGCCCTGAAACGTATCGGCCAGGTTAAAGATGAAAACATCACCGTGGTCTGGGTTCCGGGTGCTTATGAGCTGCCACTTGCGGCTGACGCACTGGCGAAAACCGGTCGTTACGACGCGATTATTGCGCTGGGTACGGTTATCCGTGGCGGCACAGCTCACTTTGAATATGTTGCTGGTGGTGCCAGCAATGGCCTGGCACATGTTGCGCAGGAAAGTGGTATTCCAGTCGCCTTTGGCGTGCTGACCACCGAAAGTATTGAACAAGCCATCGAACGCGCTGGCACAAAAGCCGGTAACAAAGGTGCAGAAGCTGCACTGACCGCGCTTGAAATGATTAATGTATTGAAAGCCATCAAGGCCTGATTTTTTGTAAGGGGAAATCTGTGAAACCTGCTGCTCGTCGCCGTGCCCGTGAGTGTGCCGTTCAGGCGCTATACTCCTGGCAGTTATCTCGAAATGACATCGCTGATGTCGAATACCAGTTCCTGGCGGAACAGGACGTCAAAGACGTTGACGTTAACTACTTCCGCGAACTGTTGGTCGGGGTGGCTACTAACAGCGCGTATCTGGATGGGCTGATGAAGCCTTACCTGTCTCGCCAGCTCGAAGAGTTGGGTCAGGTAGAAAAAGCGGTTCTGCGTATCGCACTGTTTGAACTGGCTAAACGTGATGACGTGCCATACAAAGTGGCGATTAACGAAGCCATCGATCTTGCGAAAACCTTCGGTGCCGAAGATAGCCACAAGTTCGTGAATGGTGTTCTTGATAAAGCTGCTCCGCAAATTCGTCCCCGCAAAAAGTAATCTTCTGGCCGGTTAATTCCGGCCTTTCTTTATCTATTTCATTTATAGGCATAACGCATGGCATGCGGTGAGTTTTCCTTAATTGCCCGTTATTTTGATCGCGTAAGCAGTTCCCGCCGCGATGTGGAAACCGGAATTGGCGATGATTGTGCGTTGCTAACGGTAGCCGAAAAGCAGGTCCTCGCGATCAGTACCGATACACTTGTCTCGGGCATTCATTTCCTGGCTGATATTAACCCCCGCGATTTGGGTTACAAAGCGCTGGCGGTAAATTTAAGCGATCTGGCCGCTATGGGCGCTGATCCTGCCTGGCTAACGCTGGCTATTACCCTTCCTGAAGTCGATGAAAGCTGGCTTGAAGCCTTCAGCGACAGCCTGTTTGAGCAACTCGAATACTACGATATGCAGCTGATTGGCGGCGACACGACCCGTGGGCCACTTTCCATGACGCTTGGCATTCATGGCCTGGTGCCTGCTGGCCGTGCGCTAAAACGCAGCGGTGCGCGCATTGGCGACTGGATTTATGTCACCGGCACGCCTGGTGATAGCGCCGCGGGCCTGGCTATCTTGCAGGACCGTTTAACCGTCAAAGATCCCGCTCAAGCGGCCTATCTGAAACAACGCCATTTACGCCCAACAGCTCGTATTTTACAGGGCCAGGCCTTGCGCGATCTGGCGAGCAGCGCAATTGATCTTTCTGACGGGCTAATTTCCGATTTGGGTCATATCCTTAAAGCTAGTGAATGTGGTGCACGCGTTGATCTCGATGCTCTGCCATATTCTGATGCCCTGAAAGCGAATGTCAGTGCTGATCAAGCTTTGCAATGGGCGCTTTCTGGCGGCGAAGATTACGAACTGTGTTTCACCGTGCCAGAAGTTAATCGCGGTGCGCTGGACGTCGCCATCGGCAATCTTGGTGTTCCGTTTACCTGTATCGGCCAGGTTGGACCCGCTTCTGAAGGGCTACAGTTCCTGCAAAATGGCAAACCGGTAACCCTGGATTTAAAAGGATACGACCACTTTGCCTCGCTCTAAAGATGTGGCTAAAAGCCGTCTAAAGCTTAGCAACCCGTGGCACTTGCTCGCCACCGGGTTTGGTAGCGGATTAAGCCCGATTATGCCCGGTACAGCCGGGTCGCTCGCGGCGATCCCGTTCTGGTATCTGATGACCCTGCTGCCGTGGCAGCTCTACTCGATGGTTATCATGCTCGGCATTTGTATCGGGGTTTATCTTTGCCACCAGACTGCACGTGATATGGGCGTTCATGACCACGGCAGCATCGTGTGGGATGAGTTCATCGGCATGTGGATAACCCTGATGGCGCTGCCAATTAACGACTGGCGCTGGGTGGCTGCAGGCTTTGTGATTTTCCGCATCTTTGATATCTGGAAGCCGTGGCCAATCCGCTGGTTTGACCGCAATATTCACGGCGGTATGGGGATCATGGTAGATGACATTGTCGCGGGTGTTATTTCTGCGGGCGTGATTTATCTGATTGGGCACCATTGGCCGATTGGCTTGTTCTGATTTAGGACAACCCTCACGCCAGCCCTCTCCCTAAGGGCTGTCTCTTATACACAACTCGCCCTGGCAATTTTATCAGGGTGAGATCTTTAAGCCTCGCTGATTTTCCGTTCACCCGTGAGTTCAGTTATCTCTTTAATTCCAGAAAACGGTGAGCGAATCAAGGGGTTAACGCCAACCCCTTGATTTGCCGGGAGTCCGGGTTCTTAGGGTGGCGACGGTGGCCACCCTAAGACGTTCACCGGTTCAGTGGCTATGTAAAACACTGAACATCGGGTGAACGGAACTGTCTCCCGACTCACGCAGATGTGACTAAGAGACAGCCCTAAGGGAGAGGGAACATAAACAGACCCTTTAAATATCTTTAAAAACAACTTGTTATGAATTTTTTAATCAGTTTTTTCAAGTTTAAAGAAAAGTTCAAGTTTCAGGAGAGTAGAAAATAGGTTAATCAGATTTATGCACTATTAAGAATGGAATATCCTGGTGCTGGTTAAAAGCAATCTTCATTTTGGCTGGTCTCTCTACCGGGGGAAGCACCACCCCAGTAAAGTACTCAACATGTAACCTGGTTATTAGAGGTAAGTCAGGCTAAACGTTATTTCCCCATCCAGTTCCGTTTTATCAGTAATGCCCAGTATATTTGTTGGCTGAACAGTCGCAGCCAACGTTAGAGGGAAAGCACATGTGGTAAAGGATTGTGGCATCAGACCAGAACCAACGGCTATGGTACGAAGATCACCCTCTGCCAGAATACCATCGCTGAGAACCCATCCAGTAGCAGCATGATGATCCCGAGAAAGAATCGGTGTAATAACGCCGTCAATAGTGACATTATTTTCATCGATTCGAATACTATAAGAACCAATATCAACACCACTCGCTGTTTTACCAAAACCAAAGAGGCTTTGAATATCGCTTACAACAACCCCATCGCTAAATTTTACTGGTAGGCCAGCATCGCTATCCTGACGATTGTCTGTTGTAGTAAAACCCACTTTGACAGTAGAACCACACTCAATAGTAAAATTCATATGCTGAACAGCCACTTCATTAATTTCTGTTGAGTTCATTGAGCCTACATAAAGAGAACCAAAATCAACTACCCCGCCGTTACTCATGTTTGGTGTGCAGGCAGCCATAATCAGCTTGCCCTGAACTTTCAATGCTGTTGTATCTGTAGCATAAGAGGATGAAGAAGTGGCAGCAATCAAGCTTGCCAGAATAATTTTTTTCATAGTAATTCCTGGTTATAGGTGATTAATATAAATATATTTGCGTCTTGTTTTTTTCGAACCAGGCATTATCTACGAAAACATTTTTTTAGAGTAGTGATGCAGGTAATAATTAAGTTTTTAACTATATTTAAAACACCAGGGTATTGGCATTAATTCGAATGGTTGATTGAGCCGATTGTAATACATTAAAAATCCAAACCTTATTATATTTTTATTGTAAGTGCATATATCAAGCGGCAAGCAAATATGTATAATCTTTTTTCTGAGTAGAATGTAATTGTCAATCACACATGACAATTATAGATAAATTATATGTATGTGTTACATGTATTTATAAAATAAATAAATCACTTAATTACATAAAGGTTTTACAATGAAGAAAATCATTCTGGCTAGTCTTATTGCTACCGCTACTTGTTCATCTTATGCGGCTAATACCGCCACTCTGAACGTTAATGGCACGTTAACTATGGGGGCCTGCACACCCGTTCTCAGCAATGGTGGCGTGATTGATTACGGAAATATAACTTTAGGTGACTTGTCAGCTACAGAAGATAATCAAATGGGCTCAAAAGATGTCACGCTTGAAATTAATTGTGAATCTCCAGTGAAAGTCGGTTTTACATCAATTGATAATCGCCCAAATACTAAAGTGCCGATGGATGTAGTGTTTGCTAACGGTAAAAAGGCAGGTGAGTCGTATACGGGTTATATCAATGGTTTAGGTACCACTGCCGAAGGGGCTAAAATCGGTGCTTATGGGGTGAAGGTTAAATATGACCAGGCCCTGGCTGATGGTGTTTCTGCTCAAATGATTTACGAACAAAGTTTATCTGGCTCCTGGACAGTGATCACTGATGCGGGTGCCGGGGTGTATTTCCAGGAAGCGAACATTCGTACTATGACTGTTGGGATTGATGGAGTTCCAGTGGCATTTACAACCGCGACTATTCCGCTGGAAGTTGCAATGGCTATTGCTCCAACGGATACTTTAGGGATTACCGATGAAGCCATTCTGGATGGTGAACTCACTATCAGTATGGTATATCTTTAATTTCGTAATATAACAATTTAATACCCTCGCAAGAGCGAATGAGTTGAGATTAAGTTTATAAAGTAGCGTACATCCTTGTGACAAAATTAGCGGGGCTTTTGTGGGCGACCCGGCCCCGCTTACCTGGTTCTGTTCCCTCTCCTGGGGGAGAGGGCTAGGGTGAGGGCGTTACTTAAATCCGACCCTTTTATGCGGTTGATATACCGTTTCCAGCTCCGCAATCTCCTCAGGCTTCAGTGTTAAATCCACCGCTGCCAATAAATCATCCAACTGATGTTCACGAGAAACGCCAATAATCGGTGCAGCAATCCCCGGTTTACTCAGCAACCACGCCAGTGCTACTTGCGCGCGCGTAACGCCTTTATCATCTGCAACATTCGCCAGCCGCTCCGCAATTAGCGCATCGTTTTCATGGCTGGCATCGTATAGATCTTTACCGACTTCATCAGAGACTGAGCGCGCCGTAGTGTCACCCCACGGACGAGTCAATTTGCCTCTGGCCAACGGGCTCCATGGGATCACCGCGATCCCTTGTTCGTAGCACAGCGGTAGCATATCGAGTTCTTCTTCACGATAGATCAGATTGTAGTGATCCTGCATAGTGACAAACCGCGCCCAGCCATGTTGATCTTGCAAAGCCAACGCCTGAGCCAGTTGTGAACTGTGCATCGATGAAGCTCCGATATATCGCGCTTTACCTGCTTTCACCACGTCATTGAGTGCTTCAAGGGTCTCTTCAATTGGCGTGTTGTAATCCCAGCGGTGGATTTGTAACAGATCGACGTAATCGGTTCCCAGGCGTTTCAGGCTGTCATCTATCGAACGCATAATCTGCGCGCGCGAAAGTCCTTCTGGCAAATCACCAACCGGGAAGTAAACTTTGGTGGCGAGGACGGCATCTTCACGGCGCATGAAATCTTTCAAGGCGCGCCCGACAATCTCTTCGCTGCTACCGTCGGAATAGCTATTGGCGGTATCAAAGAAATTAATGCCGTTATCGATGGCGTGTTTGATGATGAGACGGCTGCTCTCTTCAGGAAGCGTCCAGGCGTGATTGCCACGGTCTGGCTCACCATAGGTCATACAACCCAGGCAAAGACGGGAAACTTTGAGGTCTGTTTTTCCTAACGTGTTGTATTGCATGGTTCCACTCCAGCTATTCAGGATCTTTTAAGCATAGCAGGAGTGGAGCAGGGGATTATTTAAGCCAGTCGCGGATTCGGTTTTCCATACCGATGGCATCCAGGCCTATGGCGGCGCGTGCCTCTTCCTGTGTACCTTGCGGGATGAAGTAATCAGGCAAACCGATATTCAGCACCGGAACCACCTTACGGTTAGCCATCAACACTTCGTTGACGCCACTACCAGCACCGCCAATTACCGCATTTTCTTCGATGGTGACCAGCGATTCATGGCTGGCAGCCAACTCAAGAATCAACGCTTCATCAAGCGGCTTCACAAAACGCATATCGACCAGCGTTGCGTTAAGGGATTGAGCAACGGCTTTAGCTTCTGGCAACAATGTGCCGAAGTTCAGCAGCGCAATTTTTTCACCTGCGCGTTTCTTAACACCTTTACCGATTGGCAGCGATTCCAGCGGTTGTAATTCAGCGCCAGTACCGTTGCCACGTGGATAACGCACCGCTGATGGGCCGTCGTTGTAGTGATAACCGGTGTGCAGCATCTGGCGGCATTCGTTCTCATCACTGGGTGTCATGATGACCATTTCTGGAATGCAGCGCAGGAAGGAGATGTCGAACGCGCCCTGGTGGGTTTGTCCGTCAGCGCCGACAATACCAGCGCGGTCGATGGCAAATAACACCGGCAACTTCTGGATAGCGACGTCGTGAATCACCTGATCGTACGCGCGTTGCAGGAAGGTGGAGTAAATGGCGACAACGGGTTTATAACCGCCAATCGCCAGACCAGCGGCGAACGTCACAGCGTGCTGTTCTGCGATTGCGACATCAAAATATTGCGACGGATACTGGCGTGAAAACTCTACCATGCCAGAGCCTTCACGCATCGCAGGCGTTACGGCCATCAGTTTGTCGTCTTTGGCTGCGGTTTCGCATAACCAGTTACCGAAGATTTTCGAATAGCTTGGCAGGCCGCCAGCGGTTTTCGGCAGCGTGCCGCTTTGCGGGTCAAACTTAGGCACCGCGTGGAAGCTAATTGGGTCTTTTTCAGCTGGCGCGTAGCCACGGCCTTTTTTGGTCATGATGTGCAGGAATTGCGGGCCGTTCAGGTCGCGCATGTTTTTCAGCGTATTGACCAGGCCGACAACGTCATGCCCATCAACCGGGCCAATATAGTTAAAGCCTAACTCTTCAAACAACGTGCCCGGTACCACCATGCCTTTCAGGTGCTCTTCGGTACGTTTGAGTAGTTCTTTAATCGGCGGCACGCCGGAGAACACTTTTTTCCCGCCTTCACGCAGCGAAGAATAGAGTTTCCCGGAAAGCAGTTGCGCGAGGTGGTTATTCAGCGCGCCGACGTTTTCGGAGATCGACATTTCATTGTCGTTGAGAATAACGAGCATGTTCGGGCGAATGTCACCCGCGTGGTTCATCGCTTCAAACGCCATACCCGCGGTGATTGCGCCATCGCCAATCACACAGACGGTACGGCGGTCTTTACCTTCTTTTCCGGCGGCCACTGCAATGCCAATTCCGGCACTGATTGAGGTCGACGAATGGCCGACGCTCAATACGTCATATTCGCTTTCGGCGCGCCATGGGAAAGGATGCAGGCCACCTTTCTGACGAATGGTGCCAATTTTGTCACGGCGGCCAGTAATGATTTTATGCGGATAAGCCTGATGTCCGACGTCCCAGATTAACTGGTCGAACGGCGTGTTATACACATAGTGAAGCGCCACGGTCAGTTCTACCGTGCCAAGACCTGAGGCAAAGTGCCCGCTGGAACGGCTTACGCTATCGAGCAGGTAACGACGCAGTTCGTCGCACAGTTTCGGTAAACTCTCTTTTGGCAACAGGCGTAGCTCAGGGGCTGATTCCACCAGTGCGAGGGTCGGGTATTTGGCAATATCAAAACTCATTAAATTAGAAACTCATCTTATTTATCACGTTGGATGATATAGCTCGCTAACGCTTCAAGTGCGGTAGTGTCTAACGACTGGCGAGCCAGGCCTTCCAGCGCCCGGAGAGATTCCTGATAGAGATCCCACGCTTTGGTTTTGGCATTTTCTAGCCCTAGCAGTGCCGGATAAGTGCTCTTACCCAGTTGCTGATCCGCGCCCTGACGTTTACCCAGTGTCGCGGTATCACCGATGACATCGAGAATATCGTCCTGCACCTGGAATGCCAGGCCGATGCTGTCGGCATAATGGTCGAGTAAAGGCAGGGCGTTACGTCCCGCATCACCTGCGCTTAATGCGCCCAGGCGAACTGCTGCACGAATTAACGCGCCGGTTTTATGACGATGAATACGCTCAAGACTTTGTAGGTCAACATGCTGGCCTTCGGCTTCCAAATCTAACGCCTGGCCGCCACACATACCGGCAACGCCACTGGCGGTTGCCAGTTCTTTTACCATCGCCAGTCTGTCTGCAATCGCCACGCCAGCCATTGGCGCATCACTTAGTATAGAAAACGCCAGGGTTTGTAGGGCATCTCCGGCTAAAATGGCGCTCGCTTCACCGAATTTGATGTGGCAGGTCGGTTGGCCACGACGCAAATCGTCGTCATCCATGGCAGGTAAATCGTCATGGATCAATGAATAAGCGTGGATGCATTCGATTGCCGCAGCTGGGGCATCCAGAGTTTCTTGCGCTATGCCGAACATTTCCCCGGTCGCGTAGACCAGGAAAGGGCGCAGTCTCTTGCCACCAAATAGTGCACCATAGTGCATGGCCTCAACCAGAGGAGTGTTCTGAAACGGTAGCGGCGCTAAAAAACGCAGCAGCGCATCGTTGGCCCGCTCGGCGTGGGCCTGCAACTGATGGTTAAAATCCATTTACTCGTTATCCGGGGTAAAAGGCTTGAGTGGAGCGTCTTCGCTATCGTTTAGCAGGATTTGCACGCGTTGTTCTGCTTGCTGCAGTTTCACCTGACCTTGACGTGCGAGCTGCACACCACGTTCAAATTCATTTAACGCCTCTTCGAGTGCTAAATCGCCGCTCTCAAGACGAGTAACTATCTGCTCAAGCTCCACAAGCGCAGTTTCAAAACTGGCCGGGACTTCGGTTTTTTTCGGCATAGTGAATGTCTGACTCTAATAATTTTTGCGACTCTGCAATGGTAGCGGAAACTGGCAAGCAAGTAACCATGAGCATGTTGGTTAGCAGAGGTTAGTGATATACTTGCGCGCCTCGGATGCAGCGGCAACTCGCCGTTGCAGTTCTTTAAGTCTTCCAGCCCGCATGATTAGTCATGCCTGGCTCATCAACGAATCTAAGCCGCCATGAAGTTTATCATTAAATTGTTCCCGGAAATCACCATCAAGAGTCAATCTGTGCGCATACGCTTTATTAAAATGCTCACCGGGAACATTCGCAACGTTTTAAAACACTACGATGAAGATCTGGCGGTTGTTCGCCACTGGGACAACATTGAAGTTCGCGCTAAAGATGAAAATCAGCGTATCGCCATTCGTGAAGCGTTGACCCGCATTCCTGGGATTCACCATATTCTGGAAGTCGAAGATGTGCCGTTTACCGATTTGCACAATATCTTTGAACAGGCGCTGGAGCTTTATCGCGAGCAACTGGAAGGCAAAACCTTCTGTGTGCGTGTGAAACGTCGTGGTAAGCATGAGTTCAGCTCAATTGAAGTTGAACGTTATGTTGGTGGCGGCCTGAATCAACACATTGAATCAGCGCGTGTAAAACTGACTAAACCTGATGTGACCGTTAATCTGGAAATTGAAAACGATCGCCTGCTGCTGGTGAAAGGCCGTTATGAAGGCATTGGCGGTTTCCCGATTGGCACGCAAGAAGATGTGCTGTCGCTGATTTCCGGTGGTTTCGACTCCGGTGTTTCCAGCTACATGCTGATGCGCCGCGGTTGCCGTGTGCACTATTGCTTCTTTAACCTCGGTGGTGCAGCGCACGAAATCGGCGTGAAACAAGTGGCGCACTATTTGTGGAACCGGTTTGGTAGTTCGCACCGCGTGCGTTTCGTGGCGATTAACTTCGAACCTGTGGTTGGCGAAATCCTCGAGAAAGTGGAAGACGGCCAGATGGGCGTGGTGCTGAAGCGTATGTTTGTGCGCGCGGCTTCCAAAGTGGCCGAGCGTTATGGCGTGCAGGCACTGGTGACCGGCGAAGCATTGGGCCAGGTTTCCAGCCAGACGCTGACCAACCTGCGTTTAATCGACAACGTTTCCGATACGCTGATTTTGCGTCCGCTGATCTCTCACGATAAAGAGCACATCATCGATCTGGCACGTGAAATCGGTACCGCTGACTTTGCGCGTACCATGCCGGAATACTGCGGTGTGATTTCGAAAAGCCCAACCGTCAAAGCGGTGAAAGCGAAGATTGAAGCAGAAGAAGCCAATTTCGATTTCTCCATTCTTGACCGCGTGGTTGAAGAAGCAACCAATATCGACATCCGTGAGATAGCCAATCAATCCAAAGAAGTGGTAACGGAAGTTGAAACCGTTGACGCATTTGGCCCGAATGATGTGCTGTTGGATATTCGTTCTATCGACGAACAAGACGATAAGCCATTTAAGCCAGAAGGCGTGGAAGTGGCTTCACTGCCATTCTATAAACTGAGCACCGCATTCGGTGATTTGGATCAGAGCAAAAATTATTTGCTGTGGTGCGACCGCGGTGTGATGAGCCGTTTGCAGGCGCTGTATCTGCGTGAGCAAGGTTTTGAGAACGTGAAGGTTTATCGCGCGTAAATTCTACGCCCTCATCCCGGCCTTCTCCCTCAGGGAGCTGTCTCTTATACACAACTCACCCGGGCATTTTGTCAGGGTGAGACCTGTAAGCCTCGTTGATTTTCCGTTCACCCGTGCGTTCTGTTATCTCTTTAATTTCCGAAAACGGTGAACGTATCAAGGGGTTAACGCCAACCCCTTGATAATCCAGGCGCCCGGTCATTAAATTGCCGCTGCGCGGTAAACCCCAGCTTATCCCCAACATCAGGGTCGTTCGCGACGCGTTCCCGACGATCGCTCTCTTTCGCTGCTCCCGGCAGCTCAACCCTGACTTATGGGGGAACACTGGGGCAATTTATACCGGGAACAAGGTCAAAACCGGCTCGGTGTGGTCTTTGGGTTTTGACGTTGACCTTGTGTTCCGGCTTCAATCGCACCGTTTTTTACCCTTCAGTTGGGGTCACGTGGTCGGGAACCACGTGAGAGAGCGATCGTCGGGAACGAGTCGCGAACGACCGCGAATGTTGGGTGAAAAACGGTGTTTACCGCTTGCGGCGATTGATTTGCCGGGAGTCCGGGTTCTTAGGGTGGCGACGGTGGCCACCCTAAGACGTTCACCAGTTCAGTGGCTATATGAAACACTGAACGTCGGGTGAGCGGAACTGTCTCCCGTCTCACAAAGATGTGACGAAGAGACAGCTCAGGGAGAGGGCCTGAGTGAGGGTGCTTTAGTAATCCCGGTAACTGTAAATCCCTGCCGCCAACACCAACTGTTGTGAAACCTCATGAGCTTTATCACGGCTCACCAGTAAATCAATAATCTTCAGTGCAAAATCAATTGCCGTTCCCGGCCCCTGGCTGGTTAACAAGTTGACTCGCGGGTCCCAGACTATGCGTTTATCCTGCCACTGGGCTTCCGGAATAGTTTCTTTCAGGCCAGGAAAACCAGTCATATTCGCCACTGGAAACAGTTCATGTGGAACCAGAACCGTACCGGCTGCGGCACAAATGGCGGCGACAATACGCCCTGAAAGATGGAACTGGCGCACGGTTTCAACTAACAACGGGCTATCGCGAAAACACTCCGCGCCTTTCAATCCGCCGGGTAGCACGATGATGTCGAACTCTCCGTCTGCCACTTCAACCAGCGGGGCATCCGCCAGTAGTTTTACCCCACGTGAACAGGTTATCGTCAGGTTTCCGTCGCTGGCAACGCTTGCTGTGGTGACGCTAATACCACCGCGAACCAGAAGATCAATTGTGGTGACCGCTTCTGTTTCTTCAGTTCCAGGAGCCAGGCAAACCAGTGCTCGAGCGCTCATATTCATTCTCCTTACGCTTAATCTGTTCATACAAGCGGCTGTTCACTGGCACAGACAGGCCATGGGCGCGCGCGCGTTGCAGTAAATAACCCGTGATGTAATCAATCTCGGTGTGGCGTTCGACTCGCACGTCCTGAAGCATTGATGAGATGTTCGCCGCCGTACTTTCGATAACGTTGCTGACATAATAAAGCAGGTCTTCGGCAGAGGTATGGTGGCCTTCGCGCTCCATCACCACCGCCACTTCCTGGCAAATCTCGGTGATTTCAAATTGATGATGGCGCAGCTCACCATTCGGGCAGTTGTAGAGTGCGGTCAGTGGGTTTATCACACAGTTTACCGCTAGCTTTTTCCAGTTGGCGAACTGAATATCGTTATGCCAGGCCATTTCAGGTAATGCGTGGTGCAGCATATCGGCAAGGAAACTAAAATCGTTGCCCGCTTCGTTTCCTGGTCCAATATGCGTGATGCCGTTCGCGACATGAATAATCAGGTTTCCGTCACGACGCGCCGCATGAGTGGTGACGCCAGACAACAGCGGCTGCGGGATTGTGCGCAATTCTTCAAGTGTACCCATGCCGTTGTGTAGCAGCAGAATAGGGCAGTGTACCGGTAGAGTACTGGCCAGGGTTTTCACAGCACCTGAAACCTGCCAGGCTTTCAGCGTTACCAGCAGTAAATCACTATTGGCGAGAAAATCAGGATCGTTGGCGATAAACGTTTGATTGAAGACGCTGCCATCGGTTTCAATCACGTTGACATGACAAAATGGCTGCGGCACACGCAACCATCCCTGAACTTCATGTCCTTGTTTAAAAAGTGATGCCAGCCAAAGTTGGCCGAGCGCACCGCAACCCAGCACGGTAATTTTCATTTTGCCTCCCCATCAGCGTTTAGCCACTGATGTTGTACATATTCTCTATTATACAGGGCTCTGGGCTGCTTTAACGGGTTGTTTTGCTCGGCTCAGCAGGTATTATGCAACGCAACAAGAAGAGAGGGAGAAGAAAGCATGCCATCTTTTGACATCGTGTCTGAAATTGATATCCAGGAAGTACGTAACGCGATTGAAAACGCGGAGCGCGAGGTTGCAACTCGTTTTGACTTCCGTAATGTGCCAGCAACGTTTGAACTGAATGAGAAAAATCAGTCCATTAAAGTTGCCAGCGAGTCTGATTTCCAGGTTAACCAACTGTTGGATATTCTTCGTGCCAAGCTGCTCAAGCGCGGTATCGAAGGGGCTTCAATTGATGTGCCGGAAGAGTTTGTGCACAGCGGTAAAACCTGGAGCGTGGAAGCTAAGCTCAAGCAGGGCATTGAATCTGCTATCGCCAAGAAAATCGTCAAGCTGATTAAAGACAGCAAGGCCAAAGTTCAGGTGCAGATTCAGGGTGAAGAACTGCGTGTAACGGGCAAGTCTCGCGACGATTTACAGGCCGCAATGGCGCTGGTTCGTGGTGGTGATTTGGGTCAGCCGTTCCAGTTTAAGAACTTCCGCGATTAAAGCTCGCCCTCACCCCGGCCCTCTCCTGCAGGAGAGGGGGAAAAGAATATTCCCTCTCCCTCAGGGAGAGGGTTAGGGTGAGGGTTGTTTTACCAACTGCTCAATCTCAAACCTGTTCGTCAGCTTACTGTCGATCTTCACGTAAGCACTGCGCTCCTGCGCAATAATATTCACTTCACTTACGCCCGCTTGAGCCAGCAAACGCTGCTTCAAAGATTCATCGGCGGCGACATCTTCAGGCAGCTCAACTCGTAGGCTGGCGACATAAGGTGGTTCTGTCATGGTGCTACTGACCAGCAGCCATATCATTGCCAGTAATGCTCCCGCCAGGAAGACGGTTTGCGAATCAAACAAGCCATCAATCCAGCCACCCAACGAACCGCCAATCGCCACGCCCAGGAACTGGCTGGTGGAGTAAATCCCCATCGCCGTACCTTTGTAACCCGCTGGCGATTCTTTACTGATCAGCGAAGGTAAAATCGCTTCCATCAGGTTAAAGGCGAGGAAGAACAACTGCACACCCAACACCAGTTCCCAGAAGTGCGGGCCTGAGCCCCAAAGCACGATTTCAGCAATCAGCAGCAGTGCCACGCAGCCAACAAACACGCGCTTCATGCGGCGTTTTACTTCTGCATAAATGATAAAAGGCACCACCGATGCAAAAGCAATAAGCATGGTGCAGAGGTAAATTTTCCAGTGCTCAGCTGCCGGGAAACCGGCTTGTTCGAGCTGGCCCGGAAGGGCGACAAACGTCGACATCAACATAATGTGCAGGCACATGATGCCAAAGTTGAGCTTGAGTAATTTCGGCTCCGCCAGCACTTTGCTAAAGCAGCCTTTGACCATGCCTGACTCGCGGTTCAGCACATGATTTTTGGAATTTGGCACCACCAACAGAGTTATCAGAATGCCGCAGGCTGCCAGAATCGCAATCATCCAGAACAAAGCATTTAAGCCAAGGCTATGAGTAATGATTGGGCCGAGGACCATCGCAATGGCGAACGTAACCCCAAAACTCACACCGATAAACGCCATCGCTTTGGTTCGGTTTTGCTCACAGGTTAAATCAGAAAGCAGTGCCATGACGGCTGCGGCAATGGCACCCGAGCCTTGCAACGCACGGCCAAGGATCACGCCCCAGATAGATTCAGAAAGTGCCGCAATCACGCTGCCGAGAACGAAAATCAGCAAGCCGCCAATAATCAGCGGTTTGCGGCCAATGCGGTCAGAAAGCAGGCCAAAAGGGATCTGGAAGCTAGCTTGCGCCAGGCCATAAATACCGATGGCGATGCCAATCAGTGCTTCGCTTGCGCCCTGTAAGGCCATCCCATAAGTAGTAAGAACGGGCAGCACCATAAACATGCCGAGCATGCGCAGTGAAAAGACCGTGCCTAAACCCCACGTCGCACGTAACTCGACGGGCGTCATTTTATAATCGTTCATTACCACCTCAGATAAAATGCAGGCCTTAGTGTAGTGCGTGGGTAAAGGGGGGTAAATGGATACATTGATAGTACTAATAAAAAAGGGCACCGAAGTGCCCTTTTATCAGGTTCAGAACTTACCAGACGTAAGTCAGCAGATTATGTGAATCTGGCACCATGAAATCGACCGACATCATCACGCTCAGTGAAGTGATAGCGACGATGGAAAAGACGAACAGTTTGCGCGCCCAGACTTTATCGTCTTCCACTTTATATCCGCGTAATGCCATGCCCAACCACCAGACGCTCACCGCAGCAGCTACCACCAGATATTTATACCCAGCGTAACCACCCAGAGTCAGCATCAGCGTGGCAACAGCGAACGCAATGATATACAGCGTGATGTGGTTCTTGGCGACCGAAATCCCTTTAACCACTGGCAACACCGGAATGTTAGCAGCCTGGTAATCTTTAAAGCGGAAGATGGCAATCGCATAGGAATGCGGCATCTGCCACAGGCTAAAGATAGCCAGCAGGATCAAAGCACCGGTGTCAAACTCGCCGGTCACCGCACAGTAACCAATCACTGGCGGTGCTGCACCGGAAAGGCTGCCAATCAGTGTGCCGTAGACAGATTTGCGCTTCATGTACAGGCTATAAACGCCGACATAAACCACAAAGCCCATCACGCCTAACCACATGGCTAGCGGATTAGCACCAAACCACAGCAGCATGAAGCCAGCAATACCCAACAAGGTGGCGTATACCAGCGAGGTTTTCGGCGCAATCAGGCCTTTGACCAGAACCCTGTTCTTGGTTCGCTCCATCTTGCGGTCGATGTCACGGTCGATGAAGTTGTTATATACACAACCCGACGCCACGACCAACGACACCCCAACAAGAGTGGAGATGAACAGGGAATAATCAATGCTGCCCTTTGAGGCCAGTAAAAATCCCCCAATGACAGAAATTAAATTGCCGAAAATAATTCCTGGTTTAGTGACTTGTAGGTACCGCTTCATCATATAGGCTGCTCTTAGTGAACCATCATGTTCTGGTTGAGGTTCCACATAATCCAGATAGAGCCGACCACCAGAATGGCTATTATCAGTGCGGTAAAGACAAAGGCCACCAGGTTCCAACGCTCTTCAGAAGAGGTGTTCATGTGCAGGAAGCACACCAGGTGAACCAAAATCTGTACCACGGCACTAACCAGTACCGTGCCGAGAATCACGGCATGGGAGGCTGTTCCTGACATCACCATCCAGAACGGGATTGCCGTTAGGATTATCGACAGGATAAAGCCGGTCAGATACGTTTTAACGCTACCGTGGTGGGCGCCTGCGTGTTCAGTTGAATGACTCATTACATCGCCCCCATCAGATAAACAACAGAGAATACGCAGATCCATACTACGTCCAGGAAGTGCCAGAACAAGCTCAGGCACATCAGGCGAGTACGGTTAGCGCTGGTCAGGCCGCGACGGTAGACGTGGAACATCATCAACGCCATCCAGACCAGACCAGAAGTCACGTGCAGACCGTGCGTTCCGACCAGGGCAAAGAAGCCTGACAGGAAGCCGCTACGATCCGGCCCGAAACCTTCTTTAATCAGGTGATGGAATTCATAGATTTCCATCCCGACGAAGCCCGCACCAAACAGGAAAGTCAGCGCCAGCCAGGAGATAACCTGGCTCTTGTTGTCTTTGTTCATGGCGATGATCGCCATGCCGTAAGTGATGGAGCTGAACAACAGCAGGGCAGTTTCGACCAGCACAAACGGCAGTTCGAAAATGTCTTTCCCTGCCGGGCCGCCGGCAGTGCCGTTCACCAGAACAGCATAAGTAGCAAACAAGCAACAGAACAGAATGCAGTCGCTCATCAGGTAGATCCAGAAACCAAAGACCTTATTGGTTCCTGCATCGTGATGCCCATGCTCTGCGGCGTGGGCGTTAGCGTGAGTGAGAGTTTCAGTTGACATTTTTCAGCCCTGCTTTGGTAATTTCATCGAAATGCTGGTTTTCCAGTTTTTCGACTTCCGCAACCGGAACGTAGTAATCCACATCTTCGTCGAAGCTTTTCGCAATCCAGGTGATGATGATGCCGGCAAAGCCAACAATCGCCAGCCACCAGATGTGCCAGATCATCGCGAAACCAAACACGGTAGCGAACGCGGCAATAATGATGCCCGCAGCGCTGTTACGTGGCATATGAATTTCTTCATAATGCGCTGGCTGTTTGTACGCTTCGCCTTTCTCTTTCATTTCCCAGAATGCATCACGCTCATGAACGTGTGGCAAGTGGGCAAAGTTGTAGAACGGAGGAGGGGAGGAGGTTGCCCACTCCAGCGTACGGCCACCCCACGGGTCACCGGTCAGGTCGCGGTTCTGCTCACGGTCACGAATTGAGACGTAGAACTGAATCAGCTGGCACAGGATGCCCAGAGCAATCAGCGCGGCACCACAAGCTGCAACAACCAGCAGAGTATGGAACTGCGGATCAATCTGTTGGCTCAGACGACGGGTCATACCCATGAAGCCCAGCACGTACAACGGCATAAATGCTACGAAGAAACCGATGATCCAGAACCAGAAGGCGCGCTTGCCCCAGGTTTCATTCAGCGTGAAGCCAAAGGCTTTTGGCCACCAGTAAGTCAGGCCTGCGAAGCAACCGAATACCACACCACCGATAATCACGTTATGGAAGTGAGCAATCAGGAACAGACTGTTATGCAGTACGAAGTCAGCACCCGGAACCGCTAACAGAACACCGGTCATGCCACCGATAGAGAAGGTGACGACGAAACCAATGGTCCACAGCATTGCGGAGTTGAACTCAATACGGCCTTGATACATGGTGAACAGCCAGTTGAAGATCTTCACCCCGGTCGGGATGGCGATAATCATGGTGGCGATACCAAAGAAGGCGTTAACGTTCGCGCCGCTGCCCATGGTGAAGAAGTGGTGCAGCCAAACGATGAACGACAGTACCGTAATCGCGATGGTCGCCCACACCAGAGAGGTGTAACCGAACAGGCGTTTTTTCGAGAATGTCGCAACCACTTCAGAGAACACACCAAACACCGGCAGCACCAGAATATAAACTTCCGGATGGCCCCATGCCCAGATGAGGTTGATATACATCATCATGTTGCCACCCATATCATTGGTAAAGAAATGGGTGCCAAGGTAGCGGTCAAGGGTTAACAGTGCGACGGTCACGGTGAAGATTGGGAATGCCGCGATAATCAGTACGTTGGTACACAGCGAAGCCCAGGTAAACACCGGCATTTTGAACATTGTCATGCCAGGCGTACGCATATTAAGGATAGTAACGAAGAAGTTAATACCCGTTAATGTCGTACCAATACCCGAGAGTTGCAGTGCCCATATCCAGTAGTCGACGCCGACCCCCGGACTGTATTCAATGCCTGATAGCGGTGGATAAGCCACCCAACCGGTTTGCGCGAATTCACCTACCCCAAGAGACAGGTTAACCAGCACCACACCCACAACGGTGAACCAGAAGCTCAGGTTGTTCAGGAATGGGAAGGCTACGTCACGCGCACCAATCTGCAACGGCACGACAACGTTCATCAGGCCGATAACAAATGGCATCGCTACGAAGAAGATCATGATTACGCCGTGGGCGGTAAAGATCTGGTCGTAGTGATGAGGTGGCAGGAAGCCTGCTTCTCCGGCGGAGGCCAGCACTTGCTGACTACGCATCATGATGGCATCGGCAAAGCCACGCAGCAGCATGACGATAGCGACGATCACATACATGATGCCGAGGCGTTTGTGGTCAACCGAGGTGAACCACTCTTTCCATAAATATTCCCACTTACCGAAGTAAGTGATAGCTGCAACTAGCGCCAGTCCCCCGACGATAATTGCTGCCACCGTAACCATGATAATGGGTTCATGGTATGGGACTGAATCCAGTGTAAGTTTTCCGAACATCGTATTATTCCTCGGCCCCTTAGTGAGAGGTTTCCGCGTGACTCATGTCCATGCCTTCCATACCTTCATGTGCTGCGTGCTCACCTTCTGGCTGGGTCATGTCCATGCTCTTCCCGTGTCCCATGAATTTGTTAATAACGTCTTTAAACAAATCAGGTTTAACAGCGGAGAAGTATTCGACTTTGTTGTATTCGCTTGGTGCTGCAAGCTTCTCGTAAGTCGCCATGTCATTCATGACTTCTGGAGATTGTTTCGCTTTAGCAACCCATTGGTTAAAGGTATCCATATCCGGTGTGGCGATAGCCTTAAACTTCATACCGGAGAAACCTTTACCGCTGTAGTTAGACGAAATACCGTCGTAGGTGCCTGCTTCGTCTGCAATCAGGTGCAATTTAGTCTGCATACCTGCCATTGCGTAGATCTGGCTACCCAGTTGCGGAATAAAGAAGGAGTTCATCACCGAGTTAGAAGTGATTTTGAATTCCACCGGGGTGTTGGCCGGGAAGGCAATTTCATTAACCGTTGCAATACCTTGCTCTGGATAGATGAAGAACCATTTCCAGTCCATAGCGATAACTTCGATGGTCACCGGTTTCGCATCGTGAACAAGCGGTTTGCTTGGCTCAAGAGCGTGCGTGGTTTTCCAGGTTAGTACCGCGAGGAAGATGACGATAAGGATAGGAATCGTCCAGACCACAGCTTCAACTTTGTTCGAGTGCGACCAGTTGGGGCTGTATTTGGCGTTTTTGTTTGAAGCACGATACTTCCAGGCAAAACCGATAGCCATTGCGATAGCGGGTATAACGACTATCAACATCAGCCCAATAGCTGTCAGTATCAATGAACGTTGTTCCAGTCCAATTTGTCCTTTGGGGTCCAGAAGCGCAGAATCACAGCCACTCAGTAAAAAAGTGCCTGTAATTAATGTCAACCATCCCAAACTTTTATTGTATTTCCTGAGTCTCATTTAACGACCTCAATTCCGGGGAGCTCTAATTGTCGTTTAAAGTGTGAAGGCATTTTACGGGAAGGTTACATTACTGTAAACATGAATGGCGTAGTGTCAGTAGGGTGTTACCGGGTTCTGCCAACAATGTCACATAGAATGCAACAAACTGTAAAATATCGAGATAGCCCGCAGGCTGGCTGAGTTATAACGAAAACCTGCTTTGTCACAAATAGTACAGGTTAATTGGTATAACCAATCATTTTAATAAACATAATTTTAACAAATTAGCATCAATTGCTAAACGAAATGATCTACAAATTTATTTAACCAAAAGCTGAATCGGTTAAAGGCAGGGGGGAAATAATTTTCCTGCTAATAATGTAAAAAAAGAGTTTTGCTGACGAGAAATAATTCACCCCAGACAACGTTGTGTGTTAATCGAACAATATAGTTACACACCGAAACTTATTATTTTTATTTACCTACGACTTCTACATTAAAGCTGTTTTCCGTAAGGCCAGGTAATCAAGTAACCCGCCAAACACAATCCCACCGATAGCAAACAACGCTCCCCACTCCAGGAACTGAATGTTGAACGCCCAATTAGTCAGACCCGTAGCGTTGGTAATCAACACCACAAGCCAGACCGCCAGAAGTGCACAACCTAGCATTAACGCTCTTAGCGCAATGCGATAGGCTGAAGAAAACTCGCTTCGCGGTAAGAAACTATCGTTATTCTGGGTGTATTCCAGCGTGGTTCTGCAAACCAACAGGAGCAGGATGCCCGGCACTGCTGCAACAACGGAGAATAAATAAAACGTCGGCCAGCCCTGAGCTTCAACGAACCAACCGGCTATCGGCCCCACGTAAACTCGCCCTACGGCGGAGAGTGCAGATAGCAGCGCAAATTGGGTCGCAGAAAACGATTTATTACATAACGTCATCAGCAGCGCGACAAATGCTGCTGTGCCCATACCGCCACAGAGATTTTCAAAGAAGACCGCTGAAGCCATGCTGATCATATGCTTATCGGTTATCGACAGGAGCCAATAACCCGCGTTGGAAACCCCCTGTAAAATGCCAAATATTAGCAGGGCGCGGAACAGCGACAGGCGCTGCATCAAAATGCCGCCGTACAAGGCACCGATAATGGTGGCAATCAGACCCAGTGATTTATTCACCATGCCGACTTCACCCGCGTCAAAACCCACACCACGGATCAAAAATGTGGTGGTTAAACTCATGGCGAATGCATCGCCAAGTTTGTACATCACAATCAGCAGCAGAATGAGCCACGCATTGTTGCGACCAAAAAAATCACGCAGCGGGGCGACGACTGCTTGTTCCAGGCTTCTGGGAACCGGTATCGCGTCAGTCGGTTCTGGGGCCAGTAAAGTTGCGATGATACATGGCAACATCAGTGCCGCCATCAGCCAGTACATGCCTTGCCAGCCGAGGTATCTGTCGGCAAGCCAGAGCGCTAAACCACCAGAAACTAACATCGCCAGGCGGTAGCCCAACACGCTGATTGCCGCGCCTGTACCCCGTTCTTCGGCCGGGAGAACATCGGTTTTCCAGGCATCAAAGACGATATCTTGCGAGGCAGAGCAAAAAGCAATAATAACGGCCAGTGCCGCCATCCACCGCAATTGCGAACCGGGTTCCAGAAAACCCATACCGGCAATCGCAACCAACAGCAGTATCTGTGTAATCAGCAACCAACCACGCCGCCGACCGAGCAGCGGTGGCGTATATCTGTCCATCACTGGCGACCACAGGAACTTAAACACATAGGCTTGCCCGACGAGCGAGAAGAAACCAATGGTTTTAAGATCGATGTTCTCAACCGTCATCCATGCCTGAAGTGTGCCGGAGGTGAGAGCGAGAGGGAGGCCAGAAGCAAAGCCTAAAATCAACAGGATGGCTGATTTAGGCTGCTGAAAAAGACGAAGATAATGGTTGGGCATACTTTGCTCTGCAGCCAGCCCGCATGACACGGGCTGGTGGGGTATTAATTAACGAGCGTTCTGCTTAATAAAGTCATGAACGCTGGTGTCCTGGGCCATATCAGCAATGGTATCAGTCAATACAGAGTTTACTGCATTGGCGATATTCTTGTTGGTCGCCTGGAAAGCACCTTCTACGTTGTAATTAGAACGGTAGTTTTTGTTCAGCTTATTGCCATTTTTCGCCGTCGCAATAATCATGATGTCAGCTTTGGTGGCGATGTTGTAACGCACGCTGCCCTGAGACACGTCAGCATACAATTGGTTTACGATGATTTGCAGGTCAACCGGGCTGCTTGGCCCAACCATATAACCACGAGCAGTCATCTGTTTTTCCAGCACTTCTTGCAGCAGGAAACGCAGGTCACGTGATGGAGTCAACGTCACTAATTGGTTATCGCGGCTGACTTTTGCCAGAGCCTGGTCTTTGCGCTGATCTGCACCATTGATACTTACAGTTACGCCCATCAGGCTTGGATCTTGCTGTGGCAGGCTGATAGTTGGAGAAACATCAATGGTGGTTGGTGGTGTTGCGCAGCTGGCCAGCATAAAAATGGCAACCAACGGGAAGAATAATTTTTTTAACATGTTCGCTATCTCAATGTACTCAAGGGGCAGGCAGATAAAAAATCACGCCATCATAACACTGCGGATGCCCAGTGGAAGCAGTTAACGCACGTAATTTCATCGCGTTGCGCTTTTTCTGAGCGGTTGCAAAGCAATCTGACCATTTTGGTCTCGATTAGTGCCGTAATCACATTAAGCTACAGGGGCTTGGGTAAGAAAATCAGACGAAAGCTAAATAATTGTTGTTATTCTGTTATTAAAACGGCAAAAAGCGGCTAACATTTAAAGGGATGAGTGGCATCTCTACGCAGTCGAGGAGAAAGTTCATGATGATACGCGAGCAAATAGAATCAAAATTAAGGGCAGCGTTTGAACCCGTGTTCCTGGAAGTCGTGGATGAAAGCTATCGTCACAATGTCCCGGCGGGTTCGGAGAGCCATTTCAAAGTGGTTCTTGTGAGTGACCGTTTCGCCGGCGAGCGTTTTTTAAATCGCCATCGAATGATTTACGGCACCTTAAGTGCTGAACTCTCTACCACTGTTCATGCGTTGGCTCTGCACACCTACACCATTAAGGAATGGGAAGGGTTGCAGGATACGATTTTCGCCTCTCCACCTTGCCGTGGAGCAGGAACAATCGCCTGAAGTTAACCTTCAGGCTTGCAACTGAGGGAACTTTTCCTTTATGTTGCGGTATATGAATCGTGTTTTATAAACGGCCTGCGGGCCGTTTTGTTTTGTCTGAAATAGCCGTTGTTAACGCAAGGCTTGGGCAATAAATCCAAAAGAACTGTGAAAAGGGCCGCAGCAACACTGCGTTGCCGTTCTCGACTCACCTTGGTGATGCCGCTATAATGCTGCGTCTTATTTTTCGGAATGTCTTCGGGACGATTCTGACGACAGGGAATGTGATTCTGATTCAGAAGGCATCCCGGTTCTGTGAAGCGCAATTGAGCGTTTCCAGAGTTGACCGAGCACTGTGATTTTTTGAGGTAACAAGATGCAAGTTTCAGTTGAAACCACTCAGGGCCTTGGCCGCCGTCTCACGATTACTATCGCTGCAGACAGCATCGAAACCGCTGTAAAAAGCGAGCTGGTCAACGTGGCAAAGAAAGCCCGTATCGACGGTTTCCGTAAAGGAAAAGTGCCGATGACTGTTATCGCACAACGCTATGGCGCTTCTGTTCGCCAGGACGTGTTGGGCGAACTGATGAGCCGCAACTTCGTTGACGCGATCATCAAAGAAAAAATCAATCCAGCTGGTGCACCGAACTACGTTCCAGGCGAATACAAACTGGGCGAAGACTTCACCTACGCGGTTGAGTTTGAAGTGTACCCAGAAGTTGAGCTGCAAGGTCTGGAAGCAATCGAAGTTGAAAAACCGGTTGTTGAAGTGACTGACGAAGACGTTGATGCAATGCTGGACACCCTGCGTAAACAGCAAGCGACCTGGAAAGATTCAGAAGCTGCTGCAACTGCAGAAGACCGCGTAACTATCGACTTCACCGGTTCTGTTGACGGCGAAGTATTCGAAGGCGGCAAAGCATCTGACTTCGTACTGGCAATGGGCCAGGGTCGTATGATCCCAGGCTTCGAAGACGGTCTGGTTGGTCACAAAGCTGGCGAAGAATTCACTATCGAAGTGACCTTCCCGGAAGATTACCACGCTGAAAACCTGAAAGGTAAAGCGGCTAAGTTCGACATCGTTCTGAAGAAAGTTGAAGAGCGTGAACTGCCAGAATTTACTGAAGAATTCATCAAGCGCTTTGGCGTTGAAGATGGTTCTGTTGCAGGCCTGCGTACCGAAGTGCGTAAAAACATGGATCGTGAGCTGAAAGGTGCTGTGCGTAACCGCATCAAGTCTCAAGCAATCGACGGTCTGGTTGACGCGAACAATATCGACGTTCCAGCAGCACTGATCGACAGCGAAATCGACGTTCTGCGTCGCCAGGCTGCACAGCGTTTTGGTGGCAACGAGAAACAAGCGCTGGAACTGCCACGTGAATTGTTCGAAGAACAAGCTAAACGTCGCGTAGTTGTTGGCCTGCTGCTGGGCGAAGTGATTCGTACCCATGAGCTGAAAGCTGACGAAGAACGCGTTAAAGGTCTGATCGAAGAAATGGCTTCTGCCTACGAAGATCCGACTGAAGTTATCGAGTTCTACGGCAAAAACAAAGAACTGATGGACAACATGCGTAATGTTGCTCTGGAAGAACAAGCTGTTGAAGCCGTACTGTCTAAAGCGAAAGTGTCTGAAAAAGCGACTACCTTTAGCGAACTGATGAACCAGCAAGCGTAAGCATAATTTTTGGCATCATCGCCAAAATATTGCTGCATCAAGCCCGTCACCTACTGGTGGCGGGCTTTTTTTATCAGTGACTCTCTGAAAACCCATCAATAAAACGCAGTTTCAGGGTTAGCGTAACAAGAAAAGGTTGTTATGCTTGAAACAGGGTAAGCTCATCCCCATAAATACGGGTATGGCTCAAACATGGATCCCTGACTGATAATCCGTCCAGATAAGGTGATAGGCGGCAAGGAGCGTAGTCTTCTTTTGGCGCCTCAAGTAGAATCAGTGCAGCAGGTATCGAAGGCAAAATTATTCCAGGAGACGGAAATGTCATACAGTGGCGAAAGAGATCAATTTGCACCCCATATGGCCCTGGTGCCGATGGTTGTTGAACAGACATCGCGTGGCGAACGTTCATACGATATCTATTCCCGTCTGCTCAAGGAACGTGTCATCTTTATGACAGGCCAGGTCGAAGACCACATGGCTAATCTGATTGTGGCGCAGATGCTGTTTTTGGAAGCTGAAAACCCAGAAAAAGACATCTATCTCTACATCAACTCACCAGGTGGCGTCATTACCGCTGGTATGTCTATCTACGATACGATGCAATTTATTAAACCAGATGTCAGCACTATCTGTATGGGACAAGCCTGTTCAATGGGTGCCTTCCTGCTGACCGCTGGGGCTAAAGGTAAGCGTTTCTGCTTGCCGAACTCACGAGTGATGATTCACCAGCCGCTGGGTGGCTATCAGGGCCAGGCAACGGATATCGAAATCCATGCGCGCGAAATTCTGAAAGTGAAAGCTCGTATGAACGAACTCATGGCGCAACATACTGGTAAGTCTCTGGAAGAAATCGAAAGAGACACCGAGCGTGACCGTTTCCTCGCGGCAAGCGAGGCGGTAGAGTACGGATTAGTTGACTCAATCCTGACTCACCGTAGCTAACGCCCGAAAACAGTGAGCCGTATACTATAGTTGAAGTAGCGGCTCATAGCGCGCTTACGATTGGCTGCGCCGTAGAATGGCACTTGTGCCGTCCAGTACGGTGCAAAGAAACAGAAAAGAGGTTTTACCGATGACAGATAAGCGCAAAGACGGTTCAGGCAAATTACTGTACTGCTCTTTTTGCGGCAAAAGCCAGCATGAAGTGCGTAAACTGATTGCCGGGCCGTCAGTGTATATCTGCGATGAGTGTGTCGATTTATGTAACGACATTATTCGCGAAGAGATTAAAGAAGTCGCGCCGCATCGCGAACGTAGTGCGCTGCCGACTCCGCATGAAATCCGTCACCATCTCGATGATTACGTCATCGGTCAGGAACAGGCTAAGAAAGTCCTGGCGGTTGCGGTTTATAACCATTACAAACGTCTGCGTAACGGCGACAGCACCAACGGTATCGAACTGGGCAAAAGTAACATTTTGCTCATCGGGCCGACCGGTAGCGGGAAAACCCTGCTGGCTGAAACCCTGGCGCGTTTGCTGGATGTTCCATTCACCATGGCTGATGCCACAACGTTAACCGAAGCGGGTTACGTGGGTGAAGATGTCGAAAACATCATCCAGAAACTGCTACAGAAGTGCGATTACGATGTGCAGAAAGCACAGCGCGGTATCGTGTATATCGATGAGATCGACAAAATCTCCCGCAAATCTGATAACCCGTCCATCACCCGTGATGTGTCTGGTGAAGGTGTGCAGCAGGCGTTGCTGAAACTTATCGAAGGTACTGTTGCGGCGGTTCCACCACAGGGTGGCCGTAAGCATCCACAACAAGAATTCTTGCAGGTTGATACCTCTAAGATTCTGTTTATCTGTGGCGGTGCATTTGCAGGGCTGGATAAAGTTATTGCTAACCGCGTTGAAACCGGTTCAGGCATTGGCTTTGGTGCGACCGTAAAAGGTAAATCTCAGAAGGCGACCGAAGGCCAGTTGTTAGGCCAGGTTGAGCCAGAAGATTTGATCAAGTTTGGTCTGATCCCTGAGTTTATCGGCCGTCTGCCAGTGGTTGCTACGCTGACCGAACTGAGCGAAGAAGCGCTGATTCAAATCCTGAAAGAGCCGAAAAACGCCCTGACCAAGCAGTACCAGGCGTTGTTCAATCTGGAAGGCGTGGATCTGGAATTCCGCGACGAAGCACTGGATGCGATTGCTAAGAAAGCAATGGCACGTAAAACGGGTGCTCGTGGTCTGCGTTCCATCGTAGAAGGCGCATTGCTGGATACCATGTACGACCTTCCTTCTATGGAAGATGTCGAGAAAGTGGTGATTGACGAGTCCGTCATCGACGGTCAAAGCAAACCATTATTAATTTATGGTAAGCCGGAAGCACAACAAGCATCCGGTGAATAATTCGCCAAAATAACCAGTCAGTTAGTATAAAAAGGGGGATTTATATCCCCCTTTTGCTTTTCCTTCATTCCTGGCATTGAATGCTCTGGAAACATCCCCATATACTGACTTACTTGTTGGTGATGTCATGATATTCGTCATCCTTCAAACCGCAGGTGCGTTGACTGCACCCACTCGCTCCAGTCACATAGTCAACTATGCTCCTGGAGATTCGTGGTCTGGTCGCCTTGCTGCAATTTGAATGATTTAGAATATAGACTGAGGCATCGCCCCATCACCAGGCGGACCTTAACTAAGAGAGAGCTCTATGAATCCTGAGCGTTCTGAACGCATTGAAATCCCCGTATTGCCGTTGCGCGATGTGGTGGTTTATCCGCACATGGTAATTCCACTGTTTGTCGGGCGAGAAAAATCCATTCGTTGCCTGGAAGCGGCCATGGATCATGATAAAAAAATCATGCTGGTGGCGCAGAAAGAAGCCTCGACAGATGAGCCAGGTATCAATGACCTGTTCTCAGTGGGGACCGTGGCATCCATCCTGCAAATGCTGAAACTGCCAGACGGCACCGTTAAAGTGCTGGTTGAAGGGTTACAGCGTGCACGTATTACCACGCTTTCTGACAACGGTGACCATTTCTCAGCCCAGGCTGAGTACCTGAATTCGCCAGCTATCGAAGAGCGCGAACAGGAAGTGTTGGTACGCACCGCAATTGGGCAGTTTGAAGGCTATATCAAACTGAACAAAAAAATCCCGCCAGAAGTGCTGACATCGTTGAACAGCATTGACGATCCTGCGCGTCTGGCAGACACCATCGCGGCCCACATGCCATTGAAACTGACTGACAAACAGTCCGTTCTTGAGATGTCCGATATTAACGAGCGTCTTGAATATCTGATGGCCATGATGGAGTCAGAAATCGATCTGCTGCAGGTTGAGAAACGTATTCGCAACCGTGTTAAAAAGCAGATGGAAAAGAGCCAGCGTGAGTACTATCTGAATGAGCAAATGAAAGCCATTCAGAAAGAACTCGGCGAAATGGACGACGCTCCAGACGAAAATGAAGCGCTAAAACGCAAAATCGACGCGGCTAAAATGCCGAAAGAGGCGCGTGAAAAAACCGAAGCGGAACTGCAAAAACTGAAAATGATGTCGCCAATGTCTGCGGAAGCAACCGTAGTTCGTGGTTATATCGATTGGATGGTGCAGGTACCGTGGAATGCGCGCAGCAAAGTGAAAAAAGATCTGCGTCAGGCGCAGGAAGTCCTCGATACCGATCATTACGGCCTTGAGCGTGTGAAAGATCGTATCCTGGAATACCTCGCAGTCCAGAGCCGCGTTAACAAGCTCAAAGGGCCAATTCTGTGTCTGGTTGGGCCTCCAGGTGTGGGTAAAACCTCACTGGGTCAGTCCATCGCTCGTGCGACTGGACGTAAATATGTGCGCATGGCTTTGGGTGGCGTACGTGACGAAGCTGAAATTCGTGGGCATCGTCGTACTTACATCGGTTCCATGCCGGGCAAATTGATTCAGAAAATGGCGAAAGTGGGCGTTAAAAACCCATTATTCCTGTTGGATGAAATCGATAAAATGTCCTCAGACATGCGTGGCGATCCGGCATCTGCACTTCTGGAAGTTCTTGATCCAGAACAGAACGTGGCGTTCAACGACCACTATCTGGAAGTAGATTACGATCTGAGCGACGTGATGTTTGTAGCAACGTCAAACTCCATGAACATTCCGGCACCGCTGCTGGATCGTATGGAAGTGATTCGTCTGTCCGGTTACACCGAAGACGAAAAACTGAACATTGCTAAACAGCATCTGTTGACCAAGCAAATCGAGCGTAACGCATTGAAGAAAGGTGAGCTGACGGTTGAAGACAGCGCCATTAGCGGCATTATCCGTTATTACACCCGTGAAGCGGGTGTGCGTAGTCTGGAACGTGAAATCTCCAAACTATGCCGTAAAGCGGTTAAACAGCTACTGCTGGATAAAACGCTCAAGCACATCACCATCAACGGCGATAACCTGAAAGATTTCCTTGGCGTGCAGCGCTTTGACTATGGCCGTGCAGAGAGCGAAAACCGTGTAGGGCAGGTAACAGGCCTTGCGTGGACCGAAGTAGGTGGTGATTTACTGACCATTGAAACCGCATGTGTGCCGGGCAAAGGCAAATTAACTTACACCGGTTCTTTGGGTGAAGTTATGCAGGAATCTATCCAGGCTGCGTTGACCGTGGTGCGTGCGCGTGCAGAGAAATTGGGCATTAATGCTGATTTCTACGAAAAACGCGACATCCACGTTCACGTACCGGAAGGTGCAACACCGAAAGATGGCCCAAGTGCGGGTATTGCGATGTGTACTGCGCTGGTATCTTGCCTGACAGGTAACCCTGTTCGTGCAGATGTGGCGATGACCGGTGAAATTACGCTGCGTGGTCAGGTTCTGCCAATCGGTGGTTTGAAAGAAAAACTGCTCGCGGCACACCGTGGTGGAATTAAAACTGTTCTGATTCCGGATGAAAATAAACGTGATCTGGAAGAGATTCCTGACAATGTTATCGCCGATCTGGATATCCATCCGGTGAAGCGCATCGAGGAAGTTTTGGCTCTTGCATTGCAAAACGAACCCTACGGAATGCAGGTTGTAACTGCAAAATAGTGACCTGACGCATATTCGGTCAATAAAATCAGAGCTGGCTGGTGAATTGTCACTTGCCAGCTTTTTTTTGTATCGCTACTTTAGACTGCTGGTGAGGCATGTCCTGAACAACGGGTGTTGTAAGGGCATGACAGGCCTGATATAACTGCTGCGCGGTCGCACTTTGAAGGATATCTGGTGCGATATAAATTATAAAGAGAGGAAGAGAAGAGTGAATAAATCTCAACTGATAGACAAAATTGCCGCAGGTGCTGATATTTCTAAAGCCGCGGCTGGACGTGCATTAGACGCTGTGATTGCTTCTGTTACCGAATCTCTGCAGTCCGGGGAAGACGTGGCACTGGTTGGCTTTGGAACTTTTGCTGTTCGTGAACGTGCTGCCCGTACTGGCCGTAACCCACAAACAGGTAAAGAAATCACCATCGCGGCTGCAAAAGTACCAGGCTTCCGTGCTGGTAAAGCGCTGAAAGAAGCTGTTAACTGATATATCGCGAGCCCTAACCTGCGTGATTCGGGTTGAATGATGACGGGGATATAGGGCAAGTCGAGTAAAGTTAGGTCAGGGCGCATCGTTAGATGTGCCTTTTTTTATGGCTGATGCCTAATTTTGCGCATGTTTGATGATTTGAACCCATTTTCTTGTCACAATACCCGCTTGCACACAGCGGCACAGCAGTACGCATATTCAGGGATGCCCATTTAGCGGCTGCGCTGGGTTTACCATTCACACTACAGTGGAGTGTTGTTACACCATGATGGACAATTTACGTACGGCGGCAAACAGCCTCGTAATCAAGATAATTTTCGGCATCATTATCGTGTCATTCATTTTGACTGGCGTGAGTGGCTACCTGATTGGCGGTAGTGCCAACTATGCCGCAAAAGTGAATGGTCAAGAAATCAGCCGTGGTCAGTTTGAAAACGCCGTTGCTAGCGAACGTAATCGTCAACAGCAGCAACTGGGCGAACAGTACTCTGTGCTGGCTGGCAACGAAGGCTACATTAAGCAGATGCGTCAGCAGGTGCTGTCACGCATGGTTGATGAAGCGTTAATGGATCAATACGCCAAACACCTTGGCCTTGGTATCAGCGACGAACAAATCAAACAAGCCATCTTTAAAGAGCCGGCATTCCAGAACAACGGCAAGTTTGATAACGCGCGTTATACCTCCATCCTCAACAACATGGGCATGACACCCGATCAATACGCGCAGGCACTTCGCAATCAACTGACCACTCAGCAACTGATTAACGCCGTCGTTGGCACCGATTTCATGCTGACCGGTGAAACTGATGAGCTGGCAGCCCTGGTATCACAGCAGCGTGTCGTTCGTGAAGCCACAATTGATGTGAACGCACTGGCTGCAAAGCAAGAAGTTACCGAGCAGGAAATTAACTCCAGCTACGAGCAAAACAAAAACAACTACATCGCTCCTGAGCAATTCCGGGTCAGCTACATCATGCTTGATGCGGCGTCTCAGAAAGTGGAAGTCGCAGATGCTGATATCCAGTCGTACTACGACCAGCATCAGGACGAGTTCACTCAGCCTCAGCGTAATCGCTACAGCGTGATTCAGACCAAAACTGAAGCCGAAGCTAAAGCGGTTCTTGATGAGCTGAGCAAAGGTGCTGACTTTGCTGCACTGGCTAAAGAAAAATCTGCGGACATCATCTCTGCACGTAAGGGGGGTGACATGGGTTGGCTGGAGCCAGGCACTACACCGGACGAGCTGAAAAATGCAGGTCTGAAAGATAAAGGCCAACTTTCTGGGGTAATCAAATCTTCAGTTGGTTTCCTGGTGGTTCGTCTGGATGATGTTCAACCTGCGCAAACCAAGCCGCTGTCTGAAGTAAAAGACGCGATTACGGCGAAAGTGAAGCAAGATAAAGCGGTTGATGCTTACTATGCGCTGCAACAGAAAGTAAGCGACGCGGCAAGCAACGATAACGAATCTCTGGCAAGTGCTGAAAAAGTCGCTGGCGTTAAAGCGGTTGAGACTGGCTGGTTCGGTCACGATAACCTACCTGCTGAGCTGAACTTCAAACCGGTTTCAGATGCTATTTTCAATGGTGCTCTGGTCGGTGCTAACGGTACGCCAGGAAGCAACTCTGACATCATTACCGTTGAGGGTGACCGTGCTTTCGTGGTGCGTGTAGCAGAACATAAAGCAGAAGCAATTAAACCGTTAGCTGAAGTTCGTGAGCAGGTTATCGCGCAGGTTAAACACCAAAAAGCTGAGCAACAAGCGAAGTTGAATGCAGATAAAATCCTGAACGAACTGAAACTGGGTAAAGGCGACGAAGCGATGAAAGTTGCAGGTTTGAGCTTCGGTTCCGCAAAAACGCTGGCGCGTACTGGCCAGGACCCAATCAGCCAGGCTGCTTTCACTCTGCCATTACCAGCTAAAGACAAGCCTTCCTTCGGCGTGGCTAACGACATGCAGGGTAACGTTGTTCTGTTAGCGGTCGATGAAGTTAAACCCGGTGATATGCCAGCTGAGCAGAAAAAAGCAATGGTACAAGGTATCACCCAGAACAATGCCCAAATTGCTTTCGAAGCGTTGATGACCAATCTGCGCAAAGAAGCCAAAATCAAGATGGGCGACAGCATCGAACAGCAGTAACGTTCTTCGGCGTTGCTCGCACTCCAGTGCAACGCTCTGCAACATTCAAAGGCCGCTTTCGCGGCCTTTTCCACATTTGAAGATTGCCATTTGCCCCTGTTTTTCCCTCCCGTTAAGGTTAATTCGCTGTCAACACACAAGGAGGAACAGCATGAAAACAGGAATCAAAAGCGGAATGAAAGCAGTCTGCATTGCGGTAGCTCTTATCGGTGCCAGCGCGTGCTCTCTGGCTACAGCAGCACCGGCTGTCGTCAAAAATGAAGCGGCTCAGCAACAAAGCGATAAAACCCCAGCCGCACCTGTCACCACCGCGAAGCAAGGTGATGCCGACGATGGCGTAGTAAGTATTAACACTGCCAGTGCAGAAGCTATGGCGCAGGCGATGAATGGTGTGGGGCTGAAGAAAGCTCAGTCGATTGTGAGCTATCGTGAAGAGTACGGCCCATTTAAGGCGATTGAGCAATTACAGGAGGTGCCAGGGATTGGCAGCGCGTTAGTCGAACGCAATCTGTCTCGCATTAAGCTCTGACGCATTAGCCCCGTTACTCGCATACGTTAAAAAGTTTGCTATGCTAAATTACAGGTCATACCAGTTTGGTGTGGCCTGTTTACTTCACCTGATGACCAAAACTAAAAATAGGGTTTTAGCGCTATGCAAACACAAATCAAAGTTCGGGGTTACCATCTTGATTTCTATCAGCATGTTAACAATGCCCGCTACCTTGAGTTCCTTGAAGAAGCCCGTTGGGAAGGGCTGGAGAACGCAGCGGGTTTCCAATGGATGACGGCCCACAACATTGCGTTCATCGTGGTAAACATCAATATTAACTACCGCCGTCCGGCAGTGCTTGGTGATGTATTACGCATTGAAAGCTCCCTGCAACAACTCAATGGCAAAAGCGGTGTTTTAAGCCAGGTGGTTAAACTTGAGCCTGAAGGCGAGGTTGTGGCGGACGCGCTGCTGACATTCGTGTGTATCGATTTGAAAACTCAGAAGTCGGTGCCGCTGGAAGGAGAACTGCGCGAGAAGTTAGTGCAGATGATGGAATAACTGATGGGGCGTGGCAAAACCACGCCCGCTGAATTACTTCAGACCCGTTTTCTGCTTCATGGCGGCCATGACCGCAGATTTATCTGCCAGGTAATGGTTTAACCCGTTAGCCCGCAGGTTGCAGGCCGCACACTCACCGCAGCCATCCCCCTGAATGCCGTTGTAACAGGTCAGGGTTTGCTGGCGTACCAAATCCAGTTGCTGCCAGTAATCTGCCAGCGCCCAGGTTTCTGCTTTATCCAGCCACATCAGCGGCGTTTCAAAACGAATATCCCGCGCCATACCGAGGCTGACTGCATGATTGAGCGCTTTCACGAATTCATCGCGGCAATCCGGGTAACCTGAGAAATCAGTTTCGCAAACGCCGGTAATCACCGCTTCCGCTTCAACCTGATAGGCATAAATCGCGGTTAGCGTCAGGAACAGAATATTACGACCGGGTACGAAAGTGCTTGGAATGCCATTTTCTGTCGGATCGTAATTGGGCACCGGGATGCTGTCACGCGTCAGGCTGCTGACAGCCAGTTCGTTCAGCAAAGTGACATCGAGAACTTTATGCGCACGCGCTCCCAGTTTCAGAGCAAGCTCACGGGCAACGTCAATCTCAGCACGGTGGCGCTGGCCATAATCAAACGTCACACAGTGGACTTCATCATACTGTTGTAATGCCTGAATCAGGCAGGTTGTGGAATCCTGGCCACCACTAAAGACGACAACTGCACGTTTCATGTGTAATCCTGTTAAACAACTAAAAATATATGGTAACGCGTGGGCGTATGGCTGCCCAGCTCCTTGACGCCATTGTTTTCAAACCATGGTCGGTGGCGGTAACCACGCCTGAGTAAAATCGAACCAACCCCAGGCGTTCAATTCAATGCCATTTACACCTGGCGGCGCACTAATCTGGTAACGGTAATTAAACAGTGGCGACACGATGGCATCGCGCATTAATGCGCTGAACACTTCTTGCAAACCAGTATTGCGGGCATTTTCGTCGGGGTGGATTTGCACGGTATCGAGTGTTGCCTGCAAATGGGTGTACTGGTTTTCAGTCAGAACCGCAGGCCACAGCACATCGCTGCGTAACCACTGCTCCAGCGTGTAGACCGGTGCCTCGCCAATTAACCGGTCGCCCATCATTAAATCAGCTTCAGCTAACGCATCACACCCGGTCCAGTTTTTCGCGTCGTGGAAGACTAGCGTTAATTCACAACCTAAGGCAGCAAGAGATGTTTTAAGCTGCTGGGCCATCACGTGCAATTCAACCGGCAAATGATAAAGCAGCGTCAATTGTGGCGGCAGCGCAATCGCGTCGCACTGAGTCCACTCGGGAATTTTCCAGCCGGGGATCATCTCAACGCTTGGCATGATCAGCGATTCATCGACGGGCAGGCTGGCGATCAACTGTTGCTGGTGGATTACCTGCATCAGAAAGCGCGCCTGCTCTGGTGACAAGTTGCTGTTTTGCTTCACCGCCAGATAACAAAAGCCGAGGCTGATGCTATTACTGACAGGGCGAAGATGGACCAGTTCATCTTGTTGCCCAATGGCAATTTGCACCGGATGGCGGCAACTGGTGCCTAGTTCGGTGTCGAACAATTGTGGGGTAATCCAGTATTCCACTGCTTTGAGTAACGGATGGCCGAGATGGTAAGACTCAAAGCTCTCGATGCGTACCAGACTCTCTTTATAGCTGCTGATGCGAAATGGCCCGCAGCCGATTTGGTCATCTTCTGGGTGGGCCAGGCGGCTGCAATAACTCGCCAGCCGATGAGCCAGCCAGTAGTCGGGGCTATGCAGCACAAAACGGATGCATTGCGTATGGGCGAGCTCAATGCTTTTCACGCTGACAAACAGATGCCGCATTGTCGGAAGTGCCAGCAGCATCATTAAACGTTGCTGTAATTGCGTGCTTTCCACTGGCTCGCCGTTGTGCCAGTGAAGTGTGGAGCGAATAAAAAAGTTCCAGTTCAGGCCGTCTTCGGAGACTTCCCAATGATGAGCAAGGTCAGGTTGTGGGAGCGTGCCAGAGGAGGTGAATCGGGTGAGGCCAGCAAAGATTTGCCCAGCTAAATGCTGCTCGGCACGACCTGGCAGAAAACCCGGCTGCAAAGGTTCTAGCGGACGATAATAGGGAATACGTAGCGTCGGCGTATCATTTTGCCACTGCCCACCTAAAAATGGTTGCAGCAAATGGCGCAGTTGTTCCGGTGCGATCTGCGCCAGTTCGAGCGCATTCTGATGCTGTCCTTTGTGCAACACCTGTTCCATCATTCCTGAACGAACGCTTTCCGGCGTCACCAAAAAGGTCAGGGTGCCGCGTTTCCCGCGCCCGGACTTCGCCTCCCAGGTTAACCACCCCGCATCCTGTAGCTGATTGAGCAACGTTCGCACATGGCGTTCACTGCAAAAACAGCGAGCGGCCAAATCCGCTACGGTGACGTGTTGAATTTCCCCCGCCGAGGGTTGCCACAAACGTTGAAATTGGTTGAGTCGATTGAGTAGTCGCATAGTTAAACCCGGAACAATTTTAAAAAAGTATTCACTATTAGTTCCGTATATACCAGGTGATACTGCCAGCTGTGTTTTAGTCGTCACAAATCGGAGTAAACATGGCTCGTCTGGCTGCATTTGATATGGATGGTACGCTGTTAATGCCCAATCATCTTTTGGGCGAAGAAACGGTGCGTACCCTAAACCGGTTGCGCGATGAACGCCAGATGACACTCGCATTTGCCACGGGTCGCCATGTGCTAGAAATGCGCCATGTCCTGAACAAACTCTCACTGGAAGCGTTTTTGATAACCGGCAACGGGACACGCATTCACTCAACGGAAGGCGAACTTCTGCACCGCCAGGATCTTGCAGCAGAGGCAGCGGAAACCGTGATTCACGGGCAGTGGGAAACCCAGGCTAGCCTGCACGTGTTTAATGACACCGGCTGGTTAACGGAATATGCAGTTGGGGAAATGCTCAACGCCCACGTTTACAGCGGCTTTAGCCCGAAAATTGTTGATGTAAAACGCATCCCTTCTGATGAAGTGACGAAGACCTGTTTCTGTGGCCCGCACGATGACCTGCTACGGCTGAAAGTTCAACTGGAAGAGGCGCTGGGTGACCGCGCGTTTCTCTGTTTCTCGGCGGTAGATTGCTTAGAAGTGTTACCGGTGGGCTGCAACAAAGGCTCGGCGCTGAAGGTATTAAGTCAGCATCTTGGCCTGACGATGAAAGATTGTATGGCATTTGGCGACGCGATGAACGACCGCGAAATGCTCTCAAGCGTGGGTCATGGATTAATCATGGGCAACGCGATGGCACAACTGAAAGCAGATTTACCGCATTTACCTGTTATTGGTCATTGCCAAAAACAGGCCGTTTCTCATTATTTGACTCATTGGCTTGATACACCAAACCTCACTTATTCCCCCGAATGATAAGGCATTAAGCCAGCCGGGCATTAGCCCGGCTTTTTTTCGTTATTGCCTGAAAAACTCGTCACTGATCCCCTGTCGACAAATTCTCGCTGAGATAATCCAGTTGCTCATTTAACCACGCATTAACGATAGCTGTTGAGGCTTTACTGGCATCGCTGGCGGTGAATTTTCGCTCTGTTTGTAGCCACTCCATCGTCGCTTTACGTGCCGGATCTATCGCGATAAGTAGCTGTTCACGTTGCACCTTTGGCCAGCTTTTGTCATCCCATTCGCTAATTCTCTTCTCAGGGGATTCCTGCGATTGACCTTCAATTGGCTTAAGGAAATCGGTGGGTGAGAGCGTTGCACGCAGCCGGAGTATCGCCCAATCCGCATAGCTGGCATAACGAATGGTACCCGAATTTGGGTACGCAGCACTCATGACTGGATCGAGGATTTTATTAAGCTGCTTCCACGCAGGTAGTTCAAAAAGATTGCCTTGCGGTGGGCAGATAGGGGCCTGGCTATCGCGAGAGGAACCCCATAATGCCCCAAAAGCTCGATAAGCCGCATCGCCCTGGCGGCTAAAAACAAAGCAATGAACATCAGGGCGGGGAGGGACTTCATCATACCTGCCCTGCTCAATGGTCATGCGCAGAAAGGTCAGTACGGCAACGTTCTTGCTGGTTTTAGGATCGTTCTCAATATCTTTCAGCAATGAGGCTGCAAAGTCGTTCTGTTTATTTAACGCGGTGACCGCAACCTGGTGGCGTTGTTTCGCTTCTTCCGCCGTGACGCCACTGGTGGGTTCAAAACGATTGAGGTAGACCAGCCATGCGGAGGCAAGCGGGCCACGATACTGCTTCAACTGATAAGCGGCATTTGCCGGATCGGCAGGAATACTGGCAATAATCGCGTCGAGTTGAGTTTCCGCCTGTTGCGTTGTTGCTTGTAGACTGGATTTACGCTGGTTAAACAGGTTTTCCAGGCAAGCCGCATCGGCGTTACACGCATCGCGTTCTTTTAGCCAGCTACGCTGGTTTTTGCGTAACTCACTTGCCCCTTCATCAGACAGGTTCGCCATTGCCGTTTGGTATTTTTCATTGAGAGTACTGTCGAGCTGGCTCAGTGTTTCGTTATCACAAATAGCGTGTTCGATGGCCGTTGTCGCTTTGCTGCAATCGAACGAGGCCGCATGTGTTGAATGAACTACGAAGAAGCCTGCCAGGCTGAGACTCAGTAACAAACGCCGGTCAACTAACCGGCGTGGAAAGCGAAGAGAAGCGTGAATATGCACAGTGAGTTCCTTTCAGTGTCCTTTTTGGGGAGAACAATAATACCTCACTTCTCGCCTGTGGATTCTATTGTGCAGCCACCTGTTTGTGAATTTCAGCCATCCACGGCGCAACATCGCCGATGTTCGCCTTCACCCAATCCGTGTTGTAATAGGTTTCCAGATAACGTTCACCGCTGTCACAAAGCAACGTCACAATAGAACCGGTGCGCCCTTCATCACGCATCCGTGCGGCAAGCTGCAACACACCCCACATATTGGTGCCGGTCGATGCGCCGACTTTACGGCCCAGTATCGTTTCCAGCCATTGCATCGTGGCAATACTGGCCGCATCAGGGACACGCATCATTTCGTCGATAACATCCGGGATGAACGACGGCTCGCAGCGTGGGCGGCCAATCCCTTCAATTTTACTGCCGATAGCACTGCGCAGGCTGCAATCGCGGTTCTGCCAATAATCCATGAACACTGAATTTTGCGGGTCGACAACCGCCAGCTGCGTCGGATACCCCAGGTAGCGCAAATAACGGCCAATCGTTGCGGAAGTGCCGCCGGTACCGGCGCTCATCACAATATACTCAGGCACTGGATTAGGCTCATGTTCCATCTGGCGGAAAATACTGTCGGCAATGTTGTTATTGCCACGCCAGTCGGTGGCGCGTTCGGCGTAAGTAAACTGATCCATATAATGGCCGTTCAGTTCGCGAGCCAGCGTTTCAGAAGCCGCGTAAATTTCGCAGGCGTTTTCCACGAAATGGCAGCGGCCACCATAAAACTCAATTTGTTCAACCTTACGTTTCGCCGTGTAGGCGGGCATCACGGCGATAAAAGGCAGCCCTAACAAACGGGCAAAATAGGCCTCTGAAACAGCGGTAGAACCGGAAGACGCCTCAATGATGGTGGTGCCTTCTTTAATCCAGCCGTTACACAAACCATATAAAAACAGCGAACGGGCAAGACGATGTTTCAGGCTACCTGTCGGATGTGTACTTTCATCTTTCAGATACAGCTGAATACCGGGAAAACCAGGCAGCGCCAGGCGAATTAAATGTGTATCGGCGGAACGTTGGTAATCGGCGTTAATTTCGCTTATTGCGTGGTTTACCCAGATGCTGGTCATGTTGTTGTCCGTATGAATTTTCGTTTGTCTATTTGTGCCTAGAGTAATGCAAAAATGAGATAAAAAAGTTGCCTTTTAGCCTGTCAGGAACGTTCAATGGAGAAAAAATTTCTCCCGGAGGTCGCCATGTTAGATAAAATTGACCGCAAGCTGCTATCCTTGCTGCAAAAAGACTGCACCCTCTCTTTGCAGGCACTCGCTGATGCCGTTAATCTGACCACCACACCCTGCTGGAAACGCCTGAAACGGCTGGAAGACGACGGCATCATCCGCGCCAAAGTTGCGTTATTAGACCCGGAAAAACTCGGCCTCGGTCTGACAGCATTTGTGTTGATAAAAACCCAACACCACAGCAGTGAGTGGTACTGCAAATTTGTTTCTGTCGTGGAGCAGATGCCTGAAGTGCTCGGTTTCTGGCGCATGGCGGGGGAGTACGACTACCTGATGCGTGTACAGGTAGAAGACATGAAACGGTACGATGATTTTTACAAACGGCTGGTGAATGGTATTCCTGGTTTAACCGACGTGACTTCGAGTTTTGCCATGGAACAGATAAAATACACCACGGCCTTGCCACTGGAACGCTAAGTTAGGTTCTCCGGCCTCAATAGCATTTCACTAGTATTTCTCAGGAATTTGACTGCGTGCGATTATTTGCTCAATTAAGCTGGTACTTCACCCGCGAATGGCGACGCTATCTCGGGGCTGTCGCCTTGCTTATTATCATTGCTATCTTGCAACTTGTGCCGCCAAAACTGGTGGGCGTAATTGTCGATGGTGTGACTCAACAGCGCCTTTCTGGCAGCGACGTGCTGATGTGGATTGGCGTGATACTGGTTATCGCGGTGATCGTCTACATACTACGTTACGTCTGGCGCGTGCTGTTGTTCGGGGCAAGCTACCAGCTTGCCGTTGAATTGCGCGAAGATTATTACCGCCAGTTGAGCCGCCATCATCCCGAGTTTTATCTACGTCACCGCACCGGTGACTTAATGGCACGCGCGACAAACGATGTTGATCGCGTGGTTTTTGCTGCAGGTGAAGGCGTGTTAACGCTGGTGGATTCGCTGGTGATGGGCTGCGCGGTATTAATCGTGATGTCGACGCAAATCAGCTGGGAGTTGACGCTGCTCGCGCTGTTACCTATGCCAGTTATGGCGCTGGTCATCAAACGTTATGGCGACCAATTACATCAACGCTTCAAACTCGCCCAGGCCGCATTCTCAACGCTAAATGACCGCACGCAGGAAAGTTTATCCAGCATCCGCATGATTAAAGCCTTTGGTCTTGAAGACCGCCAATCCGCGCTGTTTGCCGCTGAAGCCAAAGATGCTGGCGAGAAAAACATGAAAGTGGCGCGGGTGGATGCACGCTTTGATCCGACGATTTATATCACCATCGGCACCGCAAACCTGCTGGCGATCGGCGGCGGCAGTTGGATGGTGATTCAGGGTTCGCTCACCCTTGGGCAACTCACCAGCTTTGTGATGTACCTCGGCCTGATGATTTGGCCGATGCTGGCGCTGGCGTGGATGTTCAATATTGTTGAGCGCGGCAGTGCGGCGTACAGCCGAATTCGCAGCATGCTCTCCGAAGCGCCGTCAGTCACCGATGGCACCAAAGAAGCGCCAGCCGGTCGCGGTACAGTTGAAGCGAATATTCAGGCGTTCCATTATCCGCAAACCGCACGCCCGACACTTGAAAATGTCTCCTTCACCTTAAAACCAGGCGAAATGTTGGGGTTATGTGGCCCAACGGGCGCCGGGAAAAGTACCATTCTGTCCCTGCTCCAGCGTCATTTTGACATCGACCAGGGTGAGATTTGTTTCCATGGTATTCCGCTGGTGCAGATGCAGCTCGACTCCTGGCGTAGCCGTCTGGCGGTGGTCAATCAGACACCATTCTTGTTCTCTGACACGGTGGCCAGCAATATTGCTTTGGGCAAACCGGGCGCCACGCAGCAGGAAATTGAACATGTTGCCAGGCTTGCCAGCGTTCATGACGATATTCTGCGTTTACCACAAGGTTACGAAACTGAAGTCGGTGAGCGTGGCGTGATGCTATCCGGCGGCCAGAAACAGCGTATTTCTATCGCTCGTGCATTATTGCTTGATGCAGAAATCTTGATCCTCGACGACGCGCTTTCTGCCGTTGACGGGCGTACCGAGCACCAAATCCTGCATAACCTGCGCCAGTGGGGCGAAAACCGCACCGTTATTATTAGCGCGCACCGTCTGTCGGCTTTGACCGAAGCCAGTGAAATCCTCGTGATGCAGCACGGGCATGTTGCCCAACGCGGCAATCACGATGTGCTGGTAGGGAAGTCTGGTTGGTATCGCGACATGTATCGTTATCAACAACTGGAAGCGGCGCTGGATGATGCGCCAGAAACGACGGTAGACGAGGAACCTGCCAATGCGTAAATCCATACAGCAATGGCCAACCATCAAACGCCTGCTGGCATATGGCTCACCGTGGCGTAAACCGCTCGCAGGGGCGGTAGTGATGTTGTGGATTGCGGCGGCTGCCGAAGTCAGCGGCCCGATTTTAGTGAGTTATTTTATTGATAACATGGTGTCTGAGCATCGCATGCCGATTGCGGCGGCAGCGGGGCTAGGAACAGCCTACCTGTTGCTGTCAATTTCGGCGGCGACGCTGCATTACTGGCAGGCTTTATTATTTAACCAGGCCGCTGTTGGCGTAGTACAAAAGCTGCGTACTGACGTGATGGATGCCGCATTGCGCCAGCCACTGAGTACCTTTGATACCCAGCCGGTTGGGCAATTAATTTCCCGTGTTACCAACGACACCGAAGTCATTCGCGATCTCTACGTGACGGTCGTTGCGACAGTATTGCGCAGTGCCGCACTGATTGGCGCGATGCTGGTGGCGATGTTCAGCCTCGACTGGCGCATGGCGTCGGTGGCGGTCTGCATCTTCCCGGCGGTGATCATCGTGATGTTTATCTACCAGCGTTACAGCACACCGATTGTGCGCCGGGTGCGTAGCTATCTGGCGGATATCAACGATGGCTTTAACGAAGTGATTAACGGGATGAGCGTCATCCAGCAGTTCCGCCAACAGGCAAGATTTGGCGAGCGGATGGGGGCGGCGAGCCGTTCGCACTATTTAGCGCGGATGCAAACCTTGCGCCTCGATGGTTTTTTATTACGACCGTTGTTGAGCCTGTTTTCCGCAATGGTGCTGTGCGGCTTGCTGATGCTGTTCGGTTTCACCTCTGTTGGCACCATTGAAGTTGGCGTGTTATACGCGTTTATCAACTATTTGGGGCGTCTTAACGAGCCGCTGATTGAACTCACCACGCAACAATCGATGCTGCAACAGGCAGTGGTGGCAGGTGAACGCGTGTTCGAATTAATGGACGGTAAGCGCCAGGATTACGGCAACGATACTCGTCCGCTGGAAAGCGGCCATATCGAGGTGGATAACGTCTCTTTCGCCTATCGCGGTGACCGTCTGGTATTGCAGGATATTCACCTTGATGTCCCGGCGCGTAGTTTTGTGGCGCTGGTGGGACATACCGGAAGTGGGAAAAGTACCCTCGCAAACTTGTTGATGGGCTATTACCCGCTGACCAACGGTGAAATTCGTCTTGATGGCCGCCCTCTGGATACGCTGAGCCATAGTGTGTTGCGCCAGGGTGTAGCGATGGTGCAACAAGATCCAGTGGTACTGGCGGACTCTTTCTTTGCTAACGTCACGCTAGGGCGCGACATCAGCGAAGCGGCGGTCTGGCAAGCGCTGGAAACGGTGCAACTGGCAGAACTGGCTCGCACCATGAGTGATGGCATCTACACGCGGTTGGGCGAGCAGGGCAATAACTTGTCTGTTGGTCAGAAGCAATTACTGGCTCTGGCACGCGTGCTGGTGGATGCACCGCAGATTTTGATCCTCGATGAAGCAACAGCAAATATCGACTCCGGCACCGAGCAGGCCATTCAACATGCGCTGGCCGCGGTGCGTGAGCACACCACGCTGGTGGTGATTGCTCACCGTTTATCGACCATTACCGATGCCGATACCATTCTGGTGTTGCACCGTGGGCAGGCTGTTGAACGTGGTACGCACAGTGAATTGCTGGCAGCACAGGGCCGTTACTGGCAGATGTACCAGCTGCAACTGGCAGGTGAAGAATTAGCCGCGGCAACTCGCGAAGAGCCTGCCACGGCTTGATGCACCAAAAGCACGCATAAATCCAATGGGTATCTCCATTGGTGCAGAAGCGAAACGCGCCATGCACTGAAATGGTGCGTTTTTATTACCTAAGAACTTTCTTAATCCCAGTCATCGTTATTCCTTCCCCATCAACCCTTATTCGGCGCGGCTTAACGCGCTGAAAAAACCTGTTTTTCATTTTTGGCATGGCCTTTGCTTTATGTAATCAGTGTTGCAAGGGCAATTACCCAATTCTGACTGGAGGGGATCTATGAAGCTGGTTACCGTGGTGATCAAACCGTTCAAACTCGAAGATGTACGCGAAGCGCTGTCTTCAATCGGTATTCAAGGGCTGACTGTTACCGAGGTTAAAGGCTTTGGCCGCCAGAAAGGTCACGCAGAGTTGTACCGCGGTGCTGAGTACAGCGTCAATTTCCTGCCTAAAGTGAAAATTGATGTGGCAATTGCCGATGATCAACTTGATGAAGTGATTGATGTCATTAGCAAAGCTGCCTACACCGGCAAGATTGGCGATGGCAAAATTTTTGTTGCTGAACTGCAACGCGTCATCCGCATTCGTACCGGCGAAGCCGACGAAGCTGCACTGTAATCGTCTTGCCACTCGTGAAAGGGATGGAAAAAATGAAGAAATTAGCCTCTATCTTAGGCGTTGTAGCCCTGGCACTTGCGCCATCAATCGCGCTTGCGGCACCCGCTGTGGCCGATAAAGCAGACAACGCCTTTATGATGATTAGCACCGCATTGGTGCTGTTTATGACAATACCTGGGCTGGCGCTGTTTTACGGTGGCCTGATTCGCTCCAAAAACGTGCTGTCGATGCTGACTCAGATAACGGTCACGTTTGCGCTGGTTTGTGTGCTGTGGGTGGTTTATGGCTATACCCTGGCCTTTGGCTCCGGTGGCAGCTTCTTTGGTAACTTCGACTGGGTATTGCTGAAGAATATTCAGCTCACCGCGTTGATGGGCTCTTTCTACCAATATATTCATGTGGCGTTCCAGGGTTCCTTCGCCTGTATCACCGTGGGCCTAATTGTTGGCGCGCTGGCTGAACGTATTCGCTTCTCAGCGGTGCTGATTTTCGTCGTGATTTGGCTGACGCTCTCTTATGTGCCGATTGCCCATATGGTGTGGGGTGGTGGCTTACTGGCAACACACGGTGCAATGGACTTCGCGGGTGGTACTGTCGTCCATATCAATGCCGCGGTTGCGGGCCTGGTAGGTGCTTACCTGATTGGCAAACGTGTTGGCTACGGTAAAGAAGCGTTCAAACCGCACAACTTACCGATGGTGTTTACCGGTACTGCGATCCTCTACTTCGGCTGGTTTGGCTTCAACGCCGGTTCGGCAAGTGCTGCAAACGAAATCGCCGCTCTGGCCTTTGTGAACACGGTTGTTGCAACTGCCGCTGCCGTCCTCGGCTGGGTATTTGGTGAGTGGGCATTGCGTGGCAAACCTTCTCTGCTGGGCGCGTGTTCCGGTGCCATTGCAGGTCTGGTCGGTATCACTCCAGCGTGTGGTTATGTTGGCGTCGGCGGTGCACTGATTATCGGTATCGTAGCGGGTCTGGCCGGTTTGTGGGGTGTGACGCTGCTGAAAAAATGGCTGCGTGTCGATGACCCTTGTGATGTGTTCGGTGTCCACGGCGTGTGCGGTATCGTAGGTTGCATCATGACCGGTATCTTTGCCGCAACTTCACTGGGTGGTGTGGGCTATGCACAAGGCGTGACCATGGGCCATCAAATCCTGGTGCAACTGGAAAGTATCGGTGTGACGATTGTCTGGTCTGCGGTAGTCGCGTTCATTGGCTTCAAAGTGGCTGACCTGACTGTCGGTCTGCGTGTACCAGAAGAACATGAGCGTGAAGGCCTGGATGTGAACAGCCACGGCGAGAATGCTTACAACGCATAAATGATTTCCCCCTCACCCTGGCCCTCTCCCCAGGGAGAGGGGATAACCGGTGTTTTCTCTGACTTTCTCCCTCTCCTCAGAGAGAGGGGATAACCAGTGTTTTCTCTGACTTTCTCCCTCTCCTGGGGGAGAGTGGCGGGGTGAGGGCGAGCCAATCTTAACCTCGCTTACGCATAACCCCCTCTTGCACCGTAGACGCCACCAGCACGCCATCGCGTGAATAAAACTCCCCGCGAACAAAACCGCGCGCACTAGAAGCCGAAGTACTCTCAACGCTGTAAAGCAGCCAGTCATTCATATCGAACGGGCGGTGGAACCACATCGAATGATCGATTGTCGCCACCTGCATGCCCGGCTCCAGGAAACCGACGCCGTGAGGCTGAAGGGCGACGGGCAGGAAGTTAAAATCAGAGGCGTAACCCAGCAAGTACTGATGGACGTGTAACTCGGTTGGCATTTTCCCGTTGGCACGCATCCACACCTGGCGTACCGGCTCATCGACATGCCCTTGCATCGGGTTGTGGAACACCACCGGGCGGATCTCCAGCGGTTTTTCACAGAGAAACTTCTCTTTCAGGCTCTGAGGCAGCAGCTTTTCAAACGCCATGGCGATTTCTGTTTCTGACTTCAGGTTTTCCGGCGCAGGGGCTCCAGGCATAGCTTTTTGATGTTCAAAACCGGGTTCTGGCGCCTGGAAAGAGGCGGTCATATAGAAAATGGGTTTGCCATTTTGAATCGCCGCCACGCGACGTGCGCTGAAACTATTGCCATCGCGCAGGGTTTCGACATCATAAACAATCGGTTTTTGGCTATCGCCGGGACGCAGAAAATAACTGTGGAATGAATGCACCAGACGTTCAGCTGGCACGGTTTCTTTGGCGGCATACAACGCCTGGCCAACAACTTGCCCACCGAATACCTGACGTAAACCTAAGTCCTCGCTCTGGCCACGAAAAATACCTTCTTCAATCTTTTCCAGATTGAGTAATGCCAACAAATTGCTGAGCGCCTGACTCATAAAAGGTCCTCAATGGAATTAACAAAAATCGCGCAATTGGCCTGATTATAACAGGTTTCCTGTAATCGCCACTCAGTGGCCAGACCTGACGAAATGTCTTAGTTTTCAGAAAAAGTCAGAAGTTTGTGCCACACTTAGCATGATAAGTATATTTAACCACTCATTACTCGTGGGCCTGAAGCCTGCTGGTGCGTTGATAAAAGGAGAACAAATCAATGAAACTTGTGCACACGTTAAGTGGTTTAGCCATGGCAGTTGCGTTGACGGGATGCGCGCATAACAAAAGTGCTGACATCCCAACGCCAGCCCCAGCTGCGACGACTTCGTCAGCGGCGGCATTAGCACAATCTGATATTCAACAGCCGAATGTATCGGGGACAGTCTGGATTCGTCAGCGTATTGCGCTTCCACCGGATGCGGTGCTAACGGTGACATTGTCTGACGCATCTTTGGCAGATGCTCCGTCAAGAGTGCTGTCGCAAAGAGCGGTCCGTACTGAAGGGAAGCAATCACCTTTCAGTTTTGTGTTGCCGTTTAACCCAGCGGATATTCAGCCTAACGCTCGCATCATCTTGAGTGCGGCGATCACCGTAAACAATCAGCTGATGTTTATCACCGATACCATTCAGCCGGTCATTAACAACGGTGGGACCAAAGCAGACCTGACCCTGGTGCCCGTTCAGCAAACGGCGGTTCCAGTCCAGGATAACGGTGGTGCGGTATCGACCGTTCCTGCGCCAACGCAGTACTGATACTAAGCACATAAGCGCCTCTGCGGAGGCGCTTGACGCTGATATCGTAGGTCGGATAAGCGCAGCGTCATCCGACACAACTGGCTAATCCCCTCACGGAGGCGCTAATTAATAATTCCAGCGATAACGTTCCATCTCAATTTTCCCGTCCCCAGACACCATAATCCCTTCTGATAGCAAAGCTTGCCGCTGGCGCTGTAGATCCGGACCGGTCAGCGAAATCGTGCCATGACGATTCACGACGCGATGCCACGGTAATTTACTGCCTTCAGGTAAGCGCTTGAGAACACCTCCGACTTGTCGTGCGGCACGCGGTGAACCCGCCAGGCGCGCCACATCGCCATATGTGGTGACGCAACCTTCAGGAATAGCGGCAATAATCTGATAAACCCGCTGCGGGAATGAATCGTTGTTATCCATAGCAAACTCCAAATCAGGATGCCGGTAAGGATAATCGTCGTGTACTAAACTAGAAAGAAAAACTGGGGGTGCGCAAGAAAGCAACACCTGACCGCTCCTTGCTTGCAATTGCCGGGGGCAACATGGATAATGCGCCAGCGCGTTAGGTAACTAGCGCTCTCAATGGGGGCCCTGTTGGTTCTCCCGCAACACTAATTTGTGAATTCGGTCAGGTCCGGAAGGAAGCAGCCGCAGCAGATGACGTGTGTGCCGGGATGTAGCTGGCAGGGCCCCCACCCAATTCTGGGGTCTGCTAAACCACCGTTCTTCTTAGATATTCACTACCTGCTTGCGCAACACTCTCCCAAATCGGTTTTAATCGTTCCAGCGCGATGCGCATTTCCGTGGTTTCTAACGTAAACGGCATTCTTAAATAGCGTTCAAATGCGCCATCAATGCCAAAACGTGGCCCTGCGCCAATGCGGATGCCTTGCGATTCTGCACTTGCGGCAAACACCGTCGCCAATGGTTTTGGCAACTCAATCCACCACGATAATCCCCCTTGTGGCACCACGGTCAGTTTCCAGTCGGGAAACAGTTCTTTAATGGCTGCACCGCAGGCATCTCTGCGCTGGCGTAAAATTTCACGGCGTTGGGGTAAAAAGTTTTCAGCGTCGTTAAACAGGTTAATCGCGGCAAGTTGCTCAAGGATTGGCGAGCCTAAATCCAGCGAATCGCGGATTTGTATCAGCGAAGCAATGGTGCGTGTACTGGCGCGTATCCAGCCGAGGCGCAAACCACCCCAGAAGCTTTTTCCGGCGGAACCTAGCGTAATCACCCGGTCGGCATCATCAAAAGCGGCCAGTGGTGGCGGTGGTGGGGCGTCGTACCACAGGTCGGCCATGGTTTCATCGACCACTATTGTGGTACGTGTTCGGGCGGCAATATCAGCGATGGTTGCACGAGTTGTGGCATCCATACAGCAGCCGACAGGATTATGAAAATCGGCCAGCAAGTAGGCCAGCCGTGGCGAAGTTTGTGCAATGGTGGCTGCCATTCCTTCAGTGTCCCAACCTTGTTGTGTCAGGCTAACGGGAACAGCACGGCATGACGCTCCTTTAATGGCGGCGAGTGCTATCGGGTAAGTAGGCTGGTCGATGACCACGCGGTCGCCAGGGCCGGTTAACAAACGTAAGATCAAGCCAAAACCACTCAGCGCACCGTTGACGATCATAATCTGATCGGCGTCAGTTGGCAGCCCGCGGGCGGCATAGCGTTGCGCGATAATCTCACGCAGTTCAGGCAAACCCTGCTGGTTATAACCGGTCGTCGCTAAATGTTCTGGCAAGGCAATCAGTGCCTGAGCATAGGCCTGATGAATTTCTGGCCCGGCAGTGAGTGCCGCAGTGGAAAGATCTAATGTGGTCGCCCGGCCAGGAAGAGGAGAGACGGTTTGCCGCCCTTCCGGCAGCATGGTGACAGAACCTGAACCTTGTCGGCTTGCCAGATATCCTTCATCCCGCAACTGAGCCAGCGCGGTGGCGACCGTGGTACGGCTAATACCGAGTGCGGCTGCCAGTTCTCGCTCACCAGGCAGGCGGCAATCGAGCGGCAAGCGTCCATCCAGAATCAGCAACCGTAGCCCATCCGCCAGTTGGCGATAAACCGGGGAGCGCGGTAAATCCTGTTGCCAGTTTCCCAGCAATTTTGTCAGCGATGATGAACCGGTTCTGCGCTGTGTCATAGCAATCCACTTTGTATTAACTGGACCTTAATATCAGATCCATTTTGCGTGAAAGTAAAGCCACAAAAGATTTCTGAGGTGAAGATAATGATCGCTCGTCGCTTGCTGCAACTGTATACCGGTCTGGTGCTATACGGTGTCTCTACCGCCATGTTTGTGCGAGCCAATTTAGGGGCCGATCCATGGAATGTGTTCCACCTTGGTGTGGCGCGGATCTTCTCTCTTAATATTGGCATGGTGATGATTGTGGTCGGCGCGTTGGTGCTGCTGCTGTGGATCCCGTTGCGCCAAAAACCTGGGCTTGGGACCATCAGCAACGTGATTGTGTTGGGGTTGGCCGCTGATGCCGCGTTAGCCTTAATGCCGCCGCTTGAATCGCTGGCAGCGCGCAGTATTTTGCTGTTGGCAGCGATACTGGTGAATGCGATTGCCACGGGGATGTACATCGGCGCTGGGTTTGGTTCAGGGCCACGAGATGGCTTAATGACCGGGATTAACGCGCGAACGGGTTGGTCGGTGCGCAGTGTACGCACCGCCATCGAATTGACGGTTTTACTGGCGGGATGGTTGATGGGCGGCACATTTGGCGTCGGGACGGTGTTATACGCGCTGGCGATTGGCCCATTAATTCAACTCTGTTTGCCGTGGTTTCGTATTCATATTCAACGGGAGAAAAAACTGGTTGAACCGACAATAGTACCCTAATGTTGAAACCTAAAACCGACAGTTTGAGGTCACGATGCACAACACGGTCATTAGCAAAGCGGCGGCACATTTTAGTAGCTATCAGTTAGCAGAAATTTTATCTCACTGTTTTGAAGGGTATTTAGTCCCTTTCACCATTGACGGCAAGGCCTTTGCCTCGCGTTTTGCCGCTGAAGATATGAGCCTCAATGATAGCCGTGTGTGGATGCAAAACGATGAACCGAAAGCGTTGGCGATCATCAGTCGCCGTGGCCAATCCTGTCGCCTCGCCGCATTTGCTATTCGCCCTGAACTGCGTGGGCGGGGGTTTGGCAGGCAATTCATGCAGCAATTAATTGATGAAGCGAAAGCGCGTGGCGACCGCAACATGTGGCTGGAAGTCATCGTCGGTAACGACAGTGGGCTGGCACTGTATGAGCGTATGGGATTTGTGCGTCAGAATACGTTCGTCGGATTTTACGCTACAAGCCCGGCGCGCTTTATTGCCACCAACGAATTAACTGAAGTCGATCCTCTGATGGTTGCCAAAAAAATGATGGCCGATACGCACCTGCGTTTGCCGTGGTTAAGCGGGGGGGAGACGCTGTTTAAATTACCCGGCCAGGCATTTTCGCTGCAAGATGCCGCTTACGCCATGGTAGTGACGGCGCCATACCTCAGGTTACGAATGCTGTATGTTGATCCGGCTGCGCGAGGCAAAGGGCTGGCGAAAAAGCTGCTGATGTTATTGCGTGAGCGCTTCCCAGGTATTGCAACTGCAGCGGCTATCCCTGAACAAATGTCTCCTCTTTTCCTGAGCTGCGGCTACCGTCAAGACCCCATTACGCAATATGAAATGCTACTCAAACTCTGAGTAAGCAGTTTTCATTCTCAACGACTAAACTTATCAATCGCAATCATCACGGGTGGAAAACATCTACCCGTCTTCACCACACCGTGGAGGTTCACCATGCATTATGTTGATGGTTTCGTTGTTGCTGTACCGGCAGCAAATAAAGATGCGTATAAGCAAATGGCCGCGAAAGCGGCGCCGCTATTCAAAGAGTTTGGTGCGTTACGCGTAGTAGAATGTTGGGCTGACGATGTGCCCGATGGCAAACTCACTGATTTTCGTATGGCGGTGAAAGCTGAAGAGAAAGAAGAAGTGGTTTTCAGCTGGATTGAATATCCTTCCAAAGAAGTTCGCGATCAAGCAAATGCCAAAATGATGTCTGACCCACGGATGAAAGAGTTTGGCGAGTCAATGCCATTTGATGGCAAGCGCATGATATATGGTGGCTTTGCACCACTGCTTGACGAGTAAAAAAGGGTGGGTGACGCCAGGCCAGGTAGCCTGATCTGGCGTCAAGAGCGCTTCGTTGCCCTGGCGTGATAGTTCGCCACCCAGGCAATAAACTCCTCTTTCGGCAGCGCTCTACTGTACAACCAACCTTGCCCGTACTGCACACCCTGCTGGCGTAACCACGAAGCCTGAGCGGGTGTTTCAATACCTTCGGCCACCATTAAAACCCCCAGAGTATTGGCCATTTCAATGATATGTGGCGTGACGTTTTTATATTCCAGCGCATCGACAAACGATTTATCTATTTTAATGATATCGACATCGAGATCCTGCAAATAACTGAGACTCGAGTAACCAGTACCGAAATCATCAATATAAATGGCATGGCCCGCTTTGCGATATTGCGCAAGAATCGGTGCTGTCACTTTCGGATCGGCAAAACCCCGCTCGGTAATTTCAAGTGCAATTTGCTCTGGTTTAACGGAATAACGACTTAGATAAGGGGTAATGACTTCAAGAATATGTAGACTTCTTGCGTCGCGCACGCCCAGATTAACCGAAATATGGTGGTCTGGGTTTTGGCTAAGCCACTCGCCAAGCTCGAGGAAAATAAGCTCAATGACTTGTTCAGTTAATTGCGTGACCAGCCCGGTTTGTTCCGCCAGCGGAATAAACGCATCAGGATTCAGCATTGAACCATCTTGCTGCTTCCAGCGAATTAATGCTTCAGCACCAACGCTTTCACCGCTTTGAAGATGGACAATAGGTTGATATACCACGCTAATTTCACGGTTTTTAATGGCGTCCATCAAGCGGTTACGTGGTGATAATAACCGGCGCAGAACACGAATTAAGAATGTACCTGCAAGAAGACTAATCACTAAACCGACGGGTAGCCAAATCAATAGTTGCTCATACCAAACCGTATTCAGCGGCTCCAGTGAAGCCCAGGCCACCATGGCCAGGCCAGTTTCTGGATTGCGACGGATAACATAAAAATTGTTCTCGCTTTGAAATTCCTCTACACCTTGTTTCAGCGGTTCACGCCACGCGTCTGGAATATAGTGACTATTGCTGGCAATTATTCTCTGTTTAGCCAGACCGACCATGGCAATATTTAGCGTGTATTTACCAAATGGTAGTACGTCAATAAAGGACATCGGGTCAACTAAGGCAACATGAGAGAACTTGCCAATATAGATCATCTTGCGTTTAAAGCCTGGCAGCGGTGGCGTGGTATACCATGCATTAAAGCCATAACTACCAGAATGTTCGGGTTTACCCAGGGTTTCTCCGTGGCTGAATAACTCCAGCGAACTACACAGAAGATGGTCATCCTTTTGAAATATCACTTCTTGCACATAGCGATATTCAAGGGCGATGCGATGCATGGCCTCCGCATGAGCCGGAGAGCAGGTATTGTCTTTGTTGAGGTTAATATCATCAACAGCAGCAACAGCCTGCTCGATAACATTGCCGGTGCGGTACAAGGCGTGATCGGCAAACTCTCCCAGTTCGTTATGAAAAACTTGCTCGGCATTACGATGAGCAAGATAAATGCTTAACAAAATAGGCAGCAAAACCGCCAAAATAAGTATGCCACTGACCAGGCTAATAAGCTTTCGGGATGTCATTCTTTTAGACCCCGTGAGAAATTTCGTTTTTATAATGGTTTTTCATAGAAGAGGTTAGTCTATCTCACATGAATGAGGGATGTTATGTTTTCATGCTGAGTGGGCATGGAGTCTTGAGATGCGAGCATCTGGTGAGCATAAAATGAAGAAAAAAGAGTTTGTTATTCAGGATTTGTTGAGCAAGATTTATCAACATAATGATTCACAGCGACGCAAATTGCCCCCTGAACGCCAGCTTGCCATGGAATATGATGTTTCGCGTTTTACTATTCGCAAAGCGCTGGAAAAACTGGTGAGTATTGGGGTCGTGGAAATTGTCCAGGGATCTGGAATTTGGATTAACCCACAGGCCCGTAATAACCCGCTGGTCTATAACTCCATCACCGAAAAGCGTTTTGATCAGATGGCGTTTCGCATGGTGAATCTGCATAAGAAATTACCAAATCGCGAAGAGCAGCAAGTTTTTGGGGTGGGTGAAAATGACTACATCTGGCAGTTTTGCCGCTTGCGATATGTCGATAATCAAAAGGTACAAATCGAGATTTCGCGTATGCCGGTACAGGATTTCCCTGATTTAAACCAGCAAGTGATTGAACGCTCGATTCAACAATATGTGCTGAGCAAGGGGTTGCGAATTTCTCACCTGCTAACCAGTTATCAGGCGGTGGCGGTTAGCAAAGAACAGGCGGCCTTACTGGAATGTAAAAAAGGTATCCCGGCGATGCACATCATCAACCGGGGCATTCTGGAAGGGGGGCGCGTTTTTGAAATCAGCGACATCATCGACATCAACTATTCCTGCACCTACGTCATCCCCTATAACCATGACAATTTAGCGTATCGGCAGGGCACTCAAGGCGTGTGAATCGCCCCATTAGGCAAGCGACTTTGCGTCCACTCGTGTGGGCGATATTCCACCGGGAAGGCTTCCGCTTTTTGTTGATCGAAACCGACGCCAATACCCGGCTTTTCAAGCGGATAAATATAACCGCGCTCTGCAACTGGCGCGCCGGGGAACACCGCTTCGGTATTCGGTTTATTCGGAATAAACTCCTGAATCGCCGCATTGTGCAGGTGAATATTTAAATGGGTATTCACCGCCACGCCGATTGGCGTCATGTCAGATGGGCCATGCCAGGCCAGACGCACACCAAATGCCTGGCAAAGAATGGCGAGTTTCAACGCTGGAGTTATCCCGCCAATTTGTGAAACGTGGCAGCGAATAAAATCGATGCGCCGATTCACAATCAAATCATGCCATTCAGCCGGGTTATTAAACAATTCGCCCATTGCCAGCGGCACTGATGAATGCGCGCGGACTTGCTCTAACCAGGCACTTTGTTGCGGTGGCAGAATATCTTCGATAAACCACGGTTGATAAGGCTCAAGCGCTTTTGCCAGCTGCACCGCTTGCTGCGGGAATAAACGTTCATGCACATCGTGAAGAATATGGAACTGGTTGCCGTACTTCTCGCGCAGCGCTTTGAACATCGCCACGGTATTCGCCATATATTCGTCCTGATCGTAATAGGCGCCAGGCGTTGGCTCACGAGTGGCATGCAAACCTTGCGGCGTGCCACCGTAGAAACCTAACTGGCAGCGAATGTAGCGGTAACCTTGCGCCAGCAGTTTGTCCACTTCCAGATACAACCCTTCGAGGGTTTCACTGGCGGCGTGGCTGTAAGCGGCGATAGCGTCTTTCGATTTTCCGCCCAGCAATTGGTATAGCGGCATTCCGGCAAGCTGGCCTTTGATATCCCAAAGTGCCATATCCACACCGGCAATGGCGTTGTTGATGACCGGGCCGTTACGCCAGTAAGCGTTGACGGTCATCATCTGCCATAAGTCTTCGATATTATTGGCATCGCGTCCGATAAGCAGTGGTTTGAGGTATTCATCGACCATGGTTTTCACGGCCAGCGGGCGTTGCTGGAAGGTGGCACAGCCGTGGCCGGTCACACCCTTATTGGTGGTAACTCGCACTGTGACCAGGTTGTGACGGTCGGGGCGGGTAATAAAACATTCGATATTTTCAATAATGGTTGGCTGCACAAGATGACTCCGCAATGCGTTTTAAAAACGTTCATTGGCTTTTCAGGTTTAAGGCTTCTGCTTTTTACTATCACCCTATTTTTGACTGCGGGTAAATCATTTTTTTTGCTTATTTTTATTGGTCAGGAAAAGGTGTGCGGTGAACATAAAAACCGTACCAATTTGTCTCTTTAGGTGGTTTCATGGCTTTTGTATAGGCTAATTGTGATGTTGTTCAAAGTTTATTGGTTTGTTTTAGTGGTTGCGATTCCCTACCATCATGGGCATTCAACACATAACAATAAGCAATTTTTTGGGGAGTGACAGATGGGGACCCGTGATGCCATTAATAATATTATTCACCTGATTGGTGGGGCGGATAATATTAGTAAAGCCTGGCACTGTATGACGCGCTTGCGCTTCTCTCTGATTGACGAGAATAAAATTGATCAGTCCGGGATTAAAAAAATCCCTGGTGTTTTAGGGGCGCAGATTCAGAGCGATCAATTCCAGATAATTATTGGCCCGCAGGTCAACAGTTGGTATGAACAACTGACCCACGAGCTTGGCTCCACTCCTGAACAAACTTCACCAACCCACGCGAAGAAAGCGCGAAAAAGCCTGGTGTCAATGTTTATGGATACCGTGTCGGGCGTGTTTGGCCCGATTGTTCCCGCCATTGCCGGTGCCGGGATGATTAAAGGCCTGCTGGCGGGTTTGATTGCCTTGAAAGTGGTTTCGGCGAAAAGCGACACGGTGATCGTTATCGATTTAATCGCCAGTGGCGTGTTCTATTTTTTACCGTTCTTTTTGGCCATCTCCGCGGCGCGAATCTTCAAGACCAATGAATACCTGGCTGCGGCTGTCGCGGCATGCTTTATGTATCCATCGCTGATTGAAGCCGCCAAAGCACTGGCGGGCCACGCACCTGATGCGGTCGGTGCGTTTTACTTCCTGAATGTGATCCCCGTTTCGGTGTTCAACTACGCCTCAAGCGTGATTCCGGTGATTTTTTCGGTTCTGGCATTAAGTTACATCCATCGCTGGGTGGATAAAATCATGCCGGATGTGCTGAAAACGGTGTTTACCCCGACGCTCACCCTGTTCCTTGCGGCGTTAGTGGCGCTGGTGGTGATTGGGCCGCTGGGGATTTATCTTGGCAAAGGGTTGGCGTGGTTTATTGAAGGGCTGTTTGGGGTGTCGGCGAGCTTTGCCGGATTAGTCGTAGGGGCGATTCGTCCGGTGGCTATTCTGACCGGTATGCACCACGCCATGACGCCAATCGCACTGCAAAACTTTACCGATCGCGGCTACGACATGCTGATGCCAATGATGTTCATGGCCAATATGGCGATTGCCGGTTCCACGTTTGCCATCTGGAAGCAGAGCAAATCCCGTGAAGAACGTGCTGTGGTTCTGCCAGCGGCAATTTCCGCGCTGCTGGGTATCACTGAACCGGCACTGTTTGGTGTACTGACTCGCTACAAGAAAGCGTTTATTGCCGCCACGGTTGCCAGCTCCCTCGCTTCGGCATTCATTGCTTTCTTCGGTGTGCGTTTGTATGGCTATATTTTGTCGAGCATTTTCAGTTTGCCGGCGTACATCGGCCCGTACTTTATCTTTGCGTTGATGGGCGTGGCGCTGGCATTGGGACTGTCGTTTACGCTGACAACTTTACTGGTGCGCGAGAAGAACTGAAAACAGGCGCTTATCCGACCAATGTGTCTTGTCGGTCGGATAAGCGTTAGCGTCATCCGACGCTTTACCGCCGGTGCGCGAGACGGCGTACCAGGCGGTCACCAATACTTTGTACAAGCTGCACCATCACCACTAAAATCACCACCGTGCCGACCATCACCTGGTCGTTAAAACGCTGGTAACCGTAACGAATCGCCAGATCTCCCAGACCGCCACCGCCAATCACACCTGCCATCGAGGAAAAGCCAATCAGCATCACCACGGTGAGCGTAATCCCTGCCAGAATGGCCGGTAGCGCTTCGGGTAGCAGCACTTTGCCGACGATATGCCAGACATTTCCACCCATCGACAAAATGGCTTCAATACGGCCTTTATCGACTTCATCCAGGGCGTTTTCCACTACTCGGGCAAAAAATGGAAACGCACCAATGGTGATGGGGACCACTGCCGCCGTGCTGCCCAACGTAGTGCCGATGATAATGCGGGTGAATGGGATTAAGGCAATCAACAGCACAATGAACGGTAGTGAACGCCCAACATTCACCACGCTGCCAATAACCTGATTCAAAACCGGTGCCGGTAGGACGCCGTCACGACGGGTGAGAAACAGCAACACGCCCAGCGGCAAACCGATAATCACGGTGAAAAGCGCGGCAAGGCCGACCATATATAACGTATCGAGCGTGCCATCGAGCAATAAAGGCCACAAATCTTCCCAGGCTAGGCGACTTCGCATAACACTCTCCCTGACACTCCAATACGGCGTAAAAATGCTTGTTCCGCAGCGTCGCCAGGTAATAGCGCCTGGCGCAGGCGGGAATAGGGGGTTGCCAGCAATTCAGATAACGAACCGCTTTCCACTAATTTGCCGTTTTCCAGTAGTGCCGCGTGATCGCATATTGCTTTCACCACTTCCAGTTGATGGGTAATCAGCACAATCGTGACGCCCAGTTTACGGTTGATATCCATCAGCAGCGCCAGTACGGAAGCGGTGGTTTCGCTATCTAATGCGCTGGTGGCTTCATCACAAAGCAGCACATCAGGATGCGCGGCCAGGGCACGAGCGATGCCTACGCGCTGCTTCTGCCCGCCGGAAAGCTGCGACGGAAAAGCCTGGGCTTTATCGCTCAGCCCAACTAATTCAAGCAACTCAATAATGCGTTTCTGGCGCACCTCACGCGGTTGCCCGGCGATTTCCAGCGGTACGGCAATGTTGTCCGCGACATTACGCGCATGAATCAGGTTGAAGTGCTGGAATACCATTCCGGTACGCTGGCGATGGGTGCGCAATTCGCGGTTATTGAGCGTGGTAATGTCCACGCCCTGCATCAGAATACGGCCCGAAGTGGGCCGCTCCAGTAAATTGAGACAGCGGATCAAGGTGCTTTTCCCCGCGCCACTGCGCCCGAGAATGCCGTAGATTGCACCGTCTGGCACAGTCAGCGAGACATCATCCAGTGCCGGTTGGCCTCCTCCGGCATACACTTTGCTCAGCCGCTCAACGGTAATCATGATTGCGGAGTAGCGACAGGGATGACTGAGCCATTGAACTGTTTGCGAATAAAGTCAGCAACTTGTGGGGATTGCAGATCTTTCGCCAGCTCTTTGATGCGCGGATCGTTAGCCAGATTTGGGTTGGTAACCAGAATATTGGCGTAAGGATTATGCGTGGCACTTTCCAGACCCAGTGCGTCTTTCGACGGCGTTAACCCGGCTTCCAGCGCGTAGTTGCCATTAATCACCGCCAGATCAACATCATCGAGCGAACGCGGCAGTTGCGGTGCTTCGATCTCGACGATCTTCAGCTTCTTCGGATTACTGGCGATATCACGCGGTGTGGCCTGGTTTTGCGCGGCATCTTTAAATTCCGGCTTCAGCGTAATCAGCCCTTTGTCCTGTAACAAATAGAGTGCGCGACTCAAGTTGGTGACGTTGTTCGGAAGAGCAATGGTGGCGTTTTCCGGCACCGACTTCAGGTCTTTATATTTGTGTGAATAGATACCGAGCGGCTCGATATGCACGGTTGCGGCGACGGTGAATTTTTTACCCAGCGCTTTTTCCTGATCGCGCAAATAAGGAACGTGCTGGAAATAGTTGGCATCCACATCCCCGTTTGCCAGCAATTCGTTGGCATTCACACCGTTACTCAACTCAACCACTTTGAGTTTTAAATTCGGATCGAGCTTCTGCACAAAAGCGAGGATCTCGGCATGCGGTACTGCGTCAGCGGCGATGCGCAAAGTTTCTGCTGCGTGAGCGCTGAAGGCCAGAGTCAAAGACAGCGCGATCCCTGCCAGTTTAAAAGAGGCATTTTTCATGGTGTTTTCCTTTAAGGTTTAAGCGATGAGTTCACTGCTGTTACGCAAGACATCCGGGTAATAACGTTCCGCCACGTCGGGATGCGACCGCAGGCGACCTTTGAGATAATTCCAGCCGACATCGCGCAGCAACGGGTTGTCTGGGTCACTTTCTGGCCCATGAGCTTGTTGAGCGAGTTCGGGTGGCAGAGCATAAACGGGCACGACAGCGTCTAACTGCGCGCCGAGGAAAAAGGCAATCGACTGACGTTCTAGCCCAGGTAATGGGGAAACCACCCGATGAACCGTGGCGCGTAAATAGCCATTGGTTGCCAGTTCCAGCAACTCGCCGATGTTCACCACAAAACTGCCAGGCAATGGGGCGGCATCTATCCAGTTATCAGGTGAGACTTCGACCTGCAAACCTTGCTGCTGGTCCTGCAACAGGAAGCTCAGGAAGCCTGAATCTTTATGCGCACCGACACCCTGATTGCCTTCCGTTGCTTGTTGGCCTGGATAACGAATCAGTTTGATGTGTTCGTTGGGTTGATGGCCGTACAGGTTATCGAAACTGTTGGCCGGCAGTTGTAACGCCTGCGCAAAAGTACGCAGCAGTTTGAGTGCCACCGCCGTCATTTCACGCTGAAATTGCAACAGGGTAGGTTTTAGAGAAGGCAACGATTCTGGCCACAAATTTGGGCCTTGTAAGCGCAACCAGCCTGGCTGATCTTCATGAATTGCCAGCGCCGGGCGTTCTGCGCCGATATCAAACTGTTCGCGCCAGTCCGGTTTGCCACGAGTTAATTCGCTGGCAGCACGGTTGTAACCACGAAAATGAGGGGAGTGGATCATCGCCACTTTTTGTTTTTCAGCTGCGGGTAAAGCGAAAAACTGCTGCGCTTCATCCTGGACGGCCTGTTGCAATTCTGGGCTGATGCCGTGATTGATCAGGTAGAAGAAACCGATGTCACGCGCGGCATGGCGCAGTTGTTCAAGAAATGCGGCTCGATCTGTCGCGGTGCCGTTAAGGGCCAGGAGATCGAGTATTGGCAAGGCCTGGGTCGTTGTGTTGCTCATAATGAACTCCGCGTAAGACAAATGTTTTCCCGACAAACTCTGATTTTTTGTCCCAACAATAATTTTCACAACGACAGCGCTGATTCATGGTTTAACCCTTCTGACTGAGGTGGAGTACATGGAAATTACATTGCCGTAAGCGCGTCGTGCCGCCCAATATTGTTATCTTCTAAGTTATGGCTGTGTCGGGTTCTAAGCTTTTGCGAAATTCAGCAATGCCAACAAAACAGAGTTGCATTCTTTTTATTGGTCATTTATTGTTATGTTATAACATAATTTATTAGGCGTAGATTTATGCAGGTTTTGAATTCATTACGCAGCGCAAAGCAGCGTCATCCGGATTGCCAGATTGTGAAACGCAAAGGACGGCTGTATGTGATTTGCAAAAGTAATCCGCGTTTTAAAGCGGTGCAGGGCGGGAAAAAACGGCGTTAAAACAAGGGGCTTTGGCCCCTTTCTTTCTTAATGAGAGGGTTACGAACGCCCAAGAGAGAAGATATCGTAAAAAGAGAGTTCGCCTTTGGTGGCAACCATTTTATGCAGTAAAGATTTTTGTTGTTCGTCAACACCAGGGGAATGCAGGATTTTATCAATCAATGTCGACGGGACATTGCGCGTGTTGTACCACTCGCCGTTGTAACAAACGCGTAAATCCAGTACATCGATATCGTCGTAGCGATAACGGGGGTTCACATCAAAAAAGAAGAAACCATTAAGTAGCGCAAATAGCACCACCAGTAACCAGACCGAGCCTGCCAGAGTATCTGATTCCAGCATCACCCACAGTGTGGCAAACCAGCCTATCCACATGCCGATAAACAACCCCGGGTGTTTGCGAATGAAGCTGATGCTAAAACGCGGACGGTTATCGCGTTTTTCTTCGGCATTAAGTTGCTCGATAGTATCGGTGAGCAGGCGCTGAATTTCGGTCATGATGAGCCTTCTGAACGGAAACGTTACGGGCAGAGAACTGTTATTTTAAGAAGCCCTGTACGGGTAAAAAAGTAACAGTTATGCCAAAAAAAACCATAACAGTTAGTGGCCGATGACGGGAACCGTTTTAATCACTCGTGCCGGGTTTCCTGCAACCACTGAGTTGGCTGGAATGTCTTTCGTGACGACAGAACCCGAGCCAATCACCACGTTATCACCGATGGTGACACCGGGATTGATGACCGCACGTCCGCCAATCCAGACGTTATCACCAATCGTAACGGGTTTGCCAAACTCAACGCCACTGTTGCGTGTTTCAGCATCCAGCGGGTGTGTTGCAGTATAGATATGAACGCCTGGCGCCAACATGCAGTTTTCACCAATGTGAACCGGGCAAACATCGAGAATGACGCAGTCAAAATTGGCGTAGAAGTTTTTGCCGAGAAAAATATTGTAACCATAGTCACAGCGAAACGTTGGCTCAATATAAGCATTCAGACTTTGGCCCAACAGTTGTTCAAGCAATTGTGCACGCACAGCTTGTTCATCGGGTTCGGTGTGATTAAAACGGTAAATCAAATGACGCGCTTTAATACTATCGTCACGAAGTTGTGGGTCACCAGGGCGATAAAGCTCGCCGGCAATCATTTTCTGTTTCTCTTCACTCATCGCGATGCCTCAATTAAATAGACAGAACAGCGGTTACCGTAAGCGATGAGGTTGTTATTGATGAAAATGTTGTTTCTTTTTGTGATTTCAATCACATTGCAAAGCTGGTAATCAACAATCACTAACAATGAACCGCGACTGATGCATTCAGCAGTTAACTGTTTAAACCATGAACCTAATAACAATTACGAGGTATTAGCGGATAAATGTCCATACAGAGGGTGGTATTTTATCGTAAAGCTTATTCATGGTGAGTTCAGCAAGTCGGTGGTCGGCAGCTGAATAAAATACCGCCAATTCATTATCTGATAATTCGTATTTATTTTTTTCAATTACACGTTCTAAGGTCTCAATTGTTTGGCAGCGTCGCAGACGCATCAAATAATCAGTCTTAGTTAATGGTTTAGTAGTCATGAAATCACCTTATACATCTTGTAATATTTTTAAAAGGAGAGGCTTACAGGGTTAGCGCGGCTCTCTGTGACGAAACATCGGAATAATCGATTCCCGGACTTACGCCATTTCTGCAAATCGTGTGCATTGATGCCGTAGTTGCTGAACAGCATAAAGGTATCGTCCAAATATTCGTCAATTTGTTCAATCAATTTACTCTCATCATCATACTTAATTTTGTAATTAAGTGCGAAGGCAGCTATGTGCTCAATCAATTCATTCAACTGCAAGTTAATGGCCGAAGTAGGATCATTAACCCAACCATGATTACTCTCGCCAAGGTTGGTAAGGCAGTCATGATACAGGTTTTCGCAGAGAAATTTAAGCTGCGCAATATCATGCCGTTTTGGTGAGTATTCGTCCATAATGCAGCCCCTTTTATCGAAGAAAATTGATAAACACTACGCGTTGGGGTGGACACACCTGGATGAGGTGGGGATCAATAACAACGATTATTCCATATACTTTCACTATAAATCAATCTGCAGTAGATTTCCTTTCACTATTACGAAAAATTACATTTGTAGCAAATGTGTTTACCCTAACGTAATGTTTATAAAGAGTTTCACGTTTTTTAAAAGCAATGTCTTATAAATTATCCTAAAAGGGTACTTAAGAAAACAGTTTGCTTTCAACAGGTTAATCTCCTGTTGCTGTAATAGCTCGCGGGCAGGTGTAAATAAAAAATCGACTAGGAATGTTCCTAATAAATAAGTATGAATCCGTATTTACAAATTCACCAGTCAGTTTGGGAAATATTTTGTCATGATATTCGAATGAAACATCTCCTGAACGGCAACACTTTGAAACCTACTCAGGGCCAGAGTCAGCATTTTCGATATTTAATAATATAGCAAATGAGGATGGGGCACAGATATAAAAAAGGCCGCTTGCGCGGCCTTGTACTTGCAGTCTAAGACTTACTTGTGGTGCTCAACCGGGTGAGCGTGCTCGAGGTCTTCAGTCTTACGGCTGAAGCGACGGCGTACTACCACGAAGAACACAGGTACGAAGAAGATAGCCAGAACAGTTGCAGTCACCATCCCGCCCATTACACCAGTACCTACGGCGTTCTGCGCACCGGAACCTGCACCGGAGCTGATGACCAGCGGCATTACCCCGAGGATAAACGCCAGTGATGTCATCAGAATTGGACGCAGACGCATACGCACCGCTTCAAGCGTAGCTTCAATCAAGCCTTTACCTTCTTTCTCCATCAAGTCTTTGGCGAATTCTACGATAAGTATCGCGTTCTTCGCCGACAAACCAATGGTTGTCAGCAGGCCTACCTGGAAGTACACGTCGTTAGTTAGCCCACGTAATGTGGCGGCCAGCAGTGCACCGACAACACCCAATGGAACAACCAGCATGACCGAGAACGGAATTGACCAGCTCTCATACAGTGCTGCCAGACACAGGAATACCACTATCAAGGAAATCGCATACAGGGCAGGGGCCTGGTTACCAGACAAACGCTCCTGATAAGACATACCCGTCCAGTCGTAGCCGATACCGGTTGGCAATTTGCTCGCCAGTTCTTCCATCATGTTCATCGCTTCACCGGTACTCTTACCTGGCGCCGCCTGACCAAGGATTTCCATGGAAGGCAAGCCATTGTAACGTTCCAGACGTGGTGAACCGTATTCCCAGTGCGCGGTAGAGAACGCTGAGAATGGTACCATCTGGCCGGTAGAACCGCGCACATACCAGTCGTTGATATCGCTTGGTAGCATACGGAATGGAGCATCAGCCATCAGGTAAACTTTCTTCACACGACCACGGTCGATGAAGTCGTTTACGTAACTACCGCCCCATGCAGCACCCAGAGTGGTGTTGATGTCGCTGATAGAAACGCCCAATGCTTGCGCTTTTTCCTGGTCGATATCGACTTTAAACTGCGGCGTATCTTCCAGACCGTTTGGACGCACGCCCACTAACAGGTCTGAGTGTTTAGCGACTTCACCAAACAACTGGTTACGCGCCTGAGTCAGTTTTTCGTGTCCAAGGTTCGCCTGGTCAATCAACTGGAAGTCGAAGCCCGTTGCGGTACCCAGTTCTACGATCGCTGGCAGGTTAAATGCGAACACGATGGCATCTTTGATTTTCGAGAATTGGGCACTGGCGCGAGCAGCAATCGCCGGAACCTTGTTCTCTTCACCAGGACGCTCATCCCAATCTTTCAAGGAAACGAATGCCAGACCGGTGTTCTGCCCCTGGCCTGAGAAGCCAAAGCCGTTAACGGTAAATACCGAGTTAACGTTGTCTTTCTCTTTTTCGAGGTAATACTTGCTCACCTCATCAAGAACGGCTTGGGTACGTTCTTGTGTCGCACCTGCAGGCAACTGAGCCATAGTCAGGAATACGCCCTGGTCTTCTTCTGGCAAGAAGGAACTTGGCAGACGAACAAACAGGAACGCCATACCCACCACAATCAGCAGATACAACACCAGGTAACGACCGGTGCTACGCAAGATGTTACCGACACTGTCGGTATAATGATGCGTGCTCTTATCGAACATGTTGTTAAACCAGCCGAAGAAGCCTTTCTTCGCATGGCTTTCACCTTTAGCGACCGGCTTGAGCAAAGTGGCGCAGAGTGCTGGTGTCAGAATCAGTGCTACCAGAACAGAAAGCACCATTGCCGATACGATGGTAATGGAGAACTGACGATAGATTGCCCCTGTAGAACCGCCGAAGAATGCCATCGGTATAAATACCGCTGACAGAACCATCGCGATCCCGACCAGAGCGCCCTGAATCTGCTCCATCGATTTGCGTGTGGCTTCTTTCGGTGGCAACCCTTCTTCCACCATCACACGCTCAACGTTTTCTACTACCACGATGGCGTCATCAACCAACAGGCCTATCGCAAGCACCATCCCGAACATCGTTAGGGTGTTTATCGAATAGCCAAAGATGGAAAGGATAGCGAACGTCCCCAGCAATACCACCGGCACGGCAATCGTTGGAATCAATGTGGCGCGGAAGTTCTGTAAGAACAGATACATTACCAGGAACACCAGCACGATGGCTTCAACGAGAGTTTTGACTACCTCTTTGATAGAGATTTTAACGAATGGCGTGGTGTCATACGGATAAACCACTTTTAGGCCAGCCGGGAAAAATGGCTGCAGTTTTGCCACAGTGGCACGTACCGCATCAGCTGTATCCAGTGCGTTAGCACCGGTTGCCAGTTTGATACCTAAACCAGAAGCCGGTTGGCCGTTGTAACGTGCAACAACGTTATAGTTCTCGCCGCCCAACTCAACTTTTGCCACATCTTTGAGCAGAACTCGTGAGCCATCTTGATTCACTTTCAGCAGAATTTTGCTGAACTCATCGGCAGATTTCAAACGGGTCTGAGCAATGATTGAGGCGTTAAGTTGCTGACCTTTAACCGGTGGCGTACCACCTAACTGACCTGCTGCTACCTGGGCGTTCTGCGCTTTAATAGCATTGATAATATCGACCGGCGTGAGTTGGTAGTTGTTCAGTTTGTTCGGATCCATCCAGATACGCATCGCGTACTGAGCACCAAACAGCTGAACATCACCGACACCACGAGTACGGCTGATAGGGTCTTTAATGGTTGCGCCAACGTAGTCCGAAATATCTTCCTGGGTCATGGAGCCATCGGTGTTGATCAAACCGAGAACCATCAGGAAGTTACTGGAAGACTTCTCAACGCTAACACCTTGTTGCTGTACTTCTTGAGGAAGTAGCGGCATCGCAAGTTGCAGTTTGTTCTGAACCTGTACCTGGGCGATATCCGCGTCAGTACCAGAATCAAAGGTAATGGTGATGGTGACAGAACCAGAGGAATCACTGGAAGAGGACATGTACAGCAGGTTGTCGATACCGTTCATGTTCTGTTCGATAACCTGTGTCACGGTATCCTGTACCGTCTTCGCATCTGCACCTGGATAGTTTGCTGAGATCGAAATCGCCGGTGGCGCAATGGTTGGATATTGCGCGATAGGCAATTTCATGATCGCAAGCCCGCCCGCCAACATAATAATGATGGCGATTACCCAGGCAAAAATCGGGCGATCGATAAAAAACTTAGCCATGTCTTAACGTCTCCTGTTTAAGTTAAGACTTCGTTTGTTCAGACTGAGTGCCAGCGGCTGCTTGATTCTGACCTTTATCATCTGCCGCTACTTCCTGCGCTTTCACCTGAACACCGGGTTTCACTTTTTGCAAACCGGTCACAATTACGCGATCGCCATCCTTCAACCCACTGGTAACCAGCCATTTATCGCCGATAGCCTGAGCTGCTGTGATATCGCGAACTTCTACTTTGTCATCTTTGCCAATGACCAGGGCGGAAGCATCACCACGCGGTGTACGAGTGACACCTTGTTGCGGAACGAGCAGTGCGTTTGGATTAGTACCTTCTTCCAGTTGTGCGCGGACAAACATGCCCGGAAGCAGCGTTTTATCTGGGTTAGGGAAGATGGCACGCAGAGTGATAGAGCCGGTGCTCTGGTCAACTGTCACATCAGAAAACTCTAAAGAGCCTTCTTGCGGGAATGTAATACCGTCGTTAGTGACTAATTTGACTTTCGCTTTGCCGTTTTCTTGCTTCAGTTTGCCGTCAGCCAACTCTTGCTTAAGGCGCAAGAAATCGTTGCTGGACTGGGTGACATCCACGTAGATAGGATCAAGCTGTTGGACGGTCGCCATAGCGGTGGCCTGGGCTCCCGTTACCAGCGCGCCTTCAGTAACAGAAGACTTACCGATGCGACCACTAATTGGTGAAGTCACTTTGGTATAAGCCAGGTTAATGCGTGCCGATTCAACAGCGGCTTTAGCAGCAACAACTGCCGCATTTGCCTGTTGAGAATCGGCAAGAGCGGTGTCGTAGTCTTGTTGACTGATGTACTTAGTACCCAAAAGCTTCGCATAACGTTTCAGTGTCAGTTGAGCAATATTTGCACTCGCCTGTGCTTTCGCGAGGTCGCCTTTGGCGCTGTCATATGCGGCCTGATAGGTAGCCGGGTCAATTTGGTACAGCGACACACCAGCCTGAATTTCACTTCCCTCTACGAAGTTACGTTTCAGAATGATGCCACTGACTTGCGGGCGAACTTCTGCAATACGATAAGCACTTGTACGGCCTGGAAGCTCTGTGGTTATCTGCAAAGGAGCACTTTTTAGCGTGACGACACCCACTTCAGGGGTATGCGGCGCACTCTTTTGTGTATCTTTGTCATTACATCCTGTAAGCACTAAGCTGCCTGAAAGCATCAGAACGGCCGCCAGAGGCGTAAACCCTCTGTTTTTGTTCATATGTAAACCTCGAGTGTCCGATTTCAAAGTTGTTCAATGGATCAAATGTCCACAAACCCATTGCTGCGTTTATATTATCGTCGTGCTATGGTACATACATTCACAAATGTATGTAAATCTAACCACCTTACTTTCACCCACTTATGGCACGAAAAACCAAACAACAAGCTCTTGAGACTCGTCAGCATCTTCTTGATGTGGCAATCCGCTTGTTTTCTCAACACGGTGTTTCATCAACTTCGCTGGCAGATATTGCTAAAGCGGCAGGCGTCACCCGTGGTGCAATTTATTGGCATTTCAAAAATAAGTCGGATTTGTTTAATGAAATCTGGGAGCTAACTGAATCCAGTATTGGTGATTTAGAGACTGAGTATCAGGCAAAATTTCCTGACGATCCACTTTCTGTTGTAAGAGAGTTATTAATTTACATATTACAAGCAACTGTCACTGAAGAACGTCGTCGTTTAATGACGGAAATCATCTTCCATAAATGTGAATTTGTTGGAGAACTTGCGGTATTACAACAGGCCAGACGCAAACTTCATCTCGAAGGAAACGAAAGAATCGAGAGCAGTTTGCAGCGTTGTATTGATGCAGAAATGTTGCCAAAGGGTTTACGTATCCCTGTCGCGGTTATTCTGATGCGCAGTTATATCACTGGCCTCATCGAAAATTGGCTGGTTGCGCCAGATAGCTTTGATCTCCACGGCCAGGCCGAAGACTACATCGCTATTTTGATAGAAATGTTTCAGACCTGCCCAACCCTGAGAAATACTCCACACTAAAAATATGCTTATTAGGGCAATTCCGAAGCGAGTGACCAAGGATTTTTTGACAAGACGTGCTAATCTGAGCGCTCGTATTTCGTCTTTAACTCGCCATCCTTTCGGCCTGTTCTCAAACACTGTCAAACTATGCCGCAATTCTTGTGTTCACTGTATTCGCGTCGCTTATCTGCACGGTTTTTACTTATCGCTTTTATGAGCCTGTTTTGCCTGCTGGCGCAGCCAGTTTGGGCGAAAAATAACAGCAGCGATCTCCCGAGCCGCGATGAAATTCAAAACCAGCTAACTGCGCTTAATAAGCAAAAGACGCTGTCACCTAATGACAAACTCACCCAGCAAGATCTCAATGAAACACTTGAGGTGTTGGACAAAATTGACCGGGTCAAGGATGAAGCGGCAAAACTGCATCAGCAGATCACTGAAGCACCAAAAACGCTGCGCAAAGCCACCGATGCTTTAAATGAGATAAAGAATCAGCGAGATAACCAGGCCAATGAAGAGGCCGAAATTGAAGCGCTGAACTTACGCCAGCTCGAATCTCGCCTGAATGATTTGATGACGGATTTACAGAATTCACAGAGCGATTTAGCCACCTGGAACAGCCAACTGATTTCGCTGCAAACGCAGCCAGAACGTGTGCAGAATGCGATGATGGCCGCGTCGGCGCAACTCGAAACCATCCGTAACCGGCTGAATGGTGTCGCACCCGGTGCAGCAGAATTACGCCCCAGCCAGCAAACCTTATTACTGGCGCAGCAGGCGTTACTGAATGCGCAACTCGACCAGCAACGTGACAGCCTGAAAGGCAACACGCTGTTGCAAGATACGCTGCAAAAACAACGTGATTACACCAACGCCCATATCAACCAGATGGAACACACGCTGCAGCTGTTACAAAAGGCAGTCAGCAGCAAGCGTCTGACGCTAACCCAGCAGACCGCGCAAGAAGCCATCGACTCCGAAGACACGGTTAAAATTCAGCAAAACCCGTTGGTGAAACAAGAGCTGGATAGTAACCACCAATTAAGTCAGCGGTTGATCGATGCCACCGAGCGAGCCAATGAGATGGTGCCGCCGAGTATCCGCATCAAAAACACGCTGGATCGTGCGGTGCAATCGGAACGCAATCTGAAAGAGCAAATCGCCGTCCTGAAAGGCAGCTTGCTGTTATCGCGCATTTTGTATCAGCAGCAACAACAGAACATGCCTTCAGCGGAAGACACAGAAGACCTGACCAACCGTATTGCGGATATTCGCCTCGAGCAGTTTGATATCAATCAGCAGCGTGACGCGCTATTCCAGCCTGACGAAATGGTGGCGAAAATTGAAGAAGGGCACAGCGCTGAAGTCACGCCTGACGTTCACGATGCACTGTTACAGGTTCTGGATACGCGCCGCGAATTACTCGACCAGTTGAATAAACAGCTCGGCATGCAGCTAATGCTGGCAATCAACCTGCAGAATAATAAACAGCAATTGCAAAACGTGACCAAATCCCTCGACCAAATTCTGACCGAGCAGATTTTTTGGGTCACCAGTAATAAGCCGATGGACTGGGACTGGCTGAAATCGTTGCCTTCTTCGTTACGCGATCAGTTTAAAAACAGCCATATCAATTTTAATGGAGCGGAAAGCTCGTTTAAAATTCTCGCGATTCTCTTGTTGATGATTCCCGCATTGCTGTTGGCAGGGGTGATTCGCTGGCGCTTTAAAGCAATCGACCGCTATCTGGAGAAGCAGGCAAGTCGAGTGGGGCAACTGCGTAACGACAGCCAAATGCTGACCCCGAAAGCCATTGCGTTGACCCTGGTGAAAGTCTTACCGGGGGCGCTTATCATCTATGCCATCGGCTTAGTATTTGCTGGCATTGACCTGAATATCAGCGAATCGATACTGGCGTTTTGTAAAAAGCTTTCCCTGTTCTGGATTGTTTTTGGCCTGACCTACAAAGTGTTGTCGAGCGATGGTGTTGCGGTTCGCCACTTTAATATGCCCCCACAACTGTGTAGCCATTATCGCCGCCAATTAGTGCGCATTGGCTTTGCACTCATGCCGTTGCTGTTTTGGTCGGTGTTGGGCGAGCGTTCGCCGCTGCACCTCGTGGAAGATGCGTTTGGTCAGTTGTTAATCTTCTTCAACCTGTTGCTGATCACCGCATTTGTCTTCCCAATGTGCCGTGAAAACTGGCGCAACAAAAATAACCATACTATGCAGCTCTTTACCGTTACGGTGATGGGGGTGGTGCCTGCGGTGTTAATTGTGCTGACGGCGATGGGGTACTTCTATACCACGTTGCGCCTTGCCGGCCGCTGGATTGAAACCATCTACCTGGTGCTTATCTGGAACCTGGTTTACCAGACCGTACTGCGTGGGCTAAGTGTGACGGCGCGCCGTATGGCTTATCGTCGCGCCGTGTTGCGCCGTGAAAACCTGGTGAGAGAGGGGGCTGAAGGGGGCGAGCCGGTAGAAGAACCGCCGTTGGCTCTGGATCAAATCAACCAGCAAACCATGCGCCTGGCGATCATTGCGCTGTTTGCGCTATTTGCCATCTTCTTCTACACCATTTGGTCAGACTTGTTTGGGGTATTCGGTTATCTCGACAGCATCCAGCTTTGGAGCTACAACGGCACTGAAGCGGGGGCCGCGGTGGTGAAAAACGTCACCATGGGCAGCTTGTTATTTGCGGTGATTGCCTTCGCCATTGCCTGGGTACTGATACGCAACTTACCGGGTTTGCTGGAAGTGCTGGTGCTCTCGCGTCTGAAGATGCGCCAGGGCGCTTCTTACGCCATCACTACCATTCTTAATTATGTGATTATTGGCGCTGGTGCGATGACCATCTTTGGTTCGCTCGGTGTGTCGTGGGATAAATTGCAATGGCTGGCAGCGGCGTTATCAGTCGGCCTGGGCTTCGGTTTGCAGGAGATATTCGGTAACTTTGTTTCCGGCTTGATTATCCTGTTTGAGCGCCCGGTGCGTATCGGCGATACCGTAACCATCGGCACCTTCTCGGGCAGCGTCAGCAAGATTCGTATTCGTGCCACCACCATCACTGACTTCGACAGGAAAGAAGTGATCATCCCGAACAAAGCCTTTGTGACCGAACGTTTGATCAACTGGTCGCTGTCCGACACCATCACGCGCGTGGTTATCCGCCTTGGCGTTGCTTACGGATCGGATCTGGATAAAGTGCGTGAAATCTTACTGAAAGCCGCTCATGAACATCCGAAAGTGATGCACGATCCTGAACCGACCGTGTTCTTCACTACCTTCGGGGCCAGCACGCTGGATCATGAATTGCGCCTGTATGTGCGCGAACTGCGCGATCGTAGTTATACGGTTGATGAACTGAATCGGACCATCGATCGTCTGTGCCGTGAAAATGGCATTAACATCGCCTTCAACCAACTAGAAGTGCATCTGCGTAATGACAAAGGCGATGAACTGACAGAAGTGAAACGCGATAACAACGGTAAATCGAACGGCGGCATCGTCCCGGTGCAGTAAAAATTAGCGGGAGGTGCTTTCTTCCCGCTTACGCAAAAAATCCTGACGGACAATCTCTAACGCAGCAAGCGCGGTTTCCGTCGGGACTTCATGTTCTTCCAGCAGCATTATCAAATCGACAGCCAGTTTCACTTCATCTGGTGCATTTTCCAGCGACATTGTATTAACCCGTAATTTGCGAAATAAAAAGAGACGGCTGACGAAACCTTTTTCGTAGGTCGGCTAAGCGCAGCGCCATCCGACGCAACCAGCGCAGGTGGTGGATGACGCTATCGCTTATCCACCCTACAACACCAATTTAGTGGCTGTGATTAGCTTAGCCCACGTTCCCGCCGTTCAATCGCACGTTCAATTCGCGTAATCGCCTGGCGGCAGCGTTGCAGGCGACCTTCAAGAGCCGCGATTTCTTTCTGGATCTTTTGTTGCCCAACGAGCGTCGTTTGAATCGCAAGTTGGCTGTCACGATCGCTAATCATCGTTTGCAGACGGCGTTCATAATCCTGATGAGTGGAGAGTTTCTCATACAGGTTTTCAACCACTGGCGGTTGGGGATCGTTTTTGCGCATCTGCAACGTCGCCAGTTCACGCTGCAAAGCGGCAATTTGCGCCACCAGTTTTTCGGCAAGATACGCCACTTGATCTGCTTTTCCGACTTTCACACTAAGCTGTAATTGTGCGAGATTAGCCTGAACTTCGCTCAGATAATCTTTAAGTTGTGTGCTGTGAGTGGAAAATAAATTACGATCGAAGCGGGCCTGAGAGGCGCGTTGCAACGAAATGGGCGCAATGGCTTGGGCGAGATCCGCGACGCGAACATCCAGGGCTTGTAACAGCGAAGCGGTTTTCACAAAATGGCTCTCCAGTGTTGCAGGTGTTTAAATTTAAGGAATGAATGAAACGGACCATTTTAATCATCATCGGTTGGCTGGCGGTAGTCCTTGCGACGCTGGGTGTGGTGTTGCCTTTGCTGCCTACCACCCCATTTTTACTGCTGGCGGCCTGGTGCTTCGCCCGTTCTTCGCCGCGCTTTCATCACTGGCTGCTGTATCGTTCGTGGTTTGGTAGTTACATTCGTCACTGGCAAGAACATCGTGCGCTACCACCGGGAGCGAAACCCAGAGCATTGATTTTTATTGTTATCACCTTTGCTGTCTCCCTTTATCTGGTCAACATTCTTTGGGTCAGACTACTCTTACTGATGATGATGTGCGCACTGCTGTTCTTTATGTGGCGCATGCCGGTCATTGACGAAAAGCAACAAAAGCCATAATCCGCATTTGCAGTGGTTGCAATTGTTGATGCCAGCCAGTAAATTCGACCGTTTTCGAGCACGGTATGACTGTTTAATAAGTAGTCTCGTGCTTTGTTAGAACCATGTTTTTAGCAGGCATTAATTATGACCGCGACTGCGCAGCAGCTTGAATATCTGAAAAACAGCATCAAAAGCATTCCAGACTACCCAAAGCCTGGGATCTTATTCCGTGACGTTACCAGCTTGCTTGAAGATCCGAAAGCCTACGCCACCAGCATTGAACTCTTAGTTTCACGCTTTAAAGATGCCGGTATCACCAAAGTGGTGGGCACTGAAGCGCGTGGTTTTCTGTTCGGCGCACCGGTTGCGCTGGAATTAGGCGTGGGTTTTGTGCCAGTACGCAAGCCAGGTAAACTGCCGCGTGAAACCATCGCTGAAAACTACGAACTGGAATACGGCACCGATCAACTTGAAATCCACGTTGATGCGATCCAGCCTGGTGACAAAGTTCTGGTGGTTGACGATCTGCTGGCAACCGGTGGCACCATTGAAGCGACCGTTAAGCTGATCCGTCGTCTGGGTGGTGAAGTGACCGACGCTGCGTTTATCATCAATCTGTTTGATATTGGTGGTGAGCAACGTCTGGAAAAAATGGGCGTGAAAAGCTACAGCCTCGTACTGTTCCCTGGCCACTGAGTCCTGCCTCCGTATTCCCCAAATTATACCCGTTAGCATTCGAGTTGCAGGTAGGCGGTAAGGACGAGACAAATTCGTCGGGAACGAATTTGACCAGCCGAAGGCTGGCCTCCGGTGAGAGACAGGAGTCTCTCATTAATCCCATGGAGCTTACTTGAGTAAGTGACTGGGATGAGCGTATGCAGCCAACACCCCTGCAGCTTGAAGGAGGATGGGTATAGAAGCCTCGCCCGATGGGTGAGGCTTATGTTAGCATTACCCCCTGAATTCACACCCGCGATGTAGAGCCTATCTCGAATGAGCTACCAGGTCTTAGCCCGCAAATGGCGGCCACAAACTTTTGCTGATGTTGTCGGCCAGCAACACGTGTTGACTGCGCTGGCTAATGGCTTATCCATGGGCCGAATCCACCACGCCTATCTCTTTTCAGGGACGCGCGGCGTGGGGAAAACGTCCATCGCTCGCTTGCTGGCGAAAGGGTTAAATTGTGAAACAGGCATTACCGCCACGCCTTGTGGTGTTTGCGATAACTGCCGCGAAATTGAGCAGGGGCGCTTTGTTGATCTCATTGAGATTGACGCCGCCTCGCGTACCAAAGTCGAAGACACCCGTGACTTGCTGGACAACGTTCAGTACGCACCGGCGCGTGGCCGCTTCAAAGTCTATTTAATCGATGAAGTCCACATGCTCTCTCGCCACAGCTTCAACGCCCTGTTGAAGACGCTGGAAGAGCCACCTTCGCATGTCAAATTCTTGCTGGCGACCACCGATCCACAAAAACTGCCGGTCACTATTCTTTCTCGCTGCCTGCAATTCCACCTGAAAGCGCTGGATGTCGAACAAATCCGCCATCAGCTGGAATACATTCTTGGCGAAGAAAAAGTCCCCAGCGAAACTCGCGCTTTGCAACTGTTGGCCCGTGCCGCAGATGGCAGCCTGCGTGATGCGCTAAGTCTTACCGACCAGGCAATTGCCAGCGGCGATGGGCAAGTGACCACTGCGGCTGTTAGCACCATGCTCGGCACGCTGGACGACGACCAGGCGCTGGCGCTGATAGAAGCGATGGTGCAGGCAGATGGCGAGCGCGTGATGAGCTTGCTTAACGATGCCGCAAGTCGCGGAATTGAGTGGGAAGCGTTGCTGGTGGAAATGCTCGGCTTGCTGCACCGTGTGGCGATGGTGCAATTGTCTCCTGCCGCATTGGGCAGCGACATGGCGGCCATCGAACAGCGTATGCGTGAGCTGGCGCGCGTGGTGCCGCCTGCTGAAGTACAACTTTATTACCAAACCTTGCTGATTGGTCGCAAAGAGCTTTCCTGGGCTCCCGACCGCCGCATGGGTATTGAGATGACACTGCTGCGCGCGCTGGCATTCCATCCGAGAAAACCTTTACCGGAACCAGAACAACCGCGTCAGGCTCCGAGTATTCCGGTCATCAACCCGGTTCCGGTTCGGCAACAAGCGTCACCTCCGCCACGGCAAAATGAAACCCCGTTGCCGGACACCACAAGCCAGGTGCTGCAAGCGCGAACACAGTTAATGCGCCAGCAGGGAGCCAACAAAGCAAAAAAGAGTGAGCCGGCAGCGCCAAATCAAGCGCGGCCGGCAAAGAGTACTGCCCTGGAACGTCTGGCATCAGTCACCGATCGTATCCAGTCCCGGCCCGCTGCGGTAACCGAAGAGAAAGTCGAGAAGCCGGAGGCGTATCGCTGGAAGTCGCAGAACGTTTCTGAGGTTGTCGAAGAGCCGGTTGCCACGCCAAAAGCATTAAAGCGCGCGATGGAGCATGAGAAAACACCAGAGCTCGCATTGAAGCTGGCGCAGGAAGCCATTGAACGTGACAGTTGGGCGGCGGAAATTAGCCAACTGGTGCTACCAAAACTGGTGCAACAATTGGCGCTAAACGCCTGGAAAGAGCAGGATGGCAGCCGCGTTTGTTTGCACTTGCGCCCTGCATTACGCCATTTGAACTCACCGTCGGCACAGCAAACACTGTCTGACGCAATGAGTACTTTTAGCGGCGAAACTGTTGAGCTGACTATTATTGAAGATGATAATCTTGCACAACGCACCCCGCTGGAGTGGCGCCAGGCTATCTACGAAGAGAAGCTGGCACAAGCGCGGGAATCTATGACTACTGACAACAATATCCAAACGCTGCGTCGTTTTTTTGATGCAGAACTGGATGAAGACAGTATTCGACCTATTTGACAGACTGGTCATGCCGGTTTGTTGTAAACCCTGATAGCCGTTAATCGTTACGTACGATTAACGGCCCGAGCAAAAGAGAGAAGACTATGTTTGGAAAAGGCGGTCTGGGCAACATCATGAAGCAAGCCCAGCAGATGCAGGAAAAAATGGCCCAGGTTCAGGAAGAAATCGCCCAAATGGAAGTCACTGGCGAATCTGGCGCGGGTCTGGTGAAAGTGACCATCAACGGTGCTCACAACTGCCGTCGCGTGGAAATTGATCCAAGCCTGATGGAAGATGACAAAGAAATGGTTGAAGACCTGGTTGCTGCAGCCTTCAACGATGCCGCACGTCGTATTGGCGAAGCGCAGAAAGAGAAAATGGCGGGTGTTTCCAGCGGGATGCAGTTGCCACCAGGCTTCAAAATGCCATTCTGATCAGTTTGGCGGATGACGCATGCGCTTATCCGCCCTACGATTGACACTGTTTGTCTTTTGTAGGTCGGGTAAGCGCAGCGTCACCCGACATGACATTCTCACTCTTCCTCGAACGCCGCATAACTCTCCACCAGAAAATCAATCAATGCCCTGACCGCCGGTAACTGACCGCGCCGTGAAGGAAACACCAAATGTATCACCTCCCGTCTTGCCCGCCAGTCCGGTAACAAATGCACCAAAGTTCCCTCTGCGATTTGCTTGTGAATCATCAACATCGGCAACTGAACAATTCCCACACCCGCCAGCGCGGCGGCGCGTAACGCAATCATATCGGTGGTCACAAAACGCGGAGTATGGTGCAGCGTCACTTCCTGATTATCCGGGCCAAACAGACACCAGCGGTAAACCTGCTGTGGTTTGGATAACGCCAGGCTCGGCCAGTGTTGAAGATCGGCCGGCGACTTCGGCTGGGAAAAACGCGCGACTAACTCAGGGCTGGCAACCAGGCACATGCCGCGATCCGCCAGTTTACGCATCACCAGATCGCTGTCATCCAGCGGCAACGGGCGCACCCGCACCGCTAAATCGACATTCTCATTCAGCACATCAACCTGGCGATTAGTCTCCTCAAGCTGCACCGTTACCTGCGGATACAGCGTCATAAATCGCGCCAGCATGTCGCCGATATGCACATGCAGCAAAGCAACCGGGCAGGTCAGGCGGATCAGCCCGCGCGGCTCGGCACGCAGTGTGTTGATGGCTTCCTGTGCCGCTTCGGCTTCAATAATCATCGCTTTGCAATGGCGATAAAAAATCTGCCCGGCTTCGGTCACCGTGAAACTGCGCGTTGAACGCTGAATCAGGCGGGTTTCCAGGCTTTCTTCCAGCAAAGCAATACGCCGACTCAGGCGCGATTTGGGAATACCGATAACGCGGCTCGCCGGAGAAAAACCGCCGTTATCCACCACTTGCACGAAGTACCACAGATCGTTGAGGTCCTGCATGGCTATTGTCCTGTATATGGAACACTGAGTTCATTTTCAGAGTCTACCGCGGCTTTCGTCTTATGAGTAAGCTTTATCTCAACAGAAATCGACACTCAATGGAGATAACGATGAAATCAATTCTTGGCGTTTATTCAGCACCGGCGTCCCACTGGGTGGGCGATGGCTTCCCGGTTCGCTCACTGTTTTCTTACTCAAAATTCGAAAAACAGCTCAGCCCATTCCTGCTGTTGGATTACGCAGGTCCGGCAGACTTTAAACCGAGCAATAAAGGGCAACGCGGTGTAGACGTCCACCCGCATCGCGGTTTTGAAACCGTCACCATCGTTTACAAAGGCGAAGTGGCACACCGCGACTCCACCGGCAGCGGCGGGGTAATTGGCCCAGGCGACGTGCAGTGGATGACCGCCGGTAGCGGCATTCTGCATGAAGAGTTTCACTCGCCGGCATTCAGCGAGCAGGGCGGTACGCTGGAAATGGTTCAGCTGTGGGTCAATTTGCCAGCCAAAGACAAATCAACGCCACCGAACTACCAGTCGATTACCGATGCGGACATTCCGGTGGTGACATTGCCGGATAACGCCGGCCAGGTGCGGGTTATCGCGGGTGAAATGGATGGTGCAAAAGGCCCGGCACACACCTTTTCACCATTGCGTGTGCTGGATATGCGGCTCAATGCGCACAGCACCACCCAACTGACGCTGCCTGATGGCTGGAACACCGCACTGGTGGTGCTTAAAGGCACCGTGCAGGTCAATGGTCAGGAAGTGGCACGTGAAGCGCAACTGGTGGTGCTGGACGCGAAAGGCGAAACCGTCACCCTGGAAGCCAATAACGACGCCGTCGTGTTGATGTTGAGCGGTGAGCCACTAAACGAGCCAGTGGTCGGTTACGGGCCGTTTGTGATGAACACCCGCGAGGAAATCAAAGAGGCCATTGACGATTTTAATCAGGGCAAATTTGGTCAGAAAGTTTAACAAACTCAAACGGCTATCGTTCCGGTAGCCGTTAATTTTCAGCAGCTTATTCAGATAGCAAAGAGGATATAAACATGGCACCTGCAAATTTTAACGGACAAATCCCGACCATCGATGCCAACGACGCGGTCATGCTGCTCATCGACCACCAGAGCGGTTTGTTCCAGTTGGTCCACGATATGCCAATGCCGACTTTACGCACTCACGCCACGGTGCTGGCCAAAGTTGCGACGCTGGCGAATATTCCGGTCATCACCACCGCTTCCGTACCACAAGGCCCGAACGGCCCGCTGATTCCTGAGATTCACCAGTACGCTCCCCATGCGCAATATGTGCCGCGTAAAGGCGAAATCAACGCCTGGGACAACCCGGATTTCGTCGCCGCTGTTAAAGCGACAGGTCGCAAAACTCTGATTATTGCCGGTACCGTGACCAGCGTGTGCATGGCGTTCCCGGCCATCAGTGCGGTGGCGGAAGGTTTCAAAGTCTTTGCGGTGATTGATGCTTCAGGCACTTATTCCAAAATGGCGCAGGAAGTGACTTTGGCGCGAGTGGTTCAGGCTGGAGTGGTGCCGATGGATACCGCAGCGGTTGTTGCTGAAATCCAGCATACCTGGAATCGCGACGATGCGATGGACTGGGCAAATCTGTGGGGCGGCGTATTCATTGAGTACGGCTTGCTGATGGAAAGCTACCAGAAAGCGCAAGATGTGGTGAGTAATCAAGAGCAACTCGACTCCCAGCGCGCTTAATATATTTCCCCCTTTGCGAGACATCGCGCAGGGGGAATATCTTTTTCTATCCCCTTGCTCCGGGCTAATGTTAGGCTATGTCCCACTCTTTTTTCAGAAGTCTGAGCGATGCAAACCAGTCCTTTACTTACTGCCCTTATGGAATCCCTGCGCTGCCTGCCAGGTGTTGGCCCGAAGTCTGCCCAACGTATGGCGTTTGCGCTACTGCAACGTGACCGCAGTGGTGGGATGCGTCTGGCTCAAGCATTAACGCGCGCAATGTCCGAAATTGGGCACTGTGCGGATTGCCGTACCTTTACCGAACAAGAAATCTGCGCCATTTGCGCCAACCCACGCCGCCAGGAAAATGGCCAGATTTGCGTGGTGGAAACCCCGGCGGATATTCACGCTATTGAAGCGACCGGCCAGTTTTCCGGGCGCTATTTTGTGCTGATGGGGCATCTGTCCCCGCTCGACGGTATCGGCCCGCAAGACATCGGCCTCGACAGGCTGGAACAGCGCCTTGAGCGCGAGACTATCAAAGAACTGATCCTCGCGACCAACCCAACGGTTGAAGGTGAAGCCACTGCAAACTACATTGCTGAATTGTGTGGGCAATATGGTGTTGATGCCAGCCGAATCGCGCATGGGGTGCCGGTTGGTGGCGAGCTGGAAATGGTCGATGGCACCACGCTTTCGCATTCTTTAGCGGGCCGCCACAAGATTGTTTTTTAATCACTTGTGGGGAGTTTATTAGGCTCCCCGCTTGAAAACCTCCGTTTCTATCCTCATATCACCCTCAACGTTTTCATCACCCCTATGTATTTTGTTGAGGTATCAATGACCATGAAAGGACAAGAGACTCGTGGCTTCCAGTCCGAAGTGAAACAACTTCTGCACCTGATGATCCACTCCCTCTATTCAAATAAAGAAATTTTCCTGCGTGAGCTGATCTCCAACGCCTCTGATGCGGCAGACAAACTGCGCTTCCGCGCGCTGTCTCATGCTGACTTGTATGAAGGTGACGGCGAACTGCGCGTGCGTGTCTCTTTCGATAAAGAAAAACGCACCCTGACGATTGCCGATAACGGCATCGGTATGACACGTGACGAAGCCATTGATCACCTCGGGACCATCGCAAAATCCGGGACCAAAGCGTTCCTGGAATCTATGGGTTCTGACCAGGCGAAAGATAGCCAACTGATTGGCCAGTTTGGTGTCGGCTTCTACTCTGCGTTTATCGTGGCTGATAAAGTCACCGTGCGCACCCGTGCGGCTGGTGTTCCAGCCGATCAAGCGGTGTTCTGGGAATCTGAAGGTGCGGGTGAATATACCGTCGCGGATATCACTAAAGCCGATCGCGGGACTGAAATTACCCTGCACCTGCGCGAAGGTGAAGACGAGTTCCTCGACGACTGGCGTGTGCGCAATGTTATCGGCAAATATTCCGACCACATCGCCTTGCCGGTTGAGATTGAAACCCGTGAAGAAAAAGACGGCGAAACCATTCTCGGCTGGGAAAAAATCAACAAAGCTCAGGCTTTGTGGACTCGTAGCAAGTCTGAAATTAAAGACGAAGAGTACAACGAGTTCTACAAGCATGTAGCGCATGACTTCACCGACCCGCTGGCATACAGCCACAACCGTGTGGAAGGGAAACAAGAGTACACCAGCCTGCTGTACATCCCATCCCAGGCTCCGTGGGACATGTGGAACCGTGACCATAAACACGGCCTGAAACTGTACGTGCAGCGCGTATTCATCATGGACGATGCTGAACAGTTCATGCCGAACTACCTGCGTTTCGTGCGCGGTCTGATAGATTCCAACGACCTGCCGCTGAACGTATCGCGTGAAATTCTGCAAGACAGCCGCGTAACGCAAAACCTGCGTAGCGCGCTGACCAAACGCGTATTGCAGATGCTGGAAAAACTGGCGAAAGACGACAGCGAAAAATACCAGACCTTCTGGAAAAACTTCGGCCTGGTGCTGAAAGAAGGCCCTGCTGAAGACAACGCCAACCAGGAAGCTATCGCTAAACTGCTGCGCTTTGCGACCACGCATAGCGATTCCGCTGCACAAACCGTGTCGCTGGAAGAGTACGTGTCACGCATGAAAGAAGGGCAGGAGAAGATTTACTACATCACCGCCGACAGCTATGCAGCCGCGAAAAGCAGCCCGCATCTGGAATTGCTGCGTAAGAAAGGCATCGAAGTATTGCTGCTTTCTGACCGCATCGACGAGTGGATGATGAGCTACCTGACCGAATTCGACGGCAAAATGTTCCAGTCAGTCAGCAAAACTGACGAGTCGCTGGAAAAAATGGCCGACGAAGAAACTCCGGAAGCGAAAGAAGCTGAAAAAGCCCTTGAGCCGTTTGTTGATCGTGTGAAAACCCTGTTGGGCGAGCGTGTGAAAGAAGTGCGTCTGACGCACCGTTTGACCGACACGCCAGCTATTGTGACCACCGACAGCAACGACATGAGCACGCAAATGGCAAAACTGTTTGCTGCGGCGGGCCAGGAAGTGCCGGAAGTGAAGTACATCTTCGAGCTGAACCCGGATCACGGGCTGGTGAAACGCGTCGCGGATACCCAGGACGAAACCCAGTTTGCTGAATGGGTTGAGTTGCTGCTTGATCAGGCGCTGTTAGCTGAACGCGGTACGCTGGAAGATCCAAACCAGTTTATCCGTCGTATGAACCAGCTGCTGGCTTCCTAAGTTCTTCCCCTCACCCTAACCCTCTCCCCTGGGAGAGGGAATCGCCATTATTCCCCCTCTCCTGGGGGAGAGGGTCGGGGTGAGGGCGTCCTAATCAACTAACCACTCCGAAATACCCGCCATTCTTGAGCTGAATACGCCTTTAATGGTAAGGTCTCAACTTCTGCTTTAAAAAATCAAAAATCCAAACGAATGGGGAATTACGCAATGCGTATTATTCTGCTTGGCGCTCCGGGCGCAGGTAAAGGAACTCAGGCTCAGTTCATCATGGAGAAATACGGCATTCCGCAAATCTCCACCGGTGACATGCTGCGTGCCGCAGTAAAATCTGGCTCAGAGCTGGGTAAACAAGCAAAAGACATCATGGACGCCGGGAAACTGGTTACAGATGAACTGGTTATTGCTCTGGTTAAAGAACGTATTACCCAGGAAGATTGCCGTAACGGTTTCCTGCTTGATGGTTTCCCACGCACTATTCCACAAGCTGATGCGATGAAAGAAGCTGGCATCAAGGTGGACGTGGTTCTGGAATTCGCCGTACCGGACGAACTGATTGTTGAGCGTATTGTTGGCCGTCGCGTACACGCGCCATCTGGCCGCGTTTACCACGTCACTTTCAATCCACCAAAAGTGGAAGGCAAAGACGATGCGACTGGCGAAGAGCTGACCACCCGTAAAGACGATCAAGAAGAAACCGTGCGTAAGCGTCTGGTGGAATACCATCAGATGACTGCTCCGCTGATCTCTTACTACAGCAAAGAAGCGGCTGCCGGTAACACCAAATATGCGAAAATCGACGGCACTCGTAAAGTGACCGAAGTTAGCGCAGAGCTGGCTAAAATCCTCGGCTAATTCATTGCTGATACAAAAAATACCGGGACGTGTTCCTGGTATTTTTTTGCCCAAATTTTGCCCTTTCGCTGTAATCGGTTTTCCTGAAGCACTTTTACGTTACAATTATCAGTAATTTGTTGATAAGGAGTGGAAATGAATCAGGAAAAAGTGGGCATCTTACTGGCAAACCTCGGCACACCTGATGCCCCCACTCCGGCGGCGGTGAAACGCTACTTGCGCCAGTTTCTCAGCGACAAACGTGTCGTGGATACCCCGCGTTTAATCTGGTGGCCGCTATTACGTGGCGTGATTCTGCCGCTGCGTTCTGCCCGCGTAGCCAAACTTTATCAGTCTGTCTGGATGGACGAAGGCTCACCGCTGCTGGTGTATAGCCGTCGCCAGCAAGCTGCCCTGGCAGCACAACTGCCTGATACCCCCGTCGCACTCGGCATGAGCTATGGCTCGCCATCGCTGAAAAGTGCCGTGGATGAACTTTTGTCCCACCACGTCGATCACATCGTTGTGTTGCCGCTGTATCCGCAGTTTTCTTGCTCGACGGTCGCCGCCGTCTGGGATGAATTAGGGCGCATTTTTGCCGACTACCGCTCGCTGCCGTCGATCTCGCTGATCCGCGACTACGCTGAAGATACCTCCTACATAAATGCGCTGGTGGCTTCGGTCAGGCACTCTTTCGCCCAACACGGTGAGCCGGATGTTTTGCTGCTTTCCTACCATGGCATTCCGCAGCGTTATGCCAATGAAGGCGATGATTATCCGCAGCGCTGCCGCGACACCACGCGTGAGCTGCTTTCAGCACTCGAACTGCCACCTGAAAAAGTGATGATGACTTACCAGTCACGCTTTGGGCGCGAGCCGTGGCTAATGCCGTACACCGACGAAACGCTAAAGATGCTGGCGGAAAAAGGGGTGAAACACATCCAGGTGATGTGCCCAGGTTTTTCAGCCGATTGCCTGGAAACGCTTGAAGAAATTGCGGTACAAAACCGTGAAGTTTTCATTGAAGCGGGTGGCACCAAATATGAATATATTCCTGCGCTTAACGACGATCCGGCACACATCGCCATGATGATGAATCTGGTAGATAAATATCGCTAATCCCGCTTATGGCCGTTAATGTGCTACCATTTCCGGCCTGATTAGCAACCTTTCGAACAACATCATGAAATTTCCCGGCAAACGAAAATCCAAACACTACTTCCCTGTTAGCGCGCGGGACCCTCTTCTGCAACAGGTTCAGCCTGAACATGAAACTGGCACCTCCTGGATTGTCGGGATTGACCAAACGCTGGTGGATATTGAAGCAAAAGTGGATGACGAGTTTGTTCGTCGTTACGGTTTGAGTTTTGGCCATTCGCTGGTGATTGAAGATGATGTGGCCGAAGCCCTATATCAGGATCTGGTGAAAAAAGATCTGATTACTCATCAGTTTGCCGGTGGCACCATTGGTAACACCATGCATAACTATTCGGTATTAGCCGATGACCGCTCGGTGTTACTGGGCGTGATGTGCAGCAATATCGAAATTGGTAGCTACGCCTACCGCTATCTGTGCAACACCTCCAGCCGTACCGACCTCAACTACCTGCAAGGCGTGAATGGCGCGATTGGCCGCTGCTTTACGCTGATTGGCGAGCAGGGCGAACGCACCTTTGCCATCAGCCCTGGCCACATGAACCAGCTTCGCGCCGACAGCATTCCCGAAGAGGTGATTGCCGGTGCCTCCGCGCTGGTGCTGACTTCCTATCTGGTGCGTTGCAAAGACGGCGAGCCGATGCCGGAAGCGACCATGCAGGCTATCGCTTACGCGAAAAAGTACAACGTACCGGTGGTACTCACACTCGGCACCAAATACGTTATCGCTGAAAACCCAGAATGGTGGCAGGCGTTCCTGAAAGAGCATGTCTCGATTCTGGCGATGAACGAAGAAGAAGGGCTGGCGCTGACTGGCGAAAACGATCCGCTGTTGGCGGCCGATAAGGCGCTGGATTGGGTCGATTTAGTCTTATGTACCGCGGGGCCGGTTGGGTTGTACATGGCGGCCTTTACTGAAGAATCTGCTAAACGCACTACGCAGCATCCGCTATTGCCAGGGGCGATTGCTGAATTTAACCAGTACGAATTTAGCCGTGCGATGCGCCATAAAGATTGCCAGAACCCGAAGCGTATTTTCTCGCACATTGCGCCATATATGGGTGGGCCTGAGAAAATCATGAATACCAATGGCGCGGGTGATGGTGCGCTGGCGGCACTGCTGCACGATATTACAGCGAATAATTACCACCGTTCTAACGTGCCAAATTCCAGCAAACACCAGTTCACCTGGCTGACCTATTCGTCTTTGGCACAGGTGTGTAAATACGCCAATCGCGTCAGCTATCAGGTGCTGAACCAGCATTCTCCGCGCCTGACTCGTGGGTTGCCCGAGCGTGAAGATAGCCTCGAAGAGTCTTACTGGGATCGCTAATCAAACGCCCTCACCCTCTCCCCCAGGAGAGGGGACTATCCGGTTTTCTCCTTCTCCTGGGGGAGAAGGCCGGGATGAGGGCGCTAATCACACCACCGCTTTATCCAGCATTCCCATCATAGTATTAGCAATTTCACGCTCACCCATAACGACCTGATTGGCACCACGTTCGGTGATGTAATTCACCTCATCGTCATAATGAGCGCGGGCAATAATCTCGATGTCCGGGCATTTCGCTCGCGCTGTCGCGACAATTTCACCGGCTTCGTAACCGTTCGGGATGGTCAACAACAACCAACGCGCGCAATCAAGATGGGCGAGATTCATGATCTCTTCATTGGCAGCATTCCCCAACACCGCACTGATCCCACGCTCGCGCAGTTCATCAACCCGGCTACGTGAAGTTTCAATCACCACCAGTGGAATGCCTTGCGCTATTAATTTCTCGCCCAGCAAACTCCCTACGCGCCCAAACCCAACCAACAAGGCGTGATTGCAAATATCGACCGGGACTTGCTTCTCGTCCTCAATCACCTCTTCCAGCGTCTGCTCTTCCAGCGTTTCGGTTTTGGCGAGATAACGCTCAAGGATGGCAAACAAAATTGGATTGAGCATAATCGACAAAATCGCCCCGGCCAGCACCAGATTTTGCCCGGTCTGCGGCAACAGATTCAGCGCCATTCCTAGCCCAGCCAGGATAAAGGCAAACTCACCAATCTGCGCAAGGCTTGTTGCAATGGTTAATGCGGTGCGTTGCGAGTGGCCGAACAGGCGCACCAGGAAGAAGGCCGCCAGGGATTTACCAAACACGATGATGGCGACAGTACCCAGCACCGCAAGCGGTTCCTGAATCAGAATCATTGGGTCGAATAACATGCCGACCGAAACAAAAAACAGCACCGCGAACGCGTCGCGTAGCGGCAGGGTGTCGTGTGCCGCGCGATGGCTCAGCTCAGATTCGTTGAGCACCATCCCGGCAAAGAACGCACCGAGTGCAAACGACACATCAAACAGCTCAACCGCGCCAAAAGCGATACCCAGCGCCAGCGCGAGAACCGCCAGCGTAAACAGCTCGCGTGAACCGGTCGCAGCACTACGTGCCAGAATCCACGGCACCAGACGGCGGCCAACAATCAGCATAATGGCGATAAACGCGACCACTTTGCCTATCGTCAAACCCATATCCAGTGACAACGAAGCCAGGCCTACGTCGCCTTTTTCCATCATTCCGGCAACTGCGGGCAGCAGAACCAGCGTTAACACCATCACCAGATCTTCAACAATCAACCAGCCAATCGCGATTTGCCCGCGCTGGCTGTCAATTAATTGCCGCTCTTCCAGCGCCCGTAACAGCACCACGGTACTGGCGGTGGAAAGACACAGGCCGAACACGATACCGGTCATCAATGACCAGCCCATCAGCGATGAAAGCGCCATACCCAGCAGCGTCGCCACACCAATCTGGGCGATAGCTCCGGGGATGGCGATGGCCTTTACCGCCATCAAATCCTTTAAAGAGAAATGCAAACCAACGCCAAACATCAGCAAGATAACGCCCAGTTCGGCCAGTTCCGGGGCCAGTTTAGTGTCTGCGACAAAACCTGGCGTAAAAGGGCCAGCTAATACCCCAGCTAACAAATAGCCCACCAGTGGCGATATTCGCAGTTTGTTGGCGAGCATACCGAGTAAAAAGGCCAGGACAAGGCCTCCGACAATGGTGGTGATAAGCGGGGTGGCATGATGCATTCAGTCTCCTTTCGTAACAAATAAGATCCAATACTCTACTTTTAGTTTATGACAATTTTTTAATCGGTGTGGGTGTTAAATAAGTGATTTTTTAAGAAAAGGCGCATTTAGACAAAAATGGGTGCAGGAAGGGGGTTTTACAAGGTTAATCTCTAAAAGACATTGAGGAACATGCGGGAAGTGCAGGGCCAGAGAAACTATCTGGCCCTTATAACTAAGACTTATGGCGATTGTCAGGCAGGAATATGGTCAATATGCCAAGAAGTGGCAGGAAAGCACATATTTTATAGACTAACTCGATACTTGTGTGGTCAGCCACTAAGCCCAATATCGCAGCGCCCAGCCCGCCCATGCCAAAGGCAAAACCGAAGAACAGCCCGGAAACCATACCGATACGTCCAGGCATCAGTTCTTGCGCGTAAACCAGAATAGCGGAAAATGCCGAGGCCAGAATAAAGCCGATAATTACTGTCAGTATGCCTGTCCAGTACAGCGAAACGTACGGCAGGAATAGCGTGAATGGCGCGACACCCAGAATCGAACCCCAGATGACATACTTACGGCCAATTTTATCGCCAACAGGCCCGCCAATCACAGTTCCAGCGGCTACCGCAAACAAGAAGGCGAACAGATGGAACTGGGCGTTTTGTACTGACAAACCAAATTTGTGCATCAGATAGAAGGTGTAATAGCTGCTGATACTTGCCATATAAAAGTACTTAGAGAAAATCAGCACCAGCAACACACTCACCGCCTGAATCACTTTTTTGCGTGGCAGTGGGTTTACTACGGGAGCCGCAGTCTTACCTTTCGCCATACGATGTTGCGCGGCATACCAGCGGCTAATTTGCAGCAAGACAATAATCGCCAACAGCGCAGCCAGTACAAACCAGCCGACGTTACCTTTGCCATACGGAGCAATAATCAGCGCGGCCAACAACGGACCTAATGAACTACCGAAGTTGCCACCAACCTGGAACAGCGACTGCGCAAGACCATGGCGACCGCCGGATGCCATACGCGCCACACGGGAGGATTCCGGGTGGAATACTGAAGAACCGGTGCCCACCAGGCCTGCTGCCAGTAGTACCATCGGGAAGCTACCCGCCAGGGCCAGAATGACCAATCCGCAAAGTGTGAAGCACATGCCAATCGGCAATGACCATGGCATCGGGTATTTATCTGTGTAGTATCCTACCACCGGCTGAAGAAGCGATGAGGTGACCTGGAAGGTCAGCGTGATCATCCCTATCTGCACAAAACTCAGCGAGAACTCACTCTGTAGCAGCGGGTAGAGCGCCAGAATGAGCGACTGAATCATATCGTTGAGCAAATGAGAAAGGCTGATTGCTCCTAAAATTCCGAACGCGGTGCGAGCCTTCTTAGGCTCAGGCGGTGCGAGAGTTTGTTCCGAGATTGCCATAAGTACCTGTCATATATTGAGTGATTTATTATTATCCGGTTCACTGATGGAACCGTAGGAAATCATTACTCAGCTAACATACCTGCAGGCGTGAGCTGAATAAAGTCACAATCATAAAAATGATTAATCTATGCTAAACCCAGGCTTACTAATTAAATATGGAGATTTGCGATGAAGTTCGTAGTGAAAGGGGTGACCACGGCATTGCTGATGGCAGTCAGTCTGACCAGTGCATCGGCACTGGCATGGGAAAAAGATAAAACTTATAACATCACCATTCTGCACACCAACGATCACCACGGTCATTTTTGGCGTAACGAACACGCCGAGTACGGCCTGGCTGCGCAAAAAACTCTGGTGGATAGTATTCGTAAAGAGGTGGCAGAGCAGGGAGGTAGTGTGCTGCTGCTGTCTGGTGGTGACATCAACACTGGTGTTCCCGAATCCGACTTGCAGGATGCGGAACCCGATTTCCGTGGCATGAATTTGATTGGCTACGATGCGATGGCTATCGGCAACCATGAATTCGACAACCCGCTCACGGTGTTACGCCAACAAGAAAAATGGGCGAAATTCCCGCTACTTTCGGCCAATATTTACCAGAAAAGTACCGGTGAGCGACTGTTTAAACCGTGGGCCATCTTTAAGCCTCAGGGTATTAAAATTGCGGTGATCGGTTTAACCACCGACGATACGGCGAAAATTGGTAACCCTGAATACTTCACCGATATCGAATTCCGCAAACCTGCTGATGAAGCAAAACTGGTGATTCAGGAGCTGCAAACCACTGAAAAACCAGATGTGCTGATCGCTGCAACCCATATGGGCCATTACGATAACGGCCAGCACGGTTCCAACGCGCCAGGCGATGTGGAAATGGCTCGCAGCTTGCCTGCCGGGGCGCTGACCATGATTGTTGGCGGCCACTCACAAAACCCAGTGTGTATGGCTGCGGAAAACAAAAAGCAGGTTGATTACGTACCGGGTACACCGTGTGCGCCAGACAAACAAAACGGTATCTGGATTGTTCAGGCTCACGAGTGGGGCAAATACGTTGGCCGTGCCGATTTCGAGTTCCGCAACGGCGAGATGAAACTGGTGCATTACCAGTTAATCCCCATCAACCTGAAGAAAAAGATCACCTACGATAACGGTGAAAGCGAGCGCGTACTCTATACGCCGCAAATCCCTGAAAACCAACAGATGCTCTCACTGTTGACGCCATTCCAGAATAAAGGCCAGGCGCAGCTTAATGTCAAAGTGGGTAGTGTGAACGGGCATCTGGAAGGCGATCGCAGCAAGGTTCGTTTTGTGCAAACTAACCTCGCACGTCTGTTACTGGCGGCACAAATGGCGCGTACCAGTGCCGACTTCGCCGTCATGAGCGGTGGTGGTATCCGTGATTCGATTGAAGCAGGTGACATCACTTATAAAGATGTGCTGAAAGTGCAGCCGTTTGGCAACACCGTGACCTATATCGATATGACGGGCAAAGATGTGGTTGAGTATCTGAGCGCGGTTGCGCAGAAGAAACCCGATTCCGGAGCCTATCCGCAGTTCTCGAATGTCAGCTTTGTGGCAACGGCCGCCGGTCTGCAAGATTTGAAAATCAAAGGTGAGCCAGTAGACCCTGCGAAAACATACCGCATGGCGACGCTGAACTTTAACGCTTCCGGTGGTAATAGTTATCCGGAAATCGACAAAAAACCGGGATTTGTGAATACCGGGTTTGTGGATGCGGAAGTGTTGAAACAGTACATCGAGCAAAATTCTCCGCTTGATGTGAATGCTTACGAGCCGAAGGGCGAGGTGAGCTGGCAGTAACTTTTCCCCCTCACCCTAACCCTCTCCCAAAGGAGAGGGGACTGTTCGGTATACCCATGTGGGAGAGGAAATTGTCCGGTATAGTTTTCTCCCTCTCCTGAGGGAGAGAGGACTGTTCGGGATGGTTTTCTCCCTCTCCTGGGGGAGAGGGCCGGGGTGAGGGCACTATTTCAGCGGCAATAAAATATCAGTCTGCTGCGCATGCTCAGGGTGGTTTTTATCCAGCTCCAGATAGCGGAAATAGACCGGGAAATCGCGCAACTCCTCACCACTTTGTGGCAACCACTGGCGGTAAAGATAGTAAACGCTTTCGCTGATACGCTCGTAGGCACCGACATGCCGAACTACCGCACAACGTCCACCAGGCAAGGTTTTGCAGATAACGCCTTGCGGGTTTTCTGGAACCTGGCCATTTGCTTCTTTACTCAGCTCCCCGCACACATCAAAGCGGAACTCATCGCCGGGTGTCGTGGCCGGGTCACTATACGGCACGCCGTAAGTCCCATGAGTGATGTAGTCTGAAAGCCCTGATGCTTTACGCCATTCAATAAACGTCGCAACGGTATTATTCACCCGTAACGGGTCACCAAGATGTTCCAGTACCGCGACTTTCATTGGCTCAATGGTGATGATTTTCACATCCATATTCTCTAGCCTCTGCTGATTTTCCCGTCCGGGAAATTGAAAATGTACCTGCCAGTCGACCCAAATGGGATCTTTGCGAAATTCGCTGGGCGTCAGGCCGAAGGTGTTTTTGAAGGCACGGGAAAATGATTCAGGATTCTCAAATCCGGCATCCAGGGCAATGTTTATCACCTTTTCCTGCGGATGGTTCACCAACCGCAAAGACGCTCTTTTCAAGCGCATTAGCGTGATGTAGCGACTGATACTGATGCCACAAAATAGGCTGAACTGGCGATGAAAGTGAAAACGAGAAAAACAGGCAACTTCACTGAGTTGCTCAACCGTTAACGGGCTGTCCAGATGCTGTTCGACATAGGCAAAAACCTGTTCAAAACGCCGGGTATACAGATTGAGTCTATCGCTATTCATTGTTCCTCCCTCAAGACGCTTACTTTGCCTGCAGCACGTCGCTGCGTCCTGACTGAAATTGCTCTTTTGGGAGGATTGCGTGGGCATATCCGTCAGTCGCGACGGGCAATCTCAGCGAAAGTCGCATTCAGCAGCTTCGCCAAATCACTGGCTGCCAGTTCAATATCCAGCCCGCGTTTACCGCCCGAAACGTAAATAGATGGGAAAGTTTGTGCCGGAGCATCAATCACCGTCGGCAGGCGTTTTTTCTGCCCCAGAGGGCTAATGCCGCCCACCAAATAACCGGTAATGCGCTGTGCGACCAGCGGATCGGCCATATCAACTTTTTTAGCGCCTAACGCTTTCGCCACCTTCTTTAAATCCAGTTGTCCGGAAACGGGCGTCACGGCAACCGCTAATTGTTTCATGTCGCCGTTGATGGCGACCAGCAGCGTTTTGTAGACTTGTTCGGCATTCAGGCCCAGTTTGCGCACCACTTCGTCACCAAAATTGGTTTCACCTGGATCGTGGTCGTAAGCATGTAATTGAAATGAAACGCGGTTTTTTTCGAGCAATTTTACGGCGGGAGTCATCTGTCCTTCTTAGCGCTTTTGCCTTAAAAGCGCACGTATTAGTAAGCAGCGTGATATGTTTTCCAAATATTATAATGTCACTGAATAGTGATGGCGTTAATCGTCACATTGAGCGACAATTCTCTATCTGGCCGTTAATTCGACCAGAATAACTACAACAATATACAAATTCCTCTTTGACGGGCCAATAGCGATATTGGCCGTTTTTTTATCTCCCCGTCATACTTCAAGTTGCCTCTTTGTTGGCTGCGTTCAGTCGCCCTAATCACTTACTGGAGTAAGCTCATAGGAACTCATTCTCTTGCCGCCGCAATGCAACTCGAATTATTTGGGGATATTTTTCAATAGCTCAGGTAAATTTCCCTTCCCATACAAATGCAGTGCACCGACGGCAACCACATAGCGCCCGGCGGGCAATTGTTGCAGGAAATGCTGCCAGGTCAGATTACGTTGACCCATAAGTACATCGTATAACTCATCGCCAAAAGTGTTTGGCAATTGCACATTGCCACCTTGTGGCGGTGCTTCCAGCCACCAGCTGATCATCATTTGCAGCAGGCGAGCATTGGTATGCCAGTGCGTGAGCGTGTCGGTTAACAGCGGCATACCGCCATCGGGTAAACGGGTAAGAATATCAATTTGATGCTGCGCACCTTCCAGTTCAATAACCGGAACCTCCATGGTTTTTGCCGCTTCCAGTAACTGAAAATCAATCCCGTAATTGGCGCGTAAACCCAGACGCTGCGCCTGGTGAGCCTGCAACACTAGCGCAATTTGCCACGCCGGTTGGTTATCTATTTGGCTCATCGGGATACCCATTTCCTGGGTTAACGACACCACTTGTGCCCAGTTTTCGGCAGACAAGCGCTGCTCCAGTGGCAGTTCATCGGCAATATCGGGGAAGGGGGAGCTATTCTCGGAAATGTCCGCCTCAACAATCAGTGCGTCAGCGTCCCTGAGTTTATTAAGCAGCTTGTCGGACAGCGGGGACATGTCGCATGTCCCCATATGAATACTGCCGACCAGGTGCAGATGGCGCTGGCCGGGCAGCACAATATCCAGAGCAGGCCAGGGATAGCGGGTGTTAGAAAGGTTTGAAAACAATGCGCTAATTCGCGATAGCAGCCCCATTGGCAGATTCCCTGGCAAAAAAGTCATGCTACCGCTGCGATTGGCCCAGTGCAAATTTCACAACAGTAAACACTCGAGCCGTAGGTCGGAAAAGCGTAGCGTCATCCGACAGCTAGTCCTTCGGTTTAAAGCGCAACAAACGGTTGGCGTTGCTGACTACGGTAATCGATGACAGCGCCATTGCCGCACCGGCAACCACCGGGTTAAGCAACGTTCCGGTTAGCGGATACAAAATCCCGGCGGCAATTGGGATGCCCAGCGTGTTGTAAATAAACGCCCCTACCAGGTTCTGCTTCATGTTACTCAGTGTGGCTTTGGAAATCGCCAGCGCGTCCGCCACTCCCACCAGACTGTGGCGCATCAGCGTGATGGCGGCAGTTTCGATGGCGACATCACTGCCACCGCCCATCGCAATCCCGACTTCAGCCTGCGCTAAGGCTGGTGCATCGTTAATGCCATCACCCACCATAGCGACCTGGCGGCCCTGCTGTTGCAGATTTTTAATCGCTTCGGCTTTACCATCCGGCAGCACCCCGGCGATCACTTCATCAATTCCGGCTTCTTTGGCAATGGCGTTGGCGGTCGTTGGGTTATCGCCGGTCAACATCACCAGGCGGTAGCCGTTACGATGCAAACGTTGCAGGGCGCTGATGCTGTCAGCTCGCAGGGGATCGCGGATGGCAAATAATGCGACCAGTTTGCCGTCGACGGCCAGCAGCACCGGCGTTGCACCACGGCTGGCCTGCGCTTCAATTTCTGCCGCCATTGAGGCGGTATCTACTTTCTGCTCATCCATCAGCGCTTTGTTGCCGAGCAACAATTGTCTGCCCTCGGTTTCGCCGCTGACGCCTAACCCACGCAAGGTGCGGAAGCCATTGACCTGTGGCAGTTCGGCACCGCTCACTTTATCGAGAATGGCACGTGCCAGCGGGTGGCTTGAACCTTGTTCCAGTGCGGCGGCAAATCGCGACGCGTCGGCTTCAGTGCTGCCGTTATACGTGACGACGGCAATGACCTGCGGTTTGCCCTCGGTCAGCGTGCCGGTTTTATCAAACACGATGGTATCGAGCGTACTGGCGCGTTGCAGCGCGTCGGCATCACGGACTAACACACCAAATTCAGCAGCACGACCGACACCGGAAATAATCGACATCGGCGTTGCCAGGCCCAGAGCACAAGGGCAGGCAATAATCAGCACGGTGGTAGCGATCACCAGCGTATAAACGATTTGCGGTGCCGGGCCGAAGAAGTACCAAATCGCGGCGCTAAACAGCGCAATCAGCACGACCACCGGAACAAATACCGCCGAGATTTTATCTGCCAGTTGGCCGATTTCCGGCTTACTGCTTTGTGCCTGGCGCACCATGCGAATAATGCGTGACAGCGTGGTGTGGTTACCCGTTGCTGTCGCGCGAAACAGTACGCTGCCATCCTGCACGACAGTCCCGGCATGAATCGGCTCGTCGGTCGATTTTTGCTGCGGCACCGGCTCACCTGTCAGCATTGCTTCATCAAACCAGGCCTCACCCTGGGTAATTTCCCCATCGACCGGTACACGGTCGCCGGTAGTCAGGCGCAAAATCATGCCCGCGGTAACTTCGGCCAGTGGGACACTTTTCTCACCTTCTTCGGTTACCACACGCGCCGTTGGCGGGGTTAAATCCAGCAGGCGTTCCAGTGCTTTAGAAGAACGCTGGCGGGCGCGTTGCTCCAGCATATGCCCGAGGTTTATCAGGCCGATAATCATCGCACTGGCTTCGTAGTAAAGGTGGCGCGCTTCCATTGGGAAGTGCTGCGGCCAGAGGTTGACGGTGATGGAATAAATCCATGCCGCACCAGTACCAAGTGCCACCAGCGTATCCATGGTGGCAGTTTTGTTGAGCAAACTGCGCCAGGCGCTGCGATAGAAATGCCCACCGGCAAACACCATCACACCGAGGGTGACTATCCCGATAACCAGCCACAATGAGCGGTTGTCATCGGAGACCATCATGTTGTCGCCGATCATTCCCCACACCATCACCGGAATACCCACGGCCAGCGCCAGAATAGCCTGCCAGCGGAAGCGCTTCACGGCGGCGTTGGCGGTTTCTTGCTGGCGTTCGCGGCGTTTCGCATCGTCTTCGATGGCTTCAGCGCCATATCCGACGCCTTCAACGGCTTTGACTAAAGATTCGGCGGAGGCAGTGCCCATTATCAGGGCGCTGCGCTCGGCAAGATTTACCCGCGCCATGCTGACGCCGGGCACGTTTTGCAACGCACTTTGTACCCGGGTCACACAACTGGCGCAGCTCATGCCGTTAATCAACAACTGTTGGCTCTCGTCATCATCAACGGTGGCTGTCGGAAGCGAAGGGGATGCCGCTGTCAGTGCTTCCGACGGGTTTGATGACTCTGCCAGCGGATCAGACTTTGGGTGGCTGGCTGCGCTCGCCTCGTATCCGGCTTGTTTCACCGTGTCGATTAACGCTTCAACGGAAGCTGTACCCGTTACGCTGGCGTGAGTTTGCGTCACTTCTGCCTGTTCAACATCAGGGCGGTTTTCCAGGCTCTCTTTAACGCGTTTGACACAATGGCCGCAGGTCAGGCCATCCAGGTTAAGATCGATAATATGAGACATCATAAGATTCCTGTATGATCGTGAGGTTAAATATTGACCGTCAGACTGACTTCGTTGACTTATGATAAAGGTTAAACCTTCCATCAAGGGGAAGGTCAAGGGGAAAATATGAACATCAGTGATGTGGCGAAAAAGACCGGTTTAACCAGCAAAGCGATTCGTTTTTACGAAGAAAAAGGGCTGGTGACCGCGCCGTTTCGTGCCGAAAATGGCTACCGGAGTTACACGCAAAAGCATCTTGATGAACTGACCTTATTGCGACAGGCTCGCCAGGTGGGCTTTAATCTTGAAGAGTGCCGTGAACTGGTCAATTTATTCAACGACCCGGCACGGCACAGTGCGGATGTGAAAACCAGAACACTGCAAAAAGTGGCTGATATTGAAAAACACATCAGCGAACTTCAGGCAATGCGCCAACAATTGCTGGCGCTTGCCGAATCCTGCCCTGGTGACGATAGCGCGGATTGCCCGATAATTGATAATCTTGCGGGGTGTTGCCATCGCCAGTAATCGTTTTATTATTCGTGGTGGATGACGCTGACTGTACAACCGACGAATCCAACTTAAAGCGCCTGGACCTTCAAGGTAATCCCTTCAACGGCTATCACGACGATCTCTGTACCGGCCACTAAATCGCTGTCGGCCATTACCGGCCATGAGCTATCCGCGACGCGCACATGACCGCGTCCGTTGACCAAATCAGTTTCCAGACGCAGATGCCGACCAATAAGCTGGTGACCACGCTGATTGAGCACTTCGCCGGGTTCCTGCTGTTTACGCGTCGACAGCCAGCGCCACCACAAAAATGCGGCGACCATCGTTAAAACAGCAAAGCAAACGCCTTGCCATTCCCAGCCCAACGGCACGACCCAAACCAGCAAACCGGTTAATACCGCCGCCACGCCACACCACAGTAGATAACCGCTGGCACCGAGCATTTCAGCCGCCAACAGTAAACCGCCTAGCGTCAGCCAGAAGATGTGCGCGTGGGAAAACAGCAGGGCTATCATTTTTTACGCTCAGTACCGCTTTGCGCGATAAGTTCGCTGATCCCGGCAATCGAGCCCATCAGGCTGGTGGCATCCAGCGGCATTAGCACCACTTTGCTGTTATTGGCAGAACCAATCTGTTGCAGCGCATCGGTATATTTCTGGGCAACAAAGTAGTTAATTGCCTGAATATCGCCTTTGGCGATCGCTTCAGAGACCATTTGCGTGGCACGGGCTTCCGCTTCAGCACTACGCTCACGGGCTTCAGCTTGCAGGAATGCTGACTGGCGTTCACCTTCGGCTTTCAGGATTTTCGATTGCTTGTCACCCTCAGCTTTCACAATTTCAGCCTGACGGATCCCTTCGGCTTCCAGAATGTAGGCGCGTTTGGTTCGCTCGGCTTTCATCTGCGCATTCATCGCATCAATCAGTTCAGCCGGTGGGCGCACGTCCCGAATCTCGATACGGGTGATTTTTATACCCCAAGGATTGGTCGCTTCATCGACGATATGCAGCAGGCGAGTATTGATGTTGTCACGCTGCGACAGCATTTCGTCCAGCTCCATCGAACCCAACACAGTACGAATATTTGTCATGGTGAGGTTCATGATCGCCAGCTCAAGATTGCTGACTTCATACGCTGCACGGGGGGCGTCAACGACCTGGATAAAACACACGGCGTCGATAGCGACGTTGGCGTTATCTTTAGAAATGATTTCCTGGGACGGGATGTCGAGCACTTGCTCCATCATATTGATTTTGCGGCCAACGCGGTCCATAAATGGCACCACAAGGCTTAAGCCCGGCATCAGAGTTTTGGTGTAACGGCCGAAGCGCTCCACGGTCCATTGGTAGCCTTGTGGCACGATTTTTACCCCGGCGCCGACGATGATCAGCGCGACGAGGATTAGTACAGGAATGACGATTAGCATCAAAAAAACCTCCATTGTTTATTTGATGTAAGTCTAACCCTTAACGCGGAAACATTCTGTGACTTCCTGCTATACCCGTCATCCTTCAAGCTGCAGGGGTGTTGGCTGCAACTCGAATGCTAACGGGTATAGCGAAGAGGGAATTTACTCAATAAGCACTTAATACAGCAGTGAATAAATCTGCCGGCGATACTTCGATGCCAACGCATCACCTGTCCCCAGGGCTGCGAGGATTTCCATCATCATTTTGCGCACCTGGCCGTCTGCAGCCCCGAGATCTTTCTTCAGGTGGGTATACAGCAATTCCAGTGCTTCTTCATTCCGCCCAACCTGATGCAGTTGCAGCGCCAGTTGGCTGGCTAACAGCGCATTTTCAGGATCTTGCTCAACTTGTTGTTGTAGCAATTGAATCTCTGGGGTGTCAGCAGCTTGTTTGAGCAAATCAATCTGGGCAACGAGGCCTTGATAGCGGCTGTCCTGGTCCTGCAAAGGAACGGTTTTCAGCACCGCTTCAGCCTCTTCGCTGCGGTTCAGCGCAATCTGCACTTCCGCCAGCATCAGGCCGATTTCGCTGTTTTGGTTTGACAGTTGCCACGCATCTTTAAGCAACGGCAGCGCTTCAGCATGTTTGCCTTCCTGCATCAGCAGCATCGCTTCTTGCGCTTTCAACTCTTCTTCGCGTGGCAGCACTTTTTCCAACAGAGCGCGAATCGCTTCTTCGGGCTGTGGCCCCTGGAAACCGTCTACCGGTTGGCCATTCTGGAACAGGTAAACGGTAGGAATGCTGCGTAAGCCAAATTGTGACGCGACCATTTGCTCGGCATCACAATCCACTTTGGCGAGAATAAACTGGCCCTGATACTGCGCGGCAAGCTTATCCAGAACCGGTGTTAACTGTTCGCAATGCTGGCTGCGCGCCGACCAGAAGTAGAACAGAATCGGTGTGGTCACGGATTGTTCCAGCGTCTGGTGTAGGTTCGCTTCGGTGATATCAATATTGTACGGTGCAGACATGGCTTAACTCTCTTTTAAATATTTAATATTTACATGGGGGTTGGCTGCAGGCGCTTCAACTAACCACGTAAAATTTTATCCAACATACGGCCTGGTAACAGGCGGCGTAACCACGTTAAAGCATGGGCGACCAGCGTCACCGGATAGCGTAATTTTGGGTTCGGGCTTGCAAAAGCATGGCGCACTTTTTCCACTACCGCTTCTGGGCCAAGCGTAAAGCGTGCGGCGATCCCCGGATTTTCTACCGGATGGTCGGCTTGAGTCTGGTTGACGTTTTGCGTGAACTGCGTGCGGATAGGACCAGGCTCAATCAAACTGACCTTGATGCCGCTGTGATGCAGCTCCATGCGCAGCGCATCCGACCATGCCTCCAGCGCGTATTTACTGGCGGCATACGCGCCACGGCCAGGTGTTGAAACCAGCCCCATTACCGAGCTGGTCATCACAATGCGCCCTTCGTGGTGTGGCAACATGGCGGGAAGCAACAACATTGTCAGTTGGTGAGTGCCGAATAAATTGGTGGAAAACTGTTGCTCAAGCTGTTCGCGGGAAAGCGTTTGTAGCGGCCCATAGACACCAAACCCACCATTATTAAACAGCCCAAACAGGCGATTCCCCGTCAGTTTGATGACTTCTGCCGCCGCCGCTTGCACGCTTGCAGGCGAATCGAGATCGAGCAGGATACCGGTAAATCCGGCTTGATTCATGCGTTCAACATCTTTGCTCTTGCGGCAGGCCGCCAGAACGCGGTAACCCTGTTGTTTTAAATCTTGTGCGCAGGCCAGGCCAATACCGCTGGAACAACCTGTAATTAAAACTGATTTTTGCATAACTTTACCCGCGCGAAGCTCCGCTTGTTCATGAGTCGTGTTTTACTAAAGGAGCCAGACGGGAAGACATCCAGTCGGCGATAAACGGTTGAGCATCACTATTAGGATGGATACCGTCATCCTGCATCCATTGCGGTTTCAAATAAATCTCTTCCATAAAAAATGGCAGCAGAGGAATCGAAAACTCTTTGGCAAGTTGCGGATAAATAGCGCTAAACGCCTCATTATAACGACGGCCATAGTTTGCGGGCAGACGTATTTGCATCAGCAAGGGTTGTGCCTTTGCCGTTTTCACATCGGTGATTATCTGGCGCAGACTTTTTTCGATAGCTTGCGGCTGGAAACCACGCAGACCATCGTTGCCGCCAAGTTCAATTAATACCCAGCGAGGCTGATGCTGTTTCAGCAGCGCCGGTAGCCGTGCCAGCCCTTGTGGCGCGGTGTCGCCACTAATACTGGCGTTCACGACTTTGGTATTTTGCTGCTGCCATTTTGCATCCAGCAGCGCAGGCCAGGCCGCGGTTGCCGACATTCTGTAACCGGCGCTCAGGCTATCACCCAGAATCAACAACGTGTCCGCGTGTGCGGCGCGAATGGTCAAGAAAGCCAGAAACAGGAAGGGCAAATGCCAGCGGAAAACATTGTTGAAGTTCATCATCTTAGTAAGTCCGTAGGAACTGGGGAACATCAGCTCTCCATCCTTACCGGAGTTGAGCTGGTTGTCAAACCGGCGCAGACCATCGCGTTAATCGGTGAATCAGGCTCCGGGAAGTCTACACTACTGGCGATTCTGGCGGGGCTGGATGATGGTAGTGACGGGGAAGTTCACCTGTGCGGCCAGCCGTTACACTCAATGGATGAAGAAGCCCGAGCGGCACTGCGGGCGAAAAACGTCGGCTTTGTGTTCCAGTCATTCATGTTAGTGCCAACGCTAAACGCGCTGGAAAACGTCGAGCTTCCTGCTCTACTACGCGGTGAAAACGATGCTTCAAGCCGTGCCCAGGCAAAAGCGTTGCTCGAACAACTTGGCCTGGGCAAACGCCTCGATCACCTTCCGGCTCAGCTTTCAGGTGGTGAACAGCAGCGCGTGGCGCTGGCTCGTGCATTTAATGGGCGCCCTGCCGTGCTGTTTGCCGATGAACCGACCGGCAATCTCGACCGCCACACGGGCGACCGCATTGCCGATTTACTCTTTTCGTTAAACCGTGATTTCGCCACTACGCTAATCCTCGTGACACACGATGAACAACTAGCTGCCCGCTGCGACCGCCGCTTGCGCCTGCGCGAAGGTCAATTGTGGGAGGAAGCATGATTGCCCGCTGGTTCTGGCGTGAATGGCGCTCGCCCTCGTTATTGATTGTCTGGCTGGCATTGAGCCTGGCGGTGGCGTGTGTGCTGGCGCTGGGCAATATCAGCGATCGCATGGAACAAGGGTTAAATCAGCAAAGCCGCGACTTTATGGCAGGCGACCGCGCCCTGAGAAGCGCCCGGGAGGTGCCGCAAGAATGGCTGGACCAGGCACAAAAAACGGGTCTGAAAGTCGGCAAGCAACTGACCTTCGCGACCATGACATTTGCTGGCGATACGCCACAACTGGCATCGGTAAAGGCGGTCGATGGTGTCTACCCGATGTATGGTCAACTCGATACCAACCCGCCTGGGCTGAAACCTGAGCCAGGCAGTGTGTTGCTGGCACCGCGTTTAATGGCACTGCTCAATCTCAAAGTCGGGGATTCGCTGGATGTTGGCGACACCACTTTGCGTATTGCGGGTGAGGTGATTCAGGAGCCTGATTCTGGTTTTAATCCCTTCCAGATGGCACCACGTTTAATGATGAACCTGGCCGATGTGGAAAAAACCGGCGCGGTACAGCCGGGAAGCCGCATCACCTGGCGCTACAAATTTGGTGGCACACCGCAACAGCTCGATAAATTTGAAAACTACCTGCTACCGAAACTGAAGCCTGAACAACGCTGGTACGGCATGGAGCAAGATGACGGCGCGCTCGGCAAATCCCTCGAACGGTCACAGCAATTTTTGCTGCTTTCCGCACTGCTGACGCTGCTGTTGGCAGTGGCCGCCGTTGCTGTAGCGATGAACCATTACTGCCGCAGCCGTTACGATTTAGTGGCTATTCTGAAAACCCTTGGGGCAGGGCGCGCGGCACTACGTAAGTTGATTATCGGCCAGTGGCTGATGGTTTTAGCACTCGCTGCAATTACCGGTGGTGCGGCTGGCCTGGTGTTTGAAGCCGTGTTAATGCGCCTGCTAAAACCGGTTTTGCCAGCGGCACTTCCGCCTGCAAGTCTGTGGCCCTGGATCTGGGCTATTGGTTCGATGGTGGTGATTTCGCTGCTGGTGGGTCTGCGCCCGTATCGTTTATTGCTGGCAACACAACCGTTGCGGGTGTTACGCCGTGATGCGGTGGCAAACGTCTGGCCGCTGAAAATCTACTTGCCGATTATTACTATCGTGGTGGTGGCCCTGTTAGCGTTACTGATGGGCGGAAGCACGTTGCTGTGGGCGGTGCTGGCGGGAACCGTGGTTCTGGCCGCGTTGTGCGGCATTGTTGGTTGGGGCGTATTACGGTTATTGAAAAAACTGACGCTAAAAAACCTTGCGTTGCGTCTGGCCGTGAACCGCTTGTTGCGCCAGCCCTGGGCAACGTTGAGCCAACTGGCTGCGTTCTCGCTGTCGTTTATGTTACTGGCATTATTGCTGGTGCTGCGTGGCGATTTACTCGACCGTTGGCAGCAACAATTACCGCCAGAAAGCCCGAACTATTTCCTGCTAAACATTGCTACTGAACAGGTTCAGCCGGTGAAAGAGTTTTTGGCCGAACACCAGATAATCCCTGAATCGTTCTACCCGATTGTGCGGGTGCGCATGACGGCGATCAATGGCAAATCGACCGAAGGCAATCCTGATGAAGCACTCAATCGAGAACTGAACCTCACATGGCAGAGTCAGAAACCGGCGCATAACCCGATCCTTGCTGGCAACTGGCCGCCAAAAGCGGGCGAAGTTTCCATGGATGAAGGTGTGGCAAAACGGTTGAGTATCGGGCTTGGCGATACCGTCACGTTTATGGGCGATACTCAGGATTTTTCCGCCAAAGTGACCAGTTTGCGCAAAGTTGACTGGGAGAGCCTGCGGCCTAATTTCTACTTTATCTTCCCGCCAGGCGCTTTGGATAATCAGCCACAAAGTTGGTTAACCAGTTTCCGTCTGGAAGGAAAGAACGGCATGTTGACGCAGCTGAACCGTGAATTCCCAACGGTTAGCTTGCTGGATATTGGCGCGATATTACGCCAGGTTGGGCAGGTGCTGGAGCAGGTTAGCCGGGCTCTGGAAGTGATGGTCGTGCTGGTTACCGCTTGCGGCGTGTTGCTGTTGCTGGCACAGGTTCAGGTTGGAATGCGCCAGCGCCATCAAGAACTGGTGGTGTATCGCACGCTGGGAGCCGGAAAACGCCTACTGCGCACCACGTTGTGGTGTGAGTTTGCGGTGCTGGGGTTTGTCTCCGGGCTGGTTGCCGCCATGGGGGCTGAAACCGCACTGGGGCTGTTGCAGACGCGGGTGTTTGATTTCCCATGGGAGCCTGACTGGCGGCTATGGGTCATTCTGCCAGTGAGCGGCGCGGTGCTGCTTTCACTGTGCGGCGGCTGGTTAGGTGTGCGCTTACTGAAAGGTAAGGCGTTATTCCGCCAGTTTGTCGCTTCGTAGCGGGTTATTCACGGGCTAATGTTGTGTTTGGCATTAGCCTGTTTGATTTAAATATTGTTGTTAAGCCAGGCTTCAACCTGCTGATAGTCACCACGAAACACAATATTGTCGGCTTTTTTGCTGAGCTGGTAGCGGTACATCGGGTCGTAATACTCTTCGAGCAGCGGCGAAAGCCAGGCCAGATGCCCCTCCACCGAACCGGTTTTTCGTTGCAATTCTAGCGCGTCATCCAGCAGTGCGCTGAACTGCGCAAAACGTTCCATCCCTAAACGGCGGCGAATGGCAAACAGGCCGTGATGCAGATATTCGCCGTAGTTAAGCCATGCGGTTTCTTCATCGCTCACCGACAAAAATGCTTCGCTCATTTGCAGGAAATATTCGGTTTTTAGACGCTCTAAACGCTGCTCGAAGGGATCTTCAATCACCACAATCGGTGAGCGTTGCATCTGCTCTCTGAAACACTCCGGGATGTGGCGCGAGCCAATCATTCGGCCTTCATCTTCGACAACCCACGTCACTTCCGCGCTATCGCTCTTTTTGAGCAACGTCACCGCGAGGTTATTTTCGAAATTGGTTTGCGAAGGTTGTTCGACAATGGTGCGGCCAAATGACGAACCACGATGGTGTGCCAGCCCTTCAAGATCGACGCCGGTTGGCAGTGAACGGATAAGGATCGTTTTGCCGCCGCCAGTGTTGCCACTGACCAGCACCATCGGCCAGCGCGAGCGGGATTCAATCACGCCCATCGCATAATGGCGCAGCGCTTTATAACCACCTTCAACCAGCGGATAGTCGACACCCGCTTCATACAACCACTGTTGAACCAGGTGGGAACGCAGGCCGCCTCTGGCACAACACAGGAATCCTTGTGGGTTTTGGCGGCATTGTTCCAGCCACTTCTCTAAACGGGCTTCGCGGATATCGCCATGTACCAGACTGTGGCCCAATTCAATCGCGGCTTGTTGACCGTGTTGCTTGTAACAAGTGCCTACCGCGACACGTTCGTCGTCTGACATCAACGGTAAATTCACTGCGGCAGGCATTGTTCCCTGAGCGAATTCAACCGGCGCACGCACGTCGATAAGCGGAATATCGGCGCGCAGCAGATGTTCATAATGTTGAGTATTGGGACGAGCGTTTTGCATGGATAACCTTAAAGCGAGTGAGGCCAGAAACGCTGGGGATTGTGCGCTTTTGCATGCAAAAAAGAAAGGAAGGGGCTGGAATGGCAGGGCGGGTAAGCGATTAACGCTACCCGCCGCTGTGATTAGAGTTTGCTCTGCGCCCAGGCAATCCCACTGGCGTATTCCACGGGTAACAACGGCACCAGCGCTTCAAGCGTTGCGCCCAGTCTGTCGTTATCGCTGTCATTGAGATTGAGATGGCCGACTTTACGACCTTCACGCACGTCTTTGTCGTACCAGTGTAAATGCACCAACGGCAGTTTCAGCCAGTCGTAATTTAAATCGGTACCGATAAGGTTGATCATTACTGACGGTGAATTAACGACAGGTTGCGGCAACGGCAGATCAACAATGGCGCGCAGATGCAGCTCAAACTGGCTGATAGATGCGCCGTTTTGTGTCCAGTGGCCGCTGTTGTGCACGCGCGGTGCCAGTTCGTTAATCAGCAACCCGGCAGGCGTGACGAAGCACTCCATCGCCATCACGCCGACATAGTTCAGCTCATGCAGAATTGCCGAAAGCATCGCTTCCGCTTGCTGCTGTTGCTCAATGTTTGCCTGCGGGAAAACCACGCTGGTGCGCAGAATACCGTCCTGATGCAGGTTGTGAGTTAGCGGATAAAACACCGTGCTGCCGTCATGCCCGCGTGCGCCAACCAGCGAAACTTCGCCGGAAAAGTTAATGCCTTGCTCAACGATACACTCGCCGTAGCACTCATCGGGCAATTGGCTGGTTTCATCGCTGCGCAAACGCCACTGTCCGCGTCCGTCGTAACCGCCAACGCGACGCTTCACAATCGCCAGTTCGCCAAGGTTGTGGAACACGTCAGCCCATTGGTCGCGGCTGGAAAGGAACTGCCACGGCGCGGTCGCCAGTTCGAGTTTATCGAACAGCTGTTTTTGCGTCAGACGGTCGGCGATAATCGGGAAAACATCGCGGTTCACAAACGCATTGTGGCGCGCCAGTTCGCGGGTGAGGGCGGTTTCAGGCCAGCGCTCAATTTCTGCGGTGATAACACTTTGCGCAAATGGTACGGCTTCAGGTTCAGCGTCAAGACCCACCGGATAAACCGCGATGCCCAGCGGTTCGCCCGCCTGGCGCAGCATTCTGCCTAACTGACCGTTACCCAACACGCAAACGCGTTTCATGCTTCACCCCGTGGGTCCGGGTTTTCCAGCACTTCGTCGGTCTGGCTTTGACGCCAGTCTGCCAGGCGCTGACTGAGACCTTTATCGTGCAGAGCGAGAATTTGCGCCGCCAGTAAAGCAGCGTTGGCCGCACCGGCTTTGCCGATTGCCAGCGTGCCGACCGGAATACCGCGTGGCATTTGTACAATAGAGTAGAGACTGTCGACGCCGCTTAAAGCCGCGCTCTGGACTGGCACACCCAGCACCGGAACCAGGGTTTTCGCCGCGATCATACCCGGTAAATGCGCCGCACCGCCTGCACCTGCAATAATCACCTGATAACCGTTGCTGCTCGCCTGTTCGGCAAAGCTGAAGAGTTTATCGGGAGTGCGGTGTGCGGAAACCACTTCAACGTGGTGTGGGACATCAAGGGCGGTGAGGATTTCTGCGGCAAACTGCATGGTGGCCCAGTCACTTTTGGAACCCATGACAATGGCGATACGCGCCGGGGTCTGGTTGGAGGACATGCGTCTCAAAACTCCTGTGGGTATGCAAACATCACCGAACGTGGCTCGGTCGGTCAGAAGGGCTCAGAGAATAGCATGAACATGCAGCAAGGAAAACGGTTGCGTGGCGATTGTTAATGCCAGATTGTCCTGTTTCCTGACATGATAAAAGTGAGAACGATGCGGAGATAAAATTCCGCACCGGGAAGCGCCTCTGGATACATTACTTTAGCCAAATACTTTTTTGACGGCTGCTAAGTAGCTAAAACCATTAACGGTGTCTGGCTCGAGATAGCTCCCTTCCGTCCATTCGTTCCACGCGTTGATCGTACAAACGGGAAATACCGATTTTTCTGTATCCATAAAGTTCTTAACGTCCTGGAGCGCCTTTTCGAATTCCGCAGGGGAATTATCCGTATACACCGGGAACCAGGGATAGCCAATGTCTTCGAAGCAGTCGGTTTGCACCGTTCTGGGGGAAGAATCCCAGCCCACTGTTACGTTGGGGATATAAGGGAGCGCGTGTTGGCTGCTCAAGCGTGCATGTTCTGCTTTGGCGCATTCGCGGATCTCGTTGTAGGGGCAATCAGGAAAATGACCCGGTGTAATATGATGAACCCACACGTAGCTGGTCACGCTGTCAATTCCCAGATACTCAATCACCTTATCAGGATCGGTAAGCGTATTTTCGGTTGGTAAGGTTTCGATACCCCATACCACGGCATTGAGATGCAACTCGCCCAGCCCGCGCGCGCGAATTTTTGCTCGAAAATCCTCCAGCACTCTTTTGCTATTGCTCAGCCCACCCAGGCCTTTAACCAGGCTCATCATCTCGTAAATCGAAAAATAAAATTTCCCGTCTAACTTCCAGTAAGAAGGATGAGTGAAATAGCGTTCAATAATATGCTCGGTTGCATCTATAAATACCTGCTCGGAGACAGCCCCCGTGAGGCGGGTAGGGTAAGGCTGATAGCGGGTAGCCGGATGAATCTCCAGCCAGTCATGGTTGGCCCACATAATGGCAAATTTAACATCACTATTGTTGGCGGCGTTTAAATAGCCTTCGTCAAGACAGCGTTCAAGAAATGGCCCCTCCTGGTGCCAGTACCAGTCAAAGATAAAGGCAGAGATCCCGTGCCCGGCGGCTGCGCTAATTTTCTTTTCCATAACCACTGGGTCAGCTTCATCTTCATAACCCCATAGCGGCACTTTGGGTTGCATATGGCCGACAAACCGTGGCGTAGCATTTTTCACCAGTTCCCATTCAGTCCAACCTTTGCCGTGCCATTGCTCTACTTTGGGATCACAGTGGAAATTGGGGAAATAATATGCAGCCACTTCATATTTTCTTTGCATTATCGTCAGTCCTTTTACGTATTAATGATGGTTTTGAATAATATCTGCCTCGGAATTAAACTCATTGCGCTGGTTGCCATGAAAGCAGAGCCAACCGATAACCATACCGACGCCAGCCATACATGAGAGGACGGTATATAAAAAAGTTGTTCCCATTTCGAGTAATAAGGGGGTCACAAATGCCAGTAGCCCGCAGGTCAGCCTGGATACCGCAACGATGATGCCCTGCGCCGTTGAGCGTAACATCGTGGGAAATGATTCCTGCGACCATACTTTCATAATGCCTTCAAATGCCAGCCCGGCCCCAGTGCTGGTAAATAACATGGCGCAGAACCAGGAGAACGGTGCAAAGTTAAATAAAACTGGCATGACAAACCCTGCGGTATAGAAAAATGCGCCAACAATAAATCCGGTCATTCTTTTAGGTGTATCAACCAGTTTCATAAAGGCAACCCCAGAGACAATACATACCGGAAGCATTAATAAGCTCCAAAATGAGTGGGTTTCAATCGGTATACCGACGATATTAACGGCAATATATGCACCAAATTGCCCACTGGTGTTAGCCGCCAGGTTAGTCAACATATAGAAAAGACAAAGTGCGATAAACGGAGTGAGATATTTTCTGTTAAATAAATCTTTGAATGAGGCTGTTTGGGCGCGAATCGTTTTTACTCCGCAGAGACGTTCATGGTGTGCGGCCAACCATAGGGGAGATTCAGGGATAAGCGAGCGCAGAATTAATAATGCGATACCAGTAATTCCAATATGGAAGTAAAGAATTTGCGCGCCTAAAATGCCCCAACTGCCTACTACTGAAGCGATGGCCATTGATACGCTTACGCCGCCAGCCCACAAAAGATTAGACAGTCCAATAATTTTACCGCGATTTTTATCCGTTGCCGCCTCCGAGATGGTCGCCAGAGAAACCGGTAAATCTGCACCTGTCGCCAGACCCAATAAAAGAGTGCCGAGAAGTAAGAGGGGAAATGTTCGACCGAATGCCATTAGCAATGCGCCAACGACAATCATTGCCATTGTGGTGATGAATATTTTTTTTCTGCCGAACATGTCGCCTAAACGGCCGCCGAAAAAAGCCCCCAGGGCAATACAGAGTGTTAATACACCGGAGAAAATACCGATTTGCCCTGCTGTGACGCCAATCGTTTTTGAATAGATAACCAGAGCGGTTCCGCTTGATACAATCGCGGCCGAGTCGATATAGGATGCCATCCCTGATACAGTGCCAATATACCAGGGATTAGTCTGTTTAATGATGGACATAAATTATTACTCCATGTAATAGATTGTTTTATAAAGATCCTAATTTATGGTTCAATTAATGCCTCCTTAGTTATGGTTTCTGGTTGTTGATTATGGGTTGGTAATGCATGAATATAACCATCCCGTTTATAACGTTAAATTAAAGAACAGTCCTTCTGTTGAGTGCCATCATTAACCAAATAGGGATAAATGTGGCGAAATATAAAATATCGACGAGCTCAATATCACATAACTGCCAGGAAGCCAGGTGCACCATGGTTTTTTTTTTGAACTAATATTGACGATGCTGATCGGTAATATATTCCGCTGTTTTGGTCAGTTATTTCAGGGGGGGATAAGGCAGATACACCAGCGATACCTGTCACCAGGTACCGCCCCTTAGAGTTGTTTAATGAATGCCCGGCACGGCCTCACCCTCTATCATTGCCAGCCCTGTCGTGGTGCGGATAAAACGCGGCGCTTTCAAATCCTCTGCCAGCATGCTCAGTAATTCAAATAATAATTCGCTGATGTGTTCCTGCTGATCCAGCGTGATCTGTTGGTTCAGTAACACCATGGTTAATGCGCAACAATATTCACAGGTTGTCTCTGAATCTGTTGAAAGTGGACTGCGATATTCATCGTAATTATTGTCATTCACCGTTAATTGCTCAATAAGATGTTTTGGCAACGGCGATTTTAAAACCACTTTCAGTACATTCAACCCCGCCAGTAAACGCCCGCATAACGCCATATATTCAGCGTGATTATTAACTTCGATTAATTCATCAGCATAACGTTGGCAAATATCCACAACCTGGAATAAATCATGCGTGGCACTCAACGGTATTTTTAATAAAGCTGCGATGTTCCCCGCAATAACGGATTGAGCAGCAGTGATTTCAGGGCGAGCGAATGTGTTACTATTGGCAACAGCCATAGCGTTACTCCTAATTAGTTAACGTTTGTGGTTAGCCCTCTTTTGGTGTTCGTGCACCATTCGGGGGCGAATCTTTTTACCCCTCCACCTTCTGCTAAAAGTACTGGACAAGTCAACAGTAAAACCTTGCTTAATTATTGGAAACCGAAAGTCTTCGGCGCAAATCACTATATAGTGAAAATTGAATTTTGGAATTGCAGGAGATATTAAACCAGGTGTTCGGGCTGCTTTTAGCGATCAGCAGACGTTCGTAATTGAGTCACCATGAATCTTGCTAACATGCCGTGTGTCAATCAACTGGGAACAGGTCACGTCAGCCCTCTAAAACCACGTATAGCGGGGGGCAGGTCAGAATAACTCGCCTACTTTCACACCTGAACGATATAATAGCCATGGGATAGAAGAAAAGGACGACATGAAGTGAGCTTCCTATCTACTCAGCAAATACATGATCATTGCCTGGCAACAACACAAGAAGCTATTGAAATACTTGGATGGACTAATATCTCAGTAGGCGTTTTGAGCGACGAAGAGAGACGCCAGCTTGAAGACGCAAATTTACAAAGCCCCTTGGACTGGCGATGGGCGATGCAGACCTATAGCGGTAACACTGAAGACGGAATACTGGATATAACTTTAAAGCTGATCGACCGTGATGAGCCGGAACAGCTTCATGCGGTTATCATTTGTAAATACGACTGGCGCCGTGAGCAATTCTCAATTTGCATGTTAGAAAACTTCATTTCAGATGAAGATACCGACCTAACAGGCAACGTATTGATCATCGCACTTATTTACGCGACTACCTTCTGCCAGATCGCGGAGCTTGACGACGTCTATATTCAAGATCCTACTGAATATGCACAACCGCGTTATAGGAGCTACGGATTTGCCCAGGTATGGGATGACCACAGTAAGATGTCTGCAGATGTGCGCGACATCCTCAATACCATACGATTGAAAGTGAATGGCATTGACCCAGATGAAGAATGACAATCTCAATCAGCAGTCGATGGGCTGTTTGTTTAATGAACGCATTTGTTATAAAATTATCCATAAGATCTATAGCCAAAGAGGTTAAACATGATCAAACAACATAGAAAAATCACTTCTGATAAAGCTATGGCTGGTGCAAGACGCTCTCTCGACTTCTGGGCTTCCATCGACGGCAACAAACTTGCCAAAGTTGGTCAGAAGGAAAAAGACATGGATATGGTCGGGCCGAAGAAAGGTGTAAAGCCAGTAAGCCTCGGATAATATTCATCATCCCTATCAAAAAGTAAGGCTCCTTCAATGGGAGCCTTATTCATCATAACGGTTTCCCGTAACCAAGTTCGCTCTTCTCTTTGCTGAGCTGCTGCATAGCGTATGTGACCTGCCCCCAGCACGTAGGGTCGTTAGCCCGACTATACAAACCTAAAAATGCTAGAGCTGGCAATGCCTGTTTTTGGCACGCAGCGGACCAGCCAGCTGCCTGTCAGGTCCGCTATGAGCGATGAGCAGACGTAACCATCATACCGTTTCAATAATAAGCAGAGCTCATCATGAGTTTCTTCACTGAACCTGCACATTATATAAAAGCATCCGTTAAATAAGACTTATTTACTCTTTCGCCATCTCAAAACTCAACCTTGTACTAATGTTACTCAAAGTGTTTCGACAAGTGTTTCTTGTTGTTTATTTGTGTCAACGCGCTATTTCATTATGCGGCCTTGCAGAGATGACTTATGAATAATATTTATCGTTTGGTATGGAGCCATGTGGCGAACAGTTTTATTGCCGTTGCAGAAACATCCCGAACAGGGAAAAAAGGATCGAAGACCGGGCGTGGAGGCCGAAAATTATTAACTACTGCGCTGATTGTTGCCGGTGTTTATGGCCCGACAGCCAGCGCTGTAGATGTGACGTGGAGCGCGGCTTATCCAAACTACCTGTTTCTACCGGTTTACGATGCGGTTAAAGAGACGGGTTACGCGTTTACCATTGATGGTCAGCCACTGACAAATCATTACGCCCCAGGCACTGAACTGAATATTACTGGCGCGATACCCAACATTGCCACGGGGACGAACGGCAGCAGTACGGGGGTCACGGTACTGAATGCGCTTCCTGACTCCGGTGGAACCGGGACGGGGACCGATCCAAACCGCATCATCACTATCGAAGCCACGGATTCAACCGGGGCTGCTACGCCAATAACAGCGGCAAACATTGATCAGTACACGTATTCGCCTTCTCCGGCCAGACCTCAGGAAAGCCAGGAACTGAACGTCGAAGTGCCAGGTCTTGACGGCAGTTATCAGGTCATCAGCATTTATGATTCCTCGACGTTTATTGCTGCCGATGACACGGCCGTCAGCGACATGCTGTTGCCGGTTTACGACCCAAACTCGATTCGTATCTTTAATAATTTCGGGATCGCGTCGGTGGCGGCAACCGGCGGGCAGGCCAATATCAATGTAGGTTCAAGCGATGCGAACACGCCGATTGCAGCAGCTGCAAATACCATCGACCTGTTGACTAAAAATTCTGTACTGGCAAAAGCGGACGGCAGCGGGAGTGCGACCAGCCGTACCGAATGGCGTTCTGATAACTTTATCCATTTCCGCCCGGCGATCGTGCTCTCATCTGATACCCAAAATCTTGAAGCGCAAAGTGCGAAATACGATTTCACCATCACCCTGCCCCACTACGAGCAGGTCGGGAATAAGGCCCTGCTATTGGGGAATAAAGACTTCGTTATTCATTCATCCACTGACATTGCAGATGTTAATGATTTCCTGACAGGCCAGGGGGCTTATGCTGGAAAACCGCAGATCCAGTACTGGCTGACGGCGGGTGCAACAGTAAATGGTGAGGTGATTGACTCGTCTGTTGAAGCGCAAAACACCTACGACGCGATTATTAGCGGCATGTTGGCACAAGAGGAAAATACCAGTATCAACCTGACCTACCATGTCTGGGATGACAAAGGAGTACACAACAACAACGCCACGGTTTCAACCGGAGATTTAAACGTTATATATGCCACAGGTGCGAATGCGTCTGGTTTGGTCACCAGCGACGGGAGCCTGGCGGTTGACGGGGCATCGGCGGTGATGCGCGCGGACAATGGTGCCATCATCACAAACGACGGGGCGATCAACGCCTGGCGCAGCAGCGGCAGTAGCCCAGACTCTGTTGGTATGCTGACGACGGACGCCACGGCCATCAACAATGGCACGCTCAACGCGGGTCTGTTTATTGAAAAGGATGGCAGCAACCAGAACGTTTCTAATGCGGGCAGCACAGGCATGCAGGGCAGCGGTAACAGTACGCTGACCAACAACGGTCATATCAATGCGGCGATTACTGACTCCACCACCAACGGTGCCGTGGGCATTCGCGCGTCAGGCACCACCACGGTTTCGAATACTTTAGCAGGTACCATCGCACTGGTTGGCAACAGTAATAATCAGTTCGGCAAAGCTGGCGGTTACGGCGTCTGGCTTGATCAAAGCGCCACATTCATTAATGCCGGTAATATCTACCTTGGCGTCAATCCTGTCTTAAATTCCACCGCGCCAACACCGGTTCCGATGACCGGTGGCGATCTGTCGGCGGGGATTCGCACGCAAAGCACCGGCGCGGTGAACAACACCGGTACGATAACCATTGCTGAAAATACCCGTAATGCCGCCGGGATCTCCATCGAAGGGGCGTCAGGGGCGGTAACTAACTCCGGCACGATCAATGTATTAGGTAAACTGACTAACGGTTCGGCTGCAGCAAACTATGGTTTAAACGTGGTTGACAATATCGGCACCGTGACGCACAGCGGCCTTATCAAGGTGGACGGTGATAACAACATTGCCATCAACGTGCTGGCGCAAGATGCGGGGGCGGAAGTTACCACCACAACAGGCAGCGCGATTACTGTCGGGAAAGCGGGGGATACCGGCGGTAGCGACGGCCAACCCTACACCTACCGTAACTATGCGGTTTATGCGGAAGGGCTAAACACCCAACACGCCCAGGTTAACCTGAATTCTACCATTCGCTTGTTATCTGCAGGGGCGATTGGTGTACATGCGCGTGGCGATGCGCGCATCGATATTGATTCAGCTTCGACGCTTTCTTTCGAAAACGTCAAACAGATGGGTTACTACGCCTGGGGTAATAAGGCGCAGATTAATCTCGGCAATGCGAATATCAATGATAACGGCCAGGCCGATTCTATTTTGTTTGCTGTGGATCACGGGGCGACTTTTGCCGGTAATAGCGGTGCTGCAGCGGGATATCAACTGACGGTATCAGGTAACAATGGAACCGGGATTATTGCCAATGGCGTCGATGAAACGACCGGAACTAAAACCTCACTCACCACCGGAACCGCACAGATATTCGTCAATGGCGAAAAAGCGGTTGGGGTAAAAGTGACTGGCGGGGCAGTCGGCAATATTAGTGACGGCGGTATTGTCCTGCAGCATGACAACACCACCGCTGTCCTGATTGATGGACGTAATTACAATATCGACGGCACCATTGATTCCGATGAAGTGCAGACTGACGTGACATCCAATGCCTCGATTACCAGCAGCCCAGGACAAAGTGGCATTGTTGGCTACAACGTGGCTCATGCGGGTGTGCTCAATCTCAGCGGCCCTGGCATTTCATTAAATGGCACCAACAGTACCGGGATCATTCTGCATGACAACGGTACCGCAACGGTCGGTGCGCCGGTGAATGTTTCTGGCACCAATAATATTGGTGTCGATATTCAAAATAATGGCGTGCTGACGAATAACGGCATTATTAGCGTCAGCGGTGCCGCGAATAGCGGCAACGTCGGGGTTCGTGTGGGAGGAGCGAATGCGGTGGTTAACCGCCTCGGCACAGTCAATGCCTCAGGCGGTTTAGCGGCAGTCCAGCTCATTGGAGCAGGCGCGAATTTAACGGTTAACGGTACAGGCAACCAGATTACGGCCTCTGGTGGAGCCGATGGTGTAAGAATGGATGCCGGTGCCACCTCCTTTAACGCCTCGGATACGGTTATCGACATTTCCGACAGCGGCGCGGGGATTAATAACAACGCCGATACCTCCAACATCAATCTTAGTAACGTCACGATTAACGCCTCCGATGGCCCGGCGATTCGCACTGCCGTCACCTTTAGCGCTGCAGGCACCAGTAACACATTAAATGTTTCCGGAAATGGCGAAGGTTTTGCTTTCATGAAGGCCGATGGTTCGGTTACCACGGGTGATCTCACTATCGGCAGCGGCTACACCATTAATGGCAACGGGGCGGGGAGCGTCGGCATTCTGGCGAGAACCTCCAACAATGTCAGTTCTGGCGCGGTTATCAACATGGCCGCCAATGCGGGTTCCGCGATTGTGGCAACCGATGGTTTGAGCGGTAGCAGTCGTACCATCACCAACTCGGGAGTTATCACCAGCCTCGGGGCGGGTGCACCAGTGATTAACGCTTCGGGCAGCGGCAATACCACGGTGAATAACAGTGGCACCTTGTTGGCTGCGAATGCCACGGCGCAGGCTATTTTGACCGGAACAGGCAATGATAATGTGGCGTTAAGCGGGACGACGGCCAACACTCTCGGTGAAATTGTGCTGGGTAGCGGCAGCGATCGGTTCAGCTGGACGGCAGGTGATTACACTGGTGGCGTGACATTCACGGGTGCTGACGGCAACGACAGCGCCACGCTGGGTGATGTGTCGATGGCGGACGTGACGCATATTCTCAGTGAAGGCGGCACCAATAATACGTTGACTCTTAATGGTACGAATGAGGGGGCAACGCCTGCATTACTGGGATCCTTTAGCGCGGACGACCTGGCGAAAGGCACCAATATTGGGTCGGGCTGGAGCACGCTGACCTTAGATAGCTTAAATGGCGTTCCGACTGATGCACGCGTGGTGGATAATTTAACGCTCTCTGGTGTGCAAGCGATCAATATCAACAATGGTGCCACGCTGCGTAGCGGCGACAGCGCCCCGACTGCGGGCGAGGCCACCATCCATAACTACAACGTCGCCACCTCGGGGGCGACAAGCTTGCTGTCATTCGATGGGGCGGGCGACCAAGTCTACAGTGGCGTGATCAGCGGCACCGGCGGCATGGAGCGCATCAATAGCGGTAATACTATTCTGCTGGGCGATAACACCTACACCGGGAATACTTTGATAGGCGCAGGATCGGAGCTGACTCTCGGCGATGGTAATACAACCGGCAAACTATCAGAGCAAACCAACATTACTGATAACGGTATCCTGACGGTTAACCACTCTGATGCAGTGGCGCTCAATGGTGTTATTTCAGGAAGTGGTGCGTTCCGCCAGATTGGTAGCGGCGTCACTCGCCTCGGTGGCAATAACAGCTATGCGGGAAGCACTACCGTTGAGCAGGGTACCTTGCTGATTAACGGTGTGCAGAGCGGAACAGGGCTGACCACCGTCAAGAGCGGCACTACGCTTGGCGGTTACGGCACCATCGGCGGTGATGTGCTGTTCGAGAGCGGGACCACATTGCGCCCCGGTGATGACAGCCGTGGCAATCGCACCGGGACGCTGACCGTTCAGGGCGATCTGACACTTGCCAGTGACACCAACAGCCAGTTCCAGTTGGGGGAAGTTTATACACCGGGTGGCTCACTCAATGACCTGGTGGATGTGAAAGGTGACTTAATACTTGATGGTTCACTCAATGTGGCGCTGACCGCAGGCGGAGCCTTCCTGCCGGGTGTGTATCGCCTGTTTAACTATGGCGGTTCGCTCACCGACAACACCATGGATATCGCGTCGCTGCCACCCAACGACGCCAGTAATTACGCCATCCAGACCAACATCGACAAGGAAGTTAACCTCGCGCTTAACTTTATTGACCCGACAAATCAGTTGCAGTTCTGGGATGGTGACCTTGATGTGATCCCTGGCAACCACGGGGATGGTACGACAGGCAATGGCAGAGTTGACGGTGGCTTCGGTTACTGGACCAGCCTGATTTCAGGCGTCAGCAACAACTGGACGCAAGTTGATGGGGTCGGTAATGCGCCGTGGGCGCAGGATGCTTTCGCTGTCTTCCAGGGGCAAGGTGACGTGGTACGGGTCAGCAATGCCTTTGGTGACGTGCTCACTTCCGGGATGCAGTTCGCCAGTAATGGCTACATCCTGAATGCCGACCCTGCACGCCCGGATTCGCAACTGTTCTTTGATGCGACTAACCCGCCGGGTAATTTCCCGCCGGATAACAGCTACGAAGCGCAAGGCGCGACCCATGCCGACAGCTATTTTGCGATTCGTGTGGGGAATGGTGCGGCGGGAGCCGACATCACGACGCTTATCAACGTCAACCTGGTGCAGAACGATCTGTCCGCTGGCAATATCCGTTTGCTGAAAACCGATCCAGGTCGCCTGATTTTAACCGGCAATAATGTGTTTACCGGTGGCGTGGAAGTCTGGAACGGCACGCTGAATATCACCAACGACAACGCGCTTGGTGCGACCAGTAACTCAGTGTTGTTGAAAAATGGCGCCACCTTCCAGGCGGGGGCCGATCTCACGACATCACGCTTATTCTTTGTCGATGGCGTTGCGGGCGCTGCGCTGGATGTATTCGGCCATACCTTTACCCCAACAGGCGTGATTGGCGGTGATGGTCCGCTGACTATTAAAGATAGCTCCACGGGCACCAATAATGGCGTGCTTGAGTTGGGCACCGCGAATACCTATCAGGGCGACACCACGATTATCGGCAAAAATGGTACCGGGCAACTGACCGTTAATGCGAATACCAGTGGGGCATTAGGTGCGTCAGATAGCCTGGTTTCATTAAGCTCTCTGGCGCTGTTAAACCTCAATAACGCCGCTTCGGGTGAAACGCACGTCTTTGCCGTCGACAACGCATCACTGGCGTTCCACGACAACGCCGGAGCCGGGCAAAGCACTATCAATCTGACTAACGGTGGTAACGCGACTTTCAGCGATACGAGCCAGGGTGATAATGCGAATGTGTCGGTTGATGCCAGTTCCCTGCTTGCGCTCAACGGCAGTGCCGATGCGGGTTCATCGACGGTCAATAACAGCGGACGTGTGACCTTTGCTGACAACGCTCAGGGCGCAGGCGCGGTGATTTCTAACCTCGTGGGCGGCCTGGTGGATATCAGTTCTGCGCTGTCGGGCACCTCGATAGGTTCATTATCAGGTGCAGGTAACGTGATGCTGGGTGCGGCAACTCTGGTTGAAGGCGCCTTAGGGCGCAACGACTCCATCAGCGGCATTATCAGCGGTGACGGAAATCTGGTGAAAACCGGAAGCGGAACGCTAAACCTCACCGCCGCCAACACCTGGACCGGAACCACCGATGCACAGCAAGGCGTATTACTGATTAACGGTAATCAAGTGGCGGCAACCGGGCAAACCACGGTAAATAGCGGTGCAACACTTGGCGGTGCGGGCCTGCTCGGTGGCAGCGTGGTGATAGACAACGGCGGGCACCTGGCGGCTGGGCAGGATCTGTCAAGTGTCGGTGTGCTGACGATGGGCGCGCTAACCCTTAATCAGGATTCGCAAGTCGATTTCCAGTTTGGCCAGCCTTACACCGTCGGCGGCACGCTTAACGATCTTGTCAACATTAATGGCGACCTCAATCTTAACGGCAAACTGAATATCACCCAGACACCGGGCGGCAGTTTTGATGTCGGGATCTATCGCGTCTTTAATTATTCCGGTGCGTTAACCAACAACATTCTCGATATTGGCACCGCGCCTGCGGCGGCAGACGATCTCTACGTTCAGACCTCTATCGCAGGCCAGGTGAACCTCGTCAACCGCAGTGGTTATGTCATGCGCTTCTGGGACGGTTTCGGCGGTACGGGCGGGGCGTTGAAAAATAACGACCAGATCGATGGCGGCAACGGTATCTGGCAAAACAGCAGCGGCAATGACAACTGGACCACGGATGTCACCGATCCTGAAGGGCGCTTTAATACACCGTTCAGCAATGGTTCCTTTGCCGTATTTGGTGGTACCGCCGGTAATGTGACTATCGACACCAGCCTCGGTGAAGTGGCGATCAGTGGCGCGCAGTTTGCCACTGACGGTTATGTCATCGGCGGGAATAATCTAACCACCCATACCGCTAATACAATTATTCGCGTCGGTGATGGTACGGCACCGAGTGCGGGTTATACCGCCACCATCAACTCGGTTATTGACGGTGAAGGCGGAATTAATAAAGCCGATCTCGGCACCTTGATTCTGAACGGCAATAACCAATACCAGGGCGGCACGCAGGTTAGCGGCGGGATACTGCAAGTTTCTGCGGATAATAATCTCGGTGCAGCGGGAACCGGAATTGGCCTGAGTGGCGGCACGTTGCGCTATGGCGCGGCGTTTGATACTGCCCGCCAGGTGACGCTTTCGGGCGTCGGTGGGGCAATTGACACCAACGGTCATGCGGTTTCGCTGTTAACGGCGGTTACCGGCAATGGCGATTTCACCAAACTGGGCGAAGGCGCGTTGACGCTCACAAAAGACAGCACATTCAACGGGCAAACCACCATCAGCAAAGGCACATTGCAGTTGGGGAACGGGGGGACGGCGGGCAACATCGGCGGGAATATTGTCGATAACGCGACCCTTGCGATTAACCGCAGCGATACGTTGACGCTTAACGGGAATATTTCCGGCAACGGACAGGTCTGGCAGCAGGGCAGCGGCACCACCATTCTCAATGGCAACAATAGCTGGAGCGGAATTACGCTGGTGGAAAAAGGCACCTTGCTGGCTTCAGGTGAGAATCGCTTTAGCCAGCCATCCAGCCATATTGTGAGCCGAGGTGCGTTACTGGATACCGGTGGCTACAGCCAGTCGGTCGCCAATCTGGTGAACCAGGGCACCATTAATTTGCGTGGCGGTGATGTCGGATCAACCCTGACGGTCAACGGTGATTACGTCGGCCTGAACGGTACGTTGAACATTGCTGCCCAGCAACATAGCCCAGGTGTCGCTGACCGTCTGGTGATAAATGGCGGCAGTGCTACTGGCCTGACGAACCTGAATATTGATGTTAGCCAACTCGGCGAACCGACCACCGGTGACGGCATTATGGTGGTTGAAGCCATTAATGGGGCGACCACCACCGCTCAGACCACCAAAGATGCCTTTACCATTGGCGATGGCGTGCTTACCGCGGGCGCATGGCAATACCAGCTGTTTGCCGGTAACGCGCAGGGGGCGGGTGAAGACTGGTTCTTACGCGCCGGTTATCGTCCTGATGTACCGGGCTTCGATACGCTGGCCGCGATTATCCGCCAGGCCGATTTAGCGGTTCTTGGGACACTTCACCAGCGTGTGGGCGATGAGCAACCCTGGCGTGCAGATGTTGCGGCCGATCAGGAAAGCCGTTTTTGGGCACGTTACATCGTCAAATCGGTCGACCAAAAACACGACGATCCAACCGGCTCGCAAAGCAGTTCCAACTTCAACGGGATGCAGATGGGGTTGGACCTGTGGCAAAACGATAAATGGCGTGCAGGTTTGTACACCACCTTTATGGATATCGACAGCTCGATCAATGGCGATACCGGGATGAGCGGCGGGGCCGCCTACAACTCGACCTTCTCCTCATACCTGGGGGGGTACGCCACCTGGACTGACACCGACGGTTTGTACGTCGATAACGTCCTGCAGTACGGTTATCACTCTGTCGATTTGAAGAACTTGAGCAGTCATGAATCGTACAGCCCGGACGGTAGCTCGGTGGTGGCGTCGGTTGAAGTCGGAAAACCGTGGCAATTAGGCGATAGCAACTGGCAGCTAGAACCGCAGGCGCAACTTATTTATCAGTACAGTAATTTTGATGATGTCACACTTGCCGATCGGTCGAAAACCAAAGTTTCGGTGGACGCTGACGGCTCTGTGATTGGCCGCCTTGGGGTCCGTCTGACTGCCGATTACGACACCGACTATGGCAAAGTTAAGCCTTATGTTCGCGCAAACTACTGGCAGGAACTGTCTGACGGCCAGGACAGCGTGACGTATCGCAATACGGCCAACCAGGCCGGTGCGACGGAAATCAACGCCAACCAGCGCTTCCAGGTAACTGAAGTGGCTCTCGGTACGACATGGGCGGTAACCACCGATGTGCAGGCCTATACCGAGGTGGGCAAAAGCTGGGATAACGGTGGCGACACGTCCGTATCCTCTGATATTTCAGCGTCTGTTGGGATGAAAATTCGCTTCTGATGATACTGCGGCTCGCTTCGAGCCGCAGGCTATCCCAGGCCTTTTAGCGGTTATTTTAAGAAACAGGTGGCACATGAAAAAGAGCATCGTGGCGTGTTCAGGACTGCTGTTAGCCTCATTTTCTCATGCGAGTGGCCTTTATTTTTATGAGATGGGTACAGAAGATACGGCACTGGCCGGTGCCGGGCAGGCTGCACGCGCTCAGGATGCTTCTACCATTGTTACCAATCCGGCGGGTATGACCCGTCTACCGGATCATATGTTCACCGGTGGTCTACAGGTCATGGGGGGAGATATCAATTATCAGTTAGATAACGCCAGACAGAGCCCGGGGAATGTCATGAATCTTTTCCCTAATGCCAGTAGCTTCTATAGCCAAAAAGTCAGTGAAGATGTGTACGCGGGCATTGGTCTGTATGGAAACTATGGTCTGGGGATAGATTTTGGCGACTGGGCTGGAGACCGGTTAATCAAAAAGAGCACCATGGTTGCCATGACCCTGAGCCCCTCTCTGGCCTGGAAACTGAGCGATCGTGTTTCCATCGGGGGGTCAGTCAATGCCAACTATGGCTTCTTGTCGCTGACGCGCAACGTTGAGGGGGATGATAAAACGCAAAAAGACCACGACTGGGCGATGAGCTATCGTCTCGGTTTGTTGATGGATCTGACTGACCAAACCCGCGCGGGGATAACCTGGAACAGTAAAACCGATTACGACTTTAATATTGATGCTCAGGCGCGGTTCCCCAAACTGCCAAATGTCGATTTCACCTTACCCATCGGTGCGCAAGTCCGGGCGCCACAGCAAATCATGCTAAGCCTGGTACACGATATCGATAAACAGTGGTCTGTGATGGGCGATCTTGGCTGGCAGGACTGGAGCCAGTTTGGTGCGCCACAGATTACCGTGGCAGGCGAGGCGATCGACAAAACCAGCCGCCTTAAAGATACCTGGCATACCGCATTGGGTGTGCAATACCGTCCAGCTGAAGAGTGGCGTCTCAATGCCGGCGTGGCATTTGATAGTACTGTATACAAAGATCAGAGTGATGCGGCATTAACCCTGCCAACTGGCGACGAATGGCGTTTTGCCACCGGTGCGCAGTACCAACTGAGCCAGGCAAGCAATATTGGTATAGCAGTGGAATATCTGCATATGCAGTCTTCAAAAATCCAGTCTCCGGCGGTTTTGGCGGGCAATTACGATAATCCTTATCTGTGGTTTACCAGCGTCAATTACATTTATCAGTTCTGATTGTTGAAAGGCCATTATCAGTATTTTATGGATACTGGCTGACGATATGAGTCATGTCTGCTTCTGGTTACGCGATGCTGTCCTCATGCAACCAGCAAACGACTCTTCTCCAGACAACTTCGAACCAGCAAAAGTTAAATTATTAATATTTTGTATTCCAATATGGCGAAATGTAACTCTTTGGTTATATTTAAAAACGATAATACTCCATGAACATTATTGTTATTTGATTCAATGAATTATTACTCGATGTAACTACTCGGATAATCTGAGTGGTTTGAGGGAATACATATGAGGAAAAGAAATGAGACTTAAATTAATAGTCAAAAGTCTTGCACTGGCAGGGCTGCTTTCATCCACAGCACTGACTCCGTTATTTGCACAGGAAGTTCCCAAAGAGGCAACGGCTTCAACAAAACAAGCTAACGACGCACTCTATAACCAACTTCCTTTCTCTGATAACACTGATTTTACCAACGCGCATAAAGGCTTTATCGCCGCAATCCCCACTGATGTCATAAAAGGTGCGCAGGGTAATGTGGTCTGGGATCCTCAGAAATATGCCTTTATTAAAGAAGGTGATAAATCGCCGGATAGTGTCAACCCTAGCCTGTGGCGTCAGTCTCAACTAATCAATATCAGCGGCCTTTTTGAAGTGACCGAGGGTGTATACCAGATCCGTAATCTCGACTTATCCAATATGACCATTATTGAGGGTAAAGAGGGTATTACCGTTGTTGATCCACTGGTTTCTGCTGAAACAGCAAAAGTTGGCATGGATTTGTACTTCAAAAATCGTGGCAATAAACCGGTTGTCGCGGTGATTTACACCCACAGTCACGTTGACCATTACGGTGGTGTGCGCGGGGTTGTTGACGAAGCTGATGTTAAATCAGGCAAAGTGAAGATTTACGCCCCGGCGGGCTTTATGGACGAAGCCGTGTCCGAGAACATTATGGCAGGGAACGTCATGAGCCGCCGCGCCAGTTACATGTACGGCAACCTGCTGAAGCCTGATGCTAAAGGCCAGGTGGGTGCGGGTCTGGGTACCACGACTTCTGCCGGGACGGTAACATTAATCGCTCCGACTAACTACATCACTAAAACCGGACAGAAAGAAACGATTGACGGCCTGACCTACGATTTCATGATGGCGCCAGGCTCTGAAGCACCGTCCGAAATGCTGTGGTACATCGAAGAGAAAAAACTCATCGAAGCCGCGGAAGATGTGACCCATACCCTGCACAACACCTATTCACTGCGCGGAGCGAAGATTCGAGACCCGCTGGCATGGTCGAAATATATCAACGATGCCATTAACCGCTGGGGTGATAAGGCCGAAATCATTATGGCTCAACACCACTGGCCAACGTGGGGCAATGAAAACGTCATTAACCTGATGAAAGGTCAGCGTGATATGTACCGCTATATCAACGACCAGACCTTACGTCTTGCTAACACCGGCCTGACACGTGATGAAATTGCTGCCAACTTTAAACTTCCAGACGGCCTGGCAAAAACCTGGGCAAGTCGTGGCTATTACGGTTCGGTGAGTCACGATGTTAAAGCGACCTACGTGCTGTACCTCGGCTGGTTCGATGGCAACCCGGCAACACTCGATGAATTGCCACCAGAAGAAGCTGCAAAGAAATTTGTAGAGTACATGGGCGGTGCCGATAACATCCTGCAAAAAGCGAAAACGGATTACGAACAGGGTAACTACCGTTGGGTTGCGCAGGTTGTCAGTAAAGTCGTATTTGCCGATCCAAATAACGAGGCGGCACGTAATCTGGAAGCAGACGCCCTCGAGCAACTGGGATACCAGGCTGAATCAGGCCCATGGCGTAACTTCTACCTGACCGGCGCGCAGGAGCTGCGCAATGGCGTTCAGAAACTGCCTACACCAAATACCGCAAGTCCGGATACGGTGAAAGCCATGTCACCTGAGATGTTCTTCGACTACCTCGGTGTGCATATCAACGGTGAAAAAGCGGCAAACGCCAAAGCGGTATTTAATATCGATCTCGGCAGCGACGGCGGTAAGTACAAGCTGGAGCTGGAAAATGGCGTACTGAACCATACTGCAGGTGCGGAAGCGAAAGACGCGGATGCGACCATTGCGCTTAACCGTGAAACGCTCAATAAAATCATCCTGAAAGAAGAAACCCTGAAGCAGGCTGAAGATAAAGGCGAAGTGAAAGTAACCGGTAACGGTGCGAAGCTCGACGAGATGCTGGGCTACATGGACAAGTTTGAGTTCTGGTTCAACATCGTTACACCATAAATAATTCCCCTGCGGCGTCACGGCTGCAGGGGGCTTACTTCAGGTAATCCTATGCGTCTTTCATACTCGATTTTGCCTTCACTTTTATGCCTTGCCTCATCTTATGCCTATGCTGTTGAAGAGCATTCCCCGGATGCGGCGCAGGCAAACAACCCTCTGGCGAATATGACTGCATTTAATATGCAGAACTATTACATCGGGGATGTCAGCGGTACGGATCAGGATGCCAATCAGTTCTGGTTCCGTTATGCGCAGCCTTTTTCATTGGGTGACAGCAAATGGCTGTTGCGTGGTTCACTACCGATTAATACCTATCCTGTTGCGCCGACCGGGGGTCATAAAACAGGTTTAGGTGACCTGAACTTATTTGCGTCATGGCTTATTGATACCGGCAATCCGGCAGTGAGTTTTGGGTTCGGTCCACAAATCACGGCGCCGACGGCTACTGAAGATGCTCTGGGAACAGAAAAATGGTCTGCGGGTCTGGTCAACGTGCTCTTCGATGCCAGTTCGCCAAAATTCCAGTACGGTTATCTGGCCTCATGGCAGCATAGCTTTGCCGGAGAAGACAACCGCAGCGACGTGAATCTCGGTACTTTCCAGCCATTTTTATTCTATCAGTTGGGTGGCGGCACTTACCTGCGAGCGGCACCTATCTGGGTCTACAACTTCCAGAATGACAGTTACAGTGTGCCGATGGGGTTAGGGGTTGGACAGGTTATCAAGCAGGATAAAACCGTTTACAACTTCTTTGTGGAGCCTCAGGGTTCGGTTGCAGACCACGGCCCAGGACAGCCGCGCTGGCAGATTTTCTTCGGGTTAAACCTTCAGTTCCTGGATTAATCCGTTTGTGGGACATGCTTGTCAACGATTTACATTACCGCAGCCCTTCGGGTGGCGTTAACTCGTTCATGTGTGCTAGCTCTAACTGGACGATCCCGATACACGCTTTCTGATTACGTATACTTGGCAATTTTAAAAGGATGGTTTGACGGTTGCCTTACGGACTGATTACCACCAGGCAGTAACGGATTTTCGGGAGGAAGGATGAGCAAAGCTTTAATGGGTCTATGCATTTGTCTGTTGCTATTCACTTTACAAGACGCAATCAGTGCTGAGCCACGTCAGGCACCTTCCCCGCAGGAACAGGCGCGTACCTTGTCTCTGCTTAATCAACCCGTTGTGATGCTACAGGCAAAATTTGGGCTTACCACGCCAGAAGAACGGGTTAAGCGTATCGTTACGATCTTGCGCTCGCTCAATGATAATGATCTGGCCCAACCGGTTGTGACTCATAATGTAACGCGATACCGACAGCCTGCCGTGCTTTTTTCTGTCAACGGCAAACCCTTTATGTTACTGGCTCAGGGAGACCTTGATGAAGGGGATGACCTGACGCTTGCGGAGTCGGCGGAACGCGTCAGGTTGCGTCTCGATACGCTTCGTCTCTCATTGTCTGAACAGTACTCTTCGCGTTACCTCTTATCCTCCTCGGTAAAAAGTCTGGCTGGGGCACTGGTGATAGTCGCATTGATTTGGTTTTCCCTGCGATCCTATGCCTGGCTAAAACGGGTATATACCGTGCGGCGCGCTCAGCGGAAAAGTATCATTCCTGGCGAGCTTCGCGCGTTTCTCGGTCCGATTGAGGTGCGGCTGTATGCTGTTGTTCTTACCACCACCATCCTCGTAGCATTTTACATCTGGGTAAGCTGGGTATTGCGGCTGTTTCCCTGGACGCGGATTTGGGGCATGGAGCTGGGAAGTTATGCGATAGGGCTATTGCAACTGATGGGGCTGGCGGCACTTTCCGCTCTACCGGGTCTGGTCATTGTTATCGTAATTTTTATCATCACAGCGCTGGTAACGCGTTTGTTGAGACTGGTGTTAAGGCGAGTCGAAACCGGACAATTACATCTGCCGGGGTTACATCCGGATACGGTTGGCGTGACCCGCAAGCTTATCAGCGTAGTCATCTGGTTATTCGCTTTGTCAGCGGCATATCCATTTCTGCCGGGCGCTAATTCACTCGCCTTCAAAGGGATAAGCGTTTTCTTCGGCCTGATGCTGACGCTGGGATCTGCTGGATTGATGAACCATGCCATGAGCGGGCTGGTTCTGACCTATTCCCGTGCACTGCGTAAAGGTGAAGTCATCAGAATTGCAGATCATGAGGGGGTTGTCAGTGAGGTGGGCATGCTGGCAACTAAAATTCTGACACGAGAGAACTACGAGGTGACGGTTCCCAACGCAGTGGTCGTTAGCGGCAGAATAGTTAACTTAAGTGCAACGCTCAAAGGCGAAGGTGTCAACATGACGACCAGTGTCACCATTGGTTATGACACGCCGTGGCGGCAGGTTGAAGCTATGCTGGAACTTGCCGCAAGCCGTACACCTGGAATTAACCGCGACATTCCTCCGTTGGTGCGGCAGTTGGCGCTGCAGGACTGGTATGTGGCGTATGAGCTTCAGGTACGTCTGAAGGCGGGTGAGTCACTGGCTGGTGTCAGAAGTACTCTACATGGCCATATACAGGATGTGTTTAATGAATTCGGCGTGCAGATCATGTCACCTAATTTCATCAGCCAGCCCGATCAGCCGGTACTCGTGACCAAGTCGAACTGGTTTGCCCCTCCAGCAGGAGAAAAAGAAAAATAAGATGCCGATCAGCCGTGTTTCCACATCAAGCTGATAGTCATCAGCATTGCCATACAAAGAGGTGTGAAGCTGGCAGGGAGACGATAGATGAAAAGTACCAACAGAAGCGACAAAGCAATAATACCGCCCGTAATTTCGTCTATAAACGGCAATATTTCCATGTGTGCACCGATCGAGCGGTCAAAGTTACTGATGAGAACATTGCGGAACAAAATGATCAGCGCAAAACTGACATTCACAAATGTGAACCACGGGATACTCACTGATAGCGCCTGTCTGACCATATCACTATGGTTCTGCTACAGTGTATTCAAAGGAGGTGACGCGGTCTGACGTATTTTCCCTGTTTTTTATCACATAATCACGGCAGGCCAGATGAGACAACTTTTTATACCTGCGAATTGAAGTATGACGGGGGATGCCTGACTGCCACAAAATAAAGCTCAGGTCATCCGGTTATCGCTTTGTATACCAGGTCATTAATGAAAATTATTCGCTTCGAGCAAATTCATTTTCGACCTGATTGACCCTTTGTAAGTACTGTGAAAATTGCTGTTCCAGCACGTTGAGGTCTACATTTTTTATATTTGATTTTTTCAGGCGAATTTCCTCTGTGCGATTGCCATATTCTATATCAATCACGATTTCGATTTCATTAATGCCTATTTCTTTGATGAGGGCCGGTGGAATAAGTAAGGGATCGGAAAATAAACCAGGGGTAATGACTACTGTTTCTGTCGTCCAGGCTATTGCCGGGCGCTTATGCAAACGGAACCCGTTATACAGGAAGACTGCTGCTATTGATGCAAGCATGATGCCGAGTAGTGAGCCAGAGCTAAAGACTAGCCCTAAACCCGGCCCCATAAGAATGGCTCCGGTGATCAAAACCTTATCGGAATTGAATAAATAAACCTGTTCCCATTCCATATTTTCTTTTTTCGATAAAGAAGCGAGTTTGCTAAAAGTAGCCAGGCTGTTACTGCGTAAAATACCGTGGAGCAGAAAAGCCCCCATAGGCAGAAGAGCAAGGGTGGCTATGGATATCAGCCATACAGATAGCAGCCGCCAACGTGAGAAAAGAAAGGCAGAGATGAATACAACGGCCAGCGCACCCCAAAATAGGTTTTGCATGAGATATAAAATAATCATCAGATCGCGATCGGTCATTACCATCAACATTTCATATGCCAGGTAATTAAAAATGGCGCTAAATATCATTACGGCGAATAAGTTGATAACAAATCCAATCCAGAAGCATCGCGCTAAGTTTTTCACGGGTAATCCTTTTAGATGAAAAAAAGATTGTCTACCCCTGATATATAAATGCAATGTTAATTATGCTGCCTATATATTCGCAGTTTATATTTTTCTGGGTTATGAATTAAAACTCGAAGGGAATTAACTCGACGTCTTGGGCTGTGACTTTAATCATTGACCCTTGTGTATGCCATGCGCCAAGCACGCAGCGAAACGCGGGTTTTCCGTTTGCAGAAAGAGCGTGAATTTCCGGGCGATGGGTATGACCATGAATCATCCACTGCACCTGATGGCGGCTGAGGGCGTCGATCACCGCGTGCGGATTCACATCCATAATCGCCATGGATTTGCTGCTATTTGAGGCTTTGCTGCCAGCACGCATTTTGGCGGCGACGCGCTTGCGAATAAACAGCGGTAGGGCGAGGAATAACCATTGCAGCCAGGGCTGGTGGACTTTTTTGCGGAACGCCTGATAACCGTGGTCGTCAGTGCATAACGTGTCGCCGTGCAGCGCCAGCATTTTGCGGTCGTATAAGTTGAGGACTTGTTCTTCTGGCAGTAATGTCATGCCGCTCAAACGGGCAAAACGTTTACCGACTAAGAAATCGCGGTTGCCATGAATAAAGAAGCAGGGGACGCCGGAATCAACCAGCTCTTTGATCGCTACTGCAATTTGGCGGTGCAGCGGTTCGGGGTCGTCGTCGCCAATCCAGGCTTCAAACAGATCGCCAAGGATATAAAGCGCGTCTGCTTCCCGTGCTTGACCCGCCAGAAAACGCAGAAAACCGGCGGTGATCGCCGGTTCTTCTGAACACAGATGTAAATCTGCGATAAAAAGCGTCATCGCCATCGGGCGAGTTATTCGCTTACGGTTACGCTAGTGATAACCACGTCTTCTTTAGGAACGTCCTGGTGCATACCGCTGCGGCCAGTGGACACGCCTTTGATTTTTTCAACAACGTCCATGCCTTCTACAACTTCGGCAAATACGCAGTATCCCCAACCTTGCATGCTTTCGCTGCTGAAGTTCAGGAAATCGTTGTCAGCCACGTTAATGAAGAACTGAGAGCTTGCAGAATGTGGTGCCTGAGTACGCGCCATTGCCAGCGTACCTTTGGTGTTTTTCAGGCCGTTATTCGCTTCGTTCTGGATGGTGTCTTTGGTTTCTTTCTGCTTCATACCCGGTTCAAAACCGCCGCCCTGGATCATAAAGCCATTGATCACACGGTGGAAAATGGTGTTGTTGTAGAAACCTTCGCGGCAGTAATCGAGGAAGTTTTTAACAGTTTCCGGCGCTTTATCATCAAAAGTTTTGATGACGATATCGCCGTGATTAGTTTGAAAAGTAACCATGCTGTGTATCCTATATTAGTCAGACAGTGTTCGGGCAGACGGTGCCGCGACACAAGGTGGTTGTTATAGCATAACTGCTGATGATCATCACCTTGCAAAGCGTGCTGCTTCCGTGTGGAATTTTGAGGTAACATATAACCTAATTTCGATTACACACGCTGATATGGAATCCCCTGATGTTAAAAATCTTTAATACAATGAGTCGCCAAAAAGAGGAATTCAAACCTATTCATGCCCCAGAAGTTGGCATGTACGTGTGTGGTATCACCGTTTACGATTTGTGTCATATCGGACATGGCCGCACTTTTGTCGCTTTCGACGTGGTTGCACGTTACCTGCGTTTTCTCGGCTATAAGCTTAAGTATGTGCGCAACATTACCGATATCGACGATAAAATTATTAAACGCGCCAATGAAAATGGCGAAGATTTTGTCGCGCTGGTTGACCGTATGGTGGCTGAAATGCACACCGATTTCGACGCGCTGAATATTTTGCGCCCGGACAGCGAGCCGCGCGCCACCAAACACATCCCAGATATCATCGAAATTGTTGAACAGCTTATTGCGCGTAATCACGCCTATGTTGCCAGCAATGGCGATGTGATGTTCTCCGTGGAAACCGACGCGGATTACGGCAAGCTTTCGCGTCAGGATCTGGATCAACTGCAAGCTGGCGCTCGTGTTGAAGTAGAAGCGAACGTTAAACGTAATCCGATGGATTTCGTGCTGTGGAAAATGTCCAAGCCGGGCGAGCCGAGCTGGTCATCTCCGTGGGGCGAAGGCCGTCCTGGCTGGCACATCGAATGTTCGGCGATGAACTGCAAACAGCTCGGCAACCATTTTGATATTCATGGCGGCGGTTCAGACTTAATGTTCCCGCACCACGAAAACGAAATCGCTCAGTCAACTTGTGCACACGGCGGCGAGTACGTTAACACCTGGATGCACTCCGGGATGGTGATGGTTGACCGTGAAAAAATGTCCAAATCGCTGGGCAACTTCTTCACTGTGCGTGACGTGCTGAAATATTACGATGCCGAAACCATTCGTTACTTCCTGATGTCCGGTCACTATCGTAGCCAGTTGAACTACAGCGAAGAAAACCTGAAACAGGCACGGACTTCGCTTGAGCGTTTATATACCGCTCTGCGTGGCACGGATTCGAGCGTTCAACCTGCGGGCGGCGAAGCATTTGAAGCGCGCTTCCGTGAAGCGATGGATGACGATTTCAATACCCCGGAAGCGTACTCTGTACTGTTTGATATGGCTCGTGAAGTGAACCGCCTGAAAACCGAAGATTTGGCGGCAGCAAATGGCCTGGCTGCGGCGTTACGCAAGCTTTCTGGTGTGCTGGGTTTGCTTGATCAAGAACCTGAAGCTTTCCTGCAAAGCAGTGTGCAGGCTGACGATGGTGAAGTGGCTGAAATCGAAGCGTTGATCAAACAACGTAACGATGCCCGTCAATCGAAAGACTGGGCGCTGGCGGATCAGGCTCGTGACCGTCTTAATGAGATGGGGATCGTGCTGGAAGATGGCCCGCAAGGGACGACCTGGCGCCGAAAGTAACATTTATTCAGTTAGATAAAACATAAAGCGGCTTAGGCCGCTTTTTTATCAGCTATGATATTGGTGACAAGAATGAAAATAGGCCAATTCATGGGTAGCACAAATAAAAAAGACGGTGAATCACTGAATCCACCTCTTTACTTGATCAGACCGGTCACTGATATCGTTGCTTTGAGAAAAGCGCTTTCTGGCTCTGGGATAAAGCAGTCTTTCCTTGCTGAGGACATCATTAATGCCATTGGGGAAGAAGGAAAACATCTTTATCTCTTCGAGGGCGGGGAATATACGTTTTTGCGTTCCAGTGATGGTTTAGTGATTTCGTCGGCAAGAGGCGAATTAATCTACGGTATCGCTGAGTGTATTCGTCCTCGCGGTGGCTGGTCTTTAAGAATAGAAGAACCCTGCGACTGTTGGGTTGTTCCAGCGGAAAAAGCCTTTGAAATAATTACCCAAAAGCAACTTTGGGAATCTGTCGCTAATATTTTTGCGTGGTATTTGCAGATATTTACCTCACGTGAAGAGCACCTGGTTGGCGTCCCGGCTTACGTGATGATCCGCACTAAATTGCTTGAATTACAGGCACAACCCGAAGACTTTCGCCGTGATATGAATGTAGCGGATTATATTCAGCAACGTACGCAGCTCGCGCGCAGCACGATTATGGCAATACTCGGAGAGTTACGGCGCGGAGATTACATTGAGATTAAACGCGGCAGGCTGGTGGCCGTGAACCATTTGCCGAAAGAATATTAAAAAAAGCTCTGGCTGTAAGGCCAGAGCTTTTTAGTTTTTGCAGGTGACTTATTGTCTTATGAGTTATTTGGGGTACGAATCAGGTAATCAAATGCGCTCAGTGAAGCTTTCGCACCTTCGCCAGTGGCGATAATAATTTGTTTATAGGGCACGGTAGTGCAGTCGCCAGCAGCAAAAACACCCTTCACAGTGGTTTCACATTTCGCATCAATGATGATTTCACCCATGCGGTTGCGCTCTACGCTGCCTTCCAGCCAGTTGGTGTTTGGCAACAGACCGATTTGCACGAAAATCCCCGCCAGTTCAATCTCATGTACATTTTCGGTCAGGCGATCTTTGTACTGTAAACCAGTGACTTTGCTGCCATCGCCTTTCACTTCCAGCGTTTGCGCATTCAAAATAATGTCGACGTTTTTCAGGCTGCGGACTTTATTCTGCAACACCTGGTCGGCTTTCATTTCTGGGGCGAACTCAAGCAGCGTAACGTGTTCGACGATACCCGCCAGATCAATTGCTGCTTCAACCCCAGAGTTACCGCCGCCGATCACCGCCACGCGTTTGCCTTTAAACAGTGGGCCGTCGCAGTGTGGGCAGTAAGTCACGCCTTTGGTGCGATACTGTTCTTCGCCTGGCACGTTCATATTGCGCCACTTCGCTCCCGTCGCAATGATAATGCTGCGAGCGCTAAGTGTTGCGCCGGAAGCCGTTTGAATCTGGTGCAAACCGCCTGCGGTTTTAGCCGGTATTAATTTGCTGGCACTTTGCGTGTCGATAACATCCACATCGTAATCATCAACGTGGGCTTTCAGTGCGCCAGCCAGTTTCTGCCCTTCGGTTTTCGGTACCGAAATGTAGTTTTCGATATCAACGGTATCTAATACCTGGCCGCCAAAACGTTCGCCCATCAGGCCGGTGCGAATGCCTTTACGTGCCGAGTAAACCGCAGCAGCAGCACCCGCTGGGCCGCTACCGACAATTAATACATCGTAAGCTTCCCGTTTGTTCAGGGCTTCGGCTGCGCGCTTTTCGGCACCAGTATCAATTTTGCTGACAATTTCCGCGAGCGTCATCCGGCCTTGACCGAACTCTTTGCCGTTCAGGAACACCGCAGGCACACCCATCACGTTGCGCTCCTGAATTTCATTCTGGAATACGCCGCCGTCAATGGCGATATGGCTGATGCGCGGGTTTAACACGCTCATCAGGTTCAGCGCCTGCACCACGTCCGGGCAGTTGTGGCAGGAGAGCGAATAAAAAGTTTCAAAATGGAAATCGCCGTCAATTTCGCGGATTTGCTCAAGCAAATCTTGTGACTCTTTCGACGGATGTCCCCCGGTTTGTAGCAAAGCTAAAACCAGAGAAGTAAATTCGTGGCCGAGTGGAGAACCTGCAAAGCGCGGGCCTTTATCGGAACCTGGATTGGTAATCAGAAACGACGGTTTGCGTACCGGTAAATCGTTATTAATCGTGAAAGTAACTTTGTCAGATAACTCAGCAATCTCTGCCAGCAGTTCCTTTATCTCGGTTGATTTTGCGCCGTCGTCCAGCGTGGCAATCAACTCAACAGGTTTGGTTAATCTCTCAAGGTAAGCTTTGAGTTGGGTTTTCATGTTGTTGTCGAGCATGGGTAAATCTCCCTGGTGGCAAAGCCTAAAGTGGCAAAGTGGCGGGTGTCGCGCTACGGCTCACCCGCCCTGCGAAAAGAAAAGTGATTAGATTTTGCCGACCAGGTCTAATGATGGAGCCAGCGTAGCTTCGCCTTCTCTCCATTTAGCCGGGCAAACTTCACCTGGGTGAGAAGCGACATATTGAGCAGCTTTCACTTTACGCAGCAGGTCAGACGCGTCACGGCCAATGCCTTCAGCAGTTACTTCGATAGCCTGAATGATGCCCTGTGGGTCAACAATAAAGGTACCGCGGTCAGCAAGGCCCTGATCTTCGCGCATGTTTTCGAAGTTACGGGTCAGTGCGCCAGTTGGGTCACCAATCATCGCGTATTTGATTTTTGCGATGGTTTCAGAACTGCTGTGCCACGCTTTGTGGGTGAAATGGGTATCGGTAGAAACAGAATAAATATCTACGCCCAGTTTCTGGAACTCGTCGTAATGGTCAGCCACATCGCCCAGTTCAGTCGGGCATACAAAAGTGAAGTCAGCAGGATAGAAGAAGAAAACGCTCCAGCGGCCTTCTACGTCTTGCTCGGTAACTTCAATAAATTCACCGTTTTTAAAAGCGCTGTTTTTGAATGGTTTGATTTTTGTATTAATTAAAGACATCTGTATTTTCTCCGTTTTGCGATGGGAGAAAGGTACCGAATATTCGTGCCAGACTCTAATGGGTAGGCTGTATCGAATTGATAAGTTTTACCTAACAACTTAAGTCACAGGCAAAAAAAACCACCCGTTGCCGGGTGGTCTCAGTTTGTTGCTTGTTGCGCGTTACAATTCCACTTTAAAAAATCATAACAGCGGCGGGATTAAATCACTGTTGCGCCAGATGGGTCAATCCACTCAATCGTTATATTAACGATGGTTCTGATAGCCACCATCTATGTATCATGCCCATCATGGTTGTCCATAATGCGTACAATTCCGAAAGCAGCACACTTTCATGTCAGAGAAATTGCAGGAGTGTGACAACACGGCTAGATTTAGCCAGCACCAGCTATGAGTACCTTTTGCGCCAGTGCGCACATTCATCTCGAGGGTTAGGCGTTGTCGGAATTGCTTTCACTTGTATTGTTTGTCACAGCCATTGCCGTGTACGCCTTTAAAGCCGGACGTAATCTCTGGTGGTTTAGCGTCATCCTGCTTATTTTGGGTTTGTATATTGTCCTGAACGTGACGTTTGTCGCCAGTAACTACTTCACCGGCGAAGGCATTAATGATGCTGTGCTGTATACCCTGACGAGCAGCATGACGGGTGCCGGGATTGGCAAATATATTCTTCCCGGTGTTGGGGTGTTTGTCGCACTGGTCGCGGTATTCGGCGGTTTGACCTGGATTCTGCGTCGCCGCAAAGGGTATCCCCATCATTTGGGTTATAGCCTGTTAGCAATCGTGTTGGCGATGGCCTCGGTCGATGCATCACCCGCGTTTCGCCAGGTGACAGAACTGGTTAAATCACAAACCCGCTCAGGTGATTCTGATTTCGATGTTTATTACAAAGTCCCGCAAGGCACAATTAATAACCCAAAACTTAATCTCGTTTATATTTATGGCGAAAGTCTGGAACGCACTTATTTAGAACCGGAATACTTTCCTGAGTTAGCACCGGAATTAACCGGGCTGAAGAATGGAGGAATGGATTTTAGTCATACCGTTCAATTACCTGGCACCGATTATACCATCGCCGGAATGGTTGCTTCACAATGTGGTATACCGTTATTCGCCCCATTTGAGGGGAATTCATCAGCCTCGATGTCGAGTTTCTTCCCGAAAAATATCTGTTTGGGCGATATCCTGAAAGCATCGGGTTACGAAAACTACTTTATGCAGGGCGCAGACTTACGTTTTGCAGGGAAAGATATTTTTTTACAATCCCATGGCTTCGACCATATGTACGGGGCGCAAGAACTGAAGTCGATGGTTGCTGACCCGGCTTACCGCAATAACTGGGGCTTCTACGACGATACCGTGCTGGATGAAGTGTTCGAAAAATATCTCGAGCTTTCGAAAGCGAACAAACGTTTTTCACTGTTCACTTTAACGGTCGATACGCATCACCCGGACGGCTTTATTTCGAAAACCTGCAAACGCCGCAGTTATAGCTTTGAAGGTAAAGAAAACCAATCTTTCAGTGCCGTTGCCTGTAGCCAGGAACATATTGCTGCGCTTATTGAGAAAATAAAAGCCTCAGCGTATTTTAAAAATACCGTGATTGTCGTTTCCTCTGACCATCTGGCGATGAATAATACCGCCTACAAATATCTCAATCAGCACGATAGAAATAACCTGTTCTTTATTATTCGTGGTGATCAACCACAGGCAGATGTGGTGCCGGTAAAACGCAGCACTCTGGATAACGGGGCGACGGTGCTGGATGTTCTGGGTGGCGATAATTACCTTGGCCTGGGGCGCAGTAGTTTGTCGGGGCAGTCAATTGCCGCGGTGTTTCTTAACGTGAAAGAAAAGGTGATGGAGTGGAAACCGGACGTCATCGAACTGTGGAATTTCCCGAAAACTATTACTCAATATGAGATAGACCAGCAGAAAAATACTTTTAGTTATTCTGGGGCGCATTTCAAAATGCCACTGCTGCTGCGTATTCTGGATAAGAAAATCGAGCCATTACCGGAAAGCGAATATTCTGCCCCGTTGCGCTATCAACTGGCTGATTTCAGTGAAAAAGATAAGTTCATTTGGGCCGATCGCTGTTTCAAAATGGCGCGTTTGTGGGAGCCGAAACTGGCACTTTCCACCGGCCTGTGTGTTGCTCAGGGGCAAATGGGCGGACAACCGTCGGTGCGTTTAATTGAACAGCCGCAGGAACAGCATGCGGTGGAGTTCGCAAAACAAGAGATCGACAAGGCGCGTTATAAAAACACTGTTGCGCTATTAAAACTGGATGAAAATGCCATTCGTTACCCGGCCGATAGTTTTATTTTCAACGTACCAGGTGCTCCGCTTGAGGTGAAAGCGTATTCCGGAATTTCACGTCCGGAAGAGTGGGGGCGCTGGTCCAATGCCAATCTGGCTCCAGAAGTGAAAATTGAATATGTCGAACCGTTACCGGAGAAATTTGATCTGGTGATCACTGCCAAAGCGTTTGGCCCAAATGTTGGTCAGCCGATGCCGGTAAAAATCGGTAGCCAGCAGCAGACATTAACGCTCGGTGAAGAATTGACTACCACTACGCTGCATTTTTATAACCCTGAGCGCAGTAACTTGCTGGAAATTATTCCGCCACAGCCGCAGTTATCTAATGAAGGGAATATTCTTGGCCATGAACCGCGCAAGCTGGGGATTGGGATGGGGGATATTAAGGTGGTTCCGGCAGCGTAGTTGGCGAATGAAGTTGTCGGATGTCGCTAGCGCTAATCCGACTTACGGTTTTGTAGGGTGGATAAGCGCTTAGCGCCATCCACCGTTTACATCAAATATTTACAGAATTCCCTGGCCCAACATTGCATCGGCCACTTTGACGAAACCTGCAATATTGGCACCGCGCACATAATGCGTTTGCTTATCTTCGCCGCCGTAATTGACGCAGGCTTCGTGAATATCCAGCATGATGTGATGCAAACGAATATCCACTTTTTCAGACTTCCAGCTCAGGCGCGCCGCATTCTGCGCCATCTCCAGGCCTGAAGTTGCCACGCCGCCCGCGTTTGCCGCTTTGCCCGGTGCGAACAACACGCCAGCTTCCAGGAACAGATTGGTGGCTTCAATGGTGGTCGGCATGTTCGCGCCTTCGGCGACGGCTATTACGCCATTGGCGATCAGCGTGCGTGCCGCTTCGGTATCCAGTTCGTTCTGCGTAGCGCAAGGCAGCGCGATGTCGACTGGTACGCTCCACGGTTGCTGGCCTTCAAGGTAAACCAGACCAAACTCTTTCGCGTAATCAGCTACGCGCCCGTCGCGGCTGGATTTGATCTCAGTTAAACGCGCCAGCTTCTCGGTTGTGAAGCCCGCTTCATCCACCACGGTGCCGTTGGAATCGGAAGCCGTCACCACGCGAGCCCCTAGCGATAACGCTTTTTCGATAGCGTATTGCGCCACGTTACCGGAACCTGAAACGGCGACGCGCTTGCCTTCAAAACCCTGGCCGTGGCGTTGTAGCATGGCATCGGTGAAGTAAATCAGGCCGTAACCGGTAGCTTCCGGGCGAATCAGACTACCGCCAAACGACAAACCCTTGCCGGTGAATACGCAAGACGTATTGTTGGAGAGCTTTTTCATCATCCCGGCCATAAAGCCCACTTCACGGCCACCCACGCCAATATCGCCTGCCGGAACGTCAGTGTCTGGCCCTAAATGGCGATACAACTCCATCATCAGTGCCTGGCAAAAACGCATAATCTCGCCTTCACTTTTGCCTTTTGGGTTAAAGTCGCTGCCGCCTTTACCCCCGCCCATTGGCAATGTCGTCAGCGCGTTTTTGAAGGTCTGCTCAAAACCTAAGAATTTCAGAATCGACAAATTCACAGAGGGGTGGAAACGCATCCCGCCTTTGAATGGCCCGATTGCGGAGCTAAATTGCACGCGCCAGGCGCGGTTAACCTGCACCTGATTTTTGTCATCCACCCAGGTCACGCGGAATTGAATGACGCGCTCAGGCTCGACTAAACGCTCCAGTAACGCGGAACGGCGATATTGCGGGTTTTGTTCGAGGAATGGCCACAGGGTGGTCATCACTTCACGTACTGCCTGCGCAAATTCAGGCTGGTGCGGATCACGTTGTTGAACAGAGGTGAGGAATGATTCGAGAGAAAGCGTGTTTTCCATAGTTCTGGAAGTCCTTTTTATAAGTCATGTTGTATTTGTGTTGTGTCTTTCGAATATAACATTCACTTATTACCGAACCGCAAGCGATTTCTCTTTATTCTCAGCCAAGCCGTATTAGCGTTATTAATTGCGTTGCGTTACCTTTCCATATTGCTTTGAATTCACAACCTTTTTTGTATGGGCCAAGTGAATGATTCAAAACCAGAATTAGCTGTTGTTCATCAATTTTACTTATGGATGCAGCCGAAAAATCAAAGTAGCGCCCGACGTGACGAAACAAGGCTTTAAATAAACTTTCTTTCGCTGAAAACACCAAGGTTAAAGCGTAATTAAAGGGAAATGGCGATGCAGCGATCGGTTCTTTCTCTGCGTTTTCAATAATGCCGTTGTATATATCCAGCGCGACATTTGGCGCAATAATTTCTTCATAGTCGATGCCTACTCCCACTCGTAAAAGTGGGTCGTCAGCCATGACTGTTGCCAGCGCGATATTACCGCTGTGCGAAATGCTGCCGCTAAACCCTGGTGGCCAGCAAGGTTCGCGATGCAAACCGATTCCGGGAACATAATCGGCTACGCCATGAAAACGCAGCGCTTCAGCGGCGGCAATTCTTCCCGCGAGATGTTCGGCCTGGCGTTTTTTTACCGCACTGGATAAACGTTGATGATGCGGCAGCCATAACAGATCGTCGGGCTGAAAGGTTGTGGCGTCAAAATCGACGCGGAAAACCCGCTGACCAGGGAAGAAGTCGAAATGGGATAGTTGATATTGCATCGCGATCGCTTAAAAACGGTGGATGTCGCTCACGCTAATCCACCTTACAACGGGTTTCTCGTAGGGCGGATAAGCGCAGGCGTCATCCGCCGAATAGACAAAAACTTAGAAGTGCGTATTCAGACTCACATAATAAGTACGACCGGATTCGTTATACGTTGCGGCACCCGCACCATACATATAACCGGTCGTACCGCCTGTCGTCTGGGCATTACCCGCACGCCAGTGACGTTCGTCAAACAGGTTATCGATGCCCGCCGTCAGACTAACGTTTTTCGTCGCATCCCAGGTTCCGCTCAGGCCCAAAATGCTATAAGGGCTCACTTCGTTGGTTTCCGTTCCTGTTGCTGGCTGACCTTTATAGTTGTACTTCTTCGGCTGTTGCTTGCCGTACCAGGTAAAGGTCGATTGCAGTGAAATGTCCTGGCGAACCTGCCAGCTTAGCGTGGAATTCAAGGTATATTCCGGAATAACAGACAGGCGCTCGCCAGTCTCTTTATTCTTGCTTTCCAGCATATAAGTGATGTTATTCGTCCAGTTCACAGAATTGGAGACCGGCACGTTTAACGCACCTTCCAGGCCTTCTACCAGTGCCTCAGCAATATTATCCCACTGGTAAATATCTGTTTTGGTTTTGCCTGATGCCGTCTGGCCGATAGGGGCATAACCCGCTTCAATTTTGTTGCGGTAGTCGTTGCGGAACCAGGTCACACCGGCAAGCCAGCCATCACGTTTGAACTCAAGACCGATCTCTTTGTTAATGCTGGTTTCCGCTTTGAGATCGTCATTGCCCATCATGTAGCAACCCACGCCGGTGCCGCTGGCGTAGCAACCCTGGCCTTTGCTGTACAGAATGTAGTTCGGGTTGGTTTGATACAGGCTTGGCGCTTTATAGGCGCGGGCGATGCCCATTTTCAACGTGAAGTCATCGCCTAAACCTTGAGACAGATTCAGTGACGGACTCCAGTTGTTGCCCACAATACTGTGGTGATCAAAACGCAGACCTGGCGTCAGCATGGTGCTGTCGGTCACTTCCATGTTGTCTTCAGCAAACAACGAGAAGATCTTTGCCTCCGAGTACGGGCTACGGTCGGTGCTGCTTGAGCCAGGGATCGGCCCGCCCATAAACGTCTGGCTGTTTGACGATAAATCTTTCATCTTCTGTTGGTTCCATTCGGTACCCAACGTCAGGTTCTGATTCACCACGAAATCAATCGGGATATTCACTTCGCTGTGCAACAGCACGTCGCTCAGGTCGATATCACTGAATTTATCGCTGGAGAAAATCCCTTCGGTACCACCGGCCAGGCCTTCCTGCATACGCGAGTTGCGCGTGTGCTCATACTGCACCCAGTTACTTGTGGTCAGGCCGCTATCCCAGCCGCCGTTCCAGGTCAGTGAGTAACTCTGGCGATACAGACGGTTAGTCTCGTTACCATAGTTATCTTTAACGATTTGGTTGGTATTGGTGTTCTGCGTATCGCCGGAATACAGGTTGCCCTGGCGGCTGTAGCCCGCTTCCAGTTCCAGTGATTGCATGGGCGCAAAGTCCCAACGCACTACACCGTTGACGTCTTTGTTGGTGACACCTTCGCGGCCTGCGGGCAGCGTATCCGCGTAAATCCCGGTACGTTCAGACTGGTGGCCCTGGTTAATGTCCCAGGCATCGGCCTGAGTTTTATCCAGATTACCGTACAGACGGAAGCTGAAATCCCCGCCCAGCGGGCCGTTCAGGCTGAAGTTGGTGCGCTTGGTTGAGCCTTCATCATTGTGCTCAGGCGCATTGAGATAAGTGTTCCACGAACCGTGCCACTCGCCGCTGCCTTTTTTGGTGATGATATTCACCACGCCGCCTGCTGCACCGTTACCGTAACGCGCGGCCGCAGGGCCACGAATCACTTCAATGCGTTCAACCATTTCTGGCGGCACCCAGCTTGCATCACCGCGGGTATCACGCTCGCCACGCCAGCCCAAACGAACAGAGTTACGGCTGGTGACAGGTTTGCCGTCGATCAGAATCAGGGTGTTTTCCGGGCCCATACCGCGAATATCAATCTGGCGGCCGTTACCGCGCTGGCCGCTGGTGGAGTTACCGGTGAGGTTCACGCCAGGCATGGTACGGACGATCTCGGAGATATCACGCGCGGGTGGGCGCTTCTTGAGTTCTTCAGCGGTGATGGTCGAAACCCCTGGAGCCTGCAAGTTCTGCTCGGCAGCGGTAACCACCATGGTGTCTTCGTCGGCGGGAATCGGCGTGTTGTCGTTGCTTGTCGCAGCGGTTTGAGCCGTTGCTGATGCCGCTTGCTCTGCCGCGTAAGCGGGGAGTGTGGCACCGTAGATTCCCAGATTAATCAGCATCGCGAGGGAATAGTTAATTTTTATAGTCATTATGGCGGCCTGCTTTTCCGCTGAACCCGTTGTCATTCCATTCCCAGAGGGATCGGGTGCAGCATGGATTTCACATAGTGATACCAAGATCTCCCCGCCAACCCCCATGAAATGAGGAAATTGTGCGGTCAAGTCCGGCAATTTATTGTTTTTGCACCAGGAAGCTGGTAGCTCAAAGCGCGGAAATACGCTATTGCAAATGCAAATAATTATCAATAGTATTATCAATATATTTCAGCCTTATTGATCGTTATCAATAATTTCAAATGGTTATGTTCTAGTGAGAAATATTCTGACAGGAAGTGAAGGCTGGTGGCAGCAAAGGCTGGCGCATGGGATACCTACCGTTAGCGGTGAGAAATATGGCCAATGTACGGTGACATTCCTGTGGCGTGACCCACAAGGCAGTGAGCAAACCTCAGCGATCAAACGAGTCTGGATTTACATCACTGGCGTTACTGACCATCACCAACGCGCTCGTCCACAAACCCTTGAACGCGTGGCGGGGACGGATGTCTGGCTGTGGGAAACGCAGCTCAGCAGCACCTGGCGCGGCAGTTACTGTTTTATTCCGTCATCTTGCGAAGAGGATTTCCCGGCGGCAGCCTTCGAAGGCATCGTGCCGGAACCTATGGCGCTGCGCGAAGGGTGGCGAAAATTATTGCCGTGTGCGATTGCCGACCCTCTGAATCCTGAAATCTGGCACGGCGGACGCGGGCATCCCATGTCAGCACTTCATCTGCCTGATGCGCCACCGCAGCCCGGTTGGCAAGCACTGGAAATACCCTACCGCGAGCCGCAGTGCATCACCTGGAATAGCCCGCGTCTGCACAACCAGCGCAGGGTGTGGATATTCACCACCGGCGATGAATCACCGGAGCAGCGCCCGTTGGCGATTTTGCTCGACGGGCAATTCTGGGCGGAAGGGATGCCGGTATGGTCCGCGTTGCAGGCACAAACGGACAGCGGTGAGTTGCCGCCCGCTGTTTACCTGCTGATTGATGTCATCGACGATGCGACGCGTAGCGATGAGCTGCCGTGTAATGCGCAGTTCTGGTGTGCGGTACAAGAAGAACTTTTGCCGCAGCTTCGTGCGCAAATCCGCTGGAATGAAAACCCTGAAACCACCGTGGTGGCGGGGCAAAGCTATGGTGGGCTTTCATCGCTTTATGCCGCACTCCACTGGCCGGAACAATTTGGCTGCGTGCTTAGCCAGTCCGGTTCGTACTGGTGGCCAAAGCGCGAAACCGCGGCGCACGGCGGGCAGTTAATCCAGCAACTGGAAAGCGGCTTGCGCTGCGAAAAACCGTTACGCATCTATCTTGAAGCAGGGGTCAGAGAACCGCTCATTCATCAAGTTAATCAACGAATTTATCCCTTACTACAACAGACACAGCAGCCGATTTTCTACCGTCAGGTTGACGGTGGGCATGATGCGCTTTGCTGGCGAGGCGGGTTGCTCGACGGTCTGACCTGGCTGTGGAAAGCGTCTTTTAAACAGGAGTAAGGCATGGAATTTAGTAATCCCTTCGACTCAGTGCAGAGCCGTTTTTTCATCCTTGAAAACCGCCAGCAACAGTTCAGTTTATGGCCTGAACACTGTGCATTGCCCGGTGGCTGGCAGGTGGTTTGTGAACCGGCATCAAACGATGAGTGCAACCGTTGGCTGCTTGCCAACTGGACGCAACTGCAACCTTCATCTTTTGCAAAAACTGGGGTGATCGGTGAGTAAAAATATAATGACCTTGCCGTTAGTGGCGGCGCAGCCCGGCATCTGGATGGCGGATCAGCTTTCGCCGCAGGCCAATGCGTGGAGCGTGGCCCATTACGTTGAATTAAAAGGCGAACTCAATGAAGCGCTGCTGTGCAAGGCTATCGTCGCCGGAATGAAAGAGGCCGATACCCTTGGCATGCGCTTTAGCGAAGTGGATGGCGAAGCGCGCCAGTGGGTTGATCCTGACGCGTCGTTCACTCTGCCGCTGTGCCGCGATCTCCGTAAAAGCGCCGACCCAGAAGCGGCGGCGTTGACCATGATGCGTGACGATCTCGAACAGGATTTACGCATCAGTAGCGGCAAACCGCTTTACCATCATCAGATTTTACGAGTCAGCGAAACGCGCTGGTTCTGGTATCAACGTTTCCATCATTTAGTGGTAGATGGCTTCAGCTTCACCGCCATTACCCGTCGTATTGCCAATATTTACAGTGCCTACTGTCAGAATGTGCAACCTGAACCCAGCCCGTTTACCCCGTTTAGCGAAGTGGTGGCTGAATACGAACATTACCGAGAAAGCGACGCCTGGCAACGCGATGCGGCATTTTGGGCAAGTAAAACCAAACAGCTGCCGCCTCCTGCCACGCTTTCGGCTAAACCGCTGACAGGCCAGGGGTCCACTACGCAATTGATTCGCCAGTCGCTGCATTTTGACAGCACTGAATTCATGGAGCTGGTGAACTGCGCTCGCTCCCATAACCTGACCGCCGCCGATATGGCATTAGGGCTGGTGGCCTTGTGGCTCGGGCGCTTAAGCGGGCGCGCTGATTATTCGGCAGGCTTTATCTTCATGCGCCGCATGGGTTCCGCAGCGCTTTGCGCAACCGGCCCGGTGTTAAACGTGCTGCCGTTTGGTGTGCGTATCGAGCCGGACTTTACCCTTGCGGCACTCGCCGCAAATCTGGCGAAAGAGTTAAAAGGCCTGCGTCGTTACCAGCGCTATGATGCCGAGCAAATCCAGCGTGATTTAGGGCAGGTTTCCAGCGGTGAGCCGTTATATGGCCCGGTATTGAACCTGAAAATGTTTGATTACCGCCTGGATTTCAACGGCATTGAAGGGGTTACGCATCAACTGGCATCAGGGCCAGTGCGAGATCTGGAAATTGCGCTGTATATCAGCGAACAGGGCGACTTCTCGCTGGAAATTCTGGCGAACGCCGAGCGTTATGATGCCGGCACATTGCAGCAACATCTCGCTCGTTTACCGCGACTTTTGCGCCAGTTTGCGGCTAATCCCGACTTACGCTGTGTGGATGCCCAACTGCTACATGAATCCGAAATAGAACTGTTGGATGGTGTCAACGCCACGCAAACGGTAGTTCCCGCGACAACCTTAAGCCAGTTGATTGGCGAACAGGTTCTGCGCACGCCAAATGCTCCGGCGCTGGCTGATGAAAACCATCAGTTTACTTATCGTGAAATGCACCAACAGGTGCGTGCTTTGGCCAGTGAACTGATTGCCCGTGGCGTGAAACCTGGCGATGTGGTGGCGGTGGCGCTACCGCGTTCGGTCTTTTTAGCACTGGCGTTGCAGGCGATTGTTGAAGTGGGCGCAGCGTGGTTGCCGCTGGATACTGGTTATCCCGACGAACGCCTGCATATGATGCTGGAAGATGCGGCGCCGCGTTTGCTGCTGACCGCGCAAGAGCAGCTCCCGCGATTTAGCGTCATCAATGGTTTGCAAACCTTTAGTTATCAGGCGCTGCTGGAAACCGATAACTTACCGGAGCGGCAAGCACTTTCGCGCCCCGAACACACCGCGTATGTGATTTTCACCTCTGGTTCAACAGGCCGCCCGAAAGGGGTGATGGTCGGGCAACAGGCCATCGTTAACCGCCTGTTATGGATGCAAAATCACTATCCATTAAACGCTGAAGATGTGGTTTTGCAGAAAACCCCATGCAGTTTTGATGTTTCGGTTTGGGAGTTTTTCTGGCCGTATCTGGTTGGCGCACAACTGGTGATGGCACCGCCGGAGGCGCACCGCGATCCACAAGCGCTACAGCAGCTCTTTGCCCGTTATCGCGTCACCACCACGCACTTTGTTCCCTCGATGTTGAGCGCGTTTGTTGCAGCTCTTGGCGATGAAGCCGCGATTGCCAGCTGCACCACATTACGCCGCGTGTTCTGTAGTGGTGAAGCGCTGCCAACCGAACTGTGCCGCCAGTGGGAACAGCTAACTCACGCGCCGCTACATAACCTTTATGGGCCAACGGAAGCCGCTGTGGACGTGAGCTGGTATCCGGCATTTGGTGACGAACTGGCGCAGGTGTCGGGTAGCAGCGTGCCGATTGGCTGGCCGGTTTGGAACACGGGCTTGCGCATTCTGGACTCGGCAATGCGCCCGGTACCGCCGGGTATTGCAGGCGATCTTTACCTCACCGGCATTCAACTTGCGCAAGGTTACTTATCCCGCCCGGATCTCACCGCCAGCCGTTTTGTTGCCGACCCTTTTGCCGCAGGTGAGCGGATGTACCGCACCGGTGACGTCGCACGCTGGCTGGATGACGGTGCGGTGGAATATCTCGGGCGCAGCGACGATCAGCTAAAAATCCGCGGCCAGCGCATTGAGCTAGGGGATATTGACCGTGCGTTGCAGGCTTTGCCCGATGTGGCACAGGCCGTGACACACGCTTGCGTGCTCAATAAAGAAGCCGTTAGCGGCGGTGATGCTCGCCAGTTGGTCGGTTATCTGGTTTCGGCTGCTGGTCAGGCATTGCCCCTCGAGCCAATGCGTGAACAACTTAGCGCGGTCCTGCCTGCGCATATGGTGCCGGTGGCGTTAATCCAGCTGGATGAATTCCCGCTGAGTGCCAACGGCAAACTGGACAGAAAAGCCCTGCCGTTGCCTGAACTGGCGTTACGCAGCAGCGGTCGTGCGCCCGAATCGGCTCTGGAAATCACCATCGCTGAATCTTTTGCCAGCCTGCTGGGTTGTGAAATTCAGTCCGTGGATGACGACTTCTTTGCCCTCGGCGGCCATTCATTACTGGCGATGCGCCTCGCGGCTGAATTACGCCGAACCCTCGCAAGGCCGGTGACCGTCGGCCAGGTAATGGTGGCGTCCACCGTCGGCCAACTTGCGGAAACTCTGGCACAAGGGCAGGGCGAAGAAGAGGCCAGCCGCGCAGGTTTTGCTGCGGTTTTGCCGTTGCGTAAAAGCCACGGGCCGACGCTGTACTGCTTCCATCCGGCGTCGGGTTTTGCCTGGCAATTTAGTGTGTTGCAGCGTTATCTCGACCCGCGCTGGTCGATTACCGGTATTCAGTCGCCGCGCCCGGATGGCCCGATGCAACAAGCGGAAAATCTGGCACAGGTTTGCGAATCGCATCTGCAAACCCTGCGCGAACTCCAGCCGCATGGCCCGTATTACCTGATGGGATATTCGTTGGGTGGCACACTCGCGCAAGGTATTGCGGCACGGCTTGAAGCGGCAGGCGAGGAAGTGGCGTTTTTAGGCCTGCTGGATACCTGGCCGCCAGAAACACAAAACTGGGCGGAGAAGGGGGCAAACGAACTCGATCCTCTGGTACTTGAAGAGATTAGCCGTGAACGCGAAGCCTTTGTTGCCGCACAAGCCGGTCAAGCTTCCGACGCGTTGTTCCAGGCCATAGAAGGTAACTATGGTGATGCGGTGCGGTTGTTAACCAGCGCGCAAAGCGTGCCGTTTGGTGGGAAAGCCACGTTGTTTGTGGCCGAGCGAACGCTGCCCGAAGGAATGGAGCCGCAAAAAGCCTGGGCACCGTGGATTAGCGAGCTTGAAGTCTTCCGCCTGGACTGCGCGCACGTCGATATTATTTCGCCAAAAGCCTTTGAGGAAATAGGGCCGCTGTTGCAGCGGGTGTTAGCGCAGAGCTAAATAAAAGCGGCGGATGGTTTGTGCTATCCGCCGTGTCGCTTATGCCGCGCGAGTTTTACGCTCAAGCATCTCTTTGAGCGTGATGATACGGCTAATTTCTACCTGGGTACGTGGGTCGTTTTGGATTTCCCAGACATCGAGATTGGTTTGTAGATTCAGCCAAAAATCTACAGAAGTATCAAATGCTTTTGCCAGTCTGAAGGCCATATCAGTGGTGAGTTTACTGTTGTTATTGAGCAATTTACTCACCGTATTTCGATGTACCTGAAGCATTTCGGCCAGATCGTTAATACGCAAGCCAGTCGGTTCGAGGTATTCATAAAGCAGCACGTCACCAACGGTGGTCGGTTTACGCTGTGCCTGGACCATAATTCATCCTCATTGCGTGGTTACTGGGCGAATCAGTTATGTTTTCGATAGCCATGATCATCAAGGTAAATATTGTGCGCTTTGCCGTTACGCCAGATGAAGATTAGCCGGAACTGGTTGTTCACTCTTATAGAGGAGTACTTCTCCATGATGCTGGTTCCATCTGAGTGACCGGATGGGCAGTAGAGCACACCTTGCATCCTTGCACTGTGTGAGTGTGCATCTTTGCGAGACGTTACGCAAACTTTTTAATCAGCGAGTTTTTAGCCACGCCCGAGCGGCACCACCAGCGGTGTATGCGCCACCGGATCTTCAATAATCATGCAGCGTAGGCCATAAATGGCCTCGATAAGCTCCGGTGTGACAATGTCTGCCGGTGCGCCTTCGGCAACAATTTTCCCGTCTCGCAGTGCAATTAAATGAGTTGCATAACGGCAAGCCTGGTTCAAATCGTGCAGCACGGCAGCCAGCGTGTAGCCCTGCTTTTGGTTCAGATCGCGCAGCAGTTCCAGTAAATCAATTTGATGGCTGATATCCAGCCAGGTGGTCGGTTCATCCAGTAGCAGAATGGAGGTTTCCTGCGCCAGAACCATCGCAATCCATGCGCGCTGGCGCTGGCCGCCCGATAGCGTATCCACTGGCTGCTCGGCTAAATCTTCAATGTTGGTCGCCTGCATTGCCCGCGCCACCGCCTGGCGGTCTTCTTCGCGCCAGCGGGTAAACATCGGCTGATGCGGATAACGCCCACGCGCTACCAGTTCAGCCACGCTAATATCGCCTGGTGCGCTGGAGTTTTGCGCCAGCAACCCGATGCGCCGCGCCACTTCTTTAGTGGCGAAGCGATGGATTTCATTACCGTCTAACCACACCTCGCCGTGCATCGGTTTCATCAGGCGGCTTAGCGTGCGCAGCAGCGTGGATTTCCCGCAGCCGTTGGGGCCGATAATCGCGGTAAATTTCCCGTCAGGAATGGCGACGGTCAGGCCATCTGCCACCACATGATTGCCATATCCCAGCGTCAGTTTTTCGCCATGCAGGCGTGAGGGGGAGGAAATCTGACTCATTTCTTACGGGACTCCTGAATCAACAACGCAATTAAATAGATACCGCCAAGGCTGACCGTCACCACGCCGACCGGTAACTGATACGGCATGAACAGTTGCTGGGCGCAAAGGTCGGCGGCCAGCAGCAACGTTGCACCGCATAAGGCGGATTGCAGCAAACCCCAGCGCGAGCTGCCGCTCAGGCGGTGGGCAATGTGCGGGGCGACGAGGGCGATAAACGAAATCGGCCCGGCAAGTGCGGTTGCGGCGGCAGTCAGAATCACGCCGGTTAACATCAACATCAGGCGCGAGCGCTCAACGGAAACACCCAATGCGCAGGCGCTGTCATCGCCCATTTCCAGCAGCCGCATACGGCGAACCAGTAATGCGCCCGCAATTAGCGCTAGCAACATCAACGGGGCGGCAGGGGAAATTTTCGCCCACGTCAAACCGTTGAGCGAGCCTGCATTCCACAACCCGGCGGAGAGAGCGGTTTCCAGCGAGGCGTGCAGTAACAGCCAGGTGTTAAACGCCACCAGCATGGCGCGCACGCCGATTCCAATAATGATTAAGCGGAAAGTTTCGATACCGTTACGCCAGGCCAGCAACCACACCACCAGCGCGGTGATGATGCCGCCTGCCATGGCTGCACCGGCAATCGCCGTTTGATGTTGACCAAACAGCACCATCGCCACTAATACTCCGCTCCAGGCTCCGGTGTTAAAACCCATCACATCCGGGCTGCCGAGCGGGTTGCGCATTAGCGACTGGAAAATGGCCCCGCTCACGCCCAGCGCCGCGCCAATCAGCAGCGCCATGACAACGCGTGGCAAACGCCATTCGACGACCACCAGTGAGATATTTCGTGGTGCGGTACCAAGCAGAGCGTCAATCACCTGGCTGACCGAGAGCGGCAACACGCCGCTGCCCAGGCTCCATAATCCGAGCGAGATACCGAGCAACAGCAAGCACCAGCAACTGATAAACAGGCGTGGGGAGGCGCGGTTCATTGCCTGGCTCCTTTGCGGCTACGGCGCACCAGGTAAATGAGCATCGGCGCGCCAATAAACGCGCTCACCACTGAAACGCGCAGCTCGCCAGGCACCAGCATGCGGCCAATAATATCGGCGAACAGCAACAGGGCAGGGGTGGCAATCAAGGTGACGGGAAGCGACCAGCGGTGGTCGGCCCCCACCAGCCAACGCGCCAGATGCGGCATCATCAGGCCGATAAAGGCAATCGGCCCCACGGCGGCGGTGGCGCTGCCACACAATAACGTTATTGCCACTAAACCCAGCAATTGGGTGCGCGCCACTTTACTGCCGAGTGCGGTTGCGGTGTCGGTGCCCATGCTCAGGCTGTTAAGCGAACGGCTGATCAGCAGCGCAATCGCACAGCCCGTCAGTACCGGCAGCACGATAATTTTCAAAGTGGTGAGGGTGCGAATATCCAGCGTTCCGGCCTGCCAGAAACGTAACTGGTCATAGACCACTGGATTTAACAGCGCGATACCGTTGCTCAAGCCTTCAAGCACCGCGCCGAGCGCCACGCCTGCCAGCGTCAAGCGCACCGGGCTGAGCTGCCCACCGCCCTGGCTTCCGGTAAACGCCACCACTAAAGCGGCAGATAATGCACCAGCAAACGCCAGCCCGAGCAGCGCTATCGGCGACGAAAGGCTCCACACGGCGGCACCCAGCACAATGGCAAAACTCGCTCCGGCATTAACACCAAGCAGACCGGGGTCAGCAAGCGGATTGCGCGTCAGGGTTTGCATCAACGCACCGGCAAGGCCAAGTGCGCCTCCGGCAAGAATACCCGCTAGCGTGCGCGGGAGGCGTGCATCAAGCACGATAGTGCAATCCGCACTTTGGCACTGGCCGCTGAGCGCATCCATAACAACTTCTGCGGGGAGTGATTTGGCACCTAACAGCAGACTGAGCGCTGCCATTAAAAGCAGTAAAAACAACAAACTCAGCAGGATGAACCAGCGTGACATACGTTGTATATCCTTCACTTCGTAGCCTTACAAAAACCATGTAAAATTAAATGATAGTTATTATCATTATCACTCTTATTTGTTTATGCTAGCATGAGCCGCCTCGCATCTGGAAAGAAAAATTCGTTTTAAGGCCATGTAATGAACCGCAATTCTTTGTTGCTCAACCTCAGTTTGCTCAAAACTCATCCTGCTTTTCGCGCCGTCTTCCTTGCCCGTTTTATCTCGATTGTCTCGCTTGGGTTACTGGGCGTTGCCGTGCCGGTACAAATCCAGACGCTGACCGGTTCCTCCTTGCAAGTCGGGCTGGCAGTGACGTTAACCGGCAGCGCGATGTTTATCGGCCTGATGATGGGCGGTGTGCTGGCCGACCGGCACGAACGCCGCCGTTTGATTTTGCTGGCGCGATCTACCTGTGGCGCTGGCTTTATTGGCCTGACGATTAACGCCGCCTTGCCGGAACCGTCGCTGGCGGCGATTTATCTGCTTGGCGTGTGGGATGGTTTCTTTGGCGCACTTGGCGTGACCGCGTTGTTAGCCGCCACACCCGCGTTAGTCGGGCGTGAAAACTTAATGCAGGCGAGTGCGATTACCATGCTGACGGTGCGCCTCGGCTCAGTGATTTCACCGATGCTCGGCGGGCTGTTGTTGGCCTCCGGCGGCGTGGTGTGGAACTACGCGCTGGCGTCTGTCGGCACTTTCGTCACTTTACTGCCGCTGTTGAGTTTACCGAAGCTGGCGCCACCGCCGCAGGTGCGTGAAAACCCGCTGCTTTCGCTGCTCAATGGGTTCCGTTTTTTGGTCGGTAACCCGATTATTGGCGGCATTGCGTTAGTTGGCGCGTTGCTGACGATGGCGAGCGCGGTGCGCGTTCTTTATCCCGCACTCGCCGGACACTGGCAAATGAGCGCGGCGCAAATCGGCCTGATGTACGCTGCCGTTCCGTTGGGTGCTGCCATTGGCGCGTTGACCAGCGGGCGTATTGCTCATCACGCACGCCCAGGCCGTATTATGCTGGCGACGGGAATTGTTTCGTTTATCTCAATCGGCGTTTTCAGCCTGATGCCGGTTTGGGGGCTTGGGCTGGCGTGTCTGGCGCTATTTGGTTATCTCAGTGCGATCAGCTCTTTGCTGCAATACACCTTAATTCAGACGCTAACACCGGACGGTATGCTAGGCCGTATTAACGGTTTGTGGACGGCGCAAAACGTCACTGGCGATGCGATTGGTGCCGCCATTTTAGGCGGCCTGACGGTAGCGATGACGCCGGTCGCTGCGGCGAGTTCGAGCGGCCTGGCATTAACACTGTGCGGCATAGTATTGGCGATGGTGTTGGTGCAGCTGCGTGGTTATCAGCAGAGCGTTCCGGCGTAGGTTTTCGTAGGGTGGATAAGCGCAAGCGTCATCCACCACATTACAAAAAATCACTTGCTACCAAACAACTGACTCATCCGCTCCAGAACCTGCGTGGCACTGTAATAATCCAGACGGAATGTTTCGGTGCCCAGCGCATAAACCTGTTTTTTCTGCACGGCGCTCAGGTGCGAAAGCAACGGGTTGGTTTCCAGCGCCGTGGCATCTTTCTCATCGCTGGCGAACAGGAACAAACTCTCACCATTCAAACCCGCAGCAAGATTCTCGCCACCCAATTGCACGATGTCGTGACGTTTTCCCATGCTCTTGCTGGCATTCACCGCCGCAGGCAAAGACGACAAAGTAAAACCTAACTGCTGGAACAATTTCCCCTGCGCGGATTCTGCCGTCCACAGGTTTGCCGAACGTGATGCAGGGGTGTAAACCAGCGCGGTGACCGGCTGTGGCGGCAGCGTCATACGCTGTTTTGCCTCGTTGAGCTGCTTATCAAAACTGGCAATGCGTGCCGCCGCCTGGGTTTCATGCCCGGTAATCTCGCCGAGTTGCGTCAGCAATTGCTGCCAGCTTTTGTCGTCGTAATTGATAACTAACGTCGGGGCGATAGTGGAAAGCTGGTCATAAAGGGCGAGGGCGGAATCGCCTCCGGTGGCACTAATCAAAATCAAATCTGGCATTTGCGCAGCCACGGCTTCGGCGCTGGCTTCGCCAATATATAAACGCTGCACGTTGCGCGCTTTTGCGATATCACCCCACTGGCGCAGGAAACCTTGCGCATCGCCCATGCGGTTGCCAGGTGTGGTGGCACCGCTTGCCACCACGGGGGCATCAATTGCCAGCAGCGAGCCGGTTAGCGTGACGCTGGTGGAAACAATGCGCAGCGGTGCTTGCGTCAACGTATGTGTGCCATGGCTGTCGGTGATCGTTCGCGGCCAGTCGGCGGCGTGGGCGAGGCTGCTTAAGCATAGAAAGATGAATGCGGAGAATCTGATTTTCACTCAATGACATCCTGTTGAAATTTGCCTGATGGCGGTGGATGGCGCTGGCGCTTACCCACCCTACAAAACCGTTTCGCGTAGATCGGATAAGCATTAGCGCCATCCGACAAGACTGAGCAACTATTGACAGTGCTGTCTTTTCTCTTTAGGTTACGACCCCGAAAAGCAAATGATAATCATTATTACTATCTTTTGTCATGTTTTTACGGAGAGTTCATGGAAACGTTACTGGCTGAGGAACGACAAGAAAAACGGCTAACACCTTGTGCAGATAGTTTTTTCTTTATGTCGCCATATCGCAGTTTTTCAACAAGCGGCTGCTTTGCTCGCCTGGATTGCCCGGCGATTGATGGCGCAAATTCCCATGGTCACCTGCAAACTTCGTTGCGTGAAGCGTTCGAAAATGCCAAAAAACATGGCATCGAGAAGCCGGTTGTCGTCGGTGCCATTCCGTTTGATCCCCGCCAACCTTCAGCGCTGTTTATCCCTGAAAGCTGGCAGCCGTTTTCACGCGCCCAACGCCAGGATGACGCCCGCCAAACGGCTGTGGCGAAACCGCTCAACATTGCCGCGCGTAAAGCGATTCCGGAACAAGACAAATTTATGGAAATGGTGGCTCATGCCGCCGCTGCAACGGCGCAGCCGGATATCGACAAAGTGGTGCTCTCGCGCCTGATTGATATCGAAACCCAAATGCCAATTGATCTCGATGGGCTGCTCAATCGCCTGATTAGCCAAAACCCCACCAGCTACAACTTCCACGTCCCGTTGCCGGATGGCAGCTCGCTAGTGGGTGCCAGCCCGGAATTGCTGTTACGTAAATCCGGCAAGAATTTCAGCTCGCTGCCGCTGGCGGGATCGGCACGGCGCGACCGGGAAAATATCCCGCGTGATAGCGAAATTGGCACGCAGTTACTGCACTCAAAGAAAGACCGCCACGAACACGGTCTGGTGACGCAAGCGATGCGCGATGTTTTGCAGCCGCACAGCCAGACTTTGACGCTCTCTGACACGCCAGAACTGATTACCACGCCGACCTTATGGCACCTCGCCACGCCGATTTACGGCCAGGTAAAAGACCCGCAGGACAATGCGTTATCCCTCGCCTGCCTGCTGCACCCGACGCCGGCGTTGAGTGGCTTCCCACACGATGTGGCGCGCAAATTGATTGCAGAACTTGAGCCATTTGACCGCGAGCTGTTCGGCGGCATCGTCGGCTGGTGTGACGCTGAAGGCAACGGTGAGTGGGTGGTGACAATCCGCTGCGCCCGTGTCGCTGCAAACCAGGTGCGCCTGTTCGCTGGGGCGGGCATCGTGCCTGCTTCGTCGCCGGAATCGGAGTGGCGCGAAACTGGCGTCAAACTTTCCACCATGCTCCACGTATTTGGACTCAACTAAATGGCGATTCAATTCACGCGCTGGCCGGACGATTTAGCGGCCCGCTACCGCGAAAAAGGTTACTGGGCGGATTTGCCGCTGACCGATATTCTCAACCGCCACGCGCACAATGACGCAATTGCGCTGGTTGATGGCGAACGCCATTTCAGCTATCGCGAATTAGAACAAGCGGCGACGCGCCTGGCTTCAGCCCTTAAACGCCGTGGCCTGAACAACGGCGAAACTGCGTTGGTGCAGCTCGGTAATGTGTCGGAACTGTACATCACGCTATTCGCGCTGCTGAAAATTGGCGTAGCACCGGTTAACGCGCTGTTCAGCCATCAACGCACCGAGATGGAAGCCTACGCGCAGCAAATTGAGCCGGTGGTGCTGATTGCCGACCGCAAACACAATTTGTTCGTTCATGATGATTTCCTTGATGCGCTGTGCCAGCAAAACCCGTCGCTACGCATGGCTGTTTTGCTCAATGAAAGCGACCGCGAACGTTCGCTAAGTGCCTTCATCAACGAAGCGGAAGACAACTTTGTCGCTTCGCCATCGGCGGCGGACGAAGTGGCATTTTTCCAGCTTTCCGGCGGCAGCACCGGCACGCCGAAACTGATCCCGCGCACCCATAACGATTACTACTACAGCATTCGCCGCAGCGTCGAAATCTGCCGTTTTGATACCCACACGCGCTTCTTGTGCGCCATTCCGGCGGCGCATAACTACGCGCTGAGTTCACCAGGTTCGCTGGGCGTTTTTTACGGCGGCGGGCGTGTGGTGCTGGCAAACGACCCGAGCGCCACGCTCTGTTTCCCGCTGATTGAACGCCATCAAATCAACGTCACCGCACTGGTGCCGCCTGCGGTCAGTCTGTGGTTACAAGCCATTGGCGAATGGGGCAGCAATAAATCGCTTGAGTCGCTAAAGCTGTTGCAGGTCGGCGGTGCGCGTTTAAGCGAAGCGCTTGCCGCCCGCATTCCCGCTGAAATTGGCTGCCAGTTACAGCAGGTTTTCGGCATGGCCGAAGGGCTGGTGAACTACACGCGCCTTGATGATTCAGATGAACATATCTTCAAAACCCAGGGTAAGCCGATGTGCCCGGACGACGAAGTGTGGGTGGCCGATGAAAATGGCAACCCATTACCGCATGGCGAAGTGGGCCGCCTGATGACGCGCGGGCCGTACACCTTCCGGGGCTATTACCGCAGCCCGGAACACAACGCCAGCGCCTTCGATGCCAACGGTTTTTACTGCTCCGGCGACCTGATTTCGATTGCTGAAGACGGCTACATCACCGTGCAGGGGCGCGAGAAAGATCAGATCAATCGCGGTGGCGAGAAGATCGCCGCCGAGGAGATCGAAAACCTGCTGCTGCGCCATGAAGAGATCGTCCATGCCGCGCTGGTTTCGATGGAAGACAGTTTATTGGGCGAGAAAAGCTGCGCGTTTATCGTCGGCAGTCGCCTGTTCCGCGCGGTAGAAATTCGCCGTTATTTGCGTGAGTTGGGCATTGCCGACTTCAAGCTACCGGATCGCATTGAAATTGTTGAAAACCTGCCGCTGACCGCGGTGGGTAAAGTGGACAAAAAACGTTTGCGCCAGTTGATTGCTGACAGGCAACTGGTTTCCTGACTGACGGAGAATTTATGGCTATTCCAAAATTGAACGCGTACAGCTTACCGACAGCTGCCGACATCCCGGAAAACAAAGTGAACTGGGCGTTTGAACCCGAGCGTGCGGCACTGCTGATTCACGATATGCAGGAATATTTCATCGATTTCTGGGGTGATGATTGCCCAATGATCCAGCAGGTTATTGCCAATATTGCCGCGCTGCGCGCTTACTGCAAACGCCACAATATTCCGGTCTATTACACCGCGCAGCCGAATGCGCAAAGTGATGAAGACCGTGCGCTGCTTAACGACATGTGGGGGCCGGGCTTAAATAAACACCCTGAGCGCCAGAAAGTGGTGGCAGAACTCGTGCCAGACGAACACGACACGGTGCTGACCAAATGGCGTTACAGCGCGTTTATCCGCTCGCCGCTGGAACAGGCGTTAAAAGAAACCGGCCGTAACCAGCTGATTATTTGCGGTGTTTACGCGCACATTGGCTGCATGACCACGGCAACTGATGCGTTTATGCGTGACATCAAACCGTTTATGGTCGCTGATGCGCTGGCTGATTTCAGCCGCGAAGAACACATCATGGCGCTGAAATACACCGCAGGCCGTTCCGGGCGCGTGGTGATGACCCGCGATTTGCTGCCCGAATGTGCGCCGCAAAACAAACAGCAACTACGTGAAATCGTCCTGCCGTTGCTGGATGAATCCGACATCCCGGAAGATGACGAAAACCTGATTGATTACGGCCTCGACTCGGTGCGCATGATGGCGCTGGCGGCACGCTGGCGCAAAATTCACGCTGACATCGATTTCGTGATGCTGGCGAAAAACCCGAGCATCGACGCCTGGTGGGTATTGCTGTCTCGGGAAGTGGCGGCATGAACATCGATTTTAGCGGCAAAACCGTCTGGGTAACGGGTGCAGGCAAGGGCATCGGTTACCACACCGCGCGGGCGTTTAGCGAAGCTGGTGCGACGGTTATCGGCTTTGATCTGGCGTTCCCATTGGAGATTTATCCGTTTGCCACCCAAGTGTTAAACGTGGCGGATGCCGACCGGGTCGCTGCCGTTACGCAGCGAATACTCAGCGACGAGCAGCAACTGGATGTGCTGGTGAATGCGGCGGGAATTTTGCGCATGGGTGCTACGGATGCGTTAGCGCTGCAAGACTGGCAGGACACGTTTGCGGTCAACGTCGGCGGCGCGTTCAATATGTTCCGCGCCGTGATGCCACATATGCGTGAGCAGCGTAGCGGGGCGATTGTGACCGTTGCATCCGATGCCGCGCACACACCGCGCACCGGAATGTCGGCCTATGGCGCGTCGAAAGCGGCGCTCAAAAGCCTGGCGCTAACCGTTGGCCTGGAACTGGCGCCGTTTGGCGTGCGCTGCAATGTGGTGTCGCCGGGGTCGACGGACACCGATATGCAACGCACGTTGTGGAAAACGCCAGACGCCGAACAGCAGCGTATTCAGGGCTTCCCGGAACAGTTCAAACTGGGCATTCCGCTGGGCAAAATCGCCCGCCCGCAGGAAATCGCCAGCACGATTTTGTTCCTCGCTTCCACTCACGCCAGCCACATCACTTTGCAGGATATTGTGATTGATGGCGGCGCAACGCTTGGAGCCTGAATGAGTATCTGGAAACGAGATCTCACTCTTGAGGCGTTAAACAAAACCAGCGTCGGCACAATGGTTGAGCATCTCGGTATCGTTTATACGTACATGGACGAGGAAAGCCTGGAAGCGCAAATGCCGGTCGATAACCGCACCCAGCAGCCGTTTGGTTTGCTGCACGGCGGCGCGTCTGTAGTGCTGGCAGAAACCCTGGGTTCAATGGCCGGATTTCTGACAACGAGTGAAGGGCAGTGCGTGGTGGGAACGGAAATCAACGCCAGCCATCATCGCGCGGTGGCATCAGGTACGGTGCGCGGCGTGTGCAAACCGCTGCATTTAGGGAAGTCTTCTCAGGTGTGGGAAATTGCCATTTTTGATGGGCGCGGCAAGCGTTGTTGTACTAGCCGTTTGACGACGGCGACGCTGGGTTAACACAAACCTAATCCTGGTGGAGAGGAGACAGCTCCGTTTTCGCCCTCTCCTGGGGAGAGGGCGCTCCAACAAATTCCCCGCAAAGTGATCTCCTTAACAAGCTGATGTAAAGACCTGGTCAAACATCTGTATTCTGTTGTTTTCATATTGTTAAATTCATGTGCTTGATCTAGAACAAAACGGTAATACCGTCGCCTCTGGCCCTACACATGGAAAACAAAGATGAATAATCCAGGGAAACACCTTATCTGGGGCGTGCTTGCACTAATCGGTGCCTTCGCGCTCGGCTATATCGCACTCAATCGCGGCGAACAGATAAACGCATTGTGGATTGTGGTTGCTGCAATCTGCGTTTACCTCATCGCTTATCGTTATTACGGCCTGTTTATCGCTAAACGCGTCTTAACCGTTGATGCCACTCGTATGACGCCAGCCGTGCGCCATAACGATGGGCTGGACTATGTCCCGACGGACAAAAAAGTCCTGTTCGGTCACCATTTTGCCGCGATTGCCGGTGCGGGGCCACTTGTCGGGCCGGTGCTTGCCGCGCAAATGGGCTACTTGCCGGGCATGCTCTGGCTGCTGGCCGGTGTGGTGTTGGCTGGTGCGGTACAAGATTTTATGGTGCTGTTTGTCTCAACCCGCCGTGACGGGCGTTCGCTGGGTGAACTGGTGAAAGAAGAGATGGGCAACACCGCAGGCGTCATTGCTTTGGTCGCCTGTTTCATGATTATGGTCATCATCCTTGCGGTGCTGGCGATGATCGTGGTGAAAGCGCTGACTCACAGCCCGTGGGGAACCTACACCGTAGCGTTCACCATTCCACTGGCATTGTTTATGGGCGTCTATATTCGCTATCTGCGTCCAGGCCGTATTGGTGAAGTCTCGGTGATTGGCCTGGTGATGCTGATCTTCGCTATTATTTCCGGCGGTTGGGTGGCTGAAAGCCCAACATGGGCGCCATACTTTGACTTTACCGGCGTGCAGTTGACGTGGATGCTGGTGGGTTATGGCTTTGTCGCCGCGGTACTACCGGTTTGGCTGCTGCTGGCACCGCGTGATTACCTCTCAACCTTCCTGAAAATCGGCACCATTATTGGCCTGGCAATTGGCATTTTGATTATGCGCCCAACGCTGCAAATGCCTTCTTTGACCAAGTTTATTGATGGCACCGGCCCGGTTTGGACTGGTGACCTGTTCCCGTTCTTGTTCATCACCATTGCTTGTGGCGCAGTTTCTGGCTTCCACGCCCTGATCGCTTCTGGCACCACGCCGAAAATGCTGGCTAACGAAAACCAGGCTTGCTTCATCGGTTACGGTGGCATGTTGATGGAATCGTTTGTGGCAATCATGGCGCTGGTTGCCGCCTGTGTTATCGACCCGGGCGTGTACTTCGCGATGAACAGCCCGATGGCGGTACTGGCTCCGGCAGGAACTGTAGATGTAGTCGCTTCTGCTGCCAGCGTGGTGAGCAGTTGGGGCTTCCATATCACTCCGGACACCCTGACCAACATTGCTAATGAAGTTGGCGAGCAGAGCATTATTTCCCGCGCGGGTGGCGCACCAACGCTTGCGGTGGGAATGGCGTACATTCTGCACGGCGCGCTGGGCGGCCTGATGGATGTCTCGTTCTGGTATCACTTCGCTATTCTGTTTGAAGCTCTGTTTATTCTGACCGCGGTAGATGCCGGTACCCGTGCGGCGCGCTTTATGCTGCAAGATTTACTGGGCGTAATCTCTCCGGGTCTTAAGCGTACCGACTCGCTGCCAGCAAACTTACTGGCTACGGCACTTTGCGTGCTGGCGTGGGGTTACTTCCTGCACCAGGGCGTGGTCGATCCACTCGGCGGTATCAACACCTTGTGGCCGCTGTTTGGTATTGCCAACCAGATGCTGGCAGGTATGGCGTTGATGCTGTGTGCAGTCGTACTGTTTAAGATGAAGAAGCAGAAATATGCCTGGGTGGCTTTGGTCCCAACCGCATGGCTGTTGATTTGTACGTTGACGGCAGGCTGGCAAAAAGCCTTCAGCGACAACCCGAAAGTGGGCTTCCTGGCTATCGCTAACAAGTTCCAGGCAACTCTCGACAGCGGCAAAATCCCTGCGCAATACACCGAGTCACAGCTTTCCCAGTTGGTGTTTAACAACCGTCTGGATGCCGGGCTGACTATCTTCTTTATGGTGGTTGTGGTGGTGATTGGTCTGTTCGCGATTAAAACTGCGCGCCAGGCGCTGAAATCTGACCTTCCTACCGCAAGGGAAACGCCTTACGAGAAGATGCCAGAAGATGCTGAGCAGATTGTGGCTCAGGCGAAGAGTGCGCATTAATGTTTAAATAAATCTGCCGGATGACGCTGCGCTTATCCGACCTACGAATGCCGTTGTAGGGTGGATAAGCGTTAGCGTCATCCACCATTTCCTGGGAGCCACTATGTTTGACACTCTCGCTAAAGCCGGAAAATACCTCGGCCAGGCCGCTAAACTGATGGTTGGCGTACCTGATTACGACAACTATGTGCAACACATCCGTCTGACTCATCCGGAACAGACGCCGATGACTTACGAAGAGTTTTTCCGCGAGCGTCAGGATGCGCGATACGGCGGCAAAGGCGGCGCTCGCTGCTGTTAATCTAAGGAATTGGACATGAATCAAGCGGTATCTGTCACTCTGTTAACGGGCTTTCTTGGTTCCGGGAAAACCACACTTCTCAACTATTTTCTCGCCCATAACGGCAACGAACCCGTCGCCATTCTGGAAAACGAATTTGGTGCGGTAAATATCGATGGAGCTTTGCTCAGAGGAGGTGAAAACGTCAACGTCGTGGAGCTCAGTAACGGCTGCGTGTGTTGCAGCGTGCGCGGAGAATTCACCGCCGCACTCAGAGAAATGCTGGCAAAACGCGCGTCGGGTCAGTTGAAATTTGAGCGGTTGATTGTTGAAACAACGGGTCTTGCTGACCCAGCTCCCATCGTGCAAACCTTCTTTGTGGATGAATATCTGCGTGACGCATTGCGTCTTGATGCGGTCATTGCGCTGGCAGATGCAGAACATATTTCACGCCAGTTGGATGAGCATGCGGTTGCTGCCGCCCAGCTCGGTTTTGCCGACCGAATTTTGCTGACTAAAGCCGATCGTGTTGATGACGAAACCAAACAACAGGCGCTGGAGCGGATCCATCGGATCAACAATAAAGCTGATATTTTTGAGATCGTAAACGGCGAATGCCCGGCGGAAATGTGGCTCGATCTCAACGCGTTCGAACTCACGGATACCATTGAATTAGCCTCGGGATTTCGCGTGATTCGCGCTGACGATGACCACCCCGTGAGCTTCAAACCGTTTCGTAAAACGGCGGCAAAAAAGTCCTGGGATGATGCCATCCAGGCCCACGTTTTTGATGCCGGGTTGTTGGATGTGAAGAAAATTGGCGCGTTTATGGAAAGTTGCATTGCGCGTTTTGGTAACGACATGCTGCGTTACAAAGGCGTACTGGCGATTGATGGCCATCCGCAACGCCTTATCGTGCAAGGGGTACATAAAGTGGTGGGCTTTGACTACGGCTCAACATGGCACCCGAGCGAATCGCGCGTCTCACGCTTAGTCATCATCGGGCGTTATTTACCGATTGAGGAGATGCGTCGGGAATTTGCTGCAACTTCGATTTAGGTATGAAACCAGAGATGTGATCTCAAACACGATTTTCAGCTCTGCCGAATAAAGCTGTTGTGTGAAACGAAGCAGTGTGGTTGTATAAATTTCGACGTTAAATCGCGTAAACACTATTCAGGACCCAAATGACTACATTCACTCGCAACACTGGCCTACTACTAACCGCGCTACCAGCCGCGGTGGTCGTCGTGCGTGTGGTGGTGGTCGTCGGCAATGCGCCGTAGGGTCTGAATCAACGCATCGATTCCAAAACCCCGCCGGCGCAAACCGGGCGGGGTTTCTTGTTTTAGTCCCCCGGCCAGAAGCGCAACGGCACGAGAAGAAGGACTGGAGCATGGCAATTTCGGAAAACCCACCGCAAGCACACCGTATTACGGGCGCACAATTAATTGTGCAAATGCTTGAGCACCATGGCATTACCACCATCAGCGGTATTCCCGGTGGCACCGTCCTGCCGCTCTATAACGCGCTCAGCCAAAGCAAAAAAATCCGCCATATTCTGGCACGCCACGAACAGGGTGCGGGCTTTATGGCGCAAGGCATGGCCCGTACACAGGGCAAAGCTGCGGTGTGTATCGCCTGTAGCGGCCCTGGTGCGACAAACCTGGTCACCGCGATTGCCGATGCGCGACTCGACTCCATCCCGTTGGTTTGTATTACCGGCCAGGTGCCAAAATCAATGATTGGCACCGACGCCTTCCAGGAAGTCGACACTTACGGCATCTCCATTCCCATCACCAAACACAACTATCTGGTTCGCGATATTAGCGAACTGCCACAGGTGATTTGCGACGCGTTCCGCATTGCTGAATCTGGCCGCCCAGGCCCGGTCTGGATTGATATTCCAAAAGACGTGCAAACCGCAGAAATTGACATCAGCGAGCTGCCGCCCGTTTCTGCCCATACTCCTGCACCGCAGTTTGAAGCACAGCAACTTGCTGATGCCGCGGCAATGATTAACCAGGCGCAGCGCCCGGTTCTTTATCTTGGCGGCGGAGTCATCAATGCGCATGCCAACGCCCGTGCACTGGCGGAAAAAGCTAACCTGCCAACCACCATGACGCTGATGGCGCTCGGTACTATTCCGGCGAAGCATCCGTTATCGCTTGGCATGCTGGGGATGCACGGCGCTCGCAGCACCAACTACATTTTGCAGGAAGCAGATTTGCTGATTGTTTTAGGCGCACGCTTTGATGACCGCGCGATTGGTAAAACGGAAGAGTTCTGTCCGAACGCAAAAATCATTCATGTTGATATCGACCGCGCCGAGCTGGGTAAAATTAAGCAGGCACACGTGGCGATTCGCGCGGATGTCGGTGAAGTGCTGGAACAATTACTGCCAAAAATTGACGCCAAGCCGCGCCAGCAGTGGCTGCAACAAGTCGCAGGTTTGCAGCAAGAATTCCCGTTCAATATGCCTGGTGCTGATAACCCGTTGACGCCATACGGCCTGATTAACGCCGCTGCGGCTTGCGTGGATGACAACGCAGTGATTACCACCGATGTCGGCCAGCACCAAATGTGGGTAGCGCAGGCGTATCCGCTGAACCGTCCACGCCAGTGGCTGACTTCCGGTGGTTTAGGAACGATGGGATTTGGCCTGCCCGCTGCGGTAGGTGCGGCATTAGCTGAGCCAAACCGCAAAGTGCTGTGCTTTACCGGCGATGGCAGCATCATGATGAATATTCAGGAAATGGCGACCGCTGCCGATCATAATCTGGACGTGAAGATCATCCTGTTGAACAACCAGGCGCTGGGACTGGTACACCAACAACAAACGTTGTTCTATCAACAAAATGTCTTTGCGGCGACCTATTCCGGACAAACTAACTTCCTGAAAATTGCCGAAGGTTTTGGCCTGGCAACCTGTGATTTGAATGCAGCAGCAGACCCGCAAGCGGCATTGCAGGAGGCGATTTCACGCCCTGGCCCTTGCCTGATTCACGTGCGCATTGATGCCAGTGAAAAAGTATTCCCGATGGTGCCGCCAGGCGCTGCCAACATTGAGATGATTGGAGAGTAAGCCATGCAACAACTAACCGTTATTCTGGAACTTACGGTGAGCAACCATCCGGGTGTGATGTCTCACATTTGCGGCCTGTTCGCCCGCCGCGCCTTTAACGTCGAAGGTATTCTCTGTCTGCCGCTACCACGGGGCGACCAGAGCCGTATCTGGCTACAAGTGGCGGATGACCAGCGTCTTGAGCAGATGATTAGCCAAATCGATAAACTTGAAGATGTGGTACAAATCAGGCGCGATGCAGACGGTGCGGGCATTTTTGGTAAGCTAACCGCACTGGTTCAATAGCATTTCAGGGTGGGTAAACGGTAAGTTTATCCACCCAATTTTGCACGATTCATCATTCTGCACTGCAACTTCGCTTCGTTATTTTCACCATTCTGGAAGCTTCTCGCAAAACAATAATCCCGTCGCAATAAAGCCAACCTGATTGCATAAATCCAGGGTAGATTGCCCACGTAAACGTTAATCGTATAAAAAGTGAGCTTGGCGAATGCGTTTCTGTGGCATATGCTATGGCATAGGTCATTAAGTGCCAGGAGTTACCATGGAACGCGTCGCGAAGCTTTTTAAAAACGGCAGAAACCAGGCGGTGAGGTTACCGGTGGAATTTGAGTTTGATACCGACAGGGTGTATATCCGCAAAGACAAGGAGGGAAACGTGATTCTTTCAAAAAATCCAGCCAAACCAGAAGGATGGGGTAACGTTTTTGCTTTAGTGAAGAAAGCAAAAGTGCCTGATAACTTCCTTGATGAGCAGGAGCGTAACCAGAGTATTGCCGACAGAGATCCCTTTGCAGGGATGGACTGACCATGTACATGCTGGATACCAACACGGTGAGCTATCTTTTCCGTCAGCATCCTAAAGTAATAGAAAAGCTGGCTCAAACGCGCCCTGTAGAAGTGTGCATTTCTAGTGTAACGGAAGCTGAGCTGTTATATGGCGTGGCTAAGCGCCAGAGTAAAAATCTGGCTGCGGCGGTGCAGGGTTTTCTGGAAACAGTATCGGTCTACGCGTGGGACAGCGAAGCGGCAAAAAGCTACGGTCAGTTACGAGCGGCGATGGAAAAGAAAGGCAAAGTATTGGGTCATCTTGACCAGTTAATTGCTGCTCACGCCCTGAGCCGAAACGCGACGGTGGTCACCAGCGATCGTGCTTTTACCATGGTCGGGCGTTTACGCGTTGAGGACTGGACGCGCTAGCTCGCTCCAGTAAGACTGCTTTGCAACTGTTGTGCAATCTGGTTCATTTGTGCCATTGGGCCGTGTCCAATCACCATAAACTGGTGGTTTGTACTCGCCCAATAAACAATATTCATGCCCAGCCGTTGCTCGTTTTTCGCCGTTATCGGTTTCCCTGAATAGCCGGTAATACACAACGCCAAGGGGCCGTGGGCGGTATCAAGCCAGGTAATTTGCGCGATGGACTGTTCATCGTAAGACAGTACGCGTGCATTTTTCAGCGTGGCATTTTGCAGGGCAAGGCTTTCTGAATTCAGCGCTAAACCGAGTTGTGTCCCCGTGGTTTTCAATTGCGCTTCCAGCGCCTGGCGTGTTGGTGTTTCAGCCAGCGTCTGTGGCGTATAAAGCGCCATATATTGCGCCACTAATTCACGCCAGTTTTCTTCAGGTTGAGATAAAAGTAACAAAGCGCGGTCGCCAATCACACCCAATGCCAGAAAACTTACCGCAGCGGCGATGAGATGACGTCGGGATACGGCAGCTGTTGCGGGAGTGAGATAAGCCTGTAAGCGAGATTGCGGTGCCGCTTCCAGCAAAGGTTCGAAAGCAGATTTAAAAGGTAAACTGCTACGCTCTAACAGCAACAGCCGTTCAGCCAGATAAGCATCATGACTGAGGCGTTCTTCCAGTTGCTGGCGCTGCGTGGCGCTGAGTTCATTGTCCAGATACGCCACCAGCAGCTCATCCGTATTGGCAGTAAGTGTCATGAACTTTCTCCTTTTAATGATGGCGAATCAGGCTGAAGCGCGCGGTCCTGAGCCAGCGTCAGCCGCGCGGTGGCAAGCCTGCTCATCACCGTTCCCACCGGGACATTGAGAATTTTCGCCGCCTCGCGATACGACAACTCTTCGACATAAACCAGAAAAACGGTGTCCCGCTGGGCTTCGGGTAAACGAGCCACGCGTTTCATCACATCGTTTGTCCAGATGGGATCATCGCAGTTCCCGCTTTCCGTGAGCATATCGATATCCACAAATCCCTGTCCGCGACGAATTTGCTGCGCCCGAACCTCATTGAGCCAAATGGAGTGCAGGATGGAAAAGAGCCAGCTATCCATCCTGCTGCCCGCCTCAAATTGTGCGGCGCGTTCAATGGCGCGCACACAGGTTGCCTGCACCAAATCATCGGCAATATCCCGCTGATGAGAAAGCACCAGGCCGTAGCGCCACAGGCGTGAAAGATATTGCGCGAGATCGCGGCGTATCGCTTCGCTACTAATTTTCACCTCCGATTAGGATTCGGGATGGCCGTCGATGGCTGCGGACAAATCGCGATACTCCTCGCAGCTGGTACCGCACAGAGTTTTGATGGCAGCGAGCTGTTCACGAGCAAGATCCGGACGGTTTTTGATCATGTACGCTTCCCCGAGATACTCGCGAACTTTTGGATATTTCGGATCGAGGGCGACAGATTTTAAATAATAGCCGATCCCTTCATCGGTACGGCCCAGTTTGCGAGTGGCATAACCTCGATAATTGAGCGCTTCGGCGGTGTTTTGGTCTTTCAACGTATTGAGCATATCCAGCGCTTCCTGGTAGCGACCCGCTTTTGCCAGCGCGTAAGCGTAGTCGGTGCGGGATTCGTCGCCAATCATCCCCCCTTTATCGACCATACAAGTTTTGGTTTTTGAGTCATAAATTTGCCCCGTAGGGCAGGTTGGCGGAACGGGTTCGTCGTTGTTGCCGCCCATGGCCTGAACGTAGCCGGAAAACAACATCAAACTGGTGACAACTGCGGGAACAAACTGGCGGTAAAAACGCTTCATGATAATAGCCTCGTGGTGTTCGGTATGGAGTAAACACCTGGGATCACGAATTTATTCGTTTTATCTTTCTGCGCCGCAAGGATTGTTCTGAGATGCCGGGCAAGCCCGTATTCAACTTCTATACTTGATGTTCGTGTTAATAAAATAGGAGCGATTACATGACCATTCATAAGAAAGGGCAGGCTCACTGGGAAGGTGACATTAAACGCGGCAAAGGGACTGTTTCCACCGAGAGCGGCGCGTTAAAAGAACAGCCCTATGGTTTTAATACACGTTTTGAAGGGGTTGCCGGGACCAATCCGGAAGAGTTAATCGGTGCGGCACACGCAGCCTGTTTTTCGATGGCGCTTTCGCTAATGCTTGGCGAAGAGGGCTACACGGCAGAAAGCATCGACACCACAGCGGATGTCTCGCTGGATAAAACCGACGGTGGCTTTGCCATTACCAAAATTGCGCTAACCAGTAACGTCAAAGTGCCGAATGCGGATAGCGCGGCGTTCGATAAAATTATCCAGAAAGCCAAAGCTGGTTGCCCGGTATCGCAACTGATGAAAGCTGAAATCACCCTCGACTACAAACTCAATTAATGCCCAGCAAGCGCTGCTTCCGGTGAAGCCCGGCGGCAGCGCTGCGCCTTTTATCTTCATGCTGGAAGGCATGCCGCAATGCTAAACTTTCACCCCGAATACCTCTCGCTCTCTTCCTTTCCCCTGGGCTAGCCTGCTGTGGCACGAAATAATTGTGCTCAAAATAAATACATTGACTGATGTGGTTTAAAAGCTACAATTAAGGAGTTTCAAGGATGAATATGATTAAGTACTTCAAACTGCAAAACGGCAGGGTGCCTTTTAATGAGTGGTTAAAAGTATTACGGGATCCACGGGCTAAAACGAAAATTGTTCGGCGTATTGACCAGTTAGCGCTTAACAACCCTGGCGACCATAAGCCATGCCGACATGGCGTTTGGGAAATGCGCATAGATGAAGGGCCTGGTTACAGGATTTATTATGCGTATGAAGGTAAGGATACCTATTTGCTCTTGCTCGGTGGCGATAAACGCAAACAACAAGCGGATATCGAGCAGGCTGTGACATGGTGGCAAGAACATCAGGAGTTAAAAAATGCAATTTAATGAGTTCGACCAAACAGTCATCGAAATGCTTCAGGAAGATCACGCATTTGCCGTGGAATATATGAAAGAGGCATTTGCGGGTCTGGATGAAGAAAATGGAGAAGTGCTGTTTCTGCTGGCATTACGTCGCCTCGTTGAAGCTCGAGGCGGGTTTAGCAAAATAGCAGCACAGGCAAAACTGAATCGCGAAACGCTCTACAGAACCCTTTCAGAACGTGGGAACCCAACCATCAGCACAACTAAAAAGATTATCAATGCGGCGGGTATCAGTTTTGCGGAGCTGACGAGTTGAGTGAAAATGCTCGCCATATATCACCTGGCGAGCATCAGTTTACCTAAAACCCCACCGCCATATCTTGTGGCGACAGAATGTCTTTCACGCCTTCGCGCACCAGCAAATCAGGGCTGATTTCGGCGATAGATTTTGCTCCGGTCAGCGTCATTGCAACCCGCATCTCTTTTTCAATCAGGTTGAGCAGATTGGCAACGCCTGCCTGACCGTGGGTGGCTAACGCGTACAAATAAGCGCGGCCTAGCAATACGGAGTCAGCGCCGAGCGCAATCATTCGCACCACATCCAGGCCGCTGCGAATGCCGCTATCGGCAAGAATGGCGATATCGCCTTTTACCGCATCGGCAATGGTTGGCAGGGCGCGGCAAGACGACAACACACCGTCGAGTTGGCGGCCGCCGTGGTTGGAAACCACAATCCCGTCAGCCCCGAAACGCACGGCATCTTTGGCATCTTGCGGGTCGAGAATCCCTTTGATGATCATCGGGCCATCCCAGAACTCGCGGATCCACTCCAGATCGCTCCACGAAATGGATGGATCGAAGTTATTCGCCAGCCAGCCAATGTAATCTTCAAGACCTGTTGGTTTACCAAGATAGGTGGAGATATTACCGAGATCGTGCGGGCGACCCTTCAGACCCACATCCCATGCCCACTGCGGATGCGTCACCGCTTGCCAGTAGCGGCGAAGTGCTGCGTGTTGCCCACTCATGCCGGAGTGCGCATCGCGGTAACGCGCGCCAGGTGTCGGCATATCAACGGTAAACACCAGCGTTGAACAACCCGCAGCTTTGGCACGCTCCAGAGCATTACGCATAAAGCCACGGTCTTTGAGCACATAAAGCTGGAACCACATTGGGCGGTCAATCGTCGGTGCGACTTCTTCAATTGGGCAGACGGAAACTGTGGAAAGCGTAAACGGAATACCTTTGGCGGCGGCGGCTTTTGCTGCCTGAACTTCGCCACGGCGTGCGTACATTCCGCACAATCCCACCGGAGCCAGCGCGACGGGCATCGACAGCGTTTCATTAAACAGTTTGGTTTCCAGGCTCAGAGCGGACATATTTTTCAGCACGCGCTGCTTTAACGCCACTTGCGCCAGGTCGTCAACATTACGACGCAGCGTATGTTCGGCATACGCCCCACCGTCAATGTAATGGAACAGGAATGGCGGCAGAATGCGCTTCGCAGCGGCACGATAATCAGTAGCAGCAGAAATAATCATGGATTTTCGTCCCTTATTACGTCGGTATCTTCATCGGGCAGGCGGCTGATTCGCGCCTGCCGGGCTTCGTCTTCATGCAGGGTTTTGATGGTGGTATGGACAAACCCGAGGTGAGTTTTTGCCGCTAAACGCGCGCGTTCCGGGTCACCTGCCAAAATAGCCTGCAACAGTTCGTTATGTTGTTCGGTGAGTCCCGCAAAAATAGCGGGTACGGTGTACATGCGCTGGCGGCTATGCATTACGGAGGATTGCAGCAGGTCGAAAAAACCGCGCATCGTCTGAAGTAACACAATGTTGTGCGAGGCTTCGGCAATTGCCAGATGAAAGCGCACATCGGCCTGGGCCGCCAGGTCCGGGTCATCGCTCTCTTTGAATTTTAGCGTGGCGTCAAAACAGGCAATTAACTTCTCTTTGTCGGCCGGAGTGGCGCGCATCGCGGCGTACCAGGCGGTGCTGGCTTCGATGGCATGCCGCGCTTCCAGAATGTCGTAGCGATAGTTTGGGTCGTTCTCAACTAACGTTTTGAGTGGCTGTACAATACGTTGCTCGGACCAGGCCTGAACTTCGTAACGAACAAACGTGCCGCCACCGCGGCGGCTAATTAATACACCCTCGCTAATCAGTTTTTGAATAGCTTCACGAATCGATGAGCGCGATACGCCCATTTCTGCCGCTAACTGGCGTTCGGCGGGCAACCGCATGCCCGCCTCCAGTTTACGTTCGCTAATTAATGCTTTTACGCGCTCAACCAGATGGTCAGCCAGGCGCGGTTGTGTGCTCATCAAGGGATCATCCAGGTCAGAACATAGGCCTGAAGCGTGGTGATAACGCCGACCATGCAGGTAAATATCAGGCTGTGTTTAACAGTAAAGCGGAACAGGTCAGATTCCCGACCCACCAGCCCTACAGCGGCACAGGCGATGGCGATGGACTGTGGCGAAATCATCTTTCCAGTGACGCCACCGGTAGTGTTAGCCGCTACCAGCAACAGATCGGACACGCCAATTTGTTGTGCGGTCGTCGCCTGCAATGCCGCAAACAGGGCGTTGGACGAGGTATCAGAACCGGTCAGGAATACTCCCAGCCAGCCAAGGAACGGAGAGAAGAAAGTAAATGCGTGGCCGGTATGAGCCAGTGCCAGAGCAAGCGTTGCCGAAAGGCCGGAATAGTTTGAGATAAACGCGAATGCCAACACCATGCCGATGGAGTAAATCGGCAAAGCCAGTTCTTTGAGAGTTTCACCAAAGGTTTCGATAGCGGCTTTCGGCTTCATGCGCAGGTAAACAATCGAGATAAGCGCGGCGACCAGAATCGCGGTGCCGGTTGCCGAGAACCAGTCAAACTTATAGACCGCGGCATAGGCCATGCTCTGTGCTACGACAGGCGGCATCTTCTCAACCATTTTGTCGAGGAACGGTACGGAGATGTTAAATACCCAGTCAGCCATAGCACCGCCAGGTGCGAATAACGCTTTAAACGGCGGGATACTCCAAAGCGTCACGGTAGCCGTCAGGAAGATAAATGGCATCCAGGCGCGTACCACCTGGCCTAATGTGTAGTTTTGGCGCGCCAGTGTCTGGTCGGTAACGGAGGCTCCAATATCGCCAAAGCGGAAAATGCGAACGGGCTTCCAGACGCGCAAGAACGCGGTCAAACACACCAGAGAAACCAGGGAAGAAATAATGTCAGGCAGTTCCGGGCCGAGGAAGTTCGAGCTGAGATATTGCGCGATAGCAAACGAGCCACCAGCCACCATCACCGCAGGCCATGTTTCTTTAATACCGCGCCAGCCGTCCATAATCGCCATGATCCAGAACAGCACGATAATCGTCAGGAACGGTAACTGGCGGCCAACCATTTGGCCGATTTCAAAGCTGTCGAGGCCGGTGACCTGGCCCGCAACGATAATGGGAATGCCCATCGCACCAAACGCGACCGGCGCGGTGTTCACAATCAGGCACAGACCGGCGGCGTACAGCGGGTTAAAGCCGAGGCCAACCAGTAGTGCTGCGGTAATCGCCACTGGTGCACCGAATCCGGCAGCCCCTTCAAGAAATGCGCCGAAGGAGAAGCCAACGATCAGCATTTGCAGGCGTTGGTCAGGCGTGATGGAAAGTATCGACGAGCGGATAATGTCAAACTGCCCGGTTTTCACCGAGATTTTATAGACGAATACTGCGGCGATAATAATCCACGCAATCGGCCACAATCCGTAGAAGAATCCGTAGATCACTGACGATAATGCGCGGTCAACGGGCATGCGGTAGAAAAATAGCGCAACGAGCAACGCCAGGCCCACAGTGATGGTGGCGGCGGTGTAGCCTTTCATGCGTAATTTAATGAGTGCGAAGAAGAAGAAAATAATCGGAATAGCGGCGATGAGGCTTGATAGCCATATGTTCCCTGCCGGGTCGTAGACTTGTTGCCATGCTTGCATGCAGGACTCTCCAGAACGTGATGTGCTTATTATTTTTCGCGTTATTGGTAGGACCAATTTGGCGATGTAGGGCGCGTTATGGATAAAGGTTAATCTTTTGTTAACTAATGGCAATGAGTGTGTAACTGATTTTGTCATTATGGGTAAATCAGTCACGTTTTTGGCAGGATTGGTAGGACCAATATTGTGGGGTAGGGGAGGGAGCAAAGCGGATTATCGCTCTCACACGTGGCTCCCGACCACATGACCCTGACACGGAGGCAAAATGGAGGTTTACCGCTTGCGGCGATTTATTTGCCGGGAGTCCGGGTTCTTAGGGTGGCGACGGTGGCCACCCTAAGACGTTCACCGGTTCAGTCGCGACATAAACACGCTGTCGCCTGGTGAACGGAACCTTCTCCGGCTTGGCAGGAAGCGCCCTGTGACTAAGAGACGGCCATCAGGGTGAGGGTGGTTTACGAAACCTGCAATTTCAACGAATGCCTCCACCAGCGGGCAATATCAGTGGCGACAAACAGCAGCAAACTCACCCCCATAACCGGCAAGGCAAAGCTGAATAGCAGGGCAATCAACAACACGGCGCTACGCCAGATGATTGGCAAAGCCAGCCATGACTCGCTCAGTGTTTGTGCGGGATTACTTGCAGATATTACCGGGCGTCTGAGCCACCACATGCGGTAACCCAGAACGATCATGCCGCACAGGCCAAAACCAAACGCCGCCAGCAAGAGTTGGTTCGGCAACCCGAAAAGCACTCCCATATGAGCATCAATCCCCCAGCGCGTGAGTTTGGCGACCATTGGGAAATCAGCGAAATACGTCCGGTCGATGACCTTGAAGCCATTTGGGTCGATCGCCGCGCTATCGACATGAGTCGGCCATGCACGGTCAATTTCAGTCACCGTCCAGGCTTTATCTGCCGAACGCGGCGCGCGGATCTCGACCTTGTTGGATTCAATTCCCGCCGCACGTGCGGCACGAAGCACCTCGTCCCAGTTGCTATCATCGGTTTCAGGCATCACCATCCCTTTCATCATGGCGTGATGTTCTGCATGCGAATCGATGTGCGGGTGACCCGTTTGCGGGGTCAGCGCGGTATTCACTTGCGGTGTCATCCACCCCAGCGAGCTGCGCATTTTGTCGATATTCCCGCCTGCCCACTGTGACCAGGTTAGCCCTGTAGCAGAGAAAAAGAGTAGCCCGAGCAGTAACGTGGCACCCAGCGTAATATGCCAGTGGCGTGCGCTTCTTTGCGGGGTTTTCCGCACTTTCAGCTTTCTTTTTGGCCGTGAAGTCAGCCACAAAACAACGCCACCTAATGCCGCAATCCACAGCCACGAAGCCGCCAGCTCGCTGTAAATTCGCCCTATATCCCCGAGTAATAAACTGCGATGAAGCTGGTCAATCCAGGTGCGTAGCGGGAGCACGCCGCTGGTGCCATACACCGTCAAATCCCCCTGAATGGCCAGGGTTGCCGGTGAGACAAAAATCGCTCTCGACTCCGATTCCCCTAATGCAGAATCAACAAACTGCACGCGCGTAGAATCGCCAGTTTCAGGAGCCGGGCGCACTGCGTAAATCGTGGCATCTTCGCCGATAAACTTGCGTGCTGCGGCAATTTGCTGCGAAAGCGGCTGGTTTTCACCTGTGTCTTGAGTGCGCAATGCCTGGTGATAAAGCGCGTTCTCAATTTGTGGTGTCAGCACATAGAGTGTGCCCGTCAGGGCTGCGACGAAAATAAACGGGCCGACGAACAGGCCAATATAGAAATGCAGGCGACGCAACAGCGTCAGCAGCGCGCCACGACAGGCGAGCTGCGATTGATTTGCAGGCATGATAATCCTTTGTCGAATTGTGACGTTAAATGATGTTTGTATTAACGAAACAGTGCGACAGGAGGGGCGCGAGGCAGGGCTTCGGCATCGTCATGCTGAGCCAGAAGCGGGGCGATAACCGGCGGGGGAGGCGTACGCGAAATTCGCCATGCCAGCCAGATAAAAGGAATAAACAGCCAGACGATGAGCGGGATATGCAGCAGCAACTGGCAGTATCCACAGGCAATATCGTCCATCAATGAAGCGCCCGCACCCGGCATCAGATGTGATGAGGCGGGCATTTTCATCGCCCCCATGTCCATCATCATGCCAGCCATGTGACTCATCATTTTATGCTCGCCGCCTTGCACTGCACGCTGTTGCTCCAGTGATTTTGAAATCACCGGGGCGATAAAAAGCATCAGCATCGCCAGTAATGCGAGCGCTGATAGCCATTTATGGCGTGAAAGAGTGAAAAGTGACGGCAAGCGGGCAATCTACCAAAGCTGATTATTGTTGCGCGATTGTACATGGAATGGATGAATTGTTAAAAATATAGATGATGGGAAAAATAAAGATTAAGACGCCCTCTCAGTAGCCAGAGAGGGCGCGAATATCAGGCTTTCAGCGACGCCATATCAATCACAAAACGGTACTTCACATCGCTTTTCAGCATTCGCTCATAGGCTTCGTTAATATCCGCAATGTTGACCATTTCGATATCCGACACGATTCCGTGTTCGCCGCAGAAATCCAGCATCTCCTGGGTTTCTTTGATGCCGCCAATGCAGGAACCGGCAACGGAACGACGCCCCAGAATCAGCGGCAAGGTGCTCACGGGTGGCTCAATACTGCCCAACAACCCGACATACACCAGGGTTCCGTCCAGCGTCAGCGTTGGCATATAGGGGTTGATGTCGTGGGCGTAAGGCACCGTGTCGATAATCAAATCGAACTGGTTGTGGACTGACGCCATCTGCGCGTCATCGGTAGAAAGTACAATGTGGTGCGCCCCTAAGCGGCGAGCATCCGCCTCTTTGCTGGCCGAACGGGTGAACAGGGTGACTTCCGCACCCATCGCGTTAGCCAGTTTCAACGCCATGTGACCCAGGCCGCCCAGCCCAACCACCGCGACCTTACTCCCTTTACCCACATTCCAGTGGCGCAGCGGCGACCAGGTGGTGATACCGGCACACAGCAACGGTGCCGCGCCTTTCAGGTCCATCCCTTGCGGCATTTTCAGCACAAAATCTTCAGAGGCGACAATGGCTTGTGAATAGCCGCCATACGTGGGCTGGTGGTCATGGCGGTCTACACCATTGTAAGTCTGTATGTTACCTTCTTCGCAATACTGCTCCAGCCCTTCCTGACACGGATGGCAGGTGCGACAAGAATCCACCATGCAGCCGATTCCGGCGTAATCGCCCGGCTTGAATTTCGTCACGTTGCTGCCCACGGAAGCCACGCGACCGACGACTTCATGGCCTGGCACTAACGGATACTGGCTGAAACCCCAGTCGTTGCGCGCCTGGTGGAGGTCTGAGTGGCACACGCCGCAATACATCACTTCAATGACTACATCATCAGGACGCGGTGAGCGTCGGATAAATTCGAATGGAGCAAGGGGAACCTCTGCAGACTGCGCCGCATAACCGAGCACTTTCATCGTCATGGTATTTCTCCGGGTGAAATGTCGCGACCCGCCATGCGGCGGGCGGTGAGGGAGTTGACGAAATTCGCCGTTTTACTTTTTGTACTGATCGTCGCTAACGTGTTCCATCCACTCAACGGGGCTGCCATTGAGCGACTCAGCAATCGCGATGTGGGTCATGGCGTTATCAGGCGTTGCGCCGTGCCAGTGTTTGATGCCTTCCGGGATCCAGACAACATCACCCTGGTTTATTTCACGAATTCCAGCACCCCATTCCTGTAGCCAGCCATGACCGTGCGTGATGATCAGGGTTTGGCCCAGTGGATGGGTGTGCCAGGCAGTACGAGCGCCGGGTTCAAAAGTGACGGTTGCTCCGCCGGTACGCGCGGGCGGCGTGGTCTGGAAAGGGGCATCAATACGGACTCTTCCTGTGAAGTAACTTTCCGGACCAGATTGTGATGGCTGAGATCCCGCAGGGGTGATTTTCAATTTTTCTTCCATTTTCTCCTCCACTTCGGCATGTGCTGCCGAGGTTAAATGGACAACATGACTCTGAAGTATAGGAAACTCGTTCAGGCTTGCCGTGTTATCCGAAAATGAAACTCTAACACTGCGGGAATTTGTAGATTAGCCTGCTAAATAAGAATGGCACTATGAGCTGGATTCATGAATGGAGAGTGAGGCCGTTCCTCCCCCAAAGGTGGAGGAGGGTTGGGAAGAGGAAACGATCAGTGATGCGGAATGAAAGGATTAATAGTCAAATTACGCAGGTAGTACTCATTAAAGTTTGAGAAACCACTTTTCTTAATCGCGATTTGCTTGTGATGGCTCACCGTTTTAATCGAGATCCCTAACTTGTTTGCGATATTTTTAGGTTGAATACCTTCCAGCAACATCGATACCACTTCAACTTCACGGTGTGAATGCGTATTACGATAGTAAAAATCAGAATTCAGGAGTGTCTCTTTTTCATTACATTTCAGCAGGATCTTACGCAGTTCATCCAAATTAACTGTCGGTGGGATGATGATGCCCGCCGGAGATTTATTATTAGACTTCAAAATATAAAATACCTGCTTTTCAGCGATAAAATAGTTAACCGTATTAGCATCATCCTCCTGCTCTTTTAACGCTTCAAAAAAGCAGTGGAGATTATTGTTCGCAATGTGATTAACGCTGAACGTAACGTCTTGTTGGTCAAGGGTTGACAATAGATGCTTCACACCAGGTAGTAAAAAACAATTATCACTCAGAATATAAATGTTTTTCATTACGCAATTTGCTGAGTTGTTCATGCTGTAAATCCTTTTAACAAATACTTGGCACTATCACGGTAAGTTATTACTTTCCGTTCTAAATGGTAGGGGCGTTATTGAGAACGACTTTAGCATGTCTATTCATGAAGTAAATTGCCGGAAATAGTAAGCATTAATTAAGTGATAATTAATGGGTGCTGAATTTATTTATATCTCAATAACTTTGCGCATAATAATAATGCTGCAAAGTATTAAATCAGAAAAAAATTAATCAGTTGCCCAAATTTCACAATGCTTGCGTATCAACTCAGTTAACAGTCCACCTTCGCTAATAAATTGGCGGATACGACGGGTGTCACTGTCATTTCTGCGTACATAACCTTCTATCGCTTCTAAAGCAGAGGTCGCCTGAAGTTGTGCTGCATAGGGGGCGAGAGTATCAAGCAGGGGTAAAATATCTTCTGCCAGCGTGCGTTGCTCACCGCAGCGCACATCAGTCAGTTTCCCTTCAAAGCCAAAGCGGCTGGCCTGAAAACGGTTGAAGCGGTACAGCAGATAATCTTCGGAACGCGGAACGAAAGGACGTTCGCTCAGCAGCCAATGCGCCAGCGCCTGAATAAAACCGGCAATGTTGACCGCACGAGTGATAGTCAAAGGTGTATCCATCACGCGTACTTCTATGGTGCCAAAATTTGGGCTGGGGCGAATATCCCAGTGCAGGTCTTTCATCGACTGAACGATGCCGCTGGACTCGAGTCGTTGGTACATCCATTTAAACTCTTGCCAGTCGCTAACAAACGGGGCCGGGCCGTTGTCCGGAAACGCCGAGAAAATATTCAGCCGTGATGAAGCATAAGTCGTATCCCCGCCCTGAATATAGGGTGACGAGGCGGAAAGGGCGATAACATGAGGAACAAAGCGCGATAAACCATGCAATAAATAGATAGCGTCTTCTTCATTTTCGCAGCCGACATGCACGTGTTGGCCAAAAACTGTGGCCTGTTTCATTAAATAACCGAATAGCTCCAGCGTCTGGTTATAGCGTTCGCTTTGACATACTTCCTGGCGCTGCCATTTTTGAAACGGATGTGTGCCGCCGCCGCAAATAGTCAGATGATGTTGGCTGGCAGAGTGCAGGACGTGTTGGCGCAAACCAGATAACTGGGAAAATGCCTCGCCGATATCAGCGCAGACTCCGGTGGCAATTTCCAGCATGCTTTCGGTGATGTCATGTTTGACTTCGCCTTCGGTCACCACGCCTTTTAGCGAGTCAATCAGCAGCGAAGAATCCTGGCTGAGGTCGTTGGTTGGCGGATTGATTATTTGCAATTCCAGCTCAATACCAAGGGTGTATGGCTCAGAATGGACAAAATCACTTAGCGGCATACGGTCATCTCGTTTTTGGCACCCGCACTGAGTGCATTCGTGCGTTTAGTATAGTCAGCCGTTTGGTCTTCACCCTCTAAATTTATGTGGGTATATGTCGCTATTATTTTAGCTTAAGAATTATCTTTCATATCAATGCAATGAAAATATTGTAAAGAATATTCAGTGAGTTAAAACTGCAATAATGGTTGCAGATGAATTTATGACCCCGCATTATATGTGTCGTTTATGAAGGAGTTATTATGAAAGATTTGGTTTCATTTTTAAGTACTTTTGGTATTGCCCTTGATCCGACCACTTCTATATTAGTGGTTCTGGGAATTATCTTTATATTTTCATTAGCGGTGCATTTTATTCTCCATAGAATTGTTCTGCGGACGTTTGAACGACGTGCAAACTCCAGCCAGCATTTATGGCTGCAACTTATCACCGAAAACAAATTATTTCATCGGCTTGCACTCACCTTGCAAGGGATTATTGTCAATATTCAGGCGGTATTGTGGTTGCAGAAAGGCAGTGATGTTAGCCAGATACTGATTATCTGTGCGCAACTGTGGATTATGCTCTACTCGTTGCTGTCATTATTCTCCTTGCTGGATGTGATTTATAATTTCTCACAGAAATTTACTATTACCTCAGATATTCCGCTGAAGGGAATATTCCAGGGGGTGAAACTGATCGCCTCGATTATCATTGGTATCATGATTGTCTCGCGTATTATTGGGCAGTCACCCGCCATCTTAATCAGCGGCCTGGGTGCCATGGCGGCGGTACTGATGTTGGTGTTTAAAGACCCGATTCTGGGCCTGGTTGCCGGTATTCAGCTTTCAGCCAACCGCATGTTAAAGCTCGGCGACTGGCTGGAAATGCCCAAGTATGGTGCCGATGGCGCGGTAACTGATATCGGCCTGACCACCGTGAAAGTCCGTAACTGGGATAATACAATTACCACTATTCCCACCTATGCTTTGGTTTCTGATGCTTTTAAAAACTGGAGCGGTATGTCGCAATCAGGTGGCCGTCGTATTAAGCGTAGTATTAATATCGATACCACCAGTATTCATTTTCTTTCTACCGATGAAATAGAACATTTAATGAAGGCGAGACTATTAAAGCCTTATATCGATTCGCGGAGTAAGGAAATTGCAGACTATAACCGTACGCATAATAGTGATGGGGTTTCAGTACTGAATGCGCGCAGCATGACTAACGTCGGGACATTCCGGGTTTATCTGACCGAATATCTGCAAAACCACCCGCGCATTCGCAAAGACATGACATTAATGGTGCGCCAGTTAGCGCCGGGTGCAGAAGGTCTGCCAATAGAGATTTATGCTTTTACTAACACTGTCGCATGGCTGGAATATGAATCCATTCAGGCTGATATTTTTGAGCATATATTTGCTGTGGTTGATCAGTTCGGTTTGCGGATACATCAGGCACCGACCGGTAACGATATTCGTTCGATTGTCACGGTGATGAAAAACTAATCTATTTCGTAGGGTGGATAAGCGATAGCGTCATCCACCAAAAAAATGCCAGATGGCGCTACGCTTCCCGGTCAATCGAAAACCAACGTCGCCAGATAAAGCGAATCACGAAATACTCAACCGCACCTAACGCCAGAAACCACAGGCAAAAGATGATGGTGTAGAGTTGGTTCATATCCAGCAAATGGAACATCTTGATAAGTTTTTGTGCCAACTCGATAGTCAGCGCTGGAGCAGGTAGCAGCAGGCAAGACAAAAAGGCCAGCAGTAAGATGCCGCCAGCACTCATCAGGGCTTCAAGAGGGTGTTTCATGTCATGGTTACGCCGGGGGGTTAAAAACACAGGCAAAAACACATTGTCCGGGAAAATTACCGCTGTTTCAAATCGCCCTTTGTTCATTCCCGATACAACAAGTCGCGATAAATCTCCGTCAGCAACCCACCTGGCGCAAACTGTTTTTTAATCCACCGTGTCACCTGGCCGGTTGCCGCGTGCTGAGTGGCGAGCAGCATTCGCGAATCCTGGCGCGGGTTGCTTATCTGCTTGGTGACTAACAGGCCACTTTCCTGTGCTTCACGCACCATATAATCAGGCAAAAAACCCACACCTTCACCCAGAATTTGGCACTGGCATTTGGTATTAAAGTCCGGCACCAGAATCGCTTCCTGGCCGTGCAGGAGCCAGCCCACTTTTTTATTCAGCGTCAGTGCGGTGTCTTCCACCATGATATTCGGATACAGGCGCAACTGGCTTTCAGCAATCGGCTCCGGCATAAACGCCAGCGGGTGAGTCGGGGCGATGGCGAACTCCCAGCGGATCGCGCCAATTTCGGTGTAGTCGATACCGCCGCCATCCAACAGCGTATCTGGTGCGCCAATCGCGATATTAGCCTGGTTATTAATAATCGCGTCCCAGACGCCGTTGTACACCTCGGTGGTAATAGTAATCAGGCAGGTCGGGAACTGTTTTTTGAGAATTTGCAGCAGCTTTGCGGTGTGGCGTGGGGTGTAGAGTAACTGATTAATACAGATACGAACCTTGACCTCAATCCCTTGAGAAATGGTATCGACGCCGCGCTTGATGGCATGAAAGTCATTCAGCAACTCGGTGGCTTTGCGATAGAAATAGTACCCGGATTCGGTTAATTCGATGCTGCGCGTGTTACGCACAAACAGCACCACGTCCAGGTAAGTCTCGATTCTTTTAATGGTGTAACTGATGGCCGACGTGGTGACATCTAACTCTACGGCCGCCTTGCTAAAGCTTGAAAGCCGCGCTGCGGTGGTAAAGGCAAGCAGGTTCTCTTCGGTAAAAATGGAATTCATGTGCCGCTCCACTGTGTCCTTTTGGTGGATGACGCTGTGCTTATCCACCCTACAACAACCCATTTCGTAGATCGGATAAGCGAAGCGTCATCCGACACCCACCCAACTCTATTGTTGAATGTATTTGTAATCCTTATGATCCGCACCCCAGTCTTGAACCATATTTAACACTGCCGTTACAACTGATTTGAAGAGTATCACACTTCTTCAATCCCATTTTCCCCGCGTTTGGCAAGGCCTCGTGGCACGCTCGCCAGTGGGGACTAAAGCCATCAGAAACAGGTTTTATCATAGGTAAAAGATTGCGCTAACCCACATTTTTCTCACATTGTTGAGTTTAATTCAATAATGTTGTCATTAACGATGAATGATTTTTAAACGGATGTTAAAGCGACTTGAGTGTTGCTATTCTCAGTTCATCAGCAATAGCAAAGTATCGGAGTATGGATATGTCTCAGAAAGAACTGATTGCCGAATTTCTAAATGCCGCCGAACATGGCCAGCTGGAAAATATAAAACAATGTCTTAATGATGGGGTGGATATTAATGCCACAAACCGTCAGGGGCGCACCGCAATTACACTCGCCAGCTTGCATAAGAAATATGATTGCGTTGAGTATTTAATCTCAGCGGGTGCGGATGTTAATAAGCAAGACCAAACCTGTTTTAACCCCTTCCTGTTAAGTTGCCTGAATAATGACTTAACGTTGCTGCGTTTAATTTTACCGGCTAATCCAGACCTGAACTGTTTATCTCGCTTTGGTGGTGTGGGTATTACCCCGGCCAGTGAAAAAGGTCATGTTGAAATTGTCCGTGAATTAGTGACGCGCACTGAAATTAATGTCAACCACACTAACTTTGTTGGCTGGACACCGTTGCTCGAAGCCATTGTGCTGAATGACGGCGGTGCTAAACAGCAAGAGATCGTCAAGCTACTTCTTGAGCATGGCGCTAACCCGCACATGACCGATAAATACGGCAAATCCCCACTGACGCTGGCGCGTGAAAAAGGTTACCACGAGATTGCCGAACTGCTGGTGAAAGCCGGAGCATAAAACACAGGAGATGCACTATCGCAGGCTATATTCAGCGGCAGTGTTTCTTTGCTCAAACGGCAGATAGCGCGTTTCTAAACTCTGTTCTGACAAATGGATATGTTGAGCAGGTGTTCTCCAGGGCGGTGAATATTCACTTCCCAGAACAGCAACAGATGTTCACCTTGTTGAGCATCGATTGTGATAACGCGCCAAACAGCTGCCGTTTAGCACTTAAGCATTGCCAGCCTTTCTTCCAGCCCGGTGAACGGGTCAATTTTCACCGTAGTGGCATTGATATTGGCGACGATAAACGCATCGATTTATCACGCTGCACACGCTGGCAACCCGATGCACTTTATTTAAACCCACAACGAATACAGGAAATAGACTGGCAAACTGTTGCACAAATCATCCAGGCCAGTGTGAAACACAGTTCGTCGTTATTTTATTTTCGCAGCGATAATATTTTTTATCAGGAAATGAGCCGTTTACTGCAATTGCATCGGGCGAAACTTATTTTAGCGCTACAGGAAGGAAACTGTTCCGCGATTGAAAATGAAATGACCGCATTGCTGGGGTTGGGAGTTGGGTTGACGCCGTCCGGAGATGATTATCTCGCGGGGTTAAGTGCGGTGTTATTTATTGACGGGCATCCGGCGCAACATTATCGCTCGCTATTTATTTCTGTATTAGCACGAAGAAAAAATAAAACAACATTGCTCAGTGTTATTACGCTGCGCGAAGCCATTGAACAACGTTTCCGTGAAAGTATTCACGAGTTTCTTTATCACGTAATTAATGGTGAGCAAAAACCTATTCAGCAGTTTATTAATGAAATTAAAAAAATAGGGTCAAGTTCAGGATGCGACATGCTTTGCGGCATGGCGGACGCCTTCGCGATGACCCGACCTGACGGAGGAAATCATGTCAACCAGGATTGTGATTAAAAAGAATACCTATTTTGATTCTGTCTCACTGATGTCTATTTCAACCAAAGCTAACCAGCTTGACGGGGTTGAACAGGCGTTTGTAGCGATGGCCACCGAGATGAACAAAGGGGTGCTGAAAAACCTCGGCTTGTTAAATGATGAACTGGAACAGGCCAAAAATGGCGACCTGATGATCGTTATCAAAGGGGCGAGCGATGCGGCGAACGTTGCCACGCTTGAAGCCATCGAAGGGTTGTTCACCCGCAAAGACAGCGGCGGTTCTCGTCACGAAGCACGCTATGCCACGATTGCCAGCGCACATAACAACGTCCCTGAAAGTAACCTCGCGGTAATTTCCGTCAACGGTGCATTTGCCGCCCGCGAAGCGCGCCAGGCACTGGCAAACAATCTCAACGTGATGCTGTTTTCCGATAACGTTTCTTTAGATGACGAACTGGCACTGAAACAACTCGCTCATAGCAAAGGTCTGCTGATGATGGGGCCGGATTGCGGTACGGCGATTATCAATGGCGCGGCGTTGTGCTTTGGCAACGCGGTGCGCCGTGGCTCGATTGGTATTGTTGGCGCATCTGGTACCGGCAGCCAGGAATTAAGCGTGCGTATTCATGAGTTTGGCGGCGGTGTTTCCCAGCTTATTGGCACCGGCGGGCGTGACTTAAGCGAGAAAATCGGCGGCATCATGATGCTCGATGCGATAGGGATGCTGGAAGATGACACGCAAACGGAAGTGATTGTGCTGGTTTCTAAGCCGCCTGCTGAATCCGTGGCGCGTAAAGTGCTGGAGCGGGCGAAAGCGTGCCGCAAGCCAGTAGTGGTCTGCTTCCTTGGCACCAAAGACGCCCGTGAAGATGAACCCGGTTTACAGTTTGCTCGCGCCACCAAAGAGGCGGCGCTGAAAGCCGTTCTGCTGACCGGTATCAAAAAAGAGTCACTCGATTTACATCCGCTCAACTGGCCGCTGATTGAAGAAGTGCGCGCACGCCTGAAGCCCGAGCAGAAATACATTCGTGCGCTGTTCTGCGGCGGCACCTTGTGCGACGAAGCGATGTTCGCGGCACTGGAAAAATACCCGGACGTTTACAGCAATATTCAGCCCAACCCGGAATATCGCCTTAAAGACGTGAATGTCAGCGTTGCTCACACCTTCCTCGATTTCGGCGATGACGATTTCACCAACGGCAAACCGCACCCGATGATTGACCCAACCAACCGCATCAGCCGCCTGTTGCAGGAAGCGCGTGACCCGCAGGTGGGCGTGATTGCGATGGATTTCGTGCTCGGTTACGGCTCGCATGAAAACCCGGTCGGCGTGATGCTCGATGCAATCAAAGAAGCGAAAGCCATTGCCGCACGCGACGGGCGGCATCTGGAAATTCTCGGCTACGTGCTGGGCACCGATTTAGATACCCCTTCGCTTGCACAGCAGTGCCAGATGCTGACCGATGCAGGTGTTATCTGGGCAAGCAGCAGCACCAACACCGGTCTGCTGGCGCGTGAGTTTGTCTGCAAGGAGAAAGCACAATGAGTCTGTTCAACCAACCGCTGAACGTGATTAACGTCGGCATTGCGATGTTTAGCGACGATTTGAAAAAGCAGAACGTCCCCGTCACGCAACTGGACTGGACACCGCCGGGGCAGGGCAATCTCGCCGTGGTGAAAGCGCTGGATACTATTGCCGCGCCAGGGCTTACGGAAAAAGTAGCGGCGGCCAACAAGCTGGCCGTTGAACGCATTATTCAGTCGCAGCCTGTTTTGGTCGGTTATGACCAGGCGATTAACGTTGTTCCCGGCATGACGCGCAACACCATTTTGCACGCCGGGCCGCCTGTCGCCTGGGAAGATATGTGTGGCGCGATGAAAGGCGCGGTTACTGGCGCACTGGTATTTGAAGGGCTGGCGGCAAACCTCGATGAAGCCGCGACACTCGCCGCTTCCGGTGAAATCATCTTCTCGCCTTGCCACGAACACGACTGCGTGGGCTCGATGGCGGGCGTGACGTCTGCCTCAATGTTTATGCACATCGTTGAGAACAAAACTTACGGCAATCGCGCGTATACCAACCTCAGCGAGCAGATGGCGAAGATCTTGCGCATGGGGGCCAACGACCAGAGCGTAATCGACCGTCTGAACTGGATGCGCGATGTACTTGGCCCAATGCTGCGTGATGCGATGAAGCTCGCCGGTGAAATCGACCTGCGTTTGATGCTGGCGCAAGCGCTGCATATGGGCGACGAGTGCCACAACCGCAACAACGCGGGCACCACGTTGCTGATTCAGGCGCTGACGCCGTGGATTATTCAAACCAACTTCACTGTGACGCAGCAAAAAGAGGTGTTCGATTTTGTCGCCAGCAGTGACTACTTCTCCGGCCCGACGTGGATGGCGATGTGCAAGGCGGCAATGGACGCGGCACACGGCATCGAATACAGCACCGTGGTCACCACCATGGCGCGTAACGGTTTTGAGTTTGGCCTGCGCGTCAGCGGCCTGCCTGGGCACTGGTTTACCGGCCCGGCACAGCAAGTGATCGGCCCGATGTTTGCCGGTTATAAGCCTGCCGATTCTGGCCTCGATATTGGCGACAGCGCAATTACTGAAACCTACGGCATTGGTGGATTTGCTATGGCAACGGCTCCGGCCATTGTTGCACTGGTGGGTGGCACGGTGGATGAAGCCATCGATTTCTCGCGCCAGATGCGCGAGATAACGCTCGGTGAAAACCCTAATGTCACGATCCCGTTGTTGTCGTTTATGGGTATCCCGACTGCCATTGATATTACGCGGGTGGGCGACAGCGGCATTCTGCCGGTGATCAACACCGCCATTGCCCACAAAGACGCGGGTATTGGCATGATTGGCGCCGGGATTGTGCATCCGCCGTTTGAATGTTTTGAGAAGGCTCTGCTCGCCTTTAGCGAGCGTTACTCTTTCTGAGGGAAACAGCGATGAAAAGCATAAAGCTGGAGTGGAAACGTGGTGACTGGGCAGCTTACTTCGGGTTAATGACCAACAACCTGACCAACTTGCTGACCATGATGGGGTTACTGATTTTTGTCGTCGGTATTCCTACTGAAATTGTTTATGGGCGTATTGCGCCAGCCTTCGGGATGGCGGTACTAGTCGCCAGCGTGTGTTATGCGTGGTTTGGTTTGCAACTGGCGAAGGAGACAGGGCGTAAAGACGTGACCGCGCTGCCTTCCGGGCCAAGTGCGCCGTCGATTTTTACCGTGACATTTTTGGTGCTGATGCCGGTCTATCAGCAAACCGGCGATGCCGAATTTGCCATTCAGATTGGCCTGGTGTGGTGCTTTGTTGAAGCGATGATTCTGGTGGGCGGTTCGTTCCTCGGCGAAACCATCCGCAAGATGATCCCGCGTACCGTGCTGCTGTCGTGTTTGTCGGGCTTAGGTTTGTTGCTGCTGGCCATGAACCCAATGCTGCAGGCATTTGAAGCGCCAACGGTTTCCTTCATCGTACTGCTGCTTATCTTCATCAACTGGTTTGGCAAAAAACCGATTTTTGCTCGAATTCCAACGGGTTTATTACTGCTGATTGCTGGTACTGCGCTGGCGTGGGTTTCTGGCCTGCAAAGTCCGGAAGCCATCAAAGCATCGATGTCATCATTCGGCTTTAACCCACCGTCGATTCATGTTGATAGCTTCCTGCAAGGATTGCCGCACGCGTTGCCTTATCTGGCGTCGGCGGTTCCGTTGGGGCTGGCGAACTACATTTTTGACCTGGAAAACATCGAGAGCGCCCACGCGGCAGGTGATGAATATAACACCCGCAAAGTGATGCTGACCAACGGCCTGGCCTCCACGCTTGGCTGCCTGATGGGGAATCCGTTCCCGGTCACGGTATACGTCGGCCATGCTGGCTGGAAAGCGATGGGTGCGAGCATTGGCTATACGCTGGCGTCCGGTGTGACGATGTTTATCGTGCCGTTGTTTGGCCTCGGCGCGTTCATGCTCGCCATTATTCCGATGACCGCGATTGTACCGATTCTGGTGTTTATCGGCGTAGTGACCGCCAACCAGGTGGTGCGCGAAACGCCGAAAATAGAGGTGCCGGTTATCTTCATCTGCCTGTTCCCGTGGATAGCCAACTGGGCGCTGACCATGGTGAATAGCGTGATGGCGGCGGCAGGGACGTCGGCGGCGAAAATCGGCTTTGAGACCCTGGCGCATAAAGGCGTGTTTTATCAAGGCCTGGTACATTTGGGCAACGGCGCACCGCTCGCCAGTATGTTGTGGGGTTGCGTGGCTATCTTCGCCATTATCAACAAGCCGTTACGCGGCGCAATTGCGGCAGCCGTCGGCGCATTGCTGGCGTTGTTTGGTGTGATTCACGCGCCGATTGTCGGCTTCGCACAGGGCAGTTCGCTGATGTTTGTCACCGCATATTTGATGATGGGCGCAATGTTTGTGGTGAAGCATGTGCTGGACAGGCGTGAAGCGGCGTCTGAGGTTGCGACTTCCGTTTAATACTCCCCCTCACCCTAGCCTCTCCCCTGGAGAGGGAATTGTCCGGTTTTCTCCCTCTCCAGGGGGAGAGGGCCGGGGTGAGGGCGTCCGTACCCTAAAGGATAAAAATAATGAAACAACTCGTGGTAGTGGCGATTGGCGGCAACAGCATCATCAAAGACAATGCCAGCCAGTCGGTTGAACATCAGCAAATTGCCGTCAAAGAAGTCGCGCAAACCGTGCTGGAAATGCTCTCATCGGACTACGATATTGTGCTGACCCACGGCAATGGCCCGCAGGTGGGGCTGGATCTGCGCCGCGCAGAGATTGCCCATGAGAAAGAAGGCTTGCCGCTCACGCCGCTGGCTAACTGCGTGGCGGATACCCAAGGCGGCATCGGCTATCTGATTCAGCAAGCGTTGAATAACCAGCTGGGGAAACACGGCGACAAGAAAGCGGTCACCGTGATCACTCAGGTGGAAGTCGATCCCAATGATCCTAATTTCACTCATCCAACCAAACCAATTGGCGCGTTCTTTAGCGAACCGCAGTGCGAAGCGCTGAAAGTTGCGCATCCTGACTGGCAATTTGTGGAGGATTCCGGGCGCGGATACCGTCGCGTGGTGGCGTCACCTGAACCGCTGCGCATTGTCGAAGCGGATGCCATCAGTGCGCTGATTAAACAAGGGTTTGTGGTGATTGGTGCGGGCGGCGGCGGTATTCCGGTGATTCGCACCGCACAGGGCGATTACCAGAGCGTGGATGCAGTCATCGACAAAGATCTCTCTACGGCTCTACTGGCACGCGAAGTGAAGGCTGACATCTTAGTCATCACCACCGGTGTTGCGAAAGTGTGCATTCACTTCGGCAAACCGGAACAGCGTGCATTAGACGAAGTGACGGTTGAGCAGATGGCGCGTTTTAGCGAAGAAGGGCATTTCCCTCCGGGAAGTATGCTACCGAAAATTACCGCAAGCCTGGCGTTCCTGCGCAATGGCGGCAAACGGGTGATTATCACCACTCCTGAAAAATTACCCGCAGCTCTGCGTGGCGAAACCGGGACTCATATTGTTAATGCTTAATAGCGGGAGAATTCGATGAATAATGCAGAAAAAAGTCGTCGTGAATTTTTAAGCAGCAGCGGCAAAGTTGCCGCCGCCTGCGCACTCTTTGGCGCGACGGGCTCCATGGCGTATGCTGCAAAACCAGCATCCACAACCTGTGAGACGGGCAATCGCATGAGCGCCATTAAAGAATCGCACTATTACCTCGACAACGTTCTGCTGGAAGCCGGGTTCCGCCGCGACGGGCAGAATGTGGTGGGCACCGAAACTGAGCTAAAAACACTCGAAATCAAAGACGGCGTTATTGCGGCATTGCTCGCAAATAAACAACATCCGGACGCCACGCTTGCGCACTATGATGCTTCGGGAAAATTGCTGCTGCCTGCGATGCGCGACATGCACATCCACCTTGATAAGACCTTTTACGGCGGCCCGTGGCGTGTGCATAACCGCCCGGCGGGCACCACCATCCTCGATATGATTGCCCTTGAGCAAAAACTGCTACCGGAACTGCAACCGGTCACTCAGGAACGGGCAGAAAAGCTGATTGATTTGATTCAGTCGAAAGGCTCGACCATTGCGCGTAGCCATTGCAACGTCGAGCCGGTTTCCGGGTTAAAGAACCTGGAGAATCTGCAAGCGGTTCTGGAGCGTCGCAAAGCGGGCTTTAGTTGTGAAATTGTCGCATTCCCGCAACACGGTTTGCTGCATTCCAACTCCGTTCAACTGATGCGTGACGCAATGCAAGCGGGCGCGCACTACGTTGGTGGGCTTGACCCGACCAACGTCGACGGCGCGATGGAAAAATCGTTAGATACCATGTTCCAGATAGCCATCGACTACAAAAAAGGCGTTGATATTCACCTGCATGAAACCAGCCCTGCGGGCATTGCGGCGGTGAAATACATGGTGGAAACGGTGGAGAAAACCCCAGAGCTGAAAGGCAAGCTGACCATCAGCCATGCGTTTGCACTGGCGGTGATGAACGAACAAGAAGTGGATGCAATTGCCACGCGCATGGCCGCACAGCAAATCACCATCGCTTCAACGGTGCCGATTGGCACTATGCACATGCCGCTCAAAAAGTTACAAGAAAAGGGCGTGTTTGTGATGACCGGCACTGACAGTGTTATCGACCACTGGTCGCCGTATGGCCTGGGCGACATGCTGGAAAAAGCCAACCTGTATGCACAGCTCTATATGCGCGTGAGTGAAGTGAATCTTTCCCGTTCACTGGCGATTGCCACCGGCAACGTGCTGCCGCTAAACGACAGGGGCGAACGCGTGTGGCCGAAAGCGCAAGATGAAGCCAGCTTCGTGCTCGTGGACGCCTCGTGTTCCGCTGAAGCCGTCGCACGTATCTCGCCACGCACAGCCACATTCCATAAAGGCAATTTGGTGTGGGGTGAGCTTAGCGTGTAATTTTGTCGGATGACGCTGGCGCTTATCCAACCTACCCCAGAATGGGGTTTGTAGGGTGGATAAGCGCCCGTTCTGTCTGATAATTAACTCCTCCAGAACGTCCTCGAGAACAAAATCAGCACCGGGTAAATCTCAAGTCGGCCCAATAACATCGCGGCGCACATCAAATATTTAGCGCTATCGCTTAGCGTCCCAAAACCTGCCGCGGTCTCGCCAAAACCTAATCCCATGTTGTTAATACAGGCCGCAACAGTGGCGAAAGAGGTTAACAGGTCATATCCCTGTAAGTTGAGCATCCAAATAAAGAAGCAGGTGCACACCACATAAAGGAAGAAAAAGCTCCAGACCGAGCGCAATACCCGGTCGTTCACCGGTGAGTTCCCGACACGAATACTCATAATGGCGCGCGGGTGTGCCAGTTGATGGACTTCATGGCGGCTTTGCTTAAATAGCACCAGGAAACGCAGCGCTTTAATCCCACCGCAGGTAGACCCCACACAGCCGCCAAAAAAACTGGCTGACAACAGCAAAACGATGGTGTGTACCGGCCAGGACGCATAATCCGCCGTCGCCAGGCCGTTGTCGGTAATCATCGAACTGGTGAGGAAAAAGGCGTGTACGAAGGACGCAGGCAAGGAGTACATACCTGCTCGCCACACTTCCAGGGTAATAATCAGAATGACAATACTGGCGATCATCAGGAAGAATCGCAGCTCAGCACTCTTGATAAATGGGGTAATGCTGCGGCGGGATAGCGCCACAAAATAGAGCGTAAAGTTTATCGCCGAAAGTAACGAAAACCCGCCAGCAACCAGTTCAATGGCGTAGCTGTTGTAGAAACCAATACTGTCTGTTTGGGTCGAGAACCCGCCAAGTGACACGGTAGAAAGGCCGTGACAAAGCGAATCAAATAAAGGCATTCCCGCCAGCCAGAAGGCAAGGGTACAAGTACCGCCCAATAGCAAGTAAGTCAGCCACAGGCTTTTCGCGGTATCAGCAAGGCGAGGGGTGAGGCGTTCTTCTTTAAATGGCCCAGGCATTTCGGACTGATAAAGTTTCATCCCCCCAATACCGAGCAGCGGCAGCACCGCAACGGCCAGCACGATAACCCCTAAACCGCCAACGAAATTGAGCTGTGCGCGATAATAGAGAATCGATTTCGGCAAACTTGAGACATCGTGAAAAACAGAGGCTCCGGTGGTGGTAATCCCCGAAACACCTTCAAAGATGGCATCGGCAAGCGACACATTGTAGCTGTCATCAAGCCATAGCGGCATTGCACTGATAAGAGAAAAAAGCAGCCAAAACAACACGATGATGATAAATCCATCACGTGTTTCGAGCTGTATATTTGTGCGCCCGGTTAATCCCCAGCCAATGCTTCCCAGCGTAAAAGTGATGATAAACGTATAAAGAAAACCAAACAGGCTGCGATCTTTCTCAATCAATGCCAGCAACATGGGGGGAATCATGGTCAAACTGTAGAGCACCACCAAAAAAGCGCAGAGGTGGATCACAATTCTAAAACGGGTTGATATATACATCAGATAAACCCAAATACCTGTGTTATTCAGGTATATCAATCAGGTACGGATGGCAAAGTATAGGGTATTTTGGGGGAATCTGGCGACAAAGCAGATTCGGAAGTTTGAAATGAATGGCTAACGAGAGCATTCGTATGGTTGTTTATTGTGCAGAAGGACTGGGGTGGGACAGAATGAGCAACACGGTGGTTGCCCATTCTTAATTAGCTGAAGCGGTGATTACTTCTTGTTATACACGTCCGCAGTACCGTGAATTTTATTCTCGGTGTCCGCAGAGGTGACAACATAGAACTTGCCGCCCAGAGCATCCGCTTTCTTAGACAACTCGTCTTTAGCGTCGCTCGGTGACATTTCACCACTGGTGGTGATTGTCCCGACTTTCACATACTGATCTTTGTGGTCGTTATAAGCTTCTTTCGTCAGCAACTCTGCTGAAACTGCACCGAATGATACTGCACCCAAAGTTAATGCTACCAAAATACCCTTAGCTATCTTCATGAAAAACCTCATCTTTGATAATGGTAGATAGACTCTTGATAGCTCCCGTTGCAGGTTTGCCTGCAGCGTTGTCTATTTAGAGTAAAAAATGCAATCCCTACCCTAAGACTATGGTCGAGGATTTCGTATTTCGCCACCCCGAAAAGCGGATATTTTGGTGTAAAAATAGAAACCTACAATCATTTATGCTGGTCTTGTCGGGTGTTGCTAGCGCTAACGCGACCTGCGAAGAGCAGTTATAGGGAGGATGAGCGCCAGCAGCATTAGAATGCACTTTTTAAAGTTTCCAGAAGAATATGTTCATCAGCAACCTGCGGCAATGCATTAGATTTACTGTAGAGTTGGCGAGTCAGTGTTTATTGTTGGCACCATGAAAATTCCTAAATAATAAATTTATTTTAATCCAGATAATTAATGTTTAATTAAAAATAAAAAACAAATTGCATTGTTATGTGCTACTGGTGGTAATTTTAATTACCCTGCTAATGGAATGAGGTAAGTAATTCTATTGTTTGAGTTTGCCTGCTCAATGCCACTTTTTATCTATCCTTAAGGCAAATTTATTAGCTATTACATGCCATATAACGCTTATGTATGTTGGGCGGTAAATGCTATTGGGCTAATTCTTTAGTAGTATTTTTATCGGATTTGAGAGTATTACAACTGCTTACATAACACATACCATTAAACAAGTGGTTACATACAGGATTTAACGCTGCATTATTGTTTTAAGTCTCGTTGTTAATGCTACTGGGAAATGCAAATACGATTATATTGAATGGTTTTTTATCTTTGTTATTAGATATTAAACTGTTCATTCATCCTTGCTGCTCCATTCTTTGCAAGAATGCCTGATTGTTCTATCATGGAAATAGTGGAATGAATTCAATCATTATTGAGTTGATTCTTATTACTGTAATAACACTCACCTATTTTATTGCAATACCAGTTGTCGGCTGGCCTGCCTTTATTGTGTCCGGCCAGGATAACTACGTGGTCACTATTAATTGGAATAACCTCATCATGGAAAATAACGAACTATCCACCGTCGTCGAGAAAAGACTGGTTGCCAGATTTCTGGATATGTTCATCAAGCTCGGTCTTATCCTGGCACTAGGTTCCTTCTGTTTTACTATCATTTCACCTTTCATGAATATGTTGCTGTGGGCGCTAATTTTGGCGGTCACGCTGTATCCGCTGCATCAGCGTTTTGCAGCTCGAATGGGGGAAAAACAAGGCAGGGCTGCAACGGTACTGGTATTACTGGGCGTGTTGTTGATCGTGGCACCAACCGTTGCCATGGTCAGCTCTTTGGGTGATAGCGTAAGTAGCGTTGTGGATAAAGCCACCAGCGATAGCCTGGTTATCCCGGCACCTTCCGCTGACGTCGCTTCTATTCCTGTGGTCGGTGGCAAAGTTCACGCATTGTGGAGCAAAGCCTCGACGGATTTACCTGGCCTTATCAACAACTATCGCCCGCAGTTAGGGGATATCACCAAGCAGGTTGTTGGTGTGCTGGCTAGTATGGGTGGTGGGTTAATCGGTTTTGTCTTCTCCTTCATCGTGGCCGGTATCATGATGGCCTGGGGTGCGCCGGGTGCAAGGAGTGCTGAACGCATTGCTATGCGTATCACCGATGAACGCCGCGGCATGGCATTGACCAAACTGTGTACCAGTACCATTCGTGCCGTTGCGATGGGGGTTATTGGTGTGGCCTTCATTCAGGCATTGCTGGCAGGTGTCGTGATGGCGATTGCCGGTATTCCTGCAGTGGGGATCTTCTTTGTCCTGGCGCTTATTCTGGGTATCGCACAGGTTCCTGTCATCCTGGTGACGGCTCCGGCTATCGCCATTATGTGGATGACCGGCGATAACGGTACGGTGATGAATATCATCTTCTCCGTGCTGCTGGTGATTGCGGGTATGGCAGATAACGTGCTCAAACCATTATTGCTGGGACGCGGTGTAGATGCGCCGATGCCAGTGGTGCTGTTGGGTGCGTTGGGAGGCATGGCAGCCAGTGGGATCCTCGGCATGTTCGTTGGTGCGACCTTGCTGTCCATTGGTTATCGTATCTTTATGGCCTGGGTCAACCAGGGTCCAGATGGCGCGGCGGTGAGCGGAACAGATGCTCGATGATTGTCGCTTTGGGCGCTCCCTGTTAGCAGGGGGCGCCTGCCTGGTCTTGTCCGCGTGTACTGTTTTGGGGCCTGATTATAAAACCCCACAGGTTCCGGAAATGAACCAATGGCAACCTACAACTAAAGGCATGTCTTCCAGGACATCCTCGCAGAACTACGACCAGTGGTGGATCCAACTCAACGATCCGACGCTGACGGCGCTGATTAACGAAGCTTTACGCAAGAACCCTGACGTGAAAATCGCCGGGCTGCGGCTGTTAGAATCCCGCGCCCAACTAGGGATTGCCGAGAGCTTACTTGGCCCGCAGGCGACCATTGGTACTGGCGAGGTGATTACTGGCGGCCAGCGTCGTGATAACCGCTACATTTCCAGCACCACCTATGGCGCAGGTTTCAACCTGGGCTGGGAAATTGATTTTTGGGGTAAGTTCCAGCGCGGCGTTGAATCTGCCGATGCGAGCTACTTCGCAACCCTTGCGCAGTACGATGACATTCAAGTGCTGATGGCCGCACAGGTGGCACAGATTTATGTGAACATCCGTACGCTTGAAGCGCGGTTAGATATCACGCAGAGCAACGCCAAAATTCAGCGGCGTAGCCTCGAGATTACCGAAAAGCTATTCCTCAGCGGTAACAGTGCCGAGCTGGATGTGCAACAAGCGAAAACTCAATACTTGTCGACTCTTTCCAGCATTCCGCAACTTGAAACTAGCCTGCGTCAAAGCCAGAACGCCTTGAGCGTATTGCTGGCGCGCAAACCAGGCCCGCTACCAGAAATGGCGACCAATACTGGCGAGCTGCCGCAAGGCAATCTGGCGCTGGTTTCCGAACTACCTGCCGACTTGTTACGCCGTCGTCCTGATGTGCGAGTTGCCGAAAATCAACTGGCTGCGCAGTCGGCGCTAATCGGTGTGGCAGAAAGCGAACTTTATCCTTCCATTTCGCTTATCGGTAGTGTCGGGATTAACGGGCGTAATGGCGACAGCAGCACGCTGTCCTGGGCTGCGGGGCCAACGTTCAGCTGGAACCTGCTGGACCAGGGGCGGCTGGGCAACCAGGTACTGGTGCAAGATGCCCGCTTCCTGCAACTGCACGAACGCTATCGCGATACCGTATTCCAGGCCGCGCGTGAAGTTGACGATGCCGCCGTCGCCTATGCCAATGACAAAGATGAAATCGAGTTGCTGACCCAAACGGGGGAGGCGGCGAACCGTTCTCTGGATATCGCCAATACGCAATATCGTGAGGGGATGGCCGACTTCCAGCGCGTGCTGGATTCGCAAAGAGCCTTGTTCAATCAACAGGAACGTCTGGTGAACAGCCGGGGTGCTCTGATGCGTGATCTGATCACCCTCTACAAAGCACTGGGTGGCGGTTGGGAAAAAGGGCGTCAGCGTCCATTGGTTGACTCAGCCACAGACGCCCACTTACGTGAGCGTGATGACTGGGTTCCTCTGCTTGATGCCCCTCTGCCTGCAGCAACTGATTCTAAAGAAGGTAAACAGCAATGACCGAACCCTCATCCCCGGCGGGAAAAGCCAGTCGTCGCGGAGTCTTCACTCTGCTCGGCGTGATCGTTTTACTGCTTTGCTGGTATTTAGCGGCGGACAGGCTCACGCCCTATACCTCGCAGGCCAGAATTCAGGCGTTTGTGATCCCAATCTCTGCCGAGGTTTCCGGCCAGATCCAGAAAGTGTATGTGAAGGACAACCAGCGGGTGGCACCAGGCGATCCGCTGTTTGAACTTGATCCTGAGCCTTACGACATCGCGCTGGCAAAAGCGCGCTCGGACTATGAAACCGTGCTCAGTTCGGTCAAGGCTAACAATGAAACGATTGCCGCCGCCAAAGCGGGTTTGCAAGCGGCGACAGCGGCTTATCAGAATGCTGCCAAAGATGCTGAGCGCCAGGAACGACTGTACCGCGAAGACCCCGGCACGATTTCAGTGCGCCGTCTTGAAGTCGCACAAGCCACTCGTGAAACCGCGCGTAGCCAGATGGCGGCTGCGGCTGCCGATTTACGCCGTGCCACTGAAGCCGCAGGTATTGCCGGTGAAAACAACTCACAACTTCTGAGTGCTCGCTCTGCGGTGCGCAAAGCCGAGTTGGATCGCAAAAATACCGTAGTCATTGCCACCAACCCAGGCCTGGTGACAGATCTGCGCACTGACATCGGCCAGTTCCTTGGTGCAGGTGCACCAGTGATGACGCTGGTGGCGATTAACGATGTCTGGATTAGCGCCGACATGACGGAGAACAACATTGGCAATGTGAAGCCGGGTGCTGAAGTGGCGATCCTGCTCGACAGTATGCCAGGGCATATCTTCAAAGGGCAGGTACGCAGTATCGGTTATGGCGTTAGTGCGGCGCAAAGCCAGCCTGCGGGCGTGCTGCCAACTGTCGACAATAACCGCGATTGGTTGCGTCAGGCGCAGCGTTTCCCGGTGAAGATTGCCTTCTCTAAAGATGACCTGCCACCGGTTGAAGGTTTGCGGGTGGGTGGGCAAGTCGATGTGCTGGTGTACGCCAATGGCAGTGGCCTGATGAGCTTCTTAGGTAGCATCTACATACGGTTTATGAGCCTCTTCTCGTATATCTACTAAGGTGCTGCACCATGCATAACGGAGATCGCGCGGTACTGAGAATTAGCAGCGGAACCGCCGTTGCGGCGCTGGTCTGTTATGGGCTGGCGCTACCGATGCCCCATCTTGGGGTCATCATGGCGTGGATTGTGCTGTGCCAGGGCAAACCGTTACCGATCAAAAAGGGGATTGTCGTTGGCGTGGTGCTAATGGCGACCATGATTGGTGGGGTATTGATGGTGCCTTTGCTGACGCACTATCCGATGCCTGCACTGCTGTTCACTGCCTTGCTGCTTTATCTGCTGATGCTGATGGGGCTGGCGGGAAAAGGCACCCAGGCAATGTTACTGACTACCGCACTTACCGTCATTCCGATCGCCGGTCTGATTGAACAGTCGCTAGCCATTGGCATAGCCCAGATGATGGGGCTGGGCATCATCATTGGCACCGTGGTAAACCGCTTTGCGCTGGCACTCTTTCCGCCGCATCCCACTCCGGCTGCGGCTGCGAAAGTGGTGCTGCCTCCTGAGTCGCCGCACCAGTTGGCCTTTCGCGCGGTGCTGATTGTCATGCCCGTCTGGCTTCTGGCCCTGAGCAATCCTGCTTTCTATATCCCGGCAGTCATGAAAACCGTGATGCTGGCACAGCAAACCAACACGCTGTCCGCCAAACAGGTGGGGAGAGAGTTGGTGTTTTCGACTCTGATGGGGGCGGTGTTGGCGGTGGTGTTGTGGTTCGGGCTGAGTATTTGGCCATCGCTGTTGATGTTGGTGCTTTGGCTGGCGCTGGTCAGCCTGTGGGTTGCACGCCGCATGGTGCGGCTGGTGGCTAACCGGTTCACGCCATCTTTCTGGAGTAACGCCTGGATAACCTGTCTCATCCTGTTTGGCCCGGCCATTCAGGATAGCGCTTCCGGCAAAGATGTCTGGCTGGCATCGGCCATGCGTTGTTCTTTGTATGTTGCGGTTGCCCTCTACGGTTGGGCATGTGTTGTGATTCTTGAGCGCTGGCACCCGAGTGGCCGGCCTGCGGTGGAAGCCACCCCTGGAGATTAATATGTTACTGGTTTTACTGACCGGGATGCCTGTCATCCTGCTGAATATGTTGTTGCAGTCGTGGGTGTCTATCGGTTGTATTCGCTTTTATATCAAACATTTTCACCAGCGCGAGGGGATGGTGGCTGGAGTGCTGGCGCTGTTCGGCATCATTATGATTGTCCTGATCGGCAACCTGCTGCAAATCATGCTCTGGGGAATGTTGTTCCTGTGGCTGGGGGAGTTTTCCACCCTGCAAGAAGCCGTTTACCATTCGGGCGTTAACTTCGCCACGCTGGGATATGGTGACATCGTGATGAGCGCGGAATGGAAGTTGTTAGGCCCACTGGAAGCGGTAAATGGTGCGCTGATGATTGGTTTGTCTGGTGCCAGTATGTTGGCGGTTTTACAGCATCATATTCGCAAGCAATTTGGGCACTCTGCATAATTTAATTATCGACGTTTCGCTTTGAAAAACAATATCGATGAAGAGAACATCTTCATCGATATCTGCAATAAAACCCCCGCTTCCTCACCCCTTATTTATTGAAATTATAACGATTAATTGAATGTCGAGTTTCATACCTTTTTTGTTGTGTAACTCATTGATATTAATTGTTTATTTTTCTGTGTTTGATTTTTGATATTTTAAAACAGATATTGAATTTTCTTTAAATAACCACACTAGCCCTGTGGCCAGAATGTAAATTAATTCACTTTTCAGGTATACTGCGCTCGCTAAATTCATCTGGCGACTGATTGTCCATATTGTTGTTTAATTTTTTACCAGTTATCGAATGCTCTAAACGAAATAATCAAAAGGTATTTTATGAGTCAAAACGACACGGAAAACGTGGCCCGTCGTAGTCATATCAATCCCCCGGTATTTTTTATCTCTTCTGCTCTTATCGTCGCCCTTGTGGCATTTTCTTCACTGTATCCGGAACTTGCCGATCGCAAATTCAAAGCGCTGCAACAGGGCATTTTCGCAAACGCCAGTTGGTTCTACATTCTGGCGGTGGCGCTGATCCTGATGGCTGTGACGTTTTTGGGACTATCGCGTTACGGCAATATCAAACTGGGGCTGGATCACTCGCAACCTGATTTCAGCTACGTTTCGTGGTTTGCGATGTTGTTCTCTGCGGGAATGGGCATCGGCCTGATGTTCTTTGGCGTCGCGGAACCTGTGATGCACTACCTTTCTCCGCCGGTCGGTACGCCGGAAACAGTGGAAGCGGCCAAACAAGCTATGCGCTTGACCTTCTTCCACTGGGGCCTGCACGCCTGGGCGATTTACGCCATCGTGGCATTGATTCTGGCGTTCTTTAGCTATCGCCACAATTTGCCGCTGACGTTACGCTCAGCACTGTATCCGCTTATCGGCAATCGTATTTATGGGCCGATTGGCCATGCGGTCGATATTTTTGCCGTGATTGGCACCGTGTTCGGTGTGGCAACCTCGTTGGGTTATGGCGTGTTGCAGGTTAACGCGGGTCTGAATCATCTGTTCGGTCTGCCAATTAACGAAACCGTGCAGGTGGTGTTGATTGTGACGATAACCGGGCTGGCTACGCTGTCGGTGGTTTCGGGACTGGATAAAGGCATCCGTATTTTGTCCGAATTAAACCTTGGCCTGGCGGTGCTGTTGCTGGCGCTGGTGATGATTCTTGGCCCGACAGTGTTGCTGCTGAAATCGTTTGTCGAAAACACCGGCGGCTATCTTTCTGAGATAGTCAGCAAAACCTTTAATTTATATGCCTACGAGCCGAAATCCAGCAACTGGCTGGGTGGCTGGACGCTGCTGTATTGGGGCTGGTGGCTGTCCTGGTCACCGTTTGTGGGGATGTTTATCGCCCGTGTTTCGCGCGGGCGGACCATCCGTGAATTCGTGACTGGCGTGCTGTTCGTCCCGGCGGGCTTCACTCTGCTGTGGATGACCGTGTTCGGCAATAGCGCCATTCACCTGATCATGAATGAGGGCGCAACGGATCTGGCAACCACGGTGCAAAGCGACGTTTCGCTGGCGTTGTTTAACTTCCTCGAACACTTCCCGTTCTCGAATATTTTGTCGTGCATTGCGATGGCTATGGTGGTGGTGTTCTTTGTCACCTCTGCGGATTCTGGCGCGTTGGTTGTCGATTCTCTGGCTTCCGGCGGTTCGGACCAAACCCCTATCTGGCAGCGGATTTTCTGGGCGGCCATGATGGGCGCGGTGGCTATTGCTTTGTTGATTGCCGGTGGCCTGGGTGCATTGCAAACCGTGACCATCGCCAGTGCGTTGCCGTTCTCGGTCATCCTGCTGGTGTCGATTTACGGTTTATTGAAAGCGTTGCGCATCGACGCTTATAAACAAGACAGCCAGATGATGACCACCATTGCGCCAACGGCGGCACGCAACCCTATCTCGTGGCAGCGCCGTTTGCGTAATATCGCCTACTTCCCGAAACGTTCTCAGGTAAAGCGCTTCGTCGGTGAAGTCGTGCAACCGGCTATGTCGCTGGTAGAAGCTGAGCTGGCAAAACAAGGCTCGGTTGCCACCATCGATGAGTCAGACGATGACCGTATTCGTTTCGAAGTCGACTTTGGTGAGGATTTGAATTTTGTTTATGAAGTGCGCCTGCGAGCTTATATCCAGCCTGCTTTTGCGATGTCCGGATTAAGCGATGATGAGCGCGTGGAAGAGCTGAAATATTATCGCGGCGAAGTGCATTTGAAAGAGGGTGGGCAGGATTACGACGTGATGGGCTGGACGCAAGAACAGATCATTCACGATATTCTCGACCAGTACGAGAAACACCTGCATTTCCTGCATTTGGTTCGATAATTTGTACCGCCCCTCTTGTGGGGCGGCTATTTCAACAAAACTTCATACTGCGGGTTAAATTCATCGAAGATCGGTAATGCGGCGGCACCTAAAGCAGGCGTGTCGCTGCCGGACATTCCAATACGAATTCTGGCACTTTTCGGATAACGACTACGCACGGAATTGTACAGCGGTGTCAGGCGGTTAATCAGTTTTTCAACCAGCGGTTGTGGCATCATCCCACCAATAATCACGCACTGCGCGTCGAACACACATTCCATAATATTGATGGCCTGGCAGGCAGGCTCTACGGCAGTATCCAGCCAGCTATCGAACAACGCTTCATCGACGCCTAATAGGTCTTCAGGCATCGCCGACATGGGGTCCAGCCCGCAGGCTTCGTATGCCGACTGTAACGACACATAGCGTTCGAGGCAGCCCTTGTTTCCGCAATAACAGTCGCGGCCGCCCGGTTGCACCACCATGTGGCCGATTTCGCCCGCATTGTGTGCATGCCCGGTGTAAATTCGCCCATCGGTAAAGATCCCCGCCCCCAGTCCCGTGCCAATATACAGGTACACGAATGAGGATAATTGCCTGGCGACCCCGTGAAAACGCTCACCAATAGCGGCGACCGTGGCGTCATTTTCGAGGGTGACAGGCCAGCCGGTTAGCGCACTCAAACGCGCCTCAATATCCACATTATCCCAACCGTGCAGGGTGGTTGGCCCCTGTGAGGAAATACCTTCAACACCAAAAGGGCCTGGCATCACCACGCCGATGCCTAACATTTTTCGCCAGTCGATTTTCACTTGTTGGCGCATTTCTTGCTGTATCTGATCAATTAGAGCCAGAGTGGGTTCCGGCTGGGGTTTTTGCACATGGACCAGTTTGCGAAAGCGAACCTGGCCCGCAAGATCCACCAGTACAACCAGCAGCGATTGATGATCAAGATGGATGCCGATGGAATAGGCGCTATCGGGATTGAGTGTCAGTGGCGTTGCTGGTTGACCCCGCCCGCCGGCACGGCGCGGCAGATGAGCGGAGATAATCCCCACCTGTTCAAGTTCCGTGGCGATGTTAGAAACGGTTTGCGGTGTTAACGAGGTCAGACGGGCAATTTCAGCGCGGGTAAGTTCGCCATTAAGGCGAATCACTTCAATAACCACCCGCCGATTGTGGGCGCGAGCGTGTTCGAGATTGGTGCCAGAAGTTGTTATCACATCATTCTCCCCACGGAAAACCTTACCGGCAGTATGCGGAGTGTGAATACAGCAATCAATTTGATTTTATTAATACGGCGATATGAATTTGACGGTCGCATCACAGCTTTGAATGTTATTGACGTGTTAATGATATTCGTCAGTAATTATTTGTTTTTAACATGCTTCGATTTTTAATGCCCAGTAGCAAAGCATCATCCGGCAGGGACGCAGGGCTGGCTAACGCCATGCCATTTTTTTTAGTCAATTAAAGCAATCAAATTGATTTAATCAACTTAACCCTGTTTCGGAGAATGACGATGAGCCTACGATTTACCCCTGCGGCCACCCTGTGCGCCCTCTCTTTATTCACTCTGGGATACAGCGCCAGTGCGCTGGCTGAAACCACGCTCAGTGCGCTGTTTATGACCCAGGCGGCGTACAGTGAAGCCGATATCCGCGCGATGACCGCAGATTTCACTAAGCAGCATCCTGACATCAAAGTGAACCTCGAATTTGTCCCTTACGAAGCGCTGCACGACAAGATTGTTGCCGCTCGCGGTGCCGGTGATAAAGGTTATGACGTGGTGCTTTTCGATGCCATCTGGCCTGCTGAATTCAACAAATTTGGGCTATTGCAGGACGTGACCACCCGTATTCCGGCAGACGTCAGCAGCAAAATATTTGATGGCGCGATTTCCACCGTGACCTACAAAGACAAACGCTGGGGCATGCCGTGGATCCTCGATACCAAATATCTGTATTACAACAAAGCGATGCTGGCAAAAGCGGGGATCACCACGCCGCCTGCCACCTGGGCTGATGTTGAGAAGCAGTCGGCGATCCTGAAAGAAAAAGGCATTGTGAAATACCCGCTGGTCTGGAGCTGGTCGCAGTCCGAAGCGCTGCTGTGCGACTACACCACGCTGGTGTCGGCGTTTAAAGGTGAGTTTTATAAAGACGGCAAGCTGAACTTCACCAATGCCGGAGCCATGAAAGCTATCGATTACATGAAACAAACGCTGGATAAAGGGCTGACCAACCCGAATTCCCGTGAATATCTGGAAGAAGATGTGCGTAAGTCCTTCTCCAACGGTGATGCCGCTTTCGCCCTGAACTGGACGTATATGTACAACATGGCGAACGACCCGAAACAGAGCAAAGTCGCGGGTGATGTTGGCGTGGTTCCGGCACCGGGTGAAACCGCAGGCGGTGCGGCTGGTGTGAATGGTTCGATGGGGCTGGGTATCGCCAAAGCCAGTGCGCATCCGGATCAGGCGTGGGAATACATCAGTTACATGACTTCGCAGCCGGTACAGGACAAATACGCCAAATTGAGCCTGCCTATCTGGAAATCGTCTTATGATGATCCGGCGGTACAGAAAGGCCAGGAGACACTGATTGCTGCCGCGAAAACCTCGCTCAACGTGATGTTGTCTCGTCCGGTCACCGCGGATTACTCGCGTTTGTCGAACATTTTGCAGCAAAACATCCAGGCAGTATTGCAGGGTAAAACCCCGGCGAAAGAGGGGATGGAAGCGGCAACCGCCGCCGCCGATCGTTTGCGTTAATTATTCACCAACACGCCCGCCATAGTCTGGCTATGGCGGGCCGGGAACACTGAATGCTCACATTACCGCAACGCGAGAAACGCCAGGCCTGGCTACTTCTGGCCCCTATGCTTCTGATGATGTTCTTGCTCACCGCCTGGCCACTGGCTCGCACGTTGTGGCTCAGCTTTACCGATGCCGGATTAATTGGCGATGGCAGCGCACCGGGCTGGGTGGGCAGTGATAACTTTCTCTATGCGCTGACTGACCCCGACTTTCGCGAAGCACTGTGGCGAACGCTCTATTTCACTGCTGTCTCCGTGATTTTCGAAGGCATTCTTGGCGTGCTGACGGCGCTGTTGCTCAACCAGCAGTTTTGGGGGCGTAGCATTCTGCGCGTGCTGGTTATTTTACCGTGGGCGCTGCCGACTATCGTCAATGCCACGATGTGGCGGCTGAACTTCAATCCGGATTACGGCAGCATCAACGCCTTGCTAACCCAGCTCGGGCTGATTGATAACTACCGTAGCTGGCTTGGCGACCCGTCATCCGCCATTAACGCGGTGATGTTTGCCGACATCTGGAAGAACTATCCGCTGGTCACGTTACTGGTACTGGCAGCATTGCAGACTATCCCGGACGACCTCTTTGAAGCAGCACGACTGGACGGCGCATCGGCCTTCCGGCGTTTTCGCAAAATTACCTTGCCGGCGATTGCCGCACCGTTGGCAGTGGCGCTGATTTTACGCACCATCGACGCCTTTAAAGTGTTCGACATTATCTACGTGATGACCCGTGGCGGGCCGCTCGACAGCACCAAAACCGTCAGCTTCTTTGTCTACCAGGAATCGTTCAGCTATTTGCGTGCCGGTAGCGGCGCGGCTTACGCGATTCTGATGACGCTGATTTGTGCGGTGCTGATTCTGATTTATATGCTGATGTTGCTGCGCCAGCGCCGTTCAGGGAGCGTCGAATGAAACAGAAAATCCGCCTTATTCTGCGTTATCTGGCCGCGCTGGTGTTAGCTGTGTCGATTCTTGCGCCGTTGTTATGGATGTTCCTGATGAGCGTCAGTTCGGCTGCCGACTTGACCCGGGTTCCGCTGGAATGGCTGCCACGCCAGTGGGATTTCAGCCGCTATGCCAGCCTGCTGACGTTAGAGGAGGGCAAACCTGGCGCGCTGTTCCTGCATGCGCTGGGCAACAGTTTGCTGGTGGCTTGCGGTTCGACAGTGATTTCGCTGCTGTTGGCAATCCCAGCGGCGTACAGCTTTTCACGCTATCCGGGGCGCGACATCTGGCTGTTTGGCGGGCTGGCGATTTACATGGTGCCACCCGTGGCGTTCGTGCTGCCGCTCTATTTCATCCTCGAAAAGCTGACGCTGCTTAATACACACCTTGGGCTGATTCTGGTGTATTGCTCGATGATTATTCCGTTCCTCACCTGGATGCTGAAAAACCAGTTTGATGCGCTGCCGATTGATATTGAGCAAGCCGCGCGTCTGGACGGTTTGCGTTACTGGCAAGTGTTGCTGCGGATTACGTTACCGCTGGCAAAACCGGCACTCGGCGCCTCGGCAATGTTTGGCTGGCTGCTGGCGTGGGATGAATTCTTTTACGCGCTGCTGTTTACCAACAATATCAACGCCCAGACGCTGCCGGTCACCATTGCCGGTTTCACCGCCGGGCGTGCTACCGACGACGGGTTAATTGCCGCCGTTGGTATTCTTGCGGCTATACCGCCGCTCTTTATTGCGCTTTGGCTGCAAAAAACGCTGGTCAGCGGATTAACTGCCGGTGGCAGCAAAGGCTGATGATGGACACGGAGAATCCTCACCCATGAAAGCAAAACCTGACACCCGCGCCACGCTGTATGTGGTGGGCAATATCAATGTGGATTTGATCATGAGCACGCTGCACGAGTGGCCGAAAAAGGGCACCGAAGCGATGCTCGAAAGCAGCTCGCTGCGCCCCGGTGGTTCTGCCGGAAACTGTGCGCTGGCGTTGGCGGCACTGGAATCGCCCTATCGTTTAGTCGCCAATCAGGGCAACGATCAGTTCACCGGTTGGCTGGCGAGCCTGTTTCCGGAGAGTGCACCGCACTGGCCAACCTGTGAGTGCGAAACGTCATTGACCTTTGGCGTCACTCATCCCGACCACGAACGTACCTTTTTCAGTAACCAGGGGCATATTGTCCGTCTTTCGTTGCAGGATGTTCTGGCGCAAATCCCGGAAGCCGCCCAGCCTGGCGATTGGGTTTTGCTGTGCGGCACCTGGCTTTGTACCGCGCTGTATGCCGAGTATCCGCAACTGCTGGCCACGCTCAAACAGCGTGGTTATCGTGTCGCCGTCGATAGCGGTTGGCCGCCGCAGGGCTGGAATAATACGTTGCGTGAGCAAACCGCCAGCTGGCTGCCGTTCTGCGATGCGTTGCTGCTTAATGAAGTTGAAACGTTAGGGCTGGCGGATAAGCCAACGCTTGATGAAGCCGCGCGTAGCCTGTTGGCTAACATGTCAGAAAATGCCTTTTGCATTGCAAAATGTGGCCCTGATGGCGCGCGTTTATGGGCAGCGAACCTGGCGCTGACTCAGTCAGCCGAGCCGGTTGCGGTGGTGGACACCATCGGTGCCGGAGACAGTTTTAATGCTGGCTTTTTATCCGCGCTGATTTATGGCCTGCCGCCTGCCACGGCGCTGCACTGGGGTGTTCGCGTCGCAGGTTGTGCGATTAGCAGTTCCCCGCGCCGTTATCCCGACTGGCAATCGCTTTTTGGCCTTGTGGAGAAAAACTGAATGGCTCAGGTTGAACTGGTAAAAGTCGCGAAGAATTACGGCAAAGTGCAGGTGCTAAAACCGCTGAACCTGACTATCCCGGATGGCAGTTTTACCGTGCTGGTCGGCCCGTCGGGGTGTGGAAAATCCACTTTACTGCGCCTGCTGGCAGGGCTGGAGTCGTTATCTGACGGTGACATTCTGCTCGATAAGCAGCAAATCAATAATTTTGACCCGGCCGACCGCGATATTGCGATGGTGTTCCAAAGTTATGCGCTCTATCCACACCTGACCGTGGCTGAAAATATGGCCTTCCATATGCAGGTGAAGAAAGTGCCAAAGGCCGAGCAACAGGCGAAGGTGCAGCAGGCAGCGAAAGTGCTGGGCATTGATCATCTGCTCAAACGGTTGCCGAAAGATTTGTCCGGCGGCCAACGCCAGCGTGTGGCGATGGGCAGGGCGCTGGTGCGTAACCCGAAAGTGTTTCTGTTCGACGAGCCGCTGTCCAACCTTGATGCGCAGTTGCGCATGGAATTGCGTGCTGAAATTAAATCGCTGCATCAGCAGTTTCGTACCACCACGGTGTATGTGACACACGATCAGATTGAGGCAATGACGCTGGCGGATAACATCGTGGTGATGAAAGACGGTTTGATCGTTCAGCAGGGCGACCCGTTGTCGATTTACGACAAGCCGGTGAACACCTTTGTGGCGCGGTTTATTGGCTCGCCACCGATGAACCTGTTGAGCGGCGTGTTCCAGAATATCGGCGGTAAAGCGGGCGTGAGCTGCAATCAGCTGTGGTTTGGACTGCCGGAAAAATGGGCGCGCCAGGCCATGGATTGTGCGGGCAAGCCGGTGACGCTTGGCTTGCGCCCGCATGATCTGAAACCCGTCGCGCACAGTGAGCAACCCGCCGCCACGCTGCGCTTGCTGGAAGTGACCGGAGAGAGCAGTTTGCTGCACATTGACTGGAGTGGTTTCCCGCTACATGTGCAGTTCGCCGGACGCGCGCGCGCCAGTACCGAACAACCTTTGTATCTGGAAGCCAACAGCGAAGCGATTCATTTGTTCGATGCCCAGACCGGTGAGCGGCTCGCGGAAGAAACTGATTTTGTCGGATGACGCTGGCGCTTATCCGACCTACGGGCTTGGTGATGTTGTGTCGGATGACGCTGGCGCTTATTCGACCTACGGGCTTGGTGATGTTGTGTCGGATGACGCTGGCGCTTATTCGACCTACGGGGCTGGTGATGTTGTGTCATCCACCAAATTGTCATAGTTGTTAATATTGTGTTTCAGTTTGTTTTAAGGATCAAAAACTGCCTTATTGAAATAAATCCAGAAGGACATAACGTGTAAAGGGTGATGACCCCTATCAAAGTTAGGGGGTGGAATTGTGCTATCATCGCGCCTTTTCCTTTTGGGCTCTTTTTTATGCAGCAACCTGTTGTTCGCGTGGGGCAGTGGCTGGTTACACCTTCTGATAACCAAATCAGCCGGAAGGGACGCCAGCTTACGCTAGAACCGCGTCTTATTGATCTCCTGGTTTTCTTTGCCCGCCACCCTGATGAAGTGCTCAGCAGGGACGAGCTTATCGATAACGTCTGGACGCGTAACGTGGTCACCAGCCACGTCGTCACGCAGAGTATTTCTGAGCTTCGTAAATCGCTGAAAGATGGCGAGGACGGCAGCCTGGAATACATTGCGACGGTGCCAAAACGCGGCTATAAGCTAACGGTACCGGTAGTCTGGTGTACCGAAGAGGGTGAAGCGCCAGCGCCTGTGATTACACCCGCGGCGTCTGCGTCAGCAGTGGATCTTCCTGCCCCAAAGTCCGCAGCAGCAATAACGCAAGATCAACCGCCTCGCGTGAAACCGGTGAAGCCGAAACGTATCGCCACCATCTGGGTCTGGCTGCTGTTTTTACTGGCGTTAGGCACTTGTGTGGCGCTGGTTGCACTATCGACGATGGACTCGCAACCGCCGCGTACCAAAGCGCGTTTGCTTTTGAATCCGCGCGATATTGATATCCATCTGCTCAAAGGTAATTCATGTGTTAACCGGGCCTCACAAGATGCCTATGCGGTAGGACTGGGCAGCCTGATGACCACTTCGCTGAACACCTTCTCCACTTTTATGGTGCATGATAAAACCAACTACAACGCCAATGAGCCAAGTAGTTCAGGTAAAACGCTGACCATTGAGTTCGTTAATCAGCGGCACTATCGTGCGCAGCAGTGCTTTATGTCTGTGCAATTGGTGGATAATGCTGACGGTTCAACGATGATGGATAAGCGTTATTTCATCACCAGCGACAATCAGTTATCGATTCAGAGCGACTTGTTGAGCAGCTTATCGGAAGCATTGAAGCAGCCGTGGCCGGACCGCATGTTGACGATGCTCAAACTTTACCAACCGTCGCATGGCTCGGCGTTAATACACTTCTACCAGGCGCATCAGTTATTAATGAATGGCGATGTCGATTCATTAGATAAAGCCAGTGCGCTACTGGACGATGTGCTGGCAGATTCTCCTGACTTTTCTTACGCCTTTGCAGAAAAAATGCTGGTGGATGTATTACGTCATTCGCAACAAACGCTGGATAAAGAACAACTCAAAACGCTTTATACAGAGGTCGCCAAATTAGGCGAGATGCCCGGCGCTAAAGAACTGGCGGTTTACTATCAAATCAAAACCGTCTATCTGCTAGGTCAGGGAAAAATAGATGAAGCCTATGCGGCTATTAATAGCGGTATCGACCTGGAAATGTCATGGATGAATTATGTGCTGCTTGGCAAAGTCTACGAAATGAAAGGAAAGAACCGTGAAGCTGCGGATGCTTATCTGACCGCTTTCAATTTACGTCCAGGTGATAATACATTTTACTGGATTCAAAATGCGGTATTCCAGACCTCAGTGACCAGTGTTGTTCCTTATTTAGACAACTTCCTCGCTTCAGAATAAGTAAACCCTCATCATGCTCATGGTTTTGAGTATGATGAGGTTAAACTTATGTTTCTCACCAGCACTCTGAATGTTACCTATATTTGGCATTTTAACACCTTCATACAACACAATTATAACACTGTAAGGTGTGTGTAAGTTGCTGTAAATAAACCATGTTTATCTTTTTTTGATATCAACATGTCATCCTTATATGTTAATTAAAAAAGGTCAAGATGTCATTTGTCTGATGTTTGCTGTTATTTCACTTTATCTTTAGGACTTATCTTTTATGAATCTTTAATCTTGTTGGCAGTAGGTCGGGTCAATACCAGTTTCAATATCATGACCTGTACCGCCCAAATAAACTTAGGAGATAAGCAACATGGGTTCTGCCAAGAAAATAGGGCTATTTGCATGTACCGGCGTTGTCGCTGGTAATATGATGGGGAGCGGTATTGCATTATTACCTGCCAACCTCGCTGGCATCGGTGGTATTGCTATTTGGGGTTGGGTTATTTCTATTATTGGTGCAATGTCTCTGGCTTATGTTTATGCCCGACTGGCAACCAAGAATCCACAGCAAGGTGGCCCAATTGCTTATGCCGGGGAAATATCTCCAGCATTCGGTTTCCAGACTGGTGTACTTTATTATCATGCAAACTGGATTGGTAATCTGGCAATCGGTATTACCGCTGTTTCTTATCTCTCTACATTCTTCCCAATTCTGAATGACCCCATTCCGGCTGGCATCGCCTGTATTGCTATCGTCTGGATATTTACCTTCGTGAATATGCTCGGTGGTACCTGGGTGAGCCGTTTGACCACTATTGGTCTGGTGCTGGTATTAATTCCGGTGCTGATTACTGCGATTGTCGGTTGGCATTGGTTTGACGCGGCAACCTATCAGGCGAACTGGAACACTTCCAACACCACTGATAGCCACGCGGTCATCAAAAGTATCCTGCTCTGCCTGTGGGCCTTCGTGGGTGTTGAATCCGCTGCGGTCAGTACCGGTATGGTGAAAAATCCTAAGCGTACTGTTCCACTGGCAACCATGCTGGGAACAGCGATGGCGGGTGTGGTTTATATCGCAGCCACTCAGGTTATCGCCGGTATGTATCCTGCGGCTCAGATGGCGGCATCCGGTGCTCCGTTCGCTATCAGTGCTTCAACGATTATGGGCAGCTGGGCGGCTCCAATGGTTTCCGCATTCACCGCCTTTGCGTGTCTGACTTCTCTCGGTTCCTGGATGATGCTGGTGGGTCAAGCCGGTGTTCGTGCAGCAAGTGACGGTAACTTCCCGAAAATTTACGGTGAAGTGGATAACAACGGTATTCCTAAGAAAGGTCTGTTGCTGGCTGCCGTGAAAATGACTGCGCTGATGGTGCTGATCACCTTGATGAACTCCAGCGGTGGTAAAGCTTCTGACCTGTTTGGCGAGCTGACTGGTATCGCGGTACTGCTGACCATGCTGCCTTACTTCTACTCCTGCGTTGACCTGATTCGTTTCGAAGGCTTCAACATTCGCAACTTCGTGAGCCTGATTTGCTCGGTACTGGGTTGTGCGTTCTGCTTCATCGCGCTGATGGGGGCAAGCTCCTTCGAACTGGCCGGCACCTTTATCGTCAGCCTGATCATCCTGATGTTCTACGGCCGCAAAATGCACCAGCGTCAACATGCTAACGACGCAACCGACAGCTCTACCGCTGACGCGCTTTAATCGCTAACCCCTTTTCCTGGAGCACCTTCCTGACCTGTCACTTCGTGATGGGAGGGGCTCCCCATACCTGGAGATTCTACTATGAACGTTATCGCAATCATGAATCACATGGGCGTCTACTTTAAAGAAGAGCCTATCCGTGAACTGCATCGCGCCCTTGAACGCCTGGACTTCCGTATTGTCTATCCGAATGACCGCGAAGACTTATTGAAGCTTATCGAAAATAACGCCCGCCTGTGCGGTGTGATTTTCGACTGGGATAAATACAATCTCGAGCTGTGCGAAGAAATCAGCAAATGCAATGAATACATGCCGTTATACGCATTTGCGAACACCTACTCTACGCTGGACGTTAGCCTGAACGATCTGCGTTTGCAGGTTCGCTTCTTCGAATACGCGCTGGGTGCTGCTGAAGATATCGCGAATAAAATCAAACAGAACACCGATGAATACATCGACACCATTCTGCCGCCACTGACCAAAGCACTGTTCAAATATGTTCGTGAAGGTAAATACACTTTCTGTACTCCAGGCCATATGGGCGGCACCGCTTTCCAGAAAAGCCCGGTAGGCAGCATCTTCTATGATTTCTTTGGTTCCAATACCATGAAATCAGATATCTCAATTTCAGTTTCTGAACTGGGTTCTTTGCTGGATCACAGCGGCCCGCACAAAGAAGCAGAAGAGTATATCGCTCGTGTGTTTAACGCTGAACGCAGCTACATGGTGACTAACGGGACTTCAACGGCTAACAAAATTGTTGGCATGTATTCGGCACCTGCCGGTAGCACCGTGCTGATTGACCGTAACTGCCACAAATCGCTGACCCATCTGATGATGATGAGCGATATTACGCCGATTTATTTCCGTCCGACTCGTAATGCTTACGGCATTTTGGGTGGTATTCCGCAGAGTGAATTCCAGCGCGCCACTATCGCCAAACGTGTGAAAGAGACCCCGAACGCGAGCTGGCCGGTGCACGCGGTTATCACTAACTCCACCTATGATGGCCTGCTGTACAACACTGATTTCATCAAGAAAACCCTCGATGTTAAGTCAATCCACTTTGACTCAGCATGGGTGCCATACACCAACTTCTCACCAATTTATGCTGGCAAATGCGGTATGAGCGGTGGCCGTGTGGAAGGGAAAGTGATTTATGAAACTCAGTCCACGCACAAACTGCTGGCGGCGTTCTCTCAGGCTTCAATGATTCACGTGAAAGGTGATGTCAACGAAGAGACCTTCAACGAAACCTACATGATGCACACCACCACTTCTCCGCATTATGGTGTGGTTGCGTCGACAGAAACCGCTGCGGCGATGATGAAAGGCAACTCTGGTAAGCGTCTGATTGATGGCTCAATTGAGCGTTCTATCAAGTTCCGTAAAGAGATCAAACGCCTGAAAGGTGAGTCTGAAGGCTGGTTCTTCGACGTCTGGCAGCCAGAACATATTGATGGTGCGGAATGCTGGCCGCTGCGCTCTGACAGCGCATGGCACGGTTTCAAAAACATCGACAACGAACACATGTATCTTGACCCGATCAAAGTCACCATGTTGACGCCGGGGATGAAGAAAGATGGCACCATGGATGAGTTCGGTATTCCGGCCAGCATCGTAGCGAAATATCTCGATGAGCACGGCATCATTGTTGAGAAAACCGGCCCGTACAATCTGCTGTTCCTGTTCAGCATCGGTATCGACAAGACCAAAGCTCTGAGCCTGCTGCGTGCGCTGACCGACTTCAAACGTGAGTTCGACCTGAACCTGCGCGTGAAAAACATGCTGCCGTCTCTGTACCGTGAAGATCCTGAATTCTATGAAAACATGCGTGTTCAGGATCTGGCGCAAAATATTCACAAACTGGTCGCGCATCACAACTTGCCGGACCTGATGTTCCGTGCATTCGAAGTGCTGCCAGCCATGATGATGACTCCGTACGTGGCATTCCAGAAAGAGCTGCACGGTCAAACCGAAGAAGTGTATCTCGAAGAGATGGTGGGCCGCGTCAACGCCAACATGATCCTTCCGTATCCTCCTGGTGTTCCGCTGGTTATGCCTGGTGAGATGATCACTGAAGAGAGCCGTCCGGTACTGGAATTCTTGCAGATGCTGTGTGAAATCGGCGCTCACTATCCGGGCTTCGAAACCGACATCCATGGCGCATATCGCCAGGCGGACGGTCGTTACACCGTGAAAGTGCTGAAAGAAGAAAACAACAAGTAATTGAAGTTCCAGGGGAAGTGGCTTGCCACTTCCCTTTAGATTGCGGACAAAGGTCACTAAACAGGTGTTGTAGGGTGGATAAGCGATAGCGCCATCCACCATTTTCGCCTGTTGTTACAGATAAAAGTGTCGGATGACGCTGCGCTTATCCGACCTACGCATAAAGGTTTGCTATCAACCATTTCCCTCTTTACCTGCACCAGGGAGACTTCATGAAAACACCCTCACAGCCGCGCGCGATCTATTACATCGTCGCGATTCAAATCTGGGAATACTTCAGTTTTTACGGCATGCGTGCCTTACTTATCCTCTATCTCACCCATCAGCTTGGCTTTGATGACAGCCACGCCATCAGTCTATTCAGCGCGTACGCTTCTCTGGTTTATGTCACACCCATTCTCGGCGGCTGGCTTGCCGACCGCCTGCTCGGCAATCGCACGGCCGTGATTGCCGGTGCACTGTTGATGACGCTCGGCCACGTAGTGCTGGGCTTCGAATCAGACTCAACCTGGAGCCTCTATCTCGCGCTGGCGATCATTATTTGTGGCTATGGTCTGTTCAAATCCAATATCAGCTGCCTGCTGGGCGAACTGTACGCCGCGGACGATCATCGTCGCGACGGCGGTTTTTCGCTGCTTTATGCAGCGGGAAATGTGGGCTCAATCGCCGCACCCATCGCCTGCGGGTTGACGGCACAGTGGTACGGTTGGCACATCGGTTTTGCGCTGGCGGGGATCGGCATGTTTATCGGTCTGCTGATTTTTTTAAGCGGCCATCGCCATTTCAGCAATACCCGTGGCGTCGACAAGCAGGCGCTGTGCGCGGTGAAGTTTGTGCTGCCAACCTGGGGCTGGCTGGTGGTGATGTTATGCGTGGCTCCGGTTTTTTTCACGTTGCTGCTGGAAAATAACTGGTCAGGTTATCTGCTGGCGATCGTTTGTGTCTTTGCCGCTCAGATGGTGGCGCGGATCATGATTTCATCCCCGCATCACCGTCGCGCGTTGTGGCAAATCGTCCTGCTGATGCTGACTGGCACACTGTTCTGGGTTCTGGCACAGCAGGGCGGCAGCTCTATCAGTCTGTTTATCGATAACTTTGTTAACCGCCGCTTGTTCAATATTGAAGTGCCAACGGCGCTGTTCCAGTCGGTCAATGCTGTTGCGGTGATGACCGGAGGCGTAGTCCTGGCCTGGCTGATTCGCCCAGATGGAAAAACGCGTTCCGTGTTCCGTGTGTGGCTGAAATTCGCCTTTGGCCTGCTGCTGATGGGCTGCGGATTTATGATGCTGGCCCTCAACGCCCGTCACGGCACGGTTGATGGCCAGGCCTCGATGGGGCTGATGGTGGGTGGACTGGCTCTGATGGGGTTTGCCGAACTGTTTATCGACCCGGTCGCCATGGCGCAGATCACACGTCTGAATATGCCAGGCGTAACCGGAATGTTGACCGGCATCTACATGCTGGCAACGGGTGCGGTGGCGAACTGGCTGGCGGGGTTGGTGGCGCAACAGACCACTGAATCCAGTATCAGTGAAACGGCAATTGCCGCTTACCAGCACTTCTTCTCACAAATGGGTGAGTGGACGATTGGCTGTGTGGCGGTGATTGTGCTGCTGGCTGTTGGTGCCCGATTGCTGTTTTCCCCACCGGTGCCTTGCCTGCATGAACCTCACAGTGATTGATTTTTATCCATACAAGGAGCAGGTGTAAACCTGCTCCTTGCACCGTTTGGCTGTTAGGAGGAGGATGTTCTGGTGGTGGTGTAAGCCAGCGATTAAATAACTTAAGTTTGGCTATTGCTGAGTGAAATCAGCCTGAAATGAATCTAAGAGCGCCATTATTATATCGTGCGATTTTTTGGCAATGATGCCTGAAATGAGGAACCAACATGTCTGAACAACAAGCACAATGTGCCGATGAGGCAATTGACCTTAATAATGAACTGAAAACTCGTCGTGAAAAGCTGGCTGCGCTGCGTGAGCAGGGTATTCCTTTCCCGAATGATTTTCGTCGTGACCATACTTCTGACCAATTGCATGCGCAATTCGATGGCAAGGATAACGAAGAACTGACCTCCTTGAACGTTGAAGTTTCTGTTGCTGGGCGAATGATGACTCGCCGCATCATGGGGAAAGCTTCCTTCGTGACTTTGCAGGATATGGGCGGTCGTATTCAGTTATACGTTGCACGTGATGCTTTGCCTGAAGGTGTCTATAACGAACAGTTTAAAAAATGGGACCTTGGCGACATTATTGCCGCTCGCGGTACGCTGTTCAAAACCCAAACTGGCGAGCTGTCTATCCATTGTACCGAGCTGCGTTTGCTGACCAAATCGCTGCGCCCGCTGCCGGACAAATTCCACGGTTTGCAGGATCAGGAAGCCCGCTATCGCCAGCGCTACCTGGATCTGATCGCCAACGACAAATCGCGTCACAATTTTAAAGTCCGTTCGCAGATCCTCGCCACTATGCGCGAGTTCATGGTGGCTCGCGGCTTTATGGAAGTCGAAACCCCAATGATGCAGGTGATCCCTGGCGGCGCATCCGCACGCCCGTTCATCACCCATCACAACGCTTTAGACATGGACATGTACCTGCGTATCGCGCCGGAACTGTACCTGAAACGTCTGGTGGTTGGCGGCTTCGAACGGGTATTTGAGATCAACCGTAACTTCCGTAACGAAGGGATCTCCGTGCGCCACAACCCAGAGTTCACCATGATGGAACTCTATATGGCGTATGCGGATTACAAAGATCTGATCGAACTGACCGAATCGTTGTTCCGTACTCTGGCGCTGACTGTGTTGGGTAAAACGGAAGTGCCATATGGCGAACAGACTTTCGACTTCGGCAAACCGTTTGAAAAACTGACGATGCGTGAAGCTATCAAAAAGCATCGCCCGGAAACGGATATGGCGGATTTGGATAACTTCGACTCGGCAAAAGCTATCGCCGAGTCTATTGGTATCAAGGTTGAGAAGAGCTGGGGCCTGGGCCGCATTGTTACTGAAATCTTTGACGAAGTGGCAGAAGCACACCTGATTCAGCCGACTTTCATCACTGAGTATCCGGCCGAAGTTTCTCCGCTGGCACGCCGTAACGACGTGAACCCGGAAGTGACCGACCGCTTTGAGTTCTTCATCGGCGGACGTGAAATCGGTAATGGCTTTAGCGAGCTCAACGACGCTGAAGACCAGGCTGAGCGCTTCCTCGAGCAGGTGAACGCGAAAGCAACCGGTGACGACGAAGCAATGTTCTATGACGAAGACTACGTGACCGCGCTGGAATATGGCCTGCCGCCAACCGCTGGCCTGGGCATCGGTATCGACCGGATGGTGATGCTGTTTACTAACAGCCACACCATTCGCGACGTTATCTTGTTCCCTGCGATGCGTCTGCAGAAGTAACTTGCTATAAAGATAAGGCCCCCTCGCTCAGACAGGTGAGGGGGCTTTTTTGTGGTGCATTAGTGCGTGACGACTTTGGTTGTCAGTGTCGGCATCTCCCAGGCACCGCCTGGCCGGATCATCTGACAACGCCCGGTGCTCCGGGCTGCACTGTGCACAAAATGTTTACCATCCCATACCCATTGTTCCACACTCAGGCAGTCACCCAGACCACGGCCTTTCATGAAAAATTCAACGATGCCATCATCCCAGGAGGTTGCGCTGTCGGTCACTATTTCTGCTGGGCTGGACATATCGTTGCTAATCACAAAATACATATCCCCGGAGTTGTAGGCAGCCATCCAGCATGGCGCAATCACCAGTGACTGGTTTTCATTGAGGCTGGCAATTTGCCAGGTGCCATTGATTCGCTCTTCATCGCAGTCACTATCTGCACCGGTAAACTTGATGATAGACGGTTTAATCAGCGCAGTTTCCTGCGGTGTCATGTCACGGCTTTGTTTATCGCGCACCGGGGCTTTCACTATCACCGGTTCCGGGACGGGCATTTTGACCGCCGATTCGTTGTTGTTCCCTTTCTTTATCAGCGCACCGGTGGTACCCACGCGGCCCTGAACATCATCCATTTTCAGCAGTACTGCACTGGAACCTGCACCGGAGAAAACGTATTCATGAAGATTGTTTTTAAAGCTGATTTTGCTGTCGCGACGCAAGGCCTGCTTGAATGCAGTGAACTGATTTTCACTCATTGTCCAGACATCGCCATCCGCCGTGGAAAGTTTTCCCAGCGATTGGTTATCTATTAGCAGCAGGGGTTGCCCTGGTGTTTTGCTGGCGGCTTCGCTGTCATAGTCGGCAAGCATCACCTGGTTGATAACAGCGGTCGATGGCCCCGCTTTGCGGGTTATCAAGACGGTTGATGCAGGATCGACATCGTTTGCTGAATAGCCAGCTGCACGGCAGGTCAGCGTGTTATCACACACCAAATCCCAGTCTTTATGTGTGAAACTTAACGCATCCGATGAAGAAGCTGCGCCAGCGCTCTGAGATATGGCTAATACCAGACCCGCGATACAAATACGGGCGCTGTGCTTACTAAAAACGTTGGGCGTGTATTTCCATTTAGTCATAGTGCATCCATTGAATTATTTAATGTTTCTGAATCGGATATAATTGTGCACTTTTTTTGCTAAAAGCTCTGTGATTAATGGTATGAATCTCAATCGTTTCTGTTTTTTGCTTTTGGCCTTAGCGGCTATGGGCAGCGCATTCCTGCCTCACCCTGTGGTGATGTGGTTCCTGTTTGCTAACCTGCTGACGGTGGTGATTTACGGTGCGGATAAAATGGCGGCTCGCAAAGCCTGGCGCAGAGTGCCTGAGTCCACTTTGCTGATGTTTGGTTTGGTTGGCGGATGGCCTGGCGCGATTGTCGGTCAGCAGGTTTTCCGCCATAAAACGCAAAAGCAGCCGTTTAAAACCTGGTTCATCATTAGTGTGATGGTGAATATCGTGGTGCTGGTGGCGTTATCACGCTATGTCTGGCAATGAAAAAGGCCAGTCGTCTGACCGGCCTCTTTCATTCATTGCGGGTGACGATATTACAAATCAGGCATGGGTCGCCGGTTTTTGTTGGGCATTTTCCAGCATTCTGCGTACTGGAATAATCAGGACGAACAGCACCGCCGCACAAATCAGTAACGCAATAGAACAACGTGCGAACAGATCAGGCAGCATATCCAGCTGGTCGGCTTTCACATGCCCGCCAATCAGGCCTGCCGCCAGGTTACCCAGCGCACTGGCGCAGAACCAAAGTCCCATCATCTGGCCACGCATTCTTTCTGGTGCCAGCAATGTCATGGTCGCCAGCCCAATTGGGCTCAGGCACAGCTCGCCGAGTGTCAGCATCAGGATGCTTCCGACCAGCCAAAGTGGCGACACACCCGCTCCGCCGCTGTTCAAGACATTTTGTGCCGCCAGCATCATCAAACCAAAGCCCGCAGCGGCGCATAAAATACCGATGATAAACTTGGTGATACTGCTTGGGCGGATGTTATTTCGTGCAAGGCGCGGCCACGCCCAGCTAAACACCGGTGCCAGTAAAATGATAAACAGCGCATTGATTGACTGGAACCACACGGCAGGGATCTCAAAATCGCCGATCATGCGGTCGGTATAGTCGTTCGCAAACAGGTTGAACGAAGTGGGTTTTTGCTCAAACGCAGACCAGAAGAAGGCCGCAGAAACCAGCAGAATAAAGCAAACCAGCAGCCTGGCGCGCTCTTTGCGGTTAAGCCCGGCGAACATGAACAGATAGATAAAATAGAGCGCTACCGACGCCGCAATCACGTATACCAGCACACTGGCAACCGCCACGGGGTTAATGACGATCACACCTTGTGCAATCAGTGTAACGATAACCGCCGTGCCGGCAGCCAGTACCAGCAACCAGCCACCGACACCTTTTTTCTTAGCAACAGGGCTGTTCCAGGTTGAATCCAGGCCCACTTCACTGTCGTAACGTTTCATTGCCGGAACGGCGAACACGCGGAAAATAACCAGCGCAACCAGCATTCCGATACCACCGATGCCGAAGCCCCAGTGCCAGCCGTGGGTTTTTATCAGCCAGCCGGAAATCAGTGGTGCGATAAACGAACCCATGTTGATGCCCATATAGAACAACGAGAAACCGCCGTCCCGACGCGCATCACCTTTTTTATACAGCGTCCCAACCATGACCGAGATGCATGTTTTGAACAGGCCAGAGCCAAGAACGATAAACATCAGGCCGATGAAGAACAGGTTGTCGCCGAACACAGCAGACAAGGCTATCGACAGGTGGCCGAGGGCAATGAGAATCGAGCCATACCAGACCGCTTTCTGCTGCCCGAGCCAGTTATCGGCAAGCCACCCACCAGGCAGTGCTGCCAGATACATACAGCCAGCAAAGATACCGACGATGGCTGACGCGTTTTCACGCGCAAGCCCCATACCGCCGTCGTAAACCGTCGCCGCCATAAACAGAATGAGTAAGGGACGGATCCCGTAAAACGAGAATCGCTCCCACATTTCAGTGAAAAACAGTGAGCCTAGTGGGTAAGGATGACCGAAGAAGGTTCGGCTCTCGTTGTGGTTAACCGAGGATTGCATAAATTCTCCAAAGAAGGTGCGTCGTTGTTTTTATGAGTGGCGAAATGCCCGGCGGCTAGCTGACTTGCCGCTCTTTAACACTCAGCAATTATTATTAGATAGCTGGATTTGTCTAACGCCAACCGCAGAACTTTTAGATGAAAAGTCGAGAAATGTCCACTTTTACAGATTTTATAGCGGAAGATATGAGATGTAGATTGGCATCCAGGGGGGAGTTTTGAAGTTATGCTAACGCGGCAAAAACCGCCATATGGCGCTCAGTGTGATCGAAAGCTAGTCGGCTTAGAGAGATTCTGGCGGGAGATAGTGCTTAACACTCAGGAAGAACGGACGCTCACATATTTTGAAGGTGAGCGTCCGGAAAAATTAATCTGTTTGCGAAGGGGATACTCACACTAGCTCTCGGAGTTGCTCCCGCATATATGAAGTAAAGTATTCAGGGTTTTTAATAATCACACGGTTGCCAGACTCTATCTTCTCAGCCCAACCAGCCATTTTTTTCGTGAAGTCACTATTCCATCCCTCCTGATCGCCTCGTGCGGTAACATCAGCAGCGCTTGCCGGTACCCCCAACTCCTTCAGATATTTAAACATCCCCTTAGCTGTGCTTTCGTCCATGGAATGTGGCACTGACACTGATGTGTTCATACCGCCAATGTAGTCCAATGCTTTATCAACGACTGCTGGCATATTCTTATCCTTAAAATTAACCATGTAAAAAACAAGTCTTTGTATACATTGATATCTATCAGCTAACCATATGAGATAAAAGTCACCTCTGCTCAGGATAAGCATTTTTTTTTAATATTTGTGATACAGCTGACGGGGTGGCTAGTTGATGACCAAATGACGTTTCGGTCTATGCGGATAAAGCGGGCGAGTGTCTGGTGGCTCATTTCAACCCGTTCTGTGATCTGGATTGAATTATGAACAACAACTACCGGCTGGATGGTTTACGCCATCAGCGCAAGTGGACTAGTATTGAGTTAAATTAAAGAACGCAGTTCTATAATGTAGAACAAAATACTAAACCATATGTTTTAAAAGGGGATTTTATGCAAGATACTGTGCAGTTCTCGGGAATAATTCCCCCTGTCTCCACTATTTTTACGCCGGATGGCCACCTCGACAAAGTGGGTACTGGTGAGCTGATTGACGATCTTATTCATGCTGGCGTTGATGGGCTGTTCTTTCTGGGGAGTGGGGGCGAGTTCTCTCAGCTTTCTGTAGAAGAGCGTGAGGACATAGCTCAGTTTGCGATTGCATACGTAAATAATCGCGTTCCGGTGCTCATTGGGACCGGTGGGACCAACGCCCGGGAAACCATTCGACTCAGCCAGCATGCACAAACTCACGGTGCCGATGGCATTGTGGTGATTAACCCCTATTACTGGAAAGTCTCCGAGCAAAATCTGTTTCGTTATTACGAGCAGGTGGCGGACAGTGTAACCTTGCCGGTGATCCTCTATAACTTTCCGGCACTGACAGGGCAAGACCTGACTCCTGCAATTGTTAAACAGCTGGTTGAGTCGAGAAAAAATATTGTCGGAATTAAAGACACTATTGATTCCGTTGCCCATTTACGCAGCATGATTGTGCAGGTGAAAGCGTTTCATCCGCATTTTTCTGTACTGTGCGGTTTTGATGATCACCTGTTTAATACGTTGCTGTTGGGGGGGGATGGTGGCATCTCCGCGAGCGTCAATTTTGCCCCGCAGCTATCGGTCGGGTTGTTGCGTGCCTTCCGTGACGGAGATTTACAACAAGCTGCGAGCCTGCACCAAAAACTGCTGCAAATTCCGCAAATTTATCAACTCGATACTCCGTTTATTAACGTGATTAAAGAAGCTATTGTGCTATGTGGCAGGGATATATCCACCTGGTGCCATCCTCCATGTGCGCCGCTTGACGCAGAGCGCCGGCAAAAGCTTGGGGCACTCCTGAAACAACTTGAACTGTGTTGAGTGGGAAGCATAGCAATGTCAATCGAGTCAATTTTTACACCGCAAGATGCCGCTTTTTACCAGGTTAAAACCCATGCCGCAGGGCCGCAGGGGGCATTACCGTTAACGCCAAAAATGCTGCTGGAATCCCCAAGTGGAAATCTGTTCGGCCTAACGCAAAATGCGGGTATGGGTTGGGATGCCAATAAACTAACGGGAAAAGAAGTGCTTCTGTTGGGGACCATGGGGGGAATTCGGGAGCCGGACGGCAGACCTGTGGCACTGGGTTATCACACTGGGCACTGGGAAATTGGTTTGCAGATGGCCGCCGCGGCAAGAGAGATAACGGGCCATGGCGGTATTCCTTTTGCTGCGTTTGTCAGCGACCCTTGCGATGGCCGTTCGCAAGGCACTCATGGTATGTTTGATTCACTGCCTTATCGCAACGATGCCGCGATTGTTTTTCGCCGTCTGATTCGTTCATTGCCAACTCGTCGTGCGGTGATTGGCGTGGCAACTTGTGATAAAGGCTTGCCTGCAACCATGATTGCGCTCGCTTCAATGCACCAGTTACCGACCATCCTGGTACCTGGTGGCGCTACATTGCCACCTACTTTTGGTGAGGATGCCGGTAAAATTCAGACTATCGGTGCACGCTTCGCCAACCATGAACTCTCTTTGAAAGAAGCTGCTGAGTTAGGTTGCCGGGCGTGTGCGTCTCCGGGAGGGGGATGCCAGTTTTTAGGAACGGCTGGTACGGCACAGGTGGTGGCAGAAGCACTGGGTCTTGCTTTACCTCACTCAGCGCTGGCACCTTCAGGGCAGGAAGTCTGGCTGGAAATCGCTCGTCAGTCCGCTCGTGCCGTCCTCGCGCTGGATGAAAAAGGGATCACCACCGGCGATATTCTCACGGATAAAGCGATTGAAAACGCGATGGTGGTTCATGCGGCGTTTGGCGGTTCCACTAACTTACTGCTGCACATTCCTGCTATTGCCCATGCGGCACGCTGTACATTGCCGGATGTTGAGCATTGGGCACGAATCAATCGAAAAGTCCCGCGTCTGGTGAGTGTGTTACCGAACGGGCCGGATTATCACCCGACGGTGCGGGCATATCTGGCCGGTGGTGTGCCAGAAGTGATGCTGCATCTGCGTAAACTTGGGCTGCTCCATGAAGATGTGATGACGGTCACCGGGCAGACATTAGGTGAAAACCTCGACTGGTGGGAAGCATCCGAGCGCCGTGAAAAATTCCGTCAGTGTTTACTGGATCAGGACGGTGTCGATCCTGATAGCGTCATTATGTCCCCGAGTGCTGCAAAAGCACGCGGCATGACTTCCACCATTTCTTTCCCGACAGGCAATATTGCACCTGAAGGCTCGGTCATCAAGGCGACGGCGATTGATCCCTCAGTTGTTGATGAAGATGGCGTTTATCGCCATACCGGCAGGGCGCGGGTATTTGTTGCGGAAGCTCAGGCGATTAAGGCCATTAAGAATGGCGATATTGAACAGGGCGACATTATGGTGGTAATAGGTGGTGGGCCATCGGGAACGGGAATGGAAGAAACCTACCAGTTAACCTCCGCTTTGAAGCATATTTCCTGGGGAAAAACAGTTTCACTGATAACCGATGCGCGATTCTCTGGCGTTTCAACCGGTGCGTGTCTCGGTCATGTCGCACCGGAAGCGCTGGCAGGCGGGCCAATTGGGAAATTGCGTGATAATGATATTATTGAAATTGTCGTTGATCGTCATTCACTCAGTGGATCTGTGAACTTTATTGGTAGCGAAGATATTCCTCTTACGCCTGAACAGGGGGTGGAGGTATTACTTGAGCGGGAAAGTCATCCTGATTTACATCCTCACGACTATTTACCAGATGACACCCGTTTGTGGGCGGCATTACAGTCTGTAAGCGGTGGAACCTGGAAAGGTTGTATTTATGACACCGATAAAATTATAGAAGTTATTAATGCCGGGAAAAAAGCACTCGGTATTTAATTAAAAATCTCATTATCACCGGTTTTTATTTGACCGGTGATGACGCACGTCTTAATAAAAATAATAGTGTGAACTCTGATTAATGAATTATTTGGAAGGTATTTTTATATCACGCGGGCGATATCACAAAAACCAGAAATCATAATTATGAAGTGAAAAATGATTATTGATGGTGCTTATGGATGAATCCTACAATTGGATTATTAAGCAGCTTGTTTAAAGTCACAAAAATAAAGGGTGTATTCCTGGCAAAGTGCAGGTTTTATTTTTTTTCATTTTGTAGGTCCCTGCTGTTGGTAATTTAATCCATATTATTATGAGTTGGGGGTAAAAATGCAGTTAACAATGAAAGATAAAATTGGTTATGGCCTGGGAGACACCGCCTGCGGGTTTGTCTGGCAGGCAACCATGTTTTTGCTTGCCTACTTTTACACCGATGTTTTTGGGCTTTCAGCAGGCATCATGGGCACACTTTTTCTGGTCTCCAGGGTACTGGATGCGGTGACCGATCCCATTATGGGATTGTGGGTCGACAGGACCCGAACACGCCACGGACAATTCCGTCCATTCTTGTTATGGGGGGCGATCCCTTTCGGTATTGTTTGTGTTCTGACGTTTTATACCCCTGATTTTTCCGCTCAGGGAAAAATAATATACGCATCGGTAACATATATATTACTCACGCTGGTTTATACCTTTGTTAATGTGCCTTACTGTGCAATGCCTGGTGTTATTACTGCCGATCCAAAAGAGCGCCATGCGCTGCAATCGTGGCGTTTTTTCCTGGCAGCTGCGGGTTCCCTGGCAATAAGTGGTATTGCTTTACCACTGGTGAAAATTATTGGTAAAGGCAATGAGCAGGTTGGGTATTTCGGTGCCATGTGTGTGTTGGGTATTAGCGGTGTGGCACTTCTTTTAATTTGTTTCTTCGCCACAAAAGAACGTTACACTTTTGAGGTCCAACCTAATTCTTCAATCAAAAAAGATCTCAGGCATCTGTTTGGGAATAGCCAGTGGCGAATTATGTGCGCCTTCAAAATGATGGCGACCTGTTCTAACGTGGTTCGTGGCGGTGCAACACTCTATTTCGTGAAATACGTTATGGATCACCCAGAGCTTGCAACCCAATTTTTACTCTATGGCAGTATCGCCACCATGCTGGGTTCACTGTGCTCATCCCGCCTACTGGGACGTTTTGACCGTGTCACCTCGTTTAAATGGATAATCGTGGTTTATTCAGTGATTAGCCTGCTTATTTTTGTTACCCCATCTCACAGTATTGGTCTGATATTCGCGTTGAATATTCTGTTCCTGTTTATTTTCAATACCACCACACCACTGCAATGGCTGATGGCTTCGGACGTCGTGGATTACGAGGAAAGCCGCAGTGGGCGCCGTCTTGATGGCCTGGTTTTCTCAACCTATTTGTTCAGCCTGAAAATTGGCCTGGCGATTGGTGGTGCGGTGGTGGGCTGGATCCTCGCCTTTGTTGATTACTCCGCAAGCAACGTGGTTCAACCGGATAACGTCTTAGATACCATAAAAATTCTGTTCTGTGTGGTGCCGGTCGTACTGTACGTGGGGATGTTTATCATGCTGTCGATGTACAAACTGAGCAGTGAACGCGTTGAAGAAATCAGTCAGCAGCTATTGCAAAATCGCGCGCGCAAGGAAGAAGAGATTTCGGGTACCACGGTCGCGGCGTCAAACTAAGGGGAAAAAAATGTACAACATTACCAATCCGATTTTGAAAGGTTTTAACCCTGATCCCTCTCTTTGCCGTCAGGGAGAGGATTACTACATTGCCACTTCGACCTTTGAATGGTTTCCTGGCGTGCGTATTTACCACTCCAGGGATTTGAAACACTGGTCGCTGGTGAGTTGCCCGCTGGATCGTGTATCGATGCTGGATATGAAAGGCAACCCGGATTCTGGTGGCATTTGGGCGCCTTGCCTGAGTTACGCCGATGGGCAGTTCTGGCTGCTGTATACGGATGTGAAAATTGTCGACTCACCGTGGAAAAATGGTCGTAATTACCTGGTGACTGCACCTTCTGTCGAAGGGCCATGGAGCGAGCCTGTCGCGATGGGAAATGGCGGGTTTGACCCGTCGCTGTTCCACGATACTGACGGAAGAAAATATTACGTATATCGCCCGTGGGGACCGCGGCATCACAGTAATCCGCATAATACCATCGTGTTGCAGGAGTATTTCCCTGAACAGAAAAAGCTCTCTTCAGAGCGAAAAACCCTATTTACCGGCACCCCGCTGGGCTACACCGAAGGGGCGCATATCTATCAGAAAGAGGGCTATTACTATCTGATGGTCGCTGAAGGTGGAACCAGCTACGAACATGCGGTTGTAGTGCTCCGTTCCACAACACTCGATGGCCCGTGGGAGCTCCACCCGGAAACAACGGTCATGACCAGCTGGCATTTGCCAGAAAATCCATTGCAAAAAAGCGGGCATGGATCGTTGCTGGAAACCCATACGGGTGAATGGTATATGGCCTATCTCACCAGCCGCCCTCAGAGGCTGCCGGGTATTCCGCTGCTGGCTGCGGGCGGGCGAGGTTATTGCTCGCTTGGCAGAGAAACAGGTATTACCGGCCTTGAGTGGCGCGATGGCTGGCCGTATGTGAAAGGTGGAAAACACGCAGCACAAACGGTCGCAGGCCCACAAATGCAGGAGTCCACGCCAACAGATGATGAGAATTGGTTTGAAGATTTTGATGGCGAGAGCCTTAACCCAGAGCTGCAAACCCTGCGTATTCCATTTGATGAAAACTTAGGGTCACTGACCGAGCACCGGGGTTTTCTGCGGTTGTACGGCAACGATTCCCTGAACTCAAGATTCACCCAGTCAACGGTGGCGCGGCGCTGGCAACACTTTGTTTTCCAGGCCGAAACCAGAATGCAGTTTTCACCGGCCCATTTCCAACAAAGCGCCGGGTTGACCTGTTATTACAACACTAAAAACTGGTCGTACTGTTTTATGGATTGGGAAGAGGGGAGAGGCCGCACTCTGAAAATCATTCAACTTGACCGCAATGTTCCTGCCTGGCCGTTACACGATGAGCCGATTCAGGTACCCGATAATGTGGAGAGCGTCTGGTTACGAGTGAATGTGGACCGACTGAGCTATTACTACAGCTATTCGTTCGATGGCAAAAACTGGCAGACGATCCCACTAACCTTTGAGGCGTGGAAGCTATCCGATGATTATATCGCTGGGCGGGGCTTCTTTACCGGGGCGTTTGTCGGACTGCACTGCGAAGATATCAGTGGTGATGGCTGCCACGCCGATTTTGATTATTTCAGTTACCAGCCAGCAGCAGAAAGTTAATTCGCAATACTGGGCTATTTGCGCATTTTTGCCGGGTAGCCCAGTTCAGCAGAAAGTTGCTGACCGGCTTCTTTCAGTAACTGGCAATACACATCCAGCTGGTTATCATCCACCCGGGATTTCAGTGTGGAAAGGCTGAGTGCTGCAATCACCCTGGATTCATGGTTCCACACGGGTACAGCAACACAGCGAACACCTTGCTCATTTTCTTCATTATCAATGGAATAACTAAGTTCACGGGTCTGTGCAAGCGCATCCAGTAATACTTCACGAGTGCAGATTGTGGCGGGGGTATAACGGCTGTACTCATAGTTTTGCAGCAACGTTTTCAGTTCCGCTTCCCTAAGCCAGGCGATTAAAACTTTACCAATTGCGGTTGAATGCACGGGCAGTCGGCGGCCAATACGTGAATAAGCGATAGCCGCAAGCTTCCCTTCAATCTTCTCTATATACACACCTTCGTTTCCATCCAGGACACCGAGATGTGTGGTTTGGCCGGTTTTAAGCGAAAGCTCAGTAAGCCAGCTTTTCGCCTTCTGACGAATATCCATCGAACCAACAACAAAATGGCCGCGTTCTACCAGTTTCATTCCCAGACGATATTTGCCATTTTCAGGGTTCTGATCGATATAACCATGAAGCTGGAGTGTTTTCAGAATGGAGTGGAGGGTACTTTTGCTCAAACCCATGAGCTGGCTAATTTCGGTGATTTTCAGCTCTGTTGCTTGCTCGTTAAACAAGTCAAGAATCTGTAAGGCACGCTCAACCGACTGAATTATTGGCATAATTTTATGTACCGTCCACAATAAAAATTCCTCGCGTGAACGTACTCTTTTTGCGCAATAAAATCAATTAAACCATTGTTCACGGTTTCAGGCTGGGGGGAGTTATTGGTGTAGAAGTCGGGACAGAAAGTTTTAGGGAGTATAAAGGCGAAATGCCTACAGGAGTCGATATAAATCCATAATTGATTATTTTAAATGGTTATTTTAAAGCACTACTTAACGAAACACCTCCAAATGTGCCCTCAGAGGTTTTTGTGTCGCCATTTTCAAGTCATTTTTAATGGTGCGCAGGAGTCTGTCTGTTAAACCCACGACGATGTAGTAGTTGCTATTTCTTTGGTTGATATCGCTTTTCATTCTGCGATACCCCTTGACCAATAATGATAGCTCCATCCGAGATTTTGCGGAGCGCGAGCGTGTCTTTGTTTTGATACTTTGAGATGCCATACGGCTGCTTGCAGAAGGCCTGGCCGATAGTCTGACCACACTATCAGATGGCAGATGTGTTTTTTAAAATTTTCAACACATTATATTGATTTTTTTGAATAAAAAAATCGCTGTAAAAATGAACAATAACGCTAACCTGCTTTCGGCATGTAGTACAAAAAAACAACGCAGAACTTAATTTAAACATCCGATTGCAGAGGGAAAGATGCGTAAAACATTATTAGTAATTGTAATGCTACTTTCATCCGGCTCGGCTTTTGCCGATTCCGCAAAATCATTCGATGGCTGGTATGTGGGTGGAAACCTTGGTTATGGCAGCGGAACTAATCAGGATGTTTCTGTGTCTCCGGGAGCAGGCGAGCCACATGGAACTCCACGCGATATTGATGGAACTATCGGCGGCATTCAGGCCGGGTATAACTGGCAACTGGATAACGATATTGTTTTAGGGGTTGAAACCGGATTTTCAGGAGCCAACATTAGCGGCGGCCTCAATAATCCGTCACATTCTTCATGGTATGACGAAGTAGATATTAATCAGGCATTCAATTTAAATTTCAAAGCTGGCTATGCGATTGGTAACTGGTTGCCATATGTCACCGCAGGTTTAACCGTTGCCTCAATGGAATTAGCAAAGGGATGCTCGGTTAATCCAGCCCCAGCCGTTCAGGATTGCGGCACGGCATTTAACACAGCAATTGATGATACCCGCGCGGGTTATAACGTTGGTGCGGGTGTTGAATGGAAGTTTAGCGACAACTTCTCGACGGCCCTTGAATATCGTTATACAGACTTAGGGGAAAGTGACGCGTTTACCCCAGTTGGTGCCAATGATGCTTATCCGAAATTCAAAACGGATTATTCAGAAGTCACTCTACGTGTGAATTATTATTTTTAAGAAACGACACCAAAACAATAGCCCTCTTCTGAACTGACCTCATAAAGTTGGACAGTTTGCATCAGGCGGCTAATAAGGCCTGGGTTCGGTATTCCACCGGACTCAGGGCTTTCAGTCTCAGGCTGATACGTTCATGGTTGTAATAATGGATATATTCATCAACGGCCTGTTTTAGCTCATTGATACTGTCGTACCTATTCAGATAAAAACACTCCGATTTAAGAGTGCTAAAAAAAACTTTGAGCCATCGCATTATCCAGACAGTTGCCTTTCCTCGAATCGGGCAACACTGACACCTTCACGTTTTAGCTGCCGCCAGACCTTACGCACACCGTCAACGCTGTAGTTTTCTTTGTATACGCGCTTTATCTCAGGCATTAGTACGGCATCGCGCTTATCCCGGCAACTTCGCCGCTCCGGATACTGCCGGAAAAATGCTTTCTGGACTTCTACTTGCTGACGCATTTCGGCATCCATCTCACCGAATACTCTTCAGCCTGCAGTTTTTTACCCATCTCAGCCAGGATATTCAGGTCAGTTTACCGGGCAGATATTGGATGTTAATGGCGATCAGTTAGCCCCCTGACGGCAAGATGGGGGGCAGTATTTGTTAAATGATCGTGAGTCGTTGTGACTCACGATTAATATAGCGAATTGCAGGATGTAAATCATTCCCACAATTTTACTGTTATGTTGTTGATTCAGCATCGGGAAGAGCGTGCCAGCACTGTGGCAAGAACATCTCTGTTGTACCTGTTCTTCAGTTGGTCGCTGAATTGAGTGTTTTACCCTCTTCGGTATCATAAGTTCTGAAATCGTTTCCTGCCGATCGTGAACGTCGCCGTTCTGAGGGCTTTTCCCTTAGCGGGTAAATCACACATCCGGTGAATTTGTGTAGCGGCCAATCCAGTAAACGTGAGCAGCCGCTACCGCCATAAATAATATTGATTATTAAAATTATTTATAATCAATACTATTAAATGGTAAGCCGAGGCGATACAGACTGAGGCATCATTTTAAAAAATCTTTACGGGCTGGATTGAACACATCAAGCAGAATACTATCTTGCTCCAATGCTACGGCACCATGCGTCACGAGTTTGCGGGCAAAATACCCATCCCCCGGTTTCAGAATCCGTTTCTCACCATCAATTTCTGCTTCAAAACTCCCTTTTACGACATAGCCAATTTGATCGTGAACCTCATGTGAATGCGGTGCGCCAATGGCTCCTTTATCAAAGCAAAGATGCACGACCATCAGATCATCGGTGTAACCCACGATTTTACGCTTGATGCCACCTGGCAGCTCTTCCCATTGGGTTTCTTCTTCTATAAAGAATGGATTCATTATCAAACTCCTGAATGCGTTTATTAAAGTTAGTGGCAGTCAAAATCTGATGCCGTGAGCATATAATAATACAATATGTGAGTTTGAATGTGACTGACTTCAATATACAGGCAATTTAGTCATGATGACCATGCTATGACAAGCCGAAAGATCCTGAGAAAGCAAAAGTAGCGCGTTGAAAGAATAACATTTTTACAATTTTTCATGACTCGCATCTCCTTTTCTTGTTACGCCACTACACTCTAAATTAATATTGTATTACTTTATTGGGAGGTGGAAACATACCCAGTAATTTATTCAGGACCCAATAATGATCACTCAGTCGGTGTTGTTAACAGAATCAGAAATAGATCAGCTACGTAAGGAGGTCGGCAAGCCAAGCCTGATGGGCAAAACTATCGAAGCCAACTGCAAAAAATTAGACACTTTCATGAGTCTTGCGCTTGATGTGCCGGGCCACGGCGAGGCAGGTGGTTACGAACACAATCGGCACAAAGAAAACTACACCTACATGAACCTCGCCGGGCGCTTATACCTCATCACCGGAAGAGAGCAATACGCGCAGTTTGTGAAAAATTTGCTCGCAATTTATGCCGACAAATATCTTACCTTTGGTTTTCACGTCCAAAAAAATACCAACTCAACCGGCCGTCTGTTCCATCAGATCTTAAATGAGCAATGTTGGTTGATATTTACCAGCCTCGCCTATTCCGACGTCGCGGCAACCATGACAGAAACAGAACGCCAGCGGGTGATTAAAGGTGTTTTTGAGCCGATGCTGGAAATGTTTACTGTTAAATATGCCCATGATTTCGACCGCATCCACAACCATGGTATCTGGGCGGTGGCTGCCGTGGGGATTTGCGGTATTGCAATCGGTAAACGTGAATATTTGGATATGTCCGTTTATGGCCTGGAAAGGAATGGTTCAGGAGGCTTTTTGGCGCAAATTTCACAATTGTTCGCGCCATCGGGTTATTACATGGAAGGGCCTTATTACCACCGTTACTCGATTCGCCCAACCTGTCTATTCGCTGAAGTTCTTCACCGCCACATGCCGGAACTAGACATCTATAACTACAAAAATCAGGTGATTGGTAATACCATTCAGGCCTTACTTAGCACCGCTTACCCTGACGGAACCTTTCCGGCACTCAATGATGCTTCTCGCTCTATGTCCATCACTGATCAGGGTGTTCAGGTTGCACTCAGTGTCTACTCAAAACGCTATGGCCTTGACGACAATATTCTGGGCATGGCGAAAATTCAAAACAAAGTGTGGCTGCATTCCAGCGGCCTTGCACTCTCACAAGCGTTGGAACACGCCGCAAGTCAGGGCGAAATCAGCCCACCTTTCTGGCCTTCTGTAGAGTTGAATGAAGGGCCGGAGGGCAATAATGGCGCGCAAGGCTTCATTCGCATGAAGGACAAAACTGGCGATGTGTCACAACTGGTCATGAACTATGGCCAACACGGCATGGGGCATGGCCATTTTGATACCCTCGGCATTACATTCTTCAATAAAGGCCAAGAAGTTTTACGTGAATACGGCTTTTGCCGTTGGGTTAATGTGGAACCAAAATTCGGCGGCCGTTACCTGGATGAGAACAAATCATACGCCCGTCAAACGATTGCGCATAACACACTCACTATTGATGGGTTAAGTCAGAATAATTTTGATGTTGAACGTGCCGATAAGGCACACGCATTACCGCATTTCTTTGTTGCTGACGCGCCAAATATCAAAGGGATGAGTGCGTTTGCCAATAACCACTACCCGGATTTTGAAATGCAGCGCAGCGTGTTTTTATTGAATTTAGATGAGCTAGAAGCGCCGCTGTTACTTGATGTTTACCGGGTAAAAGGCGAAGGAGAGCATCAATACGATTACTCACATCAGTACGACGGTCAAATAATCCGGACTAACTTCGACTACCAGAATCACGCCGAACTTCACCCGCTTGCGCAGAGCAATGGTTATCAACACCTCTGGAACGTCGCAAGCGGTGAAGCCCAAGGAACAGTTCTGATTAGTTGGTTGCAGAACCACACCTTTTACACGTGGTTTGGGGCCAGCACAAATCACAATAATGAAGTGATCTTCACGCGAACCGGTGCCAGCGATCCGAACTTCAACCTACGCAGTGAACCCGCTTTCATTCTGCGCAACAAAGGTCAGTCGAGCCTGTTTGTTTCCGCGCTAGAAACACACGGCTATTTTAATGAAGAGTTTGAGCAATCCACGAATGCGCGTGGCCAAGTGACGTGTATCGATGTCGTAGGCTATAACGAAATTGGCAGCATTGTGGTAATTACCACGAAGAAATCGCAGGTCACGGTGATGATAAGTAACCGACCTGACGCTGACGAGCAAACCCATCATCAAGTTGAACTCAACGGTAAAACACTCAGTTGGCAGGGTTATTACGCATTTGAAGTCATTGCTTTAGACCTGGAGAAACAATAATGGATTACCAACCACTTTTAATGAGCTTTGCTGAAGCCGCGGAACTTAAAAAAAGTCTTGGCACTGATACTCTACTCGGCCAGGCGCTGGCTCGCGACATTAAACAAACGCACGGCTATATGGTGGACGTGGGTATTGAAGTACCTGGTCATGGCGAAGGTGGCGGTTATGAGCATAACCGCCATAAACAGAACTACATCCATATAGATCTCGCAGGTCGCCTGTTCCTTATCACGGGCGAGCAAAAGTATCGTGACTACATTGTCGAAATGCTCAGTGCATATGCCAATGTTTATCCCACACTTGAAAGCAATATCAGCCGCGACAGTAACCCACCGGGTAAAATATTCCATCAAACGCTGAACGAGAATATGTGGATGCTTTACGCATCCTGCGCCTATAGCTGCATTTACCACACCTTGTCTGAAGATCAGAAAACATTCATTGAAACAAATTTGTTCAAGCAAATGATTGAGCTGTTCGTCGTGACCTATGGTCATGATTTCGACATCGTACACAACCATGGTTTGTGGGCTGTTGCCGCTGTGGGGATTTGTGGCTACGCCATCAACGACCAGGCCGCCGTAGATAAAGCGCTTTACGGCTTGAAAAACGACAGCATGAGTGGTGGCTTCTTAGCTCAGTTGGCACAGTTATTCTCGCCTGATGGATACTATATGGAAGGGCCTTATTACCACCGCTTCTCGCTTCGTCCAATCTACCTTTTTGCTGAAGCTATTGAGCGACGCCAGCCAGAGATCAATATTTATAAATTCAATAATTCCGTGATAAAAACCACTTCTTATGCGGTGTTTAAAACTGCATTCCCTGATGGCACCTTACCTGCGCTCAACGATTCATCGAAAAGCATTTCAATTAATGATGAAGGGGTGATCATGGCGACATCGGTCTGCTTCCATCGCTACGAGCAGACTGACACGTTGCTGGGTATGGCAAACCACCAGCAAAACGTATGGGTTCATGCCTCCGGTAAAACCCTGTCAGATGCAGTGGATGCCGCAGAAAATATTCAACCTTTCGATTGGGGAAGTCTGTTTGTCACCGACGGTCCGAAAGGCGAAAAAGGCGGCTTGGGTATTTTACGCCACCGTGATGAAAAAAATGACGACACCATGGCACTCATTTGGTTTGGTCAACACGGTAGCGACCATCAATATCACTCGGCGCTGGATCATGGCCACTACGATGGCCTGCACCTGAGCGTATTTAATCGCGGGCATGAAGTGCTCCGCGATTACGGTTTTGGCCGCTGGGTTAATATTGAGCCAAAATTTGGTGGTCGTTATATCCCGGAAAACTCTTCGTACTGTAAACAGACTGTCGCACACAACACCGTCACCGTTGACCAAAAAACTCAAAACCATTTTGATACCGCACTTGCGGAAAAACGTTTTGGTTCCAGGGTTTTCTTCAACGCAGATAATAAAGAATTACAGGGTATGAGTGGCCGGATACAGGACTACTACGATGGTGTAGACATGCAGCGTAGTGTGCTTCTGGCTGAACTTGAAGCGTTTGAAAAAACACTGGTTATTGATATTTTTCGCATTAAATCTGAGCAGGAGCATCAGTATGATTTCCCGGTGCATTACGCTGGGCAGCTCATCCGCACTGACTTCAGCTATCACGCAGCAAGCACCTTGAAACCGATGGGTGCTGATAACGGATATCAGCATTTGTGGAACCTGGGATCCGGGAAAGTGCAAGGTAGTTCACTGGTAAGCTGGCTGCACGGCAGGAGCTATTACTCACTCATCACCAGTGCTCTAAATGAGGGAGAGGTGTTCTTCACCCGCACTGGAGCCAATGATCCTAATTTTAACCTGAAAAGCGAACCCGCTCTAATAATCCGACAGTCTGGAAAGGACCATGTTTTCGCTTCTGTTCTGGAAACCCATGGCTACTTCAACGAGTCCATCGAGGCGTCAGTGGGGGCTCGTGGCAGGATTACATCAATCCACGTGGTGGGTGATAACGATGTCGGCACGGTGATTCGCATTGAAACAACCTGCGATAGCATCTATCACTTTGCTATTTGCAATCTGGCGGATACACAACAGCAAGGAAAACACACCGTAGAGTTCGACGGTGTTAAATACACCTGGGAAGGTGCCTTTGCCCGTATTTTAAAATAAGCCAACTCCTGCGCAATAGGTAATGACGATCTAACAACAATAGATATCCTAACGCATTCAAGATAGCGGCGACGATAACCCTCCAATCACTGAGTCAAATCGGTGATTGGGGTGGCCAGGTCATGCCAACGCACCGGCAATTTGAAGGATGAAGGGGATAAACTGGAGGTCTATAAAGATGAACCTACTCTGCCCTCGTAACTAATCAGTTGTGATGCTAAAAACCGGCTTTGCGATTGCTTCAACCTTAGCAGTTTCTTCCCAGACATACGCAATCTCACACTCAAACGCAGATAAGTTTGGCCATACCTGCGGATGCGAATAACGCCGAAAAAGCAGATCAAATAAAAGAAAAAGAGTTGGTTGCAGGTTACACCAGCCCGAACTTTTTCACCTTTAATGAACAATGTGGAATGGTATTTACCACCCCTGTCACCGGGCCAAAAACCTCGAAGAACACCACATACACCCGCTCGGAATTGCGTGAAATGCTCCGCAATAGAGATACCGACATCTCTCTCCTGGGGGTAAATAATAACAACCGTGTCTTCTCATCCATTGCGCGCAGTGAACAAGAAAAAGCCGGTGGCATTGATGGGACGCAGGAAGCAACACTGACCGTAGATCTCGTGAACACTACCGGCATTAACTGGTAGGTTGGACGCGTAATGATTGGTCAAATACACGCCAATAATGATGAACCTATCAGGCTTTACTACCTTAAACTCCCGAATCATGAAAAAGGTTTCATTTATTTTGCCCACGAACGCGCAAAGGGTTTGGTGATGAGCAGTAGTACGAGATGATTGGAACATTGCAGCCGAGTTACAGCGACCATGCAACCATTTATGGGGAGCTTGCCGATGGGATAAAACTGGGTGAGAAATGTAGGTATCGTATCAATATTACAGGCGACAAACTCAACTTCAGACTGATTTTGGCAGGTCACAAAGACGTTGAAAAAACGGTTGATATATCGAAAAGTGGCTATAACGAAACGGGGCAATATATGTATTATACAGTCGGCGTTTATAACCAAAACAAAACCGGCAAGCCAGATGACTATGCATAAGCCACCTTTTATTATTTAAAATCGACACATTAAAGTAAGGAAGGTTGCCCTTTAAGTAACCTTCATGACACGGAAAAAAACCAGCCCAATATATTAATATTGAGGCTGGTTTTTTGTTTTACGGATTACTTACTCAGTTGTAACTTTGAAAAAGACACGCGGTTATAGTCACCATTCGCTTTATCAACGACAAAATCACCGGTACCCGCACAACCTGTAGACCAGAAGCCTTCACCATCCTTCACGCTACATTGTCCGTACGCACCCGCTTTATAATAAAATGAGTCACCTGAATAGCCATGAGAGTTATCCTTTTCATCAACTTTTCCGTTGGCATCAACATTGTTTGACAAATCTATTTTATAACTAACGGTTTTATGGTTTGGTGCCGTAAAATATAAATGCATAACATTGCCAATAATATTAATTCTATAGCTAAATTCTTCACCTAATTTAACACCTGAACTTTGCGGATCCTTTGTATTTTCCCAGGTGTAGCCCCATACTGGATAGGCAATATCAACACGATTTGGATCTTTTTCTGCCAAATTACGTTCATAAGTCCAGAAAACGGAACCAGTTTTATGATGTGGCCACTTCTTATAAAAAATTTTAATGGGCTCATTACCATACCCAAACCCAGTTTTAGCCTCAATCATTGCTGGGTCTTTATTCGCATGCACCTGACCAACGACCACGGAGAAAGCCGGATATTTCTCAGGATGTTTGGCATGTAAGGATACATGTTCAACCTTGACCGTCCCATCAAGTTTTCCACCAATAGCACCGAATGTTTTGGCTTCAGGATGCACTGCCAGAGAAAAGTTATTTTTCGGTGATTTGACACTGATCCCCGTATCCGTTCCGCGAACCATTTGACGAAGTTCAGAACGGGCATTTGAAGAGCCTGAAGTGGTAATCGCCTTATTCGGAACCTGGAATACTAATTGTTTATTTTCATCTAAAAAGAAATAGTCTGGGTGAGAGAAGTAGTACATCGCCACACCTTCTATCTCATCTATTTTACCATTTTTATCTTTATCTAAAGGTAAGGTTAATTTCCAGTTTGACATATCAAACTGATCGGCGGGTAAAACATCAACATGTGTTTCAGTCGACCATGCATTTGATGATAATCCCACTAACAAAGACAGACAAAATAATTTATTAAACATATAAAACCTCAATAGTTTTTATACTTACAGATTTAGCATGAGATAATTTAGTGACACTAACCGTTAGTTATTTTTCTACTGATTTAATCTCACTTGAGAAAAATTCTGATATTAGTGTTAGTGGCACCAGTGCTGAAATGCAGGGCAACATAACAGGTAATGCTGAATGATCTATATAATTAATTACGGCAGCTAAGCCGATGAGGCCTACAATTATCCAACGTAATTTTTTAACTTTCATAAAGATTTACCTATTCACCATCGCTTAACCTACAATAGGTTGAAAAATATCTATTTTCGTTACCCACGCTGACATTATCATTACCCCTAAAAAACAACAAATCAATTTGTATTATTATATCACCATTGTGATAATGATCACTTAATGCGACAGCTACACCCGTAACGGCACACACTGTGCAGATACCTCCCCATTAAAAAATTTTACATATCAATCCGTTGAAAAAACACAGCGGGAACCGCCAGGTCATCATCTGATGTATTTAACAATGTGGCTATTCTGTACAGATCACTGAGGTGAGGGTGGTGTCTTGCTGGAGAGTTAGAGAGGGGCATGCAAAAAATACGATGTGATCCGGCGCGCTAGCTTAATCCTATGGTTGATGTCATCGCAGACTGGTCGGTACACGACTATCATGGAGCATCGAACGGCCTGCTGAATACAGGGTTTTCTCAATACGGTTCGTGTTGTACGCTTAGGTTAAACCTTAGAAAACGAGTGGAATTAAAACGAATGTTTAGACCAAACCACCTTTAGTCGTGCATTAGATTTCTTGCTTTTTTCGAATCGAAAGCCTTCAAAGATTGTCGTGCCAAGGACCGGAAAGGAAGCGCTTTCACTATTTCTTCCAAGGGCATAATCGCGAATGCCCAAAAAATCCCCGCATCAAAATAGAATATTATCAATGCACACAATGGGATTGAGATAAGCCATTGTCCGATGAAGTTAATGATAAACACGCCTGTGGTTTTCCCTAAAGCCCGCAACACATGCCCATGTACCGTGTTGTAACCTCTAACAATAGGTAGAAAAATATATAACGGGGCAATCACCGAAAGAGCCTGGTAAGTAGAATGGTCTAAGTCTGGATACAAAGCAGGCAACACCAAACTCAGAACCCAAAAAAATGCCGCCGAAAAAAAAGAAATGATCACGGCTATATTGATACTGATATCCACATTTTTGACTAACTTTTCGACATTACCTGAACCTATGGCTTGGCTAATCGTAATCGCAGATGAATGTGCCCATGCAGTGATAAATTGAGTACCCGCTTTAATCCACGGCATAACAATGGTCATTGCTACATAAGCATTCAGCGAGAGTTGGGAGTAAAGTAACATATAAAGAGTTGCACCTACTTGTAGCATCGTAACATTTGCTGCAACTGGAAAAATTTCCCGTAAGTGATTCAAAGTGTTTGTTTTTAATGAAGCATCAAGATTCTTAACCGACAAAACCAATGTGCGGTCACGCTGAAGACAATGCATCAAATAACCGAGCCTGATGAATATAGCCAGCAAGCTGCCCGCAGCAGCGCCTTGCAAACCAAGACCTTCAATTTCACTGTAACCGTGGATGAAAAGATAAGAGGCCATCGCGTTGATGGGTAATTCGATGAGATAGCCCGCAAACGCAACTTTAGTTTTTCCTTGTGCATTGAACAATGCAATCAGCACCTGAGTGATGGCGTTTATCACAATGATGAATTTCGCCAATTCCAGATAGCGTTCCGCTTGTACATAAAGTGCTGTTTTATTAGTCAATAGGGCTATTAAATCGCGGTCAAAGAGTGCAAGAAGTATCCAAAATACAATGGCGCTGGCGACATTAATCATTAGAGCGGCCCAGAAACTTTTATTCATGGGCACCATGCTTCCTGAACCAACCGCTCGACTCATTACAAGCTGAGAACCATTCGCCAATGCCATTTGTATACCAAGAATGAAAGAGACTATTGTCGTGGCAATTCCCATAGCAGCGAGGGAGACCTCCCCAAGAGGCGAAACAAAAAAGGTATCAACCATTAACATCGACTGCATCAGTAATGCGTTGATAGCTAAAGGCCATGCCAGTGAAAGATTATTTTTCATATAAGATTTCATCAACACACTTCATCCACAGGCCAGTCGCCGAAATAGTGTTCAACACGGGCTCGCCATTTAACTTGTTAAACACTCTACGTCACCTAAGTTATCATCAGATTACACAATAAGTAATACAATAACACTTTATGATCTTTTTAACATCAAACTCGAGCGGAGAACATAAATTTATTAACATTTATTCAGATTCAGCTTTCCGAGTAGCGTTGACGAGTCGCTCTCACGTTCTGTCTTGAGCGGCAAAACGAAATATGCTGACCGGATCAATATTGGTTATTAATGCCATACTTGGTAGATAAGATTCGGAGTGATATGATGAAAATTAAATAATACATATTGTTTGCGAGCAATTTATGCCAGGCGAATTTCATTCCATTTCCGACTCCAGGCGAAGCCTCCATATACAAGTGGCGCGCGAAATTGCGCGCAGTATTTTGTCCGGAAAAATACCTCAAGGTTCTCTACTTCCTGGGGAAATTGTACTGTGTGGGCAATTTGGCATTAGCCGTACCGCGCTACGTGAGGCAATCAAACTGCTAACGTCAAAAGGTTTGTTGGAGTCACGTCCAAAAGTTGGCACCCGAGTGATACAGCGTGCCTATTGGAATTTTTTAGATCCACAGTTAATTGAATGGATGGACGGGCTAACTGAAATCGATCAGTTTTGCCAACAATTCCTTGGGCTACGCCGAGCGATTGAACCAGAGGCCTGCGCCCTTGCGGCCAGAAATGCCACGGCTGAACAGCGCATCCAGTTATCTGAAGCTTTTCAGGAATTGTTAGAAGTTGCCAACGCGCAAGTCTTTGATAAAAAACGATGGTTAGATGTGGATATCAAGTTTCACAGCATCGTTTTCATCTCTACAGGTAATGACTTTTTCTTACCCTTTGGGCATGTGTTAACCACGATGTTTATTAATTTCATTGCGCACTCTTCGGAAGAGGGAAACACCTGCATTGATGAACATCGACAGATTTATGATGCCATAATGACAGGGAATGCGGAGAAAGCCCGTCAAGCCTCAGTGAATCATCTGTTGGACTCCAAACACCGTTTACCGTCAGCAACAAGCTAGCCTATCTGGGACATCAAACACGTCGAAACACGTGCTTAGCTCCTTGCAAATGATTGAGAAATAGACCTGCGGCGAGAGACAAGTGTCTCTCGTTAATTCCCTTGCGTTCACTTAAGTCTGTCACAGGTGTGAGCAAGTGTTGCCAACACTCTGCCACTGGAAGTAGGGCGGGTATATTTCCCTGATAGAATTTGAATCTTTTCAGCCAGACATTCACGCAACCTCTCATACTTAACCACTTTTCCTTGAAATTATAATAATATTGTATTACATATCATGTGGTGCATTCACGTTAGGTCATCGGAGCGCCAAACTGTCGAGACAGGTTTATCACGGTCATTCACCTCATTAGACAGCAGGGTTACTTGGCGGTCGGTTATCAAATAACATGTCAAATGCCTATTAAATAATATTTATCAAGGGGTTATAAATGAAAAAGCCGAAGATTGGGTTCATTGGCCTAGGCCTAATGGGTAGTAATATGGTTCAATGCCTGCAAGATAATGGCTTCGAGTTAAAAGTGATGGATCTCAACAAAGATGCCGTTGCGGACGTAGTTGCCCGTGGCGCAACTGAAGCCAACTCTCCGGCTGAATTAGCCGCAGCAAGCGATATCATCATGCTGTGTCTGACAACATCAACAATCGTTGAAAAAGTGGTGTATGGCGATAACGGCATCCTGGCGGGCATAAAAGAAGGTTCTGTGTTGATCGATTTCGGCACATCTATCCCTGCCTCAACCCGAAAAATTGGTGCTGATCTCGCTAAAAAAGGTTCCGGCATGATTGATGCCCCGCTGGGCAGAACGCCTGCTCACGCAAAAGATGGTTTACTTAACATCATGGTTGGGGGGGATAAAAATACCTTTGAGAAAGTGAAGCCGGTTCTTGAAGTTCAAGGTGAAAACATTTTTTATCTCGGCGATCTTGGTGCGGGTCACACAACCAAATTAATCAATAATTTCATGGGAATGACGACCGTTTGTGCGATGTCACAGGCATTCGCTGTGGCTAAACTCGCTGGCGTCGATCGCCAGCAACTGTTTGATATCATGTCGACAGGTCCATCAAACTCACCTTTCATGAAATTCTGCAAAAATTACGCAGTAGACGGGGTTAGCGATTTAGGTTTTTCAATCGATAATGCTAATAAAGATCTCGGCTACTTCCTTGAAATGGTGAATAACTTGGGTTGTCGTTCTGAAATAGCCGAAGGCACCTCATCGAACCTAAAAGGTGCTGTAACTACGGGGATCGGCTCGGGTAATGTGCCGGAAATATTTGATTATTTCTTAACCGTCAAACAATAAGTCCAGCCTTCGATATAACGGGGCACGCACTGCACAATGAGCTGCGTGACCCGTTTCGCAAAAACGCTCCCCCTTTTCTGCATCCCCTTTCTTTTTGCCCATCGTCACTATGCACCGCTCTACTTATGAGCTAATCAAAGTCATCCTCAAGTTAACTTGTATTATTTTATTTCTAAGATATTAAGATCAGAGTCACATATTGGGTATATTGTAATACAAGATGATCAATTAAGACGATATGATAATTTCCAATCAGTGATTAACCTTCAAAAGGTCTACAGATGGAACTCAATACAGTCATAGTCGGCATATATTTTTTATTTCTCATTGCAATAGGTTGGATGTTTCGAGCGTTCACCAGTACAACAAGTGATTATTTCCGAGGTGGGGGTAACATGCTGTGGTGGATGGTAGGGGCAACCGCTTTCATGACACAATTTAGTGCCTGGACCTTTACGGGGGCCGCCGGCAAGGCGTACACAGATGGTTTTGCTGTAGCAATGATCTTTATGGCAAATGCTTTCGGCTACTTTATGAATTATGTGTATTTTGCGCCGAAGTTTCGCCAGTTACGTGTCATCACCGTAATTGAAGCTGTTCGAATGCGTTTCGGACGCTTTAATGAACAAGTTTTTACTTGGTCTAGCATGCCAAACAGCATTATTTCTGCAGGTATATGGCTTAATGGTTTAGCCATCATTGCATCCGGTATTTTTGGTTTTGATATGTCAACAACAATTATTATTACCGGATTGGTCGTGCTTGTAATGTCTGTAACGGGGGGATCGTGGGCGGTTATTGCATCTGATTTTATGCAAATGGTTATTATCATGGCTGTGACCGTGACCTGTGCTGTAGTTGCAATTATCAAAGGCGGTGGTGTAACCGACATTGTTAGTAATTTTCCATTGCAAGAAGGAGCCTCCTTCGTTTCAGGAAATGACCTTAATTATTTAAGTATCTTTGGTATTTGGGCTTTCTTTATCTTTATCAAACAATTCAGCATCAATAATAACATGCTGAACTCTTACCGTTATCTTGCAGCTAAAGACTCAAAAAATGCTAAAAAAGCGGCACTGCTTGCTTGTTTATTGATGACTGTAGGACCATTCATCTGGTTTATGCCTTCATGGTTTGTTGCCAGCCAGGGTGTTGATTTAGCAGCTGCATATCCAGAAGCAGGGAAAAAAGCTGCAGACTTTGCATATTTATATTTTGTTCAGAAATATATGCCTGTCGGTATGGTTGGCTTACTGATTGCAGCTATGTTCGCAGCAACGATGTCCTCTATGGACTCAGGATTAAATAGAAACTCAGGAATCTTTGTTAAAAATTTCTATGAAGTTATTTTAAGACCAAAAGCCTCTGAAAAAGAGTTAATGTTGGTTTCAAAAATTATTTCAACTATTTTTGGCATGGTTATCATCCTCGTTGCCCTATTCATTAACTCATTAAAAGAATTAAGTTTATTCGATACAATGATGTATGTAGGGGCGTTGATTGGGTTCCCAATGACGATTCCAGCATTCTGCGGGTTCTTCATTAAGAAAACACCAGATTGGGCTGCCTGGGGTACGCTTGCTGTCGGCGGTATCGTCTCCTACTACGTTGGTTTCGTTATTAATGCTGAGATGGTGCAACAATGGTTTAATCTTGAAACATTAACTAGCCGAGAATGGTCAGACCTGAAAGTCGCAATAGGTTTAGTGGCGCACATTGTTTTCACAGCAGGTTTCTTCTTACTTTCAATACTGTTCTACAAACCGCTTGTAGAACATCGCCAGAAAGATGTTGATAAATTCTTCGAGAATTTAGCAACGCCCCTAACCTCAGAATCTTTTACACAAAGATTACTGGATAATAAACAACGCAGTATGCTGGGTATTCTCCATATTATTGCTGGTGTTGGTGTTATATTGATGTGCTTATTAAACAACCCACTGTGGGGGCGTGCAGTATTCGTATTCTGTGGTTTCATCGTTCTTTGTGTTGGCTTGCTCTTGATTAAAGCAGTGGATAAAAAAATTACTGATAAAACAGTCATGGCAGACAGTTAATTAATATAATCTGGCGGCTTATGAAATACGTCGCCAGATTATCAGCATGTTGTTTTCATAATTCATTTATATATTCGCACTCTAAACAACCAGAATTTCCACCCTATTGTATATTGACCACGTAACACGATAAGCGAGAGATGGTTTTATTGGTCAATAATCAGCTTGAGGTTTGGCTGGTGTATTTCACAATCCATTTATTTATTAAGGTAATAACATGAATAAAAAAATTGCCATTATCGGCATTGCAACCATGTTGTCTGCGTTTTCTGTTTCATCTGCTACGCTTGATTTTCGCGAAGAATATAAACATGACGAAAATGATTGGGCGGGCCGTGTAAAAATAGGCGGTGGCGCAGGCAACCATTTTTTTGGTGTTGAGATGAAGTACACTGGGAATCTAAGTAACTTAGAAGGTAGTGATAATGAATTTGAGTATGGTTACAAATACACGATTAACGATAGAATAAAGGTCAGTCCAGGAGTGCTTGTTAATTTTGGGGATACTAGCGTTACCTATAAGCCTCAGGTTCGCCTTGAATATTTGTTCGATAATGGCGTGGCAATAAAAATACGTTATCGTCATGAAATAAGAAATTACTCTGCAGGAAATACCTCAACAGGCCGTGATGGAGAGAGTCATGACTCTTTAGGTCGTTCAAAGCTCACAGGGAACATTACTTATCAATGGGAATTTCTTCAGTTCGATTTTGAGGCGAACTATGCTGAAGATTTCATTAATAAAGAATGGAAGATGGGGACTAACGATGAATACGAATGGGATTACAATCTTAAAGTTGGTTTTAAAAACAGCACTAAATGGCGTCCATATATAGAATTTGGTAATGTTCAATGCACAAGTACCATTGATTGCAATTCTAGTCGGCAACTTCGTAGTAGAGTTGGTGCCACATATACTTTCTAATCTATTCTTAAGTGAAAAATTGTAGCCCTCCTTTATTTTAAAGAGAGTTCTATTAATACTTTTCTTTAAAGACTATAATATAGGGTGCCCAAGACGTCTTAGCATGGTCGCCCTTAACGTTCTTCTTAGTAGGTATTCCGGCGTTTGATATTTACATCAATAATCGTGATATGGGGGACAGTCCTGATGTGCAGAAGGCACAAAAGGTCCTGTCTTCATTTGTTGATTGCACTAACTGTAGGTCCTCCAGTTTTATTTCCACCCTTTTTGAAATTTCCATTTTTCAGCCATCAGCCGGTATTCTTCCAGTGTCAGGTTATTCAGGGATTCATGAGGTCGCTCGCTGTTGTATTCCGTCAACCAGCGCTCTGTAATTTCCCGAACTTCATTCAGCGTTCTGAACAGATAAAAATCCAGGGTTTCTGTCCGATATGTCCGGTTAGAACTTTTGATAAAGGCATTCTGTGTCGACTTACCAGGTTTGATAAAGTCCGGTATGACCCTATGCTCTTCGGCCCATTGTGCCCGTGCAAGCGACATCAGTCAGTGGATATCCACGGTTTGCCACTATCCTGTCGAGCACTCGCTTCATTCGCTGCGCCGGGATATTCAGATTGATTTCTATCACCAGTGCTTCGCGGTTAAAATCATCTACCACATTGAAGGTATGGAAGCGTCTGCCACACACCAGCGCATCGTGCATAAAATCGATGGGCCAGCTCTGATTTTATGATCCACTACAGTCATGGGATTACAAAACTAATAGTCCTTGCAGTTTCGGTAAGCAGATTATCATTAACAGTCTGGTGACACATAACCGCTGGGGATTTAGTCTGAACTGGGGCTGGAGGCGGGATCAATTGACAGATTTGGAGCGGATGCTGTTTTTACTTGATGGCAAACCGATACCTGACAACCGTAGTGATATCTCTACCCGATTGATGGAGCATATTCGGGATAATCCGACTAAGGAAGTTTACGAGGATGAGTTCTTCAGCATTCGCTACTTTCAGAAGGGAACTGCCCATTTGACGTTTAAACGCCTGGATCTGATTGAAAGGATGAATGACATTATCGCTAAGTACTATCCGGGAATGCTGGCTAAGCCACGCTAATGTTGATGGGCGTTGAGAAATTTTACTTACACCAGCCGTTACATAAACTTTTGGGATGCGTGGTTTTTAGTGAGGGGTTCTGCGTAACTCATTGAGTTTAAATGGTACGCCCTACAGGGCTCGAACCTGTGACCTACGGCTTAGAAGTCCACGGAAATAATATCCCATAGCATTACGAATGGTTCTTTGTTATTACCAAGATAATGATAATTAAAGATAAAAACATTATGTTTTATCCTGTTTAATTCCATGCTATTCCTTTGCTATGTATACGGCTGTGTAGACGGTGTGATCATGGCATTAACGGATTCGAAGATTAGAGCGCTAAAAGCGAAAGATAAGGATTACTACGTGTGGCACAACGCCGGAACGCGTGGCGGCGGTGTGTTGGGTATCAGGATTTATCCCTCTGGCTCAAAGAGGTTTGTATACCAACACTCCGAGGGGGGAAGGCGCAAAATTCTTGTTATAGGGGAGTATCCGAAAATGTCCCTGGCTGACGCCGCGCAGCGGGTGCGCGAGCTTTCTGCGGCTCCAGACAAAAGCAGCGCAACAAGTCCGGCGGGTGCGACGTTTAAAGAGCTTGTACGCGATTACATTGATAACCAGAAGCAGACGGGTAAACGCAGCTGGAAGGTTACAGAGAATCGTTTGAATCAGGTGCTAGATAGCCCCCATATAAACCCAGACACCCCCGCAGCAAACATCACAACTCGAATGGTTTTTGACGTACTGGCAGACTTTATCCAGCGCGGAGCCGTGGCGGGTTCTGACAAAGTGCGCGGCAACCTTCACGCCCTATTTAATTTCGCCTTATCTGCTGATCACGACCCAGCAAAGCGAGGCTTTCCGGCACGGTACAACATGCAGGTAAATCCAGTAACGGTAATTCCGAAGCAGACCGGAGGAGGGCGGGCGCTGGATAGATACCTGTCATGGGGTGAGCTGTATCGGTTTATTGATTCCGTTACCGTCGCGGATATGGCTTGCCCGATGACGCCGCTATATGCCAGAGCGCTCTTGTTATGTATTTACACGGGAGGTCAGAGGCCGTGGGAGATAATCACGCTAAAAAAATCAGATGTGAATGAGAAAGAAAAAACACTCACAATTCGACCTGAAATATCAAAGACGCTTAATTTTCATGTTGTGCCTTTGATGCCAGAGGCATTGGAAATCATACGTATACAGTTAATTCTGTACCCAGATAGCGAAATGTTATTCCCCGCCCCTACCGAAGCTGGTCATGTGTTATCTGCGGAGCTATCAAAGCAGGTAAGAAAATACTGTAAGCGGGAGGAGTTCGCCCCGTTCACCCCCAGGGATTTGCGTCGAACATTCAAAACGCTGGCGGGTGAGATGGGTATTAATATTGAAATCCGCGACATACTGCAAAACCACAAGCGCCCAGGGGTATCGGGTAAGCATTATGACCGCTATTACTACCTAAAAGAGAAGCGGGAAGCCCTGGAGGTATGGTGTAGTCGCCTCGTCTCACGTCAATAATGTAGCAATTAGTGCGGGTGCGGCATTCCGTTTAATTACATCCGTTTCCGCCTGATTCCATCGCACAAAACGCCCCTTTTCGCCTCGCCAATATTCTGTGTTTACTAAAAAAGAGCCAAGGATTTGGCTTGCTGCCCGTCTAACTAACTGCGGGTAGAGTCCGCCGAAGCGTTGCCCGTGAGGGATTCGACAAGGAGCGGATAAGGGAACTGGTTACATGTGGAACGCCAAAACCAGCAGGCGATACCGCTACGGTGTGAGAGTGATTGAGTTCGCAGAGTTCCGCCGTAGAGAATGCAGGCCTGGGCAGGGGTAGAGCAGCCCCGAATTAGATGCAAGTACCGCAAGGGGTACTCACCCACGCGGACAATATACGGGAACCTTCGACAAGGCGAGTGTATGGGGTAGGGGGGAACTATTCTCCTACTTCACCGATTTCTTGACCAGGCGGCACTACAACCCCTGCCAACATTAACCCCCAGATAAAAAACAGGACGTTTTTTAATCGCAACAACGGAACGGCAAGCATGAGCAAGAAGCTCAAAGCGTCGAAAGTGCTACGGTTAACATCGGATGCCGATCTCGACGAGTATGTAGCAAGCGCACTAACCGCAACGGAAAAGGCAGTCATTGCCAGAATGCGAGCGCTGAAAATTATCAAGCCAGGCCAAAAGGCTGGCGCTCACCATTTCAAAGAGCTAGCCGAAGCGGAGGTGTCTTACGCCAACGCCACCGCTGCAATAAACCAATCCAATGACGTTGCCATTATTCTGGCTAACCGGTCACGCGTTCTGGCTGGCCTGGAGTTGCGTCTATCCGATCCAAAGCTAAAGGATTCTGCTTACGCATCATTGGCTAACCTGTGGTTCAAAATCTCAAGTGCTCCGCTCACCCGCACCTTTGAAGCTGAACCGCCAGAAACTGTGGACGATTTGAGCGATGACGAATTGGAAGCAATCCGTAAGCAATTGCAGCGGGGCGCAGCGTAATGGCTCGCACAACGCTAACGCAGCGGAATGAAACCAGGGCGCTTGCGCTGGCTGTATGCGAGGCTGGATTCGAATGTATGCGCAGGAATGCGAAGCTAATCGCAGCAGCCCGACGCTACAACCGTTATTACAAGCTGGACAACTTCCAACCGCACCAATTCCAGCGTGAGTGGTACTGGTCAGGTATTCACGCCACGCTCCGCTACTTGTCCGCAGCAAACCAGATAGGCAAGACGTTTGGAGCAGCAGTCGAAATGGCTTATCACTCGACGGGCTTATATCCAGATTGGTGGCCTGGTCGCCGCTTCGATGTGATCGACAAGGAAACCATGTGGGCTATGGGCGTGAGCCTGGAATCAACCCGCAAGGTTTTACAGAGCTACCTGATAGGCACTGATAACGCGAAGAAAGCAAGCGAAATCGGTAGTGGATTAATCCCGCGCGAAATGATTCGGATCGAGTCAGTCATACGGGATGGGGAGATCGTCAAATCAGTATCAATTGAACACATAGGCGGCGGGTATGTTGAACTGTATTTCTATGCAAGCACTCAAGACACAACCACTTTGCACGGCCAGAAAGTTTTATATATTTGGCTTGATGAACAACCCGCTAACGAACTTGAGTTATCCGGCATCTTTGCGGCACGAACTCTTAACACCGGCGGCATGGTTGCTATCACCGCAACACCCGAAAAGGGAGCTACAGACCTTTGGACACAATGCGCGGAAAGTGACAGCCCACACGTCCATTTTCAAACCGCTACCTGGGATGACGCCCCGCACCTGACACCCGAACGCCGCGAGCAAGTGTTAGCGGCATTTCCCTACCATGAGCGTGATATGCGTTCAAAGGGCATTCCCGTCGCTGGCGTGGGTGCCGTCTATCCGTTCGCTGACGACGATGTAACTTGCATCCCGTTTGAGATCCCCGCTCACTGGAAGGTGTTAGCCGGTCTGGACTATGGCGGCTCTGGCAGGGCTGACCCGTCAATTATTCTTTCGATAGCCCAAAACCCTGATACCGGCACCGCTTACGTGTTTCAAGAATGGTCAAGCGTCATGGATCGTGACGTGTACGCCAACGCCCACATGGAGCACTACCTAGCCGCCAAAGTCACCGGTCAAGCGCCTGACAATTGGGATAGGCTGACCAACAACGCAGACTTTGAGCCGTTGGGATACCCTGGCATTGTCATGAAGTCGCCCCACGATGGGCGCAACGCTATCGGCAACGCGGAAGCCGGAACCAACGCCACGCGAATGGAAACCATGGAGGCACTGGGCGCTAACGTTCACCCGCAGGTATTTGAGATTCCACCCGACCTGGCACCAATGGCAAAGGTGCGTAACTCGCTCTCCGCATCCATCGGGCTGGTGGTTGAAATGTTCCGCCTGGGACAATTGAAAATATTCACAACATGTACGCAAACACTCAAGGAAAGGCGTGGTTATCAATGGGTTAGCAAAGGTCAAAAAACAGTACCAATCGACAAAAACAACCACTTTATGGACGCAATGCGAATTGCTGCAATCCGCGTAAGGGATGACGGGGAATCAATGGCATCGGCACGAATCAACGTCCGAACCATGCAGAACTACGCAAGGCGAAACGACTACACCAAAGCAATGGGAGCTTTTTCTAAGTGAATACAACCGACCTGTACAAAGAAATGCAACGCCACAAGGATGCCGCGAAGCTGAGACAAGACGCGCTAGCCGAACGCTTTACGCAAGCGTGGGGCTTTTACCGTGGCGAACTGCCAGCCGTCATGATGCCTGGTGACGTCGCCGCGCGTAACGTGATGTGGGAAGCGTTCGAAACCATTCACCCGTCACTCGTCGCCATGTTTACCGATAGCCAGAAATCACCCGTTGCGTTTTCCAACGACACCAAAGGTGAGAACAAGCTAGCCGCCGCCGTGACAAAGGCAGTCCACGCCGCAGCACTGGCGGTAAATGGCTGGGACATGATTATTTATCTGGCGCTTAAACAGTGCCTGATTACTGGCAACCAGGCCGGATTAGTTGGCTACGACAGCAAGACCTACACCACTGACAAGATCACCTTTGACAAAGACCCAGCGGAAGCCGCACTGATTCAACAAAAGATAATCACCACAGCCGGTTACAGCGTGGAGTCGGAGTTATCATTCGAGGACATTGACGGGGTGGCTACAGTGTCTGGATGGATGCAGGGCAAGCGGGAGGTTAAATTCCCCGTCATCTCACTGATTGAGTTTAAAAACTTCTTCCTGCACCCAAAGGCAACCAACCCGCAGGACTCAATCTACAGCGCCTACGCAGAGGAAATCACCAACGCGGAAGCGTACAAACGCGGCTATAAGAAATCAGCGGTAGAGGCTGGTGCGGTTGAGGATACCAACGCAGGGCGCAGCCTGGACACATCCATGTTGGTTGTTGGCGACATGAACGCCGAAGGGCGCAGGGATTTGGAGCAATCAACCCTGGACACCATGAATGACCTGATCACCGTGTATCACCACTACTGGCGCGGCTGCTACAACTCCGCAGACGAGAACCTTTGGCACGTCATCACGACCAGTACGGAATACATCAGCCATGAGGCTGTAGGCTACTGTCCGTTAATTTGGGGTGCAATGAGTGCCGTACCAAACAGCGCCCACGGTGAGAGCCTTTATGATTTTTGTAAGTCCGCACAGGAAGGAACAACCCGCGCCCGTCGAGCTATTCAGCGCTCCGCAGACTTTGCCGCTTACCCTGACATGGAAGTAACTGACTCGCTTTTAACGTCAGAAGCTCGCGCCGCACTGAATGACCGTAGCGAACCTGGGCGCGTGTATGTGGTGAAACAGAAGGGCGCAATTAGCCGTATTCCAACGTCTGACGTGCCGCAAGCCATGCAGATGCTTAACCAGGAGCTGAATCAGGACGCCGAACGTGTCCGCCAGGGTTCCGCAGGGCAAGCGCAAGCCATGAGCAAAACCAATCAATCGGGGATCGCCATCGCGCTGACTCAGGCCAAAGAGGAAATCAACGAAAACCAGATCGCAAAAGTATTTGCGGAAACATTTATAAAACCCGCTTACGGCGTTTTCTTAATGGTATTGCAGGAAATGGGCAACGTGCTCGACGTTGAGGGTGTGAAGATACCATTCAAGATGTTACGTGACGATATCGGGCTAAAGGTAGACATTAAATCAGCCGCTGACCGCGCACAGGCCGCTGCCAATATCCTGACCGTGTACCAGGACGCAGCCCAGAAAGGTACCTTGCCGGATAACTTCCAGCCGGAAAATGTTTACAACATCTACGCCGATTTTCTCCGCGCCGTAACCAACGATGAAGACATTACCCGCTACCTAACGCCGCCGTCTGAAATGCCGAAACCATCAGAGTTTCAGAAGAAACTACAAGCGGTTATGGCTGCGTGTCAGTTACGCCACGCCATCGCCACAACCAAACTGGCAGAGGGCAAAGTCGAAGAACAAGCCGGTACAACTCAAAAACTGTTTAACGAGGCCGCTAAAGCCCTGGCACAGATTGAGGAAATTATGCAAGGCATTGATATTGATAAGGCTCGTTTGGTTCTGGACGCTGACAAATCGGAAAAAGAGGCGTTACTGGATGCCGCCGAATTAGCAAATCGTGCGCAGCCCAACCCCTCGGAGAGTGACAAAACCCCCGCGTAAATGATGCACTAAAAAAGACGGCGCAAGGATAGCGCCATTACCCCCCTAAAACATGAGGTTTTAAATGTCAGATGTCACGACTACACCCCGCACACCTACCGGATTCCAGCCTAGTTCTATCTTTTTCCCAGATGACGCAGCGCCGAAAGATAACCAAAGCCCAGAAATCAGCGGAGACGCATCACTTGCAGTCACAGAAGATGACGGCAACCCCGCACCCCTCGATGGCATCGAGACTGCGCCAGGCGCTGAATCAGGCGCTGACGAATGGGAGTTCAACGGCGGCAAGTTCACCGCAGACCAAATCAGCGAAGCCCTGAAACATCAGGAGACTTTCACGCGCTTTAACACGTCCATCACTCCGCTGGTGCAAAACATCAAGTCATTCGGCGACCACGCCGCACGTTTCCAGGCCATGGCAGTGACGGAAACCGACAAGCAAATTCAGGAGCTACGCACCGCGCTTAACTCTGGGCAGCTTAACGCCGCTGATTACCAACGCGCCCACCAATCGTTACAGATGGCAGAGACGCGCAAGGGCATGCTGGAGGAAGCCGGAAAGCAGGTAGACGCCCAACGCACTGAGGCACTGAATAACGCCCGCCGCCACAACGCCAGCCAAACCGCCACCAACCTGGTAAAACAGGGTTGGACAGTGGAGCAGATGAACCAGGCGCAAAGCGTCGTCAAAGGCGTAATGAGCATGGAAGCCTTTGCGGATAACGTGTCACCGGCTTTTATGGAAATCTTGCGTGATGCCTACGAACTGCGCAGCCAGAAAGCCGCCGCCGCTGCAAAGCTACAAGATAAAGTCCGCAAAGTGACTAAGACCCCGCAGCAGCGCCAGCAAGCCCCAGCGCCAGCTAAAGGCGCAAACATGGGATCTTCTGACTGGATGAAGAAAAATATCTGGGGTGGTAATTAATGGCGCTATTCAAAGGCTCGTCAAAGGACAGCACCAATAGCAGTAGCAGCACCTCGGAAAGCTGGCTCTTTGAATACCTAAGCCCCGTGATGATTGATTTCATCGAGTCAAACCCAGGTATTGATTACATCGAATCGGGCGTCGCAGACCTGACAGACGCACAAAAGCAAGCCCTTGATGCCTACAAATCCGGCGCATCCATTGACGCTGGCAAAAGCATTATGCAGGGAGGCGCGGGGCTGGTTAGCGACTCAATCGCTAATATGCAGCGCATGTTAGGCGGCGGCACGAAAGCCGCCTTTACTAACGGTGTGTCCGGCATCATGGGTGCAATGGCTCCAGCAATGGAGAATCAAGCCGCAGCCATTCAGGACGACGTATACGCAGACATGGCGGGGGCTTTCGGCGGTGCCGCTCAAAGCACTATGAGCAACACGGCGGTAACTAACAGCAGCAACGCGGAAATGACAACCAACGCGGTTATGGCATCCGGTGCCAACGCTATGACGCAGGGGATTGCAGAAATGCAAGCCGGTGTATTGTCCAGTGCCATTGGCCTGACTACTGACGCGCTGAGCACCTACGCCGGTATTAATTCCGATCTTCTGGGCGTGGGGGGCGACATGTTCAAAGCTGGCGGCGGCATGGTTTCCAGCGGCACCAAAAACATGTTTAACGCCGGATTGTTTGAGCAGATGTTCAATCAGGAAAACATCAACAACGACCGCAAAAACGACATGATTAACGGGAACATGGAGTGGATTGATATGGCGGCGCTTATGGCGGTCACTATGCCTGGCGCTGGCCTCAAGACTGAATCCAGCAGCGAAAGCAGCGTAAGCAGTGACACGGGGTGGTTCTAATGGGTGTTATATCGTGGTTTGGCGGTGAAACCATCGCAGCAAGCGCAGTAGGCGAAGCAGTCCCACTAACTCCAGGGCAGGGCGGGGGCGGCATGACCGCCGTCGATGCAACCGCCGCAAACCTTCCAGATGAAAACTGGGTAGATACCGCATTACGCCAGGCATTGCCGCAGATTTTAGGCATGACCCACAGCAAGGGTGGCTCACGTTCCGCGCCGTCCGCTGGTAGCGCTAAAGGTGCTGGTGGTATGGGTGGCGGTTCCGCTGCGTCTGCTATGCAGGTTCCCGACATGATTGGTAAATCTGCAAATAACAATCCGCTGGATGATATTAACAAGTGGAGCGACCTATTTTGAAAATGCAGGAACGCTTTAACAATATCACTGCCCGTTATGATCAGATGGTCGCCCGTATTTCCCCGCAGCCGTCTACGGATGTTTTGTTGTCACCCGCTAAACGTGAATGGGCTATGCAGGAAGGATTCAGGCCGGAATACAACCCGAATACAGACGATGTGACGTGGGTTAAAAGCCCCGAACCGGCATACCAACAAAGCCACATAAAAAACATTCAGGGTTCAATGTCACCTGAGCGTTTAACCGAATCTTTCCCCGCGTTTGCTTACAAGGCGGCAAACCTCGACGAAACGCTACAGGAGATAATCCGCCAGGCTGTTTCCGGTGAAATCACCACGCAACGCGCCAAAGAATTGGCCTACCAATTTGCGCTTGATACGTTCGATGAAGCATGGAAGGAGGGCGCACCAACCGGTGCAGCCAAAGCCGCCGCCAGCTTTGAACAGGCTATCGAGAAAACAACCAAAACAGCGAAGGTGGCAGGATGACAACGCAGCTGGATAACCAATTACAAACGCAAGACGCCGCCGTAAGCGCTGAAGCCGCTACCCCACTGGCGCTGTTACCAGGGCAGAGTACCGCACCGCCGCAGATTTACGACAAACCAGAGTTATGGGAGCAAGCCGCACAATCTGGGAAGCTGGTCAATCCGCCATCGGTGAAAGAAATCAATAAGCAGATGTGGACAGGCTCGTTTATGACCGCGCTAATTGTTGGCCTGACAACCAAAGACTTGGGCAGCGCCATTGCTGGCGGTCTGATGGGTTCTATTGCCATTCATGACTATGGTCACTCATTGCGCCAGCGCTCCGAATACGTTCCGCAAATGCAAAAAGACGGCTATTCAAACGCGGCGATAATGGACTACTACAAAACCGGCAATCAAACCCTGTTAAATCAGGAGCGTGACGACATGCTCGATGCCAGCCGGTTTAAAGAGCAAGTCCGAACCGGAGACCGCAATTTTGTTGAAGGCCAGCGCCGCTTTGATGAAAACGCCGATTACCGCGAGGAGTCGTTACGATCCCGCGAATATAACCAGGCCGCAAACCGCAGCCAGCGCCAGGCATTTCAAAACGCGAGCATGACAGTTCGACGCGCGGGGTTAGACCTGCGCCGCCAGCAACTTACAGCGCAACTGCGAGCGCAGCAAACCGCAGCCGGTGCCGCCGATAAGTCACCACGCCAGATTGCTCAGGCCATTCTGCAAAACGGAGTAGACCCGACAACCGGCAAGGCACCAACTGGAGCACGTATTAAGCAAGTGCAGGAATGGCAGGAAGGGAACAGCGGCTACGCTGGCGCTCGCGCCTCGCTTGTCCGCAATCTGGATCAGGTAACAGGCTTATTGGCGCTGGATGTATCGGATGGCACCGGAGCGCTAGCTGGGCAGCTTCCGGCATGGGCGCACATGGGTGGCGGCGGGCAGCATATCCGCGAGCAGATTACATCCTTGCAATCCCAGGAGTTTCTGCGCAACGTCCAGGCATTACGCGGTATGGGCGCACTAACCGCCGCAGAGGGGGACAAATTACAATCTGTGGTGGCAAGTCTTGACCCACGACTTGACGAGACTGAGTTACGCGGACAATTGGGGTACATTCAAACCGCGATTATTGGTGCACTGGAACGTGCAGACAATAACGCCGTGATGATGGATTGGGACATGCCAGAGGGGGCGAAAGCGCCAGCGGAAACCAGCAAGCCAGCCGCCGAAACAAAAACATCCTCAACCGGCACCACTTACACCGTGGAGCGTGACTAATGGCGGTACGTGTAAAAGTTGATGGGGCGACACTCGTTTTCCCTGACGGAATCAGTGATGAAGCCATAGCTCAAGCCATTGATGAATTTGTGGCGGAGGAGAAAGGCTTTGATTTGTCTGCAGGTAATATCATGGAGGAGTTGGGGCGAATTGGCGTTACCGCTTCCGCGAAAATGTCGGATTGGGCAAAGTCAATCAACCCCATCGCCACAGAAGCCGCAGCGCTGGGGAAGGTCGGCGGCCAGGGGTGGTATGACGCGCCAGCCACTGAAACCCTAAAAGAGTACGCGCCAGAGACGGCGGCGGGGAAAGTTGCCGCCGATGTGATACCAGGGCTGGTGCTGGGTGGTGTTGGTGGCTTTGCGGGTTCGGCTATAGCGAGGCCGGTTACAATGGCCGTGCGTAGCCGTGCTGGGCAATGGGCGGCTGATGGCTTTGCTAGCTCGGTTGGGGCGCAGCTACTTACAAACGCAGATGTTGACCTTCGAACCACTGCCATAGATACCGCCGGAAACATGGCGCTAAACGCCATTTTGCCAGGGCTGGGAACAACCCTGAAAGGCATCTTGCGCGGAAATCAGGAAGGGCAAGTGCTGGAAGCCGCAACGCGTACCGGCGTACAACCAACCCGCGCAATGCTGACCAATGGCGCTATCGCGCGCACCACTGAAAAGCATCTTGAAAACACGCTCGGATCATCCGGCATTATGGCTAAGTTAAACGAGCAAAATAACGACGCGCTCAATGAGTTTACCGACCGCCTAACCAGGGCAATGGCAGTGGGCAAGCGGGAGGGGGATAACCTTTACGGCGTAGCGCCAACGCTGGAGCCGGTAGCCCTGGGCGATGAACTAGCCGCCGCTTATGGATCGTTTGCCACAAAGACAAGTCAGAATGCTCAAAAGTATTTTGAGGTTGCTATCAGTAGGGCTGGTAAATACCGTATCCGCATGACTGAAACGTTAAAGACGTTAAAAGCCATAGAAATGGTGGTGGAGGATAACCCAGGGTTAAAAGCAATTTTGCAATCTGGCGACATTTCCACGCTTGTTAAGGGCATCAGGGAACAAGCCGGTAAGGGCGTGACGCTTGACGGCGCAATCAAGCTGAAAGCCGCTATCCGAAATATGCAGGTAAACCCAGGTAAGGGCTTGAAACAGGCCAGTGATGCGGAACTGGGGCGCATCGCTCGCGCTCTGGAAGATGACATTCAAAGCGGTTTGCGTTCGAATAATTCCCCGTTTGGGGTACAGGGAGCCTACAACGAAGCTAACAAGGCCTGGGGTAAGCGCATGGATGATCTCGCATCGCTGGGCGTGGCGTTTAACCGTGGCGATGATGGCATGGCGCTGTATAGCCGGTTATTTGGCTCACCACAAAACGCGCTGACGCTGGGCAATCTCGATAACCTCCGCGCAGTGCTGACGGTTATGCCGCAGCGCATACAAAACCAGGTCACAGCGGAACTGATACGCCGCGCCGGTCTGGAAGCCGCAGGACAAGCGGGTAACGCAGGGCAGAAATTTAGCGCCGCGTCGTTTATGACCAATTACAACAAGCTGAAAGCGTCGGGTATCCTGGGCTTGATTGACGGGCAACACGCCGATGATCTCGAAGCGCTTGCCCTGATTAGCTCACGACTAAAAGACCTAGGCAGGGCGGCTAACTTCTCTAACACTGGCGTACACCTCAACGCAGCCAACATGATGCAGGGCATGACGGCGCTGGCATCGGGCGGCACATCATTACCCGTCTCGATGGCGTTCGCTAATTTATCCGCTCGCTTTCTGACTAACCCGCAGGGAGCCAGGGCGCTGGTGGATATTGCAAACCGGCTGCAAAATCGCTCTCCACTTGCTGAGGCACTTATCAGGGCGTGGATGGTAGCGGAGGAGTATCCAGAGCTTGCGCCTGATGTGGAGGCTCTCATTGATGATTTGGCGTCTGCAAATTAGCAATTAATGCTTTCTGCGCTCACGCGCGTTTCAGAAGTTCCGCAGTTTTAGTGTCTACTAAAAAAGAGAAAACCAATATCGGCGCAAGGATTGCGCAAACGCAGTATTAACCATGAAGGTTAAACGACATGCCAGCTTTAAATTCTTATGAATTAAATGGTGTTAAGGATTCATTCGCAGAGTGGATTTCGAACATTTCCCCGCAAGACTTCCCATTTCAGGCGATGATCGGCAAGACAACCGCCACGCAATCTAAATTCGAATGGCAGTGCGACAGCGATGCGCCAGTAGACCCGAATAACGCGTTAATGGAATCCTTCGAGTTCGCTGAACTTGACGATACTTTCGCCGAAACCATTCCGATGGTTGGTCACACCCAGAAAATGGGTAAGGCCGTTAAAGTTACCGGCGACGCTGACGCGCAAGCGGCTTGGGGGCGCGGCACCGAATCCGATCACCAATCACACAAGAAAGCATCCGAACTGAAACGCGACATAGAAAACGCATTTCTGAGCACCACAAAAACACAGGCCGAAGTTAAGCCAGCAACCCCACGCCGCTTGGGTGGTTTTGCTTCGCAAGTGTCCACCATTGACGGCGGCACAACCCGCATCGGCGACCCGCTGACCGGCACCGCTACCTATATCATCGCCGCAGCCGCTGGCAAGCCACAGATGACCGACATCTTTGCAGGTATGGCGGCATTGTGGACTACAGGCGGCAAGCCAGAAGTCCTGATGTGCTCTGAAACCATGAAAGATGTGATTTCTGACGCGCAGGAAGCTGGCGGCGCTCGCGTTCGTATCTTCGAAAATACCGCTGAATTGAGCGTTGAAGTAAACACCATCACTGATGCCCTGGGTCAAACCGTCCGTGTTGTCTACAACCGCCACATGCCAGCCGATACCGTTTACCTGTTTAACAGCAAAGATTGGGAAGCGGTAATGTTCCGCGCACCGGAAACCGTACCGGTAGCCAAAACCGGCGATTACAAAAAAGTCGTGTTTATGGTCGATATTGGCTTACGCCACCGCAACCCGTGGGCATCCGCAGTTATCGCCCCTTTCGCGGCAGCGTAATTAACACCGTGACCGTAGCACCCCTGACAGGTGCGACGGTCGATACCGCCTACTCAGCGACGGCAACAGCCACGCTGATGGATGCAGACGACGGCACATACACAAAGGTATGGAGCATGACGGCATCGGGCGGCGCATTGGGTTTAACTATCGACGCAGCAACAGGCGCGATTAGTGGAACACCAACGGCGGCGGGTGATTACGCAGTTAACTTGTCAGTAACGGATAGCTTGGGAAATACGGTATCAGGCGGAACAGCGCTAACCGTCACCCCAGCAGCGGCAGCGTTGGCGGCAATACCTAGCCACTACCAGCCGGTAAAAGCGATTAACCAGGCTGAAAAGCCAAAAAACACTAAGAAAAAATAACCCCAAAGCCGCCTCATGACGGGCGGTTTTTTTATTGCGGAGCTATTCAAATGACTACAAAGGCAGTTTTTGCCGTGACTACCATTGCGCAGATTTGCTACGCAGGTGTAACCGCGTTACGCGAGGCTATGGACAAGGAGCCACAGCCAGAATGGGACGCGCTTCAACCTGAGGCACAGGGCAAAATTATTGATTACATCGTGCTGGTGTTAACAGGCCGCCCGACACCAGACACGCCAGAAGGGGAGGTTATCCGCCGAATCTGCAATGTGCTGCGTGATGAAAAAAAGACGCTGAAATACGCTTAATCCATGGGCTGGCGAAAGCTGGCCTAATTTATGGCTCGGACTTTGGAATAGACCATGAGCACAACTTACACAAAGCTGGTGGAGGCGGTAAAAGGATTTGCAAACCGCACCGACACCAAAACGATTGCAGCGATCCCGATGTTCATCGCAGCAGCCCAGACCCGCTTAGACGGCGAAATGCGTATTCCACTAATGACGCAAACAACGACCCACGACGCAGCAGGGCTAAGTATTTCCCTCGACGTAATGGAAATTGAAACGGTTGTTATTGGTGGCCTTGTTTCTAGCCTGGTGCCTTACGACACCGTACTACGCCGCCGCATTGCAGATTTCAATTCATCCAACGTGTACGCCATTAACGGGAACAACATTGAGCTGGTGGCACCGGCTCAAATAATCGTGACCGGCTATCAAAAGCCCCCGCGCCTATCGGGTACCGTCCAGACCAACGCATACACCGACCACGCCGAAAACGCCCTGCTATGGCAAAGCCTGGTGTTTTTGTCTGTATTCACCAAAGACACCAAAGGCGCTAACGGTTATCAATCCCTGGCTGATGCAGAGATAGCAAACATCAATGCCGCCTTTGACAAGTTCAAATCTGGATCGGGGGTGGCGTATGGCGAATCAGTCCGCAAATTCTGACACCGTTTTGCGCCTTATTGGTGGCGGTTTGTTGGGCACCGTTATTGCAATCGCCGTGAACGTTGGCGGCTATAAGCAGCAGATAGCAGATATTGGTGATGACGTTGATTTGCTGGTGCAAGAAACCGCCGCGATAAAAAAAGAGCTTGCGGAACAATCCAAAGAGGGTGCGCTACAAGAGCAGTTTGGCGAGGAACTTGATAGGCGATTAGCAAAACTGGAGGCCAGATAATGCCGTTAGAAACCCCGCTTTATATAGATACATTAGTCCCAGAATGGCCTACCGGCGCAGACCCGTTAAGTGCTGGCGATGACCATATCCGCGTTATTAAGCAGGTACTACAAAATACCTTTCCAGCAATTACCGAGGCGGTTACCGGCACGGCAGCTCAACTAAACCAGCTCACGCAAGGGATGATTTATCAAGCGCCTGACACGGCGGCGGGAACGATGGCAACTTGGCGCATATACAACCCAGATATCGCCCTCAATCATGCCGCGATAGAGATTCTTGCCGGTACGCCCGCGCAAATGCTCGCCAATCAACTGCTGGCTGTTAACTGGCAAACGGTTATAAATCATCTTATGCCAGTGGGTCACGTCCTGACGACTAAAAAATCAGGAAATCCAGTGGATTGGCTGGGGTTTGGTACGTGGACTCCGGTGGTAGGTATGGTTGCAGGCATTGGCACCTTGGCGGATGGGTCAGGCATGAGTCACACGATTAACAAGGGGGCTAACCCAGGTACTTGGCGCGTCCACAATAGCCATATTGTAACCACGACATTAAACCTAACAATGGACGCAGTGCCAGATCATGAGCACACGGTGTCGGGCTTGGTGGCAAACAATGACACGAGCACCGAAGGTGGCGGCGCGAGCACCTACGGCGACCAGACCAAAGCAACTTCATCCGCGGGCGGTCACACACCTGCGGGCAAAGTGACGATTGGCACAAACGACGCCGTTACTGGCAATAAAATGGTTAGCCCGCACCATGGGATTTATGTGTGGGAGCGCACCGCATAATGCCAAAACTTACTATTAGTGGCTTAGGTAAAGCGGGGTTGATGTATGACGCTGACCCCGCTGATATGCCAATAAATGCCGTCACTGATGCGCTTAACGTCCGGTTCGCCGGACGTGAAGTTGAGCAGGGGCTGGGTAACCAATACGAGCCGTACTACACATGGATGGTGGAAGGGGTGGCGGAAACGCGCCCCATGTTCCTGGCACAGTCGATTATTTATGATGGCTTCAGCGACGGCGCTCGCCTGGTATTTTTCCTGGGTGAAAGCTGGGAGCCTGGCGCGATGGCGATATACAGCCAAAACATGAGCATTCCAGACTTTACCGGCCTGACTACGATCCCCGATTGGCCTTCATCATCAAAATGGAGCGCATACAAAGGGCAGATAAACAACTGTCCGTTCTTTGGGGCGCAGGGATTCCAGCCGTATGGCAAACAGTACGATTGGGAAGGGGTTAGCACACTGCCTGGGTGGGGCGAACAGACCGGAGGCGACCAGATTGTTGATACCCGCCGATGGTCATGTAAGAAGCTGATTAGTTTCGGCAACCGCCTAATCATGATGAACACAAGCGAGGAAAGTAGCGGGGGCGTTGATTTGCCATACCCTACCCGCCTGCGTTGGTCTGGCTTCACACAACAAAACGCCTTTCCCATTAACTGGGATGATACCGCGCTTAATCGCATTCCAGAGGAAGCCGCAGCCGCCGTCATTGACGGTTATGCCGGTTGGATGGATTTAGCCAGCGATACGCAGCTAATCGACGCATGCAACAATGGTGGCACGTTGTTTGTGTACAGCGAGCGCGAAACATTCAGCGTTACGCCGTCCGGCAACGCTAACGCCCCGTTCGTTACAAAGCAGGTTTATTCCGACTGCGGCGTTTTGGATCTGGGCTGTGTCGTTAACGCTAAAGGCTACAACTACGTTTTCACCGGCTCCGATTTTGTGCGGCATGATGCCGTTCGATGGGAGAGTGTCGCAGAGGGCGTCTGTAGAGATTGGCTAAACGAGATTGTTAGTACGCCGCGCCTTGGGGCTATCCGCCTGGTGAACTATCCAGAGCTTAACGAAATATGGGTAATGACCAAAGGCGATGATCAGGAGGCCGACGACTGCGCAAAAACTCAATGTCTGACGTTCAATTACATTACAAACACATGGAGCCGCAAAAGCCTACCTTACATCAATGAGGCTGTATTTGCCCCCATAGCCCCCGATTCATCCGTCGCCGGTTCGTCATGGGATTTAGCGCCTGGCGCATGGGATGACGCGGGGCAGGAATGGGGAGGTGCGGGGCTACACATCGCGCAAGGGACAATGATCGGATTGTGTGCCGCTGGTGGTGTTTATTACCTGAATACTGGCGATGTGGAATACCGGCACGTATACAGAGCGGGAGTCTGGGCGATGCAATCACAGCCGCTGCAATGCTTCATTGAAAGGCGCGGGCTTGATTTGGGCGATGGCGCTCGTTCACTGGTTACGCGTACGGAAATGACAGGCACCGGCTCGGATCGGCTAGAAATAGCGGTTGCTGGCGCTGAAACAGAGGGGGCCGGCTACGTCTGGGATAAGCAGGCAATTGAGTCTCTAGCCACGCAGCGCCGGTTAACCTGGCTGGTGGATGGAAATATTCACGGCTACCGCATGGGTTTTAATGGCTTTGGTTCAATCCCTTCAAAGCTGACTATCTATTTTGAGGATAACGGCGAATGAACCCAGAGCTAAGTAAGCAAAAACAAAAGAGTGACGCCGCCTCCCGTGCCGCCGCTGCCGCGCCTAGCCAGGTAAATGCAACATCACCCATGCTTTACCAGGCACCACAAATTAACGTGCCTGGCTCGCTTCATGAGGTGGCTATTCTGGTGCAAGAGGAGCTAACCAAAATCCAGCAAAGCCAGGCGGTTCTCGTGTCTATCTGGCAAGCGGTGCAAGCGCAGCACGTAGATGAAAGCGGCAATCTAGTAATCGACAGAATACTGATAACCACAGACGTGACCCAGTTAGCCAAAAAAACGCCAACAAGCCCATATGTTGAGGTTAATTCAAACTCCGCAGGTTCGTTTATCGACTTTCACGCACCAACGGCGGGTAACGATTTTGATGTCAGATTTTATGCGGAGGGTGGCGCTAATGGCACAAGCGGGCGCGGGAAGATAACGATTGAGTACGGTTCGTTTGACCTAAAGGATAAGGGCAATCGGTACAGTCAGTGGAACGTATGCGTGACTTCTCGGCTAGGGACTCCGAATATAGACCGCGCCGCCTGGGGGTGGGGTTCGTACAATTCGGGCACAACAGGCAGCGCGGCGGTGGGGGGGTACGGAACCGTGCTAACTATCGCATCCAATGGAGATAACGGATATGCGGACGCAGGAAGGTATATAGACGCATACACAGGGGGTGGTAGCACCAGCGCATGGTTGCAGCAGATAGCAATCAGTACCAGCGCCGATATAGGGCTAAGATGTTACACCAATACCGGAGTATGGGGGGCGTGGAGACTGCTATCATCCACCGCGCGAGTAAATGAGGTCGACCACAAACACCGCCACCGCATATGGCAGTTAGAGAAACGCGTCACAGAGCTTGAAAGCCGATTGACCGCCGCACTAAAAGACGAGAGCACAAAATAACCACTCGTTAGGATTGCCGCAATTGAACTTATGGTGTGTGCAAACAATGGAATGGACAAGAGATTTATTGAGTAATCCGTTTTTCTATGTGGCGGTAATTCTATTTGGGGTGATGAAGCATAAAGCTAAGAATCACCTCGCAGAGATCATCAGGCACAAAGCCATGCTAGCCGAGGCTGGCGAGGTTGTGGCGAACGCTGGCGGGAATTTAGCTCTTGGGCTTATTGAGAAGGAACTTCAAATACGCACGCTAACAGAGACAGTGCGACATCTTGAGTTTATGGGCGATCTTGATAGGCGCGAGCTGACAGCATATAGAAAATTGCATGGACACCTGACAGAAGGACAGGTTAAGAGTACAGAAACAGAATAATACCAATAACCCGCTTCGGCGGGTTTGTTGTTTTTATAGTGGTTCGAAATAGGTATACCGTTGGCGCACTATGGCTATCGGTTCGTTTTAGTGTTGTTCTGGTATTTAAAGCGAACTAGTGCGAACATAACCACCTAAAACGAACTGACACAAAGGAAAGTGATGAAAAATTACATTCACGCTTATTTGAGAGCTTCGACATCAGAGCAGGACGCAAGTCGAGCAAGGGGCGCACTAGAATCATTCGCATCTGCTAATGGTGTGCGTATAGCGGGTTGGTATGTGGAAAACGAAAGCGGCGCATCAATGCAGCGGCCTGAACTTTTCCGCCTACTTGAAAACACGCAAGCGGGCGATATTCTTTTGCTTGAGCAGGTGGATCGCTTGAGCCGCTTAAACGCCGAGGATTGGCAAAAACTCAGAAATGCAATTACGTCAAAAGGCGTGCGCATTGTGGCGCTTGATTTGCCAACGTCGCACATGTTCATGACAGTAGCAGACGAGTTCACCGCTCGAATGATGGAAGCCATTAACGGCATGATGCTGGACATGCTCGCAGCCATTGCCCGCAAAGACTACACCGACCGCCGCCGTCGCCAAAAAGAAGGAATTACCAAAGCTAAGGATGAGGGCAAATATAAAGGCCGCCAGACTGACGAGAAAAAGCGAGAAGTTATAACGGCGCTGTTAGCTGGTGGAAAGTCTTACAGCCAGATTGAGGCATCGCTGGGCGTTAGCCGCTCCACCATCGCTAAGGCTGCAAAAGCGATGAAAGAACAGAGCCAATAATAGTGATTATATCTATTGTAAAATAGTCACTTACAGTGGGTGTGACTCATCTAACGCCTTGTTTATTAAGAACTATTTTAACTATAGCGTCATTGGGATGGGATTGGCAGAATGCACTCACCCCACCAGTGAGGTGAAGCGCGTGGAGTGAAAAATGGTGAATCAAAATAATAAGTAAAACACTTAATAAAATGCTTGCTGATAGTAAGTAAAACACTTAATATAAATCCATCGAAACGAGACGAGGAAGAATGAAACTTACTGAATACATTGAAAAATACTTTGATGGAAACAAAGCGGCATTTGCCAAAAGCGAGGGTGTTCTGGCACCTCAAGTGCATCAGTGGATAGATAAGGGCTTTATCGTAATTGATGGGGTTCTATACAGTCCCCGCCGTGAACTGAAAGTTAAAGAACTTCAAAAATAACAAACGACGCTGGAGCTACATTTTATAGCCCGCCTCGTGCGGGCTTTTTATTGCCCAAAATCCACGAAAAGGAGCAATAAACATGAAAGTAACCAGCAAGCAAATGAACAAGAAAGCAGTGGCGTATTTCAAGCAATTCCGCGCCGCAGCGACTACTGAGCAGTTAACTAACTTTGCAAATTACGCTCACAACCAGTCTATGGGCGACACCCAAAAGGTCTACGGTCAGCTGTGGTTGCTGGCTGAGTCGGAGACTGTGGCTCGCTGCTTTGAGGTGGTGGCGTAATGAAAAAGGCGGAGCGTGAACACGTTAACCGTGTGGCGGAATTGGGTTGTGTTGCCTGTTACGTCCAGTCTGGTGAGTGGTTCACGCCTGGTGAGATTCATCACATAAGGGAGGGGCAGGGCGCGGCGCAACGCGCTGGATGGTTGGAAGTGATTTGTTTGTGTGTTGGGCATCATCGCCACAATGACAAAGTAGCAAAAAAAATAGCAGTTCACGCCGCCTATAAAACGTTTGCGGCAACCTATGGCGACGAGCGCGAACTATTAGCGCTAACGCTGAATAATATCTAAAGGATTAGATGTCGTTATCTTACTGGATTAACACAAATGCAAATGCCGGAAAGTTTCAAAGTCATCATTAAGAATTTCTCTACAGCAGAATTAGTAGAGTTACGCGCCTGGAATGAGACTAGCGCTCGTTCTAACCGCCTTGCAAATCAGGCAATTGATGCTGAATTAGCCGCGCGGGGGGTTGTGCCGAATGAAGCGGAGAATAAAGCCAAATAGGGCGACGTGGTGCCAGGGTTATAAATCAGAGCCGTTATTTGATAATGCCCCGCACCCAAAAATTCACACCGTTTCATTATTTAATGAAGCTGGAAACCTTAAATTAAGATATTCGTCATTTTCAATAAAGAATAACGAAGGTTACAAGGATTACAACGATGTTTAATATATTCAAAGGCCGCCGCCGCATTGCTGAATTAGAGTTAGCGCTGGAAAAGAAAGCGTCCGCTCAACGCATTGACCGCGACCAAATCGCCGCCCTTAACGCTGAGGTGATTGGGCTGGCAACGCAGCGCGATAGCCTCCGCAAAATTGCTGACACCCTCCGCAGCCGCATTCAGTCCCACGGCATGACGGGAACCGAACGCGATTTCTTAATTCACTGCCAGGCCGCACACCGTGGTGAGTTTGATATGTCACCGCAAGTGATTGATGAATACATGACTGCAATCCGCAAGGAGCGCGAAACAATCACCGCAGCCCCCGCCGCAGAGGTAAGTAAGTGTGCCGCCGCTTGCACTGGTGCGGTTGTCTGCAAGCCAGAATGCCCCGAACCGGAATACTACAAGGGGGATTTGGAAGAAGCCGCCCACGCCGTGTTAACTCGCGTCACTGACGCCATGCACGAATATCAGCGCGTAACCGGTCACAAGATGATCGTTGCTACTCACTTGATGGATGGCATCCGCAGCGAGTTAAAAACGCCAGGCTACGTGGAGGCACTGTTACAAAGATGACAGCGAAGAAACCACGCCCTGAAATCCCTAGCGCCCGTAGTCAGTTAGTCCGCAAGACTATCGAGGACAACCCAGGGAACAACCGGCACCAGATAGCTGAGTTAATGGGCATGACTGCGGAACAGGTCGATTGGGGTATCCGCCGCATGATTAAGGATGGAACCGCTATTTCCTACGAACCAGAGGAGCGCGGCGCAAAAGTTCTGTATTACGCGCTAAAGGATGCGCACCTGATCCCAGCGGTTAGCGTTGCGGAGGAGTGCCGCCAGAACTGGCAAGGCTATCTGATACACAAGGTTTTCGGCGGCGGCGCTCGCCTGGGGGTTGAAAATGGTAATTTGGTCGCTCTTTGATGGTTCGGGGATTATGGGCTTGCCGTGGGCGGAAGCTGGTCATCAGGTTTATTGCTTTAACGCTGACGGCGCAAATCACGGTATGTATAAAATCAAGATGCAGCATGAAAATTTACACTATGTAAATTGCTGGATTGAAAGGGGATTTGATGCCCGCCGCCTCGATATGGGCGTACCTGATCCTGATGTTATTTTTGCTTTCCCCGATTGCACCACGCTTTCGGCGGCAGGCGCAAAACATGAGCGTTCCGAGTCTGCAATGAACGCCGTTGTCGGCCACGCGCAGCGGGTTGAGGAGCTAGGCAGGCGATATAACGCGGCGTGGATGGTAGAAAACCCAGTAGGAAAAATGTCTACCCTATGGCGCAAGCCGGATCACTACTTTGACCCGTACCAGTACGGGGGCTACATGACCGGAGAGGAGGAGCAGTATCACCCGCGAATGCCAGGGCGTGACGGGTACACGAAAAAAACGTGTATTTGGGCTGGTGGGGGGTTCAGGATGCCAGAGCATAAACCGGTGGATCACATCGGTAAGTTTTGGGGCTGGGCTTACCTGGGCGGCAAGTCACCAAAGACAAAGCAGTTGAGAAGCCTTACGCCGCGCGGGTTTGCTCGTGCAGTCTTTGAGGCCAACGCTTGCAAGGGGGGGTAGCATGACGCCAACGCGCTACATTTCCCTGGAGGAAATGACATCGCTAACGGGTAAGAGCTATAAGTCGCTGTGGTGGATGTGGTCGAAAACGGGCGACTTTCCACGCCCCCACAAGACGAAGGGGGGGACTTTTTTGGGCTGGCCTGTTTCGGTTTATGAGGATTGGGTAAGCAAACAGAGTCTTAATTAGTGTAGAGGTCGGGGAAACCCGGCCTTTTTTATTGGTGCTACGAAAATGCGTTATGTACACGCTTATGTAGACGCTATTGGAGGGTGTGACGGTAAGAATATACGTAACTACTTGATTTAAATGGTACGCCCTACAGGGCTCGAACCTGTGACCTACGGCTTAGAAGGCCGTTGCTCTATCCAACTGAGCTAAGGGCGCACTGTATTCCTTTCGGAAGCATTGCGGACTCGGATTATACGGTCAGTACCTTACGAGTCAATGGCTTTTCAACTGCCTGCGCGACAATTGAGCATAAACACTTAACAATGCCTGACAGCGAGCCGCGCTTCTGACAAAATAGAAACAATCCCCTCCCTTTTCGATTACAGACGGAATCATCTGACTGATGGCAGCAAAGATTATTGACGGTAAAACGATTGCGCAGCAGGTACGGCTTGAAGTTGCTGAAAAAGTGAAAGCCCGAATTGCCGCAGGAAAACGCGCCCCTGGACTTGCAGTTGTACTGGTTGGCGAGAACCCTGCATCGCAGATTTATGTCGGTAGTAAACGTAAAGCATGTGAAGAAGTTGGCTTTATTTCTCGCTCCTACGATTTGCCTGACACCACCTCTGAAGCAGAACTGCTGGAGCTGATTGATACGCTCAACGCAGATAAAGAAATCGATGGCATTCTGGTTCAGTTACCGCTGCCTGCGGGCATTGATAACGTGAAAGTTCTGGAACGTATTGACCCGGATAAAGACGTTGATGGTTTCCATCCCTATAATGTGGGCCGCCTGTGCCAGCGTGCGCCGCGTCTGCGTCCTTGTACACCGCGTGGTATCGTGACGCTGCTTGAGCGTTACGGTATTGATACCTACGGCCTGAACGCCGTGGTGATTGGCGCATCCAACATTGTTGGCCGCCCAATGAGCATGGAACTGCTGCTGGCAGGGTGTACCACCACCGTGACGCATCGCTTCACTAAAAACTTACGCCAACATGTCGAGAACGCCGATCTGGTGATTGTTGCGGTCGGCAAACCTGGCTTTATCCCGGGCGAGTGGATCAAGGAAGGGGCGATTGTGGTGGACGTGGGGATTAACCGTCTGGAGAGCGGTAAAGTCGTCGGTGACGTAAATTATGATGAAGCCGCAGTCAAAGCCTCGTATATTACGCCGGTTCCGGGTGGCGTTGGCCCAATGACCGTCGCCACTCTTATCCAGAATACCTTGCAGGCTTGCGAGGAATATCATGATGTCGATGGAGAGTAAAATGGCGACCTTCTCATTAGGTAAACACCCACACGTTGAATTATGCGATCTGCTGAAGCTGGAAGGCTGGTGTGAAAGCGGCGCACAGGCGAAAGCGGTGATTGCAGAAGGGCTGGTGCAAGTAGACGGCGAAGTGGAAACCCGCAAACGCTGCAAAATCGTTGCAGGCCAGACTGTTGTTTTTGAAAGTCTGAGCATCACGGTTCAAGCTTAATTGCATATCGAACACGGCCCATAACGGGCCGTTTCTTTTTGTTCACTCACAAATTTTCACATCCTATGCCAACTATCATCACTCATGCAGCGGTACCCATTTGTTTAGGATTGGGGCTGGGCAAAAAAATCATTCCTCCACGTCTTTTATTGGGCGGTATTGTTCTGGCAATGCTACCGGATGCTGATGTGCTGGCTTTCAAATTTGGTGTGGCGTATGGCAATGCGTTCGGGCATCGCGGTTTCACGCACTCTTTGCTGTTTGCTTTTGTGGTGCCGCTGCTGTGTTTGTTCGGCTATCGCTGGTTCCGGGCAGGTATCATCCGCGTCTGGCTATTTCTGACGGTGTCATTGCTTTCACATAGTCTTCTGGACTCCGTGACGACCGGAGGCAAAGGTGTTGGTTGGTTATGGCCGTGGTCAGACGAACGCTTTTTCGCACCCTGGCAGGTGATTCGCGTTGCCCCGTTTGCACTTTCTCGATATCTCGAACCACGCGGGCAGGCGGTGATTTGGTCAGAGCTGCAATGGGTTTGGTTACCCGGTTTGTTGATGGCGTTTTTGTTATTTGTGATGCGTAAAAATTTTCGCTGATTCCCTGGAAAGGCCAATTCCCCCTTCTTTGCGAAGGGGGCAAATCATTAGCGGTGAAACTCGCCCGCAGCTTCAGGCTGGTACTGCAACTCCAGCACTTCCAGATGCGTTTGGTTACCGTTTGGTAACGTCCAGTTAATCGTTGCACCGACACGTAAACCCAGCAGTGCTGCGCCAACCGGTGCCATCACCGAAAGTTGGTTATCGCTATCTGTCAGGTTGACCGGATACACCAGCGTGCGCACATGCTCCTCTTTTGAGGCCAGATCGCGGAATTTCACGCGGCTGTTCATGGTCACGACGTCTGCCGGGATATCTTCAGGTTTACGCATTTCTGCTCTGTCCAGTTCGGTGTTCAACGCCTGAGCGACAGGCTGGTTGGCAAACTGTGGTTGCTCCAGCAATCGATCGATACGCTCGGCATCAAGTTCATTAATGATAATGGCTGGTCTGGACATATTTCTCTCCATGTAAAAAAACAGGCACTCTTGTGTCTGATGGCGGACCCTACAAAAGAAAACCCTCACTCAATGAGTGAGGGTTTGGTCTGTGATGATGATACTGAGCTTAACACTTAGTTTAAAGCGACTTCAGTCACATTTTAATAACAGCACAGTTTACAGAATAATGCTGCCTACCAGAGCGAACAGGAAGGCGATAGTTCCGATCAGCGTTTCCATCACGGTCCAGGTTTTCAGGGTAGTTTTCTCGTCCATTTCCAGGAAACGTCCAACCAACCAGAAGCCAGAGTCGTTCACGTGAGACAGTACGGTCGCACCACCCGCAATGGCCACCACGATGAAGCACAGGTCGAACTGGCTCAGGCCTGGTGTAACGGCAACCATTGGGGAAATCAGTGCGGCGGTCGTGGTCAGAGCAACCGTTGCAGAACCTTGCGCCACACGCAGAGCGGTAGAGATAACGAACGCGGCAACAATTACTGGCATGCCTGTATCGGACAGAACACCCGCCAACGCATCACCAATGCCACTGGCACGCAGAACGCCACCGAACATACCACCCGCACCGGTCACCAAAATGATGCCACAGATTGGGCCGAGGGCACCGTCACACACTTTTTCCAGATGCTGGCGGCTATGGCGGCCACTAAACACGGCAAGTGAGAAGAAGACGGTAATCAACAGTGCGATAGGGGTTTTACCCAACATTCGCAGCAGTTGAACCACGGTGTTATCGCCACTAACCCAACCGAGTACGGTTGCGGTGTTCAGGCCGGTATCGAGGAAAATCAGTACCAGCGGCAACAACAGAATCGATAATACAGTGCTAAATGCCGGTGGCTGGTGGTTTGGATCCGCTTCAACGCTGCCGAGGAAAGAAGAAGGCAGTGGAACTTCGAATTTTTTACCAGCGTACTGACCAAACAGATACGCGCCGAGATACCAGGTCGGAATGGCGATAACCAGGCCTACAATCACCAGCAGGCCGATGTTTGCACCCAGTAATTCACTGGCAGCAACCGGGCCTGGATGAGGCGGCAGCAGGGCGTGCATGACTGCAAACGCACCGGCAGCAGGTAACGCATATTTCAGCGTAGAACCACCGAATTGTTTTGCCACGCTGAAGATAATCGGCAGCATGACGACCAGGCCCGCATCAAAGAAGATTGGGAAGCCGAACAGTAACGATGCCACACCGAGCGCCAGTGGAGCACGATGAGAGCCAAACTTACCGACCAGCGTGTCGGCAAGTACTTTTGCCCCGCCGGAGATTTCAAGCAAGCGGCCAATCATTGCGCCGAGACCAACCAGCAGTGCAACACCTGCCAGTGTGCTACCAAAACCGCCCAAAATAGTTGGGACAATTTTATCGAACGGCACACCGGTAACCAGCGCGACAACGACACTCACAAGGGTTAAAGCTAAGAAAGCATGCACTTTGAAACGCATGATAAGAATAAGTAGGAGTACAACTGCACAGGCTGCGATCCCTAGCAGGCTTCCTGCACCGAGATGTGTTGTTATTTCGGTCATTTGTTTGTTCCTCTGCGCCGAATTTATAGGTGAAAAATGCGACAAACATAATTCACCAGATTTCTGATACCGGTAACATGATACTGGTAACATTAGCTGTTCGGGAATGGGCTGCCTGATGTTTATTGGCATTTTGGGAGCAAGCTCAAACATTCCAAATAAACCCTTACTAAGTCTGATGGAACAATTGCTGACCGTAAATAAACCTGCCTGGTGAGAAAATTGAATTACGCTGTATATGCACCTTTCAATTGGGCAACTCGCACGACCATCACCTGACCAGGAGATATCATGAGCCATTACGACAAACTCAAGTTAAAGGACGGTAGTTCTCTTTATTTTAAGGATTGGGGGGAAGGACAACCGGTAGTTTTCAGCCATGGCTGGCCGTTAACCGCAGATGCGTTTGAAGATCAGATGTTTTTCCTCGGGCAAAAAGGATTCCGGGTGATCGCTCACGACCGGCGTGGGCATGGTCGCTCATCACAATCCTGGGAAGGCAATCATATGGATCAATATGCTGACGATCTGGAGGAATTGACTGCGCATTTAAATCTCAAAGATGCGATTCATGTCGGTCATTCCACTGGCGGAGGTGAAGTGGCGCGTTACATTGGCCGCCACGGTACTAGCCGCGTGGCAAAAGCCGTACTGATTAGCGCAGTGCCGCCGATCATGGTGAAAACGGATTTCAACCCTGATGGCGTACCCATTGATGTGTTTGATGGAATTCGTGAAGGTGTGCGCGTCAACCGGGCAGATTTTTTCAAAGAGCTGACCATGGCGTTTTATGGCTATAACCGTCCTGGGGCGAAAATCTCGGAAGGCGTCAGGGAGAGTTTTGTTGAACAGGGGATGCAGGGGGGAATTAAGGCGCTCTACGATTGTATTAAAGCGTTTTCTGAAACCGACCTGCGAGAAGACCTGAAGAAAATGACTATTCCAACGCTAGTTATTCATGGCGATGATGATCAGATTGTCCCGTTTGAAACCTGCGGTAAAGTCACGGCGGCAACGTTGCCGGATTCGACATTCAAAATATACCAGGGTGGATCGCACGGCATTTGTACCACCGAGAAAGACCGGGTAAATGCAGATTTACTGGAGTTCTTGAAAGGGTAACCTTCAGGCGGGTGAACCCTGCGTCACCCGCCAATTTAACAACCTCATTTCCTGGCAACCGGCAACATAATCTCTTTTAAGATTTCGTAGCGCTGTTGCGGGGAAAGCCAAATCAAACCTAACAATTTTTGCGCCTGGCCTTCGCGCTCAAACTGGTCTTTCAACTGCATTAAAAAGCGTTTCGTGGTGTTCATAATGACCTCCGTATTTGATACGCAAATCATATGGTGGAAAATACGGAACTAATAGTGAACTGATTATTTTTTGTCTTCAGTGTTTATGGCCGTTTAATCCTCTAATACCCAACGGCATCCAGACGGAACTGTTTTGCACAGTTGCCTGAATTTCTTTGTGTGGCGAATGACCCTTCATTTAACGGGCTGTTAATTTTCCCGGCATCCAGCGAGATTTGCATTTCTGTCAGATAAGCCGGATTACCGTTACAGGTCAGTTTGACCGCTTTCACCGCTTCACTTCCCCAGCTTTTTTCCAGCGCCTTATTGAACGCTTTACGGGTGACGTCTTTACCGTAATTTTCCGCAAGGAAGGTGCCAAATGCACTCTGTTTAAACTCGTTATTCAGACGAACCATGGTGCCGAAGTAGGCGTTGGGATTAAAACCAAAGCACGCGCCGTGTTTAGCGAATTCATAGCGCTCAAGGCAAGACTGGCCGCCAGCACCGGGCATCACGCCTGCGAGTTTGCTGGCGATGTCTGCGGATAACTCAGGCGCAGGTGCCTGGCATTTTTGCGAGCCGCGAGCTTCCGCCATGTTTGGCACCGGGCGGGTAGAGCAGCCGTAACGCATCCAGCGTTTTTCATCCACACCGCGTGAGGCTACAGATTTCGGCAATCCAGGCCACAGCCCGTGGACCGTCAAAAATGCACGTTTGTCGTCCAGTTCCTGCTGGGTTTTACATTCAGCAGGTTCGTTGCGATTGCGCTCGTGCATGCTCTGACAAAAACCGGTTTGCCAGGAAAGGGCCAGCACGTAGCGCTCGAAATCGCCATATTGTTTGGGTTGCAGATCTTCTGCCAGGGCGGCGGAGTGAGTGGCGCAAGCGAGGGTTAACAGGGCGGTCTGGCAAAGGAATTTCATGCCTTTCTCATTCAGTTAGATGATAATTCCTTATTTAATCATAAAAAAAGCGCCTCAGAGAGACGCTTTGTCCGCAATATGAAAGCCGTTAACTCCACAGCGCCAGAATCGGCCAGCCGACACATAGCAACATGGTGATATAAATCACGCCGAAAATCGCACCCAGGCGCCAGTAGTCTTTCGACTTCACATAGCCGCAGCCGTAAATAATCACGCCAGGGCCGGTGGCGTAAGGTGTCAGGCAGCCCATGATACCAATCGACAGCACCAGCAAAATACACAAGTGTTCCATTGGCACGCCGGGAATTCCTTTACCCACCGCCAGAATCACCGGCAGCATAGTCGCGGTGTGCGCCGACAGGCTGGCAAACAGGTAATGCGCGAAGTAGAACACCAATACCAGCACGATAACCGTAGTATTGGCGGAGAAACCCTCCAGATGGCTACTCATGGTATTGGCGAACCAGTCGATAAAACCGGAACGGGTCAGGCCGCTGGCCATCACTACCAGAGTTGCCAGGTTAACTAAGGTGTTCCACGCACTGTTATATTTGGTGATGTCTTTCCACGGCACCACGTGCAGCGCCAGCATCAGCGATACCGCCAGCAAACCTACCGCTGTTGCATCAATCACCTCGCCGCCAAACACCCACAACCCCAGGCTTAATAGCACCAGGCCAATCAGGGTGATCTCTTTGCGGCTGAGTTTGCCCATCTCTTGCAGCGCGTCTTTCGCCCAGCCGGAGACTTCCTCGCTGTGGGTGATTTCAGGTTTATAGAGGACGTAAGACAGCCATGGCGCGACGATCAGCAGAATAATCCCCACCGGCAGGAAGCTCAAAAACCACTGCATCCAGCTAATTTGAATACCGGCAATTTTGCTGACGAACTCAAGGCCGAGCACGTTGGGAGCCGCACCGGTGATGAACATCGACGAACTGAGGCTGGTACTGATCACCATCATCCACATCAAATAACTGCCGATGCGGCGCGAAGAAGGGTCGTTAGGGAATGACTGGAATAATGGCGGCAGGTTTTTGATTACCGGGAACACGGTGCCGCCGGTGCGGGCGGTGTTTGACGGGGTAAATGGTGCCAGCAGAATATCAATAATCACGATGGCGTAGCCGAGAGTCAGCGTGCGCTTGCCCATGAATTTCACCATAATCAGCGCGATACGGCGACCCAGGCCGGTGACTTCATAGCCCAGCGCGAAGATAAACGCGCCGAATACCAGCCAGACGGTGGTACTGGAGAACCCTGCCAGCCCCCATTTCAACGCCTGCTTGCCCGCGTCAAAAGCTGGGTCGGCTAACTCTTTGGCGTCAAACAGCAGGTAATCGCTGCCGATCACGCAAATCGTCACGGCGATAAAGCTGATCGCGGTGGCCGGGATCGGTTCGAGGATCATGCCGACGATCATCGCGACAAATACCGCGAAGTAATGCCATGCCTGCGGCGGCATGCCATCGGGCACGGGAATGAGCAGCATGATGGCCATGACGACCAGCGGTGCCAGCAACTTCCATATTTTATCTTTTGAAACAGACATAACTGATTCTCCAGTAAGGATTATTCCGATTGATGCTAAGGGTGATATTGCGAAATTTGGGCTAACAACCAGGTGATAATCAGCAGGTCGGCGCTACCGCCGGGGCTGAGGTTGCGTGCAATACAGGCGTGGTCGAACTCTTGCAGATGGCGAAGATCTGCGGGCTTACGGATACCGCCGTTAGCGAGCAAGGTGCGGGCGTATTCCTGCAACCAGTTCAGGCCAGCCATGCCCCCGCGAGAGGCCACATTGGTATCGCCGTTGTGCGCCATCAGCAGCAGTAAAGTGTCGAGCAGCGCCAGTTCCGGATCGGTTGCCTGCGTAAGAAGCGCGTGGTAATGCGGCAGCGCCATATTTATCACCAACGGATAACCCGCTTCGGCTTCACCGCGCGCACCGGTTAAGCCGAGTTGCCGGAAAAGCCGTTGCCCGGCGGTTTGCTGGTGGTTGTTGTGGTGCAATTCCCGCTCGGTTATCCCATGGCAAAAAGCGGCTACGGTCTGGCAAATTGCCATCGGCGTAATGGCGCGTTGTTGCTGATGCAGGCGACCAATCGCGGCACACAGTAAGCCGAGTGAAAAAATGCTGCCTTTATGGGTGTTAACGCCTTCTGTTGCGCGAAACATTGCGGCTTCACAGGCGATGCCGATAGGGCGTAAATTTTGCAGAACCTCGCATTCAGGCAATGCTGCGGTGCTGGCACCCAGTTGAATGAAGCGCGGGAAATATGGGCGTATCGCCGCCGCACTTTGCTGAAAATCCTCCAGCGCCATATCTTTATGTGCGCCACAGTTATTGCGGTCGACCAGGCCTGGTTTGGGCGTTAAGTTCACCTCCGCGAGTAACGCGCGGAAAGCCAGTTCGCTGTAATGCGCAACAATCGTTTCCGACACTTCAGCGCGGGGTTGCGTCATCTGCATCATTGAGCAGCGTCTCCATACGAGCGAGCAGTTCAGCAAGCGGATGCGCTTGTTCACGGGCGCAAACAGCGGCGGTTTGTTCGCATAACAGGCAGCGGCGGGCGGGGAGCGAAAAGTCACTGCGCGAGAGAATTTGCCCTTGCGGTGTCAGCACGTCAAAGTCCCACAGGCGGCCAAGAGGATGGTTTTGCTCAAGCTCAATGGCGGCTTGTTTCACCGCGGCAGGCTGGGCGGCGATTGCCAGCAGAGCTTCCGGGCCAGTCGCCAGCGCCAGGCAGCTCTGTTTTTTGATTTCCCAGCCTGAGCGCTCTGCTAACTGGCGAAACGCTCTGAGGCCGTGGTTAAAAATACGCCGCGTCAGTTCGCTGTCTTTGACTGAACCAGGGGCGACAACGGTGAAAGAAACCAGGGTGACGGCGTGGCGTGCAAGCCACTCCTGTTGCCTTTTTTGGCGCGCATCCCGGCTGGCAAGTAGCTCTGGCACAGTGACTTTGGCGTGCGTCGCAGATGAGAGATACATCGGCATGATTTACCCCTTCACCTGATGCACAACATCAATCACCGAGCCATCGCGGTAACGCACCACGGCGATTACGCGGTCGGTAAATTCAATCGCTTTGGGGAAGCCGGTGAGGATTTGCGCCCGCTCGCGCAACCACTCGATGGTGACGATTTTCATGCCGGCTTCTTTCAGGCGTTCTGCCAGTTCAGGGCGCGCAGGGTTGACGGCAATACCGTGATCGGTAACCAGAATATCGACGCTGGAACCCGGTGTGATGCAGGTCAGGACGTTATCGACCAGCGTAGGGATTCGGCCACGCACCAGCGGGGCGACAATAATGGAAAGGGCGGCGGCAACGGCGGTATCGCAATGCCCGCCGGAAGCGCCGCGCAACACGCCGTCGGAACCGGTCAGCACATTGACGTTAAATTGGGTATCGACTTCCAGCGCGCTCAACACCACCACATCCAGGCGGTCGACTGATGCGCCTTTCGAGCCCCAGTTGGCGTACTGATTGGCGCTGATTTCAATGTGATTAGGGTTACGAGCCAGCGATTCGGCGGCGGTGCGGTCAAAACTCTGCACATCGAGCAGTTTTTTAATCAGCCCCTTTTCATGCAGATCGACAATCGTTGCGGTGATGCCACCAAGGGCAAAGCCTGCATGAATGTTGCGGCTGCGCATTTTGTCTTCCAGAAAACGGGTCACCGCCAGTGAAGCGCCCCCGGTCCCGGTTTGCAGGGAAAAACCTTCTTTGAAGTAGCCGGAATTGACGACAACATCTGCCGCAGTACGTGCGATGAGCAATTCACGCGGGTTGGAGGTCATGCGTGTGGCATCGGCACCGATTTTGTCGGCATCGCCCACTTGCTCAACCTGTACGATCAAATCGACCTGATCCTGCATGATACTGGCGGGGTTGTGCGGGTAGGGTAGCAGCGCTTCGCTTAGCAACACCACCTGACGGGCGTTTTCGGCATCGACTTTGGCGTAGCCCAGCGAACCGCAGCAGGCTTTGCCGGTGTAGCCATTAGCATTGCCGAATTCATCGCACGATGGAACGCCAAGGAAAGCGACATCGATTTTTAGCTCGCCGCTTTTCACCAGTTGTACACGTCCGCCATGGGAGTGGATTTGCACCGGTTCTGCCAGCAGGCCACGTGAGATTTCTTCTGCCAGCGGGCCGCGCAAACCAGAGGTGTAAATACGCGTCACCACGTTATTGCGGATATGCTCGATTAATGGCGCATGGCAATCGCTCAGTGAACTTGAGGCCAGCGTCAGGTTTTTAAAGCCCATGCTGGCGATGGTCGCCATTACGCTGTTCAGCGTCAGGTCACCGCCACGAAACGCGTGGTGGAAGGAAATCGTCATACCGTCGTGCAGGCCTGAGCGGCGAATCGCCTCTTCCAGCGAATTACACAGCTTTTTGGTGCGCGGTTTTTGCGCCTGCAAATTCAGTTTCGAGACATTCTTATAAGCCGGTAAATCGCTTTCACTGCGGCGACTCCAGGCGGCAATACGTTCTTGTTTCTGCGTCATTTTTTTGCCTTATTCTTCACGAATGCCGGAAAGTGCGGCGCGAGATAACACCAGACGAGCACGTTCGATAACCGGGCTGTCGACCATTTTTCCGTTCAGCGACACCACGCCACGGCCTTCACGGGCGGAGGCTTCGGCGGCTTCCACCACTGCGTTGGCGTGATCGACTTCTTTTTGCGACGGGGCGTAGAGGTTGTGTAACAGCTCAATCTGGCGCGGGTTGATCAGCGATTTGCCGTCGAAACCCAGTTGTTTGATATGCGCCGCTTCGTGCAAAAATCCGGCTTCGTTATTGGCATCGGAATAGACGGTGTCGAAGGCCTGAATCCCCGCCGCGCGCGCGGCTTGCAGAATGGAACAACGGGCAAATAGCAGCTCGATACCTTCGGGGGAACGTTCGGTGCGCAAGTTGCGCACATAATCTTCCGCACCCAGCGCGATGCCGATTAAGCGTGAGGATGAATGGGCTATCGCCACCGCCTGAGTGATGCCTTGCGGGGATTCAATGGCGGCCAGAATTCCGGTGCTGCCGGGTTCGCGGCCACATGCGGCTTCAATGCGCGCGATTTCACTTTCGGTATCAATGACGTCTTGTGCGGTGTCGGTTTTTGGCAGGCGCACAATGTCGGCACCGCCGCGCACCACGGCTTCCAGGTCGGCCACGCCATATTCGGAATCAAGTGGATTCACGCGCACGATGGTTTCCACATCCTGATACAGCGGGTGTTGCAACGCGTGGAAAACCAGACGGCGGGCGGCGTCTTTTTCGCGCAGGATAACTGAGTCTTCCAGATCGAACATCAGCGCATCGGCCTGATAAATAAAGGCGTTGCTGACCATCGCCGCATTGGCACCCGGCACAAATAACATGCTGCGGCGGGTGCGGTTCTTTTGTTCCGGCGTCATAGGTTTTTCTCCCATGGCAAGGCGGTGATATCGCTTGCGCGAACCAGCAGGGTTTCCAGACGGGCGCGCAGAATGCAGTCCAGCGCGCCTTTGTCGTCAAGAATCAGTTGCACGCCTTTAACCTGATGGCGAGCGAGGATCTCCAGCACCGTGGCGCGTATGGCTTCGCCAAACTGTTTTTCAACGTTGCTGCTGATTTGCAGGTCGATCTCTTGTGTATCGAGTGGTGCGATGCGGATCATCACATCGCCAGACTCCAGGGTGCCGGCAACGGCTGCATGAGTAATGTTCATTTTTCACCTGTTAATGTGGATTCCAGTTGCCCGCCCACGCTGTTTTGCGGGCGGGCAGCGAACATGCGTTCTAAGTAGTCGCGAGTGACTTCGGGAACCAGAATGTCGATGGCGGCAAAGTCTTTTTTCACCAGTAGCTTGCGTACCCACGAGGCGGAAATCGCCATGCCGTGATATTGCAGACGTTCAATTTCCACCAGTTCAATCGGCGGAGCGGGGAGCGATGGAGTTTCCAGCCAGTGGCGCATGTCTTTGTTGTAGGTGGCGGTGACTTCGCAATACGGTTCGGTACCGACGAAACGGTGGGTAATACCGAGTGCTGGGGCCAGATACTGACGGAAAATTTTCAGGTCGATTTCGGTGTGGCAATGGTTGAGCACGCCCTGTTCTTTGATGAAGTAACAAGGGAATGTCGCGCGGGAAATGATGTACTCGGAGCCGCGATGGACGGTGAGTTTTTTAATTTCGGCGGTGCCGGAACGCACCAGTGCCAGGCGGTCTTCGTACGGGAAGCGCGAGGTATCCTCTTTCACCAGGAAAACATGCAGCCAGTCGCACTGTTCTGCGGCTTTCTGAATTAAATAACGATGGCCGTGAGTAAAGGGATTGGCATTCATCACGATGCAGCCAATTTTGCTGCCAGCCTGGCGCAGTGTGGTTAAATAACTGGCGTAACGTTGCAGGCGTGTGGCGCTATTTTCCATCAGTACCATCATGCCTGGCACGCTGGTGATGGTGTAAAAACCACATTGCTTAAATAACGCTTCGTTCTGTGTTTTGGTGTAGATAAACAGGTGTGGGCATTGCCGTTCGTAGGCGAGATTAATTAATTCTGTTGCCAGGGTGAGCGCCAGCCCTTCACCGCGTACAGATTCGTCGATTGCCACGCATTTAATTATATTTCCAGCAATGCCTCCGCAGGCGATGAGCTTATCGTCGCGAGTGACCGTAATAAAGACTTCTACCGTCGTATCAATGCTCAGGTCATTTTCACGCAGGAAGTGCGTGATAGCGGACATTTTTATATTTTCGGCGCGTTTAACCTGGGCGAACACGGTATTGCCAAACATGAGTGGTGACTTCCTTGTTTGAGTATATTTGTTGCAACTTATAACGTTTTATTTTCAATTGAGCTTTTCAGCATTTCTGCTGCTGTGGGGAAGATCGTAAGGGGTATTTGTTCGCCAGGTTTTGAACTGTTTCACAAAGGGTTACCTGATTTAAATAGACTTAATGGTTTTTATTTATTTAATTAATTTCTTCGCAAGTTGTGACGTGGTTTTTATTTGTTTAATTGATTTAATGTTCTGAATCTGTGACGATCGATTTTATTAATTTCGCGGTTTTAGAAACAATTTCATTACATTTGTCGAACGCCAGAAAAAGGAAAATCAATGCCGGGAACAGAAAAGATTGGCGTATTGCGATTTTTTCAAAAAATTGCTTTCCCATTAAGAATCTTTTTACTGCTGTTACTGGTATCGACTTTATTGATTGCTGCACTGGGCAAGTATTTAACGGCAAGTTTTGAAGATTATCTCCTCGAACATGTGCGCGATATGGCGATGAATCAGGCGCGGATTATCGCCTCGAACGACAGTCTTATTACGGCGGTCAAAAACAGAGACAGCGCACACCTCGCCGTGATTGTTGGCAAATTATCCACCGGTTCTGATTTTGATTATGTCGTGATTGGCGACAGCCATTCCATTCGTCTTTTTCACCCGAATCCAGAAAAAATTGGCTACCCGATGCAGTGGACCAAGCCTGGTGCGCTGGAAAAAGGTGAGAGCTACTTTATTACTGGCGAAGGTTCGATTGGCATGGCGATGCGCGCCAAGACGCCAATCTTTGACGAGCACGGCAAAGTGATTGGCGTGGTGTCGCTCGGTTATCTGGTCAGTAAAATTGATAGCTGGCGTCTGGATTTCCTGCTGCCGCTCGCCGGTGTTTTTGTGGTTATCCTGATTGTTCTGATGCTGCTCTCCTGGTTGTTTTCTTCCCATATCCGCAGGCAGATGCTGGGGATGGAGCCACGCCAGATTGCGCGCGTGGTGCGCCAACAAGAGGCGCTGTTTGGCTCGGTATTTGAAGGCTTGATCGCCGTCGATAGCGATGGGCTTATCACGGCGATTAATCGCAATGCCCGTAAAATGCTCGGGTTGCGTTCACCAGGCCGCCAGTGGCTGGGGAAACCAATATCTGATGTGGTGCATCCGGCGAGTTTTTTCACTGAAAAGATTGCCGAAGCACGCCAGGACGTGATTTGTACTTTTAACGGGCTGAGTGTGATTGCCAATCGCGGGGTGATTCATTCCGGCCATGCGGCACCCGCAGGCGCGATTGTCAGCTTCCGCAGCAAAGACGAAATCAGCACGCTGAATGCGCAGCTCACCCAAATTAAACAGTATGTGGAGAGCCTGCGAACGCTGCGTCATGAACATTTAAACTGGATGTCGACGCTCAGCGGCCTGCTGCAAATGAAGGAATATGACCGGGTGCTTGAGATGGTGAAAGGGGAGTCTCAGGCGCAGCAAGAGCTTATCGATTATCTGCGCAGTGAGATAAATGACCGCCAGGTGGCTGGCCTGTTGTTTGGTAAGTCTCAGCGGGCGCGTGAACTGGGGCTGGTATTAAATATTGTGCCTGGCAGCCAGTTATCGGCGCTTCCGGAAGGGCTGGATAGCACTGAGTTTTCGGCTATTGTCGGCAATTTACTGGATAACGCTTTTGATGCCAGCCTGAAAAATTCACGCAGCAATAACATTGTCGAACTCTATCTGAGCGATGAAGGATCGGAGGTGATAATTGAAGTGGCCGACCAGGGCTGTGGCGTGCCCGAGACGTTACGTGAAGCTATTTTTGAGCAAGGTGTCAGCACCAAAACTGATAACAAGGACGCACACGGCATTGGGTTATATCTGATAGTCAGTTATGTCAGTCGCTGTGGCGGGGTAATTACGCTGGAAGACAACCAACCCAGCGGTTCTTTATTTTCTGTTTTTATACCGAAAGTGAAAAAGAGCAATGACGCAACCTATTACGATTCTGATTGTTGAAGACGAAACAGCGCTGGCGGAAATGCATGCGGAGTTTATTCGTCAAATGCCCCATTGCGGGCAAGTGTGGCTGGCGGGGAATCTGGCGCAAACCAGAATGATGATTGAGCGATTTAAGCCTGATTTGATTTTGCTGGATAACTATTTGCCCGATGGCCGCGGAATTACGCTTCTGCAAGAACTGGCTCAGGCGCGCTTCCCTGGCGGAGTGGTCTTTACGACGGCTGCAAGTGATATGGATACCGTATCCGATGCGGTGCGCGGCGGGGTGTTTGATTATCTGGTTAAGCCTATTGCCTACGAACGCCTTGAGCAAACACTGGAGCGCTATCAGCAGCGAATGCAGATGCTGGCGAACAGTGCCAGTGCCAGCCAGCGGCAGATTGACGATATGTTCAATGCCTATGCGCGCGGGGAGCAAAAAGAGGTGTTGCCGGTGGGGATTGATGAGCTGACGCTGGAGAAAGTGCAGCTGCTGTTTACTGACCCGGAAGCTCGCCACACTGCGGAAACCGTGGCTGAAGCGTTAAAACTGAGCCGTACCACGGCGCGACGTTATCTGGAGTTTTGTGCCAGCCGCCAGCAAATTATGGCCGAAATAGTTTATGGCAAGGTAGGACGCCCACAGCGCACCTATCGGGCACTGTGAGCGAAGTGCTTTTAGCCGCCAACAACAACGGCAGCAGAAGGCACGAGGATTTCAGTGGCAATAATGACCACCACCAGACCTACCGCAATCGGTACTGAGGTACGTTTAACGACTTCAAATGGGGAAATTTTTGCCATACCTGCAACGGCCACAACCACGCCGGAAACCGGAGAAATGGTACGGCCCAGGTTGGATGCTTGCAACATTGGGATCGCCAGATACGCAGGGTTGATGCCAGAGGAGTGAGCCAGTTTAGGGATCATCTCAACAAAGGCATAGAACGGGGCGTTACCTGAACCGGTAGTCATGGCAGCTAACATGGTGAGAACGACTAACACCAGCATCAGAATGATACTTGCTGAGCCAAACGAGGTGGCAATAGATATCAGGCTCTGGATAAAGCCGATGGTGCTGAGACCCTGGGCGAAGACACCTGCCGCCACCAACAACATCACCACGTTGGCGAAGGCATCAGCCATACCGCGATAGCAAACCTCCAGCCCGGAGAAGACGTTCTGTGTGTTGAAACCACGGAAGAATTCAATGATTGCCGCAATCAGAATACAGATAACCAAAATGGTAATGATGTGTAGTTGTGGGCCCCATTTACCGTCGAAAATCAACACACCAATAATTGGCGTAAATGGCAGAATGGCATAGAAAGAAGGAGCAGTAGTCTGGATTTCGCTGACATCGAGCATTTCATGGCTGATGTTCTCTTTTTTATCCAGGTAGCGTTGCCAGAAGAAGTGGGCAATCGCCATGGCAATAATTGCGGCAATAGAAATTGGCACGGTAGTTTTAAAGGCAAAATCAACCAATGTCATTTCCGCAGCTTTCGCCGCCAGCACCACATCGCCAGAGGTTGGAGAGAGAATGATTGCAGCAGGGGAGGCACAAATTGCCGCCGCAGCGCCACGGCTAATCCCGACGTTCACCATTACCGGGAACAATGTTGCCATCAGCAATACACCCAGGCCAGTCGCAGAAGAGACCGCTAGTGACATCAGACAAGCCACGAAATACGCAGCGATCATCAGAATGTAAGGTGAGTTAATTAATTTCAATGGTTTTGATGCGAGCTTAACGACCATGTCGTTAGCACCAATATGGGTCATATATGCGGCAAAACCACACAGCATCATGATCATCATGCCGAGATCGCCACCACGGCTCATCAGCAAGATTTTGACATATTCGACAATATCGGTTGCGGTGTAACCGGTACTTTCAGCACTGGCAGGTAAAACTTTGTGGCCCATTAAGGCACTAATAATCAGTAATATTAAACCACCGACAAATAATACGCCGGTCGCGGAGTAGCCTTTGATGATGTAGCGAGCTACACCAACAATCACTATCACCCCAATAAGTAATTCAATCGTAGTTAGCATTAAAGCCCCCTGTTGCGTTTGGTCGTCGGCATCTGTTGGCCGTACCTGAACGTAACGCCATGCCAGAAAAATAAAAAATAACGGCTTTAAAGCCGTCTGCGAAAGCGGTGTCAATCTGCCTGAATCACAGGCGACGAGTTCTGATAAGCATCAAAATTTAGCGAGCTTGATTCCACTGCCATAGTGCTTTTGTTGGCCGAGCTGCAATTATGACATTTACTTATTGATATGCGTTATCTATTTGTCGAAGCAATTGTTCTATTAATAACCGATAACCAGGCCCGTGTTTTCGGATTTTACCCGCAGCTTATTTAGCTGTAGTTAACATAAAATTTGTTAAATTAGCTATTGAGTTTTGATGCGGAAATTAACGTGGCTTTAACAAATAAACGAGTGATTCTTTTTATTATTTTGCTGGTTCCAATAAGGGAAGTACCAGCTGCAATGGCAAATCAAACTAGTCTGCTGGGCAATGCCTGGAATACATTGACTGATAACGTTTCACAGACGTGGAATGAACCACAACACTATGATTTGTTTATTCCGGCGATAACCTGGCATGCGCGCTTCGCATACGACGAGGAAAAAATAGAGAAATATAACGAACGACCATGGGGCCTTGGGTTCGGACAAACGCGATGGGATGACAGCGGGAACTGGCATGGCTTGTATTTGATGATGTTTAAAGATTCCTTTAACAAATGGGAGCCAATTGGTGGTTACGGATGGGAGAAAACCTGGCGCCCGCTGACGGATGATAATTTCCACATAGGGCTAGGCTATACACTCGGTGTTACCGCTCGTGATAACTGGAACTACATTCCACTGCCGGTGATCCTGCCTTTGGCATCTGTAGGATATGGCCCGGCGACCTTCCAGATGACCTATATCCCTGGAACTTACAACAACGGTAACGTTTACTTCGCCTGGCTACGCTTCCAATTCTGAGCGGCGGTATAGGCCAGAATCAATCCAAACCCATATGTTTTCTATCTATTGTTTGAAAATACGGGCTGCTGCACACTTTTTAAAAGAGGTAGCAATTTTTCTCACTTTTTAGCTAATCTGGGCTGGACAAAATCCATCACAATTGGTGTACTGGTGTTCGACACAGCATTTGTGTCGTTTTTCATGTAAAGGTAATTTAGATGTCTAAGATTAAAGGTAACGTTAAGTGGTTTAACGAGTCAAAAGGCTTTGGCTTCATTACTCCGGAAGATGGTAGCAAAGACGTGTTCGTACACTTCTCTGCAATCCAGAGCAATGGTTTCAAAACCCTGGCTGAAGGTCAGCGCGTTGAGTTTGAAATCACTAACGGTGCCAAAGGCCCATCTGCTGCAAACGTAATGCCTATCTAAGGCATTACCAGTAGAATATAAAAACCCGCTAAGGCGGGTTTTTTTTGCTTTAAATTCAGTAAAATAGATAAACTTTCACAAAGCTCACCACAATTAGCGTGCTTATCAGCACCGCAGTCCACTCAGCAACACGTTGTTTCGTCATTATTTGCCCCACGCTATTTTTCAAACAGAGTGGCAGACGAAAATTAAGCTAACCTTAACGTGCTACTAATTAGTGGCCGTATGCCAATGAAACTAACCAAAATGCGATGGCGGTCATCGTCAATGAACCGGCGAGGTTCAGTAGCATGTTTAATCCTGCCCATGCCAGACGCCCGTCTTGTAGCAGGAATACCACTTCAGCCGAAAAGGTTGAAAATGTCGTCAGGCCACCGCAAAAACCGGTGGTGATCAACAATTTCCACACTGGGTCGAGATGAGTCATTCTGGTGAACAAGGCCAGGCCGAGGCCGATAATAAATGCGCCTACCAGGTTGGCGACCAATGTTCCAACTGGAATAGCACCATGCACCGGGTTGAATCTCATACTGAGCAACCAGCGCGCAACGCTGCCCGTCCCGCCGCCAATAAACACGGCTAATAGCATCTGTAACACGATGTTTTCCTGTTCGATCTAATGCGCAAGAGAATGAGTGTAACGTCAGTACGGGACGTTTCACACCGGGTATACTGAAAATATTCGCGACCTTTTGGGAAACCACAATGAAAGTTGCCGTAGGGCAGTTTGCAGTGAGTAAAGACTGGCAGGAGAACGTACAAACCTGTCTTGGGTTTATGGCTCAGGCCAACGGCGCGGGAGCACAATTGCTGGTGTTGCCCGAGGCGGTGCTGGCACGAGATGACAATGACCCCGATTTGTCGGTCAAATCGGCACAAACGATGAACGAAGCGTTTATTGAGCAGCTTTGTGAGCAAAGCCGTGATGACCAACTCACCACCATCCTGACGCTGCACATCAAAACCACGCCTGGGCGAGCGGCCAATACTTTGCTGGCGATTCGCGGTGGTGAGGTGATAGCCCGTTATAAGAAGCTTCATCTTTACGATGCGTTTAACGTGCAAGAATCCCGGCTGGTTGATGCGGGAGAAAGTTTGCCGCCAGTGATTGAGATCGCTGGCTTTAAAGTAGGCTTAATGACCTGTTACGATGTACGCTTTCCAGAGATGGCTTTAAGTCTGGCATTAGCGGGGGCGGAAGTGTTAGTTCTGCCAGCTGCCTGGTTGCGTGGCCCAAACAAAGAAATGCACTGGTCCACTCTTCTTGCCGCTCGAGCGCTTGATACTACTTGCTATGTTGTTGCTGCTGGTGAGTGTGGTAATAAAAACATTGGCCACAGCCAGGTTGTTGATCCGCTTGGCGTTGTGATTGCAGCTGCAAATCTGCAGCCGACGTTGATATATGCTGAACTGGAAAGGCAGCATCTTGCCAATGTGCGAGCCATGTTACCGGTGTTGAAAAACCGACGTTTTGCTTATCCACAACTGCTGTGATTATTTTTTGACCAGGTCTTGATTCAACTTGTTACAGGTTGCTATTGTATAGCACGAGAAAATGACCGTTAATTGTCTCAGTGTATGATTCGCCGTATTCACGGCATGCATGATTAAAGAAGGTTGCTATGGGTGAGATTAGTATTACTAAGTTGTTGGTGGTTGGTGCGCTGATTGTTTTGTTATTTGGCACCAAGAAGTTGCGTACACTCGGTGGCGACCTCGGCGCGGCAATCAAAGGCTTCAAGAAAGCCATGAATGAAGACGAGACCGGCGCGAAGTCTGCCAACAATACAGATGCAGCAGCGGACCGTATTACGCACAAAGACTGAGCAAGACTCAGCTTTCACGGACAGATATAAAAAAACCGGCCTTTTATGAGCCGGTTTTTTTGTCATCTGCAAATCATAAGTAACGATTTGTTACATCGTTATTTGACTTCCATGCCTTTAGCCTGCAGGTCTGCATGGTAAGAAGAACGTACAAATGGGCCGCAAGCTGCATGGGTAAAGCCCATCGCCAGCGCTTCCGCTTTCATCTCTTCGAACTCATCCGGGCTAACATAACGCTGCACAGGTAAGTGATGGCGGCTTGGCTGCAAATATTGACCAAGGGTCAACATCGTGACGCCGTGACGACGGAGATCGCGCATCACTTCCACAATCTCTTCATTCGTTTCGCCTAAACCTACCATTAATCCAGATTTAGTTGGGATATCCGGGTGCGCTTCTTTAAAACGCTCAAGCAGTTTCAGAGACCAGTTGTAGTCAGCACCCGGGCGTACTTTACGATAAATACGCGGTACGTTTTCCAGGTTGTGGTTGAACACATCTGGTGGTGTGGCGGTGAGGATCTCTAACGCTTTGTCCATGCGTCCGCGGAAATCCGGTACCAACGTTTCAATTTTGATCGTTGGGTTTTTCTCGCGAATTGCACTGATGCAATCGGCGAAATGCTGGGCACCTCCATCGCGCAGGTCATCACGGTCTACAGACGTGATAACTACATAGCGCAACGCCATGTCAGCAATGGTTTGGGCAAGTTTAGCGGGTTCGTTGGCGTCTGGCGCGACAGGGCGGCCATGAGCAACATCGCAGAACGGGCAGCGGCGTGTACAAATTGCGCCCAGGATCATAAAGGTTGCCGTTCCGTGGTTGAAACATTCTGCCAGGTTAGGACAGGAAGCTTCTTCACACACCGAGTGCAGACCATTTTTACGCATTGCCGCTTTGATACCCTGAATTCGGGTCGAATCAGATGGAAGTTTGATCTTCATCCATTCTGGTTTTCTTAACAGCTCCTGGCGCTCGGTCACCACGTTTTTAACCGGGATCAGAGCCATTTTATCGGCGTCGCGGTACTTGACGCCGCGTTCCATTACAATGGGTTTACTCATATCGTACGTGTTCCAGTTGCTGAAAAAAAATCAGGCTAATCGAGTGTTTTATTTATCAACTATTTTTTAATAGCGCGCGCAGTATACCATCACTGGGGGGAATAAATCAGCCTGGCAGAGCAGTAAATGGGGAAAGAATTGTAAATGGTTTGTTGGATTGTGCGCTTTTTTACGTTAACAATTGGCAAGCTGACCCCGCAGCGAAAGCCGCGAGGCCGGGATGTCTACACTTTCTCAAATTCGTGAATGATCGCGTCGATGACTTCTTGCAGTATTGCATCGCGCGAGCTGAGTTTGTTGAAGTGCATGGTAGTGCCCAGAGGAATGGCAGATAATCTCTCACATTCAACCGTTTTAAGTCCGAAATGGTGAGAAAACATTTCAAATATTTTGTATGGCATAAAGCCAATGAGATCGCTGGTGCTGAGCATTGAAACGATGGCTAAGAGGTTATAGCTGCTAAATGTGATTTGGCGGTTTGGTAAGAGCTCATTAATCAGTTGGCGAGTATCGGCCAACAACTCTTCCTGCATAATCAGAAATGTATAATTGATTCCGTGAATATCATTGGCGGAGAAAATTGATTCTGCATTAGGGTGATCGTGGCGACATACCGCAACCAGGCGGTCATCAAACAATTTGTGGCTATTGATTCCGGGGCCATGATGGTGACGATTATCGATAGCAATATCAGCCTGAAATTGTGATAACTGGCGTTCTGCCACTGGCACATTGCGAACAGATAATTTCGGATTCACTTTCTGAATGGCCGAATAGATTCGTGGCATCAATAGTGCGCCTGATGTGGGTGAGCACGCGACGGTGATAATGCGCTCTTTTTCGTAATTATTGTTGATATCTAAGGCGCACAGGATCGATTCAAATCCCTGGCTAATATATTCATGCAAATGTGCAGCATAGGCTGTAGGTGTGACACCTTGCCCCTTACGGATAAACAGTGGGTCAGGGAATGTTGACCTCAATTTTTGGATGGATTGACTGATAGCCGAAGGTGTTAAATTTAACACTTTAGCTGCATTGACGATCCCTTTATGAATGTAGACTGCTTCGAAAATTGTTAATAAATTAAGATCAATATTTCGTAATGCTTTGAAAGTTGGGTGATGATTTTTTTCATATCTGTCCATGAAATGTTTCTCTTTGGTGAACTAACTCTTAATTCCATTCAGATTATATTATTTAAATAATTATGCATTAATGACAGTGATGTATTAGGTGTGAACCATATTAAAAATTAATTATAAATGGAATTATACATTTACCAAATCAATGTCTTAAGTGATTGCTGTTATATATTAATAGTCGATATATTTATATATGAATATAAAAGGTAAGGTGGTTATTTAGTCAGGGGAAGTTATACAAAACTAATCATAAAGTAAAGCGATGCTGAATAATGTCACAGTGAAAACTGCACCGGTTTAAGATGCAGTCGTCATAATAATTAATATCATACAGTTAGATATTTAACTGGTGGATTATTGAGCAGGGCAATAAAGTTATTGATCAGCAATGGTTGAACATCTTCCAGTGATGCTCCTGGACGTAATGAACTCACTTGGGTCATTTCAAGACCAGCGTAACCACATGGATTGATTCGTAAAAAAGGACTCAGATCCATATCAATATTCAATGCTAACCCGTGGAAAGAGCATCCTTTGCGGATGCGTAGACCCAGCGAGCAAATCTTACGCCCATCAACATAGACGCCAGGCGCATCGGCGCGAGGATAGGCTTCTATTCCCAATTCTGCGAGTGTGTTAACTACCGTTTGCTCAAGGATAGTGACCAGTTCCCGCACGCCCAGTTTGCGGCGTTTCAAATTAAGCAGCACATACATCACTTGCTGCCCTGGCCCGTGATACGTCACCTGGCCACCGCGATCACTTTGGATGACAGGGATATCTCCGGGAACCAGTACATGTTCCGCTTTCCCTGCCTGGCCTTGTGTAAATACGCGCTCGTGTTCTACCAGCCAAATTTCATCGGCGGTGGTTTCATCACGGGTATTGGTAAAGTCATGCATCGCCTGTGAGATAGGCTCGTAGGGCTGTAGGCCTAGTTGGCGGATTTGAATAGTATCTTGAGACAAAACATCGTCTCCGGCAGGTTAGAAAGTCGTGGGAGTATATCACAGCGGGAAAAGCAGTACCCGGCCAGCAGGCCGGGTGGCAAATCACAATACCATACGAACGATTTCAATATTACCCAGTTCTGCGTACAGCGTTTCAACTTGCTCAATGTGGGTCGCATTAATGGTAATCGAGACAGAATGGTAATTACCTTTGCTGCTCGGTTTAACCTGCGGGGTGTAGTCACCAGGTGCGTGGCGCTGCACCACCTCAACGACCAAATCAACCAGCTCAGGTTTCGCCAGACCCATTACTTTGTAAGTAAATGAAGTCGGGAATTCGAGCAATTCTTTCAGATTGGTTTTCATGGTAGCTCCAGCGTTACGGCATTAAAAATGATAACTCCCGCCAGCAGGGGCGGGAGTTGCTTTGATTCATAGTATATGGGGATGACTTCTACACTTTCAAGTGTTCAATTATTAACCAAACCAATGGTGGAACATCAGTTTGATGTAATCAATGATTCGACTGAAGAAGTTACCTTCCGGCATTTCCTGAAGTACGACCAGCGGACGCTGTTCGATAGTCTTGCCATCCAGTTGGAAATTGATGGTTCCGACAACCTGGTTCTTTTGCAGCGGCGCGTGCAGTTCGGTGGTGTTCAGCACATAACTGGCTTTCAGGTCTTTCATACGGCCACGTGGGATTGTCAGATAGACGTCTTTATCAACCCCTAACGATGCACGGTCGTTATCGCCGAACCAGGCAGGTTCTGAGGCAAACTCTTTGCCGGCTTTCAATGGAGAAACTGTCTCAAAGAACCGGAAACCCCAGGTCAGCAGTTTCTTGCTTTCTGTTTCGCGACCTTTGTAGGTGCGCCCACCGAGCACTGCCGAAATCAGGCGCATCTGGCCTTCGGTGGCAGAAGCGACCAGATTATAACCCGCAGCATCAGTATGACCGGTTTTGATGCCGTCAACTTGCAGGCTGGTATCCCACAGTAAACCGTTACGGTTAGTCTGGCGGATATTATTGAAGGTGAACTCTTTTTCTTTGTAGATAGCGTATTCGTTTGGTACGTCACGAATCAGTGCCTGGCCGATCAACGCCATATCACGCGCAGAGCTGTACTGACCTTCAGCATCGAGGCCGTGTACTGTCCCGAAATGGGTATTTTTCAGGCCAAGAGCAGAAACATAGCTGTTCATCAGACCGACGAACGATTCCTGGCTACCCGCCACGAAATCAGCCATTGCCACGGAAGCATCGTTACCGGATTGCAGGTTGATACCGCGAATCAGTTTGGAAACGGGAACTTGCATGCCTGGTTTCAGGAACATCAATGATGAGCCTTTAAATACCGGGTTACCGGTTGCCCATGCATCTTGTCCAACGGTCACAATGGAGCTTTCGTTAAATTTACCGGCTTTCATCGCCTGACCGATGACGTAGCTGGTCATCATTTTGGTCAAACTAGCAGGATCACGGCGCGCGTCAGCATTGGATTCTGCGAGGACTTTGCCTGAGTTGTAATCGATCAGGATGTACGCTTCAGCATCAATCTGCGGCACGCCCGGGATCATGGTTTTAATGTTCAGGTCGTCAGCGTGTGCAACAGCCATCCCCGAAAGAGTGAGGGCAGTTGTTAGCGCCAGGCGTTTAACAAAACGAAAAGAAGGGGCTGTATTCATGATTAGAACAACGACATCCATGATAGGAATAAAAAAAGTGCCTTACTATAGCAAAAGCGATTTTTGCTGGCATCCGTCTTTGCGCATCATTTGTTAATGGAATTTACACTAACTGACGCACAGCGGATGCCAGACATAATCACTTACATAGCGGGTGCGTTAGTGATGAAAGATTGTTGTTGGGCTTCGCTCATCAGGCGTTGTTGCAGTGCGGCAGCTTCGCCTTTGCTATTAAATGGCCCAAGTTGTACACGGAACATCGCCCCATTACTGGAAACCTTACCCGGTACGCCAAACTGCTGGCTAAGTTTTTGCTGCCATTGGTTAGCACGAGTCTGGTCACTGACCGCACCCACCTGAACTACGTAGTGGCCGGTGGCAGCAGGAACAGCAGCCTGTGCGCTACCCTGAACGGAACCTGGGGCGGTAACCGGTGCGCTTTGTTGAACAGTAACGGGCTGAACTGGTGTGACTGATACAGCGGGCGCAGACTGATCGCTTTCAATTACGCCAGCCGCGAGTGGGGTTGCCGCGCCGAGAAAACCACTGTTGCTCACAGGAGCACCAGTTGTATCTTCACTCTGTAATGTAGAATTACTAATGGCGCGAACGTCACCCTGAGGTGCATCAACAGGCGCAGAAGTTGCTCCCCCCATACCGGTGTTTAAATCCGGTCGAGCGGGTAGGGCATAGGTTTGTTTGGCAACGGTCGTACAGACCGTACCCGGGCCTGACATGGTGCCATCTTGCGCCACCAGAATCGGGTCGATACGGACTTTAGTATTGTTCGAGGTGTTCAGGCGGTCAGCTGCGGCGCGAGACAATGAAATCACACGGTCATTGCCGTATGGGCCACGGTCATTAATGCGCACAATAACCATTCGGCCATTTGCGAGGTTAGTGATTCGCGCATAACTCGGAACAGGCAGTGTCGGGTGTGCTGCCGTCAACGCTGAGGGATCAAAGGTTTCGCCAGATGCAGTCAAATTGCTGCCTGGTTCTGCGTCATAAATGGCAGCAAGACCGGCCTGGCTGAAGTTGGCCGGGTTTTGCACGATTTTGTATTTCTTACCGTTATTTTCGTAATCCTGGTTTACCGAAGGATTCAACGGTTCGAAACGCGGGTCTGCGCCGCTGATTTCAACCACCGGGCCATTACACACCGCGGGTTGCGGTTGCTGGTTCACTTGCTGTTGGTCGCCGTCATCAGACGAGCAGCCAGCCAGTAATGCAGCCACTACACAGATCCCAAGCCAACGCTTTACCATTACCCACCTCATCAACTTACACGCTTTTTGATAACATTTTTCTGTGGGTATGTATCGACATCACGATACCAAACCCGGCCATCAGAACAATGAGTGCCGAGCCCCCGTAACTCACCAGCGGCAAAGGTACTCCGACCACCGGTAAGATACCACTAACCATACCAATGTTAACAAACACATATACGAATAAAATCAACATTAGGCCACCAGCCATAACTCTGCCAAATGTTGTTTGCGCGCGAGCGGCGATCACAAGGCCACGCATGATGAGTAGCAGGTAGAGCGCCAGCAAGACTAAAACACCGACCAGACCTAACTCTTCGGCAAGAACCGCGAAGATAAAGTCAGTGTGGCGTTCGGGTAAAAATTCAAGCTGTGACTGTGTTCCGTGCAACCAGCCTTTGCCGCGCAGCCCACCAGAGCCAATAGCAATTTTAGACTGAATAATGTGATAACCCGCGCCGAGAGGGTCAGTTTCCGGATCAAGCAGCATCATTACGCGAGCGCGTTGATAATCGTGCATCAGGAAGAACCACAAAATTGGAATAAATGCGGCAACCAACAGCACGGCAATACCGATAAGTTTCCAGCTCATACCCGATAAGAACAGAACGAACAGGCCGGATGCGGCGATCAGAATCGAGGTCCCGAGATCGGGCTGAGCAGCAACCAACAGCGTCGGCATGAAAATTAATATCAGCGCGATACCAGTGTTTTTAAGCGTAGGTGGACAAACGTCACGGTTGATAAAGCGAGCGACCATCAAGGGGACAGCAATTTTGGCTATTTCGGATGGCTGGAAGCGCACGACACCGAGGTCTAGCCAGCGTTGAGCACCTTTGGATATTGCCCCAAACGCATCCACCGCGACCAGCAAGATGATACAGACGATGTACAAGTACGGAGCCCAGCCCTCGTAAACGCGGGGCGGGATTTGAGCCATCACGATCATCACCACCAGTCCCATCAGGATCTGGCCGATTTTACGCTCCATCATGTCCATATCCTGGCCACTGGCACTCCAGATAACCAGCGCACTAAAAATAAGCAGCGCCAGAATGGTCACCAGGAAGAGCGGATCGATATGGATTTTATCCCAGAACGACTTTTTGTTTGGATTATCAGTCATGGTTATTGATCCTCTGCACCTGCTGGCGCGGGTGCTTCATCAGGCAGTACCGTGTTGTCATCCCCGAGCATGATATGGTCGAGAATCTGGCGCATGATGGTGCCTACAGCGGGGCCTGCACCGCCGTTTTCCAGAATCATGGTGACGGAAACTTTTGGATTGTCGTAAGGCGCAAACGCCGTCATTAATTTATGGTCGCGTAAGCGTTCAGCAATTTTGTGCGCATTGTAGGTTTCGTTAGCTTTCAGGCCAAACACCTGCGCGGTCCCTGACTTCGCCGCCACTTTATACGGGGCATTGGCGAAATATTTATGAGCGGTACCGTTAGGACGGTTCGCAACGCCATACATCCCGTCTTTGGCGATTTCCCAGAAACCAGAGTGGATGTCGCCGACCGGCGGTTGTACCGGCTGCTGCCACGGCACTTGCTTGCCGTTTTCAACGGTGCTCATCAAGAAATGAGGTACGCGGACGATGCCATCGTTAATCAGAATCATCATCGCTTTACTCATCTGGATTGGCGTTGCCGTCCAGTAACCCTGGCCGATACCGACAGGAATGGTGTCACCCTGATACCACGGTTTCTTAAACCGCTTCTGTTTCCATTCACGGGTTGGCATGTTACCGGCTCGTTCTTCAGACAGGTCGATACCCGTGTAATGCCCATAGCCAAACTTGCGCATCCACTCACCCATGCGGTCGATGCCCATGTCATAGGCAACCTGGTAGAAATAGGTATCAGCAGATTCTTCCAGTGCTTTGGTGATATTCAGGCGGCCGTGGCCCCATTTTTTCCAGTCACGATAGCGTTTTTCAGAACCTGGCAACTGCCACCAGCCTGGGTCAAATAACGTAGTATTGCGGGTGATCACCCCAGCGCTTAATGCGGACACCGCCATATACGGTTTTACCGTAGAAGCAGGAGGGTAAACCCCTTGTGTGGCGCGATTGATCAGCGGTGTATTCGGGTCATTTAATAAACCGGAATAGTCTTTGCTTGAAATGCCATCGACAAACAGGTTCGGGTTATAACTTGGCATGGAAACCAGCGCCAGAATACCGCCAGTGCGCGGGTCGGTGACCACCACTGCGGCACGGCTTCCCGCCAGCAAGGTTTCAATGTAATTCTGTAGTTTAAGGTCGATAGTCAGATAAATATCGTGCCCGGCCTGCGGTGGTACTTCTTTGAGCTGGCGAATCACACGGCCACGGTTGTTCACTTCAACTTCTTCATAACCAGTTTGGCCATGCAGAACATCTTCGTAATAGCGTTCGATGCCCAGCTTACCGATGTCATGCGTTGAGGCGTAGTTTGCCAGTTTGCCGTCTTTATCGAGGCGCTCAACGTCTTTATCGTTGATTTTAGAAACATAGCCAATGACGTGCGTCAACGCTGAGCCGTACGGGTAGTAGCGGCGTTTATAGCCTTTCACTTCCACGCCCTGGAAGCGGTACTGATTCACGGCAAAACGCGCAACCTGTACTTCGGTGAGGTTGGTTTTGACCGGAATTGATGTAAAGCGATGCGAGCGCGATCGCTCTTTCTTAAAGTTGGCAATATCATCATCGGTTAAATCCACCACTGAGCGTAAAGCTTCCAGTGTTGCCTGCACGTCATCCACTTTCTCTGGCATCATTTCAACCTGATAAATGGTACGGTTAAGTGCCAGTGGGGTGCCGTTGCGGTCATAGATGATGCCGCGGCTAGGAGGGATTGGAACCAGTTTTATGCGGTTTTCATTAGAACGAGTTTGGTAGTCGGTGAAACGGACGATTTGCAAATTATAAAGGTTGGCGACAAGCACACCGCTTAACACCAAAATACCAAGAAACGCGACCAGCGCCCGGCGCACAAAAAGCGCAGACTCAGCTGTATAGTCACGAAAAGAATTCTGTAATTTCATCCGCAGCTTTGTTCTACCTGACGATATTTACTCACGGTGATAAGGATGGTTTGTCGTGATGCTCCACGCGCGGTACAGGCTTTCTGCCACCAGAACTCGCACTAAAGGGTGGGGCATAGTCAGATTCGACAGCGACCAGCTTTGCTCTGCGGCAGCTTTGCACGCAGGGGCGAGGCCTTCCGGTCCGCCAATCAGCAGGCTGACATCTCGACCATCCTGTTTCCAGCGTTCAAGCTGCACGGCAAGGTGCGGCGTATCCCATGGTTGCCCCGGGATATCCAGCGTGACAATTCGGTTGCCCTTGCCGGCCGCAGCTAACATCATTTCGCCTTCTTTTTCGAGAATGCGTTTGATATCGGCATTTTTGCTGCGTTTTCCCGCAGGGATTTCTACCAGTTCAAAAGGCATATCCTTTGGGAAACGACGCAGGTACTCGGTAAAGCCGGTTTGTACCCAGTCAGGCATTTTAGTGCCGACTGCGACTAGTTGCAGCTTCACGCATTAACCCCAGAGCTTTTCCAGTTCGTACAGTTGACGGCTTTCTTCTTGCATCACATGGACGATAACTTCGCCAAGATCAACAACTACCCAGTCAGTCGCGTTAATGCCTTTCACACCCAGCGCATCAAAACCGGCTTTGCGGGATGATTCTACGACGTGTTCAGCGATAGACATAACGTGACGGTTAGAGGTGCCGGTACAGATAATCATGCAGTCAGTGATGCTTGATTTACCCTGAACATCCAAAGCAACGATGTCCTGGCCTTTGAGGTCGTCAATTTTATCGACGATGAAATCTTGAAATTCTTTACCCTGCAAGTGTTCCCCCTGGGAAAAGTAGAGTGTGTTCGATGTCGCCCGCATTTAACCCATTGGCTGGGACTGTCTTACTGGCAAATCAGCAATGCGGCGCTCAAAGCGGGGTATCATCCCACCGAGTGACCTGGTTTGCATCGCCATTTTTGTAAAACTATTTTGGAAAGTCATGCTTGCGGGCAGGAAATTATGGCAGCGGAGCATAACAGCCTGGACTGTAGTGTCAATGGTTGACGATAACTGTAACGCAGACAACTTACGATGCCGGGCTGTAAATCGCGCGATTATTAAGGGTTCTCAGCGTGGTGAAGCCATCGCGAATTTCAACGCAGCTCCATGCACCTTGTTCAATAACGAAATGCCACATCGAGGCGGGAGGCATATTGAGGAGGGTGGAAATAAGTAAACTCAACACACCTTGATGGCTAACAATCAGAATATTCTTTTCTTTAGGCTGTGAGGAGAGCGTCGCTGCAAACTCACTGACGCGCTGAGAAAAAAGCTGGAAACCTTCGCCATTCTTCGGCACCACGTTCTGCCAGTCATTACACCAGGCCGCATAGTTTTCCGAATCCATGCGTTGCAAATCACGGTGATGCTGCATTTCCCAGTCACCAAAATTCATCTCATTAAGACGCGGCTCAGTCACTACCGGAATGTTGCGTTGCTGAACAATGAGCTGCATCGTGTGTTGGGCACGCCCCAGTTCACTGCAAAGCACTTTCTCAAAAGCGACTTTATTGAGTAAATCCCCAATGGCTTGCGCCTGCTTTACGCCGTGTTCGGTGAGGGGCGTTTCAGAAATACCGCTGTACAGCCCGTCTACATTGGCCTGGGATTGCCCATGGCGAACTAACCATAATTTCATTTGTTCCTCACCTAAACGTTGGCTGTGGCTACACTGGCATAAGTGTATCATTGTGCCTCATGTGACGAAGTCAGTTTTATTGGGGGAATTATGGCGTTCAGTAGCCAGCATGGTGGCAATATTATTGAAGCGGCAGCGGTGATGGGCGTGGATGCAGAGTCGCTGATCGATTTTAGTGCCAATATTAATCCGCTCGGCATGCCGGATTCATTAAAGCGCGCAATCGTTGCAAACCTGGCGTTGGCAGAACGCTACCCTGATGTTGAATACCGTGTGTTACACCAGGCGCTGGCAAAACATCATCAAGTCCCGCAGGAGTGGGTGTTGGCGGGGAATGGCGAAACAGAACTGATCTTTAATCTGGTTCAGCAACTTGCCCCACAAAAGGCTTTATTACTGACGCCTGGCTTTGCTGAATATCGTCGTGCATTAACCCGTATTGGCTGCGAAATAACGGATTTCCACTTGTCCGAAGCACAAGGCTGGCAACCTGATGAATCATTATTGCAAGCTTTAACCCCTGAGCTGGATTGCCTGTTTTTGTGTACTCCAAATAACCCGACAGGGCTTTTGCTCGAGAGATCTTTGTTATTAGCGGTTGCGCAGCGTTGCCGCGAAAACAATATTGCTTTCATCGTCGATGAAGCTTTTCTCGATTTTATCCCCACTGAGCCGGGCTTGATCCCTGAGCTTTCGAGTTTCCCCAATATTTATGTTTTGCGCTCCCTGACCAAATTTTTTGCTATTGCCGGACTGCGCCTGGGTTATTTGGTCAGCGCAGATACAGCCACCGTTGGGTGCATTCGCGAACACCGGGAACCCTGGACGATTAACGCGTTTGCTGCGCTGGCGGGCGAGATTATTCTTAACGATAGCGCTTATATCGAGGCGAGTTATCGTTGGCTGAACACCGAACAACCCCGACTTTTTAATACTCTGAACGCATTGCCAGGAATAACGGTTTGGCCGCCGCGCGCGAACTATATTTTCCTGCGCTGTGACATTGCGGATCTGGAGTTACAAAAGGCGTTGTTGAAAGAGAACATCTTGATTCGCCATTGTGCAAACTACCCGGGGCTTGATGCGCGTTATTATCGCGTGGCGATCAAAAGCCCGGCGGATAACGACAGATTACTGGATGCGTTGCGGCGCGTGCTTAGCAATAAAGCTGGTGCTGGCGAATAAATTCAGCCACGGCAGGGGGGAGCAGATCATCGCAAGCCAAGTGTTGCTCTAAACGCTGGCGAATGGCGGTGGCGGAGATGTCGTACAGTGGCGTTGGTGCGAGGTAAATTCTCCCCGCAGGCAGGCTGTGAAGTTCTTCAACCGAAGTGGTTTGATGCTTATCAAGCCACTGCTGTTCTTCTGGCGTATCCATCGACAGAGCATACCCGGGGCGCTGGCAAACCAGCAGATGGCATAACGTCAGCAATGTTTCCCAACGGTGCCAGCGTTGTAGGTTCAGCAACGAATCCTGGCCCACGATAAATGCCAGAGGTTGCTTCGCGCCAATCTCTGCACGCAACTGTTCCAGTGTTTCAACCGTGTACGACGGGGTTTCACGTTGCAGTTCGCGGTCATCCAGACGAAATAGTGGTTTTCCCGCAATGGCGAGCTCGACCATAGCTTTACGTTGTTGGCTGTTCGCCAGCGGTTGGGGGCGATGGGGAGGCACGTTGTTGGGCATGATAGTGACTTGTTGCAGTGCCACCTGTTTTGCCAACGCTTCGACCGGTTTTAAATGCCCGTAATGGATAGGGTCGAATGTCCCGCCATACAGGGCAGTTAAACGCGAAACGCTGTTAGCCATGAGTGAAAATTTCCACCAGAGCTTTATGACATAGCAGCAGAGAAAGCCCTTCCAGCTCAGCCCACACCGATTGTCCATAATCTTGCTTTAGCGTCAGTTCTACCTGGCAAAGCAGACGCACCGCCTGATAAAGCTGGTCCGCCGATAAGCGATTAAGCGCTTCAGTGACCAGTGCGCGACGGTTTTGCCACACGCGTTGCTGGTCAAATAAAGTGCGTAGCGGAGTGCTTACCGACTGGCGTTTCAGGTTAACCAGTTGCAGTAATTCGCGTTGCAGCGTACGCAGTAAAATCACCGGCTCGCTGGCCTCCAGCCTTAACTGCTGAAGGATATGCAGCGCGCGTTTACTTTTGCCTGCCAAAATCGCATCAACCCAATGGAAAGGGGTGAAGTGTGCGGCATCATTCACCGCTTGCTCGACCCGTGGCAGCGTAAGCTTTCCATCTGGCCATATCAGCGACAAACGCTCCAGCGCCTGCGAAAGCGCTAACAGGTTGCCTTCGTAGCAATAACACAGCAATTGATTGGCCGCGTCATCAAGCTGGAGGTTCATCTGTTTCGCACGTTGAGAAACCCAGCGTGGAAGTTGAGCCTGTTCAGGCGTCTGGCAGGTCACAGTCACGCTGCGGTCGGCCAGTTTCGCCAGCCACGAAGCATTTTCCTGAGCCTTGGTTAACTTGTTGCCACGCACCAGCAGCAGAATATCGTCGTGCAGCAAGGACACCAACGTTTCGAACTGCGCGTTAATCGCCGCGTTCGGCCCATTTTCTGGTAACAACAACAGCAGAGTCTGGCGGCTGGCGAACAGGCTTAGCGCCTGGCAAATTGAGAACAGATCTTGCCAGTCAGTGCTGGCATCAATCTGCACGGTATGATGTTCTTCAAAGCCCTGGGTACTCGCCGTCTGGCGAATCGCATCCTGGCTTTCCTGAAGTAACAGCGGATCGTTTCCGAGTAACAGATACGCCGCGCGCAGCCCTTCATTGAGCTGCGCGCGGAGTTGTTCAGGGTACAACCGAATCATTTGCTACCAGGAGCGGCCGAAAGCGTGGTCGACGTACGGCTTGTTGATGCCGCTGGTGTCGTGCTCGTCACCGGTTTCTCGGCAGCTTTAGTCTCAGCAACGTCCTCGACTTGTACCGTCATCAGCTTACGAATCAGCTGTTGTGCCGCTGTGGTGTACATTTCTTTGGTAAGCAATTCTTGCTCGGCATCTTTTGCCAAAGCACTCAGTGGGTTATCAAAGAATGATTTATACACTCTGGCGCTAATCGGATAGATATCGTGGCCTGGAATCAGCACTTGTGCCGAAACCGTCATCACCATTTGATATTCCGCGGTACGTCCATCCTGGAAGATCGAGGCGGTATCCTGGCCGATTGAACTGCCCAACAAGCGCAGCGATGGAATATCCTTGCGAACACCCGTTCCGGTGTCTTCCACAAGCGTGACGCCGTTAAGACGCAACTGAGAACGAACTTCACGTGCCAACGGGCCGTTGGGATCACCAGAGTTCAGGATCATCGTTTTCATCTGATCCGGAACCTGCGTGCTGCCACGCAGGTGAAAACCACACCCGGCGGTGACAAGCACCGCCAACATAACTAACAAGCTGACAAAGGGATGTCGCACGGTTCCTCCTGCGCTTAGCCCACAACCAGATTGAGCAGTTTGCCCGGCACGTAAATCACTTTACGCACGGTCACACCCTCAAGATATTTCGCAACCAGATGTTCCTGACCTGCGCGTTCTTGCACTTGTTCTTGCGTCGCATCAGCTGGAACAGTGATTTTGCCGCGAACTTTACCGTTCACCTGCACCACGACCAACAGCGAATCCTCAACCATCGCTGACTCATCAGCCTGTGGCCATGGCGCGTTGTCGATATCACCTTCACCGCCCAATGACTGCCACATATCGAAGCAAACGTGCGGGGTGAACGGATACAGCATACGAACCACTGCCAACAGCGCTTCGTTCAGCAGAGCGCGGTCTTGCTCGCTATCCTGCGGTGCTTTTGCCAGTTTGTTCATCAATTCCATGATGGCAGCAATCGCGGTGTTAAAGGTCTGACGACGGCCAATATCATCGGTCACTTTCGCGATGGTTTTGTGAACATCACGGCGTAATGCTTTTTGATCTTCGTTCAGCGCGGCAATATCAAGTGCAGGTGCCGCACCACGGCTGGTGTGCTCGTAGGCCAGTCTCCAGACACGTTTCAGGAAGCGGTTTGCCCCTTCAACGCCAGACTCTTGCCATTCCAGCGTCATATCAGCCGGGGACGCAAACATCATAAACAAACGAACGGTATCTGCGCCGTAGCGTTGAACCATCACTTGCGGGTCGATGCCGTTGTTTTTCGACTTCGACATTTTGCTCATGCCAGCATAGACCAGTTCATTGCCCTGTGCGTCGCAGGCTTTGATAATACGGCCTTTCTCGTCACGCTCGACAATCGCATCCGCTGGGGAAACCCAGTTACGCTCACCGTTAACGCCGGTGTAATAGAACGCGTCTGCCAGAACCATGCCCTGACACAGCAACTGTTTGGCTGGCTCGTTAGAGGTCACCATGCCTGCGTCGCGCATCAGTTTGTGGAAGAAGCGGAAGTACAGCAGGTGCATGATGGCGTGTTCGATGCCACCAATATAGATATCTACCGGCAGCCAGTAGTTGGCGGCTTTGGAGTCCAGCATCCCTTTGTCGTACTGCGGGCTGGTGTAACGCGCGTAGTACCAGGACGATTCCATAAAGGTATCGAAGGTGTCGGTTTCACGCAGCGCAGGTTTGCCATCAACAGTGGTTTTAGCCCATTCAGGATCGGCTTTAATTGGACTGGTGATACCGTCCATGACGACATCTTCTGGCAGAATAACCGGCAGTTGATCTTCTGGCGTTGGCATGACCGTGCCGTCTTCCAGAGTCACCATTGGAATTGGCGCACCCCAGTAACGCTGACGGGAAACACCCCAGTCGCGCAGACGATAATTAATTTTACGTTCGCCCACGCCTTTCGCTGCCAGTTTGTCGGCAATGGCGTTGAACGCATTCTGGAAGTCCAGGCCGTCGAACTCGCCTGAATTGAACAGTGCGCCTTTTTCGGTCATCGCGGCGGCTGATAAATCAGGTTCGCTACCATCGGCATTGAGAATCACAGGTTTGATTTGCAAACCGTATTTCGTCGCAAATTCCCAGTCGCGCTGGTCGTGGCCAGGAACCGCCATCACCGCACCGGTGCCGTATTCCATCAGGACAAAGTTTGCTACCCAAACTGGAACAGCTTCGCCAGTCAGTGGGTGAATGGCGTTCACGCCAGTGGCAACGCCTTTCTTTTCCATGGTTGCCATTTCAGCTTCGGCAACTTTGGTGTTACGGCATTCATCGACGAATGCAGCCAGTTCAGGGTTGTTCACTGCCGCTTGTTGAGCGATAGGGTGGCCAGCAGCAACTGCCAGGTAAGTCACACCCATAAAGGTGTCCGGGCGGGTGGTGTAAACCGTCAGTTTCTCAGCGCTGTTTTCAACGTCGAAAGTAATCTCAACGCCTTCAGAACGGCCAATCCAGTTACGCTGCATGGTTTTGACCTGATCAGGCCAATGGTCCAGCGTATCCAGATCGTTTAACAACTCATCTGCGTAAGCGGTGATTTTGATAAACCACTGTGGGATTTCTTTGCGCTCAACTTTGGAGTCACAGCGCCAGCAGCAACCGTCGATAACCTGTTCGTTTGCCAGCACAGTCTGGTCATTCGGGCACCAGTTAACCGCGGAGGTTTTTTTGTAAACCAGGCTTTTGTTATACAGCTGAGTGAAGAACTGCTGTTCCCAACGGTAATATTCCGGGGTACAGGTCGCCAGCTCGCGGCTCCAGTCATAGCCAAAGCCCAGCGTTTTGAGCTGGTTCTTCATGTAATTGATGTTGTCGTAAGTCCACGGTGCAGGCGCGGTGTTATTCTTTACCGCCGCCCCTTCAGCAGGCAAACCGAACGCATCCCAGCCGATTGGCTGCAGCACGTTTTTGCCCAGCATGCGCTGGTAGCGCGCGATAACGTCACCGATGGTGTAGTTACGAACGTGGCCCATGTGTAGTCGGCCAGAAGGATAGGGTAGCATCGAGAGGCAGTAATACTTCTCTTTGCCTTCGTCTTCGGTTACTTCAAAAGTACGCTTCTCTTGCCAGTGAAGCTGTACGTTGGATTCTATCTCTTCCGGGCGATATTGCTCTTGCATGGCAGCCAGTGGTCCTGTGATGAAAGACAGCTACAGGTTGTAGCTTTAACTATTAATTTCAGATCGGCATAGCATAGCCGATAAGAGTGCCGCAAAACAGCCTTTAGAAAGCTGGAGTCTGCATTTCTCATTTGCACTTTTTTACCTTGCTTGTGGGCAAACTAACAAAGTGATAGCCGATTAACGTCTACTATTAGAGCAGGTTAGCCGACACTGAATGCAGGAATCTCTTCAAGGAGGTAAGCAGACGATGAACAAGGTTGCTCAATTTTACCGTGAACTGGTGGCCTCGCTCACCGAACGGTTACGTAATGGCGAGCGCGATATAGACGAACTGGTCGCCAGCGCGCGTAAACGCATGAACGAAACTGGGGAGCTAACGCGTACCGAAGTTGATGAAGTGACGCGTGCAGTGCGGCGTGATCTGGAAGAGTTTGCCCGCAGCTACAACGAAAGCCAGGACGAATTTACCGACAGCGTTTTCATGCGCGTCATTAAAGAAAGTCTCTGGCAGGAACTGGCTGACATCACTGACAAAACGCAGCTCGAGTGGCGCGAAGTCTTTCAGGATCTCAACCATCACGGTGTCTATCACAGCGGTGAAGTGGTTGGGCTTGGCAATTTGGTTTGCGAGAATTGTCACTTCCACCTTGCCGTTTACACCCCGGACGTGCTGCCTGTCTGCCCGAAATGCGGACACAACCAGTTTGGCCGCAGACCTTTCGAACCTTAAATTGTCACCAGCCCCATGGTTTCATGGGGCTAAGCTTCGGGCGATAAACTACTGTGCGGCGTTCCCTGATAATAGGCCAACGCCACCATCAACGATTGCACCAGACACAGCGTGGCAGACTGGGAGCGGAAAGCATCAACCTGCGCTTCTTTAACCACAAAACACAAATCGCTGAACGTGGCCAGCGGGCTAATCTGGCTGTCCGTAATCACGATTTGCCGTGCGCCAGTGCTTGCCGCTTTTTCACTGACCATCAACGTTTCCTGGGCATACGGCGAGAAGCTAATTAGCACCACCACATCCTTCGCTTTCACTCGATTCACTTGCTCACGCAGCATCCCGCCGAGACCGTCGAGCAGAATCGGGCGGCACTCCAGGTGGCTCAGCGCATAACTTAGATACGCTGCCACGCTAAACGAACGGCGCAGGCCGACGATATAAATTGTTTCTGCTTCTGCCAGCAAAGTCACCGCTCGCTGTAACATTTCCGGCTCAGTGCGTGCGGCCAGTTGCTGCAACGCCTGCGCATTGGAACGGGCAAACTCCTGCAAAATATCGAGTGGCGTTTCAGGCACCGCCTCGCTTTCCATTTCGCGGAACAACCGTGCGCGGTCGGTATAGCTGGCGGTTTCCTCCACCAGATTCATGCGAAACAGCTGTTTCATTTCGTTGAAGCCGCTGAAATCAAAAGCATTGGCAAAGCGGATCAGCGTTGAGGGCGGCACTTCTGCGCGTTCGGCAATGGCGGCTACGGTATCAAACGCCACGCTGTTGGTGTTATCCAGCACGTAACGGGAAACTTGCTGCAACCGTTTACTCAGGCTGTCGTAGCGGTCGCGAATCTGCTGCTGTAACTCGCTCAGGTTGGTCGCGGTGGTCAAATTACCTTCCTCAAAGAAATGGTTGCTGAAACATATTTAACCCCAGCAACGGTGAAAATGAAACAAATATACCAAAACAGATCCGATATGAAATCATAGTAGTCTCTATCCCGTTCCCCCGCCGCTGCGCTTAACACAAAAACTGATTTCTGATCACAATAATCAACATTTGTTTTATTTAACCATTAAATGGAATGTTTATTTCATATACAGTGTTCAGGAATCGACCATAAATGTGAGAGGGTACAGATGGAGACGGTAGCGAATTTCATTCACGGTGAATGCGTCATGGGCAACAGCTCACGCGTTCAGGCGATCTTCAACCCGGCCACTGGCGCACAAATCCGCCAGGTGGCAATGAGCACCGCGCAACAGACCGAACAGGCGATCGCTGCCGCCCAACAGGCATTTGCCGGTTGGGCGCGACAGGCTCCGCTGAAACGTGCGCGTGTCATGTTCCGTTTTAAAAGCCTGCTTGAACAGCATATGGACAGCCTGGCGAAGCTTATCAGCGAAGAACACGGCAAAGTTTATTCCGATGCGGTGGGCGAATTGACCCGTGGCCTTGAGGTGGTGGAGTTCGCCTGTGGTATTCCACATCTGCAAAAAGGTGAGCACTCGGCAAACGTCGGCACCGGTGTCGATAGCCACTCGCTGATGCAACCGCTCGGCGTCTGTGCGGGCATCACCCCTTTCAATTTCCCGGCGATGGTGCCGATGTGGATGTTCCCTATTGCCCTGGCGACCGGCAATACCTTCGTGCTCAAACCTTCTGAAAAAGACCCGTCGTTAGCGTTACGCCTGGCGCAATTGCTCAAAGAGGCTGGCCTGCCGGACGGCGTCTTCAATGTGGTGCAAGGTGATAAAGAAGCGGTAGATGTCCTGCTGACCGACCCGCGCGTGCAGGCGGTGAGTTTTGTTGGTTCGACGCCGATTGCTGAATATATCTACCAGACGGCTTCCGCTCACGGCAAGCGTTGCCAGGCATTGGGTGGGGCGAAAAACCACTGCATCCTGATGCCTGATGCGGACATGGAAATGGCAACAAACGCGATTATGGGCGCGGCTTACGGTGCGGCGGGTGAACGCTGTATGGCACTCTCCGTGGTCGTCGCGGTGGGCGACCAAACCGCAGACGATCTCTGCGTAAGGCTTGAGCAACAAATCGCTAAGCTGCGGGTTGGGCCTGGGCTGACATCAGGGCCAGAAAACGAAATGGGTCCGCTGATTTCAGCGCCGCACCGCGCCAAAGTGCTTGGCTACATTGATAGTGGCGAATCACAAGGGGCGACGTTGCGTGTCGATGGGCGCGGTCTGAAGCTTGCAGGCAACGAAGGTGGATATTTCGTTGGGCCGACGTTGTTCGACAATGTCACCCCAGAAATGACTATCTATAAAGAAGAAATCTTTGGCCCGGTGCTGTGTGTGGTGCGTGCCGCGGATTACCGCAGCGCCATCGACCTGATTAATCATCATGAGTACGGCAACGGCACGGCGATTTTCACCGGCGATGGCGGCACGGCGCGCCGCTTCTGTGAAGAGGTGCAGGTGGGTATGGTCGGCGTTAACGTGCCGATTCCGGTACCGATGGCATTCCACAGCTTTGGTGGCTGGAAGCGTTCAATTTTCGGGCCGCTGAATGTTCACGGCAGTGATGGCGTTCGTTTTTACACCCGCATGAAAACCATCACGGCTCGCTGGCCTGAAACCAGCCATCAGCAAGGCGCTGCGTTTTCTATGCCGACGCTGGGCTAACAGGGGGAAGCATGACGACACAACGCATGACCATGGCGCAGGCCCTGGTCAGGTTTTTGAACCAGCAATACGTCAACATTGATGGTGAAGAAACGCCGTTTGTTGCTGGGGTGATGACCATCTTCGGGCACGGCAACGTGCTGGGGATAGGCCAGGCACTGGAAGAAAACCCAGGCCATCTGAAAGTCCATCAGGGTTGTAACGAACAAGGCATGGCGCATATTGCCACCGGCTTTGCGAAACAACATTGTCGCAGGCGAATCTATGCGGTGACTTCATCGGTCGGGCCAGGGGCTGCGAATATGGTGACCGCAGCGGCCACCGCAACCGCCAACCGTATTCCGTTGCTGTTGCTGCCGGGGGATATTTACGCCAGCCGCCAGCCCGATCCGGTATTGCAACAAATAGAACAGTTCCATGACCTGAGCCTGAGTACCAATGACTGCTTCCGTCCGGTGTCTCGCTACTGGGATCGGATCAATCGCCCTGAGCAATTGATGAGTGCGATGTTAAGCGCGATGCGAGTGCTCACTCATCCGGCGGAAACCGGTGCGGTCACCATCTGCCTGCCGCAAGATGTGCAGGGCGAAGTCTGGGATTATCCGGAAAGTTTCTTCGCGCGACGGGTTCATCTTATTGAGCGTCGTCCACCGGATGAAACTCGCCTGCAAGCCGCGCTCGAACTGATTACCCGCAAACGCCGCCCGTTGGTTATCTGCGGTGGTGGTGTGCGCTATTCGGGGGCTCACGCGGCATTTAACCAGTTTATCGACAGCGTTCAGTTGCCATTTGTCGAAACGCAGGCAGGCAAAGGAGCGATTGTCAGTGAACACCCACTTAACCTCGGTGGGGTGGGCGTCACCGGTGGTCTGGCGGCTAACCAACTGGCAGCGCAGGCAGATTTAGTGATTGGCGTCGGTACACGTTTGACTGATTTCACCACCGGATCAAAATCGCTATTTTGCCATCCTGACGTCGAATTCTTGCTGCTAAATGTGGCCGAGTTTGATGCTCTGAAACTGGATGCCACGCCGCTGGTGGCGGATGCACAAGTCGGGCTGGAGCGTTTAACCGTCGGGCTACGCACGCTGGATTATCAGTCGGCATGGCGCGATGAGCCTGTTAAAGCCAAAGCCGCGTGGCATGAAGAGTGCCAGCGGTTATGGACACGGCGCTGGCAGCCGCATGACAAGCCGGAAGTCGCCGGGCATCTGGATGCGCAGCTTGCCGAATACAGCGAGGTTCTCGGAACATGTCTGACACAAACGCGCGTACTCGGTCTGGTTAACCAGCACATCGAGGAAAACGCGATAGTCGTTGGTGCAGCAGGTTCATTACCTGGCGATTTACAGCGTCTGTGGCAGGTCAAAACAGCGGATAGCTACCACCTGGAATACGGCTACTCCTGCATGGGTTACGAGATTGCCGCCGCAGTCGGGGCGAAGCTTGCGAAACCGAAGCAGCCGGTGTACGCCATGGTTGGGGACGGCTCGTATTTGATGCTGCATTCGGAACTGCAAACCGCGGTACAGGAAGGCATCAAAATCACCATCTTGCTGTTTGATAACGCAGGATTCGGCTGTATCAACAACCTGCAAATGGGTCATGGAATGGGCAGTTTCGGCACAGAGAACCGCAGGCGTAACCCCGAAACCGGGCAACTTGACGGGCCGCTGGTTAAAGTCGATTTTGCGAAGAATGCCGAAAGTTATGGCTGCCGCGCCTGGCGAGTCAACGACGAACAAAGTTTGCTGGCCGCGCTGGAAGCTTCAGCTTTGCATCCAGGTCCGACACTACTGGACATCAAAGTGCTGCCAAAAACCATGACTCATGATTACGAAGCCTGGTGGCGTACAGGCGATGCGCAAACGGCATCTTCTGGCTCAGTGACGGATGCTGCCGCCAAAACGTTAGCGATGCTTAAACGCGCCCGTCAGTATTAATCTCAATCCTCACCCTTGAACATTCCGCTGGTATTGTAAGCGGAATGTTCATTTCATTTTTTGCCACGTTCTGCTCCTTTTCTGCTCCACTCCCTGCAATCAAGCTGAAACCCCCTCCCTTAAGTGATGCAATATTGTGCGATGTTGTGACTTTGATAACAAATCAGACCCATAAAATAGACAAAATGTTAACCCTGACTCAAAAATAGAATTTTCACTATTCATTAAAATGAAATAAATGTTTTATTTAAAGGGTCGTTAAATCAACTGTACGCATTGCCGGGGTCCCCCCGGTACTTGACTCTAAAGCTATGCCAATATCGGGAGCCGCTATGTTTAACATTGCCTTACTGGGCGCAGGTCGCATCGGCCAGATCCACGCCGCCAATATTGCAGCCCACAAAGAGACCACCCTTTGGTCAGTTGTTGATCCGAACCAGGAAAACGCCAGCCGCATTGCCACGCTGTATCAGGCTCGCCAGCAGAGCGTAAGCGAAGCGATGGCCGACCCAAACGTCCACGCGGTGCTGATTGCCTCCGCCACCGACACGCACGCCGATTTAATTGAACTTGCCGCTTTCCACGGCAAAGCCATCTTCTGTGAAAAACCTGTCCACCTCGATTTGGCCCGCGTGCGTGACTGCCTGAAAGTGGTCAAAGAACGCGATGTGCCGCTATTCATCGGTTTTAACCGCCGCTTTGATCCTCAGTTTCGCCGCGTCAAAACCCAGGCTCAGCAAGGGCTGATTGGCAAACCTGAATCGCTGATGATTATTTCCCGCGACCCGTCGCCACCGCCTGCGGAATACGTGCGCGTTTCCGGTGGTATGTTCCGCGATATGACCATCCACGATTTCGACATGGCGCGTTTCATCATGGGTGAAGAGCCAGTGGCGATTTATGCCCAGGGCAGCAATCTGGTTGACCCGGCGATTGGCGAAGCGGGTGACATTGACACCGCTTTCATCGTGCTGAAGTACGCATCCGGCGCGCTTGCCACCATCGTCAATAGCCGCCGTTCGGCTTATGGCTACGATCAGCGCCTGGAATTGCACGGTTCAAACGGCTTGTTATGCGCGGGCAACATTCTGGAAAACCAGGTGCAGCATTTCGGTGCCAACGGCTGCAACAGCGCACTGCCTGAGCACTTCTTCCTGCAACGATACAAAGAGGCTTATGCCGCAGAGTGGCTGCATTTTGTCGCCATTTTACGTGGTGAAGCGAAGCCAGAGTGCAGCGGTGACGACGGTGAACGCGCGCTGTATCTGGCCGACAAGGCACTGGAATCCCTGCGTTGCCAGCGTGAAATAGCGTTGTAACTCCCGAACCCTACACACAAAGAGAGATAACAATGAAAAAAATTATTCTTGCTGCCCTCATCGCACTCGCTACCGCTCCGGCTTTCGCCGAAAACGAGCAAATTGTCTTTAGTACGCCAAACCTGGCGATGCCGTTTGAAGTGCATATGCAGCGCACTGCGGTAAAAGCCGCTAAAGAAATGGGCGTGCAGTTACAGGTGCTGGACAGCCAGGGCAGCTCACCTAAACAAGTGGCCGATCTTGAAAACGCCATTACGCGCGGCGCTCAGGGGTTTATCGTTTCACCCAACGACGTTAACGCGGTCTCCAGCGCAGTCAGTGAAATTCAGGATGCCAAACTTCCTGTCGTCACGCTCGACCGTACGGTCACCACCGAGAAAAAAGTGCCGCACTTTGGTGCCAATAACTATAAAGGCGGCCAGGCGGTGGCTGACTACGTGAAGTCGAAATTCCCCAATGGCGCGGAGATTATTCTGCTGACCGGCCAGCCAGGTTCTTCTTCCAACATTGAACGTACCAAAGGCATTCGCGACAGCCTGAAAGCCGGTGGCGATAAATACAAAATCGTCGCCGATCAGACCGGTAACTGGATGCGTTCCGAAGGGATGCGCATTGTAGAAAGCGTGCTGCCGTCACTGCCGAAAAAACCACAAGTCATTCTTTCTGCTAACGACGATATGGCGCTGGGTGCCATCGAAGCCCTTCAGGAACAAGGCGTGAAACCGGGCGAAATCATGGTCACCGGTTTTGATGCGGTGCCAGAAGCGCTGGCGCGTGTGCGCGATGGTTGGCTGCAAGTCACCGCCGATCAGCGTCCGGGCTACGCGGTGACCACCGCAATGAGCCAACTGGTTGCCAACATCCGCGAGAAAAAAGAGATCACCGGTGCCGATTACGCACCAACCATGATCACCAAAGAGAATCTGGATAAAGCTGAACGTATCGGCGAAGCCGGCAAATAGTATCCGTCATCTTTCAAGCTGCAGCTGTGTTGGCTGCCTTCCCGCACCCCAGTCACATAGTTCGCTATGTTCCTGGGGATGCGCTCAGTTGCCGCCGTGCTGCAGCTTGAAATCTAAAGGATACCTGCGGAAAGAGGAGCAGTCTGATGTCGCAATCCTTATTGAAAGTCAGCGAACTGGCGAAAAGCTTTTCCGGCGTTTGGGCGCTGAGTAATGCACAGCTCACCGTCGGGCAGGGGGAAATCCATGCGCTGCTCGGCGAAAATGGCGCGGGTAAATCCACGCTGTTGAAGGCACTGGCGGGCGCACAGCCGCAAACTCGAGGTGAAATCTGGTTTAACGGTGAAACGCTGGCGGTGGACGAGTCGCCGGTGGCCCGTCAGCAAAAAGGCATTATCACGATTTATCAGGAATTTAACCTGCTGCCGAATATGACGGTGGCGGAAAATATGTTTCTTGGGCGCGAACCACGCCGTCGCAATTTAATCGTCGATGCCAAAGCGGTAAACCAGGAAGCGCAGGTGATTCTTGATTATCTGCAACTCAACGTTGCACCGACCACAGCGGTGGCGCGCCTGAGCGTCGCCCAGCAACAGATGGTGGAAATTGCCCGTGCGTTAACCCTTAACGCCAAACTGATCATTATGGACGAACCTTCGGCGGCGCTGAGTGACAGTGAAGTCGAAAGCCTGCACCGCGTGGTGCGCGAACTAAAAGGCCGCGGCGTCAGCATTATTTACGTCACCCACCGCCTGCATGAAGTTTTCCAGCTTTGCGACCGTTTTACCGTGTTCCAGGACGGGCGCTACACCGGCTCCGGCGAAGTCGCAGGCACCAGTGTTGAACAAATTATTCGTCTGATGGTGGGGCGCGATGTGGTGTTTGACCGCCGTGACTCGAGCCTGACCCATCATGAAGATAAACCCATTCGCCTGTCCGTGAAGGGGTTAAGCCGTGAGAAACCGCCGCTTGATCCGCACGGCATCGCGCTTAAAGACATCAGTTTTCACGTGCACAGTGGCGAAGTTCTGGGGATTGCCGGATTGGTGGGTGCAGGCCGTACCGAGGTGGCGCGTTGCCTGTTCGGTGCGGACAAATTCACCCAGGGAACTTTCGAGTTAGACGGCAAACCTTACCAGCCGCAAAACCCAATGTACGCGCTGGAGTGTGGCATTGCCCTGGTACCGGAAGACCGCAAAAAAGAGGGCGCGGTGCTGGGGTTATCGATTCGCGAAAACCTCACGCTATCAAGCCTGTCCTCGCTGCTGACCTGGCGCTATTTCGTCAGCCCGCGCAAAGAAGATGCGCTGATTGAAGCCTACCAAAAGGCGCTGCAAATCAAGATGGTCAACGCCGAACAGGAAGTGCGCAAGTTGTCCGGCGGCAATCAGCAAAAAGTGATTCTGGCGCGCTGCATGGCGCTCAACCCAAAAGTGCTGATTGTCGATGAACCGACGCGCGGTATCGACGTCGGCACTAAATCTGAAGTCCACCAGGTGCTGTTTGATATGGCTAAACAAGGCGTCGCGGTGATTGTTATCTCCTCAGACTTACCTGAAATCCTTGCGGTTTCCGACCGGATCATCACCCTCAGCGAAGGGCGGGTGACCGGCGAATTACACGGTGACGACGCTAACGAAGAACGGCTGATGACCCTGATGGCTATCAACCACCACGCTTTAAACGCCGCATAACGGGGGAGCCCATGACACAGATGATTTCCAAAACTCAGGCTCCGGCGAAGGGCGCATCGCGCTTTGATCCGATTGCCTTCTTTGAACGCTTTGGTGTGCTGATATTTATGATTCTGCTGCTGGTGTTCTTCCAGTTGCAAAACAGCAACTTCCTTAGCGAACGTAATATTTTCAACATCCTGACCGAAGTGTCGATCTACGGGATCATTGCCGTCGGCATGACCTTTGTGATCCTCACGGCGGGTATCGATCTCTCGGTGGGGTCGATTCTGGCGGTGTGCGCCATGACTGCCGCTTATGTGATTAAAGGCGACAACTTTACCACCGTGGATGCAGGTGCATGGGGTGGTTTTAGCTGGTTGCTGGGGCTGGGGATTTGCCTCGCGATCGGCACGTTTATCGGTTTTCTGCATGGCCTTGGCGTCACGCGTCTGCGTCTGCCGCCGTTTATCGTCACGCTCGGTGGCATGACGATTTGGCGCGGCCTGACGCTGGTGATTAACGATGGTGCGCCTATCGCGGGCTTTGACGCTGGTTATCGCTGGTGGGGGCGCGGGGACATTCTCGGCATATCTGTGCCGATCTGGATTTTCGCCATCGTTTCTATTCTTGGCTATCTGGCGCTGCATAAAACCCGCTGGGGCCGCTTTGTCTATGCGATTGGCGGCAACCCCGAAGCGGCGCGCCTGGCTGGAGTCAACGTCAAACGGGTACTGGTCAGCGTTTATGTGGTGATTGGTTGTCTGGCGGGGCTTGCCGGGTTTGTGCTCAGTGCGCGTCTGGGCAGTGCCGAAGCGGTGGCGGGTATCTCGTTTGAGCTGCGCGTGATTGCCTCGGTGGTGATTGGCGGCACCTCGTTGATGGGCGGCTACGGGCGCATCAGCGGCACGATTATCGGTGCCATCATCATGGGCATTCTGATTAACGGGCTGGTGCTGATGAACGTCTCGGCTTACTACCAGCAAATTATTACCGGTCTGATCATCGTACTGGCGGTAGCGTTTGATACCTACGCCAAGAGCCGTCGTGGCGCGATTTAATCCAGGAACACACTATGAAAAAAGTCAGGATTGGTTTAATCGGCACCGGTTATATCGGCAAAGCCCATGCGATTGCTTACGCCCAGGCACCGACCGTATTTGATTTGCGCGGCGAGTTGGTGCGCGAAATGGTGGCAGAAGTGACGCCTGAACTGGCCGCCACACGTGCCGCCGCTTTTGGATTTAACCGCTCAACCGGCAACTGGCGCGAGCTGGTGGCGGATCCAAATATTGACGTGGTGGATATTTGCTCACCGAACCATCTGCATAAAGAGATGGCGCTGGAGGCGATTCGCCACGGCAAACACGTTTACTCGGAAAAGCCGCTGGCGCTTAACGCCCGTGATGCCCGATTGATGGTCGATGCGGCGCATTGTGCCGGAGTGAAAACTCTCGTCGGCTTCAATTACATGAAAAACCCCACCGCGCAGCTGGCAAAACAGATTATCGAGCGCGGGGAAATTGGCGAGGTTATCCACTTTTACGGCACCCATAACGAAGACTATATGTCTGACCCGCTCGCGCCGATTCACTGGCACTGCTTCAAAGAGACGGCTGGCCTTGGGGCGCTTGGCGATCTCGCGGCGCATATCGTCAATATGGCGCAGTACCTGGTGGGGGATATCCAGCAAGTTTGTGGCGACCTGAAAACCGTGGTGCCACAGCGCCCGGCACAGGCAGGCAGCAGCGAGATGGTCGCCGTGGAAAACGAAGATCAGGCACACGCCATGGTGCGTTTTGAGGGCGGGGCGCAGGGTGTGATTGAAACCTCCCGCGTGGCTTGTGGGCGCAAAATGGGACTGACCTGGACGGTGACGGGAACCAAAGGCGCGATCACTTTTACCCAGGAGCGCATGGCAGAGCTGAAGCTGTATCTGCAAAGCGATCCTGAAGGCCGCCAGGGGTTCCGCACGCTGCTCGTCGGCCCGGCGCATCCTGACTACGGCGCGTTCTGTATGGGCGCGGGTCATGGCATTGGTTTTAACGATCAGAAAACCGTCGAAGTGCGTGATTTGATCGACGGGATCGCCGCTGACGCGCCAATGTGGCCGGACTTTGAAGAGGGCTGGAAGGTGTCGCGCATCCTCGATGCTATCGCCCTGTCTCACCAGAGTGGCCGCTGGGTAAACGTATCTGAAATTGTTTGAGGACGGAGCATGAAACAAAAGCAGTTAGATCTGATTTGCATGGGGCGAGTCGCTGTTGATCTCTACAGCCAGCAGATTGGCGCACGCCTCGAGGATGCCAGCAGTTTCGCCCGCTATTTGGGCGGTTCATCGGGGAATGTCGCTTACGGAACGGCACGACAGGGGCTGAAGTCGTCGATGCTGGCTCGCGTTGGCGACGAGCATATGGGGCGTTTTCTGCGTGAGGAACTGACGCAAGTCGGTTGTGATACCAGCCATCTGATTACCGATACCGAACGGCTCACCGCGCTGGTGCTGCTCGGCATCAAAGACCGGGACACCTTTCCGCTGATTTTTTACCGCGATAACTGCGCAGATATGGCGATTACCGCCAGTGATTTTAGCGAGGAGTACATTGCTTCGGCGCGTTGTCTTGCCATCACCGGAACCCATCTTTCCCATCCCGCGACCCGCGAGGCGGTGCTGACCGCGCTGAACTATGCGCGGCGCAACGAAGTGCGCACCGCACTGGATATTGACTACCGTCCGGTGCTCTGGGGGCTGACGGCGCTGGGCGATGGGGAAACGCGTTTTATCGCCGCCCAGCAAGTCACACAGCAACTGCAATCGGTGCTGCATCTGTTTGATGTGATTGTCGGCACGGAGGAAGAGTTCCACATTGCTGGCGGCTCGACTGACACACTTACTGCCCTGAAACAGGTGCGTGAAGTGAGCGGCGCAACACTGGTGTGTAAGCGTGGTGCACAAGGCTGTTCAGTGTTTACCGGCCAGATCCCGGACTCGCTGGACGGCGGCATTAATGTCACGGGCGTGCGGGTTGAAGTGCTGAATGTGCTGGGGGCGGGCGATGCGTTTATGTCCGGCCTGATGCGTGGTTATCTCAATGATGAAGGCTGGGAGCAGGCGTGTCGTTACGCGAACGCCTGTGGCGCACTGGTGGTTTCACGCCACGGCTGTGCGCCAGCCATGCCGAGCAAAGTGGAGCTTGATGACTATTTAGCCCGCGAACAGCAAGTGCCACGCCCCGATCTTGACGCGCGTCTGAATCATCTGCATCGCGTAACCACTCGCCGCCGGCAGTGGCCGGAACTGTGCGTAATGGCCTTTGATCATCGCAGTCAGCTTGAAGATATGGCATTGAGCTGCGGGGCAGATTTAAAGCGCATTCCGGCGCTGAAGCAGCTGATTTTGCAGGCTAGCCGTGAGGCGGCAAAGCATGCCGAACTGGAAGGGAAAGCTGGTCTGTTGTGCGACGGGACTTTCGGCCAGGATGCACTGAATGCCATTACTGGCGAAGGCTGGTGGATTGGCCGCCCAATCGAGCTACCCGGTTCGCGCCCGCTGGAGATGGAACACGGCAATATTGGCTCGCAGCTGATTAGCTGGCCGCAGGAACACATTGTGAAATGTCTGGTGTTCTTCCATCCGGAAGACGCTCACGCTTTGCGCCTTGAGCAAGAGCAAAAGGTGACGGAGGTGTATCGCGCCTGTTGCCAGTCCGGCCATGAATTACTGCTGGAAGTGATTTTGCCCGCCGACATGCCGCGCAGCGATGACCTTTATTTGCGAGCGATCTCGCGCTTCTACAACCTCGGTATTTATCCGGACTGGTGGAAATTGCCGCCGCTTAGCAGCCAGGGATGGGAAGCCTTGAGCGAGCTGGTAGAAAAACGCGATCCGCATTGCCGTGGCGTCGTCATTCTTGGACTGGATGCGGCAGTGGAAGTGCTGCGCGCCGGATTTAATGCGGCGGCAGATTATCCGATTGTGAAAGGTTTTGCGGTAGGGCGCACCTTGTTTGGTGAAGCGTCGCAGGCCTGGTTAAAACGCGAGATTGATGATGCGCAACTGATTGCCCGTATCCGGGACAACTACCTGCGGTTGATAGCCTTATGGCGTGCACGCGGGCAGACACAATTCTAAGGAGAAGATCATGACGGTACATTTAGGCATTAACCCACTGACCTGGACCAATGACGACCTGCCTTCACTGGGTGCTGACACTTCGCTGGAAACTTGCCTGAGCGAAGGGAAAGAAGCCGGTTTTGCAGGCTTTGAACTGGGGAATAAATTCCCGCGTGAGGCGCGTGTTCTGGGGCCAATTCTGGATAAGCATCAGCTGAAACTGGTCTCCGGCTGGTACTCGGGCCGCCTGCTGGAACGTTCCGTTGAAGAAGAAATTGAGGCGGTGCAGCCCCATTTAACTCTGCTGCGCGAACTGGGGGCAAAGGTGCTGGTGTTTGCTGAAGTCTCTGGTTGTATTCACGGTGAGCAGCAAACGCCGGTTCACCTGCGCCCGCGTTTCCCTGCTGAACGTTGGGCAGAATATGGCGAAAAGCTGACGGCTTTTGCGCGCTACACCCAACAACAGGGCGTACAAATTGCCTACCATCACCATATGGGAACAGTGATTGAGAGCGCTCAGGATGTGGATAACCTGATGACTCACACCGGGCCAGAAGTCGGTTTGTTGCTCGATACCGGTCACCTTACTTTTGCCGGGGCTTCGCCGCTGAAAGTCGCCGAGCGCTGGATTGAGCGCATCAATCATGTGCACTGCAAAGACGTGCGCGCTGACGTGCTGGCGGATGTTAAAAACCGCAAGACCAGTTTCCTCGATGCCGTGTTGAGTGGCGTTTTCACCGTACCGGGCGACGGTTGCGTGGATTACCCGCCGATTATGGCGCTGCTGAAAAAACAAGGTTATAGCGGCTGGCTGGTGGTGGAAGCGGAGCAAGATCCGGCGATCGCCCATCCGCTGACTTACGCACGCCTGGGCTACAACAACCTCAGCAAACTGGCGCGGGATGCCGGGCTGATTTAACTGTGCTGATTTAAGGAGTACCGATGTCCAGATTACTTTCGCGCTGGCAACAGCCAGACGAGCAGGGGCGTACGCAACACATTACGCCGCATACGGCAGGCTGGGGATATGTCGGTTTTGACGTTTATCAACTGCGTGAAGGGCAGCGCCTGGAATTGCCCGCAGTGGATGACGAGCGTTGCCTGGTGTTGGTGGCAGGACGTGCCACCATCGACACGCCTTATGCACGTTTCCCGGAAATTGGTGGCCGTATGAGCCCGTTTGAGCGGAGTAAACCGTGGGCGGTGTATGTCACAAGCGGCGAAACGGTGCAAGTCGAAGCGCTGACCCAGCTTGAACTGGCGGTATGTTCGGCACCGGGTAAAGGCACGCACAAAACACGGCTTATCGCGCCGCAAGATATTGCTGCCGAGGCGCGGGGTAAAGGCCATAACCAGCGCTATGTGCATAATATTCTGCCGGAAGATAAAGCCGCCGACAGCTTGTTGGTTGTCGAGGTGTATACCAATGAAGGCTGCACCAGCTCTTATCCCAGCCATAAGCACGACACGGATAACCCGCCCAACGAAACCTATCTTGAGGAGACGTATTACCATCGCCTCAACCCGTCGCAGGGTTTCTGTATGCAGCGTGTGTATACCGATGATCGTTCACTGGACGAATGCATGGCAGTCTATGACAAAGACGTGGTGAAGGTGCCGAAGGGATATCATCCGGTGGCCACTATGGCGGGTTATGACAGCTATTATTTGAACGTGATGGCTGGGCCGGTTCGCAAGTGGATGTTTACCTGGGAGCAGGATCATGCCTGGGTAAATAGCGAGGAATATCAGGGGTAGACGCGGGTTTTAACTGAAAAGGGTGGATGCCATATAGCATCCACCCTTTTTTTAGGCTTTTAGTGCAGGATTTTCGCCAGGAAGTCTTTCGCTCGCTCAGACTGCGGATTGTTGAAGAAGTCTTCTTTATTGGAATCTTCGACAATCTTCCCTTCATCCATAAAGATCACGCGGTTCGCCACTTTACGGGCAAAGCCCATTTCGTGTGTCACCACCATCATGGTCATGCCTTCGTTTGCCAGTTCGACCATCACGTCCAGCACTTCGTTGATCATCTCGGGATCAAGCGCGGAAGTTGGTTCGTCAAACAGCATGGCAACCGGGTCCATACACAACGCGCGCGCAATCGCCACACGTTGCTGCTGGCCGCCGGAAAGCTGCGCCGGGAACTTATCGGCATGCGCCGTCAGCCCAACGCGCTCGAGCAACTTAAGCCCTTTTTTACGCGACTCTTCTTTGTTGCGCTTCAGTACTTTCACTTGTGCCAGCGTCAGGTTTTCAATAATCGACAGATGCGGGAAAAGCTCAAAGTGTTGGAACACCATGCCAACGTGCGAGCGCAATTCAGCCAGATTGGTTTTCTTGTGGTTTACCTGCGTGCCGTTTACCACGATCTCGCCTTTTTGCACCGGTTCCAGACCGTTGACGGTTTTGATCAGTGTTGATTTACCGGAACCAGACGGCCCACAAACTACCACCACTTCGCCTTTTTTAACGCTCGTTGAGCAGTCGGTTAGCACCTGAAAGTGACCGTACCATTTAGAAACATTTTTCAGGGAAATCATTACACTGTCCTTTTCTTCAAGTAGGTAACCAACAGCGAAGCACTCAAACTGATGACGAAATACACCAAACCGGCAAACAGAATCATCTCAACCTGGGTTCCGTCGCGCTCGCCAATGGTGGTCGCGGTACGGAAGAAATCAGCCAGGCTTAATACATATACCAACGACGTATCCTGGAATAAGACGATGCCCTGGGTTAACAGTAACGGCACCATCGCGCGGAAGGCTTGTGGCAGGATAATCAGTTTCATTGACTGCCAGTGTGTCATCCCGAGCGCCAGCGCGGCATGAGACTGCCCGCGTGAAATGCTCTGAATACCGGCACGAATAATTTCGGAATAGTAGGCGGCTTCAAACATCGAGAAGGCGACCATCGCCGAAATCAGGCGGATGTCCGTCTGTGGCGAAAGCCCCAACACTTTCTGTAAGAACCCCGGCACCACCAGATAGAACCACAGCAGCACCATCACCAGCGGGATAGAACGGAAAACGTTGACGTAGGCGCTGGCAAACCAGGCGATTGGCTTGATTGGCGACAGGCGCATCACTGCCAGCAAGGTTCCCCACACGATACCGATGACCACCGCAGTGACCGTGATTTTCAGGGTGATAATTAACCCCTGAATCAGGTATGGCATAGCGGGTAAAATTGAAGTCCAGTCAAAATCGTACATTATTTGCCTCCCATGTTGCCAGGCAGGCGAATTTTACGTTCAACCACATACATCACCAGCATAATCACGGCGTTAATCAGCACATAAGCGAGTGTGATGGCGGTAAATGATTCGTAGGCGTGAGCAGAGTAGTCGAGCAATTTACCGGCTTGCGCGGCCATATCGACCAGGCCAATGGTTGATGCGATGGCCGAGTTCTTCACCAGGTTCATCATCTCAGAGGTCATTGGCGGCACAATCACGCGGTAGGCATTCGGCAGCAAAACATAACGATAGGCTTGCGGCAGGGTCAGCCCCATCGCGAGTGCCGCGTTTTTCTGCCCGCGAGGTAGCGATTGAATAGCAGCACGAACTTGTTCGCAGACACGAGCGGCGGTAAACAGACCGAGGCAAATCATCGACGAGAGGAAGAATTGTATATTCGGGTCAAGCTCAGACTTAAACCACATGCCGAGGTTTTCGGGCAGTAATTCCGGCACCACTAAGTACCAGGTAAAAAACTGCACGATAAGCGGCACATTACGGAATAACTCGACATACAGTGTGCCCATACCCGAAAGCCATTTATTCGGGACGGTACGCAAAATACCGAACAGTGAGCCGACAAAGAAAGCGATTATCCATGCGCAGATGGACAAGGCAACGGTGACCTGGAAGCCATTCCAGATCCAGCCCAGATAAGTGGTGTTGCCGAACGGGGCGGGCTGTAGAAATATTCCCCAGTTCCAGTCTATAGACATAACGTACTCCGAGAAAAAATTGAGGGTAGCACTAGCGCTACCCTCGAAGATTGATGAGAAGCTTGTACCCGTATTTCAGGTCGTTGCCTGAAATTTTGGGTACTTTCACGCCGGATGGGGAACGGCCATCCGACGCATAGTCTGTCCGAGCTTCAGTTCGTCAATCGAGAGGGCAAGGTCATCCCGGCCCCTGGTTCTATACCCGTCATCCTTCAAGCTGCAGGGGTGTTGGCTGCAACTCGAATGCTAACGGGTATGATTAATTAACTGCTTTATCGTTTGGTGTTTTGAACAAGGCTTTCATGTCGTCAGACAGCGCGAAGTTCATGTTGATGTTTTTCGGTGGGATTGGGTTCATGAACCACTTATCGAACCATTTAGCTGCTTCACCGGACGTTTGTGTCTGAGCAATGGTGTCATCCATCAGCTTTTTAAAATCAGCATCGTCTTTACGCAACATACAGCCGTACGCTTCGTGTGATTGCGGAGTGCCAACGATTTCCCAGTTATCCTGTTTCTTCGCTTTTGCACGCTCACCGGCTAACAGGGCATCATCCATCATAAAGGCGACAGCACGGCCACTTTCCAGGGTGCGGAACGAGTCACCGTGGTCTTTGGCGCTGATAATGCGCATGTCCATTTTCTTCTCTTCATTCAGCTTGTTAAGCAGAACTTCAGAAGTGGTACCGGAGGTCACAACCACCGCTTTGCCTTTCAGATCGGCAAAGTCTTTAATCTCGCCGCCTTTCTTAACCAGCAAACGAGTACCTACCACGAAGATAGTGTTGGAGAACGAGGCTTGTTTCTGGCGTTCCAGGTTATTGGTGGTTGAACCGCACTCAAAATCGAAAGTCCCGTTTTGCAGCAATGGAATACGGTTCTGAGAGGTAATCGGGATCAACTTAACTTGCAGGTCAGGTTTGTTGAGTTTTTTCTTTACCGCTTCAACGATGGCATTGGAATAAGCCTGTGAATAGCCGACCACTTTCTGTTGATTATCGTAGTAAGAGAAAGGAACGGAAGATTCACGGTGACCGACCACAATAACGCCATTAGCGGCAATCTTATCCAGAGTGCTTTGTTGAGCAGCAGGTTTCGCATCTTCAGCGTGCGCGATACCCGCGCCTAAACCCATAACCAGCAAAGCTGAGGCTAGTTTACGTAATTGCATGACCAACTCCTTTGTCCTAATGCCACAGGGCATTGATACCTGATGTGAATGTTATTTTGTTGTTGTGTGTTACTAAAACAGGGTGAAACTTGTTCTTTTGTTAACATTTAACATAGCTTGATGTAAAGAATTTGCTATCCAGATGTTTATTTTTGCGAAGTGCGCCGCACCGTTTAAAGGCAAAAATATCTCCTTGCACTACTTTAGTGCTCGTAATGTCATTGTTTGGTGCAGCTCAATGCTTCCTGCTACCCATAGGGTTTGGTTTCAGCATTTTGTTTGTTTCTAATGAGTAAATATTTGCAAAGGTTGTGCCAGAAATAAAAAAGGCCAGCAGTAGCTGGCCATTTTTAGGATGATGCGGGGTTAAAACTTGCGGCGAGAACGAAGAGCCAGCAGAACCGAGGCAAAGCCAAATATCAATGTCAGCCCCCACAGCGGCCAGTCACCGAAGCGCGCATACGGCGTAATACCGCGCGTTGGCGTGACCTTCGCTTCCAGCACTTCGCGCGTAAACTGCGGTATGACTGCATCGACATCGCCATCAGCATTCACCACGGCAGTGATGCCGTTGTTAGTGCTGCGCAGCAGTGGACGACCCAATTCCAGCGAGCGCATGCGTGCCATCTGGAAATGCTGCCACGGACCAATCGATTTACCGAACCACGCATCGTTGGAAATGGTCAGCAGGAAGTCTGTGTCCGGACGGAAGTTATCACGCACTTGTTCGCCAAGGATGATTTCATAACAGATAGCAGGCGTGAGCTTGATACCGTTGGCTGCAAGTTGTGGCTGTAAATACGGGCCACGGCTAAATGATGACATCGGCAAATCAAAGAACGGGGCCAGCGGGCGCAGAATGGATTCCAGCGGCACAAACTCACCAAACGGTACCAGGTGGTTTTTGTTGTACCGATCGGCGCTGTTGTAGCTGTACTGGTTACCTTCACCCAGCGTGATAATGGTGTTGTAGGTGTCGTAGCGGTTTTGTTTATTCAAACGCGCGTCAACAATACCGGTAATCAGCGAGCTGTGTTTAGAGCGCAGCAGGTCGTCCATCATCGTCAGGAATTGCTGCTGGTTTATCTCCAGATCCGGGATTGCCGATTCAGGCCAGATAATCAGCTGGGATTTACCCATCTGCGGCTGTGTTTTATCGAGGTAAATCTTCAGCGTATTCAGCAACTGGTTTTCATCCCATTTCAGGGATTGTGGAATATCGCCCTGAACCATCGCGACATCGACGGTGCGTTCAGGCTGCGGTTGATACCACTGAATCGAACGTAATGGCCACGGTAGCAGCAACAACGCAGCGGCAATGACCGCAGGACGCCAGTTGCGTTCATGCAGTGCATAAACCAACAAGCCGCTGATAACCATCAGCAGGAAGGTGATGCTTTCGACGCCAAGAATTGGCGCAATGCCTTTTAGCGGACCATCAATCTGGCTATAACCAAATTGCAGCCACGGGAAACCGGTTAATACCCAGCCGCGCAGGAATTCAGTGAGTTGCCATAGCATGGGTGCTGCAATAGCCACACGCCACCACGTCGTTTTCGGGCAGAGTTTACTGAGGAAACCGCCAAATAAGCCGGTATATAACGACAAGTAAGCGGCAAGCAAAACCACCAAAAAGATATTCACCGGGCCAGGCATACCACCAAATTGCGCGATACTGACATACACCCAGTTTATGCCTGAGCCAAATAGCCCCAGCCCCCAGAAGAAACCAATCCAGGCGCTTTGAATAGGACGGCGATTGAGAGTCAGCCCCTGAAGCCCAGCCAAAGAAAGAATGGCGGCAGGCCAGAAATCGTAAGGGGAGAAAGCCAGCGTTCCGCAGGCACCAAAAAGCAGCGCCAGCAATAGACGAACGCGCTGGCGTCGAAGGAGTAGGGCTATAGCCATCTTTAAATTAATCTTCCAGTTTCGGTTGTGGCGAGTCGTCCGGAATTCTGACATGAACCTGAATCACACGGCGGCTATCTGCCATCGCGACTTTAAACTGATAACCATCAATTTCAATGGTTTCGCCACGGGCAGGTAAGTGGCCAAAGGCCTGCATCACTAATCCACCAATGGTATCCACTTCGTCATCATTGAAATGGGTAGCGAAGGTGTCGTTGAAATCTTCGATTGAGGCCAAAGCACGGATCGTCCATGTATGGCGGCTTAGCTGGCGGAAATCGCTATCTTCTTCGTCGTCGTACTCATCTTCAATTTCCCCGACAATCAGTTCGAGAATATCTTCGATAGTCACAAGGCCGGAAACCCCGCCAAACTCATCAATCACAATCGCCATGTGGTAGCGCTGCTGACGAAACTCTTTCAGCATGCGGTCAACACGCTTACTTTCTGGCACAACAACGGCCTGACGTAACACTTTTTCCATGCTAAATGGCTCAGTATCGCTGCGCATAAACGGCAGCAGATCTTTGGCCATCAGAATCCCTTCGATATGATCTTTGTCTTCACTGATCACCGGGAAGCGGGAGTGTGCTGATTCGATGATCACATCGAGGCATTCGTCCAGCGTCTGGTTGTGTTTGAGCGTTACCATTTGCGAGCGAGGGATCATGATGTCGCGGACGCGTTGGTCGGCGATGTCCATCACTCCTTCGAGCATGTCGCGGGTATCCTGATCGATCAGATCATTTTGCTCAGAATCACGGATGAGTGTCAGCAGATCGTCACGGTTTTTAGGTTCACCGTGGAATAGCTGGTTGAGAATCAGGGAAAAGAATCCCTTCTTACTGGCAGGCGTGTCACTGTTTTGTGAGTTGTCGTCGCTCATGGCGTTTGGTTTGAGGCCTCTCGATAATGAATTGATAACAGGCAGTTTAATCGTGCACTGCCTGCGGTTCTGCGCTTAGAAGGGTTAACCCTACAGAGACTATTCTTTCTCGGCAATGTACGGATCAGCATACCCAAGAGCAAGCATTATCTCTGTTTCCAGGGATTCCATCTCTTCGGCTTCCTCATCTTCAATATGATCATAGCCAAGCAGATGCAAACTACCGTGGATGACCATATGTGCCCAATGTGCATCCAGCGGTTTTTGCTGCTCTTTTGCTTCCTGTTCCACCACCTGACGGCAAATAATCAGGTCGCCCAGTAACGGAAGTTCAATTCCTGGCGGGGCTTCAAACGGGAACGAAAGCACGTTGGTGGATTTATCTTTCCCACGGTAAGTGAGGTTCAGATCGTGGCTCTCTGCATCATCCACCAGGCGAATCGTAACTTCTGATTCTTCCTGAAACTGTGGAATGACCGCATCAAGCCAGGTCTGAAATTGTTCTTCCGTTGGCAGGCCGCTTGCGTCTTCACACGCGACCTGTAAATCCAGTATTACCTGACTCATTTACTCTCCTGAGCGGCAGCATTGATTGCCATCGCTTCTCGCTTGCGCTCTGCTGCGAGTTCATCTTTACGAACCTGTTCGGCGTTTTCCCACGCTTCATAGGCATTCACAATGCGTGCCACCACCGGGTGGCGTACTACGTCTTCGCTGTTAAGGAAGTTAAAACTGATTTCATCGACTTCGGCCAGCACCTCAATAGCGTGGCGCAGGCCAGATTTCAGATTTTTTGGCAAATCGATTTGGGTGACATCACCAGTAATTACTGCTTTGGAGTTGAAGCCAATGCGCGTCAGGAACATCTTCATCTGTTCGATGGTGGTGTTCTGGCTTTCATCAAGAATGATGAAAGCATCGTTTAATGTACGCCCACGCATGTAGGCCAATGGTGCGACTTCAATAACATTGCGCTCCATTAGCTTTTCAACGCGCTCAAAACCGAGCATCTCAAACAGGGCGTCGTAAAGCGGACGCAAGTAAGGGTCGACTTTTTGGCTTAAATCTCCAGGCAGGAAGCCCAGTTTTTCACCGGCTTCGACGGCTGGGCGCGTCAGCAGAATACGACGGATATCTTGACGTTCCAGCGCATCCACTGCCGCAGCAACTGCGAGGTACGTTTTACCGGTACCAGCAGGGCCGACGCCAAAGGTGATGTCATGGTCGAGAATATTGGCGATGTATTGCGCCTGATTTGGCGTGCGTGGCTTGATAACGCCACGTTTGGTCTTGATATTGACCGCTTTGCCGTACTCAGGAACACTTTCGGCAGACTGTTCCAGGACGCGAATTTCTTTGATGGCGAGATGGATTTTTTCAGGGGTTATATCCTGAGTCTCGCCGCGCATCGGTGCGGTATCAACGTACAGATTGCGCAGAATATCTGCCGCGGCGTTTACTAAAATCGGGCGACCCGTGAGCTTGAAGTGATAGTCGCGACGGTTGATTTCGATCCCCAGCCGACGTTCAAGCTGCTTGATGTTGTCATCAAATGGGCCACACAGGCTTAGCAGACGCGCATTGTCTGCGGGTTCTAGCGTAATTTCACGTGTTTCGATATTCAAACTTATCCTCGGGGTCACTCTGGGCCAGTTGAAGGAGTTGCTGCATTAACGCAGGCCATAAAAAGATTATTTACGGCGAGTGAAGATGGTGCAAGCCTGGTTTTTGATATTTGGGTGGCTGATTCAGAATGCAAGTGCAAATACTGAAAATGCCCGTCGGTTCACGGCGTTAGTGAACCGACGGGCAAAGCAGGGAGGAATTAAGGCTGATAAATTCCAACGCCGATTTCATTTTCTTTACGAGTGCGGGCAATAACTGACTCCGGAGACTCGGCAATACGCAGGCCCATCTGGTCTTCGGTGCGCACGACTTTTCCGCGCAGTGAGTTGTTAGTAGCCACTTCAGTAATTTCGACATCGACAAATTTACCGACCATGTCCGGGGTGCCCGCAAAGTTGACGCCACGGTTGTGTTCGGAACGACCGGTCAGCTCCATAATGTTTCTGCGTGACGTGCCTTCAACCAGAATGCGTTGTGTGGTGCCAACCATTTTCCGGCTCAACTCCATTGCTTGCTGGTTGATGCGGTCTTGCAGAATATACAGACGCTGTTTTTTCTCTTCTTCTGGCACGTCGTCAACCATATCGGCGGCGGGGGTGCCAGGGCGTGAGGAGAAGATGAAGCTGTAGCTGACGTCAAAATTCACATCGGCAATCACTTTCATGGTTTGCTCGAAGTCCTGCTGGGTTTCACCAGGGAAGCCAACGATAAAGTCAGAGCTAATCTGGATATCTGGACGGGCTGCGCGCAGCTTGCGAATCGTCGATTTGTATTCAAGAGCGGTATGGGTACGACCCATCAGGTTCAACACACGGTCTGAACCACTTTGAATCGGCAGATGCAGGAAACTCACCAGCTCAGGCGTATCGCGATAAACCTCGATGATATCGTCGGTGAATTCAATCGGGTGGCTGGTGGTAAAACGAATACGGTCAATACCGTCAATTGCCGCCACCAGGCGCAGCAGTTCAGCGAATGAACAGATACCGCCATCGAAAGTCGGCCCGCGGTAAGCATTCACGTTTTGGCCAAGCAGATTCACTTCACGCACGCCTTGCGCTGCGAGCTGTGCGATTTCAAACAGCACATCATCACACGGGCGGTTCACTTCCTCACCGCGGGTATAAGGCACCACGCAGTAAGTACAATACTTGTTACAGCCTTCCATAATAGAAACGAAAGCGGTCGGGCCATCGGCTTTTGGCTCTGGCAGACGGTCAAACTTTTCGATTTCCGGGAAACTGACGTCAACGATTGGGCTACGGTTACCACTAACTTTGTTGATCATTTCCGGTAAGCGATGCAGGGTTTGCGGCCCGAAAACGATATCAACATAGTGCGCGCGACTGCGGATCAGCTTGCCTTCCTGGGAAGCAACGCAGCCGCCAACGCCGATAATGATATCGGGATTTTTGCGCTTTAAGAGTTTCCAACGGCCAAGCAGATGGAATACTTTTTCCTGGGCCTTTTCACGGATAGAGCAGGTATTGAGCAGCAATACGTCCGCTTCTTTTGGGTTATCCGTGAGGATATAGCCATGCGTGCTGTTCAGCAGATCGGCCATCTTCGATGAATCGTATTCGTTCATCTGACAGCCCCAGGTTTTGATATGGAGTTTTTTTGTCATCGACTTGCCATTGCTCAGTTAAAGCCAGGAATTCAGGCCGCGTATTGTAATGCTTTGGCCTTGATGTGACCAGCCTACGAAACCGGCGTAAAAATCCGGTAGAATCAGGATAGACAATTTAAGGACAAAATCATCATGTTGAACCAGCCAATAGATGTTGCGGTAGTCGGCGGGGGGATGGTCGGCGCGGCTGCCGCTCTTGGTCTCGCGCAAAATGGTTTTCAAGTGGCAGTGATTGAGCATCAGGCGCCTGCTGCCTTTGACGCCACAAGCCAACCCGATGTGCGTATTTCGGCTATCAGCAGCGCGTCAGTGGGTTTACTGAAATCGCTAGGTGTCTGGCAGGCGATTCGGGCAATGCGTACACATGCGTATCGTCAGCTTGAAACCTGGGAGTGGGAAAGCGCACACGTGAGCTTTAATGCCCAGGAGCTTGGACTGCCAGAACTGGGTTATATGGTTGAAAACCAGGTTTTGCAGCTGGCTTTATGGCAGGCGCTGGAAGCCCATCCGAACGTTACGTTGCTCTGCCCGGCTCAAATTGACCGTATGCACGGGCAAGCAGGGAAGTGGACGCTGCATTTTGCGGATGAGCAGACCTTAACGGTGCCGATGGTGATTGGTGCTGATGGTGCGAATTCACAGGTGCGCCGCTGGGCGGGCATTGGTATTCATGCCTGGCAATATCGCCAGTCTTGCATGTTAATTACCGTGAAGTGCGAGTCTCAGCCTGGCGACAGTACCTGGCAGCATTTCACACCAGCAGGGCCGCATGCGTTTTTACCGTTGTTCGATAATTGGGCATCTCTGGTGTGGTACGACTCACCGGCTCGAATTCGCCAGTTGCAAAATATGTCGATGCCGCAGCTGCAAAAAGCCATTCAAGCGAATTTTCCTGAACGCTTAGGCAAAGTCACTCCCGTCGCCAGTGGCGCATTCCCGCTGACGCGTCGCCATGCGTTGCAATACACGCAACAAGGTTTGGCGCTGATTGGTGACGCTGCGCATACCATTCACCCGTTAGCCGGGCAGGGGGTAAATCTCGGTTATCGTGATGTGGAAGCGCTGCTTGATGTGATGATCAATGCGCGTAGTTATGGGGAGAATTGGGCGGATGCGCGAGTGTTAAAACGCTACCAGACGCGCAGGCAAGCGGATAACTTCCTGATGCAAAGCGGCATGGATCTGTTCTACGCCGGTTTCAGTAACAACGTAGGGCCGCTGCGAGTCATTAGAAATCTGGGGCTGATGGCAGCAGAACGCGGCGGTGTACTGAAACGTCAGGCGTTGAAGTATGCGTTAGGGTTATGAGTCGATAGTTTTTCGTAGGTCGGATTAGCGTTAGCGACATCCGACTGCAATTCAGACGAGATTATTCAAACGCAGAAAAGCAAAAAGCTCGCCGAAGCGAGCTTTTCATTTTTGGCTGGGGTACGAGGATTCGAACCTCGGAATGCTGGTATCAGAAACCAGAGCCTTACCGCTTGGCGATACCCCAAAAATATGGTGGCTACTACGGGAATCGAACCTGTGACCCCATCATTATGAGTGATGTGCTCTAACCAGCTGAGCTAAGTAGCCTAATTTTAAAACTATTTCTTCGACTGGCTGGGGTACCTGGATTCGAACCAGGGAATGCCGGTATCAAAAACCGGTGCCTTACCGCTTGGCGATACCCCAACTTAGGGCGCACAAAACTAACGTGCTATGTCGAAAACTGCTATATCAAAAAAATTGGCTGGGGTACCTGGATTCGAACCAGGGAATGCCGGTATCAAAAACCGGTGCCTTACCGCTTGGCGATACCCCATCCGTGCAACGCGTTAAAATGGTGCGGGAGGCGAGACTTGAACTCGCACACCTTGCGGCGCCAGAACCTAAATCTGGTGCGTCTACCAATTTCGCCACTCCCGCGCTAAAAAAAGAATAATGGTGGCTACTACGGGAATCGAACCTGTGACCCCATCATTATGAGTGATGTGCTCTAACCAGCTGAGCTAAGTAGCCTTCTTTTTTTCTGCGTAACCTTATCGGCGTTGCGGGGCGCATTATGCGTAGTTGGACTTCTAGCGTCAACAAATTTTTTCCCGAAAAGTCGCGGAAATTGTCTGTTTGACTAGCTTACGAACAGCTTGATGCAATATTCGTCAATTATCGGTTATTTCGTGGTTTTATTTGATGAAAAACCCCGAATAAGGGCTGGGGATATTGCAGAAACAAAAACGGGCCCGTAGGCCCGTGTGTCTAATTTTGCTCGCTTATTTGTAAGCGGACTGGTGAACGCCTACTGCACGGCCTGATGGATCATTCATTGTTTTGAAGGCTTCATCCCATTCAATGGCCTTAGCGGACGAACAGGCAACGGATGGGCCGCCTGGAACACATTGCGCAGCACTTGGCAGTGGGAACAATTCTTCGAAGATTTCACGGTACAAATAAGCTTCTTTAGAGCCTGGTGTGTTGTACGGGAAGCGATAGCTTGCGGTTTCCAGTTGTTGGTCGGTGACCTGACCCGCAGCAACTTCTTTCAGCGTGTCGATCCAGCTGTAACCTACACCATCGGAGAACTGCTCTTTCTGACGCCATGCCACACTTGCTGGCAGATAGGATTCAAAACATTCACGAAGGATATGTTTTTCCATCTTGCCGTTGCCGCACATTTTGTCTTTCGGGTTGATACGCATCGCGACATCGAGGAATTTTTTGTCCAGGAACGGTACGCGAGCTTCAACACCCCAGGCCGACATCGCTTTGTTAGCACGCGCACAGTCGAACATATGCAGTGCTTGCAGCTTGCGAACGGTTTCTTCGTGCAGCTCTTTATCGTTTGGCGCTTTATGGAAGTACAAGTAGCCGCCAAACACTTCATCAGAACCTTCACCAGACAGCACCATCTTGATGCCCATGGCTTTGATTTTGCGTGACATCAAATACATTGGGGTAGAGGCGCGAATGGTGGTCACATCGTAAGTTTCAATGTGATAGATAACATCGCGAATCGCATCCAGGCCTTCTTGCACCGTGAAATGAATTTCGTGGTGCACGGTGCCTAAGTGGTTCGCCACTTCTTGCGCCGCAATCAGGTCAGGAGAACCGACCAGGCCGACCGCAAAGGAGTGCAACTGAGGCCACCAGGCTTCTGAACGCTCTTCATCTTCTACACGACGGGCAGCAAATTTCTTGGTAATCGCTGAAATAACCGAGGAATCCAGACCGCCTGACAGCAGCACGCCGTATGGCACGTCAGACATCAGGTGGCTTTTTACGGAGTCTTCCAGCGCCTGGCGCAATTCGTTTTTGTCGGTGACGTTATCTTTTACTGCATCGTATTCGAACCAGTCACGCTGGTAGTAACTACGGATTTCACCATCTTTACTCCACAGGTAACTACCCGCCGGGAATTCTTTAATGGTGCGGCAAACTGGAACCAGCGCTTTCATTTCGGAAGCGACATACATGTTGCCGTGTTCGTCATAGCCCATATACAAAGGGATGATGCCGATATGGTCGCGGCCAATCAGGTAAGCGTCTTGTGTTTCGTCATACAGAATGAAGGCAAACATTCCCTGCAGGTCATCGAGGAACTCTGGGCCTTTTTCCTGATACAGCGCCAGGATGACTTCGCAGTCAGAACCTGTCTGGAATTCGTAACGGTCACCGTATTCTGCGCGCAGCGCCTGGTGGTTGTAGATTTCACCGTTAACTGCCAGTGCGTGAGTTTTTTCTTTGTTATACAGCGGCTGTGCGCCAGCGTTGACGTCAACAATAGAGAGGCGTTCATGGGAAAGAATGGCTTTATCATTTGCGTAAACACCAGACCAGTCCGGGCCGCGGTGGCGCATCAGACGAGACAACTCAAGCGCTTTTTTACGCAATTCGACCGCATCGGTCTTGATATCCAGAACACCAAAAATTGAACACATAGAACTCTCTCCGTAATGCTTCTGTGAGCCATTAAATTGTTTATACCCGTCATACTTCAAGTTGCAGGGGTGTTGGCTGCACTATTCGGCTCATCCATGAGCCTCACCCCTTTGGGGCTGCCGCAAGCGGCGTTCAAATCTGCTCCGGGCAGATTTGTCACAAACCCCAGTCACTTACTCAAGTAAGCTCCTGGGGATTTGCTCCCTTGCCGCCTACCTGAAACTCGAATTATTTTGGGTATAGTTGCGTTGCATGACTATGAAAATGCGCAATCATTGACGGGAATGCAAGCCCTTTAGTCTTTCAGGGGTAAATAGTTCAATTGCGATTGTTGATTATTGAAAAATGATGAGGGAATAGACGGAATAATTAGCGGATCGGCAATTTAATGAAAGGATCGTTAAATGATGGTTGCAGATTGATAGGGTGGATTAGCGAATGCATTATCCACCACTTAAACGTTTAGATAATATCGACTTCAGCGACCGACGGGTAAATCCACGAAGGGCGGAACGGCATGGCATCAATATCGTTTAACGTCGAAACACCCGACAGCACCAGAATGGTTTCTAAACCTGCCTGGAAGCCTGCAAGAATATCGGTACGCAAGTTATCGCCAACAATCACCGTATGCTCGGAATGCGCCTGCATCTTGTTGAGTGCGGCACGGATAATCCACGGGCTAGGCTTGCCGACACAGAACGGTTTACGACCCGAAATTTTCTCGATCCCTGCGCAAAGCGCACCACAGGCTGGATAGTAACCACGGCCATGTGTATCAGGGTTAGTCGCAATAAAGCGAGCGCCGTTAGCCACAAAATAGGCGGCCTTGTGCATCATTTCCCAGTTATAGGAACGTGTTTCCCCGACGATAACAAAGTCTGGGTTGATGTCAGTGATTGTGAAACCGGCTTTATACAGCTCGTGAATCAATGCACCTTCACCGACAACATAGGCTTTCTTCCCTTCCTGACGGCGCAGGAAATCGGCAGTAGCCATTGCGGAGGTATAGAAGACGCTGTCCGGCACATCAATACCGGCGGATGCAAAACGGTTCGCCAGATCCTGGCCTGTCTGCGAAGGGTAGTTAGTCAGCAGAACTAACGGCATGCCCTTTTCCATGATGCGCGCTAAGAATTCATTAGCACCTGGTACGGCGATGTTGTCGTGCATCAGCACGCCGTCAATATCACAAATTACATTCTGAATGGTCATTGATTACCTTGGCTCACATTTCAGGAAGGCGTAACTATATCGTAAAAAGGCTTACGGCTGAGTTAACTTTCCAGCAAACGTTGCAGCAGAACGCCATTCAACATCGAGCGTTTCACCAAAGCAAACGCGCCAATAGCGGAACGGTCATCGAGTTTTGAACGCACGACAGGCAGGTTTTTGCGGAACGCTTTCAGTACCTGAGTGTTGATACAACTTTCAATCGCGGGCAGAAGCACTTTTTCGGCTTCAATGATTTCCCCGGCAATCACGACTTTTTGCGGGTTAAACAAGTTAATGGCAATGGCGATGGCTTTACCAAGATGGCGGCCAACATGTTCAATGACTTCGCAGGCTAGCGCATCGCCTTTATTGGCGGCTTTGCAGATGGTAGTAATATCGCAATCTTCAAGCGTCAGGCGGCTGTTATAGCCTTGCTCAAGCAAATGGCGCACGCGATGCTCAATAGCGGCATTGGCGGCAATCGTTTCCAGGCAGCCGAAGTTCCCGCAGTGGCAACGCTCACCTAAAGGATCGACCTGAATATGACCAATTTCGCCAACGTTACCGTTACGGCCAATAAAGATGCGTCCGTTTGAAAGAATACCTGCACCGGTACCACGGTGAACACGCACCAAAATGGAGTCATCGCAGTCGTGAGTTGCACCAAAGTAGTGCTCTGCAAGTGCCAGGCTACGGATATCGTGCCCGACATAGCAGGTGACGTTGAACTGTTTCTCAAGGCTATCGACCAGCGACCAGTTGTTCACCTGGATATGTGGCATGTAACGAATCACGCCGCTTTCAGGGTCAACCAGACCAGGCAAGATCACTGAGATAGCGATCAGCTCACGCATCTTGCGTAAATTTTGCTCGATGAACTGCGATATAGCATTGAGTAATGCGTGCTCAAGCGTTTCCTGAGTACGTTCAGGAAGGGAGTAATGTTCTTCGGCAAGCGGTTTAGCGCTGAGATCAAACAGCGTGATGGTGGCGTCATGGCGGCCAAGACGCACGCCAATGGCGTGGAAATTGCGGGTTTCAGTAATAATTGAGATAGCGCGGCGGCCTCCGGTGGAAGCCTGTTGATCAACTTCTTTGATCAAGCCGCGCTCAATGAGCTGACGAGTAATTTTCGTGACGCTGGCCGGTGCAAGCTGGCTTTGCTCGGCAATCTGAATGCGGGAGATTGGCCCGTGTTGGTCGATCAGGCGGTATACCGCCGCGCTATTCAGCTGTTTTACCAGATCGACATTACCAATTTGAGCCTGTCCGCCAGTCGTCATGCCTTAATTACTCAGTTACGACCTCGTTACCATTAACGAATGTCTTGGTGATTTTAAAATCGCGGGTAAATGCCGTCAGGTTGGCGACTTTCCCAGCTTCGATAGTCCCTATTTGCTGCTCAACACCCATCGCTCGGGCAGGGTAGAGAGTGGCCATACGCAAGACTTCGTCCAAAGCGATACCTGCATGCTCAACCAGGTTACGTACCCCTTCAATCATCGTCAGGGCAGAACCGCTCAGCGTACCGTTCTCATCTACACATAAACCATCACGGTAGTATATTGTTTTTCCTGCGAAAATGAACTCGTCGATATTCGCACCCGCCGGAGCAGTTGCATCGGTGACCAGGCAAAGCTTATCGCCCTTAACCTTTTTCGCCGTACGAATATTGGCATAGTCCACATGCAAGCCATCGGCAATGATACCGCAGTAAACATCGGGTTCATCAAAAATTGCGCCTGCAAGACCCGGTTCACGGCCAGTGATATATGGCATCGCATTGAAAAGGTGGGTTGCGAAGGTAATTCCCGCACGGAAACCAATTTTGGCTTCTTTTACGGTTGCATTGGAGTGCCCGGCAGAAACGACAATGCCAGAAGCGACCAATTTGCTAATGACTTCTGGTGCCACCATTTCTGGCGCTAAAGTGACTTTGGTGATCACATCTGCGTTTTGGCACAGGAAATCGACCAGTTCGGAGTCAGGTTTACGCACGAAACTTGGGTTGTGCGTACCCTTTTTCACCATATTCAGCCATGGGCCTTCAAGATGCAGACCGAGTGCCTGGTGCTGATATTTCGCCAGGTATTCGCGCATCACTTTCACGCCTTGCTTCATCAGCTCATCGCTGCTGGTAATCAGTGTTGGTAAATAGCTGGTGCAGCCAGAACGCTCATTGGCTTTCTGCATGATTTCCAGCGTTTCAACGGTCACCGCATCGGCTGAATCGTTGAACTGCACACCACCACAACCATTCAACTGCACATCAATAAAACCGGGGGCGATGATTGCACCGCCCACATCGCGAGTCTCAATACCCGCTGGGAGATCTGAGCGCGGGCAAACGCGTTCAATCAGGCCGTTCGCGATAATTACCGCGTGATCATCAAGAATTTCATGGCCGGTATAAATCCGACCGTGAGTTAATGCAAACATAGGTACCCCCGGTAATGACTATTACTTAAAGATCTTTGATATTTTCTGCTTCAAGTTCATTGAAGTACTTCAGCGTCTTCACTTTCAGTTCCATGGTGGACGGCTCATCACAAACTACCACTGCTTTAGGATGCAGTTGCAGACAGCTAATGGTCCACATGTGATTCACGTTGCCTTCCACAGCCGCTTGCAGCGCTTGCGCTTTCAAATGACCAAGAACCAAAATCATCACTTCTTCTGCATCAAGCAGTGTGCCCACGCCAACAGTCAGCGCATATTTTGGCACTTGAGAGACATCACCACCAAAGAAACGGGAGTTTGCAACACGGGTGTCATGAGTCAGCGTTTTGATACGAGTACGGGATGCCAAAGAAGATGCCGGTTCGTTGAACGCGATATGACCATCGTTGCCTACGCCACCCATAAACAGGTGAATTTTGCCGTAAGAACGAATTTTTTCTTCATAGCGACGGCACTCGGCGTCAACATCTTCGGCGTTACCATTCAGCAGGTTGATGTTTTCCGCTGGGATATCAACGTGATCAAAGAAATTGCGGTGCATGAACGTATGATAGCTTTCCGGGTGCTCTTTTGGCAGACCAACGTATTCATCCATGTTAAAGGTGACGACGTTTTTAAAGCTAACCTGGCCCGCTTTGTGCATCTCTACCAGCGCTTTGTACGCTTCAAGAGGCGTGCCGCCGGTTGGCAGACCCAGCAAGAAAGGACGATCTGCTGTCGGATTAAACGCATTGATACGCTTAACGATATGGCGTGCTGCCCATTTGCCTACTTGAGCCGGGGTAGCCAGGGGAATCAGTCTCATCATTCACCTCATAAGTTAATAGAAATACGGATGTCGCCAGATTGATTATCCGAACCCTCTAAGGGTAAACCAGTTTCTTCCTGGTCATAACGGCATCAATCCGTGTTGATTTTTCGGATGATAAAATAAGTTTTAGTCGATAGCTAGCCAAAGGGGAGTGCAATAACAATATTTGGTGATTTTAATCACAAAAAAAGGGTGTTTAATTTGCGATACGAATTAATTTTTCACACACTCAGAAGGTTGGTGAATCTTCGCCATGCTTTCAAGGTTTGTTAAACAATAATAAAACTGCTTTGAACGAGCCTTAACGGGGTCTCATAGGGGGAATTAACGTGAGTATTCTTGGTTACATGCAAAAGGTTGGCCGCGCACTTATGGTGCCGGTTGCCACATTACCAGCCGCAGCCATATTAATGGGTGTTGGCTACTGGATTGACCCAACGAGCTGGGGCGGTGATAACGCATTAGCCGCGTTGTTCATCAAATCTGGTGCTGCAATTATTGATAACATGGGTGTGCTGTTTGCCATTGGTGTGGCTTACGGTATGTCCAAAGATAAAGATGGTGCTGCTGCACTAACCGGCTTTGTCGGTTTCCTGGTTCTGACCACACTTTGTTCGCCAGCGGCTGTTTCCATGATCAAGCATATTCCGCTGGATCAGGTTCCGTTTGCGTTCTCTAAAATTCAGAACCAATTTGTTGGTATCATGGTGGGGATTATCTCAGCAGAGTTGTACAACCGCTTCAGCAGTGTCGAACTGCCAAGAGCGTTGTCCTTCTTCAGCGGCCGCCGCCTGGTTCCAATCCTCACCTCCTTCGTGATGATTGCTGTTGCCTTTATCATGATGTTCATCTGGCCAATCGTGTTTAGCGGCCTGGTAAACTTTGGTGAGCACATTCAGAAGTTGGGTTCTGTTGGCGCAGGTGTTTATGCGTTCTTCAACCGTCTGCTGATTCCAGTGGGTCTGCACCACGCGCTGAACTCCGTATTCTGGTTCGACGTTGCGGGTATCAACGATATTCCTAAGTTCCTTGGCGGTGCTAAATCTATCGCTGAAGGTACCGGTATTGTGGGTATCACAGGTCGTTACCAGGCTGGTTTCTTCCCAATCATGATGTTCGGTCTTCCAGGTGCTGCGCTGGCAATTTACCAGTGTGCGCGTCCTGAAAACAAAGCCAAAGTCATGGGTATCATGATGGCGGGTGCGTTTGCTGCCTTCTTTACTGGTATCACCGAACCGTTGGAATTCTCCTTCATGTTCGTGGCCCCAGTTCTGTATCTGATTCACGCAGTGCTGACGGGTATCTCCGTATTTATCGCAGCAAGCATGCATTGGATTGCTGGTTTCGGCTTCAGTGCGGGTCTGGTGGATATGGTGCTTTCTTCCCGTAACCCACTGGCGACACACTGGTACATGCTGATCCCGCAAGGCCTGGTGTTCTTCGCTATCTACTACGTTGTGTTCCGTTTCACTATCACCAAATTCAATCTGTTGACCCCAGGGCGTGAACTGGCTGTTGCAGGTGATGAAACTGATGGTCAGGACGTGAATGTTAGCGCCAATAGCAATCAAGATGTTTCTGAGCTGGCTCGTCAGTACATCGCTGCTGTGGGTGGCTCAGCTAACCTGACAGGCATCGACGCGTGTATCACTCGTCTGCGCCTGAACGTAAAAGACTCTTCATTGGTTAACGAATCTTTGGCTAAACGCCTGGGTGCAACCGGTGTTATCCGTCTGAACAAAACCAGCGTGCAAATCATCGTCGGCTTCGTCGCTGAGAAAATTGCTAACGCAATGAAAACGGTAGGTGATGTTGCAGCGGCTCCAGTTAGCGCTACAGCTGCACCGGTTGCCGCAGCTACTGCAAAACCACAGGCTGTACCAAACGCTGTCACCATCGCCGCTCTGGTTTCTCCAGTAACGGGTGATGTGGTTGCTCTGGAACAAGTTCCAGATGAAGCCTTCGCCAGCAAAGCAGTAGGTGATGGTGTTGCTGTTAAGCCAACCGAGAAAATGGTTGTCGCGCCAGCTGCCGGTACTATCGTTAAGATCTTTAATACCAACCACGCGTTCTGTCTGGAAACCGAAAAAGGTGCAGAAATCGTTGTCCATATGGGCATTGATACTGTCGCACTGAACGGCCAGGGCTTTACTCGTCTGGTAGAAGAGGGTGCTGAAGTGGTTGCAGGCCAGCCGATTCTGGAAATGGACCTTGATTTCCTGAACGCAAATGCTCGCTCCATGATTAGCCCGGTTGTTTGCAGCAACATTGATGACTACAGCGGTCTGGTTATTCAGGCGCAAGGTTCAGTGGTTGCGGGGCAAACGCCTCTGTACGAAATTAAAGGCAAATAATCGCTCCTGAGTCATAGATTGTGCCTTTAGCGGCTGGAGAGTATTTTCTCCAGCCGCTTTTTTATTGCTCCAGCTTGACCCTTCCCGATCCCCTTATTTATTCAACAAAAGGTTGTTTCCGACGCTTGCTTATAAGATCATGTGCCGATAACTGAAGTTTTTGCACAGAGGAACCCGCGATGAGTGAGGCAGAAGCCCGCCCAACTAACTTTATTCGCCAGATTATTGATGAAGATTTGGCTAATGGTAAGCACACCAGCATTTGCACCCGTTTTCCGCCAGAGCCAAATGGCTATCTGCATATCGGCCATGCAAAATCCATCTGCCTGAACTTTGGTATCGCACAAGATTATCAAGGGCAGTGCAACCTGCGTTTCGATGACACTAACCCAGCAAAAGAAGACATCGAATTCGTAGATTCAATTAAGAACGATGTTGAATGGCTTGGTTTTCACTGGTCAGGCAATGTGCGCTACTCCTCCGATTATTTCGATCAGTTGTTCAACTATGCTGTAGAGCTTGTCAATAAAGGTCTGGCGTATGTTGACGAACTGACTCCAGAGCAGATCCGTGAATATCGCGGCTCATTGACCGCACCTGGGAAAAATAGCCCATACCGCGATCGTAGCGTCGAGGAAAACCTCGCGCTGTTCGAGAAAATGCGTAACGGTGAATTTGCTGAAGGCACTGCGTGCCTGCGTGCGAAAATCGACATGGCATCACCATTTATCGTGATGCGCGATCCGGTTATTTATCGCATCAAATTTGCTGAACACCATCAGACTGGTACCAAGTGGTGCATCTATCCGATGTACGACTTCACGCACTGCATTTCCGATGCGCTGGAAGGTATTACTCACTCTTTATGTACGCTGGAGTTCCAGGACAACCGTCGTCTGTACGATTGGGTGCTGGATAACATCACTATTCCTGTGCACCCGCGTCAGTACGAGTTCTCTCGCCTGAATCTCGAATACTCCATCATGTCTAAGCGTAAGCTGAACCTGCTGGTGACTGAGAAAGTAGTGGAAGGGTGGGATGACCCACGTATGCCAACCATTTCTGGCCTGCGTCGTCGTGGTTACACTGCCGGTTCTATTCGTGAGTTCTGTAAGCGTATTGGCGTGACCAAACAAGACAACACCGTTGAAATGGCAGCTTTGGAATCATGTATTCGTGATGACCTGAACGAAAACGCCCCGCGCGCGATGGCAGTGCTCGATCCGGTGAAAGTGATTATTGAAAACTTCCCGCAGGGCGAAGTGGAAATGGTCACCATGCCAAACCATCCGAACAAGCCAGAGATGGGTAGCCGCCAGGTGCCGTTCAGCCGTGAGATTTACATTGATCGTGCTGACTTCCGCGAAGAAGCGAATAAGCAGTACAAGCGTCTGGTGTTGGGCAAAGAAGTCCGCCTGCGTAATGCTTATGTGATTAAAGCCGATCGTGTTGAGAAAGATGAAGCCGGGAATATCACCGTGCTGCATTGTTCCTACGATCCGGACACATTAAGCAAAGACCCGGCTGATGGCCGTAAAGTAAAAGGCGTTATTCATTGGGTAAGTGCTGAACACGCCTTGCCAGTTGAAATTCGCCTTTACGACCGTCTGTTCAGCGTGGCTAACCCAGGTGCGGCGGAAGATTTCCTGGCAACGATCAACCCAGAGTCTCTGGTGATTAAGCAAGGTTTCGTCGAACCAAGCCTGCAAAATGCTGAGAAAGGCAAAGCGTATCAGTTCGAGCGTGAAGGTTATTTCTGCCTTGATAGCCGTCTGGCAACTGCGGAAAAACTGGTGTTTAACCGCACCGTTGGTTTGCGTGATACCTGGGCCAAAATAGGCGAGTAATTAGTTATACACGCAGTCAATATGTAACAAAGACGCCGCAAATCGCGGCGTTTTTTTTTGCTTAATAATCACAGGATTAAATATTTACTTACATTCGCGATGCGAATTAATGTTATTTATATTTCCCTGGGAATTCTCTGGCTGGTCAATCTCGGAACATAATAAATCCTTTCTTTTATCATGTGAGCGCTCTCATATGGTGGTTTATATCAATATTTGTTGATTTATAAACATAAAATTCCACAGTTGATTTTTGTTACAAATACTCATGAATTATGTGCTCTCTGTCATAATATCGGAATGAACTCTTACAAAGTCGTTGATAATTCGCGTCGCGAAAAATAGTCTTATGGGGAGCAGTAAATGCGGGAAAATATTTATAACCGCTTTAGCCGTTAGGCATTTTTACTTTTTTCGCTATCTGACGTCTTTTAACGTCCGGCGATTATTTATACGTCAAAGAGGAATTTTATATGCGTACGTTTAGTGGCAAACGTAGTGCGCTGGCCCTTGCTATTGCAGGCGTCACGGCTCTTTCTGGACTGGTTGTTATCCCTCAGGCAAGTGCAGCAGGTTTTTTTGATGATTCAACACTGACCGGTGGTGTTTATTACTGGCAGCGTGAACGTGACCGTAAAGATGTTACGACAGATAAATATGAAACTAACCTTTCTCACGCTACCTGGAACGCCAATCTGGACTTCCAGTCCGGTTATGCTGCTGACATGTTTGGTCTGGATATCGCCGCCTTTACTGCTATCGAAATGGCAGAAAATGGCGACAGCGGCCACCCGAACGAAATCGCATTTTCCTCTTCAAACAAAGCTTACGATGAAGATTATTCCGGCGATAAGAGCGGTATAAGCCTTTATAAAGCCGCAGCTAAATTCAAATACGGCCCGGTTTGGGCCCGTGCGGGTTACATCCAGCCAACAGGGCAATCTTTATTAGCACCACACTGGAGTTTCATGCCTGGTACTTACCAGGGCGCTGAAGCCGGGGCAAACTTTGATTATGCCGATGCCGGTGCTCTGAGCTTCTCCTACATGTGGACCAATGAGTATAAAGCTCCGTGGCACCTGGAGATGGACAAGTTCTATCAGAACGATAAGAACACCAAAGTTGAGTATCTGCACTCGCTGGGCGCGAAGTATGACTTCAAAAATGATCTGATTCTTGAAGCGGCATTCGGTCAGGCAGAAGGGTATATCGACCAATACTTCACTAAAGCAAGCTACAAATTTGATGTAGCTGGCAGCCCATTGTCTACCAGCTACCAGTTCTACGGTTCGCGTGACAAAGTCTCTGATGGCAGCGTTAACGATCTGTATGACGGCACCGCATGGTTGCAGGCTCTGACATTCGGCTACAAAGTGGGCCAGGTTGACCTGCGGCTCGAAGGTACCATGGTCAAGGCTGATGGCCAGCAGGGCTACTTCCTACAACGTATGACCCCAACTTACGCATCGTCAAACGGTCGTCTGGATATCTGGTGGGATAACCGTTCTGACTTCAACGCCAATGGTGAAAAAGCCATCTTCGCGGGTGCCATGTATGACCTGAGCAATTGGGATCTGGCTGGTTGGGCTGTAGGTGCTTCGTATGTTTACGCATGGGATGCAAAACCAAGCTCTAAACCAACCACTGACGGTTACTACGATGCTGACAATCGCCTGAAAGAATCGGCGTACAGCCTTGATGCGTTGTACACCATTCAGGATGGGCGCGCGAAAGGCACTCTGTTCAAACTGCACTTCACTCAATACGACAACCACTCCGACATCCCAAGCTGGGGCGGTGGTTACGGCAACATCTTCCAGGATGAGCGTGACGTGAAATTCATCGTCATCGCACCGTTCACCATCTTCTGATTCGATACCGGGCGTGAAAGCGCCCGGTTTTATAAAGGATATCGAGCATGAAAAAAATCATTTTGGTTACGGTCATGGCTTTAGGTTTGAGCGCCTGCGCACAACCCTCTAAAACGGCACCGGAAGATACAAAACTGAAACAAGCCTATAGCGCCTGTATCAATACCGCAGAAGGGAATCCTGATAAAATTCAGGCCTGTCAGAGCGTGTTAAACGTGCTGGGTCAGGAAAAGGAACACCAGGAATTTGCGAAGAAAGAAACGGTGCGCACCCTGGATTATCAAAACTGTATTCAGGCCACTCGTACTGGTAACGACCAGGCGGTAAAAGCCAAGTGCGATAAAATCTGGCAAGAGATTCGTGCGAACAACAAGTAATCTGTGAATTCCTGCAATAAAAAAACCGGTGAGCTTCCTCACCGGTTTTTTTATACCTGACATCTGGTTCAGAATGTCAGATATACGGATTACTTTTCGCTGATTTCGTGTGCATTCTCGTCGGTACGGCAATCACCTTCAGCGCAGTGACCGTAAAGGTACAGGCTGTGGTTGGTCAGACGGATGCCATGGCGTGATGCGATTTCACGCTGACGAGATTCAATTGAATCATCACTGAACTCAATAACTTTGCCGCAGTCCAGGCAAATCAGGTGGTCGTGGTGATGTTGTTGAGTTAACTCGAATACGGATTTGCCGCCTTCGAAGTTGTGACGAGTGACAATGCCTGCATCATCAAACTGGTTTAGTACACGATAAACTGTGGCGAGACCAATTTCTTCGCCCATATCAATCAGACGTTTGTATAAGTCTTCCGCACTGACATGATGGTTCACCGGACCCTGTAGCACTTCAAGGATTTTTAATCGCGGAAGCGTGACTTTCAGGCCGGCCTTCTTCAATGCGGTATTATTGTCAGTCATGCGGAAATTGTCCTGTTGCTTAACGGATCGCTCGGACTCAGGGTGAGCGTTAAGATGAATGCGTCTCATTATAGAACTGCAGATTCTAAATGGAAACCGCAAGTATTATTCATAATCAAGCTAAAAAATGGCGGCTGAGTCGCGATTTAATTGCCTTGTTAGCTATTTAGCCAGGGGGTCATTGTACAGGGACAAACCGAAAAGTTAAAAATTTGTAGCGATTATTTTAATCGGAATAATCTATCAATGTGACGCAACCCGTTTAAAAGCTGCGTCACATCCAGAATCAGGCGTTGATGATATCTGCCAGGTTCAGCTCGTCAGAAACTTGTTTGACCCATTTCTGAACGCGTTCAGCGGTCAGTTCTGGTTGACGGTCTTCGTCAATGGCAAGGCCAACGAAGTGATCGTCGTCTGCCAGGCCTTTAGAGGCTTCGAAATGGTAACCCGCAGTCGGCCAGTGGCCCACAATTGCAGCACCGCGTGGCTCAATGATGTCACGGATAGTGCCCAATGCGTCACAGAAGTATTCTGCATAGTCTTCCTGGTCACCACAGCCGAACAGGGCGACCAGTTTGCCATTGAAATCAACTTCTTCCAGAGTCGGGAAGAAGTCATCCCAGTCGCATTGCGCTTCACCGTAATACCACGTTGGAATGCCGAGAAGCAGAATGTCGAAGCCTTCCAGGTCTTCTTTGCTGCTCTTAGCAATGTCATGCACCTCAGCAACGTCTTTACCGAGCTGTTTTTGAATCATCTTCGCGATATTTTCGGTGTTACCAGTGTCGCTGCCGAAAAAAATGCCTACGATTGCCATGAGTAAAATAACCTCTTGATACTTAATGGTATGGTGGCTGCTAATTGGCCACAGATAGGGCAATCATAGCAGAACACATTGCGGTGCGGAAACTGCTATCAGCCTGTTGTGCACAGACTGCAACATCGTATTCCGGGCATATAGCCTTTCAACTAACTGAGATGCTGCTTCAGTTGCGCGAGCAGAATCTCTTCAATCAACTCACTACGACTGATATTGCGCGCTTCAGCCAGATGATTTAGTGCATCTACTGCATCGTTATTGAGCTTCAGTTCCACTCGCTTCAGGCCGCGTACTTTATCGCGCTTGAGCTGGTTGCGTTTGTTGATACGCAGTTGCTCATCACGCGTCAGCGGATTAGTTTTTGGCCGCCCGGGGCGACGCTCGTCCGCGAACAGATCTAATGTAGTACGGTCCGTTTGTTCTTTTGCCATGATTAGACTACTGACAGGGAATTCAGGTGGCACGGAGCGGGGTGCTCTGGCGCATTTTAGCGCGCAATCATACATCAGCATGGCTTGCGCGCCAACGCGTTAGCTGCATCTAACAGCCAGTCGGTTTGTTTTTAATCAGTTTGCGGCACTTGCGTCGATAAAACGGTGGATTGCGCGCAAAACAGCATCAGGTTTTTCGGCGTGAACCCAGTGTCCGGCACCGGCAACCACATGAGCGCGCGCCTGAGGGAATTGCGCAAGCAGCGTTTCGCGGTGTGATTCGTCAACATAAGGGGATGCACCACCACGGATAAACAGTGCCGGTTCATTCCAGGTTGGGATAGCTTGCCAGCCGACAATATTCTCGTACTGTTCCCACAATACCGGAACATTAAACTTCCACTCGCCGTCAGCAAATGACTTCAGCAAGAATTGAATCACACCTTCTTCGTTCAGATGCTCACGCATCACCATAGCGGCTTGTTGACGTGTTTTCGCTCCACTACTACTGACTGCATTAATAGCCGCGAAAATTTCATCGTGACGGCGTACCTGATAATCCACCGGTGCAATGTCAATCAGCACCAGTTTATCAATGCGCTCAGGTGCAATAGCTGTCAGAGCCATCGCAACTTTACCGCCCATGGAATGGCCGATAATGATTGCTTTTTCAAAGCCATATTCTTCGAGCGTTTCAACCACATCCTGCGCCATCGCGGCATAGTTCATTTCAGAGCTACGGGGCGATAAACCATGGTTGCGCAGATCGATTTGCAGCAACGTATGATTTTGCCCGAGGTCACGGGCCAACACGCCCAGGTTATCAAGGCTACCAAAAAGGCCGTGGATTAGGACGATGGGGGAATTACTAGTCGATTGTTGCGCAGTTTGCAGGCGAGCATTCAATTTCATGGCAAAGTTCTTTTTTTTTACTTCGTGAGGTTAGGGTATCATAACGGCATCCTGCCGCAGTGCCGCAAATTTCCAGTTTAGTCTGACTTTGTGGTGTGACATAAGTTTGGCGCTACCCGAGGTTGGGATTTGTGCGAATATGTACATATAATCCCAACAACTTGAATTCAGAAAAGATACCGCACCGGATTAAGATGAAAACAATTGAAGTTGATGACGAGCTCTATCGCTATATTGCCAGCCACACGCAGCACATTGGTGAAAGCGCGTCCGATATTTTACGGCGCATGTTGAAATTTACCGCCGGTCAATCTCCTGCTACACCAGTAACTACCGGCCAGACGGCAGCTGCTGCTCCGGAAGCCAAACCCGTAAACAAAGCTCGCGATCGCGTACGTGCGGTTCGTGAATTACTGTTGTCAGATGAATATGCCGAGCAAAAGAAAGCCGTCAATCGTTTCATGATGGTGCTTTCTACTCTGTATACCCTCGACGCACATGCTTTTGGTGAAGCGACCGAGTCGCTGCATGGCCGGACGCGCGTCTATTTTGCAGGTAACGAGCAAACGCTGCTGCAAAATGGCAACCAGACCAAACCAAAGCATGTTCCGGGCACGCCATACTGGGTTATCACTAACACCAATACGGGTCGTAAATGCAGCATGATTGAACACATCATGCAATCAATGCAGTTCCCTGCGGAATTGATTGAAAAGGTTTGCGGCACAATCTAACACCTCGCGTCAGAAGGAAAGGCCAATGGCTAACCACCCTCGTGCAGGACAACCGGCACAACAGAGCGATTTGATTAACGTAGCCCAACTGACGGCCCAGTATTACGTGCTGAAGCCTGAAGTGGGGAATAGCGAACACGCGGTGAAATTCGGTACCTCCGGCCATCGTGGTAGTGCGGCACGTCATAGTTTCAACGAACCTCACATTCTGGCGATTGCTCAGGCGATTGCTGAAGATCGTGCAAAAAATGGCATTACCGGGCCGTGCTACGTGGGTAAAGATACCCACGCGCTATCTGAACCTGCGTTTATTTCCGTGCTGGAAGTGCTGGCTGCAAACGGTGTGGATGTCATTGTGCAGCAGGCGAACGGCTACACGCCAACGCCTGCCATTTCACATGCCATTCTGACGCATAACAAAAACGCTGGTGCGCAGGCTGACGGCATCGTCATTACGCCTTCGCACAACCCACCGGAAGACGGTGGTATCAAATACAATCCGCCTAATGGTGGCCCGGCTGATACCAACGTCACCAAAGTGGTTGAAGATCGTGCCAACGCGCTTTTGGCGGCGGATCTGAAAGATGTAAAACGCATCTCTCTGGAGAGAGCCTGGGCAAGCGGTCACGTACAAGAACAAGATCTGGTGCAGCCGTTTATCGAAGGGCTGGTGGATATCGTTGATATGGCCGCCATCCAGAAATCGGGTCTGAAACTGGGCGTTGATCCGCTCGGTGGATCCGGTATCGAATACTGGCAGCGCATCGCCAAACACTACAACCTGGATCTGACGATTGTTAACGATCACGTCGATCAAACCTTCCGCTTTATGCACCTCGATAAAGACGGCGCTATCCGTATGGATTGCTCGTCCGAGTGTGCGATGGAAGGTTTGCTGGCGTTGCGTGACAAATTCGATCTGGCCTTCGCCAATGACCCGGATTACGACCGCCACGGTATCGTCACGCCAGCAGGGCTGATGAACCCAAACCATTATCTGGCGGTTGCGATTAACTACCTGTTCCAGCATCGCCCGCAGTGGGGTAAAGATGTGGCCGTCGGTAAAACTCTGGTGTCATCCGCGATGATTGACCGCGTGGTTAACGACCTGGGCCGTAAACTGGTTGAAGTGCCAGTGGGTTTCAAATGGTTTGTTGATGGCCTGTTCGATGGCAGCTTTGGTTTTGGTGGCGAAGAAAGTGCCGGGGCATCGTTCCTGCGCTTTGATGGCACACCGTGGTCTACCGACAAAGACGGCATCATCATGTGTCTGCTGGCGGCAGAAATAACCGCCGTCACCGGTAAGAACCCGCAACAGCATTATGACGAACTGGCTGCCCGTTTCGGCGCGCCAAGCTACAACCGTCTGCAAGCCTCCGCGACAACTGCGCAGAAAGCGGCATTATCCAAACTTTCTCCGGAAATGGTCAGCGCCAGCACCCTGGCAGGTGACCCGATCACCGCACGTTTAACGGCGGCCCCTGGCAACGGCGCTTCTATCGGCGGCCTGAAAGTGATGACCGACAACGGCTGGTTTGCGGCACGCCCTTCGGGTACTGAAGATGCGTACAAAATTTACTGTGAAAGTTTCTTAGGTGCAGAACACCGTCTGCAAATTGAGAAAGAAGCGGTAGAGATTGTCAGCGAAGTGCTGAAAAACGCGAAGTAAGATGTTGAATTGGAAAAGGCGCCGCAAGGCGCCTTTTTTGTCTGCCGGAACTACAGCATAAACCGATAACCAATCCCAGTTTCGGTCAGCAAATGCGCCGGACGCGCGGGATCGCTTTCCAGCTTCTGGCGCAAATGTCCCATATAAATCCGCAAATAATGGCTATGCTCCACGGCATTCGGCCCCCAAACCTGATTGAGCAACTGGCGCTGAGTCAGCACCTTACCGTGGTTATTGAGCAGCGTGGCGAGCAAACGAAACTCAATCGGTGTGAGATGGATTTCAGCGCCATCCCGCGTAATACGGCGGGTAGCAAGGTCCACACTAATGCCTGAAAACTGATAAACCGGATCGGGCTGTGCCACACTGGCATGGCGGCGCAATACTACTCGCAAACGTGCTTGCAGCTCGCCAATACCAAACGGTTTGCTGAGATAATCATCCGCGCCCGCGTCTAGCGCATCTATTTTCACTTGTTCATCGCTGCGAGCAGACAGCACCACAATCGGCGTCTGGCTCCACTGGCGGAAATCGCGGATAAAATCCAGACCATCGCCATCGGGTAAACCGAGATCAAGAATCACTAAATCAGGCTTGCGCGTGGCAGCTTCCAGCAAACCACGCTGCAATGTTTCGGCTTCATGAACGCGTAGCGATTCTGCTTCCAGCGCGGTGCGCAGAAAACGGCGGATCTCTTTTTCGTCTTCAATAATCAGAACTGATATCACAAAGCCTCGTTCATCTCAGCCAGTTCAGGCGGTGGGGGAAGCGGTAAAATAACATGAAAACTCGCCCCTCCCTCCGGGCGATTTTCGGCATAAATTTTTCCATCGTGCACTTCAACAATCGCCTGGCAAATCGCTAGCCCTAAACCGACACCGGGGATGGCGGACTCTTTGTTACCACGGGAAAACTTATCAAAGATTAGCTGTTCTTTGCCAGCAGGGATACCTGGACCGCTGTCCCAGACCTCAAGATCCAGTTGGGAAGCCTCGGTCTGAGCGCGAATACCTATATTGGCGTGGTACCCGGCGTACTTCACCGCGTTCTCCAGCAGATTTATCAGCACGCGTTCAAACAGCGGGCCATCAACATGGATAAGCATTAACGGGTCAGGTAACGAAAGCACAATATGCCGACCGCCCAAACTCAGTTCCAGCATCTTCAACGCGCTACCGACCACTTCCTCAAGCGTTAACCACTCTTTGCGCAGATTAAATCCGCCAGACTGAATGCGCGCCATATCCAATAAATTGTTCACCAGACGCGTGGTATTCAGCACATGCTGGCGAATGTCGTTGGCTTGCGGGGCGTGTTTCGAGCCTTCAGAGGCCAAATCCAGCGTCAGTATTTCTGCCTGGCCGAACAGCACCGTCAACGGAGTACGCAAATCGTGAGACAACGCAGCCAGCAACGAATTACGCACTTGCTCGCGTTCGCTGGAAATCCTGGCTTGCTCTTCACTGGCGGTCAGCAATAAGCGATCCAGTGCCGTGGCCGCCAGTAACGTGAACGTTTCCAGCAGGCGTTGTTGTTCCGGGATCATCAACTGACGCAAATTACTCGGCTCGACAATCAATAACCCGAGGGTTCTTTCCGACGTTTTCAGCGGCAAAATTTGATACGGCACACCAGGTAACGTATCGGTGCCAGCGCCGGCAGGCTGGCCTTTATCAAAACTCCAGCGGGCGATGGCTTCATCCCAGTTGTGCGGTTCACCTTTTGCATTGGCTCGTTCCAGCACACCATTTTCATTGGGGAGTAATAACTGGGCGCGGGCATGAAAACTGTTATTGATAAACAGTTCGCTGGTGGCGGCAATATCCTGTGGCGTGCGCTCGGCGGCGAGGGCCTTCGACATCTCATACAGGTAGCGTGTGCGTTGTTCGCGATAACGGGCAATCCGCGCCTGATAGCGCACCCCAGCGGTGAGATTGCCGATAACCAGACCAACGGTGAGCATCACCGCGAAGGTTAACAAGTATTGAATATCGGAAACTGCCAGCGTGCCGTGCGGCGCAATAAAGAATAAATCGAAACTCAGTACACTTATCACTGTCGCCAGCACTGAAGGCCAGCGCCCGTAAAACAGCGCCACAACGACCACGCCTAGCAGATACAGCATCACCAGGTTGGCGGCATCAAAGCCCATCAACCATTGATTGGCGATAAAGGTAGTGATGGCGCAAAGCCCAACTGCCACGCCACAGCCTCGCAACTGCATACGCCATTTTTCGCTAAAGTTGCGCATATCTTGCGTGGTAGGAGAGGCGACAAAAGGTTTGTTATCCAGCGCGACAATCACTAAATCGAGGTCGGGTGCGCGTCGAGCGAGTTTATCGGCGAAAGATTCACGGCTCCACCAACGGCGGGTCTTGCGTCGGCCAATAATTATTTTCCCGAGATTATGCTCCCGGGCGTAGCGCAAAATAGCTTTGTCTTCGGCGGGATCGGCAAGCGTGGTGGTGGTTTCCGCACCCAGTTCTTGCGCTAAGCGTAATGAAGCCAAAATAGCGCGTCGTTGATGTTCAGGTAAACGGTGAAGCTGTGGCGTCTCGACATAAACCGCATGCCAAATGCTGCCTAATTTCGCCGCCAGTCTTGCCGCGGTGCGCACCAGTTTTTCGTTACCGGAGCTGTGCCCGATACACAGCAAAATCGCATCGCGCGTGTGCCAGACTTTTTCTTCACCTTGATTATCCCGCCAGGCGCGCATTTGGTCGTCAACGCGATCGGCGGTGCGGCGTAACGCCAGTTCGCGCAGGGCAATCAAATTCCCCTTACGGAAAAAGTGTTCGATGGCGCGTTCAGCCTGGCCGGAGATGTATACCTTGCCTTCATGCAGACGCTGGCGTAAATCGTCAGGCGGTAAATCGACCAGCACGATTTCATCGGCGGCATCAAAGATAGGGTCGGGTACCGTTTCGCGCACCTGGATTCCGGTCACTCCGCCGACGATGTCGTTCAGGCTTTCTAAATGCTGCACGTTGACGGTAGTAAAAACGTCGATCCCGGCGTCCAGTAACTCTTCTACGTCTTGCCAGCGTTTAGGGTGGCGTGAGCCGGGCGCGTTGCTGTGCGCCAGTTCATCCATCAGAATCAACGCAGGATTACGGGCGAGTGCGGCGTCAAGGTCAAACTCCTGAACCCAGCGCCCACGGTGGTGTATCCGTTTTGCTGGCAGGATATCGAGCCTGTCGAGCAAGGCGGCGGTCTCTTTACGACCGTGGGTTTCCACCACGCCAATCAGAATATCCAGTCCTTGCCCCCGCAGCCGCTGTGCTTCCTGAAGCATGGCGTAGGTTTTCCCCACGCCCGCACAAGCACCGAAGAATATTTTCAGCTTACCGCGAGGTTTGCGATTGACCTGCTCCAGTAACTTATCTGGATTAGGGCGCAGCGGTTCCTGCGTCATAACAGCTCCTTATTTTTTGGTGGATGACGCTGCGCTTATCCACCCTACAACGGCCGTAATTCGTAGGTCGGATAAGCGCCAGCGTCATCCGACAGTTTTATCTTATGGAGTTTGAAGGGCATCCAGTGCCACGTTAACCAACAACACATTCACCACCGGTTTACCGATAAAACCGACCAATGGCTGCGTGGTGTTCTCGGCAATCAAACGCTCAACTTGTTCAACCGGCAAATTGCGCGCTTTGGCGATACGCGGGATCTGCCAGGCCGCCGCCTGCGGCGAAATCTGCCCGTCCAGACCACTCGCTGAAGCCGTCACCAATTCAACCGGAACCGCTGGGTTTGCCTGCGGATTTGCCGCACGTAACGCTGCCACACGCTCGGTAACTTGCTTATCTAGCTCAGGATTACTGCCTGCCAGATTACTGCCGCCAGAGGCCATTGGATTATATGGCGTTTCTGCCGTAGCAGAAGGGCGGCCTTGTAAATACTTCGCCTGGGTAAAGTTTTGCCCAATCAGGCTTGAGCCTCGCACCACTTGAGTATCAATAATCAACGACCCGTTGGCTTGCGTCGGGAACCACCATTGAGCGAGCAGCGTGGTCAGTAACGGGTAAAGTCCACCGGTAACCAGGGTCAATAAAATCAGTAATAGTATAGCGGGACGTAAGGTAGTCATTTGTTTTTCCTCTTAAACCAGGCCACAAACGGTCAGCAGCACATCGATAATCTTGATGCCAATAAACGGCACAATTAAACCGCCCAGACCGTAAATCCACAGATTGCGACGCAACATGGCTGCGGCACTCAGCGGTTTGTAGCTCACCCCGCGCAAGGCCAGTGGAATCAGGAAGATGATGATCAATGCGTTAAAAATCACCGCGCTCAAAATCGCCGAAGCCGGGGAGTGCAGGTGCATCACGTTCAGCGCGTTGAGCTGCGGATAAGTGGCGGCAAACGCCGCAGGAATAATCGCGAAGTATTTCGCCACGTCGTTGGCAATACTGAAGGTGGTCAGCGAACCACGGGTCATCAGCATCTGTTTACCGATATGTACCACTTCAATCAATTTGGTGGGGTTGGAGTCTAAATCCACCATGTTGCCCGCTTCTTTTGCTGCCTGGGTACCCGAGTTCATGGCAACCGCGACATCCGCTTGCGCCAGCGCTGGCGCATCGTTGGTGCCATCACCGGTCATTGCTACTAAACGGCCTTCAGCCTGATACTGGCGAATCAACGCCAGTTTGGCTTCCGGTGTCGCTTCGGAAAGAAAATCATCAACCCCTGCTTCGGCGGCAATCGCGGCGGCGGTCAGACGGTTATCACCGGTAATCATCACGGTTTTGATGCCCATCTGGCGTAACTGCGCAAAACGCTCTTTAATGCCGCCTTTGACGATGTCTTTCAGCGCAATCACACCGAGCACGTTCGCACCTTCCGCCACCACCAGCGGTGTGCCGCCGGTGCGGGCAACGCCTTCCACCAGCGTATCCACCTGCGGCGGGAAGTGGCCGCCGTTGGCTTCAACGTGGCGACGAATGGCGTCCACCGAACCTTTGCGAATCATGCGATCCTGAATGTTGATCCCACTCATGCGGGTTTGTGCGGTAAACGGCACAAAGGTGGCATGCAGGTTTTGCACATCGCGTTCGCGCAGGTTAAAGCGCTGTTTTGCCAGCACCACAATACTGCGGCCTTCAGGTGTTTCGTCAGCCAGTGACGAAAGCTGCGCGGCATCCGCCAGCGTTTTTTCATCTATGCCTGGTGCAGGCAGGAAATCAGAAGCCTGGCGGTTACCCAGCGTGATGGTGCCGGTTTTATCCAGCAGTAACACGTCAACATCGCCCGCTGCTTCAACAGCACGCCCGCTGGTGGCAATCACATTCGCACCTAACATGCGGCTCATTCCGGCAACACCAATCGCCGACAACAGCCCGCCGATGGTGGTTGGTATCAAACACACCAGCAGGGCAATCAGCACGGTAACGCTAACCGCAACACCACCATATTGCGAGAACGGCCACAACGTGGCAGTTGCCAGTAAAAAGACGATTGTCAGCGCCACCAGTAAAATCGTCAGTGCAATTTCGTTTGGCGTTTTACGGCGTTGCGCGCTTTCGACCATCGCAATCATGCGGTCGAGGAAGGTTTCGCCTGGGTTCACGCTGCACTGAATCACCAGCCAGTCGGAAAGAATGCGCGTGCCACCGGTGACCGAAGCGAAGTCGCCGCCAGACTCACGAATAACCGGCGCGGATTCACCGGTAATCGCGCTTTCATCCACCGATGCACCACCTTCTAACACCTCGCCATCGCAAGGAATAATATCGCCCGCTTCAACCAGCACGATGTCGCCTTTGCGTAAGTCGGCGGCAGGGACGTTGTCCATCGGTGCGTCATGTTGCGGCGCACGCAATTTACGCGCCCAACTGGTTTTCTTCACCCCTTTCAGGCTGTTGGCTTGCGCTTTACTGCGGCCTTCTGCCAGCGCTTCGGCAAAGTTGGCAAACAGCACGGTAAACCACAACCAGACACTGATGGCGGCAGTAAACGACGCTTCGCCCTGAACTTTCCCGGCGAACATGGTAATCGCCAGAACGGTGGTCATCACGCTGCCGACCCAAACGATAAACATCACCGGGTTACGCCACTGCACCTGTGGCGTGAGTTTTTTAAAGGAATCAATTAACGCCTGACGAATCAGCGATGGTTCAAATAGCGCCTGTTGCTTGCGACTCATGGATGCCTCTTAATCACAAATTCACAAAGGAAAGGTGTTCCGCAACCGGGCCTAATGCGAGGGCGGGAATAAAGGTTAATGCGCCGACTAACAACACAGTGCCAATCAGCAACCCGATAAACAGCGGGCCGTGAGTCGGTAGGGTGCCGATACCTGCGGATTGCGATTTTTTGGTGACCAGCGAACCGGCAATCGCCATCACCGGCACAATCACCGCGAAGCGACCGAACCACATGCACACCGCCAGAAGAACGTTCCAGAATGGGGTGTTAGCACTTAAACCGGCAAACGCGCTGCCGTTGTTATTGGCAGCAGACGAAACCGCGTACAGCACTTCGCTAAAACCGTGAATGCCTGGGTTGAACATGCCGGCGCGGCCTGCGTCGGTCATCATCGCCAGCGCGGTACCGAGCAGCACCAGAGTCGGCGTTACCAGAATCGCCATCGCGGTCATTTTCATCTCTGCGACGTCGATCTTTTTACCGAGATATTCCGGCGTGCGGCCAATCATCAAACCGGCGATAAACACCGTCAGCAACACGAACAACAACATGCCGTACAGCCCAGAGCCGACGCCGCCGAACACCACTTCACCAATCTGCATCAGCCACATTGGGATCATGCCGCCTAACGCCGTGAAGGAGTCGTGCATGGCGTTGACCGCCCCGCAAGATGCGGCAGTGGTAATCACCGAAAACAGGCTACTGGCCAGAATGCCAAAGCGGCTCTCTTTGCCTTCCATATTGAAATTACTGTCAGCACCGAGCTGCATGAAATGCGGGTTACCGTTGGTTTCGGCCCACATAACCACCACAACGCAGATAACAAAAATTACCGCCATTGCCCATAAAATGGCGCGTCCCTGACGACGGTCACCTACCGCTTCACCAAACGCAAAACAGAGTGCCGCCGGGATCAAGAAGATCGCCAGCATCTGTACAAAGTTGGTCAGCGCCGTGGGGTTCTCGAACGGGTGTGAGGAATTAGCATTAAAGAAACCACCGCCATTGGTGCCAAGCATCTTGATCGCTTCTTGCGAGGCCACCGGGCCCATAGGCAAGATATGCTGCACACCTTCAAGTGAGGTAAATGGCTGATACGCGGCAATGTTCTGCAAGGTTCCCTGGCCAACAAAGAACAGCGCAATCAACAGTGAAATCGGCAGCAAGATATACAGCGTGATGCGGGTTAAATCGGCCCACGCGTTGCCTAATGTGCTGGCGCTCTGGCGTGAAAAAGCGCGGATCAGCGCAAACACCACGGCAATCCCCGTTGCGGCTGACAAAAAGTTTTGCACCGTCAGGCCGACCATCTGGCTGAAATAGCTCAGCGTGGTTTCACCGCTGTAAGACTGCCAGTTGGTATTGGAAACAAAACTCACTGCCGTATTCAGCGCCAGATGCCAGGAAAGGCCCGGTAACTGCTGCGGGTTGAGCGGCAGGTTGCCTTGTGTCATCAGGATGACGAACAGCGCCAGCAAACCTAACGCGTTAAACGCCAGAATTGCGCCCAGGTAATGCTTCCAGCTCATTTCGCGGGTGGCATCACTGCCGAGAAGTTTCCAGAACAGCGAATCCACTTTCCCGACAACGGGCAACGGTTCGCCTTCAATTAAGCGAGCCAAAACACTACCTAACGGTTTGGCTAACGCGAAAAGCACCAGCAGGAAACTGGCAATTAATAAAAATCCGGACGCGGCCATCAGAATGCCTCCGCATTAATCAGCGCATAAATCAGATATCCCAACAGCAAAAACACCAGCACCACACCTGCGATTACGCCTGCACTCACAATCCACCTCCAGTCCTATAAGGAATTGGAGTGATTTTGAAAGTTTGGATGCAAAGATGTCGTAAAAGTCTGGGGGTGGAGTGTAAAAAAAGTATAAAAATGACAAAAGCCATTAATTAACTAATGGTTAGTATTTATTTAACTATTTTGTAACTTAATTACGCCGATGAATGTAAATTAATGGCAAAAAGTGTCATTGAGTGGTCGGATGAGTAGTAAACTTTCAAACAATGCGATACTATTTTCGCCAGATAACAAGTTCCAATTTCCCGGCGTTAGATGCCGGTCACAAAAAAGGGAGAAGCCTATGACTCTATATAAAGACTATCCAATGCATCAGGTCATCCTGCGTCGCACATTTGTTGTTGTAGCAGGCGTCCTGGCTCTGCCGGTCATGTTGTTCTGGAAAGATCGTTCCCGTTTCTACAGCTACCTGCATCGCGTCTGGTCTAAAACCAGTGAAAAACCGGTTTGGATGGCGCAGGCTGAAGCGGCTGCCGCTGATTTTTACTGAGATAAAACTGCTTGTAGTTAAAAAAAGCACCGCACGATTAAATCGGCGGTGCTTTTTTTTGGGCTGGATGGTTTTTATATTTATTGAACAGTGTTTGTCCTTTTTTTATAGAATCGTGAAGTTTTTGTATTATTTATATAATAAATGAAATATATAAAATCATATCTAAAATTTATGCCGGATAAGTTTTATCTGTTTATTATTGCATATGCCCTTTTTCGTTAGGGTAATTATTTCGATAAGTATATTTTGATGTCTCAAAAAAATATGCTTAAAAAGGGATAGGGGACATTGCCCAATGCAGATGCGGTGCGTGCGGAAGAAATGGTGAACTATTTTCCACTGAATGCGCGAGCCTCCAGCAGTGAAACCCGTTCCGATCATGCCACGCCATTTACCATCAGCTACGAATTATCCCCCGCGCCGAGGAATGAGCAGCACACGCTCCTGCGCCTTGATATAGCAGCAAAAGATATTAAAAACATGCAAATGCCACCATCGAATTTGGTTTTCCTGGTGGACACCTCCGGCTCGATGATGTCCGCTGATCGGTTGCCGCTGATTAAATCGGCGCTCAAGCTCCTTGTGAATGATCTGCGCGAACAAGATCGCATTGCCATTGTGACCTATTCTGGCTCTTCAGAAGTGCTTTTAGCGTCCACTTCCGGAGCTGATAAAAAAACCATTCTTAATGCGCTTGATAGCCTTGATGCGGGTGGTTCAACCAACGGTGGCGCGGGTTTGAAAATGGCTTATCAACAGGCTGAAAAAGGGTTTATCAAAGGAGGCGTTAACCGTATTTTATTAGCCCCGATGGGGATTTTAACGTCGGAATTGACGATCCTAAAGACATTGAAGCCATAGTAAAAAAAGAGCGTGAATCTGGCGTGACGCTTTCCACTCTTGGTGTAGGCGACGATAATTTTAATGATGAGATGATGGTGAAAATTGCGGATGTGGGTAATGGAAATTACAGTTACCTCGATTCATTATCCGAAGCGCAGAAAGTATTAATAATGAAATGCGTCAGACATTCGTTACCGTAGCAAAAGATGTTAAAGCGCAGATCGAATTTAATCCGAATAATGTTATTGAGTATCGCCAAATAGGCTATGAAAAACGTCAACTGCGTGATGAAGATTTTAATAACGATGCGGTAGATGCCGGTGATATAGGTGCCGGTAAACATGTCACGGTATTATTTGAACTCACGCTGGCAGGCCAAAAACAATCTGTTGATAGCCTGCGTTATGCTAAAAAAACAGCCACGACTGAGGGGAGTAAAACCAACGAATTACTCTGGGTTAAGCTGCGTTATAAACAGCCGCAAGGCGAGACTAGCCAACTGATCAATTTCCCGGTGAAACGCAGTGGTAACACGTCCTTTAACACAGCCTCAGTGTTGTAGGGGGGATAAGCGATAGCGCCATCCACCATTTTCGCCTGTTGTTGCCGATAAAAGTGTCGGATGACGCTGCGCTTATCCGACCTGGGAAGAGGTTTGTCATCAGTCTGAAGCCTTGCAGATGCTCCATCCTGAATCGCCACTTGATGGCGGTTTTTTTATGCGTGAAGATAGGCTCAATAAACTACGTGAGGGCAGCAGCATGTTGATTTGGCAAGATTTGCATCATTCAGAATTGAGCGTCACCGATCTCTACACTCTTTTGGCATTACGCAACGAAGTGTTTGTTGTCGAGCAAAATTGCCCTTATCAGGACATTGATGGCGACGATTTGCTGGGCGAAAACCGCCATATTCTCGGCTGGCAGGACGGTAAGCTGGTGGCTTATGCGCGCATTCTGAAAAGCGACAGCGAATTTGAACCGGTGGTGATTGGTCGTGTGATTATCGACAAAAGCGTGCGTGGCGAAAAACTGGGCTATCAATTGATGGAGCAAGCGATGGCCTCTTGCCAGCAATTCTGGCCGGAAACTACTGTGTATTTAGGCGCGCAGGCGCATCTGCAAGCGTTCTATGCTCACTTTGGTTTTTCCCCGGTTACGGATGTGTATGACGAAGATGGTATCCCACACCTTGGGATGGCGAATCGCTAAAAGCATTCATCTTGTCTATAGTTAGCGGACGAGTTTTTTTTATAAACGGAGAACAGTGATGCAACCGTATGAATCTCGTCTTGATGATGATTTATCTCTGCTGAGCGAAACGTTAGAGGAAGTGCTGCGTTCCTCAGGTGACCCCGCTGACCAAAAGTATATTGAACTGAAAGAACGCGCTGAAAAGGCACTAAGTGATGTCAAAGCGCGCGTCAGTAATGCGTCAGATAATTATTATTATCGTGCCAAAAAAGCTGTTTATCGTGCCGATGATTATGTTCATGACAAACCGTGGCAAGGCATTGGTGTCGGCGCGGCAGCTGGTTTAGTGTTGGGGCTATTGCTAGCCAGACGCTAGGGCTATTCCGGCACATAGATACGTTGTGTGCCGGTTAAAAAATCTTACCTATTGGGTGGGATTTTTTTTTGCCGCCATGACCACGTATAATCAAGGGTTTTCAGGGAAGGTGAGGTAAACGTGAATTCAGTTGTCGTCGCGCTGCAACAGTTACAACTTGCATTGAACGCAGAATTTGCGGATGCGCCAGGACTACAGCAAATATCGTTTGCCGTAACCTTGAGTGATGCCTCAGATGCTCTCGCATGGTTGACTACTCAACGGCTTTATCCTCAATTCTACTGGCAACAGCGTAATGGCGATGACGAAATTGCCGCACTTGGCCTGGTACACCAGTTCAACACATTAGAAGCGGCGAGAGAGTTTCTTGATGATTATGCCGGTCAGCCCGCTATTCGTATCGCTGGCGTCAATGCGTTCGACCCCGCGACCAGTTTTTTATTTCTCCCAAGACTCGAATGGCGACGCACGGGTGGCGATGCGCAGCTTCATCTCCATCTGTATAGCGAAACATCCTTAAAGGAAGACGCGCGCGCCGCGCAGGCTTTCCTTGAACAACTCCTGCCAGCCAAACAATTACCGCTACAGCACCTGAATTGTGTGGGCGAGCAACATATTCCGCCACAGAGTGAATGGCTGAAACTTATCGATCTCGCGACAAGCGCTATTGAACAGCATGAACTCGACAAAGTGGTGCTGGCTAGAGCCACCGATCTGCAATTTACTACGGCGGTTTCTGCGGCGGGTTTTATGGCGGCCAGCCGTCGGGTCAACCTGAATTGCTATCATTTTCTTATGGTGTTTGACGCCAGCAATGCGTTCCTCGGCTCAAGCCCGGAGCGCTTATGGCGGCGCATCGACACGGCATTACGCACTGAAGCATTAGCCGGAACGGTGGCGAATCACCCTGATGATCACCGGGCCTGGTCGTTGGGGCAGTGGTTGCTAAAAGATGATAAAAACCAACGTGAAAATATGTTGGTTGTTGAAGACATCTGCCAGCGTTTGCATAAAACGGTGGGAACGATCGACGTACTGCCGCCGCAAATTGTGCGCCTGCGAAAAGTGCAGCATTTACGTCGCTGCATTTGGACTGTTCTGGCGCAACCGGACGACGCCGCCTGCCTGACGATGCTGCAACCGACTGCCGCTGTTGCAGGCTTACCGCGAGATGTGGCGCGAGATTTCATCGACAAAAATGAACCATTCGAGCGCGAATGGTACGCGGGGTCAGCGGGGTATTTGTCACAACGTCAGTCTGAGTTCTGCGTTGCCTTGCGCTCGGCAAAAGTCACTAATCATATTGTCCGTCTGTATGCCGGAGCTGGCATTGTTGCGGGTTCTGACGCGGCAGAAGAATGGCAAGAAATAGAAAATAAAGCCGCCGGGTTGCGAACATTGCTGACGAAAACGATGTTCTAAATACTATTACCGACCCATATCAAAATAACTATTCCATCTATAATTATAATGAGTCAGCAAAATTGACTCAGGACTTAATCATGTCGATAAGCTCGTTTAACCGCCGTTGGGCTACGGTAATTCTTGAAGCGCTAACTCGTCACGGAGTCCGCCATGTGTGCGTGGCACCGGGTTCGCGTTCTACTCCGCTGACCCTTGGCGCGGCTGAAAATAGGGCTTTTATTTGTCATACGCACTTTGACGAACGTGGTTTAGGCCATCTGGCACTTGGCCTGGCAAAAGCCAGCCAGGCTCCTGTCGCTATCATCGTCACCTCCGGAACGGCTGTCGCCAACCTCTATCCGGCGATTATTGAAGCCGGTTTGACGGGTGAAAAACTGGTGGTTTTGACCGCCGATCGTCCACCTGAACTTATTGATTGCGGTGCTAATCAGGCGATTCGCCAGCCCGGAATTTTTAGCTCCCATCCGACTCAAGCGATTAATTTGCCACGGCCCACGCAGGATATTCCCGCGCGCTGGCTGGTTTCGACCATTGATAACGCGATGGGGCAATTGGTGGGCGGAGCAGTTCATATCAATTGTCCGTTTGCCGAGCCACTATACGGTGAGCTTGATGAAACCGGCATCAACTGGCAACAGGCGCTTGGCGACTGGTGGCAAAGTGATAAACCCTGGCTGCGCATGGCCGCGGCTCAGGAAGTGATGAAACAGCGCGACTGGTTCTTCTGGCGGCAAAAACGTGGCGTGGTGGTGGCCGGGCGTTTGAATGCCGATGAAGGCAAACAGGTGGCCTTATGGGCGAAAACATTGGGTTGGCCGCTGATTAGCGATGTTTTATCGCAAACCGGGCAGCCGCTGCCTTGTGCGGATTTATGGCTGAGCAACAGCCAGGCCGTCACCGAGCTTGCCGAAGCGCAGATTATTATCCAGTTTGGCAGCAGCTTGACCGGTAAACGTGTCCTGCAATGGCAGGCTACCTGCGAGCCGGAAGAGTATTGGCTGGTAGATAACTTACCCAACCGGCTTGATCCGGCGAATCATCGCGGCCGCCGAATATCTTGCGATATCGCGCAATGGCTGGAGCTTCATCCGGCTGAAAAACGCCTCGCATGGGACGAGAAATTAACCACCCTGGCAAAACTCGCGCAGCAGACGGTGAAAAAGGGCACAGCTGAATTTGGCGAGGCGCAAATCGCCGCGCGTTTGCCTGAACTATTGCCGGAAGCCGGGCAGCTATTTGTTGGCAACAGCCTGGTGGTGCGGCTGGTGGACGCCTTTGCCCAACTTCCTGCCGGTTATCCGGTCTACAGCAACCGTGGCGCAAGTGGTATCGATGGCCTGCTCTCGACTGCCGCCGGTGTGCAACGTGCCACAGCCCGCTCAACGCTGGCGATCGTCGGCGATCTCTCTGCGCTCTATGATCTCAATTCGCTGGCGCTACTACGCCAGGTTTCTGCGCCGTTTGTTTTGCTGATCGTGAATAATAATGGCGGGCAAATATTCTCGTTATTGCCAACGCCTGCGGCCGAACGTGAGCGCTTCTACTGCATGCCGCAGAACGTTAATTTTGCCCACGCGGCGGCGATGTTTAACCTTAGCTATCACAACCCGACAAGCTGGGACGAATTGCAGGATGCGGTTAACCGCGCCTGGCACAGCCCGCAAACTACCATCATTGAAGCGACCGTGCCCGAAACGGATGGCGCGCAAACCTTGCAGAATCTACTGGCGCAGGTTAGCCAGGCATGACCCTGCATGCGGTTTATCGCGAAGGGCGTGATGCGACCTTGCCGTGTCTTGTCTGGCTGCACGGTTTCTTAGGTTGCCAGCGTGAGTGGGAAGCGGTGAGCGAGAACTTTATCGACTGGCCGCAACTGCGAATTGATTTGCCCGGTCACGGGAAATCGGCCGATATCACGGTGAACGACTTTCATCAGGTTGACCAACTGCTGCGAAAAACGCTTCTTAGTTACAACATCCTAAAATACTGGCTTATTGGCTATTCCCTTGGCGGACGTGTGGCGATGGTCCATGCTTGCCAGGGGGATAATCCCGGCTTATGTGGGCTGGTTGTCGAAGGGGGCCATCCGGGCCTTGAGGATGAAAATGCCCGCCTGGAAAGGCAAACCAACGACCATCTTTGGGGGCAACGTTTGTGCAACGAACCGCTCAAAGAGGTACTTAACGACTGGTATCAACAAGCAGTTTTTCAGTCGCTTAACGACCCACAGCGCGCAGCACTTGTCATGCTGCGTAGCCAGAATAACGGTGCAAGTCTTGCGGCAATGCTTGAGGCAACATCGCTCGGCAAGCAACCCGATTTACGCGCGGCGCTCAAACAACTGCCGCAGCCTTTTTACTACCTGTGTGGTGAGCGGGATGAAAAATTCCGCGCCGTGGCAAACAGCTTAGGCCTGGCACCGCATCTTATTACTGCCGCAGGCCACAACGCGCATCGGGAAAACCCCGCCGCTTTTAGCGCCTGTCTGCTCAACTTATTACGAAAACCTGGCGAGGAAACACCATGATTTATCCAGATGAACAAATGCTCTATGCCCCGATTGAATGGCAGGATTGCTCGGAAGGTTACAGCGATATTCGTTACCACAAATCGGCTGACGGCATCGCCAAAATCACCATCAACCGCCCTGAAGTGCGCAACGCATTCCGCCCGTTGACCGTCAAAGAGATGATTAATGCGCTGGCCGATGCACGTTATGACGACAACATCGGTACCATCATCCTGACTGGCGAAGGTGAAAAAGCCTTCTGCGCAGGCGGCGACCAAAAAGTCCGTGGTGATTACGGCGGCTATCAGGATGCCAGTGGTACTCATCATCTGAACGTGCTGGATTTCCAGCGCCAGATCCGTACTTGTCCAAAACCAGTTGTCGCGATGGTCGCGGGTTATTCCATCGGTGGCGGCCACGTGCTGCACATGATGTGTGACCTGACTATTGCCGCTGAAAACGCGGTATTCGGCCAGACAGGCCCGAAAGTTGGCTCGTTCGACGGCGGTTGGGGGGCTTCTTATATGGCGCGTATCGTCGGTCAGAAAAAAGCCCGTGAAATCTGGTTCCTGTGCCGCCAGTACGATGCCAAAGAAGCACTGGATATGGGGCTGGTGAACACCGTGGTACCGAATGCCGAACTGGAAAAAGAGACCGTGCGCTGGTGCCGTGAAATGCTGCAAAACAGCCCAATGGCGCTGCGTTGTCTGAAAGCCGCGCTGAACGCTGACTGCGATGGTCAGGCAGGTCTGCAAGAACTGGCGGGTAACGCCACCATGCTGTTCTACATGACTGAAGAAGGTCAGGAAGGCCGCAACGCGTTTAACCAAAAACGCCAGCCGGACTTCAGCAAATTTAAACGGAACCCGTAATGCGTCGCGTCGAACTGTGGCGCTTTCAGGTGCCGATGGATGCGGGAGTGGTGCTGCGCGAGCGGCGCCTGAAAACACGCGACGGGCTGCTGGTGCGCCTGACGGAAGGCGACAAACAAGGCTTTGGCGAAATTTCGCCATTGCCGGGTTTTAGCGCTGAAACCGTCGACGAAGCGCAAAGCGTGGCGCTGGCCTGGCTGCAAGCGTGGCCAGCGGGCGGTGAGACTGAATTGCCCGAAATGCCCTCTGTGGCCTTTGGCCTGAGCTGCGCGCTGGCAGAAATCAGTGGTGAATTGCCACAAGCGGCAGATTACCGCGCAGCACCGCTGTGTACCGGCGACCCGGATGAACTGTTTGAGATGTTAGCCGCCATCCCTGGCGAAAAAATCGCCAAGGTGAAAGTGGGCTTGTACGAAGCCGTGCGCGACGGCATGGTGGTTAATCTGCTACTGGAAGCGATGCCTGACTTGCGTCTGCGCCTTGATGCCAACCGTGGATGGACGCCGCTTAAAGCGCAGCAGTTCGCCAAATACGTCAACCCGGACTTCCGCCCGCGTATTGCGTTTATTGAAGAACCGTGCAAAACCCGCGAGCAATCCCGTGAGTTTGCCCGTGAAACGGGGATCGCCATCGCGTGGGATGAAAGTCTGCGCGAGCCTGACTTTGCGTTTGCCGCCGAACCTGGCTTAACGGCGCTGGTTATCAAGCCGACGCTCACCGGCAGCCTGGCAAAAGTTCGCCAGCAGGTCGAACAGGCTCATGCCCTGGGATTGACTGCGGTGATCAGTTCGTCGATTGAATCAAGCCTCGGGCTGACTCAACTGGCGCGCATTGCCGCGTGGTTAACACCACAAACGCTACCGGGTTTAGATACCTTGTCATTAATGCAGGCACAATTGGTGCGTGAATGGCCAAACAGCCCGTTACCGTGCTGGTCTCTGGAATCTCTTGAGCGAGTGCTATGAGTTTTAAAGAATGATTTTCGAAGATTTTCCCTGGCAACATTGGGCACAAAAACGCGGCAGCGAAGCCGCGTTAACTCTGGGCAATGAAACTCTCAACTGGTGCGAGCTAGGCCAGCGTGTTGATGCGCTGGCTGGCGGCTTTCATCAGCAAGGTGTGCAAGAGGGACAGGGCGTTGCATTGCGTTCCAAAAACAGCCCGGAAATGCTGTTAGCGTTTCTGGCGTTACTGCAATGTGGCGCGCGCGTTCTGCCGCTCAATCCGCAGTTGCCCAACGCATTGCTCGAACAGTTACTGCCTGACCTGACGATCAGCCATGCGGTGAGTTTTGACGCTGCGCAATTCGTGGTCGACATAAACCCGTTAACGATGAACGAAGGCGAATGCTACCAGGCTGACTGGCAGCCGTCGCGCTTCGCATCGATGACGCTGACCTCGGGTTCAACCGGTTTGCCCAAAGCCGCCGTTCATACCGCAGACGCGCATCTTGCCAGTGCTGCCGGTGTGCTGGCGGTGATGGACTATACAGCGCGGGATAGCTGGTTGCTGTCGCTACCGTTGTTCCATGTTTCAGGGCAGGGGATTTTCTGGCGCTGGTTACTGGCCGGTGGCTGCCTGGTAGTGCGTGACTTACATCCGTTGAACGAGGCATTGCAGGGTTGTACTCATGCCTCGCTAGTGCCAACACAACTCTGGCGTTTGCTGGAACAATCGCCACCGCAGGCGCTGCGTGAGGTGTTGCTGGGTGGTGCCGCCATTCCCGTGGAACTGACGCAAGCTGCTTTAGCCAAAGGTATCAACTGCTGGTGTGGTTATGGTTTGACGGAGCTGGCCTCGACGGTATGTGCGAAACGCGCTGACGGGTTGCCCGACGTGGGCGAAACGCTACCTGGGCGCGAAGTGAAAATAGTCGATGAAGAAGTGTGGATCCGCGCCAACAGCCTGGCTTCAGGTTACTGGAAAGCGGGCGCAGTGCTGCCGCTGGTGAATGCCGATGGCTGGTTTGCTACTCGCGATCGCGGCAGGTTAAATGAGCATCGCCTGACTCTTATTGGCCGCCTCGACAATCTGTTTTTCAGCGGTGGGGAAGGGATACAGCCGGAAGAAGTGGAAAGCATTATTGCGCAGCACCCGGCGGTGAAGCAGGCATTTGTAGTGCCTATTGATGACGTGGAATTTGGTCAGCGCCCGGTTGCCGTGGTGGACGCCGCAGACGATTTTGATTTGTCGCTGCTGACGGAATGGTTACAGGGAAAAGTGGCGCGTTTTCAGCAGCCAGTGCGTTGGTTGCGTTTGCCTGATGAACTTAAGCAGGGCGGGATTAAGATTTCGCGGGTGCAATTAAAATTATGGGTGAAGCGAGTGGCTAAAATTTAATTTCAGCCACTCGCTTTCATGTCGGGGGCGCTACGCTTGCCCGACCTACGAACTCGGTTTCCTATTACAACGCTATTTCAAAGCTTTCAACGCGGCGGCAATGCCCGCGCCATATTCCGGATGCACCTCGCTAAACAGGGCAATCTGGCGCTCCTGAATAAACTCGGGAACATCTTTCATATCACCGGCGATACGTTTAAACATGCGCTGATGTTCTTCTGCGCTCAGCAGGTTATACAAGGCGCGTGGCTGGCTGAAATAGTCGTTATCTTCGCGATGATTCCAGTGGTCTGCTGCCCCTTCAATACTTAACGGTGGTTCGCTGAAATCAGGCTGCTCCTGGAACACATTGAAGCTATTTGGCTCATAAGTTGCGCCATTGCTGCTGTTGCCATCAATACGCATCGCGCCATCGCGATGATAATTGTGGAACGGACATTTCGGTGCGTTAACCGGGATTTGGTGATGGTTAACTCCTAAACGGTAGCGGTGGGCATCGCCGTAAGAGAACAGGCGGCCTTGCAGCATGCGGTCTGGAGAGAAACCAATGCCAGGCACCACGTTTGCCGGAGACATTGCCACTTGCTCGACATCAGCAAAGTAGTTATCCGGGTTACGGTTCAATTCCAGCTCACCCACTTCCATCAGCGGATAATCGCCGTGCGGCCAGATTTTGGTCAGATCAAACGGGTTATATGGCGTTTGTGACGCGTCTGCTTCCGGCATAATTTGCACATAGAATTTCCAGCGTGGGAAATCACCGCCTTCAATCGCCTCAAATAAATCACGCTGTGCGCTTTCGCGGTCATTAGCAATGATGGCTGCGGCTTCATCGTCCATCAGATTGGCAATTTGTTGCTGGGTTTTCAGGTGGAATTTCACCCAGAAACGCTGATTGTCGCTGTTGATGAAACTGAACGCATGGCTACCAAATCCGTGAATATGACGATAAGAACGTGGCAGGCCGCGATCGCTAAAATCGATGGTTAACTGGTGCAGCGTTTCAGGCATTTGCGAGAAAAAATCCCACTTATAAGTGGGGTTGCGCAGGTTAGTACGCGGGTCGCGTTTCACTACGTGGTTTAAATCAGGGAATTTCAGCGGGTCGCGTAAATAGAAGATTGGGGTGTTATTACCGACTAAATCCCAGTTACCTTCTTCGGTGTAAAACTTGATTGAGAAGCCGCGAATATCACGCTCGGCATCAGCGGCGCCGCGCTCGCCTGCTACAGTCGAGAAACGCAGGAACAGATCGGTTTTTTTGCCAATGTCTGAGAAAATTTTCGCGCGGGTGAACTGCGTAATATCGTGGGTTACGGTAAAGGTACCAAATGCGCCAGACCCTTTGGCGTGCATGCGACGCTCGGGGATAACTTCGCGATCGAAATGGGCTAGTTTCTCCAGAAACCAAACATCCTGTAAAAGCATTGGGCCACGGGGGCCAGCGGTTGCAACGTTGTTATTGTGGGCTACGGGAGCCCCGGATGCAGTCGTTAATCCTTTTTTGCTCATTGTTGTCTCCATTTATCAATGTAAGGGTGAATCATCATAGTAAGAATAACCCCTATAGTATTATGGGAATTATGCACCGCTGGCAATTTGGCATTTTCTATCGTTGCTATTCATTAATCCTGTCAGGCAATCCCCGCTGTTTTAATTTCTTACAAACGAATAGCGAAAAGAATTTCTAACACGTTGATTACATCAATCGTGGCTGTAGAATCGGTTTTTTTTTAAGGACATCCTTTTTCAGGGACCTCCTTTTTTTGTTATTAAGGATCGAAACATGAACAAATTATTACTGGCTGGCGCTGCCAGCCTGGCGCTCATTTCTGCATCCGCAAGTGCTATCAGCATCGGCGGTGAAGCAGGCGAAAAATACACTAACGTGGTCGTGGGTTTCGGTACTGATTCCCCTGGTCTGGCGTTCACCGGTAACTACGCACATAACGATGACGACGGTGATACTGCGGGTCTGGGCTTAGGCCTGAATGTGCCATTAGGCCCATTTATGGGTACCGTGGGTGGCCGTGCGGTTTACCTCAATCCTAACGATGGTGATGAAGGTTACGCGCTGGCCGTTGGCGGTGGTTTGAGCTGGAAGATTTTCGATAGCTTCGCGGTATTCGGTGATTACTATTATTCCCCAGACTCCCTTTCCAGCGGTGTTGAAAACTACCAGGAAGCCAGTGCAGGTGCACGTTGGACAATCATGCGCCCAATTACCATTGAAGCAGGCTATCGCTACATCGGTATGGAAAACAAAAATGGCGAGCGTGATAACTCGATCGCCGATGGGCCATATGTTGGCGTGAGCGCTGCTTTCTAAAATCCCTGTCATTTTGTAGATCGGATTAAATGGTGGATGACGCTTGCGCTTATCCACCCTACAACTGCTTTTGCTTTCGTAGGTCGGATTAGCGCAGCGACATCCGACATTCATTTGACCTGCCTGTTTTATTTCTGCCAATTAATTTTCTGTCTGCTTGAGTTATAGTGAATCGTTTTTTTCCCGCGGAGCACAACAATGATAAAAGTGGAAATGCTGTCTACCGGCGACGAAGTGCTGCATGGTCAAATTATTGATACCAACGCAGCCTGGCTTGCCGATTATCTTTTTAACCAGGGTTTGCCAATGTCGCGCCGCAATACGGTGGGCGACAGTCTTGACGATTTGATTGCGGTGCTCAAAGAGCGCAGCGAACAGGCTGATGTGTTGATCGTCAATGGTGGGCTTGGGCCAACCAGCGACGATCTGAGTGCGCTGGCCGCCGCCACCGCCGCAGGCGTGGAACTGGTTATGCACCAGCCATGGCTCGAACAAATGGAGCGTTTCTTTGCTGAGCGCGGGCGCGAAATGGCTCCCAGCAATCGCAAGCAAGCTTTAATCCCCGCCACCAGTGAAATGGTCGATAACCCCGTAGGTACCGCTTGTGGATTTGCCCTAAAGCTTAACCGCTGCCTGATGTTTTTCACCCCTGGCGTCCCTTCTGAATTTAAAGTGATGGTTGCTGAGCAAATCCTGCCGCGCTTGCGCGCACGCTTTGAGTTGCCGGAACCGCCAGTTTGCCTGCGCCTTACCACCTTTGGGCGCTCTGAAAGCGAATTAGCCCAAAGCCTTGAACCGATTCCCCTGCCGGAAGGCGCGGTAATGGGCTATCGCTCATCCATGCCGATTATTGAGCTGAAATTGACCGGCCCTGCCAGCCTGCGCCCGGAGATGGAAGCCGTCTGGCCGCAAGTGCAGCATGTTGCCGGTGAAAGCACGATTTTTGAAGGGACAGAAGGGCTGCCTGCGCAACTGGCAAAACGCCTGCGCGAGCAGTCCCTCAATATTGCGCTGAGCGAACAATTCACCGCGGGTTTGCTGTGTTTGCAACTTTCCAGTGCACAAGCGCCGCTGGGTAACAATGAAGTCCTTTCATCGCGCCCTGAAACGCTGGTGCAAGTGGCCGAGCGCGCAAAAACATTCGCTCACACCGCCGGAAGTACCGTGGCGCTGGTGGTCGGCAGCCTTGAAGACGAGCAGCTTAACTTTGCGCTACATACCCCTGGCGGCACCTACGGCTTGCAGGTGAAATTCAGCGTGACTCGCCACGACCTGCGCACCCGCCAGGAAGTGTGCGCGATGATGGCATTAAACATGCTGCGCCGCTGGCTCAATGGCTGGGATGTCGCAGCGGAGCATGGTTGGGTGAATGTCGTTGATGTCATAGAGCTTTAAAGCTAAGCGAGCGCCTGGGCTAACAGTGTAATCGGGTGCTCGCATTTCTTACTGGTGGACATCTCAATCTGCCATTTGCACGTTTCACAATCGGTCACCACCAAATCGACGCCACTTTCTTCAATTTGCTGAAATAACGGCGCACCGATACTTTGCGACGTTTGATAGTTTTCCTTTTTAAATCCATAAGTTCCGGCAATACCACAGCACTGGGATTCGAGCATCACCAGCTCTACGCCAGGCAAACTACGCAGCAAATCGAGGGTGTACAACGACCAGCCCATTTTCTCCATATGGCACGGTGTGTGGTAAGCAATGCGTAGCGGTAACGCTTTCAGGTTTAACTCACGTCCTTTTTCCAGTTGTTTCCAGATAAACCTTGTCGCCAGTTCGATATGGTCACGCATTGGGCGCGTGTCGACATCCAGCACCTGCGGGTATTCGTCACGCAAGGTAAACGTGCAAGTGGAAGAGGTGGCGATAACCGGAAGCCCTTGTTCAAGCACCGCTTTACTTAAAGACGCGGCGTTAATGGCTGCCTGCTTTTTGGCCTTATCGATAAAACCATTGGCAATTAGTGGCACGCCACAGCATTTTTCGCGATCCAGTAATTGCACGCCAAATCCCATCGCGTTCATCACGCGCAGCAGATCTTTTCCAAGCTGGGAGTGGTTGTAATTCACGTAACAACCATGGAAAAAAACCACTTGCTCAGCAAAGGCTTTTTGCGCTGCCGCTTGTTTGTGATACCAGCGCCGAAACGTACCGGAAGAATATTTCGGTAATTCGCGATGGCCGTCGATGCCCAGCGTTTTATCCAGCAGAGTACGCACCGGCTTGAGTGACGTGGCGGTGTTAACCAGCGGCGCAAAGGGGGTGGACAGCGTGCCCAGCAAGTCGGTATGGCTGAGAATGGCATCTCGTAAATTGAAGGTGGATTTACCGTAGCGGGCTTTGGCACGCTGAATAATATCGCCAATTTTTACATCAGACGGGCAGGCCACTTCGCAGCGTTTGCAGTTGGTACAATATTGCAGTGCGTCATCATAAAGCGCGGCATCTTTGAGGCGCAGGCGTTCGCCATCCGGGCCAGATTGTTTTGGGCCAGGATAATCAGGATTTACCCGGCTAACCGGACAAACGGTGGTGCAAACGGTGCATTTAATGCAGTTTTCAAAACTGGTTTCATCGAGCAGGCTCATACGTTGCCTCCCTGAGCATCAAGGATTTTCTGGGCAACATATAATGCGCCCGTCATCGACACGCCAGCCCCGCAACCTTGTTGAATTGGGTCGTATCCGGCGAGTATTGAACCGATGGCATACAGGTTTTCGACACGCTGGCCGCGAAGTGTTGGCTGGAAATTTTCATCAACGGCAACACCGGCCTGTAACCAGGGTTGAGGGCTGAAAAAGTCTTCGTGACACCACTGTTCGCGCCTATCCGGAGCGCGAATATCCAGCCCGAAGATCGGCTCGCGAATCCCGCTAAATTTAGCTTCAAGACCGTTGCTGAAAAAACTGCCGCTGGCAAGAATCACATTGTTGGCCCGCAGCGGGACTTCCGCATGATTACGCGTGAAAACCGCGCTGACGTTCTGCTGCTCAAATTCAGCGTTCAGCACCGCATCGCCCGGCATCATTATCCCGCCAAGTTGCTGGAAGCGGCGGCGTAGTTGTTGGTGCATCCTCATACCGAGCACCGAAGGCGGCAGCGTGGGTAACAGGCGAAGTGCGCAGGGCAACTGGCGGCTGATGGTCTGCCAGGCCTGCGAGTCTTCGCTGCCAAGGCAGGCGGGTAAAAACAGCGCATCGGTGTTGATGGCCAGCGTTTTAAGCTCGGTAATTAGTAAACGTTGTTGCTCTGGCATATCCAGCACGCGGGCAATGTTGGCGGCGCGAAATTCACTGGGGTTATTACGCAATGTGTCCAGCGCAGAAAGGGTCAGCTCGGCGGTTCGTACCTCGATATTATTCTGGGCGAGAGAAGCCGCGACCAGTTCGGGTTGAAAATCGAGAAAACCGGCAATGCCCACCACGGTGATTCGTTGCCACGCCAGTGGCGCGGTGGGGATTTCTTCGGGGCTGAGCCACGTAGCGCGTTGCATTCCCAGCGGCGTAACACGCTGATGGTTGTGCTGATAACTGCCTTGCAGCGGGATATGGCAGCGCGCGAGTAGCGCCTCACTTTCTGCTGCGAAACGGCGAACGTTTTCCGCGCCCATTAAGCTGTACGGGTGTTCTGGCGCTTGTTGTTTCAGAGCATCCAGCGCGTTTAACGGCGAATTCACCGGGCTGCCATCGGGCAGTTCGGCCAGCAAATCCAGCGAGCCGGATGAAAAATGCAATGCACTTTGCCCACGGCTGATGATGGCACAACGTAGGCCCGCTTCTGCGAGGCGAATACCGCAGACCAGCCCGGCTAAGCCACCGCCAATAATCAGGCTATCGAATCTCATTGTGGTGTTCCTTTTTTCGATCCATTTTTCAAGCCGCACAATCCCTGGTAAACCCAGGCGGTGAATTCACTTTCCCGCAGCGCATCATCCCAGGCTATTGGGCGGATACCTTTCCAGCGTTCGTTAAGAAAAAGAGAAAGTTGATCAAGCGATTGCGCAGGCGTTGAACTGCCAAAGCGTTGTAGTAATCCGGCGGCACGGCAGGCGCACAATTCGCCCTGGCAAGTGCCCATTCCCACGCGGGTGCGACGGCGTAAATCGCCAAGATTGTTGACGGACAGATGGTTAACCGCATAGTGAACTTCACCTGCGGTCACCGCTTCACATTCGCAAACCAGGCTGTTGCTCAGGCGGTCACCTGCCAAAAGTTTCCCTGCGCGGTCACCGTGACGCCAAACGGCAGAACGCCGAATAGTCGGCGGTAATGAAATGACTTTTCTGAGCGTCTCTTCTGCTGAGCTTTCGGAACCTGGAAGTGGTGTTGTTGCTGTGGTGCAAGGCTGAAGATTGCCGATTTTTTCACACACCGCGTTGGTGGCCCATTCCGCCATCAGGCGATAGGTCATCAGCTTGCCGCCAGTAATGGTGATGAACCCTTCCATGCCGTCACGCTTTGCGTGATCAAGCAGCACAATTCCGCGGCTGGCATTTCGTCCGGTTGGGTCGTCGTCGCTGGCAACCAGCGGGCGAACGCCAGCGTAGGCACGCAAAATACGGGTTGCGGCAAGTTTGGGTGACAGCTTTGAACCTTCACGAATCAGGATGTCGACCTCTTGCGGGGTGACCTGCATATTGTCGATTTGGTCATATTCGACAGGCGTTGAGGTGGTGCCAATCAGCGAAATGGTATCGCCTGGGACCAAAATATCGGCGTCGGCAGGTTTGCGGCAGCGGTTGATCACCATGTTATTGATGCGATGGCCGAGGATCAGCAACGAACCTTTGGCGGGCAGCATTCGCACACGTAAATCGGCATATTCAGCAATGTGTTGCCCCCAGATCCCGGCGGCGTTTACCACTACGCTGGCGTAAAAATCGTGATGTTCGCGGGTTTGATGGTTGTAAGCCCGCACTCCACAAACCCGATCGCCGTTGCGGATAAGGCCGGTGACTTCCTGGCCGGTGAGAATTTCGGCACCGTGTTCTCTGGCATCCAGCATATTGGCGGCGGTCAGACGGAATGGGTCAACTGTGCCATCTGGCACCCTTACTGCGCCAATTAGTTCAGGGTTTACCGCGGGTTCTATGCGTAATGCTTCTTGAGGACTGAGTTGCTGTGCATTGATTCCGGCATCCTGGCAGGCGGCAATAAACACGCTCTGCAAGGTTAAATCATCTTCAGGAAGGGTGATAAACAGGCCGTCCGTGCGTTCGATACAGTGGCGAGCAATGCGTTTCAGGATGCGGTTTTCTTCAATACATTCCCTGGCCGATTCGCTGTCCGTCATGGCGTACCGTGCGCCGCTGTGCAGCAAGCCATGATTACGACCTGTCGCGCCGGTTGCAATGTCGTGCCTTTCCAGCAGCAGGGTTTGTAACCCACGCCGTGCGCAGTCGCGGGCAATACCCGCGCCCGTAGCGCCTCCGCCAATAATAATCACATCCTGTTCTTTGCATCCCATCGCCATGTTCCGCTCCTGAAAAATTATCTGGGGACTATTCAGCCACAGATCGAGATGCGAATGTTTGATATCGAGCAAATTCGAAAATAAAACGAAAGCAAAGTGTGACGTGATGCACCTTTTCGATAGTTTGTAATAAAAATGTAATATGTTGTGGGGTGTTTCACACTAACCTGGTGGGATAATCCTTAACATGCGCTCGCAAAAGAACATTGCTTGATAAAAAACCTGCCACGGAGGCATTTATGCTGAGCATTTTCAAACCTAGCCCACATCAGCCACGGCTGAAAAGTGAGCATGTCGATCCGACTTATCGTCGTCTGCGCTGGCAGATATTCATGGGCATTTTCTTCGGTTACGCCGCTTACTACCTGGTACGTAAAAACTTTACTCTGGCGATGCCGTATCTGGTGGAGCAGGGCTTCTCGCGCGGTGACCTCGGATTTGCGCTTTCCGGTATTTCTATTGCTTACGGCTTCTCGAAATTTATTATGGGGGCGGTTTCTGACCGCTCGAATCCGCGTGTTTTCTTACCTGCCGGTTTGATTCTGGCCGCCGCCGTAATGTTATTTATGGGCTTTGTGCCGTGGGCGACATCCAGTATTGCGGTGATGTTTGTCCTGCTGTTTTTATGCGGTTGGTTCCAGGGAATGGGCTGGCCGCCGTGCGGGCGTACCATGGTGCACTGGTGGTCTAAAAAAGAGCGTGGGGGAATTGTTTCCATCTGGAACTGCGCGCATAACGTCGGCGGTGGCTTGCCGCCGCTGCTGTTCTTACTCGGGATGGCGTGGTTTAACGACTGGCATGCGGCACTTTATATGCCAGCCTTTGCGGCGATTTTTGTGGCGTTAATCGCTTTTGCGTTAATGCGCGATACGCCGCAATCATGCGGTTTGCCGCCAATCGAAGAATACAAAAATGATTACCCGGACGACTACAACGAAAAAACGGAAGAGGAGCTAACGGCAAAACAGATCTTCATGCAGTACGTTTTCCCCAACCGTCTGCTGTGGTACATCGCCATTGCTAACGTTTTCGTTTATTTGCTGCGTTACGGCATTCTCGACTGGTCGCCAACCTATCTGAAAGAAGTGAAACACTTCGCGCTGGATAAATCCTCCTGGGCCTATTTCCTTTATGAATACGCCGGAATACCTGGCACGCTGCTGTGTGGCTGGATGTCGGACAAAGTGTTCAGAGGCAACCGCGGTGCTACCGGCGTGTTCTTTATGATTCTGGTGACGATTGCGACCATTGTTTACTGGCTGAACCCGCCGGGAAATCCGGGTGTGGATATGGCGTGTATGATTGTGATTGGCTTCCTGATCTACGGACCGGTGATGCTGATTGGCCTGCACGCGCTGGAACTGGCACCGAAAAAGGCCGCGGGAACGGCAGCAGGCTTTACTGGCTTGTTTGGCTATCTCGGTGGTTCGGTGGCCGCGAGTGCCATCGTTGGCTATACCGTAGATTTCTTCGGCTGGGACGGCGGCTTTATGGTGATGATCGGCGGCAGCATTATGGCCGTGATTCTGTTGTTGGTGGTGATGGTGGGTGAGAACAAACAACACCATAAAAAACTGACAGGGAAAGCATAATGAAAATCCTGACCAAATCTATCCTGGTGGGGGCGGTAATGTTTGCTTCCGCCAGCTCCTTTGCCCAGACAACGGACAAAGTGGTGATAGCCCATCGCGGTGCGAGCGGCTATCTGCCGGAGCACACTTTACCTGCCAAAGCCCTGGCCTATGCTCAAGGGGCTGACTACCTTGAGCAGGATCTGGTGATGACCAAAGACGACAGATTAGTGGTGCTGCACGACCACTATCTTGATCGGGTCACCGACGTTGCGCAGCGCTTCCCAAATCGGGCGCGTAAAGACGGTCGCTACTACGCCATCGATTTTACCCTCGACGAAATCAAGTCGCTGAAATTTACCGAAGGTTTTGATGTGGTAGACGGCAAGCAGGTGCAAACCTTCCCTGGTCGTTTCCCGATGGGGAAATCTGATTTCCGCGTGCATACCTTTGAAGAGGAGATCGAGTTTATCCAGGGCTTGAATCACTCCACAGGGAAAAATATTGGTATTTACCCAGAGATAAAAGCCCCCTGGTTCCATCATCAGGAAGGAAAAGATATCGCGGCGAAAACGCTTGAGGTGTTGAAGCGTTACGGCTACACCAGCAAGCAGGATAAGGTCTACCTGCAATGCTTTGATGCCGCTGAACTCAAGCGTATTAAAAACTCACTTGAGCCGAAGCTGGGTATGAATCTTAAGCTGGTTCAGTTGATTGCTTATACGGACTGGAACGAAACGCAAGAGAAGCAGGCTGACGGCAAGTGGGTCAACTACAGCTATGACTGGATGTTCAAACCTGGAGCCATGAAGCAGATAGCCGAGTATGCGGACGGTATCGGGCCTGACTATCACATGCTGGTGGCGGAAGGCTCCAGCAAAGGTAATGTTAAGCTAACCGATATGGTCACCCAGGCGCATGTGAACCACCTGACAGTGCACCCTTATACGGTACGAGCGGACGCGTTACCTGACTATGTCAGTAACGTCGATCAGTTGTTTGACGTGCTGTATAACAAGGCGGGTGTGGATGGGGTGTTTACCGACTTCCCGGACAAGGGTGTGAAATTCTTGCAGCAGCAGAAGCAGTAAACAAAAGAAAAGGGCCGTTAAACGGCCCTTTTTTACATCTCGATTTCGATATCGCCCTGCGCTTTGCAGCAGCAGGGGAGAATTTCACCGGGCTGGATAAACGCCAGCGGCTCGCTCAGCCATTTCACTTCACCTGCCACAAGTTTAATCCTGCAGGAACCGCAATAACCTTCCCGGCACTGATATTCCACGGCGACCTGGTGAGATTCCAGTGTCGCCAGCAGGGAAGGGTATTCTTCTTCAGAATTGAGCTGCGTTCCGGTGTTCAGTAGCGTAATACGTGCCATAACTTACAGCTGGAAATTGCTCAGATCGTCAGCATCGACATTAGAATCAATCTGGCCGACCAGATAAGAGCTGACTTCGACTTCTTGTGGTGCAACCTGCACGTTGTCAGAAACCAGCCACGCGTTGATCCATGGGATTGGGTTAGAACGTGTTTTAAATGGCAGATCCAGACCGACAGCCTGCATACGGATGTTGGTAATGTAATCAACATACTGGCACAGAATGTCTTTGTTCAGACCGATCATCGAACCGTCGCGGAACAGGTAGCTTGCCCACTCTTTTTCTTGCTCGGCGGCCAGCACGAACAGGTCGTAACATTCCTGGCGGCATTCCAGAGCGATTTCTGCCATTTCAGGATCGTCTTCGCCGGAACGCATCAGGTTCAGCATGTGCTGAGTCCCGGTCAGGTGCAGGGCTTCGTCGCGGGCAATCAGTTTGATGATTTTCGCGTTGCCTTCCATCAATTCGCGCTCGGCGAAAGCGAAGGAGCAGGCGAAGCTGACATAGAAGCGAATCGCTTCCAGCGCGTTCACACTCATCAGGCACAGATAGAGCTGGCGTTTCAGGGCGCGCAGATTCACGGTCACGGTTTTACCGTTGACATTGTGCGTGCCTTCACCCAGCAGATGCCAGTAGCTGGTCATCTCAATCAGACGGTCGTAGTAACCGGAGATATCTTTCGCACGCTTTAAGATTTCCTGGTTGGTGACGATATCGTCAAACACAATCGCTGGATCGTTCACGATGTTACGGATGATATGAGTGTAAGAACGCGAGTGAATGGTTTCGGAGAACGCCCACGTTTCAACCCAGGTTTCCAGCTCAGGGATGGAAATCAGCGGCAGCAGCGCCACGTTCGGGCTACGCCCCTGAATGGAATCCAACAGAGTCTGATATTTCAGGTTGCTGATGAAAATGTGTTTTTCGTGATCCGGCAGCGCCTGGTAGTCGATACGATCGCGTGAAACGTCAACTTCTTCCGGACGCCAGAAGAAGGAAAGTTGCTTTTCGATCAGCTTTTCAAAGATGTCATATTTTTGCTGATCGTAGCGTGCCACGTTCACTGGCTGACCAAAGAACATTGGCTCAGCGAGTTGATCGTTTTTCGTCTGTGAAAAAGTGGTGTAAGCCATTAAATGTGAGTCCTGTGGACTGAATTTCCCCTCACCCTAACCCTCTCCCTGAGGGAGAGGGACAGAAAGGTGATAAAGGGAAATCCGAATTAGATTTTACATGCGCCGCTTTCGCAGCCATCGTCCTGGATTGAAGGCGCCAGGTCGTCTTGCGCATCTTCCGCACCGTCGCGGGTGTTCTGATAATAAAGCGTTTTGACACCGAATTTATAGGCGGTGAGCAAATCTTTGAGCAACTGCTGCATCGGCACTTTACCTGATGGGAAGCGCGTTGGGTCGTAGTTGGTGTTGGCAGAGATCGACTGGTCGATAAACTTCTGCATTAAACCAACCAATTGCAGATAACCGTCGTTATTCGGCTGTTCCCACAGCAGCTCATAGTTGTCTTTCAGCAATTCATAATCCGGCACAACCTGGCGCAGGATACCGTCTTTTGACGCTTTAATGCTGATATGGCCGCGCGGTGGCTCGATACCGTTGGTGGCGTTAGAAATCTGCGACGAGGTTTCAGACGGCATCAATGCAGAAAGCGTGGAGTTACGCAGGCCGTGCGTTTTAATCGACTCACGCAGGGTTTCCCAGTCCAGATGCAGCGGCTCGTTGCTGATCACATCCAGATCTTTCTTGTAGGTGTCGATCGGCAGAATGCCTTTTGCGTATGTAGTTTCGTTGAACCACAGGCAAGGGCCTTGCTCTTTCGCCAGCTCGTTCGAAGCTTTCAGCAGATAGTACTGAATCGCTTCGAAGGTTTTATGCGTCAGGTTGTTGGCACTGCCATCAGAGTAACGCACACCATTTTTCGCCAGGTAGTAAGCGAAGTTAATCACGCCGACACCCAGAGTACGACGACCCATTGCGCCACGTTTCGCGGCAACGATTGGGTAATCCTGGTAATCCAGCAGCGCATCCAGAGCACGTACCGCCAGAATCGCCAGCTCTTCCAGCTCATCGAGGCTTTCGATAGCGCCAAGGTTGAATGCAGACAACGTACACAGTGCGATTTCACCGTCTTCGTCGTTGATGTCATTCATCGGTTTGGTCGGCAGTGCGATTTCCAGGCACAGGTTAGACTGGCGAACTGGTGCGATAGCCGGATCAAATGGGCTATGGGTGTTGCAGTGGTCAACGTTCTGAATATAGATACGGCCAGTAGAAGCACGTTCCTGCATCATCAGCGAGAACAGCTCAACGGCTTTCACACGTTGCTTGCGAATGCTGTCGTCTTTTTCGTATTTGGTGTACAGCTGCTCAAACTTTTCCTGATCGGCAAAGAAGGCATCGTACAGGCCTGGAACGTCAGACGGGCTGAACAGGGTGATGTCTTCACCTTTCAACAAACGGGTGTACATCAGTTTGTTGATTTGCACACCGTAATCCATATGGCGCACACGGTTACCTTCAACACCACGGTTGTTTTTCAGTACCAACAGGCTTTCTACTTCCAGATGCCACATTGGATAGAACAACGTGGCCGCACCGCCACGCACTCCGCCTTGAGAGCAGGATTTCACTGCGGTCTGGAAGTGTTTGTAGAACGGAATACAACCAGTATGGAATGCTTCACCGCCGCGAATTGGGCTGCCCAGCGCACGAATGCGACCGGCGTTGATGCCGATACCAGCACGTTGGGAAACATACTTCACAATTGCGCTGGAAGTGGCGTTGATGGAGTCCAGGCTGTCGCCACACTCGATCAGTACGCAAGAGCTGAACTGGCGAGTTGGGGTACGCACGCCAGACATAATCGGCGTAGGCAGAGAAATTTTGAAAGTAGAAACCGCATCGTAAAAACGCTTCACGTAGCTCAGACGAGTTTCACGCGGATAGCCTGAGAACAGGCACGCGGCAACCAGAATATAGAGGAACTGGGCGCTTTCGTAGATTTCACCGGTAACACGGTTTTGCACCAAGTATTTGCCTTCGAGCTGTTTAACAGCGGCGTAGGAGAAGCTCATATCACGGTCATGGTCGAGATAATCGTCCATCTGCTTGAACTCTTCTTCCGTGTAGTCTTCCAGCAGATGTCTATCGTATTTGCCCATCTCAACCATTTTGACGACATGGTTGTACAGCTTAGGTGGCTCGAACTCACCGTAGGCTTTTTTGCGCAGATGGAAAACGGCCAGGCGTGCAGCCAGATACTGATAATCCGGTGCTTCACGGGAGATTAAATCTGCCGCAGCTTTGATGATGGTTTCATGAATGTCAGAAGTTTTGATGCCGTCATAAAACTGAATGTGCGAGCGCAGTTCAACCTGTGATACGGATACGTTATTTAAGCCTTCGGCGGCCCAATCCAGAACTCGGTGGATTTTATCCAGATCGATGCGCTCAGTGCGACCGTCACGTTTTGTAACCAGCAGACTCTGATTCATGTGCGTTTGTACCTGTCCGTGAAATGAAAAATGCCCCATTTATCCACAGTTGGCCTCTTGTGGCTAACCTTGTGGATAAATACTACATGTAGGGGGTGGTGGATTACTTGATCACTATATGGTGAGTATTCTAGTAACTAATCGCTTGAGAACAAGTATTGATTTCGAGGAGGAATTGAGGTTGTGACAGGGCTGATTTCGCTAAGTCCACGTCACGTAAGGCTTGTGACAATTGTCAATGGGATGCAAAAAAAATGATATTTTTGATCGGACGCTGATTTCTTAAACGTCATCCATAATCACCTGGTTTGATATCGCACAATTTTCATAGATTTTACTTATTAAAAACCGAACGTTTTGCGTATCAGTGGTGCGCACTGATAGTTTTTTTATCAATAATCACATCACTAAATGTGTGCGAATGTTAATGGTTTCGATCGTAACGTTATGGTGTCAGCTATCGCTTAAATGATGAACAGTGTTTTGATGATGTGAAAAATCTGAGTCTCAGATGTAGATATATTCATGTTGTCAATAGGTTTGAAGGGGGTGGGCATTAAACATGTCTAAATGATAATTTAAATTATTATAAATAACTGAGGGTGTTTTTATTTGGAAGGGATAAGTACGAAATAATTCTAATTACATTTGGCCAGATTGTTTCTTGCAATGATGCAGTATGATTTTTCAATAGTCATATTGCTTATACTCTCAACAGGAAGTGAGGGCATCATTTTACTTTCTGGTGGTTTCATGAAATTCAGACTTAATAAATTCTTTGTCGTACTTTCTCTTATATTTAGCTCTGGCGCATTTGCTGGCGAGGTATCGTGTGGAACCGAGGTTATCACGGAGTCTTGTGATGCAGGGCGACAAGTTGTTGATGGAAACAGTGACGCATTCACTGTGGCCGATGACGCGATACTCTCTTTTAAAAACTTAACGGATCCTGCTAGTGGTGGTGCTATTTTTCTGTCAGGCGGTGCATCGTTAACCATTCAAGCTGAAACCAGCACCGGCATGACTATTTTTGATGGTAATTACGTCACCGGGAATAACAATGGCGGGGCAATATTCGCAAAAGAAAACTCTACTATTAATATAAGTAATTCACAGTTCACTAATAACACTGCGGGAAATTACGGTGGTGCTATTTATATTAATGGTAAAAATGATCCTCTGCAGTTCGATTTAGTGTTAGATGACACTCTATTCTTCAATAACATTGCCAGTAATGGACGCGGTGGCGCTATTTATGCTCTAAATTCCAATGTGTTAATTTCTGATAGCCTCTTTGAGGGCAATCAAGCTCTGACTTCCTCAAGCAGTGATGGTGACGGCGGTGCGCTGGATATTACCAGTAGTGTGCAAAGCGATACCTTTGCGGGGGCGACAACACTCCATGATGTTGAGTTTACTGATAACACCGCAGACGGATATGGCGGAGCAATCTATACCTCCAGCGAAAGTGCTCCGTATCTTTTGAACATTGATATTGATGCGAACTACACAGCAAACAATGGCGTGATGCTCTATGAAGGCAATCAGGCTATGGGTTACGGAGATTCAGCGTCTTCCGCCGCAGGGGGCTTCATGTATATCGGCCACAGTCTGGTAACGTTTGACGTCGCCGCAGATAAAAAGCTGGTGATTGGCGATCTGGACAATCCTGGCGCAATGGACTCCATGGCCGGTACCGGCGAAATTATCAAAAATGGCGACGGGGAAGTGGTGCTTAATGCTGATAACAATAGCTTTACCGGTGAGATGAACGTGGCGGATGGCACGCTGACTATCGGGCGCGATAACTCGCTGATGAACGTCGGCGAAACCCAATGTCAGAACGATCCGCAAAACTGCTATGGCCTGTTTGTGGGCAAAGAAGATATGCCGGGTAACGCGGCGCTGCTGAATGTGGGCAGTACACAGCAGACATTCGTTAACTCGCTGACCGGTTATACCAACGGCACGCTGAATATTGATGCGGGCGGTAATGTTACGGTGAATAGCGGAAGTTTTGACGGCACCATTCAAGGCGCGGGCGATTTTACCGTGGCTGCCAATGGAAGCTACAGCCTGAGCGGTGCCGACTCAATGGCGTTAAGCGGTGACATTATTGTTGAAGATAACGCGTTGCTGAGTTTATCCGGTGATGTGGATGATTTGCAGGCGCTGGAAGCTGACCCGCAGTCCATCGTGCTTAACGACGGCGTGCTGGATTTGTCAGATATGGCGATGGCTCCGGGCGCAACGAGCGACCCTGCGCTGAATATCTCCGGCGCGGGCGGCACGGTAATTGGTAACGACGATGTGGCGCATTTGACCGGCGGCACCGATATGCAAATTGGTGGCGATTCCCCTACGGCAGCCGACCAGAACGGTGTGTATGTGGTGGTGGATGCGGGTAGCGGAAGCGTCTCGCTTGCCGACGATAACCACTATCTGGGGGATACGCAGATTGCCTCCGGAACCTTGCAGCTTAGTAACAATTCTCAACTCGGCGACACCACCTACAACCGCGCGGTTATTTTCACCGATCCGTCACAGGCCAGCGTGCTACATGTCACCGATGATGTGAATACCTGGACCGATGAAAGCGGCCAGGCGCGTGATTTAGAAATGCGTGCCGATGGGGACTTGAGCGTTGATGACGGCGTGACCACTCAGTGGGGCGCGTTGATGGAAGACTCCACGGGCAACGCGGGGGACCTCAACAGTACCTTCAGCAAAACTGGCGGCGGCACGCTGGAACTCACTGCCAGCGGCACAACCCATTCAGCGGTGCGCGTCGAGCAAGGTACGCTGAAAGGCGGCGCGGTGGATATCTTCCCGTATGCTTCTTCTTTATGGATTGGTAGTGAAGGCACTTTCGAAACCGGTGCGGACCAACACATTCAGTCAATAGATGCCTCGTCGCAGGGCGATATTGTGATTAGCGACCAGACGTCGTTAACGCTCACTAACCAGGATACTCAGCAAGCGCTGGATGCTTCGCTGTTCAGCGGTGACGGTACGTTGGTGAATGAGACGGCAGGATTAACGCTGACCGGCACGTTGGACACCAATCTGACTACTGACAGCGAAACGAATCTGGCTGGCGTAACGGTGAACGGCGACGTCACCAACAGCAGCGGAACCATCAGCATGGCGAATGGTTATGCGGGTGACACTTTCACGGTGAACGGTGATTACACCGGCGGTGGCACGCTAGTGATGGACACCGAGTTTGACGGTGATGACTCGGCAACTGATGAGCTGCTGCTAAATGGCAATACTTCTGGCACGACGACAGTGCAGTTTAACCCGATAACCGGTATCGGCCAGCCAACCCAGGCCGGGATTAAAGTAGTGGATTTCACCGCAGATTCGGCACAGTTTTCCAACGATGCCCAATTTACTATGGCAGGCGATGGCTATTTAAATATGGGGGCGTATGACTACACGCTGGTGAAGGACGACCAGGATTGGTATTTGCGCTCTGAGGTGCTCAAGCCAGAACCGACTCCAGATCCTGAACCGACCCCAGATCCCACTCCAGCACCGGAACCAACACCAGCGCCAGAACCTGCGCCGGAACCAACACCAGACCCAACACCAGACCCTGTTCCGACACCAGAGCCAGCTCCACAGCCTGCTTCACAGCCGGTACTTAATCCGAAAACAGGCGGCTACTTTAATAATATTCATAGCGCCAACGATGCTTTTGTTATGCGGCTGAGCGACCATGCGGGCGGGCAAGATCAACAGAAGTTACACCTACGTTTACTGAGCAACCGTACCACCTCAACGTTTGCCGATCAGCTTGATCAAAGCCAAGACCAGAACGTGGTGCAACTCAGCGGTACGCTGGCGGATTTGGCATACGGAAATGATAGTGAGTGGTTACTGGGGGCGGTGGCGGGTTACAGCAATAACAGCGGCGATAGCCATTCAAGCGTGACCGGACGCAAAGCCGATAACGACAGCCAGGGCTACAGCGTGGGGCTGACTTCAACCTGGTATCAACACGGTGCGGGCAACGGCGGAGCCTGGATCGACAGTTGGGCGCAATATGTGTGGTTCGATAACCACGTGAGCGAAAAAGACAGCGGTGACGATAACTACCGTTCGTCAGGTTTACTGGCATCGGTAGAAGCTGGTTACAACTGGCAGGCAATCAACACCGACGCGCTGCGTTGGGAGATTGAACCGCAGGCGCAACTGGTTTATCAGGGCGTTCAACAAGACGCCTTTACTGCCGCCAATCACTCGCGGGTCGAACAGCAATCGCCACACAATATTCAGAGCCGACTGGGTTTGCATAACCAGCTAACGTTTGGCAAAACTTATGAGATCTCACCGTTCGTTGACCTGAACTATCTGCACAATAGCGAAAACACCACTATGAGTATTGATGGCGTCAATTTTAGCGATAACACGGCAAAAAACGTGGGTGAAGTCAGCGTGGGCGTGACCAGCAAGTTAAGTAAAAACGCCAGCCTGTGGGGGAAATTTACCGGCCAAAAAGGCTCAGAGGGTTATCAACAGATGGCGGGAAGTGTCGGCTTTAGCCTGACGTGGTAAACATGCGATTATTCTGCGAAAACAGTGCCGTAGGGTGGATAAGCGTTAGCGTCATCCACCATTTTCGCCTGTTGTTACAGATAAAAGTGTCGGATGACGCTGCGCTTATCCGACCTGGGAAAAGCCTGACATTGAGTATTAGTCAGCACAAACGGTATGCAGCATATAGTTAACGTCAACGCCCGGTGCCAGTTTGAAGGTGTTGGTCAGCGGGTTGAAATGCAGGCCTGTCATGTGGCGCTCGCGCAGTGGCGTCTCATCAACCCAGGAGAGTAATTCTGCCGGTTTGATGAACTTCTTAATGTCATGTGTGCCTTTTGGCACCATGCGCAGGATGTATTCCGCGCCAACCACGGCCATCAGCCAGGATTTACCGTTACGGTTAAGCGTGGAGAAAAAGACGTGACCGCCAGGTTTCACCAGTTTTGCACAGGCGTGAACCACTGATTGCGGGTCCGGCACGTGCTCGAGCATTTCCATACAAGTGACGACGTCATACTTTCCGGCAAATTTATCCGCGTGTTGTTCCACGGTTTCTTGCACGTAATCGACCTGAATGCCACTTTCCAGCGCGTGAAGTTTCGCGACTTGTAACGGCTCAAAACCCATATCCAGCCCGGTTACATTAGCGCCTTCGCGCGCCATGCTTTCAGCCAGAATCCCGCCGCCGCAGCCGACATCAAGCACCGTTTTACCAAATAACCCATCCGCACGTTGGTTGATATAACCCAAACGCAGCGGGTTAATACGGTGCAGTGGCTTAAATTCGCCTTCTAAATCCCACCAGCGTGAGGCGACGGCTTCGAATTTGGCGATTTCATCATGGTCAACGTTGTGGATTACCGGTTGGTTTTCGGCATTCATGGGGCTAGTTACTCCTTACTCATTTCGTGGCGGGAGTATATCAGTCAATTCTCTGCTGGCGAATGTGTTCTGGTTTCCCCACTGTCGGGCGATTGTGTTATAATTTGCGACCTTTGAATCCGGGACACAGTAGAGGGATAGCGGATACATGAGCGACCTTGCCAGAGAAATTACACCGGTCAACATTGAGGAAGAGCTTAAGAGCTCATATCTGGATTACGCGATGTCGGTTATTGTCGGCCGCGCACTGCCAGATGTCCGCGATGGACTCAAGCCGGTACACCGTCGCGTACTTTACGCCATGAACGTATTGGGCAATGACTGGAATAAAGCGTACAAAAAATCCGCCCGTGTTGTTGGTGACGTAATCGGTAAATATCACCCTCACGGTGATACCGCTGTCTATGACACTATCGTGCGTATGGCGCAGCCATTCTCATTGCGTTACATGTTGGTAGATGGCCAGGGTAACTTTGGTTCTGTGGACGGTGACTCCGCCGCGGCGATGCGTTATACGGAAATCCGTATGTCGAAAATCGCTCACGAACTGATGGCCGATCTCGAAAAAGACACAGTAGATTTCGTCGATAACTACGACGGAACCGAGCGTATTCCCGATGTAATGCCAACCAAAATACCTAACCTGCTGGTGAACGGTTCGTCCGGTATCGCAGTCGGTATGGCAACTAACATCCCGCCTCATAACATCACAGAAGTGATCAACGGCTGCCTCGCATTTATTGAAGACGAGGACATCACCGTTGAAGGGCTAATGGAACACATCCCAGGTCCTGACTTCCCGACAGCGGCAATCATCAATGGCCGTCGTGGCATTGAAGAAGCGTACCGTACTGGCCGTGGCAAAATTTACATCCGCGCGCGCGCAGAAGTAGAAGCTGATGCCAAAACAGGCCGCGAAACTATCATCGTTCATGAAATTCCATACCAGGTAAACAAAGCACGCCTGATTGAGAAAATCGCTGAGCTGGTGAAAGACAAACGCGTTGAGGGCATTAGCGCTCTGCGTGACGAGTCTGATAAAGACGGTATGCGCATTGTTATCGAAATTAAACGCGATGCAGTGGGCGAAGTTGTCCTGAATAATCTTTATTCTCAGACTCAGCTTCAGACTTCCTTCGGTATCAACATGGTTGCTCTGCATCAGGGCCAACCGAAGATCATGAACCTGAAAGACATTCTTTCTGCGTTCGTGCGTCACCGTCGTGAAGTGGTTACGCGCCGTACTATTTTCGAACTGCGTAAAGCCCGTGACCGTGCACACATCCTTGAAGGTCTGGCGATCGCCCTGGCGAACATCGACCCAATCATCGAACTGATTCGTCACTCACCAAATGCCGCAGAAGCCAAAGCTGGCCTGATCGCCCGTTCATGGGATCTGGGCAACGTTTCTGCCATGCTGGAACGTGCTGGTGATGACGCTGCGCGTCCTGAGTGGCTGGAGCCAGAATTCGGTATTCGCGACGGTCAATATTTCCTGACCGAGCAACAAGCACAGGCAATTCTGGATCTGCGTTTGCAGAAACTGACTGGCCTTGAGCACGAAAAACTGCTCGACGAATACAAAGAGCTGCTGGAGCAGATCGCTGAATTGCTGCACATTTTGGGCAGCGCTGAACGTCTGATGGAAGTGATCACCGAAGAGCTGGTTGCGATGCGCGATCAGTTCGGCGACAAACGCCGCACTGAGATCACCGCGAATACCTCTGATATCAACATTGAAGATCTGATCAACCGCGAAGATGTGGTTGTGACGCTCTCGCATCAGGGCTATGTGAAATATCAGCCGCTGACCGACTACGAAGCACAACGTCGTGGTGGTAAAGGTAAATCCGCAGCACGTATTAAAGAAGAAGATTTCATCGACCGTCTGTTGGTTGCCAATACTCATGACACCATTCTGCTGTTCTCCAGCCGTGGCCGTCTGTACTGGATGAAGGTTTATCAATTGCCGGAAGCGAGCCGTGGTGCGCGTGGCCGTCCAATTGTTAACTTGCTGCCACTGGAAGCGAACGAACGTATTACCGCGATCCTGCCGGTTCGTGAATATGCCGAAGGTGTTAACGTATTCATGGCTACCGCCAGCGGTACCGTGAAGAAAACGGCGTTGACCGATTTCAGCCGCCCACGTTCAGCGGGCATCATCGCCGTTAACCTGAACGAAGGTGACGAACTGATTGGCGTTGATTTGACCGACGGTAGCAACGAAGCCATGTTGTTCTCGGCTGCGGGTAAAGTGGTGCGCTTCAAAGAAGACGCCGTTCGTACCATGGGCCGTACTGCAACAGGTGTTCGCGGTATCAAACTGGCGGGTGAAGACAAAGTCGTTTCCCTGATCATTCCACGCGGTGAAGGTTCTATCCTGACCGTGACGCAGAATGGTTATGGTAAACGTACTGCGGCTGATGAGTATCCGACTAAGTCTCGTGCAACTCAGGGCGTTATCTCCATCAAAGTAACCGAGCGTAACGGCAGCGTCGTTGGCGCGGTTCAAGTTGAAGATACCGACCAGATCATGATGATTACCGATGCCGGTACTCTGGTTCGTACTCGCGTTTCCGAAGTGAGTGTCGTTGGCCGTAACACCCAGGGCGTTATCCTTATCCGTACTGCGGATGATGAAAACGTGGTGGGCCTGCAACGTGTTGCAGAACCGGTTGATGAAGAAGAACTGGATGCTATTGATGGCACCGTTGCTGAAGGTGATGATGAAATCGCACCAGAAGCAGACGTAGATGACAACGCTTCCGATGAAGCGGACGATGAAGCAGACGAATAATCTGAATTTTGTTGTTTGAAATAGCTCATAACGCCCGGTGCATTTATTGCATCGGGCGTTTTTTATTTTAATATCAAGTTAGGCTTGGTTTAACTCATAAAGGTAAAACAATGGCAATTCCTGAGAAGTATGAAGATGTAGAACGCTGGGCGTTTGGTGATACAGAAAAACAGGCTGATGAACTAGTTAAATTAGTGCTCGATGGCGTGAAAACGGCGACCTGCGCTAACCTCGATGGTGAAGGTATTGCTCAGGTTGGCGATGTTTTTGTGGTGGTGGATGGCAAAAATAAGCCGGTTTGTGCGATTGAACTGACCACCACAGAGATGACCACTTTTGAACAGGTAAACGAAGCCCATGCTCTGGCAGAAGGTGAAGGTGACCGGACGCTGGCATACTGGCGCAACGAGCATAAACGCTTTTTTGAAGAGTACGATCTGTTCTCACCAGATATGACGTTAGTACTGATGCATTTTAAGGTTATCGAAAAGTTCTGAAAATTGGTCTGAGTCCGGTTAAGTACCGAACCCAGACACTTTTGGTGGCCTGATTTTCACTGTCCAAATTTAATGAGGGCAGTTTAATTTTTGGCCCTTTTTACCTCGTTGGTTTAGTTGAGTCTTTCAACAATCATCGCGGTGCCTTGCCCACCCCCAATGCACAGTGTTGCGAGCCCCAGAGTTTTATCGCGGGCAGCCAGAGCATGGAGAAGCGTGACCAAAATACGTGCGCCGCTGGCGCCAATTGGGTGCCCTAGTGCGATAGCGCCACCATTCACGTTGATTTTCCCCGCATCAAACCTTAGCTCCTGACCGACAGCCAGATACTGGGCGGCAAAGGCTTCATTGGCTTCGATTAGGTCAATATCACTCAGTGAAAGTCCGGCTCGCTTAAGCACATTTCTGGTCGCAGGAACGGGCCCCATACCCATAATTGAAGGGTCGACCCCCCCGTTTGCATAAGCACGAATACGTGCGAGTGGCACAAGGTTTAGCTCATGAGCTCGTTGTTCACTCATGACCAGCAGCGCAGCAGCGCCGTCATTTATACCGGAGGCGTTCCCCGCGGTGACGCTTCCTGATGGATCAAATGCCGGGCGCAGACGAGCTAACCCTTCCGCAGTGCAGTCGGCTTTAGGAAACTCATCCTGAGAAACCAGTGTTTCGCCTTTGCGATGCTTTACCGTTACAGGAACAATTTCTTTGCTAAACACGTTCTGCTCTATCGCGCAGACGGCTTTACGCTGTGACTCCAACGCCAGAGCATCTTGCATTTCTCGGCTAATACCGTATTGGCGCGCGACATTTTCAGCGGTGATCCCCATATGGTAGCCATAGGTTGCACACAGTAGCCCATCGCGCAAAATGGTATCGGTTAGCGTACCGTCTCCTAGTCGATAGCCCCAGCGTGCTTTGGAATCAAGCAAGTAGGGGGCCTGGCTCATGTTTTCCATGCCACCAGCTACTATCGCGGTTGCGTTACCTGCTTGAATTGCTTGTGCGGCAAGGGCCACGCTTTTCAATCCAGAGCCACAGACTTTGTTAACGGTAAATCCGCAAACGGTTTTCTCGAGGCCTGCTTTCAGTAATGCCTGGCGAGCCGGGTTTTGCCCGAGCCCGGCTTGCAACACATTACCCATGATGACTTCATCTATGTCGTTTCCTGCATAGCGGGCACGTTCCAGCACTTCTTTGATAACAATCGCACCCAGATCGGTGGCATTAATACTGGATAATGCCCCATTGAAATTTCCGATAGCGGTTCGGGCAGCACTGACAATAACAACGTTATTCATAGTCACATTCCTTCCTTAGTTGAGTGGTATCAAAATAGCGTCAGGCCAATAACGAATATCACGCCTGAGAACAGTAGTGCGGTAACGCAATAACCCATGATGTCGCGTACCCCCAGCCCAGCTATCGCCAGTGCAGGCAGTGCCCAGAAGGGTTGCGCCATGTTCATCCACTGTTCGCCATACGCGATTGCCATCACTGATTTACCCAAATCAGCGCCCAGAGCTTGTGCGGCAGGAATAACGAACGGCCCCTGAATTACCCAGTGTCCACCTCCTGATGGCACGGCGAAGTTGATCAGTGCGGAGCTGAAGAATGTCATGACGGGGAAGGTTTCTTTGTTGGCAACATTGATGAAAAACTCGGTAATCATGCCGCCGAGGCCTGAGTGTTCCATCATTAATTGAATGCCTGCATAAAACGGAAATTGCACCAGAATCCCAGCAGTACTGCGGGCCGCAGCGCTAATCGCACGCATGTATGCCATCGGTGTTTTGTGAAGCAGAAGCCCGGCAACCATAAACATCATGTTCACGGTATTGATGGTGATGTTGAAACCTTTTTCATAAAACTGGAAACCCAGGTAGGCAATGCCCAACGCACTGACGATTAGTGCCAACAGGCGGCTTTCTTCCAGGCGTTCAGAAGGTGGGGCATCCTTTGCCAGGGTTTTCTGGAAATCGGCTTCTTCTTGCAATAAAACAGGATCAATCGTAATCACATCACCTGGTTTTGGCATCATCATGCGTGTGACGAAAGGCATCATCACGATAAGCCCAAGGGTGATGAAAAGATTGAAGCCACGGAACAAGGTATCTGATACCGGAATAAGCCCCGCAATATGTTCAACCGGGTTGCCTGGCGTTGCTGCAAGCAATGGCATTGAGCCAGAAAAACCACCGCCCCATGTCAGAAAACCGATGTAAGCACAGGCGATCAGCAGAGGATAATCGGAACCCTTCACCCGACGAGCCACCTCACGGGCAAACATGGCGCCTACCACCAGCCCAAAACCCCAGTTAATCACACAGGCAACTGAGCCAAAGAAGGTCACCAGCATGACGCCCTGAGTCGGCGTTTTTGCCGCAGAAGCGGTAAATTGCAGGATACGTTTAACGGGAGTGGAGCTGGCAAGTGCATGCCCGGTAACAATGATGAGTGCCATCTGCATGCCGAATGCGAGCAGATTCCAGAAGCCATCCCCCCACATTTTCACGATGCTTACCGGCGAATGAGGCGTTAACCCCAACGCAATGATAAATGTCAGCAGCGTTAGCAACATGGCAAAAATGAGTGGGTCCGGGAGGTAACGACTCACAAAACGCGTCATCAGGCGGGAGATTCTACCGATCATACTAAACCTCCCTCTGCGCCCATTGGCATGAGGTGCAATTCAGGGGCTACGGTAAATTCGGCTGCGGTTTTTTGCGCTATATCCTCAACACTGACTCCTTCGGCATGCTCGGTTAGCCACATTTTTCCCTCTTTAAAACGGAACACGGCTAGCTCGGTAACCAGCATATGAACGGCGTTAAGTGCGGTCAGAGGAAGCGTACAGTTGGGCAGAATTTTGGACGAACCATCTTTTGCACAGTGCTCCATAGCAATGATGACGTGGCGAGCACCCGTCACCAGGTCCATTGCGCCACCCATGCCTGGCACCATCTTGCCTGGGATCACCCAGTTAGCCAGATTAGCGTGCTGATCAACTTGCAGCCCACCCAGTACGCAGGCATCGACATGGCCGCCACGGATCAGTGCAAACGACATGGCGCTATCAAACATTGCAGCCCCCGGCAGGACTCCGCAAAGTTGTCCGCCAGCGTTAACCAGATCCGGATGAGGTTCATTGATGGGGCCAAGACCGAGAAACCCATTTTCTGACTGAAGAGTGATGTGAATACCTTCTGGCAGGTAATCGGCCACTTTGGTCGGCAAACCAATCCCCAGATTGACTATTGCGCCGTCGCGTAATTCCAAAGCCACGCGTCTGGCAATTTTTTCTTTAGCATTCATGGCATTACTCCTGAGGATTCACAATGAAATCAATAACGGCGGCGGGGGTGATGACGTTGTCTGGTGCGATATCACCGACGGGCAGGAGTTCATCTGGCTCGGCAAAGGTAATGTCAGCGGCTAGCGCAATCAGGGGGTTGAAATTGCGGGCACTAAGTTGGTAGGTCAAATTTCCAGAGGTATCCGCCTGATGTGCGCGAATTAATGCGATATCGGCGCGCAGAGGGCGTTCGAGTAGCCAGGTTTTTCCTTCAAGGACAATCTTCTGTTTACCTTCTTCCACTACGGTGCCAACGCCTGTAGCGGTTAATACGCCGCCAAGCCCGGCACCGCCACAGCGGATTTGTTCAATCAGTGTTCCTTGTGGAACCAGTTCAACTTCAAGTTCGCCATCAATCATTTGCCGCCCAGTTTCTGGGTTGGTGCCAATGTGTGAAGCAATGACTTTCTTAACACGTCGGTTACCAATTAACGGGCCGAGACCGGTATCAACGAAGGCGGTATCATTGGCAATTATCGTCAGGTTTTTAACACCAGAAGCCAGTAAGGCTTCAATCAGACGGGGTGGCGTTCCAACACCCATAAAGCCACCGACCATAACAGTCATGCCATCACGGAAGTGCTCGGCGGCGTTATCAATAGTGATTACTTTGTTTTTCATGCTATTTCCCTTAGTCACTCTCCTTATGGAGATGTCCATGACATAGCAAGGCGAATGCCAGTTCGCAGGAAACGCAAAAAAATGAGTTTAATTATTTGAATTTAATGATGTATTTTTAATTTTTGAATGAGAGGCATTGAAAGGGGGAGATGGAGTTAACCTGACAAAAATTGCACAGTTGCGCAATTTTTGTCAGGTTAAAGATTAGCCTTCGGCGATTTGCTCGATATTGTATTCTTGTAGCTTATACATTAATGCCCGACGGCTGATCCCCAGTAGCATTGCTGCCCGAGTTCGATTGCCATAGTTGTCGTTAAGCGCCGATATGATCAGCGTTTTTTCATAACGCTTAACGTTTTCTTTCAGAGAACCCGCAGTATCAGGCTCTTTGCCGCTTATAGGTTTAGAGGCTTGTAAGAGGGGAGGCAAATCTTCCGGGAAAATAACCATCCCAGTGCTCATTATGACGGCTCGCTCGATGATATTGGAAAGCTCACGAATGTTGCCCGGCCAGGTGTGAGACTCCAGTAACGCCATGGTAGAGGTGTCTATTTCAATGATTTCTCTTTGATTCTCCAAGTTAAATTTTTGCAGAAAATGGTTTGCCAGCAGTGAAATATCTTCCAGACGCTCCCGTAACGGTGGAAGCGTTAAATGGATAACATTCAGGCGATACCAGAGGTCATTACGGAATGTTCCAGCTTCAACCATTGCAGGAATATCCCGGTTAGTTGCGGCGATAATTCGAATATCAACGCGTACAGTCTGGCTACCGCCAATGCGTTCGAATTCTCTTTCCTGGAGAACGCGCAAAAGTTTTACTTGTAGATTAAGCGGCATTTCACCCACTTCATCCAGCAGCAATGTGCCTCCGTGAGCGCGTTCAAACAAACCATGTCGTTGCAGTTGTGCGCCGGTAAAAGCCCCTTTCTCGTGACCGAAAAGCTCACTTTCCAGCAGTGATTCTGGTAATGCCGCACAATTTATTTTGATAAACGGCCCTTGGCTACGACCACTATTGTAATGAATAGCTCTCGCGATAAGCTCCTTACCCGTGCCGCTTTCTCCTGATATCAATACGCTGGCGTGGCTAAGCGCAATTTTGGCGGTATCGCGACAGATTTCCATCATGGCTGGGCTTTGGGTGAGGATATGACCCCATTGGTAGCTTTTCGACAATTGTTGATGCAGTTGGTTAATTTGTTGCTTCATGTCCTGCATTTGCATCGCGCGCTGGATGACGAGCTTAACCTCGCTTAAATCGAAAGGTTTAATAACGTAATCAAAGGCACCAAAACGTAGCGCTTCTACAGCGGTTTCCACAGCGGCATAAGCTGTCATCAGAATGACTGGCGTTCCCGGCCGAACAGCGCGCATTTTTTCCAGTGCTTCAATGCCATTAAGCACTGGCATGCGTATATCCATTAACACCACATCGGGTTGATGTGAATGGAATAACTCTAGTGCTTCGCAGCCGTTTGCCGCACAAAGTGGACGATGCCCATCCAGCGTGAAAGCGGTGGTGAGCATCCGACGGACGTTTGCTTCATCATCAACAATCAGTATTTGCCAGCTTTGTTTCATGGTCGCTCTCTTGAGTTTGATTCACAGGTAATAACAGGGTGAAAGTGGTTCCCTTATTGGGATGGCTGGTGAAGCGGATGTCACCCTGGTGAGCATTGATAATGCGCTGACTGATTGCCAAACCAAGCCCTGTACCTGAAGATTTTGTGGTGTAAAAAGGATCGAATATTTTGCTTTTTATCTGTTCGCTAATACCGCAACCATTGTCTTTAATCCGCAGTATTTGATGGGTATCGCCCAGGCGTCGGGTGCGGATGAAAATTTTGCCTCTGGCGGGAATTGCTTGTACGGCATTGATCAGAATATTAAGAATGACCTGTTTTAGCATTTCTCCATCGGCCTCAATATCTGTGAGCGAATGATCGACTCGGGTCAAAAAATCAATTCGCGCCTCAACACCTTTGGTTTTGATTAACACCAGGCAATCATTGAGGATTTGATTGAGGTTCACGGCTTGCCATTTCCCCGTTTGAGGACGGGCAAAATCCAGTAACTGTTGAATGACAGCATTAATAGACTGGATCTCTTTAAGGATAATGCGCAGATATTCCTGGCGCTGCGGATCAGTTTCCAGCTCTCTGAGAATTTGGGCATACCCTTTAATGGCGGTAAGAGGATTTCGCACTTCATGCGCAACACCAGCCATGAGTTCGCCGAGGGCGGCTAATCGTTCTGCCTGGGCCATTCTGCGTTGTATTTCTTTGCGGGCAGTGAGATCAGACAGAATCACCAGTGCGCCAATCAGTTCGTTGTTCGCATTGAAAATCTGGCTGGTGGTGACACTCAGTTCAATGGTGCGATGCCGGGCTGGGAAGGTGACTTCTCTGGCAACAAAACTGGTGCCTTTTTCCAGGGTTTCAAGAATAGGGCTATGGAAAAGCGAGGTAGAAAACATTGTAGAGTAGGGCTTGCCGAGTAGTTCATCCTGGCGGTATCCCGTCGTCGCTTCGGCAGTGGGGTTCATCAGGGTTACAAGCCCTTGAGTATCGACGGCAATAACACCATCTGCTGCGTTTTCAATAATCAGGTCGTTAAGTGTTCTGGTTTCACGTAGTGCTCGCGCCAGAGCATTGACGCTGGAGGTGATATCGCCCATTTCACCCGTCAACGCCGGCAGTTGAGTGTCCAGGTTTTGTGGCAAGGCCGCAAGCCCATGCTTAATGACTTCAATATCCGAACTCAGGCGACGGGAGAACACAATGATCAGGCATATGCTGATAAGCAAACCGACGGCGAGTACGATAATGACCCGTAAATCCATCGCCAGTGCTTGCTGGCTGATATCTTCAGACAATTCATTCGCCCAGATATAGCCAATTATTTCCCCATTGCGGCTGATGGGCAGCATCACATTCATGATGTTTCCGCGTACTTGTTTACCCCATACGACCTGGTTTTGCTGGCTGGTCATGACATGCCGACCAGGGTGGTCAACTGAAATGCTCAGGCCAACATTACTTTGATAAGCATTTTTGGGCGCGTAGGTAATAATGGCATCAAGTTGGCGGTGATAGTAACCCGCACCCACGCCTGGGAAGGAGGTTGCTATCTGCTCGGTTCGTGATGAAAGGTGCTGATTCAAGGCTTGAATTCTTGCCGCCCGGGGCAGGTTTGCATACAGGGCAAAGTCATCGCCAAGTTGCCTATCCAACAGGTGCGTTACCGCAAATAACTTATTCTGTTTTTCTTTAAGTAAGGCCGCTTTGCCTTCGCTTTCCACAAAGTAGCCAATCGTCAGGATAGGGATTGTGACCATCAATACCGCGATGACGATGAGCTTACTGCGCAGTCGTCTGGGGATGCATTGTAGGTAAAGGGACCGTAACATTAACATTGGCCTTCCACTGGCTGGTTGTTGACGGATTATGAAGCGATGTTCTGAGTAAGTCCGGATCGGCGGTCAAACTATCACACAGTGATCATTCCCTTTGCCGTTGCGGGCTGCCATTTTTGCGGCTACCTTAACGGCATCCAAAGTTTTGCAATTTCCACGACCAGGCTCAATTTGAAATATCTTGTCTCTTTTCGCACCACACTAAAAGTCTCCCGCTACCTGTTTCGGGCACTGGCTTTATTGCTTTGGCTGTTGATTGCACTCTTTTCCGTGTTCTACATCGTAAATGCACTGCATGAAAAAGAGTCTGAAATTCGTCAGGAATTTAATATCAGCTTTGACCAGGCGCAGCGTTACATACAACGTACGTCTGATGTGGTGAAAGAGCTTAAGTACATTGCGGAAAATCGGCTTTCTGCGACCAATGGCGTGTTGCCTGCCATGGAAAATGATGACAACAAAATCGATCCGCCCAATTTCATGCCGTTATTCCCGGATTCTGACTGTTCAGCCGTCAGTGCTTCCTGGCGTACTTCGCTGCAATCTCTGGCGTGGTTTTTACGTTACTGGCGTGACAATTTCTCTGCCGCCTACGATCTCAATCGCGTCTTTTTGATTGGTGGCGATAACCTGTGTATGGCGGATTTCGGCCTGCGTGAAATGCCGCTCGAGCGCGAAAAAGCGCTGAAAAATCTGCATGAACGCATCATGAAATATCGCAGCGCCCCGCAGGATGAGCACAGCAATAGCATTTACTGGATTGGCCCTGGCGCGCGCCCTGGAGTCGGTTACTTCTATACACTGACACCTGTTTATTTGGCTAACCGCCTGCAAGCTCTGCTGGGTGTTGAGCAAACCATCCGCATGGAAAACTTCCTGTCGCCGGGTTCTATGCCGATTGGTGTGACGATTCTGGATGAAAATAGCCGTCCGCTGATCTCCCTTACTGGCCCCGAAACGCGTATTCAGCCTGAAGAAAAATGGCTTCAGGAGCGCTCGTGGTTTGGTTATACCTCGGGCTTTAAGCAATTCATTCTCAAGAAAAATTTACCGCCTTCATCAATGAGCGTGGTGTATTCAGTACCGGTGGATATGGTTCTGGAACGCATCCGCATGCTGATCCTCAACGCTGTACTGCTCAATATTCTGGTGGGCGCAGTGCTGTTTACCCTGGCGAGGATGTACGAAAAGCGGATATTTATCCCGGCAGAAAATGACGCCCAGCGCCTGGAAGAACACGAGCAGTTCAACCGTAAAATTGTCGCTTCAGCACCGGTCGGCATCTGTATTCTGCGTACTCAGGACGGAACAAATATTCTGAGTAACGAGCTGGCGCACAACTATCTCAACATGTTGACGCATGAAGACCGGCAACGGCTGACGCAAATCATCTGTGGCCAGCAGGTTAACTTTGTCGATGTGCTGACCAGCAGCCATACCAACTTGCAGATTAGCTTCGTACATTCTCGTTACCGCAACGAAAACGTGGCGATTTGCGTGCTGGTGGATGTCAGCGCGCGCGTCAAAATGGAAGAGTCGCTCCAGGAAATGGCACAAGCCTCCGAGCAGGCGAGCCAATCAAAATCCATGTTCCTTGCCACGGTCAGTCATGAACTGCGCACACCGCTTTACGGCATCATCGGCAACCTGGATTTATTGCAAACCAAAGAGTTGCCGAAAGGGGTGGATCGCCTGGTGACGGCGATGAACAACTCTTCCAGTCTGTTGCTGAAAATCATCAGCGATATTCTCGACTTCTCAAAAATTGAATCCGAGCAGTTGAAAATTGAGCCGCGAGAGTTCTCACCACGTGAAGTGATGAGTCACATCACCGCCAACTATTTACCGCTGGTGGTGCGTAAACAACTCGGCTTGTACTGTTTTATCGAACCCGACGTGCCACTGACGCTGCAAGGCGACCCGATGCGCTTGCAGCAAGTGATTTCCAACTTGCTCAGTAACGCGATCAAATTCACGGATGTTGGCTGTATTGTCCTGCATGTCAGCGTAGCGGGGGATTATCTTTCTTTGCGTGTGCGCGATACCGGCGTGGGGATTCCCGCAAAAGAAGTCACGCGGTTATTTGATCCGTTCTTCCAGGCTGGTACCGGCGTGCAGCACAATTTCCAGGGCACCGGTCTCGGTCTGGCTATCTGTGAAAAGCTTATCAGTATGATGGATGGCGATATTTCGGTTGATACCGAAGTGGGAATGGGTAGCCAGTTTACGATTCGCATTCCTTTATACAGTGCAAATTACGCCGAGCCAGCACAGGTTGAAGGTTTACTGAATAAGCGTTGTTGGCTGGCGGTTCGGAATGCTTCGCTGAGTAAATTCCTCGAGTCGATACTGGCAAGAAACCACTTTGAAGTTTTGCAGTATCAGGGTCAGATACCTGATAACGATGATATTTTAATCACCGATGATGAACTGGAAAAAGTCTGGGAAGGGCGCGCAGCGATTATTTTCTGTCGTCGTCATATCGGTATCCCGATTGAAATCTCCCCTGGTTGTTGGCTGCACAGCCTGGCTGCTCCTCATGATTTACTGTTGTTACTGGGGCGCATTTACAGCGTGACGGTTAACCAGCCAGGCGTTGATTCTGAATCACCTGCGCCATCGGGTAGCAATGAACACAACGATGACATGATGATACTCGTCGTCGACGATCATCCAATCAACCGGCGCTTGCTGGCAGATCAGTTGGGATCATTGGGCTATCAGTGTAAAACAGCGAATGACGGCGTCGATGCATTGAATGTGTTGAGTAAAAATCACATTGATATTGTGCTCAGCGACGTCAACATGCCGAATATGGATGGTTATCGTCTGACACAACGCATTCGTCAGCTAGGTTTGACACTGCCAGTCGTGGGCGTGACAGCCAATGCGTTGGCTGAAGAAAGACAACGTTGTCTGGAGTCGGGAATGGATAGTTGCCTGTCAAAACCGGTGACGCTGGATATTCTTAAACAGACAGTCGATCTTTATGCGGCACGCGTGCGTAGCGGCAGATAAAAAAATGGTGGATGTCGCTTACGCTAATCCACCTTACAAATGCTTTCTTGTAGGTCGGATAAGCGCAGCGTCATCCGACATTGATTTATTCTTTGTCGGCCGGAGACAGGCTAACGGAAGAAAGATAATTCAGCAGGGCGATATCGTTTTCTACGCCCAGTTTCATCATGGCTGATTTTTTCTGGCTACTGATGGTTTTAATGCTGCGGTTCAGTTTGCGGGCAATTTCGGTGACCAGGAAACCTTCAGCGAACAGGCGCAGCACTTCGCTCTCTTTCGGAGACAAACGTTTGTCGCCGTAACCGCCAGCGCTGATTTTTTCCAGCAGGCGAGAAACGCTCTCTGGGGTGAATTTTTTGCCTTTCTGCAATGCGGCCAGCGCTTTTGGTAAGTCAGTTGGCGCGCCTTGCTTGAGTACAATCCCTTCGATATCAAGTTCTAACACTGCACTCAAAATGGCAGGGTTGTTATTCATCGTCAACACGATGATCGACAGATGAGGGAAGTGACGCTTGATGTATTTGATAAGCGTAATGCCGTCGCCGTATTTGTCGCCAGGCATTGAGAGATCGGTTATCAAAACATGGGCATCAAGTTTTGGCAGGTTATTGATAAGCGCTGTGGAATCTTCAAACTCACCGACAACATTCACCCACTCGATCTGCTCGAGAGATTTACGAATGCCGAACAGGACAATCGGATGGTCGTCGGCAATAATTACGTTCATACTGTTCATGTAATAGGCTACCTTGCTACAGCAAACTCTTGACGTAAGCGTCAATATCGCTGGTGTATTTTTGTATGTTGGCAGCATCACTTTCACGAATGTGATGCTCTAACGTTTCACATAACTGTTTGCCGTGTACCAGGTTGAGCATTGCAAACACCCCTTTCAAGCGGTGAGCTGTCTGCGCTAACGCCACAAAATCGTGCGCTGCAGATTCAGTATACAATCTCCTAACATCTTCCGGTACTGTGTCAACAAACAGCGCGTAATAACCGCTGGCGTGAAGCTGCGCATTTTCATCGCCGCCTAACGGTGACTCAGAAATGCCTTCCTGCGCCAGTTGTTCTTCTATCAGTTGTAGCACTGCATCCTGCATCGCATTGCTGATATTAAAATTAACCCGGAACTGACCTGGGCCGAGTTTACGCATTCCGTTCTCATCATCGCTTAAAAGCAAACCCGAAGATGTAAGATTAGACGGATTATCTGTCAGGAATATATCAAACTCTTGACTTGCTAGTCTTTCATCTGGGGTGACGCATTGTGCACCCCAGTTTTCCAGCAGACGCGTGACGATATTCCGTACTTCATTTGAGGTGATATCGATCATCGCCACCACATCATCAAGCAATTTCTCTTCTTGCTCTTCATGCTGCGGTTCTGCGGTCATCTTTATATGCAGATTGTAGCGGGTACCAATCTCTTCGCGGGTTTTGATATTCAAATGCCCGCCCAATTTGCGTGACAGTTGATCGCACAAATAGAAGGTTAACCCATTCGCGCGCCCGTAACGATCTTCACTGGTTTCGTTCAGGAACGGGAAGTGGAGATTGTCGACTTCACCGCTGCTAATCCCTTCGCCGGTATCCAGAATACGGAATAACAAACGGTCAGTGCCGGACTCTTCTTGCGTGATATCCAGAGTAATTTTGCCAATCTGCGTCGTGGTGACAGAATAGTGCAGCAACAGGAGTAGCACTTTGCGCAGTGCTTCCCGGTCACCGTGGCGCTCTTCATCTGCAGCTAACTGGTTGTTGATAAGCAACTGCAGGCCTTTGCGTTTGATAATCGGCAGCATTTCCAACGCGACTTCATCAATCAATGGCTGAATGGCGAATTGTGTCGCATGGGTTTTCCAGGCGTCAGACTCCAGCGTATTAAGCAGCTGAATCTCATCGACCAGACGCACAATACTTTGCGCTTCATTGGCGATACCACCCGCTTCTGGCGCATTTAGTACACTCACTTGCTCGGCGATATTCTTCACCGGTTGCTGTAGCGCTTCGCCAATATGCTGCATGAACGTTATCCGTCCCTGCTGATTTTTCTCATACAGACGTTGAGCTTGTTTAAGCTTTTTATTGACGAGGATTTCACGATCCTGATCGCGAATCACAAAGATTTGCGTGCGTGGGGCAATCTGGCTGCGGAACTGGCGTATTTCATACAGTTCATTATTGATGGTTGCCTGAATCACGCCCTGATGCTGATCGGCCATCGCAATAATATTTTGCAGATTCAGATGCGGCAGCAGGTGGTCGGCAATTTTATTGCTGATAACGGTGCGGTTTGAGTCCAGGTCATGCACCAACAGGCCAAGCGGCAACTGCGCAACAATCTCTTCATTTAATGCACGCAAAGTTTGTAATTCGGCATTGCCACTTTGAACTTCGGCAGGGCGCGCCGTATGTTGGCGGAAGGTAGTGAAACCGAACAGCGCCAGCGCCAGCAGACCAATATTGAGCAGCAGCGGGAATAAAATATTTTGCAAAGTGTCCATCAGCAAAGTGCCGAGCGATACTTGCCAAACCAGGCGCAGATTAGTGGTGGCGAGAGGGGAGGCTATGTCAATTTTGGCACCATTAAAATTAATGGTGACGCTATCCGGGCCATCTTTCTGTGCGCTGTTAATCGGCTTCTGCGCATCGTTATTTTCCAGACGGAAGTTATCCAACGGCAAGGTCGGCGGAATCAAATCATTAATCGGTAAATCAAATGCCACGACAGTGGCCAAATGGCCCGGCTGATTAAAGGTCGTACGCAGCGTAAAGTAGTGTCCGTTTTGCCAGGCCAAAGTACGCAGCAGAGAAAAGCTTTCGCGTTCGTCCAGGGCGTTTGCCTGCTGGAGCATTTCAGCGCGGCGGGAATCAACAATGGAACTGACGCCACTGTCTTTAAGGCCTGTGGAGAGGTCTTTTAGTGGCAAGGTTGAGACCAGAATCATGCTGTTATCCTGGCCGTTTAAATAGTACATCGACCAGGGGCTGGTTTCGGCACCCCATAACGTATCGAGGTAAGTCGAGATACGTTGTGTCGTATCCAGTGTTGTACTGTCGTGAGAGCCAAAAATCAGGGCTTCAGTTTTACTGCGCGGCTTATCTAAATAGTAAACATCCTGGCGCAGGCGGGTTTCTTGCAGACCGTCACTGGCAGGGGAAGTGGAGACCGCAATGTTGTCGTAAATTTGCCAGGTCGCGTAACGGTAAACATCAACCCTTTTATGTAGCGCATGGGTGATATCGACAATCTGATAGCTCTTATCTTTCAGCCAGGTGTTGACGGCGCTTTGCACCATGACACCCATGGTGACCAGCAGCACGACAATCAATAGCAGAAAGAAGCGCGTGATATTGCCGGGGATAAGCGAAAATTTATTAGGGATCATACTGTCTGACTGACTCATTGTTAGCGCGCAACCCGGCGAGCATTCGCCACTTAAAAATATCCTCTGCTCTGCAAGGCTAGCAGGCAGGCGTTAAAAGCTGTTAGTAAGATAACCAACGCGCCCTGGGTAAGAATACCTGCAACCAGCGTTGGCGTCATCGTCTGTCTGTCAAAACTCAACGAGTATAATTCGAAATCGCCGCATTTCCAGGTTGTTGATAATTCGCCAAAATAACGACATTAAAAGGTGGATATTTTAAGCAACAAGGTGGGCTATTTTTGTACAAAGTAATTTAGGTGGTACAACTATTTTTTCTGAAACGATTGTTTGTCGGGATTATTTTTAGAAGAATATTCCCGCTTCGCTTGTATGATTTTAGGCCAAAAAATGAAGGATTTATTAATAGTTGTTACTTTTTGAAGGGGGTAGCACAGAATGATTAAAGTTACGTAAAGAAGCGTAAAAAAAACCGGATGCAAGCACCCGGTCCAAAATAGGTATTAAACAGACATTCAAAGCTGAATGACGGTAATAAATAAAGTTAATGATGATAGCGGGATGTATTTTATATATAAATCATGGCTATGTTTTAACATTCAGTGCTAAGAACGTATTTGTTGTTTATGTTGTTGATTTTTTATGTGTATTTTATTTTTTTTGATAATTAGTGCTTATATCATTGTCTTTTTGTGCGAAAAAAAGTTCCCTCATATTTACATTTTGCAACACCTATGTGGATAAATGAAACATCTATAGGGTTTTAGTATCATATTCGGATTGGATTAATCTGTATTTGTTTTACACAATGGGTTAGCCGACTGATTAGTAAATTAATCAGTAAGCAGTGGCATATAAAAAGGCATATAACACCTATAACAGAGGGTTAATAACATGAAAGTTAAAGCACTGTCCCTCCTGATTCCAGCATTGCTGGTAGCAGGCACCGCTCAGGCGGCTGAAATTTACAACAAAGACGGCAACAAATTAGATCTGTACGGCAAAGTAGATGGCTTACATTACTTTTCCGACAACGCTGGCGATGACGGCGACAAGACCTATATGCGTATCGGTTTCAAAGGTGAAACTCAGGTTAATGACCAACTGACCGGTTACGGCCAGTGGGAATACCAGATTAATGGCAACACCACTGAAAGTGAAAACAACGCATGGACTCGTCTGGCGTTCGCTGGTGTGCGTGTTAGTGACTACGGTTCTTTCGACTATGGTCGTAACTACGGCGTCGTTTACGACGTAACATCCTGGACCGACGTTCTGCCAGAATTTGGCGGCGACACCTACGGTTCTGATAACTTCCTGCAATCCCGTGCTAACGGTGTTGCAACTTACCGTAACAGCGACTTCTTCGGTCTGGTTGATGGCCTGAACTTTGCTCTGCAGTACCAGGGTAAAAACGGCAGCGTTTCTGGCGAAGACTTCGGTGGCCGTAGCGTTCTGAAACAGAACGGTGATGCTTACGGTATGTCCGTAACTTACGATCTGGGTGAAGGTTTCGGTGTTGGTGCAGCGATGTCCTCTTCCAAGCGTACAGCTGACCAGAACGGTGAAAGTGTTGGTACTGCCGACATTTATGGTCACGGCGAGCGCGCTGAGACTTACAGCGGCGCTCTGAAATATGATGCGAACAACATCTACCTGGCCGCTCAGTACACCCAGACTTACAACGCAACTCGTTTCGGCGGTGACTCTGAGTCCGCAGCTTACGGTTATGCTGATGAAGCTAAAAACTTCGAAGTGGTTGCACAGTACCAGTTCGACTTCGGTCTGCGTCCATCCATCGCTTACCTGCAATCTAAAGGTAAGAACATCAACAACGGTACCACCAACTACGGTGACCAGGACCTGTTGAAATATGTTGATATCGGTGCGACTTACTACTTCAACAAAAACATGTCCACCTATGTTGATTACAAAATCAACCTGCTGGACGAAAACGAGTTCACTCGTGCATCTGGTACCGCCACTGATGACATCGTAGGTGTTGGTCTGGTTTACCAGTTCTAATTCCTGCTTTTGCAGTGTTAGTGCTAAAAGGCGCCTTAGGGCGCCTTTTTTACGTCTGGACTCTCAACAACTCTGCACTTTTCACCACATTGTTTGCCAGTTGGTGTACCCTTTTGCGCTCAAACAGGAGAGAGAAACAATGGATTTACGTTTATTACGCTATGGCCTGTTTGCCATAGTTTTGGGCGCGTTAGCGGGTTGTGATAACCCAACGGCAAAAGGCAACAGCGGCATGGTGCTGGAAGGTAAAACCATGGGCACGTATTGGCGTGCAAGCCTTGCTGGTGTGGACGATGCACGGCAGGTAGAGCTGCGTGAAAAAATTCAGGCACAACTAGACGGCGACGATCGTTTGATGTCGACCTATAAGTCAGATTCTGCATTATCGCGCTTCAACCAATCCCGTTCGACTGAGCCTTATGCTGTTGATGAAGCAATGAGCGATATCGTGACGCTGGCTCTACGCATTGGTGCGAAAACTAACGGTGCGATGGACATTACCGTTGGGCCGCTGGTCAACCTGTGGGGATTTGGCCCGGATAAACAGCCGGTCAAAACTCCCAACCAGGCGCAAATTGATGCTGCCAAAGCATTGACCGGTTTACACCATCTGACGGTGATCAACCAGGCGGGGAAACAGTGGTTACAAAAAGATCTTCCCGGTTTGTATGTTGATCTTTCAACAATGGGCGAAGGTTACGCGGCCGATCATCTGGCCCGCTTAATGGAACAAAACGGCATCAGCCGCTATCTGGTTTCCGTTGGTGGGGCAGTTGTGACGCGGGGGACTAATGCTGACGGTAAAGCCTGGCGCGTGGCGATTCAGAAACCCACCGATCGTGAAAATGCCGTGCAGGCTGTGGTTGATCTCAATGGTCATGGCATAAGCACCTCAGGTAGTTATCGTAATTACTACGAACTGGATGGCAAACGCCTTTCGCATGTTATAGATCCGCAAACAGGGCAACCGATTCAACACAAATTAGTCTCCGCAACCGTGATAGCACCCACGGCTATGGAAGCTGATGGTTGGGATACTGGCCTGATGGTTCTCGGCACTGAAAAAGCCAAACAGGTCGCTCAGAAAGAGGGATTGGCGGTCTATTTGATTACTAAAGAAGGCGATAGTTTTACGACGTGGATGTCGCCGCAATTTAAGACGTTCTTACTCAGCGAGTAATCCTCGTTCACCCAGTCACTCACTGGCGTCAGTGACTGGGTGACTCCAGACCCAAAAGTCGCTCAATTTCTGGCTTCGCCTGCACAAGCGAACGCAGCCCACCTTTTATCCAGATACCTTTACCCGATGCATCCAGCCGGGCAGCATGGTCAAACTGATCAAAATCAACCGGATAAACCAGCGCTGGGATGTGATTTTCCAGGCAGTAATACATGATGCCCGCCCCGCCATGATGAATCACCACGTCGTAATGCCGAATACACGTTTCATAGTTTATCCACGGGACACGAATGAAGTTCTCAGCCTGCTTAAATGTATTTGCTACTGGGTCACCATCGGTGAAATGAAAAATGGTGTCAGGCATGGTACGGGCTAACTGGAAAATGGCATTCGCCACTTCATCCTTATGCCAGGCCAGATGCGTGCCAAGTGTGACTAATACATGGCGGCGACCCGCTGCAAAATGAGGTTCGATTCCTGAATCCGGCGGGGTATATAACGCGGGGCCAATGAAGTGAACACTGGCTGGCCAGCTACGATCAAACTCAATAGATTTGTCACCCAGCGCCAGAATACATTGCGCGGAGTAGGCACTTTCTGTGCCGTCATGGCGATACAATTGGGTGATTCCGGTCTGCATTATCGTCTTGCGGAACAGCCAGAAAATAGTGCTTTTAAACCAGCGTACTTTTTTACGGGCAATCAAATGCTTCAGCCGCTGAAAACGATTTGTGGCAGGCATTAACCCGCCACAGTAGGCTGGCGGTCCATCTGGCGTTTCCAGCACACAAGGTGACGGCAAACTCGTCCACCATTCAATCCCCAATGTTTCTGCCACTTTGCCCACTCCAGGTAACGTAAAGTCAGCAATAACCAGATCGGGGGCATCTCCCTTGCGGTACAAATCTTCCAGTTGGGAGGCAAAATCAACCAGCAATCCGACTGCCTCTTTGAACTGCCGATACAGCTTGAGAGGGTTATTTTTCACGGCGTAATCTGGATTAGCGATCGCCAACAGCGGGCGGTCGAAATCCCCCGGTAAAGCGATACCCCGTAAACCTGCTCCAGTGATACGTTCTTGAGCTCCCTGAGTGCTGATAATGCGCACGTCATAATGAGTGGCGAGCACACGCCCTAGTGCGAGCACAGGATGCAAATGCCCCGAGAATGGCGGTGCCAGTAGATCGATTCTTCGTGTTGCGGGAGGGATTATCGACAATAAGGTATTCATGGCATCGCCTGGTTTGATTCAATACTTGAAATAAAGTGCTCGCACAGCGTGAGTAACTCAGGGTTCACCAGATAGTTCATGTGCCCGCTACGAACTTTGCTGTCAACGTTGCGGAACCATATTTGGGAAATCCGATCGTTATCTCCCTGCACCAGAAAATGGTGACAGACCGGCCGCTTTCGGGCAACCGGCCCATAGGCAAAGACGCTGGTGGTTTTTAACAACGTAGCAGGCAAATTAAGGTTGTTGAATAACTCCAGGCCACAACTCCCCGCAAGGAAAACAGTATGCTGCGCGCGCGCCAACAACCCAGCTACCGGCATTTGATAATTTTTTTCAAATACCGGACGGCGAGAAGCTAAATAGTCGCGGCTGTTATTGAGGCTCGCTGTGAATAAACCCACTGCTTCGAAGGTAGTTGAATCGCTTGCGCCTGTGAAATAAGGGAAATTCAACTGAGCAAGCGTGCGCCCAGGCTTTGCCAGTCGGTTAATAAATGCCGACTGTACCGGGCTTAAATCAGCGCGTCCGGGAAAACTCCGCCCGGTAATATAGGCTATCTGTAACGGAGGTTTATTCATCGGAGATAAATCTTTTGTTGTCTAACACTCGGTAGCGCCGGGTGCGCCATACGATGGTTCGATTACATAAGGCATGAAACAAATGCAGTGGCTGAAGCAACTCAGAAAGTAAGGAAAGAACAGGCCGCGCGCGAATATCTGCCGTCATTTCTTGCTGAACTTTAGCAATAGCAAATTGCCGTATTGCCAGGCAACCAATAAAAATCAATGGATGAGAAAAAGCATTCAATAACATCAGCCATAGCAGCAGGGGATGTAAACCTTGCAGCAAGAAAATGAGAACATTTATTTTCAGTGGTTTTTCGCGCAGCAGTAACGTGGCGAACAAGAACCAGCGGTGCATTTGCTGAATGTATTTTTTACCGTTGGATAAATGGGTCTGGATCTTAACCAGCGCTGTAGATTGAATCAGGCGAATCTGATGCTGATTCAATAAAGAGGCCATTGCCAGGTCATCGGTCAGATGGTGTTGAATAGGGGCAAACCCGCCCACGCTTGCCAGCGTTTTGGTTGTTAACGCATAGCACATGCCATTAATGGTTAATGGCGGCAACCAGGGTAACAGGGGTAAGTAGGTTAGTGCGGAATTATCGTTTACAAATTGAGCCAATAATGCCGAGTAACGGCTTCCTGTTTGTGTGTAATAAGGGAGTGCGGTGACCAGGGTATCTTCACCCATTTCTGCCAGTAATTGCGCCAGGGCAGCCGCCGACAGCATGGCATCGTCGTCCAGCACCAGAATGACCTCATTGTCGGCCTCGCGCCAGGCGTGCTCGAGTTTAAAGGCTTTAGGATTGATGCCCTCAGGAGCCTGGGGGAAAGAGCGCACCGTGATTTTTTTATCTGGATAGCACTGCTGAATATGATTGACGATATTTTTGGCAACCGCGTCATTATCATCAATGAGCCACATAAAACTCGCTTGTTCGAGAGCAATCACATTGGTTTCCAGAACGCTGGCTAATGTCGGATCACCGCTCAAAATGGGCTGAATAATAGTCATTTTTTCAAACAAAGGTTGATATTTCTGCCGCCGTTCTCGCCGAATAACGTTGAGTGTTAATACCGTTTTCACAAGCAAGATGAGCAGCCAGGCTGTGGCGAGAATAATCATCGGATAGCCTTTGAGTATTGCTGAATAAAAGCATTAAGCCCTGCGGATAACGAACAACAAGGGGCACCAAAATCTTCCAGCGCCGCCCGAATATCCAGGGTTTTGCTATAGCCGAATACGCCAACGCCAAAGCGCGTAATGGGGGGTTCTTTAGTGATTTTTAACAATCGCCAGACTCCTTCAACCACGTTTGCAATAAGCATGGCGTGATTAACCGACAGATGTTTTGTGGGGGCAGGCAAGTCGAAACGCTTGAGGACCTGTTGCAAAAAGGTATTTATCTCAACCGGCTCGCTATTCGAAAGATTATAAATCGGGCGCAGCTGCGGCAATGTTGCAGCGCGCAGCAAATATTCACACAGTACGTCAATGTACATAATGTCGCTGCAAGCAGGCGTTGCGTCAGCGGTGATTAATGGCAGCATTTTTTTGCGGGCGGCATTCAGTAATGGCGGAAAGAGTAATTTGTCTCCAGGCCCAAATACCGCACAGGGGCGTAAAATAGTTTTCTCTCCCCGATAAGTCTGCACGCGCTCCTCGCCGCAGAATTTCGTTCGCGCATATTCATTGGCGAAATCAGGCCCAATTTTGCTTTGTTCCGCGAGCCCCAACTGATGTTGATAACGGTAATAAACGGCGGCGGATGAAAGATATATCAGCCGGGGATTTCCCCGATGACGGCAAAACTTTATCGTGTCCTCAGTGGTTAACACATTATCGCGCCAGTAATCTTCGGGCGTTCCCCACGGGCTGGTTCTGCCTGCCGCATGAATCACCACATCGGGAGCAAAATCGAGATCGTCAAGCCTGGCTAAATCGAGCCGCGAGTAGCGAACCGTGTCGGGAAGGTTGTGCACTTCACGTCTTCCCACGCCATACAGTTCCAGGCCATCAACACCTGCAAAATGCCGCAGGAAGGCATTGCCTATAAAGCCAGAGGCGCCGGTTATCAGGATTTTTGTCATGGTTGTTGTCGGCTCAGCCAGTAGTATCCCAGGCAAATCTGGTGTTTCATATAACGACCCTCGCGATTTTCATGCCGCTTCCTTGCGGGTGATACGCCGCCGTTTGCTATCGAACTGCGGGATTAGCGTGGTGGTTTCCAGCTTCCAGCTGAGCTTTTGTGTCTCAATGCCTTGTTGTTGCAGCATCGCCAGTAAAGCAGTTTTGCACTGTTCAAGCTCAGCCGCAGAACAATCGGCTATCAAATGCAGCGTGGTTTTATCGTGCTGAATCAGCCGGTAATCCGCGGTCACAGGCAGCGAAATCGCCAGAACCCGGCTACAGAGATCGGCGAAGACGATTTGTAATTCCCCCTGGCAATTCACCAACTGGAGCTGATCGTCCCAACGGCCTTCAATATGGCTGATAGCCCGCGCGGGGTTACCGCACGGGCAAATTTCGTTGCTGGCAACCAGCACATCATCCAGCCGATAACGCACGATGGGCTGAGTCTGGCGGGTGAAATCCGTGATAATCGGTGTGAAGCGCCGCTCGTCAATCCACTGTGGCTCTATGTGCAGGAATTCTTCATTGAGATGCAGCGTTCCGTGGGCGCAGGTGGCAGCCAAAAATCCTTCTGTGGCCTGGTAGACTTCGCCCACGTCAGCAAAGACTTCGTTAAGCAGCAGGCGGTCTTGTTGCTCCAGCACTTCCGCTACAGAAATCACTTTTTTCACCTGCAACTTCAGTTCACCGCGTTTTACGCTCAATGCCAGTTCGCGCAACACCTGTGCGGGTGCGACAATAATCGTCGGGGACTGTTGCTCAAGCGGGGCGTAATGAGAGCGCATCGGCTGAAACAGATCGTAAAAAGCCAGGCTCAACCAGCGGTTATTCACGCTCTGGTAAAGGTTGTTATTGGCGCGCAGAAACAGCGCCACCCGTTCACCCGCAAACAAACCGTCCGGCAGCATTTTCGCCAGCATGCCTCCCGCCCAAAGTTGTTGTTCCTCTGGGCTGACGACAAACACCCCACGCTGGCCCGATGTTCCTGATGAAAGCCCCACGCTGAATCTGCCACTCTTGCGGGAAAAATCTCGATCCTTTTCGCATTCCAGCGCACACGCCAGCAGTTTTCTGCAGCGCAGCCCCTGGGTGTTCATTTCGTCAAAGTTATTCATCATCAGCGCCTTATCCATCAAAGGCCAGTTGCTGATAGGTTGCGAAACAAAGCGGCTAAACCACAGGCTTTTTGCCAGGAGACGACGGGAAAAGCGCCTGAGCTGTAGCTGCTGGTATTTTTCCAGCGCCTCGCGATTGGAAAAACGCCGGTGGCGGATGCGAAAATAGTGCCAGAGGGTACGAAACGGGATCATAAATCCCCCTCATGACATAACCGAATTTCGCACTTTCCACCCCGCCAGAGTTGGTTGAGTTTTTCTAACGTCTGGTAATACGCAACTGAATTGTCCATCACGATATTGGCGATACGGGATGGGCCACGCAGCGTCTGGTAGCTCGCTGGCGACCAGGCCGCATCACTGGCAAGCAACACCCAGCCATCATCGGTTTGCACAAGCGCCCCGGTGTGGCCGACTGCGTGACCAGGCAGCGGCACCAAAATCACTTGCCCCTGGCTACCCGGCAACTCAAAGCCCTGTTCAAAGGGCGCTAATTCTGCGGGCAATGCAACGCTTGCGAAACCTTCAAAAAATTGTACTGAATCCTCGAACGACTCGGGGATCAGCCCCGGAATAAATGCCTGTCGCAATGCCGTAATCCCCCGTAAACCACGGGTCTTTTGCCAGCCTTCACCGGAGCAAATAAAAGTGAGTTCGGCAAAATCACGCAGCCCGGCAACGTGGTCGGCATGAAAATGGGACAGGATCACTCCATGAATATCTCCACGGGCGTAGCCTTGCTCGCGCAACTGGGCAGCCAGCGATTCGCGTGGGTCAAAATAAACCGGCGTCACCTGGCGATACAGCCGGAAAATACCCGAACGGGTGTAGTGTTCAAACCAGGTTGCGTAGCCGGTGTCCCACAGCCAGCGCTTATCTCCCGCTTCAATTAAATAAGCGCGAGCCGGAAATTTACAGACCCGAAAACCCGCCCCTTTCAACGCCATGCATCCCACATGGGTACAGTAGCCCACTTCAAACGTCGTGATATTAGCCATGGCGACCTTTTCCTTGTGCCCGCCACCACTCACCGGTTAGCGCAATGCCTTTTTCGAGTGAATAAAGAGGGTGGTAACCCAACTCATCTATGGCAAGTTGGGAATTCAGTGTCATATCAAAATAGACTGCACCAACACTATAACGTGTCAGTAAAGGCTCTTTGCCGGTCACTTTCGCCACCAGTTCCATACCTAAAGCCGCGATATACAGCAGCCACCAGGGCAGTGCTCGCACCGTAAGATTATAATTAAGTTGCTGATTTAATAGTGCATCCAGCATGTCAGCTAACCGCTGCGGCTGGTGGTTTGTGATGTTATAAACCGAGCCGGAGCGCAGGCTTTGATGTTGTGTCGCTAAGTCCATGGCGTGGACGACGTTCAGCACAAAAGTGAGATCAAGCAGAGCCATCCCTCCACCAGGCAAATGCAGAACGTTGCGTTTGGCGCTGATTTGTTGCAGCAGGCGAGGCACAATCACGCGGTCGTGCGGGCCAAATAACCCGCGTGGGCGCAGGAGCACATAGATGGTGTCCGGAAAACGCTCAATCGACTTTTGTAGCGTCTGTTCAGCCGCATACTTGCTACTGGCGTAATGGCTTGAAAAACGGGGTGCGCGGCAGGTTTCCGCCAGATTGTGGTGATGGTGAAAATCGAAATAGACGGCGGGTGATGAGATATGCACAAAGCGTTTTACCCCTTCACACCCTGCGGCGAATGCCAGTTTTTCGGTGACAACCACATTGGCATTGAAGAAATCTTGCGCGTGGCCCCAGGGAGATGATTTTGCTGCACAATGCCAGACGGCGTCGCATCCTTGCACCAGATGAGCAAATACTTCATCCGTACAGTGAGTTAAATCCTGGGCGATAAACGTGGCTCCGAGGGATTGTAATTCCGCACCCGCCTGCTGATTGCGCCCGACGGCAATAACTTGATGCCCGGCTTCCAGCAGCCATTGCGCCGCGTTCCGCCCCAGCCCGCTGGTGGCTCCGGTGACCAGAATTTTCATGGCAGAATAATCATTCCCGCCAGCGTCAACCCTGCCGCAGTACCAATCAGCATCACCGGTTCACCGGCGTTAAAACGACCAGTAATCATCGCTTCATGCAATGCGCTTGGAATAGAGGCGGAGACCTGATTGCCATGATGGCGGTAAATATCAATCAGCACGTCATTCGAGACATGAAGGCGCTTGCGCATATGTTCCAGTGATAAATGGCTGGCCTGGTGGGGAACCACAGTGGCGATGTCGCTCAGCGTTAACTTGCTTTGATCCAGAAGGCGTTGAAAATAACCTTCAATAATAGAAGATGCGTGACGAAACAGTTTTTTCCCCTGCATATGGAACAGGAAGTCGGCATCTTCCATACCTGCTCGCGGGTTACACCGTGTTCCCCCGGCACGTATTTCGCATAGTTCGCTGCCGGATGGATACATTTCCACCAGACTGCCAAGAATACGGCTGCTGCCATCACCGCGTTCAACGATGGCACAGGCCGCGCCGTCACCGAAAATTAGCGAGGACTCTTCATGGTCCCAGTCGATACCGCGTGACGCAATATCGGCGCTGACGATGGCAATGCGTTTATAGCTGCCAGTATTCAGTAAACCGCTGGCGACCTGCAGGGCAGAAATAAAGCTGACGCAGCTACTGTTAATATCAAATCCCGCCGTTCCTGGTGCCAGTCTGGCGGCTTTCAGGATATGTATTGCGGTACATGGCAAGGCCTGGTAGGCGACTGCGGAAGCTGAAATTAAGAGGTCAATGGAGAGAGGATCAATGGAGTGGCGCTCAAGCGCATCGTGCAATGCCGCCGCGGCGAGTTCGGCCTGGCTGGCATTTTCACTGGCATGGAATCGGTATTTTATGCCCGAACGCTGCTCAACATATCCCGCAGTTTTACCGAGCTTGTGATCGAGGGCTGAGGACTCCACCTTACCAGGCGGCAGCGCAACTCCAGTGGCTATAATCCTTAGCGCCTGAAGTGGAGGGGAATACGGTGATGTGGACATGTGTAACGGTTTACCTTTGTTACGGATGGCTAATGAATGATTTTACTCTGTCGAAAGTATAACTTTGCAGAATAAATATCTTAGTCTTAAATTCTTTTTTTGAGAGTTATGCGCTGTTCACTGGGTCTTTATAATAGAAAGCAAGATTGCGGGTTTTTCATTCCGGTAACGCTGTCAGAATCTTTCATGACAGCAAAAGACAGGATCCAGTCATGAAACCATTTTTTGACAATGCCAATGATGAAAGCCGCTGGCAGGCTGTGGAAACCCGTGATCACCGTGCTGACGGGCAGTTTGTTTTTGCGGTAAAAACTACCGGGGTTTGTTGCCGTCCTTCATGCAGCGCCCGCCATGCGTTACGCAAAAATGTCGTATTTTTTGAAAATGTCGGGCAAGCGGTAAACGCCGGTTTTCGCCCGTGCAAACGCTGCCAGCCAGACAAACTTGCCCCTGAGCAACAACGAATTGACCGCATCACCCAGGCTTGCCGCATCCTGGAAACCAGCAATCAACCCATAGCGCTGGCTGAACTGGCTAGCCGTGTTGCCATGAGCCCATTTCATTTTCATCGGCTATTCAAACAAGTCACTGGGTTAACGCCCCATGGCTGGCAAAAAGCGCTACGTGCCAAACGCCTGCGCGAACAACTCACGCAAGGTGAGCCTGTTACGCGGGCCGTTTTCGATGCCGGTTATCAATCGGGCAGTAACTATTATCAGCAAGCTGACGAGGTGTTGGGGATGACCGCGAAGCAGTTTCGTCAGGGCGGGGAACGCGCAGAAATCCAGTTTGTGGTCGGGACTTGCCGGTTAGGGGAATTCCTCGTGGCACAAAGTGAGCGGGGGATTTGCGCCATACTGTTAGGTAGCGATGCGCAACGTTTGATTCAGGAACTGGAAACGTTGTTCCCGCATTCTTCTTTAATGGTGGGTGACGCGTACTTTGCCGATCGCGTAGCACAGGTCGTCAACTTGCTGGAGCATCCCGGCCAACCCATTTCCCTGCCGCTCGATATTCAGGGAACCGCCTTCCAGCAGCTGGTCTGGCAGGCGCTGCGCGACATTCCCGCCGGGCAGACGGCGAGCTATCGCGATATAGCCCAGCGTATTGGCAAACCGCGGGCCATTCGTGCCGTGGCAGGCGCTTGCGCCGCAAACAAATTGGCGGTGGTTATTCCCTGCCACCGTGTGGTGCGAAACGACGGTGCGCTTTCGGGCTACCGCTGGGGTGTGGAGCGTAAACGCCAGTTGCTTGAAATTGAAGCCGAACAGCAGGAGGAGTGATGCTCGATTTATTTGCCGATGAAGCGCCCTGGCAGGAGCCGCTGGCGGAAGGCGCGGTGATTTTGCGCCGCTTTGCCTGTGCCGACGCGCAGCTACTTATCGCGCAAATATCGGCGCTCGCCGCGGTTTCACCTTTTCGTCAGATGGTCACACCCGGCGGTTACACGATGTCGGTAGCGATGACCAACTGCGGGGAAGTCGGCTGGACAACCGATGCTCACGGTTATCTCTACTCACCGATTGACCCGCTGACCTCACAACCGTGGCCAGAGATGCCAAAAGTTTTCCGCCAGTTATCTGATGCGGCGTCTAAAGCTGCCGGATATCACGACTTTGCGCCCGATGCCTGTTTGATTAACCGTTATGCGCCGGGCGCAAAACTGTCGCTGCATCAGGACAAAGACGAACTTAACCTGCAACAACCGATAGTCTCGGTATCGCTTGGGTTGCCCGCGGTGTTTCAGTTTGGCGGCCTTAAACGCAATGACCCGCTGACCAGAGTGATGCTCGAACACGGTGATGTGGTGGTGTGGGGCGGGCCTTCACGGCTGTTTTATCACGGAATTTTACCGCTCAAACCTGCGCATCATCCAGCGACCGGCGAGTACCGCTTCAATCTGACCTTCCGCCACACTCGTTAACACGAATATAAATAAGAATTATTCTTGCTGTAGCGAAATTGCCGTTTAAACTGCTCGCTGTTTTCGATTTTGGGTAGTGAGTGATGGAACTTTTGCGTGTGGTTTACCGGCAGTATCGCTGGCCTTTTTTGATGGTGATGGCATTAAGCCTGCTCAGCGCGGCGTTAGGTATTGGTTTGATCGCTTTTATCAATCTGCGGCTGATTGAAACGCCGGATATTTCTCTTTCGGTATTACCCGAATTTCTTGGCCTGTTACTGCTGTTAATGGCGGTGACGCTCGGCTCACAGTGGGCACTCACCACACTTGGCCACCACTTTGTCTTCCGTCTGCGTAGCGAGTTTATTAAGCGCCTGATGGACACCCATGTTGAACGTATCGAAAAACTCGGCAGCGCCGCGCTACTAGCCGGATTAACCAGCGATGTGCGTAATATTACCATTGCTTTTGTGCGCTTACCTGAGCTGGTACAAGGCATTATTTTGACACTGGGTTCCGCCGCTTATCTGGCGTGGCTGTCGCCAAAAATGCTCGGGGTCACCGCTATTTGGGTCGCGATAACCGTCTATGGCGGCTATGTGCTGGTGGCGCGGGTTTACAAACATTTGGCGCAACTGCGTGAAATTGAAGACCAGTTGTACAACGATTACCAGACCGTTATCGAAGGCCGCAAGGAGTTGGCGTTAAACCGCGAACGTGCAGAACGCGTCTTTGAGGATACCTATATTCCTCATGCCAGCGACTACCGTCGCCATATTATTCGCGCGGATACCTTCCATTTAAGCGCGGTAAACTGGTCGAACATTATGATGCTCGGTGTCATTGGCCTGGTGTTCTGGATGGCAAATAGCCTTGGCTGGTCTGACACCAATATTGCGGCCACTTTTTCTCTTACTCTGCTGTTTCTGCGCACGCCAATGTTGTCGGCGATTGGTGCTTTACCTACGTTACTGACCGCGCAGGTAGCGTTCAACAAACTGAACCAATTCAAGCTTGCGCCATACGATGCTAAATTTCCGCGCAGCAAAGAACCGGCAGACTGGCAAACCCTTGAGATGCGTGATGTTGTGTTCCAGTATGCCGATAACACCTTCTGCGTTGGGCCGCTCAATCTCACCATTAAACGTGGCGAACTGCTGTTCCTGATTGGCGGAAACGGTAGCGGGAAATCGACGCTGGCAATGCTGCTGACCGGGCTTTATCAGCCGGTGTCCGGCGCAATCTATCTGGATGGCAAAAAGATTGATGCCAGTAATCAGGACGACTACCGCAAACTGTTTTCTGCGGTGTTTACCGATGTCTGGCTGTTTGACCGTCTGCTTGGCCCGCAGGGTAAGCAAGCCAACTCAGCATTAGTTTCAAGCTGGCTTGAACGCCTGAAAATGAGTGAAAAGCTCGAGCTGGAAAACGGCACCATCCTGAATCTGAAACTCTCGAAAGGGCAGCGCAAACGTGTCGCGTTGCTGCTGGCGCTGGCAGAAGAACGCGATATCATTTTGCTGGATGAATGGGCCGCCGACCAGGATCCGCATTTCCGCCGTGAGTTTTATCAGGTGCTGTTGCCGCTAATGCAGCAAATGGGGAAAACCATTTTTGCCATAAGCCATGACGATCACTACTTTGTTCATGCCGATCGGTTGCTGGAAATGCGCCAGGGGCAACTCAGTGAATTAACCGGACATGAACGCGAGCATGCTTCGCGAGATGCGGTCGCCCGAACCGAGATTTGATCAATAAAACCAGCCTTAATCGGCTGGTTTTTTGTTTTATGCGCCTGAAAGGACTATAACTTAGCACGTCGCAATTAGGGAAAACCGCCAGATGTCTGTCACTCGTAAGCTCAGCACTAACAAGTACAGCACTAAACAGCGTGCGCAAGATCGAGCGCGAATCCTCCAGATTCTGTTAACCAACAAAGCGGTTGCCACCGGTATTCTCGGCAAGTTTCCGCAACCAGATGTCCATACCCCAGAGCAAGATATTGCCGAAATCGTCAAGCTGGTAGCAAGACTGCCCGCCGCCGATTTGGCCGACGTACTGGAAGCACTTCCCAGCGAAGAGCGCCATGCGTTGTGGAGCCTGGTCAAAGATGATGAACGCGGCAAAGTACTGATCGAAGCCTCCGAAACCGTCTGGGACGACCTGATCGAAGGCATGAGCGATAAAGCTTTATTGAATATTATTCGCCCACTGGATATCGACGACCAAATCTATCTTGCACAATATTTGCCTCGTGATCTGATGGGGCGCTTGCTGGCCACTCTGCCGCAAGAGGAACGGGCTCGCGTCAGGCAAGTCCTGCACTACGAAAAACACAGTGTTGGCGCGATCATGGATTTCGAAGTGATCACCGTGCGTGCTGATGTCACGCTGGCGGTGGTGCAACGCTTTCTACGCCTACGCGGAAAAGTGCCGCAAAACACCGATAAAGTTTTTGTTACCACGCGTGATAAAACGCTGCTCGGGGAATTGGGGCTAACCACCATTTTGCTGCACGCGCCGCAAACGTTGGTGCTTAACGTGATGGACGATAATCCCACCTGTTTTGCCCCCGAGGATGATGATGAGGCTGCGGCGCGAACCTTCGAACGTGATGACTTAATCAGTGCGGCAGTTATCGACAGCAGCGGTAAACTGATTGGCCGTTTGACCATCGATGAAATCGTTGATGTGGTTTATGAAGAAACCGATAATGATTTGCGCCGCATGGGTGGCTTGAGTGCTGAAGAAGATGTTTTTGCTCCAGTCAGCAAAGCAGTCAAAGCACGTTGGGCGTGGCTTGCGATTAACTTGTGCACCGCGTTTGTTGCTTCACGCGTTATCGGCCTGTTTGAACATACTATCTCGCAACTGGTGGCACTGGCATCACTAATGCCGATTGTCGCGGGTATCGGCGGGAATACCGGAAACCAGACTATCACCATGATTGTGCGCGCATTAGCGCTACAACATATTCAGCCGGGTAACTTTTCGTTCCTGGTGCTGCGTGAACTGGGCGTCGCGCTGTTCAACGGCATCATCTGGGGTGGCGTGATGGGTTGTGTCACCTGGCTACTCTACGACGACCTCGCGTTAGGCGGCGTGATGACGCTGGCGATGGTGCTCAATTTATTGGTGGCATCGCTGATGGGCGTGCTGATCCCGATGATTATGATGCGGTTGGGAAAAGATCCGGCAGTCGGTTCGAGTGTGTTGATTACCGCTATCACCGACACCGGAGGCTTCTTTATTTTCCTTGGGCTTGCGACAATCTTTCTACTTTAAACGCGGTTATTTTACCGTCCAGGCTTGTGAGAACTGGCGATGGCTAAACAGTTCGAACAGGCCGCAAACCTGCTTGAGTCGCAACACTTCGTCCGTATCCATTCCCAACTCAATACCGATTTTCGAGTCATCCCAACCCAGTTGTGACAACTCGCGCACGATTTCAGCCATCGCATTAATTTGATGACGCCCGCGAGCACGGTTATGACGAATAGTGGCTGCCATGCGGCGGTTCTTGTCATTATTTACCTGAGGCATCAGAACAACTGGCACATACCCCTTGAGTCGTTTGTTCAATTCACCGGCTTTGCTGCTGATTTCAAAACGATGAAAACCATCAATGATAACGAATTGATCGGTACTCTCATCGCATGTCGCGACAATCGGGTGAGTAAACCCGTCCTGTATCAGCGAGGTATTTAACAGCGCTTTCTCCGCAGGTGCCACGTTATTCGGGTTGTAATCATTCGCTTTTATTTCTTGTGTTTTCATCCAGATAACGCAATCAACTGGCTCATTTTTGAAAGGGCTACATTCATGCAATGCGACTTTCACTTGATTGATCGACGTTATGCGCTGAGCTTCCGGCATTGCAGTTAGAAGAGTGCGTAATGAAGCGGTAATTTCTTCAACTGTCATATTATTTTCCATATCTGACGTTTCTCCTGAATACGTTGGATGTAACGTTTGTAACTACTTGATTTATTAGGGCTGAATGAAAGTGTTCGGCACCAGTAATCGTTGTTTAATAACACTTTGCAGATACGCCGCCATGAGGGCATATCCTTGCTTCCGGTATCTTTTTCTTGGGTATCAGGAATATCGTCGGGGAAGCCTCGTGTCTGATACCAGCGCAAGTAAACTGCTATTTTATTGCGATAATGCTCGGCGGTGGTGTCGGGAATACTGTCGAGCAGCGCCATGGCGTACTCACGCCAGGTGAGGTGTTCTGGTTTATTAATCTGCCGACGGGCGTAGAAATCCCCTTTTTCTGAGGCGTATAAACAGCCGCTATTTGCCCCGCTGACGCGTGTGCACATCAACGCCCATTTTTCCGGCTCGAGTACGTGGTAAAGCCATAAACCTTGCCGCTGATCCATGCCAAATGGTTCGCAAATTCGCATATGGCGCATGGGAACCCCAGCCTGATACATCAGAGAATACAGTGTGTTGCAGGTTTCATTTGTCTGGGAAAACCACGTCCAGATATCGGCAGTTTTCCAATCATAGATGGGATAAACATTATAAGCGTGTCCCTTTGCGGTGGCGGTCGTCCAGGGCTTGTCGTCGGCATAACGTAATTTTTTGTTTGAGGCGATGCTCAGGAAGCGGTGATAGGACTCATCCGCACGAATACCAATCATCACAGCCGCTGGGTTTGATGCGGAAAACCATTCAGAAAATGCACCGACAAAGGCTTCAAAGCTCATTGCATACTTATAAAAGGGGAAAAAGTTACCATCAGTAATGGCATTTGATGGGGGTTGGCGAACCCAGGAAACGCCCTCCTGCCAGCACGTCCATTCTGGTTGAAATTGTGAAACTGAATTCGGCGTAGTAAGGGGAAGGGCAACCCAGTAAAAGTCATCGACTACATCTTTGTACTGTTCACGCATCTTTTCGATAACCGAAATGGTGTGGCTAAATTGTGCTTCCCAGTCGACAAACAGAATGCTGATTTTCCGCTTGAGTTGGCGTGCGACCATAGCGGTTAAATGAAACATTAACGTGGAATCTTTTCCGCCGGAAAATGAGATGCAAATGCGGTCGAAGTTAGTGAATGTCCAGTGAATACGTTCAAGGGATGCCTGTAACACATTTTGCTGGAGAGGAATTTTATGTGAAGACATTATTGTTGGTCATGTAATAATTAAAGATATTTATGATATATCAATATAAACATGATGTTATGTGGCATTTTATTGTTTTTTTATTTTTAGCTCTAATATCTAAAAATAAATTTAATGGTAATTTAAAAATATATTTAGCATTGATTTATATATTATTTGAATATAATTCAGGTGCCATATTGGTATTGAATGAAACTTGTCTGGCTTCATGCTCATGTAACAGGCAACCAGGGTTTGGATCAAGTTTCCGGCTTTCTTGCCGATAAGTTCTGTAAATTCCTTCTTAGCATCGTTATATTGTGCGCTACATAACGAAACTCAATGGAGTAAAACATGGCTAAGCAGTGGGTACGTCTGGCATTCGGCGCGGCACTGAGCGTCACAATGGCCGCGCAAGCATTCGCCGATAACAACAAAATTACCGTTTTTGCTGCCGCATCGTTAACTAACGCGATGCAGGATATTGCGACCCAATATCAGAAAGGGAAGACGGTCGAAATTGCCTCTTCTTTCGCTTCATCTTCAACGCTGGCGCGCCAAATTGAAGCTGGCGCACCTGCTGATTTATTCATTTCTGCCGACCAGAAATGGATGGATTACGTGCTCAGCAAAGATGCGATTAAAGCCGATTCCCGTGAAACACTGCTCGGCAACAGTCTGGTAGTGGTGGCACCTAAAGCCAGCAATATTGGCGATGTTGCGATTAATGCTAAAACTGACTGGGCTGCGTTGCTGAAAGGTGGCCGCCTTGCTGTGGGTGATCCAGACCACGTTCCGGCAGGCATTTATGCCAAAGAAGCGCTGCAAAAATTAGGTGCCTGGGATACGCTATCACCACAATTAGCTCCGGCAGAAGATGTCCGCGGCGCCCTGGCATTGGTTGAACGTGACGAAGCACCGATAGGTATCGTGTATGGTTCCGATGCCGTAGCCAGTAAAGGTGTGAAAGTGGTGGGTACATTCCCTGAATATTCCCACAAAAAAGTGGAATACCCGATTGCCATTGTGAAAGGCCACGACAACCCAACGGTAAGTGCGTTTTATACTTATCTGAAAGGACCGGAAGCGGCTGCTATCTTCCAACGTTACGGATTTACGACCAAATAATGATATTGACCGATCCCGAATGGCAGGCGGTACTGCTGAGCCTGAAAGTCTCAACCCTTGCGGTGTTGTTTAGTCTTCCTTTTGGGATCTTCTTTGCCTGGGTGCTGGTGCGTTGCCGGTTCCCTGGCAAAGCCCTGCTCGACAGCATTATCCATCTTCCCTTAGTGCTCCCGCCCGTGGTGGTCGGTTACTTATTGCTGATTGCAATGGGGCGACGTGGCGTGATTGGCGCCTGGATTTACGATGTTTTTGGTATCACTTTTGCTTTCAGTTGGCGCGGAGCGGTACTGGCTGCCGCGGTGATGTCCTTCCCGCTGATGGTACGAGCGATTCGCCTGGCGCTGGAAGGCGTAGATATGAAACTCGAACAGGCTGCTCGCACATTGGGAGCCGGGCGCTGGCGGGTATTTTGCACCATCACGCTACCGTTGACCCTACCGGGCATTATTGCCGGAACGGTGCTGGCGTTTGCCCGTTCACTTGGCGAATTCGGCGCAACTATTACCTTCGTTTCAAATATTCCCGGCGAAACCCGCACTATTCCTTCGGCGATGTACACCCTGATTCAAACTCCTGGCGGCGAAAATGCGGCAGCACGTTTGTGCGTGATTTCGATTGTATTAGCGCTGGTGTCTTTGCTGGTGGCGGAATGGCTGGCACGACAGAGCCGTAAGCGGATAGGGGCAGTCTGATGCTGGAACTCAATTTTGTTCAGACGCTGGGCGAACATCGTCTTGAGATAAACGAAACCTTACCCGGCATGGGCATTACGGCAGTATTTGGCGTTTCAGGTGCCGGGAAAACCTCGCTGATTAATGCGATTAGTGGTCTGACACATCCGCAACAAGGCCGGATCGTGCTTAATGATCGGGTGTTGAGCGACGCAGAAAAGAAGCATTTTCTGGCCCCGGAAAAACGTCGTATTGGTTATGTATTCCAGGACGCACGCCTGTTCCCGCATTACCGCGTGCGTGGCAACCTGAAATACGGTATGCACAGATCCGCCGCAGGGCAGTTCGACAAAATGGTCGCGTTACTCGGTATTGAACCGTTGCTTGAGCGCTTCCCGTGGAGCCTTTCGGGCGGTGAAAAACAGCGTGTGGCGATTGGCCGTGCCTTGCTGACATCTCCAGAACTGTTGTTGCTTGATGAGCCGCTCGCCTCGCTGGATATTCCGCGTAAGCGTGAATTGCTGCCATATTTGCAGCGGCTGGCGCGAGAAATTAACATCCCGATGCTTTACGTCAGCCACTCGCTGGAGGAAATTCTCCACCTGGCAGATAAAGTGCTGGTGCTGGATGCGGGTAAAGTGAAAGCCTTTGGCAATCTGGAAGAAGTGTGGGGCAGTAGCGTGATGCACCCGTGGTTACCGAAAGAGCAGCAAAGTAGCGTGCTCAAAGTGACCGTACTGGAACATCATCCGCATTACGCGATGACTGCACTGGCGCTGGGCGATCAGCATTTGTGGGTCAATAAACTGGATAAACCGTTGCAAGCGTCGTTACGCATTCGCATCCAGGCCTCAGATGTTTCATTGATTCTTCAGCCGCCAGTCAACAGCAGCATCCGTAACGTGTTGCGGGCGAAAGTCGCGCAATGTTATGACGATGAAGGGCAGGTGGAAGTGCAACTGGAAGTCGGGTCGAGAACGTTGTGGGCGCGGATTAGCCCGTGGGCGCGGGACGAGCTAATGATAAAACCGGGGCAATGGTTGTATGCGCAAATTAAGAGTGTTTCGATAACCGCGTGAATTACTGGCGGGCGTGTTTCGCTGCCCGCCAATAAAATTCATTACAACAAATGCTTATAAATCGTCTCGGCGATACCGGTTTCCAGATTGGTGCCAATCACCAAATCGGCACGGGCTTTAATTGCCTCATCGGCATTGCCCATTGCCACACCGAGTCCGGCAGTTTCCAGCATACTCAAATCGTTAAAATTATCGCCAAAGGCAATGACCTGGCTCATTGATAAACCTTGAGATGCAACCCATTGCGCTAAGCGATTGCCTTTGCTGTTGCCGCGTTGTGCCACATCAACCTGATCATGCCATGACCACTCACACGACAGACCTAGTTCTTGCTCCACAACCTGTGTGAAGTTTTGCAATTTCACAGTGTCTTCATCAGTCAGCGCAAACTTCCAGATAGCATCCACTTCATGTGCGGCTTCGCGCAGAGAATTCACATGGCGGAACACCGGGCGCTGAGATTCTGGCAAGGATTTAGCCCAGTTCTCGGTACGCAAAACATGACCTGTCGGTTCCTGATACAGCATCGCATCATCGACATACATCAACCCATGAACGTTATGGGTATCCAGTAGGTCAATCAACTGGTTAGCTTGTTGAGGCTGCAAAGGATCGGATGAAAGCACCTTTTTTGCATGATAATCATACAAGTAAGTACCGTTACAGCAAATTGCAGGTGTTTCCAGAGCCAGTGCCTGATAAAAAGGATGGATGGCAACGTGATGGCGGCCCGTCACAATGACAACTTTCACGCCAGCGTCACGCGCGCGTTGTAAAGCTGTCAGTGATTCAGGAAGAATGGTTTTTTGCGGCGTGAGTAACGTGCCGTCAAGATCAAGGGCGATTACGCGATAAGTCATTTAGGGTTCCAGTCAAATTCAGAATCATAAGGCCTGTGCCGATGTTACACCGCTTGCGGCGTTGTTCAAAATGACAACACGAAGCGGCAAAACGCACTACCCTTGTGACTATTACTCAAGACGTTGGGAGGAGAGATAATTCATGAAACAAACCGTTTATACCGCCAGCCCGGAAAGCCAGCAAATCCACGTTTGGCAACTTAATTCTGGTGGCGAGCTTACGCTGGTTCAGGTAGTGGACGTGCCAGGACAGGTTCAGCCGATGGTGATAAGCCCTGACAAACGTTATCTGTATGTGGGAGTGCGCCCCGAGTTTCGTGTGATTGCCTTCCGCATTGCGCCAGATGACGGCATGCTTACCGAAGCCGGTGTCACGTCAATTCCGGGCAGCCCAACGCACATTTCGACCGACCATCAAGGCCGTTTCCTGTTCAGCGCATCTTACAATGCGGGCAGCGTCAGTGTGGTGAGCCTGGCTAACGACGGTCTGCCTGGCGAGGTTGTCGATGTGGTGGAAGGTTTAGAAGGTTGCCACTCCGCCAATATTTCCCCGGACAACCGCACCTTGTGGGTTCCGGCATTGAAGCAAGATCGCATCTGCCAGTTTACTCTGTCTGACGACGGCCATCTGGTCGCGCAAACCCCGGCAGAAGTGACCACCGTTGAAGGTGCTGGGCCACGCCATATGGCGTTCCACCCGAATCAGCAATACGGTTATTGCGTTAACGAACTGAACGGTTCTGTGGATGTGTGGGAACTGAAAAATACCCTGGGAAAAATTGAGTGCGTGCAGACGCTGGATATCATGCCTCCAGGTTTCTCTGATACCCGTTGGGCGGCTGATATCCATATCACGCCTGATGGTCGGCATCTCTACACTTGCGACCGCACCGCCAGCATTATCACGGTATTTAGTGTTTCTGAAGATGGTAGCGTTCTGGCAGTGGAAGGCTACCAGCCGACTGAGAGCCAACCGCGTGGCTTCAACGTTGATCACTCAGGTAAATATCTGATTGCTGCAGGCCAGAAATCGCACCATATCGCGGTTTATCAAATCACGGGTGAGCAAGGTTTGCTTGAAGAGAAAGGCCGCTATGCTGTAGGGCAGGGGCCGATGTGGGTGGTGGTTAACGCAGTATAACCATTTGATTATGCTGACAAAAAACCTCGCAATTGCGAGGTTTTTTGTTTTAAGCCATGGGCTTAATATTAGTGGGTAACGACTTGGCTACCTACGCCACGGTTGTTGAATTCCCACAGGCGGTTTGCGTTAGCGTCGTTCAGGTCGCGCTGAATTTCGCCTTTCTCGCCTTTAGTACCGATGTTGCCGGTGAACGGACGTTTAGAACCTACGGCATCGCCCCACGGTTTCGCGTTGTTGAAACCTTCGTTGATCACGCTGTCACGGATAACCACCTGGCCGTTTGAAGTCTGGCCTGCGGCATAACCGTTTTCAGTGGCTTCAACATCCCAGGCGCGGCCCAGTTGTGCAACGTTCTCGCCAGCAGCTGAGAAGCGGCTGTTAATTGCCAGGAAGCCGTAATAAATGTTTGGCTGAGTTGCCGGAGCAAATACCGAGCCTTCTTGCGTACGGCTGTTTACCAGGCGGAAATCGGTGTTATCAAACACCACTGCACCTCGGCCGGCAACCACATCCACATCGCCTTCAATGTAGCTGTTAGTTACCAGGGTGCGCGGTTGACGGTCAGTCAACAGGCGGTTTTGCACGTCGCTGTTGGTGACGAAGAAGGTGTTCTGACGGCCCAGCAGGTGAACATTGTTCAACTGCACTTTGTCGCCATCAGTACGCAGCGCGACGGCCTGATGATTAGACGCATCAACGCTGTCACCCAGGGTGTTGGCGATAGTCAGGTTCTGCATCTGCAAACCATTGTTCTGTGACCAGACTGCGGCAGAACACATGATACCGACGGTTGCAGTGCGCTTGCTCTGGCAGCTATCAAACATGTACCAGGCTGGTTTACCCGGCATATATTTGCCTGCTGGGTTAACGGCACGGCGCCAGGTATTCACGTCGATTTCAGAATCCAGTGGCATGGTGATTTTGACATCAGCAGCGTTATCAGTGGTGCCGTACAGCGTCACGCTGCCAGAACCCGCAGGAATATAAACGGTACCGGCGTACTCGCCCGGCTGAATCGCAATGTACAGGCGATTGTTGCTGTGTTTCATCATGGCGGCATCAACGGCGGCCTGAATAGACGTATGCGTTACACCTGCGCCACCCGCGGCACCGACAACAAAGTCAGGCTGCTGAGGAAGGCGAATCGAGGAAGGAGTCCATGGAGCTTCATCTTTATTCTTAGATGAGAAGTAGCGCGCCTGAACAAAGTTCTGCGCTTCATCGGACGATAAAATCGGGCGAGATTGAGTGCCTGGTGCTGCTTGTGTAGAAGGGCGTTCTGCCGACGGTGTTGAGCTACAGGCCGACAAAGCCACAGCAAAAGCGAGCACAGCTGCCCGACGAGAAACCGAAAATGTGTTCAAGGCTTGCTCCTTGCAATGCAATTTTAAAATGGGGTCTTAAAGCCTGCTTTTTTATACTAAGTTGAGTGAAACAGGAAGCCGATTGTGCAAATCGGCTTCATAAAAAGCGGACTATCTGAACATTGCGGTGATAGAGGCACTGGCTAAAGAGTGGAAATGGACGTTAAAGCCGACCATGGCGCCGGATGCATTTTCATCAACCTCAAGCTGTTCCACGTCGAGGGCATACACGGTAAAGATATAGCGATGAGTTTCGCCTTTCGGCGGTGCTGCTCCACCGTATCCCGCTTTGCCGAAATCGGTGCGTGTCTGAATCGCAGGTTCGGGTAACTCCACTAAATTTGAGCCAGAACCTTGCGGCAATACGCGGGTATCAGCAGGAAGATTCACCACTACCCAGTGCCACCAGCCGGAGCCCGTCGGCGCGTCCGGGTCATAACAGGTGACGACAAAACTTTTGGTTCCGCTCGGGACTTCATCCCAGGCAAGATGCGGGGAAATGTTGTCGCCCTGGTAACCCATGCCGTTAAAAACGTGGCGTGCGGGAAGTTTGTCGCCTTCCTTAATATCCTGACTAAAGAGTTTCATAGCCGAACCTTCCTTACTAGAGTTTCAATAGTTTAAGCAGTTCTTCGGCCGCTACAGCTGACGACGCCGGGTTTTGCCCGGTCACCAGATGCCCGTCGACCACCGCGTACTCGCCCCAGTCATCAGTGCGCTCGAATAGCCCACCGGCTTTTTTCAGCTCATCTTCCACCAGGAATGGCACGATGGCGGTTAAACCAACGCCATCCTCTTCGCTATTGGTAAAACCGGTCACCCGTTTGCCTTTCACCAGCGGTGACCCATCCGGTTTTTTCACCTTGCGTAACACGCCTGGCGCATGACAAACCGCGGCAACAGGCTTACCCGCCGCCCAAAACTGTTCAATCAATGTGATCGAGTGTTCATCTTCTGCCAAATCCCACAATGGCCCGTGGCCGCCAGGGTAAAACACCGCATCAAAATCTTCAGCGCGGATGGTGGCAAGCTTTTCAGTATTAGCTAACCGCTTTTGTGCGTCAGTATCATGACGGAAACGGCGAGTGTCGTCGGTTTGTGCATCCGGCTCATCACTTTTGGGATCAAGCGGCGGTTGGCCACCTTGTGGTGAAGCGAGAGTAATATTCAAACCTGCGTCACGAAAGACATAATACGGCGCGGCAAACTCCTCAAGCCAAAAGCCTGTGGGTTTGCCGGTATTGCCCAGTTGATTGTGCGAGGTTAAAACCATGAGGATTTTCATTTGACTCTCCCGGTTGGGCGCATGAAAAGATCCTCGAAGTGTAGTGCATCTGTGAGCGGCTTGCTGGTGCTCAGCTTTTGAAGAAGGCCGGGTTTTCTACCGCATTCGTTACGGCGGTGATCAATTTTGCTAGCTGTTCATGCGTGATGACGTAAGGTGGCATCAGATAAATCAGGCGGCCAAATGGACGGATCCACACGCCTTGCTCAACAAAGAACGCCTGAAGTGCAGCCATATCCACCGGATGATGCGTTTCCACCACGCCAATGGCCCCAAGCACGCGCACATCGGCTACTTGCTGACAATTCTGCAAGGGTTTAAGCCCTTCCAGTAACTGCTGTTCCAGAGCATTAACTTGCTGCTGCCAGTGGCCTTCTTCCAGCAAGGTGAGGCTTTCGGTCGCGACCGCACAGGCCAGCGGATTGCCCATAAACGTCGGGCCGTGCATAAAGCATCCGGCTTCGCCGTCGCTAATGGTATCGGCAACCTGGCGCGTGGTGAGCGTGGCGGAAAGCGTCATCGTGCCGCCGGTCAGCGCTTTACCAAGGCACAGAATATCCGCTGAAATCCCTGCATGTTCGCAGGCAAACAATTTGCCTGTACGACCAAAGCCGGTCGCTATCTCATCGGCAATCAGCAATATGCCTTCGCGGTCGCACATGCGGCGGATTCGACGCAGCCATTCAGGGTGATAAAAGCGCATGCCGCCCGCGCCCTGGACGATGGGTTCGAGGATAACGGCGGCAATTTCATGGCGATGAGCGGCCATCAAACGGGCGAACGGCACGATGTCCATTTCATTCCATTCGTCGTCAAAACGGCAATCTGGTGCAGGGGCAAATAAATGTTCAGGGAGATAACCTTGCCACAGGCTGTGCATCGAGTTATCCGGGTCACACACTGACATCGCACCAAAGGTATCGCCATGATAACCATGACGGAAAGTCAGGAAACGCTGGCGTGGTTCGCCTTTTGCGTGCCAGTACTGCAACGCCATTTTCATCGCCACTTCAACGGCGACAGAGCCGGAGTCGGCAAGGAAAACGCATTCAAGATTTTCCGGCGTCATGGCGACCAGTTTACGACACAGTGCCACCGCGGGTGGGTGGGTGATACCGCCGAACATCACGTGTGACATCTGGTCAATCTGGTCTTTCATCGCCTGGTTTAAACGCGGGTGATTGTAGCCATGAATCGCCGCCCACCAGGACGACATCCCGTCAACAAGGGCTTTACCATCAGCAAGTTGCAGTTCGCAGCCCGTAGCCGCTACCACCGGATAAACCGGTAACGGTTGGGTCATAGACGTGTACGGGTGCCAGATATGTTGTTGGTCGAACGCTAAATCAGCAGGGGTCATAGGGTGACTTGTAAACCATTTAAAAAAGATTTAGGTTTACAAGTATAACGTCAATCAACGGCTAACAACACCCTTTTTGGAGACGCCCAATGGCTCACCACGCACGCTGGTCAATGTCGCAGGTCACTGCTTTATTTGAAAAACCTTTCCTCGAACTGATGTTTGAAGCACAACAAGTTCACCGTCAGCACTTCGATCCCCGCCATGTTCAGGTCAGTACCTTGCTGTCGATTAAAACCGGCGCATGCCCGGAAGATTGCAAATATTGCCCTCAAAGTGCGCGATACAAAACTGGGCTGGCATCCGAACGCTTGATGGAAGTTGAGCAAGTTCTCGACTCGGCGCGTAAAGCGTTGAACGCCGGTTCTACCCGTTTCTGCATGGGTGCTGCCTGGAAAAACCCTAACGATCGCGACATGCCGTACCTTGAGAAAATGGTGCAAGGCGTGCGCGAAATGGGGCTGGAAACCTGTATGACGCTGGGCACCTTAACCGGTGCGCAAGCAGATCGCCTGGCCGCCGCAGGGCTGGATTACTACAACCACAACCTCGATACCTCGCCAGAATTTTACGGCAATATTATTACCACGCGCACTTACCAGGAACGCCTCGACACGCTCGACAAAGTGCGCGATGCCGGGATTAAAGTCTGCTCCGGCGGCATTGTTGGGCTGGGTGAAACCGTAACCGACCGCGCAGGGCTGTTGCTGCAACTCGCCAATCTTCCGACGCCGCCTGAGAGCGTGCCAATCAACATGCTGGTGAAGGTGAAGGGCACACCGATGGCCGATAACGAAGACGTCGATGCGTTTGATTTTATTCGCACCATCGCGGTGGCGCGCATCATGATGCCAGGGTCTTTCGTGCGCCTTTCTGCCGGGCGTGAGCAGATGAGTGAACAAACTCAGGCCATGTGTTTCATGGCGGGTGCCAATTCCATTTTCTACGGCTGCAAACTGCTGACCACGCCAAATCCGGAAGAAGACAAAGACCTGCAATTGTTCCGCAAGCTGGGCCTAAACCCGCAGCAAACCACCACCCACGCGGGCGATAACGAACAGCAACAACAACTGGCCGAACAGTTGCTCACCGCAGATACGGAGAATTACTACAATGCGGCGGCTGTATGACCTGGCAGCAACGTATCGACAGTGCGCTTGAGCAACGGCGGGCAAATGACAGTTTCCGAATCCGCCAGGTTAATCAACAAGGTAGCGGGCGCTACCTTGTGCAAAACCAAACCCGCTATCTGAATTTTTCCAGCAATGACTATCTGGGAATGAGCCACCATGCGCAGGTGATTCAGGCCTGGCAGCAGGGAGCCGAGACTTACGGTGTCGGCAGCGGCGGTTCCGGGCATGTCACGGGCTACCACGAGGCGCACCAGCAATTTGAACAACAGCTTGCCGACTGGCTTGGGTTTCCCCGTGCGCTGCTGTTTATTTCCGGTTTTGCGGCGAACCAGGCGCTGATTGCCGCGCTAACGGAAAAATCGGATCGAATTATTGCCGATAAACTCAGCCACGCCTCGCTGCTGGAAGCGGCAATAAACAGCCCTGCACAGTTGCGGCGCTTTACACATAATGATGTGCCATCGTTGCAAGCTTTGCTGGCGCATCCCCATGAAGGCCAACAACTGGTGGTAACCGAAGGGGTCTTCAGCATGGATGGCGATGCTGCACCGTTGGCTGAAATCGCGCAGATAAGCCGTAATGCAGGGGCTTTGCTGATGGTCGATGATGCGCATGGCATCGGGGTTATGGGCGAAGAAGGGCGCGGAAGTTGTGACCAGCAACAGATCAAACCGGATTTATTAGTCGTCACTTTTGGCAAAGCTTTTGGTGCCAGCGGGGCCGCGGTACTGTGCAGTGAATCACTGGCTGATTATTTGCTGCAATTTGCCCGTCATCTGATTTACAGCACCGCCATGCCGCCCGCACAGGCGTGCGCGTTATCGGCGGCATTGAATGTTATTCGTCACGATGAGTCCAGACGTGCGCAATTACGCGCCAATATTGCCCATTTCCGATCTGGGGCGGCACAGCTGCCGTTGAAATTAATGGCTTCGCAAACCGCGATCCAGCCATTAATTGTGGGTGAAAATCAGGCTGCGGTGAACCTCGCTTCCACCATGCGTGAGCGCGGATTTTGGATGACGGCGATTCGCCCGCCAACGGTTCCACCGGGCACCGCCAGGCTGCGTGTGACGCTGACCGCCAGCCACACCGCTGATGATATCGACAAGCTTCTGGAGGCGCTGTATGACGCAACTCGTTAACAAAGCCGCTGTCGCTGCCGCTTTTGGTCGCGCGGCACCCACCTATGACAGCCACGCCGAGCTACAGCGCATCAGCGGCGGATTTCTTACCGATATGCTTGAAGGCCGACGTATCTCCACTATGCTGGACGCCGGGTGTGGTACCGGCTGGTACAGCCGCGTATGGCGTGACAAAGGCTGCCATGTGACGGCGTTAGATCTCTCTGCTGCAATGCTGAATTATGCGGCACAACGTGAGTCGGCAGATTGTTATCTCGAAGGTGACATCGAAGCCATCGCACTTCCTGACGGGCAAGTCGATTTAGCCTGGAGCAACCTGGCGGTGCAATGGTGCAGCGATTTACACAGTGGATTGAGTGAGCTTTATCGCATCACTCGCTCGGGAGGATGTGTGGCATTTACTACGCTTGCGGCGAACTCATTAAGTGAGCTACATACCGCATGGCACGCGGTGGACGAACGTTCACATGCCAATCAATTCCTCTCGATTGAGCAGATTCAGCAGGCTTGTGAAGGCTGGCGTTGTTCTCTACAAATTCATGAGATTAGCCAATTTTACCCAAGCGTAATGAGTGCCATGCACTCGCTAAAAGGCATTGGCGCAACACACCTTCATGACGGACGAAAAGCGTCATTGATGACCCGTCAGCAATTGCAAAAATTAAGTCTCGCCTGGCCGCAAAAAGAGGGGCAATTCCCCCTGACATGGCAGCTCGTTTGTGGAGTAATAGAACGTGATTAAACGATGGTTTGTGACCGGAACCGATACTGAAGTCGGTAAAACAGTCGCCAGTTGCGCTTTGCTGCAAGCCGCCACACAGGCGGGTTATCGTACGGCAGGTTATAAGCCGGTAGCGTCGGGAAGCGAAATGACGGCTGCGGGTATCCGCAATAGCGATGCACTGGCATTGCAGCGCAATAGCAGCGTCAAAGTAGACTATGACCAGGTGAACCCTTTTGCTTTTTTGGAACCGACGTCACCACACATTGTCAGTGCGTTGGAAAAGCGGCCTATTGAATTTTCACAGCTATCTCTGGGGCTGGAAGCGCTGGCTTCGCAAGCTGACTGGTTACAGGTTGAAGGAGCGGGAGGCTGGTTTACGCCACTTTCGCAGACCGCTACTTTTGCTGATTGGGTTATCCAGCAGCAACTGCCGGTGATCCTGGTTGTTGGGGTGAAATTGGGATGTATTAACCACTCCATGCTAACGGCACATGCGGTGCGGAGTGCAGGGCTGCATCTGGCGGGGTGGATTGCCAACGACGTTCAGCCAACAGGCAAACGTCACGCAGAATACATCGCGACGTTACGTGACGTTTTAAACGCCCCGATGTTGGGTGAAATTCCGTTTTACCCGCAACTTAATGAGCAAAGCCCTCTCGGCAGCCATCTGGATATTTCACTTCTTTCTGCATAACTCGCAAATCTTGTGATCCTTTCTGCAACGCCCGATAAATTTTTCGGGCGCTATTCCTGAATCCGTTGTTGCCCAAAACATCTCCTTGAAGAAACGCTGAGTGCGAGTAAATTACTTTTCAATTCCATGTTGTCACATGACAACTTTTTTGAGAGTATAGCCAGGAGGTTTTTATGAAGCGGCGTTTGCACCCGAATAAGGATATTGAAGCAGCATTGAGTTATGCGGAGTGTCAGGGCTGGCAGGTCCAGCCTGGTGGTTCGCATTGCTGGGGGAAGATGTATTGTCCGTGGAATGACAAAGCCTGCCGGTGCGGTGAGTTTTGTATTAGTTGTATATGGAGTACGCCGCGCAGTGCGTACAACCATGCCAGGCAAATACGTCTTGTCGTTGATAACTGTAGTCAGCAAAGTACGCCGGCCATTATCAGACATTAAGTTTCAAGGAGCAGAACATGTCAGAATTTAGTTTCACATTGATTTTTACCTTGCCAGAAAAAAGCCAGGATCCTGCTGAGTGGGTAGAGGCGTTAGGCGCACAAGGCTGCGATGACGCACTGGTTGGCGTGGGGGTGACCGGGCGCATTGCATTGAATTTTATGCGTGAAGCGCAAGAGGCAAAGCAGGCCGTTGTTTCCGCCATTAAAGACGTGAAACGTATTATTCCAGGTGCGGTGTTGGTCGAAGTGATGCCTGACCTGGTTGGACTAACCGATATTGCCGAACTGCTGGGGTTTTCGCGCCAGTACATGCGTAAAGTGATGGTCAGCCGGAACGCGTTCCCTCAACCAGTGCACGACGGTAAAACCGCTATTTGGCATCTGGAACCGGTGTTGCGCTGGATGCGTGAAGCTGGGGTGTCAAAAGTCCCTTTGCCGTTAGTAGAGCTTTCAGCCGTGACACGGCAATGCAATTTACAACGGGAACTCGCCGATCTCGATGATGATTTACAGAAGCAACTCGGGCAGTTGTGACGGCAGAACCGGATTAACCCATCATGCCGTCGATTGATACACCATCATGGGTCAATCCAACTAGAAACCAGTTTGTCGTCCAGCATTGCGACATGACCCTGAGCGACGTTTCGTCCACGGTGGAGCAAACAGAAACGGTCTGCTACACGACGAATAAACGGCAACCGCTGTTCTACTAACAGGATAGTTAATCCAAAGTCACGGCTTAAACGTCGGATGATATTGCTGAGATCATGAATAAACCGCTGGCCGCTGCCAAAAGTCGGTTCATCCAGAATCAACAGTTTCGGCTCGGTCACCAGCGCCCTTGCTAATGCCAGTTGCTGCTGAAGATCGCCTGACAGCTCGCCACCGCGCACATGGCGCAAGCTATAAAGTTCAGGGAACAGTTCATAGATCATCGATGGGATCGCCCGCGTCCGCACACGGGCAGCTAACAGCGCAATTTGCAGGTTCTCCTCAACGCTCAGTTGGGAAAAGATGCGTCTGTCCTGGGCGACATAACTCATTCCAAGAGCCGCCCGGCCTTCAATAGGTTGGGTCAGCAAATCTTGTGGAGGATGCCCTGCCTCAAGCCAGGTCATACTGCCACTTTGTACGGGCAGGTAACCAGTGATGCAGTTAACCAGCGTTGTTTTGCCCATTCCTGGCGCACCTAACACACAGGTACATTCGCCTGGAGTCAGCTCAAGATCCAAGTTCCACAGAATATGGCTCTCACCATAAAACTGATTAACAGCTCGCAGACTCAACATCGATATTCTCCTTCGGATCGGGTTAACAGCGCAGCGTGGCGTCCACCACTCAAACCAGGACAAGTAAAACTGTGCAATTCCCTTGCCATGAACCTTTTTGCGCGGCAGAACATGGCAACTTTGAGAAAAGACTCATGAAAAAGGTTGAAGAAACCTTCGTCGCCTACGACTCGAAAAGACGAATGCACTCTGTCAGTGCTGGTCACTGCCAGGGATGGTGCAAGAGAGCAGAGTTGCTCCATGATAATGCGCAATTCGTGAGCAGGATCATAAGAAAAGGTGGCTCATCTTTAAGCAAAAATAAGACAAAAATAATGATGAAAAATATTTTTGATGCCACTCACAGAGATTTTAGGGTTTTTTGCGGTCTGCGCTGCAAAAGGGCTGAGAGCAGTTATCCACTATTCCTGTGGATAACCATGTGCATTAGAGTTAGAGAACTTGCGGTAAGCGAGGACTGGCGCGGCTTGCACATGAATTGGTGCTAAACCAGACTTTATCAAATAGCTGTTTAAAATTAATGAGTTGAATAAAATCAATCGCTGCAATAAAAGTGCCACAGATGTTCCTTGCGCTTTTATGACACTGCTTGACAAATGTTAAAAGGTAAAAAAATCTGGGGATAACCATTTTGGTCAGCTGAAATATCTGAGGGAGGAATGTTTTACCGGTAAACCAAACGGCAAAAAGAGGCCGTATCATAAACTTTTGTGCAAGGAACTGGTTTTTCATCCAGTATCTTTTTCTGGCAAAATTTCCTGTGCTGAGTAAAATTATCCTCCGGCCCGCTCGTTTCTTCATCAGGTAGCCTCTTCATGAGTAAAGCATTCAAATTAAATTCAGCATTCAAACCTTCTGGCGATCAGCCAGAGGCCATTCGCCGCCTTGAAGAGGGGCTACAAGACGGGCTTGCCCATCAGACACTGTTGGGTGTGACAGGCTCCGGTAAGACCTTTACCGTGGCGAACGTGATTGCAGATTTGCAACGCCCCACCATGGTGCTGGCACCGAACAAAACCCTTGCGGCGCAGTTGTATGGCGAGATGAAAGAGTTCTTTCCGGATAACGCGGTTGAGTTCTTTGTTTCCTACTACGATTACTACCAGCCTGAAGCCTACGTCCCGAGCTCCGATACTTTTATCGAAAAAGATTCCTCGGTGAATGAACATATCGAGCAGATGCGCCTGTCAGCCACCAAAGCGTTACTCGAAAGGCGTGATGTGATTGTGGTGGCTTCGGTGTCGGCGATATACGGCCTGGGCGATCCGGATCTCTACCTGAAAATGATGCTGCATCTCACCAAAGGGATGATCATCGATCAGCGCTCTATTTTGCGCCGTTTGACCGAACTGCAATACACCCGTAATGACCAGGCTTTCCAGCGCGCGACTTTCCGTGTGCGTGGGGAAGTCATCGACATCTTCCCGGCAGAGTCAGACGATTTAGCGTTACGGGTCGAATTGTTTGATGAAGAAGTGGAACGGCTTTCACTATTCGACCCCCTGACCGGGCAAATAGACCAGGTGATTCAGCGCTTCACCATTTACCCTAAATCACATTACGTCACCCCGCGTGAACGTATTGTGCAAGCCATGGAAGAAATTAAGGTGGAACTGGCTGACCGTAAAAAGGTCTTGCTGGCGAACAACAAACTGCTTGAAGAGCAGCGCCTGTCGCAACGTACTCAATTCGATTTAGAGATGATGAACGAACTGGGCTACTGCTCTGGGGTAGAAAACTATTCGCGCTTCCTGTCGGGGCGTGGCCCTGGCGAGCCACCACCAACGCTTTTCGATTATTTGCCTGCTGATGGCCTGCTGGTGGTCGACGAATCCCACGTGACTATTCCGCAAATCGGCGGCATGTACAAAGGTGACCGGGCGCGTAAAGAAACCCTGGTGGAATACGGCTTCCGTCTGCCATCAGCACTCGATAACCGCCCGCTGAGATTTGAAGAGTTTGAAGCGCTGGCTCCGCAAACCATCTATGTTTCGGCAACACCCAGCAATTACGAGCTGGAAAAATCAGGTGGTGATGTTGTCGATCAGGTTGTCAGGCCAACGGGTTTGCTGGACCCGATTATCGAAGTGCGTCCGGTTGGCACCCAGGTTGACGACTTGCTTTCCGAGATTCGTAAACGTGTTGAAATCAACGAACGTGTTTTGGTCACCACGCTGACCAAACGTATGGCCGAAGATTTGACAGAGTATCTGGAAGAGCATGGCGAGCGGGTGCGTTATCTGCACTCAGATATCGATACCGTCGAGCGTATGGAGATCATTCGTGATTTGCGCCTTGGCGAGTTCGACGTGCTGGTAGGCATCAACTTGCTACGTGAGGGGTTGGATATGCCTGAAGTGTCGCTGGTGGCCATTCTGGATGCCGATAAAGAAGGTTTCCTGCGTTCTGAGCGTTCGCTCATTCAGACCATTGGTCGTGCGGCACGTAACATCAACGGTAAAGCCATTCTGTATGGTGACAAAATCACCCCGTCCATGGCAAAAGCGATTAGTGAAACGGAGCGTCGCCGTGAGAAACAGCAACGATACAACGAAGAAAATGGCATTACGCCGCAGGGGCTGAACAAGAAAGTGGTGGATGTGCTGCAGCTTGGCGAAGGCATGGCGAAAACCAAAGGCCGGATGAAGAGCAAAGCGCGCAGCGTGATTGAAGATGATGAAATCATCCTGACGCCGAAAGCCCTGCAACAGAAAATTCATCAACTGGAAGCGAAGATGCTGGAGCATGCGCAGAATCTGGAATTTGAAGAAGCAGCACAACTCCGTGACCAGTTGCACGAGTTACGGCAATTGTTTATCGCTGCGTCGTAACGGGTGGCTGTAGCTAACGCTAATCCACCTCACGAAATCATGCACTTGTAGGTCGGATAAGCGCAGCGTCATCCGACAAAACTGATGCAAACGGTGGATGACGCAATCGCTTATCCACCCTACAACGACTCACGAAATCATGCACTTGTAGGTCGGATATGCGCAGCGTCATCCGACAAAACTGACGCAAACGGTGGATGACGCAATCGCTTATTCACCCTACAACGACTCACGAAATCATGCACTTGTAGGTCGGATAAGCGCAGCGCCATCCGACAAAACTGATGCAAACGGTGGATGACGCTATCGCTTATCCACCCTACAACGACTCACGAAATCATGAACTTGTAGGTCGGATAAGCGCAGCGCCATCCGACAATACTGATGCAAACGGTGGATGACGCAATCGCTTATCCACCCTACAACGACTCACGAAATCATGCACTTGTAGGTCGGGTAAGTGCAGCGTCATCCGACAAAACTGATGCAAACGGTGGATGACGCAATCGCTTATTCACCCTACAACGGCTCACGAAATCATGCACTTGTAGGTCGGATATGCGCAGCGTCATCCGACAAAACTGACGCAAACGGTGGATGACGCAATCGCTTATCCACCCTACAACGACTCACGAAATCATGCACTTGTAGGTCGGATAAGCGCAGCGCCATCCGACAATACTGATGCAAACGGTGGATGACGCAATCGCTTATCCACCCTACAACGACTCACGAAATCATGCACTTGTAGGTCGGATAAGCGCAGCGTCATCCGACAAAACTGATGCAAACGGTGGATGACGCAATCGCTTATCCACCCTACAACGACTCACGAAAATCATGCACTTGTAGGTCGGATATGCGCTGCGTCATCCGACAGCAATCGCTCATCCTATCCCAGTTGCTGAACAGCTTTTTCCAGCGCCTGGCGTAGCAATTGACGGTCGTGACGATAGCGAATATCACAGGCTTCCAGAGGCTCCTGAATCACCACACGGTCGGTGATTTCAGCAACATCTACCTGCGGGCCAACCACCACGGCATCAATAATGCGCTTACCAACACGCTGTTCCATGATGTCCAGAGTTTGCCCAAGCGACAGGCTTGCCGCAGCGGTGCTTAATTCCTTGCCTAAATTACCGATAAACACCACCGGCGCAGGTGTGCGACGCAGCGCCTGATCCATATCTTCCAGCAGCAGTAACGGCATCAGGCTGGTATAAAAACTACCCGGGCCAATCAGAATCAAATCGGCTTCACCAATGGCCTGCAACGCTTCGCGTGTGGCGCGGGCTTGCGGGTATAACGACAGCTCCTGCGGCGGTGAGGAAAGCTGGTCAATATTCACTTCACCGTAAATAAAATGGCCATCTGCATCCGTCGCCATCAAATCCACTGGCTGTTCAGACATCGGAATCAGAAACGCATCCACTTTGAGAAGGTTACGAATCAGATTGATGGCTTCCAGAGGCCGCACGCTCAGGTGGTCAAGCGCCTTTAACATCAAGTTTCCAAGGTTATGCCCTGAAAGTTCGCCATTACCGCCAAAACGGTACTCAAACATGGCCGAAGCAACGCTCTGTTCAGTAATTAACTGATTTAAACAGTTACGCATATCGCCCCAGGCAATGCCACCTTCAGAGCGCCGGATTCTCCCGGTAGAACCGCCGTTATCAGTGGTGGTAACAATGCCGGTTAAACGGGAACCTAAAGAGGAGAGAGAGGACATAACCCTGCCCAGGCCGTGTCCACCGCCCAGTGCAACCACTCTATCCAAATCCGCAAGCGTACGATTGCGCATAACTTTTCCTTATGACGAACTATCGAAATAAGGTAGCGTAAAAGATCTCAAAATACGATCCTGGCTAGGGCGATAATGATGTATATCAAAGCAAAAGATCGCTTTTGGCGTAGTCTGTAGCGAAATTGAGCGATTGTCTCGCTATGTATATATTTATATAGCGAAAGCTGTTATGGCGTTGAACTCCATCACGCGCTACTATCGCTCTAACACACACTAAGCCTCTGGACCTAAGTCGAAAGATACGGTGCTTGGGCCGTGACCTTGAGTCACCAGGGTGCAGAAAGAAATGCCTGCATCTCCCGTATTTGGAAGGTGTACATGGCTACTCAACTTACCGACGCATTCGCTCGTAAGTTTTTTTACCTGCGTCTGTCTATTACCGACGTTTGCAATTTTCGTTGCAACTATTGCCTGCCGGATGGCTACAAGCCTCACGGTGTGGCAAATAAAAGTTTCCTCAACGTCGATGAAATTCGCCGCGTTACGCGCGCTTTCGCCGCCCTGGGTACTGAAAAAGTACGCCTGACGGGTGGTGAACCCTCTTTACGTAAAGACTTCACTGACATCATCGCTGCGGTACATGAAAACGCCAGCATTCGCCAGATTGCCGTAACAACCAACGGTTATCGCCTTGCGCGCGACATCCAGCAATGGCGTGATGCCGGGCTGACGGCAGTGAACGTTAGCGTAGATAGTCTTGATGCTCGTCAGTTTCACGCGATTACCGGACAGGATAAATTCCGTCAGGTGATGGACGGCATTGACGCCGCGTTCTCTGCCGGTTTTGAGCGTGTAAAAGTGAATACCGTGCTGATGCGCGATGTGAACCACCACGAACTTGATACCTTCCTTGCCTGGATCAAACCGCGTCCTATCCAGTTGCGTTTCATCGAATTGATGGAAACCGGCGATGGCGGCGAATTGTTCCGCAAACACCACATCTCGGGCAAAATCATTCGCGACCAGTTGTTGGCTCGCGGCTGGGTACATCAACTCCGCAGCCGTAGTGACGGCCCGGCGCAGGTCTTTTGCCATCCAGATTATCAGGGCGAAATTGGCCTGATCATGCCTTACGAAAAAGACTTCTGTGCCAGTTGTAACCGCCTGCGCGTCTCATCCGTCGGCAACCTGCATCTATGCTTATTTGGCGAGCAGGGCATTTCATTGCGTGATTTGCTGGCGAGCGACGAGCAAATCACGGAGCTTGAAGCGCGTATCGCTGAAGCCCTGACCCACAAAAAACAGACCCATTTCCTGCATGACGGTGAAACCGGCATTACCCAAAACCTGTCCTACATCGGCGGTTAAAATCATATACATAGGGAAATCTCAATGAGCCAGACGAGTAGTGAATTTATCCCGCTACATATTGCCATTCTGACTGTTTCAAGCCGCCGCGGTGAAGACGACGACACTTCAGGGCATTATCTGCGTGAGGCTGCCACTGACGCGGGTCACAAAGTGGTTGCCAAAGCGATTGTTAAAGAAAACCGCTACGCCATTCGCGCGCAGGTTTCTCAATGGATTGCTGAGGATGAAGTCCAGGTGGTGCTAATCAACGGTGGGACAGGTTTTACCGATGGCGACCAGGCGCCCGAAGCGTTACTGCCGTTGTTTGACCGTGAAATCGAAGGTTTTGGTGAAGTTTTCCGCATGCTCTCTTTTGAAGAAATCGGCACCTCGACGCTGCAATCTCGTGCCCTGGCCGGTATTGCGAATCGCACGCTTATTTTTGCCATGCCAGGTTCCACGAAAGCGTGCCATACCGCGTGGGAAAATATCATCCAGCCTCAACTGGATGCTCGCGTGCGCCCTTGTAATTTCCATCCACATCTCAAGAAATAAATTATGTCGCAACTGACTCATATTAATGCCGCTGGCGAAGCGCACATGGTTGATGTTTCCGCCAAAGCAGAAACCGTGCGTGAAGCGCGTGCCGAAGCGTTTATCACCATGGAAGCCGCAACATTAGCGATGATTATTGAAGGCAGCCATCATAAAGGTGATGTCTTTGCCACGGCGCGAATCGCCGGGATCCAGGCCGCAAAACGCACCTGGGATTTGATTCCTCTTTGCCACCCGCTAATGCTCAGTAAAGTCGAAGTCAATTTAGCGGCTGAACCTGAACATAACCGTGTGCGCATCGAATCTGTCTGCCGTTTGACCGGTAAAACCGGCGTGGAAATGGAAGCGTTAACTGCTGCGTCGGTTGCCGCGTTGACCATCTACGACATGTGCAAAGCGGTGCAGAAAGATATGGTGATCGGCCCGGTTCGCCTGCTGGCGAAAAGCGGCGGTAAATCTGGCGACTTTAAGGCGGATAGCAAGGTGACAGAACATGATTAACGTGCTGTTTTTTGCCCAGGTACGTGAACTGGTTGATTGCGACAACCTGAAACTGGATGCGAGTTTTAGCAATGTCGAACAACTGCGCCAGAATCTGGCTGCGAAAAGCGAGCGCTGGGCGCTGGCGCTCGAGTCAGGCAAACTGCTGGCTGCCGTCAACCAGACACTGGTAAGTTTCGATCACCCGCTAAGCGACGGTGATGAAGTCGCCTTTTTCCCTCCGGTCACAGGCGGTTAAAATGGAAAACACTCGAATCCGTGTCAGCCACGAGAATTTCAACGTCGGCGACGAATACCAGTGGCTCGCGCAGTGCGATGAAGACGGTGCGGTGGTGACGTTTACCGGCAAAGTACGCAATCACAATCTTGGCGATAGCGTGAGCGCATTGACGCTGGAACATTATCCGGGCATGACCGAAAAGGCGCTGGCGGACATTATTGAAGAAGCACGTCTTCGTTGGCCGTTACAGCGCGTTAGTGTGATTCACCGCATTGGTGAATTGTGGCCTGGTGACGAGATCGTGTTTGTAGGCGTGACGGGTGCGCATCGCAGTTCAGCGTTCGAATCCGCACAATTCATTATGGATTATCTGAAAACGCGCGCGCCGTTCTGGAAGCGCGAAGCCACGTCTGAAGGGGAGCGTTGGGTAGAAGCTCGCGAAACTGATAAGCAAGCGGCCAAACGCTGGTAACAGGCACCTTCATACAGTTGTGTTAATCTTAAAGTACAGGCCTTCGAGCCTGAAATTCGGTCAACGTAATTAACTTAAGGAAGCATCATGGATCGATTCCCACGTTCCAATGACACTATTGTCCAGCAGGCCCGTACTGGCTTGCAGGCATATATGGCACAAGTTTATGGCTGGATGACCTGCGGCCTGTTACTGACGGCATTTGTCGCCTGGTATGTGTCTGGCAATCAAGATCTAATCTTTTATATTTACTCTAATAAAATTGCTCTGATTGGGCTGTTTGTTGTGCAACTAGGGTTGGTCTTTGTTCTGTCGGGTATGATCCATAAGTTGAGTGCAGGGGCTGCCACTAGTTTGTTTATGCTCTACTCAGCTTTGACAGGATTGACTCTATCTTTCATTTTTATCGTCTATACCGCCTCATCCATAACAAGCACATTTATTGTTACTGCAGGCATGTTCGGTGCGATGAGCCTGTACGGTTACACCACCAAGCGTGATTTAAGCGGTTTTGGCAACATGCTGTTTATGGCACTGATCGGCATTGTGCTGGCATCGCTGGTGAACATTTGGCTGGAAAGCACGGCGATGATGTGGGCGATAACCTATATCGGCGTCATCGTGTTTGTCGGCCTGACGGCTTATGACACGCAGAAGCTGAAAAACATTGGTGAGCAAATTGATACTCGCGATACGCAAACCACGCGTAAGTACTCGATTCTTGGCGCACTGACGCTGTATCTCGACTTCATCAACCTGTTCCTGATGTTGTTGCGTATTTTCGGTAACCGCCGCTAAGTCCTGTCACCCTCATCCTAACCCTTTCTTTTCCCCCTCTCTCGCAGGGAGAGGGCTGGGGTGAGGGTTGTTTTCTTCCAGGCTCTTCTCATTTTTCACCCGCATCGTCTTCGCCCGACTCTCCAGTACTAAATAGCAAACAATCGCCAGCAGCAGTGGGGCAATAAAGTAAAGCATGCGATACGCCAGCAACGCGGCAATAATCGTCCCATTGCTGACATGTTCACCCGCCAGCAACGCAATGAACACAGCCTCCAGCACGCCAATCCCCGCAGGAATATGCACAATGACGCCCGCAATACTGCTTACTAAAAGCACGCCTAAAACAAAGAAATAGTTGCTCTGCTGGCCCAGCAACAGCCAGATAATCGCCCCCATCACCATCCAGTTACAGCTTGAAATCGCCATCTGCATCAGTGCGAATTTAAACGATGGCAACACCAGACGCTGGCCTTTGATCGTCATATGGCGATGCTTCGCAAAGGCACAAAACCACAGATAAACCGCAATGATTGCCAGTAGCACGCCGCCTAAAATGCGCAGCGTGGTTTCGTCGATGTACCAGTGAGCCGGTAATTGCACCACGCCAACGGTAAAAATCACCCCTGCCAACAGGATATAACCCAGCCAGTTAGTGGAGATACTTAACGAGAAAATGCGCGTAATCGTGGCGCTCGGCAGGCCAAGGCGCGAATAAAGCCGGTAACGCATACCAATGCCGCCAACCCAGGTGCTCAATGTCAGGTTAAAGGCGTAACAGATAAACGACACCAGCATGACCTGCCGCTTTGCCAGTTTATGCCCGCAATACGCCCGCGCAAGCAGGTCGTAGCAGCCATAAATCAGATAACTCAGAATCACCAGACCGACCGCACTAAACAGCGCCAGACGGTTGTAATTGCGGATCACTTCCCAAACTTCCGGCCAGTCCACTTTTGTGGCATACACCACCAACAGCACGATAACGGCAATAAAAAATAGCCAGGTGAGGATTTTCTTCGCTTTGCGCCATTTTGGGTGCGAGTGCGACATCAATATTTTACCCCCGGGTTTTCAGCCTCAACTTCTGTGTCTATTCGGTCCTGGGTTTCCAGTTGCGGCTGTGCCGGCGGCATCACCTGGGCAAGTTTTGGTGTGTGTGCGGGTAACCAGCCAACCATCGCCGGGAAGTGGCGCAAAAAGTGGAACGCCAGCACGCTTTTCCCCAGATTCCACCAGGTTCGTTTTGGTAGCATGGACTCGTCGACGGGCTGACAATCCTGGGCTATCAGGCAGCTCAGGTTTTGGCGCAGAGTTTCGTTAAAGGTACGATCGTAAATAATCAGGTTGGCTTCAAGGTTGAGCGACAAACTCAGCGGATCAAGATTGCTGGAGCCGACGGTTGCCCAGTGGTCGTCCATCAGCGCGACTTTGCCGTGCAGCGGGCGGCGCTGGTACTCGTAAATCTTCACGCCCGAGCGCACTAAATAATTGTACAGCAGGCGAGCACCCACTTTGACAATCGGCATATCCGGCTCGCCTTGCACGATTAACTTCACTGAGACACCGCGTCGTGAGGCATTGCGCATCGCATGAAGCAGTCGGTAACCGGGGAAAAAATAGGCGTTAGCAATGATCACTTCACGCTTCGCTTTGCCGAGCATTTTCAGGTAATAACGTTCGATATCATCGCGATGCCGGTTATTGTCGCGCCAGACAAACAGCGCTTGCGCCTCTCCGGGTTTGAGGTTTTCTTGTGCGGGATTGCGGCGGCGATGCCACCAGTGGCGTTTGGTATCGTGACCCGGCAAGTTGGAAACCACGTACTGATAAATATCGTGTACCACTGGCCCTTCAACTTTGACCGAATAATCCTGTTTGGCTTCAGGGCCATAATCACTCATCTGTTCGGCGGAGTAATTAATGCCGCCGACAAACGCCACCGCGCTGTCGACCACCACGATTTTGCGGTGCATACGGCGGAACAAATTAGTGCGTATACCGAACAGCGGCGGGCGCGGGTCATAATAGCGGAACATCACGCCAGCGCTTGTCAGTTCACTCACAAACTCATCGCTTAAATCCGGTGAACCGTAGCCATCCAGCAGAACTTCCACCCTAACGCCACGCTGAGCAGCATTCAGTAGTACGGCATGTAACTGCTTACCGACATCATCTTCAAACCAGATAAATGTTTCGAGCAGCACTTTGCTACGCGCCTGGCTGATGGCGGTAAACACCGCCGGGAAAAACTGATCGCCATTTTCGAGTAACGAAATACAGTTGCCGTCACGCCAGCTATTTTTCATAGATGAATCTCCACCGCTAATGGCGCATGGTCAGAAAGATGCCGCCACTGTTGCAACGGCAGTGCAGTAGGGGCGCTGGCAGAGGCATTTTTTACATAAATCCTGTCCAGGCGCAGAACGGGAAAGCGGGCAGGGAAAGTGCGTGCCGGGCGGCCCGATGCACGGGTGAAGACTTCATCCAGGCCGGTTTGCCTGAGTTGCTGATTGGCGCGTTGTTGCCAGTCATTGAAATCACCGGCCACCACCACTGGCTCGCCTTCAGGGAGTTCATTCACCAGTTGGCAAAGCATGTTGAGCTGGGCCTGGCGGTGCGCGTCACGTAAACCGAGATGCACGCAAATGACATGGGCTCGAATATTCGCGCCGGGAAGGTTTATCTGGCAGTGCAGCATGCCGCGTTTTTCGTGGCCTTCGACCGAGATGTCGCGGTTATCAAAATGGCTGATGGGGAAACGTGATAACACGGCATTGCCGTGATGGCCTTCGGGATAAACCGCGTTGCGCCCATAAGCAAATTCGCTCCACGTGCTATCGGCGAGGAATTCGTAATGGCTGGTTTCCGGCCAATTTTCGACCCGCAGGGAGTGGGCTTCGTGAGCGCCCATCACCTCCTGCAAGCAGACAATATCGGCAGAAACGGCGCGTACCGCGTCGCGCAACTCCGGCAAAATGAAGCGCCTGTTGAGTGCGGTAAAGCCTTTATGTGTATTAATTGTGAGCACTTTAAAGGAAAAGTGCTGAGTCTTGTTACCCATGCTTCTCCCGGCATTGTTATCATCGCGTTGAAAATAAAGTGTAGTCTCTGTCACAAATAGGTGTCGGGTTACAGAATTTTCCGCATACTGCGGTACTCTGAATGACAGGAATTAGTGGCCAGGAGAGAAATTAATGAAATGGCAACAACGTGTACAAGTGACTACAGGCCTAAGCTGCTGGCAAATAATGCTGCATCTTTCAGTGCTTTGTGTGCTGCTCGTTGGCTGGAAAACTGCCTCCCTCATACCGGTCGGCATTGGGTTATGTTTGCTGTATGTCGCAACAGTTATCCTGATGTTCGCCCTGCAACGTGTTCGTACAGGGCGCTTACGTGATATTGGTGATTTTCTTGAAGAGCTGACTACCACCTGGTATTTCGGCAACGCGATGATTGTGCTGTGGCTGTTGTCACGCGTGGTCGAGAATAAATTCCTGCTGGCAGGAGCCGGGCTGGCGATGATTGCCGGGCCGATTATTTATTCGCTGTTCGCCAAAGATAAAACCTCAGGCGATTTTGCGCCGAAACATCCAGTACGCCGCTGAACCCGTAGTGGCTGCTATCACCAATAGCGGCCACACACTTCCCCAGACAATGTCAAAACTCGCGTTCTTCAAATAAATCTGCTTAGTGATGTCAGTGAAATGCCGAATCGGGTTTACCCACGTCAGGTTTTGCAGCCACACCGGCATGTTCTCGACCGGTGAAACATAACCCGACAGCAAAATCGCCGGCATCATAAAGACAAACACGCCAATAAATGCCTGCTGTTGCGTCGAACACAATGACGAAATCAGCAAACCAAAGCCCACCAGTGACAAACCGTAAATCAGCATCGTGAAGTAAAACAGCAACAGCGAGCCGGAAAACGGAATGTGATAACCCCAAATCCCGACGCCCAGCACAATGGTTGCCTGGCCAATCGCCACGATTTGCGCGGGTACGGCTTTACCAACAAAAATCTGCCAGGTGGCGAGTGGCGAAACCAACAGCTGATCGAGCGTGCCTTGCTCACGTTCGCGCGCCACGGAAAGTGAGGTGACAATCATCACGCCAATCGTGGTAATCATCGCAATCAACGATGGCACCACAAACCATTTATAATCCAGATTCGGGTTATACCAGTTGCGCACCACCAGCTCGCTGTTGTTCGGTTTTGGCTGCCCGGACACCAGTTCCTGTTGGTAATTCTTCACAATTTGCTGGAGGTAATTGGCGGCAATCTGCGCACTGTTCGAGTTACGCCCATCAAGAATGATTTGCAGTTTTGCCTGCTGTTGGCTGGCAATATCACGCGAGAACTCTGCCGGGAAGCGAATCAGCAGCAGCGCTTTTTGGTTGTCGATAGTTGGCTGGATCTCTTGCGGGCTTTTCAGCAACAGCACATGGCTGAATGCTTTGGCGCGGGCAAAACGCTGGGTCAGTTCAACGGAGTGGCTGCCGTTATCTTCGTTGTAAATCGCGATAGTGGCGTTAGTCACTTCAAGCGTGGCGGCGAACGGAAACAGCACCACTTGCAACACCACCGGCAGAATCAAAATTGCCCGCGTTTGTGGCTCGCGCAACAGGGATTGCAGCTCTTTGCGTATTAATGTCCAGAGTCGATATAACATCGCTTTTCCCTAATCAAGACGGCGCTTGGTTTTGATGGCCGTCAGGCCGATAAACATCACCGCCGAGGCAATTAAAAACAGCACGTTGATAACCAACACGGTCGTAATATTCCCCGCCAGGAACAGGCTTTGCAGGGTGCTGACGAAATAACGCGCCGGAATGACATAGGTCACCGCGCGGATAATCGCTGGCATGCTGTCAATCTGGAAGATAAACCCAGACAACATAATCGACGGCAAGAAGGCAGCATTTAACGCCACCTGGGCGGCATTAAACTGGTTACGGGTAATCGTCGAAATCAGCAGCCCCATACCGAGTGTGCTGAGCAAAAACAGACTGGTGATGAAGAATAAAATAAGCAATGAACCGCGATACGGCACGTCGAGAATAAACACCGACACCAGCATACACAGCAGCATTGCCAGCATCCCTAACACGTAATAGGGCAGCAGTTTGCACAGCAGTAGTTCGGTGCGCGTGACTTGCGTTGAGAGCAGGGCTTCCATAGTGCCGCGCTCCCATTCCCGTGCCACTACCAGCGAAGTCAGAATTGCGCCAATCACCGTCATGATGATGGTCACAGCACCTGGGATGATAAAATGTTGGCTGATGGCCGCCGGGTTGAACCAGTAACGCAACTGCACATCGATCAGCGGTTCAAACTTTTCCCCGCGATCTTCCGCCCGCTGTTGCTGCCAGATTTGCCAAATCCCCTCCATATAACCCTGCACGAAATTGGCGGTGTTCGGCTCGCTGCCATCGGTAATCACCTGTATCGGCGCGCTGGCACCTGCACGCGCCATGTTTTGCGCAAAATCGGTTGGGATCACCACCAGCCCGCGAATTTTTCCCGCCTGCATTAACTGAATCAGGTGCTGGCGATTATCGCTCACCGTCGGGTCGATATAGGGGGATGCGGTAATGGTGTGGGCGAAATCCAGCGCTTCTTCGCTTTGCTGCTCCAGTAACACCCCGACCCGCAGACGGCTGGAATCGAGGTTGATGCCATAGCCAAAAATAAACAGCAACAACAGTGGGATCACCACCGCAATCAACCAACTACTCGGGTCACGCACTATCTGGCGCGTTTCTTTCACGCACAGGGCTCGCACCCTTCGCCAGGAAACGGCCTGGTTATGCTCGCTCATTTTCGTGCTCCTTATCCCATTGATGGATAAGCGTAATAAACGCTTGCTCCATGGTCGGGTCAGTTTGCTCGTTGTTGGCGGCTTGTTCTTTCAGAGCGTCTGGCGTGCCGCTGGCAATCAGCTTGCCGCGATACACCAGCCCAATACGGTCACAGTATTCGGCTTCATCCATAAAGTGGGTGGTCACCATCACCGTGACGCCTTTTTCCACCATGCTGTTGATGTGCAACCAAAATTCGCGGCGCGTAATCGGGTCAACGCCCGAGGTCGGTTCATCAAGAAACAAAATATCCGGTTCGTGCATCAGCGAGCAGGCCAGTGCCAGGCGCTGTTTAAAGCCGAGGGGCAGGGCATCCGTGGCGCTGTTCATAATCGGTTGCAGGTTGAACGCGTCACTCATGCGGTTAATTTTCTCCTCCTGGGCTTTGCCGCGCAGGCCATACACGCCGGAGAAAAAACGCAGGTTTTGCGCCACGGTGAGGTTGCCGTAAAGCGAAAATTTTTGTGCCATATAACCCAGGTGCTGGCGAGCCTTGCCGGAACTGGTTTTTAAATCCATATCCAGCACCAGCGCTTTGCCGGAAGTGGGCACCAGCAAGCCGCACATCATTTTAAAGGTGGTGGATTTCCCGGCTCCGTTTGGCCCCAGCAGGCCGAAAATTTCACCACGCTGGACGGTGAAATCCACGTTATCGGTGGCAGCGAAATCACCGAACTTTTTGGTCAGCGCTTCGGCTTTGATCACCGTTTCACCCTGGGTGCCTTCCACAGTATGGAGGATTTTCCCCAGCGGAGATTCTTGTGTCGCCGCACCACCGAGCAGGTCGATAAACGCATCTTCAAAACGCGGCTCGGTTTGTACGATGCTTTCAGGCCGGAGATCGAGCGCCTGGCTGAGTTCGTCAACGGTCGACCCTTTTGCGAGGATCAGGCGCACCGAACGCCCCTGAATCACGCCGTCGCTGACCTGCGGCAATTTGAGCGCGCGTTGTAGCAACTTGCGGTTATTCTCCTCGCTGTGGCTAACCAGCAGCGATCGCCCCGCCATTTGTTGGGTTAATTCCTTCGGCGCACCGTGATACAACAGCTCGCCTTCGTTCATCAGCAACACGTCGCGGCACTGTTCGGCTTCGTCGAGGTACGAGGTGCTCCACAGAATCAACATGCCGTCACCGGCCAATTCGTGCACCATTTGCCACAACTCGCGGCGTGAAATCGGGTCAACGCCGACACCGGGTTCATCAAGCAACAGCACTTTAGGCTGGCCGACTAACGTACAGGCGAGGCCGAGTTTCTGCTTCATGCCGCCGGATAGCTTCCCGGCGAGACGGGTGGTAAACGGGCCTAGGGCGGTAAACTCCAGCAACCGCTTAAACGTCTCTTCACGTTCTTGCCCGGTGACGCTGCGTAAATCGGCGTACAGCGTCAGGTTTTCCATCACCGTTAAATCTTCATACAAGCCAAATTTTTGCGGCATGTATCCCAGAACCGCATGCAGGGCGCGGTCGTCTTCGATAGGATCCAGGCCAATGACGCTTGCAGTTCCTTCGGTCGGTTTCAGCAAACCTGCCAGCATACGCATTAAAGTGGTTTTCCCCGCGCCATCCGGGCCGACCAGACCAGTGACCGAGCCGGTATGAATCTCGCATTCAAGGCTCGCCACCGCAGGCTTTTGCTGGCCGGGAAACTGTTTCATCAACCCTTGCAGGCGGATGATGCCCTCCTGGCTACTCATGCGCTTTCTCGTCGTTGAATTTCACGGTAACCGGCATGCCCTGGCGCAGCGAGTCGTCAGCATCGGTGACAATAATCCGCAGGCGATACACCAGGTCGGTACGCAAGTCCGGCGTTTCGACGGTTTTCGGCGTGAATTCAGCGGTGGGAGAGACAAAACCAATTTTGCCGTGATACGGCTTATCCGGGCGGCCATCGGTATACACCAATAACTCGGTGCCGGGTTTCGCCTGGTTCAGACTCACTTCGTTAACGTAAGCACGTACCCAAACCGGGCGGGTGAGGGAGAGGGTTAATACGGTACTTCCGGCATTGAGCATGCTGCCGGGTTCAACGGCGCGGGTCAGCAAAGTGCCATCTGATGGGGAAACCAGCGTGGTGTCTTGCAAATCCAGTTGTGCCTGGGCGAGCTGGGCTTTTGCTTGTTGCAAGCTGGCCTGCGCCTGGGCAATTTCCTGCGGGCGGTTACCGGTGCGGTACTGGCTTAATTTATCGCGTGCTGCTTTCAGCGTTGCTTTGGCCTGCTCGCTGGATGAACGGGCATTTTCCAGATCGTTGGCTGAAATTACCCGGCGCGCCCACAAATCTTGCTGGCGTTGATAAAAGTTCTGCGCGTAATCGAATGCCGCCTGCGCCTGATTCACCTGAGCGGCAACCTGGGCGATTTCTTCGTCACGATAACCGGCGATAATCAGGTCAAATTTGGCCTGCGCTGCAGCGACATTGGCTTGCGCCTGAAGCAGGGCGTTTTGATATGGCCCCTGGTCCAGTTCACCCAGCGTTTCACCTGCTTTAATCGCATCGCCTTCATCCACCTGTAACGCGGTCAAACGCCCGCCGACGCGGAAGCTCATATTGACGGTGCGGATATCCACGTTGCCGTACAATGTTAATCCTTGATCCTGTTGGCTTTTGTACCACATCCAGCCTGCAATCCCTGCGGCGATAAGCACCACAATTGACACGATAATGATCGGCTTTTTACTTTTCATTGCCGGTTTTCCCTCGTTGATTCGCTAACCCTTGCAAAATGAAATCGATATGGCTGCCGACCACATCGCTGATTTTCTTCACGTTTTCGCTATCAAATGTTGACCATCCGGCACGCAGCAGAATGGTTTCTCGCCCCAGCCGGAAAGCCAGAATCTGCCCAAGCAGCGCATGAGTATGGAGAATCGTTTCGGTGTCATTGGGGCTTCTATCGGTATAACGCCCGACGAGGCTGGTCAGATGGGTGTGCATCGGAGCAATCACCTGCTGGTGAATGAGCTGATAAGCCGGTGTGGGTGAGAGCTGCTCGCGGGAGATAAACTTGCTGAGATTCAGCGTTTCATCGGCAGTCAGCAGGATAATCATGTGATTGCAGGCAGTATGTATCAGCTGGCGAATCTGTGATTTATCCGTTTGCGGCAGGCGTAAAAGGGCCTCGGCGCGTTCGACGTGCGGCTTGAAATTAAGCGTGATGAAGTCAGCTATTGATTGCGCACAGGCCATATACAGCTCTTCCTTTGAGCCAAAATAGTAGGTGATGGCGGCAATGTTTTGCCCGGCTAGTGCGGCGATATCGCGCGTAGTAGCGTGTAAGCCGTACTCACCAAATTGCGCGAGAGCCGCAGCAATCAGGGTCTTTTTTGCCTGCTCACCGCGGGTTGTGACAGGCGTCGGTGTTGCGTTCATACCGACCTCTTAAAAAGTTAATCAATCGATTGATTAAGAGTAGGCTCGATGTGATTACCTGTCTAGTCCGATATATTTATCTTGTGAATGCGTAAGAAAATAGAATTTGTGCGCAAAATCACAAAACCTGTTACACTGCGCGGCTTACGGCACCGTGGTTTGTGCCCCTCTCTCGCGCCAGAATGACTGGCGTCATATGAACCCCTGGAAACTACACCGCACCTCGCGGTCAGGGCGATTCTGGAGTACCTATGTCTTTTGATTCTCTCGGCCTGAACGCCGATATTCTGCGTGCAGTGGAAGAGCAAGGCTATCGTGAGCCTACCCCTATTCAACGTCAGGCGATTCCGGTTGTTTTAGCTGGTCGCGACCTGATGGCCAGTGCCCAAACCGGTACCGGCAAAACCGCAGGCTTTACCCTGCCGCTGTTGCAGCGCCTGGTAGACAAACAGCCGCATGCGAAAGGCCGTCGCCCGGTGCGCGCGCTGATCCTGACGCCAACCCGTGAGCTTGCCGCTCAGATTGGCGAAAACGTGCGTGACTACAGCAAATATTTAGATATCCGTTCGCTGGTGGTTTTCGGCGGCGTGAGCATTAACCCGCAGATGATGAAACTGCGTAGCGGCGTTGATGTGCTGGTGGCAACACCTGGCCGTCTGTTAGATCTGGAACACCAGAACGCCGTGAAACTCGACCAGGTAGAAATCCTGGTGCTGGACGAAGCCGACCGCATGCTGGACATGGGCTTCATTCACGATATTCGTCGCGTGCTGGCTAAACTGCCTGCGCGTCGCCAGAACTTGCTGTTCTCTGCGACCTTCTCTGATGACATTAAAGGGCTGGCTGAAAAGCTGTTGCATAACCCGGAAGAAGTCTCTGTTGCGCGTCGTAACACCGCGTCAGAGCAAGTGACTCAGCACGTTCACTTCGTTGATAAGAAACGTAAAAGAGAACTGCTGTCACAGATGATTGGCGAAGGTAACTGGCAGCAAGTGCTGGTGTTTACCCGTACCAAACATGGTGCCAACCACCTGGCTGAACAGCTCGGCAAAGATGGCATTACCGCAGCGGCAATTCACGGTAACAAGAGCCAGGGCGCGCGTACTCGTGCATTGGCTGATTTCAAAAACGGCGGCATTCGTGTGTTGGTTGCGACCGACATCGCGGCACGTGGTCTTGATATCGAAGAGCTGCCACATGTTGTGAACTACGAGCTGCCGAACGTACCGGAAGATTACGTTCACCGTATTGGCCGTACTGGCCGTGCGGCGGCAACGGGTGAAGCGCTGTCTTTGGTGTGTGTCGATGAACACAAACTGTTGCGTGATATCGAACGTGTGCTGAAGCGTGAAGTTCCGCGTATGGCGATCCCTGGTTATGAAGTTGACCCATCTATTCCTGCTGAGCCGATTGTGAACGGTCGTCAGCAGCAGCGTGGCGGTGGCGGTCGTGGAAACGGCGGCGCTCAAGGCCAGGGTCAACGTCGTGGCGGTAATAGTGGCGGTGCATCCTCCGATCGCAGCAGTGCTCCACGTCGTCCATCACGCCCACAGGGTGATGGTGCCGGGAAACCTGCTGGTGCGAATGGTCGTCGTCGTCCAGCGCGTAAGCCTGCTTCCGCGTAATTAATTTATAACGCCCTCTCCCTGAGGGGACTGGATTCCTCCCTCTCCCTCAGGGAGAGGGTTGGGGTGAGGGTGGTTTTAAGACTCATTCAAGAGGTGCTAACATAGCGCCTCTTTTTTTTACCGGAAAAACGCTATGCGTGTACTGCTTGCGCCAATGGAAGGGGTTCTCGACTCGCTGGTTCGGGAACTGCTTACCGAGGTGAATGACTACGACTTGTGTATCACCGAGTTCTTGCGCGTGGTCGACCAGCTTTTGCCGGTAAAATCGTTCCATAAACTTTGCCCTGAACTTCATCATGCCAGCCGCACCACTTCGGGTACGCTAGTACGAGTCCAGTTGCTGGGGCAGCATCCGCAATGGTTAGCTGAAAACGCCGCGCGCGCTGTGGAACTGGGTTCCTGGGGCGTCGATCTCAACTGCGGTTGCCCGTCTAAACTGGTCAACGGCAGCGGCGGTGGAGCCACACTGCTCAAAGACCCCGATCTGATTTACCGTGGTGCAAAAGCAATGCGTGAAGCGGTGCCTGCACACTTGCCGGTGACGGTAAAAATCCGCCTCGGTTGGGACAGCGATGCGCGTCAGTTTGAAATTGCTGATGCGGTGCAACAGGCTGGAGCCACGGAACTTACCGTTCACGGGCGCACTAAAGAAGACGGATACAAAGCCGAACGCATCAACTGGGCGGCGATTGGTGAAATACGCAAGCGCTTGTCGATTCCGGTGATTGCTAACGGTGAAATCTGGGACTGGCAAAGTGCGCAAGACTGCATGGCAGCAACCGGCTGCGATTCGGTAATGATTGGCCGTGGGGCGCTTAATGTACCCAATCTAAGCCGCGTGATTAAATATAACGAGCCGCGTATGCCGTGGCCGGACGTGGTGAAATTACTGCAAAAATATAGCCAACTAGAAAAGCAGGGCGATACCGGGATGTATCACGTTGCACGTATAAAACAGTGGTTGGGGTATTTACGTAAAGAATATATTGAAGCCACCGAATTATTTACTGAAATTCGCAGCTATAAAACTTCTGCGACAATTAGCCAGGCAATTAACAGTTTATAATTAGAGGTGCCGCTAATTGGTTAAAAAATTAGAGTGCGGTCACAGACTATTTAAATAAACATTGCCATACATTCGCTGGCGTTTATTATCGTCAGCGTAATAGATTATTGGATTGTTACTGCTCAAGCAGGCAAAACCTGATTCTCCTTATTTAAGGAGGGTCGGGTTTTTTTGTTTTTGTCAGAAGGCAATTCGCAATTAAGTTACTGATTGCATTACCTCTGGGACTCTTATATGGATATTAAATCGCACTATGTACTCACCACGGTGTTGCTGGCGCCGTTAGTATTTCCTTTTTATGCGCAAAGTAGCGCAAAGCTATCCGTTGAACAGCGTCTGGAAATGCTGGAAAAGGATTTACAGGAAACTAAAAAAGAACTGCAATATTATAAGTCACAAGAACAAATTAATCGTAAAAACATTTCTGATATGAATGTATTTGCTAAGCAAACGACGCGACCAGACCAGGTATTAGTAGCAACAACTTCACCATCAACCTCGCAGGAATCTGAGAAAACCACGCCACAAATTTCGGCAATGACCATGAGTGACCTGAGCAAATTTGTGAAGGAGGATATTGGCTTTAGCTATAACGGCTATTTCCGCTCTGGCTGGGGAACCACTACGGAAGGCGCACCAAAATCCTGGGCTATTGGTTCATTAGGCCGCTTAGGGAACGAATACAGCAGCTGGTTTGATTTAAAAGTGTCACAACGGGTCTACAACGAAGGGGGGAAAACGGTTCATGCGGTAGTGCAGCTGGATGGTAACGTCGGCCAGCAATATTCCGCCGGCTGGTTTGGCGATAACGCTAATAACGAAAACTACCTCCAGTTTTCAGATCTTTATGTTAACACTAAAGGCTTTTTACCCTTTGCGCCTGAAGCTGATTTCTGGGTCGGTAAGCACCAGTTACCGATGTATGAAATCCAGATGCTGGACTGGAAAACTCAGCGCAACGATGGCGGTGGCGGGCTGGGGATTCAGGACATGAAACTGGGTAGCGGCAAACTGGATATTGCCTTAATACGTGAAGATATTGACGGTTATAACCAGGATCTCAGCAAATCACAGAAACTGAATGTTAATACTATTGATGCTCGTTATAAGTCGATCCCGCTGTGGGATAAAGCTGAGCTTATGGTCAATGGCCGCTATGCGATGGCGAACCAGAGTGACATGCAGAATAATAACGAAGACAAAAATGGCTATTATCGCTGGAAAGATACCTGGATGGTCGGCACTGCGCTGAAACAAAATTTCGACAACGGTGGCTTTAACGAATTTAGCTTCCTTGTGGCAAATAACTCTTTAGCCAGCAGTTTTGCCCGTTACTCAGGTTCCAGCCCTTACACCTCATTTAATGGGCGTTATTATGGTGAGCATACCGGTGGCACCGCATTAAGACTTGTCTCACAGGGTGAAACTTATTTACGTGACGATATTATTCTGGCTAATGCACTGGTTTATTCTCGGGGTGAGGATGTTTATAGCTATGAAACTGGAGCACATACAGATTTTGAAAGTGTCCGTGCCGTGATTCGCCCAGCGTATATCTGGAGTAAATATAATCAGACGGGTATCGAATTAGGCTATTTCAACCAGAAGAATACTGACCAGATGGGCAATGAATTTACTGAGTCAGGTTATAAAACTACGCTCTATCACGCATTAAAAGTGAACACCAGCATGTTAACTTCTCGTCCAGAAATACGATTCTATGCTACTTATATTCATTCACTGAATAATGAACTGGATAATTTTAGTTTTGCAGATGAGAAAAATGATCAGCTGGCGATTGGCGCTCAGGCTGAAGTGTGGTGGTAATAAGGGAATATGATGAAAATTAAACTGCATTATTTATCGTTAGTTATCGTGAGTCTGCTGGGCATACCCGCAACTCAGGCGGCCACGTTACCTTCTTCGCCTGCGGCAACCGTGCCCGTTAGCCAATACATCACTGGCCTGAATAATGATAACTCAGTAACGTTTCGCTTGTTTGCACCTGGCGCAAAACGCGTTTCGGTCGTTACCGGCAGCACACCAGAAAGCCAGCAGTCCCACGAGATGACGCGCGACGAAAGTGGTATTTGGTCCTGGGCTAGCGCAACGCTTAAGCCAAACCTCTACGAATACTATTTTGATGTGGATGGCTTTCGCAGCATTGACACGGGCAGTCGCTTCACCAAGCCTCAACGCCAGGTAAACACTAGCTTGATTCTTGTTCCAGGCAGTATTTTAGATGAGCGCGCGGTTCCGCACGGGGAACTGAGAACGCTGGCGTACCACTCGAAGGCATTGCAGGCCGAACGCCAGGTCTATGTCTGGACGCCACCGGGCTACAAGCCAGGTGGTGAGCCGCTGCCGGTGCTCTATTTCTACCATGGTTTTGGCGATACCGGCCTGTCGGCTATTACGCAGGGGCGCATTCCACAAATCATGGATAACCTGCTGGCTGAAGGCAAAATCAAGCCCATGCTGGTCGTGGTGCCGGATACCGAAACCGACATCCAGCTGGCGGTGGCGGAAAACTTCCCGCCAGTTGAACGCCGCAAAAATTTCTACCCGCTCAATGCCGCTGCTGCGGACAAAGAGTTGATGCAGGACATTATTCCGCTTATCGACAGCCGCTTTACTACGCGCAAAGACGCGGCGGGCAGGGCGTTAGCGGGTTTATCGCAAGGCGGTTACCAGGCACTGGTTTCAGGAATGAGCCATCTGGATAGCTTTGGCTGGCTGGCAACGTTTAGCGGTGTTAGCACCACAACCGTGCCAAACGAGGCTGTTTCACGTCAACTTGCCCAACCGCAGGCTATCAACAAGCAGTTACATAACTTCACCTTAGTGGTCGGTGAAAAAGACGGGGTAACGGGCAAAGATATCGCCGGTTTGAAAAGCCAGCTTGAACAGCAAGGGGTGAAGTTTACTTATAAACAATATCCTGGGCTGGGGCACGAGATGGACGTCTGGCGGCCTGCGTATGCGGAATTTGTGCAGCAGCTATTTGTTACCCCGCAGCGGTAAACTCGCGACAGCCGTCACGCTTTGCTGTTTGTGGCATTGAGAGGCGAAACGAAACTGGTACAGTGGCCGGACTGGATTGTTACTGCTTTTGCAGGCAAAACCTGATTTTCTGGCCTGTGCCGGAGGTCAGGTTTTTTTGTTTCTGGGGTTTCTATGAAGATCGCCAAAATACTCAATAACAACGTAGTGGTGATTCTGGACGAACACGGACGTGAACAAGTGGTGATGGGCCGCGGTCTTGGCTTCCAGAAACAGGTGGGTGAACCGCTTGAAAAGGAGAAAATCGAGAAGGTTTTTGCCCTGCAAAGCGATGAGCTGGTGGCGCGTTTAGGCGAACTGTTAAGCCAAATCCCGCTGGAAGTGATGACCACCTGCGACCGTATTATCGAGCTTTCGCGCCAGCGTTTAGGCAAGTTGCAAGACAGTTTGTATATCACGCTGACCGATCACTGCCACTTTGCTATTGAGCGGCAAAAGAAAGGGATGGCGATTCGCAATGTGCTGTTGTGGGAGATAAAACGTCTCTATCCCAAAGAGTTTTTGCTCGGTCAGGAAGCACTGGCAATCATCGATAAACGCCTTAATGTTCAACTGGCGGAAGATGAAGCCGGGTTTATTGCGCTGCATTTGGTTACGGCGCAACTGAACAGTGAAATGCCTGAGGTGATGCATGTCACCCGCGTGATGCAGGAAATATTGCAGATCGTGAAGTACCAGCTACGCTTTGAGTACGATGAAGATAGCTTGAGTTATCAGCGCTTTGTCACACACTTGAAATTTTTCGCCCAACGTATGCTGAGCCGCAACGTGGTGGCCGATGATGATGCAACGCTGCATGCTGCGGTGAAAGATAATTATCCTCGCGCCTGGAAATGTGCTGAAAAGATTAGCCACCATTTGGTGACGGAATATCAGCGTGAGCTGACGACCGAGGAAATTATGTTTCTCGCCATTCACATTGAGCGAGTCCGTAAAGAGAGTCTTAAAGTTTAAGTATCACGCGTCGCAAGGCGTGCAATTAAAAAATGGATTGTTACTGCCGCGATTGCGGCAGGCAAAACCTGAGCACTGGTTTCCTTAACGGGAAGCGAGTCTCAGGTTTTTTTTTGAAACTTACTCATGCCACACAGCGCCCGAGGGCGAAAAGTGAAAGGAAGAATCATGGCGTATCAAGAAGTTGCGAAGGATATTCTGGCCCATGTCGGTGGGCGCGAGAATATTGCGAGCCTGGTGCATTGCGCCACGCGGCTGCGTTTTAAGCTCAAAAACCATAAAAATGCTGATGCCGAAGCGCTGAAAAAAAATCCTGGCGTGATCATGGTGGTGGAAAGCGGTGGTCAGTTCCAGGTGGTGATTGGCAACCATGTACACGATGTGTACAACGCGGTTCGCGCCGCCGCAGGGCTCACGGATGAGAGCGAACCCTCGCTGCAAGTCACGGGGGAGAAAGCCAGTATCTTCGGGAAATTGATTGATATTGTCTCGGCGATATTTACCCCGTTCCTCGGTGTGATGGCAGCCTCCGGTATTTTGAAAGGTGTGCTGGCGCTGGCGGTAGTTTGCGGCTGGCTTTCGACGGATAGCGGCACTTATAAGCTTTGGTTTGCGGCGAGTGATGCGCTGTTCTACTTCTTCCCGCTGGTGCTGGGTTACACCGCCGGTAAGAAATTCGGCGGCAATCCGTTTCTTACCATGGCGATTGGCGGCGCTCTGACGCATCCGGTGGTGCTGCAAGCGTTTGAGGCAACCAGCCAGGTTGGTGCGGTTCACGAGAATTTCCTTGGCATACCGATAACCTTTATTAACTACAGTTCATCAGTCATCCCGATTATTTTTGCCGCGTGGGTGAGTTGCTGGCTGGAGAAGCAGTTCAACAAACGGCTGCCATCTGCGGTGCGTAATTTCTTTACGCCGTTGTTTTGCCTTGCCATCACCGTTCCACTGACATTTTTGCTGATTGGCCCGGCGGCGACCTGGCTGAGCCAGAGTCTGGCCCATGGTTATCAGGCAATTTATACCTTTGCACCGTGGCTGGCGGGCGGATTCATGGGGGCTGTCTGGCAGATTTGCGTCATCTTCGGCCTGCACTGGGGTTTAGTCCCACTGATGATCAACAATTTGAGCGTACTGGGATACGACACGATGGTGCCTTTGTTACTGCCTGCGGTGATGGGGCAGGTGGGCGCGACGCTGGGCGTGTTACTGCGTACTCGTGATAAGAAGCTGAAAGTGCTGGCGGGATCGGCAGTCACCGCGGGGATCTTCGGCATCACCGAACCTGCGGTCTACGGGGTGACGCTGCCAAACCGTCGTCCATTCATCTTTGGCTGCGTTGCGGGCGCGGTGGGTGGTGTGATTGTCGGTTACTGCCAGACCAGCGTATTTTCATTCGGCCTGGTTAGCGTGTTCACGTTTTCGCAGATTATTCCGTCAACTGGGGTCGATATGTCGGTGTGGGGGGCGATTCTGGGGACCGGACTGGCATTTACCCTGGCGTGTGTTACGACCTTTATCGCAGGGCTGCCGCGCAGTGAAGTGGCGACAGAAACCGTTATTGTCCAGCCAACAGAAAACGACATTCTTGCACCGATGAGTGGCACGGTACTGGCGATGGATCAGGTGCCTGATTCCACTTTCGCCAGCGGTTTACTCGGTGAGGGGGCGGCGATAATTCCGCTGACCGGTAGGGTCATCGCCCCGTTCCACGGCGAAGTCGCCTCGCTGTTCCAGACGCGCCACGCCATTGGTTTACTCAGCGATAGCGGGATAGAAGTGCTGATTCATATCGGCATTGATACGGTAAAACTCAATGGTCAGCACTTCACAACCCATGTGAAAGTGGGGGACAAAATTAAGCCTGGCGATTTGCTAATTGAGTTCGACCGCCAGGCCATTCTGGATGCGGGCTACGATCTGTCCACGCCAGTGATTATCAGCAATAGCGACGAATACACTGCGGTTACGCGTTTCACCAATGAACTTTCCATTGAATCAGGTATGCCATTCCTGACGGTAAGCCGCTAACCCATTAATTTTTGTAAAAAAGGAGAACCAGATGAAAGCATTTCCTGAGACATTTTTGTGGGGTGGAGCGATTGCCGCAAACCAGGTTGAAGGTGCATGGCGTGAAGACGGGAAGGGGGTTTCCACTTCCGACGTTCAGCCGAATGGGGTGTTAAGCCCAACGGTTGATCGCCAGCCTGGAGATTTTGGCATTAAAGACGTCGCCATCGATTTTTACCACCGCTACCCGGAAGACATTGCGTTGTTTGCGGAGATGGGGTTTAGCTGCCTGCGCGTGTCCATTGCCTGGACAAGAATCTTCCCGAACGGGGACGAAACTCAGCCTAATGAAGCGGGTCTTGCATACTATGACCGTCTGTTTGATGAGCTGGCGAAACACAACATCACGCCAATGGTGACGCTGTCTCACTACGAAATGCCGTGGGGTCTGGTGAAAAACTATGGTGGATGGGGCAACCGTGATGTGATCACCTTCTTTGACCGCTACGCCCGCAGTGTTTTCACTCGTTTTAAAAACAAAGTGAAATTGTGGCTGACGTTCAATGAAATTAACATGGCACTTCACGCGCCAATGACAGGTGTCGGGTTACCTGAAGAGAGCACTAAAGCAGAGATTTACCAGGCCATTCATCACCAGTTAGTCGCTAGTGCGCTGGCGGTAAAAGCCTGCCACGAAATCATTCCTGATGCGCGTATCGGCAACATGCTGCTGGGCGGCCTGGTGTATCCGTTGAGCTGCAAGCCAGAAGACGTGTTGGAAACTATGCAGGAAAACCGCAACTGGTTGTTCTTTGGCGATGTGCAATGTCGCGGTGAATATCCGGGTTATATGCTGCGCTATTTCCGTGACAACGGCATCAAGCTGGAAATCTCTGACAGCGACCGCGAAGCGCTGAAAGCGACCGTCGACTTCATCTCGTTCAGCTATTACATGACCGGTTGTGTCACTGCGGATGAAGAACTGAATGCCAGGGCACGCGGCAACATTCTGAATATGGTGCCAAACCCGCACCTGGCGAGTTCCGAATGGGGCTGGCAAATCGACCCAATCGGCCTGCGTATTTTGCTCAATAAGCTGTGGGATCGTTATCAAAAGCCGTTGTTTATTGTTGAAAACGGTTTAGGTGCTAAAGACAAACTTGAAGCAGACGGCACGGTACATGACGACTACCGCATCAGCTATCTCAACGACCACTTAGTGCAAGTGCGCGAAGCTATTGAAGATGGCGTTGAGGTGTTGGGCTACACCTGTTGGGGGCCGATTGATCTGGTGAGCGCCTCGAAAGCCGAACTTTCTAAGCGTTACGGCTTTATCTACGTGGATCGTGACGATCAAGGGAATGGCACGCTTGCCCGTTCACGCAAGAAAAGTTTTAGCTGGTATAAAGAAGTGATTGCGACAAATGGGGCCAGCCTGAAGGCGTGATTTGACGGCACCCTCACCCTAGCCCTCTCCTGGGGCTGTCTCTTAGTCACATCTGCGTGAGTCGGGAGACAGTTCCGTTCACCCGATGTTCAGTGTTTCACATAGCCACTGAACCGGTGAACGTCTTAGGGTGGCCACCGTCGCGACCCTAAGAACCCGGACTCCCGGCAAATAAATCGCCGCAAGCGGTAAACCTCCATTTTGCCTCCGTGTCAGGGTCGGTTGCGATTCGTTTATTCGGCACATCCGTGTGCCGAACCACTTCGTGGCCAACGCAAGCGTTGTTCAAAAATGTTCCTGACATTTTTGTCGGACGATCGCGCCCTCCAGCCGTTCCCGACGGCTGGACCCTGCCACCAGGAGTCAAAATGGAGGCGATTTAAGCCGGACCCGAAAGTCAAAGTCAAAAGACAGAGCGGTTTTGACCTTGTTCCCGGTTTCAATCGCACCGTTTTTTACCCTTCAGTCGGGGTCACGTGGCCGGGAGCCGCGTGAGAGAGCGATCGCCGGGAGCGAGTCGCGAACGACCCCGAATGTTGGGTGAAAAACGGTGTTTACCGCTTTAGCGGCGATTGATTTGCCGGGCGCCTGGATTATCAAGGGGTTGGCGTAAACCCCTTGATACGTTAACCGTTTGCGGGAATTACAGAGATAACTGAGCACACGGGTGAACGGAAAACCTGCGAGGCTAACAGATCTTACCCTGACAAAATTGCCAGGGTGAGTTGTGTATAAGAGACAGCCCTCAGGAGAGGGAACAGATCGAGTATTTCCCCCCTCTCCCAGAGGGAGAGGGCCGGGGTGAGGGTGGTTCTAACCCACTAACCGCTTAATAAACCCGCGTACCCACATCAGCGCCGCATCACTGTTATGGCGCTGATGCCACAACAATGCCACTTCAAACGGTGCCATTTCCAGCGGGACGGGGCTGCTGTGTAATCCCCAAACTTGCTGCCAGTTTTCACACAAACCCTGCGGCACCGTCGCAAGCATTGGCATCATGCTTAACAAACCCGGCAACGCGGAAAAATGCGGTGTGGTGTAACTAATTTCTCGCTTCAGTCCTTGCCTGGCTAACAGCATATCAATATGGCTGCTGATGGCTTCACGGTAACTCAGCTGGACGTGCGGTTGTGCGGCATAGGTTTGCACAGACATCGGAGCTTCGGGTTGTAACTGAGCAGGATGCCAGAGCGCGACAAACTCCATTTTGGTCAGCAGTTCACGCTCCATCCAACGGGCAGATTGATTCGCCACGCTGATAACCATATCCAGTTCGCCACCTTCAAGGCGTTGTGCATCGGTAAACGGGTCGCTGGCCACCACATTCAGACGCACACCAGGAGCCTGTTCACGCAATACTGGCACCAGTTGCGGCATCAGCCACATCTCCATCCAGTCAGACATACCGATGGTGACCGTCGCTTTGGCGTGAGCCGGGTTGAATTCTGCCTGCTGGAACAACGCACTTTGCAACTGTTCAAGCAGTGGCATCAGCTCGCTGTGCAGTTCAGTGGCACGGGCCGTGGGCTGCATACGGTGACCGCTGCGAATAAACAACGGGTCGTCAAACATTTCACGCAGACGAGCAAGTGAACCACTTACCGCAGGTTGGCCGAGATGGAGTTTATCCGCCGCCAGAGACACGCTTTGCTCACGGAATAAAACCGCAAAGGCAATCAACAAGTTTAGGTCTATTTTGCGGAAATCACTTTCTTTGATAGTCATTCCTTCTCCAATCAATTGGAGTGATAATAAAACTTCGACAGTGCTGCCCGCAAGCTGAAAAAAGAAAAGGGCACCAATAAATGGCACCCATTGTCATCAAAAAATCATTTTAAACACGCCCGTTACGACCAGTAAACCAATAATAAAAATAATCAAAATGGCCCATAGAATAATTTTCATCTCAACACCCCATCTTATGGCTAGTGTCTAAACAGTATAGGCAAGGATGCTGGCCACTGAGGGAAGTCGCCTCCCGGTAAACGGAAATTGAGACAAATCGAAGATCTTTAGATAAGCGGTTTCCGTGCCGCAAGCAGGAAAATCATCGGGCGTTCTTTTTCTTCATCAAGCGCCGGGTTCTGCGCGATTTGTTCAGCGTCTGGTCCCCATTCATCAAGCTTTTCGATAACAAAACCGCTGGCAATAAGCGCGTTAATCCAGCTCGAAAGTTTGCGATGCTGTTTCTTCACACCGTCGGCAAACCAGTTACTGATCCGCACACCTTCCTGCTGATAATGATTCACCGGCCAGGATTTTTGCCCGGTCTGATCGGTCATCCAGCCTTGTTGCAACGCGGCGGTATAAATCGGATGCTCTGCCGAAAACACCAGCATACCACCGGGAACCAGCGCCTGATAAAGCGTGGCGAAAAGTGCCGGAATGTTTTCCAGATAATGCAGCGCCAGCGAGCTGTAAAACAGGTCGATGTTTTGCGCTGCTAACTGCAACTTCTCGAGATCTTCACGGCGATAAACAATCCCTGTGTCTGACGTCATCTGTTGGGCTTTTTCCAGCATTTTCAGCGAGACATCCAGCCCGACAACTTGCGCGGCACCCTGGTCACGTGCGTAGCGGCAAAACCAACCGTATCCGCAGCCTAAGTCCACCACCGTTTTACCTTGTAACGGTGGTAAAAATGTTTTCATGGTTGCCCATTCCGGTGCGCCATCTAACCCTTTAATGGAACGGTCGAGAGTGGCGTATCCTTCAAAAAATGCCGGGTTATCATAGATATTTTGTGTCATTGCAACTCCTGTTCGCAAAGCCGTGATTGGCAGAAGAAGTCTAATGAAGTTATTAGCCTGGGGAAAGAGTTCCCCAGGCTGAGGGTGGCGCTTTACCTGTCAGAACCAAATTTCCGACTGTACGCCGAAGTTCCAGTTCCCGCCTGCGGTGAAGCCCGTGCTGCCGAAATCATCATTGATGGCATAATGATCCAGCTCTTTTGACCAGTTCATATACGTGGCAAAGAAGCGAATTTCTGGGCGTGCTTTAATATCGAAGACATTGCCGACTTTAAAGGTGGGTGCGAAGGTCAGCTTGTAGAAATCCCCTTTTACCGCCTGATAGTTATAGGTTGATCCGTCCGAGGTGTAGCTTCGGCCATTCGGATCTAAATCCATATATTGCCAGGAGGCCTCATAAAGCAGGGCGAAGTTTTGTGTAATGGCCTGTGAAGCGCGCAGGTTAAAGGTTGCCCAATCGTAACGATCGCCATCGCGATAACGGTCCTCACTGTGCTGGGCAATAACCGATGGAGCCAGTTCCCAGTTTTTACTCACCGGTACGATGCCGTAAGAGGCAAAGCGTAAGGATTTCGCATTCTCGGTTAAATCCCCGTCGCTACCAGGTTGGCGTGCTTCTGCACCCAAGCCACCGCCATATTGTAGCGCTGTCTCAGAAACACCCGGGGCCAAGCCATAGAACCTGGATTTATCATGGTAGGCCAACATCGCGTAATAGCCATTTTTGGCGGTATTATCGCTGCGCAAAGCGTAGCTTCCGGTGGTTGAGGTGTTGTCTTTTAAGTCGTCATTTCCTTGCGCTGTCATGCCGGTTAACATTAATTGCCAGTTGTTGTAGAAGTTATTGGCCGTAAACATCAGGTTCTGAATGTCATTGTCGTTGTAATTATCGCTACCGAGGTCGCCAAAATTACGCCCGTAAACGTTAAAGTCAGATTTTAATTTATCCGTCCACTGCACATCATTTATTCCTCCCCCGGTTCCACCGAGGAACATAATATCGCTATCCGTAAAGTGAATGTCGAAATTATCACGGTCAAAGCGCTTGCCTGCCCATAATATGGCGTGTTCCGCGACGCCACCGAAGCTTGCCAGATCACCCATTTCGACATAAAGCTGGCGAATATTGATATGATGGCTGTCATTATCCTGAACCCATGGGTCAGGGTTATTAGCCCCATCGGCCAACATGGTTTTGAAATGTGCCCATGAACCGTCATCAAAACTCATTTTCTTATTGAAACTTAATTCGACGTAATTATCTTTTTCATTGCCGAGGCGCCCGACATGCGCGTCGCCATTTAATGAACTTGCGGGTGAAACACCTGGTCCACCACGACCGCCTTTCCCATGCTCATTAATCAGCAGCCCTGAACGTGCGTAAGCGGAAAACTCAAAGCCATCATCACGTTTATTTTTTTCCACCGTTTCGATCTGTTGTGTTTGTTTTTCTTGTTTCTTCGTTACCTGCGCAAGCTGTTGTTCGGCGGCGATGGTGCGTTTTTCTGCTTTATCAGCCCGGAGCCTGGCTTCACTCGCTTCTCGTTCGGCCTGATTTAATCTCGACTCCAACAATGCCAGTCTTTGTTCTATTGATAAGGGTGTTGAAGCCTGAACTGAGGAGTAATAACCCAGCCCAAAAAAGGCGCAGAGGATCCCTGCGCGAATCTTTGTGATACGCATCAATTAATTCCTTGTAAAAATCAGAGGTATTTTTTTAATTAAACTTCTTGATTACATCGCACGACTCTTATTTAAATTAAAAGCAGGGTCTGAATTGGCTGCGTTAATACCAGAATCTAAATCGGCACGGATTTGTTCGTAATGGTCATCGAGGCGATAAAATTTACCTATCCAGAACATTGAGACGACAATTAACGCCGCAGGAATATAGAGATAACAGGCTTTGATCGCGAATAAAGCATCAACACTTTGTGCGTGATTAGCCACATAACCGCTGGCGGAGAGCATAATTCCGGTAATAGCGCCCGCGCCGGCCATCGCCACTTTGCCCAGGAAACCATTAATGGAGGTTAAAATTCCGGCGGTATTAATTCCGGTTTTCCAGACGCCATAATCAACAGGGTCCGCCTGCATTGAGAAATAAATCGCGGTACGTTGCCCGGCGCCGAGTGACAAAATAACTGCCCCTGCGACCAGTGCCATCACGTTTACACCGGCGAAAATCATCACTGCCATACCCGCCAGATTGATCGCAGAGGCGATAAGATAGACGTGGCGTTTTTTCATGCGTTTTGCCAGTAACGGAACCGTCAGCGTGCCCAATAATGGTACGAAAGTTGAGATCCCAGCCACCAGCGCGGTTAATTCGCTATTGCCGACGTAGTAATTAAAGAAGTACACCAGTGCACCCGTCTGGAAGAAAAAGGCTCCCCACATCAGGAAGATATTCACTGCAAAAACAAACCACGGCGGGTTATTGCGCAGGCTGACCCAGGCACGTTTTAAGGTCATCTTTTCTGAGGTGATATTGATTTTCTCTTCGACATTGCGAAAGCTAATCAGCAAAAAGAAGGTCGCAATCACGCCAAATACCATCGCGGTATATAAGAAACCGTGCTCCTGATTGCCCTGGCCCAGCGCTTTTACCAGCGGCAATGTGGCGACGGCGACAATCGTCGAACCTAGCGAGCCCAGCAAGATGCGTACCGTTGAAAGTGTGGTGCGCTCTTTGGATTCACTGGTCAGGAATGGCAGCATCGCGCAGAACGGGATGTTGACGATGGTATAGAGAAACGACAGGCACAAGTAGGTGATGAAGGCGTAAATCAGCCGGCCTGTGGTGCCAAAATCGGGTACGTAAAACGCCAGCACACACAGCAAGCCGAAAGGTACCGCACCAATCAGCAGGTAAGGGCGGCAGCGGCCCCAACGGGTGCTGGTGTTATCGATCACCAGCCCCATCAGCACATCTGCGACGCCATCCACCAGACGTGCCACAAGGAACATCAGGCCAACATAATAGGCGGGTAGCCCCATCACATCGGTATAAAAGTACATCAGGTACAACGAGATCATTTGCCACACGAGGTTGCAGGACAAGTCCGCAATGCCGTAGCCGAAGCGTTGCCGCCATACAGTAGAGGTAGACATAAGTAGGTTCTCGACGTTGTTGTTTTACAGTAGGTACTTTCTAATGAACCACGAAGGAGTGCAGCTCCAGGCGTGGCAATAGCTGTTGATGAGCTTGCTTCCATAAGGGGAAAAATCAGGCTGTAGTGGATCAAAAAGCTCCCAGAATGTATCGGCTCCGTGCTCCACCATCGCCCCCCAGTAGCGTTTGATCTCGTGGGTGGCTTGCTCTCGCTCATTCACCTGCAACAACGCCGCGACATAATGATGCATCATGTAGGGCGTGTTCATCTGAATTTCCGGTGGATGAGTTAACAGATTGGCTAACAACTGGCGTTGGCTTTCCGCCGTACCGACATCTGCCAACACCAGCCAGACCTGCGAAGCGCAGGAAATTTGTCGCGATTCACCACTGACAAAAAAGCCGCTTTGTGGATCCCAAAGTTCGCGCAGTGCCGCACTTTTCAGCGTCGTAATCTGTGCTTCAAGCCAGGTGACTTTGCTGCTGTCATAAGTTCGCGCCAGCATTAAGGCTTTGTTGAGGCAGTAGATCAGCACCCCCTGAGACGCCGCTTGCTTGTTGAGGTCTTCGTGCCAGTCAATAAATGACCACCAGTCGCTGCTGTCACGTACGATACCGTTTTCGGCGACTCGCTCCATGGCCAGTTCGATTTGCCGCCAGGCGAGCGGCCAAAGCTGCGCCAGTGTTTCGCTGTCATCAGTCACCGCGACGTACTCTTGCAGCACATCGACAAAAAACAGTGCGTAATCGAACAGGAAAGTATCGTCAGCAATGACCTGCGGCTTAACAAAAATATTCGCCGACACCATGCCATCTTCCCGCGTCATGGCAGCGAAAAGATAAAGACAGCGTTTGACCAGGGAGTAATTTTGCACCGTGACATCATTCACCAGCGCTTGCAGGCGCAAATCACCGAGCCACAAGCGGCGGTCGCGTTTTGGTCCGTCTTCAAACACGTCGTGCATGCAGTTTTTCAGGGTGTTAACGGCCACCTCATCAATGCGTTTTAACTGAAGATCCGCGGTCTTGCAGGCGGGTAGGGTGGCAAGCGACGCGGAAGTGACGGTATCGAGCTTCAGAGAGGTAAAACGCAGCTGGAATTTGCGTGACAGCGCCAGAACGTTAATGCGCAGATAGCGGCAGCAGTAACGACGTGAAAGTCGCGTATGGCCTGGCAATTCATCCAGATAACAGTCCTGTTGCTGGAGCCAGCTGCTGCTCAACCAACCGTTATATTCAGAAAAAGGCTCAACCACTTCTGCGAGCGTTTCACCAAAGATAAATTGCAGATGCGCTGGAGCATCTGGCGGGCTGCCGACCGCTTCGCAGGTAAACTCCAGGTAACCGACGCAATGCTTGCCGAAATCAATAATGACGTGCTCGCCCTGCGCGAAATCGTATTGGAAGAAATCTTCTGTGCTGTTCACGACATCCGCTCGCCAACCGTGAATTTGCTGCGCATCCGGCTGCGCGCTAATCATCGCCTGGGGGAGAACATCATGGTGATAGAGTTCAGGAATGAGTTCCTGTGCTTTGGCCAACATAGGTGGATGACGAACCATCTTTAGATGACCATTTTTCTGCAATGCCTGTGACATACCGAGCCCTTAATGATGAAGCAATGAGCCGAGTTTAGAGGGCAACGCTGTTTTTCATCTATTCTCAGGCTGCCAGTAATTGTTAGTGAATGGCATTTTCAGTGGGGTGCAGTGGTTGGTTGTCACAATTTGAAAAATCGGGATCGTTATTTAGGCCGGAGTGTTTTATTTTTCCCACAGTCCAGAGTGGTGGGTTTTGCGAGAACGTAATGATTAATAAGTTAGAAGTCAGTAAGTATTTTCCCGATGAGCAGACCAAGCTTTCTCTTTATGCCAGCGACCCGGAAGACAACAACTGCGAGCATAGCCATAGCTTTCAGGAACTGGTGATTGTTGAGGAAGGGCACGGCCTGCATGTGATTAATGGCAAGCCGATTTTTATCCAGCAGGGCGATGTGTTTTTTATTTGCGAGAACGATGTTCATTTTTACGATGAATTGGGCACCTTAAAGCTCATCAATATTTTAATTAATCCGCAGCTGGAGTTTGTTTATTTAACCGGAATAGAACAATTATTGAACCGTATTGCGGGCAACACGGCGGCAAATTACGGCTGGCTTACGCCGGAGACTAAAGCACAGTGCAAACGGCTGATTAACGACATTTTCCACCAGCAGAGTTCGGGGGCTGACAATCAGGCTTTAAAAGAGTCGCTGTTTTTTTCCTTAGTGACGCAAATCATTTATGCGCAGTCGCAGGCTGAATACAGCAATACCCGCTACAAACTGCATAAGTTACTCAGTTATTTGCAAGAAAACTGCTTTAACGAGATTGACTGGCAGCAACTGGCAAATCAGTTTCACCTGACTCAACGTACCACGTCACGGCATATTAAAGAGGTGACGGGGCTGACGCCGGAAAACTATCTGAAACGCCTGCGCCTGGTCTCGGCGCGAGTCAAGCTCAAAGAAACCGACATGACGATCACCGAAGTAGCTTTTTTGTGTGGCTTTGCCAACAGCAACCATTTCACCACCTCGTATAAGAAAGTTTTTGGCGTAACGCCGAGTGCTGAGCGCAAGCGGGTGGAAGGGTGAAGCCCTGTCAAAATTTAATCACTATAGTGATACTTGCTTGTGATATTTTTATCCTGGTAATAGTAATGCAGATAAACTAGTTTCAAATTGTATCCCTTTTTAACCATCAATGTATTGCCACTGATACCTAAACTTTTGCCTTTTGGAATGCGTAACCTGAGCGCTTTCTTTTACTCTGTGGCTAATTATGACTTCCTCACGTTTCCCTCTCGCGGCGACTGGCGTTGCGCTAATGCTCGTTTTGTCTGGCTGCGCGCCAATGCACAATGACGATGCCCCCCTTGCTCAAAAAACACCTCCACAACAGTTGGATACCAAACTTCCTCCTGAGCTGGCGCACGGTTGGCCGGGCAGTGACTGGTGGCGTGATTATCATGACAGCCAGATTAATACGCTGGTTGAACGTTCGCTGAAAGACTCGCCGGATTTGGCCGTTGTGCAGCAGCGCATCAGGCTGGCGCAGGCCCAGACGCAAATGCAGGAAGCGAGTGACGGCCCGCAAATGGATTTCTCAGCCAATATCGAGCGTCAGAAAATGTCCCAGGAAGGGGTGATGGGGCCATTTGCTCTGACTGACCCGGCGGCCGGCACCACCGGGCCTTATTACACCAACGGTAACTTTGGGCTGACGGCTAGTTGGGATCTGGATTTGTGGGGCAAAAATCGCTCGGAAGTGGAAGCGAAAGTAGGCGTCATGAGAGCGAAACAGGCTGAACTTGCCCAGGCCAAACAGGTGATTTCTGCCAATGTTGTGCGCTTATATTGGGATATGCAAACCCTGCTGGCGTTAAAAGATGTCAAACAGCAAACCCTGGCGGCACAGAAGAATATCGTTAATGTCGAAACCAATCTGTACGCTCATGGGATTAACTCGTCAGTTGACGATGTCGAATCCAATATCGATTTCGTGAAAACCCAGCAGCAGATTGATGACATCGACGGGCGCATTAATATCGCCAAATCACAACTCGCCGCGATAACCGGTGATGCGCATGCTGCTGCAAATATTAAATCTGTCCCGTTGCCTAAAGTCAGTAGCCGTGTGCCGGACCATATGGGTTATGAGCTGCTGGCTCGCCGCCCTGACCTTCAGGAAGCGCACTGGTACATCGAATCTTCGCTCAGCAGTGTCGATGCTGCCAAAGCCGCGTTTTATCCTGACGTCAACCTCAGTGCCTTCCTGCAAAATGATGCGCTTCATTTGAGTGATTTGTTCCGTGGTTCAGCCCAGCAAATGGGCGTGATTGGCGGCTTTACTCTGCCTATTTTTGACAGTGGCCGCTTGAACGCCAACCTCGATATTGTGCGCGCAGAAAGTAACTTATCCATTGCCAGCTACAACAAAGCGGTGGTTGGTGCGGTAAATGATGTTGAAAAAGCCGCCAGCCAACTGAATGCGGTTGCGGCGGAAAACGAGCATCAGCGCACCATTTTGCAAGGCACGCAAAAACTCAAAGCTCTGGCGCAGGCTCGTTACAAAGCGGGGATCATTTCTGGTGCGCGGATGAGTGCAGCGACCTTGCCGGATTTGTCTGAACAGGCAAAAGCCATCCAGCTGCACGGCCAGTGGCTTAACGCCGATGTTCAGTTGATCTCTGCTTTAGGCGGGGGGTATCAGGCAGGGAAAGCATAGCCACTGGGTTATGTCGGGGGCGCTGCGCTTGCCCGACCGGTTTCGGTTTTGTAGGGCGGATAAGCGTCAGCGTTATCCACCGTCTCCTATACTTACATCCTGGTTAAAAGATCGTCTGGAGGTGGTGATGAGCGCGGCTAACAAAGTGGCTATTGTCACAGCAGCGGATTCCGGTATTGGCAAAAAATGTGCGCTTATGCTGGCACAGCAGGGCTATGATATCGGCATCACCTGGCATTCAGACGAGCAGGGCGCACAAGACACGGCGCGTCAGGTCAACGGTTTTGGGCGGCGAGCGGAAACTGTTCAGCTTGATTTAGCCCATCTTCCCGATGGCGCAGCCGGAATTGATGAGCTGATTGAGCGTTTCGGGCGTGTGGACGCGCTGGTGAATAATGCCGGGGCGATGAGTAAAAACCCTTTCCTGGATGTCACCCTGGAGGAATGGCGCGGGCTGTTCACTGTGGATGTAGACGGCGCATTTATCTGCTCGCAGAAAGTGGTGCGCGCCATGATAGCCCAGGGCAATGGCGGGCGGATTGTGAATATTACCTCAGTTCACGAGCACACACCGCTTCCTGAAGCCTGCGCTTACACGGCAGCAAAACATGCGCTGGGCGGGTTAACCAAATCCATGGCGATGGAACTGGTGCATTATAAAATTCTGGTCAACGCTGTTGCACCCGGCGCTATTGCCACGCCGATGAACAACATGGGAGAAGGTGACGGAGTCAAAAGCAAAATTCCTGAGATCCCATTAGGGCGAGCTGGCGAAACCGAAGAAATTGCCAGTCTTGTCGCATGGTTGTGCTCTGACAGCGCCAGCTACACTACCGGACAATCGTTTATCGTCGACGGCGGATTTATGTTCGCTAACCCTCATTTCAAACCGAAAAGTTAACCTGACTTATTGTTCTCGCGGCGTTTGAACCAGTAACGCACCAGCCACACCACCGCAACTACGCCGACCAACCAAATCCAGTGCTTTATATGTTGGTCCAGGTTTTGCAGCCACGGGCCAACAACTTCGCCGCCCATATACCCCAGAGTGGTAAAAAGCGTTGCCCAAATTAATGCGCCCACGATATTGAGCGGCAAAAAGATCCGCGGAGGTAGGTGACTGGCACCTATCAAAATCGGCCCGATCACCCGGAAGCCATACATAAAGCGCGATCCGATGACAAACCAATAAGGGTGACGGTTGATAAGATCCTGCGCTTTAATGATTTTCTTTTTGTGTTTTTGAAATCGTGCAGGAATGGAACCGCGAAAACGCCTGCCAACCAGATACAGCAGTTGGTCGCCAATCATGCCGCCGAGCGCCACGGACAGAACCACTAGCGGAAATTTCAGCAACCCCTGGTGTGCTGCAATCCCCCCCAGCAGAGTTACCGTTTCCCCTTCAGCCATGCTGCCCAAAATCAAAGCGGCGTAGCCGTAATGCGCAATCAGTTGAGTAATATCCACAGTGTTAAATGTCATTCCTTGTTTTTGTACAGCCTCAGTATAGCGGTTGTGACCGTTGGAGATGTTGTTCCGTTTCCCCAGTTATTTTTATCTGATTAAAAAACAATCAAGCCGCTGTGCATTATACTTTGACTGTGCTTAATCGATTTTTTTTGGCATGTCAGGAGGCGTTATGAGTCATGTCTGGGGGCTTTTTTCCCATCCTAATCGTGAAATGCAGAATATAAAACGCGAGAACGAAACGGTATCGCATCACTACACTCACCATGTGTTAATCATGGCGGCCATTCCGGTTATCTGTGCGTTTATCGGCACAACCCAAATTGGCTGGAATTTTGGTGACGGCACCTTCGTTCAATTGTCGATGTTTACCGGATTCTATTTAGGCGTACTGTTTTATGCACTGATGTTGGCTGGTGTCGCCGTGATGGGGCGTGTCATGTGGTGGATGGCTCGTAACTATCCACATCGCCCGTCACTGGCTCGTTGCATGGTGTTTGCTGGATATGTGGCGACCCCACTGTTTTTAAGTGGCCTTGTGGCGCTGTATCCGCTGGTGTGGTTGTGTGTTCTGGTGGGTGCTGCTGCGCTGGTTTACACCGGTTACCTGCTGTATGTCGGTGTGCCCGAGTTCCTTGGCATCAATAAAGAAGAGGGGATGAGCTTCTCTAGCTCAACGCTCGCCATTGGTGTACTGGTGCTTGAAGTCCTGTTAGCGCTGAGTGTTATCTTGTGGGGTTACGGATACCGTTTGTTCTAAACGGTGGGTAACTATTTTATTACGAATCAATTGTGGCAGTTTTCCGGGGCGTCAGAGTATTATGCTGACGCCTCATCTATTCATACGTTCTGTGAACAGATTCGATGGACACATCACATTCTTGAATAATTACAGAAGTGCCACCATGCCGACAAAAATTCGACTATCGTTGCTCAGCCTTGCGCTGATGATTGCCGTACCACTCGCTTCTCAGGCTGCGACTAAAGCCACCGTACAACAGGTGAGTTCCACACAGGAAATAGCCTCTGGCAGTGCTATGATCGTCGATCTGCAAACCAATAAAATTTTGTATTCCAGCCATCCCGATCTGGTGCGCCCGATTGCCTCGATCACCAAACTGATGACGGCGATGGTGGTTCTGGATGCGAAGCTGCCGATGGATGAAATGCTCAGCGTCGACATCAGCCAAACGCCTGAAATGAAAGGGATTTATTCTCGCGTACGTCTGAAAAGTGAAATTAACCGTAAAGACATGATGTTGTTGGCTTTAATGTCTTCAGAAAACCGCGCGGCGGCGAGTCTGGCACATCATTATCCTGGCGGTTATAACGCGTTTATTCGCGCGATGAATGCGAAAGCCAAATCCCTGGGTATGACGCACACCCGTTACGTTGAACCGACTGGATTGTCGATTCAAAACGTTTCCACGGCGCGTGACTTGTCCAAACTGCTGATTGCATCAAAGCAATATCCACTGCTTGGCCAGTTGAGCACCACCAAAGAAGATATGGCGACGTTTGCCAATCCGGCTTATACGCTGCCGTTCCGTAATACCAACCATTTGGTTTACAACAACAAATGGAACATTCAGCTCACTAAAACTGGCTTTACCAACAATGCCGGACATTGCCTGGTGATGCGCACTATGATTAATAACCGCCCGGTGGCGCTGGTGGTGTTGGATGCCTTCGGCAAATATACCCACTTTGCCGATGCAAACCGTTTACGCAACTGGATGGAAACGGGCAAAGTGACGCCTGTGCCTTCATCAGCGCTGGCGTATAAAAAGCAGAAGTCTGCTCAAATGGCGAGCAATACGGTTGCGGGCAATGCTCAGGACGATTAAAGCAATACCCTAATTTAATGGCAGCGTCCGGTCCCCATCATTAAGCGGGCGCTGCATAATCAACGTATCACGCCAGCCGCCAAGCTTGAATCCCACATTGCGTAGTTGCCCAACCACTTCGAAACCGAGTTTTTTGTGCAAACGGCATGAACCTGAATTGTTTTCACCATCGCCAATAATCGCCACCATTTGCCGCCATGGCCCCTGCTCGCAACGGGTAATCAGCTGGCTTAACAGCTCACGACCCACACCTTTGCCCGTCATACTGGCGTCGATATAAACCGAGTCTTCAATGGTAAAACGATACCCCGGGCGTGGACGATAAGCTGTCGCGTAGCTATAACCCACCACAATTCCGCAATATACCGCGACCAACCACGGGAGTTGTAGGGCATGAACTGCGTTAAGACGTTCAGCCATTTGGCTACGTGTTGGCGGCTCTTCTTCGAAAGAGCCGCGCCCATGCAGAACATGCCATTCATAAATGGCGGTGATGGCCGGAATATCATCGGCGCTGGCGTCGCGAACATGTAATCCTACACTCGGTACTGTTTCGAGCACTGACATCTCCCGCTCCTGTACGCAAAAAAATTTAAGTGGCGTAAGGTCACACCACTTTTTGGAATTTTAATTTAGTACGAAAAACCAACGAAAAATAGCCCCTGGTCTGGTGGTTGACGGCAACAGTTAATGAGGGTTGTGGTGGTGCGTATGGCTACAGGATGCTTCCTCCCACCATTTGTGCTTCGTAGTTTTACCAATGCCTGGGTTCATGCTGTTAGTCGGGTCATTTGCCTGATAAAACTGCTTTAAGCTGTCAGGCGCTTCATAGAGATGCCCGACGTTATGCTCAGCCGGATACTGCGCGCCACGCGTGCGTAGCAGCTCAAGCATTTGCTCTTTCAGCGCATGGACATCAACCCCTTTTTTGACAATGTAATCCTGGTGGAAGACATGGCACATGAAGTGGCCGTAATACAGACTGTGGCTGATTTGGCTGCTGATCTCTGGTGGGAGTTGCTCAAACCACTGCTGGTCGTTACGGCGCAGAGCGATATCCAGCGCCAGAATATCTTCCACTTCACTGGCGTGAACCGCGTGATAACGCACCGCAGCACCGGCAGCGGCAAAACGATGTAAAAACGCTTTCGCCCCTTCGGATGGCGTACAGACGAAAAAGCCACCCTCAGCCTGCTGGAAATAACTCTCCAGCCAGTTGCGCGCCTCGGCAATCCCTTCGCCCGACATCTTCAACAACAAATGATGTTCGTATTTTCCACGCCACTCTTTCATGCGCGGCGGTAAATGGTTCGGGCTCCAGTTGCTCAGACGCTGTAACACACGGTCGGTGAAGTGCGGCTTAAGGAACGGGACTTTTTCAATCCACGCGTCGGTGCGGCCTTTCAGGGTAAAGAACAGCGGCATTTTGTCGGTGCCGAGCTTGTCGATCATCATGAACGTGTCTTTGCCATATACCTCGGCGATATCGTAAATATCGCGGTGCATGTATTCGCCCGCCACCGGCAGGTTTTCAAAATTAGCCAGAATATGGCGGCGGATTTCCGTCAGCACTTCTGGTTTGTTGGTGCCGATGTAGAACACTTCGTTTTGCTTTTCGGCAACAAAGGTATCGAGGCGTACCGCAAAAACGGCAAGTTTCCCGGCGCAGCCTGAAGCTTCAAAAAGACGGCTTGGGTCAGCGTTAAAGCGAGATGGCGTGTCGGCATCCACATCTCGCACGCGCTCGGCGTAATCTTTATCAGAGGCCTGGCGCTGGTCGTGAAGCACATTCTCTGGCTTCACTCGCTCGTCATCGAGCTTGCCGAGGATTTGTTCGGGCGTCACGCCGAGGTCGATACCCAGATGGTTGACCAGCGTTAATTTGCCTTGCTCGTCTATACGCGCATACAGCGCCATTTCGGTATAGGCCGGTCCGCGTTTCACCAGCGAACCACCGGAGTTATTACAAATTCCGCCAATCACCGATGCGCCAATACACGACGAACCGATCACCGAATGCGGTTCACGCCCCAACGGTTTAAGCGCTTTTTCTAGTTGATATAGCGTGCTGCCAGGGAATGCCAGCACCTGTTTTCCGCCGTCCAACAACTGCAATTTATCCAGACGTAGCGTACTGATAATGACAATTTCACGATCGTAATCGTTGCCATTTGGGGTTGAGCCTTCGGTCAAACCGGTATTGGCGGCCTGCATCAGGATGATTTTGTCCGCGCTGACACAAGCACTCAGCACACGCCATAACTCCAGCAACGTGCCGGGGAAAACCACCGCCAGCGCCTCGCCCTGGCCGGAACGGAAACCTTTACGGTAACGTGCCGTTTTGGCTGCATCGGTTAATACATGTTGGTTGCCAACCAGGCGATTGAGTTCATTAATAAACGGGTTAGACATTTATCCACTCCTTGTGAAAATAGTGACGCCTTCAAGCATAGCTTGCAATTCACTAATGATTCTTCCGAAACGCTCGGAAAATCAGCACATAACATCGGAACCGCTCTTCTTACCACTGTGTCGTTGTGGCACACTGCACCTCTTAACACTTCGTGCTGCCCCGCGTGGCGGCTTGAGCAAGAGAGTAATGTCGATGAAATGGCTCTGTTCTGTAAGTTTGGCAGTTAGCCTTGCGCTGCAACCCGCGCTGGCTAATGAAATGTTTGGCCCGCACCCATTAACGCCTGAAGCCCGTGACGCTTTCGTCACCGATTTGCTGAAAAAAATGACCACTGACGAAAAAATCGGCCAGTTGCGGTTAATCAGCGTCGGGCCGGATAACCCGAAAGAAGCCATTCGTGAGATGATCAAAGACGGGCAGGTTGGGGCGATTTTCAACACCGTAACCCGTCACGATATCCGCACCATGCAGGATCAGGTGATGGATCTCAGCCGTCTGAAAATTCCCTTATTCTTTGCCTATGATGTGGTGCATGGCCAACGTACCGTGTTCCCAATCAGCCTCGGTTTAGCCTCTTCCTTTAATCTGGAAGCGGTGAAAACAGTGGGCCGAGTTTCTGCCTATGAAGCGGCTGATGATGGCCTGAACATGACATGGGCACCGATGGTCGATGTGTCACGCGACCCACGTTGGGGCCGTGTTTCTGAAGGCTTTGGTGAAGATACTTACCTGACCTCGATCATGGGCCGCACCATGGTTGAAGCGATGCAGGGCAAAAGCCCAGCAGACCGTTATTCGGTAATGACCAGCGTCAAACACTTCGCCGCTTATGGCGCAGTAGAAGGTGGCAAGGAATACAACACGGTTGATATGAGCACCCAGCGCTTGTTCAACGACTATATGCCACCGTACAAAGCCGCGCTGGATGCGGGCAGCGGTGGCGTAATGGTTGCGCTGAATTCATTAAACGGTACGCCTGCATCGTCTGACAGCTGGCTGCTCAAAGACTTGCTGCGCGATGAGTGGAAATTCAAAGGCATCACTATTTCTGACCATGGTGCGATTAAAGAACTGATCAAGCACGGTGTGGCGAGTGACCCGAAAGATGCGGTGCGTGTCGCACTGAACTCCGGCATCAACATGAGTATGAGCGATGAGTACTACAGCAAATACTTGCCAGAGCTGGTGAAAAGCGGTGAGGTACCGATGGCAGAACTGGATGATGCCGCGCGCCACGTGCTGAACGTGAAGTATGACATGGGGCTGTTTAACGACCCATACAGCCACTTAGGGCCGAAAGAATCTGACCCGGCAGATACCAACGCCGAAAGCCGCCTGCATCGTAAAGAAGCACGCGAAGTCGCCCGCGAAAGCATGGTGTTGTTGAAAAACCGCCTACAAACCTTGCCGCTGAAAAAATCAGGCACCATTGCCGTGGTTGGCCCACTGGCTGACAGCAAGCGCGACGTGATGGGTAGCTGGTCTGCGGCGGGTGTGGCCGATCAGACCATCACTGTGTTGCAGGGTATCAAAAATGCGGTGGGCGATAACGCCAAAATCGTGGTCGCTAAAGGTGCTAACGTCACTGATGAAAAAGACATCGTTGCCTTCCTGAACCAGTACGAACCTGCGGTGAGCGTTGATCCTCGTTCAGCTAAAGAGATGATCGACGAAGCGGTTAACACCGCGAAATCTGCCGATGTGGTGGTGGCGGTTGTTGGCGAAGCGCAAGGCATGGCACACGAAGCCTCTAGCCGTACCGACCTTGTGCTGCCGCAAAGCCAGCGCGATTTAATTGCCGCGCTGAAAGCGACCGGCAAACCGTTGGTACTGGTGTTGATGAACGGTCGCCCGCTGGCGTTGGTCAAAGAAAACCAACAAGCCGATGCGCTGTTGGAAGCGTGGTATAGCGGCACCGAAGGCGGGAACGCGGTTGCCGATATTTTGTTTGGCGATTACAACCCGTCAGGCAAATTGCCGATGTCCTTCCCGCGCTCTGTCGGGCAGATCCCGGTTTACTACAGCCACCTGAATACTGGCCGTCCGTACAATCCGGAAAAACCAAACAAATACACTTCTCGTTACTTTGATGAAGCAAATGGCCCGCTGTTCCCATTCGGTTATGGCCTGAGCTACACCACGTTCACGGTTTCTGATGTGAAAATGTCAGCGCCATCAATGAAAGCTGATGGCAAAGTCGAAGCTTCTGTTGAAGTGAAAAACACCGGCGACCGTGAAGGCGAAACCGTTGTTCAGCTGTATTTGCAGGATGTCACCGCATCAATGAGCCGCCCGGTTAAAGAGCTGAAAGGCTTTAAGAAAGTGACGCTCAAACCAGGCGAAACCCAGACCGTGAGCTTCCCGATTGACATTGAGGCGCTGAAGTTCTGGAACGCACAGATGAAGCACGTTGCTGAACCTGGCAAATTCAATGTGTTCATCGGGCTGGATTCTGCTCGTGTGAAACAGAGCGAGTTTGAACTGAAATAAGCTTTAAGTCGTTACTTTGATAAAAGGCCACTGTGAAAAGGTGGCCTCTTTTATTGGGCAAAAGAGCCAGATAGATTTCTCACTTCCAGCACCAGTTTTCCCATTCCTCAATTCTCGACTAAACTTTTGCGACTCCATGATTTTTAAGCAAAGAACAACAACGAGGAAGTACGATGAACTTATCAGCGCGTTGGGGTATGACAGGATTAGTGTTACTGGCGGTAGGCGCTCAAGCCGCAGAACCGGTGAAAGTGGGTTCTAAAATTGATACCGAAGGGTCACTGCTCGGTAATATTATTTTGCAGGTGCTGGACAGCCACGGTGTCAAAACCGTCAATAAAGTCCAGTTGGGAACCACACCAGTCGTGCGCGGGGCCATTACCGCAGGCGAGCTGGATATTTACCCGGAATACACCGGCAACGGGGCATTTTTCTTCAAAGATGAAAAAGATCCGGCATGGAAAAATGCGCAACAGGGTTATGAGAAAGTTAAAAAACTTGATGCCGAGAAAAATCATCTGGTATGGCTGACTCCCGCTCCCGCCAATAACACCTGGACCATCGCGGTTCGCAAAGATCTGGCCGAGAAAAACAAACTGACTTCGCTTGACGATCTCAGCGCTTACCTGAAAAAGGGTGGTGAATTCAAACTTGCGGCTTCTGCTGAATTTATTGAACGCTCTGATGCGCTCCCGGCGTTTGAAAAAGCCTATGGTTTTAAACTCGAGCAGCCGCAATTGTTGTCTCTGGCGGGTGGTGACACGGCGGTCACCATTAAAGCTGCTGCACAGCAAACGTCGGGCGTAAATGCCGCAATGGCCTACGGAACGGATGGCCCGGTGGCGGCACTTGGCCTGCAAACGTTGAGCGACCCAAAAGGCGTGCAGCCTATTTATGCCCCTACGCCAGTGGTGCGCGAAGCGGTGCTGAAAGCGTATCCGGAATTGGACGACTGGTTAAAACCGGTATTTGCTTCGCTGGATGAGAAAACGCTGCAACAGCTGAACGCCAGCATTGCGGTGGAAGGACTGGACGCTAAAAAAGTGGCTGCTGATTATCTGAAGCAGAAAGGTTTCGTGAAATAACAGGATGTCTGTTTGTTCAAAATTCATAATCGTGTCCTGTTGCTACTGGTGACTTTGCTGGTAGTGGCAGGCGCGGCTTTACCGTTTATCAATTTCGCACCCAATCGCCTGGTTTCCGGGGAGCCTATCGCGCTTAGCCAACTCCCGGCGCACGCCTGGCTGGTTCTCTGTGTTGCGGTTTTCATCCTGGCCTGTCTGGCGCTGTTACCTTGTCGGCCACCTGCATTGCTATTGACACTCCTGGTGGGCGAGCTGACGTTTATCGCTATTTTGTGGGCGATGGGAAACACGGCAACGCAGTTTTCGCTGCAGGGAAGCACGCTTGCGCGCTCCTCACCGGGCAGCGGATTATGGTTGTCGCTAACTTTATGCCTGCTGCTGTGCACTGACGCCATCAACCGTCTGACGCCCAAAGCACTCTGGCGTTTGCTGCTGAATATACAGATCTGGGTTGTGCCTCTCGCACTGCTGCTGAGTGGATTTTTTTCCGACCTTTCCCTGCTAAAAGAGTATGCCAACCGTCAGGATGTTTTTGATGATGCACTGTCGCGCCATCTGGCTCTGTTATTGGGGACGTTGCTGCCAGCGCTGTTGATTGGCGTGCCGTTGGGCGTGCTGTGTTACAACCGTCCAGGCTGGCAATCCTCGGTCTTTTCGGTGCTCAATGTTATTCAAACGGTGCCTTCGGTGGCGTTGTTCGGTTTGTTAATTGCGCCGCTGGCGGGGCTGGTCAAGATTTTTCCCTGGCTGGGTTCGCTGGGCGTGAGCGGGATTGGCGTCGCGCCAGCATTAATCGCGCTGGTGCTGTACGCGCTATTGCCGTTAGTGCGCGGCGTGGTAGCAGGGTTACAGCAAGTTCCACGCAATATCATTGAAAGTGCTGAAGGCATGGGCATGTCGCGCTGGCAGATTTTTTGGCAGGCTGAAGTACCACTGGCGCTACCCGTATTATTACGCAGCCTGCGTGTTGTCTGCGTTCAGACCATCGGTATGACGGTGATTGCCGCGCTGATTGGTGCCGGTGGTTTTGGGGCGATTATCTTCCAGGGGTTACTCAGTAGCGCGCTGGATTTGGTGTTGCTCGGTGTGATCCCGGTTATCGCGCTGGCGGTTGTCCTCGACGCATTTTTTAAACTGTTTATCTCATTGCTTGAGGAAAAACAGCCATGATCGAATTCGAAAATGTCAGCAAATCCTTCCAGGGCGAGATAGCCGTCAGCGACTTGTCGCTGCATATCAAGGAAGGGGAGTTCACGGTGCTGATTGGCACTTCAGGTTCTGGAAAATCCACCACTCTGAAAATGATCAACCGCCTGGTCGAACACGATAGCGGGCGCATCCGCTTTGCAGGTGAAGAAATCCGTAATTTTGACGCCAAAGTTCTGCGCCGCCGCATGGGGTATGCGATTCAGTCGATTGGCCTGTTTCCCCACTGGAATGTGGCCCAGAATATAGCCACCGTGCCGCAATTGCTGAAATGGCCGAAAGCGCGAATCAGTGCGCGGATTGACGAATTACTGGATTTACTCGGCCTGGAAGCAGCGCAATTTCGTGACCGTTATCCGCATCAGCTTTCGGGTGGGCAGCAACAGCGTGTTGGCGTGGCGCGCGCGCTGGCGGCTGACCCGGAAGTGTTGTTGATGGATGAGCCTTTTGGCGCGCTTGATCCGGTGACACGCGGCGCGCTGCAACAAGAAATTATCCGCATCCATCAACTGCTTGGGCGCACCATTGTGCTGGTGACGCACGACATTGATGAAGCGCTAACACTGGCCGACAGAATTGTGCTGATGGATGGCGGGCAGGTGGTTCAGCAAGGTACACCGCTGGAATTATTAACGCGCCCGGCAACAGATTTTGTGCGTGATTTCTTTGGTCGCAGTGAGCTTGGTGTACGCCTGTTGTCACTTTGTCATGTGGCTGAGCGGGTGCGAACGGAAGAGCGCATCGCAGGCGATCCAATCAGCGAAACGTTAAGTTTGCGCGAGGCATTATCGCTGTTTGTTGACCGCCAATGCCAGCAATTACCGGTGGTAAACCAGCGTGGTGAACCTTGCGGGGTGCTGCATTTTAGCGACCTGGTTCAGGGGGAAAAGATGCGGGGTGAAAATGCGCCTGCTTCGTGACCCACTGCTGTGGTTTATTGCGCTGTTTATCGCATTGTTAGCGGTATTACCTTACAGCGGCCCCGTGTTCAGCTGGCTTTTTCCTGAACTCGAAAGGCCTTTGTACCAACAAGATAGTTTTATCGCCCTGGCGCTCAAACATTTTATGCTGGTCGGGATTTCCAGTTTGGTGGCGATTGTGATTGGCATGGGGCTGGGTATCGCGGTGACACGCCCGGCAGGACTTGAGTTTCGCTCTCTGGTTGAAACCATCACCGCGGCTGGGCAAACTTTCCCGCCCGTCGCGGTGCTGGCAATTGCCGTTCCGGTAATGGGGTTTGGTCAGCAACCGGCAATTATCGCGCTGGTGTTATACGGTTTGCTGCCGATTTTACAGGGAACGTTAGCAGGGATTGGCGCGGTACCAGAAGCCACAAAAGAGATTGCCCTGGGGGCCGGAATGAGCCGCTGGCAAATGCTGAGAAAAGTCGAATTACCCCTTGCAGCACCTGTGATTCTGGCGGGGATCCGCACTTCGGTGATCATTAATATCGGCACCGCAGCGATTGCCTCAACGGTTGGTGCCAGCACCCTGGGTTCGCCGATAATTATCGGGCTGAGCGGCTTTAACACCGCCTATGTGATTCAAGGCGCTTTGTTGGTCGCGTTGGTCGCCGTGGTTATCGACCGCCTGTTTGAACGCTTATTACGTTACATCACGCGCCATGAAGGATGACGATATAGCCAACCAGCATTACGCCGCCAATCCCACCGATAGCCATCACCAGCATACCGCCCACCAGGGCAATTTTACTCAGTTTCATCTTTATATTCGCTCCATACATAACGTCTGCGATTATAAGATGAAGCAGGGTTGTTAATGAACCTTTAAATTTTTCTTATGCGTGTTCGGTCGATTGCCCGTTGCTCATCAGCGGGTAAATTTGTAACCCCGAGCAGCGCCAAAGTTCCAGCTGGTCAAGTTGACTGTGGGTCGGCGTATCGCCACACCACACCAGCAATGTTTGTTGGGCGAACAGCTCAGGGCGCAACTGGTGCAACGGATGCGCTAACACATCCACACGCCAGCCTTGTTGGATTGCCATCCACGCCGCCATCCATAAACGGGTGGTATCCGGTGTATCCCATCCAATTAATAGCGCATCTTTACCGCTGCGTTTGCGCGCGGAGGCGAGACACAGTGCAATGTAATTGATCAAGGCGCCATCCAGCAGACTGAGTAACGTGTTGAGTGTGACTTGTTGGCATTGCAGACGGCGACGAAGAGGGATGTAGAGCTGGTTGACGAGGGTTTCTGCTGGATAGTCGCGGCCAATGTCAGCCATCCAGTTTCGTAACCGGTTCGGACTGCCAGCTTGTAAATGGTGAAGCAATAGCTCCTGGCGTTCACGCCAGCCGCTTTCTCGATCCTGAAGTTCCCCACTCAGTAAGGCTTTCACCTTGCTGACTTGAACACCGTTTTCAATCCAGCGTTTGATTTCACGGATACGTTCGAGGTCGGCATCGTCAAATAATCGATGGCCGCCATCGGTACGCTGCGGTTTCAAAAGCCCGTAACGCCGTTGCCAGGCACGCAACGTTACGGGGTTGATATCACAAAGCAGAGCCACTTCACCGATTGTATAAAGCGCCATGTTATCCCCAAAGTCTACCCGGGAAACCCCCCGTATAACTGTAGTCAGTTACAAAGACTCTGGGTAATTTTTAGTTACATGGTGCAACTAAATCTGTTAATCGTCGAAATACCAATATCCTTGATTAACTAACTCAGTTAAGACGCTTACAAATTCTGGGTTCTGCAAAGCATCGCCCAGTTCGGCCTGGCTCAACAGGGTGTAACGGCACAAAGCATCAGCGGCATGCGGAACCGGCGCTTCCATCGGTTCGCTGTTGACGAAGAACTCGCCCTCGACATTCAGCACGCGCAAACCGCTCAGGCGCGTCAGGCATTCGCCGCCGAGTAACGCATCAAGGATTTCCCCTGGCTGATATGGCGGCTCCGCTGGCGCAATGTCCAGCTCATGGCGCGGAGTGGTAATAAAGCGGCCAAACCACTGCTTGAAATCTTCAGGCTGGCTAATCACTTCCATCATCATGTCGCGCAGACGAGCCAGCTCATAGCCTTCAACTTTGCCCGGATGCTCGCGGCAGGTTAAATCAGGATCGCTGTAATGCTCGCCACCGAGATCGTTTTCCAGCGCGTAATCAGCAAAGCTGCTGATCAAATCGCGGCCATTTGGCCCACGGAAACCGACGGAGTAGTTGAGTGCGGTTTCATGAGTGAAACCATCGTGCGGGAAACCTGGTGGAATATACAGAATGTCACCAGGTTCCAGATCTTCATCAATGATCGGTTCAAACGGGTCAACGTGCAGCAACGCTGGATGCGGGCAGAACTGGCGCATCGGCAGTTTGTCACCGACACGCCAACGACGGCTGCCCATGCCCTGAATAATAAACACGTCATATTGGTCGATATGTGGGCCAACGCCGCCGCCAGGAACCGAGTAGGAGATCATCAGGTCATCCAGACGCCAGTCCGGTAACACACGGAATGGACGTACCAGTTCAGCCGCGGGTGCATGCCAGTGGTTAACGGCCTGCGCCAACAGCGACCAACCGGTTTCCCCCAGATTATCAAAATCTTCGAAAGGCCCGTTGGCAGCCTGCCACTGACCGTTGGTGTGGCTTACCAGGCGGCTATCCACTTCTGCTTCCATAGCAAGACCAGCTAACTCATCCGGCGTAATCGGATCGACAAAATTCGGAAACGCATTTTTCAAAATAACCGGCTTTTTCTGCCAGTATTTCGCCATAAACTCAGGCCAGTCTAAATTGAGTTGATAATCCATTTTTTGACACCAGTGGGAAGATAAACAGGCTCGATTATAGAGAGGAACCGCCCCTGGCCACTTTGTCATGCGTCAAGCCTTGCTGTAAGACTGCAAAAAGTGGGACAATAGTGGTTGTTTATACAGTAAAAGTGGTTTCCATGGCTTTGTCCTCAGCTCAAAAAGAGCAAATCGCCGCCTGGTATAAGGCGCTGCAGCAGCAGATCCCGGACTTTATTCCGCGCCCACCGCAACGGCAAATGATTGCCGAAGTGGCGAAAACGCTAGCGGGCGAAGCGGGTCGTCATCTGGCGATTGAGGCACCCACAGGTGTGGGGAAAACTCTTTCTTACCTGATCCCCGGGATCGCCATCGCCCGTGGTGAGCAAAAAACGTTAGTAGTCAGCACCGCCAACGTCGCTCTTCAGGATCAAATCTTCAGCAAAGACTTGCCGCTACTGCGCAAAATTATCCCCGATCTCAAATTTACCGCCGCCTTTGGTCGTGGGCGTTACGTTTGCCCGCGCAACCTGTCAGCCCTGGCGACGGACAACGCTTCACAAGGTGATTTGCTGGCTTTTCTGGAAGATGAAATGGCACCGACCAGCAAAGATGAACAACAACGTTGCGCCAAACTGAAAACCGATCTTGATGCCTATAAATGGGACGGACTGCGCGACCATACTTCGCAAAATATTGAAGACGATCTCTGGCGGCGTTTAAGCACCGACAAAGCCAGCTGTCTGGGGCGCAATTGCCACTGGTATCGCGAATGCCCGTTCTTTGTGGCACGGCGTGAGATTGACGATGCGGAAGTGGTAGTAGCAAACCATTCGCTGGTGATGGCGGCTATGGAAAGCGACGCGGTGTTGCCTGAGGCAAAAAACCTGCTGCTGATTTTAGACGAAGGACATCATTTGCCGGATGTGGCCCGAGACGCGCTGGAAATGAGCGCCGAAGTCACGCCCGGTTACAGCCGTTTGCAGTTCGATCTCTTCACTAAACTGGTTGAAACCTGCATGGCGCAGTTCCGCCCGAAAAGCCCGCCACCGCTGACATCACCCGAACGTCTGACCAACCATTGTGATGAAGTTTATGAACTGCTGAGTTCGTTTAACAGCATCGTTTCATTGTGGTTACCGGGCGAACAGGAAGCGGTGCACCGTTTTGAAATGGGCGTTCTGCCCGAAGAAATCATGGTGATTTGCAAACGCCTGGCGAAGCTAATGGAAGGGTTGCGCAGCCTGGCTGAAGCGCTGCTTAACGATTTGGGCGAAAAAACCGGAACGCACGATATTGTGCGTCTGCACCGCGCGTTACTGCATATGAACCGCGCATTGGGGTATTTCGAAACGCAGAGCAAACTGTGGCGGCTTTCGGCGATGGAGCAGGCATCGGGCGCACCAGTGTCGAAATGGGTAACTCGTGACGTTCGTGAAGGTCAGCCGCATCTGTTCTTCCATTGCGTAGGGATCCGCGTGTGCGATCAGCTAGAAAAACTGGTCTGGCGTAATGTGCCGCACGTTATCGTGACTTCAGCAACGTTGCGTTCACTGAATAAATTCGATCGCTTACAAGAAATGAGTGGGCTGGACGAAGACGCAGGTGACCGGTTTATCGCGCTGGATTCACCGTTTAACCACGTCGAGCAGGGCAAGCTGGTGATCCCGCAGTTAACCGTTGAGCCGACGATGGAAAACGAAGCCCAGCATCTGGCTGAAATGGCAGCGTTCTTCCGTGCTGAACTGGCAAAAGGCGAGCACAAAGGGATGCTGGTGCTGTTCGCCAGCAACCGTGCGATGCAGGTGTTCCTGACGCATGTGACCGATTTACGACTAACACTGCTGGTGCAAGGCGACATGCCACGTTATCGGCTGGTGGAGCTGCACCGTAAACGTGTTGAACAAGGTGAAACCAGTGTGCTGATCGGCCTGCAATCTTTTGCCGAAGGTCTGGATTTAAAAGGGGATTTACTCAGCCAGGTGCACATCCACAAAATTGCCTTCCCGCCAATTGACAGTCCGGTGGTGGTCACCGAAGGCGAATGGTTAAAAACCCTGAAACGCTATCCTTTTGAAGTACAGAGTTTACCGAGCGCGTCATTTAATCTTATTCAACAAGTCGGGCGTTTAATTCGTAGCCACGGCTGTTATGGTGAAGTGGTGATTTACGACCGCCGCTTGTTGACCAAAAATTATGGGCAGCGTTTACTGGGTGCACTGCCAGTGTTTCCAATAAGCCAGCCTGAAGCGCCAGCGGCTAAACTGATTGATACCCCACCGAAAAAGACGGTGCGACGCAAACGTGTGAGCAAGAAATAAAAAGGAGAGTCGGAGTGGATTACCGTAAGATCATTAAAGAAGTCGGGCGTGGTAAGAACCACGCACGCGATCTGGATTTTGACACCGCTCGCGGCTTATACGCCCATATGCTCAGAGGCGAAGTGCCGGAGCTGGAGTTAGGCGGCGTGCTGATTGCGCTGCGTATCAAAGGCGAAGGTGAGGCGGAAATGCTTGGCTTCTATGATGCGATGAAGCACCACCTCATCTCGCTGACGCCACCAGTGAACAAGCCGATGCCCATTGTCATCCCTTCTTATAATGGCGCGCGCAAACTAGCAAACCTAACTCCCTTGCTCGCGATGTTACTTAACCGTCTCGGTTTTCCGGTGGTGGTGCATGGCGTAAGCCACGATCCAACGCGTGTCATAACCGAAACCATTTTTAAGCTGATGGGGATTGAGCCGACGCTGCATGCCGGCCAGGCTCAGGCCAAACTGGATTCTCATCATCCGGTATATATCCCCATCAGTGCGCTTTGCACGCCAATGGAAGATCAGCTGGCAATGCGCTGGCGGATGGGGGTGCGTAATAGTGCCCACACGCTCGCCAAACTGGCAACTCCGTTTGCAGAAGATGCTGCGCTGCGCCTGGCCAGCGTTTCGCATCCTGAATATGTCCCGAAAGTGGCGAAATTCTTTGCTGACATTGGCGGGCGTGGCTTGCTGATGCACGGTACGGAAGGGGAAGTGTATGCCAATCCACAGCGTTGCCCGCAAATAACACTTATCGACAGCCAGGGTTCACGCATTGTGAGTGAACGCCAGACTGAAATCGGCGACGAGGAAGTGGTGCTACCTGCCGGAAAAGATCCGGAAGTCACCGCCCGTTGGATTGAACGTTGTGTTGCAGGGTTGGAACCTGTACCGCAGTCATTAAAAATACAAATGGCTTGCTGTCTGGTGGCTACAGGAGAAGTGGCCACGCTTGAAGACGGTTTGATGCGCGTTAATCAGACATTCTGATGAGCAGAAAAAGAGCAAAAAAAAGCCCGCGAAAAAATCGCGGGCAACAAGGGTAATAACAGTGTCATGCAGTGTGGAGCAAAGCTCCAAAAATATGAGGGTAAATCAGGGCAATACTGAAGATTATTTGTAGATAACCGCAGTACCGCTCATTTTGCCGTTGGTGTTAGCCGAAGTGATGGAATACGCTTTTGCGCCGGCGGCTTGTGCTTTATCTGCCAGTTTTGCTTCCAGGCCGTCCAGAGTGGTTGCGCCGTCTGCTGAAACCACGCCGACTTTGTTTAAGTTCTGAGCTTCAGCCGGATTGATTGATTGTACAGCGAACGCGCCGAAAGAAAGAGTAGCAAGGGCGATGGCGGCTACAGCATATTTGATGGTTTTCATAGTTAATATCTCGCAGGTTATTCTGTTTAAGGTGACGATGTTCCGTCGATGTGATTATGGTCACACTTTTTAGCAGAATAATAAATCGAATAGAATTGACCTCCTTATTCAAAAAAATTGAATGATTGCTAAATCATTGAAATTAAAAATGATTAGCGTGCGAATTATCATTGTGACTTATATATCTTTACAACTACTTGGTTTAGCGCACCTTTTGCTAATTTTTCTGTCAGCAGCAGGGCTGCTGTGGCCTGCAATCGCTTGCGCGCTTATTTTTCGATAATCTGTCGATTTGCTCTTTTCGCTCGTAAAGTTGCTTTTATAATGAGGGCTTTACTTAACCGTATGCCTGATGAGGTCTGATGGAGATTAAGCTCCACACCAATGCCACCACGACGCCGCGTACCCGCAAATATATTCAAAGCTCTGACAAATCCGACAGTGAACTGGCGGAAGAGCTGAATATTTCTGTGGATACCGTCAGGCGCTGGCGTAAGCGAGATGACTGTTACGACAAATCTCATCGGCCAAATACCATTCATCGTGCACTTAGCCCTGAACAAGAGGCGCTGCTGATTTTCCTGCGTGTGCGTCTGGCTTTGTCGCTTGATGAACTGTTAGAAGCCGCGCAATTACTGGTTCAGCAAGGCATTTCCCGCGCAAGTGTCAGTAGAACGCTGCAAAACTGGCAGCAATCCCGTTTGATGAAACCCGATTTAAAACAACCTGTGGGTCATCTGCACCTGGATGTTTTCCCACTACCGGAAACCATTAGCCACAAACACGGCGCGCTACTGGCATTTAGCTGCCCGGTTTCAGGTTTCCTGGCGGTGGCACTGCGTGAGCGGGGAAGTGAGCAAACGCTGGAGGCGCTGGTGGGCTTTTTGCAGCAAGGTTTACCGTTGCAGGTGCAGTCGATAATGGCCTGCCCGAGCGAACTTGCTCGTCAACTGACGCACAAGTTACAGGTTCCACTGCATGAAGCGCAGCAGGAAGAGTGGCAAATTCGCGCAGCAAACGGTGAGTGGGCGCAGACTCTGGAACAACTACTTAACGGTGAACGTTATGACAAACGCCTGGGATTTGGTGCGGTATTGCTGGAGTTCGAGGATTTGCTGAATAAACGAATTATCCGCAACCGGCTGAAAAACCTCTCACCGGTTGCGTGGTTAAAATCCCGCTTATAACCTGGCTACAGATCCTTCGTTTTCCCTTCGCAAAGACCGAGTAAGAACTGCGTCAATAGTAGAGCAGGGCGGCCGCTGGCCTGGGTAAATTTACCACGACTCAGCGCAGTACCGCTGACATCTAAATGCGCCCAGGGTTTTTGGTGGCAAAACTGACTTAAAAAATGGGCGGCAGAGACTGCAATTGCTGCATTGTTCGGCGGTGTATTGGTGAGATCGGCAATATGGCTTTTGACTTGCGGATCAAAGCTTTCGTCCAGCGGTAACGGCCAGACTCGGTCTTGCGTTAAGTCGGCAGCTTGCTGTAGTTGCTGGCTGAGTTGTACATGGTTACTCATCAGGCCAGAAATGTCATAACCCAGTGCTTTCACTACCGCTCCGGTCAGGGTAGCGACATCAATTAATGCTGCCGGATTAAAGCGCGTGGCGGCATAACTCAACGCATCTGCCAGCACCAGACGGCCTTCGGCGTCGGTATTAATAATTTCCACGCTTAGCCCCGCGTGAGATTTCACTACATCACCTGGCAGCATGGCGTTTTCGCCCGGCATGTTTTCGGCCAGCGCCATTACTGCCACGACATTCAGTGGCAATTGCAGTGTTCTAACAATCTCCATCAGCCCGAAGACCACGGCGGCACCACACATATCGTATTTCATGGTGCGCATCCCTTCGCCTTCTTTCAGCCACAGGCCGCCAGTATCAAAGGTTATCCCTTTACCGACAAACGCATAAGTTGGGGCATTTTCCGCCGCACCCTGCCAGCGCAATGTCACCAACCGGGGCGGATTTTTGCTGCCTTTTCCTGTGGCATCAAGACAACCCATGCCGAGTTCACGAATCGCGTGTTCATCAAGAATTTCACAGTGTGTTTGCGGATGGGTAGCGGCCCAGGCTGCGGCTTGTTGAGCAACGTCTTGGGGGCGGCAATCATTAGCTGGCGTGTCGGCAAGGCGGCGGGAAAGCAGCATGCCTTGCGCGATGGCCTGAGTTTGCCATGCGAGTTCATGCGCCTGTAAGTTTGCTTCGCGGATTAACAACCAAAGTTGCCCGTTGCTCTCTTTTTGCTGCTGGCGATAACCCAACTGCGGTAACTGATAAAAGCGGTTCATCAGCGCGACCAGCAACGTGCGCAGGCGAGCAAAAACGCCAGGGTTTGCCAGGTCAAAACCAGAAATATCGATGGCAATCGGATGCGAAACGGGGCTGGGCAGCAGGTTGGTCAAACTTTCCGTTAGCTGGCGTAACACCACGGGGCTATCCAGTTGGCTGGATGGCAAAAGAGACAACTGCTGGCAAACACCATGCAAGCCGAAAGTGGTGGACTGCACTTCATCATGTTGCGCCATTTCATCAAGCAAAGAGTGCAATGGCTTCGGCCACGCATCGGTGTGATTTTTCCACAACACCAAATGCGCGTCTGGTGGGCATGGTGTAAAAGCGGCTAACTGGCATTTCATATAATCACCTCTGCGGTTACGCGTTGCAGATAAGCATCAAGCCAGGCCTGGTCTGCCGGGCGAATCAGCGTGTGCTTACCTTCGCGGGTCGTCAAAAAGACCGTGGGTTTTTGTGCGGGAGTGGCGACGGAAAACGAGAAGTTATCGATGGTTGTTGCCGCACCATATTCACCACGGTTATTCATACACACCACTGATAAATCACCGGCGCGACCAAAACGGGCAATCAGCTGGCTTTCGAGATCGTAAACCGCCGATTCAGCAGCCTGTTGGGGTGACATGCCACGCCCCATCCGGCAGACAATTTCATAGCTAATACAGCCTTTCATCAGATCTTCGCCAAGGCCTGTAGCGGTGGCAGCACCAATTTGGCTATCGGCATAAAAACCTGAACCGGAAACCGGGGAGTCGCCCACGCGTCCTGGGCGCTTCATAAACAAGCCGCTGGTGGAGGTGGCGACACACATTTGCTGGTTATGGTCGAGGGTAATTACACCCACGGTATCGTGCCCGGTATACGGGCTGAGGCCGCGATCCAGGGTTTCACGTTTGCGCTTCAGGTAATGTTGATGCGCACGATCCGTCAGCATGTTTTTGCGCTCAAAGCCCTGTGCTAAAGCCCAGGTTTGCGCTCCTTCACCAACCATAAAACTGTTGAAGCGCTCACGGCTTAACGCCTGTGCCACAAGGACAGGATTGGCGATATCGCGAAGACTAGCGACCGCGCCAATGGCAAGCGTTGAGCCATCCATAAAGGCCGCGTCGAGCTCAACCACGCCTTGCTCGTTGGGCAAACCGCCGTAGCCGACAGATTTATAGAATGGATAATCTTCCACGCAAGTGACGGCGCGAACTGCTGCGCCACTGGCGTCGCTGTTCCCTTGCAACATTTGCGCGGCTTCGCCAACGCCTTCCCAGGCCATACGCCAGGTCGCAATCACGCCCCAGTTTGTCGATAACGTCATGTTTTAGTTACTCCGTGGCGGGTTTGGTGGATGCAGAAAGCTCCGGCGCTTCATTGGCCCGATATTGCTTATCCACAACTTTGAGGAATGGCAGATAAATAATGGCGCCAATCAACAGGTTGGTTAACTGAATCACCGCACCGCTAAGATGCCCGGTCACGATAAACCCGCTCAACACCGGCGGCAGCGTCCAGGGGATATACACGCCCGTGGTGGTCGCGACCCAACCCAGCGACATGGTGATGTATTGCACGGTGACCAGTACCAGCGGCACCAGGTTGAATGGGATTAGCATTATCGGGTTCATGATAACCGGCAGGCCAAACAGCACCGGTTCGTTAATGTTGAAGATGGAAGAACCGATGGCCAGACGCGAAACGTTCTTAATGTGCTGGCTGCGGGCAAATAGCAGCATAGCAATCACCAGAGACAAAGTTGCGCCCGCGCCACCCATCCAAATCATGTCGTAGAACTGCTCAGTGACAACGTGCGGTGGAAGTAAACCGGCCTGCGTAGCCGCCAGGTTCTCCATTTGGTTTTCCATCCAGAAAGGACGCAGGATGCCGTTCACCATCGAGCCGGAGTTAATCCCGACAGACCACAAGCCGGTGATGCTAAAGCAGGTAAACAACGCGCCGACATACGAGGTGCCAAAGTGGCGGATTGGCGTGGCCAGCACTTCGTACACAAACTGGTGAATGGTGTGGTACTCGGTTTTGGCAAACAACACGCGAACCGCCAGCGCAAGCACCAGAACCAGCAATGACGGGATCAGCGCGGCAAAGGATTTTTGCACTGCGGGTGGCACGCCATCCGGCATGCGAATCACCCAGTTCTGGCGCAGCATCCAGGCAAACAATTCGGTACTGGCAATTGCGCCGAGCATCGCCACAAACAAGCCTTTGGAGCCGAGCCATTCCATGGGGATCAGGTTGCCGATTTCCTGAGTTTTCGCGAAAGGGGTGAGAATCAAGAAGCAGGAGAGAGACAAAATTCCGGATGACATTTTGTCGATGTCATAACGTTCGGCAAGACGGTAGGCGACCAGAAAACTAATAAATACCGCCATGGTGGAGAAGATGGCAGTAAACGGGATTTCGACAGTTGCAGACCAGCCTTCACCAAAAATCGACGCCATAAACTGCTGATAGGCGGTACTTGGGAAAGAGGAGATAACCAGCAGGATTGAACCGACAATGATAAACGGCATAAACGAGATATAGGCATCGCGAATGGCTCCGAGGTGGCGTTGTTGCGCCATTTTCGCGGCCAGCGGCATCAGCTTTGCTTCTATTGCGGCCATCAGGTTTTTCATTCTTACCGCTCCGTAAGTAATCACAAGAGACAATTCTTGTGTTGTATACAGTAGGGATTGTTAGCGGCGAATAAAGTGAGTGGATTCACAAAAGTATCACATGATTACTCATGATAAGGTCAGCTGTCGGATGACGCTGGCGCTTATCCAACCTACTCCGTTCCAGAAGGTTTTGTAGGGTGGATGACGCTAGCGCTTATCCAATCTACTCTGTTCCAGAAGGTTTTGTAGGGTGGATGACGCTGGCGCTTATCCAATCTACTCCGTTCCAGAAGGTTTTGTAGGGTGGATGACGCTGGCGCTTATCCAACCTACTCTGTTCCAGACGGTTTTGTAGGGTGGATAAGCGCTAGCGTCATCCACCATGTGTGTGATTTGTCATCAGTCTCAAGCAGGCAGGAATTACATCAGTCCCAGCAATCGAGGAATGAACAGCGAAATCTCAGGAATGTAGGTAATCATCATCAGTGAAACAAATAATGCGGCATAGAACGGTAGCAGCGGTTTGATCAGGTGCTGGATTTTCACGCCGGTAATCGAACAGCCCACGAACAGCGCACTTCCCACCGGGGGTGTCAGCAACCCGACGCACAGGTTCGCTACCATCATGATGCCGAAATGCACCGGGTCCATACCCAACTCTTGCGCAATCGGCAGGAAGATTGGTGTGAAGATCAGCACCGCAGGCGTCATATCCATAAAGATGCCGACAATCAGCAACACGATGTTAATCAGCAGCAGAATAATCAGTGGGTTGTCTGAAATCCCCATCAGCGTGTCGCTAATAATGTATGGAATATCAGCATTGGTCATCGCCCACGACATGCCAACCGAGAAGCCAATCAGTAGCAGAACAATTGAGGTGGTTACCACGGAGTCGAGGATTAGTTTCGGTAAATCGCGCCATTTCACTTCGCGGTAGATAAGCACCGAGAGCACGAAGGTATAAACTACCGCGATAGCCGAGGCTTCCGTTGCGGTAAATACGCCGCCCAGAATTCCACCCATCACGATGATCACCAGCAACAAACTTGGCAAGGCATCGAGAAACGCTTTGGCCGCCTGTGCACACGTTGGACGAGCGGATACTGGATAGCCGCGGCGTTTGGAGATAATCCCGCACACCAGCATGATGGACAGACCCATCAGGATGCCAGGTAAGTACCCGGCCATAAACAGCGAAGCGACCGAAACCCCGCCAGCAGTCAGCGAGAAGACGATCAACACGTTAGAAGGTGGGATCAGTAAACCGGTAATACAAGAGGAAACGTTGACCGCTGTCGAGAACGCCGGATCGTAACCCTCTTTGTTTTGAATCGGCGAAAGTGTGCCACCCACGGCAGCAGCCGCCGCGACTGCTGAACCGGAAATCGAACCAAACATCATGTTCGCCAGTACGTTAACGTGGCCCAGTGAACCCGGTACCCGTCCTACCATAATTTGCGCCAGGTTAATTAGCCTGATGGCTATCCCGCCGCTGTTCATCAGCGTTCCGGCAAAAATGAAGAACGGAATCGCCAGCAGAGCAAAGTTATCCAACCCGTTCGCCAGGCGTTGTGAAACCGTGATAATGGCAACGTCCCATGGGAACATGATAAGCATCGATGAAACGGTGGCGATCCCAATGGCGAATGAGATAGGAACCCCGAGAAACACCAGCACGAAGAACGCGCCGAATAAGGTAAGGGCGATGTAAGTTTCCATTATTTACCCTCGTGACGGACTAAAGTTTGAGCATCGGTCAAGATAAAGTAGAGCGAATAAAACATCATGATCGCCCCGCTTAACGGCAGCACTATGTAGACGTAGCCCATAGGGATTTGCAGCGCCGCCGAGAGTTGCGAAGTGGCAAGTGTCTTTTCAATGAGTTTTAGGCCGCCATTGACGATAACCCCGCCAGAAAATAGCAGCACCAGTGTGTTGATTAGCATGCCGAGCAGGGGTTTTTTATTGTCTGGCATCATCATGGAAAGAAAATCGATGGACAGATGGCGCTGTGCACCCACGGTGTATGACGCGCCCAATAGACCCACCCAGATCATCAGAAAACGCGCCAGTTCATCGGTCAATGTGCTGGGCTGGTTGAGTACATAGCGGCTAAACACTTGCCACACCACGCAGATGACCAGCGCGACCATTACCAGCACGGAAAAAGTGGCAATAGTCCGGTCTACCGCAAGCTTTATGGGCTTTAGTATCATGTTTGTATACCTGAAAATTAACTTTGGACGAGCGGGTGAGGAGCTCACCCGCTGAAACCTGCAACCCTAAATCACTCGGTAGCGGCTTCGAATTTAGCCAGCAGAGCCGCTTGTTTTGGATCTTTGGCGAAGTCGTCATACAGCGGTTTTACGGCTGCGCGGAACGGGGCTTTATCAACGCTGAGGATAGTGGCCCCCATCGCTTTAGCTTGAGCACGTGAATCAGAATCGACTTTGTCCCAAAGCTTTTGTTGATATGTTTCGGAGTTTTTCGCCGCTGTCATCAAGATTTGCTGCTGTTCAGGGGATAGTTTGTCCCAGGTTTTGGTTGAGATAACGAGGAAGTCGGGAATAGAGGTATGTTCATCTTCCGAGAACACTTTGGCGATTTCGATATGGCGAGTCTGCACCCATGATGGAACGTTATTTTCCGCGCCATCAACAACGCCTTGCTGCATTGCGGTATACACTTCGCCGAAAGAAATAGGGGTTGGTGAACCGCCCATTAATTCCACCATTTTCAAGGTGGTTGGGCTGGCCTGAACGCGAATTTTAAGTCCTTTTAAATCTTCTGGTTTGGTGATCGGTTTTTTCGCATAAAAACTGCGGGTACCTGCAACATATGCTGAAATAGCAAAGAAACCTTTATCTTTGGTTGATTCCATAATTTCTTTGCCGATTTCACCAAATACCACGCGATTAAAATGTTGTTGGTCTTTGAATAAATATGGCAAATTATAAATAGCGTAAGTATTGTCGAAAGATTCCAAATCACTGGCAGAACCTTTGGTCATATCCAGTGCGCCATTTTGTAATAGTTCTAATGTTTCACGGGCGCTACCCATTTGGCTACTTGGATAAATACGAATACGCATACTGCCATCAGAAAGTTGTTGTACCTCTTTGGCTAATTGTTCATAGGCTTGATGCACAACATGGCTGCGTTCCAGGTTATGCGCGAGTTTTAAAGTTATTTTGTCAGCAGCATTTGCACCTGTGGCACACAACGTAATCAGCGAGGCACAAAGTAGTTTGCGTGGCAGTGTCAAAAATTTCATATAAAATGCTTCCTGCATAAAAGAAAAGGTGAAGTTTCGAATGGAGGCCGTTATTGCTGTATGACAGCTTATTGCATTTGTCCGATAACCAACTTGTATAGACTTCACATTTTTTATTAATCAGGAGTGGTTTTGCTATTTTTTGTGTTGTTGCTCACTCAATTTAATATGATTGGAAATGTCTTTTGTTTCTCTCGTGAATTTATTCTAAGTTGAGAAAATGAATGCAAGGAATTACCGAGGTATTAGGCAGTATTTACGAAGGGTATTTATTGTTTTTGATTTAATCTGGAACGGATGAACCAACAAACTTAACAATAAATAACGGTATCCTGTTATGGAAACCGTTATTGAAAGTCACCCAGGGGATAACTATTAAGACTATTTATAAATAGTTGCGGTGCCGAACATCTTGTTTTCACCGCTGGCTGAGTTAACAACAAAACCTTTTGCACCTTCTTCTTTCGCTTTTTCTCCAAGTTTGGCTTCCAGATCGTCAAGATTCGCCGCGCCTGAGACCGAAACCGTCCCCGCAGGGCGGAGTTGGCTGTTATTGATGTCATTCGTTTCTTGAGCTGCCATGGTGGCAAACGGTAATGCCGCAAGGGTGACAACCGCAGAAAAATACAGCAATTTTTTCATAATCACATCCTCATCGCTTTTGGGAACCGATTAAAAAATCATCAGCACCTACAGTGTAGGTGCAATGCGCCAAACCATAGACGCAAAAAACTGATGGACTTATGCTCATTTTTTGAACGACATAACTTGACGAAATTCTTACAAATCATATAGATACAGGTGTATGATTTTGCTGATTTTATCGGGCGTCGGGGCGAGTTAAGTCAAAACGATGGCTTTCATCGATAGTGTAATAAGCCGATGGGCCACCCGCACGCAGCACCGGTTTTGCCAGCGCGGTCTGGTAAATACCGTCTTTTAGTAGTGACTCGTCAATATGAACGGCGACCACTTCGCCCAACACCAGCCAGCTATCAATCGCCGCACCGTCGGCAGTCGTGAGTTGAATGCACTGCGACAGGCGGCATTCAAAATTAACCGGGCTTTCGGCAACGAGGCTGGCTTTGACTTTTTGCCCGACAACGGCAGTTAACCCCGCGCGAACGAACTCATCTTCACCGCGTGGTATGGAGGCTGAGGTTTCATTCATTTGCTCAGCCAGTTCACGCGTGGCGAGGTTCCAGACGAACTCTTTTGTTTCAACGATATTTTGTACGCTGTCTTTCCAGCCACTGCTGGCGAAACCAATAATAGGTGGCCGATAATTAAAACAGTTAAAGAAACTGTACGGTGCCAGATTACGGTTACCTTGTTGATCGTATGAGGAAATCCAGCCTATTGGGCGCGGGCCGATAATGGCGTTGAGCGGGTCGTGCGGTAAACCGTGGCCGTCGGCAGGTTCGTAGTAATAACGTTTCGCGGACATAAAACCTCTGCTTCAGTGATGAAATTGGCGCGGCGTTGTTTACCCCGCTGGCTTCACAGAGTATCTTACGCGACCACACAAGGAGAAGCCGCAATGAAAACCCCTGCCACTACCAAACCGGGTCTGCACCCACGTAATCGTCATCGTAACCGTTATGATTTCCAGGCGCTGACACAAAGCAGCCCAGCACTCGGCGCATTTTTACGCCCTGGCCCGCATGGCGAAACGACGGTTGATTTTGCTGACCCGCTGGCAGTGAAAGCGCTGAATCAGGCGCTATTGGCGCATTTCTACGGTGTGAAGCAGTGGGATATTCCTGAAGACTTTCTTTGCCCTCCGGTGCCTGGGCGTGCCGATTATATTCACCATCTGGCAGATTTACTGGCAGAAGGTAACGGCGGCGTGGTGCCTTCGCAGGCTTCAGTACTGGATGTGGGTGTGGGGGCCAACTGTATTTATCCGCTTATTGGCCAACATGAATACGGCTGGCGTTTTACCGGCACCGATGTGGATGGCGAGGCTTTGCGTAACGCAACGGCGATTATTGATGCTAATCCAGGCCTGTCACGCCTGATTCGTTTGCGTCGCCAGAAAACGGCAACCGCAATTTTGCCGGGTGTGATTCATAAAAACGAAATGTTCGATGCCACGTTGTGCAACCCACCGTTCCACGATTCTGCACAGGCGGCCCGCAGCGGTAGCGAGCGTAAACGCGTAAACCTCGGCCAGGCGAAAGACGGCGCACTGAACTTTGGCGGACGTGAGCAAGAGTTGTGGTGTGAAGGTGGCGAAGTGGCGTTTATTAACCAGATGGTCAACGAAAGCAAGGCGTTTGCCCGCCAGGTGCAGTGGTTCACCTCGCTGGTTTCTCGTGGTGAGAACCTGCCGTTGATTTATCGCGCGTTGCAAGAAGCTGGCGTCGAAAAAGTGGTGAAGAAAGAGATGGCCCAGGGGCAGAAGCAGAGCCGCTTCATTGCCTGGACCTTTATGAACGATGCGCAGCGCGTTCGTTGGGCTGCCACACGTTATAAATAGCATTCCCTTCACCCCGACCCTCTCCAAAAGGAGAGGGTGAGGTCGAGAACTCAGGAAACGTGCTGCAAGAATTCCTGCAAACGCGGGCTTGGTGGGTTCTCAATCAGTTCTTGCGGGTTACCATCTTCAGCAATGCGCCCTTTATCAATGAAGATGAGGCGCGAGGCGACTTTGGCGGCGAATCCGACTTCGTGCGTCACAATAACCATCGTCATGCCTTCTTCAGCCAGATCCTGCATAACCTTCAACACTTCGTGACGCAGTTCCGGGTCAAGTGCCGAGGTTGGCTCATCAAACAGCATCATTTTCGGTTTAACCGCTAACGCCCGGGCGATTGCCACACGCTGTTGCTGGCCGCCAGAAAGCTCTGATGGGTAGTGATGCGCACGTTCCGCAAGGCCCACTTTCGCTAACAGCTCTTTAGCCAGTTTATCGGCGGCGTCTTTTTTCAGACCACGTACACGAATCGGGCCAAAGGCGACGTTTTCCAGCGCGGTCAGGTGCGGGAACAGATAAAACTGTTGGAACACCATGCCGGCTTCCTGACGAATCAGGCGCTCATCGACTTTCGGGTCGTTAACTTTCAGACTGTCGACAAACAGGTCACCACTAGTGATGTCTTCCAGTTTGTTGATGCAGCGCAGCAGCGTCGATTTACCGGAGCCTGACGGCCCGATAATCACCACCACTTCACCTTGTTTAATGTTGAGGTCGATGTTGTGCAGCACCTGGGTTTTGCCAAAGTGCTTAGAAACGTTTTTAAATTCAATCACAGGATTTTCATCCTTCTTTCAAGAATGCGGAGCACTATGTTCAAGACCTGGGTGATGATGAGATAGATAACACCAACGGCAGTCCAGATTTCCAGGGCGCGGAAGTTGCCTGCAATAATTTCCTGGCCGCTACGAGTCAGTTCGGCTGCGCCGATAACAATAAACAGCGAGGTGTCCTTGATACTGATAATTAACTGGTTACCGAGTGACGGCAACATACGGCGCAGTGCCAGTGGCATAATCACATGACAAACGGCTTCACGTCTGGATAGACCGAGAGCGAGACCCGCTTCGCTGAAGCCTTTATGTATCGACAGTACCGCCCCGCGGGTAATTTCCGCAATATAGGCGCCAGAGTTAATCATTATGGTGATCACCGCGGCTGTGAAAGTGTCGATGCGAATATCAGGGAATGCCATTGGCAATGCGAAGTAGATATACATGACCTGTACAACGATAGGCGTGCCGCGGACCACTTCGATGAAAACGAGGGCTATGTGGTTGGCTATCCAGCCGCCGTAAGTGCGGGCCAAACCTGCCACCAGACCGATAATGATACCACCTGCCAATCCAAGGACCGAAATCCACAGAGTCATTTTGGCGCCTTCCAGCAATATTGGAATGGCAGGCCAAATGACGCTCCAGTCAAACTCCATAATGTGTTCCTATTTTACTTATACCGTGGTTCAAAAATATCAGGGGCGAAAGCCGCCCCTTAGGTCTTGCTTACATCATTTTAGATTTATTATTTTGGCTCAGTGCCGAACCATTTTTTGTAGATTTCGTTGTACTTGCCGTTCTCTTTCAGGGTTTTCAGCGCGCCGTTCACTTTCACACGCAGGTCATCGCTACCTTTAGGGAAGGCGATACCGTATTGCTGTGCTTCGAGAGAGTCGCCAACTGCTTTGAACTTGCCCTGGCCAGCCGTTTTGATGAAGTAAAGAATGTTCGGCGTATCGTGCAGTACCGCGTCAGCACGGTTGGTGCCCAGTTCCATGTAGGCGTTATCGATGTTCGGGAACTGACGCAGGTCTTTAGTTTTGATGTTGGCTTTCGCGTAATCAACAGAACCGGTGCCGCTCTTCACTGCAACTACTTTACCGTCGAGATCTTTCACGCTTTTAACGGAATCGTTGTCGGCTTTAACCATCACCAACAGGCCGCTTTTGTAGTAGCCGTCAGAGAATTCGATAGCTTTTTTACGTTCTTCGGTGATGGTGATACCCGCCAGCGCCAGGTCGATATTTTTGGTTTGCAGCGCAGGAATGATGCCGCTGAAATCCATTGGCTTGAGGGTGTAATCCAGTTTTAATTCTTTTGCTACGGCATCCCATAAATCGATATCAAAACCGACGTATTTGTCGCCTTGTTTAAATTCAAAAGGAACGAATGCGGTGTCGGTCGCAACGACCAGTTTCTTATCAGCGGCGTGGGAAGAAACCGCAAAAGCCAGAGTGAGTGCAGCCAGTGAAACTTTTAAAATCGACTTCATAGCATTTCCTTGTTTATCCATGGGGCAATCCCCTGCATCAGTAAGCGGCAACATGGAAAAATCATGCCAGGTTTTCAACTTACTGTTTTTGCAAGGATGTGAATATGTAACATTGCACAATAATGGTTGCAAGTGAGTTACAGCGCACTCTAATGGTGCCCAGTTTTGGTGCGTTAAGTATTGAGGAACGATGAAGTCTAGTTTTACCGCAGATTAAGGCGGTAAAACAATCGGCTGTTAACGATTGTGTGAAGTGATTATTACAAATGAGTAACTTTTGCGGCAGGGATAACCATTTTTATGCGCTAAAACAGTGCATCCATCCTCCCGGAAATGGGAGGATGAAGTAACAATCTGCTAGCAATTAATCGATATTTGACTCAATGAACCACAGGAACTTGTCCAAATCTCGCGAAGCCGCAGTCAGAATATCGGCGGTATCTTCGTCTTTCGTTTCACTGATTGCCTTACGCACATCGTTCGCCACAATCGCGTAACGGTCGGCCAACTCTTTAAGGTGATCCTGAACACTGTGAATATCCAACGGATAGCTTTTCAGTGGTGTTTTACTGTTAATGACTTGCGTTGTACCCAGTGCGACACCGCCAAGTTGAACGGCGCGTTCTGCCATGGTGTCGAGATGGTCAGTCAGGGCGGTGCGGAAACCGTCAAGCATTTCATGAACGGCAATAAAGTTTGCACCACGCATATTCCAGTGCGCTTGCTTGGTAATTAACGACAAATCAATGAACTGGATGACCTGGCGATTCAGCAGCTCAACGGTGGCTTTCTTTTCGCTGTCTGAAACATCATTACGGGTATGCAGTAGGTTGGTAGATTTGGTTTTTACCAGTTTAGCGGTAGTCATAATCTTTCGTCCTCTTGATGTTATGTCCAATGAATTACCGGAAATAAGTATAGCACCTGATTTCGTATTCGAAGGAGCAGGTTGTACCTATCAGATTAATAGCAATGAAAGGATGGAATTTAGTAACTCATTGTTAGTCAATAAGTTTCAATTTTGTATTTCGAGTGGTAATTGAATTAAACAAAGAGTGATTGTTGAATGGGAATAATTATTATTTTGTGAAGGTAAGAGAGGGAAATATAAGTGGTTGAACGCAGAGGTTATTTACCGTGGGAATCGTAACCACGGTAAATAATATCAGAGTGGGCTACTTTACATCGACCTGAGTAATCTGCGTTTCACGCTTGAGAGTCAGCGTTGAACCGATGGATGCGGCAATAATGGAAAGCAATGCCAGCCATTGCACCAGAGTCAGATGCTCACCAAGGAACAGCATTCCCGACAGTGCAGCGAGCCCAGGCTCCATACTCATCAGCGTGCCAAAGGTGCGGGTCGGTAAACGCGTCAGGGCGATCATTTCCAGCGAGTAGGGCAGTGCTGTCGATAATACCGCAACACCGAGACCTAACGGTAAAAGTGACCAGTGCCAAAAAACATCACCCGCTTGCCATGCGCCAATCGGTACAAAGATTATTGCTGCTATCAGCGAACCGAATGCCACGGTTGCTGGCCCATGATCGACACCGGCTTTTTGTCCAAACAGGATGTATATCGCCCAACATGCCCCGGCTCCTAGTGCATAGGCGGCACCGGCTAAATCGACATGCGAAATTGACTGCCCCAGCGGTAATAAGAACCAGAGACCCAATACCGCCAGAATCACCCAGATAAAATCCACCGCTCGACGTGATGAAAACAGTGCCACGGCCAGTGGGCCGGTGAACTCAAGGGCGACGGCAATCCCCAGGGGAACCGTCTGAATCGATAAATAGAACAGGTAGTTCATGCCGCCGAGCGCCAGCCCGTACATCAGCAAAGGGATGCGCTGCTCCGCTTTGAAGCGCAAACGCCACGGCTTAAAGACAACCACCAGGATGAATGTCCCCAGGAACAGGCGCAAAGCGGTCACTCCTGGTGCTCCGACTAACGGGAAGAGTGATTTTGCAAGTGATGCGCCACTTTGAATCGAGGTCATGGCAATCAAAAGAACAACAATGGGTAACCATAAGGGGGTTTTACGTGGCGATAAGGGCATCCAGCATCCTGTCAGTCAGTGTCTATACCATCATCCTTCAAGTTGCAGGGGTGTTGGCCGCAGACGCTCGCCCCAGTCACTTACTCAAGTAAGCTCCTGGGGACTCTCGTCCTTGCCTCCTACCTGAAACTCGAATGCTAATGTGTATATTTAAGTAAAGAAAATAAAAAGTGACCCAGTGTAAATGATTAAGTTATGGCTGGTTGAGATTTCATTGAAAAAAATCATGGCCGGATGCAGTAACATAACTGTGTGATTGCGTAAGATTTGTTCAAAAGTGTTTAAGAATTATCTGGATGACTATGTTGCAATTCATGACAACAATTAGGTCGTTTTTTGATAAAAAGGCTATAAATTTAAGGGAGTAGGGTGTAATGGAAATGATCTGTTACAGGAAAGGATTCATTAGACAACGTAAATATCGAAGAGTTTCCGATACAATTTTGATATATTAAAAACTTAGAAGTTACTTGAAGCATATTGAGGTGGATTATGAAAAAAATTGCATGTCTTTCAGCACTGGCTTGTGTTCTGGCCGTTTCCGTTGGTACCGCATCTGCTGCAACTAGCACCGTAACTGGCGGCTACGCACAAAGCGATATGCAGGGCGTTGCTAACAAAGCTGGCGGTTTCAACCTGAAATACCGTTACGAAAACGACACCCCACTGGGCTACATCGGTTCTTTCACTTACACCGAGAAAGACCGTTCTGAGTCAGGCGTTTACACCAAAGGCCAATACTACGGTATTACTGCTGGTCCTGCTTACCGCATCAACGATTGGGCAAGCATCTACGGTGTAGTCGGTGTTGGTTACGGTAAATTCCAGAGCACCTCTTTCCCGAACAAAGCTGACACCAGCGATTACGGCTTCTCTTACGGCGCGGGTATGCAGTTCAACCCAATCGAAAACGTTGCACTGGACGTTTCCTACGAGCAGAGCCGCATCCGTAACGTTGACGTTGGCACCTGGATCGCAGGCGTAGGTTACCGCTTCTAATTTCACTCTTTTATCGAGTGAAAATAAAAATCCGCCCCTTGAGGCGGATTTTTTTATTTCTGAATTCCCTGATTAGGGGATTAGCTTAACGAGTCTTGGTATCAAACACATCCGTCTGCAGATGAGTATAGTCCACCTTCTTGAGCTTAAAGTTGGTGATGTAGATTGGCCCCGCTTTTTGCTCAGAAATGAACTTGTACTTCGGCGTTAACTCTTTGGTTTTAATCCCTGTCCACGCTGAGAAGAAATTCAGGAAATCATTCGCTGAACGGCGCGCTTTTATCTGGCGATGCACTTTATCGTCGCTGGACAGCACCATAAATGGGACCTGGAAGTTTTGTTGGAACTCGTCACCATGCGCCAGATATTGCACCTCAGTGCCGCGCTCTTTAATTGCCAGACCGTGATCGGAGAAGTAGACCATCGAGAAACTCTGCCCGGTATTTTGTAGCTGTTGGTAGAGTTGCTTCAGCAAATCGTCGGTTTGCGTCATGGTGTAGAGATAGCAGGACGTTTCTTTCGACTGGACGAAATCTTTGTATTTACCCTGCGTGCGGTCGCATGCTTGCGGGTGTGAACCCATCAAATGCAGCACAATTAATTGTGGCGTGGTTCGTTGTGTCGCGAATACCTGAGCGGTCATTTTCAACAAAGCTTCGTCACGGGTATTTTTGTCGGCTTCAAAATCACCGTTTTTCAGGAACTGCACTTCATCGGCACGTTTGGCGATGCTGGCAATGGCGGTATCGTATTCACCAATTTGCCCCTGGTTCGAGAACCACCAGGTCTGGAAGCCTGCCCGGTTGGCAAGCGTGATAATGCTGTCTTGATATTGCGGTTTGCCGTCAATGACACGGTTAAGCGTCATGCCCAGCGATTTCTGCGTTGAGCCGCTGGCCGCCACATAATCCATGAATATATTGCCATTCACCTGGCTGGCAAACGGGGTGTTATCCCAATGGCCACCGAATGCGCCTAATGCGTCACGGCGTGCACTTTCACCAATCACCACCACGTAAGTTTGATATTTAGGTTTAACCGCCAGTACATTCCAGGTGTCCTTCATCTGCGCGAAGGCCTTCATGCGCGTTTGCTCATCAATCACTTCCTGGTTATTGACCACAACATCTTTTACGAAGCGGAATACTGGGTAACCAGAGTCTTTGATTTTAAATACGCCGCCATACGCCAGGTTTTGTACCGGAGCGACAAAGAAACAGACCACGCTGACAACCAGGCATAAGCTATCAAAATGGCACCACAGGCGTTTTTTAGGTGCAACTTTGCGGCGCAGCGCAATAACGCCAAGCACCAGAATAAAGATCGACACCAAATAGCTGTACCACGGGAAGATAGTCATCAGTTCCGTGGATTCTTCGAAGTTAGTTGAGTGTAGGGCAAGCAGGGTATTAAAGTTCGGCGAGCCGTAGGCCTGGCCAAAAGGGAAATACATTGCTGCAATCAGGCTGCAAATCGCCAGCAAGCCTTTTTGGAATTTGGGCGCACTGCGCCATAGCAGCAGTAATACGCAACTAAATGCCACTGCATACAGAATGCTAAATTCATAACCAAGCGCAAAGTTAATCAGTAAAGACTGCAGGAAATAAAAGCCAGTCCACGGATTAAGCGCCACTGCGCGGATCGTCAGGGAATCTTTAACCGTTAAATTCATGTTTATCGAGATCTACTAAACGCCATGCGAAAACCCTGGCGACGAGGGTAAGAACCTGCCTGACAGACGGAAAAGAAGGGATACTGGACCGCATCTGCGAGCCGCTTCATGTGCAGGGCTGCAAGAAGATAGAGCGGTACGATAAGAAGATCAACTGATAAGAGAAATGTGTTTTGCGAAGCAGGTAGCAAATCCAACAAATGGTAAGGTTAAAGCGCTGTTGCGTGAGGTATTCACTGAATCATCATGAAATGAAAAGTTACAAATAGATGAGCCGTTCAGAATGACTAAACCCGAAAAGGCAGGGCGACTGCCTATGACTTAGGTTTTTCGCCCTGTTGTGGTTTCCCGGAAACCAAATCACACAACATGTTGAGCAGCATTAGCCGCACTTGAAACGGGGAATGTGTAAACACGCTCATGCACCTCTTAAATTCGTTCATATAACCCTCCTGTTCACTTCTGCTGCCCTTGTTTCCCTTTAAGGCTGTCTGCATTACATACAGATATAGCACAGGCTATATTGTATAGCTATTGCTAATTCGTTAAATTTTTGTGCTTCCGTGATGCTGGTTTACAATGGGGCCGAACGTCGTCATTGGACGATGCCGCGCCACTGCAAGAGGAAGCATCATGAGCCGTACGCCTGGCCAAAAAAATAAACAGAAAGTGACGCAGTTGGTAAACGTTGAAGAGCATGTCGAAGGCTTTCGGCAGGTGCGGGAAGCGCACCGTCGTGAATTGATTGATGACTACGTTGAGTTGATTTCAGATTTGATTCGCGAAGTGGGGGAAGTCCGTCAGGTTGATATGGCGGCGCGACTCGGTGTTTCTCAACCAACCGTTGCGAAAATGTTAAAGAGACTCGCCTCGGTTGGGCTGATTGAGCAAATTCCGTGGCGCGGTGTGTTTTTAACTGCTGAAGGTGAAAAGCTGGCGCAAATCAGCCGCGAACGTCATCAGATTGTGGAAAACTTTTTCCTCGCGTTGGGAATTAGCCCGGAAACCGCAAGGATTGATGCCGAAGGGGTGGAGCATCACGTCAGCGAAGAAACCCTGGCGGCATTTCGTTTATTTAGTGAGCAGCGAGGATTTAAGTAGCGATGCTGTTAAGCCTGGTTCGCCCGTTTGCTCGCGATCGATTCCTTCATCTATTGCTTCTGTGCGGTGTGGTATTAAGTTTCATCGCGCCATTTCATCCAACACTTTGGGTTCATGCCATTGATTGGCACACCATTATTACGCTTGCGGGCTTAATGATGCTGACCAAAGGCGTCGAGTTAAGCGGCTATTTCGATGTGCTGGGCCGTCGCATGGTGAAACGCTTTGATAACGAGCGAACGCTGGCGATGTTTTTAGTCAGCGCGGCGGCATTGCTCGCCACATTTCTGACCAACGACGTGGCCCTGTTTATTATCGTGCCGTTGACCATCACGCTGAAAAAACTGTGCGCCATCCCGATTAATCGGATCATCATCTTTGAAGCGTTGGCGGTCAATGCTGGCTCAATGCTCACGCCGATTGGTAATCCGCAGAACATTTTATTGTGGGGGCGCTCGGGTTTATCGTTCGGGGAGTTTAGCTGGCAAATGGCACCAATAGCGTTCGCTATCATGCTCAGCCTGCTGGCGCTTTGTTGGTTCTGTTTTCCCAACAAAAAACTCGTCTACCAAATCCATGATAAAAAGCACGACTGGCAGCCACGGCTGGTGCTGAGTTGTGTGGCTCTGTACGTGGTATTTATTGTCGCGCTGGAGCTAAAACAAGACATCTGGGGGCTGGTGGTTGTGGCCATGGGTTTCTTGCTGCTGGCTCGAAGAGTATTGCTCAGTATCGACTGGAGTCTGTTGCTGGTATTTATGGTGATGTTTATCGACGTCTGGCTGATCACACAACTTCCGGTGTTACAGCACGCGTTAGCGGGCATTAATCAGCTTTCAGCCACAGGATTATTTGCATTGGGAATCGGTTTGTCGCAGTTGATTAGTAATGTTCCATCGACCATTTTACTGCTGAATTACGTCCCCGCTTCGATGCTGCTAGCCTTTGCAGTGAACATTGGCGGTTTCGGTCTGCTGCCCGGTTCGCTGGCAAATTTGATTGCTTTACGTATGGCTAACGATCGCCGTATTTGGGTGCGTTTCCACTACTATTCATTGCCGATGTTGTTATGGGCGGCTACGGTGGGTTACGGTCTGCTGTATTTGAGATAAATGTCGGATGACGCTGCGCTTATCCGACCTACGAAGGGTCGTTGTAGGAGCGCGTCATCCACCACTTTACTTAAAATCACACGTTAAACGGCGCTTCTTTTTTCAGTACCTTTTCAATCACATCCAGCACCGCTTGCTGATTGCAATGTCCTGCCTGATAAGTCGCAACTTGCTTAATTTTTTCAGGGGCATTGGCCATGGCAAATCCGTACCTGGCCTGACGCAGCATTTCAATATCATTGCCACCATCGCCAAACGTCACGACTTCGCTGTCAGCAATGCCCCATTTTTCCTGCAGGATCCGCAAGCCGTTAGCTTTATGAATACCGGGAATGATCAGGTCAATCGAGCCATGGCCACTGGTAACTGGCACCATAATACCGTCGAGAATGTCTGTCAGAGCGCTCATGGTGTCGTCTAACATACTGTCTGGCAGATTCAGCGCAAACTTAAAGAATACATCATCCAGATTTGAGAAATTATCTACTAATTCAAGGCGATGGTAGTACATGCGCGCCAGTTGGATGAACGCATCATCGTAGCTATTCAATGTATAACCGTGGTGCTTACCACAAGCGATAATATCTACGTGAGGCAGCGTCAGCAGATGGTCGATAACGGTGTTGAACTGCTGTTTTGTCAGTTCACCGTTAAAGGTGTCCTTTTCTTCACTGACCACCCAACCCCCGTTATCGGCTACGAACGAAATCTCGTGGGCAATTTCCGGGAAAAATGAAATTAGCTGATAATACTGGTTGCCGCTGGCGACCACGAAGCGAATCCCTTGTTCTTTCATTTGTGCATAAAGGTCTGCAAAACGCGCGCGGTTGTACTCTTTATTATCGTCGAGGAAAGTCCCATCCATGTCGACGGCAATTAGTTTCACACTCATCGATTTCTCCGTTGAATTAATTCGGGTACAAGGTCTGTAGGTTTTGCGACGGCTTTCGCAACTAGCGCTGCAACAACCATCAAACTCAGTACTACCAGCATAGCCAGACGCAGGCCGTAATGTTCGCCGAGGAAGCCCAATAGCGGCGGCCCCACAAGGAATGCAATATAGCCAGAAGCGGCAACGACACTGACGCGAGTTGCCGGGTCTGGGCCGGTATCGCCCGCGGCAGAAATGGTGAGCGGGAAGCCGAGCGAGGTGCCCAGGCCCCACAAAATCACGGAAATGCCAGCGACAAAGGCATTATCGACAAAGATGATTAAGCCGATGCCCAAAATCCCCATCACTGCACAGGCGCGAACCACGGTTACCCGGCTGTAGCGGTCGATAAACCAGCCGCCAGTGAAACGGCCCACGGTCATACCCAGCGTAAAGCCGACATAAATCATTGAACCAGACGTTGGGCTAAAACCATGACCGTCGACCATCAGCAATGGCAACCAGTCATTGGCGGAGCCTTCTGCAAATGCCATCGCCAGCACAATAGTACCAATCAATATCAGTTGTAGATCTTTATAAAAAGGAGGGTGTGGCTCGTGGGTATCAGCGGAATTCGCGTCGGCATTGTCTTTGCCTACACCATGCGGGATGGCGGTAATCGCGATAATAATGGGGGTAATCACGATTAAGCCAATCACCAACAAATGCCCATAAGCCGTGACGTTAAAAGCTGTCAGGCTCATGCCAATACCTGCGCCTGCCAGCGTGCCAAGGCTGTAAAAACCGTGCATCATCGGTAACACTGTCTTTTTCAGCAGCCCTTCAACTATGGCGCCTTCTACGTTCATCGCCACTTCAGATGAACCAAGACCTGCACCTAAAATCGCCAGCCCCAGCGCAAACAGCCACGGGGAAGAAAAGAACAGTGCAACGCCCATCACCAACATGCCGGTGACCATTAGCGTCATACCGCTACGGATAATATTACGCGTACCAAAACGCTTAACCAGCCAGCCGGAAAAGAGAATGCCGCTCATCGAACCAACCGACAGACCAAACAGCACAATACCCATACCGGCGGTCGACACACTGAGCGTGTCCCGAATGGCTGGAGTACGTGTAGCCCAGGAGGCCATAACAAGACCAGGCAGGAAGAAGAAGGCGAACAATGCCCAGGTGCGACGTTGGGTTGCTTTACGTTGGCTAATAGCGGCAGACATGGAAATACCGGTTGGCGGTGAATGAGAATGACACTAGCAAGAATGTGTACATTTGTACACATTGCCTGGTAAACTCTTTTTAGTCCGGCTTAACCGAGTATAAATCATGAGCAAAGCCCCGCGCCGTAACGATCCAGACCGACGTGAAAGAATTGTGCAAGCTACGCTGGATATGCTGGTGGAACACGGTATTAGCCATATCACACACCGTAAAATTGCCGAAGCAGCAGGCGTTTCGTTAGGGTCGATGACCTATTATTTCGACGGTATCGAATCATTGCTCAGTGAGGCATTCACGCAGTTTGCCCTCCAGATGTCAGACGATTACCGTAACCGTCTGGCGCAAGCCAGTAATCGCGATGAGGCCTGCGAAGCGATTGTTGACATGATCTGTGGCGAGAAAATTGCCACCTCTTATAACTTGCAGGTGATGTATCAACTGTATGCTTACGCCAATCGTAATCCACAGCTAAAAATCATCATGCAGGACTGGATGTGCCGCAGCCAACAAGTGCTGGAAGCCTTCTTTGACCCGATTACCGCCCGAACCCTGGATGCTTTTATCGAAGGGATGACACTGCATTACGTGACGGATCGGCATCCGTTGAGCCGGGCAGATCTCAGCAGAATGCTGGCAAAAATTGTCGGATAAATTTGGCAGGTGATTTTTTGCCTGTTGTTAGCTAGAGTTTGAAGCAGTTTCCTAATGTGAGTCCCTTACCAATGTAGTTGTCCCCTTAACGATAAACACAGCTTTAAAACCGACTAGATCGTCGGCGACTTCTTTGTGCTTGTTGATAAGGGATAACACATGTTTTTTCTCATTCTGCGTACGCTTCGCCAGCACCGCTGGTTTGCCCTGCTTGGGGCGGCATTACTGCTTTCTTCTGTCGGGAATGGCCTGACTTATGTCATTGTTTTTGGGAAGCTCCTCGCACTCGAAGCAAAACCTTCAGTACTGACGCTTGCCTATATTCTCGCGCTAGCACCCGGCTTCCCGGGGAGTTATCTGGCAGAAAAATTGCTCACCAAAATGGCACCTATTCCGGTCATGATTTTGTCTGAAATCATCGGGCTGTTGGGATTGTCTCTGCCGGTGTGGTCGTTATATAGCGATAACCTGATCCTGCTGCTTTCAAGCCAGGCGGTGGCGGCCTTTGCGGGGGGCATGATGGTGCCGGTTTTAAGCCAGACGTTAAAAAGCGGCCTTAAACCCACGGAACTCCCCGCTGCATCGGGCCTGGAAACCTTTATCTTTGCGGCAAACGTCATCCTTGGCATCGGCATTGGTACCTTGCTTTATGGGCACCTGCCTGCAGTGGCTATTCTCGCTCTGGATGCGCTGAGTTTTGTTCTGGGTATCGTGCTGCTGTTCGCTGCACACCGGGCATTTCGGCCAGTGTGTGTGCCGGAAAATGGTGAGGTTATAGGCAACCTCAGTTGGCGAAGACTCACACAATTACAACGCCGAAGTCTGCTTTTTCTCCCGGCGATTGCGCTTGTCGGTGCGCCAGCAATGGCACTGTTACCGGCACTGGCGACAAACTTTAGCGGCTCATCCACTGACACGGGGTTGATGTTGTTACTGGCTCGCAGTACAGGGCAGCTTATCGGCCCGTTGCTGTTGTCTGAAGCACAGCTGCAACGCCACTCGGGGAAACTCAATGTACTGATCATTTCGCTCGCGTTGTTTATCTGCTGCTACGCACTGGTTTCGATCACCGATAAGCAATGGCTGGCTATGTTGCTGATAGTTATGGCGCACATCTTCACCAACATTGTCTATGTGCTGGCGACGCTAAACATCATGCAATCGTTTCCTGCCTCTGTCACCGGCAGGGCGATGGCGAAGGCCTGGCGCGTACAACTGATTATCACCTTGATTCTTCCGGTAATAGCAGGCTTGGCAGCTGACACTTTCGACCCTGCGTGGGTGCTGTACCTCAGCTCTGGCGGTGGGTTTGTGGTGCTGATTTGTGTACTCGCCACGAATCATTTAGCTGGGCGAAGAGAGGGAACGGCTTTGAATCTTAAAAATAGTGGCTAATTCCCGGTAGTCGCAACAGGTTTTAGTCAGGCGGTAAGGAGCGGGGAGTGCCAACCTTTACCGCCTATTTTTAGTCGAGAGTTGTACCAGCAGTCATATTGACCACCGTTGCCGTCATTGCGCCTGCATGATCCGATGCCAAAAATGCCATGAGCTCGGCAATTTGCGAGAGTGTTGGCAGACGTTTCAGCATGGTGCTTTGCGCAGCACCCGCCACCCACTGTTCCACCGTCAAACCCGCTGCTTGTGCCTTTGGTGCAAACACTTCGCCGGTATAGGAACCCGCCTGAATAGCGCCGTCTAGCGCATGTGAACGCACACAGATGACTCGAATATTCTTTGGCGCTAGTTCGCAGGCCAGAGCCCTTGTGAAGGCTTCCATACCTGCGCTGCCGACAACATGACCCAGGTGGCCTGGAATTGCCATTGGCCCTGCGGGTGCGACCACCGAGAGGATGACGCCTGCGCGGTCACCGCCCATATAGGGAATGACTGCCTTGCATAGGTTGAATTGTGCTGCCAGGAACGGGTCTATTCCTTGCCTGAATTCTGTGAGGGATAACTCCGTAATTCCTTTGCCTTGATTATGGACAAAACCGGTGGCGTTTATCACCACGTCAAAACCACCAGTCTGTAGTGCAAGCTGTGCAACGTGCTCGCTGGTGGACTGCTCGTCGAGGACGTCGATGAGGAATGTTTCGGCCTTTCCACCCGCTGCGCGAATCTCATCAGCAACACTGCTCAATTTATCCTGGTTGCGTGCACCCAAATACACCTGTGCGCCCTCGCGTGCCAGAGCATGCGCAACGGCGCTACCGATAGCACCACTTCCACCGAAGATCACCGCTACTTTGCCTTCAACTAACATCGCGCAACCCCATTTAGCCCACCAGTATGACTCAAAAGTATGGGTGCTAAGTGATAGGTTGCAAGCGGAGGGCGTCTGCGGTCACGGATTTCAGGCAATAAAAAACCCATTTATGTAAACGGGCTAGTAAAAACAATGAGTTACTTTGTTATCAATAACTTAATTATGCGGTGAGTGGGGAGGAAATAGGGGGATTACCAATCCCTGCCGCCATTTTGTCGCCACTGTTATCTTGAGAAACGGCGGACATGGTAGCTAAAGGATTGTAGTGTAAAGCTGTATTCAGGTGATCGGGGGCTAGGTGAGCATACCGCATTGTCATTTTAATATCATGATGACCAAGTATGCGCTGCAGCGCCAGAATATTACCGCCCGACATCATGAAATGTGCTGCGAAAGTGTGGCGCAAAACGTGAGTAAGTTGGCCGCGAGGTAGTTTGATAGTCGTGGAGTCAATGGCTCCCATAAACTGGAAATAACATTCCTTGAAAAGTTTATCAGTCTTGCGGGTCGTCAGTTCTTCATAAAGTTCTTTGCTTATAGGGATGCTGCGGTTCTTTTTCCCCTTAGTTCGAACAAAGGTAATTTTGTATTTTGATATTTGTGAACGACCCAGATTTTCAGCCTCACGCCAGCGAGCACCGGTACTGAGACAAACCTTCACGATTAGCGTTAAATCCTCGCCAAGCCGGTTACAGGCGGTCAGCAGTTCATTGATTTGCTCATGCGTGAGCCAGGCCATTTCTTTCTCGGCAGTGGTAAACTTTCGCATTGATTCTAATGGATTCGGTTGCGTCCACTCTCCCAGGCGCGAAAGCTCACTGAACACGCTGCTTAGATAACTTTGCTCAAGATTGATGGTGACTGGGTCCGCACCATTCTTCCATTTCTCGTTAAAGTAAATCTCGCCTGAAAGTCGCTTGTCGCGGTAGTGGGCGAACTGCTTAGCGGTGAAGTCTGTCGCTAGGGGATCTTGCAGAGCTTCGACAACTAATTTGAGCTTGTTATAAACGCGTTCCCCAGCAGTCAAAGATTTACCATGTAGGTTGTACCAAAGAGTGGCCACTTCGCTTAACTTGCGACGATCTGCTGCTTCACCCAACCATGGCTTGTTGGTTGCTTCTTCCATTGTGTGTCGTTCAAACGCCAACGCTTCGCCTTTGGTGGCGAACTGCTTACGCACACGGCGCCCGCTGCGCCCTGCGGGGTAGCATTCACAAATCCATCTTCCTGTGTCGAGTTTTCGTACTGCCATAAAAAAGCCCTCATGTATGAGGGCTAAATTTAACTGTATATTTGAACAGTGGTCAATGTGTGTTATTGCATAAGTTATACATTTTAATGAAGTAAAAATATCTTTAATGCAGTTTTTAAAACGTTAGGTGGCTCACTAATACCATGAGTTCCTTTCATAAAGTGATAATCACTAACGTAGGCCCAATTATTTTGTATTTTTTCTTCAGGTGGGTAGAGTGGTGAACCTTCGGATATATACTTGTAAGTTATACCAAACAATGCATATTCAAAATTTTCTGCATGATGTAGTTCTAATTGGTAACTAAATTTTTCTAATCCAAATAAATTGACTAGGTTCTCTGGAACAACGTTGTCTTGAAGATAGTCTAGAGCTATTTCTCGACCGAAACAGTAAAGGATTACTGCGAGAGATCTATAGACACAATATCCAATTTTATTTTTATCACTAATACCATTCTCTGAAAGCAACTGATAAATTTCTAAGTATCTGGCAAGTGTTTCCACTTCACGTAGTGATAATTTTTTTAATTCAATAAATTTTATGAAATAATGCCCGCAAACTTTTTCAGCAGCTTTTAATCTATTGGATGTGTTACATAGGGTTGTCCAGTGAGATACAGAAGTTAAAACATCATTATAATTATCGTCCTTAAACATAACCGGAAGGCTGTATGTAAATTTGATGAACTTGTCTAAATACTGTTCCGAATTTACTGATGAGCCATATATGTGATTAATCGAGGCCTTTAGCTGAGAAGTATTAGCAACTAATATGAAATTTAAATTATCTACATCAAAGACGTGTTTGATGTTTTCAATTATGGAAATTGCGAAACTAGGCTTACATCGATCAAGTTCATCTATAATTATTGTGATTGTATTATTTGTTGTTAACTCGCTAAGCACTTCCTTCAGAGCAAGTATGTTTTTTTGCGCATCGACATGGTCGTTTAAAAGTAATTCGACTGTGCTATCAATAGCACTATTCGTTACATCTTTAATTGCATCTTCAAATCCATCTGCAATATCTTCTGCATTTTGTTTTAAGATCCACCCTGTACCCGCTTTGAATACAGTTTTCAGGCCAAACCTTAGTGCGGGAAGTGCTTTGGATATTAATTCTTTTTTCTCGTCCTGTGGGAGTAATGCAACTATTGCTGCCATTATTGTTAATATTGGTGCATCGTTGTGATCTTCAGTGAATGCATCAATATAAATTACTTTGTGATTATCGTTAGTGCTTTCAAGTAAAGCGGCTAATTTAATAGAAAATTCAGTTTTACCAGTTCCCCAACCACCATCTATAACTATCGGAGATGTTTTAATTTTGGATTCAAGTAAGATTTTTATTTTTTCCGCAATAACTTTTCTCTTATACTCATCGCGGTATTCGAAAGTTAAATTTTGAGTCATTAAAGATCCCTTTAGTTTCTAGAGCAAAATTTTTTTGATTTGCTTATAGTCCCATCATTACATACAAACTTACCATTTGATGTGCAATGAGCAACTCCACCTTTTTTACCCGAGCAAGGATAGTTTTTAGCATGGCTAGTTATCGGAAGTGATATTAAAAAGTATACTAATAAGAATACTAATTTTCTACCTAACATATTTATTTCCCTATAATCAGCTTTGGTAATTCTGTATGGCACTACGAATTTTACCGATGATATCAATTTCATCAATTTTGCATTCAAAAGAACTGTGGCCACCTTCAACACTCAATCTACGTCCAGGCAAGCGAGTTAAGTCTCTGATAGCAACTTCTCCATCAATACTAACAACCCACTTACCATCACGCACATCCTCATACTCTATGTCGCAGATAAATTCTGAATTATCTTCTGCAACCACAATTGGTTTTTTAAGATTTTCTGGAAGAAATTCTTTATCGAAGATGTAAGAGCCTTTCACCTGAAGTTTTCCGCCAGTTAAAACGTGTTTCTCAAGCTCAATGATGTTTTCTTTTTGTGAACTTTCTTTATGTCCTTGCCCGTAGGTAAGCCACTTTAGAGAGACACCAGTTTCAAGAGCACACTGAATCACCCATTCAGCAGGGAAAGAGTCGCGCATGTAGCGCGTGGCAAGGGTGCTTTTGGATATGCCCAGATGATCGCATAAAGCTTGTCTTGTCTTAAATTCATACGCTTCTACCATGCGCTCAATAGCGCCACGTCCGCCTTTTTCGAGATTCACGGTCACTCCAAGTGAACATTTATCTTGACGATTTCACAAAGCGATCGTATGTTTCTGGTGTTCACAAAAAGCAAACGATCAGTGTTCGTCCTGATTAATCATTGTTAAACGAGGAATGTTGCACCATGAGACCTAACATTTCAATTACTCTCATCACACCCCACGTCACTATTGAAAGATACAGTGAACTCACAGGGTTAAGTGAAACAACAGTCAGAGATATGCTGGCTGATGGCCGTCTTCCTCATCATCGGCTGCGTAAGGACAAAAAGCGTGAAAAAGTAATGATCAACATGGCAGTTTTGACTGTTGATGCCCTTTCAAATTGCAATATCACATACGCGTAGTTCGATATTGAGATATAGATAGGGTGAATGACTATGTTTGATTTCAAAGTCGCTAAACAATCACATTTTGATACGGCGTGTCGTACCTTCGCGATAAAGCATAATCTTGAAGATATTGCTTCAGCAATTGGCTGTCGTCCTCAAGTGTTACGCAACAAACTCAACCCAGAACAACCGCATCGGTTAACCGTTAATGAGCTTTTGGCTATTACGGATTACACCGAAGATGCGATGTTACTTGATGGAATGTTGGCCCAGATCCATTGCCTGCCGTGCGTGCCGGTAAACGAACTGGTGACAGAAAAACTGCCTGATTACGTCATGGGGGCAACTGCCGAAGTTGGTCGTATTGCCGGTAGTGCTATGTCAAAAGAGCGAATGACGCAAAGCCACAAACACTCACTGATTGAAAGCGCCAACGCTGGTATGCGTTTCCTTGCATTAGCCGCTTTATCCGTTGATGCACGTCTAAAAACCAACCCAGCCATGAGCAGTGCGGTAGATACCATGACTGGTATCGGCGCAACGTTCGGCTTGCTCTGAGGTGGTCATGCTGAAAAGTGAACCTTCATTTGCATCACTGCTGGTAAAGCAAAGCCCGTCTATGCACTTCGGTCACGGCTGGATTGTTGGGGGAGATGGTAAGCGCTGGCATCCATGCAACTCACAAAGTGAATTACTGGCTGGGTTGTCCACCAATAAACGGAGGAACTTATGGCCATTGAAGGTACTGCGGCAGCTGTTCCATTAAGTCCTGGTGAACGCGTCCACGGACTGAACCATATAGCGGAATTAAGAGCGAAAGTCTTTGGCGCGAATATTCAACCAGAACTGGAGCGTTTTATTTCTGATATGCGTAACTCGCGGGACAGAAACCATAAACAAAATGAACGAGCATTAGCGGCAATATTCTTTATGGCAAATATTCCGGCCAAACGTCAAAGCGTCAATGTTAATGACCTGACCACTGACGAAAAGCGGGAATTGATTAAAGCAATGAATCATTTTCGTGCAGTGGTGAGCTTATTTCCTAAACGACTAACCATGCCGAATTAACCAATAACAGAAATTAATGGCGTCAACTCGCCGGGCATTCTTTTGCCCAAATTCAGGAGAAATACAAATGCGAAATATCCAGATACGTAAAACAAAAACAGGTCATCACGATGCAGGACTGACCACATTGCTGACCGAAGTCCGTATGGATGAGCGTAAAGACCGCGCTTTTGCTGTTTCAATCCGTATGGAGTCGTTGGCAATCCACATTTTGAACGAGGGCATGACGGGTGCTGAAGCGGCTGAGTTGTTGCGCTGTGAGGCAGCTCGTTACGAAAACGAATCACAGGAGCTGCACTAATGGCTGACTCCATGGATCTCGTACAGCAACGTGTTGAAGAAGAACTACAGCGCAACATCCATATCGCCCGAACAAAAGCGCCTGGTGTTTCCCGTGTGTTGTGTATCGACTGCGACACGCCAATCCCTCAGGCACGCCGAAGTGCGCTTCCCGGCGTTCAGTGCTGCGTTACTTGCCAGGAAATCGCAGAACTAAAAGGGAAACATTACAGCGGAGGCGCTCTGTGATTTTCAGCAGTAATGGAGTCTTTCTGTGAAGCCTTTAGCAATGGCAAATAATAACTCCGGCGGCTCAACAGAGGCCGCCGTAGCCCTTTCATGGAATACACCTAAGAAAGCTATTAACCCCTACCTGGACCCGGCGGAAGTTGCGCCGGAGTCTGCGCTTTCAAACCTGATCACTCTTTACGCTGCGGATAACGAGCAGGAACAGCTGCGGCTTGAAGCGCTGAATGATGAGGTCTGGGACCGTTATTTCTACAATGAATCCCGTGATCCTATCCATCGTGAAATGGAGCAGGACAAACTAATCAGTCGCGCCAAAATGGCACGCGAGCAACAACGCTTTAATCCAGACCTGGTGATTATTGCTGATGTTAACGCCCAGCCATCCCACATCAGTAAGCCGCTGCTTGAGCGTATTAAATACTTCCATAGCCTGGGCAGGCCTAAGGCTTATTCCCGTTATTTGCGCGAAACAATCACGCCTTGCCTTGAGCGGCTGGAGCGCGTGCGTGACAGTCAGGTTTCTGCTTCTTTCCGTTTCATGGCAAGCCATGACGGCCTTGAGGGGCTGCTGGTTATGACTCAAATGAACCAGAACCAGGTTAAGCAATTATCCACGCTGGTTGCGGCACATATGAGCATGTGTCTTGATGCGGCCTGCGGCGAATTGTTTGTTACCGATGATGTTAAACCGGAAGAAATCCGCCGGGCATGGGAAAGGGTGGCAACAGAGGTCATGTGCCTTGATGTTATCCCGCCAGCATTTGAGAAGCTGCGTAGCAAGAAACGCCGTCGTAAGCCGGTGCCCTATGAGCTAATCCCACCTTCGCTATTGCGTATGCAATGCGCGGACTGGTGGTATGGCAAATTGTGGCAAATGCGCTGCGAGTGGCGGGAAGAACAGCTGCGTGCCGTCTGCCTGGTCAACAAGAAAGCGTCTCCATATGTCAGCTATGAAGCGGTGATCCACAAACGCGAGCAGCGCCGCAAATCGCTGGAGTTTTTCCGTTCGCATGAGCTTATCAATGAGGACGGTGACAAGCTGGATATGGAAGAAGTAGTGAACGCCAGCAGCAGTAATCCGGCACACCGCCGCAATGAAATGATGGCCTGTGTTAAAGGGCTGGAGTTGATCGCGGAAATGCGCGGTGACTGCGCCGTGTTTTATACCATCACTTGCCCGTCACGTTTCCACGCAACCCTCAGTAACGGCAGACCCAATCCAAAGTGGACCAGCGCAACGGTCCGTCAGAGCAGTGACTATCTGGTTGATACGTTCGCTGCTTTCCGCAAAGCAATGCATAAAGCAGGGCTGCGCTGGTATGGCGTCCGCGTTGCAGAGCCACACCATGACGGGACCGTACACTGGCACCTGTTGTGCTTCATGCGCAAAAAAGAACGCCGTTCAATCACCGCGCTACTGCGTAAATTCGCCATTCGTGCGGACCGCGAGGAGCTGGGCAATAACACCGGTCCGCGCTTCAAGTCGGAGCTGATCAACCCACGCAAAGGTACACCGACAAGCTACATCGCTAAATACATCAGTAAAAACATTGATGGCCGTGGGCTGGCTAAAGAAATCAGTAAGGAAACGGGCAGATCTCTACGTGATAACGCCGAGTATGTTAGTGCTTGGGCATCTTTGCATCGTGTCCAGCAGTTCCGCTTCTTTGGTATTCCTGGTCGTCAGGCATATCGCGAATTGCGTTTATTAGCAGGCCAGGCTGCAAGGCAGCAGCGTGATAAAAAGGCAGGTGCGCCGGTTCTGGCTGATGCGCGTCTTGATGCCGTACTGGCAGCTGCTGATGCAGGCTGCTTCGCCACCTACATAACGAAGCAGGGCGGCGTACTGGTTCCCCGCAAACATCACCTTATCAGAACGGCATACGAGCTTAACGACGAACCGAGCACCTACGGTGATCACAGCATTCGTATTTATGGTATCTGGTCCCCGTTAACGCAGGGCCGTATCTGCACGCACGCGGTGAAGTGGAAAAAGGTTCGTAAGGCCGTTGACGTTCAGGAGGCGACAGCCGACCAGGGCGCTGGCGCCCCTTGGACTCGTGGCAATAACTGTCCCCCTGTAGAAAATTTAAACATATCAGGGGGGGATTTACCCAGCAGTGATGAAGCCGCACCACTGCCGGATTTTGAAAATATGAGCAAAAAGGAACTACGGGCGCTAACTACACGGTTACGCCTAGTAAAACCGAAGAAGCGGAAAGGGTACAAACAGGAAATTACAGACAAACAGCGGTTACTACTTGAGTCAGAACTGGTAACAAGGGGATTTGAAGGTTCAGAAAAAGAGGTCGATCTGCTTCTCCGTGGCGGCAGTATTCCTTCAGGTGCGGGCATGAGGATTTTTTACCGTAATGAAAGACTTCAGGAAGATGAGAAATGGCGGCAGTGGTACTGAGGCCATAGGTTAGTAAAAATGAGGTTATCTATTAATCAATGAGTTAGCTGAGTGAAAAATCATTTCAGCTTTAATTACATATGGTGTACTGTATATATAAACAGTAATGTTGGGAGGGAGTTGTGAACGATTTGTTCATGGAGTCACTTGCACTACAGCGTATAGAACTTATGGCTCGGTTGGTCGCTAGTTCAGATTGCAGCGATGACGATAAGGAGGTTGCCATTTCATGGCTGTCAGAATTGACGAGCGATCTGGTCACCAGGCTAAATGATTACGAAATAGGGCAGGATGAGAACACACACTAATGAAATTTTGCCAGAGGAAACTCCCCCAAATGGCAGCAAAAGTAATGCGAAGGCGGTGCATTTCTATAGTGCATGGATTCGCATGATCCCAAAAGGATCGTAATGGGTCAGAACCGCCAGTGTTGGTGTGGTTTCTGGCCCATCATGCAACTGCATTAAAAGCGCCCCATAAAGCGGGCAGGCGTGGCGGGGATAGCATTGCGCGCTGGCGTGATATTTATTTTATTTAATTTGCGCCTGAGCGCATCGTGATGGCGTTTTTGGGTGTGCCGCTTCGTTTGGTGTGGTTGGCGGTGTACGCACCGTGTGGTGCGTCTGAGGGCGTGAGGCGAGGGCGTAAAAAAGCCGCTATATCAGCGGCTGCAATCGGAAGTTATTCGGCGGGTGTCAGCTCGTAAGGTTTAAAGCGGATCACCTCTGCACCAATCCACTCGTTCACCTCCTTGATTCGCTCCTGCAACGGCGTCAGCTCGTTACGCACAAACACTTGCGCGGCTTTCACTACGTCACCGAAACCACCGGTATTGTTGGGAATGACACCCATCATCTGGGGCGGCACACGGTGCGCGCTCATTAAGTCCTCGGCACTGGCTTTCTTGATGTTAAAGAAATCATCTTTGGTCGCCACTTCACTGAGCGGCACGATTTTAATCCCGTCAGGTTTGCCGTTCGGCGCATAGAAAAACAGGTTTTTAAAATTCCCCAGTCCTTTTGAGCTGCGCATCGCTTCGCGCAGGGATTCCACATCCGTGCTGCTCTGCGCGGCGTCCGTCACATACATGATGTAACCGGCGTGCGCGCCGTTCTGGTAATACTTGCGACGGAAAAGCGTTGCCGATTCATTCAGCCAGGCTGAATTAAGGGCGCTGAGGTATTCCGGCAGGCCGTAAAGCTCCTGGTTGATATCCGGTTCCAGCAGGTGGAATACGGAGCCAGGCGCGAACTCATGCGGGGTGACAAACGACTGCACAAACCAGTAAGCGTCCTCGTTCGTCCCCTTGCGGGTGTATTTGGCCGGTGAGGTTTCCAGCCGTAACAACTTGCCGGTGACACTCATGCGCTTTTCCAGAAACGCATTGCCGAACACCAGAAAATCCAGCGCGAAGCGGCTGAAATCCTGCTGCGATAACAGCGGGTGCGGGATAAAGGTCGAGGCCAGAATATTGCGTTTCACATAAATCGGTGAGCTGTGGTGCACGGCTGCGCGCAGCGTTTTAGCCAGCCCGGTAAAACTCACCGGCGGCTCAAACCATTTGCCGTTCCCGACGCACTCGGTGTAATCCAGAATGTCACGGCGATCGAGCACCGGCGACGGCTCACCAAAGGTGAAGGCTTCCATTTTTTGCGGTGCCGCAGCCGGTGGTGTGATGGTATTTTTTGCTGCGTGATGTTTGCGTTTCTTCGCCATTAGTTGAACTCCAGAATTGAGGTTGATGCGTTGCCGCTACCGGCAGTTAATGGCTCATTTAACAGGGCGTGCATGGTTGCCCACGCGACATCGGCGTGGCTGGCTTCTTCGCTGCGGCTGGCGTCATAGGTGGCACTGCGTCCGCTGCTGGTCATGGTTTTACGGATAGCCATAAACGAGGCGGTGATATCGGTGTAACTCACGTCGTACTCCAGGCATCCGCGCGCAATCGTGTCTTTGGCTTTGAGCACCATCGCGGTTTTCACCTCGGGGCTGTAGCGGATTTCACGCGCTGCCGGGTAGAAGGCTCTGACGAGCTGGTAAACACCCTGACCGATGCCGGTCGCATCGATGCCGATATATTCGACGTGGTATTTTTCTGTCAGCTTTTTGATGGATTCGGCCTGGGTGGCAAAGTCCATCCCCTTCCACTGGTGGCGCTCCAGAATCCTGAATTTGCCACCGGCAACCACTGGCGGAGCCAGCACCACACATCCGGCACTGTCGCCGGTGTGTGAAGGATCGTAACCAATCCACACCGGGCGATAACCAAACGGACGCGTGGCGAACGGCTGCCAGTCATCCGCCCAGGCTTCCATGCTGTCGACCATGCAGCGTTGCAGCTCCTCGAACGGAAACACCGACGCTTTGTCGTCGACAAATTCACACATGAACAAATTGCGGAAATCCTCGGCGCTGTTTTCGCGCTTCAGCGTGTCGAGGTTAAACAGGTCGCAGCCACCGGCGAGCGCATCCTCGATGGTGACAATCTGCCGCCACTGACCATCGGCGCAGGCCATGCCGTTTTTTAATGCGGCGTGGCTGATATCGAGGTCGACGCACTCGCTTTTATCCGACCGGCCTTTGTTAAACAGCTCCCCTGACCAGAACGGGTACGCGCCATGCGCCAGCGTGGACGGGGTCGAGAAATAGGTCGAGCGCAGATGCTGCTGCGAGGACATGCCCGACGCCACTTTGCGCAGCTTCTGAAAGTTGGGTATCCAGAAAATCTCATCGACCAGCAGGTCGCCGTTGTGGCTCTGCGCGGTGTTGGAGTTGGTGCCGAGGAAAATCAGTTTTGCGCCGTTGTTGCCGATGACAATCGGGTCACCGGTCAGGTCGACATCGACCAGGCGTGCGAACTGGATGATGTACTCGCGGAACACATACGCCTGCGTCTTACTCGCCGAGAGGAAAATCTGGTTATGGCCGGTTTTCAGGGCGCGTAACAGCGATTCACGCGAGAAATAAAACGTTGCGCCAATCTGGCGGGATTTGAGGATATTGCGGATACGGTGTTGCAGTCCCGCCTGATGCCAGCCGAGCTGATATTCAAAGGATTCGGCAAAGAAAATCTCCTCCAGTTTCTCGATAGCCTCGTCGCTGAAATAGTTCTTTTTCGGCTTCTTACGCTCGCCTTTATTGCGGTTCGCCACGTTGGGATTTAAATCCGCTTCACTGCCGGTCTGGTTATAGCGATTCACCCGCGCCAGCCGCTCAATCTGTCGGCCTAACAGGTCGATTTCTTTGAAGTCGCCGCCGTCTTTTTTCGGCTTGGTAATCAGCTGAATAAGCCGCGCTTCGAGACTGTTTTCAACACGGCTAATGGGCGCAATGCTGTCCCAGCCGTCGCGCTGTTTCCAGCTCTGCACCGTCGGGCGTTTCTGGCTGAGCATTTCGGCAATCTGTGGCACGGAAAACCCCTGCCAGTAGAGCAGTGACGCCTGTCGTCGTGGATCTTTAAGAATGGAGGTATCGGTGGTGATGGTCATGTTTGCCTCGCGTTATTCGACAGAGGCAAGGCTACTGAAGCGGGGTACGATGCGCGCTAAGGTGCTGTTGTGTCAGGGGTAAGCCATCCGGGATGAATGGCAGACCGGGTGCAGAGTCAGGAAACTAAGCCTGACCCAATCACCCCACACTCAGGACTCCTGAACATGGCAAAGAAAGTTTCTAAATGGTTCCGCATCGGCGTCGAAGGTGACACCTGCGACGGTCGCGTGATCAGCGGCACCGATATTCAGGAAATGGCCGATTCATTCGACCCGCGTGTCTACGGCGCACGCATCAATCTCGAGCACATCACCAGTGTGTTACCTGACAGCCCGTTTTGCCGTTACGGCGATGTCACCGAGCTGAAAGCCGAGACCATCGACGATGATTCCGCGCTCAACGGCAAGCTCGCGCTGTTCGCCCGCATCACCCCGCTGGCGAATCTGGTGGAAATGGTCGGCAAAGGCCAGAAGGTTTACACCTCGATGGAAATTCGCCCGAATTTCTCCAACTCCGGCAAGTGCTATCTGATTGGCCTGGCTGTCACCGACGACCCGGCAAGCCTCGGCACTGAATATCTGGAATTCTGCTCGCGTGCCAAAACCAACCCGCTTTCTGGTCGCAAGGAACGTCCGGAGGATTTGTTCTCGGTTGCCACGCTGGCCGAGCTGGAATTTGAAGACCAGCCCGACACCCTGCTGAACAAGCTGACCGACACCGTCAAAGGCATTTTCAGCCGTAAACAGGCTGATGACGATGCGCGTTTTAACGATGTGCATGAAGCGGTAACGGTGGTCACCGAGCAGGTGCAGGCCAACCACGACGCCACTGAGCAGCGTCTGAATGCGATGGAACTGTCATTCAACACCCTGAAAGGCGAACTCTCCACGCTGGAAACCTCACTCGACAACACCGAGAGCTTTACGCAGCGCCGTCGCGAACCGGCAAGCGGCGGCAATGGCGACTCAGTGCTGACCAACTGTTAACCCCGAACAACCTCATTAATCAGGAAAAACAATGCGCCCACAAACTCGCTTTAAATTTAACGCCTACCTCACCCAAGTGGCGAAGCTCAACAACGTCGACACCGGCGACATGACCAAAAAATTCAGCGTTGACCCGTCCGTCACGCAAACGCTGATGAACACCATGCAGGAGTCATCCGACTTTCTGACCCGCATCAACATGGTGCCGGTCTCGGAAATGAAGGGGGAAAAAATCGGTGTCGGTGTCTCCGGCTCAATTGCCAGCACCGCCGATACCGCCAGTGGTCATGAGCGTCAGACCGAAGATTTCACCGCGCTGGAGTCCAATAAATACGAATGTGATCAGGTCAATTTCGATTTCCATATTCGTTTTCGTACCCTCGATTTATGGGCGCGTTTCCAGGACTTCCAGCTGCGTATTCGTAACGCCATTATCAAACGTCAGTCGCTTGATTTAATGATGGCCGGTTTCAACGGCATTAAGCGTGCGCCGACGTCTGACCGCAGCAAAAATCCGCTGTTGCAGGACGTGGCGGTCGGCTGGTTGCAGAAATACCGCAACGAAGCGCCTGCGCGCGTGATGAACAAACATACCGCTGAAGATGGCACTGTTTCGGATGTGATCCGCGTGGGTAAACACGGCGATTACGCCAACCTTGATGCGCTGGTGATGGATGCCACCAATACCATGATTGCGCCGTGGTATCAGGAAGACCCGGATTTGGTGGTCATCTGTGGCCGTCAGTTACTGGCCGACAAATATTTCCCGATTGTGAACCAGGAGCAGGCCAACACCGAAGCGATGGCGGCGGACGTGATCGTCAGCCAGAAACGCATCGGTAACCTGCCAGCGGTACGCGTGCCGTTCTTCCCGGCGAATGGACTGATGGTGACCACGCTGGAAAACTTGTCCATTTACTACATGGATGACAGCCATCGCCGCATCATTGATGAGAACGGCAAGCTCGACCGTATCGAAAACTACGAATCCATGAACATTGATTACGTGATCGAGGATTACGCCGCTGGTTGCCTGGTTGAAAACATCCAGCTCGGTGAGTTCCCTGCGCCGCCGAAAGATGAACCGGCAGCGGAGGCATAAACCATGACGAGTCCCGCTGCACGACACATGATGCGGGTCTCGGCCATTGTGACCGCGCAGCGGGATGATAACCCGCTGCGCCATGCAAATGCTTACGAGCAGATGCTGGTCAAACTGGCCGCCGACCAGCGCATTTTAAAAACCATTCATTCCATCGAGCGCAAGGCCGACAAAAAGCGCGCGCTGTTGCCGTCCTATGCGCCGTGGGTCGCCGGTGTACTGGCCGAAGGCAAAGGCGCGCAGGATGACATCGTGATGACTGTCATGCTGTGGAAGCTCGATGCCGGTGATATTGCCGGTGCGCTGGAGATTGGCCGCTATGCGATGCAGTACGGGCTGACCATGCCAGCGCAGCACAAACGCACCACGCCGTATGTGCTGGCCGAAGATGTGGCACTGGCGGCCATGCGTGCCCACGCTGACGGTGAGCCGGTCGACGTTGGACTGTTGCTGGCGACCCAGACCCTGACCAGTACCGCCGATATGCCCGACAAGGTGCGCGGCAGGCTGCACAAAATCACCGGGCTGGTACTGCGTGACGTGGGGCTGCTGGCGGATGCACTCGCACAACTGAAGCGAGCCATGCAGCTCGATGCACAGGCGGGGGTGAAAAAGGACATTGAGCGCCTCGAAAGCGCGCTCAAACCTAAGCCCGTCACCGTGAAAAAACCAAAGACAAAACCGCGAGCGCGTAAACCTGCGACCACACTAGGCAAACGCGGTCGTCCCCGCAAACTGGCTAACACCACCGGTTAAGAATGCGCCCCGCGCCGGACGGCACGCCGGTTGAGACTGGATTTATTCCTCATCGATACCGGCGTCCACCGTCCACCTATTTTGAGGTTGTCATGACGACAGTGATTATCAGCAAGCCTGAAAGCCCGCAGGTCGGTCAGGGTGTGGTTATTCCCCCACGCCCGGTCGCGGAAGCGGCCATTACCAATACGGCTTTTTTCCCCGACGTTGAGCCGCTGCGCATTCGCGAGCTGCTGCGCCTTGAGCACACCATCACACCGGTTCGGCTGCGCGCCGCCATTGTTGACGGGATGGCGGAAACCAACGCCGAGTTACGCGACTACCGCCGTGAGCAGATGGCGCTCGGGTATGACAGCCTGGCTGCTATACCGGCTGACGCGATTGATGGGGAAAGTGTGCGGTGTTTTTACTACCTGCAAGCCGTGACCGCGATGACCACCGCGAAGCTTTATGAGAACTATCGAGGCGTGGATGCGAGCGCTAAGGGGGATAAAAAAGCCGACAGCATCGAGAGCACCATTGATGAGATGTGGCGGGATATGCGCTGGGCGGTGTCGCGCCTCCAGGACAAATCCCGCTGCATCATCGGGCAAATCTGATGCGGGTGACGGCTCTACAGGGCGACACGCTCGATGCACTGTGTGCGCGCCATTACCGGCGCACCGAGGGTGTGGTCGAAGCGGTCCTACTCGCCAATCCAGGTCTCGCAGAATTCGGTGAGGAACTGCCGCACGGCACCGCCGTTGAACTGCCGGATGTCGATTCCTCACCGGTCACGGAGACCCTGAATTTATGGGACTGACAATGGAAAAAATCACCACGTTTGTCACCTACTGGCTGTCAGTGGCGCTGGCATATTTCGGTACGCAGACGCCGGAAAAGTTGGCGCTGTATGTCGGCGGGGGCTGTGCGATTTTCACCGCGCTGGTGAATTTCTGGTATCGCCGCCAGACCTTCCGCTATCTGCGCGCAATGGGGCTGAATGAGGAGGTGGTGCGTGGCATCAATCGTTAAACGTTGCAGTGTCGCGGCAGTGCTGGCGCTTGCCGTTCTGCTGCCGGATTTCTCTTTACTGAAAACCTCACCCGACGGGCTGGCACTGATTGCCGACCTCGAAGGGTGTCGCCTGAAGCCGTACCAGTGCAGCGCTGGTGTCTGGACGTCAGGCATCGGTCACACCGCAGGCGTTACGCCAAAAGGCGATATTACCGAGCGTCAGGCCGCGCAGAACCTGGTCAGCGACGTGCTGAATGTCGAGCGCCGCCTCGCCGTCTGTGTGCCGGTCGATATGCCGCAGCCGGTGTATGACGCAGTGGTGAGTTTTGCGTTTAACGTTGGCACCGGCGCGGCCTGTCGCTCGACGCTGGTTTCGTTTATCAAACGCCAGCAATGGATGCAGGCGTGCAACCAGCTTCCGCGCTGGGTGTATGTCAACGGGAAGAAAAATAGCGGGCTGGAAAACCGCCGTGCACGCGAGCGCACTTACTGCCTTAAGGGGGCTCAATGAAAACGCTGATGATTTTACTGTTGCTGGTCGTCGCCGGTCTGATGTGGATGAAGCGCGAAAACAACACGCTGACCCGCTCGTTTGAAAAGGCAAACCGTGTCGCCGGTGAGCAGCAAACCCAGATCATCATGCTGCGCAATCAGCTCGATGTTGCCGCAAAACTCCGGCAGCGGAATGAACAGGCGCAGGTCGATTTACGCAACCAGCTCGCCACCGCAGACACCCTGGCGGCCAATCGTGGCATCACCGTGACGAGGTTACTCAATGAAAATAAAGCACTGCGTGAGTGGTATGAGTCTGTTTTGCCTGATGACATTATCCGGCTGCACACCCGCCCCGCCTTCACCACCACCGCTGATTATTTACAGTGGCTGTCCGAAAGTGGCGCTGTGCAAGATACCGGCAAGCAGCCCGCACACTAACGGTGATTTAAGCGCGGACATTCGCCAGCTTGAGGTGGCACTGTTCAGCTGTGCCACCCAGACGGAAACCATCAAACATTGCCAGGACTCACTCGATGCTCAAGCCCGCCAGTTTACGAAAAGCCCTTTGTGACGCGGCACCGGTGCTGCGCAATAATCCCGACATGCTGCGCATTTTTATCGACAGCGGGAAAATAGCTTCAACGCTTGCCAGTTCGCTGTCGTTTGAAAATCAGTACACGCTGAATGTCGTGGTCACCGATTATCACGGGGATCTGGATTACCTCATCGTGCCGGTTAACGCCTGGCTGCGGGAAAATCAGCCCGACATCATGACCACGGATGAGGGCCGTAAAAAAGGTTTCACGTATATTGCCGATATCAACGACGACGAGAGTGTCGATGTCAGTATCAGCCTGTTGCTGACCGAGCGCACACTGGTCAGGCAGGAAGGTGAAGCGCTGCACGTGAAGCACGTTCCTGAGCCGCCCCTGCCGGAGAATGTCACCCGCCCGATGGAGCTTTATGCGCATGGCGAACTGGTGAGTCAGTGGCATGAATGAGTTCAAACCCTTTGAGGACAAACTCGCCGGGCTGATTGCTGCGTTATCACCGACAGCGCGACGCAAAATGACGGCTGAGATTGCGAAGGAGTTGCGAGTCTCACAGCAAAAGCGCATCAAACGCCAGCAGGCACCGGACGGCACGCCGTATGCCGCCCGTAAACGTCAGTCGGTGAAGGGTAAAAAAGGTCGGGTGAAGCGTGAGATGTTTACCAAACTGCGCACCAATCGCTATATGAAAGCGAAAGGCACTAGTGAGGCTGCTGTAGTAGAGTTTACCGCGCGGGTTCAGCGTATGGCGCGGGTACATCAGGACGGGTTGCGGGATAAGCCCAACCGTTACAGTGAGGGTGTGCAGTATGAGGCGCGTCCCTTGTTAGGGGGTAGTCATGGTGATGAGCAACTCATACAGGGCATAATCATCGATTATCTAATTAAATAGCACACCCTTACTTTTTAAGTTGGAAGCTCTTCTTCTTGTTTGAAATCATAAAATTCATTGTTTATTTTTTGGAGTCGTGGGTATGTAATAAATATGCATGTGATAATTAAATATAGTATCGAGCAAATTATTCCCACCACTTGGAAATTCATGTTACTGGCTCGAATTGCCTCGTGAAGCTCTTCTTTCATTTGTGTGTCGTTTGTAAGTATGTAATCGCATGCTGTTCTAACAATTTCATTATCATCAATTGTCAGTTTATTGCAATGTTGCTTGTTGTAATATTTTTTAGTAGACGGGTCAAGTACATAAATGTTAGAGATCAGCACATAGTTTTGTGCATCACTAAACCTTGCATAGTCATACTTCTGACCTTTTAAAGTGGAGCCAGCAAAGGAAACAGTAAAACCAACAATTAACAATATAAGTAAATAAATAAACAAACTGTGTTTATTTTCCATTCTTGTTTTACCCAAAGGGAGACATGATGGCAGTAGCCACCTCTTGGGAGTCTGAATTTTTCCTGAGATTATTGCCTTTGCGAATAAATCTATATCGGAGACGCTATCAAGATTAATGCCGTGATATAGTCTAATTAATTGCAAGTCCAGTATTTTATTGTCAGCACTTTCCATGTTTGGATGTGAGAATTTTATTTTAAATATTTTAAATGCAAATCTAAAGACAAAACCAAGCCCTACGTATGCAAGCAATAGTAGGAAAAGTGCTAATGCGATGACTTTTATTATTAAATCAAAATTAGATGTGAGTGAAGTAAACATGAATGCTCCCTTTCATTTTTAGATAGAACTTATTATTACATGTCTGAGTTGTGTAGTGGCAGAGAGAATGAACATTGATTGTTGAGAGGGAAATACACAGGCAATCTCATCTTATGAATACTCTCTCATCTGTCCAGGAACTTGCGCGCCAACTGCGCAACCTTATCCGCATCGGTGTCGTGACGAAAGTCGACACCGATAAGGCGTTATGCCGTGTGGAAACCGGCGGTATTACTACCGACTGGCTGCACTGGCTGACATCCCGCGCTGGTCGCTCGCGCACCTGGTGGGCACCGTCTGTCGGTGAGCAGGTTCTGTTGCTGGCGATTGGCGGCGAGCTGGATACCGCTTTTGTACTGCCTGGCATTTATTCTGGTGACCACCCCGCACCGTCAGCGTCCGCCGATGCGCTGCACATTTCTTTCCCCGATGGTGCCGTTATCGAGTACGAGCCGGATACCGGTTCGCTGACCGTGAGTGGGATTAAAACCGCTGATGTCACCGCGACCGAGTCCATTACCGCCACGGTGCCGCTGGTGCTGGTCAAAGCCGAGACCCGCATCACCCTCGATACGCCGGAAGTGGTCTGCACCAACAAACTGATCACTGCCACGCTGGAGGTGAAACAGGGCGGCAAGATGAGCGGCAACATCGAACACGGCGGCGGCACGTTTAAATCCAACGGTGTGCAGGTGGATAAACATAAGCATGGTGGCGTTGAGCGCGGCGGAAGTCTGACGGAGGGCACACAATGACGGCTCGTTATCTCGGCATGGATCGTGCCACCGGCCTGAGTTTGTCCGATTCCGGACATATCAGTCAGAGCGTTCGCGACATTCTGATCACCCCTATCGGTTCACGCGTGATGCGCCGCGATTACGGCTCGCTGTTATCAGCACTGATTGACCAGCCTGATAATCCCGCACTGCGCCTGCAAATTATGTCGGCCTGCTACATGGCCATCCTGAAATGGGAACCCCGCGTCAGGCTGACCGCCATCACATTTGAAAGCACAACTGCGGGTGAGTTGTTCGTCGATATCACCGGCACGCGTACCGGCACCGGTGGCGCGCCTTTTTCCTTAACCATTCCCCTGAGCTGAGATTATGGCAACCATTGACCTGAGCCAGTTACCGCCGCCGGACGTGGTCGAGGTACTGGACTATGAAACCCTGCTGGCTGAGCGCAAAGCGACGCTGATTTCCCTGTATCCGGAGGAGGAGCAGGAAGCCATCGCGCGTACGCTTGCCCTTGAGTCCGACCCCATCGTCAAGCTGCTGGAGGAGAACGCGTATCGTGAGCTGTTGTTACGCCAGCGGGTTAACGAGTCGGCGCTGGCGGTGATGCTGGCATTTTCCAGGGCAAACGACCTCGATGTGCTAGGTGCAAACAATAACGTCACGCGCCTTGTCATTACACCTGCCGATGACACAGCCATCCCACCGGTGGCGGCGGTGATGGAATCGGACAGTGATTTTCGTCTGCGTATTCAGCAGTCCTTTGAGGGGCTGAGTGTCGCGGGGCCGGTCGGGGCGTATCAGTTTCATGGACGCAGTGCCGACGGGCGTGTCGCGGATGTGTCGGTGATCAGCCCGTCACCGGCCTGCGTGACGATTTCCGTGTTGTCGCGTGAAGGGAACGGCACCGCCAGTGATGAACTGGTGAACATCGTCAGCCTTGCGCTGAATGATGAGAACGTGCGCCCGGTGGCTGACCGTGTGACGGTGCAGTCGGCGGTCATCGTCGACTATGAAATTGACGCGACACTTTACCTTTACCCTGGACCCGAGCTGGAGCCGGTCAGGCAGGCCGCCGAGGCCAAACTGAAAGCCTACATCAGCGCGCAGCACCGCCTCGGGCGTGATATTCGCAAGTCGGCCATTTATGCCGCTTTACATGTGGAAGGTGTGCAGCGCGTCGAGCTGGCTAAACCGCTGGCCGACATCGTGCTCGATGACACTCAGGCTTCGTACTGTGCGGATTACCAAATCGTTATCGGGGGTGCTGATGAATAACGTCCGACTGCTGCCGGTTGGCTCCTCTGAGCTGGAGCTGGCTGCCGAAAAAGCCTGTGCCGAACTGACGCGCGTACCGGTGCCGCTGCGCCAGCTCTGGAACCCGCTGGAATGCCCCGCGCCGCTGCTGCCGTATCTGGCGTGGGCGTTTTCGGTCGACCGCTGGGATGAGAACTGGACGGAAGATGCAAAGCGCACCGTTATCCAGACCGCCAAATACATTCACAAACACAAAGGCACCATCGGTGCTATCCGCCGTGTGGTGGAGCCGCTCGGCTATCTGATTAATGTCACCGAGTGGTGGCAGAGCAACGATGAGCCTGGCACGTTTCGGCTGGATATTGGCGTGCTGGAAAGCGGCATTACCGAGGAAATGTACCTCGAAATGGAGCGCCTGATTGCTGATGCAAAAGCCGCCAGCCGTCACCTGACTGGCCTGAATATTACCCAGGATGTCAGGGGCGAATTTTACGTCGGTGGCCTGAGCTATGACGGCGACATTATTACTGTTTACCCCGGATAAAAGAGGCAACGATGACCGTAAAATATAAAACACTGCTTACCACCGCCGGGGCGGCAAAACTGGCTGCTGCGACGGCTGGCGGCACACTGATTTCCCTCACACACATGGCTGTCGGTGACGGGGGCGGCTCACTGCCGGAGCCAGATGTCAGCCAGACAGCCCTCATCCGTGAAAAATGGCGTGCAGCACTGAATAAAATCAGCATCGATGTCAATCACGATAATTACGTGGTGGCCGAGCTGGTTATTCCGCCGGAACGGGGCGGATTCTGGATGCGGGAAATGGGCTTGTTTGATGCTGATGGCACACTCATCGCCATTGCCAATATGGCCGAAAGCTACAAGCCGAAACTGGCTGAGGGTTCAGGCCGCGCACAAACCGTGCGTATGGTGATTATGGTCAGTGCCATTGAGTCGGTTGACCTGACCATCGACACCACCACGGTGATGGCAACCCAGGATTATGTCGACGATAAACTCGCCGAGCATGAACGTTCGCGCCGCCATCCTGATGCCACCCTCGAGGCTAAGGGTTTTACGCAACTGAGCAGTGCCACCGACAGCACCAGTGAAGCGCTGGCAGCGACACCGAAAGCGGTCAAAGCGGCTTATGACCTGGCTAATGATAAATACAGTGCACAGGATGCAACCACTGCGCGTAAAGGCCTCGTCCAGCTCAGCAGTGCCACCGACAGCACCATTGAAGTGCTGGCCGCGACCCCGAAAGCTGTCAAAGCGGCTTACGACCTGGCTAACGGCAAATACACTGCGCAGGACGCATCGACCGCGCGCAAAGGGATTGTCCAGCTCAGCAGTGCCACCGACAGCACCAGTGAAGTGCTGGCAGCGACACCGAAAGCGGTCAAAGCGGCTTATGACCTGGCTAATGGCAAATACAGTGCACAGGATGCAACCACTGTGCGTAAAGGCCTCGTCCAGCTCAGCAGTGCCGCTGACAGCGAAAGTGAAGTGCTGGCCGCGACACCAAAAGCAGTGAAAGCGGCGAATCATAATGCCAATGGACGTGTTCCCTCTGGGCGCAAAATTAACGGTCGAGCGCTCAGTGCTGATATCAGTCTTGGCGCGACGGATGTAGGGGCGCTTTCTGTCGGCGGAGGGCGTCTTACGGGCAATCTTGAGATATACAGCGCAGCACCCATCATCCAGCTTACGGAGGCTGACACAGGGAAGAAATACTTTGTTGTGGTGGATGGAAGTGGGCTTCGAATCAATGAGGACTCTACGGCGGGGAATGCTGTTCTGACCTATGCCAGTAGTAGCAAAATACTAACCTCAGTTGGTCAGATTATCCCCGGCAACTACGCAAATTTTGATTTGAAATATCAGCCTAAAGGAAGCTATACCCCCGCCGGTGAGGCTTACACAAAAGCCCAGAGCGATGCGCGCTACGGCATTGTGAATGGCCTCAGACGTGGCGGGCAGCAGCTTTTTAACAGCGCTTTTGCCTGGATTGGTGTCTGGGAAGCACCTGCAGGATGTGTTCTTACCGGGGTAAGGCAGCATGGTGCAGACGATGGTCGAAAAATGGGGTTTTATTACCGCCAGATGCAATATCTGAATAAACAAAGCGGTGCATGGGTCAACGTAGGGGATTAATTGATGGATTTATTTAACACTCCAAAAGTCTATAAAAAAGAAATTGTTGAGATTGAGGGCCAGTTTCATGAGGGGCAATATTTTCAGGATGATAAAGGCCGAGACTGGTATGACACACTGATTGACTGGTCAGGCGCGATTGCTCTGGATTCAGCAGGTATTGTCTGCGCTTTTGAATCTGATGTATCGATGATGGGTATGGTCGAGGGGCGCAGCGTTTATGAGGTGGACCCGGCAGATGTGCCTCAACACGTTGTGGGCAATTTTAAATACGAGAACGGCGTGTTTATCGATCTCCGCCCGGATGAAAATGAGCTGGCCCTACAGAAAAAGGCTGAGCTGATGTTCGATGCTACGGCGGCTATATCCCCTCTTCAGGATGCCGTTGATCTGGATATTGCAACAACCGAGGAGGCCGAACAGCTTCTTGCCTGGAAGAAATACCGCGTGTTACTCAACCGTGTGGATGTTTCGCAGATGACCCGTAATGAATGGCCGCAGGCACCGGCAACCCTCTGACAGACACAAAAAAGCCCGCGTAAAGCGGGCTAGTCATACGGACATTCCTGATAATCATCTTCTTCATCATCTACAAACCACAGGCACCAGAAATACCCTGCCAGTAACCAGACGACCAGTGCCGCCACTCCCCATAAAACGTATTGCATTGCGTCGCCTCCCTTAATGCCGGAAACGATAACGGCAATACGCCTTTATAGATAATGGATATAAACGATCAATTTCCCCGTATTGATCGCTCTCACCGATCAATCGCCGTCACATTTTCCCCGTTGATTTTGCTCTGTTTTCTGGTTTGTTGTGCCTTATGTGAGCGAGCGCTGATTGCTCGCACGCTGACGGCACAACACCTGAAAATAGACACTTCTGAAAACTACGGAGTGACCCGGATGGCTGACTATCACCACGGCGTGCAGGTTATTGAAATTAACGACGGCACGCGTGTTATTTCCACGGTCTCGACGGCGGTCATCGGCATGGTGTGTACCGCCAGCGATGCCGACGCGCAGACCTTTCCCCTTAATGAGCCGGTCTTAATTACTAATGTGCAGACCGCCATTGGCAAAGCCGGAACCAAAGGCACCCTTGCTGCTTCTCTCCAGGCGATTGCTGACCAGTGCAAGCCGGTAACCATCGTGGTGCGCGTCGAAGAAGGTGACGACGAAGATGAGGACGCCGCCCGCGCGCAGACCATCAGCAATATCATTGGTGGCACCGATGTGAACGGTAAATACACTGGCATTAAAGCACTGCTGACCGCTTCAGCCGTAACCGGTGTAAAACCGCGCATTCTCGGCGTGCCGGGGCTGGATTCACAGGAAGTGGCGGTTGCGCTGGCATCCGTGTGCGTCAGCCTGCGCGCCTTTGGTTATGTCAGTGCGTGGAACTGCAAAACGATTTCTGACGCCATCAAGTACCGCGACAACTTCAGCCAGCGTGAGCTGATGGTTATCTGGCCGGACTTTATCGCCTGGGACACGGAGAAGAACGCCAGTGCTGCGGCGTATGCCACGGCGCGTGCACTCGGTTTGCGTGCCTTCATCGACCAGACCGTCGGCTGGCACAAAACCCTGTCTAACGTCGGGGTGCAGGGTGTCACCGGTATCAGTGCCTCGGTGTTCTGGGATTTGCAGGCCTCCGGCACCGATGCTGACCTGCTCAATGAGGCAGGGGTCACGACCCTTATCCGCAAAGATGGTTTCCGCTTCTGGGGTAACCGCACCTGTTCTGACGACCCGTTATTCCTGTTTGAGAACTACACCCGCACCGCGCAGGTCATTGCCGACACCATGGCCGAGGGGCATATGTGGGCGGTGGATAAGCCGATTACCCCGGTACTTATCCGCGACATTGTTGACGGCATCAAGGCCAAATTCCGCGAGCTGAAAACCGCCGGTTACATCGTCGATGCGGACTGCTGGTTTGACGAAACCGCCAACGATAAAGAATCCCTGAAAGCCGGGAAGCTGATGCTCGACTACGACTACACGCCGGTGCCACCACTGGAAAACCTCACCCTGCGTCAGCGCATCACCGATAAATATCTGGTGAACCTGATCGCCTCGGTCAACGGATAAGGAGCGCTGAATCATGGCAATGCCCCGCAAGCTTAAATCACTCAACCTGTTTAACGACGGCCTCAGCTATATGGGCGTGGTGTCCTCGGTGACGCTGCCGAAGCTCACCCGCAAGCTGGAAAATTATCGCGGCGGCGGCATGAACGGTGCCGCGCAGGTGGATTTTGGTCTCGACGATGATGCACTCACGATTGAGTGGACGCTCGGCGGTTTTCCGGATGAAGAACTCTGGGCGCAGTACGCGCTGCCGGGGGCGTCCAGTGTGCCGCTGCGTTTTGCAGGCTCCTACCAGCGCGACGACACCGAAGAAGAAACCGCCGTCGAGGTGGTGGTGCGTGGCCGTCACAAAGAATTTGACGGCGGCGACAGCAAACAGGGTGAGGACACCGAAACCAAAATCACCACGGTGTGCACCTATTACAAGCTGACGATGAACGGTAAAGAGCTGATTGAAATCGACACCCTCAACATGATTGAGAAAGTGAACGGCGTCGACCGTCTTGAGCAGCGCCGCCGCAATATCGGTCTGTCTTAATGCCATTGCCGGTCAGGTTTTCTGGCCGGTTCCCCCTTGTAAAATCCACGGAGAAAAACCCCATGAGCAACGCAAAAAAATACAAGAACACTTCTGATAACCCGAACATTGTGACCCTGGTGAAGCCGGTTAAACGCGGTGAGATTGTGATTGAAACGGTCACCCTGATTAAGCCGACCGCAGGCACCCTGCGCGGGGTGAGTCTGGCTGATGTCGCCAGCTCAGATGTAAACGCACTGATTAAAGTGCTGCCGCGCATGACCTATCCGAGCCTGACCGAGTCGGATGTTGCCGCACTGGAGCTGCCGGACATGATGACGCTGGCCGCGAAGGTGATCGGTTTTTTGGCTCCGGCTTCGGCGGCTTAAGCTTCCCGTCGGGTTTATCGGTCGACGACCTGATGGCGGATATTGCGGTGATCTTCCACTGGCCGCCATCAGAACTCTACGCCCTGAGCCTGAGCGACCTCATCAGCTGGCGCGAGATGGCGCTAAAACGTAGCGGAAATTCTCATGAGTAATAACGTCAGAATCGAAGTGCTGCTTAAGGCCGTTGACCAGGCAACGCGCCCGTTTAAACACATCCAGACGGCGAGCAAGGCGCTGGCGGGGGATATCCGCAACACGCAGAAAACCCTCAAGGATTTAAACGGCCAGGCATCGCGTATTGACGGTTTTCGTAAAACCAGCGCGCAGCTCGCGGTCACCGGTCAGTCACTGGCAAAAGCAAAACAGGAAGCCGCCGCGCTGGCGGTGCAGTTCCGGAATACCGCCAGCCCGACGCGTGCACAGGCGCAGGCGCTGGAAGCCGCAAAGCGTTCGGCTTCGGAATTGCAGACCAAATATAACGGGTTGCGTCAGTCGGTACAGCGGCAGCGGCAGGAACTGGCACAGGCGGGAATTAATACCCGCACCCTGTCAGCCGACGAGCGCCGTCTGAGAAATTCGCTCAGCGAAACCACCGCGCAGCTTAATCGCCAGCGGGAAGCCCTGGCGCGGGTCAGCCGACAGCAGGACAGACTCAACGCCGTCAACAACCGTTATCAGGCCGGTAAACAGCTGGCCGGAACAGCCGGTGCCGTGGGTGCTGCCGGTATCGGCATGGCAACCGCCGGTGTGGCGGCAGGTGTGGGTATCCTGAAACCCGGCTATGACTTTGCGCAGAAAAATTCCGAGTTGCAGGCGGTACTCGGGGTGGAAAAAACCTCACCGGAAATGGAAGCCCTGCGTAAACAGGCGCGCCAGCTCGGCGATAACACCGCTGCTTCGGCAGATGACGCCGCCGGTGCGCAGATTATTATCGCCAAATCCGGCGGTGATGCTTCGGCCATTCAGGCGGCGACACCGGTCACGCTGAATATGGCGCTCGCCAACCAGCGCACCATGGAAGAAAACGCCGCGCTGCTGATGGGGATGCGCTCGGCGTTCCAGCTTTCCGACGACAAGGTCGCGCACATTGGCGATGTGCTTTCGACCACGATGAACAAAACCGCTGCCGACTTTAACGGGCTGAGTGACGCGCTGACCTATGTCGCGCCGGTGGCGAAAAATGCCGGTATCAGTATCGAGGAAACCGCCGCGATGGCCGGTGCGCTGCACGACGCCAAAATCACCGGCTCGATGGCAGGCACCGGAAGCCGCGCGGTCATCAGTCGTTTGCAGGCACCGGTCGGTCAGGCCAAAAGTGCGCTTGCGGAACTGGGTGTAAAAAACTCGGATGCGAAAGGCAATATGCGTCCGCTGTTTACCATTCTGAAAGAAATGCAGACCAGCTTTAGTAAAAACAAGCTGGGTGATACGCAGCGTGCGGAGTACATGAAGGCCATCTTTGGTGAGGAGGCCAGCTCCGCTGCTGCCGTCCTGATGACCGATGCCATGACCGGCAAGCTCGACAAACTCACCGCCACCTTTAAAGCCTCGGACGGTAAAACCGCCGAACTGGTGAAGGTGATGCAGGACAACCTCGGCGGCGACTTCAAAGAGTTTCAGTCAGCGTATGAGGCGGTCGGCACTGACCTGTTTGACCAGCAGGAATCTTCCCTGCGCCAGCTGACACAGACCACCACCAAATATGTGCTGAAACTTGACCACTGGATTGTGCAGAACAAAGGTCTGGCGCAGACCTTGCTCAAGGTGGGCGGTGCCGCGCTGGCGGTTGTCGGTCTGGTCGGGGCCATCGGTCTGGTGGCATGGCCGGTGATCGCTGGGGTGAATGCCCTGATTGCCGCAGCCGGTCTGCTCGGCACCGCATTTACCGTCGCCGGTGGCGCGATGATGACGGTACTCGGCGCACTCTCCTGGCCGATTGTCGCCATCGGTGCGGCTATCGTCGGCGGTGCGCTGCTCATCCGCAAATACTGGGAGCCGCTGAGCGCTTTCTTCTCCGGTGTGGTGGAAGGACTGAAAGCCGCCTTTGCGCCGGTGACTGAGATGTTCGCGCCACTGGCTCCGGTGTTTGACGCTATCGGGCAGAAAGTTAAGCAAGTCTGGCAGTGGTTTAAGGAGCTGATCGCCCCGGTGAAAGCCAGCAAGGACACGCTCGACAGTTGCAAGGAATCCGGCGTGGCGTTTGGTCAGGCACTGGCAGGCGCTTTCCGGCTCGCCATGACACCGTTTACCGCCCTGCGTGACGGTATCGAGTGGGTACTCGACAAGCTCGGCCTCATCAACCAGCAATCCGGTCAGCTTAATGTGCAGGCCGAAAAGGTCAACGCTTATGCCAGCGGAGCCGGGGGTTATCAACCGGTCACCGCCAGCAGTGGCAAAACCTACACCGACCAGAGCCGCAACGAATATCACATCGCCATTGGCGGTGGTGTGCAGAACGGCGGTGAACTTGACCGCCAACTGCGCGACAGCCTGGAAAAATACGAGCGCGAGAAACGAGCGAAACAGCGTGCCAGCATGATGCACGACTAAGGAGGAATCACCATGATGCTTGCCCTCGGCATGTTTGTATTTCAGTTACAGACACTGCCTTACCAGAGCCTGCAACGGGATGTGGATTATCGCTGGCCGTCCAACAGCCGCGTCGGTCAGAGACCGGCAATGCAGTTCCTTGGCGTGAATGAGGAAAAAATTGTCCTGAGTGGAAGCCTGTTGCCGGAAATCACCGGCGGCAGGCTGTCGCTGCTGGCACTCAACCTGATGGCGGATGAGGGGCGAGCCTGGTCGCTGCTCGATGGCAGCGGCACCATTTACGGCATGTTTGTGATTAATTCGGTCAGCGAAACCCACAGCGAATTTTTTGCCGACGGCTCAGCCATGAAAATTGATTTCACCGTCAGCCTGACGCGCGTGGATGAAACGCTGACGGCGATGTTTGGTGATATTGAGAAGCAGGCCGAAAGCCTGGTCGGGAACGTGCAGAGTAAAATCGGAGGGTTATTTTAATGCTGACCGGAATGACACTGGATGCCGGGGCAAGCATGGCACCGGCGTTTATGCTCACCCTCAACCAGCAGGACATCACCCGCAATATCAGCGACCGGCTGATTAGCCTCAGCATGACCGATAACCGGGGCTTTGAAGCTGACCAGCTCGATATCGAACTCGATGACACTGATGGCCTGATTGAGTTGCCGGTGCGCGGCGCAGTCTTGTCACTGTTCCTCGGCTGGCAGGGTTCGGCGCTGCTGGGGAAAGGTCAGTTCACGGTTGATGAAATTGAGCACCGTGGCGCACCGGATACGCTGACTATCCGTGCGCGCAGTGCGGATTTTCGCGGCACGCTCAACTCACGTCGTGAGGTGTCCTATCACGACACCACGCTCGGGGAAGTGCTGAACACTATCGCCAGCCGTAACAAACTGACGGCCAGTGTCGCGCCGCAGTTCGCCGCGATTGCTGTCCCGCATATCGACCAGACGCAGGAGTCCGACGCGAAATTCCTCACCCGCCTGGCAGAACGCAACGGCGCGGAGGTGTCGGTCAAGGCGGGGAAACTGCTGTTCATCAAAGCCGGTGCCGGTGTTACCGCCAGCGGCAAGCCCATTGCGCAGATGAGCATTGAGCGCCGCGACGGTGACCGTCACCAGTTTGCGATTGCTGATCGGGGTGCTTATACCGGCGTGACGGCCAAATGGCTGCATACCAAAGAGCCGCAAGAGCAAAAGCAGCAGGTGAAGCTCAAGCGCAAGGCCAAACCGCAGCACCTGCGCGCGCTCCAGCACCCGAAGGCCAAACCGGTGAAAGCGAAGAAAGCACCAAAGGAAAAGGAAGCACGCGAAGGTGAGTATATGGCCGGTGAGGAGGATAACGTGTTTGCCCTGACCACCATCTACGCCAGCAAGGCACAGGCGATGCGTGCGGCTCAGGCCAAATGGGACAAACTGCAACGCGGGGTGGCGGAGTTTTCGATTAGCCTGGCGATGGGGCGTGCGGATCTTTATCCGGAAACACCGGTCACCGTTTCAGGCTTTAAGCGCGTCATCGACGAGCAGGCATGGACAATCACAAAGGTGATGCACTCACTCAGTAATAGCGGCTTCACGACGTCGTTAGAGCTTGAGGTGAGATTAAATGATGTGAGTTATGAGTCAGAAGAAGAATAAGTGTTGGAGTGTTCTCATATTGTGAATGGTGGGGTATCATTTGTTCACAAAAAGAGATTGTGGAGAGAGTATGTTTCATTGTCCTGAGTGTCATTTTGCGGCACATGCGCGCACTAGTCGCTATATCACTGCTAATACCAAAGAACGTTATCACCAGTGTACAAACATAAACTGTAGCTGCACTTTTGTGACGATGGAGACCGTAGAAAGATTCATTGTTACCCCCGGAAAAATAAATCCTGCACCACCACACCCAACAAATGGCGGTCAGCAAGCCATTCACTGGATGTAAAAAAGCCTGCGAAAGCAGGTTTTTTTGTGCCAAAAATTGTGTAGTAGCAAGTCCTTGATGCGTTTCTCATATCAATCTATGGCACAGCCACCTATGAAATAGATCTGCGTGATGCCCTAGCGCTGGTAGTTCTACAGCCTGATAAAAACGTCCGTGACAAAGTCGGCGGCTGTATTAGCCTGCACCATGCAGGGGGTTTTTGAGAGGCATCTGCAACTGAAAAGATTGGTCTTGTAGCACCGCTAGCTTGGTAGGGGAGTTTGAATCCCTTAGTTTATCTAGCATTCATGGTTAAAGACTGTTTCTAGAAGAGTGAAATAAAAGAGAATGAAACCACTGGTTATACGTACAACTTTTGAATTCCACTGAACTTGAAGTTACTTGTAAAAATTTTCGAAGTCATTGACATTCAAACGCGTTGTAGGCAAATTGGTATTAATTTTTTATCGTTAGGGAAACAAAATGTGAGTACCATTTTGACGGTTAATGAAGTTGCTGAAATTCTAGATATTTCACCGCAAAGGGTTCGTTCACTTTGTCGCTCAGGTTGTATACCCAATACGCGGCAGTCCGGAAGAATATGGTTAATTGATGAACAAAGTGTTTTGAATTATAAAAGTAGTTTAAATACGGAAGATAGAATGGCACATGTTACTACTAACGAACCCATTGCATTAAGCTTTTTTACAGGTGCGATGGGATTAGATTTAGGTATTGAAAAAGCAGGGTTTAAAACTTTACTTGCTTGTGAAATTGATAAAAGTGCTCGGAAAACTATTAAAACTAACAGACCCGATATAGCACTAATTGGAGATATTCGTGATTATTCACCTCAAGAGATTATGGAACATGCTGGGCTAAAATTAGGCGATGAAGTGGATTTAATAATGGGTGGCCCTCCTTGTCAGGCATTTTCTACTGCGGGGAAACGTCAAGGACTTGAAGACGAAAGGGGTAACGTGTTCCTGAAATACCTTGAGACTGTATTTGAGATTAAACCAAAGTACTTCATAATCGAAAATGTTCGTGGTCTTCTCTCTGCGCCATTACAACATAGACCGCATAGTCAACGAGGAGATGATTTCCCTCCACTCAAAAGTGAAGAAGAAGCCGGAGGAGTTTTAAGTTATGTTTATCGTATGATAAAGGCCTCTGGTTACAGTTGTTCATTTGAATTATATAATGCTGCAAATTTTGGTGTCCCTCAAACTAGGGAACGAGTAATTATGATGTGTGCTCGGAATGGAGAAAAAATTCCATACCTTGAACCGACTCACTCCCAAAGTGGTGATTTTGGTCTTCCAAATTGGAAGACATTTAAAGAGGCAGTGAATGGTCTTGATCCATATTCACATACTCATTTAGAGTTTCCGGAAAAACGGAAAAAATACTACAAACTGTTAGGTCCAGGTCAATATTGGAAAAATTTACCAGTAAATCTTCAAATGGAAGCATTAGGTAAATCGTTTTATTCTGGTGGTGGTAAAACGGGTTTTCTAAGAAGACTCGCTTGGGATAAGCCTGCTCCAACTTTAGTGACTCATCCAGCTATGCCAGCTACTGACTTAGCTCACCCGGAAGAATTACGACCTCTTTCAGTTGAAGAATATAAGCGTGTGCAGCAATTTCCAGAGGAATGGATCATTGAAGGTAAACTTCTTGATAAATATAAGCAATTGGGAAATGCGGTTCCAATCGGTCTAGGGTACGCTGTCGGGCGGCATATACTGTCATTTGACCGAGGGATTAAAATTAAAAATATACCTGACTTTAAATATTCGCGATACAAAAACACATCAGACCAAAACCTTGAAAGACAATTGGCAATGATTAACGGTGCTCAAACACCGTTGAGTATTGAAGTCTAAAAACTAAAACTATGAAAAGGAGGCGTCAGCCTCCTGTATTTTCAGAGTGTATCGTTTCCGTATTGTCTTACCAGTTGTTGTAATTCATGGCTAACCGACTGTGCAATTTCAAGTACAGTATCATATGTACCTCTTCCACCTAATGTGTCCCAATAGTCTCGGCCAATAAGTACACATGGATCCCTGCGGAAATCAAATATCTTCATTGGTGGAGTCCAGCGATACAATTCGCGGCCTTCTCCAAATGGATTGTAGTATAAACCAAAATACACATTAGAGTTTTGGTCGGCCAATTTTAATTTAAGTAAATCCCGTTTTGCTTCAGCAGTTTGATCGATATTCGGTTTAACGGTTTTTATTGAGAAATAGTTAGCTTGACCATTACGTACGAAATATAAATCAGAAATAACTCTTTGTGTGTCTATTCTCTGTGATAAAGGAAGGCTACGAATGTAATTGACTTCATTATCCCAGTTTGGTAAGTGCCCAGCGGTATTTGAACGGGCTATATGAATATTATTTTCGATTGCAGCAAATTGTGAAGAGTCTAAAGATACGAGGGTTTGTTTCTGAGTTATTACATTCTCTGCGCCAGAGTACTGGGCAATATATGCAGATATTCTTTCAATTACTCTCTGACCAAAACTCGTACTAAAAGAACGCTCAAATCTACTCCAAAAAATAGCTTCCCTACTCAATAATGCCTCATGAAATGGCATACTTGTAGGTTCACCCTGTAACCTCACTAAGGTTCGCTGAACACAATCTCTGAATTCATCACGAACAAGAGTCACACATCTTTGATCCATGGTTTACACCTGTGATTATATTATTGCTGGCTATTTATTGTGTAGCCGGGGCTATTGCAAACTTGTCCGCGCAAAACCTTAAATCTAAGGATCTGTGTCCCTAAACGTTTGCAACAAGAAAGGTATGAAAATCCTCTGCCGCCATTGTGTCGCCACTGTTGAAGTAGGCGAGTCATAACAACATGAGTAGTAAGGGATAAAATACCAGACAATAAAAAACCCATCAACCTTGAACCAAAGAGGCGGGGTTGATGGGCTCCACAAATTGGGGACATCAAAGAAAAGCAGTGGCACTAATTAAGACTTTGCCCAAGGTAAAAAGTTCGCAATGTCTTAAAAAAATCTTTTTTCTTTGTCTGCGGCACAGATCACAAACCAGGCCATATGATTACGATAAGCGTCCCGGCCAGGGTTAACAACACGTTAGCGATAGCGTAGGTTCCGGCGTAACCCAGTGCCGGGATGTTGCTGCGCGCGGTGTCGCTGATGATTTCCATTGCCGGTGCACAGGTACGTGCCCCCATCATTGCGCCAAACAGCAACGCGCGGTTCATACGTAAAACGTATGCTCCAAACAAGAAGCAGATCACTACCGGAACAAGGCTGACGATCAGCCCGGCAACCAGCATTTGCCCGCCAATCGCACCTAAACCGTTGCCAATGCCGCTGCCTGCGCTTAAACCGACACCCGCCATAAATACCATCAAGCCGAATTCTTTCACCATATTCAGCGCCCCTTGCGGGATGTAGCCGAAAGTAGGGTGGTTGGCTCGCAGGAAGCCCAGCATAATTCCGGCGAACAGTAAGCCTGCTGCATTACCTATGCCAAAGCTAAAGGAGCTGAACTGGAAGGTGATCATGCCGATCATCAAACCGATAATGAAGAAGGCACAGAAAGCGAGCAGGTCGGTAATTTGGCTGTGAATTGAGATAAAGCCGATACGTTCTGCCACGGTTTTCACGCGTCGGGCGTCACCGCTGACCTGTAAAACGTCGCCTTTGTTGAGCACGATATTGTCGTCAATCGGCATTTCAATTTGGCTACGGATAACGCGGTTGAGGAAGCAGCCATGATCGGTCAGCTTTAATTGGGCCAGTCGACGGCCAACGGCATTGTGGTTTTTCACCACAATTTCTTCGGTGACGATGCGCATGTCCAGCAGGTCGCGGTCGAAAACTTCTTTACCGTTACGGAAACTTGGGTCGAGGCGGGAATGCGCATCCGGATAGCCTACAAGCGAAATTTCATCGCCTTTTTGTAGTACTGCGTCACCATCCGGGTTTGCCAGAATGCCATTACGACGAATACGTTCAATGTAGCAACCGGTCTGGCGATAGATACCAAGTTCACGCAGATTTTTACCATCAGCCCAGGCGACCAGTTCAGAACCCACGCGGTAGGCTCGAATAACGGGCAGATAAACTTTGCGGGCGGCATCTGTATCTAACCCGCGTTCGCGAGCGATTTGCTGCGCGCTGGTTTGCAAATCCTGGTGCTGAAGTTTTGGTAAATAACGAGCGCCAACAATCAGGCTAACCAGGCCTATCAGATAAGTCAGGGCGTATCCGAGGCTCAGGTTATCCAGTGACGTGGCTAACTGGGCTCCGGCAACACCCGAATGGCGCAAAGTATCACCCGCACCAACCAGCACCGGCGTGGAGGTCATCGAACCTGCGAGCATCCCGGCGGTCAGGCCGATATCCCAGCCAAAGAGTTTCCCCAAACCTAATGCCAGCAGCATGGCGCTGCCAACCATCACGAGGGCCAACATCAGATAATTTTTGCCATCGCGGAAGAAAATTGAAAAAAAGTTTGGCCCAGCTTCCACGCCGACACAGAAAATGAACAGCATGAAACCCAAATTTAGGGCGTCAGTGTTAATCGAAAAATGTTGCTGGCCGAGTATTAAAGAGACCACTAAAACACCAATGGAATTACCCAGTTGGATAGAGCCAAGGCGTAATTTCCCCAGGCATAAGCCCAGGGTCAGAACAACAAATAATAACAGGATGTAATTCCCGCTTAACAAATCTGCGACGTTTATATTCACGAAGGCTAACTTCTTGTTTACTAGTAACTTGTTGAAAGGGATGGTTTTTTGGTTTAAGGTTTCTACTAATGACGACGCAATTTGATGTATTTTCTTTGCATTAAAATATCCAGTGCGCAGACCTGATAATGGCCAGTAGTTTAATCTTTATAAAGATTAACGGCTAGTAAGAATATTATGCTAATTGCGCGATGTATTTTTTTAGCAAGGATTGCTGAAACTTATCTGACTCGGGCAGATTCTGCGTGCAGAACTGTAATTTTAAGTTCTATACCCGTTAGCATTCAAGTTGCAGCCAACACCCATGCTGCTTGAAGGATGACGGTATATAGGCGAGCGTCAGGAGGATGTTTGTTCATGCGTGGACAACGTTGGTTTGGGGTCATTTGCTGCTTCGTGTTGTTTGTTGGCGTGTTTCTTTCTCAGAAATTAATGGCCGCCAACAGCTACCCGGGTGATAAGCACTCAGAGTGGGGAATGTTATTTTTTATCCTGCCTGGTGTTATCGCTAGCGTGTTTTCCCGCCATGGCAGAGTGATCAAACCGCTGATGGGCGCAGTACTGGCTTCACCGCTTTGTCTGCTAATCATTCAATTTTGGTTGTCGCCAACGCGAACGTTCTGGCAAGAAATGGCCTGGATGTTTAGTGCTGTGTTTTGGTGTGCTCTTGGAGCTTTGTGCTACTTGTTTTTACGTAGACTTCTCCGCCGTCAGCGGCGATAAAAAAACGGCTCGGTTGCTTAAACCGAGCCGTTTTTTTTAGTTTGAGGCTTATTCTGCGTTCTGGAACAAACTCAGGTGTTCTTTCGCGTAAGCTTCGAAATCAGTGCAACCACCAATGTGTTTCTGGTCGAGGAAGATCTGTGGAACGGTTTCAACCGGTTTACCGACAGTTTTTTCCAGATCGGCTTTGCTGATGCCTTCTGCATGGATATCAACATAACGGAAGTTGAAGTCGTCACGCTCAGCGGTCAGTTTCTCAGCCAACTCTTTAGCACGAACGCAATATGGGCAGCCTGGGCGGCCAAAAATTACTGCAAACATGGTATCTCCTTCATTTTTTATGGCCGAACGAAGCGGCGTATGGCATCTATAATGCCGCTAACTGTGATGAATGGGAAGAAGGTCTTGCCTGTTAGTCTGATACTCAGCACCTATATTGCGCGGACAAAACTGCTACCGGCCAGGGTATACTCAATCGATTATTGCCTATGGAGACAAGCGGATGCGCTCACTTGGTGCTTTGCCGAAACCGGTGTTAGTCCTTGAAGTTATTGGTATCGCTTTTTTACTGCTTTCATATCTTTCCTTGAATGGTTACGTCGTGTTGCCCGCTCCCATAGGCAGTGCCACTGCGGCCATAGTCATGGTTTTCGTCGGCATTGCGTTGATGATTCCAGCAGCAGCATTTATGGTGTGGGCGATGGCGCAGAATGTGGCACCGCTGCTGACTAAAGGCCAGCCACCCGTCGATAAATCTCTTTCAGAAAAGCCAAAGGATAAACGCAATGACGCCGACCATTGATCTGCTGCGTTCACACCGTTCCATTCGTCGTTTTACCGACGCTCCCATTACAGACGAACAGCGTGCAGCCATTATTGCCAGCGCCCAGGCGGCTTCAAGTTCTAGTTTTTTGCAATGCAGTTCGATTATTCGCATTACCGATAAATCACTGCGTGAACAGCTTGTTGCGCTGACGGGGGGGCAAAAACATGTGGCTCAAGCCGCAGAATTCTGGATATTTTGCGCCGACTTTAACCGCCATTTGCAAATCTGCCCTCAGGCACAGCTCGGTCTGGCAGAGCAATTACTGCTGGGAGTGGTGGATACCGCGCTACTTGCGCAAAACGCTTTTACTGCGGCGGAGTCTCTGGGTTTAGGCGGTGTCTATATCGGCGGTATTCGTAACAGTATCGAGACGGTGACCGAGCTATTAGCTTTGCCAAAGCATGTTCTGCCATTGTTTGGTTTGTGTCTGGGTTGGCCTGATGAAGATCATGACATCAAGCCTCGTATGCCTGCTGCGATGGTAGTGCATGAGAATAGTTATAAGCCCGTCGACGCCGAGGTATTGGCGCAGTATGACGAAGAGATGGCGCAGTACTATCTTTCTCGCGGTAGCAATGCTCGCCGTGACACATGGAGTGATCATATTCGTCGCACCATCATTAAAGAAAACCGTCCTTTCATTCTCGATTATCTGCATAAGCAGGGTTGGGCAACGCGCTAAACTATCAAGCGGTGGCTCCCGCCACCGCCAATCAATACATTTTTACTATCAATCACCCGCCTAAACGGTATTGGTGGTGCGTAGTCGCGAGTCGGTATAACAGAGCTAGCCACACTTTCTGTGATTATTTCGACACGATGACAAGGAACACCCGATGCCGATGACGACTCTTGATAACTCCCCGTTTTACGCCGCAGATATTATCCGTTCACGTATTAATGGCCTGGTGCCACGCGTGGCTTTCATTCTGGGATCCGGGCTTGGCGAATTGGCTGAGAAAATCGAACAACCAGTGGTATTCCCATACGACGAATTGCCTGGATTCCCGGTTAGTACGGTACACGGCCATGCTGGCGAATTAGTGGTTGGTACTCTCGCCGGTGTTCCCGTCGCTTGTATGAAAGGGCGGGGTCACTTTTACGAAGGACGTGGCATGTCTGTGATGACCAATGCGATCCGTACCTTCAAATTGCTCGGTTGTGAAATCCTCTTCTCGACTAACGCGGCGGGTTCACTGCGCCCTGAAGTTGGCCCAGGTCAACTGGTTGCGCTTAACGACCACATTAATACCATGCCGGGTACGCCGACCGTTGGCCCTAACGATGACCGTTTCGGTGAGCGTTTCTTCTCTCTGGCGAACGCTTACGACGCTGATTACCGTGGCATTTTGCAGCATGTGGCTAAAGAGCAGGGCTTCCCACTCACTGAAGGGGTGTTTGTTTCCTATCCTGGCCCAAACTTTGAAACAGCAGCCGAAATTCGCATGATGCAAATCATTGGCGGTGATGTGGTGGGGATGTCAGTGGTGCCTGAAGTGATCAGTGCTCGCCATTGTGGCCTAAAAGTGGTGGCGGTTTCGGCAATCACTAACCTGGCTGAAGGCCTCGGCAGCGTACAGCTTTCCCACGCGCAGACTTTGGCGGCGGCAGCACTTTCGCGTCAGAACTTTATCAATCTGATCTGCGGTTTCCTGGGCAAGCTCGCCTGAGGCCATTCCAACACACCGGGTAAAACACATGGCGATTAACTCTATGGCGATAAAACCTCGCTTGAAAATCATGTTGTTTTTGCAGTATTTCATTTGGGGAGCCTGGCTGGTCACGCTGGGTTCATACATGATTAACACCCTCGGGTTCCGGGGCGCTGATGTGGGCATGGTCTACAGTACCAAAGGTATTGCTGCACTGTTAATGCCGGGGATTGTCGGCATTATTGCCGATAAATGGCTGCCTGCGAATCGTGTGTATGCTCTCTGCCACCTGGTGTGTGCGGCAATGTTGGCCTGGGCGGCCAGCATTAACCAGCCGGGGCTGATGTTTTGGGTGATGCTGGGTAATGCGATGGCATTTATGCCAACGATTGCACTGTCGAATACCATCTCTTATGCCAGTCTCGAAAAGGCAGGGCTGGATACCGTCAGCCATTTCCCGCCGATCCGCGTATTTGGCACCATCGGTTTTATTGCCGCGATGTGGACTGTCAGCCTGATGCGCTTCGAGCTCAGTAATCTCCAGTTATATATTGCTGCGGGCGCTTCTCTGGCGCTGGCTTTGTATTCACTGACTTTGCCAACTATTCCAGTGGTGAAGGGCGGCGTATCTCGCACGTGGGTGAGCCGCCTGGGGTTAGATGCGTTTGTGTTGTTCAAAAACCCGCGCATGGCCGTTTTCTTCCTATTTGCCATGTTGTTAGGTGCGGTTTTGCAAATAACCAATACCTTTGGCAATCCGTTCCTGCATGATTTTGCTCGCCAGCCTGAATTTGCCAATAGCTTTGTGGTGCAATATCCATCGATTCTGCTGTCTGTTTCTCAAATGTCCGAAGTGGCGTTTATCCTCACCATCCCATTTTTCCTGCGTCGCTTTGGTATCAAGCAAGTGATGTTGATGAGTATGGTGGCATGGGTGTTGCGCTTTGCACTTTTTGCCTGGGGCGACCCATCAGCGTTTGGCTTTGTGTTACTGCTGCTCTCGATGGTGGTATACGGTTGTGCCTTCGATTTCTTCAATATTTCCGGTTCGGTCTTTGTGGAACAAGAAGTGGATTCGCGTATTCGAGCCAGTGCTCAAGGGCTGTTCATGACGATGGTTAACGGGATTGGCGCATACGTGGGCGCGATTCTTAGCGGCTACGTGGTGGATTACTTCAGCGTGGACGGTGTGAAAGACTGGACGACCATTTGGCTAGTCTTCGCCGGATATGCGTTGGTGCTGGCGATTATTTTTCACTTTAGTTTCCAGTATCGCCACACGCCTTCGCTTAAGGCTTCGGCACCGCTCGCACATTAAGCGTCGGCTGGATTACAGCGCGTGGCAGGAGTGATAACTTATGGGGCTGCCAGAGCATAGGGAGCCTCATGAGTACTTCACAGCGAACATATCGTACCGATTTAAAACTACTGCGCTATTTTCAGGCGGTAGCGGAAGAGCTGCATTTTGGAAAAGCTGCCGCGCGGCTCAACATGTCGCAACCGCCGCTAAGCTTCCATATCAAAGAATTAGAATCCCAGCTCGGCACCGTTCTGTTTATACGCCATTCCCGTAGCGTCGCCTTGACGTATGCCGGTGAAGTGTTGCTGGAAGAAACCCGGCTGCTGCTCGATAGCGCAAACCAGGCCCTGGCTCGCGTGGAACAAATCGGCCGTGGGGAAGGTGGGCGAATTCATCTGGGCATTGTCGGTACGGCTATTTGGGGTGGTCTGCGTCTGGGGTTACAGCAATTTATCGCCGATTATCCCGCTATCGATATTTTGTTCCGTGAAAAGTCACCAGGTGACCAGCTTGCTTTGATTGACCGTCACGACATTGACGCCGGAATCTGGCGCATGGAAACCAATCCGCCTCCGGGTTTACGCAGCGAAAAACTTCACGACGCTACGTTTTTGGTCGCGTTGCCAGAAAAGCATCCTCTGGCAAAACAATCCGCCATTAATATTGAACAATTGCGCCGTGAAGCCTTTGTCACCATGACGGCAGTGCATTCTGACTGGACTTTTTTGCAGGGTGTTTGCCGCGAGGCTGGGTTTGTCCCACATGTGGTCAGGGAAGCGGTGGAACCGCAAACCGTATTGGCGCTTGTCAGTATTGGAATGGGATTGACCATCATGGCCGACAGCTATGCGCAAATGAACTGGCCGGGTGTCACTTTCCGCCCACTGGCTCAGGCGATCCCCGCCGATCTTTACGTGGTGTACGATCCGCATCATCTGGCTTCCACGACGCGCCATTTAATTGACGTATTAAAACAATCGCCAGGCACATTGCCCATTCGTTGAAATGTCATGGCAGTGCTATGATAACCCCGCTTTCATTATTGGACTGGAAACGCTGAGGTACAGGGTGAAAATCGCCATTTTATCCCGGGATGGAACGCTTTATTCTTGCAAACGTCTACGTGAGGCGGCCTCTCGCCGTGGTCACGTCGTCGAAATCATCGATCCCCTTTCTTGCTACATGAACATCAATCCGGCGGCCCCCTCAGTGCACTATAAGGGACGTCAGCTTCCTCATTATGATGCGGTGATCCCGCGTATCGGTTCTGCTATTACGTTCTACGGCACCGCCGTGTTACGCCAGTTTGAAATGTTGGGCAGTTATCCGCTCAATGAATCGGTGGCGATCACTCGTGCACGTGACAAACTGCGATCGTTACAGTTGATGGCACGTCAGGGGATTGATTTACCGGTGACAGGTTTTGCCCACTCGCCAGATGACACCAGTGATTTAATCGACATGGTTGGTGGTGCGCCGCTGGTGGTGAAGCTGGTGGAAGGGACGCAAGGAATTGGCGTGGTGCTTGCGGAAACGCGGCAAGCGGCCGAAAGTGTGATCGACGCATTTCGCGGTCTGAATGCTCACATTCTGGTGCAAGAATACATAAAAGAAGCCAAGGGCAGGGATATTCGCTGTCTGGTGGTCGGCAACAAAGTAGTGGCAGCTATCGAACGCCAGGCAAAACCAGGGGATTTCCGCTCCAATTTGCACCGTGGGGGGGTTGCGCATCAGGTTACTATTACAGAGCGTGAACGCGAAATTGCCCTGCATGCTGCTGCAACTTTGGGGTTGGATGTGGCTGGTGTCGATATTTTACGTGCCAAACGCGGCCCGCTGGTGATGGAAGTGAATGCGTCACCGGGTCTTGAAGGTATTGAAAAGACCAGCGGTATCGATATTGCGACCTTAATGATCAAGTGGATTGAGCAACAAGCGCAACCCGGTTATTGCCTGAAAACGGGTGGCTAAATTCCAGCATCGGCACCCATGGGCGCATAATCATAGTATGAAGCGCTGTTTTTGCGTAAGCTATGGCGCGACTTCGAGCCTGTTTAGTCAGGCTCTAAATTACCCCCTTTAAAAGAGGCTACGGCATTTATGGATTCACTCGTTGTCCCTACTCTGGACATCTTACGCCGCTGGCTCGATGAAATCGGCGTGACCATTTTCGAGTGCGATACCTGCCAGGCGCTCCATCTGCCACACATGCAGAATTTTGATGGTGTCTACGATGCGAAAATCGATCTGGTCGATAATATCATCTTGTTTTCAGCCCTGGCTGAGGTAAAACCCTCTGCGTTGCTGCCCCTGGCATCCGATCTCTCGTCTATTAACGCCAGTTCGCTGACGGTGAAAGCCTTTTTGGATATCCAGGACGACAATTTACCTAAACTCGTGGTTTGCCAGTCGTTACAGGCCGAAGTTGGAATTACTCGCGAGCAGTTTGCTGCCTTTGTAAAACAGAGTGAAGAGCAAATCTCGATGGTAATTCTGGAAGCTTGCGCGAACCAGTTGCTCTTTATTTCCGACGAAGAAGAGCAAGACAGCACCGTTATTCAAACCCATTTCCTGCACTAATCGTTCCTTTCCTGACCGCAGCGGCTGCCATGTCCGCTGCTCTCCACATATTTTTATTCTGCTTTATTAACCACAACCAGCATGACTCTCGCCACTATGGCCAATTTGGGGCCATACCATAGATGTTTTATGGTTAAAAAATTGATAAAAGTCACTTTTCTGACTGGGCTATAGTCACTAAGTCTGGCTACAGTTATTCTTGCGGAGCGCTTAAAGCGTGCAATGTCTGCTGGGAAGGCGTCAGCCTTTTTTCACGGCAGTTTGAATAGAGATGCATGATTCTTGCATGTCCCAACGGTGAGAAAAAATGCGTAAAAGCTTGATTGCGTAAATTATGCTCGCGAAAGCGAGAATTGCCCTTTATTCAGAAGGAATAGACTATGTTCGCCCAACGTAAAAAATTGCTATCGGGTATGGTGGCGGGTTTGTTGATGACCGTGTCTGCCACCGCGTTTGCCGCTGAACAGAAGACGCTGCACGTTTATAACTGGTCTGATTATATCGCTCCAGATACGTTGGCAAACTTCACCAAAGAAACCGGTATTAAAGTGGTGTACGACGTCTTCGACTCCAATGAGGTTCTGGAAGGGAAGTTGATGGCGGGCAGCACAGGTTACGATCTCGTCGTGCCTTCTTCGCAATTCCTTGAGCGACAGGCTCAGGCCGGTATTTTCCAGCCTCTTGATAAGAGCAAACTGCCGAACTACAAAAACCTCGATCCGGAAATGCTTAAGTTGGTGGCGCATAATGACCACGACAATAAATACGGTATTCCGTACATGATGGTCACTACCGGTATTGGTTATAATGTCGAAAAAGTTAAAGCGGCGTTAGGTAAAGACGCGCCAGTTGATAGCTGGGATCTTATTCTGAAACCAGAAAACCTTGAGAAGCTGAAAAGCTGTGGTGTTTCGTTCCTTGATGCGCCAAGTGAGGTTTATGCTAGCGTGCTGCACTATCTGGGCAAAGATCCTAACAGCACCGATCCAAAAGATTACACCGGTGCGGCGAATGATTTGCTGTTGAAATTACGTCCGTCAATTCGTTACTTCCACTCTTCCCAATACATCAACGATTTAGCCAACGGCGATATTTGCGTCGCGATTGGTTGGTCTGGCGATATTCTGCAGGCAGCTAACCGTGCCAAAGAAGCAAAAAATGGCGTGAATATTGCTTATACCATTCCTAAAGAAGGCGCGATGGTGTACTTCGATATGTTCGCTATGACTAATGACGCGAAAAATAAAGACGAAGCGTACCAGTTCCTGAATTACCTGATGCGCCCGGATGTAGTAGCGAATATCAGTAATCACGTTTATTACGCTAACGCGAATAAAGAGTCTACTCCGCTGTTGAATGCAGAGATCCGTGATAACCCAGGAATTTATCCACCGGCTGACGTGCGTGCCAAGTTGTTCACCCAGGGTGTGCAATCGCCAAAAGTGGACCGCGTGATTACCCGGGCATGGACTAAAGTTAAAACTGGGAAATAGACCTATTTTTTAGTTGTAGGTCGGTTAAGCGCAGCGTCAACCGACAAAAGGTGGATGGCGCTGTCGCTTATCCACCCTACAACATCTCGAAAGAATTGCCGGAGAGCAACATATTGAACGACGCAACTCCTCGTCCACACGCGAAAACTCGCAAAGCGCTCACCCCGCTGCTTGAAGTACGCAACCTCACAAAATCCTTCGACGGGCAACACGCCGTTGATGATGTGAATCTCACTATTTATAAAGGCGAAATTTTTGCGCTGCTCGGGCCGTCCGGCTGCGGTAAATCAACACTTTTACGCATGTTGGCAGGCTTTGAGCAACCGAGTGCAGGGCAGATCGTGCTTGATGGCGTCGATCTGTCGCATGTGCCGCCGTACCAGCGCCCGATCAATATGATGTTCCAGTCGTATGCGCTTTTCCCGCATATGACGGTGGAGCAGAACATTGCGTTTGGCCTCAAGCAAGACAAGTTGCCGAAAAATGAAATTACGCAGCGGGTGCAGGAAATGCTGACGCTGGTGCATATGCAAGAGTTTGCCAAACGTAAACCGCATCAGCTTTCTGGTGGGCAACGCCAGCGTGTCGCGTTGGCCAGGAGCCTGGCGAAACGGCCAAAACTGTTACTGCTTGATGAGCCAATGGGCGCGCTGGATAAGAAATTGCGCGACCGCATGCAGCTTGAAGTGGTCGATATTCTAGAGCGTGTCGGCGCAACTTGCGTGATGGTGACACATGACCAGGAAGAAGCGATGACCATGGCGGGGCGCATCGCCATCATGAATCGCGGTAAATTCGAGCAAATCGGTGAACCGGAAGAAGTTTACGAATATCCGACGACACGCTACAGCGCTGAATTTATCGGCTCGGTGAATGTCTTTGAAGGCTTGCTGAAAGAACGCCAGGAAGACGGGCTGGTGATTGACAGCCCAGGGCTTGTCCATCCACTCAAAGTTGATGCTGATATTTCCGTGGTCGATGGCGTGCCGGTGTATGTCGCGTTGCGTCCGGAAAAAGTGATGTTGTGTGAAGAACCTCCTGCTGACGGCTACAACTTTGCAGTCGGCGAAGTAGTGCATATCGCCTATCTTGGCGACCTGTCTATTTATCATGTTCGCCTGAAAAGCGGCCAGATGATCAGTGCACAGTTGCAGAACGAACATCGTAATCGTAAAGGAATGCCAACATGGGGCGACGAAGTGCGTCTGTGTTGGGATGCTGAAAGTTGTGTGGTTCTGACAGTTTAAGGGGGCGAAATGAGCACGATGACTGAACGCCCGGCTGAGCCACCGGCAAGCGGTTTCAAATTGTGGCTGGCTAAAATGCAAATGCGCCATGGCCGCAAACTGGTGATTGCATTACCGTATTTGTGGCTGATTCTGCTATTCATGCTGCCATTCTTGATTGTCTTCAAGATAAGCTTTGCTGAAATAGCGCGTTCGATTCCGCCGTATACCGATTTGATCACCTGGGCTGACGATCAGATTACCTTCGCGCTGAATCTGGCGAACTATCTCCAGTTAACCGATGATCCGCTATATGCGGAAGCCTATTTACAGTCGTTGCAAGTGGCTGGGGTGTCCACCATTTTCTGTCTGCTGTTAGGTTACCCATTGGCATGGGCGGTGGCGCACAGCAAATCATCGACGCGTAATATTCTGTTGTTGTTGGTCATTTTGCCATCGTGGACATCGTTCTTGATCCGCGTGTATGCGTGGATGGGGATCCTGAAAAATAACGGCGTGCTCAATAACGTATTGATGTGGCTGGGCGTTATCGACCAACCATTGGTGATTCTGCATACCAATCTTGCGGTGTATATCGGTATCGTTTATGCCTACTTGCCATTTATGGTGCTGCCGATTTACACCGCACTGACGCGGCTAGATTACTCGCTCGTTGAAGCCTCCTTAGATTTGGGCGCGCGTCCGCTGAAAACCTTCTTTAGCGTAATCGTGCCGCTGACTAAAGGCGGCATTATTGCCGGTTCGATGCTGGTGTTTATCCCGGCAGTGGGCGAGTTTGTTATCCCTGAACTGCTTGGCGGGCCTGATAGCATTATGATTGGCCGCGTATTGTGGCAAGAATTCTTTAATAACCGCGACTGGCCGGTGGCATCAGCGGTGGCGATAACCATGCTTATCTTGCTAATTGTGCCGATTATGTGGTTCCACAAATACCAGAACAAAACTGCGGGGGACCACGCATGAACAACTTACCGGTAGTGCGTTCACCGTGGCGCATTTTGATTTTGGTGATCGGCTTCACCTTCCTCTACGCGCCAATGTTAATGCTGGTGGTGTACTCCTTTAACAGCTCCAGGCTGGTAACGGTCTGGGCGGGATGGTCGACGCGCTGGTATGTCGAGCTGTTCCATGACTCAGCAATGATGAGTGCCGTGGGGCTGAGCCTGACCATTGCAGCCGCAGCCGCTACGGCGGCGGTGATCCTTGGGACTATCGCCGCAGTGGTGATGGTGCGCTTTGGCAAGTTTCGTGGCTCCACGGGCTTTGCCTTTATGCTCACCGCGCCGCTGGTTATGCCGGACGTCATCACCGGCCTTTCGTTGTTGTTGCTGTTTGTGGCATTAGGGCACGCCATTGGCTGGCCGAGTGACCGCGGCATGCTGACTATTTGGTTGGCACACGTCACGTTCTGTACCGCCTATGTTTCTGTGGTAATTAGTTCCCGTTTGCGGGAACTGGACCACTCAATTGAAGAAGCTGCCATGGACCTGGGCGCGACACCGCTGAAGGTTTTTTTCGTGATCACCGCTCCGATGATCGCTCCGGCGATTGTTTCTGGCTGGCTGTTGGCATTTACTTTATCGCTTGATGATTTGGTGATTGCGAGCTTTGTTTCCGGCCCAGGTGCGACAACCTTACCGATGCTGGTATTCTCAAGCGTCAGAATGGGGGTTAACCCGGAAATAAACGCGCTGGCATCCATCATTTTGGGCGTTGTTGGTTTTATTGGGTTAATCGCCTGGTGGCTGATGTCGCGAGCAGAAAAGCAGCGTCTGCGCGACATCCAACGTGCAAGGCGTAGCTGAAAGTCTTAAAATCTGATAAAACCCACAGTGCCGCGGAAGACGCGGCACTGTATCGTATGGAACACGAGGTTTGCGGAAATTTTCAGGAAACGAACTCAAACACAGGCAAAATTGAACGCTCCCACATTAGTGCTGGTGGCGGCCATTGCTATTCTAACGACACGCATCCTCGATCTGATGTTGGTTTTCAACTTGCTCGGGGTCAGTGGCGCGCTTGATTTTATTCACCGCAGCGTGCAAACCTGGAGCCTGACGCTGATTTTCCTCGCCAGCCTGGTGATGCTGTGTGTCGAATTACGCTGTGCATTTGTCATTATGAAAGGGCGTAATTGGGGACGCTGGGTATTTCTTGCCACACAGGTTATTTCCGTTAGCTATTTATGGGCGGCGTCACTCGGTTGGGGCTATCCCGAGTTGTTTAGCATTCCAGGTGAGTCAAAACGAGAGATTTTACGTTCACTAATGACGCAAAAACTGCCCGACATTTTGGTGCTATTCTTGTTATTTATCCCTTCGCGAAGTCGGCTTTTTTTCAAACTTCAATGACTGCGTAGTGTTACAATCTGCGTCCAAATTCTTTAGGGCTTAATTATGTACTGCGCGCTATATCAGGCTAATCGTTGCCGTTCTTGTACGTGGATAGAACAGCCGATTTCCGAGCAACTCACCGCCAAAATGAATGAGCTTCAGCAATTGCTGGAGGGTATTGCGGTGAAAAAGTGGTGTGCACCAGTCAGCGGCCCTGAGCACGCATTCCGCAATAAAGCCAAAATGGTGGTCAGCGGTAGCGTAGAAAAACCGTTGCTGGGAATGCTCCATCGCGACGGTACACCTGAAGACTTGACCGAATGCCCGCTTTATCCGGCTTCATTCCAGGCTGTGTTTACCGCACTTAAACCGTTTATCGCGCGTGCGGGGCTGACGCCGTATAACGTGGCGCGTAAACGCGGTGAACTGAAATATCTGCTTATCACTGAAAGCCAGCTAGACGGTGGCATGATGCTGCGTTTTGTGCTGCGAAGCGATGCCAAACTGGAACAGTTACGCGCCGCATTACCCTGGTTGCAACAACAGCTCCCACAATTAAAGGTTATCTCCGCCAACATTCAGCCAGTGCATATGGCGATTATGGAAGGTGAGCAGGAAATTCCGTTAACCGAACAGCAGGCACTGGAAGAGCAGTTTAACGGTGTGCCACTGTATATCCGCCCGCAAAGTTTCTTCCAGACCAACCCGACGGTCGCGGCATCTTTGTATGCCACGGCACGCGAATGGGTACACGGGTTGCCAGTCAAACATATGTGGGATTTGTTCTGCGGGGTAGGTGGGTTTGGCCTGCATTGCGCAACGCCGGAGATGAAACTTACCGGAATTGAAATTTCCCCTGAGGCTATTGCCTGTGCACGTCAGTCGGCGGAAAAACTAGGATTAACCGATATTCACTTCCAGGCGCTGGATTCAACGAAATTTGCCACTGAACAGCAAGATGTTCCTGACCTGGTATTAGTGAATCCGCCACGGCGTGGCATTGGCCAGGCGTTGTGTTATTTCCTTAATAACATGGCCCCGCAATACATTATCTATTCAAGCTGCAATGCGCAGACGATGGCGCGGGATATAGCGTCGCTGGCGGGATATCGGGTAGAACGCGTGCAATTGTTCGATATGTTCCCGCACACCGCACATTACGAGGTGTTAGCCCTGCTGGTGCGCGGGTAGTTTTCCCCTCACCCTAACCCTCTCCCCCAAGGCGAGGGGACTGGCTGGTTTCTCCCTCTCCGGTGGGATGTCTCTTATACACAACTCACCCTGGCAATTTTGTCAGGGTAAGATCTGTTAGCCTCGCAGGTTTTCCGTTCACCCGTGCGTTCAGTTATCTCTGTAATTCCCGCAAACGGTGCGACTGAAGCCGGGAACAAGGTCAAAACCGGTCTGGCTTTTGACTTTGACCTTGAATTTCGGGTCCGGCTTAAATCGCCTCCATTTTGACTCCAGGTGGCAGGGTCCAGCCGTCGGGAACGGCTGGAGGGCGCGATCGTCTGGAACGAATCGCAACCGACCCTGACACGGAGGCAAAATGGAGGTTTACCGCTTGCGGCGATTTATTTGCCGGGAGTCCGGGTTCTTAGGGTGGCGACGGTGGCCACCCTAAGACGTTCACCGGTTCAGTCGCGACATAAACACGCTGTCGCCTGGTGAACGGAACCTTCTCCGGCTTGGCAGGAACCGTCCCTCAAAGTTGTGTATAAGAGACAGCTCCTGTGGGAGAGGGCAGGGTGAGGGCAATAATTACTGCGGGAACCACTGCTCACTAATCTTCTGATACGTCCCGTCAGCTTTAATTGCCGCCAGTGCCGTATTCAGTTTAGTTAACAGCGCCTGGTTATCCGGACGCACCGCAATACCCAGCCCAGTACCGAAGTATTCTGCGTCGGTCACATGCTCACCGACGGTGCCTAGCTGCGGGTTAGTTTTCAGCCACTCATTTACCACTGCTGTGTCACCAAACACCCCATCAATACGGCCATTCTTCAGGTCGATAATCGCATTCTGGTAGCTATCGTAAGAAACCGTTTTAATTTCAGGATGTTTTTCCTGGAGATATTTCTGGTGTGTGGTGCCATTTTCCATCCCGATACGTTTGCCTTTCAGTTCGTCAAAAGATTTAAACGCACCTTTTTTGGCAATCACAACCGCCGAGTTGGCGTAGTACGGCGTGGTGAAGGAAACTTGTTTGCTACGCTCAGGCGTAATGTCCATGCCTGAAATCACCGCGTCATATTTGCGGAATTTAAGCGACGGGATCAGGCTGTCAAACGCGTGGTTTGTGAATGTGCATTCAGCCTGCATTTGTTTGCATAAAGCTTTCGCCAAATCGATATCAAAACCGACAATCTGATTGTTGGCATCAAGCGATTCAAATGGCGGATAAGTGGCCGAAGAGCCAAAGTTGATTTTATCTGCTGCGGCCACGCTAAATGCGGCTGTAGCGAACATAGCGGCCAAAATAAACTTCTTCATGTGTGTTGCTCCCGTCTGTCGTGTTTTATTGTTTTCACCGTTTCCCGGCGTCAAAAAATCATGCCAGTAAATGAATTTATATGCAAATAAAACGTATAATTATATTTACATGGGTGCAAAAAAGGCGGGGAGTCCCCGCCTTTATGATTCATTAACGATCTCTTAGTTACGGCGTTCGAACGCCAATGCGCGGCGCTCTATCACTCGCATTAGCAGCGTCAGTAATCCGTTAACGACCAGATAAACCAGACCAGCAGCCCCGAATACCATCACATCGTAAGTGCGTCCGTACAGCAGTTGCCCGTGCCCCATCACTTCCATTAGCGTAATGGTGTACGCCAGAGAAGTACTTTTAAACACTAAAACCACTTCGTTCGAGTAAGAAGAAAGTGCGCGTTTAAATGCATAAGGCAGCAAAATCGCCAGGGTGTCTTTCTTGCTCATACCCAAAGCACCGCATGACTGCCACTGCCCATCAGGGATAGCGCGGATCGCACCGTAAAATAGTTGTGTTGTATAGGCTGCACTGTTCAACGACAGCGCAATCAATGCGCACAACCACGGTTCAGAAAGCAGGTGCCACAAAACTGGGTAATTCTGAATCGCCGGAAATTGACCTGGGCCGTAGTAAATCAGGAAGATTTGCACCAGCAAAGGCGTACCGGTAAACAGAGTAATGTAGACACGCACAAAGTGAACCAGCACTGGTGTTTTCAGCGTCAGAACGATGGTGAAAAACAGCGATAAAATCAGTGCGACGACAATCGATGCCACGGTGAGAGTCAGGCTGGTGTGCAGGCCTTTAAACAATTCTGGTAAATACTCAAGCATCAGCCAGGCCTCCGTTCAAAACGTGTCGCTCGCTGGTCAATACGCTTGAGAACGTACTGGCTAATGAGTGTGATCACGAGGTAGATGGCTGCCGCTACTACATACCAGGTAAATGGCTCCTGAGTACGGGTGGCGATGCTTTTAGTTTGTAGCATCAAATCATTAACGCTAATCAGCGAAACCAGTGCTGTATCTTTCAGTAAAACTAACCACTGATTACCTAAACCCGGTAACGCATGACGCCACATTTGCGGCATCACCAGACGGAAGAAAATTGCAGCTTTCGACAGACCTAAAGCCTGGCCGGATTCCCATTGCCCAATTGGCACGGCTTTGAGTGCACCACGCAAAGTCTGCGAAGCATAAGCCGAATAGAGCAGGGAAAGCGCAATCACGCCGCACAAGAACGGGCTGACATCGAAATTCTCAATTTGTAATTGGATGGGGATTTGTACAAAACCGAGGTTGAGGACAAAACCATCCGAGAGGATCAGCAGTAGCTGTGAGGAGCCGAAATAAATAAACAGCACCACCAGAATTTCAGGCAGGCCGCGCAGCACCGTTACCAGAGCTGAACCCAGCCAGGCAATTGGGCGCCATTTCGCAGACTCCCATACGGCGAAAACCATCGCCAGAGCCAGGCCGATTGCCAGCGCACAAACGGCAAGGCCGACGGTCATCCCGGCGGCGCTCGCTAAAGGAAACATTTCGTTCATTCAGATTACTTCTGGAACCATTTTTCGTAGATGGTCTGATAAGTCCCATCTTTCTTCACTTTTTCCAGCGCCGTGTTGAACTTAGCCTGTAAATCAGTGTTGCCCTGACGAACCGCGATGCCCAGACCGGTACCGAAGTAACCTTTGTCTGTCACTTTATCGCCAATAGCGGCCAGTTTTGGTTCAGCTTTCAGCCATTCGGTCACGACAGCTGTGTCACCAAATACCGCGTCGATACGGCCATTTTGCAGATCCAGTTTCGCGTTCTGGTAGCTATCGTAAGGAACGGTAGTGATTTCCGGATGTTTATCCATGATGAATTTCTGGTGCGTGGTGCCGTTCTGTACGCCAACTTTCTTGCCTTTCAGCGCCGCAATATCAGCAACTTTGCCTTTCTGGCCGATAAACAATGCAGAGTTATCGTAGTAAGGGGTGCTGAACAGAACTTGTTTTTCACGCTCTGGAGTGATGTCCATACCGGCCATAACCGCGTCGATACGACGGAATTTCAGGCTTGGGATCAGGCTGTCAAAAGACTGGTTTGAGAAAGTGCAGGTTGCATCAATTTCTTTACACAGTGCGTTTGCTAAATCGACATCAAAACCAACGATTTTATTGCTGGCATCCATAGATTCAAACGGAGGGTAAGACGCTTCCGTAGCAAAACGAATCGTTTGTGCAGCCGTCGCGGAAAGGCTCAGGCTGGCTAATAATGTGGCAAGCAGAACTTTTTTCATGGTTATTTTCCCGGATACATCAGTGTGACAGATAGAATTTAAACGCTTCGGTCTGTGGTTTTGCGAAACAACTCGCATCACCTTGTTCAACGATGTGGCCATTTTCCATGTAAACCACGCGGCTTGCGGTTTTACGCGCAACTTCCACTTCGTGGGTCACGATGACCTGAGTGATGTTGGTTTCAGCCAACTCACGAATAATGCTGACGATTTGTGCGGTGATTTCTGGGTCCAGCGCTGCGGTTGGTTCATCAAACAGCAGAATCTGTGGTTCCATCATCAATGCTCGGGCAATCGCGACACGCTGCTGCTGGCCACCGGAAAGGTGGAGAGGATAGCGGTCCATGTAAGGTTTCAGGCGTAAACGCTCAAGCAGTTTATCTGCACGAAGGCGGGCTTCATCTTTGCTGATCCCAAGGACGCGGCAAGGCGCTTCCATCAGGTTTTGCAGCACAGTGAGGTGAGGCCAAAGATTGTATTGCTGGAACACCATGCCCACATTGCGACGTAACTCACGAATGGCTTTATCGCCAGGCGCTTTTGTAAAGTCGAAATGGTTGTCTGCAATGGTGAGTTGCCCGGAGCGCGGCATCTCAAGCAGGTTGAGTACGCGCAAAAGCGAGCTTTTGCCTGCGCCGCTTGGACCAAGCAGCACCAGCGTTTCGCCCTGTGGGCAACTAAGGGTGATATCGAACAGCGCTTGATGTGCGCCGTAAAAACAATTAATGCCGTTTAGTTGAATACTCATGCGCATAACTTGAATAGCAATTGAAGCCGCAAAGGGTACCTTTAACAGAATAGTTATGCAATCTTTGTGCGTTAAAACCTAAAAATAACTACTCCCACGCCTTAAAGGTAGCACAATATAGCGGGGCGGGAGGGGGGCAAGAATAAATGTCGGAGTTATCAGAAAATTCCAGACTATTTACATGGGTTACCTTACCTCTCCCGCAGGGAAAATTACTCGGTTTCTATTGCCTGACGCAGGCTGCCAGAAGGCGCATGGCTGTTTATCCCGAGATAACGCACGTCATCGACCGCCCAGCACTGGCCTGCACGAATCATCAGCACCTCATCTTGCCAGCTTTGACTGCCTTTTGTGAGGTCCACTCGTAGCGGGATATTGCGCGCATCGGTGTTAGGAATAGTTGACGAAGAAGCCACTGTTGCACTGTCTGCGCCATCTGCGTTGCTGGTAAACATGTTGCTGCGCATAAACTCATTTTGTGCATTTGGCGAAGCGCTGGCTTTTTGCATTTGTGCAGCAAGGTCATCACTCAGATACGGACGCAAGCCGGTAATGGCGCTGCTGCCCTGAGTTTTATGGCTTATTTGATAGTCGTAAAATTTCTGTGCCACGCTATCCGGGCCACCTTCAATACAAGGGCCGTTGCGGGTACCAATATCTTTAAACGCGGGTGTTACGGGGGTAGTACAGGCCGTGAGGAACATCGCGCACGGAAGAAGAACCAAAACTGAGCTGCGCATTTTTATTTCCTTATTTTCTCAGGAGGACTAACTTAGCATAGCGTATCGCTGTCAAAATGCGTGGCAGGTTCTACGCTAAGATATTGATCCAAAGAGAGGAGAAGCTTATGCAGTTTACAACGACCCCTACGCTCGAAGGGCAGAGCATTACAGAGTATTGTGGCGTGGTGACAGGGGAGGCGATTCTGGGCGCCAATATTTTTCGCGACTTTTTTGCTGGAGTCCGCGATATCGTCGGTGGCCGTTCCGGTGCATACGAAAAAGAGTTGCGTAAAGCGCGTGAAATCGCGTTTAGAGAATTGCAGGAACAAGCAGAAAGTTTGGGCGCTAATGCCGTGGTCGGTATCGATATTGACTACGAAACCGTGGGAAAAGAAGGGAGCATGCTGATGGTGAGCGTCACCGGTACTGCGGTGAAAACGCAACGATGAAAGGCCGTCTAGCCACATTTTTAATCGCGATTTTGCTGGCGGGGTGTGCCAGCAAACCTCAAGTTGCCGATAAAACCGTTGTTGATAAAGGCGATTTTAAAGTCGACACCAGCCACACTGCGCGGGCAGCTTATCCACGTGTGAAAGTGTTGGTTATTCACTACACCGCCGATGATTTTGCCGGTTCGTTATCCACGTTGACTGACCAAAATGTCAGTTCTCACTACTTGATACCCGATACGCCACCGACGTCCGGCGGCAAACCGGTTATCTGGCAACTGGTGCCTGAAAGTGAACTGGCGTGGCATGCCGGGGTAAGTTTCTGGCGTGGTGCCACCCGCATTAATGACACCTCGATTGGTATTGAACTGGAGAATAAAGGTTTCACGCGCCAGGGCCGCGCAAAGCAGTTCTATCCGTTCAATGCGCCGCAGATCTCGGTGCTGGAGAAACTGGCGAAAGTGATTATCGCTCGCTATCAAATCCAGCCGCAAAACGTGGTCGCACATGCGGATATTGCCCCGCAGCGTAAAGTTGATCCTGGCCCGTTATTCCCGTGGCAGCAACTGGCACAGCAGGGCGTGGGTGCCTGGCCGGATGCTAACAGAGTTGCCTTTTATCTGAATAGCCGTGGTCCGTACCAACCGGTGGATAAACGAGGTTTGCTTGATTTGCTATCGCGTTATGGTTATCAGGTGACGCCTGAAATGACGTCGGAGCAGCAAAAGAGAGTGATTCAGGCTTTCCAGATGCACTTCCGTCCAAAAGAATATTCTGGCCAGCCGGATGCGCAAACGGAGGCAATTGCAGAAGCGTTACTTGAGAAATACGGGCAGGGGTAAACTCGTTATCCTTCAAGCTGCAATCAATACTACTGCGGCTTGAAGGATGGCGGGTCTGGTTAGCGGTGCAACGTACCGTGATCGCGTAACCACAGCGCGGTACGCCGAATGCCTTCATCTAACGTCACAATCGGCTGATAACCCAATTCTGTTTCTGCACGTGTGGTATCCAGCGTTAAATCAAAATTAAGTTTCGATACACCATAATGCGTTAGTGCAGGTTCCTTGGCGGATTTGTCGCCAAAACGCTCCATGCTGCGAGCGATAATATCCAGCATTGGATACGGAACAGAGCGAATGCGGCACTTAATCTCTAAGTCATCAATCAGCTTTTGCACGATAACGCGCAACGGGCGAGCTTCCATATTGGTGATGTTATACGCACGCCCCGAGGGTAACGATTCGCAACGCTGAGAGGCGAGCCACATCGCATGCACCGCATTCTCAAGATAAGTCATATCCACCATCGCATCGCCGCCGCGTGGCAACAAAACGCTGCCGTAGTGGCGCATCATATGCACCAGGCGTGGGAAAAAGACTTTGTCATGCGGGCCAAACAAACTTTGCGGGCGCAAAATGGTGAAGCGTGTGTGCGGGTTTGATTGCGCTAACAGCTGAATCACTTCTTCACTGGCGGCTTTACTGCGGGCAAATTCGTTAGCAAAGCGGACAGGGCGAAATTCTTCGCTGATATTGCGATGGTGGTGGTAATCAAAGTAGAGCGACGGCGAGGAAATATGCACGAAGTTACGTACACCCCAGGCAACGGCCCATTCACCTAAGCGACGAGTGGCACGGACGTTAGCCAGATCGAACGCTTGCTGAGTCCCCCACGGTGAGGTGAAGCTCGAGCAATGCCAAAGCGTATCGACATCAGCCAGCATTACCTTGGCCTGCGAGGAAACCAATTCGGTAAGGTCAGCGTGAATAAACTCTGCACCCATTTTTTCCAGCAGTTTACCCATGGCTTCATTGCGCCCGGTAGCCCGAACGCTGATGCCTTTAGCGCAAAGAAACTCGACCGCGTTTCGGCCTAAGCCGCTGGTGGCGCCCGTTACCAGTACCTTCATGTCAACCAACTCATGATAATTGAGATTTACGCTGCGCATTTTTCCGTGAAATGGCAGCGCTTGCAATGGGAATACCAAAGATTAGGAGAACTTAACGGACTTTATGTGACAATTGTTCGGAAAGTTGACAAATCCGTCTGGCCATACCACGGAAAATAAACAGATGCGCGGGGATCATCACCAACCAGTAGAACAAACCGGCTGTTCCGTGCGGATGCCACCATGCGCGCACATCAAGCGAACGATGCTTGCCGTGGTCGCGTAAGGTGAATGAAAGCCTCCCAAGCCCTGGCGCTTTCATCCCAAATAACAGCGTCAGCTCTTTTTGCGGCTCAACAATAATCACTTTCCAGCTATCAACTTGATCACCGACTTCGAGCATGTCGCGTGGCGGACGGCCTTTTGCCAGTTTATGCCCGACTAACAAATCCATGTAGCCGCGGGTTTTCCACAGAATATTGCCGAAGAAATAACCCTCTTTGCCGCCAATCTGATTCACTACTTGCCATAAATCTGCCAGTTCAGCCGTGGTATTTAGCGTACAACCTGCTTGCTTCGGGAAGTAGCCATACTCGGGACGCCAGCGGGCAAAGGCCTGTGCGTCGTATCCCCAGTCTTGTGAATTCGCGAGTTTATTTTCGTCTTCAAGCGTGATGCGCACTGCATCATCAAAATTCAGGAGTTGTTGCGGGATCAACGCGCGTAATTCGCGATCGTCCGCCAGAAGATCGTGTTTTAACCCCTGGATCAGCGCCTTGGCAATGGTCGGCGGCACGGAGGTGATCATGTTCAGGAACCACACTGAGATCCAACTGGTCGGCAGCGGAATCGGGATCAACGGGCGGCGTTTGCCGCTAATCGCCATAAAGCGCTCGAATTGTTGTTGGTAACTCAATACTTCAGGGCCAGCGGCTTCAAAGACACGGTTTTCCTGTGAAGGATGCTTCAGCAGTTCGACTAAATAATGCAGTAAATTCTCAAGAGCGATAGGCGTAGTTCGTGAGCGAACCCAGCGTGGCGGAGTGAGCACCGGTAGGTTGTAAACCATATCGCGCATCACTTCAAAAGCGGCGGAACCCGCACCGACAATTATTCCCGCACGGACTTCAGTTACCGGTACGCCAGCATCACGTAAAATATCGGCGGTAAGCTGGCGAGCACGCAGGTGCTCAGAATCACCATCACCTTCCGGAGCTTGCAGCGAGCTGAGAAATATCAGCTGTTTTACCGGATGCGCGCGCAGTGCATCGCGCAAGTTGAGCGCTGTCTGGCGTTCATGGGCCACGAAATCCGCTCCGTCACCCATGCTATGCACCAGATAATAGAGCGTATCGACATCTTCCAGCAGCGCGGGGAGGGTCTCCGGCCATTGCAAATCGACATGGCGGCAGACGACCGAATCCCAGGGTTGTTTTTCCAGCCACTCAACCCGCCTTGCGGCGGCGGTAACATGATGCCCTGCCAGGGCAAGTTGCGGCACCAAATGCTGCCCTATATAGCCGCTTGCGCCGAGCACCAGAATATTTTGTGGCTGTGTCATCGTCCCTGAACCCTCACTTAGCGTTGTAAAAATGCCTGCCAGTGGGCAACCACTTCAGCCAGTTGTTGGCGATTCACATCAAGGTGCACGACCAGACGAGTGATTGGCCCTGCGCTCATCAGCACACCGCGTTCTTTCATGAACTTGCCAAGGCTTTCAGCCTGCTCAACCGGAACACGCGCAAACACCATATTGGTGTCCTGACGGGTCACATCGACGCCAATTTCACGTAATTCACCCGCCAGCCAGTGCGCGTTGTCGTGGTCTTCTTTCAGGCGCTGCACGTTATTCTCAAGAGCGTACAAACCTGCGGCTGCCAGAATACCGGCCTGGCGCATACCGCCGCCGACCATTTTGCGCCAGCGCGTCGCACGTTTGATGTATTCGTGGCTGCCAACTAACAAAGAACCAACCGGCGTGCCGAGGCCTTTTGAGAGGCAAATCGTGAAGGTGTCGCAGTAGCGCACCACTTCTTCCAGCGTGCAGCCATATTCCACCACGGCGTTAAAGATACGCGCGCCGTCAACGTGCAAAGCCAGATTATGGTTGCGGCTAAATTCCCAGGCCTGCTTCAGATACTCACGCGGCAGAACTTTGCCGTTATGGGTATTTTCGAGGCTGAGCAGTTTGGTGCGCGCAAAGTGGATATCGTCTGGTTTAATCTTCGCGGCGACTTTATCAAGCGGCAGTGAACCATCTGGATTAGCATCAATAGGCTGCGGTTGAATACTGCCTAACACCGCAGCGCCACCGGCTTCGTAGAGGTAATTGTGCGCCAGTTGCCCAACAATATACTCTTCGCCACGTTCGCAATGGCTCAACAGCGCCACCAGGTTTGCCTGGGTGCCGGTTGGCAGAAATAGCGCCGCTTCTTTGCCGCTAAGTTTGGCGGCGTAATCTTGTAGTTCGTTGACCGTAGGGTCATCACCGTAAACGTCATCGCCCGTTGGGGCTGCCATCATACGTTTGAGCATTTCTTCGCTCGGGCGGGTTACGGTGTCGCTGCGCAAGTCAATCACGGTCGATCCTTATTATTATCCTCAATTAAAGGAATGTTTTACCGGAACCAGTTGGTTTTCGCCAGTTCGATAACTTCATCACCGCGTCCGCTGATAATCGCGCGCAGCATGTAAAGGCTAAACCCTTTGGCCTGCTCAAGCTTGATTTGCGGCGGGATCGCCAGTTCCTCTTTCGCCACTACCACGTCCACCAGAACGGGGCCGTCAATACTAAAAGCACGCTGCAACGCGTTATCCAGCTCCTCGGCTTTTTCAACCCGAATACCCGTGATTCCGCAGGCGTTGGCGATATTGGCAAAATTAGTGGCATGCAGCTCGGTTCCGTCAGTCAGATAGCCGCCTGCTTTCATTTCCATCGCCACAAAACCCAGCACGCTGTTGTTAAACACCACAATTTTGATCGGCAACTTCATTTGCACGACCGAGAGAAAATCGCCCATCAACATGCTGAAACCGCCATCGCCACACATCGCGACAACCTGTCGGTTTGGTGCAGTGGCTTTTGCGCCAAGCGCTTGCGGCATGGCGTTGGCCATTGAACCGTGAGTGAAAGAACCTAACAGGCGGCGTTGGCCGTTCATTTTCAGATAGCGCGCAGCCCAGACCGTTGGCGTGCCAACATCACAAGTAAAAATGGCGTCTTCGTCGGCAAAGTGGCTGATTTGCTGGGCGACATATTGCGGATGGATAACGTTGCCATCGCCAGCTTGTGCCAGTTCATCCAGGCTTTCACGGGCTTCGCGATAGTTATCCAGCGCTTTGTCGAGGAAGCTGCGGTCGGTTTTTTCTTCCAGAAGTGGAAGCAGTGCCGCAAGCGTCGCTTTAACATCGCCAATTAACGCCATGTCCACTTTACTGTGAGCGCCGATACTGCCAGGGTTGATGTCTATTTGAATAATTTTCGCGTCCGTCGGGTAGAACGCGCGATACGGGAATTGGGTGCCAAGCAAGATCAGCGTGTCGGCATTCATCATGGTATGGAACCCGGACGAGAAGCCGATTAAGCCGGTCATACCGACATCATAAGGGTTGTCATACTCAACATGCTCCTTGCCGCGTAGCGCATGAACAATTGGCGCTTTAAGGGTGGCGGCAAACTGCACTAATTCTTCATGCGCACCGGCACAACCGCTACCGCACATCAGAGCGATGTTGTCGTTATAGCGCAGTAATTGAGCAAGCTTTTTAAGCTCTTCGTGTGCCGGAATGACGACCGGTTGTGGCGCGGAATACCAGTGCGTGCTGGCGGTTTCTGGCGCGGGTTTTAACGCCACGTCGCCCGGTAAAACTATGACTGACACGCCACGATTAAGCACCGCTTTGCGCATCGCAATCGCCAGTACCTGGGGAATTTGTTCCGGGGATGACACCAGCTCGCAATAGTGGCTGCATTCGCGGAACAACTCTTCGGGATGGGTTTCCTGGAAATAACCGCTGCCAATTTCACTCGACGGAATATGTGCGGCAATCGCCAGCACTGGAACGCGGTTGCGGTGGCAGTCAAACAGGCCATTGATTAAATGCAAGTTACCAGGCCCGCACGAACCAGCACAAACCGCCAGTTCGCCGGAAAGATGCGCTTCCGCGCCTGCGGCAAACGCCGCGACTTCTTCATGGCGGGTGGGCATCCACTGGATAGTGCCCATGCGGTTCAGGCTGTCACTCAGGCCATTGAGGGAATCGCCAGTGACACCCCAGATACGTTTAACACCTGCGCTTTCGAGAGTTTTTGCCAGATAAGCGGCTACTGTCTGTTTCATTACTGCTCCTTGTCACGATTCAGTTAACGTAAACAAGCTTAGTCAAGGAAACAGAAGATACGGAGCAGAAAGTGCCACTCAAAATCAGAGTGGCACTAGTGGGATCAAGCGAGAACTAAATCACCTTGCGGATGGCAACAGCAGGCCAGCACATAACCATTAGCAATGTCAGTGTCGGTCAGCGTCATCGTGCTGCTGACCGTGTAATCACCGGATTCGACTCGGGTTTTGCAACTTCCACAAACTCCTGCACGGCACGCGGCATTGACCGGAACACTGTTGCTTTCCAGCGCGGCTAGCAAGGTGCTGCCGACTGGTGCGTAGAACTCACGCAGCGGCTTTAAAGTGGTGAACTTCAAACCGTTATCGACGGGCGCTGCGACGGGGGTGAAGAATTTCTCCGAATAAAATTCACTCACGCCCAATGCTTTGACTTCTTTCTCAACCATTTCCATATAAGGCGCAGGGCCGCAGGTCATGACAGTACGCGAGGCAATGTCCGGAACGCTAGCCAGAATGTTATGCGTCAGGCGTCCAGCGATAAAACCATGCGTCGCATTATTCTCAGCAACCAGCGTCACCTGATAATTACGCCACTCCTGTGCAAAGATGACGTCTTCCGGTGAGCGGACGTTATAAATAACCTGTACATCGGCTTGTGGGCGATGTTTTGCTAACCAGCGGCGCATCGCCATAATTGGCGTTACGCCACAACCTGCCGCTAATAACAGGAAACGTTCGGCAGCCAGCTCTTCGCAGGTAAATTCCCCCTGGCCTTCTGACAGCCACAGGTAATCACCGACCTTCACTTGTTGTGTCAGCCATTGAGAGCCAACGCCATTCTCGATGCCACGGATAGTCAACGTAATGAACGGGCTGAGTCCTGGTGTCGAAGAAATCGTGTAAGCGCGTAGTGTTTCGTCACTATTACGAATACTCACCAGCGCATATTGCCCGGCCTTGTAGGGATAAAAGTCGTGATTAATCAGCGACAGCGTCCAGACATCCGGCGTTTCCTGGTGAATATGGTGTACCTGCATACGATGCGGGCACAGTGGCGTTGGCATAGTCATGGTTGCTCCTTATGCGCTCATCAGCTGTTCAATATCTTGCTCAACGGTGGTAATGGCACGCAGGCCAAACTTCTCGTTCAGAACAGCTAACAGATTTGGCGTCAGGAAGCCTGGAGCGGTCGGGCCGGTGACGATGTTTGTCACGCCCAGCGACAGCAGGGTAAGAAGGATGACAATCGCTTTTTGCTCAAACCAGGACAGAACCAGGCTTAACGGCAAATCGTTGACGCCACAGCCGAGTTTTTCTGCGAGGGTGACAGCAAGAATAATCGCCGAATAAGCATCGTTACATTGACCGGCATCTACCAGGCGCGGCAAGCCTTCGATGTCACCGAAGTCCAGTTTGTTAAAACGATATTTACCGCAGGCAAGGGTCAGAATCAGGCAATCTTTCGGCACGCTGGTGGCGAAGTCGGTGAAGTAGCTACGTTCGCCGCGCTCGCCGTCACAACCGCCGACCAGGAAGATGTGGCGCAGTTTTTCGCGGCTGACCAAATCAATCAGTGTATCGGCAGCACCCAGCAGAGTCTGACGACCAAAGCCGACAGTGATCAGATGTTCGATTTCGCTGTACGGGAAGCCCGCCATTTGTTGCGCCTGGGTAATCACTGAGGTGAAATCATCGCCTTCAAGGTGACTAACGCCCGGCCAGCCAACGATGCTGCGAGTCCAGATGCGGTCGGTATAAGAGCCGACTTCTGGGTTAATGATGCAGTTGGATGTCATGACAATTGGGCCAGGGAAACGGGCAAATTCGCTCTGTTGATTCTGCCAGCCGCTGCCGTAGTTACCGACCATATGCTTGAATTTACGCAGTTCCGGATAACCGTGTGCTGGCAGCATTTCGCCATGGGTGTAGACGTTTACGCCTGTGCCTTCAGTCTGTTCCAGCAGGTTGTAGAGATCTTTCAGGTCGTGGCCGGAGATCAAAATACATTTGCCTGCAACCGGACGGACATTCACTTGCGATGGGGTCGGATGGCCGTATTTTTCGGTTTCACCGTGATCCAGAATGCTCATCACTTTGAAGTTCATCTGGCCGATTTCCATCGAGCATTCCAGCAGCGCGCCCATATCTGCAGGCCAGGTGCCGAGCCACGCCATAATTTTATGGTACTGCGCGTAGATGTCGTTGTCGTACTGACCGAGTACGTGGGCGTGTTCCATGTACGCTGCGGCGCCTTTCAGGCCGTACAGGCATAACAGGCGCAGACCAAGAATATCTTCACCGATTTCTGCTTTATCACGGTTTGGAGCGAATTCTGCCGCCTGGCGTTGCAGGTCGCCCAAATCGCTGCTGACCAGTTGCAGTTCAGCCATTGGGTTAGTGACGGTGGTGTTTGGGTTAATCGCCAGAGTGCGTGCTTTCAGGCTTTCGCGCAGCGCGATGGCTTCTTGCGCGTAACCGACAATGCGTGGCGAGTCGAAGTTAACGTTAGTGAGGGTTGAGAAGAAAGCGCGTGGCGCAAAGTTGTCGATGTCATGGTCGATAATGCCGGCTTCACGTGCGGCAATCGCCCATGCAGACAGCCCCTGTAATGCAGCAATCAGCAGATCCTGGAGATCAGAAGTTTCAGCCGTTTTGCCACACATCCCCTGAGCGTAAGAGCAGCCGTTGCCTGCCGGGGTGCGGATTGTTTGTTCACATTGCACACAAAACATAATCGTACCTTTTAAAGTTATATTTGATATACATCTTTAAGGTTATGCTCAGTACTGCACCGGGAAAAGGTATTTTTAATGCAACTTAAAAGGAGATTGATTTAGCGCAATTTTGGCGGCAGGAACCTACCGCCAATGAGGTATCAGGAGGCGAAAAAAGCCATTAATAGCGGAGTCAGTAAGCTGAGGATAAAGCCGTGAACAATCGCCGCCGGGACAATTTCCAGACCGCCACTGCGTTGCAGTACCGGGAGTGTGAAATCCATTGATGTTGCGCCGGACAACCCGAGAGCGGTTGAACGACTGCGGCGCACCAGACCGGGAATCAACATGATGGCAATCAGTTCCCGCGCCAGGTCGTTGAAGAACGCCGCGCTGCCGATCACCGGGCCATAAGATTCCGTCATCAAAATACCGGAAAGTGAATACCAGCCGAAGCCTGACGCCATGGCTAAGCCGGTTTTGATTGGCAGGTCGAGAATAAAGGCGTTGATGACGCCGCCCGCCATTGAGCTGAGCACCACAACAACGGCGACAATCATGCCGCGGCGATTTAATACGATCTGCTTTAAGGTCATGCCGCTATTACGCAGTTGAATCCCCACCAGTAATAACAGGAAGATTAGCGTGTATTCACTGGCGTCTGTAGCGTGTTGCAGAATCGGCCATGCCGTTAGACCGAGTGCAAATCCTGCAATCACCACGCCGCACAGTTTGAGAGATTCCAGCGCCATCGCTATGCGCGAAGGAAGCTTTTCTTGTTCATGATTGTGTCGCCATGGCATAGAGCGCTCAAGCCACAGCAACGCTGCCGCATTGCAAAGCAATAACACCACAACGCTAACCGCGGCATATTGAAATATCGCCAGCAGGTTACTGGCCAGGTTATCGAGAAATGCGAGGCTGATGCCCATGAAAAATAGAATGACATAAACAATCCAGCTCAGCAGGCGATTAATAAGCTTGAGCAGACTGGTTTGTTTTAATGGAATGAGATAACCGACGATCAGCGGTACTAAGATAATTAACAATCCCGAAAACATGGTGCGGACAATCCTTGCAAAAAAAGTAACGGCGTATGTCACACTACCCAAAGAAAGGGAATGAGTAAAGCTACGAAAAAAGAGGTTTTTTATGCAGATTACATGCGGCGGGATAAAGCTTTTGGCGTAGGGCAGAAGAATCCGCCCTACGCGAGTCAATTAGTGACGTTTTTCCAGCAATGTGCGGTAGATAACGCCGCCCAGGATACCGCCAATAATTGGCATCACCCAGAATAACCACAGCTGTTGTAAGGCCCAACCCCCCTGGAAGATAGCCACCGCAGTACTACGCGCTGGGTTCACAGAAGTATTGGTCACTGGAATGCTGATCAAGTGAATCAACGTCAGTGCCAGGCCGATAGCAATCGGTGCAAAACCGGCGGGAGCAAATTTATCTGTTGCGCCATGAATAACAATCAAGAAGCCGCAGGTTAATACGATTTCAATAATGATTGCTGACAGCATGGAATAATGGTCTGGTGAATGTTCGCCATAGCCATTTGAAGCAAAGCCACTAGCCGCCGCATCAAAACCACTTTTACCGCTGGCAATTAAATAGAGAATACCGGCAGCCACGATGCCGCCAATAACTTGCGCAACAAGATAGCCAATGACTTCTTTGGCAGGGAAACGACCGCCGGCCCATAAACCCAGAGTAACAGCAGGGTTAAAGTGACCGCCGGAAATATGACCGACAGCATAAGCCATCGTTAATACGGTTAAGCCAAAAGCTAATGCAACCCCAGCAAAACCTATTCCTAATTGCGGATAAGCCGCCGCCAGTACCGCACTCCCACAGCCACCAAATACTAACCAAAACGTACCAAAAAATTCTGCCGCTAATTTCCTAAACATAACCACCTCTGCATTTCAAAAAATTGAATTCCGGGCGAGGTATATAATGGCACCTACCCGATTATTGTTTGTTACAACCATGAAAGATGTAACGTTAATAATAAAAGAGCAGTGATATTAATGAGTTCGCTATGTCATAACTAGTCTATTAAATCCTCATAAATTGACGTGGGGCAATGCGATGTCATTCTTTTCAACAACATACGCGTTTATTGTGTACAAAGTTTATTAATAAATAAGAATCATCTTGGAATGAAAATGTTTTACAACAGTCAGATAAAGCGTAGGTAATAATGGAAAAATCGGCTGTTTTTTATTGTATAAAGTTTGGCCGAGATGTACGCATAATCTGTCGCTATACTCGAACTATGCAGCCGGTCAGGTAAAGGAAAGCGCAACAACCAATCTGGAGGGGTTATGTTTCTTGAGCGTGTAGAGATTGTCGGATTCCGGGGGATTAACCGCCTTTCGTTAATGCTTGAACAAAATAACGTGCTGATCGGTGAAAACGCCTGGGGTAAATCCAGCCTGCTGGACGCATTAACGCTATTATTGTCGCCGCATCAAACGCTCTATCACTTCAATCGCGATGATTTCTATTTCCCGCCCGGGGACGTACAGGGCCGGGAACATCATTTACATATTGTACTGACCTTTCGGGAAACCGCGCCCGGCCATCATCTTGGCCGACGTTATCGTTCGCTTGCGCCGGTATGGGTTGCTGGTGAGGAAGGTTTTCATCGCATTATGTATCGGCTGGTGGGGGAGCTCGCGGAAGATGGTTCTATTCTGACGCTGCGCAGTTTCCTCGATGAGAAAGGCCATGCTATCGAACTTGATGACATTGACATTTTTGCCCAGCAAATCATCCGCCTCAATCCAGTATTACGTTTGCGTGATGCGCGTTTTATGCGGCGTTTACGCAATGACAGCATTCCCGCCATGCCAGACACCGAAATGACCGCCCGCCAGCTTGATTTTCTGGCGCGTGAACTGGTTTCGAGTCCACAAAATCTTACCGATGCCCAGCTGCGGCAAGGTTTGTCGGCGATGGTGCAATTGCTTGAGCACTATTTTGCTGAGCAAGGTGCTACCGCGCATCAACGCTTGTTACGTCGCCGCTCGCACGATGAACAACGCAGCTGGCGTTATCTGGACATCATCAACCGCATGATCGACAAACCCAACAGCCGCACTCATCGAATGATTTTACTGGGGATGTTTTCAACCTTGCTGCAGGCTAAAGGCAACGTGGTTCTGGATAAAGACGCGCGGCCATTGCTGCTGGTGGAAGATCCTGAAACCCGACTGCACCCGATTATGTTGTCGGTGGCCTGGCATTTGCTCAATCTGCTGCCGCTGCAAAAAATCACCACTACCAATTCGGGCGAATTGCTATCGCTCACGCCTGTCGAGAACGTTTGCCGCCTGGTGCGTGAATCGTCAAGGGTTGCGGCCTGGAGGCTCGGCCCTGGCGGCATGAATGCAGAAGACAGCCGTCGTATTGCCTTTCATATCCGCTTTAATCGCGCTTCTTCATTGTTTGCCCGCTGCTGGCTGTTGGTCGAAGGGGAAACGGAGGTGTGGGTGATGAACGAACTGGCACGTCAGTGCGGGCACCATTTCGATGCCGAAGGGGTGAAAGTTATCGAATTTGCGCAGTCGGGTCTGCGCCCATTGATCAAGTTTGCACGGCGCATGGGCATTGAATGGCATGTGCTGGTGGATGGCGATGAAGCGGGGAAAAAATATGCGTCAGTGGTGCGTGGTATTTTGGATAATGATCGTGACCAGGAACGTGAGCATCTTACCGCGCTCCCGGCGATGGACATGGAACACTTCATGTATCGTCAGGGATTTTCCGATGTGTTCCATCGCGTGGCGCAAATCCCCGAAAACGTACCGATGAATATGCGCCGCGTTATTGTGAAAGCTATTCATCGCTCTTCCAAGCCCGACTTAGCGATAGAAGTGGCGATGGAAGCGGGGAGGCGTGGAGTCGATGCCGTGCCGTCACTGTTGCGAAAAATGTTCTCGCGAGTGTTATGGCTGGCGCGTGGCCGGGCTGATTAGCCCGGCGGTTAATTCATAGCCGCTGCTCGATTTGCTCCATCATCTCATCTAGTAAACTGTAGCGGCGGCGGTACTCCGCGCGCTTTTTGCTGGCAATCTCTTCAACAGGTTTGCGGGCCACTCCCAGTGGCAGCTCAAAGTAGCCTTCTGGGGTTAATTCGCCGCTCATCGATTCCCAGAAACTATCGTAATCGGCATGAATTTTGTCCTGCTTCTTTTTTGCATAACGCCACGAGCGATAGATATGTGCGCGGTTACTCACGGCCAGAATCTGGTTCACCCCTAAATGACGAGCTAACAAGCAAGCCGCTTCCAGCACCAGGCGTTTCGGGAATAATCCGTGACACGCTTTGGTCGCGACCTGGATATATTCATGTGGGATATCACTTTTGGCACCCTGCAAGCCACCAATAAACAGCGTCGATTTCTGCTGGTGACAGCATAGGGTGAAGGTCAAGCCTGCTAAAACAACGCCATCGTGGCGGGTCAGTGTTAGTGTGGCTTCACCTTCTTTATCGACAAAGGGGTCGGCGCGGAAATCAAGATGGTAGAAGTTCTCATCTTTACCCGTTATTGTTGCCAAACGTGCTCCGTCAGTTGAGTAGTGTTGTAGTAACAAGCGTTTCGGCAGTGCTGCGTTCAGTACGCGGTAGTGGAAAGACAATGCGCTTGCCGCCGCCTTACGGTTAAAATTCACCGATAAATAAGGGCGATGAAGACGACAAGGTAACCCTGGTTGCACCGCCAGCAATTTTTCCAGCAAAGGTTGATGCGATAAATCGTTCAACAAGCGAGCGGTAGAAAGTGGGCTGGTCAGTGAACGCAGGACGAATTTTCGACGATAGGCTGGGTTCTGCCACGCAATCCCCGGCGTCCATTGTCCCTTTGCTAAAGAAAGAAACAACCGCCAGCCATTGAGTTGAGCTGTTGATCGGAATTCGTTTTCGGCAATTGACGACATGATTGAAACCTGGTTGAGAAACATTGGGGTTATTTCACCATTTGTGAATTCAACGTAGGTTCAATCACCGTAACGCCGATACGGGTTTACAACTTTTGTTGATACTTCATTTAATTAGCCAGTCTTTTTGCAGGATACCTATGAGATTCAAGGGAAAAATAAAAAAACGCTATTGGCTTCTGGGCCTGTTAGTTCTGTTGTTGGGCGTCTGGCTGTGGAAGTTTCTGAACGCGCCGACGCCGGTTTATCAGACGATGATTGTGCGCAAAGGCGAGTTGCAGCAAAGCGTGCTGGCAACGGGGAAGCTGGATGCATTGCGCAAAGTTGATGTCGGTGCGCAGGTCAGTGGGCAGTTGAAAACGCTGTCGGTGAACATCGGCGATAAAGTGAAAAAGGATCAGCTGTTGGGGGTTATCGATCCCGAACAGGCACAAAACCAGATCAAGGAAGTTGAGGCAACGTTAATGGAGTTGCGCGCGCAGCGGCGGCAGGCTGTGGCGCAGGCAAAACTTGCACAAGTGACGCTGAATCGCCAGAGAGCACTGGCCAAAACTCAGGCTGTATCACAACAAGATCTCGATACCGCAGTGACCGATCTTGAAGTGAGGCAAGCACAAATTGGCACCATTGACGCGCAAATCAAACGCAATCAGGCCTCTTTAGACACCGCGAAAACCAACCTCGATTACACGCAGATTGTTGCACCTATGGCGGGTGAAGTGACCGAAATCACCACCAAACAAGGCCAGACAGTGATTGCCGCACAGCAAGCGCCAAACATTCTGACGCTTGCTGATCTGGGTACCATGCTGGTGAAAGCACAGGTTTCTGAAGCTGACGTGATTCATCTTAAACCAGGCCAAAAAGCCTGGTTCACCGTGCTGGGCGACCCTCTAACACGCTATGAAGGTTTGTTAATCGATATTCTGCCAACGCCGGTGAAAGTGAACGATGCGATTTTCTATAATGCACGTTTTGAAGTCCCTAATCCGCAAGGGGTATTGCGCCTGGAAATGACCGCGCAAGTGCATATTCAACTCGGTGGCGTGAAAGAGGTGCTAACCATTCCGCTTGCAGCACTAGGCGAGCCGGTAGGGGATAACCGTTACAAAGTGTCAGTGCTACGTAATGGCGAAACTCGCGATCGTGAAATTACCATCGGTATGCGCAATGACACCCAGGTACAGGTTGCTACGGGTTTGACTGAAGGCGAAGAAGTGGTGATTGGCAAAAGCACCGCCGGGAGCGCCCCATGACAGCACTGCTTGAGCTGCGTGATATTCGCCGTAGCTATCCGTCGGGTGACGAACAAGTTGAGGTGCTAAAAGGCGTTAATATCACCATTGAAGCGGGTGAAATGGTGGCGATTGTCGGGGCGTCGGGTTCTGGCAAATCAACGCTGATGAATATCCTCGGCTGCCTCGATAAACCCAGCAGCGGCAGTTACAAAGTGGCCGGGCAAGATGTCGCGTTGCTTGATAGTGATGCGCTCGCCACGCTGCGGCGTGAACATTTCGGTTTTATCTTCCAGCGCTATCACTTGCTCTCGCATTTGAATGCTACGCAAAACGTTGAAGTCCCGGCAGTGTATGCCGGAACGGCGCGAGTTTATCGTCAACAACGGGCGCGCGCTTTGCTGATGCGTCTGGGGCTTGCGGATCGCGTCGATTATCTGCCGTCACAGCTTTCTGGTGGCCAGCAGCAACGTGTCAGTATCGCTCGCGCCCTGATGAATGGCGGGCAGGTGATTCTTGCCGATGAACCGACAGGCGCGCTGGATAGCCATTCCGGTGAAGAAGTGATGGCCACACTCAAGCAACTGCGCGAGTTGGGCCATACGGTTATTATTGTGACGCACGACCCGACAATTGCCGCGCAGGCGCAGCGCGTCATTGAAATACGTGACGGGGAAATTATCAGTAACCCGCCGTCGGTCTCTCAACCACCCGCGGCCCAGAAAGAGCTGAAAACCCAACCGGTTAACTCGCCATTTCAACAGACCATCAGCAGCTTCCGTGAAGCTTTGACCATGGCCTGGCTGGCGCTGGCGGCGAATAAAATGCGCACGCTGCTGACGATGCTGGGGATTATTATTGGTATCGCGTCAGTGGTGTCGATTGTGATTGTCGGTGATGCGGCTAAACAGCTGGTGTTGCAGGATATTCGCTCCATCGGCACTAACACCATTGATGTCTATCCCGGCAAAGATTTTGGTGATGACGACCCGCAATACCAGCAAGCGCTGAAATACGATGACCTGGCGGCCATCAGCCAGCAACCGTGGGTTAGTTCAGCCACGCCTTCGTTGTCGAGCAATTTACGCGTGCGCTATGGCAACGTTGATGCCGCCGCCAGCGTCAATGGTGTCAGCAGCCAATATTTTAATGTCTACGGCATGACGTTTAGCGAAGGCAATACCTTCAACGATGAACAACTCACAGGCCGTGCACAGGTGGTGGTGCTGGACAGCAATACCAAACGGCAGTTGTTCCCTGATAAAGCCAAAGTGGTTGGCGAAATCGTGCTGGTGGGGAATATGCCTGCGACGGTTATCGGCGTGGCGCAAGAGAAGCAGTCAATGTTTGGCAGCAGCAAGATTCTGCGTGTCTGGTTGCCGTATAACACCATGGCGGGTCGTGTGATGGGGCAAAGTTGGCTGAACTCGATCACGGTGCGGGTGAACGAGGGTTATAACAGCCACGAAGCCGAGCTGCAGCTCAATCGTTTGTTGCAGCTACGTCACGGTAAGAAAGATTTCTTCACCTACAATATGGATGGCCTGTTGAAAACGGCGGAAAAGACCACACGTACTCTACAGATGTTCCTGACATTGGTGGCGGTCATCTCATTGCTGGTGGGCGGGATTGGCGTGATGAATATCATGCTGGTGTCGGTAACGGAGCGTACCAAAGAGATTGGTATCCGCATGGCAGTGGGCGCTCGCGCCAGTGATGTGTTGCAGCAGTTTTTGATTGAAGCTGTGCTGGTGTGTCTGGTGGGTGGTGCGTTGGGGATTTCGTTATCTCTGCTGATTGCCTTCACGTTACAACTGGTTTTGCCGGGCTGGGAAATTGGTTTCTCACCGATGGCGTTGTTCACCGCATTTGCTTGTTCGACCGCAACAGGAATTATTTTTGGTTGGTTACCGGCGAGAAATGCGGCGAGATTGAACCCGATTGATGCGCTGGCGCGTGAATAATTTTCATCTGAGATATGACGATTGGTTATAGACCCGAAATAAAAATGCCAGCTCGTGGGCTGGCATTTTGAACTGGGGATGTACACAATGAAACAAAAGGGTCAGGCGACCGCTGCTGCCTCGAGTTCCAGAGGCACAATCAAACTAGCGTGATTGCCTTTTGGCCCCTGATGTACATCAAACCTGACAGTTTGTCCGGCTTTAAGCGTTCTGTAACCATCCATCTGAATGGTGGAGTAATGCGCGAAGATATCTTCGCCGCCGCCTTCTGGGCAGATAAAACCGAACCCTTTAGCGTTATTGAACCATTTAACAGTACCCGTCTCCATGCTTCTACATCCTTCGTAAATCTTATAAGTGAGATGGAATGAACCGGTGGGGTGAGGGCGGGCTGTTCAAAACCTCGCCACCTCACGCTTGTACAATGTAGATAATTTAACCATGTCGTCAAGCGTTGCACGGGGGGGTAAGAATGAAAATGAGTCAAAAATTTGAAGCAGTTAACGCTATTGTGATTAATGTGACAGAACTCTCTATTGTTAGTGACTGTGCCTTTTTAACACGATGACTCGCGTTCACTGAAAGCGTATTACACTCAACCTATGGGCTTCGCCTTAATGACAATGGGCGATTTAACATGATGACGATTTGCAATGGGTAAGACGAACGATTGGTTGGATTTCGACCAGCTGGTGGGTGACAAACTGCGCGAAGCGCTAAAGCCACCGTCGATGTATAAAGTGATGTTAATGAACGATGACTACACGCCGATGGAATTTGTTATTGACGTGCTGCAAAAGTTCTTTTCTTATGATGTAGAACGTGCAACGCAATTGATGCTCACTGTGCACTATCAGGGTAAAGCTATCTGTGGCATTTTTACTGCAGAAGTAGCGGAAACCAAAGTCGCGTTAGTGAACCAGTACGCAAGGGAGCATGAGCATCCGCTGCTGTGTACGCTAGAAAAAGCCTGAAGAAGGCAAAATTTGGGGGAGGTGCCTATGCTCAATCAAGAACTGGAACTCAGTTTAAATATGGCTTTCGCCAGAGCGCGCGAGCACCGACATGAGTTTATGACTGTCGAGCACCTGTTGCTGGCTTTGCTCAGCAACCCGTCAGCTCGCGAAGCGCTGGAAGCGTGTAGCGTAGATCTGGTGGCGCTACGACAGGAACTCGAGGCCTTCATCGAACAAACCACACCGGTTCTGCCAGCCAGTGAAGAAGAGCGTGATACTCAACCTACGCTTAGCTTCCAGCGTGTGCTGCAACGTGCGGTGTTCCACGTCCAGTCTTCTGGTCGCAGTGAAGTCACTGGCGCAAACGTGCTGGTGGCTATTTTCAGCGAACAGGAATCCCAGGCAGCGTATCTGCTGCGTAAACATGAAGTCAGCCGCCTTGATGTGGTGAACTTTATCTCTCACGGTACACGTAAAGACGAACCTAATCAGGCACCGGGTGCAGATAATCCGGTCAATGAAGAGCAAGCAGGCGGGGAGGAACGTATGGAAAACTTCACCACCAATCTCAACCAGCTTGCACGTGTGGGAGGGATCGATCCGCTGATTGGCCGCGAGAAAGAGTTAGAGCGCGCCATTCAGGTTCTGTGCCGTCGCCGTAAAAACAACCCGCTGTTAGTGGGTGAATCAGGCGTAGGTAAAACGGCGATTGCTGAAGGTCTTGCCTGGCGTATTGTGCAGGGCGATGTTCCGGAAGTGATTGCCGATTGCACCATTTATTCGCTGGATATCGGTTCGCTGCTGGCGGGTACCAAATATCGTGGTGACTTTGAAAAACGTTTCAAAGCGCTGCTAAAACAGCTCGAACAGGATCAAAATAGCATCCTGTTTATCGATGAAATTCATACCATTATCGGTGCGGGTGCCGCGTCCGGTGGGCAAGTTGATGCCGCAAACTTGATTAAGCCGCTGCTGTCGAGTGGCAAGATCCGGGTTATCGGTTCAACCACTTACCAGGAATTCAGCAATATCTTCGAAAAAGACCGTGCTCTGGCCCGTCGCTTCCAGAAAATTGATATTACTGAGCCAAGCGTTGAAGAAACCGTGCAGATTATTAACGGCCTGAAACCGAAATACGAAGCGCACCACGACGTGCGTTATACCGCGAAAGCGATTCGTGCGGCGGTAGAACTGGCGGTGAAATATATTAACGATCGCCATCTTCCCGATAAAGCGATTGACGTTATCGACGAAGCCGGGGCTCGCAGCCGCCTGATGCCGGTGAGTAAACGTAAGAAAACGGTCAATGTCTCAGACATTGAAACCGTGGTCGCACGTATTGCCCGTATCCCTGAGAAAAGCGTATCAGCGAGCGACCGCGATACGCTGCGTAGCCTTGATGACCGCCTGAAAATGCTGGTGTTTGGCCAGGATAAAGCCATTGAGGCGTTAACCGAAGCCATCAAAATGAGCCGTGCCGGATTGGGGCACGATCACAAGCCCGTCGGTTCATTCTTGTTTGCCGGGCCAACAGGTGTCGGTAAAACGGAAGTCACCGTGCAGCTGGCGAAATCACTGGGCATCGAATTGCTGCGCTTTGATATGTCGGAATACATGGAACGCCATACGGTGAGCCGTTTGATTGGCGCACCTCCGGGTTACGTTGGTTTCGACCAGGGCGGCTTGTTGACGGATGCGGTCATTAAACATCCTCACTCTGTGTTGCTGCTCGATGAAATCGAAAAAGCGCACCCCGATGTCTTTAACCTGTTATTGCAGGTGATGGATAACGGTACGCTGACCGATAACAACGGGCGTAAAGCGGATTTCCGTAACGTGATTCTGGTGATGACCACTAACGCCGGTGTACGTGAAACTGAGCGTAAGTCTATTGGCTTGATTCGTCAGGACAACAGCACTGACGCGATGGAAGAGATCAAGAAGATCTTTACCCCAGAATTCCGTAACCGTCTGGACAACATTATTTGGTTCAACCATCTGTCTACAGATGTGATTCACCAGGTAGTCGACAAGTTTATTGTTGAGCTTCAGGTGCAGTTGGATCAGAAAGGTGTGTCGCTGGAAGTGAGCCAGGAAGCCCGTGATTGGCTGGCAGAAAAAGGCTATGACCGCGCAATGGGCGCACGTCCAATGACGCGTGTTATTCAGGACAATCTGAAGAAACCGCTGGCGAACGAACTGTTGTTTGGTTCCCTGGTGGATGGTGGGCAAGTGACGGTAGCTCTGGATAAAGAGAATCAGAAACTGATTTATAATTTCCATGGTGCGCAGAAACATAAACCGGAAACGGCTCATTAATCCAAAGTACGCAGATATAAAAAAAGGCCAGGTTAATCACCTGGCCTTTCTATTATTGAATTTCTAAAACTAATTTTTTACGCCGCCCGTTGTTTCCGCAGCGCTAAATAAAACTATCAGCGACTACGGAAGACAATGCGGCCTTTGCTCAGGTCGTACGGGGTCAGCTCTACAGTGACTTTGTCACCCGTCAGGATGCGGATATAGTTTTTACGCATTTTACCGGAGATATGAGCGGTTACCACGTGCCCGTTTTCCAGCTCAACGCGGAACATGGTGTTAGGTAACGTATCAAGAACGGTACCCTGCATTTCAATATTGTCTTCTTTGGCCATCTAATCCTCGAGGGTATCACTACCATAGTTTTGAACCGGCAAGATAATGCCCAAGTTCACGTATCATGTAAAGAATTGTTGGTGAAATCACCAGCGAAAGTGCAATTTGCGCATTACCCAAAACCCACTCAAAAGCTGCACTATAGGCGCTTACGATGAGGGCTGCGAAGAGATAAACGATGGGCTGTCCCTGTTAAAGCTAATCCCATACGGCGGCGGGGTAATGAGCAGAGCTCACTCTGCGGGGCTAATTATAACACTCTTAACAGTAATGTGCCGTAAACATTATCGTTACGACAGGATTTGTGGTACCCAGCAATAAGATGCAAGCTGATGTGGGCGAAATATGGACAGCTGCTCCAGATATTCGCGGCGAGGAATTTCTACCGCCCCAAGCGATGCGGTATGAGCATTAAGCACCTGGCAATCAATAAGCTTGCCGCCATAACTCATAAAGTGCTGGCAGAATACCAGCAGAGCCGTTTTTGAGGCATTTTCCCGACGGCTAAACATGGATTCGCCACAGAACAGCGCACCTTGTGCCACGCCGTACATGCCACCGACTAGCTCATTATCTTCCCAAACTTCAACCGAATGCGCATGCCCCAACTCATGCAGCCGTTTATAGGCGTCAATGATATCAGGAGTTATCCAGGTGCCTTCATCGCGGTCGTCGGCACATTCGCTAATCACGCGTTCGAAAGCATGGTTAAGCGTGATGCGGTATGGGGAGTTTCTGTGGAATCGCTTCATGCTGCGGCTGAGATGAAATTGCTCAGGAAAAAGCACCGCACGTGGATCGGGCGACCACCATAAAATAGGGTCGCCAGGCGAGAACCACGGAAAGATGCCACGCTGATAAGCCATCAACAAACGAGCCGGGCTTAAATCGCCCCCGAGCGCCAGTAACCCATTAGGTTCACGCAACGCGCCTTCCGGTGAAGGGAAGGCGATTGAGTCACGGGAAAGCTGAATAAGGCGCATGACGTCCAAACTCCAGGGAGCAATAATTATTGATAATAGACTAACTACCGGGTCTACAAACGCTGGTGGAAATGATAATAACGTCCACCGCTCGCCATTAATTCGGCGTGAGTACCTTGCTCAATAATTTGCCCGTTGTCCATCACAATTACACTGTCGAAATCTGCCAATCCACGCAGGCGATGGGTGACCATCAATACTGTTTTATCTTTGGTGACTTCAGCCAGCAAATCAAGAACCTGGCGCTCAGTTTCCGCATCTAAACCCTCGGTTGGTTCGTCAAGTAAGAACAGCGGGGCATCGTGCAGTAAAGCACGCGCAATGGCTAAGCGGCGCAATTCGCCACCCGAAAGCTGGCGACCGCCTTCACCCAGCCAGCTATTGAGGCCTGCATCGTCCAGTAACTTCTCAAGGCCAACGCAAGTCAGGACTCGACTTAAATCTTCATCGCTGGCCTGTGGTGCAGCAAGCAGCAAGTTGTCGCGCAGTGTGGCACTAAACAAATGAACGCGTTGCGATACGACACTGGTGGACGCGCGTAATGCCGTTTCATCAAACTGGCTCAGCGCTTCACCATTCAGGCGGATCTCGCCTTGCTGACATTCCCAGGCGCGCGTCAGCAATTGCAGCAGTGTCGATTTACCGCAACCGGTACGCCCCAAAATAGCTATGTGTTGGCCTGCCTCAACCTTGAGCGAGATACCCCGAAGTGCCATTTGAGACTGTTCGGGCCAGGCAAAACTCAGATTGTTAATCTCCAGAGCCACGCGCTCAGGAATTGCATGAGGTTGTTCGGTAAAAATCACTTCGGGTTTTTGACTGGTAATTTCAGTCACGCGCAGTGCGGAGGCGATAACCTGGCCAAGATGCTGAAAAGCTCCGGTGACCGGTGCCAGCGCTTCGAATGCAGCCAGCGCGCAGAACACAAACAGCGCGATAAGTGCGCCTGGTGTGGTATTTCCACCCACGCCCTCGGCTGCCATCCACAGCATCAAGATGACGGCGATACCGCTGATTAGCAGCATGATGGCTTGTGACAGTGCTGTAAGCTCGGCCTGGCGGCGTTGCCCCTCTTGCCAGTGATCCTCCGTTTTATCCAGTTGCTCACGATAACGTTGGGAGGCACCAAAAATGGTTAGTTCAGCATGGCCTTGTAACCAGGCGGTGAGTTGCTGGCGATATTGCCCGCGTTGCGCGGTAATCGCCTCGCCGGTGGCTTTCCCTGCGTAATAAAATATTGGCGGAAGCAAAACTAAGGTTGCCAGTAAAATCGCGCCTAAGGTGAGGGCTAATTGTACGTCCAGCCAGCTCAAACCAAAGGTCACCACTACGATCACCACAAACGCACCGACCATTGGTGAAATCACACGCAGGTAAAGGTGATCCAGGGTATCGACGTCTGCAACTAAGCGATTGAGTAATTCACCCTGGCGAAAACGCGCCAGCCCAGCAGGGGAGAGTGGGAGCAGTTTGCTAAATGTGGAAACACGCAAATGTTGAAGTACGCGGAATGTCGCATCATGGCTGACAAGACGCTCAAAATAACGCCCCGCAGTACGGGTAATTGCACCGCCCCGAACGCCTGCTGCAGGTAGCATATAGTTAAAACTATAAATCCCCGCGACACCGACAACCGCCGAGGCCGAGAGGAACCAGCCTGACAAAGTCAGCAGCCCAATGCTGGCCAGAAGAGTGACAATCGCTAACACCACGCCAAGCATCAGTAGCCATTTATGACGGCCGTACAGCGCTAAATAGGGGAGTAAAGCTCGCATTAGATTTCCTCCTGGCGATGAGCCAGTAACGTCGCAAACGGGCCTTCCTGCGCGGCAAGCGTGCCGAATTCCCCTTGTTGTACGATACGACCTTCGCGCATCACCCAAACCTCGTCCCAGTCGTTGATGTAATCCAACTGGTGAGTCACCATCAATGTGGTTTGCTGACGGGAAGCGCTACTTAACGCGTCCATCACACGCTGCTCACTGTGGGCGTCCAGACTTGCAGCTGGTTCATCCAGCAACAGCAATCCACATGGCATCAGCAATGCGCGCGCGACGGCGACCCGCTGGGCTTGCCCTACAGACAAACGCGCAGCTGCTTCACCCAGCGGTGTATCAACCCCTTGTGGTAGCAACGGGAGGAACTCACTGACAGAGGCTTTGTCCATGGCAGCAGTTAGCTGCTCAGCACTGGCACTGGGTGCCGCTAACAGCACATTTTCGCGGATAGTAGGAGCCGGAAGCTGCGGGTTTTGTCCAACCCAACTGAGTTGTTCACGCCACCATTTCTGGTCAAGGGCCGAAAGATCTACACCATTAATCAGCAATTGGCCTTGATAGGGCAAAAAGCCAGACAACACGTTGAGAAGTGAACTTTTACCTGCACCGCTTTGCCCGACCAGCACCACACGTTGACCGGCTGAAAGGGTGAAATTCAGTGGTCCTGCGAGAGTTTTATCTTCAGTTGATAGAATGACCAAATCACGAGCTTCAATGCTGATTGGCTCGTTATTATTGAATTTTGCTGTACCTTGTTTGCGTTGCTGCAATGGCGCATCAAGGAAGGTCATCAGGCTGTCGGCCGCTCCCACTGCTTGTGCTTTAGCATGATAAAAAGTACCCAGATCGCGTAGCGGTTGGAAAAACTCCGGGGCTAAAATCAGCGCCAGGAAACCGGCAAATAACGTTACGCCAGTACTGTAATGACCAAAGTTCAGTTCGCCGAGATACGAAAAGCCGAAGTAAACCGCGACCAGTGCGATGCACAGAGAAGCGAAAAATTCCAGCACGCCAGAAGACAGAAATGCCAGGCGTAGTACTTCCATAGTGCGCTGACGGAAGTCCTGAGATGCCGCGCGGATATTCTCCGTTTCGGCATTGCCACGGTTAAACAAACGCAAGGTTTCCATACCACGTAGGCGGTCAAGAAAATGCCCGCTCAGCCTCGCAAGCGCCTGGAAGTTACGGCGGTTAGCATCTGCGGCACCCATACCTACCATCGCCATGAACAACGGGATCAGCGGTGCGGTGCAAAGCAGAATCAGGGCTGCAACCCAGTTAGATGGGAAAATGGCGATTAAAATCAACACGGGTACCATGACCGCAAGCGACATTTGCGGCAGATAACGTGCGTAGTAATCGTGCATATCTTCGATTTGTTCCAGCACCAGGGTTGCCCAACTGCCGACCGGTTTCCCGTGGATCCAGGCTGGCCCTGCTTGATGGACGCGATCGAGTACTTGCCGGCGAATCTCCTGACGAATGTGCAACCCAGCGTAAAAACCGACTTTTTCACGTAGCCACACGACCCAGGCGCGCAATACAAAAATCAGTATCAGGATAACGAAAAGCAACAGCAGAGCTTCCCGGGGAATGTTTTCCATGATCATGTGTTGCAGCATCCGGGCAAGCAGCCAGGCTTGAGCAACAATCAATAACCCACTGACCAGCCCTAAAAAACGGGAAAGCCCCAACCAGCGGCGAGAGATAATGCTTTGTTTTTTTAGCCAGCGGCTAAGTTCTTGTTGACGGGTTTTATTCATGGATGCCAGTGCAGGTAGCTAATTAATTATCAGGCAAAATTTGCGGGCAATGTTACAACGCAGGCGAAAGAAAGGCGACCTATTCAGTCGCCTTTACGTATCTTCAAACTGCCGGTTAAGGCGGGGAGAGTTACTTATTCTGTTCGGCAAGTCCGTCCAGGTAGCGTTCGGCATCCAGTGCAGCCATACAACCGGTGCCCGCAGAGGTAATCGCCTGACGGTAGATATGGTCCATTACGTCGCCTGCCGCGAACACACCAGGAATGCTGGTTTGTGTGGCATTACCGTGAATACCAGACTGCACTTTGATGTAGCCATTTTCCAGTTCGAGCTGATCGGCAAAGATTGACGTATTCGGACTATGTCCGATCGCCACGAACAAACCTGCAACTTCTAACTCTTCAGTGGTATCGGTGTTGTGAACGTCACGCATACGCAGACCACTGACACCCATTTGATCACCAGTAACTTCATCTAAAGTCCGGTTGGTGTGCAGCACGATGTTGCCGTTCTTCACCTTTTCCATCAGACGGTTGATGAGGATTTTTTCGGCTCGGAAGCTGTCACGGCGGTGAATCAGATGCACTTCTGAGGCAATATTTGCCAGATAAAGCGCTTCTTCAACAGCGGTGTTACCGCCACCAATTACCGCAACTTTTTGATTGCGATAGAAGAAGCCATCACACGTTGCGCAGGCTGAAACGCCACGACCTTTAAACGCTTCCTCAGAAGGCAGACCCAGGTATCGGGCAGAAGCTCCGGTCGCGATGATCAACGCATCGCAAGTATATTCGCCGCTGTCACCCGTCAGACGGAATGGACGGTTTTGCAGATCCACTTTAGAGATGTGGTCGAACAGGATCTCTGTTTCGAACTTGGTTGCGTGTTCGTGCATGCGCTCCATTAACGCAGGGCCTGTCAGGTCGTTAGGATCACCCGGCCAGTTCTCAACTTCGGTGGTCGTGGTCAACTGACCACCTTTTTCCATCCCGGTAATCAAAACGGGCTTGAGGTTGGCGCGAGCCGCGTAGACTGCTGCGGTGTAGCCCGCAGGGCCGGAGCCAAGAATTAGCAATTTACTGTGTTTAGCGGTGCCCATGAGATCCTCATTGTTCGTTGGCAGACAATCGAGGGATTGTAGGGAATTTGGCGGGTTAAAAAAAGGGTGAACGGTTGGTGTTGGCGATTATGTTAACTATATGTGCAATAGCTGTGTTCAATCAGCCGCGGTGAATATCGCGAAAGCGCATAAAAATCCACCTAAACAGGCTAAATACTCAGGTTGCTAAAGTGATGAATAATCGTCAAGTAGCCCAGATATATGGCACGTTCCACTAATTTTAGATGTTTTGCTTTGACAATCCGCTAAGCATTTGCGAAAACATTCGAGGAAGAAAAACATTTGGTGTGGCGTTTTGAAATATTCACGCATACCTGATGCAAATTTACCGGGTTATTGAAATCTACTCATGGCGTGGACAGACGCCATGAGTGATGTCGCTAGCAGCCGTTGGGCACCGGTCTTCTCACGTACTCCCGGAACAGTGACGTTACCAGGGTTATGGCAGGTGAAGGAAGGAACACAGAGAGACTATAATAATGGTAGATAGCAAGAAGCGCCCTGGCAAAGATCTCGACCGCATCGATCGTAACATCCTTAATGAACTACAGAAGGATGGGCGTATTTCTAACGTCGAGCTTTCTAAACGAGTAGGGCTTTCACCGACTCCGTGCCTTGAGCGCGTGCGTCGTCTGGAACGACAGGGTTTCATCCAGGGCTATACCGCTCTGCTGAACCCGCATTATCTGGATGCATCACTTCTGGTTTTTGTTGAGATTACTCTGAATCGTGGCGCCCCGGATGTGTTTGAGCAATTTAATGCCGCAGTTCAAAAACTTGAAGAAATTCAAGAGTGTCATTTGGTATCCGGTGATTTTGACTATCTGTTGAAAACCCGTGTACCGGATATGTCTGCGTACCGCAAATTACTAGGCGAAACCTTGTTACGACTGCCAGGTGTGAACGATACCCGTACCTATGTAGTCATGGAAGAGGTCAAACAGAGTAATCGTCTGGTTATTAAGACCCGTTAACACGGGCCAGGTGCAAAATCTGCGTATTTTGGTTACACTCCTGGTAATTCATACAGCAACAGTGCCGGGAATGCCCGGCACTGTTGCTCTCCATATTTATTAAGGACCTGGAGAGTCTTACTTGAGCCAGGAATACACCGAAGAAAAAGAAGTTACATTGAGGAAACTCAGCAGCGGGCGTCGGGCATTAGAGGCGTTACTGCTCCTTGTTGCCATTTTTGCCGTCTATTTGATGGCGGCGTTGCTTAGTTTCAATCCTTCCGATCCTAGTTGGTCACAAACCGCATGGCACGAACCTATTCATAATTTAGGTGGAATGCCGGGGGCGTGGATGGCTGACACTTTGCTGTTCATCTTTGGCGTAATGGCCTACACCATTCCGGTCATCATTATCGGTGCGTGTTGGTTCACTTTCCGCAACAGAGATAGCGAAGAGTTCATCGATTATTTCGCCGTTTCTATGCGCCTGATTGGTGTACTGGCGATGGTGCTCACCGCTTGCGGCCTTGCGGCAATTAACGCAGATGACATCTGGTATTTCGCCTCGGGCGGGGTTATCGGCAGTTTGCTCAGCACTGCAATGATGCCCCTTCTCAACAGCAGCGGCGGCACTATTGCGTTGTTGTGTGTATGGGCGGCAGGGTTAACGCTGTTTACCGGTTGGTCCTGGGTCAGCATTGCTGAAAAAATTGGTAGCGCGACCCTGAGCGTGCTCACTTTTGCCAGTAATCGTACTCGTCGGGATAACACCTGGCAGGATGATGACTACGACTATGAAGATGAAAAACACGACGAAGAGCATGCGCCAGATGTTGAAAAGCGTGAGTCTCGTCGTGCGCGTATTTTGCGTGGCGCATTAGCCCGTAAACAGCGTATCTCTGAAAAATTTGCCAATCCAAACGCACGTAAAACAGATTCTGCGCTGTTTTCTGGTAAGCGTATGGACGACGCTGACGATGACGTTTTGTTCTCAAATAACAAAGCGACGCTTCCGGAAGATGACGTCCTGTTTTCTGGTAACAAAGCCACACTGCCGGAAAGCGAAGAGTACGATCCGCTTCTACACGGCCAGTCAATTGTTGCGCCTGTGGCTGCTACAGCCGCCGCGGCGATGGCTAATACGGCATATGCGGCTCCAGTTATGCCAACGGCAACCGTGCCACCGGTTACGGCCCCGGCTCCAGAAGTTGAGTTTTCGCCTGCAATAGCCTGGGAGCCTGCTCCAACCACAGTGACACCAGAACCGGTGATTGCGCCTGCACCAGAGAATTACACTTCGCCGTACGCTGCGGACCAGTACGTTCCGCAACAGGAAGCCAGTCATTGGGCAGAACCTGTTAGTGAGCCACCTGCTGTTGAACCTCCGCATGCGGAACCTGCTTATTTTGAACCATCTTCGGTAGAGCCTGTCACCCAGCCAGAGCCTGTTGAAGAAATAAAACCGGCAGCCCGCCCGCCGCTTTACCATTTTGAAGAAATCGAAGAGCGACGCGCGCGTGAGCGTGAACAACTGGCTGCCTGGTATCAGCCAGTTAATGAACCTAAGCCTGACCCATATGGTTATGATCAAAACCCTGCGTTTGCGCAGACAACGCCTGTTCAAATGCCTCAAAGCAGTACTCCGACAATTCCGCAAGGTGGCTTCGATACGTCACCCGCGGTGCCAACCCCTGGTGCCTCTGTTCCACAGGATGTAAAGGATGTGGCAAAAGTGGTCGGCGTCGCTGCGGCCTTCAGCCCGGTATTTAGCATCGCCAGTGACGCGCCTCGTCCACAAACCAAAGAAGGTATTGGCCCGCAATTACCTCGGCCAAATCGTGTGCGTGTTCCTACTCGCCGTGAGCTTGCTTCATACGGAATTAAGTTGCCTTCACAGCGAATGGCTGAAGAGGAAGCTCGTCGTCAGAATGGCATGGACATCGAAGATGACTATGCTGACGAAGCCGAAGAACTTCAGCAGCATGAACTTGCTCGCCAGTTCGCCGCTCAACAACACCAGCGTTACGGTGAAGAGCATGAAGACGACTCTTTGCAGCAAGATGAGGATGAAGCCGAGCAGGCTGAGTTAGCACGTCAGTTTGCGGCGCAACAGCAGCAACGCTATTCAGCTACACAGCAGCAATCCCAGCAGCAAGAGCCGAATAATGTGCCGTTCTCACTGGATGATTTTGATTTCTCACCAATGAAAACGTTAGTCAACGATGGGCCAAGCGAGCCATTGTTTACGCCGAGCCCGGTTGAAGAACCTGTTCGTACTCAGCCTCAGCAAAGCTGGCAGGCTGTGCAACCGCAAAGTGCGCCACAGCAACAACAGCAACAACCCGCACCGGTTGCCGCACCATCGGTACATGAAAGCTTGATCCATCCTTTCTTAATGAGAAATGGTGATGATCGTCCGTTGCAGCGTCCTACCACACCTTTACCATCTCTGGACTTGTTGACATCTCCGCCAGCAGAAGTTGAACCAGTGGATACCTTTGCACTCGAGCAAATGGCGCGTCTGGTGGAAGCTCGTCTTGCGGATTACCGGATTAAAGCCGATGTTGTGGATTACTCTCCAGGTCCCGTCATCACACGCTTTGAGCTTGATTTAGCACCTGGTGTAAAAGCCGCCCGTATTTCCAATTTGTCTCGAGATCTGGCGCGTTCACTGTCAACCGTCGCGGTGCGTGTAGTTGAGGTTATTCCGGGTAAACCTTATGTTGGTCTGGAGTTACCGAACAAGAAACGCCAGACCGTTTACCTGCGCGAAGTGCTGGATTGTGCCAAGTTCCGTGAAAGTGCTTCACCGTTAACCGTGGTGCTGGGCAAAGATATCGGTGGTGAGCCAGTGATTGCCGATCTGGCGAAGATGCCACACTTGCTGGTTGCCGGTACCACGGGTTCCGGTAAATCTGTTGGCGTAAACGCCATGATCCTCAGCATGTTGTATAAAGCGACGCCTGAAGAAGTCCGCTTTATCATGATCGACCCGAAAATGCTTGAGCTCTCAGTTTATGAAGGTATTCCACATCTGTTGACTGAAGTCGTTACAGATATGAAAGACGCCGCTAATGCATTGCGTTGGAGCGTTAATGAAATGGAACGCCGCTACAAACTGATGTCAGCGTTGGGCGTGCGAAATCTGGCTGGTTACAACGAACGCGTGCTGGAAGCCGAGCGCATGGGCCGTCCAATTCCAGACCCATTCTGGAAGCCGGGCGATAGCATGGAAGTTGCCCATCCAATGCTTGAAAAACTGCCGTATATCGTCGTTCTGGTGGATGAATTTGCTGACCTGATGATGACGGTAGGCAAGAAAGTCGAAGAGTTGATTGCTCGTCTGGCTCAGAAAGCTCGTGCTGCGGGTATTCACCTTGTGCTGGCGACCCAGCGCCCGTCGGTTGATGTGATTACCGGCCTGATTAAAGCCAACATCCCGACGCGTGTGGCGTTTACGGTGTCGAGCAAAATTGACTCCCGTACCATTCTTGACCAGGCCGGTGCTGAGTCACTGCTGGGAATGGGGGATATGCTTTATTCCGGGCCAAACTCTACATTGCCAGTGCGTGTGCATGGCGCGTTTGTCCGAGATCAGGAAGTGCATGCAGTCGTTCAGGACTGGAAAGCACGTGGTCGCCCACAATATATCACCGGTATTACTTCAGATAACGAAAGTGAAGGTGGCGCGGGTGGCGGTCTTGACGGTGATGAAGAGCTCGATCCGTTGTTTGACCAGGCTGTTGCTTTTGTGGTCGAAAAACGTAAAGCGTCTATTTCTGGTGTTCAGCGTCAGTTCCGTATCGGTTATAACCGTGCCGCTCGAATCGTTGAGCAGATGGAAGCTCAGGGAATCGTGAGCCCGCAAGGTCATAACGGTAACCGCGAAGTACTTGCTCCACCGCCATTTGAGTAACCCTGAGCACAAGTGTCGTTGTTGCGGCGCTTGTGCAAAGAAGGGTAAATTACCGGAAAATCAGTTTTTTCTTCTGTTGCACCTGAATATCTCTCAACTAGAGTGGGCAGCAGAAATGCCACAGTGCAGTCGCTTTGTGGTGCATGAATTTTAAGGGATCATAATGAAAAAAATCGCTATTACTTGTGCTTTGTTGACTGCTCTAACAGCTACATCTGTCTGGGCTGATGCCGCAGGTGACCTGAAAATGCGTCTGGACAAAGTCAGCAGTTTCCACGCCAGCTTCACCCAAAAAGTGACCGACGGCAGTGGTGCAGCAGTCCAGGAAGGTCAGGGTGATTTGTGGGTTAAGCGTCCTAATCTGTTCAACTGGCATATGACTCAGCCCGATGAAAGCATTCTGGTTTCAGATGGTAAAACACTGTGGTTCTATAACCCGTTTGTTGAGCAAGTCAGTGCGACCTGGTTGAAAGATGCGACCGGTAATACGCCGTTTATGTTGATTGCACGTAACCAAAGCAGCGACTGGCAGCAGTACAACATCAAGCAAAGTGGTGATGATTTCATGCTGACGCCAAAAACCAGCGCCGGCAATCTCAAGCAGTTCACCATAAATGTTGGGCGCGACGGGACTATCCACCAGTTCAGTGCCATTGAGCAAGATGATCAACGCAGCAGCTATGCGCTGAAAACTCAGCAAAATGGTGCAGTGGATATGAGCAAGTTTACGTTTACCCCGCCTAAAGGCGTGACGGTGGACGATCAACGTAAGTAGAGGTATGAGTGAGCAACCTGTCGCTCGATTTTTCTGAGAATACCTTCCAGCCTCTGGCCGCGCGTATGCGGCCGGAGAACCTCGCACAATACATCGGTCAACAACATCTGCTCGCCGCTGGCAAACCGCTTCCAAAAGCTATCGAAGCGGGACATCTCCATTCGATGATTTTATGGGGACCACCGGGTACGGGTAAAACCACGCTTGCAGAAGTGATTGCTCACTATGCTGACGCAGATGTTGAACGTATTTCAGCTGTGACTTCCGGGGTGAAAGAAATCCGCGAAGCCATAGAGCGCGCGCGACAGAACCGCAACGCGGGGCGCCGCACTATCCTGTTTGTCGATGAAGTCCATCGCTTCAACAAAAGCCAACAAGACGCTTTTTTGCCGCACATTGAAGATGGCACCATCACGTTTATTGGTGCCACCACTGAAAACCCCTCGTTCGAGCTGAATTCAGCGCTATTGTCACGTGCGCGCGTTTATTTGCTCAAATCGCTCACCACGGAAGATATTGAAAAAGTACTCGACCAGGCGATGAACGATGCTGCACGCGGGTATGGCGGGCAAAATATTGTTCTGCCGGATGAGACTCGTCTTGCAATTGCAGAACTGGTAAACGGTGATGCCCGTCGCGCGTTGAATACGCTCGAAATGATGGCGGATATGGCTGAAACCGATGCGAGTGGCAACCGTGTTCTACAAATTGCGCTTTTGACAGAAATTGCAGGGGAACGCAGCGCGCGCTTTGATAACAAAGGTGACCGTTTCTACGATTTAATTTCTGCATTGCATAAGTCAGTGCGCGGTTCATCACCTGACGCTGCACTGTATTGGTATGCACGCATTATTACCGCGGGCGGCGATCCGCTGTATGTTGCTCGCCGTTTGCTGGCTATTGCCTCCGAAGATGTCGGTAATGCCGATCCGCGTGGCATGCAGGTCGCTATTTCTGCGTGGGATTGTTTTACCCGCGTAGGCCCAGCAGAAGGCGAGCGCGCGATTGCACAGGCTATCGTTTATCTTGCATGTGCCCCAAAAAGTAATGCGGTCTACACGGCATTCAAAGCGGCAATGGCCGATGCACGTGAACGCCCGGATTACGACGTTCCGGTTCATCTTCGTAATGCGCCAACTAAACTGATGAAAGAAATGGGATATGGTCAGGAGTATCGATATGCTCATGACGAACCCAATGCCTACGCATCTGGTGAGGTCTACTTCCCGCAGGAAATGGCACAAACACGCTATTATCAGCCGACAAACAGAGGTCTTGAGGGCAAGATTGGTGAAAAGCTCGCCTGGCTTGCTGAACAGGATCAAAATAGCCCGACAAAACGCTACCGCTAATGCAGGCGTTGCGGTAAGGTTAGCAAGAATATCAATGCGGTTGCAGGCTGTAACCGCACCCCTCCATTAATTCGATAAGCACAGGATAAGCATGCTCGATCCCAATCTGCTGCGTACAGAGCCAGACGCAGTCGCTGAAAAACTGGCACGCCGAGGCTTTAAGCTGGATGTAGAAACGCTGCGCTCTTTAGAAGAGCGTCGTAAAGTATTGCAGGTCAACACTGAAAATCTGCAGGCTGAACGTAACTCGCGATCGAAATCCATTGGCCAGGCGAAAGCGCGCGGGGAAGATATTGAGCCGTTGCGTTTGCAAGTCAACCAGTTGGGTGAAGAGCTGGATGCAGCGAAAAATGAGCTTGATGTCTTACTGGCAGAAATCCGCGATATCGCGTTGACGCTGCCTAACATCCCGGACGATTGTGTACCGATGGGTAAAGACGACAGCGAAAACGTTGAAATCAGCCGCTGGGGTGAGCCACGTAAATTTGATTTTGAAGTGCGTGACCACGTTACGCTGGGTGAAATGGCTAAAGGCCTGGATTTTGCCTCTGCGGTTAAACTGACCGGTTCTCGCTTCGTTGTGATGCAAGGGCAGATTGCTCGTATGCATCGTGCGCTGAGCCAGTTCATGCTCGATTTGCACACCGAACAACATGGTTACATTGAAAACTATGTTCCGTATCTGGTGAACCATGACACGCTGTACGGTACTGGCCAACTGCCTAAATTTGCAGGTGATCTGTTCCATACTCGTCCACTGGAAGAAGAAGCAGGTGCCAGCAACTACGCGTTGATTCCAACGGCGGAAGTTCCGTTGACTAACCTGGTGCGTGACGAAATTCTCGATGACGAATCTTTGCCACTGAAAATGACTGCTCATACCCCATGCTTCCGTTCTGAAGCCGGTTCTTATGGCCGTGATACGCGTGGTTTGATTCGTATGCACCAGTTCGACAAAGTCGAAATGGTTCAGATCGTGCGCCCAGAAGATTCCATGGATGCGTTGGAAGAGTTGACTGGTCATGCAGAGAAAGTGCTGCAACTGTTGAATCTGCCGTACCGTAAAGTGCTGCTTTGCTCTGGTGATATAGGCTTTGGCGCGATGAAAACCTACGACCTGGAAGTGTGGCTGCCCGCGCAGGACACCTATCGTGAAATCTCTTCTTGCTCCAACTGTGGGGATTTCCAGGCGCGTCGCATGCAGGCTCGTTGCCGCAGCAAAGCAGATAAGAAAACCCGTCTGGTGCATACACTGAACGGTTCTGGTTTGGCTGTGGGTCGTACTCTGGTTGCTGTACTGGAAAACTACCAACAGGCAGATGGCCGTATTGAAGTGCCTGAAGTGTTGCGCCCGTACATGAAAGGGCTTGAGTACATCGGCTAATGTATTGATGTCAAAACATTCTAAAAAAGCGCCTTAGGGCGCTTTTTTTATGTCTTAAAAAATCCGAAAATATGCGGATAATCCGCCTTTATTGACTCCAAACAATAACAAATACCTATTAATAAGTATTATTGCCCGAAGAAAGCGAGTGATGATATTTATAAATATTCATTAAAGTCATTTATCATTTGGTTGCCATGGTTTACATGATGTGACGCGGCAAAACCAATCTGCATAACTCTAATTTTCTCGACACTCCTTTCTCTTTTTGGCTGTGCAATGGAGCAGCAGGCCGTTCAATGTCTGCTTTACCGCTGCCAGTTTTTTTTAACTGTGAGCAAAATAAGTAGGTCATTATGACTGAGAAAACCCCTAACGCGATCCTCGCGGCAGAGGTCAGCCGTCGTAAGCTGGTCAAAACTACCGTAATCGGTGGCTTAGCTGCTGCAAGTAGTGCCTTTTCCTTACCCTTTGCCCGAATGGCTTTCGCGCAAACCCCCGATAACACCGTAACGGCGGCAGAAAAAATCATTTGGAGCGCTTGTACGGTTAACTGCGGTAGTCGTTGCCCACTACGTATGCATGTGGTGGATGGCGAAATCAAATACGTTGAGACTGATAATACCGGCGATGATAATTATGACGGCCTACATCAGGTTCGTGCTTGTTTGCGTGGTCGTTCAATGCGTCGCCGCGTTTACAATGCTGACCGACTGAAGTACCCGATGAAACGTGTCGGTGCGCGTGGTGAAGGGAAATTCGAGCAAATTAGCTGGAACGAAGCTTTTGACACCATCGCCAACAGCATGAAAGGCATCATCAAAGAGTACGGCAATGAAGCTATTTATTTGAATTATGGTACCGGTACGCTGGGCGGCACACTGACTCGCTCCTGGCCACCAGGATCAACCTTAATCGCCCGTTTGATGAACTGCTGCGGCGGTTATCTGAACCATTATGGCGACTATTCAACCGCGCAAATTGCCGCTGGCCTGAACTACACCTACGGTGGCTGGGCTGATGGTAATAGTCCTTCAGACATTGAAAACAGTAAGTTAGTGGTTCTGTTTGGTAATAACCCCGGCGAAACGCGGATGAGTGGCGGCGGGGTGACTTATTACCTCGAACAAGCGCGTGAGAAATCCAATGCGCGCATGATTATCATCGATCCGCGTTATACCGATACCGGTGCAGGGCGTGAAGATGAATGGATCCCTATTCGTCCAGGTACTGATACTGCACTGATCTCCGCACTGGCATGGGTCATGATTACTGAAAATTTGGTTGATCAGCCTTTCCTCGATAAATACTGCGTTGGTTACGACGAAAAAACGCTCCCCAAAACTGCTCCAGCGAACGGCCATTACAAGGCCTATATTCTCGGTGCGGGGGCAGACGGCGTGGCGAAAACTCCACAATGGGCTTCCAAAATCACCGGTATTCCTGCCGAGCGCATCACACAACTGGCACGTGAAATTGCGACGGCCAAACCGGCATTTATTAGCCAGGGCTGGGGACCACAGCGCCACTCAAACGGTGAACTGGTTTCTCGTGCCATCGCCATGCTGTCAATTCTGACAGGTAACGTTGGCATAAACGGTGGCAACAGCGGCGCGCGCGAAGGATCTTACGACTTGCCGTTTGTTCGTATGCCGACGTTGGAAAACCCGGTACAAACCAGCATCTCGATGTTCCTGTGGACTGATGCTATCGAGCGTGGTCCAGAAATGACGGCGACCCGAGATGGCGTGCGTGGGAAAGAAAAACTGGATGTTCCAATCAAAATGGTCTGGAACTACGCCAGTAACTGTCTGATTAACCAGCATTCAGAAATCAACCGTACCCATGACATCCTCCAGGATGACAAAAAATGCGAGATGATTGTGGTGATTGATAACCACATGACTTCATCAGCCAAATATGCCGATATTCTGCTGCCGGACTGTACCGCTTCTGAGCAAATGGATTTTTGTCTCGATGCGTCATGCGGCAACATGTCGTATGTGATTTTTGCTGATCAGGTCATTAAACCTCGCTTTGAGTGCAAAACCATTTATGAGATGACCACCGAGCTGGCAAAACGCATGGGCGTGGAGTCGCAGTTCACTGAAGGACGCACACAAGAAGGTTGGATGCGTCATTTGTACAAACAGTCTCAGGAAGCTATCCCTGATCTGCCGAGTTTTGATGAATTCCGCCAACAAGGCATCTTCAAGCAACGTGATCCTGAAGGGCATCACGTCGCCTATAAAGCCTTCCGTGAAGATCCAGCGGCAAATCCACTGACCACGCCGTCAGGGAAAATTGAAATCTACTCTGAGCAATTGGCCGAGATTGCTGCGACGTGGCAACTCAACGAAGGGGACGTTATCGATCCACTGCCGGTTTACAGTGCAGGCTTCGAAAACTTTGGCGATCCACTGGCCGAAAAATGGCCATTGCAGATGACCGGGTTCCACTACAAAGCGCGCACTCACTCCACTTACGGCAACGTCGAAGTATTGAAAGCTGCCTGTCGCCAGGAAATGTGGATTAACCCGATTGATGCCCAGAAACGTGGGATTAAGAACGGCGATATGGTGCGCATTTTTAACGGTCGCGGCGAAGTGAATATCAACGCCAAAGTGACACCGCGCATTATTCCAGGTGTCGTCGCGATGGGGGAAGGAGCCTGGTATAACCCGGATGCTAATAAAGTGGACCACGCTGGCTGTATCAACGTGCTAACCACTCAGCGACCATCGCCACTGGCGAAAGGTAACCCATCCCACAGTAACCTCGTCCAGGTCGAAAAGGCGTAAGGAATAGCTGATGACAACCCAATACGGATTTTATATCGATTCCAGCCGTTGCACTGGTTGCAAGACTTGCGAGCTGGCCTGTAAAGACTACAAAAACTTAGGCCCGGACGTCAGCTTCCGCCGAATTTATGAATATGCGGGCGGTGACTGGCAAGAAGACAACGGTGTCTGGCAGCAAAACGTGTTTGCCTATTATCTGTCGATTGCCTGCAACCATTGTGAAGACCCCGCTTGCACTAAAGTTTGCCCAAGCGGTGCGATGCATAAACGAGAAGACGGTTTTGTGGTGGTAAACGAAGACATTTGTATTGGCTGCCGCTACTGCCATATGGCTTGCCCGTACGGTGCACCGCAATACAACGCAGAAAAAGGGCACATGACCAAATGCGATGGCTGTTATTCACGCATTGCAGAAGGGAAGAAACCAATTTGTGTGGAGTCTTGCCCGTTGCGTGCGCTGGATATGGCGCCGATTGCAGAGCTGCGTGAAAAATATGGTGAGCAAGCAGCCATTGCTCCACTGCCATCAGCACATTTCACGAAGCCAAATATTGTCATTAAACCCAACGCCAACAGCCGTCCTTGTGGGGATAAAACCGGCTATCTGGCAAACCCGAAGGAGGTGTGAGATGGGTAACGGATGGCATGAATGGCCGTTAATGGTCTTTACAGTTTTGGGGCAGTGCGTGGCGGGTGGTTTTATCGTCATGGCGCTGGCGTTGCTGACAGGGGTTTCCGATCGCGCACAGCAAAAGCGTGTGCAATGGACAATGATCGTATTGTGGGTGCTCATGGGCATTGGCTTTATGGCCTCTGTGCTTCACCTCGGTTCACCGCTGCGCGCCTTCAACTCACTCAATCGCATAGGTGATTCGGCGTTGAGCAATGAAATTGCCAGCGGTTCGGTATTCTTCGCGGTCGGCGGGTTTTGGTGGTTGGTGACCGTACTGGGCAAAATGCCACAGGCGATCGGGAAAATGTGGATGATCCTGACCATGATTCTTGGCGTGGTTTTTGTCTGGATGATGTGCAAGGTTTACCTGATTGATACCGTTCCAACGTGGTATAGCGCGTATACACCGCTCAGTTTCTTCCTGACGATGTTTATCGGCGGGCCACTATTGGGTTACTTATTGCTGCGTGTCGCGGGTGTAACCGGCTGGGGGATGCGCATTCTTCCCGCAGTTTCCCTGCTGGCTGTTGTGATCAGTACCGCGGTGGTGATGCTGCAGGGCATGGAACTGGCAACGATTCAAAGCTCGATTGCGCAGGCTTCAGCATTGGTACCGGAATACGGCGCGTTGATGTCCTGGAGACTGCTGGTGTTAGCTGCGGCTTTGGTTTGCTGGATTGTTCCACAGCTCAAAGGTGGGCAGGCGAGCCCCGCAGTGTTGGCATTCGCTTTTGTGTTGGTCATCGCGGGCGAACTGATTGGCCGCGGTGTTTTCTACGGTCTGCATATGACTGTTGGCATGGCGATAGCCAGCTAACCAGCTATCACAATGAAATGCGCCTGCGGGCGCATTTTTTATTTTCGCATAAGAAAATATCATCCAACTCACCATGAAATTTTTCATCCAATCCGCTTCGATTCACAATCCCTGATCTCATCAAAAACAGAGAGATAGCTTTTTCACTCAACGCTTAGTTCACAAGTTGAATAAGTTTTTCAAATCGACAGACTGTGAATCGGGTCAGGCCCCGTCAGCACTGGATTGACAATCATTTTGCTGGTGGCATGATGCGCACAAATTTATTCTCTTCCTCGCGGTTTTTACATGTCCATCTATACCCGGCCAGTCATGCTTTTGCTCTGCGGTCTGATGCTTTTGACCCTGGCAATCGCGGTTTTAAATACGCTGGTTCCACTCTGGTTAGCTCACGAAAATCTTCCTACATGGCAAGTCGGGATGGTCGGGTCGTCGTATTTTACCGGGAATCTGGTGGGTACGCTGATGACTGGCTGGCTGATAAAGCGCCAGGGATTCAACCGTAGCTACTATCTTGCATCGCTGATTTTCGCGGCGGGTTGTGCAGGACTTGGGTTAATGACCGGGTTCTGGAGCTGGATGATGTGGCGTTTCATCGCAGGAATTGGCTGCGCGATGATTTGGGTGGTTGTCGAGAGTGCGCTGATGTGCAGCGGGACGTCGCGTAACCGTGGACGCCTGCTGGCGGCTTACATGATGGTTTATTACGTCGGCACGGTACTTGGCCAATTGATGATAAGCAAAATGCCGACAGATATAGCCAGCGTTTTGCCGTGGATAACTGCATTAACACTGGCCGCGATTCTTCCGCTGCTCTTCGCCCGCATTGTAAACGATCGCAGCGAAAATCAAGAGCCGACTCCCGTATGGCCAATGCTGCGTTTGCGTCATGCGCGCCTTGGGGTGAACGGCTGTATTATTTCAGGGATTGTTCTCGGTTCTCTGTATGGGTTAATGCCGCTGTATTTAAACCATCAGGGTGTCAGTGATGCCGGGATTGGTTTCTGGATGGCGGTAATGGTCAGCGCGGGGATTGTTGGACAATGGCCGGTTGGTCGTCTGGCCGATCGATTTGGTCGTTTATTAGTGCTTCGTGTCCAGGTGTTTATTGTGATTCTGGGTTGCATGGCAATGCTGAGTCACGCCGCAATGGGGCCAACGTTATTTGTTCTTGGGGCGGCTGGATTCACACTCTACCCGGTGGCAATGGCCTGGGCTTGCGAGAAAGTTGAACACCATCAGTTGGTCGCAATGAATCAGGCCTTACTGTTGAGTTACACCGTAGGCAGCTTGCTTGGCCCAACGTTTACATCGATGCTGATGCAAAGCTATTCGGACAGTTTATTGTTTGTGATGATTGCTGGTGTGGCATTTGTTTACTTATTGATGCTGCTGCGCAAAGCGGGGCACCACACTACGCCTGTCGCTCATGCCTGATAAAAATAGACCCTCATGCGAGGGTCTATTTTCTAGTACATCACTTTGTGACCGTACTGTTCCAGAATGCCTTTAACGCGTTCCATGGTCTCTTTCTTCGGTGGATGCACGCCGTCGAGTTTATACTCTTCGCCCATTGCCACCCATTTGTGCTTGCCCAGCTCGTGGTACGGCAACAATTCAATTTTCTCTACATTGCCCATATCTCGCGTGAACTCACCAAGACGATGCGCAGAATCGTCATCGTCTGACCAGCCAGGAACAACAACGTAGCGAATCCAGACGTTAATATTTTTATCAGACAAATAGCGCGCAAACTCGAGAGTACGATGGTTTGAAACACCAACCAGATTCTGGTGAATCTCGTCGTTCATTTGTTTCAAATCGAGCATCACCAGGTCAGTCACTTCAAGCAATTCATCAATGACTGGATCGTAGCGGCGTACAAAACCGTTGGTATCCAGACAGGTATGAATACCTTCTTTACGGCAGGCACGGAACCAGTCACGAACAAACTCGGCTTGCAAAATAGCTTCACCACCCGATGCTGTGACCCCGCCGCCAGAGGCATTCATGAAGTGTCGATAGGTCACCACTTCTTTCATCAGTTCTTCAACGGTAACCTCTTTGCCGCCGTGTGTATCCCATGTGTCACGGTTATGGCAATACAGGCAGCGCATAAGGCAGCCCTGGAAAAAGGTGATAAAACGAATACCGGGACCATCCACGGTACCGCAGGATTCAAAGGAATGAATTCGGCCAATTACTGACATTGCGGTGTTCTCTCCAGTATTGGCTGATGCTCAATGGCATCAACCAGGTTGAGCGCGGTCTTTAAACAGATTGCCGCGTCGAATCAATTTTGCAAGATATCCTAAACGTAGCAGTTATCTTGCAAAATAGGTTCTGACATAAGAAAAGGCCCCACCGAGGTGGAGCCTTTATTCTACGCCTTTTCAGACAAACCGTGAATTACATGGTTTGAGTGAAGGTACGGGTAATAACGTCCTGCTGTTGTTCTTTAGTCAGGGAGTTAAAACGTACAGCGTAACCAGATACACGAATGGTCAGCTGAGGATATTTCTCAGGGTGTTCCATCGCATCCAGCAGCATTTCACGGTTCATTACGTTCACGTTCAGGTGTTGACCACCTTCGATGGACGATTCGTGGTGGAAGTAACCATCCATCAGACCCGCGAGGTTAGTTTTACGAACTTCGTCGTCTTTACCCAGTGCGTTAGGAACGATAGAGAAGGTATAAGAAATACCATCTTTAGCGTAAGCAAACGGCAGTTTAGCAACGGAAGTCAGAGAGGCAACAGCACCTTTCTGATCACGACCGTGCATTGGGTTAGCACCTGGACCGAATGGAGCGCCTGCACGACGACCGTCTGGGGTGTTACCGGTTTTCTTACCATAAACCACGTTAGAGGTGATGGTCAGAACAGACTGAGTCGGGATAGCGTTACGGTAAGTAGTCAGTTTCTGAATTTTCTTCATGAAACGTTCTACCAGGTCAACAGCGATGTCATCTACGCGAGAATCGTTGTTACCGAACATTGGGTATTCGCCTTCGATTTCGAAGTCTACAGCCAGGCCGTCTTCGTCACGAACAGGTTTAACTTTCGCATATTTGATTGCAGACAGGGAGTCAGCTGCAACAGACAGACCCGCGATACCACAAGCCATAGTGCGAACAACGTCACGGTCATGCAGAGCCATCAGAGACGCTTCGTAGCTGTACTTATCATGCATGTAGTGAATGATGTTCAGCGCAGTGACGTACTGTTTAGCCAACCAGTCCATGAAGTGGTCAAGACGATCCAGAACGTTATCGTAGTCCAGAACGTCAGCCATGATTGGCGCTTCTTTAGGACCGATCTGAATTTTCAGTTTTTCATCAACGCCACCGTTGATTGCATACAGCATGGTTTTCGCGAGGTTAGCACGAGCACCGAAGAACTGCATTTGCTTACCAACGATCATTGGGCTCACGCAGCATGCGATTGCGTAGTCATCGTTGTTAAAGTCAGGGCGCATCAGATCATCGTTCTCGTATTGCAGAGAAGAAGTATCGATGGAAACTTTAGCGGCGAATTTCTTGAAGTTCAGTGGCAGTTTTTCAGACCACAGAATAGTGATGTTCGGCTCCGGAGACGGCCCCATGGTGTACAGGGTGTTCAGGAAACGGAAGCTAGATTTAGTAACCAGAGTACGACCATCTACACCCATACCGGCGATAGATTCGGTCGCCCAGATTGGGTCACCAGAGAACAGCTCATCATACTCAGGGGTACGCAGGAAGCGAACCATACGCAGTTTCATGACCAGGTGGTCAATCATTTCCTGTGCTTCAAGCTCGGTGATTTTACCAGCTTTCAGGTCACGTTCGATGAATGCATCCAGGAAGGTGGATACACGACCGAAGGACATTGCAGCGCCGTTCTGAGATTTAACCGCAGCCAGGTAGCCGAAGTAAGTCCACTGAATAGCTTCTTGAGCATTTTTAGCAGGACCAGAGATATCGCAGCCATATTTAGCAGCCATTTCTTTGATCTGGCCCAGAGCACGGTGTTGCTCGGAGATTTCTTCACGCAGACGAATTGTTGCTTCCAGGTCTTCGCCGTTTTCCAGTTTGCTCTGCAGAGAGTTGAACTGAGCGAATTTGTCTTTCATCAGGAAGTCGATGCCGTACAGCGCAACGCGACGGTAATCACCGATGATACGACCACGACCATAAGCATCCGGCAGACCGGTGATTACGCCTGATTTACGGCAGTTCAGAATGTCTTTGGTATAAACGTCAAACACACCCTGGTTGTGGGTTTTGCGGTATTCGGTGAAGATCTTCTTAAGCATTGGGTCAAGTTCACGACCGTATACTTTGCAAGAACCTTCAACCATTTTGATGCCACCAAACGGAATAATTGCACGTTTCAGTGGAGCATCAGTCTGCAGGCCAACGATAGTTTCGAGGGACTTGTTGATGTAACCAGCATCATGAGAGGTGATGGTGGAAGCGAGGTCAGTATCGAAGTCAACAGGCGCGTGAGTGCGGTTTTCCTGTTTAACGCCTTCCATGACGTTGTCCCACAATGTGGTAGTTGCTTCAGTAGCACCTGCCAGGAAGGACTCGTCACCCTCGTAAGGGGTGTAGTTTTTCTGAATAAAGTCACGCACGTTGACTTCATTCTGCCAGTCACCTTTGGCAAAACCTTCCCAGGCTGTGGCTAACTTCTCATTAAGCTCGGACATTTAACACCTACCTTCTAATGTGGATTTCTTATTCCCTACACGACGGCTAGCACTTAGTGCTTATCACCACCGCGTAGATAAATTACCCAGTACGTCAACCCAACCAGTACGCCGCCACCGATAATGTTCCCAATAGTCACTGGGATCAGGTTATCTGTGATGAAGTTCAATACGGTCAAGTGAGTGAAATTGTCCGGAGACGACCCAACTGCGGTCCAGAATTCCGGGCTTGCAAAGTTGCGTACTACGATACCCAAAGGGATCAAGAACATGTTTGCGATACTGTGCTCAAAACCACTAGCAACAAACATGGCGACCGGGAGAATCATAGCAAACATCTTGTCCATCAAACTGCGACCCGAGTAGCTCATCCAGACAGCCAGACAGACCATCAGGTTAGCCAAAATACCCAGGCACACAGCTTCAATAAAGGTGTGGTGCATTTTATGGTCTGCGGTTTGAAGCACATTCAGACCCCACGCACCGTTTGCTGTCATGTACATACCTGACAACCAAATCAACACCACGAACATCAAAGCACCGAACAGGTTACCGATGTAAACGTTGACCCAGTTCTTCGCGAGTTGACCCCAGGTGATACGGCCACTGGCTTTAGCAACAACAATCAACACGGTAGAAGTGAAGAGGTCGGCACCGCAGACAACGCACAGGATAAGCCCTAAGGAGAAGCAAGTACCGCCAATCAGCTTCGCAATCCCAAACGGAATGGTCGAAGTACCGGTGGTCGCAGTGATGTAAAAGACAAAGGCAATCGAGATGAACATCCCCGCCGTGATCGCTAAATAAAACGTGGTCAGCGGGTGCTTTGTTGCTTTATAGACGCCAGCGTCTTCGGCGACTTTCGCCATAGCGGCTGGGAGCAATAGATCAAAAGGGTTGTCAGCTTTCACACTAACTCTCTCTTATTTAATTCGGCGACGAGATACTAACAAAGCATTATAGAGTAAAATTTGATATGGATCATATCTCGCCAAGCTTATAGGCCTGATAAAAGCAGGTGTTTACCTGATTTTCAGTTTAAGTTGTTGATACTTTTGATAAAAATAAAGTTTAAAATTTATAATGTAATTTGATATTTAGCCTCAACGCTCCTGTGTCGGGGTAATTAGAATGGAGTATTTCTATAATTTGGCAACATTATTTGTAGTTTAATATAATAACATTTCACCAATATTTAACTATTGAGTCACAAATGAAATTATTACGCTGCCAATAAAAACACGGGGCAATAAAAATCGCCCCGTAATATAGCGTAAACATTATGGTTTACGCACCTTTGAGTTTAGTTTTGTTACTTTATTTCCAGAAAGCCGCTTTTGCGCGTTGCAGTTTTTCATACGCCGCTAACAACGCCTGATGGGCAGGGAACGCTTTCAAATCGCTATCTACAGCTTGCAGGCCATAGAATGGCGCTTCACCACTCAGAGCAGCACTTGCCGCTTCTACTGTTTCTGCGCCGTACATACGCACAAAGGCATTCAGATATTGCAGCGGTTGGCGGTCTTCTTCCATCGCCAGTAGCAGCAGGGTTTGCAGGCAGCGATAGTAGTTCGCACGCTCAGGGCTGAAAATAGACGCGTTGAATTCCATCGTCCATTCCGTCCAGATAAGCGCTTGTTCGGTGTCACCGCCAGCCAGTGCCAGCATGGCTTTCAATTCACCAATACGCAGCGTATACCAGCCATTGTCTTTACCTGTCGCCAGACCAAGCAGCTCGCGGACACGGGTGAAATCATCGTGGCCTTCTTCATCTAACTGAGAAATCAGATCGAGATAATCTTGCTTCTCCCACTCACTGCCTGGTAATGACAGAATGGTGTCACGCAAGTGATAGCCCATACTGTTGTTAGCCAGCAGCAGATCTTCGGCAGGATAAATATCGGACATACCAGGAACGATGATGCGGCAAGCGTAAACATCAAGATGCTGGTAGTCAGCGATATAAACTTCCTGGTCTTCTGCATTAAAGATTGCCATCAATGTGGCAAATTCTTCTTCTGTGGTTCCAGAGAATCTCCAGTCAACAAATGGATAGTCGGCATCTTGCTTGAACATATCCCAGGAGATCAGACCGCTGGAGTCGATAAAGTGAGTTTCGAGATTGGCATGCTCGGCAACTTCTTCGTCATCAAAGGTCGGAGGCGTGAAGACATCCAGATCTTTAAGGCCACGCCCCTGCAGCAGTTCAGTCACGGTACGTTCCAGCGCAACACCAAAATCAGGGTGGGCACCGAACGACGCAAAACACGTCCCGTTTGCTGGGTTGAATAACACCACGCAAATAACCGGATATTTTCCGCCTAACGAACCGTCGTAAGCGAAGATTGGGAAACCTTCTGCTTCCAGCGTGGCGATGGATTCAACCACGCCAGGATAGCGAGCCAGCACTTCCTGCGGGATTTCCGGCAGGCTAATGCTTTCCGCGATAATGCGATTTTTAATGTAACGCTCAAAAACTTCTGAAAGTCCCTGAACACGGGCTTCGTTTGCGGTGTTCCCTGCAGACATCCCATTAGAAACATACAAGTTCCCGATGATGTTCATCGGAATATAAACGGTTTCTTGATCGGATTGACGGGTAAACGGCAGTGCGCAGATGCCGCGCTCTTCATTGCCGGATTGCAGATCAATCAGCATACCTGCGGTGACTTCGTTCTCAGGATCGTAAAACGCGCGCAGACGATCGTCGAGAATGCCTTCCGGCAGTTGCTCATCTTCAGGAATTGGGAACCACTTCTCGTTTGGATAATGCACAAACGGGCCATTGGCGATGGTTTTACCTAACCAGAAATCAGCAAAGAAATAGTTAGTCGACAAACGCTCGAAATATTCGCCCAGCGCTGAAGCCAAAGCGGCTTTTTTAGTCGCGCCTTTACCATTGGTAAAGCACAGCGCGCTGTCTTTATCACGGATATGCACTGACCAGACGTTTGGCACAGGGTTTAACCAGGAAGCTTCTTCTATATTAAAGCCAAGATCGGCGAGCTTGGTCTGGAAGCGAGCGATGGAATCTTCCAGTGCGGCATCTTTGCCAGGAATAAAGGTTTGAGTCATGAGGTTTCACTTTTGTCGTACGCAAAGCGCGCAATGATACGGGTTTTAGCCGACTGACACCATTGTCAGCAGCCAGCAGGCGGCGATAGCATAACAGGCTATGCTTACTGTCAGTAACCCACTGTAATGGCGGTAAAAATGAAGAGCTTTGATCTTCAACGTATGGCATTAAACGACGTCCCACTCGATTTTCTCTGGGAGGTCGCTTTTCGTAGCCTCTATACCTTTATATTAGTGTTCCTGTTTTTAAAGATAACGGGGCGGCGTGGCGTTCGGCAGATGTCGTTGTTTGAAGTGTTGATAATCTTAACGCTTGGCTCAGCGGCAGGCGATGTGGCGTTTTATCATGACGTACCGATGCTACCTGTGTTGATTGTTTTCGTCACATTGGGGCTGCTTTATCGTCTGGTGATGTGGCTGATGAGCCACAGTGAAAAACTTGAAAACCTGTTTGAAGGAAAACCTTCCGTCATTATCGAAGAGGGGGAGTTTTCCTGGGAAAAAATGAAGTCGCAAAACATGACTGAATTTGAGTTTTTTATGGAGCTACGCTTGCTGGGCGTAGAGCATCTCGGGCAAGTTCGTCTGGCGATACTTGAAACCAACGGCCAGATAAGCGTCTATTTCTTTCCTGATAAACTCGTCAGACCAGGTTTACCGATTTTGCCTGAGCACTGCTGCGAACGGTTTATTAAAATGCCGGAAGATGCGGATTATGCCTGTATCCATTGCAGTGAAGTCGTGGCGTTGAATGCAAATGATGAAATTGCTTGCCCGCGCTGTGCTCATAAAGTTTGGGTTAAGGCCAGTACCGCCACGCGAGTGACCTGACGGGCATTTATCGGGTGTTTAATTCATCGATTAGATGAATCTGTTGTGTGATTTTGCGCACATTCCCGCAGCGCACCTGATTAACCATTGCAGCCTCCGCGAGTGAATGATAAAACCGATACCGTGAAAAAATCTTATTGCTCTTAGCGTGGTGAGGGGAAATGACTCAGGTATACAATTTTAGTTCCGGCCCGGCGATGCTACCGGCTGAAGTGCTTCGTCGTGCGCAAAGTGAACTCTGCGACTGGCAAGGCTTAGGCACCTCCGTAATGGAGATTAGCCACCGTGGTAAAGAGTTTATTCAGGTAGCTGAAGAAGCTGAAAAAGATTTTCGCTTTCTGCTGCAAATCCCCTCGAACTACAAAGTTTTGTTCTGTCACGGTGGCGGTCGCGGCCAATTCGCTGGTGTACCTTTAAACCTGCTTGGTGACAAAACTAGCGCTGACTATGTTGATGGCGGCTATTGGGCGAGTAGTGCAGTAAAAGAAGCGCACAAATACTGCACGCCAAATGTTATTGATGCGAAAATGACAGTTGACGGCCTGCGTGCGCTCAAACCGATGAGCGAGTGGCAGGTTTCTGAAGATAGTGCCTACTTGCACTTTTGCCCGAATGAAACCATCGACGGCATCGCAACTCACGAAACGCCAGACTTTGGCGATAAGGTTGTGGTTGCCGATTTCTCATCCTCGATTTTGTCGCACTCGCTCGACATTAGCCGTTTCGGCGTAATTTACGCTGGTGCTCAGAAAAACATCGGTCCAGCCGGTTTGACGTTGGTTATCGTGCGTGAAGATTTGCTCGGCAAGGCGCATAAAGCGTGCCCGTCAATTCTTGACTACACCGTGCTTAATGAAAACGACTCCATGTTTAATACCCCACCAACATTCGCCTGGTATCTTTCTGGTCTGGTCTTTAAATGGCTGAAGGAACAAGGTGGTGTGGAAGTCATGGACAAAATTAACCGTGAGAAAGCGAGCCTGTTATACGGTGTGATTGATAAAAGCGATTTTTATCGTAACGATGTTGCTCCGGCCAACCGTTCGCGCATGAATGTCCCATTCCAGTTGGCTGATAGCGCGCTTGATAAGCTCTTCCTCGAAGAGTCGTTTACTGCAGGTCTACACGCATTGAAAGGCCACCGTGTTGTAGGCGGAATGCGTGCTTCTATCTACAATGCGATGCCACTCGAAGGTGTTAAAGCGTTAACTAACTTCATGATCGACTTTGAGCGTCGCCACGGTTAATTGCTGCTCGTTGTTATTCTCCCCGCGGCATGGTTCGCGGGGTTTTTATTCTGTTTGAGTTGAGAGTATTTACCCCATGCTGGAATCCCTGACGTTACAACCCATCGCATTGGTCGACGGCACGATTAATCTTCCTGGTTCAAAAAGTGTCTCTAATCGCGCTCTGCTGCTTGCAGCACTGGCGCATGGCACGACTGAACTGACTAATTTGCTGGATAGCGATGACGTTCGTCATATGCTCAACGCACTGAAAGCATTGGGAGTAAATTATACACTTTCAGCCGATCGTACACGTTGTGAAGTGACCGGCATGGGTGGGCCATTGCAAGCCGCGGGCGAGCTGGAACTGTTCTTAGGGAATGCGGGTACGGCGATGCGCCCACTGGCGGCGGCACTGTGTCTGGGTAGCAATAACATCGTGCTGACCGGTGAACCACGCATGAAAGAACGTCCGATTGGCCATTTGGTTGATGCTTTACGTCAGGGCGGCGCTCAGATTGATTATCTGGAACAAGAAAATTATCCGCCATTGCGTTTGCGTGGTGGTTTTAGCGGTGGCCAGGTTGCCGTCGATGGCAGCGTTTCCAGCCAGTTTTTGACCGCGCTTTTAATGACGGCACCGTTGGCGGAAAACGACACTGAAATCACTATCAAAGGTGACCTGGTATCGAAACCGTATATCGACATCACCTTACATCTGATGAAAACCTTTGGTGTGGATGTAGAAAACCGCGACTACCGCTGTTTTGTGATTCGTAGTAGCCAGCAGTACTCCTCTCCAGGGGCTTATTTGGTGGAAGGCGATGCCTCTTCAGCTTCTTACTTCCTTGCGGCTGGTGCAATCAAAGGCGGTACGGTAAAAGTGACGGGCATCGGTCGTAATAGCGTTCAAGGCGATATCCGTTTTGCCGATGTGCTGGAAAAAATGGGTGCGAAAGTCACCTGGGGTGATGATTTCATCTCCTGCGAGCGCGGCGAATTAAACGCCATTGATATGGATATGAACCATATCCCAGACGCAGCAATGACTATCGCTACTACGGCTTTATTTGCCAAAGGTACGACCACTCTACGTAATATTTATAACTGGCGTGTAAAAGAAACTGACCGTTTGAGCGCTATGGCAACTGAACTGCGTAAAGTGGGCGCAATAGTGGAAGAGGGGGAGGATTACATTACCGTGACTCCACCAGCTCAGCTGCAAGTTGCTGAAATTGGAACTTATAACGATCACCGTATGGCTATGTGCTTCTCGCTGGTGGCGTTGTCAGATACTCCAGTGACCATCCTTGATCCGAAATGTACGGCAAAAACTTTCCCGGACTATTTCGAACAGTTAGCGCGTATTAGCACCCTCAAGTAATGCACCACCACTTGCTCCGGTAACGTTGAGTGCCGGAGTAAATTCTCAATATCCTGCATAAGATCAACTCCGTTTTCGTACCTCCGCTTTCATTGCACCCGCTTGTACCACTGTTAATCTCACGTCCGATTTGATCAACAAATCGATGATTTATTTCATGTATAGCTCATCAACGGAAGATAACTATGAAGACTTTCAAAAAGGTAGTATTGGCAGTGTTAATGGCGGGGTCTCTGGTAGCGTGTAAGAACATGAATGGCGATAAACTGGCATCGTCCGGAATGTCGGCCTTCAAAGCCGCAACACTCAGCGATGCGGATGTTAAGGCAGTGGCAAACCAGTCCTGTAAGCAGGCAGATAGTGAAAACCAACTCGCGGGTAAATCCAGCAAATATGCCAAACGCTTGAACAAAATTGCCAAGGCTCTTGGGAATCAGATCGACGGAACACCAGTGAATTACAAAGTTTATTTGACCAGCGATATCAATGCCTGGGCGATGGCCAACGGCTGTGTACGTGTCTACAGCGGCTTAATGGACATGATGACCGATAACGAAGTTGAAGGTGTTCTTGGTCATGAAATGGGTCACGTAGCCTTGGGTCATTCAAAGGAAAAACTGCAAACAGCCTATGCCACTATGGCGGCCAGGGATGCAGTTTCTGCAACCAGCGGAGTGGCATCACAGTTATCTCAGTCACAACTTGGTGATTTAGCAGAAGCGGCGATTAATGCGACGTTCTCGCGCAGTGAAGAGTCAGAAGCGGATGATTTCTCATATGATCTCCTCAAAAAACGCAAAATAAATACTCAAGGACTGGCAAGCAGTTTTGATAAGCTTGCAACGCTTGATGGTGGTGCATCGAAGTCTATGTTTGATTCACATCCGCCATCAGTTGAACGTGCACAACATGTCCGTGACCGCATAGCAGCAGATAAAAAATAAACTACCTCTCTGAATTTGGGGCTGGTTTTTTCCAGCCCCACCTCAAGTTGCGCAATTCTTCTACACTCAACCTCATTAAAGACGATAATTGGCAGGAAAGATAACGGTCAGGATTCTGGCAGCGTATAATATGCGGCGTTTCTATTTTAGGTCCGTAATTCCAGCAAGAGGAGAGTACGATGACGGCACCCGCCCCAGTAATAACAATTGATGGTCCAAGCGGCGCAGGTAAAGGCACGCTGTGTAAAGCCATGGCGGAAGCGTTACAGTGGCATCTGCTTGATTCTGGAGCAATTTATCGAGTTCTGGCATTGGCGGCCTTACATCACCAGGTTGATGTAACCTCCGAAGACACGCTAGTCCCACTTGCTGCCCACCTTGATGTGCGTTTTGTTGCCAATGAAGGCAACCTGGAAGTCATCCTTGAAGGAGAAGACGTCAGCGCAGAAATTCGTACTCAGGAAGTTGCGAATGCAGCCTCTCAGATAGCTGCTTTCCCACGTGTTCGTGAAGCATTGCTGCGCCGTCAGCGCGCATTCAGAGAAGCGCCGGGACTGATTGCTGATGGCCGTGATATGGGCACCGTGGTTTTCCCTGACGCACCAGTAAAAATCTTCCTTGACGCCTCTTCTGAAGAGCGTGCGCGTAGACGTATGCTACAGTTGCAGGAAAAGGGCTTTAGTGTTAACTTTGAGCGCCTTTTGGCAGAAATTAAAGAACGTGATGACCGTGACCGTAACCGTGCAATAGCACCGTTAGTGCCCGCCGCAGATGCGCTGGTGCTGGATTCAACCAGCATGTCCATTGACGACGTCATCAAACAAGCGCTTACTTATGCGCAGAAAATTTTAACACCAGCTCAATAGTGAATATTGCGCTGGTGTAAGTTTTGTCATATTTGTCATGATATTGCCATAGTGGTATCCTGACATATCGGGTAGTTTTTTACCCCTGTAACCTAAACCCTGTCGGCATGGAGCCAATGGCGGGGTATGTGAAACAACCCCATTCGGCGGGACGCTAAATGGACGTTAAACTAAAGAACCTTGAAGATTAACAACATGACTGAATCTTTCGCTCAACTCTTTGAAGAATCCCTGAAAACAATCGAAACCCGTCCGGGTTCCATCGTTCGTGGCGTAGTAGTTGCTATCGACAAAGATATCGTACTGGTTGACGCTGGTCTGAAATCTGAGTCTGCAATTCCTGTAGAGCAGTTCAAAAATGCTGCTGGCGAACTGGAAATCCAGGTTGGTGACGAAGTTGATGTTGCTCTGGACGCTGTTGAAGATGGCTTTGGCGAAACTCTGCTGTCCCGTGAAAAAGCTAAGCGTCACGAAGCTTGGATCACGCTGGAAAAAGCTTACGAAGAAGCTGAAACTGTGGTCGGTATCATCAACGGCAAAGTTAAGGGTGGCTTCACTGTAGAGCTGAACGGTATTCGTGCGTTCCTGCCAGGTTCACTGGTAGATGTTCGTCCGGTACGTGACACTCTGCACCTGGAAGGCAAAGAGCTTGAGTTCAAAGTCATCAAGCTGGACCAGAAGCGTAACAACGTTGTTGTTTCTCGTCGTGCAGTTATCGAATCAGAAAACAGCGCAGAACGTGATCAACTGCTGGAAAACCTGCAAGAAGGCATGGAAGTTAAAGGTATCGTTAAGAACCTTACTGACTACGGTGCATTCGTTGATCTGGGCGGCGTTGACGGCCTGCTGCACATCACTGATATGGCATGGAAACGCGTTAAGCATCCAAGCGAAATCGTGAATGTTGGCGATGAAATTACCGTTAAAGTACTGAAGTTCGACCGTGAGCGTACTCGTGTGTCTCTGGGTCTGAAGCAACTGGGCGAAGATCCATGGGTCGCAATCGCTAAGCGTTATCCAGAAGGTACCAAACTGACTGGTCGCGTGACTAACCTGACTGATTACGGCTGCTTCGTAGAAATCGAAGAAGGCGTTGAAGGTCTGGTTCACGTTTCCGAAATGGATTGGACCAACAAAAACATCCACCCATCCAAAGTTGTTAACGTTGGTGATGTCGTGGAAGTTATGGTTCTGGATATCGACGAAGAACGTCGTCGTATCTCCCTGGGTCTGAAGCAGTGCAAATCTAACCCATGGCAGCTGTTCGCTGAAACCCACAACAAGGGCGACCGCGTTGAAGGTAAAATCAAGTCTATCACTGACTTCGGTATCTTCATCGGCCTGGACGGTGGCATCGACGGCCTGGTTCACCTGTCTGATATCTCCTGGAACGTTGCAGGCGAAGAAGCAGTTCGTGAATACAAGAAAGGCGACGAAATCGCGGCTGTGGTTCTGCAAGTTGACGCAGAACGTGAGCGTATCTCCCTGGGTGTTAAACAACTCGCAGAAGATCCGTTCAACAACTACGTTGCACTGAACAAGAAAGGTACTATCGTTACTGGTAAAGTAACAGCAGTTGACGCGAAAGGTGCTACAGTTGAATTAGCAGATGGCGTAGAAGGCTACCTGCGTGCTTCTGAAGCTTCCCGTGACCGCGTTGAAGATGCAACTCTGGTTCTGAGCGTAGGCGACGACGTTGAAGCTAAATTCACTGGCGTTGACCGCAAAAACCGTGTTGTAAGCCTGTCTGTTCGTGCTAAGGACGAAGCTGACGAGAAAGATGCAATCGCTACTGTTAACAACAAACAGGAAGATGCACCGAACTTCTCTAACGCTATGGCTGAAGCATTCAAAGCAGCTAAAGGCGAGTAATCGTCTGAGCACTTAAATCAGGGCGGCTACGGCCGCCCTTGTTCGATTGATAGGTGTAAGTTAATTTTCCTGAAAGGAAACCGGAGGAATCATGACCAAGTCAGAATTGATAGAAAGACTTGCAACTCAGCAATCTCACATCCCGGCGAAAGCTGTAGAAGATGCAGTGAAAGAGATGCTGGAGCATATGGCCTCTACACTCGCCCAAGGTGAGCGTATTGAAATCCGGGGTTTCGGCAGTTTTTCCTTACACTATCGCGCACCTCGCACCGGACGTAACCCAAAAACTGGCGATAAAGTGGATCTGGAAGGTAAGTACGTTCCGCACTTTAAACCAGGTAAAGAATTACGTGACCGCGCCAACATTTACGGTAATTAAGTCTTAGGATTTAATTCTCAAGAACGGCACCTTCGGGTGCCGTTTTTTTATGCCAAAAATCACAGTTTTCGATTCCGCTCGCAAATTATTCGGCTGTATTTTCATGCAGCTCCGAAAGCCTGGAACCCTTCTCGAAGAACTGATTATCCATAGCTGACGTCATTTTTTAATACTTCACACTGCCTTTAACAAGGAGGTAGTCGTGAGGAATTCAATCGGATTATGTTGCAGTGCAATTATTGGCATTCTGCCTCTGGCGTGGCTGGCCAATATTCCTGATATGCAAATTATCGCAGTCATCCTCTTTGCGGCAGTATGCACTGGACTCATCCCGCATCTGTCTGCGCGCTATATCGCTTTTGGTTTGTTGTGCTTTTGCTGGGCGTTACTGAACGCCAGAGCTAGTCTTATGCCTGTCGAACAATGGTCCGGCAAACCTATTACGGTTGAAGCGGTGATGACCCGAACTGATGGAAAGCAAAATCACGATTGGGAAATGGTATCGGTAGAAGGAAAGGTAATTTTTCCACCTGTTGGTATCAGAAGTCGTGGTGGCTACTTACCGGCTAGCGTTTGCGCAGGGCAACGCTGGCGCATGAAACTGCAACTGCGGCCAGTACATGGGCAACTGAACGAAGGCGGTTTTGATAGCCAAAGATATGCTCTTGCACAACATCAACCATTGAGTGCACGTATTATTTCGGCTGATCCCATTACGCAGCGCTGCAGTTTACGGGCTCAATGGTTATCCGCTGTTCAATTTTCGACTCAATCACTCCCCAATCAGGGCGTGATTTTGGCATTAGCATTTGGTGACCGCTCGGCAGTGAATGATGAGCAGAAAAACCTGCTTCGCCAGAGCGGCACGGCACACCTTATGGCCATCTCAGGGATGCACATCTCACTGGCTGCGATGGTGGGTTGGTTAATCGCTCGTTTAATACAACTGAGTTTTCCTGCACATCGAGTTCATTTCAGAATGCCACTCTTAGCCAGTGTCATAGCCGCCGCTGCTTATACCTGGCTGGCAGGGGGAAACCCTCCGGCTGTCAGAGCGCTGATTGGGGTCATTATCTGGCTTTTTCTACGGCTACAGGGGCGATGCTGGTCCGGGTGGGAGGTCTGGCTTTGCTGCATCACGGGTATTCTGATTTATGACCCTCTTACTGTTTTGTCAGACAGTTTTTGGCTATCGGCACTGGCTGTTGCCTCACTCATTTTCTGGTATCAATGGATGCCACTGCCACAAAGTGTACTAACGACGAAATGGTTTTATCGTTATCCACTCGCTTTAATGCACCTGCAGGTTGGCATCATGGTTTTGCTGATGCCACTACAAATTTTCATTTTCCACGGTATTAGCCTTAGCGCGTTAATAGCGAACTTACTCGCAGTACCGCTGATTACTTTTATCGTCGTGCCATTGTTATTAGCGGGATTAGTGCTTACCAGTATCCCGTGGATAGGAGAACATTTGTGGTGGGGTGTAGATCGTCTGCTGGCGCTACTTTTTACATCGTTGTCGCTATTACCTGACGGCTGGCTGGAAGTGGATGACCGTTTTCAGCTTTTGAGTTTGTGTGGCTGGCTGGCGATTATTATCCATAGGTTGGCGTTATGGCGCAGCTCGTCGTTTTCGGTGATAGCGCTGATCCTGTCCCTGGTTGTTTCCACAATGCGGCCTGAGAAAAAAGACGGCTCGTGGCAAATCACCATGTTAGATGTCGGGCACGGTCTGGCGATTGCGATTATCCGGCAAGGAAAGGTCTTTCTATACGATACCGGGAACGCCTGGCCCGGTGGTGATGCGGCTCAGCAAGTTATTATTCCATGGCTGCGTTGGCATAATCTAACCCCAGAGCAAGTCGTCATTAGCCACGAGCATCTTGATCATCGCGGTGGTTTAATCAGTTTGCAGCGCGAATGGCCAGCGTTAAAAATTCACAGTCCACTGCGTTGGGCAGGGCATCACCCTTGTTTTCAAGGGGAGGAATGGCAATGGCGGGGTTTGAAGTTTACTGCGTTGTGGCCTCCAGATCAGCCAGTAAAGACGGGTAATAATGGCTCTTGTGTGGTGATGGTCAGCGACGGGAACTTTCGTATCTTGTTAACCGGTGATGTGGAAGTTGAAGCTGAATTAGCTATGCTCAAGAGACGATGGGATATCTTACATGCTGATATTATTCAGGTTCCTCATCATGGTAGTCGCACATCTTCGGTTGCACCGCTGCTGCGTGCAGTTTCTGGAGGTGCTGCACTTGCCTCTACATCGCGTTATAACGCCTGGCATTTACCTTCCGGGAAAGTGGTTAAACGCTACCAGGCGCAAGGATATAAATGGTATGACACGGCGCAATCAGGCCAGCTGACTATCGATATAAATAGTGATAAATGGCAAATCAATGGCTTCAGAGAACAAATTTCACCCCGTTGGTATCATCAGTGGTTTGGTGTATCCCGGGATAATGGGTAGAATATGCGGCTATTTCATCTAATGCTGGTTTACTGAATGCATAACGATAAAGATCTTTCCACATGGCAGACCTTCCGCCGCCTTTGGCCGATGATTGCTCCTTTCAAGCCGGGTCTGATTGTGGCTGGTATTGCGTTAATCCTAAACGCTGCCAGTGATACCTATATGCTGTCTTTGCTTAAACCGTTACTGGATGATGGTTTTGGAAAAACTGATAAATCAGTGCTGCTATGGATGCCGCTGGTTGTTATCGGGCTGATGGTGCTGCGTGGTGCGACGAGTTACGTCTCCAGCTATTGCATCTCGTGGGTCTCTGGGCAGGTAGTTATGAACATGCGCCGTCGCTTGTTCAGCCACATGATGGGCATGCCGGTTTCGTTTTTTGACCAGCAGTCCACTGGTACGCTGCTCTCGCGCATTACTTACGATTCCGAACAAGTTGCTTCCTCTTCATCTAGCGCATTGATAACGGTCGTGCGTGAAGGCGCATCTATCATTGGCCTATTTGTGCTGATGTTTTGGTATAGCTGGCAGCTTTCTTTGATTCTGATTGTACTGGCTCCTATCGTTTCCTTCGCGATTCGTATGGTTTCCAAACGTTTCCGTAATATCAGCAAAAACATGCAGAACACGATGGGGCAGGTCACCACCAGTGCGGAGCAAATGCTGAAAGGCCATAAAGAAGTGCTGATCTTCGGCGGCCAGGAAGTGGAAACAGAACGTTTTAATAAAGTCAGTAACCGTATGCGCCGCCAGGGTATGAAACTGGTTTCGGCCTCATCTATTTCTGACCCTATCATTCAGTTGATTGCCTCTTTAGCTCTGGCTTTTGTGATTTACGCAGCAAGCTTCCCGAGTGTGATGGAAACGCTGACAGCCGGTACCATCACCGTGGTCTTCTCTTCAATGATCGCTCTGATGCGCCCATTGAAATCCCTGACAAACGTCAACGCTCAGTTCCAGCGCGGTATGGCTGCTTGCCAAACGTTGTTCTCTATTCTCGATTCTGAGCAAGAGAAAGACGAAGGGAAACGTGTTATTGAGCGCGCTAAAGGTGATGTTGAATTCCGTGATGTGACCTTTACCTATCCGGGGCGTGAAGTGCCAGCTCTGCGCAAGATTGACCTGTCGATCCCAGCAGGTAAGACCGTGGCGTTGGTGGGGCGTTCTGGCTCAGGTAAGTCTACTATCGCAAGCTTAATGACGCGTTTTTACGATATCCAGGAAGGCAGCATCACGATTGATGGGGTGGATATTCGTGAATACACCTTATCTTCGTTGCGTAATCAGGTCGCTCTTGTCTCGCAAAATGTTCACTTATTCAACGACACTGTTGCTAACAATATTGCCTATGCGCGTACTGAACAGTACAGCCGCGACGACATTGAAAAAGCGGCGCGTATGGCATATGCCATGGACTTTATCAGCAAGATGGATAATGGCCTGGATACCGTCATTGGTGAAAATGGTGTCTTGCTTTCAGGTGGTCAGCGTCAGCGTATCGCCATTGCGCGTGCACTATTGCGCGATAGCCCAATATTAATTCTCGATGAAGCGACTTCTGCTCTGGATACCGAGTCTGAGCGTGCCATTCAGGCAGCGTTAGATGAACTGCAGAAAAACCGTACCTCATTAGTCATTGCTCACCGCTTATCAACCATTGAACAGGCTGATGAAATTGTGGTGGTGGAAGACGGTCGTATCGTTGAGCGCGGTCCTCATGCAGAGTTGATTGAGCATCGTGGGGTTTACGCCCAACTGCATAGAATGCAATTCGGTTCATGATAGAACGCATCTGGTCGGGAAAATCTCCCCTCTACCTTTTGCTATTACCGCTCTCCTGGCTTTATGGCCTAGTGAGCGGTGCTATACGTCTTTGCTACCGCTTAGGGATCAAAAAAACCTGGCGTGCTCCGGTACCGGTGGTCGTTGTTGGTAATCTGACAGCCGGTGGCAATGGTAAAACACCCGTTGTGATTTGGCTGGTTGAACAACTCCAGCAGCGTGGTATCCGTGTTGGAGTTGTCTCTCGCGGTTATGGTGGTAAATCCGAACACTACCCGTTGTTGCTTGATCAACACACCACAACGTCACAAGCAGGTGATGAGCCAGTGCTTATCTATCAGCGCACGGGTGCTGCCGTGGCAGTCGCGCCGCGCCGTAGTGAAGCGGTGAAAATGCTGGTGGAAAAAATCCAACCACAGTTAATCATTACCGATGATGGTTTGCAGCATTATGCGTTGGGGCGCGATAAAGAGATCGTGGTGGTTGATGGTGTTAGGCGTTTCGGTAACGGATGGTGGCTTCCAGCCGGGCCAATGCGCGAACGAATCGGGCGCCTGGCTTCGGTCGATGCCGTCATTACCAACGGTGGTGAACCTAAACCAGGTGAAATAGCGATGATGTTGCAACCCAGTGACGCCGTTAATCTGCTGACTGGTGAACGTCGCCCGGTACAAACGCTTGAAAGCGTTGTCGCTATGGCTGGAATTGGCCATCCGCCACGCTTTTTTGCCACCTTACAGCAATGTGGTGTCACTCCGATTCGGACTGTCAGTCTTTCCGACCATCAGGCGTTAAACGAAAGTGACGTCATAAAATTAGTTCAGCCAGGGGAAACCCTGATAATGACTGAAAAAGACGCCGTCAAATGCCGCTTATTTGTATCCGGCCACACTAACTGGTGGTATTTGCCGGTCGACGCACATTTAGCACAACCGCAGTCCGACGAGTTATTGCAGTCACTATTGGCGCTGGTGCGATAATTGTAAGTTACCGCATCGGAATTCGAGTTTGCTGACGACAAGGTTCATTCATGTCTGTACCGCAACTGACTTTACGTGCAGCCCGCAATCTTCATCTTGCCGCGCAAGGCTTACTGGTTAAGCCTCGCCGCCGTTCAAAACCTGCCGATGTTATTGCAGCCATCGACCGTATGTCGTTGCTCCAGATTGATACTATTAATATCGTGGCTCGAAGCCCGTATCTGGTGTTATTCAGTCGCTTAGGTCATTTCCCGCAAACGTGGCTTGATGATGCTCTTCTTAACGGCGATTTAATGGAGTATTGGGCGCATGAAGCCTGCTTTTTACCGAGAAAAGACTTTTCGCTAATACGTCATCGGATGCTGAATCCCGAAAAAATGGGCTGGAAGTACCGCCCTGAATGGATGGTCGAGCACGCCGAAGAGATTGAAAAACTCCTGGTTCACATTGAAAACAACGGCCCGGTACGATCTGCTGACTTTGAACATCCCCGTAAAGGCTCGAGCGGGTGGTGGGAATGGAAACCTCACAAGAAACATCTTGAGGGGTTATTCACCGCTGGGAAGGTCATGGTGATTGAGCGACGCAATTTTCAGCGTGTTTATGACTTGACCTCTCGCGTGATGCCGCACTGGAATGACGATTTGCATCTTATACAACAGCAGGATGCTGAACTGCAGATGCTGGAAAACAGCGCGCGCAGCCTTGGTATTTTCCGCCCTGAATGGCTGGCAGATTATTACCGATTGAAGAAGATCTCTCTCAAACCGTTGTTAACCCAATGGCAGGACAAGGGTAGCGCCATTCCGGTTAGCGTTGAGGGTATTGGCGAAATGTGGCTGCACAGTGATCTGTTCCCTTTACTGACTAAAGCTGAACAAAACACTTTGCGCGCCACCCACACCGCGGTGTTATCACCGTTTGATCCTGTGGTCTGGGATCGCAAGCGTGCCGAAGCTCTGTTTAACTTCTCCTATCGCCTTGAATGCTATACCCCAGCCGAAAAACGCAGGTATGGATATTTTGTTCTGCCGCTGCTGCATCAGGGGGAGATTGTGGGGCGAGTCGATGCAAAAATGCACCGCAAATCCGCAGTACTGGAAATTATCAGCTTATATCTTGAGGATGGCGTTAAGCCGAACCAGTCCTTAATTAAAGGTCTGCATACGGCATTCACAGACTTTGCTCATTGGCAGGGCGCGACACAGATTCGCCTGGGTAATATCCCTGCGTTATTCGCTTCATCATGGGGCGAAGGTTGGGAAATTAACCCGGAGAACGCGTGAGTTATGTTATCCTTTCGCCTTTGATGGCGGTCATTCTGGAGTAACCATGGATCATCGATTACTTGAAATCATCGCTTGCCCGGTTTGTAACGGCAAGCTCTACTTTAATCAGGAAAAGCAGGAGCTTATCTGCAAACCTGACCACCTGGCGTTTCCTCTGCGCGATGGTATTCCAGTGCTGCTGGAGACTGAAGCTCGAGTTCTGAATTCTGACGAGAAAAACCCATGAGTTTTGTGGCCATAATTCCTGCTCGCTTCGCCTCTACACGCTTGCCGGGCAAACCGCTTAAAGACATCAACGGCAAACCGATGGTCGTTCATGTGATGGAGCGCGCCCGCGAATCGGGTGCCGAGCGTATCATCGTTGCAACCGATCATGAAGACGTTGCTCGTGCCGTTGAAGCGGCGGGTGGTGAAGTTTGTATGACCCGCGCCGATCACCAATCTGGCACCGAACGCCTTGCCGAAGTCATTGAAAAGTATGGTTTCAGTGATGATACCGTGATTGTGAATGTGCAGGGTGATGAGCCAATGATCCCTCCGGCGATCATTAGCCAGGTTGCCAGCAATCTGGCAAATAGCCAGGCGGGCATGGCCACACTTGCGGTGCCAATCGACTCTGCGGAAGAAGCATTCAACCCGAACGCAGTAAAAGTGGTCATGGATGCGCAGGGCTACGCGCTTTATTTCTCCCGTGCGACGATTCCATGGGACAGAGACCGTTTTGCACAGTCTCGCGAAACCATTGGCGATACTCTGCTGCGCCATATTGGTATCTATGGTTATCGTGCAGGTTTTATTCGTCGGTACGTTACCTGGGAACCAAGCCAGCTCGAACAAATCGAAATGCTCGAACAATTGCGTGTGCTGTGGAATGGCGAAAAGATCCATGTCGCCGTCGCGAAAGAGATTCCGAGTATTGGGGTTGATACGCCTGAAGATTTGGAACGTGTGCGCCAGGCGATGCGCTAACGTTTTGAGTCGCAGTGTGGAACTTACCCCATGTATAAAAAAACCGGCATAGAACGCCGGTTTTTTTATTATCTAAAGGCATATTGATCTCAGGTGATGACATCCTGCGCTGGCAAGCTCATTATAAAAACACCAGTGTTGCAAGGGGTAATGAGTCATGGAGTTGCTACGCAAGGAATTGAGTCATCTGCTGGGTGAAAAACTAAGCCGGATAGAATGTATCAACGAACAGCCAAACACCGCGCTATGGTCGCTATATGACAGCGAGGGTAATGCGATGTCTTTGCTGGCAAAAAGCTTTAGTTCCCGAGGCGTGGCTGCTCAGCTAGCCTGGAAAATGTCCATGCTCGCTCGCTCCGGCACGGTGCGTTTACCCGTGGTTTACGGGGTGGTAACGCATGATGATACGCCAGGGCCAGACGTGCTTTTAATGGAGCGCTTGCGTGGCGTACCAGTGGAAGCGCCAACCCGTACTCCAGACCGTTGGGAACATCTGAAAGACCAAATTGTGGAAGGGCTGCTAGCCTGGCACCGCGTTGATAGCCGCGGCTGCGTCGGGAACGTCGACAGCACACAAGAAAATATCTGGCCATCATGGTATCGGCAACACGTCGAAACACTGTGGGCAACCCTCAATCAATACCCCAACAATGGCCTGACCATGCAGGACCGTCGCATCCTGTTCCGTACCCGCGAATGTTTGCCGCGCTTATTCGAAGATTTCAACGATAACTGCGTGCTGGTGCACGGCAACTTTTCGCTCAGTAGCATGTTGAAAGACGGGCGTAGCGACCAGTTACTGGCGATGGTAAATCCTGGAATGACGCTTTGGGCACCGCGCGAATATGAAATATTCCGCCTGTATGAACAAGGGCAGTCGGAAAGCCTGCTGTGGCATTACTTGCAACGCGCACCCGTTGCTGAGTCGTTTGTGTGGCGGCGCTGGTTATACGTCTTATGGGATTGCATAGCGCAACTGTTGCAGTCGGGCCGACTAAACCGACCCGCCTTTGATGTCGCGTCGAAAAATTTACTGCCCTGGATCTCCTGACGCCCCCTTGAGCCATTGCCAGACGCGTCCTACCGTTTCATAAATGGCACGATCGCTGTGCATTAACCAAACCGGAGCCGGGATAATTCGCTCCCATGGATTAAGTGGCGATGCAATGGCCAGTTGATTGGCTGGTGCCGGGAGTGGATTTAATCCAGCATGACGGAAAAAAATCATCGCACGTGGCAGATGTGACGCGGAACTCACCAGTAAAAATGGCTGGTGGCCAAGAGTTTTCGCGACGGCTGCCGCTTCTTCCTCAGTATCTTTCGGTTCTTCCAGCGTGATGATTTGTGAGCGCGGAATCCCCAGACTTTCTGCTACCCGAGCACCAGCCTCTGCGGTGCTAACCGGATTTGTCAGCGCTCGCGCACCGGTAAAGATCATCTTCGCACCTGGGTTTGCCTGCCACAAACGCACCGCTTCAGTCACTCGTGGCAAACTATTGCTGATGAGATTGGAACTTGGCGCCCATTCCGGGTTCCATGTATAGCCGCCGCCGAGCACCACAATGTAATCCACTTTTTCACTACCGCGCCAGGTTGGGTAGGTATCTTCGATGGGTTTGAGCATTTTGTCAGCCACCGGTTGCAGGCTAATCAGTAGTAAAACTAACCAACTCACGCTTAATAAGGCTTTTGCGCTTTTTTGCCAACGGCTGAACCACAGTAAGCAAAGCGCAAAACCCATCATCAATAACAAAAAAGGTAAGGGGAGCAGCAGCCCGCCGATATATTTTTTCAGGATAAAAAGCATGAATTATGGGTCCTTTTTTAGCCATACAGCAGGTAAACAGGGGTGATATTACACCAGACGGGTTCATTCTTGGCTCGGCTGTGCCAAAATACGCTCTTTCCCCCCTATGGAGCCGTACCCGTGCGTGATCGCAATTTTGACGACATTGCTGAGAAGTTCTCACGCAACATTTACGGTACAACCAAAGGACAGCTCCGCCAGGCCATTTTATGGCAAGATCTTGATGCCTTACTTTCCACGCTGCCTGAAAAACTACGTGTGTTGGATGCGGGTGGTGGCGAAGGGCAAACCGCGTGCGGCCTTGCTGAACGTGGTCATGATGTCCTGCTTTGCGATGTTTCTGCTGAGATGATCTCCCGCGCCCAGGCTCAGGCCAGTGAAAAAGGTGTGAGCGACAATATGAATTTCATACATTCCTCGGCCCAGGATATTGGTCAACATTTGGAAAAGCCGGTTGATCTGATATTGTTTCACGCTGTGCTGGAATGGGTCGTCGACCCGCAGGCCGTGCTTAAAACCTTATGGGATTGCCTTGCACCAGGCGGTGCTTTATCCCTGATGTTCTACAATGCTAACGGTTTGCTGATGCGTAACATGTTTGTCGGCAACTTCGAATATGTTCTCCAGGGTATGAAAAAGAATAAGAGAAAAACACTTTCGCCTGACAATCCGCTGCAGCCAGAACAGGTTTATCACTGGCTGGAGCAAATTGGCTGGCAGATTACCGGTAAAACCGGTGTGCGAGTATTCCACGATTACTTGCGCGATAAGCATAAACAACGCGATGGTTTTGAGAATTTGCTTGAACTGGAAACGCGTTATTGCCGTCAGGAGCCTTTTGTGAGCCTCGGCCGCTATATCCACGTGACAGCCATCAAGCCGCTTGAGCCAAGGAAAAATTATGAGTGATGTTTCCCAGACAGTGCCGGAACTGGTTGCCTGGGCCAGGAAAAATGACTATTCGATTTCGCTACCGACAGAGCGTTTGACGTTTCTGCTGGCGATCGCCACGTTGAATGGCGAGCGGCTTGACGGTGAAATGAGTGAAGGTGAACTGATTGATGCTTTCCGCCACGTGAGTGACGGTTTTGAGCAGACCAGTGAAACCATTAACGTTCGTGCCAATAACGCCATCAATGACATGGTGCGCCAGCGTTTGATCAACCGTTTTGTCAGTGAAATCAATGAAGGCAATGCAATTTATCGCCTGACGCCACTCGGCATTGGTATTACCGATTACTACATCCGTCAGCGTGAGTTTTCAACGCTGCGTTTATCTATGCAGTTGTCGATTGTAGCCGGTGAACTGAAGCGTGCCGCTGATTCGGCAGATGAAGGTGGCGACGAGTTCCACTGGCATCGCAATGTCTTCGCCCCGCTGAAATACTCGGTGGCCGAGATTTTTGACAGCATTGATCTCACCCAACGGATCATGGATGAGCACCAGCAACAGGTTAAAGATGACATCGCGCAACTGCTGAACAAAGACTGGCGTGCGGCGATTTCCAGCTGTGAAATGTTGCTGTCAGAAACCTCCGGTACGTTACGTGAGCTGCAAGATACGCTCGAAGCCGCAGGCGACAAACTCCAGGCTAACTTGTTAAGAATTCAGGATGCGATTCTGGGGCGTGACGATCTGCATTTTGTTGATCGTCTGGTGTTTGATCTGCAAAGCAAACTTGACCGTATCGTCAGTTGGGGCCAGCAGGCAATCGACTTGTGGATAGGCTACGACCGTCACGTTCATAAATTCATTCGTACCGCCATCGACATGGATAAAAACCGTGTCTTTGCCCAACGTCTGCGCGTTTCGGTACAGAACTATTTCGATGCGCCATGGGCGCTCACCTATGCCAACGCCGACCGTCTGCTGGATATGCGCGATGAAGAAATGGCGCTGCGTGATGAAGAAGTGACCGGTGAACTGCCAAGCGATCTGGAATTCGAAGAATTCAATGAAATCCGCGAACAACTCGCAGCCCTCATCGAAGCCGCACTGCAGGTCTACAAAACCAGACAAGTGCCGCTAGATTTAGGCGTAGTAATGCGGGACTATCTGGCGCAATACCCACGCGCCCGCCATTTTGATGTGGCGAGAATCGTAGTCGACCAGGCAGTACGTCTGGGTGTGGCTGAAGCAGATTTTACTGGCTTGCCGCCACAGTGGCAGGCAATTAACGATTACGGAGCCAAGGTACAGGCGCATGTCATCAACAAATATTGAAAAAGTGATGCCAGTAAAACTGGCACAGGCGTTGGCCAATCCGTTATTTCCGGCACTCGACAGCCAATTACGTTCCGGACGGCACATTGGGCTCGATGAGCTGGATAATCATGCCTATTTGATGGATTTCCAGGATGAACTGGAAGAGTTTTACACCCGCTATAATGTGGAGTTGATTCGCGCCCCGGAAGGTTTCTTCTATTTGCGTCCGCGATCCACCACGCTGATTCCGCGCTCTGTATTGTCCGAACTGGATATGATGGTCGGTAAAATTCTTTGTTACCTCTATCTCAGCCCGGAACGACTGGCAAACGAAGGTATCTTCACGCAGGCCGAACTCTATGACGAGCTGTTGACGCTGGCGGATGAAAACAAGTTACTCAAACTTGTGAATAACCGTTCTACCGGCTCGGATGTGGACAGGCAAAAACTGCAAGAAAAAGTCCGTGCTTCGTTAACCCGTCTACGCCGCCTCGGCATGATCTGGTTTATGGGCCACGACAGCAGCAAATTCCGCATTACCGAATCTGTATTCCGCTTTGGCGCCGATGTGCGCGCCGGCGATGATGCGCGCGAAGCGCAATTACGCATGATCCGCGATGGTGAAGCGATGCCGGTCGAAACTCGTTTGCAACTCAATGATGAAACGGAAGAGTCGCAAATTGTTCAGGATAACGCGGAGGATGAACAGGAATGATTGAACGCGGGAAATTTCGCTCACTTACGCTGATTAACTGGAATGGTTTCTTCGCGCGTACGTTTGATTTGGATGAACTGGTCACCACGCTTTCTGGTGGTAATGGTGCCGGTAAATCCACCACCATGGCGGCTTTTGTTACTGCATTAATCCCCGATTTAACGCTGTTGCACTTCCGAAATACCACCGAAGCGGGGGCCACTTCAGGTTCACGCGACAAAGGTCTGCACGGTAAGTTGAAAGCAGGGGTCTGTTACTCACTGCTGGATGTGGTTAACTCACGTCACCAGCGCGTTGTTGTTGGTGTGCGTCTGCAACAAGTAGCCGGTCGTGACCGTAAAGTCGACATCAAACCGTTTGCGATTCAGGGTTTACCAGAGTCTATTCAGCCAACACAGTTACTGACAGAGACCATTAACGAGCGCCAGGCACGTGTTCTGAGCCTGCAAGAACTGAAAGATAAAGTGGAAGCCATCGAAGGCGTTCAGTTTAAACAGTTCAACTCAATTACCGATTACCACTCGCTGATGTTCGATTTGGGCATTGTTGCGCGTCGCCTGCGCAGTGCATCGGATCGTAGCAAGTACTACCGTCTTATCGAAGCCTCGCTGTACGGCGGGATTTCCAGCGCCATTACCCGTTCACTGCGCGACTACTTGTTGCCAGAAAACGGCGGTGTGCGCAAAGCCTTCCAGGATATGGAAGCGGCACTGCGCGAAAACCGCATGACGCTGGAAGCCATTCGCGTCACCCAGTCGGACCGTGACCTGTTTAAGCATCTGATTTCTGAAGCCACTAACTACGTGGCAGCGGATTACATGCGTCACGCCAACGAACGCCGCATCCACCTGGATAAAGCGCTCGAGTTCCGTCGTGAGTTATTGACCAGCCGTAAGCAACTGGCTGCAGAGCAATACAAACATGTCGAAATGGCGCGTGAACTGGCTGAACACAGCGGTGCGGAAGGGGATCTGGAAACAGATTATCAGGCGGCGAGTGACCACCTGAACCTGGTGCAGACGGCAATTCGCCAGCAGGAAAAAATCGAGCGTTACGAAGCTGACCTCGACGAACTGCAAATGCGCCTCGAAGAACAAAATGAAATTGTTGCCGAAGCCTCTGAGCAGCAAGAAGAAAACGAAGCTCGCGCCGAAGCCGCTGAACTGGAAGTCGATGAGCTGAAAAGCCAGCTTGCCGATTACCAGCAAGCGCTTGATGTGCAGCAGACGCGTGCGATTCAGTATCAACAAGCATTACAGGCACTGGAGCGTGCACGTTCGCTGTGCCATTTGCCTGACCTGACTACCGATAGCGCGGAAGAATGGTTAGAAACATTCCAGGCAAAAGAGCAGGAAACCACTGAAAAACTGCTGACGCTGGAACAGAAAATGAGTGTGGCACAAACGGCGCATAGCCAGTTTGAGCACGCTTATCAGCTTGTTACCGCGATCAATGGCCCAGTGAGTCGTAGCGACGCCTGGAACGTGGCGCGTGAATTACTACGCGACAGCAATAACCAGCGCCATTTGATGGAACAAGTTCAGCCGCTCAGAGCGCGCCTTAACGAACTCGAACAACGTCTGCGCGAACAGCAAGAAGCTGAGCGCATGCTCGCTGAGTTCTGCAAACGTCAGGGCAAACACTTTGATCCTGAAGATTTGGAAGTGTTGCACGAAGAACTCTCTGAACGTATCGAAACCTTGCAGCAGCGTGTTTCTGATGCCAGCGATCAGCGTGCAAACCTGCGCCAGGAACAAGAGCAGATTCAGGCTCGCACTAAGCGTTTGCTGCTGCGAGCCCCAATTTGGGTGGCGGCACAAACCAGCCTCAATCAGCTTTGTGAGCAGAGCAACGAGCAGTTTGAAAGCAGCCAGCAAGTTACCGAATACATGCAGCAACTGCTTGAGCGTGAGCGTGACGTCACCGTTGAACGTGACGAAGTCGGCGCGCGTAAACGTGCCATTGACGAAGAAATAGAACGCTTGAGCCAACCCGGCGGTGCCGAAGATCCACGTTTAAATGCGCTGGCTGAACGTTTTGGCGGCGTGCTGTTATCTGAAATTTATGACGATATCAGCATCGACGATGCTCCTTACTTCTCGGCATTGTATGGCCCATCGCGTCACGCCATTGTGGTACCCGATTTATCGCTGGTGCGCGAGCAGTTAGACAACCTGGAAGATTGTCCTGAAGACCTCTATTTAATTGAAGGTGACCCATCTTCCTTTGATGACAACGTCTTTACCGTTGAAGAATTAAACGCAGCCGTTCTGGTGAAAACCGCAGAGCGTCAGTGGCGTTACTCTCGCTTGCCTGAGCTGCCAATATTTGGCCGTGCCGCACGTGAGAATCGCCTTGAGAACCTGCATGCTGAACGCGAAACCCTGGCAGAGCGTTTCGCGACACTGTCGTTCGATGTTCAGAAATCACAGCGTTTACACCAGGCATTTAGTCGTTTCATCGGTCAGCATTTGGGTGTGGCATTTGATGACGACCCGGAAGCAGAAATTCGTCAACTCAACACCCGCCGTGGTGAAGTTGAACGTGCTATCAGCAACCATGAAAACGACAATAAGCAACAGCGTCAGCAATACGATCAGGCGAAAGAAGGGGTTGATCAACTTAACCGCTTATTGCCGCGTATCAACTTACTCAATGATGAAACGCTGGCTGACCGTTGCGATGAAATCCGTGAACGCCTCGACGAAGCGCAAGAAGCCGCGCGCTTCCTGCATCAGTTTGGTAACCAACTTGCCAAACTCGAAGCTGTGGCATCGGCACTGCAAAGTGACCCTGAGCAGTTTGAGCAGTTAAAAGAAGATTATCAGTACGCGCAACAAGTACAACGCGATGCCCGTCAGCAGGCATTTGCCTTGACTGAAGTGGTGCAGCGTCGGGCGCACTTTAGCTACTCTGATTCTGCCGCGATGCTCGATGGCAATAGCGATTTAAATGAAAAATTGCGTAGCCGTCTGGAGCAAGCAGAAGCGGAACGTACCCGTTCACGCGAAGCCTTGCGTCAGCATGCACAGCAATTAAGTCAGTTCAGCCAGTTAATGGCATCGCTGAAAAGCTCCTTTGATACTAAAAAAGAGCTGTTAACCGATCTGCACAAAGAACTACAGGACATCGGCGTTCGCGCTGATATTGGCGCTGAAGAGCGTGCGCGCTCACGTCGTGATGAATTACATACCGCACTGAGCACCAACCGTAGCCGTCGTAATCAGCTTGAAAAAGCGCTGACTTATTGCGAAGCGGAAATGAGCAACTTAACCCGCAAACTGAAACAGCTGGAACGCAGCTATTTTGAAATGCGTGAACAGGTTGTCACCGCGAAAGCGGGCTGGTGTGCGGTGATGCGGATGGTGAAAGACAATGGTGTTGAGCGCCGCCTGAATCGCCGCGAATTGGCTTATGTCACCGGTGATGAATTGCGTTCTATCTCGGATAAAGCGTTGGGTGCGCTGCGTTTGGCGGTTGCGGACAACGAACATCTGCGCGATGTACTGCGTATGTCTGAAGATCCAAAACGCCCTGAACGTAAGATTCAGTTCTTTGTGGCGGTTTATCAGCATCTTCGCGAACGTATTCGCCAGGACATTATCCGTACTGATGACCCTGTTGAAGCCATCGAGCAGATGGAGATTGAACTGAGTCGTCTGACGGAGGAACTCACTTCACGCGAGCAAAAACTGGCGATCAGTTCTCGCAGCGTGGCGAATATCATTCGTAAGACTATTCAGCGTGAACAAAACCGTATCCGCATGCTGAACCAGGGTCTGCAAAGTGTCTCCTTCGGTCAGGTGAATAGCGTGCGTTTGAACGTGAACGTGCGTGAAACTCATGCCATGTTGCTGAATGTCCTTTCAGAACAACATGAGCAGCATCAGGATCTGTTCAACAGCAACCGTCTGAGTTTCTCTGAAGCATTAGCGAAACTGTACCAACGCCTGAATCCACAAATTGATATGGGCCAGCGCACACCACAGACCATCGGTGAAGAGCTGCTCGATTATCGTAATTACCTCGAAATGGAAGTGGAAGTTAACCGTGGTTCAGATGGCTGGCTTCGTGCGGAAAGTGGCGCGCTGTCAACCGGTGAAGCGATCGGTACCGGGATGTCGATTCTGGTCATGGTGGTTCAGAGCTGGGAAGAAGAGTCTCGTCGACTACGTGGGAAAGACATTTCCCCATGCCGTTTGCTGTTCCTCGATGAGGCTGCGCGTCTGGATGCGAAGTCGATTGCCACGTTGTTTGAGCTATGCGAACGTCTTGAAATGCAACTGATCATTGCAGCGCCGGAGAACATTAGCCCAGAAAAAGGCACTACCTATAAGCTGGTGCGTAAGGTTGTTCAGAACCATGAACACGTTCATGTTGTTGGGCTGCGGGGCTTTGCGCCTCCGCTTCCTGAACCGTCGGCTGACATGACTGAAGCGTCATAATTAACGCGGGCTACGGCCCGCGTTTTCTTTGGCTCGAAAGTTCTTATTCTTTAATTTTATTTACATTTATGCGGGCAAATAGTTTTTGCTGTTTATATACTGATATTTAAGCCCAGTGAGATAATTTGGGTTAATTAGAAAGTTTTAAAAACAGGGGGCAAGGGATGTTGCTTAAAAAATTGCACAGTTTTCGAGTGTCAGCGCTTACGTTGGGACTGGCACTCAGTTTCGCTCCACTGTTTATGGCGCAGGCCGATGAGCCAGAGGTTGTTCCATCAGATAGCTCTGCGGTGAGCATTGAACCCGCAAGCTCACCTGACCAGCCATTACCACAATCTACTGCGACCGCTAATATGGTGGGAGTGTTGCCGCTCAACTCAACCGGCATGTCTGCCGCACAAAGTCGCACGCAGCTGGTGGCTCAAATGCCTGCGGGTTATACGCCGGTTTACCTCAATGCGCTTTCAGCGTTCTATGCCGCCCGTGAAATGAAACCGATGTGGGAAAATCGCGATGCGGTGAAAGCTTTCCAACAACAGCTTGCGGAACTGGCCATTGCCGGTATTCAGCCGCAATTTACCACTTGGGTTGAGCTGCTCACCGACCCTGCCGTCACGGGTCTGGCGCGAGACATCGTTTTGTCAGATGCGATGATGGGATATCTGCAATTTGTGTATGGTATCCCAACGGAAGGTAACCGCTGGTTGTACAGCACTAAGCCATACAAGCTGCAAACTCCGCCTATTTCCGTGATTAACCAATGGCAGGTGGCGGTTGACCAGGGAACGCTGGTGAGTTTTATCGAAACACTTGCGCCTCAGCATCCGCAATACGCCAAATTGCATCAATCACTGGTGCATTTGTTAAGTGACTCACGTCCGTGGCCGCAACTGACCGGCAGTGAAACGCTCCGTCCTGGCCAGTGGAGCAACGATACGCCAGCACTGAGAGAAATTCTGGCCCGTACCGGCATGCTGCAAGCTGAACCTGCAATACCGCTTAAAGAACGGGATAGTGTATCTAATACTGTCGTTGCAATCAGTCCATCGGCCATTCAACTAGACAGTGAGCAGGTGGCGCAACAGACTCCTGAAGCGGTTGCCGGGAAGAAAAAGAAATCAGCGCCTGCTGTGCGAAGCGTTTACAGCAACGAACTGGTGGAAGGGGTGAAACGTTTCCAGAAATGGCAGGGTTTGGGTGTGGATGGCTCCATTGGGCAATTAACGCGTAACTGGCTGAATGTCACGCCACAGCAGCGTGCGTCGTTAGTGGCATTAAATATCCAACGTTTGCGATTGCTGCCGAAGAAACTCGACACCGGTATTATGGTGAACATCCCTGACTATTCGCTGAGCTATTACCTCAACGGCAGTGAAGTATTGGCTTCGCGGGTGATTGTCGGGCGTCCTGACCGTAAAACGCCAATGATGAGCAGTGCGCTTAATAACGTGGTGGTGAACCCGCCATGGAATGTGCCGCCAACGCTTGCACGCAACGATATCCTGCCAAAAGTCCGTCAGGACCCGGGTTATCTTGATCGCCATGGTTACAGCGTTTTACGCGGCTGGAGCAACAATGCTGAAGCTATCGACCCGTGGCGTGTGGATTGGGAAACTATCACAGCCAGCAATCTGCCATTCCGTTTCCAGCAAAAACCAGGGGTGCAGAACTCGTTAGGGCGTTACAAGTTTAATATGCCGAGTTCTGACGCTATCTATTTGCATGACACGCCAAACCACACCCTGTTCCAGAAAGATGCACGAGCGCTGAGTTCTGGCTGCGTACGCGTGAATAAAGCGTCTGAACTGGCAAATATGTTATTGCAGGATGCTGGCTGGAACGATGCCCGGATTTCAAGTCAACTGAAAGACGGCAGTACCAAGTATGTCAATATTCGCCAGACCATTCCGGTCAATCTTTACTATTTGACGGCGTTTGTCGGTGAAGATGGACGTACACAGTACCGAACCGATATTTACAATTACGATCTTACCGCGCGATCTGGCGCACAAATTCTTCCAAAAGCTGAACTATTGATTCGCTAAATGCAGTAATTCTAATGAATTAGCGGTCGTAATAATTGCGATACCCAGCCGGGTCCTCTACAGGGCCCGATTTTGCTGGGTTTTGCACACCTTGACTCGCTTTGTTTTGGCAGTTAAGGTGCCAGGCAGTGCGCTGAAGTGCATATTATTCGATCGTTTTTTACCTGTAGACCTGGACATCATGGACAAATTTGACGCAAACCGCCGCAAGCTGCTGGCGTTGGGTGGCGTGGCTTTAGGTGCCTCGCTGTTACCAACACAAGCGTTTGCCATGCTATCAACACCGCGCCCACGCGTTCTGACTCTGAATAACCTGCATACAGGGGAGTCATTGAAGGCTGAATTTTTCGATGGTAAAGGCTATATTCAGGATGAATTAGCAAGGCTTAATCATTTCTTCCGCGATTATCGCGCGAATAAAATTAAATCCATCGACCCGAAATTATTCGACCAGCTATATCGCCTGCAAGGCTTGTTGGGGACCAACAAACCGGTGCAACTGGTCTCTGGCTATCGCTCTCTGGACACCAATAATGAGCTTCGTGCTCACAGTCGTGGGGTTGCGAAAAAAAGCTACCACACCAAAGGCCAGGCCATGGATTTCCATATTGAAGGGATTTCGTTGAGCAATGTTCGCAAAGCAGCATTATCTATGCGCGCAGGTGGTGTAGGATACTACCCCAGCAGCAACTTTGTGCATATTGATACCGGGCCATTAAGGCGCTGGTAAAACAACGGAATCCGGCGATGGTTGCCGGTATTGGAGTGTCATGAACTATCACATAATTCCGGTCACCGCATTCGGACAAAACTGTTCGCTGATTTGGTGTGAAGTAACTCAACAGGCAGCACTGGTTGATCCCGGTGGCGAAGCCGAAAAGATCAAGCAGCAAGTGGCGGCGCAGGGCGTGACTATTACGCAAATCCTGTTAACGCATGGTCATCTTGATCATGTTGGGGCTGCTGCTGAACTGGCCGAACATTACGGTGTTCCTGTTGTTGGGCCGGAAAAAGAAGACGAATTTTGGTTGCAGGGTTTACCCGCGCAAAGCCAAATGTTTGGGCTTGAGGAGTGTTTGCCGCTGACGCCAGACTGTTGGCTGAACGAGGGTGATAGTGTGTCAGTGGGAAATGTAGCCTTACAGGTGCTGCATTGCCCGGGCCATACTCCTGGTCACGTCGTTTTCTTTGATGCGCAATCTCAGTTACTGATTTCCGGCGATGTGATTTTCAAAGGCGGAGTAGGGCGTAGCGACTTCCCGCGTGGCGACCATGCGGCGCTGATTGACTCGATTAAACGTAAACTGTTGCCATTAGGTGATGATGTGACGTTTATTCCAGGTCACGGGCCGTTGTCCACTTTGGGTTATGAACGCCTGCACAATCCCTTCCTGCAAGACGAATTACCGGTCTGGTGAGTTTGTTAAGCTAAATAAAAAGAGCCGCTTTGAGCGGCTCTTTTCATATCTGTGACCCGTCCTAAATAGCGTTGACACATTTAATTCGCAGGCAGAGGAAAATGTGATGAACCAATATGTTAAACGCACACAACGCGATTACCCTCTATCCTTTAAACTGGCCGTTGTCGAACAGGTCGAAAAAGGGGAAATGACTTACCGTCAGGCGCAAGACCGCTACGGTATTCAGGGTAGCCACACCGTCATGACGTGGTTGCGCAGATACGGTCAACTCGACTGGCACTCCTCCTCTCTCGCAAGAAAGTGCGGAGCTACTATGCCCAAAATACCTCTTACTCCCGAACAACGGATCAAAGAACTCGAGCAGCAACTGGCTGAATCAGAAGTAAAAGCCCAGTTTTTTGAAGCTGTCGTGAAGGTAATGAATACCGAGTTCGGAGCCACACTGACAAAAAAGCAGTTGGCCACCTTATCACGCAAGCACAAACGCCGGGACTCACAGTAATGCGTGCTTGCCGGTTCATGGGGATCAGCCGACAGGCGTGGTATCAATCTCTGCAACGTGAGCGCGGAAGAGAAAGACAGGCGCAGCATATCGTTGAACAGGTGACGACCATCCGGCTACACCAGCCCCGGCTGGGGACACGTAAACTGCATTATTTATTGCAACAGCAACCAGAGCCGGCACTCCATGTCGGTCGGGATCGTTTGTTCCAGATACTGCGTGGCGCACGATTACTGGTAATACCGAAACGGGCGTATCACAAAACGACTCAAAGCCATCATCGCTTTTATCGTCATCCTAACTTATTGAAGGCGGGAGAAAATCAGGTTGTTGCCAGCCGCCCGGAGCAGGTGTGGGTCGCGGATATCACGTACCTTCCCCTGCGTAAGGGAACGGCGTACCTCAGTCTGATAACAGACGTCTGGTCGAGAAAAATCGTGGGATATCATGTGCATGAAAGTCTGCATACCCATCATGTGGCTAAGGCGTTCAGAATGGCGCTGGTCAGCAGGCGTACAGCACATCCACTGGTGCATCACTCAGATCGGGGTGTGCAGTACTGTTCAACAGAATATCAGGCACTACACCAACGCCATGGGGTCATCTGCTCGATGACAGACGGGTATGACTGTTATCAGAATGCGCTGGCGGAACGGGTAAACGGGATATTAAAAATGGAATATCTGCTCGGGAAGCCAGAAGATATCGGACAGGCAAGAAAGATGGTCAGGGAGTCGGTGGAAATCTACAACACGCGGCGGCCACATCTGTCGCTAAAATACAAAACGCCCGATGAAGTTCATCGGGCGTTGTAAGGCCGAAAAGTGTCAACCTATAGCAGGACTAGTCACTGCTGATGGCTTACAGCACAGCAACAATCGCTTCGCACAGCGGAGCCATATTGTCTGGCGTCATGCCTGCAACGTTCACACGCCCTGAAGCAACCGCATACACACCAAACTCTTCACGTAAACGCAGCACCTGCTCTTTAGTCAGGCCGCTGAACGAGAACATACCGTTCTGGTTGATGATGAAGCTAAAGTCGCGGTTAGCGCCTTTCTCTTGCAGGGTATTGACGAACAACTGGCGCATACGGTGAATACGCTGACGCATGTCTGACAGCTCTTGTTCCCAAATTGTACGCAGCGCGTCATTGCTCAGAATGGTAGCAACAACGGAGGCGCCGTGTGCTGGCGGGTTAGAGTAGTTAGCACGAATCACAGCCTTCATCTGGCTGAACGCACGATCCACGGTATCCGCATCAGCAGCAACCAGAGTGCAAGCACCTACGCGCTCGTTGTAGAGGCCAAAGTTCTTAGAATAAGAGCTGGCAACAATCAGTTCTTTGTGGCTTGCAGCAAAGATACGCAGACCTTCGGCATCTTCTTCCAGACCACGGGCAAAGCCCTGATAGGCGAAGTCAAACAGCGGCAACCAGCCTTTAGCCAGTGACATTTCTGCCAGAGTTTTCCACTGCTCAGCCGTTGGATCAATACCGGTTGGGTTATGGCAGCAACCGTGGAACAACACCACGTCACCTGCTTGTGCAGCTTGCAGGCTGTTAATCAGGCCATCGAAATTCAGAGAGTGGTTCTGCGCGTCATAGTAATCATATTCACACACTTCCAGCCCAGCAGAGTTAAAGACGCTTTTGTGGTTTGGCCAGCTTGGATTGCTCACCCACACACGTTGGGTGGTGGTATTTTTGGCGAGGAAATCAGCGGCAACACGCAGTGCGCCAGTACCACCAGGGGTTTGAGCCGTACGAGCACGTTTGTTTGCACTCAGAGCATTATTTTTCCCGAACAGCAATTCCTGGGTACAGCTACCAAATTCTGGAATACCGTCAATACCGAGGTAGTTCTTGGTGTTCTCATTTTCCAGCAGATACAGCTCCGCTTTCTTAACGCAGGTTAAAACCGGAGTTTTACCCGTTTCATCCTTATAAACACCAATACCAAGGTTAATTTTAGTCGGACGGTCATCGGCGCGAAACAGATCGGCCAAACCAAGAATTGGATCAGCAGGAGCAGCGGTAATGTTCTCAAACATGACGAGTTTCCATTGTGATATCGAGGGGAGTAACGCACTCAGGTTAACTGCTGTTTTAGTAAATGCCAACCGTTTGCAACAAAAAGAAACTGCTCTCGTCACAAGTTATTTTTTTCACCTCTCTGGGCATAAAAAAACAGGGCCGAAGCCCTGTTTTTAAATCATCCTGGCAACAATGTTGCTGGATAATTAGAACTGATAAACGATACCAACAGCAGCCTGGTCGCCAGTTGCTTGTTTAGCAGATTCGCTATACTCGTTGTCGTCCAGCATGTTGAACTGGTATGCAGCATACACGTTCATGTTTTTGTTGAAGTAGTACCAGGTACCCACTTCGATGTATTTAACCAGGTCAGCATCGCCACCGGAGAAGGTGCCACGAGCCTTCAGGTCTTTACCTTTAGACTGCACGTAAGCGATGGATGGACGCAGACCGAAGTCGAACTGGTATTGAGCTACAGCTTCGAAGTTCTGAGTTTTGTTTGCGAAGTTATTGTCTGGTTCGCGAGTCATGTTAGTAGTTTCAGCATACATGATTGCAGCATAGACGTTGTTTGCATCGTACTTAGCAGCAGTAGACCATGCTTCAGCGCGGTCGCCACCAGCACTTGCCCAGTTGGCATTAGTTGCTGCTTCACGTTGTTCGAAAGTACGGTTTGCAGACTCATAACCAGCTGCAACGCTGAAGCCTTCGCCGATGTCATAAGTTACAGCGGTGCTGTAGCCGTCGCCGTTAGCTTTAGCGCCGTTACCAGCACGACCTAAAGTAGGCACGCCGTTTTCGTCCAGGCTTGGAGCAACTACGTTGCTACGCTCGTTTTTACCCTGGTATTGCAGAGCAAACGCCAGGCCATCAACCAGACCGAAGAAGTTGTTGTTACGGTAAGTCAGAACGCCAGTAGTACGGCCGTTCATGAAGTTGTCGGTAGCAGCCCAAGAATCGCCGCCCCACTCAACCAGCATATCGGTATAAGCCGCTACGTCGTAGATTGCGCCGTAGTTACGGCCGTAATCCAGGGAACCTGCATCACCAAATTTCAGACCAGCAAATGCCAGACGGGTGTTAGTAGGCTGAGTGCCTTCCGCGTTGGAGGCATTCATGTTGTATTCCCACTGGCCGTAACCGGTCAGTTGGTCATTGATCTGAGTTTCACCTTTGAAACCGATACGAGCATATGTGGTGTCATTGCTAGAAGTGTCACCAGTAGTGGTCCATACGTGCTCGCCTACAGCTTTGCCGTAGAAATCCAGTTTGTTGCCGTTTTTGTTATAGATTTCTGCAGCGTTTGCTGCACCGGCTACCAGCAGAGCAGGGATTACCACTGCCAGAATATTGCGCTTCATCATTATTTATTACCCTCATTAGGTTTTTTTGTAACACCTGCCACTGCCGTCAATAATTCTGTACGGAACTATTGATGAGAGTTTGGTGTCTTTCTGTATCTGTCAGGCATCTTTCCATCCATGAAACCGTTTCGCTAGCCAGAAAGTGCTACAAACATCGAGACTTGGTTACAAAAAGAAACTATATGTAACTAAATATGTATTTTGTGGAACTTTGTGAACTATCTCAAACTTCCTTGCCGCTTCGCCTAAAAAAACACCTATTTATATCTATATATATGAATTACTTATGTTTAATTTAGAATAAGAAAAATATTGTGTATATTTTGCTTACATTTGTACATTATTTGAGTGACTTCTGGACATCCAGACTTCTGAGCAAGTTTTATCCGAATATGCTAAGTCAATGCTGGTAGAGAGAGTGCTAGCGGTAAGTGTGGTTATTTTGTGTTTGTCTGTGTCATAGACACACTTAGTAACGGGGTAGTTGTGGAATGGGGTTGAAATTGACGTTTGTTTAACTTTCGTTGAAGAAAAAAGACGTTCAGACAGTAGATGTAAAAAAGGCCAGCAATGCTGGCCTTAGAAAAATAGCGGTTTTAGAAGCTAGCGTTACGTGGTGTACGTGGGAATGGAATCACGTCACGAACGTTCTGCACACCTGTTACATAGGCAATCAGGCGCTCAAAGCCAAGACCGAAACCGGAGTGTGGAACGGTGCCGTAACGACGCAGATCGCGATACCACCAGTAGTCTTCTTTATTCAGACCCATCTCAGCCATGCGCGCATCCAGTACATCCAGACGTTCTTCACGCTGAGAACCACCGATGATTTCACCAATACCTGGCGCTAACACGTCCATTGCGGCAACGGTTTTACCGTCTTCGTTAAGGCGCATATAGAAGGCCTTAATATCTTTTGGATAGTTTTTCACGACTACCGGCGCTTTGAAGTGTTGCTCAGCAAGATAACGCTCATGCTCGGAAGAAAGGTCTACACCCCAGTACACTGGATTCTCGAATTTCTGACCGCAATTCTCGAGAATTGTAACCGCATCGGTGTAATCAACCTGCGCAAAATCGGCATCGATGAAACGCTGTAAACGATCCACTGCATCTTTGTCAACGCGTTCAGCGAAGAACTCCATGTCATCCATACGCTCGTCAAGCACCGCTTTGAAGACATACTTCAGCATGGCTTCAGCCAGGCCCGCGACGTCGTCCAGATTGGCGAAAGCCACTTCTGGCTCCAGCATCCAGAATTCAGCCAGGTGACGACTGGTGTTGGAGTTTTCTGCACGGAAGGTTGGGCCGAAGGTATAAACCTTTGATAACGCACACGCGTAGGTTTCGCCGTTCAGCTGACCGGATACGGTCAGGAACGCTTCTTTACCAAAGAAGTCTTTATCGAAATCAACTTTGCCCGCTTCGGTACGCGGCAGGTTTTCCATGTCCAGCGTAGATACACGGAACATTTCGCCAGCGCCTTCGGTATCAGATGCAGTAATCAGCGGTGTGGATACCCAGAAATAACCATTTTCATGGAAGAAACGGTGTAAGGCTTGAGCAAGGGTATGACGCACACGGGCAACGGCGCCAATCATGTTGGTGCGTGGGCGCAGGTGAGCTACTTCACGCAGATACTCAATGCTGTGACGTTTTGCCGCCATCGGATAAGTATCAGGATCATCAACCCAGCCAGTCACTTCAACTTCACTTGCCTGGATTTCAAAGCTCTGGCCCTGACCAAGAGACTCTACAACTTTACCAGTCACGACAACGGAGCAACCGGTTGTCAGGCGCAGTACGTCATCATTGTAATTAGGCAGAGAATTATTAATGACGGCCTGTACAGGAGAGAAGCAGGAACCGTCATAGACGGCGAGGAAGGAGATACCAGCTTTTGAATCTCTACGAGTACGCACCCATCCGCGCACGGTGACTTCTTGGTCAACGGCTACGCGGCCCTGGAGTACGTCGGCTACAGGCACAACGCTCATATTTTTCTCTCTATTAAATGGTCAGTGACAATAAAAAATAACCCACATTCGGGGGTTATCTATGTTACCTGTAGCCAGCTTTCAGACAAGCAGAAAAATCAAAGGAAACGAAGAAATACATAAAGAGGGGAGTCACAGATATAAAGAAAGAAACCTATGGGTGCGATGAATATCACCCACAGGTTTATTGGCTCAACTGGCTTTCTTGACTAGTGGTAAATCGAAAGCTTTACGCAGTGCGCGGACAAAAGCTTTATCGTGGCAAATCGTTTTGCCTGGGCTGTCGGACAGTTTAGCGACCGGCTTGCCGTTACACTCAACCAACTTGATGACAATATTAAGTGGCTTCACCTGCGGAATATCGCATGTCAGGCGCGTGCCAATACCGAAACTGAGATTCACGCGAGTGCAGAAATGGCGATAAAGCTCGATGGCTTTTGGCAAATCGAGATTGTCCGAAAATACCAATACTTTGGTTTTTGGATCAATGCCGAGTTTTTCGTAATGCGCGATAGCTTTTTCGCCCCATTCAAACGGGTCACCTGAATCGTGGCGCAGCCCCTGATACCGGCTGGCGAATGAAAGATCAAAGTCGCGTAAGAAGGCATCCATTGTGATGCAGTCGGTCAGCGCGATGCCGAGTTTATCCGGGTACTCATCAAGCCAGGCCTGGAGCGCTGCGCGCTGACTGTTTGCGAGAGTCGGGCTGATTTGCTGATGTGCCTGGAACCATTCGTGAGCCTGAGTGCCCATCGGGGTTAAATTCAGACGGCGCGCGAGGTCGTAATTGCTGGTGCCAACAAACCATGATTCTTGTTGCAGGCGGCTTACAATAGCTTCCTGAACTTCACGCGAGAAGCGGCGACGAGTGCCAAAATCCATCAGGCGGAAAGCAGAAAGATCGATATCTGCCGTCAATTCTTTGAACTGAACCAGTTTGCTTTCCAGACTCTCTAGCGCCATTTGCGTGGTCACGCCTGGCGAGCGGTGTTGATGCACTACTTCGCTGATCACCGCCAGCAATGGCACTTCCCACATAATCACTTCCAGCCACGAACCGGTTAGACGAATATCTAAATGGCCGTTGTTATTGCTGATGTGCACCTGAGTGGGGTCGTAGCGGAAAGTACGCAGCCAGCAGAGGTAATCGGCCTGGAAGAATGGCAGAGTTTCCAGAAACGCGAACTCCTCGTCACTTAACGCGAGGTGTTGCATTAAATCAACCTGCTCACGAATGGCGTCTGCGTAAATGCCCAGCAGATCATCACCGCGGCAACGGAACTCGGCCGCGACGTTCACGTCGTGATAACGGTGGAAAACGGCCTGCTGCATATGAAGCTTATAGGCGTCAGTATCCAGTAGCGTTTGCAAAATCGGGGAAGCGTGTCGTGTCATGGCGCGTTGCAGCATCCTCTCACAGGAGCGTTTCCATCAAGGGCTAAGCAGATAAAAGACGCAGGAGTATACCCTGATTATCTGTTTATTAAACCTGGATCACAACACACGGACATTTTCTGGTCGATAGCAATTTGTGCCGCTTGTTATATAAATGTAGCAATTCGCGTGAGAAGCCCAGAAAAGTTGAAGATTCTGCGTGGCAACATTCGGGCAACAGGAATAGACTGAACTCCGCAAACTTACGGATGATGTATAAGGTTTTTTATGACACAACAGCCACAAGCCAAATATCGCCACGACTACCGTGCGCCGGATTACACGATTACCGATATCCATTTGACCTTTGACCTTGATGCCGCAAAAACCCTGGTCACAGCTATTAGCCAGATCACCCGCCAGGGTGCAGCAGGCGCACCTCTGCGTCTTGATGGCGAAGACCTGACGCTGGTGTCTGTTGCTGTAAACGGCACTACCTGGGAAGATTATCGCCAGGACGAGGGTGCATTGATCATCGAGTCACTGCCAGAAACCTTCACGCTGACTATCGTTAATGAAATTAGCCCTGCCACGAATACTGCGCTGGAAGGACTTTATCTTTCTGGCGATGCACTTTGCACTCAGTGTGAGGCTGAAGGTTTCCGCCACATTACCTGGTATCTCGACCGACCAGACGTTCTGGCGCGTTTCACCACCAAAATCATTGCGGATAAAAAGCAATATCCTTTCCTTTTATCTAATGGCAACCGTATCGCTGAAGGTGAACTGGAAAACGGCCGTCACTGGGTACAATGGCAAGATCCGTTCCCAAAACCGTGTTACCTGTTTGCGCTGGTGGCAGGTGATTTTGATGTATTACGCGATACCTTCAAAACGCGATCTGGCCGTGATGTAGCGCTGGAGCTGTTCGTTGACCGTGGCAATCTTGACCGTGCAAGCTGGGCGATGACTTCTTTGAAAGCATCCATGAAATGGGATGAAACCCGTTTCGGCCTCGAGTATGACCTCGACATCTATATGATTGTCGCCGTGGACTTCTTCAACATGGGTGCGATGGAGAATAAAGGACTGAACGTCTTTAACTCCAAATATGTGCTGGCCCGTGCTGAAACTGCGACAGATAAAGACTATCTCGACATCGAACGTGTTATCGGTCACGAATATTTCCATAACTGGACCGGCAACCGTGTGACTTGTCGCGACTGGTTCCAGTTAAGCCTGAAAGAAGGGCTGACCGTGTTCCGCGATCAGGAATTTAGCTCGGATCTCGGCTCACGTGCAGTAAACCGTATTCAGAACGTGCGCACCATGCGTGCCGCGCAGTTTGCTGAAGACGCAAGCCCGATGGCGCACCCGATTCGCCCGGACAAAGTTATCGAAATGAATAACTTCTACACCCTGACCGTGTACGAAAAGGGTTCTGAAGTTATCCGTATGCTGCACACCTTGCTGGGTGAAGAGAATTTCCAGAAAGGCATGCAACTTTACTTTGAGCGCCATGACGGCAGTGCGGCGACCTGTGATGATTTCGTGCAGGCAATGGAAGATGCGTCAAACGTTGACCTGTCGCATTTCCGCCGCTGGTACAGCCAGGCGGGGACGCCAGTGGTCACCGTGCGTGATGACTACGACCCGGAAAATGAGCTGTACCGGCTTACCATCAGCCAAACCACGCCGCCAACCGCTGAACAGCAGGAAAAGCAGCCGTTGCATATTCCATTCGACATCGAACTGTATGATAACGAAGGCAAAGTTATTCCGTTACAGAAAAATGGCCACCCGATTCATCACGTGCTGAATGTGACTCAGGCAGAGCAGACGTTTGTCTTTGATAACGTTTATTTCCAGCCGGTTCCGTCATTGCTGCGTGAATTCTCAGCACCGGTGAAACTGGAATACAAATGGAGTGACCAGCAGCTGACGTTCCTGATGCGCCATGCACGCAACGATTTTTCCCGTTGGGATGCCGCGCAAAGTCTGCTGGCGACGTACATCAAGTTGAACGTCAACCGCAGCCAACAGGGCCAGCCATTGTCGCTGCCACTGCATGTTGCCGATGCTTTCCGCGCTATTTTGCTGGATGAGAAAATTGACCCGGCACTGGCGGCAGAAATTCTGACGCTGCCATCGCAAAACGAAATTGCCGAGCTGTTCCAGAAAATTGACCCGCAGGCGATTGCTGCCGTGCATGAAGCGTTAACGCGCACGCTGGCAAACGAACTGGCCGATGAATTCCTGGCAGTTTATAACGCCAACAAGCTCGATGCTTATCGCGTAGAACATGCGGATATCGGCAAACGTGCGCTGCGTAATACTTGCCTGCGTTATCTGGCGTTTGGCGATCAACAGCTTGCCGAGCAACTGGTGCGTAAGCAGTATGAAAGTGCAGACAACATGACGGACTCTATCGCCGCATTGTCTGCTTCTGTAGCTGCACAATTGCCGTGCCGCACAGAACTACTGGCTGCGTTTGATGAGAAATGGCATCAGGACGGTCTGGTGATGGACAAATGGTTTGTGTTGCAAGCCACTAGTCCGGCGGCAGACACATTGAGTAAAGTGCGTGAATTGCTGAACCACCGTTCGTTTAGCCTCGGTAACCCGAACCGTGTTCGCTCGCTGATTGGTGCATTCGCGGCGGCTAACCCGTCAGCGTTCCACGCACTCGACGGCAGCGGCTATCAGTTTATGGTGGAAATGCTCAGCGAGCTGAACCACCGTAACCCGCAGGTGGCGTCACGTCTGATTGAGCCGTTAATTCGACTGAAACGTTATGATGAAAAACGACAGGAGATGATGCGTGCAGCACTGGAACAGCTGAAAGGGCTGGAAAACTTGTCGGGCGATTTGTTCGAGAAGATCAGCAAGGCGTTAGCTTAAAAACCACCCTCACCCTAACCCTCTCCCTGAGGGAGAGGGGATTACCTGGAGTTCTCCCTCTGATGGCGAGGGGATCACCTGGAGTTCTCCCTCTCCTGGGGGAGAGGGCCGGGGTGAGGGCGAACAAACTTAACCGGTGCGCACCACGCGCTCCGGTTCCTCCACAACCTGCCGCTTCATTACACGTTCTAACACCTGCGCTTCCAGTTCAGCCAGCCGCACAGAGCCGAGCTTACGTGGGCGAGGCAAATCAACCGTGAGATCCAAACCGATCTTTCCTTCTTCAATCAATAACACGCGATCCGCCATCGCAACGGCTTCGCTGACATCGTGCGTCACCAGCAACACCGTAAAGCCATGTTCCTGCCACAAAGAGACAATTAACTCCTGCATTTCGATACGCGTCAGGGCATCCAGCGCGCCCAACGGTTCGTCCAGCAATAACAGCCGTGGGCGATGAATCAGCGCCCGAGCCAGCGCCACACGCTGCTTCTGGCCGCCGGACAGGGCGGCCGGCCACTCGGTAGCGCGATTGGCAAGCCCAACCGCTTCCAGCGCTTTCGTCGCCGCGTCTTTCCAGTTTCCTTTCAGCCCCAGACCGACATTATTTATCACTGATTTCCACGGCAACAAACGCGCATCCTGGAACATTAAACGTGTTTCATCCTGGCTTTCGCGCAGTGGGGCATTTCCGGCAATCAGTGACCCGCCGTTGGGATTTTCCAACCCTGCCAGTAGTCGTAACAATGTACTTTTACCGCCGCCACTGCGCCCGACCACCGCAACAAATTGCCCGGCAGGAATATGTAATTCCAGCTCATCAAGAATTGTTTTATTGCCGTAGCGTTTGGTCACGCCGTTAAGGAGTAGGGGAGTCCCCTGGTTTAAACGTGCGGTATTCATGCGTTCTCCTCCTGTAACTGGTAAGCAGGGTGCCAGCGCAGCCAGACTCGTTCGAGTAATTGCGCGCTGATGTCAGCGAGTTTGCCGAGCAGGGCATACAAAATAATGGCGACGACAACCACATCGGTTTGCAGGAATTCACGGGCGTTCATTGCCAGATAGCCAATTCCGGAGTTTGCCGAAATCGTCTCGGCAACGATTAACGTTAGCCACATCAGGCCAAGTGCGAAACGAATGCCGACCATAATCGAAGGCAAAGCCCCTGGCAGAATCACCTGGGCAAACAGGCTAAAGCCTGACAACCCATAACTGCGGGCCATCTCCAGCAAGCCCTGGTCAATATTACGGATGCCGTGCCAGGTGTTGATGTAAATCGGGAACAGCGTGCCGAGAGCCACGAGGAAAATCTTCGCTGATTCATCAATGCCGAACCACAAAATGACCAGCGGGATTAGCGCCAGGTGCGGAACGTTACGCAGCATCTGAATCGAGCTGTCCAGCAAACGCTCCCCCCAACGCGAAAGCCCGCTAATCAGGCCGAGAACCAGGCCTAATGAGCCACCAATACTGAAACCAATCACCGCACGCCATGAACTGATCGCCAGGTGTTGCCACAATTCACCGCTGGCTGAGAGGTTCCAGAATGCAACCACCACCCCTTCCGGAGAGGGGAGGATGCGCGACGAGAGCCAGCCTGCGCTCGAGGATAGTTGCCAGATGGCGATAACCGCCACCGGCAAGACCCACGGTGCCACTCTCAGCAACAGTTTGTGCGTTGAAGGGGTCATTGGCGGCTCCTTAGCTTTGCGCGACTTTGCGCGGGATAAAGTCATTCGCCACGACTTCGCCTTTTTCATGAATCTGGCGCGGCTGTGGGATTTGTGGAATCGTGACGTCAAGGTGCGGGAACAGCAGTTCGCCGACGCGATAAGCTTCTTCCAGGTGCGGGTAACCGGAGAAAATAAAGCTGTCGATACCCAGTGCGGCGTATTCATTAATCCGAGCCGCCACGGTTGGGCCATCACCTACCAGTGCAGTGCCTGCACCGCCACGCACCAGGCCGACGCCTGCCCACAAGTTTGGGCTGATCTCCAGGTTGTCACGCTTGCCGCCGTGCAACGCCGCCATGCGGTGCTGGCCGACAGAATCAGTGCGGGCAAAAGCGGCCTGTGCTTTGGCGATGGTTTCATCATCCAATTGCGAAATCAGGCGATTGGCGGCATCCCACGCTTCTTCATTGGTTTCACGCACAATCACATGTAAGCGAATACCGAAACGTACCGTGCGGCCATGAGCCGCGGCTTTCGCACGGACTTGCTCAATTTTTTCTTTCACTAAATGTGGCGGTTCGCCCCAGGTCAGGTAGAGATCCACCTGTTCAGCAGCCAAATCCTGTGCCACATCCGAAGAACCGCCAAAGTAGAGCGGTGGGCGAGGCTGCTGCACAGGCGGGAATAACAGTTTTGCCCCTTTGACCTGAATATGTTTGCCTTCGTGATCAACGGTTTCACCTTCCAGCAGGCGACGCCAGATGTGGGTAAATTCAGCTGAAGCTTCGTAACGTTCCTGATGATTGAGGAACACGCCGTCTGCGGCTAACTCTTCCGGGTCGCTACCGGTCACCAGGTTAAATAAAGCACGCCCGTTGGAAAGCCTGTCCAGCGTCGCGGCCTGGCGTGCAGCCACGGTTGGCGACGTCACGCTTGGGCGCAGTGCGACCAGAAATTTCAAACGCTGCGTTACCGGAATCATCGATGCCGCAACCAGCCAGGCGTCTTCGCAAGAACGGCCTGTCGGGATCAGTACACCAGTAAAACCGATTCTGTCTGCCGCCTGAGCAATTTGTTGCAAGTAGGCATGGTCAACCGGACGTGCTGCATCGTTACTGCCTAAGTAGTGGCCGTCACCGTGAGTCGGCAGGAACCAGAATAAGTTTAAGCTCATGATTTATCTCCTTTAGCGGGTTGCCAGATGCGGGTGCGAATATCGACTTTCTTAGGCACTAAGTGGTTGTCATAAAACAGATCTGCGGTTTGCTGTTGTTTGGCGGCAGTCTCGGCGCTGACCGGGGTAATCACCGTTGGTGGGCGATGGTCGAAATAGGTAGCAATCACGTTTTCCGGCAACCCCATGGTTTTTGCCAGTAGCGCAACGCTTGCGTCACGCTGGGTGCGAGTTAACGCGTCGGCATCACTAAAGGTTTTCAGAACGTGTTGCAGGAACGGACCGTTTTGTTCGGCATAAGGGCGTGAAGCGAGGTAGAACGAACCGGTTTGATTTAGCTCGCTGCCGTCGGTCAGGACACGCACGCCGCCATTCAACAGTGCAGCTGAATAGTACGGGTCCCAAATTGCCCAGGCATCAACGTTGCCCTGCTGGAATGCGGCGCGCGCATCAGCTGGCGTTAAATAAGCAGGCTGGACATCAGTAAATTTCAGCCCGGCTTTTTGCAGCGCTCGTAACACCAGGTTGTGGGAGCTGGAACCTTTCTGGAAAGCGATTTTATGCCCTTTAAGATCCGCCACGGTTTTCAGTGGGCTATTCTCCGGCACCAGAATCACTTCGGCTTTTGGTTTTGCCGGTTCAGAACCGACGTACACCAGGTCCGCGCCCGCAGCCTGCGCGAAGATTGGCGGAATATCTCCCGTGCTACCGAGATCGATACTACCGATGTTCAGGGCTTCGAGCATTTGTGGGCCAGCCGGAAATTCAATCCACTGGAACTTAGTATTTGGATACTCTTTTTCCAGAAGCTGGTGGCTTTTCGCCAGTACCATGCTGACCGAGCCTTTTTGATAACCAATGCGCAACTGCTCTGGCCCCGTATCTGCCGCGTGAAGCGTGGCGCTCAGGCTTAACGTTCCTGCGAGTGCAAGCCACGGCGCGGTTCGTTTCAGAAAATTAAACATGGGCAACTCCTTGCGTCTTAAAAGGGGAGGAGACAATAAAATCCCGGCGGTGCAGAGCCTGCCAGAAGGTTTCCAGCGCGTTATCGAGACGTTGTTGTAAGTTGTTGCTGAATACCGGTTTGTGCTGGTAATCCGCTATCTGGCTGTCATCAGCAAACACGCCATGTAGAATTTCCTGCGCTTTCAGCGCATTAAGGACGGGTTTCAGCGCGTAATCGACCGCCAGCATATGTGCCACTGTTCCGCCAGTGGCTAATGGCAGCACGACCTTTTTATCCAGCGCACGTTCAGGCAGCAGGTCGAGCAGGGTTTTCAGCGCGCCAGAAAAGGAAGCCTTATAAACAGGAGTCGCGATGATCACGCCATCGGCCTGCTGTAATTGTTCATTTAAAGCGAGCAGCGCAGGGCTATCAAAACGGGCGTACAGCAAATCTTCTGGCGCGAAATTCTGTAGATGCCAGTGACACACCTCGATATCCAGAGCGCTTAATTTTTCGCGGGCATATTCCAGTAGAGCACTTGAACGAGAAGGGAAGCGCGGGCTTCCGGCAAGGGTGATCACACGCATATCGTTTCCTTATAACTAATTGTTTGCTTTTAGGTAACATTGATAACAATTGAGTGTGATAGTCGCGCAGAAGTGGTAATCCACTAAATGATTTATCCGGGAATCATTTGCCAAAAACTGAATAACAAAATGGAGGGAAGAAAACGTTTGCGCTGATTCGGTCTTTTTTGTTGCAGGTCAATTCCATTCACGTCCGTTATCGTTAATAATACTGCCCCAGTTTGCATACTGGGAATTCTGGAGTGTTCATGTACTACCCCTTCGTTCGTAAAGCCCTTTTCAAGCTCGATCCCGAGCGCGCTCATGAAGTGACATTTCAGCAATTGCGTCGTGTAACAGGTACACCTCTCGAATGGCTGGTGCGGCAAAATGTGCCCTCTAAACCGGTGACCTGTATGGGTCTGACCTTTAAGAACCCACTGGGTCTTGCTGCCGGTTTAGATAAAAACGGTGAGTGTATTGATGCACTGGGTGCCATGGGCTTTGGCTCCATCGAAATTGGTACCGTCACGCCTCGCCCACAACCAGGAAATGACAAGCCGCGTATCTTCCGTCTGGTAGAAGCAGAAGGCTTGATCAACCGCATGGGTTTCAATAACCACGGCGTAGATAACCTGGTTGAGAACGTTAAAAAATCCCATTTTGATGGGGTATTGGGTATCAATATTGGCAAGAATAAAGACACGCCAGTAGAGCAGGGCAAAGATGATTATTTGATCTGTATGGATAAAATTTATCCGTATGCGGGTTATATCGCGATCAATATTTCCTCGCCAAATACCCCTGGATTACGCACGCTGCAATATGGTGAAGCGTTAGATGATCTGTTAGTGGCGATTAAAAATAAGCAACAAGCGCTTCAGGAATTGCATCATAAATATGTGCCAGTTGCCGTGAAGATCGCGCCGGATCTTTCTGAGGAAGAATTGATCCAGGTGGCTGATAGTTTAGTTCGCCATAATATTGATGGGGTCATTGCGACCAATACCACATTGGATCGTAGCCTGGTTCAGGGTATGAAATATTGTGACGAAATGGGTGGATTAAGTGGCCGTCCGGTTCAACTTAAAAGCACAGAAATTATTCGCCGCTTGTCGCAAGAATTAAATGGTCGCTTACCTATTATTGGTGTTGGCGGTATTGATTCGCTGATTGCTGCTCGCGAGAAGATGGCGGCGGGTGCCTCACTGGTGCAAATATATTCTGGATTCATATTTAAAGGTCCACCGCTGATTAAAGAAATCATCACTGGGCTGTAAACATTTTTCCTTTCAGACAACCGGGGCTTTATTTTCAGCCCTGGTTGTTTTATATTCCACCACTGTTGCTAAATTATACATATTGGTCTTTTATTAAATGTGTTCATTAACGAAGCGGCGATAAGGATGTTTTAAATCGTGGGAATAAACGAAAGGGCAAATAGTTATGCGGATAAAACCGGACGATAATTGGCGTTGGTATTTTGATGAAGAGCATGATCGTATGATGCTCGATTTAGCCAATGGTATGCTATTCCGTTCACGGTTCCCTCGTAAAATGCTCACACCAGATGCCTTTGAAAATACAGGCTTTTGCGTAGATGATGCCGCTCTTTTCTTCACCTTCGAAGAAAAATGTCGCGACCTTATTTTAAGTAAAGATCAGCGTGCTGAACTGGTATTAAATGCGCTGGTAGCGATTCGTTATTTGAAACCACAAATGCCAAAAAGCTGGCACTTTATCTCTCATGGCGAATGCTGGCAGCCGGCCCCTGGCGACGCGGCTTGTGTCTGTTTGAGTGATGATATGCAGCAAGTGAATCTGCTGGTGGTCGAAACGGGCAACAATGCTGCACTCTGTTTACTCGCCCAACCGGGTTTACAACTGGCAGGCCGCACTATGCAACTTGGCGATGCGATTAAAGTGATGAATGACAGATTAAGGCCGCAACCTTTGGGCAACGACCTCAGTCTCGATCAAGCTGTTTAATTTCCCGCTAATTCCACATCGCCCGCAGGAATACAACTACAACACAGGATTGTGCCATCGTCATTGATTGCGCTTTTCTTCAACGCCTTGACTTCCCCGCTGACTAATTTAATTCGGCAACTGCCGCAAATTCCGGCCCGGCAAGAATAGGGCACACGGATACCTTGTTGTTCTAGCTGCTCAAGTAACACTTGCTGATTGTTGCCGCGGAATTGTTGGCCCTGCCAGTCAATTGCCACATTGCTTTCTTGCTGCTCAAAAGGTTCTGGCTCTTCTTCGGTGGCCCCTGCGCCATAAGCTTTTGCTGGTTTGGTCGCCAGCACTTCCAGCTCATCGCCCACTCGAATAATGCCGCTATTGCGGGCAATTAAATTCTGGCCGAAATCGACGTCGCCATTATCTTGAGCGGTGCGGAATTGTTGCAGCGTTACCAGGGGTTCGCCGCTCGGATGTTTACGGCCACGCTCTGGACTGACGGTGGTGAAAATACAACGGCTACAAGGTTTCGCGACATCAAACGTCACACCACCAATACGCACCACTTTCCAGCTATCTTCAGCCCAGGCTTGTGCGCCAGTGACCACGATATTTGGGCGGAATTGCGCCATTTTAACGCTTGCCCGGCAGCGGTTTTGTAAATCACGTAACGAAGCTTCGTTAACCAGCAGGAATGGATAACCGTCGGCAAATGACAGTGGCACCTCTTGATGACGTTTCACGCGACGGGTCAACGTTTCGCCCAGCCAGCGCAACTGCACCGGGCGCGAAAAGAATCCGCTCAACCACTGGTTAATTTCATCCGGCGCTATCCGTGCTGTGAAATGATTACCCCACACTTCGGTCGGTTCGGCCTGAGGTTGAAAATCAGCAAAACGCACGCTGGCAGAACTGCCGTCGGGTGCGCTCAGAAATAAGCCATCGTGGGTAATGGCCGGGGTGAAAAGCACCATTTGCGGGAACTGACGCGCGGTAATAAAAGTGCCGTCAGATTCGGTGACCATAAAAATGCGGTCAAAGGCTAAACCGCTGCTGCTTGCCTGAGCATGCGAGAGGGCAAGACCGCGCATCGATTTCACCGGGTGAATATAGAGTTGGGATAGGGTGATCATTGCGCTCCCTCGGCATAAACGAATAAATAAACAATATAAGAGGCCAACTTTATGACATGCGTGGCAGATTGGCTATAATGCGCCACAATTTTCTTTTTATACCTGATTAAGTGACGATATGAATTCTCTGTTTGCCAGTACGGCGCGTGGGCTTGAAGAGCTATTAAAAACTGAACTGGAGGGCCTTGGTGCGCAAGCATGCCAGGTGGTTCAGGGCGGCGTACATTACCAGGGGGACTCACGTCTGCTCTATCAAAGCTTGATGTGGAGCCGCCTTGCGTCCCGCATTTTGCTGCCTTTAAACGAATGCAGTGTTTACAGCGATCTCGATTTGTATCTTGGCGTACAGACCATCGACTGGCCTGCGCTGTTTGGCCCGGATGCGACCTTCGCGGTGCATTTCAGCGGCCTGAACGAGGTTATCCGTAATAGCCAGTACGGCGCGTTAAAAGTGAAGGATGCCATCGTCGACTCCTTTACCCGCAAAAACTTGCCGCGTCCGAATGTCGAACGCGAGCAACCTGACTTGCGCATTAACGTCTGGCTGAATAAAGACACCGCCAGCATCGCGCTGGATTTGAGCGGTGAAGGCCTGCATCAGCGCGGTTACCGCGACAGCACCGGTGCTGCTCCTATTAAAGAAACGTTGGCATCCGCCATTGTGATGCGCTCAGGCTGGCAGCCGGGTACGCCGCTGCTCGATCCAATGTGTGGTTCCGGTACGTTGCTGATTGAAGCGGCAATGATCGCCACCGATCGTGCACCTGGTTTGCATCGCAAACATTGGGGCTTCCTCGGCTGGGCAAATCACGATGTGGAGCTGTGGAAAGAAATTACCACCGAAGCACAGGTTCGTGCGCGTAAAGGCCTTGGCGAATACACATCACGTTTCTTCGGTTCAGATAACGACTCAAGGGTGATTGAACGCGCTCGCGCTAACTCCCGTCGTGCAGGTCTGGCCGATATCATCAGCTACGAAGTGAAAGACGTCGCTAAACTGACTAACCCGCTGCCGGAAGGGCCTGTGGGGACGGTGATCAGCAACCCGCCTTACGGCGAACGTCTGGATAGCGAGCCTGCGCTGATTGCCTTGCACAGCCTGCTGGGCCGTAACATGAAGAACCATTTCGGTGGCTGGAATTTATCACTGTTCAGTGCTTCCCCAGATTTGCTCAGCTGCCTGCAATTGCGTGCTGAACGCCAGTTTAAAGCGAAGAATGGCCCGCTGGACTGTGTGCAGAAAAATTACCAGTTATCGGAAAACAGCACAGGTGCGGCATCAGGCCAGATTGCTGATGATTACGCGAACCGTCTGCGCAAAAACGTCAAAAAACTTGATAAATGGGCGCGTCAGGAAGGCATTGAATGCTACCGAATTTACGATGCTGACCTGCCGGAATATAATGTCGCCGTTGACCGTTATGGCGAGTGGGTGGTGGTGCAGGAATATGCGCCACCGAAAACCGTTGATGCGAATAAAGCGCGCCAGCGTCTGTTTGACGTCATTGCAGCAACGCTCGCGGTGCTGGAATTACCATCTAATCGTCTGATTCTGAAAACCCGTGAACGTCAGAAAGGGAAAAGCCAATATCAGAAAATGGATGAGAAGGGTGACTTCATGGAAGTGAGTGAATATAACGCTCGCCTGTGGGTTAACCTGACTGACTATCTCGATACTGGTTTATTCCTCGACCACCGTATTGCACGCCATATGTTGGGTAAAATGAGCAAAGGGAAAGACTTCCTTAACCTCTTTGCTTATACCGGCAGTGCAACGGTTCACGCAGGCTTAGGCGGCGCTAAAACCACGACTACCGTAGATATGTCGCGTACTTATCTGGAGTGGGCTGAGCGTAACTTACGTCTCAATGGTTTGAGCGGTCGCGCTCACCGCCTGATTCAGGCTGATTGCCTGGGCTGGTTGCGTGAAACCGATGAACAGTTTGATCTGATTTTTATCGATCCACCAACGTTCTCAAACTCAAAACGTATGGAAGAATCTTTTGATGTCCAGCGTGATCATCTGGTGCTGATGAAAGACCTTAAGCGCCTGTTGCGCCAGGGCGGCACCATTATGTTCTCCAACAATAAACGTGGCTTCAAAATGGACTTTGATGGGCTAGCGAACCTGGGTCTGAACGCTCAGGAAATCACGCAGAAAACCCAGTCGCAAGACTTTGCCCGTAATCGCCAAATTCATAACTGCTGGCTCGTGACTCACGTAGCCAAGGATTAATTGTCATGTCATTAATTAGTATGCACGGTGCCTGGTTGTCGTTTAGCGACGCACCGTTATTAGATAACACCGAACTCCATATTGAAGAAAACGAACGCGTCTGTCTGGTTGGCCGTAACGGCGCAGGCAAATCCACGCTGATGAAGATCCTGAATCGTGAAGTTCCGTTGGATGACGGGCGCATGATTTACGAACAAGATCTGATCGTGGCGCGTTTGCAGCAAGATCCGCCGCGTAATGTCGCGGGAACGGTTTACGATTTCGTTGCTGAAGGCGTCGAAGAGCAGGCCGTGCATCTTAAGGCTTATCACGATATTTCTCATAAAGTGATGACCGATCCAAGCGACAAAAATCTCAATGAGATGGCGCGCATTCAGGAAATCCTCGATAACCAGAATCTCTGGCAGCTTGAAAGCCGTATCAATGAAGTGCTGCTGCAATTAGGCCTGGATGCCGATACCGAACTGTCTGCGTTGTCTGGCGGCTGGTTGCGTAAAGCCGCATTGGGCCGCGCGTTGGTGAGTTCTCCGCGCGTGCTGCTGCTTGATGAACCGACTAACCACCTGGATATTGAAGCGATTGACTGGCTGGAAGGCTTCCTGAAAGAGTTCCAGGGCAGCATCGTGTTTATCTCCCACGACCGTTCATTCATCCGCAATATGGCTACCCGTATTGTCGATCTTGATCGTGGCAAACTGGTTTCCTATCCTGGCGATTACGATCAGTATTTGCTGGCAAAAGAAGAAGCGTTGCGCGTTGAAGATCTGCAAAACGCTGAGTTCGATCGCAAACTGGCGCAGGAAGAGGTCTGGATTCGTCAGGGCATTAAAGCGCGCCGTACCCGTAACGAAGGCCGTGTTCGTGCCTTGAAAGCGATGCGTAACGAACGCAGCGCACGTCGTGAAGTGCTGGGCAGCGCCAAAATGCAGGTCGAAGAAGCCGCTCGTTCCGGCAAAATCGTCTTTGAGATGGAAGATGTTTGCTACGCGATTGCTGAACGTGCTCTGGTTAAAGACTTCTCTGCTCAGGTCCAACGTAGCGATAAAATCGCGCTGGTGGGGCCAAACGGCTGCGGTAAAACTACACTGTTGAAACTGATGTTAGATCAGTTGCAAGCGGACAGCGGTCGCGTACATTGCGGTACCAAGCTGGAAGTGGCCTACTTCGACCAGCACCGTGCTGAGCTTGATCCGGACCGCACCGTGATGGATAACCTCGCGGAAGGTAAGCAAGAAGTGATGGTGAACGGTAAACCGCGCCATGTGCTGGGTTATTTGCAGGACTTCTTGTTCCATCCAAAACGTGCAATGACGCCAGTGCGTGCGTTATCTGGCGGTGAGCGTAACCGCTTATTGCTGGCTCGTTTATTCCTGAAACCAAGTAACTTATTAATTCTCGATGAACCGACCAACGATCTGGATGTCGAAACGCTCGAATTGCTCGAAGAGTTGATTGACGGCTATCAAGGCACCGTGATGTTGGTCAGCCACGATCGTCAATTCGTCGATAACACCGTGACCGAATGCTGGATTTTCGAAGGCGAAGGAAAAATTGGTCGCTATGTTGGGGGCTACCATGATGCGAAGGGCCAACAGGCTTCTGCTCATTCTTTGCGCCAGTCTGTGGCAGATAAAGCGCAAAACACCGTAGCTGCGAAAGTGGAAGTTGTTAAACGCGCAAGTAGCAAGCTAAGCTATAACCTGCAGCGTGAACTAGAGCAATTACCACAACGTCTTGAACAACTTGAGGCCGAACTGGAAGCGATTCAAGCGAAGGTCGGAGACCCTGAGTTTTTTAATCAGCCGCATGACGTCACGCAAAAAACCTTGAGCGACCTTTCTACAGCAGAAAAAGCACTGGAAGAGGCTTTTGAACGCTGGGAATATCTTGAAGCTCTGAAAAACGGCGCGTAACTCAAGGAGACACGATATGTGTGCCACGCATCACCATCGTTCACACATATTGTGTTCGCAATGCGACTTACTGGTCGCTCTGCCTGAATTAGACGACGGCCATAAGGCCGTCTGTCCTCGTTGTGGAACCACGTTGCAGACTCAGTGGTCCTCAGCGCGACAACGCCCTACAGCTTATTCGCTGGCAGCTCTGTTTATGTTGCTACTGGCGAATCTATTTCCTTTTATTAGCATGAAAGTTGCCGGTATCAGCAGCGAAGTGTCGCTGCTTGAAATTCCTGGCGTGTTATTTAATGAAGATTACGCAAGCCTTGGCATGTTCTTCATGGCTTTTGTGCAAGCGGTGCCCGTGCTCTGTCTGATCACCATTTTGTTACTGGTTAACCAGGTGGCGATGCCCCTTGCGCTTAAAAAGTGGCTGGCTCGATTCTTCTTTCATTTAAAATCCTGGGGAATGGCGGAAATCTTTCTTGCTGGCATCCTGGTGAGTTTCGTCAAACTGATGGCTTATGGTGACATTGGCGTAGGAAGCAGCTTTATTCCCTGGTGTTTGTTTTGTGTGTTGCAGTTACGCGCTTTCCAGTGCGTGGACCGGCGCTGGCTATGGGATGATATTGCCCCTGAACCTGTCATTGCGGCACCGCTGAAAGTCGGTGTATCAGGCATTCGCCAGGGGCTGCGCTCATGCCCGTGCTGTACCGCAATCGTGCCTGAAGATCAGGAAATTTGCCCGCGTTGTGAAACCAAGGGTTATGTGCGTCGTCGCCATAGTTTGCAATGGACAGTCGCTCTGTTGCTGACTTCAATTATGCTTTATCTACCTGCGAACATATTACCCATCATGATTACCGAAGTACTGGGCAGCAAAATTCCCTCAACGATTATTGCCGGGGTAATTTTGTTGTGGAGTGAAGGTTCTTATCCGGTGGCCGCGGTGATTTTCATCGCCAGTATTTTGGTTCCAACACTCAAAATGTTAGCCATTGCATGGCTATGTTGGGATGCAAAAGGTCACGGGCAGCGTGACAGTGAAAGAATGCACTTGATCTACGAAGTGGTCGAGTTTGTTGGACGCTGGTCAATGATAGACGTATTCGTCATTGCAGTTTTATCGGCGCTGGTGCGCATGGGAGGATTGATGAGTATCTACCCGGCAATTGGTGCCGTTATGTTTGCATTAGTAGTTATTTTGACAATGTTTGCAGCGATGACCTTTGACCCTCGCTTGTCCTGGGATCGCGCACCGGATTCAACTTACGAGGAGTCTTCTGAGCATGGAAAATAAAAGCGGGGAAGCAAAAGTTACCAAGGTCAAAAACTGGTCCCCAGTATGGATTTTCCCTATCGTCACCGTACTTATTGGCGCATGGATCTTGTTCTATCACTATAGCCATCAGGGACCGGTCGTTACGCTAATTACCACCAATGCCGAGGGTATTGAAGGCGGGAAAACTACCATCAAAAGCCGAAGCGTGAATGTTGGTGTGGTGGAAAGTGCGGTGTTGTCAGATGACTTACTGCACGTCGAAATCACTGCACGTCTGAATTCCGGGATGGAAAAACTGCTGCATAAAGATTCGGCGTTTTGGGTGGTGAAACCGCAGGTCGGGCGTGAAGGTATTTCAGGGCTTGGAACTTTGCTTTCCGGCGCTTATATCGAGCTGCAACCGGGTACTAAAGGGGGAAAAAGCAGTAAGTATGACTTGCTGGATGCCCCGCCTCTGGCCCCACCTGATGCGAAGGGTATCCGCATTACGCTTGAGAGTAATAAGGCAGGGCAGCTTGCACCGGGCGATCCGGTACTGTTCCGCGGTTATCGCGTTGGGTCAGTGGAAACCAGTACTTTTGATGCGGCAAAACGTAGCATCAAATATCAACTCTTTATTAGTGCGCCTAACGATCGCCTGGTCACCACCAATGTGCGTTTCTGGAAAGACAGCGGTATTGCCGTTGATATGTCTTCCCAGGGGATGCGTGTGGAAATGGGCTCGCTTACCACGCTGTTTAGCGGCGGTGTGAGTTTTGATGTGCCAGAAGGTTGGGAGCTTGGCAAGGCCGCCGCACCTGGTAGTGAATACAAGCTATTTGACGACCAGAAAAGCACCCAGGACTCCTTGTATACCGATCACATTGATTACCTGATGTTCTTCAAAGATTCCGTCCGTGGCTTACAGCCAGGTGCGCCTGTTGAGTTCCGTGGCATTCGTCTGGGAACCGTGGCGAAGGTGCCATTCTTTACCGCAGGTATGCGTCAGAAAATTAATGATGACTTCCGTATTCCGGTATTAATCCGCCTTGAGCCTGAACGTTTACAAAATCTCGTCGGTGATGATGTCCGAATTGAGGACAATATGGCATCGCTGATTAAACGCGGTTTGCGGGCCACGATGAAAACCGGCAGCCTGGTGACTGGCGCTCTGTTTATCGATCTTGATTTCAACCCTAAAGCTCCGCCGGTGACCGATTTGCCGACCTTTGATGGGTATCCAATCATTCCAACGATGAGCGGTGGTTTGGCGCAAATTCAACAACGTTTGCTGGAGACACTGGATAAGATTAATAACTTGCCATTGAATCCAATGATTGAAGAGACAACCAACTCGCTTGCTGAAAGCCAACGAACCATGAAGCGCTTGCAGCAGACGCTGGATAATCTGAATAAGATTACGTCGAATAAATCAATGCAATCGTTGCCTGAAGATATGCAGACAACGCTACGTGAGCTCAATCGCAGCATGCAGGGCTTCCAGCCAGGTTCTGCGGCTTACAACAAGATGGTGGCCGATATGCAGCGTCTTGATCAGGTGCTGCGCGAACTGCAACCTGTGTTGCGCACGTTGAACGATAAGAGCAATTCGCTGATCTTTGAAGCGAAGGATAAAAAAGATCCCCAGCCGAAGAGGGCACAATAATGAAAAAATGGCTTCCGATAGTTGCAGCTCTTGTTTTGACGGCCTGTAGCAGCGATCCGGGAAAGACGTATTATCAGCTACCTCAAAGCTCAACGCCTGCTATGCAGGCTGTGAGCCAGTCTGGCAGCCGTTTATTATGGGTGGAGCAAGTTGCGGTTCCTGACTACCTCGCCGGAAACGGCGTGGTTTATCAGACCAGCGATGTGCAATACGTGATTGCGACCAACAATTTGTGGGCAAGCCCATTAGACCAGCAACTACGTAATACTCTGGTCAGTAATCTGAGCAGCGCATTGCCAGGTTGGGTGGTGGCTTCACAACCGCTCGGTAGCGTTCAGGATACGTTGAGTGTCAACGTGACGGGTTTCCACGGTCGTTATGATGGCAAGGTCATTGTGAGCGGTGAATGGTTGCTTAACCACGAAGGGCAGTTGACTAAACGGCCATTTCATCTTGAGTTAAAACAGCAAGCTGATGGTTATGATGCGATGGTGAAAACTTTGGCTCAGGCCTGGCAACAAGAAGCGCAAAGTATTGCCGGCCAGTTAACACGCATTAATTAATCACTTCAGTAGCACAAAAAAGCTGCGCCATTCGCTATCAACGCGGGCGCAGCTTTTCTTTTGGCATGAGCTCGTTACCAGTCATTGTTCACACTTTTTTCTCAAATCGCATCACATGTAGCTCACAAATATGACATTGGCGTGAATTTTGCGCATTGACGGTGGCGTGTTTTGGAGGTATTCGTTATATGTGGTTGCACGTTTTGTGGCCACTGTTTTCTTTCCACCAGATTAAAGAAATGAGGGAAACGAGGCATGAAGAGACAAAAACGAGATCGCCTGGAACGGGCTCATCAGCGTGGTTATCAAGCAGGTATCGTCGGACGCTCCAAAGAGATGTGTCCTTATCAGACACTGAATCAGAGGTCGTACTGGATGGGAGGCTGGCGAGAAGCCATGGAAGACAGGGCGGTTACCGCGTAATCACTGTCTCTTTAGAAAAAGAAACCTCCGCACAGCGGAGGTTTCGCGTTTATACCCGTCATCTTTCAAGCCGCAGGGGTGTTGGCTGCAACTTGAATGCTAACGGGTATAGAGGGCTAGAAAGCAGTGGTATCTTTGAACAGACCCACTTTCAGATCGGTAGCGGTGTAAATGACACGGCCATCAACCAGTACTTCACCATCTGCCAGGCCCATGATCAGGCGGCGATTGATGACGCGTTTGAAATGAATACGATAGGTAACTTTCTTCGCAGTTGGCAGAATCTGACCCGCGAGTTTAACTTCACCCACACCCAGAGCACGACCTTTACCTTCACCACCGAGCCAGCCCAGGTAGAAACCGACCAGCTGCCACATCGCATCAAGGCCCAGACAACCAGGCATTACCGGATCGCCGATAAAGTGGCAGCCAAAGAACCACAGATCAGGATTAATATCTAATTCTGCTTCAACGTAACCTTTATCGAAGTTACCACCGTCTTCGGTCATCTTGACCACGCGGTCCATCATCAGCATGGATGGCGCAGGTAACCGTGGGCCTTCAGCGCCAAACAGTTCTCCACGACCAGAGGCAAGAAGATCTTCTTTTGTATAGGATTCGCGTTTATCTACCATGTTTACAGTAAGCCTTTTTATAATGAAGCACGCATGTTAGCTAACACGTGTACGCTCAACAAGTCCGATCAGTTTGGTGTGAACCAGTTGAGCCAACGCAGTGGCCATGGATAACGGTGCCGAATATCTTGCGCCGATGCCTGAGCTATCCGCTCTTGTACCGCACGCATGAGCGTATTTTGCCCCTCACCATCCCAGGGCAGATTTGTTAATAATGGTAGCGCATCAGTGACATCGTCGATGGCCCAAATCGTGAATTGTCCTTGCTCCACAGCATCCAGAACATCCTGGTGCAGGCACAGGTGACGAATGTTGGACAGTGGGATTATCACGCCTTGCTTGCCGGTGAACTCACGTTCCTGGCAGATGCGGAAGAAACCTTCAATCTTCTCATTTAGGCCTCCAACCGGTTGTACGCGCCCGAACTGGTCGACTGAACCGGTTACTGCGATGTGCTGATAAATTGGCACATTCGCCAGCGCACTGATTAATGCGCACAGTTCCGCCATTGAGGCGCTGTCACCATCAACTTCACTATATGACTGTTCAAAAGTCAGAGATGCAGAGAAGGGGATTTGCTGATCGAGCTGCAATTCAGACATCAAAAATGCCTGCATGATCATCATGCCTTTCGCATGAATATTGCCACCCAATTCCGCTTTGCGCTCAACGTCAGTGAATTCACCATCACCCACATGAACGACGCAACTAATTCGAGAAGGCTCACCGAATGCGCGTGGATGACCCGGGAATTCTATCACTGACAATGCGTTAATTTGGCCAACCATCTCACCTTCGGTTTCAATCAGGATTTGCTCAAGCAGAATTTCATCCTGCATGCGCTCAGCCAGATAACCTTCACGCCATTCACGCTGCGCCAGCATTTGTGTCAGTTCAGCTGCGCCGAAGGTTTCGTCTTCAGTAAATGAGGCGACTTCGCGCAGTTGGCGGCCTATCCACGATGGACATAGCGGCAGTGTTTCCTGGTCACCCGTGTAGCGTACAGCTTCACGGATAAATGTAGTCCAGGCATCCGTTGCAGGTGCGGGTAGCGATTTAGATTTCGCAACGGCGTAAATCCACTGACACCACAATGCCATATCATCGGCGGAAGTAATTTGCAGGTTTTCTTCAAATTCGCTGTAGATTGCGCAGGTCGCCAGCTCTGGTTCCATATCCTGGAAGTCAGCCAGAGATTCACGTTCACCCACCAGGACCAATTTCAGGCTCAAGGGTAACGACGGGATGCTAACAGGCAACGGCCGTGTTTCGTCAGGTGAAATCCAGTCAAAGCGGCCCTGAATGACCATCTGCTTCAGACGTAGCCATAGCAACGGTTGTGCTAACACACTACGCAACGACAGCACCAGAATGCCACCGTTTGCCTGGTGAACTAAACCCGGAGTCAGTGTGATTTCCCCGGCAAACTGGCGAACACAGCCAAATAATTGCTCAGCTTCAATCCAGTCAGCTACGACGACCTCGGATTGACCAGCAAAATTGTCTTCAGCAGATTCAGCCGGGCGTAACGTGATACGCGAGCCTTCGATCAGATAATGTCCGCCGGTCAGTGTGACATCCGGAGACCAGCATTCGCGCGCTGCGTTAGCAATAAGATTAAGGTATTCGGCTTCTTCAGCGGCTTTTACCAGCATCAGATCGGCCGAGGCTACCGGTTGGCTGAGCTGCATCAGTCCATAAGTCAGACGAGGTTGCACAGCGGAGAAAGGGGCAGTTTCGGAATCATAAGGCTGTGCGAAAATTTCCTGATAACTTTCGGTATCAGGTACAAGAGCACGCCATTCAAGTCGATTAGTCGTCAAAGTCGCTATTTATTAATTAGATGTCAAAGGCGCGATTATACAAGAATAGGCGAAGCAGCACACGGTTTATGCGGAGCGGCAAGTTTACTTAGCTCACAGCTTTCATTTTTCAGGTAAGCGAAAATAAAAAAAACTGTTATTCTGAAATGAGTTACACGGTCACACTGAGACAACAATGAAATATCAACAGTTGGAAAATCTCGAGAGCGGCTGGAAGTGGAAGTATCTGGTTAAAAAACACCGTGAAGGCGAGCTTATCACGCGTTATATCGAGGCGAGTGCTGCGAAAGAAGCCGTTGATGAACTGCTACGCTTAGAAAATGAGCCTGTGCACGTGTTGAGCTGGATAGAGCAGCATATGAATCCAGAACTCCGCAACCGCATGAAACAAACTATCCGCGCACGTCGTAAACGGCACTTTAATGCCGAACATCAACATACGCGTAAAAAGTCCATCGACCTTGAGTATCTGGTCTGGCAGCGGTTAGCAGGGCTTGCTCATCGGCGAGGGTGCACTCTCTCAGAAACTATTGTGCAATTGATTGAAGATGCTGAGCGTAAAGAACAATACGCCAATCAGATGTCTTCTTTGAAACAAGATCTTCAGGCAATGCTCGGCAAATAATAGAGCGCAGTTGAGTTGATGCAGTGATTCATTTTGCTTTTCTGTTCCAGAACATTAAAAACAAAAAACCCCGCCGAAGCGGGGTTTTTTTATAACGGTAACTTATGCCGCAGGCTGAGTTACAACGTCTTTGATACCTTTAACTTCGATCTCTACGCGACGATCTGGAGCCAGGCAATCAATCAGTTTAGCTTTAGGAGCTACGTTATCACAGGTGCTGCCAGTAACTGGGTTAGATTCGCCCATACCGCGTGGGGAGATCTTGTTAGCTGGGATACCTTTAGAGATCAGGTAATCAACAACAGACTGTGCACGTTTGTCAGACAGTTTCTGGTTGTACTGGTCTGAACCGATACGGTCGGTGAAGCCCAGAACTACAACAGAACCATCTTTCGGGTCGAGGTTGCTCAACTGAGTATACAGTTGATCCAGTGCCTGCTGACCTTCTGGTTTCAGAGTTGCTTTGTTGAAGTTGAACAGAACATCAGACTTCAGAGTGAAGTGCTTAGTCTGTACTTCTGGAGCTGGAGCTGGAGCCGGAGCTACAACTGGAGCTGCATCATACTGGCCGAAACGGTAAGAAACACCCAGGCTCAGCATGCCGTTGTCTGGACGAGTACCAACGGTTTGCGCATCACCGATGTTGCTAACCCACTGGTAATCCAGGCGAGTTGCGATATCACGGGTGATTGCGTACTCAAGACCAACTGCTGCCAGCGGGGAAACGCCAGTGTCGTGTTCGCTGCGGGTAACGCCAGTAGAAGCGTAGTTACCTTTAGCGTCTGCACGCCATACCATACCACCCAGACGAGTGTAGATATCCAGATCGTCGTTGATTGGGTAGCTCAGTTTAGCAGCCAGTTGAACGCCTTGCGCTTTGAAAGCACCGTTATCAACGCTGCCCTTGTAAGGCATACGACCTAACCAGTCGTAACCCATTTCGAAACCAACGTACGGGTTAACCTGGTAACCACCGAATGCACCAGCACCCAGTTGGCTGCTGTGAGTTGGGCCATTGTTGTTCTGGAAACCGTTTCCGTAGAAACCGGTGTCGTGGAACTGGGACCAACCCAACTTACCACCTGCATACCAGGTGTTATCTTTCGGTGCGGCCTGCGCTACGGTAGCGAAGCCAGCCAGTGCCACTGCAATCGCGATAGCTGTCTTTTTCATTTTTTGCGCCTCATTATCATCCAAAAAGGCCATGAGCTTTAAAATCGCTCTAAAGCCCAGGGTTAAATCCTTCGCCCGAGTTTATGCTCACTTGTTACTCTACCGATCAATCGGTGTTATGGAAGAGCAACCCTGGCGAGCTAAAGTCTACAACGTAGTTGAAAACTTACAAGTGTGAAGTCCCTCAGGCATATGAAAAAAAACGATTTGAGTACACACTTTTTAACAACTTTGCGCGAAAAATAGGCTTCTTAAAACTGGCGGAATGCCGCCTGGAGCGGCTTGCAGCGGGGATTCTTCATAATTCACAATGAATTGTCAGCAGAGAAGAAAAAGTTCCAGGATTTCTCTTAAATTTACTTAATGATACAAACTAGAATGAATTTTTAGACCACTTCGTGGTCGACATCCTGTTTTTGAGGTACGAGTTGGACGCATAATAAAGCCAATTGCCTTACCCATTTCAGCTGCTGATGATAGCTGAAAATGCTCTTCGTCGGTCAATTCTTCCGGTAACCAACCAATAACAACACTGTAATTTCCTGTCTGCAATGCTTTTACCATAGCATCTACGGTAAAAAGTGGATCTAACTGGCTTACCTGCATCACTTTTGTCAGCGGAAGACCAGCTGACTGCACCCACTGACGACTCAATTTCTGTTGTGGCGTTAACCACAACTGCCAGCGAGATTGCTGACCAAGCTGTTGCAGCAAGGGCAGCAACACTAACTGTGTAATCCAGGGCTGATCTTCGCTGTAGATCACTTCACTGATCAACCCTTTAATGTTGTTACCTGCTGATGACTGAGCCAATGAAGACGCAGAACCTGGAACAGTGGCAACGTGAGTTAGAACGTTATGTGATTGCATAGTTAATCCCGCCTGATGGGTTACTGTATGAATATACAGTAATGCCAGTTCGGACAAAGATCAATCTAAATTTCGGAAAGCATATCGCAATTTCGACATGTAAATCTGCGGAAAGTAAGAATGTGATTGCCGTCGCTCATCATGTTACCTATTTTCATATTACTGGATGCAGTTACACATTGTGATGATATGTTATGGATTGATATTTAAGGATATATTCATGAAGAGCCGGTCTTATGCAAGGATTCATCAATCAAAAGAATATCTAGCGCCATTAGGTGATATAAATTATCGCTCGCTATTTGGTGGCTATAGTTTGACCGTCGAAAATGTGGTGTTTGCCATGGTTTCTGAGGGAGAATTGTATCTACGTGCCTGCGAACAATCGGAAGTTTACTTTGTTGCAAGAGCGTCAGAGTCTCTGGTTTATAACAAACGTGGACGAGCCATTGCGCTCAATTATTATCATGTCGATGAAGGACTGTGGCGTGATCGGCAAAAGCTGTTGCAGCTTTCAACCGATGCATTGTTTAGCGCTCGCCGTGAGAAATCTCGCCTGAAGGCGCAACAACGTCTCAAAGATTTACCTAATTTAACTCACAGCCTGGAGATGATGTTGTGGGAAGTCGGGATTGCTGACGTGCGCACCCTTCATGCTTATGGTGCAAAACGGTCGTGGATAAAACTGAGACATTTGAAGAAAGGGCTAGGGGTACAAGTCTTGTTGGCTTTAGCGGGGGCTATTTGTGGTGTTCATGAAGCCGCACTCCCGGCGGCAACGCGCCGGGAGTTGGTCGAGTGGGGGCATCTTTACGCGCAACGACACACCCGTTAAGTATGTTGCTGCGACACAAGTTGTTGGAGACGTGATATTTCTGGTAACAGCGCAACCAGCAGGCCAATTTGTTGAAGCACTAACGGCTCTTTGCTATCCGACTGTGGCTCAAGCGAGGTTATACGCTCAGTAAGCCCATGCAGCGCCTTGTGCACCCGTGCTTCATCGGCAGGCAAATGATGAAGGGCATCATCGACATAACACACCGCATCATCAAGCAGCAGTAAAATATCTTCGTTGGTCAGTTGTTCGCGGTGCGCACCTAACGCTGAAATATAGCTGTTAAATGTGTGATTTAGGCATAGCAAACGAAATGCAGTCTCTTGCATCTCTCGCGAAACGCGCGGCTCAGATGACATGTTGGACACCACAGATGCCAGTTCTGCATCTTTGTTATGTGCATCCCGGCGCGCGATTCGATATTCAACACGATTATCCCGGCCTTGATGGTATTGCTCAAGAATCGCATCCAGATAGCGGCAGTTCGCATTAAATGCGCGCTCAACAACCAATGGTAGTCGACGGAAACGCCAGTCCGGCCAGATGAAACTCACCGCAGCCCAGGCGATAGCACATCCCAGCAGCGTATCGAAGATACGAGGCATAGCGACTTCAAACCCTTCACCCAGCAAGTTGAAACACAACAACACCAGTAACGTGATAAACATGGTGGCATGTGCATATTGCACATTGCGAAAGGCAAAAAAGAGCACGCCAGTAATCACGATTAAGACAAGCTGGCCTTCAATTGACGGTACAAAGTACAACACTGGTAGCCCTATCGCCACACCCACTAAAGTGCCGATGATACGCAATGCTAAACGTCGACGAGTGGCATTGTAGTTAGGCTGGCAGACAAACAGGCTGGTCAGCAAGATCCAATACCCATGTTTTAGCCCGGTAAACTGTATGAATGCGTAGCCGACGCAAAGCACTACCGACATACGAACCGCATGACGAAATAACGCTGACTCCGGTGTTAAGTTGCGTTTCAGACGCTGCCAGACATCTCCAAAGCCGGTAATGCGATCATCCGCAAGGCGGTTTTCGATATCACTGTGTGGTGCGGCAAGAGCTTGCTCGGATTCAATTGTCGCTAATTGCGCATCAATGGCACGCAAATTACTCACCAGGAAGCCAAGCGCTTTTAATTCACCAGCCAGATATTGGTTGGCATTCAGTCTTTCAATCGCCGCATCAAGATGCGTAAACGCACGTTCAAAACGTGGGTCGTGTTGGTATTTCTCGCGTAATAAAATTGAGCGCGAAAGTTGCAAGCAAGCCTGGGACTGCATAGTTAGCAGTCGTTGAAAGCGGAACATAATATCGCTGTAGCGGAATTTATCGCGTAGCGCCTGGTACTGGATATGCGAAGAGCTCGCGCGCTCGTGAATGTCCTGCGCAACAAAATAGTAATGCAATGTACGACGTGTGCCGCGTTGTCCGCGATCTCCGCGTAAACGAGTCAAGAGTGAGCCTTTGGTCTGATTGAGCATCGTGACCAGTTGACTGTTGGCCATCGCAAGCTCAAGCATGGGGGCCTGGTTTTCTTCTTCAATGTCGGGGTCGAACAGCATGGCTTTGACCTCGAGATAACGTGCGAGACTTTCATAGCACCGCGCCAGGTTATCTTGAAGAGGCCGAATAGGGAAGATTAGATGCCCGGCAAGTGTCAGCACGTTGTACCAGATAGCGCCAGCCAACAGCAGTATGGGTTGTTGATACCAGTGCTCGTATAAAGAAATACCGAGCATGGTATAAATGGCGATAAGTAGCGCCCCGAAGGCAATGGTGGCGTAACGCTGGCCCAGTCCGCCCAACAGAATGAACCCGCTAGTGGAAACCATTAGCCCGATGCCAAAAAAGATTGGCCACGGGTACAACAACTCAACTGATGCTGAAGCAATAAAGAAACTAATCAAAGTAATCAGCAGATTACGCAAACGCCCGGTGAGCCGGTCATCCAGGTCTGCGAGTGCGGCGGCAACTACGCCGAGCGTTAAGGGGATAGTCAGCTTAACGTCACCCAGCCACCAGGGGAGGGCAGCAGTGCCCGTCAGTGCGATGAAAATACGCAGGTTATAGAGCCAGGTGCTGTTCCAGGTATAGCGGCGCAGAATTGGACTAAGCATTAATACTCACTATCCTTGTCTGATTTACTGGAAACGACGACGGGCGTTTGCTTCACGTGCAGCCTGCGCAGTTTCAACGGAAACCACACGGCGGCCAACCGGCCAAAGCGCGATAGCAGCAATTTTGAAATTAGCGATTCCCACAGGAATGCCGATAATAGTGACGCATTGTGCAATCCCGGTGCAGATATGCAGCACACAGAGCCACCATCCGAAAAATACCAGCCAAACAATGTTCAGCAAGGTACCACCGGTATTCATGATGGCACTTTTGCTCTGCGGCTCGAGCTCATCAACATGAATGGCTTCGTTACCATACGGTACGAAAGAGAGTTTGGTTATCTCCCAGCAGGAACGAGTCAGCGGAAGCGTGAAAATAAAAATGATACTGACAAGAGTGGCCAGCAACCAGGATAGGGTAGTCAAAAAACCGCCCAGTACAAAGTTCAAGATGTTAAGGACTGTACGCATAATCACTCTTCGTTGGTATGAATGTAGACAAATGAATAACCACAACAATTGTAACGCGTTTTTACCCTGGAGCGTCATTCCTTCGGCGAGTAAACTTAACCACAACCTCTATTTTGGATCAGGCAAAGCGTAATGGAACTGAAAGCAACCTCCCTGGGCAAACATTTAGCACAACATCCCTATAATCGTGTGAGATTGCTGGCTGCTGGTGTCGAGGTAAAGGGCGAACGCCATGAATATCTTATTCCATTCAATCAGTTAATAGCCATTAATTGCAAGCGCGGCTTGGTGTGGGGGGAACTTGAGTTTGTCCTGCCTGATGACAAAGTGGTGCGTCTGCATGGGACTGAATGGAGCGAAACGCAGCGCTTTTATCATCATCTCGATGAGCTTTGGCAAAACTGGAGTGCCGAAATGAGCGAAGTTGCGGCTCAGGTTTTACGCCAGCAGCACGCTGAGATTACGCGCAGGATTCAGCAGGAAAAATGGTTCAGGCGCAGCGACATGCAGGCATTACAACAAAACGTGCGTGCTGCGTTTTCTGCATTACCTATGCCGCAAGCCCGGCTGGAAGATTTCGAAAATTGTCGTGAAATTTGGCTGCAGTGCAAAGCCTGGCTTGAACAAGGCGAGCAACGCCGACATCAACGCAATACTTCTTTCACCAATCACATGCTTGAAAAGTATGCTGATTTCTTCCAGAAAATAGAAAGCTCGCCACTGAATCCCTCTCAGGCTCGCGCCGTGGTTAATGGCGAAGATTCGTTATTAGTTCTGGCAGGAGCGGGTAGTGGAAAAACCTCTGTTCTGGTTGCTCGTGCAGGTTGGTTGCTGCAACGTGGCGAGGCCAGTGAAGATCAAATTTTATTGCTGGCATTTGGCCGCAAAGCCGCGCAGGAGATGGACGAGCGTATCGCTGAACGCCTCCAAACCGATGCGATTTCAGCCCGTACATTCCACGCATTAGCGCTGCATATTATTCAGCAAGGCAGCAAAAAGGTGCCACGTGTTAGCGAACTGGAATCTGATACCGATGCACGCCATCAATTGCTGATTGAAAGCTGGCAGCAACAATGCCGTGAGAAAAAAGCGCAGGCTAAAGGCTGGCGCGAGTGGCTGAGTGACGAGTTGCAATGGCATGTGCCGGAAGGTGAATACTGGAAGGATGAACGTTTAGCAAAACGCCTCGCCAGCCGCTTAGACAGATGGCTGGGATTAATGCGTATGCATGGGGGCTCTCAGGCTGAAATGATGGCCTCTGCGCCTGAGGATATTCGTGATGTGTTCGCTAAACGCATCAAGCTCATGGCTCCGCTATTAAAAGCCTGGAAAACGGCGCTGAAGTCCGAAGAAGCGGTCGATTTTTCAGGTCTGATTCATCAGGCTGTGAATGTGCTGGAAAAAGGGCGTTTTATTAGCCCATGGAAGCATATTTTAGTTGATGAATTTCAGGACATCTCGCCTCAGCGAGCTGCATTGCTGGCGGCACTGAGAAAACAAAACTCGCATACTTCTTTGTATGCCGTGGGCGATGACTGGCAAGCGATTTATCGTTTCAGCGGTGCAGAAATGTCGCTGACGACCGCCTTTACTCAACATTTTGGTGAGGCGGACCAGTGTGCACTGGATACCACTTACCGCTTCAATGACCGCATCGGTGAAATCGCGAATCGATTCGTGCAGCAGAACCCGCATCAACTTGCTAAACCATTAAACAGCTTATCTAAAGGTGATAAAAAAGCTGTCACATTATTAGCCGATGACCAGCTTGAAGCGTTACTCGATAAGATGAGCGGATATGTACAGCCCCAACAGCGCATTCTGGTGCTGGCGCGTTACCATCATTTACGTCCGGTAATTCTGGAAAAGGCTGCGACGCGTTGGCCAAAACTGGCCATTGACTTCATGACTATTCACGCCAGTAAAGGGCAACAAGCTGATTATGTTGTGATACTGGGATTACAGCAGGGGAAAGATGGCTTCCCGGCTGTGGCGCGCGAATCGGTCATGGAAGAGGCGTTACTGCCACAACCAGAAGATTATCCGGATGCTGAAGAGCGGCGGTTACTGTATGTGGCGATGACGCGGGCCCGTCATCGTGTCTGGCTGTTATTCAACAAAAAAGAACCATCCAGTTTTGTTGATATCCTGAAACATCTTGGCGTGCCCGCTGCCAATCGGCCGTAGTTACTTCAGTCGCTCAGCCAAATAACGTGCATAGTCAGGGATCAAAATTTCTACTGACTGATTAAACCCCGGCGATTGAATAATAAAATCGGCGGTGGATAAGTTGGTAGCCACAGGAATGTTCCACACCGTCGCCAGACGCAGTAATGCTTTAACATCCGGGTCGTGTGGAACGGCATTCAACGGGTCCCAGAAGAAAATTAGCACATCAATTTTCCCTTCGGAAATCAATGCGCCCACCTGTTGATCGCCGCCCATTGGGCCGCTTAGCATGGCATTGACATCCAGACCGCTGCCGCGTTGGATCAGATTCCCGGTGGTACCGGTTGCGTACAGTACATGCTGGGCAAGTACTGCCTTGTGGCGTTCAACCCATTTTAACAACGCATCTTTGCAGTGATCGTGCGCGACCAGCGCGACATGCTTCTTTTCCGCCAGGGTGCGGCTCGTTAATTCCATTGGTTAATCCTGAGTAATTAATAATGCCTACAGCTTACTGGAAGCCACTGATGCTGCAAGAGAAGGGTGGTAAAAATGCGGGAACAGAAAGGTAATTATTGCTCAGGCTTATCTTTCACCCATTGTAAGAAACGGTCACGAGTGGGTTTGTCTGCTTGTAAAAACCAGTACTTGAGACGCTGTTCGGTTAATGTTTCTGACTGAGGCGGCGGTGTATCAAGTTCGGATGTGCGCGACAGCAATGTACTATCATCAGCCATCATCGTGGCGAATCCTTTTATTGATGCGACCTTCCCAGATTTGTTGTAAAACTGGGTATCTTGCTCGTAATCAATCCCTTGTGGCGTTACTTTTACTGGCAGGATATCAACTTTCAGAGGGATGACTGTGGCACCACCGTCCAGTAACTGGAGATGCGGAGTACGGTCAAACTCATCACTCTCTTTATCATTTTCAATACGGGGTAAATTAAAATTGACCTGGCTGACCTCCTTAGTGTCGAAACTTACAACTAAAGGTGGGGATATATAAAGACGTTGTTCACGTGTGTTGGTACGAATATTCTTCTCGACGCGGAATACCAGTTGGTGCGGCCCGTTATCCAGCTCAAGACTATCAGCCCCTCTTAACAAAGAGCTTGAAACCTTTTTCCCATCAAGCACCAGCAAATCTACATCTGTGGACAAACGTAATGTTGTTGCCCGCAATTCAAGCGGCAAAAGAGAGATCCAACATATTGCGATAAAGAACACCGTTCTCATCAATTTCTCCTGCCATGGGTAAATGGGACTATCCCTTACTGAATGTATCAAAATTTTTCATAAGGACAGTTCATTAACATATAGACATATTTTCCAAAATTGCTCTACTACCTGTGTATGGGAAAGATGGTGAGTCAGTAGCGGATGGCATACACTTTTGATAACGAAGTCCCAGCGGAGAGTGTGATGAAACAGGCAGATATCGAAACTATTTTAAAAAGCACCCGAACAATTGCACTGGTGGGAGCCAGTGATAAACCAGATCGCCCAAGCTATCGGGTGATGGCATATTTGCTGGATCAAGGATACGAAGTGATTCCCGTGTCACCAAAAGTGGCCGGTAAAACGCTGTTGGGGCAGCAAGGCTATGGATCTCTTGCAGATATTCCACAGAAAGTGGATATGGTCGATGTCTTTAGAAATTCAGAGGCTGCGTGGGAAGTTGCGAGAGAAGCTATTGCTATCGGTGCAAAAACGTTGTGGATGCAGTTAGGCGTCATCAATGAGCAGGCTGCCGTGCTGGCACAGGATGCCGGTTTAAACGTGGTGATGGACAAATGCCCGGCAATTGAAATTCCTCGCTTAGGCCTGGCTAAATAATTAAAAAACCCCGCAATTGCGGGGTTTTTGCTAATTACGCAGGCGAGGTGCCTGAAGCTGTTGCCGTATCGAAGCCGCCAATTCATCCATTGACGGTTGTTCGGGATGCTCGTCTTGTGACTCCCCACTTAACTGGGCTTCAGCAAGATAGGTGTGCACTGCCTGGCCATCATCATCTTCCATTACTACATGATACCAGGGTGCACGACGGAGGGCATCATTGTCGGCCAGATCATCTTCTGCGGGTTCATCCAGAGAGTATTCTGGGTCGATATCGACCACCACTCCCAGATATCCCAGCAAAGAATGTCTTACTTGCTGGCCAATGCCGAATTTGCTGGCAATCATAGTCACCTCCTGAGAAACATTACCTGCAATTAATGTGCGGGCAACTTCCTGCTTTTCAAGTTACATGACGCGACAGGCAAACCCTTTCAGATACAACCCTTCCGGATAGGTGGCGATCACGGGGTGATCGGCGGCCTGACGGAACTGCTCTATAAATTGTACATCACGCCCGGCGTCTACGGCGGCATCGGCAATGATTTTCTGGAATAAATCTGTCGTCATTAAACCTGAGCAGGAGAACGTCATCAGAATGCCACCCGGATTCAACAACTGGATTGCCAGCATGTTGATATCTTTATAACCCCGGCAAGCGCCCATCAGCTGGTTCTTGTTTTCGACAAACTTAGGTGGGTCCATAATAATAACGTCGAACTTCTCACCCAGATCGCGGTATTTGCGCAGCAGTTTGAACACATCATCACGCACGAATTCGGCTTTGCTCAGGTCGAGTTTGTTCAGCTCAACGTTTTGCTTTGCAACATCCAGAGCATCCTGAGAGGTATCAACACTGACAACCTGCTGACATCCGCCCATCAGTGCGGAAACTGCAAAACCACCGGTATAAGAGAAGCAGTTCAACACACGCTTATCTTTCACATACTGGCGAGTCGCAAAGCGGCTGTCGCGCTGATCAAGGTAGTAACCAGTTTTATGGCCACCTTTAATATCAACCAGCAGCTTCATGCCATGTTCTTCGATTGGCAACAAGTCAGGTGGCAATTCACCGCTCACTGGGCCTTGCGTCAATTCCATGCCTTCTTTCTTACGCACCGCAACATCTGAGCGGTCATAGATAGCGCATTCTGGATAGAGATTTTGCAGTGCAGCGACCAGAGCAGGGCGTTGGTATTCTGCGCCAGCGGACAGCAATTGCAGTACAAGGAAATTACCGAAGCGGTCAATCGTCACACCTGGCAGGCCATCAGATTCGCCGGCAATCAAACGATAGCTGTCTAACCCATCGCGAGTCGCCAGCCATTCGCGCCACTGCTGCGCTTGCTGCAAACGGCGAGTGAAGAAGGCAATATCAATGTTTTCGTTGGCATCAAAAGTCCAGACGCGCGCACGGATTTGCGAAGAAGGAGAATAGGCGGCACGTGCCAACCATTTTCCCTGGCTGTCGACAACATCAATTGTTTCGCCGAGATTAGCTTTGCCTTCCATACGTGCGACGGCACCAGAAAACACCCACGGATGACGGCGCAATAACGATTTTTCGCGCCCTTTGGTTAACACTAAACGTACACTCATAATTTGCTATGCTTTCTTGCTAAGATTTGGGCGTCATTTTCCGGTTAACACCGGCTAAATGCAACGTAAGAACCCGAAACGGAGGAAGTTATGACCACAGTATGCACACTTGCCTGGGTCCACGGCCTGGTTCAGGGGGTTGGTTTTCGCTACAGCACACAACGTGAGGCACTAAAACTGGGTTTAACCGGTTATGCCCGTAACATGGATGATGGTAGCGTTGAGGTATTAGCCTGCGGTGATGCACCACAGGTTGAAAAGCTTATCGCGTGGCTAAAAGCAGGAGGGCCGCGCAGTGCCCGGGTTGATAAAGTGCTGACTGAGCCTCACCAACCCGACCGCCAAGGGACAGACTTTAGTATTCGCTACTAAATACACTTCACCGGCTTTGGCAGACCGGCAATTTTTGTCGCCTGTTTGGCCGGCCCTTTCGGGAACAAACGGTATAGATAGCGGCTATTACCTTTCTCTTCGCCGAATTTATTCGCCATCGCTTTGACCAGCATACGAATAGCCGGAGAAGTATTAAATTCCAGGTAAAACTCACGTACGAAGCGCACTACTTCCCAGTGCTCTACTGCCAGCGTAATGCCTTCGTTTGCCGCAATCACTTCGGCAAGCGGCTCGCTCCACTCGTGGCTATTTTTCAGATAACCATCGGCATCGGTTTCGATTTCTCGGCCTTCAAACATCAACATAATTATTCTTTGCTCCAGACAAACTGGCCGCAGTGTAGCAAATTTTAAGGTGTCAGAAAAAATAAAGCCCCGCGATTAAGCGAGGCTTTATTGGCACCACAACCGATGATTAATCGCGGCTTGCGAAGCCCAGAATGCTCAACAGGCTGATAAAGATGTTGTACAGAGAAACATACAAGCTCACTGTTGCGCGAATATAGTTAGTTTCGCCACCACGAATGATGTTGCTGGTCTCAAACAAAATGGCGCCGGATGAGATCAGGATGAACACCGCGCTAATTGCCAGGTGCAGGGCAGGTAATTGCAGGAAGATATTCGCAACCATACCGACCAACACAACGACGACACCCGCCATCAGCATGCCGCCGAGGAAGGACATATCCTTACGGGTGGTCAGCACATACGCCGAACAGCTGAAGAATACCAACGCGGTACCACCCAACGCCATGCCAATCACATCGCCCATACCGGCGGAAATATATGAGTTAAGCATCGGCCCGAGGATATAACCCAGGAAGCCTGTGAACGCGAATGCTGCCAGAATGCCCGTTGGTTTATCAGCCAGACGGTAGGTTAAAAACATCAGACCATACATGCCGACCAGCGTCAAAATCAGGCCCGGAGATGGCAGCATCAACACGGTGCTGGCGGTTGCGGTAATCGCAGAAAATGCCAGCGTCAGGCTGAGCAGGAAATAGGTATTACGCAGTACCTTGTGGGTACTCAGCAGTGACGAACGGTCACGCGAGGAAGTAATTATGCGATCCATTCAGAAACTCTCTCTTATGGCAGGTGGTTATAGTGGCTGAGAATAATAGTCTCCTTTATTGCAAGAAAGCCCTTTTACCCATCTTTACCTTGCCTTATTTGCATAACAGACCGGACATGCGTCATAAAATTCACTTATATGTGGCTGAAAATTATTGCTTAAATTAATACTGTTGCTAAGAGTGTTAACCGTACCGTCGTTAATAACTCAAATAAGGCGTGTGTAATGAAAGCTAATAACCACAACATTTTTATAAAATCGATTATCGCTATTGGATTGGCTAGCGCAGTTTCTGGGGCGTGGGCCGCGAACGTACCCGCGGGTACGGAACTGGCTGCAAAACAAGAATTGGTGCGTAACAATGGCAGTGAACCTGCCTCGCTTGATCCTCATAAAGTCGAAAGTGACGTTGAATTTAACATCATTAGCGATTTTTTTGATGGGCTGGTGTCTGTGCGTAACGACGGTTCGATTGAGCCGAGACTAGCTGAACGATGGGAGGAGAAGGACAACACTATCTGGACGTTCCATCTTCGTCCCGGCCTTAAGTGGTCTAACGGTGAGCCGATAACCGCTGAAGATGTGGTCTGGAGTTGGCAGCGTTTGGTTGACCCGAAAACAGCATCACCTTATGCCAGTTATCCCGGTGGGATGCACATCGCCAACGCTGCGGATATCGCACTTGGAAAGCAGTCACCTGATACGCTGGGGGTTAAGGCTCTTGATGCCACCACGATACAAGTTACGCTGACTCAACCCACAGCTGCGTTTCTTGCCATGCTGGCGCACCCGTCTATGGTGCCTGTCGACAAAGCAGTGGTTGAGAAGATTGGTGATAAATGGACGCAGCCGGGTAATTTCGTCAGCAGCGCTGCTTATACACTGGCGCAATGGGTAGTGAACGAGAAAGTGATCGGCGAGCGTAACAAACAATACTGGGACGACAGCCACACAGTTATTAATAAAGTGACTTATTTGCCTATCGCTTCAGAAACGGCAGACATCAATCGTTATAAAGCAGGTGAGATTGATATTGTTTATACCTTATCGCAAACGCAATTTGGCTCGCTCAAAAAATCCATTCCAGACCAGGTTCATGTTACGCCGAAACTGGCGACCTACTATTACGAGTTCAACACCACTAAAGCCCCGTTCAATGACCCACGTGTACGTCGTGCGCTGAACATGGCGCTCGATAAAGACATCATCGCCGAGAAAGTTTTAGGGCAGGGGCAAACGCCTGCGTGGGTTGTCAGCCAGAAGAACATCGGCGGGGTGGAGATAAAATCTCCTGAATATGCGAGTTGGAGCCACGAGAAGCGCGTCGCTGAAGCCAAAAAACTACTGGAAGAGGCGGGATTCAATGCTTCACATCCGCTGAGCTTTAACTTGCTCTACAACACTTCAGAAAACCACAAACGGATTGCCATCACCGTCAGTTCAATGTGGAGCAAAAATCTGGGCGTAGAAGCGAAGCTGCAAAACCAGGAATGGAAAACCATGCTTGATACTATGCACAACGGGACTTTCGACGTTGTGCGCTATGCGTGGGTAGCTGATTACGATGATGCCTCTACCTTCCTCAATACCTTCCGTACAGGTAATAGTGAGAACAACTCGAAATACAGCAACGCGCAGTACGATGAAGCACTGCTAAACGCGGCAAAAGCTAGCACCGTTGAGGAACGCGGCAAGTTCTACCAACAAGCTGAGGACAAACTGGCGGAAGATGTGCCAGCCATTCCGGTTTATCACTATGTCTTAGCCCAGCTAGTGAAACCGTTTGTCGGCGGATACGCGCCAAACAACCGCGGTGTGTACTACACCAAAGATATGTACATCAAAAAACACTAAAGCCCATTTCATTGCGGGACGCCGATCTCGCAATGATTTGTGATGTTAAACTAATCAAATTGTTGGAGTTTCACTCAAACAACACAGGTTTGGTGATTTATCAGGCGAACGAACAAAATCGTGCTTTACAGGAAGTATCGGGATGTTTATAGTTCGCCTCGTTGGAAGCGTGGCCGAGTGGTTGAAGGCACCGGTCTTGAAAACCGGCGATCCGAAAGGGTTCTAGAGTTCGAATCTCTACGCTTCCACCAACATTCAAGCCCTAGCTTAGAAATAAGCTGGGGCTTTTTCGTTTCTGCTTGTTTGCTTCTGGTTGTCGATGTTTCACGCAAATAAACCAGATTTGATGATTTTTCAGGCGAACGAACAAAATCGCACTTTACAGAAAGTATCGGGATGTTTATAGTTCGCCTCGTTGGAAGCGTGGCCGAGTGGTTGAAGGCACCGGTCTTGAAAACCGGCGATCCGAAAGGGTTCTAGAGTTCGAATCTCTACGCTTCCACCAACATTCGAAGGGGTTGCCGAAAGGCGACCCCTTTTTGCTTTTATATTGTTTTACCCGTCGGTGATCACAACAACATTAGTTTTCAACTAACTGGACAACGATAAGTCGGCCACCTTCTTCCTGGCTAAGAACAAATTGCTTACCGTCTGTTAATTCAAGTTTATCCCCAATCGCCACAACCTTTTTATCTGGCAACGACAATAGCCCGGAAATTCCTTCGTTTACCAACCACCACTGCTGATTATGAAAAACGAAATAGCCTACACGCTTTTTCTGAGCTTCGGTCGTGCGTTCGTTAGGGGCAACAAGTCTGTTCACGTGCCATGCGAAAAGTGACTGTCCATCCCAAACCATTAAACGATGATCGTCCGGGCGATAACTGCCCGCTTTCCGGGAAGAGTACAAATTCAAAATCGGTAATTTCCCCTTATAGGCAGTGCCGCAATACGGACATACCGGTTTTGTTTTACCGGAGAAAACATACCATTTTTGTTCGCAGCTTTTGTTCTGACAGGGTTGGATGAGATCAACAGTCTTCACCAATGCAGTTTCCCACTCATCAGCAGTAGGACGAGCAGAAGGGGTATGCAGCCCATCAATGAATGCTTTCTCGAATAGCGGCGTCAGATAAGGTCCCATAATGTTGTAAGGGATCTTTTGGGGATCAGCCCAGGGTAATGAAAAAGGACTCACTTGATTGAGTTTTACGGTGTTACTTTTATCGGTAGGATGCTCAATAAATAGGGCTTTCTCACCCATTGAAAGTGACTCATCGCGCATCTCGTCATCCATGTCGTGGATTTTCCCACCACGCAGAGGGTGTCGATAAAACAAATACATGTAGATCAGCACTGACAGAGCATGGCGATCGGTTGAAATACTCGGCAGAAACCTTGCTGGATCGTCTTTCTGTAAATGGCTCGTTTTTACCACCTCCGGCGCGATAAAATCCGGTGTGCCGACCACATCAGGTGGATATTTACCGGGCACCACGAGACCATCAATATCAATAATGCAGGCATGTCCCTGTTCCGGGTCAATCAGAACATTTTTATAGCTCAGATCACTGTGGCAGAGTCCGGCCGCATGCATTCTCCTGACGGCTCTTGTCAGTAAAAGGCACACTTTTAGGTAGCTGAGCAAATTACCGCGTTCACGAGGATCTAAAAATTTGTTCTGATTATTTGCACTTGCGAACCATTTGCCTTCTTTTTCACGCCCCTTGATGCCAAGGAAATCGTTATTTTTTGAACCAAACTTAAAGAAAAAATGGTTTCGATAAGTCGGCACCACGACACCAATTTTACCTTCGTGTTCCACAACATGGGTTGGCCAGCGGAATAACTCTTTCCAGTAGTCTCCTCCTGATTGTTCAAAAATACTTTGTCGATACCGGCCAGTAATCATATCGATACGTTCTCTGGCCTGCCCGATTTGCGATTTTTTGTAAAAGGCGACGACATATGACTTGTCTGGGGAGAAGTACACGTCCTTCATCCCACCGGATCCAATAATTTCATCGACAAACTGGACGGTTTCACCATCCTTTGTCACACAAGTAATAATATTTGCCATTAATAACCACCAGCGATGAGGTTCGTTCCGCTACCAATAAACGACAATAGTCCGATCGTCATGATTGCCGGGAATAAAGAAATTAAGCCATTCGGCCAGTTGCTCTGACGTTTTGTCTATATCGTTCAAAGCAGGAGATAGCTCACTCACCAACACATCCCATTTTTCGGCCTTCAACAAACCGTTATCAGTCTCGAAGAAGGGGTCAGAAACACCGTCAGTCATCAGGATTAAATGTGAGATGTCTTTCCACTTTCCGATGCTTACGCGCTTACTGAATTCAGCGTCCTGAACTGCATCGGCGTCCAGGAAACGTGTCTGCCCTGCATACTCTCCGCTGTCAGGAGTACCAAGCACACGGACTTTCCCCGTGGGTCCGTAGGCAGCAATCGCCCCGTCGCCCATCCAGAAAGAGGCTGCGAAAAGGTCATCTCCACTGCGGTAAGTCACGGCAACGAGCAGTGTGGTGGAATAGGATTTCACCGACTCTTCGGCAGCGATGGACTCATTTTTAATATTATTGACGGCCATGATTGAGGCCTGATGGAATTGGTGTGTTAACGCGGCACCAATGTTTTGTTGATCTGCCTGTTCCCAACGTTTGACTATTTCACTTAGCTCACGCCCGCGATCGCCACCTAAATACTTAGTCAGATACTGACCCACTGTGTCGGTGACTATGAGGGAACCTTGTCGAGAGTTTTTGGCGCTTCCGGCACCATCGGCCACCAGCATGATGCTCCAGCCAGTGTCTGGGCAATGAGATATGTAAAAATCATCATCTCTGAAGGAGCCGACATGTTCATGCGAACGCCCCCTGCGGCTGGCAGCAGCGATCCTTATATCTCGTTCATGAAGCAATTTGTGGTCGATGTTCTCTTTGAAGTATTTATACTCAGCGGGAGGATCGATTATTTTCCAAAGGCTACGGGGATCGGGGTTCACAATAAATATCACCTTATCAGAGTGGATTTGACCATTACTGCGACTCCAGGTAACGGTCATTTCAATATCGCCACTTTCTAAAGGCGTTCCTGTCAATGCAGAGGTTGTCAGGTCGAAGGTGACGCCGATCTCTTTAGCAAAATCCACGCACTGAATACTCGCCACTTCGCCATTATCGAGTGAAATATCTATTTCTGAATGAAAATGTGTCCCTGCCCGGGCATTAGCGATATTAATCTTTGCAACCGGAGGTAAAGGCTTAAAAGTTTCTACAGAAAAAAAGGCAGCTACGCTGGGGATTTGTCCTGGCTTTAAAATGGAATTCTCTGGCAAAGGCGTCCGGGGAATATTCGTGGATTCAAGAGAGAGGAGTTGCACAGGCTGCCAGTCTTTATCGCTGTCTGCATTTGGTTCTCGCTCTTTTTCGGAAGGACTATCCGGACTCACTGGCTCATCAAGCTGTTGTTCCACGGATGCAGATTCTGCTTTATTTTCCGGTTTATAAGTCGCCGCTTTATTCTCAATACGGGCGACCAGGTCATCGAAAATATCCTGAAGTTCTGTGTCTGAGCATAATTGAACACGGCCTGAATCGGTTGTTTCAAGCGAATGAAACGCTAGAACCTGTGATAATACTTTCTGATATAAGTTAGCATTCCTTTCCATCAGCCTCTTCCCCGGTTGACATCAAAATCTGAATGATCGCCTTCGTTATTAAACGACAGTCCTTTATCACACCATGGACAAATGACGTCGTCAGGCCCGTTTACGCAGAGCAACTTTCCACAAGTACACAGAGCAAATGCACTGGCATTACCACAGTGAGGGCAGCCGGGTACGCCGTTAAGTTCGCTGGTATTGACCTGAAGGGAAGATGCCGATTCGTCAGTCCAGGAAAAATAGTCCTCATCTATCGGAAAACATCCGGCGAGGTTGAAGCTATTAATATTGAGCTTGAAATCCAGCGTCGAAAGATTGACTGCCGGGCGTTCATATTTCATCAGATAAGGGCGTTTGGAGCGGCTGCATCGCCCTGTTAGCGTAACGCAATTCTCATCATAGGCACGCGCAACCTCATCTTTGGCCAGACGAACAATATAGTCAGTGGCATTAACCAAAGGAGGGGCTTCTTCACCGACGCTACGACTGTGAGCAGAAACCGATGCAGTGATCCATTTAATAAACTGAGTAAAGTCACCTTCGCGGGTGTCCGTGAACAAAAGAACATTCTCCGTCAGCTGTCGCAGAACATTGAGGTCAGCAGAAGGCCCAAGTCCAATGGCGATAAGATTAACTTTACGGGCGTATTGTTCTTTCCAGCGTTTAATCTCAGCAGTGACATCGTCCGTGGGCCGCCCGTCAGTGAGGAGATAAGCCACCGGCTTCCAGTCTCCTTTACGTTCTTCTGTTGTTTTCCGGACTTGAGTATCAATCTGACGGGTTAACTCCCGCAAAGCGCCTGCAAGGCTCGTTCCGCCACCGATGGGTAATCGGGGAGGATAGAAAGAGGCTGCTTCAACAAGGGGAACAATAGTTCTGGCCACACCGGCGAACGCAATCACGGAAATCCATGCGGTTTCCAGTGCGTGGGGATCTTTTTTCACATCGTTGACGATCAATTGCAGACCATCATTCATTTTCTTCAAATTTTCTCCGACCATGGACTCTGAGCAGTCGAGGACGAAGAAGATGGGCAGTCTTCTCATAATCACACCCTATATGGCGCAAACTACGTGTAATAAACCTGCGCGCATTGAAGCAATAAAAAAAGCAAAACACCGAAAGTGTCTTACCATCAATTTACAAAACCAGCTGAATTTCAGGAGGTGGGGGAGGGAGGTTATCCTGACTGACGGTGACACCCGCACTCGAGCTTCCTGAGGCGACACTGGCAGACACCCATTTAAAGAAGCCAGCAAATGCTGTTGAGTCCAGTGTTTCAAGTGCCACTATCTGGGATGTCAGTTGCTTCAGCGGTTCATGTTTAGCTTTTGGCCCGACGGCGCACGCAATGATTGAACCAAACGAGCGTTTTTTTAATTCTTTGATGGCTTCGCCATAAGCGTATGTATCTGAAGGTACGCCGTCCGTCATCAGGAACACCAGCGGACGCCAGTCACCTTTCTGGTCGCCATCTGAGCGCCTGATATCGCGGTCGACACACTGGATCAAACATTCCAGTGCTGCCCCAGTGAAAGTGCCACCTGCATTTGGCACGTTGATGTCAGAGAACTGGAAGTCTTCAAGAGCTGTCAGTGGAATAAACTCACGGGCTTCATTGTCATAAGTAATGATCGCAATATGTGCACTCTCAAGCGCGTAAGGATCCTGACGTAGCGCACTGAGCATGGCCTGTATGCCAACATTAACCGCATGAATGGACTCACCACGCATTGACCCTGAGGTATCGATCAGCAGGTAAACGGGTAGCCTTCTCATATCATAGATAGCCTTTCAGATGAGTCACGAAGGTGTCAGAGTCCGAAGGCTCACCAATGGCTGTCAGCTTCCAGCCGTTGCTTTCACGCACCAGTTCCGCAAACAGCATTGAGCGCCTGCCTGTAAACGAGGCTCCCCCAGAAAGGTCAAAGCGTGCCATTTCGACATGACGAGCATCTACAGCACGAATAAAGGCATTGTCTACTTTGCCAAAGTGCTGGTTTAGCTTAACGCCATTATAAATTTGTACGATGAATACAATTTTGTGGTATTTCGGATCGAGGGTGTTCAGTTTAACAATAATTTGCTCATCGTCGCCGTCACCAGCTCCGGTCCTGTTATCACCTGTGAGCCAGATTTGCCCGGAAGGGTGTTTCATGCTGTTAAAGAAAATAATGTCGCCGCCAACCAGAGTCGGTTTGCCATTTTGCATGCCTCCCAGATCGGTTACTTTCCCCTCAGCGTTGCAAAGAAACGCGACAACATCCAGATCGTATTCTTCTTCTTTTTTGCCAAGAAGACTGCCAAGAAAACCTTTTTTCTCTTCGTGAATATCCCAGCCCAAACCAATAGTGACAGAGGATAAATCGAATTCATTTTTTTTCAGGCTGACGCCTTGTCCCTTACTCAAACTAACGCTCATAGATCCCTCCTAATTATTTTTAGAGAACAACGTTAACTTCAGGCGGTGGTGGCGGTAAGTCATCAAGACCAATGACCTCTTTTTTACCTGATTCCACTTTTTGACTGCCTACCGAAATGCTGGCTGAAACCCATTTGAAAAAGGCTTTAATTGATGTCGAATCAGCCGTGTCTAGCTGAAGAACTATTTCCGTAACTTCTTGCAGAACTTTTGTTTCAGCGCCATGACCAGCAGCACAAGCCACGACAACACCCGTTCTTGCTGTTTTAAAGTCGCTAACGCCTTTACGCCAGTCATCCGTTGGGGAACCGTCTGTCATGATGAAGACCAGGGGACGCCAGTCACCCTTGGTTTCGGCAGTGGTTTTTTGCACTTCATTAGCAATGCAGGTTGCTGCGAGGGAAAGGGCCTCTCCCAGTGCGGTCGTGCCATTGGCGACGAGATTGGGAGCTTTAAAGTTTAATAAGTCGGTGAGAGGGGTAACTTGCCGGGCAGTAGAATCAAAAGTAATTACAGATATAAATGCTGTTTCAAGAGCATACGGATCTTGCCGGAGAGTTGTGAGCAGTGTTTGTACGCCATTTTTCACAGCTTCAATAGGTTCTCCCATCATCGATCCCGAAGTATCGAGCAATAGGTAGACGGGTAGTCTTCTCATATGATTTACCTGCTTTAATTTTAAGTAGTATCAACTGATGTACTCAATTCTTGAGCAGAGAGTTATCTCAACACTGGCTGTGAAGTGTCAAGCGACGGAGAGTTTTCTTTAAATGGCAGGGAATGATTACGAGTTAATTTTGATTTATGTCACTGAAGCGCAATAACTCTGATAGGGGGATGAGACCTGAAGAGTGGTTTTTTATTCCCTGCTTTCGCGGCTCATTGTAATAATCTAATTCATCGTAACCCCCCCCAAATAATGGGGGGTATTTAGTTGAATTTATCTGAGCTATCGTGGCTTATGTTTAAGAATTCCTGGCCAGGTATTGTTTTTTGAGATGTTATTTATGCTCTCTACGCTTTTTATCCATAAATTCTTTTAAAAGATCATCTACAACCTTTTCTGCTATTTGTTCCACAGCTTCACTGCGTGATACCCCTGAAAGTTCAGCCAGTTTATCTATTTTTCGAAGAATTCTCATACGCAAAGATAGCGAAACAGCCGTTTTCTTATCCTTGTCCAGCACCACTCTTCCGCTCGATTTACTGGTTTTCAGTTCGGCATTTAAAGTGAGGACTTCATTCATACGACGCAACGTTTTTTTATCCAGTTGACCCGAATTGACCAGCTGATAAGTATGGTTAGCTTTACTGTATTTAATTTCAGCTGAATAGGAGTCTCTGAGCTCTTTGAGTGCGCGGGTGAGCGTCGGCTCAGAACAATCAAGACTGTTAATGATATCGTGCGCAGGGATCTGCTTTCCTGAGCCGAGTAGGTTGGCAAGAGTAAAAAGCCGTGCCTGTCTGGTGTTAAGTTGCATGTTCAGTTAAAGCCTGCATTCAAAGTCAGTGGTTCAATTGGCTGAAAAATGAATGTTGAGCTCATCTTTCTGATAACAGTGTGGCTGTTCAGTGCCTCTACGGGGTCCACATTTTGTATTCCCATAAAATTAAGGTTTTCCATCACCTGACGATTGCACCGGCAGGAAGTAATGTATTCATCCTCCAGATACCCCGTGCGTTTACTGATCCGTTGAGTAAATCCAGAAATAATCACCGTATCGAAGGGTAATGCATAGAAGGCGATACCGGCCAGACGCATCAGGCATCCATGCACATGACGTGCATAATTTTCTCTCTGTGCCTTCTGGCTCATGGCTTTCTCTGTAATTTCGGTCCCCCGGGCATTCACGCTGTAAATTTTATCAGGCATATCTTCAATCTCGGGTAAATCGACATCAAGCATGACTACGGATTGCTCAGGTTTGACTTCGAATGCCACCAGAGTTTCACGCGGCCATTCAGTCTGTGACAGTACTTCGGATAGAACCGACTCAAACCAGGCACTGTCACTCAAAAATTGTTGCTGTGCATTTGCCTGGGATGATTCCAGCTTTACTGCGTGTTCATTCGCCTCATGCTGCCAGTTGGCATATTGCTCTGCCCACGCAGCTCGTTGCTGTTGATATCGTTGTAGCTGCAATGCATTTTCGCGCACCGTGTCCGCCAGTTCCTGCTCCCAGCGCAGAAGATTTTCAGCATGACGAGCTGTACGAGCTGATTCAGATTCAAATAACTTGCCAAGAAAACCTACCCCCTCGTTTTTCTCAGGCTGTGCAGGCATCGCCTGGCTTTCAGGTTTAACCGGGCGAACCGGGGCCGGTATCTGAAAGGGTTCCATAAGGCTTCGCAGATAGAGAGACTCCAGTTCGGCCAGTGTTGTGCCCGTGGATATGTCTGGCGTCAGCTCATGGATATTGGTTATCGCGTGTACGGCTGACATTAAAGCCAGCACTTCCTCTTCGAGGGCGTGATGCAACGCCGGATCAGATTGAGTGCTCCCTCCGCTTCGTGAACGAGCAGAACGGTCCAAACGGGTACGGTAACTGAGCCCCGTCCCAGGCACACCCAGGTTTGCATACGTTCCACGGCTACCAAAAGAAACAGACGCACCACGAGGACCCACACTCAGGCTGGGGGTGCCGTTGCTCAAATTAACCCGGACACCCGGAATAATGCTGATCGATTTTCGAAATCTGAATCCCATGATGACAACCTTAATTATGCTGAGACACAGGCATCAGTCTGATACCGTCCGGATTTTTCTCGGATGTCAGCCCATACACCCGGGCACGTTCCAGAATACCTGCGGCCCAGCGTCGATGGGTTGCTGGTTCACACATTGCCCCCTGGGATTTAAAAACCGCCTGGGTCGAATTAAGAATACGCAGGGCATCTGAGTGTTCGCCTGGGGAAACCATTAACGCTTGTTCAATAACGTCAATCTGCCCCGGATGGATCGCTGTTTTTCCTACCAGACCATGAGCCATATCCAGCGACAGCTCACGGGCCATCACTGCGTGGTCGTCAATATGCTCACAGACCGGAGCGGTCAGCGCAAAATCACGTGGGGCAAAAACAGAAACCAGCATTTTTATGACATAACCCATAGGGCTGTCGTAAAGCGTCAGGTTACGCGGGCGTCTGAGTGAAACGACATTCATCAGGTCATTCCCGCCAATGCGTAACGCAATAATTCGCGCGTGGCAGGGGTGGGACAACAGCGTAGTGGCCAGTTCGCGCATCTGAACGACATCAAAAACTTCTTCTGTCTCAAGCGTTGGCATCAGGCACAAATGCGTATCCGCCATGATGTCCCACCAAACAGGCAAAGAGGAGAGTGTGAATTTCGGCAACACAAAGCCATCTATCGCACTGAGGTCAAGGTTCTCAACCAGCCATTGACCCATATCAGGATGGCGGGGGCGGATGAATACCAGCGGCCATTCATTATTGCCACTGTTAATTTTTGCGGCATTCAGTTGCTGGAGTAATCGTTTGAGATTTTGCAGTGCCTGAGGAATGTCACCCTCGCTGACGGCATCTTCCAGACAGATAACCAGAGAGCGCAGACGCGGAATTTTTCCGTGCAGGACAGCATCGGCAATATCCAGTCGGGTGGCAGGCATATAAAGCGTGGCCCCCAGATTCCAGGGCGAAAGACGTTTGTCCATCAGAGCACCTTTTTAATGATTGTGACGGCCCTGTACTGGCCGATAGCGTTACCCATCTCTGTCACCGGGATACCTTTATCCCAGGCCAGCCCAACCAGCAGTGCAACATCGGGATCATCCACCGAGCGGACAAAGACATGATCAGGCACTCGGCGTAAAACGGCTCTTGTGGCCTCTGCAATCCCCGGCTTGATTCGATTGATGCTGTCTACCGAATAATTATTTGCCAGGCTGGAAATAACTTCTCGGCTTTGCTGCCATAACCCGGTGTTTTCCTCAGTCTCCCAGACCAGTGCTGGTAATTCCTGACCATCAAGCTGTTCACGGAAACGCGCCACGGTTTCTACCAGCATCCGGCTGCATTCATAATCAGTGAGATGGTCGCAGACGACACACCCGTGCAGCCCTTTATCGGTCCAGACTGAGCGGGAGATAAGCCCTGAGACGGGTGCACCCATAATGCCAAAGGGGATAAGCCAGTCATCTGCGCTTGCGGCAAGCCATGAGCATCCGCAGGGATCGGCCAGCACGACAAGACGCGGTTGTTCAGGATACCCGTTCCGACCTTTCAGCGAACGGACCAGCTCGCCGGTAATCGCGCCTTTACCGGTCCAGCCATCGACAAAAACAATGCCGTGCGTACCGTGTCGGGCTTCGATCAATTCCAGTGCAGCGGTATCAATTCCCCTGTCACGGATGATACTTATCCCGTAATGAAAGGAACTTTTCCCCATGGCCCGGAGTGCCTGCTGTAACATCACACCCAACGGCACACCGGCTCTGACAAGGCTGGCAAGGATAATGGGCTCATCACCAAATCGCTTAACGAGTTCCCGTGCAAGCTGCGATACCTCTTTTGCCAGCCGTGCTGCGCCCATATCAAGGGCGCGTGAAAACAGGTCAAGATGCCACTGTGTAGGGGCAGGCTCCTGACTCAGCATATCGGAGTAATGTTTTTTACCGGACTGGATCAGCTCTTCTTTCAGATCAACAGGCGTCATTTCCATGGCCACCGGCTGGAGTAAAAACTGCACATCATCAGGCGAGTAGGAGCCCGAGAAGGTCGATAATTCAGGCTGCATTTATTTTTCTCCAAAAATACGGTGTGAAATGGCTTCAGCAAACTGGCTCTGACGAGGCAGACCATACCAGCTACATAGCTTCATGAACCTGTGGTCGCTCAGGCTGTCGCCGAGGCCAATCACCGGGAAAACCCCCCGTTCAGATCGCAGTTTTTCAAGAAGCCAGGTCACGGCCAGGCCTTTTTCAACCGGATGAGGTAGCCAGGCAACATTGTTACTGTTGCGGTGGATATAAAAACCATCGGTTGGGAACAATTGTTCTATTTCATCGGCAATCGCATTGAGTTCATCAAGGCGTGTGCTGTCGCGGTGTTTCATCACCAGATAAATCGGTACGCCGTCGTACTCGTAGTTAAGGCGCGCCCAGGCATTGATCCCTCGGGCATCCATCAGTTCCGTGATTTGCCTTTGCATTCCCGTCAGCCTTTCGTAATACGGGGCCAGACTCTGAAGTATATGCGCTTTCCATTCTTCATCCGGTTGCCCCTGAGGAGTAAGGATGACCGCGCCGTGAGTGGTGACAGCCCAGGAGCTAAAGGGAATTTGCACACGACTGATTTCTTCCGTACCACGGGCCGTCACCGGGATCAGTTCAGCCTGTTCCAGCAGCCAGTCCACCAGCATAGACTGTTCTTCCGTCATGTAACTGCGGGGGGTAAGGCTGCGGTCCAGCGCACCGGTACGGAAGGGCTCAAGCGCCAGTTCATCCACCATTTTACGGCGGGTCTGGAAAAGCGTGTCATCGAGATCGCTCAATACAACAGGTTTATTCATAGGTCACAATCTCCACAACAGGGGCAACGTCAGACAATGCGGTTAACAGCTGCTGATCTACACTTTCTGCTGGCGTCTCGGTACATAGCAGAACGCGGTCAAACTTCTGGTGGGCCACGTTATACACAAAGTTAGGGATCCCCAGACCATAGTTATCCGTGAACGCAATCGCCGACTGGATAGCAAAGCCGGTCGCGATGGGGGATCGGGTTGTGGAGCTGTAGTGAACCGTGGCTCCCTGCGCTTCAAGACGCTCTGACAGCAGGAATGGCTCCCAGACAAACTCTCCGGTTCCCAGCACCAGGACACGTTCACCCGAAAATGTCACAACATGGCGGCCTAAATCCCGGGCGGGGATCATCATGCCGAGCCTGCCCCAGGACTGCTTTCCGGTAACCGGAACCGCACCACGTGAGGTGACATTAACCAGCGGCATCACAGGAACTGGCGCATCCGGGAGCGGCTCCCAGTGCCACTGCCCGCTGACCAGTGAAACGGTGTTGACCGGAAGAGGGCAACGCTTAGTGAGGGCATCACCGCTCCAGTCAGTGAGTGTCACGGTCACAACCTGCTTCAGGTGAGCCAGGCGGTTGGTGTCACGCAATGCGGCCAGCAGGTTGATAAAGGTATTGCCGGTTGTCGCTTCATCATCAATCAGAACGATGGTGCGAGCCTCGCAGACTCTGCGGCGCATTTCCGGGTCATCCGGTAAATAAATGAGATGGTCTGTCGCGTGGCTGTGCTCTTCTTTAAATTCGCATAACAGTTCGCCGTCGACCGGGTGACGTGTGGATGTCAGATAAACGGACTCACTGAAGCGGTGACGGAGTTCATCAAATACCCCGGCCCCCAGACCCACGGCGGTTTCAGCCATACCGATGACGAGAACGGGACCGGTCATGCCATCAGGAAACTGCTCAGCTAACTGGCGATACACCTGACGCATAATGGAGGGTGACACCGGGATATGGCGGCCAAGCACTTTACTGACAAACAGGAATGCTCGTTTCGGGTTGCGTCTTTCAGCAATATCAAACAAATCATCCAACACAACATCCTGCTGCCCGCTGGTGACCTGAATTGTGCCGCAGGAAAGCGTACGGCGATAAACAGCATCATTATTCACTAAAGACATCATTAATCCTTCAGTTCAGTCGGTTAGTTAAATGAGTTGAATAACCGATAACATCTGTTACAGATCTCACCGTTGCTGGAACGAAATCGTTCTTTGCCATCTCAATCACTTCCGTTTTAGACATCAGACCCAGTTTATGGAATGCAAACAGGCCGGGTAAATTGACACCACTGTGTTGTGTATAGCCAATGCCGCCAGATGGCCGCATGTTAGTTTCCAGCAGAACCGGCCTTCCGGAGTTGTTATTGCGGGTTTGCACATTAACCAGACCATCTACCTTCATCGCTCTGGCACAGGCACAGGCTAACTCAAACGCTTCACCGCTGTTTTCAAGGTGCTGAAGCGCCCCTTCTTTACGACGGGCAACCGCGGCAAGCACTTCACCTTTGTCTGCCAGGATATCAACGGAATATTCAGGGCCGGGAAGATAAGGCATTAGAACCAGAGGAGTAAACGCCGGTGTTCCGGCAAGTGCTTCGATGTACTGTCCTGGGTGGACGATACGTTTCTCAGGATAATTAAAAACGTCCATGGAAGACGCATTGTCATCAAAACGCCAAAAACCCATGCCATAAATTCCTGTAACAGGTTTTACGCAAAGCTGTTGGCCTTCAAATGGAGAATGATTAAGGGAATGCTGCAATTCTTCTATTGAGTTGATGCGCAAAGATGGCACTGCCGGGAGGTGATTCTCCTCCATCACTTGTGCAAAAGTCACTTTGTCATCGGCCATCTCTAGCCACTGTGGGCCGGATGCACCGGTAGTCAGTGAAACACCTGATTCCTCAATCTCTTTCCGGTGGTTTTCAAACCACAGGCAATTACGGCCCGTATGAATGGCATTAATATCCCATTCTGCAACCGTGGAGAGGATGAAAGGCAGGCGCATTTCGGCATCTTTAGGCTCTGCCAGAGAAAAGTCGGCGACGGAAAGAATTTCATTCCGTTCATTGCGATGTGAGGCGTAAACAGTGATGTCAGTCCGCATTTTTCCCGCGAAAGACTTCATTCCCTGGATGATGTCTCTTTGCGACGATAAACCTTCCATTAGCCAAATTTTATTACTCATGTTTGCAAATTTACCTGAAGTTAGCAGCCTTTTAAGATAGTGATCCGAGTCTAAAAAGGTATAATACACTTGTCAATCATATTATGATTTACAATGATTACGTGAAATAGAGATGTATTTGTTGTGTCAACATAAGTAATTATCCTTATAAATCAATGCTATTAAATGAATTAACTGTTTTAGTTTTCAACTTGTAGTCTGAAGGAAGTACAAAACTATTTTAAAATTGGCTTGCCAGAGAACTACATCATGATATGATTTTTTTCGCAGCCAGAATATCTTCAACCCTCGTTGTTTCAGTCAATACCATTTTAAGGAAAAGAATATGGTTTCATTAAGCAAGAACCAGACGGTATCACTCAGCAAGCAATCTACTGCGCTCAGCCAGCTTAAGTTCGGGCTTGGTTGGGATCCTATCAAGAAAAAAGGGTTCCTCGGCGGCATGTTCGGTGGCAGCGATTCTATTGATCTGGATGCCGGTTGCGTCTTAATGGATAGCACCGGGAAAGCAATTGACACCGTCTGGTTCCGCAAACTGAAATCAACTTGCGGTTCAGTAGTACACAGCGGCGATAACCTTACTGGAGAAGGTGACGGCGATGATGAAGTCATCAATGTCTATCTCAGTAAGTTACCCGCGAATGTTGAATACCTGGCCTTTACGGTTAACAGTTTCCGTGGTCAGTCATTCAATGATGTTGACAATGCCTTCTGCCGTGTTGTCGACCAGTCCAATACAGAATTGGCTCGCTACAAACTGACTGAGCAAGGCTCTCATACCGGTATCGTTATCGCATCACTGCAACGTAATAACGGTAACTGGGACTTTACTGCTCATGGTCACGCATGCCGTGGTCGCACCATTGACGACATGCATGCTGATATCGTGGCAACGGTGGTCCGATAATGAACTTAATGCCCGGGGGAAATGCCCCCGTACCTTCAGAAGAACTTCGCGTTCGCATTCTCTCCGGTGGACCGGTTGATGCATCCGCTTTCCGTTTGTTTACCAACGGGAAAGTGCAGGGTGATGCGGATATGGTCTTTTATGGTCAGCCCCGTAATGACGACGCAACCATCAGCCTGGTCAGTGAAGGCAACCACTCTACCTTTACCGTGGCACTTAATCGCCTGAAAGCAGATGTACAGAAAGTCGCATTTACTGTCACCTGCGATGAGGGGCAGGTCGTGTCTGGTCTGCGCAACTTGTCAATTCAGGTTGAAAAGGGCACAGAAGTCCTGATTGCCGGCACAGTTGAACTGACTGGTCGCCAGGAAGCGGCTCTGATTTTGGGGGAACTTTACCTTCGAAATAATGACTGGAAGTTCCGTTTTGTGGCTCAGGGCTTTAATGGCGGTCTTAAACCACTGGCGGAACATTTCGGCGTTAATATTGCCGATACTCCAGCCCCGACGCCCGCACCAGCCGTTGTTACTCCACCTCCCGCTCCGGCAGCCAATAAAATCAGTCTGAGCAAGGTCTCTTTGACTAAAGAAAAACCGGCCATCAGCCTTGCCAAACGCGATAACTTCGGGGAAATCCGCATCAACCTGAACTGGAATCGCAGTAACAGTGCTTCTTCAGGGCTGCGTGGTATCTTTGGGTCCAAAGGTGTGGATCTGGATCTCGGGGCATTTGTTGAGCTTCAGGACGGGCATAAATCTGTTATTCAGGCTTTGGGTAACGCCTTTGGTGATTACCGGGATGAACCTTACGTACAACTTCAGGGTGATGACCGGACCGGGGCTGTTTCAGAAGGCGAATGGCTACATATTAACGGTAAAGAATGGAAAAACATCCGCCAGGTGCTGATTTATGCCTTTATCTACGAAGGCGCTGCCAGCTGGGATAAAACGGATGGTGTCGTGACACTCCATGTACCGGAGCAGCCACCGATTGAAACCCGTCTGACCGAGGGTGAAAACAAACGCACACTGTGTGCAATTGCACGTCTCGTTAACGAAAGTGGTTCCATCAAAGTCGAGCGAATTAACCAGTACTTTAAAGGCCAGTCCGATATGGACCGTGCGTTTGGCTGGGGTTTTCGCTGGAGTGCGGGTTCTAAATAACACAGCAACTAAGGATTCAACAATGAGCTTTTTTGACAAAGTAAAAGGTGCTCTTAATTCAGGCCGTGAAGAGTTGACCCGTCAGGTGGGTCGTTTTAAAAATAAAAAATTCATGCAGGGTACCGTCGCGGTATGTGCACGTATTGCGGTATCGAGCGATGGCGTGAGTGCTGAAGAAAAACAGAAAATGATCGGTTTTCTTCGCTCTTCTGAAGAATTGAAGGTATTCGACACCACTGAGGTCATCGAATTCTTTAACAAACTGGTGACCAGTTTCGATTTCGATATGGAAATCGGAAAAGGTGAAACCATGAAACACATCCTTGCACTCAAAGATCAGCCTGAAGCAGCACAGCTGGCTTTGCGTGTCGGTATTGCGGTCGCTAAAAGCGACGGTAACTTCGATCAGGATGAACAACAGGCGGTCCGTGAGATTGCCACTGCGCTGGGTTTTGATCCGGCTGAATTTGGTCTTTAAGTCTCGTTCTTTAAGAGGTAGTTATGGTTTCAACACACATCGGTTTTCCGGCGGAAACAGTCATTGTTTTCATTGCACTGTCAGTCGGGGCCATCTTCATTGACTTGTTTATGCACCGTGACGACAAGCCAATTTCGTTGAAAAGCGCCGCCCTGTGGTCTGTATTCTGGGTCGTAGTGGCGATGGCTTTTGCCGGATTCCTCTATATTCACCACGGTGCAGAAGTCGCAAGTCTCTTTGTTACCGGTTATGCGCTGGAGAAAGTCCTCTCCGTAGATAACCTGTTCGTTATGATGGCTATCTTCTCGTGGTTCTCGGTGCCGGATCGTTATCGTCACCGTGTGCTTTACTGGGGCATTATCGGAGCCATCGTATTCCGGGGTATCTTCGTTGCCATCGGTACCAGCCTCCTGAGCCTTGGGCCCTATGTGGAAGTGGTCTTCGCGATCATTGTGGCCTGGACAGCAGTCATGATGCTCAAAAGTGGCGATGATGAGGACGAAGTTGAGGATTATTCCCAGCACCTTGCCTACCGCATGGTTAAACGCTTCTTCCCAATCTGGCCGAAGCTGAGAGGGCATGCTTTCCTGCTCTCGCAGAAAGAAGTTGATGCTGAACTGGCAAAACCAGAAAACAAAGATGTGACTATTGGTCGCGGTAAGAAAGCCGCAATGTACGCCACTCCGTTATTTTTGTGTGTGGCCGTTGTTGAGCTTTCAGACGTGATGTTTGCCTTTGACTCCGTACCGGCAATCATTGCCGTCAGCCGCGAACCACTGATTGTCTACAGTGCCATGATGTTTGCCATCCTTGGCCTGCGTACACTTTATTTTGTTCTCGAAGCACTGAAACAGTACCTGGTCCACCTGGAAAAAGCGGTCATCGTGCTGCTGTTCTTTATCGCTGTAAAACTGGGGCTGAATGCGACAGATCACATTTGGAACCACGGTTACAGTATTTCGGCCACCACCAGCCTGTATGTTGTCCTTGGCGTACTGGCAGTGGGTATTGTTCTGAGTATTATGTTTCCAGGCAAACCAGAAGTAGAGAAAAAGGAGAGTTAATCTCCTGATATCATCCGACAAATTCAATAAAACGTAAGAGGGTTAATTTATGAGTGTTTCTCTTTCCAAAGGTGGAAACGTATCTCTAAGTAAAGCAGCACCTACGATGAAAAATGTCCTGGTTGGCCTTGGCTGGGATGCGCGTTCGACTGATGGTCAGGACTTTGACCTGGATGCTTCCGCTTTCCTTTTGTCACAGAATGGCAAAGTACGCGGTGACACTGATTTTATTTTCTATAACAACCTGAAATCTACCGATGGTTCAGTAACACATACCGGTGATAACCGCACTGGTGAAGGTGACGGCGATGATGAATCACTGAAGATCAAACTGGATTTGATCCCAGCTGATGTCGACAAAATCGTCTTCGTTGTCACTATTCACGATGCACAGGCTCGTCGCCAGAGCTTCGGGCAGGTTGCAGGGGCATTCATTCGCCTGGTTAACGATGATAACCAGACTGAAGTGGCTCGCTACGATTTGTCAGAAGATGCATCTACCGAAACGGCAATGTTATTTGGCGAACTGTACCGTAATGCGGGTGAGTGGAAATTCCGTGCGGTAGGCCAGGGTTATGCTGGTGGTTTGTCATCCGTTTGTGCTCAGTACGGCATTAATGCTTCCTGAGAAAAGTAACTTTTTACATAGATGGGCCAGCAAACTGGCCCAAACTAAAATGATGAACAGGAGTTTAAAATGGCAGTTTCTCTCGTAAAAGGCGGTAACGTTTCTCTGACTAAAGAAGCACCAACCATGAATGTGGCTATGGTTGGTCTGGGCTGGGATGCGCGTGTCACTGACGGTCAGGCATTTGACCTCGATGCATCGGTATTCCTGGTAGGCGAAGACGGTAAAGTGCTGTCTGACTCACATTTCATTTTCTTCAACAACAAAGTCAGCACCGACGGTGCCGTTGAACACCAGGGTGACAACCGTACTGGTGAAGGCGACGGTGATGATGAGCAGGTTAAAATCGAGCTGGCTAAAGTTTCTGCCGATGTGAAAAAAATGATTTTTGCCGTCACCATCTATGATGCAGATGCCCGTAAGCAGAACTTCGGCATGGTGAGCAACAGCTTCATGCGCGTTTACAATAACGACAACGGCACGGAAATTGCCCGTTTCGACCTGTCTGAAGATGCCTCTACTGAAACGGCTATGGTTTTCGGTGAGCTGTATCGCCATGGGGCAGAGTGGAAGTTCAAAGCTGTAGGCCAGGGCTTTGCGGGTGGTTTGTCCGCACTTGCATCCCAGCACGGCGTGAACGTCTGATAAGTAGAAATGATCTTAACCCCGGTTATCCGGGGTTTTTTTTTATGCAAGGAATAACGATGAAATTGCAACCAGGACAAAATACACTACTGCAAACCTCGATCCTCGTCCTTAATCTGGATTACCCCGCCTCCACTGGGTTTTCGGGGGAACCGGACACCTGCCTGTTTTTGCTAAATGAGCAGGGCAAGGTCAACGGTGATTCAGACTTTATTTTTTTTAATAACCTGAAATCGCCAGAAGGCGCGGTTTCGCTAACACCAGCAACTCAACAGTCATCAATACGCATCGAACTGACAAGCGTTCCGTCGAACATCCATAAAATTGCTGTCACTGTAGTCATAGACGGGAGTGACACGATAAATGGGCTACGCCAGTTGACGCTGAATGTGGACGGTGTGGCATCCTTTGAGGTCGATACCCCTGGACGCCGTGAGAAAGCGATAATTCTTGCTGAAGTCTACCGATATCAAGGTGGCTGGAAAATTCGCGCTCTGGGGCAGGGATTTAATGGTGGCCTTGAACCGCTGGCCGTGAGCTTTGGGGTTGATGTTGCAGCTCCCTCAGAACCAGCAGCGCTACCGGTTAAATCTGGCAGAATCAGTCTGGAGAAGAAGCTGGAATCCAGAGCGCCGAGGCTGGTTAGCCTTGCGAAAGAGGCAACCGTCAGCCTGGCTAAGCATAAACTGGATACTATCGAGGCAAGTGTTGCATTCGTTCTGGATGCCTCAGGTTCGATGACTGGCCAGTTTAAACGAGGGCATGTCCAGTCTGTTCTTGATCGTATCGCGGTACTGGCCGCTCAGTTCGATGATGACGGAGATATGGATCTCTGGGGCTTTGCTGAGCGGCATCGTAAGTACCCGGATGTGACACTGGATAACCTGGACGGTTACATTTGCGCCATCCAGCATCCTGGTAAGCGCTCATCGTGGGAAATATTGCCCGGGCTTGGCGGGACTAACAACGAGCCACCTGTCATGGAAGAAATTGTTGATTACTACCGCGACAGCAAAATCCCCGTTTATATTGTCTTCATCACTGATGGCGGCATCAGTAAAACCCGGGCTATCAAAGATGCCATTCGTCGTTCGGCAAACTATCCCATTTTCTGGAAATTCGTGGGCCTTGGCGGAACTAACTACGGCATCTTGAAAAACCTGGATGATTTTACCGACCGTAGAATCGACAATACACATTTCTTTGCGATGGACGATTTTGCATCAGTGGCCGACGATAAACTCTTTGACCAGTTGCTGGAAGAGTTCAGAACCTGGCACGAACAGGCGAAGGCACTGAAGCTTCTTTGACGCGGCTAAGCTGATTAAAAACGTCCTGCGGGGCGTTTTTTAACCCTTGAAAGAGGTCGCTTTAAGTCGTGTTATCGCAGCCCTCTTCCTGTCCCAATTGGGATGGAAGTGACGCCAGTGTGCATCTTTTGCCGCCGCCAACAATTCATAATCCCCACGGGTATCTCCCCAGGCACGAAGATGATATTGATCCAATGAGCCGTATATCGCTTCCAGCCGGTTGATTTTCTGTATACAGCGACAATTGTGCCCGGTAATACGACCCGTCAGAATACCCTTCTCGCTTTCCAGTTCGGTGCCAATAAGCTTAACCCCGAGTCGTTCAGCAAACGGTTGAAGCACGAGTTTCGGCGAGGCTGAACATAACGTCACTTCGACACCAGAAGACACTTCAGACGCAACGGCCAGTAAGCCAGAGGCTCTCATCAGGCGTTCCCAGTAAAGATTGCAGTAGAGCTCGGCTTTCTCCTGGACCCACTTTTCTTCAATGCCGGTGAGGAACGTTGAAATCAGGATTTCTTTGAGTTCGTCACGCGTCAGTTTACGCCTCAGGCACTGAATAGAGGGCATGGCGAGCTTGATCAGCCTGCGGGTAAAAAATCGATTGCCAAAGGCAAAACGCAGGAAGGGGATAAAGCTGTCATGCCGGGTAAGCGTTCCGTCAAAATCAAAAACGGAAAGGACCTTTTTGTCAGTCTGGTTTGAAGTACTCATATTGGGTTCGTTATGATTTGTCAGATATTCAATATTTTATCACCTGCACAGTATTGCTCATAGCCCGCACATGAAAGCGGAGCAGAGCAATTCACTCTGCGCACTGCTTTTGTCTTATACGCTAAAACGACGATCGCCAACCTGCGCCAGTGCGTACCACTGCATCAACTCGGCTGTTCCTTCTTCACCTTCAGCAGGCGCCCAGCTGGCTGCATCTTGTTCCGCAACGGGTTGATAGCCACCCTGCTTAACTTCAAAAATCACTCCGCCACTATCCAAAGACAGCACGGCATGCCAGGTTCCGGCACTCATCTCCAGCGCCTTACACTTCTCACCCAAAACAACGCGATGAGTCACAGTCCCGTGGTCATCAAAATTCAACACCAGGAAGCGTCCACTTAAAGCGAACAACAGCTCAAAAGTGTGTGGGTGACGATGCGGACGAACGTAAGTGCCAGGCTCCATAGCCACGGCAAGGCGCTGCACCGGGTCAGTTAATTCAGGGTGAAAATTACGGTGCGCACGCAAGCGGGGGGATTTTGCTGCCGCTTCACTTTGCTGCTGCATATCGCTGAGGGTAATTGTTTTCATGTAGGCCACCTAAGGTCAGGAGTTGTGAACTCCTTTATTCTCGATGACGCAGATTAACAGCAAAAAAAAGCGCCGCGAAGGGCGCTTGTCGCGACTTTAGGATTTAGGGAAAATCCAGACATGCTTTTCAGGCAAGGCCAGATGGCAATACTGCGGATCGCGGACCTCATTGCCATAGGCGCGGATAACAAAATCGTCGCCTGAAGTACGGAACAGATATTCCCAACGGTCGCCGAGATACATGCTGGTTAACAACGGTAACTCGAGTTGGTTTTCACCCGGCCCGCTCACCAGCTCTACTCGTTCCACACGGATAACCGCAGTGCCTTCCTGGCCGGTTTGTACACCAGCCCCAGCCAGCCCCCACAACGCCCAACCGCTGCCTTCAATACGTGCTTTCCCATCGCGGACTTCAGTGACTTTGCCGTGCAGGCGGTTATTGCTGCCCATGAATTCTGCGGTAAACAGCGTTTTCGGTGAGCCGTACATCTCCTGTGGCGTACCTTGCTGTTCGATTTTGCCGTTGTTAAGCAGCAAAATACGGTCGGAAATCGCCATCGCTTCGTTCTGATCGTGGGTCACCATCAGCGCCGACAAGCCGAGTTTGATAATCAGCTCGCGCAGGAATACGCGGGCTTCCTCGCGTAATTTGGCATCCAGGTTGGAAAGCGGCTCATCCAGCAGAATAACCGGCGGGTTATACACCAGCGCCCGGCCAATCGCCACACGCTGTTGCTGCCCACCGGAAAGCTGATAGGGATGGCGTTTACCCAAATGACCCAGGCCGAGTTGATCCAGCACCGCCTGCACACGCTGGGTTATTTCAGCGGACGCCACTTTGCGCAGTTTCAACGGATAAGCCACGTTCTCAAACACGGTTTTGTGCGGCCACAACGCGTAAGATTGAAACACCAGCCCGAGATTACGTTCTTCGGCAGGGATCTCACTGCGAGGTGTGCCGTCGTAGACTTTGTTGTTGCCAATGACAATAGCGCCCTGGGTGGGCTTTTCCAGCCCCGCGACGGCACGCAACAAAGTCGTTTTTCCGCTGCCAGAAGGGCCGAGCAAAGAAACCACTTCGCCACGTTGCAAATTCATCGAAACGCCTTTCAGCACCGGGTTGTCGCCGTAGGTTAAATGCAGATTGTCGACCGATAATTCAATCATGTAATTTGACTCCAAAGCGAAGGGCAATCCCCAGACCTACTACCACCAGCAGGATGTTAATAAACGAAAGTGCGGCGACAATATCAATGGCACCGGCTGCCCACAGGGAAACCAGCATCGAGCCGATGGTTTCAGTCCCTGGCGAAAGCAGGTACACACCGGTTGAATATTCGCGCTCGAAAATAAGGAACATCAGCAGCCATGAACCAATCAGGCCATAGCGCGATAACGGAATCGTCACGTGGCGCGTAATTTGCCCACGTGTGGCCCCGGTACTACGCGCCGCTTCTTCAAGCTCTGGCCCAACTTGCAGCAGTGTTGAGGAAATCAAGCGCAAGCCGTAAGCCATCCACACCACGGTGTACGCCAGCCAGACGCTGAAAATGGTGCTGCGCAAGGAACGTAACCAAACCACCAGATTATCGCGCAGCCATTGCGACCACGGCATGCCGGAAAGCCAGCCAGATTTCAGCGCGTTATCGAGCCACATCGGCAAGAACAGGAACACCCACAGGAATGCCAGCCCCGCCAACAACCCCGGAACCGCACGTGGCACCAGCACGCTGTAATCCAGAAAACGTGTGAGGTTGTCTGGTTTGCGGTGCATGGCGATGCCGATAAACAGATAACATCCCACCGCTAACGCGCCGCCGATCACACCAATCGCCATCGAGTTGACGATGGCTCGCAGCAGATTCGGTTGCTCCCAGATACTGCGGAACGTGTTGAGTGACAGCTCATCCCAAATGGAAACACCGACGCCCCAGTTAGATATAAAGGCGCGCAGTACTACGCCAAGCAACGGAACGCCAATGGTGACGGTCAGCCAGAATGCCACCACCGCACCCGCCACCCAGCGCCATTTACCCAACGGCAATGCCCGAGCCTGGGACGCCTTACCTTTCACGGTGACGAAACGGTTGGCGGTGCGCATCAGGCGGCGTTGCAACATCACCAGCGGGATGGTGATGCAAATCAGCACCACCGCAACGGCGGCCATCAAGTGATATGACGGGGTGCCAAGTTTATTGGTCAACTGGTACAGATAGGTCGCCAGCACCATATTGCCTTCCGGGTCGCCCAGCACCAGCATCAGGCCGAACACTTCCAGACCGAGGAAGAACAGCAACACCGAAGCATAGAGAATAGAAGGGCGCACCATCGGCAAGCTGACTGCCGTCATCACCTGCAACGGCGATGCGCCTGCTATGCGTGCGGCTTCTTCCACATCTGAACCCACACTGCGCAGTGCCGAAGAGATATACAAATAGGCGTGCGGAACGTGCGTCAGGCCCGCGATAACCACGATGCTCGACATATCGTAGATACTCCACGGCACGAAACCGAGAATCGACTGCGCCCACAGCGAAAAGAAACCCACCGGACCGGCGGCAACGACATAGCCAAATCCCAGCACCATCGGCGAGACAAAAATCGGCACCAGGATCAGTGGCTCAATCAAACGTCTGCCGGGTAAATCGGTACGCACCATCAGGAACGCCAGAATACCGCCCAGCGGAATGGCAATAATCACCAGCCCGAATGCCAGAATAAAACCGCTTTTTAGCGCTTTATAGAAATCCGGATCGGTAAAAATAAAGCCGAAGGATTCGAGGCTCCACTCTTTAGATGGCGCAAAGAACGGCGCGGAAAGAAAGCTCTGGATAACGATAAACGACAGCGGAATGTAGATAACCAGCGCGGTTAGCAACACGACAACACCGCGCGGCAGGCTCTGCCATTTTCTGAGCAATGCACTCATATGACTTCCCTTAGCATGAATGTCGGATGTCGCTAACGCTAATCCGACCTACGACTGGCCGTTGTAGGGTGGATTAGCGTTAGCGCCATCCACCACTTGTCTATTATTTGGCCGCTGCGGTACGCCACTCTTTGATGTAATCCAGGCGTTTTTTAGGTTGCAGATACTCAAGCAGGCTTTCGTCAACCGGGATGGGTTTGAGCGCTTTACCTAACATTTTGGTCATACCATCAATGTCGTTTTTGCCTTCGATATCATTGCGAATTGACGGGATGTCAGCCTGGTTTGCCAGAATGCTCTGTCCTTTCTCAGACAGCACATAGTCCAGCCACAGTTTCGCGGCATTGCTGTTTTGCGCCTGCTGGCTGATGAACGAAACGCGCGACAGTACCAGGGTGTAATCCTTTGGATAAGAGATACCCAGCGATGGGTCGGTTTTAGCGCGGGCTTCGGCATAAGAACCGAGGATGTTAAAACCAATCAAGTTTTCGCCGGAAGACACGCGTTCCATCATGGTGCCGGTAGATGACTGAACCGCTAAGCCACCTTTGGCGACATCAGCCAGCGTTTTGAAATAATTCGCATCGGCTTTGGAATCCTGAACCGAAAGCATAAAGCCGAGGCCAGACTTCTCGATATCGTAGGTGGTGACTTTTTTGCTGAACTTGTCGGGCTGGCTGGCAATCAGTTTCGCCAGTGCGGTATGGGAATCTGGAACTTCATTTGCCGGGATCTGGCGTTTGTTATAGATAAATACCACCGGCTCATAAGTGGTGCCGTAGGCTTTGTCTTTCCACATGGCCCATTTCGGCAACTGGCCCTGCTCAGGGGATTTATATTCCTGCGCGTAGTCGACTGCCAGTTTCAGCGCGGTATCCATTGAAGAGCTCCAGACCACGTCACCACTGGTGCCACCCGCAGCCTGTTCACTGATATAACGGTTGTACAGTTCGGTACTGTTCATATCGTTATATTCAACTTTAATCCCTGGATAAGCGGCTTCAAACCCCTGAATCAGCGGGCCTGCGGCTTTCGTATCAGTGGTGGAATAGATAACCACTTTCCCTTCTTTAGTCGCCGCATCGACCACTTTTTGGTAGTCAGCCGGGTAGCCTTGAGGTAACGCAGACATGGCAGAGGAAGACATGAGTACAGCGGCAGTAATCAGAGAGATGCGTAATTTATTCGACATTATTTTTAACCTTCTAGTTACATTTGAGAAACTAGAGGCCAACATATCGCAAAGCAAATCACAGGCAATAGGGGGATTTTTTTATCTTACCGAATTGTGATTCGGGGCTTTTTTTAGGCAATTAACACCATTAAAACCACGAAACAGGGTTTACGCCTTGCGGTACAACCGCCGTGGATGGCCGATATTCCCGTACTGCATCTCAACCTCGATAAACCCCATCTCCACGCAATACTCCAGATACCGGCGGCAGGTTGTCTTGCTGATCCCCACTTCTTCCACCACCTGTTCTACAGCCCATGTCATATCCGGCTTTGCGGTAAAAATACGCTGCACCCGCTCCAGCGTACTTGGCTCAATCCCTTTGGTTGACGGAGCCGACGGGGTATTGATGGTGGGCAGGTTAAAAAGCCTGTCCAGCGCGGTTTGATCCACGACTTTCACATGGCGCAGTGTCTCGACCAGCTGCATAAAACGCTCGAGCGAACTGCGCAAACGGTGAAATGAAACCGGCTTGATAATGTAGTCAAACGCACCGCTGCGCATCGCGTGGCTACAGGTCTGCATATCGCTGGCGGCGGTGATGAAAATTACTGAACAATCGAAACTTTTCAGCAGCGGGCTATCCATTAACTCCACGCCCTGGCCATCGGGCAAATAGTTATCGAGCAGCACTAATCTCGGTTGATGTAACTCCAACAGACTGCGTGCTTGCTCAAGCGTCGCGGCGATTCCCACTACGCTCAGCCGAAAGTTTTGCTCGATAAAATCACGATGCAAACCGGCGAGATACGGTTCGTCTTCGACAATCACGACATCAAACGCGCTGTGGTTATTCATGGTGCTGTCCTGGGGAAACAGTAGCCGGGAACGGGATAAACACTGAAAATATCGTACCTTGCGGTGAATTGTCTGTGACTTCGATACTGCCGCAGGCCTGGTGAACGTATCCCGCCACCAGATACAAACCGATGCCATGATCGGAGCCTGCCATTTCATGCAGATTGGACGGTTTGCTGGAAATACCTTGCTCAAAGATATGCGGCTTGAGCGCGTCATCCACACCGACGCCCTGATCGGCCACTTCAATCACTAATTCCTGATTACGGTCCGAAATATAAAGCTCTACCGGCGCGGAATTGTTTTGTGCTTTCAACGTGGCATCCACGGCGTTATCCAGCAAATTGCCAATCACTGACATCAATGCCGTTTCGTTAATGCTGGCGGGAATGCGCTTTAACTGGCAAGCCGGGTCAAACGCCAGCTCAATCCCTTTTTCCCGCGCGCTGACGAATTTGCCCAATAACAGGCCACACAAAGCCGGGGAGGTGAAGCGTGCCGAGACAAAATCCAGCACTGCTTGTGCGCCTTCCGATTGCGCCTGAATGTAGCGCATCGCATCGTCATAACGCTGCATTTGCAACAGACCCGCCAGTGTTGCGGTCCAGTTCAGTTGTTCATGGCGCATGATGCGCAGGTTGTCGGCGTAACGCTTAACCTGGCTCAACTGGCTGCTTAACGTATTGATGTCGTTTTTGTCGCGGAAACTAAACACCCAACCACTTTCAGTACCGGGTTCCAGTTCAATAGGCACCCGGTTGACTATCACCTGGCGCTGATTTAACACGATGATTTGGTCATGGAAACTGCCGTTTTCTGCCCCGTCGCTTTGCGCGAAAAAGGTGGGCGGCGTTTGCAAAATGTCTTCAAGCGGTTTGCCGATAAGATCTTTTTCCGGCTGGCGAATATCCAGTAATTCCCTGGCGGCACGGTTAATTAAGAGCAGCTGTTTCTCGGCGTTAACCGCAAATATTCCTTCATACATTGCTTCCAGCAGGGCTTTTTGTTGTAGCACCAGTTGTGCAATATCTTTCGGTTCAAGCCAAAACATTTGCCGCTTCACATTGCGGCTAAATATCCATGAAAAAATAAACAACAGGATTAACAGCAACAGGCCATATAACCCCGCTTGCCACAGCAAGCGCGCATTAATATTAGCGATATAAGAGGTGAGATAGCCGACTGAAACAATGCCAATTACTTGATTATTGGCATCCAGAATCGGGGCTTTACTGCGCAAAGAGACACCGATGCCGCCCTTGCGCATCGAAATAATGGTTTTCCCCTGTAAAACCTCGGCGTTATCACCGCCAATCATCGGCAGATGCAGGCGCTCCGGTGATTCTGAGTGATACAGATGGTTCTCACGGACATCGCCAATCACGATATAACTGGCATCACTTTGATTGCGTAACGGCTGAATCAAACGCGCAATGCCTGCGACATCACGAACGGCAACTTTATCCGCAAGCCCTGGCATCAACGCAATTTCACTGGCCTGAACGCGGGCGCGCTGCCCAAGGTCGCGATGCTGTTGGCGGTCAATAACATGAAATAAGATGGCGCCCAACATGGCTAACAGCAGGCATGAAAACCCCACCAGAGATAAAAAGAGTTTCACCTGAAAAGGTAATCTGCGTTTCATACAATTTGCTGCGGAGTCCGATAAAAGAGGCACATCGGCGCAGACTAGCATGGTGAAATTGGGAGGGTAATCGAAGTGTTATGGAGTTGTGAACTCGCAATGGCTAAACCTTAGCCATTGCGATAAATACTCAATCGGTGCGGGTAGGAAATCAGTACTTCACATCGCGAGCGGCATCACGGCCATCTTGCTTATTCTCGCGGTGGTCCTGGCGGCAATCGGCATTACCGAACACACCATTACGGCAATCTTGTTTAACTTCGCGTGATTCCTGGCGAACGTCCTGGCGCAAATCACGCGCGTCACGGCGTTGGCCGGCCTGCTCGGTTGCCTGTGCAGGAATAGCGGTCATCAGAGTGGTACACGCAAGCAGCATCCATAGAGATTTTTTCATGGTAAATCCTCAATATCGGTGAATCGCGCCAGTACGGGGATTCAAAATGCAAAAATTGATATTTCCGTTTTGGCAGGGAGGTATTTTCATCAAAAAGAGAGTCGCTTGCTGCAACTAATTCATTTAATAAAAAACGCAATAGCCATTGAATTGAGAAAAGCGAGAAGGGAGTTAGCAAGATGCTGAAGTAAAACGTTTACGTCGAGGGGGATTAATCCAGGTCTACTTTCAGTATGTTCTCGATCAAATGCACCGTTTCCGAAAGGTGATGGAGAATGTTGTTGGTATCAAGCAGGAGTGCGCCCCAAAACATCAGGATCAGCATCAGTGCAGCGATAGCAGAGTAATTAAACATTTTCATGACATTTTTTGGCAACAGTGAATGTTGTTACTAATTATATCAATCGCTGTTGAACCTCAATTAAACGAGCTGACTTTTACACAATTATTCAAAACATCAGGTAGGCAAAACAGCGGGACGAATCCCGCCGTTTGGGCTTATTTTTCCTGATAACGCGGAGCGGGAACGCCGGTCAGACAGCTTTCGAAAATAGCCAGACGAGCTTTTTCGTAAGTTTCCCAAAGAGTTAAATCGTGTAGCGCAGGGATTGTCACCGCTTCACCTTTATCCAGCCCCAGTAACGCAGCATCGACCAGGTTTTCGCCGCTCATGATGGCAGCAGGTGGCAGGTCTTCCATTGATACACCAGAGACATCCCAAATTTCCGTTGCGGTTATTGCTGGCAACATGGCCTGAACACGCACGTTACTTCCAGCGACTTCTTCTTGCAAAGCACGGGTGAAATTCAACACATAACCTTTGGTGCCGCTATACACCGCGCTACCCGCGCGAGCATGCAATGAAACCACCGACGCGACGTTAATAATGGTGCCGCTATCTTGTGCCTGAAAACGGGCGAGTGCGGCGAGGCTCAGGCGGGTCAACGCGGTGATATTCAACATAATGTCCGCCTGATGTAACTCGGCGCTGCCGGCGGTAAACGGCGCGATATGCGCGGTTCCGGCATTATTAACTAATATTTCTATGCGTTCGTTACTGCGTAACGCTTCTTCCACTGCCTGAATACCGCTTTCATCTGCAAGATCTGCGGGGAGTGTTTGAACGGAAATCCCATGCAACGCTTCCAGTTTGCTGGCCAGTTCACGCAAGCGATCTTCGCGGCGCGCAACCAACAACAGATCGTATCCGCGAGCGGCGAAGCGCTCTGCATAAACCGCGCCAATGCCAGAAGATGCGCCGGTAATAACTGCAACAGAAGGTGAAGTGCTCATGGTAAATCCTCGTCGGTGAAAGTAAGTTGGTTTCATAATGAAACTACATTAAAAATAGTTTGAGTGGTTTCATAATGCAACCAAATTATGTGTCTTTTTTTATTTCTGCATTAGATTGAATGCTTACAGGAGGATTAAGAGATTGATAATAAAAGGGAAGGGGTGGATGTCGCTTACGCTAATCCATCCCAGGCAGGTCGGATAAATGCCGCGTCTTTCGACATTATGTTGGCTCTACCGCAACATCCGGGCGCTGGGCAACCACCTCGGCGGGTGTCAGCACACGGCCATCCTGCGCTTGCAGCATCAATTTGCGCAGCGGTTGATGGAGTTCATCATCAACCAGCACACTGCATTTTTCGTGGCTATCAAACAGATAATCGCCACCCCATTGCGCCAGAGCGACCAGCACGGTTTGCAGCGCACGGCCCTTTTCCGTCAACACATATTCATGCCATGCGCTGCCGTCAGCGGCCGGGCGCACGGTCAAAATATCCTGCTCCACGAGTTGTTTAAGCCGTTGGGTGAGCATATTTTTGGCGATACCGAGGTTTTTCTGGAACTCACCAAAACGTGTCAGGCCATTTAAAGCATCGCGCACGATAAGCAGCGACCACCAGTCGCCAATAATATCCAGTGAGCGGGCAACCGGACAGATACTGCCTTCCATACTTTTGCGTTTCATAAATCCTCCATTGGCAAACAGCCAGATAGTTTTATTATAAAACCTATTTTCTGGGCTGAGTAGTTTTCCTTTCTTCATTGCCCATTTTGCGATCGGCTCATAAGGCGATTTGGGTTTTTTCTGCCAAAATGAATGCTGCGCTTTTGTGTAATAACATCTTGAGGATTAAGGGATGAATAAAAAAACGATAGCGGTTTTACTGGCAATGGCTTATTTCGCTCCTGCGTTGGCGCAAGCCGAAACGCCCCCGCAGGGTTACCAACTCCAGCAAGTGTTATTAATGAGCCGCCATAACTTGCGGGCACCGCTGGCGAATAATGGCAGCGTACTGGAGCAGTCCACCGCGCAATCCTGGCCGCAATGGGATGTTCCTGGCGGCCAGCTGACCACCAAAGGCGGCGTGCTGGAAGTGTATATGGGGCATTACATGCGCGAGTGGCTGGCGGAGCAGGAACTCGTGAAAAGCGGCGAATGCCCAACGCCACAAAGCGTCTACGCTTACGCTAACAGCTTGCAGCGTACCGTTGCTACTGCGCAGTTCTTTATCACGGGGGCGTTTCCTGGTTGTGATATTCCTGTCCATCATCAGGAAAAAATGGGCACCATGGACCCGACCTTTAATCCTGTCATTACCAATGATTCGCCGGAATTTAAACAAGCCGCCTTGCAGGCGATGGAAACCCAACGCGAGCACTACAAACTTAACGACAGCTATCAGCTTCTTGAGCAGATCGTCGGCTTCAAAGACTCTCCGGCTTGTAAAGAAAAACAGCAGTGCGATTTGACCGCCGAGAAAGATAAATTTAGCGCCAATGTGAAGGAAGAGCCGGGTGTGAGTGGCCCGCTAAAAGTGGGTAATTCACTAGTTGATGCCTTTACCCTGCAATATTACGAAGGCTTCCCGCTGGATAACGTTGCCTGGGGGCAAATTAAAACGGCTGAACAATGGCGAGTATTATCACAGCTGAAAAATGGCTATCAGGATACTTTGTTTACCTCACCACAAGTCGCGCGCAACGTGGCGGCACCGTTGATTAAATATATCGAGAAAGCCTTCACCGGTTCGGCGGCAAAAGGGCCAAAAATCACCTTGCTGGTGGGGCATGACTCTAATATTGCCTCCATGCTAACGGCACTGGATTTCAAACCTTATCAATTGCCTGGACAATATGAACGCACGCCTATTGGTGGGAAAATCATGTTCCAGCGTTGGCACGATGCCAACACCAATCGTGATTTGATGAAGGTGGAATACGTGTATCAAAGTAGCGAGCAATTACGCAAAGCCGAGGTGTTAAGCCTGCAACAACCGCCACAGCGTGTGACGCTGCAACTCAATGGTTGCCCGACGGATGCGAATGGTTTTTGCCCGTGGGATAAATTTACTGAGGTGTTGGCGCAGAGTGTCAATCAGGTGAAATAGATCAGGGATAAACTCCCCCGCACCAGCGGGGGAATCTGGCTACACGTTCTTGCGCTCGATGGTTTGCTCGCCCCAAAACAGCGAGTCTTTATCTGTTCTTTCAAATGCCAGCGACAGCACCTCGTCGCTACCATTTTCCCAAATTTTCTCAGCCATTTTTTCGTCGTATTTTGCCACTTCGAAAATAGCCTCTGCTATTTCAGGAGATGTGTTTCTCAAACTGGCCCATTCACCTACATGATGAACTTTGGATTGTTGATTCTGCATGTTCTCCTCCATTAACCATTTAATTTAACTGCTAAACCTGCCACGTATTCGCCCTGGTAACGCGCAATCGACAGCTCTTCCTGGCTTGGCTGGCGCGAACCGTCAGCACCGGCAATCGTTGTGGCACCATATGGCGTACCGCCGCGAACCTGCGAAACATCAAACAATTCTTGCGCAGCGTAACCGATTGGGACAATCACCATCCCGTGATGCGCAAGAGTTGTCCATGTGGATGAAATGGTGTGTTCCTGGCCGCCGCCGGTGCCAGTCGAGCTAAATACGCTGGCAAGCTTGCCGTGCAGACCCCCTGATGCCCAAAGGCCGCCGGTCTGATCGAGGAAGGTGCGCATCTGGCCGGACATATTGCCAAAGCGGGTAGGGGTGCCAAAAATGATAGCATCGTAATCGGCAAGCTCTTGTGGGGTGGCTTGCGGAGCATGTTGCGTTTTACCCCCAGCCTTTAAGAAAGCCTCTCCTGACATGGTTTCCGGGACGCGTTTTACCGTCACTTCCGCACCATCAACTTTCTGCGCACCCTCTGCCACTGCTTGTGCCATGGTTTCGATGTGTCCATACATTGAATAATAAAGCACCAGAACTTTAGCCATTTCGCATCACTCCTGTCTTGACGCAGCGTTTGCTGCACTGAATTAAAGATATGTGCTGTGGCAGGAACTGCAAACCGGAGTGCCAATTAGTTGATCTTTAACAATCTGCGATGCAAACGGGAGTAATGTCGCATTACGTCACATTTTCATATGGTGACTATTTCATTAAAAATAAGAATATCTTATGGATTGAGCGGCAAAAAAATCACCCATTCCGGCGATGACATGTTGCAAAATATTACGGTTAACTGGTGAATTACCCAGTCTGCACTAAGCTTATCCCCACGCGGCAGGTAATACGTTGTCCATTTGAAGCCGCGCGGTGAAAGATTACTCTTTGACTGAATGCAATATGATGACTTAACTATTTCACCAATCTGGAGGTTAGAAATGGCAAACCATCGTGGTGGTTCAGGTAATTTCGCTGAAGACCGTGAAAGAGCATCAGAAGCAGGTCGTAAAGGTGGCCAGCATAGTGGCGGGAACTTCAAGAATGACCCGCAACGCGCCTCAGAAGCAGGCCAAAAAGGGGGCAAAAATAGTCACGGCAAAGGCAGCAGCAAGTAAATCTGCCAGGCTTTCGCAATTCGCTAAGTTATCTGTTTTCCCTCTTAGATAGCTGATTGCCATCCCCACCGCCGGTTATGACCGGCGGTTTTTATTTTCCCACTCCCATTGCAGCACATAACGCCTGCACGCAAACTAGTGACCTTCTTTGTCACGCTCGAATTTCCTGGTATTTCCATGTCTGCTTTATTGCGCCGTTACTCGCTTGCTATCAAACCTCAAGAAGCCATTTTGATCCTCATCACCATGTTCTGGGGTGGGACGTTTCTTGCGGTGCAATACGCCATGACGCTGAGTGGGCCATTCTTCTTTGTCGGTCTACGCTTTGCCACCGCAGCGCTGGCAGTGGCGCTACTGTCGTTGAAAACGTTACGCGGACTGACCTGGCTTGAAGTAAAAGCTGGGGTGTTTATTGGTATTTCGATTGCTATCGGTTACAGCATGCAGACCTGGGGTCTGCAGAGCATTCCCAGCAGCAAATCGGCCTTTATCACTGCGATGTATGTTCCGTTAGTGCCGGTGTTGCAATGGATTTGTCTGGGTAAAATGCCGGGAATGATGTCCTGGATTGGTGTTGGGCTTGCCTTTATCGGCCTGATTTTCCTCGCCGGGCCAGACGGCACATCGCTCACGCTGGGAGCCGGTGAAATCATCACGCTAATCAGCGCGCTGGCGATTGCCGCTGAAATTATCCTGATTAGCGCCTGGGCCGGTAAAGTCGACATAAAACGCGTAACTATTGTGCAGCTTGCCACTGCCTCCATTGTTGCGTTTGCCACCATGATCCCGGCGGGCGAAAGCGTGCCTGCCTTCACGCCTGGTCTGCTGGTGATTGCGTTAGGGCTGGGGATATTCAGCGCCATTATTCAGGTGACAATGAACTGGGCACAGCGCAGCGTTTCGCCGACTCGCGCCACGGTTATTTATACCGGCGAGCCAGTATGGGCGGGGATTTTTGGGCGCTTAGCCGGAGAGCGATTACCGGTGCTGGCGTTACTGGGCGGCGCGTTGATTGTGCTGGGCGTTCTGGTTAGTGAGCTGAAACTCAAGCGCAAGCTTCAGCGTAAGAAAGCGGCACCGCTGGCGGTGCCTGAGAATGAATGACAACGTCAGGAATCCTGAGGCAGTGCGGCGCTGTCGCTGACAATCTGTGGGCGGCGGCTCAAAATGGCATTAAGAATAATGGCGCCAAACGTCGCTGTCCCGATGCCACCTAGCGTGAAGCCTCCCAGCGTTAAGGCAAAATCGCCCGCGCCTAAAACCAGTGTCACTGCCACCATAATCAAGTTGCCGTTCTGGCTTAAATCAACGTGATGCTGTACCCAAATTCTGGCACCCGCCACGGCAATCAAACCAAACACCACGATGGATGCCCCACCGATAACTGCTGCGGGAATGGTGTGAATCAACGCGCCAAACTTTGGCGAGAAACCCAGTAACATGGCGATGCCCGAGGCGGCGACAAACACCAGTGTTGAGTAGACTTTGGTCACCGCCATCACGCCGATATTCTCCGCGTAGGTGGTCACGCCGCTACCACCCACCGAACCTGAAAGCATAGTCGCCAGGCCATCGCCAACAAACGCTTTGCCAATGTACGGGTCCATATTTTTCCCCGTCATTCCGGCGACGGCTTTTAAATGGCCGAGGTTTTCAGCGACCAAAATCACCGCCACGGGCGCAATCAACATCATCGCCTGCGCGTTAAATGTTGGTGTGGTGATTTGCGGTATGCCAAACCAGGCAGCACGACTGAGCAACGCAAAATCTACCGGTTTGCCGAAGCCAAAACCATTTGCCAGCACCGCGTAAATGACGCAAGCGAGGATCAAGCCAATCAGTATCAGCAGGCGCTGAATCATGCCGCGCGTAAACACCGCCACCAGGCCGATGCACAGCACTGTCATGACCGCCATCCAGCTATCAAAACTGCTGGCCGACACGCCGCGCACGGCAATTGGCGCCAGATTCAGGCCGATTGCCATCACTACTGCACCGGTCACCACTGGCGGCATTAACCGTTCAATCCAGCGTGTTCCGGCTTTCATCACCACAAAACCAATTAAGGTGTACACCAGTCCACAGGCGATAATACCGCCGAGTGCCACGCTCAAATGCGGGTTCAGCCCCTGGCCATTAAACCCGGTGACCGCAATCACCACGCCGACAAACGCGGCACTTGAACCTAAATAACTCGGCACCCGTCCACCGGTCACCAGGAAGAACAGTAGGGTGCCGACGCCCGACATCAAAATCGACAAATTAGGATCAAGCCCCATTAACAGTGGCATTAACACCGTGGCACCAAACATCGCCACCGCGTGCTGCACGCCCATCACCAGCGTCTGGCCGAGCGGCAGAGTTTCATCGGGGGCTATGACACCGCCTTCCGTTACCGCAGATTTTTTATGCCATTTTGGAAACCAGGTATTCGCCATAAGTCTCTCCAGCAGAGTGTTGTTTCGGCTAACAGGCAGGCCGCATCAGTTGGTGGTAGCCACGGTCAAACCACACCAGGCCATGGGTATCGTCGTTACGTTCAAGAGCTACTAATTCGCAAAATAAAATGTCATGAGTGCCGACCCCCACCACCTGGCTGATGCGGCAGTCGAACGAGACAATGGCCCCTTCCAACTGCGGGCAGCCAGTGGCACCGTGGTGCCAGCGAGCAGCGGAGAAACGCTCGGTCATGGCCGTTTTGCCGCCGAATAAATTTGAGAGGGCTTCATGTCCGGCGGCTAATGTGTTGACGCACAACGCCTGGTTGCGGCTGAAAATGGGCCACACGGAGGCGCTACGGTTAAGACAAACCAGCAGCGTCGGCGGGTCGTCGGTAACGCTGCACACCGCCGAGGCGGTAAATCCGGCGCGTCCCGCCGGGCCATCGGTGGTGACGATATTCACCGCTGCCCCCAGGCAAGACATCGCATCGCGAAAGACTTGTTTTTCGACCATATTCATTCCTCAGGCCAGGCTACAGGCCGTGTCAAAGGCTAAACGTGGCAAGCGGGTATGGGCTTTCCCCAGGTCGCCATAACCGATGTTAATCAGCAAATTGCTTTTCCAGCCGTTCGCGCTAAAAAATTCCGCATCGACCTTTTCACGCTCAAAGCCAGACATCGGCCCGGTGTCTAAACCGAGCGCACGACAGGCGGCAATCAGGTACGCCGCCTGCATCGAGCTGTTACGAAAGGCGGTTTCTTCAGCCAGTTCCGGGCTTGAGGTAAACCACGCGCGGGCATCGGCGTAAGGGAACAGTGTGGGCAACTGCTCATAGAATGCCGGGTCCCACGCCACGATGGCGGTAACGGGGGCACTCATGGTTTTGTCGATATTGCCTGATGACAACGCCGGTTTCAGGCGGGCTTTGGCATCACTGCTGCGCACAAACAAAAAGCGCGCGGGCGAGCAGTTGGCGGACGTCGGGCCAAGCCGCAGCAGATGGTAAATTTCGCTAAGTTGGGTATCGCTCACCGGTTTATCGAGCCACGCGCTGTGGGTTCGTGCGCCAGTGAACAAGGTTTCCAGTGCTTCGGAGGTGATGGCTTTAGTCATACAATTTCCTTATGCGAAGCGGATTCGGTGGTGAGCAGCGCGGCAAGTGCCGCAATCAGCATCGGGTTAAATTCACTGGCGGCGGTGACGTTGCAGGCATGCCCGCCCCACGGCAGGATTTCCAGTACGCTATGCGGCAGCGCATGATGCAACTGCTGCGAGCAATTCCACGGCACCAGCAAGTCGTCGCGGGAACAAATCACCAGCACTGGCTGACGGATGTTGGCGGCGGTGGTGTAAAAATCGGCGGTTTTTAACGCATTCAGGCGGCGGGTGAGGTTCTCTTGCCCCTGAAAATGTGCGTTGTGCAGGGCTTCTTCAGCTTCCAGTTGTGGTTGATGGGCGGCCATCCAGTCTGCCGGATAGAGAAACAGCGGTTGAGCCTGCAAATAGGCGGCGGGGCCGCTATCGCGCAGCAGCGTTTCACGCACAGCAAAACAGCGTCGCGTGTGGGCGTTGAGCTGCAACCAGCCGTTGATCACCGCCAGTGCATCAATGGCAGTCGGGTAATCCAGTGCCAGCTGCATGGCAACCAGCCCGCCCAATGCATGCCCGAGTACGCAGTAATGTTCGATGCCGTGATGCAACATGGCGCTGTGGATCTCCTGCGCCATATCCGCAAGCGAGTAATCAGCAGGTAGCGGTTGCTGATTGGCCCCCGTACCGCGCTGGTCATACACCACCAGTTGGTAGTGCTCGGCCAGTGCCGCACGTTGTGGCAGCCAGTAACTGCCGCTGCCTCCCAGCCCGGCAATCAGCAGTAATACAGGCGCGCCAGGGAAGGGCGCGCGAGTCAGTTCAATCTGCATAGGCTATTTCCCTACATGGGCGACGGTGGCGATTTCGACCAGTGCGTCCGGTTTGACCAGACCACACTGGATACAAAATCGTGCTGGTTTGTCGCCGGGGAAAAACTCGGCATACACTTCGTTGATGGCGGCGTAATTCGTCCAGTCAGTAATAAAAATCGAATTAAACGTCACGTCATCCATGGTGCCGCCAGCGGTTTCAATCACTGACTTAATGGTTTCCAGCACATGGCGGGTTTGGGCTTTGGCATCACCGACATACACCACATTATTCTGCTTATCGAACGGCAGGGTGCCGGAAACATACACCACACCATCAGCCAGCGTACCGGGTACAAACGGGGCGATAGGCGTGCTGGTTGCTGGGGGGATAATCACTGATTTCGGCATCGTTTTTCTCCTGTTCAGGCAATTCGGGCAAGGGATTGTGGCTGCAATGCCTGGCAAAATGTGCCGACGTCGCTGACCCATCCAAAGAACGTTTCGATATTGAATAATGCGGCCTGCTGCGCAAAAGCTGGCCCCGCCTGGTGGGTGGCATCGGCGAGTACCACACCAAAATATTCAAGGAAAAAGCCGTCGCGTAGCGTCGATTCCACGCAGACATTGGTGGCGATACCAGTAAAGACCAGGTGGCGAATGCCGCGTGAGCGCAGCAGGCTATCCAATGGCGTGTTAAAGAAACCGCTGTAACGAGGTTTGGGTAACACAATGTCGCCCGCCTGCGGCACCAGTTCATCCACCAGTTGGTAATCCCAACTGCCTTTTGCCAGCAGTGTTCCCTGTAGTTCTGGTTGCTTACGCATGGTTTTCAGGGCGTTAGATTTATGGAAGTTAGGCGAGCCAGGCCCGCCCGCTTCAACGTATTCGCTGTCCCAGCCGTTCTGGAACCAGACAATCAGCATGCCCGCCTGGCGCGCGGCGGCCACGGCGGTTTTGATATTTTCAATCACCGGTTGGGTAGCCGAAACATCAAATCCGGCTAAATCGAGATAACCGCCTTTACTGGCATAGGCGTTTTGCATATCGACGACGATCAGCGCGGTTTGTTCAACGCTGAAACTCATCGCTTCGGGGCGCGCCTCGAGCGTTATTTTCCTCATCACGCCACCTCACGCGTTGAAGGTGAAAGGTGAGCGCGCGACTGCATTAGCGGCTGGATTTTTTCACCAAACGCTTCGATGCCCACTAAAAAATCATCGAAAGTCAGTAAGACTCCTTCAGCGCCTGGCACGGTGGCCACTTCATCCAGCAGACGGGCAACGGTGGCGTAAGAACCCACTAAGGTGCCCATATTGATATTCACCGCCGAGGTGGGATCCGCCATCTGGCGCACGTTGGTGTCAGCACCAGAACGGGTGTCTTTCTGGCTTTGTTCGGTCAACCACGCCAGCGCTTCTTCGTCAGCCCCGGCTTTGTAGTGTTCCCACCTGGCGCGTGCGGCTTCGTCGGTTTCATCGGCAATAATCATAAACAGCACGTAGGAACCGACTTCGCGACCGGTTTTTTCGGCGGCTTCAACCATGCGTGCGGCGGTGGGGGCGAAAGCGGTCGGCGTATTGACACCTTTGCCAAAGCAGAAGTTGTAGTCAGCGTATTCGGCAGAGAACGCCATTCCGGCGTCACTTTGTCCGGCACAGATCATTTTTACCGCTTTGGCCGGGCGCGGGCTTAAACGGCAGTCATTCATAGTGAAGAACTCGCCTTTTAAATCGCTGTGTCCGGTTCCCCACAAATCACGCAGCACCGTAGCGTATTCGGCAAGGTAGTCGTAGCGACGTGCGAAGTATTCGTCACCCGGCCAGATCCCCATTTGCTCGTATTCTGGTTTTTGCCAGCCGGTCACCAGATTGATGCCAAAACGGCCTGGGGCAATGGAGTCAATGGTCGATGCCATTCGCGCCACAATGGCGGGGGGCAACGTCAGCGTGGCGGCGGTAGCATAGATTTGAATGCGTGAGGTGACGGCAGCAAGACCTGCCATCAGGCTGAACGACTCCAGGTTGTGATCCCAGAATTCTGTTTTGCCGCCAAAACCGCGCAGCTTGATCATTGAGAGGGCAAAGTCGAAATCGTAGTACTCCGCCTGTTGCACAATCGCTTTGTTCAGCTCAAAAGTGGGCATGTATTGCGGCGCGGTAGTGGAAATTAACCAGCCGTTGTTACCGATAGGGACGAATACACCAATTTTCATCTCAGGCCTCTCATCACAGGTGGTATACCCATCATCCTTCAAGCCGCAGCGGCGTTGGCTGCAGACGCTAGCCCCAGTCACTAACTCAAGTAAGCTCCTGGGGACAATCGTCCTTGCCGCCTTGCTGCAACTCGAATGCTAATGGGTATTGATTTGTCATTTGTGTCTTTGCAAGCCGGATGCCAGGTTGGTAAATTGGTTTGTTATCATAATGTTGAATATAGGTTTCTATTTTTGATGCGTTAAAATCAGACTGTTTGGTCAAAATGAGTGCACAAAAAACAGGCGCCATTGCGCTTTCAGGGTGCAAATGACGTGCAAACTGATCGTTGTCGCAGGTAGGTTTTGTTATGCTGTCGGGCAAAACGGCATGGAGAGAGCGCATGGCACAAGGTGCGGCAGCAACGAAAGAGACCGGGCGGCGTGTTCGCGCAGTAGCGGCGAAAAAGCAGGCTATTCTGGCGGCAGGGCTGGAGTTTTTCTCACAATACGGCATTCACGGCACCAGTATTGAACAGGTGGCGGAACGAGCTGAAGTTTCTAAAACTAACCTTCTCTATTATTACCCCTCAAAAGAAGCGCTCTATGTTGCGGTGCTTAAACAGATTCTGGATATCTGGCTCGCCCCGTTGCGCGCCTTTCGTGAAGATTTACAGCCGCTGGTGGCGATCGGCGAATATATCCGTTTGAAGCTGGAAGTTTCCCGTGATTATCCGCAAGCCTCACGCTTGTTCTGCCTGGAAATGTTGCAAGGTGCGCCGTTGTTGAAAGCAGAGTTGAGCGGCGATTTGAAGTCGCTGGTCGATGATAAATCGGCGATCATTGCCGGTTGGGTAGAAAGCGGGAAACTGGCGGCGGTTGATCCACACCATCTGATTTTCATGCTGTGGGCGACGACGCAACACTACGCCGACTTTGCCAGCCAGGTTGAAGCGGTGGCAGGGAGCAATTTACAAGACGAAGAATTTTTCCGCCGCACGGTCGAGAACGTGCAGCGGATGATTATTGAAGGGATTCGGGTGCGTTAATTCGGGCTTGAATGGAAAACACAGCTGACATCGCCTTCTTCGCATTGCAGCGTGCTTTTCAGCAGCTCAGTGCGCTCGCGGGTTTTGTCAGTCATACACTGGGCGTGCACCATTGGCGCGACAGATGCGCCATCAGCCCCTGAAGTTAAAAACGCGCAATCGGCATCGCGAAAAGCAATCCACGCATTTTGCGCTGCTTTTAACTGTGTTTTCTGGGTGTCGGTGGCGAGTTTCATCGCCTGCTGATAAGCGTGGTTGAGCAAATCATCCTGCTTCTTAAATTCTTTGCCATAACACTCATTCAGCCCGGCCTGAGATGTTTCGTTATCGCAACTGTCAGCCAGTACGTTAGCGCTCAGCAGCAATCCCGTAATCAGTAAACAAACGCGTTTCATCATCATTCCTCGAAGAAAAAGGCCTTTATAGGATGGATGGCGCTATCGCTTTTCCACCCTACAAGGCCATACAAATTATTCCCGAAAGCTTAGTGAAACCTTAGCCGATTGTCATCAGACTGGCATTACCACCGGCGGCTGCGGTGTTCACGCTCAGCGAACGCTCAACGTACAAACGTTCCAGCAACAGATTGGTTTCTCCGCGCGCAAAGCCTTGCACCGAAACAATCGCCCCATTGCGGGCCGCGACTTTTTCGCATAGCGCACGCAACTGGTCGGAATCACCGTGGTAAATCACCGCATCAAACAGCTGGCCGAGCAGGGCATCTTCTTTGGCAAAATCGATGTGCTTTTGCACCCGCGCAGGCAGGGCTTTTGCCAGTTCACGATGCAGCTTGTCATCGGCCCATAGTGCACGGCTACCAACACTAGTCACCGCCGCCAGTTGCACCAGCGCATCTTGCTCGTTATCGGCGATACACAATACGCGCTCACGTGGCATTAAGGCGTAGGTGTTGCGCTCACCGGTTGGCCCCGGCAATTGGCGCAGCGTGCCGCTTTGCGCAAGTTGCGCGAAACGTTCGCACACGGCTGGCAATTCACCTTTGTTGGCCGCCCATTGCGTTAGTGCCTGATGGGATTCCTGCAAGCTGGCCTTCAGCGTGGTATCCACCGGCAATTCAGCATCCTGGCGATTAAACGTCGTTTGCAGCGCATTGTCCGGGCGGTTCGCCAGCAGGCGGTACAGATACAGCGGGCCACCGGCTTTCGGTCCAGTCCCCGATAAACCTTCGCCGCCGAATGGCTGCACGCCGACCACCGCACCGACCATATTGCGGTTCACATACATATTGCCGACATGTGCTGAACCGGTCACCTGAGCGATGGTTTCATCGATACGGGTATGCACACCCAGCGTCAGGCCATATCCGGCAGCATTGATTTGCTTAATCAATGCTTCGAGGTTGCTGCGGTTGTAACGCACCACGTGCAACACCGGGCCAAACACTTCTTTTTGCATCTCGTCGAAGCTTTCCAGCTCAATCAATGTTGGCGCAACGAACGTGCCGCTTTGCCACTCTTTCGCATCCACGCTGTTATCACGCACCGCCTGGAATACTTTGCGGCCTTTGCTGCGTAGCGTCTGGATATGCTGCTCGATATTCTCTTTCGCTTCGGCGTCGATAACCGGGCCGATGTCGGTCGTCAGGCGGCCTGGGTTGCCCATGCGGCATTCCGCCATCGCACCGCGCAGCATTTGCAGCGTGTGCTCGGCAACATCCTCCTGAATACACAACACGCGCAATGCAGAACAACGCTGTCCGGCGCTATCAAATGCCGAGGCCAGCACATCAACCACGACTTGCTCGGTGAGCGCCGAAGAATCAACGATCATCGCGTTCAGACCACCAGTTTCAGCTATCAGCGGTGTTGGGCGGCCTTGCGGGTCCAGACGGTCAGCAATGTTGCGTTGCAGCAGTGTCGCGACTTCGGTGGAACCGGTAAACATCACGCCACGGACACGAGGATCACCTGTCAACTGTGCGCCAACCGTTTCACCACGGCCTGGTAGCAATTGCAGCACGCCCGCAGGCACACCAGCTTCCAACAGAATGGCAACGCCTTGCGCAGCAATCAGAGGAGTTTGTTCAGCCGGTTTTGCCAGCACGCTGTTACCCGCGGCAAGGGCGGCAGCAATCTGGCCGCTAAAGATGGCCAGTGGGAAGTTCCATGGGCTGATACAGACCACCGGGCCGAGCGGACGGTGGGTTTCGTTATCGAAATCATCGCGCACCTGACCGGCGTAATAGTGCAGGAAATCCACCGCTTCGCGCACTTCAGCAATCGCGTTGCTGAAGGTTTTGCCAGCTTCGCGCACCAGAATGCCAATCAATTGCTGCATCTGGCCTTCCATCATCACGGCTGCACGTTCAAGAATCGCGGCGCGTTCTTGTGGCGGGGTGGCGAACCAGATTGGCGCGTTGTTCACCGCACTTTCCAGCGCCTGAGAAACTTCTTCTGGCGTGGCTTCGCGAGTGAAACCGACGATGTCAGTCGGCTCTGCCGGGTTCTTCACGGCCACCATGTCGCCCGCCGCAACGGCATGTTCTAACATTGGCAGCGCTTGCCACTTCTGGGCTGCGCTATTGAGCAGTGCAGAGGAGAGTGACGCCAGACGATGTTCGTTCGCCAGGTCCAGGCCGCTGGAGTTGGTGCGACCCGCGCCATACAACTCTTTTGGCGTGGCAATTTTTGGATGTGGCAAGCCAAGCTGACCTTCTTTTGCCGCGATAGCTTCGATAGCGGTTACCGGGTCGGCAACCAGTTCGTCGAGCGGCAAGGTGTTGTCGGCAATACGGTTAACAAACGAGGTGTTGGCACCGTTTTCTAACAGGCGGCGCACCAGGTAAGCCAGCAGCGTTTCATGGGTGCCGACCGGTGCATAAATGCGGCAAGGGCGGTTCAGTTTGCCATCGGCAACTTTGCCGACCACTTGATCATAAAGCGGTTCGCCCATGCCGTGCAGGCACTGGAATTCATATTGGCCTGGGTAATAGTTTTGCCCGGCCAGGTTGTAGATTGCCGCCAGGGTGTGCGCGTTGTGTGTGGCGAACTGCGGGTAAATCAGATTCGGCACTGCCAACAGCTTTTTGGCGCAGGCGAGGTAGGAAATATCGGTGTAAACCTTACGCGTATATACCGGATAGCCTTCCAGCCCGTCCATTTGTGCGCGTTTGATTTCGCTGTCCCAATATGCGCCTTTCACCAGGCGGATCATCAGGCGGCGACGGCTACGGGAAGCGAGGTCAACCAGGTAGTCAATGACAAACGGGCAGCGCTTTTGGTAGGCCTGAATGACGAAGCCGATGCCGTTCCAGCCTGCCAGTTCCGGTTCGAAACAGAGTTTTTCCAACAGGTCGAGGGAGATCTCCAGACGGTCGGCTTCTTCCGCATCGATGTTAATCCCCACGTCATACTGGCGAGCCAGCAGCGTCAGAGATTTCAGGCGTGGGTATAACTCTTCCATCACGCGGTCATACTGCGCGCGGTTGTAGCGCGGATGCAGCGCAGAAAGTTTGATTGAGATGCCCGGGCCTTCATAAATGCCACGGCCATTAGAAGCTTTGCCAATCGCGTGAATCGCTTGCTGGTAAGAAACCATGTAAGCCTGCGCATCGGCGGCGGTTAATGCCGCTTCACCCAACATATCGTAGGAGTAGCGGAAACCTTTTTCTTCCAGTTTGCGGGCGTTGGCAAGCGCCTCGGCAATGGTTTCGCCGGTGACAAACTGCTCGCCCATTAAACGCATCGCCATGTCCACACCTTTACGGATCAGCGGTTCACCGCTTTTCCCGATGATGCGGTTCAGGGAGGTCGACAGGCTGGCTTCATTGTGGGTGGACACCAGTTTGCCGGTAAACAGCAAACCCCAGGTGGCGGCGTTGACAAATAGCGACGGGCTACGGCCAATATGCGAATGCCAGTTGCCGTTGCTGATTTTGTCGCGAATTAACGCATCACGCGTGGCTTTATCCGGGATACGCAGCAACGCTTCGGCCAGACACATTAGCGCCACACCTTCTTGCGAGGAAAGCGAGAATTCTTGCAGCAAACCTTGTACCATGCCCGCCCGACCAGAGGCGCTCTTCTGATTGCGCAGTTTTTCGGCCAGTTGATAAGCCAGTTTATGAGTTTGTTCGGCGATAGCTTGCGGCAGGCGAGCCTGTTCCAGAATCATCGGCACCGCGTCGGTTTCTGGACGACGCCATGCGGCAGTAATGGCGGCACGGGTAACCGATTGCGGCAGAATTTGTTCAGCGAAATCGAGGAACGGTTGGTGCGCCTCGTCAACGTGCGGAGCGGCTTCATCACTTTCGTTTGCTGCACCCGCTAACAGGGCCGGCAGTTCTGGTAATTCGTCATTATTTTCGAGACGTTCCAGATAATTAAAAATCGCCTGTTTAATTAGCCAGTGCGGTGTGCGGTCAATACGTGATGCGGCTTCTTTGATGCGCTCGCGGGTTGCGTCGTCGAGTTTGACGCCCATGGTGGTGGCCATTAGTGCTCCTGTTTACCCGTTATTAATCGGGTGAGTACATATAGGGTTGATAAAAGTTATCCGGCAATATCTATCATGTTGCAACTTTGTGCAACCTTGTTAAATGTGAGCCAGATAGCAAGCTGAAAAAAGAGTGAATTGTTAAATAAGAAATAAGGGAGTTGTCTGGCTAATCATTTGCTGACAGGGCGAAATTACCGACATAGTTAACACTTTCCATAGGTGCAACCGTAAAAAGCGTGAGCGAGTGCAACCTCCTGCAAAAAGCTATTTTTTGTACGGTGAATTTATTGTGAATAGTGTGTTAAAACGCTTGCGAATAAAAATGACTATATCCCCGTGCTGCGTTCCGGCATGGATAAAAATTTGGAGATCTGCATGACCATGAGCACACCAATGCTGGTGACTTTCTTTATCTATATCTTTGGCATGATATTGATAGGGTTTATCGCCTGGCGTTCTACCAAGAATTTTGACGACTACATTCTGGGCGGTCGTAGCCTGGGAAGCGTGGTCACGGCGTTGTCAGCGGGCGCATCCGATATGAGCGGTTGGTTGTTGATGGGGCTGCCTGGCGCCATCTTCCTTTCTGGTATTTCAGAAAGCTGGATTGCCATCGGCCTGACGGTTGGCGCGTATATCAACTGGAAACTGGTCGCCGGACGTTTACGTGTTCACACCGAGGTGAACAACAACGCACTGACGCTGCCTGATTATTTCACCGGACGTTTTGAAGATAAAAGCCGCATCCTGCGTATTATCTCAGCGTTGGTTATCCTGCTGTTCTTCACTATCTATTGTGCATCTGGCATCGTGGCGGGGGCTCGTCTGTTCGAAAGCACCTTTGGCATGAGCTATGAAACCGCACTGTGGGCGGGTGCAGCGGCAACCATCATTTATACCTTCGTGGGCGGGTTCCTGGCAGTGAGCTGGACCGATACCGTGCAGGCTAGCCTGATGATTTTTGCGCTGATCCTGACACCGGTGATGGTGGTTATCGCAGTGGGCGGCTTTGACGATTCAATGGCGGTTATCAAGCAAAAAAGTATTGAAAACGTCGATATGCTCAAAGGCCTGAACTTTGTGGCGATTATCTCGCTGATGGGCTGGGGCCTGGGTTACTTCGGCCAGCCACATATTCTGGCGCGTTTCATGGCGGCAGATTCACATCACACCATCGTCAAAGCGCGTCGCATCAGTATGACGTGGATGGTGCTGTGCCTGGCGGGTGCGTGTGCGGTGGGCTTCTTCGGTATCGCTTACTTCAATAACAACCCGTCATTGGCAGGCTCTGTTAACCAGAACGGCGAGCGTGTGTTCATCGAGCTGGCGCAATTACTGTTTAACCCATGGATTGCAGGCATCTTGTTGTCAGCGATTTTAGCGGCGGTGATGTCTACGCTGAGCTGCCAGTTGTTGGTATGTTCCAGCGCCATTACTGAAGACTTGTATAAAGCCTTCTTCCGTAAAGATGCCGGGCAGAAAGAGCTGGTGTGGGTAGGGCGTTTCATGGTGCTACTGGTTGCTCTGATTGCCATCGCACTGGCGGCTAACCCTGAAAACCGCGTTCTTGGTCTGGTGAGTTACGCCTGGGCAGGCTTCGGTGCCGCGTTTGGCCCGGTTGTGCTGTTCTCGGTCATGTGGTCACGCATGACGCGTAATGGCGCGCTTGCGGGGATGATCATCGGTGCCTTGACCGTCATCGTCTGGAAACAGTTTGGCTGGTTGGGTCTGTACGAAATCATTCCTGGTTTCATCTTCGGCAGCATCGGTATTGTGGTTGTTAGCCTACTTGGCAAAGCGCCAAGTACATCGATGCAAAAACGCTTTGCACAAGCGGATGAGATTTACCACACCGCTCCACCGTCAAAGTTACAGGTCGAGTAATTCTGCTGACAAACCTCTTCGTAGGTTGGATAAGCGCAGCGTCATCCGACACAACGCGCGCAAACGGTGGATGACGCTAACGCTTATCCACCCTACAAAACACGTTTATCACCCTTTACCAGCAATCTGGAAGGCCGCTAATAGCGGCCTTTTTTACAGCTATACACAAAAATTCAAATTCTCTGCTTGTGTTTATTTTTATGGTAATGATAATCACAATCGTTCTGGTTTTACTTTTCTTTACGTCTTTTGACCTGAGTTCACAGTTGGAGTATCAGGAATGTTCGTTCCGTTTCTCATTATGTTACGCGAAGGGCTGGAAGCCGCGTTGATTGTCAGTTTGATAGCCAGCTATCTGAAGCGCACACAACGCGGCCAGTGGATTGGCGTCATGTGGATTGGGGTGGTTGCAGCCGCAGCGCTTTGCTTAGGCTTAGGCATCTTCATCAACGAAACGACCGGCGAATTCCCGCAAAAAGAACAAGAGATGTTTGAAGGCATTGTCGCCGTCATCGCCGTATTCATCCTGACCTGGATGGTGTTCTGGATGCGCAAAGTATCGCGCAACGTCAAAGGGCAGCTGGAGCAGAAGGTCGATGAAGCGCTGCATAGCAAAGGCAGCCACGGCTGGGCGTTGATTATGATGGTGTTCTTCGCCGTCGCCCGCGAAGGGCTGGAATCGGTGTTCTTTCTGCTGGCGGCATTCCAGCAGGACGTCGGCATTATGCCGCCACTTGGTGCGATGCTCGGTCTTGGCACCGCCATCGTGCTGGGCTTCTTGCTTTATTGGGGCGGCATACGCCTGAATCTTGCCGTTTTCTTCAAATGGACCAGCTTGTTTATTTTACTGGTCGCCGCCGGTCTTGCTGCGGGTGCGGTTCGTGCATTCCATGAAGCCGGGCTTTGGAACCATTTCCAGGATATCGCTTTCGACCTGAGTAATGTTCTTTCAACGCATTCCCTGACCGGCACGCTGCTTGAGGGCATTTTTGGTTATCAGGAAGCGCCGAGCGTCAGCGAAGTGGCGATGTACTTTATTTACCTGATTCCCGCGCTGGTGCTGTTCTTCATTCCCCCACGTCTGGGTAGCCAGGCGACAAATAGCGTTCGTTAATAATATTGTGGCGAGAAATCGCCTCTTAGTTACAACATACTGATGTTTTAAAGGGATTGGCCATGACTACACATTTTCGTCGAAAAGCCCTGCATGCTGCGTTGTTTGCGCTTGCCTCTTCAGCCTTTGCGGTGCAAGCCGCCGATGTTCCTCAGGTAAAAGTCACCGTTACTGATAAACAGTGCGAACCGATGAACATTACGGTTAACGCCGGTAAAACCCAGTTCATTATTCAGAACAACAGCCAGAAAGCGCTGGAGTGGGAAATCCTCAAAGGGGTGATGGTAGTCGAAGAGCGTGAGAACATCGCGCCGGGCTTCTCTCAGAAAATGACGGCCAACCTGCAAGCCGGTGAGTACGACATGACTTGCGGCCTGCTCAGCAACCCGAAAGGCAAACTTATTGTTAAAGCTGCTGGCGACCAGGCCGCACCGAAAAACGACCTGATGGCGTTATCCGGCCCGATTACCGAATATAAAACCTACGTCACTGCGCAAGTGGCCGAGCTGGTTAAAGGTACCAAAGCCTTTACTGACGCAGTGAAAGCCGGTGACATAGAAAAAGCTAAATCCTTGTATGCACCAACCCGTCAGTATTACGAACGTATCGAACCGATTGCCGAACTGTTCTCCGATCTGGACGGCAGCATCGATGCCCGTGAAGACGATTATGAGCAGAAAGCTAACGACCCGAAATTCACCGGTTTCCACCGTCTGGAAAAAGCACTGTTTGGTGATAACTCCACCAAAGGCATGGAAAAATATGCCGATCAGCTCAATAGCGACGTACTGGATCTGCAAACCCGCATCTCTGAACTGGCCTTCCCACCAGGTAAAGTGGTTGGTGGTGCAGCGGGCCTGATTGAAGAAGTCGCTGCCAGCAAAATCAGTGGAGAAGAAGACCGTTACAGCCACACTGATCTGTGGGATTTCCAGGCTAACGTCGATGGTGCACAGAAAATCGTCAACTTGCTGCGTCCTTTACTAGTGAAAGATAACGCACCGTTGCTGGCGAAAGTGGATGCCAACTTCAAGAAAGTTGACACTATCCTGGCGAAATATCGCACCAAAGACGGTTTTGAGACTTACGACAAGTTGACCGACGCTGACCGTAATGCACTGAAAGGGCCGGTCACGGCGCTGGCTGAAGATTTGTCACAACTGCGTGGCGTACTGGGTCTGGATTAAGTTTTATGGATGAAAATAGCAAACACGGCGGCCACCTTCCGGCGCGCCGTCGGTTACTGAAAGGTTTGGGCGCGCTTGGTGGCGCCCTTGCCGTTGCGGGTGGTTGCCCTGTGGCACATGCGGCAAAACCGGAAACTTCTCCCGGCACGCTGCCGCCTGACGCGCGCATGGAAAAACAACCGTTCTACGGAGTGCATCAGGCAGGCGTGCTGACGCCACAGCAAGCGGCGATGATGCTGGTGGCTTTTGATGTGCTGGCAAGTGATAAAGCTGAGCTTGAACGTTTGTTCAAATTGCTGTCTGCGCGTTTCGATTTCCTGACCACTGGCGGTCCGGCACCGGACACCCCGAATCCGCGGATGCCACCCATGGACTCAGGGATCCTCGGTGCCGAAATTTACCCTGACAACCTGACTTTCACGTTGTCGGCGGGGACGTCACTGTTTGATGAACGCTTTGGCCTGAAGGGGTTGAAGCCAACAAAACTGCAAAAAATGGAACGCTTTGCTAACGACTCGCTGGACGCCAGCTTGTGTCATGGTGATTTGCTTATCCAGATTTGCGCGAATACCGCAGATACGGTTATCCACGCATTGCGCGACATCATCAAGCACACGCCAGATTTGCTCAGCGTGCGCTGGAAGCGTGAAGGGTTTATCTCCAGTCACGCCGCGCGTAGCCGCGGTAAAGAAACGCCGATCAACTTGCTGGGATTTAAAGATGGAACCGCCAATCCAGACAGCGGCAATAAACCGCTGATGGATGAAGTTGTTTGGGTGACGGGCAACCAGCAGGAACCAGCATGGGCGGTGGGCGGCAGCTATCAGGCGGTACGCATCATTCAGTTCCATGTTGAGTTCTGGGACAGAACGCCGCTTAAAGAGCAGCAAACTATTTTTGGTCGCGATAAACACAGTGGTGCACCGCTCGGTATGAAAAACGAGCATGACGAGCCTGACTATGCCGCCGACCCTGACGGTAACGTGATTGCGCTGGATGCACATATTCGACTGGCAAATCCGCGCACCAAAGAAACCCAGTCAAACCTGATGATGCGTCGCGGTTACAGTTATTCGTTGGGCGTTTCCAAATCAGGCCAGCTGGATATGGGATTGTTGTTTGTCTGCTTCCAGCACGACCTTGAGAAAGGTTTTCTGGCGGTGCAACAACGTCTGAATGGCGAGGCGCTGGAGGAGTATGTGAAGCCGATTGGCGGCGGTTACTTCTTTGTTTTGCCTGGCGTTAAGGATAGTCAGCATTATTTAGGGCAGGGGTTGTTGGAGGCATAGTTTGGTGATGTTGAAACCACCCTCATCCTAACCTTCTCCCTGAGGGAGAAGGGACTGTCTGGTGCTCTCCCTCTCTTGCTGTCTGTGATACACATCTTTGAAGGGCGGTCCCTGCCGATCCGGAGCAGGTTCCGTTCACCAGGCGAGAGTGTATTTATGTCGCCACGGAACCGGTGAACGTCTTAGGGTGGCCACCGTCGCCACCCTAAGAACCCGGACTCCCGGCAAATAAATCGCCGCAAGCGGTAAACCTCCATTTTGCCTCCGTGTCAGGGTCGGTTGCGATTCGTTCCCGACGATCGCGCCCTCCAGCCGTTCCCGACGGCTGGACCCTGCCACCTGGAGTCAAAATGGAGGCGATTTAAGCCGGACCCGAAAGTCAAAGTCAAAGTCAAAAGCCAGGGCGGTTTTGACCTTGTCCCCGGCTTCAATCGCGCCGTTTTTTACCCTTCAGTTGGGGTCACGTGGTCGGGAACCACGTGAGAGAGCGATCGTCTGGAACGAATCGCGAACGACCCCGAATGTTGGGTGAAAAACGGTGTTTACCGCTTTAGCGGCGATTGATTTGCCGGGCGCCTGGATTATCAAGGGGTTGGCGTTAACCCCTTGATACGTTCACCGTTTGCGGGAATTAAAGAGATAACTGAACACACGGGTGAACGGAAAATCAGCGAGGCTTACAGATCTCACCCTGACAAGATTGCCAGGGAGAGTTGTGTCTAAGAGACAGCTATCTTGCAAGAGGGCAATTCCTTCTCCTGCTAATGTTTCATTTGCTAACAATTCACACACCAGCTATTCATCCCCATTTCCTATGACTATGCGGCTGATATAAAAGTGTAATATTTCTGTGGCATAAATTGACTCAGCGCATGACGAAACGCTAATGTTGAATTAAAGTAAAATAAGTGTTGCATTTAAGATAAAATTTGATGTACTTAAAGCACGAGCGGTAGTTCCCGGCTGTGAATTTTAATCACAATGGAGACAGCGCATGGTAGGGTCCTGTACTGGACGATTAACGAGACATCTTACCCGCACCATCCAGCGCGGAGGCTTCTCCTCCGGCTTCGCTGTCTTCACCGCTAAAAACCCAAACTCCTTAACAACTCAAAGTGTCAACGATGCGCTAAGCGGCGTATTTCGTCTAACTGGTGCATCCTCTCAACCGGCAGTTCATGGCTTAAAAGGAAGCCAAACCTCATCCGTTAGTAAGCATAATCGCGTGACTGAAAGTGACGCGGGAAATGAAACCAACTGTAAGGTGCCATCCATGGGAAGACAGAAAGCAGTGATCAAAGCTCGTCGTGAAGCAAAACGTGTGCTGAGACGGGATTCGCGTAGCCACAAACAACGCGAAGAGGAATCGGTCACATCGCTTGTGCAGATGAGCGGCGTTGAATCTATCGGCATGGCCAGGGATTGCCGTGATAATTCACCAATAGCGGCGCGAAATGAGGCTCAACAGCACTATCTTAATGCCATCGAGAAAAAACAGCTGATATTCGCCACCGGCGAAGCGGGATGCGGCAAGACGTATATCAGTGCGGCAAAAGCCGCTGAGGCCCTGATACATAAGGATGTCGACAGGATTATTGTTACCCGCCCGGTCCTGCAAGCTGACGAAGATCTCGGCTTCTTACCCGGGGATATTTCGGAAAAATTCGCCCCTTATTTCCGCCCGGTGTATGACATCCTGGTGCGACGTTTAGGGTCGTCTTTCATGCAGTACTGTCTGCGTCCCGAAATCGGTAAAGTAGAAATCGCGCCGTTCGCCTATATGCGCGGACGTACCTTCGAAAATGCGGTGGTTATTCTGGATGAGGCGCAGAACGTCACCGCAGCGCAAATGAAGATGTTCTTAACGCGCCTTGGGGAAAACGTGACGGTGATCGTCAATGGCGATATCACGCAATGTGATTTACCACGTGGTGTTCAGTCCGGCCTGAGTGATGCGTTGGCACGTTTTGAAGAAGATGAAATGATCGGTGTCGTCCGATTTGGCAAACAAGATTGTGTGCGCTCAGCCCTTTGCCAGCGCACGTTGAATGCCTACGACTGATTTCTGGTGTAATTGAATTCTAAAGCCCAAACCCTGTTTGGGCTTTTTTCTTTGCGCGAATTATTTGCCCAAAATGTGAAGGGTATCAAAATGGATGGTCAAGGAGAGACAATTATAGGCTCCTCAAAATTATTCCCCGCCAGAATGTTGCCGTATACTCCTTACAACCAGACACAATCAGAACTTACCAATGATGATTTGCTTTTGCAGGTGTGGGGTGTGCTGATATCCGACATGCAGGCCATTGCAACGTGAGGAAACTATTATGACTAAAAAACGTATCTACCTATTTTGTTCTGCTGGAATGTCCACTTCATTACTGGTATCAAAAATGAAGGCGCAGGCAGAGAAGTACGAAGTACCCGTTGTTATTGAAGCCTGGCCTGAAACTCTGGCGGCGGAAAAAGGCAAGGATGCAGATTTGGTATTACTTGGACCACAAATCGCTTATATGCTTCCAGAAATTCAAAAAGTATTACCTGGTAAAACTGTCGAAGTTATTGATTCGGCAATGTACGGCAAAATTGATGGATTAGGCGTGCTGAAAGCAGCCGTCGCATCAATCAAGAAAGCAGCTGCTAATAGTTAATTTTTTACCTTTTGTTTTATTTTTCCGTCAAAGAACGACCTTACACAACCTGGCCGCAAGAAACTTGCGGCAATAAAGGAAATTCCAAATGAGTAAAGTCATTGATTCACTTGAAAAGATATTGCTTCCTTTCGCAGTGAAAATTGGGAAGCAACCGCACGTCAACGCAATTAAAAATGGTTTCATCAAATTAATGCCATTGACCCTTGCCGGGGCCATGTTTGTATTAATCAATAACGTCTTTCTGAGTTTTGGTGCCGGTTCCTTTTTCTATTCCTTAGGTATTCGTTTAGACCCCTCGACCATTGAAACCCTTAATGGGTTAAAAGCCATTGGCGGCAACGTATATAACGGTACGTTAGGTATTATGTCGCTAATGGCTCCTTTTTTCATTGGTATGGCACTTGCTGAAGAACGTAAAGTTGATCCACTTGCAGCCGGTTTATTATCCGTAGCGGCATTTATGACTGTGACTCCATATAGCGTAGGCGAAGCTTATGCGGTAGGAGCTAACTGGTTAGGTGGTCAGAATATTATTTCCGGTATTGTTATTGGCCTTGTCGTCGCGGAGCTATTTACTTTTGTTATCCGCCGCAATTGGGTTATTACTTTGCCTGATAGCGTACCGACTTCGGTATCGAGGTCATTCTCAGCATTAATTCCAGGTTTCCTGATCCTGTCTATTTTCGGGATTATTTCCTGGCTGCTGGCGAATCACGGTAGCAACTTCCACCAGATTATTATGGATTCCATCTCTACGCCGCTGGCGTCGATGGGTGCGGTAGTGGGCTGGGCGTACGTTATCTTCAACTCCCTGCTGTGGTTCTTCGGTGTGCATGGTTCACTGGCGCTGACCGCGCTGGACAACGGAATCATGACTCCGTGGGCGCTGGAAAACATCGCTCTCTACAACCAGTACGGTTCTGTACAGGCTGCGATTGATGCAGGCAAACAGTTCCACTTCTGGGCCAAACCAATGCTCGACTCCTACATCCTGTTGGGTGGTTCTGGTGCGACACTGGGTCTGATTATCGCCATCTTCATGGTTTCGCGCCGTGCAGATCACCGTCAGGTAGCGAAACTGGCACTGCCATCAGGCATCTTCCAGATTAACGAACCTATTCTGTTCGGTCTGCCAATCATCATGAACCCGGTTATGTTTATCCCGTTTGTCCTGGTTCAGCCGATTCTGGCAGCAATTACACTTGCGGCTTACTCACTGGGAATCATTCCACCGGTCACTAACCTGGCTCCGTGGACCATGCCTACCGGTTTGGGTGCCTTCTTCAACAGTAACGGTAGTATCGCAGCACTGTTAGTGGCTCTGTTTAACCTGGGTGTCGCGACATGTGTCTACATGCCATTCGTTATCCTGTCGAACAAAGCGCAGGCGGTGATTGAAGAAGAAGAAAGCGAAGAAGATATTGCTAACGCACTGAAATTCTAATCTTAAATTCTGAATAGTTTTGGTTGGGGATGGCCCCTGCGTCCCCAACCACTTTAAAAGTACCGGGAGAGAGTTTGATGTTTAACTTAGATAACGCAGTAGATAACGAAGTCGATACTAACGATCTTGAAGAAGTGGTGATGGGCTTAATCATCAATTCCGGTCAGGCGCGCAGCCTGGCGTATGCAGCACTGAAAATCGCTAAAACGGGCGATTTCGAAAAAGCCTGGGAGTTGATGGGGCAGTCTCGTGAAGCACTGAACGAAGCCCACCTGGTGCAAACCAAACTGATTGAAGGTGACCAGGGCGAAGGCAAAACCAAAGTGAGTCTTGTACTGGTTCATGCGCAGGACCACCTGATGACCTCGATGCTGGCACGTGAGTTGGTGACAGAACTTATTGAGCTTCACGAAAAAATAAAATAAGTTGGAGTCCCTTATGCAGCCACCGGTAATCAGTATGGAAATCAACACGGCACGTGAGAGCCAACTTTTTGATGGTCAACATTTCCACATGTTCATCCACAACAAAGTTGAAAGTGTCTCCGGGCTGCACCAGCATGATTACTACGAATTTACGGTAGTGCTGACAGGGCGTTATTACCAGGAAATTAACGGTAAACGCGTGCTGCTGGAAAGAGGAAGTTTTGTTTTTATTCCACTCGGTTCTTACCATCAAAGCTTTTATGATTTTGGTGCGACGCGAATCCTGAATGTCGGTATCAGCAAAGCTTTTTTTGAACAGCACTATTTACCGTTATTTCCAGCTTATTTTATTGCCTCACAGGTTTATCAGATTAAGAATGAATTTCTGACTTATATCGAATCTGTTACGGCATCATTAAACTTCCGACAAGGTGAGTTTAATGAGTTTCTGGAAATGGTGACGTTTTATATTGTTAATCGTCTGCGCCATCACAAAGAATCAGAGTCAGGGGGGGATATTCCTGTCTGGCTGAAAAACACTGTCGAGCAGATGCACGGTAAGTCAATGTTTGGTGATAAAGCACTAGTTAATATGGTGGAGTTGGCCGGTAAGTCGCAAGAATATCTAACCCGTGCCACGCAACGCCATTACGGCAAAACGCCGATGCAGATCATCAATGAGATAAGAATTAATTTTGCCAAGAAGCAACTGGAGATTACCAACTATTCCGTCACCGATATTGCTTTCGAGTCAGGTTATAGTAGTGCCAGTATGTTTATCAAAAACTTTAAAAAGTTAACGTCGTTTACACCTCAGCATTATCGGAAGCAGTTATACAGCATTAAGTGATTATATTAATAACCTGTGAATGTATTAGTGAGGGTTGATAACTATATCCAATATGACAGTCGTCGGATATAACCCTCAATAATACATCTATATCGCTGTCTTAATTTACAGTGCAATAAACTTGTACCGGAGTCCTCATGAGTAAAAAATTGAAAGTCGTTACAATCGGTGGTGGTAGCAGCTATACCCCTGAATTACTCGAAGGTTTTATTAAACGTTACGAAGAATTGCCGATTACTGAATTATGGCTGGTCGATGTTGAAGCTGGTAAAGAGAAACAAGATATTATCTTTGATCTTTGCTTGCGTATGATTGAACGCGCTGCTGTGCCGATTGCGCTGTATAAAACGCTCGACCGCCGTGAAGCGCTAGTAGACGCCGACTTTGTCACTACCCAATTGCGTGTTGGCCAATTGAAAGCCCGTGAACTGGATGAGCGCATCCCGCTAAGTTATGGCTATTTGGGCCAGGAAACTAACGGTGCCGGTGGTCTGTTTAAAGGCCTGCGTACTATCCCGGTCATTTTCGACATCATTAATGATGTGAAAGAAATTTGTCCGGATGCCTGGGTGATTAACTTCACCAACCCAGCCGGTATGGTGACTGAAGCGGTTTATCGCCACACAGATTTCAAGAAATTCATTGGCGTGTGTAACATTCCGGTGGGCATGAAGATGTTCATTAAAGATGTGTTAAAACTCGCGCCAACCGATGAATTGAATATCGACTTGTTCGGTCTGAACCACATGGTGTTCATCAAAGATGTCATCGTTAATGGCACTTCTCGCTTTGATGAACTGCTTGATGGTGTGGCGTCAGGTACGCTTACCGCAGGTTCGGTGAAAAATATCTTTGATCTGCCATTCAGTGAAGGTCTGATTCGTTCTCTGCGTCTGCTTCCGTGCTCTTATTTGCTCTACTACTTCAAGCAAAAAGAGATGCTGGCTATCGAAATGGGCGAGTTCTATAAAGGCGGCGCGCGCGCTACTGTCGTCCAGAAAGTCGAGAAACAACTGTTCGAACTGTACAAAGATCCGGCTCTGAATGTGAAGCCAAAAGAGCTGGAATTGCGCGGTGGGGCTTACTACTCTGACGCCGCTTGCGAAGTGATTAGCGACATTTACAACGACAAGCAAAGTGAGCATTACGTCAACGTACCGCATCACGGCCATGTGGATAATATTCCGGCTGACTGGGCGGTAGAAATGACCTGCACTATCGGTCGCGATGGTGCAACACCCACTCCACGCATCACGCATTTTGATGAGAAAGTGCTGGGTCTGATTTACACCATCAAAGGCTTTGAAGTCGCAGCAAGCGAAGCGGCACTTAGCGGTAACTTTAACGACGTGCTGCTGGCACTGAATTTAAGCCCGCTTATCCACTCAGATAAAGACGCAGAGAAAATTGCCCGCGACCTGTTGCTTGCGCACGAAACAAATCTGCCAAACTTTGCGCAGGCAATTGCTGCACTTAAATAACCGGAGGCCTTCCCTGAATGGGGAAGGCAGCTTACCGAGGCGACAATGGATAAGTTATTAATTGTTAACGCGGACGATTTTGGGCTGTGTAAAGCGCAAAATTACGGAATTATCGATGCTTTCACCAATGGCGTGGTGACGTCGACCACCGCGATGGTTAACGGCCAGGGGATTGAACACGCCGTTGCGCTAAGCGCAAAACATCCTGGTCTGGCGATTGGTATGCACTTTGTGCTGACTTTAGGCCGTCCGCTGTCTGCCATGCCGGGGCTGGTGGATGAGAAGGGTGAATTGGGCAAATGGATTTGGCAACGCGCTGAGGAAGGCACGTTGCCGCTGGCGGAAATTGAACATGAACTGGCTTGCCAGTTTGCGAAATTCGTCGAGTTATTTGGCCGCGAACCTGCGCATATCGATAGCCATCATCATGTGCATATGATTCCGCAAATCTACCCAATTGTTGAAGCATTCGCGAAGGCGAAAGGCATTCCGCTGCGCTTTGACTATGATGCCGCTAAAGCCGATGGGCTGGAGCCGCTGGGTGTAAAAACCACTCAGGGCTTTGACAGTGGTTTTTATGGTGACTCGATATCCGAAATGCTATTTCTCGACACCCTCGATCGGGCTATGGCGCGCGGTGAGCTGTCGCTTGAAGTGATGTGCCATCCCTCATTTATCGATAACACTATTCTGGCCAGCAAATATTGCTACCCACGTCTGGCTGAACTGGATGTATTAACTTCTGCTTCACTTAAATATGCGATAGCGGAACGCGGCTATCGGTTAGGGTCGTTCAAGGATTTGTAAGACTTTCTGTTGTTGGATGACGCTACGCTTATCCACCCTACAAAACGTAGGGTGGATAAGCGTAGCGTCATCCAACAGTTATCACCTTTTTATCACCCATTCAGGCAGATTTTCTCAGCATCACCAACAGGTTGTCGGCGATTTCTGGGGCTTGTTCATTAAGATTAAGATTCTCCGGTCGCATCAGCCAGTTTTTGACAATACCACTGAGATAACCGTGAATAATGGTAATCATGAGTTCTATATTGGTATTAACAGGAATTAACCCTTTTGATATACAATTGCGCAATAACTTTTTCATTCTTTCCCGATTAAACCAAATACGCTCCCTTATTTCCCGCTCGGAATACATCTCCCCATTAAATTCGCACGAATGGTAAAGAATTTGTAGTAACTCACGCTGGCGATGATCGGTTGAAATGAATTTTAATGTTTCAATGATGATTTCACGGAATAATTGTAAATCGTTGTCATGAGTTTGTGTTTTGAGTTTACGTCTTATTTCCAGTGCAAAACTGGATTGAAGATTCCAGATTTCATTAAACAGTGACACTTTGCTGTCAAAGTGCCAGTAAATCGCGCCACGCGTCATGCCAGCCGCATCAGCAATGTCTGCCAGTGTTGTTGTCGAAACGCCTTTTTTAGCAAATAGTGTGATCGCGACATCAATTAAATGTTGACGTGTTTTTAACGCTTCTGATTTTGTTTTTCTTGCCATGATAAATTAACTCTTTGTGGATATTAGTTACAAGAATTAACATGTTTAACGATTTGTTTTTCTATTAGTAGAGATTCAGGTAAAAAGCGAAATTATTGTGTGCTTTAATTTTTTCGAAGTCCAGTCCAGGAATATAAGTTTATACATACACGCATGAATCATTAATCTTAATAGCCTCTGTTAAGCTTCCGGTCACTATATCCGTCACAGAATTAGACCTTTAACAGAGAACTCTTCACATGGCGAAGTTTTTTATCGAGCGCCCCATATTTGCCTGGGTGTTGGCGATCATTTTGATGCTGGCTGGCGTGCTGTCCATCATTAATTTGCCAGTGGCGCAGTACCCGACAATCGCCCCTCCAGCTGTTGCCATTAATGCAACCTATCCAGGGGCGGACGCCAGTACCGTTCAGGATACAGTGACCCAGGTTATCGAACAGAACATGAACGGCCTGGATAACCTGATGTACATGTCCTCAACCAGCGATGCCTCGGGTAGCGTGACGGTGAGCCTGACCTTTAAGTCAGGTACCGATCCGGATATCGCTCAGGTACAGGTACAAAATAAACTTCAGCTCGCCATGCCTTTGTTGCCACAGGAAGTCCAGCAACAGGGGATCAGTGTTAAAAAATCCTCCAGCAGTTTCCTGATGGTGGCTGGGTTTATCTCACAAGATGGCAGCATGAGTCAGGACGATATTGCCGACTATATTTCTTCTAATATCAAAGACCCGATCAGCCGTACCGCAGGGGTTGGCGATGTGCAGCTTTTTGGTGCGCAGTATGCGATGCGGATCTGGCTCGATCCTAATCAGTTGAATAAATACCAGTTAACCACGCTAGATGTGATTAACCAGATTAGAACTCAGAATGCACAGGTTGCTGCCGGGCAACTTGGCGGAACGCCCGCCATTGCAGACCAACAACTCAATGCTTCTATTATTGCCCAAACCCGTCTGCGCGATCCGGAACAGTTTGGCCACATTTTACTTAAAGTGCAGCCGAATGGTGCCAGGGTTGAACTGCACGATGTCGGGCGGATTGAACTAGGCGGCGAAAACTATAACGTGATCGCCCGCTACAATGGCAAACCTGCCGCCGGTCTGGGGATTAAATTAGCCACTGGCGCTAACGCGCTGGATACCGCCAAAGCGGTGCAGACGCAAATGGCTAAACTTCAAAGTTACTTCCCACACGGTTTGAACGTTGTCTATACCTACGACACCACGCCATTCGTCAAAATCTCCATTCGCGAAGTATTCAAAACTCTGCTCGAAGCTATCTTGCTGGTGTTCCTGGTAATGTATCTGTTTTTACAGAACTTCCGCGCTACGCTTATCCCGACTATTGCCGTGCCGGTGGTGTTGCTGGGGACTTTTTCCATTCTGGCCGCGTTTGGTTATTCGATAAACACACTGACGATGTTCGGCATGGTGCTGGCGATAGGCTTGTTGGTGGATGATGCCATTGTGGTGGTAGAAAACGTCGAACGCGTGATGGTGGAAGAGGGGCTTTCACCGAAAGAAGCGACACAAAAATCAATGGGGCAAATACAGGGCGCGCTGGTGGGGATTGCCATGGTGCTGTCGGCAGTATTTATCCCAATGGCCTTTTTCGGCGGCTCTACAGGCGTTATCTATCGCCAGTTCTCAATAACAATTGTCTCGGCGATGGCGCTTTCGGTTTTAGTCGCGTTAATTCTGACACCGGCCCTGTGTGCCACCTTGCTCAAACCGGTTGCTAAAGGCAGTCATGGTAAAACCACTGGGTTCTTCGGCTGGTTTAACGCTCGCTTTGAACAAAGCACCAATCATTATACCGACAGCGTAAAGCTGATCTTGCGCCGCACCGGGCGCTACATGCTGCTTTATGTCCTGATTGTAGTCGGAATGGCGGTATTGTTCACGCGCTTACCTACGTCATTTTTACCCGAAGAAGACCAGGGGGTGTTCCTGACTATGGTGACGTTGCCTGCCGGGGCAACACAAGCCAGAACCGAAAAAATCATGGATCAGATAACCCAATACTATCTGACCAAAGAATCCGCAAACGTTGATTCGGTATTTACCGTTAACGGCTTTAGTTTCAGCGGTAAAGGTCAGAACAATGGTCTGGCTTTTGTGCGCCTGAAAGACTGGGATAAACGCCCTGGCAAAGAGAATGAAGTGGGGGCGATTGTCGGGCGTGCCACTCGCGAATTTAGCAAAATCCACGATGGCATGGTTTTCGCCTTCAACCTACCTGCGATTACCGAGCTGGGAACCGCCACCGGTTTTGACTTTGAGTTAATCGACCAGGCGAGCCTTGGGCATAAAGCGCTGACCGAGGCGCGAAACCAGTTGCTGGCATCTATCGCAAAACGTCCGGATATGCTGGTTCGTATTCGCCCGAACGGGCTGGAAGATACCCCGCAATTTAAGCTGGAAGTCGATCAGGAGAAAGCCCAGTCGCTGGGCGTGAGCATTTCCGATATTAACCAGACGATCGCTACCGGCCTCGGCAGTACCTACGTTAATGACTTTATTGATAGCGGGCGAGTGAAGAAAGTTTACCTGCAAGGGCGTGCGGAGAACCGCATGTTACCGCAGGACATTAACAGTTGGTTCGTGCGTGGGAGCAGTGGGCAAATGGTGCCATTCTCTTCATTTGCCAGCGCGCACTGGATTTATGGTTCTCCACGCCTCGAACGTTACAACGGTCTGCCTTCTATGGAAATTCTGGGTGAAGCCACACCGGGTAAAAGTACTGGTGAAGCGATGCTGCTAATGGAAGATCTGGCGGCGAAACTCCCCACTGGAATCGGTTTTGACTGGACGGGAATGTCTTATCAAGAACGTCTATCTGGCAACCAGGCTCCGGCGTTGTACGCCATCTCATTATTAGTCGTCTTCTTGTGCCTCGCTGCACTCTATGAAAGCTGGTCGATCCCCTTCTCAGTCATGCTGGTTGTACCACTTGGTGTGGTCGGTGCACTGCTGGCCGCCGCGCTGCGTGGTTTGAACAATGACGTCTACTTCCAGGTTGGGTTACTGACCACTATCGGGCTGTCGGCGAAGAACGCGATTCTTATCGTCGAGTTTGCCAAAGACCTGATGGACAAAGAAGGCAAAGGGTTAATTGAAGCCACGCTCGATGCGGTACGCATGCGCCTGCGCCCCATTCTGATGACTTCGCTGGCCTTTATGCTGGGCGTGATGCCGCTGGTTATCAGCGATGGCGCGGGAAGTGGTGCGCAAAATGCCGTGGGCACTGGCGTGATGGGCGGCATGGTTTCTGCCACGCTGCTGGCGATCTTTTTTGTCCCGGTATTTTTCGTCGTGATAAGTCGCCGTTTTGGTAAGGCGAAATAACAGGATTTCATTGTCAGGGGCGCTTTTCTTTGCCCCCGGACTGCAAGTTTTTACTTCAAGAATCATGCTTTAAGGAATCGTAATGAAGAAATATGGCAAGTTCATCATCCTGCCTTCGGTACTTCTGGTCGCAGCGGGAATTCTGGCGGGTTGTAATGATAAAGGCGACGAAAAGGCTGCATTGCCTGCGCCGCAGGTCAATGTCTATATCGCTAAAGCGGCTCCGTTGGCGGTGACGACTGAACTTCCTGGGCGTACTGATGCGTTCCGCGTGGCGGAAGTTCGTCCGCAGGTCAGTGGCATCATCCTGAAGCGCAATTTTGTCGAAGGCAGCGATATTGTTGCGGGAAACTCTCTCTACCAGATTGATCCTGCTCCTTACCAGGCTGCATGGAACAGTGCGCAAGGGGCGCTCGCTAAAGCAAAAGCCGCTGCGAATATTGCGCATCTGACGGTGAAACGTTATGTGCCATTGCTTGGCACCAATTACATCAGCAAACAGGAATACGATCAGGCAGTCGCAACCGCTCAGCAAGCTGATGCAGAAGTGAAAGCGGCGCAAGCGGATGTAGAAAATGCGCGGATTAATCTCGCCTATACCAAAGTTTCTTCTCCTATCGACGGGCGCATTGGTAAGTCGAATGTCACCGAAGGGGCGCTGGTCACTAATGGTCAGGCTTCCTCATTGGCAACGGTTCAACAGCTTGACCCGATTTATGTCGATGTCACGCAATCCAGCAATGACTTTATGCAGTTAAAGCAGTCGGTTGAGCAGGGTAGCCTGCAGAAAGCTAATGGAAAAACTGCGGTGCAACTGCTGATGGAAGATGGCCAGCTTTACCCGATAAACGGCGAGCTGGAGTTTTCTGATGTGACGGTCGATCAAACCACCGGTTCCATTACTTTACGTGCCGTATTCCCGAATCCGCAGCACCAGTTACTGCCGGGTATGTATGTGCGCGCAAAAATTGACGAAGGCATTAAGCCGGACGCGATTTTAGTGCCGCAACAAGGTGTGACGCGTAATCCTCGCGGTGACGCCACCGTGATGGTGGTTGATCAGAATAACAAAGCAGAAGTCCGCGAAGTGACCGCACCTCAGGCGATTGGAGATCAATGGCTGGTGACAAAAGGCATTAAGCCTGGTGAGAAAATCATCGTTAGTGGGCTTCAACGCGTTCGTCCCGGTGTTGCTGTACAGGTGGTACAGGATAGCGCTGCTACCCAAACACGCTAAGGTTCTGGAAAATGGCTAATTTTTTTATTGAACGACCAATATTTGCCTGGGTGCTGGCGATCATTTTGATGATTGCTGGCGCGCTTGCGATATTACAACTCCCGGTCGCGCAGTATCCGACGATTGCACCTCCGGCGGTTGCGGTAACGGCAACCTATCCGGGTGCGGATGCGCAAACGGTGCAGGACACAGTGACGCAGGTTATCGAACAGAATATGAACGGTATCGATAACCTGATGTACATGTCTTCTACCAGTGACTCAGCTGGTGGCGTGACGATTACCTTGACCTTTAAATCAGGCACCAGCCCGGATATTGCCCAGGTTCAGGTGCAAAATAAACTGCAACTGGCGATGCCGTTATTACCGCAAGAAGTGCAGCAGCAGGGCATTAGCGTTGAAAAGTCCTCCAGCAGCTTTTTGCTGGTGGCGGGCTTTATCTCTGACAACCCAAGCCTGACCCAGGATGACATTTCCGATTATGTGGCGTCGAATCTCAAAGATGCTATCAGCCGGACCAACGGGGTTGGCGATGTGCAGTTGTTTGGTGCGCAGTATGCGATGCGTATCTGGCTGGATACGGGGGCGTTGAACAAATACCAGCTCAACCCGGGCGATGTGGTGAATCAGTTAAAACTGCAGAACGACCAGGTTGCTGCGGGGCAACTCGGTGGCACGCCTGCAGTGAAAAACCAGCAGCTTAACGCCTCGATTATTGCCCAGACGCGTCTGCGTGACCCGGAACAGTTCGGCAAAGTGACGCTGAAAGTGAATCCGGATGGCTCGGTGGTGCATTTAAGTGATGTCGCCCGTATTGAGCTAGGGGGGGAAAACTACAACACAGTGGCGAAAATTAATGGGCAGGCCGCTGCTGGCTTGGGTATTAAACTGGCGACAGGTGCAAATGCGCTGGATACCGCTGAAGGGATCAAAGCGAAATTGGTCTCGCTACAACCTTTTTTCCCGCAAGGGATGAAAGTGGTTTACCCGTACGACACTACACCGTTTGTGAAAATCTCCATTCATGAAGTGGTGAAAACGTTGTTCGAAGCCATCATCCTGGTATTCCTGGTGATGTATTTGTTCCTGCAAAACTTCCGTGCGACCTTAATCCCAACGATTGCAGTACCGGTGGTGTTACTGGGGACATTTGCAGTTTTATCCGCGTTTGGCTACTCGATAAACACGCTCACCATGTTTGGTATGGTGCTGGCGATCGGCCTGTTGGTAGATGATGCGATTGTGGTGGTGGAAAACGTCGAACGCGTGATGGTTGAAGAGCATCTCTCGCCAAAAGAAGCCACTAAGAAGTCGATGAGCCAGATTCAAGGGGCGCTGGTCGGGATCGCGATGGTATTGTCGGCGGTCTTTATTCCGATGGCTTTCTTTGGCGGTTCGACCGGCGCTATTTATCGCCAGTTCTCGATTACCATCGTTTCAGCCATGGCGCTGTCGGTACTGGTAGCACTGATCCTTACTCCGGCATTGTGTGCCACATTGCTAAAACCGGTTACTGCCGAAACGCATCACAAAACGGGCTTTTTTGGCTGGTTTAACGAAAAGTTTAATCACAGCACCAATCACTACACCAACAGTGTCAGCAACATTTTGCGTAATACTGGGCGCTATCTGCTGCTGTATCTGATTATTGTTGCCGGTATGGCGTTTCTGTTTCTGCGCTTGCCGACCTCATTCTTGCCCGAGGAGGATCAGGGCGTGTTTATGACGATGGTGCAATTACCTGCGGGGGCAACCCAGGAAAGAACGCAGAAAGTGCTCGATCAGATTACTGACTATTATCTTGGTACCGAAAAAGCCAATGTTGAATCGGTATTTACCGTAAACGGTTTTAGCTTCAGTGGGCAGGGGCAAAACTCCGGGATTGCATTTATTAGCCTGAAACCGTGGGATGAAAGATCCGGCAAGGAGAATGCGGTTGGCGCCATCGTTGAACGTGCGACCAAAGCGTTCGGCAAAATTCGTGATGGCATGATATTCCCGTTTAACTTACCCGCCATCATGGAACTGGGTACCGCCACAGGTTTTGACTTTGAACTGATTGACCAGGCAAACCTTGGGCACCAGCAACTGACTGAATCGCGTAACCAACTGATGGGCATGGTGGCAAAACATCCTGATATCCTCACTCGTGTTCGTGCGAATGGGCTGGAAGATACTCCACAGTACAAACTGGAAATCGACCAGGAAAAAGCACAGTCACTCGGTGTAAGCATTACGGATATCAACCAGACCATTGCTAGTGCATTGGGCGGCACTTACGTGAACGATTTTATCGATCATGGCCGTGTGAAGAAGGTTTATGTGCAGGCTGATGCCCGTTTCCGCATGCTGCCAAAGGACATCAACAACCTTTATGTTCGCGGTAGCAGCGGGCAAATGGTACCGCTTTCAGCATTCTCTTCATCTCACTGGATGTACGGTTCACCACGTCTGGAGCGTTATAACGGTTTGCCATCAATGGAAATATTAGGCGAGGCTGCTCCGGGTAAAAGTACCGGTGACGCGATGATACTGATGGAACAACTGGCATCTCAATTACCGTCCGGTATCGGCTATGACTGGACCGGAATGTCGTATCAGGAAAGGCTTTCTGGAAACCAGGCACCTGCACTCTACGCTATCTCTTTGGTGGTGGTGTTCTTGTGCCTCGCAGCACTTTATGAAAGCTGGTCGATACCGTTCTCGGTGATGCTGGTGGTGCCACTTGGCGTTTTTGGGGCACTGTTAGCGGCGGCAATGCGCGGCATGAATAATGACGTCTATTTCCAGGTCGGGTTGCTGACGACGATTGGGCTATCAGCGAAGAACGCGATACTGATCGTTGAATTCGCCAAAGACTTGATGGAAAAAGAGGGTAAAGGGTTAATGGAAGCCACGCTGGATGCAGTGCGAATGCGTTTACGCCCAATCCTGATGACATCATTAGCGTTTATTTTAGGGGTGATGCCTTTGGTTCTTAGCCGTGGTGCCGGCAGTGGTGCGCAGAACGCGGTTGGGACCGGCGTGATGGGAGGGATGCTATCCGCAACCCTGTTGGCTATCTTCTTCGTACCGGTGTTCTTTGTGGTGATACGAGAGCGATTTAGCAAAGGTAAGACTGACTAACATGTAAAAGCCCGAACTTAGGTTCGGGTTTTTTTATCCGACAAAACCACAAACTACAGACGAAAAAAAAGTCTGAACGTGAATTCAGACTTTCTCTTTAAATATGGCGGTGAGAGAGGGGTTCGAACCCTCGATACGTTGCCGTATACACACTTTCCAGGCGTGCTCCTTCAGCCACTCGGACACCTCACCGTTTTGTTTTTGTTGCCAACTTCTGGGGGCAACGGGGCGCTACTATAGGGATTCAACCTCATTCGGTCAAGTTTAATCTTTGGTTTATGTACCGTTCGGTTAAGGTGTGAACGATGCTTGAGAATGAGGTGAATAAAACGCCAGCATAGATGCTGAAGGTAACTCTAACATCTGAAAGATGCCCTTTTCGTACCGCGAACAGTATGTGGATGATTGGTTTCTCAAGAGGGGGTGGTAAGCGCGGTGAATTCGTTTAATTTTAGATAAAGTTTTAAATGTGTGATCTGTATATTGAAATGTCCCAATGAGCATATCTTTAAACCCAGGAGTGATATTTTTTTGTTGAATAAAAGCCCGTAGTATATAAAGTATTCTAATGCTTGAAAGCCGTAAATAAATGTAATTGGACAAGTTAATTTTCTATATTCAATATGTTGAAAAGATGAGAAATGGAAAACAGACATAAATATCAGATTAAAGTCCCATTTATTGAACCACTTGAGAGTTCTTCAAAAACAACGGCATCCGTGAACTATTCAAAAGCGCTTGGCAATAGTGGTAGTTGGATTGGCTGTGGTTATATTGACAGAGAAGGAAAAACAAAAAAACATATCAATGTAACGTTCCCTTACTTCTCATTAGTCCTTGTTATAGAAGGTAAGGGTACTTATGTTGACTCTCAGGAGCAGTTGCATCATTTGAAGAAAGGTTCTGTTTTTTTAAGAAAACCAGAATACAAACACTCCAGTCATTGCGAAAGCCAGCCATCCTGGAAGGAATATTATTTAGACTGTGATCTAAACTTATATAAACACTTGTCATCATTTTTACTGCCTGACAACAAGAAAGTTGTTTATCAAACTTCATGCCCATTAGAAATTATTGATAATTTTACCAGTTTTATGGAGTTTATCAAAAAAGCAAGTGAAGTGGATATGCCAAGTGTTTATATAAAATTCATAGAGTTACTGAATAGTATATTTAATAAAACACCAGCTTTCCATGCGCAATATGAAAATGAAAGTATTAATCAGGTGAAGTTAGATTTAGATAAATTTCTTAATCAACGTATTGACCTTAAATCATATTGTGAGAGTAACTTATTGAATTATGAAGTTTTCAGAAAAGAATTTAAAGAACAGACTGGCCTGTCACTTATGAACTATATGGTCCGGCGTCGTCTGGATAAAGCATGTACTTTACTGAGGACTACAAATCTCAGGGTGTTAGAAATTTCAAATGAACTAGGGTATTCATCTCAGTATGAATTTTCTAAACAATTTAAACGTTATTTCCATTTATCACCTAAGCAATATCGAGTTGGTAATGAGTAAATAGTGAAATATACATAATTGCAATTTGTTATTAACGTGAGCATTTGGTCGTAAATTTCCGCATAGAAATATGAAAACTTTACTATGAATAAATATGGATACTAAAAAATGATTGCATATATGGCTGTGCCGGTTGTGTTTATTACGATGTATATGATTATAAAAAATTATCAGACTCATACAACATTGACCATTTCAGGTCTTTTAATGCTGACTATCGGAGTGGTATTCACTCAAGGCGGTATCGCTGAATTTATGGGGGCACAATATAAATTCACCACGACTGGCTCAACATTTTTTGATTTGTTCGGAGCATTCAGTGCAATTATGTCTGAACGCACAGCAACGATCGGTATGATTGCTATGACATCAGCTGGTTTTGCTGCGTATATGAGTAAAATAGGTGCGGCTGATAGCTTAGTTAAAGCTTGTGCTAAACCACTACAAATAATTAATAAGCCCTATTTGATTTTGGCGATGGCGTTTATCATTGGCCAAACGTTAAATTTAGTTATTCCAAGTCCCGCAGGGCTTGCCATGCTGTTATTAATTTCTTTTTATCCTATTCTGATACAAGCAGGGGTAAGCCCACTTTCTGCTGCTGTAGTCATTGGAACATGTGGCTCCCTGGATCTAGGGCCGGGTTCTGGAAACTCAAATGTCGCTGCAGAATTGTTAGACATGTCGATAACAGAGTATTTTGCAACTACAGAAATCTTAGTTGCTATACCTGTGACGCTGACAGTTGCCGTATCACATTTCTTTGTTCAAAAATGGTTTGATAAAAGAGATGGTCATAAAAATCAACAAAGAGTAGATAACATTACTGGAGAAGAAAAAGGCATTTCCATCCCTAAATTTTATGCAGTGCTTCCGTTCCTGCCATTAGCATTATTAATGATATTTTCTGATATCGGTATTGACGGTATTAAAATTAATGCGCCGATAGCGATGTTTACCTCGTTAATATTGATCGTTGCAATTGATGCGTGTAAAAAACGAAATTTACAATTAGCTCTGGAGCATTCTTTCGAATTTTTCAAAGGCATGGCTGGTGCATTTAGTACGGTTGTTGTTTTAATTGTTGCAGCAACTATGTTTACTTTAGGTCTGGATGCCATTGGTGCGATCACTGCTTTAAAATCCATGATCTTAGCAGGAGATATTCACTACATCCTTATTACAATTTTCGGTATGTCAATTATCGCATTTACTGCGATGTTAACAGGGTCAGGCAGTGCCGCATTTGTTAGCTTTGCGAGCTTGGGTAATGAGCTTTCAAGCGCAGCGGGCGTCAAAGCAGTACAAATGCTGGTACCGATGCAACATGCTGCTGGTTTTGGACGTTCATTATCCCCGGTGGCGGCGGTAGTAATTGCAGTAGCTGTTGCGGCAAAGGTTAGCCCGTTTGAAGTGCTGAAAAGAGCAGCTATCCCTTGTGTTGTAGGTATATTTTCCACCCTGTTTTATACCCAACTTATTTTTGCTTAAAGGTGTCTCGCAATGACCACATGTTATGATCCAACAAGTTATACCCTGAACAGAAATGGTTTTGAGAATATATATCAAGATACCAGCATTTACCAAGTTTGGTTAGACATTGAAGCTGTATTAGCAAAGGTTCAGATTGAGTTGGGTATCATACCTCAACAACAAGGGGACATTATTGTTAAACACTGTGATATATCTCTTCTTGATAAAGAAAATATCATCCAGGGATATATAAAGACAAAACATCCATTGGTCCCTGTGCTCAATGAACTAGGACGGATTGTTGGTGATGATGCGGCTAAATATATTCATTATGGAATAACTACGCAAAATATTCAGCAAACAGCCGAGCTTTATATATGTAAGAAATTTCATCAGGAATTTATTTCTATAATAGATAAGATGGTTATCAATATTGGCGAACTTAAAAGGCGTAATGAAGGCGTTGTAATTGCGGCCAGAACACACTCAAAACATGCCTTGCCAATATTATTGAATACTAAATTTTCGGTATGGGAAGATGAGCTTTTAAGATGTAAAGACATTCTCATCACCTCTGCCGACGGTATCTTTCAAGTTATGATGGGCGGAGCAGTAGGTGGATTTCATACTTTGCCTGATGTAGGACCTGAAATGCAATCGCGGGTTGCTGATATGTTAGGTATGGGAGAAATGAAAATTCCCAGCAGGTCAATCAGGGTACATATGTGCCAATATGTGAACAATTTGACTTTGATTGCACATGTTTGCGCGAAAATAGCTGAGGAAGTATATATCAGCTCATCTGAAGAATATTCTGAAATGAGCGAAGGTTTTTCTGAGGGGCAGGTTGGAAGTAGTACAATGCCGCAGAAAATCAATCCTGCTTTATGCTATGGAATTATAGGCAACTCAAAGGTTTTATTTAGTTTGCCAGGAACTATATTAAATATGGCAGTAAGGCCATTTGAAGCTGATGGTTGTAGTAATTTAGTTATTGATAGCTTATTAAGAGAAGCTAATTTACTTACCCATGAAATAATTTTAAAAACTGAAGTTCTTTTAAAAGACCTCTTTATTGATAAAGCAGCCATGGAAAGAAATTTAAATATCACCAAAGGAATGATTAATGGTGAAAATGTCATGATGGAGTTATGCAAAAGAGGGCTAGGGAAGGCAAAGGCACACGAAGCTGTTTATGACATCATCATGGCGGCGAAAAAAGAATCGATCACATTCAGTGAATCGTATTCGCGATATGAGAACCTTCATTGTATTTTGCCAATGGAAGATTTTGAACAAGCTATTACTCCTGGCTCTTATACAGGATTGGAGTATAGCTAAGTCTGCATTTCTCACATTTCATATTACATCTGGAGCACCTGAATTTTTGAGTTCAGGTGCTCAAGGGTATTTGTGTGCCCGCTGTGCGGACATGATGCTTGACGTCCTAATGTGTTTCTCAAACCTCGGGTCGAGGGCTCTCACCCATCTCTCCACGGGTTACGGGCGAAAAAAAAGCCCGTATTTGCATACGAGCTCTTCTTCAAATGTGGCGGTGAGAGAGGGGTTCGAACCCTCGATACGTTGCCGTATACACACTTTCCAGGCGTGCTCCTTCAGCCACTCGGACACCTCACCGTTTTGTTGTTCCTTACCTGCCGGAACGGGCGCTAATGTAGGGAAAACTGGGGGCTGCGTCAATTCACTTTTCAGCAAAGTCGGTGCGTTTAGCCAAACTTCAAACAACTTGCTTCTTAAAACAGCAACGCTGAGGTGATTTTTTATTACATTCATCTACTGTATTGTTAAACGCTACGCGTAAGTACAAGAATAAATGGAGAAAGCATGGATATTATTTTTCACCACCCGACATTTGATACGCAATTTTGGCTCGACGGTATGCAGCAGCTCATTCCCGATGCCAGGGTTCGCCAGTGGCGTCCTGGCGATAACCAGCCAGCTGATTACGCTCTGGTATGGCATCCTCCGGTCGAGATGCTCAGCGGGCATAGTGAGCTGAAAGGTGTGTTTGCGTTAGGTGCAGGTGTGGACTCCATTCTGAGTAAACTACAGACGCATCCGGATATGCTGCCCGAAGGCGTGCCGCTATTTCGCCTCGAAGATACCGGCATGGCGCTACAAATGCAGGAATATGCCGTCAGCCAGGTGCTGCACTGGTTCCGCCGTTTCGATGATTATCAGGCATTGAAGCTGCAGGCCAAATGGTTGCCACTGGAAGATTATCGCCGTGAAGATTTTACCATTGGTGTGCTCGGCGCGGGCGTGCTAGGCGGGAAAGTGGCAGAAAGCCTCGCTGCCTGGGATTTCCCGGTTCGTTGCTGGAGTCGCAGCAAGAAAAATTATCCAGGTATCACAAGCTATGCCGGGAACGAAGAACTGAGCGATTTCCTGAATGGCACCCGCGTGCTTATTAACTTGTTGCCCAATACGCCACAAACCGTCGGTATTATTAACAGCCAAATGCTCAATCAACTGGCCGATGAGGCTTATGTTATGAACCTTGCGCGGGGCGTACATCTGGTCGAAAACGATCTGCTGGCTGCACTGGATAGTGGCAAAGTGAAAGCTGCAATGCTCGACGTATTTGCTAAAGAACCTCTACCTGAAAACAGCCCGTTGTGGAAGCATCCTCGCATTGCCATCACTCCGCATCTGGCGGCGGTGACTCGGCCGCAAGAAGCCATGGAGTACATTGCAAAAACCATTCGTGAAATTGAAAAAGGTGAATCACCGAGCGGACAGGTCTCTTTGCATAACGGCTATTAATGCTAAGCCCGGCCAGTGCCGGGCTAAAAAACAATGGCGATAACTGCTATCCTTGCGGGAAAGAGATAAAAGGAGAGAGCCATGTATCCCGTTGACCTGCATATGCACACCGTCGCTAGCACCCACGCATATAGCACCCTTCACGACTATATTGCGATTGCGAAAAGCAAAGGCATCCAACTGTTCGCCATCACCGATCATGGCCCGGATATGGCTGATGCCCCACATTACTGGCATTTTGTGAACATGCGTATTTGGCCACGAATGGTTGATGGTGTTGGTATTTTGCGTGGTATTGAAGCCAACATTAAAAATACTGCCGGGGAAATTGACTGCACTGGCCCAATGTTGGATTCACTGGATCTTATTATTGCCGGTTTTCATGAGCCTGTATTTCCCCCAAAAGATAGCGCTACACACACAGAAGCAATGATCGCTGCCATGGCGAGCGGTAACGTTCATATCATCAGCCATCCAGGTAACCCGAAATTCCCGGTAGATATTCCTGCCATTGCACAAGCAGCAGCAAAATATCAGGTCGCACTGGAGCTGAATAACTCCTCATTTACTCATTCGCGCAAGGGCAGTGGCCCGAACTGCCGTGCTATCGCCGAAGCGGTGCGTGATGCGGGGGGGTGGTTATCGCTGGGTTCTGATTCCCATACTGCATTCACCCTTGGCGATTTCGATGAATGTCGCAAAATTCTGGCAGAAGTTGAGTTCCCGGAAGCGCGCATTCTCAATGTTTCTGTGCGCCGGATGCTTGGTTTCCTTGAATCCCGTGGTATGAAGCCAATCGAAGAATTTGCCACACTTTAGCTTTTACATCACAGTTTTTACTCAATAAATCTCTACTTAATGGACCACTAGCATGAATGAGTTTTCAATTATTTGTCGCATCTTAGGATCGCTGTTTTACCGCCAACCCCAGGATCCGCTTTTGGTTCCATTGTTGACGATGATCCGTGAAGGCAAGCTGGCAGAGCATTGGCCGCTGGAGCAGGATGAATTACTGACTCGCCTGCAACAAAGCTGCGATCCTCAGCTGCTAGCTGCTGATTACAATGCCCTGTTTGTCGGCGAAGAGTGCAGCGTACCGCCATATCGTTCAGCGTGGGAAGCGGGCAGCCACGAAGGTGACGTTCGTGAGTTCTTGAAACAACGCGGCATGCCGCTTGCAGAAACTCCTGCTGATCATTTTGGCACTTTGTTGCTGGCCGCTTCGTGGCTGGAAGATCAATCACAAGAAGACGAATTTGAAGCCCAGGTGCGTTTATTTGATGAGTACATAATGCCATGGGCGGGGACGTTCCTGGGCAAAGTGGAAGCGCATTCGACCACGGCTTTCTACCGTACGTTGGCATTAATTAGCCGTGAAGCTATTCAGGCGATGCGTGATGAGCTGGAAGAAGAAAGTGATGAATAAGTGTGATTTAAATCACATTTAAAATGTAACGTTGATTTTTGATTTACAAAAATTGTGCGGTAGATCGTAGTCGAGCGATAAGGCTCTGCTATGATACGCCGCTATGAACATACTTATTTCTCTGGCATTGACTACCGGTATTCTCTCAGGCCTTTGGGGTTGGGTTGCGGTGAGTCTTGGCCTTCTCAGTTGGGCTGGCTTCCTCGGTTGTACCGCGTACTTTGCGTGTCCGCAGGGCGGAATCAAGGGCCTTGTTATTTCTGCATGCACGCTATGTAGCGGCGTATTGTGGGCGGAAGTGATTATCCACGGCAGTGCGCTGGCTCCGCATCTGGAGATTCTGGGCTATATGGTAACGGGCGTCGTGGCATTTCTGATGTGCGTTCAGGCAAAACATATGCTGCTGTCATTTGTACCAGGTACTTTTATCGGTGCCTGCGCGACCTTTGCCAACCAGGGAGAATGGCGTCTTGTCGTTCCGTCGTTACTGCTGGGTTTAGTATTTGGGTTTGCGATGAAAAACAGCGGATTATGGTTAGCGGCGCGAAAAGCAAAACCTGAGTCACAGGTGATAACCGAATAAATAAAAAAACCAGCCGCGGCTGGTTTTTTCTTATCTGATAATTATCAGGATTCTGGAGGGACTGACATCTCTCTGTATTTAGCCAGTACCGGGTTGTTAACATCTTGCGGATTTTGCAGATCCCACAATCCACGGTTAATACCATCATTAACCAGATAAATAACTCCTGTTTCAATCGCTGACATCAGACACATCATCACCGGTTCATTGGTGGTATAGCCGATTTCACCTTCCAGCAGTCGTTGGTAATCCACGAAGCGGAATACCCCAGCCTGCACTTCATAAGACAAAATCGTTTTACTGGTATTCACCGATGAAAGCACTTCACCGGTACTCACGTTAACCACACGTAGGTTCACGGCAATTTGGTCCAGTTGATATTGAGTTTCGCCACCGATACCGAAGTACCGCGCGCCAACACCGCCTGATTTCACATTGCTTTCATAACCGATGATTGAACCTTCAACCATTACGTTTGCCGCAACCAGTGATTGCAAAGGCATACGGTTATTCTCGGCTACAGTTCCATTTTCCTGCGCTGCACGAATGATCTTACGTTCGTTGAGCAAGTTTTGCAGGCCCTGACGTTCCAGAGGAATAAACCAGCGAGAATCTTTTAATGCTGTGACCAGCATGGATGTTGCACTCTGTGGTACCGCGGTCGAGAAGTTACTTGCTGGATAAGGTTTAAATTGCCCAGTTTCATCTTGAATATTATATACCGAGACAAACAGTTTCCCTTTTGCTGGTGGCAAATGGGTTAAGTCACGATAACTTTGCGCACGAGGCAAAAGTGTAGGTTTCGCAGCTTCTTTAGGTGGTGCCGTTAAACAACCACTTAATAAACACACTGCTACGATGAGAAGTAAACGCTGCATGATGTTTATCCTTAAATACTTTTTTGATTATTTAATTTCCACTAGAAATCAGTGGAATTATTTTGTAAGCCTGCAACCTGGATAGTCGATACTTTTCCTGTTTTACGGTCAGTGACATTTAACTGTAGCTGTCCGTCAGTGTTTGCAATATCGACGATAAAATCATTAGTGATCATGCGACCCGGTTTGCCAGTATTAATATTGCTTAGCAACCCGCCAAGAAGTTGTGACTGAATAGCTTGAGTAAAGTTGTCCAGTGCTGACGGTGTTTCGATACCAAAATCATCGTCATAACTAGGGTCTTTATACGAGTTTTGAGCTTGCGCCTCATTAAGTAAGAAGGACCCATTATTGGGGTTGCCACCAAAATTTGGGTTAGTGAACTGAAAAGTCATATTGCCTCCCCAGGACAAAGGGGATATCAGCAGTAAAGAAATAACTGCATGAGTGATACGCATGACAGCCTCCTAAAATTCGTCGCTGGTTAAATCACCGGTACTTAACAATGTTTTGTCAATTTGTCGGCGCTTAATCGCTTCTGCGGTTTGGACCAGTGCGATAGTGACATTACGGTCAAAATCACGTTTAGAGGGGAATAAGAACGACTGAAATATGACGTCCTGATCAACGGTAATGGTTATCCAGCTCCCCCAACGGGCACTGGGGCGCTCATTGATGGTTAAGGTTCCGGTAAAACTGCTTTCCCACTTGTCACTAAAGGCACGATAAAACTCATGCCCCACCGAAGAAACGGTATGATCCGTTAATAATCCAGGAACCTCGACTTCAACGGCGCGAACGCCGTTGGAGGTCCAGACTAATACTGACGCTAGCAGTAAAGCAGTTTGTAATTTCATCGCCTTATCGCCTGAGATTATCGTTTGCCCAGGAAACAGCCTGAGTGCGATTTTTTACAGATATCTTCTTGAAAAGATTGTAGAGATGCGTTTTTACCGTGTTTTCACTTATAAATAACGACTGGGCGATTTCAATATTGGATGCCCCAATACGCAATTTATTAAGTATTTCCTTTTCACGGTGAGTCAAAAGAGATGACTCGACGTTATTGAAACGGTAGTTCCCTGAGTGATTAATAAGGTAACTTGCTAATTTCTGAGAAAAATAGCACTCTCCGGCCATTACGCCTCGAATACCTTCTACCACACGTGGCTCTTCCTCTGACATGTAAAATACGCCGTTTATATGCGGCCAGTTTTCTATGTCACGGAATTGATACTCTTCAGGAGTGTTAAGTAACAACAGCTTAATACTGTTATGTTTGCGACTTAAGTTATCTTGCCAATAGTTAATCAGCTTTTTATCGGCTTCAACCATATCGAAAAGCACCACTAAATTACCCACGACATCTTCAAGAGAGCGTTGAATATTATGGAGTTTCCCATTGATAGAGAGTGAAGACTTTAGATGCTGTAATAACGCAGTCGCTTGTAGCGAGGGTTTAGTGATCAACAATAAAGTTTGAGCATTTAACGCCTGGCTATTCATTGTATGGACTTCATTAAACATGATGAAACTCCATCCGAGTTTGCGCATCAACCAGCTGAATTAACAGAAAGTTAATTCACCAGAGGTACTGATAGATGCTGCACTGCTGTGTTTGAAATTAATGTAACACGGTCAAATAACGCTAAGTTGCGTCCTGACTTAATGTGTTAAACAAAATGTTACTGCTGATTTCAATCTAGCGGTTACTAATCTTAAAGCAAGTGTTAAAGCTGTTACAAAATGTAACTGTAGATATTAAAATGTTGCAATACACTTTTTTTGTTATTTAGTTTTAATACTAAAGTTGTACACATATTATAAATTGCATAGTTTTAAAAATCATACAAATGATTGTATATAATTGAATTAAATCAAGTTTTTGATTTTTGTTTTGAGCGTGACTGGTCTTAACATATGTAAATAGTGAATGTTACATTGCGCGTTAGGATGATTCTTAAGGAAAATAATCTTCGTGACAGGGCCCCCTTAAAAATTGCCTGGAACGCCGCGGGAAACCCAACCAGGCGGCAAAATACAGTGTGGTTGGCGAGGCGGTTTAAAAGCTTGCAAGCTAATTAATATGATCAATCCTGAACCCTTTGTTGTATTTGATTTTTTTTATACGACTCATACTTTGTAATGAGTGGAAATATAAAAATACAACGTGCGGGTGAGATATTTTAAATGTTTCGCCAGACATACTCAGTTCCGTAACGCAGAAATAACTTTTCATCGTTAGCGTTAACAAAAGTAAATGTGTGATGTTTTAAGATGCAATTAGTAGATGTATTCAGGCCCAGGGTGACAACATGAAAAACAGATCGTTATTAGTGATGTTAGCATTGTTGGGTGCGCCTGGTTATGTTATTGCGAGTAATCCAGATCTTGCAAAATCAGAATATAACTTTGCGATTAACGAATTAAGTAGAGCATCGTTAAATCAGGCAGCAATAATTGGGCAACATGGCAACAATAATAATGCCAATGTTGACCAAAATGGAACCCGGCAAGTAGCACTGGTCTCTCAGACTGGGTCTGGGAACAGAGCTAACGTCGACCAATCAGGGAGTTATAACTTTGCTTATGTTGCGCAATCAGGCTACGGCAATGATGCAGATATACAGCAAACGTCATTTGGTAATGCCGCTCTTATTATTCAGCAAGGCTCGGGTAATAAGGCAAGCATTATTCAACAAGGCACACAGAAGTCGGCAGTTGTAGTTCAGAAACAGTCTCAAATGGCGGTACGCGTTATTCAACGATAATACACGACCATTTAGACTTACATTCTCAATACGATGGGGGCTTTACCATGAACTTTTTCAAAATCGCAGCATTAGCAGCAGTGGTTGTTTCAGGTAGCGCAATGGCAGTATTCCCACAATTCCCTAGCCATGGTCCAGATTCTACAATGAAAGTGTATCAGCAAGGTGCGGGTAACAACGTTACTGCGCTACAAGCTGATGCCAAAGATTCGACTGTTGATATCAAACAATATGGCGTGTCAAACGGCGCGAATGTTGGTCAGGGTGCTGACGATTCAACAATCACACTTCTGCAAGATGGTTTTGGAAACAATGCCACCATCGCTCAATGGAGTGCTGAAGATTCCACTATTGACGTGAAACAATATGGTGGACTGAATGGAGCAAATGTTAATCAAACTGCTAGTGATTCTTCCATTACGCTGACTCAAGCTGGCTTCAACAACCACGCTAACCTTCAGCAGCACTAACAGGTTTTCTGAACTATATAAAAACAGGGCCCTGGCCCTGTTTTTCTTTTTATAGTGGGAGAGGGAAGAAATATGCACACCTTATTATTGCTTGCCGCACTCAGTAATCAACTTACCTTTGATACCCAGCAACAAGGGGAAATCTACACTATTGTGCCAGTGGCGACCTTAACCGAGGATTGCCAATGTACCTTCAAAATGACGGCATTACGTTCAGGCTCTGGCGGGCAAACTAATAGCAGCCAGAGTAGCCATGTTTTTATCAAGGCCAATGAACCAGCCAAACTTTCACGCCTGAGCCTCAATATTTCTCCGGGAGACAGCGTGACGATTACTGTCACTATAACGGATGGAAAAGATATTCATCTTGAAAAACAGTGGGCATCACCAGGAAGCGTTTAATTAATTTCGCGGCAGGTAGAAATTCTTTCATCTATATACCAGGGTTTAACTGTAGTTCTGGTCACCTGGTGCCGATAACCCTCATATAACCTGGTTGAGGAGTTCCTGACGTGAAAATATCAAACCTAAGATGTTTCATGCTTTTGCCCATGCTTGCTCTCTGTGTCCCTTTACTTAACGCACATGCCAGCGATGGTGTGATTCATTTTCGGGGCTCTATAGTAGAGGCTCCCTGTACTTTTTCACAAAGAGAACAATCCGTTAAATTGTCCTGCACACAAGACGGAAAACCAGTGGTGCGAACAGTCGCATTCAACCAACTCAATAACTACAAACCTGATAACAACGTCCCGCTAACGACGCAAATTCATTATCTTGATCCCCAGCGCAAACTCGCCGTTCTGGAAGTGACCTACCGTTAAAATCCACGGCCTGCTGTTCCGCGGGCCAGAGGATTTATCTCAAGTATTTATTTAATCGCCTTTTTTGTTACAATTCTCAGCCGCTGGAGAAGCCATAGCGCACGAAATATCAAAACTTGAGCGAAAATTCTTAAAATTAAGACTTAGTTGATAGTCGGCAACTGTCCCGGGATTAAAATCTGTCGGGCGATTTAGATGAATATGGGTATCGAGCATGAAGTTAGCGTTTAACGTTGTCGACTGGCAGGCCCGAGCCCCTGGTTTATCTGAAACCGAGGAGTGGCAGGCATGGAGCCAAACCCCCGGCGCCGTTGATTTTTCAGCTCCGCTTGCAAAAAGCCGCTACTTACCGATGATGACGGCGCGTCGTTTGTCATCAGGAAGCCGTCTTGCCGTTGATTGTGCACTGGCAATATTGTCCCGACAGTCAGTTGATGCGCTGGTTTTTGCCAGCCGTCATGGTGAACTTGAAAGAAACTTTCGAATTTTAACTGCGCTGGCGGAACAAGAAAGCCTCTCGCCAACGGATTTTGCGATGTCGGTACACAACTCGTCAGTAGGTAATACCACCATTGCAGCCAAAAAAGCCCTGGTGTCATCGTCTGTTTCTGCGGGCTATGACTCATTTTCCCAGGCATTAATAGAAGTCACATCGCTGCATCATGCCGGGTATAAGCGCGTTTTGCTGGTCGATTTCGATGGTTTGATCCCCGAGTTTTATCACCCGCATTTGGCCGGTGACGTGGTCAATTTGCCATTTTCCGTTGCACTGTTATTGGAAAGTGGTTCGCAAATTCAATGCCAAACGACACCGAGTCCAATGAGCGAAGGGCAATTTTTACCGCAGGGACTGGCATTTTTGCACAGCTGGTTAAGCTCGCAGCCCACTTTTACTGTTGCCGGTGAACGCCTCGCCTGGTGCTGGAGCCGCTGCTAATGTGGGCGCGTTTGAAATGGGGCTGGCGGGTGCTTATGACCGGCTGGTTATTTGTTTTATTTGGTAGTGGTGGCCTGGTGCTGTCGCTGGTTTGGTTTAATTTACTACTATTATTTGTGCGTGATAATGGCAAGCGCCGTGAGATTGCACGTCGAAGCATTGCCGCCAGTTTCCGATTGTTTTTACGCATCGGACGCGGCCTCGGTGTGTTCGACTATCGCTTCGAAAATTGCGAGCAGTTAACAAACGATCATGGGTGTTTGATTGTTGCCAACCATCCGACGTTGTTGGATTACGTATTTATTGCTTCTCAGGCGCCGCATATTGGCTGCCTGGTGAAAGCCAGTTTGGTAAACAATCCCTGTTTTCGAGGCGTGATACGTGCAGCCGATTATCTGGTTAACAGTCAGGGCGAAACGTTACTTCCTGAAAGCCAGAAGCGTATGGCAGCAGGGGAGGCGATACTGATTTTCCCGGAAGGCACACGCACACGCCCAGGGGAACCGCTGGTTATCCAGCGCGGTGCGGCTAATATTGCGGTGCGCAGCGGATGTGAATTGCGGCTAGTGCATATTCATTGCGACCAGCGGTATCTCGATAAACACAGCCGCTGGTATCAGATCCCACAGCACAAGCCAATGATTACCGTGAGTGTCAAACAGCGGATCGACAGCCAGAGCTTTATGGTCAATTTAGACGATGCCCCAGGCTTAGCGGCGCGCCGTCTTAGCCAATATTTATGTCAGGAACTGGTTCCTGATTCTCGTTAAGACTCGGATGGTTATATGGAATCCTTAGAGACCGATATTAAACAACTCATTATCGATACTTTGAATCTCGAAGAGATAAGCGTTGATGAGATTGAAAGTGAGGCCGCGTTATTTGGTAATGACGGCCTTGGCCTTGATTCCATTGACGCACTGGAATTAGGACTGGCGGTTAAAAAACGTTATGGTGTGGTGTTATCCGCCGAAAACGAAGCGATGCGCGAACATTTTTATTCTGTCGCGAATCTCGCCGTATTTATTAAAAGTCAAAACCCTGCGCACAGCGCCTGATTGAAACCACGAGTACGTTATGAAGAAAGAAGATATTTATCAGGAAGTCACCGGGTTACTGGTTAAGTTATTTGAACTCTCTCCTGAACAAATCACTCCGCAATCTCGTTTATACGAAGATTTGGATCTCGATAGTATCGATGCTGTAGATATGGTTGTTCATCTACAAAAGCGCAGCGGTAAAAAAATTAAACCGGAAGATTTTAAATCGGTACGCACAGTACAGGATGTTGTAGACGCGGTTGAGCGTTTGCATAGCGAGCCGTAAAGCGTGCGGGCAAAACAAGCACTGACGATAGCGGGGGGGCTAGCCGTAATTGGTTGGCCCTTTGCCGTCTGGTTGGCGATCTCATACCCAAAATTACACATTTTGCTGCCGATCCTTGCGCTGTGTTTTGTGCTGCGTTTATGTGTGTTACGTGGAAAAACTGGTGCTTTAAGCCGGGCTTTTAAAGGTCTTGCGTGGGCTGGGGCGGTGTTATCACTCGCCAGTATCTGGATGCGAGAAGCGCAACTGCTACTGTGGTATCCGGTGGTCGTCAATGCGGTGATGCTGACCTTGTTTGGGTCATCATTGTTTACGACGATGTCGCTTATCGAACGCCTGGCGCGTTGGCGTGAAGGGGATCTGCCGCCTGCGGGCGTGCGTTACACCCGTCGTGTGACACAAGTTTGGTGCCTGTTCTTTATTTTTAACGGCAGTGTCGCCCTATGGACGTGCCTTGCGGGCAACATTCATTGGTGGACTCTATGGAATGGAATGGTGAGTTACCTGTTCATGGGCATGTTATTTGCTGCCGAATGGCTGGTCAGAGTGCGAGTGAAACGTCGCTATGAATAGCCCGTTAGCGCTGGCGCTCTGGCTTAATGGTAGCCGTCATCCGCAGCATGTGGTGGCGTTTGCCGGGCAGCAATGCTTCACGCAGAGCGATTTAATTAAAGATGTGCAGCGTATTTATGACTGGCTACAGCGCCAGCCTGGCCAGCGCTGGGCACTCTGTTTTGATAACAGTTATGACTTTATCGCTGCACTATTAGCGACGCTTCACGCGGGTAAAACACCGGTTTTACCAGGGCATAATCGTGAAGCCCAACTGCGTGAGCTGCAAGAACATTTTTGCGGCGTGCTCAGTGATACTCCGCTAAATCTCAGTTGCCCTGTGCTGAACCCGCAAACACTGAATTACTCCGCGTTCCAGCCGTTTGAACCGGTCCCCGAAGAGGCTGGCGTAGTGTTCTTTACCTCAGGTTCGACGGGGGAACCGGCACAAATCTACAAAACGCTGCGTGCACTGGATGAGGAAATTGCCTGGCTGGCGGCGCTGTGGGGCGATAGCCTGCGTGATTGTCGCGTAGTGGGGTCGGTGTCGCATCAGCACCTTTATGGTTTCACCTTCCGCGTGATGTTGCCGATGGCGCTTGGCCTGGCGGGAGATGCTGCGATGATTCACTTCCCGGAACAATTAGCGGCGCGTGCCTCACATCCATTGCTGTTTATCAGTAGCCCAGCATTTTTAAAACGGCTGGATATTAACCTTGCCGCACCGCAGTTCAAACGAGTGATTTCCGCTGCCGGGAAACTCGATGATGTTACGGCGCAACAGGCACTGGCCTGGCTGAAAACGCCAGTATCAGAAATTTACGGCACCACTGAAACCGGTGTGCTGGCGTGGCGTGAACATGTGCAGACTGCTCCGGAATGGCAAGCCTTTCCGGCGGTGCGGTTTACTCAACAAGACGATGTCTGGCACGTGGAATCACCCTTGATTCATCACCTTCACGGGCAACTCGACGATATTCTGGAATTTACCTCGCAAGGGCGGTTTCGTTTAATTGGCAGACGTGACCGCGTGGTTAAAATTGAAGAAAAACGTATCTCGCTGAGTGAAGTTGAGCGTCGATTATTGGCTTTGCCAGGTGTTGAAGAAGCGGTTGTGGTCCCGGTCACTCGAGGGAGTCGCATCGCACTTGGTGCCGTAGTGGTGGCACCCACAGCGCAAGGAGCCTGCAAGCAACAGTGGCGAGAAGCGCTCAGTGCCTGGCTTGAGCCAATCGCCATTCCGCGTTACTGGCGCATCGTCGAGCGCATCCCGCTCAATAGCCAGAGCAAGCGCGCGTGGACGCAATTACAGGAGTTATTTGATGAAACCCATTGAGTTACAGCGTGCGCAACCCGAAGCGGGCAAACTGTGTTTGCGGCTTGCGGTTCCGCCAACATTAGGTTGGTTTGCCGGGCATTTCCCCACACAACCGCTGTTACCTGGGGTCGCGCAACTCGATTGGGTGATGGCCTACGGTGCAGAACTTGCGCCGGATATGCGCTTTAGTGCGATTGATAACGTTAAATTCCAGCGCCCGATTGTTCCGCAAAGCGAACTGGAACTGAATCTGCAATGGGATGCTACGCGTAACGTGCTGAGTTTTTCCTACACCTTGTTGACCGAAGATGGCGGCATTCCGGCCAGCAGCGGGAAGATTAAATTATGCCCGTAACACCTGCGGCTTTTCGCCCCTGTGTGGTGATCCCGTGTTTTAACCACGGCGCGACGATGTCGGCGGTGCTGGCACGCCTGCAACCGTTTGGCCTGCCTTGCATTATTGTCGATGACGGCAGTGAACAAGCCACCAAACAGCAACTGGCAGAATTAACCGGCGTTACGCTTATCAGTCTTCCCACTAATCAGGGGAAGGGAGAGGCGGTGATTACCGGCCTGGAAGCGGCGACGCAGGCGGGTTTTACCCACGCAGTCCAGCTTGATGCCGACGGGCAACACTGCATAGAAGATGTGCCACGTTTTTTAGATGAAGCGCGAGCCCATCCCGAAAGCCTGATTTCCGGCACGCCGGAATACGACGAATCAGTACCAAAATCGCGCCTTTACGGGCGTTATGTCACGCATGTCTGGGTGTGGATTGAAACATTGTCGCTGTCATTAAAAGACAGTATGTGTGGATTTCGTGTCTATCCGCTGGCGGCCACGCTCGGGATTATTGAGAAACACCGTCCGGGTAAACGGATGGATTTCGATACCGAAATCATGGTGCGTTTGTATTGGGCGGGAACCGACAGCCGATTTTTGCGTACCAGGGTTATCTATCCAGCGGATGGTGTGTCGCACTTTGATGCGCTGCACGATAACTTGCGTATCTCCTGGATGCACACTCGGTTGTTTTTTGGCATGTTGCCGCGCATTCCGGCGTTGCTCACGCGCCGTCGCAAAGCTGCTCACTGGGCACAAATCCCCGAGCGTAAAGGGCTGGCGGGAATGCGTTTAATGCTCAACATTTACCAGCGCTTAGGGCGTCGGGCATTCAACGTCTTGCTTTATCCGGTGGTGGCGTGGATGTGGCTGAGCGGAAGCGCGCAGCGTAAAGCCTCACAGCAGTGGCTGGAACGCGTCAGGCAACAGGCAGAAAGCCAGCAAATAACCTTGCCACAAGGTTTAAATAGCTATCGCCATTTCTTACGTTTCGGGGATGCGATGCTCAATAAGATTGCGGCCTGGCGGGGTGATATTGTCTGGGGACGTGACATTGAATTTGCACCAAGCAGCCGTGAAGTTTTACAACCACAGGCCGGGCAGGGGAAGCTAATCCTTGCCGCTCATCTCGGTGACATCGAGGCCAGCCGCGCGCTGGCGCAAGTGGAGGCCGGGCTGATTATTAATGCGCTGGTATTTACTGACCATGCCCAACGTTTTCGTCAGATTATTGAAGAAATTGCCCCACAGGCGGCGGTGAACTTGCTCCCTGTCAGCCATATTGGGCCGCAGACAGCAATGTTATTACAAGACAAACTTGACGCTGGTGAATGGGTGGCGATTGTGGGTGACCGAATTGCGGTGAACTCGCAGCGCGGCGGGGAACGGCGCATCTGCTGGAGCCAGTTTATGGGCAGCCCCGCGCCATTTCCACAAGGCCCGTTTATCCTGGCTGCCGCATTACGATGCCCAGTCATTCTTATGATGGTATTGCGTGAGCAGGGCAAGTTGCGTATTCACGCCGAAAACTTTGCCGATCCGCTGTTGCTACCGCGAACCACACGCTCTCAGTCTCTACAAGACATCATTGATCGCTACGCGCAGCGCCTGGAATTTTACGCACTGCGTTCGCCACTAGACTGGTTTAATTTTTATGATTTCTGGCAGTTACCGCCAGAAAAGGAGTCCGGATGTTAAATGACCCACGTTTCTCTGTGGAGATCAGCATCAAAGTCCCATTCCATGATGTCGATGCAATGGGTGTGGTGTGGCACGGTAACTATTTCCGTTACTTTGAAGTGGCGCGTGAGGCGTTGCTTGGCCAATTTTCTTATGGCTATCGGGCGATGCAAGAGTCCGGTTACGTTTGGCCAGTGGTCGACACCCGCGTCAAATACCGTGATGTGGTGAAATTTGAACAGCAGATTTTGGTCCGCGCTACGGTACTGGAATACGAAAACCGTCTGAAAATCGGCTATGAAATTGTCGATGCGCAAAGTGGCAAACGCACCACCACGGGTTACACCATTCAGGTTGCTGTTTCGGCAACCAGCGGAGAGCTGTGTTTTGTTTCCCCTCCAGTACTTTTTGAACGTATGGGTTTGAGTCATGAATAAGATTTTTTTAATGGCCTTGCTGCTTATCAGCTTTACGGTGAGCGCCATCACACTTGATGATGTGCAGCGCAGTTTTGCCTCGCAGCCGGTGGTTCGGGCTAAATTCCAACAAGAACGGCAAATTAGCGGCATGGCGCAACCGCTCCATTCCAGCGGTGAAGTGTTGATCGCCAAAAGCAAAGGCTTGTGGTGGCAACAACAGCATCCTTTCCCGATGACGCTGGTGCTGGATGACAGCCATATGGCACAAAAGATGGGCACTCAGCCACCGCAAATCATCACCGCTGACAGCAACCCGCAAATGTTCCAGTTCAACCATTTGTTGCGTGCGCTATTCCAGGCTGATCGCAAAGTGCTCGATGAGAACTTTTCCAGCGTCTTTACCGACCAGGGCAAAGGCCAATGGCAGCTGGTATTAACGCCGACAACAACGCCGCTCGATAAGCTGTTTAGCACCATTACTTTGCAGGGCGATAAGTATCTGAAGCGCATTGCGTTGAACGATTTGCAGGGCGATTTCACTGAAATCATCTTTAGTAACCACCGACCAGAACCGCGAAAACTCACGAATGAAGAGCAGCAGCGCTTCGCTTTCTGACGTGTATCGTCGCCTGGCGTGGGGCTGGCTGGCGGTAGTCACCTTGCTGGTGGTGTTGCTTGCACTCTTGCTCCCCAGGGCGCGGCTCGACAGCAGCGTATTGTCGCTGCTGCCTGCCAGCAGCCTTGGGAAAGTCCCGCCGCAAATTGAGAACGGTTTTCTGCAACGTCTGGACAAACAGATGATGTGGATGGTCAGCCCCGGTAACCAACCGGATGCCGCTGCCGCGCAGTGGTGGCAAACACAACTGCAACAGCAACCGTTCCTGCAAAATGTGCAGGGGCCGATGGAGGCTAAAAGCCAGCAGGAGTGGGGGAAATTCTACTTCGAAAACCGCAATGGCCTACTGGATAACCAGACCCGCGTCCGTTTGCAAAATGGCGGTGAAGCGCAGGCGCAGTGGGTGTTATCGCAACTTTACTCGGCGTTTTCCGGCGTCAGCGGTAAAGAGCTGACTAACGATCCGCTGATGCTGGTGCGCGGTTCGCAACTGGCGCTGCAACAAACTGCCAGCCAAATGCGCCTGCAAAACGGCTGGCTGGTGGCGCGTGATAAACAAGGGCGCTACTGGTATTTGCTGCATGGCGAACTCAAGGGTTCCTCGTTTGATATGCAGCAAGGGCGTGTGGCAGTTGAACAACTGCGGGCTTTACAACAAAAGCTGAAATCACAATTCCCGGATGCACAGGTGATGTCGCGCGGCACCTTATTCTACAGTGATTACGCCAGCCAGCAGGCTAAGCATGATGTTTCAACGCTGGGTCTGGCAACGGTGATTGGCGTACTGCTGCTGGTGTTACTGGTGTTTCGTTCGCTGCGCCCATTACTGTTATGCGCCACGTCAGTTGCCATTGGTGCGCTGGCGGGTACGGCAATTACGCTGCTCTGCTTTGGCGAATTGCACCTGATGACGTTGGTGATGAGCATGAGCATCGTTGGTGTTTCGGCAGATTACACGCTCTATTACCTGACAGAACGTATGGTGCACGGCGCGCAAAATTCGCCGATCGCCAGTTTACGCAAAGTGCTTCCCGCGCTATTGCTGGCGCTGGCGACGACGGCGATCGCTTATCTCATTATGATCCTCGCGCCATTCCCTGGCATTCGTCAGCTTGCAGTGTTCGCCGCCAGTGGGTTAATCGCCTCTTGTCTGACGGTGGTGTGCTGGTATCCGTTTGCGGTGCGCGGTTTGCCCGTCAGACCGGTGCCTTGTAGCAGGTTGCTTAACGGTTGGTTGAATGCGTGGCAAAACAATAAAGCGGTGCGTTTTGGCATACCACTGGCGTTGCTGTTCATTAGCCTCGCCGGAATAGTTTCATTAAAAATTAACGATGACATTGCCAGCTTCCAGGCGTTGCCGCAGGATCTGGTGCGTGAAGAACAGGCGATTACCGCGCTGACCGGGCAGGGCATGGATCAAAAATGGTTTGTGGTTTATGGCGATACAGCCGAACAAACCTTGCAGCGCCTCGAAAAGCTGGCCCCAGTCCTGGCAAGCGCGCAAAAGAATAAACTTATCGACAGTTATCGACTGATCCCGCTCGCCTCGCTTGAACAGCAACAGGCGGATTTGCGATTGCTGCGCGAAGCCGCGCCGGTTTTACAAAAACGCCTCGCCGAAAGCGGGATTACCGTCAGTGCGCCCAATCTGCAACAAATGGCGGTGACGCCTGAACTCTGGCAAAAAAGTGTTATTAGCAGTGGCTGGCGCTTGTTGTGGCTCACATTGCCGGACGGTAAAAGTGGCGCGCTGGTGCCGGTCAGTGGGGTTCGTGATAGCGCGGCACTGGCGGGGTTGGCGGCAAAACTGCCGGGCGTCAGTTGGGTTGACAGAAAAGTGATGTTCAATGAATTGTTCAGCCATTTCCGCAGTTTATTAGCGGGGCTGTTGGCTGCCGCAGTGGCCGCGATTGCGTTGAGTTATGTGCTGCGTCTCGGCGTAAAACGTGGCCTGCTGAGTGTGGTGCCTTCGCTGTTATCACTCGGCGGTGGCCTTGCTGCTCTGGCGTTTAGCGGCCACGCACTGAATCTGTTTTCGTTGCTGGCGTTGGTGCTGGTTCTGGGCATCGGCATCAATTACACCCTGTTCTTTAGTAATCCGCGTGGGACTGCGCTTACGTCGTTGCTCGCCATCAGCGTGGCCTTGCTGACCACACTTTTCACCTTAGGAATGCTGGTGTTTAGCCAGACACAAGCCATTGCCAGTTTCGGTATTGTGTTGAGCTGCGGGATCTTCTGCGCATTTTTAACCGCACCACTAGCCTTGCCCCCATCCACCCAGGGAAAGGGAAAGAGAGAATAATGAAAAAATTACCGATATTGGCCTTACTGTTGGGCACATTTTTACTTAGCGCGTGCAGCACGCCAAAACCTGATAACTCCCGTCCGCAAGCCTGGTTAAAACCGGGCACCCTGGTGACGCTACCCGCGCCGGGGATTTCGCCGTCAATCACCGAACAACAGCTGCTGAGCGCCCAGGTCAAAGGTAAAACGCAGTCGCTGATGGTGCTGCTGAATGCCGACCAGCAAAAAGTGATGCTGGCAGGTTTATCACCTTTAGGGATCCGTTTATTCCGCCTGACCTACGATCAAACAGGGGTTAAAACCGAGCAGTCGATTACGTTGCCGGAATTACCGCCAGCCAGCCAGGTGCTTGCCGATATTATGTTGAGCTACTGGCCGATAAGCGCCTGGCAGCCGCAACTCCCTGCGGGGTGGACGCTAAAAGATATCGATTCACGACGTGAATTACGTGACGACCAGGGTGAAATCATCGAAACGATCGATTACCTGACCCGTGACGGAAACCGCCAGCCAGTCAGCGTGCGTCACCATCGTTTCGGTTATGTCATCAGCATTCAGCACCTGGAAAACTAATCATGATTACTTTAACGGCTGCCGGAATGGTCAATGCGTTAGGCAATAACCTTGCCGAAATCGCCGAAAATTTGCAGGCTAACACTGCACCTGGCATGGTGCCGGATACCGACGGTTGGTTGCAGCAAGGCGAATGTTGGGTCGGGCGTGTTACCGGCGAGTTACCGGAAATCCCGCCAGACATGGTGCAATACCACAGCCGTAACAACCGCTTGTTGCTGGCGGCACTGGCGCAAATTCGCCCACAGGTAGATGAAGCGATTGTGTGTTACGGCAACGAACGTGTGGCGGTAGTGCTGGGGACCAGTACGTCCGGGCTGGATGAAGGTGACCGCATGGTGAGCGGCACTCATGCGGGCAAACCGCCTGCGTCTTATCGTTATGGTCAGCAAGAACTTGGCGATCCTTCGCGTTTTCTCAGTGATTATCTGCAACTGTTTGGCCCAGCGTTGACGGTTTCAACCGCCTGTTCTTCAAGCGCGCGTGCCATTATTACCGGCCAACGGCTGATTGAATCCGGCATGGTCGATGCGGCGATTGTCGGCGGGGCAGATACCCTCAGCCGCATGCCGGTTAACGGCTTTAACAGCCTGGAATCGTTGAGCAGCAGGCGCTGTAAACCTTTTAGTGCTGCACGCAACGGCATCACTATCGGTGAGGCCGGAGCGCTGATTTTGCTGACCAAAGAACCGGGCAAAGTACAACTGCTGGGCGTGGGCGAATCGTCAGATGCCTGGCATATGTCGGCTCCACATCCGGAAGGCGTGGGCGCGATTCGCGCCATAGAAATGGCGCTGCGTGAGGCTGAACTCACGGCACAAGACATTGGCTATATTAATATGCACGGCACCGCCACGCGTCTTAATGACGAAATCGAAGCCAAAGTGGTGAATCAACTGTTCGGCGAAAGCGTTCCTTGCAGCTCGACAAAACATCTGACCGGCCACACGTTAGGTGCGGCTGGAGCCTGTGAAGCGGTGCTCTGCTATTTACTGTTATCGCAAGGGCTGAGGCTGCCAGCACAGGACTTCACTGATGCGCATCAAGACCTCACCCTTGCGCCTTGTGGTTTACTCAGCGCACCTCAGCCATTTACCAAACCAATAATGTTGTCGAACTCATTTGCTTTTGGCGGTAACAATGCCAGCCTGATTTTTGGAGTATCTCATGACTGATTTTCTTGCCCCGCACCACTATTTGCCGCACGAAGCACCCATGTGCCTGCTGGAGTCGGTAGTGGCGGTGGAACAAGAAAGTGCCCATTGTCGGGTCACGGTCAGCCACCATGGGGTACTGGCACCGTTTCTCGATGCGCAGGGGAATTTACCTGGCTGGTTTGCCATCGAGCTTATCGCGCAGACGGTAGGGGTGTGGTCTGGCTGGCACGCCATGAATAACGGCGAAGAAGCCAGCCGTGTTGGGATGCTGCTGGGGGGGCGAGGGTTGCGCTGCCCAGCCGGGTATCTTGCGCAAGGTTTGCAGTTGGAATGTCATGTCACGTTACTAATGCGTGATGAAAAAATTGGTAGTTTTGAAGGACAAATTCTCGCGGACGGTAACGTACTGGCGAGCGGGCGGGTCAATACCTATCAGCCTGATAATAATGAATTAGAGAAGTTTTTTTAAAGGAGTTTTTTTGTAGGTCGGGCAAGCGCAGCGCACCCGACAACGCGGATGAAAATGGTGGATGACGCTGACGCTTATCCACCCTACGAAACTTATAATAATGAGTCATACCCAAAATAATTCGAGTTGCATCGCGGCGGCAAGAGAACAAGTCCCGATGAGCTTACATAAGTAAGTGATTCGGGCGAGTGAGCGCAGGCAACAAAGAGGCAGCTTGAAGTATGACGGGTATTTTAATGGGATAGCAGCAAGATGACACAGACGGTATTAGTAACCGGTGCCAGCAAGGGGATCGGCAAGGCGATTGCCTGTGGGCTGGCGGCCGACGGATTTGCCGTGGTGGTGCACTACCATCGCGACGAAGCGGGCGCACAACAAACGCTCGAGCAAATAACGGCTCAGGGTGGAACGGGGCGCGTCATGCAGTTCGATAGCGCAGACCGCGAGCAATGCCGTAGTGTGATTGAAGCGGACATCGAAGCTCACGGTGCTTACTGGGGCGTGGTTAACAACGCTGGTATCACGCGTGACGGCGCATTTCCCGCATTAACTGATGATGATTGGGACGGCGTAATCCGCACCAATCTCGATAGTTTTTACAACGTGATTCAGCCGTGTGTGATGCCGATGATTGGCCTGCGTGCGGGAGGGCGAATCATCACGCTCTCTTCGGTTTCGGGCCTGATGGGCAACCGTGGGCAAGTGAATTACAGTGCCGCAAAAGCGGGCATTATTGGTGCCACAAAAGCGCTGGCAATTGAACTGGCGAAACGCAAAATCACCGTGAATTGCATAGCACCTGGTCTGATTGATACCGGCATGATTGAAATGGAAGTGGCCGCGCTCAACGAAGCCATGCGCCTGATTCCACTCCAGCGCATGGGCCAGCCAGAAGAAGTGGCTGGGCTTGCACGTTATTTGATGTCGCCAGTGGCCGCTTACGTCACACGCCAGGTTATCTCCATCAACGGAGGCATGTTGTGATTCGCCGGGTGGTGGTTACCGGAATGGGCGGTGTGACGGCATTTGGCGATAACTGGCAGGATGTGGCTGCGGGGCTGAAGTCCGGCCAGAATGCAGTGCGCAACATGCCAGAATGGCAAATCTACGATGGGCTAAACACCATGCTCGGCGCGCCGATAGATAATTTCACGCTCCCCGAACACTACACGCGTAAGCGTATTCGGGCGATGGGACGCGTTTCTTTGCTCGCGACTCGAGCCACTGAACTGGCATTAACCCAGGCCGGTTTACTCGACGATCCGATTTTAACTTGCGGTGAAACGGGGATAGCTTACGGTTCATCCACCGGCAGTACGGGGCCAGTGAGTGAATTCGCCACCATGCTGACCGAAAAGCACACGCGTAATATTACCGGCACCACTTACGTCCAGATGATGCCGCATACCGCTGCGGTGAATACCGGATTGTTCTTCGGTTTACGTGGCCGAGTGATCCCGACCTCAAGTGCGTGTACATCAGGCAGCCAGGCAATTGGTTATGCCTGGGAAGCTATTCGTCACGGCTACCAGACGGTCATGGTCGCGGGAGGTGCTGAGGAGTTATGTCCTTCGGAAGCGGCGGTGTTTGACACGTTGTTTGCAACCAGCCAACGCAATGACCAGCCAAAGAGCACGCCATCACCGTTTGATAAGCAACGTGATGGTCTGGTGATTGGCGAAGGTGCGGGGACATTGATCCTCGAGGATCTGGATCATGCACTGGCGCGTGGTGCCACCATTTATGCCGAGATCGTCGGGTTCCATACCAATTGCGATGCGGCACATATCACCCAGCCACAGAAAGAAACCATGCAGATTTGTATTGAACGCGGTCTGTATTCGGCGGGGCTTGAGGCCCGCGACATTGGCTATGTCAATGCGCATGGCACGGCAACTGACCGTGGTGACATTGCGGAAAGCCAGGCGACGGCGGCAATTTTCGGCACTAATACGCCAATCTCTTCGCTGAAAAGCTATCTGGGTCATACGCTTGGCGCGTGTGGTGCGCTGGAAGCCTGGATGAGTATCGAAATGATGCGTGAAGGCTGGTTTGCCGAAACGCTGAATTTGATTCAGCCGGACGAGGCGTGTGGTGAACTGGATTACATCATGGGTGAAGCGCGCAAAATCGAGACTGAATTTGTGCAGAGCAATAATTTTGCCTTTGGTGGCATTAACACTTCACTGGTGATGCGACGTTGGCGGTAAACGATTATCAGCTGGCGTTCGGCGAGGTGGCGTGTGTATTGAATGACGCGTCCACTTCGCGTTGGCTGTCGCCTGAACTGTTACAGGATGCGCCAGTGGGCCACCGTCGCGCAGACTGGATTGCTGCGAGGATCCTGCTGGCGATGCTGCTCAATGACGGTCCTTTGCCCAAACTAGCCCGCGCAGCACAAGGTAAACCTTATCATCCATCGCTCCCCGAATTTAACATCAGTAACCATGCGTCCCGCGTTGCGGTGCTGGTGGGTAGTGGGGAAGTTGGTTGTGATGTTGAGCAAATCCGCCCACGGTCGCGTTTTATGGCGATTGCCCGTTACAGTTTTGCCGCGCATTTGTGTGACTGGCTGGAATCTCTGTCGGAAGTTGAGCAAATCGTGCAGTTCTGGCGTATCTGGACGGCACACGAAGCGGTGCTTAAACAGCGAGGCGGGACTGTCTGGCAAATGAGCCAGCTGGAGCTGCCATTACACACACTTTGCCCGCCAGGCCGCTTTTTGCAGCATGTCACCGTGGACGAGTCGCTGATCGCTTGTTGCGGTGAACAGCCATTTCCTGACGATTTCTCTCCTCAACTTCTTATTAGGAAGTGATGTACGCCTGATTTAGACTACTCTCAAAGACTAACTGGAGATTTCCTGATGAGCGAAAGAATGTCGGTGATACAAGGTGATATCACCCATGCTGAGGTTGATGTAATCGTCAATGCAGCGAATTCATCCTTGCTAGGTGGCGGTGGTGTTGATGGTGCCATTCATCGCGCGGCAGGGCCTGCACTATTGGCGGCCTGCAAAGTGATTCGCCAACAGCAAGGTGAATGCCCCCCCGGGCATGCCGTGATTACCGAAGCCGGAAACATCCCCGTTAAAGCTGTGATCCACGCCGTTGGCCCGGTGTGGCAGGGTGGTGAAAATCACGAAGCTGAATTGCTTGAACAAACCTATCGCAACTGTCTCGATTTGGCTGCTGCCAATGGTTACCGCACTATCGCGTTTCCAGCCATTAGCACCGGCGCGTACGCTTTCCCAAAAGAGCTAGCCGCAAAAATAGCCGTCGATACGGTTTATCGATATATCGGTCTGCGCCCGCTGCCTGAACAAGTGGTTTTCGTCTGTTTTGATGACGAAAATACCCGTATTTACCAGCAACTGCTTGCCCAACTCTAACGTGAAGAACCCTCACGCTACCCGCCTTGGGAAAGCGATTATCCCGGCGCTTGCTGAGCATCCTGGCGTGAGCGGTATTCATCCTCTTGCGGATAGCCTTGATGCGTTTGCAGCGCGTTATCTGTTGTGCGGCATGGCGGAAAATACCCTCGATGTGCAGTACTACATCTGGCAGGACGATATGTCCGGGCGGTTGTTGTTTAGCGCGTTGCTGGCTGCGGCCGACCGTGGAGTGAGAGTCAGACTGTTGCTGGATGATAATAACACCAACGGGCTGGATGATATTTTAGAGCTGCTTAATTCCCATCCTCAGATTGAAGTTCGCCTGTTTAATCCCTTTTCATTTCGCTTGTTTCGCGCCATCGGTTATCTGACTGATTTTGCCCGCCTGAACCGCCGCATGCACAACAAGTCCTTCACCGTTGATGGTGAAACGACGATTGTTGGTGGGCGTAATGTTGGCGATGCTTATTTTGGTGTCGGTAAACAGCCGTTGTTTTCAGATTTAGACGTGCTGGCGATTGGCCCGGTGGTTGCAGAAGTCAGTCAGGATTTTCAGCGCTATTGGGAAAGCCAGTGTGTTTCGACGCTGGCAAAGGTGCTGGATGTTGACGCCGGGGTGTTACAGCAACGGGTACAACTGCCAGACGACTGGCGCAACGACCCAAAAGCTCGGCGCTATCTGGATCGCCTGACCACCAGCCAGTTTGCGACGGATCTTGTGGCTCGCAGGTTAAATATGTACTGGGCTCAGACCCGTTTGCTGAGTGATGACCCGCGTAAGGGGCAGGGAAGGGCGCATCATCACACCTTGTTACCGCAACGTCTGATCAACGTGATTGGCCTGCCAAAGCAGGAAATAGACATAATTTCTGCCTATTTTGTCCCGACTCGCGCCGGCATCGCGCAAATTCTCGGGTTGGTGCGTAAAGGGGTGAAAATCGCCATTCTCACTAATTCGCTGGCGGCCAATGATGTGGCGGTAGTACATGCCGGATATGCCCGCTGGCGTAAGAAACTGTTACGCCACGGTGTCGCGCTGTATGAACTAAAGCCAGAAAACAATAGCCCCCGCAGGCCGCGAGACAGGGGGTTAACCGGTAATTCTGGCTCCAGCCTGCATGCCAAAACCTTCAGCGTCGATAAGCAGAAAGTGTTTATCGGTTCATTCAATTTTGACCCACGCTCGGCGATGTTGAATACCGAAATGGGCTTCGTGATTGAAAGCGCCGCACTCGCGGAAGATATTCACCAGCGTTTTACCCAGAGCCAGAAAGAGGCCGCCTGGGCATTACGTCTGGACAAATGGGGGCGGGTGAATTGGGTAGAAAATCGTGATGGCAAAGAGATTGTCTGGAAGAAAGAACCGCACACCCGTTTTTGGCAACGGGTGTTGGTGAGACTGGTTTATCGGTTACCTATTGAATGGTTGCTCTAAAGTCTCTGTCGGCGGCGCTTCGCTTGTCCAACCTACGAAGGGAAGTTGTAGGGGGGATAAGCGCCAGCGTCATCCACCATAAATTACCGGAGTCCGATCTACGAAACTTTAACCGCCACGTTCTGCGGCTTGCCGGAGAACAAGAAGCGCAGCAGTGGAATTCGCAGATGGATTTCATACAGAATCACCGCAATCCCCACCACAAAGACCAGTCCCGTAATAAAGCCCAGCGCATTGGACGTGATATGTGGCGTGATAAACGCGCCGTAGAATAGCGTCAGCGGATGGTGAACCAGGTAAATGAATAGCGATGCATTCACGAAATAGGTGACACGCTTAGACTGGAAGTTCAGCAGTTTATGGCCCAGTGAGAACACCACGTTAACCATCCACAGGCCTAAAACCATGGTGATAACGCTTTCAGTCTCATACATCCAGGCATCGCCGCTGCCGTAACGCTGGTTGAGCAAATAAGCCGCGAATGCCAGCACAGCACCCGCAGCGCACCATGGCGATGGCGTGGTAAACAGGGCTTTCAGTTGCGGGCGCACAAACGTTAAAGCCCCGAGCATGAAGAACGGCAGATAAAACAGCGTCTGCATCACCACGAAGTTAAACAAGCCATCACTTAATATTGGAGAGTAAACAATGAAAATCGTGCGGCGAATGGCACCGTATAAAAAACCGAACCCAAGGAAATAAATTGAGAGTTTTCCCAGGGTAATGGTTGACGCACTATTTTCGGCTACCTTCTCAAGGCGGTTTTTCATTTGTTGAAACAAAAATAAACAAACTGTCGTCAACACCACCATCACTAACAAGAACCATAAATGGGAAACCAGTTCCCAAACCAGCGTGTTGTACTTCTCGTAAGGGGTGAGCCCCGGCCAGTTTTTTGCTTTGTCGTTAACGTGTTGCAACATTAAAAATTGCGGTAGCGTCAGCAAGGGAATTGCTGTCAACATTGGGATGCCGACACGCTCAACACGCACTTTCCACCAGCGTTTAAGCGGGTAGCGCAGAAAAAGCATGTAGGAGAAATAACCGGAAATGACAAAAAACACCTGCATCCGGAAGGAGTGAATGATGTCATTAAAAAGGGTTAATCCCCAGGAGGCTTCAGCGCTGTTGACATGCCAGTGGTGGCTTGAATAGATGAGCGAGATATGAAACGGAATGCCTAAAAGCATTAACCAGGCCCGGATAGAATCCAGGAAAAACTCGCGTTGTTGTGGTGCTTTACTCATAATACTCCAGACATTATCGGACGAATCGCCTTATCCTTAAGAACATATCCCAATAGGCTTGAAGTCCCGAACGGTATCAATTCCGTGGCAACCCTACACTAACCATGACATCCTGTCTCCAGGATGGGCTCTGAAAGCGTAAGCAGTTGTCTTTTTTTGCTTAAAGGCTGAGCCAGCGTGCTGAACAATGCGGGTATTTGGTTGTCGGAAAGCAGAAGTTTCCATTAAAATGGATTGGATTGATTTAAGCACACAAAGGGGGATGTGCTGGTTAATATGAAACATAAACTAAAAATGATGAAAATGTGTGGGCTCGGTGCGGCAGTAATGTTGTCACTTTATACCACCTCGGTTTGGGCCTTCACCATCGATGATGTCGCAAAACAAGCGAAAACATTAGCGGGCAAAAGCTACGAAGCACCGAAAAGCAATCTGCCTTCGCTCTTCCGCGACATGAAATATGCGGATTATCAGCAGATCCAGTTCAATCACGACAAAGCCTACTGGAGCAAGTTAAAGACCCCATTTAAGCTTGAATTTTATCATCAGGGTATGTACTTCGACACCCCGGTTGCTATCAACGAAGTGACAGCGACTGCGGTTCATAAGATCAAGTACAACCCGGATTACTTTAATTTCGGTAATGTAAAACACGATAAAGACACCGTTAAAGATCTTGGCTTCGCCGGGTTCAAAGTGCTCTATCCGATCAACAGCAAAGATAAAAACGACGAAATTGTCAGCATGCTCGGGGCGAGTTATTTCCGTGTGATTGGCTCAGGTCAGGTTTATGGTCTGTCTGCTCGTGGTTTGGCTATCGATACTGCTTTGCCATCTGGTGAAGAGTTCCCCCGTTTCCGTGAGTACTGGATTGAGCGCCCGAAAACTGGCGACAAAACGCTGACCCTCTATGCGTTGCTCGACTCCCCACGTGCAACAGGTGCCTATCGCTTTGTGATTACCCCTGGGCGTGACACCGTAGTCAACGTGCAGTCAAAAGTTTATTTGCGCGACAAAGTAGGCAAACTGGGCGTTGCACCGCTGACCAGTATGTTCCTGTTTGGGCCAAATCAGCCGTCACCAAGCATCAACTACCGTCCTGAATTACATGACTCTAACGGTCTGTCTATCCATGCTGGTAACGGTGAGTGGATTTGGCGTCCGCTGAACAACCCGAAACATCTGGCCGTGAGTTCCTTCGCGACAGAAAATCCGGTTGGTTTTGGTTTGCTGCAACGTGGCCGTCAGTTCTCTCGTTTTGAAGATCTGAATGATCGTTACGATCAGCGTCCAAGCGCCTGGGTTGCACCGCAAGGTGATTGGGGTAAAGGTCGCGTCGAACTGGTGGAAATTCCAACCAACGACGAAACCAATGACAACATCGTGGCTTACTGGACGCCGGATCAGCTCCCGGAACCCGGCAAAGAGATGAACTTCAAATACACCATTACCTTCAGCCGTGACGAAGACAAAATGCACGCGCCAGATAACGCGTACGTGACGCAGACTCGCCGCTCAACCGGTGATGTGAAGCAGTCGAATCTGATTCGCCAGCCAGACGGCACGATTGCGTTTGTCGTGGATTACGTCGGCGCGGACATGAAAAAACTGCCGCAAGATACGCCGGTTACCGCGCAAACCAGCATCGGTGACAACGGCGAAATCGTTGACAGCCAGGTACGTTACAACCCGGTCACTAAAGGCTGGCGTTTGACAGTACGTCTGAAAGTCAAAGACGAGAAGAAACCGACTGAAATGCGTGCAGCGCTGGTCAATGGCTCGCAAACGTTGAGTGAAACCTGGAGCTACCAGCTACCTGCCAATGAATAAGTTTACTGATACTGCGTCTGATTATATTGATGCCCTCCCGCTTTCTGCTGAGCAGAAGGCGGCTCTACCTGCATCGGATCTGCAAGCGGTGCATGAGGCGCTGGATGCGCAAGAGCACCACTATGACCGCGCCGATGATTCCCCTTTAGCCTCGGTAAAGGCCCGGCTCGAAGCGAGCTGGCCTGGATCGTTGGGTGCGGAACAACTGATTAAGGATGAAGAAGGGCGCACCCAGTTGCAGGCAATGCCAAAAGCAACGCGTTCTTCGATGTTCCCCGATCCGTGGCGCACCAACCCAATTGGTCGGTTCTGGGATCGTTTACGCGGGCGGGAAGTTAATCCTCGCTATATGTCGAAAGAAGAGGCTGAAGCTGAGCAGAAATGGCGTACCGTCGGGACTATTCGACGTTACATTCTGCTGCTGCTGACCATTTCTCAGACCGTGGTGGCGACCTGGTACATGAAGACCATTCTGCCTTACCAGGGCTGGGCGCTGATCAATCCATCCGATATGCTCGACCAGGATTTGTGGGTCTCCTTCATGCAGCTGCTGCCGTATGTGCTGCAGACCGGCATCTTGATCCTGTTTGCGATTCTGTTCTGTTGGGTATCAGCCGGTTTCTGGACCGCGTTGATGGGCTTCCTCCAGCTACTGATGGGCAAAGATAAATACAGTATCTCTGCCTCAACAGTGGGTGATGAGCCAATCGACCCGGCGAACCGCACTGCGTTGATTATGCCTATTTGTAACGAAGACGTTGACCGCGTATTTGCGGGTCTGCGTGCGACGTGGGAATCGGTAAAAGCGACCGGCCAACAGCAGCACTTCGATGTTTACATCCTGAGCGACAGCTACAACCCGGATATCTGTGTTGCCGAGCAAAAAGCGTGGATGGAACTGATCAACGAAGTGCAGGGCGAAGGGCAGATTTTCTACCGCCGCCGCCGCCGCCGTGTGAAACGTAAAAGTGGCAACATCGATGACTTCTGCCGTCGCTGGGGTAACCAATACAGCTACATGGTGGTGTTGGATGCTGACTCCGTCATGAGCGGTGACTGTCTGACCAACCTGGTGCGTTTGATGAATGCTAACCCGAATGCGGGCATCATTCAGTCATCACCAAAAGCGTCTGGCATGGACACGCTGTATGCGCGCTGCCAGCAGTTTGCAACTCGCGTTTACGGGCCGTTGTTTACCGCAGGTCTGCACTTCTGGCAGTTGGGCGAATCCCACTACTGGGGCCACAATGCGATTATTCGCGTTAAGCCGTTCATCGAGCACTGTGCGTTAGCACCGCTGCCAGGTGAAGGGTCATTCGCCGGTTCAATCCTTTCGCACGACTTCGTCGAAGCCGCTTTGATGCGCCGTGCGGGTTGGGGCGTATGGATTGCCTATGACTTGCCGGGTTCTTATGAAGAACTGCCGCCGAACTTACTGGATGAACTCAAGCGTGACCGCCGTTGGTGCCACGGTAACTTGATGAACTTCCGTCTGTTCCTGGTAAAAGGCATGCACCCGGTTCACCGTGCGGTATTCCTGACGGGCGTCATGTCGTATCTGTCGGCACCTTTGTGGTTTATGTTCCTCGCATTATCAACTGCATTGCAGGTGGTTCATGCGCTGACAGAACCGCAGTACTTCCTGCAACCGCGCCAGCTGTTCCCGGTGTGGCCGCAGTGGCGTCCGGAGCTGGCGATTGCGCTGTTTGCTTCCACCATGGTGTTACTGTTCCTGCCGAAGCTGCTGAGTATCATTCTGATTTGGTGCAAAGGCTCGAAAGAGTTCGGCGGTTTCTTCCGCGTGACGGCCTCCCTGCTGCTGGAAGTACTGTTCTCTGTGCTGCTGGCTCCGGTGCGTATGCTTTTCCACACCGTATTTGTGGTTAGCGCGTTCCTCGGTTGGGAAGTGGTCTGGAACTCGCCGCAGCGTGATGATGATTCAACCCCATGGGGTGAAGCGTTTATGCGCCACGGTTCTCAACTTCTGTTGGGTCTGGTGTGGGCTGTCGGCATGGCATGGCTGGATTTGCGCTTCTTGTTCTGGCTTGCGCCAATCGTCTTCTCACTGATTCTGTCACCATTTGTCTCGGTGATTTCGAGTCGTGCGACCATCGGTTTGCGTACGAAGCGTTGGAAGTTGTTCCTGATCCCGGAAGAGTATTCTCCTCCGCAGGTTCTGGTCGATACCGACAACTACCTGAAGCTGAACCGCAGCCGTACGCTGGATGATGGCTTTATGCACGCGGTGTTTAACCCGTCGTTTAATGCTCTGGCAACCGCAATGGCCACTGCGCGTCACCGTGCAAGCCAGGTGCTGGAAATTGCGCGCGATCGTCACGTTGAGCAGGCACTGAACGAAACGCCTGACAAACTGAACCGCGATCGTCGTTTGGTGTTGTTAAGCGATCCGGTCACTATGTCTCGTCTGCATTATCGTGTGTGGTCGAATCCGCAGCGTTACTCCTCGTGGGTTGATAGCTACAAAACGGTTAGCCTGAACCCTGAGGCGTTACCGTCCAAATAGAGCGCGAAACGCATCATCAATGCCGGCCTTCGGGTCGGCATTTTTTTGGAGTAAAACTGTGTTAAGAATCCTTGTGGTCGCGTTGTTCGCCTGCTTACTGAGCGGATGCGGGAGTATTATTAGCCGTGCTGTACCGGGGCAGGGACATGGTAATCAGTATTACCCCGGTGTGCAGTGGGATGTGCGTGACAGCGCATGGCGCTATATTACTGTGCTCGATTTACCTTTTTCGCTGGTGTTCGACACACTTTTGCTGCCGATTGATGCCAGCCATGGGCCTTACGAGTAAAACTTATCGTTCATCCCATTCATCAGCGGCAGTCTGGCCTTCCTCGGTATCCAGAGGCGGCTCAAGTTGAAATTCACCTTCGTCCCATTCGTGCAGTGTATTTTCTTCAATCCACTCCTGACGTAACTCTATTTCATCATAGTCACCGTCAAAGACACTTTGCGCCGCTTCACCGCTGACCATCGGTAGACATTCGCCATCCCCGCTGTCATCAGCGAAAAACTCGGCTTGCCACATAATGTCGCCATCCTGAAGAATGTACTTCTGAATGTTCAGTTGCTGAACACTGGCACTCTCTTCATCCAGCTCCGGGTTCTCAACAAGGAAAAGCTCGCGTGCGGCATCGATGGCCTCTTCCAGCGTCGCATACAGACTCATAGTAATCTCCTTTGTACAGGTCAGGGAGCGCGTTACGGCGCCATTTCAAGTTAATTGTTGACGCTGTTTGCAAAGTTGCAAGTATGTCGGAGATTTCTGAGTCAGTCGCCAGAAACACTGACACGTTCAGTCGGGCGACGGAGACTTATCCACGAGTAAAGAGCATTGAAAAGAACCACACAGCCGGTGACTAAAAATACCGTGCGGAAGCCATAGTTTGCTGAAACAGCGGCACCCATCAACGGACCGGTGACATTGCCAATATCGCGGAATGACTGGTTGTAACTAAAGATCCGTCCGGCAATTTGGTTGCTTGAGTTGTAGACCAGCAGTGTTTGTACCGCTGGCAACAGTGCGCCATCGGCGGCACCAAGCAGGAAACGTAACACCCCCAGTTGCCATGGGTTTTGTACCATCGACATTGGGATCAGCAACAACACAGAGATAACCAGCGCGCAGATTAAAATCCTTTCCGGCCCGATTCTATCCCCCAGTTTGCCCAGTCGCGGCGCACTGATTAACGCCGCAACGCCAGGCACAGATGCAATCATCCCGCTGATAAATGCCAGATTGCTGACATTGCCTGCCAGTTCACGCACGTAAAGCGTAAGAATCGGGGCGATAGAACCGGTGGCAACCTGAATAATCATGGTGGTGATAAACAGACTCAGCACCAGGCGTGGATTTTTGAGCGAAGTTAAAACCTGACGTGCGTGCAACATGTCCTTCTTGTGCACCGGGGTAAATTGTTCGCGAATGCAGAACAAGGTAAAAACAAAACAGGTAAATAGCACGCCAGCGGTGATGAAAAACACCGGACGCAGGCCATAGGTATCCGCCAGAAAACCGCCAATCATCGGCCCAAGAAGTGCACCGCTTACCCCGCCGGTAGACAACGTGCCCAATGCCCAACCACTTTTATGGCGCGGAACTTGGGTGGCGATAAGCGCGTTAGCATTGGGGACAAATCCACCCAATAGTCCGAGCAGTGCGCGCAGCGCCAGAAATTGCCAGATATTGCTCGCAAAGCCCATCAGCACCATCACGATGGACATCCCCAATGCTGAACGCAGTAGCATTATCTTGCGGCCTTTACGGTCGGCAAGCCCGCCCCAGAAAGGTGACGCAATGGCTGAGAACAAAAAGGTAATACTGAAAACGATGCCGGACCACATGTTGAGTGCGCTGTGTCCGGTCACGCCAAGATGTTCGACATACAGCGGCAGGAAGGGCATGACCAGGCTAAATGCGACACCGGTAAGAAAACACCCAAGCCATGCAACGGTGAGATTTCGTTTCCAGTTGATCGGGTTCTCGGGGAGAGTCATAACGCTCCAGTTCAGTGCAGAAAAGACATGTGATGGAATTATTACCTTGCTAATTATGCGCTTGTTGGCGGGGAGGGGCAATGTTTCTGAAACACAATTTTAGAATGAAAAAAGGTGGCAAAATGCCACCGATTTACAGAAGTTAATAACGCGCAGGAACCCCTTCTGGACGCGTTTTAAAGCGGCGGTGCAGCCACATGTATTGCTCCGGGGCCATCAAAATGCACTGCTCGATGATTTTATTCATCCAGATCGCCGTACTTTCAGGGGTTTCCAGCGGTGGTGAAAACTCTGCGGGTAGAATCAGCAACTCGTAACCTTTACCGTCCGGCTTGCGGCGGGGCACCATTGGTACGATTGCCGCACCTGACATACGTGCAAGAGTGTATGTTCCTGCGGTGGTGGCGGCTTCGTCAACGCCAAAAAATGGCACGAAAACGCTGCCACGCGGGCCGTAGTCGTGGTCCGGTGCGTACCAGATGATTTCACCCTGTTTCAGTGCACGAATCATGCCTTTAAGGTCTTTACGGTCGATCATGCTTTTATTGGAGCGCATACGGCCCCAGGTTTGCAGCCAGTCGAGCAGGGGGTTGTCATTCGGGCGGTAAACGCCGATACCGGGCGTGTTCATACCGAACATGCGCGCGCCTAATTCTAGCGTCAGGAAATGAATTCCAATGAGCAACACGCCCCGTTTGGCTTCCTGCACCGCGTGAATATGCTCGACACCAGAAACATCACACCAGCGTCGAATACGCCAGGTGGGCCAAAACCATGCCATGCCGGTTTCCATCAGGCCGAGGCCAACGGATTCGAAGTTTTTCTCGAGATAATACTCACGTTCTTCCGCGGTTTTGTGGGGAAAGGCGAGTTCAAGATTGCGGCGGGTAATCGTGACGCGGTGCTTCATAAACCGCATAGCAAGTTGGCCAAGCCCACGCCCGACTCGATAAATCACCGGATAGGGGAGCAGGGTAACTAAGTAAAGTAAGCCAATACCAAACCAGGTTCCCCAATAGCGGGGATGAAGTAATGCGCGCGAGAATTGCGGTAAGTTCGTCATGTAAAACCTATTGTGACGGCAAATGCCGGATCTTCTTGAGTCAGACTATTGTGACATTAATTGAGGGTCTGCCAAAATTAACAGCAGCAGAGTGTTTGATATTCAAACGATTGTTGCGTTTTGTACGGATAGATAACGGAAATGTAGCGCAAAATGCGAGGATGTAAATTAACGATAATTGCTATATGATGCAGCCCACTTTTTTATCAACGATAGCCGAGCGAACACCATGCCAGTGTTACACAACCGCATATCGAATGATGAACTGCGTGTGCGCATGTTGGCTGAAACTGAGCCTCGCACTACCATCTCATTCTATAAGTATTTCACCATTGAAGACCCTCAAACGACGCGCGATGCGCTTTACCAGGCGTTTACATCGCTAAATGTATTTGGTCGCGTTTATCTCGCTCATGAAGGGATTAACGCGCAAATCAGCGTGCCAAACAGCCGTGTGGATGGATTCCGCGAAACACTTTACGCTTTCCATCCTGCACTTAACGGTGTGCGACTCAACGTTGCCCTCGAAGACGATGGCAAATCGTTTTGGGTATTACGCATGAAGGTCCGCGACCGCATTGTCGCCGATGGGATTGATGACCCGTCATTTGATGCCAGCCAGGTCGGTGCTTATCTCAAAGCCGCAGACGTGAATGCGATGCTCGACGACCCGGAAGCGGTGTTTATCGACATGCGCAACCATTACGAATATGAAGTGGGTCATTTCCAGGATGCACTGGAGATCCCGGCGGACACTTTCCGTGAGCAGTTGCCGAAAGCGGTCGACATGTTGCAGGAAGACAAAGACAAAAAAATCGTCATGTACTGTACTGGCGGCATCCGTTGTGAGAAAGCCAGTGCCTGGATGTTGCACAACGGTTTCAAGAACGTCTACCACATTGAAGGCGGGATTATCGAATACGCAAGACGTGCGCGTGAACAAGGGATTCCGGTGCGTTTTGTCGGTAAGAACTTTGTCTTTGATGAGCGTATGGGCGAACGTATTTCTGATGATGTGATTGCCCATTGCCATCAGTGCGGCACATCTTGCGACAGCCATACCAACTGCAAAAATGACGGCTGCCACTTGCTGTTTATTCAGTGCCCGAGTTGCGCTGAGAAGTTTGCTGGCTGCTGTAGCGACATTTGCCGTGATGAACTGGCGCTGTCACCGGAAGAACAGCGCCGTCGTCGTGCCGGGCGGGAAAACGGTAATAAGATTTTCAACAAATCCCGTGGCGTTCTCAACACTACGTTAGGGATCCCGGATCCTAAGTAAAAGCAAAGGGGGAAACCTCTTTCACAGGTCGGATAAGCGCAGCGCCATCCGACGTTTTCATCTGTGAATACAGGCGAAAATGGTGGATGGCGTGTACCGCTTATCCACCCTACAACATTTTATTCCGCCTCGATCGCTACTTAAAACGCGCAAGCGAGAACGGTGTCAGGTCGAAACTTGACTCTTTGCCCAGTGCGAACTGGCAGGCAATTTCCCCCAGCACTGAAGCGAATTTAAATCCGTGTCCGCTCAGGCCGGTAATCACCAGCGTGTTGTCATGACCCGGCAGGGTATCAATAATAAAATCTTCATCCGGTGACATATCGTAGGTGCAGGCCGCGCCGTGCATACACACGCCCACACCTGGCATTATCTGGCGCAAGAAGCTAAATACTTCACTTCCATCCGTGGCGATTGCACCAAACGGTTTGCGCTGACCGGGTTCACTAATAACCTGACCACCATCATGTTTGCCCAGCTTCAGCTCGTTATCCTCGCCCGCGGGGAAACCGTAATACTGGCTACCATCAGGTAGTTCGGCGGTAAAAGCAGGGAAGTGGTTTTTTTCACTGTAGCGGCCATCGGCCTGATGCCAGCTAAAGATTTTGCGCACTGGCGTGACGGGCAGTTCCGGTAGCAATTTAGTGACCCATGTTCCTGCACTGACTAACAATTTACTCGCGGTGAATTCACCTTCTGGCGTATCGACAACCACCCCTTCAGCGGTATGACGAATATCAGTCACCGGGCAATTGAACAGTTGAGCGCAACCGCCCTGATTGGCCAGTCGAATATAGGTCTCCACCGCCAGCTCGCTGCGAAGCACGCCAGAGTTCGGCTCAAACAAACCAACATAGTTTTCGGGAACGGTTACCTGTGGCCAGCGTGCCATGACTGCTTCAGCACTCAGCGTTTCAAGCGGCAGCGACCAGTTTTGCGCACTGCGTTGCACGGTTGAGATAAACGTTGAATCTGCCGGACCGAGATTAATCACGCCGGTACGGTGAAACACTTTCTCGCCGCTTATTTCCTGTAACGCATCCCAGAGTGCCTGCGCACGCAATACCAGCGGGACATATTTTTCCCCTTCGCCGTAGGCGTGACGCATCAGGCGTGTATCGCCATGATGGCTGCCTTGTTGGTGAGGGGGATGGCAACTATCGATCATCAGCACATTCAAGCCGGAGTGAGTGGCATAGCACCCGGCTGCTGCGCCGACAGAACCGCTACCGACGATGATAAGGTCATAATGCATGGTGCTTTTCTCTTCTCTTTGGCAAAAATGAATTATATAGCAGGGTAATTAATTCTCCGTCGCCTGGCAATTGAGCGAAAGAGGAATAATAAAAAAGGCACCTCTACGGTGCCTTGTGCGTTATTTGGGCAGCATCAATAATCAATGCTTACGATAATCGCTTACCTGGTAATCACTGGATTCAATCTTAGCAATGCCGGCTTCAAGAATAGAAATAAATTGCCGGGCAACATCCGTGGTCAGCCATAAAGTTTGACCGATTTCAGTTTCGTCGTGCTTTTGCGTATTTGAGGTCAGGTAGTGCAGGCGAAGCATCAGCGCGTCGTAACTATCTACGGTGCTGATGTCCCATCCAACAAGGGGATGGGTCTGGATAACATCACTATTTTTTTCCATCATAACCCCTTTTATACGTGTGTTTAAGACAACGGTTCGCGAGGTTTAATGCTTGTTTCTTGTTTCTTTTTAAATGTGAAGCCAGTTAAGTATATCAATGATTAAGCTATTTCGACGGATAAATAAATACCCCGCAACACTTTTTTTACATAAAGGTGCTTGGTTGCTCAATAAAACCGCAGGTTGTGCTTGGTGAATATCAGAAGATTCTAAGTAATCAGTGTCAGGAGGGAATTATTTGCAGTGTGATTTTTAAACGATAAAAAAAACCGGATGGCGACACCCGGCATAAAAATAACGAGGGAAACTTCTATTTGAAATAAGCAGCGGCTCAAGCAGCCTGCCACCTTCCATGATGAGTTTTAATCCGCAGAAAACCAGTCGTCAGCGCTTTCCCAGGTCTCTTGCAATATTTCGCTAATACGATCGCGATCTTCTTTGCTGGCCCCTAACACCGAAAGGTTATTAGCAGCAGCGTAACGCACCTGAACGTGATTTGAGTCTTCAGGATAGTGTTGAGTAATTCGGCGTGAGAGTTCAGTAGCAAGCGCATCAATAGCGCCTGGCGGCAGAGATGTAGTTTTAGCAATAGTGACTTCAATACGCATAACAGCCCCCTGTATAATATACTGGATATTTATACAGTCATATTCTGGGTTATGCAACAGGGGGCATGAAAAATTATGCTTTTACTGACCAGGCCACTTGCTCACCGGCGAGGAACGGCACAATGCTGTCATCGGACGTTTCGATGAGTTCCGGCATGTGCACTGGAGTACGCACCAGTTCAATGGATTCTTCATTCACAGGCAGGCCGTAGAAACGTGGGCCATTCAGTGAAGTGAAGGCTTCAAAGTGCTGCAACGCATTCAACTCTTCAAACACCGTCGCGTAAGCGCCAAGAGCAGAAGGCGCGTTAAAGCAACCTGCGCAACCACAACTGGCCTCTTTACGATGACGCGCATGAGGCGCGGAATCTGTACCGAGGAATACGCGGTCACATCCGCTGGCAACCAGCTCACGCAACGCTTCCTGATGAATGCTGCGTTTCAGAATTGGCAGGCAATACAGGTGAGGGCGCACACCACCGACCAGCATATGGTTACGGTTAAACATCAGGTGTTGCGGGGTAATGGTTGCCGCCAGCAGGGAGTTTCCTTCCTTCACATACTGCGCCGCATCTTTGGTAGTGATGTGTTCAAACACCACTTTCAGTTCCGGGAATTGTTGGCGCAAAGGTTCCATAACGGTTTCGATAAAGCGCGCTTCACGGTCAAAAATATCAATATCAGCGTGAGTCACTTCGCCGTGGATAAGCAGCGGCATGCCAATTTTCTGCATGCGCTCAAGCACCGTTTTAATCGCGGCAGTGCTGGTAACACCGTGGCTTGAGTTGGTGGTCGCATTGGCTGGGTAGAGTTTTGCTGCGGTAAACACGCCTTCGTTAAACCCGCGCTCAACTTCATTCGGGTCAAGAGAATCGGTCAGGTAGCAGGTCATCAGCGGTTCAAATTTATGGCCTTGCGGTACAGCATCAAGAATACGCTGGCGATAAGCAATGGCGGCTTCAACCGTTGTCACTGGGGGAACCAGGTTTGGCATCACAATCGCGCGACCATAAGTTTCGCTGGTATAAGGCACCACCGTTTTTAACATTTCACCGTCACGTAGGTGAACATGCCAGTCATCAGGGCGGCGAATTTTTAATACCTGGGGTAATACGGTCATGAAATTGCTCCGGCGTAGGAAGGAAAAAACGATGATTTGTGCCGGAGAGCAAGGATAAGCGCAAACGTTTCGCTTTGCACCATTTTCATCGAGATTTTGTCGGGGGAATGTTGCCCCCGACCAGGAAAAACGGGTTAATCAGTAAATGGGATAATGAGTTGGCCCGGTTTAACCTCAAGTCCCTTGGCGTATCTTTTCGCCAGGTTCTCACCAGTACTGCGGTCTTCGCCCAGCACATAAGCCGGTTGTTGATTAAAGTAATTACGCAATGACTGATTCAGATAAGGAATCAGGGTCTGGACAATGGTCTGCATTTTTTCAGGTTCGACCGTCGCGTTTACCACTTCCATTTCTTGCAAATAAATCGCGCCTTGTTCTTTATTGAACACCGGCAATGCTTTGAGTTTGAGCTTGATAGTGGCTTTTTGATTACCAAATAGCGACGACATCTCCAGATTGGCATCGCCAGTCAACGTCACTTTATTCGGCTCTTCACGGCCAATCGCACTGCTTAAATTGGTTAAAACAATATGGGCATCGGCAACGCCTGGCAGGCCAATATCTTTAGAGAAGTTATTACGTTTATGCAGCGCCTGGTTTATTTCCTGTTCGCTGACCGTGTATTGCGTTAACTGATTGCAACCCACCACTAACCCGCTGAGCATTAGCGCTGCGGCGAAAACAATCTTTTTCATGGAATTCCTTAACATGCTGCATAGAACACAGATCCTGACATAAAGCATTATGATGTCCCAGGGCGGGCTACGCCACCGGAAAAAACCGAAATAGCCGTCATACTTCGAGCGACATCAGAGTTGGCTGCGTTTACTCACCCCAGTCACATACTTGAGTAAGCTCCTGGGGCTGGTAACTCGAATTAATAAGTGTATTTAAACCGCGTGGGACGACAGCAGATTAATTTGTGTCTGTTTAGCCATATTATCGCGATACGCCGCAACACGGCTTGGCCACTCAATACCCGCGACCAGAGTCAGGTTACGCAGCAGTGGGAACAGATGAATATCGTCGTCAGACAGCTCACCGTTTACCGCATTCGGCTGCACAATCAGCTTATCGAGCTTGCGTAAATCATCAGAGATTTTTTTGATTAGCCCTGGCGAATGGTGAAGGAGGTCGGCAAACGAGCCGATCATCGCTTCCTTTTTGTTGACGAAATAAGCACGTGCTTGTGGCGTGGCAAACTCATCAAAAGGTGCTTTCGCCATGCGCGGAATCAACAACTGCTGCACATAGCTATTCACGTGGCGTAACCAGTCGCTAATTGCGGCGTTGGTTGCGCCAGTCAGAAGCGGTTCGCCATCCAGTTTATCGACGTAATGCACGATATCCATGCTTTCTGGCATATAGCGGCTATCGTCTTTTTGCAGGATCGGCGCCATCTTCTTACCAATCATTTTGGTCGGAGTGGCTTCATCGTCATTGAGCAGGACTTTCAACTCAATGGGGATGTTCTTTAAACCAAAAATCATGCGTGCCTTAAGGCAGAAAGGGCAGTGATCGTAGATATAAAGCTTCACGTTTCTCCTCCATATTTATCAGCGAACCAGGTTGGTTAACTATTGAGTATGGGGGAGAAAAGTGAGTGCCGCAAACTAGTTACCGGGTTCGAGCATCGAGGGTTCAATAGGTTTCGTGCTGAATTGCCACCACAGCGCGATAAGCGTGATGAAGCCAATAATCCCTAACATTACCCACGGAAGCGATGGCTGGTTGATACTTTTCCCGGCATCAAACAACCAGCCGCCACCGGCGTAACCAAATGCCCCACCAATGGCCAGACCCAGACGGCTAAAACCCATGTAACTGCCGCGAGCACGGGAATCAGCAAGGGATGCACTCAGCGTTTCCCTGGCCGGTTCAGCAATGATTGAACCGACATAAAACACACAAATTAGCGTGAACAGTTGCTGAAGATTATTGGCAAGGCCAATCGGCAGCATGGCCAGCGACATTAAGAATAAACCTGCCATCAGGCGCTGCTCCAGACGGAAGCGTTTTTCGCTCCAGCGCGCAATCGGGTACAGCAGCGTTAACGAGAGTGCGGCTTCAATGGCATACATCCACTTCACGGCGGCAGGTGTGCCGGCAATTTCGTTGACCATAATCGGCAGCATCAACATCACCTGCACCGCCAGCATGTAATATCCGGCCAGCGTTAACACATAAGTGATGAAGCGTTTATCGCGCAGCACGCGTCCCATCCCTTCAAGCATCGGCGTGCGGATGGTGGAAAGTTTATAGGCAGGTAGCAACCAGGCGTTGACGAAAGCGCAAATCACAAACATCACCGCGCCAACAGCACACACCAGGCGGAAATCATATTGCAGCAGCCAACTCCCGAGTAGCGCACCAATAACCGCCCCCGCGCTGTCTTGCATCATCAGAATTGAGAAGAAACGCCCTCGTTGATGTGGGCGCACGAGTTTAACCACCAGCGCGGCACGCGGCGGGTCGAATAACGTGCCGCCGATAGCGGAAATAAAACACGATAGCCACAACACCCAGGGTTCATGGGCGATACCCATCAGCGCAAAACCGACGGCTCGCAGCAGCATGCCGGTGACAATCATCGGTTTAGCGCCCAGCCGGTCAGCGATGGCGCCACCGAAAATCCCCAGCCCTTGCTGGGTGAGCTGACGCAGGCCGAGCGCAATACCGACCATTAGCGCTGCCCAACCCATTTGGTCAACGAAGCGAATGGAAATAAGAGGGAAAACCACGAAGAAGCCTAATACCACTAACATGTTATCGAGCAATAAGAAGTATTTACCCAGGCTCCTGGCCTGCGCTACCCGTGACATCTCCCCTCCTGGGAATATTAAAAGTGTGATGAACTTCTATTCTCTACTGCTATTTGAGTTTTTGACAGCCAGGCATATGACAATATTTTTTCATCAATCTGAGGCTTCGATTGAACTCTTTAATCGAAAAAGTTTGCGCAGGTGAAAAATCTGCATGCTGTTGTTTTCCTTCCGCAGCCAGCCGCAGGTATAGTAAATACGTTGCCTAAGAAAATATGGGATGTGAGGAGCAGGGGTGAACATGTTTGGCTACCGCAGTAACGTGCCGAAAGTACGCTTATCAACCGACCGCCAGGTGGTGCGTCTGGTGTATGAGCGAGATGCCTGGCGTCTGGCAGATTATTACGCCGAAAACCGTCAGTTCCTGAAACCCTGGGAACCGATTCGAGATGACAGCCACTGCTTTCCTTCTGGCTGGCAAGCACGTCTGGGCATGATCAGCGAAATGCATAAACAGGGTAGCGCCTATTACTTTGCGCTGCTCGACCCTGACGAGAAAGAGATTCGCGGCGTCGCCAATTTTTCAAATGTGGTGCGCGGCTCATTTCATGCCTGTTATCTGGGGTACTCGTTGGGTGAAAAATGGCAGGGGCAAGGTCTGATGTTTGAAGCGCTGACCACCGCGATTCGTTACATGCAGCGCAGCCAGCATATCCACCGCATCATGGCGAACTACATGCCGCATAACCAGCGCAGCGGCGATCTCCTCGCCCGCCTTGGTTTTGAAAAAGAAGGCTATGCCAAAGAATATTTATTGATTGATGGTGTCTGGCGCGATCATGTTTTGACTGCGCTCACCACCAAAGAATGGACCCCTGGCCGTTAAGGACGAGAAATGAAATATCAGTTAACTGCGGTTGAAGCGCGTGTGGTGGGTAGCCTGCTGGAAAAACAGGTGACCACGCCTGAACAATATCCGATGTCCGTCAACGGCGTCGTGACGGCGTGTAATCAGAAAACCAACCGCGAACCGGTGATGGATCTGAAAGAACACGATGTGCAAGAAACGCTGGATACTCTGGTCAAGCGCCACTTTTTGCGCACTCTTAGCGGTTTCGGTAATCGCGTGACGAAGTACGAGCAGCGCTTCTGCAATTCCGAATTTGGCAATCTGAAACTCTCGGCGGCGGAAGTGGCGGTCGTCACCAACTTGTTGTTACGTGGCGCCCAGACACCGGGTGAATTACGTTCTCGCGCCGCGCGTATGTTTGAATTCAGCGATATGGCGCAAGTTGAAGCGACGCTTGAAAACCTTGCCAACCGTGAAGATGGCCCATTTGTGGTGCGTTTGCCACGTGAACCGGGCAAACGTGAAAGCCGCTATATGCACTTGTTCTGTGGCGAAGTTGATTCATCACCAGCCAACCTCGCCGAAAGTGCGACGGCACCAACGGATGATTTAACTGCCCGCGTGGAACAACTTGAAAGCGAAGTCGCTGAACTCAAGCAACGTCTTGACTCGCTGTTGGCACATCTTGGGGATTAATTGATGACTAAACTTCGCGTCGGCGTGGTGGGTTTGGGTGGCATCGCGCAAAAGGCGTGGTTGCCAGTATTAGGAGCCTCTAATGACTGGATTGTGCAAGGTGCTTTTTCCCCAACCCGCGCCAAAGCCCAACCGGTTTGCGATGCCTACCGTATCCCTTATGTTTCATCTATTGCCGAACTAGCAGCGCAGTGCGATGCGGTCTTTGTCCACAGCGCCACCGGCAGCCACTACGCGGTAGTCAGCGAACTGTTACAGGCTGGCGTCAATGTCTGTGTGGATAAACCACTGGCAGAAAATCTTGCTGATGCGGAGCGTTTAGTGGAACTGGCACAGCAGAAAAAACGCACCTTGATGGTCGGTTTTAACCGCCGTTTTTCTCCGCTGTATCGTGACCTGAAAACGAAACTGGCGAACGGCGCCTCGTTGCGGATGGACAAACATCGCACTGACAGCGTCGGGCCAAATGACCTGCGCTTTACCTTGCTTGATGATTATCTGCATGTTGTTGATACCGCGTTGTGGTTGGGGGGGGGCGAAGCACAGTTACAAAGCGGAACATTGCTGACCAACGATCACGGCCACATGCTGTTTGCTGAGCACCACTTTGCCAGTGGCAACCTGCAAATCACCACCAGTATGCACCGCCGTGCCGGTAGCCAACGCGAGTCGGTACAAGCGGTGACAGATGGCGGCTTATATGATGTGACCGATATGCGCGAATGGCGTGAAGAGTGCGGCAATGGGGTGGTCAATCGTCCCATTCCCGGCTGGCAAACCACGCTCGAACAACGCGGTTTTGTCGGTTGTGCCCGTCATTTCCTCGATTGTGTGGCAAATCAGACAGTTCCTGAAACTGCAGGCGAGCAAGCATTGATAGCCCAGCGTGTGGTTGAGAAACTGTGGCGCGATGCCATGAGTGAATAACACGGTAGTATTTCGTCTGTGTATAGGTAGACTAGCGGGGCTTTCGTAGGTCGGATTAGCGTAGCGACATCCGACATGAATTGGACGTCATTGCTGTTATCCCAACGCCTGCCTTGCAGGCGTTGATGTTTGATGACAAACCTCATTCTTTCGCAAAGCGAACATATGTCACCAAATAAATAAACAAGGAAAATCGATTTATTGATTTTCGGCTGATAACCACAAAGAAGGAAAAACCACGCTTTTTCCTTCTTTGTTTACGCGCTGAACGCCTGCCTTGCAGGCGTTGATGTTTGTGGAACCACATAATAATGAATCTATTAAAATCGCTGGCAGCCGTCAGCTCGATGACCATGTTTTCTCGCGTGCTCGGATTTGCGCGCGACGCCATTGTGGCAAGGGTTTTTGGGGCAGGGATGGCGACGGATGCCTTTTTCGTGGCATTCAAACTTCCCAACTTGTTGCGTCGTATTTTTGCAGAAGGGGCATTTTCGCAGGCGTTTGTGCCGATTCTTGCCGAGTACAAAAGTAAGCAGGGCGAAGATGCCACCCGCGTGTTTGTCTCGTATGTTTCCGGGCTACTCACGCTGGCACTGGCGGTAGTCACCGTTATCGGCATGATAGCGGCACCGTGGGTGATTATGGTCACCGCGCCTGGCTTTGCCGATACCGCAGATAAATTCAACCTGACTTCCAGCCTGTTGCGGATAACCTTCCCGTATATTTTCCTGATCTCGCTGGCTTCGTTATGCGGGGCGATTCTTAATACCTGGAACCGTTTCTCCGTTCCTGCTTTTGCGCCGACCTTCCTGAACCTCAGCATGATTGGCTTTGCGCTGTTTGCGGCACCGTACTTTAACCCACCGATTCTGGCGCTGGCCTGGGCGGTGACCGTGGGCGGCGTGTTGCAACTGGCGTATCAGTTACCGCATCTGAAAAAGATTGGCATGCTGGTTTTGCCGCGCGTCAATCTGAAAGATGCCGGTGCGATGCGCGTTATCAAACAGATGGGACCGGCAATTCTCGGTGTTTCCGTTAGCCAGATTTCTTTGATTATCAACACCATTTTCGCCTCGTTCCTCGCCTCAGGCTCGGTTTCCTGGATGTACTACGCTGACCGTTTAATGGAATTTCCATCCGGCGTGTTAGGCGTGGCGCTAGGCACTATTTTGCTGCCTTCGCTGGCGAAGAGCTTTGCCAGTGGCAACCATGACGAATACTCGCGCCTGATGGACTGGGGGTTGCGTTTATGTTTTCTGCTGGCGTTGCCAAGCGCGGTGGCACTGGGGATTCTGGCAAAACCGCTCACCGTTTCACTGTTCCAGTACGGTAAATTCACCGCTTTTGATGCCGCGATGACGCAACGTGCGCTGGTGGCCTATTCCGTCGGTTTGATGGGGCTGATTGTGGTGAAAGTGCTGGCTCCGGGTTTCTATTCGCGCCAGGACATCAAGACGCCGGTCAAAATTGCCATCGTCACACTGATTCTGACTCAGGTGATGAACCTCGCGTTTATCGGCCCGCTCAAACACGCCGGGCTGTCGTTGTCGATTGGTCTGGGGGCTTGCCTGAATGCCAGCCTGCTATACTGGCAACTGCGGAAACAGGATATTTTCCAGCCTCAGCCGGGCTGGTGGGCGTTCTTGTGGCGTTTGTTTGCCGGTGTGGTTGTGATGGCTGCGGTGTTGTTCGGCATGATGCACGTGATGCCAGCCTGGGATCTTGGCTCCATGCCTTACCGCTTGCTGCGCCTGATGGCGGTGGTGGTTGCCGGGATTGCGGCGTATTTCGCAACACTGATGGTGCTGGGCTTCAGGGTGAAGGACTTTGCCCGCCGCACCATTTAGCAAACAGACTAGGTACCAGGCGCGTTCTGCATTAAACTGCGCGCTGCAAAAATTTGACATATTGAACGATTAATTAGGCGGTAATAGCGATGCACGGAGTAATCACAACCTGGTTTGAAGATAAAGGTTTCGGTTTTATCAAAGATGAAAACGGTGACAATCGTTATTTTCATGTGATTAAGGTCGCCAACCCTGAGCTGATTAAGAAAGATGCCTCGGTGACTTTTGAGCCAACCACCAACAACAAAGGCTTATCAGCTTTTTCGGTGAAAGTTGAGCCAGACAGCAAATACATCTTTATTGCTGGCGAGCGCATCAAAATCACGGCGATTAAATCCTTCCTGGTTTACAGCGAAGAAGTGCCAGCCGAAACCAAGATTGATAAAGAGAACGCGGTGCTGTCTGTTGGCGCGCTGATGAACAGCATTCGCCCGAAAGCAGAACCTAAGCCGGGCGAAATGCGTACGCTGAAGAAACTGGCGGTGACCACCTTCCAGGGCTCAACATTAATCTTCTCCGAAGATGAAATTGATGTTGAAGCCACCATGAAGATCCTCCAGGGTCTGAAGTAAGTCATGCTGTAGCGCTCAACTCTGAGCGCTACAAGCTTCCTGCCTGTTAAGCCTGTGACTTTTCCGCTTTTGGGTAGCCATTAAAAAAGAGATTCAAAATCACCGCGCAGGCGGTTGCCAGCATGATCCCGCTGTGTAGCAAAGGCTGTAAGGCTGCCGGAAATTGTGCGAAGAAGCCGTGAGAAAGCGTGGGTGTCATCCCCATCCCTAAGCTGATGGCGACGATATAAAGGTTGTAACGATTGGTTGAGTAGTTGGCGCGAGCCAGAATACGAATCCCTGTTGCCAACACCATCCCGAACATCACCAACCCCGCACCACCTAAGACAAATTGTGGAATTGACGCCACAAACACGGCCATTTTCGGCACCATGCCAAACAAGATCAAAATACAACCCGCAGCCACGCACACCCAACGGCTATGGATCCGCGTTACGCTCACCAGACCGACGTTCTGCGAAAACGAAGTATGCGGGAAGCTGTTAAACAGACCACCAATCACCGTCCCCACGCCATCAACCCGTAAACCACGGATAATATCTTTTTCGGTTAATTTATGGCCAACAATATCGCCGAGCGCCAGAAACATCCCCATCGACTCAATAAAGACAATAATCAGCACCGCGGTCAGCGTCAGGATGGCAACGGGATCGAACGTCGGGATACCCAGCGCCATTGGCGTCACGATGGCGAACCATTTTGCATCAGCCAGCCCGGACAAATTAACTTCGCCCATCATGTAAGCCAACGCAAAACCAAAAGCGATACCCAGCAGCACCGCGACATTTGATAAAAAGCCTGTGGCATAACGGGTAATCAGCAAGATAAACAGCAACACGGCTGAGGCGACGCAGATATAAACGGGGTCGCCGTAATTCGGGTTGCCCGCACCACCTGCCGCCCAGTCGATACCGACCTGGATAATACTCAGCCCAATCGAGGTAATCACAATCCCGGTGACCAACGGGGGGAACAGCGGCATTAACCTGCCCACTACAGGCGCCAGCAGGGTGGTAATCAACCCGGCGGCGATGGTCGCGCCAAAAATACCGGTCAGGCCAATCTCGGGATTAGAGCCAATGGCCACCATTGGCGTGACCGCCGCAAAGGTCACCGACATAATCACCGGTAAGCGAATTCCCATAAATTTACCGACCCCCAGACACTGAATCAGCGTGACGACGCCACAACAGAACAGATCGGCGCTAATCAATAAAGAGATGACTTCTTTGCTTAACCCTAAACGGTCACCAATCATCAGTGGTACGGCTACGGCCCCGGCATACATCACCAGCACATGCTGAAGGCCGAGGATCAATAATTGCCCTGGCGGCAGTATTCGGTCGACTTCATTTGGCGTGGTCGCGGGTGAAATTTCAGAGGCACTATTGTCCATATCTATCTCCTTTAATGGCGGCGGTATTGGCAATCCTGTTTTTCCAAAAAATGAGTTCAGGGAATGCATGCGTAACTGATGCCAGTTCCATGCATTGCGCTAAATTGATTGAAGAAGTGTGAAAAACATCACGTAACTGATTGTATTGACAGCGAAGGGGAAAATATTTTGTCTGGGGAGTTTTATCAGTTTGAGGTTTATCTTCTCAGTTTGATAAGCCCACTCTCACTTTTGAGCAGCGGCGAGCAGGCCGGAACTTTGCATAACCTCAATTTTGGGCAACATTCTTTGCAGTGACTCACAAATTTAGATTTAGTCTGCTTACGCTGAACAAATTGTCCCTGTTTTTGCATTGCTGCAAGTGAGTTCTGGCTTTCAAAAAGGGATGCGAATGAATAAATTTATCGCTGTAGATGCGCAAGAATGCATCGGTTGTCACGTCTGCGAAATTGCCTGCGCAGTGGCTCACAATCGACAGAGTTGGCCAGAGTCTATTGCCGCTTTTCATCCACGCATTGAAGTTATTTCCCACCAGCAAAACCATGTCACGGTCACCTGCCATCACTGTAACAATGCCCCTTGTGTCACCAGTTGTCCGGTGGGGGCATTAACCTACCGGAACGAGCAGGTTCACCTGAACGAAGCGCGCTGCATTGGCTGTAAAAACTGCGTGCTGGCCTGCCCATTTGGGACGATAGAAATGGTGAATGCCGGCCAGGATGCTATCTGGCTGGCGCAAAAATGCGACCTCTGTGAACAGAGTGAAAGTGGTCAACCCGCCTGTGTGGCCCATTGCCCTGCGGATGCACTCAAACTAATGGATGACCGTGAGTTAAACGACTTACGCCTGCGGCGGCAGAAAATGGCGCTCAGTGGCGCGTCGGCTGCGGTTCGTCGCCAGAGTTTATTGGACAAACCCGCCCGCAATGGCGCTGAAAAACTCCCGGCGATACAACGCAAAATGCACTTCGAAGAGATTTATCAGGGCTTGTCCTCTTTGCATGCGGTTAATGAAAGCCAACGCTGCATCCATTGTGCGCAAAAAGCGCGCTGCAACTGGACTTGCCCGCTGCATAACGCTATTCCTGAACTGCTGCGTTTGGTTGCCGAAGGTAAGATTATTGAAGCGGCGGAATTAAGCCACCAAAGTAGTTCACTGCCTGAAATTTGTGGGCGAGTCTGCCCGCAAGAACGCTTGTGTGAAGGGGCTTGTACCTTAAAACCGCACAGCGGCGCGGTGGCTATCGGGAATATCGAACGTTACATCACGGACACCGCACTGGCTCAGGGCTGGTGGCCTAAAGTGTCGCCAGATATCGCAACACGCAAAGAGCGAGTGGCGGTTATTGGTGCCGGTCCTGCTGGATTAGGATGTGCAGATATTCTGGCACGCCGTGGTATTCAGGTCGATGTCTATGACCGCTATCCTGAAATCGGTGGGCTGCTGACCTTCGGTATTCCTCCCTTCAAGCTTGATAAACAGTTGCTTGCCATGCGGCGCGAAATCTTCAATTCGATGGGCATCGAGTTTCATCTCAACTGCGAAATCGGGCGCGACATCGCCTTTAGCGAACTGCTGTCCAGCTATCAGGCGGTATTTCTGGGTGTTGGCACCTACGATTTAATGCGTGCCGGGCTGGAGCACGAAGACTCACCGGGGGTCGTGCAGGCGCTACCATTACTGACCGCTAGTGCGCGTAGAGTGATGAACCTTGCTGATGATGCCGCCACGCCCTGGATTGAGCTAGCTGGGAAACACGTCGTGGTACTTGGCGGTGGTGATACGGCGATGGACTGCTTGCGCACCGCGATACGCCTGGAGGCGGCAAGCGTGACCTGTGCTTATCGTCGCGATGAAGCCAGCATGCCGGGTTCAAAGAAAGAAGTGGTGAATGCCAGGGAAGAGGGTGTGGAGTTCCTTTTCAATGCGCAGCCGCAATTCATTGAACGTAATGACAATGGCGCGGTGACAGGAATTGGCCTGATTCGCACGCTTTTGGGCGAACCCGGCAGCGATGGACGACGGCGTCCGCAGCCTGTCGTCGGCTCAGAGTTTGTACTGCCCGCCGATGTTCTGGTGATGGCCTTTGGTTTCCAGCCACATGCGATGCCGTGGCTGGAAACTCACCAGGTCACTTTCGACAAATACGGCCTGATTGAAACCGGTAAAGCGGGGCGCTTATCCACTCAAACGCAGCACCCGAAAATATTCGCGGGCGGTGATGCGGTTCATGGTGCTGATTTAGTGGTCACGGCAATGGTCGCCGGGCGGCAGGCGGCACGGGACATTCTGGTGATGTTGGGTGATTCATCCCCCATTCAGTGCTCACACAGTCAGGAGCCGTTGCGATGACACAGTTTATTCACGTTAACCCCGATCGCTGCATCGGGTGTCGCACTTGCGAAATTGCCTGTGGGCATGCACACAGTGATAGCGATTTTCGCCCCAGGTTACAGGTGATGAAACTGCATTCATCCACTCAGCCCGTGATGTGCCATCAGTGTGAGAATGCCCCTTGCGTGGCGGTTTGCCCGGTGCGTGCGCTGGTGCAGGATGAGAGATGTGTGCAGCTCAACGAGTCGTTGTGTATTGGCTGTAAAAACTGTGTGATGGCTTGTCCCTTTGGCGTCATCGATATAGCTCTGACGCCTGAAAAAAACATCCAAATCGTGAAATGTGATCTTTGCCAGCAGCACCAAAGCGGCCCCGAATGTGTAAGGGTATGCCCGACCGCGGCGCTGGAGAAAAATGATAGTCATTCGGTGAAGCAACAAGCCACCCTACGCCGCCGCAGTGCGGCTTTGCAGAGCGTGTATTTCTCGTTGAAATAGCCAACAATACGGCCCGATTATCGGGCCGTATTGCTTACGTCAAATTGCCCAACCACCCGCGTAGAAAATGACCAATACCAGGGCAATCAGCACTGTGCCGATATTCAACCGACGCCAATCATTTGAGAACACACGCCCCACCACCAGTGTCACAAAACCCAGCATAATGCCGGTGACAATATTGCAGGTCAGCACGATAAATACCGCGCACACTAGGCCGGCCATCGCATCCACAAAGTCATCGAAATCGAGTTTTGCCACGTTGCTGAGCATCAATAACCCGACATACATCAGTGCCGGGGCGGTGGCATAACCGGGGATCAGGAAAGCCAGCGGCGACAGGAACAGCACCACTAAAAACAGTGCGCCGACCACCACTGCGGTTAAGCCCGTTTTCCCACCCGCCGCGGTTCCCGCTGCGGATTCGATATAAACCGCCGCAGGAGACGCACCGACCAGGCCGGATAAAATCGAACTCACCGAGTCGGCGGTTAACGCTTTGCCGCCATTGATAATTTGGTTGTTTTCATCCAGCAGATTCGCCTGGCCAGCAACGGCACGTATTGTCCCGGTGGCATCAAAAACAGCCGTCATTACTAGCGCCAGTACACTTGGTAACACCATTGGCTGTAACGCGCCCATAATATCGAGGCTGAAAATAAGTGATTTGCCGTCTTCTCCGCTCAGACTCGGTAACGCCACCAGCCCGTGATACTGCACATTGGGGTCGAAAATCAGGCCGATAATCGAAATGGCAATAATGACCAGTAAAATCCCCCCAGGGACACGCAGTTTTTCCAGCCCCAAAATGACGGCTAAACCTAGTAACGTCATGATGACAGGGAAGGTGGTGAAGCCACCGAGCGCTACCGGCAACCCTTCAATTGGGTTCTTGATGACCAGCCCCACGCCACTTGCGGCAATTAATAACAAAAACAGACCAATCCCGATGCCGGTACCGTGGGCGATCCCCATTGGCAAATTACGCAATATCCAGGTTCGCACGCCGGTTACCGAAATGGCGGTAAACAGCACCCCCATCAGGAACACCGCGCCTAAAGCCACGGGAATGCTGATGTGCTGCCCTAACACCAGGCTGAAGGCGGTAAAGGCAGTGAGTGAAATGGCACAGCCAATTGCCATCGGTAAATTGGCCCACAGCCCCATCAGTAATGAGCCGAAGCCCGCTATCAGACAGGTTGCAACAAAGACGGCACCGGGCGGAAATCCGGCTTTCCCTAACATACCTGGCACCACGATCACGGAGTAAACCATGGCTAAAAATGTGGTAATGCCAGCGAGGACTTCCTGGCGAACGCTGCTGCCGCGTTTCGTAATACTGAAATAGCGGTCGAGCGCCCCTTTTCCCTGCACTGTGGCAGGCACATGCGATGAATCGGTCGACATAATTCTGTCCTTATCAACGATGAAGTGACGGTTTTTCCTGTTTGCTATGTTCTTTCGTACACCAGTTGGCCATCGACGTAAGTGCGATAAATCGAGCGGTCATCGCCCAGCGTTATCATCACAAACAGCTTGTCCATCAGCGACACCGAATTGTCATAGCGCAGTTGTTGCAACGGCGTGGCGGTTGGCTCAAGAACCACAAAGTCAGCCTCTTTGCCGATGTCGAAATTGCCGATATAACTATCAAGTCCTAATGAGTGCGCCCCGCCCAGGGTAGCAAGATAGAAGGCTTCATAAGCCGACAGCCGGTAGCCCTGAAGCTGCATCACTTTGTAGGCTTCATTCAGGGTTTGCAGCATATTGAAGGTGGTGCCCGCGCCAATGTCGGTGCCAATCCCGACCTTGATTTTCTTGCGCCAGGCTTTTTGCAGATTGAATAAGCCGCTGCCGAGATAAAGATTGGATGTTGGGCAAAAGGCGATGGTGGAATCGGTGTGATGCAGGCAATCCCACTCGTCTTCCTCCAGATGAATACAGTGGGCAAAGACACTGTTTTTGCCGGTCAAACCGTAGTGATGGTAAACATCGAGATAGTTTTTGCGCTCCGGGAACAACTCTTTTACCCAGGCAATTTCGTCCTTGTTTTCGCACAAATGGGTGTGAACCCAGGTATCGGGATATTCCTGGCGCAGACGCTGCGCCATCGCCAGTTGTTCAGGCGTTGAGGTCGGTGCAAAACGTGGCGTGATGGCATACAGCAAGCGGCGGTTTTTGTGCCAGCGCTCAATTAGCGCCTTACTTTCCAGGTAGCTACTTTCTGCCGTATCCAGCAACCATTCAGGCGCATTGCGGTCCATCATCACCTTACCGGCAATCATGCGCATATTGATATTGCTCGCCGCTTCAAACAACGCGTTGGCCGATTCCGGGTGAACGGTGCCAAACACCAGCGCCGTGGTGGTGCCGTTGCGCAGCAACTGTTTAAGGAAAAACGAGGCCATTTCACGGGCATATTCGGGGTCTTTATAGCGCCGCTCGGTGGGGAAGGTGTGCTTGTTTAGCCACTCGAGCAACTGCTCGCCATATGCGCCCACCATTTCACTTTGTGGATAGTGAATATGGGTGTCGACAAAGCCCGGAACGATGAGCTTGCCGCGATAATCACGCACGCGGATAGCATCCGGTACCCGTGATTTCCCTTCTTCCCACGAGCCAAACCACACCACTTTACCTTCACTGATTAACAGCAATCCATCTTCAACAAAGCGCAACGCTGACTCGATTTCTTCAGGGTGCGAAATTACGCGTGTCACATCCAGGAAGTTCCCGCGCACGGCCTTCAGGTTTTGTACACCAGTCATGTTTTAATCCTCAGTGATTCACAGCACTCACTCCGGTTCTTCGGTCGCCACCGGGGTTGCACTGGTCTCTTTTTGTCTTAACGGGATAAGCAAATTCAGGATGATGGCCGTCAGGCCTCCGGCGCAGATGGGGTTTTCCACCAGCACGAATAACGAAGCGGGCAAAATGCGGAACACATCCGGATCGTATGAAACGCCAAGCCCCAGCCCTAGTGATGTGGCCACAATCAGGGTTTCACGCCGCCGTAGGCCGTTAGAGATGATGATGCGAATCCCGGCAATGGCGATCATCGAGAACATCAGGGTCATTGCTCCGCCCAGTACCGGCGCGGGAATGGTGGTAAAGAAGCGCCCGATAACCGGGAAAAAGCCCAGTACGATAAGGATCACGGCGATTACGCGCCCGATATAGCGTGACGCCACACCGGTCATCTGAATAACGCCGTTATTTTGCGAAAAGGTGGTCAGCGGCAGTGAACCGAGTGCCGAGGCGATAACCGACACCAAACCGTCGGCCAGCACGCCACCTTTCAGGCGCGACTGGTATTCATCACCTTCAATCGGCTGGTTTGACACCATGGCGGTGGCGGTAATCGAACCCACCGCTTCCAGCACACTGAGCAGATAAATGGTGCCGACCACCAGAAATTGAGTGATATCAAAGGTAAAACCGAACTTGAAGGGGACGGGCATGGTGATCAGCGGCAGATTACGCATACTGCTGAAATCCACCATTCCGAGGCACAGCGCGGTGAGATAGCCGACAATCAAACCCACGGCAATCCCGACCATGCGCAACAGCGGGCTGCGGCAACAGTTGAAGCCAATCACTACGACCAACACCAACAACCCGACACCAATGTTTTCATAGTTACCAAAGGTGCCGCTGTGTTTGGCCGAGAACCCGCCGCCAAAATCAATAATGCCGACTTTTATCAGGCTCAGGCCAATCATCAACACCACCACTCCGCTCACCGTCGGGGTGATGACGCGGCGCAACGCGGGCAGAATAAATGACGAACCGACCACCAGAAAAGCGCCGACAAAAGAAACCGCCATCATCGAAGAAAGGATCAGTTCTTCATGAAAACCGTCTTTCTTCATCGCACCGCCAAGGGCAATCATCACGGTCACAAAAGAAAAATTAACTGACTGAATCGATAACAAACCCGAACCAATCGGGCCATAACGATTGACCTGCAACCAGGTGCCAATACCTGAGGCGATCATTGCCATCGAAACCAGGTAAGTGGTGGTGGCGGTTGAGAGTTGCAGCGAGGTACCAACGATCAGCGCAGGCGTAACCATCGGCACAAAGATAGCTAACAGGTGGGTGATAGCGCCCACTAAAGACTGGTAAAACGGTGGTTTGTCTTCCAGGGCATAAACCAGTTCAGAATCGGCATTGCTGAAATCAGACATCTGGACACTCCTGTACCTACCAGTAATGGTGGATGTCGCTTGCGCTTATCCACCCTACAAAAGCCCGTCATCCACGATTTTCGTAGGTCGGATAAGCGCGAGCGCCACCCGACCCCATTACCGGTTTACAGTTTCCCTAAGGCATGGAGGATTTTCTCAGGGGTGAAATGCCACTCTCGCAGCCACACTTTGCAGGCATCGTGGATCGCTGTCGCAATAGCGGGAGCCGCGCCGTTGACGCCAATTTCTGAAATAGACTTGGCACCGTACGGCCCAACATGGTCCTCGCTGGGAACGAGAAATGCGCGGAAATCACGGGGAATATCGCCAATCATCGGCGCACCATAGGTACGCAGGTCGCGCGTCAGTGGGATGCCGTGGGCGTCATACTGAATTTCTTCAGTCAGGCTATGCCCGATGGCGCGCATCGATGCGCCATAGATTTGCCCCAATGCGAGGTCTGGGTTTATCGGCGTACCACAATCGAGCAAGGCGTAGAACTTGTTGAGCTTGATTTCGCCAGTACGCGTATTCACCGCCACTTCCGCAAAGTTTGCCCCAAACGGGAAGGCGAAATTCGGGGTGATATAACTGGCGGTGGCAACTAACGTCCCGAATCCGGTGCCGGTTTCGGCCTTGTGGGCAATTTGCGCAAAGCTCACTTCGCCTTGCTTGCCGCGCACAATACCTGGTGCGGCCAGTTGCACATCTTCCAGCGGTTCGCCGATCATTTGCGCGCCGTGGAAGAGAATTTTATCGCGTAAATTCTCCGCGGCATTTTTCGCCGCGTTACCGGAGAAACAGGTGCCAGAGGAGGCGTAAGCGCCTTTGTCGAACAGCGCGTGGTCGGTGTCACCCGAAATCACGTGGATATCAGACAGCGGGCAGCACAGCACTTCAGCCGACAACTTCCCGACCACGGTATCAAGGCCAGTACCGATATCGGCACCACCGGAGTGGACGATAAACGTCCCGTCAGATTCCAGTTTGATCATGCAGTTGGCCTGGTCAATATCCGGGATTCCCGATTTCTGCATGATGATGGCGACGCCACGCCCGGTATGCCAGTCGCCCTCTACCGGTTTGGGTGCATCCCAGTCGATTAGCTGACGGCCTTTGCGCAATATCGGTTCTAACGCGCAACTGGCTGCGACTGGAATTGAGGTGGGCATTTTCCCTTCGCCAATCGCCCCGAGGATTTTCAACTCCTGGCCTTCACGGACGCGGTTAATTTCCACCATATCTAACTGGTCGATACCCAGTTTTTCCGCCAGCTCAGCCATTGCCATGGTCAGCGCAAAGTTCCCTTTGGGTGCGCCGTAGCCCTGGTATGCGCCGGTTGGGCAGATATTGCTGTAGTAAGTGGTGACCTGGAAATCGACGTTATCGCAAGGATAAAGCGGCAGCGACAACGCAGGGCCATTACACGGCACCGTGAGGGCGTGGTTGCCATACGGGCCAGTATTGGCGCGGAAATCCATCTTGATGGCGGTCAGACGGCCATCTTTTTTGGCACCGATTTTTACCGTCACTTTGGCGACGTGGCGCGAGGTGTTAGCGATAAACTCCTCTTCGCGGGTGTAGTGGAAATAGACCGGGCGTCCGGTTACGCAGGTCGCCCAGGCGCAAACTTCTTCCAGCAAAATATCCTGCTTGGAACCAAAACCGCCGCCGACGCGCTCTTTGATGACATGGACTTTATGTTGTTTGAGCCCCACTAAACGCGCGACCTGGCGGCGCAAGTGCCACGGAACCTGGGTTGAAGCATGGATAACCAAACGGTCACCCACCCAGCGGGTGAAGCAAACGTGGGTTTCAGTCGGGCACTGTTGTACCTGTTTGGATTCGTAGGTGCGCTCGATAACCACTTCGGCGTCGGCAAAGCCTTTGTCTACGTCACCAATGCGCCCATGAATACCGGCGGCGATGTTTTTTTCCGGGCGAGCGCCAATCGGGAAATTGATAATCATGTGCTCGTCACGATCGGCAGCCTGGCTGTTTTGCGCTTCGAGGTCCGCTGGCGCACCGTTGACGTAAACCACTTTTTCGTCATGCACGCGTGGGGCATCAGCCGCCATCGCTTCGTCAATCGACAACACAGGTTTTAAAACCTGGTATTCAACCTCGATAAGCTTAAGTGCTGCCAGGGCAATCTCGGCACTTTCTGCGACCACCGCCGCAACGCGATCGCCGACGTGGCGCATTTTTAGGCCAAACATGCGGCGGTCAAGCGGCGAAGGTTCGGGCGCGCTTTGCCCGCCTGGAGTGTAATAAATATCCGGGCAGTTTTTATGCGTGATCACATGAACCACGCCGGGCAAGGCTTCCGCTTTGCTGACATCCAGACGGGTAATCAGCGCGTGCGGGTGCGGGCTGCGTAACATCTTCACCACACAGGCATCCGCAGGAACGCGGTCTTCGACATAACACGGTTTGGCCTGCACCATCATCGCCGCATCGGTTTTCGGATGACGCTTGCCGATAACCGCGAGGTCATGGCGAAAGGTTGGGGTGACGGTGGGCTGGTAAGTGGGGTCGGTCAGACGTGTTTTTGCCAGATCGACCACTTGATAAAACTGCTGGTAACCGGCATCACGGCTGAACAACCCTGACAATGCATCATCAATATCTTCGCGAGTCGGTGACGCAATTCGTTGCAGTAAATCGGTGAGAATCAGCGCGGCGGCAGGGTCGTTGTAGCCTGATTGCACTACGCCTGTATCGACCATCGCCTGTTGTACCAGGCTTAACTGGTTCCAACTGCCAAGTGATTCGGCGGTTTTTATCTCGCCGCCTTCAAGTTGCCCGGCAATCAGTAAAGAGGCGTTAACGATGATTCCGTTGCACCAAATGGCATCTGAACCGGCAAAACCAAAGCCGTCGTCGCTGTTGCGCACCGAGTGTAAACCCAGCCCGAACAACAGTTTTTGCACATTTTCCCCGGCCACGCAGTCAATTTCGCGGGGTGTTCCGTTCAGCGTAAAGTGAATCATCATTTTGTTACCTCATCTTGCTGCTGGCAGTCGGTCAGCAGGTCAGCGACCAGCACACCGGCAATATGGCGTTTAAACGCTTCGCTGCCCGATAAGTCTGCACGTGGATAAATTGCCGCACCCACCGCCTTTTCCAGTGCTTCGCCTTCTAGAGCCAGCGACTCTACGTCGCGCAAGCGCAGCGGTTTTTCCGCCACGCCATCCAGCGCGATACGGATCTCTTCGTTTTCGGTGATGGCAACGGCGGCGGTGACCACCGACCAACCGGCAGCGGAACGGCTGAATTTACGCGTCGCACAGCGGCGGTATGGGTCGTGAATAATCACTTCGACCAATAAGCGGTCGCCCGGAGCCTGCAAATACTCTTCCAGCGTTAAGGTTTCACCATCGGCAAACAGCAACACGGTTTCCAGCGCCAGTAAGATAGGAATGATCACCGATTCGGCCTGGCGGGCGGCAATTTCACCGCCCAAAGTGGCCTGGTTACGCACATGGCGTGAATAGACAAAACCCAGCGCATCGTTCAGGGCTTGCGGGATAAAAACGGTGTCGCGCAGTTTTTGCAAAGTGATCAGCGAACCAATGCGCAGCGTGCCGTTGTCCCAGTCCACTTCGTCGAGTGGCAAACCTTGCAAAGAAATCGCCACGCTGCATTCAGTACGCGTTGGCGTGGCATTGAGTTTGCTGCCGCCCGCCATCCACACCGCGCTATCTTTGTAGTGTTCCTTCAGTTCCATCGCTTGCTCAATGGTCGTGACACGGAAAAATTGCTTAATCATATGTTCCTCTCTTCGGTCAGACTGGTGTCCGCCAGGCGTGATTATTTTGTCGAATCCATACGTCGCCACATTTTTGCTGCCACCTTTCTGGCTTCGGCGTAAATCGGCTCACAATCGAAGGCGAACTCGCGGTCTTCATAAACCATCACGCCGTCAATCATCACGCTATGAACGCTCGATGAGCCGAGGCCAAACGCCAGATGGCCGCCGATATTTTCGGCCTGTAGCGGCGTTGGCGATAAGTAATCACAAATGGTGAGGTCGGCTTTATAACCTGCCGCCAGGCTGCCAAATTTGGCATTAAAGTTGCGCGCCAGCAGTTCGTTACCGCTCCACAAATAGCGGGTGAAACTGTCAGGCCACAGTGGGCCGCCGGCATCACGGTGTTTGAAGAAGGCGAACTTCAGCTCTTCGAACATATCCGACCCGATACCGTCGGTGCCCAGCGCCAGGTTGTGGTATTCGGCAAGCTGATGGTTGTAGCCCACATGGTTATTCATGTTGGAGCGGGCGTTGTGGACGAGGAACCCGTCTTTCTCATTGAGCAGGCGAATATCTTCTTTCGACAGGTAAAGGCCGTGGGCAATCAACGTTTTGCTGTTGAGCAAGTCGAACTCTGCGAGGCGCACCAGCAGATCTTTGCCGTATTTGTCATGGCTATAAGAAACATCGTAGCGATCTTCGGCGGCGTGAATATGCAGGCCACGGCCCGTGGATTTAACCGCGCCTGAAAGCATCGCCAGCCCGGCATCCGGCACGGTAAAGGGAGCGTGAGCGCCAATATGAGCTTCAACCAGATAACGCTCTTTTCCGGCACTTCGCGCGTTATCAATCAGCCGCGCAAAATTAACGTTTTCTTCGACGCCAGCTTCCAGTTCCTCCATCCCGCCGTTGCGGTCGGTGGTTTCAAAACAGGTCATGCCGCGCAGCCCGGCTTTCAGGAAGGCGTTGCGTAAGGTGCTGAGCGAACCGGCGATGTAATGCGGTGACGCGTGGTGATCAATCACCGAAGTACAGCCGCTTTTAATCGCTTCCAGTGAGCAAATCAGCCCGCTGTAGTAGAGCGATTCTTCGTCAAGTACGCGGTCAAGTCGCCACCACAGGTTTTTGAGCGTCGAGATAAAGTCCGGGCTGGGCGGGATTTGCGCCATGATGCCGCGCGATAACCCCGAGTAAAAATGGTTATGTGCGCAGACCATGCCCGGCATCACGATGCGCCCGTGCATCTCTTTTACCGTGGCCTGCGGGTAATCTGTCGCCAGCCCAGGACCAACGTTGACGATTTCGCTACCTTCAATCGCAATATCAACGTTGTGTTGTACTTGCGCCGGAGAAAACTGTACGGCGGTGACATTTTTCAGAATCAACATAATCAGGCCTCCACTTTTCCTAACAGGTAACGATGATGTTTATGCACGTGGCTGATAATTTTGCAGATCTCGCCAAGCTCGTGCGGCGGCTGGTGGAACTGGCTGTCATCGTCAAGCGTTAACTTCCACAGTTTTTGGTGCAGGCGGATGCTGACGTCGTTGCCGTCAGCGTAAAAGCCTGGGTTGCTGCTGTTGGTGAAGTCTTCTGGCAGGCTGAATACCGTCAATTTGTCGGTATACGGTTTGCCTTGCCACGGGCAGAACTGGGCGCAGTTGCCGCATTCATTGCAGAAAGCATCAAGGTGCAGCGTCTGGAAGCGGTTCTGGAAACCAGGAACGGCAATCGAAACGTTGGCGCGGTTCGGGCAGACATCGACGCATTTACTACAGATGTAGTTACATTCCAGGCAGCGTTCAGCCTCCTGTTTCACAAAGTTGTTGCGGTCGTTTTTACTCACCAGGTTGACGGCAATATTGCCTTTGCGTTGATAAACATGCTGCGGGTCGACGTTGTTCCAGTGCTTGTCACCGTGGCTCGATTGAATGTTTTCGCGCCACAAAATGGCATCCGTCGCCCGTCGTGCGGTGCCGATAGCCGCCACAATGGAAGACGGGCCGCTTTGCACGTCACCAATCAGGAACAGGCCTGGTTTGGTGGTTTCGCCAGTGGCCGACGCCACCGCAGGCCAGCCTTGTTCATCCAGTGGCACGCCCATTGCGGCCAGCGCTGCACAATCTTGCTGTTCGCCGATGGCGGTAATTAAGGCGGAGAATTGCAGCGTTTCGCTTTGCTCAGAAGCCACAGGGCGGCGGCGGCCTGAACTGTCTGGCTCACCTAATTCCATCTTACGTACCGTTAAGCTGCCGTCTGCGGCAAAGTGCTCTGGGTTGGTCAGGAACATAAACTTCACGCCATCTTCCAGCGCTTCTTCATACTCCTCGCGCCAGGCGGGCATTTCGCTGGCGGTGCGGCGATACAACACGGTGACATCGGTGACGCCAGGCACACGCAGGGCGGCACGCGCGCAGTCCATCGCCGTGTTGCCAGCACCCACTACGGCAACGTGCTTACCAAGATTCAGGTTCACACCGCGATTGTAATCACGCAGGAAGGGCAGCGATTTGTAGACATTGCGGTTATCACCCGCCAGTTTCACACCGCTGTTTTTATCGGTCCCGGTGCCGACCAGCACATAGTGGAAGCCGTCTTTTTGCAGTTGTTCAAAGGTCAGATCCGGCGAGCAGTTGTATTCAAACTTCACGCCATGGGCAGCGATAAAATCAATGTCATGCTGGATAAGTTCAGCCGCAATACGGAACTGAGGTATCACGTTTTTTACCACGCCGCCTGCGTTGGCTTCGCGCTCAAATAGCGTGACCTGGTGACCCGCCCGTGCGAGGAAGTAACCAGCGGAAAGCCCGGCTGGGCCCGCGCCAATCACCGCCACCGGATGGCGGCTACCTGAGCCAGCAGGCTTATGCCAGCGCTGTTTATAGCCTTCCCAACCTTTTTCCAGCGCCACCTTTTTGAGTTCGCGAATGTTAAGCGCACTGTCGTAATCCAGGCGCGTACAGTTGCTTTGGCACTGGTGGTCACAAATATGCCCGGTGATGGCAGGCAGCGCGTTGCGCTGGTAAATCACTTCCAGCGCATCGGTATAACGGCCTTCACCCATCAGGCGAATGTATTCAGGAATATCTTGCTTCACCGCGCAGGCCGTGACGCAAGGGGCGACGTAGCAATCGGTGAGCGGCAACGGGCCGCCAGCATCAATCTGGTCTTCTGATTTCCAGTGTTTTTGGGTGTATTCCATGCTGATGGCGCGTTTTGCCAGCGCTTCCAGGCGTTCAACGTCAACACGCGTGAGCGCAGCGGCGCTGGATTTTTCCAGCTCGCGCATACAATCGAGCATACGCAGGTAACCGCCAGGCTTGAGCAAATCCGTAGCCATAGTGATCGGGCGAATCCCGGTTTCAAAAATATCGCGAATGGTGAATTTGCTGGCACCGCCGGAATAGGAGATAGGCAGCAGGCCATCAAAGGCGCGTGAGAGTACCGCCGCGACGTTGATCGACAGGGGGAACAGTGCGCGCCCCGACATATACATCTCTTCACCCGGTAACGCGCCTTTGTGATTAATGGTGCCGAGGGTGTTGGTTAACTTAACGCCAAATCCGAGCTGTTTTTCTTTCGCCAGTGCCATTAAACGTTGCAGCATGTCCAGTGCTTGCTGGAGTTTCAAATCATGGACGAAGGACTCTTCTTTCAGGCCGATGTAGTCGAAGCCGCAAGTGTCCAGAATCTCTCTGACGCGCGGATAACCGAGCAGCGTCGGGTTGAGTTTGACGAAAGTATTTAAGTGTTTTTCCTCCAGCATGTAGCGGCAAATGGCTTCGATTTCATCTGGCGGGCAGCCGTGCATGGTCGACAGCGTAACCCCGGTGACCAGCGTGGCGGGGATGGATTCAGCCAGTACCGCCATTTCAGATTTGCGTTCTGCCAGTAATGCAAAGCGGTTAATGAACGACTCGTTTTGCAGCCATTTTTGCAACGTTTTGCGGTAACGCGCGAAATCTGGGTGCGCCGAGGAATCCATCATGGAATGGATAAATTGCTGCATCGGCGGCTGGCGAATACCGTCGAGGTTGTATCCGACACTCATGTTGAAGATAAATGACTTTTGCGCGTCTCGCGGTTGCGGCGTAAAGACCTTTTCCAGCAAATGGAGAATGAACCAGGCTTTGAGATATTCGTCGTAGGCTTTTGGTAGCGTAAATTCGCTAGACCACTCGGTATTAAAGGCTTCGTCTTGCGCATCAATACACGGTTTTTCAAGCTCCAGGCGGTCAAGGATCTGCACGGTTTTCAGTTCGATAAAACGGCCACCCGTTAACCAGGAGACGACAATATTCTGGGCTAATTGAGTATGAGGGCCAGCAGCAGGGCCAATCGGCGTTTCACAGGTTTCACCAAACACATTAAATGTGGAAGGCGTGTCCGCCCGATAAAACTGTTGAGCCGGAATTCCAAAGATAGAATTGCTCTGCTGATACTCATCGAAAATGCGGGTCAAAAGTTCTTCGAACGGAACCGGACGCATAATATCTCCCATGACATTCTCCTTGCGACAAATTAAAGGGTAATAGCGCGTGTGGCCTGACCACAGAAATAGTTAATGGGTTTGTGCAAATATCGCGCCAGAGAAATTAATTGAGCTTATGGGGAATAATAAATGCGAGCGGCCTCTAATATTCATACTTCTTTGTGAAAGACTTCACATCTGTCTTTTTGAGAATGATTTTCATTAATAAATATCTGTTTCAAATGGGGTTTATCGAGTTTGTGTTGATTCTCATAAGTAGAGATAAAATATCATTTTGATAATAACAAGAGGGCGTCTGGCGCGGTTGTTTGAACGCAATCGATTAAACGAAAGAAGTCTGTAAAGTCACATTATTTTGTAATGGCTGGTGTGGTAATTTTTAGAAGAATATAAACGTAGGTCGGATAGGCGTTAGCGTCCCCCGACACATCCTGATATAAAGTCATTCCAATTTTACAGTGGTTTTATTAAAGATGAGGTGGGGAAATAATGACTCATGCAAATATTCCGGCCCCTCTGAACTCTTTCGGTGAAAATAAGAATTTATTTAATCAGAAAACCGCAGTGATTAGCATTGTCGGAGCCGGGGGAAAAACCAGCACCTTATTCTGGCTGGCCCGTGAGTTTGCCCGCATCGGTAAGCGAGTCATTGCCACCACCACTACGCAGATGTATTTGCCGGAAGAGAATATTCCAGTGCTATTTTGTCGCTCCCCTGAAAAGCTTCCGGGTGCGGTTTTTACCCCGCCAGCCATTGCCTGCTTTGCGGGCTGGAACCAGGAATTGGGTAAAGTGCGCGGGTTTTCGCCCGCAGAAATTGATGCACTGGCAAAACGCCATCTTGCCGATGTGCTACTGGTGGAGGCTGACGGAGCGCACGGTTTTCCACTTAAAGCGCCGGCTTTGCACGAACCTTGCATAGCTCAAAGCAGTGATTTCGTTATTGCTGTGATGGGCGGGCAGGCAATAAACCAGCCGATAGAGCCGCAAAATGTCCATCGCTGGCCATTGTTTAGCGCCATCACAGGGCTGCGGCAGGGGGGCAAGTTAGGTATTGAAGCCCTGAAGCAGTTTATTAACCATCCGCACGGCATGTTTAAGCAGGCTCCGCCGCAGGCCAAACGTATCTGGCTGATTAATCAATGTTCTCATATTGAGAATATCACCGGCGTCCTGCCAGAACTTCTCGCCAGTGGCGGGCTTGATGCCATTTGGCTGGGCGCGGTCAGAGAGTTTCCACCGATTACACACGTGTTACTGCGCGATGAAGGTGCGGTGACGGATAAAAATCTGTTGAGGCAATCATGAAAATATTCGCAGAAGCAGCAAGACTGGAGCAGCAAAACAGCCCCTTTGCGCTGGCTCAGATTGTTGATAGCCGGGGCTCGACACCACGCCATTGTGCGCAAATGCTGGTGCGCAACGATGGCAGCGTGATGGGCACGATTGGCGGCGGCATGATGGAGCGTCGGGTGATTGAAGAGGCGTTACTGGCGCTCGCCGAACGTAAACCGCGTTTATTTCATGGCCGCATGGCGCGTAACGGTGAAGATGCGGTCGGCTCCGACTGCGGCGGGGCGATGACCGTTTATATTGATGTTCATGGTCACAGCCCGCGCCTGGTTCTGGTGGGCGCAGGGCATGTTAACCAGGCGATTGCCAAAGCGGCGGCAGCGCTGGATTTTAATATCCACGTGGCAGATGTGTATGCCGACAATCTTAATCCTGACTATTTTCCGCCAGCGACCCGTTTGCTCCAGGCGGCAAGCTTCACTGAAGCCATCGAAGCCCTGCAAATCGACGCTGAAGATTATGTGGTGATTGCCACCAATAGCCAGGACAAAGAAGCGCTGGATTGCCTGATTCAACGACCGGTGAAATATCTGGGTCTGCTAGCCAGCCGCCGCAAAACGCAGACTTTCCTCCAGCAATTGCGTAGCCATCGAATCCCCGAAGCGAAGCTTGCGCGTTTACATGCGCCGATTGGTTTTAATATTGGCGCTGAAACACCGCAAGAAATTGCCATCAGTATCCTGGCAGAAATCGTCCAGCACCGTCATCAGGCTCCCGGTGGCCCAATGAAAACGCAGGAAACAGCGGGGCGGTTGGTGGTTATTCGCGGTGCCGGGGATATTGCGACCGGCGTGGCATTGCGCCTCTGGCACTCCGGTTTCCGCGTGGTGATGCTGGAAATGGCAAAACCTACGGTGATCCGCTGTTCGGTCGCTTTTGCTCAGGCGATGTTTGACGGCGAAGTGACGGTCGAAGGGGTTAAAGCGCGCTATGTCGCGGATGTTGATGAAGTCCCGGCGGTGTTACAAGCGGGGATTATTCCGGTGTTAGCCGATGAAAAGGCGAGTTTGTTGTCGGTGTTGCAACCTGATGGCGTAGTGGATGCCATTCTGGCAAAAGTGAACAAAGGTACCCATCGCGCAATGGCTCCGGTCACCATCGCTCTCGGGCCAGGGTTTGAGGCCGGAAAAGATTGTGACGCAGTGATTGAAACCAATCGTGGGCATTATCTGGGGCGGGTGATTTACCAAGGGGAAGCTCAGGCTAACACCGGCATACCGGGGAATATTAAGGGCGAAACCACCCGTCGGGTGATGCGTGCGACGGTCGCCGGGAAAATACGCTGTTGTGTGAAGCTCGGTGATGTGGTGAATGAAGGGGACACGGTGGCGTGGATTGATGACACACCGGTGATTGCGCCGTTAGGCGGCATGGTGCGCGGGCTGCTCAATGAGGGGTTAAGCGTCACCGTCGGTTTTAAAATTGGTGATGTAGACCCGCGAGGACTGGCGGCAGATTTTACCACGGTGTCGGATAAAGCCCGCGCAATTGGCGGTGCGGTGCTGGAAGCGATGATGGCGTTACCAAAAAAGCCGCAACAAATGCAGCAGAAGCCAGTGCGTGAAGTTGATCTGGTGGATTAGGGTTTTGGCGGATGACGCTTCGCTTATCCGCCCTACGAAAACCGATTGGGCGGTTTGGTTTCGCAGGCGTCATCCACCATTGGCTACTGGCAAATCACCGTCCCCGTTTTCCCCTCAATACCTTCTTTGGCTTTTTCCAGCACCGTAATCAGCGTCTTACGCCCTGGGCGGCTGGCGGCAAACGCCACGGCGGCTTCCACTTTCGGTAACATTGAGCCTTTGGCAAAATGCCCCTCGGCAATAAAACGCTCAGCATCGCTCAGGCTCAGGTTATCCAGCCATTGTTCGCCTGGCTTGCCGTAGTTAATCGCCACTTTTTCCACCGCGGTGAGAATAATTAACATATCGGCGTTGATCATCTCGGCGAGTTTGGCGCTGGCCCAGTCTTTATCAATAACCGCGTTAGCGCCGCGTAGGTGGCTTCCTTCGCGAGTCACCGGGATGCCGCCGCCGCCAACGGTGATCACCAGTTGTCCGGCACTGAGCATCGCTTTCACTGTCTCTTTTTCGATAATATCAACCGGTTTCGGTGAGGCGACCACGCGCCGCCAGCCGCGTCCGGCGTCTTCCATCATTTGATGCCCGTTAGCCATCAGCACTCTGGCTTCTTCGTGGGTGAAGAACGAGCCAATAGGTTTGGTCGGGGAGAGGAACGCAGGGTCGTTTTTGTCGACTTCCACCTGGGTGATAATCGTCGCCACGGGCGTTGCCAGCCCGCGCAGATGAAGCTCCTCACGAAGGGCGTTTTGCAGGTCATAACCGATATAACCCTGGCTTAACGCCACACAGACCGACATCGGCAACATCGGTGTATGGGCTTCGGTTTTGGCGGCTGCCTCAAACGCCCGGTTGATCATACCAACCTGTGGGCCGTTGCCGTGCGTCAGGACAACTTTATGTCCCTGCTCAACCAAATCGACAATAGCGCGAGCGGTGATTTTCACAGCGACCATTTGCTCTGCCAGGCCATCGCCTAAAGCGTTACCCCCCAGAGCCAGTACAATTGTCTTTTTCATCATCCTTACCTTATTCGTAGATTAGTGACAAACCTCAATGGTGGATGACGCCTGCGGCTTATCCACCCTACAAAACCAGAGCTTTCTGGAACGGGCAGGTCGGATAAGCGTTGTTTCATCCGACACTCGTGGAGCAAATGGTGGATGACGCCTGCGGCTTATCCACCCTACAAAACCAGAGTTTTCTGGAACGGGCTGGTCGGATAAGCGTTGTTTCATCCGACACTCGTGGAGCAAAGGGTGGATGACGCCTGTGGCTTATCCACCCTACAAAACCAGAGCTTTCTGGAACGGGTAGGTCGGATAAGCGTAGCGTCATCCGACATCAGCAACTTATTGTTAAGTATCGCAATAGTTAAAAGGCTGGCGCTTCAGGAAACGTCCATCTCCTGCTATTCCGGTAAATTTTCCGAGACTGAAAACCTTTTTGCCGCGTGACAAGGTGTGGCGTATTTGCCCTTCGCAAACCATGCCTTCATACGGGCTGTAATCGGCATTGTCGTGCAGTTCGCTGTGGAGAATCGTGGTGCGGGTTTTGGGGTCGATAATCACCACATCCGCGTCGAAGCCAGGGGCAATACAGCCTTTTTGCGGCCATAGCCCGAACAGTTGTGCGGGCATGGCACTGGTCAGTGAAACAAAGTGTTCGGGTGAAATACGCCCGCTCATGACCGCGGCGGAAAACAGCAGCAGTAAGCGGTTTTCCACACCCGGAAGCCCGTTCGGGCAGCGGCTGAAATCACCGCCGGAAAGTGCTACCCGTTGTTGGTAAGGGAAAGTGCAGTGGTCGGTCGCGACGACATCAATCGCACCGTCGTTGATTCCACACCACAAGGCGTCTTGTTCGCGGACATCACGCAACGGTGGGCTGAGAATAAATTTCAATGCGTCTTCGCGTGAATACAGACGTTCATCCAGCATTAAATATTGCGGGCAGGTTTCCACCCACACCGGCTGATGGCGCGCTTTTGCCAGCCGTAGGTAGTCAAGCCCAAGGCCATTAGAAAGATGGACGATATACAGCGGTGCATTACCCGAAAGCCGCGCGAGGTTAATCATGCGTGCGATGGCCTCGGCTTCACATTCTGGCGGGCGGCTGCGGGCGTGGTAGAGCGGGGCGGTGAGGTTGGCTGCCAGGAAATCAGCACGCCGTTGGGCAATCACCGCATCATTTTCCGGGTGGACGGTGGTCAGCGCCCCGGCTTCGTTAAGCCGTTGCAAAGCACGCAGTACATCGCTGTCGTTCAGCTTGTAGAGATAGGTCAGATAGAGTTTAAAACTGCTGATACCCGCATCGACCATCGAGGGGATCTCGTCGATGATGGCATCATCAATGTGCTGGATAACACCATGAAAGCTATAGTCGACAACCGCTTTGCCACGCGCATAACCGTGATAAGCCTCGAGCTGGTGGCGCAGGTTGCAACCTGCCGGGCCAAATCCCATATGGTCAATAATGGTTGTTGTACCGCCACACGCGGCGGCGCGGGTGCCGGTAAAAAAATCATCACAGCTACGGGCTATTCCGACATCAATATTAAAATGCGTGTGCACATCGACTCCACCTGGCATCACGTAGCAGCCAGCGGCATCAATAACGTCGCAGTTGTCTGGAGCGGGAATATCCGCAGCAATGCGTTCGAACAAACCGTTGGCGATGAGTACGTCATGTTGTGCCTGGCCTGTGGCATTCACCACGCAGCCGTTTTTAATCAGCACTTTTTTGGGCGGCATTTGGGAAGGAATCATGTTGGAAACTCCGTCAACAACAGGCTCCGTTGGTGGCCCAACGGAGCATCGCCAGTAACAATTATTTTTTCAGTTCAGACAGGTAGGCCAAAGGAATCGAGGCATACAGCGCAGCACAAGTCACCAGATGGTCTTTCCAGGTTTTTTCGTTCGGCGCGTGGGCTTCAGGCTCTTTACCTGGGCCAAAGCCGATAACCGGAATACCGTGGCGGCCCATGATGGAAACGCCGTTGGTCGAGAACGTCCACTTATCCACCACCGGATCTTTGTGGAACAAGCCCTGGTAGGCTTTGCTGAGGGTTTTCACCGTGATGTGGTCTTCTTCCACTTTCCAGGTCGGGAAGTAACATTCGGTTGGATACACCAGGCCGGTCCATGATGGGCGGTCATATTCGTACATCGACACCGTGGCGTTAACGGCTTTGACCGAGTCGAGCGCGCGGATCTCTTCCAGCGCACCTTCCCAGGATTCGCCCCAGGTTAAGCGTCGGTCAATGGAAACCGCGCAACTGTCTGCCACTGCGCAACGGCTTGGTGAGGTGAAGAAAATTTCCGAAACGGTTAGCGTCCCTTTGCCGAGGAAGTCGTCATTACCCAGACGGGTGGCCAGTTGCTGCAACTCGTTGAGGATTGGCCCCATTTTGAAGATGGCGTTATCGCCGCGCTCTGGTGCGGAACCGTGGCAGCTCACGCCCTGCACATCAATGCGGATTTCCATGCGCCCGCGTTGGCCGCGATAAATCTGGCAATCAGTCGGTTCGGTACTGACCACGAATTCCGGGCGAATGCCGGATTGTTCAATGATGTACTGCCAGCACAGCCCATCGCAGTCTTCTTCCTGAACGGTGCCGGTCACCAGCAGGGTGTACTGATCTTCCAGCCCTAAATCTTTGATAATTTTACCGGCGTAGACCATTGAAGCCATGCCGCCTTCCTGGTCCGATGCGCCACGTCCACCAATCAACTCCTCGGTTTCCATGCCCTGATACGGGTCGAATGACCAGTTTTTCATGTTGCCGACGCCAACGGTATCAATGTGGGCGTCCATGGCAATCAGGTGTGGGCCGTGGCCGATGTAACCAAGAATATTGCCCATCGGGTCGATGACGATTTTATCGAAGCCGACTTTTTCCATCTCTTCTTTGATGCGATGCACGACGCGTTTTTCGTCGCAGCTTTCGCTTGGGATGGCAATCATGTCGCGCAGGAAGCGTGTCATATCGGCTTTGTAGTGTTCTGCTTTTTCTAATACTAATTGGAATGGAACCTGCTTAGTCATTTCTTTAACTCCCTTAATGAAACTCATCTGTGAACCGCCAGGGTTCACGCAGTTGTCGGGTACGCGCCTTCCCAGACCACTTCGCGGTAGTGCTTCACGTCGGTATCACCTTCGGTACTGATAACCAGTACGACGGAATCGCGGTTCAGCCCCAGCTTTGCCATCAGTGTTTCGCGTTGTGGGTGGTAATGAACGGCGGCCAGCACGCCGAGGCCAACGGCACCCGATTCGCCAGAAATAATGCGCGGATCGTTGCCTAACGGGTTGCCCAGCACGCGCATCCCAAGTGCGGCAACCGAGTCCTGGCAGGAGATAAATTGCGTGGCGCAGTTGCGCAGCACCGTCCAGCCGAGCGGGTTAGGTTCACCACAGGCAAGACCTGCCATGATGGTGGCCATATCACCGCCAACGTTGACGATGTCACCTTTCACACCCGAGCGGTAAATGCAGTCAGCCAGTTCTGGCTCAACCACTACGGAGTGCAAGTGCTGCGCCCCATAAACATCGGCCAGATAACCGAGCACGCCACCGGCCATTGCGCCGACACCCGCCTGTAAAAAGACGTGTGTTGGCCGCTTGATGCCCAGCTGTTTCATCTGTTCAACGGCTTCGTCGGCCAGAGTCGAATAACCCTGCATAATCCAGGTCGGGATTTTGGTGTAGCCTTCCCAGGCTGTGTCCTGTACCACTTCCCAGCCGCGTTCTTTGGCGGTTTGCATGGTCATACGCACGGTGTCGTCGTAATTCATGTCGGTGACGATACATTCCGCGCCGAGATTCAAAATGTGGTCTACACGTTCTTGCGCCGACCCTTTCGGCATATAAACCACCGCATGCTGCCCTAATTGCCGTGCAGCCCAGGCCACGCCGCGCCCGTGGTTGCCATCGGTGGTGGTGGCGAAGGTCATTTTTTCTTTGATGGTGTTTTTGATTTTCTCAAACGAGAAATCGTTGATATCCATCTGGTATTTTTCACACAGCAACTGTGCAATGGCGTAGGTGCCACCCAGCATTTTGAAGGCATTGAGGCCAAAACGCTGGGACTCATCTTTCACCAGAATTTTGCCGATACCGAACAAGCTGGCGAGCTCATTAAGCTCACACAACGGGGTCGGTTGATAACCGGCTATCTTCTGGTGAAAAGCGCGGGCTTTGCGGGTTTGTTCGCTGGTGAACAGCGGAGATATTTCACCATTGAATAAACGGTTTTGTTCGATAGCTAACTTCAATGAGAAAACAGACATAACCCAACCTCATTTAGCAAAAGATGTTTTGCTGAAGGAGGCTCTGGCCTGTAGGCCAGAGACCCTTTTATTTGACACGTTTCACAGCATCTTTAAGCAGTTTTTCAAGGATTTGACCCGGGTTCGCATATTTACGCGACAGGATCATTGCGGCGATGATGTACGGCTTCCAGCTGGCTTCTTTGTAGGTTTCGATGCGGTATTTTTCGAACACGCCTTCGGTGACTTCACCTTCTTTACAAGACACGCCGGAAATATCCGCAGGCAGGCAGTGCATATAAAGGGCTTCGCCGTCGCGGGTCAGCTTCATCATCTCTTCGGTGCAGTGCCAATTTTTGTGGTTAGCGTTTTGTGCCAGGCACTGTTTTTCCAGCGCTTTCAGGCCGTCGTGGTCATTGGCGCGCAGCAGGGTGGTGCGCTCTTCCATGACTTTGTAAGGCGCCCAGGATTTTGGATAGACGATATCGGCGTCTTTAAATGCCTCTTCCATTGAGTTGACCTGGCGGAAGCTGCCGCCGGAAGATTTGGCATTGTTTTTTGCTACTTCCACGACATCAGGAATCAACTCATAACCGTCGGGATGTGCCAGCGTGACGTCCATTCCAAAGCGGGTCATCAGGCCGATGATGCCTTGCGGTACGGACAGCGGTTTGCCGTAGCTTGGCGAATAGGCCCAGGTCATGGCGATTTTTTTGCCTTTTAGATTTTCCAGCGAACCGAAATGCTCACGCAGCCAGGCCAGATCGGCCATAGATTGCGTTGGGTGGTCAATGTCGCATTGCAGGTTGACCAGCGCAGGGCGTTGCGGCAGAACACCTTCTTCGTAACCTTCGTCCAGCGCGGCCCCCACTTCACGCATATAAGCATTGCCTGCACCAAGGAACATGTCATCGCGAATACCGATGGCGTCAGCACAGAAGGAGATCATATTGGCGGTTTCGCGCACCGTTTCGCCGTGGGCAATTTGTGATTTGCCTTCGTCGAGGTCTTGTTGCGCCAGGCCCAGCATGTTTAGAGCAGATGCGTAAGAGAAACGGGTACGGGTCGAGTTATCACGGAAAACGGAGATGCCTAAACCATTGGTAAAGACGTTGGTGGCAATGTTATCGGCACGCATGGATTTCAGTGCGGCCGCGACGTCGAGGACTTGTTTAAGCTCATCCGGACTCTGTTCCCAGGTTAACAGGAAATCCTTTTCATGAAGATGAGAGTTAAGTTTGCTGAGATCTTTAATTAAATCATTAATCGTTTTCATCAAAACACCCTTTGTTATGACTGGTCACAGGACGGCTGCACTGTGCAGGATTAACCCAACAAATCTATACTCGTCATCCTTCAAGCTACTGGGGTGTTGGCTGCACTAACAAACCCCAGTCACTTACCTAAATAAGCTCCTGGGGACTTGCTCCCTTGCCGCCTATCTGCAACTTGAATGCTAACGGGTATGTGTGAGCTATTTATTGATTAACAATAATTATGCCAGGTGCGGGGAAATGGCCGATTGAGCGGGGCAGGTGAATTAAATGTGTGAACGCAATCGCTAAAATCATGCTTTCTTAATGAATTGAGTGTCGATTATTTCATGTCGGGATAAATCAAATAAAAATAAAATTTAGCGGGCTGACGGCACATTGCAGGATTATCATAAGCTCACTCCCCAAATTGATAACAGCACATGGTGGATTATCAATTTGATAAATTAACGGTGAAAGCATCGGGGTGTTAATTTGTGAGTAAATGAAAATAGGCCGATTATTATCACTGTTTTCATTTGCCAGATTAGTATTATGAACCTTGTTTTAAGGTCACCAGGAGTTCAGTAAGGGATAGTTAGACTATCAATAATTGCAAAGGGAAATTATCGATCATGATGGCTGTGAATACTCAGTCGGTGCTGATGCAGATTCAACCGACGATCATCCGTTTTGCGAAGATGCTGGCAAGTGTGTTGCAACTGGAAATTGAGATTGTTGATATCAACCTGGTTCGTGTAGCAGGCACCGGCCCTTATGCTAAGTCTTTGGGACGAAAGCTAAATGCTAATTCACGTTTGTTGAAACATGTCATTGAATCAAAGAAGGAAAAAGTCGTCACCCAGTCTGGTGTTGACCCTATTTGTGAAGGATGTACAGATAAGCAAAATTGCCGGGAAAAAGCCTTCCTTGGTACACCGGTCATGTTTCAGAACTCCTGCGTTGGTGTGATTAGCCTGGTGGCACTTAATTGCGAACAGCAAGAACGCATAAAAGACAATTTGCGCGAATTTTCAGATTACGTGCAGCATATTTCCAATATCTTTATATCCAAACTTCTCGAAGACCAAAGCGGTGAGAGTAACGCCAGCGGGATACTGTTAAGCCTGATCGATAATATGGATCAGGGGGTGTTGATCTTTGATAAAAATAATCAGCTGAAATTTGCGAACCCCGTCGCATTAAAAATATTAAAATCCAATCACGAGCAGTTGCTGGGGAAAACGATTTCTGCACGCGCGCTGACTTTTCAGAATTCTTTTACTAGCGGAAATATGCAATATATTATTTCCCTCGATAATCGTAGCGAAATAATTATTGGCCAGTTGCTTACGGTGCAGGAAAACCAGATTTTTTTAATGGCATTTCATCAATCACACACGGTTATTAATACTGATTCAAGTAACGAAGTTCCGCAGATCGAACATCTTATTGGCGAATGCCAGCCTATGCAGGCGTTAAAGCGTTTGATAGGCCGCATCGCACCTGGCCCGTCGAGTGTGATGATTACCGGTGAAAGTGGCACGGGTAAAGAGGTGGTCGCCTGGGCGATTCATAAACTTAGCAACCGTAATGACAAACCCTTTATCGCGATTAACTGCGCCGCCATCCCTGAACAACTGCTGGAAAGCGAACTGTTTGGTTACGTCAAAGGTGCATTTACAGGTGCGTCGACCAACGGTAAGCAAGGGTTGATTCAGGCCGCCGATCAGGGGACGCTGTTCCTTGATGAAATTGGTGATATGCCATTAGTCATTCAGGCTAAATTGCTGCGTGCCATTGAAGCACGCGAAGTTCAGCCTATTGGCTCAAGCCGCCCCATCCCGGTTGATATCCGCATTATTTCTGCCACCAATCAGAATCTGGAAAAGTATGTTTCTGAAGGGAAGTTTCGCGAAGATCTCTATTACCGTCTGAATGTCATTCCGGTGATACTGCCGCCGCTGCGCGATCGCAAAGAGGATTTGTCTTTACTGATCCACTATTTTCTCAATTTGCACACTAAGCGTATTGGGCTGGTTTATCCGGGGATTGCAGCTGATGTTATGGCGCTGCTGGCAGCGTATCAATGGCCGGGAAATCTGCGTGAGTTAAGCAACATGATGGAGTATTTGGTGAATGTGGTTCCTTCCGGCGAAGTGATCACCACGTCGCTGTTGCCACCGAACATCGTCAATCAGCGGCATATTGTGGTTGATTTCAGCCGTGCGCGTACCGAGCAACCTCAAGAAATCAGCGAGTTACCTGAACATGGCGCACATGCGCTTGAGGAGATGGAAAAGCAGCTTATTGCCGAAGCGTTGGTGCGCCACGGTAATAAGAAACTGGCGGCGGATGAATTGGGGATAGGGATTGCGACCCTGTACCGCAAAATAAAGAAGTATGGTACTGATGATAAGCCTCTTTCGTAGATCGGATGACGCAAAAGGTGGATGACGCCTGCGGCTTATCCCCCCTACAAAACCCATTCACGGGTTGGATGACGCAAAAGGTGGATGACGCCTGCGGCTTATCCCCCCTACAAAACCCATTCACGGGTCGGATGACGCAAAAGGTGGATGACGCCTGCGGCTTATCCCCCCTACAAAACCCATTCACGGGTCGGATGACGCAAAAGGTGGATGACGCCTGCGGCTTATCCCCCTACAAAACCCAATCACGGGTCGGATGACGCAAAAGGTGGATGACGCCTGTGGCTTATCCCCCCTACAAAACCCATTCACGGGTCGGATAAGCGTTAGCGTCATCCGACACCTGTGGCTAATGGCTGCTCCCGGCATCACATTTGCGCACCGCATCGACAATCATCTGGTAACCGGTGCAGCGGCATAAATTGCCCGCCAATCCCTGGCGAATTTGTAGCACTGTCATGGGCTGGCTGCGCGGTTTTGCCAGTAATGCGCTGGTGGCCATGATAAACCCAGGGGTGCAAAACCCGCATTGTACCGCGCCGCTTTCGGCAAAGGCTTGCTGAATGGCGGACGGCTTCCCGTGCAATGATTCCCCTTCGCTGGTACGAATCGTTTTACCGTGCGCCCATACCGCCAGATAAAGGCAGCTATCAATCGCGGTGCCGTCAACCAGCACCGTGCAGGCTCCGCATTCCCCGACGCAGCAACCCTGTTTAATACTGAGAAAACCCTGGGCGCGTAATACATCGGATAACGGCATCGCCGGGGAGACATTCAACTGATAGTTGGCGCCATTAATCCGGAAGTTGATGGTTTTGCTGTTCATTGCGATGTCACTATTCATTAATTTCCCCTCCAGCCTGTTTCACCGCCTGTTCGATAACGCGTTTGGTTAGCGTGCTGATCAGGTGCAAACGGAACGATTTTTCAGCACGCCAGGACGTTCTGGGTGACACATCCTGCGCGACCGCTTCCGCAATTGCCGCCAGGGTTTGTCGGGATAAAGGCTGCCCAGCCGCGGCTTGTTCGGCATGAGCACAACGTACCGGCGTGGGGGCGGCAACCCCGAAGGCGAGTTTGATTTCCCGGAAGCGGCCCGCATCTAATTCACATAATGCACTACAACCAATGGTGGAAATATCCATCGCATCGCGCATCGCGTATTTGAAACTCGCAGCTCCTTTATTACGGTAATTTTCTGGCTTGAAATGGAAGGCTACCAGCACTTCTCCGGCGGTTAATGCCACTTTACCTGGCCCGGTGTGGAAACCGTTAATCGAGGTAAAGCGCGTCCCCTGCGGGGTGGCAATTTCCAGCTCGGCTTCGTAAATCAGCGACGGGCAGGCAGAGTCGGCACTGGTTGCGCCATTGCAAATATTACCGCCGTAAGTGGCGACATTACGGATTTGCGGCCCGGCGATGACGGCAGCGGATGCTGCCAGCGCCGGAAGGTGTTGCTGCACTAGCGGATGTTCGATGAGTTCGCTAAAGGTGGTGCCGGAGCCGATGCGAATTGCGCCGTGGGCGTTGCATGTCACGCCGCGCAATTCGGCTAAATCATGAATGTCGACGATATGGCGAAAACGCGGGTTGAGATGATGGAGCTGAATTAATACGTCGGTTCCACCCGCCAGCAAGCGGGCCTGGTCATCTTCCATCAGCAGGGCGACCGCGTGCGCGACGCTCTCGGCATGGTGGTAACGTTCAATGTCATACATAGCATTATCCTTTTATCAGCCCGGCCTCGACAAACTCCTGGTACAGGCGTTTTGGCGTCAGGGGAAGCGTGTTGATGGCAACACCTGTCGCCATGCGCACCGCGTTGCGAATCGCTGCGGCAGGGGAGATAATCGGCGGTTCGCCCAGCGCTTTGTGACCGTAGGCTGACTGCGGTTCGTCAGTTTCCACAAAGGCGCACTCCAGCGTCGGCAGGTCGGGCATGGTCGGCATTTTGTAATCCAGCAGGTTAGGGTTACGCACCACGCCGCTTTGCTCATCGACAATGATTTCTTCAAACAATGCCCAGCCAATGCCCATTCCCATACCGCCATGAACTTGCCCTTCAGCCAGCGTAGGGTTAAGGATTTGCCCCGAATCATGCAGATTTAAGATACGGTTGATGGTGACTTTGCACAGCGGTATATCCACGGTGACATCCACAAATGTGCAGCCGTAAGTCGGCGGGTTGGTCTGGGTTTTAAAGGAAGTTTCTGCCGAAAGTTGCCCGCCCAACTCTGGATGGTAGAAAGTGTGCATCGCAAGCTCAGCCACGCTCAGCAGCACCTGTTCAGGACGAGTTTCCAGTACGATATTGCCATTGATAATCGTCAGGTTCATTTCGGGAAGATGTAGCATTAGTGCCGCGTGCTGGAGGATTTTTTGCCGTAAAATTTGCGCGGCTTCGCGCAAAGCCGGTGCGGTGACATAGCTTTGGCGCGAGGCAAATGCACCGGGGTCAAAAGGCGTGATGTCGGTGTCCTGCGTGGAAATGGTATGGACCATCTCGAAAGGCATGCCGATGGTTTGTGCGACCATTTGTGCAAACACGGTATCGGCACCTTGCCCGACTTCGGTGGCGCCGCTTTGCAGATTGATGATTCCGTCCTGGTTGAGCACCAGGCGCACGCTGGCAATTTCGACGCCAACTGGCCAGGTGTTTGAGGTATAGCTAAAACAGGCGACACCTACGCCACGACGAACGTCGCCCTGAGTTTGTAAACAGAGCGCTTTACGTTCATCCCAGCCGAAACTTTCGCGCCCTTGTTTCAGGCATTCAAGTAAACCGGCGCTGTATATTGGCCTGTTGTACAAGCTGTTGATATCGCCTTCGCGGGCGGCATTGAGTAAACGGATGTCTACCGGGTCGATGTTTAAAGCAACGGCGGCATCATCCAGTAATGATTCCAGCGCAAAGATCACTTGTGGCGCGCCGTAGCCGCGCATCGCCCCCGCTGAAGGAAGGTTGGTGTAGGCGGTAGTCGCCTTGAAGCCATAGGCACTGCGCGGATAGAGCCAGGAAATTTTACTGCCCGCGGCGGCGGCAATCGAATGCCCGTGCGAGGCGTAAGCGCCCGTGTTGGAGAGAATATCGAGCTGAAACCCTTTTAACTCACCTTCAGACGAGATACCCAATTGCGCATCAATCTGGAAGGCATGACGGGTGCGTGAGGCGTAGAAACACTCTTCACGACTGATTAACACTTTGACCGGAATACCGCCCAGTTTCAGCGTCAGAAAGGCCGCCATCGGCTCTTCCAGCACATCCTGTTTATTGCCAAAACCGCCGCCAATATATGGCTTTATCACGCGGATTTTTGACCAGGACATATTGAGCGCTTGCGCAGTCACGCGGCGCACGATGTGCGGAATTTGGGTGCTGGAAATTATGGTGATGCGGCCGGGTTGTTCCATCCAGGCAAAGCAGGTGACGCCTTCCATATGGCAGTGCTGCACGACAGGGGTTTTAAAGCGCCCGGAGTACTGGTGATCTGCCGCTTGCATCGCTGCGATGGGGTTGTTGGTGGCGGCTTCGCTGCGTTTGAGCAGATTGCCCCCTTCATGAATCGCGGTGGCATCAGCGGTGAGGGCGGCTTCGGGTGAGGTGATAACGGGTAACTCTTCCCAGGTGACCACCACCGTTTCAGCAGCTTTTTCCGCCGTGAGTTCATCTCGTGCCACGACAATTGCCACAGCATCGCCGAAATGCCGGACATGTTGCGTCAGCAAACGGCGGTCGGCAATATCCTGTTTTGTGGGGTCGAGCGTCCAGGCATGTCCTGCGGTGGCAAAGAGGGTATCCGGCACATCTTCCCAGGTAAAGACGGCGACAACACCGGGAATTTCAAGCGTGGCGCGGTAATCAATGGCACGGGCATATCCGTGGGCGATTGGGCTGCGAACGTATTTGGCATAGCACATGCCAGCCATCAGTATATCGTCGGTATATCTGGCTTGCCCGGTGATTTTGGCAAGCGCATCCACCCGCAAGCAGGGCAATCCTAATGGTGCTTTACCCATTCTTTCTGACATGGTTTTGTCTCCATCCTCAGGAATAAGGTCACGCTTCGTTTAGCTCCTGAGTGAAGCAAGATGTACGCCAGTCATCGCTAATGGCCATTTCTTATCATCAAACTGTGATAGTCATCGGAAAATAAGCTGTTGTTCAGGAAGGGGATGGTGCCAGGAAGAAGAAATTTTTTTCTCACAATGATAGGTAATGATCATTATGATAAATCGACGATATGTTTAGTGTGGACTCACCTTTCTGGCAGTCCATCACTCAAATTTTGACCGGGGCTAAATCGTTATTTTTTTGCCACCGCGACTGACTGTCGTTGCTTGTCCATCGGCACCGTAGAGGTTCGGTTCCTGATGTGGTTTGAGTACCGCAAGCGCTTGTTCATTGCGCGCTAACTGGTCCTCTAATAACCAACCGTTATGCTGGTTAATATCACGTAAGTGCTGTGTTTTTTGCGTAATCGTCTGCCAACGTTGGCTAATATCAGTGCTGCCGATACTTTCGACTTTCTGTGCGGCACGACGCTGCTGCTCAAGATAATCAAGCGTCGCTAACAATGAGCTTTTATCTTCAGTGATACGTTGTAATGCACTGCCATTCACATGGCCTGCTGATAATTGTTGTTGCTCAGCGTCCATCACCTCTTTAAGAGAGTTGAGTACCGCAGTCATTTGATCCATCACTTCTAACAGACGATTCATGCCATTATTTACTCAAGATAGAGCTTTGAGCTTCCTGGATTAACGCATCGGCGATCTTGCCGGTATCCATTTTCAGCTCACCGTTACGGATCGCTGTTTTGAGTGCTTCAACGCGTTCCATATTGATATCCCCGCTACCCGGCTGAATTAACTTAGCCTGTGCGTCACTGAGTGTCACATTGGTGCTTTTCGGGGTGGTGCTTTTTTCCAGTTGGCTCTTTTGAATCGGCGCTTCTGGCGTTTCGCGTGGTTGTACAGTGCTTACCGGTTTCAAAGGCGACGTGCGATCAATGCTCATTATTAATTCCTCATCGAGGGGTAATATCTATCATCTGTTAATACACTATCGGCAGACATCACGGAACCTTTAAAACCTTCTTAATCCCTAACGGAATTTTATAAGTTAATCAGAATATTCCCATCCGTGTCGACGACTCCGCTGACTATCTGACCCGAACTCATTCGTACCCGTGCATTCTGTGCCACGGCGGCATTATTCAGTGCCTTGCCCTGGCTATTGACGCTAAATCCTTCACCAGCGGCGACCACTTGCACCTGCTGCCCGGCTTTGACTCGCCATGTCTGGCGCACCATTGACAGCAGAATCGGTTGATCTGCGGCGATGTCGCGCAGCGTCACGGCACTGCTGGCCTGGTTGATATCGAGCATAGCGCGTGGTGGCAGTTGATCGAGCCGCCCACGTTTGAGCTGAAGCTGGCCTGCATCTATGACGCTACCGCGCGGTAATGGCTGCGCGGCTACAACGTAATTTCCGGTGGCCTGCACCTGGGCCTGTATGTAGCGTTTGTCGTTACCGCAGCGCGCCATCACGCTCACGTTTCCCCACAGGCGGCTATTCCCCGGCATAGAAAAATCAGGGAGTGGGCAGGGAGGTAATTGCGCATCAGGCGTTTTGACTATTACCGACACTTCATCACTCATGCCCGCCAGGCGCTGCTGGAAAAACTGGCTCAACGGCGCATCCAGAATGCTGGCTAATGCCTGCGGGCAAGCCAGCAAAAGGGCAATGGTGCTCCAGGTTTTCAGACCGGTCATGACGTTTCTCCTTGTTCAGGTGGCAGTGATTTTAACTGCACAGCGAAATGATCAAGGCGACAAATAGCGACGCATTTTGCGTCTATTCCAACGATAACGCACGCGTAAGGAGCTTTAAGCTGTCGGACAAATCCTAATTATGCGGAGGGAACATGCTAGACAAACTGGATGCCGCGCTGCGATTTCAGCAAGAAGCGATAAATTTGCGCGCCCAGCGTCAGGAAATTCTGGCAGCAAATATCGCCAATGCGGATACCCCGGGCTATCAGGCTCGCGATATTGATTTTGCCAGTGAAATGAAAAAAGTGATGGAACGGGGTCGTGCCGAAGGCAGCGGTGTTGCGCTTGCGCTCACGTCCGCGCGCCATATCCCTGCGGCAACACACTCAGCACCTTCGCTTGATCTTCTTTACCGCGTTCCGGACCAGCCATCGATGGATGGTAACACCGTCGATATGGACCGCGAGCGTACACAATTTGCCGATAACAGCCTGAAATACCAGTCCGACCTTACGGTTCTCGGTGGCCAAATCAAGGGCATGATGTCGGTGCTGCAACAGGGTGGCTAATAGATGGCATTACTGAATATTTTTGATATCGCAGGCTCTGCGATGACGGCCCAATCCAAGCGGATGAACGTGGCGGCGAGTAACCTGGCTAACGCCGATAGTGCCACCGGCCCTGACGGACAGCCTTATCGCGCTAAGCAGGTTATTTTCCAGGTTGATGCCGCTCCGGGGGCTGAAACGGGTGGCGTAAAAGTGACGGGCGTTGAAGAGAGCCAGGCACCGGACAAACTGGTGTTCCAGCCGGGTAACCCGTTGGCTGATGCCAAAGGTTATGTGCGGATGCCGAATGTGGATGTGGTGGCTGAAATGGTCAACAGCATGTCGGCGTCACGCAGCTATCAGGCCAACGTCGAAGTCCTCAACACCGTGAAAAGCATGATGTTGAAAACCCTGACGCTGGGTCAATAAGGAGTGATTGATGGGCATCGCCGTTAATATGAATGACACCACCACCAGTGGTGTCAGTGCGACTTCGGGTAACAATAATCTGACAGGCAGCAACGCCGCTGACCTGCAAAGTAGTTTTTTGACGCTGTTGGTCGCGCAGCTGAAAAACCAGGACCCAACCAACCCTCTGCAAAACAATGAATTGACTACGCAACTGGCGCAAATCAGCACCGTGAGCGGCATTGAAAAACTCAATACCACGCTCGGTTCGGTTTCCGGTCAGTTGACCAATAACCAGTCTGTGCAGGCCAGCGCCTTGATTGGCCACGGAGTGATGATCCCTGGCAGCAAAATTCTGGCAGGCAGCGAAGCGACCACGCCATTTGGTGTTGAGCTGCAACAGGCCGCCGATAAAGTCACCGCCACCATTACCGACAGTAGCGGCAAAGTGGTGCGTACTCTCGATGTGGGGGCGCTTAGCGCAGGCGTCCATACCTTTACCTGGGATGGCAGCATGACGGACGGCACCACCGCACCGGACGGGGCCTATAACGTCGCTATCAACGCCAGTAATGGCGGGACACAACTGGTGGCTCAACCGCTGAATTTTGCGTTGGTCAATGGAGTGACACTCAGTAATGGTACGACCTTGCTCGACCTCGGAACTTACGGCACCTCCACCCTCGACGACATCAGGCAGATTATTTAAGCCTTCAACCCTTGCAGGAGTAAAACATGGGCTTTTCTCAAGCGGTCAGCGGCTTGAATGCTGCGGCCACCAACCTCGACGTGATTGGTAACAACATTGCCAACTCCGCCACTTACGGTTTTAAATCCGGCACCGTTTCTTTTGCCGATATGTTTGCCGGCTCCAAAGTGGGCCTCGGCGTAAAAGTTGCGGGCATTACCCAGGACTTTAACGACGGCACCACCACTAACACCGGCCGTGGCCTGGATGTGGCGATTAGCCAGAATGGTTTCTTCCGCCTGGTCGATACCAATGGCTCGGTGTATTACAGCCGTAACGGCCAGTTCAAACTGGACGAGAATCGCAATCTGGTGAACATGCAGGGGATGCAGTTGACCGGTTACCCGGCAACCGGTACGCCGCCAACGATTCAGGAAGGCGCAAACCCAGTTGGGCTGGCTGTGCCAAATACCTTGATGGCGGCGAAAACCACCACCACGGCGTCGATGCAGATCAACCTGAACTCTACCGACCCAACGCCAACGAAAACCCCGTTCAGCGCGACAGATTCCGATACCTACAACAAGAAAGGTTCTATCACTGTCTATGACAGCCAGGGTAACGCCCATGATATGAACGTCTTTTTTGTGAAATCGACGACGGCGAACACCTGGGATGTATATACCCAGGATAGCAGCGTGGCGGGTAGCCCAGCGACCAAAGGCGCATCGATGGTATTTAGCCCAAATGGCACGCTGATTTCAGGTGGCACTAACTCCCTGACCACCGGGACTATCAATGGTGCGACTCCGGCGACATTTGATCTGAGCTTCCTGAACTCGATGCAGCAAAACACCGGCTCCAACAACATTGTTGCCGCGAATCAAAATGGCTATAAGCCAGGCGACCTGGTGAGCTACCAGATTAACGAAGACGGCACCCTTGTTGGCAATTACTCCAACGAGCAAACCCAATTGTTAGGCCAGATTGTGCTATCGAATTTTGCCAACCCGGAAGGTTTGTCCTCTGAGGGCAACAACGTGTGGTCTGCGTCCAATTCTTCTGGCGTGGCGCTGCTGGGAACGGCGGGTTCCGGTAACTTCGGCACCCTGACCAACGGTGCGCTGGAGTCTTCGAACGTCGACCTGAGTAAAGAACTGGTCAACATGATTGTCGCGCAGCGTAACTACCAGTCGAATGCGCAGACCATCAAAACCCAGGATCAGATCCTCAACACCCTGGTTAACCTGCGTTAAGCACTGACGGGATAGCTTAATGGATCACGCAATTTATACCGCCATGGGTGCGGCCAGTCAGACGCTGAACCAACAAGCGGTGACTGCCAGCAACCTGGCAAATGCTTCAACACCGGGCTTTCGCGCACAGCTAACCGCATTGCGTTCGGTGCCAATAGAAGGGCTTTCGTTGCCGACGCGCACCCTGGTGACGGCTTCAACGCCTGGCGTGGATATGTCGCAAGGTCAGCTTGATTACACCCAACGCCCGCTGGATGTTGCCTTGCAACAAGATGGCTGGCTGGCGGTACAAAGTGCTGATGGTACTGAAGCTTATACCCGTAACGGCAATATGCAGGTTAGCCCTGCCGGGCAACTGACCATCGGTGGGCAACCGGTGATGGGAGAAGGTGGCCCGATTGCTGTGCCTCAGGGCGCGCAACTGACTATCGCGGCAGATGGCACTATTTCTGCACTGAACGCGGGTGACCAGCCGAATACTGTGGCACCGATTGGCCGCCTGAAACTGGTGAAAGCCACCGGCCAGGAAGTGGTGCGCGGTGATGACGGTTTCTTCCGCCCGAGTGCGCTGGCGCAAGCTACGCGTGGTGCCACGTTGCAGGCGGATGCCAGCATCTCGTTGATGCCTGGCGTGCTGGAAGGCAGCAACGTTAAGCCCGTCGAAGCCATGACCGACATGATTGAGAACGCCCGCCGTTTTGAGATGCAAATGAAGATTATTTCAAGCGTTGATGAAAACGAGCAGCGCGCCAATCAGTTGTTGGCGATGAGCTGATAGCCGAACGGTTTTTGTAGGTCGGATAAGCGAAGCCTCATCCGACAAACGAAATACAGATCTAACAGGAATCAAAAATGATCAGTTCTTTATGGATCGCTAAAACCGGTCTTGATGCCCAGCAAACCAACATGGATGTGATTGCCAACAACCTGGCAAACGTCTCCACCAATGGTTTTAAGCGTCAACGCGCGGTGTTTGAAGACTTGCTTTACCAGACGATTCGCCAGCCTGGTGCGCAATCTTCTGAACAGACCACATTACCGTCCGGTTTGCAGATTGGTACGGGTGTGCGTCCGGTGGCTACCGAGCGCCTGCACAGCCAGGGCAACCTGTCGCAGACCAACAACAGCAAAGATGTGGCGATTAAAGGCCAGGGCTTTTTCCAGGTGCAATTGCCGGACGGCACTAGTGCCTATACCCGCGATGGTTCTTTCCAGGTCGACCAGAACGGCCAGTTGGTCACCGCGGGCGGTTTCCAGGTTCAGCCAGCGATCACTATCCCTGCTAATGCACTCACCATTACCGTTGGACGTGACGGTATTGTGAGCGTGACGCAACAGGGGCAGGCACAGCCGGTTCAGGTGGGGCAGCTGAATTTGACCACCTTTATGAATGACACGGGTCTGGAAAGCCTGGGTGAAAACTTGTATGCCGAAACCCAGTCTTCCGGTACGCCAAACGAAAGCACACCTGGACTGAATGGCGCAGGGCTTTTGTATCAGGGGTATGTTGAGACCTCTAACGTGAACGTGGCTGAAGAACTGGTGAATATGATCCAGGTTCAGCGCGCTTACGAAATCAACTCTAAAGCCGTTTCAACCACTGACCAGATGCTGCAAAAGCTGACGCAGTTGTAAGACGTTTGCCGGTGTGAGTGTTTCGCACCGGCTGTCGTTATCTGAATGACCTGAAGATGAAAGCAATGCAAAACCCAATGGTTCTTCGTCCTATCGTGATGTTTCTGGTGCTCTCCACAAGTGGCTGTGCACTGGTGCCAACTAAACCGCTGGTGGAAGGGGCAACATCGGCCCAACCTGTGCCTGGCCCTGCACCTGTGGTTAATGGCTCTATTTTCCAGACGGCGCAACCGCTGAACTATGGCTATCAACCACTGTTTGAAGACCGCCGCCCACGTAACGTTGGCGATACGTTGACGATCCAGCTTCAGGAAAATGTCAGTGCCAGTAAGAGTTCGTCGGCGAATGCCAGCCGTGATGGCAAAACTAATTTTGGCTTTAACGTCACGCCGCGCTATCTCGAAGGTCTGTTCGGTAATAACCGCGCCGATGTGGATGTGGAAGGCGGCAACAGTTTCAACGGTAAAGGTGGGGCGAATGCCAGTAACACCTTTAGCGGAACCTTAACCGTGACGGTCGATCAGGTGCTGGCAAACGGCAACCTGCACGTCGTGGGTGAAAAACAGATAGCCATTAACCAGGGCACCGAATTTATTCGTTTCTCCGGTGTGGTCAATCCTCGCACCATCAGTGGCTCCAACACCGTGCCGTCCACACAAGTGGCGGATGCGCGCATCGAATATGTCGGCAACGGCTATATCAACGAAGCGCAGAACATGGGCTGGATGCAACGCTTCTTCCTTAATTTATCGCCGATGTAAGCGAGGGATTTATGACCAGATATTTATTCGGATTGCTGATGCTGGTGGCAACGCTAGCGCAGGCTGACCGTATCCGCGACCTGACCACGGTTCAGGGTGTGCGTGAAAACTCCCTGATTGGTTATGGCCTGGTGGTTGGCCTTGACGGAACGGGTGACCAGACCACACAAACGCCGTTCACCACGCAAACCATGAACAACATGCTTTCGCAGTTGGGGATTACCGTTCCTGCGGGCACCAATATGCAGCTCAAAAACGTGGCTGCGGTCATGGTGACGGCTAAGTACCCGGCGTTTGCTCGCTCGGGGCAAAATATTGATGTGGTGGTTTCTTCAATGGGTAACGCCAAAAGCTTGCGCGGCGGCACATTGCTGATGACGCCAATGAAAGGGGTCGACAACCAGGTTTATGCCCTGGCGCAAGGCAATATTCTGGTCGGCGGTGCGGGGGCTTCTGCGGGTGGCAGCAGCGTTCAGGTGAACCAACTGAATGGCGGGCGTATCACCAATGGCGCGATCATCGAACGTGAATTACCGGGAACGTTTGGTTCAGGCAATCTCATCAGCCTGCAACTGAACAATGATGATTTCACGCTGGCGCAGCAAATTACCGACACCATTAACCGTTCGCGTGGCTTTGGCAGCGCGTCGGCGATTGATGCTCGCACCATCCAGATTCGTGTCCCAACCGGCAACAGCTCGCAAGTGCGTTTGCTGGCCGATATTCAGAACCTGGAAGTGAACCTGCCAGCACAGGACGCCAAAGTGATTATCAACTCACGTACCGGTTCGGTGGTGATGAACCAGGAAGTGACACTGAATACTTGTGCGGTGGCGCAGGGCAACTTGTCGGTGACGGTCAACCGCCAGGCACAGGTGAGCCAGCCGGATACACCATTTGGTGGCGGTCAAACTGTTGTCACCCCGCAAACGCAAATCGACTTGCGCCAGAATGGCGGGGCGCTGCAACGGGTTAACGCCAGTGCCAACCTGAACACCGTGGTTCGTGCTTTGAACACGCTGGGCGCATCACCAATGGAGTTGATGTCGATTCTGCAATCTATGCAAACCGCGGGTTGTTTGCGGGCCAAAGTGGAAATTATCTGATGCTTAACGAGTCCCAATCACTGGCGAATGCGGCGTGGGATGCTAACTCTCTTAACGAGTTAAAAGCCAAAACCGGGCAAGATCCGAAAGGCAACATGAAGTCGGTTGCCCGCCAGGTGGAAGGGATGTTCGTGCAGATGATGCTGAAAAGCATGCGCGAGGCGCTGCCGAAAGATGGCTTGTTCAGCAGTGAGCAAACGCGGATGTACACCAGCATCTATGACCAGCAAATTGCCCAACAGCTCAGCGCAAAAGGCCTTGGGCTGGCGGACATGATGGTGGAGCAAATGGGCGGCAATGCTGACCCATCGGAAGAGGCTGGCAAAGTACCGATGAAGTTTGATATGCAGACGGTGACCAGCTTCCAGAACCAGACCATCACGCAAATGGTGCGTCAGGCCATCCCGAAAGCACCGTCTAACGAAGAACCGCTAACCGGTGATAGCAAAGACTTCCTGGCGCAGCTTTCGTTACCAGCACGCCTTGCCAGTGAACAGAGCGGCATTCCTCATCACTTGATTCTGGCGCAAGCTGCGCTGGAGTCAGGCTGGGGGCAACGGCAAATTCTGACTGAAAAAGGTGAGCCGAGTTTTAACCTGTTTGGCGTCAAAGCCAGCAGTAGCTGGAAAGGGGAGGTGACTGAAATCACCACCACCGAATATGAAAACGGTGAAGCGAAAAAGGTAAAAGCCAAGTTCCGCGTGTATAGCTCTTATCTGGAGGCGCTTTCTGATTACGTCGGCTTGTTGACACGCAACCCGCGTTACGCCGCCGTGACTAATGCCAATACCGCAGAACAGGGCGCACAAGCGTTGCAAAATGCGGGGTACGCCACCGATCCGAACTATGCCCGTAAGCTGACGGGCATGATTCAGCAGATGAAAGCGATGGGTGAGAAAGTGGCGAAAGCGTATAGCAACGACCTGTCTAATCTCTTCTAAGTTCTCACTATTAAATACTCAAGTCCTGCCGGGAACTGCCGATACTTACTGACAGGAACCGTGATTAATGCGCTAAGGAAATTTCATGTCCAGTAGCCTGATTAACAGTGCCATGAGTGGCCTGGGTGCTGCCCAGGCGGCACTGAATACTGTCAGTAACAACATTTCTAATTACAACGTCACAGGCTATACCCGCCAGACTACCGTGTTATCTCAGTCGAAAAGTACGCTGGGTGCTGGAGGATGGATTGGCAACGGTGTGCAAGTCAGCGGTGTGCAACGTGAATATGATGCGTTCATCACTAACCAACTGCGCGCGGCACAGACGCAAAGCAGTGGTCTGAGTACTCAGTATCAGCAAATGTCGAAAATCGACAATATGCTGTCGGGTAGCACCAACACCCTCGCCACCACCATGCAAAGTTTCTTTACTGGCCTGCAAACGCTGGTCAGTAATTCTGAAGACCCGGCTGCTCGCCAGGCGTTGCTTGGCAATGCCAGCGGCCTGGTAAACCAGTTTAAGGTGACGGATCAGTATCTGCGCGACCAGGATAAGCAGGTGAATACCGCTATCCAGAGCAGCGTGGAACAAATCAATAATTACGCAAGCCAGATTGCGAATCTGAATAATCAGATTTCACGCCTTACCGGTGTGGGCGCGGGCGCATCACCAAACGATTTGCTCGATCAGCGCGACCAGTTGGTCAGCCAGCTTAACCAGATTGTCGGTGTTGAAGTCAGTGTGCAGGACGGTGGCTCGTATAACGTGTCGATCGCCAACGGTTTAACCCTGGTGCAAGGCGACAAAGCTAATCAACTGGCGGCTGTCGGCTCCAGTTCTGACCCGTCACGCATTACTGTTGCATATGTTGACCCGGTTTCTGGCACCACTGAAATCCCTGAAAGCCAGCTGAAGAATGGCTCGCTTGGCGGCATGTTGACTTTCCGTTCTCAGGATTTGGACAGCGCGCGTAACCGCCTCGGGCAGTTAGCTTTAGCGTTCTCTGATGCGATTAATCAGCAGCACAGCGCGGGCATTGATGCCAATGGCGCGGTGGGGAAAGATTTCTTTGATTACGGCGGCCCGTCTGTTTTAAGCAACAGTAAAAATGCCTCTCAATCGACAGTACTGACTGCACAAGTCACTGACAGCAAAGCGGTTCAGGCCAGCGACTATAAAGCTGTGTTTAACGATCCTGACTGGGAAATCACTCGCTTGTCGGACAATAAGAAATTCACCGCAACCGAGGCCGTTGATGGCAGTGGCAACAAGAGCCTGAGTTTCGACGGCTTAAAAATCGACATTAGCGGTACGCCAGCGACCAAGAATGACAGTTTCGTTATTAAGCCGGTTTCAGATGTTGTGGTGAATATGAACGTCTTAATTAGCGACGAAAGTGAATTGGCATTAGCGGCCAATCCTTCGGGTGGCGATAGCGACAACCGTAATGCTCAGGCGCTGTTGGATTTGCAGAGCAGTAAAGTCGTCAACGGCAACAAATCGTTTAACGATGCCTATGCCAGCCTGGTGAGTGATGTGGGTAACAAAACCAGCACGCTGAAAGTCACCAGTACCACGCAAGATAATGTGGTCACGCAGTTGAGTAACCAACAGCAGTCCATCTCTGGTGTCAACCTTGACGAAGAGTACGGTAACTTGCAGCGTTTCCAACAGTATTACCTGGCGAATGCCCAGGTTCTTCAGACGGCATCAACTCTGTTTGATGCGTTACTGTCCATCCGTTAATTAAGGAATCTGGCGTATGCGTATCAGTACCGCAATGATGTACCAGCAAAACATGCGTGGCGTGACCAACGCACAAAGTGAGTGGCTGCGCTACGGCGAGCAAATGTCGACGGGTAAACGTGTCACTAAACCTTCTGATGACCCGATTGCCGCATCGCAAGCGGTGGTGTTGTCTCAGGCTCAGGCTCAAAACAGCCAGTACGCGCTGGCTCGTACTTTTGCGACACAGAAAGTGTCGCTGGAAGAGAACGTACTGGGGCAGGTGACCACGGCGATTCAGTCTGCGCAGGAGAAAATCGTTAACGCCGGTAACGGTACGTTAAGCGATGACGATCGTGCTTCACTGGCTACCGATCTGGAAGGTGTCCGCAATCAGATCCTCAACCTTGCCAACAGCACAGATGGCAACGGGCGTTTTATTTTTGCGGGCTATAAAACGGATTCTGCACCGTTTAGCGGTGGGGCAAACAGCATCGTTTATACGGGCGGTGGTACTGCTGTGACCCAGTCTGTTGATGCCGCACGCAGCATGACGATTGGCCACACAGGCACGCAAGTGTTCAACTCACTGACCAGTAATGCGGTGCCGGAACCCGATGGCAGTGACTCGGAAACCAATTTGTTCAACATGCTTGACTCTGCGATTGCCACTCTGAGAAAACCCGCTGAAGGCCTGGATGATGCCGACAAAGATCTTTTAACCGCGGCTATCGATAAAACCAACCGTGGGCTGAAAAACTCCCTTAATAACGTTCTGACCGTGCGTGCAGAGTTAGGCACACAGCTTAATGAGCTGGATAAGCTTGATGATTTAGGTAATGACCGTGCGTTGGGACAGTCGCAGCAAATGAGTGATTTGGTGGATGTAGACTGGAACTCGGCGATCTCTTCCTATGTGATGCAGCAGGCAGCACTTCAGGCGTCTTACAAAGCATTCAGTGATATGCAGGGGATGTCTTTGTTCCAGCTGAATAAATAGTAGCTTTACCGTTTGGGGCGTGCCATGAAACTGGGTGCGCTTTATGTGCCCACTTCATCACCCCGAAGTGGGTTTTTTTTTGCCTTATCCGACCAGACTCTCAGAAATAAAAAAGCCGGTCAGTTTCCTGACCGGCTTTTTCGCAACGCTTAGCGATTATTCAGCGCTTTGCGGGCGTGTAGCTGGAGCTGTTGCCTGGTGAGTTGCGCTGTTTCCGCCAGCAGAACCGCGGCCACTGAACTCATATGTTGGGCGTACCCAATCGCTCTGGCGTGGTGCTTCCGGAGTATATTCCGGTGCCGGAGCTTTAGTCATCGGCGCGGCTGCATGTTTAGTCACATGAGCAACAACAGGCTGTGCAGCTTTCACTTCAGGAACCACAGTTTCTGCTACAACAGTTTTCTCAACTGGCGTCTCTTCAGCTTTGGTTTCTGCAACAGGAGTCTCTTCAGCTTTAGTCTCTGTCACTGCCGGCTTAACTTCTTCTACCGGAGCCTCTGGCGTAGTTTCTTCAACTACGACTGGAGCAACTTCAGCCACTGCTGCTGCCTGCTGTTGATGCGTTTCAACGGCAACGTCATCCTGAGCTGGCGTAACTTCGTCAATCACTTGTTCAGCAACAACGTCGTCTTCAGTGGCAATCAGATGTGGCTGCTCAGTGACCGAAGCCGCAATCACTTCTGGATGAGTGGTTTCAACGTGTGCCGGTTCAACCGCTACAGGTTGCGCTGCTGCCTGAACGACTGGCGGAACAATAACCACTTCTACAGGCTCTTGCTCGTGAGAAACAAAGACTGGAGCATGATCAACGTGATTCTCGTACTGCGAATCTTCCTGGGAACGGGCAACCGGGTAGCTGATCCAGGCTTTACCAGAAGCAAGTTCAGGAGAAGCACAAGCAACGATCAATGGCATCGGTGACTGCGTTGGGTAACGCTCATCACGATAACGACGGCGACGTTGACCACTGACACGCAAGTGACGTGGGGAACGGCGAGAGCGACGCGGCATACCGTTAGAATCGTTACGTGAATCGTTGTTGTCATCATGCTCAACAACGGGTTTCTCGATAACTGCTGGTAACGGAATCGTCGCCAGTTCGGTACGTGCAGCAGGTGCAGCGGTCACTTCGGCTACGTCTGGAGTTGCCACAGTTTCAGTTACGGAATCTGCTGCAGATTCGAAACGAATTTTCTGGCTCAATTGACGTTGCTTACGGCGAGGCATCACCTGGACGCGTTCTTCCTGCTCGGTATCAGCTTCAACTTCTACCGGTTCATCGCGCTGCAGAACTTTAACTTCCTGCTGTGCCTGGCGTTTGTCATCGCTACGACGACGGTTGCGTTCACGACGTGGCTGCTGCTCGTCGCGTGCTTTAGGCTTTTCAGCTTCTTCAGCAACGGCCGGGCGGTTTTCACGGACTTCAGCATTTTGCTGCTGACCCTGGCGGCGATTACGGCGGTTATCGTCGCGATCGCGGTTTTCGCGCGGCTCACGATTATCACGATTATCACGATTTTCGCTGCGATTTTCACCACGGCTTTCACCACGGCTTTCGCCACGGTTATCACGATCGCGGTTGTTGCGATCGCCACGATCGTTACGGTCACGACGGTTGTTCTGGCGACGGTTATTACGACGATCCTGACCCTGACGCTGGCCTTCAGTCTCAGCCGGTTTCGCTTCCTGAACTTCTTTGCTTTCAGTAGTCGCTTCGCCTGCGAACAGGTTTTTCAGCGCACCGAAGAAGCGGCTAATCAAGCCAGGTTGCTCGGCTGTTGCCGTTTTCGCGACCGCAGGTTTAGCAGCAGGAGCTGGTGTGGCTACCGGTGCAGATTCTGGCGGTGCTGGCGGCACGTCTGGCATCACGAAGGTCGCGAGCGCAGGTTGCTCTGGGCGTTTACGCTCGGCGTACTCTTCATCAGAAGGCATCGCCATCTCTTCTTCATGCAGCTTAGGCAGCATGTAGCTCAGAGTTTTAGTTTCTTCGCCTTTGCGCACGCGCAGTACAGAGTAGTGGGGAGTTTCCATCTGATCGTTAGGAACGATGATGGCTTTCACGCCGCCCTGACGGGTTTCAATCGCGCTTACCGCATCACGTTTTTCGTTCAGCAGGTAAGAAGCAATCGGCACCGGAACAATCGCATGAACTTCCTGGGTATTCTCTTTCAGCGCTTCTTCTTCAATCAGACGCAGAATGGAGAGTGCCATGGATTCGTTGTCACGCACCGTACCTGTGCCGCTACAACGCGGGCAGACGTGGTGGCTGGACTCGCCCAGAGAAGGGGAGAGACGCTGACGTGACATTTCCAGCAGGCCAAAGCGAGAGATATGGCTAATCTGGATACGAGCCCTGTCCTGACGAACAGCTTCACGCAGACGGTTTTCTACCGCACGCTGGTGGCGCACAGGGGTCATGTCGATGAAGTCGATAACAATCAAACCACCGAGGTCACGAAGACGCAGTTGGCGCGCGATTTCATCAGCCGCTTCAAGGTTGGTATTGAACGCCGTTTCTTCGATGTCACCACCGCGAGTTGCGCGCGCGGAGTTGATGTCGATGGCGGTTAACGCTTCAGTGGAGTCGATAACAATCGAACCACCGGATGGCAGACGAACTTCGCGCTGGAAAGCGGATTCAATCTGCGACTCAATTTGGTAGTGGCTAAACAGCGGGATTTCACCGGTGTAGAGCTTAATTTTGCTGCTGAAATCAGGGCGACCCAGAGCACCGATATGCTGGCGAGCCAGTTCGAGTACTTTCGGGTTATCGATAAGAATTTCACCGATGTCCTGACGCAGGTAATCGCGGAAAGCACGTACAATAACGTTGCTTTCCTGATGGATAAGGAATGGAGCAGGGCGATTTTCTGCCGCTTTTTGAATCGCTTCCCAGTGCTTCAGACGGAAGCTTAAATCCCATTGCAGTGCTTCAGCGGATTTACCCACGCCAGCAGTACGTACAATCAGACCCATGCCATCTGGTAGTTCCAGAGAGGAAAGGGCTTCTTTCAATTCAGTACGATCGTCACCTTCGATGCGGCGGGAAATACCACCAGCACGTGGGTTATTTGGCATCAGTACTAAATAACTTCCTGCCAGACTAATAAAGGTGGTTAAGGCTGCGCCTTTATTACCACGTTCTTCTTTATCAATCTGGACAATCACTTCCTGGCCTTCACGCAGAACATCTTTAATGTTCGGACGACCATGTGATGAATAATTAGACGGGAAGTATTCGCGGGCAATTTCTTTAAGAGGAAGGAAACCATGACGTTCCGCGCCGTAATCTACAAATGCCGCTTCCAGACTTGGTTCAATACGGGTGATTTTGCCTTTATAGATGTTGGCTTTTTTCTGTTCGTGTCCAGGACTTTCAATATCCAGATCGTACAGACGTTGCCCATCTACAAGGGCGACACGCAACTCTTCTTGCTGAGTCGCGTTTATTAGCATTCTTTTCATCGTAACTTACTCATTATTCTTACATTGGTGACAAAGCTACGGGCATGGTGACGCTGACCGGGAGTGAACCGATGGCCTCGTGACTAAACGCTAAGTCGCCAACCTCACGGTTGTCGCTTGCTGAGAGGCGCAAAGTGTCGGTAGCCTGTATTTCATACGGAAATACAGCGCAATTATCGTGGGAATAACCTTAGAATATTTCTTAAGAGTTGATTCCAATTTACCGGTCAGGCTGCAACCCGCAGCCCGCTAACTGCCTGAAGGTACAATACGTCTTACGCCATTGCTGCGTGGATGGACGTTCAGGCAAAACTGGTAATTCCGCAAAATTCCTTGTTCTAACAAGTATCAACACGGAAAACCGCAACATTATTCCATTGCTAACCTTATTATAGCAAGATGACTTTTGCCTTTGATGCCTCGTTTCTTACAGTTTTTTAACTCACTTTTTCGCTGCATGTCGCAGAAATCTGAAAAAGGGCAGTCAGGCGACTTAAAACCAGGCAGATTCTCAGTTAAGCACATAAAAATGAGTGGCGCTATGCGCGCACGCTATTTAGAATCGCCGACCATGAAAACTCCGACACCTTCAGTACAAATCGTTGCCATTTCTTCTGATGAAGCTGGGCAGCGTATCGATAACTTTTTGCTCTCCCGCCTGAAGGGCGTGCCGAAAAGTATGATTTATCGCATTTTGCGTAAAGGCGAAGTGCGCGTGAATAAAAAACGCATTAAGCCTGAATATAAAATCCAGGATGGCGACGAAATTCGTATTCCGCCGGTTCGCGTCGCCGAACGTGAAGAACAAGCCGTATCGCCACATCTACAAAAAGTCGCCGCGCTGACGGATGCGATTATTTATGAAGATGATCACATCCTGGTATTGAATAAACCTTCAGGTACTGCGGTTCACGGTGGCAGTGGCTTGAGCTTTGGTGTGATTGAAGGCTTGCGTGCGTTGCGCCCGGAAGCGCGTTTCCTTGAACTTGTGCATCGTCTTGACCGTGATACATCGGGCATTTTGCTGGTGGCGAAGAAACGCTCCGCCCTGCGTTCACTGCACGAGCAGTTGCGTGAAAAGGGTATGCAGAAGGATTACCTGGCGCTGGTACGTGGCCAATGGCAGTCGCATGTCAAAGCGGTGCAGGCTCCGTTGCTAAAAAATATTTTGCAGAGCGGTGAGCGTATTGTACGCGTCAACAGTGAAGGCAAACCGTCAGAAACACGTTTTAAAGTGGAAGAGCGTTATGCTTTTGCCACATTAGTACGTTGCAGCCCAATCACCGGGCGAACCCATCAGATTCGCGTGCACACGCTGCATGCCGGGCATCCCATTGCGTTCGATGATCGCTATGGCGATCGCGAATTTGATAAGCAACTCGCAGGCACTGGCCTGAATCGCTTGTTCTTGCATGCCGCAGCATTGCGTTTCACCCATCCCAATACCGGTGAAATTATGCGTGTTGAAGCGCCGCTGGATGAGCAATTGAAACGCTGTCTTACGGTGTTACGCAACGCGGGCTAACCGTTTAGAGTGGAGGCGCGAAGGTGTCTCCACTCTAAGTCAGCTATATGAGTAAAGGGTTACATCCCTCGTTGTTGAGCATCTCGCACAAGCTAATTAACGGCAGCCCAACCAGGGTGTTCGGATCCTTACCGGACAGTCTGTCGAATAATGTGATCCCCAAACCTTCACTCTTAAAACTTCCAGCGCACTGTAACGGCTGTTCTTTTCGCACGTAATTGCGGATTTCTTGTTCACTCAGATGACGAAAATGAACATCAAAAGGTTCGCAAATCACCTGTAAATTTCCTGATGCTGAATTATACAGCGCCAACCCGGTATAAAAAGTGACAATACTGTTGCGGGCAGTCAGCAATTGTTCCACTGCTTTTTCTTCGGTGTGCGGCTTTCCGACGATTTTTCCCTCTAAAACGCAGACCTGATCTGAACCGATAATCAGATGATTTGGATATTCCTTGCTCAACGCCTGTGCTTTTGCTTGCGCCAGTCGCACGACCAGTTGGCGGGCATTCTCACCGGGAATCGGCGTTTCATCGACCTGTGGAGACGCGGTAGTAAAGGGGATACCGAGCTTTTCTAGTAGCTCTCGACGGTACGGCGAAGTTGAAGCCAGAACAATTTGCGTCATATTTTTTTCATTAATGATAGCGATCCGAGAAAAGGCATTTTAAACTATGCCACCGCAATGTGTGCGAATAAGTAGAAAAGGCGCTGTTTACAGGCTTTTTCTTTGACTCTATGACGTTACAAAGTTAATATGCGCGCCCTATGCAAAAAGTAAAATTACCCCTGACTCTCGATCCGGTTCGTACGGCTCAAAAACGCCTTGATTACACGGGTGTTTACACCCCTATTCAGGTTGAGCGTGTCGCCGAATTTGTAGTCAGTGTAGACAGTGATGTGGAATGCGATATGTCATTTGCCATCGATAACCAACGCCTCGCGGTTCTTACCGGTGATGCGAAGGTTTCGGTAACATTGGCATGTCAGCGTTGCGGAAAGCCGTTTGCCCATCAGGTCTACACACAGTATTGTTTTAGCCCGATCGTCAAAGACGAGCAGGCTGAAGCACTCCCGGAAGGATATGAACCAGTTCAGGTCAACGAATTTGGTGAAATCGATCTTCTGGCGTTGGTTGAAGATGAAATTATCCTCTCCTTGCCAGTTGTTCCGGTGCATGATTCTGAACACTGTGAAGTGTCCGAGGCGGACATGGTATTTGGCAAACTGCCTTCCGAGGCGGAGAAACCAAACCCATTTGCCGTATTAGCCAGTTTAAAGCATAAGTAATTGAGGAGTAAGGTCCATGGCCGTACAACAGAATAAACCAACCCGTTCTAAACGTGGCATGCGTCGTTCCCATGACGCGCTGACCACAGCAGCAGTGTCCGTGGACAAAGTTTCTGGCGAAACTCATCTGCGTCACCACATCACCGCCGACGGTTTCTACCGCGGTCGCAAGGTTATCGCTAAGTAATTGGCGATACCTTGAGACGTCTAACCCTTGCGTTAGATGCCATGGGTGGGGACTTCGGTCCTTCCGTGACAGTGCCTGCAGCTTTGCAGGCACTGGACTCTAACTCTCAGCTAAACCTTCTATTAGTCGGCGACCCCGACGCCATCACGCCATTACTTGCCAAAGCTGATTTTGAAAAACGTTCACGAGCGCAGATAGTTCCTGCGGAATCGGTTATTGCCAGTGATGCAAGAGTTTCGCAAGCGATTCGTAACAGTCGCGGAACCTCAATGCGAGTGGCGCTTGAGTTAGTAAAAGAAGGGCGAGCGGAGGCTTGTGTCAGTGCAGGAAATACTGGTGCGCTGATGGGCCTGGCTAAATTATTGCTCAAACCGATTGAAGGGATTGAGCGCCCAGCGTTGATGACGGTTTTACCGCATCAACAAAAGGGTAAAACTGTCGTGCTGGATCTCGGTGCGAACGTTGATTGTGACAGTAATATGTTGGTGCAATTCGCGATAATGGGTTCTGTGATGGCTGAAGAAGTACTCGGCATCAACTCCCCGCGAGTCGCTTTGCTGAACATCGGCGAAGAGGAGACTAAAGGTCTCGATAGTATTCGTGATGCCTCAGCTTTATTAAAAACAATGCCTTCTATCAACTATATTGGCTATCTTGAAGCGAACGAGCTGTTGACGGGAAAAACCGATGTGCTGGTGTGTGATGGCTTTGTCGGTAACGTCACCCTCAAGACGATGGAAGGGGTTGCCAGAATGTTCCTTTCGCTTTTGAAATCTCAAGGTGAAGGGAAAAAAAGGTCGTGGTGGCTAATTATATTGAAGCATTGGTTACAAAAGAGCCTGACCAGGCGATTCAGTCACCTCAACCCCGACCAGTATAATGGCGCCTGTCTGTTAGGATTGCGCGGCACAGTGATTAAGAGTCACGGAGCGGCCAATCAGCGAGCGTTTGTTGTCGCTATTGAACAGGCAGTGCAGGCGGTGGCGCGGCAAGTCCCTACACGGATTGCTGCCCGCCTGGAATCTGTATTACCCAAGAGTGACTGACGTACATGTATACGAAGATTATTGGTACGGGCAGCTATTTGCCCGAACACGTGCGTACCAACGCCGACCTGGAAAAAATGGTGGATACTTCTGACGAGTGGATTGTCACCCGTACAGGTATTCGTGAACGTCGAATTGCTGGGCCAGATGAAACCGTTGCAACAATGGCTTTTGCTGCGGCTACGCGTGCGCTTGAAATGGCAGAAATCGATAAGTCTGAAATTGGGCTGATTATCGTTGCCACAACTTCTTCAACGCATGCTTTCCCAAGTGCTGCCTGCCAGGTGCAGGCAATGTTAGGGATTAAAGGCTGCCCTGCATTTGATGTTGCAGCCGCTTGCGCAGGTTTTACCTACGCCCTGAGCGTGGCAGACCTATATGTGAAGTCTGGTGCAGTGAAACATGCGCTGGTTATTGGTTCTGATGTGCTGGCTCGTACTTGCGATCCTACCGATCGTGGCACAATTATTATTTTTGGTGATGGTGCAGGGGCGGTTGTACTGAGTGCTTCTGAAGAGCCTGGTATCATTTCAACCCACCTGCATGCTGACGGTCGCTATGGTGAACTGCTGATGCTACCGAATGTCGATCGCGTGAATCCTGAAAATTCGATTCACCTGTCGATGGCCGGTAATGAAGTCTTTAAAGTCGCGGTTACAGAGCTTGCACACATTGTTGATGAGACCCTTGAGGCGAATAATCTGGATCGTTCGGATCTCGATTGGTTGGTGCCGCATCAGGCTAACTTACGCATTATCAGTGCCACGGCCAAGAAACTTGGCATGTCATTAGATAATGTGGTTGTGACTCTTGATCGCCACGGCAACACCTCTGCGGCCTCTGTACCGGCAGCGTTTGACGAAGCTGTTCGTGATGGTCGAATTCAACGTGGCCAACTGGTATTGCTCGAAGCCTTCGGTGGCGGCTTTACCTGGGGTTCAGCACTGGTTCGTTTTTGATTATTAGGGATTTAACCATGACTCAATTTGCTTTTGTTTTCCCAGGCCAGGGTTCGCAAGCACCAGGTATGCTGGCAGAAATCGCAGCAGCAAACCCTGTTGTAGAAGCGACCTTCCGTGAAGCTTCTGCTGCTCTGGGCTATGATTTGTGGGCATTGACCCAACAAGGTCCTGCGGAAGAGTTGAACAAAACCTGGCAGACTCAACCTGCTTTGCTTACCGCATCTGTTGCTTTATGGCGTGTCTGGCAGCAGCAAGGTGGCAAAACGCCTGTTATGATGGCAGGCCACAGTCTGGGCGAATATTCTGCTCTGGTTTGTGCTGGTGTGATTGATTTTGCTGACGCGGTGCGTCTGGTTGAATTACGTGGCAAATTGATGCAGGAAGCGGTTCCTGCTGGCACAGGTGCAATGTATGCCATCATCGGTCTTGATGATGTATCAATTGCCAAAGCTTGTGAAGAAGCGGCTCAAGGCGAAGTAGTCTCTCCGGTGAACTATAACTCACCAGGCCAGGTCGTGATCGCGGGTAATAAAGACGCAGTTGAGCGTGCAGGTGCAGCTTGTAAAGCCGCCGGTGCAAAACGTGCACTGCCATTGCCTGTCAGTGTGCCTTCTCACTGTGCGCTGATGAAACCAGCGGCAGATAAACTGGCAGTCGCGCTGGAAAATATTACTTTCAATGCGCCAACTGTTCCGGTTGTGAACAATGTGGACGTGAAGTGCGAAACATCACCAGAAGCTATTCGTAGCGCGCTGGTGCGCCAATTGTACAGCCCAGTACAATGGACTAAATCAGTTGAATTTATGGCAGCACAGGGTGTGACCCAGTTGCTGGAAGTAGGGCCTGGTAAAGTATTGACTGGCCTGACAAAGCGTATTGTTGACACACTGACAGCATCGGCGATTAACGAGCCGGTAGCTCTGTCAGCGGCGCTCGAGCAATAAGACGAGGATGACCATGAGTTTTGAAGGAAAAATTGCGCTGGTAACCGGTGCAAGCCGCGGTATTGGCCGCGCAATCGCGGAAACCCTAGTGGCCCGTGGTGCGAAAGTTATCGGTACTGCGACCAGCGAAAGCGGTGCGCAGGCGATCAGTGATTATCTGGGCGATAACGGCAAAGGCTATATGCTGAATGTGACCGATCCTGCTTCGATTGAAGCTGTTTTAGGAAATATTCGCGCAGAATTTGGTGAAGTTGACATTCTGGTCAATAATGCCGGTATCACTCGTGATAATCTGTTAATGCGCATGAAAGATGACGAATGGAACGATATCATCGAAACCAATCTGTCATCAGTTTTCCGTCTGTCAAAAGCGGTAATGCGCGCTATGATGAAAAAGCGTCATGGTCGTATTATCACTATTGGTTCCGTGGTTGGTACCATGGGAAATGCTGGTCAGGCAAACTACGCTGCGGCGAAAGCGGGTCTGATTGGTTTCAGTAAATCACTGGCGCGTGAAGTTGCGTCTCGTGGTATTACTGTAAACGTTGTTGCTCCGGGCTTTATTGAAACGGACATGACGCGTGCGCTTTCTGAAGAACAGCGTGCGGGTATACTGGCGGAAGTTCCAGCGGGTCGTTTAGGCGACGCAAAAGAAATCGCCAGTGCTGTTGCATTTTTAGCCTCTGACGAGGCGGGTTACATCTCTGGTGAAACCCTGCACGTCAATGGCGGAATGTATATGGTTTAACCACGATACAAAATATTTGCGTTATTTGGGCGAATGCCCGCAAAATAGCGTAAAATCGTGGTATGACCTGCCGGGATTTAGTTGCATCTTTTTCAACATTTTATACACTACGAAAACCATCGCGAAAGCGAGTTTTGATAGGAAATTTAAGAGTATGAGCACTATCGAAGAACGCGTTAAGAAAATTATTGGCGAACAACTGGGCGTTAAGCAGGAAGAAGTTATCAACTCCGCTTCCTTCGTAGAGGACCTGGGCGCTGATTCTCTTGACACCGTTGAGCTGGTAATGGCTCTGGAAGAAGAGTTTGATACTGAGATTCCGGACGAAGAAGCTGAGAAAATCACCACTGTTCAGGCTGCCATTGATTACATCAACGGTCACCAGGCGTAAGTGAACATCTCCAGGCGGTCATTCGACCGCCTGAGTTTTATCTAATTGTCCCACTAGTATTATTTTTTCCCTCCCTGGAGGACAAACGTGTCTAAGCGTCGTGTAGTTGTGACCGGACTGGGCATGTTGTCTCCTGTCGGCAATACCGTAGAGTCTAGCTGGAAAGCTCTCCTTGCCGGTCAGAGTGGCATCAGCCTAATCGACCATTTCGATACTACCGCCTATGCAACGAAATTTGCTGGCTTAGTAAAGGATTTTAACTGTGACGACATCATTTCGCGCAAAGAACAGCGCAAAATGGATGCCTTCATTCAATATGGAATTGTTGCTGGCCACCAGGCCATGCTGGATTCTGGTCTGGAAGTAACAGAAGAGAATGCAATCCGTATCGGTGCCGCAATTGGTTCTGGTATTGGTGGTCTGGGTCTTATCGAAGAGAACCACTCCTCGTTGGTCAACGGTGGTCCACGTAAGATCAGCCCATTCTTTGTACCATCCACTATTGTGAATATGGTAGCAGGTCATTTGACCATTATGTTTGGCCTGCGCGGCCCAAGCATTTCCATTGCTACAGCTTGTACTTCTGGTGTGCATAACATCGGTCAGGCAGCACGTATGATCGCTTACGGCGATGCAGACGCTATGCTGGCAGGTGGCGCAGAGAAGGCGAGTACTCCGCTGGGCGTGGGTGGCTTTGGTGCGGCACGTGCACTTTCTACCCGTAACGAAAACCCACAAGCGGCAAGCCGTCCGTGGGATAAAGACCGTGATGGTTTTGTACTGGGTGATGGCGCAGGCATGATGGTACTCGAAGAGTACGAACATGCTAAGAAACGTGGCGCGAAAATCTATGCAGAAGTCGTTGGTTTTGGTATGAGCAGCGATGCTTATCACATGACTTCTCCGCCGGAGTCAGGTGCAGGTGCTGCACTGGCGATGGAAAATGCTCTGCGTGATGCAGGTATTACCCCTGGTATGGTGGGTTATGTGAATGCGCATGGCACTTCAACGCCAGCTGGCGATAAAGCTGAAACACAAGCGGTTAAGACTATTTTTGGTGAAGATGCCAGGCGTGTTCTGGTGAGCTCAACTAAGTCTATGACCGGTCACCTGTTAGGTGCTGCAGGGGCTGTAGAGTCAATCTACTCCGTCCTCGCACTGCGCGATCAGGCGATTCCACCAACAATTAACCTTGATAACCCTGACGAAGGTTGCGATTTGGACTTTGTTCCTCATGTTGCTCGCCAGGTGAAAGGAATGGAATACACTCTGTGTAATTCATTCGGGTTTGGTGGTACCAACGGCTCATTGATCTTTAAAAAGATCTAAGTCGTTACTTATAAAGGGCTCGCTTGCGGGCCCTTTATACATCTGAAATGTCCCCTCTTGCTGCAAACCCTTCGCACTGGCACTCTTAACTCACAGAACATTGAGGAGTTGTAATGTATTTAATCAATGGTGAGTTAACGGAAAATCTGGCGGCGAACGATCGCGCTGTGCAGTTCGGTGATGGCTGCTTCACCACGGCGCGTGCTTGCAACGGCAGCATTCGTTTTTTAGAACAACACCTCGCTCGATTGCAGCAAGCCTGTGAAAAACTGCTGATTCCATTTGTCGATTGGTCACTGCTGGAAAATGAAATGCAGCAAATGGCGGCGGTTGAACAACAAGCCGTGTTGAAGGTGATCATTACCAGAGGCAGCGGTGGGCGTGGTTATAGCGCCGCAAATTGCGTGCAGCCGACTCGCTTATTGTCGGTTTCTGCTTACCCTGCTTTTTATCCTCAGTGGCGCGCACACGGTATCTCCCTGGCGCTTAGCCCAATTCGGATGGGTATCAACCCACATCTCGCCGGAATTAAACACCTGAATCGGCTCGAACAAGTGATGATTCGTACGCATCTTGAACAGATGCCAGCCCAGGAGGCGCTGGTTCTTGACAGCGATGGGTGGCTTACGGAATGCTGTGCCGCTAATTTATTCTGGCGTAAAGGAACACAGGTATTTACGCCGTATGTAGATAAATCTGGTGTGAACGGCACCATGCGTCAGCATATTATCGCCTGTCTGGCTGAATCATCATGGCAGGTGACTGAAGTGCGCGAAAGATTAGACAGCCTGGCGACGGCTGATGAAGTGCTAATTTGCAACGCATTGATGCCGATTATCCCTGTGAACCAGGCTGAATCCTGGCGATATAAATCGCATGAGCTTTATCAATTTTTAGCACCACTTTGTGAGTAACCAATTATCAATGAAAAAGATGCTACGTTTCTTCCTGCTGTTGTTAGTGGTGCTTGGCGTGGCGGCAGGTGTTGGCTTATATAAAGTCCGTCAACTCGCCGACAGCCATCTGACCATCAAGCAAGACACCATATTTATGCTCAAGCCGGGCACGGGTCGCCTGGCGTTGGGTAAGCAGTTATATGAAGAAAAATTACTGAATCGCCCACGAGTATTCCAGTGGCTGTTAAAAGTTGAGCCAGACCTCGCTAAATTTAAAGCGGGCACTTATCGCTTTACCCCGCAAATGACGGTTCGAGATATGCTCAAACTGTTAGCCAGTGGCAAAGAAGCTCAATTTCCTATTCGATTTGTCGAAGGGACTCGTTTAAGTGACTGGCTAAAACAATTGCGCGAAGCACCGTTCATTCAGCACACCCTTAAAGATGATAACTACGCCACCGTTGCCGAAGTTTTAAAGCTTGAGCATCCAGATTGGGTTGAAGGGTGGTTCTTCCCCGATACCTGGCTTTACACTGCTAACACCACCGATATTGCGCTGTTAAAACGCGCCCATGAGCGCATGGTCAAAGCCGTTCAGACTGCATGGGATGGCAAAAAAGACGGATTGCCGTACAAAACGCAAAACGATTTGGTCACCATGGCCTCGATAATCGAGAAAGAAACCGCTGTGGCAGCAGAAAGAGATCAAGTCGCCTCGGTGTTCATCAACCGTTTACGCATCGGCATGCGTTTGCAAACCGACCCAACGGTAATTTACGGTATGGGTGAGAGCTATAATGGTAAGCTGTCGCGCAAAGATCTGGAAACGCCGACGCCATATAACACCTATGTGATTAGTGGCATGCCGCCAGGCCCAATCGCGATTCCTGGTAACGCTTCGTTGCAAGCCGCGGCAAACCCCGCGAAAACACCGTATCTCTATTTTGTCGCTGATGGAAAGGGCGGTCATACATTTAATACCAACCTTGCAGGCCATAATCAGGCTGTGCAGGTGTATCTCAAAGCATTGAAGGACAAGAATGGTCAGTAAATTTATCGTCATCGAAGGGCTCGAAGGGGCAGGGAAAACTAACGCACATAATGTGGTGGTTGCGACTTTAAAAGAGCTGGGGGTGACCGATCTGGTCTTCACGCGTGAACCCGGCGGCACGCCTCTTGCGGAAAGATTGCGTGAGTTGACGCTGAACAACAAAGGTATCGGCGATGAGATCGTAACGGATAAAGCTGAAGTGTTGATGTTCTACGCAGCACGCGTACAGCTTGTTGAAACGGTCATCAAACCGGCGCTGTCACGCGGAGCATGGGTTATTGGTGACCGTCATGACCTCTCGACGCAAGCATATCAGGGCGGTGGCCGTTGTATTGACCAGCAATTACTGATGGCACTGCGTAATACCGTGCTGGGTGATTTTTATCCTGATCTGACCATTTATCTTGATGTCACGCCGGAAGTTGGCCTGACTCGCGCCCGTGCGCGTGGTGAACTGGATCGCATCGAACAGGAGTCTATCGACTTCTTTAACCGCACCCGCGCCCGTTATCTGGAACTCGCTGCAAGCGACAGCCGTATCCGTACCATTGATGCGACACAAACCCTGGATAAAGTTTCACTAGACGTGCGTAACGCCGTGCTTGAGTGGGCTAAGGGGCTGGCGTAATGAAATGGTATCCATGGTTACGCGCGCCGTTTGAGCAAATCCTCAGCCAGTATCAGGCTGGGCGCGGGCACCATGCACTGTTGTTACATTCATTGTCTGGCATGGGGGACGACGCATTAATCTACGCTCTCACACGCTGGTTGATGTGCCAGAAACCGCAAGGAACGAAAAGCTGTGGCCAGTGCCGCAGTTGCCAGTTGATGCAGGCGGGAACACATCCTGACAGCTACGTGGTCGCGCCAGAAAAGGGCAAATCCAGTCTTGGCATTGATGCTATTCGTGAAATAACTGAAAAGCTTTACAGCCACGCTCAGCAGGGTGGAGCAAAAGTGGTCTGGCTGGAAGATGCCGGTTTACTTACCGAGGCGGCGGCCAATGCGTTGTTGAAAACACTCGAAGAACCGCCATCCAATACCTGGTTCTTTCTGGGGTGCCGTGAACCTGCGCGTTTACCCGCCACACTGCGTAGTCGCTGCCTGTACTGGTATCTGACTCCCCCAGACGAAAACTTTGCTCTCGCCTGGCTGGCCCGGGAAATCACGCTGGATAACGCGCAGCTGCGCGCCGCATTGCGCCTGAGTTCTGGCGCTCCCGCCGGTGCGCTGGCTCTGTTGCAACCTGAACAGTGGAAGCACCGCCAGACACTGTGCGAGAAACTCAACGAAGCTTGCGCCACAAAGAACATGCTGGCGTTATTGCCTGCTTTGAACAGTGATGATGCGACCGTTCGCGTCCATTGGTTATGCTCACTGCTGGTTGATGCACTAAAATGGCAGCAGGGTGCTACGCCGTGGTTGACCAATGATGATCAACATACATTGGTGGCAAATATTGCCAACAGCGCAAGCCCCGCGATGCTACAAGCTATTTTGCATAGCTGGTTTTCCTGCCGCGAAGCATTGCTGAGTGTCGTAGGTGTGAACCGCGAATTATTGCTGACTGAACAATTGCTCACCTGGGAGCGTTTAATGCAACCAGGTGCTGTCCTTCCTTCCTTCCATCTTTAAGAGTATCTGTATGTTCCTGGTTGACTCACATTGCCATCTTGATGGCCTGGATTATCAATCCCTGCATAAAAGCGTCGATGACGTCCTGGAAAAAGCGGCGGCACGTGATGTGAAATTCTGCCTTGCGGTTGCCACTACGCTCGACGGTTATCGCAATATGCGCCAATTAGTTGGTGAGCGTCACAATGTCGCTTATTCATGCGGTGTACACCCGCTGAATCAGGACGAAGAATATGACGTCGAGGAACTTCGCCGCCTGGCCGCCGATCCTGGCGTCGTCGCGCTGGGGGAAACGGGATTAGATTACTTCTATACCCCGGAAACCAAACCCCGCCAGCAGGAATCATTCCGCCATCATATCCAGATTGGTCGTGAACTTAACAAGCCGGTGATTGTTCATACCCGAGATGCACGCGCCGATACCCTGGCCATTCTGCATGAAGAGAAAGTGACAGACTGCGGTGGGGTACTACACTGTTTTACAGAAGACAGAGAAACTGCTGCAAAATTGCTCGATATGGGTTTTTACATCTCTTTCTCCGGTATTGTGACTTTCCGCAATGCCGAACAACTCAGGGAAGCGGCGCGCTATGTGCCACTGGATCGCATACTGGTGGAAACCGACTCACCTTATCTTGCTCCGGTGCCACATCGTGGTAAGGAAAACCAACCAGCAATGACGCGCGATGTGGCGGAATATATGGCGGTACTGAAAGGTGTTTCACTTGAGGAATTGGCCGTTGTGACGACAAAAAACTTCGCCACTTTGTTCCATATTCCTGACTCCCGCCTGCAATCCGTTTGATAAGTCTAAGTTATTTTAAAGCTCGTAATTAATGATCGAAGCGAGTACAGTGCACCACCCCAAAAAAGGTGGTGCAGACTCTTTTTGTAACGTTTAGAAACGTGTTTTGTAAATTAATGAAAGTTTTTCATATGGCTTTTAGAGAAACGTGATAGCCGTCAAACAAAAAATCTTCGATTTATTTTACTCTGCGTAATAAATCAAAGGGCACTTAAGATGCCTGTATATGGACCGGATCTCCCCCCAGTCCGATGCGCATAACGCGTAAAAAAAAGCACAAATACTCAGGAGCACTCTCAATATGTTTAAGAATGCATTTGCTAACCTGCAAAAGGTGGGTAAATCGCTGATGCTGCCAGTATCCGTACTGCCAATCGCAGGTATCCTGCTGGGCGTCGGTTCTGCAAACTTCAGCTGGCTGCCAGCAGTCGTTTCTCATGTAATGGCGGAAGCTGGCGGTTCAGTATTCGCCAATATGCCGCTGATTTTTGCTATCGGTGTGGCATTAGGCTTCACGAATAACGATGGCGTTTCTGCATTAGCCTCTGTGGTTGCATACGGCATCATGGTTAAGACCATGGCGGTTGTTGCACCTTTGGTTCTGCATATTCCTGCTGAAGAGATCGCGGCAAAACACCTGGCTGATACCGGTGTTCTGGGCGGTATCATCTCTGGTGCCATTGCAGCCTACATGTTTAACCGTTTCTACCGCATCAAGTTGCCAGAATACCTGGGCTTCTTCGCGGGTAAACGTTTCGTACCGATCATCTCCGGTCTGGCTGCGATCTTCATGGGTGTTGTGCTGTCCTTCATCTGGCCTCCAATCGGTACGGCTATTCAGACCTTCTCTCAGTGGGCTGCTTACCAGAACCCGGTTGTGGCATTCGGCATCTACGGTTTCGTAGAGCGCTGCCTGGTACCATTCGGTCTGCACCACATCTGGAACGTTCCATTCCAGATGCAAATTGGTGAATACACCAACGCTGCAGGTCAGGTCTTCCACGGCGATATCCCACGTTACATGGCAGGTGACCCAACTGCGGGCAAACTGTCTGGTGGCTTCCTGTTTAAAATGTACGGTCTGCCTGCTGCGGCTATCGCAATCTGGCACTCAGCTAAACCTGAGAACCGTGCAAAAGTCGGCGGTATCATGATCTCCGCTGCGTTGACCTCGTTCCTGACCGGTATTACCGAGCCAATCGAGTTCTCCTTCATGTTCGTTGCTCCAATCCTGTACATCATCCACGCGGTGTTGGCAGGCCTGGCATTCCCAATCTGTATCCTTCTGGGTATGCGTGACGGTACTTCCTTCTCTCACGGTCTGATTGACTTCATCGTGCTGAGCGGTAACAGCAGCAAATTGTGGTTGTTCCCAATTGTTGGCCTGTGCTACGCGGCGATTTACTACACCGTGTTCCGTGTGCTGATTAAAGCGCTTGACCTGAAAACTCCAGGTCGTGAAGACGCAACATCTGAGACGACTACCACTTCCACAAGCGAAATGGCACCAGCTCTGGTTAGCGCTTTCGGCGGTAAAGAAAACATCACTAACCTGGATGCGTGTATTACCCGTCTGCGTGTTAGCGTGGCCGACATTTCTAAAGTCGACCAGGCTGGCCTGAAGAAATTGGGTGCAGCAGGTGTAGTTGTAGCTGGTTCAGGTGTTCAGGCAATCTTCGGTACTAAATCCGATAACCTGAAAACTGAAATGGATGAGTGGATCCGTAACAGCTAATAAGAAGTTGGGGAGACTGAGGGAGGCCATTGGCCTCCCTTTTTTACGTCTACAATTCACAGGTTAAGGTTGAAAGAGTAGGTGTAACTCGCTCATACTCTTGGGCTATGTCACATAAAGTTCGCCACACATGAATAAAAGGTAACGTCATGGCCGAAGAAACCATTTTCAGTAAAATTATCCGCCGGGAAATTCCGGCTGATATCGTTTATCAAGATGAGTTAGTCACTGCATTCCGTGACATATCGCCACAGGCTCCAACCCACATCCTTATCATTCCTAATGTGCTGATCCCAACGGTTAACGACGTAACTACTGAGCATGAACTGGCACTAGGGCGCATGTTGATCGCAGCAGCAAAAATTGCTGAACAAGAAGGGATTGCAGAAGACGGCTATCGTCTGATCATGAACTGCAATCGCCATGGTGGACAGGAGGTTTACCACATTCACATGCACCTGCTGGGTGGCCGTGTGCTTGGGCCGATGCTGGCGCATAAAGGATAAATTGATGAAAGCGAACTCGCTGTTAACGCTACTGGCCATCATTTTTATGGTGGGATGCAGTTCCAAACCCGCGATTCCTGTCAGCGATGATCAAACGCTGGTGATGGAAACCTCGGTGCTTGCGGCGGGGATTAGTGCTGAAAAACCTGATATTTCAAGTGATAGCGGTGCCACTGTTTCACGTAGCCAGTTGTATAATGAGCAGTCTAAACCAGTCATCATCAGCTATCGTTTTTATTGGTATGACGACAAAGGGCTGGAAATTCATCCTCTCGAGCAGCCGCGCACGATTACGATACCTGCAAAATCTAGCGTTTCGGTGTCATCCATAGCCAGTTATCCAGACGCACGTCAAGTTCGTCTATCTCTCTCTTTATAAGGGGTGAATTTTGATTAAGGGAATCCATCGTTACCTGGTAATTATCGCCGCGGCGATGATTTTATCCGGGTGTATTAACCGTGGTGAAGCTCCTGCTCCTGTGGAAGAAGTGAAGCCAGTTCCGCAGCAGCCAGTTGAACCGCCACCGACTGTTCCAACGGTGCCGACTGTGCCAACTCAGCCAGGCCCAATTGAACAGCCACAGCCGACTATTCCTGCCACACCTAAAGTTCGTAGCTACGATTGGGGCAGCGCGATGCAGCCGATGGTTGGCAAAATGTTACAAGCCGATGGCGTGACAGCCGGCGGCGTTCTGCTGGTGGATAGCGTGAACAATCACACCAATGGTTCGCTGCAAACTGGTAAAGCGACCGAAGCGCTGCACGGTGCGTTGGCAAACAACGGCAAATTTACCCTTGTGTCGCCACAACAGCTTTCGCTGGCAAAACAACAACTCGGGTTATCGCCACAAGACAGCCTGGGTTCTCGTACTAAAGCGATTGGTATTGCCCGTAACGTTGGTGCGCAATATGTGCTGTATAGCAATGCCAGTGGCAACGTGAATGCACCAACGCTGAAAATGCAGTTGATGCTGGTACAGACCGGCGAAATTATTTGGTCAGGCAGCAGTGCTGTTCAACAAACCCAATAATTCGACACTGCAAAGTGTGATTGAAAAGTATCTTCCGGCGGCTCAGGCCGCCGGTTGCTTTTCTCCTCTTGAAGGATTGAGCGGCGGGAGCCTGCATTTCACCATTGGCACGCGGGAGTATGTCGCGCGACAACAGCTTGAAACCCCGATGCCGGGTGTTTCTCTCGCCCGGCAATATCGGGCGTTAACTCGAATATCGCAAGGAATCGGGTCACGTCCAGTTTGCTTCGCGAATGGCTGGTTAATCGTCGAATGGCTGGCTGGGGAGGTAAAATCGGAACTGCCCTCACTGCATTTGCTCAATTCCTTACTGTATGATTTACATCATCAACCTTGTTTCGGCTGGCGAATCAATTTGTTGCCTTTACTGGAACACTATTGGCAAATGGCCGGGCCTGAGCGAAGAAGCCTGGCCTGGTTGCGTTGGCTTAAAAAGATGAACAAGCAGGGCGAGCCAAAACCGCTGCGCCTTGCTGCGCTGCATATGGATATTCATGCCGGTAACCTGGTGCATCAGGCGCAAAGTATCAAACTCATCGACTGGGAATACGCCGGTGATGGGGATGTGGCGCTGGAGCTGGCGGCTATTATTGCGGCCAATAATATTGATGGCGAGTCTTTGGTTCGCGCTTATGCTCAATTGAACCATATTCAGGTGGATAAATTACGCCGACAGGTCAGCCGCTGGCAACCGTGGGTTATTTTGCTGATGGCATCCTGGTATGAATGCCGCTGGCAACAAACGCAAGACAGAACATTTATAACCCTTGCAGACGAAGCATGGTGCCGTCTGCGAGCGTTTGATTAATTAAGAGAGGTTGATGTGGGTCCGGTAATGTTAGATGTGGCAGGCTTTGAGCTGGATGCCGAAGAGCGTGAAATTCTAAAGCACCCACTGGTCGGTGGGCTGATTATTTTTACCCGCAACTATCACGATCCTGAGCAACTCCGTGAGCTGGTTCGTCAAATCCGCGAAGCTTCTCTCAACCGTCTGGTGGTTGCGGTTGACCAGGAAGGTGGGCGAGTTCAACGTTTCCGTGAAGGCTTTACCCGTTTGCCAGCAGCACAATCTTTTGCCGCAATACATGGCCTGGAGTTGGGTGGGAAACTGGCACAAGAAGCTGGCTGGTTGATGGCCAGCGAAATGATTGCCATGGATATCGACATCAGTTTCGCGCCAGTATTGGATATCGGCCATATCAGTGCCGCCATCGGCGAGCGTTCCTACCATGAAGAACCGCGTAAAGCGCTGGCGATGGCGACTCGCTTTATCGACGGCATGCACGCCGCAGGTATGAAAACCACCGGTAAACATTTCCCAGGCCACGGTGCGGTAACGGCTGATTCCCATAAAGAAACCCCGCGTGACCCGCGTGATGAAGCGCTGATCCGTGAACACGACATGCAGATTTTCCGCACTCTGATTACTGATAACAAACTCGACGCTATTATGCCGGCGCACGTTATCTATACCGACGTCGATCCGCTTCCGGCGAGTGGTTCTCCGCACTGGCTGAAAACCGTTTTGCGTGGCGAACTGGGCTTTAATGGCGTTATTTTCTCGGATGATTTATCGATGGAAGGCGCTGCCATCATGGGGAGCTATGCTGAACGCGGGCAAGCTTCTTTGGATGCAGGTTGCGATATGATCCTGGTCTGCAATAATCGTAATGGTGCGGTTAGCGTGTTAGATAACCTGTCTCCGGTCAAAGCAGAGCGTGTTACAGGTTTGTATCATAAAGGTTCATTTACCCGCCAGGAGCTGATGTCGTCAGCGCGCTGGAAGCAAGCAAACCAGCAACTTGAGGCGCTGCATGAGCAGTGGGAAGCCCACAAGGCGGGTCTTTAACTCATCAGGCCAAATGGCCTGAATTCGTGTGGTGAGGATGCAATGATTATCTATTTACACGGTTTCGACTCTAATAGTCCTGGTAACCATGAAAAGGTGCTGCAACTCCAGTTTATCGATCCGGACGTCCGCCTTATCAGTTACAGCACGCGGCATCCGAAACACGATATGCAGCATCTGCTCAAAGAAGTAGACAAAATGTTGCAACTCAGTGTCGATGAGCGGCCACTGATTTGCGGTGTCGGGCTTGGCGGTTTCTGGGCCGAGCGTATTGGTTTCTTGTGTGATATTCGCCAGGTGATTTTTAACCCAAATCTGTTCCCGCAAGAGAATATGGAAGGGAAAATCGACCGTCCTGAGGAATACACCGATATTGCCACCAAGTGCGTGCAGAATTTCCGCGAGAAAAACCGTGACCGTTGCCTGGCCATTTTGTCGCGTAATGACGAAGCGCTGGATAACGCACGAGCCGCAGAGCTGCTGCATCATTACTATGAGATCGTATGGGATCAGGAACAGACCCATAAATTCAAAAATATCTCACCACATTTGCAGCGGATTAAAGCGTTCAAGACTCTCGGCTAGCCGCGGGCTAAATAAGCAAAAAGTGAAAGGGTCAGCCAGGTGCTGGCCCTTTTTGTTTATCTTTTCGGCATAAAAATTTGACGCACATCAATTTTGGTATGACCAATACACCATCCATGTTATTCTTTGGTCATATTCGTGAGTTTGTTTAGCTAACTTGTTGTTAATTAAATGCTATTTACATAACCTTTAATTAACAATTGGTTAATATTTTAAGGGGGTCACTTTGACTACGCCATTAAGAAAGATTGTCATTGTCGGTGGTGGTGCTGGCGGACTTGAACTGGCCACTCAGTTAGGTAAAAAACTGGGTCGTGGTAAAAAAGCTAAGGTTACGCTTATCGACCGTAACCACAGCCATTTATGGAAACCGCTGCTGCACGAAGTGGCAACCGGTTCACTGGACGAAGGTGTAGACGCGCTGAGCTATCTGGCACATGCACGTAACCATCATTTCCAGTTCCAGCTTGGTTCCGTGGTCGACATTAACCGCGAAAGCAAAACTCTGACGCTCGCAGAACTGCGTGACGACAAAGGTGAGCTGCTGGTCCCTGAACGTAAAATTCCTTATGACACGCTGGTGATGGCGTTGGGTAGTACCTCCAACGACTTCAACACCCCAGGCGTTAAAGACAACTGTATCTTCCTCGATAACCCGCATCAGGCGCGCCGTTTCCACTCCGAAATGCTGAATCTGTTCCTCAAGTATTCTGCGAACCTCGGTGCCAGCGGCAAAGTTAACATCGCTATTGTTGGCGGTGGGGCGACGGGGGTTGAGCTGTCTGCTGAGCTGCATAATGCGGTGAAACAACTGCACAGCTACGGTTATAAAGGCCTGACTAACGAAGCGTTAAACGTAACGCTGGTCGAAGCCGGTGAACGTATTCTGCCTGCATTGCCGCCACGTATTTCTGCGGCGGCACACAGCGAGCTGACTAAACTGGGCGTGCGTGTTCTGACGCAAACCATGGTGACTTCCGCAGACGCGGGCGGCCTGAATACCAAAGACGGCGAATACATCGCAGCGGATTTGATGGTCTGGGCGGCAGGGATTAAAGCACCCGACTTTATGAAAGACATCGGTGGCCTTGAAACTAACCGTATCAATCAGTTAGTGACTGAGCCTACGCTGCAAACCACGCGTGACCCTGATATTTACGCGATTGGCGACTGTGCTTCATGTGCGCGCCCTGAAGGTGGCTTTGTGCCGCCACGTGCGCAAGCGGCGCACCAGATGGCGTCACTGGTTTTAACCAACATTCTTGCGCAGATGAAAGATAAGCCTCTGAAATCTTACATCTATAAAGACCACGGTTCGCTGGTGTCGCTGTCTAAGTTTTCCACCGTTGGCAGCCTGATGGGTAACCTGATGCGCGGCTCGATGATGGTAGAAGGGCGCATGGCGCGTTTCGTCTATATCTCGCTGTACCGTATGCACCAGGTTGCACTTCATGGTTACTTCAAAACCGGCCTGATGATGCTGGTGGGTAGCATCAACCGCGTGATCCGTCCGCGTCTGAAACTGCACTAATCGTCTGGCCAGCATGAAATTCAAACCCGACCACGCGTCGGGTTTTTCTTGCTTAGGAATTCTCTCAAACAGCTGTTTTCTCCGTAAGAATCTGCGTTTTTCATCCGTTGTCTGATTTGCCTGGTCCTACTCTGGTTGCAAAATTGTAAGCAATAGCAAAGTCAGGAGGATGTCCTGTGAATAAATCAATGTTAGCGGGTATAGGTATCGGTGTGGCCGCAGCACTGGGTGTGGCGGCGGTTGCCAGCATGAACGTTTTCGACCGTGGTCCTCAGTTCGCACAGGTGGTGTCAGCGACACCTATCAAGGAAACGGTAAAAACGCCACGTAAAGAGTGCCAGAACGTCGCGGTGACTCATCGCCGACCGGTACAAGATGAAAACCGTATCATCGGTTCAGCACTGGGTGCGGTTGCCGGTGGCGTGATTGGTCATCAGTTTGGCGGAGGACGCGGTAAAGATGTTGCCACAGTGGTGGGCGCATTAGGTGGGGGTTACGCAGGTAACCAGGTGCAAGGCAATATGCAGGACCGCGACACCTACACCACGACACAGCAAAAATGTAAAACCGTGTACGACAAGTCAGAAAAAATGCTCGGTTATGACGTCACATACCGCATCGGCGATCAGCAAGGGAAAATCCGCATGGATAAAGACCCTGGCAACCAGATCCCGCTGGATAACAATGGCCAGTTGGTTTTGACTAAAATCTAACCGATAACATGCCGGTATCATAGGGTGGATAAGCGATAGCGTCATCCACCAAAAAATGTAAACCCATCTGCAAAGATGGGTTTTTTGTTAATGGCGGCCACGTAACTGCTGCTGTAATTCCAGCAGCGCCGTCACTTCGGCTATCCGTCGCTGAGTGTAAGCAGGGATCTCCTCGGGTAAGCGTAAAAACAGCCTGTTCTCACCAAACACCACGTCATGTAAACAACGGTCATATAACGGCCCTGCAAGGGTTTGACGCCTGGTTTCGTGCTCAGTCGTCCGTTCAATCACTTCATTCTGGCCTTCACGGTCGATATTGATGACTCGCCCATCATGCAGATAGATACGCATGCCTTTTTGCCCACCCGCAGGGCCAGCATATTTATTAAGATGGAGAGTGAACGGAATATCGCTGAGGGTGCCGGTCAGCAGGGCTTCACCTTCTGCGGTGGTAAAATCGCCTGCTGCAATCTCATTTCCCAGACGGTCACGTGCGTAGCTCAACTCAATCTCTAACCGATGGTTACCACCTAACTGATGGAGTGTTTCGCGCATCATGGCGAGGACATGCGTGCCGATATCAACAATCACGCCGTCAGGATGACGTAGCTGGCGGGTATCCGCCTCACCGGTGGCAAAATTCAACGCGGCAGGCTCGCCAGCGGCATTAAACCCACTGGGTTCCTGCAAAAAACCTTCGATGCGGCTTATTTCACTGATGTTGTGAATGCAGTCGCTAGCTTGAGTGCGAATCATCCAGTGATCCAGCGCCAGAACACGAGCGGCAGCTTGCGGTTGCTCGAGTAATGTTTCGAGTTTCTTAAGTTGCGTGAGCGTGGCGGCAACCGGCTTTTCAACGACGATTGCAGAAACACGGCTTTGCAAAACCCTTTCGAGCACGGGTAAATGATGAAGCGAAGAAGTGGTGATTAGCACCACGTCGAGCGGTTTAGCCAGTAGCGTATCAAGCGAATCACAACGGCTAATTCCCTCAAGCTGGCGCGCTGGGTCAGCGTCATAACCATAAAGTTCGAGAGCGGGAAGGGACATACGGCGTAAAGCCGGAAGATAAGCGGTTTCGATGACCGAACCTAAACCAATGATACCTGCCAACATATTCATAGTACCTATAATTAGAGTCCCTATGTTTTAAATGACTATCGATTTCGGGTCGAGTACCAATTTGCGTGTGGGCGTAAAAACAGACCGGTTTTTGACCGGCCTGTAGAAACCACCTTAGAACAGCAGAGAGTAGTTCACACCGTAAGTGCGTCCACGGCCCTTGTATTCATACAGCGATGGGCTGCCGTAAGTTGGGCTATACAGCAGTGGTGCGCGCTGGCCCCATACGGTGGTGTAATCTTTATCCAGTAAGTTTTCGATGCTGAAGCTGAGTTTACCCACGGGTAACGCATAGCTACCAATAAAGTCGATAGTGTTGTAACCGTTGATTTTATTGTCGCTGGCATCAGTCAAATCAAACGTCTGCTGGCTTTGAACACGCAGGCTCCATGGATCTGGCGCCCAGCCAACGTAGGCGGTGGCTTTCGATGGGCTGGCGTAAATCACGTCCCATTTCTGCCATTTTCCGTCAACTTTGGTTTCGGATTTCAGCACGTTGAAGTTAATCCCGGTGCTCCAGGTTGAATCCGGAATGAAGTAATCCACCGCACCTTCAACACCGTAAATACGACGCTTATCATCCTGAACATTGATGGTCATATCTGCACGGTTGATGGCGATAGATTTGTCGGACAACGAGTAATACGCCGCAATCTGGCTGCGCAGGCTATCACCGGTATAGCGCCAGCCTAACTCATAAGAATCGACCTTAATGCCCTGAAGTTTTGACTGCCCAACGTTAACGCTGTTCACGAGCTGGTAATGGCCATTAACCAGGCGGTAAGTCCCGTTGCCGTAATATTTGCCAGGATCAGGCAATTCAACGCCTTGCGAGAAGTTGAACCACGCTTGTTGGCGCTCGGTAATGTGCATCAGTAAGCCAGCATTGAATAACGCGTTGTCGTAATCGGTGCTGCCACCAGGGATGGCATCGGCCGATTTTGCGATACCGTTCGCAATACCTTGCTGCTGAGTAAACCCAACAAAGTCATCAACTTTATTCTCGGTCCACTGGTAGCGCACACCGCCGCTTACGGTAAACAGGTCGTTGATGTCATAGCTGGTTTGCAAGAACGGCGCGAGGTTAGTAATGGTGTAGCCAGGGTAGCGACCGGTGGTGTAAATGCTTTGGTTATTCAGGCCACCTGAGGCGTTCGCTTTTGCTAAATCAAAGAACATTTGGTTCGAGGTAAAGCTCTCGTGATCGGCGTCCACACCATAGGTAATCTGCCAGCCGTCGAGCGGTTGGCTGGTCATTGCCAGTTTCGCACCGTACTGATCGGTATCTTGTTGCGAGGCGGAGAAACTGGTGACTGTGTTACGTGTCAGCGTCGGGAACGGATAGAACGTCAGGGACTCATCGCGATAATAAATCTGCCCCACCAATTCCTGCCCGAGGAAATCGCTGTTGGAATATTGCAGGCTAATGAGATGGCGCTCGGTGCCAGGAATACGGTCTGAATTAAGCTGGTCACTGACATACGCCTTGCCATTGCCGGTTACCGCCGAGAAATTATTCCCTAAATCCAGGCCGTAATCATCATCACCCTGGCTTTTGTAATACTGTGTCACCAGTTGCAGCTGTTGGGTTTCATCAATATTTAATGTGCCCGTACCCATGACATCCAGACGGTCAGAATACTGCAAACCGGTCTGTGTATTGTCGAGCAGGGTTTGGTCGCCGTTGCCGTCATACCAGCCACCAAATTTTTGATACGCCACCGATAAACGCCCTGATGCATGATCGTTACCGCCAGAAATCGCGCCTGCGACGCGCTCGTCGTGATCTTTGCTACTGTTGAAACCTGATTTAATCCCGCTTTCAAATTCCAGCTGTGTTTCAGGCTGGCCTTTCTTCGTCACGATATTAATCAAGCCGCCGGTACTGCCGCCGCCATACAGTGATGTCGCACCGGAGATCACTTCAATATGCTCGATGTTAAACGGGTCAATGGAATCTAGCTGGCGGCTATCGGTACGGGACGAGTTCATGCGCACGCCATCCACTAACACCACGATAGAGCGGCCACGCATATTCATGCCGTAGTTGGTGCGGCTTTGGCTGCTGACATCCAGACCGGGAATTAACTGTGCAAGTGCGTCTTTCAGCTCCTTTCCTCCCTGAATCTGCTGTTCAAGCTCAGCGCCTTCTATGACCCAGGTGGTCTGTGCCATTTCAGCCACAGTACGGTGTGTACGGTTGGCAGAAACCAGAATGTTTTCTTCGGAAGTTTGCTGCGCGACAGCCGGAGCCATCATCGCCAGAAGCAACGGGTTAAGCACCCAGCGCGCGTTTTTATGCATCATCATCATTCCTTAGATGGAAAATATTAACATTTATAAATGTTTTGAAATAAGAACGAGCTGGATTTTGCCGATAACGGTTCTCATTATCAATCTCAATTGATAGTATTTCTCAAATTAATCTCATGAATAATCACATGATTTCTGTGGTTTACTTTTTGTGGATGTAGCCGGAGACGGCAGAGGAGTCGAAATGGCAGGGGGGCAAGGCTATCGATTGTTTAATGTGCAGCTAGTGCATAAATCACAAGTTTCACCTTCGTTGTTGAGCCTGGTGTTTGGCGGTCCGGACATTGCAAACATGAAATGTGATGCACCCGATCAGCGCATCAAAATGCTTTTTCCGTCAGAGGACGGTTCAATCCCAACGTTGCCAGAGCAAGCACAGTGGTATCAGCTACTGCAAGAATTGCCCAAAGAGAAGCGGCCGATTGTGCGCACTTATACCTTGCGCCACGTCGATGCTGCGCGCCAGGAAGTGACGGTTGAATTCGTCAGCCATGGTACCGAAGGCCCGGCTTCTGCGTGGGCGATTGCCGCTGAAGCTGGCGACAAAATACAAATTGTCGCCCCGAATGCTGCTTATTCTGGTGACAGTGGTGGATATGAATGGACGCCGCCTCAGGGCCTGCGTCAGGCACTGATTATTGCCGATGAAACCGCATTGCCTGCGGCACGAGGCATTCTTGAACTGCTGGCGACGCAGCCAAATCCACCACAAATACAGGCATTTTTCGAGGTGCCAGAGCAGGGCGATTGTGTGGATTTAAGCGCATATAGCTTTGCCAGCATTCACTGGTTGCCGCGTAAAACCTCTAACGCGAGACACGGGGAGTGCTTGCTAAAAGCAGTCAGAGCCGACGCACAACTGCCTAAAACGGCGGGCGTTGCTGAAACGGTCAATGAGGAAGCCGAAGGTGAATTACTGTGGGATAAAGCCACGACCGCCAGCAATACGTTTTATGGCTGGGTTGCGGCAGAGTCGACGGTGGTGAAAATGCTGCGGCGATATTTGATAGGAGAATGTGGCGTGAACCATGATGCTATCAACTTTATGGCTTACTGGAGTAAAGGGCGGCAACGGTAAAGCAGTGTTTTAGCTAAGGCGGATAAGTTTGCGTTATCCGCCTTTGCGCAGTTTAAACTTTCTTCAATTCTGGCAGCAGCCGCATCGTGGTATTCACTATCTGCAACAGCTCTTCATAACTGGCATTTTCACGCGCACTGACTGACATCCCCTGAACGATACAACACAGATACTTCGCCAGTTTTCGGACACAGCTTTCAGACGGAATCTCGCCTCTTGCCTGGCGTTTGCTCAGAAAACGTATCAGCGTTTCTTCCTGCATGGCATGGCGGGCTTTGATCACGGCTGAAATATCATCCGAAGAGGTCGCCAGCACTGATGAAGTACAGATGATAAAGCAGCCCGCAGGTGTGTCTTTGTCGGTGAAAAGTTTCGCAACATGAGACAGATAATCTTCCAGAGCCTCTTCGAGACTGCGTTCTTCGCAGAATAAACACGCTTCGTGTTTTTGCGCAAAACGGGCGATATAACGATCCAGCACGGCGCGAAATAACCCCTCTTTATTGGTGAATTCGGCGTACAGCGTCGGGGCTTTCGCGCCGGTAGCTTCCACTAAATGCGCCATAGAAGTGGCTTCGTAGCCGTGTTGCCAGAACAAAGCCATGGCCTTGTCGAGTGCTGCTTCCCTGTCAAACACCTTCGGACGGCCACGGCTTTTTTTGATGCAACTTATATCAGATGACATATGTGCCGTTTAACCTTTGTCTGTTTAATGAACGATCATTATAAAAATAATAACACTCAGTAGCTATAGGCATTTAGGATAAAAATAAATTAATCCTATCGTAATGAAAAATAGTATGTTTATAAAATAATTAACGAGCGTTATAAAAATAATTTGACGTGTGATGAAGATCACGTTTATGATTTACCTATCGATCGTTAAGTAAATAACTTAACGACCTTACAAATCATCTGCTCAAGGTAAAAAATCATGAAAAACGTTAAAACTCTCATCGCTGCTGTGGTTCTTAGTTCAATCTCTTTCGCAAGCTTTGCCGCTGTTGAAGTTCAGGCAACACCAAATGGCCAACAGAAAGTCGGTACCATCACGGCAACTGGGGGGACAAACCTGGGTTCTCTGGAAGATCAACTGGCAGAAAAAGCAGATCAAATGGGTGCAAGCTCATACCGTATTACTTCAGTCACCGGTCCAAACACTTTGCACGGTACCGCGGTTATTTATAAATAAGACGCTGCCCTCTGAGCATTAACTCCGAATCTAAAAAAAAGGCCCTGTTGGAAAACAGGGCCTCAGATTGCTGACAAAGGGTGATAAATGTGTTTTGTAGGGTGGCTAAGCGTTAGCGTCATCCACCATTTACGCCAGTGGTGTCGGATGACGCTGCGCTTATCCGACCTACGAAGAAGTTTGTCATCAGTCTCAGACCCTGTTGAAAACCAGGGCCTCAGATTGCTGACAAAGGGTGATAAATGTGTTTTGTAGGGTGGATAAGCGTTAGCGTCATCCACCATTTACGCCCGTTGTGTCGGATGACGCTGCGCTTATCCGACCTACGAAGAAGTTTGTCATCAGTCTCGGGCCCTGTTGAAAACCAGGGCCTCAGATTGCTGACAAAGGGTGATAAATGTGTTTTGTAGGGTGGATAAGCGTTAGCGTCATCCACCATTTACGCCAGTGGTGTCGGATGACGCTGCACTTATCCGACCTACGAAGAAGTTTGTCATCAGTCTGAGGCCCTGTTGAACACAGGGCCTCAGATTGCTGACAAAGGGTGATAAATGTGTTTTGTAGGGTGGATAAGCGTTAGCGTCATCCACCATTTACGCCAGTGGTGTCGGATGACGCTGCGCTTATCCGACCTACGAAGAAGTTTGTCATCAGTCTCAGGCCCTGTTGAAACACAGGGCCTTTTCTATTGGGGAAAATCTAAATTTCGGTCGTTGTCGCAGGGTCTGCATTGACCATTACCGGCATGCCAGAACGGTGCTGCATGGCTTTTTCCATCACCACCGCGTCCGTTTCTGGTGCGGACTGGAACTGTTTCATCTGCTCATTGAGCACAATCGGCAGCACTTGCGGATTGTCATTAATATCTTTCGACAGCGGCTGATGGACTTCAACTAAACGGCTGCCGTCGGGTTCAATTGAGGTCTTAATCGCGGTATTAATGATGCGCACCTGCGTCCCGACCGGCATCTCTTTATACAGAGCTTTGATGTCGCCATCGCGCAGACGAATACAGCCAGAACTGACGCGCATACCGATACCAAAATCAGCATTTGTGCCGTGTAACAAGTAGACCCCGCCATAGGCCGCAAGGCGAATCGCATGGTGGCCCATCGGGTTATCCGGGCCGGCAGGCACTACCGCCGGGAGTTTAATGCCATTTGCCAGGTAGCGTGCGCGAATATTGGCGGTTGGTGTCCAGGTTGGGTTGGCGCGTTTGTCTGAAACGGTTGTCACCATGGTTGGCGTCACGGTATCTCCACCGAGTTGGCCAATACCAATCGGGTAAACGGTCACGCTGTTTTTTCCTGCCGGATAATAATAAACACGCAATTCAGCCAGGTTGAGTACCAACCCCTGGCGTGGTGCATCAGGTAACAGCATTTGGCGCGGAATTGTCAGCACACTTCCAGCGCGAGGGACATAAGGGTCAACCCCAGGGTTTGCCTGGAGCAAAGCCAGGAAGCCGACATTGTATTTTTTCGCAATCTCTTCCAGCGAACCGCCGTCATCCTTCACGACATGGAAAAAGTTCTTGCCGATTAATCGGCTTCCTTCTGGTGGCAAAGGATAAGAGTTGGCTACTGCCTGAAATGAGACCAGCGTTGCGCTAACCAGCATGATCGACGCCAGCCAGCGAACGACGCGTGCTTTGCGAGATGATGAAATGCTCTGAGAGGTAATCACAATAAACCCTATGAATAGTATGCATGTTATAAAAAGGTTAATTGATGATTATGACGGGAGTGCGTGTAGGGAAGTCCTGGCGGATTGAAAGGATGTGTAAATGTTACAAAGAGAGTGCCTTAGATAGAAAGCTCTAAGGCACTGCTGGCAGATTAAGCCGCTGCGTTCTGCGCGAGCTGCTGCATAAAGTTACGCACCCATTCCATCCGGGCTTTGCGGTCGGCGAGATCTTCAATAAATTTCAGGCGAGTTGGCCCATCCAGACGGTAGTGCTGAGGCTGTTTTTGCAGCAAGCCAATCAGCCAAACCGGATTGACATGGTTCTTCTCGGCAAACTCAATCACGCCACCTTTTTCGTTGCCTTCAATTTTACGCACCCCGAGTTTCTGCGCCTGCTGGCGCAACGCGGCAATATCCAGCAGGTTACGTGCGGGATCCGGCAGCAGGCCAAAGCGGTCAATTAACTCGACTTTTAACTCGTCCAGTTCATGCCCGGTTTTTGCACTGGCAATGCGTTTATAGAATGACAGTCGGGTATTGACGTCCGGGATAAAATCATCAGGCAACAGGGCAGGCATGCGCAGTTCAACTTCGGTCTGGCTGCTGGTCAAATCTTCCAGTGACGGCTCGCGGCCATCTTTAAGCGCATCGACCGCATTTTCCAGCATCTCCATATACAGCGAGAAACCGATGGTTTCCATCGAGCCGCTTTGGCCTTCGCCAAGTAACTCACCCGCACCACGAATCTCCAGGTCATGAGTCGCAAGCGCAAAACCGGCACCTAAATCTTCGAGAGAAGCGATAGCCTCCAGGCGTTTCTGTGCGTCGGTGGTCATTGCTTTTGGGTGCGGGGTTAACAACCATGCGTAAGCCTGGTGATGCGAACGCCCGACGCGGCCACGTAACTGGTGTAACTGCGCAAGGCCGAAATGATCGGCACGTTCGATGATAATGGTATTGGCAGTCGGAATATCGATACCCGTTTCAATAATCGTGGTACACACCAACACGTTAAAACGCTGGTGGTGGAAGTCGTTCATCACTCGTTCCAGTTCGCGTTCACGCATTTGCCCGTGACCAATGGTGATACGTGCTTCAGGCACTAATACCGCGAGGCGGTCTGCCGCCTTCTGGATGTTTTCCACATCGTTATAAAGATAGTAAACCTGGCCGCCACGCAGCACTTCACGCAGTATGGCTTCACGGACGACCAGTTCATCGTACTGGCGAACGAAGGTTTTCACCGCCAGGCGGCGTGCCGGAGGGGTGGCGATAATCGACAAATCGCGCATTCCGCTCATTGCCATATTCAGCGTGCGTGGAATCGGTGTTGCAGTTAGCGTCAGGATGTCGACATCGGCGCGCATCGCTTTAATCCGTTCTTTATGGCGCACGCCAAAACGATGCTCTTCATCGACAATCAGCAGGCCGAGATCTTTCATCTTCACATCATTTTGCAGCAGCTTATGGGTGCCGATAAGAATATCGACTTTCCCTTCGCTGGCTTCCTGCAGAATTTGCGCTTGCTCTTTGGCCGTGCGGAAACGCGATAACATTTCGATACGCACAGGCCAGTTGGCGAAGCGGTCACGGAAGTTATCCAGATGCTGTTGAGCGAGCAGGGTGGTCGGCACTAACACAGCAACTTGTTTGTGGTTTTCCACCGCGAGGAAGGCGGCGCGCATCGCCACTTCGGTTTTACCAAAGCCCACATCACCGCACACCAGTCTGTCCATTGCCAGCGGCTGGCACATGTCGCTCAATACCGCATTAATAGCCTGGGCCTGATCCGGTGTGGTTTCAAACGGGAAAGCATCACAGAACAGCTGATACTGTTCGCGGTCATGCTTAAACGCAAAACCTTGTTTTGCGGCACGCTGCGCATAAATATCCAGTAATTCTGCAGCCACATCGCGCACTTTCTCGGCGGCTTTTTGACGGGCGCGTGACCAGGCATCGCTGCCAAGTTTATGCAGCGGCGCATTTTCTTCGGCACCGCCCGCATAGCGGCTGATCAAATGCAGCGATGAAACCGGCACGTAAAGTTTGGCGTCGCCGTGATAGGTCAGCATCAGGTATTCAGCTGTTATGCCGCCCGCTTCAAGCGTGGTTAATCCAGCATAACGCCCAACGCCATGTTCAAGATGCACCACCGGCTGGCCGGTATGTAGCTCAGCCAGGTTACGAATCAAGGTATCCGGGTTGATGGTACGGCGGCTATCCTGACGGCGGCGGCTGACGCGTTCACCCAACAGGTCGCTTTCGCAAATCAATGCACGGTTGCGCAGGGTATCGATAAACCCATGCTCGCTGGAACCCTGCATCAAATAACGGCCATTATCGGCGGCTTCATCAAGACGATAGATGCGCTTTGGCGCCACTTTTATCCGTGATAGCAGCTCACCCAGTGCTTCACGTCGGCCTTCACTTTCTACGGAAAACACCACCGGGCCGGCGAACGACTCAAGGAATCTACGCAGGTTATCGAGCGGGGCTTTTTGCTGTGCCTGAACAGAAAGGTCAGGCAGGGCGCGATAACCCAGATTGGTGAACGCGGCTTTGTCCGCTAACGATTCGGTTTTGAGCTGAATACGCGGCCAGGCTTTTAACTCGCTGAACAGTTCGTCCACGCGCAGCCACAGGCTTTCTGGCGGCAGCAACGGGCGCATCGGGTCGACGCCGCGATTTTCGAAACGGGCAAACGTATCCTGCCAGAAACGATCGGCGCTGGTTTCGATATCGCCGGTATTAATCAGCAGAGTATTTTTGGGGAAGTAACTAAACAGCGCTGGTAATGGCTCGCTAAAGAATAACGGCTGCCAGTACTCAATCCCCGCCGGGAGCGTGCCTTTGCTGACTTGCTGATAGATATGCTCAGGTTCACGCTTCACGTCAAACTTGTCGCGCCACTGGCTACGGAACAGCTCGATGGCGTTTTTATCGGTCGGGAATTCGTGTGCGGGAAGTAAATTAATGGCGTCGACTTCTTCGAGCGTGCGCTGGGTGTCGACATCAAACACGCGCAGACTGTCGATTTCGTCATCAAAGAAGTCGATGCGATAAGGCTGGTCACTACCCATCGGGTAGAGATCAAGCAACGCGCCACGGGTGGCAAATTCACCGTGTTCCATTACCTGATCGACGCTGCGATAACCTGCTTGTTCTAACTGGCTGCGCAAATTATCACGTGATAATTGCTGCCCTTTGTTCATCACTAGCGCATGGCCGTGCAAAAAATTGTGCGGGCAAACGCGCTGCATCAGGGTGTTCACCGGCAGAATCAACACGCCGCGCTGCATGGTTGGCAACTGATAGAGCGTGGATAAACGCGAAGAAATAATTTCCTGATGCGGCGAGAAACTGTCGTACGGCAGCGTTTCCCAGTCGGCAAGATTCACCACCAGGCTTTCCGTAAACTGAGTTATCTCGTCATGCAGGCGCAAGGCGTTCTGCATATCCGGCGCGATAAGCACTACCGGGCCATTATGGCGCTCGACGATTTCGGCTACTTCAGTTGCACAGGCAGAACCGGTGAGTTCACCAAGCTGGCGTTGATCGCCAGCTTTAACAGGTAAGGAATAGCGATAATTTTCAGGCATAGAAGATATCAATATCTCTCAGGTTGCATCTTTTTTGTGGGGCTATAGTTCGCAGACGCGTCAAGAAGTTGCCTTGTATTATCCGCGATCGTTTAGCCAATCGCAAAGCCTGCGGAGATTTCGTCCTTCCAGCCAAAGCTCGCTTAACGTGTGTCGGTCGCTACCACCATTTTCGCTGGCGGTGAAAAGAACATATCACCGCACAGGGTGCGCGATAATTTTCTGAATCCTAAGCCCAACAAGGTACATATCGCCAGGCTGGCAAACGGATAAACCAACAAGATGGCGAGCAACAGGTTACCCGAAATTCGCCCTGCGCTAATTTGCCCCAGCATAAACAAGCTCAACGCTTCAATCACGATGCGGTGAGTGGTGTAAATCGCGATGGTATTGGAACCTACAATATTCAGAAATGCATCGGAACGGCATTCACGCCAGCTATCCAGTAGATAAAACAGCTTCATAATGACAAAAATCGACAATACGGAAATCATCACTGGAATGTTAACCAGATACAACGCAGCAGAGAGCAGGGCAGTGGCTGCGAACATCAAAGGATGCTGGCGAAGATTAAACGCTTTCATTGCGCTCATCAGTTGCGGGCCAAACCACGCGCCAAGCCCGTAGTAACACATATTGCGCACCACGCTGTTCATTCCCCACCACGGTAGCGGCATAAAGCTAATCACCACATTCACTGCCAGCAGCAACATGATGACCGGGACTTTGTAGCGGCGCAGGCTTTTGAAAATCACAAAATAGAGCAGTAGCGCGTAGAGATACCAAAGGCTGGTACTGGCTTTTGCCATGCTGGTGGCAAATTGCAGCAGATTTTCTGAGTAGACCGCGTTGGACGCCGGGTTACGCACCAGTTCCGGTGCCAGCCATTGGTTAATTAACGAGATGCCCAGCCACTGCAACACGCCCCATAACAGCAGGACATAAAAGATATTCCAGATGCGTTTATCAATGCAGTCGCGCCATTTTACCTTCTCAATGTAGCGGGTGATGAGAAAGCCGGAAATAAAGAAGAAAACCGGCATGCGGAAAGGGGCGAGATATAAATTCAGGTAAATCCAGCTTTTGGCGATGACCTCCGCAAGCCCGGTCTGTTGCTGCACCAGATGCGGGTAAAAGGTGATGACCGAGTGATATATAACGACAAGGCAGATGCACAATCCCTTGATATGGTTGATCCACAATTGTTTGTCTTTCATGTGCCAGGAATACCTTCAGTTGGCTTTTATTTGTTTTTAGGGTGGAAGAATGGCGGGCTTTTTATTATCTGATTTGTCTGTTTTTGTAATAATCTGGAAAATTTCGGAAATTCCGCAGGGACAATTAATGACCATTTCTGCGCAGCATTGCTGCGAAAACAAGATGTTAGGAGATTGATTTAAAAGGTATTTCACTTGTTCTGAAAAAACAAAAAAACGTTATGTTTCATTTACTTGATACGTTATCGCTTATATACTTCTCGGCAACTTTGCATCCGCAACTGCAACAAGACGGAATACATGTATCAACCTGTCGCGTTATTTATAGGCCTGCGCTACATGCGTGGGCGAGCAGCTGACCGCTTCGGTCGCTTCGTCTCCTGGCTGTCAACTATCGGCATTACGCTTGGCGTGATGGCGTTAGTCACCGTGCTTTCCGTGATGAACGGTTTTGAGCGTGAGCTGCAAAACAACATTCTTGGGCTAATGCCGCAAGCGATCATCACCTCGCCTGGCGGCTCGATTAATCCTGAAACGCTTCCAGCAAAAGACCTCAACCTTGAAGGCGTCACGCGAGTTGCCCCCATTACCACGGGTGATGTAGTGCTGCAAAGCGCACGTAGCGTCGCCGTCGGGGTGATGCTGGGCGTGAAGCCAGAAGAGAAAGATCCACTTTCGCCATTTCTGGTCAACGTTAAGCAGACCGACCTGGTCGCCGGGAAGTACAACATCATTCTGGGCGAACAACTTGCCGGGCAACTGGGTATAAAACGTGGTGACAGCATCCGCGTTATGGTGCCATCTGCCAGCCAGTTTACGCCGATGGGGCGCTTGCCAAGCCAGCGTCTGTTCACCGTGATTGGCACCTTCGCGGCAAACAGTGAAGTCGACGGTTACCAAATGTTGGTCAACCAGCAAGACGCCTCGCGCCTGATGCGTTATCCGGCGGGCAATATTACCGGCTGGCGTTTATGGCTGGCCGAACCGCTGAAAGTTGATGTGCTGAGCCAACAAACCTTGCCGCAAGGCACCGAATGGAAAGACTGGCGCGAACGTAAAGGCGAGCTGTTCCAGGCGGTGCGCATGGAAAAAAATATGATGGGGTTGCTATTAAGCCTGATTGTGGCGGTTGCCGCCTTTAACATCATTACGTCGCTCGGTTTGCTGGTGATGGAGAAACAAGGTGAAGTTGCCATTCTTCAGACTCAGGGGCTAACACGTCGCCAAATTATGGCGGTGTTTATGGTGCAAGGGGCGAGTGCGGGCGTGATTGGCGCTCTGCTGGGGGCGCTATTAGGCGCGTTACTTGCCAGCCAGTTGAACAATTTAATGCCGATTATTGGCGCGTTGCTGGATGGTGCCGCGCTGCCCGTCGCCATCGACCCTGTACAAGTTATTGTGATTGCGATTATCGCTATGGCGGTCGCTCTGTTATCCACGCTTTATCCTTCGTGGCGCGCTGCCGCTACACTTCCCGCTGAGGCTTTACGTTATGAGTAATTCTGTCCTGTTGCAGTGTGACAAGCTGTGCAAACGCTATCAGGAAGGCAAAGTGCAAACGGACGTGTTGCATGATGTCAGCTTCAGCATCAATACCGGCGAGTTAATGGCGATTGTCGGTAGCTCTGGTTCCGGCAAAAGTACCTTGCTGCATCTGCTGGGCGGGCTGGATACCCCCACTTCTGGCGATGTGATTTTCAATGGCAAGGCGATGAGTGCGATGTCGTCTGCCGCCAAAGCAGAATTGCGTAACCGCGAACTCGGTTTCATCTACCAGTTCCACCATTTGCTGCCTGATTTTACCGCGATGGAAAACGTCGCCATGCCGCTGCTTATCGGCAAAAAACACCCTGATGAAACAAAGCAACGCGCGCTGGAAATGCTCAAAGCTGTGGGGCTTGACCATCGCAGTAATCACCGTCCTTCCGAGCTGTCCGGCGGTGAGCGCCAGCGTGTAGCGATTGCCCGCGCGCTGGTGAATAACCCACGCCTGGTGCTGGCGGATGAGCCGACGGGTAACCTCGATGCGCGTAACGCAGACAGCATTTTTGAACTGCTTGGCGAATTGAATGTGCGCCAGGGAACTGCATTCCTGGTGGTGACCCACGACTTGCAACTGGCACGTCGAATGTCTCGTCAGCTTGAAATGCGCGATGGCCGCTTGACCAGCGAACTGACTTTGATGGGAGCCCATTAATGGCTTCGCCACTGTCACTGCTTATTGGTTTGCGTTTTAGCCGCGGGCGTCGTCGCAGCGGCATGGTGTCATTGATTTCTGTCATCTCTACTCTGGGTATTGCTTTGGGTGTGGCGGTGCTGATTGTCGGTTTAAGTGCGATGAATGGTTTTGAGCGTGAGCTGAACAACCGCATTCTGGCGGTGGTGCCGCACGGTGAAATCGAGCCGGTTAATCAGCCATTCCATGACTGGAGCGGCGTATTACAGCGCGTTGAGAAAGTGAAAGGCATTGCAGCAGCGGCACCGTATATCAACTTTACAGGCCTGGTAGAAAACGGGCCGAATCTGCGCGCTATTCAGGTAAAAGGTGTTGATCCCGCTCAGGAAGTTCGCCTTAGTGCTTTGCCTCAATATGTGCAAAACAACGCGTGGCAGAATTTTAAAGCCGGTCAGCAACAGATTATTATCGGTAAAGGTGTTGCCGATGCCCTGAAAGTGAAACAGGGCGACTGGATCTCGATCATGATCCCGAACAGCGATGGTGGCACCAAACTGCTGCAACCGAAGCGTGTGCGCCTGCAAGTTGCAGGTATTTTGGCGCTCAGCGGCCAGCTTGATCATAGTTTTGCGATGGTGCCCATGGCGGATGCGCAGAGCTATTTAGATATGGGCGACAGCGTCACAGGTATTGCCATCAAAGTGAATGATGTGTTTAACGCCAACCAACTGGTGCGTGATGCCGGTGAAGTGACCAACGCTTACGTGTACATCAAAAGCTGGATTGGCACCTACGGTTACATGTACCGCGATATCCAGATGATTCGCGCCATCATGTATCTGGCGATGGTGCTGGTGATCGGCGTGGCCTGTTTTAATATCGTCTCTACGCTGGTGATGGCGGTGAAAGACAAAAGTAGTGATATCGCCGTGTTGCGAACGTTGGGGGCGAAAGACGGTTTGATTCGCGCGATTTTCGTCTGGTACGGTCTGCTAGCGGGGTTGTTCGGTAGCGTAAGCGGGGTGATTGTCGGCGTGTTAGCCTCCTGGCAATTAACCAATATTATCCGCGTGATTGAAAAACTAATCGGCCATCAATTCCTGTCAGGCGATATCTACTTTATTGATTTCTTGCCATCAGAACTTCACTGGCTGGACGTATTCTATGTACTGATCACAGCCTTGTTACTGAGTTTGCTCGCCAGTTGGTATCCGGCTCGCCGTGCCAGTAATATCGATCCAGCTCGGGTATTAAGCGGACAATAAATTCTAAAAACTGAGGGGAGCGGCAAATCGATGTACTACGGATTTGACATTGGCGGCACGAAAATGGCTCTTGGAGTTTATGATACTGAACGCCGGTTACAGTGGGAAAAGCGCGTTCCTACGCCACACGATAGCTACGAGAACTTCCTGGCGGCTATCGTTTCCATGGTACAGGAAGCCGATAGCCGTTTTGGTACTAAAGGGTCGGTAGGCATCGGTATTCCGGGTATGCCGGTCACCGACGATGGCACGTTGTATGCGGCAAACGTGCCCGCAGCCAGCGGCAAACCTGTGCAGGCCGACTTGAGCGCGATGCTTGAGCGTGACGTGCGGATGGATAACGACGCTAACTGCTTTGCGCTGTCCGAAGCCTGGGATGACGAGTTCCGTGATTATCCGGTGGTGATGGGCTTAATCCTCGGCACTGGTGTCGGTGGTGGCATCATCGTCAACGGCAAATCCATTACCGGGCGTAACTACATTACTGGCGAGTTCGGCCATACCCGTCTGCCGGTTGATGCGCTCAACGTGCTGGGGCGTGATATTCCGCTTACGCGTTGTGGTTGTGGTCAGCATGGCTGTATCGAAAACTATCTTTCAGGCCGTGGATTTGCGTGGGTTTACCAACACTTCTACTCTGAAGCACTGGATTCCAAAGAAATCGTTGCTCGCTATCGTGCGGGTGATGAGAACGCTGTGGCGCACGTCGAACGTTTCGTAGAGCTGTTGGCTTGCTGCCTGGGCAGCCTGTTAACGGCAATCGATGCGCATCTGGTGGTCATCGGCGGTGGGTTATCTAACTTTACTGAGCTGTACCAGCTACTGCCTGAGCGTTTACCTAAGTATCTTTTGCCCGTAGCAAAAGTACCGCGCATTGAACCGGCTCGTCATGGTGATGCCGGTGGCATGCGTGGTGCGGCATTCCTCCATCTCACGGAGTAACTTATGTTATCGCGTCGTCAACATCGGCTCAGCCGGTTCAGAAAAACCAAACGCTTGCTCAGGCAGCGTTTGCGTCAGCGTGCTTTTTTCAGAGACATTCCTGGACCTGAAGCGATGGAAAAACCCAGAGTAGTGGTACTGACCGGCGCGGGTATTTCCGCCGAGTCAGGGATTAGGACTTTCCGTGCAACCGATGGCTTGTGGGAAGAACATCGGGTAGAAGACGTGGCAACGCCGGAAGGCTTCGCCCGTGACCCGCAATTAGTGCAAGCGTTTTATAATGCGCGCCGCCAGCAGCTTCAGCAGGCAGAAATTAAACCTAATGCGGCTCATCTTGCATTGGCGCGGCTTGAGGAAGAGCTAGGCGACCACTTCCTGTTAGTGACGCAAAATATCGATAACCTGCATGAGCGTGCCGGTAATAAAAATATTATCCATATGCATGGCGAGCTGCTGAAAGTACGTTGTGCGCAAAGCGGACAAGTTATTGAGTGGAAAGGTGACATCACCCCGCAGGATCGCTGCCATTGCTGCCAGCTTTCTGCGCCGCTGCGCCCACATGTTGTCTGGTTTGGTGAAATGCCGCTCGGTATGGATAACATTTATCAGGCGCTGGCGACGGCAGATTACTTTATTGCCATCGGCACGTCCGGGCACGTCTATCCGGCTGCCGGTTTTGTCCACGAAGCCCGCTTGCAAGGCGCTCATACCGTTGAACTGAATCTTGAACCGAGCCAGGTTGGCAGCGAGTTCGAAGAGAAGTTTTATGGTTTAGCCAGTGAAGTGGTGCCGGAGTATGTGGATAGATTGTTGAAAGGGCTTTCTTAAAACCATCCTCACCCTAACCCTCTCCTTTGGGCTGTCTCTTAGTCACATCTTTGTGAGACGGTTCCTGCCGATTCGGAGACGGTTCCGTTCACCAGGCGACAGCGTGTTAATGTCGCCACTGAACCGGTGAACGTCTTAGGGTGACCACCGTCGTCACCCTAAGAACCCGGACTCCCGGCAAATCAATCGCCGCAAGCGGTAAACACCGTTTTTCACCCAACATTCGGGGTCGTTCGCGACGCGTTCCCGACGATCGCTCTCTCACGTGGTTCCCGACCACGTGACCCCAACTGAAGGGTAAAAAACGGCGCGATTGAAGCCGGAACACAAGGTCAACGTCAAAACCCAAAGACCACACCGAGCCGGTTTTGACCTTGTTCCCGGTATAAATTGCCCCAGTGTTCCCCATAAGTCAGGGTTGAGCTGCCGGGAGTCGCGAACGACGCTGATGTTGGGGATAAGCTGGGGTTTACCGCGCAGCGGCAATTTAATGACCGGGTGCCTGGATTATCAAGGGGTTGGCGTTAACCCCTTGATACGTTCACCGTTTTCGGGAATTACAGAGATAACAGAACGCACGCGTGAACGGAAAATCAACGAGGCATACAGGTCTCACCCTGACAAAATGCCCGGGTGAGTTATGTATAAGAGACAGCCTTGAAGGAGAGGGGATACTCCGGTGGGACCGTCGGGTGTGCTCCCTCTCCTTTGGGAGAGGGCCGGGGTGAGGGGATACATCAACGCTAAACTCAGCGTCCCGCCTTCAACTTCTGAAAGTAATTCTCATAAATCGCACTGGCATCGCCGACATCGTTCTGCCACTCGCCATTTTTCAACACTGCTTCATCCGGATAGAGCGTCTTATCGCCTGATATTTCTTTTGGCAGCAGCTTACGTGCTTCGAGGTTTGGCGTCGGGTAACCGATCGTTTCTGCGACCTGTTTTGCCACATCCGGGCGCAGCAGGAAGTTAATCAGTTTCAGCGCACCGTCGACGTTTTTGGCATTGGCCGGAATGGAAAGGTTATCCATCCAGAAAATCCCACCTTCTTTCGGCCAGACGATTTCCAGCGGCGTGCCAGCCTGGCGGGCAACAAACGCAGAACCATTCCACACCATGCCGAGATTCACTTCGCCTTCCATAAATGGGTTGGCTGGGTTATCCGAGTTGAAAGCTGCCACGTTTGGCATCAGCTTTTGCAGTTCGTGATAAGCCGCTTCAATCTCTTTCGGGTCAGTGGTGTTGCCGGAATAACCCAGTTTGCGTAATGCGACCTGGAACACTTCACGTGCATCATCAGTCAACAGCAAACTTTGTTTGTATTCTGGCTTCCACAAATCTGCCCAACTGGTGACCGTTTTCGGGTCGATGGCATCGCTGTTTACGCCAATTGCCGTAGCACCCCAGATGTAGGGAATGGAGTAATCGTTATTGGGATCGAACGGCTTGTTGAGCATCTCAGGGGCGAGATTTTTGAAATTGCTCAGCTTGCTTTTATCGATCTTTTGGATCATGCCTTCTTTGCGCATTTTCGCCACAAAGTAAGTTGATGGCACCACTAAATCATAGGCACCGTCTTTATAAGTTTTGAGCTTGGCGTACATGGTTTCATTCGACTCGTAAGTCGAATAAATCACTTTGATGCCGGTTTCTTTAGTGAACTGTTCAAGCAGGCCTGGCGGCACATACTCGGTCCAGTTATAGAAATAGAGCGTCTTGCTGTCATCGGCATGTGCAGCGCCGAAACTCAGTACCAGTGCGCTAGCAGCTAGCAGGTGGCGTGGCCATTTGGTCATTTTAACGTCCCCTGAATTTTGGTTTTATCACGAAGAATAAGCTGACTGGCAACCACCAGGACCAGCGAGAGTACCAACAGAATAGTAGCCAGCGCGTTCACCTCAGGTGAAACGCCGACCTTCACCATTGAGTAAATTTTCAATGGCAAAATTTCATAACTTGGCCCAGTGACGAATGAGGAAACCACCACATCATCCATCGACAGGGTAAAACTGAGCAACCAACCCGCGGCTACCGCAGGCATCGCCAGCGGCATCAGGATCTTGCGCAAAATCGTAATTTCGCTGGCACCTAAATCTTTCGCAGCTTCCAGCATCCGTACATCAAACCCTTTGAGTCGCGAATAGACGGTGACAACCACAAATGGCAGGCAGAAAGTGATGTGTGAAAACAGCAGCGACCAAAAGCCAAGCGAAACGCCGAGCAGCATAAACAACACCAGCAGTGAAATCGCCATCACGATATCAGGCGACATCATCACCACAAATAGCATACCGCTGACGAATGGCTTGCCGCGAAAACGGTAGCGATACAGCGCCACGGCAGTCAGCGAGCCAATCAGCGTTGCCACCGTGGCGGAAACCACCGCCATCGTCAGCGAGTGTTGAGCGGCTTGCAGCAGACTGTCGTTGTTCATCAGCAGGCTATACCACTTGCCCGTAAAGCCTTGCCAGTTAATACCGAAACGCGAACTGTTAAACGAATTGACGATCAAAATGATAATCGGGATGTACAAATACGCGTAGATGGCGCTCATAAAGCCGCCACGGAGCAGGCGACCGATCATTCTAATTCCACCTTCTTATTCAGCAAACTGGCGGCACGCCAGTAAATCAGCAGCATCAGGCCCATCACCAGCGTGAGGGTAATGCTGGTCGCCGCGCCAAATGGCCAGTCGCGGATGTTCAGGAACTGGCTTTTTATGACGTTACCAATCAGCAGGTTTTTCGCGCCACCCATTAAGTCGGAAACGTAAAACAGCCCCATCGCGGGCAGCATCACTAACAAGCACCCGGCAATAATGCCCGGCATGGTGAGCGGAATAATAATGCGGATAAAGGTTTGTAGTTTGCTGGCACCTAAATCACGCGCCGCTTCCAGCAGCGGTTTATCGAGCTTTTCAATGCTCGAGTACAGTGGCATTACCATAAATGGTAGCAGGATATACACCAGGCCAAGGATGACGGCGCTTTCGGTGTACATGATACGAATCGGCGTATCAATCACCCCAAGCCACAGCAAAAACTCATTCATAACCCCTTTGGTGCTGAGGAAAATTTTCAGCCCGTAGATACGAATTAATGAGTTGGTCCAGAAGGGAACGATCAGCAAAAACAACAATAAAGGGCGCACACGTTCCGGTAATCGCGCAAGGAACCAGGCAAACGGATAACCCAACACCAGGCAGGCGAGGGTAGCAATCACCGCCATATTGAGCGAGTGCAGCAACACCTGTGCATATAAAGGGTCAGCAAGCCGGGTGTAATTATCCAGAGTGAAAACCATGCTGACGAAATTAGCGTCATCACGGGTCAGGAAACTGGTGCCGATGATCATCAGATTGGGCAGGAACACGAACAGCACCAGCCAACCGACGACAGTGGCGATCACAACGTTCTGGAATTTACGCGAGCTCTTCATCTGCCAGCACGACCTCCCAACTTTCAACCCAGTTTATCGACATTTTCTGGTCGAGCGTGTGGTCAAAATCAGGGTCATCTTCATTGAAGAATTCGCTGACCATCACCATTTTGCCGTTTTCCAGCTCGACATTAGATTCCAGCGTCATGCCTTTATAGTTACGTTCTCGCACATAGCCGATTAAACCATCGGCCACATGATTCTCGTTTATTTCTTCCACACGCAGATCTTCAGGGCGCAACAACACTTTCAAATGCTGGCCGACCGTAACCGGCATGCTCGCGTAAATGTGGCATTCGCGACCTTCAACGAAGGCCCGAACGCGCTGTTCATCGACTCGTTCGATAACAGTCGCATCAAAAATGTTGATTTCACCGATAAAGCTCGCCACGAACAGGTTTTTCGGTTCTTCGTAAATTTCGCGTGGCGTGCCGTCTTGCTCAATGCGGCCATTACGCATCACCACAATCCGGTCGGACATAGTTAACGCTTCTTCCTGGTCGTGAGTGACGAATACGAAAGTAATGCCGAGTTTGCGTTGCAGCGCTTTTAATTCGTTCTGCATCTGCTTGCGTAATTTGTAATCAAGCGCGGAAAGCGACTCATCAAGCAATAATAGACGCGGTTTATTGACCACCGCCCGCGCAATGGCCACACGCTGTTGCTGGCCACCAGAAAGCTGATGCGGTAAACGTCGTGCATATTCCTCTAACTGCACCATTTTCAACGCTTCGGTCACGCGTGGGGTAATCTCGGCGGCGGGTGTTTTCTGCATCCGTAAACCGAAAGCGACGTTTTCAAAAACGGTCATATGAGGAAACAGCGCGTAGCTCTGGAAGACGGTATTGACGTGGCGGTGCTCGGCTGGAACCTGCGTGATATCCTGGCCATCAAGTGAGATCGTGCCAGAATCCGCGCTTTCCAGTCCGGCGATGATGCGCAGCACCGTGGTTTTGCCGCAGCCGGAAGGGCCAAGGAGTGTCAGAAATTCACCATTATTGATGGTGAGGGATAAATCAGAAATAACGGTTTTACCCTCAAAGCTCTTATCTACGCCTGCCAGTTCTACCAGCGGCGAGAGCGAACATTGCAGTGTCTTCAATTTTTTACGCTGTCCCATATAAGACGCATCAAATTTCGGGCTGATGCGGGGTTTGTGATTAACCACCTTGCGGTTTTTGCACGTTGAGTAAGGGCAAGCATTCTACGGCAAAGCATTGAAATCGCCAATGCTTGCTGCCTTTCAGCCGTTTGAATTTGATTGGTATTCAAGCAGCAAACACCAAATCCGCTCGCATTGCATTACATTCGTGACTATTTTCATCTCTGGTAGGTTAAAAGTGACCTGACGCAATATTTGCATTTGTGGCTTACTGATAATGAAGTCACAAAAATTGAGGATAGCGACATGGATAAATTACTTGACCGATTCTTACATTATGTCTCTTTGGATACACAGTCCAAATCCGGCGTAAAACAAGTTCCCAGCACCGAAGGGCAGTGGAAGTTGTTGCGGTTACTGAAAGAGCAAATGGAAGAGATGGGTTTGGTGAATGTGACGCTAGGCGATCATGGCACCGTGATGGGGACGCTACCGTCTAATGTGGATAAAAAAGTCCCTGCCATCGGCTTTATCTCCCACGTAGATACCGCGCCTGATTTTTCAGGTAAAAACGTCAATCCACAAATTGTAGAAAATTATCGCGGTGGCGACATCGCGCTGGGGATTGGTGATGAAGTGCTGTCACCAGTGATGTTCCCTGTGCTGCACCAGTTGCTGGGGCAAACGCTGATTACCACCGATGGTAAAACGCTACTTGGCGCTGACGATAAAGCCGGTGTTGCCGAAATCATGACGGCACTTGCGGTAATGAAAGAGAAAAATGTTCCGCACGGTGATATTCGAGTGGCTTTCACGCCAGATGAAGAAGTCGGCAAAGGTGCTAAACACTTTGACGTTGAAGCATTCGATGCTCAGTGGGCATATACCGTAGATGGCGGTGGAGTCGGTGAGCTGGAGTGTGAGAACTTCAACGCAGCCTCAGTGACTATCAAGATCGTCGGCAACAATGTTCACCCTGGTTCTGCGAAAGGGGTGATGGTCAACGCGCTTTCGCTTGCCGCCCGCATTCATGCTGAAGTGCCGGCTAATGAAAGCCCTGAATGCACTGAAGGCTACGAAGGTTTTTATCATCTTCATGGCATGAAAGGGTCGGTTGACCGCGCAGAAATGCACTACATCATCCGCGATTTTGACCGCGAACAGTTCGAAGCGCGTAAACGCAAGATGATGGATATCGCCAAAAAAGTGGGTAAAGGATTACATCCGGATTGTTACATTGAGTTGGTTATCGACGACAGTTATTACAACATGCGCGAGAAAGTTGCTGAGCACCCTTACATTGTGGACGTGGCACAGCAGGCGATGCGCGATTGCGATATAGAACCTATTCTGAAACCAATTCGCGGCGGCACCGATGGCGCACAGTTGTCATTTAAAGGTTTGCCTTGCCCGAACCTGTTTACCGGCGGCTATAACTACCACGGCAAACACGAGTTTGTGACGCTGGAAGGGATGGAAAAAGCGGTAGCGGTGATTGTCAGGATTGCGGAGCTGACGGCAGAGCAGGGGTGATATAACCAATTGCTGGTGGGGCGGTAGATAATAAAGGGGCGGAAGCCCCTTTATTATTAGCTTATGAATAATATGACAGTCTGTTTAGTGCCAGGTGCGGACGTTATCTAACGATGTAACTCGATTGTCACCATCTCTAGATTTCATCATAACAACCTTATTCGCATACACTTTGCCCAGAATTGATACAAGTATTTTGCGAAATCAGGCGTGCGAGTAATCATGAGAGCTTACGGATTAAAATTACGATGAAAGTGATACTGGTGAGGCATGCAGAAACCGAGTGGAATCTGAACAGGATTATTCAGGGGCATAGCGATAGCATCATAACTCCTCGGGGTATGAGAGAAACATCTGCATTAGTGACAACGCTTGTTGAAAGAGCATATCCAATAGAGTGTATTTACAGTTCACCACTTGAGCGTGCATGGCTGATGGGCGTGAGTTTGGCGGAAGGTCTTCACTGCCCATTAATCATGGAACCGTCCCTTAAAGAACAGGCTTTTGGTCTTTTTGAAGGGATCGCATCAGAGCGACTAACACGCTGTAATCCGGATGATGCAAATGCGTTATTCGAGCGCGATGCAAATTATTGCCCCCCAGCGGGGGAGACACTGGCTCAGGCTTCTCACCGAATAATACATTTCTTACATAATCTGCAAGAAGCTAAAGAATATCAGACGGTATGTATTGTTTCTCATGGGCATGTTAGCCAAGGTGTTCTGGCGCAGCTAAAAGAAGGGGTTATCGATAATTTTCCTCGTTATGCCCAACCAAACGCGAGTTACTCTGTTTTTGAACTCGTTGACGGGAAATGTACAGGGCTTCGATGGGGAATTTCTACACATCTATTGAAACTAGAAAGATAGATGCTTTTTGGGGCATGAGACGTTATTCAGGCGAGCAATATAATTTCCACTCTTCGCTCATAGCTGACGTTCGTTCATGGCTTTCAGGAAGTCTCGCTTAGGCGAACTCCAGGCCACTAAAACGCCTTCCATACATATAGTATTCCCTTTGGCAATAAATCTTGGTAGTGGCTAGAGCTATGTATTTTTTCACCATAATTAAAAAATACATTCTAAATAGCCACCATCAAAAAATAATTACACCATAACTAAATATAATTCAGTAACTCAGTATTTATATAAAATAAATAACGTTTAAAGTAACTGCTAATAACTCTTGAAATCCCAAATGCCAGTTTTCATTTAATTGTGACCCACGCCGAAAATTTTCGGTTTCCAATAATTAAGCACAGTTCCACTGTTGACTTGTACAGTGCTTTTGGCAGAGAGTAAGCAGATGGAAAGATATTATCCAAAATAATTCGAGTTGCATTGAGGTGGCAAGCCAACACCGGTGCAGTTCGAAGTATGAAGGGTATTAAATGAATCGCCCCCGCCTGGTGCTGTAACACCAAACGAGGGCTAACCACAATCGTTATGGAGACTAACGTTATGGCTATCGCCGATAGTAACACATTCGCTCGTCCTGAAATCACTGCTACTCAATCCATTATTGCGGGAGATATCGCAGCTTTATTAAAAATACCGTTGGGTGTCACGCATGATTTATTTCAGGTAGTGGATATTTGCCAACGTTATGCTGATGAATTAATCGAAGTTCATAATCACGCTGAATATATAGCGTTGTGCGGGCGTTTACTGGCGGGGTTGAATGTACTGAAAGTAGTTTTAAAGTCGCCGTTGCCAAAACATCTAATTGAACAATTAACGGTGAATGAAAATAATTTTGCTGAATGTCGCAATCCACTTTCAACAGATTCAGAGACCACCTGTGAATATTGTTCCGCATTAACCATGGTTTTATTGAACCAGCAAATAATGCCTGAGCAGCAGGAACAGATCAGCGAATTGTTATTTGAATTACTGACTATGCTGGCTGAGGATTTGAAGGTGCCGCGTTTTATTCGTACGACGACAGGGCTGGCAATGATAGATGGTGAGGCTATACCAGGCATTCATTAAATACCCGTCGCCCTTCAAGATGCAGGGTTGTTGGCTGCTCTCATTCACCCGAATCACTTACTTGAGTAAGCTCATCGGGATTTACTCGATTGCCGCCTACCTGCATCTTGAAGTAGCTTGGGTATTACCACCCTCTCTTCTAGCTCTCAGCCAGAAAGTGGCTGAGAGCTAGAAGAGAGGGATCAATCCTCGAAGTACCAGTATCCGCTGTTGACCAGCGCGGCTAACATCGCCAGGAACGACGGGTCTTCCAGTGCATCACCAAACATTTCTGCTTTGAGAGTGATATTGCTCGCCAGTGCTTCAAGAGCCGGGCGGTGTGGGCTGTCAATTTTCTCGCCGTTGACGTAAATCTCATCGGCAATGCGCAGCACGCGTAAGCCACCCAAACGAGTAATCGCGTCACCCTGTTTCAGCGCGTCGTAAATCTCATCGGGCTGATATGGCGGTTCTGGCGGAGCCACATCCAGTTCATGTCGTGACTGGGATACGAACTCACCGAACCAGGTTTTGAAGTGCTCAGGCTGATTGATCAGTTCAAGCATCATCTCGCGTAACTTATCCATTTCCTGCGGCAGAACATCCGCAGGATGCTGGCGCGCAGGCACGTCAGGGTCGGTATAACGCTGGCTGCCCAGTTCACGTTGCAGCACATAATCGGCAAAACCACTGATCAGCTCGCGGCCACTTGGCGCGCGGAAACCGACAGAGTAGTTCATCGAGTTTTCCAGCGAGTAGCCTTCGTGTGGGAAACCTGGTGGGATATAGAGAATATCGCCCGGCTCCATCTCTTCGTCGATGATGGCGTCGAACGGTTCAACTTGCAGCAAATCAGGATGCGGGCAGTGCTGTTTCAGGGCGACTTTTTCCCCGACACGCCAGCGACGGCGGCCAACACCCTGAATGATAAATACGTCGTACTGGTCGTAATGCGGGCCAACGCCGCCGCCAGGCACCGAGAACGAAATCATTAAATCGTCAATTCGCCAGTCCGGCAGCGCGCGGAACGGGCGCATTAACCGCGCACTTTGTTCGTGCCAGTGGTTAACCGCCTGCACCAGTAAAGACCAGTTGTTTTCGCCCAGATGATCGTAGCTCTGGAATGGGCCGTGGCTGACTTGCCATCTGCCGTCGTTATGGCTGACCAGGCGGCTGTCCACCTCGTTTTCCATGGCAAGGCCTGCCAGTTCATCCGGGGAGATTGGGTCGATGAAGTTTTTGAAGCCACGTTTTAGAACCACCGGGCGTTTTTGCCAGTAGTTCGCGATGAAATCGGGCCAATTTAGGTCGAGTTGATAGTCCATATTATTATCCGGCAGGTGAAGGAGCCTGCCGAGGATTATAACGGATGGTGCTGCCGGTTACGGGAGTATTTTCAATCTTCTTCTCGGTCTGGACGCTGGCGCGCAAAAATCACTTCCATCCGTGTGCCGCCCAGTTCGCAGCTCGAGGCCTTGATTTGACCATCGTACTGTTCGACGATTTCGCGAGCGACCGATAAACCCACACCCTGGCCCGGCCGTAAGGTATCGGCACGTTGCCCACGGTCAAACACCAGGCTGCGTTTGCTTTCCGGGATGCCCGGGCCATCGTCATCAACGAATAAATGCAGCGTGTCGTCCAGTTGGCGGCCTGAAATCTCAACAAACTCAAGGCAGTATTTACAGGCGTTATCCAGCACGTTGCCCATCACTTCCATGAAGTCATTTTTCTCACCGACGAAGGTGATCTCCGGCGAGATATCCAGCGTGATATTCACGCCTTTACGCTGATACACCTTATTGAGCGCCGAACAGAGGCTGTCGAGTAATGGGGCGACGGAATGAAGCTCCCGGCTAAGTAACGGGCTGTCGCCACGCATACTGGCGCGATGCAAATAGTAGCCAATTTGCTGCGAAATACGGCTGATTTGCTCAAGCATTACCGGCTCCGCTTCTTCGATATTCTGTTTATTGGTTCGTAACGAACGCAGGGTGGTTTGCAGTACCGCCAACGGTGTTTTCAGGCTGTGGGTTAAATCCGTCAATGTGGTGCGGTATTTGTCATAGCGGTCGCGCTCGGTACGCAACAGGCGATTAAGATTGCGCACAAGGCTGGTCAACTCGCGAGTCGTTTCGGGGTTCAGGCTGTCGCGGTCATGTTTTTCAAGCTCGCGCACTTCTTTCGCCAGCGCTTCAATTGGGCGCAAACTCCAGCGCGCGGCGAACCAAAGCAACGGGATCACTAACAACAGGTTGGCGAGGAAAACGCAGGTAAACAGGCTCCACACCGTATACGAACGTTTTAATTCGATAGGAATGGTGTCGACAACCACAATGGTTAAGGCGGGCATTTTACCCATGGCTGGGTATTTGTTGACTGCAACTGAGTGGCTGACTTCATCGCTGTAATCGCCATCATAAAAATCTTTGAGTTGGTTCTGGAGCTTTTCATCGTTACCCAGCAAGGCGTGACTGGTATCAAAATTCGCGTCCAGATCGTGAAAACCATCGCTGACCAGCCACTCTTTCTTTATCTGTTGCACCACATGCGGCAAATCACGTTGAGCCCACATCAGGTTACCTTTTTCATCATAGATAAGGGCCATCGTCGGGGTTTTCAGATTAAGATTTTCAGGAATAACGACATTAATTTTACCGTTCTCGTAGGTTGAGAGGGTATAAAACAGGTTGCTCTCCCCGCGCAGTAAACGGAAAGTTGTTTTATCAAAACTGATGTTGTAACCCACCAGCGCCACTAAACCGTAGGCCAGTGACAGCACCATGACGACCACGGCGGTCGCCAGTAAAAAGCGAACCCGTAGCGATAACGGTAAAAAATGTCGGCTTAATTTCATGGTTAACGCAGGTCGAAACGGTAGCCCTGACCACGTACTGTGGTGATAGCTTCATGCTGATACTCAGCCAGAATCTTTTTGCGCAGGCGGCCCATCAGCACATCAATGGTGTGGCTTTCGCGCAGTTCGGCATCGGGGTAAAGCTGGAGCATTAATGAATCTTTGCTGACGACTTTGCCATGGTTGCGAATCAGCGTTTCCATAATGGTGTATTCGAACGCGGTCAGCTTGATGAGGTTGTCATTAATGAGCAGTTCGCGGCGTGACAAATCAACCTGGAAGGGGGGCAGAGAAATTACCTGTGAAGCCAGGCCACTGTTGCGGCGCATTAACACCTGCATGCGGGCAACCACTTCTTCAAGATGAAACGGTTTGGTCACGTAATCATCGGCACCGGCACCCAGCACTTCGACCTTATCCTGCCAGCCTTCACGCGCGGTAAGCACCAGAATAGGAATCGTCACGTCGTGACTGCGCCAGCGGCGAATCAGGCTCAGGCCATCTTCATCGGGCAGCCCTAAATCGACAATGGCAATATCGGGGGTATGTTCACTCAGGAAATAGTCTGCTTCTTTGGCATCTTCAGCGGCATCAACCTGATGGCCGGACTCACGCAACTGAACCTTGAGGTGGTGGCGTAACAGAGCATTATCTTCCACAACGAGTACACGCATTCGATTTCCCCAGTCTATAAATGGTATTGATAGTTTAACGCTAATTATGACGGGGAGGGGATAAACCTTGGGTAAACAGTTGGATTGGTGTTGAGTTTAGGACGCCCTCACCCTAACCCTCTCCAGGGGGAGAGGGTTAGGGTGAGGGCGTCCAGGCTTACAATTATTTCAACTCATCAACCATAGTAATAGCGCGGCCAATATAGTTAGCTGGCGTCAGCTCTTTCAGGCGAACTTTCTCTTCTTCTGGCAGTTCGAGGCTGTCGATAAACTGTTTCATGCCTTCAGCATCGACGCGTTTACCGCGAGTCAGCTCTTTCAGTTTCTCGTACGGCTTTTCAATTCCGTAACGGCGCATCACGGTTTGAATCGGCTCAGCCAGCACTTCCCAGTTGAGATCCAGCTCTGCCAGCAGACGGTCGCGGTTCACTTCCAGTTTACTCACACCTTTCAGGGTGGACTGGTAGGCAATCAGCGCATAGCCAATACCCACGCCCAGGTTACGCAGTACGGTGGAGTCAGTCAGGTCACGCTGCCAGCGGGAAACCGGCAGTTTGCTCGCCAGGTGTTGCAGCATTGCGTTGGACAAGCCCAGGTTGCCTTCGGAGTTTTCGAAGTCAATTGGGTTAACCTTGTGCGGCATGGTGGAAGAACCGATTTCGCCTGCTATGGTTTTCTGCTTGAAGTGATTCAGGGCGATGTAACCCCAAACATCACGATCAAAGTCGATCAGAATGGTGTTGAAACGCGCGATGCAGTCGAACAATTCAGCGATGTAATCGTGTGGTTCGATCTGCGTGGTGTACGGGTTCCACTGGATGCCCAGAGAAGTCACGAACTCCTCGCTGAACTGGTGCCAGTCAACTTCCGGGTAAGCCACCATGTGCGCGTTATAGTTGCCGACCGCACCGTTGATTTTACCGAGGATGTCCACTTTCTCTAACTGACGGAACTGGCGCTCCATACGGTATGCCACGTTTGCCATCTCTTTACCCATGGTCGATGGGGTAGCAGGCTGGCCGTGGGTACGGGAAAGCAGTGGGATGTCGCGATACTGAACCGACAGGTCTTTCACCGCATCGATAACTTTACGCCAGTACGGCAGTACCACATCTTTGCGGGCTGTTTCCAGCATCAAAGCATGGGACAGGTTGTTGATGTCTTCTGAAGTACAGGCGAAGTGGATAAATTCAGATACCGCATGCAGGGCAGGGATAGCCGCTACTTTTTCTTTCAGAAAGTACTCAACGGCTTTTACGTCGTGATTGGTGGTGCGTTCAATGGTTTTGATGCGTGCGGCATCTTCTACACTAAACTCAGCGACAATTTTATCAAGGTAACCGATTGCGTCTGCGTCAAAAGCAGGAACTTCCTTGATCGCTGTGTGCGTGGCCAGTTTTTGCAGCCAACGTACTTCGACTTGTACGCGAAATTTCAGCAGACCAAATTCGCTGAAAATAGCGCGCAGAGCGCTGACTTTGTCACCGTAACGTCCATCAACGGGGGATACGGCGGTCAGTGAGGATAATTCCATAAGTTACAACTCCAAAGAGGTTAACAATGAGCAAGAATTTGTTTGGCCTGAGCACACAGGCGACTACGAGAAAACATTAACTGCAAACGTCCACCGCCAACCTGGTGCCAGAGCACAGCGGCGCGAATACCGGCCAGCAACGAGGCGCGGACTTTGCTTTGTACCTGCGGGCTTTGCAGCACGGCAGGGGAACCGGTGACCTGAATCCGTGGGCCTAGTGGGCTGATGACATCAACATAAATACCCGCCATGGCGCTCAGCAGCGTATCGGACTCAAGATCAAAATGTTCAAGCTGACGTTGTAAGCCAGAAATACTGGAACCGAGCTTATCCATCGCGCCTTTGCTGCCGTGAAGTTTACGCTCCAGCACCATCAGGCTCAGGGTATAACGCGTTAATTCAGCGTTCATGCCCTGGCGATTGCTGGCGTTCAACACGCCCAGCAAGGTTTCGAGGCCCAATTTCAGGTTGGCTTCATTTCCACCAAAAACGTCCAGCGTGGAGCTTGGGTTTTGGTCGATAACGCTGTTCAACGAAACATGCAGCGCATCGTTATCACAATGCCCCTGGTGAGCCAATTGCTGAACCAGACGGGCAGACTGGCAGATCCCTGCCAGCGCGATAGTGATGTCATAGTAATTTTTGGCCACGAAGGTATTCGTCCTTGTTTGCGATGTTTGCGATTAAACTTTGCGATTAAACAACAAGCGGCAGACGCTGCTCAATAACACCACCACCGAGGCACACTTCACCGAGATAGAACACGGCTGACTGGCCTGGGGTGACGGCGGCAACGGGCTCGTCAAAACGCACTTCAATACGATCCGCATCAAGCGGCGTAATGGTGCAAGGAAGATCGGTCTGACGATAACGCGTTTTCACCGTGCATTTCAGCGGTTCAGTTATCGTTTCACGGTCAACCCAATGCAGCTGCTGGGCAATCAGACCCACGGACATCAAGCGCGGGTGCTCGTGACCCTGGGCGACCACCAGAATATTGTTCTCAACGTCTTTATCGACCACATACCACGGATCTTCGCTACCTTCTTTGGTACCACCGATGCCCAGACCTTTACGCTGACCCAGCGTGTGGTACATCAACCCCTGATGCTCACCAATAGCTTCACCATCAACGGTGATGATTTTACCCGGCTGTGCAGGCAAGTAACGGCCGAGGAATTCGCGGAATTTGCGCTCGCCAATAAAGCAGATACCGGTAGAGTCTTTTTTCTTCGCGGTGATCAAGTCTAACTCTTCCGCAATACGGCGCACTTCTGGCTTTTCCAGTTCGCCGACCGGGAACAGGCTTTGCGCAATTTGTTCATGGCCAAGTGTATAGAGGAAGTAGCTTTGATCTTTATTGCTGTCTAAACCGCGCAGCAGGCGGCTTTTTCCGTCCACGTCTTCGCGACGCACGTAGTGACCGGTGGCGATGTAGTCGGCACCTAAATCTTCAGCGGCAAATTCGAGGAAGGCTTTAAATTTGATTTCTTTGTTGCACAGAATATCCGGGTTGGGTGTGCGCCCGGCTTTGTACTCTTCCAGGAAGTGTTCAAACACGTTATCCCAGTATTCTGCGGCAAAGTTTACGGTGTGCAGTTCAATGCCGAGTTTGTCACAAACGGCTTGTGCGTCTGCTAAATCAGCGGCTGCGGTGCAGTACTCCTCGCCATCGTCCTCTTCCCAGTTCTTCATGAACAGGCCTTCCACCTTGTAACCCTGTTGTTGTAACAAGTAAGCGGAAACGGAGGAATCGACACCGCCGGACATCCCGACGATCACTTTTTTCTGGCTGTTATCAGACATGGAGTCACTCACGACATTGAACTTAAAGGCGGCGTATTCTAGCACGCATCACCGGGCCTGGCACCCTTAACTAAAGGGCCAATTAAATGCACCCAGCATGCTGAGCGGATAACGTTCAGCGCGTTGATAGCAGCGAATACTCTCAGCGACTAAAGGTGAGCGTAAATTTTCAGCGTTAACAATTTGTTGCGGATCCAGCCATAAACAACGATCGATGTCGCTGTCATGCGGCGAGGTAGGGAGTTGTTCTTCAAGATCGATGGCAAACAGAAATCGCAGAAAAGGGGTGTTATCCGGGGCTATCCATTGGTGCATGCGGATAAACGTTTGCGGTTGCGCAGAAATACCGGTTTCTTCATATAATTCGCGCGTAGCGGCTTCAACTAACGTTTCGTCAGCTTCCAGATGCCCGGCAGGCTGATTCCACGTGGCTTTGCCATTGATTGTTTCTTCAACAACTAAAAATTTCCCCTGCGCCTGAACGACGCAAGCGACGGTAACGTGCGGTTTAAACATCGTTATTCTCCCTGTCTCAAATTCATTAGCATGATCATTTTAAAGTGATCTGGATCACATTTTTGTCTTGTGCCATATACTCGTGAGGTTTGGCACTTTCCACGAGGGTACTTCGATGCAACTTACCACGCGCATTATGCCGCAGAGCAAACGTATCGCTTTAGTGGCACACGATCCTTGCAAACCTGACCTTCTCAACTGGGCCGTTGATAACCAAATGGCGCTTAGCAACCATATCATTTATGCAACCGGTACCACGGGGAACCTGTTGCAATCCCACACTCGTTTGTCCGTTCTGGCATTAATGAGCGGTTCAATTGGCGGCGATCAACAGCTTGGTTACTTGATTGCCTCGGGCCAGATTGATGTGCTTATCTTCTTCTGGGACCCGCTGAGTGCCGTGCCCCATCACTCTGACGTAAAAGCGTTAATGCGGCTGGCAACGGCCTGGAATATACCGATTGCCAGCAATGCCTGTAGCGCGAACTTCCTGATTCATTCATCTTTATTTGAACAAGCTCTGGAAATTACCGTCCCGGATGGTGATGCTTTCCTCAGCAGCCGGGTTTCTCACGTTACGCAACATGGTGTTAATACGCAGCAGCTTTTATAGCGAATCCAGCGGAATCTCCCGCCATTCACCCGGTGCCAAACCGGCAAGCTCAAGATTGCCCATAGAAAAACGTATCAGGCGTAGCGTTGGATATCCGACATGCGCCGTCATCCTTCGCACCTGTCTGTTTCGCCCTTCGTATAAGGTGATTTTCAACCAACTTGTTGGAATCGCTTTACGCTCACGAATAGGCGGATTTCTCGCCCATATCCACTCCGGCTCGCAAACCAGTTCAGCGCCAGCGGGCAGGGTAGGACCGTCGTTTAGCGTGATTCCGTTACGCAGTGATTCCAGTGCTTCTTGCGTCGGTAAACCTTCAACCTGCACGAAATAAATCTTACCGGTGCGCTTGCCAGGCTGAGTCAGTTGCGCCTGTAATGCGCCATCGTTGGTTAATACCAGCAAACCTTCGCTATCGCGATCTAAACGACCTGCCGCGTAAATTCCTTGTAACGGTATGTAATCTTTCAGCGTGCTGCGACCCGCTTCATCGGTAAATTGCGGTAGCACATCGTAGGGTTTATTGAAGATAACCAGCCGCTTCGGTCCACTTGTTGCGGGCTTTTTGACTGGGCGTCGCGTGCTGAATCGTTTAACTGTTGGATTTCTAAAAGAAGTTTTATTCATAGTGTTTTCAGACGTCAGGGATTAACGCATTATAACGGAAATCACCAGTGATTGGCGCGGGCCTGATATTCAAGTAGTATTGACACGCACATTACAAATCATTAACAAAAAGAAGCGCTCGAAGGAGAAGGTTAATGGAAAGCAAAGTAGTTGTTCCGGCGGAAGGTAAAAAGATCACCCTGCAAGATGGCAAACTGAATGTTCCTCACAACCCAATCATTCCTTTCATTGAAGGTGATGGTATCGGTGTGGACGTGACGCCAGCGATGATTAAGGTGGTTGATGCTGCCGTGCAGAAGGCCTACAAAGGCGAGCGGAAAATTTCCTGGATGGAAATCTATACCGGCGAAAAATCTACCCAACTTTATGGCCAGGATGTCTGGCTGCCAGAAGAAACTCTGGACCTGATTCGTGATTACCGCGTGGCGATTAAAGGGCCACTGACCACGCCAGTTGGCGGCGGCATTCGTTCCCTGAACGTTGCTCTGCGTCAGCAGCTTGACCTGTACGTGTGCCTGCGCCCGGTGCGTTACTACCAGGGCACTCCTAGCCCGGTTAAACACCCAGAGCTGACCAACATGGTTATCTTCCGTGAAAACTCAGAAGATATTTATGCCGGTATCGAGTGGAAGGCTGACAGCGCTGAAGCTGAAAAAGTCATCAAATTCCTGCGTGATGAAATGGGCGTAACGAAAATTCGTTTCCCTGAACATTGCGGTATCGGCATCAAGCCGTGCTCAGAAGAAGGCACCAAACGTCTGGTTCGTGCAGCCATCGAATACGCAATCACCAACGACCGTGATTCTGTGACCCTGGTTCACAAAGGCAACATCATGAAATTCACCGAAGGTGCTTTCAAAGACTGGGGCTACCAACTGGCGCGTGAAGAGTTCGGCGGCGAACTGATTGATGGCGGCCCATGGGTGAAACTGAAAAACCCTAACACCGGCAAAGAGATCGTTGTGAAAGACGTGATCGCCGATGCGTTCCTGCAACAGATCCTGCTGCGCCCTGCTGAATATGATGTTATCGCTTGTATGAACCTGAACGGTGACTACATCTCCGACGCCCTGGCAGCTCAGGTTGGCGGTATCGGTATTGCACCAGGCGCTAACATCGGTGACGAATGCGCACTGTTCGAAGCGACCCACGGCACTGCACCAAAATATGCTGGCCAGGATAAAGTGAACCCAGGTTCCATCATCCTTTCCGCAGAAATGATGCTGCGTCATATGGAATGGTTCGAAGCGGCTGACTTAATTGTTAAAGGTATGGAAGGCGCGATTAACGCCAAAACCGTAACTTACGATTTCGAACGCCTGATGGATGGCGCTAAGCTGCTGAAATGTTCAGAGTTTGGCGACGCGATGATCAAGCATATGTAATTAGCGATTTCGCTGATTTCAAAGCGGGAGCCTGGTGCTCCCGTTTTTTATACCTTCACAAAATATCTTCCCCAAAACATTCCCCAAAACTTTTCCCCAAAACTCCGACTTTTTTATCCTGTTTTTACTTCTACCATGGTCCAGTCTTTTCCGCGATCATCGTTGTATTTATCAGTCATTCTCCTGGAGCGGTGGCCAAGCAGTCTTTGGGTAAAGGGACCTACATTGTGGACGCGTTGGCTTCTGGCGGTTCAGCCACTTCGCCTCATATTTTTAAGGTCATGCCGCGCGCCTATTCAAAAACCAATTCCCGTGGCCACAGTACGCTGCCGTCTCAAAAAACGCGCTCCTGGCCAGGCGTCAGCCTGGGGATATCGTCAAATCCATTTCCGCTGAGCACCAGTTAACGGTGGGTGTACCTGAGGAGCTGGCCAACATCCGGATTGAGCACATTGATCAGTTGGGTGGGAGCGATATGAATCTGCTAACGCGACTGGCAGAGCGCTACGGTGCGCTGAGTAAAGTGACACACGACCGCTGGGTTATCATTCCACGTGAATCTGTCACGACGGTCGGCGGTAAAACCAAAACACTCAGGGTAGGGAGCGGAGAGCCAGTCGTCCAGTATTCCTGGCCGCAGCCGGATCTACAGTCTGTCCGTGAAATCGCAGCAGGTTTTTCGACAGCTAGTAAAAAGAGGTTGATGGGCATGAATGTTGGTTTGGTCGCGACACCCGAGCTAATGAACCTGATTACGACACAGGGATTTGGCAGCACGGAAGACAAAGACTGGCATATCTCGCGATTAAACATAGACCTGATGAATCAGGGTTTTTTAGTCAGTCTGGATCTCGAATGAGTTTTATCTCAATACGCCAGCGTGATAAATGATATATGTGCATTAACTCAAATAATTGGTGTTATTTATATTCTTTAAATAGAGTCGTTTATTTGGATTTTCAAATAATGAATGATAATTTTTTGTCAAAAAAAACAACAACATACATAGTTAATTAAGAAAGCGTTAAAACCTGATTATCGTCCAGGGTGCTATTCTGTTCATTCATTTGTGGGGATAATGCTTCCCATCGAAAGGCAGCGAATATATGAATGTTTTATTTAACTACCTTTTTTAATTCCCCACCAATATGAATGAAAGGACTACTCATGAAAAAAATTATTCTGGCGAGTTTGATTGCTGCTGCGGCATCTTCCTCTTATGCTGCAGAAACTACAACACTTAAAGTACAAGGCAAGATTATTACCGCTGCCTGTACGCCAAACCTGAGCAATGGCGGCGTTGTTGATTTTGGCGCAATTAGCCTTGGCGAATTATCTGCTACTGACGTGACTCAACTGGGCCAGAAAAATATTACCCTGTCTATCACCTGTGATTCTGCGGCTAAAGTTGCCTGGACAACATCTGATGACAGAAATGATTCTCTCAACAATATTGAAATTGTGAATGCTGATGCCATCGGCGGGAATACTGCTGAAGCAGCAGCGCAATATGGCCTGGGCAAAACCGCAGAAGGCGTGAATATCGGTGCTTATGCAGTTACTGTAAACGTCCCTTCTGTGACGGCTGACGGCGCAGCTAAAGACGCAATCAGCACCGATGACGGCACCGTATGGAGCAAATCAGCAACCGGTAGCATGTTGAATGGCAACGGCGGCTTTATCCGTAATATGACTGTGGCTGAGAGTGGTTCACTGGCTCCAGTCGCCTTCACCCAGGCTTCATTCCCATTGTTAGTGACCGCTGCGGTTGATAACAGCACTAACCTGGCCATTACTGATGAAACCATTCTGGATGGCCAGACAACTATCAGCCTGGTTTACCTCTGATATTCATTAGTTATTTAATCTACGTATTTCAGAGGGCTTAATGCCCTCTATGTTAAAAATTATGATGGAAGGATAGAGCCTTAATTTAAGGTTCGTATTAGCCACCCTCTAATATTCACATTCAAAATGAGGTTTTACATGAAGAAAATAATTCTGGCTACATTAGTGGCAGCTGCTACTTGCTCTTCTTATGCGGCGGAAACAACCCAGCTTAAAGTACAGGGTAAATTGGTTGCTGCAGCCTGTACCCCTTCTTTAAGTGATGGTGGTGCGGTTGATTACGGCGATATCTCTGTAAGTGCACTGAGCGCAACAGAAGTAAACCAAATGGGTGACAAGCATATTACGCTGACTATTGAGTGTGATTCAGCTACCAAAGTTGGTTTTACCAATGAAGATACCCGTAAAGATATCGACCCGAATATCTCAGTGAAATTTGATAACGGTGTTGTTCTGGGTAATCCAGGTAATATCTTCGGCCTGGGTCAGACAGCAGAGGGTGTGGGCATTGGCTCTTATGGTATTCGCGTTGATTCAAATAACGTTACCGCCGATGGCATTGTGACACCGATTATTTATCAGCAAAAGGATCATGCGGATGGAGCAGGATGGACCGTGAGTGCTGGTACTTTGCAGGACAGTGATTTCCGTACGATCACCGTTGGTGACCCTACAACACCTAAAGCTTTCATCACTGGTGTTTTCCCTATGACGATAGCAGCAGCAATTCAGCCAACCGAAACACTGAGTTTGACTGATGAAACTGCGTTGGATGGTGAAATGACATTTAGCTTGGTTTACCTCTAATAACACCGTTGTTTCTCAAGCTTTAGCGGGGGCAATCAGCCCCTGCTAGTTTTAATATTGATTTATAAGCAGCATATATTTTCATCTGACAAACACCATTAATTAAAAATGACTTTGTTACTGCCGCACGGACTGGCTGGTATTTATTTTTGTGAAAATAAGGCTGATAAAAGTGGTTTTATTTTATTCCCAGTCTGAAGCGACTCATTGTTATTTGCTTCAGTAACCAACTAATTGCCCAACATTCTGGGCATTATTACAGGATTAACTGAATATGTTTTCACCTTCTAAATTATCTCGTGCTGTGATGTTGAGTCTGCCTTTGTTTTTTGCCGCAACGCATATGACTCCGACAATAGCAGCAGGTTTGGTGCCTGAAACATCGTTGCTGCTGATTGAAGAGTCTGAGAATGGCGGAACAATTAACCTCACCAATACCGACTCTTTACCTAATTTGCTTTACACCACGATTAACGATTTACCGGACGATAAAGGCACACATCTGACGGTGACGCAGCCCGTTGTGCGTGTTGAACCCGGCCAGACTCAGCAACTGCGCTTTATTTTGCGCACGGATGCACCGCTGACCACCGAGCATTTAAAACGCGTGGTATTTGAGGGTATTCCGCCGAAAGACCCGTCTAAAAATATGAAGATAGGTTTTAACCTGCGCCAGGATATTCCGGTTCTGATCCATCCGAAAAACTTGCCGGTAGTGAAAGATGCCTGGACGTTGCTTAAATGGTCCACTGCAGGCAACACGTTGACGGTGAAAAACCCGAGCCCATACGTAGTTCGCATGGGGCAAGGCGTTGAAACACTGCCTTCTTCTTCCCGCGCGAAACTGGCGAAAAGTTATATTCTGCCTGGCGAAACGATGACCGCCACACTGAATAAATCACCAGGCAGTGACAACCAGTTGAAATTCACTCCGGCCAGCCGTTACGGCATTGATGTGCCGAGTTATACCGCGCCACTTAATAAATAATTGACCTACTGAGAAAACTCAATGCTTAAATTATCAACAGTATCTCTCTACGTAAACGCATTGCTTAAAAGTGCGCTACCCGTGGTGATATTAATAAGTACGCATGCTTACGCACGAGAATATACTTTTGATACCAATATCCTGAAACAACGTGGAGTCGATTCCAGTGTTAATAACTATTTTGCTAATGAAGCAAAATTCTTACCGGGTATGCATTCGGTTTCTCTGAAAGTTAATGGTAAAGATAAAGGCACGCTGGCGGTCCGTTTTGGACCGCAGGGCGAGCTGTGTGTTGATAATGAATTTTTATCGGCAGCCGGGCTGCAAACCATAAAAGATCCCAACCCGCAGTCTTGTCATGATTATCACGAAGAATATCCAGGTGCCACGATAACGCCTGTACCAAATGCGGAAAGGCTGGATCTGGTGGTCCCCCCGGAAGCGGTGAATGACTCGCTGGATAATACGCCGGCGAATGTTATTCACGGCGGCACGGCAGGGATGTTGAACTACAACTTGTTCAGCACCACTAGCCGTTATGACGGTGGCCGTTCTGATTACAGCCAGGCACAGCTGGAAGCGGGCGTGAATATCGCCGACTGGTTTGTACGCAGCAATTATGTCTTTACCGATAGCGATGGCAACGTTTCTGCCAACAGCCTGTACACCTACGCAGCGCACACTTTTGTCGACCAAAAAATGCAGTTGCAGATAGGGCAGGTTAACGCTAATTCCGGTCTGTTTGCCGGAGCGCCAATTAACGGTTTCCTGTTAACGCCGGAAAGCGCCTTAATTGCCGGTGATTCTGGTGTGACGGTAAGCGGGATTGCGCGTATGCCTCAGGCGCGTGTTGAAATCCGCCAGACGGGCCAGCTGATTTACTCAACGCTGGTCCCGGCAGGTCCGTTCTCGCTGGATAACGTGCCGATTGTGCGCACCAATACCGATCTGGACATTACCGTGGTGGAGACTGACGGCTCCACTAACCATTTCGTTATTCCTTCATCGAGCCTGAACGCAAAGCGGCTTTCCCGACCATTGGGTTTTTCGATGTCGATGGGGAGAGTCAGGGATACCGATTCTGATTACAGTGACCCGACGGTAGTTAATTTGTCAGATGGCTGGAGCCTGAGCCCCCAGTTTAACCTGACCGCGTCGGGTGTGTTGGCCGCTGATTACCAGGCGGCGGGTGCCATGCTCGATTATCTGCCGTCGAACAACTGGACGGTGGGTGCCAGTTTGCTTGCCAGTAAAGAGTCTTTTGGTGATTCAAGCCAGGGGACAAAAAGCGAGCTATCGACCAGCTTTTCGCCGGTGGATTCGTTGTCGGTGTCGTTTGCTGCGGCAAAATATTCCGCGGATTACCGCGAGCTTACTGATGCCATGAATGACGATTACAACAGTTATCAGAGCAGCTACAGCTCCTCCGTGAGCTGGAGCCAGGGGCCGCTCGGGACATTTTCCCTCGGTTACAGCCTGAACAAAGGCACTGATGATAATGAAGATTCCCGCTATGTGAATGCCTCCTGGGGAAAGACGTTCAAATACGCCTCGGTCCAGGTTAACTGGCAAAGCCAGGTGGGGAGTACCGATGAAGACCAGGAAGATGAAGATCTCTTTTATGTCAACGTCAGTATCCCGATTGGCTCGCAAAGCATTAGTACGCACATGCGTAAACAAGGGGATGACACCTCGTACGGTGTCTCCACCAGCGGCGAGATCACGAAGAACAGCAATTACTCGATTTCCGTCGATCAAGATCAGAACGACAACAACACCAGCTTCAATGGCAACATCAATTCCAACCTCCACTACACGCAACTGAGTGTCGGGGCGGGTGGCAGTAACGATCATCAAAGCAATTACAACATGAGCCTCAGCGGGGGAATCGTGATGCACGACGACGGTGTAACCTTCTCGCCTTATGCGGTGAAAGACACCTTTGCGATTGCCAGCTTGAGCGAGCCTGTGAGCGGCATTGAAATTTCCACCCCACAAGGCACGGTCTGGACGGATGCCTGGGGGCAGGCGGTAATACCGGGTATGCCGCTGTATCGCAATGCGCGTATCGAAATTAACGGCAACACATTGCCTCAGAGCATGGATCTGGCAAACGGCACCAAGATGGTTGCAGCGGGGCATGGTTCGGTCGGGAAAGTCGGTTTCAAAGTGATGAACTCGCGCAGGGTCATGATTCAGGTGAAACATCCGGATGGTCAGTTGTTAAGTAAAGGGAGCTCAGTGGTGGATGAGAAGGGCAATTACGTGGTTACCGTGGTGGATGATGGTCATGTCTTCCTGAACGATGTAGAAGGGATTTCTGCACTTTATGTCACCAATGATGACGGTAAACGACAGTGCCAAATCGACTGGAAGCTGGCAGACAAACAGGACAAGGAAGCCTTTTACGAAGAAACAGAGGGCGTATGCCGATGAGAACATTTTCCCGAATCACAACGATCGGCGCGCTGGCGGTTATCAGTAGCTTTATGGCCGTACCCGCCAGCTTTGCAAACAGCGATTGCCAGATGACGCTTTCGCAACCCGAAGTGGATTTACAGGTATTGCGCCAGGACGAGGCGGTAAAGACCGGGCAAGGCTGGAGCGTGATGCAGGAGAAGGACATTAACGTCAACGTGTTCTGTACCACGCCTCGCAAAATGGCGGTGTTCTTCCACGGTAACGCAGGGGATAAAGGCTATTTCAGGTTTGGCAGCCAGAGCGGCCTTAGCGGCAAAGTGTCGCAGCTGATGGTTGACGGGCAACACTACCCGATGGCGAAAACCGTTAATCCCGGCAGCTTTTTGCCGGACGGCAGCGCCGCGGAAGAACTGCTGGTTCATAACCGTGAAGGGATTATGGCCGTTAATGGCAACTCTGCGGTGCAAGGGCAGCAAATGAATTTCAGGCTGACACTAACTCCGGTATTGAAAGAGAGTGAGTTTAAGGTGTCTGACCGTACAACACTGACTTCGGATATCGGTCTGGTGATGATCGACGATCAATAAATGACTGCGGCGGGAGAGGAATTCTCGTTTTCTTTTAAAGGGTATTTCTCACTTAGCTCCATTCCAAATTGAAGATCATCGAAATGAATAAATTACTTTTCGCCACTTTACTTACCATGGCAACCAGCTCCGCTTTTGCGGGTGAAACCAGCACCACTCTTAAGGTGCAGGGGACATTGACCACTTCAGCCTGCACTCCCACGCTGAGCAATGGCGGGATTGTGGATTTTGGCACGATTCAAGTTAGCTCCCTAAGCTCGACGCAACCCAATAGTTTGGGCCAAAAAGATATTAGCCTCAGTATTACGTGTGATTCAGCCACCAAGGTTGGTTTTACCGTTATCTCCAATCATGAAGAGGGTAATCCTTATAATAGTGTCGAGTTCAGCAATGGAAATGTTGTGACCAACCACGACAACCTCTTTGGTTTAGGAAAAACCGCAGAGAATATCGGAATCGGTTCTTATGGTGTGTGGGTTGACGCCTCTTCAATAAACGTTGATGGTTCGACAGCACAGCTGATGTCCAGGGGGACTGGCAGTAATCCAGGTGACTGGAATACAAGTATGGGTGTCTTAAGGGGCAGTGACTCCATAGTGACCTCTTTCGGCAGTTTTAATGAACCAGTAGCTTTTAACAGCGCAACATTTTCTCTGGAAGTTGCAGCGACGGTGCAGCCGACTGATACACTGGCTATTACTGACACAACATCGTTGGATGGTGAAATGACAATTAGCCTCTTTTACCTCTAGTGGTACGAAAAACGAATCACGTTTTTTTTATTAATTAACAAAATGAAAGGATATTTATGCGGAACATAATGATGGCCAGTGTCATTCTTAGCCTGGCTAATTCTTCTTATGCTGCAGGGAGCATTCCGCTTAAGGTTGAGGGGAAAATATTAACCGCGTCTTGCACACCCACATTCAGTAACGGTGGCGTTATTGATTACGGGAATATAGTTGCCAGTACTTTAAACCCTACTTCTGCAACTAAGCTTGAGACGAAAAACATCACACTAACCATAAATTGTGTTTCTCCGACGAAAGTAGGATTCAGCTCTAATGACGATCGTCAGGATAGTGATGCGGCATTGTATAACATTAATGTTGACCCCGCCTATAATTTTGGTCTGGGAAAAACAGCCACGGGCGTGAATATTGGATCTTATGCCGTGCAGCTTAATAACAGCGCAGTAACTGCAGATGGCGTGAATGCGAATCTAATTTATATACAGAAAGATAACTTCTCGAACCCTGATAGATCATGGACAGATTGCGGTGGCTTCTATGCGCAGTCACTTCAGCAAGACAACTGGCGTATTATGACGGTAGGGACTGGCCTGGACCCTATTGCATTTACAACAGCAGAATTCCCGATGGGGGTCACTGCGGGGATTCAGGCAACGGATACTCTTGGACTTATCGATAATACGCCGATTGATGGTCAGCTGACTTTTAGCTTGATTTATCTTTAAGAGCTTTGGGTAACAGCATAAATGTGTAAACTCGCGTACAAATGCGGGTTTACACTATGGTTTCAATATCAAAGCTATACTTAAGGAATATTCTAAGATGAGAGCTTTTCCATGAAAAAAAGTCATGCTGTTGATGGTTTTATCACCATGAAGGGATTCGACCTTAACCTCCTGAATGTTTTTGAAGCTGTTTATTTGTATGGCAGTGTGACCACCACCGCAAATGTGCTGAGCACTACCCCTGCGGCCATAAGCCAGGCTTTAGGTCGATTACGCGTTTATTTTGGCGACCCGCTTTTTATTCGCCAGGGTCAAGGGTTGAAACCCACCATAAATGCTACCTATATTCATGAAAAATTGGGTGGGACCTATGACGATTTGGTTTCTCAGTTTCACGATTTAAAAAATGAGAATGATAACGAGAATAAGAACAAGCTGGTGATCAACTGTTCTCTTTTAGTAACAACAAGAATTCTCGGTCCGTTAATAAAAATCATGGATAATATATCCCCAAAAAGTCATTTGGTTCATGACAATAATAATAATTCTGTCGAGTCGGTAGATGACGTGTTGACTTTCAGAAAGGCGGATATTGTTTTTGATGTTAGCCCGCATAGTAATATGTCGCGAAATACTTATAAGATTTACGAAGAACAATTTATCGCGGTCTGTTCGCAATCGCATCCCCGGCTTAAAAATACATTCATGTTCAGTGATATACCTAACGAAATATTTGTCAGTATCACATCGGATAGCACCGAAATAAGCGCGGCTAAAACCGAAATAGAAAATGCGATTAATATGCAGAGAAATTTTCGTTTTCAGGTTACATCCGTTATGGCTGCACTGAGTTTTGTTGAGCAGTCTGATGCGGTGGCTTTTGTCCCTGTCAGCGCCTTCAACAAATATAAAGAGTGTTACAACCTAAAGATGCTGGAAACTGAATTTCTCCTGCCTTCAGTGCCGATATATATGGTGTACAACAAAAGCGCACTGAACAGTCCGTTCTTTGCCAAAGTAGTGTCAGGTTTGCAAGAACATTTCTCTTTGCCATATTAATTAGTGGCAACGGTATGGATGCAGAGGCTTTCCGTGTTAAGAATGGGTTGGCAGGGCGGGCATTGATCAACTCTCCGTCGCTCGGAAGTACAAAATCGGGTGGTCCAATTACTACAGTGGATGCCGGATTGATGAGTGCAGAGGTCAACTGTATCCGTATCAATGACAATAACTCCCCGTCTTCATGTTCATGATAAAAGCGCTCCACGAGCAATCATCCCCAAAACTAAAATTAACTATTTAAGAAACAGTAACTTAACGAAGGGTGGTTTTAGTAAGCAGAGTACAAACTTGAGATTGTATTTTTCAATATTTTCAAATAGTTGAGTTATTTCCCTGAATGTAATGTTCAGTCATATGGAATGGTTCGAAGCGGCTGACCTGATCGTTAAAGGTATGGAAGGCGCGATTAACGCTAAGACCGTAACTTACGATTTCTCTGATTTCAAAACGGGAGCCTGGTGCTCCCGTTTTTTATGCTTTCACAAGAACCCCAAACTGCACCATATTTCTACTGACCAACACACTATGGCATAACGAAATAATTCCCCTCAGAGTAATATTACTATATCAATGGGGGTTAGCTGAAAATGGCGGCAACCGGTTCCCGTTGTGAAATTATATTTATTAAAAAACGAATCTTCAGTTGAGTGCGGCTAAAATATTTCTACAATGCGGATGCGCATTGTTTCGTTAATGAAAGCTATGACATTGATTTTCAGTCAGGGTTACCAGGTTTTTCAGTGGGACAGTATTTAGGTAATTAAATAACAACTAACGGATATTAATTTATGAGAGAGTATGTTAAGAAAATAGCTTCGTTTGCGACATCTGGCTTAGTCGTCGCATGTATTGCTGGATGGGTTCCTGCAACGGTGTTAGCGGCAGAAAAAGAAAAAATTGAGGAAAGGCCAATCCTTATTCAAGGGCCAATGCCTATTGAAGCTGAAAAATTCGCCAAAAAATTAACTGATGTAAAAATTGAGAAATCAGGGAGTTTTGTATTTTATATAGGTACGCTGGATAATTACCCAGTTATAGTTTCTAAAACCGGTAAAGGGATGGAGAATACAGCTGCTAATACCGCTATAGCAATTGAGAAGTATCACCCTATTGCTATTATTAACCAGGGGACATCCGGTGGGCATGATCCTGATTTAAATGTGGGTGACATTGTCCTGGGAAAAAGAACGGTAAATACGGGTTCTCTGAAATCAGGTGATTTAGGTAAAAATCAGGGAAGCAACCCAATGACCTGGGGGCCAATGGACTTAATGGCTTCTGAAGGTAGTGGATCAGATCCTAATGCTAAAAAAATTCGTTATTACGAAGGTGATAAGGACTTACTGGCATCTGCTATTGCGGTGAAAAATACCTATACAAAAGGTAAGGTTGTGGAAGGGACTATTGCTTCATCAGATTTTTGGAATGATGAAATTGATCGAATTAATTGGTTTCATGTGAATTACGGTTCATCTGTAGAAGAAATGGAGGGTGCTGCAGGTGCACAAATTGCAAGCGCTTATGGTGTGAAATTCTTGGGTATAAGAGTTCTGTCCAATAATAAAAGCAATGGTGGTAAATATAACCCGGCAACAGCGGAAGGAAACCAGGATTATGTTTATGAAGTGGTTAAGCATTATATTTCAACACTAAAAAGCAAATAGTTTTAGAAAAAGCTGAGTTGTTTATGCAGTAATGCCAGTCAGTTAAGCAACTGACTGGCTGCAGCCAAACAGGTTCATATACCCGCACAGCCAAGTAAGGCTGTGTGTGAAGTTTTCAAAAATGTGCCATTAGATTTCAAACTATAGACTTGAAGTGTCTGAGATCACTTAGCCTCGGCATGAGCCGGGACTTTTTCATTCGTGTTTTTGGTAAGTTAGGTGATTTGGCACAAAAACCTAATAATCACGCAAGGTAACTGTTTATCCTTCTCTCCGTCAGCCATCACCAGGGTGACAGGTAATAGATTTACCATAATAAGAGTGATAGCAATGAGTCGTTGGCTCATGATAATGGGCCGTTTTTTTACTCCGACGAACTCATAACGCTGTCTAACTTATCAGCAATAAATGTGAAAAGGCTCACTTCGGTGGGCCTTTACACATTTAGCGCCAATCATTCAGCAACCTCTTCTTTCCTTGTTGCAGGCAGGTGGAGTTCACCCCCCCAGAGCAATCGTGATGGCGACGATCACAGTACCCACCGCTGCGAAGATAAAGCCGATAAACCAGGGACGGCTTGAACTGGCATAGCGAGCCAGGCCACGACCGAGTAACACCAGCATCAGGAGAGCGATAGCGTGGGAAAGACGCAAAGCCAGTACGGTGTCGTCGAGGAACATAAATGGCAGTAAAACGGGAAAAGTGGAGAGAAACACCAGTAAGAAAACCCCCAGGCAGTTACGCAGATCGTTCCAGGTGAGCATGCGACCCATCGTCACACTATGGGACTCTTTAAATCGCGTCTGCCAGCTTTTAAGTTCAGCATCAGAGCAATTCTCTGCCAGAAATGGGGGCAGGGCATCGCGCATGGCTTCCAGTGCGGCTGAATCACCTTCCGGTAACTGGCGTAGTTTTTTCTCCAGGCGCACTAAACGTCCTCGCTCAGCCAGGGTTGTGATGAGGTAAACAATGGCATCGATTATCCCCCATGCGATGTTACAGCCGATACCGGCGATAAGCAGATCCTTGACCTCTGCCTTTCCCGCTTCGAAGGCGTTAAAACAGCCCGTGAAGGTGAGTACCATCAGCAGACCGAATAGGATCTCGGAGTGACGGGATATTGGGTCTAACGGGGAGAAACGGGATTGGTTCATTGAGAGCACTCACTTTATGGTTAACACAAAGAGTGGATCGGAACTGGATGTGCTGAATAAGAAATCAGCATATTCAAATTGTAGTGCTGCTCTATCAACTGAGCTATATCACCATGTGAGAAGTTAGTGCGAAATTACAGTCTGAGAGATACTTTTAGATTAAAAAAAACAACTGCTGACCTTACTAATACGGCTCCTTGCGGAGGAGCCGTTACATATAAAGCATGCGGATGAATACTATTTGTAGAGTATTGCTGTTCCGTATATTTGCCCTTCAATATCGCGTTCAGAAATTATTTTATAACGGGTCGCCCCTTTTTGAGTTGCCTCTGTACCAAGGAAAACCTTTACATCATTAGCGGAATCTCCCCAGGCAGAGATGGTACCCATCTCTTGTAGATGTGTCGTTCCATGAGCTAATTCTTGGGCTGGAGTCTCTATGGCCGCTGCTATGGCGGTTACAGGAAGTACCAGAAGAGCCGCCGTCATAGAGAAATAGATCAATCTTTTCATCTTCACATCCTCGTAACTCTCAAGTGGATCAGCGTTCGAAATCTATCGGCACTTTAAAGTGTAGATGCAGGGAGAAGATAAACAGTGGATAAATTATCGATTTATGAGCGATTTCTCATGGTATTTCTTTAAGAGGTAATCTAAAAAATATATCGATATGCCGGAGCGAAAATCGGCTGGAGTCTTTGTTTACATTAAAAATAAACTATATGAAACGAATACACGGTGGTTCATATTGATTGGCTTATCAATAGCCTAATCGAAAATGTGTATTGATTTAAGCAGCAACCCCCGAGGGGTCTATAATTTAGCTACGTCATATTGGCGCGACTTGCCAATTCTGGGGACCTACTATGAAGAAATACGCATTGATCCTGCTGGCCGCTTCTACCCTGATAGCCACAATACCCGCACAGGCCACTGAGCAGTCACGGCAGCGCCAGGATGGCCGTGATGTAAGGCAGACCACTCGCGAGGCATCACGTAACGTCAAGCAGGAGTGTCGCGATGGCCTTGTTGGTAATGCTGATTGCCGACAGGACCACCGTCAACATAAGCAGGAAGGTCGTGATAAAGCTCGTGATATCAAGTACTGAGGTGTGCTGAGAAGGGATTAGTGCATAAATATTAGTTTAAAATTGTATTTATTCTGGCACGACGGGCTAAGCAACTGAAGTGTATGATTTGTGCCCGCCATAATGGTGTGCTAACCCACGTAAGGAATTTCCCATGAAAAAATATGCTTTAATGCTGCTTGCAGCTTCCACTCTGATGGCTTCAGTATCTGTACTGGCAACGGAGCAGGCTCAAGAGCGCCAAGATGGGCGCGAAGCCAAGCAAGAATGTCGTGACGGTCTTGTTGGCAATGCCGATTGCCGCCAGGAAAAGCGTGATATCAAACACTGATATCAATAAGGGGTAAGAGTTACTCCTGGTTAGTGCAGTAAAAATCCCGCCATGTCAGCGGGATTTTTATTATCTGGATTTAGAAAGTATATTTGATACCCATACGATAACGAACTTCCATTTCGTCTTTCTCATGGTCTTGATTGTAACGTGGAACATATCCGATTTCAGTATATGGTTTCCAGTGTTTATCAATGCTATAGCTGGCTACAACGTTATAGAGCCAATAATTATGCTCGCCTTCATAATCTTCATAATTTGTGAAGCGATATTCAAAATCACCGACAATAGAGAATTGTTGATAGGTATAACCAAGTTCCCAGTTAAATTGGTTATAGTTTTTGTCCTCAACACCGGCGTTTTCACTCACCTCAATACCTGGACGCCAACGCAGAGATGTCATCCAGTTATCGTTAATATTGTAGATGGCTTTAACCTGCACGCGGTAACCAATATAGGTATCACCAACATCAAGGTTAACTGCTGGCGCAATTGTTAACTGATCATTGATGATGAAGTTCTTACCAAATTCAAATTCGCTACCATTGCCACTGTATTTCTCAATGCCGTTTTTGTAGCCTTCTTTATCAACTTCTGTTTTTTCAGATACTTTGCCTTCAACGCTCGCAAAATAGCCATCTTCAGTAGTGTGGCCTATTTTAATCCTGTCAGCGTTGGTGCCGCTTTCTGGTTTAAATTCATGACGATAATCCAGTGTAACCGCACCTGAAGAAACTGAAACTAATAATGTAGCTAAAGCACTAAGTTTAAAGAGACATTTCATTTAGTCTTTCCCTGTTGTGAATTAAAAAATCAGTCATCGGACTGGTGACGATGCTAATTAATTTTGCTTTCAGAAAGAGATAGTTTGATCAAGAAAATGAAATCATGTTTCAATTGTTTTGTTCGTTATTAAATAAAATAATTATTGATTTTTTCTACAGCATTGGAGTTGCTCAAGAGTTGTGGTGTTAATAAACCGTAAATATATCGTCATCAGAATATAACCAAAATGATGTAGCACGGAAAAGAAGGACAATGTTGAAGGTGGGAATCAATTGATTTGAGTTGAGAAAGGGAAAAAGAGAGGGCGTGAAATATTTATTAGAGTGTGTTTACCTAAAATACGTAAGAGCGGGAAGATTCTACCCCCGCTTTTATTGGTGGATGACAAGCCCTTCTTAACACTCACCGATTTGCCATATCCTGCCTGCGGCCTTTAGCAGATTACGTGTCAGGTTTTTCATACCGTGGTAATTGGGTTATCTCATAAGTGCTTGTGCTTTGTATGGTGCAGCGATCTGGATTCGGGTTCCCCGAATAAAACAAGTAGTACTGCTGCTTTTCAGGGAAGAAAACCAGGTCATCTCCATTCTGAAAACTGGTGACACGAAAAGGAACGTCATTCCTTGTTTTGGTTTTCTTCACGCCTGAAGCAACCAGAAAGTGATCATCCCACTTCATTGTCGAAAGGTTATGGCTAAACCGTGATATGACAACATTTTCGCGCATTGGGCATGACAGTTTGGTCGCAGTGGCGGCAAAGGCGGATGATTGAATGAAGCCTAAAAGGCTAATGAAGAGAATGAGTTTCATAAAACACCTCATTTTTTAATGTATTGTAATACAAGGGTAACATGTCTCACCAAAGAACTTAACCTTGGGTGATTGTTGGTTAAAGTTTATGCAAAATCGCGAATTTTCATTTATGGCTGGTTGTTTTAAAAACAATAAGTTGAATTTTTAAGCGAACGATTCGCAGGGAATTGCATAGCTGATCGGCTTTGTGTAGAGTGTTCTCCACGCCGACTTAGCTCAGTAGGTAGAGCAACTGACTTGTAATCAGTAGGTCACCAGTTCGATTCCGGTAGTCGGCACCATATTTAAAAAAACCACCTTTCAGGTGGTTTTTTTTCGTCTGTGCCTTAGCCAATGTGAAGTGATTGAGAGGAAGCTTAACGGCAAACACTTCCTCAATGACTCTGGGGTTAGATCCACCCCTGATGGCTTGCAAACCAAACTACAATTGCCACCACAATTAATATCACCGTTGTTTTTCTCATGCTTTCTCGACCTGTTTAAAAGATTTTGGGCATAGTATTGCGTAGCTCAGAACAGGAGAAAACTCGTGAAAATCCTCGTTTCAGCAATACCGCGGATGATATTTACTCTTCAGAAACCAGCCAAAAATCTGCTTCGTCGAACATTTCTTCAACCAGACGGTTAATTTTCTCTTTTTCATTCTTGGTGCAATCACTGTTTACTGCATTAGCTTGCATTGGTTTCACCCTGACTTGCGCATCAGGGAAGAGGCCGTGAACTCGCCTTGTTAATTCTGCAAGAATCTTTTCATTTGCACCGGGAAGTCCCGCCACATTTCGTTTGTCGTAAACCAATTCAACGAACATTAATACTACCCTCTTAAGACTGTGTTTTTGTACAGTAATAAATCTCTGCATTCAAGGCAAGTGGAGTTACCCAAAAAAGAAACTCAATAAAAAAATTGCGCTGCCTATTCCACTTTACTGGCATCAGGTGGGGTGTCAGCCTTACGTGCTTTCGCCTGTTCCATTATGAGTTGGTAGGCTACGTAATACTTGAAGATGTTGCTTACATATTGAACAGTTTCATTGCCGATACGTAGTTGTGCAATACGTTCGACATTGTTAAACCAGATATTAGGGTCAAGTCCTTTGGTTGCTGCCTCTTTGCGTAGACGGGCTATTTTGGCTGGGCCAGCATTATAAGAGGCGAAAGTGAAAAGTAATTTATTCAGATCGGTCATTTTCTCATCAGCAAAATAACGATCACGCATAAAACGGATATATTTTACCCCTGCATTAATATTAGGGTCGATCAACCTAATATCGCCGACTTTTAACTCTTTGCCGGTTGTTGGCAGTACCTGCATCACTCCAATTGCGCCACTTTTGCTACGAACTGTTTGGTCAAGGCGTGACTCTTGATACCCTTGTGCGGCCATCATCAGCCAGTCGACATTGTATTGCTCGCCGTATTTGCGGAAAATTTCTGTAACCTGATGAAACTTCTCTAATTCAGCTTGTGAACGTGCATCTTTTACCCATTTGGTGTTGCGCAAATATTTATAAACCTGCTGATTACCAAAAGAAGTGCCAATTTTATGCGCGGCAGTAAATTCATCGAGCTGTGCTTTCAGAAGAGGGGAGTTCTTACGCATTGCCAATGCGATAGAGCTATCATCACGGAGTGTAATATTTTCATAAACGACCAGGTTTGGATAAATCTGTGTCCACAATATGGCCAGGTAACGATCGACTACGGTGTAATCGGCAAGATTGGCATTCACCATCTCCAGAATGTCTTCCGGCTCGAAATTACCAGGGGCTTTGATAACGACTACGGGTGGCAGTTTTTTCTCGGCCAGGCTCTTATTCAGTGTTTCAATGCTGGAGACATAACTCGTCGACGGATTGACAAACACGGATTGCCCCGAAAGCGAATCGGCATTTTTGAGCTCGGGTGCCTTATTACTCGCAATGACCAACTCAGGGACATTGGTTACTAACGGCGTACTGAAATCGACCAGTTTTTCGCGTTCAGGAGTGATCGTCAAGTTAGCAGCGATGACATCGCCACGTCCGGCGATAAGCTGAGGAATAAGTTGGTCCCGTGCTGTTGGTATAAAAACAAGATGTGTTTTTTGTGAAGGTTTAAGACCTTTATTGATTTGTTTATCAAACTGTTGCATCAACTCCAACATGATGCCCCGCTGAGTCCCATTGTTATCAATAAAGTAAAAAGTTTTACTATAAGGAATCAAAACGCGAATGATGCGCCGCTGTTTCATCACATCATAGTCACCAAAAACCGTATTGATTTGAGTATCAAACTTCAAAGGCTGGTCATCGGTGGCTGCATGCGTCATCGGCAAAAATGAGGAAAGTAAGAGTAACACCCACATTAAGCGCACCATGGTGACATCACCTAAAAATTCTGGTTGCGTACCGTTTAACTATAGCTCGCGCGATGATGTTTTGATTGAAAAATACTCCATATGCAGCGTTACAGAAATGGGTACGGAAGGGGGGTTATGTTAATGAGAAAATTATTATTTGAAAATAATTCTTGCTTCCAGAACGCTGCCGTGCGTTAATGCGTCATCGGTTTGGAAGACAGACCTTATGAAAGCAGTTTTAGTAAAGCAGTCCTCAGTTCAAGCGCTATCAAGTCATCAGATACCCTTCTTCGTGAGTCTCCTCCTAAGTGCCTAAATAAGAAACGTTCTGCAATACAGACCACGTTCGCCATATAAAATGGCTATAAAATATTGAGGAAGTATCTATGTCAAAAATGACTGGTTTAGTAAAATGGTTCAACCCAGAAAAAGGTTTTGGTTTCATCACTCCTGACAATGGTAGCAAAGATGTGTTCGTTCACTTCTCTGCCATTCAGAGCAATGATTTCAAAACTCTGGACGAAGGTCAGAAAGTTGAGTTCTCTGTTGAGAACGGCGCTAAAGGTCCATCAGCAACTAACGTTGTTGCTCTGTAAGACTGCTAACGCATAACTGCGACTGACGCATGCGAAGACGGTGAATAACCCGAGCCGGAAGTCAAAGTGAATAAACCCGCCATGTGCGGGTTTTTTGTTATCTAAAATCCACTAAACCCCGCTTTTTTCCTTATTATTAATCACATAATATTAATGAGGTTATCGCTGTTCTTTACATTAATTAACGATATACCTTCAGTTGGTTTACGCTGAGTAGACTATGCTTGTAGCGGAATATACTTTTTTATATGTATATAACATTAATAACTGGAGTTTTTTATGGGCTTTTGGCGTATTGTTTTTACGATTATTTTACCACCGCTTGGTGTATTGCTGGCTAAAGGATTCGGTTGGGCATTTATTCTGAATATTGTACTGACACTGTTGGGCTATATTCCTGGATTAATCCACGCGTTTTGGGTGCAAACCCGCGATTAATAAAATAAAACCTATTCATTGTTTAAAAGCTGGCGGGGCGGGTGACAACAGAAGTCGCTCGCCAGAGGTGCCCGGCTGGATTTATCTGCCCTCTGTTTACTTTTACACCTAAGAATGTTCTGATATAGCCAATTATTTGATGAGCTACAGAGTCGTTTTATGTTTCAGTTAAAGCCGGGAATGCTGGCAATGATTATTGGTTCCCGTACTGCCGCAGGGCGTGTGAACATCGGTAAATCAGTCGAGCTTTTTGGCCTGTGCGAGCCTGGCGAAAGTTTTGTTAATCCGGTTACTGGTGTGGTAACGCAACTTCCTCATGATGCAAATCATCCGCTATGGTTGGTGACGGGTAATGTGGTGGCGTTCGATGGGCGCGAAGGTTATACCTTTGTTCGGGCAGAATATCTGATGCCACTCGACAAGACATTATTGCCAGAGAGCGAACAACAGCAGGTTGTGCACTGATCGACTGTTGGGCTTCATTCGCGATAGCTATCTTCTTCATGCGTTAACTCTCCGTCTAAAGCCTCAATGCGGGCAATTAACGCAGGAAGCTCACCTTCAGCGTAAACCTCGATACCATTTTGTCGTAGTAATGCCGCAGCCACTCCCATTCCAGGCTGTGTGACTCCCTGAAAAGTTCCGTCGTAAATCTTCGTACTGCCGCAAGTTGGGCTGCCATCGGTCATTAATGCCAGGCGACATCCAGAGTCTTGAGCCGTTTTTAATGCCAGGAACGCTGCCAATAGATATGCCTGACTCACATCTGAACCATCACTTTCCTGAATTTTTGCATCGCCATTAAGCACAGCAGGGCCACTACCACCCACTAGTTCGGCAGGCAAACGCGGCGTCGTGAGGCCAGCGGCCAATTCAGGGCAATGGACGATGAGTCGTTGTTCTTGTTGCCAGCGTGCTAACACACTATTTATGAGAGGTTTATCCTGCCCGTTATAGCGAACTTTAAAGCCCATCAGACAAGCACTAATCAGTATTTTTGTTTTCATTTCGCCACGTAAAGTCGGGTGAGAAAAGTACGGTACACTACTGTGATGGTGCTGCGCCACCCTGCTAATTTTGGGCGTTGCAAGGCAAAAGGTAGTGGCATACTCTATTATTCCTTATGTAGTAGCTGCTATTAAACATAAGGATAATCAAATAAATGCCTCCATTACCTTTGAAAGAAACGCTGCGTGTTGCGCTGGTGGGTGATTACAACCCTGCGGTGATCGCACACAAGGCAATTCCTCTGGCTTTAGATAATGCAGCTGAATACCTTGACGTAACTGTTGACTATGACTGGCTGCCTACACCTGAAGTAACAAGTCCGGAGGATCTGGTGGGGTATGACGCCATCTGGTGTGTTCCTGCTAGCCCCTATCAAAATGAAGACGGTGCTTTTCTGGCAATCCGTTACGCTCGTGAGAACCAAATTCCGTTTCTTGGCACATGCGGTGGCTTCCAGCACGCCGTTATTGAATATGCGCGCAATGTCCTGGATTTGGGAGATGCGGGTCATGCAGAAACGAGTCAACAGGGAAGCCTGGTCATTGGGCCATTGAGTTGCTCACTGGTGGAGAAATCCGATGCTATTGAGCTAAAACCTGGGTCACTGATCGCTGAGGCCTATGGGCGTTCGATAATTGAAGAAGGCTACCATTGCAATTACGGTATTGCCGACTTTTTTGCCGGGCAACTGGAGACATCTCAATTGCAGCCAACCGGGTGGGATAATCAAGGTGAAATCCGCGTAGTTGAGCTTCGTGGACATCCTTTTTTTGTCGGAACACTTTTCCAGCACGAACGTAATGCATTGAAGGATAAACCTGCGCCGCTAGTTGAAGCGTTGCTAAAAGCGGCGCAGCGTTAATCAGGAAGGGTGGCCAGGTTGTGCTGGGCTGATGATCTGTGCATCACGCCCGGCAAAACCACCAAATACCGCCATCACGCACGCCAACACTGCGCACCCAAGCAGTGGCAAGCTCCACTGGCCAGAGAGATCGTGTACTTTCCCCATCATCGGCGGCCCGAAAGCCGCTAATAAATATCCCATACATTGCGCCATACCAGACAATGCGGCGGCCTGATGCGCACTATTTGCCCGCAAGCCGATAAACGTCAGGCCAAGAATCATCGTCGCACCAGAGCCAAAGCCAAATATCACGACCCAAACACTGGCGAAGTATGGAATTAACAGTAAACCAATTGCGCTCAGTCCACACAACAAGGCCATGAGGATGGCGATGCCGCGATGGTCTTTCATTCGGCCTAAAATCATGCCGATAAATAAACCGGGGGCGGCGGTGGCTAATTGCATCAGGCCATGCAACGAACCCGCTTGTGCTTCACTATAACCGTGACTTATCAGTATTGAAGGCAGCCAGCCAATCACCACATAATAAATGAGCGAGTTGATCCCCAAAAACAGAGTCACTTGCCAGGCAAGCGCAGATTTCCAGATCCCCCGGTTATGTAAGGCATTACTGTTGCTTAAGGTCGATATGTTGTGATTCGACAACTGCGGCAGCCAAACTAGCAATGCCACCACGGGGAAAACCATCAGCGCCATCAGTGCGCCAGGCCAGCCGTAACCGTGTTGCGCGATGGGAACCACCATCATTGAGCCGATAGCTGCAGCAACGCCCATGGTCAGTGAATACGCACCAGTGAGTCGCGCCACTTGCCCTGGGAAATCGCGCTTAATCAATCCAGGCAAAAGCACATTCCCCATGGCGATCCCACAGCCAATAATCGCGGTGCCACTATAGAGCAGCATCGTGTTTCCCATCGAACGTACAGCAATTCCTACACAGATAACCAGCATAGCTGCAAACAAGCTACGTTCGATACCGAACCGGCGTGCAATCCCTGCCGCCAGTGGAGAAACAATCGCAAAGGCTAAAAGTGGCAGGGTGGTAAGCACGCCCGTTTGTGCAGTTGTGAGGCTGAAGGATGCGCGAATCATATCCAGTAATGGCGCCGCGCCGGTAAACGTCACGCGCAGCGTGGTGGCTATCATTAAAATGCCGAGCAACAGCAGACCGTTTTTTTTCACATTTGAAGTTGAAATTGAAGACATACACATACCTCGTAAGACGATGCGCACAAGATACATGTTTTGGGAATGGAAGAAATCAACGTAAAATGCCAGCTTATCCCTAAAACCGGACAATATTATGGAGCGTGGCTTAGCCCTGGAAGGATTCGACCCTGATAGCAATCGACATCCTGCTCAGGCGTTTAGCATCCTGGTTTCTGAAAGTGAGAACGAAATTGCCTTCCATCAGCATCGCAAAGGCCAACTGATTCTGGCGTTGCATGGCGGGATTACTTGTGAAGTTGAACAGGCGAGGTGGATGGTTCCCACACAGCATGCAGTCTGGATCCCCGGTGAAATGCCACACAGTAATCGTGCGACCGCGAACGCCAGACTTTGTTTTCTGTTTATCGAACCCGATGTTGTGGAGATGCCATCACAATGCTGCACGTTGCGAATTACTCCGCTAGTGCGTGAATTGATCCTGCATCTGACACAGCAAAATGAACGCAATTTAGCGCAACCGGAGACGCACCGGCTGGTTCAGGTTTTGTTCGATGAATTGCCGCGCCAGGCTGTAGAGCAATTGCATTTGCCGATGTCGGGGCATCCTAAAATTCGCTTTATTGCTGAACGAATGGCTGCGGATCCACAGCAACGTCAGACGCTGGAGCAATGGGCTTCACAACTGGCGATGAGCGAGCGCAACCTTGCCCGGCTGGTGGTGAAAGAAACGGGGCTCAGTTTTCGCCGTTGGCGGCAACAGTTACAACTGATTGTCGCGCTGCAGCTATTAATTGGTGGTGCTTCGGTGCAAAAGGTGGCCAGCGAACTCGGCTATGACTCGACCAATGCGTTTATTACGATGTTCAAAAAAGCGCTCGGTAATACACCTGGGCGCTATCTTGCCTCGCTAGAACCACAGTAGCTGATTCACTGTTTACCAATGACGAGCGACACAAGCCCTGCGGCAATCAGCGGGCCGACGGGCACTCCGCGGAATAATGCGACACCTAAAACCGTTCCTACCAGCAAACCGGCGACTAAACTCGGCTGGCTGCTCATTAAGGTCACACCACGACCGCCGAGCCATGAGACGAACACGCCGACTGCGATCGCAACCAGTGATTTCCAGTTGGTAAACGAGTGCAACAGTGTACTTGCAGGTAAAGTACCGCTAGCAATCGGAGCCATAACGCCAATGGTCAGAATAATAATCCCCACGGTCAGCCCCTGCTTTTCAATCCACGGGAAAAACTGACTCAGTGGGGTAACTCGGACAATAATGAGCACCAGAATGGATACCGCAACGGTAGTGTTATGGCTGACAAAACCCAGTCCGGCAAGCGCCAACAGGATTAATAGCGTAGAGTCGAAGATCATAGCTGTTCCTTGCGAAATATAAAGAGAAGGCTGTTTTTATTGTTATTAATAACTTTACGCGCAGGTGTGCTGTGACGTCAGCCTTTTTAAGTCGATACAGAGGATTTTGTGCAATTGCATGATAAAAATTAAGATTTTGCAATTAAGCGGGAGGGATTAAAAAGTCAGCCAGAATAAAACTGGCTGACTTGTGGTGTTAGCTGAAACTATTACTCGCCTGCTTGTGGAACAGCTCACGGAATACCGGATAAATATCATCCTGATCGCGAATATGCTGCATGGCGAAGTTATCAAACGTTGACTGTAAGTCTTCGTATTCGCGCCACAGAGTCTGGTGGGCGCGGCGGGTGATTTCAATGTAGCTGTAATAACGCACCATCGGCAGTAATTTCTTCGCCAGTAATTCATGACACAACGGCGAATCGTCTGCCCAGTTATCACCATCTGAAGCCTGTGCAGCATAGATATTCCACAATGCCGGGTCGTAGCGCTCTTTCACCACTTCATCCATCAATTTCAGGGCGCTTGAAACAATCGTGCCACCGGTTTCCTGTGAGTAAAAGAACTCGTGCTCATCGACTTCCTTGGCCTGGGTGTGGTGGCGGATATAAACCACGTCCACGTTTTTATACGTCCGACTCAGGAACAAATAGAGCAGAATATAAAAGCGTTTAGCCATATCTTTGGTGGCCTGGTCCATCGAACCGGAGACATCCATTAAGCAGAACATAACTGCCTGGCTTGAAGGCTCAGGGCGTTTTTCATAATTTTTGTAGCGTAAATCGAAGGTATCGATAAACGGTACGCGGGCAATTTTCTCGCGCAGTTCAGCAATCTCTTTGCGCAAGCGTTCTTCTTCAAGCAACTGCGCAGGTTCGCTGTTGCTTACCGTTTCAAGACAGTCTTCTAACTCATGTAACTGACGACGTTTACCCGCAGTCATCGCGGTGCGGCGGGCCAGCGAGTTTTGTAACGAACGAACCACGCTGATATTGGCGGGTACGCCATTCGATGTGTAACCCGCTCGATGGGATTTAAACTCAGTAATTTGGCGATGCTGATTCTTCTTCAGATTCGGCAAGGCTAAATCTTCAAACAATAAGTCGAGATATTCGTCTTTCGAAATTTGAAAGACGAACTCATCCTGGCCTTCACCATCCTGGCTTGCCTGACCTTGACCCGCACCGCCCCCTCCGCCACCCCCTTGCGGGCGTTCAATGCGGTCATTTTGCACGAAGTGATCGTTGCCCGGATGAACACGATGGCGCAGACCGCCACGACCCTGATGAAACATCGGTTCGCTGATATCTTCACTTGGGATCGAGACCGATTCGCCGCTATCCACGTCGGTGACCGAACGCTTGTTGATGGCCTCGGAAATCGACTGTTTAATCTGTGCCTTATATCGGCGCAAAAAGCGCTGGCGGTTAACCGCACTTTTATTTTTGCCGTTCAGTCGCCTGTCAATAAAATAGGCCATAGTTCCCCCAAACTTCTTTGCCAACTGCGCAGGGGGGCCACACTGTGTGGCCCCATCTTTGACTCAGCCGTTATGAAGATTTACGTACCCGCAGATACCATTCGCACAGCAGGCGAACTTGTTTGCGCGTATAGCCTTTCTCCATCATACGATCGACAAAGTCATCGTGTTTTTTCTGCTCGTCGGTAGAGGTTTTGGCATTGAACGAAATAACCGGCAGCAATTCCTCGGTGTTCGAGAACATTTTCTTCTCGATAACCGTGCGCAGCTTCTCGTAGCTCGTCCAGTTAGGATTACGACCATTGTTATGGGCGCGGGCACGCAGTACAAAGTTGACGATTTCATTACGGAAATCTTTCGGATTGCTGATGCCAGCAGGTTTTTCAATTTTTTCCAGCTCCGCATTCAGGGATTCACGGTCAAACAGCTGGCCGGTATCCGGGTCGCGGTATTCCTGATCCTGAATCCAGAAGTCAGCGTAGGTAACATAACGGTCGAAAATGTTTTGCCCGTACTCTGAGTAAGATTCGAGATACGCGGTCTGAATCTCTTTACCGATAAATTCAGCGTATTTCGGGATCAGGTAGCCTTTCAGATGCTCAAGGTATTTCTCTGCCATCTCCTGCGGGAACTGCTCTCGTTCGATCTGCTGCTCCAGCACATAGAACAAATGCACCGGGTTTGCTGCCACTTCAACGTGGTCAAAGTTGAACACGCGAGAGAGGATTTTGAATGCAAAACGTGTAGACAGCCCGTTCATGCCTTCGTCTACACCAGCGTAATCGCGGTACTCCTGGTACGATTTCGCTTTTGGATCGGTGTCTTTCAAACTTTCACCATCGTACACCCGCATTTTGGAGTACATGCTTGAGTTTTCTGGCTCTTTCAAACGCGAAAGGATCGAGAAGCGCGCCAGCGTTTCCAGGGTACCCGGGGCGCATGGTGCATGTAACAATTCACTGTGCGTGAGCAGTTTTTCGTAGATTTTTATCTCTTCGGAAATCCGCAGGCAATAAGGCACTTTGACAATGTAAACACGGTCAAGGAAGGCCTCGTTATTTTTGTTGTTACGGAACGTCACCCACTCAGATTCGTTGGAGTGCGCAAGAATAATACCGTTAAACGGCAGGGCTGAGATGCCTTCGGTCCCGTTATAGTTGCCTTCCTGGGTTGCGGTCAGCAACGGGTGGAGCACTTTAATCGGTGCTTTGAACATCTCGACAAATTCCATGATGCCCTGGTTTGCACGGCACAGTGCACCAGAATAGCCATAAGCATCAGGATCGTTTTGCGCGTGGTTTTCCAGTTTACGAATATCCACTTTACCGACCAGCGCTGAGATATCCTGGTTGTTCTCATCACCCGGTTCAGTTTTGGCAATCGCAATCTGCGCCAGAATCGATGGCCAGACTTTCACTACACGGAATTTTGTGATGTCGCCGCCAAACTCATGCAGACGTTTTGCCGCCCACGGCGACATAATAGTGCCCAGATAGCGTGTAGGGACGCCGTACTCTTTTTCAAGAATAGAAGCATCTTCTTGTGGATTAAACAGGCACAGCGGGTGGTCATTCACCGGGCTGCGTTCGCCATTAGCACTCAGCGTGTAAATTGGCACGCGCTGCATTAACGCTTTCAGGCGTTCAGCGAGTGATGATTTACCACCACCCACAGGCCCCAATAAATAGAGAATCTGTTTCTTCTCTTCCAGTCCCTGGGCTGCGTGTTTCAGGTAGGCAACAATTTGTTCAATGGCTTCTTCCATGCCATAGAACTCTTCAAACGCCGGATAACGGGAAATTACCCGATTCGAAAAGAGACGGGACAGCCGGGGCTCTGTGGCAGTATCCACCATCACTGGCTCACCAATGGCCATCAATAGCCGTTCTGCCGCATTGGCATAGGCACTGCGATCTTGCTTACAGATTGCAAGAAACTCCTGCAGTGTGAACTCTTCGTCCTTGGCAGCTTCATAACGCTGGCGATAGTGATCGAATATATTCATGGTATGCCGTCCTTTCGTATTTAGCACAGGTTAGAGAGCCGTTCGTATGAGTAATGGAGGCTCCCGGAAGACGTCTCCTGAATCTCGAGCAACCCTTATGCCAACTTCTCTTACCCGTCAATATTCAAGTTGTAAGCGCGTTTACTGCAACTCGAATGTTTCAGGGTAGCGTGGCATTTTCATTGCCGCGTTCAGCGTATTTCATCTTCCTAAAATAAAGCGTAGATGGCATTTGCAAAACTTGCATACGGCCACAAGCCAATTTCAATGACATATCAATAACTCATCCAAATAATTCTCCTTTTGTTGTAAAGGGAAGTGGTTGGTATCACATGTGATTCATAAAACTGAAAAGAAGATGAAACCTGTTTGCGAGATGTTGTTCAGTTGCTCTGATGTATCAAATTGGTAAAAAATTTGGGGTGAGAAAGCAAGGGGGTTACACTCTAATTGCTAATTATTTGATTAAAGGACTTAAAGGATTGTGAGCAAATTCAAAATTATTACATTGGGTGTACTCATTGCATCAACTTTTCCTGCGGCGCAAGCAGCAGATGGCCCCTGGTCTGTAGGGGCGGCAGCTCTGGTAACGCCTAACATGTACAAAGGCGATCAAGACCGTTTGTATCCGATCCCAATGGTGGGTTATGAGGGGGAGAGTTTCTACCTGCGTGGCTTAACCGCAGGTTACTACTTGTGGAATGACCAGGCTGACAAGCTTTCCATCATTACCTACTATTCGCCGATCTTCTTCCGAGCGAAAGACAGCGACTCTAAAAGCATGCGCCAGTTGGATAATCGCAAAGCGACTCTGATGGCCGGGCTTTCTTATGTACATAACACGCAATATGGTTTCTTGCGCACTGTGCTGGCGGGTGACACGTTGGGCAATAGCAACGGCGTAAACTGGGATACCGCCTGGTTGTATCGCTACAACAGCGACAGATTGACGTTTACGCCGGGTATCGGGATAACCTTGAGCAGCGAAAACCAGAATGAATATTACTATGGCATCACTAAGAGTGAGTCGCAGCGCAGCGGTTTAGATTCCTATGACCCGGATAGCAGCTGGGCACCGTACGTTGAACTGTCTGTAAACTATAGGCTGACAGATAGCTGGAACGTCTTCGGTATGGGTCGCTACGTGCACCTGGCTAATGAAGTCACCGATAGCCCGATGATTGATAAAGAGTGGACGGGAATTTTGATGACAGGCATTACGTATAGTTTTTAGTCGCGCACTAACGCAGTGCAATTTATGCACTTATCCGGGGCGCTTGCGCCCCGTTTGCATTATGGTGGTGCAACTAGTTAAGGGGGATGTGATGGCAAAACAAATAATCTTTTCTGGAACACAACCGCTACCGGCAATTGGGCAAGGCACCTGGTATATGGGGGAAAAGTCTGCGCAATATGTCGAAGAGGTGAATGCACTAAGAGCGGGCATCGATCTCGGCCTGACTCTCATCGACACGGCAGAAATGTATGCCAATGGTGGGGCAGAAAAAGTTGTGGGTGAAGCTATTAGCGGCAGGCGTGATGAGGTTTACCTCGTTTCGAAAGTCTACCCCTGGAATGCCGCCGGGCCGAGCGCTATTCAGGCCTGCGAGCAGAGCCTGAAACGGCTAAAAACGGATTATCTCGATCTTTATTTGCTGCACTGGCGCGGGGATATTGCACTGGAAGATACGGTAAGCGTTATGCAGCAACTGGTGCAACAGGGCAAAATTCGTCGTTGGGGTGTTTCAAACCTCGACTATGCAGATATGCAGGAGTTGTGGAGTGTTACGGGTGGGCGCGAATGTGCCACCAATCAGGTGCTTTATCATCTTGCCTCACGTGGCATTGAGCATGATTTACTTCCCTGGTGCCAGCAGCAAAAAATGCCGGTGATGGCTTATTGCCCGTTAGCACAAGCAGGCCGGTTGCGTAGCGGGTTGATGAACCATCCTGTGCTTAATGATCTTGCACAGCAAAAAGGGGTGACGGTTGCGCAGTTACTGCTGGCGTGGGTCATTCATCATGAAGGCGTGGTCGCAATTCCAAAAGCAGGCAGTGTGGCGCATGTCAAAGAAAATGCCCTGGCGCTTGAGATTACATTGAAGCAGGAAGAAATCACTTTGATGGAAAAGGCGTTCCCGGCACCGGGCCGCAAAACGCCTTTAGATATGGTTTAAGCTTTTTTCGCGACGCTCAGTGTCGCCGCTAAGCGTGCAGGTTTATCTGCAGTTGCTTTCTGCGGTGCGCTTGCGCAGGCCGTTTCGACACAAACGAAAGTCTTGTAACCATCGTCTGGCATATCTGCCATAGAAGCAGACAATGCCGGGCCAGGGTTCCAGCCAACCACGTTAACGTGATGGTGATGTACAACATTGATAGTGCGGTTCAGGCTTGCATCATGGATAACGCTGCACTCTTCTGGTTCCAGATACACACGGTCAGTACGGTCCGGGAAGGTCTGCACGCCGTCAGTTAACTGGCCTTCAGAAGCATTAAGCACTTTATCGATATATTTTTTACCCAGCCCGCTCACTTTCACATCAGCAATATCGCCAACATTAAAGTAAGTGTGTAGTGCGGAGTTAACCTCGAATTCGCCGTGCGCTTCCAGTTCCATCTCACAGGTTTTACCCAGTTTGTAACGTGCATACAGGGTGAAATCGTGTGGCCAGAATTTACGAGTTGCATCGCTGCTTTGTAATTCGAAAGTCAGAGAAACGCCGCTTTCATCTTCGTTATGAGCGCTCAAAGCCCATGGCAAGTTACGGGCAAAACCGTGCGCGGGTAAGTCTGATTGCGCGGCAGGGCCAAACCATGGCCAGCAGATTGGCACACCACCACGAATGGCTTTACCGTCCTGGAATGGGGTGTTGTCGCTCAGCCAAAGCACTTCTTCTTCACCAGCAGGTTTCCATGACAGCAGGTGCGCGCCTTGCAATGTCACAGAACCGCGAGCTTGTGGATGGTCAACAACGATAACTTCCAGCTCGTCAATTTGGCGGCGAGACACAGAAGAGGTGATTTGTTCAATAACCGGAAGGGCAAAAATTTTATTAATCATTTGTTCAACCTATCGATCAAAGGCGAAAAAAAAGGGCGACCACAGTCGCCCTTCAGGATTAATCACTCATCTCAACTTATTTGGAGATGTGAGCAATCAGATCCAGTACTTTGTGAGAGTAGCCAGTTTCGTTGTCGTACCAGGAAACCAGTTTCACAAATTTGTCGTTCAGTGCGATACCAGCTTTAGCATCGAACACGGAAGTGCAGATTTCGCCGTTGAAATCAGTAGAAACAACGTCGTCTTCGGTGTAACCCAGAACGCCTTTCATTGCGCCTTCAGAAGCCGCTTTCATTGCTTTCTTGATTTCTTCGTAGGTAGCCGCTTTTTCCAGACGAACGGTCAGGTCAACAACAGACACGTTTGGAGTTGGAACACGGAACGCCATACCAGTGATTTTACCGTTCAGCTCTGGCAGTACAACGCCTACAGCTTTAGCAGCACCGGTAGAAGAAGGGATGATGTTCTGAGCTGCGCCACGACCGCCGCGCCAGTCTTTATGAGACGGGCCATCAACAGTTTTCTGAGTAGCAGTAGTTGCGTGAACAGTGGTCATCAGGCCTTCAACGATACCGAAGTTGTCGTTGATAACTTTAGCCAGTGGAGCCAGGCAGTTAGTGGTGCAAGATGCGTTAGAAACGATATCCTGGCCAGCATATTTTTCGAAGTTAGCACCACGAACGAACATAGGAGTGCTGTCTTTAGAAGGACCAGTCAGAACAACCTTTTTCGCGCCAGCAGTGATGTGCTTACGAGCGGTTTCGTCAGTCAGGAACAGACCAGTTGCTTCAGCAACTACATCAACGTTGACTTCGTTCCACTTCAGGTTAGCCGGGTCACGTTCTGCGGTAACACGGATAGTTTTGCCGTTAACAACCAGGTGGCCGTCTTTGACTTCTACAGTGCCGTTGAAACGACCGTGAGTTGAGTCGTACTTCAGCATGTAAGCCATGTATTCAGCGTCTAACAGGTCGTTGATTGCAACGATCTCGATGTCAGAACGTTCCTGAGCAGCACGGAAAACAATACGGCCGATACGGCCAAAACCGTTGATACCTACTTTGATAGTCATATATTCCACCAGCTATTTGTTAGTGAATAAAAGTTGCCTGTAAAATTACAAAAACCTTACTCAGCGTCAAGCGGAATCGTGTCAATCATTGCGACAAATCAATCCTATGGACATCATTTGAACGACTGAACCGCCTCGCGCTCCCCTTTTGGCTCTATATCCAAATGGGGATGATACAAGGAATTTTAAAGATCAATTCCAACAAGAATGTGACACCGATCACAAATGGCACTAAGCCAGAAATTCAGGGCTAAGTTTAGAACAAAAAACCGCACGGTGTTGTTAATTTTTTGTTAGAATCATGCTGTTATCAGTTACAGTACCCACTGCCCGAGATGTACGCATATGGCTAACCAATTACCTCCTGATTTATCGAAAAAAAACCTTTCTGAGATGCAGTTGTATGTCACCCAGAAGCATGGCACTGAGCCACCGTTTTCCGGTCGTCTGCTGCATAACAAGCGGGAAGGTGTCTATCACTGTCTGGTCTGCGACGCACCGTTGTTTATGTCAGAGTCCAAGTATGACTCAGGCTGCGGCTGGCCTAGCTTCTATGAGCCGGTGAGTGACAACGCAATCCGTTATATCAAGGACTTTTCACACGGCATGGAGCGGGTAGAAATCCGTTGTAACAATTGCGAAGCCCATTTAGGTCATGTCTTCCCGGATGGCCCTCAGCCAACGGGTGAGCGATACTGCGTAAATTCAGCTTCGTTGAACTTCACCGATGATAAAAACGGTGAGCAAATCGAAGGCTGAAAAATCGATTCAGCAAATTATTCCACAGGAACTTGCCGCATGATGAACCTGGATGAAATGTTAGAAGCAATGACACCGGAAGTTTATCAACGTCTGGTGACCGCCGTTGAGCTGGGGAAATGGCCAGACGGTGTGGCACTGACACCCGACCAAAAAGAGAACAGTTTGCAATTAGTGATGATGTGGCAGACGCGTCATAACACTGACCCGCAACATATGACCATCGGCACCGATGGCAATATCGTGATGAAGAGTAAGCAGCAACTGAAAGCCGAGTTTGGTATCGAACCCGCGCCGATTTTGACCGTGAAGCTGTAACGCGTTGTTTTTTCTCCCTCTCCCTAACCCTCTCCCAATGGGAGAGGGGACAGATCGAGTAGGGTGGGTAAGCTTGCGTCACCCACCGAATAACGACGTTAATGCTCCGTTTTAATCCCTAAATCTTTGGCTAACTCTTTTGCCAGGCGGTTGTTGTCATCCGCGCCATACTCCCAGAACATCGCGCCACCTAAGCCTTTCGCTTTGATGTACTCCGCTTTGATTGCCACAGAACGTGGGTTCTCATAAGAGATGGCGAACAACGGCTTCCCTTCGGCTGACTTGACGGTCAAGTAGGGGACATGCGCGTCATCATCCCAGTTTTCAGTGAAGCGCTTTTGCGGGTCGTTAAGCATTTTGCTAACAATGTCGTTATATTTCATGTAACTGTCTTTAGTCAGGTCAACGCCTAAGGACATAAACAGCGCTTTCTCGCTATCGCCGAAATAGGGTTGAGTGACCGGGTTTTTAGCCGCGTCTGGTTTATCCCAGTCAATACCTGGCTCAGTGGCGCGTTTAGGAATGCGGCCATAGAAACCGATGCCGAGGTTCATCTGTGCGGGTTTTAAGCCAGCTTTAATATAATTATCGACCACGAAATTCACGTTATATTTGTCAGCAGCCGCCACGGTTGGCCAGGTTTTCGAATCATACAGATTGGCGTTGAAGTACTGAGTGCCATACGCCATGTCGTAAGTCATCAGGTTGATGTAATCCAGCGCAGGCGCAATGGCTTTCACATCCACCCATTCGGTTGGGCTTTTCACGTTCGCGCCGACAGCAATTGTCAGCAGTTTCTCTTTGCCAAGTGCTGCACGCAGTTCATTTAGCAATGCGGTGAAATTAGCGCGATCTTCTGGAAGGCTTGCCACCAGCCCCCACGCGCCATTCACCGGATACTCCCAGTCCAGATCGATACCATCCAGACCGTAACGCTTGATCACATCCTGTACCGAACGGATAAAAACGGTGCGATTTTCAGGTGTAGCCGCCGCCCCAGAGAAACCACGCGCGCCCCAGCCGCCGACCGAAAGCAGGACTTTCAGTTGTGGATTCTGTTTACGCAGCGCAGGGATTTTCTCAAGGTCAGACATCACTTTTGGTGAAAGCCAGATTTGGTGAAGTTTAGAGGCGTCTTTTAACGCAGGATTAGTTTCATCTTTTTCATCGTTGTAGATCAGGCCAAACGAGTAGTTGAGATGGGTAATCTGGCGGACATCGAGTTTATCGATATCACCACCGGGCCCGGCAGTGACATCACCGCCACCGTTGAAATAACCTACCGAGAGGTAAGAGCTTGCCTGAGCCACACCAGCACAAGCGATTTGTATCACTGCCAGCAACGGCAGCAGCTTACGCGTGAAAACCATTGGGGAGTTCCTCTTTGACGGACAAATAAGAAATACAGCTAAAATGCTGTATAAATAAGCAACTTGATTATGAGAGCGCTCTCATCAATGAGCGAGCACTAAAAGTTCAGAATGAGAGCGGAATCGAAAAAAGGGGAAAGGGCGCGTTTACGCCCTGGAGAAAATTAGTAAGTAAAATCAGCGAGTGTCATCAGCGTAGCGCCAGCCGCTGACATATCCTGGAACGCCCGCAGGCTGTCTTGCGGATGCAGATTCACGCCACGGCAACCATCAGTGATAACCGTAACTTCATAACCCAACGACAACGCATCCAGCACCGTGAACTTGACGCAATAATCCGTCGCTAGCCCAACCACAATCAGCTGTTTAATCTCGTGGCGGAATAACCAATCGTCGAGCTGGGTTTTCTGGCGATGTCCATTGTCGAAAAAACCACTGTAGCTATCAACGAGGTGATTTTCGCCCTTTTGAAAAATAGCGTCGATTTCCTGCGCATTAAGCAAGGGGGGAAGTTCCGCGCCTTCACTGTTCTGAACACAATGATCCGGCCACCAGGTTTGTTTCAGCCCGTCGAGTTTCCCCTGCGTATAAGGCTCTGCTTTTTGCACGCTGGCAAAACTACCGTGATCTGCCGGATGCCAGTCTTGTGTGGCAAGCACCGCGTCACCACGGGCTTTACAATGCGCGATTAACGCGTTCGCCACATCAATCGTGCTGTCACCTTCAGGCACAGCAAGCGCCCCACCGGCGCAAAAATCATTTTGTAAATCGACTATCACTAACGCGCGTTGCATGGCTTCTCCTTACTCGTCAGGGGTGAGTTCGCCGCGTAAGTTGCGTGACATCGCCTCACGAATAGTCTGAGCATCCAGATTTTGGCTGAGTAGATAGTGCAGTTTAGTCAGTGTCGCCTCTACCGTCATATCGTAGCCGCTAATAACACCTGCTTGAGCCAATGCATTACCGGTCGCGTAGCCACCCATATTCACTTTACCGGACATACATTGCGTCAGGTTGACCACCACAATGCCGCGTGAACAGGCCTCTTGTAACTCTTTGAGGAACGCCCCGTGTTGTGGAGCATTGCCCACACCATAAGAACGCAGGATCAACGCTTTCACAGGCTGGCGTAAGAAATTACCGACCACATCCGCAGAAATACCCGGGTAAATCGTCACCACGCCAATCGGTTGTGGAGTGATCGGATGAACGATTAACTCGCCTTCACCGTGTGGTGCGGCAGGAGTATTCAGACGGCGAATGTGAATCCCGGCTTCAAGCAACGGTGCAAGATTCGGCGAGGCGAATGCATCAAAACCGTCGGCATGGGCTTTGGTGGTGCGGTTGCCACGGTATAGTCGATTGTTGAAGAACAGCGTCACTTCGTTTATCGGGAAGTTTGCCGCAACATAAAGTGAGTTGAGCAGGTTAATTTGCCCATCAGAACGCAGCTCGGCCAATGGAATCTGTGAGCCAGTTACAATGACCGGTTTACCGAGGTTTTCCAGCATAAACGACAACGCCGAGGCGGTGAATGCCATGGTGTCGGTACCATGAAGGATCACGAAGCCATCGTACTCGTCGTAATGCGCTTTGATGTCATCAGCAATGTGCTGCCAGTCTTCCGGTGTCATATCGGAAGAGTCCATTAGCGGCTGATATTCATGAATGGTGAAATCAGGCATTTCCGGGCGATGGAATTCTGGCATCAAAGCCAGTTGACGCTGGAGGTGACCAGAGACAGGAATGTAACCGTGTTCTGAGCGCTGCATACCGATAGTACCGCCGGTGTAGGCAACGTAGATGGATTTCTTTTGCATGAGTGAACTCAGGGCTTTTACACAATGGGGCGCAGTATAAGACGGCAGGGCAAAAAAATCAGCCCGGTGAATACCGGGCTGATGTTGATATTATTATCGCACATCACCACAGGTGAGGCAGAAGGCATAGCGATTCTGCGGATCATTCATGGTGCCAAACTTATCGTTTTGCGCTTTCACCGCCAGAGCCGCATCCGCCAGTGGTGCAGGCAAATACGCTTGTAACGCTTGCGGCAACATGGCGCGTACCGAGCCGCTCATGCTCTCGAACACCATATCCAGGAAGCTTGGATCATCTTTCCAGAAATCCAGATGCCAGGTTTTCAGCTTCGCCAGTTCAGCGGCTTTTGCCACCGCATCGTCGAAATCGCCCAGGCTATCGACCAGGCCGTTAGCTTTGGCATCCTGCCCAGTCCAGACATGACCCTGCGCGATTTCATCAATTTGCTCTGGCGTTTTCTTACGAGAATCAGCCACCAGATTGATAAAACGCTTATAGCCATTTTCGATGGTCAACTGCATCATCTGCTGGACTTCCGGTGGTAACGACTTCGTCACCGCAACGTCGGCCAGGGCCGAAGTCGCCACGCCATCCGTGTGAACACCAATCGAATCCAGGCTGTTTTCCACGGTATTAATCACCCCAAAGATACCGATTGAACCGGTCAAGGTATTGGGGCTTGCGACAATATAATTGGCTGGCGTGGAAATCCAGTAACCGCCAGATGCCGCCATACCGCCCATCGAAACGACAATCGGCTTACCGGCTTCACGTGCGGCTTCCAGTTCATCACGAATCACTTCTGACGCGCTCACACTGCCACCAGGGCTGTTGACGCGCAGTACAATCGCCTTCACTTTAGGATCAAGACGCGCTTCGCGGATTTGCAACGCAGTGGTATCACCGCCGACCTGACCCGGAGTTTCCTGGCCGTCCATGATGGCGCCATCTGCGAGGATCACCGCAATCGCGTCACCTTTATCCTCAGGCTTTTTCACCACATAGTCATACATGCTGGTGTAGCTGAAATCTTTGCTTTCTTTGTTCCAGCCGAACTGTTTAATCATCGCTTTATCAACCGCCGCGCTACTCGCCAGTTGATCAACCAGTTTGTTATCCAGCGCGTATTTTGCGGTGTCGCCGCCGAGTTTTTGCAGGTTATCGAGCAAACCTTGCGCCCCAGGGAACACCTGCTGTGCCGTAATCTGGCGGTTAGCCGCAATGGTGCCCAGGTAGTTTTGCCAAAGTTCACCAATCCAGCGGCTATCGGCTTCACGCGCCGCAGGGGACATATCGTCACGAATAAACGGTTCGACAGCAGACTTATAAGTCCCAACGCGGAAGATATGCGTGGACACTTTCAGCTTATCGAGCAGCGTTTTGTAATACAGCGAATTCGTAGCAAAACCGTGTAAGTCCACCACGCCTTGTGGCGACATCCAGATTTTATTAGCGAAGCTTGCCAGATAATATTGCCCCTGGTTGTAGCTATCACCTACGGCATAAACCGGCTTACCACTGTCGCGGAATTCGCGCAGCGCCTTACCGATGTACTGCATAGACGGCTGATCACCACCTGCAAAATCTTTTAAATCCAGCACAATACCGGTGATATTGCGGTCGTCTTTCGCCTGACGAATGGTATCGACCACATCAAACAGCGAGTTTTCTTGCAAGCGGTCAGAACTGGCGCCGAGCAACTGACGGCCAATGACACCTAATTTATTACTGACCGACGGCTTATCGACCACCACACCGGTGATATCCATCAATAACGCGCCGCGTGCAGGCTCTGCTGGGGCACTATTAATCTGTGCCCAGATCCCAACACCAACCAACACCAGCAGTACAAAAAAGAGATTGAGAATAAACTCTCGAATAAAGTTAAGCAGACGCCAGGTCCACTTAAAGAAACCGGCAATAAACCGCCCGATAGTGCGCATGTATTCTCCGAATTACCCAGTTTTAGCTGAGGTATAGCTAAAGTGATTGCTATCCTAAATACCCCCAGGGCAAATGTCAGTAGGAAATCTGCCGTGTGCTGTAACAAAATCTACAGTCGTGTTAGTTTCGCTGATTAAAATCATGACAGGAGTTATCAAATGGATGCACTTGAACTACTTCTTCACCGTCGCAGTGCTTCGCGCCTGGTGGAACCCGCTCCTGCGGGCGAAATTCTGGAAAACATTATTCGTGCCGGTATGCGCGCGCCTGACCACGGAACCTTGCAGCCGTGGCGCTTCATTGTGATTGAAGGCGAAGGCCGCGACCGCTTCAGCCACGTGCTGGAACAAGCCGCTATTGCTGAAGAGCTTGACGAGAAGGGCATTGAAAAGGCACGTACCGCACCATCCCGCGCACCGATGATTATCGCTGTGGTGGCATATTGTGATGACAACCATAAAGTCCCGGTCTGGGAGCAAGTGGTTTCTGCGGGTTGCGCGGTGATGGCAATGCAGATGGCAGCAGTCGCTCAGGGCTACAACGGCATCTGGCGCACCGGTATCTGGACTGAAAGCGAAGCGGTTCGTGAAGCACTTCATTGCCGTGAGCAAGATGAAGTGGTCGGTTTCTTGTATTTGGGTACCCCGCAACTCAAAGCCTCTACTACGGTCAGCGTGCCAGACATCACTCCGTTTGTGCGCAAATTCTAAGCAAACAATCAAAACCTGTCTGGATTGTGACCAGGAATGGGGCAATTCAGACATGCGGTCTTACTACTCGTTGAATTGAGCGCTACCATAGAGCGATTGCCAATGACAGGAGTAGTCTATGAGTGAGCAAACCGTTCGTTTGACGCAGTACAGCCACGGAGCTGGTTGCGGCTGCAAAATTTCCCCGAAAGTCCTGCAAACTATTCTGCAATCTGAGCAGAGCAAATTTGTCGACCCAAACTTGCTGGTTGGAAACGAAACCAGTGATGACGCGGCGGTTTACGATCTCGGCAACGGCACTTGCATCATCAGCACCACCGACTTCTTTATGCCTATCGTCGACGATCCTTTCGACTTTGGGCGCATTGCCGCCACTAACGCTATTAGCGACATCTACGCGATGGGCGGCAAACCGATTATGGCTATCGCTATTCTGGGCTGGCCGATCAACACCCTGGCTCCTGAAATCGCCCGTAAAGTGATTGAAGGCGGGCGTTTTGTTTGCCAGCAAGCCGGGATTTCTCTGGCGGGCGGCCACTCAATCGACGCGCCAGAACCTATCTTTGGCCTTGCCGTTACCGGCATTGTGCCAACCGATCGTGTGAAGAAAAACAGCTCCGCGACACCAGGTTGCAAACTCTTCCTCACCAAGCCACTCGGCATCGGCGTGTTGACTACCGCTGAGAAAAAATCGCTGCTCAAACCAGAACATTACGGCCTCGCGGCAGAAATCATGTGCCAGCTCAACAAACCTGGCGCTGAGTTTGCTGATATCGAAGGCGTCACGGCGATGACTGACGTCACGGGTTTTGGCCTGCTGGGCCACCTAAGCGAAATGTGCCGTGGTGCGGGTGTCCAGGCCGAAATCTGGTTCGATAAAGTCCCTAAATTGCCAGACGTTGAAGCCTATATCGCCCAGGGCTGCGTACCCGGTGGCACCTCGCGTAACTTCGCCAGCTATGGCTACTTAATGGGTGAAATGAGCGAAGCGCAGCGTGATTTGCTTTGTGACCCGCAAACTTCCGGTGGCTTGTTGCTGGCTGTTGAGGCGGATGCTGAAGCTGCGGTGGCGGCAGTTGCTGAAAAAAATGGCATCACGCTGACTGCCATTGGCGAGCTAAAAACCGCTCGTGGCGGCCGCCCGATGATTGAGATTCGCTAGTCGGATGCGTCTGTTTATTGCCGAAAAACCCAGCCTCGCTCGCGCTATTGCTGACGTGCTGCCTAAACCTCATCGTCGGGGTGATGGCTTCATTGAGTGTGGTAATGGGCAAGTCGTGACCTGGTGCATCGGTCACTTGTTGGAACAGGCTCAGCCGGATGCTTACGACGGGCGTTACGCACGCTGGAATCTGGCTGACTTGCCGATTGTGCCGGAAAAATGGCAATTGCAGCCGCGCCCATCGGTCACCAAACAGCTCAACGCTATCAAAAAACTGTTGGTGCAAGCCGACGAAGTGGTTCACGCAGGTGACCCGGATCGCGAAGGGCAACTGCTGGTGGATGAGGTTCTCGACTACTTGCAACTGGCGCCGGAAAAGCGGCAGCAAGTACAGCGCTGCCTGATTAACGACCTTAACCCGCAGGCAGTTGAACGTGCAATTACTCGCCTGCGTTCCAATAGCGAGTTCATCCCGCTGTGTGTTTCAGCACTGGCGCGAGCACGAGCTGACTGGCTTTACGGCATCAATATGACCCGCGCCTACACCATTCTTGGGCGTAACGCGGGTTATCAAGGCGTGCTTTCGGTCGGGCGTGTGCAAACCCCAGTACTGGGTTTAGTGGTGCGTCGTGATGAAGAAATCGAGAATTTCGTCGCCAAAGACTTCTTTGAAGTGAAAGCGCACATCGTCACGCCAGCCGATGAACGTTTTGTCGCGACATGGCAGCCGAGCGAGTCTTGTGAACCCTATCAGGATGAAGAAGGGCGCTTGCTGCATCGCCCGCTGGCAGATCATGTGGTCAACCGCATCGGCGGACAGCCAGCCATCGTCACGGCGTATAATGATAAACGGGAATCAGAAGTCGCCCCGTTACCGTTTTCGCTCTCGACCTTGCAAATTGAGGCGGCCAAACGGTTTGGTGTCAGTGCGCAGAACGTGCTGGATATCTGCCAGAAACTCTACGAAACGCACAAACTTATCACTTATCCGCGTTCGGATTGCCGTTACTTACCGGAAGAGCATTTTGCTGGCCGCCATGCGGTACTGAATGCGATAAGCATTCATCAGCCCGATTTGCTGCCGCAACCGGCGTTAAATACGGATTTGCGCAACCGCTGCTGGGACGACAAAAAAGTCGACGCGCACCACGCGATTATTCCCACCGCGCGCAGCTCCAAAATTTCGCTTTCTGAAAATGAAGCTAAAGTTTACAACCTGATCGCCCGACAATACTTAATGCAGTTCTGTGCCGATGCGGTGTTCCGCAAATGCACTATCGATCTCGATATTGCTGGCGGCAAGTTTAACGCCAAAGCGCGTTTCCTGGCGGAAGCTGGCTGGCGCACGTTGCTGGGTGGTAAAGAGCGCGATGAAGAGAACGACGGTACGCCGTTGCCAGTGGTCGCTAAAGGCGATGAATTGCTGTGTGAAAAAGGCGAAGTGATAGAACGCCAGACTCAACCGCCGCGCCATTTCACGGATGCGACGTTGCTCTCAGCGATGACCGGGATTGCTCGTTTTGTGCAGGATAAAGATCTTAAAAAGATCCTGCGCGCGACGGACGGACTAGGCACTGAAGCGACCCGTGCGGGGATTATCGAATTGCTGTTTAAACGCACCTTCCTGGTGAAGAAAGGGCGTTATATCCACTCTTCGGATGCCGGACGGGCCTTGATTCACTCGCTCCCTGAACTGGCGGCACGGCCAGATATGACGGCGCAGTGGGAATCGACGCTGACGCAAATCAGTGAAAAACAGTGTCGTTACCAGGACTTCATGCAGCCGCTGGTGCAAACGCTATATGACCTGATTCATCAGGCGCGAACCAAACCAGTGCATCATGCTTTTAAAGGGGTTAAAGCCCCTGACGAGCAGAAAAAACCGCGTAAACAATGGGCGAAAAAAGAGGGAAGTGATGATGCGACTAAAAAGCCTGCTCGCCGCCGCCGTGCTGCTGATGATAAGCCTGCCGGGGATGGCGCAGCGTCTTGATCCACAGGTAGATATCTCGGTACCTCCGGAAGTCTTCAGTACTCAGGGCCAACGAGCAGCACCGTGCAGCCAGTGCTGCATCTACCAGGATCAAAATTATTCTGAAGGGGCGGTGGTAAAAGCCGAGGGCGGCGTTTTATTGCAATGCCAGCGTGATGAAAAAACGCTTAGCACGAATCCTTTAGTCTGGCATCGCGTAAGGCCATAAACGCTTTAAGTAATGGGATATCTGCCGGGGCAAGCGGGTAATCAAACGCCTCGGCAGGTAAACACCAGACCAGTTCACTGTGGCAAAGCGCGGTCAATTCACCGCTGAATTCGCTTACATGCCACGCATGAAGATGAATGATTCGCCCGGACACTTCTCGCTGGTGGCTGGCAACGTAATCGCCCACCACCGCTTTAATCGCCAACTCTTCTTCCAGTTCCCGCGCAAGCGCCGCCGGTTGTGATTCATTGGCATCCACCTTGCCGCCAGGAAATTCCCATAAACCGGCTTGGTCGCCACTTTCCGGGCGACGTGCGAGCAAAATTTTACCGTCCTGCTCGATGATTGCCGCAACAACATCAATGGTTTTCATGATACCGGTCCGTTCTTTATCTATGGGCGTGGCATAATACGCGCCACCAAAGATTATCTGAAGCTCTTCCCGAATGATGAATAAAAACAGATCCCCATGGGTACCGCCACTTGATGCGCTGCCCGCCAGTTTACGGCCCATTGTTGCCATGCAAAAAAAACATTTCGGCTCGGTGCTGAACCCCACACGCTGGTGGGGACGTTTCCCGTATTTATTCTGGCTGGTGGCACTGTTTGTCGGGTTCCTTGAAAGACGGCGTTCCGGCATCGATCCCATCGTCCGTTCGCTGGTGATGACGCGCGTTTCCCAACAATGCTGCTGCGAATTCTGTATTGATGCCAATAGCCTGCGACTGGCTGAACGCAGCGGTTCGATGGACAAAGTGCTGGCGGTCGCCAACTGGCGTGAAGAAACGTTATTCACTGCCAAAGAACAGGCAGCACTGGCCTACGCAGATGCGATGACAGCCACTCCGCCGAATATCAGTGATGCGTTGAAAGATGAATTGAAAGTCCATTTCGATGACAAAGCTATCACTGAATTAACAGCACTAGTTGCGTTTCAAAACCTGTCAGCCCGCTTTAATGCTGCACTGGATATTCCGGCGCAAGGGTTATGCGTCACCCCGACTGAGAAGCCGCCACATGTTTGATAGTTACCTTCATCCCCGTGTTAAACCGTTGCTTGAGCGAGTGGCGCAAACCCTGGATAAACCGACTATCACGCCAGACGGGCTGACGCTGTTTGGTTTTGCTATCGGCGTGCTGGCATTACCGTTTCTGGCATTGCAGTGGTATAGCGCAGCACTGGTGGCGATTGTGCTCAACCGCTTGTTTGATGGTTTAGATGGTGCGCTGGCGCGACGACGCGGCCTGACCGATGCGGGCGGGTTTCTGGATATTGCGCTGGATTTTCTGTTTTACGCGCTGGTGCCGTTTGGTTTTATTCTTGCCGACCCTGCACAAAATGCGCTGGCGGGTGGTTGGCTACTGTTCGCATTTATTGGCACCGGCAGCAGTTTCCTGGCCTTTGCTGCGGTGGCGCAAAAGCATCAACTTGATAACCCCGGCTATGCGCACAAATCGTTTTATTACCTCGGCGGCTTGACGGAAGGCACGGAAACTATCGCGTTGTTTGTGCTGAGTTGCCTGTTCCCGCAGTGGTTCGTTTGGTTTGCGTGGGTGTTTGGAGCATTGTGCTGGATGACAACATTGACGCGGGTGTGGAGTGGCTATCAGACGTTAAAGCGCGTGGGTGGTTGAAGAAGAGCCCTCACCCTAACCCTCTCCCACAAGGAGAGGGGATAGAGCGGTTTCTCCCTCACCGCGCGTGTTTTCCCCCTCTCCTGAGGGAGAGGGTCGGGGTGAGGGGAAAACTTAAAACATCTTACAGAGGCTTACGCTCACCCGTAGCTACCGGATTCTGCGGATTACTACTCCACTCATACCAGCCGCCGTCGTACACGCCGACATTCTTCCAGCCCATCGCACGGGCATACATGAAGGTTTCTGATGCGCGCCAGCCAGTACCACAGTAAAAGGCCACTTGCTGATCCGGCGTAATATTCCAGCTCTTCCACATGGCGGCGATGTCATCAGCAGAACGCATGGTGCCGTCCGGATTATGGAAATCTTCCATATGCGTCGAGTCAGAACCCGCATGGCCCCAGCGCGCACCGGCAATCTCACCTTTTGGCTTGATGTAGCTATAACCACTGGTAGTGCCGATAAACTCCGGCCACGAACGGATACTGACCAGCGAGGCATCTTTGCGGCCTAACAACCCGCGCGCTTGCTCGGTGTCGAGCATCAGCTGTGGTTGGCCTGGGAATGGCGCACCAAAATCGGCTGCAGGTTTAACCTCGTTTGGCAAACCGCGCTCTACAGGTAATTTGGCGTCAGCCCAACTCTGCCAGCCACCATCCAGCAAACGCACGTCTTTCACGCCGGCATACAGCAGTATTTGTGCGACACGCGCCGCAGCATAGACATCACGTCCGTACATCACCACCGTGGTGTCATGACGGATACCGTGTTTTGCCAGCAAAGCTTTGAGTTGGTCGTCAGACACTTTATTCCATAACGGCTCGCTTTCGATATCGTTGGTATCGATGTAATCCGCACCAGGAATATGGCTTAACAGATACTGTTTCGGTGCACCCCAGGCGGCTTCGATGATTTTGACTTCGCCCGCAGGTTTTGCCACAACGTCTTTATTCTGCATCAGGTTATGTAGCCACTGCGGATAAACAAGCTGCTCGAAGTGGGCCATTTTCTGCAAACGTGCCGGTTGTTGCAGGGCATCAGACAGCAGAGCGATGTGCTGATAACCCAGTTTGGACAGCCGCACTTTTACCGCTTTTGTCTCATCACTTTGACCGTACAGCGCAATCAAACTATCTGATGCCAGATTGTGTTGTTTTGCCCACAGTTGCAGTTGCTCGTCATTCATCATGCCTAACCAACTGGCCGATAAATTAAGCGCGGCAGGCTCGTGGCCACCAACACCGTTCAGGGTTTGCGGCCAGCCGTTATAAAAAGCACTGGGACGGGTATCAATCACCACGCCGTGCTGCGCCTGAAGGTTGGATAAAGTCATTTGGGAAGGCTTGTCTGCAGCGATTGCCATGTGCGCCAACCCAGATAACATCAAGGCGGCGGTTAGTTGAGAAACACGTTTCATCTTATAACCTGAAAAAGAGAGAAAAAAGAGGCGCTATCTTGCGCCATTCACGTGAGTGATTCCTTGCGTTACCGCATATTTGATTCACAGCGTAATAATCTGCCCATCAGGCGGAATATCCTGCGGGTCATGGGTGACCAGCACCACCGGAATAGCTTGTTGCTCAACCTGTTGCCAGACGAACTGGCGAAATTGCTCGCGCAAGGTTTGATCAAGGCGCGAGAAAGGCTCGTCGAGCAACAGGGCTTCAGGCTTCGCTAACAATGCCCTTAACACACTAATCCGTGCACGTTCCCCGCCAGAAAGAGTCGCCGGGTCACGACGTGAAAAGCCCGCTAACTGCGCATTTTCCAGCGCTTGTTCAACGCAATGCTGCCGTTGTTCGCGACTTTTAACCGCGGCCGGAATCGCCATTGCCAGATTTTGCCCGACATTAAGATGGTCAAATAACAGCGCATCCTGAAACAGAATGCCGATGTTTCGCCGTTCGGTCGGCAGCGTATCGCGACGCTGTTGGTTTAGCCATAACTCGCCGGTCACCGTAAATTCAGCGGGTAATGCGCCAATTATCCAACTTAAAAACGTTGATTTACCCGCTCCTGATGGTCCCATCAGCGTCAGCACTTCCCCCGCAGAAACGGTGAAATTAAGCGCGTGAATCAGCGAGCGGGAATTCCTGGTAATGGTGCAATCCTGAACACACAGCATTAGCGTAATCCTTGTCGAAAACGCCCGAGCAGGCGGCCAACCTGAAGCGTGATGATAAACATGATGAATGGCAGCAGCATCTGCAACAACGCCTGAATCGCCTGTTGTTGCGGATCGCCACCGCTGCTCAGTGCCACAGTTTGGGTGGTGACAGTGGTAAAACGCCCAGCCCCCGCGTACAGCGTCGGTAAATATTGCGCGATGCTGACTGAAAACCCGACCGCTAGCGCCGCCAGAAGAGGGCGTGCCAGCAGCGGTAATTTAACCAAACAGACAATTTTCCACGATGACCAGCCAAAGGTGCGGGCGGTGATAACCAGACGCGGATCTATCTGCTGCCAGGCGGGCCGCGCTACCAAAAGCATATACGGCACAACCCACAGTAAATGGCTCCAGATAACACCGGGCCAGCCGCCGTCTTGTTGCAAAATTAACAGCATACGATATTGCCCGGCGACCAGCGGTAAAGCAGGCAAAAATAGCGGTAGCGCTAGCCACAGATCAAAACGGGGATTGCCACCCTCAAGCCACAGAATAATCACCAGCAAGCCAGTGAAACTGCTTGCCAGCGCCAGTAGCAGCGTGGTGCCCAATGGCGACAACTCAGCCGCTTGCCATCCTGAAAACGCCCAGCCATCCGGCAAAATAGCAGGATAAAACCAACCCTCGGCCATCGACCAGATAACCAGCATTGCCAGCGCCGCGATGCAGGTTGCCGTCATCACCAACCCTAAACTTGATGCCAGTGGCTGGATATTAAGTAGATGTCTTTGACCTGAAAAACGCCCGACTGCGCGGCGAAACACGCGCCATAAAATCCAGCCCAACACGATAAAACAACCTAACAGCCCGACTAATAACAGTGAGGTCAACATGCCCATCGCCACGCGCTGCAGGTCGGCATCGTTCAACCACTGCCACGCCAGTACCGCCAGCGTCGGTGGGTTGTTCGGACCGAGAATAATGGACACATCCACCACGGACAGGCTGTAGGCCACCACCGCCAGTAATGCCCATTTCAGACGCGGCAACAATGACGGAACCAGCACGCGAATGCGGCATTGTAGCGGGCCATAGCCCAGGCTGCGTGCGACGGTGAGCTGTTGGGAAAGGGTTTGGTAATTGAGCTGGGTGCTGGCTATCCATAATAAAAACCAGCTCTCTTTGAGCGCCAGCAAAATACCCAGACCCATGCCATATTCATCAAGATGAAATGAGATGCCGCATAAGCGAGCGAGCCAACCGTTATCGGCGAACAGGAACAAAAAACCGCTGGCGAATGCGACGTGCGGTAGCGCTAATAAAAGCGGCAGTTGCGCGGCATAACGCCGCCAGCGAGCGCCAGGCCACAGGCCACAAAGCAGCACCAGACATAACACCAGCGAACCCGCGACGCTAATCACCGTCGAGTTGAGTGTTGCCAGTAAAGCACCAGACCATTGGTTGTCAGCCCATAGTGCCTGCCAGATTTCAGGCATCAGTGCGGGTTTTGCCATCATCAGCAAGCCCGGAAGCAGTGGGGCAAAAACGCAACCCACGGCAAACCAGGCTAATAAACGTAGACTCATTTCGCCCCGTAGCGTTGTAACCACTCTTTTTCCAGCGCGTTTACCCAGGCGGCATGCGGCTCTGGCAGATACGGTACCGCTTGCAGATGGGCAGGTTTTTGGGCATTAAGCTGTTCGCCCAAAGGTGCGGGCAGCGTTGCGCTATCCAGAATGGTGGTATCGCCCCAAATTGCCGGATTAGCCTTACGGATTTGCGCTTGCGGTGACATCAGGAAATTAGCCACCACTTGTGCACCAGCCTGCGCGCGGGCATTGGCGGGGATCGTCACAAAGTGAACGTTGCCCAGCATGCCTTGCGCAAAGCCAAATGCCCTTGCGGTATGCGGCAGTTGTTTGCGGTCAATAAGGTTATCGACATGCGCCGGATTAAACGTTACCGACATCAACAGCTCGCCATCCGCCAGCATGCGGTCCATGCGTGCAGGCGTTGGTGGGAAGGTTTTTCCCCCGCGCCATAATAGCGGATGCAGTTGGTCGAGATAATCCCACAGTGGCGCAGTCACCTGCTTAAAGGTGGCCGGATCAGGCGGCAGGCGCAGCGCTTGCGGCTCTCGAGTCAGCACAATCAGCAGTTGTTCAATAAACGCGGTGCCAGTGAAATCAGGTGGGCGGGGGTAGCTCAATTTGCCAGGATGCGCTTTGGCAAATGCCAGCAGTTCAGGTGCACTGCGCGGGAATTTCACACCCGTTTGCGCATTGCCGATCAACATCAATTGAGCGCTGCCCCACGGTGCTTCGGCACCGTCAGTCGGTTGCGAGAAATCCTCACGTACTGGTTTTTTCTGGTCGACATAGCGCCAGTTGGGTAATTCCCACGCCCAGCCATCTTTTAGCAAACCGGCCTGTTTCAGAGTATGGAAGTTTTCACCATTCACCCACAGCAAATCGACCGAGCCATTATCTTTGCGCCCTGCGCTGTCTTCGCTCTGAATACGTTTTACCGCGTCGGCAGCATCCGCCAGGCGCACGACTTTGAGCGTCACGCCATAGTGTTGCTTCATTTCTCCGGCGACCCAGTCGAGATAGCTGTTTACCGCAGGGTCGCCGCCCCAGGCGTTGAAGTAAACCGTCTGGCCTTTTGCCTGCTGGCGCAGGCTATCCCAGTCAGTAGGCTGTGCAAAGCATGAAAAGCCGATCGCAACCAGCGACAGCAAAAGCGTTAAAAGACGCAAAATGGGATCCTTATGATTTTCGCAGCAAGCGGACTATCCAGCGCGAGAACAGCGGCAGGAAGCCGAGCAGAGCGAACATCAACATCATACCGGGTGAAAGAATATCGCTAAGACTACGCAACTGGCTCAATTGGCGGCCAGCATTGAGATAAACCACAATCGCCGGCAGCATCCCGACAAGGCTAACGGCAAAATAACCCAGCGTTTTGACCGATGTCAGGCCCATCAGCAAATTGATAAGAAAGAACGGGAAAATGGGCGTCAGTCGTAATGCAAAAAGATAGTACAAGCCTTCGCGTTCCACACCGCTATTGATTGCAGCCATCGGTGTGGCGAAACGAAGGCGTACCCAGGCGCGTAATAAATAGCGGCTAATCAGCATGGCAAGCGTTGCGCCACAGGTCGCCGCCAGCGCCACCAGTACGGTGCCCTGGAATAGCCCAAACTGCGAGCCAGCCAACAGCGTTAAGAGTGTTGCGCCAGGAATTGAAAGGGTAGTGACGAGCACATAAATCAGAAAGAAAGCCAGCGCCGTTTGTAGCGGGTGCTGCTGATGCCAGTCAGAAAACTGTGCCTGATAGTGTTGCAGTGCCGCCAGGCTGCCTGGCGGCAAAAAGAAGATGAGCAGGACAAAAACCACAACCAGCGTGGCAAACAGTAACTTACGCATCGGATGTGGTGTTTTCCCTTACAGCTTAAATTCAGCCCAAACGGGTGCGTGGTCTGAAGGTTTTTCCATGCTACGAATATCGTAATCAATGCCGGTCGCAACACAGCGTTCAGCCAGCGGATGGCTTGCCAGCAGCAGGTCGATACGCAGACCACGGTTGTCATCGAAGCCTTTTGAGCGGTAATCAAACCACGAGAACTTGTCTTGTGCATCCGGGTTGGCATGACGGAAGGTGTCGACCAGGCCCCAGCTAATCAGGCGGTCCATCCACTCGCGTTCTTCCGGCAGGAAGGAACATTTACCAGTGCGCAACCAGCGTTTGCGATTCTCTTCGCCGATGCCGATGTCGAGATCGGTTGGGCTGATATTCACATCACCCATAATCAGCACCGGACTGTCTTTCTTCAAAGAACTGTCGAGATAGTTTTGCAGATCCTGGTAGAACTTCGCTTTGGCCGGGAATTTGGTCGGATGGTCGCGGCTTTCGCCCTGCGGGAAGTAACCGTTAATCACCGTCAGGTTACCTAATGGCGAAGGGATTTCAGCCATGATCAGGCGGCGTTGTGCTTCTTCATCGTCACCAGGGAAGCCACGGCGCACCGAAATCGGTGTCTCTTTGGTGAGCAGCGCCACACCGTAATGGCCTTTCTGACCATGATAAAAGACGTTGTAGCCAAGCTTTGCGACATCTTCGAGCGGGAACATGTCGTCATGGACTTTGGTTTCCTGCAAACCGATAACGTCAGGCTGATGCTGTTCAACAATGGCTTCAAGTTGATGCGGACGGGCGCGCAGGCCGTTGATATTAAAAGAGACGAATTTCATAAGTCGCTGCCGTGGTTACTTAACAATGTTGCAGGATGGTAGCAGAAAATCGATAGAAATGCCGGACAGGATGACATCTTTGGATTATTTACGCGATGGCTGAATCAAGTGGTTTGGGCATTGATTTTGTTGGAATTCCAGTTACATGCCTAATGCTGTAACTGGAAAGAAAACAGGGATGTTATTTTTATACAAAATATCAGTTTTTATAGACGGTAAATTGCCCCTTTTTGAATGCTGCCATGCGTGGAACTCGGATTTCTGGGCGGAAAAAACTATTGATTAAGTTATTCATTTGGTTGGTGCTAACCATTCCAAAGAGGATATTTTGATCTTCATCAGGTAATAAGCGAATGGTAGCGATAATGTAATGAGCTAACCCTTGCAGTGAAAACTGTCTGCCCTGGAAAAATATATCTGTCCTGGGTATTTCCCGATCGGCGAGCATGCTTTTACAGTAATCACTGAGATCGTTTATTTTACAACTCGGTGTTTCCAGTGTTAATTGATCAAGTAAAACCATTGATGAGTTACTAAATTGTGAGTGCTGGTAATTAATTTTAAAGAATGTTTTACCAAAACGGCTTCTGTTTTTTTTAAGACTACATCCTGCTTCAAGCGAAAAGAAAACATAGTCTGTATTTGCCAGTCCGTGGACATCTAATGGATGACTATTTTCTGAGGGGAAGGGGATTCCTTTAGCCATCAGTTGTTTGCGTGAATAAAGGACTAAATCTCCTTTGTCATTAATGACACGATTATTGTTTGTGGCATGCAAAGCATAAAAAGGTGTAGCCATGAAATAGCTTAAAAAGACTTTCTCACGACTGCTTAATGGGTGGAGCATTTCCCGTAAAAAATGGTAATTACTTAAAGAGAGATGGCTTGCGGAAGAAAAGCGAACTCCGGCAGATACCCTTAGTGCGTGAACCATTTTTTGTGCCAGATAACTCTCATTGCTATACCATAGTGAGCCACGACTGAGCATATATTCACTGGCTTTATTTGACCATCTGTTGCGTGTTATACGCAACAGTTTCTCTCCGATTTTTATCTCTTTGCTTGTTAACATTATTTCATCATCCAATGATGTGTAGTGTTTATATATTTACGGCATGTATATAAATAATATATATGTTATATTTATAATGGTGGGTATTTAGGTTTTTATTATACATACGCATAAAAAAAATGGGAATACACCTACCACTCGCCATATTTCAAGTTCATGCACGTTGGCTGTATTCATTCACCCGACAAATCTTCCGGGAGCAGATATGCCCTGTTTAAGGGCGTATGCGGTTTTTTGGTGCAACAAACTTAGTGCAAACCCCAGCATTGATCACAAATCCAGTATTAAATTTTACTACTGCATAATATTTCTTGTTTTCGTGTTGCGATCCATACACCGCCATAAAACTATGCACTAATTATTCACTTTATGTGAATAGCGTGTATTTGTAACTCATTGATTTTTCAATCACACCTCTGTGCTATTCATTTATATCGCTGGCTGGCACGAAGCGTGCAATCTACATTTACAGCGCAAACACCCAATTATTTAACATTCAAATAACTTTTTATTTACCGGAAGAGGTCGCTATGTCGCAGTCAATTACCCGCCAGAATTTCGACGATTGGATGATGCCCGTTTATGCCCCAGCTTCTTTTATTCCGGTACGTGGTGAAGGGTCGACGTTATGGGACCAGCAAGGCAAAGATTACATCGACTTCGCGGGCGGCATCGCAGTGAACGCTCTCGGTCATGCCAATCCTGAACTGCGCAAAGCGCTGGAAGAACAGGCGGCAAAATTCTGGCATACCGGCAATGGCTACACTAACGAGCCGATTTTGCGTCTCGCAAAACAGCTGATTGATGCCACTTTTGCCGAGAAAGTGTTCTTCTGCAACTCCGGCGCTGAAGCCAACGAAGCGGCTTTAAAGCTGGCGCGTAAATACGCACATGACAACTTTGGCCCGCAGAAAAGCGGCATCGTTGCTTTCAAAAATGCCTTCCATGGCCGCACGCTATTTACTGTTTCCGCTGGTGGACAACCGGCTTATTCACAAGATTTTGCCCCGTTACCACCGCAAATCAGCCACGCGATTTATAACGACCTGCAATCTGCCAGTGAACTGATTAATGAAAATACCTGCGCGGTGATTGTGGAACCGATGCAGGGTGAAGGCGGCGTGGTGCCAGCTGACCCAACATTCCTGCAAGGCTTGCGCGAACGGTGTGATCGTCACAACGCAGTGCTGATTTTCGATGAAGTACAAACTGGTGTGGGCCGTACCGGCGAGCTGTACGCTTACATGCACTACGGCATTACGCCGGATGTGCTTTCAACCGCCAAAGCATTAGGTGGCGGCTTCCCGATCGGTGCCATGCTGACGACTGATAAATTCGCCAAAGTGATGGTGGTGGGCACCCACGGCACCACTTACGGCGGTAACCCGCTGGCGGGTGCGGTTGCCGGGCGAGTAATGGAAATCATCAATACGCCTGAAGTGCTTAATGGCGTGAAACAGCGTCACGCCTGGTTTGTGGAGCGTTTAAACAACATTAACCAGAAGCATCAGTTGTTCAGTGAAGTGCGCGGCCTGGGGTTGTTAATTGGCTGCGTATTGCAACCACAGTACAACGGAAAAGCTAAACTTATCTTACAGGCTGCCGCGAATGAAGGTTTGATGATGCTGATCGCTGGCGCGAATGTGGTGCGTTTTGCACCGGCATTAATTGTCAGCGAAGGCGAAGTGCAACAAGGGTTGGATCGTTTTGAGCGCGCCTGTGAACGCTTCTTAGCGGGAGAGCAATCATGATGGTTATCCGTCCGGTTGAGCGCGGTGATATATCCGGGCTGCTGGCGTTGGCGGGTAAAACAGGCGGCGGGTTGACCTCGCTGCCTGCGGATGAAAAAACGCTGTCGGCACGTATCGAACGCTCCATTCATACCTGGCAGGGTGGCCTGCCAAAAGGCGAACAGGGCTATGTTTTCGTCCTGGAAGATTCCTCAACCGAACGCGTGGTGGGTATTTGCGCCATTGAAGTGGCCGTCGGGTTAAACGACCCCTGGTACAATTACCACGTTGGCACGCATGTTCACGCTTCCAAAGAGCTGAACATTTACAACGCGTTGCCGACGCTGTTTCTCAGCCACGATCACACCGGCAGCAGCGAGCTTTGCACGTTATTCCTTGATGCCGACTGGCGCAAAGAGGGCAACGGTTACTTACTGTCTAAATCGCGCTTCCTCTTTATGGCAGCGTTTCGCGATCGTTTTAACGACAAAGTGGTCGCTGAGATGCGCGGCGTGATTGATGAACATGGCCATTCACCGTTTTGGGAAAGCCTCGGCAACCGCTTCTTCTCAATGGAGTTTAGCCGTGCAGATTACTTGTGCGGCACCGGGCAGAAAGCGTTTATCGCCGAGTTAATGCCAAAGCATCCTATTTATACCGATTTCCTGTCGGCCGAAGCACGGGCGGTGATTGGTAAAGTGCATCCGCAAACGGCCCCAGCGCGAGCAGTTCTCGAAGCGGAAGGTTTCCGCTACCGCAATTACGTGGATATTTTCGACGGCGGGCCAACGCTGGAATGCGACATCGACAGGGTTCGCGCGATTCGTAAAAGCCACCTGGTGGAACTGGTGATTGGACAACCGGCAACCGAAGAGCTGCCGATGTGTCTGGTCGCCAATGAAAAATATAATGATTTTCGTGCCATGTTGATTAAGGCGAACCCAAAAGGTGACCGCCTGATTGTTGATGCCCAAACCGCTGATGCCCTGAAATGCAGCTCCGGTGATCGGATTCGTTTGGTGCGTTTGTGCCCCGAGGAGAAAAAAGTATGACTCAGTGGATTAATGGACAATGGCTTTCCGGGCAGGGTGAATCACTGCAAAAGCATAATCCGGTGAATGGCGAGTTGCTGTGGGAAGGCATTGCGGCGGATGCGCAGCAAGTCGGGCAAGCGTGTGATGCGGCGCGTGTTGCATTTCCGGCATGGGCGAAACGCCCGTTTTCCCATCGTCAGGCAATTGTTGAGAAATTTGCCACGCTGCTTGAGGCCAACAAAGAAGCATTAACCGTCACCATTTCTCAGGAAACCGGCAAACCGCGCTGGGAAGCGGCCACCGAAATAACGGCGATGATCAACAAAATCGCCATCTCAATTAAGGCTTACCACACGCGTACTGGCGAAACTCACACCGAAATGCCAGACGGCGCGGCTACATTACGCCACCGTCCGCACGGCGTGTTAGCGGTGTTTGGCCCGTATAACTTCCCAGGGCATTTGCCAAACGGGCATATCGTGCCGGGTTTGTTGGCGGGTAACACGATTGTCTTTAAACCAAGTGAACTGACGCCGCTGATTGGCGAACAGGTGATGAAACTTTGGCAACAGGCAGGGGTGCCGGATGGCGTGCTGAACCTGGTGCAGGGCGGGCGTGAAACCGGGCAGGCGTTAGCGCAACAGCCAACGCTCGACGGTTTGTTGTTTACCGGCAGCGCGAATACCGGTTATCAACTTCACCGCCAGTTTGCCGGGCAGCCGGAGAAAATTCTCGCGCTCGAAATGGGCGGAAACAATCCGCTGATCGTCGAAGATCCTCAGGATATCGACGGAGCTGTTCATCTGGTGATTCAGTCGGCATTTGTCACCGCCGGGCAGCGTTGTACCTGTGCGCGCCGCTTGCTGGTTAAACAGGGCGCGCAGGGCGATGTATTCCTGAAGCGTCTGGTAGAAGTGGCGGCGCGTATTCGCCCTGATGCCTGGGACGCCGTACCGCAACCCTTTATTGGCGGGCTAATTTCAGTTCAGGCCGCTGAACGCGTGCTGAGCGGCTGGCAGGAGCATATCGCGCGCGGCGGCAAAGCGTTGCTTGAGCCGAAGCTACTGAAAGCCGGAACCTCGTTGCTAACGCCGGGAATTGTCGAACTAACGGGTGTCGCCAATGTGCCAGACGAAGAAGTGTTTGGCCCGTTGCTGACCGTTTATCGTTATACCGATTTCGACCAGGCGATTGCCATGGCCAATGACACTCGTTATGGGCTGGCGAGCGGGTTGATTTCGCCACATCGTGAGCAATTCGAGCAACTGTTACTGGAAGCGCGAGCCGGGATTGTGAACTGGAATAAACCGTTAACCGGAGCTTCCAGCGCGGCACCCTTTGGCGGCGTTGGTGCATCTGGCAACCATCGTGCCAGTGCCTGGTATGCGGCAGATTACTGCGCGTGGCCAATGGCTACACTGGAAAGCCCGTCATTCCCGCTGCCTGCCACCCTCAGCCCTGGGCTTGATTTTAGCGGTAAGGAATAATCATGAAAGCGCGTGAAGTTAATTTCGATGGACTGGTGGGCTTGACCCACCATTACGCAGGGCTGTCTTTCGGCAACGAAGCTTCCACGAAGCACCAGTTCCGTGTCTCCAACCCGAAGCTTGCCGCGAAACAAGGCTTGCTGAAGATGAAAGCGCTGGCGGATGCTGGTTTTGCACAAGGGGTGATTGCGCCACAAGAAAGACCCAATATTCCTTTGCTGCGCCAGTTAGGTTTTAGCGGCACTGACGCGCAAATTATTGAGCGAGTGGCAAAGCAAGCGCCGCAACTGTTATCGGCAGTCAGTTCCGCTTCATCTATGTGGGTGGCGAACGCAGCAACGGTTTGCCCGTCGGTGGACAGCTTAGATGGCAAAGTGCATTTCACGGTGGCGAATCTTAACAACAAATTCCATCGTGCCAGTGAAGCGCCCACTACTGAAAACGTACTGCGCGCCATCTTCCGTAACCAGCAGCATTTTTCTGTACACGCTGCATTGCCGCAGGTGGCGATGTTTGGCGATGAAGGGGCGGCTAACCATAACCGCCTTGGCGGTGCGTATGGTGAGCCATCCACCCAACTGTTTGTTTACGGCAGGGAAGAGGCCAAAGCCGGACAGGCTCCGGCACGTTATCCCGCTCGCCAGACGCTAGAAGCAAGCCAGGCGGTGGCGCGCCTGAATCAGGTCAAACCTGAATTAGCAGTCTACGCACAACAAAACCCAGCGGTTATCGACCAGGGCGTTTTCCACAACGACGTGATTGCGGTATCTAATCGCGAGGTGCTGTTCTGCCACGAGCAGGCATTTTTGCATCAAGAGGCGCTTTACCAACAGTTGCGTGAAAGAGTGCCTGGTTTTAGCGCCATTGAAGTTCCGGGCGATAAAGTATCGGTGGCGGATGCGGTGGCAACCTACCTGTTTAACAGCCAGTTGCTCAGCCGTGACGATGGCAGCATGACGTTGGTGTTGCCGGAAGAGTCACGCCAGCACGCGGGTGTGTGGCGCTACCTTAATGAAGTGCTGGCGGCAGATAACCCAATCAGTGAACTGAAAGTGTTTGATCTGCGTGAAAGCATGGCGAATGGCGGTGGGCCTGCGTGTTTACGCTTACGCGTGGTGCTCAACGATGCCGAGCAACAAGCGGTTAATCCTGCGGTTATGATGAACGACACTTTGTTTGTCACGCTCAATAACTGGGTAGATCGCTGGTATCGTGACCAGTTAACGCAGGCCGATTTAGCCGATCCGCAATTACTGCGTGAAGGACGCGAAGCACTCGATGAACTGACGCGTATACTAGACTTAGGTTCTGTTTATCCGTTTCAGCAATAGCTGGAGGCACAATGTTGGATTTTCTGGCGCAAACCCTGGCAGGGAAAGTGCCAACTCATAGCGCAGGTAAGAATACTCATCTGCATTGGCAATGGTGGGATGAAGGGATTTTGACCCTTATTCCACATCAAAGCGTGGAAAAAACGCTGGTGTTATCGGCGGGCATTCATGGTAACGAAACTGCACCGGTGGAAATCCTCGCGCAGTTAGTGGACAGCCTTCTGGCAGGCAAGATGGCTTTGCAGTGGCGGGTGTTGGTGATCCTCGGCAACCCTGCGGCGTTGCGAAGCAACCAGCGTTATCAACACAGTGATATGAATCGCATGTTTGGCGGCGGCTGGCAGCAGTTCCCGGAAAGCGTGGAAACGCAGCGTGCCTGTCGCCTGGAGCATGCGTTAGATCTGTTTCTGGCCGAGTGCGAAGAGACGACTTGCTGGCATCTGGATATGCACACTGCGATCCGCAGCTCGTACCACCCGCGTTTTGGCGTGTTACCGGCGCGCGCTTTGCCTTACGATGAGGAGTTTCTCACGTGGTTAGGCTGTGCCGGTTTGCAAGCGCTGGTGTTTCATCAGGAACCGGGCGGCACATTTACCCATTTCAGTAGCGAGCATTTTAATGCGCAGAGCTGCACGCTGGAGCTGGGGAAAGCACAACCGTTTGGTGAAAACGATCTTAGCCAGTTTGAAGTGACCCGCCAGGCGTTGCAGGCGTTGTTGAGCGGTGAAACATCTCCTTGTGCCGAGAGCAAACCGCTACGTTACAAAGTGGCGCAGCAGATCACGCGCCTGAGCGATGACTTTGTGCTGCATATGTCAGCGCAAACGCAAAACTTCACCGGGTTCCCAAAAGGCACTTTGCTGGCTGAAGATGGCGACACGCGCTATGTCGTGAAAGAGGATATCGAGTTTGTTTTATTCCCGAATCCGAAGGTGGCAATTGGATTGCGAGCCGGTTTAATGCTGCGCGAGATATGATTATTTCTGGCCTCGAATTCTGAGGCCAATAAATAATCACCCCTGCTGACAATAAGATGCAGATAATTCTTATTCGATGCTTTATTCAACATTCTAATTACGCTACACTCTCTTCATAATTCCTTTAAAATCATCGCATTGTTATATTCTGTTGCAATTCCTGCCTGCTTTATCCTTATTCTCTCCATAATTGCTGCAAATTTGTTTTTTACCCTTGCAATGCTTTACCGATGCGGACTATTACTTGACGCAGAACACCGTAGACTTAATTTCGTCAACGCGGCAAACCTTGTCGTAATAGAAATCAGAACAGGAATAAACAATATGCGTAAACTAACAGCTCTCTTTGTTGCTTCAACTCTGGCTCTGGGCGCGGCAAATCTGGCTCATGCAGCTGACACCACCACGGCGGCCAAAACGGATGCACCAATGATGCACCATAAAGGTATGCGTGGCGGCAACCACGATATGATGTTTAAGGACCTGAACCTGACCGACGCGCAGAAACAGCAAGTGCGTGACATCATGAAAGAACAGCGCGGTAAAATGGAGCGTCCTTCAGTAGAAGAACGTCGTGCGGCGCACAACATCATCACCAGCGACAGCTTCGATAAAGCCAAAGCACAGGCGCAAGTCGATAAAATGGCTGAACAGAACAAAGCTCGCATGATGGCTCATATGGAAGCGCAGAATAAGATCTACAACATTCTGACGCCGGAGCAGAAAAAACAATTTAATGCCAATTTTGAGAAGCGTCTGACAGAACGCCCTCAACATGAAGGTAAAATGCCTGCAGATCAGGAATAACTGATCGATTGACTTAAGACCGCCGGTTTTGTCCACAAAGCGTTATCGCAGTGGGCAGAACCGGCGGTTTTCTTTTACCCGTCCTGCAACTCGAATTATTTAGGGTAAATATCTTAATCTTCAAATTTTTTGTAGGGTGGATAAGCGCAGCGTCATCCACCATTAACGACTCGCCACTCAGGCTATTTGCTGCGCACTACTCAACATCGAACGAATAAGCTGTTCGAGCAACGGTTGCAGTTGCTGCGCACGATCGCCGCGCCATGCGAATGGCGGCTGTTCATCCATATAATTGCACTGCGCCAGTTCCAGTTGCACCGCGTGGACCCCTTGAGCGGGTTGCCCGTAAGCACGGGTAATGTAGCCCCCTTTGAAACGCCCATTCGCTACCCAACTAAACTGTTTCTGCGAAGCCGCGCAAGCCACCAGATGCTCTTCAATCAGCTCATCACAACTCTTGCCACCGTTGGTCCCGAAATTGAGATCCGGTAGTTTCCCTTCAAACAAACGCGGAATCTGGCTGGCAATAGAATGCGCGTCAAACAACAGCGCGTAGCCATGCTCGGCTTTCATTCTTTCCAGCTCGCTTTGTAATTGCAGATGATAAGGCTGCCAGATATTGTCCAGCGCTGCTTTGCGCGACTGCTGGCTGGGTTCTTTACCGGGGATAAAAACCGACGTTCCATCAAACAACGTTTCAGGATACAACCCGGTAGTGGCGGTGGTGTAGAGCGGTTTATCATCGGCGGGGCGGTTTAAATCGATAACCATGCGCGAATAGTTACCGCTAATCACGCTGCCGCCCAACCTATGGATGAAGTCATAAAGTTTTGGGATATGCCAGTCGGTATCTGGCAATGGTTTTGCTGCATCGCTTAACGCCGACTCAACTTCTGGCGTTAGAGCCGTGCCTGCGTGAGGAATGCTGATAAGGATCGGCAGTTTCCCTCGGCTGAAATTAAAAGGTGCTGTCACGTTTCTCTCCCTGATAAATCACGGTGCAGGGCAGTTGCCCCCCTAACCAATAGACCAGTTCTGCAGGACGCGCCACGGGCCAGTGCACAAAGTTAGCAACTTTCCCGCACTCAAGACTGCCGTGGCTTTCACGAATCCCCAAAGCCTGCGCGGCATGCAACGTCACACCCGCCAGCGCTTCTTCAGGCGTTAAGCCAAACAGGGTGCAGGCCATATTCAACATTAAACGTAATGAGAGCGCCGGAGAGGTGCCTGGATTCATATCACTGGCGACCGCCATCGGCACGCCATATTTTCGAAATGATGCCACTGGTGGCTGCTGTTTTTCCCGCAACAGATAAAATGCCCCCGGCAACAGCACCGCAACGGTATTGGCTGCGGCCATTGCTTGTGCGTCAGCCTCGGTGGCGTATTCCAGATGATCGGCAGATAACGCCTGGTAACGCGCCGCCAGGCTACTGCCTGCAAGAGCGGAAAGTTGTTCGGCATGGAGTTTTACCGGCATGCCTAAAGCGCGGGCGGCAGCAAAAACGGTTTCAGTTTGCGCGGGGCTAAAAGCCAGATGCTCGCAAAACGCATCCACCGCATCCGCCAGCTTTTCGGCGGCGACTCGCGGCAGAAGTTGTTCGCAGACTACTTCAACCCATTTGTCGCCATCGCCGCTGAACTCCGGTGGAATGGCATGTGCAGCAAGACAAGTGGCATACACTTCGACCGGCAATGTTTCGCCAAGTTTGCGAATCACGCGCAGCATTTTGATTTCGTTGTCGATATCCAGCCCATAGCCTGACTTAATTTCGACTGTCGTCACTCCTTCTTGCAAAAGCTGGTGCAAACGCTGACGAGCCGAATTCAGCAGTTCATCTTCGCCAGCTTCGCGCGTGTGGCGCACCGTGGAGAGGATCCCACCACCTTTTGCGGCAATTTCTGCATAGCTCACGCCATTTAAACGCATTTCAAATTCAGCACTGCGATCGCCACCGAACACCAGATGGGTATGACAATCAATAAAACCAGGGGTCACAATCCCGCCATCAAAATGGTGATGTTCCTGCGCCTTAATGGCAGGGAGTTCGTGACGTGCACCCAACCAGACGATTTTCCCTTGATGCACCGCGATGACACCGTCTTCAATCGTGTGGTACTGCCCGTCTTTCATAGTGACAAGCGATGCGCCACTCCACAGGCTGTCGCAGATGCGAGGGTAGGTCATGACATTCTCCACGTCAGGTTGTATAGACAATTGACTACAACCTAGCGCAGCATATTAAGTTGAGCAACCAGGTTGCGACTAAAGCACCGGGCAACTGCTCATTTTGTTGTCCGTCACACAATTTTTTAGCAAACGATGAATTTGGATTGCGTCGGCATGAATTAATCGCTAAATCATTGTCATCGCAAAAGAAGGAATTAAAACTATGCCAGCATTTTTTGCTCCAGTGGTCATGCTCCCGCAAGGTTGGGGACACAACGTGCGTATTAGCGTCAATGAACAAGGGACGATTACTCATGTCGAGGTTGGCGCGTCTGGTGAGAATGCCACGCTGCTGGCGGGCGTGGTGATTCCTTCTATCTCGAATTTACATTCGCACGCTTTTCAGCGGGTGATGGCCGGGCTGACTGAAGTGGCGGGCGACCCGCAGGACAGTTTCTGGACGTGGCGGGACATGATGTACCGCATGGTGCAGAAATTATCTCCAGAGCAAGTCGGTGCGATTGCCACGCATTTATATATTGATATGCTCAAGGGCGGTTACACACAGGTCGCTGAATTTCATTATTTACATCATGACGTTAACGGAAAACCGTACGCGTCTGGTGATTTGATGCTACAGCAATTGCTGCTTGCTGCCGATAACAGCGGAATAGGGCAAACGCTATTGCCGGTGCTGTATAGCCATGCGGGCTTTGGGGCGCAGCCACCACAACCCGGTCAGAAAAGATTTATTCAGGATGTCGACCGTTATTTGCGCCAGCAACAAGCACTGGGCACCGCATTACGTCGCTATCCGCATATTAATCACGGCCTGTGTTTCCACTCGTTGCGGGCGGTGACGCAAGAGCAAATGGAAGATGTCCTGGAAGCGAGCGACTATCGCTTGCCGGTGCATATCCATATTGCCGAGCAAGAAAAAGAAGTGAATGACTGCGTGGCCTGGAGTGGTGAGCGCCCGGTGGAATGGCTGTTTAACCGCTTTGCCGTCGATGACCGCTGGTGCCTGGTTCACGCCACGCATTTGTCGGCTGAAGAGTTGACCCAAATTGTCGAAAGCCGCGCGGTGGCGGGCTTGTGTCCGACTACCGAAGCGAATCTCGGCGATGGTATCTTCCCGGCGACGAATTTCATCGCCCAGGGCGGGCATTGGGGGATTGGTTCCGACAGCCATGTTTCAGTGAATGCGCTGGAAGAATTACGCTGGCTCGAGTACGCGCAGCGTCTGCGCGACAAACGTCGTAATCGCATCGTGTTGCCGGAACTACCGCAGGTTGGAGAAGTGCTCTGGCGCCAGGCGGCAGTAGGCGGAGCGCAAGCATGCGGGGTGACCATGGGGATGATAGCGCCTGGGCAACGTGCCGACTGGTTAGTGCTCGAACGCGATTCGTGGCTGGCAAATATTGCCGATTACGCGCTGATTAACCGCTGGTTGTTTGCTGGACGCAGTGACCAAATTAGAGATGTGTGGGTGGCTGGAAAACAGATAATTTCTGACCGGCAGCACCCGCTCGATGAACAAAGCAACACACAGTTTGCGCAGGTAATGCGCACCCTTCAGGAGTGGTGATGGAATTCTTTGATATACGGAAAGTGCCCGTCAGCTTGTGGCGAAACGGGGCCGGAGAAACCCGAGAAATTTGCTGCTTTCCGCCTGCAACGCGTGATTTCAACTGGCGCGCCAGTATTGCCTCAATCGCCAGTAGCGGCGAGTTTTCGGCTTTCCCGCAGGTCGACCGTGTTATCACTTTGCTTGAAGGCGGCGAAGTCGTTCTGGATGCCGGAAAGGCGTTTCGCCACACCCTTAAGCACTTTCAGCCGTTTGCCTTTGCCGGGGATTACACCGTAAAAGCCGAGCTGAAACAGGGGATGTCGATGGATTTTAATATCATGACCCATCGTGACCGTTGCCGCGCCAAAGTGCGCGTTGCCGACCGCACCTTCACCACTTTCGCCCCGCGTGGCGGCATTGTGTATGTGTTGAGTGGTGAATGGCAACTGGGTGACAAACTGCTGACGCCGGAGCAAGGCGCGTGGTGGCAAGATGGCCGCCACACTTTGCGCTTGCTGAAAACCGAAGGGAAATTGCTGTTCAGCGAAATCACTTACCTCTGACTACTGCTGAAACTCCCCACTAACTGATAACGCGTGCCCGGATACAACAGCCGGGCCACCGTCACCACCTGCGAATGGTGCCAGGTTCGCCGTTGAATCAACAGGCAAGGCTGGCTGGCAGTCACTTCGAGCAGCCCTTGCTGTGTTTCATCCGCCAGCACCGCTTCGACGATATGTTCGCCCGAGGTTAACGGCGCAACCTTGCTCAAATAATGGTGCGGGGTGATGGTGCGGAAATCTTGCTGCAAATAATCTGCGGCCAGCGCCGGATTCACATAACGCGTTTCAAGCTGTACCGCCATATCGTTATCGTAATGAACCAGTTGCGAATAAAACAGCGGCTCGCCAATGTTCACTGAAAAGGCGTGTGCCAGTTTTTCATCGGCTTGCACTTGTTCAAGTACCACGACCTGATTGCGATAATGGTGACCGCGCGCGGCTATCTCCTCGGCAATGCTGCCCACTTCCAGCATTGCGGTATGGCCTTTTTGCTCGGCCACAAACGTCCCGACGCCCTGCATCCGCACCAGCCAACCTTCTCCGGTCAGCTCGCGAAGCGCGCGATTGATGGTCATTCTGCTGACATTGAGCGCATTCACCAACTCAGTTTCCGACGGCACGCGCTGATGAGCAAGCCAGCTGCCGCTGCGAATCTGGCTAATAATCGCCTGCTTAACCCGCAAGTAAATCGGCGCGGGCAAATCACTGATAGCGGCGCGTAGTTGGGCAAGAGGCTGCGTATCTGACATCAACGGTTCCTTAAAAATGGCATTTTGCGGTGAAAGCGGGATCTCGCTCACTGTTCAATAAAAATTACCTATTACCTGCTGGCGGTCATTTGGGTTTATTCGTTAGGTTGTCTATACAACCATATACGTTCATATGAATTGATGCCATCAGGATGTCGCTATGTCACTGCAAAAAAAGCTGTGTTGTCTTACTCCGGGGCGCGTAACGCTCGCCACTCTGCGTGAAATCTACCACGGAAGCGTCACTCTAAGCCTTGATCCGCAGGCGGTTGATGCTGTCGTGAAGTCACAACAAACCGTTGAAGCCATCGTCAACCAAGGCGATGTGGTTTACGGCATTAATACGGGTTTTGGCAAACTGGCGCAAACCACCATTGCCAAAGACCATTTGGCTGAACTGCAACGCAATCTGGTGCTTTCGCACAGCGTTGGGTTAGGGAAACCGTTGCCAGATGACGTGGTACGCCTGGTGATGGCGAGCAAAATTATCAGCCTGGCGCGCGGCCATTCCGGTGTGCGTATGAACGTTATCGACAGCTTATTGCGCCTGTTTAATGCCGGTGTGATGCCGGTTATTCCGGAAAAGGGTTCGGTTGGCGCATCGGGCGATCTCGCCCCGCTGGCCCATCTTTCGCTGATGTTACTGGGCGAAGGAAATGTGCGTATTAACGGCGAAGAAATACCAGCCGTTGCCGGGCTAAAAATGGCGGGCGTCGAGCCGTTAGTGCTCGGGCCAAAAGAGGGGCTGGCGTTACTCAACGGCACCCAGGTTTCGACGGCGCTTGCGCTGCGCGGTTTGTTCGAAGGCGAGAAAGTCTTTGGTGCAGGGCTAGTGGCGGGGGCGTTATCGCTCGAAGCGATTAAAGGTTCGGTAAAACCGTTTGATGCGCGCATTCACGAAGCGCGTGGGCAAACCGGGCAAATTGATGTTGCTGCCGCTGTCAGAGCGTTGCTGGCAGACAGCGAGATTGTCGATTCCCATCAACACTGCGGGCGTGTGCAAGACCCGTATTCCATTCGCTGTGTGCCGCAAGTGATGGGCGCATGCCTCGATAACCTGCGCCACGCGGCACGAGTGCTGCAAATCGAAGCCAATGCCGCATCCGATAACCCGCTGGTGTTTAGCGAAACCGGTGAAGTGATTTCTGGCGGCAATTTCCACGCCGAGCCGGTGGCCTTTGCCGCCGATATTATCGCGCTAGCGGTAGCTGAAATCGGCGCGATTTCCGAGCGCCGTCTGGCATTGTTGCTGGATACCGGGCTTTCTGGCTTGCCGCCATTCCTGGTGAAAGAGGGCGGAATTAACTCTGGCTTTATGATTGCCCAGGTCACCGCCGCCGCACTGGCATCGGAAAACAAATCGCTGGCGCATCCTGGCAGCGTTGACAGCTTGCCAACCTCGGCCAACCAGGAAGACCACGTTTCGATGGCGACTTACGCTGCTCGCCGCCTGGGTGACATGTGCTTCAACACCGCCGCTGTGGTGGGCATTGAAGCGATGGCAGCCGCGCAGGGCATCGAGTTTTCGCGCCCGCTGCGCAGCTCACCACTCATGGAGCAGGTGTTCAACGGTGTGCGTGAGCGCGTCGCCTTCCTCGAGAAAGATCGCTTACTGGCGCCTGATATTGAAAGCATGCGCCAGTGGGGTGCCAGCGGTGAGTTGCCTGCTGTGATTACTCAACTGTTTCCTTCTACATCGGCCTGAAGCCGGGAGCCACTACAATGACTGAATCTGTAAAACAGGCGGTAGCCCGCACGGTACGCGCTCCACATGGCAACACATTGCATTGCGAAAACTGGTTGATCGAAGCGGCTTACCGCATGATCCAGAACAACCTTGATCCTGATGTGGCAGAGCGTCCGGAAGATCTGGTGGTGTACGGTGGGATCGGCAAAGCGGCACGAAACTGGGAGTGTTTTGAGCAGATCCTCGCTTCGCTACGCAGCCTGAAAGCCGATGAAACGCTGTTGGTGCAGTCCGGGAAACCGGTAGGGATTTTCCGCACCCACGCCGACGCACCACGTGTGCTAATCGCCAACTCCAACCTGGTGCCACACTGGGCGAACTGGGATCATTTCCACGAACTCGATAAAGCCGGGCTGATGATGTACGGCCAGATGACTGCTGGATCGTGGATTTACATCGGTGCGCAGGGCATCGTGCAGGGGACGTTTGAAACCTTCGCTGAAGCCGGACGCCAGCATTACGGTGGCGATTTGCGCGGCAAGTGGATCTTGACTGCGGGACTCGGTGGTATGGGTGGCGCACAACCGCTGGCAGGCGTGTTAGCGGGCGCTTCGGTGCTGGCGATCGAATGCCAGGAGTCACGTATTGATTTCCGTCTGCGTACCCGTTACCTGGATTACAAAGCGACCAATCTTGACGAAGCGCTATTGATGATCGAACAAGCCAATGCGCAGAAAAAAGCGATCTCGGTTGGGCTGCTGGGTAACGCAGCAGAACTGGTGCCTGAACTGGTTAAACGCGCCAAAGCGGGCGGTATTAAACCAGACATCGTCACCGATCAAACTTCGGCTCACGATCCGGTCAACGGCTATTTGCCGCTGGGCTGGACAGTTGAACGCTGGCAGAGCGAGCGCGCCACACAGCCAAAAGTGGTCGAGAAAGCGGCACGTGAATCAATGGCGGTGCACGTGCAGGCCATGCTCGATTTCTGGGAGATGGGCGTGCCGACGGTGGATTACGGCAACAATATCCGTCAGGTGGCATTCGATGAAGGTGTAGAAAATGCCTTTGATTTCCCGGGCTTTGTTCCGGCCTACATTCGCCCGCTGTTCTGCGAAGGAAAAGGGCCATTCCGCTGGGTGGCGCTGTCGGGCGATCCGCAAGATATTGCAAAAACCGATGCCAAACTCAAAGAGCTGTTCCCGGATAACCAGAATCTGCATCGCTGGCTGGATATGGCGCAAGAGCGTATTGCCTTCCAGGGATTACCGGCGCGTATTTGCTGGCTGGGGCTGGGAGAGCGCCATCGTGCAGGGCTGGCGTTTAACGAAATGGTGCGTAACGGTGAGTTAAAAGCGCCGGTGGTGATAGGCCGTGACCATCTGGACTGCGGTTCGGTGGCGTCACCAAACCGTGAAACCGAGTCGATGAAAGATGGCTCTGATGCGGTTTCCGACTGGCCGTTGCTCAACGCACTATTAAATACGGCTGGTGGTGCGACATGGGTCAGCCTGCACCACGGCGGTGGCGTGGGGATGGGCTTCTCGCAACACGCCGGAGTGGTGATTGTTGCTGATGGCACACCGGAAGCGGAAGTGCGCTTAGGCCGCGTATTGTGGAATGACCCGGCAACGGGCGTGATGCGTCACGCCGATGCCGGTTATGAGAGTGCCATTGAGTGTGCGAAGCAGCATGATTTGAAGCTGCCGATGGTGAAATAAAGCGTTAACCATAACGGCGGGTTGCTAGCCAACACAGCAGTGACCCGCCAACCACCATACTGACTCCCTGCCAGAATCCCCAACCCGGATGTAACCCCAACCACAAACTGGCGATTAACGCCGAAAGCACTGGCGTGAAATACGATGCGGTTGCCAGCAACGTCATATTGCCGCGCTGAATGCCATGGTTCCATGCCGAATAGGCCAGTGCAGTCGATGCACCCATAAATAGCAATTGCAGCGTGGCAGGCAGCGTAAAGTGAATCGGCGCTTCGTTAACGAAGGCAAACTTCACCCACAATACCAGCGCGGTGGCGCAGAAAAACAGCGACACGCCATTTTTCCCGTCACTCCAGCGGCGCGTAATATTGCAGTACAACGCCCAGATTAGCGCGGCGGCGAAAGCGAGGCTGTAAGCCAGCGGGTTGTCGAGAATGTTGTGCCACATCTGTAGCACCGACCAGTCGCCATCGCCTTTCATCACCTGAACGATGCCCGCAAGGGAAAGCGCAAGTCCTGGCCATAACCATAAATTGCTGCGTTGTTGATTGATAAACAGCGCCAGTAAAATGGTCAGGCTCGGCCACAAATAGTTAATCATCCCCAGTTCCAGCGACTGGCTGCGGTTGTGCGCCAGCCCGATTGCCAGCGCGAGGCAGATTTCATAGCTGACGAATAACCCGCCGCCAATCCACAAATAACGAGTCGGGATTTCGCGGATTTTCGGTAAACCACGCGCCAGGCACAAGCAGACTGCGCTAACGGTATAAATTAGCGCAGCACCACCAACCGGGCCAAAGTGTTCGCTGATGCTGCGTAATAAACCAACCGAGGTGCTCCAGAGGAGGATCGCCAGCAGCCCAAAGGCGGTGGCGCGTTTTGCAGAGCTGTCCATGTGTATCCAGAGTGGTATTGGCGGATGGCGCTGCGCTGGGAAAACCCGTTGTAGGTCGGATCGCAGCGTCACCCGACGCTATTTTCAGAAATGGCTATTTCCAGAAATCGTCAAACACCGTGATGGGTGTGCGGCGTTTGTGTTCGGTTTTCAGATACCAGCCTTCGATGATTTTGCTGGTGGCATCGTCCAGAGTTTTACCTTCCAGATAATCGTCAATCTGTTCGTAAGTCACGCCCAGTGCGGCTTCGTCCGGCAGAGAAGGGCGGTCGTCTTCCAGATCGGCGGTTGGCGCTTTCTGATACAAGTGTTCCGGGCAACCGAGTGTTTTCAGCAGCGCTTTGCCCTGGCGCTTGTTGAGGCGGAAAATTGGGTTGATGTCAGTGCCACCATCGCCGTATTTGGTGAAGAAACCGGTCACCGCTTCAGCGCCATGATCCGTTCCCACCACTACGCCTTTGGTCATTCCCGCAATGCTGTACTGGGCTTTCATGCGCTCACGGGCTTTTTCGTTGCCACGGATGAAATCGCTCAGTTCAATACCCGCTTCACGCAGCGCCTGTTCGCTTGCCAGCACCGCACCTTTAATGTTCACGGTTAATACGCGATCGGGCTGGATAAAGGTGATGGCGTCCTGGCAGTCTTGCTCATCAGCCTGCACGCCGAATGGCAAACGGACGGCGATAAACTGATAGCTGTCGTCAGCGGTTTCCTGGCGCAATTCGCTAATGGCGAGTTGGCACAGTTTGCCGGTCAACGTGGAATCCTGGCCGCCGCTAATACCCAGAACCAGAGACTTAATAAACGGATAGGTTTTCAGATACGATTTCAGAAAATCGACACTGACACGAATTTCGTGTTCGGCATCGATCTGTGGTTTAACCCCTAGTGCCTGGATAATCTCTTGTTGCAGAGCCATTTAACCCTCCGGTTGCGGTGTGCCTGCGCGCGCAGGCAGCCATAGTCATATTTGTTAAAACTACCCGTTTGTCGGTAAAACGACAAGACTCATGCGATCGCTCCGGAATCATTTGACGCGATTTAGAGCGATTTGGCGCTAACCTGATGTTATGTCGGGTAATCCTAAATTTTGTTCATTTGGTCTGAATAGTTGAAAAAACCGCTTTTATATTCCAGGCTTATCTAACACGTTTAAGCAATTCCCTGAAAAACGAGGATAAAATATGAACAAGAATTTTGCGGGTTTTTTATGTGCAGCAGCGGTTATGACTATGCTTGCGGGTTGTACTGCCTACGACCGTACCAAAGATCAGGTCGCCACGCCGGTCGTGAAAGACGTGAAAAAAGGCATGAGCCGTGAGCAAGTGCAGCAGATTGCCGGTAAACCTTCGTCAGAAGTAACCATGATTCATGCGCGTGGGACTTGCCAGACTTATATTCTTGGCGAACGTGCAGGCAAAACCGAGACTTACTTTGTTGCACTGGATGACACCGGGCATGTGATCAACTCCGGCTATCAGACTTGTGCCGAGTACGATACTGACCCACAGACCAAGAAATAATATTGTAGTTTTGTCGGATGGCGCTACCGCTTATCCGACCTACGAAATGCAGTTGTAGGGTGGATAAGCGCAAGCGTTATCCACCTTTTTTTTGGGTTAAGCCGGAATATGCCCAACCTTATTATGCCGGGACCAAACCCGATGTGCGGCGAGTAGTGTCAGGAATTCATCGGTAAATAAATTCGTGACACTGTCACCTTCTATGACGCCTTCCTCGCCCTGGCTATCAATGCCCAGTTTGGTTTTAAACTGGCGGGCATCTCCGGCTAGGCCAATCACCTTCAAGTGTTTATAGGCTTCCAGTAAATAATATGTCGCGTCGCCATTGCTCAGAATGGTTTGCAGATCGCCTCCCGGCACTATCACGGCGTCGACACTGACCGATGGCGAACCGGCAAAAGTAGCGCCAATCGGCAGTAAAGAACCGTCGTCCGCGCTCACTTCGCCCATGCGCGAGAACAGCAGTTTGCTATGCACTCCCTGAGCTTTCAGCGCCTGCATCACCGCCAGAACATCTGCCGCATTGGCCTTCTCACTGAGTAGAATCGCCACCACGCGGCCTTTCACCGAACCACTTGGCACCGCATACAGACTCAGGCTGGGGTCTTTCTTCAGGCCGTTGACATCTTTCGGTGGTGCAACGTGCATCTGCTCGTCGGAAAGCTCTATTCCGAGATTTTCAGCAACCGGTTGGGCGAGTGAAATATCAATGTGCGTCAGGTGATCCAGCACTCTTTCGCGGATATACGGTCTTGCCACTTTGGACAATTCAAAGCTAAAGGCGCTGATAATATGTTGCTGTTCGACTGGCGTTTGGCTTTGCCAGAACAGCCGCGGCTGCGAGTAATATTCACCAAACGATGGGCTGCGTTCGCGAATCTTATGTCCTTCAACCCGCGTTTGATAACTCTCAAAGCCGCCACGTTTCGGCCCCGGAGGCGTTTCGCGCGGCCAGTTATCGTTAATGGAGTTCGGTTCGTAATTGGCAGGATTGCTGTCGATATCCATGCGGTGCATGCCATCACGCTGGAAATTGTGATACGGGCAGGTGGGGCGGTTTATCGGGATTTCATGGAAATTCGGGCCACCCAGGCGGCTGATTTGTGTATCGGTGTAGGAGAATAAGCGCCCCTGCAACAACGGGTCATTACTGAAATCAAGCCCCGGAACGATATGCCCCGGATGGAATGCCGCTTGTTCGTTTTCGGCAAAGAAGTTATCCGGATTACGGTTGAGTGTCATTTTGCCCACCAGATGGACTGGAACCAGTTCTTCCGGAATTAGTTTGGTCGGGTCTAACAAGTCAAAATCATATTTGAATTCGTCTTCTTCAGGGATTAATTGTAGCCCCAGTTCGTATTCCGGAAAATCGCCGGCTTCAATAGATTCCCATAAATCACGGCGGTGGAAGTCAGGGTCGCGGCCCGTTAGTTTTTGCGATTCATCCCACACCAGCGAGGCTTTACCGGCGGTCGGTTTCCAGTGGAAGCGCACGAACGTCGCTTTGCCTTCGGCATTAATCATGCGGAAAGTATGAATCCCGAAACCTTCCATGGTGCGATAGCTGCGCGGCAGGCCGCGGTCAGACATCGCCCACATGACGTTATGCAGGGTTTCAGGTTGCAGGGAAACATAATCCCAGAAGGTGTCGTGGGCGCTGCCACCTTGCGGGATTGCCCAGTGTGGCTCTGGTTTTACCGCGTGGACGAAATCGGGGAATTTATGTGCATCCTGAATAAAGAATACCGGCGTGTTGTTGCCGACTAAATCGAAAATACCTTCGTCGGTGTAAAACTTGGTGGCGAATCCGCGGATATCACGCACGGTATCGGCTGAACCTGCACCGCCCTGCACGGTAGAGAATCGCACAAAGACCGGGGTGATTTTGTCGGGGTCTGAAAGGAAATCTGCTTTGGTAATTTCTGCCATATTCTTGTAGGGCTGGAAGTAACCGTGAGCCGCAGAACCACGAGCATGGACGATGCGCTCGGGGATACGCTCATGGTCGAAGTGGGTAATTTTTTCCCGCAGGATAAAATCTTCCAGAAGCGTAGGCCCGCGCGTACCGGCACGCAGTGAGTTTTGGTCATCGGCAATGCGCACACCTTGATTGGTGGTAAGCGGGAAGTTTTCTCCATCTTTGCGATGTACATCGAGGGATTTCAGTTTTTCGTTGGAGGTATCCGGGCTTTTATAACTTCCTGCAGCGGTAGGTTGCGCTCCTGGTGAACTGGGGTCGGTGGAAGGACGGTGAGAACCATCTTCAGGTGCCAGAGAATCCATACCGGGCTTTGATTCATTGGCGTCATGTATTGGTGCACTGTGAGTTAAAGGATGTTTATTGTGCGTCGACATTGAATATTACCCCTTTAGTTAAAGCTGTTTTGTCGGGCAAAACAGCTTTAACTATAGAACAAGGTCATCTCAACGCGAGACGTGGAGGGGCGTTCTCCGTTATCATAGCGAAGTTACTCCTCAATTTAGTTTTGATTCCATTGCCTATGAAACCTTTGCGCCAACCGAATACTCGCCCTGTTCTTACGTATCAACCACGCGTTGAACCCGTACCACCGGCTCATGCGTGGCGAGTTGAAGGATTTAAAGACGTGTGGATGCTGCGTAATCGCTATGTGGCTTTTGTGCTGGTGGGAGATGCGTTCCGTCAGTCGCCGCCATTTACATTACCAGAGTCAGCGCAGCGTTGGGCGATGCAGGTAAGAAGTGAGAATGATGTAGGCTGATCTATCCATCATCCTTCGAGTTGCAGGGGTGTTGGCTGCAACTCGAATGCTAACGGGTATCGAATGACGGCGGTTTTACCCGCCGTTACTGATTTCTTCAAACTCTTCGCAGCCGGTATCAAACCCTTCCGTGCAACTGACGTTCAGCCAATGCAATGCTTTCTGTTTATTGGTCGCGATAAAGCCTTTTTCACCATTTAAAAACAGCATTCCTGCCCAGTATTCGGCATAACCCGTGCGGGAAAGTGCCGAGCTGCGCTTGAACCAGAATGCCGCTTTGTCATCGTCTTGCACCACACCCACGCCATTTGCGTACAGCATGCCGTAAAACATTTGGGCATCGACCGCTGAGTCACTCTCAATGTCCTGTGAGGCGCTTTCCAGTAACTGCATGGCTTTCGAATAATCGGGCTTGCCCGCCTGGGTGTTCACCAGAATACGCGCCAGAACCACGCTTCCTGGTTTACTGCCGTGGGCGACGGCTTGTTCGGCTAACGATTTTGCCTGTTGGTAATCGCCATTTGCAGGATCATGGATTTTGAGTTGGGCCAGCAGAGCCATAGCATCGGCGTCACCCTGGGCCGCTGATTTTGCCGCCCAGCTTTCCGCTTGCTGATATTCGCCCGCACTGAAAAGGGTATCGGCAAGGTAAAACTGGGCGCGGCTGTCACCTTCCTGCGCATGTTGCAGGTAGGGGCTGTCCGGTGTTTCAGCCCACGCCGATGAGAGACACAACAGCAATAAAAAATAGAGTCGTTTCATAGAAAGAAGGGGTCCGTAGGAGACAATTTTATTTTGGCACCCTTTTGGGGCGCTCTATTTTATCAATAAAAAACGGCTCCCTTTTCAAGGAGCCGTTGTATTGTCGCAGATTCTACGGTGGTTTAGCTACTGCTTAGCGATGTGCCAGTTCGGCTTCTTCGTCGCTATTGAGTATTTCTTTATCGGTTTGTTTCATCAACTGGCTGGTGATGGTACCTGCCGTCATGGAACCGCTGACGTTCAGCGCGGTACGGCCCATGTCGATAAGCGGTTCAACCGAAATCAGCAATGCCACCAGCGTGACCGGCAAGCCCATGGCTGGCAGGACAATCAGGGCAGCGAATGTTGCACCACCACCGACACCCGCAACGCCTGCGGAGCTTACGGTGACAATCCCGACCAGTGTGGCAATCCAGACTGGATCCAATGGGTTGATACCGACGGTTGGCGCGACCATCACGGCCAGCATCGCTGGATACAGACCCGCACAACCGTTCTGACCGATAGTGGCTCCAAACGACGCGGCAAAGCTGGCGATGGACTCAGGCACACCCAGACGGCGAGTTTGAGCTTCAACGTTCAATGGAATACTGGCTGCACTGGAGCGGCTGGTGAAGGCAAAGGTCAGCACAGGCCAGACTTTGCGGAAGTATTTCAGCGGGCTCACACCGTTGACAGCCAACAGAACCGCGTGCACGCCGAACATAATTGCCAGACCGAGGTAAGAGGCCACCACGAAACTACCGAGTTTGATGATGTCTTGCAGGTTTGAACCAGCAACGACTTTGGTCATCAGCGCAAGAACACCGTACGGCGTCAGTTGCATGACCAGACGCACCAGTTTCATGACCCAGCTTTGCAGCGTGTCAATCGCAACCAGAACACGCTCGCCTTTTGGCGCATCGTCTTTCAGTAGTTTAAGAGCTGCTACACCGAGGAACGCGGCGAAAATCACCACGCTGATGATCGACGTTGGGTTAGCCCCTGTCAGGTCAGCAAACGGGTTCTTCGGCACGAATGACAGAATCAGTTGCGGTACGCTGAGGTCAGCCACTTTACCCACATAAGTGGTTTCGATTGCGCTCAGACGAGCGGTTTCAGCGGTGCCTTGCACCAGGCCTTCAGCCGTCAAACCAAACAAGTTGGTGACCAGCACGCCGACCAGCGCTGAAATCAGCGTGGTAAACAGCAATGTCCCGATGGTCAGAACGCTGATTTTGCCCAGAGAAGAGGCGTTATGCAGACGTGCCACCGCGCTCAGGATAGAGGCAAATACCAGCGGCATGACGATCATTTGCAGTAATTGAACATAGCCGTTACCGACAACGTTAAACCACTGAATAGACTGTTTCAGTACCGGACTGTCTTCGCCATAAATGGTGTGTAATGCAAGGCCAAAGACCACACCGATCACCAGACCAAGCAGTACTTTTTTTGCCAGACTCCACTGTTTGTGGCGAGTTTGTGCCAGCAACAGCAATAGAATAACGAACACGATAACGTTCGCTATGAGTGGAAAATTCATCCCCGTATCTCCTGAGTATATTTTAAACAGATGGACTGATTGCCACCTTTATTCTGTAAAGCGTACCAGAACCCTGGAGTTACTCTTATATTCAAAAGGAATTGATTATTACAATTTGAGCTATTTCGTTTAATTATTGTTCCAGGTGGTTATTTAAAAAACTATTAAAGGTCATTTGCAGCGAAATTATCATGTGCGATGACCAGCGCACCGCGCTGTTATCGGGCACACTTTGCGGCATCCACACGGCCAGACCAAACAACACCATGCACAAGGCACGTTCCAGTTGATTACCTTTTTGCGGCCTGATGATGGGAAAGCGAAAGCGCCAACGGCAGGGCCAAAGGAGTGGGACACCCGCAGGAGTGAGCATATCTGCCAAAATATGGCTTAAGTAACCCAACACCATGCCTTGAAGGGCATCGGCGGGAATCACCCAACTTTCGGGGACTTTGAGATAGAACAGTGCAAGGCTTGCGAAGACGGCAAATAAGCTGTGGGTAAAGCCCCGATGGCCGCAGGCGCGGGCAATGGGTTTGGAAAACCACGGCAAGCGTTGACCGAGAAATGACTTTGGGTGGTCAATATCAGGCAGCAAACAGGTCAGGATGGCTGAAGGCACAATATGCCACCAGTCTCCTTGAGCAAGCACAGGCGTGAGTTCGGCGTTTTTAGCGAATACTGCACAGGCAATGGAAAAAAGAAGGTGACCTTCCGCCGTCATGATACTACCTGGATGAAAACTGTCGATTCATACAGTATAGGGTTTTTATACAGTAGACGGAAGAGGTGACGGCGTAACATTTTGCAACCGCCGGATTCCCCGGCGGCGTGTTGTTTAGCGGGCTAACCAGCCTCCGTCGACGGCAATGGTGTAACCGTTGACATAATCGGAAGCACTGGAGGCAAGAAACACCACCGGGCCTTGCAGATCGGCAGGAACACCCCAACGACCCGCGGGAATTCGCTCGAGGATTTCATGGCTGCGGACTTCATCATCACGCAGTTGTTGAGTGTTGTTGGTTGCCATGTATCCCGGCGCGATCGCGTTGACATTGATATTATGTTGCGCCCATTCATTTGCCAGCAGGCGCGTTATGCCAAGCACGGCACTTTTAGATGCGGTGTAAGACGGGACTCTGATACCGCCCTGGAAGGACAACATGGAGGCGATATTAATAATCTTGCCGCCAGTGCCTTGTTTAATGAACTGTTTTGCCACCGCCTGAGAGAGAAAGAATACTGATTTAATGTTCAGGTTCATTACGTCGTCCCAGTTTTTCTCGCTAAATTCCAGCGCATCTTCCCGGCGAATGGTGCCTGCGTTATTTACAAGGATATCTATTTTCCCCATTCCTGCCACGGCCTGCGCAATGATGTCAGGGATCGCGTCTTGTTGGCTTAAATCTGCCTGGATGGCGAGAAAACGGCGATCCAAATCTCGCACTTTTTGCGCCGTTTCATGCGGGATTTTGCGGTTTACGCTGACGATGTCACAACCAGCCTCGGCAAGGCCAATCGCCATTCCCTGACCCAGTCCTGTATCGCATCCCGTGACAACAGCGACTTTGCCTTGCAGATTAAAAGCATCGAGAATCATAGTTACTCCGGTATCCGGAAAAGCGCATTTGCGCGTGTCTGTAAAGAGTAGATACGGGAGGGGGGAAACTCAAATATTTTTGAAATACTGTTTTAAAAAATTAGATGTCGGTATGGTTTTGAGAATGATGCGGGGAGCCCCGCATCGTAATAAATTAGCCAATCAGGTGTTCGGCGCGTAATTCACTCAGCGAAGACAACTTCACATTTGCCAGGCACCAGCGCACGTCGTCACGGTTTTCTTCTGCGGGAACCACAATAGAACGCATGCGTGCGGCTTTGGTGGCAACCATGCCATTCACGGAGTCTTCAAGTGTCACACAGGCGAGCGGGTCAACAGCCAATTTAGCAGCGGCATCCAGATAAACCTGCGGATGGGGCTTGCTGTAAGGCAGATGTTCTGCCGAGGCGATGGCATCAAACTGGGAACGTAAGTCGAACATTTCCAGCACACGCTCAAGCATATGCGCAGGTGAAGCAGACGCTAAACCCACTTTCAGACCTTGCGCTTTACATAAAGCGACAGCTTCACGCACACCAGGCAAAATCGGACGCGTCTCTTCAATCAGGGCAATGGCGCGAGTAATCACGCGGTTTGTCACTTCCTCACGAGATGGACCGTTCCACGGTTGTTTGGCAAACCACAGGTCAACAACCAGGTCGATACGCAAACCCAGCGTGTCAGGGAGTTCAGAGCGGCGGGAAATATCCACACCAACGCTAGCCAACACTTCCAGCTCGGCTTTGTCCCATAATGGTTCAGAATCAATCAGTAAACCGTCCATATCAAAAATCGCAGCTAAAATTTGGCGAGTCACAGCCATGTTTCGACTCCTGTCGGTGTGCATTACAGTTAAGATTACTTATCAATAGCTGGAATTTTCGCTTGTTGCCACTGCTTTGTGAGAATCGCCCGTAAAGCTCAGGCGAAATCCCCCCGGAAGAGGTAAACTTTGTGCGTGTAAGTTACGTCTTAACCAAGGGGAACGAATGACGTATCAACAAGCTGGACGCATTGCCGTACTCAAACGTGTGGCTGGCTGGGTAATTTTCATCCCGGCGATGATTTCAACACTGATATCAATTCTTAAGTTCATGTATGAACACAGCGAAAAGCAGGCGGGGATTAATGCTGTCATGCTGGACTTCGCACATGTCATGATTGAGATGATGCGTTTTAATACGCCATTCTTAAATTTCTTCTGGTACAACTCGCCACAACCTGACTTCCATCAACAGGCCAATATTCTGTTTTGGGTGATCTACATGCTGATCTTTGTCGGTCTGGCATTGCAGGGATCTGGCGCGCGAATGAGCCGCCAGGCGAAGTTTCTGCGTGAAGGGGTAGAGGATCAGTTGATACTGGAACAAGCCAAAGGCCCCGAAGGGTTAACCAAGGAACAAATCGACGCGAAAATCGTGGTGCCGCGACACACCATTTTCCTGCAAATATTCCCGCTCTATATTTTACCCATCATTATTATCGTTATCGGTTATTTCTTCTTTTCTTTGCTCGGCTTCATCTAGAAAAACGCCACTCCAATAGGGAGTGGCGAATTATTCATGCTGCCAGAACGCGTTCCAGCGCTTTTTGCGCGGTGACTAGATGTTGACCGCCGAATAGAATCGCGCGGTTAAGCAAAGTATAGAGTTGATAAATAGGCTGGCGTTCAAGGAAATCTGTAGGAAGAGGGGAAACTGACTGGTAACCGTCGTAGATTTGCGGTGGTTGATCCGGATGCAACGGTAACATTGCCAGGTCGCACTCTCTGTCACCCCAGTAACAGGCCGGATCGTAGATAAATGGCCCATCGGTACCCATCGCGCAATTTCCTGACCACAAATCGCCATGCAGTAATGAAGGCTGCGGTTGATGGGAGGCAAGAACCTGATGCACAAAATCGACGATCAGGTCGATGTCGCCAAACTGAATCCCTTTTTCAGCCGCCAGTTCAAGCTGCCAGCCAATGCGTTGCTCTGCAAAGAATGTTGACCAGCGGCGCTGCCAGGCATTGGGCTGCGGAGTGGTGGAAAGATCATTATCAAAATCGAGCCCAAATTGCGGCTGTTCACTCCACTGATGCAGGCGCGCGAGTTGTTGCCCCAACAAGAAGGCGTTGTGGGCATCCAGGGGTTTAGCGGGCATATATTCAAGGAGCAGGAAACTGTAATCCCGATCGCTGCCTACCGCCCAGACTTTCGGTACGCGCACTGTGTTGCTGCGTGCGAGTAGTTCAAGTTGATCGGCTTCGGCAGTGAAGATGGGTAACAGCTCGCGAGTGTCGCTTTTGACAAAAATCTCATGACCGGCATAGTGAATTCGCCAGGCAGCATGAATTTCCCCTCCGGGTAATTCAGTGCGTTGTTCAATTTCAGCGCTACCGAGTTGTTCACTTAACAGACGACTTATGGCTTGCCACATAATGCTTCTCTCCAGGTTATCTGGTAGATCATTAGTTTATCGCTGTTAACCGGGTCAAACTTCGAACTAACGCACATCCCCGGTCAGGAGTTTTAAATCAGGCTATTGACTCTCTTGTCGCCAGCTATCCCAGGTGGTGATTGAAACTTCTGGCTCTATTCCCAGCGCCAGTTTAGCGAGCCCACGGGCAAGCTCTTCAACTTCAGTCTGCTCTAATGTACTTATCAAACCGAATGAGTTGCTGCCTAATTCGTGAATTTTCCCTTCGTCATCTGTAAAGGTGAGCAAAAAACCTCCACGAGTCAGCGTGTTATTCAGTTCGTTAAGGTCCGTGAGATTGTGCTCCCGGAACTTTAATGTGACAACATAACGCTCAATGTCTCCGCTACTCATGGTTCACCCCATTGTTATCCCGAAGGTTTTAGCATAGTTGATCTGCACAAAATGGCGACATTTGCCCTCGTGGCGAACCGCCCCGAGCAGGGCGGCCTGTTAACTCAGTCTTGTTAACTGCATAAGTAGTCGTAGATTTTTTGGGTATTTTCCATGGAGCACAAACGGGTGCCGTGATTGAGTGTGGCGGCACTCCCGGCGGCGACACCGAATCGGACCATATCAAGTAGTGGGGCATTTTCAGCTAGTTTCAGCGTCATCGCGCCGACCATGCTGTCTCCGGCACCCACTGTACTTTGGCTTTTCACCGGCGGTGGTACCACCTGAACAGAACCATTAGCATCTACGCCCAATGCGCCCTGCGGACCAAGCGAAACGACCACGCGTTTGGCTTTGCCGCTATCAACGATTTCCTGAGCGGCCTTACGCACATCGTCAGGTTGTGTGAGGTCGCGATTGACTAATGCACTGAGCTCTTTTTGGTTAGGTTTCACCAACTCAATATTGCCGATTTCCAGAGTCGCTTTGAGCGCTTCGCCTGAACTATCAACGATGCAGCGTATCCCGGATTTTTGGGCCGCTTTGACTAACCCGCAGAGTTTCGAAACATCAATACCTGGTGGAAGACTGCCGCTGATAACCAGAATGGAGCCCGCTTCAATAGTGAGGACTTTTTCTTCCAGGCGGCGAAACTCATCATCGGTAAGGGCCGCACCTGGCATCACAAAGCGATACTGCTCACCGGTAGACTCGGCGTGAACGTGCAAGTTTTGCCGCGTCCAGTCGTGAGCATCTACGGTATCAATGGCAACATGTTCATCTAAAAGCAGATTGCTAAGGTGTTCGCCTGTCGCACCACCGGAAGGAAAAATGGCAGTTGCTTGCCCGCCGAGGTGGGCAATCGCTCGCGCAACGTTAATTCCACCACCGCCTGGTTCAAATACCGGAGCGGTGCATCGTAGTTTACCTTCGGGATAAATTTGTGCTGTCAGTGTTGCGCTGTCCAGAGAAGGGGCAAGTGTCAGTGTGTAAATGCGTGTCATATATCCTCCTTAATTTAGCATTGGGATAAAGCGTAGCACTGTTTAGACAAGAGAATGTCAATTAACACCATGATTTATCAAATAATTTGTAAAATAACCCTACGCACTATGTTTATGAAAATTAAGATGTTTTAAGAGCTCTCTTATTCAAAAAATGAAAGAAGAATTCATTGCTATGTTATTCGAGCTTTTTTATAATTTGTTACCTTTCTTGGCTCATAAATATTTGATCCACAGAAAAGATTCCGGAACCTTGATGGTTTCTTTTTATGTTGTACGGACGATTAAATGAATTTTGTTAAGACAGTACCGGCTGCAATTTTGCTGACCGGAAGTGCGCTATTGAGTCACTTTGCAATTGCAGATAATTCGGTTTTCACTGTCATGGATGACCCAGCCACCGCAAAGAAACCGTTCGAAGGTAATCTGAATGCAGGCTACCTTGCACAATCAGGTAACACCACCAGCTCCTCGCTGACCGCTAACTCCAACTTGACCTGGTACCAAACGGCAACCGCATGGTCACTGTGGGGCAATGCAAACAATACCTCGTCTAATGATGAACGCTCTTCTGAGACTTATTCCATCGGGGGCCGTAGCCGTTACAACATGACTGACAGCGATTACCTGTTCGGTCAGGCGAGTTGGTTAACTGATCGGTATAACGGTTATGACTCAAGGGATGTACTGACTGCTGGTTATGGTCGCCAGTTCCTTAATGGCCCAGTGCACAGTCTGCGTTTGGAATTTGGTCCTGGTGTACGTTATGACGAGTATACCGATGGTGGTCATAAGACTCAGCCGTTGGGCTACGCATCAGGTATTTATAACTGGCAGTTGACCGATAACGCCAAATTTATCCAGGGCGTGTCTGTACTGGGTAGCGAAGATACGACGGTAAACTCTGAAACTGCGCTTGAAGTTGCAATCAATGAGCACTTTGGTTTGCGGGTTGGCTATAACGTCACCTGGAACTCAAATCCACCAGATTCTGCACCTGAACATACCGACAGACGTACTGCAGTGACTCTTGGTTATAAGATGTAATTGATTAAGCCGGGTCATTCCCGGCTTTAAACCCATCACTTACTTAAGTTTAGCTTCTGTTGATGTGCTTCTTTGCTGCTATCATTCATTGCACTGGAATGTTTTGGAGCGAATTGTTTTATTTTTATCCATGTCGCTAATATTATTTTGGTCCGTAGTTTTATTTATAATAAAATTAATTAAGAATTTTAAATTCTTCACAATCTCTCCTTAATTCTCTCTTTGTTCATATTTTTGGTATATTTGACACGAATTGATAAAGTATTGGTCTTGTCAGAAATGTGATCTAGATCTACTCTTATTTTGTGGCAGGTTAATAGCTTGCTGATCCATTAAATAAGAGAAAAATGAATATGAAAAATATCCAATATGCCGCTGTAGTTGTTACTCTTTCCATGCTTTCATTTGGTGCCTCTGCTGCACAATCTTCTGCAACCACAGGCACACAAACCGCACCATCACCTGTCTGGAATGTTGCCGATGTTGAAGCGGGCTCCAATATTCAACCGGGCGAGCTGTCTACGGGACAGTCAATGGATGACGCTTTTAATGTCCATACACTGGTTGCCGGGGACTGGTCATAGTCACGTGCATTGTTTAATTATATTTCTGCGCAGGTTTGATAACCTATCATTCGTGCTAAAAGTTACATAAATAAAAAACCGAGCATAATGCCCGGTTTTTTATTTATACCCCCGCAAACTAATTCCCTCGTCATTACTGGTCTGTTAAAAAACCAAGTGTCATCATCGCTTGAGATATATCTATGAAACTAGTTTCTAAATTAGGGTTGGTAGTTTCTTTGTTTATTTTTAAACTTTAAACCATTCTGTAATATTTCTATAACCTCATGCCGATAATAATCGCTGCGTTTTTGACAAGGTGTCTTTTGATTAATTATCGCGTATTAGAAAGGGGTTTAGGAGCAAACATGAAAAATTTTACATTCGCAGGAGTGACATTAAGTTTACTGCTGACATCAACGTCTATGCATGCAGCAGAAGTTTATAATAAGGATGGAAATAAATTAGACATTTATGGAAGAGTAAAACCAGAAATCTATCTGAGCGACAATAATAGCGTTGATGGTGATCAGTCTTATATTCGATTTGGTATTAAAGGTCAGACTGAAATTAATAGTCAACTCACTGGTTTTGGTCAGTGGGAGTATCAGGTTGCAGCCAACAAAGTCGAAGGTGATAGCAATACGGCAAAAACGCGTTTGGCATTCGCAGGTCTAAAAGCTGGTGATTTTGGGTCATTTGATTACGGTCGAAACTATGGTGTGCTTTATAATATTGGATCATATACCGATGTCATGCCTGAATTTACGACTGAATCTTATGCTAAAACTGATAATTTCATGACTACCCGTACTAATAGTGTGGCAACGTATCGTAATACTACTTTCTTCGGTTTAGTTGATGGCTTAAAACTGACCGTTCAGTTTCAAGGGAAAAACGAGAATGACGGTCGGTCTACCAGTAAGCAAAACGGTGAAGGTGTAGGGACATCGTTGACTTATGACATTAGCGATACCGGGATGAGTATGGGGATGGGCTATAGCAACTCTAACCGTACTCTGGCACAGAGAGACCTGACTTATGGTCAGGGTGATAATGCGGAAGCATGGAATGCGGGAGTGAAATATGATGCCAATAACATTTATCTGGCAGCAATTTATGCTGAGACGAGCAATATGACACCGATTTCTGGTACCGCAACAATTAATGGTGAGAACCAAAGTATTAGTGGGTTTGCGAATAGGAATCAGGCATTTGAACTTGTTGCACAATATCTGTTCGATTTTGGCTTCCGGCCTTCAATAGGCTACGTTTACTCGAAGGGTAAGGATATTGAGGGCGTAGGTGACGTGGAGTTAGTAAAATATGTCGATGTCTCTGCTACCTATTTTTTTACTAAAAACATGTCTGCTTTTATTGATTACAAAATTAACCTGTTAAGCGACGATAATGCTTTGCAACTTAACAACGATAATGTTGCTGCTGTAGGTGTTGTTTATCAGTTCTAAATAGTTCCAGTTCTTATTCTCTACCCGCCTGAATAACTGAAAATTAAATATTTGCGTCATGGCGAAAGCCATGGCGCTATTGATTAACACATTTGATTAATACATGGATCTTAATAAAAATATTTAGTACAGACGTATTGTTCATTTTTCTTCCTTTTTTTTCAGCATGTTATCCACAACTTCTTAAGTTCTGCCTTTATCCTCACCTCAATGACGTGTACTATTGCCTCGTCTAATCAGCAGGTTGAAGTGGGTACATTTTAGATTCATGTACACAGTTTGCGAGGTGAAGCATTCAACCATTCCTAACTTACTGATTTATTTAAACTATATAAAGTTGCATGTGATCTTGCGTATGGGTCACCACTGCGAATAAGGACTTATAATGCCTGTTATTACTCTTCCTGATGGCAGCCAACGCCATTACGACCACGCTGTTAGCCCATTGGATGTCGCTCTGGACATCGGTCCTGGCCTTGCGAAAGCCTGTATTGCAGGCCGTGTAGATGGCGAACTGGTTGATGCGTCTGATGTTATTGAGCACGATGCTAAACTCGCAATTATCACCGTTAAAGATGAAGCTGGCCTGGAGATTCTCCGCCACTCGTGCGCCCACTTATTGGGCCATGCCATCAAACAACTGTGGCCGCACACTAAAATGGCGATTGGCCCGGTTATTGATAACGGTTTTTACTACGACGTTGACATTGACCACACGCTGACGCAGGAAGATCTTGAGCTGCTCGAAAAGCGTATGCACGAGTTGGCTGAGAAAGATTACGACGTCATCAAGAAAAAAGTGAGCTGGCATGAAGCCCGCGAAACCTTCGTGAACCGTGGTGAAAGCTACAAAGTCGCGATTCTTGATGAAAACATTAGCCAGGATGATAAGCCTGGTTTGTATCATCATGAAGAATACGTTGATATGTGCCGCGGTCCGCACGTACCGAACATGCGTTTCTGCCATCATTTCAAGTTGCAGAAAACTTCCGGTGCTTACTGGCGTGGCGATAGCAGCAACAAAATGTTGCAACGTATTTATGGCACAGCCTGGGCTGATAAGAAGCAATTGAATGCTTACTTGCAACGCCTGGAAGAGGCGTCCAAGCGTGACCACCGTAAAATCGGTAAGCAACTCGACCTGTATCATATGCAGGAAGAGGCACCTGGTATGGTGTTCTGGCACAACGACGGCTGGACTATCTTCCGTGAACTGGAAGTGTTTGTACGCTCCAAGCTCAAAGAGTACCAGTATCAGGAAGTGAAAGGCCCGTTCATGATGGACCGTGTGCTGTGGGAAAAAACCGGCCACTGGGACAACTACAAAGATGCGATGTTTACCACTTCTTCAGAAAACCGTGAATATTGCATCAAACCAATGAACTGCCCAGGCCATGTGCAGATCTTTAACCAGGGCCTGAAATCCTACCGTGACTTGCCATTGCGTATGGCTGAGTTTGGTAGCTGCCACCGTAATGAGCCGTCAGGTGCGTTACATGGCTTGATGCGCGTTCGTGGCTTTACTCAGGATGATGCTCACGTATTCTGTACTGAAGAACAAGTGCGTGACGAAGTGAATAGCTGCATCCGCATGGTCTACGACATGTACAGCACCTTCGGTTTTGAAAAAATCGTTGTGAAGCTGTCAACTCGCCCTGAAAAACGCATCGGTACCGACGAAATGTGGGATCGTGCAGAGGCGGATTTGGCCGTAGCATTGCAAGAAAATAATATTCCGTTTGATTATCAACCGGGAGAGGGTGCATTCTATGGCCCTAAAATTGAATTTACCCTGTATGACTGCCTGGATCGTGCATGGCAGTGCGGGACAGTACAGTTAGACTTCTCTTTGCCATCGCGTTTGAATGCGTCTTATATTGGTGAAAGTAATGAACGCCTGGTGCCGGTAATGATTCACCGTGCAATTCTCGGGTCAATGGAACGTTTTATTGGTATCCTGACCGAAGAATTTGCGGGTTTCTTCCCAACCTGGCTTGCGCCAGTACAAGCAGTGGTGATGAATATCACTGATGGACAGTCTGAATACGTTAACGAATTGACCCGTAAACTGCAAAATGCAGGCATTCGTGTAAAAGCAGACTTGAGAAATGAGAAGATTGGCTTTAAAATCCGTGAACACACGTTGCGTCGTGTCCCTTACATGTTAGTTTGTGGCGATAAAGAGGTCGAAGCAGGCAAAGTAGCCGTTCGTACCCGTCGTGGCAAAGACTTGGGTAGCATGGACGTCAACGAATTGATTGAAAAACTGCAGAATGAAATTCGCAGTCGCAATCTTAATCAACTAGAGGAATAGAGTTATTAAAGGCGGAAAAAGAGTTCAACCGGCGCGTCCTAATCGCATAAACAGAGAAATTCGTGCCACTGAGGTTCGTCTGACAGGTATTGAAGGCGAGCAGCTAGGTATTGTCAGTCTGAATGAAGCTTTAGAAAAAGCCGAGGAAGCTGGGGTTGATTTAGTTGAAATCAGTCCTAATGCCGAACCGCCTGTTTGTCGAATTATGGATTACGGCAAATTCCTCTACGAAAAAAGCAAATCTTCTAAGGAACAGAAGAAAAAGCAAAAAGTTATTCAGGTCAAGGAAATCAAATTCCGACCTGGTACCGATGATGGCGACTATCAGGTAAAACTCCGCAGCCTGGTTCGCTTTCTGGAAGAGGGTGATAAAGCTAAAATCACACTGCGTTTCCGCGGTCGTGAAATGGCTCACCAACAGATTGGTATGGAAGTGCTTAACCGCGTCCGTGACGATCTGAGTGAACTGGCAGTCGTCGAATCCTTCCCATCGAAGATCGAAGGCCGTCAGATGATCATGGTGCTCGCTCCGAAGAAGAAACAGTAAGGCCATCAAGTAACAGTTCTCGCGAGGTTTCGGCCTCGTGAGATTTGTTCGCCTTCTGGTTCGTTTTATTAACAATGCGAAGTGGAAAGTTATTAAATGCCAAAGATTAAAACTGTACGCGGCGCCGCTAAGCGCTTCAAAAAGACCGCCGGTGGTGGTTTTAAGCGTAAGCACGCTAACCTGCGTCATATTCTGACTAAAAAGTCTACTAAGCGTAAACGTCACCTGCGTCCGAAAGGTATGGTCTCCAAAGGGGATCTGGGCCTGGTCATCGCTTGCCTGCCGTACGCATAAGTAGCACTTTTTTAATTAATTCAGAATATAGAACAGGAGAGCTAATATGGCTCGCGTAAAACGTGGTGTTATCGCACGTGCTCGTCACAAAAAAATCCTTAAACAAGCCAAAGGCTACTACGGTGCGCGTTCACGCGTTTACCGCGTTGCTTTCCAGGCTGTTATCAAAGCTGGCCAATATGCTTACCGTGACCGTCGTCAACGTAAGCGTCAATTCCGTCAGCTGTGGATTGCACGTATCAACGCTGCAGCTCGTCAGAACGGGATCTCTTACAGCAAATTCATCAATGGCTTGAAAAAAGCTTCTGTTGAAATCGACCGTAAGATCCTGGCTGACATCGCCGTATTCGACAAAGTGGCATTTACTGCACTGGTTGAGAAAGCGAAAGCAGCTCTGGCGTAAGCCAGTTATTAGAGGGAGCTTGTCTCCCTCTTTTAATTTCTAATGTTTAACACTGAGCAAATAAGGTAACTGCAAGCATGAACGCTGCTATTTTCCGTTTCTTTTTTTACTTTAGCACCTGAATCAGGGGGCTTTGCGCGTAAGAAAAGAAACGAAAAATAGCGCCGAAAGCCTCCACTATGGAGGCTTTTTTTTTGCATTCCGCTTTTTGTATACGGATCAACTACCCCGGCAATTATGCCGGCATAAGAGGAATACCATGCCACATCTCGCAGAGCTGGTTGCCAACGCAACGGCCGCCATAAACGAGGCCCCGGATGTTGCCGCGTTAGACAACGTACGCGTCGAATATTTAGGGAAGAAGGGCCATCTGACCCTCCAGATGACCACCCTGCGTGAATTGCCACCGGAAGAGCGCCCAGCTGCAGGTGCGGTGATCAACGAAGCTAAAGAGAAAGTGCAGGAAGCACTGAACGCTCGCAAGAATGCACTGGAAAGTGCCGCTCTGAATGCTCGTTTGGCAGAAGAAACCATTGATGTCTCTCTGCCTGGACGTCGTGTTGAAAACGGCGGTTTGCACCCGGTTACGCGCACCATTGACCGTATCGAAAGCTTCTTCGGTGAACTGGGCTTCACCGTGGCGACAGGCCCTGAAATCGAAGATGACTACCACAACTTCGATGCTCTGAACATTCCAGGGCACCACCCAGCTCGTGCGGACCACGATACTTTCTGGTTCGATGCAACCCGTCTACTGCGTACTCAGACTTCTGGCGTACAGATTCGTACCATGAAGGATAAGCAGCCGCCGATTCGTATTATCGCGCCTGGCCGTGTGTATCGTAACGACTACGATCAGACGCACACGCCAATGTTCCATCAAATGGAAGGTTTGATTGTTGATACCAACATCAGCTTCACCAACCTGAAAGGCACATTGCACGATTTCCTGAACAACTTCTTCGAAGCTGATTTGCAGATTCGTTTCCGTCCGTCCTATTTCCCATTCACTGAGCCTTCCGCAGAAGTGGACGTGATGGGCAAAAACGGCAAATGGCTGGAAGTTTTAGGCTGTGGCATGGTGCACCCAAATGTCCTGCGTAATGTCGGTATTGACCCAGAAGTCTACTCAGGCTTCGCATTTGGTATGGGCATGGAGCGTCTGACCATGCTGCGCTACGGCGTTACCGATCTGCGCGCATTCTTCGAAAATGATTTACGTTTCCTCAAACAGTTCAAATAAGGGCGGGATATCCAATGAAATTCAGTGAACTCTGGTTACGCGAATGGGTAAATCCAGCCAACAGCAGTGAAGAGCTTTCCAGCCAAATCACGATGGCTGGTCTTGAAGTTGATGGTGTTGATGCCGTTGCGGGTGCATTTAATGGCGTAGTTGTGGGTGAAGTGGTTGAGTGCGGCCAACACCCCAATGCTGACAAACTGCGTGTAACAAAAGTGAATGTCGGTGGCGAACGCCTGTTAGACATCGTTTGTGGCGCACCAAATTGCCGTCAGGGCCTGAGAGTTGCCGTTGCAACTGTTGGCGCTGTCCTGCCTGGCGATTTCAAAATTAAAGCGGCCAAACTGCGTGGCGAACCATCAGAAGGCATGCTGTGCTCATTCTCTGAGCTGGGTATTTCCGACGATCACGACGGCATTATTGAGCTGCCACAAGATGCACCGATTGGCACCGATATCCGCGAATACCTGAAGCTTGATGACAACACTATCGAAATCAGCGTGACGCCAAACCGTGCCGATTGTCTCGGTATCATCGGTGTCGCTCGTGATGTCGCTGTCGTTAACAAGCTGCCATTGCATGAGCCAGAAATGGTTGCGGTTGCTGCGACAATCACCGACACGCTGCCAATTCGTGTTGATGCGCCAGAAGCGTGCCCGCGTTACCTGGGCCGCGTGGTTAAAGGCATCAACGTTAAAGCGCCAACCCCACTGTGGATGAAAGAGAAACTGCGTCGTTGCGGTATTCGTTCTATCGACGCGGTCGTTGACGTGACGAACTACGTATTGCTTGAACTTGGCCAACCGATGCACGCGTTCGATATGGACCGCATTGACGGTGGCATCGTGGTGCGTATGGCAGAAGAAGGTGAAACCCTGACGCTGCTTGATGGCAATGAAGCGAAGTTGAAAGCTGATACCCTGGTTATCGCCGACCACACTAAAGCGCTGGCAATGGGCGGTATCTTTGGTGGCGAACATTCTGGTGTGAATGATGAAACCCAGAATGTGCTGCTGGAGTGCGCATTCTTCAGCCCACTGTCTATCACTGGGCGTGCGCGCCGTCATGGTCTGCATACTGATGCATCCCATCGTTATGAGCGTGGCGTGGATTCTGCGTTGCAGTACAAAGCAATGGAACGAGCAACTCGTCTGTTGACTGACATCTGCGGCGGTGAAGCCGGTCCGGTTATTGACGTTACCAGCGAAGCACATTTGCCAAAAGCTGCCACAATTACTCTGCGTCGTAGCAAGCTGGATCGTTTGATCGGCCATCATATTGAAGATGCGCAGGTTAGCGATATTTTGCGTCGTCTGGGTTGTGAAGTCACTGAAGGCGACAACCAGTGGACCGCCGTGGCACCAAGCTGGCGCTTTGATATGCAGATTGAAGAAGATCTGGTCGAAGAAGTGGCGCGCGTTTATGGCTATAACAGCATTCCTGATGAGCCTGTACAAGCGGGTCTTATCATGGGCAGCCATCGCGAAGCAGACCTTTCTCTTAAGCGTGTGAAAACCATGCTGGTCGATAAAGGTTACCAGGAAGTGATCACCTATAGCTTTGTTGACCCTAAAGTTCAGCAACTGCTGCACCCTGGTGAAGAACACCTGATTCTGCCAAGCCCAATTTCCATTGAAATGTCAGCGATGCGTTTGTCCTTGCTGACCGGGTTGCTCAATACTGTGGTTTACAACCAAAACCGTCAGCAGAGCCGCGTACGCATCTTTGAATCAGGTTTACGCTTTGTTCCTGATACACAGGCAGACCTGGGTATCCGTCAGGATCTTATGCTGGCTGGTGCCATCTGCGGTAATCGCTACGAAGAGCATTGGGATCTGGCGCGTAACACCGTCGACTTCTATGATTTGAAGGGCGATCTGGAAGCGGTACTGGATCTGACTGGTCAGCTTTCTGACATTGAATTTAGAGTCGCCAGCAACCCAGCTTTGCATCCAGGTCAAAGTGCCGCAATTTATTTACGTGGCGAATACGTTGGTTTCATTGGTGTTGTGCATCCTGAGCTTGAGCGTAAGCTTTCTCTCAATGGCCGTACACTGGTGTTCGAAGTGCTGTGGAACAAGCTTGCAGACCGCGCTGTGCCTGAGTCGAAAGAGATTTCTCGATTCCCGGCGAACCGTCGTGACATCGCGGTTGTTGTCGCTGAAAACGTTCCCGCAGCAGATATTTTGGTCGAATGTAAGAAAGTTGGCGCAAATCAGGTAGTTGGCGTAAACTTATTTGATGTGTACCGTGGTAAGGGTGTAGCCGAAGGTTATAAGAGCCTTGCCATAAGCCTTATCCTCCAGGATACGGGCCGTACACTCGAAGAAGAGGAGATTGCCGCTACCGTTGCAAAATGTGTAGAGGCATTAAAAGAGCGATTCCAGGCATCATTGAGGGATTGAACGTATGGCGCTTACAAAAGCTGAAATGTCAGAATATCTGTTTGATAAGCTAGGGCTTAGCAAACGTGATGCTAAAGAGTTGGTAGAGCTGTTTTTCGAAGAGATCCGTCGCGCTCTGGAGAACGGTGAGCAGGTTAAACTATCAGGCTTTGGTAATTTTGACTTACGCGATAAAAACCAACGTCCCGGGCGTAACCCGAAGACTGGTGAAGATATTCCTATTACGGCACGCCGTGTAGTGACCTTCCGACCTGGTCAGAAGTTGAAGAGTAGGGTTGAAAACGCGTCGCCAAAAGACGAGTAACCTGAATAAACCAAAAAGGCCGCTTATGCGGCCTTTTTCTTTGCTGTGTGACCCGTCCTAAATAGCGTTGACACATTTAATTCGCAGGCAGAGGAAAATGTGATGAACCAATATGTTAAACGCACACAACGCGATTACCCTCTATCCTTTAAACTGGCCGTTGTCGAACAGGTCGAAAAAGGGGAAATGACTTACCGTCAGGCGCAAGACCGCTACGGTATTCAGGGTAGCCACACCGTCATGACGTGGTTGCGCAGATACGGTCAACTCGACTGGCACTCCTCCTCTCTCGCAAGAAAGTGCGGAGCTACTATGCCCAAAATACCTCTTACTCCCGAACAACGGATCAAAGAACTCGAGCAGCAACTGGCTGAATCAGAAGTAAAAGCCCAGTTTTTTGAAGCTGTCGTGAAGGTAATGAATACCGAGTTCGGAGCCACACTGACAAAAAAGCAGTTGGCCACCTTATCACGCAAGCACAAACGCCGGGACTCACAGTAATGCGTGCTTGCCGGTTCATGGGGATCAGCCGACAGGCGTGGTATCAATCTCTGCAACGTGAGCGCGGAAGAGAAAGACAGGCGCAGCATATCGTTGAACAGGTGACGACCATCCGGCTACACCAGCCCCGGCTGGGGACACGTAAACTGCATTATTTATTGCAACAGCAACCAGAGCCGGCACTCCATGTCGGTCGGGATCGTTTGTTCCAGATACTGCGTGGCGCACGATTACTGGTAATACCGAAACGGGCGTATCACAAAACGACTCAAAGCCATCATCGCTTTTATCGTCATCCTAACTTATTGAAGGCGGGAGAAAATCAGGTTGTTGCCAGCCGCCCGGAGCAGGTGTGGGTCGCGGATATCACGTACCTTCCCCTGCGTAAGGGAACGGCGTACCTCAGTCTGATAACAGACGTCTGGTCGAGAAAAATCGTGGGATATCATGTGCATGAAAGTCTGCATACCCATCATGTGGCTAAGGCGTTCAGAATGGCGCTGGTCAGCAGGCGTACAGCACATCCACTGGTGCATCACTCAGATCGGGGTGTGCAGTACTGTTCAACAGAATATCAGGCACTACACCAACGCCATGGGGTCATCTGCTCGATGACAGACGGGTATGACTGTTATCAGAATGCGCTGGCGGAACGGGTAAACGGGATATTAAAAATGGAATATCTGCTCGGGAAGCCAGAAGATATCGGACAGGCAAGAAAGATGGTCAGGGAGTCGGTGGAAATCTACAACACGCGGCGGCCACATCTGTCGCTAAAATACAAAACGCCCGATGAAGTTCATCGGGCGTTGTAAGGCCGAAAAGTGTCAACCTATAGCAGGACTAGTCAGTGTAAACAATACCTATCAAGCAGCCAGTTTGGCTACCTGTTCCGCCATCTCATCAAGTAACTGGAAACGGCGACGATATTCCGCGCGTTTCTTACTCGCGATGCTCTCAAGTGTTTTACGTTCTAATTGCTGAGGTAATTGCCAGCGCCAGCTATTCTGTTTCACCCCTTCAATAGATTGCCAGAACTCATCATAGCTGGCGTGGAAATGCCGGCCCTTGCTCAAACGGTAACGCAGCGCGCGGAAAACATGGCCATTATCGCTGACGCCATAAATCCCCGAAATATTCGTCTGGGCGGCAAATTGCCAAATAAACTCCATGATCACGCGTTTAGGGAACAGACCGTGGCAGGCGCGAGTCGCTTGTTTAATCACGTCGTGAGAAATTTGCTTTCTTGGCCCTTGTAAGCCGCCAATCACCAGATGCCATTGGTCGTTTTCACGCATAACGCTAAAAGTCAGGCTGGCGATCACATTTTCATTGCCATCGCGCAACCAAATGGTGCTTTCACCTTCACGCTCGGCGCTTTTTGCGCAGCAGGCGGAAAGGGTAAACTGGCTGTCATCTTTCCCGCAGAACGTGACCAGTTGGGTTTCGGACACTGAGGTTAATGCCGCGGCGAGTTGTCGCGAAGGCAATCCGTCCACGAATTGATAATGGTTGATCACCGCATCCGCTCGCTGATTTGCGTTTAAACCGCGAACTAAATACTGGCGATGAGGCTTGCTGGGCAGGGTGACTTGCGCTTTCAACATTTGTTCAAAATCAGAACGCTGCCCAAGCTTTTCAAGCATGCGACATGTTGGTGTGTAGAACAGCGCTGTGCGCAGCATAAATTTGAAGCGGTAACTACGCTTATGCCAAATCGTGCTCGGGAGCAATTTTCCTGCAATGAGGTCTGAAATGATATTTCTGCGTGGTTTGTGCAGATAGGTATTTAGCAGTGTGTTGTCCGACACGGTAATTATCTCCTGATAGATTTGTACTTATTTTAAGCCCTGTTATCTGGAATGGTTATTACCCGCCGGTTTATATTTTTACTTTCGTTTAGAGAATATTTAGGTTTCCTGTGTTTTTTATAATTACATGAATTTATTGTTATTTTTAGTATTCTAACGATATTATTGCTTCCGGATAAATTTCTGGTGTTTATTATTTAGTGGTGGTTGTAAATTATATTTTTTCTACGATCTGCTATTTGTTTAATTCCTGTATAACATTGAGTGAGTAGCCTCATGGATATCTCACCCCAAAGAAAAAGCTTTCCTTTAAAGCTTGTCGTGTTACGGATACTCCCCGTAAAATCAGACGCATGAATGATTTTAAATCGGACGCCCCCCTCCAGATGCAGATTTTTGTCGAACGACAACAACGTCACGAACGCCTCTGGCTGCTCGCCTTATTTTCCACCATGCTGGGAATGGCTGTATTGAGTCTGTGCGCCGGAGAGCAGTGGTTTTCCCCGCAACACTGGATGCGTGAAGATGCACAGCTGTTTATCTGGCAGATTCGCATGCCGCGCACCTTAGCTGTTCTGCTGGTCGGGGCGGCACTTGCGGTATCTGGCACCATCATGCAGGCGCTGTTTGAAAATCCATTGGCTGAGCCTGGGCTGCTTGGCGTTTCTAATGGCGCAGGGGTGGCGCTAGTGGCTGCGGTGTTGCTTGGGCAAGGGATGCTACCGAGCTGGGCGTTAGGGATCTGCGCAATATTCGGCGCGCTGGTTATCACGTTTATCTTGCTGCGCTTTGCAAAGCGTCACCTTTCAAACAGCCGCCTGCTGCTTGCTGGCGTGGCGTTGGGAATTATCTGTAGCGCTTTAATGACCTGGGCTATCTATTTCAGTACCAGCCTCGATTTGCGTCAGTTAATGTACTGGATGATGGGTGGCTTTGGTGGCGTGGACTGGCGGCAATGGTGGTTGATGATAACTCTGCCACCCGTGATGCTGTGGTTATGTCGCAACTACGCGCCGTTGAATTTAATGGCTCTTGGCGAAATATCGGCTCGCCAGTTGGGCTTACCCGTCTGGCTTTGGCGAAATATTCTGGTGATTACCACCGGATGGCTGGTGGGGGTGAGTGTCGCGCTGGCAGGAGCCATTGGCTTTATCGGCCTCGTTATCCCTCATATGTTACGGCTCAAAGGGTTAACCGATCATCGGATTTTGCTCCCCGCGAGCGCACTAGCCGGTGCCACTGTATTACTCGGTGCTGACATTATTGCGCGTCTGGCACTGGCTTCAGCCGAATTACCTATAGGCGTCGTGACGGCAACGTTAGGCGCACCTGTATTTATCTGGCTATTATTAAAGGCCGGGAAATAACAATCTAAGAGGTCGTGATGCAAGACATTCTAAACACTGAAGTAACCACCATTGACGGTGAAGCGACAACGCTCGAAAACTGGAAAGGGAAAGTGCTACTGCTGGTGAACGTTGCCTCTAAGTGCGGCCTGACAGTGCAATATGAACAATTAGAAAACCTGCAAAAAGAGCTTGGACACGAAGGTTTCTCGGTACTGGGTTTCCCATGCAACCAGTTCCTGGGGCAAGAACCGGGTAGCGAAGAAGAGATCAAAACCTTCTGTAGCATGACCTACGGCGTCACATTCCCCATGTTTAGCAAGCTGGACGTTAATGGTGAAAACCGTCATCCACTGTACAAAAAACTGGTTGCCGCCGCACCGGCTGCCGTTGCACCTGAAGGCAGCGGTTTTCTTGAGCGCATGAGCAGCAAAGGCCGCGCGCCAGCCCATCTTGGCGATATTCTCTGGAACTTCGAAAAATTCCTGATTGGCCGCGATGGTCAGGTGATTCAACGTTTTTCACCGGATATGACGCCTGATGACGCCACTATTGTTGATGCTATTAAGTCGGCGCTGGCGAAGTAATGGTGTTGTTGCAGCTTAATGATGTCGCGGTGGCGGAGCGGCTTGGGCCCATCTCCGCCGCTGTTCAAACGGGCGAACTGGTCCATCTTGTTGGGCCAAATGGCGCGGGCAAAAGCACGTTGCTGATGCGTGCCGCAGGGCTTAGCTCGGGGGCCGGGCAAATTATGTTTGCCGGGAGCAATCTCAGCGACTGGCAGCCAACGCAACTGGCTCATCAGCGTGCTTATCTTTCTCAGCAACAAATGCCGCCATTTTCGATGCCCGTTTGGCATTATCTGCAACTGCACCAGTCAGTCAGCCCCTCCGATTCGGTCATGCTCAAGCTGGTCGAAGATTTGGGGCTGGCGGACAAACTCACACGCAGTGTGAACCAGCTTTCGGGTGGGGAATGGCAACGTGTTCGCTTAGCCGCTGTGGTGTTGCAGATTCATCCAGAAATCAACCCGCAGGGGCGTCTGCTGCTACTGGACGAGCCGATGAACAGTCTGGATGTCGCGCAGCAAACCGCATTGGATAGAATCCTGATGGCACTTTGCGAAGCCGGTATCGGCGTGGTCATGAGCAGTCACGATTTAAATCACAGTTTGCGACATGCGCACACCGTCTGGTTATTACGCTCGGGTAAAATGATTGCACAAGGCAATCGGGATGAAGTGCTCTCGCCGCAACATTTAGCAACAGCTTATAACATGCACTTCCGTCGATTGCAGATAGAAGGGCATAGTATGCTAATAGCCCCATTGTAGGTGATGGTAAAAACTTGCACCAAATCATGGGAAAGCGCTAAATTACTGGAAATTTTAAAACGGGTGAGGATTAGCCTGAATGCGTTTATGGATAATTGTTGTGGCATGTCTGGTTCTCGCAGGGTGTAGCAGCCATGCGCCTCCACCAAATTCTCGTTTGTCCGATTCAATAACGGTTATTGCCAGGCTCAATGATCAACTCAACGGCTGGCGTGGCACTCCCTATAGCTATGGCGGAATGAGCCGCCGTGGTGTCGACTGCTCCGGCTTTGTCTCGGTGACCTTCCGTGATCGCTTCGAGCTACAGCTGCCGCGTGAAACCCGCCAGCAAGCGAAAATCGGCACGCAAATTGATAAAGACGAATTACTGCCAGGCGATCTGGTTTTCTTTAAAACAGGCGCTGGTGAAAGTGGTCTGCACGTGGGGATTTACGACACGGACAACCAATTCATTCATGCCTCAACCAGCCGTGGTGTGATGCGTTCTTCGCTGGATAACGTTTACTGGCGTAAAAAGTTTTGGCAGGCCCGCCGCATCTAGCGCAATTCTCCCAGTCTTAGGGCCAGTCACTGGCCCTAAACGTGACACTCTTCAGCAATTCCGTGGTTAACCCAGGTACAACCCATAATTTCAGGTAATATTTGGCAGCATTACGCCCCCTCGAAAGGATTGTTTATGGTTACTCTGGAAGATGTTGCCGCCAGTGCAGGTGTGTCCCGGGCGACCGTTTCACGCGTGGTGAATGGCGACAACAAAGTCAAAGCGCAGACAAGAGTTAAAGTCGAAGCGGCGATTGTTGAATTGGGTTATACGCCGAATCCGGCGGCTCGCGCCTTAGCCTCAAGCCAAAGTAATACCTTAGGGCTTGTCACTACTTCCTATCGTGGTGGCTTTTTTGGTGCGCTGATGGACACCGTACAGAGTGAAACCGAGTTGCATGGCAAGCAGCTGTTGGTGACGCAAGGGCGCGACACCGCAGAGAAGGAGCTAAACGCTATCCAACGCCTGTTTAATCTGCGTTGCGATGGCCTGGTCCTGCACGTGCGCGCCATCAGCGATGAAACGCTTTATCAATTGGCTGAGCGGGATCACAAATTCATTGTTTTAGACCGTGACGTTCTGGGGCTTGAAGAGCGATGTGTGGTGTTTGATCACCGTGCGGCGAGTGCACTTGCGACCCAAGTGTTTATTGATGCCGGGCACACCTCGATTGCCTGCCTGCATGGTCCGAGCGGGCGTACATCCAGCCTGCTGCGCAAGCAGGGGTTCATGGATGCCATGTCTAAAGCAAAACTGAAACCTGCTGCGGTATTGGGAGGGGAGTACGACATGCCCTCAGGCTACCAACTTACCTCACAACTGCTTGAAAATATTCAGCCTACGGCACTCTATTGTTGCAATGAAGAACTGGCGATAGGTGCGATGCTTGCCATCACCGAACATGGTCTGAGAATTCCCCAGGATATCTCACTTATTTGTTATGACAGCGGTGAACGAGCGCCGTTTGTTCGCCCGGCATTAACCAGTGTTCATTTTCCAATAACCGAAATGGCGAGCTATGCTATCCGGAAATTATTGGATAAGCATTGTGAGAATGAATCGTTTTCTCCGGAGATAATCCACCGAGGTTCCATTCTCCAAATTCGCTAAAACTGGCGATATTGAGATATCCAGGATAATATCATTATCTTCAAAGAAGATTATGATAAAACATTCAGGGATGAACTTGTCTTTAATTACAATAAAATCAATCCAGTTAACGCTGGATGCTCATCGTGTCACGATGCCATCCACCCCATTACCTAAACGGTTGGCATCATGATTCTGAATCTCGATACACAATATCGTTCGGACTTTTATTTTCAGCCGGTTTACTTACCAGACGGTGAGGTGTTAGGCGTTGAACTAATAGTGAATTTTGTTGGGGTTGATGCTCCGGTACGTATTCCAACAGAATTAGTTGCGCCGGTTATTAAATCGGAACAGCAATTAATATTATTCAACGAGCAAATAGAATTACTTGAAAATTATCAAACGTTCTTTAAGACTCAAAGTATCACTGTCTGGGTGAATATAAACGCGGTAATCGTTGATGCAATTTTGGCCGATGCCGGGTTGATTGCACGTCTGGCAGAGCTTTCGTTCCTTGAGTTTGCCATCAATGAGAACTTTCCCGAGCTAAATCGCGGTAATGAAAATGTCCGTTTAAAGTCAATTTCTAAGCATTATCCATTAGCGTTGGATAATTTTGGTGCAGGAATTGCGACCAGTAAACCGATCTTTGATGGGCTATTTAAATGTGTATTTATGGATAAAACATTTATTCATAAACAAATTAAACAACGCTCTTTCGAGCCATTTATGTTAGCCATGCTCGCGCAGCTTTCTCCGTTTTGTCAGACTCTGATAATTACCGGAGTTGATGACGAAGCTGCTCGCCAGAAAGTGCTTTCTCTCGCCGCTTTTGCCATGCAAGGAAATCTCTGGCCGGGAATTGCACCTGCAAAGCTGGAAGAGTGGTTTCACCTGAATTCGCCATCTTTGAACTAATACCCCTGCCAACGTGCCGTGTTTAAATCGTCACACAAGCACTACACTATCGGCAGGAGGTTCCATGACCAATAAACCTGAATTTAACAATAGCTGGCACGACGAACTGCCCGGCTTTTACACGGCGCTAAAACCTACGCCGCTGCATAATGCCCGACTATTTTATTATAACCGTCCGCTTGCCAACGATCTGGGGCTTGATGCCTCACTGTTTGACGAATCTCATTCTGGTATCTGGAGCGGCGAAACGCTGCTGCCGGGTATGCAGCCACTCGCGCAGGTTTATAGCGGGCATCAGTTTGGTGTCTGGGCCGGACAACTGGGTGATGGGCGTGGCATTTTGCTGGGTGAGCAGCAATTGGCTGACGGGCGTAAATTTGACTGGCACCTGAAAGGGGCAGGTTTGACACCTTATTCGCGCATGGGCGATGGCCGCGCAGTATTGCGTTCCACCATCCGCGAATTTCTCGCCAGTGAAGCGATGCACGGGCTGAATATTCCCACCACCCGCGCGCTGAGTATTGTGACCAGCGACACGCCGGTGCAACGTGAAACCACCGAACAAGGTGCGATGCTGATCCGTGTGGCGCAAAGCCATGCACGTTTTGGTCACTTCGAGCACTTTTACTACCGCCGTGAGCCACAGAAAGTCCAGCAACTGGCGGATTACGTGATTGCCCATCACTGGCCACAGCTTGTCGATGAAGCGGATAAATATCAGCTTTGGTTCCGTGATGTGGTCGAGCGTACCGCGCAGATGATTGCGCACTGGCAAACCGTCGGTTTCGCACATGGCGTGATGAATACTGACAATATGTCGATTTTGGGTCTGACGATGGATTACGGCCCATACGGTTTTCTCGACGATTATCAGCCTGACTTTATCTGCAACCATTCCGATCATCAGGGGCGTTACGCATTTGATAATCAGCCTGCCGTGGGGTTGTGGAACCTGCAACGACTGGCGCAAACCCTGTCACCGTTTATTTCAGTTGAATGGTTGAATGAAATTCTCGACCACTATCAGTTCGCCTTGATGAAAGCGTTTGGTGAGTTAATGCGCGGCAAACTGGGCTTGTTGACGGAACAAACGGCGGATAACGAAATCCTCACCGAGTTGTTCGGCCTGATGGCAAAAGAGGGCAGTGATTACACGCGGACCTTCAGGATGTTAAGCCTGACCGAGCAACACTCAGCCAGCTCGCCATTGCGCGATGAGTTTATCGACCGTGCGGGTTTTGATAGCTGGTTTACCCGTTACCGGGCGCGTCTGCAAACCGAGCAGATAAGCGACGAACAGCGCCAGCAGATGATGAAAGCCGCCAATCCGTCCGTAGTGTTACGCAACTGGCTGGCTCAGCGCGCCATTGACGCGGCAGAGCAGGGAGATGTGAGTGTTCTGGCGCAGCTGCATGAAACGTTGCAACAACCGTTTGCCGATCATTCGGGCGATTTCACACAGCGCCCACCGGACTGGGGCAAACGGTTAGAGGTGAGTTGTTCGAGTTAGTGAGTTTTAGTTGATCACTGCTTCAACCAAACCTGTGGCACCGGGTGTTCGGGATGACTGAACACCCGCAAATCTGCCTGATACCAATGCTGTAGCGTCGATTCATCCAGCACTTCCTGCGGCGTGCCATTTGCCACCAGCCTCCCTTCATGCAACAACACAATTCGGTCGGCCCATAGCGCGGCCAGGTTCAAATCATGCAGCACCACACAAACCGACAGCGTGCCCATCAGCGATAAACGGCGCAACAAACGCAAAATATGTTGCTGATGATACAAATCCAGTGCGGACGTGGGTTCATCCAAAAACAGCCAGCCATGAGGTTGCCCGTTATGCCACAACTGCGCCAGTGCGCGGGCGAGTTGCACGCGCTGTTGTTCACCTCCGGAAAGCTGGCAGAAATCGCGTCCGGCGAGCGCATCGCAACCCGTCAGTGCCATCACTTCCTGCACCACGCTTTTGGTGTCTTTTTCAGGCCAGGGCGCACGTCCCATGGCAATCACGTCTTCTACCGCCCAGCTAAATGCCATCCCGCTACGCTGGCGCATCACCGCACGTTTACGGGATAACGCCTCACCTGACCATTCCGTTATTGCGCGTCCGGCAAGGCTAATTTCACCGCTTTCAGGGGGTTGAAAACCAGTGAGCACCCGTAACAGCGTGGACTTTCCTGCACCGTTTGGGCCGATTAACGCCACCACTTCACCTGCCGTCAACGTCAGATTAATGTCATCGAGCAATTTTCTTGCGCCCAGGCGCAAGGTGACGTTGTGCGCCTGCAAAAGATCAGCCATCACTTTCCCTCTTTTGGCGGAATATCAACGCTAAAAACCACGGGCCACCCAGCAGGCTGGTCAGCAAACCCACCGGCATTTCCGCAGGCGCGACCAGCGTGCGTGCCAGCGTGTCAGCAACCAGCAGTAACATCGCACCAGCTAGCACCGAACCGGGGATCAACCAGCGATGATCGGCACCGAGCCACATCCGTACCAGATGCGGAACCACCAGGCCGACAAAACCTATCACGCCGCTGACCGCCACTGCCGCGGCGACCAATAACGCGCTTAAAATCAGTAACTGACGTTGGGTTTTTTTGACATCCACACCCAGGTAATGCGCTTCTTCATCGCCAAGCTGCAACAGGTTGAGTCGTTTGGACAGAAACGAAATCACAATTGCCGCCGGAATAATCAACGAGGCGGTTGCCAGTAACGTGGACCACTGCGCTTGCCCCAGGCTACCCATTCCCCACAGCGAGAGTTGGCGCAATTGAGCATCGTTACTGATCCACGATAAAACGCCGACCGCTGCACCGCACAGGGCATTAATGGCGATGCCCACCAACAGCAGGCGAGACAGGCTATTGTTGCCCTGACGGCTGAGGAAGAAAATCACCAGCGTGACGGCAAGGCTACCGAGAAACGCCGCCATCATCGGTACATATAATGCCAACACCACGGGAAGCGCCAACGGTAAAACCACCGAAAATCCGACCGCCAGTGCCGCGCCACTGCTGATGCCGAGTAAACCCGGATCGGCCAGTGGATTGCGAAACAGCCCCTGCATCACGCAGCCTGAAAGTGCCAGTGCGCCGCCAACCAGCGTGGCAAGCAACACGCGCGGCAGGCGAATATTGAGCCAGATATGGCGCAGCGCTTCATCCTGCGCTTGCCATAACACCGCAATGGAAAGGCGCATGGCACCTAAATTAGCAGCAACCAAAGACAGCGCCAGTAACGCCAAAACCATGGCGAACAGCGCGCGTTGGGGCAGGGGCCGGCGTATCAAGGTAGTTGCTCCGCTTTAGTCCGTAACGCAAGAATCGCATCTGGCGTTTGCAGGCCGAAACCGAGCAGCGCCATATCATCGACGATCAACAACTGGCGAGTTTTGCCTGCGGGCGTTTGTGCGAGGCCGGGCAATTTCCAGACATTATCTTCCCCACCCAGCGTTTTCACGCCATCGGCGGTGATCAGAACCAACTGTGGCTGGCTGGCAATCACACCTTCCTGGGACATCGGTTGATAACGTTTGAAGCCCTGCATCGCATTTTGCAAACCGGCGGCATGAATGGCGGCATCTGCCGCAGTTTCTTGCCCAGCGGCCATCGCAGTCATCCCGCCGTGGCTCATGATAAACAGCACTTTTACCGGCAGTGGTTTTTCAGGAATCGACGCCAGTTTGCTGTGCACTTGCTGGCGCAAAGCCGCACCCTGCGTCGTTTTCCCCATCGCCTGAGCGACCGCATCAATTTTCTCATCGATGCCTGCCAGCGAGTTATTCGCTGGAATGGTCACCACTTTGACTTTGCTACTGGCGACTTGCTCCAGTGCCAGCGATGGTTTGGCCTGCGCGCTTGCCAGCACCAGCGTTGGGCGCATGGCCAGAATGCCTTCGGCATTGAGCTGGCGCATGTACCCCACGTCCGGCAGTTTGGTCGCGGCTGCCGGATGCAGACTGGTGCTGTCACGAGCGACCAGTTGGTCACCCGTTCCCAGAGCAAAGGCGATTTCCGTCACATCGCCGCCAATTGTCACTACTCGTTGATTGGCGGCGGCCATTGCCGATAACACAATCGCTGGCAAGGCAAACAGGGCAATTAACCCGCGTTTCATGCAGCCAGCCCTTTGCTTACCAGCGCTTCTAATTGGCTGCGCCATTGTTGCTGCTCTGGCTCACCTTCGGTGCGTTGGCCGTACAGTTGGGCGATTTGCGTGCCGTCGGCGGCAAATAACTCCAGGCTGGTCACGAAACCATCACCACTTGGTTTGCGGGTTACCCAGCTTTCGGCAATGGTGTCGCCCAGTAAATGCAACGTGAATTGTGGATTGAAGATGTTAATCCAGTTATCCATCGGCACCACTTTTTCCACCACACCGGTGAAAATCTGCACCGCGCCACGGTTGCCAACAAACACCATGATTTCGTTTTGGTCTTGTTTGGCTTGTGCCAGTAGTTGCGCCAGAGCGTTGTTATCAACCTGGCAGGCCAGATCCTCCGCAACCAGACGGAACGCCTGCTGACGTGTCAGCTGGTGGCGTTTGAGCAAACTAAAGAACTGATGCACATCGTTCATGCTGCGCCATTCGGCTTCCACCTGGCGGCCATCTACCGTCGGCGTCATCACCACTTCTTCTGGCGCCTGCAACTCAAGCGCTGGGTTATCGGCATAGATAAACTTCGCCAGCACATCGCCCCAGGCGCTGAAATCCGTATTGTCGGTGGTGTAAACCTTCAGTAGAGCATCGCCCTGACGGTCAAAGAACTGCACGCTTTGGCGTTCGCCACGGGCGGTTTCTTCACGAACGTGGAAGGCCAACGCCCATTGATTCAGGAACAGGCGCAAATCCAGCGCGCGTGGGTTCAGAACCAGGCCCGCGTGGCCGTGCAGTTGCTGGTTTTCAAAACGCCCGATGTGCTCATGTACTGCATATTCGTTGCGGCAAATGGATTTGATTTCACCGACGTTTTCCAGCGAAGTGAGAATATCGCGGATCTCGCCTTTTAAGCGCCAGGCATCATGCCCGACGCGGGCATGAGTCAGTTCGGCTTCACTGATATTCATCAGTTTTGCGATGTCACGGGCATATTTTTTCGGGTGCTGCTGTTTGAGCTGTAACCAGTTTTCATAATGCTGAGTCATATCGTTTCCTTACCATTGATAACTAACAAAGATTTTGCCGTTACGGCCATCTTGAGGGATCCCCTGCGGCGACCAGTATTCCTTGTCAAAGGCGTTACCCAGCACCAGGGAAGTCGTCAGCCCGCGCAACTGCTGTTGGCCTTTATAGCTGACGTAGAAATCGTTGACGCCGTAACCTGGCTGTTCACTGTATTCACTGCTGACATGCGTTGAACGCGCGGCAAAGGTGCCAATCCAGCCAACTGAGAAGCCGCTTTCGGCTACCGGAACGTCGAGAATGCTGGTTACGGTGTCCGGGTTCAGGCTGGAAATCCACTCGCCAGTATCTTCGTCTTTGCCCTGGGTACGGTTATAGGCGAGATCGAGGTTGAACCAGCTGTTGGTGTATTTCGCGGTCATATCCCAACCCCAGATTTTGGCGTTAGGGACGTTATAGGACATGGTGGTCGCTTTGGCGAAATCGACAGTCGTTGAGATGTAGTCTTCGGCTCGGGTGCCGAAGTAGCTCGCTTTGAATTCCAGCCCGTCGTCAGCCAGCATCAAATCGTCGAAGCGCAAGCCAAAACCAACTTCCTGGGTGGCGTTGGTTTCCGGGCGCAGATTGGGGTTCGGTACCCAATAGTTGGTGTAACGCGAGCCAATCGAGAAATGTTTGGCATCGTTATACATTTCGCCCATGGTTGGAGCGCGGAATGCCTGAGCATAAGAGCCAAATAGCATCAACCAGTCGGTTGGCGTGATGGAAAGTGCCGCGCGGGACGACCATTTGTCAGCATTGACATCGTCGTAGCCATCGCTGCTGCCGCTGTAATTGTCGTAACGTGTACCGGCTAAAATGGACACTGGCAGGTCGCGCAGCGTAATTTCATCCTGCAACCAGCCTGAACCGAAATCGATATTGGCTTGCGGGAAGCCGGTGGTATTACCGCCTGGCTCTTGATCCTGGCGGTAATATTCACCGCCGTAAGTCAGCAAATGTGCGGCGAAACTGTCGGTAAACAGGCGGCTGCGGTTTTCCAGTTTTGCGCCGCTGGTGGTTTGCTTGCGGAATTCGGCCCCGTCGGTTTGGCCCTGGGCATTGATGCGCGCTTCAGACCAGTAAGCGGTGGCATCGGCATTCAGCCAGTCACTTTGCTCCGGCCCAATGTGATATTTCAACTGCGCATCACGCTGTATTGTTGAGCGATCCACCATCGGGTTGCTCGGATCAGCCGTGGTGACCTGTGGGTTTTTTGGTTCCTGAGCGGCGTTATTGTAGTAACGCAATGAACCGGCCAGAGACTGCGCAGGGTCGATGAACCAGGTGCCTTTGGTCAGGAAGTTATTAATGCTTTCGTCGTTCGGCGCAGTTTCGCCATTGCTTTGGTTGATGTCGCCACGGTCGCGGCTTGACCAGGAAACCAGGCCATCAAAGTTATCGGTGCGACCAAAAGCGCTGGCGCCCATTCCGACGCTATGATCGCCGGTTCCACCGGTGCCAAACACACGGTAACCGCTGTTTTGGCCTTCATACAGCAAATCGCTGGCATTCACTGTTTGGTAAGAAATGACGCCGCCCAGTGCGCCGCTGCCATATAACAGAGCCGCAGGGCCACGTACCACTTCGATTCGTTTGATTAACGCAGGATCAAGGAATGTGCTGTTGAGGTGCCCGGTGTCAGTCCCCTGGCGAACTCCGTCAACCAGCATTAATACGCCACGGCGGTCATAACCACGCATGCTTACATCCTGGCCGTTTGTGCGCCCGGAACCGGAAACGGTGATCCCTGGAACTTTACGTAACATATCGGCGGCGGAAGAAGAGGTTTGGCCTTCAGGGGTATCGGCATCAATGATGGTGACCATCATTGGCGCTTCAAAAGTGCTGCGTTCATTACCGGTAGCCACCACCGTCATTTGGTCATCTTTCGCGAAAGTGGGCAGGGCAGTAAATACCGCAACAGTCAGTAATGACAGACGGAAGCCGACTGTGTGTAAAGCAGGCATGCGTAAATCTCCATAGGAAAATTTAAAATCGCTGGCTGCCTTGGGAACACCTGGGTGGCTTGCGTAATTTATGTTTTATAAACCCTAAATAATTCGAGTTGTAGGAAGGCGGCAAGGGAGCTTATCCCCAGGAGCTTACATAAGTAAGTGACTGGGGGAAGTGAGTGCAGCCAACGCGCCTACAGCTTGAAATATGACGGGTTTTATTTGGTCAGGATTAACTTTCCTGCCTGGGTCTGACGTAATTGGTATTGCTGGCCTTCGTGAACAATCATCACGCGTCCGTCAGGGCCGAGTAACAACTTGCTGTCTATCTGGCGGGGAACGGCCGCAGATTGCGGATTCGTAGCAGTGAAGTTTTTTTCCATGTATCACTCGATATACAAATGACAATCAATCCAACAATGATAATCATTATCAATAAACTATGTTTCGCCATCAAGTGTTATTTGTAGGAAATTTGTGAATAGATCAATTTTGAGCGAACGAGAGAGTTTGAAGAAATGTCGGGGGTCGCTAACGCTAGCCCGACCTACAGAAAGGCAGTTGTTGGGTGGATAAGCACAAGCGCCATCCACCAAAATATCAGAAGCGGCTATCTGTCGCGTCAGCCAGCATATCGAGCAGCGTTTTGGTGTCTTCCCAATTCAGGCAAGGGTCGGTAATCGACTGACCATAAACCAATGGTTGCCCGGCAACGATTTTTTGCGTGCCTTCCTGAATGAAACTTTCAGCCATCACACCAGCAATAGCGCGTGAACCGTTACGAATCTGGTTGCAAACGTCTTCACAGACTTCCAGCTGGCGGCGATGCTGTTTTTGGCAGTTGCCGTGGCTGAAGTCGATAACCAATTGCTCTGGTAAATCAAATTCGTGCAGGCTATCGCATGCCGCAGAAATATCCGCTGCGTGGTAGTTTGGCTGTTTGCCACCGCGCATGATGATATGGCCGTACGGGTTGCCACTGGTTTGGTAAATAGTCATCTGGCCGTGTTTATCCGGCGACAGGAACATATGGCTGGCGCGGGCGGCACGAATCGCATCAACCGCAATACGCGTATTACCGTCGGTGCCATTTTTGAAACCAACCGGGCAAGAAAGGGCAGACGCCATTTCACGGTGGATCTGGCTCTCCGTGGTACGCGCACCAATCGCCCCCCAGCTAATCAAATCGGCAATATACTGGCCGATCACCATATCGAGGAATTCAGTGGCCGTTGGTACACCTAACTCGTTGACCTGTAACAGTAAACGGCGCGCCTGCTCAATGCCATGGTTCACGCGATAGCTGCCGTTCAAATCGGGATCGGAAATTAAACCTTTCCAGCCCACTACGGTGCGCGGTTTTTCGAAATAAGTCCGCATCACGATTTCAAGGCGATGCTGATGTTGTTCACGCGCGGCTTGTAAACGGCGGGCGTAATCCATTGCCGCATCCAGGTCATGGATTGAGCAAGGGCCAACTATCACCAGCAGGCGATTATCTTCGCCATTAAGGATTTTTTCGATACGACGACGGGAGGCTGTTACGTTTTGTGCGACTTGTGGGGACACAGCCAAACGCTGTGCCAGTTCCGCAGGTGTAACCAGACTGTCGATGCGCGCAGTGCGCAATTCATCTGTTTTATTCATTGGGTGTCTCAGAAATTTTGTCTTCAGCTCGGCAAAAGTACCGGGAAGTGATGGCAGTCACGATAAACCAATTTATGTTGAATTCAACCGTCAACTGAATCGTGACCACCAGATTGCGTAAAGCCTATCATACAAAATCGCACCCTTGCACTAGTTTGTTAGTACATGCGGCGATTCAACCCCATGATGTCGAGGATTTTGGTTGCCATCTCTTCAACTGAGTAATTAGTACTGTTGAGATAGCGGATTTGGTTCTTACGAAACAGGGCTTCCACTTCTGCCACTTCAAGGCGGCATTGACGCATTGACGCATAGCGGCTGTTTTCACGGCGCTCCTCACGAATAGCCGCGAGGCGTTCGGGATTGATAGTCAGGCCAAACAATTTGTGTTGCAGTGGTTTCAGTACTGCAGGCAATTGGATGTTATCCATATCGTCGGCGATGAACGGATAGTTTGCTGCCCGAATGCCAAACTGCATGGCGAGGTATAAACTGGTTGGCGTTTTCCCGCAGCGTGATACGCCCAGCAAGATAACCTGTGCCTGATCGAGATTGCGCATCGAAATGCCATCATCGTGGGCAAGTGTGTAATCAATGGCCGCAATACGCGCATCATATTTGATTAAATTACCCGGATTCAGACCGTGTGTCCGATGGGCAATAGGCGTCGGTTCAAGTTTCAATTCTTGCTGTAACGGGGCGACCAGCGCCTGCACGATATCCTGACAAAAACCCTCACTTTGCAAAATAATGTCACGAATTTCCGGTAAAACGATGGAATAAAATACCAGCGGACGCACGCCAGATTGCTGGTAAATCGCATTGATTTGTTCTCTCACGGCGTTCGCGCGGCTGACGTTTTCGACAAACGGCAGCGTGATACTGTTGATGGCGACCGGAAACTGTGACATCACCGCATGCCCAAGCACTTCGGCGGTGATAGCGGTACCATCGGAGATATAAAAAACTTGCCTGTCTACTGTGCTATCCATTTTTCAATCCTGTCAGTGGTAACTCTGATAAGTGACGACTTCTGGCTGAAGCATAAATTAAAACTTCCCCTCATGGATCAATCTCAATTCATTTTTAAAACTGAAACGTGGTTTTTATTTTTAATGAAATGAGTGGTTCATTTTTATTATCAGCTTAAACCATTATTAATATAGGGTTTAAATTAAGAATCAATAAGTTATGTGAAAAGTAAATAAATCTTAAAATTTCAAATTTTTATTTTGCTTGATCGATTCACCGGTTTCATTCCTGTGAGTAATTATGCCAATCTAAAAGGGATGTAATGTGTTTCTGGTACCCATTCATATATCACAAAAAGGATTGTTTCGATGTCCAACTCGTCACCGCTGGTGCTTTGGTACAACCAACTTGGCATGAATGATGTAGACAGGGTCGGGGGCAAAAATGCCTCTCTGGGTGAAATGATTACCAACCTTTCAGGTATGGGTGTTTCCGTGCCGAATGGTTTTGCCACCACGGCCGAGGCGTTTAACTTCTTTCTTGACCAAAGTGGCGTGAACCAGCGTATCTATGAACTGCTGGATAAAACGGATATTGACGATGTCACCGAGCTTGCAAAAGCGGGTGCGCAAATCCGCCAATGGATAATCGACACGCCGTTCCAGCCTGAGCTGGAAAAAGCCATCCACGATGCCTACGAACAACTTTCCTCTGACGATGCTGATGCCTCTTTCGCCGTGCGCTCCTCCGCGACCGCAGAAGATATGCCGGATGCGTCGTTTGCCGGACAACAAGAAACTTTCCTCAACGTGCAAGGGTATGACGCGGTGTTGGTTGCCGTAAAACACGTCTTTGCTTCGCTGTTTAATGACCGTGCGATCTCTTATCGCGTTCATCAGGGCTACGACCACCGTGGCGTGGCGCTTTCTGCTGGCGTGCAGCGCATGGTGCGTTCTGACCTCGCGTCCTCGGGCGTGATGTTCTCCATCGATACCGAATCAGGTTTCGACCAGGTGGTATTTATTACCTCCGCTTATGGCCTTGGCGAAATGGTGGTGCAGGGCGCAGTCAACCCGGACGAATTCTACGTTCACAAACCGACTTTGGCGGCGGGGCGTCCTTCGATTGTGCGCCGCAACATGGGCTCGAAAAAAATCCGTATGATTTACGCACCTAGCCAGGAACATGGCAAACAGGTTCGTATTGAAGATGTTCCGCAAGCGTTGTGCGACCAGTTCTCCATCACGGCGGATGAAGTGCAGGAGCTGGCGAAACAAGCGGTACAAATTGAGAAACACTATGGCCGTCCGATGGATATCGAATGGGCTAAAGATGGGCACACCGGCAAGCTGTTTATTGTGCAGGCACGTCCAGAAACGGTGCGTTCTCAGGGCCAGGTCATGGAGCGTTATCAGTTGCACGCTCAGGGCAAAATTGTCGCTGAAGGGCGCGCCATCGGCCATCGCATCGGCGCGGGTCCGGTCAAAGTGATCCACGATATTAGTGAGATGAACCGTATTCAGCCGGGTGATGTGTTAGTCACCGACATGACCGACCCGGATTGGGAACCGATCATGAAAAAGGCGGCGGCGATTGTCACTAACCGTGGCGGACGTACCTGTCACGCGGCAATCATTGCCCGTGAACTGGGTATTCCGGCGGTAGTGGGTTGTGGCGACGCGACTGAGCGCATGAGCGAGGGGCAGAACGTCACGGTTTCTTGTGCGGAAGGCGATACCGGCTACGTCTATGCCGAACTGCTGGATTTCAGCGTGAAAAGTTCTACCGTCGACACCATGCCGGATCTGCCGTTGAAAATCATGATGAACGTCGGTAACCCGGATCGTGCCTTTGATTTTGCCTGCTTGCCAAACGAAGGCGTAGGGCTGGCACGTCTGGAGTTCATCATCAACCGTATGATTGGCGTGCATCCGCGTGCATTGCTGGAATTTGACCAGCAAGAGCCTGCATTGCAAAGCGAGATCCGCGAGATGATGAAAGGCTACGACGATCCGGTTGAGTTTTACGTCGGTCGTCTAACTGAAGGGATTGCCACATTGGGCGCGGCATTCTGGCCGAAGCGCGTGATTGTGCGCCTGTCTGATTTCAAATCTAACGAATACGCCAACCTGGTAGGCGGCGAGCGTTATGAGCCGGAAGAAGAAAACCCAATGCTCGGTTTCCGTGGCGCGGGTCGTTATGTATCCGATAGTTTCCGTGAATGCTTCGCGCTGGAATGCGCCGCCATGAAACGCGTGCGTAACGAAATGGGCCTGACGAACGTCGAAGTGATGGTGCCGTTTGTGCGTACCGTCGCGCAGGCTAAAGCCGTGGTGGAAGAACTGGAACGTCAGGGTCTGAAACGCGGTGAGAACGGCCTGAAAATCATCATGATGTGTGAGATCCCATCCAACGCCTTACTGGCCGATGAGTTCTTGCAATATTTCGATGGTTTCTCGATTGGTTCAAACGACATGACCCAGTTGGCATTGGGGCTGGACCGCGACTCTGGCGTGGTTTCCGAACTGTTTGACGAGCGCAACGACGCGGTAAAAGCACTGCTGTCGATGGCTATCAAAGCGGCGAAGAAACAAGGTAAATACGTCGGTATCTGTGGGCAAGGCCCGTCTGACCATGAAGATTTTGCGGTGTGGTTGATGGAACAGGGGATTGATAGTCTTTCTCTGAATCCGGATACCGTGGTGCAAACCTGGTTGAGTCTGGCAGAAGCGAATAAGTAATTCGTTTTCTTTTAAAAAGGCTCCTCATCGCTGAGGAGCCTTTAATATTTGTAGGTCGGATAAGTTGTAGGGTGGCTAAGCGCCAGCGTCATCCACCATTGTCGTCGATTATGTCGGGGGCGCTGCGCTTGCCCGACCTACCAATCGTTTATTACAAGGCTTTTGGCGTCATCACGCCAGTGACTTCACTTTCACTCTGGAACTTGCCGACACGCAGGTCGCTCACAATACTGTTCATTCTCTCTTCAGTTAACTTGTAATAACGAATCGAGATAGCGGTAATTAAGTAGAAAATAGCCGGTAGTACGGTAAACAGAATCAGTACGCCACGCACGGCCTCGGCTGATTGTTGTTCCACACCCGCCTGATAACCAAACCACGCAAGACCCCAACCGGTTAACGCACCACCAATCGCTACACCCAATTTAATGATGAAGATATTTGCCGCAACGTTCATACCGGTAATACGGCGTTGGGTTTTCCATTCACCATAGTTATTAGCATCGGTAATCATTGACCATTGCAGTGGAGCATTAATACCTTGCAGGATATTAAGCACGATATGCACCAGGAAAGCCGGTATCCAATATTCGGTTGGTAACACCAGGAATAATAACCCGATCACCGCACTGAGCACGTTTACCCATATTGAGGCGCGGATCTTACACATCCAGCTACCCAATTGTTTAGCAAACAGGCTGCCAAATACCGCCGCGATAGTCGTTGCCAGCATAAACATCGAAATAATGCCGCTGCCTTGATGAAGGATATATTGCACGAAATAGACCAGCAGGCTGCCACGTACCACGACACCACACAACATCGCAAGGTTATAAACCGACAGAATGCGCCATTGGTCGTTCTTTAATAAGATTTTCAAGTCGCGCAGGATATTCAGGTTTTCTTCTTTAACCGGCGTAATACGTTCACGGGTGGTGGCAAAGCACACCAGGAACATCAGGCAGCCAATCACACCGAAGATCCCCATTGCCCACTGCATGCCAACGGCTCTGTCACCCGGCGAAATAAAATCAGCCAGTGGCAGAATCAACGCTGTACCCATCGCACCACCAATTGGCGCAATGGCAAAACGCCAGGATTGCAGGGACAGGTTTTCTTGTGGATCCGACGTAATCGCCGCACCTAAAGAGCAATAAGGAATATTTATTGCGGTATACATTATTGTCATGAATATATAAGCCAGAACGGCGTAAACAATTTTACCGGTCTGCGAGAAATCAGGTGTTGAATAAACCAGCACACAACTGACGGCGAAAGGAACACAAATAATCAATAACCAGGGGCGGAATCTCCCCCAACGGGTTTTGGTCTGGTCGGCAATCGCACCCATGATAGGATCGGTAATAGCATCCAGTACCCGGACGACTAAAAATAATGTCCCCATTACCGCCGGGGGCAAACCATAAATATTGGTATAAAAATAAGCCAGAATGGCGACCGAAGAATCAAACACGATGTGACTTGCCGCATCACCTAGTCCAAAACCCATTTTTTCTTTGTTGGTAATTTTTTCTGTAAGCACCGACATGTATTCACCTTTATTAAGAGCCGGAATATAGACCTCGCGGATAGCACTAGTTATAAATTGTGAATCTGAGCAGGAGTATTGTAATTTTTCATTTGTGTTTTATGTTTCTTATCAAATGTGACGGGGTTATCTCTTATCGCCTCGGCTTCGTCCTGAAAGCCTCATTTTTCTGGTATATTTTTGAATTACGTCACACTTATGGCTAAAAACCAAAAAACGTAATCTTGCGGGTTATTCTGACAATTGTTTGCCTCTTCAGTCATCACTCATATTGATACTTTCGCAAACCGCTGAACTCGAAAGGGGAACACTATGTCTGCCATTTATAAGCAAGCTCATCGCCCGATTCATGAACGTGTCAGCGATCTGCTTTCACGTATGACTGCCGAAGAAAAATTCGCCCAAATGCACGCGTATTGGCTGATTTTATCCAGCGACGGCCATCACCGTGAACGGACCGATTTAAGCGATGAGTTTGCTGGCGTAACCGAGCAAGCAGCACTTGGCGAGCGTCTGAAACTGGGCGTCGGGCAAATTACCCGCCCGTTAGGCACCCACATTGTCGATGCTAAAGAGGGTGTCCGTGCGGCTAATCGCTTGCAGAAAACCCTGATTGAAGAGACTCGGCTGGGCATTCCGGCCCTGTTTCACGAAGAGTGTTTAGTCGGGTTGCTGTGCAAAGATGCCACGCTGTTCCCGTCATCACTCAACTACGGCTCCACCTGGGATGTTGATCTTATTGAACGTGCGGCAGCAGCGATTGGCGAAGAAGCCCGCTCGACCGGTTGCCATCAGGGACTCGCGCCAGTGCTGGATGTGTCACGCGATGTGCGCTGGGGGCGCACCGAAGAGACATTCGGTGAAGATCCGTGGCTGGTGGGCATGATGGCCACACACTATGTCAAAGGCTTACAGGGCAAAAATCGCGACTTGTTGGCAACGCTCAAACATTACGTCGGCCATTCATTTAGCGAAGGCGCGCGCAACCATGCCCCTGTCCATCTTGGTTTTTGCGAATTAAACGATACCTTCCTGCTGCCGTTCGAAATGGCGGTAAAACTGGCAAATGCGGGCTCGGTGATGCCTGCTTATCACGATATTGATAACCAGCCTGGCCACTCCGATGAATTCTTACTGACCACCGTGTTGCGTGAACAATGGGGCTTTGATGGGCTGATTGTTGCTGATTACGGAGGCGTGAGTTTGCTGCATCAGCATCACGGTATTTCGCACGATGCGGCAGAATCTGCGGCGCTGGCATTTAATGCCGGGCTGGATGTGGAACTACCAAAAGATGACTGCGCGCGCCATCTGGCCCAAGCCGTCGAGCGTGGTTTAATCACCATGGAAAAAGTGGATGAGATTGTCGCTCGCGTGTTGAAAGAGAAATTCCGCCTCGGGTTATTTGAACAGCCTTATCGCGATGAAAACGGCGTCGTATTGCAAAGTGAATCGACAAAAAAAATCGCTCGGGAAGTCGCCACACGCTCCATCACCATGCTCGAAAACGACGGAACGTTACCGCTGAAAGGGCAGCCGCGCGTGGCGGTTATTGGGCCAACGGCCGACGACCCGCTGGCTTTGCTCAGTGGTTATAGCTTCCCGGTGCATTTGATCATCAGCGATATGCTGGAACAAACTTCACAAGTCGTCACCCCACTGCAAGCACTGCGCGAACAACTGGGTAGCGACAACATCCGTTATGCCAAAGGTTGCCATATTATCGAAAAACGTATGGCTGGCGCGCCTGTTTTCCCCGGTGATAGCGGCGGTAAACCGATGCAGTCTTCTCCGGTTTCAAACGACATTTCGTTGATTCCTGATGCGGTGAAAGTCGCCCAACAAAGCGATGTTGTGGTGCTGTGTGTCGGGGATTTATCCGGCTTATTCCAGAGCGGTACAGTGGGCGAAGGTTCAGATACCGACAGCCTGGTGTTGCCGGGTGTACAGCAGCAATTGCTGGACCAACTGATTGCCACCGGCAAACCGGTGGTCGTAGTGATGACCGGCGGGCGTCCTTACAATTTAGGCGGCCAGGAAGACAATGTTGCGGCATTACTGATGGCCTGGGCGCCAGGGCAAGAAGGTGGGTACGCCATTGCTGACGTGCTAACAGGGCGCGCAGAACCCGGCGGGCGGCTGGTAGTTTCCATCCCTAAAAGTGCGGGTGCGATGCCGTATTACTACAACCACAAACTCAAAAGCGGCGGCACGCCGTTTGCGTTTCATTTTGGCTCGCGTTACCCCTTTGGCTACGGCAAAACCTGGGCTGAATTCGACTACAGCCCGCTTCATATCGAAAGCGAAAGCGCTCCCAACGAGAACGGTGTGGTGAATGTCAGCGTGACCGTCAGCAACCGTGGGGGGGTGGCAGGCAGCGAAGTGGTGCAGCTTTATGTGCACGATAAAGTGGCGTCGATGGTGCGGCCGGTACAGGAGCTTAAAGCTTTCCAGCGAGTACATCTTGAGCCAGGGGCCAGTGCCAGTCTCACTTTTGATATTCCCACCGATATGCTGAATTTCACCCGTCGCAATGGCGAACGCGTGGTGGAGCCTGGCGAGTTTGAGATTCGTGTTGGCGCATCAAGTGGCGATATTAAAAGCTCGGGAATTGTGCGGGTCACCGGTGACACCCGGGTCATCAACGGGGAGTGGCGAATGGTAAGTCATTGCGAGGTAGAGCATTTTTTCGCGTAAAGATCCTTTTTCCGAACGAAGCGCGTAAGATTGATGCTTATCCTTGCTGTCGGGATGGCAGCGATAAATTTCTAAGGCTGTTGTCATGAGTGTAAGCACTTCAGAAAGCCATGCTCCTTTTGGTGCGTTATTAGGCCATGCCCCAGGCGGTGTGGCCATTTACTCCTCAAATTACGATTCGCTTGACCCCAACGCCTGGCCGGATGACACGTGGTTCAGACATTATCTGGACCACGAATACATGGGTTATAAGTGGCAGTGTGTCGAGTTCGTGCGCCGCTTTCTTTATATCAATCACGGGATAGTTTTCACTGATGTCAGCATGGCATATGAAATCTTCTCGTTGCGCTATCTGCGCCAGGTCGTCAATGACAATATTCTTCCCCTTCAGGCGTTTGCCAATGGCTGTGAACGCGCACCAGTCGCCGGTTCATTGCTGGTCTGGCAACAAGGGGGCGAGTTTGAGCACACCGGACATGTGGCGGTGATTACTCAGGTTCTGGCCGATAAAGTCAGGATCGCTGAGCAAAACGTCATCCATCATCCACTGCCAGTCGGCCAGCAATGGACCCGTGAACTGGTTTTGGTCAATCAGGATGGGAAATACTTCATTCAGGACACCTTCGATGATACGGAGATCTTAGGCTGGATGATTCAGACGGCGGAGAGTCAATACAGCCTGCCGCAACCGGAAATTCCGGCCCAGTGCCTGGCGATTCATTGTCAGCAAGTCGATGATAAAGGGCAGTTTGCCAGTCACTGGCTGGATGAGCAGGACCCGGTCGAGTTGGCCTATGTTCAGGCCAAAGAAGGGCACATTGTTAATGCCAATCCGTATCGTTACTTTACGCTGTCCCACAGTGCGGAACAGGAACTCATTCGCGCCACCAATGAGCTGCATCTCATGTATCTGCATGCCACCGACAAGGTGCTGAAAGATAATGATCTGTTGGCGTTGTTCGATATTCCGGAAGTGTTATGGCCGCGCCTGAGACTCTCCTGGCAGAATCGTCGCCATCATATGGTGACGGGGCGTCTTGACTTCTGCATGGATGAACGCGGATTAAAAGTGTACGAATACAATGCGGATTCGGCCTCATGCCATACCGAGGCCGGTTTGATTCTGGCGAAATGGGCGCAGCAAGCGGGTGTGACAGAAGGTAGCGATCCTGGTGAGCGTTTGTTTAATGCGCTAACCAATACCTGGAAACATAGCTATGCGCGTCCGTTTGTCCATATCCTGCAAGATAACGACGCGGAAGAGAATTACCATGCGCAGTTTGTTCAACGCTCTCTGGCGAAGGCGGGGTTTGAAAGTAAAATTCTGCATGGCCTGGATCAGCTGCAATGGGATACCACCGGGCAATTGGTTGACGGCGAGCATCGCCAGATTAACTGCGTGTGGAAGACGTGGGCATGGGAAACTGCACTCGACCAGTTGCGCGCTGAGAGTGAAGCCGCCTACGCCGGGCTGCCGATTCGTACCGGGCATTCTCAAGATAGCGTCAGGTTGATTGATGTCTTGTTGCGCCCGGAAGTGATGGTTTTTGAACCGCTATGGACCATTATTCCCAGCAACAAAGCGATACTGCCGGTGCTTTGGTCTTTGTTCCCGAACCACCGCTACCTGCTGAATGCGGATTTCGAAGTCAATAAAGCGCTTGAGCAAAGCGGTTATGCCGTCAAACCGATCGCCGGACGTTGCGGCAATAATATCGGGCTGATTAGTCACCAGGAGCAAGTGCTGGATGAAACCAGCGGCAACTTCTCCGGGCAGAAAAATATCTACCAACAACTCTGGTGCTTGCCTAAAGTGGCTGGTCGTTATGTGCAGTTATGCACGTTTACAACTGGCGGGCATTACGGTGGGGTGTGCGTCCGTTCTGAGAACAGTCTTGTGATAAAAAAAGAGAGCGATATCGATCCGCTGCGCATTCTTGGCGATGAGCACTTTGTTAAATAACACGCAAAAAAAAGCCCATCGTTGAGATGGGCAAAGACTACACACAGCAATTCGTTGTTTCACTCAGGGGATTTCCATGCTTATAAATCAATGCGTTGATTCATAGCCGTGAAGTAATAGTAGGTATATCCCCTGGGAGCGTCACTCGGATTCCTCTCAATAGTTAATGGATAGTTAACGATTAAGATCACATTTCTCGAATCGAAACTCTGTGCGGAAGATAAAAGCGGAGGGATAGATAAGCATTGCTAACCTTTACGCTTGTGTTACTCCCCGATTGAGGGAGCAACACAAGTTTCAATGACGGTTATTCTCGTTCTTCCAGAACTTCAACCACTTCATTGGGGTCGTCTTGCGGGGCTGGTGCTTCATGAATCCACACCGAAATCAGGCGATATGAAACCGCCAGCAGAACCGGCCCGATAAACAAGCCAATCATGCCAAAGGCAATCAAACCGCCAATGACGCCAGAAAGGATCAGGATCATCGGCAAGTCAGCACCCATACGAATCAGCACCGGACGAATAAAGTTATCCATCGTGCCGACCACGCAACTCCACACCAGCAGCACGGTACCCCAGGTGTTATCACCCGTCCAGTACAGCCAGGCAATGGATGGAATCAGCACCAGCAACGGGCCGATTTGCACCAGGCAACACATCAGCATCACCACGGTTAACAGTGTGGCGTTGGGGATACCGGCAATCGCCAGACCCACGCCGCCCAATATCGACTGAACTAGTGCTGTGACCACCACGCCCAACGCCACTGCGCGAATCGCTTGCCCGGCCAGTAACACGGCGGCATCGCCGCGTTTGCCCGCCAGACGGAACGCAAAATGACGAATCCCATTGCCCAGCGTTTCGCCTTTCGCATACAGCAACACGCTGAACAACAGCATCAGGCCGCAGTGCATCAGGAAGCTGCCAACGTGAATCGCTTGTCCAAGGAACCAGGTCGTGGTGCTGCCAATATAAGGGCGAATTTTTGCCATAATGGCGCTGCCGCCGCTGTCTACCAGCGTATTCCAGCCAGAGTAAAGGCTGTCACCGATCAGCGGAATGCTATGGAGCCAATCAAATTTCGGCAATTCCATATTGCCTTTGGTAGCCCACTCAATAACCGGGCCGCTGTTATCCACCAGGCTATTAACCAGCAGCGCCACCGGAATAACAAACAGCATCAGTAGCAGAAGCGTCATCACCAGTACGGCTAGCGCACGCTTTCCCCACAACAAATGTTGCACTCTGATCATCAACGGCCAGGTCGCAAGAACGATTGTCCCCGCCCAGGCGAAGCCGAGCACGAACGGACGGACAATCCAGATACAGGCGATCATCATCACCGAAATAAACAACACCGACAGCAAGATCTGCAGCAGATCCTTTGGCTGACTGACTTTAACCATAGATAAAATCACCTTAATAACCGATCGCGGGCAAAGTGCCTGCGTTAAAACCGCAAAGCGGTAACGATAATGATGATGTATTTACAGGATTTTTAACAGGAACAAAACAGTCAGGCATGTCCTAAAAAAATGTGTTAAAAAATGGGGACCCCTGATTCTTCAAGCTGTGGATGCGTTAACCGCGTTCATCACTTCGCCTGCAACTCGAATTAATTAGGGTATTAGGATGAATATTAGAATTAATATACGCAAACGATAACTTACAACTCATATGGGTCGACCCAGCAATGATCCCACAAATTTCTCAGGCACCAGGCGTTGTTCAATTGGTGCTCAATTTTTTGCAGGCACTGGAACAACAAGGCTTTACCGGCGATACCGCAACCAGCTACGCTGACCGGCTCACGATGGCAACCGATAACAGTATTTATCAGTTGCTACCGGATGCGGTTTTATTCCCCCGTTCTACGGCTGACGTTGCATTATTGACCCGGCTTGCCTCAGAAGAACGCTTCAAATCCCTGGTCTTTACACCGCGAGGCGGCGGCACTGGCACCAACGGCCAGTCCCTCAATAAAGGCATCGTCGTCGACATGTCGCGCTACATGAATCGCATCATTGAAATCAACCCTGAACAAGGTTGGGTGCGTGTCGAAGCGGGCGTGATAAAAGACCAGTTAAACCAATATCTCAAACCTTACGGTTACTTCTTCGCTCCGGAACTGTCTACCAGCAACCGCGCCACACTTGGCGGGATGATCAATACCGACGCCTCGGGGCAAGGCTCGCTGGTCTACGGGAAAACGTCCGATCACGTGATGGGAGTGCGCGCTGTTTTGCTCAGTGGCGATATTCTTGATACCCACCCGATGTCGACCGCACTTGCGCAAGACCTTGGCCGTGACGACAGCCCGACCGGCAAGATTTATCGCACGGTGCTTGAGCGTTGCCGTGAACAACGCCAGCTGATTATCGACAAATTCCCGAAACTCAACCGTTTCCTGACGGGCTACGATCTACGCCACGTTTTTAACGACGATCTTTCGCAGTTCGACCTGACGCGCATTCTTTGCGGCTCCGAAGGTACGCTGGCGTTTATCACCGAGGCGAAGCTGGACATTACGCCGCTACCAAAAGTGCGTCGTCTGGTGAACATCAAATATGACTCGTTCGATTCCGCGCTGCGCAATGCACCGTTTATGGTGGAAGCACGCGCGCTTTCCGTCGAAACCATCGATTCAAAAGTCCTCAATCTGGCGCGGGAAGATATCGTCTGGCATTCAGTGAATGAATTGATCACCGATGTACCGGGCAAAGAGATGCTCGGCCTGAATATCGTGGAATTTGCTGGCGACGATCTGGAATTAATCGAAGGCCAGGTCGCTGCACTGTGTGAGCGTCTTGACAGCTTAATGGCCGAAGGCGAGGGCGGCGTTATCGGCTGGCAGGTTTGTACTGAACTGGCTGGTATTGAACGCATCTATAACATGCGTAAAAAAGCCGTCGGCCTGCTGGGGAATGCCAAAGGTCAGGCCAAGCCGATTCCCTTTGCGGAAGATACTTGCGTACCGCCGCAGCATCTGGCCGATTACATCACTGAATTCCGCGCATTACTTGATAGCCACCACCTGAGTTACGGTATGTTCGGCCACGTTGATGCTGGCGTTTTGCATGTGCGTCCGGCCCTGGATATGACCGATCCACATCAGGAAGTGCTGATGAAGCGCATTTCCGACGATGTCGTGGCACTTACCGCCAAATACGGCGGTTTGTTGTGGGGTGAACACGGTAAAGGTTTCCGCGCTGAATACAGCCCGGCGTTCTTTGGCGAAACGTTGTATGAAGAATTACGCCGCATCAAAGCGGTCTTTGACCCGGATAACCGCCTGAATCCGGGTAAAATCTGCCCGCCGTTAGGTGTCGATGACCCGATGATGCAGGTCGATGCGGTAAAACGCGGGACTTTCGACCGGCAAATCCCGATTGCGGTGCGCTCCTCATGGCGTGGCGCGATGGAGTGTAATGGCAACGGTTTGTGCTTTAACTTTGATGTGAATAGCCCAATGTGCCCGTCGATGAAAATCACCAGCAATCGCATTCATTCGCCAAAAGGGCGCGCAACGTTGACGCGCGAATGGCTGCGTTTGTTAGCCGATCGTGGCGTCGACCCGGATGCGTTAGAAAAACAGATGCCGGAAAAACGTGCCAGCCTGCGCACGCTAATCGAGCGCTCGCGTAACTCCTGGCATGCCCGCAAAGGCGAGTACGATTTTTCTCATGAAGTGAAAGAGGCAATGTCCGGTTGCCTGGCGTGTAAAGCGTGTTCTACGCAGTGTCCAATTAAAATCGACGTGCCGGAATTCCGTTCGCGTTTCTTGCAGCTTTATCACACCCGTTACTTGCGCCCAATGCGCGACCATCTGGTGGCGACTGTCGAAAGCTACGCACCACTGATGGCGCGAGCGCCTAAAACCTTCAACTTCTTTATGAGCCAACCGTGGGTGCGCAATCTGTCGGCCAAACACATTGGCATGATTGATTTACCGATGCTCTCCACGCCAACGCTGCAGCAGGAATTGGTCGGGCATGCGTCTGCGAACACCACGCTTGAACAGCTCGAAAGCTACAGCGCACAACAGCGAGCCAAAACGGTGCTGGTGGTTCAGGATCCGTTCACCAGTTATTACGATGCGCAAGTGGTGGCGGATTTTGTGCGTCTGGTGACTAAATTAGGCTACTACCCGGTGGTGCTGCCATTCTCTCCAAATGGTAAAGCGCAGCATATAAAAGGCTTCCTGCAAAAATTTGCCCGCACCGCGCGTAAGACTTCGGAGTTCCTGAACCGCATTGCGAAGTTGGGAATGCCGATGGTTGGCGTCGACCCGGCGCTGGTGCTTTGCTATCGCGACGAATATAAACAAACGCTGGGTGATGAACGTGGTGATTTCCAGGTGCAACTGGTTCACGAATGGCTGCCAGCGGTGCTTGATAACCGCGAAACCACGGCGGTGAGCGGCGAGTCGTGGTATTTGTTCGGCCACTGTACCGAAGTGACGGCACTGCCGACTTCGCCAAACCAGTGGGCGGCTATTTTTGCGCGTCTGGGGGCGAAACTTGAAAATGTCAGCGTCGGTTGTTGTGGCATGGCGGGAACCTACGGGCATGAAGTGAAAAACCATGCCAACTCACTGGGGATTTACGAACTTTCGTGGCATCAGGCAATGCAGCGCCTGCCGCGTCAACGCTGCCTGGCGACCGGCTATTCGTGCCGCAGCCAGGTCAAACGTGTGGAAGGCAATGGTGTTCGCCATCCGCTACAAGCATTACTGGAGATTCTGGGATGATCTGGCGACGTGAAGTGAATCTTGAAGCGCTCAATAAAATGGGCGCTGACAATATGGTGCAGCATGTGGGCATCGTTTTTACCCGCATTGGCGAGAACGAACTGGAGGCCATCATGCCAGTTGACCATCGCACCCGCCAACCGTTTGGTTTGTTACATGGTGGCGCTTCGGTGGTGCTCGCAGAAACGCTCGGCTCGGTGGCAGGATATTTATGCACCGAAGGGGAGCAAAATATTGTTGGGTTAGAAGTTAACGCTAACCATTTGCGCTCAGCGCGTGTTGGCATTGTGCGCGGTGTCTGCAAAGCGGTTCATGTTGGGCGTCGCCATCAGGTTTGGCAAATTGAAATCAGCGATGAGCAAGAACGGCTTTGTTGCACTGCGAGATTAACAACTGCTGTGGTCTGATTAATACCAATAATAATGACGGCGAGATATTATCTCGCCGTTTTTTATTTACATTTTGAAATCAATATTGGTGTTTCCTTATTTATTAGGTGATCAACTTCACCTTTCCTCATTACTTGCCGAAATTTGTTATTCCCTTTTCCAGATTATTGTCAGCATGAAGAAAATTCTTCAGGAGGCGCAATGGAAAAGGAACGCATTATTCAGGAATTTGTTCCTGGAAAACAGGTCACACTGGCGCATCTAATTGCCCACCCCGGTGAAGAACTGGCAAAGAAAATAGGCGTTCCTGGCGCTGAAGCCATTGGCATCATGACCCTTACTCCAGGGGAAACCGCGATGATCGCAGGCGACCTTGCGACGAAAGCTGCAAGCGTACAAATTGGTTTTCTCGACAGATTCAGCGGTGCGCTGGTTGTTTATGGATCAGTAGGTTCGGTAGAAGAAGCGCTACAACAAACCATTGCCGGCCTGAGTAACATCCTCAGTTATACCGTCTGTACGCTGACACGGAGTTAGCCCTATGAAACGCATCGTGTTTGTCGGCGCTGTGGGGGCAGGGAAAACAACGTTGTTTAATGCGTTGCAGGGGAATTATTCGCAGGCGAGGAAAACCCAGGCCGTTGAGTTTAGCGATACCGGAAATATTGATACGCCAGGGGAATTTTTTAGCCACCCCCGTTTGTACGCGGCGTTAATTAATACCCTGACTGATGCCGAATTACTGATATATGTCCACGCCGCAAATGATTCCCAGTGCCGTATTCCTGCGGGATTATTGGATATTTATCCACATCTAAAACGTGTTGCGGTAATAAGCCAAATTGATCTACCCGATGCAAATATTGCGCAAACCGAGGAGCTGTTAATTAATTCAGGTTTTGCGCCACCGATATTTGCGCTGAACAGCCTTGATGCTTCAAGCGTCAGGCAACTTGAGAATTATCTGACTGAAGCATGTGGCCAGGAGGAACCTGTTCAATGAAAAAGCTCATTACGGCGAATGATATTCGTGACGCTCATCACCAAGGCCTGAAGACGATTGCTTATGTCCTCAAAGAATCCATCGTCACCCCTGAAGCGCGTGTGGTTGCTGAGCAATTAGAGATTGCGTTAGTGGAAGACGCGGTTGCTCCGGCACCAGCAGCGGATAGCCCACCACAGCGCTCAGAACGCCAGCGTATTCGTGAAGAAATCATTGCTCAGCTACCGGAAGGCCAGTTCACCGAAAGCCTGGTGGCGCAGCTGATTGCGAAAGTTGAACAAGAGCAGAAAACCCGTTCTGGCAGCGGTATGCAGCCAGGTTTTCACTCCATCACCGGCAAAGGCGGCATCAAAGTCATTGACGGCAGTTCGGTGAAATTTGGCCGCTTTGATGGCGCGCAGGAACCGTGTGTCGGGTTAACCGACCTGGTCACCAGTGCCGATGGCAGCAGCATGGCGGCAGGGTTCATGCAGTGGGAAAACGGCTTTTTCCCGTGGACGCTGAATTACGACGAAATCGATATGGTGCTGGAAGGGGAGTTACATATTCGCCACGAAGGGGAAACGCTGATTGGCAAGGCCGGGGATGTGATGTTTATCCCGAAAGGCTCCAGTATTGAATTTGGCACCCCCAGCCACGTTCGTTTTCTGTATGTTGCCTGGCCTGCCAACTGGCAGGAATGCTAAGGCGGGGCGCATATGAGCACCTTCATCACCGAAGATTGGCTACGGGCAAACCACACGCTCAGCGAAGGCAGCGAAATCCGTCTGCCGGTTGACAGCCGCATGACGCCCTCGGCCCGCGAACTGATTGACGCTCGCCATCTGCTGGTGAAATTCCAGGATGACGAGGGTCGCCTGTTTGTTGAAGAGCAAGAACAATTGCAGCCGGTACATGGTTTGACGAGTGAACCCGCTGCACAGGTTGCACATTGTGAGTTGTGCAAGCAACACGTGCAGGAAAAGCCTGACACGTTAACCCACCTGAATGCGCAAGTGATGGTGGCGAAAAATGATCCTCGTCTGGCGTTTCGTGCCAGCCTGGACAGCTCGATTGCTACAGCGGTATGGCTGCAAACAGAGTTCGATAAATCTGCCGCACTGTGGCTTGCGGATATCCGTTCCCTACTGGGCAATATCATGCGTGCCGATGCACTGGAAAAAGCGCTACCCGAGCAGCAAATCGTCGGCTTATCGGCGGATGATTTACACCGTTTATCGCACCAACCACTGAAATACCTTGGGCACGATCATCTGGTTCCCGACGCGGCTCATGGGCGCGATGTGGCACTGCTTAATCTGTTACGCACAAGTATTCGTGAAAGCGAAATCTGTGCAGCGCAGGTGTTTATCGGCGTGGATTACCACGTGCAAAAAGCCGATTTATTGCAGGCGCTTAATCGCCTCTCCAGCGCGATTTATGTGTTGATGATCTTGTGTCTGAAAAAAGAGTGGCCGGATGCGAAAACACTGCAACGACGTTTAGCCGGAGGCACTCATGCTGCTTGAACGTTGTCGTCGCCAGGCTCAAAACCAGCCTAAGCGCGTGGTTTTCCCGGATGCACAAGACGCCCGGGTTATCGAAGCGGCGCACTACTTACAGCATTACGGCCTGGCACAACCTATTTTACTGGCGAATCCGTTTGCCTTGCGCCATTTCGCTCTGACGGCGGGGTTACCGCTTGACGGGCTACAGATTATTGACCCGGCGATGTCACACGCCTGGCTGACGCAGTTTCAACAGCAGCTTACGCAGCGTCTCGGCGACAAAACGCCAGATGACGCAGCCGTGCGCTTACGTGACCCGCTGTGGTTTGCGGCGGCGATGGTTCAGGCCGGTAAAGCGGATCTGTGTATCGCCGGGAATATTTCATCGACTGCCGCGGTTTTGCGGGCGGGGCTGAAAGTCATCGGCCTGCAGGCGGGTGTGAAAACGCTGTCATCGCTGTTTCTGATGTTGCCGCCGGAAGGTGAGCGGATGCTGGGTTTTGCAGATTGCAGCGTGGTGCCACAACCCACGGCGGCACAGCTTGCTGATATTGCTATCAGCAGCGCGCAAAGCTGGGAAGCCATTACCGGGCAAACTGCTCGAGTCGCTATGTTGTCGTTTTCGACCAATGGTAGCGCCAGGCACCCGTGTGTCGCGACGGTACAGCAGGCGACGGACATGGTGCGTGAACGTGCACCTAATCTGTGTGTGGACGGTGAACTGCAATTTGACGCGGCATTTGTTCCCCAGGTCGCGGCACAAAAAGCGCCAGAAAGCGAGCTGGCAGGGCAGGCCAACGTATTGGTTTTCCCGTCGCTTGAGGCGGGCAACATCGGCTACAAGATTGCCCAACGCTTAGGAGGATTCCGCGCGCTAGGTCCGTTGATTCAAGGGCTAAATGCACCCCTGCACGATCTTTCTCGTGGTTGCAGTACGCGGGAAATTGTTGAATTGGTGTTGGTCGCTCAAACCACCCTCACCCCAACCCTCTCCCTGAGGGAGAGGGAGGAAACGGCCTGATCCCCTCTCCTGAGGGAGAGGGAGGAAACGGCCTGGTCCCCTCTCCTGGGGAGAGGGAGGAAACAGTCTGATCCCCTCTCCTGGGGAGAGGGAGGAAACAGCCTGATCCCCTCTCCTGGGGGAGAGGGAGGAAACCGTCAGATCCCCTCTCCTGGGGGAGAGGGTTAGGGTGAGGGCGAACATGAAGGCGAGCAGTGAAACGAAACAAAACAAGACTTTTAACCGAGTGAGAGGAAATAAATCATGGAAGCACTAGGACTGATCGAAACCAGAGGTTTGGTTGCTGTGATTGAAGCATCGGACGCAATGGTCAAAGCGGCTCGCGTCAAACTGGTAGGTGTAAAACAAATCGGCGGTGGGCTGGTAACAGCCATGGTTCGTGGTGATGTGGCGGCCTGTAAAGCCGCGACAGATGCCGGGGCTGCCGCCGCTCAGCGTATTGGTGAACTGGTCTCCGTTCACGTCATTCCACGCCCACATGGTGATTTGGAAGAAGTTTTCCCAATTGGCCTGGGTAGCGACAAAACGATCGACTGATCGTCGGTGACGTCATCCCCGGACGTCACCCTTCTTTAATCTAATTATCTGGCAGCCTCAGGGCGGCACGGGATAGTTGTACCTGAATGTTGTCCGGAGGCGAGCATGAAGCTAGCTATGGTCGTAGGTCAAATCGTTTGCACAGTCCGCCACAGCGAGCTGGCACACGACAAATTACTGATGGTGGAGATGATTAATCGCCAGGGTGAACCGAGCGGCGAATGTGCAATAGCCACTGACAGCATTGGTGCCGGAAACGGTGATTGGGTGTTATTGGTGGGCGGCAGCTCCGCCCGCCGGGCACACCACAGTGAAGCCTCTCCCGTCGACATGTGCGTGATAGGCATTGTCGATGAAGTGGTCATGGATAGAGAAATCATCTTCCATAAATAGTGAGGGTTGAACGACATGGACAGGCAGCAAATTGAACAGGTGGTAAAGGCGGTACTCGCAGGCATGGCGGTGAACACCACAGCAGAATCCACAGCGAAACCCTGCGGTGCGGGTGTTTTTTTCTCACTTGACGACGCGGTTCAGGCGGCTAATGTCGCCCAAAAATCTTTGACCAGCGTAGCGATGCGTCAAAAAGCCGTTGCGGCTATCCGCCTTGCGGGTGAACAACATGCACAACCGCTTGCGGAAATGGCGGTAGCGGAAACCGGAATGGGGCGTGTCGCCGATAAATGCGCCAAGAATATTGCTCAGGCGCGCGGCACACCTGGTGTTGAATGCCTGACTCCGCAAGTGCTGACGGGTGATAACGGCCTGACGCTTATCGAAAATGCGCCGTGGGGGGTTGTCGCCTCGGTGACTCCGTCAACCAACCCTGCCGCCACCATTATTAATAATGCGATCAGCATGATTTCAGCCGGCAATAGCGTGGTGTTTGCTCCACATCCGGCGGCCAAAAAAGTCTCGCAGCAAACCATTACCTGGCTTAACGAAGCGATTGTCGCGGCAGGTGGCCCGGCGAATTTACTGGTGACCGTGGTTAATCCTGATATTGAAACCGCGCAACGCTTATTCAAATTCCCTGGCATCGGTTTGCTGGTGGTTACGGGCGGCGAAGCGGTGGTAGAAGCCGCGCGCAAACACACCAATAAACGCCTGATTGCTGCCGGTGCTGGCAACCCGCCAGTGGTGGTGGACGAAACTGCCGACATTTCTCGTGCGGCAAAATCCATCGTGCAGGGCGCATCGTTTGATAACAACATCATCTGCGCAGATGAAAAAGTGCTGATTGTGGTGGCAAGCGTGGCAGATGCGCTGCTCGAAGAAATGCAGCGCCATCACGCCGTGTTACTCAGCAATGCGCAGGCAGAACAACTTCAGCCAGTGTTGCTTAAAAATGTCGATGAGCACGGAAAAGGGCAAGTCAGCCGCGATTGGGTCGGGCGTGATGCGGCGAAAATTGCCGCGGCCATCGGCCTTAACGTGGCACCTGAAACACGCTTGCTGCTGGTCGAAACCACGGCGCGCCATCCGTTTGCCGTCACCGAAATGATGATGCCAGTGCTGCCGATGATTCGCGTGGCAAACGTCAGCGAAGCCATTGCTTTGGCGGTGAAACTGGAAGGCGGTTGCCACCACACCGCCGCGATGCACTCACGCAATATCGAAAATATGAACGCGATGGCCAATGCCATCGACACCAGTATTTTCGTTAAAAATGGCCCTTGTATTGCCGGGCTGGGGCTGGGCGGTGAAGGCTGGACCTCGATGACCATCACCACGCCAACCGGCGAAGGCGTGACGTCGGCCAGAACCTTTGTGCGCCTGCGTCGCTGTGTACTGGTCGATGCTTTCCGCATCGTATAAGGAGCTTGTCATGTCACGTACCGAACAGACCTGGCTCAACGACCGTTTAAGTCATGCTGCTTTGCTGTGCAACGGGCAGCCCGATGCTGCGCAACAACCGCTGTGGTTGGGTATCGATCTGGGCACTTGCGATGTGGTGTCACTGGTTGTGGATAGTGACTGCCAGCCAGTTGCGGTCTGCCTGGACTGGGCCGATGTGGTGCGTGACGGCATCGTGTGGGATTTCTTTGGTGCGGTGCAAATCGTGCGCCGTCACCTCGACACGCTGGAACAACAGTTGGGATTTCGTTTTACCCATGCTGCGACCTCATTTCCACCAGGCACCGATCCGCGCATTTCCGTCAATGTGCTGGAATCCGCCGGGCTGGAAGTCAGCCGTGTGCTGGATGAACCGACAGCCGTCGCCGATATGCTGCAACTCGACAAAGCCGCCGTGGTGGATATTGGCGGTGGCACCACGGGCATTGCGGTGGTGGCGCAAGGGCAAGTGATTTACTCCGGCGACGAAGCGACCGGTGGGCACCACATTTCCCTGACGCTGGCCGGTAATCGGCGCATCGCGCTGGAAGAAGCGGAACAGATGAAGCGCGGCAGCGATGCGACTCTCTGGCCGGTGGTTCGCCCGGTATACGAAAAAATGGCCGATATCGTGGCGCGCCACATTGAAGGTTACGACATTGAACACCTCTGGCTGGCGGGCGGTTCCTGTATGCAGCCCGGTGTGGAAGGGTTGTTCCAACAGTCTTTCCCTGGTGTCACGGTGCGGCTACCGCCACATTCAATATTCATGACCCCACTCGCCATCGCGGTTTGTGGCATGACAGAAGTGGAGGGTGCTCATGCGCAGTGAAGAAATGCAGTCCGCGCTGTATCAGGCGCTGGACATGATGAATGCCCGCAACGTGCGCGAGTTTTCTGTTCCCCCCGCCACGTTTATGGGGCCGGGTGCGGTGGCTCGTTGTGGCGAAGCATTACGCGAGCGTGGCATTAACCGCCCTTTGTTGATGGTCGATGGCATGTTGCATGGTGCCGGAATGACCGAAGTGCTGGAGCGCAATCTCAGGCACAGCGGCATTGATTACGAAGTCTGGCCTTGCCCGCCGGGTGAACCTGTCGACCGCGACATTGGTGCCGCCGTTGAGCAAATCGCCCGTTGCCAGTGCGATGGCATTATCGCCCTCGGTGGCGGCTCCGTTCTGGATGCCGCCAAAGTGGTCGCGGTGATTGCCACCAATCCTGACTTAGCCCTCGACAATCTTGTGGCAGGCACGCGTCTGAATCGCCGCTTGCCGTTTATTGCTATCCCGACGACTTCAGGTACCGGTTCGGAAGCCACTAATGTCGCGGTGATTATTGCAGCACAAACGCACCGTAAACAGGTGCTGGTTCACGCCATGCTGATACCCGACCTGGCGATTATTGATGCCTGCCTGACGTTAGGTGTCCCGGCTCATATCACCGCCGCCACCGGAATCGACGCATTAACGCACGCGATTGAAGCCTACGTGGCAAGCAATGGCACACCGCTCACTCGAGGACTTGCTTATCGCGCCATTAGTAGCATCGGCCAGGCTTTACCGCTGGCGGTTGGGCAAGGGCATGATTTAGCCGCACGTGAAGCGATGATGCTGGCCTCTTACATGGCGGGCATGGCGTTTTCCAACGCGGGACTAGGTTTATGCCACGCCAGTGCGCATCAGATTGGCGCGGCGTATGGCATCCCCCATGGCAAAGCTAACGCCATCATGTTGCCCGCCGTGATGAAATTTAACCAACTGGTATGCAAAAGCACCTACGGAGAAATTGGCCACGCGCTGACAGGGAAATCTTGCGCGGCCAGCGAGACTATCGCCTGCGTTGAACACCTCATTAACGAACTAGGACTTGGTTGCGGATTACGTGCAGCAGGAGGCTGCGAAACTGACTTTGCCAACTTCGCTCGTGCGGCACTGAGCGACATCTGTATTACCACCAATCCACGCACTGTGACGGAAGCCCAGATTATTGAGCTGTATCAGGACGCCTGAACGGACATGACACCCGCCTGCCAGCAGGCGATGAAGGAGAAGGGATATGGGAATTAACGACATTATCATGTACATCATGATGATTTTTATGCTAATTGCCGCCGTTGACCGGGTATTCACCCAGTTTGGCGGTTCAGAAAAAATCCTCGGTTTTATTGGGCTAGGCAAACTCGGGAAAAGTATTTCCGGTTCCGGTGGCCAGTTCGAAGAAGGTTTTATGGCAATGGGTGCGCTGGGGTTGGCAATGGTCGGGATGACCGCGCTGGCACCGGTTCTGGCTTACTTGCTTGGCCCGGTGATTATCCCGGTCTATGAAATGCTCGGTGCCAACCCATCGATGTTTGCCGGAACCTTGCTGGCTTGCGATATGGGTGGTTTCTTCCTTGCTAAAGAACTTGCTGGTGGGGATGTCGCCGCCTGGATGTATTCGGGGCTTATTCTAGGCTCAATGATGGGGCCAACCATTGTGTTCTCGATTCCGGTGGCGTTGGGCATTATCGAGCCTTCCGACCGGCGTTATCTCGCATTGGGCGTGCTGGCAGGGATTGTCACTATTCCTATCGGTTGTATTGCCGGTGGGTTGGTGGCGATGTATTCCGGTGTTGAAGTGAACGGGCAACCGATTGAATTCACCATGAGCTTGATTCTACTCAATATGATCCCGGTGATAATCGTCGCAGTGCTGGTGGCGCTGGGGCTGAAGTTCATCCCGGAAAAAATGATCAACGGTTTCCAGATTTTCGCCAAAATTCTGGTCGCCCTTATCACCATTGGCCTGGCGGCCGCAGTGGTGAAATTCCTTGTCGGCTGGACCATCATCCCTGGGCTTGATCCTATCTTCATGAGCGAGGGCGACAAACCTGGCGAAGTGATGCGCGCCATCGAAGTGATTGGCTCGATCTCTTGCGTGTTGCTGGGCGCTTACCCGATGGTTCTGCTGCTGACTCGTTGGTTTGAAAAACCGCTGATGAGTGTCGGCAATCTGCTGAAAATCAACAATATTGCGGCGGGTGGCATGGTGGCGACACTGGCCAACAACATCCCTATGTACGGCATGATGAAGAACATGGATGCGCGCGGCAAAGTCATCAACTGCGCGTTTGCGGTGTCGGCGGCTTTCGCGCTCGGTGACCATCTGGGCTTCGCGGCAGCCAACATGGCACCGATGATCTTCCCAATGATCGTCGGCAAATTGGTGGGTGGCGTGACGGCGATTGGCGTTGCCATGATGCTGGTACCGAAAGAAGAAAATACTCCGGCTGCGGTGGAATCAGCGGAGGCGCAATCGTGAAAATCCGCGAACTCCTGAGCGTTGGCATTGATGTTGGTACCACCACTACGCAGGTGATTTTCTCCTGCCTGGCGTTGGTCAACCGGGCTGCGATTTCGCAGGTGCCACGCTATGAGTTCGTGAAACGTGAAATCACCTGGCAAAGCCCGGTGTTTTTCACTCCGGTTGATGTCGATGGGCATCTGCGCGAAGCCGAGCTGTTAACGCTTATCCTCGCGCAGTATCAGGCCGCAGGTATTGCACCTGAAGCGATTGATTCCGGCGCCATTATTATTACCGGCGAAACCGCCAAAACCCGTAATGCACGGCCTGCCGTGCTTGCGCTCGCACAACAGCTTGGCGATTTTGTCGTCGCTACCGCAGGTCCGCATCTTGAGTCGGTGATTGCCGGTTACGGTTCTGGTGCGCAGGCACTCTCACAACGCCAGCTAAACCGGGTGATGAATATCGACATCGGTGGTGGCACCGCCAACTACGTGTTGTTCGAAGGTGGCAAGCTGGTGGCGTCAGCCTGCCTGAATGTCGGCGGGCGGCTGTTTGAAACCGATACCCACGGCAATGTCACTTTTATCCATCAGCCAGGCAAGTGGATTGCTGACGAGCTATTCGGCGAAGGCCAACACTCGCTGACAACCGCACAGCTTGAAGCCGTTGCCGACCGCATGGCGCAACTGCTTTTTGAAGTGATAACCGGCGATATTTCACCGCTGGCGCAGCGTTTATTAATGACCGATACGCTGTCTGGCGGGAAAGCTGCGGACGTGATTACGCTGTCTGGCGGAGTGGGGGAATGCTATCGCCAGCCGCCAGCCAACCCCTTTGAATTCGGTGATATTGGGCCGCTGCTGGCACAGGCGATTCATCGCCACAGCGGGTTTTCCACACTCCCGGTGCAAGTTCCTGAGCAAACCGTGCGTGCCACCGTCATTGGTGCCGGTGCGCATACGCTTTCGCTTTCCGGAAGCACCATCTGGCTTGATGAGCTGACCCTACCGCTGCGCAACATTCCGGTTGTTCATCCTATCGGCCACGACGACCTGGCTTTGAGCTGGCAACAGGCTTTGGCGCTGATGGATCTCAACGCGACACAAGACTGTTACGCCCTGGCGGTGCCGTTTGAATTACCAACCTGTTATGCAACCGTACAGCAAGTGATTGATGCACTGAATATTTTCAACCAGCGTTTTCCCTGTTCACAGCCGCTGATTGTGGTAGCGGAGCAGGATCTGGGCAAAGCGTTGGGAATGCTGCTTTATCCGCAAATGAAGCAGCGCAAAGTTGCGGTGATCGACGAAGTGGTCACCCGTACTGGCGATTATATCGATATTGGTTTGCCACTGTTTGACGGGGCTGTCGTTCCGGTAACCATTAAATCGCTCGCCTTTCCTTCCTGAGGGATCGACACAATGAAATTAAAAACCACGTTGTTTGGGCAAGTTTATCAGTTCAAGGATGTTAAAGAAGTGCTGGCGAAAGCCAACGAACTGCGTTCCGGTGATGTGCTGGCAGGCGTTGCCGCACAGAGTTCGCAGGAACGTGTGGCGGCAAAACAGGTGTTGTCTGAGATGACGGTGGCGGATATCCGCATGAACCCGGTTATCGCTTACGAAGACGACTGCGTGACGCGCATTATTCAGGATGACATCAACGAAACTTCCTATGCCCGGATTAAAAACTGGAGCATTAGCGAGCTGCGTGAATACATCCTTAGCGATGAAACCAGCGTTGATGACATTGCGTTCTTGCGCAAAGGCATCAGTTCTGAAGTGGTGGCAGCCGTGGCAAAAATCTGCTCGAACGCAGATTTAGTCTATGGCGGCAAAAAAATGCCGGTCATCAAAAAAGCCAACACTACCATTGGCTTACCCGGCACGTTCAGCGCACGCCTGCAACCGAACGATACCCGCGATGATGTGCGCAGCATTGAGGCACAAATTTACGAAGGGCTGTGTTTCGGTGTGGGCGATGCTGTCATTGGGGTTAACCCGGTGACCGACGATGTTGGCAACTTAACCCGCGTGCTCGACACCATTTACAGCGTTATCGACAAGTACTCCATTCCGACGCAAGGCTGCGTACTGGCTCACGTCACCACACAAATTGAGGCGATTAAACGCGGCGCACCTGGCGGGCTTATCTTCCAGAGTATTTGTGGCAGCGAGAAGGGGCTGAAGGAATTCGGCGTAGAGCTTGCCATGCTGGACGAAGCGCGCGCGGTAGGTGCGGAGTTCAACCGTATTGCCGGAGAAAACTGCCTGTACTTCGAAACCGGGCAGGGGTCGGCATTGTCTGCCGGAGCCAACTTTGGTGCAGACCAGGTGACGATGGAAGCGCGAAATTACGGTCTGGCGCGCCATTACGATCCGTTTATCGTCAACACCGTTGTTGGCTTTATTGGGCCGGAATATCTCTATAACGACCGCCAGATTATCCGCGCCGGTCTGGAAGACCACTTTATGGGCAAGCTCAGCGGCATTTCAATGGGCTGTGACTGCTGCTACACCAACCACGCGGATGCGGACCAAAACCTCAATGAAAACCTGATGATCTTGCTGGCGACCGCCGGGTGTAACTACATCATGGGCATGCCGCTTGGCGATGACATCATGCTGAATTATCAAACTACGGCCTTCCACGATACCGCCACTGTGCGTCAGTTGTTGAACCTGCGGCCTTCGCCGGAGTTTGAGGCATGGCTGGAAACCATGGGGTTGATGGCGAATGGCCGTTTAACTTCACGGGCGGGCGACCCGTCGTTGTTCTTCTGAAATCATCAGGGAAATCATCATGGATCAAAAACAGATTGAAGAAATTGTACGCAGCATTCTGGCAAATATGGATACACCGGAAAATGCAGTACCGCCTGTGCAGGCCGCTTCCCCAACCACGCCTGCCGCAACGACTACGGCTGAAGAAAGCTGTAGCGTCGATTTAGGTTCTGTTGAGGCGAAAATGTGGATTGGTGTGCAGAACCCGCATCGTGCAGATGTGCTGGAAGAATTGCGCCATAGCACGGTTGCCCGTGTGTGTACGGGGCGTGCTGGCCCGCGTCCGCGTACTCAGGCGTTGCTACGTTTCCTGGCCGACCATTCCCGTTCCAAGGATACCGTTCTCAAAGAAGTGCCAGCCGAATGGGTGCAGCAACAGGGTTTGCTGGAGCTGCAATCAGAAATCAGCGACAAAAACCTATACCTGACCCGCCCGGATTTAGGTCGCCGTCTGAGTGCTAATGCTATCGAATTGCTGCGCACCAGCTGTAAGCAAAACCCGGATGTTCAGGTGGTTATCTCCGACGGGCTTTCAACCGACGCGATAACCGCCAACTACGGCGAGATTTTACCGCCACTGCTACAGGGGCTGGAACAGTCTGGTCTGCATGTCGGCACGCCTTTCTTCGTGCGTTACGGGCGCGTGAAGATAGAAGACCAAATCGGCGAGCTGTTAGGTGCGAAAGTGGTGATTTTACTGGTCGGCGAACGACCAGGGCTTGGGCAATCTGAAAGCTTGTCTTGCTACGCCGTGTATTCACCAAAAACAGCCACCACGGTTGAAGCCGACCGTACCTGCATTTCCAACATTCACCGGGGTGGTACACCGCCAGTAGAAGCGGCTGCCGTCATTGTCGAACTTGCAAAACGTATGCTGGCGCAGAAAGCGTCGGGCATCAACCTGACTCGTTAAAGGGAGCGATATCATGCCAGCTTTAGATTTGATTAAACCGAATGTGAAAGCGATGCGGGTTATCGCCAACGTGAGCGAAGGATTTGCCCGCCAGTTGAAATTGCCTTCCCATATTCGTAGCCTGGGTTTGATTACTGCCGATTCCGATGATGTAACCTATATCGCAGCCGACGAAGCGACTAAACAGGCACAGGTTGAAGTGGTATTTGGCCGTTCATTGTACGCAGGTGCCGCACATGGTCCATCGCCAACAGCCGGGGAAGTGCTGATTATGCTGGGTGGGCCGAATCCGGCGGAAGTGCGCGCCGGGCTGGATTCCATGCTTGCCACTATCGAACAAGGACCAGCATTCCAGTGGGCCAACGATGCAGAGGATACCGCGTTTTTGGCACATTTAATTTCCCGTACAGGGTCGTATCTTTCGACTACCGCCGGAATTTTGCTGGGTGACCCAATGGCTTATCTGGTTGCGCCGCCGCTTGAAGCCACCTTTGGCATTGATGCTGCGCTGAAATCTGCTGATGTGAGCATTGTTACCTACGTGCCGCCGCCATCGGAAACCAACTACTCCGCGGCGTTTATGACTGGTAGCCAGGCTGCATGTAAAGCCGCCTGTAATGCCTTTAGCGAAGCGGTGCTTGAGATAGCACGTAACCCAATCCAGCGCGCGTAGGGGGCCAATAATGAACTCTCTCGGCTTACTGGAAGTTTACGGTTTGGTGGCGGGTATCGACGCTGCAGATGCGATGCTAAAAGCGGCAAACGTGCGTTTACTCAGCCACGAAGTGCTCAACCCTGGCATGGTGACGCTGGTTGTCGAAGGTGACCTCGCGGCCTGTCGCGCTGCGCTGGATGCGGGGTCTGCTGCTGCCAGCCGCACCGGGCGAGTCATTAGCCGTAAGGAACTGGGCCGCCCGGATGAAGACATCGAGCGGCTGGTTTGTGGGTTTGGGCGTAAACCTGCGGTTAAAAAACCGCAGTATACCCAGCCACTGCTTGATGCCCTGGAAACTCAGGCGCATGGCATGACCGTCGGTGAAGTTGCGGCACATTTTAACTGGCCGCTTGAAGAAGCTAAAGCACAGCTCGATGCGCTATTCCGTGACGGGAAATTGCGCAAACGTAGCAGCCGCTATCGTCTGAAGCCGGATTAGCGACGCAAGGAATCGCGTATGAGTAGCAAAATAAATGCTGACTTACACCATTTGCGTAAAACTGAGTACGCGCTGGACGAAAAAGTGATGCCTCTGATTGAAGAAGAGAGCGTACAACAGCGCGTCACTAAAGATGTGTATGAACATGCCTGCACCATAACGGCATGGCAGCAGCTCTATGATCAGCTCCAGCCTGGGCATTTTCAGGGGGAGCTGACGGAGATGCTGCTGGATGATATTCAGATGTTTCGTGAATACACCAGTCTGGCGCTTCGTCAGTCGTGCATGGTATGGCCAAATGCTTTTTGGTTTGGCATACCTGCTACTCATGGTGAAAAGGGGTTTATCGGTTCCCAACTGCTGGGGAAGGAAGAGATCGCGGTCCGCCCTGGCGGGGCTGAATTTGAGCTGAGCACGCCAGACGAATACACCATTCTTGGGGTCGTCATCGCCAACGATGTGTTATTTCGTAACGCCGGGCTGTTTCATCAACCGGAAACACTGTTTAAGCTTTTGCTGAATAACTCTGCGCTGGATGTCTGCCAGCAGAAGAAAGAGACACTGTGGTGTTTTATCCATCAGGCCCTGGCTCACGGTAGTATCGACCCGCAATCTATGCGTAATGAGAATGTGCGGAAAGTGCTCACCCATAATCTGTTATCCGGGGTGAGTGAACTGCTGGAAAGTGCCCAGCCTGTCTCTTCTGAGGTTATCTCACGCAAAATCAGTTACCAAAAGTTGGTGTCGCAAGCGCGTGACTGCGTGCTAAGCCGCACGTCGGAACCGTTAACGGTGCTCGACCTTTGTAATGAACTGCACGTTAGCCGCCGTACTTTGCAAAATGGCTTCCAGGCGGTGCTGGGTATCGGCCCGAATGCGTGGTTAAAAACCCTGCGCCTGAATGCCGTCCGACGTGAGTTGATAAGCCCATGGTCGACCTGGAGCACAGTGAAAGATGCCGCTATGCAATGGGGTTTCTGGCATCTGGGGCAGTTTGCGACGGACTATCAACGGCTGTTTCTTGAGAAACCTTCTGAGACGCTGCATTTGCGGCAACGGGATTTACAGTAAAGGGGGATTTTCAGCGCTGCTACTTTAAAACGAAAAAGAGCACAAAGAAAATGTCGGGTGACGCTGCGCTTACCCGACCAGGGAAATGCCGTTGTAGGGGGGATAAGCGCTAGCGTCATCCACCAGTTTTTCAGGCTACATTTACAGTACGCAAAAAGCGCGGCGTTTTTAAATCATCTACCAGCGCATTAACCAGCCGCATCAATAAACCATTCAGTTGCTGCATTGTCTTCAACGGTAGCGAGCGGCATAACATCGCTCGCGCAACAGCCTGGCAGTAATCACAAAGATCGTCGATATCCGCAAGCCATTTCGCATCGGGGAATTCAGACGGATCGTCAACCGATAATTGTTCAATACGTGCAGCGGATAATGGTTTATCCAGATTCTCTTTTATCGCTTCAATATGTGCATATACGTAATTGCACAGCGCTGCACATTCGGCTGGGTTTTCGCTATCGATTAATATATCGGTGAGTAATTCGCAGCGTTCGGCAAGATCGATAATGTCGAGGTTTTTGGTGTTAATTGAAATAGGTGTTAAGTAGTGAAGATAAGCAACCATTTCGGCGTCCTTTCTAACGAATGAATGATTAAAAGTGATTTTCCGTCAGTGTGCAGGACGCCAGGCCTGGCACCTGATTTCGCAGGTGCGTGGGTATATTATTGCTTTAAAAACGCATACGAAAGCGTGTGATTCAGATACTGGAAAGCCACTCGCAAAATATTTTTCTAAGCAAATTGAGTAATCTGTTAAGGTCATACGGCGGCCATAAAACATAAGGAAATCCAATGCGTCAGAGAGTTATCGTTTGCCCGATTATTGAAAATAATGGCGAAGTGCTGCTGTGTAAGATGGCGGACGATCGCGGTGTTTTTCCCGGCCAATGGGCGCTATCTGGCGGAGGAATGGAACCTGGGGAGAAAATGGAAGAGGCGTTATTGCGCGAAATCCAGGAAGAGCTGGGGGCTGAGTTACAGATAACCCGCATCAAACCCTGGACCTTTGCGGATGATGTGCGAGTGAAGACCTATGCTGATGGTAGCAAAGAAGAAATCTACATGATTTATCTGTTGTTCGATTGCATCAGCGCCAATCGCCAGGTCACTTTTAATGAAGAGTTTCAGGAAATCGCCTGGGTCAAACCGTCAGACCTGAACAACTATGATTTAAACGAAGCGACCAGAATCACCTTTACCAGGAAAGGATGGCTTTGACCGCTGTTTAACACTTCGCCGAATTAAGGAACGCGATGCGTAAACTACTCATCTGGCTGATTCTCACGGTGCTTTCTGGCGGCGGCGTGGTTATCTATGCGTTACATCAGCAGTATGAGGAACAAAGCGCCGAGTTTCGTATTTTGTACCGCGATATCACGGTTAAACTTGCGCAAAATGATGTGATCCTCGCGCTGCTCTCGAACAGCAGCGACCCGAAAGTCGTGCAGCAAAAATTCCCCTATATTCTGCGCTGGCAAACACAGCCTCATAATCCTCCGCGACCAGATATAAACCCAGCACGCGCCGGGACTTACTGGATAAATTCTCCGCAAGGCTCTCTGTTAATTGATTTACCCGGTTTACTGGCTGATTTTGTCCGTTCACAGAAGTTTCACCACTTTAGCCTGAGCTGGCAGGGAGCACCGCTTCTTATGCAAGGCGCAGAGGGAACTGACGACTGGTGGCGCTGGGAAAAACAGATTACCAGCCCATCTCAGCCATTAAGTCTGACAGTCACCAATAACCCTGACTGGCGAAATTTACCCTGGCTTTTAATGGTGCTGGTGGGCCTTTTCTGGGCGGTTGTTATCTACTTTTATAATCAGTACCAGAAGACAAAACGCCAACGCAATATTGCCGATTTACGTGCGCATTTCTCTGAGTTGTCACGGCTTAATGCGATGGGGGAAATAGCCGCAGGCATGGTGCATGAGCTGAATCAGCCGCTCACCGCCATTCTTAGTTATTCGCAAACCGCACAGCGCCTTATTGCACAACAACAGGCTGAAAAGGCGCTTCCACTGCTGGATGCCTCCGTTACCCAGACAAAACGCATTAGCGCGTTGCTGCGAACCTTCCGCGAGAAATTACACAGTGATGAACAGGCGTTGCAGCCTGTGGATTTGCGCCGGGTTTGGGAGCATGTGGTAACGCTGCTGGGCAATGAAATCCAGCGTGGCAAAGTCACCGTGATAAACAACATTCCTGATTCACTGCCACCGTTAATGGCGTCTCCACTTGGGATTGAACAGATATTCCATAATTTGCTCAACAATGCGATTCAGGCACAGCAGCAAATACCTGCGGGTAAAGCCTGGGTAAGAATCAATGCAAGTCAAAGTGAAAACAGTATTGTTTTAACCGTTACCGATGGCGGCCCAGGGCTTACGGAGCAGGCACTGGAGCAAGTATTTATGCCTTTCTTCACGACTCGAAAAGAAGGGCTGGGGTTAGGAATGGCGTTGACCGAAACGCTGGTACAACGGCTTAACGGCAGCATTCAGGCAGAAAATAGCCCCAATGGCGGAGCGTGTTTTACCCTGATATTTCCCTTTGCTCAACAGGAGGCATGATGGCGCAATGTATCTACCTAATTGATGACGATGAAGCGATACGCTTTTCGCTAAGCGCACTTCTGGCGACCATGGGATGGGAAACGAAGGTTTTTGAAAGCGTGCAGTGTTTTATGGAAGCAGAGCCTGATGTGCAAAACCTGAACGGTTGTTTACTGCTGGATATTCGCATGCCAGGAAAGTCAGGCATTACGTTGCTTGAGAACTGGCAGCAAATGGGGAGCACTTTGCCAATCATTATGATGACGGGTCACGGCAGTATCGATCTTTGCCGTCGTGCATTTAAAAATGGCGCGTTTGAGTTTCTTACCAAGCCAGTTGATGCAGATTTGCTGATTGAAACAGTGGGGGCGGCACTCGAACAACAGAAACTCAGCCAGCAACAGCGTGAAAATCAGGCCGATTTACAGGCGAAACTGGCGACTCTTTCTGCCCGCGAGCATGAAGTGATGGCGCTTATCATGCAGGGGAAATCGAACAAAGAGATGGCTCGCGATCTTTCGCTGTCTCCACGAACCGTGGAAGCGCACCGCGCGAGTTTGTTTGCCCGGCTAGAAATAAACTCACTGGCGAAGCTGATTAAAATCTACGGTGGTTTAAAAGGAACTACGTAAAATTACCTGGTTTACCAGGTATTCGCCCGAATGGTTTCGCATCGCACGGTTGGTTACCTTAACTCCTGTAAATTAATCACTCCGAGTTGAGGGAAGAAACCATGAAAAAATCAATCTTGTTAGCGGCTGTTCTGTTCAGTGGTGCCGCAGCAATGCCTGCATTCGCCAGCAACGTGCTGAGCGAAAAGAACCTCTCACTCGAGTTTGCCGATAAGCTCGCACAGAGCGCAATCCAGGCCTGTAGCGCTAAAAACTACAACGTGGCGGTAACGGTTGTTGACCGCGCGGGTGTGGTGAAAATTGTTAAACGCATGGATAACGCAGGTCCGCATACTGTAGAAGCCAGCCGTATGAAAGCATACACCGCGCTGACTACCAAAAATGCCACCGGTGATGTTATGAAGAGTGCACAGGATAACGCCGGTGCGCAGAATATGCGTGATATCCCTGGCTTCTTATTATTGGGCGGTGGAGTTCCTGTCAAAGTCGATAACCAGACTATTGGCGCTATTGGTATTGGCGGCGCACCTGGCGGGCATTTGGATCAGCAATGTGCGGTTGACGCGCTCGAAGCAAATAAATCACTGCTCAATACTTCCGCTTAATAATCCATCCATTTTGTTTAAGTTGCAGGTCTATTATATAGCCTGCAACTTAAATTATTTCAGCTATAAGTTGTATCTCACGCGCTATATAAAACAGCCTTGAATCCAGCGCACCTTGCCCATGAACTCTTTTTTTGTCAAAATAACGGCGTAAGCGTCAAATACTTTAAGTATTACACGGACGTTATTTATACAGATATGAGTTTATGGAGCTATAATGAAGTATGTACTTGCACTTATGTTGGGCGTGGTATTATCCGGTTGTACAGCTAATGACTGGGTAGATGCTGCTGGTGGCATAATGCAGGCTAAAGATAGCCATGAAAAAGACAGCAGGAATAAGCGTATAAAAGCGGCTAATAAGGCTGCAGGTTACTAATATTTAGAGAAATTCACACATCCCTCTTCTGACTGTATAGAGTGAGAAGAGGAATGATCTTTTATGATGACTTACTGGCTAAATACTCCTTTGGCTCTCGCCTGTTGGCAGGAGATATAGCCATAATGTTTGCGGTTTCCATTCTCATCGAATGCCACATAAAAAGGCATTGTCTCAGCATCTTTTTTTAGCGTGTAATTGATGCAAGTCCCATTGATTTCTGGAACATTCATCTCACTGTCTGGTTTCCCACCCGCTGCAATAACGGAGCTTTTTGTCGCATTAGTCGCGTACGTCGCTTGTACTAACGGATCATTATCAAACTTCATAAAACTGAAACTACAGGCACTTAATAAAGGCACAATTATAAAAGGTGTATAGCGCATTGAATATCCTTCCGTAGAATATAATTACCAACAAAATTAAAATTAACGAACGGATTTTTCTTGCTCGTTAAAGCCACTTTCTCATATATATTAAGCGTATGAAGGACTCAGTACAATTACCGGGCTAATGGTCACGGTATTTAACAAAATGAAGAACAGGGGATATTGTCGCTGGGCATAAAAAAGCCCCGCAGATGCGAGGCTCACGGACAGGGGAATATGTTAATCGAACACACCGTTAATGACGGAGGTCACAATGGCCATGCTTAAAGCAATAAGCACCAAATCATTACCCACCGCTTGCCATGATCCTCATTCGACTTTCCGTTACCCTGGCCCCGCTTTTAGCACTATTGCCATGGTTACCGCTATTACCACTGTTACCGTGATTACCGCCACCATTGCCGTTGCCCGGGTTTGCATAAACGGGGGCGGCAAGGACAGTCAGAGAAATAACCGCCGCAAATGCAGTTTTGAGGGTGCGACGCTTAATCATGATGCTTATTCCTTTAGGGGAAATACACACTTTGAAAATATGACGAGGTTATAACCTTAACAATCTTATGTTTTCTTATTTTTAAATACAGTTGCATGAATGACCTAACCATCAGATTTAAGTTGAGAAAAATTTACTCAAGCTATGAGTTAGAATTGTTCACATGCCTGTCGCATTCAGTGACTTTCACGATAAGGAAGTAAGGAAAAATATTATGGACATTAGCGGGTTCACACTCTGGTTAGATCGCTGGAACCTCATTCCAGATGGTACGCCGTACACAACCCATACCTCCAAACTCTTGCCTGTTGAGACAATAACAGGAGGTATGAAAGCCATGCTTAAAATCACAGATGATGCGGATGAGCAATCCGGTAATGCTCTAATGTCATGGTGGGAAGGAAATGGCGCAGCACAGGTTATTGCATATAAAAATGAAGCCATTCTTCTCGCACGCGCAATGGGGGAGGCATCACTCTCCTCTATGTCCCGGGAAGGTCAGGATGCTGAGGCGTGTCGGATTTTATGCTTTACAGCAAACAGACTTCACACCACCCCAAAACGGCCTTTACCACAACTTCCGACTCTGGCTGAGTGGTTTTGTCCTCTTCAATCAGCAGCCCAGCTGTATGGAGGCATCCTGTCGCGTAGCGCTGAAATAGCAGAAGAGTTGTTATCGACTCCACAAGAGTTGGTCGTATTACATGGCGACTTACATCATGAGAACGTTCTTGATTTCGGTGCCTCAGGCTGGCTGGCCATTGATCCAAAAGGAATCATCGGAGAACGAGGTTTCGACTTTGCCAATATTTTTACCAATCCGGATCTTGGCAATCCCATACCCCGGGTTGCTACTGTCCCAGGAATATTTAAACAACGACTGAATCTGGTTAGCGAAATGGCGGGCCTTGATAGAGAGCGTCTACTCAAATGGATCATTGCGTGGTGCGGACTCTCAACAACATGGTCACTCGAGAGCAACGAAACAGCATCCATAGCATTAGAAGTTGCAGCGCTGGCAGTGTCCGAACTGAATCAGTGAACATGCAGTCTCGAGTTAAATGCCCATAGGCCACCTGTCTGGATCTTGCAACAGGAAGTGTTGAGGCTATTTTCACGTCACCAGATTAAGCAGAAATAGTTAAATTGTTGATGTTGCAGTAAATCGTTGTTTTCAGACATTTTAGGTTACCTATCGCATAAATCGGTATTCTCTATACATCTTTTACTTTCTATCACCTAATCATTCGCCCGGCATTTAAATCCTTCTCAATTCAGTGGCTTAAATAGCTCTTTTCACCACCTGCAAGACTTTCAGTAGGGTCTATCCTTAGTTAAGACGCCTAAAAATGCAGCATTTTTCGAATACCCCTGTTATCAGGATGTTGTATTGATAATAGTTATCATTAACATGGGGTGTAGGCCTTTAGGCGCCAAAACATTAAGAGGTGAACTATGGATGTGCAAACCGGTAGCTTCGATCCCAGTGAATTTGCCTGGAAGGGACTGACGTTGACCCCTGATGCGTGCTCACATATTCGCAAACTGGCAAGCCAGCAACCTGGATTTTTGGGTGTGCGTTTGGGGATTAAACAGACAGGTTGTGCAGGGTTTGGCTATGTACTGGACACCGTAAAAGAACCAAAACCCGGCGATCTCCTTTTTGAAACAGACGGCGCAAAGCTGTGGGTGCCACTTTCAGCCATGCCGTTTATCGACGGAACGCAAGTCGATTATGTGCGCGAAGGATTAAACGAAATATTCAAATTCAACAACCCGAAAGCCCAGCACGAATGTGGCTGTGGTGAAAGCTTTGGGGTGTAGGCGGGATTATGTCACGTAACACTGAAACGTCTGAAGAAGTGCAAACCTGGGCGGGCAGCCATTCTTATAAAGAAGGCTTTTTCACCCAGTTAAAAACCGACGAAATGGCGCACGGCATCAACGAAGATGTGGTGCGGGCAATCTCTGCGCGGCGTAATGAGCCTGAGTGGATGCTGGAATTTCGCCTGAGCGCATATCGTGCCTGGCTTGAAATGGAAGAGCCGCACTGGCTGAAGGCCAATTACGAAAAACTTAACTATCAGGATTACAGCTATTACTCCGCGCCGTCGTGCGGGAGTTGCGACGATAACTGTGAGTCTCAACCGGGTGCGGTTCAGAAACCCGGCAGCAACGCCTATCTGACCGGTGAAGTAGAAGAGGCATTTAAACAGCTAGGTGTTCCGGTGCATGAAGGCTCGAATATCGCCATGGATGCGATTTTTGACTCCGTTTCTGTTGCCACCACTTACCGTGAAAAACTCTCTGAACAGGGGATTATTTTCTGCTCCTTTGGCGAGGCCATTCACGAATTCCCTGAGCTGGTGCAAAAGTATCTCGGCACCGTGGTTCCGAGTAACGACAACTTCTTTGCCGCACTTAACGCGGCGGTTGCCTCCGACGGCACGTTTATTTATGTGCCGAAAGGCGTACGTTGCCCGATGGAGCTTTCTACTTATTTCCGTATTAACGCCGAGAAAACTGGGCAGTTCGAACGTACCATTTTAGTCGCTGATGAAGGCAGCTACGTCAGTTATATCGAAGGGTGTTCAGCACCTGTGCGCGACAGCTATCAGCTTCACGCAGCGGTGGTGGAAGTCATCATCCATAAAGATGCTGAAGTGAAATATTCCACGGTACAAAACTGGTTCCCAGGCGATGGCAACACGGGTGGCATTCTGAATTTTGTGACCAAACGTGCGCTGTGCGAAGGGGCAAATAGCAAAATGTCCTGGACGCAATCCGAAACCGGTTCTGCTATTACCTGGAAATACCCAAGTGTCATTCTTCGTGGCGATAACTCTATTGGCGAGTTTTTCTCCGTAGCGCTGACTGCCGGGAATCAGCAGGCCGACACTGGCACCAAAATGATCCACATCGGCAAAAACACCAAATCGACAATTATCTCGAAAGGGATCTCCGCCGGGCATAGCCAGAACAGCTATCGCGGGCTGGTGAAAATCATGCCGACCGCGACCAACGCCCGTAACTTCACACAGTGCGATTCGATGCTTATCGGCCCGGACAGCGGCGCGCACACTTTCCCGTATGTTGAGTGCCGCAATAATACCGCCCAACTTGAGCACGAAGCCACCACCTCGCGCATCGGGGAAGATCAGTTGTTCTATTGCCTGCAACGCGGGATAGCCCAGGACGACGCGATATCGATGATCGTCAATGGTTTCTGTAAAGACGTGTTTTCAGAATTGCCGCTCGAATTCGCGGTGGAAGCTCAAAAACTATTAGCGATTAGCCTGGAACATAGCGTCGGTTAAGCATTAAGGGAAAATTATGTTAAGCATCAAAAATTTACAGGTAAGCGTTGAGGACAAAGAGATCCTGCGCGGTTTAAGCCTTGACGTGAAACCGGGCGAAGTACACGCCATTATGGGGCCGAACGGCTCCGGGAAAAGCACGCTTTCCGCAACGCTTGCCGGGCGTGAAGATTACGAAGTCACTGGCGGACAGGTGCATTTCAAAGGCAAGGATCTGCTGGAATTATCGCCGGAAGACCGTGCCGGAGAAGGCATTTTTATGGCGTTTCAGTATCCGGTAGAAATTCCGGGAGTCAGCAACCAGTTCTTCCTGCAAACCGCGCTGAATGCGGTGCGAGAGTATCGCGGCCTTGAAGAACTCGACCGTTTTGATTTTCAGGATTTGATGGAAGAGAAGATCAAACTGCTGAAAATGCCGGAAGATTTGCTGAGCCGTTCAGTGAACGTGGGTTTTTCTGGCGGTGAGAAAAAACGTAACGATATTCTGCAAATGGCGGTGCTTGAACCGGAACTGTGCATTCTTGATGAGTCAGATTCCGGGCTGGATATTGATGCGCTGAAAATTGTCGCTGAAGGTGTTAACTCCCTGCGTGATGGCAACCGTTCATTCATCATCGTTACGCACTACCAGCGTATTCTTGATTACATCAAGCCTGATTTTGTTCATGTGTTGTATCAGGGCAGGATTGTGAAATCGGGAGATTTCAGTCTGGTGAAACAACTGGAGGAGCAGGGTTATGGCTGGCTTACCGAACAGCAGTAACAGCAACGCTCTGCAACAGTGGCACCACCTGTTTGAAAGCCAGGGCGATAAACGCAGCAAAGAAGCGCAGGAACATATGCAGCAAATGCTGCGTCTGGGTCTGCCAACGCGCAAACATGAAAACTGGAAATATACGCCACTTGAAGGGCTACTGAATAATCAGTTTATCTTGCCCGCACCTGAGGTTTTTACAGCTGTGCAACGCGACGAGCTGGTGCTGCCAATAGATGCGTGGCGACTGGTGTTTGTCGATGGGCGCTTTAACGCTGAGCTAAGTGACGATCTCACCAATAGCGGTTTTGACGTTATCGTTGATGAAAAGCGTGATTCTTTGCCAGCAGCCGTGCAGGGTGAAGTGTTTCTGCATCTCACTGAAAGCCTCGCCGAAAGCGTGACGCATATCCGTGTTGCGCGAAATCATAGCCCCGCTAAGGCGTTGTTATTGATGCACATCAGTCGTGGCAGTGAATTGGGTGAAATGAATACTGCGCACTATCGCCACCATTTATCTCTTGGTGAGGGTGCTAAAGCGACGGTTATCGAGCATTACGTCAGTCTGAATGATCAGGCGCATTTCACGGGCGCACGCTTGACTGTCGATGCAGCGGCAAACAGCCAGTTGTACCACTACAAGCTGGCGTTTGAGAACGCGCAAAGCTACCACTTTGCCCATAACGATTTAGTGATAGGCCAGGATGCCACCGTTGACAGCAACAGCTTCTTGTTGGGTGCCGCGGTGTTGCGCCATAACACCAGTTCGCAGCTCAATGGCGAAAATACGCAGTTGCGCATGAACAGTCTGGCGTTGCCGATTAACAACGAAGTGTGCGACACGCGAACCTGGCTTGAACACAACAAAGGCTACTGCAACAGCCGTCAGCTGCATAAAACCATCGTGCGCGATAAAGGCCGTGCGGTGTTTAACGGCATGATCAAAGTGGCGCAGCATGCGATTAAAACTGACGGGCAGATGACCAACAACAACCTGTTGCTTGGGCGTCTTGCGGAAGTGGACACCAAGCCACAACTGGAAATTTACGCCGACGATGTGAAATGCAGCCATGGTGCCACCATCGGCCGTATCGACGATGAACAGATGTTCTACCTGCGTTCGCGTGGCATTAAAGAGCAGGCTGCACTTCAGATGATTATCTATGCCTTCGCCGCAGAGCTTACGGAAAGCATTCGTGACGAAGCATTAAAACAGCAAGTGTTGGCGCGGATCGGCCAACGGTTTGCAGGGGGCGAGGCATGAGTTTTTCCATAGAACGGGTGCGTGCTGATTTTCCAATTTTAAGCCGGGAGGTTAACGGGCAGCCGCTGGTCTATTTAGACAGTGCCGCCAGCGCGCAAAAACCGCAGGCGGTCATTGATGCTGAACTGGATTTTTACAGCCACGGTTACGCTGCGGTACATCGCGGGATCCATACGCTGAGCGCGGAAGCGACACAGTTAATGGAAAACGTACGCAACCAGGTTTCGCGTTTTATTAATGCGCAATCGCCGGAAGAAATCGTTTTTGTTCGCGGCACCACCGAAGGGATTAACCTGGTCGCCAACAGCTGGGGGCGTGCCAATATCCAGGCCGGAGATAACATCATTATTTCCACCATGGAGCACCACGCGAATATCGTGCCGTGGCAAATCCTCTGTGAGCATACCGGTGCAACACTGCGTGTGATTCCGCTGAATCAGGACGGCACGTTGCAACTGGATGTGTTCCCTACGCTGATTGATGAGCGTACAAAATTGCTGGCGATTACCCAGGTTTCTAACGTACTGGGCACTGAAAACCCGGTGCGAGAAATGATCGCCACAGCGCATCAGGCTGGTGTGAAAGTGCTGGTGGATGGGGCTCAGGCCATCATGCACCACACTATCGATGTGCAAGATTTGGATTGCGATTTCTATCTTTTCTCGGGGCATAAAATTTACGGCCCAACGGGGATTGGCGTGTTGTATGCCCGTGAAGAAATCCTGCAAAACATGCCACCGTGGGAAGGGGGCGGATCGATGATCGCCAGTGTGAGTCTGACCGCAGGCACGACCTACGCCGCGGCACCGTGGCGCTTCGAAGCGGGGACGCCAAATACGGCTGGGATTATCGGACTGGGCGCCGCATTACGTTATGTCGATAGCCTAAACTTAACTGAGGTGAGCGAGTACGAGCAATCGCTGATGCGTTATGCGCAGCAGGCGCTTCACGCGGTGCCAGACCTGACGATTTACGGCCCGGATCAACGTCTTGGGGTGATCGCGTTTAATTTGGGTAAACATCATGCCTACGACGTGGGGAGTTTTCTCGATAACTATGGCATTGCGGTGCGTACCGGGCACCATTGCGCCATGCCGTTAATGGCGTTCTACCAGGTTCCGGCGATGTGTCGCGCTTCGTTCGCCATGTATAACACTGAAGAAGAGGTGGATCGCCTGGTGACGGGGTTACAGCGTATCCATCGTCTATTGGGCTAACAGGGAGAAAGCCATGGCCACCATGCCCGACAAAGAAAAGTTATTGAAGAATTTCAGCCGCTGTAGCAACTGGGAAGAGAAGTATCTCTACATCATTGAACTTGGCGGGCGTCTGCCCGAGTTTCCTGAAAGTGAGCGCAAAGCGGAAAACACCATTCAGGGTTGCCAGAGCCAGGTGTGGATTGTGATGCAGCAACAGCCTGATGGTGTGATGAAGCTTGAGGGCGACAGCGACGCCGCGATTGTCAAAGGGCTGATTGCTATTGTGTTTATTCTCTACCAGCAGATGACTGCGCAGGATATTGTTGCGTTTGATGTTCGCCCATGGTTTGAGAAACTTGAGTTGGCTCAGCACCTTACACCTTCTCGTTCCCAGGGGCTTGAAGCAATGATCCGCGCAATCCGTACCAAAGCTTCTAATCTTAGCTAAACTCAAAGAACAGCTTTCATCCTGTAAACGCGAGGTAATTTTATTACCTCGTACGGTTTTCAGCATTCCGGCATTCCAGCCGGTGAATACAGGAATCCAGTATGAAGCGCGCGTTCTCTCAAATTACATTAATTCTTATCAGTGCTCTGGCGGCAAGCCAGTCGGCCTGGGCCGTTGACTATTTATTGCCCCCTCCGGGCAGCCGAATAATCGGCGAGAATCAAACCTATATTGTTCCTGGTGATGGTAAAAACCTTGAGGCAGTTGCTGCGAAATATAATACCGGAGTGTTACTGTTAATCGAGGCAAACAATACTGTTGACCCTTTCTTACCGAAACCGGGAAGTGAATTAACCATACCGTCGCAAATGATTCTGCCAGATGCCCCGCGTGAGGGGATTGTTATCAATTTGGCCGAGTTGCGGTTGTATTACTATCCGCCAGGGCAGAACCGGGTTGAGGTTTATCCGCTCGGTATTGGTCAGCTTGGGCGTGAAACACCCGTGATGGTGACTCGCGTCAGTCAAAAAATCCCTAATCCGACCTGGACGCCAACCGCGAATATTCGTGCACGTTCAGCCGCACAAGGTATTACGCTGCCCGCAGTGGTGCCAGCAGGGCCTAATAACCCACTTGGGCGTTATGCACTGCGCCTGGAGCAGGGCGGCGGCGAGTTTTTGATTCACGGTACTAATGCCCGTAACAGTATTGGCTTACGCGTGAGTTCGGGTTGTATGCGTATGCGTGCGCCGGATATTAAAGCGTTGTTTAGCCAGGTGGCGTGGGGGACACGGGTTCAAATCATCAACGAGCCGGTGAAATTCAGCATCGAACCTGATGGCAGGCGTTATGTGGAAGTGCATCAGCCGTTGTCGCGTAATGACTGGGAGAATCCACAAACCGTGCCGATTGCTATTTCAGCCTCGTTTGGTTCGTTTATCGACAACCCGATGAGTGACAAAGCGCAGGTGGATAGTGCCATCGCAAGGCGAGCGGGTTATCCGGTGTTAGTGAATGCTGCGCAAGGTGTTCCATCACAACCCGTCAACATTACCCCGATACAGAGCGTCAGAACGACCACAGGCAGCGCGCCTGCGACAAACAGCAGTGGGAGCATGGTTAGCGGGCAGAGTAGCGTGGTGATGAATTAGAGGCGTTTTGAGTGCAGGATATTCAGGCAAAAAAAATGGCGCACAATGTGCGCCATTTTAATACAAGTACTCTTACTTACGGTAAGAGTGAGCTTGGTTGTCCAGACGCTGGTTAGCGCGTGCTGCGTCGTCTTTAGCAGCTTGAACGTCAGAACGCATTGCGTTCACGTCGTTGCTCAGCTGATCAACTTTAGCGTTCAGAGTCTGAACGTCAGAAGACAGTTGATCGATTTTAGCGTTAGAAGAACAACCTGCCAGCATAGTAGAAGCCAGGATTACCGCGCCCAGTACCAGTTTAGTACGATTCATTATTAATACCCTCTAGATTGAGTTAATCTCCATGTAGCGTTACAAGTATTACACAAAGTTTTTTATCTTGAGAATAAATTTTTGATGGGAATGCACTTAAATTTGATCGTTCGCTCAAAGAAACACCGAACCGAGGCTAAAACCTAAAAAAAATAGAAAAAACAGAGGATTTTAATCGGATTCATCTTAGTAAAACACGACTTAAATAGAGCAGGCCGATTTGCTTTTTAATCAGAAATGGCTTCTAAGCCGAATAAAAAAAGCGCCCGAAGGCGCTTTTTAAGCAAATTATTCGTTCACAGTAAATTTACAGTACGTGAACAGACGCAGTATTGGTTGTGCCACTTGGTACCAGAGCACCAGAAACCATCACTACGATGTCGCCTTTGCGAGCCAGGCCGCTTTCCAGCGCAACTTCTTTACCCAGACGGTAGAAATCATCAGTAGAAGCGATTTCTTTAACCAACTGAGGAATCACACCTTTGCTCAGAACTAACTGACGAGCAGTCACTTCATTGGTGGTCAGCGCCAGAATAGTTGCGTTCGGGAAGTATTTACGCACAGCTTTCGCTGATTTACCGCCCTGGGTTGCGACCACAATGACTGGCGCTTCCAGGTTTTCTGCAGTTTCAACCGCACCACGGCAAACTGCTTCAGTAATGCGCAGTTTACGGCTGTCATGGTTGTTATCCAGACGGCTGGTCATCACGCGGTCAGTACGCTCACAGATAGTAGCCATGATGGTCACGGCTTCCAGTGGGTATTTACCTTTAGCAGACTCACCAGACAGCATTACTGCGTCGGTACCGTCGATGATGGCGTTAGCAACGTCACCAGCTTCTGCACGGGTAGGGCGTGGGTTTTTGATCATGGAGTCGAGCATCTGAGTTGCAGTGATAACAACTTTACGAGCGCGAACACATTTCTCGATCATCATCTTCTGAGCGAAGATAACTTCTTCAACCGGGATTTCAACGCCCAGGTCACCACGAGCAACCATGATACCGTCTGAAGCTTCGAGGATTTCGTCGAAGTTGTTCAGGCCTTCCTGGTTTTCGATTTTAGAGATGATCTGGATGTTTTCGCCGCCATGAGCTTTTAAATGCTCGCGGATTTCAACGACGTCAGAACGTTTACGGATGAAGGACGCAGCAACGAAATCAACGCCTTGTTCGCAACCGAAGATCAGATCTTGTTTGTCTTTTTCAGCCAGAGCTGGCAGAGCGATGGAAACACCTGGCAGGTTAACGCCTTTGTTTTCGCCCAGGTCGCCGTTGTTCAGTACTTTACAAACAACGTTTTTACCTTCAATTGCAGTGACTTCCATACCGATCAGACCATCGTCTACCAGTACGGTGTTACCCACGCTCAGGTCACTGGTGAAACCTTCGTAAGTGACAGCAACGATATCGCTGTTACCCACAACAGTTTTGTCAGTGGTGAAAGTAAAGGTTTGACCCGCTTTCAGGGAGACGTCGTTGCCGCCTTCCAGTTTGATAGTACGGATTTCAGGACCTTTGGTGTCCAGCAGGATCGCTGCTTTCTTACCGGTTTTTTCCATTACGTTGCGCAGGTTCTTGATACGCTGACCGTGTTCTTCGTAGTCACCGTGGGAGAAGTTCAGACGCATTACGTTCATGCCAGCATCAAGCATGTTGCTCAGCATTTCTTCGGATTCGGTTTTCGGGCCGATGGTGCAAACAATTTTAGTCTTTTTCATGACAGTCTTATCTGTAAGTTGAGAAGGATTGTGAAAATTCGGTTCCGGTCGATACGGGCGCCGGAGCGCAAACTAAAGCTGGTATTGTTCATGTGCCACCCGGTAAGGATAGGTGACAGAAATAAAGCGTGCAGAGGAAAGTGTGCTTGCGGTTCAGCCTGCCGGGGATATTGATTGCTTTCTAGTGTATTAAGACAGTTCAATGCGCTGAAACCATTCAAGTCAAGACGCGCACATTATAGAGGGAACTTGCAGCGAAAGGAATTAAAAACACTGTTTCAAAATCGGAATGCGCAGAAATACAGCGAAGTGTTATCAATGCGTTAATAAAATATTGCCGAGACTGGTAAGAAAAAAAGAGTGGTGTCCTGTTTTTGGCAATGGGTTTACATCCGGAAAAACGCTTCAGCTTTCTCTATATGATGAATGGATCATAAAAATTATTTGCAGAATGTAATATTTTGTTGAAAACAGATTGTGGGCATTAAAAGCCCCTTACTGGACAACGAACTTCCCACGCTGGCAAATCTCGTTACTATTCAGAAATAGCCCTTTACACGGTAAGCTTTCAATTGTTATTCACGGATGAGCAATTTAGCGCCAATTCACTTGAAATATTTTCAACTTAAGTTTTATTAATCTTTATGTGCTTGATTAGGTTATTTCTTAACTACATTATTATTGAACAATGGATAGGAGGTAAATGATTTACCTCTGAGTGTTATAATTAATCATGGATTTTGATTATGTTGTCACTGGAAATGGAAGAAGATGTTGTCCTGCGGGTAAAAGGCATGGAGAAAATGCTTGAAGGAATTGTCCGCGAGCTCAAAGCTAACAAGGGTGTTGTCGATGAGTTTATTCGGGATGATATTGCTAGATTCCGACATTGTTCAAAAGATGTAATATCACACCATGTTCAGGTTTCGCGCAGCGTACGTAAAAGACTGGAAGACGTCACCATCCATTCTCAAAAACGCGTACGCAAAACAGCACAGAATAACTTGTTATATGGTGTATTGTGCGGTATGTCTTTCTGCATGATTCTGCAATTGATGTAATTAACATCAATTCATGGTAACTGTATTGGGGGAGAAAGTAAGCTTTCTCCCTTTTTTATCTCTGATATTCAGAAATATGATTGAATAATCATGACTCTTTTTGAGTTAAATATTTATACATGGACGATGTCAATGGGATATGAAGATTAATATTTTTTCCTGGTAAGGTATGATTAAACCATTGTTCATAGAACTGTTTGAAATCTGGGCGTTCAAATCGAGTTAAAAGCGTCTTATCAATAATTTTTTTAAACTCAGTATCGTCATGACGTAGCATAATACCGAGGTTCTGGGCAGGACCAAAAACCCCATCTGAAACAGCATATTGTGATGAATCCCCACTATTTTCAATAAGTTCTCTTAATGACACTTCATTCATGGCAGCAGCAAAACATTTATGATTGCTCATCATATCAAATGACTCTTTCATTGTTGGTTGAGAAAGGATCAAAATATTAAGCTTTTGCAGACGGTTAAGCTGATTAAGATTCACTAAGTCAGATGAGCCTCTTGCCACACTGATTGTTTTCCCCGCTAAATCGTTATAGGTGTGAACAGAATTCCCTGCCTGCATCCCCGCACGTGTACTCACAGATAAATAATGGCGAGAGAAAAGAACGAGGCTTGCACGTTTCACCGTATCAGTGTTCACCGAACAGTCCATATCAATAATATTATGGTTTAGCATTGTGGTGCGCATCGTAAGGGGCACCGGAACATAATTAACCGCCAGATTGCTAATATGCAGTTCCTTTTTCAAAGATTCGGTAACATCTCTGCATAAGTCAATGACATATCCAATAACATGCCCATCGCTGGTTTTATAAGAGTAGGGGGCTGCATCACGATAGCCAATATTAATCATTTTCCGTGCAGAAATATTCTGCAAAGTGGAGAGGTTTGAGTTGGCATGAACCAGTCCTGTATAGCAGACGAATAAAAAACTTAGGCTATATGTAAGAAAACTCATTTTTTTCATTTTTTTAACTTTTTATTGTTGGCTAAATTCCCCGGGGTGCCCCGGTGAAAACCTTTTAATAAGAATAAAATTGTTTCGAAAGCGTTGATTGCTGCAACTCAGGTGATAATGGCAAGTTGAGCGTAATACCTTCAGGCATGATTGGCTGCATAAACCATTTGTTATAAATAGTAATGAATTCAGTGCTCAACATCAGGCGCTTCATCGCGTGATTAATCAACTCCGCAAATTGGGGGTTACCTTTCTGCATCGGCATTCCGATGGGCAGGCGCGGGCTTAGCAAGTCATCTGATAGGGTAAACGCCTCGGGATTGGCTGAAAGCGCTATTTGCCCAAGTAATAAAACCTCACTGGAGATAATTGCTGGCGTTCTGCCGCTTTCAAGTTCAGAGAAGGCTTTAACATTGTCGGTATCAAGGTCAATGTTAAGGGATAGCTGATACAAAGCATTAGCATCCTGGATGTGCCTGACGAACACGGTGCCACTTTTTACCATCACCGTATGCCCATTAAGTTCGGTAATGCCCGAAATATCATCTTCCTTACGCGAGACAAAACGAGTTGCCGAAAAGAAATAGGGTTCGGAAAACGTCACGGTTTGTTGGCGCTCGGCGGTGTAGATCGTGGGAATACATCCCATATCGATCGTTTTATTTTTGATGGTTAAAAATTGAGTAGCAGTGGTGACTGGAACCCAATTAATCTTCAACAATGGCAGATGAAGTTCCTGCCTGATCATGTCGACCAGTTTATAGCAGATATCAATGGAGTATCCGTGTGGTTTGTTATCTGCAACATAGGAGAAGGGGAAAACATCTGTTTCATAGCTCAGCGTAATCGCGCTGGTTTTCTCGATACTTGAAACAAGCTCATCTGCTCTGCTGGCAGAAGATGCCAGCAGGCTGAAGCTAAGCGTCAGTATCAGAGCCAGTGAGGATAATGAATAATTTAAATGAGAGACTCGATTCTTCATGGCTTTTCTATTTTCTCTTGCCCCGACTCTGTCGTCACTCGGGCATTGCCTGGCGCCGGGTCAAAATAGTTTCCCGCTACAGTCATTGCTTCGTGGTTCATGGTCATGCCGTTAGCGTAGAAATGAAAGCAGTTGCGGCCGAAGTTTTTGGAGGTGTAAAGCGCGAGATCGGCATGCGCAAATAAATCCTCGCGGGTTTGGCCGTGCTGCGGTGCGCAAGAAATCCCGATACTGCTACTGATGGCAAAAGTATGCCCACTGCAGTTAAAGGGAGCGTTAAGTGCATGTAACACTTTATTGGCTAACGCCTCGGCTTCTGAGATCTGGTTGCAATTAACCTGCTGAAGAATGGCAAATTCGTCCCCACCTAAGCGGATAGCCGTATCTCCACTGCTGACCAGGGTGGACAATCTTGTCGCTGATTCGACGAGCAACTCGTCTCCCACGACATGGCCGTAGGTGTCATTAACAGGTTTAAAATTATCCAAATCGATTAACAGGAGATTAAAAAGGGTGCCTTCGGTTTTCACTTTGACCAGTCGTCCGTCGATGGAATTTCGATAGGCAACTCTATTAGGTAGTAAGGTCAGAGAATCATGGTGCGCCATGTATTCCATTTTTAGTGCCATCTCCTGCATGCGTTGCAAATAGCCGCGCTCAACCATAGCGACCCGCAACTTTTCAATCGCCCTGGCGAGCTCACCTATTTCATCCTCCTGAGACTGGAACGGTGTAACCTGATCGGTTTTTTCATCGGCTATCGATGATACTGCCTGGATAAGACGGGGAACGGGGCGAAAAAGATTACGCACCAGCCAATTAACCACAACAACTGTCGCGCCGAGGATTAGAACCAGTATCAGTAAAGTGTGATTCAATAATTGATTATGGATCTCCAACAGTGCGTCACGTTCACCGATACTGGTGACCACAGCACCGAGTAACTTGCCTGACAAATTAACAATTGGAATCGAGCCGACGAAATACTCTTTGCAGCCGACAGTGGCAAATCCACGGTAATATTCCTTGAGTGCAAAGCCTGGGCCTTTATTATCATCAGTTATCGTGACTTGTTGTTGCGTTTGGGTATCAATAAAGCCGTGTTTATCATCGTAATACAATAACCACGTTGGATTATGAGTTTGCGTTGAAACCAGAGTCAGCATATCGGCTGGATTGAAACCTGTCTGGATTACGCTTTCGTCATCCCATAGCGGTCTTTCTGATTCAATGCTGACAACCTGTCCTTCGCTATTGGATTTAACAGCAACGGAAGTGTAGATATTACGAATAATATAGCTGGTAATTTGCGAATTAGTCGCAGCCTGCTTAAACCACTGTGTTTGAGAAATGCGCTTCACTTCAAAAAATCCAGCACCAGAACCAACGCTATAGGCAATCAAGACCCCAAGCATCAGGTAAATGGCTACCTTACCGGTAATCGAATGATACCAGTGGTACTCCCCATGGTTGTTGGGCACCTTCCTTGCCGGCGGCACAACTTCATGACGAATGAGCTCTTTATCAACCATTGTTCTGTACGTGCTCTTATTAAGTGATTAAAGAAGACTCTGGAGGAAAATTATAAGTTGATAATTTTAATGTTCTTTATAGATCTGACTCTAAAATTACGGCTCTGGTAATGTTAGAAAAAAGTACTTACTCGTTACACTTATGAAATAAATGGTTTGGATAACAGGTAATGTTTACATGAGAGGGGCGGGATTATAAATCTGGCTATTTACTGCGTCAACGATAAATATTATTGTGGTCGATGTCCAAAAATATACACTTTATTCCTCATCTAAATAAATAATTACTGTATAAAAATGGACAGTGGATAAGTTTCATTATTAGTGATAATGGATATATTCAGACGATAAAAAAAGCCCACGCAATAGCGTGGACTTTTAATTGTTTCATCTTCCAGCCCTGAGCATAAAAATGCTGTGGGCTGAAAGGGAATTAGACGTTGAACAAGAAGTTCATTACATCGCCATCTTTAACGATGTAGTCTTTGCCTTCAGCACGCATTTTGCCAGCTTCTTTCGCGCCTTGCTCACCTTTGTAGGTGATGAAGTCTTCGAAGGCAATAGTCTGAGCACGGATAAAGCCTTTTTCGAAGTCAGTGTGGATTTTACCCGCAGCTTGTGGAGCTGTAGCGCCAACTGGGATAGTCCATGCACGTACTTCTTTCACGCCAGCGGTGAAGTAAGTTTGCAGGTTTAATAACTCATAGCCCGCGCGGATAACGCGGTTCAGGCCAGGTTCTTCCAGGCCCATTTCTGCCATGAACTCGTCACGGTCAGCATCGTCAAGTTCAGCAATATCAGACTCAACGGCGGCACAGACAGCAACAACTACAGAACCTTCAGCAGCGGCGATTTCGCGCACTTTGTCGAGGTATGGGTTGTTTTCGTAACCGTCTTCATTGACGTTCGCGATATACATCGTTGGTTTCAGCGTCAGGAAGCTCAGGTATTTGATAGCCGCTTTGTCTTCTTCGGTCAGAGGAAGCGCACGCAACATACCCGCGTTCTCAAGCTGTGGCAGACATTTTTCCAGCGCAGCCAGTTCAGCTTTTGCGTCTTTATCGCCGCCTTTTGCTTTCTTCTGCACGCGGTGGATGGCACGTTCGCAAGTATCCAGATCTGAAAGCGCCAGCTCAGTGTTAATGACTTCGATGTCATCGGCTGGATCAACTTTGTTATTCACGTGAATGATGTTGTCGTTTTCAAAACAACGCACTACGTGGCCGATGGCTTCGGTTTCGCGAATGTTGGTCAGGAACTGGTTACCCAGGCCTTCACCTTTGGATGCGCCTTTCACCAGACCGGCGATATCAACGAACTCCATGGTAGTTGGCAGAATGCGCTGTGGTTTTACGATTTCGGCCAGTTTATCCAGACGTGGGTCCGGCATTGGTACCACACCAGTGTTCGGCTCAATGGTACAGAACGGGAAGTTTGCAGCTTCGATTCCCGCTTTGGTGAGCGCGTTGAACAGGGTTGATTTACCAACGTTCGGCAAGCCGACGATACCGCATTTGAATCCCATGGTTTAATTCACCTTAATTACTTGATATTCAATGAGTTGATGTTGTCTCATTGATAAAATGATCATAACTTTCCACATTATACACCCAAACGGCATATAACGGGCGCAGAAATCCTTGCTGAAAGCCGCGAGAACGTTTATTGCGCTTTAAAGGCGTGCAGGCGATTGGTGGCTTTGGTTAAACCTTCCTTCAGCCATACCTCAGTGCAACGTGCCGCTTCGTCTACTGCATCATCAATCAGCTTCTGTTCGCTAAGGGGAGGTTTGCCCAGCACAAAGCCGACAACTTTGTTTTTATCACCAGGATGGCCGATTCCGACGCGTAAGCGGTGAAAGTTAGGGTTATTGCCCAGTTTGCTGATGATGTCTTTCAGGCCATTGTGGCCACCGTGGCCGCCGCCGAGTTTGAATTTTGCTACACCTGGCGGTAGATCTAACTCATCGTGCGCAACAAGAATTTCATCTGGCGCGATGCGGAAAAATGTCGCCATCGCCCCAACAGCTTTACCACTGAGGTTCATAAACGTGGTTGGCACCAACAGGCGAACATCTTCACCGGCAAGGTTTATGCGCGCTGTGTAACCGAAGAATTTGCTTTCTTCTTTGAGCGACTGATTATGGCGCTGTGCAAGCAGATCCACATACCAGGCTCCTGCGTTATGGCGGGTTGCAGCATATTCCGCACCTGGATTTGCCAGGCCAACAATTAATTTAATGCTCACGTTTAATATCCTGAAAACAGACAAGAGCCGCGTAGTTTACTGTGCCCAGGACTCGATGACAAAGAAGCAATGCAATCCCTATTCAAGTGTTGAATAGTTCACCATCTAAACAATTAGAATTTCATGCTATTCAGCGAGTTATTTGTAAATATATGTAGGCTTTCATTCGTAATTGTGATCGCCCACGCACATAATTCGAAGCGGTGTTGTCTATACTTTACACACAAGGAATGGGGATTTCCCCCGCCGACCCAGGTACACCCGGAGGTGACATATGAAACGCAAAAACGCTTCATTACTCGGCAACATTTTCATGGGCTTGGGGCTTGTCGTCATGGTGGGTGGTGTTGGTTACTCAATTTTAAACCAACTCCCTCAATTCAATTTCCCGCAATATTTCGCCCACGGTGCTGTGTTAAGCATTTTTGTTGGTGCGGTGCTTTGGCTGGCTGGTGCGCGTGTCGGTGGGCACGAACAAGTTGGCGACCGTTACTGGTGGGTGCGCCACTTTGATAAACGTTGCCGCCGCGATGACAGCCATAAACATAGTTAACTAAATTTAGAAAATGAAAACGGTTCTGTCGCAGAACCGTTTTTTTTTGGCAAAAACTTTACTCAGCCAATGCAGCCTGAATATCCGGGAAGAAAGCAAGGCGACCCGCAATGGGCTTAACACCGGCTCGAGCCAGTGTTTTAAGCGGCTGAAACTCCAGATTAGTTACCCGCAATTCGCAACCTTCCGGCAGTTTTTCCACAAAACGTTGAAACGCATCCAGTCCACCGGCATCCAGTACCGGAACGGCATCCCATTGCAAAATAATCAGATGATTTTGCTCAACGCGCTGGGCGAGATCATTAAATAATCCCTCGGCGGCGGCGAAGAATAGCGGCCCGGTGACGCGTAATGCCAGCACACCTTCTGGCGTAGGAATGTTTACCGGTGCCAGACGGGTCATGCGGGCAATGCGACGCATAAACAGTAAAGAGGCCAGCACAATCCCCACGCTAATCGCGATAACCATATCGAACAGCACCGTTAACGACATGCAGATAAGCATGACGATGATGTCGTCTTTCGGCGCACGGCGCAGCAGGCTGACCACTTTATGCGCTTCACTCATATTCCACGCCACCATTAGCAGCAGGGCGGCCATTGCGGAAAGCGGCAACCAGGAAAGCAGAGGGGCCAGCACCAATAACGCCATAATCACCAGCAATGCGTGAATCACGGCAGCCATCGGTGATGTTGCGCCAGCGCGCACGTTGGCGGCCGACCGGGCAATGGCGGCGGTGGCAGTAATCCCACCAAAGAATGGTGCAATGATATTGCCCATCCCCTGGCCGATAAGTTCGCTGTTGGCGTTATGTTTGGTGCCCGTCATACCATCTAACACCACGGCGCACAGCAGCGATTCAATTGCGCCGAGCATCGCCATCGAAAAGGCTGCCGGGAGCAGGGCGCTTAAAGAATCCCAGCTCAGCGTGAAGTTTGAGTTGGGAATATTCCACGGCAGCATCAGTTGTGGCAACAGTTGTGGAATGCCATTGCCCTGGGTGCCGTCAGCCAATACGTAGTGGAAGCGTGAACCGATAGTCGCCACATCGAAGCCTGCTGCATGTACCGCTGCCATGGTGGCACAGCCTGCCAGCAGTGCCGGTAAGTGGCCGGGTAAACGAATGCCAAAACGCGGCCAGAGAATCAACACGCCGAGTGTCACGATGCCAATTGCCGCATCGCCGAGATTAATTGTTGGCATCGCCATCGCCAGCGCCGCCACTTTATTCAGGTAGTGTTCCGGCACGTGTTCCAGCGTCAGGCCAAAGAAATCTTTCACCTGCATAGTGGCGATGGTAATCCCAATCCCGGAGGTAAAACCGAGTGTTACGGAAAGCGGGATGTATTCAATCAGGCGGCCAAACCGCGCCAAACCAAACAAAATAAGAAACACGCCGGACATCAATGTGGCGATGAGTAAACCCGCAAGGCCGAACTGTTGCGCCACCGGATAGAGGATCACCACAAACGCCGCTGTTGGGCCGGAAACACTGAAACGTGAACCGCCGCTTAAGGCAATCACAATCCCGGCAATCGCTGAAGTATACAGGCCATACTGCGGGGCGACACCGCTGCCAATCGCTAACGCCATCGCCAGGGGAATAGCAATAATCCCTACGGTAATACCAGCGATAACATCGCGGCTAAAACGAGAAACCGTGTATTTCTCTCGCCAACAAGCGTCTACCAGAGCGCGGAAAGGTAATATAGAAGAAGATACGTTTTTCACTTTGATTCCATCCGTGAGCGCATCATCTGTCATTTATGAGGGATATGGCAGGTGAAGGAGGCATTGGTTTAATAAATACATACTACAAAAGAAAAAACCCGCCGCAGCGGGTTTTTTTAAACGAGTTCGATTAGTGCTCGAACATCGCAGAGATTGATTCTTCATTGCTGATACGGCGAATAGCTTCAGCCAACATGCCAGACAGAGTCAGGGTGCGGACGTTAGGCAGTGCTTTGATTTCATCAGACAGTGGGATGGTGTCACATACGATAACTTCGTCGATCACGGAGTTACGCAGGTTGTGAACCGCATTGCCGGAGAAAATCGGGTGAGTTGCGTAAGCAAACACACGTTTAGCACCACGCTCTTTCAGTGCTTCAGCTGCTTTGCACAGAGTGCCGCCGGTATCGATCATATCGTCAACCAGTACACAATCACGGCCAGATACATCACCGATGATATGCATAACCTGGGAAACGTTAGCGCGAGGACGACGTTTGTCGATGATAGCCATGTCGGTATCGTTAAGCAGTTTTGCGATAGCACGAGCACGCACAACGCCACCGATATCTGGAGAAACCACGATTGGGTTTTCCAGGCCGATTTGCAGCATATCTTCTAGCAGGATTGGGCTACCGAAAACGTTATCTACAGGAACATCGAAGAAGCCCTGAATCTGTTCTGCGTGCAAGTCCACGGTGAGAACACGGTCAACCCCAACACTTGAGAGGAAGTCAGCAACCACTTTCGCGGTGATTGGCACACGGGCGGAACGCACACGGCGATCCTGACGAGCATAACCAAAGTAAGGGATAACAGCGGTGATACGACCTGCAGAAGCACGGCGCAGGGCGTCGACCATAACAACCAATTCCATAAGGTTGTCATTAGTTGGTGCACAGGTGGACTGGATGATGAAAATATCACCACCGCGTACATTTTCGTTGATTTGTACGCTTACTTCTCCGTCGCTAAAACGACCGACGGCGGCGTCACCAAGGGAGGTGTACAGGCGGTTGGCAATACGTTGTGCTAGTTCCGGGGTGGCGTTACCAGCAAAAAGCTTCATATCAGGCACGAGAAAAACCTCAGGCATGCGTCCAGTGGCGGATGGTACTACCGCAGCTTATGCGGGCGGGGTAGCGCCATCCAGGCGGTGTATAAAGAGCTTGATGCAACGTCTGAAACAAGGTGACGTTGTCACCAATACTCAGCTTGCCCGGATATGGCCTGATGCAGCGGGGAGACATTAACGCCTCGCGCAACAAACCCATGCAGCCATTCCGGGGCTTGCTTAAGCACCTGGCGGGCAGCGTTCTCGGTGTCAAATTCAGCAAACACACAAGCGCCGGTGCCGGTCAGGCGCGACGGCGCGTATTCTAACAGCCAGGAAAGCAGCTCATCAACCTTACGAAAACGTTTTCTTGCGATAACCTCACAATCATTACCAAATTCACAGTTTAATAACGTGTCAATTGATCTGATCGGGGTATTTCGTGGTAGCTCTGGATCTTTGAAAATGACAGGCGTGGGAATGCTGACGCCAGGATGTGCAACCAGGTACCACTTTTCCGGTGGAGAGACGGGGGTGAGCTTCTCACCAACACCTTCGGCAAAAGCGGCAAATCCACGCACGAATACGGGGACGTCGGCGCCGAGAGTGATACCCAACGCCGCCAGTTGATCTTCAGTCAGGCCGGTGTTCCACACATGGTTTAGCGCCACCAACACTGTTGCTGCATTTGATGACCCGCCACCTAAACCGCCGCCCATTGGCAATCGTTTTTCAACGCTGATTTCTGCCCCAGCACCCTGCGGCAACGTGCCCATCAGCAGGGCGGTGTCTTGCAATAATCGAGCCGCGCGGACAATTAAATTCTCTTCATCCGGCACCCCTTCAATCGGAGTAGCTAAGCGAATTTGACCATCATTTGTCGGCTCAATGCTGAGGGTGTCGCCATAATCAAGGAACTGAAATAAAGTTTGTAAATTATGGTATCCGTCTGCACGACGACCGGTGATATACAAAAATAAATTCAGTTTTGCTGGGGATGGCCAACGTTTTCTCATTATTTGACTGTCCAGTTATCCATTTTGAGTTTGATACGCTGTGAGCCTTCGCGCAGTTCCATATTTGACGGCAGAGCAGGCTGCACACTGTCGTCATAATCGCTATACACCACTTTCCAGGTTTTGCCGTCCTGGGTGTAGTTGATTTCACTCAGGCGATATTGAGCATCAATTTTATAGTCAGTGGCCTCACCCGGCAGGCCGAGGATCCATTGACGCAGGCTATTGAGCGGAATAGGCATTCCCGTCAATTTACCCACCATCTCTTCTGCATTATCGGCGACGTACTTTTTGCCATTGCGGTCAGTCAGTTGCACGACACCAGGCTGCGCATTGAGCTCAAGCTCGGTGCTGCCTAACGGGTTAGTCAATAATAAGCGATAGCGATCCGGCGAGGTTTGTTGCCAGTTATAGCGTGCATAAACTTTTTGACTATCGGAGAGATAAGCAAAAGCACCACGTGTTTGATATTGGGTGATTTTTTGTACTTGTTGCTGGTGTTGTAACCACTGCGGAGAGTCAGGACTTTTGCCTGGACCGCTTGGTTTTGGCGTGACACAAGCAGTCAAAATAAGGCTTGCCAGTGGCGCAAGGCGCAGCAGACGGGCTTTCGTCATAGACATAGAGGCAACGGTTCCTTCTCATTAATTTTAGTTGTTAACTGTTTATGCTAGCGGCGCATAGTCAGGTCGTCTATGGTCATGTTGTCTTAAATCATTAATTGTAGTGATACCCCACAAGGAGTGGCTCCCTTTTATTGACTGCACGCATCCTGTATGATGCGCCGAGTTAATCCTTATCAACATCGGTATTACTCAGACCGCTCAATGACCCTTTTAGCGCTTGGCATCAACCATAAAACAGCTCCAGTCTCGTTGCGAGAACGTGTTACGTTTTCGCCGGACACGCTCGACCAGGCATTGAACAGCCTGCTCGAACAGCCGATGGTGCAAGGTGGGGTGGTGTTGTCGACGTGTAACCGGACTGAGCTGTATCTGAGCGTCGAAGAACAGGAAGACCTGCACGAGCAGCTCGTGCGCTGGCTATGTAATTACCACAACCTCAACGAAGAGGAAGTGCGTAAAAGCCTGTACTGGCATCACGACAACGACGCAGTCACCCATTTAATGCGTGTCGCAAGTGGTCTTGATTCGCTGGTGCTCGGCGAGCCACAAATCCTCGGGCAGGTTAAAAAGGCCTTTGCCGACTCACAAAAAGGGCATTCGCTTTCCAGCGAACTGGAGCGCATGTTCCAGAAGTCCTTCTCCGTTGCCAAGCGTGTTCGCACCGAAACCGAAATCGGCGCGAGTGCCGTATCCGTAGCGTTCGCGGCCTGCACCCTGGCACGACAAATTTTCGAATCCTTATCGACTGTCACCGTGTTGCTGGTTGGTGCGGGTGAAACCATTGAACTAGCGGCGCGTCATTTACGTGAACACAACGTTCAGAAGATGATTATTGCCAACCGCACGCGTGAACGCGCTCAGGTGCTGGCTGATGAAGTCGGTGCCGAGGTAATAAGCCTGAGTGACATTGATTCTCGCTTGCAGGAAGCTGACATTATTATTAGTTCCACCGCCAGCCCACTGCCAATCATTGGTAAAGGCATGGTCGAACGCGCGTTAAAAGCTCGCCGCAACCAGCCGTTACTGTTAGTCGATATCGCCGTCCCGCGCGATGTTGAGCCGGAAGTAGGCAAACTGGCGAACGCCTATCTGTATAGCGTTGACGACCTTCAGGCGATAATTCAAAGCAACCTCGCGCAGCGCAAGGCTGCCGCCGTTGAAGCTGAAACGATTGTCGCACAGGAAAGTGGTGAGTTCATGGCCTGGTTGCGTGCCCAAAGCGCAACGGAAACTATCCGTGAATACCGCTCACAAGCAGAACAGGTTCGTGATGACCTGGCTGCTAAGGCTATCGCCGCGCTCCATCAGGGTGCCGATGCCGAAACAGTCCTTCAGGATTTGGCATGGAAATTAACCAACCGCCTGATCCACGCTCCAACCAAATCGCTCACGCAGGCTGCCCGTGACGGGGATGACGAACGCCTGCAGATTCTGCGCAACAGCCTCGGGCTGGATTAGCAAATAAACTCTTATTACAAGGTGAAACACCGCCCATGAAGTCTTCTATCGTTGCCAAACTAGAAGCTCTGCAAGAGCGCCATGAAGAAGTTCAGGCACTGCTTGGGGATGCTGCCACAATTGCCGACCAGGATCGTTTCCGTGCTTTGTCACGTGAATATGCCCAGTTAAGTGACGTTTCCAGTTGCTTCCTGAAATGGCGTCAAGTGCAGGAAGATATTGAAACCGCACAAAGCATGCTCGATGACCCGGAAATGCGCGAAATGGCGCAAGAAGAATTAAACCAGGCGAAAAGCGACAGCGAAGAATTAGAACAACAACTGCAAGTCTTGCTGCTGCCAAAAGATCCTGATGACGAACGCAACGCTTTTGTGGAAGTTCGTGCCGGGACCGGCGGTGATGAAGCGGCTATTTTTGCCGGTGACCTGTTCCGTATGTACAGCCGTTACGCAGAAGCACGTCGCTGGAAAGTTGAAATACTGAGCGCCAACGACGGTGAACATGGTGGCTTTAAAGAAGTAATCGCCAAAATCAGTGGTGAAGGTGTTTACGGCCGTTTGAAGTTTGAGTCCGGCGGTCATCGCGTGCAGCGTGTTCCGGCAACTGAATCTCAGGGGCGTATCCATACTTCCGCTTGTACCGTCGCGGTGATGCCAGAAATTCCTGAAGCGGAATTGCCAGATATCAACCCAGGTGATTTGCGTATCGACACCTTCCGTTCCTCGGGCGCGGGTGGTCAGCACGTTAACACCACCGACTCTGCAATTCGTATTACCCACTTACCGACCGGGATCGTAGTGGAATGCCAGGACGAACGTTCCCAGCATAAAAACAAAGCCAAAGCGCTTTCGGTATTGGGTTCGCGTATTCGTGCCGCTGAAATAGCAAAACGCCAACAGGAAGAAGCTTCAACGCGCCGCAATTTGCTGGGCAGTGGCGATCGTTCAGACCGCAACCGTACTTATAACTTCCCGCAAGGCCGTGTAACCGACCATCGCATCAACGTGACGTTATACCGTCTGGATGAAGTGATGGAAGGGAAACTCGACGCATTGATCGAACCTATTGTGCAGGAGTTCCAGGCAGACCAGTTAGCGGCGCTGTCTGAGCAGGATTAATGGATTTTAAACACTGGTTACAACAGGCAATTGCCCAGCTTCAGGAAAGTGAAAGTCCGCGTCGCGACGCGGAAATCCTGCTGGGTTTTGTCACCGGTAAAGCACGAACCTTCATCCTCGCTTTTGGTGAAACCGAGCTGGCAGCCGAGCAACAGCAACAACTTGCTGTTTTGCTGGCAAGACGTGTGAAGGGCGAGCCTATCGCGCATTTGGTTGGCGAGCGTGAGTTTTGGTCGCTGCCTTTGCGCGTATCGCCGGTGACGCTTATTCCGCGCCCTGATACCGAATGCCTTGTCGAACAAGCCCTCGCCAGAATGCCTGCCACCGCGTGTTCCGTGCTGGACTTAGGCACCGGTACCGGGGCGATTGCGTTGGCGATTGCCAGCGAGCGCCCGGATTGTGACGTTGTCGCACTGGACTTGATACCTGATGCGGTTGAACTTGCGCGCGATAATGCGAGTCGCCTTGGAATAACCAACGTTGAGGTCTTGCAAAGCAACTGGTTTAGTGCGCTCAATACGCAGCGTTTTGCCGTGATTGTCAGTAATCCACCCTATATTGATGAGGAAGATCCGCACCTTTTACAGGGTGATGTTCGCTTTGAACCTCGCAGTGCGCTGGTGGCTGATAACCACGGTTTGGCCGATTTACGCACGCTGGTGGAAACATCGCGCAACTTCCTTGAATCGGGCGGTTGGTTATTGCTCGAACACGGTTGGCAACAGGCAGCACAAGTTCGTGAACTGTTTAGCGACGCCGGATATACCGAGATACAAAGCTGTCAGGATTACGGTGGCAATGACCGTCTGACAACAGGACGCTTTTTCTAAAGATAAGGAACTGAGCAAAATGGCAACTTACTTCGCGCTCAAGCATTTTCATATTCTGACGGTTATCATTTCCGTGAGTTTGTTCGTTTTACGCTACTGGTGGCAATACCGCGATTCAGCCATGTCGAACAAGCGCTGGGTGCGCATTGTGCCGCATGTGAATGATACGCTATTGCTGGTCAGCGGTGCTGCACTGGTGATGATTACGCATTTCTATCCCTTCACGCCGCAAGGTGCATGGCTGACTGAGAAGCTATTTGGCGTTATTATCTATATCGTTTTAGGGTTTATCGTGCTGGGCAAACGCCCGCGCAGTCAGCAGATCCGGCTATTTGCCTTTTTGCTGGCGCTGGTGGTGCTTTACATCATCATTAAACTCGCCACCACCAAAATACCATTACTGGGGTAAGTCATGAGGTCGTTAGCCGATTTCGAATTCAATCAGGCGCCGTTGTGCGAGGGCATGATTTTAGTCTCGCAGTTGATCCGTGATGATTTCCCGGCAGAAGAAGTGCGTGCACAACTGGAAAGCCTGGCAAGCCTGGCGCGGGAAGAGATCTGCGAAGGTCAGCACCAGGATGTGCAACTCGAAAAATTAGTCGAGCTGTTTTATGGCAGTTGGGGTTTTAAAGACTCCAGCGGCGTTTACCGTTTATCCGATGCATTGTGGCTTGATAAAGTGCTGACAAAACGCCAGGGAAGTGCGGTGTCTTTGGGGGCGATTCTGTTATGGATTGCCGAGCGCCTTGATATCCCGTTAAATCCTGTAATTTTCCCCACGCAGCTAATTTTGCGTGGCGACTGGATGGACGGCGAAATGTGGCTGATCAACCCATTTAACGGCGATACGCTCAACGAACATACGCTGGAAGTGTGGTTGAAAGGTAATGTCGGGCCAACAGCTGAACTGTTCGATGAAGATTTAGATGAAGCTGATAACGCGGAAGTGGTGCGTAAATTACTCGACACCCTTAAATCTGCGCTGATGGAAGAACGTCAAATGGAACTGGCACTGCGTACCAGTGAAACGTTGCTCCAGTTTAATCCGGAAGACCCGTATGAAATTCGCGATCGTGGCTTAATTTATGCGCAGCTTGATTGCGAACACGTGGCTCTTACCGATCTCAGCTATTTTGTCGAGCAGTGCCCGGAAGACCCGATTAGCGAGATGATCAAAGCGCAAATTAATTCGATTTCGCAAAAACAGGTCACTTTGCACTGATGCTAAATTTTTAAATGTTTCCCAACAAGGCGAGATAAAGATGGAACAAAAAGTGGTTAAGATTGGTGACATCAACGTCGCAAACGACCTGCCGTTTGTGCTGTTTGGCGGCATGAACGTACTGGAATCACGCGACCTTGCAATGCGTATTTGTGAGCATTACGTCACCGTGACCCAGAAACTGGGCATTCCATACGTGTTCAAAGCGTCCTTCGATAAAGCCAACCGTTCATCCATCAACTCTTATCGTGGCCCAGGCCTCGAAGAAGGGATGAAGATTTTCCAGGAACTGAAGCAAACCTTCGGCGTGAAAATCATCACTGACGTTCATGAAGCAAGCCAGGCACAACCTGTTGCCGATGTAGTTGATGTGATTCAGCTGCCTGCGTTCCTCGCCCGCCAGACCGATCTGGTAGAAGCGATGGCGAAAACCGGTGCGGTGATCAACGTCAAGAAGCCTCAGTTCGTCAGCCCTGGTCAAATGGGTAACATCGTTGATAAATTCCACGAAGGCGGTAACGACCAGATTATCCTGTGTGACCGTGGCGCGAACTTCGGTTACGACAACCTGGTTGTCGACATGCTCGGTTTTAGCGTAATGAAGCAGGTGTCTAACGGTTCACCGGTTATTTTCGACGTGACACATGCTCTGCAATGCCGCGACCCGTTTGGTTCAGCGTCGGGCGGCCGTCGTGCGCAGGTGACTGAACTGGCTCGTGCCGGTATGGCGACTGGCCTGGCAGGTCTGTTTATCGAAGCGCACCCGGACCCAGATAACGCACGTTGTGATGGCCCATCTGCATTGCCGCTGGCGAAGCTCGAGCCATTCCTCAAGCAAATCAAAGCGATTGACGATCTGGTGAAGAATTTCGAACCACTGGATACCAGCAAGTAAGTCAGGACTAATGGCGGATGACGTTGCACTTATCCGCCCTACAAAAATCAGACTTTTTGACGTGGTAGGGTGGATAAGCGCGAGCGTCATCCACCAAAATAAAAAGCTCTTATCTCACGATAAGAGCTTTTTTTATGACGCAAATTCGTCAGGCAAAAATAGTCATCAAATAAGCGGCAAACAGCGCAAGGTGCGCGGTGCCGTTGAGCACATTGGTGCGCCCGGTTGAAAACGAAATCTGGCATAACACTAGCGAAGTTAGCATGACTACCAACTCAGGCATCCCTAAACCAAAGGTCAGGTCGTTGCCCGTCAACATCGCAATCAGCGTCACCGCAGGGACTGTCAGTGAAATCGTCGCCAGTACCGAGCCAAAGAACAGATTCATGGCTCGCTGAACCTGGTTACTCAATACGGCTTTCAACGCCCCCAGGCCTTCAGGCGAGAGAATCAATAATGCCACCAGGAAGCCAGTAAATTGCGCCGGTGCATTCAGTGTCGTTAGCAGTGACTCCAGCGGGCCGGCATTCATTTTAGTGACCGCAATTACCGCTACCAGATGCACGATTAACCAAATGGAATGCCAGGTGCTGCTATGCGCAGATGGCTTACCATGATGCGGGTCGTCGTCGTCAGACTCATCTTCATGCTCGTAAACGAACAGGCTTTGGTGCGTACGGGTCTGAATTAACAAGAACACGCCATACATCGCCGCTGAAATCGCGGCCGCCATTAACGCCTGGCCGGTGCTAAAGTTGCCTGATGGCAGCGCGGTCGGTAACACCAGGACGATGACAGCCAGCGGAAACAGCGCGATTAAATACTGTTTGATGCCGAACAAATTCATATATTGCGTGGCGAATTTACGGCCACCCAACAGCAATGAGAAACCCACCAGCCCGCCAGTCACAATCATGATGATGGAATAGAGCGTGTCACGCATCAGTGTCGGCGCAGCATCACCGGTTGCCATTAATGCGGAAATCAGGCTGACTTCAAGAATAACTACAGAAAGACTCAGAATCAGGGAACCGTAAGGTTCACCTAAACGGTGCGCCAAAACATCTGCATGGCGTACCACGCTAAAGGCGCTACTTAAAATACCCACCAGCGCCAGAATGTTGATACCCACTACCGCCGACATTGACTGGCTTCCTCCCCATAAAACCAGTACCACCAGCGCTAATACCGGGAAAATGAGGGAACTCTCCTTATGACGGGTTTTCACCGCCTCATGTTGTGTTTTCGTCAAAATACTTCTCCATATCCAGAGGTGCTAAGCCATTTCTTCATTATAGTCAGACATTAAAACCCCGTTAAAATAGCAAACAATGTTGGATTTCTGCGGAAATTTACTCAGTTTTACCGCTTTCATAGCTATAGTATTACTGATGAATGAAAATCAATGTTTGGTGATTTTAGTCAATACAAAACAAGTGGATATACATTCATGTAAAGCAATTAACTGGAAGGTAGTGATGATAAATGACATAAGAAAACCTTATCCAACACTTAATCTATTGATATTGCTATCCAAACGCTGCCACACCTTTCAGTATGGCAAGTTAATATGACATTTTTGCTGTTTTGTGATCCTCGTCAAACTTGCCAGAGTCCCGCAGATTGCATATGTTTTCTTATAGACTGTTACTAATAGTAAGCAGTTTTAAAAAGCCCGGAAGGCGCATCTGACGTGACAAGGAAGTATGCAGTGGCGGAGGTGTATCGTGTTAACACGTGATTTCTTAATGAAAGCGGATTGTAAGACAGCTTTTGGTTCCATTGAGGAATCGTTGTTGTGGACCCCTGAACAGCGTCTGGCTTCTCTTGCTGCAACGCTGGCTTGTCGTCCCGATAACAGTCCGGTATGGATTTTTGGCTATGGTTCCCTGATGTGGAACCCGGCATTTGAATATGAAGAGTCGGCCGCAGGAACGCTTGTTGGCTGGCACCGTGCTTTTTGCCTGCGTTTGACGGCAGGGCGCGGAACCGCTTGTCAGCCTGGGCGCATGCTGGCGCTCAAAGAAGGCGGGCGCGCCACGGGTCTGGCCTACCGCCTACCCGATGCGATGCTTGAGGATGAGCTGACGCTGGTGTGGAAGCGGGAGATGATAACAGGCTGCTATTTGCCGACGTGGTGCAAACTCGGACTCGATGATGGCCGTGTCGTCAACGCGCTGGTCTTTATCATGGATCCGCGCCATCCGCTGTACGAAGCCGATACGCGAGCTGAAATTATCGCGCCGTTAATTGCCGCCGCCAGCGGCCCGTTGGGCACCAATGCGCAGTATCTCTTCTCGCTGGAACAAGAGTTAATCAAGCGGGGGATGCATGATGATTGCCTGGATGAGCTGGTGAATAAAGTCAGAGACTGGCTACAGCCGAAGGGCGATGACGGGGATTTACAAACTCACTTCGCATAAATTCATTCCGGCTCTTATTAATCAGAGCCGGAATGCTGCTTTTAAGCAGGAACATAACTAATTGAATGCTCAAGCGATTTGCTGTGGCTATCAATCAGCACTTTCCACTTCCCGCTGTACGGCACCGTCAAATAAGCAGACTGCCTGTCTTCCACGCTCAAAATATCCGCCTGCGGTTTGCCCGCAGAACTGTTGTCGCTCATCAAATGAATATGGCTTTTATTTGAACAGTGAACCACCACGGTATCACCGCCGAAAAGATGCAGACTGGCTTTCACTACAGGCATTTTTATACTCCGCTATCACAACAAAGTTAGACATCCGCGCCGCTGGTTTTGCTGGTGATCAGTGATGTTGTTCACAAATCACACTTTATGCATAACACCAGACCCCGACGTCAGAAATGCTGACTTCGATCAAAAAATGCTGTAACGAATCAACTTTAGTGTACATATTCCTGAGACCATTCAGCTGATGAATTTTTATGCGGGAAATTCGCCTCTGGTCATCATTAAATCTGGTGTCAGAAGGTTAAGACTTTATCGGCGGCCAGCGTCCACTCAGCCAGTTCAACTAACGTGCCAATTTCAACGCCATCAACCAAAGGTAAAGCCGTGATGCCGCGCCCGTCGGTGCAGGTCTTGCACAGTTTTACCGGTACGTTCTGCGCAGTCAAAATCTCCAGCATTTGCTGAATGTTATAGCCTTCAGAAGGTTTCTGGCCGCGTAAACCCGCGGTCACTGCATCAGACATCAAAAACAGTTTCACTTCCGGCTGCGGCTGTTGATCGCACAACGCGATGGCCAGGCGCAGACTGTTAAACAGAGATTCACTGCCGTAAGCAGCCCCGTTGGCAATAATCACAACTTTTTGCATTTGTTCTCCTTTGCGCCCGACGGCACGACTTTTGCTTAATTCTTTGCATCATTAGAGCAACACTTGCCGCTCAGGAGCGTTATATGAAGGCTACCGTCGCCGCGAATCCTACTGCTCGCGACTTTTTAATCGCGGCCCGAACCCGTGGGCGTGAGCAATTGCAGGACATTTTGCAAATCGGTGAGTTGACTGGCTGCATAGCCAGGCTCGCGCACATGCTACAACGCGAACGCGGGGCTTCCAACATCTGGCTGTGCTCCTCCGGTCAATTATTTGGCGATCAACATCAGCGCTGTATCGCAGAAGTTGATCGTGAGCTGGCGCATTTTCGCCTGGCTATCGCTGAACCCGATTATCTGCCGGGGAGTGCTCTGTTTGTCAGTCTCGCGTGTGCGCTGCATTACCTTGAACGGTTACCCGAGTTGCGAGTGCAAATTACCGCTCAGCAGATTCAGCCCTTGCATGCGATGGAGCAGTTCAATCTCACCTTGCGCCATCTCCTCAGTATTGTGCCTGAAACCAGCAACGTGATAGATGAAGCCGGTGTGGCTCGGGCTCTGGCGGCGTTGTTTAGTTTTATGCAAGGCAAAGAGCTCGCCGGACAAGAGCGGGCGATTGGTGCGCTGGGTTTCACGCAAGGGGAATTTAGCGACACCTTGCGCCAGCAACTGGTGGATCGCATCGATAGCCAGCAACGCTGTTTTGACGCATTTTGCAGCATGGCGGAGTTGCCTCTACGCCAGCAATTCCTCGACTGTGGGGAACCGTGCCGCGAAACGGAACAACTCCGGCGCATGGCTTGCACCCGACTCCTGCACGATGGGGATGAACCGCAGCGAGCATTGCGCTGGTTTGCGCTGCTAACGACGCGAATTGACGCCCTGAAAGAGGTGGAAGACGCGCTTATCGATGCCGTGATGGCGCAAGCGCAGCAGGCACTTGGTCAGGTGTTGCAAGAAAGGGAACCCGGCGAGAGCGACATCGCCAGTTGGGTCGCCGGACATGGCGGTCAGGAGGGCGAGCGTTATTTCGATCGCCATCTTTTACCGCTGGTGCGCCAGCAGGCCCAGCAACTCGAAACCATGGCTCAACAGTTAGCCTCGCTCAAGGCCACGCTTGAAGAGCGCAAAGTTATCGACCAGGCCAAAGCCATGCTGATTCATCACCAGGGTTACAGCGAAGAACAGGCGTGGCAAACGCTGCGCAAAATGGCGATGAACCAGAACAAACGCATGGTGGATGTTGCAAGCGCGATGGTGTCCGTGGCGGATATCTGGCGGCTACCCACTAAGGAGTAGCTGCACGAAGTGTGGGCATTTAATGCGTTTTTCCGGTGCATGACTTAGCTGATTTACCCTAAAACCCGTGTTTCATCGGCTTTCTAACCTGGCACGCGAGTTGCAGTAATAACGTGAAGATTATTTTTGACCTGGATTGTGCCAATGGCGGTGCGGTTCGGGTTGGACAAAGGCGTCCTTCAATGTGCTGACCCACATTGTTGGGCGCTTTTTTTTTACCCTTTTATCAGGATGAAACCGATGAGCAACAAAACCATAACCCTCTCACGCCGTCGATTTCTACAGGCGGGTGCGGCATTAGGCGGTGCATATTTGCTGCCTGGCATGATGAATTCCGTGTGGGCGGCGGGGAGCGACAAACCCGAACAGAACACGGTGAAAGTCGGGTTTATCCCGCTGACCGATTGTGCCTCGGTCGTCATGGCTGCGGTCAAAGGCTTTGATAAAAAGTACGGTATTTCAATTGTACCGAGCAAAGAAGCAAGCTGGGCGGCGGTGCGCGACAAAATGGTTTCCGGTGAACTCGATGCTGCTCACGTGTTGTACGGCCTGGTTTATGGCCTGGAAATGGGCATTGCGGGTAAACAGCAATCGATGGCGAACCTGATGACGCTTAACAACAACGGCCAGGCCATCTCCCTTTCGATGGATCTCGCAAAGCAGGGCGTGACGGATGCGCAAAGCCTGAAAAAACTCGTGGCCAGCAAAGAGCCGGGAAGTTTCACCTTCGCGCATACCTTCCCCACGGGTACCCACGCGATGTGGCTCTATTACTGGCTGGCGCAGGCGGGCATTAACCCGTTTACCGACGTGCGCACCGTGGTCGTTCCGCCGCCACAAATGGTGATGAATATGCGCATTGGCAATATGCAGGGATTTTGCGTCGGTGAACCCTGGAACCAACGGGCAATCAGCGACGGTATCGGCTTCACCGCTGCAACCTCGCAATCAATCTGGCCGGATCACCCGGAAAAAATCCTCGGTACCCGCAGTGCTTGGGTGGAACAAAATCCCAACACCGCACGAGCCTTAGTCGCCGCCATTCTTGAGGCATCGCGCTGGATTGATGCCAGCGACGACAACCGCCGCGAAACCGCTAATGTGCTCGCCGGGCGGGCGTACCTCAACACCAAAGCCGATTTCCTGACCGGGCGCATGCTCGGGCAATACGACAATGGCATCGGCAAGAAATGGCAGGACGACCACGCCATGCATTTTTTCCGTGATGGCGAAGTGACCTTCCCGTGGCTTTCCGACGGCATGTGGTTCCTGACCCAGCACCGCCGCTGGGGCTTGCTGGATAGCGACCCGGACTACCTTGCTATCGCCAAACGCATCAATCGTATCGACATCTATCAGCAGGCCGCAACCGCCGTGGGCAATATTTCCGTCTCCACAAGTCCGATGCGCAGCAGCACTTTGATGGATGGCAGCACCTGGAACGGCAATGACCCTGCCGCCTACGCCGCAAGTTTCGCCATTAATAAACGCTAAGGGGAATGACATGAATCAGCCTGCACAGAAACCGCCCGCCACGGCACTTAGCACCACCGTTGGGGAAGTGATTGTTCTGCCGCCCGTCACCGTTCGCCGCCGTACACCGCAGTGGCGTAAATATTGCGTGAGCTTTTTCCAGCGCCTGGTGCCCGCCGTTCTGGGACTGGGATTGTTAGTGGTGGCCTGGCAGATTGCCGCGCTGAACAGTAAAGGTTTCCCGACGCCGCTTAGCACGCTGGAATCGGCCATCACGCTGTTTTCCGACCCGTTCTATAACGCCGGGCCAAACGACCAGGGGATTGGCTGGAATATTCTTGCCTCGCTCGCGCGCGTCGCCGTTGGCTTCGGCCTCGCCGCCATTGTCGGTATACCGGCAGGCTTCCTGATTGGTCGCTTTACCTTCTTAGCCCGCATGTTTAACCCGGTTATCTCGCTCTTGCGCCCGGTCAGCCCGCTGGCCTGGCTGCCGATTGGTCTGCTGCTGTTTCAAAAAGCGGAGCCTGCGTCGAGCTGGACCATTTTCATCTGTTCCATCTGGCCGATGGTGATTAACACCGCCGAGGGGGTGAAGCGCATCCCGGACGATTACCTCAACGTGGCGCGTGTGCTGCAGCTCTCCGAATGGACGGTGATGCGGAAAATTTTGTTCCCGGCGGTTTTGCCCGCGGTATTAACCGGTGTGCGGTTATCTATCGGCATTGCGTGGCTGGTGATTGTCGCCGCCGAAATGCTGACCGGCGGCCTGGGCATTGGCTTTTGGATCTGGAACGAGTGGAACAACCTCAACGTCGAAAACATCCTGATCGCAATTGTGATTATCGGTGTCGTCGGGCTGCTGCTCGAACAGGGTTTGATGTTATTGGCACGTCATTTTAGCTGGGAAAAATAAGGGGAAACCAATGAAGAAGATCATCCAGGTTCAGAATGTCAGCCAACGTTTTTCCACCGCAAGTGGCGAATTTTTAGCCCTGAGCAACGTCAGTTTTGATATTGCCGAAGGGGAAACCATCAGCCTGATAGGGCACTCGGGTTGCGGCAAATCCACGCTGCTAAATCTGATTGCCGGGATCACCTTACCCTCTGACGGCGGCCTGCTTTGCGACAACCGCGAAATCGCCGGGCCGGGGCCGGAGCGCGCCGTAGTGTTCCAGAACCATTCCCTGCTGCCGTGGATGACCTGCTTTGAAAACGTGGCGCTGGCGGTGGATCAAGTGTTTCGTCACACCATGAGCCGCGCCGAGCGTCGCGAATGGATAGTTCACAACCTCGAACGCGTGCAAATGGGCCACGCGATAAACAAACGACCCGGTGAAATATCCGGCGGCATGAAACAGCGTGTCGGCATTGCCCGTGCGTTGGCGATGAAACCGAAAGTGCTGCTGATGGACGAGCCGTTCGGGGCGCTCGATGCTTTGACGCGCGCCCATTTGCAGGATGCGGTAATGCACATACAACAAGAGTTGCATACCACCATCGTGCTGATCACTCATGACGTTGATGAAGCCGTTTTGCTCTCAGATCGCGTGCTGATGATGACCAACGGCCCGGCGGCTACGGTAGGTGAAACATTACAGGTTGATTTACCGCGCCCGCGTAATCGTGTGGAACTGGCGGAGGACAGCCGCTATCACCATCTGCGCCAGCAAGTGCTGCGCTTCCTCTACGAAAAGCAGCCAAAGGCTGCCTGAGGGAACGCTCATGATGCGACGTCTGATTGTTATCGGCAACGGCATGGCGGCCATCCGCCTGGTCGAACAAATTGTCGCGCAAGCGGCGGGGCAGTTTGCCATCACTGTTTTTGGTGAGGAGCCCGCTCTGAGCTACAACCGCATTTTGCTCTCGCCGGTGCTGGCGGGGGAGAAAACCGCCGGCACGACACAATTGCACGATGCCGCCTGGTATGTCTCCCACGGTATTGAGCTTTTAACCGGCGAAGCGGTATTAGAAGTGAATACTCAGCGCCGTACCGTGCATTCGGACAAACGCATGCTCGAATATGACGAACTGGTTTTTGCCACCGGTTCACGCCCGTTTATCCCGCCGATTGACGGGCATCAGTTGCCGCATGTACACGGTTTTCGCAACCTGGCGGATGTCGACGCGATCCTGGGCGGCGAGGGAAATGCCGTGGTACTTGGCGGCGGTTTACTGGGCGTGGAAGCGGCGGCGGCACTTTGCGCGCGCGGTATTCCCGTCACTTTAATTCACCGCCAGCCGTGGCTAATGGACATTCAACTTAACCCGCAGGCGGGTTTGCTGCTTGAGGAACATCTCGCGCAAAGGGGGATTTCATGCCAGTTAAATTGCGGCATTGAACGCATTTCTGATGCCAGTGTGACGTTAAGCAACGGCGAGGTATTACCTGCCGGGCGGGTGATTATCGCCACCGGTGTGAAGCCGAATATTACGTTGGCACAAGAGTCCGGAATTGCCTGCCAGCGTGGCATCACCGTCGATGCGCAACTGCGAAGCTCGATGCCCCATATCAGCGCGCTGGGCGAATGCTGCGAAATTGACGGGCAAACCTGGGGGCTGGTGGCGCCTTGCTTGCAACAGGCCGATGTTTTAGCCGCCCGTTTATGCGGCAACACAGCGCACGACTTTTGCTATCAGGACTGCGGCACGCGCCTGAAAGTCAGCGGTATTCCGCTGTTTTCCGCAGGTGAAATCCGCAGGCAGCCAGACACGCGTGTGCTCACCGCTTTTGATCCCCTGACAAAACACTATCGCTGCCTGCATTTGCGCGGCGGCAAGCTGGTGGGCGCATTGCTGATGGGGGATATCACGCCCGCCAGTGCGCTCACCGACATTTTACTCAGCGCGACCCCCGTTACACCTGGCGTGCTGTTTGATGAATATCACTCTGATGAGCAGCAGCTGGCTGCTGGAAATGACGACATGACAAAAGCAACCCTGGTAGTCATTGGGCACGGTATGGTCGGGCACCACTTTCTGGAACAGTGTGTGGCACAGCAACTGCATCACAGTTATCACATCGTGGTGTTCGGCGAGGAGCGCCACCCAGCGTATGACCGCGTGCATCTCTCGGAATATTTTGCGGGCCGTAGCGCCGAATCGCTCTCGATGGTGCAGGGCGATTTCTTTAACCAACACGGGATTGAGCTGCGTTGTCAGAGCAAAATCGTTGCGATTGACCGCCAACAGCGCGTTGTGCGCGACAGCGAAGGGCGTGAAACCTACTTCGATAAACTGGTGCTGGCGACAGGATCTTATCCGTTTGTCCCGCCGGTTCCCGGCAACGATTTGCCCGGGTGCTTTGTCTATCGCACGCTCGACGATCTGGATGCTATCGCGCAACGTGCGCGTCACGCCAGACGTGGTGTTGTGATTGGCGGAGGTTTGCTCGGGCTGGAAGCGGCGAATGCTCTCAAACAGCTTGGACTGGAAACGCATGTGGTGGAGTTCGCCCCAAATCTGATGGCGGTACAACTCGATAACGCGGGGGCGACGATGCTGCGTGAGAAAATCAGCGATATCGGCGTGCAGGTGCATACCAGCAAATCGACGACGGCCATTACAGATACCGATGGTTTGCAGCTTAATTTCGCTGACGGCGAAACGCTGAGTACCGACCTCATTGTCTTTTCCGCCGGGATCCGCCCGCAGGATGCACTGGCTCGCAGCAGCGAACTCGCCCTTGGCGAACGTGGCGGCATTGTGATCAACGACAGCTGCCAGACCAGCGATAACGCGATTTACGCTATCGGTGAATGTGCGCTGTGGGAAGGGAAAATCTATGGCCTGGTGGCGCCGGGTTATCAAATGGCGCGCGTCGCGGCGGCAGCGCTTGCCGGGCAAGAGTCCGTATTCCGGGGGGCGGATATGAGCACCAAACTCAAATTGCTCGGCATTGAAGTGGCATCGTTTGGCGATGCACTCGGGCGCACACCCGGCAGCCAAAGCTACCAGTGGACTAACGGCCCGCAGCAGATCTACAAAAAGATTGTGGTGTCTGCCGACAACAAAACCCTGCTCGGCGGCGTGCTGGTGGGTGACAGCCAGGAATACGCAACGTTGCTGCAAATGATGCTCAACGGCATGGCGCTCCCCGCACAGCCCGAAAGCCTGATTCTGCCTGTATCCGCAGGTGGCGTGCCAAAAGGTCTGGGGGTTGCGGCATTACCGGAAACCGCACAGATTTGCTCCTGCCATAACGTCAGCAAAGCCGATATTTGTGCCGCGGTGAGCAACGGAGCGGGCGACATGGGGGCCATTAAAACCTGCACCAAAGCAGCAACGGGCTGCGGCGGTTGTTCAGCCCTGGTGAAACAGGTGATGGAATACCAGTTGCAAGAGCAGGGTGTTGAAGTGAAAAAGGATATTTGCGAACACTTCCGGTACTCACGCCAGGAAATCTACCATCTGGTGCGCGTTAACCATATCCACAGTTTTGAACAGCTGATTAGCCGCTACGGTCATGGGCACGGTTGCGAAATTTGCAAACCGCTTGCTGCGTCGGTGCTGGCATCGTGCTGGAATGAGTACTTATTAAAACCAGCGCATCTTCCGCTCCAGGACACCAACGACCGCTATTTCGCTAACATCCAGAAAGACGGTACTTACTCCATTGTACCGCGTGTGCCTGCCGGGGAAATCACGCCGGATGGGCTTATTGCCATAGGCCAGGTGGCAAAACGCTATCAGCTGTACAGCAAAATTACCGGCGGTCAGCGTATCGATTTGTTTGGTGCACGCCTCGAAGAACTGCCCGCCATCTGGGAAGAGCTGGTGGCGGCTGGGTTTGAAACCGGGCACGCCTACGGTAAATCATTGCGCACGGTGAAATCTTGCGTTGGTTCAACCTGGTGCCGCTACGGCGTGCAGGATTCTACCGGCCTGGCGATTGAGCTTGAGAACCGCTACAAAGGTTTGCGCTCTCCGCACAAAATCAAAATGGCTGTTTCGGGCTGCACCAGAGAATGTGCCGAAGCGCAAAGCAAAGACATCGGCGTGATTGCCACCGACAAAGGCTGGAACCTCTACGTGTGCGGCAACGGCGGCATGAAGCCGCGGCACGCCGATCTGTTCGCCAGCGATCTTGACCGTGAAACACTGATCCGCACCATCGACTGTTTGCTGATGTTTTACATCCGCACCGCAGACCGTTTGCAGCGCACCAGTACCTGGATGGATAACCTTGAAGGCGGCATTGAATATCTGCGCGACGTCATACTCAACGACAGTCTTGGCCTTGCCGATGAGCTGGAAAAAGAGATGGCGGGCGTGGTGGAGACTTACCAGTGCGAATGGCAGACCACGCTTAACAGCCCGGACCACCTGGCGTTGTTCCGCTCTTATGTCAACAGCGAACAACCCGACGAAGCGGTGCAACGCCAGACTCTGCGCGGGCAGCTACAGCCGGTCAGCGAAGTTGTCCATCTGCCCGCCACGACGCCAGCCAAACCATGGCAGGCGGTGTGCGATATCAGTGCAATCCCGGCGCAGGCAGGTATTGGCGCACGTTTGGGCGAGTTGCAAATCGCGCTGTTCCGTATTGGTGATGCCATTTACGCGCTGGATAACCTGGAGCCTGGCAGCGATGCGAACGTGCTTTCTCGCGGGATTGTTGGTGACGCTTCCGGCGAGCCGATTGTGATTTCGCCGCTCTACAAACATCGTATTCGCCTGCGCGATGGGCGTATGCAGGACGGTGAGCAGGCGGTTCGTGCCTGGCCGGTCAAAGTAGAACATGGCACCGTGTGGGTCGGGAGTCAGGCGCTAATTTTGCGTGCGGAGGCATCATGAATAGCGTGGTGCGCACCACTTGCCCTTATTGCGGAGTCGGATGTGGCGTTGAAGCCCGGCCAGCAGAAAATGGCGGCTACGAGATAACCGGTGATAAACATCACCCGGCAAATTTTGGGCGGCTGTGCGTTAAAGGCGCCGCGCTCGGAGAAACGCTTGGCCTTGACGGGCGTTTGCTTTACCCGGAAGTCGGCGGCGAACGCGTGAGCTGGGACGCGGCGCTGGATGAAACCGCCAACCGATTGCAGGCCATTATTAATGAGTTTGGCCCAAAAGCGGTCGCGTTCTACGCTTCCGGCCAGTTGCTGACCGAAGATTATTACGCCGCCAATAAACTGATGAAGGGGTTTATCGGTGCGGGCAATATCGACACCAATTCACGGCTGTGCATGTCGTCAGCGGTGGTGGGGTATAAACGCGCCTTTGGCGCAGATTTTGTGCCGTGTAGCTATGAGGATCTTGAGCAAACCGATTTGGTTATTCTGGTCGGATCCAATGCGGCCTGGGCGCATCCGGTGCTGTATCAACGCCTGGCTCAGGTTAAAAAACTGCGTCCGCAGATGAAAGTGGTGGTTATCGACCCACGCCGTACCGCCACCTGCGACATTGCCGATTTACACCTGGCGCTGCGCCCCGGAAGTGATGCCGCCTTGTTTGTCGGGCTGCTGAATATTTTGCAGCCGTCTTTGGCTATTAATTCTTTTGATGGCCAAAACGCAGCGCTTGAAATCGCTGCCGAGTGGAGCCTGGAGAAATGTGCCGATTTTTGTCAGCTCGAAAGCGCTGCGGTGCAGACATTCTGGCAATGGTTTACGCAGGCCAATCGGGCGATGACGCTTTACACCATGGGCATCAATCAATCGTCGAGCGGCAGTGACAAATGCAACGCTATCATTAACGTTCACCTTGCGAGCGGAAAAATTGGGCGCGGAGGTTGCGGTCCGTTTTCGCTGACCGGGCAGCCAAATGCGATGGGCGGGCGAGAAGTGGGCGGTCTGGCGAATCAGCTGGCCTGCCATATGAATTTCGAGCCTGCGGATATTGCCCGTCTGGGGCGCTTTTGGGGCAGCGAACGCATTGCCGAAACGCCAGGATTGATGGCGGTTGAACTGTTCGAGGCGATAGGGCGCGGTGAAGTGAAGGCCGTGTGGATTATGGGGACCAACCCGGTGGTATCGCTGCCGGATAACTCCCGTGTGGCGCAGGCGCTGGCGCGGTGCCCGTTGGTGATTGTCTCAGATGTGGTGTGCGAAACAGATACTTCGCGCTTCGCCAGCGTTAAATTTCCGGCTCTGGCGTGGGGGGAGAAAAACGGCACCGTCACTAACTCTGAACGGCGAATTTCGCGCCAGCGCGCGTTTCTACCGGCGCCGGGTGAGGCTCGCGCCGACTGGTGGATGGTGGCGCAAATAGCCCGGCGCCTGGGTTATCGCGAGGCCTTTGACTGGCAGCATCCGCAGCAAATTTTCAGCGAACACGCAGCGCTTTCAGGTTATGAAAATAATGGCACTCGTGCATTTGATATCAGCAACCTGGCGTACATGACGAGTGAACAATACGACGCGCTGGAACCTGTGCGCTGGCCGGTTTCAGGAGATGCACATTCATCATTTAAAAGCTGGCGCGAGAATGGAAAGTTTCAACTGCTGCCGGTGGAACCGGTTTTACCGCAGGCAAAAGTCGACCATTATTATCCGTTGATTCTGAACAGCGGACGCATTCGCGATCAATGGCATACCATGACGCGTACCGGGAGCGTGCCGCGCCTGATGCAGCACATCACTATGCCGATTATGGAAATTCACCCGAGGGATGCGAAACGTTACGGTGTCACCCATGAAGGGTTGGTCAGAGTGGCCTCGCGTTCCGGTGGCATGGTGGCGAAGGTGCGGGTGAGCGAAAGCCAGTTACCGGGGAACGTCTTTGTGCCGATGCACTGGAATCAGCAATTTGCGCGAAAAGGGCAGATTAACAGCCTGGTGGCAAGCGTATGTGACCCGCATTCCGGGCAGCCTGAAAGTAAGCAAACCGCAGTACGTATTCAGCGCTGGCAGCCCGCATGGTGCGGAGAGATTTTTGCCAGGGTCGCTATCGCCTTCGGCGAGGCGTTTCACTGGTGGAAGCAAGCAACACCCGGTGTTCACCATTTCCTGTGTGCGGCAGACAGCGACGCTAAAGCGTGGATTGAAACGCTTGCCGCAGGGCGTGGCTGGCAGTTGCAAACCGCCTGCGGAGACGGTCAGTTTCACCATGTGCTCGCCTGGTATCACGGGGAGTTACAGCTGGCTTTTTATAGCGCAAATGGCTGGCAAGACATCAGTGCGGCAGCGGTGCTCAGCGCTTTTGAACAGGCCCCGACAACGGCATCGGAACGCCATCGCCTGCTGGCCGGAAAGGCACCCGACACACAACCTGATACGGGGGCCACGGTGTGTAGCTGCTTTGGCGTGGGAGAGAAAACGATCCTTGCTGCCATCGCCGGGGGATGCCGGTCGGTCGCCCAGTTGGGTGAAAAACTGCGCTGCGGCACAAACTGCGGATCCTGTATTCCTGAACTCAAAGCGTTGTTGAAGTAAAACCGGAGTAATCTGGGTTTACGAGTTTGGGAATGAATTGCGGTGGGGTGATGTTATAATTTCCAGATGTTTAGAAAAGCAGTTCCATTTTTCACCTTGTCGTACGCACTCCTCAGCGCAGGAGGGGCTGCCAGTACCCGGCAGACCTTTATCGAGAAAGCTGAAAACCCTTTTGACCAATCAACCGAACAGTTGCCCGACCTGGGAATAGCCCCGGAATCGGACGCGGCTGCACGCGAAATTGCCGCCATGGCAAAAAAATTCGGTGAAGCCAGCATGGTTGATGATGGGCTGGATGCGGGAGATCAGGCGCGTATGCTGGCTTTTACTCGCCTGCGGGATGTGCTCACCGACAAAGTCACCAGTGAAGCGGAATCGCTGTTATCTCCCTGGGGTAAAGCCAGCGTCAATTTGCTGGTGGATGAGCACGGCAACTGGAACGGCAGCAGCGCCTCGTTGTTTACGCCCTGGCAGGACAACAACCGTTATCTCACCTGGAGCCAGGTGGGTTTCACCCAGCATGACGACGGGTCGATAGGGAATATCGGTGCCGGGCAGCGTTGGGTGGCGGGCGACTGGCTGCTGGGATATAACGCTTTTTATGATAATCAACTTGCCAATAATTTGCAGCGAGCCGGATTTGGCACCGAAGCGTGGGGTGAGTATTTACGTCTGTCTGCTAACTACTATCAGCCATTATCCAGTTGGCAGGAAGGAAATAGCGAAACCCTGGAGCAGCGTCTGGCGCGAGGGTATGACATTACCGCGCAGGCGTGGCTGCCATTTTATCGCCATATCAATACCAGCCTCAGCTTTGAGAAATACTACGGTGATAGCGTTGACCTGTTTGATAGCGGCACGGGTTATCGCAACCCGGTGGCGGTGACTATGGGATTGAGTTACACGCCGATTCCGCTGCTGACGCTCACCGCGCAGCATAAGCAGGGTGAAAGCGGCGTGTCGCAGGATAATCTGGGCCTGAAGCTGAATTACCGCTTTGGCGTGCCGGTGGCAAAACAGTTATCCGCCGCTGAAGTCGCGACCACCAGTTCATTACGCGGTAGCCGCTACGACAACGTGGAACGTGATTCATTGCCGGTGATGGAGTACCGCCAGCGCAAAACGTTATCGGTATTTTTGGCAACGCCGCCATGGGAGTTGCACGCGGGCGAAACGGTGGCACTTAAGCTGCAAATCCGCGCCAGCCACGATATTCGCAGTATTACCTGGCAGGGCGACACTCAGGCATTGAGTCTGACGCCGCCTGCGAATAACCGCGACACTAACGGCTGGAGCATGATCATGCCAATGTGGAACGATAACGGGTCGAATGAATATCGTCTTTCGGTGGTGATTGAAGATGATAAGGGCCAGAAAGTGACGTCTAACTGGATTACGCTGAAACTGGCGGAGCCGCTGGTCATCAGCCCGGCGGCAGATCCGCGTTACGAGTTGCTTGCGGAATAACCTGTAATGTCGGATGACGCTTCGCTTATCCGACCTACCGGGGTCGTTGTAGGGTGGATAAGCGCTTGTGCGTCATCCACCACTTTCACCGTTCTAACCTTAAAATATCCGGTCCTGATGCACCCACACGGCGGCTTCGACACGGGATTTCAGTTTCATCTTTTTAAGCAGATGTTTCACGTGAACTTTCACCGTGCTTTCGGTGATCTCAAGACGGCGTGCAATCATCTTATTCGGCAAACCCTGGGCGATGAGTTTGAGGATGTCGCGCTCGCGTGGAGTCAGCAGGTTGACGTCACGGTCAGAGGTGGCGCGGTTGGCACGCAGACTGGCGGCCAGAACGGGCGTTAACGCTTCACTCAGTACCATTTCCCCGGCGGCGGCTTGTTGCAAGGCTTTCAGCAAATCTTCCGGTTCCATGTCCTTCAACAAATAACCATCTGCGCCTCTTTTCAGCGCCGTCACCACATCTTCTTCATGGTTCGACACGCTAAACACCACGATGCGGCCAGAAAGCGGTTTTTCACGCAGGCAATCCAGCGTTTCCAGACCGTTCATACCCGGCATATTCAAATCCAGCAGAATCAGATCCGGGTCGAGTTCCTCCGCCAGTAGCACGCCTTGCGCACCATTGCCCGCTTCACCCACGACGGCTAACTCCGGCGCCATACTGATCAATTGTTTAACACCAGTGCGCAGCATCGGATGATCGTCGATGAGCAAAATGGTTGAGGCTTCAGGGTGACTCATGATTGGCTCCTGTGGCTATTTCGGGGATAAAACTGACGACGATCTGGGTACCGCCATTTGGGCGCGCCAGTACCTGGCAGTCACCTTTCAGACTCTGCGCGCGGTCACGCATAATGATCAGTCCGTAATGATTGCGCCGCTCGCCGTTGTCGGGGATACCACGACCGTTATCCCATATGGTTAAGGTCATTTGATTCTCGCGATGTATCACGCTTACCCCACACGCGGTGGCGCGGGCGTGTTTGAGGCAGTTATTCAACGCTTCACGGGTGATTTGCACCAGATGAATCGCCTGATGTGAGGGCACCAGACGCGGCGGTACTTGATAATCAAGAACCACCGGGAAACCCAGTTTTTCACTAAACTCGCGGCAACTCTCTTCAAGCGCCGGACGCAGTCCTGGCTCGATTAACTGCAGGCGGAAAGTGGTCAGCAGTTCGCGCAACTGTCGCCATGAAGTATTCAGTTCGCTGCGCATCTGGCTGAGTAAGGTCTGCATCTCAGGCGGCAGCGTGGCCCCCTGCATTTGCAAACAGCTGACCTGCATCTTCAGGCAGGATAGCGATTGGGCGATGGAGTCGTGCAGTTCACGGGCAATGGCGGAACGCTCTTCCATCACCACCAGTTGCTGTTGGCGTTCATATTGCCTTTCCAGCGCGAGAGTGGCCGTCAGTTGTTCCATCAGGGTCAGCACTAATTGCTGCTGGTCGTGCGTCAGACTGCAGCCGATCGGTAATTGCGCCAGCACCAGGCCATATTGAATGTGGTTGTCGGTTAATCGCCACTTTTGCGGCGTGGATTCGCAAGGCTGCGTTGCCGGTTCGCGTGGGCAAAGATTGCAGCCGCTGGCTTCGCAACTGCTGTCTGGCTGGTAGGTGTATTCTTCGTAATTCTCTTCATCTTCATACTCATACACCCGCAATTCGAGATTCCGCAGCGGCGTCAAATGCTGTAGTTCGCTGAGTACCGGAGACAGGCGCTGGCACAGCGGAGCCTGCGAGTGCAGGCGGCGATTGGCCTGATAGAGAAACGATAACATCTGATTCTTTTGCTCAAGCCCGGCGGTTTTCTCGCGCACGCGCTGCTCAAGGCTGGCGTAACTTTCTGCCAGTTCCGCCGACATACTGTTTAAGGCGATGCCCAGCGTTGCCATCTCATTTCGCCCGCGCACCTGCACGCGATGGGTGAAGTCACGCTGGCCAATCGCCTGAGCCATAGTCAATAATTTTTGCCACGGGCGTAGCAGGCGTTTGCGTAACCAGATGACGGTGAAAATGATCAGCAAACCCATTAACGCGGCCATGCCCATTTGTAGCTGAATAATTCGCTGCAGGCGCAGTTCGGTGGTGTGATCAAAGGTGGTGACCAGTTGGTCTATGCGCCCGACGAAGCCCGCGACATGCGGTTTGACCTGGTCGGCATTCTGGGCACGACGCAGTGCGGGTTCTAGCACCTCGCGCCAGTAATGTTGCAGTGCAGCTAATTTGTCTTGTTGCCCATCCTGCTGTGCGGCTTGCGCTAAATCGTTGCTCCAGGTGGTCTTTTCCATCTCGTCGAGCAGGGCGCTGTCCTGTTCGGTGAGCGGAATGGCGGCCAGCAGACGATAGCTCTGCATGCGCATCGACCCGGCTTTGTTGATAGCGTGCGCGTTGCCCTGAATACCTTGTGCCAGCCAACCCGCCAGGCTCATTCCCGCAACACCGAGCAACGCCAACAACAGCACTATCAATGCCAGTTGGTTAAACAAGGTGAGAGGGGACAGCAGGCGTTTTAGCATCGAAAGGTGAACTCCGGAGTCAGGATAGAGAGTGCGGGTATTCTCAGACATCCCCTGGAGTATACCCATACCCCTTAAGGATTACCCACTAATTGCCAGGGGTGGCATAGCGAGATAGCGGGTGACTAACACCTGCTTTCAGCCATGTGAAAAACCACACTATTTTCATTTTCAGTGCTTACCCATAAAGAATGACGGTGAGTTTTTGAACGTTGTTTAGATGGTTTATCCCTTGATTCACATCAATTTCTATTCCTGATTAGCCCCTAATGTGGCGGCAATTACTCTCACTTTTTTTGAGGTGTTTATGTCCCAGTCTCCCGATAGTAGCCAAAAAACGGGATCGCTTATTACCGAGTGGCGACCAGAAGAACCGGCGTTTTGGCAAAGCAGGGGTCACGGCATTGCCAGCCGCAATTTATGGATTTCCGTACCTTGTTTGTTGTTAGCATTCTGCGTGTGGATGCTGTTTAGTGCGGTGGCGGTAAACCTGAATAAGGTGGGTTTCAACTTCACTACTGACCAGTTGTTTATGCTGACCGCGCTGCCGTCAGTTTCCGGGGCTTTGTTGCGCGTGCCTTACTCCTTTATGGTGCCGGTATTCGGTGGCCGCCGCTGGACGGCGTTCAGTACCGGGATTTTGATCATTCCTTGCGTGTGGTTAGGTTTTGCGGTGCAAAACCCAGCAACGCCATTTAGCGTGTTCATCATCATCGCGCTGCTTTGCGGTTTTGCGGGGGCAAACTTTGCCTCCAGCATGGCGAATATCAGTTTCTTCTTCCCGAAAGCAAAACAGGGTGGTGCACTGGGTATTAACGGCGGACTGGGGAACCTGGGCGTGAGCGTGATGCAGCTTGTTGCGCCGCTGGTGATTTCGCTGTCGATGTTTGCAGTATTCGGTGGAACTGGCGTTGAGCAAGCGGATGGCACCATGCTGTTCCTCGAAAACGCCGCCTGGGTGTGGGTGCCATTGCTGGCGATTTTCACTCTCGCCGCGTGGTTTGGTATGCACGACCTCGCCACCTCGAAAGCCTCGTTGAAAGAACAGTTGCCGGTGCTTAAACGCGCGCACTTGTGGATCATGGGCGTACTCTATCTGGCGACTTTCGGTTCGTTTATCGGTTTTTCTGCCGGTTTTGCGATGCTGGCAAAAACCCAGTTCCCGGATGTCAACATTCTGCACTTCGCCTTCTTTGGCCCGCTGTTCGGTGCGCTGGCGCGTTCTGCGGGTGGCGCAATTTCCGACCATTTTGGTGGCACCAAAGTGTCGCTGATTAACTTTGTATTTATGGCGATTTTCAGTGCGTTGCTGTTTACCACGCTGCCACACAATGGTGTCGGCGGTAACTTTATCGCCTTCTTCGGGGTATTCCTGATGTTGTTCCTGACGGCGGGTTTGGGGAGCGGTTCCACCTTCCAGATGATCTCCGTTATCTTCCGTAAGTTGACCATGGATCGTGTGAAAGCGCAGGGCGGCACTGAAGAAAGAGCGTTGCGCGAAGCGGCAACCGATACGGCGGCGGCACTGGGCTTTATCTCGGCGATTGGTGCTGTTGGCGGCTTCTTTATCCCGAAAGCATTTGGCACATCCCTTGCTCTAACCGGTTCTCCGGCGGGGGCAATGAAAGTTTTCCTGGTGTTCTACATTGTTTGTGTGGTGATTACCTGGGCCGTTTATGGCCGCAAATCATCGCGTAAATAGTCCATTTTTAACCATTTGGTTATCCCTTGCGCGGCTTCGGTCGCGCTTTTTTTTGCCTGAAATACCCCCCTGATCCTGCCTTATTCTGAGAGAAACCTCACATTTAGAATAACTACTACCCCTGGTACCATTGTCACTTTCGCAGGCAAAGAGTACCTTTGCCGTAAATCTGGTTTAAACCAAATGGGTTAAAGCATGAAAAGCCGTTCCACAGTAGAAGCCGCAAAAGAGATGCTCAACGACTGGCTGAGCAAAGGTGTGGTACAGCCGGGCAGTAAATTACCTTCTGAACGTGAACTGGAAGAGTTACTGGGCATCAAGCGCATGACACTGCGGCAGGCGCTGTTGTTTCTCGAAGGGGAAGAAAAGATCTTCCGTAAAGATCGTCGCGGCTGGTTCGTTGCCTTACCGTGTTTCAAATACACCCCGAACACGTCCACCAGTTTTAAGCAGGCCGCACTTGAACAGGGCCGTTTGCCATCCTGGGGATTCCTGGAGAAAGAGCGTGTTTATAGTGCTGAGCCGGAAATTTTGGCGTTGTTGAACGTCAAAGAGGGTGATGAAATCTACCAGATTTGTGGATGGGGAGCCCTTGATAATCATAAAGTTTTCTATCATGAAACCTTTATCAATGCGCAGTTTGCACCCGGTTTTATCGACAAATTAGGCGACCGTTCATTTGTTGATGTGTGGCAAGAAGCCTTCGGCAAAAGCTCGCACACGCAGCACTTAGCGTTTAAACCAACACGGCTTTCGGCGGGCGCCTGCAAAGGTATGGGCGGCACGCCCGGTACACCGGCTATCCGTGTTGAAAAATACCGTGCCGACGAAGCCGGGCACGTTATTCAGGTTGATATTGAATATTGGCGTTTTGAATCTGTAGAGTTTTATATCGATTTATAGGAGTTACCATGGATAGCATCCAAGCTACAAAAATTGTCGAGCGCGCCGCGAATCTGCCGCTTTATCTGCATGCCTATGCGTTTCATTTAAACATGCGTATGGAGAAGATCCTGCCGGAAGATTTGCTGGATATTGCCAGCCAACAGCAACTGAAAGGGGTGAAGATTCATGTTGTTGATGGTGAAAGCCAGTCGCTAAGGCATGCCAGCGGTGAGCGGCTCGAGCGTTTTGCGGCGAAAGCGCGCCAGCTAGGGCTGGATGTGCATATCGAAACCAGTGCATCGGATGCGCGGACGATTGATGAAGCGGTCAATATTGCGCTGAAATCGGGTGCCACGTCAGTGCGGTTTTACCCTCGTTATGAAGGTTCGTTGTCTGAGGTAATGGACATTATTGCGAAGGATATTCAGTACATTAAAGCGCAATACCAACACAGTGGCCTGACCTTTACCCTTGAGCAACACGAAGATCTGCAAAGTCACGAATTGGTGCACCTGGTGCAACAGGCCGACTTCCCGCAGCTTTCCCTGCTGTTTGATTTTGCCAACATGATTAATGCCAATGAAGAGCCACTTGAAGCGTTGGCGGTGATGGGAAAAGAAACCACCCAGGTACATATCAAAGATGCGCTGATTAATCACGAAGGTACCGGACGCGGACATACCGCATGTATTTCCGGGCAAGGAGAATTGCCGTTTAAAGAGTTGCTGCTGCAATTAATCTGTTTGGGTGAGGATAAACCCCAGGTCACGGCATTCGGTCTGGAAGAAGAAGTGGATTATTACGCGCCCGCATTTCGTTTTACCGATGAAGACAGCAACCCATGGATCCCATTACGTGAGATGAGTGAAACTCCTTTACCCACATCGGGGCTGGCTGAAAGGCTGAATAAAGAAATTGATGATGCAATGAATCAAATAAGTCATGTCCGCAATATTGTTGCTGACTTGAATAAAGATGCGCTAGCTGTTTTAAATAAATAATTAGAATCATTTAAAGCCAAGTTTCTCACATTGTGTGAGATGGCTATATTCTCAAAAATAATAAATACCGCTAATTCAGGGTGGGGTGTCTTATGCTAACTAAAAAAAGATGGACTATATTTAGTCTTTTGGTTCTGTGCGGTGGAACAATATATAAATTGCCTTCATTGAAAGATGCATTTTATGTTCCTATGCAGGAGTATTTTCATCTCACCAACGGTGAAATTGGTAACGCGATGTCGGTCAACTCGATTGTCACGACGATTGGTTTCTTCCTGTCTATTTATTTTTCTGACCGTCTGCCACGCCGGTTTACCATGTCGTTTTCACTGATCGCCACCGGTCTGTTAGGTATTTACTTATCCACCATGCCGGGCTATTGGGGGATACTGTTTGTTTGGGCGCTGTTTGGTGTGACCTGCGACATGCTCAACTGGCCGGTGCTACTAAAGTCCGTCAGTTTACTCGGTGACAACACCCAGCAAGGGCGCTTGTTTGGCTTCTTCGAAACCGGACGTGGCATTGTTGATACTATTATTGCCTTCAGTGCACTGGCAGTGTTTACCTGGTTCGGTAGCGACTACTTTGGTTTTAGAGCGGCTATTATATTCTATTCCGCTATCGCGATTGTCGTCGGCGTGGTCATTATGTTTGTGCTGAAAGAAAGCCCGGAAGAACAAGTGGTGAAGCAAGAATGTTCTGGGGAAAAAGCAGATAAACCAGGTATGGGTAGCGTATTAAAAAATAAGACCGTTTGGTTAATTGCTTTCAGCGTATTCTTTGTGTATGCGGTGTATTGCGGCCTGACTTTCTTTATTCCGTTCTTAAGAAATATCTACGCATTACCGATTGCCCTGGTGGGTGCTTACGGGATTATTAACCAATATTGCCTGAAAATGGTCGGTGGCCCAATTGGCGGTTTAATTGCCGATAAAGTTTTAAAATCACCAAGCAAGTATCTGTTCTATACCTTTATTGTTAGTGCCATTGCATTAGTCGGCCTGATTTTATTACCACATGAACATATGCCTGTTTATTTGGGTATGGCTTGTACTTTGCTGTTTGGCGCAGTGATCTTTACCCAACGTGCCGTGTTCTTTGCCCCTATCGGCGAGGCGGGCATCAGTGAAAAGAACACCGGTGCGGCGATGGCGCTGGGCAGCTTTATTGGTTATGCCCCAGCGATGTTCTGCTACAGCCTGTATGGTTACATTCTGGACCACAACGCTGGGCTTATCGGCTACCAGATTGTGTTTGGTTTGATGGCGGTATTCGCTTGCGCAGGGATTATCGTTTCTGGCCTGCTGATGAGAAACATCCGTGCGACTCGCCAGCCTGAACTTGTCGAATCTGTCTGATGTATATTTGGGGCTTGCCTTGCTGCAAGCCCCAGTGATTACCCCTTAATACCCAGTCGCTCAATTTTCAACTCCTTTTTAGCCGTAAATACCGATAAATAATATTTGTTATTAATGACTTACTTTCTGTTTGGCGCTTGCCACTTTGGTGGTATATCGGCTGTTCTTGCCTGGAAACTGCTCAACCCCAGTTGATCCTCATCAATTCTCCCCACCTATGCGCGGGTTACCGTGCCAGCAGTCTTAGCAATGTCGACCTTACCAGAAGAGCCTCCAGGCTCCACATCAGGAGAACCCCGATGAGCAAATTTCTTGACCGGTTTCGTTACTTCAAACAGAAGGGCGAAACTTTTGCCGATGGACATGGCCAACTGCTCGATACCAACCGTGATTGGGAAGAAGGTTATCGTCAGCGTTGGCAGCACGACAAAGTGGTTCGCTCCACTCACGGTGTAAACTGCACAGGCTCCTGTAGCTGGAAGATCTACGTCAAAAGCGGCCTGGTGACCTGGGAAACTCAGCAAACCGACTACCCGCGTACCCGCCCTGATATGCCAAACCATGAGCCACGCGGCTGCCCACGCGGTGCAAGCTACTCCTGGTATCTCTACAGCGCCAACCGCCTGAAATATCCTTTGATGCGCAAGCGCCTGATCAAACTGTGGCGTGAAGCTAAAAACCTTCATGCTGACCCGGTCGATGCCTGGGCCTCAATCATCAACGACCCGGAAAAAGCCAAAAGCTATAAACAAGCCCGTGGTCGCGGTGGTTTTGTGCGCTCTAGCTGGCAGGAGGTGAATGAGCTGATTGCTGCCGCCAACGTCTTTACTGCCAAAACCTTCGGCCCTGACCGTATCGCGGGTTTCTCACCGATTCCAGCGATGTCGATGGTTTCGTACGCTTCTGGCGCGCGCTATCTTTCACTGATTGGCGGCACCTGTCTGAGCTTCTACGACTGGTACTGCGATTTACCACCGGCTTCGCCAATGACCTGGGGCGAGCAAACGGACGTCCCGGAATCTGCCGACTGGTACAACTCCAGCTACATTATCGCCTGGGGTTCTAACGTCCCGCAGACGCGTACACCTGACGCCCACTTCTTTACCGAAGTGCGTTACAAAGGCACCAAAACTGTGGCGGTGACGCCGGATTACGCCGAAATCGCCAAACTGTGCGACCAGTGGCTGGCACCGAAACAAGGCACTGATGCCGCGATGGCGCTGGCAATGGGCCACGTGATGCTGCGTGAGTTCCACCTCGATAACCCGAGCCAGTATTTCACCGATTACGTGCGCCGCTATACCGACATGCCAATGCTGGTGATGCTCGAAGAGCGTGACGGCTTCTACGCAGCAGGCCGTATGCTGCGCGCATCTGACCTGGTGGATGGCCTCGGCCAGGAAAATAACCCGCAGTGGAAAACCGTGGCCATCGATAGCCAGAACGGCGAACTGCTGGCACCGAATGGTTCGATTGGTTACCGCTGGGGCGAGAAGGGCAAGTGGAACCTTGAGCAGCGCGATGGCACCAGCGGTGAAGAAGCTGAACTGCGCCTGAGCCTGTTGGGTAGCCACGACGAAGTGGCGGATGTCGGTTTCCCATACTTTGGTGGTGAAAGCACCGAACACTTCAGCAACGTGAAGCTCGATAACGTACTGATGCACAAACTGCCGGTTAAACGACTTCAACTGGCTGATGGTTCAAGCGCGTTAGTGACCACCGTTTATGACCTGACGCTGGCCAACTATGGCCTCGATCGTGGTCTGGACGACTCGAATTGCGCAGCAAGCTATGACGATGTTAAAGCGTATACCCCAGCGTGGGCTGAGCAAATCACCGGCGTTTCTCGCCAGAACATTATCCGCATCGCACGTGAGTTTGCTGACAACGCAGATAAAACCCATGGCCGCTCGATGATTATCGTCGGTGCCGGTATGAACCACTGGTTCCACATGGACATGAACTACCGTGGCCTGATCAACATGCTGATCTTCTGCGGTTGCGTCGGCCAAAGCGGTGGCGGCTGGGCACACTACGTTGGCCAGGAAAAACTGCGCCCACAAACCGGCTGGACTCCGCTGGCGTTCGCCCTCGACTGGCAGCGCCCACCGCGCCATATGAACAGCACGTCATTCTTCTACAACCATTCCAGCCAGTGGCGCTATGAATCGTTGACCGCAGAAGAACTGCTCTCTCCGCTGGCAGATAAATCCCGTTATAGCGGCCATTTGATTGACTTCAACGTGCGTGCTGAACGCATGGGCTGGTTGCCGTCAGCACCTCAGCTCAACACTAACCCGCTGCATATTGCACAGCAGGCGAAAGCGGCAGGCATGAGCCCGGCGGATTACACCGTTCAGCAGCTGAAAAGTGGCGATATTCGTTTTGCCGCCGAGCAACCGGATGCCGGCAATAACCATCCGCGCAACTTGTTCGTCTGGCGTTCAAACCTGCTGGGTTCTTCCGGTAAGGGCCACGAGTACATGCTCAAATACCTGCTGGGTACCGAAAACGGTATTCAGGGCAAAGACCTCGGTAAAGAAGGCGGCGTGATGCCGGAAGAAGTCGAGTGGGTGGATAACGGCCTCGATGGAAAACTGGATCTGGTTGTAACGCTGGACTTCCGTTTGTCGAGCACCTGTTTGTATTCCGATATCGTGCTGCCAACGGCCACCTGGTATGAGAAAGACGATATGAATACTTCGGATATGCATCCGTTTATTCACCCGCTTTCTGCGGCCGTTGACCCGGCCTGGGATTCAAAAAGCGACTGGGAAATCTATAAAGCCATCGCGAAGAAATTCTCTGAAGTGTGTGTCGGCCATTTAGGCAAAGAAACCGATGTGGTGACGCTGCCAATTCAGCATGATTCCGCAGCAGAACTGGCGCAGCCGTTTGGCGTGATGGACTGGAAAAAAGGCGAATGCGACCTGACTCCAGGTAAAACTGCACCGCATCTGGTGACGGTTGAACGTGATTACCCGGCGACTTACGAGCGTTTCACCTCGATTGGCCCGTTGATGGAAACCATCGGCAACGGCGGGAAAGGTATCGCGTGGAACACGCAGTCTGAAATGGATCTGCTGCGTAAGCTCAATTACACCAAAACGGAAGGCCCGGCAAAAGGCCAGCCGATGATCAACACGGCTATTGATGCCGCTGAAATGATCCTCACCCTGGCACCCGAAACCAACGGCCAGGTTGCCGTGAAAGCCTGGGCGGCGCTCAGCGAATTTACCGGTCGTGACCATACGCATCTGGCGCTCAATAAAGAAGATGAAAAGATTCGCTTCCGCGATATTCAGGCACAGCCGCGCAAAATTATCTCCAGCCCAACCTGGTCGGGCCTGGAAGATGAACACGTTTCTTACAGCGCCGGTTACACCAACGTTCACGAGCTGATTCCATGGCGCACCCTGTCTGGCCGCCAGCAGCTGTATCAGGATCACCAGTGGATGCGTGATTTTGGCGAAAGCCTGCTGGTGTACCGTCCACCGATTGATACCCGCTCCGTCAAAGGCGTGATGGGTAAAAAATCCAACGGTAATCCGGAGAAAGCGCTGAACTTCCTGACGCCGCACCAGAAATGGGGCATTCACTCAACTTATAGCGACAACTTGCTGATGCTGACGCTGTCACGCGGCGGGCCGATTGTCTGGATGAGTGAAATCGACGCCAAAGATTTGGGCATCGAAGATAACGACTGGATTGAAGTGTTCAACAAAAACGGTGCGCTGACGGCGCGTGCAGTGGTCAGCCAGCGTGTGCCTGAAGGCATGACCATGATGTATCACGCGCAGGAACGCATTGTGAACTTGCCTGGTTCTGAAATTACCGGCCAGCGTGGCGGGATTCATAACTCGGTCACCCGTATTAGCCCGAAACCGACGCACATGATTGGCGGTTACGCGCAACTGGCTTACGGCTTTAACTACTACGGCACCGTCGGTTCCAATCGTGATGAGTTCGTGGTGGTGCGCAAGATGAAAGACATTAACTGGTTAGACGGTGAAGGCAACGACCAGAAACAGGAGAGCGTAAAATGAAAATTCGTTCACAAGTCGGCATGGTGCTGAATCTTGATAAGTGCATCGGCTGTCACACCTGTTCTGTGACCTGCAAAAACGTCTGGACCAGCCGCGAAGGGATGGAGTACGCGTGGTTTAACAACGTCGAAACCAAACCGGGGATTGGCTACCCGAACGACTGGGAAAACCAGGAAAAATGGAAGGGCGGTTGGATCCGTAAAATCAACGGCAAACTGCAACCACGCATGGGTAACCGCGCGATGCTGCTGGGTAAAATCTTTGCTAACCCGCATCTGCCGGGCATCGACGATTATTACGAGCCGTTTGATTACGACTATCAGCATCTGCATAACGCACCGGAAGGCAAGCACCAGCCGATTGCGCGCCCGCGCTCGCTGATTACCGGCCAACGGATGAACAAAATCGAAGCGGGCCCGAACTGGGAAGAGATCCTCGGTGGCGAATTTGAAAAACGCGCCAAAGATCAGAACTTCCAGAACATGCAGAAGGCGATGTACGGCCAGTTCGAAAACACCTTCATGATGTATTTGCCGCGCTTGTGCGAACACTGCCTGAATCCAGCCTGTGTCGCGACTTGCCCAAGCGGGGCGATTTATAAGCGTGAAGAAGACGGCATTGTGCTGATTGACCAGGACAAATGCCGCGGCTGGCGGATGTGTATCACCGGTTGCCCGTACAAAAAGATCTACTTCAACTGGAAAACCGGCAAATCAGAGAAGTGCATTTTCTGTTATCCGCGTATTGAAGCGGGGATGCCGACAGTCTGTTCGGAAACCTGTGTGGGCCGTATTCGTTACCTCGGCGTGGTGTTGTATGACGCCGATGCCATTGAACAGGCCGCCAGTACCGAGAACGAAAAAGATCTCTACGAGCGCCAGTTGAGTATTTTCCTCAACCCGAACGACCCGGCGGTTATCGAACAGGCGCTGAAAGATGGCGTGCCGCAGAGTGTGATTGATGCCGCGCAGCAGTCGCCAGTGTACAAAATGGCGATCGACTGGAAGCTGGCGCTGCCGCTGCATCCTGAATATCGCACGCTGCCGATGGTTTGGTATGTGCCGCCGTTGTCGCCAATTCAGTCTGCGGCTGACGCGGGTGAACTGCCGCATACCGGCATTCTGCCTGACGTTGAAAGCCTGCGTATTCCTGTTGAATACCTGGCGAACTTGCTGACGGCGGGCGACACCGCGCCGGTGCTGCGTGCGCTGAAACGCATGATGGCGATGCGCCATTACAAACGTGCTGAAACGGTCGAAGGCGTTATCGATACCCGTGCACTGGAAGAAGTTGGGCTGACGCAAGCGCAGGCGCAGGAAATGTATCGCTACCTGGCGATTGCTAACTACGAAGATCGTTTCGTGGTGCCATCAAGCCACCGCGAGCTGGCGGCGGATGCGTTCCCTGAAAGCAAAGGCTGCGGCTTCAGTTTTGGCGACGGTTGCCACGGTTCTGATAGCAAATTCAACCTGTTCAACAGCAAACGTATCGACGCGATTGATGTGTCGAGCAAAACGGAGCCAAAACCATGATTGAGCTGCTGATCATTTCCCGTTTGCTTGAGTACCCGGATGATGCTCTTTGGCAGCATCAACAAGAGCTACGCGATGCTTTAGCCGAGGGCGAGGCGCTTAATTTGCAACAGGCTGCTCAACTCAACGGCTTTATTACGACGCTGTGCAGCCGTGATTTGCTGGATGCGCAGGCCAGTTACAGCCAGCTGTTTGACCGTGGGCGCGCCACTTCATTGCTGTTGTTTGAACATGTTCACGGCGAATCTCGTGACCGTGGCCAGGCGATGGTCAACCTGATGAACCAGTATCAGCAGGCGGGTATGGAAATTGACAGCCGTGAGCTGCCGGACCATCTGCCGCTGTATCTGGAATATCTGTCGCAGCGGGAAGAAAGCGAGGCGCGTGGCGGTTTGCAGGATGTGGCGCCGATTCTGGCTCTGCTGGCAGCACGCCTGAAACAGCGTGAAAGCGATTATGCGGCGCTGTTTGATGTGCTGTTGGCTATCTCGCAAAGCGATGTGGCGGTGGAAAGCGTTAGCCAGCAAATCGTTGATGAAGCACGTGATGATACGCCGCAAGCACTGGACGCCGTCTGGGAAGAAGAACAGGTGAAATTTGTGGCTGACGCAGGGTGCGGCGAGTCTGAAATCAGCAGCCATCAGCGTCGTTTTGCCGGGGCTGTCGCTCCGCAGTATCTGAATATCGGAGGACAGTAATCATGCAATTTCTCAATGTGTTCTTCTACGACATCTATCCCTACATTTGCGGCACGGTATTCCTGCTCGGCAGTTGGTTGCGTTACGACTACGGCCAGTACACCTGGAAAGCCGGTTCCAGTCAGATGCTGGATCGCAAAGGGATGAACCTGGCGTCCAACCTGTTCCATATCGGGATTCTGGGGATTTTCGCTGGTCACTTACTGGGGATGTTAACGCCGCACTGGATGTATGAGTCTTTCCTGCCTATCGATGTGAAGCAGAAAATGGCGATGATTGCCGGTGGTGCATGTGGCGTGATGACGCTGGTGGGTGGTTTGTTGCTGCTTAAGCGTCGTCTGTTTAACCCGCGGATTCGTGCGACATCAACGACGGCGGATATACTGATCCTTAGCCTGTTGATGATTCAGTGCGCACTGGGCTTGTTGACCATTCCATTCTCTGCCCAACATATGGATGGCAGCGAGATGATGAAACTGGTCGGCTGGGCGCAGGCAGTGGTGACGTTCCAGGGCGGTGCATCTGAGCACCTTGATGGCGTGGCGTTTATCTTCCGCGTGCATTTGGTATTGGGTATGACGCTATTCCTGTTATTCCCGTTCACCCGTCTGGTGCATGTATGGAGCGCGCCGGTGGAGTATTTGACGCGTAAGTATCAGGTGGTTCGCGCTCGTCGCTAAGTTTTGTTGTTTAATTTGAAGATACCTGGCTTAGGCCGGGTATTTTTTTGTGCTTTTGTTGGCGTGGCTGTGTCGGATGACGCTGCGCTTATCCGACCTACGGTTCGGTTTTGGTTTTGGTTTTGAATTTTGGTTTTGTAGTGGCTGTGTCGGATGACGCTGCGCTTATCCGACCTACGGTTCGGTTTTGGTTTTAAATTTTGGTTTTGTAGGTTGGATAAGCGAAGCGTCATCCAACAAGAAGTGCTGAGTATGGTGCGATTTGGATAAGTTCGGGAGTTATTACTAAGAGATGGTGGCGGGGGAAGGATTCGAACCTTCGAAGTCGATGACGGCAGATTTACAGTCTGCTCCCTTTGGCCGCTCGGGAACCCCGCCAGGGGTGTTTGCTATTACAGGCCGTGCTTTTGAAGCTTGAAGATGGTGGCGGGGGAAGGATTCGAACCTTCGAAGTCGATGACGGCAGATTTACAGTCTGCTCCCTTTGGCCGCTCGGGAACCCCGCCAGGGGTATTACATTTTGTTGGCTTTCTTGCTCGCGTCCTTTGTCTGGAAGCGGGGCGCATCATATCAAATGAAGCGCCGCTGTAAAGCATTCACTGTAAGAAAATGAATCGTTTGCCGTTTTTTTACACGTAACGTTGTAAAGCTAAACAATTCAGACGCCAACAGCTAGAGAATGATGGTGCGATTACCATAAACAAACACGCGTTGCGCCAGTACCTGGTATAACGCGCGGCTTAAAACGTTTTTTTCAACATCACGCCCGGCGCGCATCATATCTTCTGCGGTGTAGGTGTGATCGACGTGAATTACATCCTGCATGATGATTGGGCCTTCATCCAGATTGTCATTCACATAGTGCGCGGTGGCACCGATGATCTTCACGCCACGTTCGTATGCCTGGTGATAAGGACGAGCGCCGATAAACGCCGGCAGGAACGAATGGTGGATATTGATAATCTGGTTCGGGAAGCGTGAAACAAATTCTGGCGTCAATACGCGCATATATTTTGCCAGTACCACGTAATCCGGTTTGTGCGCTTCAATGGCATCTGCCATTTGCTTATCGTGATCTTCACGAGTCAGCCCTTCATGGCTCACCAGCTCAAACGGAATATCAAAACGTTCTACCAGAGTGCGCAGCGTTTCGTGATTGCCGATAACCGCGGCAATTTCGACATCCAGGCCGCCGTAGTTGGCTTTCATTAATAGATCGCCCAGACAGTGCGCTTCTTTGGTCACCAGAATGACGACGCGGCGACGGCCAGCAGGCGTTAACTCACGCACCGAACCTTCAGGCAATGCGCTATCTAAATCGGCCAACAGGGTGTTGTCGTTGAAAATACCTTCAAGCTCGGTACGCATAAAGAAGCGACCGGTGCGATGGTCAACAAACTCATTGTTCTGAACAATGTTCAGCTCGTGTTTGTAACAAATATTGGTGATCTTGGCGATTAACCCTTTTGCGTCAGGGCAGATGGTGCGTAGTACTTTTCGTTGTAATGCTTGCATCGCTTGGTAAGTCCTGTTGTGCGTGTATTTGCTTCAATGTCTGCCACGGCTCGTTATCGGCCACAGCACTTTTTAAATTTTTTCCCGGAGCCGCAAGGGCAGGGGTCATTACGGCCAAACTGTGGGCGCATCCCATCAGCATAGTACCACTGACCGTTTTCCTTTAAGAAACGCGAACGTTCGATGATGGCACTTTCTACGCCTTGCTCTTCAAAACGCGCCACGAAACCGACGAAACCTTCGTTCTCATCACGTCCGTCAGCGGTTTCATACACCGTCAAACCCAGCCAATGTGTCGTTGCAAAACTACCCGAAATATCGCTTTTCAGTGTCGGGCTGCGTGTCTGCGGATACCAGCTTGTTACCAAATAATCTGCTTCCTGCATCACATAGGCGGTATAACGTGAGCGCATAAGCTGTGACGGGGTTGGCGCATACCGGTCTGCGCGTAGGTAAGGCTGGCAACATAAGCTATACTCCAGACCGCTACCACATGGGCAAAGTTGCGACACAGCATCTCCTTGGTTACAAAAAAAGAGTCGGCGTAAATACGCGGGGTTGATATGTTAACTGAGCAGTGGCGACTTCGTCACGGATGATATACCGGGGAACAAAGACCGAGGCGGAATGAGACAGGTAAAGATCGGCCTGGCGTTAGGGTCGGGAGCAGCAAAAGGATGGGCGCATATTGGTGTCATTAATGCGTTAAAACGTGCAGGCATTCAGATTGATATCGTTGCAGGTTGCTCCGTAGGGGCACTGGTCGGTGCCGCTTATGCCAGTAATCGCTTGCCTATGATGGAACGCTGGGTGCGCTCGTTCGGCTATTGGGATGTTCTGCGACTGATGGATCTTTCCTGGCGCCGTGGCGGTTTGTTGCGTGGCGAAAGAGTGTTCAATAACATTCGCAAGATAATCACCGAAGAAAATATTGAAGACTGCGCGCTGCGCTTCGGTTCCGTTGCCACCAATTTAAGTACTGGCCGCGAGCTATGGTTCACGGATGGTGATCTGCATCAGGCGGTTCGTGCGTCTTGTAGCATGCCTGGGTTGTTGTCGCCTGTCGGATACAACGGTTATTGGCTGGTGGATGGTGCGGTGGTCAACCCTGTGCCAGTGTCGCTAACCCGAGCGTTAGGGGCCGATATCGTTATCGCAGTCGATCTACAGCACGACGCGCATCTGATGCAGCAAGATTTACTTTCCGTCAATATGACGACGCCATTGGCAGACAATCAGGTGCAACCTGATAGCTGGCGCGGACGGTTGCGTGAGCAACTGGGTAAAATCACCACCCGACGAGCCAGTACTACGCCAACGGCGATGGAAATCATGACCACTTCCATTCAGGTGTTGGAAAACCGCCTGAAACGCAACCGTATGGCGGGCGACCCACCAGATATTTTGCTGCAACCTTTCTGCCCGCAGATTTCAACTCTGGATTTCCACCGTGCCGCTGAGGCGATCAGTGCCGGGAGCCTGGCGGTTGAAAAAAAGATAGATGAGTTGCTGCCACTGGTTCGTACCCATGAATGAATTTTCTGATTTACATGACTTCTGGCAATTCTGACAGGCGACCAAGGCCATACCATGCCACTATTTAATTATTGCCAGTCAGGGGAGCGCACATGACACAGCCACTCGATGGAAAGCTCATCCTCATTGTTGAGGATGAGCCCGTTTTCCGCTCTTTGCTGGATAATTACCTTACCTCTTTAGGGGCGATAATTACGGTTGCCACAGATGGCATTGATGCGCTGGAGAAAATGAGCCATTTAGCCCCTGATTTGTTGATTTGCGATCTGGCTATGCCGCGCATGAACGGGCTAAAACTGGTAGAGCATTTGCGTAATGAAGGGATTCAAACGCCGATACTGGTCATTTCGGCCACCGAAAATATGTCAGATATCGCCAAAGCATTACGCTTTGGTGTGCAGGATGTCTTGCTCAAACCGATTAAAGATCTCAACCGCCTGCGTGAAACGGTGTTCGCCTGCCTCTATCCCAACATGTTCAATTCTCGTGTCGAAGAAGAAGAGCGATTATTTAAAGACTGGGACGCGCTGGTTAGCGACCCGCAGGCAGCATCCAAATTATTGCAAGAGTTGCAACCTCCCGTGCAACAAGTGATGTCGCACTGCCGCATCAATTACCGTCAACTGATCACCCTTAATCAGCCTGGGCTTGTGCTGGATATCGCGCCGCTTTCAGAAAACGATCTGGCATTTTATTGTCTTGATGTGACCCGCGCCGGGGATAACGGCGTATTAGCCGCGTTGTTATTACGCGCGTTATTTAATGGCTTACTGCAAGAGCATCTTTCCCAGCAACGCCAGCGCTTACCAGAGTTAGGGAATTTACTTAAACAAGTGAACCAGTTATTACGCCAGGCGAATTTGACCGGCCAATTCCCGTTGATGGTGGGCTATTATCATAGCGAGCTCAAAAATCTGATTTTGGTCTCGGCGGGGCTGAATGCCACCTTAAATACCGGCGAGCATCAAATCCAGGTCAGCAACGGTGTGCCGTTAGGAACCCTGGGCAATACTTACCTCAACCAAATCAGCCAGCGCTGCGAATCCTGGCAGTGCCAGGTTTGGGGTACGGGCGGGCGATTACGCCTGATGTTGTCTGCGGAATGAGCATCTGGACGACTGAAAACATTTAGTTTTTCTCCCCTGACAGCGTGGGTGTTAATATCGCAATTAACTCATTCGTATTTATCTTAAATTACCAACGCATCGGGTAAACAGCCGTAGATTTCATTTTTAAGCTGATATACTCGAGGCGTTTTTTAATTGACTTGCAAGTGAAAACTTGAACAGTCCAGGAGATTTTTCAATGGCTGCCCTTAATTCAAAAGTAAGAAAAGCAGTAATCCCTGTCGCGGGATTAGGCACGCGTATGTTACCGGCTACTAAGGCTATTCCTAAAGAGATGTTGCCTTTGGTTGATAAACCTTTAATTCAGTATGTGGTCAACGAATGTATCGCCGCAGGTATTACTGAAATTGTTCTGGTGACTCACTCTTCGAAAAACTCCATCGAAAACCATTTCGATACCAGTTTCGAACTGGAAGCGATGCTGGAAAAACGCGTTAAGCGCCAGTTGTTGGAAGAAGTTCAGGCTATTTGCCCTCCACATGTCACGATTATGCAGGTTCGACAGGGTCTGGCAAAAGGCCTTGGTCACGCCGTGTTGTGTGCTCACCCGGTTGTGGGTGATGAGCCAGTTGCGGTAATCCTGCCTGATGTGATCCTTGATGAGTTCGAATCTGATCTTTCCCAGGATAACCTGGCTGAAATGATCAAACGTTTTGATGCTACAGGCCACAGCCAAATCATGGTTGAGCCCGTAGAAGATGTGACGGCTTATGGTGTTGTTGACTGCAAAGGCGTTGAATTGAACGCAGGCGATAGCGTGCCAATGGTGGGTATCGTTGAGAAGCCGAAAGCAAATGTTGCGCCATCCAATCTTGCTGTAGTGGGGCGTTATGTCCTGACGGCAGATATCTGGCCGCTGCTGTCCAAAACGCCTCCGGGTGCTGGCGATGAAATTCAGCTGACTGACTCCATCGCTATGTTGATGGAAAAACAGACTGTTGAAGCCTACCACATGAAAGGCGTTAGCCATGACTGCGGTAATAAACTCGGCTACATGCAGGCGTTTGTGGAATACGGTATCCGTCACAGTTCTCTGGGGCCAGATTTTAAAGCCTGGTTAGAAGAGATTGTTGGCGCGAAAAAGTAATTCATTTCAACGCAGGATAGAAAGATGAAAGTTACTGTATTTGGTATCGGCTATGTTGGACTTGTGCAGGCTGCGGTGCTTGCAGAAGTCGGTCACGAAGTGATGTGCATAGATGTCGATGCGAAGAAAGTTGAAAATCTGAAAAACGGCGTGATCCCGATTTTTGAGCCTGGCTTAACGCCACTGGTTAAGAAAAACTATGAAGAAGGCCGTTTGCAGTTCAGCACCGATGCTGAAATGGGTGTTCATCATGGTGAAATGCAATTTATTGCTGTTGGCACGCCGCCTGATGAAGACGGCTCTGCTGACCTGAAATATGTCACAGCTGTGGCGCGTACCATCGCGCAGCACATGACTTCTCATAAAGTTGTGCTCGATAAGTCTACCGTTCCAGTCGGAACCGCAGACAGAGTGCGCAGCGTAATGGAAGAAACACTGAAAGCGCGTGGCGTAGAAATTCCATTCGATGTAGTTTCTAACCCTGAATTCCTGAAGGAAGGTGCCGCAGTTTCTGACTGTATGCGCCCTGAGCGTATTGTTATCGGTACTGATAACGATGATGTGGTCGATTTATTGCGTGAACTGTATGAACCGTTCAACCGCAATCATGACCGTATGATCCTGATGGATATCCGTAGCGCCGAGTTGACCAAGTACGCAGCCAACTGCATGCTGGCGACTAAAATCAGCTTTATGAACGAAATCTCTAACCTGGCAGAACGTCTGGGTGCGGATATCGAGAAAGTGCGTATGGGTATCGGTTCTGACTCACGCATCGGTTACAGCTTTATCTATCCTGGCTGTGGTTATGGTGGTTCCTGCTTCCCTAAAGATGTGCAGGCACTGATTCGTACTGCTCAGCAGATTGGCTATACGCCACGTATTCTGCAAGCAGTAGAAGAGGTAAACCACGACCAGAAGTTAAAACTCCCTGAGTTTATTTCTCGTCACTTTGGTGAAGACCTGAAAGGCAAGACCTTCGCGCTGTGGGGGCTCTCTTTCAAACCGAATACTGACGATATGCGTGAAGCCTCAAGCCGCGTCCTGATGGAAGCGCTTTGGGAACGCGGTGCTCAGGTGCAGGCGTATGACCCGGAAGCAATGGATGAAACCCAGCGCATTTACGGACATCGTTCAGACCTGAAATTGATGGGTACCAAAGAAGCTGCATTACAAGATGCAGATGCTCTGGTTATTTGTACAGAGTGGCAAAGTTTCCGTGCACCTGATTTCGATGCAATTAAGAAATCACTAAAGCAACCGGTTATCTTTGACGGCCGTAACCTGTATGATCCTGAGAGACTCAGCAAGCGCGGCTTTGTTTATTATGCAATCGGCCGCGGAGCGTCCATCAATATTGCATAATAAATGAGGGTTGTATGAAATTTCTGGTTACCGGCGCCGCAGGCTTTATTGGATTCCATGTTAGTGAACGTCTGCTCAACGCCGGTCACCAGGTTATCGGTATCGATAACCTGAACGACTATTATGACGTCAATCTCAAACAAGCTCGTCTTGATCGCCTTGCTCCTCATTCATCATTCCGTTTCGAAAAAATTGACCTCGCCGATCGTAATGGTATGGCGCAATTATTTGCCACTGAGAAATTCGATCGTGTGATTCATCTTGCTGCGCAAGCAGGTGTTCGTTATTCAATCGATAACCCTCACGCTTATGCGGATTCAAATCTGGTAGGGCATTTAAATGTGCTCGAAGGGTGCCGCCATAATAAAGTCGGGCATCTGTTATATGCGTCTTCAAGCTCAGTATATGGCCTGAATCGTAAACTCCCGTTCTCCACGGATGACAGTGTCGATCATCCAATTTCTTTATATGCGGCAACTAAAAAAGCCAACGAGTTGATGTCACATACCTACTCGCACTTATATGGATTGCCAACGACGGGTTTGCGTTTCTTTACCGTTTATGGTCCGTGGGGGCGCCCGGATATGGCGTTATTTAAATTTACTCGTGCGATTGTCGAAGGGAAGAGTATTGATGTTTACAATCACGGACAAATGCGTCGTGATTTTACTTATATCGATGATATTGCTGAGGCGATTGTGCGTTTACAGGACGTCATTCCACAAGCTGATGCACAATGGACGGTAGAAGAGGGAACGCCAGCAACTAGCTCAGCGCCGTATCGTGTATATAACATCGGTAATAGCAACCCAGTGACGCTGATGGATTATATTACGGCCCTGGAAACCTCACTGGGTAAAGTTGCGCACAAGAACATGCTTCCTATGCAGCCTGGTGACGTGCTGGAGACCAGTGCGGATACACAGGCGCTGTATGATGTTATCGGCTTCAAGCCACAGACATCAGTAAACGATGGCGTACAGAACTTTGTAGACTGGTATAAGGCATTCTATAAAGTCAGCTGACACCGTGATTAGTTTGTAAAATGAAAAAGGAAGCTCAGGCTTCCTTTTTTGTGGATACTGCTTTCGGCATAATTTAAAAAAACATTACACACAAATAAAAATCCCGCCGAAGCGGGATTTAATAAGCAGCACTAAAAGCGAAAATTAGGCAATCAGGAAGTCTTCCAGTTTCTTGCCTTGTTCTTCCATTGCTTTTTTGATTACTGCTGGAGTACGGCCCTGGCCAGTCCAGGTTTTGCTTTCGCCGTTTTCGTCGATGTACTGATATTTAGCTGGGCGCGCAGCGCGTTTTGCTTTGCCTGCAGATTTAACAGCAGCCATGCTATTCAGTAATTCGTTAGGATCAATGCCGTCAGCGATCAGCATTTCACGGTATTGTTGCAGTTTACGAGTACGCTCTTCAATTTCTGCAGCAGCAGCATTATCTTCTTCGCGACGTTCGTTAACAACAACTTCTAATTTTTCCAGCATTTCTTCCAGCGTTTCCAGAGTACATTCTCTAGCTTGTGCACGAAGAGTACGGATGTTGTTCAGAATTTTAAGTGCTTCGCTCATTTTAGTAATCTCAATCTTATATTGATGGTTGGCTTGATGGGCTAATAATAGAGGCTTAAATTAACTTCTGCAATAGGCGGGAATGTAAGGAATTCAAAATTCCATAATATTTTGTCGATTTATAAAAGAACATTAACTTAAATTTTGCTTCATACGGCGGGAAAACAAAACGTGGATAACTCACTTTTTCAACAACAACCCTGATAGTAACAGGGGTTGTTGAGGCTCTAAATTGAGGTGTGACCGCATTAATGGTGAAATATCAACCTTTGGTATTATTGTCCAAAACAGTGGATATTCTTAATAGATAATTATTATTAGGGATTCAATGAGTTCCATCGTATAGCAATGAAAATGCTGAAAACTCCGTAAGTTAAGTGCAGCGTGACGAACTTCAAACATCAGGTGCATAACAACCATTTTGCTCTACTACTTATATATCAGAAGAACAATACAGAATTTTTTCTTACAAACCTCAGGCAACGATAACTCTGTAACGGCTTATGATATAATCCGTGTTAATAATATTTACATTTTAACTCAGGCTAGCTGACCAATGGCACAACTCTACTTTTACTATTCCGCAATGAATGCGGGTAAATCCACGGCATTACTGCAATCCTCATACAACTATCAAGAGCGCGGGATGCGTACGCTGGTGTATACCGCAGAAATTGACAACCGGTTTGGCTCTGGGAAGGTGAGTTCACGTATTGGATTATCGTCGCCCGCTAAGCTCTACAATGGCTCAACCCAATTATTCAATGAAATAAGTGAAGAGCATCAGCGTGATGCCGTGCATTGTGTTCTGGTGGATGAATGCCAGTTCCTGACACGCGATCAAGTACTAGCGTTATCAGACGTGGTGGATGAATTAGATATTCCCGTACTGTGTTATGGATTACGTACTGATTTTCAGGGCGAATTATTTGGCGGAAGCCGCTATTTATTAGCGTGGTCAGATAAGCTAGTAGAATTAAAAACTATTTGTTTCTGTGGTCGTAAAGCCAGTATGGTGTTGCGACTTGATCAGGAAGGCCGTCCATATAACCAGGGTGAGCAAGTGGTTATTGGTGGCAATGAACGTTATGTGTCGGTTTGCCGCAAGCATTATAAAGAAGCGCTACAAAAAGGCTCTCTGCAGGGCATCCAGAGCGCATAAAAAATAAAAGTGAGGGGAAGGCTAGTCTTTCTCGCTGGTCTTCGTGAAGGGCTGTACATTGCGAATTTGAAAAGCAGACATAAAAAAACCCGCCGAGGCGGGTTTTTTATTAGGCTTTACAATTAAGCGGTTTTCTTCGCTTTCTTGTCAGCTTTAGCTGCTGGAGCAGCTTCTTTTGCAGTCGATGCTGGCACGCTACCTTCTTCTACATAATCACGACCGTAGAAGGTATCCATCAGAATCTGTTTCAGTTCAGAGATCAGTGGGTAACGCGGGTTAGCACCGGTACACTGGTCATCGAACGCATCTTCAGACAGTTTATCAACGTGAGCCAGGAAGTCAGCTTCCTGAACGCCTGCTTCGCGGATGGACTTAGGAATACCCAGTTCAGCCTTGATGCTTTCCAGCCATGCCAGCAGTTTTTCGATCTTAGCAGCAGTACGGTCGCCCGGTGCGCTCAGACCCAAGTGGTCTGCGATTTCAGCATAACGACGACGCGCTTGTGGGCGGTCATACTGGCTGAATGCAGTCTGCTTGGTTGGGTTGTCATTCGCGTTATAGCGGATAACGTTGGAAATCAAAAGGGCGTTCGCCAGACCGTGAGGAATGTGGAACTGTGAACCCAGTTTGTGCGCCATTGAGTGGCACACACCCAGGAAGGCGTTAGCAAACGCGATACCGGCGATGGTCGCAGCGTTGTGTACACGCTCACGAGCAACTGGGTTTTTAGCGCCTTCGTTGTAAGATGCTGGCAGGTTTTCTTTCAGCAGTTTCAGTGCTTGCAGAGCCTGACCGTCAGAGAATTCGCTAGCCAGTACGGAAACGTAAGCTTCCAGTGCGTGAGTAACGGCATCCAAACCACCGAAAGCACACAGGGACTTAGGCATATCCATCACCAGGTTGGCATCAACAATTGCCATATCTGGAGTCAGAGCGTAGTCCGCCAGCGGGTATTTCTGACCAGTTGCATCATCAGTTACAACAGCAAACGGGGTCACTTCTGAACCAGTACCGGAAGTGGTGGTAACCGCGATCATTTTCGCTTTTACGCCCATTTTCGGGAACTTGTAGATACGCTTACGGATGTCCATGAAGCGCAGCGCCAGTTCTTCGAAGTGAGTTTCTGGGTGCTCGTACATAACCCACATGATTTTCGCAGCATCCATCGGTGAACCACCGCCCAGCGCGATGATCACGTCTGGTTTGAAGGAGTTCGCCAGCTCTGCACCTTTACGTACCACGGTCAGAGTTGGATCCGCTTCTACTTCGAAGAATACTTCAGTTTCAACGCCAGCTGCTTTCAGAACAGAAGTGATCTGGTCTGCATAGCCGTTATTGAACAGGAAACGGTCGGTAACGATCATCGCACGTTTGTGACCATCAGTAATCACTTCGTCCAGCGCGATTGGCAGAGAGCCGCGGCGGAAGTAGATAGATTTCGGAAGTTTATGCCACAACATGTTCTCAGCTCGCTTAGCAACGGTTTTCTTGTTGATCAGGTGCTTAGGACCCACGTTCTCAGAGATGGAGTTACCACCCCATGAGCCACAACCCAGAGTCAGGGAAGGCGCGAGTTTGAAGTTGTACAGGTCACCGATACCACCCTGTGAAGCAGGGGTGTTGATCAGGATACGTGCAGTTTTCATTTTGTCGCCGAAGTGCTTAACGCGCTCTGGCTGGTTGTCCTGGTCTGTGTACAGGCAAGAGGTGTGGCCGATGCCGCCCATCTCAACCAGTTTCTCAGCTTTAACAACAGCGTCTTCGAAGCTCTTAGCACGATACATAGCCAGAGTTGGAGACAGTTTTTCGTGAGCGAATGGCTCCGAATCGTCAACAACGCTAACTTCACCAATCAGGATCTTGGTGTCAGCCGGTACAGTGAAGCCTGCCAGTTCAGCAATTTTAGTTGCTGGCTGACCAACGATAGCGGCGTTCAGTGCGCCGTTTTTCAGGATGATGTCCTGAACAGCTTTCAGCTCTTTACCCTGCAGCATGTAGCCGCCGTGGGATGCAAAACGTTCGCGCACTGCATTGTATGCAGAGTCAACAACGATAACTGATTGCTCGGAAGCACAGATTACGCCGTTATCGAAGGTTTTAGACATCAGGATAGAAGCAACAACACGTTTGATGTCGGCAGTTTCGTCAACAACAACAGGGGTGTTACCTGCGCCAACACCGATTGCTGGTTTACCGGAGCTATATGCTGCTTTAACCATGCCTGGACCACCGGTTGCCAGAATCATGTTGATATCTGGGTGGTGCATCAGAGCGTTAGACAGTTCGACAGATGGCTGGTCAATCCAACCAATCAGATCTTTAGGTGCACCAGCAGCGATAGCAGCTTGCAGAACGATGTCTGCGGCTTTATTGGTCGCGTCTTTTGCACGTGGGTGTGGAGAGAAGATGATCGCGTTACGAGTCTTCAGGCTGATCAGAGATTTAAAGATAGCCGTTGAAGTTGGGTTAGTCGTTGGCACGATACCGCAGATGATACCGATTGGCTCAGCGATAGTGATAGTCCCGAAGGTGTGGTCTTCATCCAACACACCGCAGGTTTTCTCATCTTTATAGGCGTTGTAGATATACTCAGAAGCAAAGTGGTTTTTGATCACTTTATCTTCAACAATACCCATGCCTGATTCGGCAACGGCCAGTTTCGCGAGAGGGATTCGAGCATCAGCGGCAGCCAGAGCGGCGGCGCGGAAGATTTTATCAACTTGCTCTTGAGTAAAGTTGGCATATTCACGCTGGGCTTTCTTGACGCGCTCTACAAGTGCGTTAAGTTCAGCGACATTAGTTACAGCCATAATGCTCTCCTGATAATGTTTAAACTCTTTTAGTAAATGAGCTGCTCGAGTCGACAGTATAGTCAGCGGGCAACAGCTTGCGTAGAAGAGGGCCACGACTATCCAAAAACTTCCCAAAACATCTTGCTGATTTACTAAAAGAGCCTTATCGAAAAAACCTATTCATGGTCTGAATCATACGCTCTTCAGATGTTTCCAAGAGTACTCACTTCTGAGTAGGTTTTTTGTGACTTGCATCACATTATCCTAAGGCTGACTCCATTCAGCATGACAGATTCAGGTTATTGATAAGTCTTTAAAATTCTTGTCACAGCAAAGCTAAAACAAACTACCATATTTTCAACAAGTGAGTAACAATATTGTTTAATATCGCAATTGCGCATAAAAGTAGTTATCTATGCTGCGAAAGGGCGTAGCGCCAGAACTGGTTTTCCATTACATTACCGCGGCCTTTGCTACGTTCATTTGCGGAGTTTTTAGTGGCTCAATCCTTATTTGATTTGCCAACCTATTTTAAGTTCTTTATTGGCCTGTTCGCGCTGGTAAACCCAGTTGGGATCATTCCCGTGTTTATCAGCATGACCAGCTACCAAACCGCGTTGGCGAGGAATAAAACAAACCTTACCGCCAACCTGTCAGTAGCGATTATTTTATGGACGTCGTTGTTCCTCGGTGACGGTATCCTCCAATTATTCGGCATATCAATTGATTCCTTCCGAATTGCCGGCGGCATTCTGGTGGTGACCATTGCGATGTCGATGATCAGCGGTAAACTGGGTGAAGATAAACAGAACAAACAAGAAAAATCAGAAAGTGCTATTCGCGAAAGCGTAGGCGTCGTTCCGTTAGCTCTTCCATTAATGGCAGGTCCTGGTGCAATCAGTTCGACTATTGTCTGGGGCACGCGATACCACAGTTGGAATTATTTAATCGGTTTTACGATTGCCATTGCGCTCTTTGCTTTTTGCTGTTGGTTAGTTTTCCGTCTAGCTCCTTTGCTAGTGCGCCTGTTAGGGCAAACGGGGATTAACGTTATTACCCGTATAATGGGTCTGTTATTGATGGCTCTGGGTATTGAATTTATTGTGACTGGTCTGAAAACCATTTTCCCAGGATTATTAAGTTAGTTCTGCTGAAAGCTACATATGAAAAAGCAGAATAACCATTCTGCTTTTTTTTTGTTAAATTCCCACCAACTGATTTGAATCATAAGCGCTGCTGTTCTTTTCACTAGAAAACCATTCATAAGAAAATGCTTTGGAAACCGTATATTAGCGGCCCCGGCATTTGTCCGTTGTACATAAAGTTAACAATCAAATCGTTATTTAACTAACCCTACACAATGATGCTTGCTGCGGCTTTATTGAGATGATATTAGTTAATCAAGCTGTCTTGCAGATGAATGTGCTAAAAAATAACCAATTGTTAATTTTATGTGAACGATAGTGTGTTGTGTTCATGTTGCAACAGAACAAACCAGATTAACACTACAATTTCTTTATTTTTTAGCGTGTTAACTCGACAAAATGCATTGATGCAGCATCTTTCCAGACGACGTTCTGGATAGATAAAAGAGAAATGGTTAACAAATTTGCAAATTGTATTGGCGGGAATTAGGTGCTTTTGATACTTTCCGGACAACACAATTATCTGAAAAATGTTTCATTTACAGATGACTCATCAAAATCAACCTCAGTACAGGGTAGGTTGATTAAGAATCGACGGAGCAGGGTGCCATAAAGAGCATCCCCCAAATAAAGTCGGTGATAGCAAGTAAGACAAAAAATAAAGCCTGGCAGTTGCATAACGCTCTTGCACTGTAAAGGAACCCCTGAGGGGAAGAGGCTGGCTTTCGGGTCGGTAATTATAATGAGTGGAGTATCAACACAATGTCCATCATCACAAAAAAAAGTCTGGTAGCAGCAAGCATTTTATCCGCGCTAATCGTAGGCAATGTGGCCATGGCGGCCGAAGTTCCTGCCGGTGTTCAACTGTCAGAAAAGCAAACGTTGATTCGCAATAACGGTGCTGAACCACAGTCTTTGGACCCAAACAAAATTGAAGGTGTTCCTGAGTCAAACGTGAGCCGTGACCTGTTTGAAGGCTTACTGATTACCTCTCCAAAAGACGGCCACCCAATTCCGGGCGTGGCAGAGTCCTGGGATAATAAAGATTTTAAAGTCTGGACCTTCCATCTGCGTAAAGATGCGAAATGGTCTAACGGCGAGCCAGTCACGGCACAAGATTTCGTCTATAGCTGGCAGCGTCTGGTTGATCCAAATACTGCTTCCCCATACGCAAGCTACCCGCAATACGGCCATATCGTAAACGTTGATGCCATCATCGACGGCAAAATGAAACCAAGTGAACTGGGCGTAAAAGCCATTGACGACCACACGCTGGAAGTCACTCTGAGCGAGCCTGTTCCTTACTTCTACAAACTTCTGGTTAACCCGGCGATGTCCCCGGTGAATAAAGCGGCCATTGAGAAGTTTGGTGAGAAGTGGACCCAACCTGCCAACATCGTGAGCAACGGTGCTTACAAACTGAAGGACTGGGTGGTTAACGAACGTATCGTGATGGAGCGTAATACCAATTATTGGGATAACGCGAAAACTGTTATTTCACAAATTACTTATCTGCCAATCTCTTCTGAAGTCACGGATGTTAACCGCTACCGCAGCGGCGAGATTGACATGACATATAACAACCTGCCAATCGAACTGTTCCAGAAGCTGAAAAAAGAAATTCCAGCTGAAGTACACGTTGACCCGTATCTGTGTACTTATTACTACGAAATCAACAACCAGAAAGCTCCGTTTAACGATGTGCGCGTCCGTACCGCTCTGAAACTGGGCCTGGATCGTGACATCATCGTTAATAAAGTGAAGGCGCAGGGCGATCTGCCAGCTTACGGCTACACGCCTCCTTATGCTGACGGTGCAAAACTGACTAAACCTGAGTGGTTCTCATGGACTCAGGAAAAACGTAACGAAGAAGCTAAGAAATTGCTGGCTGAAGCGGGCTACACCAAAGACAAACCGCTGACCTTCGACCTGCTGTACAACACTTCCGATCTGCACAAGAAACTGGCCATCGCTGCCGCTTCTATCTGGCAGAAAAACCTCGGTGTGAACGTTAAGCTGGTAAACCAGGAGTGGAAAACCTTCCTTGATACTCGTCACCAGGGCAACTACAACGTTGCACGTGCTGGCTGGTGTGCGGATTACAACGAACCGACTTCCTTCCTGAACACCATGTTGTCTGGCAGCTCAATGAACACCGCGCATTATAAGAGCCCGGCCTTTGACGCCATCATGGCGGAATCGCTGAAAGCAACAGATGAAGCACAACGTGCCGCCGCGTACGATAAAGCGGAACAGCAGTTGGGCAAAGATTCTGCAATCGTTCCGGTTTATTACTACGTGAACGCCCGTCTGGTGAAACCATGGGTAGGCGGTTATACCGGCAAAGACCCGATGGATAATATCTATACTAAAGATATGTATATCATCAAACATTAATGGCAATTCGTGGGGTAAGTTTTACCCTTCATACTTCACGCTGCAGGTGCGTTAACTGCGCTCATTCACCCCAGTCACATAGTTTGTCTATGTTCCTGGGGATTCATGAGTTTGTTGCCTTCCTGCAACGTGAATTATTTAGGGTAAAAAGGGTAGGACTTACCCCATCGTGTCTTATTTAATCGCATGCTAAAGGCACAGCCAGAAGGTACGGGCAATGTTGAAATTTATTCTACGTCGTTGTCTGGAAGCAATTCCGACACTCTTTATTCTTATAACTATTTCATTCTTCATGATGCGTCTTGCGCCGGGTAGTCCATTCACCAGCGAACGCGCGCTTCCGCCAGAAGTGATGGCGAACATCGAAGCTAAATATCATTTAAACGATCCAATCACGACACAGTATTTCAGTTATTTGAAACAACTGGCGCACGGTGATTTTGGCCCGTCATTTAAATACAAAGATTATTCAGTAAACGATTTGGTCGCCTCAAGCTTCCCTGTCTCGGCAAAATTAGGTGCTGCTGCATTTATCTTTGCGCTTGTTTTAGGTGTTTTAGCGGGGGTCATCGCCGCACTGAATCAAAATACCAAATGGGATTACGCCGTAATGGGGGTGGCCATGACGGGGGTTGTTATCCCGAGTTTCGTGGTGGCGCCATTACTGGTTCTGATATTTGCGATAACACTTAAGTGGCTGCCCGGAGGCGGGTGGAACGGCGGTGCCATTCAATACATGATCCTGCCGATGGTTGCACTTTCATTAGCTTATATTGCGAGTATCGCGCGTATCACTCGTGGCTCAATGATTGAAGTGCTGCACTCTAACTTCATCCGTACAGCTCGCGCTAAAGGTTTGCCAATGCGCCGCATTATTTTGCGCCACGCGTTGAAACCGGCTCTGTTACCCGTACTGTCATATTTGGGCCCAGCTTTTGTCGGTATTATCACCGGCTCGATGGTGATCGAAACCATTTACGGGTTACCGGGTATTGGCCAGTTGTTCGTAAACGGAGCGTTGAACCGTGACTACTCACTGGTTCTGAGCCTCACCATTCTGGTAGGCGCGCTGACGATTCTCTTTAACGCGATTGTTGACGTGCTGTACGCCGTTATCGATCCAAAAATCCGTTACTGACACTGGAGTTCGCCATGATGTTGAGTAAGAAAAACAGCGAGGCGCTGGAAAACTTCAGTGAAAAACTAGAAGTAGAAGGCCGTAGCCTTTGGCAAGATGCCCGTCGCCGTTTTATGCATAACCGTGCCGCGGTTGCCAGTTTGATTGTTCTGGCGATTATCGCGCTGTTCGTGGCCTTTGCGCCGATGCTGTCGCAGTTTAGCTACTTTGATACCGACTGGGGAATGATGTCGGCAGCACCAGATATGGAATCCGGGCACTACTTTGGCACAGACTCCTCCGGTCGAGATCTGTTAGTTCGCGTGGCAATCGGCGGGCGTATTTCTCTGATGGTGGGTGTCGCTGCGGCGCTGGTCGCGGTAGTCGTTGGCACATTATACGGCTCGCTCGCGGGTTATCTGGGCGGTAAAACCGACTCAGTGATGATGCGCTTGCTGGAAATCCTCAACTCCTTCCCATTCATGTTCTTCGTCATTTTGCTGGTGACCTTCTTTGGGCAAAACATCCTGCTGATTTTTGTGGCAATCGGGATGGTTTCCTGGCTGGATATGGCGCGTATCGTCCGTGGCCAAACTCTGAGCCTGAAACGTAAAGAGTTCATCGAAGCAGCCCAGGTTGGCGGTGTCTCTACCGTTAACATCGTTGTTCGTCACATTGTACCAAACGTACTCGGCGTGGTGGTGGTTTATGCCTCGCTGCTGGTGCCAAGCATGATCCTGTTCGAATCTTTCCTGAGCTTCCTGGGTCTGGGTACACAAGAGCCATTAAGTAGCTGGGGTGCATTGCTGAGCGATGGTGCCAACTCCATGGAAGTATCCCCATGGTTGCTGATGTTCCCGGCAGGCTTCCTGGTTATCACTCTGTTCTGTTTCAACTTTATCGGCGATGGCCTGCGTGATGCCCTCGACCCGAAAGATCGTTAAGGAGTGCCGCGATGAGCACAATTGAAAATCCTGCGGTGGTGACTCCACTGAGCCAGACTTCTACGCTGTTAGACGTAAAAGATCTGCGCGTCACCTTTGGTACTCCAGATGGTGACGTTACGGCGGTAAACGATCTGAATTTCAGTCTGCGTGCCGGTGAAACACTGGGTATCGTAGGTGAATCCGGTTCCGGTAAATCGCAAACAGCATTTGCGTTGATGGGCTTGCTGGCGGCGAATGGCCGTATTGGCGGGTCGGCTAAATTCAACGGTAAAGAGATCCTGAATCTGCCAGAGAACCAACTCAACCGCCTGCGTGCAGAGCAGATTTCCATGATCTTCCAGGACCCAATGACCTCACTGAACCCTTACATGCGTGTAGGTGAGCAGTTGATGGAAGTGCTGATGCTGCATAAGAAATTGGGCAAAGCCGAAGCCTTTGAAGAATCTGTTCGTATGCTTGATGCGGTAAAAATGCCCGAAGCGCGTAAGCGTATGCGCATGTTCCCGCATGAGTTTTCCGGTGGCATGCGTCAACGTGTGATGATTGCGATGGCGCTGCTGTGCCGTCCAAAATTGCTGATTGCCGACGAACCGACCACTGCGCTGGACGTCACCGTTCAGGCGCAAATCATGACGCTGCTTAACGATCTCAAACGTGAGTTCAATACTGCGATCATCATGATTACCCACGATCTTGGCGTAGTCGCCGGGATCTGTGACAAAGTGCTGGTGATGTATGCAGGTCGTACTATGGAATATGGCCAGGCGCGCGACGTGTTCTACAACCCGGTTCATCCTTACTCCATCGGCCTGCTCAACGCGGTTCCACGTCTTGATGCTGAAGGCGAATCTTTGCTGACCATTCCTGGCAACCCGCCAAACCTGTTACGTCTGCCGAAAGGTTGCCCGTTCCAGCCACGTTGCCCACACGCCATGGAAATCTGCAACACGGCTCCGCCGCTGGAACAATTTGGTGAAGGCCGCTTACGCGCTTGCTTTAAGCCAGTGGAGGAGTTGGTATGAACGCCGTGACACAAGATAAAAAAGTCCTGCTGGAAATTGCCGATCTTAAAGTTCACTTTGATATCAAAGACGGCAAACAGTGGTTCTGGCAACCCTCCAAAACGCTGAAAGCGGTTGATGGCGTGACACTACGTTTGTACGAGGGTGAAACGCTGGGTGTGGTAGGGGAATCAGGTTGCGGAAAATCGACCTTTGCCCGTGCCATTATCGGCCTGGTCAAAGCCACCGAAGGCAGAGTTGCGTGGCTGGGTAAAGATCTGCTGGGGATGAATCAGGACGAGTGGCGCGATGTGCGCAGCGACATCCAGATGATTTTCCAGGACCCGCTGGCATCACTCAACCCGCGTATGAATATCGGCGATATTATTGCTGAGCCGCTGCGTACCTATCACCCGAAAATGCCGCGTCAGGAAGTCCGTGACCGTGTGAAAGCGATGATGATGAAAGTGGGCTTGCTGCCAAACCTCATCAACCGTTATCCGCACGAATTCTCAGGCGGCCAGTGTCAGCGCATCGGGATTGCCCGCGCGCTGATCCTTGAGCCAAAACTGATCATCTGTGACGAACCCGTTTCGGCACTCGATGTATCCATTCAGGCTCAGGTGGTGAACCTACTGCAAAAACTGCAACGTGAAATGGGACTGTCGTTGATCTTCATCGCCCACGACTTGGCGGTGGTAAAACACATTTCAGATCGCGTCCTGGTGATGTATCTGGGTCATGCAGTTGAGCTGGGTACTTACGACGAGGTGTACCACAACCCGCTGCATCCTTACACCAAAGCCTTGATGTCTGCGGTACCCATTCCCGACCCGGATTTGGAAAGAAACAAAACGATACAACTTCTTGAAGGGGAGTTGCCATCGCCTATTAACCCGCCGTCAGGCTGTGTTTTCCGTACCCGTTGTCCTATTGCTGGGCCAGAATGTGCCAAAACTCGCCCGGTGCTGGAGGGCAGCTTCAAGCATGCCGTTTCCTGTCTTAAGGTAGACCCGTTATAATCTCGCAGGGCTGGCATGATGCCAGCCCTTTTTGTTTGTGAGGTTACTTGCCTGTGCTTATTCTTGTTACCCGTCAGCGGATGTACCATCTTCTCTTTGATCAAAAAACGCGCTCAGGCCGACGCTTTGAAGCGTTATGCGGGTTATTCGCTTTACTCAGCGTGATTGCGGTCTTTATCGAGTCAGGACTCGGCACGCAATACCATCTGACCTACGATGAATGGCAGCTCTTTGTGGCTCTGGAAATTGGCTTCACTCTGCTGTTTACGCTGGAGTATATTCTGCGGGTGCTGTGTTGGCCTGACCCCAGAAAGTACGTCTTCAGCTTCTGGGGCTTCATCGATCTGGCGACGATTTTGCCGCTGTACGTGTTGTGGCTGTGGCCTGAAATAGGCGTCAATTACGTGTTTGCGTGGCGCGCAATGCGTGCAATCCGCGTACTTAGAATACTCAAACTGCTGCGCTACATGCCGACGTTGCACACCTTATGGCAAGCTATTGTTAATGCTCGACATCAATTGATTCTGTTCTATTCCTTTATTCTTATTGTGATGGTGGTCGCTGGTGGCCTGATGTACGGCATTGAAGGGCCGCCAAACGGTTTTACTAACCTGGGGACGTCGGTGTACTGGGCGGTGGTGACGGTGACGACAGTGGGGTATGGCGACATCACTCCGCATACCGGGCCGGGGCGCATGGTCGCTTCAATTCTTATCTTGATTGGTTACTCGGTGATTGCCATCCCAACCGGGATTATTACCGCGCATATGACTAACGAGTTTCAGAAACAGCGGAATGCCCGTTTGTGCCCAAACTGCCATAAAGGCAATCACGACGAAGAGGCTCGATTCTGCAAATCCTGTGGGAGAGCGTTACCTAAGCTGTAGGTCAGATGTAAATGGCGGATGAAGCTAACGCTTATCCGCCCTACAAAGGCTTACTCGCGCCAAAGAATATGGCAGAGTTTGTGGTCTTTTTCGCGGCACAACAGTACACGTGCGAAGATGTCGTTAATTTCACCGCCATCGGTATCGGCCAGGCCAATCACCACTTCGGCGAAGAAATCAGGGTTCAGATCGAAATCCACATGTTCCTGCCAGTCTTCTGCCGGGTCAAAAAGCTCAGCACCGCCGCGTTCTTCAAATTGCAGATTAAACAAAATTACATCGGCCGGGTCGAGGTTATCGACCGCCAGCTCAAGAAAAATATCGTAAGCCTGCTCGAGGGTTTCATCTTCTGTCAGGCGATTGTTCAGATCCATTTCCATGTCTGGTTCCACTTATTAAATACTGATGCGCCACGTTTTACAGCAACGGGCTAAAGAAGTAAAACAGTCGCTCTACCACGCGCTGCCACATTGGACGCTTAACCCACAAACGCTGGTCTAACAGGCGAGAGCGGGAGATATAATCGTCTTGTACCGCCGCCAGATCGCTGGCAAAACCGGAGTCATCAATCACCAGCGTAATCTCGAAATTAAGCCACAAGCTGCGCATATCCAGATTCACGGTACCGACTAAACTCAATTGCCCATCGACCAGCACACTCTTGGTGTGCAGCAGACCGCCTTCAAACTGGTAAATTTTCACCCCAGCAGCCAGTAACTCAGTGAAGAAGGCTCGGCTCGCCCAGCCCACCAGGAGAGAGTCATTCTTGCGTGGGACAATAATACTCACGTCGACGCCACGTTGCGCCGCGGTGCAAATAGCATGTAGCAAATCATCACTCGGGACGAAATAAGGCGTCGTCATAATTAAATATTCACGCGCCGCATAAACTGACGTTAGCAGCGCCTGATGAATTAAGTCTTCCGGGAAACCAGGACCTGAGGCAATGGTATGAATGGTATGCCCGGTCGCCTCTTCAAAAGGCATAATATTCGCGTCTGGAGCCGGTGGTAAAATACGCTTACCGGTTTCTATCTCCCAGTCACAGGAATAAACAATCCCCATCGCGGTGGCGACCGGGCCTTCCATACGCGCCATTAAATCGACCCATTGCCCGACGCCAGCATCCTGTTTAAAGAAACGCGGATCGACGAGATTCATACTGCCGGTGTAAGCAATGTAGTTATCGATCATCACCATTTTACGGTGCTGGCGTAAATCCATACGGCGCAGGAACACACGCATCAGGTTAACTTTGAGCGCCTCAACCACTTCGACGCCAGCGTTACGCATCATATTCGCCCACGGACTGCGGAAGAACGCGACGCTACCCGCAGAATCGAGCATTAATCGGCAATGAATCCCGCGACGCGCGGCTGCCATCAGCGATTCAGCAACCTGGTCAGCTAAGCCCCCTGGCTGCCAGATATAAAACACCATCTCGATATTGTGGCGAGCCAACTGGATGTCACGAATCAACGCGTGCATCGTTTCATCTGACGTGGTGAGCAGTTGGAGTTGGTTGCCTTTGACACCGCCAATCCCCTGGCGGCGCTCACACAGCTGGAACAGTGATGTCGCCACTTCGCTGTTTTCTTCGGCAAAAATATGTTTGCAGCTTTTAAGATCGTTCAACCATTTGGCGGTTGATGGCCACATGGCACGCGCGCGCTCTGCGCGGCGTTTACCCAGATGCAGTTCGCCAAATGAGAGATAGGCGATGATCCCAACCAGCGGAAGAATATAAATGATAAGAAGCCATGCCATGGCTGAAGGAACTGCACGACGCTTCATCAAAATTCGTAGCGTCACGCCGGCTATTAAAAGCCAGTAACCTAAAATTATCAGCCAACTAAAGACTGTATAGAAGGTTGTCATCGTTCAAAAATCCTTTAGAAACCGTATGCTTTTGAGTTTACGCACAACAGCCAGCGGTTAACACTAAAACTATACCCAAAATTGGGAATACGAGCAGCCAGCGGGCCAACAGCTTGAAGTGTGACGGGTATAATCGTAAAACGACTGGTCTGTAGGGCAGAAGGCACTATAATGGCGCGTCTTACATGCAACCCGAGTCGTAAAAATGAGGCGTAGTAGAACTGAGGTCGGACGGTGGCGTATGCTTCGTCAGACGCAACGGCGCAGATCGCGTTGGCTGGAAGGTCAGTCACGCCGCAACATGCGCATTCACGCCATCAGAAAGTGCCAGACAAACCGCGCGCGTAATTCCTTGCTGTTTGCTATTCACGATCAATGGGCGTCGTAAAGAAAAGGGCACCGCTCGCGGTGCCCAGTATCATTTAGCTGCGACCTTTAGAAGAAATGCATCGCAAGTACAATAATCAGAACTGTTATTGTGGCCGCCGCCACTAACACCATTGGGTGACTGGCCAGCCAGGCATTCCAGCGAGCTTCCTGATTTCCCACCGATTGCTTATGTTGTTCATAAGACTCATCAAAAAGATCCATGAAAATTTCCCGACAAATTCAATAACAGCATTAACTTAAAATTACCCATTCAGTACGCTGCGCATTGTCACCTTTTGTGAATCTTTGAACAATGTTTCCTGGTTATCCAATGTTATTTGTAGAGGGTCGCCTCTCCGTAGACCTGCCCATCATCGCTACTCTCGGTCGTGATCGTATAGGCTGATGCACCGTTGTTTATTGCTTCTGCTTTAAGGGAGTTTTCCACTTCTTCAATAGTGCTCCCCCTTGCTGTGAGGGTGCCGCTTTGTTGGTTATAAGAGGTTTCATCGGAGAGAGTATCAACAGCCAGGGTCGTTATCGGAAGGGCTATCAGGACCGTAGCTACTGAAAAATAAAGTAAATTTTTCATCATTACATCCTCAAGGCTTACGAGTGATTAAAAGTAATTACCTCATAAAGTGTAGGTGAAATGACTCGGCAAAAAGTCAAAAAAACGATGGGATAATTCTCATTTTGTTAATGCTAAAACATGACGAATTTGCTGTTTTGATTTTCATGCAACACTTGTGAATTGGAACCGTGTCAGCCGATCATGATTGCGCTCGGCAGTTAGATTTATTCAATAAACCGGATAACATTGACTACTATTAGGGGGAAGCCGCTAAAGGGTTGATTTTCGTAACCTAAGGAATGAATCATGTTGAAAAAATTCTGTGTTATTGCCGTGACAGGCGTTCTTGTTTCAGGCTGTGCATCCCAGAATGATTTATCCCCACAAGAAAAGAAATACCAACGTGTAAATGCCGCCGCGCATCAATGTGCAGAAGAAGTAAAAAATAAAACCATCGAATTAACCGCCAAAGGAATGTCAACTACCGTCCGTTGGACGACCTTACAGTATGTGGTGACAGGCTCCGATGGCACAGAAAATCTGCGCACAGTTGAGTACAGAACGTCAACAGTTCTGGATAATGACGTACCGGGGAGTGCGTGGAAAATATGCATGCAAAATGCCGATGCGTTGGTCCCAGAGTTGAAGTTCTGAGTGTCGTATTCAGAAAGAAAAGGCACTTCAAAATACGATGAGTACTTATTTGTGCCCTTTATGAATTAAAGAATAAATCAAAAGACCTTTTTATAGGGCTTGATCGCGACCTGTTTAACGACGCCAGCGGCGATATAAGGATCGGCCTCGGCCCAGGCTTGTGCATCTTCTAGCGACGCAAACTCAGCAATAACCGTTGAACCGGTAAAACCCGCAGCCCCTGGATCATTGCTATCAACGGCAGGCATTGGCCCCGCGGTTAACAAGCGACCTTCATCGCGTAAAAGTTGTAGGCGTGCAAGATGGGCAGGGCGCACAGCTAGCCGCTTTTCGAGAGAATCGGCATTATCTTCCGCATAAATGATATACAGCACGTGCAGCACTCCTTTTGATATGAGGGTTGTAAAATACGGTAAGTGAATGGCGCAAAGACTGCAATTGAAACATAAACAAGATGTTAAATCGCGGTCACGAATGGGGGAAAAACCTGCAGGTGGAAGGAAAAAGAGCCACTTTCTTCGATGCGTTGTTGAATATGATTGCTATTTGCATTTAAAATTGACGCCTGTTTAAGAGACTTAAGCCATTATGACGTCAATGACCCTTGATTTACCTCGCCGCTTTCCATGGCCAACCGTTCTCTCGGTTGTGATACATGGTGCTGTTGTCGCGGGGTTGCTCTATACCTCGGTACATCAGGTTATTGAGTTGCCAGCGCCCGCACAGCCTATCAGTGTCACTATGGTGACCCCGGCTGAGCTAGAACCCCCACAACCTGAAGTGGTGCAACCGCCTCCGCAGCCGGTAGCAGAACCTGAGCCAGAACCGATTCCCGAACCGCCAAAAGAAGCGCCGGTAGTCATCCATAAGCCTGAGCCGAAACCCAAACCAAAGCCTAAGCCAAAGCCGGTGAAAAAAGTGGAACAGCCGAAGCCAGAAGCCAAACCGGTTGAACCCCGTCCAGCAACTGCGGTAACTAACACGGCACCAGCTCGTCCGGCACCGGTTGCTAAAACGGCACCAGTGGCGTCTACCGCTCCGGTTGCGACAGGGCCACGCGCGCTTAACCGTAATTCGCCACAGTATCCTTCTCGTGCACATGCGTTACGCATTGAAGGTAAAGTGCGGGTGAAGTTTGATGTTGGCCCGGATGGCAGCGTGAGTAACGTGAGCATCCTCTCCGCAACGCCTGCCAATATGTTTGAGCGTGAAGTGAAAATGGCGATGAAAAAATGGCGCTACGAAAGCGGAAAGCCAGGCCAGGGTTTGATTGTCAATGTGGTCTTCAAACTTAACGGCGGCGCAACGATGGAGTGATCAAGCTCCTTGCCAAATAAAAACGGAACCTAATGGTTCCGTTTTTTGTTTATAAGCTGTACTTACAAGAAGGTGTAACTCAAATTCACACCCACGCCATAATTGCGCCCCGGTGCAGGTTCGAAGTAGCGACCATTACTTTCGTTGACGATGACAGAGCCGACATATTCCCGATCAAATAAGTTATCGACACGCCCCCAAACATCCAACAGCCAGCGTTCCTGAATACGCAATTTGTAACCGCTGTTGAGCGAGGCAACCGTATAAGCAGGCGCCTGTTCGCTATTCTCATCATTGGCCTGAATGTCACTCATATAGCGAACGTCAGCACCGGCATAAAAACCTTCTGGCGGTGCGTATTCCAGCGCCGCGTAGCCCATGTTACGCGCAATACCCGGAATGCGATTTCCCTCGCAATTGTCTTCACCCCCACAAGCGTTACTGCGATACGTTGCATCCAGATAAGTCCACGCCATTTTTACGCGCCAGTCATAACCTAACTGGCTATCAGCAGAAAGCTCCATGCCACGACGGCGTGTCTCACCGGCATTTTTATAGGTTGTGCGGCCACCACTACTTTGGTCGGCAACAATCTCATCGTCGGTGTCTGTCTGGAATAGCGCGGCGGTCAACAAACTGTTGCCGACCCGGGTTTTGCTGCCGATTTCTATGGTGTCGCTGGTGGATGGCTTCAGACCGAAATTCAAACCCGCCTGGCCATTATCACGATAGGAGAGTTCGTTGATGGTCGGTGTTTCAAAACCGCGACCCGCAGAGGTATACACATTCCACGCATCGTTGACTGCATACTTCAGTGCCGCCGCTGGCAGCCATTTGTGATAGCTCGCGTCACCACTGTCATCGCCATTCCGGGCAGTGATGTATTCGTCATTCGAATCGAAATAAACCGAACTAAAACGCACACCAGCATCGAGACTCAGCTTATCGGTGAATTGCCACGCGGTTTGTAGATACGGGTCAACATTCCACATCAGATTACGTTCGTCACGGCGCAAATCGCCTTTCTCACCCAAAACCGTGGTGCCATTTTCAACCACAAAGTTTTCATAGCCTTTGCGCTTTTCTGACATGGTTTCGTAATCAATACCCGTGGTAAATGTTACTGGGACAGATAGCAGATTGCCACGGTGCGTCCAGCGTGAATCAATCCCCTGATAATGGCGGCTCAGCTCAATCACACCACCGGGATGAGTTGGGTTTAACTGCGGAGCGACGGGTATCGATTGGTATTGAGTGGTTTCGCGCACACCTGCATAGGTCATGACACTGAGGTCATCATTAGCGGTTAATTGCCTGTCGTAACGCAGGCCGGCCTGCGTTTGTTTTGTGGTTTTACGCGTATTGTACTGCTCAGCGCGAGGTGCCTGAGTGGGGTTATCGTGCCATTCCTGCTCGGTTAAACCGCCTGGGTCGTTGGCATCAATATCGACGCTATTGAGCAGCAGCGTCAATTTACTGGCTTCATTAAGGCGCACACCCAATTTGGCGTTACCGAGATTTTTTTGCGCGCTACTGTGGTCACGATAACCATGAGTGGTAAAGCGCGAAGCCGAAACCGCGTAATCGACATCGCCCGCTTGTGTGCCATCGCCTGTTGCACCGGTGGCTTTAATGCTGTTGCGCCAGCTTCCGAAACTGCCGTAATAACTGCTGGCTTCCAGCGTTGGTGGCTGAGTTCCGGTAGTGGTGCTGACATTCACCACACCGCCAGAAGCGTTGCCGTAAAGTGCGGAGAAGGGGCCACGTAACACCTCGATACTTTCTACGCTATTGATGTCGATATTTGAGGTTTGGCCCTGGCCATCAGGCATGGTTGCCGGAATGCCATCGACATACATGCGTACGCCACGCACACCGTAAGTGGAACGCGAACCAAAACCACGAACCGACAACTGTAAATCCTGCGCATAGTTTTGACGGTTCTGGACTTGCAGGCCTGCAACACTGCCCAGGCTCTCGGAAAGATTTACACGCGGTGCCGCCTGGCGCATATCATCGCCATTAACAACACTCACCGCCGCAGGCGTATCCAACTCGGAAATCGTGCCTTGTGTTGCAGTCACGACCATCGTCTCTTCTGCCGCAAGCGTGGGCAGGGCGAACGAAGAAAGGGCCGGAACTAAGATAAGTGGAAGCGACAGCTTTCCATGTTGCACAATTTTCATCAGACATTTTCACAGGTAGGAACATTTACGCTCCGGACGAACCATCTGGAACATTCAAGTGCATATGTTAATACTTGTGAGGAATGTTTGAAAAGTGTTAACGGCACATAACGTTAATGCGATGAAAAACGGCAGGCTAAAAAAATAGCCCCAAAATGGGGCTATCAGATGGCAGACAAAGGCCACTAAACAGGTGTTGCAGGGGGATTAGCGATAGCGTCATCCACCCTTTGCGCAAGTTTTGTCAGCTGGCGTTGTCTTCGTAGTGTTTATTAACATCGTGAGCGAGTTCATGGACACGTTTACGTGCACCAAACCAGCCAATGACAAGCACCAAAGCAATCAATGGGATAGAGGCGATGGTGTAGGTTCCATTCGGGTAATCAAAGGCCATCAACACTAACACGCTGAACAGGAATAACAGCGTCAGCCACGAGGTGAAAGGCGCACCCGGCATTTTAAAGCTGACATCTGCGGCTTTGCCTTCTTTAATCGCTTTGCGTAAACGCATCTGGCAAACCACGATAAACGCCCAGGAAGAAATAATACCCAGCGAAGCCACGTTAAGGACGATTTCAAAGACCTGCGACGGCACCAGGTAATTCAGGAATACGCCAATCACATACACTCCAAGCGTCACCAGAATACCCGCGTAAGGGACTTGCTGCTTGCTCATTTTCGCCATGAATTTAGGCGCTGAACCGCCCATCGACATCGAACGCAAAATACGTCCGGTGGAATAGAGGCCAGAGTTCAGGCTGGATAATGCAGCACTCAGAACCACCATATTCATAATGTCGCCGATATATGGCACGCCGAGTTTTGAGAAGAAGGTGACAAATGGGCTTTGCCCGGCTTGATAGGCATTCCATGGCAACAACAGCACCAGTAAAACCACCGAACCGACGTAGAAAAGACCGATACGCCAGATAACGCTATTAATGGCTTTTGGTACCATATTCTGCGGGTCTTTACACTCGCCAGCCGCCGTACCCACCAGTTCAATCGAGGCGAAGGCAAATACCACGCCTTGCACCAGCACTAATGCCGGTAATAAACCGTGTGGGAAGAATCCGCCGTTATCGGTAATTAAATGGAAACCCGTGGTATTGCCATCGAGCATTTTCCCGCTGCCGAGGAAAATAGTACCCACCACCAAAAAGACCACGATGGCGAGGACTTTAATTAACGCGAACCAAAATTCCATTTCGGCAAACCACTTCACGCCGATCATGTTCATGGTGCCGACTATACCCAGTGCGCACAGTGCAAATACCCATTGCGGTACATCACCGAAGGCACCCCAATAATGCATATATAAAGCGACAGCGGTAATGTCGACAATGCCGGTCATTGCCCAGTTGACGAAGTACATCCAGCCTGCAACATACGAAGCTTTTTCACCGAGAAATTCACGGGCGTAAGAAACGAAGCTGCCGCTTGATGGGCGATGGAGCACCAGCTCGCCCAGTGCGCGTAAAATGAAGAAAGAGAAGATCCCGCAAACCAGATACACCAGCGCTAACGCCGGGCCTGCCATTTGCAGACGAGCACCTGCACCTAAAAACAGACCGGTGCCAATGGCGCCGCCGATGGCAATCATTTGTACCTGACGATTACCCATCGCTTTGTGATAACCGGAATCATGAGAATTGAGCCAGCGTCGCTTGGCTGCGTGTTTTTCTGCTTCCGTTTTGTGTGTTGCTTTCATGTTAACCCTGTTCCCTTGTTAAAAGATCCCCGTGCATTTGCCTGGCATTTTTATAACTTCAGCGCCATGGCAAATCGGGCGCTAGATCCTATACAGGATTGTTAACGGACGCTAATGTCTTTTTTTGAAAAAGGGGGTTGGGGCGCGAAAAAAATGTTACGAAAATGCAACGCGGAAAACCCGCGCTGCATAGAGGAAGATGCGAGGAATCAGCGGCGCTGCCAGCTTATCGCGTAGTGATAGTGTTTTTTATCAAGCCAAAACTCGGGTGATACGCTCGGGCTCCAGGAGTCATCGCCACCTACGCCCATATGGAAACCATCCAGATTTAAACAAGTTCCAGCTTGCTTGACCAATAAATGGCGATGCGAGGTTTCGCGCAATTGTTGTTGGCTAAAGCGGCTGATATTGAAATGGAAGTTCCCCTGCCAAAGGTTGTCGCCATATTCCAGCGTCTGGGTAGCGCAGCGCAGGCCGTTTTCGGATGGGAAAACATATGGCGTATACAGATCTTCAAGCGGGCGCTGCCAGTGGCCAAATAATGCCGATTGCTGGCGATCAGGGTAGTTTTCATGCGGCCCCAGCCCCAGCCAACTGACAGGCGCATCAATTTGCGCTAATTCGCAAGTCAGCCCGATGCGCGCCGGAGGCGGGGTGCCAAAAGCCACCTCAACATCAACGCTAATATGCAGTGTGCCTTCGCAATCAATACGCCAGCTTTTATGGCTGACAAACAGCGTTTTCCCGTTGTGCTGCCAGCTATGAGTGGTGCGGATCAGCACTTCGTTGGCCAGTTGTTCGGCTTCACAATTTTGCAACTGGGATTCCAGTTGATACATGCCCGCCGCTTTCCAGCGTTCGACCCAGGCGTTGGGATCGATACGGCTGGCTTCACTGACGCCAATGTCGTTATCCAGCGGGGCGCGAGTGAACTGGTCTTGCAGTGGTTGCAGCAGTGCGGGTTGCTGCGCTTTCCACCACTGGCTTAATAAACCGGTTTCACGATTGAACTGCCAGTGGTGCTTGCCGAGGCGAATAGTGAAATGACAATGGCTGGTTTCAAGCCCTGGCGTTTCACCGCTAAATGGCAGCGGTGTGGTGCTGAGTATGCCCGGTAACTGCCATTGATCCCAGGCGCAAACATGCCCGGCTTCACACCAGTCGGTAGCGTGGATTTGCTGCACTTTCACCGTCAGCCACACGTCGCCATTTTCGGTTATCGGCGGCAGGGCATCAAAAACCAGGTTCTGTGTGCCTTCAGGGGCAATATCTAACAACACTTCACCTTCTGCGAGCAGCACTCCAGCCTGCGAAACCTCCCAAATCAGGCGCTCGTTATCGCTAGGGCGGAACAAATATTCGCTTATCACCTCAAGGCGCAATGGGGTTTCACGATGCAGGGCGAACTGAAAAAACTGCTGTGCTTGCTGGGCTTCATACAGCGCCGGATGCGGTGTGCGGTCGGCAAACACCAGGCCATTCATACAGAACTGCCGATCGTTTGGTTTGTCGCCAAAATCACCGCCGTAAGCTGACCAGGCTTCACCGTTTTCGTCATGTTTAATCAACGACTGGTCGACCCAATCCCAGACAAAGCCGCCTTGTAAGCGAGGATGCTGGCGGAATGCTTGCCAGTATTTGTGGAAGCCGCCAAAGCTGTTGCCCATGGCGTGGGCATATTCGCAAAGGATCAGCGGGCGTGTTTCATCCGGCATGCCGATCCACTTTTTAATCGACCATTTTGGCACCGCCGGGAACGGCTGATCCTGGTCGACACGCGCGTACATCGGGCAAATGATATCGGTGGCAGCACTGTTGGCACCGCCGCCTTCATATTGCACCGGGCGTGTGGGGTCGAATGATTTTATCCAGCGATACAGAGCGTCATGGTTCGCGCCATGCCCGGACTCATTACCGAGCGACCAGATGATAATTGAAGGGTGGTTAACATCGCGTTGTACCATGCGCGTGACGCGTTCTGTCATCGCAGGTAGCCAGACCGGGTCGTCACTCAGGCGATTCATTGGCACCATACCGTGGGTTTCAATGTTCGCCTCATCCACCACATATAAGCCGTAACGGTCGCACAGCCGATACCATAATGGGTGATTGGGATAATGCGAGCAGCGCACGGCGTTGAAGTTGTGCTGCTTCATTAACACAATGTCCTGGCGCATGGTTTGTTCGTCCATGACCTGGCCGTTAAGCGGATGATGTTCATGGCGGTTGGTGCCACGGATCAGCAATGGTTTACCGTTTAACTTCAACAACCCCTGATGGATTTCAACTTTACGGAAACCGACATCATAAGCTTCTGCTTCGATCGTCGCGCCCTGGTTATCGCGTAATGTCACCACTGCGCGATAAAGATGGGGTTGCTCGGCACTCCACAGGTGCGGGTTGGCGACCGCAATTTTTAACGTCGTGCGGTCATGATATGCGCCACGTTCATCAATAATTTCACTGCCGAGGGCTTGCTGTTTTTCGCCGATGCAATCTTCGCCGTGCCACAATTGCAAGCTGACTTGCCCAGCGCTGTCGATATTGCCTTTAACAACCACCTGCGCTTGTAATATCGCGTGGCTAAAATCTTCGTTTAACTGCGAGCTGATACGCACATCGCTGATTTGTGTGGCGGGTTTATGCAGCAGCGTCACGTCGCGGAAAATCCCGCTCATACGCCACATGTCCTGGTCTTCCAGATAGCTGCCGTCGGACCAGCGCAGCACCATGACCGCAAGGCGGTTTTGCCCTGAGTGCAGCACGCCACTGAGATCAAACTCCGATGGCAGGCGGCTGTCTTGCCCGTAGCCAATCCAGTGCCCGTTACACCACAAGTGAAACGCTGAATTCACACCATCAAAAATAATCCGTGTCTGGCCGCTCTCAAGCCAGGAAGGTTCGACACTAAATGTGAGCGAGTAACAACCAGTGGGGTTTTCTTCAGGAACGTGCGGTGGGGTGACCGGAATGGGATAAGTGACATTGGTGTAAATCGGCGCATCAAAACCATGCATTTGCCAGTTTGATGGTACCGGAAAAGTCTGTGCATCCGCTAAGTCCGCGTCCAGCCAATCTTCGGGAACCTTCCCGGGTTGCGTAAAGTAGCTGAACTGCCAGTCCCCGTTCAGGTGTTTCACACTTTCTGAAACTGCGTCTTCGCGCGCAGCCCGTTCATTACGCCAGCTGGCAAACGGTGGATGAGCTGGCAGGCGGTTTAATTGCGTGACTGCCGGGTTTTCCCAGTCACGGCGGCCAAGAATCGCTGCCAGAGAGGCGGCAACAGTACCTGATTGAATTGTCATGCTGGAGGTTCCTTTGCATTTTTGTGATGCGCTCACAATTTATAGCAATATGATTTTTGTCACTGGCAAAGTAAAGCAGCAAAACAGCTTCAGGTGAGGCGATTCACAGAAATTACTTCAGCCGCGAAACCTGGCGGGCGAGCACAGTCAGCGCATCGGCCAGCGTTTGTGGGGAAGGGGTTGAGGTATCTGGCGCGGCCGTCGTTTTACGTTCGATAAGCGTGATCGGCAGTACCGTGGCCTGCACGGGCATATTTGGCGAGCGTATTTGTTCAATCAGGCGGTCAACGCTGGCAGAACCCAGCAGCTTAAAATCTTGTTTGATGGTGGTCAGCGGTGGGATAAAACAGGCGCTGTCTTCGGTGTCATCATAACCCATTACCGATACTTGCCCCGGTACCGCTAAACCAGATTCATTCAGCGCCCGTAACGCGCCAAGTGCCATTTGGTCGTTGGCGACCAGCAGGGCAGTGAAAGTGATGCCCTGGCCGATTAATGCCAGTGTCTGTAGATAACCCGCTTGTGAGCTCCAGTCGCCTTGCAATTGTGCCACGGCGGTCAGCTGATGCTTTGCCAGCGCCTGTTGCCAGCCTTCAAGACGCAGGCGCGCAGAAACGGAAGCCAACGGCCCACTCAGTAAAGCAATTCGCTGGTGGTCTTGCGCAACCAGATGCTCAACCGCCAGATGCGCACCTGCCGTAGCATCAAAGATAATACTGTCCAGATTCAGCGCGGGTGAGACATCGAGGAACAGCACGGGCACCGTGCCAGACATTTCGTTGATGATTCGTGCCTGCTCACTTTCCAATGGAATGTTGACGATCAAACCGTCGACGCGCTGCGCAAGCAAGTTGTTGACCGCACTTTTGCAGGCTTCTGGATCAGGCTGTTCAATCATCGACATCATGACATTAAAGTGCCGCCGGCTGGCCTGTGACTTAATGGCAGCGGCGATTTGCGACGGGGCATGTAGCGACAAATTACTGGTCACCAGGCCAATGTTCTGGCTCAGTTTCCCAGCCAGCTGCTGCGCTACACGATTGGGAACGTAATTGAGCGACTGCATGGCCGCTTCGACTTTACGCCGGGTTTTATCAGAAACATGCGTCGCCTGATTAATCACGCGTGACACCGTTTGATAGGAAACATTGGCATGTTTCGCCACATCGTAAAGCGTTATCGACTTGGTTTTCACGGTGAGTTTCCTTATGGCGCTCATATTCCTGAGTGTGTAGGGCATTATCGATCATCTGCGAGCAAAAAAACGCATTATAGTGAATTCATCTGTTTTTAAGAGATTGAGATCATGGCTTTTGACCTTCAGGCATATTTCACGCGCATTGGTTTGCAGGGCGAGGCAAAACCGGATCTGGAAACCTTACAACGCATTCATCTGCTGCATACGTGCGCCATTCCTTTTGAAAATTTGGATGTGCTGTTAAGACGAGAAATCCGCTTAGAAATAGAGTACGTTTTTGAAAAACTGGTGGTCGCAGGGCGAGGGGGATACTGCTACGAGCAAAATGCATTGCTGCGTGCGGCTCTTGAGAGTATCGGCTTTGTGGTCGAAGACCTGGCTGCCCGGGTGTTGATTACGCAACCTACCGAGATGCCGCCGCGAACGCATCGTTTATTGCTCGTCACCCTCAATCAACAACGCTACCTGGCCGATGTTGGTTTTGGTGGCAAAACGCTGACGTCCCCGCTGCGATTCGACATGGACGTCGTGCAGACCACCGATTTCGGTGATTATCAATTAACGCAGGTGGACGGTGACTTTTTGCTGAGCACGCATCAGCAGGATAAATGGCTGGCGCTGTATCGTTTCGATTTGCAGCCCCAGTATCTGTCAGACTTCGAGGTGGCTAATTATTATGTTTCGACCTGGCCGCAGTCGCATTTCTGCCAACATTTAATGATCTGTTTGAAAAATGCCGATGGCACAACGTTTACGCAAAATGACAGGCAATTTAACGATGGCCAGCCGCGGACGCTTGACGATGCCGCCGAGTTTTATCAGTTGCTACAGGATAAATTTGGTTTGCGGGTCAATCACCCACGCTATGGCTTCAGTCTTGCGGAATTCGCAGCGATTTCTCTGCCTTAACAGTTGCAAGGAACGGGCGCTTAACGTAAGTATATTGTTTCCAATAAAGGGGAGAACCACTGTGCCACATATCACTGTAAAACACTTTCCGCGTGAACTGACTGACGAACAAAAAGAAGCGCTGGCTGCCGATATTTGTGCCGTACTCAAGAAGCATTTCAATTCAACGGATGAATCATTGTCTGTCGCGTTGACCCCAATCCAGAAAGATCGCTGGAAAGAGGATGTTTACGATAAAGAGATCGCCCCAGCTCTGGATACGCTGGCTAAAAAACCGGGTTACACCCTGTAAACTTTGCTCAGAGCCGCTCCCCAATGGCGAACGGCTCTGGCTGATTAGCTTTTTGTGACATCACTCAACAACACGGCGATACTCTTGCCGCCTTCGGTTTGCTCCAGCGCGATTTTCACCGCAATCGTCAGTGGTACCGACAACAGCATACCTACCGGCCCCAGTAGCCAACCCCAGAAAATCAACGACAAGAACACTACCAGAGTCGATAGCCCCAGCCCTCTGCCCATCATGCGTGGCTCGATGATATTGCCAAACACCAGGTTGATAGCCAGATAACCGGCAACCACCAGTAATGCTTCATATAAGCCACTGAAGACCAATACTTGCGCGACAGGCGGGATCGCTGCCAGTACCGAACCGATGTTAGGAATGTAATTGAGTGAGAAGGCGAGAAGCGCCCAGACGAAGGCAAAATGCACATCTAACATGATGAGCATAATCCAGACTACCAGGCCGGTGACCAGGCTAATCACAGTTTTGAGCACCAGATAATGGCTTACGCTGTCTAATGCTCGCTGAATCGCGACCATGCCGACTTCGGGACGGGACATTAATTGCTGAAGTTTTATTGGCAGCTGTGGCACTTCTATCAGCATGAATATCACGGTTAGCAGCAGTAAAAAGATCGATGACATAGCATTAGAAAGCTGGGTGATAAGACGTGTGGCAAGCGTCATCGCTGAATTCGGGTCGATATACTTGAACAGTTCATCCACTGACACCTTGATTCCGGCCCGTTGCAGCCACGGGTCAATTGCCTGCAGAGGGGAAATAAACGAGGCACGGTATTGCGGCACGGTGCGTGTCAGTTCATTGAGAATGGTGCCAAGATAGGCCAGCAGCAGTACAACCAGGAAGATAATCACCGAAATTACCAGGGTAATCGCCAGCACACGTGGGACATGAATGCGCTCCAGACGACGGATCATCGGGTTGACCACGATGGCAATAAATAGCGCCAGAATAAATGGAACGATCATATCGGCCGCCACTTTTATTCCTGCCAGGATGATGACCAGCATCCCGAACATGAGGACGACTTTTAATCCACCTAACGTAATAATGGGTTTTGCCACTATTGACGATCTCCTTCACAATAATTCGTTCCTTAATTATGGGTATAATACGGGGGCGCAACTGACTAATACACCGTTATTTTTTTGGCAAATCATCGTAAAGAATTGAAAAGAGAGGTTGAGAATATTCTTTCATATGCTACAAATTAGCAATCTTTAGCTACTGAGGACAATTTACTATCCGCAACTGATGAGAAGCAACAACGCGGATACGTTGTGAAAACTATGGACATTATGCTTACCAACAAGCTGCTCCACACGTCAGAAATCCATCAAACACCCTCGTTTACTTTTGCTTATTCACTTTGCGGTGAACAGCACTGGCGCAACGCGCTTTAGATCCGCTCTCCTGCTTATCCCGTCATATTTCGCGCCCCAGCTGCGTCTGCATGTTTTGCTGGAACTCGAATTATTTAGGGAAAAAATACACACATTTTATTTTAAAGCTTTCGTACAGCTATTTTCTCTGTCAGGAGAGGAATCATGATCTATTGGATATTATTAGCATTAGCCATTGCTGCGGAAATTACCGGCACTTTATCAATGAAATGGTCGAGTGTTAGCGATGATAACCTCGGTTATATTTTCATGCTGTTAATGATCACACTTTCTTATATTTTATTATCATTCTCGGTGAAAAAAATCGCCCTCGGCGTGGCTTACGCTATGTGGGAAGGTATCGGTATTTTATTTATTACTTTATTCAGTGTGCTGCTGTTTGATGAGTCAATCTCATTGCTAAAAATAATTGGACTCACGACGCTGGTGGTCGGGATCGCGCTGATTAAATCAGGTACCGCGACCAAGAAAGAAAGCGCCAGGAAACCAATAAAGGGTAGCGAACATGCAGTCGTTTGAATGGATTCACGCATTATGGTTACTGGCGGCAATTGTGTTGGAAATTGTCGCCAACATTTTCCTGAAACACTCGGATGGTTTCCGTCGTTTTGGTTACGGCGTGCTCTCTCTGTGTGCGGTACTGGCGGCCTTCAGCGCGTTGTCTCAGGCGGTGAAAGGTATCGAATTGTCGGTGGCTTACGCGTTGTGGGGCGGGTTCGGTATTATCGCCACCGTAGCGGCGGGCTGGATTTTGTTTGGTCAACGCCTCAACCGTAAAGGATGGATAGGGCTGGTTCTGTTGCTTACGGGTATGGTGCTCATCAAACTGGCGTAAAAGAAAAGCCGCCTGGCATGAGTGCCGGGCGGTGTCATCATTGACTAGCTAATTTCTGTAACTGCTCGCGAAAACCGGTAACTGAGATCGCCCGGTTGTCGGCGCGATAGCGGTCTTTAGCCGCAGGAGCCGAACTTTGTACGGCGATTAATTGCCAGCCGTTTTCTGTTTTCAGCATTAATGGCGAACCACTGTCACCAGGCAAAGTGTCGCACTGGTGTGATAACACCGTTTTCTGCGCCCAACCGGTTATCTGGCAATCATTATGCGTGTAGAGATCGTCGAGATGGTCTTCCGGATAACCCGACTGCGTGACTTTACGGTCCTGGTTTTTCAGCGCTTCGGTGAGCGCATCACGGTCGCCTTCAAACAGCGGCAACGGCGTGATGCCTGAAGGCGGGTTGTGCAACACAATCAGGCCAAAATCGTGAGGTGCCGCATTAGATGGCACAATCCAGCCATCGCCGTCAGGTTTCAACCGACGCCCCAGCGTGGATTCTACTCGCCCTTCAATATCATGAATCTCGTAACGCCACTTTCCTTTCTGCGAAACAAACCGCAAAGCAATCGCTTTGTCAGGAGTCCCGCGCGGCGGTTGCAGCAAACAATGTCCTGCGGTTAGCGCCAGATGGGGGGAAATTAAGGTCGCAGTGCATAAATTACCGCTGGCAGTCTCAAGCTGACCAATGGCATCCCACGGGGAACTGGCTGAATCGGCGACACGTGTGCGGTCATCCTTACCAAAGAACAGCGTTTTGACGTCAGCAGTGCTCTCGTCATCTGCATGGGAAAGGGCAGGTAAAAAACACAGCACGCCTAACAACAACACCACTTTTTTGCGCATATCACTCTCTGATGGGGCGATTAATTTTAATTTTTATACCCGTCATCCTTCAAGCTGCAGGGGTATATATAGAACCTGTGAATGGATTAACTATAGACGGGTAGCACAGAAAGTGGGAGTAAAAAGTCATTACAGCCAGAAGCTTAGCGTAATAATGCCGCAAAGAATGAGCAGCGTGAGGATGATTTCAAAACTATAGCGTCGCAACATCATCCAGACTCCGGAAGTAAACACCCGGCGAGCCGGGTGTTTGTAGTGTGGCTATGCTTTCGGGATTGCCCCGACAACCTTATGCTGCTGGCTGAGTAGCTGGTTTAGCCGCTTCAGTTTTTGCTACAGGTTTTTTGTGGTGTTTTTTAGCAGCTTGCGCTTTCTGTGCAGCAGGTTTCGCAGCATCAGCTTTCGCTACAGGTTTTTTATGGTGCTTTTTAGCTGCCTGAGCTTTTTGCTCGGTTGCTGCTTTTTTGTGTTTTTTATGATGAGTAGTGGTGGCAGCAGGTGCTTTAGCCGCAGAAGTTGCAACTGGCGCTGCAGTTGCAGTCGTTTCAGCAGCGAAAGCGGCAGAGGACAGACCCATTGCAGCGACTACAACCAGAGCTAATACTTTATTCATCTCGACATCCTCAAATTTGTTTATGTTTGAACCCCTGAGGGGCCGTTGAGATGAACTATAAACTCGTGGATCAATGGCTTCAGTGAGTGATTGGTGTCGGCGTGTAACGGTTTGTACAAAGCCGGGGAAAGTTCCCCGGCTTTGGTGGCTTACAAGTAACGAGCTTCCAAATGTTTACGGAAATACAGCGGGTTGAGATCTTCACCCGTTGCATTAGTGATCAGCTCTGAAGTGGTGAATCGGCTGCCGTGCTGCCAGATATTCTGGCGTAACCAGTCGAACAGTGCGCTGAAGTTGCCCTCGGCAATATCGGCTTCAAGCTGCGGCAAGGCGAGTTTGGCGGCGTTGAACAGTTGTGCTGCATACATTGCGCCCAGCGTGTATGACGGGAAGTAGCCAAACGCGCCGTCCGTCCAGTGAATGTCCTGCATGCAGCCGTTGCGGAAGTTGTTTTTGGTAGACAGCCCCAGCCAGTGCTGCATTTTCTCATCCCAAAGTGCCGGAATATCTTCAACTTCGATTTCGCCATCGATGAGCGCACGCTCAATTTCGTAGCGCAAAACGACGTGGGCCGGATAGCTGACTTCATCGGCATCAACGCGAATATATCCGCGTTCAACGCGCTGGTTTACCGCAATAAAGTTCGCCGCTTCAAACGCCGGTTGTTTGCCGAAGCGCGTGGTCACCATTGGCAGCAGCAGTTTCAGGAACTCTTTACTGCGCCCTAACTGCATTTCAAAGAACAGACTTTGGGATTCGTGGATCGCCGTAGAACGTGCCAGAGCAACGGGCTGACCAAGCCATTCACGCGGCAGGTTTTGTTCATAACGGGCATGGCCGGTTTCATGGATCACGCCGAATAATGCGCTAACCAGATCGCTTTCATCGTAGCGAGTCGTGATGCGCACATCTTCCGGCACACCGCCGCAGAATGGATGCGCACTAACATCCAGCCTGCCGCCGTTAAAATCAAAACCCAGTAACTTCATGGTTTCCAGCCCCAATTCGCGCTGGTCGTGCGTGGCGAATGGGCCTGATGGGGTGATAACCGATTCTTTCGCTTGCTTATCAACGACTTTTTGTAGCAAATCAGGCAGCCAGCTACGTAAATCACCAAATAGCACATCGAGTTTGGCGCTAGTCATGCCCGGCTCGTAAATATCTAACAGCGCGTCGTAGCAGGATTTTCCTTTGGCATCGGCACGCAGTTTTGCCTCTTCACGGCAAACGCGAACCACTTCCTTCAAATTGGCGGCAAACCCTTGCCAGTCGTTAGCGGGCCGCTGCGTTCGCCAGCCATGCTCGCAGCGCGTACCGACCAGCGATTTTTCTTCTACCAGCGAGGCGGGCAGCAAAATGGCTTCCTGATATTGGCGGGTCATTTCACGCAGGTTGGCGCGTTCAACATCATTGAGATCTTCCTGAACCGCAGCCTGTAACAGCGTGGCGATTTTTTTATCGGTCAGGATTTGGTGTTGCAAAACGCTGAGTTCCGCCAGCGCTTCGCCACGAGCGGAGCTGCCATTGGGTGGCATATTGGTGAACATATCCCAGCCAGCGATGGCTGAGAGGTGTCCGAAACGGGAAAGACGCTGGAAGGTGCGGGTGAGGTGATTGTAGTTTTGCTTTTCCATAGTGCCTCGTGAAGAGATGATTTACGCAAGCGAAAATAGCAAAAAGCCATCCCGAAAACGAGGCCGTAACGGGGTTAATGTGCGCGGTGATGCAAACGCGTGCCGACTAACAATGCAATCACCAAAAGAGAGCCAATAAAACTCGCCACACCGCCCCAACCAAATGCGTGCCAGAAGATGCCACCGAGCGTCCCGGCAATGCTTGAACCAAGGTAGTAGCTAAACAAATATAACGATGAGGCTTGCCCTTTCGCGCGTTTCGCCCGTGGGCCAATCCAGCCACTGGCGACCGAGTGTGCAGCGAAGAATCCGGCAGAAAAAAGCAGCATCCCAATGAAAATAATCGCCAGCGGTGAAAACACGGTTAATACCAGCCCGAGCAACATTACCGCAGTGGAGAAAATCATCACCGGGCCACGGCCAAATTTGGCGGTCATTGCCCCGGCTTTTGGCGAACTCCAGGTTCCGGTTAAGTAAGCTACCGACAGTAGGCCCACCACCGCCTGGCTCAAATACCACGGCCCTTGCATTAAGCGATAACCAATGTAATTAAACAGCGTGACAAACGCGCCCATCAGCAAAAATCCCTGGGTGAATAACAGCGGTAACCCCTTGTCGCGCCAGTGCAAACGGAAGTTAATAAACAGCGTTTTCGGGCGTAATGAAGAAGGGCGAAAGTGCCGCGATTCAGGCAATATCTTCCAGAACATTAAGGCTGAGGCAAGGGCGAAGCAGCCGATGGCGGCGACCGCAATGCGCCAGTTAAACAAATCAGTCAGCACACCGCTTAACAGGCGGCCACTCATGCCGCCAATCGAGTTGCCACTGATGTACAAACCCATCGAAAAGGCCACGATACTCGGATGAATTTCTTCACTCAGATAGGTCATACCCACCGCGGCGACGCCGCTGAGCGATAGCCCAATCAAGGCGCGCATCACTAATATGCCGTGCCAGCTGGTCATCATAGTGGAGAGCAGTGTGCAGCTTGAGGCGAGCAACAACGCCGTTACCATGACTGGTTTGCGGCCAATGGCGTCAGAAAGTGGCCCGGTGAATAACAACCCAACGGCTAACATGGCGGTAGAAACTGACAGCGAAATACTACTACTGGCGGGGGATACGCCAAATTCATGCGACAGCACGGGCAAAATGGGTTGCACACAATAAAGCAGCGCAAAGGTGGCAAGTCCGGCAGAAAATAGCGCCAGGGTGACGCGCATGAATTGGGGTGAACCCCGTTTAATATAAATTGCCGGCTGGAGGGGAAGTCTGTCGTCTACATCTTCTGCCGGAGCGGTGTTGACGAGGGTTGTACGGCTCAAAATCGATCCTTAGTGCACTTTTGAAGTCTTCTTTTCAGAGTAGAAAATCGGGAATGTTCTGTCTAATATATTAATAATCTCAATTGATATGTTTAAAATATGAATATTGAATTGCGCCACCTGCGTTACTTTGTTGCGGTGGCTGAAGAGCTGCATTTTGGCCGTGCCGCTGCACGTCTGCGAATCTCACAGCCGCCCCTGAGCCAGCAAATACAAATTCTGGAACAACAAGTCGGGGCGCGTTTACTGGCGCGAACCAACCGCAGCGTGAGCCTAACCGCGGCGGGTGATCAGTTTTTGCTCGATGCCAGGCAGATTTTAAGCCAGGTTGAAAGCGCTGCCGCCCGCGCCGCCCGGCTGCATCACGGTGAAACAGGCGAATTACGCATTGGTTTCACCTCATCGGCACCGTTTATCAAAACCGTCTCTGACAGCCTGTCGACATTTCGCCGCAGTTATCCCGATGTGCATTTACAGATGCGGGAAATTAACACACGTGCGCAAATTGCACCGCTGAATGAAGGTGAGCTTGAACTGGGGCTGATGCGCAATACGCGGCTGCCGGACACTCTCGACTGGAAACTGGTGTTAAGGGAACCGCTGATGGCGATGGTGCATCGCGACCATCCGTTAGCCCAATGTACGGCGATTTCCCTGCAACAACTGGCAAACGAGCCTTTTGTCTTTTTTGACCCGCACGTCGGAACTGGCCTGTATGACGATATTCTTAGTTTGTTACAACGTCACGACATTACGCCGTTTATCACCCAGGAAGTGGGCGAGGCGATGACGATTATCGGCCTGGTTTCCGCGGGGCTAGGTGTTTCGATCCTGCCTGCATCGTTTAAACGCGTTCGGATCTCGGAAGTGGTTTGGTTGCCCATTGAAGAACCCGAGGCACAATCAGAAATGTGGCTGGTGTGGCCTAAACATCGCGAGTTGTCTGCCGCAGCACTTCGAATCTCCGCATTGCTAACGGAGTCAATAACTCGATTAAAAGGCATTTAAAGCACCGTAATATGTGCGGTAAATCACAACCCTACGTAAATATTTGACTCCTTTGGTTGAAGTGTTTCACCATAGCCCAAAGTTTATTTCGAAGCGCGAAAATAAAGGGAGTCGCAAGTGGTTGCTGATAGCCAACCGGGCCATATTGATCAGATCAAGCAAACCAATGCGGGCGTAGTTTATCGTCTGATTGATACCCATGGACCGGTGTCGCGAATCGATCTTTCTCGTCTGGCGCAACTCGCTCCTGCCAGTATCACGAAAATTGTTCGTGAAATGATAGAAGCGCATTTGGTGCAGGAAACGGAAATCCAGGATCCCGGTAGCCGGGGGCGTCCTGCGGTGGGTCTGATGCTGGAAACTGAAGCATGGCACTATTTGTCTGTGCGGATTAGCCGTGGGGAAATCTCTCTCGGTCTGCATGATTTAAGCAGCAAATTGATTGTTGAAGATACCGTCTCGCTCGCGGTTGAAGACCAGCAGCCGCTCATTGAGCGGATAATCGCGCAAATCGACCAGTTCTTTATTCGTCATCAGCAAAAACTCGAACGCCTTACGGCGATTGCTATCACCATGCCGGGGATTATCGACACCAAACGCGGCATCGTTCATCGCATGCCGTTTTATGATGTCTGTGACATGCCTTTGGGCGAGATCCTCGAAAACTACACCGGCGTGCCGGTGTATGTGCAACACGACATCAGCGCGTGGACCATGGCAGAAGGGCTGTTTGGTGCCTCTAAGGGCGCACGCGATGTGATTCAGGTGGTGATTGATAATAACGTCGGTGCCGGCGTGATTACCGATGGGCGTCTGCTTCATGCGGGCAGCAGTAGCCTGGTCGAGATTGGTCATACTCAGGTCGACCCTTACGGTAAACGCTGCTATTGCGGCAATAACGGTTGCCTTGAAACCATTGCCAGCATCGACAGTGTGCTGGAATTGGCCCAGTTGCGCATGAGCCAGTCGATGGGCAGCATGCTGCATGTCCAGCCACTGACCGTTGAGTCGTTGTGTGATGCTGCGTTAAACGGCGATCTATTAGCGAAAGATATCATTCTTGGGGTGGGGACCAACGTCGGTCGAATCCTGGCGATTATGGTCAACTTATTCCATCCACAAAAAATTCTGATTGGTTCGCCACTTAATCGAGCCGCAGAAATTCTGCATCCGGCGATTACCGCTTGCATTCGTCAGCAGTCGTTACCGGCTTATAGTGAACATATGATTGTTGAAAGTACCCAGTATAATCACCGTGGAACCATGGCGGGTGCAGCGCTGGTAAAAGACGCAATGTATAACGGTTCGTTATTGATTCGCCTGCTGCAAGGCTAATGTTTATGGCTTGATCCACTAAAAATTGCGCTATCTCAATCTGACTGAAGCACTATTCTTTTAGACTTTCCCTCCTGAATTATTCAATTTCTAATCACTCATATCCGTCTTACAAATAAATAAAGACGGGTATTTGCAGCATTTCCTTGGGAGTTAGTCATGCTTACGCGTTTCTTTATAACGGGTACCGATACTGCAGTCGGGAAGACTGTGGTTTCACGCGCCTTGTTGCAGGCGCTTGCAGCCAGCGGCAAAAGTGTTGTCGGCTATAAGCCGGTAGCCAAAGGAAGTAAAGAGACGCCAGAGGGCCTGCGCAACAAAGATGCGTTAGTTCTGCAAAGTGTTTCCACACTTGAATTGCCTTATGCAGCTATTAATCCTATCGCGCTGAGCGAAGAAGAAAGCAGCGTGAGTCATAGTTGCCCGATTAACTATTCGCTGTTGTCTGACGGGTTGCAAAATTTAGCCGGGCAAGTGGACCACGTTGTGGTTGAGGGCACTGGCGGTTGGCGGAGTCTGATGAATGATTTACGCCCGTTATCTGAATGGGTAGTTCAGGAACAATTGCCGGTGTTGATGGTTGTGGGTATTCAGGAAGGCTGTATTAACCATGCTTTGCTGACGGCTCAGGCCATTGCAAATGATGGCTTACCGCTGATTGGCTGGGTGGCGAACCGCATCAACCCAGGCCTTGCGCACTACGCAGAAATCATTGATGTATTAAGCAAAAAACTGCCAGCGCCGCTGGTGGGCGAGCTGCCTTATTTACCACGCGCAGAACAGCGTGATTTGGCAAATTACATCGATTTATCCCGCCTTTGCGGCGCTCTGGCGATAGACCGTTTGCGGGCGTAACCAGCGCGAAAGTGCTGAAGCAATCACGCACGACAGCAACAGACCGGGGAGCAATGTAAACTCCCCGGTCATTTCACAAACCATCAGCGTGGACATTATCGGTGCATGTGTGGTGGCGGCCAGCAGTGTTGCCATTCCGGTTAATGCCAGCAAAATCGCAATGTTATCGCCACTCCACGCCCATATCCCGTACCACTGCCCGACCAACATTCCCAATGCTGCGCCAACAAATAACGTCGGAGTAAATACGCCGCCCGGCGCACCAGAGCCGCTGCTTGCCAGCACTGCCGCCAATTTGTAAACCAGAACACCTGCCACGAACAGCAGTGCAGGCGGTTGCGAGAGAAATGACTGCACCACGCTGTAACCGTTACCCCAAACCAGCGGGGTGATAAGCGACAGCAACCCAACCAGCAATCCCCCTAACGCGAGTTGCCACGGCGGGCTTAAGTGCAGACGCTGGAATATTTTGCTGCTTTGCGCCATAAGCCAGAGAAACAGTGGCCCAGCAAGCCCCGCAAGCATACCGAAGGATGCCATCAGCAAATATTGAACTGGCTGCGGAGCGCTGAGTGCGCGCACGGTGTAGAGCAGCGCTTGTTCGTCATTTAACAAGTGGGTCATCAGCAGGGCACTGACAGCGGCAATGACCACGGGGCCGAGGGAGGCGAGCATCAACGTGCCAAACAGAATCTCTGCGATAAACAAGCTACCCGCCAGCGGGGCATGATAGGCGCTGGCCATCCCGGCTGCCGCACCACAGGCGACCCACAACTTCCATTCGTCTGAACGAGAGAAACGCTGCGCGAAAACAGAGGCAAAGACGGTTGCCAGCAGTACCATCGCACCTTCACGGCCAATGGCGCTGCCGCTGGCGACAACAATCAAAGAGGCGGCAGATTTGACCAGGCTTGCGCTAACATCTAAGCGCCCGTCGCCGGTTTCAATCGCCTCCATATAGTCGGTGGGAGCCGAAGGGCGCTGGCGAGTGGCGCGCTGCCATGCCCAAAGTAGCGTACCGGCAAGCAATCCACCTATCGCGGGGGTGAGCAGTCTTCGCCAGGGCGGTAGTGCCGCCGCAGCAGCGACCAGGCTGCCACTGTGGTCACCTAAAAAAAGACCTTCAAGGAAATACATCGACTGGCGAAACAGCCAGACCACCATTGCTGAGGCGATACCAATCCAGACGGCGAATATTAGCCGCCGTAGCATGCCTTTCATGTCGGGGAAGTGGTGTAAGCGGTGCATAGCAAGCATTGTAGGGTGGATAACCGCGAGCGTCATCCACCAATGTGAAGTAAACCCTGCTACGGTTGGTGAATATTCAATACCCGACGAGTGCGTCCCGAGCTGAGATAGTCAGCGATGTAATCCTGCGAAATCTCACCACTATAACGACCATCTTCATCGGTTATCGGCATCCACACCATGTTGTGCTCGTAGAGTTTTGACAGCACGATACGCAAGTTATCTTCTGCGCGCCCGGTCACTCTGAAGGGGTGGAGCACATCTGCGCAAACTCCTGTGGCTCCCCGCGTTTCACGGCGTTTCACAAACCCTAATGGTTTACCTTCATCGTCGACCACGGTTATCGAACGCATATCGTTGTCATCCATGATCGAGAAAGCTTCTGGTAACGAAGTCGATTCACGTGCGGTGACGGTCGGTTGCTGGCCGGTGACGTCTCCTGCTTGTACCAACAGCAGGCGTTTCAGCGTGCGATCCTGGCCCACAAATGAGCCAATAAATTCGTTAGCCGGTTTAGCCAGTAATTCATCGGGGCTGGCACATTGCACAATTTTCCCCTGGCGGAACACCGCGATGCGGTCACCTAATTTCAGTGCTTCATCAATATCGTGACTCACCAGCATCACGGTTTTCTTCAACTGGCGCTGCATTTCCAGAAACTCATTCTGAATCGCTTCGCGGTTGATGGGGTCGACCGCGCCAAAAGGTTCATCCATCAACAGTACCGGAGGATCCGCCGCCAGCGCGCGTATCACGCCAATACGCTGTTGCTGCCCGCCGGACATTTCTCGCGGGTAACGATGGAGAAATTTGTTCGGGTCCAGCGCCACCATGCTCATCAGTTCGCTGGCACGCTCTTTACAGCGGGCTTTTTCCCAGCCCAACATGCGCGGCACCACGGTGATGTTTTCTTCAATCGTCATGTTAGGGAACAGACCGATTTGCTGGATAACGTAGCCAATATTGCGGCGTAGCGTCACGGTATCCAGTTCGTTAGTATTTTTACCGTTGATCAGAATATTGCCGCCAGTGGGGGCAATCAGGCGATTGATCATTTTGAGTGTGGTGGTTTTGCCACAGCCGGAAGGGCCGAGCAGCACACACATTTCACCTTCCGGCACATTCAGGTTGATATTATCAACCGCATTAAAAGGTTGGCCATTCTTCTGAGCGAACTGTTTGGTGAGGTTTTCCAGTTTTATCATTATCGAATCCCCTTTGGTGTCAGGACTAATTGCAAACGATGTAGCAACCAGTCCAGTAGAATCGCTAAAACACAAATCAATACCGCGCCGGCGATCAACATGCGGATGTCGCTGCTGCCGATACCGTTAAGCAATAACAAACCCAAGCCGCCAGCACCGATAACTGCGGCAATGGCCATGACGCCAATATTCATCACTACGGCAGTACGAATGCCGCCGAAAATAACCGGTAATGCCATGGGGATTTCAACCCAGCGCAGGCGTTGCCAGAATGTCATGCCAATACCACGACCCGCTTCACGCAAACCTGGCGGCAGGCTGTCGAGTGCGGTATGCGTGTTACGGACAATCGGTAACAGGGAATAGAGGAATACCGCGGTGATGGCAGGCAATACGCCAATCCCTTGCCCGATCATCGAAAACAGCGGAATCATCAGACCAAACAGGGCAATGGAGGGAATGGTCAGCACAATGGTGGCGATACCCAGCACCGGCGTGGCAAGCCATTTGTGACGCACGATTAAAATGCCCAGCGGCACACCAATCACAATCGCCAGACCCACGGCCATTAACACCAACCATAAATGTTGCAGCGTCAGACTGCCGAGATAGCTCGCGTTATCAAGCATATAGTGCAACGTTTCCATGGTGCCTCCTTAGAGCAAGCCTTTCTGCTGCAGGAATTCACGAGCCACCTGCTGTGGGGTTTCATGGTCGATGTCCACTTTGGCATTCAGGGTGGAAATCACGTCGTTGTTCAGTAAACCGGAAAGCGTATTGAGTGCTTCTTCAAGGCCGGGGTTGGCGGCGAGTGTTTCTTTACGCACCACAGGCGTAACAGCGTAACTTGGGAAGAAGCCTTTATCGTCTTGCAGCACTTTTAAATCGAAGCCTTTTACTCGCCCGTCGGTGGTGTAAATCAGCCCAGCGTCAACGAAACCATCGCGCACTGCGTTATAGACCAGTCCGGGGTCCATTTGGCGTATCTGCGGCCTGTCCAGCGGCATGCGGTAGGCTTGCTGCAATGGTTTCATGCCATCGCTACGGCCAGAAAACTCCAGGTCCAGGCCGAGCATCCAGTTGTTATCAGGGTCGGTCTGGCGGATATGTTCAATTTTTTCCACCAGTTCTGACATGGTGTTGATGTTCTCTGCTTCCGCACGTTTGCGCTGCATGGCGAACGCGTAGGTGTTGTTCATATCCGCCGGTTTCAGCCAGACAATCCCCAGTTTTGCATCGAGTTTTTTCACCGTGTCGTAGGATTCCTGCGGCGTCATTCGTTTGTTGATGTGATTAAAAATAATCAGCGACGTGCCGGTGTATTCCCAGGTCATATCCACTTGTTTGTTGACCATGGCATTACGCGAAATCACGGTAGCAATGTTGGTCTGTGGCGTGACCTGGAACCCTTTTTTTTGCAGATACTGCGTGGTCATAGCTGAAAGGATGTGTTGTTCGGTGAAGCTTTTGGTTGCCAGAACCAGCGGCTCAGCTCGTGCTGCGCCCGCCAGGAATAGTGTGGCGGCTAATGCAGCAAACAACGGTTTAAACGGGATCATAGTTATCTCCTTTTTATTATTGTTATTCCGCTGTGTGGGGGCTTAACACGCGCCCTAAGCCCGCGAGTGCAATATCAAGGAGCAAGGCAAAGAGTGCCGTGGCGGTTGCGCCCAAAATTAGCGTTGGGAAATCGTTGAGATAAATGCCAGGGAAAATCAGCTCGCCATAACTGCTGGCACCAATTAAAAAAGCCAGCGGCGCCGTGCCGACGTTAATGGCTGTGGCAATGCGGATCCCTGAAAGCATGACCGGCCACGCGTTGGGCAACTCGACCTGGCGCAAGCGTTGCCCCTTGGTCATGCCAATCCCATTGGCCGCTTCGATAAGCGAAGCCGGGACGCCGCACAACCCTGAATAGGTGTTACGGACAATGGGCAGCAGCGAAGCGAGGAATAGAGCGATAATCGCCGGTTTATCGCCAATCCCGATGAAGACCATCGCCAGTGCCAGCACCGCCAATGGTGGTAAGGTATTCCCGACGTTAAATATCTGCATCGCATACTCAGCCCAACGCCGTGCGCAAGGACGGCTGAGTAGAATACCGCCAGGGATCCCCACTAACAGGGCCAGCGCCATCGAGTTAAACACCAAAATTAAGTGTTGTTGCCCGAGATACAATAAGTCGACCTGGCGTGCTTTTATGACGTTGGGGCCGATGCCCCAGATGAGTAAACCGAGCACGATTGTCAGTGCTATGACGCCTAAAAAAGTGCGTTTTATGAACGATGAATGCTGCATTGCTGTGTGTCTCCCTGGGTGCACGTTATAGCGACGTGATGGATCGCCTGTTGTTATGCCGTGTGTCGGCAGGGTGTTTTGACCTATAACAATGTGAGGGGAAGGAATCCAGCTAATGAGGGAAATAGCAGATTAATGATTTGCGAGGAAATTAATGCTTTGGCCTGCACCGCCTCGCTTGCGAGGGTGAGATAAGAATTGTCTTAAAATGCATTAGTTAAAGTTACGGCGTAACTTTTGGTTTGTGCGGTGGATAAGCGCAAGTGTCATCCACCGCTTCTAAAATTATTAGAAATACAGCTCTTTAGTGGCAACCGGAATCAGCATCTCTTTGCGCCACTCGGCCAGGGTGATTTGAGTCAATTCACCTAATGCCTGGTAGAACGGATGTTCGGCATGAGCAATAAACAGCTCCAGGAAACGCCCACTCCACGGCAAAATGTGCCACGCCAGCAGTTCGTCGACTTTCTGCTGCAAACCTTCTTCAGCAAGCCACGCCGCCAGCATCAGCAACATCCCGATGTGGTCGTCCGGTTCGTTGCTCGCTTGTTCATTGGCGATGTCGTTCTTGCGCATCCATTTGCGCAATTCAAGCATCGAATCACCAAACAGCACGTTTTCTTTATCGAGATATACAGAACCCCATGGTGAAGCTGGTAGTGCGTAAGGGCCTATAAACAGGCGTTGCCAGGCCTGGCTCAATGATTCTGGTTCATAACTGAAACCCTCAGCCATGCGTTGGGCGAGAGCATCCAGCTGTTCATGCTGCACCGGCCATTGTTTCGCCCATTCCGGATCTTCCAGTGTGGCGTAAAGTGCGGCGACTTCCTGGCTGGTGGGAGCTTGATAATACAGCGCACCCAGTACTCTTCCGGTCAGGGCGATGGTCGCCAGTCTTTGTGTCGTTGTAGACATTTTTCTCTTCCTTGTTGCGCGGATTGCTCCGCGCATTTTGTATCAATTAACCTGCTACCGCCATGCCGACTGTCATATGCAGACCGTAAAAAATCCCACGGCCAATACATTCACCGACAACCACCAGTATGAATCCGAGCAGCAAACCGGATGTTTTGGCTGGTGTGCGGCGTATCAATGAGCAAATCCAGCAACCCAAACCCAGCGCTATTAACGCAATGCGCCACACTTGCAGCGAGGCGTAATCAGGCACCAACGCGCTGGCATGCTGCACAGAACTCTGTATTTCCGCCAGTTCGTTGCTTTGCAAAACGATCACCGCAATGGCGATGAATAACGCCAGAACGCTGACTGTTGCCAGTCTACGGCTGCGGTATTCGTAACCGATGCTTCGCAGCAACAGCACCGCCAGCAGTGGGCCAGTCAGTAAGACGGTGAGGAAGAAGCTCAGCGTGGTGTATCCGTTATGCCAGGTTGGCACGGTATCAATCTGGTAAACACGAGTCATCGCCGCGACAAAAAACACGCCCAACAACACGGTTATGACGAGCCAGATTTTGCCAATCGCCGCAGGCATTTTCTTCAGTATTGAAATCAGCCACCAGAAACCGCCAACGGCGAAGAACACCGAACCACTGGCAATTTCATTGCTCAAAGCCGATTCGCCAATACGATTGAGTGAGTTAAACGCCCGTAACGGGGAGCCGAGGTGCATCACCGAGGCAATAAACGCAATGCCCATCAACAGCCAGATAAAGAACATCGGGCGTAACATTTTATGCTGCAACTCACTGTTATTACTGGCCTGATTCCAGGCATAACTCATGACAATGACAGCCCCAACCACGCACTGGCCCAGTACGGTAAACAACACCAACGGCCATTCATGCCATCCGCTTCCCATCTCAAACCTCCTTTGGATTCGCCAGGTAGCCGGTTTTATCCCCGCAAGGACGGCTGTTGGCATTGGGTTTAATCACAATATTTGGCTTCGTGAAATGTGCTGACGGCAGCGGAGCAATAGCGGCTTGCTCGCCGTATTTTTTACGTAGTTCGTCGATGGGAGCCAAATCCAGCGCACGCAATGGGCAAGATTCCACACAGATAGGTTTCTTGCCTTCCGCGACTCTGGAGTAACAGCCATCGCATTTGGTCATATGGCCTTTTTCGGCATTATATTGCGGCGCACCGTATGGGCAGGCCATATGGCAGTAGCGGCAGCCAATACAAATATCCTCGTTCACCACCACAAAACCATCTTCGCGTTTGTGCATCGCACCACTTGGACACACCTTAGTGCAGGCGGGATCTTCGCAATGGTTGCAGGCGATGGATAAGTAATAAGCAAACACATTTTGCTGCCAGACCCCATTGTCTTCCTGCCAGTCGCCACCGGCATATTCATAAATGCGGCGGAAGCTGACGTCCGGGGATAAATTTTTGTAGTCCTTACAGGCCAGCTCGCAAGTTTTGCAGCCGGTGCAACGACTGGAATCAATATAAAAACCATATTGGGTTGTCATCAGCTATTCCTTACGCCTTTTGGATTTCGACCAGGTTGGTATGTTGCGGGTTGCCTTTAGCCAACGGTGAAGGTCGATGAGTGGTCAGCGTGTTGATGCATGAACCGTGATCGACACGGTCGCCGCTCATATTGGCTTCGTGCCATGCGCCCTGGCCCATTGCGGTGACGCCCGGCATGATACGTGGCGTGACTTTCGCCGGAATACGCAATTCACCACGGCCATTAAACACCCGCACCATATCGCCACTGGCGATACCACGCGCCTGCGCATCTATCGGGTTAATCCACACTTCCTGACGACACGCGGCCTTCAGCACATCAATGTTGCCGTAGCTTGAGTGGGTACGCGCTTTGTAATGGAAGCCGAACAGTTGCAGTGGGTAAGTGCTGCGTTCGGCCGCATCCCAGCCGTCGAAGGTGGAGGCATAAACGGGCAGTGGGCTGATGGTTTCGTCTTTTTCTAACTCCCAACTGGCGGCAATGTCTGCCAGTTTGCTGGAGTAGATTTCGATTTTACCAGAGGGGGTTTTTAATGGATTGGCATCCGGGTCGTTGCGGAAAGCCTTGTAGGCAACAAAATGGCCGTTCGGGTCTTTACGCTTATAAATTCCCATCTCGCGTAACGCCTCATACGAGGGTAATTGCGGGTCTTTTACCAGCATCTTCGCGTACAAAAATTGCAGCCACTGCTCCTGAGTACGCCCTTCGGTAAATTTCTGGTAGATATCCGGCCCGAGGCGACGAGCCACTTCGCTGGTTATCCAGTAAATTGGCTTACGTTCAAATTTCGGCTCGGTGGCAGGCTGGATGAAAATCAGATAGCCCATATTCCCGGCGTAATCGTTCGGGATAATGTCTTCTTGTTCGACCGTCATTAAGTCTGGCAGCAGGATGTCGGCGTATTTTGCCGACGAGGTCATGAAGTTCTCGATGACCACAATCATTTCGCACTTGCTGTCATCTTGCAGAATGTCGTGAGTTTTGTTGATGTCGGAATGCTGGTTGGTAATGGTGTTACCGGCGTAGTTCCAGATAAACTTAATCGGCACGTCGAGCTTATCTTTACCGCGCACGCCGTCGCGTTTGGCGGTCATTTCCGGGCCGCGAACAATGGCATCGGTCCAGCTAAAGCAGGAAATTTGCGTTTTCACCGGATTGGTCAACACCGGCATACGTTCAATAGTGATGGTGTAAGTCGATTCACGAGCGCCGCTGTTTCCACCGCTAATCCCGACGTTTCCGGTCAAAATCGGCAACATCGCGATAGCGCGTGAAGTCAGTTCACCGTTGGCCTGGCGTTGTGGCCCCCAACCCTGAGCGATATACGCCGGTTTGGTGCTGCCAATTTCACGCGCCAGCTTGATGATTTTGTCTACCGGAATACCGGTAATCACGGATGCCCACTGCGGAGATTTTGCAACGCCGTCATCACCCTGACCGAGAATATAAGCTTTGTAATGTCCGTTGGCTGGCGCACCTTCTGGCAGCGTTTTCTCATCAAAACCGACGCAGTATTTGTCGAGGAACGGCTGGTCAACGAGGTTTTCGCTAATCAGTACGTGGGCGATACCGGCAACCAGTGCGGCGTCGGTGCCCGGACGAATCGGCAACCATTCATCTTCGCGCCCAGCGGCGGTATCGGTATAGCGCGGGTCGATAACTATCATGCGCGCATTGGAACGTTCACGCGCCTGTTCCAGATAATAAGTAATGCCGCCGCCGCTCATGCGGGTTTCGGCAGGGTTGTTGCCGAACAACACCACCAGTTTGCTGTTTTCAATATCAGAGGTGCTGTTACCGTCGTTGGTGCCGTAGGTGTAAGGCATCGCGCAGGCAATTTGCGCGGTACTGTAGGTGCCATAATGGCTAAGGAAGCCACCGTAGCTGTTCATCAGTCGGGCAACCAACGAGGCGTATGGGGAAGAGCGGGTGATGTTGCCGCCGACAATCCCCGAGGTGTAGTTAATGTAAACCGCCTCGTTACCGTATTTTTCCACCGTGCCTTTCAGGCTTTTGGTGATGGTATCCAGCGCTTCATCCCAGGAGATGCGCTCGAATTTCCCTTCGCCGCGTTTGCCCACGCGTTTCATCGGGTAGTTCAGGCGTTCAGGGTGGTTGATTCGGCGGCGAATCGAGCGGCCACGCAGACAGGCGCGGACTTGATGATTGCCATAAATATCATCGCCGGTGTTATCGGTTTCCACCCAGGTGACTTCATTATCGCGCACGTGTAACCGCAGCGCGCAGCGGCTACCGCAGTTTACCGAGCATGCCCCCCACACGACTTTGTCTTCTGTCTCAGGGTTAATAGCCGCACCCACCGCAGTGGCAGCGGCTCGCAGGCCAAAGGGCAGGGATATTCCACTTACAGCCAGCGCCAGCCCGCTGATGGCGCTGGTTTTCATCAGGGTTCGACGGGAAATCCCATCATGGCAACATTGGTTCGACATAACTCACTCCGTGTTATCTCTGGTTGGGATGTCATGGATGTTTCTAATTTTTTTACGAACGGCGAGGACGCGAAATATTGCTTATCAGGCGAATATTATCGGCGGGGATGAGTTTTACTCATTTAGAGGTAGCAGTTGTTAACACGGGTCAAAGTAAGTGTGGAGTGTTGAATGAAAGCTGATTGAGCGGAGAAAATAAAGCGGGGCGATGCCGCCCCGGCAATCGATTACTGTGGTTCGGCTGGTGTGCCGTCTTGTGTAGCAGTGCTGCTGGCTTGAGAATTGCCACTGCTGGTACGCGTATAAAGAATTTTCTGCGTATCATTAGCACAGTGGCCAACGACTTGTGCGTCAGGTTGGTCGGCCTGGTCGTTCGGAACAATCGTCAAACTGAATCCAGATTCCGCAACACCATTGCCAATGATTTTTTGCTGAATGTCTGCCTTAACTTTGTCACATGACGTCTGCGCAGCCAGCACGGGAACAGTCGCTGCCAACAGGCACACACCCAGCCAGATTGAACGTTGCATGGTCTCTTCCTTATGTTGAGGATGATGTATACCCGTCATCCTTCAAGCTGCAGGGGTGTTGGCTACACTCACTTACCCAAATCACTTACTTAAGTAAGCTCATCGGGATAAGCTCCCAGGCCGCCTGGCTGCAACTCGAATGCTAACGGGTATATAAGAATAGTCGCTGTAGTGTAAAGTGTTGTATTTGCTTATATCATGTATATAACAATTCCAGTCGGAGACCGGACTTACGTGAAGAAAATCATTATCCTCAGTGTGCTGGCAGTGTCTATTGCCGGCTGTGATAATCAGAATATTACGCTGACCTACACGCCAGAAATGGCCAGTTTTTCGAACGAATTTGATTTTGATCCATTGCGCGGGCCGGTTAAAGATTTCACCCAGACATTGATCAACGACAAGGGCGAGGTCATCAAACGCGTGGTTGGGCTGGTGTCGGAAGAAGGCTGTTTTAACGAGCTTGAATTCCATGATCTGGAAAACAACACCGGTGCCACTCTGGTGCTAAATGCCAATTATTATGTTGATGCAATAAGCCATGAAAGACGGGTCAAACTTCAGGGGAAATGCCAATTGGCGGAATTACCCCAGGCGGCACTCACTTATGAAACCGACGATAATGGCTTTGTCGTTGCCGCGCATGGTGAAAAGACATCGATAGTTTATCGCTATGATGCTGACGGCTATCCGTTAGGTAAAATAACTAAATCGCAGGACGACACACTCACCATCACCGCGAAAACTGGCAGTGACATCAAGAAAAAGCTCGATTACACCGCAGAAAGCATACTGAACGGTAAATCTATCGGCTTAGCCAAACAATCCTGTGATTACGACGGCCATTTCAACCCACTGGAGTGCGTGCTGAACATCACCAATGAAAGTGCAAAACCGCCTAAAGTTGAAACCTACACCATCAAAAACAACATCAATTATTATTGATAGCGAACAAAGGAAGCCGGATGAAATGGTTGCAACGCCTGAAAATTGATACTTTTTTGCTGATCATGATCGCTGTGGTGATCCTGGCTTCACTATTTCCCTGCGAAGGCGCGGTAAAAACGGCATTTGAATACCTGACCACTGCGGCGATTGCGTTGTTGTTTTTCATGCATGGGGCAAAGCTTTCCCGTGAGGCGATAGTGGCAGGAATGGGGCACTGGAAACTACACCTCGTGGTTTTCCTCAGCACCTTTGCTCTTTTCCCGTTATTGGGGCTGGCGATGGGCTTTCTTTCACCAGCCATCCTTAACCAACCCTTGTACATGGGCTTCCTGTACCTTTGCGCGCTGCCCGCAACTGTACAATCGGCTATCGCCTTCACCTCGGTTGCTGGGGGAAACGTTGCCGCCGCGGTGTGTAGTGCTTCGGCATCAAGCATTTTGGGTATTTTCCTGTCACCGGTGTTAGTCGGGGCATTAATGAACACCCAGGAAGGCACCACCGACACACTGCACGCGATTGGCAAGATCATCCTGCAATTGATGGTGCCGTTCGTGGTGGGGCATTTGTCGCGCCCGCTGATTGGCCGTTGGGTAGATAAACATAAGAAACTGATTAGCATGACCGACAGATCATCCATTTTGCTGGTGGTGTACGTGGCATTCAGCGAAGCGGTGGTGGAAGGCATTTGGCATCAGGTTAATGGGGTGGCGTTGTTAGCTGTTCTGGGCTGCTCAATTGTGCTGCTGGCAATTGTGCTGGTGATTAACACCTGTGTGGCACGGTTGATGGGGTTCAACACTGCAGATGAAATTACCATTGTGTTCTGCGGCTCCAAGAAAAGCCTGGCAAACGGTGTGCCGATGGCGAACGTGCTGTTCCCGGCCAGTGCCGTGGGCATGATGGTCCTGCCGCTAATGATATTCCATCAGGTGCAATTGATGGTCTGTGCGGTGCTGGCGCAGCGTTATGCACGAAGAACGGCGAAGGAAAAAAGAGCGCTTGAGTCAGTTTCCTGACCCAAGCGTTTGACGAAGGGATTGGCTGATTAAGCGGCGCGAACTTTAGCGATCAGCGCCTGCTTTTCTGCTGCACTCAGGAAGGCAATTTTCAAACCATTCTCTTGCGCGGTGCGGATATGCGCAGCACTCAGACCCGCTTGCGGGGCGGCTACTGTATATTCATGAATAATATCGATACCCTGGACTGCGGGATCATCGGTATTAATGGTCGCCAGCACGCCTTTATCCAGGAAGGTGATTAGCGGGTGCTTATCCAGCGAGGCGATAGTGCTGGTCTGGATATTGGACGTCAGGCACGATTCAATCCCGATACCGTGTTCCGCCAGGAAATCCATCAGCGCCGGATCTTCAACGGCTTTGACCCCGTGACCGATACGTTCAGCACCCAACTCACGAATCGCCTGCCAGATACTTTCCGGGCCTGCCGCTTCACCCGCGTGAACGGTGATATGCCAGCCTGCATCACGCGCACGGTTGAAGTGATTCAGGAATAAGCTACCAGGGAAACCGAGTTCATCACCGGCAAGGTCAAGCGCGGTAATGTGGTCGCGATGCGTCAGCAGTGCATCCAACTCCGCTTCGCAAGCGGCTTCACCAAACGTACGGCTCATGATGCCAATCAAACGGGCTTCAACACCAAAATCGCGGCAGCCCTGACGGACACCTTCAATCACCGCTTCTACTACACCGGCGACTGGCAAATTATGCGTCATCGCCATGTAACCTGGTGAAAAGCGCAGCTCGACATAATGCAGGCCATTGCGCGCGGCATCTTCAATATTTTCCCATGCCACACGGCGGCAGGCATCAAGAGAGGCAAGGACTTTCACGCCCCAGTCGAGTTTTTGCAGGAAGCTGACCAAATCAGGCGCGGTTTCCACAACCTGTACATGCGGGCGAAGTGCTTCAAGAGAATCAGCCGGAAGCGGTAAATTAAACTGGCGGCCTAGATCGAGGATAGTTTGCGCACGAATATTACCATCGAGGTGGCGGTGCAAATCGGTTAACGGCAGGGTGGTATCAATCATGGTCGCACTCTTTTATTGATTAAAGTGCGATAGATTATAAATGCTACGCACTAATGATGTAAAAGTGTCATATTAAACTTATGAAACAATAAGTTAACTGCCAGATATTTTCAGCACATCTACTACATGGGACATTTCTGTGCCATTAGTTGAAAAAATCGAGTCAATTTTCTTCGAGTGTTCCGATAAGTGGTTGGGTGCCAGGTGTGCATACCTGCGCACCATTTCGATTGATTCCCAGCCGCCCATTTCCTGCAAGACAGAAACCGGCACTCCGGCCTGAACCAACCAGCTGGCCCACGTGTGTCTCAGGTCGTGAAATCTGAAATCCTCAATACCCGAGTTTTTTAACGCAAGCTTCCATCTCGCACTAAAGCTTCCACTCATCTTGCGTACGGCTGGCATCTTCCTTCCTTGTGGGCTGGTGCATTCTTGCTGATGCACAAACACCCATCTATGATGGTTGCCGATTTGCCGTTTCAGTACGGCGCATGCAGTATCATTCAGCGCAACGCCAATAGCGCGGTTTGATTTGCTTTGCTCCGGGTGAATCCATGCAACCTTTCTTTGCATGTCGATCTGCTGCCATTCCAGGTTAAGAATATTTGAGCGCCGAAGTCCGGTGGAGAGGGCAAATTCAACAACGGACTTTAGTGGCTCGACACACGCATCAATCAGCCTAAGAGCCTCATGAGGCTCATGAGGCTCATGAGGCTCAAGCCATCGGATCCTTCTGTTCTTCGGAGTCTGCACCTTTATTACCGGTGCTCTCTCCAGAACCTTCCAGTCTCGCTCAGCAGCCCTTAGCAGTGATTTAATAAATGCCAAGGTAGCCGTCTTCGTCCCTTGCGCCGCTTCCTTTGGCTTCAATGCCGGTATTTCCTTACCTTTACGCTTTGCAGCATCAACACTCATCTGCCACTTAATTTCTACGGATCGGTTGATCATCCCCTTAACGGCTGAATAAATCTTATCCTCGGTGATTTCGCTCAGGTTCATTCCGGCGAAATACTGCAGCCAGAACTTGATGCGACTCTTGTCAGCGTTGAGGGATTTCTTGTGTGCCTTCTCCTCAATCCATCGGACGCAAGCCGCCTCAAATGAAATGTCAGCGACTTCACCAAGACGAGACACTCTCCACGCCTCGGCTTTTAATCTGTCGTGGAGTGATCCTACCCACGTAATGTAGACACGGCCCTAAGCGAGATTCAGATTTTCAAATTGTTCCGGGCTGAGTCCGCCACAGGCACTGTGGCGACGCCACCGATTGTAATCACACTCGATATAATTAAACACCGTCGTCCGCATCATTTCCCGGCTGATAAAGCGTTCACCGTGGATACATTCGACTTTCAGTGAGTGGAAGAAGCTTTCTGCACAGGCATTATCGTAACAACAACCCTTTGCACTCATGCTACCGCGCAGGTTATGCCGCTTCAGTAGCGCCTGATAATCCGCTGAGCAGTACTGCCCACCACGGTCGGTGTGAACGATGACATTTTCCGGGCGCTTACGTCGCCACAACGCCATCTGTAGCGCATCGCAGGCCAGCTGTGCCGTCATCCGCGATGACATTGACCAGCCGATAACAGCACGTGACCACAGATCGATGACGACAGCCAGATATAGCCAGCCTTCATCAGTACGTAAGTAGGTGATGTCACCCGACCATTTCTGGTTTGGACCGCTGGCGTAAAAATCCTGCTTCAGCAGGTTCTCCGACACCGGCAGGTCATGCTCGCGGTAACTGACCGGGCTGAACTTCCGTGAAGCTTTCGCCCGAAGCCCCTGACGACGCAGGCTGGCTGCCACGGTTTTCACGCTGAAGCGGTAACCCTGAGCATGCAGTTCATCGGTCAGGCGCGGTGCGCCGTAGCGCTGTTTTGCCCGGTGAAAAGCCTCGTGCACGGCGCTGTCACAACTCAGACGGAACTGCTGGCGTGAGTTTAGCCTCGCACGCCGCTGAGCCCACGCATACCAGCCGCTGCGTGCCACCCGGAGGACGCGACACATGGCTTTGATGCTGAACTCAGCCTGATGTTTTTCAATAAAGACATACTTCATTTCAGGCGCTTCGCGAAGTATGTCGCGGCCTTTTGGAGAATGGCCAGCTCCTCGTCCCGTTCCGCCAGCTGGCGTTTGAGACGAGCATTTTCAGCAGCGAGTTCATTTTCACGCTCAGAGGATGAGAGCTGTTGCTGCTGTTTACTGCGCCAGTTATAAAGTTGCGATTCATACAGGCTGAGTTCACGGGCAGCGGCAGCAACACCGATGCGTTCAGCGAGTTTCAGGGCTTCACTGCGAAATTCAGGGGAATGCTGTTTACGGGGCTTTTTGCTGGTTGATACTGTTTTTGTCATGTGAGTCATATATGGACGCCCAGTGTTATGCAAATACTGATTTGATACGGTTCGCTGTCATATATCCGGCGTCATTTATGGAAAGAGGTTTCCTGCGCCATGATGTCATCCGCACCCTGTTTCCTTATCACATCACCTCTGGTTGAGAGTTTACTCACTTAGTCTCGTGTCCACTATTCGCGGGTAGGATCAACATACACAAAATAATCATCATATGGTACTGTTTGCCTGTCATTCATTAGGAGGAAATTATGAGCATAGTGATTGGCAGTGCAAACGGTCTATCAATAAGCCCGGAAAGGATATGTGATTTTTACGACAAGAACTGGGCCAGAAAGATAGCCCTCTCAGATGAGGAATTCTACAAATGGCAATTCATTAATAACCCATCCCAACATGGCACAGATGAGTGCTGCGTGGCTGTAGATGGTGACGAAATAATAGGAGTTATGGGTCTCAATCAACGAGATTTTTACATCAAGGGGAAAAGGCTGAAGGGGGCCGAGCTTACCACTTGGGTGGTGTCTGAGAGTAAGAGGAACAATGGCTCAGGTCCAAAGATGATTACCTACCTTAAAGATCAGTATGATGTCATGATAGGTATGGGGATTTCCCAAGCTGCCCTACCCATATACTTGAGAAACGGATTTAGATACCTCAAAGCAATACCAAGATATGTGGCACCTATTGACTGGGATGCCGTAGGACCGTTCATAGAGGCTGCACCCCTTGCCAAAAAGTATAACAGAGAGCAACTGATGCTCACTGATTATACTATTTCTCCTAATTCACCACCTATCACAGATAGAATTTATAATGAATTCATGTTGCAACATTGCTCGTTTTCCAGAAATAGTAAAGATGCATCGTGGAGGTATGATCAGCACCCATATTTTAAATACGAGCAGTTTATAGTCAATAATTCGTGCTTCGTATCGGTAAGGATTGATAGAGATGTAGATGGGTTTGTTATGGCTCATTGCGTAGATATTTTTGGCAGTCATTCTGATTATAAAGCTGCTATTTCAGCTGCAATAAATTTCGCAAAAGATAACGGCGCACATGCTATTGATTTCTTCGGGACAAACACCACTCTATGTGCTGAACTGAATGAAATGGGGTTGTTCTCTACGCTTGATCATGATTTCTTCAAGTTCCCGCATCTTTTCCATCCTGTCGAGATTAGAAATCCTGCTACCACATCATTAATAATGTGGGCTAAAAATGGTTTGGGTGAAATACTTGACCTTGGTAATTTACACGTCACAAAGCAAGATGCGGACTTTGATCGCCCCACAGCACAGGCGTTTGTAAAATGAGCAATTTAACAGTAGTAATGTATCATTATGTTAGACCAATAAAAGACTCAAGATATATTGGTATCAAAGGTTTGGAGTATGTTGATTTCAAAGAGCAGGTTTCTTTCATAAAGAAAAATTATAATCCGGTTACCATAGAGGATGTAATTGGCAGTTTTGAAAATAACATCCCTCTACCTCCAAATGCCGCATTGATGACATTCGATGATGCGTACAGTGATCACTTCAAGTATGTATACCCTATCCTTAAAAAAAATGGTATGCAGGGTTGCTTTTACGCTCCAGCTAAAACAATAGAAGATAAAGAAGTTCTTGATGTTAACAAAATACACTTTATTTTATCTTCGGTTTATAATTTAGACGATTTAATTAAAGAAACAAAATGTCATTTTGAATCACTCAGCGAATCATATGATGTAAAAAAATTTGATGAGTATTTCTCCGAGCTTGCTGTTGCGAATAGATTTGATCCAAAGGAAATTATCTTCATAAAAAGACTGCTTCAGGTAGCTCTCCCGGAGGAAATGAGGGGTATCATTTGTGATAGGCTTTTTGAAAGGTATGTAGGAATGGAGCAGGCGGCGTTCTGCGAAGAGCTATATATGACCAAGGATCAGCTTAAGCACATGGTAGCTGACGGCATGCATGTAGGGAGTCATGGTTACAACCACTACTGGTGGAACAAGCTCAAATCACAGGAACTTGAGCAGGAGATTGATAAATCCCTCGCGTTCCTTAAAGACATAAATAGCAATAGTGAAAACTGGACTGCTTGCTATCCTTACGGTTCTTCAAGTGATGATGTGGTACAGCTTCTGCAGAGAAAGGGTTGCAAACTGGCTTTTACAACTGTAGTTGATGTAGCCAATACGAAAGAGTCACACCCTCTACTTGTACCAAGGCTTGATACAAATGATCTGCCAAAATCATCTTTGGCAGAAACAAACTCATGGTATAGATAGTTTAAAGGCGAGGGCAACCTCGCCCTTCATCATAGCATTACATTACCTTGGATTTTACCGACCCTGCGTTCAAGGTTTTGGCTAGGTGATGTTCCGAATAAATGAATATCACATGCTTTGCCAGTCATATACCCAACGCTTGAGTATAAAGTTGATATAACTTCTATACCCATTTCTAGAATCAAAACTTGCGCAGGTACAGGAGAATCTATAACGGTGCAATCGAAGTTCATTTTATAATCGGTTTTTTCTCTTGGATGTGGCTTAATACATATTTCAGAAGTGTCATAATTTTTCTTATAGTATTCTAATAGTGATCTATAGATTTCTAGTTTCTCAGACTCCGTAATATAACCGTCTTCTGAAAATGGCTGCGTGACTATCATTACCTTTTTATTTGGAATTTCATGTTCTACATTAAAAACGGCAAGGAAATGTTTTTTATGTTCATGAGAGCATAATCTCCACGAGTCACTAATATCTATCACTTCTGACTTATTTGATAGTTCATCAGGAACTGCCATCATTCCTGAAAGAATTAACTTCTTAATCTTGTCAGAATAACCATATACTTCGGATGATACACCTAATATTTTTTCTCTAATTAACGATTTAAGCTTTGATGCTTTTCGATGTTTAGTAAGATAGTTTGCCGTCCCATCTTCTAAGCATATAAATTTATTTGATATAAAAGATCCACTAAAGTACAAGTGATCATGACCACAAATTATTTTTGAATATCTTTTTAAATACCAAAACTTACAATAGTGCATATAAATTCTGTAAACTATTCTCTTTATGATAGCCAAATTCTTTTTGTCATCATTGAATGAAGGCATAACGATAACCTTTGCTAAATTAGATCTAATAACTAATGGCAGGTCATCCTGACAAACAAATAGCGTCGATGTGAATTTTTCTGGGTATTTCAGGAAATACATCAGCAGACCGTGCGTATTATTTACCACGCAAATATTATCATTCCTAATCATATTGGTAGACATTTTCAATATTATCCAGTCATATTCAATGGCATACATTAGCTGGCGGCAGCATACCATTGTAAAATATTATCAATGTTTTTGAGAGGTTGGAGCTTACCACCTCGGAGTAATCTGATCACCACTTGATCAACTACCAATTATAAAATACTGTATATAAACACAGTAATTATTGAGGTGATCACCATGGGATTCCCATCTCCAGCGGAAAATCACCCCTGCATCTAGCAAGCAGGCCCACTCAGGTGGGCTTTTTTTCTTCGCTTAGTAGCTCGTTGATATCTATATCGACCGGGTTTTTGTGCAACTCAGTAAGAGCCTCAGCAAAAGCAGTTAGGGCCTTAATTATCCCTTCAGGGTTATCCACATTTTTTATCTCTATTGGCTTTCCGTTAGCCAAGTCGAATTGGATGGACTTCGCTTTTCCTGAAAGAGCATCTTCAAGAATCTGCACTATCTCTGAGTTCATAGACCTTCCATTCTTCTTGGCCCGCTCAGCTATAGCGTCACGCATCCCATCTGGGAAGCGGAGATTGAATTTGTCTTGTAGTTGACTGGGGAACTTGCTCATAGCTACCTCTAAAATTAATTATTTTTATTATGGTGCCAACTTGACACTGCCAGCAATGGTGTTAAATTAACCCCATGATGTTAACTTGGCCCCAAAGAGAGGTTTGTATGCAAGACGCAGTTTACACCGAACGTAAAAACATAAAGCTAAATCTTCGCCTTCCGGCGCGATTGGATCAGGAGATTCGCCGCTTGGCTGAAATGGATTGCATCTCGATTAACTCTGCAATCGTTCGCTTGTTGGCTAAGGGTGTGAGAGAGGAGCGAGTGAATGGTTAGTAAAAACAGCGAAGCCCAGAAGTGCGCTAACACTCTGGGCCTCTTATCGGACAATACCCGCAAAGGAATTATCGACATGAATATTGTAGCAAAATCAGATCTTAACTTCCAAGGTAAAGCGCTTGTGCCGGTATCGAACATTACTGGAACCTGGCTGACCTCATCCGACCTTGCAAAGGCGCTGCAATATTCAAACAGCCGCGCAGTAACAATGATTTATAACAAGTACGACGATGAGTTCACCACTGCAATGACTCAGGTACTCGAAGTGAGTACCACAGGGAACTACCGTAAAAAGGTACGTGTTTTCTCTCTGCGTGGCGCTCACCTGATCGCAATGTTCGCTCGCACTGATGTAGCCAAAGAGTTTCGTCGCTGGGTTCTGGACATTCTCGATCGCGAAGTTGCACAGGGTAACGTCAACCCGGCGTTCGATTTCGAAATGCACGCACGTAACGCTCAAACATCGCTATCACACATTACTTACATCCATCAGGAATGGTGCAGCAAGCTTAGGCCAGCACTTCGGGCTTTAGGCTCACCGTTAGCGATAGACCTGGAAGATCGAATTAAAGCAGTTGGCGCAATAGCGTTTGGTCTGGACAGGGCGCTGAGCAAGCAGAACAAGAAAAGGATGATTCACTGAGGGCGCATAGGATGGCGCAAAAAGAAAAACCGCCAGTGTGGAGCTGGCGGCTTACGTTAACGACTAATTGGAGTCTTACATGCAACAATCAATATCAACTGCTGTAAATGTAGCAAAACCTTTACACGATGTCACTATGTCGAGCCGTGACATCGCTGAAGTGACAGGTAAGGAACATTTCCATGTTCTGCGTGATATTCGCACGATGCTTGAAGATCTTGGTGAATCTGAGGAAGGGTATCTCCAAAGTTGGATACACCCCCAAAACGGTCAAACATGATCCTACCCACGTAATGTAGACACGGCCCTAAGCGAGATTCAGATTTTCAAATTGTTCCGGGCTGAGTCCGCCACAGGCACTGTGGCGACGCCACCGATTGTAATCACACTCGATATAATTAAACACCGTCGTCCGCATCATTTCCCGGCTGATAAAGCGTTCACCGTGGATACATTCGACTTTCAGTGAGTGGAAGAAGCTTTCTGCACAGGCATTATCGTAACAACAACCCTTTGCACTCATGCTACCGCGCAGGTTATGCCGCTTCAGTAGCGCCTGATAATCCGCTGAGCAGTACTGCCCACCACGGTCGGTGTGAACGATGACATTTTCCGGGCGCTTACGTCGCCACAACGCCATCTGTAGCGCATCGCAGGCCAGCTGTGCCGTCATCCGCGATGACATTGACCAGCCGATAACAGCACGTGACCACAGATCGATGACGACAGCCAGATATAGCCAGCCTTCATCAGTACGTAAGTAGGTGATGTCACCCGACCATTTCTGGTTTGGACCGCTGGCGTAAAAATCCTGCTTCAGCAGGTTCTCCGACACCGGCAGGTCATGCTCGCGGTAACTGACCGGGCTGAACTTCCGTGAAGCTTTCGCCCGAAGCCCCTGACGACGCAGGCTGGCTGCCACGGTTTTCACGCTGAAGCGGTAACCCTGAGCATGCAGTTCATCGGTCAGGCGCGGTGCGCCGTAGCGCTGTTTTGCCCGGTGAAAAGCCTCGTGCACGGCGCTGTCACAACTCAGACGGAACTGCTGGCGTGAGTTTAGCCTCGCACGCCGCTGAGCCCACGCATACCAGCCGCTGCGTGCCACCCGGAGGACGCGACACATGGCTTTGATGCTGAACTCAGCCTGATGTTTTTCAATAAAGACATACTTCATTTCAGGCGCTTCGCGAAGTATGTCGCGGCCTTTTGGAGAATGGCCAGCTCCTCGTCCCGTTCCGCCAGCTGGCGTTTGAGACGAGCATTTTCAGCAGCGAGTTCATTTTCACGCTCAGAGGATGAGAGCTGTTGCTGCTGTTTACTGCGCCAGTTATAAAGTTGCGATTCATACAGGCTGAGTTCACGGGCAGCGGCAGCAACACCGATGCGTTCAGCGAGTTTCAGGGCTTCACTGCGAAATTCAGGGGAATGCTGTTTACGGGGCTTTTTGCTGGTTGATACTGTTTTTGTCATGTGAGTCATATATGGACGCCCAGTGTTATGCAAATACTGATTTGATACGGTTCGCTGTCATATATCCGGCGTCATTTATGGAAAGAGGTTTCCTGCGCCATGATGTCATCCGCACCCTGTTTCCTTATCACCTCACCGGTATGTTGCTACCAGAACTCACGCCAGGATTTTACAGGGTCGGTCTGCCGTTTTCTCATCAGTGTCTGCAAACTCAGTTAAACTATGGTGATTCCAGAAAAACGGGCAATTAGTTTGTTGCAAAAGCTTTGTTAATATTGAAATTTTCTGACCCTGTTAATAATCGCCAGATAATGCGTGTGAGCTTATTAGCCAATGCCACCGTCGCTTTCATTTTGCCTCTTCGCTCAATAAGATGTTTCATCCAGCTTCCCAGTGCATCATCGCGCTTCTGTGACCAGAACATGACTGACCGTGCTCCATGGATAATCAGCGTTCGGAGATCACGGTTTCCATTTTTAGTCATTGAGGACAGGTTGTTTTTTCCTCCCGAACTACGCTGCCTGGGTACAAGACCACACCAGGAAGAGAGTTGCCTGCCATTCGTAAACTGTTCTGCATTGACCTCACTTAGAAATGCAGCGGCAATGAGAGGTCCTACTCCCGGTATCGTCATCAGTACTTTGTATTTTGGGAGCTGTTGACATAAAGCCAAAATGTTGTGTTCCGTCGAACGGATGCGCTCATCAAGCAAATGAAGGTTTTCCAGTAACGAAAAAAGTAAACCGCGTAATACCGGGGAAATATCCAGCGCCGGATCTTCAATAAGTTCAGGCAATCGTTGTGACAGGATATGAATGCCCACAGGGAGTTCAATCCCCTGTTCAGCAGCCAGTGCCCGGGCTTGATTTGCCACCGCCGTGCGTTGTTCGACCATTAGCTGGCGGGCGCTGCGAAGTGCTTTAATATCCTGTTGCCCGACGGTTTTTATCGTCACAAAATGGATACCAGGGCGTAGCGCAGCCTCACAGATCGCCAGTGCGTCATTAGCATCATTTTTCTGATGACGGGTAAAAGCCTTAACATGTTGGGTTGGGATAAGGCGAACGAGAAGCCCGATTGACTTGAAGGTTCGTCCCCAGTAATGCGAAGTAGCGCAAGCTTCCATTGCAATCAACGTATTAGCTGGAAACTGGCGAAGGGTATCCAAAAGTTTATTTCTGGGAATTTTTCGATTGGATGCAACAGTTCCATCACTCATCCAGACACATACCTGAAAAACAGACTTAGCTAAATCGATCCCGACAACTTTTATCGAGTTCATGATGTTGTTCCTCTGCGAATAGACATTCAGCATAAGTGTGGCAGAACTTAGGCTGGGAAGGGGCGTCCATCACATCACCTCTGGTTGAGAGTTTACTCACTTAGTCTCGTGTCCACTATTCGCGGGTAGGATCAACTTACCAAGAAATTATCCTCGACCGCCGACATGTTGAATGCCTTCTCACCGGATATAGCGCAACGCTGCGCATGAAGGTTATTGATCGCATGCATCAATTAGAGGGCGGGGCGACAGTTACACCACCTTCAGCCCTGGCTGATAGTCTTTTGTTTGTTGAGTTTGCATCCCGCCTCCTTCACCTTCCGCAGTCTGGAACTCTCGGCATGCTCCGCAAAGCAGTTGATGCCCACCAGTTGCCAAACTTGCTACCTGATTATGCCGTCGACGCTCCAAATGGCGGTACATCAAGTGAGGTGACTCACTCGGCGAGCGAATTACTGGGAAAATTGAACGTTAAACTGTCAGCAGTTGCATTCAATAAGAAAATGATTGCCGCAGGACTTTTAATGGAAATGGAGCGCCCAAGCAGTAAGGGTGGAGTGAAAAAGTTCAAGTCATTAACAGAGAGTGGCTTTCGATTTGGAAAGAACCTCACCACTGACAAAAATCAGAAAGAAACACAGCCGCATTATTACGACTCGCAGTTTCCAAAGCTGTTAGCGCTAATTGGCGTCTGACCTGCACTAATAGTGTAGGCACCTACACCAAACCCTCTTCGGAGGGTTTTTTATTATCTGGAGCAAGGTAAGAGCACATTTCGCTGCTGGATGATTTTGAAGACGATGGAGTGTTTGGCGTGGTGACGTGGATACTGAACGATGCCAGGAGTGGTGAGTTCGACGATGTGCCGGTGATGTGATCGAGTTGCGCGGTGGAAATGGTGTGACATTTTTGTGCCAGGTGACGTGTGGCAAGGCAGGTATGACTCGAGGTGACTTTAGGCAGCATGTGACGTGTGAGCGCGGTCTGCTGCTGTAAGTTACTGTATTAAAGGGGGGTGTGTGAAATTATAAAAACAAATGTGTCCAAAAAGCTACGTTGCGCAAATAAAAAGGGGAGTTGCCTCCCCAGACGTTTATTGCAGCGACTTGATTGCCGCAATCAGGCGTTTCACACCTTCTTCAAGCTTAACTCGTGGGCAACCAGCATTCAGGCGCACAAAACCTTTCCCTTCTTCGCCGTAGGTATATCCCGGCATGATGGCGACTTTTTGCTGTTCGATCAGCACTTTTTGCAGCGCGTTGTCATCAATACCCAGCGGACGCAAATCAATCCACGCCAGATAAGTTGATTCCGGTGGTTGCCAGTTCAGTTGCGCAAACTCACTGTTTAGCGCATCTGCCACATAGCGAAGATTGCTTTGCAGGTAAGCGCGCAGTTCATCCAGCCATGCGGCACCTTCCTGATAAGCCGCAATGTGGGCGATAACCGCCAGAATGGCAGGGGATGACAGTCCATCCTGGCCTTTCAGCACATTCAAATACTGCTGGCGTTCATGAGCATCGTTAATCAGGCCGTAGGCTCCGGTTAACGCAGGAATGTTGAAGCTCTTGGAACCGGAGGTGAACAGCGCCCACTGGCCTTTGCCTACTTCACACCATGGCGTGTGCAGGTTTCCTTCCCACACCATATCCATATGAATTTCATCACTGATAACTCGGACGCCGTGGCGTTCGCACAGCAAGGCCATGGTTTCCAGTTCGCTGTGTGTCCAGACTTTGCCGGTTGGGTTTTGCGGGCTGCACAGCAACATGATTTTGCATTCAGGTTTGGCCAGTTGCGCCTCGAGTGCTGTCATATCGCACATCCAGCCGCCATCGGTTTTATGCAACGGTGCGCTAAAGACCTCGCGCTGGTTGCCTTGGATGGCTTTGTAAAACGCATCATAAGCCGGAGTATGGATCAGTACCGCGTCACCTGGTGCTGACCACTGGCGAATCAACTGTGAAACCATGTAGATAACAGAAGGGCCGTAAACCACCGCTTCTTTATCTATCACGCTGTTAAAACGAGCTTGATACCAGTGGGCAATCGCGCCAAGAAACTCGTCATTCTTCCAGCGGCTATAACCCAATACACCGTGAGATAAACGCTTTTGTAATGCGTCCAGAATGACCGGAGCGGTAGGGAAATCCATATCGGAGATGGTAAAGGGCAGGAGGTCTGCGGCACCAAAACGGTCTGCGACATAATCCCACTGGGTACACCAGGTTCCGTGACGGTCAACGGGGGTGGAAAAATCGAACATATCACCTCGCAACAAATGGGCGCCGAAGCGCCCATCGTGATTTACGCCTGAGCAGTTTGCATCAGATGCGCCATTTCATCTTTCACTGACTGGACCTGCGGCCCAATCACCACTTGCAGATTATGCTGGTTAAGCTGAACCACACCAATGGCGCGCAGATTCTTCAGTGCGGCTGAGTCGACTAAAGACATATCTTTTACGGACATACGCAGACGAGTGATGCAGTTATCGAGAGACACGATATTTTCCGCACCGCCAAGTGCGGCTAGCATCGCTGGAACATTGTATCCAGACTTGCCAACCTGACCGGCAATCGCTTTTTCAGCGCTGCTGGTAGTGTCAACATCGCGACCCGGTGTTTTGATATTGAAGCGGGTAATCGCGAAGCGGAAGATGGCGTAATACGCGCCGAACCAGATAGCTGCGACGACTGGCACCATGTACCATTTAGTCGCCAGGCCATGCAGGATCCCGAACACTACGAAGTCGATGATGTTGCCATCGGTATTGCCGATAGTCACGCCCAACACCGCCATAATGGTAAAGCCAAGGCCAGTCAGCAATGCGTGGATGACGTACAGCACTGGAGCAACAAACAGGAACAGGAATTCCAGTGGTTCTGTGGTGCCACCAACGACGCAAGCAATCACGCCAGAGATCAGCAGCCCTTTAATTTTATGGCGGTTTTCTGGGCGAGCACAGTGGTACATCGCCAATGCAGCACCAGGTAAACCACCAAGGAAGGCTGGCATTTTACCCTGTGACAGGAAGCGGGTGGCGCTTTCAGAGAAGCCGTGAACGCTTGGGCAACTCAGTTGAGCCTGGAAGATGGTCAATGCGCCGCTGACGCTGTGACCACAAACATCCATGGTGCCGCCAGCATCAGTAAAGCGAATCAGCGCAACCAAAATGTGGTGCAAACCGAACGGCAGTAATAAACGCTCGCCAGTACCGAAAATCATCGGCCCAAACATACCTGCGCTGTTAATCATATTGCCCAGCGCGTTAATGCCTGCGGCAAAAATTGGCCAAATCAGCGGTATAACCAGCCCAACCAGCCCCATCACCACCGTGGTGATGATGGGCACAAAGCGTGTACCGCCAAAGAACGCCAGCGCATCAGGCAGACGCACATTGTGGAAACGTTCATGAAGCAGGAAAACAATCACCCCGACAATCACTGCACCTAAAATACCGGTGTCAATTGACTGGATCCCAAGGATGCTTTGAATGTTGTTTGCCTTCAGAATCGCGGCATCGGTGGTAGGCAAAATGCCTTTTGCGGTAAGCCAGAAGTTGACTGCCAGGTTCATTACCGCATAACCGACGAAACCTGCAAATGCGGCAACACCTTTATTTTCACGCGCCAGCCCAAGAGGGATAGCGATACAGAACATGATTGGCAGGAAGCTGAATGCAAACGAACCTACTTTGCTCATCCAGACGAAAATGAGCTGTAAAACTGGGTTACCTAATGCGGGAAGCAAAGTGACCACGTCGTGGCTACTCAGTGAGCTTCCGATCCCGAGCATGATGCCGCAAAACGACAGCAGTGCCACGGGCAACATAAACGTTTTGCCAAGGTTTTGAAAAAACTCCCAAAGCGTAATTTTTTGTGTTGTATTAGCCGCCATAACGACTCCTTGAACCTTGGTTAATAAATGAGTAGCAGTACAAAACGAAGCGGATGATAAAACGTTTTACCAAGCTTTATTGCGTGCTGTATCACAGATTCAAAGCTCGGCAGAGTGCCTAATACACCTGCTGAGATTAAACGTTTTATCACTGCTGGAGGGTTCGTCTCGCCGATGACGACTCAGGAAAAGAAAATCACGATTAACGAAGTGGCCGAAGCTGCTGGTGTTTCTGTCACGACGGTCTCTTTGGTGCTCAGTGGCAAAGGGCGTATTTCCCCGGCGACGGGGTTACGCGTGAGCGAAGCCATCGAAAAATTAGGATTTGTGCGCAACCGCCAGGCGGTTTCACTGCGTGGTGGCCAAAGTGGCGTGATTGGCCTCATCGTGCGTGACCTCTGTAACCCGTTCTATGCTGAACTGACCGCTGGCCTGACCGATGAGCTGGAAAAACAGGGGAAGTTGCTGTTCCTGACGCAAAGTGGTGCACAAGGTCAGCATATGCAGCGTTGTTTCGACATGCTGGTCGCTCAAGGCGTAGACGGTATTATCGTGGCGGGTGCTGCTGAGCAGGGTGCGGATATGCGTGTCATTGCGGAACAAAAAAATCTGCCGCTAGTTTTTGCCTCCCGCGCCAGTTATCTCGACGAGGCCGATATCATCAGGCCTGATAATATGCAGGCTGCGCAACTCGTGACTGAGCACCTTATCAAACGCGGACATCAGCGAATCGCCTGGCTGGGTGGTGACGGTTCTTCATTAACACGGGCCGAACGCGTCGGCGGCTACTGCGCGACATTGCTGAAATACGGTTTGCCTTTCCATAGTGAGTGGATCATCGAATGCGAGCCGAGCCAGAAAAAGGCGGCTGATGCGATTACCACACTGCTGCAACACAATCCAACGATTACCGCTGTGCTTTGCCACAACAGTACCGTGGCGATGGGAGCATGGTTCGGATTATTGCGAGCCGGGCGGCAAAGTGGAGAAGGGAGCATCGACAGCTACTATGACCGGCATGTAGCGTTGGCAGCCTTTGCTGAAGTGATGGATGATGAACTGGATGATTTACCGCTGACCTGGGTTTCTACACCCGCTCGAGAAATTGGGCGCACTGCGGGGCAAAGGATCCTTAAACGCGTACAAAACGACAACGAAGAAGTTCGTAGTCAGATCATGCCTGCAAGATTAGTCATTCGGAAAAATTAAAACGCCCACAATTGCCGGTAGGTTACGGCTGGCAGCTTGTTGATACTCTTCGTGATATATACTTAAAAAAACCTGATTTGATCGGGGATTCATGGAATGGTTGTATGAATGTGTTTGCGACTAGCCTTACATCATATCTGAGTCGGGTGTTATCAAACCTGGGTGAAAAGCGCTGGGTACTGGTTTTAGTGATGCTCATTCAGGCCGGTGGTTTAGTCATTTACTTGTACTTGTCGCACAACTGGATTGAATCTGGTGTGGTGCAGTCATTGAGAAATGTGTCGTCGATGCACTTGCGGGGTTTTGAACAACTCGAAAGGACGATTAGCTACCAACTTGCTTCGGTGGGGGAAGCGGTGGCGGACGATGCACAGTTCAGATATGCGAAAGAATATATCCGTGGTGAAGTGGAACAAACCGGGCTGGATTCCATCATAGTTTTGGATAGGACTGGCAAGATTATTGCGTCTGAGTCTGTTGTCCCGTTGGAATTGATCCTGCCTCCCAGTGTCTTCGCGACACAGTCCTTCAGGGATTTACCGCAATTTAAAACTTTTCAGCGTGGCGGAACGAATTCTACCTTTTTTGTATCACGGCAGTATGTTCCCGAAATGGGGGGCAACGGCATGATTATGTACCACATGATGACATCTCCTGAAGGACGGCCGCTGGGCAGCGTAATTGGTTATACCAGCCCGCGTAGTTTGTCTATGCTGCTTTACGCGGATACCGCTCGGGGATTCGATCTGGGCAAAAACGGTGTGTTATCAATTTTTGATAACCACACCCGGCAGGTCCTGTATCGCTATGCTTATTCACGTGTTCCCGTTGAGGAACATAGTTTGGCGCTGCCAGCCATCAGAGACAGATATTTTCAAAACACACGTTATGGGCCGGACGTGAAGTATTACCAGTCTCCGGTTGACGGTGTGGAAAGGCTGGTGGTGTTAACTCCACTGCATCTTGGTCAATGGATGCAGCTGGTGGGTGAAAGCCCGAATGAATACCTGTTCGAGTGGCGAATACAGGTGGCGATTTCGGTATTTGTTTTTATTTGCGTCAGTTTCTTGCAAGTGCTGTTGATGGATATTTTTCGCCAAAACAAGGCCCAGCGTACCCTGCTGGATTTGGTTCTCAACTCCGTGGATGCCTGTGTTTACTTAAAGACCAGCGATCGACGTTTCAGCTATGTTAATTCGAAAACTGCCGAGCTGTTTGGGCTTCCTGTGGAACAGATAATCGGTCGCCGGGATAAGGATATTCTTCCGCAAAAGTTAGTCGATGATTTCTGGGCGACGGACAAACAGGTGCTAGAGACTGGCAATAGGCAACTCTGTACTGAGATGATGATTAACCCGCAAGGGGAACGCCGCTACTTTTCGACGATAAAAGAGCTGGTGAGAATACCGGATCAACTTCCTGCGGTGATTGGCTTGTCCACGGATGTCACCGAACTGCATGAACAAACAGAGGCAAGAAAGGCCGCTGAGGATGCCATTCGAAAAATGGCATTTTTCGACCAACTGACTGGGTTGCCTAACCGCCGTATGTTAGAAGAACGCCTTGGCAAAACGCTTGCTCAGGCGAAATTGAAACAGCAGAAGTTATCGCTGCTTTTCATTGATCTCGACAAATTCAAGGCAGTAAATGATTTGCATGGGCACAAGACCGGTGACTGGCTGCTTACTCAGGCTGCATCTCGCATGAGTAGCGTACTACGCGCGTCCGATATCGTCTCTCGCATTGGAGGTGATGAGTTTGTCGTCCTGTTGCCTGAAGCCCAGAGTCTGGACGAAGCGGTGAGGGTAGCGGAAAGGATCCGTGCTTTATTGGAACAACCTTTTGTGATGGATAATGGCGTAGCGCTGGATATCTCATCAAGCATTGGTGTGGTGATTTACCCAGACCTGGCCGATAACGTGCATGATTTACTGCACTTTGCCGATGAGGCCATGTATCGCGCAAAGAAAGGTGGCAAGAACGCGGTCGAGGTCTTTACCGGCTAGTTTGCGGCGTTAGATTACCGGATAAAACAGCTTCTCGTAGGCGGCTTTGTCAAACTGAACCGTCGTACTTCCAGTGTTTGAGCATCCTCGACATGCAGCCGAGTACCCACATTTCACTGTTAAAATAGCTGACAGCTGCATTGTGATTATTAAAGACAGCGAAGAAGTGGATATGCTGAAACATGAGCAGGAAGCGCTGCGTCAGCAATTGTGGGATATTAAGCTGGCTAATCTGAATATTAAATCGGTACTACAGGGCATAGCGAGTTAAATGAAGAAGCCGGAAAGATCGGGAGATCTTTCCGGTATGAAAATTACAATGGATAATCATTAACATCTGATGAATCAACAAAATCATCCAAAGATAAATTATTATCATCGATATATTTATTTAGCTCATCGAGTGTATTGATTTCTATGTAATTTCCAACATCATCATAAGATGGGTCAAATTCATTTTCAATATCAGATGCTAGGAAAGAAGACTTTCTTAATTTAAATGCTGCAGAATCAAGATCACAATAATTGGAGTATGGTGAATGCCCCAGCATTGCATAATCATCTGTTCTAAAGGGATAAGATGGTTTTAGCTTATCCTGGAGTGAAAGCTCAATCCAGGCTCTGCAAATTTCATTATCAGGTGTAATCTCCAAAAGAAGGGTTCTACCACGTAATAATGCATCGATATTTTTATTTTTCATATCAAATTTATTCCCAAGGGAAGAATATGTGTATTATTTTCCCATCGTTCTGATGAACCTGAAGATGAGGGAGGTCACCATCAGGATTGCCAATGCCGTGGCCTGATACTCTGCCTGGATTATGGGGATCCATAATATCATCCCAATGATAGGTTCCGGCCTTGGTATTCTTATTCGTCAGGAAATCCATTAAATTCTTAGTGCTAGGCCCACTTTCTCTAGTCATATTTTTATAACCATCGCCAACATATCGATCTAAGAATAATTGTTCAGCATCGCTTCGAGATCTGACTGTTACTTTATTCGCACCAGCATCTAATTCGCGATTAGCTTTATCAGGACAAACACAAGCTAGCCCCAGCGGGTCAACCCACCTCAGTGGATTCGCCACATACCCGTAAGGATTAATCCCACCCAGCAAGCCTATCGGGTCTGCCGAAATGTACTGCCCCGTCTCACTATCATAGTAACGGAAGCGGTTGTAGTGCAAGCCGGATTCTGTGTCTTCGTATTGCCCCGGAAAGCGCAGTCTGCAACTCAGGTTGTCATCGTTAGCACTTTCTTCCCGACCCCAGAGCTGTTGCTTGCCGCGCCAGACGATGGTGCCGTCTTCGGTCAGTAATTCCTGAATACGACCGACCGTATCGGTTACCGCATAGTGCAACAGTCCTTTCTCATAACGCGCCAGCGGTGTGAAGCTGCCTGGCTCGTAAATCCAGCGAATACTGTCGTCATATGCCGGAGTGCCACCGGCATACACCGGGATTTCTTCGGTCAGCTGGTCGCCATTCCAGTGGAAGTCGTAACCGGTTTTCTGGCGGTTGGTGCAGCGTTTGCTGATGCGCCTGCCAGACGGGTCGTAGCGGTATTCCCAGCGTTCGCCGTCCGGGGTTTCCAGCGCGGTGAGCTGGCTTCGGGCATCCCAGCGGTAGCGCCACTGGAGAGGGCGGTAACCGCCTTTATCCACCAGTTTTTCCACCAGACGACCGTTAACATCATATTTCCAGGTGATGTTGTGTTCGTTCACCACCCGGACAAATTTTCCGTCTTCGGGTTTCCCGCTGTCGGGGTTGATGCGCGAAGTGGTATGCCGCCAGGCTTTGTGCTCGCGCGATGCGACCCGGCTATGCTGCTGTTGCTGGTAGGCTTCGCTTTCCAGTACGTCATTCACCCAGGTCTGGCGGTGGGTGATATTGAGGTTCTGGTCATAGGTGAAGCGCTCTTCGCGCATTGGCACACTGCTGCTGCCGGTCCAGGTGGCGTGACTTATCTGGTCGTTCGCCGTCAGGGTGTGAACTGCGGTACCGCGCAGTGAGTCGGCAATCATGGTCAGGTTGTAAGCCTTGTCGTACAGCCACTGGCGTTGCAGGTCTTTATTACGGGCGTCCGGTTCAGTTTGACTTCCGGCTCGCTGCTGCGTCAGCATCCCGGTTGGTGTGTAACCCAGTTGCTGGCGGAAGCCGGTGTCATTCTGTCGGGTGATTTCGTGGCCGCGCAGGTCATGGGTGAAGGTCAGTGGCGCATGGTCTGCTATCTGCCACTGTGTCAGCTCTCCCATTAATCCACGGGTGAAGTATTCGGTGATACCCGCAGTGGTGCGCTGCGTGACATAATCCTGTTGTGCATCGAACCGGTACTCGGTACGTCTGCCGTTAATAGTTTCGGCACAGAGCCGCCCGGCCTCGTCATATTCATAGATGACAGTGGCATCATCGTTCTTTGCTTCGACCAGACGGCAGAGGGTGTCATAGCGGAATAGGGTGGTGCTGAGTACGCGGGTGCTGTCGCCCTGAGTGACGTCTTCGCGTACGACCTGGTCGGTGACGTTATATACCCGATTAAGGTGGGTGCCATCCGGGAAAGAAGTGCAGATACAGCGGCCTGCGGCGTCGTAGCGGTAATTCAGCGTTCTGCCGGTAAAGTCGGTATCCGCAATAAGTTGCCCGGCTTTGTCGTAGGTCAGACGGTAGTGCTCACCAGCGGCGTTGATGATTTCAGTCAGGCGGGTGAGTTTATCGTAACGGCATTCCAGCCGTTCGCCGTCCGGGCGTATCACCGCCGTCAGCAGGTCGAATGCACCGTATTCATAACGGGTGGTTTTTCCTTCACCGTCAGTAAAACTTTCGGTGAGTTTTTCGCTGTTCTGGTGCATCAGTTCGCGCACACCGTCGGGGCGGTTAATTTCCTCGATGCTGCCCTGCGGCCCGGCATGTTTTTTGCTGTGGCGGAACTGCGTGGTGAAGCCCAGCGGGTCTTTGACGCTCAGCAGACAGCCCAGCATATCCTGTTCTGTGTGTGTGATACCGCCATTCGGGGCAGTGGTTTCCCGCACCTGGTGCAGGGCATCATGGCTCCAGCGCCAGGTCGCGCCGCCGGGAAGAATGTGGGCCAGTAAATCGCCCTGTTCGCTGTAGCTGAACTGCTGGCTCCGGCCCTGCGGGTCAGTGAGGCTGACCACGCTGCCGAGCTCGTCGTAAGCCCACAGCCATTGCTGGTCGCCCGGTGTGGTCAGGCGGGTGAGCTGCCCGGCGTCGTTGTACTCGTACCAGAGACTGTGGCCGCCGGGGAGGGCGACATGGCGGATGTCGCCCTCATCGTTATAGTGATATTCAGTGGTGCGCCCAAGGGCATCGGTGCGTGACTGAAGCTGGGTGTTCTCCCACACCGTGATTTCTTCCCGTCCCAGCGGGTCGGTGCTGCGGGTAACCAGGCGATCTTCGTTGTACCAGTAACGGGTTTCTCCGCCCTCCGCATCCTGGTAGGTGGTACATTTTTCTTCATCGTTATAGATAAAGTGGTCACTGTAATAGCCTTCGGTTGACTGTGTGCTGATGACCCGGCCCTGCACGTCATAGCTGATATCGACACAGGTTTTATCCGTATCCCGCCAACGGGTCATAAACCCTTCAGGAGAGTATTCGTGCCACAGATGGGAGAACTGGAAGGTGTCGCATTCAGCGAGAAAACCGTTGCTGTCATAGTGGCAGGTGACAAGGCGCTGGCGTTGAGGGGTGACCAGGTCAATGCTCATCAGTTGCCGGTTCTGCCAGTCAAGGGCGAGCGTGTAACCGTCGCTGTGGCGGATTTCAGTCAGCAGATCATCTGTGCGGATAAAGTCAATGCGGTTGCCGTAACGGTCATAAATAGTGGAGAGTAAATAAGTTCCGCAGCCTGCCGGGGAAAACACCTGGGTCTGTTGCGAACGACGGTCAAAAACGGACAGTTTATCGCGAATATCCCCCATCAAACGGTAATGCGTCTGACGAGAGTTAACAGCTTCGTGGAAAATACCGTCCTGAGGAATGGGGTAATAGAGCACCACGCCTTCGTGGTCGGTGAAGTGTAAATCACCGTCGTGTACCGTCAGAGATGTAGACCATTCATCGGTCCATTTCGGGCCGAACAGACCACCAGTTCTGGCTTGCGAACGGTAGGTGCGCGAGAGGGGTAGAGGCAAGGTGCCTGGCAGGGCCAGGACACTCAGTTGCTGAAGAAAATCGCCAGTTACCACATCAACAGGCTCACCCGCTTTGGTGCAAAAAGATAATGAAAAGTTTTCCCCTTCTCCTGCCTGACCCTTTGTTTTTCCTTTGACCCTGGCACCATCCATGTCTATGCCCCCCGCAGATCGCAGAGAATATGCCATCATCATTCCCTGAACTGCCTGCATTAGCGCCCGGTTCTGCGGTGTGTCTATAGTATTAAAGTTTTCAAGCGCCTCTCCGCCTATCTGCTCGGCAATGTTCCGCGCCGTTTCAGCAGACATATTGTAATAACTCCCAGCACTCAGCATTGCACCTATTGCCTGGCTATTCATAACATCGTCAGGCGTATGGTCGGTGAAAAAATCTGTGGTCGCGTTCTGAACAGAGTTTGCCGTGTCGGCTATTGCCCGAGCCTTTTGAAGCTGATACTCGACATATGATGTTAACAGGGATTGAAAGAACCCCTTTTCCTCTGCAGTTTCAGTCTGAATGGCAGGGTCAGCATTGTGGGCAGATACAATCGCTGCCGGAGGCTGGCCAACAATAATGCCCGTGGTATTACGGGCATTCATCCAGAATATATCGTCATGACGCAAAACGGGTTTCCCCCCAGCCCGCACGGTCTGACTGTGTGCCAGCGGTTCGCAGATATCACCGACGGTGCCACTCGACACTCCCTTCGCGATACCAGCTTCATCTCCTTTTGTCCGGGGCATGAAGCTCTGATCAAGTACCAGCAGCGGGCCGCCATTCGCCCTCACATTAGGGATCACATTCATGGCATCGGCCATGCTAGCCGTTACTGGATAGGGGACCGGGGGAATTGCTGGACCCATGGGTGTCTTACAGACATCGGGTTTGGTACTGATCACCAGCCACTGGATGTCCTGGCGTGCAATATAATTAATCGCCATATTCATTTCCCTTCGGTGCGATAGCGGGCTTCCATTACCCGGATATCATTGCGGACGGGTAGCCGGTAGCGCCAGGTCAGTGCGACAGTGAACGTGTCGGTATTTATTGCCAGGGTATCTATCCATAACAGTTGTGGTATCAGCCCACCGATGTTCATTCGGAGTAACACCATTGCCTGATGCGCTGGAAGGATAAAACGGATATCCCCATCCGGGTGAAAGCCTGTCAGCACAAATTCTGGTCCCGGTTCGGGATACCGAATCTGCTGGGTATGCGGTGCTCCATTCCAGTAGCCAAAATCAAAATCATCCGGCAGGTCGGGGTGCTGCGTTTCCAGCCATTGCTGGTCGTAGGTTCCTGCCAGCGGCAGGCGTGGCAACCAGGCGCGACCGATACAACCAAAGCCGGCAGGCTGATATTCGGAAGCAAACCAGTCGGCTTTCCCGTCAAGGCAGGCAACGAATTGTTTGAGGGTAAAGGGGGCGTCCAGCGCGATGATACAGGGAGCTTCAACCTGCTGAACCTCGCAGGCGTGCAGATACCATGGCTGCATGTAACCCAGCCCCAAAGGGTTCACCGGGCAGGCCATATGCGCCAGCGGTGGGTTGTTCTGGTCGGGATGTTCGCGGCGTTGCACATCTGTCAGGAGGTATTCTTCGGGAATGCGCTCAGCGTGATGACTATCAGCCTCTATGCGACACTCGCCGCCAAAGGCGTAACGGTAATCCAGCGGCAGGGAAGTAAATGGCTCCGGCTCTGTTTCATACCACTCCCCGGTTAGCGCCTGGCGCTGGTAAAAGCGTCTGCCGGTTACCTGCAGTTTCTTGTCCACCAGTACTTCGCCTGAAGGTGAGTACATCTGTATACCTGCCGTCATTTCCTGCGCGGCAGCCCCGCCAGGTGTATAAGCGGTACCGTTGACGATGATATCGCAGAGAGGTTTCAGCGGGGCGAGGTCACTTTCACGCAGCACCGGGGAAAGGTTCATTTCACCGGCATATTCATCTTCCACACATAACGGTAGCACCGGGTTTTCCATCAGTAGTGCCTGCCACAGTCCCTCAGCATCCTGTACCAGCCGGAAGCCGGTTTTCATGGCAACCACCCGATGACGTTCGTTATGCTTATCATCCATTGCGTATTCCATCACTGAAAATGGAGTCCGATTACGGAATTCCATATATATTCCTTTCCTTTTTCTGAAATACAAGAATGCGTATCTATTTATGTATTAGTGGGATTCATTTTTATGATGAATGAAATAACGTTTTTTTCTAAAAAACAATATCAATAATTAGAAGGTATTTTGAATGTGAAGTTTATGAGGATTGTCAATTTAATGAATTGTTTTTTAATTGATATGTGAGTAATGATTAATATTTTGGTATTTCTGGTGAGGTGCTAAGGTAAAGTGTTGAATTATATTTTGGAGAGCTTTGCCAACTCGTTTTTTATTTTAAGTATCACTAACTTCATTCTTAACTAAATGGCTAGGAGATAAAAAAGCCTCCCGCAGGAGGCTCTATCAAACTAAACCAATACTTACTGTTGTGGAACCGCGGGAACCGCAGGCAGTGCTGGAACCGGTGGCACTTCCAGTTCAGGTGCTGGCTCGGCGCCGGTATCTGGCAAACCAAACATGCCAAACAGTTCGCTCAGTGGCATTTTCTGGCCGTTCAACGTGACCTGACTATTGGAATATTGCAGGCTGGAAACCACGTTATTTCCCTCCATTGTGGTCACACGGAACATTTGCCCCATTGCGGCCATGCCTTTAATTTGTTGCTCGGCAAGTTTAGCGGCCTCGGCTGGCTGATACCCTTCAAGCTGTGCAATCTGAGTCATTAACTCTGTCGCCATATCCACTGGAATCACCAGCTTGCTATCGAGGGATTTCACCACGCGATTAATCTGTTCTTCCTGAGAGGTTGGCTCGCCAGTAGCGGTTGATGGGTCTTTCAGGAACAGTGAGAGGTTAAAGGTACTTTCGCCTTTGGCATTCTTCCAGCTCAACGGTGCAATGGTAATGACCGGATCGCCTTTCAACAACAGTGGCAGGTTAGCGGCAAACAGCTCAACAATTCGCTGCTGATAAATATCTGGATCTTTCGCCGTTGCCGGGTCTGCCAGCAGTTTTTGCGACTCAGCATTGTACAACTTGCTGAACTCTTGCACGGCTGCACCATCAAGGTTGCCAATTTTTACCGTCAATTTGCCACTACCAAGATCTTTGCTCTGTACTTTGAGCGACTTCAGGGTGTAATCGATTTGACCAGAAAGATGTTTTTTATCTTCCTGCAATTCGGATTTGGCATCGATACCTAAACCTTCCACCACGGCCATCTCTTTGCCTTCGATGGAAACCGCGAGTTTGTCGATAGAACCTTTTTGGCTACCAATACGTTCGATAAATTCGCTACGGCTGCTATTGCCTTCGGTTTTGATGCCATTGAATGTCATCAGTACTTTTTGGCCATATTCGTTGGTGGTATTCACCAGGCCGCTTTGTGCTTCTCCGCTGATAGCAATTTTGTCACCGTTACCATCGACATCCGCTTTGAATTGGCCGCCGCTGAAGGCCACTTTTTCATCGCCTTTAACGTAGTCCAGTGGCAGCAAATTGATATCTGAAGAGGTATCACCGCTATAGCCGATACGCGTTTGTGCATCAATAAATGACTGCCCTTTAGCGATATCAAATAAAGGTTTAGTGGTCGGGTTATTGACCAGCGTGGTGTGAACGGATGCCATGGCCGGCAGCAGATTGAATTTTTTCAGTTGTGTGAAGGGGAATGGGCCGTGATCAATAGTTTCATTGAAGACGATACTTTGCTCAGGCCTGAGAATGGCACTGGTCACTCCTGCTTTCGGTTTGATAACTAACTGCATTGAGCTGTGGAACAGACCACGCTGATAGTCCTGGTAGCTTAGCGTTAAACCAGCTTCCGGTGAGGCTTTGTTCAATTCGGCGTTAGCGTTAGCCACCATCTCCGCCATGCGGCCTTCAAGCTGTTTACCGGTGTACCAGGCAGTACCTGTCCACACCACACCCAGAGCCACAATGACACCTACAGCAACCAGTGATTTTTTCATTCAGTCGTCGTCCATATAAAGTGCGTCTGCTGGTAGTCCTCCAGCAGACGATTGAAATGCCAACCGGCATTTAAGAAATCTATCCTGTGAAGCTTAGCAATCCTGAATTAAAAGATCAGTAAGTTACTTCAAACTCAGATTTTGGAATAGACGCGAGCCACACGGCCAACGCCGCTAATAGCAACCGGTGATTCTTCGGCGGAGATAAACGCCGACTCACCAGGTTTGAGTACCAGTTGCTGTTGGTCCTTGCTCAAGACTGCTTCGCCTTCGGTACAGAAAACGATGGCCGCACTGGTTTGCGCAAGCTCGGTCTTTTGCGCGCTGAGATCGTGCAAAGAGAACGCGAAGTCATCAACCGGAATAGGGAAGTCCAGCTCGTTTGCCAGTTTCACTGGCTGAGTTAACAACTCTGCCGCCGGTTTAGGTTCAAACTTCACGTTTGCGACCAGTTCAGGAATATCGATGTATTTTGGCGTCAGACCGGCACGCAGCACGTTATCGGAGTTCGCCATCACTTCCAGCGCCACACCCTTCAGGTAGGCATGCGGGGTTTCGGCAAACAGGAACATCGCTTCGCCTGGCTGCAATTTCACGACATTTAATAGCAATGGTGAGAACAAACCACTGTCATCCGGGTAGAACTCAGAAATCACCCGAATGGTTTCCCATGGCTCACCCTGTTGATTATTAAGAGCGGCTTTCAATACGCCCAACGCAAGGGACTTTTCATCACCTTTCATATTCAGCAAGCTGGCGAAAAGCTGTGACAAACATTCAGCATCAGGCTGTTGTAAGAAGTGAGCGATGGCAGGATGTGCACCGGAAACTGGCTGCAAAAGCGAAACAATATCAGCAAATTCGCGGAAGGCGTTCATGGCGAGGAACGGCGTTAAGGCAAACACCAGTTCAGGTTTATGGTTTGGATCTTTGTAGTTACGCTCAGCAGCATCTAACGGGATGCCTGCCGCGTTCTCTTTGGCAAAACCTAACTCAGATGCTTTCTTGTTAGGATGCACCTGGATGGAAAGCGGTTGATCGGCACACAGCACTTTAAAGAGGAAAGGTAACTCACCAAAACGCTCTGCAACGGCCTTGCCCAGCAGTGCGGGTTTGTTCGCATCAATCACATCACGCAGTGAACGCGCCTGACCATTATCAAGAATTTTTGAGCTGCTTTTCGGGTGTGCACCCATCCACAGTTCTGCCATTGGCAGGTTTTGCGGATTTTGCACACTATAAAGTTCCGTTAACGCAGTTTTACTTCCCCATGCGTAGTTTTGCACTGAGTTGATCAGTTTTTGCATTATCAAGCCCTGTAGTAATGTAGATAAAGTTCCGGCTATTAAACCAATTATCTGTGATGAAGTAACCTGGGGAGTAAAAAGTCGTATTAGTCTCAGTTTTTGTTAAAAAACTGTGTAGCATATTGTGATTCATTTTTAACACGGTGCAGGTTTGCTGTACCCGAAGCCATAAATAGTTAACGTAGCTAATGTCGTAAGTGAGAGAACAATGCCGAACAAAGCCTTTCATTATCAAGAGCCGTTCCCGTTAAAAAAAGATGAAACTGAATACTACTTGCTAAGCAGTGATTATGTTTCAGTGTCGGAGTTCGAAGGGCAGGAAGTCCTGAAAGTTGACCCCAAAGCCCTCACGTTACTGACCCAACACGCCTTCCACGATGCCTCGTTTATGTTGCGCCCGGCCCATCAGCAGCAAGTGGCCGATATCCTCAATGATCCTGAAGCCAGCGAAAACGATAAGTACGTCGCGCTGCAATTCCTGCGTAACTCTGAAATCGCCGCCAAAGGTATCTTGCCGACCTGCCAGGATACCGGTACGGCGATAATCATGGGTAAAAAAGGCCAACGTGTCTGGACAGGTGGTGGCGATGAAGAAGCGCTGTCTCGCGGCGTCTACAACACCTTTATTGAAGATAACCTGCGCTACTCGCAAAACGCGGCGCTGGATATGTACCAGGAGGTGAACACCGGCACCAACCTGCCAGCACAAATCGATCTTTATACTGTCGATGGTGACGAATACAAATTCCTCTGTGTCGCCAAAGGTGGCGGTTCAGCTAACAAAACCTATCTGTATCAGGAAACTAAGGCGCTGCTGAGTCCTGGCCGTCTGAAAGATTACCTGGTCGATAAAATGCGCAGCCTCGGTACTGCCGCGTGTCCGCCATACCATGTCGCGTTTGTGATTGGTGGCACTTCAGCTGAAGCCACGCTGAAAACAGTCAAACTAGCATCAACCAAATACTATGACGGACTGCCGACCGAAGGTAACGAACACGGGCAGGCCTTCCGCGATGTTCAGCTTGAAGAAGAGTTGCTTAAAGAAGCGCAGAATCTGGGGTTAGGTGCGCAGTTCGGTGGCAAATATTTCGCGCATGACATCCGCGTTGTGCGTTTGCCGCGCCACGGGGCATCATGCCCGGTAGGGATGGGCGTTTCTTGCTCCGCCGACCGCAACATTAAAGCCAAGATCAACCGTGACGGTATCTGGATCGAGAAACTCGAGCACAATCCTGGCAAGTTCATTCCACAAGAGCTGCGCCAGGCGGGGGAGGGCGAGGCGATTAAAGTCGACCTGAATCGCCCAATGAGCGAGATCCTCAAGCAGCTATCGCAATACCCGGTTTCTACCCGTCTTTCTTTAAGCGGCACGATAATTGTGGCGCGTGACATCGCCCACGCTAAACTCAAAGAGCGTATCGACAACGGCGAAGGGTTGCCGCAATACATTAAAGATCATCCGGTGTATTACGCGGGGCCTGCCAAAACGCCAGAAGGTTATGCGTCGGGTTCCCTCGGGCCGACAACCGCCGGGCGCATGGACTCTTATGTCGATCTATTGCAAGCCAACGGCGGCAGCATGGTGATGCTGGCGAAAGGTAACCGTAGCCAACAAGTGACGGATGCCTGCCATAAACACGGTGGTTTCTATCTTGGCAGTATCGGCGGCCCGGCAGCGGTTCTGGCGCAGCAAAGCATCAAGAGCCTCGACTGCGTTGAGTATGCTGAGCTGGGGATGGAAGCTATCTGGAAAATCGAAGTCGAAGACTTCCCAGCCTTTATTCTGGTCGATGACAAGGGCAATGACTTCTTCCAGAAAATACACGCTTCGCAATGTACGCGATGCGTGAAGTAGACCACTCAAGCCGCCCATAAGGGCGGTTTTTTTTTGCTCAAAGGAGAATGAAATGGTAGCCGTTCGTAGTGAAAAAGACTCAATGGGCCCAATTGACGTCCCGGCAGATAAACTGTGGGGCGCACAAACTCAGCGCTCTCTTGAGCACTTCCGCATTTCCACTGAAAAAATGCCAACTGCACTGATCCAGGCGCTGGCATTAACCAAACGGGCAGCCGCGAAGGTGAATATGGATTTGGGCCTGTTGGTGGCTGAGCGCGGCAACGCCATCATCAACGCGGCTGATGAAGTGCTGGCAGGTAAACACCCGGATGAATTCCCGTTAGCCATCTGGCAAACCGGCTCTGGTACCCAGAGCAACATGAATATGAACGAAGTGCTGGCAAACCGCGCGAGTGAAATTCTCGGTGGTGTACGCGGCATGGAGCGTAAAGTTCACCCCAACGACGACGTGAATAAAAGCCAAAGTTCGAACGACGTTTTCCCAACGGCTATGCACGTTGCGGCGGTGATTGCGCTGCGCGAACAACTTATCCCGCAATTGAACGTGCTGAAAGCAACGTTGCACAGCAAAGCCGAAGCCTTCCGCGACATCGTCAAAATTGGCCGTACCCATTTACAAGATGCCACACCGTTAACCCTCGGCCAGGAGATTTCCGGCTGGGTAGCGATGCTTGAGCACAATCTTAAGCATGTCGAGAACAGCTTGCCGCATGTTGCGGAGCTGGCGCTGGGTGGGACAGCAGTGGGAACCGGGCTGAATACGCACCCTGAATATGCCGTTCGCGTAGCCAAAGAACTGGCTGAAATTACCGGGCAACCGTTTATCACCGCGCCGAATAAATTCGAAGCGCTGGCAACCTGCGATGCGCTGGTGCATGCCCATGGCGCATTAAAAGGGCTGGCGGCGTCACTGATGAAAATTGCCAACGACGTGCGTTGGTTGTCCTCTGGGCCACGCTGCGGGATTGGTGAAATCGCGATTCCTGAGAACGAACCGGGCAGTTCAATTATGCCAGGCAAAGTTAACCCAACGCAGTGCGAAGCGATGACGATGCTGTGTTGCCAGGTGATGGGCAACGATGTGGCTGTGAATATCGGCGGCGCATCGGGCAATTTTGAGCTTAACGTCTACCGCCCGATGGTGATTCACAACTTCTTGCAATCGGTGCGTTTGTTGGCCGATGGCATGGAAAGTTTTAACGAGCATTGCGCGGTAGGCATCGAGCCGAACCGTGACCGAATCGCCCAACTGCTGAATGAATCGCTGATGCTGGTGACGGCGCTCAATACACACATCGGGTACGACAAAGCGGCGGAAATTGCCAAGAAAGCCCATAAAGAAGGGCTGACACTGAAGGCATCAGCGTTAAAGCTCGGTTATCTCAGCGAAGACGAATTTGACGCCTGGGTGCGTCCGGAAGAGATGGTCGGCAGTATGAAACAGTAAGCTTTACTGCGCCTGCCTCACTCTTCGCAATACAGATGCAGGCGCGGGATCACCAGCCGTAACGGTTGCGCATCCGGCTTATAACGATGGCGGATATTCTGCGCATCATAATTGAGTAACTCCCCGATTTCAGGCGGCATTTCGCCATTGTCAGAATTGCACAATACAATCAGCGGTGAAGGGCAGGCATGTTGCACCTGTTTTTTGCGTGCCTGATACCATGCGCGAGCCACAGGCTGCACCTTGACGGGACGTTTAATTTTCAGGCGCACGTTATCCGACAGGCGACTGATGTCATTGAGCTCGCGGGTAATTTGTTCGGCCCATTGTTCGCGGGTATACGGCGGCACAGCGCGATTCGCTTTCAGGCTCTTCTCCAGTATCTCGATCACTTCACGCCGGGAATAGTTTTTGATGATTTGCTTATTCGCCCAGCCAAAATTGAGCGTGTCCGGGTTTTCCAACAGCGTGATGGTGCGATAGGCGTTGAGCGTAATCAGTCCTGGCAGTTGGCGGTGTACCCACTCAAAACGCTGCACGCTGGCTAAACCTGATTCCACACTGACAATATTTTCAAACTCTTGTTTGTGCTGATTAATTCGCTGAATCAGTTCCCGTGTTTGCTCGCGTTCCTGCTCGTTTACCTGATAACAAACCGCACCCGGTAGGCGTACAGCGGCCTTACTGCTGGTTTTTTCCGACTGCTGCTGGATAAACAGGCGAGTAAAGTGGGAAAGGGTGGCCTGGTGCGCGGTTTTACCGAGTAGTTGCGTGACCTCAATTTTAGTCACCGCATCGTGCTCTTTCCCTTTATCTACCGTAGGAAGCGGGAAAACACGGCCAACCAATAATCGATAACTCTCGAGATGTTCACGTAATTGATGCAGGTCGCGCTCGATCTCACGAAAGGTACTGTTCAGGCGTTCAATCAAATCATATTTAGCCATTTCGCCATCCATTAGTTACAACATACTAATTGATTTATAGCATAGGGAGATGAACCTGACCATCGGTGTGGTGATGGTCAGGCAGGTGGCAATGGATTTTTAGCAGGGTGGCGTCATTGAAGCTAATGGCAGAGGGGATTGAGACTGATGACAAACCTTTTTCACAGGTCGGATAAGCGCAGCGCCATCCGACACTTTTATCTGTAACAACAGGCGAAAATGGTGGATGACGCTATCGCTTATCCACCCTACAAAACCTGTTTAGTGACCTTTTTCAGCAGTCTGATTCGGTTTTTATCGGCCAGCTAAAGCGGAAGCGAGCACCACCCAGAGCACCGCTATCCACCACCACCGATCCTTCCATCGCCGTGGCAACGGAGTGCACGATTGCCAGCCCTAATCCACATCCGCCCGTGGCACGGTCGCGGCTAGGGTCGAGGCGCACGAATGGTTCAAATACTCGCTCGCGTTCTTCGGCTGGAATGCCGGGGCCATCGTCTTCGACTTGCAAAATTGCGGTTTTGTTATCGAGCCACAGGCTGATGCGCAGTTTCTCTTTGCTGTAACGCAGCGCGTTGTTGACCAGATTATCGGTCACGCGCTCCATCAGGCGCAGGTCTATCAGGCCAAAATCACCGGCGGCTGGTGTATCCAGCAAAATAGTGAGCTGCGGATGAATGATTCTGACATCGGCAATATGTTCATCAAGCCAGCGGGGGACATCCACGCTTGCCAGTTGCAGCTCCGTTTGCGGGCGGTCGAGGCGTGCGTAAGTGAGAAGTTCTTCGATCAGTGCTTCGAGTTGGCCAATATCACGGTTCAGCGCCAGTGACTCTGCTTGCGTCAGGTTATCACTCATCTCAAGGCGATAACGCAAACGCACCAGCGGCGTGCGCAGCTCATGGGCAATCCCGTCAATCAACATTTTCTTACTGGCAATTTGGGCGTTGATACTGTCAGCCATTTGGTTAAATGCGACACCTAATCTCTCGAAACTGGAAGCGCTGTCGAAATGAATACGCTCATCAAGATACCCGGCACCTAACCGTTGCGCGGCGGTTTCCAGTTTGAGCATGTCCTTCCAGTGCGGACGCATCCAGATAAACACCGGGAAGGCGAGGGAAATGGCAATAAACGCCATGAGCGCGACGTCCAGCAGACGCATCTGGTGCAAGAAAAAGAGATAAGGAATAGGGCCGACGGCCAGAACGTAATGGCTGCGAGGAATACGCTGAATAAAAGTGTATTCATCGTCGAGAGCAACGATTTCACCGGCACGCAGGTGGCGCATCGTCATGTCATCAAGCTTGAATTTTTCAATCGGCTCGATGTGCAGCTTAAAGGACAAGTTGAGGTCGAGATCTTTAATGGTTTTGTTCCAGTCACGCGGCGGGATTTCGCGTAACTCGCTACGCATCAAGTACAGCGAGCTTTTCATTAAATCATCAAGCGACTGGCGGCCGGCCCGCTCGGCAGTGAATTTGTACACCAGGCCAACCAGCATGGTCATCACCAGGAAGCAGACGAACAGTAAGAGATAGAACTGAATAAATAGCTTTTTCAACGAAAATCACCGGTTTATCAGATTATGAGAGCTGCTTCCTGTCAGGCAGGAGTGCGACGAGGACAAGCGGGACGGCGTGTTCTTGCCCCATCTGGCTGGCTATGTAAGCAGGGTTTGCCCCTGCTGACAATATCCGGCATCTAATCTGGCATGTAAACTCAGGGGAAATGTCTGAATTACACCGTGGCGGCAACCGATTGGTGGGTGGGGCTCATCGGTTTGTGCTGTTCTGCCAGCAACTGGCAAACGGCATTGCCTGGTAAAGGGCGGTGGAATAAAAACCCCTGACACAGCTCGATTCCTGCTTCTTGCACTTGCTCTAACTCTTGCGCTGTTTCAACGCCTTCAATCAGGATCTCACACTGAATAACTGTGCATAATTTCACGACTTGTTGCAGGAAGCAAAATCCATCTGGCTTGGCTAAACCCAGCACCATGGAGCGATCCAGCTTAATTTTATCCAGCGGATAGCGGGTCAGATAATGCAGCGTGGAATATCCTGAGCCAAAGTCGTCGAGGGCAATTTTGATTCCCAGTCTGCGCATTTTATCCAGTACTTCGGCAACGCGTACCGGTTCCTGCACCTTTTGCGACTCGGTAATTTCGAATTCCAGTTGCCATCCAGTGGGTAGCGGTTTAGCCATCACTTTACGGACGATATTGAGCAGCCGGTAGTCGATCAGCGTCTGCGGTGAAATATTGACCGAGAGCGTCATGTTTTCGGCATCAGACATATGTTCGCGAACGTAATCCAGCGCATGCTCCATGACCCAGAAATCAATCTCCGGCATCATGCCGGTGCGCTCATAGTATTTCAGGAAAACGGGAGGGGTAATCTTGCCGTCATCGCTCTGGTGGCGGAGCAACACTTCAAGGGCGACGATTTTCCGGTCTGTAAGACGAACCTGTGGCTGGAAATAGAGGATGAACTGACCGCTGGTTTGCAATTTCTCAATTTTCCGCTGGGCTTCGATATAGCTATTTTGCTCAACCACATGGCTGTAATTGGGCACCATTTCAAAATCAGTCGGTTGGTTGATTTTCATCTCGCCAGTCAGTAAATCGAGATCGGTATTATCAGCAGTGGATTGTTTTAATGAGCTTTTGACGAAAGGGCGATAAATGATCACGCCAAGAGCAAGCAACAGCAGATAAAGCAGCACCGCAACCGGCGAGTGGCCGCTGGCTAGCCACACTTTTAGCGGCCCAGGTGTTGACCAACTGACGATTTCTGAAATCCGTGGAATGAGTTCCATATACGTCGCGCCATAGGCCACCAGATAGGCGGATAACGGTGTCAGGACGAACGGAATGATCATCACTGGGTTGAGGACAATCGGGAAGCCAAAAATCAGCGGTTCATTGATGTTAAACAATGCCATCGGAGCGGCAACGCTCAGCAAGCGACGGTGCTGGCTTTTTTTCTGCATCAAAATGCAGATAATCAGGCTTAGCGTATTTCCGGTACCACCAGAATTACACCACATATCATAAAACACCGGGCTGAGAATATTGAGTGCGCTATGTCCGGCATGCCATTCACTGATATTGACTTTAGCCGCGGCAGTAAATGCGACATCAATGTCCATAAATAGATAATAACCATGCAGGCCAAAGAACCATGGCACACTGCGTAACAGTACATACAAAATACCGTGTAGAAAATCTGTCGGATAAAAATACAGCGACAAACTGCTGAAGAAATTCATCGTATTCGTGACATAGATTTCAGCACCTAATTTTATTACGCTGCTGAACAGGGCGATAATTCCCAATGTGACAAAAAAGGAGATAATCGTAATATTATTGTTATCTTTCCATTGCCGAATTTTTAGCAGGTTTTTGCTGACGACTTCTTGTAATACATTACCGATAATTCCGGATGCCAGAGCCATGGGAATACTGATGTCGAGGAAAAACTGGGCATTGTCATCAAGTATACGGCGGAAGATCATCAGGGTGCTGATACTGAGCGCGATACAATAAATTTGTGAAAGCCGGTTTCTCACTGCCCAGTGCACCGCGATATAGATGTTCATCACCAGCGGTGCCAGAGACAGGAAACCGATCTGCAACTGCATGAACCACACCGCGGCGTTGTTGAAGCCTGCAGTGTCACAAATTACGGAAGCGGTAATCACCAGCCCGCGAACAATCGAAAGAGGAACTATCGCCATCGTGCTGGCGATAATGGCATTGGCATAGCGATTATTTAATAACTTAATTTGGCTATTATTTAAACGGCACAGCAGGTTGTTGTGAAGCCACTCTTTTATCACAAAATCACCTAAAGCAATGATGGCTATTAATAGTTTTTTTACATGGATGATCGAGGGCGCTGAATCAGAGTTTTTATGTTTATGCCATCGAAAAATATAGTCATATTTCTACAATTAATGGTGCTGGTTATATCCAAAAATAAACACATGCGCTAAAGTTATTCTCGCTAATTTATTTTAAAAAACGTGTTTTGTCTTGAATAAAACAAATTCAGAGGGAATCTATCATAACTGAGGTTATTATTTCTATGCGAGCGAGTATTAAATTTGGCCACCTGAATTTAACTCATCATCAAATCAGGTGGCTCGCACTATAACGGGTATAAAACTGTCAGGCTTCGCTTTCCCACGCATGCGGGGCAAATAAATAACCTTTATTGCGTACGGTTTTTATTCTGAAGGGTTCCGTGGCGCTATCGTAGAGTTTCTTTCTCAAGCGGGAAATGGCGACATCAACGCTGCGATCTAAGCCGTCATAAGTCACGCCACGCAGGTTTTTCAGCAAGGCATCGCGGTCCATGATTTGTCCCGCGTGGGTAGCCAGTTCCCATAGCAAATCGAAATCAGCCGTTGAGAGCGTGATATTTTCGCTACCCAGCGTCACCTGGCGGTTTACCGGGTCAATACACAACGTGCCAAAGCGCATCGCTTTGTGAGGTTTAAGCGCATTAGAGCTACTTTCGACGGTTTGCTGTGCTGAAACGCGCTGGCGCAGATGAAGGCGCAGACGCGCTAACAGAACGGCTGGCGGAGTAGTTTTAAGAATATAATCGTTGGCACCCATTTCGAGCGACAATATATGGTTCATATCGCTGTCGAGTGAGGTGAGCAACACAATCGGGCCATCCCATTGCGGGCGTAAATCACGGCATAACGTCATGCCGTCTTTGCCTGGTAGCATCACATCCAGCAGGACAAGGTCCGGGCACTGCTGCGCAATCGTCGCTTCGGCGCGATCGCCACGGCTTTCGACAATAACGTCAATGTCATGTTTGCCGAGGTAAGCGGCAATTAACGCTCCTACTTCTGGATCGTCTTCTACGTATACGATTTTATTCATGGCCAGCGCATCAAATCAAAAGGAAAACATACCCTGGTTCTGGTGGCAAAACCATATATGACGGGTAAACGGATTTATCGAAGCGGGCGGCCGCCATCAACGGCATGTGTCCGGCCAGTGACGTATTGGCTGCGGAGCAGATAATCGACCAAAGCAATTATTTCCTGCTCGCCAGGGGCGATTTTCATCAGTGATTTGTTGAGCGCCTCTTGACGGTACTGCGCATCGTCATGGTCGTTGAACATAATCATTGCCGGTGCAATGGCATTCACCTTCACCTCAGGTGCCAGCTTACGGGCAAAAGAACGCGTCAGATTATCCAGCGCGGCTTTACTGGCGGCATAGGCGATATGCTTGTCGCTCCCGCGTTCGACGACATAATCGGTGAAATGAATAATGTCGGCACTGGCATGACCACGCCCGCGCAGCAATGGTTCAAGAAGATGATTGAGTAAATAGGGCGTATTGACGTGAATTTGCAGCATCGCTGCCAGAGTCGCGGCGGGAGATAAGTCGGGCGACTCGGCAAGCCAGGCACTGGCGTTATGCACAATGGCGCGCAAGCCAGCGCAATGCTGCTTCACGGCATCAGCAAACTGCGTAATGCCGTCATTGCTCGAAAAGTCCCCGTACAAACAAACCGCTCCAGCTTGTTCAAGCTCAGCTACCGCAGCATAACGCGTGCGGTAGCTGATGATTACGGGTTGTTGCTGAGCCAAAAAGTGTCGTGCTAATGCCAGGCCAATTCGTTTACCGGCACCGGTAATCAAAACAGGACGAGCAGATGATGTAATCCCCATCGACGACTCCTTGTTAGTTACTTCACCAGTACCCATGTCGCCGGAAACGCCGCTACCAGCATCAAGATAATTACCGATTTTTCTTTGAGATTCAGCCCAATATCATGCGTATGGGTGCTGCGAGTGTACATAAAGACTAATAAACCCGGCGCATACAATACCACTGAAAGCAGCAGGTGCATCGGGCCTGACGCATAAAGTAACCATAAGCCATAAATACAGGCTCCCAGGCCAATCGCCTTATGCAGCGGTCGGGTTGAGATTTTCAGCAAAAAGGCGCCAACCAGGAAATAGGGTACCAGAATCATTTCTGAAGCGATGGTTAAAAGGGTGTTGTAATCCGACCCGGTCAACCAAATCAACACCAGGCAAATTTGCACGCTGATGTTGGTCAGCCACAGGGATGCGGATGGCGCGTTATTTTTGTTCTGACGGGCAAAAATTTTAGGGAATGCTTTGTGCGTTGCAGCGAGGAACGGGACTTCAGCTGCCATTATAGTCCAGCTAAGATAAGCGCCGCATACCGAAACAATCAGCCCTGCGGCGATAATAATTTCACCCCATGGCCCCATCATTTCGACCATCAAGCCTGCCATCGACGGGTTGCGCATGCCAGCAAGTTCCGGACGTGCAATCACACCCAGAGAAAGCAACGTTACCAGCAGGTAAACGCATAATGCGGCAACTACCGCTAACAATGTGGCGCGGCCAACGTCATTTTTATTACGCGCTCGAGCGGAAACCACCACGGCACCTTCCACACCAATAAATACCCACAAGGTAATAAGCATGGTGTTTTTGACCTGTTCCCAAACCGGAACACCCAGCGCAATCCCGCTGAAATCAAGGCTAAAAGTGGAGAGTTTAAAGGCTATCGCCGCCAGCACCACAAACAAACCTAGCGGTATCAATTTTGCCAATGTGGCGACCAGATTGATGCTGGCTGCGGTTTGTACGCCACGCAAAACCAGGAAATGCACCATCCACAGCAAGACAGATGCACCAACAATCGATTGCCACGTATTACCATCACCAAACAGGCGTAATTCTGGCGTATCGGTGAAGAAACTTAACGCCGAGAAAACGATAACCAAATATGAAACGTTGGCGATGACGGCGCAAAGCCAGTAACCCCAGGCAGAAAAGAAACCAATCAACTCGCCAAAGCCTTCACGTGCATAAGTAAAAATCCCGCCATCGAGATCCGGACGCAAACGGGTCAATACCAGCATTGCCAGTGCCAACAGTAAAATACCAGCACCCGTGATGGCCCAACCGATCAGCAAAGCTGCCGGGCTAGCCACACTCGCCATATTTTGCGGCAGGCTAAAAACACCAGCACCGAGCATTGAACTCAAAACTAATGCCGTTAATGCAGCGAGGCCAAGCTTCTTTTCCATTGCAGTCCTGTAATTTTCCAATTAGAGCCAGAATAATTATTATGCTTTTGTGCATAAAAATGGTGGGTAACGCTAAGGCGCGGGATTTTACGGAGAGTACGAGCTGCTTGCAATGGCATGAGCCACAAAATCATCGGGGAAATAAAAAAAGGGCACTCACGGCCCTTTTTAGAATTTTTAGCGGGGGGATATCTTACTTGTACAAATCCGCGCTGATAGTCAAGTTACCACCACGTTCTTCCCATTGACGGGTGATGTGGTAGTACTTAGCGCCTTTCTTCGCAGCGCGTTTCGCAACCTGATAAGAAACTTCAGTGCTGCTGCTGTAGTGGCCGGTGAACTTCACGCTATCAAATGGAACCATTTGTGCGGCGGTGACTTTGTTCACTTCCTGGATTTTTGTACCGTCAGGGAGCGTTACGGTGTAACGGCCACCTTGTGTGGTTTGCGTTTCAAAGAAACGGCCAACATCAGCACTTGGGGTACTGGAACTGGCGACACCCGGGATCTCAACAGCGGCAGCGGCGGCACCACCGGCTGCCAGGGCGGCTTTACCTGCTTCGGAATCAGCAGGGATCACATCAGAACTTTGCACCACACGTTTCTTGGCATCTTTTTTATAGATATAAGCGGTAATACGCTGGTTGCCACCGGAGTTTGCGTCGATTTGACGAACGATGTAGAACGAATCCGCACCTTTTTGTTTAGCCACTTTGGTGATCGCATCGTTAACTTCAGGCTGACTGCGATAAAAACCCTGGATGGTCACGGTATCGAATGGCTCAAGAAGATAGGCTTGATCTTTCGGTAATTCCGTCACGCCATTAATCACGCGATTAGTCGTTTTCTCAGCTTCAGGGGCATCTGCATGATACACATCTGCGACTACACGCCAGTTACCGCTGCTACCAGTATCGTTAGTGTCCAACACGTAGAAAGATGCCGCACCCATATTATCCGCACGACGAGAAACAGATTTCACTGCTTCGCCAATAGAGTTAAAGCGGCCAGTGATGGTAATGCGATCAAAAGGTTTAAGAGCAGCAGCTTGATCGGGTGTCAGCTCTTTTGCTGCCTGAGCGGACAGCGTAGTAAGAGATATCAGTGCTGACGCCAGAAGAGTGGTCTTGAGCTTCATAAAAATAATCCTTCGCCTTGCGCAAAATGAATACAAATACCGCATTCTCTGAGGGTTACCTGCTAACCGCCGATTATGGCATTGAAACACTGCAACTGTCTGCGGCATTTTTCACTCTTCAAACGCGGATTACAGATATTTTCCATAACGAATATTTATATGTTAATAAAAGAGTCCTTTGACCAGTAAAAGCGGTAAAGCTTACAACTTAATTAGTTAATGTAATGTTAAATGTGCAATTTGCGATGGCTCAGAATCGTGAATTGAGGCTAAGTTTAAGCGGATTATCAGGTCTCACAGGTTAAAGTCAGTCAAAAAGAGCTGTCTGAAAGGCTCAACGCTAATCTTTTACGATAATGATACAAATACTGAGATCCTGATCTAGATCACAGGCGTTATTTTCAGTAGGTTATAAAAAGTTTGTTACAGATGTATTTTTATTGAATCGGTAACGGAAATGACGATTGCCTTGTGTTCTAAACAGGCAACGTGTCTGGATTGCCAAGGCAATGTCTGACAAACCATCAACAAAAAATCAGATGGAAGGGAATACTATGCGTATTGGGGTACCAAGAGAGCGGTGGGCGGGAGAATCCCGAGTGGCAGCCACGCCAAAAACAGTGGAGCAATTGCTGAAGCTGGGTTTCACCGTCACCGTTGAGAGTGGCGCAGGTAAGCTGGCAAGCTTCGATGACGAAGCGTTTGTAAAGGCTGGCGCGACCATTTCAGATACCGCTGATGTCTGGCAGTCTGACGTTATTCTGAAGGTGAATGCACCACAGGACAGCGAAATCGAACTACTGCGTGCAGGTTCTACGCTGGTGAGTTTTATCTGGCCTGCACAAAATCCTGAATTACTCGAAAAACTGGCCGCAAAAAACGTCACCGTGATGGCGATGGATTCCGTGCCGCGTATTTCTCGTGCGCAATCCCTTGATGCCCTGAGCTCCATGGCAAACATCGCGGGTTATCGTGCCATCGTCGAAGCTGCTCATGAATTTGGCCGTTTCTTTACCGGGCAAATTACTGCTGCGGGCAAAGTTCCACCGGCTAAAGTGATGGTTATCGGTGCCGGTGTGGCAGGTCTTGCGGCGATTGGCGCGGCAAACAGCCTGGGTGCTATTGTCCGTGCATTCGACACCCGCCCGGAAGTCAAAGAACAAGTGCAAAGTATGGGCGCTGAGTTCCTTGAGCTGGACTTTAAAGAAGAAGCAGGTAGCGGTGACGGCTACGCCAAAGTCATGTCCGAAGCCTTCATTAAAGCCGAAATGGCGCTGTTCGCCGCGCAAGCTAAAGAAGTCGACATTATTGTCACCACCGCGCTGATCCCTGGCAAACCGGCTCCAAAACTCATCACTCGTGAAATGGTTGATTCCATGCAGCCGGGTAGCGTGATTGTCGATTTGGCAGCACAAAACGGCGGTAACTGCGAATACACCGTGGCGGACAAAGTCACCGTCACACCAAACGGCGTAAAAGTGATTGGCTATACCGATTTACCAGGACGTCTGCCAACACAATCCTCTCAGCTTTACGGGACTAACCTGGTTAACTTGCTCAAACTGCTCTGCAAAGAGAAAGATGGCAATACCGTGGTTGATTTCGAAGATGTGGTCGTTCGTGGTGTGACAGTGATTCGCGATGGCGAAGTCACCTGGCCGGCACCGCCAATTCAGGTTTCTGCACAGCCGCAGGCTGCCGCAAAACCTGCTGCACCGGTTGAAGAGAAGAAGCCTGCATCACCGTGGCGCAAATATGCGTTTATGGCACTGGCGATCATTTTGTTCGGCTGGCTTGCGGACGTCGCACCGAAAGAGTTCCTCAGTCACTTCACCGTATTCGCGTTGTCGTGCGTGGTCGGTTATTACGTGGTGTGGAACGTTTCGCACGCACTGCACACACCTTTGATGTCGGTAACGAATGCCATTTCAGGGATTATCGTGGTCGGCGCTGTGCTGCAAATTGGTCATGGTGGCTGGGTTAGCTTCCTGAGCTTTATTGCGGTGCTGATTGCCAGTATCAATATTTTTGGTGGATTCACCGTCACTCAGCGCATGCTGAAAATGTTCCGGAAGAACTAAGGGGTAACACATGTCTGGTGGATTAGTTACAGCAGCATACATTGTTGCCGCGATTCTGTTTATTTTCAGCCTGGCGGGGCTGTCAAAACACGAAACTTCAAAACAAGGCAACTTGTTCGGTATGGCAGGTATGGCCATTGCGCTGGTCGCAACCATCTTTGGGCCTGAAACCGGCAACGTCGTGTGGATTATCGTGGCTATGGTGATTGGTGGTGCCATTGGTATTCACCTTGCCAAAAAAGTAGAAATGACCGAAATGCCGGAGCTGGTGGCGATTCTGCACAGCTTCGTAGGTCTGGCTGCGGTTCTGGTTGGCTTCAATAGCTACCTTGATCACGCGCCAGGTCTTGAGCCAGTGATGGAAAACATCCATTTAACGGAAGTGTTCCTCGGTATCTTCATTGGTGCGGTGACCTTCACAGGTTCCATCGTGGCGTTTGGTAAACTGCGCGGCAAAATCTCCTCTAAACCGCTGATGCTGCCAAACCGTCATAAACTGAACCTGGCTGCGCTGGTCGTTTCCTTCGCGATGCTGATTATCTTCGTGCGTACCGAAAGCGTTGGCCTGCAAGTGCTGGCGCTGTTGGTCATGACTATCATTGCGCTGGTTATTGGCTGGCACCTGGTGGCGTCCATTGGTGGCGCAGATATGCCAGTTGTGGTTTCCATGCTGAACTCCTACTCCGGTTGGGCGGCGGCGGCGGCAGGCTTTATGCTCAGCAACGATCTGCTGATCGTGACGGGCGCGCTGGTGGGGTCTTCGGGTGCGATTCTGTCTTACATCATGTGTAAGGCGATGAACCGTTCCTTTATCAGCGTAATCGCTGGCGGCTTCGGTACTGACGGTTCCTCAACCGGTGAAGGCGAAGAAGTAGGCGAACACCGTGAAATCACGGCAGAAGACACGGCTGACATGTTGAAAAACTCAACGTCAGTGATCATCACCCCAGGCTATGGTATGGCGGTGGCTCAGGCGCAATACCCGGTGGCTGAAATCACTGAAAAACTGCGCGCTCGTGGCATCAAAGTTCGCTTTGGTATTCACCCGGTTGCTGGGCGTTTGCCAGGCCACATGAACGTTCTGCTGGCTGAAGCCCGCGTACCGTATGATGTGGTTCTGGAAATGGACGAAATCAACGATGATTTCACCGACACCGACACCGTTTTGGTTATCGGAGCGAACGACACGGTGAACCCGGCAGCACTTGAAGATCCACGCAGCCCAATCGCGGGCATGCCAGTGCTGGAAGTGTGGAAGGCGCAGAACGTTATCGTCTTCAAACGCTCGATGAACACCGGTTACGCAGGGGTGCAAAACCCACTGTTCTTTAAAGATAATACCCACATGCTGTTCGGTGACGCGAAAGCCACCGTTGAAGCAATTTTGAAAGCACTCTAGTTTTTAAGTAATTAAGATGCTTCGCAAAACCGCCTTTCGGGGCGGTTTTTTTATGGTTCGCCCAGAGCAATAAGCTCTTGTAGCAGCGCCGTCAGCTGTTGCATTTTCTCCGGCGTAAACTGAATTTCAATCTGCTTATAGGCCTCTTCAACTTGCGCCTGCGCGCGGGCATACAGCGCATTTCCCTCTTTGGTCAGTGAGATGTACAACTTACGCTGGTCGTTAACCGGTTTTAACCGCAGCACCAGACCATCGCGTTCCATACGCGTCAAAATACCCGTCAGGCTGGGGCGAAGGATACAAGTACTGAACGCCAGATCATGAAAATCCATGGAAGGGTTGTCAGCCAGCACACGAATAATCCGCCACTGCTGCTCCGTTAAATTGTGCTGCTTAATAATCGGGCGAAAGTAGCCCATTGCCACTTCTCGCGCCTGCATCAAGGCGATGGTTAAAGAAACCTGCATCATGCCTCCTGGTGTCTGAACTCATTAATATGTGAATAATATAATAATGTTGCTTTTATCGACAGATTATTTTCCTGTGAAATAACGGTAAGTTTTATAAAAAATTAATAATTATCTGATAAATAACAACTTAATTTAAGTAATGTAAATTTATTGTTAATCAAATCACAAAAAATTAACTCGCGCTTGCTAAATGCATAATGGGGGAATAAAACATATTGTTAATATATTAATGAAATGTTTGCTGTCTCTGAGGAGCTATCAATGAAAGGTACTGTTTTCGCCGTAGCGCTCAACCACCGCAGCCAGCTTGATGCCTGGCATGAGATGTTTGAGAAAGCCCCCTATAAAACACCCCCTAAAACGGCGGTCTGGTTTATCAAACCGCGCAATACCGTCATTCGTGGCGGTGAGCCGATTCCGTATCCGCAGGGGGAAACGGTGCAGAGCGGTGCCACCGTGGCGCTCATTGTTGGAAAAGCAGCACGCAAAGTGAGCGTTGAAAACGCGCATCAATATATTGCCGGTTATGCACTGGCCAACGACGTCAGCCTGCCGGAAGAGAGCTTCTACCGTCCGGCAATCAAGGCGAAATGCCGTGATGGTTTTTGCCCGCTAGGGGAAATCACTACCGTTGATGACGTCAACAATCTCACCATCGTGACTGAAATTAACGGTCGCGAAGCCGACCACTGGAGCACCACAGACTTGCAACGCAATGCCGCCGAACTGCTAAGCGCGCTGAGCGAATTTGCAACCTTAAACCCCGGTGACGCTATTTTGCTTGGCACACCGCAGTCCCGTATCACGCTGCGTCCAGGTGACCGCGTGCGTATTCAGGCCACAGGGTTCCCGGCGCTTGAAAACCCAGTAGTTGCCGAAGGAGAACTCGCATGAAAAAGGCTCGTATTCGTTATCAGGGGCAGGATATTGACGTTGGCATTGATGGGCAAAATCAGGTGCTGCTGGCAGGCGGCCATAAGCTCGAAAACGGCACTTTTAGCTGGCTGCCACCCGCCGACGGCACGCTGTTCGCGTTGGGATTGAACTATGCCGATCACGCCAGCGAACTGGATTTTAAGCCGCCGGAAGAACCGCTGGTATTTATCAAATCAGCCAATAGTTTTATCGGCCATGAGCAGGAGTCAGTTCGTCCGGACAACGTCGAGTACATGCACTACGAAGCAGAATTGGTGGTGGTTATCGGCAAAACGGCGCGCAAAGTCAGTGAGGCCGATGCCATGGATTACGTTGCCGGTTATACCGTTTGCAACGATTACGCCATCCGCGACTACCTGGAAAACTACTACCGCCCAAATCTGCGGGTAAAAAGCCGCGATACCCTGACCCCAATTGGCCCGTGGATTGTCGATAAAGCCGATATTCCGGATCCGCACAACCTGGCTTTGCGCACCTGGGTTAACGGTGAATTGCGCCAGCAGGGCACCACCGCCGACTTAATTTTCAACATCCCGTATCTGATTGCTTATCTCAGCGATTTTATGACCCTGCAACCAGGCGACATGATCGCCACCGGCACGCCGAAAGGGCTGTCTGACGTGGTACCAGGGGACGAAGTGGTGGTCGAAGTTGAAGGCGTGGGCCGTCTGGTCAACCGCATCATCAGCCAGCAGGCGTATGAGGAGCAGCTGTAATGAAAAAGATTAATCATTGGATCAACGGCAAAAACGTCGCGAGCAAAGACTACTTCCAGACCACCAATCCGGCGACGGGCGAGGTACTGGCGGATGTAGCTTCTGGTGGCGAAGCTGAAATCAACAGCGCGGTTGCCGCTGCCAAAGAGGCCTTCCCGAAATGGGCTAACTTGCCGATGAAAGAGCGAGCGCGCCTGATGCGCCGCCTGGGTGACTTGATTGACCAGAACGTGCCGGAAATTGCGGCGATGGAGACTGCCGACACCGGTTTGCCTATCCATCAGACCCAAAACGTGTTGATCCCACGCGCTTCCCATAACTTCGAATTCTTTGCTGAAGTGTGCCAGCAGATGAACGGCAAGACCTATCCGGTCGATGACAAGATGCTCAACTATACCCTCGTCCAGCCAGTGGGGGTTTGTGCGCTGGTGTCGCCGTGGAACGTGCCGTTTATGACGGCCACCTGGAAAGTTGCACCATGCCTGGCGTTGGGTAACACCGCGGTACTGAAAATGTCTGAACTGTCGCCGTTAACGGCCGACCGTCTGGGTGAACTGGCGCTGGAAGCAGGGATTCCGGCGGGTGTGCTGAATGTAGTGCAGGGCTATGGTGCGAACGCGGGCGATGCCCTGGTGCGTCATAACGATGTCCGCGCTATCTCGTTTACCGGCGGTACCGCTACCGGACGGCGCATTATGCAGAATGCGGGTCTGAAAAAGTATTCCATGGAACTGGGCGGTAAATCGCCGGTGCTGATTTTTGAAGATGCCGATATTGAACGCGCACTGGATGCCGCGCTGTTTACCATCTTCTCGATCAATGGCGAGCGCTGTACTGCGGGCTCACGCATCTTTATTCAGCAAAGCATCTATCCAGAATTCATCAAACGTTTTGCTGAACGTGCAAACCGCCTGCGTGTCGGCGACCCGACAGACCCGAACACCCAGGTTGGCGCATTGATCAGCCAGCAACACTGGGAAAAAGTGTCCGGCTATATTCGCCTCGGCATTGAAGAAGGCGCGACACTGCTGGCGGGTGGCCCTGATAAACCGTCCGATTTGCCTGCACATTTGCGCGGCGGCCACTTCCTGCGACCAACGGTGCTGGCGGATGTCGACAACCGTATGCGTGTGGCACAAGAAGAAATTTTTGGCCCGGTTGCTTGCTTGCTGCCATTTAAAGACGAAGCGGAAGGCTTGCGTCTGGCTAACGACGTTGAGTACGGGCTGGCTTCATATATCTGGACCCAGGATGTCAGCAAAGTGCTGCGCCTGGCGCGGAGTATCGAAGCGGGAATGGTGTTCGTGAACACCCAAAACGTGCGCGACCTGCGTCAACCATTCGGCGGCGTGAAAGCCTCTGGTACCGGACGTGAAGGTGGTGAGTACAGTTTTGACGTGTTCGCCGAAATGAAAAACATCTGCATTTCCATGGGCGACCATCCGATCCCGAAATGGGGCATTTAAGGAGAATATCATGGGCAAATTAGCGTTAGCCGCCAAAATCACCCACGTACCGTCAATGTATCTCTCTGAACTGCCGGGGAAAAACTACGGTTGCCGCCAGGCCGCCATTGACGGGCACAAAGAGATTAGCAAGCGTTGCCGTGAACTGGGTGTTGATACCATTATCGTGTTTGACACCCACTGGCTGGTCAACAGCGCCTATCACATCAACTGCGCCGACCATTTTTCCGGGGTCTACACCAGTAACGAACTGCCGCACTTTATTCGCGACATGACCTACGACTACGACGGTAATCCAGAGCTGGGGCAATTGATCGCCGACGAAGCGGTGGCGCTGGGCGTGCGTGCCAAAGCGCACAACATCCCAAGCCTGAAGCTGGAATACGGCACGCTGGTGCCGATGCGTTATATGAACAGCGACAAACATTTCAAAGTGGTGTCCATCTCTGCCTTTTGTACCGTTCACGATTTTGCCGACAGCCGCAAGCTCGGTGAAGCCATTGTTAAAGCGATTGAAAAGTATGACGGCACCGTCGCGGTGTTCGCCAGCGGCTCGCTGTCGCATCGCTTCATTGACGACCAGCGTGCGGAAGAGGGAATGAACAGCTATACCCGTGAATTTGACCATCAAATGGATGAGCAAGTGGTCAAGCTGTGGCGCGAGGGCAATTTCAAAGCGTTCTGCACCATGCTGCCGGAGTATGCCGATTACTGCTACGGCGAAGGCAATATGCACGACACAGTGATGCTATTGGGGATGCTGGGTTGGGACAAATATGACGGCAAGGTGGAGTTTATCACCGAGCTGTTCGCCAGCTCCGGTACCGGCCAGGTGAACGCTGTTTTCCCGCTACCCTCCTAAGGACAAACCATGCCGCATTTTATTGCTGAATGTACCGACAACATCCGTGAACAGGCCGATTTACCCGCGCTGTTTGCCCTGGTTAACGAGGCGCTAGCCGCTACCGGCATCTTCCCGATTGGCGGCATCCGTAGCCGGGCAATCTGGCTGGATACCTGGCAGATGGCCGATGGGAAGCACGATTACGCTTTCGTACACATGACGTTGAAAATCGGTACCGGGCGCAGCCTGGAGAGCCGTCAGGAAGTCGGGGGTATGCTGTTTGAGATGATAAAAAACCACTTTGCCGCCCTGATGGACAGCCGTTATCTGGCCTTGTCGTTCGAGATTGAAGAACTGCACCCTACGCTGAATTACAAGCAGAACAACGTGCATGCGTTGTTCCGTTGAGGTCACCAAAATGCTAGATAAATCAATTCATAGCCTGATTGCCCAGCGGTTGAACCAGGCTGAAAAGCAGCGTGAGCAGATTCGCCAGATCTCGCTTGATTACCCCACTATCACTATTGAAGACGCCTACGCCATTCAGCGCCTGTGGGTCGAAATGAAGATTGCTGAAGGCCGCGTGCTAAAAGGCCACAAAATCGGTCTGACCTCAAAAGCGATGCAGGCCAGTTCACAGATCAGTGAGCCGGACTTCGGGGCGTTGCTTGACGACATGTTCTTCCACGACGGCGGCGACATCCCAACCGATCGCTTTATCGTTCCGCGCATCGAAGTGGAGCTGGCGTTTGTGCTGGCAAAACCGCTGCGTGGCCCAAATTGCACGTTGTTCGACGTCTACAACGCCACCGACTACGTGATTCCAGCACTGGAGTTAATTGACGCCCGTTGCCATAACGTCGATCCGGAAAGCCAACGCCCGCGCAAAGTGTTCGACACCATCTCCGATAACGCCGCCAATGCCGGAGTCATCCTCGGTGGTCGCCCGATCAAACCCGACGAACTCGACCTGCGATGGATTTCGGCACTGCTGTATCGCAACGGTGTGATCGAGGAAACCGGCGTTGCTGCTGGTGTGTTGAATCATCCGGCGAACGGCGTGGCATGGCTGGCGAATAAGCTCGCCGCTTACGACGTCCAGCTGGAAGCAGGGCAGATCATTCTTGGCGGTTCGTTCACCCGTCCGGTTGCCGCGAGCAAAGGCGACACCTTCCATGTCGACTACGGCAACATGGGTTCGATCAGTTGCCGCTTTGTGTAAGGGGAATCAAGATGATGAAAAATAGCTTTAAAGAGGCGCTGAAGGCGGGGCGTCCGCAAATTGGATTATGGCTGGGGCTGTCCAGCAGCTATAGCGCCGAGCTGTTAGCGGGAGCGGGTTTCGACTGGTTGCTGATTGACGGCGAACATGCGCCGAACAACGTGCAGACGGTGCTCACTCAGTTGCAGGCGATTGCGCCATATCCCAGCCAAGCGGTGGTTCGTCCGTCGTGGAATGATGCGGTGCAGATCAAACAACTGCTGGATGTCGGCACGCAAAACCTGCTGGTGCCGATGGTGCAGAACGCCGAAGAAGCTCGCGCGGCGGTTCGTGCCACACATTATCCACCGCAGGGTATTCGTGGCGTGGGCAGTGCACTGGCGCGCGCTTCGCGCTGGAACCGCATCCCGGATTACATTCATCAGGCCAATGACGCAATGTGCGTACTGGTGCAGATTGAAACCCGCGAAGCGCTAAATAATCTTCCACAGATTCTGGACGTTGAAGGCGTCGATGGCGTGTTTATCGGCCCGGCCGATCTCAGTGCCGACATGGGGTTTGCTGGTAACCCGCAGCATCCGGAAGTCCAGGCCGTCATTGAACGTGCCATCGTGCAAATTCGCCAGGCGGGCAAAGCTCCCGGCATTTTGATGGCTAACGAGCAACTGGCAAAACGCTATCTGGAGCTGGGGGCGCTGTTCGTTGCCGTCGGTGTCGATACCACGCTGCTGGCACGTGGAGCCGAGGCACTAGCCGCGCGCTTTTGCGAGCAGAAAATCTCGTCAGATTCGTCCGGTGTTTACTAGCACTATCAATCACAACATTCATTGCTAATTGCCATCTGGTGTCATCGCGCCAGGTGGTGTGGTACCCACGCTGTCTCACTACAAAAATGCCCATCAGAGGAAAGGACAATGAGCGACGCATCACCTGCAATCCCGGAACAACTTAACCCTGCTGACCAGCATAAACAGCTGACTGCCAGACAGCAGTCAGTCATCAACAAGCTGTTTCGTCGTTTGGTTCTGTTTTTGTTTGTGTTGTTTATCTTCTCATTTTTGGACCGCATCAATATTGGTTTTGCCGGGCTGACCATGGGGCAGGATTTGGGGCTTAACGCCACCATGTTCGGGCTAGCCACCACGCTGTTTTACGCCACCTACGTGATTTGCGGTATTCCCAGCAACGTGATGCTTAGCATCGTCGGTGCGCGCCGCTGGATAGCCGCCCTGATGGTGTTGTGGGGCATTGCCTCCACCGCAACCATGTTCGCCGTCGGGCCGAAAAGCTTGTATGTGCTAAGGATGCTGGTGGGCATCACCGAAGCGGGCTTCCTTCCGGGCATTTTGCTCTACCTGACTTACTGGTTCCCGGCGTTTTTCCGCGCTCGTGCCAACGCGCTATTTATGATTGCGATGCCCGTGACCACCGCCCTGGGTTCGATAGTCTCAGGCTATATTCTCTCGATGGATGGTCTGTTGAATTTACACGGCTGGCAGTGGCTGTTCTTGCTCGAAGGTTTCCCATCGGTGCTGCTCGGTATTTTGGTTTGGTTCTGGCTGGATGATTCCCCGGCTAAGGCGAAATGGCTGACCGAAGATGACAAGAAATGCCTGCAAGAGATGATGGATAACGACCGCCTGACCCTGGTTCAGCCGGAAGGGGCTATCAGTCATCATGCCATGCAGCAGCGCAGTCTGTGGCGTGAAGTCTTTACGCCCATTGTCCTGATGTACACCTTTGCCTACTTCTGCCTGACTAACACGCTCAGTGCTATCAGCATCTGGACGCCGCAAATTCTGAAAAGCTTCAACGAGGGCAGCAGCAATATCACCATCGGCCTGCTGGCCGCTATTCCGCAGATTTTTACTATCCTCGGGATGATTTACTGGAGCCGCCATTCGGATAAACATCAGGAGCGAAAACACCATACCGCCTTACCGTTCCTGTTTGCTGCTGCGGGCTGGTTATTGGCGTCGGCGACCGACCATAATCTGATCCAGCTATTGGGGATAATCATGGCTTCCAGTGGTTCGTTTAGCGCGATGGCGATTTTCTGGACCACACCGGATCAGTCAATCAGTTTACGCGCCAGAGCAATCGGCATCGCAGTGATCAACGCTATGGGGAATATTGGGTCGGCGCTAAGTCCGTTTATGATTGGCTGGCTGAAAGATATTACCGGCAGTTTCAACAGCGGATTATGGTTTGTCGCCGCGTTGTTGGTCATTGGGGCGATTGTTATTTGGCTTATCCCGATGAAATCCTCGCGCCCACGTGCCACGCCGTAAGGAACCACTATGTGCCAGCGTGCGATCGCCAATATCGACATCAGCAAAGAGTACGAGGGAAGCCTGGGCACAAAAGATGTGCATTACCAGTCGTTTGCCCGCATGGCTGAATTTTTTGGCCGTGATATGCAGGCACATCGTCATGACCAGTATTTTCAGATGCACTTTCTTGATACCGGGCAGATTGAACTGCAACTCGACGATCACCGCTACTCGGTGCAAGCCCCGCTGTTTGTGCTGACACCACCGTCGGTTCCGCACGCTTTTATCACCGAGTCAGACAGCGACGGCCACGTGCTCACGGTACGCGAAGATCTCATCTGGCCGCTGCTGGAAGTGTTGTATCCCGGCACGCGGGAAGCGTTTGGTTTGCCGGGAATATGTTTATCGCTGGCGGATAAATCGGAGGAGCTGGAAGCATTGGCGCACTATTGGCGGCTAATTGAACGTGAATCATCTTCGCAGTTGCCAGGGCGCGAGCACACGCTGGTATTATTGGCGCAGGCGGTTTTTACGCTGCTGCTGCGTAATGCGCCACTGGACGATCTGGCCGCCAGCGGGGTGCGTGGCGAACTTAAACTGTTCCAGCGTTTTAACCAGATGGTCGATAAAAACTACCATTTACACTGGAATATGCCGGACTATGCGGCGGAGCTGCATTTGACGGAGTCACGTCTGACGGACATCTGCCGCCGTTTCGCCAACCGCTCGCCAAAGCGGCTTATTTTTGACAGACAACTGCGTGAAGCTAAGCGGCTACTGCTGTTTTCTGACAGCACCGTCAGCGAAATCGGCTGGCAGCTTGGTTTTAAAGATCCTGCCTATTTTTCCCGCTTTTTTAACCGCTTAGTCGGTTGCTCGCCGAGCGAGTTTCGTGCTCAGCAGGTTCGTGTGTCGTAAGTTTTTCGCGCTCTGATATTTTGCGTGAGGGATAACAGTTAGCCTCGCAGGTTTTCCATTCACCCGTGCGTTCAGTTATCTCTTTAATTTCCGATAACGGTGAACGGAACCTTCTCCGTACTGGCACTTTATCTTCCTGCAATACCACAAATGCCCGTAACCTCCTGCGGGTTCATTTCCGAACATCTCCGAATGTGACCTCGCTCACTGATCAATCCTCTGATTAAGCCTACCTTTCTTTTTAATTATCATATTGATTTTATTATATTTGTTTGAATTATGTGTGACATTGAATCATACATTCAGGCTAATAACTCCATCTAAATTAAAGGAATAACATGATGGCATCTGATGCGTTTCATGGATCCGTTTTCTCTACATCAGGGAGAGTGCTGTGTCATTAAAAGGACTGCGTTTCACACTGGAGGTGGAAGGGCTGGAGCCGGACACCTTTGCGGTGGTGAGCTTTCGCCTGCTGCAGCATAACTCCGCTGCATTTGTCCTCGATGCTGACGTCGCCAGTAAGTCTTTCCGCCAGACGGCTGACCCGTTGCTGGAGAAAAACGTCACCCTGACGCTCTGGCAGGGGCAGAAAGTCCTGCGCCATGTCAGCGGCATTATTGCCACCTTCGGCATGAGCGAGCACAACGGCTGGCAGATGCAGTACACCCTGCGTATTCATCCTCCCCTGTGGCGCTGCGGTCTGCGCCAGAACTTCCGCATCTTCCAGCAGCAGGATATTCAGACCATCACCGCCACGTTGCTGGCAGAAAACGGCGTCACCAACTGGACGTCGGTGTTTTATGAATCCCATCCGGCCCGCGAGTTCTGCGCCCAGTACGGGGAAAGTGACTTCGCTTTTTTATCCAGACTGTGGGCCGAAGAAGGCATTTTCTTCTTTGACGACGTCTCCCCGGACGGGGGGCAGCGGCTGATGCTGACTGATGATGTGACCGGCCTGCGCAGGCGGCAGGATGCGTTTCCCTTTAACCCGAATGTGTCGACAGGCGCCACCACGGAGCACATCAGTGTGTTTCGTCACGAAGCGGGCATTGCGCCATCATCGGTCACCAGCCTGGATTACACCTTTAAGATGCCGGACTGGCCGGGGGGCTATCGCCATAAAGCACAGAGCCTGAATGGCCAGCGCTCGCAGTATGAAGTTCTGGATTATCCGGGGCGTTTTAAGGATGAACAGCACGGCGAAGATTTCACCCGCTATAAACTGGACGCCTGGCGTAACCAGGCCGAAACTGCCACCGGCACCAGCAACTCTCCGGCGCTGTCGCCTGGCGTGCGCTTCCCCCTTGCCGGCCACCCGATAAAAAGCCACAACCGGCAATGGCAGGTCATCAGCAGTGCGATGACCGGTGAGCAGCCGCAGGCCCTGCACGGCAGTCGCGGCGAGGGCACCACCCTCACCAACCGGTTTGTGGCCATACCGGGAGACCGCACCTGGCGCCCGAATCGCCCGCAGAAACCAAAGGTCGACGGCCCGCAGAGTGCGGTGGTCACCGGCCCGCCGGGGGAGGAGATTTTCTGCGACGAACACGGGCGGGTGCGGGTGAAATTCCGCTGGGACCGTTATCACGGCGAAACAGAAGACAGCTCGTGCTGGATACGGGTGTCGCAGGCGTGGGCCGGTGCCGGGTTCGGTCACCTGGCGATACCGCGTGTCGGCCAGGAAGTGATAGTCGATTTCCTCAACGGCGACCCGGACCAGCCCATCGTGATGGGGCGTACGTATCATGAAAATAACCGCTCGCCGGGCAGTCTGCCTGGCACAAAGACGCAGATGACCCTGCGCTCAAAAACCTATAAGGGTAGCGGGTTTAACGAACTCATGTTTGAGGATAAGACAGATCAGGAACTGCTATTGATACATGCTCAAAAAGACATGCAGGTTAAAGTTCTTAACAGTAAAGATGTGCGTGTAAATTCCGACAGAACCGTCAGCATCGGGCACGATGAGTTGTTGGTAGTAGCCAATGACAGAAAAGTGACCGTTGAAGGTCAGCAGGATCATAAGACCACTAAAGATTATTTAAGCTTGATTGAAGGTGAACACCATATTGAAATCAAAGGGGATCTGGCTCAGAAAGTTGCAGGCGCAATGGGAATTAAAGTTGAGGGCGATATTGTTTTACACAGTGACAGTAAAATTAGTTTCCGTGTTGGTGGTTCATTTATTTCCATCCATGCAGGTGGTGTCGATATTAAAGGGCCAAAAATCAATCTGAATGGTGGGGGCAGTCCCGGCGAGGTTATTTTACCGATGAGCCCCGCGATTCTGAAGGCCGCAGCGGGTGACGGAACAATGTTTGTCGCTCATTGCCCAATGGAGGATGAGTAATCATGGACTCTGTACGTTATGCCATCGTTGATGGTGCTGTCGTTGAAGATCTCCTGGATTTTCTGTCTGAGTATAATCCTCCACATTCTTGCCTGTACTCTGAGCCACTACAGCCAGAATTAGTAAAACTGGCTCCATATTTACTTGAAGTTACAGCGGATGTAGAGAACTGGTTAAATTCTTGTACAAGGCCGTGGGGAATATATCTGACAACAAAAGTCACGATGCGGATACTGCGCCAGCATTTAAGAAAATTTCTGCAGGTACTTCTTCCCGATGAAACAAAACCTGTAATATTTCGCTTTTATGATCCACGAAATATTTGGGATTTTATAAATGTCTTATCAGACTGGGAAAAACATCTTTTTCTTAAAAATATTCTAAAAATAGAAACAACTTACCGACATGGTCAGGAGTTGTTATTAGATGAGTTGCATGGAATCTATCCACCAGACTCCAGAAAAAAGCAGTCGTCTAAATTAATGGTGATCACTAAAGCACAATACTTACAACTAGAGAAAGTATTTGAACGAAGATACATTGAAGATCTGGCAGGAATTATGAACTCGGATGCTGGAGCAGTAGAACGTTTTTCCATAGACTGGGCAGGGAAATTATTCAGTTACTTAAGAGAGTTAGGAATAACAGACCGCCGAAGTATAGATGAGATCGCAAAATTATTTTCGCGTGATAATATCCACCATTTGAGTGAGATCCCAACAAGATACAAGGCTATTTTAGAAGGAACAATGAGCCCCGGACATTATCGCACGGATCTTTTACTGCTGGATGTTTATGGTGAAATACCTGTCTGGAAAAGGAGTGGGTTATCATGGGGATAAGTTTGACAGCAGGTTCACCTAAATGCTCCTGTAAAAATCCAGACACCTGTACACATGCATTAGAAATTAAAACAAGCACTCCCGACGCAACCTATGAATATAAGCAAGGTGAATCATTGCCTGTCATTTACCTTCATGACAAAGATGCAGAAGGGGTTAAAGTAACGACAACTCTTGCAGGTAAAACATGTGTTAGTAATAGTCCTGACTGCCCGTCAGGTGTTATATACAATGATTACTACCTTAGTCAATTAACAAAGGGTATAAATAACGATACGTTAAAGTATCTTAGCTACGATGAAAAACTGAAGCTGACAATGGGGGGAATGGGTACGAAGGGCGGCGAATTAACTGCATCAAAATATGTTTATGGGGCTCTGGAATATTTAGATATAGTCACCTTTTTAAGTGATGTTGTTTTCGATGGTCTTAACAAAATTGATAAAACAGAATATGAGTTACAGGCAGGAGAATGCCTGGGACAACCAGTAAAAGAATTGATCTTCCCACTTAAAACAACAGCGAATGATAAAGCTAAATATCCGATCTATACGACTGTCGATACCAGAATAATAGTATTCCCGAAGTTTTCTTGGTCTGTGGGGGTAAATATTACAGGTGGAAAGAACAATGGCACCAAAGAACTCACTGATGATGAACGCTATGATATTTTGCAAGGCAGAAATAATAATGAGTCAATGAGTGTAGGTAAATATGCGATTACCCGAGGTGTGAGTATAGATGGCACGGCGTCAATAAGCGTCGGAAGTAGTAGTAAAGATTATCAAAAGACGATGCAGGCGGAATTTACACGTTACAAAGATAAATTAAGTCTACTGAAAAAAGCAGAGGAAACGATTGATACTGTTACCAGCCTTTTTAAAGCGGATGATAGTAAGATACAGGTATTAAAAGTTGATGTTAAATACCCTTTAATTGATGTTAAAGGGAGTGGTGAGTTATTTCTTGGTAAAAATAATAAACCCTATATTCACTGTGCTGTAGATGTAAAGTTATCGCCGCTGATTAATTTTACTATCACTCTCGATTTGATTCAGGCTTTTGCAGCTTATTTTCATCAGGAGAGAAACATTGCAAAGATAAGAGAAAAAGCGCAATCACAAGAGGATGATGTTAATAAAGGCGGAAATGGTATTTATGCCAAAGCCGTTTTAAACCTTATTGTTACCGGCGATATCAATCTTTCTTATCGCTATTTATCGGATGAAAAGTATGATTTTCATTCTGAGCTAGGTGATAAGAATGAAGGGACGCTTGGTTTAGCACTGGAATCTAAAGTCGAGGCTGGGCTTAAAGTTGTGATCGTGGAGGCATTCTTTAGTGCTGAAGCAAAAATCACTGCTGAATGTTGTTTTGCATTGGAGAAAAAAAAGGATAAAGATCTTGAACTGATCTTTTTCCATAACGGCATTCTTATGTATGCGAAATATAAAATTAAAGTTGAGATCGGTAATGATGATGATGATGAAAAAAGCCCTACTGGGAGGAGCGAGTCTCAAGATGAAAGTTGGGAAGAAGGAAAGGGGGAATGGACCATTTGTGATGCACTAGGAAAAGAACAATCATCCTTTAGGATAAAATTTTGAGGCGTGTTCATAATGTATAAGTTATTAATCGCGAGTGCTTTATTATTTTCTAATTATATATTTGCTGGAGCCAATATGGATAATGTAAGATATTCTGCATATTTTAAAACACTCAGTAGTACTTGTATACTTTCAGTGAATGGGCTTGATTATCTTAGTACACTAAAAGGATCAAGGAATATTAGTACAGGTAGTGATATAACTGATGCGTTAGAGAACGGTGTGAATAATAGTATAGGGTTGATATTTTTTCCTTCTGAGTCAAAAATAAAAACTGAAACATATTCTTGTGAAGTGAAAATTGTGAAGTCAGTGCCAGATTGGCATGATGAAATAGTCACTAACTTCAAAGTTTTTTTCGATGGTAAAAATAATCGGCCATTTAATGACTTGGAAGGCTATTCTATACAAGATATAAGTGATGGGACTAAGCAACCTATTATCAAAGGTATTTCAAATCGAATTATATTTTCTGGCGAAGAAAAACCAGAAGATTGGCTTACAGCTTATCGTAATTTTACTGTTTCAGAAATTCCTGTATGGCGATGGACAAAAGCTACGCCACAAAAAGATGATTTGGCTTTACGTAGTCAATTGATAGCAGCCTATAATGAGCTAATCAATGATTTGAAAAAAAGAGATCTTACTACCATTAAGAAAAAATACTCAATTGCTTTGGGTGAATATGCGAAAGCAGGTTTGACGGATGATACTGAATTCTTTTTCAATTCTATTGGTTTAGTTAGCGCACTCCAAAAAGGTGAAGTAATTTTAAATCCTGACTGGAAAAAATACAAAGTGTTAATGTATCAAAATAATAGAATGTTTTGTCTTGGTATCGGTGGGGCAAGTAGAAACTCTCCAATTCAATTCTTCAATGCTGAAGGGAAAAGAATATTCTCCTGGAACCCCTTCTTCGCCATGATCGACGGTAAAATGGTATTAGTTCGTTAAATAAAAACTAATATCTTCACTGACTGTAATAAGGATATTTATGCCGTTAGCCGCAAAACTGAATGATCAAGGAACTGAACACGATGGTTTTCATTCCACGCCGATAATTGCTGGTTCACCAACAGTATTTATTGATGGTTTACCTGCAGCCCGGTTGGGGGATCCGTTATTTGAGCACAGCAAACCGCCAGATCACCCACCTCATCCTCGCGCTATCTCAAGTGGCTCTGGGACAGTTTTTATCGATGGGATTCCGGCAGCCAGAACAGGGGACAGTATTAGCTGTGGCGGCGTTGTGATTGGGAGTGGGACTGTCAATATTGGTTAAATAGAACCATCCTTACCCTAACTATCTCAAGACTATCTCTTATATAAAAATCACCCTGGCAATCTTGTCAGGGTGAGATCTGTAAACCTGCGTGATTTTCCGTTTACCCGTGTGTTCAGTTATTTGTTTGATTCCCGCAGACGTTCACCGGTTCCGTGGAGACCCCGATCACAGAACACCATCCCGCCTGAAAAGTACCAGCCATTGACCTAAAAGTCTCTTCACCGAATCGGGTTTAAGAGCTTCAATTAAGAAACAAAAACAAAACATAAATTTAACAAAATCCGATTAATACTGAAGAGGTCACGATGAAACCTGAAGATTTTCGCGCAGACACAAAACGCCCGTTCACCGGTGAAGAGTACCTGAAAAGCCTGCAGGATGGCCGTGAGATTTATATTTACGGTGAGCGTGTTAAAGACGTCACCACCCATCCAGCATTCCGCAACGCGGCGGCTTCTGTCGGCCAGTTATATGACGCGCTGCACAAACCTGAGCTGCAAGACTCCCTGTGCTGGAACACCGATACCGGCAGCGGTGGTTACACTCACAAGTTCTTCCGTGTCGCCAAAAGTGCTGATGACTTGCGTCAACAGCGTGATGCTATCGCCGAATGGTCGCGTCTGAGCTACGGCTGGATGGGACGCACCCCGGATTACAAAGCTGCCTTCGGTTGTGCGCTGGGGGCTAACCCGGCGTTCTATGGGCAATTCGAGCAGAACGCCCGCCACTGGTACACGCGTATTCAGGAATCCGGCATGTACTTTAACCATGCCATTGTTAACCCACCGATCGACCGCCATAAATCGGCCGATGAAGTCAAAGACGTTTACATCAAGCTGGAAAAAGAGACCGATGCCGGGATCATCGTTAGCGGGGCGAAAGTGGTCGCGACCAACTCAGCATTGACCCACTACAACATGATTGGCTTCGGCTCGGCGCAGGTGATGGGTGAAAACCCTGATTTCGCTTTGATGTTTGTTGCACCGATGGATGCGGAAGGCGTGAAACTTATCTCACGTGCATCTTACGAATTGGTGGCAGGTGCGACTGGCTCACCGTATGACTATCCGCTCTCCAGCCGTTTCGACGAAAACGACGCAATTCTGGTGATGGATAAGGTGCTTATTCCATGGGAAAACGTACTGATTTACCGTGACTTCGATCGTTGCCGTCGCTGGACAATGGAAGGTGGCTTTGCGCGTATGTACCCGCTGCAAGCCTGTGTGCGTTTGGCGGTGAAGCTCGACTTTATTACCGCGCTGCTGAAAAAATCGCTCGAATGTACTGGCACCCTTGAATTCCGTGGTGTGCAAGCGGATCTCGGTGAAGTTGTGGCCTGGCGCAATATGTTCTGGGCATTGAGTGACTCTATGTGTTCAGAAGCGACGCCGTGGGTGAACGGGGCATATCTGCCAGACCACGCTGCGCTGCAAACCTACCGTGTGATGGCGCCGATGGCCTACGCCAAAATTAAAAATATTATCGAACGTAACGTGACCAGCGGCCTGATCTACCTGCCGTCGAGCGCACGTGACCTGAATAACCCGCAGATTGACCAGTATCTGGCGAAATACGTGCGCGGCTCCAACGGTATGGACCATGTGCAGCGCATCAAGATTCTCAAATTGATGTGGGATGCTATCGGCAGCGAATTTGGCGGCCGCCACGAACTGTATGAAATCAACTACTCCGGTAGCCAGGATGAAATTCGCCTGCAGTGCCTGCGCCAGGCGCAGACCTCCGGCAACATGGACAAAATGATGGCGATGGTCGATCGCTGTCTGTCCGAATACGACCAGCACGGCTGGACGGTTCCGCATCTGCACAACAACGCGGATATTAATCTTCTGGATAAGCTGCTGAAGTAATTCACAGCAGGAGGTCACTATGCAATTAGATGAACAACGTCTGCGTTTTCGCGATGCCATGGCCAGCTTGTCGGCTGCCGTTAATGTGGTCACGACTGAAGGTGAGGCGGGTCGCTGCGGCATTACCGCCACCGCCGTGTGTTCGGTCACCGATACTCCGCCAACAGTGATGGTGTGCATCAACGCGAACAGCGCGATGAACCCAGTGTTTCAGGGTAACGGCAAATTGTGCATAAATGTGCTGAACCACGAACAGGAAGTCATGGCTCGCCACTTTGCCGGGATGACCGGTATGGCAATGGATGAGCGCTTCAGTCTGGTCGGCTGGCAGCGTGGCGCTTTGGCGCAGCCAGTGCTTAAAGGGGCGCTGGCGAATCTGGAAGGGGAAATCCGTCAGGTGCAGACCATCGGCAGCCATCTGGTTTACCTGGTTGAAGTGCAGAATATTTCACTGGGCGAAGAAGGGCATGGATTGATCTATTTCAAACGCCGTTTTCATCCGGTGCTGATGGAGGCGCTGGCGTAAAAAACGAGTCGTCATTTAATGCTAGTATCAGCAATGTTGACCCTTCTAATGATGAGTGATAGCGTATCATCATTGTTGATACTATGAGATCGAAAACATGTCGAAGGTAATAGTGAAAAAATGGGGTAACAGCCCATCCGTACGGCTTCCTGTGGCCATTATGCAAGCGGCATCATTGAATGTGGATGATACCGTTGATATTTCGGTTGAAGACGGCCGTATTGTCATTGTACCGGTGAAAACGAAGGAATATTCCCTTGATGCGCTGTTAGCCGGGATTACTCCTGACAACATCCATGAAAAAGTTGATTTTGGCGCTCCGGTCGGTAAGGAGCTGATCTGATGGTTTCACGTTTTGTACCGGATTCTGGCGATGTTATCTGGATTGATTTTGACCCTGTAGCAGGACACGAACAGGGCGGTAATCGCCCAGCCGTGGTGCTGAGCCCATTTGCATATAATAATAAAGTGGGTTTACTACTCTGCGTTCCCTGTACAACCAAAGCAAAAGACTATCCGTTTGAGGTTGAACTCTCTGGCGAACGTGAAGGCGTAGCCCTGGCCGATCAAATCACATGCGTTGATTGGCGAGCCAGAAAGGTGACAAAAAAGGGAAGCGTTAGTGTTGCCGAACTGGCTGATATAAGGGCTAAAGCAAAAACACTCATTGGATAACATAATGAGTGTTTATATGAAGCTACAACGAAATAATCAGCCTGAAATTAAAAGGCCTGAGCCCGTAGAATACCGAACCCAGGCCAATCAGTTAATCGTCTTCGTCGTCATCCAGTTCTACTGGCGTTTGGTATTCATCAGGTTTGATGACCAGCAAATCGCAACGTAAATGGTCAATGACTTGCTCGGCAGTATTACCGAGGAACGCCGCCGATAGCCCGGTGCGCCCCACAGTACCGAGCACTACAATACCGGCCTGCAAATGCTCCGCGAGATCGGGAATCACTTCTTCAGGTAACCCTTTCTCGACATGAGTCATTTTTTCATCAATAGCGAATTTTTGACGTAACGCTTTCATCGCGACTAAATGCTGGCCGCGAATCGCATCGTTATAAACACTTGGGTCAAAATCGGGGAGTTCGATGGCGATATTAATCGGGGTTATCGGGTAGGCGCCTACCAGGTGAACTTCGGTGTGGTTAACATCGTTGGCGAGGCGAATCGTCTCTTTAACCAACTTCTCATTCAGTGCGTTGTGGTACAGCTCTTCACTTGCCAGATTTACCGCCACAACCGCTCGGCCACCTTCAGGCCATGGCTTTTCATTAACCATCCACACCGGGCATGGGCATTTACGCAGCAAATGCCAGTCGGTTGGGGTGAAAATAACCGCTTCCAGTTTGTCGTGCTGGTGCGTCATTTTCAGCACCAGATCGTGTCCACCGCTAATCACTTCCTGAATAATCGCCTCGAAGGGACGATTATGCCAAACCACTTTAATTTCAATGGGTACGCCCGAATCGATGTAGTACTGCGCTTGTTCTTTAATCCAGGCCGCGCGCTGGCTGATTACGCCTTTGCGCATAGCCGTACGCTCATCAGGCGACAGAAGGGTGGTCATCTCGTAGGAAAAATCATAGATAGGCAGAAAGGCTTTGATCCTGCCCCCAATCCGTTGATGCAGGTAAACAGCACGCCGCAGGGCGGGTTGATCGTCCTGATTGGGATCTATAGCGACTAGCATGTTTTGATATTTTGCCATACAGGTCTCCTTACAACTGCTTAACCACAGTCTGTTAAGTAAGATTAACCTATATGTGCTAATTGAAACAGGTGATAACCCATTGCAGGATCAATAAATCAACAAAATCCATTGATCCTGGTTAGGGAAGCAGAAATCAGGCAACGTTGCGTGACTGACCAGCGAGTTGTGCGAGAATTTCGCTGTTTTCGATGGTGATGTACTTTCCTTTCACCGCCAGCATGCCACTTTTCTGGAAGCGACCTAACAGGCGACTGATAGTTTCAACGGTCAGACCGAGGTAGTTACCGATATCGCCACGCGTCATGGTCAGACGGAATTCCCGAGGGGAGAAACCGCGCTGGGCAAAACGACGTGAAAGGTTATAGATAAATGCCGCCAGGCGCTCTTCTGCATTCTTTTTCGAAAGCAGCAGAATCATATCCTGGTCGCCCTTAATTTCGCCGCTCATCAAACGCATCATCTGCTGGCGCAGGTTGGGCATTTTACCGGACAAATCATCAAGGGTTTCGAAGGGGATTTCGCAGACCATAGAGGTTTCGAGCGCTTGTGCGAAACTTGGGTGCATCCCAGTCCCGATAGCGTCAAAACCTACCAAATCGCCGGCTAAATGGAAGCCCGTAATTTGCTCGTCACCTTGTTCAGTGATGGTGTAGCTCTTAATGGTCCCTGAACGAATAGCGTACAGCGACTTCAGCTCATCACCTGCTTTAAACAGGGTTTGTCCCTTCTGAATAGGCTTCTTACGCTCGATGATATTATCCAGCTGATCAAGCTCATGTTCATTGAGAGTGAAGGGGATGCATAATTGGCTGATGCTGCAATCCTGGCAATGGATAGCACAACCGCCAGACTGAATGCGTCGAATAATTCGCTTTTCAGGGATCATAGATATGCTCGGGCCGTTATATTGATATTGGTCAATTTTAACATCTTTTTCTTAAGCACGTAAGTATGATGAAAGACCATTCAGAATATAACGACTAATAAGATGGGGGATTAAGACGTATCCCATTGAAATTAATGGGACTGTTTATGAAAGTGTATTATTCATGAGCGAATAAAGAATAACCTGCTGCGCACAATTAGCTAAAGCAGCAAATATCCTTCATGACGCAATAACCACTCTTTACGACCCACGCCCCCGGCATAACCTGTCATGGTGCCATTTCTGCCAATCACACGATGACACGGCACCACCACACTCACCGGGTTGGAACCATTCGCCGCACCGACTGCCCGGGCTGCACCTGGCCGCCCAAGTTGCTCCGCTAATTGCCCATAATGCATCACCTGGCCGCATGGGATAGTGCGCAGTGTTTGCCACACTTCCCGCTGAAACGCAGTACCTGCCGTGGCGGTAGGCAACGTTTCAATCACCGCTAAATCACCGTCAAAATAATCGTGCAACTTATCGCTCAACCCATCCGGATTAGCGCAAGCCACGCGCTGATAACCGCTGACACCATAATGAAGACCCAGTAATTGCACCATTCTGTCGCTATGTTCTTCCCACTCTACGGCGCGCAAATGGTATTGCTCGTCGCAGATAATCCATAGCGGGCCTAATGGCGTCACGATCTTGTCTTCTAACAGTGTCAGCATGCTGTGCTCCGGTTAACTGAGATGCGGGTAAACCCCTGGCCCAATAGGCAAGCCAACAAGATACCACGCTACCAGTAGCAGCAACCAGACAGCCAAAAAGATCAGTGGATAAGGTAAGACGAGAGAGTAATACGTCCCTAATTTGGCATCCGGTTTATAGCGTTGCAGGAAACCTAAGAATAATGGAATAAACGGCGAAACCGGAGCCAACGGGATAACCGAAGAGTCTGCGACACGGAACAGGATTTGTGCAAACGCCGGGTGAAAGCCCAACATCATGAACATCGGCACGAAAATAGGCGCCAGAATAGACCAGATAGCCGAGCCGCTGGCGATAAACATACATAAAAACGACGACAGCAGCGCCAGGCCAAGAAACGCCGGAATGCCATTCAATCCTGAGCCTTCCAGCACATCGGTCAGTCCGACCGCCATAAACTTGCCCATGTTGCTCCAGTTGAACATCGCAACAAATTGCGCCAACGGGAACACCATCACGATGAAACCGGCCATCTCCTTCATTGGTTCAATCATTAACTGCGGTAAATCCGCCTGCTTGCGTATCTTTTTGGTGGCGATGCCGTAGGCCAGCGAAATGATAAAAAAGAACAGGATAATCAGCGGCACGATCCCGCTAATAAAAGGTGAAGGAATGATGGTGCCTTTCACCGGGTCGCGCAGTAGACCATTTTCCGGCACCAGCAGCAGGGCGATAACCGCCACAAACAGCAATGACACAATCCCGGTAACACGCAAACCAAAGCGTTGGACATCGTCGAGTTGCTGAAGTTTTTCTTTGTTTTCGCCTTGCCAGCTTCCCAAACGCGGCTCGACGATTTTGTCGGTAATCAGCCCACCAACAATTGACAGCACAATCACCGATGTCGCCATAAAGTACCAGTTATCAATCACGCTCACGTGCATCAGCGGGTCGATGGTGTGAGCGGCTTCGGTACTGATGCCCGAAAGCAGCACATCTGTGGTCACAATTAACAGATTGGCAGTAAAGCCACAGCCTACACCGGCAATCGCCGCCAACAAACCGGCCACGGGATGGCGACCCACGGCGAGGAAAATCAGCGCGCCCATTGGCGGCATGATGACCAACGCAGCATCGGATGAAATGTGGCTGAAGAACGCGATAAACAACACCATGTAACTGGCATATCGAGCGCTAACATGCGAGGCCATCTTCACCATCAGGCTCGGTAACAGGCCGACGCGCTCCGCCAGCCCGGCACCTAATACCAGGGCCAGAATGGCCCCTAACGGCGCAAAGCCGCTGAAGTTTTTAATCACATTGGGCAAAAACCAATGCACACCTTCGGCGCTTAACAAATTTTTGACCTGTACCAGGCCGCCATCTGCGGGATTACGCACCCCGACATTGAATGCCGAAAGCACGGCGGTACTCGCCGATAAAATGACAATCAAATAGACGAATAGCAAAAAAGGGTGCGGGACTTTATTGCCAATTTTCTCGACAAGGCCGTACAGCTTGCCAGAGCCGGAGGGCGTGGGTAGGGACGAAAGACTCATAGACGGGCCTCTATCGGTTGCGATGTTGTGTTTTATGTCATTATTTTAAAGGTGACGGTGTCACGCCTTCCGGAATCGGACACTGATACGGGCGTTCAGCGAGTTGTGCGTGCAACTCACTTTGGCAAGCTTCCAGTGTCTGCGGCTGGGTGAACAATTGCAGCGCAGTCGCTGCCATCACTTTGCCGGCGTGTAGCATCCCTTTGTGTGCAATCGACGTGCGTCCCTGGCTCACCAGTTGCCAGGTGTGCAGCGGGGTGCCGACGGTAAAGCACGGGCTAAAACATTGCGCGACCGGCACCTTCCAGCTGACATCACCCACATCGGTGGAACCTGGGAGGATTTTGTCATTTGCGGCATACGGCGCAATTTCGTCAATCAGCAACGTATCGCGATGGCGACCAGCAAACGCTTTTCCCTCTTCATTCGAGGTGTTAGCAATATTATTTAAGCTGTTTTGCAGGTCATTTTCGCTCAATGTGGCGCGGATTTGTCTGGCAAACGCGACTTCTTCTGCGCTCCATTCAGGTACGCCAAGAGCTTGCAGGGCCTGATACATCACGTTTTCTAACTGGCGGTTAGGCAGGTAATTCGAACAGGCTTTATCAAAACGCACATTCACTGTGGTTTCGGTCATCAGCGCGGCACCTTCAGCAATTTTATTGATGCGCTCAAAAATATGCTGCGCCTGTGCCATTTCCGGTGCACGAATCAAATACAGCACTTCGGCTTGCGCCTGCACCACGTTGGGCGAAATCCCACCGGCATTGGTGATGGCGTAATGCACGCGCGCCTTTTCAATAATGTGCTCATTGAGGAAATTACTGCCCGTGGTCATTAGCGTCACGGCATCCAGTGCGCTACGCCCCAAATGTGGCGAGTTAGCGGCATGGGCAGCAATACCCTGGAAGCGATATGCCACCTGAATATTCGCCAGTGAACTGGTGCTAAACATGCCCGCGTAAGCTTCAGGATGCCAGGTGACCGCAGCGTCGACATCATCAAACAGCCCCTCGCGCACCATAAAGGTTTTTCCGGAACCGCCTTCTTCGCCAGGGCAGCCGTAGAAACGCACTGTTCCGCCTGAGCCATACTGTTCAAGCCAGTTCTTCACCGCTACCGCGCCTGCAAAGGCCGCCGTACCCAGCAAATTGTGGCCGCAACCATGGCCGTTAGCACCTTCAGCCAATGGATTTGGCGCGGTTTCCCCTGAACACTGGCTTAAACCGGCGAGGGCATCGTATTCGCCGAGCAGCGCGATAACCGGTTTTCCGGAACCGAAACTGGCAACGAATGCGGTTTCGATATTGCCCGCGTTGCGCTCGACGCGAAAACCTTCTGCTTCCAGGGCGCAGGCCAGGCGTTCAGCAGACCAGTGCTCTTCAAAACGGGTTTCCGGATGATCCCAGATATCATCGGCAATCGCAGTAAACTCCCCGCGTTTGGCTTCAATTACGTCATCAACAAACTGGTAAATTGCGCTCATCACACACCTCGCTGCCAGGGGAAATTAAGTGCCAGGCGCGCCATGGTAGCCACGGCAATTTCCATCACTTGCTCGTCAAAATCGAACTTCTCGTTATGGTGTCCGGCGCTCAATTCGGTGCCGAATACCATATATGACGCTTTCCCGCCTTGTTCCTGCACCCGCGCCATCATTAATGTGGCATCCTCAGAACCCGCCGCACCTTTCACGGTATCGACAACTTCGCTGACGCCATTCACTTCAAGCACTTGTTGATGGATAAACTCAACCCATTCTGGCGACGGCACGCTGTTGGTCGCAGCACCCATCAAACGCACCTCGGCTTTGATGCCGTACATCGTCGCGATACCCTGAATAATCTCTTGCGAGCGTTCAAACACGTAGTCGTTAATCACGTTGGTTTCGCCACGCGTTTCCACTTTCAGCAACGCTTGCGCAGGCACCACATTGCGCCCACTGCCAGCCTGTAAAACACCGACGTTGACGCGCGAAGCTCCTGCGCTATGCGGAGCAATACTGTGCAATGCCAACGCGGTTTGCGCGGCGGCGAGCAGGGCGTTGCGGCCTTCTTCGGGTTTACCGCCCGCATGTGCGGCCACGCCAGTAAACTCAACATCAAATTTGGTGGTCGCCATAAAGTTGTCGCTGCCACACACCACGGTGCCGAGCGGGATGCCGGTGCCGATATGAATCGCGGTAAAATAGTCGATATTATCAAGTGCACCTGCAGCAACCATCGCACGAGCGCCGCGCGTGCCTTCTTCCGCAGGCTGGAAAATAAGTTTGATAGTGCCGTTAAGCTGGTCGGCAAACTGCTGCAATACGGTGGCGAGCCCCAGCCCGATGGCTGTGTGCCCATCGTGACCACAGGCGTGCATCATTCCGGCGTTGCAAGAGGCAAAACCCTCGGCAAATGGGCGATGAACCGGTTGCAACATTTCGCCTAAATCCAGCGCGTCCATATCCACGCGGAAAGCCAACACCGGCCCTGGACGGCCGGTTTCCAGCGTCGCCACAATGCCGGTGAACCCGCCAGAAAAATGCGGCAACCATTGTTTAAGCGCGCCTTGTTCCAGCGCACGTTGTTCTTCACGCACCAGCACTTCTGCTGACGGTAGACCCATACGTGCCGCGTCATCTACCACTTCACGCCCCAGCGCTAACTGATAACCTAATTGATGCAGCACTTCGGCGACATGCGTGGCGGTGCGAAACTCCAGCCAGCCGGACTCGGCAAAGTGGTGAAAATCACGCCGCCAGTGCTGCATGCGTGGTGCTAACTCATGAACTGCCCATTCTAATTGCGACATACCCCATCCTGTTCTGTGATCAAGTTCACGTGGTGATAGTTTTTACTTATCACTCAGCGATTTCTGTAAGTTTTCGCCGTCGTAGGATTACCCTGGCACAAGAGTTTGAATTACAGTAGATGCCAAAATCTTTCGGTTGATAGCCAATGGTTATCAGGGGGTGCTGTGACCTTCCAGGTAAAGCTTCATCAGATTCGTGCGTTTGTCGCTGTGACGCAAAATGGCAGCATTCGTGGTGCCAGCCGGGCGTTAAATATGTCGCAGCCCGCGCTGACAAAATCGATTAAAGAATTAGAGGAAGGGTTATCGGCGCGGCTGTTTATCCGGCGCAGTCAGGGGGTGGCATTGACCGAATGCGGTGAGAGTTTTTATCAGCATGCGCAGCTGATTCTCGAAGAGTTACGCGCCGCGCAAGAAGATATTTTGCAACGCCAGGGGCAACTGGCAGGGCAGATCAATATTGGTATGGGCGCGAGTATTTCGCGCACACTGATGCCGCCAGTTATCACCTCGTTTCACCAAAAACACCCGCAGGTCAAAGTACGCATCATGGAAGGGCAACTGGTTTCGATGATCAACGCGTTGCGCCAGGGCGAACTGGATTTCACCATCAATACCTATTACCAGGGGCCGTACGATCACGAATTCACCTTTGAACGGCTGCTTGAAAAACCCTTTGCGGTGTTTGCCCGTGAAGGCCATCCGGCGATCAACGCCACCTCATTAAAAGAGTTACTGCATTACAACTGGACGATGCCCACCCCACGTGGCAGTTATTACAAACAACTGGAAGAAATGTTCCAAAAACGCTCAGAAATCCCCACCGTCAGCGTGGTTTGCGAAACGTTTTCTGCCTGTATCAGCCTGGTGGCGCAAAGTGATTTTTTGAGTATCTTGCCCGCAGAGCTGGGCCAGGATCCGTTGCTGGCGCACCAGTTAAAGCAGATACATGTCACCGAAACGCTGCCACAGGCAACTTACTATTTGATTCAGCGGCGCGATGCAACACCGGCACCGCTAACGGTGGCGCTAATCAACCAGTTTCGTCGCCAGTGCCGTTAAACGGGCGTTGAGCCACGGCACATCGGCGGTTATAGTGACTCCAGAATTAAGCCTGGACCAGGAGGAATTGCCCATGAGCCTTGACGAAAAATCGCTGTTTCTTGACGCCATGGAGGATGTCAAACCACTGAAAGATTGCCAAAGCAGCCAGTGGTTGAAACCGGTGAAAGAGAAGGTGGTGCAAAAGCTCGATACCATGCAACTTGATAACTTCCTCACTACCGATTTTCTGGAAATTATTCCGCTCGCCATACAGCTTGAATTTAAGCGCGAAGGGTTGCAAATTGGTGTGCTGGATAAACTGCGACAGGGTAAATATAAACAGGAAGCCAGCCTCAACCTGATTCGTCAGCCGGTCGAACAATGCCGTCAGTTGCTTTTTGCTTACATTCAGCAAGCCAAAAAAGACGGGCTGCGTAATTTGCTGATCGTTCATGGCAAAGGTCGCGAAGATAAATCCCACGCCAATATCGTGCGCAGTTATGTTGCCCGCTGGCTGGCAGAATTTGAAGAAGTGCAGGCTTTTTGTAGCGCGATGCCCCATCACGGCGGCAGCGGTGCATGCTATGTGGCGCTTAAAAAATCTGAGCAGGCAAAAGTCGAAAACTGGGAACGCCACGCAAAACGCAGCCGTTAAACATTCTTTGGTGGATGACGCTGCGTTTATCCACCCTACAAAACCTTCTGAAACCGCGATTTACCCGCCACATCTATTTCAACAATAACGACAACTCCTGCGCTGCTTCCTGCAACTTAGGCAACACACGGTTGAGCAACTCTTGCGATGAAACCTGCCCGGCGTGAACGCCGACGTTAAGCGCCGCTACCACCGCGCCATCTGGGTTAACCAACGGAACGGCAATCGAACGCAGCCCCATTTCCAGCTCCTGATCGTTAAGTGCGTATCCTTGCTGGCGCACGCGTTTTAACTCTTCGCGCAGTTTGCTCACCGAATCCACCGTTTGCGGGGTGTAGCGAATCATGGTGATACGCCCAAGAAAATCATTCAGCTGTTCTTCTGGCAAATAACTCAACAACACGCGTCCCATTGACGTCGACCACGCGGGCAGGCGGCTACCAATATCTAAATCAATGGTCATGATGCGCGAGCTGGAAGCGCGGGCGATATACAGAATATCGTCACCATCCAGCGTGGCAATCGAGCAAGACTCATTGAGCATTTCACTTAGATGTTTCAGCACCGGCTGGGTGGATTTCGCCAGCGGCGTGGAGGCCAGATAAGCGTGGCCGAGCGCTAAAATCCGTGGCCGCAATTGGTAATACTTGCCATCTTCAGCATAGACAAAACCCAACTTGCCCAGGGTGTACAAACAACGGCGCACCGCCGCACGAGGGATCCCTGTTTTTTGGCTGATTTGTGAAATAGACATCTGCCGACGCTGCGGAGTAAACGCCTGAATCACTTCCAGCCCACGCGCTAGTGACGCCATAAAATTAGGATCGCCCTTAAACGGATCGCCATCACCCGCTGCCAGTTCTTCACGTTGAATTTCCATTCTGTTCTCCTGAATGTTCGTTGTTGATCACGCTGTTGATCACATTCTGCAAACAAACATACATGATGTTCGATAATCGCACCATATTTCGATTATCGCCCTTGACCAGCTTCGTTAACGGGGTCACATTTTGTTCGAACAACGCAATCTTGTGCGAAATGCGCACCCCCAGGAGAAACGTGATGATCAACAAAAGTGTGGCTTCGCTTGAAGAGGCCGTCGCCGGAATTTTCGACGGGGCAACCATCATGATTGGTGGCTTCGGCACCGCAGGCCAGCCAACGTATCTTATCGATGCGCTGATTGCTCAGGGCGCAAAAAACCTGACCATTATCAACAACAACGCCGGTAACGGTGAAGTCGGGCTGGCGGCACTCCTGAAGGCCGGACGGGTGCGCAAAATGGTCTGTTCTTTCCCGCGCCAGGTGGATTCACAGATTTTTGATGACCTGTATCGCCGTGGTGAAGTTGAGCTGGAACTGGTGCCGCAAGGTAACCTGGCGGCGCGTATTCAGGCCGCAGGTTCAGGTTTGGGTGCGGTATTCACGCCAACCGGTTTTGGAACGCCGCTCGCAGAAGGTAAAGAAACGCGGGAAATCGATGGCCGCCACTACGTGCTGGAATACCCATTAAAAGCCGACTTCGCGCTAATCAAAGCTTATGAAGGCGACCGTTGGGGCAACCTGGTTTATCGCAAAGCGGCACGTAATTTTGGGCCAATTATGGCCACCGCCGCGACTGTCACCATTGCTGAAGTCAGCCGCGTGGTGCCATTGGGTGAACTCGACCCGGAACATATCGTGACGCCTGGGATTTTTGTCCAGCGCCTGGTCGCCGTCGAAACCTCACTGGCACAGAGCGCATAAGGAGCTAAAACGTGAAAAAACTCACCCGCGATGAAATGGCAAAACGTGTTGCCCGCGACATTCCCGAAGGCGCTTACGTTAACCTTGGCATTGGCTTGCCCACGCGCATTGCCAACTACCTCCCGGCAGATAAAGAAATCTTCCTGCATAGCGAAAATGGCTTGCTGGGCATGGGGCCGAAACCGGCTGAAGGGGAAGAAGATCCCGAATTGATCAACGCGGGGAAAGAATACGTCACCCTGTTAACCGGCGGCTGCTTTTTCCACCACGGCGACTCCTTCGCCATGATGCGCGGCGGGCATCTCGATATCTGCGTGTTGGGGGCTTATCAGGTGTCTGCCAGCGGTGATTTGGCGAACTGGAGCACCGGTGCTGTGGATTCCATCCCGGCTGTCGGCGGGGCGATGGACTTAGCTATCGGCGCGCGCCAGGTATTTGTGATGATGGATCACCTCACGCGTGACGGCGAATGCAAACTGGTAGAAAACTGCTCTTATCCACTCACCGGAATTGGCTGTGTGAGCCGCATTTACACTGACCTTGCAGTGATTGATATCACTGAAAAAGGGCCAGTGGTGCGTGAAATCTTTAACGGTCTGTCATTTGAAGAATTACAACGTATTACACCGGTCACACTTGGCTTTGAACAACTGGCAGAAAGCGCGTAAGGAACTATGATGAATCAAGCATTTATCTGTGATGGAGTGCGTACTCCTTTTGGTCGATTTGGTGGCACACTGTCAGGCGTACGTAGCGATGATTTAGCCGCGCTGCCGCTGAAAGCACTGATGGAGCGCCACCCGAACGTTGACTGGTCGGCGGTCGATGACGTGATTTATGGTTGTGCCAATCAGGCGGGTGAAGATAACCGCAACGTGGCGCGCATGGCGTTACTGCTGGCGGGAATGCCGGAAACGGTTCCCGGCACCACCATCAACCGTTTGTGTGGCTCAAGCCTTGATGCGCTAGGTGTGGCAGCGCGGGCGATTAAAAGTGGTGAAACACAGTTGATGATTGCCGGTGGCGTCGAAAGCATGTCCCGTGCGCCGTTTGTGATGGGCAAAGCGGAAAGTGCATTTAGCCGCAGCATGAAGATGGAAGACACCACCATTGGCTGGCGTTTTATCAACCCGCAGATGAAAGCGCAATACGGCGTTGATGCAATGCCAGAAACGGCAGAAAACGTCGCGACTGATTTCAATATCAACCGTGAAGATCAAGACGCTTTTGCGTTACGCAGCCAGCTTCGCACCGCACGCGCGCAGGAAATGGGCATCTTTGACGATGAGCTAATTCCCGTTTCCATCGCGCAACGTAAAGGCGACGCGCTGTTATTTAACCGTGACGAACATCCGCGTTCTACCTCGATTGAGTCGCTGGCAAAACTTAAAGGCGTGGTGCGTGCAGACGGCACCGTCACCGCCGGAAATGCCTCGGGGGTTAACGATGGAGCTTGTGCTTTGTTGCTCGCCAGCGAACTGGCGTTAAACACCCACGGTTTACAGCCGCTAGCACGTGTCGTGGGCGTGGCAACCGCCGGAGTCGCACCGCGTATCATGGGCTTTGGCCCGGCACCTGCGGTGCGCAAAGTGCTGGCACAAACCGGGTTAACTCTCGCGCAGATGGATGTGATTGAATTAAATGAAGCCTTTGCGGCGCAAGCACTGGCGGTAATGCGCGACCTTGGCCTGCCGGATGACGCAGAACATGTTAATCCGAACGGAGGAGCCATCGCGTTGGGGCATCCGTTGGGTGCTTCTGGTGGCCGACTGGCGATGACCGCCGCCTGGCAACTGAAGCGTAGCGGCGGGCGTTACGCACTGTGCACCATGTGTATTGGCGTTGGTCAGGGAATTGCACTAATTATTGAACGCGTTTAAGGAGCAGGCATGACACTGTTTAACCCGATGTTGCGTGCATCACCGTTGAGCGAAATCTTCAGCGACCACAGCACGTTACAAGGAATGCTGGATTTTGAAGCGGCGTTAGCGCGGGCGACAGCGCTTTGTGGCGCTATCCCCGAATCGGCAGTGCAGCCGATTGCCGTACAGTGTCAGGTCGATAAACTGGACGTGCAGGCATTAGCTCAGGCGGCTGCGGGCGCTGGAAACCTGGCGATTCCGCTGGTGAAACAGCTCACCGCCTGCGTCAAACAGCATGACGAACAGGCCGCGCGTTATGTTCACTGGGGCGCAACCAGCCAGGACGTGATTGATAGCGGCCTGGTTTTGCAACTACGTGCGGCGCTCGTTGCCAGTGAAGCATTGCTTGGGCAGTTAATCAGCGCGTTAATCGAACAAATCCAGCGTCATCAACATAGCGTGATGCCAGGCAGAACCTGGATGCAACACGCATTGCCGATAACGTTTGGTTTGAAACTTGCGGGCACGCTCGATGCGTTACTGCGCTGGCAGCAACGTTTGCATGAAATGAAACCGCGCGTGTTAGTGCTGCAATTTGGCGGTGCCGCAGGCACGCTGGCTTCGCTAAAAGAGCAGGGCATCAACGTTTCACTGGCTCTGGCAAACGTGCTGGCGCTGAACCAGGCCGATACACCGTGGCACAGCCAGCGCGACAGATTACTGGAAGTGGGGGCGTGGTTCGCCGGTGTCAGCACCACACTCGGCAAATTTGCCAATGATTTTTCATTACTGATGCAAACCGAAGTGGCTGAAGTGGGCGAACCGATTGCCGAAGGGCGCGGTGGTTCTTCCACCATGCCCCATAAACGCAATCCAGTGAGTTGTGCGGCGATCCTGACCGCAACCACCCGTATTCCTGGGCTAATGGCAACACTTTACGCCAGCCAAAATCAACAACATGAAAGAGCGCTCGGCGGCTGGCAGGCCGAGTGGGAAACCCTTCCCGAACTGATTACGCTGAGCGGTGGCGTGATGCAAACCGCGCTGGATTTAATCGTCGGGATGCAGGTCAACACAGAAAAAATGCGTGCCAATCTGGATATCACCCACGGCCTGATTATGGCGGAATCGGTCACGCTGGCGTTGGCGACATCACTTGGCAAACAGGCGGCGCATCATCTGGTGGAACAACTTTGCCATCGCGCACTGGATGAAAACCAGCCGCTTGCGGCTTTGCTCGCACAACACCCACAAGTCGCGTCATATCTATCTTTGACACAAATCGAACATCTGCTCGACCCGCAACAAGCCCTTGGTAGCAACAACACGTTTATCAACCAGGTTTTGGCGCGGGCGGCACAACAAAACAGGGAGCTAGTATGAGCCATTATTATCAACTCGAAGGGCCGAGCGGCGCGCCGGTGGTGGTGTTATCAAACTCACTGGGCACCACATTTGAGATGTGGCAACCACAAATGGCGGCGCTGCTAGAAAACTTCCGAGTGCTGCGTTATGACACGCACGGACATGGGCGCACACGCAAAAACGAGAAAACCACGCTGCCACAATTAGCGGAAGACGTGCTGAGTGTGATGGATGATGCCGGAGTCCAGCAGGCGCATTTTTGTGGGATTTCAATGGGCGGATTAACGGGGTTGTGGCTGGCACGTTTTGTCCCCGAGCGTTTTCTTTCGGTGACGGTAGCCAATAGCGCGGCAAAAATCGGCGAACAAAACGGCTGGCTGGAACGAGCGCGTACTGTGCGCCACGAAGGGATGTCGGCGATTGCAAAAAGTGCACCATCGCGCTGGTTTACTGACGATTTTGTCAAACACCACCCTGCGCAAGTTGATGCGCTGTGCGCAACACTTGGGCAAATCAACCCTGAAGGTTATGCCTCCTGTTGCGAAGCGTTAGCCGCAGCCGATCTACGTGGTGAAATTGACGCTATTACAGTGCCGATGCAGTTTATTGCGGGTGCCAACGACCCCGTTTGCAGCGTGGCAGACAGCGAATTTATGCACCAGCAGGTTCACGGTTCTCATCTTGTGACGCTTAAAGCATCGCACCTTTCCAGCATCGAAGACGCCCACGGCTTTAACGTCGCACTACTCAACTTTATTCAACAGGACGACTGACATCATGAAGGATGAAGATCATTACCAACAAGGAATGAAAGTGCGCCGCGAAGTGCTGGGTGATAAGCACGTCGACCGTACATTGACGCAGCTCACGCCGCTTAATGAAGAGTTCCAGAACTTTATTACCCGTTATGCCTGGGGGGATATCTGGACGCGTCCGGGGCTTGAGCGTCATACCCGCAGTATGATAACCATCGCGATGTTGATTGCGTTAAACCGTGAAGCTGAGCTGAAAATGCACCTGCGCGCGGCGTTTAACAATGGTGTGACGCGTGATGAACTCAAAGAGTTGATTATGCATTCGGCGCTGTACTGCGGATTGCCCGCCGCCAACGCCACCATGCATCTGGCTCAGCAGGTGTTTGATGAGCTGGACACCGCCGGTTAATTCATGTCGGATGACGCTAACGCTTATCCGACCTACGAAAACAGTGTTGTAGGGTGGATAAGCCATAGGCGTCATCCACCATTTTTCACCCCGGAATCGATTTGCGAATCGACGCCAACAAAATTTGCGCACCCGGCGACAACGGCGTATCGACACGCGTCAAGATACCAATCGGTTCGCCCGCACCCTGGGTGGTGACCGGCAATGACGTCAGCGTTCCCTGGCGTAAATCCTCTTTCACCGCGCACGACGGCACAAACCACACGTAGTTGTAATCCACCGTCAACTGGCGAGAAAGCGAAGCGGAAAGCGTTTCTACACAACTCGTAGACATCTTACAGCCCTGGCTGGCAAGCAAGGCTTCGGCATTTTGTCGCGGAATAGTGCCTTTCGGGGAAACCACCACCGGCCACTCCATCACTTTACTCAGCGTGATGTTCTCTTGCAGCAGCGGGTGACCCGGCCGCACCACCAGTTTTAATGACTCGAGGAACAACAGCTCATAATTCAGCCCGGTCATCAATTCCGGGTCGGACATTCTGCCGATACCTAAATCCAGCTCACCCGATTTCAGCCCCGATAACAGCATGGTGTTATTCATGGTCGCCACTTGCAGCGTGACATCACTTTGTTGCTTATGAAACTGGCCGATAACTTTTGGCAAAATCCCCAGCGCCGCCGTGGGCAGCGCACCCACGCGGATAACAGACGTGCTTTTGCCATCTTTCTGAGTGAGTGATTGCCCTGCGTGATTCAACGCATCCAGCACCTTAACGGCATGTGTCAGGAACTGTTCGCCCATCAGCGTCATTTGCGCGCCCAGACGTCCGCGATCAAACAAACGCGTGCCGGTTAGCTGCTCAAGTTCATTAAGCGTCTTTGATAAAGCAGGCTGGCTTAGATTAAGAGTCTCAGCTGCGCGCCCCAGCGTTCCCTGTTGAGCGACAGCTACGAAAGTATGAAGATGGCGCAAGCGAATGCGCTGACTGAACAAACCGTTTTTTTCCATAACCTGATGTTAAAAACAGACCCGACGCGCTGACAAGATAAGTTGTTTAATTTTGATAACTTGCTAGCAAAAATTCATTAACAATTGATTTGTTTTGATAACAAAGGGTGAGGGTAGTAAGGGTTAGGGTGGATAAGCGCTCGCAGCATCCACCCGTTTTAATCTGAACTTACAAGTCAAAAAACACCGTCTCCCGCTCCCCCTGTAAATACACATCAAACGTATACACCACCTCGTCACCACGCTGCTCGCGCTTGCCAATCAACGTCTTACGGCGCACTTCCCACTCAATCAAATTCAGCACTGGATCGGTCTCATTCGCCGCTTGCTCGTCGGAAAAATACATCCGCGTATTCAGGCCGATATTTATCCCGCGCGCCACAATCCACAGATTCAGATGGGGAGCCATCATACGCCCATCACGGCCAGTCACTGCACCGGGTTTGATGGTGTCAAAACGCCACACGCCGCTGTCGAAATCTGAACAGGTGCGGCCCCAGCCACGAAAATCGTCATCCAGTTTTTTATCCGTTTGCTGGTCGGCGGGGTGGTTGTAACGCCCGGCAGCATTGGCTTGCCACACTTCCAGCAACACATCGCGCACCGGCGTGCCGGAACCATCAAACACCCGGCCTTCAACGATAATCCGCTCGCCCTGGGTATGCGAGTTCGTCAGCACATGGCTAAAATTTTTCTCAAAAATGTTAAATCCCGCCGCTTGCGGAGCCAGGCCGATATGGACATATGGGCCTGCGGTTTGCGAGGCGGTTTCCGCTAAATAATCTTTCATCACACGGCTCCTTGGGTGCGGTTTTCAAACAACGTAGCGCGGTGGCCGCGTAACACTAAATCAAAACGATAGGCCAGGCTGTCGAGCGGGACGGCCGCATGGGTATCCAGCTCGGCAATCAAGGTGCGGATAGCATCATCGTTATTAATCGTTTTCACAATCGGGCACTGTTTGATCAGCGGATCACCTTCAAAATACATCTGGGTAATCAGACGTTGGGCAAAGGATTCGCCGGAGAGCGAAAAGTGGATATGTGAAGGACGCCAGTCGCTGGCCTGGTTACGCCATGGATACGGGCCGGGCTTGATGGTGCGGAAAAAGTAATAGCCATTTTCATCAGTCAAAACGCGCCCACAGCCGCCAAAATTAGGGTCGATTGGTGCAAGATACTTGTCTTTTTTATGGCGATAACGGCCGCCAGCATTGGCTTGCCACACTTCCACCAGCGTGTTTTTCATCGGGCGGCCAAAACCATCACGCACATAACCGTGCACGATAATACGTTCACCAATTGGCAAACCGTCTTTGGCGTAATTCATGATCAAATCGTTATCCAGCGGGTCGAGATCTTTCGCGCCAAATATCGGGCCAGTGATTTCAGATAGCGAGTTTTGCAGTGAAATCAACGCATTTCGCGGCGAACGCAGCACGCTGGTTTTATACCCGGGCGCGAAAGCCGGAGGATGGGAATCGTAATTGCGATGGACAAGTTCTTTCGACATTGGGAACTCCAGGCAGAGGGTGATGTTTTATTTATTAAGTACCGTCCCAAACAGTTTCAGTTAATGGATTGTTAAATTAAAGTGAATTTAAGTACCGCCAATCATAACCTTTAGCTATGAAAGTCGTTGTTAGCATTACTTCTGATGTTGGCCTGTAGAGTCGATCACAAAACGAAAATTCTTCGCCCAAAACCGCTGCGCAACATTCTACGCTTTCAGCAATATTCACTGGAGATACGACATCATGGCGAACAACATCACGGCTGATGATATTCGGGAAAAATTTTCGCACGCTATGTCGGCGATGTACCAGCAAGAGGTGCCGCAGTACGGAACCTTGTTAGAGTTAGTCGCCGACGTGAATCTGGCGGTGCTGGAAAATAATCCGGATCTGCAACAACAGCTTGAAAATGCCGACGAACTGGCACGCCTGAATGTTGAGCGCCACGGCGCGATTCGGGTGGGAAAAGCAGAGGAACTGGCAACCTTACGCCGCGTGTTCGCGGTGATGGGCATGTATCCGGTCGGCTATTACGATCTCTCTCAGGCGGGCGTTCCGGTGCATTCCACGGCATTTCGTCCGGTTGACGATGCGGCGCTGGCGCGTAATCCGTTCCGCATTTTCACCTCGTTATTGCGTCTTGAATTAATCGAAGACCCAGAACTGCGAAAGACCGCTGCGGCGATCCTCGCAGAACGCGATATTTTCACCCCGCGTTGTCGGGCATTGCTCGATATTTACGACCAGCAGGGGGCGTTTAGCGAAGCCCAGGCCAATGAGTTCGTCGAACAGGCGCTGGAAACTTTCCGTTGGCACAGCCATGCCACGGTAGATGCGCAAACCTACCAGGCATTTCATCAACAGCACCGCCTGATTGCCGACGTGGTTTGTTTCCGTGGTTGCCACATTAACCACCTGACGCCACGCACCCTGGATATTGACCGTGTGCAGGCGTTGATGCCGGAATATGGCATTGCGCCGAAAGCGATTATTGAAGGGCCACCGCGCCGCATGTTCCCAATATTGTTGCGCCAGACCAGTTTTAAAGCGCTTGAAGAACCGATTATTTTTGCTGGCGTCCATCATGGGACGCATACCGCGCGCTTTGGGGAAATTGAGCAGCGAGGTGTTGCGTTAACCCCGAAAGGGCGCGCGTTGTATGACGAGCTACTTAATGAAGCGGGCAACGGGCAGGATAACTTTAGCCACCAGCAACATTTGCAGGAAATTTTCACCCGACTGCCAGACAGCGAGACGCTGATGCGCTGCCAGGATTTGGCTTATTTCCGCTATCGTTTAACGCCAGTAGGGGAAACGCACCGCCAGTCGATTAAACCCGGTGATGATCCGCAGCCATTAATTGAACGTGGCTGGCTGGTGGCACAACCGATTATTTATGAAGATTTTCTGCCGGTCAGTGCGGCTGGGATTTTCCAGTCGAATTTGGGTAGTGAAGGCGGCCAACGCAGCCACGGCCATTCCAGCCGTGTCGCGTTTGAAGAAGCGCTGGGCGCGCCGGTTGCCGACGAATTTGAACTGTATCAGCAGGCAACTGACCGCAGTAAAAAGCGTTGCGGATTAATGTAATCGCCATCGTTGGATGACGCTGCGCTTATCCGACCTACGAATTGGTTTTGTAGGGTGGATAAGCGCTAGCGTCATCCACCATCTACGCAGCATCCGCCAAAATAAACATACCGTACGGATGGATCTCGAGATAGTAATTATCCCCCACATCAGGCTGTAGGCGCGTGGCATTCACCTGCAACAACAGCGCCTGACCATGCCATTCCACCGTCACTTCATATTGCGGCCCCATATACGCCACATGGCGCACCACGCAACGCTGGCTTTCATCGCCGTGTTCACTCAGCGTTATCGCCTCCGGACGCACACCAACCGTGCCTTCGTTCTGCGTCACGGTAAGTTGTGGCGGGCGGGGTAAACGGTAGCCGTGGATCTCGACAAAATCGCTGCCAAAGCGCGCCGGGAAGATGTTGGCATCGCCCATAAAACTTGCCATAAAGCGCGAGGCGGGCTGGCGATACAACGTCTGCGGGCTGCCAATCTGCATGATTTCGCCTTTGTTCATCACCAGTACCGTGTCCGATACCGCAAAGGCTTCGCTCTGGTCGTGGGTGACGTACAGCGAGGTGATGTTGAACTGTTTTTGCAGCTCGCGGATTTTGTCGCGCATACTGCGGCGCAGGTTGGCATCCAGGTTACTCAGTGGTTCATCAAACAGCAGCACTTTGGGTTTGAGGATCAGCGCACGCGCCAGTGCCACACGTTGTTGCTGGCCACCGGAAATCTGGTCAACAAAGCGGTCTTCGAAACCGTCTAAATCGACCATTGCCAGCGCTTCTTTTACGCGCATTTTGATTTCTGCGCGTGGCGTGCCGAGCATTTTCAGCCCGTAACCGACGTTATCGCCCAGCGACATATGCGGGAACAGGGCATAGGACTGGAACACCATGCAAATGTCACGTTGCTGAATAGAGCGGTGCGTGACGTCTTCGCCATCAATAAAAATCTGTCCTTCGGTGGGTTTCTCAAGCCCGGCGACCAGGCGCAAAACTGTAGTTTTCCCGCAGCCGGATGGCCCGAGCAGCGTCACCATTTCCCCTTTAGGAATGGCCAGATTAATGCCCGCAATGACGGTGTTATTACCAAACCGTTTCGTGACATTGCGCAGTTCTACAAAATGAGGTTGTGTCATGTTTTACTCCGTAATCACGCGTTGGTTTTGGCTTTTGAACGCGAGATCCGCGCTTCACCAATCAACCAGTCAAAGATGAAAATAATCGTCAGCATCACGACAATAAGGATTGAGCCGTAGGCAATCGCCACGCCATATTCGCCATCTTCCACGCGGTTCAGAATGTAGGCGGTGGCGACACGGGTATCCGGTGTGACGAGGAACACAATGGCGCTGACGGTCGTAATGGCGCGCACAAAGCTGTAAATCAGCGCCGACAGAATCGCCGGGCGCAGCAGCGGCAGCAGAATGTTGATAATGGTGCGCATCGACCCGGCTCGCAGGCTCAAAGAAGCTTCGTCGAGTGACTTGTCGATTTGCCCCAGCCCGGCAATGCCCGCACGGATACCTACCGGAACGTTACGCATCACCATCGACATAATCACAATCGCCGCAGTTCCCGTCAGGTAAACTGGCGCGCTGTTAAACGCCAGAATGTAGGACACGCCTGCCACGGTGCCTGGTACCGCAAAGCACAGCATGGTGGTGAACTCGATAGTCTTTTTGCCACGGAACTGCTGGCGCACCACAATCCAGGCAATCAACAAGCCGAAGAAAGCGGTGATGGGCGCGGCAATTCCGGCGTACAGCAGGGTGTCGAGCAGTGAAGGCCATGCGCCATCGCTCATTCCCTGGCCGAACAGTTTGATGAAGTTATCGAAGGTCAGCGTGTAATCCACACCCCAGTTGACGGTGAAACTGCCGTAGAAAATGCTGCCATAGAGCAGGGCGTTAAAGGCAATCCACACCGCTAATAACGCCACCACCGCCCATACCAGAGTGACCGGCAACGGTTGTACATCACCACGGTTGGATTTACCGGAAACCGTGACGTAGGAGCGTTTGCCAATCCACATGTACTGAATGCAGAACACCAGCAGCGAGAACAGCAACAGGAACGCGCCGAGGGTACTGGCGGCCTGGTAATCCAGCTGTGAACCGGTGATGTAGAAGTAGATTTGCGTGGCGAGCACGTCAAAGTTGCCGCCTAACACCAGCGGGTTACTGAAGTCCGCCAGCGATTGCACAATCACAATCAAAAATGCGTTTGCCAGCGCCGGTTTCAGCAGCGGTAAAAACACCCCTTTGAAGGTCTTCCAGCGTGTAGCCCGCAGGGTATAAGAGGCTTCTTCCAGCGACGGGTGAATGGTTTTAATCGCGCCATCGAGGATCATAAATGCCATTGGTGTGAAGGCCAGAACTTGCGCCAGCCAGATGCCGGTAAAACCGTACAGCCAGTTGGTGTTCGTCAACCCGAACCAGTCAACCATCAATTCGGTGATATAACCTGAACGCCCCATCATCAGCGTGACGCCAAGGCCAACCACAAACGGCGGGGTGACAATCGGCAGAATCGAGAAGATACGGCCAATAATGGCGCTACGTTTGGCGATGCGTGTGGTGTAAATCGCCAGCACCAGGCCGAAGAAGGTGCAGCCAATGCCCACCGCAATCGACAGCGCGATGGAGTTGATAATCACCTGAATAATATGCGCCTGGCTGAGCACCGCCATAAACGCCAGTGGGGCAAACTCGCCGCTGTCGGTGGTAAACATCGGAATGAAAATCGCGATGCTTGGCCAGACAATAAACACGCCAATTAGCGCCACAATCGCCACCAGCGAGCCAATGACAAAACTGTCGCCGCCCAGCCATTCGAGGCGCGTCAGAGCAAGGGTGATAACCATGCCGAGCGCGATAAACAGCACCAGTGTGGCATAGCCTAGCCCGCGTTCCGTCACGGTGGCGCTGACCACCACAAAGGCCATGCACAGCAACGCCCAGCCTGCATCGAAATAGTGGCGCTGGCGCTTTTCCGGCCCTGAGGCATGGAACGGGCGCAGCAGTAATAGCGACGGTAAAACGTACCACAGCAAACTGATGTTAATTCCCGACCAGCTATAAGCCGCGAGCAGTTCGTCACCGGTTGATTCAAACAGGCCGTAATCCAGGCTCCAGCTTGGCAGCAGGGCAAAAGCCAGCCAGCACAACGCCACCCACCAGAGAATAGCGTCCCGCTTCTGCGCAGGACGCAAAAGTAAAGTTTCAGACATAAGTGCCTCATCGGCCAAAAGAAAAGGAGTGGGCAGGTGACGTGACGCCGTCACCTGCTAATGGGTTAGTTACCCATTTTCACTTCGCTAACCCACTTATTGATCAGCGCTTTGCGCATCTCGGTCGCGCCGTATTTGTCCATGTCATAGTTGATGAGTTTCAGGTCATCGAGCTTGAGCGACAGCGGGGAGCTTTCAGCGGTGGTGTTGGTCAGAATTTGGTAGGACTTGCCTTTTTTCCACGACAATTCCTGCGCTTCTTTCGACAGCACCCAGTCAACGAACAATTTGGCGTTGTCCATGTTGCGCGCGCCTTTCAGGATGCTGACGCCGCCAATTTCATAGCCGGTGCCTTCGCAGGGGGAAATCAGCTCCAGCGGTGCGCCGTTCTCTTTTTCCAGCGAGTAATCATGCAGGAAGCCAATGCCGATAGCGGTTTCACCACGGGCGGCGTTACGTGCCGGAGCAATGCCGGATTTGGTGTACTGGGAAATATTGCCGTTGAGTTTTTTCAGGTAATCAAACGCCTGATCTTCGCCCCAAAGCTGCGCGAAGGTTGCCAGTGCGGTGTACGCCGTGCCTGAGCTTTGCGGGTCAGCAACCTGGATTTCGCCTTTATAAATTGGGTTGGTGAGATCTTTCCAGCACTTTGGCACCGGCAGGTTTTTCTCTTTCAGGCGCTGAGTGTTGACGCCAAAACCGAGAATGCCGATATACACCGCAGAGGAGTAGTTGCCTTTGCGTTTTGCCGGGTCCTGGAACTTCGGCATGATTTGCGCGAGGTTGGCGGATTTATACGGCTCCAGCAGGTCCATTTCACCCGCCTGAGACTGCGGATCCAGCGTGCCGCCGTACCACACATCGGCCTGTGGGTTTTTCTTCTCGGCATCCACCTTCGCCAGTGTGCTGCCGGAACCGTTACGGATAAACGAGGTTTTCACATCGTATTTTTCGCCAAACGCTTTGGTTTCAGTTTCACACATTTCATTGGTGGCGCTGCAATACACCACCAGACGGCCTTTGGCCTGCGCGGCACCGGACAGGGTAGCCAACGCAACACCCGCAGCAACCAGAGAAGAGAGCACGGTCAGTTTCATATTATTATCCTAAGTGTCCTGAGGTAAGGTGATTGCCGGGTCCATGGCACCAACACTCCTGTCTTGCGCGCTGATGCCCGCCATTAACAGGGGCATCAGCAAAAATCCAATCAGTGCGGCAGCCACGGTTAACAGCGCGAACATCCCGGACCAGCCATAACGCTCAATCACTTGCGACAGTGGCCATCCCGCCAGTGCCGCGCCTAAATAGGCAAACAAACCTAAGAATCCTGTGACGCTACCCGCAGCCTGCTTATGGCTGCATTCCACGGCGGCGAGGCCAATCAGCATCTGCGGGCCAAAGACAAAAAAGCCGATGGAGAAAAAGCACACTGCCAGTAGTGCGTAATGGTGTACGGGCGATAACCACAGGGCGGCGACGGAAACAAACAGCCCTAACGCAAACAGTAAAATCATCGGCCCGCGCTGGCCGCGAAACAGCAAATCTGAACCCCATCCGGCAAATAACGCCCCCAGCAAGCCGCCCATTTCGAACAACATCACCGTGGCGTTGGCGCTGAGTAAATTCACGCCGTGGCTTTCGGAAAGCCAGATATTGCCCCAGTCGTTAAGCGCGATACGAATCAGGTACACCAGCACGTAACTGACGCCGAGCAGCCAGACCATTGGGTTTTGCAGCACGGTGCTGCGAAACATTTGCCACTGTGGCAGCGGCGGGCTGAGTTGCTGCTGGCGCATTTCTAGCGGGTCATGTCGCCAGACACCGACCGGTGGTAATCCCATTTCTTGTGGCGTGCCGGTTAAGCTACGGCATAGCCAAATCCCGGTGATGATGCCGATACCACCCGAGACAAAAAGCGACGCCTGCCAGCCGAACCACAGCGCCATCAGCGCGGAAATCAGCGGAACGGCGGCACCGCCGAGGTTGATGGAAGTATTCCAGCAGCCCCACCAAAAACCGCGTTCGTTGCGCGAATACCAGTGCGTTAGCAATCTGGCGCAGGGCGGCCATCCCCAACCCTGGAAGAAGCCGTTCAGCGTCCAGATAACCAGCAACATCGGTAAGTTGCTGCCGAAGGCAAAAAGAATGTTCAGTATTCCGGTTGCCAGCAGGCCCGCGCCCATAAACCAGCGTGCGCCCCGACGGTCGTGCCACAATCCGGCGGCAAATTTCGACAGGCCGTAGGAGAGATAAAACAGCGTACCCAGCAGGCCGATATCGCTTTTGCTTAACGCCAGGTCGACCTGCATCGCCGGGAGCACAAAGCTGACGCTCTTGCGTGTCAGGTAAAATGCGCCATAGCCCACGACCATCGACAGCAGCAAACGTGGACGCCAGTAACGATAATCACGACCGATAGTTTGCTCGGAAATCATCTGATTCCTCCGGATTGGAATGACTATAGAAAACGCAGATACAAAGGGGATGAGACAAGGTTTTAGCCAACCAGGAATTTTTCCTGGTTATCCCTGATTTTGTTGAAAAAGTGTGGGCAAGTTAACAATTACGCGTGTGCCGGACTGGCTTTCAATCTGCAAATCCCCACCTAACGCGCGAATGCGTTCCGCGATCCCTTGTAATCCCTGGCCGTTATGGGTGTTACCGCTAAAGCCGATGCCATCGTCTTTGACTTCCAGGCGTACGCCTGCGGGTTGTTGGGTTAAAGAGATCTCAATCAGGCTGGCGTCGGCGTGTTTACAGATATTGTTGAGTAGTTCCTGCACCAGGCGATAGAGGGTAAAAATCACCGGATCGCTGACGGGCTGGCCGGGTAAATCGTAATGGAAGCGGCAGGTGATACCGCGTTCGGCAAAGGCGAACTCCTGAATCAAATGATGCAGCGCTTTATCGAGCGAGATTTCGTCCAGCACCGGCGGGCGAAGCTGGCGCAACAGATGGCGAGTCGAGTGGTGAATGCGTTGGGCAAGCTGGTTGATTTGCTCGGCGGCGAGCACCGTGGCATCGCCGCTGGCGGTGCGTTTTACCAGCATCGACTGGATTTGAATCGCGGTAATATTCTGGCCAATTTCGTCGTGCAGCTCACGCGCCAGATCTTTGCGCGTGTCTTCTTCGGTATGCACCAGTTGTTCCATTAGCTCGCGCCTGGCCTGTAATTCCACTTCCAGCCGTTGGCGATAGCGGTGCAGATTATTGGCAAGATGCTGCTGACGGCTTATCGCAATCCCCAGCCCAATGCCCAGCAACGCCTGAGTGGAAAGAAACAGCTCCATTTCCATCAGCCCGTTAAAGCCGCTGCCTATCTGGCGGGCGATGGTAATCATCATGCTGCCCAACAGTGCGGCAAGTACGCCGCCTTGCCAGCCAAATTTGTAGGCCATCACTACGTTTGGCAAAAACACCACAATCAACAACAAGCGTTCGATTTCAGGCGACACCACCATTTGCGCACCCACGCCAATGATGAAAAACAGGCTGCACCAGATTAGCAACGAGGTGCGCAGCGGAGGATTGGGCGTTTCTTGCGCCAAAAGGCTTTCGAGGTGTTGCTGGCGCAGGTATTCATAAATCAGGTAGACAAACGGCGTGAGCACTACGCCGCCGGTAAATGCGGCCAGCAAGGTTTGCGAAGCGCTGCTGGAGAGAAAAGGGGTTAGCACCAGCGTGTGTAACAACGCATCGCTGGTGATCGCCGCCATCAACAGTGACAAGCGTTGCCAGTAAAGGGTGAAACGGTGCCAGTAATGCTGGACAAACAGCGCGGGGATCGCACTTAGCAACGGGGAAAGTAGCATCACCGGTTCGGTCATCAACTGCTGTTGCCAAAGCCCGCCAAGCAGGCCGAACACCGGGAGAAACAACGCAGGCCAGTAGCGGCGATGCAGCAAAATCAGTAACGCCAGATGCACGCCTTGCGGTAACAGTAGCGTGGCTTGCTGGCCGTTATTGGTGAGGTAGAAACTTATCGTCCAGAGGGCAAGCCAGGTCAGCCCCCAGGCGAAAACAATAAACAGCGATAACAACAGATGACGCCACGAACGAGACATTTAGTGCCCGGTTAACAGTTGGTGGTCGAGGGCAAAGTGCACCAGTTCGATGGTGCTTTCGCATTGCAGTTTGCCGAGGATATTGGCGCGATGCACATGCACGGTTTTGTGGCTGAGATTCAGTTGCTCGGCAATATGCTTGACGCTTTCGCCTTTAATCAGCAAATCGAAAACTTCGTGCTCTCGTGGCGTGAGAACCTCCAGAACTTTGGCCGGTTGCCCCGCGTGGCGTAACGCGCGTAGCGCATCGGCACATAAATAATGGCCGCCCATACCGACGGTACGCACCGCCTGCACCAGTTCTTCAGGGCCGCAGCGTTTGGTGAGATAACCGCTTGCTCCGGCATCCAGCGCGCTTTGCACAAACGCAGTGGTGTCGTAAATGCTCAGAATGATGGCGCGAAACCCAGGGTGATGCTGGCGCAGGCGTTTAAGCAAACTCAAACCATTTTCATCGGGCATGGCGATGTCGAGTACGGCGACATCGGGCTGGCGTTTTATCAGCGCGGGCCAGGCTTCGGCGGCAGAACTGTACTGCCCGACAATTTCAATATCGCTCTCAAGGCTCAGCAACTGCGCAAAACCGGAGCGCACTACAACGTGGTCATCAACTAAAGCAACGGCAATCATGGTTATGCTCTTCAGGAAGGATCTGGCGCCATCATGCGGACGAATCTATTCAGCGCAACGGCTGTGTTGGGAATATGTTACAGCGGTAGCAAAAAAGAGTCCTGCAAATAAACAGGGGTCATTTCAATTGACGTGGGTGATATCGATTATGTCGGATGACGCTCACGCTTATCCGACCTACGCGCTTTGGTGCGTCATCCACCATTATTCACTTAGCGTCAGTAAACTGTGTTTGAAGGCTTCAAGGTCGGCGCTGTTTTCATTTGCATGGCGTAGCACCAGTCGATAACACGCCCCCGTTTTCACCTGGCTGGCAAACGGCTGCACCAACCGGCCACGCCGCAAATCTTCGGCCACTAGTGTTGCATCGGCAATCGCGATACCAAATCCTTGAATCGCGGCGCTGATCGCTAAATCCATGGTGTCGAAGTGTTGATTTTTATTCATAACAGGAGCGATGTCGGTATTTTGCGCCAGCCACAGTGACCAGTCGGTACGATCGCGTGTGGGATGCAGGAAGGTGTAGCGGCTCAGTATCTCAGCGGTGAGCGGCTCTTCCGGGAGCAACTGTTGGCTGACTACCGGCGTGAGGCACTCCTCAAACAGCAACGTGCCGTGGTTATCTGTATGCCCGAAAATAATCGCGGCATCATATGACTCGTTTTTGAAATTCACGCCATGTTCGACGGTGGTGGTGAGCGCCACCTGGATTTCAGGTGCGGTGCTCTCCAGTTGCACAAGCTTTGGCACCAGCCAGCGCATGGCGCAGGTTGGGGCTTTCAGGCGGATGACACTGGATTTATGGCAGGCGTTGTTCGCCACACTCAACAAATGCTCAAAGGCGTGCTGCATTTCTGGCAGCAGGGTGTTGCCTTGCGGGGTTAAATGCAGCCCACGGGCATGGCGGTCAAACAGCGCATAGCCGAGCCATTCTTCGAGTGTGGAGATTTTACGGCTCACAGCGCCCTGCGTCAGACAAAGCTCTTTTGCGGCGCGAGTCAGATTCAAATGTTTGGCCGTCACCAGAAAAGCATCAACCGTATTCAGAGGGAAATTGCGCCGCATATGTGATGACTCTCCGTTGAGCTATGAATTTTTTGCATGGCTATTATGACAACAATTCGGTTGTGGTAGCAACCCGTTACAGTTTGAATAGTTATGCAAATCGCGCATATACAGGAGCGGCCATGACCATGCAAACCCCGGTGCAACTTCGTTCAAAATTACCGGATGTTGGAACCACTATTTTTACCGTTATCGGCCAACTGTCGGCGCAACATAACGCCATCAACCTTTCGCAAGGCGCACCTAATTTTTCACCTGACCCGAAGTTGGTTGCGGGTGTCAGCAAAGCGATGCAGGAAAATCATAACCAGTACGCATCGATGACCGGTTTCAGGCCGCTAAAAACGCTGATCGCTGAAAAAGTGGCGGCGCTTTATGGCTCACATTATGACGTTGACGATGAAATTTTAGTCACCGCCAGCGCCAGCGAAGGGCTTTATTCCGCCATCAGCGGGTTAGTGCATCCGGGTGACGAAGTGATTTACTTTGAACCCTCTTTTGATAGCTACGCGCCGATTGTCCGTTTGCAGGGGGCGACACCGGTCGCGCTAAAACTGGCGCTGCCGGATTTCACCGTTGACTGGGATGAAGTCCGCGCGGCAATCACGCCACGCACGCGTATGATCATTATCAACACGCCGCATAACCCGAGCGGGCAGGTGTTCAACGCCCATGATTTGGAAATGCTGGCGGCGCTGACGCGTAACACCGACATCATCATTCTGTCCGATGAAGTCTACGAACACATCGTATTTGATGGTGAACGCCATCACGGCATGGCAACGCACCCGGCACTGGCCGAACGCAGCGTTATCGTGTCGTCATTTGGTAAAACCTTCCATGTGACCGGCTGGCGCGTGGGGTATTGCCTGGCTCCAGCGGAACTGATGGCAGAAATCTGCAAAGTGCACCAGTTCCTGATGTTTTCCGCCGACACGCCGATGCAGCATGCGTTTGCTGAATATATGAAAAACCCGGACACTTATTTATCGCTGGCGGCGTTTTATCAACGTAAGCGCGATTTAATGCAGTCATTATTGGCGGAGTCGCCATTTAAGCTGCTGCCAAGTGCAGGTTCGTTCTTCCTGCTGGCGAAGTTCGATCATTTCAGCGATGAATCTGACAGTGAAATGGTGAAGCGCCTGATTACTCAATATGGCGTGGCGACGATACCGCTCTCTGCGTTTTATACCGATGGGACAGACAACAAGTTGATTCGTTTGTCATTTGCGAAAGATGAAGCTACGTTACGTGCGGGTGCTCAGGCACTTTGCCAGGTTAAGCCACGCTGATACGAGGTCATAATGAAAAAAGTTTATGCATTAAGTTTATTGGTTGGGATGTGCGCTTCATTCTCTGCTTTTGCAGCAAGCGAAATGCGTTACGGCGTGGAAGCCGAGTATCCACCGTTTGAAAGCCGTAACACGGCGGGCGAGCTGGAAGGGTTTGATATCGATTTGGGTAACGCGATTTGTCAAGCGGCAAGCCTGAAATGTTCATGGGTGGAAACCTCATTTGACGCCTTGATTCCGGGGCTGATGGCGAAGAAATTCGATGCGATTAACTCGGCGATGAACATCACCGAACAGCGCCGTAAAAGTATCGATTTTACCCAGCCAATCTACCGTATTCCGTCACAACTGGTGGGCAAAGCCGATAGCGGTATGGAAGCCACGCCAGAAGGGCTGAAGGGTAAAACTATCGGTGTTCTGCAAGGTTCCATTCAGGAAACTTATGCCAAAGAACACTGGGAAAAACACGGTGTCACGGTTGTGTCCTATAAAGATCAAAATATGGCGTGGGGTGATTTGCTCAATGGCCGTATTGATGCGTCGCTGGTGATGTCAGCCGCAGGGCAGGCCGGTTTTCTGAGTAAACCGCAGGGCAAAGGTTTTGGCTTTATCGGCAAGCCGGTGAGCGACGATACCATTTTGGGCAGCGGTATCGGCTACGGTTTGCGTAAAGGCGACGAAGCAACCAAGAAGCAGCTTGATGCGGCAATCGACAAAGTGCGTGCTGATGGCACCATCACTACGCTTGCGAAGAAGTATTTCCCGGGTATTGATGTCAGTGTGAAGTAAGTTTTTCTTTGTAGGGTGGGTAAGCGAAAGCGTCATCCACCGTTTACGCTTATCCACCCTACAAATCACGAAATAATTAGTGATTCGTTGCGTAAAGGTCTGTGTCTCTGATTGGTTTTTCAGTGATTTTTGTCTAGAGTGTGCGGTCTAGATTTTGCCGCTGTTCTGCCCCTGGTGGGACCAAACACATCGACAATGAAGGACTATTTTTCAGGCATGAACCGTAGACGTTTTATCAAAGCCTCAATGGCTCTCGCCGCAGTCAGCGGCACAACTTCACTTGCCACGCTCTTCTCACGCGCCGCTTACGCGTCAGAGTCTGAAATTGCCGATGGTCGCACCACCGAGTTCGATTTCTCTGTGCTCCAGTCAATGGCTCACGACCTGTCGAAGAAACCGTGGGTTGGCAAACCGCGCCCGTTGCCGGACACCCTGGCAAACTTAACGCCTCAGGCTTACAACGCCATTCAGTATGATGCCGACCATTCATTATGGAATAACGTTGAAAACCGCCAGCTTGATGTGCAGTTTTTCCACGTGGGGATGGGCTTCCGCCGCCGGGTACGCATGTTCTCTGTTGACGCCACATCTCATCAGGCGCGTGAAATTCACTTCCGCCCTGAGCTGTTCAAATACAACGATGCAGGCGTAGATACTAAACAGCTTGAAGGCCAGATTGATCTTGGCTTTGCCGGGTTTAAAGCCTTTAAATCGCCAGAACTGGCGCGTCGTGACGTGGTTTCCTTCCTTGGCGCGAGCTACTTCCGTGCGGTAGATAAAACTTACCAGTACGGCTTGTCTGCACGTGGGCTGGCGGTCAACACCTATACCGACCAACTGGAAGAGTTCCCGGACTTTACCGCGTTCTGGTTTGAAACCGCGAAAGCAGGTGACAGCAAATTTGTGGTCTACGCTCTGTTGGATAGCGCAAGCGTCACCGGAGCCTACAAATTTAATATTAGCTGCGAATCCGAACGTGTGGTGATGGATGTCGAAAACCATCTGTATGCGCGTGAAGATATTAAGCAACTGGGTATCGCGCCGATGACCAGTATGTTCGCATGTGGCACTAACGAACGCCGGATGTGCGACACCATCCACCCGCAAATTCACGACTCTGACCGCCTGGCGATGTGGCGTGGAAATGGCGAGTGGGTGACGCGTCCATTGAATAACCCGCAGAAATTGCAGTTCAATGCTTACACCGACAACAACCCGAAAGGGTTTGGTTTGCTGCAACTAGACCATGAGTTTGCCAACTACCAGGACATTATGGGCTGGTATAACAAACGCCCAAGTCTGTGGGTTGAACCGCTGAACAAGTGGGGCAAAGGCACCATCGGCCTGATGGAAATCCCAACTACCGGTGAAACGCTGGATAATATCGTTTGCTTCTGGCAGCCGGAAAAACCGGTGAAAGCGGGTGATGAACTGTCGTTCAAATATCGCTTGTACTGGAGTGGTTTGCCGCCAATCCAGTCGCCGCTGGCGCGCGTTTACGCAACACGCACCGGAATGGGGAGTTTCCCGGAAGGTTGGGCACCAGGCGAGCATTTCCCGGATAAATGGTCACGCCGTTTCGCGATTGATTTTATCGGTGGTGATTTGAAAAACGCAGCACCGAAAGGGATCGAGCCGGTTATCACGCTGTCTAACGGTGAAGCCAGGCAGATTGAGATTTTGTACGTCGAGCCGTTCAACGGTTACCGCATTCTGTTTGACTGGTACCCAACCGACGACTCAACCGATCCGGTTGATATGCGCATGTTCCTGCGTTGCCAGGGCGATGCCATCAGTGAAACCTGGTTGTATCACTACTTCCCGCCAGCACCGGATAAACGTAAATACGTTGATGACCGCATCATGAAGTAAAAAATGGTGGATGACGTTTGCACTTACCCCCTACAGGGCACGGTTTTCGTAGGTTGGATAAGCGCAGCGTCATCCGGCAAACGAGTGTAAAACCATCGCATTTGTAGGTTGGATAAGCGCAACGTCATCCGACAAACGAGTGTAAAACCATAGCATTTGTAGGTCGGATAAGCGCAGCGTCATCCGACAAAAGGGTGCCACTCACTCTCTACTCCAGCGGCCCGCCAAGAATAGTTTCACGCATCCCAGAAAGTACCCGTTCACCGGTTTCGCTTTTCAGTTCCTCATACCAGTTGTGGGTGATGTTCATATCCTTTCCGTGGGTCACATCGCAGCGTTTACGCGCTTTGAGTACCAGATCTTTGACGCGCCAGGCACGTTTTTGCTGGTAGCGTTGCAGGGCATCTTCCACGCCTAATGAGTTGGTTTGCAGCGCCATAGCCAGTACCACCGCGTCTTCCATGGCAGCACAACCACCCTGGCCAATATCCGGCGTGGTGCTGTGGCCGGAGTCGCCGAGTAGCGCCACGCGCCCACGCACTAGTTGCATAAATGGCTCGATATCATGAATTTCTATGCGGTTGGTGGTGTCGGGTTTAATCGCGGAAATCAATTTTTGTACCGGTTCAGCCCAACCGGCAAAGTAGCGCGTTAAATCAGCTTTAACGGTGGTGCGGTCTTCTGGTAACCCTTTCTCAAGGGGAACATCAAAGAAGAAGTAAAAACGATTACCGGCAACTGGCATTAAAGAAACCCGTTTTCCTTCGCCAACAAATGTTGTCCATTGATTGGCCGGGGCAATAGATTCGTCAATTTCCACCAGACCGTTCCAGTTAACGTAACCGGCGTAGCGGCGTTCTGTCTGGTGACCAAGAACATACGGGCGGATCACGGAGTGGGTGCCATCAGCGGCAATTAATACATCGCCCACCGCGATATGCCCATCTTCAAAATACGCCCGCACGCCTCCATCAAATTCTTCAACTTTAGCCACGCGTTTGCCAAACTGAATATCTGTGCGGCCATAGGTATCGATCAGCATGTCTTGCAGTTCCGCCCGCGCCACAGGATAGGGGCGTTCGCCGACGCTTTTGATTAAAGGATCGAGACTAAACCGCGTCAGGGTTTGGCCGTGGACAAACTCTTTGTAGGCCATAAATTCCATCGGCCCACCGAGTTGCTGAAGCTGCTCTTTCATGCCGAGCCAGTTCAGGCATTTTACGCCATTGGGCCAAATTGAAATCGCCGCACCGACGGGTTTGATCTTTTTCACCGCTTCATAGACTTCCGTTGCAATGCCACATCTTTTCAGGGCAATTGCCGCTGAAAGTCCACCAATGCCGCCGCCAATTATGATCGCTTTCATCCGAGTCTCCTTTGGGTTACAAAGATGTTAAGCAATATCTATACCAGCGTGGTAAACCGTTCAGTTCAGCGGTGGCAGGCGGTGCGCGGCAAATCTATTGTGCAAAAGTGGGGAAACCTGGTGGTGCAAAGATTTATTCTGCACCATTATTTCCCACAGAAACCAAAGAAGGAGAGGTAGCGTGCGGGATTCCGATAACTGGCAAGACGACCTGATTAACATTGACGACAGCATTACGTTGCACTCTATCCACGAACGTTACGTGGATGAAATCTTTGCGCTGGTGCAGAAGAATAAAGCCTGGCTGCGAATGGCGATGGATTGGCCGCAATATGTTTTGTCGGTTGAGGATTCGCGCAAAATGGCGCAGGGCAACTACCTGTTGCATCATCGCGGTTACGCGAAAATGTTCCTGATATTTCAGCAGCAGAAAATGGTTGGGGTCATTTCGTTTAACCAGATTGAACCCACTAATAAAGTGGCTTACATCGGTTATTGGCTGGATAAAGACGCTCAGGGGCAAGGGATTATTTCCCGCGCACTACAGGCCGTGGTTGAGAAATATTCCCGCGAAGGAATGGTGCGCCGTTTTGTTATTAAGTGCATCGTCAGTAATACCGCCAGCAACCAGGTGGCGTTGCGCAATGGCTTCACGCTTGAAGGCTGTCTGAAGCAGGCCGAGTTTTTAAACGGCGTATTTTATGACCAGAATATTTACGGACGAATCGTGGAACAGGGCGATAGCCTTTCCCGCTCGGCTCAATACACGCCATAAAATGGCGATCGCGTGACACGTTGTTCGCCGTTAATATCCTTAATCCCACGAATATGAATCAGTTCGCCTCCCAAACCATCGACCGCCGCCTTATCGTAAATGTTCACGCTATTCTCGATTAACACATTACCGGTAATGCGCGCCTGGCCGTAGATTTGCACCTTGTTGTCGAGCTGAATCGGCCCGCCGATAAGCGTGGCATCATCGAAAATATGCACCTGATGTTTTAATACACAATCGCCTTTAATCAGCGCGTTACCATAAACTTGCGAGGAGTAACGAATAGTTGGGATTTGGTCATCGCCGCGCCCGGCAATAATCCGCGCATTGTCAAACACGCGCGCACAGTCGCAAACCCAAATATTGTTCTCGTCGTTGCCTTCAAGAATGGCGTGGCCGAAGACTTCGGCGCGGTGTTCAATAAAAGCATTGTTGACCAGGGCATTGCCAAAAACTTGCGCCTGATGTACCACGCGGGATGCGTTTATGGTGGCGTTGCCGTAAATTTGCAGCAACTTATTGTCGTCGGCAGTCAACCCACGAACGGCAATCACCTGGCTGCCGTTCAGGATGCGAGCTGCATCGAAAATCCGGCATTCACCGCTGATCAGTGATTGTTCAACGAAGCTTTTACCGCTGACATGGGCCTGGTGGCAAAGGGTAGAGCTGCCATGAATTTGCGCATCCTCAGTCACGCATGAGCCACCGTAAACCACGCTTTCGTGGCCATAAATCCAGCAGTGGCCTTGCTGGCTGAGATTGTCTTCGTTTTCAATCCAGCCCCCAAGTTGCCCGGCTTTAACATCGCTGAAATCGCAAAGTGCGACCACCTGCCAAAGTTTCACCTGTTGTTTTGTGCCATCAACCAGATAATCATGCAGACGTGCGTCACCCATTAGCTGATACTTGTTCATCCGATGTGCCTCAGTATTTGTTTCAATCGCTGTTTAAAACGTAGCAGGTAAATCCCCTGGTGGTGTTCTGCTGCGCCATCGCATAAAATGCACCCAAACTAAATTTTAAGATTTAAAATAAATGGATAAATCAGTAACCCGTCCCATGCTCAACCTCCCGGCTGGGTATTTTGGCATCGTGCTTGGTGTCATCGGCATGGGCTTTGCGTGGCGTTATGCCGCCAAAATTTGGTCAGTTTCACCTGCCATTGGTGATGCACTGGAAAGCCTGGCGATGGCTATCTGGCTGGCGTTAGCCGTGGCTTTTATCGTGCGTCTGGTTAAATATCCGCACAGCGTGGTAGAAGAAATCAATCACCCGCTAAAGGGGAGCTTTGTCAGCTTATTCCCCGCAACCACGATGCTGGTTTCTATCGCGCTGGAACCTTACTTTCGCTTTTGGGCTGCTGGGCTGTTTGCCTTCGGCGCGCTGGTGCAACTGGCTTACGCGGCATGGCAAAGTGCGGGGATGTGGCGGGGCAAGCTTCCGGCGGCTGACACCACTCCAGGGCTTTATTTGCCGACGGTGGCGAATAATTTTATCAGCGCCATGGCTTGCGGAGCGCTGGGATATCACGATCTGGGGATTTTATTCTTCGGGGCGGGGGTATTTTCCTGGTTAAGTCTTGAGCCTGCTATTTTGCAACGTTTGCGTAGCGGCGGTGAGTTACCAACCCCTGTGCGTACCTCGCTTGGTATCCAGCTTGCTCCGGCGTTGGTGGCGTGCAATGCGTACCTGAGTGTCAACGGTGGGCAAGCGGATTTCTTCGCCAAAATGCTGTTTGGTTACGGGCTGCTGCAATTGCTGTTCATGTTGCGCCTGATGCCCTGGTATCTGAAGCAACCCTTTAACGCGTCGTTTTGGAGCTTCTCGTTCGGTCTTTCTGCCCTGGCGACGACGGCGCTGCATTTAAGCCACAGCAGTAATGACGGGCTTTTTAGCGCCATCGCACTGCCGCTGTTTATTTTCACTAATGTTATTATCGGTCTGTTACTGGTGCGCACGGTTGCCTTGCTTTACCAGGGTAAATTACTGTTACGTAGCGAACGGCCTACGAAAAGGACAAATTAAGATGGCTTCTGAAAACTATTACACCGAGAAATATGGTTTAACCCGCACTCACTCTGAAGTGCTGAATGCGGTCACCATCGTCCCACCGGGTAAAACGCTGGATCTCGGTTGTGGCAGCGGGCGCAACAGTTTGTATCTGAATCAAAAAGGGTTTGATGTGACCGCCTGGGACAAAAACCAGATAAGTATCAGCAACCTGAATAAAATTATTGCAGCAGAAGGGCTGAAAAACATCATCACCGATGTGGTCGATTTGAACACATTGGCGTTCGACGGTGAGTACGACTTTATCCTGTCGACTGTAGTGATGATGTTTTTAGAACGCGATACCATTCCTCGATTAATTGCGAATATGCAGCGTTGCACCAAACCCGGGGGCTATAACTTAATCGTTGCCGCCATGGACACCGAAGATTTCCCTTGTACTGTCGGTTTTCCATTTGCTTTTGCTGAAGGTGAATTACGCAATTATTACGCGGACTGGGAATTACTTAAATATAACGAAGATGTCGGTGAATTACATAAGACCGACGAGCAAGGTAATCGTATTAAATTACGTTTCGCCACTATGTTGGCACGCAAAAATTAACCTATTGGCCACGCGCGGTTTTGTAACACAGTGCGATAGCCATCGTTATCAATAAAGGTACGACCGGCGACATCCCAATAAGGATTAAAACTATTAATGGTTAAAAAACCTGCATTCAGCATTTGCTGGCAGGTTTTTTGCCATAGGATGTTATCTGGATAATAAAGTACCAACAGGTCGTCCACGGTAGCCGCAGGTTCTACCGGGTGGCGGTGGCATACAGTAAACTCAAGGTGCCAGTTTAAATCGCTGCGCCCAAGCATGATGCCGCTAAAACCATCATGTTCATCAAAATTCCCCAGTTCTTGCAAACCTAAGCCGAGGCAATACAACTTTTTACTTTCTGCAAGATCGGTAACTGGTCGGGCAATGCGCAGATGAGGGATCATGTTTATTCCTTATTATTTGTCGTAATTATGTATTTTAGATTATACATACAAAAATAATTATTATTTATCTGTGAGTAGCAATAAAATTCACTCTGAAAAGTTTGGTTTTAAACTCATTAGCATTTTTCACCGCTTATTATTCTCCTTTTTATTGCTATAACGCGCTCGCTTACATGCAATCTAAACGGAGGGTTAATGAAAACTTCAATGTTTTTAAAAGTAGTCTGTCTTACAGGAATATTAGCGTTAGCGGGTTGTGCTTCTTCTACACCGGAACCTGAAAAATATTCAGGATTCTTAAAAGACTATTCTGGACTGGAAAAAACTGAAACGACCACGGGCAGAACTATCGTGCGTTGGGTTGACCCTGACTATAAAGGGAGCAATTACGACAGCCTGGTGTATAACCCGATCACCTATTACCCGGAGCCACAACCGAACACACAAATTGGCAGGAAAGTGTTGGACGGTTTGTTGAACTACACCAATACCAAACTTAAGAGTGCTGCCCAAGCGCGCATCCCACTGGTGGCGACATCAGGCCCTCGCAGCCTGATCTTCCGTGGTGCCATCACCGCAGTAGACAGTTCTAAAGAAGGTCTGCAATTCTACGAAGTGGTGCCTATTGCGCTGGTTGTCGCAGGTACGCAAGCGGCGACGGGCCACCGTACTATGAACACCAACCTCTATTTCGAGGCGGAACTCATTGATGCGGCAACGCAGAAAACGGTGATGCGTGTGGTGCGTAAAGGCGAAGGCGAAGATTTAAGCAATGAAAATACGGAGATGACGCTGGATACGCTTAAACAGGTTATTGATGATCTGGCGACAGATGCCTCAACATTTGATACCCAACAAAAATCGTGAATCTAAAGGGAGCCTGGCTCCCTTTTTAATCGCTTTACACCGTGCGTTTGCGCCACGTCAGCAAGTTAAACATCCCCGGTTTCGAGAACATCACCAGATTCCCCAGCAGGATCATCACCAGCCCGATAATCGCATTGCTGTGCCAGATGTAACCTTCATAGAGCGTTGACAGACTAAGCGCGACTAACGGGAACAGCAGCGTGCTGTAAGCCGCCTGGCTGGCACCAATACGCCCGACCAGCGTGAAATAGGCACCAAAGGCAATCACCGAACCAAAAATCGCCAGATAGAACAGCGAACCCAGATAGCGTAGCGTGAACTCCGGCATAAACGAATCCCCACGCAATAGAGCCAGCACACCCATGATCACGGTGCCATAAAACATCGCGTAGGTATTGGTGGACAGAGTCTCCAGCCCGCGGCGCTGATGGCGCGTACTGATCATATTGCCCAGCGAGAAACCAAAAGTACCGAGCGCGCTTAAGCCGATCCCCAGCAGCAACGACGGTGCCAGTTGCGTGGCGACCAGGTCATGCCAGAATAGGGCGACCACCCCAGAAATGCCGAGCACCGCCGCTGGCAACAAGCTTTTGTGCGGGCGCTGGCGGAAGAAAATCATGCTATTCACGGCGTTAAACAGTACCGCCATGGAGAAAATTACCGATTCCAGGCCGGAGCTGATATACGCGGCGGCATGATAAAAGCAGACGAAGTTAAAGCCGAAAACGCAGCCGCCTTGCAGCATACAGAACAGATGGTCGCGCAGACTGATACGACGCAAGCGCCCCAATGCCTTCAGCACCACCAGCATCACTATCGCCGCCACGGCAAAACGCCAGAAAATAGAAACGGGTACGGATACCACGCCTTGCTGCATATAAATGGCTAGCCACGTTGTACCCCAAATCACTACCACCAAAATATAAAGTAACGCATTCATGTTGTTATCTCCCGAAACGGATGGCAGGAGTATCGGTGAAAGCGCGGGCAGATACTTTCATGCAGTTGCGGCGCTTGCATATTCTTGCGGTTTTTTTTACCGGAGGGATTGTTAATGGCTGGTAACAGGCTCGCGCACTACTTAAACTGTGACTCCTGAACTTTGATGGCCGCCCGTTATGACCCAGCCGTATCACGCATTTGAAAATCTTCGCCAGCACAACGCGGTGCTGGAAGATAACGTGCAGCTAGGCTCCGGGATTCAACTCTCGGCGTGGTCAAACAGCCTCGATCGTGTGACACAATGCAGCGATCACCATACCTTGAGCATGTATGTGAATGAGGGCTACGAAACCTATCAGAAAACCTCGGCGGGCTGGAAGAATGGTGGCGGGCCGGACCGTTTTTGCCTGATGCCAAAAGAGAGCGAAACGACCTGGGATATCCGCAATCACTTTTCGTTTGTGCATCTGTATTGTACTGATGAGCATCTGCGCAATATTGCCGAGCAAATCTGGGATCGCAGCCCGGCGGCTATCCAGCTCGATGAGAAAATCTTCAGTGATGACCCGCGCATTACGCAGTTATATCGCCACTTTTTATTGAGCAGCGACTGGCAACAGCAGGCAAATCATTTGATGTTAAGCACCGCATCGACATTGTTGCTCACCCACCTGGTGCAGACTTACAGCAATGTGCAGTGGCGCTTGCCGAATGTGCGTGGCGGGCTGGCTCCCGTGGTGTTACGCAATATCCAGGCGTACATTGAACAACATCTTAGCGAACCTTTAACCCTGACTGAACTGGCTGTAGAAGCGGGTTTGAGCGAGTTTCATTTTGCGCGCATGTTCAAGCAGTCGACACAACTTGCCCCGCATCAGTATGTGATGCAGCGGCGCATGTTACGCGCCGAAGCGCTGGTGAAAAACAGCCCGTTAACGTTGACCGATATTGCGATGGCTTGCGGATTTAGCTCGGCAAGCCATTTCAGCAATCGCTTTAAAGCCACAATCGGTGTGACACCTTCGCAACTACGCGCGGCGGGAAAGTGAGAACAGCGCGTAACAGATTCCACCCGCTACCAGTCCCCAAAAAGCAGAACCCACGCCCAACAAACTGACGCCTGACGCAGTGACCAAAAATGTCACTATCGCGGCATCGCGCTCCCGTTCGTGGTTTAACGCCTGAAACAAGCTTCCGGCGATGGTGCTCAGCAATGCCAAACCTGCCAGGGTATGAATATAAGCCACCGGGAGTGCGGTGAGTAATGTGGTTATCGAGCCGCCAAAAATACCGGCCAGTAAATAAAATACCCCAGCGGCTGCGGCAGCAAGCCAGCGTTTTGCCGGATCAGGATGAGCTTCGGAACCCTGGCAAATTGCGGCCGTGATTGCAGCAATACAGATTGAAAACACACCGAACGGTGCCAGCAGCAGAGCAATAGCGGCAGTCACGACAATCAGCGGTGAGACGGGAACGTCATAACCCGAAGCTTTTAGCGTAGCGACACCGGGCGCATTTTGTGACGCCATCGTGACGAGGAAGAACGGAATACCGATACCCAGCAAGCTGCTGAGTGAAAAATGCGGAGCCGTAAACTCAGGCATCACCATCGCCACAGGCACGCTGCCGCTTTGCAGATTTCCACTCATCACACAGACCAACAGACCGATAACCATGGCGACCACGACGGCATAACGCGGTGCCCAGGCTTTTGCCAACAACCAGCCAAGCAACATGCTCGCGCAAAGCAAAAAATTGCCCTGCAATGAAGTAAAGGCATCGAGGCCAAAGCGCAGCAAAATTCCCGCCAGCATGGCGGCGGAGAGTGTTGAAGGGATGAGGCGCATTAAGCGGGCGAACAGGCCGGTCGCACCACACAGCAGAATCAACAACGAGGAGAAAAGAAAGACGCCAACGGCTTCGTTTAGCGAATGCCCAGGCAGGCTGGTGGCGAGCAGCGCAGCACCTGGCGTTGACCAGGCGGTGAGAATCGGCGTGCGGTACCAAATTGTCAGTACCAGGGTGCTGATACCCATGCCAATCCCCAGCATCGTCAGCCAACCGGCGATCTGCATGGTGTTAGCACCCGCGGCCTCAGCGGCCTGCCAGATGATCGCTGCGGAACTTGCGTAGCCGACTAATACGGCAACAAAACCGGTCAGCACCGTCGGTAACGGAATCGAAATCGAGCGCATCATATCTTCCTTATTGTTGACGGCAAACTATAGCATTACAAACCGTTAACAACAGACCGGATGATATTGAAAAATCTGCAAGATCGTATTCTCGAATGTTGCTGCGTTATTCCGACTTATGCGAAGCATCTCCGAGATAAGCCAGCGCATCCTGGCGTTCCATTGGGCGCGAGAAGAAGTAACCCTGCATATACGGGATGCCACACTGTTCCAGCATATGGCGCTGTGTCTCGGTTTCGACACCTTCAGCAATCACCCGGAAGTTGAGGGTTTTAGACATATCCATCACCGCCTGCACAATAGACAAGCCTTTGTTTTCGATGTGTTGAATAAATGAACGGTCGATTTTAATGTAATCGATATTCATATTCTGGATAACAGAAAGGCTTGAATAACCGGTCCCGAAATCATCGACGGAAAATTTCACACCACACTTCTGCAACTGACTCACTTTATGGTTAACCTGCATTTGTTCAGACTGGAAGATCGATTCCGTCACTTCCAGGTGCAGCAAATGCCCGGGAATAGCCTGCTGTTCGATAACCTGCTTAACGTTATTCACAAAATCTTTATCGTAAAACTGAATCAGAGAAATATTCACGCACATGCAGATTTCGGCGTGGCCCTGGCGCAGCGTCACCAACATTTTGCAGGCTTCTTCCAGAACCCAACTGCCGATTTCGACAATGCGACCGCTTTGTTCCAGCAAGGGAATGAATTCAACAGGCGAGATTTCCTGGTCTTGATAATGCCAGCGTAGTAAGGCTTCAAAGCTGACAATCTGGCCAGCGGAATCAACAATGGGTTGATACACCAGACGCAGTTCCTGGCGCTCAAGTGCGCACTTTAACGCCTCGTTGAGCATGATTTTACGATGCAGATTGTGTTCCAGATTGAGATTATAAAAAGCCATGCGCTCCGGATATTTGCCCTTTTGCGAATACATGGCGATATCAGCCAGTTGGATAAGGCGCGTGACTGAGGTGTCATGTTCCGGGCACACTGAAATCCCAATGGTGGCGTTGAGGGTGATGGTTTGGTCGCCTAAATCTATGGGCTGAGAAAGGGTGGCGGTAATTTTTTGCGCCAGCGCGCGGATCGTCTGATGTCGGTTTTCTTTTACCAGCAAGATAAACTCATCTCCGCCCCAGCGGCACATTAGCGTGTCAGCGGCATTACAGCTTTTTAACCGCTCACTGATATTCACTAATACGTTGTCGCCAGCATTATGACCAAGCGTGTCATTAATATTTTTAAAACCATCCAGATCGATAAAAAAGATGGCAAAGCCTGTTATATGGTGTTGGTTGAAATCTTGCTCTACACGTTCGACGGCAGATAAGAACGCTGTGCGATTGTATAAACGGGTTAACGAATCTTTATTCGAGATCTCATAAACTTCCTGAGTCCTGATGCGGATAGTTTCTTCCATGCGTGAGACCAGTTTTTTGTTTCTGTAACGTAACAAAATGGCTTCTTTAATATAATTTGCGGAACGTGCTGACGAGATGATCATTATTATCGTGAAGCAAATCCCCAGACCGCCAAGATTAATTTTATATTGTTCGGGCTGCATCATGAGCAAAACTGACATTGGTATCAGGATGATAATGTTGTATATCGAAGCAAGCATGAAATTAGCGGAAAGAATGCTGGTTGCGCCTCCGGCCATGGCGGCCAGAATCACATTGGTAGAGCTGAGTTCTTCGATAGAAAATTGTTGGTAGAAAATGACCGCATACAAGCTCCACATCAACGCGGTGAGCAAACATCCGCAAGAAAACCGCATGGTCCAACTCTTTCTGCTTTTGCCTTCTGGAGTGCTTTTTAACCACATGCGTGTATCAACAACTCGAACGGCGAGAATAGCTGTCATCACCAGCCACCAGATGACTTTTGCATGCAGATTATTATTGGTGAAAGTGAAGGCAAGGGTAGTGGCCGCAATAAAGGTAATCAGAATGCCGGGTAATGAGTTGCTGTAGAGCAACCGGACACCTTCTGATTGATAGAGCTTTGAGTGTTCGAGGTTTTTTGTCATTTTCAATTATCTTAACTCTGTCATTCATTTAGCTCCCACATAAACAGACCTAATATGATAACTCATGGTAATTATTTCCATTGTGAGTATAAATTATATCAATATCTAGTACAGCATCTTTAGCTAATTCAGTGTTATTACTGCGTGTGTTAAGCCCAGGAGGAAAAAAATCGCAGCGGAGGAGGCGGATGCACCATTTTCTATGGGTTGCGCAGCTCTTTGCATACGTGCCCAATCTGACTACAATGGCCGCCTTTCGCCCATAACACAGAAAACAAATTCACTATGCGCCTGCACGCCAATCATCTCGAATTACTCAGTCCTGCCCGTGATACCGCCATTGCCCGTGAAGCCATTTTGCATGGTGCGGATGCGGTTTACATCGGTGGGCCTGGCTTTGGCGCTCGCCATAATGCCGGTAACAGCCTGCAAGACCTTGCAGAACTGGTGCCGTTTGCCCATCGTTATGGGGCGAAAATTTTCGTTACGCTCAACACCATTCTGCATGACAACGAACTCGAACCCGCTCGTCATATGATCCACGACCTGTATCAGGCCGGTGTCGATGCGCTGATTGTGCAGGACATGGGCGTGATGGAAATGGATCTGCCGCCGATTGAAATTCATGCCAGCACCCAGTGCGACATTCGTAGTGTAGAAAAAGCGAAGTTCCTTTCTGATGTGGGTTTCTCGCAAATCGTGCTGGCGCGTGAATTGAACCTCAAACAAATTCGCGCTATCCACGAAAACGTTGATGCCACCATTGAATTCTTTATTCATGGTGCGTTGTGTGTGGCGTATTCCGGGCAGTGTAATATCTCCCACGCCCAGACAGGGCGCAGTGCAAACCGTGGTGATTGCTCCCAGGCTTGCCGTTTGCCGTACACACTTAAAGACGATCAGGGCCGCGTGGTGGCCTATGAAAAACACCTGCTGTCGATGAAAGACAATGACCAGAGCGCCAACCTGGCGGCGTTGGTCGATGCTGGTGTGCGTTCCTTCAAGATAGAAGGGCGCTACAAAGATATGAGTTATGTGAAAAACATCACCTCGTATTACCGTCAGTTGCTGGATGAATTAATGGAGCAGCGCACCGATCTGGTTCGTGCTTCTTCGGGCGTGACCTCGCATTTCTTTATTCCTTCGCCGGACAAAACTTTCCACCGTGGTAGCACCGACTATTTCGTTAACGAGCGCAAAATCGATATCGGCGCGTTCGATTCACCGAAATACATCGGCCTGCCAGTGGGCGAAGTGCTGAAAGTCGGCAAAGATTTCCTTGATGTGAATGTCAGCGATTCATTGACCAACGGCGATGGCCTGAACGTGCTGATTAAACGTGAAATCGTTGGTTTCCGTGCTAATACCGTAGAGAAAACCGGTAAAAATCAGTACCGCGTCTGGCCAAACGAAATGCCGGAAACCCTGAAAAACGTGCGTCCGAACCATCCTCTGAACCGTAACCTTGACCATAACTGGCAGCAGGCGTTGACGAAAACGTCCAGCGAACGCCGGATTGCGGTAGATATGGAGTTAAGCGGTTGGCAGGAACAATTGGTTCTGACGATTACCAGTGAAGAAGGTGTGAGCGTCAGTAAAACGCTGGAAGGGCAGTTCGAAGTGGCGAACAACCCAGAAAAGGCTTACGGCAGCCTGCGTGACAGCCTGGCGAAACTGGGGCAAACCATGTACCAGGCACGCAAAGTCGATCTGAATTTGCCTGCCGCGTTGTTTATTCCCAATAGCCAGCTTAACCAGTTGCGCCGTGAAGCTATTGACGAACTGAGTGAAGCGCGTTTGCAGCAGTACCAACGCGGCAGCCGTAAAGCGGTGAGTGAGCCTGCGCCAGTTTACCCTGATGAACACCTCACTTTCCTGGCCAACGTGTACAACCACAAAGCGCGTGAGTTCTATCAGCGTTACGGCGTGAAATTGATTGATGCGGCGTATGAAGCGCACGAAGAAAAGGGCGAAGTGCCGGTGATGGTAACCAAGCACTGTCTGCGTTTTGCCTTCAACTTATGCCCGAAACAGGCAAAAGGCTCGGTGAAAAGCTGGAAAGCCACACCAATGCAACTGGTGCATCAGGATGAAGTGCTGACGCTGAAATTTGACTGCAAGCCGTGCGAAATGCACGTGATTGGCAAAATGAAGAACCACATCCTGAAAATGCCTTTGCCGGGCAGCGATATTGTGGCGTCCATTAGCCCAGACGACTTATTGAAGACGATGCCGAAACGCAAATAAACATTGTTGGATGACGCTGCGTTTATCCGACCTGGGTGACTGATTCTACAATGGTTTTGTAGGTCGGATAAGCCTAAGCGTCATCCGACATTGGCTGCTTAACTCTGCGCCCGCAACTGGTCAATCATCCAGCGCCCTGCGGGCCCAGGTGGCGTTTTGTTCGACCACAACACATCCACGTCAATACGCTGCGGCCAGCCTGCAACCGGCAACTCTTGCAAAACATCGTGACCAAACTGCTCGACCAGCCAGCGCGGCAAAATCCCCCAACCAAAACCTTGCTCCGCCATCTCCAGCAGCATCAGTAATGACGGTGACGACCACGTCGGGCCGCCGCTTTTGTTGCGCGTCGGGTCGGTAAAAGTACTCAAACTGAGCTGACGCACGGTTTGCAGGGTGTCCATCTCGACGGCAGGCAAGCGGGCTAACTCATGCTGGCGGTGAATAAAAATCGCCATCTCAGCACCGACCTGCAAACGTGCCACCGTCACATCCACCGGATAACGTGGCTGCACACGCAATACGCCAACGTGGGCGCGGCCAATCTGAATCAGGTCGATAACGTCTTCATCCTCGGCAATCAAACATTCAAACTCGATATCCGGAAAGCGTTGCGAAAAACGTTGCAGGATTGACTCGTGGTGTGCGGTTTGCCAGACATCAGACAGCACGAAACTCAGACGCGGTTCGACATCGCCCGCCAGGCGTACCGAGACTTCATTCAGCCGCTCGCTGGCCGCCATAATTGACTGGATGTACGGCAAAATATGCTTCCCCTGGTCAGTCAAAACCGGCTGGCGACTCTGGCGATCAAACAGCGTCACCCCTAAATCTGCTTCCAGATTGGCAATCGCAGCACTCACCGTCGACTGGCTTTTCTTGAGCTTACGTGCCGCTGCAGAAAACGATCCGGTTTCGACTGCCTGCAAAAAGGCTTCCAGGGATTCGGGAGAATATTTCATTATCTATCGCTTTTATCGATGGTTACTAACTTCAGTCTACCAGTAATAGCGATGATAATACGCCGCATAGCCATATTGCTTGATTTATCTGGAGTGAGTTTTATGCAGTCTCAAAAAAGAACATTTGCCGAGCGCGTCGTGCATGCGGTGGGTTTTGAAGTTATCGCCATTGCGATTTGTGCGCCGCTGGCGGCGTGGATCCTGAACAAACCCTTATTCCAGATGGGGGCGCTGGCCATCATGCTGTCTACCGTCGCTATGGTGTGGAACATGATTTATAACGCAGGGTTCGATAAGTTTTTCCCGGTCGGGGAAAAGCGTCGGCTGCCGCTGCGCATCGCCCACTCGCTGGGCTTTGAAGGAGGCTTTATTTTGATTGGCCTGCCGCTCGCCGCCTGGATGCTCAACATTTCATTGCTGCAGGCGTTTATGGTCGAGATTGGTTTCTTCCTGTTCTTCTTGCCGTATAGCGTGATTTACAACTGGGCGTATGACACCTTGCGTGGCCGCTGGTTTCAGCCACAGACGGCTTCCACAAAATAGTGCAAATGGCGGGAGGCGCTAACGTCATCCACCATTCACGCCAGTTTTGTCGGAAGATGCTGCGCTTTTCCGACCTACGAAAGCGCGATACCGCCTGTTTTGCGCGCCACAATAAACAGCCGTGGGAACAACATCAGCACATTGCCATCGTGTTGTGGCGGATAGGCTTGCTGTAAAAGCGCGTGGTAACGCTCGAGAAATACCTGCTGCTGAATGTTATCGAGTTTGGCGAGGTACGGACGCAAACCGGTCGAACTGAGCCAGGCAATAATTGCTTGCGCAGACGGCATGACGTGGAAATAGGTGGTGCGCCAGATATCCACGCTGCAACCTGATTGCGCCAGCAAATCGTAATATTGTTGGGCGGATAACAACGCCTCACGTCCGGAATCTCCGTACCCTAGTTCAGCCGCCACCTGGCGCATCAAGGTGTGTGTCGGCTCTTGCCAGTTATCCGGCATCTGTACCGCTAAAACCCCATTATCCGCCAGTTGTGCCGCCAGGTGCGGGAACAACTGAGCATGGTCACTTAACCACTGCAAAGACGCATTCGCATAAATCACATCTTGTTTTATTGTGGGCTGCCAGTGCGCCACATCAGCATTTTCAAACTGGCAATCAGGCAGTGCGGTTCGTGCCTTTTCAAGCATCGCCGGAGAATTATCAATGCCCGTTATCGTCGCCTGTGGGAAGGCCTTATGCAACAACGCAGTGCTGTTACCGGGGCCGCAGCCCAAATCAGAAACGTGTTGCGCCTCAGGGTGCTGAATACGCGCGGCTAATTCCGCGGCTGGGCGGGTACGTTCGGCTGCAAACTGCAAATAAAGAGCGGGGTTCCAGTCCTGCATCGGTTGATCCTCAGACTAAAATGAATGAATCGGAAATTGTGCATCTCATAGATTACGACAAAATGCGTTAACGTGATGTCAATAATCTGGCAAGGAAAACCAATATGAAAGTGACACGCAAACAGCAAAAAATCGTCCTGCGTACCCTGGATGGCTGGCGTCAGGAGGGGGTTATTGACGAGGCAGAGCAGCAGCGGCTGCAACAACATCTCTCGCCGCAACTTTTTGACTGGCAACGGTTAAGCCGTTACGCCTTCTGGATTGCATTGGCTTGCGCGATTATCGCCATTGGAAGCCTGGTCGCCGATGAGTATTTAATGGCGCTACTGTTTGATTTTGGCTATGCCACCCGTGCCATTATTCTGGCGCTAATTGCCACGGCTTGTTACTTCTGGGGCTTTCGTCGCCAGAAACACACGCCAGAAAAGCGCTACAGCAACGAAGCGATCATGTTCCTCGGCGTTTTATTCACTGCACTCACGTTGTCACAAGTGGGTATGGCGCTGGATAACGGTAGCGGGAACGTTGCGCCGCTATTTTTACTGGGCTGTGCGATTTACGCCGTGATTGGCTACCTGAGCCGTTCGGGGTTGATCTGGCTGTTCTTCCTGTTGTCGTTGGGTAGCTATTTTGGGACATCTACAGGTTACGCGTCAGGATGGGGCGCTTACTGGCTGGGTATGAATTACCCGATTCGTTTTGTGTTGTTTGGTGGCGTATTACTTGCCGCCTGCTATCTGCTGCAAAAGCCCTTGCAGCAGCGTAATTTATTTAACACCAGCAAAGCGATGGGCTTGTTGTATCTGTTTATCGCGTTATGGATTTTGTCGATCTTTGGCAATTACGACTTCGATATCTGGCAGAGCGTGCGCCAAATTGAACTGCTGCACTGGTCGCTGCTGTTTGCGCTCGCGGCACTGGCGTGTATCTGGATTAGCCTGAAAACCGACGACGGCATGCTGCGAGGTTTTGGGTTAACCTTCCTCGGGATTAATCTTTACACGCGCTATTTCGAACTGTTCTGGGACGGTACCAATAAGGTGATTTTCTTTCTGTTACTGGCCATCTCACTGGCGCTTGTCGGGCGCTATGCCGAGAAGATCTGGCGCGTGGGAGAAGGGCGTTAATGATTGTGAGGATACCAACAGGTATCCTCAATGCTTAAACGCTGGATTCACTTAATCGCCGTGTATGTCAAATATCCCGCCACGCCGCCACCGCCATCTTTTGGATGGTGCGAGCCTTCCATTACCGTGACTTTGGGGAAGTCGAAAGGTGAAACACCTTCGATGCAGGCAGCGTTAACGCCGTATTGTTCCGGGTTGGAGCGGCGCTGGTGGAAGGTGTAAATCCCGCACACAGAACAGAAAAAATGCACCGCTTCGCCGGTGTTAAAACGGTATTCGGTTAGTTTGTCTTTACCCTTAATGACTTCGATGCCAGACAGTTGCGCCGAAACGGCAACCGCGCCGCGCATCCGGCAAAATGAGCAGTTGCAGCGGCGGGCGGTGTTGAACCCGTCCGTCAGTTCAACGGTAAAAGCGACAGCACCACAATGGCATTGAGCAGACAACTTTTTGTTCATAATCACCTCGGTCCGAGTTTTTCTTTCATCAGCTTAGTGGGTATTCGTGGCTTGTCATCACCGCAAGGCTGTATTTTCGCACCATCTTTTGCGAGGATAGCGCCAAATTTCGGCTATTAGCAAAAGGGTAAAAAACATGGCTAAGCATCCTACGGGCAAGCATCTGCGTGCGCCAATCGTGTTCAACGACAAAAACGTGTTGGTTTATGTGGTGCGCGGTTCAAAAATTGAAGATATGCCAGCAGACGAAGATGAGGACTATCCAGGCGATATGCAGATGCTGATGCCGCAGTTGTCAAAAGAGTTTGATACGGAGTTAAACGAAACTCTGGAAGAGTGCGGGTCGGGCGATGTGATTGTCTTTATGTGTACCACTGACATGATTTTTGAGTACGGTTACTCGAAGATTAAAACCATGCGCAGTGCTTAAACTATTGCCTGCCGGATAAAATAAAACCCCGGTGGATTACCGGGGTCACTAGACAGGTGTTGTCGGATGGCGCTAGCGCTTATCCGACCTACGAAAAGGTTTAGCATCAGTCTCGGTTTGTTCTGCGGTTACTTAGTGCTGATAAAAAATCTCACCTTTCATAGCGCGTAAAATTTTCCCTTCCGCGTCGCTAATCAACACGTAGTTGCCGCCCATGTACGTCCAGTGGCTACCCGCTTCCGGGGCTGGCAGGTTTCTGATTTTCCAGGCATCAATCTGATAGGGTTTAGTACGGTACAGATCCGGTACGATGTCGCCAATTTTGAATGGCTTATAATCGGCATGGAACTCGGTGATTTCATAAGAGTTTTGTGGTGCAGGGGCCGCAACCGGAGCCTCTGCAGCAGGAGTTGCAACCGGAGCATCTGCTGCCTGAGCGGTCAACGCCATAGGTAAAGAACCGGCCATCAGGGCCGCAGAAAAAAACCACACATTCAATTTACGCATATCTACTCCAGATAAATTCATCTGCTGAACTAATAAAATAATGCCGTTATCTCTATCACGTTGTTTAGCGTCAAGTAATCATTTTTTCGTTACCTGAAGTAAATGCTTTGCGGTATGCCGCGGGAGTGGTCGACAGCTTAGCGCGGAAATGATGGCGCAATGTGGCGGCACTGCCAAAGCCGACACGCTCAGCAATGTCGTCGATGGACAACGTGCTGCTTTCCAGTAAATCACGGCAGCGTGTCAGGCGCATGTTCAGCAACCAGCGTGAGGGTGTGGTGCCGGTAGTCGCGGCAAAACGGCGCAAAAAAGTTCTCGGGCTCATGCCGATAAACGCCGCCAGTGACTCAACGGTATGCTCATCGGCAAGATGACTTTGCAAAAAATCAAATAGCGGGCTGAGGCGCTGGCTTTCATAAGCAGCAGGTATCGGTTGTTCGATAAACTGCGCCTGGCCGCCGACGCGATGTGGCGGCACGACAAGCCTGCGCGCCACGCTGTTGGCGGCAAACTGGCCGTAATCACGCCGCACCAGATGCAAACTCAAATCAATGCCTGCGGCACTGCCAGCGGATGTCAGCACCGAGCCATTATCGATATACAACACATCCGGCATCACCTGAATATCAGGATAACGTTGCTGCAGCTTTTCGGTATAACGCCAGTGTGTTGAGGCCTGTAATCCATTGAGCAAACCGCTGGCTGCCAGCACAAACACACCGGAACAAATCGACATAATCCGTGCGCCACGCGAATGTGCCGCACGTAATGCTGTGCAGAGTTCTTCGGGAACCGGTGCGTCGGCACCGCGCCAGCCTGGTACAATAATGGTTCCGGCCTGTTCCAGCAGAGAAAGCCCACCATCCACCGCCAGGCGAATGCCACCGGTCGCTCTGAGTTCACCAGGTTCAATACCCGCCACCGCAAATCGATACCAGTTATCGCCCATTTCCGGACGCGGCAGGCCAAACACTTCCACTGCCACACCAAATTCAAAGGTGCACAGGCCGTCATACGCTAGTGCAACAACAAGAGGGTTTTGCAAAGGTGTATCCCGAACGATTGTCATGATCTTCACGTTATCTGTCATTTCTGCCATACGTCAAGCTACACGCTGCGCTCTATAGTGAGATCTCACCACTACGAGGAGGTTTTATGAGTCACGTTACTGATTTTCCCGCTGCCGCCCCAGAAATTGCCGCCGCTCATTTTCTTCAGCGCCTGAACCTTGAAACTGATTGCGATGATGTACACAGCGCGATGAAAGAAGGGGATATGGATTTTGTGCTGCTGCATGTTGTCGGCAGCCCTGAAGCTTTTGCCCGTCGCCACATTGCTGGAGCGCTCCATTTGCCACATCGTGAAATATCAGCCGAGCGCATAGCGCAGTGGCCAGCAGATACCTTGTTTGTGGTTTATTGCGCCGGACCGCACTGCAACGGAGCAGACCGCGCGGCGCTAAAATTAGCGCGCCTGGGGCGTCCGGTGAAAATAATGATTGGTGGGATTACCGGTTGGGCAGATGAAGGATTTAGCTTCGCCTGAGCGCGGAATTCGCTATCCGTGAGGCGAGAAGTGAGTGTAATCTTGCCATCACTTTGTCATGTCTAAAGGAAGTTACAATGTCGATTTACAGTGAAACTAATGCGCAGTTCATTCTTGGTTTAACCAATTTGTCTGCCATCCTTGAGAAGGCCGCCCAGTGGGCGAAAGAGAACGGCAAATCGGAAGAGAGCCTGCTTACGGCGGCACTTGCAGAAGACATGTATCCGCTGGTGCGCCAGGTGCAAATCACCACCGATATGGCAAAACGTGCCGTTGCACGCCTCGGCCGCGTTGAAGCGCCAGTTATGGAAGATAACGAAACCACGATTGCGCAGCTTCAGGCGCGTATCGAAGCCACCATCGCGTTCATGAAAGGGATTAGCGATGCGCAACTCGATGGTGATGACGAGCGCCAAATTGTGGTGATGGCACGCGAGCACGAACTGCGTTTCACCGCGCGCAACTACGTGTATAAATTTGCCACACCAAACTTCTATTTCCACTTCACCACCGCCTACGACATCCTGCGCCAGGCGGGCGTGCCGTTAGGCAAACGTGATTTTGTGGGCCAAATCTAATCTACCTATACCCTAAATAATTCGAGTTGAGGAAAGGCGGCAAGAGAGCGAATCCCGATGAGCTTAGTCAACTAAGTGAATTGGGTGAGCGAACATAGCCAACGCATCATCAACTCGAAGTATGACGGGTATTGTTAGCTCAGCCGATAATGGCGATTTGGGCGCAACTTCTCGGGCAGATGCTCATTCTCATCCATATCGTGTAAATCCCGCTCAATGGTGTTGCAGATGGCATCCAGCGGCAGGTCATTGTCTTCGGTGCCAAACGGTTCCTCCAGTTCTTCTGCCAGCGTGTCGAGCGAAATAAAGGTGTAGGAAATAAACACCGACAAAAATGGTGTCATGTAGTGCAGGTCGGTGACCAGTGCAAACGGCAGCATGATACAAAACAGATACACAGTGCGATGCAGAATCAGCGTGTAGGCGAACGGGATTGGCGTACCGGCGATGCGCTCACAACCTCCGGCTACCGCCGAAAGATCGTTAAGATGATGATTCAAAGCGCTCCACACCACGTCGGAAATTAAGCCTTGTTTGCGCTTATCGGCTAACCAGTCTCCCATCAACAGCAATACGCGATTACAAGGTGCGTGGCTTTGTATCACCCATTGTAAGTCATCATTGGTGAGGAATTTTTTCAGTGTTTCTTCAGGCGGGCGTTTACGCAATGTCAGCCGCAGAGCATGGCTAAACGCAATCTGCAAATTCACAAACTCCGTGACCTGGTTTTCATGGTTGCCCAGCAGGCTTTTGATCTCGCGTAATAATGAGCGCTGAGTAATCGCCAGTTGCCCCCACAGCGTACGGGCTTCGTTAAAGCGGGCGTAACAGACGCTATTTCTGAAACCCAAAAATATCGCTATCGCCACGCCGAGAATACTGAAGGGCGCGATGGTGAGTTTTATACCGAGCGTTTCATACCACGGTAGAAAGAAAATCACGCTGATCGACAACGCGACATTCAGCAGCAGGCGCGAATAGATTTTTTGTAGAACCGAACCATGCCAGACAAATAAGCGGAATAACCAGTGTTGCTGCGGACGAACAATCATAATCAGGAGGCTCAAAAACAGGACATCATATTTAACGGCAAACTGTGACGCAGATCAACTTACACTTCACACTGGGTTAACAACATGAATTATTTTCAATAACCATGAAAGATCTTCGTTTGTCCTCAAGTCGCGCATCTGCCATTCTCCGTTACATAATATGGCCGTCCAGATGGCTAAATATTCAAACCATGAATTATCACCTCGCTAAATTAGTTAGCCAGGTCAGCGGAGAAATCACATGCCACACTCTTTGCCACATCGCGCGCCATTCCGTGCCGACATTGTCGGTAGCTTCTTACGCCCAGCCACCATCAAAAACGCCCGCCAGGCATTTGCTGCCGGTGAGATTGACGCCACTCAGTTGCGCAAAGTGGAAGATGACGCCATCCGCGCATCAGTTGAGCAGCAATGCGCTTGTGGCCTGCATGTGGTGACGGATGGCGAGTTCCGCCGCGCCTGGTGGCATTTTGACTTTTTTGACGGTCTGCAAGGTGTGGAGCGTTATGAATCTGAGCAGGGCATTCAGTTCAACGGCGTGCAAACCAAAGCGCACAGCGTGCGCGTCATCGGTAAACTGGGTTTTGGTTCGCATCCGATGCTGGAAGATTTCCGCTATCTGAAAAGCATCAGCGGTAACGCAGTGCCGAAAATGACCATTCCAAGCCCGAGCGTGCTGCACTTCCGTGGTGGCCGCAATGCCATCGACAGTACGGTATATCCTGATTTAAAAGAGTATTTTGACGATCTCGCCACCACATGGCGTGATGCAATTCAGGCGTTTTACGCCGCAGGCTGCCGCTATCTGCAACTTGATGACACCGTGTGGGCCTATTTATGTTCCGACGCCCAGCGTGCAGAAATCCGCGCTCGCGGTGATGATCCAGACCAACTCGCACAGATTTATGCGCAAGTGCTGAATAAAGCGCTGGAAGGTAAACCGGACGATTTGACCATCGGCCTGCACGTTTGTCGCGGTAATTTCCGTTCAACGTGGATTTCAGAAGGGGGTTACGAGCCAGTTGCGCAAGTGCTGTTTGGCAGCGTGAACGTCGATGCGTTCTTCCTTGAATACGACAATGATCGTTCGGGCGACTTTGCACCGCTGCGCTTTGTGCGTCCGGGTCATCAGCAGGTGGTTTTAGGTTTGATCACCACCAAGAATGGTGAGCTGGAAAACCCACAATTGATTGAAGACAGAATCAAAGAAGCGGCGAAATATGTCGATATCAACCAAATTTGCCTGAGCCCCCAGTGTGGATTTGCCTCCACCGAAGAGGGCAATAGCCTGACGCCTGAGCAGCAGTGGAATAAAGTTCGTCTGGTGACGGAGCTTGCCCAAAAGGTGTGGTAAACGGTTTTGTCGGATTCGGTGTTGTAGGGTGGATACGCGCTTGCGCGTCATCCACCACTTTCACAATACTTACGCCAGCTTAAACACCGCTACTGTTTCATTTAGCGCCTGTGACTGCTCTTTTAGTGACATCGCCGCAGCGGAAGCTTGTTCCACCAACGCGGCGTTCTGCTGTGTTACCACATCCATTTGCACCACGGCCTGGTTGATTTGCTCAATGCCACGGCTCTGTTCTCCGGTAGACACCGCAATCTCTTCCATCAAACTGGTCACTTGCTTAATCGCGTTAGAAATACGCTGCATGCTTTCGCCTGCACGGTTCACCAGGTTGCTGCCAATATTCACTTGCTCGCCAGACAACTCAATTAACTCTTTGATCTCTTTGGCGGCCACGGACGAACGCTGCGCCAGGTTGCGTACTTCAGATGCGACCACGGCAAATCCACGCCCTTGTTCGCCAGCCCGCGCGGCTTCTACCGCTGCATTCAGCGCCAGGATATTGGTCTGGAAAGCGATGTCTTCAATGATGCTAATGATATTATCGATTTTGCTGGAGCTGGACTCAATATTACGCATTGAATCAATCACATCACTGACGATTTCGTTGCCGTCATTAGCCGCAACCAACATGCCGCTTGCCAGTTTATTGGCCTGATGTGAATGGTCAGAGGTCAGTTTCACCGTAACGGTAAGCTGCTCCATACTGGCCGCCGTTTCACCCAGTGATGCCGCCTGTTCTTCGGTTCTGGCAGACAAGTCGGTATTGCCTGCGGCTATCTCTTCAGAGGCGTAAGCCACGGTCTGGCTCGACTCACGTACCTGGCCAATAATACTCGCCAGCGAAACACGCATTTGCTCCAGTTCGCGCATCATCGCGCCAATTTCATCTTTGGCGGTGGCGACAATCGGCGTATGCAGCATGCCGTTAGCAATTTCCGTACAGTGTGATTTCGCCTTATCCAGCTCGTTCAATACCCGTTTTTTCAACAGCCAGAATACTGCGCCAAGAATTACGGCGAACAGCAGGGCAAAAACAGCGATGCTCAACAGGCTCTGATTGAAACTGGCCTGCGCATCCTGGTTTAATTGCTGGGCGTGCTGTTGACGAAATGCCAGCAGTTTATCCAGCGTCACCTCAAATTGCCTGTCGAGTTGTGGCAGTGTAGACGTCACCAGAGCGCGAGCTCGCGCGGCATCGTTGGCTTTCACGGCATCAAGCAACGGTTGCAAACCTTGCTCGCGATAGTTAACAAATGCACTCTGATAAGCATCGCTCAGCACTTGTTCACCTGGTTGTTTCGGCGCATCAAGATATGCCTGAAACGCAGAGTTGGCCTTCACCAACACCCCCTGCGCCCCGGTGAGTGCGGTATTCCCTTGCTCACTCAACCCTTGCTCATGTTCTTCTAACGCTTCCATAGCGCGAACACGCATCGTGCGGCTGTGGTTAATAGGGTCAATGACCGATAACACCACGCGGATCTCGCGGTTGACGTTATCCAGAGATTGATTGCTACGAGTTAATGACCAGATGTTGGATGCAGTGCTAACCAGAAAAATAATCAGTAATGTACTGAAAACTAAAATCGAAAAACGCCTGACGGACATGCGATACCCTTATGTTGAAAAAATAATCTGACTCGTTTCAGCCAGTACAACAAGGTTATCGGCAAGAAGGGCGGGATATTTAGCCACGGAAATAATCACGCCAGAGAATAGTCATATTTGTGTCATGTGGCTGCTTTATATCTTGTAAACCCAAAATGGGTGACCAAAAACAAGAGAAGCGAACAGCATGAAATTAAAACCTTTTGCGTTATTACTGACCTCTTTATTCCCTCTGGCAAGTCAGGCGGCAGATCCGCAAGTTGAACGTTACATTGTCACATTTCCGCAAGGTGACCATGTTGAATATCAGGGCGCCTATGCTGCTAATTTCCCTGATGGATTGCCGGTTGGGGTGGGATCGGGTTTGCAGTTTATGGGTAAAGAGGGTGACAAGTTGTTTTTTGCCACCGTTACCGATCGCGGCCCCAATGCTGATTCACCAAAAGTCGGCGACAAAGAATCAAAGATTTTTGCCAATCCTAAATACACTCCGCTGCTGATGACCATCCGCGTGGCTGATGGCAAAGCGCTGGCGACTGATGCCCATGCATTGCACGACGAAAACGGCCCAATCAGCGGTTTGCCACTGCCGGAAGGGTTGATTGGTGCGACCAATGAAATCGCGCTCAGCGATACTTTACAGCCATTGTCGAGCGACAAACGCGGGCTGGATACCGAAGGCATTACGCCAGATGGCAAAGGCGGTTACTGGCTGTGCGATGAATACGGCCCGTTCATTATCAACATCGACGGCAAAGGAAAAATCCTCAAAAAATACGGCCCGCAGGCAGAACAAGGCGAGCAGGGTGTTGCGGGTGGATTACCGAATATCCTGAAATGGCGCCAGGCTAACCGTGGTTTTGAAGGTATTACGCGGATGCCTGATGGGCGGATTATTGCGGCGGTGCAAAGCACGCTGGATATCGACGGTAAAAGTAAAAACAGTGCGCAGTTTACTCGACTGGTGAGCTTCAACCCGGAAACGGGGCAAACCGTGATGTATGGCTACCCAATTGATGTCGATGTTTATAAGAAAGCCAAAGACGCCAAAATTGGCGACATTGTGGCGCTGGACGATAACCGCCTGCTGGTAATCGAACAGGGAGGTGATAAAAACAAAGTAATGCGCAATCTGGTTTATGTCGTCGATCTCAGCCAGGCTAGCGACTTGAGCACATTCGATAAAGAAAAAGCGCCTGAATTTGATGATGCGGCACAACTGACAGCGCGTGGCATCAAACTGGCAGAGAAAAAGCAGGTGGTCGATTTGCGCAAACTCGGCTGGCAGCAAGAGAAAGCTGAAGGTATGACGCTGATCGATAACCAAACCATCGCGGTGATTAATGACAACGATTTCGGTCTGCAATCGGTCGTGGACAAGTCCGATGCCACAAAAGTCTCCATAAAACCGCTGGAGAAACCCGAATCGCAAAACGAGCTGTGGGTGATTAAGTTGCCGGAAGCCTTGAAGTAATTATTCGAAATGTGTCGGGTGACGCTAACGCTAACCCGACCTACAAAAACCGCTGTTGCTGTGGATTTGTAGGGGAGATTAGTGCACGTGACATCCACCAATTTTGCAGTAAACCCAGAAAGTTGGACACACTAATAAGCAAAGTGTCCCTTTTGCTAGCACACCTCAAAAATACTTCTCTTGCGTTCATCCTCAATATGTCTGAGCCGAGCATCATGGCAGAGTAAGTCAAATGCCTGATACAGGTGTACCCGGCTGCCATCTTTTCCTTTACGGGTTTGGCGAATGACTTGTTGTGCAGTACTTCAGGCACAGTCCGAACTGATAAATCCAGTGTAGTGCAATGCAAAATCCCGCGATGAAATTCCATTTGTTACTAACTTGTTTCTTCATTTTCATTATCACGTTTCTGTTTTGTGATTTTCTTGTAATCGATATGTGTTTTTAGTGAGCTTATTACAAGCAAAATTTCAACACTTATTTAACAAGTTGCTGGTGATACTCATCACAAAAGATGTTTTTTTGTGCATGTTGTCATGAAACCCAAATGGAAATAATGACAAAGAAAACGGAATTATAGATAGTCCTGATTCCGCATTATGGAATTTACAGGATAATAAAATGGCATTAGTGACAACTAAGAAACTGCAGGAAGAATATGAGCGCGTTTTGCTGGCCAGGGATATGAAGCCTGAAATGGCGACAAAACTTGCTGCTGGTTTTGTCGAAATGGCAAATGAAGGGACTTATTCACACGGTATAAATCGCTTCCCTGTGTTTATTGATCAAGTAGATAAGGGACAAATACAGTTAAACAACACCCCTGAATGTGTAAACAGCATGGGCGCACTTGAGCAATGGGATTGTAAATTTGGTCCTGGTGTATTGAATGGTTTGATTTGTTCCGAGCGTGCAATGGAACTGGCTCGCGAGTTTGGTATTGGCATGGTCGGAATGCGCAACTCTAATCATTGGATGCGCGGTGGAACGTATGTTTTAAAAATGGCCCGTGAGGGTTTTGCTGGTATTGCCTCAACAAACTCTATTGCAGTGATGCCTGCATGGGGCGGAAAAGACCACCGAGTAGGATCAAACCCTCTAATTATGGCAATTGCTGGTGATCCACCAGTTTTAGTTGACTGCTCAATGAGTCAGTATTCCTACGGGCAACTTCAAAATTATGTCCTTGAAGATAAAAAGTTACCTGTTGTTGGTGGTTTTGATGATAACGGCGAACTGACTTCAGACCCTCATGTTTTATGGAAGAATAAGCGATTACTGCCAATGGGATTCTGGAAAGGATCTTCTATGGCAATAGTGCTGGATATGATGCTGACAGCCATTTCTGGCGGTAATTCTGTGCCTGCATTGACCGAGGATATGGGCGGGGAATTTGGTGTATCTCAATTTTTAATTGCAATTGACCTCTCCAGAACTATTGAAAAAGACCAATTTACAAATGAAATGAAGCGCATTCGTGATTATGTATTAGCTTCTGAACCAGCGGAAACCGGGTCAGTTATGATTGCTGGTTCGGAAATTGAAAAATTTATTGATAAACACGAAAAAGCCGGTGGAATCGAAATTCATGATGAAATTTGGGAACAAATTAAATCATTGTAAAAATATCGAAACCAGGAGGGCGCTATGCGAAAAGTATTTAAGTGGGTCTGGGACTGCATCGATATATTTATGGCTGCCATTTTAGCTTGCATGATCGTACTTGTTTTTACCAATGTAGCTTTGCGTTATGGATTTTCTTCAGGTTTACGTCCATCAGTAGAATTATCTCGCTTAGGTCTTGTATGGGTTGTAATGCTCGGTGCTGCCGTTGTATTACGTCGAGGCGAGCATCTTGCTGTTGCTGAATTTACAGAAAAATTAATGCCTAAATGCGTACCAATATTAAGACGCATTTGTTCAGTGGTGATTTTAGTATCAGTGGGAATGTTATTAATCGGTTCACATCAACAGATGATGTCAACCTGGCAAGATGTATCACAACTGACTGGATTACCAACGGCACTATTCGCATTAGCAGGTGTAGTATCCGGCGCATTAATGACAATCATTGCACTTGTCCGAATTATTAGCCCTGATTGGTTATTGGATTTAGATGAGATGGAGAGTAAACAATGACTTTGGCGATATTTTTATCAGTACTAATTATATCAATACTGCTCGGTTTGCCAGTTGCATTTGCACTGTTATTATCATCCATCGCATTGATGTTCCATATGGATATGTTTAGTGCAGATATTCTAGCTCAAGGGTTGCTGAATGGAGTCGATAGTTTCACTTTACTAGCTATTCCATTTTTCTTAGTGGCAGGGGAGGTCATGTCAACGGGTGGTTTGTCTACACGAATAGTTCGTTTGGCAACTACGTATGTTGGGCATAGAAAAGGTGGTCTTGGTTATGTCGCAATATTGACCTCTGTGTTACTGGCTGGCTTATCTGGGTCCGCGGTGGCGGATGCCGCAGCATTGGTAAGTATCCTTTACCCAATGATGAAGGCTGGAAAATATCCTGAAGGCTCATCAATGGGATTGCTGGCATCTGGCGGTATTATCGCCCCAGTTATTCCACCATCGATACCATTAATCCTCGTTGGTGTTGCCGGTGGCATCTCTATTAAAAACTTATTCTTGGGCGGTATTATTCCTGGTTTGCTAATGGGGTTAACCCTGATGCTTGTTTGGGGACACATAGCAAAAAAAGAAAAATTAGATGTTGTAGAACGCGCAAGTAAAGAAGAAAAAAGAGCAGCATTGAAGGACGGTATTTGGGCATTATTCCTACCAATCATTATTATTGTTGGTATTCGCTTTGGTATCTTTACACCAACCGAGGCCGCTGTTGTTGCAGCTGCATATGCAGTATTCGTATCGACAGTTATTTATCGCGAATTGACATTTAAAAAATTCTTCCACATTTTATTGGCGGCTGGCAGGTCTACAGCTATGGTGATGTTCCTGGTCGGCTGTGCGATGGTTGCGGCATGGTTGATAACAGTTGCTCAGTTGCCACAACAATTAGCCGAAATGTTAGGACCGTTGGTGGATAGTCCAAGATTATTAATGGCCGTCATTATGTTGCTAGTACTTTGTGTCGGCATGGTAATGGATCTAAGTCCAACAATTTTGATACTGGTCCCATTATTAATGCCAATCGTAAAATTGGCTGGAATTGACCCAACTTACTTTGGTTTAATGTTTGTTATTAATTGTTCGATTGGCCTACTTACACCACCAGTTGGCACGGTATTAAATGTAGTATGTGGTGTTGCTAAAGTTCAAATGTCTACAGCGGTTAAAGGGGTTATACCATTTATTGCTGCATACTTGATGCTTTTAACGATGTTCGTTCTGTTTCCGGAAATCATTACAGTACCAATGCAACTTGTAATTGGTTAATTACACTAAGGAGAGAGTATGAAAAATTTATATAAAATAGTTGGAATCGTATCAACTCTGGCATTTTGTTCATCAGCCATTGCCCAAACCACATTAAAATTAGCTCATGCAGCGCCTGAATCAGACCTTCAGCAAAATATGTCATTATTCTTTAAAAAAGAAGTAGAATTACGGACTAATGGGGAGATTAAAGTCAATGTCTTCCCTCAAGGCCAGTTAGGTAATGATAAGCAAATGATTGATGGAACACGTTCTGGCATTGTAGATATTTCCATGGTTGGGCTGAATAACTACTCAGGCATAATTCCAGAAGCGGCTGCCTTCGAATTACCATTTATCTTCCCAACCCGAGTGGAAGCATATAAAGCACTTGATGGAAAACCAGGGAGTGAAATATTTTCAAAAATGGAAGCGCTGAACCTGAAAGGGTTGGGGTATCCAGAAAATGGTTATCGTAATATAACTAACAATCGTGGACCAATTAAAGAGCCAACAGATCTCTCTGGTTTGCGGATGCGTGTGAATGATTCTAAAGCACTTAATGATATGTTTAACGAGCTTAAAGCCAATCCACAGCAACTTCCTGTAGCTGAATTGTATAGCGCATTGGAAACCGGTGTTGTAGATGCGCAAGATCATCCTCTAGGTGTGACCCTTTCATTTAAATTTTATGAGGTTCAAAAATACCTAAGCCTGACACAGCATGCATATTCACCTTTAGTTGTAACAATGAACTATAAAAAATTTAATACGCTGAGTCCAAAAGATCAAAAAATCATTACTGATGTTGCTAAAGAGGCCGTAGATTTGCAGCGTAAGTTGAGTATTGAAAAAGAAAATACAATGATCAGCGAGCTTGAATCAAACGGAATGAAAGTGAATAGAGACGTTGATGGTGCTGCATTCCAGGTCGCCGCAAAACCAGCATGGAACTCTTACATCAAAACAAATGGTGATGCCATGATTAAGGAAATTCAAGCTGCAGTTCAATAATCTGCAACGGTATTAAATAAATAGTCTTCCTGTTGGTGCATAGTTAGACTATTTATTTTCTTTAATTTAACTAAACGGATGGTGTTAAATGTTTAATGATCTAAAAGAACGTGTGTTAAGAGCCAATCTCCAGTTGCCGAAATATGGACTGGTAACTTTCACGTGGGGAAATGTTTCTGAAATTGATAGAGATAGAGGTGTTATTGCTATAAAACCATCTGGTGTTGAATATGATGTTATGAATGTCAATGACATTGTTATTGTTGACTTAGATGGCAATCGTATTGAAGGGGATCTAAATCCCTCAAGTGATACGGCTACACATCTGGAGTTATATAAAGCATTCAAGGGTATTGGTGGTATTGTTCATACTCACTCACGTAATGCAACTGTGTGGGCACAAGCGGGATTAGATATCCCTGCGTTAGGAACTACACATGCAGATTATTTTTATGGTGATGTACCCTGCACCAGACAGTTGTCGAATGATGAAATCAATATTGAGTATGAAAAAAATACAGGGTTAGTCATTGTTGAAACATTTAGCAAAAATAATTTAGATCCTCATGCTATGCCTGGTGTCATTATCGCTGGCCATGCTCCATTTTCTTGGGGGAAAGATGCCTTTGATGCTGTGCATAATGCAGTTGTTTTGGAGGAAGTCGCGGCAATGGCCATTTCTACCAGGGTGATTAATGAAAGCATAATGATCAATCCTGCTTTATTAGATAAGCATTACAATCGTAAGCACGGTAAAAACTCATATTATGGTCAAAAATAGTCATCAGTTAGGATGTTAATTTATTGATATTTAATCTCTATGGAGCAGTGCTAAATGCTGAGCATGACATTAAATGATTTTGGGTTTGTTATACGAACTAATCATGCTGAACAAGTAAGGTTCTTGATTGCGTAGTAGGGTTTTCATCAAAATAATGTTCAAATTTTGTCATTAATTCTTCATCTTATTTGTAAAAGGGATAATTATATGTTGGTTGGAAATGTTAAAAAAAATTCAATATCGGAAAGTTATCCTTTTGTGGTGAACGATGTATTGTCAAAATTAAATGAAATTGATTTAAGTTCGTTACCTCTTGGTAGGCATGAACTTGATGGATATGACTCAAAGAAACTCTGGTTTGTGATTTTGGAGTACCATACGAGTCCACTTTCTGATTTTCACCCGGAAGTTCATAAGTATCACTCAGACTTACAAATTTTGTTGTCAGGCACCGAGTTAATGGCTTGGTCAATAGACACAGGAAATCATCCACACTTCGGTGATTATAATGATACAAGAGATATTTTATTCTATGAGTCTGATTGTGTTAATTTAAACATTATGAATGCAATGCCTGGTGAGTTTTATTTATTTACACCAAATGTAGTTCATATAACAAATGTAATAAATAAAGAACCTGAATTTGTTAGAAAGTTAGTGGTGAAGATACATAATGATTTATTAGCGGGGGTGCTATGAATTATTACATTGGCTTGGACTCCGGTGGGACTTTTATGAAAGCGGCCCTGTTTGATGCGCATGGCAATCAGCATGGGTTAGTAAGAAAATCAGCGAGTGTTATTAATGAAAAGCAAGGGTGGGTCGAACGTGATCTGAATGCATTATGGAATGATGCAGTCATTGCAATTAAAGAATTATTAACCGTAACGGCAATAGACCCAAAAAAAATTAAAGGATTGGGCATTTCGGCACAAGGTAAAGGTGTTTACTTACTTGATAAAAGAGGGCATGGTTTAGAACGAGGAATTATGTCTTCAGACTCACGCTCATTACCAATAGTGAAAAAGTGGGTGAGTGAAGGGTTGCCAAATATTGTTTATCAAAAAACATTACAGACATTATGGACTGGACATCCTGTATCGATTGTTCGCTGGCTTAAAGATAATCAGCCCGATACTTACTGCAATATTGGTTCAATCTTGATGGCTCATGACTATCTTCGTTATCGTTTTACAGATGTCATTGCCGCTGAAATTACTAATATGTCTGAAAGTAATTTTTTTAATGCCCATACAGGAAAGTATGATTTAGATTTATTACATTTATTTGGCATTGAAGAAGTATGGAGTGCATTACCACCAATAATTAATTCTAATGATATCGGTGGTTATATTACTGAAGAGGTTGCAAAAGAAACTGGGTTGTCTGCTGGAACGCCTGTTTTCGGTGGCCTATTTGATGTAGTCTCAACGGCATTATGCTCAGGTATTAACTCTGGTGAAAATTCACTTAATTATGTAATGGGGACATGGGCAGTAACCTCCGGGATTACAAAATCAATTACTCAAGAAAAATATAATTTCGTTTATGGTCGTCATGCAATCACTGATGAATATGTTATACATGAAGCGAGCCCTACCTCGGCAGGGAATTATGAGTGGTTTTCAAACTATCTTGGGGAAAATGGTAGCTTTAATCATAAAGATAATGAGGCCTTGGTTTCAGATCTAGAGGTTGCATCTAGCAGTGTGTTTTTTGTTCCATTTTTGTATGGTTCTAATCAGGGACTAGGTCTCAAATCTGGTTTCTATGGTTTACAAGCGCACCACACCAAAGGACATATAATCCAGGCAATATGGGAAGGTATTTTATTTTGTCATAATGTTCATTTAGAACGAATGCGTATTAGATTTCCAGAGGCTAAAGTTCTGAAAGTAACAGGGGGCCCTGTTTCTTGTAGAACATGGATGCAAATGCTAGCAGATTTGAGCGGTATGACGGTTGAAGTCTTAAATATAGATGAAACCGGTGCGTTAGGTGCGGCTATTGTTGCTATGGTTGGCACCGATGAATATCCAACTGTCAGTGATTGCGTTAAAAATATTCAAACACAAACAGTGCAATTTAAGCCAGATTCTGATAATTTTATCAAATTCCAGAATAAATATAATAAATATCAGAAGCTTGTACAACTTTTCAAAGAATTCGAGGAATCATGAAGATGACCAGGCCCTTACTGCAAATGGCTCTTGATGCCACAACGATTGAATCTGCATTAAAATCTGTTGAATTGGTATCAAGAGATTTAGATGTTATTGAAGTTGGTACCATTTTAGCCTTTTCGTATGGTATTGATTGCGTCGCTATTTTGCGTGAAAAGTATCCAAACCATATCATTGTTTGTGATATGAAAATTACTGATGCCAGCGCCATTTTAACGCGTTTAGCCATGCAGGCAGGGGCAAACTGGGTTACTGTCAGTGCTGCTGCACATATAGAAACTATTCGCGCAGCTAAAAAGATAACTGATGAGTTTAAAGGCGAAGTTCAAATAGAGCTTTATGGTAACTGGACCTATGATAATGCAAGAGATTGGGTAGCAATGGGAGTAAGACAAGCTATTTACCATAGATCTCGTGATGCTGAATTAGCTGGAGTAAACTGGACAGAAGATGATCTGGTAAAACTTAAAAAACTATCTGAATTAGGATTAGAGCTTTCCGTCACGGGTGGCATTGTTCCGGAAGATATTCATTTATTCAAGGGCATCAATGTTAAAGCATTTATTGCCGGTAGAGCTTTAGCTGATTCAGATGGTCCAGATATCGCTCAACATTTTCATAGTGAAATTAAAAAACATTGGTAGACATTTATGAGTGAGCAAATTAAATCACTATCTAAAGCCTTAACTATCCTTGAGTATTTGGGGCAGTATCCTAACGGTGTTTCTTTACAAGATATATCTGAGGGGACGGGCTTTAATAAGTCATCTATTCATAGAGTTCTTTCTACCTTTGAGTCATCTGGCTATGTTGCCCAGATGTTTTCAGGAAAAGAATATCGTTTGACGATGAAGTTGATGCAATTAGGCCATGCAGCATTGAATTCAGACGTTACTGGGGTTGTTAAACCCTACCTATCCGAATTACTTTCTGAATTAAATGAAACCGTTAATTTTTTATCCTTTGATGCAGATAATATAATTTTCCAGGATAAACTTGAACCTCGAGATGCTTCATTCAGAACCCGTACTTATGTTGGATTGCATTCACCTATGTATTGTTCTGCAGCAGGTAAGTGCTATTTAGCATTTAGTACTGATGCGGTGAAAGAGTCATATTGGCAACGAAACTCCAGTGTCATGCAGAAATTAACAGAAAACACTATTTTAGACAAAGAACCTTTTTTTGATACTCTTGGGCAGATTAAAGTCCGAGGTTATGCAATTGATGATGAAGAAAATGAGGCTGGAATATCCTGTATAGCCGTTCCCATCCTTGACAAAAATGGCACACCTGTTTATGCGGTGAGCGTGTCTACATTGACACCTAAAATGCGGCAAATTGGTTATTCGGTGATCGCTGATAAAGTAAAAGTATTTACTGATAGAATTCAACAGCACTTAAATTATGGAGGATCAAGTGATTAACTTTACTGAAAAATACAGGCTAGGGATTTATGAGAAAGCAATGCCAGCAACATTAAGTTGGGAAGATAGATTACTCTACTCCAAAGATGCTGGCTTTGATTTCGTTGAAATTTCAGTTGATGAGACAGATGAGCGAAGAGCCCGACTGGACTGGTCTGATGAAGAGATATATGAGTTACGTAATTTATGCATAAAGCATGGCATGCCATTGCAGTCCATGTGTTTAAGCGCGCATAGAAAGTTTCCCTTTGGCTCTATGGACGAAACTATTCGCCTGGAAGCGCTTTCTATTATGGAAAAGGCGATCACATTAGCCTATAAACTTGGTATTCGTTGCATTCAGATGGCAGGTTACGATGTTTATTATGAACCTCAATCTGAGAGTACACACCTGCGCTTTATTGATGGTATGAAACAAGCTGCGAAAATGGCAGAAAAAGCGGGTGTAATGCTTGGCGTGGAAATTATGGATACGCCATATTTAAACTCGTTAAGTAAATTTGAAGTTCTGAAACGTGAAATCCCATCCCCTTACTTCATGGCCTATCCTGATGTGGGGAATATAACTGGCTGGAATTATGATGTGTGTACTGAGTTAATGTTGTCAAAAGACCATATTATTCAAGTCCACTTAAAAGATACTCGTCGTGTTTCTAGTACGTCTAAAGGCCAGTTCCGCGACTTAGTGATTGGTGAAGGTGAGGTTGATTTTTTCTCAATTTTTAAAACTCTAGCCGCTATGGATTATTGCTCACCTTTTGTTATTGAAATGTGGGCTCAAGATGACAAATGGTTTGAAAACATTAAAGAAGCCAAGAAGACATTGCAAGAAACAGCCAATAAAGCAGGCTTTTATCTTTAATTTATTCAAACAATAAACCATTCGGATTTTTTCTCTGATAAATTATTAACTCAGTAGGATAAACATATGACTATTATAAGAACTGCTTTTTTTGAAGCTGATTTAAACAATGAAGAAAAAATAGACTTTTACAATTATATGGAAAAAGAAGTTGCACCTATTATCCGTGCTTTCCCTGGTAATAAAGGTGTTGTATTGAGTAAGCCAGAATTTATAGAGTCTGAGTGTCATCAGAGTGTTATTTTGATGATGCAGCACAGTTATGAAGATAAAAATGCGATGGAACAAGCGTTAAACTCACAGCAACGCATCGCGAGTATGAATGCAACTAAGATTATTGTTGAAAAATATAACCTGCGTGTGCATCACATGAACTTTATGGTTGAGTAATTCCGGCTTGTATACAAATGTCGTGTACTGGTATGTATAAGATAAGCTGCAACCGTTGATGTATCCCAGTTTGCTTCGATGACATCTGAGATATATCAACGTTTTTTAAATAGTAGTTGAGCTAACCGTTATTTCTGCAATCTGATGTTGTGCACATGATTGGGTGGCAACTCCCAGGCTTTGCAAAATCAACTCGCCTTAAAAACTCATCGCCAATCCTAAACCGTAACCATTGGTGTTATTACCAAACATATAACGCGCCACCAGTCTTGTGCGGGTGATGAAAACATCATAATCACTGCTATCTAGCTCGAACCCTAACCCCATCGATGTCAGACTATTAAAACCGAGTTGCCCACGTTGCTCCCCCAAATACTCGGTATGTGCCCCTTCCAGAACATAACGTAGCGGCTTATTGAGCAACGTCCAGTCCGAGACAGGAGCACGACGACGCAGATAAACGCCCAGATTTTGCGTGTTGGCCTCGCCTCTGACGGCTTCGGATGTGCTGCCAAAACTGCGCAGAGTCATGTCGGAATAACGCAACTCGATATCGATATCCTGAGGTTTTGAGAACAATTCATAATCGAGCATCAGCGAACCGCCCAAACCATAGGCATTGAGCCGCCCACCATTCAGAAAATCAAAATCTTTATTAGTACGTCGTTTGAAAACATAAGTGCCAATGCGTAGGTCACTGGCCATGGTGCCGAGCATGAAATTGAAGATTGGGCGCAGTACCAGGTTACCACCCCATCTATCGGTATAGACGTGAAAATCCCAGCCAACGCCACCCGTGGCGGTTAGACTGTTCCATTTGGTCGGGATTTTGCGGCTTTGGGTCCCGTCGGAAAGTACAAATTGCGGGTCATAACGGCTGTAACCCATCGTCCCTTCAAGATAGAGAGGGACTTCCTTGCTGATGGTTGCGCCACCGCCGAACTGGGTAATGGATAGCTCTTGCGTCCCGCTGGTACCGTTATCGATATTCAGATCGCTGGCGGTGATATCCGGCCAGACGGTGTAACTCATTAGCGCGAGTACCGCATCAGCATGCTTTTTAGGGCGGCTCGCATCAACGGCATAACTCACCGGGCTGGCTAACGACAGCGCAGCAATAATGGGCAAAGCATAAGAGTACGGCACCGTCATGTTGCTCCCAGTCTCCCCATTGAACGAACATGAGTTCTATGAATGTATTTGCAAGAATACCTTTGTTTTCAGTATAGAAGCGATTACATTTTTTCACGGAGAGAAAATAATTCCAGGTTCCATAATCGGACATTTCACTCTCTCAAAATACAATTCGCTGAATGATCAATGACACCTCCTGTATCATTACTTTTCTTATGGTTAATTGTGTTGGGCTTTATAGTGAGGTTTAAAGATACGGATATTCAGAAAAATACAGCAGTAGAATTACTTTTTATTTCATACAAGATTTCTGCCCGCGCCAGAGTGATAAAGTGGAACAGAACTTATCTGTAGTTATCCCCGACAGGTAACAATGTTGCCGATTAATTCATCAAATACACTTGGGCTGAACATCGGGATAACTACGCCGTACGCATACAATACAATGACCAATAAATTGAGTCCCATGATCACGAAGTACAATATTTTCTCTTGTTTCCGCCCCCCAGTGATTTTAATTTGGCGGTGGCCAAGCCAGGCGCTTTGGCCTTGCCGGATAAAGAATGCAAAACTGGCTCGTCCTGAAAAGCAGCTTGAAATGAAGTCCCAGACGCATATCACCCAGATCAATAAAAGCAGTAACAGACCAAATAAATCCTTAAAATTTATTACGCAGTGGTTAATATCCATATTCTCTACCCAAATTCCTGCTGATCTGTAGTGAGACAGACCGCTTATCTGTTCGCAGCACTGTAGCTCTGAAGTATTGGAGTCATCTGTTGCGTTGTGAGCCGCAATAATCGGAATCCAGATATATACTCCCTTAAGAACCTTGCGTGTATCGCCAGTAACGCATCTAATCGTGTTTAAAACATAATAGCTTGCGACTCATACGTCATATCCACCCATCCTCGTCACACCGACCCACGCACCACCAGTTTCCAGTCCAGAATCTCATTCACGGTTTCGACTTCCGGGTTATCAATACGCTCGAGCAATAATTGCACGCTGCGTACGCCGAGCTGGTGCATCGGTTGTTCGATGGTGGTGAGAGGAGGGAAGGTCACTGCGCCAAACGGTACGCCATCAAAGCCCATAATCGCCACATCTTCAGGTACACGCAGGCCTTGCTCATGGGCGTAATGCAGCGCACCACCGGCCAGTGCATCGGATATCGCGAATACCGCATCCGGCGGTTCTGGCAGGGTGAACAGTTCGGCCATTGCCTGCACGCCTGCCTGATATTCAAGGCCATCGGCATACACCACCGCTTGCCAGTTTTTGCCACAGGATGCGCGATAACCCGCTTCACGTTGTTGGGAGTAGAGATAACGCAAATCGCCGTTAATCAAAGCGATGCGTTGGTAACCCGCGCTGTTCAGGTGGTCGACGGCAGCGGCAGCCGCTTTAAAGTTATCAATAGTCACCGACGAGGCACGATAACCGGGGTCGCCTTCGCCGCATTGTACCCACGGCGAGTCACCGATTAGCGTCGTTAATCCAGGCAAACAACTGACGGCATCCATAGTGATCACACCATCGACCACTTTGCCGCTCAACAGGCGCAAATAGGCCGATTCGCGGGTCAGGCGCGATTCAGAATTACACAGCAGAATGTGGTAACCGTGTTTTTCCGCTTCTTCTTCGATACCGCGCACCACACGGGCGCAGAAGGGGTTGGTGATGTTGGACACCAGCACCAGCAACATGCGGCTGCGTGAAGTGCGCAACTGGCGCGCCAGCAGGTTAGGTTGGTATTCACAGGCCTCAATTGCCGCCAGCACTTTGTCGCGCGTCTCGGGTTTCACCGCAGGGTTGCCATTCAGCACCCGGGATACGGTGGCGGTAGAAACCCCAGCCATTCGCGCCACTTTATCTATCGACATGTTGATCCTTTGCCCGATCGGCTGAATTGTGAACCGCATTCCAGATTTGAATTGATACTACCAAATAATTCACCAGCATGATGGCAAGTTGAATGAAATCGATTACATTTTTATTGAAGTGCGAATGTAATCGATTACAAAAATAACCTCTTACCCTTAAATCAATACTCTGTACCGGAGGATTTATGTCTTCTCAGTCGGCCGTTGGGGCACAAGTGGTCACTCATAAATGGGTGATTCCACGCTTGTCGTTAATGATGTTTCTCGAGTTTTTCGTCTGGGGTGCCTGGTATGTGACCCTCGGCGTGGTGATGGGCAAATACGGCCTGAGCGCATTAATTGGTGATGCGTATTCCACTGGGCCAATCGCCTCGATTTTGTCGCCGTTTGTGCTCGGCATGTTGGTCGACCGTTTCTTTGCCTCGCAAAAGGTGCTCGGCGTGTTGCACCTGGTCGGCGCGGCGTTGTTGTGGTGGCTGCCAGGGATGTTTGAAAGCGGGCAGAGTGGCCTGTTGTGGGTTGTCTTCGCCTACATGCTTTGCTACATGCCAACCATCGCGTTGAGCAATAACGTGGCGTTCCACAGCCTGGCAAACAGCGAAAAAGGGTTTCCGATTGTGCGTGCGTTCGGCACCATCGGCTGGATTGTCGCGGGGCTGATTGTCGGCACCAGCGGTCTTTCAGATAGCACCGGCATCTTCACGCTGGCGGCCATCGCTTCGGTGGTGTTGGGGATCTACAGCTTTACGCTGCCAAATACCCCCGCGCCGGATCGCGGCAAACCGCTTTCAATGCGTGACCTGGTGTGTGCCGACGCTTTTGCGTTGCTCAAACAGCGCCACTTTATGGTGTTTATCATCTGCGCCACGCTGATCTCGATTCCTCTGGCGGCTTATTACGCCTACGCCGCACCGTTTATTTCAGCGGTTGGTTTTGAAAATGTGAGTGGGGTGATGGCGTTTGGTCAGATGTCTGAGCTGCTGTTTATGCTGCTGATTCCCTTCTTCTTCCGTCGTCTGGGCATCAAAATGATGCTGCTGATCGGCATGTTATCGTGGTTCCTGCGCTACGCGATGTTCGCCCTCGGAATTACCGAAGAAACGCGCTGGATGATCTACATCGGCATCATCCTGCACGGGGTCTGTTACGACTTCTTCTTTGTGATTGGCTTTATCTACACCGACAAAGTGGCGGGCAACAAAGTGAAAGGGCAAGCGCAAAGCCTGCTGGTGCTGTTCACCTACGGTCTTGGCATGTTGATTGGTTCGCAAATCAGCGGCGCGGTATTTAACCGCTCAGTGACTGCGAAAGGTGCGGAGGGCTTATTGCAATGGCAACAATTCTGGTGGATGCCAGCGATTGCAGCAGTGGTGATCGCCGCCATCTTCTTCTTCAGCTTCAATTACAAAGAGGGTGAGCAGCATGGCAAATAAGCCGCTGCGCGTGTTGGTTGTGGGCTGCGGGAATATGGGGGCTGCCCACAGCCTCGCGTATCAGCAAGTCGATGAGTTTACGCTCTGCGGGCTGGTGACTCGCGGAGCGTCAAAAGTTCGCCTCAAAGCACAACTGGCGGCCGACATTCCTCTGTTCGATGATTTGCCGCAGGCAATCAAAGAAACCCAGGCTGATGCGGTGTGCATCGCTACCTGGCCGGATAGCCATGAAGCGCTGGCGCTGACGGCACTGGCGGCAGGTTGCCATGTGTTTCTGGAAAAACCGCTCGCCACCACGGTGAGCGGGGCGAAACGTGTTGTTGCTACCGCGAAACTTGCGGGCAAGAAACTGGTTGTCGGGTACATTCTGCGCCATCACCCTGTCTGGCAGCGGTTTATTCAGCTATCGCACGGGCTGGGCAAACCGCTGGCGATGCGCATGAACCTCAATCAGCAAAGTAGCGGCAGTGCCTGGCACACCCACAAAATGCTGATGCAGTCGCTTTCGCCTATCGTCGATTGCGGTGTGCATTACCTTGACGTGATGTGCCAGATGGCGCAATCCAGTCCGCTGTCGGTGAGTGCGATTGGCGTGCGTTTAAGCGACGATATCGCACCAGAACAGTTCAACTACGGCCAGCTTCAGGTGCGTTTTGAAGACGGTTCAGTTGGCTGGTACGAAGCGGGTTGGGGGCCGATGATGAGCCAAACGGCCTTCTTTATTAAAGATGTAATTGGCCCGCAAGGTTCGGTGTCGATCGTGGCGCGCGAAGCCGGGGGCGAAGGGCAATCGGCAAATGTTGAGGCGCACACACGTACCGAATCGTTACGCATTCATCACGCCGAATTAAACGCGCAGGGCGAGTTTGCTTACCAGGATGAATGGGTGACAGCAAGCGATGAACCGGACCATTTTGCCTTGTGCCAACGGGAACAACAGTTTTTTGCCCGTGCCATTTTTGATGATAGCGATTTGTCACTGCATCAGCAGCAGGCGATTGAAAGCCTCGCTGTGGTGCTGGCGGCGGATCTTGCGGTTCGTGAACAACGCACGGTGTTAATTAAGGAGATGTTGTAATGAAAACCCTGAAAGGGCCGTCCATTTTTCTCTCGCAGTTTATTACGGATAAGCCACCATTTAATTCACTGGAATCCCTTGCCGAGTGGGCGGCGGGGTTAGGTTACAAAGCGCTACAAATCCCAACACACTTACCGCATATTTTTGATCTCGCCAAAGCGGCGAAAAGCCCGGAATACTGTGCAGAAATTCGCGCAATGCTGGCAAATGTTGGGCTGGAAATCAGCGAGTTATCGACCCATTTGCAAGGGCAATTGGTGGCCGTGCATCCGGCGTACGATGCGGCATTTGCAGGCTTCGCGCCGCCTGAACTGGCGCACGATGCTAGTGCCCGTCAACAATGGGCAGTCAACAGCCTGAAACAAGCGGCTCGCGCTTCACAAAATTTAGGGCTAAATGCCCACGCGACTTTTTCTGGCGCGCTGGCGTGGCCCTATTTTTACCCGTGGCCGCCGCGCAACGAACAACTGCTTGATGAAGCGTTTCGTGAACTGGCTTTCCGCTGGAAACCGATACTGGACAGTTTTGACGAGGCGGGCGTTGATGTCTGTTTTGAGCTGCATCCCGGCGAAGATTTGCATGATGGCGTCACGTTCGAGCGTTTTCTGGCGCTGGTCGATAACCATCCGCGCTGCAATATTCTCTACGATCCAAGCCATATGCTGCTGCAACACCTCGATTACCTCGGTTTTATCGACCATTACCATGCGCGAATCAAAGCCTTTCACGTTAAAGATGCCGAGTTTCAGACGTCGGCAAAAAGCGGCGTTTATGCGGGTTATCAGCCGTGGATTGAGCGCCCAGGTCGCTTTCGTTCGCTGGGGGACGGGCAGGTTAATTTCAAGGCAATTTTCAGCAAACTGGCGCAATACGACTATGACGGATGGGCTACGCTTGAATGGGAGTGTTGCCTGAAATCAGGCGATGCGGGGGCGCGCGAAGGGGCAAAATTTATCGCCGATCATATTATTCCGGTTGCCGATTATGCCTTTGACGACTTTGCGCATCACAAAAGCGATGTGTCTGCGGTGCGTCGTATGCTCGGGCTGGAGGGTTAACCATGAAACGGCTACGTTTAGGGATGGTCGGTGGCGGTGAAGGCTCATTTATTGGTGGCGTGCATCGTATTGCGGCAAGGCTTGATGACCAGTTTGAATTAGTCGCCGGTGCATTTTCATCCTCGCCAGAAGTGGTAAAACGCAGCGGTGAAGCGCTGTATGTTGATGCCGGGCGGTGCTACGCCAACTGGCAGGAGATGGCGCAACAAGAAGCCGCTCGTGCCGACGGTATCGAAGTGGTGGCGATTGTCACCCCTAATCATCTGCATGTTCCGGTGGCAAAAGTCTTTTTAGAGCACGGTATTCACGTGATTTGCGATAAACCGCTTGGTGTGACGCTGGCGGAAGCGCAGGCGTTGGCGCAGGTTATCGAAACCAGCGGGTGCCATTTTATTCTCACCCATAACTACAGCGCGTTGCCGATGGTCCGGGAAGCGCGCGCCCGTATTGCCAATAGCGAAATTGGCGATATCCGCGCCATTGAAGTTGAGTATTTGCAGGACTGGCTGAACGACCGGTTAGAGCTGACCGATAACAAGCAGGCGAGCTGGCGCGGTAATCCTGCAATGGCTGGCGCTGGGGCGATTGGCGATATTGGTACCCACGCATGGCAACTGGCGGCGTTCGTCTGCGGCATGGAACCAGAATTAGTGCGTGGCGAACTGCTAACGCGCATTGAAGGGCGGGTGCTGGACGATGAAGTGTACGCCGAAATGCGTTATGCCAATGGTGCAAGAGGGCGTTTGTGGGCAAGCCAGGTGGCACCCGGTTTTGAAAACGACCTGCGTCTGCGCATCGTTGGCAGCAGGGCGACCATCAGCTTCCGTCAGCAACAACCTGAAATCCTTGAAATACATCCGCATCATGGCAATAGTTACGTTGTCACGCGCAATGGTGTCAACAACCACGATTCTGTGCGCCACCAGTGCCGCACACCCGCAGGCCATCCCGAAGGTTATCTGGAAGGATTCGCGCAAATCTACCGTGAAGCCGCGATTAAAATTCGTGGTGGCAAAGCGCCGTTGCTTCCTGGCATCGCCGAAGGACTGGCTGGCATGAAGTTTATCGAAACAGTACGGGAAAGCAGCCATCGCGGTGGCGAATGGCTGGAATGGTGAAAAAGTGCAGGGTGAAAAGGGTCTGAGAAAGATCTTTTTCACTTGCCATTCAACTTTATGGTTCAACAACTTTCAGTGTGTATTCTTTACTAAATTCGCTGGCTGGGGCGATCATGCTGCCGTACATTCCGCCGCCAATGTTTATTTTTAGCTCGCCGGATTTTGTGGGAGTGCCATATATTTCTACGCAGTTATAATTATGAGGATCTCTCGTTTTCGCTGAAATTCTCCATTCGTCCATTGGACAATTTCGTAGAAAAATCCCGCTATTATCTGGTGAGACAAAGCCAACTCGTCTCTCGGGGCCGCCAATCACCGCACCACCCAATATATCAATCTTGAAAAAATAAGGCTTACCAACGGTTGCAGCCTTTAGAATCTTCCCGTCAGGGATATATTCAACTTTTGGGCTGCATGCAGATATACCAAAAGTGATAATGATAAGTAATAATCTAGATAAGTTCATGTTTATTTTGGTGGTTTAAAAACCAGCCCTCCAAAAAATCGGTTAATGAAAAATGACATATCTTTTCTTGGTTTTATCTGATCGGACACATCTCCCCATGAGAATAATTTTAGATGCACATTGTTATAGCTGTCTTGTGTTACCGATTCATCCCATACAATCCAGTGAGAGGGAACGGTTAAAGTTGAATGACTATTTTTAAGCAGCCCATCATTTATTAATGTGACAACTTTATAACCTTTCCCTACATAGTCATTTAACTCACGAATCCCCTGAATACCCGTCTGGGTTACTCCGATATTACTGAATACTTTTTCATATCCCGTTTTCTCAAACCATTCTGTCAGCGTTTGCCACATGGTGATCCCCGCTATGGGGGAATCGAGCGTATCAAAGCTCAATGCCGAATTTTCTGAGTCTCTCAAACCTGCCAGCATTATCCAGTCCAGACCGGTAATCTTTTGTCTGCCATACCCATCGTAAAAATCGCCAGAAGGATGCCGGCAACCGTCACCGGGAGTGATTTCAAGTTCACCAATTTTTGTTTTTCCATACTGCCAGAGATCTTGTGCTGCCTGGACATACACATCGGGTCGGTCTTGTTGCAGACAGTAAAAAAAGGCAGCAGGGCCGCACAGACTGGAAGCATTCTGATCGGGGAATGTCACTTGGTTAAATCGATTCTTTATTTGCCCTTCAATAATACTTTTTTCAAATGGGTCGAGGGGATCGCCAACCGGATATTGTTCAGCAATAAACGGCCTTTCATGGCTTGATATCTGAACTGATAAGATGTTTTTACCCGAGCTTGACAGTTTGGTTGTCCCTTGCGAAATAAAATAGCAGGGGTTTTCACGTTTAAGCGGAGAGAAGGCTTTACCGGAGGAAAATTCCTCCAGCGTGTACATTCGGGTAAAAGGCACCGGTGAAACACAATGAGTATGGAGCATTGTTTTCTGGTAAAGCGTGACTTCCATAATGCAGATTGTCGAAAGTGGGTCACTGATGTTTTCGGTGAAATGCTTCTGGGTTTCATAATTACCCTGAATCTGTTGTTGCTTCACATCCACAAATGTATGTTTATTCCCTTTTGAATCCATTTTATATATACACAAATCATATGACATAGACTCTGCTGGGGCATTAGAGTTAATCCGTGTGCTGAGAGGGTGAATTGCCATAATTATTCCTTCAATTAATAAGCAGTTTTACTATGTAATATAAACTTACAGGCGTCATACAGTACTGATGTATTACACCAAATAATCCACTGTCGGTTATTTTGTTCGTAATAGCACGTTGCTTGAAGCCAGTTTTTCCTGTTATCTCTGCACGTAGCCTGTCTTATCGAAAAGTGAAATAAAAAATAGCGATACGTGCACCAGGTCGAGATTTCGTACAAAGATTAGCCAGCTAAGTTGCTGATGTAGGCGGTTGTTAACTAGCTTTTTTAATGGTGTAGCTGTTTTCCCTCCAGTTTGGTCAAAACAAATGAGGAAGCCATGAAAAAGCTGACGTTAAGTCTGATTACCTTAGCGCTTGCGGGCGTTTCTAACGCTGCGTTTGCCGATACCCTGCGCATGGAATGCCCGATCTCGCCTGGCGGTAAGGAATACTGCAACTACGTCAAAGACCGATTCGAGAAGCAGACCAGCAACAAGCTGGAATTTATCGAGTTCCCTGCGGCGTCTGACGAAAAGCTGGCTTTGTTGCAACAGTTGTTCGCCGCTAAAGATGAGAAAGCGGTCGATTTATTCCAGTCAGATACCATCTGGGTGGGTCTGCTCGATAAGCAAACGCTCGATTTAACCGATGCGGTTGGCGACATGAAAGGGGATTTCTTCCCCGGTCCCTGGGCGAACGATACGGTAAACGGCAAGGTGAAAGCGGTTCCTGCGTATCTCGACACTGGCGTGCTCTATTACCGCAAAGATCTGCTGGAAAAATACAACGAGCAGCCGCCGAAAACCTGGGAAGACCTGACGCGTATCGCCACCAAAATTCAGGAAGAAGAACGCAAAGCCGGACACAAAAATTTCTGGGGGATGATCTTCCAGGGCAAGTCGTATGAAGGGCTGACCTGTAACGCGCTGGAGTGGATTGATTCTTACGGCGGCGGCACGTTTATCGACGAAAAAGGGAACGTGACCATTAACAATCCTAAAGCGGCAGCGGCGCTGGATATGGTCGCGGGCTGGATGGGTAAAATCACGCCGAAAGGGGCGTTGGGTTACAAAGAAGAAGAATCTCGAGCGGTATTCCAGAATGGTGACGCGTTGTTTATGCGCAACTGGCCTTACGCCTATTTGCTCTCGCAAGGGGCGGATAGCCCGCTGAAAGGCAAAGTTGGCGTGGCACCTCTGCCTGCGGGCCCTGAGGGCAAATCAGCTAATGCGCTGGGCGGCTGGCAGTGGTCTATCAATGCGAATACCAAAAACAAAGATGCGGCGATTGCGCTGCTGAAAATCCTCACCGATGCTGATTCGCAGAAAATGCAGTTGAAGTATCTCGGTTTTGCACCGACGCGTTCGGCCCTGTATGAAGACAAAGCAGTGCTGGAAGCCGCACCCCATCTGACGTTGTTTAAAGAAATCTTCGCCAACGCGGTACCGCGTCCAGCAACCGCCACCAAAAGCCAGTATCCGCGAGTCTCTAACGCAATCTTCAACGTCACCTTCAAAGTGCTCAATGGCAGTAGCGACGGCAAAACGGCCGTGGCGGATCTGCAAAAACGCCTTGAACGCGTGAAAGGTAAGGACTGGCACTAATTGGCCCGTTCATACCAACAGCGGCGTCGCCGTATCGCGTGGATACTGGTGGCGCCCGCACTCTTGTTACTTGCACTGGCGGCCGGATGGCCACTGGTGCGCACCTTCTTCTTCAGTTTCACCAATGCGATGCTCGACAACCCGTCTGAGTATCAAATGGTGGGGTTGGCAAATTATTACGCTACTCACGACGGCGACAGCAGCGGGGTGTTGGTCGATCCGCTGTGGTGGCAAGCCGTTGGCAATACCTTGTGGTTTACTGTGGTTTCCGTTGGCATCGAGTTGGTCTTCGGTATGTTGCTGGCGCTGCTGATGAACCAGAAGTTTCGCGGCCAGGGCTTAGTACGCACCGCAATTCTGGTGCCATGGGCGATTCCGACTATCGTCAGTGCCAAAATGTGGGGCTGGATGTTCCACGACCAGTACGGCGTGGTGAACGATTTGCTGGAAAAAATATTTGGTTATCAGGCACATCTGGCATGGATTGCCGAACCGTCGCTGTCGATGTGGGCGGTGGTGATTGCCGATGTCTGGAAAACCACACCATTTATGGCCTTGATGCTGCTGGCGGCACTGCAACTGATCCCCAACGATCTTTACGAAGCGGCGCGTGTCGATGGTGCCAGCGCGTGGCAGCGTTTCAAGCGCATTACCTTGCCGCTGATTATGCCCGCGATGATTGTGGCGCTGATTTTCCGTGTCATGGACGCGATGCGGATTTTCGACCTGATCTTCGTGCTCACCTCCAATAGTGAAGCCACGATGTCGATTTCCGGTTATGCCCGCGAGCAAATTATCTCTTATCAGGATATGGGGATGGGGTCGGCCGCCTCTGTGCTGGTGTTTATGATGGTAGCGGGCATTGCTGCCTGTTTTATCCGCGTCTCACGCTTAAACGAGAAGGAGAAGCGGTGATGAAAACCACGCGTCGGCAGCGCAAATTTGCGCACAATCTGGTGATTTATGGGGGGGCGACCTGCGCGGTGTTGTTCTGTGTTTTTCCGTTTTATTACGCGATTCTGACCTCGCTGCGCACTGGGCAGGAGCTGTTTTTACCGGCCTATTTCCCGAGTGGTTATCACTGGAGCAACTACGTCACCGCGCTGGTAGCGAACGGCATTGCGCGTAGCTTACTGAACTCGGTACTGGTGGCGACGATAACCGTGGGGATTTGCTTGCTGGTGTCTATTACGGCTTCATTCGCACTGGCGCGGGTGCAGTTCCGCGGGCGTAAATTCCTGTTGTTCACCATTCTGTGTGTCTCAATGTTCCCGCAGGTGGCGGTGCTAACCGGCATGTTCGAGCTGGTGCGTTTTCTTGGGTTATATGATTCGCTTGGCGCACTGGTGTTGTCGTACACCACTTTTTCGCTGCCGTTCACCGTTTGGGTGCTTACCACCTTTATGAAATCGATTCCGGTGGAGCTGGAGGAGGCGGCGATTGTCGATGGGGCGAAAACCTGGACCATTATCCGCCGCGTGTTTGCGCCGATTCTGGCTCCAGCACTGGTCACCACCGGCTTGCTGGCGTTTATCGGCGCGTGGAATGAATTTATGTTCGCGCTGACGTTTATTATTTCCAGCGATAAACGCACGGTGCCGGTGGCGATCAGTATGTTCAGCGGCGCGTCGACCTTTGAGTTGCCGTGGGGCAGCATTATGGCAGCCTCAGTCATGGTGACGCTGCCGATTATCGTGTTGGTGCTTATCTTCCAGAAACGCATTGTCAGCGGGCTAACCAGTGGGGCGATTAAGGGATAACCATGGCGCAACTTGTGCTCGATAAAATTCAAAAACGCTATAACAGCACTTCGGAAGTGATTAAACCGCTCGATCTGGAAGTGAATAGCGGCGAGTTTGTGGTGGTGGTGGGGCCTTCCGGCTGCGGGAAGTCGACATTACTGCGCATGGTCGCAGGGCTTGAGGAGATAAGCGGCGGCGAGATGCGTATTGACGGCGTTTGCGTTAACGATGATTCGCCGTCGGAACGCGGCATTGGCATGGTGTTCCAGTCTTACGCGCTGTATCCGCACATGACGGTGTATCAGAACATGGCGTTTGCGCTGGAGATGGCGAAACTGCCGGTCAAAATCATCGATGAAAAAGTGCGAGAAAGTGCGCGCATTTTACAGCTTGAGCATTTGCTCGATCGGCGCCCTAAAGATCTCTCCGGCGGCCAGCGCCAGCGTGTGGCTATCGGGCGAGCCATTGTGCGTGAGCCGAGTCTATTTCTTTTCGATGAGCCGCTCTCAAACCTCGACGCTTCACTGCGCGTGCAAATGCGCATGGAAATTGCCGCCCTGCATAAACGCATCAATGCCACCATTTTGTACGTCACCCACGATCAGGTTGAAGCGATGACGCTGGCCGATCGTATAGTGGTGCTCAATCAGGGGCAAATCGAACAAGTGGGTACGCCGCTTGAGCTCTACGACCGCCCGGCGAACGTGTTTGTCGCGCAGTTTATTGGCTCGCCAAAAATGAATTTGATCCACGGTGTGTTAACGCACGGCAGCGCACTGCGTACCGATGTTATGTTGGAGAATCGCCAGGAAATTACGCTGCCGATAAACAGTGCCGGCGTGCCAGAAGGGCAAGCGGTGCAACTGGGTATTCGCCCGGAACACGTCCAGATAACCGAGCTGGTGCAGGCGGATATCGAAGGCGAAGTGTTGTTTGTCGAACAGATGGGCAACGAGACTTTACTGTACGTGAACAGCGGTTATGGTAGCGAACCGTTAGTTATGCGCCATACTTTCAGGCTTGAGATTAAGGCTGACAGACGTATCGGCCTGCGGCTACCGCCGGAAAATTGCTATTTGTTTAATAATGACGGGCGGGCATTTGTGCGAATTTAGCTGATGATTATTGGGGTGGATGACGCGGTTCGTAGGTCGGATAAGCGCAGCGTCATCCGACAAAAAAGGAGAAAAAAGTGGAAAAAAAATGGTGGCACAATGCGGTGGTGTACCAAATCTATCCGCGTAGTTTTATGGACAGCAACGGCGATGGTATCGGCGACATTAACGGCATCATCAGCAAACTCGACTACCTGCAACAGCTCGGCATCAACCTGATTTGGCTCTCGCCGGTTTACCGCTCGCCGATGGACGACAACGGCTACGACATTTCCGATTACGAAGATATAGCCGCTGAATTTGGCACCATGGCGCAGATGGAATCCCTGATAGCGCAGGCGAAACAGCGCGACATCCATATCCTGATGGATTTAGTCGTCAACCACACATCCGATGAACATCCGTGGTTTATCGAAGCGTTGAAATCTAAAGACAACCCTTATCGTGACTATTATATCTGGCGCAAACCTGCGGCAGATGGCGGCCCGCCGAACGATTTCCATTCATATTTTGGCGGCAGTGGCTGGGCATTTGATGAAGCCAGCGGCGAATATTATCTACACCAGTTTTCCGTGCGCCAGCCCGACCTCAACTGGGAAAACCCGCGCGTTCACGCTGAAGTCCACGCCATGATGAACCGCTGGCTGGCGAAAGGCATCGGCGGTTTCCGCATGGACGTGATTGACCTTATCGGTAAAGAAGTCGACGCGCAGATTATGGCGAATGGCAAAAATCTGCACGCTCTGATTCGCCAGATGAATCGCGCCACGTTTGGCAAAGGTGATGCCGTCACGGTTGGTGAAGCCTGGAGCGCCACGCCCGCTGACGCACTGCTTTACAGCGGTGTCGAGCGCGAAGAACTCTCTATGGTTTTCCAGTTCGAGCACATCAAACAGTTTTGGGATGAGCACGCTGGGAAATGGCGCAGCAAGCCATTTGAACTGGCGAGTTTCAAAGCGGTCATTGAGAAGTGGCAAACCGCACTGGCGCACCAGGGCTGGAATTCGCTGTTCTGGAGCAACCACGATTTACCGCGTGCGGTGTCAAAATTTGGTGACGAAGGCGAGTTCCGTGTGGCTTCGGCCAAAATGCTTGCCACCGCGCTGCATTGCCTGAAAGGTACGCCGTATATTTATCAGGGTGAAGAGATTGGCATGACCAACGTGCGCTACGAAACCATTGATGAATATCGCGATATCGAAAGCCTGAATCTTTATCAAGAGCTGCTGGCGGAAGGTGTCAGCCATGAGGAGATGATGCAGGGGATTCATGCTAACGGGCGTGATAACGCGCGCACGCCGATGCAGTGGGACGATAGCCCGAATGCAGGTTTCACCACCGGAACACCCTGGATTACCGTGAACCCGAATTACCGCGAGATCAATGTCGCGGCGGCCCTCGCCGAACCGGATTCAATTTTGTGGCATTACCAGAAACTGGTGGCGTTGCGTAAACAGTACCCGGTTTTGGTGTACGGCGATTTCCAGCCTGTACTGCGCGAGCATCCGCAGGTTTTTGCCTGGCTAAGAGCACTTGATAGCGAGCGGTTATTGGTCATCAATAATTTCACCGCTGAGCACCTGACGCTCGATATCCCGCATCAGATGCAGAACTGGCACGGCGAATGTTTGATTAGCAACTACGCGCCACGCGATCGGCTTGCTGTCAGTATTGAACTTCAACCTTATGAATCTTTTGCTTTATTAATCGGGAGGTAAACGATGGCGAGCTGGTGGAAAGAGGCGGTGGCCTACCAGATTTATCCGCGCAGTTTTAAGGACAGCAACGGTGATGGCATTGGTGACCTTAACGGCATCACTGAAAAACTCGACTACCTCAAAGATCTCGGCATCGACCTGATTTGGATCTGCCCGATGTACAAATCGCCTAACGATGATAACGGTTACGACATCAGCGATTATCAGCAAATCATGGCGGAATTTGGCACCATGGCGGATTTCGACCGCCTGCTGGAACAAGCCCACGCGCGTGAGATGCGGTTGATTATCGACCTGGTGGTTAACCACACTTCCGATGAACATCCGTGGTTTCTTGAATCGCGTTCCTCACGTGATAACCCGAAACGTGACTGGTACACCTGGCGCGATGGTAAAAATGGGGCGGAACCCAATAACTGGGAAGGGATTTTTAAAGGTTCAGCCTGGGAATTTGACCCGCACACCGAACAGTATTACCTGCATCTGTTTACCCGTCGCCAGCCGGATCTGAACTGGGAAAACCACGATGTACGCCGCGCGGTGTACGACATGATGCGTTGGTGGCTGGATAAAGGCATCGACGGTTTCCGCATTGACGCCATCGCGCACCTGAAAAAAGAGCCGCTGCTGACGGACGTGCCGAACCCCGACAAATTGCGTTACGCGCCATCAATGAAAAGCCATCTTAACTACGACGGGCTGCTGGATTATGTCGATGACATGAGCCGCAATGTGCTCCAGCACTACGATATTGTCACCGTTGGTGAGATGAACGGCCTGAATTCCGAACATGCTGAAGAGTGGGTGGGCGAACATCGTGGGCGGCTCAATATGGTGTTCCAGTTTGAACACGTGCGTTTATGGGAGCCAGAGGCCGGTTTGCGCCCGGAACCGGCGGTCCTGAAAAAGATCTTCACCGCCTGGCAGCAAGCCCTGGAAGGCAGAGGCTGGAATGCGTTGTATGTGGAAAACCACGACCTGACGCGCATTACTTCGCGCTGGGGTGACACCGAGCACCACTGGCGGGAAAGTGCGACCTGCATTGCAGCACTCTATTTCTTAATGCAAGGGACGCCGTTTATCTATCAGGGCCAGGAAATTGGCATGACCAATACCCGCTTCGAGGGGCTGGACGATTTTGATGATGTCTCTGCGAAAAACATGTGGCGCGAGCTGGAAGCTCAGGGCAAAAGTGAAGCTGAAATCATCGCGTTCCTCACCAATACCGGGCGTGATAATTCGCGCACGCCGATGCAGTGGAATGGCTGGCCAAACGCCGGTTTTAGCGATGCCGCACCGTGGTTTAAGGTGAATGCCAACCATGAAATGATTAACATCGCCAGCCAGCAGCAAGACCCGGATTCGGTACTGAGTTTTTATCGCGCGTTGATTCAACTGCGTAAACAAGAGCACACGTTAATTTATGGGCGCTACGAGCTGGAGCTGGAAGACCACGAACAAATTTATGCTTATAGACGTGTGCTTGAAGAGTCGGAATTCGTGGTGCTGTGCAATATGTCGGGGAAATCGGCGCGCTGGACGGGGGAGGAATTAGCGCTCGAATGGGCCGAATGTGTGCTTGGGAATTACCCGCAGGTGGATGAACTGTATCGGCTGCATCCGTGGGAAGCGCGGGTTTATAAGCTCACCTAAACAAGTTTTGTCGGATGACGCTGCTGTATGACCTACGAAAAACGGTTTTGTAGGGTGGATAAGTGCCAGCGTCATCCACCGTTTTCGCCACGCTTATTGAAGTCTCAGAGCAACCCTATACAGTAACGGCGCGGCCTGCGGTATGATGTGCGCTGGTTTTTAACAAGGAGGGGTTATGTTGTCGACAACATTTCCAGCTTTGCAGGCCACGACCATTGATTCCATTAATACATTGGGCGAGTGGCTTTCTCACAATGAGTTTGATGCACCGCCCGCAGTGACTGATGGTGAACTGATTATTCTCGCAGGCAATGCCGTCATTCCCACCATTGATGCGGCCTGCGAGCTTGCAGCTAACAGCGGACTGCCGCTGCTCATTACCGGCGGTATTGGGCATTCCACAACCTTTTTATACGCAGCCATCGCTAAACATCCGCGCTATAACACTATCCCAACCACCGGGCGCGCTGAAGCTGCAATCATCAAAGATATTGCCACCCAGTTCTGGAAGATCCCCGCTGAAAAAGTGCTGACGGAAGAGAAGTCCACCAACTGCGGCGAGAACGCACGCTTCACTTATGACTTGATGCAAACGCTGAAAATAACACCTGCGAGCGCGATCGTCATTCAAGATCCCTCCATGCAGCGCCGTACCGTCGCGACATTTGAACGTGCCTGGCAGAATGATGCACATCAACCACAGTGGCGCAGCTGGCCGGGGTTTGTGCCGTTGCTGGTCAGTGACGAAACCCAGACTGTATTTCGTCCGCATCAAAAAGGATTATGGCCGGTTGAGCGTTACATTTCGTTGGCGCTGGGGGAAATCCCGCGAATCAGAGATGATGCACAGGGCTACGGGCCAAACGGACGTGACTTTATTACCCACGTAGATATTCCGCTGGCAGTGATTAATGCCTGGGAAGTTCTCGCCAGTGATGCCGCGCTGGCACAGTGGATGCACGAGCGTGGTTTATCAATATGAGTGATTTCGGCGGATGACGCTGCGCTTATCCGCCCTACAAAATCAACACAAGAAGCGCATTTGTTGTTTGTAGGGTGGATAAGCGAATGCGCCATCCACCGTTTTCACCTTAACGATGCTGGTAACAGTTCACCCCTAAATACTTGCTGAACGCTTCCTGTAATACCACGCCCGTTGCGGAATGGTTCATGGCGACGTGGTGTTCAAAACCGTTGTTACAAATCCACGCCAGTAAATTCTCCAGATGTGGCACTTCAATGACCGCACGGCAGCCGACGGTATCTAACGGATCGTCAACCGATTGCCCTTCGCCAACATAGGCTTTCACTTCGCCAGTAAAGTCATCGGAAGAGAGGCGGAAATAGGTGAGCGGGCCACTTTTCAGGCGACCATGCACCGCGCCACAGGTGTTCTCTTTGCCGACGGTGGTGCCGATGATATCGGCGGTACCCATCGACGGAGATTCCAGGCTGCTGCTGGCAAAGTTCCCGCAGTGGAACAGCACGCATTTGTTGCGATCGTCGCCGAAGTTGTTATTCCAGTCGGCAATCGAGGCCGGGTTAAGCGACGCGCTGGCGAGGGCATACATCGACAACGCGCCCATCACGTCCACTTCGCAGGCGCTTGGCATTAACTGCCCTGACATCACGCTCATAATCGAGCAGACGTTAATGCCGAGGTTTTCCTGAAGTGACGTCCAACACTGAATCGCCGTAGTGTCGATGTCGTTTGCCACTACCCATTCGCTGATCACCACAAACAGTTTTGCCATCTGGGTTAACCTGTCGGCTGGGATCCCGCTGGCGTCAGCGTTTTCAATTAAGATGCCGCGCTTCTCATGCACCCGCAGATCGTCATCGCTGATATGTTTGATGCGGGTGAAGATTTCAGACAGGTCGAGGGTTTCCACCGCCACCCCCATTTTTTCGAGCAGCTTTTCGCTATAGCGCACGGTGTTAAAACTGGCCGGGCGCGCACCAATCGCCCCGATGCGCACGCCCTGCATCGATTTCACCACCCGGCAAATTTGCGCAAAACGCTGTAAATCTTGTTCGAACACTTCACCGCTTAGCGCACAAACATGCTGCGTGGTGAGCGTGAAGGGGATGTTGTACTGGCGCAGGTTGTTACACAGGGAGATTTTCCCGCAGAAGCTATCGCGGCGAGTCGCCAGGCCCATTTTATCAAGATTGTCTTCTTCAGCCTGGATTAACACCGGGACTTTCAAACCGGAAAGGCGAATCGCTTCTGCCACCGCTTTTTCATCACCAAAGTTTGGCAATAACACCACTACACCATGAATTTCGTCACGATGCTGGCGGAACAGTTCGGCACAAACTTTGGCATCCTGACGGGTTTCCACGCCACCGAGATGCGTTTCTCCGTCTTTTAGCATTATCGTTTTGATCCCCAGTTTGCCAAACAGCGCTTCGGCCTGTTCATGCGCCTGCGCCACTAAATAGCTTGGGAAGAACCCGCGGTTTCCGATGATAACGCCGAAAGTTAATTCTTTTGGGATACGAGACATGGCTTCACTCCAGTAAAAGTTAATTCGGCACAAAGCGGCAGCGCGCCACGGCTTCAAGCCACTGTTTATAGTTTTGTTGCATTGCTTTTTGTTGTTCTGCCTGTGGCTGCAAACGCTCGCCACAGTGGGCCAGTGCGGCAAGCGGTGTACCGTCTTGCCACCAACCAAGGGTTTTTCCGGCTAACAGCGTTGCGCCGAGTGCGGAGATTTCAGCAGCGGGTTGAATGATCAACGGGCGTTGCAGTACATCGGCCTGCAACTGCATCAACCAGCGATTTTGGGTGGCGGTGCCATCAACGCACAGCGACTCAAGGTGCTCGCCGGTTGCCTGTTCCATCGCGAAAAAGACATCGGCAATTTGATAGACCAGCGACTCCAGTGCGGCTCGCGCCAGCACTGCAGGGGTGGCGGCGTCCGTCAGGCCACAAATCATGCCGCGTGCGTGGAGATCCCACCACGGCGCACCCAGCCCGGAAAGCGCAGGCACGTAATAGACGCCCTGGTTACTTTGTGCGGATTGCGCAAGCCGGGTCAGTTCTGCCGGGTCGTTGATGCCCAGCATTTTCCCAAGCCATGCGGCACCCGAGCCGGTATGGGTGATGTTGCCTTCCAGCGCGTAATTCAGCTCGCCGTCGTGCCAGGCAAGCGTGGTGCTCAGGCGATTGCTGCGGTTTGCCGGTTCGGGAAGCGAAAGCATCAATGACGAGCCGGTACCATAAGTGGCTTTCACCACCTGCCCGCAAACGCTGCGTTGGGCGTAGAGTGCCGCATGTGAATCACCGATCAGTGCCAGCACCGGCGTACCGATCGGCAAGCCTGGAATGGTGTTGATTTGTACTTCACCGTGGTGCCCGGCAGAAGGGCGCACTTCAGCAAGTGCTGCACGCGGAATACCGAATAATTGCAGCAGTTCGTCGTCCCATTCGCCCCGGTAAATATTAAACAGCTGCGTGCGGGCCGCATTCGAGTAGTCGGTGGTAAACGAGTGTCCGGCAGTCAGTTGCCAGTTCAACCAGGAATCGATGGTTCCGATACACAGCTCACCCGCTGCGGCGCGTTTCACTCCGTCTGGAATGGCGTCGAGCAGGGCGCGGATTTTCGCCGCCGGGAATAACGGGTCGACGGGCAGGCCAGTAAGACGGGTGATAAGCTCGCCATGGCCCTGCGCTAAAAGTTGCTCACACGTTTGTTCTGAGCGGCGATCCTGCCAGCTCACGACGGGCGTGAGTGGTTTACCATCATGGCGCTGCCACACCAACACGGATTCACGCTGGTTGCTTATCGCAATGCCTGCGATGGTGGCGGAGCCAAGTTGTGGCAGGCAGCCGCTTAACGCTTCGCAAACGGCTTGCCACAATGCAATTGGGTCTTGTTCTGCAAGCCCTGGTGCCGGGTGCGTCATTGCCACGCCGACACTGCAACGGGCACAGATTTCCCCGTTGCTATTCACCGCCACCACTTTGGCGTTGGTGGTGCCCTCATCAATAGCCAGAATTACCGGGCTGGACATGGCTATGCTCCTTTGCAAAGCGCTGTGGCGGAACGTGTGACCCCTGCGGCATCAATTCCATGATGAGCACGCATCTCCTTGCGATCCGCCGCAATAGCATAGCTACCGTCTGCAATACCGAGCCGCAACAAAGGGATGCCACACCCGGCCTCCGCTAACACTTCCGCGACCAGGCTGCCGACACCGCCATTCACGTTGTGCTCTTCAACGGTTATCACATGGCGTGAATTTTTAAGCATGGTGAGAAGTTGCGCGGTATCGCAAGGGCGAATAGATGGAACGTTGATCACCGCCGCATTAATACCTAAATCGGCGAGTTGTGCCGCAGCCGTAACGATTTCATGCACCGTTGAACCCATTGCCACTAAGGCCACATCGTCGCCTTCGCGCAGTTGCTCAACTGCTCCTGGTTTGAACTGGTAATCCGCATCGTGCAGTTCCGGCAGGGCTTTCCCATCGAGGCGAATATAAACCGGGCCAACGTGTTCCAGTGCGTAGTCAATAATCTGGCGGCATTCAATCGGGCAGGATGGCGCGTAGATTTCAATGTTGCCAAAACCGCGCAGCACGGCGATGTCGTCAATGCTGTGGTGGGTGCTGGCGAGCGGGCCATAACTGGCTCCGGCATTGAGGCCAAACAGTTTGACGTTGCTGTTGTTGTAGCAAACGTCGACTTTGATCTGCTCATTGGCGCGCGAGATTAAAAACGGAGCCGCATTGCAAGTGACGGCTATTTTCCCGCCCATCGACAGGCCGACCGCGGTTCCCACCAGCGTCTGTTCGGCAATCCCAACGTTCACCAGTCGGTCAGGAAACTGTTTTATAAAGGGGGATATTTTTGCCGTAGAGGTTGAGTCGGCAACGACCGGCACCAGGTCTACGCCGCGTTCGACGGCGTCAATAAAGGCATTCACCATTACGGTTGCCAGGTGTTCGCTATTACTCATCTTTCAGTTCCTCCAGCGCCAGTTCGATTTCGTCACCTTTCGGTATCCGGTGGTGCCATTCCGCGCGTCCCTGAATAAAGGAGATGCCCGCGCCTTTGGTGGTGTTGGCAATCACGACGTGCGGTTTACCCTGTGGCTGTAACCCTTCAAGGGTGGCGACCACATCAGCCATGTCATTGCCGCGACATTCGGTCACTTCCATGCCGAACGCGCGCCATTTCTCATCGAGCGGGTCGGTATTGAGGATCTCTTTGGTCGAGCCTGCGAGTTGCAGATTGTTTTTGTCGTTAATAATGATCAGGTTATCGAGCTGGTAATGCGCCGCGACTAACGCCGCTTCCCAGTTGCTGCCTTCTGCCAGCTCGCCATCGCCGGTCACCACAAAGACGCGACGTTTGCTGTTGTTGCGTTTGGCGGCCAGCGCAATGCCAACGGCGACCGGCAGACCGTGGCCCAGAGCGCCAGTGTTAAGCTCCACACCAGGCGTTTTGTGTTTCACCGGGTGGCCGGGCAGGTGAGAGTCGGCATGCTGATAAGTCGGCAGCCACTCCACAGGAATAAACCCGGCTTCAGCCAGCACACAGTAATAACCGCCAACCGCATGGCCTTTGGACTGAATGTAGATGTCACGTTCGTCGCTGTTAATCAGTTGCGGCGAACAATTCAGTATCCGGAAGTACAGGGCGGTTAAGATCTCCACCTGTGATAAATCGGCCCCGGTATGGCCGCCAGCCGGGCTGTTGGCATTGAGCAGGACGATGCGGCGACGGACGGCGCGTGCTCTCTTTTCCAGATCCGTAACTGACAGTGCGAACGGATTCATAGTGTTACCCCTTGCATTAAAAATCATAGATGAATAATTATTCCATGCGGGTAAAAAAATACCCGTCGTTGAGGATCTGTGACGCGCTACACTTTCCCGCTACTTTCCATGATGGCTTTCTGGGCCACGACCGCCGCTTTTTGCTGCATGCGGTTTTGCATCTGGTCGATGATGACCGCCACAATAATCACGATGCCTTTGATGACCATTTGCCAGAACTCACTTACGCCCATCATCACCAGGCCGTCAGCCAGGAAGCCAATCACGAATGCGCCGACGAGGGTGCCAAGAATGGTGCCGCGCCCGCCTGCCAGCGACGTTCCGCCGAGCACCACAGCGGCGATGGCGTTCATCTCAAAGGCCGTGCCGTTTGCCGGGTGGCTGGCAACCAGCTGCGCGGAAACCACAATCCCGGCGATGGCGGCGCAAAAACCGGACAGCGTGTAGACCCAAATTTTCACCTGGCGGACTTTGACGCCGGACAGTTCAGCGGCGCGTTCGTTATCGCCAATGGCGTAAACATGGCGGCCAAAGGGCAGGCGGCGGGCGACATAGGCAATGGCGACGGCCAGCACAATCATCATCCAGATAGCCCACGGAATACCGAACAGCGTGCCGGAGCCAATCAGGTCAAAACCAGTATTGCCGAGTTGTGGGTTACCGGAAAGTCCGGGGAAGGTTTCACCGCCCGAGGTCAACATGGCGGCCCCGCGCAAGATGTACATGGTGCCGAGGGTGCAGATAAACGGCGCGACGTTGTAGCGGGTGATAATCCAGCCGTTGGCCGCGCCAATCAGCCCGCCAACCAGCAGCACCAGCGGCACAATCACCCACACACTTGGGAAGATAGCGATGCCGAATATCGGCAGCACAATACCTTTGGTTATCAGCCAACCGGCAATCATGCCGCACAGCCCCAGCGTGGCGCCAATCGACAAATCAATGCCCGCCGTGATGATGACAAAGGTGATGCCGAGTGCCAGAAAGGCGTTGATGGCAATGTGTTTAATCATGATCACCAGGCTGCCCATGGCGAGGAAATCCGGCACCATGATGGCGAAGAAGCCGACAATCAAAAACAGCGCAATAAAGGTGCGGAGTTTGAGCAGTAACAGCAGCAGATTTTCCCGCGAGCTAAACGGCGAGCCTGGTCTGGCGTTGAGCGCGACAGTATCATTCGTTTTCATATCAGAACCCTTGTGCACTAGCGGAAACCAATGCCGATTCTTCGGCGTGTTCGCGGGGAATATCAGCGGTAATTTTCCCGCCTGACATCACCAGAATGCGGTCGGAAACCGCCATGATCTCTTTGAGATCCGAGGTGGAAAACACCACCGCAATCCCTTGCTCCGAGAGCTGAACCATCATGCGGAACACGTCGGCTTTCGCGCCAACGTCGATTCCACGCGTCGGTTCATCGAGCAGTAGCAGTTTCGGGTTGGTCAACAGCGAGCGGCCAATCACCACTTTTTGCTGGTTCCCGCCGCTCAACGCCTGAATTTCCACATCAGGTGAGGAGACTTTTATCGATAAGTTGCCGATGGTGCTGGCCACCACCGCCGTTTCATCAAGCTGCGAAATCGCAAAACCACGCTGTAAACGCCGCCATAAACTGGCAATCGTCAGGTTGCTGGCGACCGACGATATCGGGAAAATCCCGGTACGTTTACGGTCTTCCGGCACCAGACTCATTCCCATACGAATGCGTTCGGCGGTGGCAAGGCGCGGCGGCACCGGTTTGCTGTCGAGCCATAATTTGCCGAGGTAATTGCGTTGTGTACCCAACAGGCATTCGAACAATTCCGTGCGCCCGGCGCCCATCAGCCCATAAATGCCGACGATTTCACCTGCGCGTACCTGAAAACTGACGTCGTTCACCACAGTGTTTCCCGCAGAATTGACGCAGGTGATGTGTTCGGCCTCAAGTATTGCTGCTCCAAAATTGCGACCGGGTTTCAGGAAACTGGATACTGGTTCGCTGCCGAGCATTTCGCGCACAATCCATGGCACGTCGATATCACACACCTGCGCTTCGGCCTGGAATTTGCCATCGCGTAAAATGGTTATCACGTCGCCAATCGCCATTAATTCTTCCAGGCGATGCGAGATATAAATAATGGTGACGCCCTGGCGGGTGAGTTCGCGAATCACCCGGAACAGAATTTCCACTTCGGTTTTACTTAACGCTGAAGTCGGTTCATCAAGAATTAAGATGTCGGCGTCTTCGGCCAGTGCTTTGGCGATTTCAACCAGTTGCTGTTGGCCGACTTTCAGGTTTGCCACAATCTCTTTCGGCGAAATAGGCTGATCCAGGCGCTTGAGCAATTCCGCGCTGCGTGCCTGTTGCGTGGCTTCATCAATCGGCGACAAACCGTGTTGCAGTTCGCGCCCGAGGAAAATGTTTTCGGCAACCGTCAGGTTTTCGAACAGGTTCAGCTCCTGGTGAACCATGCCGATGCCATGTGCGGCGGCCTGTCGTGTGCTGTTAAACTGCACCACTTCACCATTCAGACGGATTTCACCCACACTTGGTTGCTGAACGCCCGCCAGAATCTTCATTAGCGTCGATTTGCCCGCCCCGTTTTCACCGATGATGACGTTCACTTTGCCGCGCCAGACGTTGTAATCAATGTTGTCCAGCGCCACGGTGCCGGGGAACAGCATCGAAATACCACGGGTGTGCAGAATGATCGGATCTTGCGACATTATGGTTGCCCCCGTTCCAGTGAAACTGCTGCGGCATCGCTCAAGGTACCGTTGCGCAGGGTGACGGCCATCACCACCGTGATGGGTTGTTGTTGCCAGCTTTCATCTACTGTCGGCAAGTGTTTTGCCGCTTCGCGGTTGTAGGCTTTTGAGAGCTGCGCAAACTGCACCTGGTTGGTGAAATCTTCGAACTTGTAGCCGGTGGCGTCGCGAATGGCGTTACCGCGAATCATCGGCCCGACCTGCACTTGCAGTGGCTGATCATTAACAGTGACGGTCAATGTGCGTTCACGTTCGTTATCCAGAGAAACGCTGTCGACTTTGCCCTGAACCTTCACGAATACGCTTTCGTTATTGGCGCTGGCGGCACGAGTTTTCAGCGCGCTGCTGTCCAGCGCATGGGTCTGCGCAGGCGTCATCACTTTGTTGTTCCAGGTTTGTTGCGCTATCTGCGCGGGTGTCTGGTTGGCGAAACTCGCTTTCGCATTCGGATCGGGAGGAATAATCGGTTGCCCGTTTTCATCCAGATCCACCACCCGGCAGGCAGTGAGCAACAGGGCACTGCAACATAACAGGCCAATACCCCATTGTTTGAGCGCCATACAGCCTCCAGAATTACTTAGCCAGCTTGAAGGTTTTCAGTTGGGATGCATTGCTGTCGTCGATTAATACGCAGTCCATCAGCTGTTTTTCCTGCAATTGCGGTTTGCCGTTTTTCAGGTAGAAATCGGCTTGCACCACGGCCATTTGTGCTTGTTCCCAACCGGGTTGCAGCACGGTGGCTTTGATATTGCTCTTCGCGATAATCGAATCGCGCACGTAGTCGCTGCCGTCAAAACCCACCACGATGACATTGGTTTTCCCGGCGGCTTTTAAGGCGGCTTCTGCGCCAAGCGCCATGGTGTCGTTACCGGAGATCACGCCAACGATGTCGGGCTGAGTCTGCAAAATGGACTCCATGCGGGTGAAGGCTTCGGTCTGACTCCAGTTAGCGGTTTGCTGCGCCACCATTTTCATATCCGGGTAGTCGTCGAGAATGTCGTGGTAGCCCTGTGAACGCACATGGGCGTTGGTATCTGACTGGCGGCCCAGCAGTTCAACATATTTGCCTTTGCCGTTAAGCAATTTGGCAAATTTATCAGCACCCAACTGCGCACCTTGATAGTTATTGGAAACAATCTGCGCCACGGCCACGCCGGTTTTGTTGATTTCACGGTCGATAAGGAACGTCGGTACTCCGGCGGCTTTCGCTTTTTCCAGCGGGCCGACGGTGGCATCTGCACCGGCGTTATCGAGAATGATCGCTTTCGCTTTACGGGCGATAGCGGTTTCAATCAGCTGGTTTTGTTTGTTTACATCATCGTCATGAGAGGCAACCAGCGTGGTGTAGCCCAGCTCTTTTGCCTTCGCCATCGCACCGTCGGCTTCAGCTTTAAAGAATGGGTTGTCATGCGATGGGGTAATAATGGCAATCAGCCCGTTATCAGCGGCATAGAGATTGGCAGATGAAGCAAGCAGTGCAGCAACGAGTGAGGTCTTCAGTAGGGTAAATTTCATTTTTATCTCCACATTGAATATATATTCAAACATGATTTATTATTCAATGTAACGATATGCCCCGCTTATGGTTCTGTCCATGTGGAATCGATCAAAATGATAAAAAGGCGAATGTGATCACAAATCGTACGAATTAACGGCAAAAGGAATGCTGTCTTGTTATTTATGCAGGGTTGAATAAAAATATCAGGTAGAGAAACAGGAGGCGCTCATGTCAAAGCAGGACGAACAACGTTTGTTGGTCAAGATCGCGACGCTCTACTTTGTAGAAGGGATGAAGCAGTCGGAGATTGCCGGGCTATTGCACCTGTCGCAGTCATTTGTCTCACGCGCTATCACACGCTGCCAAAAAGAGGGCGTGGTAAAAATCAGTGTTATCCAGCCGGCTAATATTTTTCTCTCGCTCGAACAGGCGCTGGAGAAAAAATACGGTATTCGCCAGGCGATTGTGGTGGATGTCGACGAGTCGGCACCCGCCGCGCAAATCAAGCATGCGATTGGCAGTGCTGCCGCGCATTATGTCGAAACGCGTTTGCGGCCAAACGATTTGGTCGGTATCTCTTCCTGGAGTTCGACCATTCGTGCGATGGTCGATGAGCTGCACCCGCAGAGCATTAAAGCGCGCGGCGTGATTCAACTGCTCGGCGGCGTGGGGCCGAACGGTAACGTGCAAGCAACCATTCTGACGCAAAACCTGGCGGCACAACTCGATTGCCCGGCCTGGCTGCTGCCATCGCAAAGTATTGAGCATTCCGTTGAAGAGCGAGCAAAACTGGTCGCCAGCGATGATGTCGCCGAAGTGGTGAATAAATTCGCCGAAGTGGACGTGGCTATTCTCGGTATCGGTGAGCTTGAGCCGTCTCAGCTGCTGAAAAACTCAGGCAACTATTATGGCGAAGCGATGCTGAAAACCCTGGCCGAACGCGGTGCGGTGGGGGATATCTGCCTGCATTATTTCAATGCGCAGGGCGAGCCGGTTTTGAGCAAAGAAGAAGACCCGGTTATCGGCATGGAGCTCAGCCAGGTCCGCGACTGCCCGCATGTAGTGGCGCTTGCAGGCGGAAATGACAAGGCTAATGCCATTCGTGGTGCACTACACGGCGGCTATATCGACGTGCTGATCACCGACTACCCGACCGCCAGCCAACTGCTGTAATTCCCCTTTGATGACCGTTTTCAGGTGAGCACGCTGAAAACGGTCATTTTCAACTTTCTGAGTTGCCGCGAAATCGTTTTATTTCCGGCGTTTTTATTGAGAACCATCACAGAACATGACCATTTTGCCCGAATGACTATTTTTGCTACCTAAAGTATTCACATGCTATTTACATCTATGAAACATAACAGCAGTGAACGCGAAGGAGCCAGTCATGACAGCACCTGTACAACACCCAATGTATATTGATGGTCAATTTGTTCAATGGCAGGGCGATAAGTGGATTGATGTGATCAATCCTGCTACTGAAGCACTGATTTCACGTATTCCTGATGGGGGAGCCCAGCAAGCTCGCGATGCCATTGACGCGGCAGCAAAAGCGCAAGCGGGTTGGGAAGCATTGCCCGCCATTGAACGTGCCGGATGGCTGCGTAAAATTTCTGCCGGTATTCGCGAACGAGCGAAATCAATCAGCGCGCTGATTGTGGCGGAAGGTGGCAAAACCCAACAACTGGCGGAAGTGGAAGTGGCCTTCACCGCGGATTATATCGACTACATGTCCGAGTGGGCGCGCCGTTACGAAGGCGAAATTCTGCAAAGTGACCGCCCGGGTGAAAATATTCTGGTGTTTAAACGAGCGTTAGGCGTCACCACCGGTATTTTGCCGTGGAACTTCCCGTTCTTCCTGATTGCCCGCAAACTTGCCCCCGCGCTGATTACTGGCAACACCATCGTTATCAAACCGAGCGAATTCACGCCAAACAACGCTATCGCTTTTGCGGAAATTGTCCACGATATCGGGCTGCCAAAAGGGGTGTTTAACCTGGTTCTGGGGCGCGGTGAAACGGTAGGGCAAGAATTAGCGGGCAACCCGAAAGTGGCGATGGTCAGCATGACGGGCAGCGTTGGCGCGGGTGAGAAAATCATGGCGGCAGCGGCAAAAAACATCACCAAAGTGTGCCTGGAATTAGGCGGTAAAGCACCTGCCATTGTGATGGACGATGCCGATCTTGATATCGCGGTGAAAGCGATTGTTGATTCACGGATGATCAACACCGGGCAGGTATGCAACTGTGTGGAGCGTGTGTATGTGCAAAAGGGCATTTACGACGAATTTATTACTCGCCTGAGCGAGGCCTTTAAACAGGTGAGTTTTGGTGACACTGGCGAGCGTAACGATGTTTCGATGGGGCCATTGATTAACGCCGCAGCACTTGAACGTGTCGAGCAGAAAGTGGCGCGTGCGGTCAGCGAAGGCGCGCGTGTGGTGCTGGGTGGTAAAGCACCAGAAGGGAAAGGGTATTTCTACCCGCCAACACTACTGGTGGATGTGCGCCAGGAAATGGCAATTATGCACGATGAAACCTTCGGCCCGGTACTGCCAGTGACCACATTTGAAACGCTGGAACAAGCACTTGAGATGGCTAATGACAGCGATTACGGACTGACATCCTCGGTGTATACGCGTGATTTAAATGTCGCGATGAAAGCGATTAAAGGGCTGAAATTCGGCGAAACCTACGTCAACCGTGAAAACTTTGAAGCAATGCAAGGCTTCCATGCGGGCTGGCGTAAATCGGGTATTGGTGGTGCCGATGGCCGCCACGGACTGAATGAGTATCTGCAAACGCAAATGGTCTATTTGCAGGTGTAATGATTTACTTTCTCATTTATAAATGATAATAATTATCAATAGTATTTTTCACCCTTAGCTAACGTTATGTTAGCTAAGGGTTTATCCACGCTATTGATAAGGACATTTATGCCCGCTTTACCACAAACCCGTCTACGCGTATTGCCTGCGCTCATGCTTTCCAGCCTGCTGTTTTCCAGTTCATTATTTGCTGATACCTCGTTTACCGTTGAAAGAAAACCGGTCGGTAAAGGCGCGTATGAAATGGCCTATAGTGCGGATCAATCGGCCTTGTACGTTGCCACTTCGCAAAGCCGCAAACTGGATAAAGGCGGGGTGGTTTATCGTCTTGACCCGGCAACCCTCGAAGTGACGCAGGCGATTCATAACAACCTGAAGCCGTTTGGTGTGGCGCTTAACAAAACCACCGGCACCTTATTTCTGGGTAACACCACCAGCAGCGCGGTGACCGCCATCAACAGCAAAACAGGGGATGTGATTAAGTCATTGGTGGTTGATGAAACCAAACGTAGCGAAACGGTGCGCCCGCTGGCTCCACGCCAGTTAGTGGTCAACGAGGCTACCAACACGCTATACATGGGCGGGTTGGGGGAGTCCAGCGTGTTGTGGGTCATTAACGGCGATACGTTAACGCTGCGCGATACCATTAAAGATCTCGGCAAAATGGCGACGGGGCTGGCGATTGATACGAAAGCATCGCGCATTTACATGACCAACGCCGACAACGAATTTATCGTTATCGACAGCAAAACGGACAAAGTGGTCTCGCGGACTAAGCTGGAAACCGAAGGCGAGCATTTTTATCTGAATATTGCGCTGGATACCGCAAACAACCGTGCGTTTATCAGCGATTCAAAATCCCCGCAATTGTTGGTTGTGGATACCAAAACCAGCAAAGTGCTGAACAAAGTGGATGTGCCGCTGGGTCTGGATGTGTTGTTCAACCCGACGCGCAACGAAGTCTACGTGACGCATCGCAAAGCCGGTAAAGTCAGCGTGATTGATGCGAAAAGCTACAAAGTGCTGGAGACTATCGACACGCCTGCATTGCCAAATAGCCTGGCGTTGTCACCAGATGGGCAGCAGTTGTTTGTTAGCGTGAAGCAGCCGGGCAGCCGCGAAAAAGAGCCGACCAGCCCGGATGATATTTTACGTATTAGTTTTAACTAGGCTGTGATGAAAATGGTGGATGACGCTAATCGCTTATCCACCCTACAAAACCAAAATCGTAGGTCGGATTAGCGCAGTGACATCCGACATTTTCACGGACTCACTCGCTGTCCGCTTTCTCCGCTTTGCCTGCCATTTGCGCCAGAAAATCGTAGCGTTTTTGCAAATCTGCAGCGGCATCTTTCCAAAGCTGTTCGGCAACTTCTGGCTGCTGCGCGTTCAGGCGGCGGAAGCGCTGTTCTTTCATTAGCGTATCGGCCAGCGCATCAGACGGCGGACGCGAATCCAGCGCCAGCGGCAATTTACCTTCGTCGGCACGACGCGGATCATAGCGATAAAGTGGCCAGAAACCCGTTGCGGTGAGCTGGCGCATTTGATCATGGCTGAGTGCCAAATCGTAGCCGTGTTCTTCGCAAGGGCTGTAGGCGATTATCAGCGACGGGCCGGGATAAGATTCGGCTTCCTGAATCGCTTTCACGGTTTGGTTAAGTTGTGCGCCGAGTGAAATCTGCGCCACATAAACATGCCCGTACATCATCATGCTAACGCCGAGATCTTTACGCGCTTTACGCTTGCCGTGTTCGCCAAACTTAGTGACTGCACCCAGCGGTGTCGCTTTCGATGCCTGGCCGCCGGTGTTGGAGTAGCACTGGGTATCCAGCACCAGAATATTGACGTTTTCGGTCAGGCTTAACACATGATCCAGGCCGCCAAAACCGATGTCATACGCCCAGCCGTCACCACCAATCAGCCAGATAGATTTTTCAACCATGGCGTCAGCGTCGGTGATTAACTGGCGCGCGTCCGGGTCGTCGATATTCGCCAGATGTTTGCGCAGTTCAATAACCTGCTCGCGGCGCACTTCTGGCGTGGCTTGAGCATGCAGTTGTTCGTTGAGTTCGGCGGGCAGTTGGTCAGCGAACTTACCAACCAGACGCATCACGCGGGCGCGATGTTGATCGACTGTCAGGCGGAAACCGAGCCCAAATTCGGCGTTATCTTCAAACAGCGAGTTCGCCCAGGCCGGGCCGCGCCCGTTGGCATCGGTGGTGTACGGTGTTGACGGCAAGTTACCGCCATAAATCGATGAACAACCGGTGGCGTTGGCAATCAACATGCGGTCGCCATACAGTTGGGTGAGCAGTTTGATATACGGCGTTTCACCGCAGCCGGAACACGCGCCGGAGTATTCAAACAGCGGTTGAAGCAGCTGTGAAGTACGGATATCGATGCGCTCGAGGCTGGTGCGATCCATTTCCGGCAGACTTAGGAAGAAGTCGTAATTCTCTTTTTCTTCTTCAACGTGCTCAAGGCGCGACATCATATTGATGGCCTTGATTTCCGGGTTCTGGCGGTCTTTCGCCGGACAAACTTCGACGCACAAGTTACAGCCGGTGCAATCTTCAGGTGCTACCTGCAATACGTATTTCTGCCCACGCATATCGCGGGATTTCACATCCAGCGATTGCAATCCGGCAGGGGCGTTTTCCATCGCTTCAGGTTGCACCACTTTGGCACGAATGGCTGAATGCGGGCAGGCGGCAACGCAGTGGTTACACTGGGTACAAATATCTGGCTTCCAGATGGGGATTTCTTCGGCGATGTTGCGTTTTTCCCACTGCGTGGTGCCCATCGGCCAGGTGCCGTCTGGCGGCAGCGCGGAAACAGGTAGCGCGTCGCCGAGTCCTGCAAGCATCGCGGCGGTGACGGTTTTGACGAAATCAGGTGCCGCATCGGAAACCACTGGTGGGCGCATTGGGCTGCTTTCGTTCACTTCCTGCAATGTTACTTCAGCCAGCGATTCACGCGCTAAGGCTAATGCCTGCCAGTTACGTTCCACCAGTTCCTGGCCTTTGCTGCTGTAGCTTTTGGCAATGGCACCTTGTAGTTCTGCCAGTGCGCTGTCGCCAGGCAGGATATTGGTCAGATGGAAGAATGCCATCTGCATGACGGTGTTGATACGCGCGCCAAGCTGGCATTCACGGGCGATTTTTGCCGCATTGACCACAAAGAAGCGAGCTTTTTTCTGGTTCAGGACAGCCTGCACTTCTTGCGGCAGGCGATGCCACACTTCGTCCGCGCCATACGGTGTGTTGAGCAGGAAAATACCACCCGGTTTCAGGCGCTCGGTCATCTGATATTTGTCGATAAACTGCAACTGGTGGCAGCCAACAAAATCTGCTTTATCAATCAGGTAGGTCGAGTTAATCGGCTGCTCGCTGACGCGCAGGTGAGAAACGGTCAGGCCGCCTGCTTTTTTCGAGTCATAGACGAAATAACCCTGGGTGAAGAACGGCGTCGAGTTACCGATGATTTTGATATTGTTTTTGGTCGCTGACACGCTGCCGTCGCTGCCCAGCCCGTAAAACAGCGCTTCAAGTTTGGCACGGTTCGGCAGGGTGTTTTCCGGCAACGGTAACGACAAATTGGTGACATCGTCGTAAATACCGACCGTAAAGCGTGGGCGCGGTTTGGCTTGGGTCAGTTCGTTAAATACCGCTAGCACGCAATCTGGGCCAAACTCTTTGGACGAAAGGCCGTAACGCCCGCCAATCACGCGAGGCAGCGTTTCACGCTCGCCGCGGTTAAAGGCTTCGGCAAGGGAAGTCATCACGTCAAGATACAGCGGTTCGGCCAGTGCGCCGGGTTCTTTGGTGCGGTCGAGCACTGCAATCTGGCGTGCGCTTTCTGGCAATACTTCCAGCAAATGGTCGGCGGAGAAAGGGCGGAACAGGCGAACTTTCAGCACACCCACTTTTTCGCCGCGCGTCAGCAGTTCATCAACCACTTCCTCGCAGGTGCCAATAGCTGAACCCATCAGGATAATGACGCGTTCGGCTTGCGGGTGGCCGTAATATTCAAACGGGCGATACTGGCGACCCGTGGCGGCGGCAAAGCTGTCCATCGCTTGTTCGACGTGTTGGTAAACCGCGTCGTACCACAAATTACTGGCTTCGCGGGACTGGAAATAAGTGTCCGGGTTGGCGGAGGTCCCACGGATAACCGGATGTTCAGGATTGAGCGCACGGGCGCGGTGTTCATCAATCTCTTTTTGCGGCAGCAGTTCCAGGATGGTGCTGTCAGCCAGCGGGACGATTTTGTTGATTTCATGCGAGGTGCGGAAACCATCGAAGAAATGAATAAAAGGCACCCGGCTTTTCAGTGTGGCGATATGTGAAATCAATGCGAAGTCTTGCGCTTCTTGCACGCTGCTGGCACATAACATCGCGCAACCGGTCTGGCGAATCGCCATCACATCCGAGTGATCGCCAAAGATAGACAGCGCATGGGTTGCAATGGTGCGGGCCGCCACATGCAGTACAAACGGCGTTAATTGTCCGGCCAGTTTGTAGAGTGTCGGGATCATCAGCAGTAAACCCTGCGATGAAGTAAATGAGGTGGAAAGGGCACCTGTTTGCAGCGCGCCGTGAACCGCGGCAATCGCTCCCGCTTCGGACTGCATTTCTACCACGCGAGGGATATCTCCCCAGATGTTTTTCCTGCCATCTCCAGACCAGGCATCAGCAAGTTCCGCCATAGTTGAGCTGGGAGTTATCGGGTAGATGGCAATTACTTCACTGGCGCGAAACGCCACAGAAGCGACTGCACCATTGCCGTCAATTGTGATCATGGGACACCCTTACATTGCGCAACAAAATAAACATGAATAGACCCGCATGCCTGCGCGAGTCGAAGAATAATCATTTAATTCTAGCAAACCCCACAGAAGGTGATTTTCGCTTTTGTGTCCTGTGTTGAGCTTTGATTGAGGTCGTGAAAAGGAGAGATGGCGGTGTTTTGCGCAATTAAGTGATCCACTTTGCAAAATCACACACTTTTTATGGCTTTGTGGCCTCGACGGAACACAGCGGCAGCCTTATGCTTCTTAAGTTTTGCAACATTCAGGAGAGAAGAGTCATGCGAGCTGCGTTTTTAGCCGGTTGTGCCGCGCTGTTATTATCAACCTCATTGTTGTCGGCATGCAGTAGTGAACCACCTCAACAAGCCACCGCGGCTCACGTACCGCCGGGTATGCGCGCAGCGATGTCCAGCCAGGGGCAAGCAAGTTGTGCAATGATTGGTGGTTCGCTGAGCGTTGCTCGTCAGCTAGATGGATCGGCAATCGGGATGTGCGCAATGCCGAACGGCAAACGCTGTAGTGAAAACGCGCTTGCCGCCGGAACGTGTGGGGCTTATTAGTCGAATCAGTTGACCAGATCGGCCAGTTTATAAACTAAAGTATGCTGGCTGGTTTTGAGCGTGAGCTGTTGTGGCGCTAAAGCGACTTTTGCGCCGCTGGTCAGCATGTCGTTAATCATGTGATCAAGCTCGTTTAGCTGTGGCTCAGCACACATCATCATGGTCATTCCCAGACCTTTCGCTTTCAGCGTATTGTCTTCAAGTGTGGCCTGGCCCATAAAGCGGTTACACATCGCACCCGAGATATGCATCTTTTCACCGAAACTCAGTTCTGGCATGCGTTGCACGCCGGTCAGCGGTTTGCCGTCTACGGTTTGTAGCACATAACGGTGATGTTGCAGGTCTTGCGCCGTCACAGTGGATTTATCGCCAGATTGCGCACAACCTGCCAATACCATCGTAGCCAGAGCTAATGAAGCTAGTTTTTTCATTTCTTGTCCTTAAGTTATTCTGTTCATCAATGAGTTGGATGCGACTATATCAAAATCACATCTTATTTTTATAAGGATATTCTTAAAGCCACCCTCATTCCGGCCTCCTCCCTGAGGGAGAAGGGGTAAACGGTTTTATTCCCTCTCCTGAGGGAGAGGGTTAGGGCGAGGGCGTATTAGTTCACCTGATTAACACAAGGCTCGCCGTTTTCTAACTGACGCAGGTTTTCCAGCGTTGTTTCGGAAATACTGGTTAATGCTTCTGCCGTCAGGAATGCCTGGTGGCCGGTAAACAGCACGTTATGGCAGGCTGACAGGCGACGGAACAAATCGTCCTGAATCACATCGTTAGATTTGTCTTCAAAGAACAAATCACGCTCGTTCTCATACACATCCATCCCTAACGCACCAATTTTCTGATTTTTTAGGGCATCGATAGCCGCCTGCGAATCAATCAAACCACCACGACTGGTGTTGATCACCATTACGCCGTTTTTCATCTGTTCAAACGATGAACGGTTTAGTAAATGGTAGTTTTCTGGTGTCATTGGGCAGTGCAGAGAGATAACGTCAGACTGCGCAAACAGGGTTGGCAAATCGACATATTCCACGCCCAACTCAAGAGCTGCCGCACTTGGATACGGATCAAACGCCAGCAGGCGCATACCAAAGCCTTTCAATATTTTCAGCGCGGCAAGGCCAATCTTACCGGTACCAATCACACCCGCCGTTTTGCCGAACATAGTGAAGCCGGTCAGTCCTTCGAGAGAAAAGTTCGCATCACGGGTACGTTGATAAGCGCGGTGGATACGGCGGTTCAGGCACATCATCATACCGACCGCATGTTCAGCGACCGCTTCTGGAGAGTAGGCTGGCACGCGTACCACAGGCAAACCGAGTTCTTTAGCCGCGTCGAGATCGACGTTGTTAAAACCGGCACAACGCAGCGCGATAAATTTCACACCCTGCTTTTTGAGCTCTTCCAGCACCGGGCGGCTGGCATCGTCGTTCACGAAGATACAGACACCGTCACAACCAAGAGCAGTTTTGGCTGTCTTTTCGGTTAGTAAGAAGTCATAAAATTCAAGATCAAAGCCATATTCAGTGTTAACCTGCTCCAGATACTTTTTATCGTACTGTTTTGTGCTATAAACTGCCAGTTTCATGAGACTTATCTCCAGAATGATATTGCTGTAAAATTACCACGCTTAAAATAATCATACAAATTTTAAACTATATTTTTAGGCATGAAATTCTGCTGCTAACTCAAGGTTAGCTACGCTTAAACCAGGCTTGACCTTCACGCCCGGGCTGAATCATGTAAGAATCATCGTATTTACCGAATCGCCGGGTACAAAATTGTCGCTTAATCAGGATCTTAATCGCCCATGAAGGGTAAATATAAAGCCATTATTGCGTTGCTGCTGGTTATCATCTTACTGTTGCTAACGCTCACGATGACTATCGCTAATTGGCTGCCCACGCTTGCCGGAATCTGGCTGCCGCAAGGGACTCGCATCGCCCTGGAGGCCAGCCCAAAATTTAAACGTGGCGCAATTATTGTTCCTGATTTGCGTTACCTTGCCGGGGACTGCGTACTGGCGACAATTAAAGACGCCTCCTTGAGCCATCCGCAGCGCTGGCGCATCCACCTTGATACGCTCAATCTTAATGTCGATTGCCTGAGTAAAATACCACTCGACCAGTCGGGACCGGCAGCACCGCGTTCGCTTGCCGAATGGCAATCATTGCTTCCCGAAAGCCTTATCACTATAGATAAGGTCAACATTACCCCGTTTCAACAGTTCTCTGGCGCCTTACGCCTGACTCTCTCACCGCAGCAGCAATCTATTCATTATGCTGGCGCTTCCTTAAGTGTAGATGCGCAACTGAACGGCCCGCTATTAGAGTTACAAAAGTTAAAGGTTCAGGCGATAGCGGGGATGGAGCCGCTTGAATTGGCTGGCCAAATAACGTTACCACCGCTTACCGACAGCTTGCCGGAAGAAGGTCATCTCGAGACAAAACTGCGTATTCCGCAAGAACCTGAGCTGGTTGATGTCGCGCTGGGCTGGAAGGCCGAAGAAGGGGCTTTAACCGTGACAAAACCAGGTGCGGCTGAACCTTTGGTTACACTGCCCTGGACTGTTAGCGATAAAATTTTTGAAGTAAACGGCGGACAGTGGTTCTGGCCATATACCGGTGTTCCACTGCGCGGAGGCATTGCGCTACGGGTGGATAACTGGAAACAAGGGTTCGAAAACGCCGTCGTCAGTGGCCGGATGAATGTCGTTACCCAGGGGCTGGCGGGTAAAGCCAACGCGGTGCTCAATATTGGCCCAGGTAAACTGAGTCTGGAAGACAGTGCATTGCCGGTGCAGTTAACCGGTGAAGCCAAACAGAATGGAATGGTGTTTTATGCGGTGTTACCGGGGGAAATTAGCGGGGCGATTGCTGACCCTAAACTCCTGTTCCGGCCTGGCGCGCTGTTGCGTTCACGCGGGCGAGTTATCGACTCTATTGATGTCGATGAAATTCGCTGGCCTTTGGCGGGCGTTAGCGTCTCGCAACAAGGTGTTGACGGGCGTTTGCAGGCGATCGTACGTGCGCATGAGAATGAGACGGGTAACTTCGTGCTACATCTTGATGGCAAAGCCGACAACTTTTTACCGGATGCAGGTTTGTGGCGCTGGAAATATTGGGGTAATGGCGAATTCACACCGATGCAGGCGCGCTGGGATGTGCGTGGCTATGGGGAATGGCGCGATAGTGTGATTGAGTTAACGTCGCTATCGACCGGTTTTGACAAACTTGAGTATGGCTCAATGCTTGTTAGCGAGCCGCGCCTGAAACTCGACAAACCGTTGCACTGGCAACGAGATGAAACCGCACCCTCATTTGATGGTGCGTTCACGTTAAATGCCGGGAAAACTACCTTCAGCGGTGGAAGCACGTTGCCTCCGTCGGCATTAACCTTCAGCGTCAGCGGCGTTGACCCATCATCGTTCCAATATAAAGGAGACCTGCATGCCGGAGATATAGGTCCGGTACGGGTCAATGGTCGTTGGGATGGGGAACGCCTGCGCGGAAATGCCTGGTGGCCGCAACAAGTCCTGACCGTATTCCAGCCGCTGATCCCAGATGACTGGAAAATGGTCTTAAAGGACGGCACGTTGTATTCACAGATCGCTTTTTCCGCGGCACCGGGTCAGGGATTTGAAGCCGGTGGGCATGGCGTAGTTAAAAATGGCAGCGTCTGGATGCCGGATAACCAGATTAATGGCGTTGATTTTGTGCTGCCATTCCGTTTTGGTGACAGTACCTGGCAGTTGGGAACGGACGGGCCGGTCACTCTGCGCATTGCCGAAATCAAAAACCAGTTCACTACCACCAACATTACTGCGGATCTTGAAGGCTGGTATCCGTGGAGTGACGCACAACCGCTGATACTCAGTAACGTAAATGTTGATATTTTGGGTGGAAAAATGCGTGTGCAGCAGTTGCGTTTACCACAACGGGACGCCGCCTTGCTACGCTTAGAAAATATCTCTTCAAGTGAATTGATTACTGCGGTCAATCCCAAACAATTCACCATGTCTGGCCGGGTAAACGGCGCTCTGCCGCTGTGGCTTAATCATCCGCAATGGATAATTAAAGATGGCTGGCTGATGAACCCAGGGCCGCTGACATTACGACTGGATAAAGACATGGCGGATGCCATTGTTGAGAATAATATTGCCGCAGGTGTTGCTGTTAACTGGTTGCGATATATGGAAATTTCTCATTCCTGGACCCATATTAATTTAGATAACCTTGGGGTATTAACTTTGCAGGCGAATGTGCAAGGCATTAGCCAGGTTGAAGGGAAAAGGAACGCAGTACGGCTGAATTACAGCCATCAGGAAAACCTCTTTACGCTTTGGCGCAGCCTGCGTTTTGGGGATAATTTGCAAACCTGGCTTGAGCAACATACCGCGCTACCGGATGTGCGTTGTCAGACACGCGATAAAGCTTGTGAGGAAACACAATGAAAATCGTCATCGCTTCACTCCTGGCGACAGGGATTGCCACATTAACGGGTTGCACTCCGCGCATAGAAGTGGCGGCGCCCAAAGAACCTATCACCATTAATATGAACGTTAAAATTGAGCATGAAATTCATATTAAAGTGGATAAAGACGTGGAAACGTTGCTTAAAAACCGCAGCGATTTGTTCGGCACGGAGTGAGCGTCATGAAAAATATCGTTAAAGGCGTTTTGTTGGCGAGCATGATGTTTAGCAGCCAGGTGTTGGCGTTAACCTTGTCCGAAGCTCGCCAGCAAGGGCGTGTAGGGGAGACACTCAGCGGCTTTATTGCACCAATCAAACAGGACAAAGAGACGCTGGAGTTAGTGAAAACCATTAACGAAGCGCGTTCAGAAAATTATCAGAAACTGGCGGATAGCAATAATATTTCGGCCAATCAGGTTGCGGAACTGGCCGGGCAAAAGCTGGTGGCGCGGGCGCAGCCGGGTGAGTATGTGCGCGGTATTAACGGGCAGTGGATGAAAAAGTAGCGCTCCACTACACTCAATTGGCAGCAATTCTGTATGCGTGAAATAGCCAGGGACGATTCATCCACTCAACTATTCCATACTGCCGGTATCGAATGGGGAACAATTGATGAAAAAGATTATTTTGGCAGTCGCGTTGTCTCTGGTTAGCACGGCGGTGTTTGCTCAATTAACGTCAACCTCTGGCATCAATGCTAGTTCAGGTAGTTCATCCAACACATCCAGCCAGCAAACGTCGACAGTTCAGGGCACCATCGATTTACTGGGGAGTGATACCGTCGCCGGTATTGGCACCAGCGATACGGTTGCAGGGCCAGGTAGCAGTGACTCGCAGACTTCCAATCCGGTATCTTCGCCAATGCCCGCCTTTGGGCATACGGGCAATCTCAGACAACCGGGTTCCATCCGTCACTAATACCCTTCAAACTTTAAGCTACATGTGCATTAGCAATACCCGGCGGAGCCTCGCTCCGTTGGGGTGAGGTAGAAGCGCTTAAATATAAATGCGTTAACAACCGATTAAACTCATTGATGTACTTTCTTTTTATTCTGTTTACTCCTTTCTCTAATCTTCTTTTAAAGCTGATATCACGTCAGAACAAACTTAGACCATGAAAAGTGTAACTTTGCCTGTCAAACCTCCTGAAAAATCCCATTAATACCCGTCAAAATTTGTGTACAAAGTGATATAAACTGCTGAAAATCTATTTTTAATCCAATTTAACACCTGAATATTGTTTTTTTTCAGCATGAGAATCCGGTCGACGTTCGTTGCATCGTTTTTCATCACAATGACAAACCAGAAACATTCGGAAATTGGAAAAATAAATTATTGAGCACAGAGCAAAAAGAACCTATATTGGCCGCGATTTTTATAGGGTCCTTAGTTTTTCTAATTCATTTAATCAGCTGCGAAATTAATGATTTAGCAGTTGTAGGAGAGATATGATGACGGATAAAGTCCGTATTGACAGTTTAGGTACGAATTCATTAAACGGAAACAATGAAACCTATTTAGCCAGACAGGCTGAATTTGAATCGAATGTTAGGAGTTATCCACGTAAATTGCCTTTTGCAATTGCGAAGGCCAACGGTGTTTGGATCACTGATGTTGAGAATAATCAATATCTTGATTGCCTTGCAGGGGCAGGTACGCTTGCTCTTGGACATAACCACCCTGACGTGCTGCAAAGCATCCAAAATGTCATTACTAGCGGCTTGCCGTTACATACACTGGATCTGACAACGCCGTTGAAAGACCAGTTCTCTGAATATCTTCTCTCTTTATTGCCTGGACAGGGTAAAGAGTATTGCCTGCAATTCACCGGCCCATCCGGTGCGGACGCGGTTGAAGCAGCGCTGAAACTGGCTAAGAAAGTGACCGGTCGTGCAGGCATCATCAGCTTCTCCGGCGGCTATCACGGCATGACCCACGGCGCACTTTCCGTAACAGGTAACCTGTCTCCGAAAGAAGCCGTCGACGGCATGATGCCTGAAGTTCAGTTTATGCCTTATCCGCATCAGTACCGCTGCCCATTGGGTATTGGCGGTGAAGCTGGCGTTAAAGCATTAACCTATTACTTCGAAAACCTGATCAACGACGTTGAGAGTGGCGTGCGCAAACCTGCGGCAGTCATTCTGGAAGCGGTTCAGGGGGAAGGTGGCGTGAACCCGGCTCCTGCTGAGTGGTTGCAGCGCATTCGCAAAGTCACCAAAGAACACGGCATTCTGCTGATCATCGATGAAGTGCAGGCTGGTTTCTGCCGTACCGGCAAACTGTTTGCCTACGAACATGCTGGCATTGAGCCAGACATCATCGTGATGTCTAAAGCAGTCGGTGGTGGTTTGCCATTGGCAGTGCTGGGCATTAAGAAAGAGTTTGACGCATGGTCACCTGGCCACCACACCGGTACTTTCCGTGGTAACCAACTGGCGATGGCTACCGGCCTGACAACGCTTAAGCATCTGACTGAAAACAAGATTGCTGACAAAGTGGCCGAACAGGGCGAGTGGCTGAAAGGCCATCTGGCAAGCATGCAAAAACGTTACCCGGTCATTGGCCAGGTTCGTGGTCTGGGTCTGATGATCGGTATTGAGATCGTTAAACCAAACGAAGCTAAAGACCATATGGGTTGCTACCCGTCTGACCCAGAATTGTCTGCATTGCTGCAGAAAAACTGCTTCAAAGCTGGGTTGATTCTGGAGCGCGGTGGCCGTAACGGTTGCGTGCTGCGTCTGCTGCCATCCCTGCTTATTACTAACGATGAGCTGGCTATTTTCCTCGATAAGTTTGAGCAGGCGCTGTTAGCGTCCGGCATCAAACCTGTCTGAGTGGAGCGAATGACCACGATGTCTGATTTAAACCCGATTCTGGCAGGCTCAGCGCAAAGCACTGAAGCCTACCAGCAGGCGATTGCACAGAGCAGCGCGGCTGTTGTGCAGTGGCTGCAGCAACCTGAGATGTATCAGGGCAAAAGCGTTACTGAATTGCGTGAGCGCATTCAGCTGGATTTCAATCCTCAGGGCCTGGGCAACCAGGCAGCTATTGAACGTGCGATTGAGTTTTTCTTAAAAGACAGTCTGTCAGTGCATCACCCACAGTGTGTTGCGCACTTGCATTGCCCAAGTCTGGTTATCAGCCAGGCGGCAGAAGTGTTGATCAACGCCACTAACCAGAGCATGGACTCCTGGGACCAAAGCCCGTCAGCCACCATCATTGAGATGAAGCTGATTGAATGGCTGCGTGCTCAAGTCGGTTATCAGGCAGGCGACGCGGGTGTGTTCACCAGCGGCGGCACCCAAAGTAACCTGATGGGCCTGATGCTGGCGCGTGATGCGTTCTTTGCTCGCCAGGGTCACTCTATTCAGCAGGATGGCCTGGTCGGTGATCTGAGAAAGATTAAAGTCATGTGTTCTGAAAATGCCCATTTCTCAGTGCAAAAGAACATGGCTTTGATGGGCCTCGGTTACCAGTCGGTGACGCTGGTTAAAACTGACGAATTCGCGCGTATGGATCTCAACGATCTGCGTGAAAAAGTGGCGCAAGCTCAGGCTAACGGTGAGCAGATTCTGGCGATTGTTGCTACTGCAGGCACCACCGATGCAGGCGCAATCGACCCGCTACGTGAGATTGCCGCACTGGCTGCACAGCACCAGATTTGGGTGCACGTTGATGCAGCGTGGGGCGGGGCATTGCTGATGTCCGAGCAGTATCGTGACTATCTGGACGGTATTGAATTAGTGGACTCCATTACCCTGGACTTCCATAAACAATTCTTCCAGACCATCAGTTGCGGTGCGTTCTTGCTCAAAGAAGCCCGTCACTATGAACTGATGCGCTACCAGGCGGCTTATTTGAACTCTGAGTTTGATGAAGCGGCTGGCGTACCAAATCTGGTGTCTAAATCTTTGCAGACCACACGTCGTTTCGATGCACTGAAACTTTGGATGGGCCTGGAAGCGTTGGGTCAGAAGCAATATGCTGCGATCATTGATCATGGCGTTACGCTTGCTCAGCAAGTTGCGCAGTACGTGACTGAACAACCTTCGCTGGAGTTGGTGATGAAACCACAACTGGCGAGCGTCTTGTTCCGTTTCCGTCCTGAACAACTGGCCAACAGCAGCGATGCAGCTATCGCGCTGCTGAACCAGCAGATTGGTGATGCGTTGTTAGAATCTGGTCGCGCCAACGTGGGTGTGACTGAGCATAACGGTGTTACCTGTCTGAAAATGACGTTGCTGAACCCAACTGTTACGCTGGAGGATATTAAACTCCTGCTGGCGTTAGTCGAAAAGACAGCACATCCGTTGCTGGAAAAATAAGTCATATTAAATGGGCGGCTTAATACCGCCCATTTAATATTTACCCCACCTAATACCAACCTTTCTGTATATATAACTCTTTTTATATTCATTTAAATTATCATTTCTTTTTTCATTAAGACTAACACCTTGATTAAATTCAATTATTTTTATTAAATAACACTAATTGCAAAAGAAAATCCAGGCAGTTAGTATTACTTAAAATTAATTGAAGGCATGTTAAGCATTGCTCCACTCTTAGAGCCTACGCTTGTCTACGTTTCATGGATGAAAACGTTATGATTATTCTGACGACAATTACGATATATATTTTACGCTTATGCTATCCACAATATGACTGGAATGGTCTGCGAAGCCGTATTTTCTTTTGGTGGATAATGAACTGTCTTTTCGCATTTGCGTTTCTTTATACGCAATGGTTTGGATTAACATTTCTCATCTCCTCTTTCTTATTAATATTTATGTTCTTGTAAGTTTCGTCATATCGTTCAGCGATATTGCTCATATTCAATTGTTTCACGCACCGTAATGAGTGCCTGACGAAGATTAACTTCGCTGACTGAACCCAATGCTAACCGAATGGCGTGGGGGACGTTTTGTGAAGTGCTAAAAGGTTCTGCAGTGGAAATTGAAATATTTTTGTCCATCAACCTGCGTACCACGCTTTCTGCGCGTACTTCTTCTGGCAGCGGGAGCCAAATAAAGTAAGATACCGGATGGCTGATATACGGGAGTGGGGCAAGCAATTCACGAGCCAGGCTCTGGCGCTTTTGGGCATCCGCTCGCTTCAGCGATTCCAGCCTGCTGACCGTTCCTTCCTTAATCCAGCCGCAAACAATACTTGTCATCAGCGATGGCGTGTTCCAGGTGGTTGCACGTATTGCGCGCTCCAGGCTGGCACGATAGCGGGAAGGGCAAACAACAACTCCTACACGCAGACCCGTTGCCACATTTTTGGAAAAACCGGTGATATAAATTGTCCGCTCTGGCGCGAAACAGGCCAATGGTCGCGGTGGATGGCTGACCAGATATGCGTAGGCGGCATCTTCTAGCATCAGAAGATCATACTCTCTGGCAATGGTTGCTAACTGCTGGCGCTGAACATCATTGAGAACCCACCCCAACGGATTATGCAGCGTGGGCATGGTATAAATCGCGCGCACACGTCTGCGTTGACACAATTTCTTTAGCACATTCAGGTCAGGCCCATTTGCAGATACGGGAATCGCTTCCAGCTCAAGGTGAAAGGTTGCCGCCAGTGTTTTAAAGCCTGGATATGTCAGCGCATCGACAGCAACAACATCTCCGGGTTTGAAACACCCCATGACGCTGACCGCCAGGCCATGCTGGGCCCCATTAACAATCAGAACATCAGCGGCGTCAGGAGTCATTCCACTCTCTGCAAGATGTGTTGCTATTGCTTCGCGATCGCTGAGTCGGCCCGCATGTGGCTGGTAACGTAGCATAGCTTCGAGATCACCAGAACTCGTGAGCTTGCGCAGCGCATCGCGCAGCAGTTCAGTCTGTTCGGGCAGAGCGGGATAGTTAAAATTGAGATCTAGCATATCCGTGGCGATGGCTTGCTGATCAATGCCATGTCCCGTTGGCAGAGAGATCTCCCTGACAAAAGTCCCACGCCCTGTCTCGCCGCTCACCAGCCCGATGGATTCCAGTTCTGCATAAACCCGTGTCGCCGTAGCGAGTGATATGTGCTTTTCAGCTGATAACCCCCGATGTGTAGGCAGCCGCGTTCCTGCCGGTAATGTGCCGGAACGAATCGCGGCTGCGTATTCATCAACCAATGTTTTATACCGAGCTTTCATTGAATGTATTCATGACAATATTTTGATTGTCATGGATTGTGGCGATTATCATTCACTCTGTCTATGAAACAAGAAGCATTGTTTCTCTATTCTTCTGACAAAATGAGGATAATCGTGGGTCATTCAGCAGTAAGTAAATCGGGGTCAGAATCATTTTCAGGGTGGCTACACGGTCTGATTGGCGTGATTATTTTTAGCGGTTCTCTCCCGGCCACGCGCCTGGCCGTGATGGATATCAATCCTTTTTTCCTGACCTTTCTCAGAGCTTCTATCGCTGGCATGCTGGCGCTAATCTTGATTTTGATCTGCCGGGAAAAGCGTCCTCATTCATCGCAGATTTTCTCGTTAATGGTTGTCGCATTTGGCGTGGTTATCGGCTTTCCACTGCTGACAGCCATGGCGCTTCAGTATGTGACATCCGCTCACTCCATCGTATTTCTCGGGCTTTTGCCGCTGTCTACGGCCATCTTTGGGGTTATTCGTGGTCATGAACGGCCATCACTGGCATTTTGGGTGTTTTCCATATTGGGAAGCCTGATGGTGGTAGGCTTTGCCCTTTATCAGAATTTGTCCGTGTCGATAGCGGGTAATTTATTAATGCTGGCGTCAGTGCTGGTCTGCGGTCTGGGTTATGCAGAAGGGGCGACGCTTTCAAGGGCGCTAGGCGGTTGGCAAGTGATTAGCTGGGCCTTAGTTATCTCGCTTCCCTTCATGTTAGTAGCTTCGTTCATGACGATGCCAGACACGTTCAGCGATATTGGTGTTCAGGCCTGGATGGGGCTCGGTTACGTGTCACTTTTTAGCATGTTGATTGGTTTTATCTTTTGGTACAAAGGACTCGCCATCGGCGGTATTGCGGCAGTCGGACAGCTACAATTGCTACAACCCTTCTTTGGCCTGGCGCTTTCGGCGACACTGCTCCATGAAACAGTGAGTTTGCAAATGGTGGCGGTGACTTTCGGAGTAATTTGTTGCGTCATTGGCTCGCGTAAGTTCGCACGATAATCGGCGCAACTGTGTAAAAGGAATAAAGATGTTTAAGGGGCTTTGTGCTTTCCCGCTTACGCCGCTGATAGCTGGCGAAATAGACGAAAGAACTTTCGTTTCATTGATAACGAACCTGGCTGAAGCCAGGGTGGATTCGATTGGCGCACTGGGTTCTACCGGAAGTTATGCCTATTTGACTCGCGCGCAGCGTTTACGGGGCACGCAACTTGCCGTTACTGCGGCAAATGGTATTCCGGTAATGACCAGTATTGGTGCTGTACGTGTAGAAGAAGTACTGAATCTTGCCGATGACGCACAACAAGCGGGCGTGAGTGGTGTTCTTCTGGCTCCGTTATCTTATCAGCCACTTGGTGGCGATGAAGTTTACGAACTGTATAGCCGCGTAGTCCGCGAATTGTCGGTTCCACTGTGTGTGTATGACAACCCGGCGACGACCGGTTTTTCGTTTAGTGATGAACTACTTTCAGCTATTGCGGGCCTGCCAGGGGTAAACTCGGTGAAACTCGGCAGTTTGCCGGCTGAACGTGAAGAAGCCCGCGTGCGAATCGCGGCACTGCGCCGCAAAATTCCTGCCCATGTGACGATTGGGATTAGCGGTGATGCTCAGTCTGCTCGTGGTTTGCTTGCGGGATGTGACGTCTGGTATTCCGTTCTGGCGGGTTTATTTCCACAGTATTCGCGCATACTTACCCGAGCCGCTCAAGCCGGGGATGAGGAAAAAGTGAATCAGCTTGATGGTGCACTTGAAGCGTTATGGGTATTTTATCGACGTTATGGAAGCCTGCGGGTTATTGCTACGGTTGCCGAACTACTGGGTAGAGTTCAAACGCCATGTCTGCCTTTCCCGTTACGAACAATACAGGGTGGAGAACGGGAACTGTTGCAGCAGAAATTGAATCTGTTGAATTTGTATTAATAAAAACGGCAAACATTATGTTTGCCGTTTTTTCACGTAGGGTGGGTAAGCGTTAGCGCCACCCACCATTTGCATCAAAAACTATGCAGTTACGATGCTATCAATTGCCGCTTTTGCGTCAGATTGCGCTTTGCTCGCCACTTCCGGACCGTAAGCAATCCCTTCAGCGAACACATAGTTCACATCGGTAATCCCGATGAAGCCGAGGAAGATGTTCAGATACGGTACCAGCAGATCGGTTGGGGTATCTTTATGAATACCGCCACGGCTGGTCAGAATCACAGCACGCTTACCGGTAACCAAGCCTTCTGGGCCTTTTTCGGTGTAACGGAAAGTCACGCCAGCACGCGCCACCAGGTCGAAATAGTTCTTCAACTGTGTTGGAATGTTGAAGTTGTACATTGGCGCGTTGATAACAATCACATCGTGAGCTTTCAGCTCAGCAATCAGTTCGTCAGACAGCGCCAGCGCTTCTTGCTGACGTGGAGACAGTGGGGCGTCGCTTGGACGCAGTGCGCCAACCAGCTCGCCATCCAGTACAGGGATTGGGTTTGCAGCCAAATCACGCACGGTGATCTCATCTGCGCTATGCTCTTCACGCCATTGTTCAACAAAATAGTCGGACAGTTGATTTGACTGAGAGTAACCTGCCAGGATACTGGACTTCAGGACTAATACTTTGCTCATGGGTGATTCCTTTATTGTGTTCATTCGGACAGATTGCCCGTTCGCTGAGGGTTACTTTATTCACAATCCGATTGCAGTGATAGCGCAATATATCGAACTCTATGTTCGATTTTATTGAACAAGGCGTCAAAAGGCGTGATGTGCTAATCTAGCGCCAATTAACGATAAAGACTTACCAGGCAGTGCGCTGCCCAGATGACTACGCAATGGAAAACATAAAACCCTCACTGTCCTCATTATTCTCTCGCCTCGACGGCTTAATGCTACGCGACAGACAACGCTTCTCCCGCCGTATACATGGCGCGAAGAAGGTGAAAAATCCTGAATCGCAGCAGGCGGTGTTAGAGGCTCTGGCCCAGGAAATCGAAGCGGCAGCCGGTAAGGTTCTGCTGCGCACAGCCTCGCGACCGAAAATCACCTACCCAGAAAACCTGCCTGTCAGCCAAAAGAAACAGGACATTTACGATGCCATTCGTGACCATCAGGTGGTTATCGTGGCGGGTGAAACTGGCTCAGGTAAAACCACGCAGTTGCCAAAAATCTGCATGGAACTGGGGCGCGGGTTAACAGGGCTGATTGGTCACACGCAGCCGCGCCGTCTGGCGGCACGAACCGTTGCCAACCGTATTGCCGAAGAGCTGCAAACCGAGCCCGGTGGTTGTGTAGGCTATAAGGTGCGTTTCACCGATCACGTCAGTGAAAACACCATGGTCAAACTGATGACCGACGGCATCTTGCTGGCGGAAATTCAGCAAGACCGACTGCTGATGCAGTACGACACCATCATCATTGATGAAGCGCACGAACGCAGTCTGAACATTGATTTCCTGTTGGGTTATTTGCGTGAACTACTGCCGCGTCGCCCCGATCTGAAAATCATTATTACCTCGGCGACCATCGATCCTGAACGCTTCTCGCGCCATTTCAATAATGCGCCAATCATCGAAGTGTCTGGCCGCACCTATCCGGTTGAAGTGCGCTATCGCCCGATTGTTGAAGAAGCTGACGATACCGATCGCGACCAGCTACAAGCCATTTTTGACGCGGTGGACGAACTCGGTCATGAAAGTGCCGGCGATATACTGATCTTCATGAGTGGTGAGCGCGAAATTCGTGACACCGCTGATGCATTAAACAAGCTGAACTTACCGCATACCGAAGTGCTGCCGCTGTATGCACGCCTGTCGAACAGCGAACAAAACCGTGTGTTCCAGTCGCATGTCGGGCGGCGAATTGTGCTGGCGACCAACGTGGCTGAAACCTCGCTGACCGTGCCGGGAATCAAATACGTTATCGACCCCGGTACCGCGCGAATCAGCCGCTACAGCTACCGCACCAAAGTGCAGCGTTTGCCGATTGAGCCGGTTTCGCAGGCGTCAGCCAACCAGCGTAAAGGGCGTTGCGGGCGTGTATCCGATGGGATTTGTATTCGCCTCTATTCTGAGGATGACTTCCTGTCACGCCCGGAATTTACCGACCCGGAAATTCTGCGTACCAACCTGGCGTCCGTCATCTTGCAGATGACGGCACTCGGGCTGGGCGATATTGCCGCATTCCCGTTCGTTGAAGCACCGGACAAACGCAATATTCAGGATGGCGTGCGCCTGCTTGAAGAGCTGGGCGCGATTACCAGCGACGAAGAACATAGCGTCTATAAATTAACGCCTTCGGGCCGCCAGCTTGCTCAGCTCCCTGTTGACCCACGCCTGGCGCGTATGGTGCTTGAAGCGCAGAAATTTGGTTGCGTGCGTGAAGTGATGATCATAACCGCTGGTTTGTCGATTCAGGATCCGCGCGAGCGCCCGATGGACAAACAGCAGGCGTCCGATGAAAAACATCGTCGCTTCCATGACAAAGAGTCTGACTTCCTCGCGTATGTCAATTTGTGGAACTACCTTGGCGAGCAGCAAAAAGAGCTATCGTCGAACCAGTTCCGCCGCCAGTGCAAACTTGACTACCTCAACTATTTGCGTGTGCGTGAATGGCAAGACATCTACACCCAATTACGTCAGGTTGTGAAAGAACTCGGTTTGCCGATTAACAGCGAACCGGCTGATTTCCGTTCGGTTCACTGCGCCTTACTGACCGGCTTGCTTTCCCATATCGGCCAGAAAGATGCTGATAAACAGGAATACACCGGCGCGCGCAACGCCCGTTTCTCTATCTTCCCAGGCTCCGGTTTATTTAAGAAACCACCAAAATGGACGATGGTCGCCGAACTGGTGGAAACCAGCCGCCTGTGGGGGCGCATTGCCGCCCGTATCGACCCGGAATGGGTGGAGCCGCTGGCGCAGCATCTGCTCAAACGCTCTTACAGCGAACCACACTGGGAGAAATCCCAGGGCGCGGTAATGGCGACAGAAAAAGTCACGCTGTACGGCTTGCCGATTGTTGCTGCGCGCGGCGTCAATTACAGCCAGATTGACCCAGCGTTATGCCGCGAGTTGTTTATTCGCCATGCGCTGGTGGAGGGCGACTGGCAAACTCGCCATGCCTTCTTCCGCGACAACCTCAAATTGCGCAATGAAATTGAAGAGCTGGAACATAAATCCCGCCGCCGCGACATTCTGGTAGACGACGACACACTGTTCGAGTTTTACGACCAACGGATTGCCCATGATGTGATCTCTGCGCGTCACTTTGATAACTGGTGGAAACAGGCCAGCAAAGAGACGCCGGATTTGCTCAATTTCGAAAAGAGCATGTTGATCAAAGAGGGCGCGGAACAAGTCAGCAAGCTCGACTATCCGAACTTCTGGCATCAGGGCAATCTCAAGCTACGCCTGACTTACCAGTTTGAACCAGGTGCTGACGCCGATGGTGTAACGGTACATATTCCGTTGCCGTTATTAAACCAGGTGGAAGAGGCCGGGTTTGAATGGCAAATTCCTGGTGTGCGCCGTGAACTGGTGATTGCGCTGATAAAGTCACTGCCAAAACCGGTGCGTCGCAACTTTGTGCCTGCGCCTAACTATGCCGAAGCATTTTTAGGCCGTGCCACGCCGCTGGAATTGCCGCTGCTGGAAAGTTTAGAGCGCGAATTCCGCCGCATGTCGGGCATCACCATCGACCGCGAAGACTGGCATTGGGATCAGGTGCCCGATCACCTGAAGATGACTTTCCGTATCGTCGATGAAAACAACAAGAAACTCAAAGAGGGTAAAAACCTCACCGAGTTGAAGGGCGGGTTGAAGGATAAAGTCCAGCAAACGCTCTCTGCGGTTGCCGATGACGGCATCGAACAAAGCGGCCTGCATATCTGGAGCTTCGGTTCATTGCCGGAAAGCTACGAGCAAAAACGCGGTAACTACCGCATGAAGGCATTCCCGGCGCTGGTGGATGAAAAAGACAGTGTGGCGATCAAACTGTTTGATAACCCGCTCGAACAGCAGCAGGCGATGTGGCGGGGCTTGCGCCGTTTGCTGCTGCTGAACATTCCCTCGCCGATTAAATATCTGCATGAAAAATTGCCCAACAAAGCCAAACTCGGCCTGTACTTTAACCCGTACGGCAAAGTCATGGATTTGATTGATGACTGCATCTCTTGCGGTGTCGATAAGCTGATTGCGCAGGCGGGCGGCCCGGTCTGGAGCGAAGAAGGTTTTGCCGCTCTGCATGAGAAAGTTCGCGCAGAACTCAACGAAACCGTGGTCGAAATTGCCAAACAGGTCGAACAAATCCTGACGGCCGTTTTCAACATCAACAAACGCTTGAAAGGGCGCGTGGATATGACCATGGCGCTCGGTTTGTCGGACGTGAAAGCGCAAATGAGCGGCCTGGTATATCGTGGTTTTGTCACCGGAAACGGCTACAAACGTTTAGGCGATACGCTGCGTTATCTGAATGCCATCGAGAAACGCCTCGAGAAAATGGCGGTCGATCCGCATCGTGACCGGGTGCAAATGTTGAAAGTTGAGCATGTGCAGCAAACCTGGCAGCAGTGGCTGAATAAACTGCCGCCTGCGCGCCGGGTTGATGACGACGTGCTGGAAATCCGCTGGATGATTGAAGAGCTGCGTGTCAGCTTCTTTGCTCAACAACTCGGCACGCCTTATCCGATTTCTGATAAGCGTATTTTGCAGGCGATGGAAGCGATTCCTGTTTAAAACAACCCTCATCCTAACCTTCTCCCTGAGGGAGAAGGGACTGTCTGGAGTTCTCGCTGTCCTGAGGGAGAAGGGACAGTCTGGAGTTCTCGCTGTCCTGGGGCGAGAAGGGACAGTCTGGAGTTCTCGCTGTCCTGGGGGAGAAGGGACAGTCTGGTGTTCTCCCTCTCCTGAGGGAGAGGGTCGGGGTGAGGGCATCCCTACAGCCAATAATGCAATAATCCCCTTCCGGAACCATACTCCATGAGCGGTCAAATTCTGACCGCTCCACTGGGGTCCTCTCATGAAACGATTAGCCGATAAAGTTGCCATTGTTACCGGAGCCAGTTCTGGCATCGGATATGTCACCGCGAAACTGTTCGCCGCTGAAGGCGCAAAAGTGGTCGTCGGTGCCAGGCGTGAAGCCGAACTTGCTCAACTGGTTGATGAAATTAAAGCTGCCGGGGGCGAGGCCGTCGCCGTAACGGGTGATGTGCGCGAAGAAGCCTACGCCAAAGCTCTGGTGGAAAAAGCGGTGCAAACATGGGGCCGCCTGGATATCGCCTTCAACAATGCGGGGACGTTAGGTGAAAATGGCCCGAGTACTGAAGTCTCAGCGGAAGGGTTTGCCAATGTGGTTGCCATCAATCTGACCGGATCTTTCCTCGGAGCTAAACATCAAATTGCCGAAATGCTCAAACACGGCGGCGGCTCGGTGATCTTTACGTCTACGTTCGTCGGCTATTCCTTCGCATTCCCACAAGTCGCCTCGTACGCCGCCAGCAAAGCCGGGTTAATTGGGCTGACGCAGGCGTTAGCATCGGAATTTGGCCCGCAGAATATTCGCGTCAATTCTGTTTTGCCGGGCGCAGTGGACACCGATATGTATCGCGATATGAATGATACGGCGGAATCGCAGGCATTTATTACCGGGTTGCATGCACTCAAACGGGTAGGGAAACCTGAAGAAATAGCGCGAGCGGTATTATGGCTGGCGTCTGATGAATCGTCGTTTGTCACGGGCACCGCGTCTTTAGTAGACGGAGGGGCATCAATTAACGGAGTTTAAGTTTAGTGATACCCCCGAACCACAACATTGTGTCTGTCGTTCGGGGGTATTTTTTTGCTGCCTTTAAAAACAACCGGGCAAAATAATCCTTATCCTGCACAAGCATTGGTAGCCTGTTTTAAATTCCCTCATGCTAGCTTAAAACCCTCTTTTTCGGTTGGTGTTTATAGGTATTTAAGCGATGGCGAATTATTTTTTCTCCTGCCCAAAAATTTATTTTGGTGAAAAGGCGATAAGCTCATTAAGTGCGTTAAATAATAAACGCGTCGCCATCGTTACCGATGAGTTTATGGTGTCATCCGGTAAGACTCGTTATCTGATTGATGTGATGCCACATGCGGCAATATCCATATTCAGTGAAGTAAAACCTGATCCTAATATCGACATTTTAAAAGCAGGTGCGGAAAAATTTAAAGCATTCAAACCGGATGCCATTATTGCATTGGGCGGTGGTTCGGCACTGGATGCGGCGAAAGGCATTAAAGTCACACTTGAAGAACACTATCGCTCACAGGCAATCGAACTGATTGCGATTCCTACCACCAGTGGTTCGGGTTCTGAAGTCACCTCTTACGCGATTATTTCTGACCCGAAAAATGGCCGTAAATATCCCTTAGTGGCGCAAGAATTGGTTCCCGACATGGCCATTCTTGACCCTAATCTGGTGCTAAGCGTACCGCGACATATTACCGTTGACACAGGAATGGATGTGCTGACGCATGCGATTGAAGCACTCGTCTCAACGGGTGCTAACGATTTCAGTGACGCACTGGCGGAAAAGGCGATTGCGCTGGTCTGGCAATATTTACCGCAAGTTTGTAACGATGAGAGCAACCTACAGTTCCGATCGCATATCCATAACGCTTCCTGCATGGCTGGCATGGCATTTAATTCTTCCGGTCTGGGCTTGGTTCACGGTATGGCGCACGCCATTGGCGGCATGCTGCATATTCCCCACGGCAAAATTAACGCCATGTTGTTACCCCTGATCATTGAATTTAATGCCGCTGCTGCGGCACCGCTTACGTTCGAACGCTATATCAAATGTGCTCGAATTATGGGCATCGAGCATGAAAACTCACAGATTGCTATTTCCCATCTGGTCAAAAAAATCCGCCTTATTAATCGCCAGTTCGGTATTCCGGCCACATTAAAAGAATTGGGGACCGATAAGCCGTTATTTGAATTGTTACGCCAGCCATTAATTGATGCGGCACTGACCGATGGTTGCACCATAACCAATCCACGCCAGCCCAATGTTCAGGATATTGACCGCTTACTTTCACTTATTTATCAGGCCGCTTAGCTATGAATGATATTCAGCACCAAGCCGAATGGATTACCCGGCAAATTATGCAGGAATTAGCTGCCGGTAAAAATCATGCGCCGTTGATGATTCCGGTCGGGGTATCTAACCGCCATATTCACCTGTGCCGCGAAGATATGGACGTGCTGTTCGGTTACGGTTCCACCTTGACGCGCATGAAAGCGGTTAAGCAACCGGGGCAATTTGCCGCTGAAGAGACAGTGACATTGCGCACTCAAAAAGGCGATATCCCCAACGTCAGAGTTTTGGGGCCGTTACGCAACTCAACGCAAATAGAGATCTCGGTAGCAGACAGTTTCGTGCTGGGCGTGAAAGCGCCGGTGCGCATGTCCGGCGATCTCCATGATTCGCCAGGCATCGAAATCATCGGCCCGAAAGGGCACGTCGCGAAACCGCACGGCACGATTGTCGCCTGGCGTCATATTCATATTTCCCCGCAGGAAGCGCAACGGCATGGCCTGCGCGATGGCATGGAAATCGATATTCAGGCCGACGGTTTGCGAGCCGGTGTTTTGGGGCATGTGGTAGTGCGCGTCAGTGCTGATGCGGTGTTGGAACTGCACATCGATGTCGAAGAAGCCAATGGCTTCGGGCTGCGTAACGGTGACCTGGTTTATCGAATCAACCAAACCGTTTGATGTGAGGGGCGCTATGGAACACCTGGCTTTATCCCAACGGTTGGACACTCTGATTGCTGCGTTGCTGGAACAAAAACGCCGCGAGTTAAACGCCGGACGCAAAAAAGTTCGCGTGGTGGTAACGGGGGACAATTTCAGTAGCTTGCCTGCGGCATTGCTCAGCCTTGCGGCGCTGGATCGCGCGGGATATCAACTGCTGGTGACATTCTCCCATAGCGCCAGCGTATCCGGACTGAAAGCCGCTTTCATCAGCGAGGTCGACTCGACTTGTGTTGGGGCATTGTATGGCGAACAAGAACCCGCCGCTGGTGACGATGATTACAGCAGCCTGTTTTTACCAGCACTTTCTACCAATAGCCTGAGCAAAATTGCGCTGGGAATCAGAGACAACATCGCCAGTTCATGGGTGTTTCATGCACTCAATCGGCGCATAAAAGTGATCGCCACCTTAAATCATGAATGCCTGAATCACGAGGCCACGGGGCTTCCGCTTTCGCTGCTTTCACGCCTGGCAGAGTACGTCACCACGCTTGAGCAATATGGCATTGTCATTGCGGGCAAAAAAATACCGACGGCAGGCCAAACGCTACTCACGTTGAGCGACATCCGCACATTTTCAGGGGATGCAGGTTTGCGTGTTGCACGCCACACCCTGATTACACCTGCCGCGCGGGATGAAATTCGCCGTCAGAACATCACGATTATTCAGGAGCCATAGGAGGAAATATGTACCTGGCAAAAGTTACGTGTGCGCTAGTTTCCACCACCAAACATGCCTCATTAAACGGCTGCAAATTACTGGTCGTTGCTCGGCTCGATGAACACTACCAGCCGACGGGCAGCGCCCAGGTGGCGGTGGATTGCGTAGGGGCGGGGAACGGTGAAATCGTCATTATTACTACCGGCAGCTCTGCGCGAATGAGCAATAGCAAAGACCATTCGGTGATTGATGCGGCGGTGGTTGGCATCGTCGATGCGCTGGAATCTAACGTTTAACGAGGTGCAGATATGTCACAGCCATCAGACATAGCGTCATCAACCATGGATGGTTGGATTGCTTCAGCAATTACGCGCCAGTTACCTGAACGGCGGCTCTCTCTGAGCCTGGAAGATGCCGCAGCACTTGGGCGTTATGCCTGTCTTGAAGCGCAAGTTTTCGACCTGCCAATCGTCTTCAGCCTGGTAGATGCCAGCGGTCAGCAACGCTACTTTTTCAGCCAGGATAACGCGCTGTTGGTAAGCCAGCGCCTTGCTTTTCAGAAAGCCTGGACGGCCATCGCACTCAAAATGGCGACTCACGAATTAGCGCCTCTGGTGCAGCCCGGTGCCAGCCTGTATGGCCTCCAGCACGAAAAAGACATCTGCTGTTTTGGTGGCGGTGTGCCGTGCTGGGCAAATGGCGCGTTAGTGGGTGCTATCGGCATTAGCGGCGGCAGTGTTGAACAAGATATGGCTATTGCCAGCAACACGTTGCGCCGTTTTAGCCGCGAACATTTCGTATTAACGAGCAGCAAATAAAACATGTTGTCGGATGACGCTTCGCTTATCCGACCTACGGTAGGGGGGATAAGCGAAGCGTCATCCACCATTTTCTTTGGGATTACCACTATGTCCAACGCTTCACTGGTTTTAGTTATTAATTGCGGGTCGTCCTCGCTGAAATTTTCGCTGATCCCTTTTAACGATGATGCTCCCGTGCTTTCCGGGCTTGCTGAAAAGCTCGGGCTTGAAGAAGCCTGCATCACGTTTAAAGACCAGAAGGGCAATAAATCAAGCCACGCACTGCCGGAGGCCAGCCATCCCGGTGCGTTGCAAGCTTTGTTTGCTGAACTGAATCAGCGCCAATTGTTGCCAGCAGTGAAGGCGATAGGGCATCGGGTCGCCCACGGCGGCAACGAATTTAAGCAGTCCGTCGCGATCAATAGCGAAGTCATTGAAAAGATCCGCACACTGTCCGCGTTAGCGCCGTTACATAATCCGGCCAATCTGATTGGCATTGAAGCGACGATGGCCTTGCTGCCAGCGGTGACACAAGTTGCGGTATTCGATACCGCTTTTCACCAGACGTTAGCGCCGGAAGCCTACACCTACGCCATTCCGCTGGAATATCAGGAGCGTTATCAAGTGCGGCGCTACGGTTTCCATGGCACATCACATCGTTACATTGCCGCCGAAGCTATCAATGCATTTGGTCTTGATCCTGCCAATCACGGCATTCTGATTGCTCATTTGGGTAACGGTTCGTCAGTTTGCGCAGTGAAAAATGGCAAAAGCGTGGACACCTCAATGGGGATGACGCCGCTGGAAGGGTTGGTGATGGGCACGCGTTGTGGCGATCTGGATTTTGGCGCCGCGGTGTATATCGCCTCCTGTACCGGGCAATCCATTGAATCGCTATACAAAATGGTGAATAACGAGTCCGGGCTGTATGGGGTGTCCGGGCTTTCCAGTGACTGCCGTACTTTGCAGGAAGCTCGACGTGAGGGCCACGCTCGCGCCACGCTGGCGATTGATGTGATGGTGCACCGCCTGGCTCGTCATTTAGGCGCGCATCTCACTTCGCTTCACCGTTTTGATGCATTAATTTTCACTGGTGGCATTGGGGAAAACTCGGCGTTAGTCAGGGAATTGACGGTTAAACGACTCGGCGTGCTCGGTTTACAGCTCGATGAAAAGAAAAACCAACAAATGTGTGGTGGCTTGAGTGGGGTTATTTCAACAGCCAATAGCGCGTGGGTGGCGGTATTACCCACGAATGAAGAAAAAATGATCGCGATGGATGCAGTCGCTATTTCTTCATTGTGATAACAAAACAGGATTTTATTGTCTGGAAGCGTTCCTGAAAACAAAATAATCAAGCTGACGGGCAAAACATTTTGTCCTGACATCTCTAGTATCGTAATACGAAAATATATTACGCGTAGAAGAAAAACCTTATTGTTTATTCCTCTGCGTATATTCAATTACCAATGAAATACATGAGGTCATTATGCAACAAGAAGCGCTAGGTATGGTTGAAACAAAAGGTTTGGTTTCTGCAATTGAAGCGGCAGACACCATGGTTAAATCGGCGAACGTCACTTTAGTCGGTTACGAAAAAATTGGTTCTGGCTTGGTGACAGTGATTGTGCGTGGTGACGTGGGTGCAGTGAAAGCCGCGACTGACGCGGGTTCTGCCGCAGCCATTAAAGTGGGTGAGCTGGTTTCTGTCCACGTTATTCCTCGTCCTCATATGGAAGTAGAAAAAATTCTACCTAAAGCCGTCGGTTAATAATGCCAGAGGATACTGACCATGAGAGATAATCTTGTTGAGCAGATTATATCTGAAGTAATGAATAAACAGACTGATGTCAGTGCAACGGGTAAACATACCGCCAGTATTGCCGCATGTGGTTTAACAGAATTTGTTGGCACTGCAATGGGGCGCACGATTGGTTTGGTGATTGCCAATGTCGATAATCAATTACATGAAGTGATGAAAATCGACAAGAAATATCGCTCCATCGGTATTCTTGGTGCGCGTACTGGGGCAGGGCCACATATATTTGCGGCTGATGAAGCCATTAAAGCGACCAACAGCGAAATATTATCCATTGAGCTGGCTCGCGATACAGAAGGCGGTGGTGGACACGGTTGCCTGATTATTTTCGGTGCAACCGATGTTTCTGACGTGCGTCGTGCCATTGAAGTGGCGCTGGCAGAAATCGACCGCACCATGGGCGATGTTTACGGTTCTCCTGCAGGTCATCTGGAATTTCAATACACCGCACGCGCCAGCCACGCGTTGAATAAAGCGTTTGGTGCACCGGTGGGCAAATCCTTCGGCATGACCTGTGCTTGCCCGGCGGCAATCGGCGTATTGATAGCTGACGCCGCAGCAAAATCAGCCATTATCGAGCCGATTGGTTACGCCAGCCCGGCAAACGGCACCAGCTTTAGCAACGAAGTGATCTTCACCTTTGCCGGTGATTCCGGAGCGGTTCGTCAGGCAGTGATTGCGGCACGAGAAGTCGGGCTACAACTGCTTGCCACCCTGGATCCGGCACCGATTCATTCGGCGACCAAACCTTATATTTAGGCCGCGGGCGCAAAATGCTTGTGAAGCGATGTGCAGCAAGGAAATCAACAGCATGAATGATAATGACATTGCTCAGGCGGTTTCGAACGTGCTGAGTAAGTACACTAAAACCGCGCCGGATGTCGCTCCACAGGCAAAACCTGCCGCAACGGTTGGGCAGGAAAGCGACTCACTGGATGCGATTATCGCTAAAGCGCTGGCGCAGCAACCCAGGGTTTCGGCCACAGTCGAGCTTTCTACGGCGGGCAACGGTGCCTTCGCCACCATGGATGAAGCCATTGCTGCGGCAGTGGTTGCCCAGGTTCAATATCGGCACTGTTCGATGCACGACCGCGCCACCTTTATTCAGGGCATCCGCGAGGTCTTCCTGCAAGACGATATTTTACGGACAATTTCGCGCATGGCGGTGGAAGAGACGGGGATGGGGAACATAGAGGATAAGTTCACCAAAAACCGCCTTGCGGCGCTTAAAACACCGGGGCTGGAAGACCTCACCACCGGCGCGTTAAGCGGTGATAACGGCCTGACGCTGACCGAATATTCCGCGTATGGCGTGATTGGTTCGATAACGCCGACCACCAACCCCACCGAAACCATCATCAATAACAGCATCGGGATGCTGGCGGCGGGAAATACCGTGGTATTCAGCCCACATCCGCGTTCGTGCAACGTTTCATTGTATGTGGTTGAATTAATTAACCACAAACTGGCAGATCTGGGCGCACCCGCCAATATGGTCGTCACCGTAACGCAACCTTCTATTGATAACACCAACGCGTTAATCAACGACTCGCGTATCAATATGCTGGTGGCGACAGGCGGCCCGGCGATTGTGAAAACCGTGATGTCATCGGGGAAAAAAGCCATCGGTGCTGGCGCAGGTAACCCGCCCGTGGTGGTAGATGAAACGGCAGATCTTGAAAAAGCGGCCCGCGACATCGTGAAAGGATGCAGTTTCGATAACAACTTGCCGTGCATTGCGGAAAAAGAAGTGATTGTGGTGAACCAGGTGGCGGATTACTTGATTCATTGCATGAAAAAAAGCGGCGCGTATTTGCTGTGTGACCCGAAACTGATTCAGCAACTGCAAACCCTGGTGTTAAACGAAAAAGGCACGGGCCCGAATACTGCTTTTGTCGGCAAAGATGCACGCTACATTCTGCAACAACTGGGTGTGAATGCGCCGAGTGACACAAAAGTCATCTTAATTGAAACTGAGAAACATCATCCATTTGTGGTGCATGAACTGATGATGCCGGTGCTGCCGGTGGTGCGGGTCGACAACGTCGATGAAGCGATTGAATTAGCAGTACAAGTCGAACATGGCAACCGCCACACCGCCATCATGCACTCTACCAATGTCGACAAACTCACCAAAATGGCACGTCAGATCCAGACCACTATTTTTGTCAAAAATGGGCCGTCATATGCGGGCCTGGGCGTCGGTGGAGAAGGGTACGCAACCTTTACCATTGCCGGGCCGACCGGTGAAGGTTTGACGTCGGCGCGGGCTTTCGCCAGACATCGCCGCTGCGTGATGGTTGAAGCGCTGAACGTGCGCTGAGGTGCCAGAAGATGAAAAAACGCATCATTAATGCACCCACACCTGAAACCCTGGCGATGCTGAAACGGCGGATGCCTAGCGAGTTCCGCTCACGTCTGGACTCGATTCGCATTGATGCGATTGGCCTGGCGATGTTGCCAATACCCGATCTCTATTTCTTTGCCGATGTCGCCAGTAAAAGTGCGCATGTTGTGGTTTCGGAAATTCATGGCAGTTGCCCACAACATGTTACCACCCTTGCCATATTTGGCGAAGTGTCAGCCGTTAATGAAGCCATGCGATTAATAACAGACGACGTTAATACATTCTGAGCATTTGCGATGGAAAGAATATGACTTCTCGCAGGTGATTTCTCTGAAGCCTATTAGATTAAATAACTCATTCCGGGAGTATTTATGTTAGAGAAAGGTTTTACTCATCCAACCGACCGTGTTGTCAGACTCAAAAATATGATCCTACAGGCTAAGCCTTATGTGGAATCTGAGCGTGCAGTGCTGGCAACCGAAGCTTATAAAGAAAGTGAGCAACTGCCTGCTATTATGCGTCGGGCAAAAGTGGTTGAGAAAATATTTAATGAATTACCGGTAACGATACGTCCGGACGAATTAATTGTTGGCGCAGTGACTATTAACCCGCGCTCTACAGAGATCTGCCCGGAATTTTCTTACGACTGGGTAGAAAAAGAATTCGACACCATGGAACATCGTGTTGCCGATCCTTTCATTATTCCGAAAAAAACCGCCCAAGACCTGCATGAAGCTTTTAAATATTGGCCGGGTAAAACCACCAGCTCGCTGGCGGCATCGTATATGTCAGAAAGTACCAAAGAAAGTATGGCGGGCGGCGTGTTCACCGTAGGGAACTACTTCTACGGCGGCGTAGGTCACGTGAGTGTGGATTACGGCAAAGTGCTGAAAATCGGTTTTCGCGGCATCATCAATGAAGTGACGCGTGCGCTGGAAGCGCTCGACCGCAGCGAACCGGGGTACATCAAGAAAGAACAGTTCTATCGCGCGGTAATCATCAGCTATAACGCCGCGATTAACTTTGCTCATCGTTATGCGCAAGAAGCGACTCACCTTGCTCAACAGGAAAGCAACCCGACGCGTAAACACGAACTTGAGCAAATTGCCCAGAACTGTAAGCGGGTACCTGAATTCGGCGCGACCACCTTCTGGGAAGCGTGCCAGACATTCTGGTTCATCCAGAGCATGTTGCAGATTGAATCCAGCGGCCACTCTATTTCCCCAGGGCGTTTCGACCAGTATATGTATCCGTATCTGGTGGCAGACCAAGCTATCTCCAAAGAGTTTGCTCAGGAACTGGTGGACTGCTGCTGGATCAAACTTAACGACATCAACAAAACGCGTGATGAAGTCTCCGCGCAGGCCTTTGCCGGTTATGCGGTGTTCCAGAATTTATGCGTCGGCGGCCAGACCGAAGATGGGCTGGATGCCACCAACGACCTGAGCTACATGTGTATGGAAGCGACTGCCCACGTTCGCTTGCCGCAACCGTCGTTCTCGATTCGCGTCTGGCAAGGTTCGCCTGATACCTTCCTGTATCGTGCTTGTGAACTGGTGCGTTTGGGGCTGGGTGTACCAGCAATGTACAACGATGAAGTGATCATTCCGGCGCTACAAAACCGTGGCGTATCGCTACGTGATGCGCGTGATTACTGCATTATCGGCTGCGTTGAACCACAAGCCCCACATCGCACCGAAGGCTGGCACGATGCGGCATTCTTTAACGTGGCAAAAGTGCTGGAAATCACCCTCAACAACGGGCGTGCCGGTAGCAAACAACTCGGCCCTGTGACCGGAGAAATGACCCAGTACACCAACATTGACGATTTCTATACCGCGTTCAGCAAACAGATGGCGCACTTTGTTCATCAACTGGTTGAAGCGTGTAACAGCGTCGATATTGCGCATGGCGAACGTTGCCCGTTGCCGTTCTTGTCGGCATTGGTGGATGACTGTATCGGGCGCGGTAAATCTTTGCAGGAAGGCGGGGCAATCTATAATTTCACCGGCCCGCAGGCATTTGGTATCGCTGATACCGGTGATTCGGTTTATGCCATCCAGAAGCAGGTATTTGAAGACCGCAAACTGACGCTCAGTGAACTGAAAGGGGCGCTGGATGCCAACTTTGGCCATCAGGTGGGCAGTGTGGCAGCGAAATCCTCTTTGGGTGAACAAGACGTCTACGAAGTGGTAAAACGCATTATTGATAGCCACGGCTCGCTTGATGCGGCGGCGATTAAAAACGAAGTTTACCGCCAGCTTGCCAACGTATCTGCGGCTCCAGCAGCCAGCGGCAACAATTCCCGTTTTGAAGAAATTCGCCATATTCTGGAAAACACACCGTGCTTCGGTAACGACATTGACGATGTTGATTTCGTGGCGCGTCGCTGTGCGCTGATTTACTGCCAGGAAGTGGAGAAATATACCAATCCGCGCGGCGGCCAGTTCCAGGCAGGCATCTATCCGGTTTCGGCTAACGTGCTGTTTGGTAAAGATGTGAGTGCGCTGCCGGACGGACGCCTGGCGAAAGAACCATTGGCGGATGGCGTTTCTCCGCGCCAGGGTAAAGACACCTTTGGCCCTACGGCGGCGGCAAATTCGGTGGCAAAACTCGACCACTTTATTGCTTCTAACGGAACGCTCTACAACCAGAAATTCCTGCCATCCTCTTTGGCGGGGGAAAACGGTTTGCGCCACTTCAGTGGCCTGGTGAGAAACTACTTCGACAAAAAAGGGATGCACGTTCAATTTAACGTTATTGACCGTAACACCCTGGTGGAAGCGCAAAAAAATCCTCAGCAGCATCAGGATTTGGTGGTGCGCGTCGCCGGATACAGTGCGCAGTTTGTGGTGCTGGCGAAGGAAGTTCAGGACGATATTATTAGCCGTACCGAGCAACAGCTTTAATTAATATTTATACCCGTCATCCTTCAAGCTGCAGGGGTGTTGGCTGCACTCACTAACCCCAGTCACTTACTCAAGTAAGCTCCTGGGGATTATGAGCCTAGTCCATGAGGCTCACCCTTCGGGCCAGCGCAAGCGCTGTTCAAATCTGTTCCAGACAGATTTGTTGCTCCCTTGCCGCCTACCTGCAACTCGAATGCTAACGGGTATCGAACCTGTGGGTCACATGACCCTTTTATTAATTGCTGCTTAGGGCGTGAGCAATATGCTAAATAATAAAGTCGATGACCAAATGGAAGGCGTGTTATTTAATATTCAGCGCTATTCTTTGCATGATGGCCCCGGCATTCGCACCATTCCTTTTTTAAAAGGATGCCCATTATCATGTAAGTGGTGCAGTAATCCAGAATCACAACGGCCACAACCGGAATTAATCTTTAAAAAGAATGACTGTATTCGTTGTGGCAAATGTGTGGATATTTGCCCGCAGCGAGCATTATCAGTCACCCATCCTTATTTCATTGACCGTTCAGCTTGTATTCAGTGCGGGAAATGCTGCGAAGTTTGCCCAACTCAGGCTCTGGAAATGAAAGGTAAACGCATGACGGTGGCTGACGTAATGCGTGAATTACAAAAAGAGGAAAATCTCTACCGGCGTTCAGGTGGCGGTATTACGCTATCTGGCGGCGAACCGCTGGCACAACCGGAGTTCGCTCGTGAATTACTGAAAGCGTGCAAGGCAAAGGGTTGGCACACCGCCATTGAAACAACTGGTTTTACTCAACCTGAAGTGATTGATGAAGTATTCCCGTATGTTGACCTCGCACTGGCTGATATCAAGGCGATTAATCCCACAGTGCATCTCAGTAACACCGGTGTGGATAACCGCCGCATTCTTGAAAACCTGATCAGAATGTCGTTTATCACCAAAGTGATTGTCCGTATTCCGGTGGTTCAGGGCGTAAACGACAATATCGAAGAGATTCGCAGTATCGGTGAGTTTGCCCGGCTAATGTCGAATGTCGACACCATTCATTTATTGCCTTATCACTCTTACGGCGAAAATAAATATCAGCTTTTAGGCCGTATTTATCCGCTGGGTGATGTTCAAAAAATAAGTGAAGATAAAATGACACTATTAAAGAATGAAATAGAGTCATTAGGGTTTCAATGCCATATCGGCGGTTAGTCGATATATGAATAATCAATCACAAACAGGGTAACCTATGAACGATTCACTCAGAGCCCAATGCACCGCAGAATTTCTCGGCACCGGATTGTTTATGTTTTTTGGTATCAGTTGCCTGGCGGCAGTCAAAGTTGCTGGTGCGAGTTTTGGTTTGTGGGAAATATGTATTGTCTGGGGGTTGGCCATCTCGCTGGCGGTCTATTTAACTGCTGGGATCTCCGGTGCGCATCTTAACCCGGCGATTACCATTGCATTATGGTTATTCGCCTGCTTCCCGGCGCGCAAAGTGCTCCCATACAGCATTGCCCAAATTGCCGGTGCTTTTGGCGGCGCAATGCTCGCTTATCTGATGTATCACAACCTTTTCACGGACTATGAAACCGCACATCACATGGTTCGGGGTAGCGTAGATAGCCTGCAATTAGCCAGCATTTTCAGTACCTTCCCGTCGCCAGCTATTAGCGTCTGGCAAGCTGCGTTTGTAGAAATCGTCATCACTTCTATGCTGATGGGTTTGATTATGGCGCTGACAGATGATGGAAACGGCGTACCGCGCGGCCCATTAGGCCCATTGTTAATTGGTATTCTGGTGGCAGTTATTGGAGCGGCGACCGCACCATTGACCGGGTTTGCGATGAATCCTGCTCGTGATTTTGGTCCTAAATTATTTACGTTCTTCGCCGGTTGGGGAGAGGTATCAATGACCGGTGGCCGTGATATTCCTTATTTCATTGTGCCGATAGTCGCGCCCATTATTGGTGCCTGTCTTGGGGCGGCAATCTATCGCTTCGGTATCGCGAGGAATTTGCCGTGTAATACGTGCAAGGTGGAGGATAGCCAATTGTAGTTTACGAGATGCAGCGTCGGATGGCGCTGCGCTTATCTGACCTACGCGGTTTCATAAGTCTTTGTTTTCATAGGGTGGATAAGCGCGAGCGCGCCATCCACCATTACCAGGCGACTCACGGCTTAGCGCTTTTTATGTTTCCCTGAACCCGGCTTTTTCTTGCTTTCGTCTTCTAACATCACTATCGGTATTTCAAGACTGACCACCGGCGGTGCTTGTTGCGTTTTTACCGGCGCAAACCCCACGGTATCGGCGGAGTGAATAAAGTTATCAATACCCTCGGCGGTGCGCGCGATAACCCGATGAGCGTAAACCGTGCTCACTTTGTTCGCCGCCGCTACACCTGCGGCAACCGCCGCATTAATCGAGCCTACATCGCCTTCAAATTTGACGGTGACCATGCCGCCACCTTTAGTCAGTTCATAACCTACCAACTGGACATTGGCGGATTTCATCGCGGCATCAGCGGCTTCGATTGCCGCCGCCAGCCCAATGGTTTCAATCAAACCTATACTTTGCCCGGACATAACGTTCTCCTGTGAAAAACTTTGGGGTTAGCGCGCATCAGCGCGCAGAACCGCTGCTTTATCTGTTTTTTCCCATGGGAAAATATCCCGGCCAAAATGGCCGTAGCAGGCGGTTTGACGATAACGTGGCACCAGCAAATCCAGCGATTTTATGATGCCGTAAACGCTGAGATCAAAATGACGAGCGACCCGCTCCTGAAGGGTACTGGCGGCCAGTATCCCGCTGCCAAAAGTATTAATACGAATCGACACGGGGCGAGGCAGACCGATAGCCCACGCCAGCTGGACTTCACAACGTGCCGCAAGACCTGCCGCGACAATATTCTTCGCCACATAACGCGCCGCATAGGCAGCTGAACGGTCAACTTTTGAGGGATCTTTTCCTGAAAAAGCGCCACCGCCGTGGCAAGCCGCTCCGCCGTAGGTATCGACAATAATTTTTCTCCCCGTCAGGCCGCAATCACCCACCGGGCCACCAATCACAAAGCGCCCGGCGGGGTTAATCAGAAAACGGGTTTGCGGGGTAAGCCACTGAGCAGGAATCACCGGTTTTACAATCTCTTCAATAACCGCTTCGCGCAGTTGCTCCAGTGAAATATCCGGGTGGTGCTGCGTGGAAACCACAATTGTATCTGCCGCCTGGATCTGGCCGTTGCAATAACGCAGCGTCACCTGGCTTTTGGCGTCCGGCAGCAGGAAGGGCAGTCGTCTGGACTTGCGCAACATCGCTTGTCGCGCCATTAAACGATGAGCGTAAACCAGCGTTGCGGGCATCGCTTCGGGGGTTTCGTTACAGGCAAAACCAAAGGTGATCCCTTGATCGCCTGCGCCGAGTAATTCGCGAGTGGAGCCCGCAATACCGCTGGCAATATCAGAAGATTGTTTACCGAGAATATTCAGCACGCCGCAGGTATTACCGTCAAAACCGAGATCGGAATGGTCATAACCAATGGCTTTAATCGTGTTGCGCACGATGGTTTCAACATCCACCACCGCAGAGGATGCGATTTCCCCGGCCACGATGGCGATACCGGTTTTCACCATGCACTCGCAGGCGACTTTTGACCACGGATCCTGGAGCAGATACGCGTCCAGAATGGCATCGGCAATCTGGTCAGCCATTTTGTCCGGGTGCCCTTCGGCCACGGATTCGGAGGTAAATAGATAATCGTCCAAAGGGGATCCACTCTGAAAAACAGGATTTCTCCATCTTAGAGGGCAAGGCTGGCTACAGAGGTAAACTATCTTGTTGGCATGGTGGACTTTTTTGCTTTACCCACAACGCCTTGCGCAATATTGCCAAGGCGAGTGGGGGGCGATTAATGCAGTTCGGGAGAGACAATTTTGCGGTAGTCAGATGGAGCCATACTGGTCTCTTTTTTAAAGATGCGGCAGAAATAATTCGCATCCTGGTAAGATAATTCAAGGGCAATGGTATTGACCTTAAGGTTACTGAATTGCAACAGCGATTTCGCAATGCTTATTTTTCGGCTGGCAATATAATTTGAAAAACCGGTGCCAATATTTTTCTTAAATGCACGGCTTAAATAGCAGGTGCTCACGAAAGACTTCGCGGCGATATCGTCAAGCGTGAGATTGTTTAACACATTCTTTTCGATGTGGAATTTTGCCCGCTCGGTGAAGTCCATATTGCCGTTGAAATGCTTCAGAGCATGGTCAAACACTTCTTCACTGATGGTCAGCAGGCCGATCATTATCCGGTAATAGGCCGTGCTGGTTAAACCGTGCTGGGTTATATCCTGAATGAGTGCGGCGATTTTTTTCCCGGTAGGCACCATTTTGTCGCCCTGCGTCGTAATATATTGATGCAGTATTTCCAGCACATCCGTCACGGTTTTACGTTGATCGGCCGTCAGCGATTTGCGGGTGCAGGCATCATCGAGTTTTTTAAAGATAAAACTGTGCCATTGGGCGTAATCGCAACTTTCGATCAGGCAAATAATGGTCTGTTTTAGCTCTTTGAGCGCGGCAATATCGGCTTCATTAACATCCAGCGTCTTTTTAATGGTTTCGGTCAGAATGCTTTGTTTCACCGGTTTAAGCAGGTAGTCGTCAACTTTCAGGTTCAACATGCTGCGGACCAGATCAAAATCGTCATTGGCTGTCGTGACGATCACTTTGGTGTCATTGTTTTTGCTTTTTAAATACTCAATAACCTGATTGCCGTTAGGCAACGGGATATTAATATCGACAAACATCATATCGATCTGTTCCAGCGTATCAATGAGATGAATGGCTCTTTTCCCAGTGGCGGCTTCATGGATCACCGCATTATCCACGCAACGTGAAATAATGCGCCGTAATGACTCAGTTTCAATCGGCTCATCTTCCACAATAACAATGTTGTACATGTTAACTCTCCGTCGTTATCAGGCTTGCAGCATAGGGAAACGCAGTTTGATAGTGGTGCCCATTGCGGGTTGATGAGCACTGATAATTTCCAGCCCATAACTTTCACCAAATAACAAGCGCAGGCGGTCCTGAATATTATTAATACCGATACTGCCTTTCAGGCGATTTTGATCGCCTGATAAAATATTGGCAATGTTCTCTTGTGAAATGCCATCGCCATTATCGGTGACTTCAAGAATAACATCACGTCCATCGTCGACTGCACGTATCAGGAGGAAACTGCTGGTATCCCGTGGCTCTACTACGTAATTGAAGAAGTTTTCGACCAGCGGTTGTAGTATTAAGAACGGGCAGACAATATCAAGATATTTATCGGGGACGTCACACTGGTAATCAAAACGGTCGCTCATTCTGACTTTTTGGATCGACATATAACTCTTAACATAGTTTATTTCATGATTCATGGTAATTAACCCATGGTTACTTTTGCGTAATAAATAACGCATCATGTCAGAGAAATCATGAACCATTGTTTCGGTACGCGTGGCATCTTCCAGGTAAGCCAGTCGTCCGATAGTATTTAAAACATTAAACAAAAAATGGGGGTTAATTTGATAAGACAAGGCTTTAAATTCAGCCTCATGTAATGAACGTTCAATCTCAACACGTTTTCTGAGTTCATCAGTAAGTTCCAGATCTTTTTTATGCAACTCACGTTGAATATTATTAGCATGCGCTTGTTCGACTAAATAAGAAGAAACATGCAGCAGTGTGGAGGCGGTGGACTCAAAACGTTCATAAGGCATTCTTTGGGTGTTGTCATGTAAATTAATTAACCACGGGTTTTTCTGCCAGACCTCATTATTATCCAGAATATATGGAATGGTTTGCTCCATTTCCTCTTCAACTTTTACCTGGCCAGAAATAAATGCCCCCAGATAATGGTCATTAATCATGATTGGCACGGCAAACTCGACAAACCCGCAGTAACAGCGATACACCACAGGTTTAAGGGTTTCCATTGCTGCCCGGCCACCGGCGTTGTCGCTTTCATGGCAATGTTGGGCAAGTGCTGAGTTAAGGCGGGAACGCGCACAAAAATTGGAAAACCCACTCGGAGTCGTCACCGGAATGCCATCGTTATCAACCACCACGAGGGCAATCATCATCGACTTGCTAAAATTATCCTGTAACGTCTGAAGCCGTTTGACATCAAGAAATTCGTGTAATTTATATTTATTATTCATTCCAATTTCCGACCAATTTAATTATTGACAGACATTGAAAATATATCCTAAAGGCTCCAGTAAAAAATTGAATCGGGTCACATGCAGCGTCAGAAGGGAAGACGGGTTCACGCTAACACCAGAACCCGGAATAGATCTATTCTGCGGCCAGCAGGCAAAGTTTTAATGCCACGTTATACGAAGCTTCAAATGCCCGTAGTGGTAAAAACTCAAATTTAGAGTGGAAGTTATGTGCACCAGTAAAGAAATTAGGTGTTAATAACCCTTTGGCGGAAAGTGCCGCGCCGTCAGTGCCGCCGCGCATCGGAATAACTTTCGGTTCGATATTCAACTCTTTCATAGCATCAAAAATAAGATCAATGGCCCGGCGATCTTCTTTAATGGCGTTGCTGATATTACTGTAAGTATCACTGATGGAAACGTCGACTTTAGCTGTTGGGTGCTGTGCAGCAATTATCGCGGCGACATCACGAATCTGTTGTTTACGTGCTTCAAACGATTGGCCATCAAAATCACGAATATTCGCCTTCAATATCGCGTCATTTTGGGTGGTGTTCAAGCCGTTAAACCAGATATAACCTTCTCGTCCTTCGGTATTCTCCGGTGTTTGATTGCGGTCGAAATGGCTAATAAAATCGTGCGCCATTAATAATGGGTTCACTAATACGCCTTTGGCTGACATCGGGTGGGCGGTTACGCCAGTAAAACGAATCTCAGCATGGGCGGCGTTAAAGTTTTCATACACCACTTCGCCTAATTCACAGCAGTCGATAGTCCAGGCAAAATCGACATCAAAGCGCGCAAGATCCAGCGCTTTTGCGCCGCATAAACCAATTTCTTCATCGGGTACAAAGGCGACAACAATATCGCCATGCGACATGTCAGGTGTCAGGTTTTCCAGCAGCGTCATCACCACCGTAACGGCAGCTTTATTGTCGGCGCCCAGCACGCTGGTGCCATCGCTAAAAATAATTTCTTCACCTGGATAGGCGAGGATTTCCGGGTGTTCAGATGTGCGCAGCCAGACATCTTGTTGGGGGTTAAGGCACAGATCTTCACCGTTAAAACGCAACACCTGCGGGTGAATATCCGGTGACAGACCGACATCGACGGTATCAATGTGGGTGATAAACCCAACGCGTGGCGCTCCTTCAACGTTGCCTTTTTTGACTGCCGTGACGGTGGCATGTTCGTCAATCACTACATCATCAAGACCGAACTCACGCAGTTCGCGGGCGAGTAACTGCGCCATTTCATGCTGGCCGGGTGTGCTTGGCAAAGTGGTTGCACCGGCCTGGCTTTGGCTGGTGATCGCGAGGTAGCGGAAGAAGCGTTGCGTTAATTGGTTTGCGAGCGGCGATGACATTGTTAATCCTTCTTTTGGAATCTGCTGGATATATTCAATTGTTTGCAATCTACTTTTAATGTTATTTATTAAGCTGCTTTGCACAAGCGTTAATTCTTTCTGGGTCAGGAAAATATAAAATTATAAGGGCAGGCATGAAAACTTCTATCACAACACTCTCAACAACAACCACAAAACTTGCATTGATAATAGCCGCGTTGACAGTCAGTTCCACTGTTGCGGCCAAAACATTAGTGTATTGTTCCGAAGGCTCACCGGAAAACTTTAACCCGCAGTTATATACTTCCGGGACCAGCGTTGATGCCAGCGCGGTACCGGTTTATAACCGTCTGGTGGATTTTAAAGTAGGTACCACTGAATTGCAGCCAAGCCTGGCTGAAAGCTGGGATGTCAGCGAAGACGGCAGGGTCTATACCTTCCATTTGCGCAAAGGGGTGAAATTCCAGAGCAACAAATACTTTAAACCAAGCCGTGATTTTAACGCTGACGATGTCATTTTTTCGTTTATGCGTCAGAAGGACCCAAAACATCCTTACCATAATGTTTCCAATGGAAACTATTCTAATTTCGAAAGTTTAGAATTCGGAAAATTAATCACCGCTATTGATAAAGTCGATGATAATACCGTGCGCTTTACCCTGACTCATCCTGAAGCGCCATTTATTGCCGATCTCGGCTGGTATTTTGCCTCTATTCTTTCCGCTGAATACGCCGACAACATGTTAAAAGCGGGCACGCCAGAACGCGTGGATATGGACCCAATCGGCACAGGACCATTCCGTCTTGCACAATATCAAAAGGATTCGCGCATTCTGTTTACCGCATTTCCTGAATACTGGCAGGGTAAAGCCAATATCGACAAACTGGTGTTCTCGATAACTCCGGATGCCTCGGTGCGTGTGGCAAAACTTGAGAAGAACGAATGCCAGGTGATGCCATTCCCTAATCCAGCGGATTTGCCACGCCTGAAAGAAAACGCCGATATTAACCTGATGCAAAAAGCGGGGCTGAATACCGGTTTCCTCTCTTTTAACACTCAAAAAGCGCCAACGGATAATGTGAAAGTTCGCCAGGCATTAGCCATGGCCATCAATAAGCCTGCGATTATTGACGCGGTATTCCGTGGCACCGGAACAGCGGCGAAAAACCTGCTACCACCGGGCGTGTGGAGTGCTGACGACACGCTCAAAGATTACGAATATGACCCGGAAAAAGCCAAAGCTTTACTGAAAGAAGCAGGTTTCACCAACGGTATGACCATCGATCTGTGGGCGATGCCGGTGCAGCGTCCGTATAACCCGAATGCTAAACGCATGGCCGAGATGATTCAGGCCGACTGGGCGAAAATTGGCGTGACGGCGAAAGTGGTGACTTACGAGTGGGGCGAGTATTTAAAACGCGTGAAAGACGGTGAGCATCAGGCGGCGCTGATGGGCTGGACCACGGCAACCGGCGACCCGGATAACTTCTTCGGCCCGCTGTTTACCTGTCGTGCAGCAGATGGCGGTTCTAACTCGGCGAAATGGTGTTATCAGCCGTTTGATAAGCTGATTCTTGAAGCTCGGGCTTCAGGCGACCACGAAAAACGCGTCGAGTTGTATAAAGAAGCGCAGCAGATGATGCATGACCAAATGCCTGCGGTGATGATTGCGCACTCGACGATTTTCGAGCCGGTTCGCAAAGAAGTGACGGGCTATGAAGTTGATCCGTTTGGTAAACACATTTTCTACCAGGTGGATGTGAAGTAATTGGTTGTCGGATGACGCAAGCTTATCCGACCTGCGAAAAGCGAACAGTTGTTGTAGGGGGGATAAGTGTTAGCGTCATCCACCATTTACGTCAATGCAGGCAACAAATGATGAAAAGCAAAACGGGTGCCAAATGCACCCGTTTTTTTGGCTTATTTCGCGTCTGGCAACGCGTAAGCAATAATGTAATCACCACGGTCTGGAGACTGACGTGCTCCGCCTGCGTTAATCACAATATATTGCTTGCCGGTCTTCGGTGACACATAGGTCATCGGGCCAGACTGGCTGCCCACTGGCAGACGTGATTTCCAGATTTCCTTGCCGTTTGCGGTATCAAAGGCGCGCAGATAGAAATCTTGCGTCCCCGCGAAGAACAGCAGGCCAGACTGAGTTGAAAGCGATGCGCCCAGCGTTGGCATGCCGATGGGGATCGGCAGGTGCATACGAATGCCCAGCGGGCCGGTGTCCTGCACGGTACCCACCGGAACCTGCCAGACCACTTTCCCGGACTTCAGGTCAACGGCTGACATGGTACCAAACGGTGGTTTCTGGCACGGAATACCGAGCGGCGACAGGAAACGCTCGCGCATTGCGCCGAACGGCGTGCCGTCCATTGGTACAATACCCATCTCGATACCGCTGGCGTTTTTCGCCACATTGGCACGCGGCACCATATAGTTTGCCAGTCCCAGACGCATATCGTTGACGAACATCAGGCTGTTGTTCGGGTCAACAGAAACGCTTCCCCAGTTCATGCCACCCAGTGAACCTGGGAATTGCAGCGAACGATCCAGACCCGGCGGGGTGTAAACACCTTCGTGGCGCATCTCTTTAAATTCGATACGGCAAATCAACAGGTCGATTGGCGTAGCACCCCACATGTCCGACTCGTTAAGGGTTTGGTTGCCAATCATTGGCATCCCGACAGAGTACGGCTGGGTTTTTGAGTAGCGTTCACCTTCAACATTACCTTGTGGAACGGGACGTTCTTCCACTTTCGCCACCGGTTCACCTGTGGCGCGGTTAAGCATGAAAATCATGCCCTGTTTGGAGGTCTGCACAATCACCGGCGTGGTACTACCTTTGCCGTTTGGCAAGTCATACAACAGCGGTTGCGATGGCAGGTCGAAATCCCACAAATCGTGGTGAGTGGTTTGATAATGCCAGCGCACCTGGCCCGTTGCGACGTCGACCGCCACAATAGAGGAGCTGTATTTGTCGTCTTGCGCAGTACGTGTGCCGCCGAAGAAATCCGGTGTTGCGTTACCGGTTGGCAGGTAAACCAGGCCGAGTTTTTCATCAAAAGACATGGCAGACCAGACGTTTGGCGTACCGCGTGTATAGGTCTGGCCTTCAGGCGGGACACCGGTAATCGCCGGATTCCCCGGGTCCCATGCCCATGCCAGTTTACCGCTGTGCACGTCATAAGCGCGCACCACACCAGGAGGTTCGCCAGTGGAGAAGTTATCTGCCACTCGGCCACCGACGATCACCACATTCCCTGCTACCAACGGTGTAGAGGTTTGCTGGTAATAGCCCGCTTTGACTTCACCCATGCCGGTTTTCAGGTCAACGGTGCCGTGGTCACCAAAGTCTTCGCACAGTTTGCCGTTGTCGGCATTAATCGCAATCAGGCGTGCATCGGTGGTTGGCAAGAACAGGCGACGAGGGCAGGCCGCAGGTTGCGCAGGTTCTGCAACAGGGGTTAAGGCTTGTTGAGCGGTTTCCTCGAAATAGCCTAATCCACGGCAGCGTTGCCAGTTTGGCGCGGTTGCTTTGCTATCAAAGCGCCATTTTTCTTTACCGGAATCGACATCCAGCGCCAGCACTTTGCTGTACGGCGTGCAGACAAACAGCGTGTCGCCAACCTGCAATGGCGTGTTCTGATCTTCCGCGCCGGAACCGTTACTTTGTGGGATGTCGCCAGTGTGGGCAATCCACGCCACTTTCAGGTCGTTGACGTTGCCTTTGTTAATTTGATCAAGGGCAGCAAAACGGTCGCCGTGAGTGGTATTACCCCAATGCTTCCAGTCTTTTTGCGCATCCGCCGCAGTAACCGGTTTGACCGGCACGTCTTCATTGGCGGCAACTTGTACCTGTGGCACAAACATCCAGCCAGCACTCACCAGCATACACACGGCTAGCAGGGTGGCGATGCCATAAGCAGGTGCTTTTTTTACCGGAGCACGACTGTGTGCAGCACGTAAAATCGGCCACGCGATGGCGGCGAGGAATGCCAGCACCGCGAAGGTAAACAGGCGCGAGAATAACGGCCAAAAATCCATTCCCGCATCGCTAATTGCCCAAAAGATAGAGCAGATGAATGCCAGACCATAAAGCAGCAGACCAGCAGTTTTCTTTTTCAAAATCAAAACAGCGGAGATAAGCATCACGATGCCCATCAGCAGGAAATAAAAAGTCCCGCCGAGTGCGACGAGATAAGCGCCGCCGATACCAATAGCGAGGCCAATCAAAGCCATCAGCCCGCCGAGAACCCACAGCAGCCCTAATGCCAGGCCGCGCGGGGGAGTGTAACTTGCCATAACGTTCTCCTGTCGAAGTGTGTTCCATTCACTTCTTTATGATAAAAACCACATAACGAACCAAATGGTTAATTTTGCGGATATCATAATCTCACGTTATGATATTGCAAAGTTGTTAATGAGAAATCGCGCATTTATTGCGAATAGGTAATGAAGTGCGTTGAGGTGTCGGGTAACAGGGTGCTACCCGACAAGTGCTTACAGGAAGGGAGACTTAGGCGATACGCTGGCTTTCAACGGAAACGGTACGGCTGATTTTTACCGGTACAGATTTTGAAGTTGGCGTCCCAGTGCCGTCACCGACGCTGGTCAGTGGAACCAATGGGTTCGTTTCCGGGTAATAAGCCGCCAGATTGCCACGCGGAATATTGTACGGCACGATTTTGAAGCCGCTGACTTTGCGCGTAATACCATCGTTCCAGATAGTCTCAATATCCACTAAATCGCCGTCATGCAATTCCAGTTCGGCAAGATCTTCAGGATTAATAAATAAAACTTCGCGTTGGCCGTAAACGCCACGGTAGCGGTCGTCCAGCCCATAAATGGTGGTGTTGTACTGGTCATGCGAGCGCAAAGTCTGTAGCACAAACGGTGCGGTTAATTCGCCGAACAGGGACTCCGGCAGCGCGGCGGCACTAAATTCCGCTTTGCGCGATGGCGTATTGAAACGCAACTGTGCCGCCGCATTGCCAAGATAGAAACCACCAGGGTTTTCGCACTGCTGGTTGAAGTCTTTAAAACCGGGAAGGGTGGCGGCGATGTGGTCGCGAATCAGATTGTAATCGTCTGACATGGCCAGCCAGTCCAGTTTTTCACATCCCAGAACGGCTGCGGCAATTCCGGCGACAATCGCCGTTTCTGAACGCTGAGTGTTGGCAATCGGTTTACCGATCCCTTCGGAGGCATGCACCATGCTGAACGAGTCTTCGACGGTGATAAACTGCCGTCCGCTGGCCTGCATATCCTCTTCGGTGCGCCCAAGCGTTGGCAGGATTAATGCCGCTTTACCTGGCACCAAATGGCTGCGGTTGAGTTTGGTGCTGATATGCACCGTCAGGCCGCAGCGCTGTAACGCTTCTTCAGTGCGCGGGCTATCTGGTGCCGCAGCCGCGAGATTCCCGCCCAGCGCAATCAGCACTTTAACTTCATCGCGCAGCATAGCGGCAAGCGCTTCTACGGTATTGTGGCCGCGAGCGCGTGGCGGTTCAAAATCAAAATGCGCCGCCAGGCTGTCGAGTAACGCCGCCGAGGGTTTTTCATCGATGCCCATCGTGCGGTTACCTTGCACATTACTGTGGCCGCGCACCGGGCAAAGTCCGGCACCAGGTTTACCTAAGTGACCACCCAACAATTGCAGGTTAACGATTTCACGAACGGTATTCAGTGAATGTTTGTGCTGCGTAATCCCCATCGCCCAGGTGCAAATCACACGCTCAGCCTGCTGCCAGACGGCGGCGGCATCGCGAATTTGTTGTTCGCTCAAACCGGACTGCTGGGTAATGTGCGCCCAACTGGTGTTGTCGATTTCGGCAAACCAGCCATCCACACCGTGAGTGTGTTCAGCAATAAATTCCTGATCAAAAATTCCCGCTTCGCCTTGTGCCAGTTGCCCACGATGCACTTCCAGCAACGCTTTCGCCATACCGCGAATCGCCGCCATATCACCGCCCAAATTTGGCTGGTAATAATACGTGCTGATATTACCTGCCAGCGGCGTTACCACTTCTAACGGTTTTTGCGGATCGGCAAAACGCTCAAGTCCGCGTTCGCGCAGGGTATTAAAGGTGACGATTTGCGCGCCGTTCTCTGCAGCGTGGCGCAAACTGTGCAGCATGCGTGGGTGGTTGGTGCCAGGGTTTTGGCCAAACACGAAAATCGCATTGGCTTTATCAAAATCATTAAGATGAATGGTGCCTTTGCCGACGCCGATACTGCGCTTCAGGCCGCTGCCGCTGGCCTCGTGGCACATATTGGAGCAATCCGGGAAATTGTTGGTTCCGACCATGCGGCCAAAAAGTTGATACAGATAAGAGGCTTCATTGCTGGCGCGCCCCGAGGTATACAGCTCCATCTGGTCAGGATTATCCAGCGCTTTGATATGCTGAGCGATCATCGCCAGCGCGTCGTCCCAACTGATGGCTTCGTAATGGTCGGTCTGCGGGTTGTAGCGTAGCGGTTCAGTCAGTCGGCCTTGATATTCAAGGAAATAATCGCTTTGTTGATACAGTTTGCTGACGCTATGTTGGGCGAAAAACTCATGGTCGATAAAACGACGAGTCGCTTCCCATGTCACGGCTTTTGCGCCGTTTTCGCAGAAGCTAAAGGTACTTTTATTGTCATCACCCCATGCGCATCCCGGGCAATCAAAGCCTTTGGCTTTGTTCATGCGCATTAAATTACGCAGATTTTTTAAGGCATGTTTGCTGTCGATAACAAAGCGAGTGGTGGCTTCAAGCGAGCCCCAACCACCGGCTGCCGCATGATAGGGTTTTATTGCAGATTTAAATTTCATAATGCTTATTCGTGTCCTGAGGGCGACCGCACGCGGTGACGCCATTTACTGTTACATTGAGTTTACTCCTGTTTAACTTCTATGTAAGGCACACTTATTGCTGAAAAATACTGTGATCTGGTTGGCTTTTCGTCATTAAAATGTTAACCACAGCACAAAACAACAACGCGATATTCAACCTTTTGTCTCTGCTGGCCGATGAACTTTCTGGAACAACAACCATTAACCAGAAGAGACACCCAGGACATGACAAAAACAAAAATCTCCCCGCAAGGGGCCGTTCGTTTCTGGCATCACATTCGTCTGGTGCCGTTATTTACTTCCATATTGGTTGGCATCTTAGTTCTGTTCGCGTTGTGCGTTGGGCTGGCGAGTTACTTTTTAGTGCAGAGTGACAAAGCACTGCAAGACGTGACTAACGAAATTCAGGTGCGCATCGGTCTGTCTGATAGCGCCACTGATTTACGCAGTGCACGTTTAAATTTCATTCACGCGGGAGCGGCAGGGCGCGTGGCTGACATGGACGATATGAAGTCTAATATTGCTGAGGCCGACAGGTTGATTAAACAGGCACAGGCGAGTTTTGATATTTATATGGCGCGTGCTGACAAAGTTGAGGAAGGTGCTGCGCTGGATAGCCAACTGCGCGACCGCTTCAACGAGTACCTGAGCAAAGGCATGGCACCGATGATGAAATACGCCAAAAACGGCATGTTTGAAGCCATTATCAACCATGAAAATGACCAAGCCCGTCAGCTTGATGCCGACTACAACAAGGTCCTGATGCAAGCGGCGAAAATCCGTACCGAACGCGCGATGGCGCTTAAAGAACAAGCTCAGGCCCGTTCTCATTTTAGTGTGATGCTGATGGCAGGAGCATTTGCGCTGGCTATCTTCATGACCGTTTTCACGTTCGTGGTGCTGCGTCGTGTGGTTGTCCAACCGCTGCAACAGGCGGCAACGCGCATCGAACATATCGCTCAGGGGGATTTAACCCTGGCGTCGGCTGCCTATGGTCGCAGTGAAATCGGCAAGCTCAATCAGAACCTACAGGAAATGCAGGCCTCACTGGTGAAAACTGTCGGTGAGGTGCGTTCTGGAGCGGAGGCGATTTATCAAGGTACCAGTGAGATTTCTGCCGGAAACACTGATTTATCGGCCCGTACTGAACAGCAAGTGGCGGCGCTGGAAGAGACTGCGGCTAGCATGGAGCAGTTAACGGCGACCGTGAAACAGAACGCGGATAACGCCCATCACGCCACCAAACTGGCTGAAGAAGCGTCGCACAAAGCCAGCGATGGCGGGCGCATTGTCTCGGGTGTGGTCAGCACCATGAACAACATCTCTACCAGTTCGAAGAAAATTTCCGAGATAACGGCGGTGATCAACAGCATTGCATTCCAGACCAATATTTTGGCGCTCAATGCGGCGGTAGAGGCGGCGCGTGCCGGTGAACAAGGGCGCGGTTTTGCGGTGGTCGCAACCGAAGTACGCACGCTGGCCCAACGCAGTGCACAAGCAGCCAAAGAAATTGAAGGGTTGATCAGTGAATCAGTGTCGTTGATTGATAGCGGTTCAAATCAGGTCGCACATGCCGGAGAAACCATGACCGGAATTGTCAGCGCAGTGCGTCGTGTCACCGATATCATGCAGGAGATCGCCGCGGCGTCTGACGAACAAAGCCGTGGCATCCAGCAAGTGGGTCTGGCGATCAACGAAATGGATAACGTCACGCAACAAAATGCTTCGTTGGTTGAAGAAGCGTCGGCAGCGGCGGTGTCGCTGGAAGAACAAGCGGCGCGGTTAACCGCAGCGGTGGGGATTTTCCGTTTAAGCCATCAGCCAAATGGGGTGACAGCGAAGGCAGAAAAACCAAAAAAAGCCGCGCCAATATCGCGCACCAGTGTGGTGACTGATGACGATAATTGGGCGACCTTTTAGTTTGTGAACCCGTGGATGACGCTAACTACCCATGCCGCTTGTAGGTCGGATAAGCTTCGCGTCATCCTGCACTTACTCCATATCCAGCCGCGCACTAAGTGCGGCTATCTCGTGGCGCCATTGCTGTTGCAACGCGGGTTTCTGGTGGCCGGGCTTGCGCGCTAAATCCTGTGCAAGCTTCTCCTCCAGTTCCACTAAACGCTCCAGCCAGCCGTCGGCCTCTGTATGGCTAATCACTGGCTGAACAGATTTGGATGGTGACAACGTCACGTCAAGGCTTTCACTGGTCAGTTGCGCATACAACCCCTCCAAAGAGTGCCACTCGCTCAGCTCGCCATTATCAATCAGCCAGAAGCGGTTACAGCTCTTAGCGATTAACGTGCGGTCATGCGTCACCAGTAACACGCCGCCTTCGTAACTTTGCAGTGTTTCTGCCAGCGCCTCTTTGCCTTCCATATCCAGGTGGTTGGTCGGTTCATCGAGCAACAGCAGCGAATAACGTGCCAGAGTCAGCCCGACAAATAACAGCCTGGAACGCTCGCCACCGCTTAACGTGCTGACCGTTTGCCCGTGGCGCAACCACGCAAAACCGGCACTGATCAACGCCATTTTGCGATCGCGCTCGGTTAACGGCGCAAACGGTTCGAGTGCTTCAAGCAACGTGTCGTCATCACGCAACTGGTGCAGCGTTTGGTCGTAATAGCCCATTTCAACGCGCGGGTGCAGACGAATCGCCTCGTCATTCAGCGGTTGCTGATATTGCTGCCACAGCAGGCGCAATAGCGACGATTTGCCACAACCATTACGGCCAATTAATGCCACCCGATCACCACTTTTCAGGCGCTGCATTTGCAGGGTGAACAGTGGCGGGCAATCGGCTGCCGGGCTGACGGACAGGTTTTCCATCTCCAGCAAACGGTCGGCGGGTAACGCTGCACCTTTGAGTATCAGCTGCCACAAATTCGCGGCACTCAGTTCGGTCTGGCTGTCTTTTAACTTGTCGACGCGCTTTTCCATTTGCTTAGCTTTGCGGGCGAGGTCTTCGTTATCGTAAACCTTTCCCCAAATAGCGAGGCGTTTGGCACTGGCGGCAATGCGGTCGATCTCCTTTTGCTCAGCCTGGTGACGGTGGGCATCGGTTTTATCGCGCTCATCCAGCGCCTGGCGCGCCGCCGAACAGGGCAACTGGAAGAAACTGAGCGTGTGGTCACGCAAGATCCACGTGCCGTTGGTGACGCTATCCAACAGATGTTGATCGTGGGAAACCAGCACAAAGCTGCCGTTCCAGCTGCGCAAGAACTGCTCCAGCCACAGCAAGGTCGGCAAATCAAGGTGGTTACTCGGTTCATCGAGCAGCAGCAGATCGGGTTCGGTGATCAACGCCCGCGCCAGCAATAAACGCGTATGTTGCCCACCGCTCAGTGTTCCGGCGGTGAGTTGCCACGCCGTTTCATCAAAGCCCATGCTGGCGAGAAGCGCTTGTGCCCGCCAGCCATCGGTATGGCGTTGTGCATCACTTAAACGCGCCATTACTGCATCAAGCAACGTAAGAGGGTGCAATTCCGCCGGTAAATGCTGTTCGACTCGCGCCAGCAGGCAGTGATGCGCACGCGTCACGCAGCCAGAATTGGGCAAAATCGTGCCATCGAGTAATTTCAGAAGGGTACTTTTACCGCAGCCGTTATGGCCGATTAAGCCCAGGCGGTCGCCTTTTTTCAGCGTAAAAGTGATGTCAGCCAGCAGCGGGCCGAATGCGGTATCAAGGCTAAGAGATTGTGCGGTTAATAATGTGCTCATTGTTGCTTACTCAAGAGTCAGGCGATAAAACGCCTCGTCAGAATGACGATAACCCGGTAAGCCCGAGGGAAGATTTAGTGTTGGGTTGCTTCGCTCAAGCCGGATTATCGCAGTGCGATATCGATAACGCTTGAGCTATGACGATCGCCAAAAGTCTGCGAAATAAACAACATTTCACAAAACAGCATGGGATCCTCCTTGTATTCAGTTAGTTGATGAGTGGTGAAATCCTGGCAGAAATAATCAATAAATGCCAGCGGGCCAGGCGCTGGCATACACTATTTGTGACTCAAAACGGTAGTGAGCGTGGCTGCATTTGCATCGTTATCCAGCGTAACTCAGTAAACTCTCTGACGCCCGCAAGCCCACCAAAGCGCCCGTAGCCTGAATCTTTGACGCCACCAAAGGGCATCTGCGCTTCATCGTGTACCGTTGGGCTATTGATATGGCAAATGCCACTCTGAATGCGGCAGGCAATATTCCATGCCCGCGCGGTATCACGGCTGAACACGGCGGCTGAAAGCCCAAGCTCATTATCATTGGCGATAGCCACCGCTTCCTCTTCGCTTTCAGCGCGGATCACCCCTTTAACCGGCCCGAAGGATTCTTCGTGGTAAATACGCATCTCCGGGGTGACAAAATCCAGCACTGTGGCGGGCATCAATGTTGAGCTGGCTTTCCCGCCGACCACAATTTTGGCCCCTTTAGCCAGCGCGTCATCAATTAAATCATTGCAGCGCGAAACGGTCTGCACATCAACAACTGAACCTAAAACCGTCGGGCCAAGGCGAGGGTCGCTACACGGTAAACTGGCGGCTTTGGCCGCAAATTTCGCGACAAATTCATCGGCAACGCGCTCATCGACAATGATTCGCTCGGTCGACATACAAATTTGCCCGGAGTTGGCAAACGCGCCGAAAGCTGCACAGTTCACCGCAAGCTCGATATCGGCGTCGTGTAACACCAGTAACGGTGCTTTGCCGCCCAGTTCTAACACCACCGGTTTGAGATAGCGCGCGCAGGTTTGTGCAATGATCCGCCCGACATGCGTCGAACCGGTGAAATTCACTCTGCGCACCGCCGGATGGGCAATCATTGCCTCGACAATGCTGGCGGCATCCTGCGGCGCGTTAGTCACAAAGTTAACCACACCGGCAGGGAAACCTGCTTCACTGAGCGCTTCGATGATTAAACCGTGGGTAGCCGGGGAAATTTCAGAGCCTTTTAGCACCACGCAGTTGCCACATGCCAGCGGAGTCGCAATCGCACGGACACCAAGGATGACAGGCGCATTCCACGGCGCGATCCCCAGCACGACGCCTGCGGGTTGGCGGATGGCCATAGCTAAATTGCCTGGCACATCAGAGGGGATGACTTCGCCGTTAATTTGTGACGTGAGGGCGGCGGCTTCACGCAAAACCCCGGCACCTAAATGCACGTTAAATTCTGCCCATTGCGCCGTGGCACCGGTTTCTGCCGCCATGGCGGCGACAAACGCGGCTTGCTTTGCTTCCAGCGCATCAGCGGCTTTCAGAAGCAAAGCGCGGCGCTGATTCGGGCCAGTTTGTGACCAACTGACAAACGCCAGGCTTGCGGCTTCGACGGCGGCACGTGCATCGTGGGTTGTGGCGGCGGGTGCGATAGTGGCGACGTGTTCATCAAGCGGGTTACGGCGTTCAAACGTGGCCTGGTTTTGTGCTTCAACCGCTAATCCATTGATGAACATAGAAATAGACACAGGGGATGTTGGTTGCATAGGACACCTCTTTTGTTATTGAAATGTTAAGGTGTCATCGAGTGTAGACAGGTTCAGGCTGTTTTCCCAGTGGTTTACCCGGCTTATGAGTGGGAGATCAATTCAGCAATTAACTCACGAACCCAGCGATGCCCGGCATGCCCGTGGCTGCGTTCGTGCCACACCAAATTGACATCAAATTGTTCCGCAAGCCACGGAAGTTCAATCACTGAGAGTAGTTCTGATTTCACCTGCAATAAGCGTCGCGGAACCAGCGCGACAAGGTCGCTGACGGAAACAATCTGAGGCACGAACAAAAATGTGGCCGCCGACATCACGACATTACGTTTGTGGCCGAATGTCGCCAGTGCGTCATCGATGGGCGTGGTAAAGCTGCCACCGCTGGGCGAAACAATCACATGCTCCAGTTGCACAAACTCTTCGATAGAGAGATTTTCTTGAAGAGCAGGGTGATCGCGTCGGCCAATTAGCACATACGTTTCGTCAAACAAATGGCAGCTTCTTAAATGCGATTTCGCTGCATCATGCGAGGCAATAGCGATATCAAGTTCACCGCTCGCCAGCTGTTGTTCAAACTGGGCAGGATTGTAGTGACAGGCCGCGATGCGCACGCCAGGGGCCTGTTGCCGCAAAGCCAGCACCAGCGGCATCACAATCGCCGCCTGCGTGTAGTCGGTGCAGGCGATATTAACGGTCAGTTCTGCTCGTTGCGGGTAAAAATCTTTGTGGGATTGCAGCGTTTGCCGCAATTTTTCAAGAGACTCGCGTACCGGAATAATTAATTCCAGCGCTTTGGCTGTTGGCGTCATTCCGCGTCTTGCTGGGATCAGTAGTGGATCATCAAACATATCCCGCAGGCGGTTGAGTTGGGCGCTCACGGCGGGCTGGCTGAGATGAAGCCTTGCTGCTGCTTTCGTTACATTCTGTTCCGCAAGCAAGGCTTCGAGCGTCAGCAGCAGGTTTAAATCAAGACGTGTGGTATCCATTGGGTGGATTCCTTAATAAAAAACAATCGATTTCTTTTATCCCTGAAATCTCCTGATAATTCAAGCCACACACATATGAATCATCAGGAGAAAGACCATGTCATCGAATCAAAAACCCGTTATCACTGTAGTTGGCGCACTGAGCAAACAAGGACGCAGCGTAGTACGCACACTACTGGAAAGTCAGCGTTACCAGGTGCGGGCATTAACCCGCCGCATGGATTCCCCGCAAGCACAGGAGTTGGCAAAACTGGGTGTGGAGTTTATCAATGTGCCGCTGGAGCCAGGTCATAAACAGGATTTTATTCAGGCTTTTAAGGGCGCACACGGCGTATTTATGATGACACCGGGTATTACACCAGAAGCGGTTAACGCATCGACACATGAAACGGAATTAGGCAAAGAAATTGCCGATGCTGCCGTGGAAGCGGGCGTACAGCATCTTGTCTTCACCAGCCTGGAAAATGTCGACCGTATTACCGACGGGGCGAAATGGGTGCCACACTTTACCGACAAGGGGTGCATTGAGGACTATATCCGCACGCTGCCCATTTCCAGCTCTTTTATTATGATGGCGTTTTTCTATACCAATTTGCTTGAGTATTACCAGCCGCGCTTTGAGGGCGATACTTTAGTTTTCCCCATCTATTTACCCGAAGATTTTCACGCCCCGTTTGTGGACCCTTTAACTGCAACTGGCCCAGCGGTGCTGGAGATTTTTGATAATCAGAATAAATACACAGGCTGCGCTTTACCGGTTGTTGGCGAATTTCTTTCACCAAAAGAGATTGTTGAAACCTTTAGCCGTGTGACCGGGATAAAAGCCGCTTATCGCCCGGCGATGACGCGTGACGAAATGCTGCAATATTTCCCATCATTTGCTGATATGGGCGGGTTAGTTGCTGAGCTGGTCGGGATGTCTGACTACGCCGTTGAATATGGTTACTACAGTAAAGAGCGTGATGTGCAATGGAGTCGCCAGGTTAATCCAAACGCATTAACCTGGGAGCAATTTTTGCAAACCACGGGTTGGCAAGGGCAAGGGCATTCTTTCGGGCTTTGAGTCGCCAGTCACTGCGCCATTCAGAATAATCCCGCAAACTAAGAGGAAATGGATTTCCTCTCAGGCAAGAGCAAACATGGCATTAACGATCAGGGTATTACTGGAAAACCGGCGTGCTGACGGCGCAGATGAATTGTTGCGGGCTAAGGCAGGATTGAGTTTGTTGGTGGCGGATGAAACCACCAGCGTTTTATTCGATACCGGCCCTGATAGTAGCTTCGTGCATAACGCAGAAATGTTGGGTGTCGATCTGACAAGCTTAACCGCGACGGTACTTTCCCATGGTCATTATGATCATTGTGGCGGTGTGCCCTGGCTACCCGATAACAGCCGCATAATTTGCCATCCACAGATAGCCAATGAGCGCTACGCGGTAGTGAAACTGGCGGGTGTTAGCCGAAAAATTAAGAAATTATCGCTGGATATTGATTACTCCCGTCACCGCATGGAGTAAAGCCGCACGCCTGTACAGATTAGCGATCGTTTCTTATGGTCGGGAGAGATCCCTGTTGATGAACCCCGAGCATACGGGATGATTAGTGGTAACCCTGCGGCTGCGGATTACGTTATTGACGAGGGCGTTCTGATATATAAATCCGAGCATGGATTGGTGATTATCACCGGTTGCGGGCACCGGGGGATTATCAATATCGTGCGCCATTGCCAGGATATTACGGGCATCAGGAAGGTCTATGCGCTGATTGGCGGGTTCCATTTACGCAGCGCGCCACCGTGGGAATTGTTGCGGGTCAGACGTTTTCTCCATCAACAACAAATAAACAAAGTCCTGGGGTGCCATTGTACCGGTGCATGGGGGCGATGGTGGTTGCCGGAGGTTATTGCTCCGGCGACGGGAGATATTTTTACTTTGTAACGTCAATGCCGGATGTCACGAGTGCTAATCCGGCCTACGAACGGCATTTGTGGGGCAGATAATTAATAACGACTATATCTAATTAAATAATGATAGTTATGCATGATGGTATTGGCTGTTCTGATGAACATAATCAGGATGAGTGATTTATGAATAAACGGTATTTTGCTGTCTGCATAAAGGTAATGTATTCGCCGTGACAGGAATAATTTAAAGAGCATATTTATGTCGCGCAACTCTTGTCGAAATAATATCCGCGCTTGCGGACAATATTGGAGACGAATGTATGTTGCTTATCAAAAAATTCTCGTTGGTATTCTCAACCGCTATTTGCTGTTTCTCAACAGTAGTACAGGCCCAGGCACCCCAACCTACTTGGGTTCCACATCCACCCTCAGAGGTATTTCTCTACCTGATTCCAGGGGTAGTTATCTTTGGGTCGTTGATAGCGATACTCGCTATTCGCGGCTCACTTCCTAAGGAGTGGTCTTTAGCCGACGCACTTTCTGAGGATGTGTTGCTGCCAGCCTTCATCGAAGTTACGACGAAGGACCAGGATGGCGTACCAGTGGTCACAAGACAGCCAATCTATGACAAGAACGGCACACCTGTGCTTGTACCTGTCATGAAGGCAAGTTCGAGTCGCTTAATCGCGCTTATAGGGATGCTGGCCATTCTCTTTATGTACATCGGGTTCGGTTCGTTTGTGTTGTATGACTTTGGGGCAACGAGTACGGTTCCCGACTCGATCACCCAAATAGTCAAATTCCTTCTGGCCGGAATGACACTATTTGCTCCCTACGTAGTGAACAAATTTTCTTCATTATTTAGCGGCCTCACTGCGGGCAAATAATGATTGACGTTTATTCCTTCGCTCGCTAATTGAATAGTCTTTTACGTCGAACGCTCTATAGAGGAGATCGCTATGTTTGCTCAAAATAAGATAGAGTCACTTCAATTATCACTTAAGTCATTAGAGTTATATGAGGATAAAATAGATGGAATCATTGGGCCTAATACAATAGCTGCGATAAAAAAACTCGAAGCACTGGTTCACGAACAACCCAGCATCGAAAAACCAATATCTGGCGATTCAGCAGAAAAACCCGATGTGATCAATACTCTCACTGACGGGCAGGGCGCAGATATCGAAGATGCGCTGATATTCACCTTGAAAAATGAAGGGGGATATTCAGAACATCCAGATGACAAAGGAGGGGCGACGAATAAAGGAATTACGATTGGCACACTCTCCACATATCTTGGAAGAAAAGATGTCTCTAAAGATGAAGTAAAAAATTTAAGCTATGAAACAATAAAGATGATTTATAAAAGATATTATTGGGACGCATTAAACCTTGATGCTGTACAAGATCAAAGTATCGCAACTGCGTTGTTCGATATCGGGATAGTGTGCGGTACCGGTACCGCCATTGGTTTTTGCCAGGAGATATTAGGGTTACCCCAAACCAGGAAAATGGATACCGCTACACTAAATAAAATTAATAGCACGACAGATGAAGAATTGATCCCTCCCTTTGCCGAGAGAACGATTAGCTATTTCGACGCTATCGTTGCAAAAAAACCATCCCAGGCCGTTTTTTTAAAAGGCTGGAAAAACAGAGCCAATCGGCTGTTATCACTTATTGATAAGGATGATTTTGAAGCCATCGTTCCTGTATCGGTGGACGGTATTATTGGCGAAGGGCTTCAGCAACTTGCGAAGCAAGCTGGTGTTCCACAGGCAGATATTGACAAAATGATCGACTGGCAGACCCAAAACAAACCATTATCCAACCCTCGATATTGGGTTGTTTTTAAGATCCATGAGCATTCAAAAAATAAAAGAATGCATATTTTTGACCGTGTAGCGAATACCGTCCAAAGTATTCACGCGGTTCATGGTACCGGTAGTGATCCGAATAATGATGGGTTAGCCACTGAATTTTCAAATATCCCAGAGTCGCACCAGAGTTCATTAGGGCTTTATAAAACCCTGGGAACTTACACTATGGCTAAACATGGCAGGGCGCTAAGGCTCGATGGACTTGAAGACACTAACAACAATGCTTTGAAACGCGGAATCGTGTTTCATGGTGTCCCTTATGCGGGAGATGAGTACGTTAAACAAAATGGTCGGTGTGGGCGCTCTTTTGGTTGTCCGGCAGTAGAGTATGCACTTGTTCAGGATCTCATCGACAAGATTAAAGGCGGTTCGCTGTTGTTAATTTCATGAATTATCTGGTTTGTTGTTAAACACCATAATCTCTATCTAAATCACAGGTGACTAATATGGCCTTTGACCCTAATAAAGATAATATTGCAATTACACTCAGCTATATGAAGTTATTGAAAAGCTCAGACATATTTTTTGATGGTTATAGTGAACCCTATGTCCTTTCGCTTGCCATTGATGCTGAGAATGCGAAAAACCCAACTCTGTATTACCAAACTATTCCCTTTCCAAAGGTGAAGGAGGGTGGCTCCGTATCCATAATGGGTGATGGCCTTCTTTTATATGGCCCAAAAAATCCGGGGGCATTTGTTACGTTATCTGTTCTGTTTATGGAATCAGATCGTGATGTCAGAAAAATGGGTGGGATAATAAATGGTATTATATCCAGCCAGGCAGCTGAATTGGGCCTCAAGGCTGCCATTGCGGCGAATCCTGGTTCAGCGATAGCGATTGCCATCATAAAAGAATTAGCACTTTATGTTTCCGGTGCCTTAGCAAAAAATGGAGACGATGAACTATTCAAAATAGAAGGATCATTTTTACGGGATCAATATTCTCCTTACCATGTTAATCATGTTTATGAATATAGAAATGAATATATTGGTGCAAATATTAATATATTGCCACTTAAGTCTGGTGACGACAGTACAGGAGAGGTCAATAAGATAGATCTATGACCCAATAATATGCACCCAACACGTCCGAAAGATTTGTTGGGTGCATCAGTGCAAGTGTCATCCACCATTTTCAGATCAAACCAATAACTCCCGCAACTGCTGGCGTTGTTGCTCGCTCACATCCAGCGGATGGCGATAACCGATGTTTTCCAGCGCGCGGGTGTACAGCGCCACTAGCCAGTCGTAAACATACAGCGTATTGCCGCGAGCAGGTTGGTCGCCCAAACGCACCAGGCGGGTGCTGGCGGTTGCCTGGGCTTGCGGGGTAAACACGGGTGAACCTTTGTTGACGCGGCTTGCCGGGCGTAATGCTGGTTCAATATGCGCGTAGCCTAACCAACTGACAAAATCCCCCAACACCGCGCTTACACAGGTGATTTCCTGCGCCATGCTGCCATCGCCATGGCGCAACGCTGTGTCGAGTTGTTCCGATAGTTTCAGGCGATAACTGGCGATGATCAGCAACTGGCACAAGGCCTGAAGCTGAGTGTTATCCAGCCCGCAAAGCTCGGCAATTTCCCGGCGCGCCGCCAACTGGCGCAGATGGTTAATCCACAACAGATGCACCACGCTTGCGAAGCTGTCGATGCCCGCTGTTTGTGGGCTATGGCTCTCTTCGTCGGCGAACAGGTCGATATCCAGGCTAAAACCAGCGGGTTGTTGTTTGCGCAATTGCTGATGACTCAACCAGCTTTGTTGCAGCACATGGCGTTCTGGCAGCAGGCTGGCGAGCAGTTCACCATGGCTGGCAGCGCGAGTCTGTAGTGTCCGCACCAGATCTTCTGCCTGCGAACGTGCGCGCTCCGGCGTGAGGTTTTCGCCGTCGAGAAGATGAGCGAACAGGGCGCTGATTTCTGTGTTCAGCGCGGCCTGTAACATTTCAATGCGCAGCGTGCGTTGCGCGGGAACCAGTGCGTCCGTCAACCATCCCAGCAAGCGGTGCATATTCCGGCTGTCCAGCGCTTGCAGCGTACCCCAGCGTTTGCCCGGCAGGCCGATAATACGCTGCACACCTTCATCCAGATTTGCGCCGCTAAAACGGGCATCTCGCGGGGTAATCGCCCAAATTAAACCTGGCGTGGTGGCGTTGCTGGCCTGGGTTTTATCTACCCAACGAGCCAGCATTTTACCTGCGGCGTTCACTTCGCTGCGCTCTGATGCCGCATTGCACACCACTAATTTATCGGGTTGCAGATATTGTGCGTAATCGTCGAGTTGCAGCAGGGGAATATCCACCACATCGACGTGTGGCAACTGGGGTAAATGGTTAAGCGTCAGCGTGATTTCGGCACACAGTTGCTGCAAATCAAGCAGTGAAAGACTCACTTGCGTAGCGATTTCCTGATTGAACAGCGGGCAGACCAGCACGTCGGCATTGATTTCCACCACGTCTGGTGTGGTCGGGAACAGAAAACCTTCCACGGGAAGTAAAAAGGTATCCACCAGCAAATTGGCAGGCGCCAGCACCTGGCGGGCATAACCCAAATGATTCAGCATCTCGGCAAGATGTTGCCACTGCGCGGTGCTGGTGGCGTTGTCCCCCCATAGCGGAGCCAGCAGCGCGGCCTGATCGGCACTGCTCAGCCACGGCATCAGCTCAGCCATTTGCTGCCACAGCGCGCTGCCCAGATGATACTGGCGACGCACCACTTGATGATAAACCTGCGCAATATCAGACAGTTGCAACTGGGTTATCGCTGGGTTAGGTTGCGCCAGGCGCTTAGTCTGCAATTCCCGAAGTCTTGCGGCGATCGCCTCAGGTTGCGCAAAACGGGCAGCTGACGTGGCGTGATACTGGCGAATCAGGCGTTGAGCCAGTTCGCTTGCATTACACAGCGTCAGCAGCAGCGGGTAATGTTCCGCAACCGGTAATTCGCGGCGGGTAAAGCGCACCGCCACACTCGCGGCATGGCCAGGGTTAATGTGCGTCAGGTAATCCAGCACTTTGCCGCCAAGCAAAATCTCAATGCGCTGGAAGTTATCGCCCAATAACGTGGTCAGCAGATGGTGTTTGCCGTCTACCGAGTGGCCATATAAACCCAAAGTTAGTGGCTGCTCCGCCTGCAAGTCAATCTGAATCTGGCGTTGCTGAAGGGCGGCTGTGTTATGCAGCAGCCCATCGGCTTCGTTGTCAATGAACGGAACCGACAGACGAGCCTGCTGTAGCCAATCCACTAATTGTTGCAGCGTTGAGGTTTTTGAAGTCATTTTTGGTACACGCTCCCGCTGTCAATCCAGTAATGGCTGGCACCGCTGTAGCTTCCTGCCAGAGTATTCAATTTAAAACTTAATTGGTTGAGCGGCACTTTGCTGCCGTCCTGCAACCAGGCTTCCGCCAGCACAAAAGCGTCGGCTTCGCGCGTTTGTTGCAAGCGCACGTTTAATACGCCTTCTCCGGCAATGGCTTTGGCTAGTTGCGGCGAGTTGATTGCCAAAGTGTAGAGCGGCGTGGCAGGCCAGCGCGCATCGTCAAGCTGGCGGAACCCCAGGCAGGCGTTACCGCGCAATGGGAAATGCAGGCGGGTATCCAGTGTGGATTTGGGATCGTCGAGATCGATATCGCGATACCAGACATTTTTCTCGACCAGTGTGTTGTTGCCATCCAGCATCCCCAGGTAACGCACTGTGGAATAAGCCTGAATGTCGGACGCTTTAAAGTTAAAGCCAGGCAAACGTAAATCCATCGCCAGGCTGCACAACATGGCCCCTACGGCCGCGGTAGATTTCGGGTTGCCGATGCGGCCTTGCTGGCTAAACGGATACCATTCATGAGTCTGATAGTTATCCAGCCAGACGATACGGTTGACTGGCACCGGCTGCTGGTAGCGTAACAGCGCCTGCACGCCCGGCAAGCAGCCTGGTCGGCCAGTGACCAACAACACATCGCAACAGTAATGGCTGATGACTTCACACAACGCTTGCAGCGGGGCGGTCAGCGTAAACTGGCCTGCCAGCATCGCTTCTTGTAACTTGGCCAACTCAACATGTAGCGGTACGCTAAACAAATCAAATGCCGGGGCATCGGCAGGCAGGGCGTGTTGGACCGCCTGTTGAACATAGTTGATCACGTTATCGGTTGGGCGCTGGGTTAGCAGTTCGCCAAACGTCGCTTCCAGCATGGCGTGGCTGTCATCCGGGTCGCTATTTTCCCAGCACGACAACACGGCATGGCCAAGCGGGATAAACAGTTGCAGCGCCGTTTGTTGGCGCAGCGTGCCACGCGTATCCATCCGTCCGGATTCGCCAAACAGCGTAGTCATTAATCCTGCGGTATCTGCCACACCCGCCTGATGAATTTGTGTCTGAAGTGCGGGCAATACGCAACGCTGGATAACATCCAGCAGAATGTCGTCTCCCGCCACTTTGAACCCTTCACGGAACAGTAAGCGTGGCGTGATTTTGACGTTGCTGCCGACTCCTTCATCCAGATGATATTGGGTGATCGCCATGTCCGTGGTGCCGCCACCAATATCAATTGAGGCGACACGCAGCGTTTTACCCGGTAGCTCATCGGCGGCTAATTTGCGGTCTGGGCGCGCCAGGCTTTGGAAGAAGTTCCCGCTTTGCCCCGCATAGTTGACCAGCGCTTCGTTATACAACCACACCAGTTGCCCGCAGGTGGCTTCGTCCCATTCCATCTGCACATCAGGAACCGGAACCACGCTTTTCTGGAAATCACGATCGTTGCTGAAACCGTCATCCGTCGGGTGCCATTCCATTGCTTTCCACACCAGCCCAACCGCTTCCTGCATCCGCTGGCGGAAGATTTCACGCTCTTGTTTCGGCATCGCCGACGGCAGAGTGAGGATCAGATGGCGCAACTGCCGTGGCGCATTCAGGTGGCCCATGCTTTGGCGCGAGCCGACGCTGTTGATTTGCATCAGCGCCTGCGCCAGTAATTCACACAGCATTAAGGTCATCAACGAACTGCGGCTGTATTGCGGCGAGAACACTGGCAGGCGATCTTCTAACGGTAATGAATAGAGCGGTTGCCCGTCGTCGTTCATCAGGTTCATTAACGGGAAAGCGGTGGCCAGCGGTTCGCGCTGCGTTTTCACGCCCATCTGGCTAAAGCGCCAGTCCTGGTTGGCCGGTGTTTCATCCCACAAATAGCGGCGTGGGCTGGAAATACCACTGGCACCTTCGGTTCCTAAACGGGCAGATGCCATGCTGCGTGCTTCATCACCGACGCGGGCAATCGATGGCCAGACAAATGCGTCATCGCGGCCACTTTCTACCGAGCAATGTTGTTTGCCGAATTTGGCCTCTGAGAACTCGAGGCGGCTGGTGAACATCGCTTCATTGATGGTTTGCGGTTCGCTGAGCGAACGAATTTGCAGCTCGGCGGTCTGGCGCAGGCCATCGTTCGCTTCGCCGTGGTCTTCAATCAACACGCCGCAAGTGTGAGTGTTACCAACGTCCAGTACCAGATCGACCGGAATGGCAGGCGCTTGCAGCGTGGCGGTGACAATTTTCACTTCCGGCACCGCCAGTTGTGCGCCAAGCATCTCAATAATATTGAGGTAGTGCGCCTGGTACTCGAAGGTTTTCAGCGCATGGCTGAGTTCACGCTCGCTGCGTGACTCGTGGCGCGTAACAAATTGTGTGAACACTTCGCGTAACCAGCCATCAACCCAGGTCTGGTCAATAAAATCGTTAATTTCTTCGTTTTGCCAGGCCAGCGCAAAGCGTGCGCCGTTACGCACATCATTTTGCGTGGGAGCCAGATGCGCGGCTGGGTTGTCGTCAGCCAGAATTTTGGTGTCCAGCGCGAGGGTAATACGCACGGTGTTGCCTGCGGAGTCCGGTGTTTCAAGGCTGCGAATTTGCACCCGCGCCCAGTTATCCGGGCCGCCCACAAAGGTGCGCGGCGGGTTAAAACGCAGGAACGGCAGCGGCAGCCAGGTTTTATCCAGCAGTTTTAGCGAGTGACCCAGCGTGATGATGCTTTCAGGTTTGACGACTTCGGGAGCGGCTCCCTGAGTGCCGGGCAGGGTGAACTTGCCAGGCACGACATCGTAATCAAGGCGCAGCAGTGGGCCATTTGCCGTTTTACGCACAAAGCGCCCGGTGTGCGGGGCGTTTGGCTGCGGCGCCAGGCCGAAATCCAGAAACTGAATGCCGCTGTCTTGAATGAGCGTCACGCTCGGTTTGTAGGGATACAGGGTGGCAAGCATGGCTTAATCACTCACTTTTTTAAATGTCACAGGCACCACGGTGTCACCTTGATAACGCCCGGTGCACTCCGCGACATCATTCGCGCCAGCATTACAGGCAATTTCCGGCAGCGGGTAGCGCGAACCATCGCTACAACGCGCATTGCCACGGGTTTTAATCATCAATGTTCCGGACTGCATCAACCCTGAAAAGACTTCCGCTTTACAGACAATGTTGTCGCCATGAACCAGGCGCACAGTGCCTTTGTTTTTGGCGATTTGATAACGCAGCGTCGGCGGTTTGCCGGTAATCGAATCTTTCACATTGATGGCGACGCGCCAGCTGCCGTTAAGGAATTTGGTGGAACCGGCTTTTAATGCGTCGGCGGGTAAAATCAGCGTGCCTTTGGGGATGTCAGCAGGCGCAACCACCGGCTCTGGCTCAGGCGCGGGCGGTTCGATAACGGCGGCCTGGGCAACAGGCAATGTGGAAACGTGGGCAACGGGTTGCGCCTGAATCACCGCCGGAGCGATAACCTTTGGTTTAACTTCTGGGGCAATTTGCGCTAAAGGTTCTGCGTGCGGGGTCGATATCAGAAACCAGGCGAGCGGGGCAGCGATGCTGGCAATAATCGCTGCCGCAACGGGTAGCAACCAGCGCCGTGTTTTTTTAACCGGTGAAACATCAGGCACAGTTTGGGCAACGGGCTGTTGCACCGGCAGCGTTTCGATGACAGGTTCGGCATTAATAATAGAAGGCGCAATAGAATAGAGCGGCTCATCCGGCTCGCTAAGCACCACTACAGGCGGAGCGGCAGGCGGCGGTTCGGGAAGAAACTCGATAACCGGTTCATGTTCTTCAACGATGCGTAAACAGTCCATGGCATCGGTACGGGCGTCAGTATTGAGGCTGACAAAGCCCCAAAACGTGAGGACCGGTTTGCCGTCAACCAGATAGACATGCTGGCTGCCTGGAAACTGTAACGCATTCGCCAGCAACGAACCAAACAGCTGGATAGCCGTTTTTTCCGCCTGCTGGCAGCGCTGAATTAACGAGGCGACATTGGCCTGGCAGTTATCGAGGTAACGCAGGGCTTTTTTGCGTTGTTCATCACTCGCTGCCGCCCAACTGACGACTGTGCCTTCAAATGGCGCGTACCAGTCAACCCGGTCACCTTCATCGTTTGGCTGCGGGATTGCCAGACTATCGACCACTGCCTGCTGTTTGCGTAAGCGCAATGTTTCGCGAATTTGTAGCGCTGAGTCGAACACTGTCTGTCCGTTTTCGCCTAGCGAAAGGAAGTCATCTAAGCATCCGCTGCGCAATAATGTTTTTGCCACGTCATCAATCCTGCTGTTTTCAGCTCAGTTTGAGCCATCTTCACGCTTGCCACTTTACTGAAAGCTTGCGCAAGTGAACGGTGGAAGAGACGGGTTTTTTCTCTAATTATCGGGCGATTGCACTTAAGTCATTGGGACGTTCCCTGGTTTTGTGCTACTCATTATTCTTCGCAACTCGTTCGGGAGCGCGCCATAAATGCCGCAAACATTGCCGTTATTACTGGTTCAAATGGGTCATCCGCCGTTAGATATTCGCAAAGCTGTAGGTGAACAGCCGCAGTGGTTTAACGCGGCATTGGGGGATGTTGGCCCGATTAGCGTGGTGTGCCCGTTTGAAGGGGAAGCACTTCCCGCTGTCGGCACGTTTAGCGGCGCGGTGATTACCGGTTCATGGGCAATGGTGACGGACCATGAAGAGTGGAGTGAGCGCACCGCCGAGTGGCTGCGGGAAATTATCGAGGCGGGTGTGCCGGTTTTGGGGGTGTGCTACGGGCACCAGTTGATGGCTTACGCGCTGGGTGGTGTAGTGGATTACCATCCAAAATGCAGCGAAGTGGGGCAAATAGCCGTCACGCTTAATGACGCCGCCCAGCACGACCCGCTTCTTAGCGGTCTGCCAAATTCGTTCGATACCTTTTTAAGCCACGAGCAAAGCGTGCTCGCGCTGCCTAAAGGTGCAATGGTGTTGGGCGCATCCAGCCACGACCCGCATCAGATAGTTCGTTACTCGCCAAGCGCATTCTCAGTGCAATTCCACCCGGAATTTAGTGCGCCAGTGATGAATAAAATCATTACCAGCCGCAGTGAAAGGGTGGCGATGAAAGGCAAAGATCGCGATGCTTTACTGGCGGCTGTCAGTGACACGCCAGTTTCACGTTCGATCCTTCAGCGATTCGTTGCATTGTTGTAAAAATGACTGGCGGGAGATCGTGCTGTATTTGACGGAAAACTGCACAAATATCCCTGTTTCTGAATAACGAGAGAGCCTTTTGTTATTTGTCAGTGGCCCTGGGTTATGGTGTGATTCATCCTTAAAAATAATAAGTTCACTCATCATTTTGGCAAGCAAACAAAAGGTAAAATCATGTCGACAGGGAAAACCTTCCTCGCGCTGCTGTTAACCAGCTTATTACCCGCCAGCTCCGCATTCGCTGCCGCGAATAACACCCTGGTTTACTGCTCAGAAGCCTCTCCAGAATCCTTCAACCCACAAATCGCCAGTTCCGGGCCAACGTTTGTTGCCAGCTCGCAAACGTTATACAACCGGCTGGTTGAATTCCGCCCCAGCGATAACCTGCCGGTGCCATCTTTGGCGACCGAGTGGAAAATCAGCCCGGACGGTAAAACCTACACATTCACGCTGCGCAAAGGCGTGAAGTTCAATAGCAATAAAGAGTTTAAACCGACGCGCGATTTCAACGCCGACGACGTGGTGTTCTCGGTGATGCGACAAAAAGACCCGAAACACCCGTACCACAATGTCTCGCAGGCAAGTTACGAATACTTCAACGATGTTGGCCTCGATAAGCTCATCACTGAAGTGAAGAAGATCGATGACAATCACGTTCAGTTCACTTTGAGTGAGCCAAATGCGGCCTTCCTCGCAGACTGGGGAATGGACTTTGCGTCGATTCTTTCGGCTGAATACGCCGATGCGATGCTAAAAGCGGGCACGCCAGAAAAGGTCGATACCGCACCCATCGGCACCGGCCCGTTTGCGTTGCAGGAATACAAAGTGGATTCGTTGATTCGCTACGTGGCGAACCCGAATTACTGGAATGGTGAAGTGCCAACTAAACACCTGATCTTCTCGATTACGCCAAACGTGCAAACGCGCATGGCGAAATTGCAGAAGAACGAATGCCAGATTATCCCCGCACCGGCACCGGTACAGTTCGAAGCTATCAAAGCCGATAAAAACCTCGAACTGCATACCGTCGATGGTTTGAATGTCGGTTATCTGGCGTTTAATACCACCAAAAAACCGTTCGACAACGTGCTGGTTCGCCAGGCGCTGAATTACGCCGTCGATAAACAAGCCATTATTAATGCCGTGTTTATGGGCTCGGGCACCATTGCAAAATCACCGATTCCACCAGCCATGTTAGGTTTTGATAAAGATCTGAAAGATCGCAGCTACAACCCAGCCAAAGCCAAAGAGTTGCTCAAGCAAGCGGGCCTGGAGAAGGGCTTCGATACCGATTTATGGTCGATGCCAGTGCAACGCCCATACAACCCGAATTCACGTCGCATCGCCGAGATGATTCAGCATGACTGGGCGAAAGTGGGCGTGAACGCGAAAATCGTCACCTTTGAGTGGGGCGAATATCTTTCAGGTATGCGTAAAGGCGAACATTCCTCCGCATTATTTGGCTGGATGAGCGACAACGGCGACCCGGACAACTTCGCCGATACCTTGCTCGGTTGCGGCAGCATCCAAAGTGGTTCCAACGCCGCGCGCTGGTGCGACAAGCAGTACGATGCGCTGACACAGAAAGCAAAACTGACCAGCGACCCGGCCGCACGCGCCAAACTTTACGAGCAGGCACAAGAAGTGTTCTACCAGCAAGCACCGTGGATCCCACTCGCTAACGGCAAAACCTTCTACGCCACGCGCAGTAATGTGACAGGTTACAGTGTGAGCCTGAACGGTAGCGACTTCTCGAAAGCAAAATTGAACTGATAAGCTTTTTTGTAGGTCGGATTAGCATTAGCGACCTCCGACATTATTGGCATTAATGGCATTAATGGTGGATGACGCCTTCGGCTTATCCCCCCTACAAGACAGCAGTTGTAGGGATGAATGTTAGCGACATCCACCGTTAAAAAGACAGGAATAACGACATGGAGTCATTTTTTTCAACCACTGCAAACTGCCGCGTCCGCTGGCTGGACTTGCCCGGCAGCGGCACACCGCTTGTATTTGTTCATGGCCTTGGTTGCGCCTCATCTTATGAATATCCCCGCGTCGTTGCTGATAAAAATTTTGCTGGACGAAGGGCGATTCTTATCGACCTCCCCGGTTACGGATATAGCGAAAAACCCCGCGATTTCAGTTATTCAATTAAAGAACAGGCGCAAGTGGTGGCTGAACTTATTGGTCATCTGAAACTGGAGAAGTATTTTCTCTATGGTCATAGCATGGGCGGCAGTATCTGTATTGAAGCAGCAGAATTATTGACGGCAAATTTATCCGGGCTGATCGTTTCAGAGCCTAATTTCCATGCGGGCGGCGGCTTTTTTAGCCAACAAATTTGCAGCGTAACTGAAGCGAATTATGTCGCAGATCGGCATAATGCAATGGTTAACAATGAAAATGGCCCATGGTCAGGAAGTTTAGCGGCAGCGGCCCCCTGGGCTGTATGGCGTGGAGCGGAAAGTCTGATCAAGGGTAATCATTGGTTAACGATTTTCGCGCGCCTGGAGAAACCGCGTTCGTTGATCTTTGGCGAACAATCGCTCCCCGACGGTGATTTCACCCAAGTTCAAAACGGCGGCATTAGCACATCGGTATTAACCGAATGCGGGCATTCCATGTCATGGGAGAATCCAGCGGCATTGGCCGGAGCTTTAGATTCATTCTGTAAACAGCACGAATGATTAATGATCTTGAGAAAATCACCGCGGAGTCATAAGGTATACCTCTAAAATTAAGGAGATAGTTATGGCGCACCTGGAAGATGTTATTGCCCGCGTAGACGCAGCGGTAACTGAAAATGTGATTGAGCATATGAATGAGTTGCTGATTGAACTGAGCGACGATGCTGAGTTAACCCGCGAAGACCGTTACGCACAGCAGCAGCGTTTACGTAACGCCATTGCGCAGAAGGGTCATCATCACAAAGCGGAAGTGGAACAGCGCCGTGATGATTTAACCAAAGGCGGCACCATTATTTAAGTTTCAGAAAGTGTTATCACAAACCGCCTTCGTTGAAGGCGGCGTGATAAGAAACAAAGACGAAAAAGTTAAGCGGTTTTCACTTCCGGTTGCATATTCATCATACGGTTTAGCCACGGCACCATTGCCGCCATAATCAGCGCGATAACAAAGGTCGTGATGCCAATTTTGCTGAACACACCAGTATAAATCGGCAGCGTTTGCAGCGGATCGTTAAGGGATTCTGGCACTGCCGTGAAGGTGGCAACGTAGCCGCCGAGCAGGAAGGCCGCGGCCTGGGTCAGGAACCACATCCCGAGAATAAAGCCCATCATAGTTTGCGGCACCAGCGCTGCGACCATTGCTAAACCTAACGCGCTTATCATCAGTTCACCCAAACTCTGGAACAAATACACCAGCACGATAAACCACGGTGAGGTTAGCCCTTGCGCGTCAGCAAACCACATACCAGCGGCGGCGGCAGTTAAAAAGCCTAACGAACACAGGAACATGCCGAGAGTGAATTTTGCAGGCATCGTCAGATCTTTGCCTTTGGCACCAAAACGGGTATACAGCGAAGCCAGAATAGGGCTGGCGACCACTACCCAGAATGGGTTCAGAGCCTGAAAACTGACGGGGTTGATAGTAAACCCGAGAATTTCATGGCGCACGTTATTGATAGCAAAGAAGTTCAGCGACGTCGGCATCTGGGCATACAGAATGTAAAACAGTACCGCTTCAATCATTAGCACAAAGGCGACGTACATGCGGTTGCGATCGCTTTTGTTTTGCTTCGCGGCCTCACGGAAGAAGAGGAAAATCACGATGATGGACAGCACAATTAACACAATATTGGCCACTTTTACGTTATGCATCAGCCATGCACAAACGTAAATCATCAGCACAGTTCCCGCTAAAACCAGCAGTAAGTTTTTGTAGCTCATCGGCTTGCTATCGGGTTCCGAGCCGATGTCGCGCACCATGCCACGGCAGCAGAAATAAACCAGCAATGCGAAGACTAAGCCAATGCCGCACAGGTTGTAGGTAACGGCGTAGCCATATTTGTTGGCAATGACGGGAGCAAGAGACAAAGACAACAAAGAACCAATGTTGATAGACATGTAAAAGAGGGTGAATGCGCCGTCCAGACGGGGATCTTTTGGCGGATAACATTTTGAAAGCAGACTGGCTGGGTTGGCTTTAAATAGCCCGTTGCCCACCGCAATGGTGCCCAGGGCAATAAAGATCATATCAGGATTATGCAGCGACAAACCGGTCATAAAGTAGCCCAGCGCCAGTACCACGGCACCAAGAACCATCGTGCGTTTTGTTCCTAATAAATGATCGCCAACATAACCACCGATTGAGATCAGCCCGTAAACCAGTGCGGCAAAGGCACCAAAGGTAACAAAGGCCTGTTCCTGTGAAAAACCGAGCTCTTTAACGAAGAAAACGGCCAGAATACCTTGCACGCCGTAGTATCCAAAACGCTCCCATAACTCAACAAAAAAAATCATAAAAAACGGTTTAGGTTGCTGCAATAAACCGGTAGGGGCGGGCTTATTCATGTTCGTTTGCCTTTAGACATTTTAAGGAAGTATAAGCAGCTATTGGCGCTATACCTAAGTTCGATCTGTGATGGAATCGTATTCTATTTTGCGCATCCGTATGCGGTGTTAATGCCGCATTTGAGACGATACTTAGGGTATTGTATGGTTAATTTGCTTTCCTGGTGGTTGATCACACTATCAAATCACGAGCATGACATTTTTATGTTTGCCCGGGGGGGGGGCGTAGGTCGGATAAGCTTAAGCGTCATCCGACAAATCTAAAATATAAGAAAATAATATGAAGTTATCTATTTGCACCTTTCTGGATAATTAACTTAATTCTTCGCTCTATAAGGGTGCGGAAAATGAATGCTGCGTGCTTAATAATATTTAAACCTGTTGATTTTCAGTGCTGTAAATACCTGGCACGGTAAATGCTTTATTCATTCCATCTTGTATACCAGATGGGATTCCAGTTTATGTCAGTAGCAACCTTGCCTGAATGGGTCGCGAGTTACCGCCAGCACCCGCAACAGCTAGTGGCGGCATATCAGCAATTAAATGCAAATTTATCCCGTGATGATAATGCGTGGATATATATCGCCACGCAGGATGAAATTTATGCGCAATTAACCACAATTTTTCAGGCAATTAATTCTGGTGAAAAGCAAGTAGCAGATTTTCCATTATTAGGCGTTCCTTTTGCGGCGAAAGATAATATTAATGTTGCCGGAATGCCCACCAGCGCGGCGTGCCCGGCATTTACTTACACCCCTGAAAAAGATGCGACGGTGATAGCCCGCCTGAAAGCGGCCGGGGCGATTGTGGTCGGTAAAACCAACCTCGACCAGTTTGCCACCGGATTAGTCGGCACTCGCTCTCCGTTTGGTGCAGTAAAAAATACCTTCAACCCTGAATATGTCAGCGGGGGTTCCAGTTCGGGCTCCGCATCGGTGGTGGCTCGCGGGCTGGTGTGCTTTGCGCTGGGAACCGACACTGCCGGTTCAGGCCGCGTGCCAGCAGGTTTTAACAATATTGTTGGTCTGAAACCGACCAAAGGTTGGGTTTCTACTGCCGGTGTGGTTCCTGCGTGTCGATTGAACGACTGTGTTTCAGTGTTCGCATTAACCGTTGAAGATGCTGAAACCGTTGCAGCGATTGCTGGCGATTACGATCGGCAAGATCCTTACTCCCGCGCCAACCCGCAGACCGCTCCGGCACGTTTTAGTGAAAAACTCCGTTTTGCCATTCCCGATCGGCTTGAATTCTTTGGGGACCGTTTAAGTGAAGTGGCTTTCGCCAAAACCCTGGCGCGTTTGCAGCAGCAGGGCGCGGAACTGGTACCGATTGATTTCACGGTGTTTAACGAGTTAGCCGCTCAACTGTATAACGGCGCGTGGGTGGCCGAGCGCACCGTTGCGGTTGGCGATATTTTCAAAAATAAGCCTGGAGCCATGGACCCAATCGTGCGCGGTATTGTGGCAAACGGCCTGAACTACACGGCTTGTGATGCCTGGCAGGCGGAATACACCCGCGCTGAACTCTCGCGCCAAATTAACGCGCAACTCAGCGAGTTTGACGCGCTGGTGGTGCCAACGTCACCGACCATTCATACCCTCGCAGAAATGGCGCAGGAACCGGTGCGCTACAACTCGCAATTTGGCACCTACACCAACTTTACCAACCTGGCTGACCTCTGCGCGCTGGCGCTGCCGGGGGATTTCCGCGCAGACGGAATTCCTGCCGGAATCACGCTTATCGCGCCCGCATGGCATGACCAGGCGCTGAGTCACTTCGGCAAAAGCTGGCAGCAGGCGTTGGACCAGCCGCTGGGTGCGACTGAAAAAGCACTTCCTGCGACCATTACCGCAAAAATCTCGGCAAACCACGTTCGCGTTGCCGTGGTGGGCGCACATCTGCGTGGAATGCCGCTCAACCACCAGCTCACCACGCGCAATGCGGTGTTTATCGAAGAATCGCGCACCGCAGCCAATTATCGCCTTTATGCGCTGGCCAATACTCAGCCGCCAAAACCGGGCCTTGCCCGCAGTCTGGAAGGGCAGCCGATTGCCGTAGAACTATGGGATATCCCGCTGGCTAGATTCGGTGAATTTGTGGCGGAGATCCCCGCGCCGCTTGGGATCGGTACTTTGACTCTGGAAGACGGCAGGAGCGTGAAAGGGTTTATTTGCGAACCCGCAGCACTAAGCGATGCCACGGATATTACCGCGTGGGGCGGCTGGAAAGCCTGGCTTGCCCGTCACCACAGCGCCTGAGGAGATGAAAAATGTTTAGCTCAGTATTGATAGCCAACCGCGGTGAAATTGCTGTTCGCGCCATTAACACATTGAAAAAAATGGGGATCGCCAGCGTGGCGGTGTATTCCGAACCCGATGCCAATGCACAGCATGTGATGAATGCCGACGTCGCCATCGCGTTGGGCGGTGAGAAAGCGGCTGAAAGCTATCTTGATATCGAGAAAATCATCGCAGCAGCCAAACAAAGCGGCGCGCAGGCGATTTTCCCAGGCTACGGTTTTTTGTCCGAACGCGCGGAATTTGCCCAGGCGTGCGCTGAAAACGGCCTCGTTTTTATCGGCCCCACCGCTGAACAAATCCGTGACTTTGGGCTGAAGCATTGCGCTCGCGACCTGGCGTTTAAAGCTGATGTACCAATGACGCCGGGAACCGGTTTGCTGTTAACGCTGAAAGAAGCGCAACTGGCGGCAGCTGAAATTGGTTACCCGGTAATGCTGAAAACTACCGCTGGTGGTGGTGGCATTGGCCTGACACGTTGTGAAGATGAAGCGAGCCTGGTTGACGCCTGGTCGAGCGTGAAACGCATGGGTCAGCAGTTTTTCAGCGACGATGGCGTGTTTATCGAGCGTTTTGTCGACCGGGCGCGCCATCTTGAAGTACAAATTTTTGGCGACGGCAAAGGCAAAGTGGTGGCGCTGGGCGAGCGTGATTGTTCATTGCAACGCCGTAATCAGAAAGTGGTGGAAGAAACCCCTGCGCCAAATCTGCCGCAAGCCACACGTGAAGCCATTCACGCCGCCGCCGTGGCACTAGGCGAATCGGTGAATTACCGCAGCGCAGGCACCGTGGAGTTTATCTACGATGCTGCCCGCGATGCGTTTTACTTCCTCGAAGTGAATACCCGTTTGCAGGTAGAGCACCCGGTTACCGAAATGGTCACCGGTCTGGATCTTATCGAATGCATGATTAACGTCGCCGCAGGCATCACTCTTGACTGGCAGCGTTTAGCGCAACCGCCGAAAGGGGCATCCATCGAGGTGCGCATTTACGCCGAAGATGCGTTGAAAAACTTCCAGCCAAGCCCTGGCGTGCTGACCGACGTTTTCTTCCCCGAAAATGTGCGCGTCGATGGTTGGGTGAGTACGGGCAGCGAAGTGAGCGCGTTTTACGATCCGATGATCGCCAAAGTGATCGTTTATGGTGACGATCGTCAGCAGGCGTTAAGTAAACTGAACACCGCGCTTGCCGCCACGCGTTTACACGGTATCGCCACCAACCTTGATTACCTGCGCCAAATAGTGCAACTGGCTGAATTTAAAGCCGGAATGATGTGGACGCGTTTGCTTGATGGTGTGGAATACCAGGCGCATGCGATTGAAGTGCTGGAGCCGGGCACCTGGAGCAGCGTGCAGGACAGCCCCGGCCGACTGGGTTACTGGGACATTGGCGTGCCGCCATCGGGGCCAATGGACGATTTTGCGTTTCGCCTCGCAAACCGCATTGTCGGCAACCATCCGTCAGCCGCAGGTCTTGAATTTACCCTGCAAGGGCCAACGCTGCGTTTCCACAGTGCGGCGACCATTGCCTTAACGGGCGCGGATTGCCCGGCAACGCTCGACGATGAAGCGGTTCCTTACTGGCAGCCAGTGATTGTGAAAGCAGGGCAAACGCTAAAGCTGGGGCGTGCGACTTCGGGTTGCCGCACCTATCTGGCGGTGCGTAACGGAATTGATGTGCCGGTGTATCTCGGTAGCCGCTCAACGTTTGCCCTTGGGCAGTTCGGCGGCCACGCCGGGCGCACCTTGCGAGTGGCGGATGTGCTGGCGATTTCCCAGCCTTGCTTACCAGCCTGCACCACGCCTGCGCCGATTTCACTGCCGCAAACGCCGGAACCGGCGGTGATTCCGCAGTACAGCGATTTGTGGGAAATCGGTGTGTTGTACGGGCCACACGGTGCACCTGATTTCTTCACGCCGGAGTCGATGCAAACGTTCTTTGAGTCCGAATGGCAGGTTCACTACAACTCCAACCGCCTTGGCGTGCGATTAGTTGGCCCGAAACCGCAGTGGACGCGAGCTGACGGTGGCGAAGCGGGGCTGCATCCTTCCAACGTTCACGACTGTGAATACGCGATTGGCGCGGTGAATTTTACCGGAGACTTCCCGGTGATTTTGACGCGCGACGGCCCAAGCCTTGGTGGGTTTGTTTGCCCGGTAACCATCGCCAAAGCGGAACTGTGGAAAGTCGGGCAGGTGAAGCCTGGCGACCGTATTCGCTTCCACGCCATTACCTTTGAACATGCTCAGTCGCTGGAAATCGCCCAGGACGTGGCGGTCACTAATTTGCTGCACGTGTTGAACCTACCGGATTTGCACCCGTCGATCACCCCAACTACCACTTCAAGTGCGGCAATTCTCGCAGAACTGGCGGCGCAGGGTGATTTACCGGCGGTGGTTTACCGCCAGGCAGGTGACAACTATGTGCTGATCGAATACGGCGACAACGTGCTGGATTTGGCGCTGCGCCTGCGTATTTATCTGCTGATGAAAGCCATCAATCAGGTCGGGGTTTCCGGCATTGAAGAGCTTTCGCCGGGCGTGCGTTCGCTGCAAGTGCGTTACGACAGCCAGCATATTTCCCAGTCGCAATTGCTCACTTTGCTGCTTGGCCTGGAAAAACAGCTCGGCGATGTCACGAAACTTAAAATCCCGTCGCGCATTGTGCATTTGCCGATGGCCTTTGAAGACAGCGCAACCCTTGCCGCCGTTGAGCGTTACAAAGAAACCGTGCGCGCCGATGCGCCATGGCTGCCCAATAACGTTGATTTTATTCAGCGCACCAATGGGCTGGCGCACCGCGACGAGGTTCGGGAGATCATCTTTAACGCCAGTTATTTGATTCTGGGTTTGGGAGATGTGTATCTCGGCGCACCGTGCGCAGTGCCGCTCGACCCGCGCCACCGCTTGCTCAGTTCGAAATATAACCCAGCGCGCACCTGGACTGCCGAAGGCACCGTCGGGATTGGCGGCATGTATATGTGCATCTACGGCATGGATTCACCCGGTGGATACCAACTGGTGGGGCGCACGCTGCCGATCTGGAATAAATTCCTTAAAAACGAACAGTTTGGCGACGAACCATGGCTGCTGAAATTCTTCGACCAGGTGCGTTTTTATCCGGTAACGGAAGATGAGTTGACCGAGTTCCGCAGCGCTTTCCGTGAAGGACGCGCGCAGGTGCGTGTTGAAGAAGTCGAGTTTGATTTTGCCGCTTACACCACGTTCCTTGCCGACAACGCCGATGACATTGCTGATTTCCGCCAGCACCAACAACTGGCATTTAACTGCGAAGTGGCGAACTGGAAAGAGCAAGAAAGTGCTGCCATTGAGATCGCGATGCAGGCGGAGCCGCTGGATATTGAAGACCAGGAAGGCCATCTGGTGAGTGCCGATTTGAACGGCAATATCTGGAAAATCCTCGTGGAACCTGGGCAAACGGTGAAGCAGGGTGAGCCGTTGATTGTGGTGGAAGCCATGAAGATGGAACTGATGGTGGCCGCACCATGTGATGGCACGGTCTTGCGAATCAGTTGCCAGCAAGGGCATCCGGTTGGGCCGGGCGATGCGTTGTTATGGCTGGATGCGGTGTGATGTTTGGTAACGGACGCCCTCATCCCGACCTTCTCCCCCAGGAGAAGGAGAAAACCGGACAATCCCCTCTCCCGTGGGAGAGGGTTAGGGTGAGGGCATGAAAAAACCAGAAGGCATTGCCGAGCGCATCTACCGCTTACTGAAACAGGAAATTTTTGATTTCCAGTTACTGCCAGGCGACCGATTCAGCGAAAACGACATCGCAGTGCGCATGGCGGCGAGCCGCACACCGGTGCGCCAGGCGCTGTATGCACTGGAACAAGAAGGCTATGTCGAAGTGCAGCCGCGTAGCGGTTGGCAGATCAAAGCGGTGGATTTCGATCATCTGGAATCACTCTACGATCTGCGCATTGTGCTGGAACTGGAAGCCGTAAAACGGCTATGTGCGCTGCCTGCAGAAGTACGCTCGCGGCCGTTACAGGCGCTAAAGCAGTTCTGGATTGATGCACCGCAATTGCCAGACGGCGCGGAAGTCGCCAGCCACGATGAAGTTTTCCCCATGACGCTGGTCGAAGCGGCAGGGAACCCGGAAATGGCGCGAGTTCACCGTGAAATCACCGAAAAAATTCGTATTGTGCGGCGGCTGGATTTCACCAAACGCCCCCGCGTCAGTGCCACGTATCTCGAGCATGGGCAGATTTTGCTCGCCATTTTGAACCGTCAACTTCAGGAGGCGCAGACCCGCTTACACGACCATATAGCCGCAAGTCAGAAAGAGGTTCGTCAAATTACTCTCCATATGCTTCATCAGGCGAAGCATGGGGTTATTTCTTAATAATACGTTTGGGAGTACACACACTATGCAACGTCGCACCTTCATTAAAGCTTTCGCGCTCTCCGCGTCTGTTGTCAGCATGGGGCTGGCCTTCAGCGCACAAGCGGCTGACACCATCAAAGTGGGCATCATGCACTCGCTGTCCGGCACTATGGCGATTTCTGAAACGCCGCTCAAAGATGTGGCGCTGATGACTATCGCCGACATTAACGCCAAAGGCGGCGTGCTGGGCAAACAGCTCGAACCAGTGGTGGTTGACCCGGCGTCAAACTGGCCGCTGTTCGCTGAAAAAGCACGCCAGTTATTAAGTCAGGATAAAGCGGCGGTGGTGTTTGGCTGCTGGACGTCGGTCTCGCGCAAATCGGTATTGCCGGTGTTTGAGGAGCTGAACGGGCTGCTGTTCTACCCGGTGCAGTACGAAGGTGAAGAGATGTCGCCAAACGTGTTTTATACCGGTGCGGCACCAAACCAGCAGGCGATCCCGGCGGTGGAATACCTGATGAGCGAAGACGGTGGGGCGGCGAAACGCTACTTCCTGCTGGGTACGGATTACGTTTACCCGCGCACCACCAACAAGATTCTGCGCGCGTTCCTGCATTCCAAAGGCGTGCAGGATAAAGACATTGAAGAGGTGTATACGCCGTTTGGTTACAGCGATTACCAGACCATTGTTGCCAATATCAAGAAATTCTCGGCGGGCGGCAAAACCGCGGTTATCTCCACCATTAACGGCGACTCCAACGTACCGTTCTACAAAGAACTCGCCAATCAGGGCCTGAAAGCGACCGATGTTCCGGTGGTGGCGTTCTCGGTCGGCGAAGAAGAGCTGCGCGGTATCGACACCAAACCGTTGGTCGGCAACCTGGCGGCATGGAACTACTTCGAATCGGTGGATAACCCAACCAACAAAGCGTTTGTCGCCGAATGGAAAGCCTATGCCAAAGCCCACAAGCTGCCGAATGCCGACACGGTCGTGACCAACGACCCGATGGAAGCGACCTACGTCGGCATCCATATGTGGGCGCAAGCGGTGGAAAAAGCCGGAAGCACGGATGTGGATAAAGTTCGTGAGGCGATGGCAGGGCAAACATACAAAGCGCCGTCTGGCTTTACGCTCACCATGGACGCCACCAACCACCATCTGCATAAGCCAGTGATGATTGGCGAAATTGAAGGCAACGGCCAGTTCAACGTGGTGTGGCAGACCGATGCACCGGTACGCGCCCAGCCGTGGAGCCCGTTCATTGCCGGTAACGACAAGAAGTCTGACGAGCCTGTGAAAATGGCGAACAACTAAAGCAAAACCAGTGTCGGGTGACGCTAACGCTTACCCGACCTACAAATGCCTTTGTAGGGTGGATAAGCGCAGCGTCATCCACCATAAACTCCAGGAGATGCCCATGAAACTACTCCGCTGCCTGTTATTCGTAGCCTGGCTGCTGCCGTGTTTCGCTCATGCCGGAGACGCTGAGGATTTTGCCGCAGCAAACCGCACGCAACAGGCAAAACTGCTGCAAACATGGGCGGCGGCACCGGATGCAAAGCGGTTACCGTTACTCAACGCTCTGGCGCAAGAAAATCTGGTCATTAACGATAAAAAAGTCCGACTGACTAACCGATTACGCGTTCTTGCAGGCAGCGCACTCGCCAGTCATTGCCTGATAAGTGACAACGTCACTGAGCGTTTGCAAGCGGCAAAGGCGCTGCAACGCGATGTCCAGCCTGATTTGCTGCCGTTGCTGCAACAAAGGCTGAAAGCTGAACCGGATGAAAATGTCCGCCACGCGCTGGAAGGCGTGCTGGCACAATTACAACTCGCCAGCACTGACGCAAAAGTGCGTTTAAATGCAGTCGACCTGCTGAGTCACTCGGCTGACCCCGACACCCAGGCACTACTCAAACCGCTGACGGACGCGCAGACCGAACCCGACGCGCAGGTGCGCAAAGCGGCGAGCGAAGGGCTGAAAAAAATTCAACACCGTTTAATGCTGGGCGAGATTCTCGGCCAGGCGTTTATGGGGCTGTCGCTGGGTTCCATTTTACTGCTGGCGGCGCTGGGGTTGGCGATTACCTACGGTTTGCTGGGCGTGATTAATATGGCGCATGGCGAAATGCTGATGTTGGGCGCGTATTCCGCATGGCTGGTGCAAAGCGCTTTTCAGCAATATGCACCGGCCTGGCTGACGTTTTACCCGATTGTCGCTTTGCCGGTGGCATTTGCCATCACCGCCGGAATCGGCATGGCGCTTGAGCGCACCGTGATCCGCCATCTTTATGGCCGCCCGCTGGAAACCTTGCTGGCGACGTGGGGCATCAGCCTGATGCTTATCCAGATTGTGCGCATGGTATTTGGTGCGCAGAACATGGAGGTCGCCAACCCGGCGTGGCTGTCTGGTGGCGTACAAGTGCTGCCAAACCTGATTTTGCCGTGGAACCGCCTGGTGGTGATTGGTTTCGTGATGCTGGTGTTGCTCTTCACCTGGTTGCTGCTCAATAAAACGCGTCTTGGCATGAATGTGCGAGCCGTGACGCAAAACCGCGCCATGGCCGCCTGCTGCGGCGTGCCAACCGGGCGCGTGGATATGCTGGCGTTTGGCCTCGGTTCCGGCATTGCAGGTCTTGGTGGTGTGGCGCTTTCTCAGCTTGGTAACGTCGGCCCGGAACTGGGGCAAGGCTACATCATCGATTCTTTCCTGGTGGTGGTGCTCGGCGGTGTCGGGCAACTGGCGGGAACCGTGGCCGCAGCTTTCGGGCTTGGGATCTTTAACAAAATACTGGAACCGCAAATTGGCGCGGTGCTGGGCAAAATCCTCATCCTTGTGCTGATTATTCTGTTTATCCAGAAACGACCGCAAGGCCTGTTCGCCCTGAAAGGGAGGGTTATCGACTGATGAGCCAGCCGCTAACGTTAACACTGACCCGCAAAGCACCGCGCATCTCGATGGCGCTGGGTTCGCTGATGGTGGTGCTGATGCTGACATTGCCGTTTCTGACGCTGTTGCCAGCCAGTCATCCACTGAGTCTTTCGACTTACACGCTGACGCTGGTCGGCAAAATCCTCTGTTATGCAACTGTCGCGGTTGCGCTGGATTTGGTGTGGGGATACGCCGGGTTATTGTCACTTGGGCATGGCATTTTCTTTGCACTCGGCGGCTACGCGATGGGCATGTATCTGATGCGTCAGGCCGCAGGCGACGGGCTACCGGCGTTTATGTCGTTCCTTTCCTGGGATCAATTGCCGTGGTTCTGGTGGGGTACGCAGCATTTTGCCTGGGCGTTGGCGCTGATTGTCCTGGTGCCGGGGCTGCTCGCGCTGGTGTTTGGTTTCTTTGCCTTCCGCTCAAAAATCAAAGGCGTCTATTTCTCGATTATGACCCAGGCGCTGACCTACGCCGGAATGCTGCTGTTCTTTCGCAATGAAACTGGCTTTGGTGGCAACAACGGTTTCACTGGCTTTACCACTATCTTAGGTATGCCGATTACCGCAACGGGTACGCGCATCGGGCTGTTTATCGCCACGGTTTTGTTGCTGATGGCAAGCCTCGGAATAGGTTTCACATTGGCTCGCAGCAAGTTTGGCCGGGTACTAACCGCGGTGCGCGATGCGGAAAACCGCCTGGTGTTCTGCGGTTATGACCCAAAAGGTTTCAAGCTGCTGGTGTGGACGCTATCTGCGGTACTTTGCGGGCTGGCGGGGGCGTTGTATGTGCCACAAGTTGGGATTATCAACCCTGGTGAAATGTCGCCAACCAACTCTATCGAAGCCGCTATTTGGGTGGCACTCGGCGGGCGCGGCACGCTGATAGGCCCGATCCTTGGCGCAGGTCTGGTGAACGGTGCGAAAAGCTACTTCACCATGGCAGTGCCGGAATACTGGCAGCTGTTTCTTGGCCTGATTTTTATCGTCGTCACGCTGTTTTTACCGCGCGGCGTGATTGGCCTGCTGCGTAAAGGAGAGAAATAATGCAACCCGGCGAACCACTTTTTACCCGCCAGCATGAGGCTGACCGCTTCCGCGACCAGACTGACCCGGTACTGATGCTGGAAAACATCAATGTCAGTTTTGACGGTTTCCAGGCTCTGACGAATTTGTCGCTCAATATTGGCGTTGGCGAATTGCGCTGTGTAATTGGCCCGAACGGTGCCGGAAAAACCACGCTGATGGATGTGATTACCGGCAAAACCAAACCGCAAAGCGGCAGGGCATTTTACGATCAATCCACCGATTTAATGTGCCTCGAACCGGCAGATATCGCCAAACGCGGCATTGGCCGCAAATTCCAGAAGCCGACGGTGTTTGAAGCGCTGACGGTGTTTGAAAATCTCGAAATTGCCCAGAAAACTGATAAATCGGTGTGGGCGAGTTTGCGGGCGAAACTGAATTCTGAGCAGCACGACCGCATCGACGAAATGCTGACAACGCTGCGACTCGCTGCCGAACGCCATCGCAAAGCGGGCCTGCTTTCCCATGGGCAAAAGCAATTTCTCGAAATCGGCATGTTGCTGGTGCAGGAGCCACATTTGCTGTTGCTGGACGAACCCGCCGCAGGCATGACCGATGCGGAAACCGAATATACCGCCGAACTGTTTCGCGGGCTGGCGGGCAAGCATTCGCTGATGGTGGTGGAGCACGATATGGGCTTTGTGGAAACCATTGCTGACCATGTGACGGTGTTGCATCAGGGGCAGGTGCTGGCGGAAGGTTCACTGCGTGAAGTGCAGGCTAATGAACAGGTGATTGAGGTTTATTTGGGGCGCTAAATTCATGGTGGAGGACGCTGCGCTTTTCCACCCTACAACTTCATGGTGCATGACGCTTCGTGTTTCCACCCTAAAACTGTCCATGTAGGTCGGATAAGCGAAGCGTCATCCGACACAAACTCGGGGATAACTATGCTCATAGTCAACGATCTAAACCAATACTACGGCGGCAGCCATATTCTGCGCGGCGTCTCGTTTGAAGCAAAGATTGGTGAAGTCACCTGCCTGCTGGGGCGCAATGGCGTGGGGAAAAGCACATTGCTGAAATGCCTGATGGGGTTGATCCCGGCAAAATCCGGCAGCGTGAACTGGCAGAAAAATAATATCACCAGCCGCAAACCACACCAGCGTGTACAGGCAGGAATTGCCTATGTGCCGCAAGGACGCGAGATTTTCCCGCGCTTAACGGTCGAAGAAAATCTGCTGATGGGGCTTTCACGTTTTACCGGGCGTGAAGCTAAACAAGTGCCGGAAGAGATTTATCACTTGTTTCCGGTACTCAAAGAGATGAAGCAGCGGCGCGGCGGCGATCTTTCCGGTGGCCAACAGCAGCAACTGGCCATTGGCCGTGCGCTGGCCTGTAAACCGCAGTTGCTGATTCTGGACGAGCCGACCGAAGGGATACAGCCCTCGGTGATTAAGGAGATCGGTCAGGTTATTAGTAGTTTTGCCGCAAAAGGCGATATGGCTATTTTGCTGGTCGAACAATTTTATGACTTCGCCGCCGACCTTGCCGACAGCTATTTAGTCATGTCGCGCGGTTCAATCATTCAACGCGGTGCGGGAGCGAATATGGAAACCGATGGGGTAAGAGGGCTTGTTGCCATTTAAACCACGGTATGGTCTACAAAAACGGCCACATTTTGGTTCTTTGTGTTGTGCCTTTAGTTGTTTATATTCAGGAGACTAATGTCAAAACCTGGTGAGGCGTCGCTTGAGTGGATTAAACGAGTATCAACAACCGGTAGGCCATGCTCTGCCAGCCTGGCAGCCGCGCCCGCGCCCGCAACGTAGGGTGCTGGAAGGGCGCTTTTGCCGCCTCGAACCGCTATCTGACGCACATAGTGCAGATTTGTGGGCCGCATGGAATACGGCGCAAGATGGCCGTGGCTGGACGTATCTGAGTATTGGGCCGTTTGCTGAGCAACAGCAATTTGCCGACTTTATTGCCAGTGCCGCGCAGAGCAACGACCCGCTGCACTTTGCGGTTGTCGATTGCCAGAGCGGCAAGGCCTGGGGAACGCTGTCACTAATGCGTATCGACCCGGCGAACGGGGTAGTTGAAGTCGGTTTTGTGATGTATTCGCCGTTGCTGCAACGCACTGTTCAGGCTACCGAAGCCCATTATCTGCTGATGAAATATGCCTTTGACCTGGGCTATCGCCGCTATGAATGGAAATGTGACAGTCTGAATGGCCCATCGCGCCATGCGGCGATCCGCCTTGGCTTCCGTTATGAAGGGTTATTCCGCCAGGCCGTGGTGTACAAGCAGCGCACTCGCGATACCGCGTGGTTTTCGATTCTCGATAGCGAATGGCCGCTGATTCAGCAGGCATTTGAAAGCTGGCTTTGCGTTGAGAATATGCCGGATGGCGTGCAGAAACAGGGGTTGGCGCAGATTCGTGAAAGCCTGAGCCACCATCGGCCAGCCGACAGCAGAAACACGCTGCAAGTCAGAGCACTGGAAGAGGGCGATCACGCGGCGTGGGCTGTTTTATGGCAGGGTTATTTGACGTTTTACAACAGCCAGCTCAGTGATGAAATTAGCCAACTGACGTGGCGCAGAATGCTTGACGCTAACGAACCGATGTTTGCGCTGGGGGCGTTTGACGGGCAGGGGAAAATGGTCGGTTTTACCCATATGGTTTACCACCGAGGCACCTGGTCGGCAGAAGATCATTGTTATCTTGAGGATCTGTTTACCGCGCCTGAATCACGCGGCAAAGGCATCGGGCGGGCATTAATCGAAGGGGTTTATCAGCATGCTCAGGCGAAAAGTTGCCAGCGAGTGTACTGGCATACCCATGAAACCAATGCCGCAGGCCAGGCGTTATATGACAAGTTAGCGGATAAGCCGGGCTTTATTCAGTATCGAAAAGATTTGGTTTAGCGTAACCCGTTATACGGTTTCGGTTTTGTAGGGTGGATAAGCGCAAGCGTCATCCACCATTTAATTGAGCACCAACATCGGCTTGGCCGCCATCCCTTTCACAACCATCAAATAAGCCAGCGCGATGGCGGCCATCAATACCACAAACAGCATATACGGCGGCAACCAGGTCAGCATTAATCCAGTGAATAGTGGATTACATGCGCCGCCTAACCATCCCAATTGTTGGGCTGAGAAATAGCTGGCTTTCAGTCCCGCTGGGGCAATGTTATCCACCAGCATATATTCACCAGGGGCGAAGATAAGCTCGCCGAGAGTAAACACCGCCGCCGATAAGCCCCACAACAGTAAGTTGTCGCCGGAAATCATAAAGCCTGCCAGTCCGGCGATGAAAAATAGCGTGCCGTATGCCATCAGCTTTTTAATGTTATCCGGGCGAATGCGTTTACCAACCATGTATTGAAAAACCACCACCACAAACGCATTCACTGGCAGAACCACACCCACCACTTTTTGTGCCAGATCCGAATCAGAGATGGCAATTGCATACTGCGATAAACATGCGGCGAACGAGCCGAAGACCAGCGAGCCGAGGAACGCCGACAAAGTGAAATACATCAGCGCCTTATCTTTGAGCATTTGCAACGGCGAAAGCCTGACGTTGCTGTCTTGCTGGAGTTCACTCACCGGCACGCTATGCACATAACGGCTAATCACGATAAACGGAATGATCGCCGTCAGGCCGGATAACCAGAATGGCAGGTTAGTGCTGTAGAGCACCGCCAGCGTGCCAATCGGCGGGCCAACCGTCCAACCGATATTGGCGAAGGTGTAATTGAGCGAGAAAATTTTCGGTTTCTGGTGAATTTCCAGCGTGTCAGAAAAATAGCCTTTTAGCACCGTCGCAAACACCGAATAAGCGCAGTTAATCAGCGAGTAAAATACCACCACCAGAACGGCGTTATTCACCAGCGGGATCGCGACAAATCCGCCGAGAAAAATCACAATCGCCAGCAGCATGTATTTTTTCTTGTCGAACTTATCTGCCAGGATGCCAAACCACAGGCTGAAAACCACCCCAGCGGTGAGAGCCATCGTCAGCGCCATGCCAATTTCGTTTAACGGCATGTTGTATTGCCGGGAAAGGTAAATGGTCATGAAGGGGAGCGTTAGCCCACGTCCTACGGTCAGTAACAGTGAGGAGAGCAGTAAAACGCTGATGGAGAGTTGCTTGCCAGAGAAACGCGTTGCTAAAGAAACCATTTTATCGTTTGTTTTTATTAATGATTAATTGGGGGTTATCAGATTTAGCATGAAGATTTGGCAAAGTATAGATGCCGTTTATCAGGGAATGCTTTCTGTATCTAAGCTTTAAAGTGCCAACTGTATCTATTCAAACTGTTAGTTTAGCCGTAAATTTTAACAAATTTGTAATATCAACAGAGGTCGAAGTATGACGCGCAAAGATGGACTGCTGGCGATGCTGGTCGTGGTGGTGTGGGGGCTGAATTTCGTAGTGATCAAAATGGGGCTGCATAATATGCCGCCGCTGTTATTGGCTGGTCTGCGTTTCTTGCTGGTTGCTTTCCCTGCGTTACTGTTTGTCGCGCGTCCGAAAATTCCTTTTCGCTTGCTGGCCGCTTACGGGCTGACGATCAGCTTTGGGCAGTTTGCATTTTTGTTCAGCGCCATTAAATTTGGCATGCCTGCGGGGTTGGCTTCACTGGTGCTTCAGGCGCAGGCGTTCTTCACGATTATCCTCGGCGCTTGTGTCTTCAAAGAACGTCTGCAAGGCAAGCAACTGGCGGGGATTTCCTTAGCTGTTATCGGTGTGCTGGTGCTGATTGAGGGCAGTCTTGGTGGGCAACATGTGGCTTTGCTCGGTTTTATGCTGACGCTGGCCGCGGCGTTTAGCTGGGCATGCGGCAATATCTTCAATAAGAAAATTATGCAACTGGAGGCGCGTCCGCCAATTATGTCTTTGGTGGTGTGGAGTGCATTAATTCCGGTACTGCCATTCTTTGCCGCCAGTTTCCTGTTCGATGGGGCAGCCGTGATGTGGCAAAGCCTGATAGCCATTGATATGACGACGATTTTGTCGCTGGTTTATCTCGCATTTGTAGCAACAATTGTTGGTTACGGGATTTGGGGAAGTTTGCTGGGGCGCTACGAAACCTGGCGTGTTGCACCGTTATCGTTACTGGTGCCGGTTGTCGGGATGGCGAGTGCCGCATGGCTGCTGGGGGAAACCTTGTCGATGACACAGTTAGCGGGGGCGCTGCTGATTATGGGCGGATTGTATATTAATGTCTTCGGCTTGCGGGTGCGCAGAACGGTGACGAATTAGTGTGCCGGGCGGGTCAGCATTCCAGACCCGCCATGGTAGAGATTAGTGGCTGTTGTCGCGGTAATACGGCGTACCCAGCAACTCAGACTTGTCACCCATCATGTGGCTATCGTCAGCACAGTTTTCAGACGCGGGGATAATCATGTTGCCATGATTGGCTTGCGTGGCACTGAATTGGGTTGATTGCTCCGCCAGAGCGTTGGTGGAAGCCAGAATCAAAAGCAGGCTTGCCGCGGAGATGTAACGTTTCATAAATCCTCGGTGTCTGAATCAACAGACGGTTGCATAGCGTTTGTTAACAATATTAATGATTTAGCGGATGAATATACTTTCCTTCACCACCTGAACACGCAACGCGGAACCGATGAGGAGGTACAGAAAAGTAATTCTTGAAGGTCCGAGTGAGCGTCTGTTGCGACTCAAACCCATACTGCTCTGCCAAATAGAGAATCGGCTCGTTGCTTTGTTTCAGCTTGAGGGCGATCTCAGTCAATTTGCGATTGCGGATGTATTGGCCTAATGAATGGCCGGTCTCTTTTTTAAACATCCGTTGCAGGTGCCACTTCGAGTAGCCCGAACGCTGCGAAACCTTCTCTAGCGACAGAGGGGTTTCCAGGTTTTCTTCAATCCAGTCCAAAATGCTTTGAATGGTGATTGAATCATTGTTTCGTCTGGACATCGTTCACCTCTTTTCAGGTTTTACGGCAATACCTTTGTCAGCAGTTGATAAAGTGTGGTCACTTCATCTGCTGTCAGGTTTTTAGTCAGTTCTTGATGCAGGTTTTTTCCGACAAGTTGGTGACATTTTTCGCACAATGTTTTCCCTTCCGGAGTCAATCGTACCAGTACACCGCGTTTGTCGTTGGGATTAGGCAACCGTTCAATCCACCCCTTGCTCAGCAGGCGGTCCAACATGCGAGTTAACGCACCCAGGTCTACTGATAAGGCTTTTTTCAACTCGACAGGCTGTACGCACTCTTCGCAATAAATGCTGCAAAGCACCTTAAATTGCGTAGCGGTGATATCGAGTGGGGAAAGATGATCGTTTAGCAGGCGATCCTTATGTTGGTTAACCATATGAATCAGTCTTCCAAGCGGAATCACCTCGTTAAACAGATCGTTAGTGTTTTTCACTATTATTGCCCAGGCAAGTATATTTAATCACGGCAGATATTATTGCTCAGGCAAGCATATGTCAACGTTATGAATATGTGATGACACAAATAGCTAAAACGGTTCAACTGTTAACATACATACAGTTCTGTAACGAATGCGTGAAGGGTGACTGCTATACTCTGAATCGCGAAAAGTCACTGCAATTAAGGGTTAGAAGATGATGGATTTGGTAAAGGCCATAGGGTTTGGGCTGGTGGTGTTATTGCCGCTGGCTAACCCGTTAACAACGGTAGCATTGTTCCTCGGCCTTGCTGGCGATATGAATAAAAAGGCGCGTGATAGAACTGCGCTGATGGCGTCAGTGAATGTATTCATCATCATGATGGTGGCTTACTACGCTGGGCAAGTTGTGATGAACACCTTTGGTATTTCGATACCGGGCTTGCGTATTGCGGGTGGCTTAATTGTGGCCTTTATTGGTTTCCGCATGCTGTTCCCGCAGCAGAAGGCGCATGAATCACCGGAAGCACATACAAAAGCCGAGGAGCTTGAGCAGGAGCCTGATACCAATATCGCGTTTGTCCCATTGGCGATGCCAAGTACGGCGGGGCCGGGGACCATTGCGATGATCATCAGTTCATCGTCAACGGTTGAGCATGGTGTCAATTTCCCCGCCTGGGTTGTGCTGGTGGCTCCACCGCTGATTTTTGCGCTGGTAGGGCTGATTTTGTGGGGGAGTTTACGCAGTTCTGGTGCGATTATGCGCCTGGTCGGCAAGAGCGGTATTGAAGCGATTTCGCGCCTGATGGGCTTCCTGCTGGTGTGTATGGGGGTTCAGTTCATTATTAACGGGGTACTAGAGATTATTACCAAGTTTCCAGCCCAATAAACGCGAATGTCGGGTAAGCGCAACGCTACCCGACATCCTTTTATCCTGGCTAACCGTGGCTGTGCTGTTCTTCTAAGGAAACCGGCCAACGACGGAAAATTAATACTGAAACGATAAGCGCCACCAGTGCCGGAACAGCCCCCACCAGCCCAATACTCGACATATCAAAATGCAGGCTAACCTGGTTACCTACCAACGCGCCCGCGCCAATCCCGAGATTAAAAATCCCTGAGAATAACGCCATAGAAACATCGGTTGCATCGGGGGCCAGTGCCAAAACTTTCACCTGCATGCCGAGGGTGATAACCATAATGGCGATTCCCCAGAACAGGCATAACAGAGTGAGCTGAGTGCTGCTTTGCGCGGCAGGCAGTAACAACGCGAGGCACAACACCAGTAAACCGATCGAACCGCTGACCAGCGTTGATGAATGGCGATTGCCCAGTTTACCAAACAGCACGCTGCCAATAATCCCTGCGGCACCCAGCACCAACAGTAGCAGCGTCGCCACGTTCGCACTCAATCCGGCTACGGTTTGTACGAACGGTTCGATGTAGCTGTAGGCGGTGTAATGCGCGGTCACCACCACCGCGACCAATACATACAAGCTCACCAGGGCTGGGCGTTTAAACAGCAACGGCAAACTTTTCAGCGAACCTGAGTGTTCGCTTGGCAATTTAGGCAGCAGTTTCATCACACAGAACAGCGTGAGCGCGGCGACGACACCAATAGCGAAGAAAGTGGTACGCCAGCCGAAATATTGCCCAACGATACGTCCAAGCGGCAAACCTAAAACCATCGCCAGCGCGGTACCAGTGGCTATCAAGCTGAGTGCTTGAGCCTTTTTCCCGGCCGGTGCCATACGAATCGCCAGCGACGCGGTAATTGACCAGAATATAGCGTGGGCAAAGGCAATCCCAATGCGGCTAATCACCAACACCGGGAAGCTCCAGGCGACGAATGAGAGCACGTGACTTACGATAAATAAGACGAAAATACTGACCAATAAGCGCTTTCGTTCGACCTGACTGGTTAACAGCATAAAGGGAAGGGACATTAGCGCCACCACCCATGCGTAGATAGTTAGCATGATCCCAACTTGCGCAGTCTGCATACCAAAACTATCGGCAATGTCAGACAGTAAACCAACCGGGACAAATTCCGTGGTGTTAAAAATAAAGGCCGCGACAGCGAGCGTAACGACGCGTAGCCACGCCGTTTTACGTGAGACTTTGCTTATAGTCATAGATGGTATTCGCGCAGGTTTTAGAAAGAGTGGTGAGCAGGCGATCATAAAACCATCAAACCAGCTGTACAACCAATTTTGTGATTTAAGTCTCATTTTATTGTGGTGATTTTCATGGAAGTTATGACATGGTAGAAGTCATAGGCTTACCGAGGGAGAAAATGCCATGCAGCAAATTGATTTTTATATGGTCGATGCGTTTACGGACACCACTTTTGGTGGCAATGCTGCTGCGGTTTGCCCGCTGACGGAATGGCTGCCAGATGCAACCTTACTGGCAATGGCACGACAGCATAATCAATCGGAAACAGCTTTTTTTGTCACCACCGATGAGGGTTTTGAGTTGCGTTGGTTTACCACGCAAGGGGAGGTAAACCTTTGTGGCCATGCAACGCTGGCAAGCGCGCATGTGATTTTTGAATATCTGAATTACCCGGAAACTGCAATTCAGTTTTCAACGCGATTTGTGGGCCCGTTGACCGTCACGCGAAATGGCGATTGGTTAACTCTGGATTTCCCGGCCACCAGCAGCGAGCCGGTCACACCGCCGCAGTTGTTGCTGGACTCATTGGGGATCAGTGAATATCAGGAAGTCCGCCTGGGGCGTACTTACACCGTAGTGCTCAGTACGCAACAACAGGTTGAAGCAATAAAACCTGACTTCCAGCTGATGCAGGGGCTGAATCAAAAGGTTTGTATCACCGCACCGGCCAATGACGAAGGCTATGATTTTGTCAGCCGTTTCTTCTCGCCCGCGTCGTCAATTACCGAAGATCCCGTCACCGGATCGACGCATACCATGCTGATCCCTTATTGGGCTCAAAAGCTTGGTAAAACCCAGATGTTGGCTCGCCAGGTTTCCCAACGCGGTGGTGATTTACGCTGCCAGTTAGTCGGTGACAGGGTGCATATCGCCGGGCAAGCCGCCACCTATCTAGTTGGAAAAGTGCTGTTGCGCGGCTAAGGTGTTTGTTCCAGTAACCCGATAAACGCGTCGAGTTGTCGGGTTTTCGCACCCCGTCGCCAGATTAGCCAGGTATTCAGGAACCGCCACTCTTCCGGCAATGCCGATATTGAGACCTGATGGCTGCCGGGCATGCTTTCCAGCATGCTGCGTGGCATCAATGCAATGCCTGCCCCCGCTATGACACACGCCAGCATGCCGTGGTACGACTCCATTTCGTGAATTTTACCGGGTGCTGATTGCTGGCTGTGAAACCAGCTTTCGAAATGTCGTCGATACGAGCAGTTGGCGCGAAACGCATAAATACTGGCTTCGCTGACTTGCCGGGCATTGGTAATCATTACGTGGCCCGCAGGGGCGACAATCACCATTTCTTCTTCATAGACCGAAATTCCTTCAAGCGACGGATGCATGACCGGGCCATCGACAAAGGCCGCCGACAAGCGCCCGTCCAGCACACCATCAATTTGATCACCTGACGGGCCTGTGGCGAGCGAAAGCTGAATTTTGGGGAAGCGTTGGTTAAACAACGCTAAAATACCGGGAATGCGCACCGCCGCCGTACTTTCCAGCGAACCGAGCATCAAAAAACCGTGTGGTTCATCGCCTGAAACCGCCATCCGTGCTTCATCAACCAACGCCAGAATGCGTTTGCTGTAGCTGAGAAAACTGTGTCCGGCGGGCGCAAGGCGCAAGCGTTGGTTTTCGCGGATAAACAAATCCACACCGAGATCGGCTTCAAGTTGTTTAATACGCGTAGTGAGATTAGACGGTACGCGATGTACCTTCGCCGCCGCGGCGCTGATACTGCCGGTTTCTGCTACCGCATTAAACATTTCAAGTTGCGTAAGATCCATAAAGCTTTCTCGATTCGTGAATGACTCACTCATTATTATTCATTTTTCATGATTGTCACGGGCGATTAAGGTGAGGGCATCAACTGAACTCTGGGGGCATTATGAACACACACGCTATTTCCATTAATCCGGCTAACGGTGAGCAACTGTCAGCCACACCTTTTGAGTCGGCTCAACAGTTAGATAACGCGCTGGCGGGGAATCATGCGGCGTTTAACCTCTGGCGGCAGGTGTCGCTGGCGGGTCGTGCAGAGAAATTACAGGCTCTTGGTACGGCACTTCGCAACAATGCGGAAGCTTTAGCGCAAATGATCACCGCTGAAATGGGCAAGCCCATTGTTCAGGCGCGTGGCGAAGTGGCTAAATCGGCAAATTTATGTGACTGGTATGCCGAACACGGCCCGGCGATGCTGGCGACCGAAAGTACACCAGTGGAAAACCAACAGGCGGTGATTGAATACCGTCCTCTGGGTGCGATTTTGGCTGTGATGCCGTGGAACTTCCCATTCTGGCAAGTGTTGCGCGGTGCGGTGCCGATTCTTTTGGCAGGGAACAGTTATGTACTGAAACATGCACCAAATGTGATGGGAAGTGCGCGACTGATCAAACAGTTGTTCAGCGAAGCGGGCTTCCCTGAAGGGGTGTTTGAAGTGATCAATGTGACACCTGAAGGTGTGAGCCGGGCGATTAACGACGCGCGGATTGCAGCGGTTACCGTCACTGGTAGTGGGCGAGCGGGGGCTGCGATTGGCGCGCAAGCCGGTGCTGCGTTGAAAAAATGTGTACTGGAGTTAGGAGGTTCCGATCCCTTTATCGTGCTGAATGACGCAGATCTTAATGAAGCCGTTAAAGCGGCTGTCGCCGGGCGTTATCAGAATACTGGACAAGTTTGTGCAGCGGCCAAACGCTTCATTATTGAGGCAGGAATTGTTGACGTATTCACGAAGCAGTTCGTTGCGGCAGTACAAGCTTTAAAAATGGGCGATCCCACTGACGAAACCACCTACATTGGGCCGATGGCGCGTTATGATTTGCGTGATGAGCTGTATCACCAGGTTACAGTGTCACTTAAACAGGGGGCGAACTTACTACTTGGCGGTGAGAAAGTGGCGGGTAAGGGCAATTTCTATGCGCCAACCGTTCTGGGGAATGTCACGCCAGAGATGGTGGCATTTCGTGAAGAATTGTTTGGCCCAGTCGCCACGATTACCGTCGCCCGTGATGCCGAACATGCGCTGGAACTGGCTAATGACAGTGACTTTGGGCTTTCAGCCACCGTATTTACCACCAATAGCCAACTCGCAGAAGAATTTGCCGCACGCCTTGAATGTGGCGGTGTGTTTATTAATGGCTACAGCGCCAGCGACCCACGCGTGGCATTTGGCGGCGTGAAGAAAAGTGGTTTTGGCCGCGAGCTTTCCCATTTTGGTCTGCATGAGTTTTGTAATGTGCAAACTGTATGGAAAGACCGGCGTTAGTTTCGGGTTTTCACCTGCCTGCAACGAACGCAGTCTGATATACTGGCGGGCGTAAAATACCCGCCATTCAGGAGTTTGCAGTGCCAGGTTTGTTAGATAATCAATTACTCGAAGATATTCTGGCGCAGGTTCGGCCACTCATTGGTCAGGGTAAAGTCGCTGATTATATTCCCGCACTGGCTGAAGTTCCGGGCAATAAACTGGGGATTTCCGTTTGTACCGTCGACGGTGAAGTCTTCAGCGCCGGAGATGCCGCAGAACGCTTCTCGATTCAATCTATTTCAAAAGTGCTCAGCCTGGCGCTGGCGATGGCGCGTTATGATGAGCACGAAATCTGGCAGCGCGTGGGTAAAGAGCCTTCGGGGCAGCCTTTCAATTCATTACTCCAGTTAGAACTTGAACAGGGAAAACCCCGTAACCCGTTTATTAATGCCGGGGCATTGGTAGTGTGCGACATGCTGCAAACACGCCTGAGTGCGCCGAAACAGCGCATGCTGGAAGTGGTGCGCGCAATAGCCCAACAACCCGATCTGGCCTATGACAGCCGCGTTGCGAAATCTGAATTCGAGCATTCGGCGCGTAATGCTGCCATCGCCTGGCTGATGAAATCATTTGGTAATTTCGATAACGATGTGATTACCGTCCTGCAGAATTATTTCCACTATTGCGCACTAAAAATGAGCTGCAATGAACTGGCGAAAACTTTCTTATTTCTGGCAAATCAAGGGTGTGCATTACACCTTGATGAGCCAATTATTAGTGCACAACAAGCCCGACAAATAAATGCGTTAATGGTGACCAGTGGAATGTACGATGGTGCGGGTGAGTTTGCCTATCGAGTGGGTATGCCTGGTAAATCCGGTGTTGGCGGCGGCATTATTGCCATCGTTCCGCATGAGATGTCTATTGCGGTCTGGTGCCCGGAACTGGATACCTCGGGTAACTCGTTAGCCGGAACGGCCGCGCTGGAAATCCTCGCACAGCGGATTGGCCGATCAATCTTTTAAACTTAAGCTAAAATTTATTTTTGCACTCATTCAGGTGTATTAACTCTCTAAGCAGTGCATACATAAATATGAATCAAAAAAGCATATCTATTCAAAAGCAGATGACGTTATTTTCACCTAAAAAACGCCTGGCGAATGCCGTTAATATATTTGTCATTACCACGCTGTTCTATTTTTTCGGCGCGTCACTTCGCCTGATTGATGAACTGTCGCTGTTCTGGCCGCTCAACGCGGTGCTGGCGGCGGTGTTTGTCCGCCACCCGTTCCTGAACCGGCCTGTTTATTATGTTGTCAGCTATAGTGCGATGGTGGTTTACGACGTCGTCACCACCCACTGGGGATGGCAATCGGCGATAATAAACCTCTCTAACATGGTATTTATTATTATCGTCGCCCGCTTATTACTGCGATATTCCAGAACCCAGGATGAAAACAATTGGGCGCTTAATGCGTTTAATCTTTTTTATACCTGTTTGATTGGTGCCGTTCTCAGCTCTTTATTAGGCTCCATTGGCTCAACTGGCCCATCATCTGATTATCGTCACTTTATTTCGCTGTTCGCTGACTGGTTTAGCGAACAGTTTTCGACGGGTGTGTTAATGATGCCGTTTTTGCTAATGACCAAATGGCCGCAGTGGAAGGCGTTGCCCGCTTTGCAGTTGTCGAAACTCTACCCATTGCTTGGCGTTGTCATTTCAATTCTTGCTTCGGTGGTGATTGGCGGTGCCGGTAGCCTGGCGTTCCCGTTACCCGCGCTTATCTGGTGTGCCATTCGTTATCCATTGCCGGTGACGGCGTTGCTGACGCTATTAACCGGTGGGGCAGAGATTATTCTGCTGGCAAATTCGATTGTTGCGCTTTCCCCCGATACCCCGTTGGTAGTGAGTGAGATGTTCTCTGCCCGTCTGGGAATCGCCACGATGGCGATTTGCCCGCTAATTGTTTCCGTCAGTGTAGATGCAATCAATCGGCTGATTAAGCAAACCTCGCTGCGTGCGGATTATGACTACCTTACTGGCGTTTATTCCCGTTCAGGTCTGTATGAAGCGTTGAAAAACACCGTACCACTGAACCATCAACCTGAGCAAAAACTCTGCGTGATGTTGCTGGATATCGACTATTTCAAACGTATTAATGATAACCACGGCCATGAATGTGGCGATGTGGTGTTGGCTGCTTTCGCCCGGCGTTTATCCGAAATCGTCGGTGAAACAGGGCTGGTCGCGCGTCTTGGCGGTGAGGAGTTTGTGGTGGCCTGTAGCACGGATACCGAACAAAAAGGGTATGCCATCGCGGAGCAAATCCGTAAGGATATTGAACGCACCGCGTTTCGTTACCAGCAACAAACTCTGTTTATCACCGTCAGTATTGGCCTTGCAACAACGACTCCAGGACAACAAACGCTTCTCGATGCGTTTAACTCGCAGCTCGCGCAAGCGGATAAGTACCTGTATTTGTCCAAGCGCAACGGGCGCAACCAGACCAGCAGAGCGTCGTTGAGCGAGTTCGTTATTAATAGTTAGTGTGATGAGGCCGACATTTTATTAGTTGTCGTACCAAAAATAATTGGTATAACAACTCTTGTTTGATCAAAACGGGGTTTCACTTTGTTGGGTTCTGATAATTTGTTTGGGATATTTCTAGTCGTTCATCCTGTACACACCAAGGAACAACATAGTGAAAACTCTAAATCGTCATGATTTCCCTGGCGCTCAATATCCTGAACGTATTATCCAGTTTGGTGAGGGCAACTTCCTGCGCGCTTTCATTGACTGGCAAGTCGATTTACTCAATGAACATACGGACTTAAATGCGGGCGTGGTGATTGTACGTCCGATCGACAGTGCATTCCCACCGTCGTTATCAACCCAGGATGGGCTTTACACCACGGTTATCCGTGGCCTGAACGAGCAGGGCGAAGCGGTAAGTGACGCACGTCTGATTCGCTCAGTAAACAGAGAAATCAACGTCTATCAAGAGTACGACGCGTTCCTTAAGCTGGCACATAACCCAGAGATGCGTTTTGTGTTCTCCAACACCACCGAAGCGGGTATCAGCTACCACGCGGGCGATAAATTTGCAGATGCGCCAGCGGTAAGCTATCCGGCTAAACTGACCCGTTTGCTGTTTGAACGTTTCAGCCATTTCAACGGTGCGGTCGATAAAGGCTGGGTGATCATTCCTTGCGAACTGATCGACTATAACGGCGATGCACTGCAAGAGTTGGTGCTGCGTTACGCGCAAGAATGGGCACTGCCAGCAGCATTCATTCAATGGCTGAATGACGCCAACACCTTCTGTTCAACACTGGTTGACCGTATCGTGACCGGTTACCCGCGCGACGAAGCTGCCGAGATTGAAAATTCACTCGGTTATAAAGATAGTTTCCTCGCGGCGGCAGAACACTTCTACCTGTTCGTGATTCAGGGGCCGGCATCTTTGGCTCAGGAACTGCGCTTGGATAAATTCCCGCTGAACGTGCTGATTGTTGATGACATTAAGCCTTATAAAGAACGCAAGGTAGCGATCCTCAACGGTGCTCACACCGCACTGGTTCCGGTTGCGTATCTGGCAGGCTTGAATACCGTTGGCGAAGCCATGAACGATGCCGAAGTGTGTGGTTTTGTGGAAAAAACCATTGCGGAAGAGATTATTCCTGTCCTGGATTTGCCGCGCGACGAATTACAGTCATTCGCCCAGGCGGTCACCAGCCGTTTCCAGAACCCGTATATTCAGCACCAGTTGTTATCCATCGCGCTGAATGGCATGACTAAATTCCGCACCCGTATTCTGCCGCAATTGCTGGCGGGCCAGCAGGCGAGCGGGACATTGCCTCCGCGTCTGACTTTCGCACTGGCGGCACTGATTGCCTTCTATAAGGGCGAACGCAACAACGAAAGCTATCCATTGCAGGATGACGAGCATTGGTTGGTTCGTTATCAACAGCTTTGGACATCACTGGGCGACAAGCAAATCACCGTGCAGCAACTGGTTGAGGCCGTGTTAAGCGACAGCGATCATTGGGGCCAGGATTTGACTCAAGCCGCGGGTCTGGTGGCTAAAGTTAGCGAAGATTTGCAGGTTATTCTGAGCCAGGGCATGCGTGCTGCGGTTGCTCGTTACTGCTAAGCATCAAAAAATGTGGTGGATGGCGCTGCGCTTATCCACCCTACAAAACCGGTTAACTTGTGGCTTGATTGGTGGATGGCGCTTGCGCTTATCCACCCTACAAAACCGGTTAACTTGTGGCTTGATTGGTGGATGACGCTGCGCTTATCCACCCTACAAAACCAGTAATCATGCGGTTTGTAGGTCTGATAAGTGCAGCGCCATCCAACAAAATCCCTTTATTTATCGTCGCCCATAATGGTTTTCATGGTGGCTTCGTCAGGCAGACCCTGATGTTGTTGCAGGCGCCCGTCTTTGTTCAGGTAGTAAATGGACGGTGTGGCGCTGCCGCCCAGTTCGTCCATTAATGCCAGGTTGTTTTCAAGAGCTTTGGTGATTTCTGGTTTGATGGTCGCAGGGACGTTTAACGTCATTTTGCCCTTGCTGTTTTCATATTCCGCCAGCGTTTTTGCCGGGTCGTCAGACATCATAATGGCTGCGGCTTTTTGACCGCTATCCGGGCGCAACATCCCAACCATTAAGACACGCAGTTGTACTTTGCCGGAACTCAACCACGGTTGTGCGTTGAGCCAAAACTGGGTGCAATACGGGCAGTAAGGATCGGCAAAGGCATAAACAATCTGCGGGGCGTCAGCTTTACCTGCTGCGATCCAGTGATTTTTCTCGAGTTTTTGCCACATCTCTTTAGCCATCGGCGCATAAACCCATTTCTCTACCTGAGCATCGCTGAGGTTTTTACCGCTGGCATCGACCAGATTTCCCATAATCGCATGCTGTTTATCCGGGGTCAGGAACACGGTAGTGCCTTGTCCCTGAAACTGCATCACATAGCCTGGTAAGTCACCTGGACCTTTAAATTCACCTTTCAGTTCAAATCCTTGCTGCTGTAAGGCGCTAATCGGGGCAGGGAGTTTAGCATCCGTAGCCAGCGCAGAAGTGCTGGTGAGGAGTGCAAGCGACAGGGTCCATACTGCATGTTTCATTATCTAATCCTTTTCATTCTTTTGATGAATGTACGCCTCGCCAGGATACCTGCCGTCGGCCAGGAAGGAAAGTTATCGATTAGAAAGATGAACGGGCGTTAATTTGCTATCGTATGCGCCATTATTCAGATTCATTGGACGCATTATGACCCACTCATCGAAAGACCCTCTGCACGGCATGACACTTGAAGCCATTGTGAATGCTTTAGTTGCACGTTTTGGATGGGAAGAGCTGGCAAAACGCATCAACATCAATTGTTTTAAAAGTGACCCAAGCGTGAAATCCAGCCTTAAGTTTCTACGCCGTACCCCATGGGCGCGTAAAGAAGTCGAAGATTTGTATCTTGATTCTTTAGAAGACGAAAAAGTTGCTCAAAAAGAACCCCCTGCTGATAGCCCGTGGGCAAATTGGCAGAGTAAAAAAGGGCAGGAATAACGATTCACAGCGGGGACTGCAATTTGTGGTTCCTGATCCTTAGCTCCCTCTACGCAACATGATAACCAACACAAACATTCCGCCAACACCTGCGGTGATAATCCCGATTGGCAGTTCCTGTGGAGCAATGAGTGTTCGGCTCAACAAATCTCCGGCAGACAGCAGGATTGCGCCCAGGATGCCAACCAGCGGCAATAATCTGCGATGCCGCACGCCAGCAAATGGTCGTGCCAAATGAGGTACCATCAACCCCACAAAACCAATGACACCGGTGAGTGAAACGAAGATTGCTGTCGCCATTGAGCAACAAAGAAAGACTTCACTACGCAGGCGTGTCACGTTAATGCCCAACGAACAGGCAGTCTGTTCACCCGCCAGCAAGCCATCCAGTGAACGCCAGCGTAGTGAAATGAATACGATAAGCAGAAGCAGGGCGATGGCGGCAAAGCCAAGGTTATCCCAGCGCGCCAAACCCAGCCCCCCTAACGCCCAAAACAGGGCATGACTGGCAGTGCGTTGGTCGCCGGAAAAAATCAGATAATTAGTGAGCGCACCAAACAAAAATGACACTGCCAGCCCGCAAATAATCAACTTCTCTGTCCCTTTATGCGACTGAGACATAAAGATAATCATCACCGCTGCCGCAGAAAGCATCCCGCCAGCAAACGCGGCGATGGGCAAAGTCCACATGCCAAGAGTGCTGCCAAGACGGGTGGTCACCAGCACAACACCCGCAGAAGCGCCAGAAGACAAGCCAAAGAGAAAAGGGTCAGCCAGGTCGTTACGCGTGGTGGTTTGTAGCAGCGAACCGACCAGCGCCAGGCCTGCTCCAGCCATCATTCCCAGTAACGTGCGCGGTACACGCAACTCCAGCACGATGCTTTTTATCATCGGCGAGACTTCACCTGGCATTAAATCCAGTGCGGTCAACACGTCGGATAAAGAGAGCGGCACGCTGCCTTTCGCCACGTTTGCCAGTGTTAAACCCGCCAACATAAACGGCGCAATAATCCACACCACTAAAAATCGTTTATCGGCGTACATCAGTTGAATGCGCCAGGGTAAAGCGCATGGGCGACTTTGCCGATCGCGGTGATATTGGCAGGGCCGGGCGTCAGCTCCTGGTATTTAAGTTTCAGGTAGCGGTGATGAATAACGGCTGGCGTGTTTTTCATTAACGGATGCTGTTCGAGGTACTGCTGTAACTTGTCAGCTCCACCATTAAAATCTGACTGATAGTCCACCAGAATAATGAACTCAGGCTCGGTCGCGGCGACACTTTCCCAGTTGCTGAATGCCCAACTTTTGTTCAGCGTATCCATGACATTTTTACCGCCAGCAGCTTCGATAATCGCCGTTGGCATGGCGTAAGCCCCGCTGGTATAGGGTTTATCTTCACCGGAGTCGTAAAGAAACACGCGCAGCGGTTTGCGTCCGGCAGTTTTGTTATTTAAATCGGCAACCTGCTTTTTCCAGCGACTCACCAGTTTTGCTGCATCTTCTGCTTTGCCAAACACTTTACCCAGTCGTTCCATATCGCCGTAAAGCAAATCCATACTGGCGCGTGGGCGGTGGCTATCAACGTGAATACAGCTTTCGCTCAGGATAAGCGTTTTGATATTGAATTTTGCCAGTGCTTGCGGAGTGACATCACCGCGCAGACCGTAGTTCCAGCCAGCATAAAAGAGGTCAGGCTGGGCAGCCAGCAGGGTTTCCATTGACGGATATTTGGCGGCAAGCTCAGGAATATCTCCCTGTAATCGCCTAAACGCTGGGATGTTTTTGTACCAGCCAGAAACACCGGTAATGCCAACCATTTTGGGTTGCAGGTGCAGGTCAAACGCCATTTCGGACAGGTTAATGTCATGAACGACCATGCGTTTAGGGGCTTCGGTAAAGGTCAGCGGTTTTCCGCAGTTATCGACAGTTACCGGAAAACCAGAGGCACCGGCAGTACCGGTAAGTGCGGCTAACAGTGCCGCAAGCATTAAATTTTTCACACAAACTCCTGATTCATCAGGCGTTGCACCTTACAGGAATTAATAGTGTGAATGGATTCGATTAGATCAATTAATGATTAGTTATTTGTATAACCATTAACTTCTGAGGCCAGGGCTTCAAAAATACGCACCGTTTTGCCATTTTGGGGATGGGTAACGTGCAGGCTCTGCATGCCGAAAACCCGCGCAAGCCAGGGGGAATCCAGCACTTCTTCGGGCGTACCACGGCAAACCAGGCGCCCGGCATTCATCATAAGCACCTGGTCTGAAAACGGTTGGATCAATTCAAGATCGTGAAGTACTGCAAGCGTAGTGATGTTTTTGTGCTTAACCAGGCTCAGTAACTGGTAGCGAGCGAGTGGGTCGAGATGATTTGTCGGTTCATCGAGTAACAGTAATGCCGGTTTTTGCGCCAGTACACGGGCAAAGCCAGCGCGTTGTCGTTCGCCACCGGATAATTTCCCCAGCGCCACCTGCCGCAAGTGGTTGATGCCGACATCATTGATCGCACCAGCAATCGCTTCGTTATGTTCAGTTTGCGTGTGTTCGGCTTGCCAGGGGATGCGACCCAACGCCACATACTCATTGACTGTCAGCCGTGAGTCCGCATTGTCATGCTGGGTGAGCAGCGCCACACGGCGCGCCCGTTCAAGCAGCTTCATCGTCCGTAACGTTCTACCCTGAATCACTATCTCGCCACGGGCGGCCTGGAGTTCGCTGATGATAAGGCGCAGCAATGTTGATTTCCCACTGCCATTCGGCCCAATAATCGCGACAAACTCCCCGGCGTTAACATCAAAAGAGACCGCATTAACTTGCGGCGAGTGACCGGAAAAACACAGGGTGAGGTCCCGGACACAGAGCAGACTTCCAGACATTGAAGAATTCATTAGGTAAATCATTTACAGAAACAATGGCGGACAGGATAGCAGCCTTTGCTGCTAGTCCGTAAACATCCCTGTCAGGCTGTTGCCGTTGCGGGTTTGCGTGTACCTAACATCACCAAAGGAATAGCGAGCAAATAAACGGCCACCACCGAAAGCCAGATAGCGCCAGGCCACTGTTTCTGTACAACGAAATAAAAAGCGGAAAAGAACAGCGGGGCAATGATCGAGGCGAGACTCACGGCGGAAGCCAGTACCCCCTGGAATTGCCCCTGACTATCGGCATCCACCTGGCGAGTTGCCAGCGCCTGAAGCGCTGGTGTGCCGATACCGCCTAACGCAAACAGCGGCATAATCGCAAACACCATCCAGCTTTCATGCGCAAAGGCGATGGTCATCAGGGCAATACAGGCGCAGCTGATTCCGACGAACACCGCACCGCGTTCTCCAAATAGCCTTGCCGCTGGTGCTGGCAGAAATACCTGTACCAGCGCCTGACACAAGCCAAATGCTCCCAGCGATAAACCTATCCAGAAACCATTCCAGCCAAAGGCGTCAAACCCCCACAGTGCCCAGCAAATCCCGTAAGCTTCGCCGGTGGCACTAAGAATGAAGAAGGTGAGTACTACTGGCATTAGCCCTTTCATGGAACAGATCCAACGAAATGGCCGCAGTGGATTAAGTGCCGTGAGGTCGAGTTTCTTGCGTTCAGGTTGATGAGACTCAGGCAACACAAATAGCGCGAGCAGAAAATTGCAGCCATTGAGTACCGCCGCCGCGATAAATGGCAGGCGCACCCAATAGTCTCCCAGAATTCCACCCAGTAACGGGCCGACAATAAAGCCGAGTCCAAACATCGCATTGAGTAGACCAAAATGCCGCGCACGTTGGTCAGGTGCGGAGACATCGGTCAGATAAGCGGTGGCGACGGAGATATTGGCGCTCGTCATACCAGCAATGGCGCGGCCAACAAACAGTAATGCCAGATTCGGTGAAAAGGCGAGAAACAGGTAATTTACCGCCGCGCCACCGAGAGATAACAACATCACAGGCCGGCGGCCAATACGGTCGCTGAGCGTGCCAAGAACGGGTGCGAGCACGAACTGCATCGCAGCATACAACGCGGTCAATGTACCGATATAAATGGCGACATTGCCACTGTGGGTAATGTCTTTTAATAGCGAGGGGAGGATCGGAAAGATAAGACCAATACCCACGGCATCAAGAGCAATAGTGGTGAAAATTACCATAAGGGGTTTATTCATAAAGCGTTCCTGTCGGTATTCAGGTTGCGCACTGAATGGAGCAAAACCTGTAACGAGCCTAAAACTATTCAGGCATTTAAGGACGCTGGTCGAGAATTGCGCGGAGCGCATCTTAGACTTGTGTGGCGACCACGGTGAGTTTAGTCAAACTGTGGTCACTTTTTCGCGAGGTCTGTCTTTATATCACACACTTCGACAAATTAAAGACCTTCGCTGACAATGATTTTTTGCGCATTTTTTTTCCAGGAAACCGCGCAACTTTTTAACCAGGTTAAACTTTTATGAGCGGTGACTGGTTTATGATGGTCTTCGACTTGAAGATATCCAGGCTATCTATAGTGGGTGCGAGCACAGAGGAGAATGGTGTATGGAAAAGTATGTGTTTTACGTCAAAGACGAAGCCACGAAAATTTTTGCCCGTAGCGCACTGTCGAAAGACGATATCAAAAAGCTAAAACAAGACGGCTTTAAAAAATATCCGCTGGAGTTTGAGGCGGAAAGCAAGCAGGAAGCCATTGACAAGTTAAATGAAAATACCCGTGACAATATGGATTCTTTAGGTGGTTTTTCTGCCACTATCGCTTTTATAGCGTTGACCGTTGTGATCATGGCAGTGCTGGTTTATCTATTCTAATCTACGCCCCAAACCATTACCAAAATTAATGGTAATTAGGCAATATCTTGTTTGTTTAAAATTAAACAAAAAAAATCAGGCTTAGCACAAAAGAATTAACCACAACATCGACTGTGTCATAAAATTCGCGTCCTTATTTTCGGTATTTATACAACTCTGGTTGTTTAATGACCGTTCTTTAAAATGGATTGGGATCACATGCGGTTTAAAAAAATACTTCTTATTGCAGTTTTGGCTATTGCCGGTTGTAGCGCTAAAGGCGATACCGCTAGCCAGCAACGTAACACTATCCAACAAATGCGAATTGATACGTTAACTAAATTGTATAAGATTCATCCTGAGGCTCGTAAACAGATTCTGAAGTCTAAAGGGTACGCCGTATTCTCAAATAATAGCAGCAAAATCCTGGTGTTAGGGTTCGGCAGTGGTTATGGCGTGGTGAAAGATCTTAGAAGCGGCAAAGACACCTATATGAAAATGGCCCAGGCTGGTGCTGGTGTCGGGATGGGCGTTAAGCAATTACGCACCGTTTTGGTCTTTAATGACAGCAAAGCGCTGAGCGACTTTATTAAAAATGGCTATATTGTTGGCGCTGATGCAAATGCTGCGGCAAAATATGACGATAAAGGTTTGCCTGCAGTCAATGCTTCGGCAAGTGCTGTCGCACCAAGTTCAGTCGAGTTACCTAAACAGCTTTACGTCTATGAAATGACAGAAAAAGGCCTTGCTGCACAGGCCATGGTTAACGGCTATAAATACTGGCCAGATGACGCTCTGAACGGTAAGTAATACAGAATAAAACGGTGCCTGGCGCACCGTTTTTTTATGTTTTTGTTCCACCTCTGCTTTCCATCCTCTCTTGTAAGGAAGTGTAAAAAACTTCGCCATTTGCTTATGTCAGTATTTAGCTTTGATTTTAACTGCGCACTGGATCTTTCATAAATAACGCCGATATATATAAGTACCCGCGAAATATGTAATAGGTCTGAACATGTTTAAAGATTACAGCGTAAGAACCGTAATTATTGTTTTTACAGCAATTGCAATTACTGCCATGGATTTAATAGCCTTCCTGTTACTAGCAAATGTTAATATTTTACTTATGCTAACTGTGATCGGTGTCGTTTTAGTGCTCATCTTATGGGCTTACATGACTAAATATCTTGTCAGGCCGATTAATGAAGTTAAAAGAAATATTGATGAAATCAATACAGGTAATTTGTCCATATCTATACGTGAGTTTGGTAATAACTGTGCAGGGAAATTAATTCCCGGAATAAACAGCCTGGCAAAAGAAATCTCCAATTTGGTTATGGATATCAGGAGGTCTTCAAATTCAGCCAGTGAGTTATCGAGCACTCTTGCCAACCAAAGTGCGGATTTATCGGTAAAAACAGAACAACAATCGGCGATGTTGATGCAAACCGCCGCCAGCATGGAAGAGATTTCCGCAGGGACCAGGAGTAATGCAGAAAACACCCGCCAGCTAAACATCATCACCAGCGAAGCACATAAATCTGCCGGACATGGCAGTGATTTGATGCATAAGCTGACCGAAAATATGGTGTCGATTACCGATTGCTCAAAGAAAATGACTGAAATTATTAGCATAATTGATGGTATTGCATTCCAGACCAATATCCTGGCATTAAATGCCGCAGTGGAAGCCGCCAGAGCGGGCGAGCACGGTAAGGGTTTTGCTGTCGTCGCCGGTGAAGTCAGAGTATTAGCGAAAAAAAGTTCAGAATCTGCCAAAAATATTAAGTCGTTAATTGAGCAAACGAATATTAATGTGATGCAGGGCGCGAAACTGGTTTCTGAAGCAGAAAAAAATATGCACGATATTGTTTCGGGATCCGACGATCTTAATTTGCTGATGGAGCACATCTTTATCTCGACTAATGAACAGGAAAAAGGGATCCAGCAAATTACTGTCGCGTTATCAGAGTTGGAAAAAGTTACACACAGCAATGCGGCAGTGGTGGTAGAACTGGCTCATTCTTCTGATGTGTTAAAAGACCAGGTTGTGGAATTGCAAACCAGAACCAATAATTTGCGTCTTGGCGACAAAGAAAGGGTGCTCGTAACTGGCACGCCCAGGAAAGTTCCTGCTAATCCACTGAAACAGGCTGAAGAAGGGTTGTGGCAAACATTTTAATTTAGCGTTATTAAATGCCCATTTGCCTTTGCCGCAGCCATACACGCCCGAAGAGATCGGCCACAGGATAACTTGTGCGCTATTTGTTCAGGGCGTGATACGATGAACTTCATTCATTGAAATGGCTAATCATCATGTCCCTCTTAGATTACGCAATGAAGCGCTTCGGTAATGCGGCAAATAGCTCGGTGACATGTCCTATTTGTGGAAGCAAATCTTCACATCCAGCAAATAAAATCCGTCAGGGGCAAACATTGCTCTGTCCAAAATGTAAATCACTGTTCGTGATACCGCGATAACGCGCTGTTATGCGATAAATCCCGGTCATGAAATACTCCAGACCTGAAGTTGCCAACCATGTTTAGTTATTGATAACCGGTCGGATAAATTCAGATTCTGCAAAAAGACCTCATCATGTGAAACAACGACCAATGCCCCCTGGTAACTGCAGAGCATAATTTCCAGAGCCTGTATGGAAATTAAATCCAGATGGTTACTGGGTTCATCAAGCAGCAAGAGTTGTGGGATTGGGTCGGCGTACAGCACACAAGCCAACGCCGCTTTCAGGCGTTCACCTCCACTCAGCAGGCCGCTGGGGATCTGGATTTTGTCAGCATCAAGGCCGAGCTGCGCCAGCCGCATACGTAAATCCGCTTCACCAGCAGTGCGGTTGGCGAGCTGGATCTGTTCCAGAACAGTGCATTGTGGGTCAAGGCTCGTGAGGTGCTGATCGAGCCACGCGTAACTGCGTGAGACACAAGACTCCCCGGACAATGGCTGAAGCAGACCCGCCAGCACTTTTACTAATGTCGATTTCCCACATCCGTTATCTCCGACAACGCCGATGCGCTGCTGGGCGGTTATCGTCAGATTCAGAGGAGCAGGGAAGTTAGCCATATAGGGAAGTTGCACATCTTTGAGTTCAGCAACCATGCGTCTGCCAGGTGAATTCACTGCCAGGGAATGCACCACAATCGCCGAGTTTTCCTCTACCTGAGTTGCCGCTTCATGTACCCGTTTATCGAGTAGCGCCTGGGCGGCGAGATGTTGCTGGTTTAATTTCCCTGCTGATGCTTCACTGCGTTGTTTTTGCCCGCCCAGTAAAATTTTGGCCTGGTTGGCTTCGCGTCCTTGTCGGTTTCCCCTGGATTGCCGCTTCTCAAGCCGTTGCTTCTGCTCACGAAGCGCTTTTTGTTCGCGCTGGCGCTCACGTTTGCGTTGTTCAAGTAGTTGCAGAGCATTTTGCGTTTCTAGCGCCTTAAGCTGCGCGTAAAAAGAGTAGTTTCCGCCGTAGTTACTCAAACCCAGTGATGACAATTCCACAATTCGCTGCATTGACTCCAGCAGTTGCCGATCGTGGCTTACGACCAACATCCCACCCTGCCAGCGTTGTAACTGGTTAATCAGCGCCCGCCGCCAGGTGCTGTCGATATGGTTGCTTGGCTCATCAAGGATTAAAAAATCAGCCTCCGACAGCCAGGCACCAGCCAGCGAAACGCGCATCGCTTCACCACCACTTAACAGGCTGACAGGCGTGGAGGCGTCAAGATGCCCGAGCCCACATCTTTCAAGTTCAAACTGTAATTGCTGACGGATATCCCAGCGCTGGCCAACAAGATCAAAATCGGACGTAGACACGCTGCCTATTTCGATGCGTTCCAGTGCGTCAATCGTTGCCTGCACACCGGCAAGATCCGCAACGGTAGACTCCGGCGGATAGACAATCTGCTGTGCCAGATACCAGGCGGTTCCGGAACGTGTGCAGCGCCCGGATGACGGTGGAATTTGCCCTGCTAAAATCTGCGAGAGCACACTTTTACCCACGCCATTTCGCCCAACAAGGCCGGTATGACGGGTGTCAAAAGTTTCAGTGAGTTGCGTGAACAGCGGGGTGCCGTCAGGTAAGGTGAATTCGACGCTTTCCAGCGCGATATAAGTATTCGTCATGGTGTACTCCATAGATGCCAGAAACTGACCCGAACAGGCGGGGCAACTCAATTGGCCGTCAGACAGACGGCAGCATCAATGGCGCATTGGCGTAATACCTATAGAGAAGAAATGAAGTAAATTATTTTAGATACGATGTATTGAAAGTAAAGGGCAGTATGAATTTTGCGCACAAATAGTTTACCGGAAAGGTGACTAACAACCGGTCGTCATGACGACCGGGAAACACTATTTTTTCATGCTCTCGTTCATAATGGCGGTCACTTGCTTGAGCGTCTGCGCCGCATCTTTAACACCTTTTGCTTCCTGTGCTTTCACCCAGTTTTCTTGTACCTGTTGATACTGCGTGATCACTTTCCAGCTTGCCACTTCCTGCGGCGTCAGCGTACGGATAGTCACGCCATCGTTTGTTGCTGAAAAATGCCACTGGGTAACATTCAATATTATTGATTCCCTTTGTAAAACGAGGAAATCATATTCAGCAGGTTGATAGATCCGAGGTTTGTACCAGGCTTAGCTGATTCACACCGATTCTGAATTAGGTCATGCTTATGAACGCAGAAATTAAGGGGGGGATTGATATTGCCATCAAAGTCCCCTCACATCAGTATCAACAGACGCTTGATTTTTATCGTCATACTCTTGGACTCCCTGAAATCACAGACAAATTACCGGCCACCGGCTTCGTACTTGGCCCAAATCGATTGTGGATCGATGAAGCGCCAGGTTTGAGCCAGGCCGAAGTGTGGCTCGAACTGTTTACTCCTGATTTCAACCTGGCGCAGCAGCATATACAAGAACATGGGGTAGTTCGTTGTGACAGTGTCGAACTCTTACCCGAGGGTTTTAAAGGGGGGTGGATAATGAATCCATGCAATATTGTGCATATGTTAAGGGAGCCAGAAGCCTGGTAAAATATGTGTATCCGGAGCAAAATTCGGCTGCCCTGGATTCTGCCGCTACAGCGTTATTTTTCCGGAATAGTTTCTGACCCATTGATGCAGCACTCATCTTGTAAGTACTCAATAATGCTTGCAAGAACATCGTACTGTGCGACACACATCAGTGTCCGACTTTCCCGATTTTGTTGCAGCAGACCCACAGATACCAGCGCTGAAATATGATGGCTAAGCGTCGACCCCGGTATCTCTAACTGTTTCTGTAGTTCACCTACGGGTAATCCCTGACTGCCAGCTTTGACCAGATGTTTGAAAATAAACAGACGTGTAGGGTGCCCCAACTCTTTCAATGCTTTAGCGACCATTTCCAGTTGCATAATCTCACCTCCCGATAACTGATATTTCGATAATACCAGAAATATCTTTTGCCCCACAAATCACTTCGAATATACTAGAAATATAGTTTTTTTAATTTGTGAGGAGATGAAGATGAGTAATGGATTAACAATGCTGTCCGATGCGTCAAAGATGTTCCTTTTTTTGGCCGCCGAGTTGTCGCTGTTGTTTCTGGTGATTAGCCTGGGCGTCAATTTACTACGGCAGAAGATTCCAGATAGCAAAATTCAGGCAATGCTGGGGGCACGCAAGGGCAGAGGCTATGTCATTGCGGCTTTGCTCGGGGCGATCACCCCATTTTGTAGCTGTTCGACGATTCCCATGTTACGTGGGTTGCTGTCAGCCAGAGCTGGCTTTGGTCCGACGCTGACCTTCCTGTTTGTCTCGCCGCTGCTCAACCCGATTATTGTTGGCTTGATGTGGGCGACTTTCGGGCTGAAAATCACTCTGCTCTATATTGTTATCGCCACTGTCGTATCAGTGCTGTCCAGTCTCATTCTGAGTCAGTTCGGTTTTGAACGGTATGTCATTAACGAGAAGCGCAAAGGAATATCTTCTCCCGTAGGCTGCTCTGCACCCATTACAAAACTTCAGGTAGCCTCATGTTGTAACAGCAACACGACACCGGTTCGGATAAACATTCAATCTATTAAAACGGGTAGTTCATGCTGTGTCAGCACGCGTAGTGAGGTATCAACAGCATCAACACCAGGAGCGATGAAGCAGGCATGGCAGGAGGCGTGGAAACAGTTTAAGGAAGTCTTTCCGTATCTGCTGGCAGGGGTGCTGATTGGCGCTTTTATTTATGGTTTTGTTCCCACCGAGTGGATTGCCAGCCATGCCGGGAGCAATAACGCTTTTGCCGTCCCATTGAGTGCGATTATCGGTATTCCACTTTATATCAGAGCGGAAGCCGTGATCCCGCTGGCGTCTGTTTTAATGACTAAAGGGATGGGAACTGGCGCAGTCATGGCGCTAATTATCGGCAGTGCGGGAGCCAGCTTAACAGAGGTGATTCTGCTTAAATCTATGTTCAGAATGCCGATGATTATTGCCTTCCTGACGGTGATTTTAGGCATGGCCGTGATGATGGGGTATCTGACGCAGTTGCTTTTCTAGCGGAAAAACCAAGGGAGCAGCCTGTGCTCCCTTGATCGTATTTAGTTCTTGATCTGTTTACCTTGTGCATCAATAACTTGTTCACCATCTTCCTTAGTGAACGCGCCGCGTTGCGCATCAGGCAAAATATCTAATACCACTTCGGAAGGTCTGCATAACCGTGTGCCCAGAGGGGTAACCACAATCGGTCGGTTAATCAAAATAGGGTGCTGCAACATAGAATCAATTAACTGCTCGTCACTGAAGGAATCTTCCGCCAGCCCTAATTGCTCATACGGTTCGACATTCTTACGCAACAACGCCCGCGCCGAAATCCCCATATCGGCGATCATTTTTACCAATTCCGCACGCGTGGGAGGCGTTTCCAGATACAAAATAACCGTCGGTTCAGTGCCGCTGTTACGAATTAACTCCAGCGTGTTACGGGACGTTCCGCAACCGGGATTATGATAAATAGTCACATTGCTCATGGTGATGATCTCTTGTTAAAACAAAAAATTACAGTGCTACTGACAACCGCAGGGCTAATGCCGCCAGCGTGACGAATAACACAGGGATAGTCATGACAATGCCCACCCGGAAGTAATATCCCCAGGTAATCGTCATATTTTTCTGTGCCAATACATGCAGCCACAGCAACGTTGCCAGACTGCCGATTGGGGTAATTTTAGGGCCAAGATCGCTGCCTATTACGTTGGCATAAATCATCGCTTCTTTGATGACACCGGTGGCAGTGCTGCCATCTATCGACAGCGCGCCGATCAGAACAGTCGGCATATTGTTCATCACCGACGACAGGAATGCCGTCAGGAACCCGGTGCCCAATGTCGCCGCCCACAAGCCATGTTCTGCCAGTTGGTTGAGCAGGGAAGAAAGGTAGTGGGTCAGACCCGCATTGCGCAGACCATAAACCACCAGATACATCCCCAGCGAGAAGACAACAATTTGCCACGGTGCGCCACGCAGTACCTTGCCGGTATTAATGGCATGACCTTTTTTCGCCACTGCAAACAGAATTAGCGCGCCAACGGCAGCGACCAGGCTGACCGGCACCCCGAGTGGCTCCAGAGCAAAGAACCCCACCAACAGCAGCACCAGAACCAGCCAGCCGGTTTTAAAGGTGTTGATATCGCGGATTGCCGCTTTCGGCTCTTTTAACAGTGAAATGTCGTATACGGCGGGGATATCTTTGCGGAAAAACAAGTGCAGCATCACCAGCGTGGTTGCAATGGCCGCCAGGTTAACCGGCACCATCACCGCGGCATATTCTGCGAATCCGAGGTTAAAGAAATCAGCCGAGACAATATTCACCAGATTCGAAACAATAAGAGGCAGGCTGGCCGTATCGGCGATAAATCCTGCGGCCATCACAAAAGCTAGCGTTGCCCCTGGGCTGAAACCCAGCGCCAGAAGCATCGCAATCACGATAGGCGTCAGGATCAGTGCAGCACCGTCATTCGCAAACAGTGCTGCCACCATTGCGCCTAACAGGACAATCCAGGTAAACAGCAACCGACCACGGCCATTGCCCCAACGAGCCACATGCAGAGCAGCCCATTCAAAGAAACCTGACTCATCTAGCAGAAGGCTGATAATGATAACCGCGATAAAGGTAGCGGTCGCATTCCAGACAATCTGCCAGACCACCGGAATATCACTCAGTTGAACAACACCTGTCAGAAGCGCAAGGACTGCGCCAAGCGAGGCACTCCAGCCAATACCCAACCCACGAGGTTGCCAGATAACCAAAACGAGAGTGAGTAAAAAAATTGCACCGGCCAATAACATTATGAACTCCATTCATATTTGATTAGGCGTATGTATCCTCTGTTCCTCAACATGAGGCAGTCAAAGTATTCTTGAGTTTATTGCGTATGTTCTCGCGTTCGCAGTTCCAGGCGGAGTCAATAATCGCGGCAGCCCAGGCAGGTATATGTGGCGACAAACGATAGTGAACCCATTTTCCTTCACGGCGGTCGGTTACCAGTTCCGCCTCACGTAACAAAGCCATATGACGGGATATTTTGGGTTGGGATTCAGCCGTGGCTGCACAAATATCGCAGACACATAACTCGCCATACTCCCTTAGCAGCATCACGATAGTTGAACGAGTTTCATCGGCAAGCAGTTTAAAAAGCTGAACAGGCTGTAGCATTTTTAACCTCAATATGAATTGACAATACATATGTTAATTCATATATGATTGGTTTTAAAGAACAGCTTTAAAAACGGAGGATTTTTCATGACTCACTTACCCGCAATTGACCGAGGCTCTTTTGATGAAGCAATTGCCAGCAAACTTCAGAGCGATAACCAGGAAGCTCCACGCATTTTGATTCTTTATGGTTCTGTGCGGGCGCGTTCTTACAGCCGCTTTGCCGCCGAAGAGGCAGGGCGCTTGCTGAGTGAAATGGGGGCTGAAGTAAAAATTTTTAACCCTTCAGGATTACCATTGCCTGATGACGCACCGGATACTCATCCTAAAGTGCTGGAATTACGAGAACTGGTCAGGTGGTGTGATGGCATGGTCTGGAGTTCCCCGGAAAGACACGGCGCCATGAGTTCTGTTATGAAGGCGCAGATAGACTGGATACCGTTGAGTGAAGGAGCAGTGCGGCCATCTCAGGGTAAAACACTGGCCGTGATGCAGGTTTGCGGCGGGTCGCAATCATTTAATACTGTAAACCAGATGCGCGTGCTTGGTCGCTGGATGCGGATGTTCACTATTCCAAATCAGTCATCAGTACCGAAGGCATGGCAAGAATTTGATGATGAAGGGCGAATGAAACCGTCTGCCTGGTATGACCGGATTGTAGATGTCACTGAAGAGCTGTTCAAAATCACTCTCATCCTAAAAGGGCACACCGGATATCTTTCTGACCGTTACAGCGAAAGAAAAGAGAGCCATCAGGAACTGTCGAAGAGGGTTAACCAGACGAAAATCTGACAGGCCAAACTTCCTACGTTAAAGCAGTTGTCACCCTCCTGGAAAAAATACCAAAAGGGTGACAGTACTGAAATTCAAAATTAAACCGTAGTATTAGTAACCACTTTTTAATCTATGTTGAATATAAGTACGATTAGCGATTATCAAATGTATCATTTGAATAATCGTTTTCACCGGCGATCGAGACAGTGACATCATTAAATTGCAGGCCATTCACGGCAACGATGCGGCCGAATTCTTTTGCTTCGATGCTGCACTGACTGAAGCGAATATTCTCCATCGGTTTTTCCGGGAACGCGACGAGATCAAATGCCCTTGCAGGTAATTTGTAATCTGGATCTAATGTGGCTTTAACATTAGAGATGCTGATATTTCTCACCTTGGTCATTTGCATGTTTTCAGGGATTTGCAATGCCACGGCCTGCCACATTTCAGGTAACTGGTCGATATTTTCAAACAGTTTTCTGTTATATGAGTTATGCCAGTCCATTATCCATGAGAATGGGAACTGAACGTTCTTCATATGTAGATTTTCCACCACCACATCTTCAATGAAACCACCGCGTTCTTTGGATGATTTCATTCGGAATCCGCAATCAGAGTCTTCAAATTCGATGTCATGAATATGAATGCCGCGAAGACCGCCACTGACTTCACTACCCAGCGTGATACCGTAGCCTGACTTAATCTTACAATTATCGATTTCAATGTTTTCAGAAATTTTACCGACACGGTAACCATCACCATCGCGTCCGGATTTAATCACGATGCAATCATCACCACACGAGGCTACGCACTCTGTGACACGAACATTTGTCGATGAATCAATGTCAATTCCGTCAGTGCTTGGCCCATGGTTATCACCAATTTTTACATTACGAACCAATACGTTATTCGCATAGGTGATTTGCAAGTTCCAAAAACCAGCTCTCTCAAATGTGATATCAGAAATCTTGATGTTTTCAGCCTCGTAAATCAGGCAGGAGCGAGGGCGCTTCACCAGATAATCGGCAATCCAACGCAGACCTTTCTTGTCATAGTCGACGCGTAAACCGCTGTTTTTATCTGCACCACAATAAATATCCCACCAGTGTTGGCCTTGCCCATCAATTAAACCATTGCCTGAAATTTCAACATTATTGGCTGAGATAGCATTTAAAATGGCTGCTGGCCACGGCATTTCAACACCGGCCACTCGGGTTTCGATTTCTGGATAATCTGCCAGATCTTTAGAGCCCAGCAGAGTGGCACCATCCTCAAATTTTAATTTGCTGCCTTCTTTTAAAAAGAGTGCACCAACCAGATAAACCCCTTTTGAAATAAATACTGCTTTGCCTTGTGCTGCACCCAGGTCGATTGCTTGTTGAATAGCATGGGTATCTTTTTCAACCCCGTTACCCGTTGCACCAAAGTCTTTAATATCAAGTTGTGTTGTCATGCTAAAAATCTCTTTATGGTTTTTACGATTAAATGCCGTTGATCTTGTTCAAAGTTTTTTCCATATCCAGTGTTGTTTTCTTATTCAATGGATAGAAATAAATCAATATGACAGCTGAGGCAAATAAGCAGAATGCAGGCAGAAGGTTAGCCATGGTATAAATGCTTTCTTGTACTTCGAGGCTTTGTACTGTTCCACCGGTCGAAGAAGACTGGTAGTTAATTAATGCCAACATGAAGCCGGCAATCCCACCCGCACAAGCTTGTCCGATCTTTCTGGCGAAGAAGTTCACTCCGTAAACGGTACCGTCTTCACGCGTTCCAGTCACATACTGATGATAGTCACAGACATCAGTCATAAATGCCCAGATCATCAAGTTGAACAGGCCAGCGCCCAGGGTTGCCAGGAACAGGAAGACCAAATAGATCTTAGGATCTGTTATGTGGCAAAAATACATAATCAAATACATGGCAACGGAGAACATCAGTGCACAAACGCTGGCTTCTTTCTTGCCAAAACGGCGGGTCAAGAATGATGCAGAAGGTGCCAGTAAAACCAGAGAACCAAAGGTGAACAAGAGGGCGATGGACATAGCCTGTTTATCATGGAAGTAATCGTTAAACAGATAAGTCATGTTGGTTCCGGATAACCCCTGGTTGATCACAATAAGCAGGTCAACCACCACCAGAACGATCAGCGCTTTATTTTTCAGCAGACCTTTCAGCAGCTGTGAAAGGGCCATACTCTCTTTCGCTTCTACACGCACACGCTCTGTGGTTAATTTGCATGTCAGTGTCAGGAAGATGAATGCCAGGCATGCACAGCCAATGGCGATCCAGAAGAAATGCTGTCCAGAAATAACCTGGCTGCCGTCAACCATCGTTTTGTACATCAGGATTGGGATAAAGAACCCTGTTGCGCCGCCACCGATTGCCGAACCCACGCTTCTGTAGGTAGAAAGGGACACGCGATCATCCGGGCTGGAGCTGATAGCCGCAGACATTGCGCCATAAGGAATGTTGATGGTCGATAACAGCGCGCCGTATAAAAAATACGAAACGCAGATATAAATGATTTTACCTGTATAGGATAACTCTTGCGCAAACGGCAGGAATAATACGATTGCAATGGCACAGAATGGATACTTCATTCTGCGAATCCAGGGGTTAAAACGACCTGTTGCTGTCAATTTTGACGTGTCACACATGCGACCGACCGTCACGTCAACAAAAGCGTCAAACAGTTTTGTGCCAAAATATAATGAACCAACGATGATCCCTGAAACACCAAGGACGTTTGTGTAATAAATCATTAAGAAGCTATTAACTAGCCCTAAAATAAAGCAGGTGCCTAAGTCACCACACATGTAACCAATTTTATCCCTCATACCAAAGGGCTTAATTGCAGCTATTCTTATTTTTTCATCATTTAAAACTTTGGTACTCATAGAGCTAACCCTCTTAATTCTCATGTAATAAAAATATTAAGAATCTATTGCGATTTTGTATACCACTTCCTATTTGTGTCATACAGGTAAGTGATGCTGAGAATAATTGGTATGACATGATTGTTTGTTGTTGGCGGTCACATAAATAAAAAACCTAAGATAATTACTCTGATAATTGTGATTTTATTCACATTGTTATTGCTTGTTTTTTTAAAGTTTATTTTTAAACTTTTTAGGGGCGTGAAAGTGGTTTACCAAATAATTTATTTTTAAATGAATTGTTTATTGTTTTTTAACAGTGGGTTATTTATTATTTTTGGATAATGGCAATTTTTTAATTTGCGAGAATTAGTAATTATTAAGCTGAATTGTCATTGTTAATAATGGAAATGAATTGATTAATCAGTATGTTATGACTTACCATGAACTCGAAATAATCACGGAATGGTAAGAGTTTTGTGAGAGGGCAGGTATTTTAAAAGATGGTGTCTGGAGAGATGTTTACCAGGTAAAATAATTGGTCCAATAACTGTGTTAAGACTCAATGCTATCTTTCAAGGAGCATGCCGAATCAACACTTTGATTGGCGTTAAGCTCTAGTTTTACGAGAATTTACTACATGAATACGATTGATATGGTGGGGTTTATCGGTGGTGCATGTACCACTGTTTCATTTATCCCTCAGGTAGTTTTGGTTCTGAAAAGTAAGTCGACAAAAGATATATCTTTAACAATGTACTCTATTTTTGTGTTTGGTATTTCTCTATGGCTAATGTACGGCATTATGTCTAATGCATTGCCAGTCATCATTCCAAACTTCATTACTTTTATCCTTGCGGGTTCAATTCTTGTCATGAAAATCAGAAATGATATTGTTACAGGAAAGAAGGCATTAAATAGTTAACCCCTGCATTCCGCAATAAAGGGCAGGGAGAACGGTTCTCCCTGCGCTCTAATCTCTCCTAATATTCCCCCACTTAGCATGTTTTTCACATCTGGCTTAGTTCCTGCCACGAATGGGCAAACAGTTCGTCTTTCTCCCGCTCAGTTTGTTTTCCGCTGTGCACCAGCCAAAGAAAATCGTAGTAGGTTGGGTAATGTTCAAGGCCGTTTAGCACCTGGCAGAAGCGATGCGCAGCAATTTCTGAAGTGGCGCACACCGTCGAATAACTGCGGAACGGACCGAGGGAGACATGACAGACTTTCTCAAGCGTTGCCCCAACAGGTTGATGCCGGTGGTGTTCCAGAAAATGGAAAAACTCGTGCGCCAGATGGATATCGATGATTTTACTGAGTGGTAGTTGCAACCCAGATTGTTCGCAGCTGCGTTGTAAACTTTCCAGCGAGGGTTGATACAACGTTACCCGCCGAATGGACTTCACTTCACTGTATTCAAACTGGGCACGGAACTGGACGGTGAAAAACAGGCCATCCCCCTGTTTAAGCTGAATGTCGATGCCATTTTCTGCATACAGATCACGGATGTTTTTTCCGTGAAACTCGCTGGCCGCTTGTTCCCCGGCAGCCAGCGCGTTGTCCAGATAATAGCGGTATTTCGCGGGCGGTATTTTGTTAAATACCGCATCATTACGAAGGTCCAGCCATGCAAGCACTCGATTGAGTTCAACAGGGGTCATGATTGCTCCTATTGCCAGGCCACGGCGATAACTGGCTGCTCTTGTTCCAGCACATCCAACTCCATCTCGATAATCGACAGCATCTGTTCTTTCGTTTGCATGCCAGTGAGATCAAGCATTTTCTCCTTCCAGAACAGGAAGGTTTTGGGGATGGTGGCATTTGCTTCGGAGTAGCGGGTATTATCATCAAGGAATTCTGCAAAGCTTGATGTCACTTCCTGGCGCGTGCACAGTAACCAGTTCGCATTCTCTTTTTTCAGCCGGACGACGCCTTCACGGTCAATCATACTCAGGCAGATTTTTTTCTTTTTCATCAGGCCAAAGAAACGCTTATGTTCACTGATGTTTTCAAAAAGATGCCAGCGCCCGGTCTGACAGGCCGGTTTGGTGGTTTCGACAGGCAGATTGATCGACTCAGCTGCAATTTGTTGCAACTGCTCAAGGGGTAGCGTTTCGTTGAGGCTCTCTTTCTGACGCAGTTCGGTCGCCCCAGTGGCAATCGCTCGCAGCACGTTTTTTTGTTTGTCTATCTCGATGTTGATATCAACAGTGGCTTCATTGGCTCCGGATTTAACAATGCGCTCCATTATTTCGGCGCGAATCTGTTTTATCTCGGCTTCTCCGGGGTTCACGACGCTTTTTTCGATCATTTCCCGCACCATCGCCATGCCCACACCAATGGTGGAAATGTAAGGCGCGTTGTTGGCATTTTTATGCTTCATGGCTGCTTTTTCAGCCATGGCTGGCACCAGCACACAACCGCTGCCACCGCCGCCCACCAGCGTAATGAAGTGCCGCTCCAGCTTGTATTCGTTGATCATTTCGTTGACCACCACCATCACTTTATCGATGGCGATATCCAGTGCCTGACGCGCAGCGTCTTCTGCCGAAACACCGAGATGGTCACCCAGCAACTGCCAGGCGATACGGGCGCTATTAATGTTCCCCGCTGCGTAGTCATCTGCCGGAACATAGCCGAGCAAGTTTGCCGCACCAGCCACTGTCAATGCGTAACGTTTGCCTTCGGCACCGTTCACTACGGCATAAGTTTGCGGGTCGCCTGGGCGCGGGCTAATAAAGGTGAGCTGCGGATTTTCACCAAATGCGGATTCAGCAATAAAGCATTCATATTCACAGCCGGCGATGTGTGCGCTGCGTGGGCCAGTCATGGTGATTTTGCCGTTTTCGACCATCATCATACTGCCGCCCGCAACCGCCAGAGTACGCACGTCGAGTGAACGCAAGTAGGTGCGATGACCACCGACCTGGGCATTTTGGATCATCACTTTGCCGTTTTTAATAACCGAGATATCGACGCTGGTTCCACCGACTTCAAAGAATATGCCGTCAGAGACTTTTTCGTACATCAGCGCTCCGGCAACCCCGGCAGCCAGGCCAGACAACATGGTGAGGATGGGGCGTTTTCGCACTTCGTCAATACTCATCACGCCACCGTCACAGCGCATGATCATCAGCTGCGAGGTAATGCCAGCCTCGATAATTGCCTGTTCGGTCATGTTGGCGGTTTCCAGCATCCGTGGGATCAGGCTGGCATTGACGACGGCAGTGCGGGTACGGGTTTTCAGACCGTACAGCTGGGTAATTTCGTGGCCACCCGTGGCACAAAGCCCCATTTCCGCCGCCACGGCCATCACTCGTAATTCGTTGGTCGGGTCATCAACACTGTAGGCTTCTGAGGCAACAATAACTTCCGCGCCTTGCTCACGCAGCGTTTCAATCGCTGCACGGATGTTGTCATCGCTGAGCTGACGGGTGTCGATATAGGTATTAAAAGTGTGCAGAAACTTACCGTCGGCCAGTGGGATATCGAGGATGTTGGCTTCTTTTTTGGCACTTTTTCCTTCAAGCCCGCTCCCCATGGCGACAATGCCCACTTTCGCGACGTCGCCTTCCAACAGGGCGTTGGTAGCCTGAGTGGTACCGTGGGCGATAAAACTGACTTCCTGTGGCGAAATCCCGTTCTCTGCCAGCACCTCATGAATAATGGTAATAATGCCGTGCGCGACCCCATTAGGATGGTGGTGTGTCGTGGGGATTTTCTTTTTCGCGATCAAGGTAAAGTTGTCGTTATCGATAACTGCAGCGTCGGTAAACGTGCCACCCACATCAATACCAATGCGATATTTTTTGTCCGTCATAACCATTCCTTAAAATCACTCCGGCCAGGGCCGGAGCAGGGTATTAAAAGGCGATATAACCCGCCATCAACATGGAGACCAGCACGGCAGCCATGGCCCACGGCAAGGTCTTACGCATTATTTCGTTTACGTCGACCTTCGCGAAATCAGATGACCAGACGTTATGGGTGTTTGTCGGATCGGAAAGCCCTTGCAGCAGGGTCGCCGAGCGTAACGCCAGCATGGTTGCCAGAGGTGAAAGGCCACCGCCAAGCATCAACACGCCTAAACCGCTGCCCAGACCGTAGCTATTGAGCGGGCCTCGGTACAACGCCAGCGGGCTGAGGATCGAGAAGAACAGAATGTAAGTCAGTGGTGAGGTTGGAATAATCGTTTCAATCAATGGTTTTAAGACCATGCTGACCTGAGGCGCGGTGACCGCGTTCAGTAGAATACCGATGCCAACCATCAGACCAATGGCACCCGCCACGTTCTGAATACCTTCGACCAGGCTGCTGACAAGCACATGCGTCGGGCGTTTTGGCATGGCAAGCAGCAGACATATCACCAGGCTCAGAACGATGGCCGGGACCACTTCAATTTTGAATGCAAAGATAATCACCACCGGCACCAGCGGGGAGAGCAACGCCAGGGCATTCACTTGTTTGCGCTTACTGAGTTTTTCGGCAACTGGCATGGACCACGCTTTGCGGACGATCACATCGCGTTTCACCATCCATACCACCATCGCGATATAGATAATGGCTGCTGGAATGGCAAACATAGTTGCGTAGCGGGCCATATCGGCAATCGAAATGCCATATAGATCGTGCATCAGGGCCCAACCACTGACAGAGAACAGGCTACCTAAAGCATGGCAGGCTAACAGGACAATACAGCTGGTGAGCGGTGAAAGCCCGGCGATGAGCAGAATCGGGATCACAATACTGCCGACCAGGATAACCATTCCTAATCCATCGCTGGAAGAGAAAATCACCGTGCCAATAATGAAAAAGACAATGGCCATCGTCAGTGGTTTATCACCGGAAAGTTCTGCGGCTTTGCGAACTAATGCCTCAGTCACGCCGACTTTTTTCAGGACTTCGCCAAACCATGCGCCAAATATCAAAGCGATAATGGTCGCGCCCAGACGCAAAGAACCCTGGGTCAGCACGTTATTCGCGATGCTAAACGTGGTTTTATCTTCACTAAACAACGGGACGCCTGCAACCAGCGGCATCAGGATCCCCATCAGCGGTAATGCCAAAATCGCCGGCATTTTGCGGGTCATCATCAACCCGGAGAAAACCACAAAAATGGCAAGGATCGCGCCGATCCTTAAAATGTGTAACATGTCCATGTGTTGTCCTCAGAAGTCGAGATAACCCTGTTGCTGACGAATGGCATCCTGTAACTGTTTTGCAGATACCTGATGTACGCTTAACCCTTGTTGTGCTGCCAGTGCTGCTGCAATTCCCCCTGCCTGGCCAATTGCGCCTACGGTTGGAGTGGTGCGGATTGCGGCCTGCGCTTCAAAGGTGGCAGAGATACAGCGCCCGACGACAATGAGGTTGTCGGCTTCCTGGGCTATCAAGCTGCGCCATGGAATGCCGTACATACCGCCGTGGCGTAACTTGCCATGTTCGGTTCCTTCACCATCAGGGCTATGAATATCAATCGGATAGCCAGAGATGGCGATGGTGTCTTCGAATTGTGTTTCGTCGAGCAGATCCTGGGCGGTGAGGTGATAGCAGCCTTTGATTTGGCAGGAACTGCGCACGCCAACGGACGGGCCGGTTTGCACAACAATAGCCTGTTCGAATCCTGGAACGACGCGTTTCATGAATTTTTCCAGCTCCCGACATTGCTGGCGGCCAACCACTTCAGCCTGACTCAGACTCCACGGGTCGGTGGCGTCATGGCCGAGAATACGGCTGGTGTTGAAGACAAATTCACCGGGATTGTTGGTTTCAAAAATCAGTACATCTTCACGCGGAATGGTGATTTCACCGGCAGCTTTCGCCGCTGCAAACTCTTTCACAAAACCATGGCAGGCAAGGTGAGTGGCGGTGCGTATATCTTCGGCTTGATAGTCATTGTTGAGAGAAGATATGTTCTCCAGCATATAGGTGCGCAGCTTTTCGCGATCGACGTTGATCATCTTCATGGTCATGGTCATCGGCTGTGATTTGCCGTCAGACTCGCGGCCTTTCACCACCGGCACACCGGTTTTTACCGCCAGCATGGCATCGCCGCTGGCATCAATGAAGATAGCGGCAGCAATTTTCATCAAGCCGGATTTAGTACATACGGTGATGCTATCGAGATGATTTCCCTCGCGTGTGACATCGGCAAGCAAGGCGTGATAAAGCACGGTACCACCAGCCTCCAGCAACATGAGTTCCAGTTCATGTTTCATCGCTTCAGCATCGAACGGGGTATAAGTGGTGGTGAAATGCCCGGGGTCACGGACATGACCGGGGGATTTGTCCTGAGCTTTTAAACGCTCTATCAGTTCATCGGTAATACCGCGAATAACCTGTTTCTCACCTGCGTGAAAAGTCATCATCGGATTAACACCGTTGGTGGTCAGAGAACCACCAAGACAAGCCGTCGCCTCAACGATGAGTGTTTTTGCCCCGGCTCTGGCGGCGGCAATCGCCGCAATGCTTCCTGAGAAGCCACCGCCTACGATGACGACATCAAAATGTTCCATTCTTTATCCTTTTAGTAAACAAGATGTACTGACGGCAATCCTGGTCCTTTACGCGCAACTTGTATACTCTCGCATCGACCTATTGTGAAGGGTGTCGATATTTTTAATAAACATGCAATGGATTTTGTGATCGCGAAATCATTATTCTTTTAAATGCTGTTACCAGCCCATTTTTAACGGGCTTCTGTCTGATTTGTGAGATGTGACATTGTGTATAGTAAACAAATTAAGTAGGCTGCATTCAGGATAACCAGAGTGGAAATGAGGTTAAGAACGATGAGGCTGGGACTGGATATTGGTGGGACGAAAATTGAAGCCGTGGTATTGAACACGCAGGGTGAGGTGATGTATCGCGAACGCTGCGCCACCGCAAAAGAGAGTTATCAGGACTTTTTCTTAAACGTCGTTAAGGTGATTGAAACGGCCAGTGCCGCAGTTCAAAGCCCTTTGTCGATTGGTCTTGGTATTCCGGGCGCCGTAGACGGCGAGGGTTTGATCAAAAACTCTAATATTCTGGTGCTGAACCAGCAACCTTTTGCACGGGATCTCGAGCAGCATCTGGCGATGCCGGTGGCAGTCACTAATGATGCCAACTGTTTTACGCTTTCCGAGGCGATGGACGGCAGTGGAAAAGGTTATCGCGTGGTGTTCGGCGTAATACTCGGCACCGGTTGCGGTGGCGGGTTGTGTATTGATAACCATCTTATTTCTGGGCCAAATGCCTGCGCCGGTGAATGGGGCCATAACGCTTTGCCTCGCTACGATCCCCGACAGGATGGCGAAGCGATAAAATGTTATTGTGGCCAACTGAACTGCATTGAGAGTTTTATTTCCGGTAGTGGTCTGGAAAGACAGTACACCCAACGATTCACTCATCATGAGAGTGTTCCGGCTATCGTTAAACGATTAGAATCTGCGGACGCTGGTGTGCGGGCGCTATGGGATCAGTATTGTAATCAACTGGCGCGCTCGCTGGCGGGAGTGGTGAATACGCTTGATCCGGATGTCATTGTTTTAGGTGGTGGGGTTTCAAATATCGAGTATTTGTATCCCGACCTTCAACAGCGAGTGGCAGAGTATGTGTTCGGTAAACAGTGCAATACCCCAATAGTGCGGGCTCAACACGGCGACAGCAGTGGTGTTCGAGGTGCGGCATGGTTGGGTGCGCAAATCTCAGTGCCAAAAGTCATGGCATAGCGAAGATTAATGAAAGAGAGCGAAATGACAAAACCTGTAAGGATACGCGACATTGCCCAGGCCTGCGGCGTGTCTCTCGGGGCCGTATCCCGCGCCTTGAAAGGGCAGCCGGGGCTACGTGAGGAAACACGGTTGCGCATTATTTCTGCTGCCCAGCAGCAGGGATACGATTTTTCCCGTTTGCGCAGCGACAAAATCAAGCGTGTTCTTTTCTTGTTGCACCGACAACACAACATCAGCCGCGCATTGCCATTTTATTCGCAGCTGCTGTTGGGAATTGAAGATCTGTGCCGCGATCAGGGTATTGCATTGAGTTTTCTCTCCATCGGACCTGGTGATGCAGTGAGTGAACAGGCGATGCTGCATCAGCCAGATGCTCTAATCTGTGCGGGTTTTTTCGAACCTGAATTGCTGGGGCTACTCCAGCAAATGAAACTACCGATGGTGCTGGTTGATTTATGGGCGCCAGGTTTACCCTGTGTTAACCCGGATAACACACAGGGCGGATATCTGGCGACCCGTCATTTGATTGAACAGGGGCGTAAAGGCATCGCTTTTCTCGCCAGTACACTGTCGCATTACAGTATTCGCCAGCGTGAAAAAGGCTACCGACAGGCATTGTATGAAGCGCGTTTACTGATGCCGCCAGAATACGAAGCGATCGCTTCACCTTCTCTGGATACCGAACAAGCGCTGGTGGATGCCGTAAACGATTTGCTCGATTTACCCGAACCTCCCGATGCCATTTTTGCTTATAACGATGCGGCAGCACTTGTGGTGCTACAGGTTTGCGCGCAACGAGGCTTGCGGGTCCCGCAGGATGTCGCACTGGTAGGCTTTGATGATATCGATTCTGCGGCCTGGTCGAACCCACCTTTGACGACTATCGCAGTAGACAAACAACAACTAGGGCGCGAGGCGCTGGCGCTGTTGTTAGAAGACACTCAGGAAGAAAATAAGCTATTGCCGGTGAGTTTAATTAAACGTAGTAGTTCCGGGGGGTAAAACCGCCTCTGGCAGTAGCGAAACCAGGACCAGACGCTGTGGAAACCGTGACATAACGGCGTTGGTCACGGTTTTGATTTCGTGGCTAATGTACGATGGCAAGATGATGAAAACATAGCGTCGTGCGGCGTTGCCTGTCAGAGTTTTTAATGAACAGTTTTGATTTGTCCTTTCTGAAATTCCTTCAGGAACACAGCCCGGTTTATGTAGAGGATGCCGTCCAGCATTTTGGTAAAACGCTCTCTACACTGAAACGCACGATGAAAGAAATCAACGATCAGCTTGATCCCGCTTTTCATCTGCATATTGAAAATCAATCGATTTTCACCGCGATGGGCTATCGTGAGTACGTGTCATTTCTCGAAAATATTCACTTCAACCGATATCTCACCAGCCCGGAAGAGCGGGTGCGTGATTTAACCGTGGCACTGTGTTTGCAGGACATCGTCAATAAAAGTGATTACTACCAGAAATTCCACGTAAGCCCAGGCACCCTGAAAAATGATAATCAGGCGCTGGCGATGTTTCTCCAGGCTAATAAACTTGCAGTACAAAGTGTTCACCGGCAAGGTTCCCGGCTGCAAGGGGATGAGATCTCACTGCGTATCGCCATTTGTCTCACCATTCTTAAAACCATTGAGATTGGTGAAGATAACCACCTGGTTCAACACTCCGCCAACGAACCCATTAACCGCTCAATCGCCTGTCAGTTTTTGCAGCATTGCGAGAAGGAAATCCGTGAAGCTGCGGACATTTACCGTCAACGAATCGCGCCACGCCTGACCTTGGGCTATAACGGCAAAAAATACTTTCTGGTGTATATGAGCATTGCCTTACAGCGCACCGGCCGTGGCCATGTGATTACCGACACCCATGCACTGGATTTTGTCACGGCGATGGATTTCGGCCTGCTGGTACCGCCTGCTGAAAACCGTTTTCTCAATTTGTTGCTCTCTTCGTTGTCGTTCACCTGGCGGCCATTCACCCTCTATGACGTACCGCTTATCGACAAGGTACGGCGCTTTAGCCTGGCGATTGCACCTTTTCTTCAGGCGACGGTTAATAACCAGCAAGCCTGGTTCGGTGAGGTCTATCAGTTTATTTATACCGCCATCGTGCAGAATAAATTCAATCTGTGGTTTGACGATAAGAAACTGCACCATGTTCGCGATCGCTATCCGGCGCTGTATCAGGGTGTCTGTGTGGAAGTTCGGGAAATTGAGCAAGAGTGGGCGGTGAATTTTTCACCGGTGCATATTGCGACGCTGGTGCTGATCCTCAAAAAGTACGAGTTGCAGAATCGCCTGCATGATGAGGTGAAAAAGAGGGTGGTGATCGTCACCAACTCATCAGAAAGTAAAGTCGGCTATTTTAAAGAAGTGCTGAAGTCATGGTTTCATATCGACATTGTTGCAAGCGTGAACATTAACGAAATACATCAGTTGCAGGCTATCCCTTTCGATTTGCTGTTAACCTTCACCAATAAGATCTCCAGTTATCTGCGTTATTATCAGTTCGATTACGTCAAAGTGAGTTTCCATCTGACACAAGAAGATATCTCCACGTTGCGTCAGATGGGGCTTTCACGGGCGAAGAAAAAAATCGCCATTGAGACTTTTATTGAAGAGAGCAGGAACCTGGCGGATAGCGAGCTACGGCAGTATCTTGAAACTCGCTATCCTGAAATTTTTATCTGACCTTTATCAGCGAACGGGTAACGGTTGACGGACTCCGCGACACCATACATCAGTCAGATTTAATTCATGGTCAAGGCAGAGAATATCTGCGTCTTTCCCCACCGCCAGGCTGCCTTTCCTCGATGCCACGCCAGCCAATACAGCGGGGTTGTGACAGGCAATTTGCGCCACAGATTCCAGGCCTTTTTCCAGTCGTCCGACAATATTCTTCACCGAATCGAGGAAATTCATTTCCAGCCCGGACACCACTGGCCAGTCATCCGGTGAGACACGTTGGCACTCGCCATTCTGCGCGGTGATTTCCAGTTGCCCCTGGCGAATGCGAAACGTTTGCTGGCGCAGGTAGTGATGAAATTCATAACCTTCCGGAAAATCGGCATAGCCCATGCAATCACTCATTAATACCAGCCGTCGATCCCCTTTCAGGCGATAGAGAATGTCAAAAGCCTGGGGTTTAATGGTGATGCCACTTTGTTTCGCCACTTCTGCATACACATCCGGGTAATACATCAGCGCACCCACGACGCCCAATTCGCGGTGATGAAAACCGCGCATCGCGCTGAATGCATGGGTAAAGTGCATCAGACCGGCGTCGATGGCCTCGGTTATCTGGTCAAACGTGGCATCGGTATGTCCGGCAGAAACCGTAATCCCTTTACTGTGTAAATGACGGATAAAGGGCAGGGAGCCTTCCAGTTCCGGTGCCAGCGTCACCAGCCGGATGTGTCCTTTTGCCAGCGCATTAAATTGCTCGAAACCTTCAATAGACGGGGACTGCAGGCAATCAGCCCGCTGCATCCCCAGATGTTTCGGGCTAATCCATGGCCCTTCCATATGTACACCGAGGACTTCCGCCCCGTCCGCTGGCGTTGCTGCTTCCAAATAATTTGCAGCGGCGGCGACGGATGATTTCAGAAAGTCGTCCGGCATGGTGCCGGATGTCGCCAGATAAGCAGTGACACCGCTACTGACTAAATCACGGCTCATGTTGACCAACGAAGCATGGTCGCCTTTATAAGCGAAAGACCCGCGCCCCCAGCCATGCACATGGATATCGACAAATCCGGGCATCAGGTAACGGCTACCATAATCAGTGGCCGCGCCGGACCAGCACTCCTCAATGCCAATGATCGTGCCGTTTTCAATCAGCAAGTATCCAGCACGAATGCCGTCTGCTGTCACAATATTCGCTGATTTCAGAGCCGTGACGTCACGCATGGTTCACTCCTTTCTGGCAAAAACGGTGTTAGCCAGTTCTTCTGCCAACACGGCGCAAAGCCCGGTATAGGCGGCCGGATCAAGTAAATCGCGGATTTCATCATCACTGAAGTTGTCGCGGATCTCCGGCTCGTTACGCAGCACACTGGCGTAATCCAGCCCTTCATGGGTGCTGCGCATCGCCATTGAGTACACCAGTTCATGCGCCGGATCTTTCCCTAACCGTTCGACCAGACTCATCATGATTTTTTCACTGTTGATAAGACCGTGCGTCAGCATCACGTTTTGCTGCATACGGGATTTATCGATGATCAGTGTGCGGGTCAGCTCTTCAGCGCGCAGCACGATTTCTGCCATCAACTCCATGCTTTCTTGCAGGTTGGCATCAAAGATGAAATAGGCAGAACTGTCGGCCTCAAACGGGCGCGGGCAGACGTACAACGACGATGTCATCACCGCGTACAATCGCTGGGCATTGGCTATGATTCCCTTCGCCAGTTTCGGGTTCACTTTTTGCGGCATGGTGCTGCTACCGACCGTGCCTTTGGCAAACGCCTCAGATACTTCACCAAATTCCTCGCTGGAGGTCTGATAAACTTCCTCGGCAATTTTGTGGAAGGTGGTCGCCAGCAGGCATAAATTGCTGATGTACTCGGCACGATAAACCCGTGCATTACGGGATGGCACGCGCATTGGGTACATATTCAATGCTTGTGCGACCAGATCCTGTACCTGCCGCCCAGGTTCTCCGGTGGCGTGGAACGCGCCTACTGCGCCGCCCATCATCACGGTAAAGACTCGTTTTTCCGCTTCCTGCATCCGTTCAACGGCACCCAGAAGCTCGTAAATCCACACCGACACTTTATAACCGTAGGTAATGGGCAGGGCATGTTTACCGTGGGTACGGCCCGCCATCAGGGTGTCTTTATGTTGCAGGGCCAGTCTCGCCAGGTTCTCAAGCGTGGCATCGACAAAGCTCATTAGTTGCTGGTGGAATTGCTTCACCAGATAGAGATGCGCGGTTTGCTGGATGTTTTGTGTTGTCACCCCGTAATGCACATATTTGCCGCTTTCTTCGTCGCAGGCTTTAACCAGCACTTTAATCACTGGCACAAACCCGTGGCCTATCTCCCGCAACAGGCGTTCAACTTCTGCCAGATCGATACGGTCAAGCTGGCAGTTTTCGGCGATATTTTTTGCCGCAGCAGCAGGAATAATGCCGACTTTAGCCTGTGCCGTCGCCAGCGCTGCTTCCACATCAAGCCAGGACTGAACCCGCGCTTCGTGGGTGAACAAGGCTTTCATTCCTTTGTCATCAATGGTTTTACTTTTTGAATCATAAAGTGCGCGCATGGTTATCTCTCCTGTTTGGCCATGGCATCGTCCACCGCGTTGCGAACGAACTCAACGTGGGGGCCAAATACAACATGAATATGGTTACTGGACGGAATAAAGGTTCCCAACGAGCCTGCTTCTTTCAGAATCGCCATATCCAGTTTCTTTTGATCGGCAAGGTCGATACGCAAACGTGAGACACAGTTTTCAACGCGTTTAATATTACTTTTGCCGCCGAGGCCTTCTACTACCAGCGCCGCGACTTTGTCATACTCTTTATTGTTCAAGAGGGTGCTGTCGCCCATGTCACTTTCGCGACCCGGCGTTTTAATGTCGAACTTGCGGATGGCGAAACGGAAGACAAAGTAGAACACCACAAAGTTCACGATGCCGAGGATAACGAGATTGAGCCACTGAGTGTGTTCATACATCAGCCCAAAGATGCCAAAGTCAAAAATAGTGCCACGAATATAGCCGACGGAAACATCCAGTATCTGTAGTGGGATTGTCAGCAGGCCACACAAGATGGCGTAAACAATAAACAGCTTAGGCGCAATAAACAGGAACGAGAATTCCAGTGGTTCGGTGACATTGCCAAGTACAGCGGTTAATACCACAGTCAGGATCATGCCTTTGGCGAACTTTCTGTTTTTCACGTAGGCCATGTGGTACATCGCCAGACCAATAGCCGGAACACGGAATAACGTGGTCAGCATTTGTGACGACGCCAGATAGCTGGTCAGGGTTGGCATATATTCTTTCCATGCCGGATGATTCGGGCCTAACTCAAAAAGAATTTTGTTCATTGCCGGTAAAATACCGACATAAGTTTGCCCATCAATTAAGTAAGTGCCACCCGCCGCAGTAAAACGAACCGTAGAACTTAAAACATGGTGTAAGCCGAAGGGGATTAATAGACGGTTGAGTGTCATATAGATCCCGGCACCAATATTTGGCGCCATCAGAACAGTCGAAAGGCTGTTCATTCCGGCGGTAAACAGATCCCAGATAAAGGGAATAAGCAGGCCGACGGGAATAGTAAAAGCAATAGATAAAATGGCGACGGATTTTTTACCGCTGAAAAAGGCAAAAGCCAGCGGTAACTGCAAACGGTAATATTTGTCGGTCACTTTTGCTGCCAGTAAGCCAGCGATGATGCCGCCCAGCGCCTCAATCTTCAGCGTCTGGATCCCCAACACCATGCCTTGCCCAACCAGCGATAAATCTCCTTTCGCCAGTTGTCCGGCCAGTTTTAAGTGCACGTGCATCGAAATTAACAGTGTTAGGTAGGCCACCACGGAGGCAAATACGGCGATGCCTTTTTCTTTTTTCGACATTCCATAAGCGACCCCCATCGCAAAGAGTAAGGGGATATTCTGGAATACCACACTGCTGATTAAACCCAGCGATGAGAGCAGATCTTTAAAAATGGCGTTACCTAAAAAAGGTAACTTTTCAATCATATAATTCTGGCCCAGCGCGCTACAAATGCCCATAACCATGCCGACAGGTGCCAGCACAGCAATAGGTAATAGCAACGACCGTCCGAACGTTTGTATTTCATTCTTAAAATTGGCGTTCATAGACCCGTCCTGAAGTGTTGTCTCCGGGATATAAGACACGCTATCGGCATGAGTGAGCAAGGCCAAAAACTGGGCTGCCTCAGGCGCAGGATTTGCCCCTAAAATAGGTGGGTAGAAACCCACTTAAAGTTAGATGTGCTAGTCTGTATCCGCCGGTGGGAAACCGGTAACAATTATCCCTTTCGCAATCGAAATTCTGATTATTGTTTCGGTCGCTGAAAAATATCACTCCTGGTGCGGTTAATTAATGCACTATAAAGGAAATCGACAAACTATCAGGGAATATGATGACGCTTTATCAGATAAAGCCTGCCTTCCAGGCACTGTTACGCCCGCTGATGTTCTGGCTGCATAAACACCACGTTACGGCCAACCACGTGACTCTCGCTGCCATGGCACTCTCCTTTATTACCGGCGCGGTACTGATTATTTTCCCTGATCCCCGCTTGTTCGTTCTCCTGCCCATCGTCTTGTTTATCCGGATGGCGCTCAATGCCCTGGACGGCATGCTGGCACGCGAATGCCATCAACAATCCCGGCTCGGAGCTATCCTCAATGAGACGGGAGATGTGCTCTCCGACATTGCGCTTTATCTGCCTTTTATGCTGCTACCCGAAAGCAATATGTTGCTGGTGCTGGTGATGTTGTTCTGTGCGCTAATGACCGAATTTTGTGGTGTGCTGGCACAAACGATTAACGGCTTGCGCAGTTATGCCGGGCCACTGGGGAAAAGCGACAGGGCATTGCTGTTTGGTGCGTGGGGGCTGGCGCTGGCAATCTGGCCGCAGTGGGTGCAATGGAATAACGTCGTGTGGGGGCTGGCAACCGTATTGCTGTTGTGGACGGTCGTTAACCGTTGTCGGAGTGCATTGCGTGATAAGGCGGCGAAATGATGTTGCTGGAAAAATCCCTCGCGGTAATTTTTGCACTTCTGCTGGTCGCATCGGTAGTGAATGGCCTGCTGGTATGGCTACGTCCCGCTAAAGACTGGCGGGAACTGACGCTGCGGATCCGCACATGGTGGGTGATCATCGTGCTGTTTTCGCTGGCGATGTTAAGCCCGAACTGGCTGGCGCTGACTTTCTTCGCGCTGGTCAGCTTTATGGCGCTAAAAGAGTTTCTGACGCTGGTGCCTTCGCGCCATTCCGACCGTATGCCTTTGTTGTGGTTGTTTATTGCCATTCCTCTTAACTACTGGCTGATTGGCATCGGTTGGTACGGCATGTTTGTGGTGTTTATACCGGTGTATGTGTTTTTATTTTTACCGGCGCGGATGGTGATTACGGGCGACACTCAGGGGTTCTTGCGTACCGCATCCCAGCTCCACTGGAGCCTGATGACCACCGTGTTTGCTTTCAGCCATGTCGCCTTTTTACTGGTGCTGCCCGCCGATGGCCAACAGACTGGCGCTCTGCTGGTGCTGTTCCTGGTCGGCCTGACGGAGTTCAACGATATCGCGCAATACTTGTGGGGCAAATCGCTTGGGCGCATCAAGGTGACGCCGAAGGTCAGCCCGAATAAAACGCTGGCTGGGCTAGTGGGGGGCGTTGCGACAACGGCTCTGCTGGCAATGTTGCTCGGCCCACTACTTACGCCACTGAGCTGGCCAATGGCGCTGTTGGCAGGGGTGATTATCGGGGTTACCGGGTTCTGCGGTGATGTCGTGATGTCCGCCATCAAACGGGATATCGGCGTTAAAGACAGCGGCACGTTGTTGCCTGGCCACGGCGGCATTCTTGACCGGCTGGATTCACTGATCTTCACCGCTCCTGTCTTCTTCCATTTCATTCGCTACTTTTGTTACTAATTTATGATGACACGAATGCTTCGCGCGCTTTTTACCTTGTGCATAGTCTGGCCGGTTATCTGGTTATGGCTGGGTCTGCGAGTCAAACATCGCGAACGGTTGCCGAAAAGCGGCCCGGCGATTGTGGTGGCAAATCACAACAGCCATATGGATGTTTTTGCACTGCTGTCGCTCTTTCCGTTACGTGAACAGGCGAAAGTGCATCCGGTGGCCGCTGCCGACTATTTTCTGCGTGATAAACGGATGGCGTGGTTTGCGCTTAATATTCTCAACATTATTCCCATTTCTCGTGAGGGCGGAGCAGCAAACCCGCTGGCGCAGTGCGAACAGGCGCTACGTGATGGCAAGACGTTGATCCTCTTTCCGGAAGGTACGCGTGGCGAGCCGGGAAAACTGGCACCGTTGAAATCCGGACTGTGGCATTTGAGTCAAAGCATGCCTGAAGTGCCAATTATTCCAGTCTGGCTACGCGGCACGGAGCAGGTGATGGCGAAAGGTAACCGTATTCCATTGCCATTGTTTATCGATGTCACTATTGGTGAAACGTTACGCTTTCATCCCGAGAAAAAAGTGTTTATGGACGACCTGAAGCAGCAATTGCTGATGCTTCAGCAACAAACCACAGGAAATCACCCTCATGAGTAATATCCGCACGCCTGACGAGCGGCAGTTTCTGACCAGCGATCGCACTGAGTTGTTTTATCGCCACTGGCCTGCCGTGTCGGCGGGTGCCACACCCAAGGTGATTGTCCTGTTTCACCGCGGGCATGAGCATTCCGGGCGTCTGCAACATATTGTCGATGAGCTGTCGATGCCGGATACCGCGTTTTATGCCTGGGATGCCCGTGGCCATGGCCGCTCACCAGGGCAACGCGGCTTTAGCCCGTCGCTGGCCCGCTCGGTGCAGGATGTTGAAGAGTTCGTCCGTTTCGCCGCCGCAGATAGCCAGGCCGCAATGGAAGATGTGGTCGTGGTTGCACAAAGCGTGGGTGCGGTGATGGCAGCTACCTGGGCTCATGATTACGCACCACCTATTCGTGGGCTGGTACTGGCATCACCCGCGTTTAAGGTCAAATTGTATGTCCCATTTGCCCGTCAGGGGCTGGCATTGATGCACCGTCTGCGCGGTCTGTTTTTCGTCAACTCTTATGTCAAAGGCAAGTATCTGACGCACGATCCACAGCGTGTGGCGAGTTTCAATCAGGACCCATTAATTACCCGACCCATTGCGGTGAACATCCTGCTCGATCTCTACAAAACAGCGGAACGGATTGTCAGCGACGCCAGCGCCATTACCTTACCTACGCAGATGTTGGTCTCCGGGGAAGATTTCGTTGTCCACCGTCAGCCACAGATCGATTTTTACCAGCGTCTGCGTAACCCACTCAAAGAACTTCATGTGTTGCCTGGCTTCTATCACGATACGCTGGGGGAACAAGACAGGCATCTGGCGTTCGACAAGATGCGCGAGTTTATTGACACGCTTTATGCCATGCCGCCGCAGCATTTTGACTACAGTCAGGAAGACCGCTGGAGTCCGGGAGCGGACAGCTGGAGAACGTTAAGCGGTGGGCCGGAACCCTACTCGATTGAGGATATAGCGTATCGCGGTTTGCGCTATGGCATGAAGACGCTGGGGACACAGTCAACAGGTGTACGCCTGGGATTTGAAACCGGGTTTGATTCCGGCAGCACGCTGGATTATGTCTATCGAAATCAGCCGCAGGGCAGCAGCGCATTGGGGCGGATGATCGACAAAAACTACCTCAATAGCGTCGGCTGGAAGGGCATCCGCCAGCGGAAAATCCATCTGCAAACGCTGATTCAGCAGGCGGTCACGCAGCTGGTTGAGCAGGGCAAAACGGTACGAGTCGTTGATGTTGCTGCCGGGCACGGGCGCTACGTGCTCGATGCGCTGGAAGGCAAAGAGGCGGTGAGCAACATTTTGCTGCGCGACTACAGCGAGTTAAACGTAGCGAAAGGACAGGAGATGATTGCCTCGCGTGGAATGGCAGAGTATGCACGTTTTGAACGTGGCGATGCTTTCAACCGCGAAGAGCTGGCCACGCTTGAGCCACGTCCGACGCTGGGAATTGTCTCTGGCCTGTATGAACTGTTTCCGGAAAACACCCTGGTGCGTAACTCGCTTGCCGGGCTGGCAGACGCGATAGAACCAGGTGGCATTCTGATTTACACCGGGCAACCCTGGCATCCGCAGCTCAAAACTATCGCCTGGTCACTCACCAGCCATAAAGATGGTAAACAGTGGGTGATGCGCGTTCGTAGCCAGGGCGAAATGGATGCGCTGGTACGGGAGGCGGGCTTCGATAAATGCAGCCAGTTGATTGATGAATGGGGCATTTTCACCGTGTCTATGGCAGTGCGCCGCGCATCATGACAAACCGACGTTCGCTATACTTGCAGGGTTTGGGTTGGCTGATTCTGCTTGCGCCCTTTTTCTTTTTAACCTACGGGCAGGTTAATCAGTTTACCGCCGGACGTGCGAACATTGGCAGCCTGGTGTTTAGCTGGGAGCGGCACATTCCGTTTGTGCCACTGACAATCCTCCCGTACTGGAGCCTGGATCTGCTGTACGGTTTGTCGCTGTTTATCTGCACCTCGCTGAATGAACAGCGACGGCTGGTCTGCCGACTCGTGCTGGCATCAGTCATTGCCTGCCTGGGTTTTTTGCTATTTCCTTTACAGTTTACGTTTATCAGACCGGAGATAACCGGCCTGGCCGGTTGGTTATTTGGGCAACTCGAGCAGTTCGACCTGCCGTACAACCAGTCGCCATCGTTACATATTATTCTGTGCTGGCTGCTGTGGCGGCATTTCCATCGCCACCTGACGGGGGTCTGGCAGCAACTGAATAGCGCATGGTTCTTGCTGATTGCCGTTTCTGTTTTAACCACCTGGCAGCATCACTTTATTGATGTGCTAACCGGTCTTGGCGTCGGAATGGTGATCGACTGGTTGATCCCGGAACAGGGGAAATGGAGCTGGCGAATGGCTGACGGGAAACGCAAAACGCTGGCCGTTCGTTATCTGTGCGGCGCAATAATCTGCCTGGCGGGAACCTGGCTGACCACCTGGCTGTGGTGGCCAACGCTGGCACTGGCGATTGTGGCGCTGGCCTACGGGATACTTGGCGTTGAAGCGCTACAAAAAGATGGGAAAGGGCGGCTGACACCTGCGGCCTGGTGGCTGTTGCTACCCTGGCGAGTCGGGATGTTGCTCTCTATGCGCCTCTATACCCGCCATCTCCCGGCGTTCAGTCCGGTTACTGATGGGGTGTTTTTAGGGACATATCCGCTGACAACTCCCGCACAAAAAGCCGTATTGGATCTAACCAGCGAGTTTCCCCGTTCCCGTGCCTTGCAGGGCGTTGTGTATCAATGCGTGCCCATGCTGGACCTGGTTAAACCCGATGAAGTAACACTGGAGCTGGCAGTAGATAAACTGGAACGATTACGCCATGAGCAAGGTAGCGTACTGATTCATTGTGCGTTGGGGTTGTCGCGCAGTGCGCTGGTCGCTGCCGCCTGGTTGTTACAGCGCTACCCTGAGCTGGCTTCAGAAGATGCCGTTGAGCAAGTGCGTAGGGCGCGACCGCAGGTAGTCTTCACCTCTGAACATATGGAGTTGCTGGAAAGATGGAAGATAAAAGTGACATCGTAACAAATAACCACGCACTGCAATCGCTCTTGGTACAACAAACCCTGAATAGTTGGCGTTTCTTCCTGTTGTTTTCCGCTCCGCCGATGGTGTGGGTGATCTTTGCTGCACCGGTGGATTTGCTCCGCGTCTTGATCACGTTGTTGTGCGGCATAGTGTGGTTTGGCTGCTGGCGTCTTTGGCTGGACGCACGCTATTTCAGGTTGATAAATGAAGAGAATAATCATCAAGCTGGAGAGGCGCTTTGTGTTATCTGGCAGCGTGACAGATTGAAGACGCTTTCGCTTAGCGAGCGCCAGCAGGGCGCATTGAAACAGTGCCGACGCACAATGTTTTTCACTGGTGCCCTATGGGTCGTGTGGCTGGTGGCGTTACTCTAAGCGATGACAAATCCATATTTCGCCCACCATCGAAGCATCAGTTGATTAACTCTTTATAGTTGGTTCGTCCACGTTAAGGAGATCAACATGATTGCGGTACTTTTTGAAGCCAATGCTATACCCGAACAACAGAATAGATACCTGGAGCTTGCGGCTGAACTCAGACCGGAGCTTGATAACATAAAGGGTTTTATTTCCATTGAGCGTTTTCAAAGCCTGAATACAGATGGGAAAATTCTCTCGCTATCATGGTGGGAAAATGAAGAGGCAGTACTTGAGTGGAAGAAGAACATGAAACACATGGCGGCTCAATTTGAAGGGCAGCAATCTATTTTTTCATTTTATAGAATCACCGTCGTTCAAGTGCTACGGGATTATTCATCTGAAAAAGAGGAATACCACCATGTATGATATTCATGTCATTCTCAGTAATACCCCAGGAGCACTTGCATTACTGGGAACTGCACTTGGTCAAAATGGTGTGGGCCTTGAGGGAGGAGGGGTATTCAGTGCTGGGAATAAAAGCCATGCTCATTTTCTGGTAGAAGACGGTGAACTTGCTCGCAAGGTGCTTACCGATATTGGCCTGCACGTCGATAGTGTCAGTCAGCCGCTTATTCGTAAACTCAAACAAGAACGGCCTGGCGAGTTGGGGGAAATTGCCAATATACTTGCGCGGAATAATATAAATATCAGCGTACAATATAGTGACCACAGTAATCGGTTGATTCTGCTGACCGACAATAATGAAATGGCAGCCGCAGCCACCATGAAATGGGATGTATCCGCTGTATGAAGCCCAACGCTTTCAAAGCAGATATTGATGACTCTGATTTATTAGAAAAGTCGATGTCTGAAATTGCTTCTGCTATCGCTGACCCTTCTCGGGTCAGCATTCTGTGTGCTTTGATGGATGGGCGGGCATGGACGGCAACAGAGCTAAGTTCGGTAGCTAATATTGCAGCATCAACGGCAAGCGCTCATCTGGCAAAACTTCTTAATAGCCAATTAATTACGTGTCTGTCTCAAGGGCGCCATCGGTACTACAGACTAGCAGGAGTTGATATAGCGACACTGCTTGAAACCCTGATGGGAGTATCAATGAAGACGCAGAAGGGTTGCGTCACCAAAACCCCTGTGCATTTGCGCAAAGCCCGTACCTGTTATGATCATTTGGCCGGTGAAGTTGCTGTTGCCATGTATGAATTTATGGATAAAGAAGGCTGGTTTTTACCTGAAGGAGGCGCGTTATCACCCATTGGTATGGCTAAATTTCAGGAAATTGGTGTTGAAATTCTCCCGCACACAAAACGAAAAAGCGTTTGTACTTGCCTGGACTGGAGCGAACGCCGTTTTCATCTTGGGGGAAGTACTGGTGCGGCTTTGTTGGTGACGTTTGACCAAAAGGGGTGGATAGCCAGGACAGCGGGTTACAGAGAAGTGACTTTCACCGATGCCGGGATAAAAGCTCTCGGACGTTTATTCAAGCTCAGCTTAAAATAATAAACCCATCGCATCAGTAGATGAGTTTATTATTAATAATAGAAAATATAATCAACCAGAGTTATTAACCGAGCAACTCATCTAACGAATCAGATAGATTACAGCTGGAACCCAGTTTGGTATCCGTAACATCGGTTAAATAAAACGTATATGCACCCTTATCGTCATTTTTCACATGACCAACAAAAGTAAAATAAAGAGGTTTATCTTTATTTTCCTTGAAGGTTTGATATGCGGCCTCGACGTTCTTCTTATTGACATCGTCTGTTTCAACGATCTTCATTTTTAATGACGGTCTATCACAACGAACAAAAACAATATCGTCACGATCTTGTACCAGCATGCCAGAGAATATGTCATTGCCAGCACTAGATTCTGCGTGAGCATTAACCATTGAAACTAAAGATAAAAATATCCCACTCAATAATTTTTTCATAACAATATCGATACCAGGGTCCATGGAAAGAAAATTTATGTTAATAACATAATCCCACAATTAAAATAGCATAAAAAAGCCATATCTGAGAATGGGGATATATACATAACCTGCTATTAATTCCAGAATAATGATAACTGTGCGTTGTTCGTTCAGGGCGTGCTACGATGACGAAAATCCACGCAAGAAAATCGAACAAAATTTAATCTATACTTTATAGAAGATCCTTGCAGCTGTTAAATCCCTGATGCCTGACACCCCATCCTGAGAGAACGTTTCTGATCTGATTGAACAACTGCTCCTGTGCGTTCACATCGCCTGATGAGCAAATTCATGAAATTAAGTCTAAAACAGTGGTTTTCTGCGCGTAAGTCACGGGAATTACCTACAGAAATCCCTGATTGGTTGGGTTCTGAACCCGCGAACGAAAGCCCTATCAAAGCTGAGCTGTTTTCTGCCGCCCAAATGGAGCGCTACGGCCAGAAACTGGCTCGTTCCCATAAATTATCGACCACTAAGCTGCCTTACTATTTACTCAAGCGTCTGGAAGATAATGAAGCCATCATCACCCGTAATTGCTATCTGCTCAATGCAGGGGAAAAATCGGGTATTACTCCGGCCGGTGAATGGCTGCTGGATAATTACTATCTCATCGAAGAACAGATCCGCGTGGTTCGTCATCATTTACCAAAGAATTTTGGTAAAGGGTTGCCACCGTTAGCTGCTCCTAATCATTGCCCTCGTATTTATGATATTGCCTCTGAAGCTATCGCTCATGCCGATGGACGATGGGATGCCGCAAGCCTAACCAGTTATATCGCGGCCTATCAGCAAGTGACTCCGTTAACTCTTGGTGAACTTTGGGCATTGCCGGGTATGTTGCGTCTGGCGCTGATTGAGAATCTACGACGCGTTAGTATTGAAGTGGCTGAGGCGCAAAAAGAGCGAAATCTGGCTGATGTGTGGGTCACACGAATTTTTGAATGTGCTGAAAACACGCCAGCGGATTTGATTATGGTGATTGCGGATATGGCACGTTCACGTCCGCCATTAAGCAGCGCTTTTGTAGCGGAACTGGTTCGCCGCTTGCAGGGGCGAGGGAACATGCTCTCTTTGCCGCTGACCTGGGTTGAACAGCGCCTTGCTGAAACCGGCGTCACCACGGATTACCTGATTCATCGCTTTAACCAGCAACTTGCTGCAAGCCAACTTTCAGTGAGCAACAGTATTGCCGGGTTGCGTCTGTTAAGTGAAACCAACTGGGCTGACTTTGCCGAAGCAATGAGTCTGGTCGAACAGACATTGCGCCAGGACCCTTCCGGGATTTATCCGGCAATGCACTTCGATACCCGCGACCATTATCGCCATATTGTTGAGATCCTCGCCCGTCACAGCCATCACAGTGAACCGGAAGTCGCCCGTTATATTTTAGAAATGGCTCAGGCAACGCCTGTTCATCATGTGGGTTATTACTTAATTGGGGAAGGGCGCTCGCAACTAGAACAACAGCTTGGGGCAAATACATCGTGGGTCGTCCGGCTGCGTCATAGCTTTAACCAAATTCCTCTGCTTTCATGGCTTGGAAGCCTGAGCCTGTTGACCACAGCGTTCACTGCTGACATTTTATCCCGCACCCATCAACAAGGGATGAACTGGCCGCTGGCGCTTCTTGCGCTGCCGCTGGTGGTGCTGATTAGTCAGTTGGCTCTCAATTTGCTGAGTGAGGCGACGACTCGCTTCCGGTCGCCACTGCCTCTGCCACGCATGGATTTCTCAACCGGCATCCCGGCGGAGTATTGCACGATGGTGGTTATCCCTTGTTTACTCACCAGCCGGGCCGGGATAGACAAGCTGCTTAACAGCCTGGAGGTTTGCTATCTGGGTAACAACTCGCCAAACCTGTACTTCGCATTGCTAACCGATTTTGCTGATTCCCCGGACCAGAACTCACCAGAAAGCGGCGATCTGCTGCACTGGGCTGAAGCGCAAATGCAGAATTTGAATCGACGCTATGCTTCTGTTGCTCAACCACTTTTCTTTTTGCTGCATCGTTCAGCGCAGTGGAATGAACAACAAAACGTGTGGATGGGGTATGAGCGTAAACGCGGCAAGTTATCGATGCTAAATAGTTGGCTGCGCGAACCGACCGACCAATTTTCCGAAGTACACAGTAATGTGATTAGCCCACCAACGGGGGTTAAATATGTCATCACGCTGGATAGCGACACCGTTCTGCCACGTGACACTGCGCATAAACTGGTTGCCACTATGGCGCATCCGCTCAATCACCCGATCTACGATCCGGTAAAACAGCGTGTCGTTAAAGGGTACGCTATTTTGCAGCCCGGCCTTGCTGAAGAGATCCCACGAAACGGGCAGGGGCGCTATGCCGCGATGTGCAGCAACGTGCCGGGTAACGATCCTTACTCAATGATGTCATCGGATATTTATCAGGATCTGTTCGGCGAAGGCTCGTTCGTTGGTAAAGGTATTTACGATGTGGATACTTTTGCCCAGGCGACGCACAATACGTGCCCGGAAAACCTGGTGTTGAGCCATGATTTGCTGGAAGGGTGCTATGCCCGTTCAGGTTTGCTCAGTGAAGTCTTGCTATATGAGCAGTACCCCAATAACTACCTCACTGATGTGGCAAGACGTACCCGCTGGATACGCGGCGACTGGCAACTATTGAATTGGCTTAAATTCAGGCCCAGAAAAGCAGATGGAACACATGACAAAAACCCACTAAGCACGCTTTCACGCTGGAAACTGCTGGATAATTTGCGCCGCAGCCTCGTGGCACCATCATTTCTGATGCTGGTGTTTTGCGCCATTTTACTGGTCCCCAATCCTTTTTACTGGCTCGGCGTGCTAGCCGTTGTGCTGCTACTTCCTACCGTGCTGGTTTTAGCGCAGGATATTCTGAGTAAGCCAGCACGGCGGCCATTCGTCCAGCATCTGATTCTGGTTTCTTCCGGCGGGCTTAAACGCCTGCTGCGCATTGGCCTGGGATTTATCACGCTTCCTCATGAGGCCGGATATTCGCTTCATGCAATTGCAGTGACGTTATGGCGGCTGGGTATTAGCCATCACAACCTCAATCAGTGGGCTAGTTTTGACCAAAGCACTGAACACGCCAAAGCCTCGCCGCTGCGTTTTTATCGGGCAATGTGGCTCAATGTCGTTTCAGGTATTGCACTCATCCTGCTCGCGGCCTTCCTTTCACCTATGCTGCTGTTTTTTGCTGTGCCTATCGGTGTGGTGTGGTGTCTGGCTCCTTTGTTATTAAGCTGGCTGAGCCGCGAGACTGTAAGCCATACCATTACATTTAATGCTGAAAATAAACGCCTGTTGCGCCAAAGCAGTCGCGAAATTTGGGCCTTTTTTGAAACCTTTGCCACAGAGAAAGAAAACTGGTTACCGCCGGATAACTACCAGGAAATTCCACATCCGGTTATTGCGCACCGCACTTCGCCGACCAACATTGGCCTGTCGCTAATGGCCAACCTAACGGCGTGGGATTTTGGTTATATTCCCCAGGGGGAAATGCTGCAACGCATCACGCTGACGCTCGACACCCTGGATAAAATGGAGCATTACCGCGGCCATTTATACAACTGGTACGACACCCGCACCCTGGTGCCGCTGAATCCGCGTTATATCTCAAGTGTCGACAGCGGCAATATGGCAGGGCATTTGCTCACTCTAAGTGCGGGGTTAACGGGGTTGCGTAACCAACCCGTACTCAATTGCACACAATTGCTGATGGGCCTTGATGACACATTGCAAATCCTCGAGAAAACCTGGGGGCAGCATGCGCCGACCTCTTTGCGCCAGTTGCGCAATCACTGCAAAACTGCCGCCACACTCTCTCCATCGTTACTGTTTCCTGAGCTGAAAAACATGCGTGCGCAAAGTCATCGTCTGCACGCACTTTGTAGTCATGAGGATGGGCGTATCCGCCGCTGGGTAGAGCATCTTCAACACCAGTTGGTGCTGATCTGTCACGAATGGACGAATTTTCTCGGGTGGCTACCCGCCCATTGGGAGAGTAAATCGTTACCATCACTTTCCTGGCTTGCACAGGCAAAACATACCGGCGAAGGCACACCTTCAGAATCGGTGATCCGCCTGGCCCGCACACGGCTGGATATTATTACCGAGCTGGAACAGCGCCTGACAGAACACGCACGAATGGATTTTGTCTTCCTGTATAACGAAGTCACCAGCCTGCTCAGCGTCGGTTATAACTGCGATAACAATAAGCTCGATAACAGTCATTACGACTTGTTGCCTTCGGAAATTCGTCTTACCAGTTTTCTGGCGATAGCCACTAATCAGTTGCCGTTAAAAAGCTGGTTTGCGTTGGGGCGACTCTTTACCACCATTGATAACGAAACTGCGTTGATGTCGTGGAGTGGCTCAATGTTTGAGTACTTAATGCCGAACCTGGTGATGCCAACTTTCCCTGGCAGCTTGCTGGAGGAGATGAGCCAGTCAGCGGTGAAACGCCAGATTGACTGGGGCAAAGAGCGGGGCGTGCCGTGGGGAATTTCAGAGTCAGGTTACTACTCCTTTGATGCGCTGCAAAATTACCAATATCACGCCTTTGGCGTGCCGGGTCTTGGCTTGCGAAGGGGACTTGCGGATGACATGGTCATCGCACCTTATGCCACCATGATGGCACTGACGGTCTCTCCGCATAAAGCTTGCGAAAACTTGCTGAAACTAGAAAAAAATGGTGCTCGTGGGGAATATGGCTTCTACGAAGCGCTGGACTACACGCCTTCACGCCTCGCCAACGGCCAGATGTATGCGGTGGTTCGTTCGTGGATGGCACACCATCAGGGAATGGCATTCCAGGCTCTTTCCCATGTGCTGTTAGGTGCGCCAATGGTAGACCGATTTATGACCAGCCCATCATTTCAGTCGGCTCGTTTGTTATTGCAGGAACGGGTGCCTGATGCCGTTGAGTTGTATAGTCCGCGTCGCCATTTCGAATCTCACGAAGGGGTTTTGCAACCTGTACAATACGAAGTGCGCGAGTTTACCGACGTTGATAGCCTGATACCCGAAGTTCAGTTGCTGTCGAATTCCGATTACCATCTGATGATCAGCCAGTCAGGGAGCGGTTACAGCCGCTGGAAAGACATTGCGTTGACCCGCTGGCGCAGCGATGCCACTTGCGATAACTGGGGTACTTTTTGCTATATTAGTGACAGTGTAACTAATGAGGTATGGAGTAATACCTGGCAACCGCTTGGTGAACCGGTCAGCCAGTACGATGCGACATTTACCGACGCCGGAGCGGAGTTCAAACTGGTCGCGGGTACGATCAATGTTAAAACGCAGATTGTTGTCTCGCCTGAAGATGATATTGAGCTGCGCCGCGTCACGCTGCTGCATCGTGGGCGGCAACCGCGCACCATTGAGTTAACCACTTACGCGGAAGTCGTGCTGGCTCCTAAAGAGAGCGATCTGGCCCATCCAGCCTTCAGTAATTTGTTTATTCAGACCGAGCTACTTGCCGATCAGCACGCCATTCTGTGCCACCGTCGTCCTCGTTCACCAGATGAGCGTTGCCCGTGGATGTTTCACACGATGGTGGTGCACGGGCAAGCGCAAAGCGAAACCTCATTTGAAACAGACAGAGCCAAATTTCTCGGGCGGGGCAGAACCCCGGTCAATGCTCTGGCAACCCAACAAAGCGGTGCGCTAAGTAATAGCGTCGGGCCAGTGCTGGACCCGATACTTGCCATTCGTCAGTCGATAGTTTTACAACCCGGCTTGCCCGTCACAGTCGACATTATTTATGGCGTAACGGACAGCCGTCAGCACAGTCAGGCACTGGTCGAGAAATATCATGACCATCCGATTGCCGACCGTGTATTTGAACTGGCGTGGTCACATAGCCAAATTGTGTTGCGCCAGATTAATGCCAACGAAGACGACGCAACACTCTTTAACCGCTTGGCCAGCGCGGTGCTTTTCCCTGGCCCCGAACTGCGTGCTGATGCCAAAACTCTTTGCCGTAACCGTCGTGGGCAATCAGGTCTTTGGGGTTGGTCTATTTCAGGCGACCTGCCGATTGTGATTCTGAACGTCACCAGCGATGAAAGTATTTTGCTCATCACCACAATGATTCAGGCGCACCATTACTGGCGTTTAAAAGGGCTGGCTGTGGATCTGGTTATCCTTAACGATAGCCCTGGCGGTTATCAGCAGGAGTTGCAAAACCAAATTATCGAACTACTAATGGCGGGTTCTGAAGCCAACCAGATGGACAAGCCCGGTGGCATTTTTGTGCGCAATGGCGAACATATGTCAGCAGAGGACCGCCTGTTGCTGCTGAGTGTGGCGCAAATCGTACTGGATGATCGTGCTGGAGGCCTTAAAGAACAGCTAAATCAGCGGCTTCTGGCAACTATTCCCGCACAGCCGAGCTTTACTCCCCGCACGGTGATGCCGGTTAATCAGCACGATCCCTGGCAGCCTGATACCAGCGCATTGGTCTTTTTCAATGGCCGCGGTGGGTTCTCGCAAGATGGCCGTGAATACCAGATGACGCTGGATGAAAATGACCAGACACCTGCGCCGTGGGCTAACGTTCTGGCCAATGCCAGTTTTGGCACTGTCATTTCTGAAGCGGGACAGGCCTACACCTGGTATGAAAATGCACATGAGTACCGACTCACACCCTGGGAAAACGACCCGATCAGCGATCGTTCTGGCGAAGCGTACTATTTGCGGGATGAAGAAAGTGGCGAGGTCTGGTCACCAACCACGCTGCCGGTGCGCGGCAACGGGCATTATCTTTCACGCCACGGCTTTGGCTACAGCGTTTTCGCCCACCGTGAAACAGGTATCGACACTGAATTGACAATACTGGTGGCAGAACATGCGCCGGTAAAAATCGCTATTCTGACGCTGAGTAATACCTCAGGGCGGACACGAAAAATCTCGGTTACCGGTTATGTTGAATGGACGCTGGGCGAGTCGCGCAGCAAATCGGCCATGCATGTTGTCACTCGTACATCGACAACCGGGCGCGGCTGCGGTGTGCTGGCAAATAACTTCTATAACAGCAACGGTTCGGAAAGAACGGCATTTTTCGCGGTGACGGGAGTGCATTGCTCAGTGTCAGGTGACCGTCGGGAATTCCTTGGGCGCAATGGTTCACAGCGTGACCCAGCGGCTATGAAACAGCGCACGTTGTCTGATAAAACGGGCGCGGGGTTGGATCCGTGTGGTGCAGTTCAGTCTGCTACCACCTTGATTGATGGCGATCAGCGGACATTTATTTTTGTGCTGGGTATCGGGCAGAACCCGCAAGACGCGGAACTGATGATTAACCAGTATCTAAGTGAAGACGCCGCACGTAGCGAACTGGCGAATGTTCACCGTTACTGGCATCGCATGCTCGATCAAATTGTCGTAGCAACCCCCGATCCTGCGGTTAACTTACTGGCCAATGGCTGGCTGCTTTACCAGACCATCGCTTGCCGCCTGATGGCTCGCAGTGGTTACTATCAGTCTGGTGGTGCTTTCGGCTTCCGTGATCAGCTACAAGACACGCTGGCTCTGAGTCATACCGCACCGGAACGTTTGCGCGAGCAAATTCTGCTGTGCGCATCACGCCAGTTCGTTGAAGGCGACGTTCAACACTGGTGGCATCCCCCATTAGGGAATGGCGTTCGCACCCGTTGTTCAGACGATTATCTTTGGTTGCCGCTATCTATTTGCCGCTACGTAGAAACCACCGGCGACCTCGATTTGCTAGAACACCGCGTGGCGTATCTTGAAGGCCGTGAATTACAGCCAGGAGAAGAGTCAGCCTATGAACAACCGGTTATCAGCGCAGTTGAAGAGACACTTTGGCAACATGCGATAAAAGCCATTCGCCACGGCCTGCGGTTTGGTCAACATGGTTTGCCGTTGATGGGCGCGGGGGACTGGAACGATGGCATGAACCTCGTTGGGCTGGAAGGCAAGGGCGAGAGCGTCTGGCTTGGGTTCTTCCTCTATGATGTCTTGCAGCAATTTGCGCAGCTGGCGGAACAAATCCACGATGACGAAATTGCCGTGCTTTGCCATACAGAAGCCGCAAAACTGCAAGCCAATATTGAGGCGACAGCCTGGGACGGGGCGTGGTATCGCCGGGGCTATTTTGATAGTGGAGAAGCCCTTGGTTCGCAGAACGCAGAAGAGTGCCAGATAGACGCCATTGCCCAGAGTTGGGCGGTGTTGTCCGGCGCGGGGAGCGAGGAACGCTGTGTACAAGCAATGCAGGCGCTGGACTCACGCCTGGTTGATAACGAGGCTGGGCTGATAAAACTGCTTACGCCGCCATTTAATGGCAACGGGCCAAACCCCGGCTACATTCAGGGTTACCTGCCGGGCGTGCGTGAAAACGGTGGGCAATATACACATGGAGCCATCTGGGCAGTGATGGCATTTGCCCGCAGCGGCAATATCGAACGGGCCTGGCAGCTATGGTCGCTGATTAACCCGATTAATCACGGACTCACTACCGATGCCATTGAACGTTATAAAGTCGAACCGTATGTGATGACGGCGGATATTTATAGTGTTGCACCGCACAGCGGGCGCGGTGGCTGGAGCTGGTATACCGGTTCGGCAGGATGGGCGTATCAGTTGATAATCGAAACGTTGCTGGGGATCGAACGGCATGGCGACTCAATAACCGTTCACCCGTTACTGCCGCGTGACTGGCCTTCAGTGAGCCTTGTTTATAGACATGGCTCAAGTGATTACCAGATCAATGCGTTACACCGTGAGGGCGAATATCAACTCATGCTAGATGGCATATCGTTGCCAGGAAAAACCATACCGTTGAAGGATGATGGTCAACGGCATGTGGTGGAGATAAGTCTGGGTACCGTTCTTAACTAGCGGATAACCAGCGCTTAGCGTCGGCTTTCATTTTCAACTCTAGTTCGCTGCCGCGAGTGGCGAATACGCGCCCGAGAGGGAAGCCGCTCAGCTCGAGTAAATAGGCCAGTGCGGCATATTCACGTGGATACTTCACAACCACAGCCTGGTCTATTGCGACTAGGCCAAGTGGGAAAGTGAATGTGCCGATATCGTAAATACTCTGGCGGTGGAATAGTTTCCATACGCCATCCCTTTTTTCTGCCAGATCGTAAAAACGGTTGTGACACTCACAGCCAATGTTCAGTTTCACGTTCTCGGCAACGATGATTGCATTGGTTTCAAGAATCGCTTTATCCCCGGCATCATTGAAGGTTACTGCAGGCGAACCGATAAGGTGTTTGGTGCGCAAGTCGGAAGCGCCCATCCGCATTGAGCCATTAACAAAATCACTTCCCAGCCCTTCAAACCACGTTATTTCAATGGTGCCGTCAGGGTGGAACAGTTCGCGAAGCTGATCCCATTCGCCCAGATCGCGGTGCATCCAGCCATTCATCAGGTCATTAAGTTGTTGGCGGTCTTGTAGTGGATTTTGCATGTATTTAGTTCCTGTTAGTTGACTGGATTTAGTCTGGATGCAAAATACGACAATCTCAAATATATAGATTTTACTGATTAATCATTTTAAATGATTGATGGAGCCATTATGGATCTACGTCACCTGAAGTATTTTTTAGCCGTCGCCGAAGAACGGCATTTTGGCCGGGCGGCGGAACGGCTCAATATTGTTCAACCTGCACTGAGCATGCAGATAAAATCCCTGGAAACTGAGCTGGGCGGCCCATTATTCATTCGCACCAGCCGTCGGGTTGAACTGACTGAAGCCGGGAAGCTTTTGCAAGCTGAAGCCGCACGGACTCTGGAGCAAATGGAACATACGCGCCTTGCCGTTGAGCGTTCTATTCGTGGTGAAACAGGCCGGGTGCGAATCGGCTTTGCCGGTAATGCCGTCTTCAGTGGCAGACTGATGCAGGATGTACGATCTTTTCACAAGGCTTATCCGGATGCTGAATTAATTTGCCAGGAACTGGCACCACAGCTTCAGCGTGAGGCCATCCACAACGGAACGCTGGATGTGGGTTATATGCCTGATTACTATCCGGATCATGACTCTGCTTTTGTCTATCAATCGGTGGGTCAATGGGGAAGGGTGGTTGTGATGTCCAGCGACCATAAACTCGCCGCTAAAGAGAGCCTGACCATAGACATGCTGGCCCATGAGCCCTTGATTATGTATTCAATAAACGATGTGGATTCACATCTGGATAGGCAATTACAAAGGCTGCTTGGCGATTCGCTAAATATTGCCTGGCGAATCTCCAGTTCACTTAGCGTCCTCGCCATGGCCGGAGCCGGGCTGGGTATCGCTCTGGTTCCTGCACCGCTAGCGCAAGTGGCGATCCCTGGTGTAGTTTATCGGCTTCTTGACGCGCCGGATCTATCAGCGAACCTGATGATGGTGAGCCGTAAACACGAACCGAGTGCCGCTGTGCTTGCTTATTTTAATCACACGCGGATAACGGCGCTGGCTTAAGTTTCCATGTTGGTATTTTTAAAAATTGGATTGTTTCTTAAAGAGATACCTTTTTTCATTGAACTTCTTTCAGGTGATATTTGTTATGAGTTTACGGTTTGAACGCTTCAATTTTGTATGCTCCATCATACTGTTCGTGATGTTAGCTATCCTGGCAACTTTGGGGTCAAAGTGGGGATTGATACGGAGCCTTGGAGGAGACGTTCTGGCTACGATGTGGATTTACTACTCGCTGGCTGCAATAGTCAAAGCGAAGCCATTTTTACTCACCTGTATTTCATTCCTGGCTGGCGCTGGAGTTGAGCTTTGTCAATTACTGGCCGTTAAGGCCGACTATCAATTCGAGAGCCATTTGCTAAGAGTCGTGTTTGGCTCCACACCGGATTGGTGGGATTTAGTGGCCTATGCAATGGGTGCCTTGATTTGTTTGGGATGGAATACTCGCGGCCACATAAGTTATTTAAAAGAAAATGAGAGTGAGTAGGAAACTCGGCTGAGTTACAGATCAAGGTTGGTATTATAAAATAGCGGTAAGAGGGAGGGAAGATTTCAAATGTCCAAGGTCTGTCAATTTTTAAAATACAATCTGTATTACTGAACGATTCTGCATCCAGTAATTTGCGTATTTTATAGTGGTCTATAATCCCAACTCATTCATACACTCATCAATATCAGCTTTGTTGCAACCACCTTGTGTGTATGCATAGTGAATAATTGCCTTACTGGCCAGGCTGCGGAACTCAGCGTTTGTCACACTGTCCTGGCCTTTAACGTAAGCGGCAAGTCGAACGTAGGCTTGAACTCTCTCCTCCGATAATTCTAAATTGGAGATGTGCGGATGCGATGCAGTAGCAACGCATGTTCCTAATGTTTCTGCCAGAATTGTTGTATCTTTAGCTTTTACGGCTTTCGTTTTGTTGTTTATAGCTGCAATTTCATACACGGCGACAAAAAATACGCCAATAATGCATAAACCTAATAATGCAGTGAATAGACCAGGATTATTCGTCACAAAGTCAGTGTGTGACATTGCCCATGTCATACCGACAAGTAACATCAGCGCCACCAGTGAAAGCGGCTTATTTGCCGCAGTGATAATCTCTGACCATAGAGACATATGTTCATTCATACTATATCTCCATTGATGTGATTTTTTGTCATCGCCTCAAGAGTCTGCCCCTCTAATTTATTAAGAAGAAAATTACTCCCCATTGGCATATTTAAAATTTGCAGGTCTAACAGAGCTCTATTTTCCTGAATTTTATTTACGGGTAAATATTGGTTCAATCTTTTTTTGCATTTAATATTTACGGAAAATCCTTTGTTATTTTCTTTTTCCCATTGGTATGGTGTAGATGTTAACTCACCGATACCATATATACCTCGGTATTTTTTATCACCTGCTAGCCAAAAGAAAACCATATCACCAGGCATCATCTCAGAACGATATTGATTAGCTGTCCACCAACCGGTCATACCATCAAATAAAATATCGGGTTCGGAAATATCAAAACGCTCTTTCTTACATTGGAAAATCCAATAATTCATCTTCAATCCACCTTATGTGCTAACCATAGCAACTGTGCTTATATCTGTAGAACCTCACAATAAACCTCGAGTCTTACAGTAATAACGCTTCAAACTCTTTGACCGCATCACGGCGTAACCATGGGTCTATTTCGTGTCTGGAGACCGGACCATGGTGATGAACAGTGCGGCGCAGTAGTCGTGCCACATATTCCATCGCTAAGGTGTGGTTCTCTTTCATTGCTTTTTGGAAGGCATTTCCATCAAGTGTGTTGACTTCTTTCAGTACCAGCTCCTGAAGCTCCTGCCCGAAATGCATTGAGTTTGCGCTTACCTGCCAGGCACCCGCCTCGATAGTTTCCGGTGTGACTGAGGTCGGATTATTTTTATCTCGGCCTTCATTCCAGTCCCACGATGATTCAAAACCAGCGAGTACCCGCATGACTTCTAGCATCGCGGCACGCCGGTGGTTGATATTCTTCCACGGGCCGAGTGTATTTTTAATACTTGAGTAGATATCACTTGCAGAGTTTGGTGCAAAGATTTCATCCGGAGCGTACTTTCCCCACGCAACTAACTGTTCCAGAAAATCATCAGGAGGCACGCCTCGGTTTGAAACATGTTGTTTAGCAGCAATAAATTTCATGGCAGCGTTCTCTTCCATTGCTTCAGACTGAATAAATTTATTGACCTCAAAGTGCATAGGGTCATTGAAAGATTTACCCCAGGAAAATCCAAAAGATTGAAAAATGGGGGCGATAGGTGCAACTGAGTCGCCAAATCCCGGATCATCTTCATTTAAGTCGATCGCGATTCCAAAAGCATGATTTGAAGGAAGTTTGCTCAACGCACCGCTGGTGGGTTTTCGTAAGCGTGGATTTAGCGTTCCAGCACAGGACTTAATAAGGTGAAGTTGACCTTTAGCTTCAATGTTTTTAAATACCTCGAGTATTTGTTGGTGGGCCAATTTATGAAAATGTAATACTCCATTGTTGGAACCTGGAATACCCTTAAGTTGTGGAATGATAATTGGTGTTACATCATTAACATCAAAGCCACTAATGAAGAATATATGATCTCCTCGCTTCCATTCAGGGTTGGCTGTCCGGAATGTAATGTGGCCGAATAACGGATGAATAAAGCTGCTTTGTGGCATGATTTGCTCCAGTATATTTTGGGGTGTTAATGACGTGGCATCAAGCTGACGCATTTTTCTGGACTACCTCAGTGAGCAACTGTTTTTCAAGGGGGTTTATCTTTAACGATGATAGGATGAGTGTGAAAATCAATCACTCATTATATTGTCGTATTTATTTTTTACACCTAATAAGATCATATCAATGAGTAATGGTTATTCTTTGTTTATAAATTATATTGAACCAGGTGAGTTGAACCTGTACGAGGTGTTAAATTTTTCTGGTTATTTTACAATGCTGATTGTTATTTATCTTGTCGGTGTTATTGCTTTTTATTCGGAAGTGAAAGGTCAATCTATTTGTGGTTGGAGAGGAATAAATAGATAGTGCCACGCTAACCTATTAAGGATAAATAACATGAGTATTACATTTATTGTTTCAGGCTACACAAATGACGCACCCCACAACGGTGCACCATTGGAACTACCCGCCGGGCTGACCGAAGGCACGGTTAAATATTCAGTTCAGGTGGCGGTTCGACGTGGTACCGGCAGTGAGGTGTCGCTAAATGTCGACCCGGACAAAGATGTGATGGCCGTGCATATCGCCAACGGCCCCGTACTGATATTGAACCCGGAAACCGCACGTGAATTGTTTCATGCTCAGCAGAGTGCGGCATCCCGAGATGCTCAGGTGGCGGGCAACGTACGGATACCTGTGCAACTGACGTGGGATGGTCAGGATGAAATCCAGGGGCAGAGCCGTGGCCCGTCACGTGGCCCGCTTGGCAAGGTGCTGGTGAGGCTAATTCAGATTATCACTGGTGTCGGCAAGGACACCGTCGCGGATGCTGCCGCTACGCTGGCATCAAACATGATCGACAAGCAGGTCGACCCCGGTCTTTACAAGCTCGACTCAAAGATGCTTGGTTCACTGAAGGGCAGCGCGACGGCCACTGATATTGCCATCAATGACAAACCGTTGTTGGTACTGTTGCACGGTACCTTCTCCAGTACCCATGGCACCTTTGGTAAACTTTGGACCGTCCATCCGTCGAAGGTTGAACGTCTATTCGGTGCCTACAGCGGTGTCTATGCACTGGACCACCCAACCTTGACAGCCAGTCCGATTCAAAACGCTATGGAATTAGCCAACGCGCTGCCCAAGGGAGCGAACCTGCATTTGCTTTCGCATTCAAGGGGAGGGCTGATCGGCGAGGTACTGGCCAAAGTCTGCAGTGGCGGTAGCGACCTTCTGCAAAGTTTCGAGGACGTAGCTAAGGGCGATGAATACAAGGCCCAACGCGAGGATCTGCAACAGTTGATCAATCTGGTCAACGCCAAGGGGATTAAAGTCACGCGCTTTGTGCGCGTTGCCTGTCCTGCACGCGGTACGTTGCTGGCGTCAAACAGGCTGGATGCTTACCTTTCAGTGCTCAAATGGAGTATGGATCTGAGCGGCGTGCCTGTGGTGCCCGAGTTAGTCGATTTAATGGCTGAAGTTGCACGCCGTCGCAGTAATCCATTGCTCATTCCAGGCCTGGCTGCACAGATGCCCGACAGCCCGCTAGTCCAGTGGCTGCACCTGATTCACACTCCGGTCGACGGTGAACTGCGGGTCATTGCCGGTGACATGGAAGGGGACTCGGTGGTCAGTTGGCTCAAGACCTTACTCTCTGACACATTCTTCTGGACCGATAACGATCTAGTGGTACAAACCAGTTCTATGTATGGCGGAGCACCCAGAGCCAGGTCGGCGATGTTCCTGCTTAACCAGGGCGGTTCAGTTTCGCACTTCTCCTATTTTAATAACGAACGCACCGCGACAGCTATTGTTGAGGGCCTGACGCTGGACGACCCTAGGGATTTCACTCCCATCGGGCCGCTGTCCTGGCAAGGCACCGACTCCGGTGGACTGCGTGGTGGTGGTGGTGGCAAACCAGCAGTGCAGAAGCCGGCGGTGTTCATATTACCGGGCATTCTGGGCAGCAACCTCAAGGCGGGTGACCGACGTATCTGGCTGGGACCCAGGTTGATCAACGGCCTGGATGAGTTGAGCTACGAGAAAGGTTCGGAAGACAACGTAGAGCCCGATGGTGCGGTGGGCATGGTCTATGAAGACCTGATTAAATATCTTGAGGCAACCCACGAGGTGAGCGTGTTTGCCTTCGATTGGCGTGTGCCGATGGAGTTGGAGGCCGAACGACTCGGCATCGCCGTGGAAAACGCGCTCAATGCCAGGACGGGAACCCGGCAACCGGTAAGGATGTTGGCACACTCGATGGGGGGCTTGCTGGCACGGACGATGTTACTCAGGTGCCCGCAAGTGTGGTCGCGCATGATGGCGGATCCACAAGCGCGGTTGTTGATGCTCGGCACACCCAATGGCGGTTCCTGGGCTCCGATGCAGGTACTCTCGGGAGACGATACTTTCGGTAACAGCCTGGCGTTCATTGGGGCACCGTTTTCCCCACAGAAGTCCCGGAAACTCATGGCCACTTTTCCCGGATTTATTCAGTTGCAGGCTAATCTGCTCGACCCGGTGCTCAACTTAAGCGATACCGAAGCTTGGGCAGAGCTGGCCCGCAAAGATAAGCTGTGGCTGAAAGCACACAGCTTTTGGCACAACCTGCATATCCAGCAGGATTACTACGATTGGGGTGTGCCTGGCGCTGAAGTACTGGAGACCGCGAAAGCGTTGCGCAAGGCGCTGGATGAGCAGGATCTTAGCCGCTGGAGAGACAAGCTGTCGATGGTTGTGGGTGAAGCGCAATTTACCCCCGATGGATATACCTTCAGTACTGGAAAGGGTTTCGTTTACAAGGATACGATAGGCGGCGGTGATGGCAGGGTGACGTTACACAGTGCTCTACTGCCCGGAGTGCAAGCCTATAAATTAGACTGTGAACATGGCGACCTGCCAAAGCAGGTTGCCGCGTTCCCGGCATTTCTTTCGTTGTTGCAAACCGGTCGTACCACTGAACTGGCGGTGTTGGGCGAAGCAATCAGCCGTGGTGTAGTTCCACAGCCGTCACTGCCATATATAGCGAGCAGGCCAGTGCGTGGTGGTCAGTTCACTCTGCCAGTCAGCGTCGACGATATTTTCACGTTGAACAGCCAGCTGATCCCCTCTGTGGCGCGAGAATCACTACCGCCGCTACCGGTGACTGTGATCAACTCCAATCTGAAGTTCACCCGCGATCCACTGATCGTCGGTCACTATTCCAGCGTCGCTCTTACTGGTAGCGAACGGGTTGTCGATGAAATGGTCGGTGGTCTGCTTAACGATGCCTTGAAGATGAGCCTCTATCCTTCGTCTCCTCGCAGTAATCAGGTGTTCATGAACATCGCCGTGAATAGCGAAAATCCCTTGCAACTACCGCGTCCTGAAGCAGTCATTGTGGTGGGCCTGGGGCCAGAGGGCAAGTTGAAATCCAGCGACTTGCTTGAGACGGTGCGCATGGGGGTTGTTGCCTGGGCTCAGCGCATAGCTGAACAGCAGCGCGGTGTGCCGGTGCAGTTCGAAATCGCAGCGGCGTTGATTGGTAGTGGCGGGATCGGCATGTCGCCGAGCCAGTCCGCAGCGTTAATTGCCCAAGGGGTGCAGGTCGCTAATCTCTGTCTCAAACAGAAGGATTGGCCGATTGTCAGTCACCTTCACCTAACCGAACTGTATCTTGATCGCGCCACAGATGCCTGGCGCGCTGTGCATGCGTTAGGTGTGTCACGGCCAAAAGACTTCCTGGTGACGCCGACCATCAAGTTTGGTACTGGTTGGCTGCGTCGGCCTCTGGAGGGCGGCTACCGAAGCGCCCGCTACGACTTCATTTCAGTAGTGACCCAGTACGATAAAAATCAGCAGCCTGTGATTTTCTACACACTGGATACCCGGCGTGCACGCGCCGAAGTTCGAGCTCAGTCGACGCAAGTGGCGTTGCTACGCGAGTTGGTTAGCGCATCGTCAAACTTACCCTCAGCAAGCAAGTCTATCGGTCAGACTCTTTTCAAATTGCTGGTGCCGCTGGAGATGGATGCCTACCTCGGCGGCACCACGGAAATGCAGATCGAAATGGATAAATCCACGGCGGCGATCCCCTGGGAATTGCTCAATACCGAACGCAATCCAGACAACTCGATGGCTGAAAACCCGGAGCCCTGGGCTATACGCTGTAAATTGTTACGTAAGCTGCGCACAGAGAACTATCGTGAACAAGTACTCGATGCCAGCTTCGAGGCCAATGTGTTGATTATTGGCGAGCCGGTCACCGATACCTCGCGCTACCCAAGGTTGCCTGCTGCGCGTGCCGAAGCTCGTGCCATCACTACCCTGATGGAAAACTCTATGCCGCCTGGCAAGGTACTGTCGTTGATAGCCGATGATACGGAAAACAGCAGCAAGGTTGATGCCTTCGCGGTGACCAGCGCCTTGCTGGCCCAGGACTGGCGTATCGTGCACATCGCGGGGCACGGTGAGCCGCCGCTGTTCGAAGCATTACCCGAGCAGGACATCGATGCGCCTACCAAGACAACTGAAACCGCTCCCAGGATGCTGGACCCTCGGGGGGTTGTATTGTCCAACAACATCTTCCTTGGGCCGCGAGAGATGAAGAGTATGCGCGTGGTGCCTGAGCTGGTATTCATCAACTGTTGTTACCTGGGGGCTATTGATCCGACCCAGTTGTTGAAGATCACTCATCTAAGTTACGACCGCACCCGCTTCGCGGCTACGGTGGCCGAGGAGCTGATTGCCATAGGGGTGCGTTGCGTTGTTGTTGCGGGCTGGGCAGTGGATGACCAAGTGGCGGGTCTGTTTGCAACCAAGTTCTATAGTCAGTTGCTCAATGGTGTTCGGTTCATTGATGCGGTGGCATCGGCGCGACGGGAGGCCTGGCTGGCCAATTCAGAAAGTAATACCTGGGCTGCTTTCCAGTGTTACGGCGACCCGGACTGGGTGTTCGCGCGGACACAGGAAGATGCCAACGAGCCTGCTGCGGCACCTGACCAAAGCTTTGATAGCATCGCATCACCACAGGCCTTAGTGCTGGCATTGGAAATCGCCATTGATGACAGCCGCTACAAGAAAATACCCAAGGTTCAGGTCATCAGTATGATCGAGTTCCTGGAAAGCCATTTCGCTCAGTTATGGATCGAGATGGGGGCAGTGTGTGAGGCGTTTGCTCAGGCTTGGGCCGAAGCTGGAGAAACTGAGCGTGCGATCGGCTGGTTCGAGCGCGCCATCGGTGCCAATGATGGTGGTGCCAGCTTCAAGGCCAGTGAGCAGTTGGGAGACTTGATGGCGCGTCGAGCATGGTTGCAAGTCAATGCTGCGGCCAGGGAATCTCCGCGGGAGTTGAGTTTGGTGCTGAACTCGGCTCGTAAGCAGACCCTTGATGCGACTCATTTGCTGACCCGCGTATGCAAATTGCAGCCGACTCTTGGGCGTATCAGCCTTTGCGGTACGGCTTACAAGCGTCTGGCCTGGATCGAGGTGCTGGCTAACGACTTGCCGGCTGAGAAAATCGCCTTGCAGAAGATGGAGGAATATTTTGCCGAGGCTGAACAACGTGCCATTGTCAGTGACCCTGGTCGCTCTTATGAGCCAGCCCTGGAGCGCGTCGCTGCACAACTGTTTATCGCGGCGGCAGCGTCAGTAGAGGCTGACATCCTGCGAGTCCAGACGCAGCTCAGACCCTGGGTGGAAAGCAGTCCGGATTTCCAGAACGTGGCCGGGTTAATCCTCTCTGGTCTGTATCTGGCATTGGTGCACGGCAAACTGAAGCTCAATAGCTCCCGGCTGCTCAATGAGTTCGCTGACTTGAAGCGCAGGGTACCAGCCGTGCTGAGGTGGCGTGAGGTGCAGATGCAGGTCGATTTTGTGTTGGATCGCTATAAGGCCAAAGCTGGCAAAGCGGAGCAGGGGGCAGTGAGCGCATTCAAAGAAAAAATGATTGACTGGGTTAAAGAGCAAGATTGAAACATTGAGCTACAGGCGGACACTACTATTGAGCCTCTACATCATTTGTCAAAGCTCAGTAGGATTGTCTATTCATTGGCTCATTCATAACATTGAAGTCATTTTCTCTTACGGAAAATTTCCTCTGAACGTGACTGCAGTGTCTTCAATGCATCAAGCATGTCATCGTCATTTAGTGAACGCTGGGATTTTTTTCGGTTGGTTTGCGGCGTCGTCGAGAGGGGCCATCACCAGCAGGGACCATCTGTGAGCGGTTATTATCACGTTTATCCTGTACCAGTTTAATGAATTCCAGGGTGCGTCCTAAACGCTTGTTATCAACAATAGCCCCCTGATCAATTTCAGAGAGCCGGTCGTAGGTAGAGTAGGGAAGTACTGATCCGTTAAGACGAAGCTCTTTTCGCCCATCCGGATAATGCCAGACCTCAATATATTTCCCGATGGCTTTTCGGCTTAAATCATTATCTTCAATGAGATAAAGCATTGCTTGTCGAATCGTCAACGTAAACCAGTAAAGTGCATGGCTTGGCACGGGATTCGAACCAGTGATGATCACCGCCGTCTATCTGGACCAGTTCACCTGTACATGCCCGACGATATCTGGGTTGCTGAATCCGGGGGGCGCGCTTATTCAGTGGAACCCAAAGGCCAGCTTTAATCATGAGCCGGCGGACTGTTTCTTTTCCTAAAATAAGCCCATGGATTTCTTCAAGTTTTTCTCTGGCCAGTGTTGGACCGAAATCGATATAGTTTCACGGATAATATGCAGGACTCGTTCGGTGATCGTTTCAGGTAATCTGCGATTGCCAGGGCGTCCGCGGCTACGGTTTGTCACGCCAAGCGGACCTGACTGGCGGTAACGGCTAATCAGTCTGCTGCAATGTCGGGGAGTGATACCAAGCATTTCAGCAGCCTGGCCGGGACGGAGATTACGATCGATGACATCCTGAAGAATCTTGGTGCGGTTGATTTCTTTCAAGGTGAACATTCCGGGTTGAGCTGTAGTCACTGGAGAATCCTTGCGGTACTAACGGGAGTCGTCCTGGCGCGAGGCTCAGAGAGAACTATAGAACAGACATTCCTATAATGAAGCCGCGATTAGACATTAGCATTGAGCCTCCATAATCTTGGTGCGCATAATGTATATTATGTTAAATTTCCTGCAAAGATCCTTTACTTCATGAACCAATATGGTTCGCATAAAATCATAGGGTTAAGTCCCCTCCACATCTTTCGGAAGTTTAAAAAATAATGTTCGCTCCTGCGTTTGCAATGGTTTAAAACCATGATGAATATAGAATTGTTTGGCTTCTTCAGTAAGTGCATGGACCATAATGGCCCGGACACCGATATTTTCGGCCACCCTGTAGCATCGCAGTACTGCATCCTGAAGCAGATCGGCTCCTAGACCTTTTCCCCGGAAAGAAAGGTCCACTGCCAGACGCGCAAGTATAATAACGGGTATTGGGTCCGGCATATTACGACGAAGACCACCCGTAGCTTCGGTATGGTTGACACTTCCAGTTGCCAGTGAGTAAAAGCCCGCTACTTGTTTCGATTCTTTCTTACAAATGACAAACGTCCTTGCAGCACCGTAAGCGTGGTTTTTTAACCCTCTTTGCTTTAACCAATCATCAAGAACTGACTCTCCACTCACGAATTCCGCTAGCTGATGAGAACTTGTCAGAGGCTCAGGAGCTGTTACTAGTCCCACTGAGGCTTCCTTGCGAGTAATTTCTTAACGGCTGGGTCATCTGCAAGCGGAGCATCAAGCATATCTATGAACTCAGCGTATTGTTCGTCATTAAAATTGAATACACGTCGATCAAGTATCACATTCTCTGCCGCCTGACAGGCCATTTCCAATATAAAGTCTGTTCGCGATTTATGGAGGATCTCGGCGGCTGCATCAATGAGCGCCCGCTGGGATTCCTTAGCTCTAAGGTTGAGTTGAACATCTGATTTCATATAAAAACTCCATGTGTGGTGATTACTTTATCAGCATAACACAAGAGCAATGTATAGCAATTGCTATACATGTAAGTTGGCAGAATACCAGTGCTTCATCTGAGCTCGCATGAATCAAAATAATTACTTATTTTTGAAAGATAAAATCCAAATTTAGCTGCCCACCTAAGGCAGGCAGCTTTTCCACACTTTTGAGAGTTAAAATACTTTTGATGAAAAATCGGATTTCACTTCACTTTCTATATAAGTGTTCAGGCCCCAACCAGCACGCGCCAACTCTTTCATCTTCTCCAGGCGCTCGGGTCCAGGGTGGCGAAGATCGTAGAGATACACATGATTATTTTTGAAGCGCACTTTAATTGAGTTGGCATCAATCTGGAAACTGACAACCTGTGAGTCACCACTTATGTTCGCGTAATTTTCCATACTGCATCCTGTTGGCTAAAGCGCCTGAACTTGGCGAGTTACCTATTAACCACGTTCCGCGTTGTTTTACAGGGTGATAGCTCACGATTTGGTGAGAAGCCCGTTGAAGTGACTAACTCAACGCCACTATCTCTTCATATAACGCCAGCGGCAACTCCACACCGAACTGCTCACTGTGTTGACGCGCTTTAAAACGCCGCTCGCCTGGGATTCTGGCTCCTTGTGCGGCCATATCGTTAAAGAGAACTTCTGCTCGGGCTAAATGCATCTCTTTATCCGCACCCAGAAAACGCTCAGGATCCATGGCAATAATCAGTTCTCCGCCATAAGGCGAAGAACCGCTCTGTTGGTCGTATGCCAAAGATTCTTTACTGGTCATATCACCAATCAATGGCCCGGCAATCAGTTCGACCATCGCCGCCAATGCCGAGCCTTTATGCCCCCCAAATGTCAGCATGGCACCTTGCAGCACACTGGCGGCGTCGGTAGACGGTTGTCCATGGCTGTCGATTCCCCAGCCTTCAGGTAACGGTTTATTCGCCCGGCGATGCAGTTCAATTTCACCGCGTGCGGCAGCGCTGGTCGCCATATCAAACACAAACGGTGCTTTCCCCTGGCGTGGCCAACCAAAAGCTATCGGGTTGGTGCCAAATAGCGGTTGGTTCCCGCCAGCGGGTGTAACCCAGGCATGGCTTGGGGTGCAGGCCAGCGCCACCAATCCTTGCTCGGTCAGCGGCTCAATGTCTGCCCACAGCGCAGAAAAATGAACGCAATGGTTGATAGCCAGCGCAGCAATACCGCAGTGACGTACTTTATCGATAAATACAGGCAATGCCGCTTGATAAGCCAGCAACGAGAAACCACCCTGCGCATCGACACGTAAAATCGCTGGCGCGTTGTCGATGAGGGTCGACTCCGCATCTGCTGCTACCTTCCCTGCTTTCAATGAGCGAACGCATCCCAGCACCCGATACAAACCATGAGAATGGCAGCCATCGCGCTCACCGGCGGTGACGTTCTTTGCCACCGCGTCGGCATGTGCGGCGCTGAAACCATTACGCAGCAAAGCTTGATACGCCAGTTGATAAGCCTCTACCAGAGTCAATTTAACGGTTGATGTCATTGCCCTTTCCTCCCTTAGCATCACTCTTCTTCATCCCCGACGAAATTCGCCTTAGGCAAACAAGTGTAAGCACCCCAGTAATAAATCAGCAGTGCGATGCCCGCCACCAGTAAGGTATCCCACGGGTGACCAATCGCATTAATGCCGCCAAAACTGCCCAGATAAGAAGCCACAATGATCAACGCGTAGAACGCGATCAACCACAGTGAGGACCAGACCTGCTGCTTAAGGCTAACGTTATGAGTCGGCACTTTATTTTTAAACAGAATATAGACAAAGAACATCACGATTTGCAGGCCAAGCAGCCAGGACACGGTATTCCAGCCAGACCAGTAAACGATCAATGCCGAAATGATGAACGACACCGGCCCTAATACACAAAAGCCTCTGACAAAGAACGGACGCGGCATATCCGGCGCATTGCGGCGCAAACCAGCGGCGGTAACCGGAGCAATGGCATAGCTCAGAACCAGTGCGGCAGAAACGACGCCAATTAACTTTTCCCATGACGGGAACGGCAACGTCCAGAAGATAGAAAGCCCGAACGTTAACCACAGCGCCGGACGCGGAATACCGGACTCGCCATCAACACGGGTGAAAACTTTGAAGAATGTCCCTGCCCTCGCCCAGCCATAGATCACGCGCGGCGTGGCATTCATATAGATGTTGCCAGTACCGCTTGGCGAAACAATCGCGTCGCTCACCACCAGGAAGGCCAACCACCCCATCCCTAGCGTCACGGCAATATCACGGTACGGCAGCGAAAAGTGCTGGCTGATACCTTGCCAGCCACCACTCAGCAAATCGGCAGGAATACTGCCGAGGAAGGCAAGTTGCAACAGCACATAGATAATCGTGGAAAGCACCACCGACAAAATCAGAGCGATCGGGATAGTTTTCTGCGGGTTTTGTACTTCGCTGGCCACCGAAATAATCGGCGTCAGCCCCAGATACGCGAAGATGATGCCACCGGCAGAAATTGCCGCTTCCACTCCGGCCGAACCAAATGGCGCAAAGCCCTGGCTGTGCAAGTTTTCAGGTTTGAAGAATGTGAACAACACCACGATCACCAGTACCGGCACAATGAACTTGAGGATGCTGATCAGGTTATTGGATTTAGCAAAGGTTTTGACACTGTAGTAATTCAGCACAAAGAAAATACACAGCAAGATGAATTGCGCCACCCAGCCGATCATTGTGGGGTCACCGGAACCAGGCTTACTTAGCGAAGGGAACCAGGCCGCGGCATATTGCCGGGCGGCAACGATCTCTATCGAGATCAGGCTGGAAAATGCAATCAGGGTGATAAACCCCAACAAATACCCCATCAGTTCCCCGTGGGAAAATACCGGATAACGAATGATGCCACCGGCGCGAGGAAGTGCGGCACCTAGTTCGCAATAAACAATGCCGAGTAACAGCACGGCCACGCCGCCAATCAACCACGAATAGATCCCTGCCGGCCCCGCGATGGAAGCAACATGACTGGCGGCGAACAACCATCCGGAACCAAAAATTGCACCCAAACCGATAAACGTCAGATCGGTAAGGGTCAGCTGCTTTTTAAATTTGCCCTGTGTTGTCATGGTAGTACCTTTCCAATGATTTATTGACCGGCAGGCGAATGGAGGGCTGCGCGAGTGTATTCACCGTTAACTAAGCGCAGCAGATTCAGCGGGTTGCTGTCCTGCAATGCTGGCGGTAACAGTGCGGCCGGGTAGTTTTGCAAGCAGACCGGGCGCAAAAAACGCTCGATGGCCAGGGTTCCGACCGAGGTGCCTCGCGCATCGCTGGTCGCCGGATAGGGGCCGCCGTGCACCATGGCTTCACAGACTTCCACACCGGTTGGGTAGCCGTTAAACAACACTCGCCCCGCTTTACGGGTGAGTAATTGCGCCAGTGAACTCGCCTCAGCTTGGTCTTCTTCATCGGCCAATAACGTGGCGGTCAGTTGCCCTTGCAGGTTATCCAGCGCGGCAAGCAACTGCTGCCGGTCGGCAACTTCCACCACTATGGCCACCGGGCCAAAGACTTCTTGCTGCAACAAAGGGTCGGCGTTGAGAAGCAAATTGCTTTCGGCCTGATACAACTGAGCGACCGCCAGATGGGCTTGTTCTTCCCGGCTCCCTGCCAAATGCCGAAGCTGCGGATGCCTTTCTAATGCTTGCAAACCACCCAGATAATGGTCGCGGGTACCGGCATTCAACATTGGTTGTGGTGAGCAAGCACTAACATGGTTTTGCAAATCGGCGATCAACTGGCTGAAGGCCGCGCTGCGCTGGCCAATAATTAGCCCAGGCTTAGTGCAGAACTGGCCGCAGCCCAGCGTGAAAGAGGCAACCAACTCCTGGGCTATCTGTTTGCCACGCTGAGCCAGCGCTTGTGGCATAACCACCACGGGGTTGATGCTCGACATTTCGGCAAACACCGGAATCGGTTGTGGGCGCTGCATCGCTAAATCAAATAATGCCCTGCCACCTTGCAATGAACCGGTAAAACCCACCGCCTGGATTGCCGGGTGTTTCACTAAGTCTGCGCCGATACTGCCGCCGAATACCATGTTGAAAACGCCCGCTGGCATCTGCTGTTTTTGCACTGCACGCTCAATCGCTTGCGCGGTCAACTCAGCGGTGATCATATGGCCGCTATGTGCCTTGAACACCACTGGGCAACCGGCAGCCAACGCAGCAGCGGTATCGCCACCGGCGGTAGAAAACGCCAGCGGGAAGTTGCTGGCACCAAACACTGCAACTGGGCCAAGTGCAATGCGGTACTGCCGTAAATCAGATCGCGGCAACGGAGTTCGGTTTGGTAATGCGCAATCAATCCTTGCCGCGTGCACGCGGCCACTGCGCAACAGTTCGGCAAACAAACGCATCTGCCCGCTGGTTCTGCCGCGCTCACCGTTCAGACGAGCGAGAGGCAAAGCGGTTTCCTGTGCGGCAAAAGCAAAAAAGTCTTCTCCCAACGCATCCAGCTCATCGGCGATAGCCGCCAGAAAATCAGCGCGCTGCTCGGCACTGGTTTGTGAATAAATATTGAATGCCTGGGCAGCAGCTTGTGCTGCGGCATCCACCTCTGCCGGGCTGGCTTGATAAAAACGATAACCAGTTGGTTGATTATTATCGGCCCGCAGGCTGATGAGTTCGGTGTCACCACTGGCTATCCGCTGCCCGCCAATAAACTGTTTACCGCTAAGGTTGTAAGTGCTGTGAGTCGGCATCGGTTTCCCCTGTTCGATTGCCCGATAAAGCCCGGTGAAATGCCGGGCCGTCATGGAGGATTACAGGCCGACGTCAGGCAGAGTCGGACGGTTAGCCAGAGCGGCGTCGATAATTGCCGTCACCTCTTGCAGAGTTTCACCCTGCAATGCCAAACGTGGTGGACGGGTCACCGCGCTGCCACGGCCCACGCGCTCTTCGCACAGTTTGATACACTGCACCAGGTCCGGACGGGCATCCAAATGCAGCAACGGCATAAACCAGCTATACAGTGCCAGGGCTTCTTCGAAGCGTTTTTGCTTCGCCAGGCGGAACAAGGTTTCCCCTTCGCGTGGGAAAGCATTCGACATGCCAGAGATCCACCCTTCTGCACCCACGGCAAGGCTTTCCAGTACCACATCGTCCAGCCCGGCGAATAGCACGAAGCGGTCACCTACCGCATTGCGTAAATCGATAAAGCGGCGGGTATCGCCAGAGGAGTCTTTGAAACAGACGATGTTGTCGCAATCGACCAGCGTGGTCAGGATGTCTGGCGTGACATCGTTTTTATAAATTGGTGGGTTGTTGTAAACCATGATCGGCAGGTTGGTGGCACTGGCTACACTGCGGAAATGTGCGGCGGTTTCGTGTGGTTTGGATGAATAAACCAGTGCTGGCATCACCATGACGCCGTCGACACCGGCTTTTTCTGCTTCACGCGCCATATTCTGTGCAAAGGCAGTGGTGAATTCGGCAATCCCTGCAATAACAGGCACTTTGCCTTGTGCGGCGTCTTTCGCCACCTCGATCACTGCCAGTTTTTCCTGCATCGTCATGGAGGTGTTCTCACCCACAGTGCCGCAAACCACCAGGCCAGACACACCGTCTTTGACCAGGTTTTTAATCACCGCATGGGTGGCATCAAGATCCAGAGAATAATCGTTACGAAATTGAGTACTGACCGCAGGGAACACACCGCTCCAGTTAATCGCTTTATGGCTCATCGTGTTTGTCCTTTCGCCTGAATTGTTAATTGATGGTTAATATTTGGTGAAATTCGAGAACAGATTGACCTGATTTCTCAGTAGCGGCTTGACGGTTTTCACCGAATGCGAGGACGAAATTGGCACAATGCTAGCGGGCTGCGCGCAGCAAAAGCACTGACGCAGCCACATCATAAAAGTAATAACTTAAGGGGATTAGGGAACTAACGTGGCACGAAAATCGCGAGGGGTGGAGCCGGTCATGGCTTTAAACTGTCGGCTGAAGGCGCTGTGATCGGTATAACCGCACTGGATAGCGATATCGGTAATCGGCAGATCGCTGGCTAACAGTTCGGTGGCCTTCTCCAGCCGGACTTTGTGGATCATCTGGCGCGGCGTCAGGTGGAAAATACGTTTGCAGTAACGCTCAATTTGCGCAACCGAAAGACCGGTCAGCGCCCTTAACTCATCCATTGCGATTGGCCGGTCATAATGCTGGCGGATATAGACATCCAGTGCCGCCAGGCGTTGATAAGCCGGGTGATTGGCCTTCGCTTCCTGCAAGTCGTGTGAAATCCCGGCCATGCCGATAATCTTGCCCTGCCGGTCATACAGCGCCAGCTTTTGCGTCAGACACCAGCCGGTTTCACGGCCACTGTACAGGTGCATTTCAAGCTGATCCTGAATCTGCACACCGTGATGTAATACCCGAAGATCTTGCTCGGTATAGCCTGAACCTAACTGGGTCGGGAAAACATCTGCCGACGTTTTACCTAATAGCGGTGTCACCGTTTTAAAACCACAACGTTTGGCTAATGTGAGGTTCGCCAGCAAATAGCGCGCCTGCTTGTCTTTAATAAAGAACACCACATTGGGAATAGCGTTTAGCAGCGGGGCAATCAATGCCAGTGAATTCAACATACTACGTAACGAACTGGGGCGCTGCTGTGCCAGTCCATCACAGAGCAATTTGAGTTGATCGACAGCAAAGCACTCTTCCGCTTCTGGCTCAGGAAGACAGGGAGCCTGCGGAGGAGCCTTCAAACCAGGGATTAATTGCATCGCAATACCTTTTCCCGCGAGTGGTTGCAGTGGGTTATTTTTAACTCCATTGGATCAATATTAACTTTTCTTTAACTTATCAAGCGCGTTATAGCGAATATGCGGATTGCCACAAACTTTTGTTCTTTCAAGGGTGAGTTACGTGATGTGGGCTCAGGCCATTTTGCATTGTGCTGATTTCGGCATCGCCGTTGCCGAAAAAGGTCAAGCCGTGATGGCGGGATTCGGTCAGTCTTAATCTATTGGTAACATTTAATTAACCATTGAGAGACACCCATGACACCTGCATCCCCTTTCATCGCATTACGCGCGATTGACTCCCACACCGGTGGTGAACCTACCAGGTTGATTATCGATGGTTTTCCCGACCTGGGCCGTGGCAGCATGGCTGAGCGTAAAGCGCTTTTCGCTGAACATTATGATGACTGGCGTAGTGCTATCATTCTGGAACCGCGTGGCAACGATGTATTAGTGGGCGCGTTGCTCTGCCAGCCCTGCTCTCCACACGCCGCCGCCGGGGTGATCTTCTTCAATAATAGCGGCTATCTCGGCATGTGCGGCCACGGCACCATTGGGCTCATCACCTCTCTGGCGTATCTTGGTCACATTGCTGTGGGCGAACACCAGATTGAAACCCCGGTTGGCACGGTGAGCGCAACGTTGCATGAAGATGGCAGTGTAACTATCGAAAATGTCCCCGCTTATCGTTACCGCCAGCAAGTCGCCGTGTCTGTTGAAGGCTATGGCGAAGTTACCGGAGATATTGCCTGGGGGGGAAACTGGTTCTTCCTCATCAGCGACCATCACTTGAGCATCGCCACTAACAATATTGAAGCCCTAACCGCCTTCAGTTGGACGGTACGCCAGGCGCTAGAAAACGCGGGGATTTACGGGGAAGACGGCGGAGTTATCGATCATATTGAACTCTTCTGCGACGACGAACAGGCCGACAGCCGCAATTTTGTTTTATGCCCTGGCAAAGCGTATGACCGCTCGCCGTGTGGCACCGGAACCAGTGCCAAACTGGCTTGCCTGGCCGCAGATGGCAAATTATTACCAGGTGAAATCTGGCGCCAGGCCAGCGTGATCGGCAGTGAGTTCAGCGGTTATTACCAGCCCAATGCCGGAAACACAGTGACACCGTTTATTCGCGGGCAAGCTTTTGTCTGTGCCGATAGCCAATTGTTACTGGATGAACGCGACCCGTTTGCCTGGGGGATACGTTAATGGCGACCGCCGATGCGATTGTCATTGGCGCGGGTATTATCGGTACGGCCTGCGCATGGCAGTTAGCACAACAAGGGTTACGGGTGTTGCTGGTTGACGACCAACGCCCTGGCGCGACCGCTGCTGGCATGGGGCATTTGGTGTGTATGGATGACAACCCCGCTGAACTTGCGCTGAGTAGTTATTCGTTGAATTTGTGGCGCAGCGTGGTCGACCGTATGCCGGAAGACTGCGCCTGGCGCGACTGCGGTACCTTGTGGCTGGCAGAAAAGCCCGAAGAAATGGCGATTGCGGAAGTTAAACAGCAACGGATGGCCGCATTTGGCGTGAACAGTGAACTTCTGACCCCACAACAGGTGGCACAACTTGAACCGATGCTACGTGGCGGATTAGCCGGTGGTTTGCGCGTGCCGGGAGATGGCATTATTTACGCCCCGAATGCGGCCCGTTGGTTGGTTGACGATGCGGGGCAAGCCGTCCAGCGGATTTACGGTGAAGTCGTAGCACTGGAACAGCAGTCGGTGGTTTTGGCGAGTGGGCAGCGATTTAGCGCACCGGTTATCACCTTAGCCTGTGGTTTACAGGCCGACAAACTGCTGGCAACGCCGCTACTGCGAGCCAAAAAAGGCCAACTGGCGATCACCGACCGCTATCCACACACGGTAAAACACCAACTGGTGGATCTAGGTTATGGAGCCAGTGCGCATGCTTCCGACGGCACATCCGTGGCCTTTAACGTGCAGGCTCGCCCAACCGGCCAATTGCTGATTGGTTCCTCACGCCAGTTTGACACCCTCAACCCAGCCATCGACATGCCTTTGCTCGCCACCATGCTTAAACGCGCTACAGACTACCTGCCCGAGCTGGCAAAAATGAACATCATCCGCTGCTGGGCGGGGTTTAGGGCAGCGTCGGCCGATGGCCTTCCCTTGCTTGGTCCCCATCCGGATTATTCATGGCTGTGGTTGGCGCTCGGACATGAAGGTCTTGGCGTCACCACGGCGATGGGCAGTGCGGCATTGATTGCCGCGCAAATCCAACAACAGCGCACCGCCATTGATGACACTCCTTATCTGGCTGCGCGTATGTTCGCCACAGACGAGTGCCTCTTATGAAACTGATCTCCTTAACCCTCGCCGGACAACCTTATCAGGTACCAGAAGGCATCACCGTGGCGGCAGCACTCAGCTTAAGCGGGCAAGATTACTGCCGAATTTCCGTCAGCCAGCAACCGCGAGCGGCTTTCTGTGGCATGGGTGTGTGTCAGGAATGCCGGGTCATCATTGATGGTGTGCAACGACTGGCCTGCCAAACTTTGTGCCAGCCCGAGATGAGAATCGAACGGAGTGGGAATAAATGAATAACCTGCAATGCGACGTGTTGATTATCGGCGCTGGCCCTGCCGGAATGGCCGCTGCGCTGGCGGCAGGTGAAAGCCAGCAACGAATCGTGATGCTTGATGATAATCCGCGTCCTGGCGGGCAAATCTGGCGCGATGGGCCTGAAGTCGAGTTACCCGCTCTCGCCCGCCAATATCGGCAAGCCATTGATGCGTTAGAACACTTTACCCTGCTCAGCGGCAGCAAAGTGGTGGCACAAAGCGCGCCACAGCAACTGTTGTACGAAAATGACAAAGGTTGCGGGACTATCGACTACCAACGGTTAATTTTATGCTGTGGCGCGCGCGAACTGTTACTGCCCTTCCCTGGCTGGACTTTACCGGGGGTGACAGGTGCCGGTGGCTTACAGGCACAAATCAAAAACGGCTTATCGTTGCGTGGCGAACGGGTGGTGATAGCCGGAAGCGGGCCGTTGCTACTGGCGGTTGCCGACAGCGTCAGTAAAGCGGGCGGTAAAGTCACGTTGCTGGCCGAACAAGCCGCGATGAGCAGACTCGTCACATTCGCCAAAGGGCTGTGGCAGTGGCCTGCGAAAGTGCGGCAGTCATTAGGTTTAATTAACCGATGCTATCGCCCAAACAGTTATGTGCTGGAAGCGCAAGGCCAGCAGCGGCTTGCCGCCGTTCGTGTCCAACAAGGTGGACAAATTCGAACCATAGCTTGTGATCGTTTAGCCTGCGGGTTTGGGCTGGTAGCCAATATCGAATTAGCCATGTTGTTGGGTTGCCGGATAGAAAATGCAGCCATTTCCGTTGATGAATGGCAGCAAACCAGTATTACCAACCTGTATGCGGCTGGTGAATGCACCGGTGTGGGTGGAAGTGAACTCGCTTTGGTGGAAGGCGCAATTGCCGGATATGCTGCCAGTGGTAATACAGCAGCAGCGCAAGCATTGCTGGCAAAACGCAGCAAATGGCAACGTTTTGCCACCGCAGTCAGCCAAACCTTTTTGCTAAATCCGGCACTTAAAACTCTGGGTGCCGCAGACACTTTTTTGTGCCGCTGTGAAGATGTGACTCTGGGGCAAATCAATACCCAGGCCGGTTGGACTGCCTGCAAACTCAATAGCCGCTGTGGGATGGGAGCGTGCCAGGGGAAAATCTGCGCCACCGCCGCCCGTTACCTGCTTGACTGGCCGATACCGCAGCCGAGAGTGCCGTTAACACCAGTGCGGCTTGAAACACTGGCGGTACTCACTCCCCGGCAGGCTGATGATGTTGAATAATTGAATGTTTCATTTCCCTGTCCGGAAAACTGGAACGTTATTCAGGGGGCTCAATATCCACCCCCTATTTTTCTATTTTAAAAATACGACCAATACCCTTTTATGGTTATTCTGGTTATAGGTTATTAATAAAGCAGCGTACAAAAAACAAACTTTAAGTTAAATGCGAATGTAAAGAAATGAAAAGCCCTTCTTTTTCACAGCGAATGAGACTCTTTCCTATTTGGGTTTTCAATGAATGATGATATTTATTAAGACCAGTTGGTAAAAACAATAACCAATAAAAATCAATGTGATAGATTAAATATTAATTAGCCATCACCCCTGTTTTATTTAAATAACGTCCTCTTAGCATCGACCTCGCTGATACTAAAAAAACCTTTCGTGTAAGCTGTGTGACAAAATAATTACAGATTTAATTATTTGTAATAAAAAAGTATGAGAGACGTAATTCAAAGAAAAACCATAGTTATAATTATAAAAAAATGTAACGTGAGATTGAAATCTCAATACGCCATCAAGCTCGGTAATGTTTATCTTTATAAATCCAATCGCTTTGAATTCATTTGCAGATTCAAAGGGCTGAAGCCGCCTGGAACTTGCCTGAATGCTTGTCGTAAATGGATGAAATAAACTTACCGCGCTAAGTATTATACAAGGAGAATTACTCAAAACAGGTCGTCGATATTCTAAATTAAATAAAAAGGAATTTAGCCAATTTATTACACACAGCTAATTTGTTTTATGAATACGGTTCATTCATCTGTCAATTTTCAAACATGGCGGAAACGAGTGATGATAGCTTATAAAAGGTAAACATAGGGGTAATTATCTATGGCCTCACAATATGACTTTACTGTCACACTTCACGATCTTGCTTTTATCCTTAAGCAGATAAAAATATCTGAAGCCGCGACAAACCCAGATGGCACTATCAATGGTGATGTACTACGCGATGCTGTTTCCAGCCCATTATTGCCGTATGGATTGCGCACCGTCGATGGTTCCTGGAATAACCTTCTGCCAGGTCAGGAGCTCTACGGTTCCGCCGACCAAACCATGCCAAGATTAACCGCGTTAAACTGGCAAGATGCGGATGCGTCAACCAGTTATACCCAAATCGGAGGCATGGTTGTCGATGCAGACCCACGTATTATCAGTAACTTAATATCCGATCAAACCAATTCAAACCCCGCAGCAGTCGAAGCACACGAAGGTCTAGCTGATGCCCCAGGGGGTGGTACAGAATCCGATAATGGCAGCTTGTCGATTCCTAACTTGTCTCCCGATGTCGGGCTATCCCCCGCTTTTAATGGCTGGATGACCTTCTTCGGCCAGTTCTTTGACCACGGTTTGGATCTGATACCCAAAGGAGGAAACGGAATTGTCTTTATTCCGTTACAACCTGATGACCCTTTATGGGTTAAAGACTCACCCACTAATTTCATGATATTAACCCGGGCAGAAGTTGATGCTAATCATGAAACGAAAAACCTCACTACCCCATTCATCGATCAAAACCAAACTTACACTTCCCACCCTTCACATCAAATATTCATCCGCGAATATCTATTAATTGATGGTAAGCCTGAGCCTACCGGTAATTTATTAGGTGGTGTTAATGGCGGACTGGCAACCTGGGCTGATGTAAAATTCCAGGCTGAACATATTCTCGGTATTAAACTCACCGATCAAGACGTGTTTAATGTTCCGCTGCTGGCAACCGACCGCTACGGTAATTTGATCCTAAGTGAAAACGGTAAAGTGCAGATTGTCACCACCGCTGGGTTGGTTGAAGCCAACGGTGAGGCTTTATCCGCGAATACCTTCCGTACCGGACACGCGTTTCTTGATGACATTGCCCACACGGCGACGCCAAAAGGACTGGTGGCTGATGACGACAATGTGATTGGTGGCGAGCAGGCTGCGGGCACCTACGATAATGAACTGCTCGACCGACACTTTATAACTGGTGACGGACGCGGCAATGAAAACATTGGTTTAACCGCAGTACACGCGGTATTCCACAGCGAACATAACCGCCTGGTGGAAGAGTATAAAACCACGATTCTGGGAACCGGCGATATTGACCTTATCAACCAATGGTTAATGCCGTCACACCAGATAACTGAGTTGCCAGCCGATACCGGCACCCTGGTGTGGAACGGCGAATACTTATTCCAGGCGGGTCGTTTCACCACAGAAATGCAGTATCAGCACTTGGTCTTCGAAGAGTTTGCGCGTACTGTGCAACCCGCCGTTGACCCGTTTGTCTTCTCCAACAGTGCGGATATTAACCCAGCTATCTTTGCTGAGTTTGCTCACGTGGTTTACCGCTTTGGCCACTCAATGCTGACAGAAACCGTCGCGCGTACCGATATCGCTATGCAAGATGGTGATATTGGCCTGATTGAAGCGTTCCTCAACCCGCTGGCCTTTAATCAGATCAACAGCGAAGCGGTTTCTGATGAACAGGCGATTGGCGCGATTGTGCGCGGTATGACGCGGCAAGTTGGTAACGAAATTGATGAATTTATTACCGATGCCCTGCGTAATAACCTGATTGGCCTGCCGCTTGATTTAGGCGCACTGAACATTGCCCGAGGCCGTGATACGGCGATGCCGACCCTGAATCAGGCTCGCGCACAATTCTTTGAATTAAGCGCTAACAGTGAATTACGGCCTTATACCAGCTGGGCTGATTTTACCACTTACCTGAAAAATCCGGCTTCCATCATCAACTTTATGGCCGCTTACGGGCAGCATGAGTTGATTCTGAGTGCCACCACCATCGAAGGCAAACGTGCCGCGGTGAACTTCCTGCTGTTCGGCGATGGACCGAACACCCCACCACCTGCTGATGCGATGGATTTCTTCAACAGTACCGGTGCCTGGGCGACCAAAGAATCCGGCCTGAATATGGTCGACTTCTGGATTGGCGGGCTAGCGGAGCGCAAAAATGAGTTTGGCGGGATGCTCGGCTCAACCTTCAACTTTGTCTTTGAAACGCAAATGGAATTGCTGCAAGACGGCGACCGCTTCTACTACCTGAGCCGTGCTCAGGGGCTGAACATGCTCAATGAGCTGGAAGCCAACTCGTTTTCCGCACTGGTGATGCGCAACAGCGATCTGGGCGAAATCGGTTCATCTCACCTGCCCGCTAACCTGTTCCAGACCCCAGACCATATTTTCGAAGTGAACCAGGCGCTGCAAACCGAAGCCGACCCAACCTGGGGTAACCCGCTTAAAGACTTGTTGACGCCGCTGATGACACGGCGCGCTGCCTCTCAGGATGTGGACGGTGATGGTGCGGCTGACGGCGGTTATCTTAAATACACTGGTGATGGGCACGTGGTACTAGGAGGGTCCGCGGGCAACGATACGTTAATCGGCGGTAAAGGCATCGACAGCCTGTGGGGTGACGCTGGTGATGACCGGCTTGATGGTGGCGATGAAGCCGACGTAGTTCACGGCGGTGACGGTGATGACATTATTACCGACACTGGCACACCTGTGGGTGATGCCGACTTCCTGCATGGCGATGGCGGCCACGATGTGATCTTCTCCGGTAACGGCAACGATCTGGTCTTCGGCGGCAGCGGCAGTGATTTTGTGGTGGTAGGCGAAGATGCACAGGAAGTGTTTGCTGGCCGGGATAATGACTTTGTGCTCGGTGGTTCGGGCGGTGATGCGCTGCTGGGTAACGAAGGCGATGACTGGCTCGAAGGCGGTGACGGGTTTGACTCGCTAACCGGTGAAAACTCCGAACTGTTCTTCAACAGCACGATTATCGGCCACGACGTACTGAACGGCCAGGGTAACGACACTGACTACGATGGCGAAGCCGGCGACGACATCATGGTTCAAGGTGCGGGGATTCAGCGCAACAATGGCATGGCCGGTTTCGACTGGGCAATCCATAAAGGCGACACGAACGGCGCAAACTCTGACCTCGGTATTCCAATTTTCGTCAACCAACAAGAGTTTATTCTGCGCGACCGTTTCGACCTGGTTGAAGGGTTATCGGGATGGAAACATGACGATGTCTTAGTCGGGACAGAACGCCCTATCGGCACCGCGCCAGTTCAGGGCGCCCCGCTCTCCAATAATCTGACCCAGGAAGGTGCAGACAGGATCACCGGGCTACAGAGCATTCTTGGTGTTGAACACTCCGCTGACCCCAATGCGGTGCTGTTTAACCCTGATGATGGCAGCGATATTTTACTCGGTGGCGGCGGTAGCGACCGCATGACGGGTAAAGAAGGTAACGACATCATTGATGGTGATGCGTGGCTGAACGTGCGAATCGCAGTCAGCGGGATGCCGGGTGTGACCAGTGCCGACAGCATGAACGAGCTGAAATCCTACATGCTCAACGGTACCTTAAAGCCCGACCAGCTCTCGATTGTGCGCGAAATCCTCCAAGAAGGTGATGGCAGTGAAACTGATGTTGCGGTGTACCGCGATGTCAGCAGCAACTACGCCTTTACCCGCATGGCGGATGGCAGCCTCAGAGTCGACCACGCCACCCCGAATGCCGCATTGAATCTCAATGATGGTATTGACCGCCTGCTGAACATCGAAAAACTGGAGTTTGGTAACGGTGAGCAGTTATGGGTCACGGCGCAACAGGGCGTCGGCGATCTCACCATCAGCAGTGCTACGCCACAGGTGGGCGATCTGCTGCGGGTTAACGTCGCTAACTTGCAGGATGGCAACGGTCTGGCGGCGAATGTGGCGATGACGTTGACATGGCAGGCATTTGTCGGTGGCACATGGCTGAATCAGGCAGTTGGCGCAGAGTTCAGAGTTCCTGGAACCATTCAGGGTGCGCCACTGCGCGTGGTTGCCAGTTTCAACGACCGAATGGGCGATGCTGAAACCTTAGTGTCCGGGCAAACACAGGCTGTGATGCCACGAGATCAAGCAACCACCGGTACTCCGGTTATCAACGACCTAACGCCAACAGAGAGCATAACGCTGACCGCCGTTGTCTCCGGTATTGCTGATGCTGACGGCCTGAGCGGCGGTAACTTTAGCTACCAATGGCGAATGAGTAACGGGAACGGCTTTACCAATATTGCCGGTGCCACTGCCGCGACTTACACGCCAGGCCAGGGGATGGTTGGCCGGACTTTGCAGGTGGTGGTGACCGTGGTTGATGATGAAGGCAACGCCCCTGTTGTCCTGACCTCTTCCACCACCCAGCCTATTGGCGACCTTATTGTTGGCACGAATACCGGGAACACCCTCGTCGGAACCGCGTGGAGCGATATCCTGCGTGGTGAAGGTGGCAACGACACCTTGCAAGGTCGTGCAGGCGACGATCTGTTAGCCGGCGGTGTGGGTAACGACAACCTGTTCGGTGAAGCGGGACAAGATACCCTACAAGGTGATGCAGGTAACGACAGTCTTGATGGCGGCCTGGGTGCCGATAGCCTGGCTGGCGGTGCCGGAAACGACACTTATATCGTGGATGATGCTGGCGACATGGTCATTGAAGAGGTGAATGGCGGAACGGACGTCGTCCAGACCAACCTTGGCAGCTACGACTTAACCGATAACGTTGAAGATCTGACATTCACCGGGCAAGGCAGTTTCATCGGCACCGGGAACGCCCTTTCCAACACTATCACCGGTGGCAACGGCAACGACTTCTTGTTCGGCATGGGCGGAAACGACCAGTTGCTGGGCGGGCAAGGAAATGACTTCCTCGATGGTGGTGACGGTGTCGACAACCTACAAGGCGGCAATGGCAACGACGTCATGATTGGCGGCGCGGGTGCTGATGTGCTGGCTGGCGGCGTCGGCAACGACATCCTTAATGGTCAGGCTGGCAATGACAACATGGACGGCGGTACGGGTGACGACATCTTCGCCTTCAGCGCAAGCTTCGGGCAAGACCGTATTACCGGTTTCGACAGTAATGCCAATGGCGGGCAGGATTACCTCGACCTGAGTTTGCTGGGCATCACTTCCGATACTTTTGCCGGCAGCGTGGTCATTAACGGAAGCAATGGCAACACCATTGTGACCGTTGGTACTGATGCCATCACGTTAGTTGGCATCAACGCCACCACCGTCAATATTGGTGATTTTATCCTGGAAATACCGAACACCTTTGCCGCAAACAACGGCAATAACTCACTGATCGCGTAAGGAGAAGACTATGTCGCGCCAGCATACGCCAACAGAACTGAAGAATGCGTTAAAGGGAACGAAGCCCACATTTATTACGCTGCTGTTTTTTAGTTGTGTGATTAATATGCTTATGCTGGCGCCGGCAATCTATATGTTGCAGGTTTATGACCGTGTTCTGGTGAGTAAAAACACCACAACCTTACTGATGTTAACGTTATTGATTGTCGGCTTATATATCGTGATTGCGTTAATTGAGTCTGCCCGTTCCAGTGTGATGGTCCGGTTGGGCAACAGACTTGATGTAAAATTAAGCCAGTTAGTCTTTAATGCGGCGTTTAAACGCAAAGTCGCAACCGGCGAAAATAACCCTGCGCAAGCGTTGGCAGAATTAGACCAAATTCGTCAGTTTCTTTCCGGTAACAGCTTATTTGCGCTACTGGATATTCCATGGACTCCGGTTTATTTGTTTATCGCGTTTATTGTCCACCCACTGCTGGGGTACCTGGCGCTGGGCGGGATACTGATATTATTTATCCTCACCTTAGTGTCTGAATTTTCCACTAAGCGCCCTATTCAGCAAGCCCATTCATTGACCATCAATAATGCCAGCCGACTCAATAAGCAATTACAAAACTCCGATAGCATTGAAGCGATGGGCATGCTCGCTACGCTGAAACTCAACTGGCAGGAACAACACAGCAAAGTCCTGGTACTGCAAACGCAGATTGCCGATAAAACCGCCAACTTAAACAGTTTGAGCCGCTTTGTTCGCGTGTTGCTGCAATCCGTGGCGCTGGGAGCCGGTGCCTTACTGGTGATTGGGGGTCAAATTACCCCAGGGCTGATGATTGCCGCCTCCATCATTCTTGGCCGCGTCCTCAACCCGGTGGAACAAATCATCGGTAGCTGGAAACAGTTTGTGCAATTTCGCAGTGCGTGGCAGCAGCTATCGACATTGCTGAAGGAATACCCGGCACCGAAGGAAATTCTCACGTTGCCACGCCCAAAGGGCAATATCAGCGTCGAAGCGTTGTTTGCCGCAGCACCTGGTCAACGTAGCCCTCTGCTGCGTAACATCTCATTTCAACTCGAACAAGGTGAAGTGCTGGGCATCATTGGCCCTTCCGCATCAGGGAAAACCTCGCTGGCTAAGCTGTTAGTCGGCGTCTGGAAGCCGCTCTCCGGTAAGGTTCGCCTGGATGGCGCGGATATTTGCCAGTGGGATAAAGAGTTACTTGGCCCGTCAATCGGCTACCTCCCGCAAGATGTTGAATTGTTTGACGGCAGCATCGCGCAAAACATCGCGCGTTTTACCAAAAGCGACAGCGAACTTATCGTGGCCGCCGCCGTTCTGGCGGGTGTTCACGAAATGATTTTGCGCCTTCCGCAAGGCTACGACACGCCGCTGGGCGCGGGCGGGCACCAGTTGTCCGGTGGGCAACGGCAGCGTATTGGGCTGGCGCGCGCGGTCTATAACAACCCCGCTTTCCTCGTGCTGGATGAACCGAACGCTAATCTGGATGACGCGGGTGAATTCGCGCTGGTGAAAGCGATTAATACCCTGCGAACCCAGGGGCAAACCACCGTAATTATCTCGCATCGTCCGACGCTGCTTGGCGTCGTAAATAAAGTCTTACTGCTCAATGAAGGAGCGGTGCAGGAGTTCGGCACCCGCGACCAGGTCTTTGCCAATCTACGCCAGGCCAACGTTTTAAAACCGGTGGCAACCTCTGGCTCATCGAATAACGAACAGCAACGAGAGGCCTGAAGATGAAAAAGATTAAAAGCGAAATTCTGGGTTCTGGCAGCGTAGATACGCAAATTTGGCCGCCGATCCTGCGGGGGATCGTCGTCATTATGCTTGGCGTCGGTGGCTTCTTATTGTGGGCGGTACAGGCTCCTTTAGATGCGGGTGTGGTGGCTGACGGTACAGTCACGGTTTCCAGCAACCGCAAAACCATTCAACATCTGAGCGGTGGACGCGTTACCGATATTTTTATCAGAGAAGGCGATATTGTTAAAAAGAACCAGATATTAGTGCGGCTGGATAAAATGCAGCTCGACATGCGTTACAGCGCATTAAACGCACAATATATCTCAGCCAAAAGTAATGAAGATCGTTTATTGGCCGAAAGAGATGGCCTGGAAACCATTGCCTTCGACAAAGTGCTGACACAACAGTTTTCAACCAACAAACGCCTGATAGAAGTGAGAAACCTGCAAGAAAAATTATTTGATACGCGCCGCAAAAATATCCAGGACGAAGTGTCGATGATTCAGGAAACACTCGTTGGCCTTGTCGAGCAGACTGATAATTTAAATAAAATAAAGAGCTATCGCGATCATCAGTCTAATCTGATCAACCGTGAATTGGGTGCTATTCGCGCACTCAGTGAGAAGAACTACTACCCCAAAGCGCAATTACTGGTACTTGAACGCGAAGCTGCGGAAATATCCGGCAGTGTCTCGGAAGATATTCTGAATATTGCCAGACTCAAATCGCAACAAAATGAATTGAAAATAAAGGCCTATCAAGTGCGCCATCAATACCTGCGCGAAGTGGAATCTGAATTAACAGAAAAACAAAAAGAAGTGGCGATGCTGGAAGATGAACTGGTGTCAACCCGCCATGAGCTGGATAATACGGAAATCCGCTCGCCGATTGATGGCATCGTTCTGGATGTCAAAGTCAGCACCGTGGGCGGCGTTATTCAGCCTGGTGAACATTTAATGGATATTGTCGCGGCCGGACAACCTCTGCAAATTGATGCCAAAATCCCGGTGCATGCCATTGATAAACTGACCCCGGGGCTGATGGTTGATGTGTTATTCCCGGCTCTTAACCATGCTTTACTGCCATCGGTTCCTGCGCATGTGTTGACTATTTCAGCCGACCGTTTGATCGATGAAACTACCCAGCAGCCCTATTATCTTGCCGAAGTACAAGTCTCGACAGAAGGCGTGCATTTGCTGGGAGATTACAAAATTAAAGCCGGTATGCCCGCCAGCGTGACAATAAAAACCGGCGAGCGGACATTCCTGAGCTACCTGTTTAAACCTTTGCTCGCCCGCCTGGAACTGGCCTTTAAGGAATACTGACACTCTGTTTGTTTACTGATAATCTTGCTAGCTCCAGATTTCTGACGCCATAAAAGAGCGAACACACGATGATGCCACACGTTAAACGAACAGGAGCGCTCGTTGCGTTTGCTCTTTTACTTGCAAGTTGTTCATCTAAACCCCCACAGTCTTTAGTCACGCCGCTCCAGCCGGGGGTTAAAAATTCACTACCTGGAAAATCGAAAAGCCAGGAACCTGTGCGTGGTGTGTGGCTGGCGACGGTTTCCCGTCTCGACTGGCCTCCAGTGTCATCGGTGAATATCAGCAGCCCAGAGCTGCGTATCAACCAGCAGAAAAAAGCGCTGACCGACAAGCTGGATAATCTGAAAAGTCTCGGGATTAATACCGTCTTTTTCCAGGTTAAACCGGATGGCACCGCCCTTTGGCCGTCAAAAATTTTACCGTGGTCTGACGTGCTTACCGGTAATATTGGTCAAGACCCAGGTTACGACCCGTTGCAATTTATGCTCGATGAATCACACAAGCGCGGCATAAAAGTGCATGCCTGGTTTAACCCCTATCGTGTCTCGACTAACACTACTCCCCGAACCCTTGCGGAACTGAACCAGACATTGTCGTTGAATCCGGCGAGTGTTTACGTCCTGCATCGTGACTGGATTCGTACTGCGGGCGACCGTTACGTGTTGGACCCTGGCATTCCGGAAGCACGCGACTGGATAACCAACATCGTGGCGGAAGTCGTCAAAGGCTATGATATTGATGGTGTCCAGTTTGATGATTACTTCTATACCGAATCACCAGGTTCTGCGCTTAACGATAACCAGACATTCAAAAAGTATGGCCTGGCATTTAACTCAAAAGCTGACTGGCGACGCCACAATACCCAGCAGTTAATCGAACAAGTTTCTCGCACCATTAAACAGCTGAAACCGGGCGTTGAATTCGGCGTTAGCCCTGCGGGCGTATGGCGCAATCGCTCATTCGACCCAATGGGTTCCGATACGCGAGGTGCTGCCGCATACGACGAATCATTTGCTGATACCCGCAAGTGGGTGCAACAAGGGTTGCTGGATTACATTGCGCCGCAGTTGTACTGGCCTTTTGCCCGCGATGCCGCGCGTTATGATGTGCTGGCAAAATGGTGGGCAGATGTGGTGAAGCCAACTAACACCCGTCTTTACATCGGCGTGGCGTTGTACAAAGTGGGCGAACCGTCAAAGAATGAGCCGGACTGGATGGTTCGTGGCGGGGTGCCGGAGCTGAAAAAACAGCTCGATTTGAATGAGTCGACGCCACAAATTAACGGCACGATTTTGTTCAGAGAGAACTACCTCAACCAGCCGCAAACCCAGGAAGCAGTTAACTATCTTAAACAGCGCTGGAACCAATCTTAATTGATTGAATTTAATAGCTTCATGTAAATCTGGCGTTTATATTTATTTAATGACACAACTATTGTTGATTTTAATACTCATTGTAATAAACGGGTTTTGTAGGGTGGATAAGCGATAGCGTCATCCACCATTTTGAAGTTAACCCCGAAAGATTTCGGGGTTATTTATTCTAATAACGCACACAAATCGATTTTGTTTCCGTATAAGCATCCAGCCAGTCCGGGCCAAAATCTCTGCCTGAACCGGATTGTTTCATGCCGCCAAACGGCAAATTGGCATCAATAAGCGTATGGCTGTTTACCCAAACGGTTCCCGCCTGAATGCGTGAGGTATAACTCATCGCCGCCTGCATGTTGTTGGTCCACAGACTCGCCGTTAAGCCATACTCCGTGTCGTTTGCCAGACGCAACGCTTCTTCGGCATCTTTGACGCACACCAGGTTTACTACCGGCCCAAACACCTCTTCATGATTCAGGCGCAAATCCGCTGACGGATTCACAACCAGCGTTGGCGTGATGTAATAACCCTCGCCTTTTGGCGCGGTGTTCCCGGTGATCAACTCCGCATGTTTGCGCTGCGCATCATCCAGATAACTGGCGACTTTTTGCTGATGCGCTTTTGAAACTAGTGGGTTGATGTGCGTACCGGTATCCATACCTGCGCCTACAGAGAGTGATTTCACCGCCTGCTCAAAGCCGCTGACTAATGTGTCAAACAGTGGCGATTCAATGTAAATGCGTGAGCTGGCGGCGCAAACTTGCCCCTGGTTCAGGAAACTACCCGCCATCAACCCGCCAATCACCATCTCAGGGTCGGCATCTTTCAGTACGATCGCCGGGTTTTTGCCGCCCAGTTCTAGCGTGACTCGAGTCAGACGATCCGCCGCCGCGCGCGCAATGCCTTTGCCGGTGGCGGTCGAACCGGTAAAGCTGACTTTCGCAACCAATGGATGTTGTGACAGCGCACGCCCACAAACCGCGCCGCTGCCGGTGACAACGTTAAATACGCCATCAGGAATACCGGCTTCGCTGGCTAATTCCGCCACACGTAGCAACGTTAGCGGCGTGGTTTCCGATGGTTTCACCACAATCGAGCAACCTGCCGCCAGTGCGGGCATCACTTTCCACATGCCAATCAGCAGCGGGAAGTTCCACGGCACAATGCCTGCGACCACACCGACCGGCTCTTTGCGGGTCCAGGCCTGGTAACGCGCCCCTTCCGGCATTGGAATCGATACATCCAGCGTGCGTCCGCTGATTTTGGTGGTCAGCCCGGAGGTATAACGCATCCAGTTCAGCGCGCAGCCCACTTCAAAAGCACGGGAAATGTTAATGGATTTACCTTGTTCCAGCGTTTCAAGTTGCGCCAGTTCTTCGGTATTTTGTTCAACCAGGTCAGCAAATTTCAGCAGAATTCTTTCGCGTGCGGCAGGCAACATATTCGCCCACACGCCGCTGGTAAACGCACGCCAGGCCGAAGTGACAGCTTTGTCGACATCGGCTTCACTGGCATCGGCACTGGTGGCAATTTGTTGGCCATCTGCCGGGTTAAAAACACTCAGGCGTGATGAGGAAGCCGACGCATGCCAGCTTCCGTCGATATACAGCCCATGCTGGCGCGCCAGAAAACGTTGAACCGACTCGAGAACAGCAACAGCGTTAGCAGACATAGTTTCTCCTTATCATCGTATTGGCAACAAGCCCTGGTAAGCAGTCTAGGGGCTGGCTGCGTAAAAGGTTTGCCTGTGCCTGACAATTACTTTGTTCCCTGTGACAGCACACGCATTTGGCGACAAAGCTCGCCGTTTTATTGGCCAATTTATCTATAGTGAATTCCTATACCAGACGCGAAGGGCTTCTCCCGTATCGCGCAAGCTGTAACAATGAATTAACACGTGGCACCCCTGGTGCAATTGGTGAGGTGAACAATGGCAGATTCGGCAAATCACGAGCGTTTCGATAGTTGGTTGGATCATATCAACCGTGCCTGCGGGCCTTTCGCCGGGCAAGTCACGGATGGTGGATTCCACGGCAGTTTGCAGGAATATCACGCCAATGCCATGAAGCTGAGCATCGTCGATGCCGCTCATTCACGTCTGTTCCGTACCCAATATGAAGTCGCTCGCAGCAACGACGCCTGGTATTACGCGGTGTTTCAACTCGATGGTGAAACCGTTCTGGAGCAAGGCAACAACCAGGCGGTGATGCACAGCGGTGATATCACGCTGATTGATGCTTCACGCCCGTGCAGCATCAATTACACCCAACAAACCAAACAAATTTCATTGCTGGTTCCGCGCCATATGCTGGAGCAAAACCGTCGTTCAGGTGAACTCCCCTGTGCCTATCGCCTCAACGCCGAAATGCCGGTGGTGAAAATGAGCCAGCGTCTGCTGCATGAAAGCATGAAAAACCCGACGCTTAACGCCTGCGAAAGTGAAGCCGCGCTGGAAGCACTTATTTGCCTGCTGCGCCCGGTATTGCAGGTGCGCGATGCCCTGCCGTCCAAACGTGACAAGCAACTTGAGCGGGTAATGGGGCTGATAGATAACAATATTCAGTCGGAAGAATTACGCCCTGAATGGATTGCCAGTGAAGCGGGAATGTCAGTGCGCAGTCTGTACCGCATGTTTGCCGATAAAGGTCTGGTGGTGGCGCAATACATCAAAAACCGTCGACTGGATTTGTGCGCCCAGGCGCTGCGCACCGTCAGCACGACCGAGAAATTAGCCGGAATTGGTTATAACTGGGGATTCACCGACCATAGCCACTTTTCGACGGCATTTAAGTTGCGCTTCGGTGTTTCGCCTGGGGAATATCGCAAACGCTGGCAGTAAACTAGCGAGGGATAACGCAGCCGCGATTCCCCCACTGGTGCGACTTTTACGATTTTGGCTGGTGCGCACTAATTATGGTTTTTTCATCGCGATTCGCTTCCACTTCGCGCAACGGTTCCACCTGGTGCATAGTTTGCTGGCAACGGATCACCAGTTCCTGATATTCACGCGTGCCCTGCTTTTTCCACTCAATCTCCTCGGGGCGCAATTCACGCACCAACTTCGCCGGGCTGCCGAGGATCATTTGATTCGCGCCAAACTCGGCGCGCGCTTTCACAAACGCCGTGGCACCGACAATACTGTTTTCGCCAATTTGTGCGCCATCCAGAATCACCGCATTCATGCCAACCAGCACATTTTTGCCAATTAAGCAGCCGTGCAAAATAGCGCCGTGACCAATATGACCGTCCTCTTCGACTACGGTATCCTGCTCCGGGAAACCGTGCATCACGCAATTATCCTGCACGTTCGCCCCATCTTTGACGATAATGCGCCCAAAGTCGCCACGTAAGCTGGCATTCGGCCCGATATAAACTCGATGGCCGAGAATCACATCGCCAATCAGTACCGCTGTCGGGTGCACGTAGCTGTCTTCCGGCACCACGGGGGTGAGTCCATCAATTTGATACACGGGCATAGTTTCTCCTTACGGGTTCAGATTGATTCCACCAAAACGCTGAAAATAGCCGCTTCCCGGTTGTGGCAAATCACCCACCGAGGTTTCCCCATGCTCGCTGACAAACAGCAGCGCACCGGGCGCAACGCGTTGGTAAATGTTGATGCACAACTGGCGAGCGCTTTGCCCCTGCCAGTGTGGCGGCAGTAACTCATCAGGAAGCAGTGGGTCTTTAAGCACCACGCGACGATAAAAGTGGATAAGCAGAAGTTGGATCTGGAAACAGCGCAGCGGCGTCAGTTCACTTTCATCGGCCTCACGTAATAGCGGCAACAACGGGCGAAACGAGTTAATAAATTCGCCGTAGCGGTCGTTTTTATCGGTCAACAACCAGCATTCTTCGACGCGCGCTTTAAGTGCAGTTTTTGATGCCTGCAACGGCGAACTGGCTTCAAAACAGATTACGTTATCGGCAACTCCGGCTTCATGCAGCAGGTTCTGCACGTCCGCCAGATTTTGCGACGGCGACGCCATCAGGCTCGGTGCCAGCGTACCAAACCCTTGCCAGATAAGTTGTTTCTTCACTTGCAGGAGGGTGTTTTTCTCAAGCCCTTCCGAGAGTAACAGCAGCCATTTACCGTCCCATTCTGGTTGCCCGGCACGATAGATTTTGGCTTCTGCGCGGCGCGTCATACGCTGCCCCATTTCGGTGAGACGATAGAAACTGCGTCGCCCGACGCGTTCCACGTCAAGCCAGCCTTCTTTGTTGAGTCGGAATAACGAGGTACGCACAAAACGTTCGCCAAAGCCTAACGATTCAAGCATCGTCGCCAGGCTTCCCAGCCAGATTTCTCCGCCACGATGCGCCAGCGCATCACCGTACAAAGAGACAATCAGCGACGTTCCGCTAATGGGAACGGCGCTGACCGCCTGCTGAATAAACTGTTCCAGTTTGTTGCTCATCGTCAGACTAAAATTCCGTTTAAAACCGTTAAGACATAAAACATAGCACAACAAAGATAATAAAAATCATGTCATTAACAATGTGATTCACATTTTTCGAAAATACAGATTTCGTAGGTCGGATAAGCGCAGCGTCATCCGACATAACCGTTTTGATTTTAGTTTTGCGAGGCGTTTCCACAATATTAAGTCTCTGTATTGTACTGCCATTTTTTCCCCATCATTCTTCCATTGCATAAAAATCAAACTAACATTATGATTCGGTCATAAGTAAGGATTTTACTCGATGGAAAGAGAAGATTTTGGCTTGCAGTGGTTACTCGAACTTCACGGGGTCTCGGTCCAAATGGACGACGGTTATTGGTGGAAAGCGGAAGTCTGGCAGGTCGCCCCTACGGTCCTTTGCCCACATGGTGTTCGTTATTCGTTAACTTTGCATAACAAGTACAACACACGCATTTTTGGTTATGACAATGCACATGGCATCAGAGCAGCCGGCAAAGGGAAGTTTGGTAGTCGAATCGTCCGTGACCACGTTCACCTTACGGCGTCCGATAAAGGGCATGTATATGAATTTTCCTCTGCGGCACAACTGCTGGAAGATTTTTTTAAACACAGCGAAGAACTAATCAACCGAAGGAAGCAACAATGAAAGCAAGAATCGGCATCATGTCGAATGCACTGGTTCAAAAGTATATGCTGGCTATTGTGTCCGGTAAGTATCTCCGGGCAGAGGATGAACCTAAAATATGGTTCGTCTCAATCAACGCCTTAGGGCAAATATTGAATCCTGAAAACATCGCACTCTTGCGACTCATGGTCGAACATCAACCGGAAACTATCTCCGAACTTGCGGCGCTGTCCAACCGCCAGCTCAGTAACCTGTCTGTCACTTTGCAGGCGCTAAACAGGCACGGATTCGTTGAGCTAATCAAAACCGGTCGCAAAGTAAAACCTAAAGCGCTGTATACCGACTTTGAAATCATTGTCGACAGCGCTTTTGAAGCCCGCATTAACGCAGCCTGAACCGCATGTTAATGCGGGATATTGTTACTGATTCGCCGCTGTGCGCAAATCACACACGCGAATCGCTTTGCCTTCCGAACGTGGCAGGCTACCGCAATTCACAATGCTGATATCGGTAGAAATCCCGACCATCGACTTAATGCGATGACGTAACTGGTGGCACACCGAGCAACGTTGTTCATGGCTCAGATACAAGCTGCTCTCTTTCAGCTCCACCTTGACAGAAAGCGTGTCGAGATGGCCGTCGCGGTGCACTTCCAGTTGGTAATGCGGTGCCAGATGCTCAAATTTCACAATCTCTTCTTCGAGTTGTGACGGGAACACATTCACACCACGGATGATCAACATATCGTCTGAACGGCCGGTAATGCGGTCCATACGGCGCATGGTGCGCGCGGTGCCTGGCAGTAAACGCGTCAGGTCGCGGGTGCGGTAACGAATCACCGGCAACGCTTCTTTGGTCAGCGTGGTAAACAGCAGTTCGCCCTGCTCACCATCTTCCAGCGGTACGCCGCTAATTGGGTTAACGATTTCTGGATAGAAATGATCTTCCCAAATCGTTGGCCCGTCCGTGGTTTCCAGGCATTCCATCGCCACACCTGGGCCCATCACTTCCGACAGCCCGTAAATATCCAGTGCTGTAATACCCAGACGGCGTTCGATTTCACGGCGCATGGCGTGGGTCCACGGTTCTGCACCAAACACCCCAACACGCAGCGAGCAATCGCGCGCATCGCCACCCATCTGGCGTTCCAGCTCTTCAATCAGGTTCAGACACCAGGACGGCGTCACCATAATCATATCCGGGCGGAAATCGCGGATTAGCTGTGCCTGTTTCTCGGTTTGCCCGCCAGACATCGGGATAACGGTGGCTCCGAGGCGTTCAGCGCCATAATGCGCACCCAGCCCGCCGGTAAACAGCCCGTAACCATAAGCGACGTGAATTTTATCTTTCGGCGTACCGCCTGCGGCACGCAGCGAACGAGCCACAATATCCGCCCAGGTATCAATATCTTTTTGCGTGTAACCGACCACCGTTGGCTTACCGGTGGTGCCGGATGACGCGTGAATACGCACAACTTGCTCCATTGGCACCGCAAAAGTGTCGAACGGATAGTTGTCGCGCAAATCCTGTTTGGTGGTGCAGGGAAAGAGGCGAATGTCCTTCAGCTCTTTGAAATCGTCAGGGTGTACGCCGACTGCATCGAACTTACGTTTGTACATCGGCACATTGTTATAGGCGTGGTTGAGCGTCCATTTCATACGCTGCGTTTGTAAGGCCTGCAGCTCATCAATTGATGCCGTTTCAATCGGTTCCAGCTTTGTAGTAGAGGTTATCATTATAGGGTACTCGCAGGTTTGATTAGCTCACACGCTCAAGGATCAGGGCAATGCCCTGGCCAACACCGATACACATCGTACACAGGGCATAACGGCCATTGCGGCGATGTAGTTCGTGGCTGGCGGCTAGCGCCAGTCGGGCTCCACTCATTCCCAAAGGATGGCCTAACGCAATCGCGCCGCCGTTGGGATTAACATGTGGGGCGTCGTCAGGCAGCCCCAACTGTCGTAATACCCCCAACGCTTGCGCGGCAAAGGCCTCGTTCAGTTCGATAACATCCATATCGTTGATGGAGAGTCCTGCAAGCTCCAGCACCTTGCGGGTCGCAGGTACTGGTCCAAGCCCCATCAGACGCGGTTCAACGCCAGCGGTTGCCATCGCCACAATACGGGCTTTTGGCGTTAAACCATGGCGCAGTGCCGCAGATGCGCTGGCAATAATCAATGCTGCCGCACCATCGTTGACACCGGAAGCGTTACCGGCGGTGATCACCCCGTTTTTGCGGAATGGCGCTTTTAACGCGTTGAGTTGTTGCAAAGTTGTTTCATGGCGCGGGTGTTCGTCTTCGCGAACCTCAGTCACCGCTCCTTTTTTCCCTTGCAACACCACCGGCACGATCTCCTGTGCCAGTACGCCATTGATGCGCGCTTGCTCTGCACGTTGCTGGCTACGCCAGGCAAACGCATCTTGATCCGCCCGGCTTATGCTTAACAACTCCGCTACATTCTCTGCCGTTTCGGGCATGCTGTCAGTACCAAAGTGTTCAGCCATGAGCGGGTTCACAAAACGCCAGCCGATCGTGGTATCAAACAGTTCTGCCTGGCGCTGAAACGGCGTATTTGCCTTGCCCATCACGAACGGCGCACGCGACATCGACTCCACGCCACCGGCAATCATCAGCTCAGCATCACCGGCTCTGATGGCTCGCGCCGCCATGCCTAACGCATCCAGACCGGAGCCGCATAAACGGTTGATGGTGGTACCGGAAAGCGTCTGTGGGAGTCCGGCAAGCAGTGTCGCCATTCGCGCCACGTTACGGTTATCTTCCCCTGCCTGGTTGGCACAACCGAGGATCACGTCATCCACCGCGTTCCAGTCCAGATTCGGGTACCGCGCCATCAGCTCTTTGAGCGGGATTGCGGCCAGGTCATCGGCTCGCACCGAAGAAAGTGCGCCGCCGTAACGGCCAATTGGCGTGCGGACACCATCACAGATAAAGGCGTCTTTCATAGTTTGGCTCCAGAGAGAGTGGTTCCGATACGGTGCGAACGCCCGCGAAACAGTGCGATGGTTTTCTCATCCTGATTGATAATTTCAATGTCATAGACGCCCGTCTGCCGCCCCTGAGTGCGCACCTGGGCAATCGCTGTCAGCGTGTCCCCCGCTTTACCCGGACGCACAAAATCGATACTGCAACCGGAAGCCACCGCCGCCAGCCCCTGGCTGTTACAGGCATAAGCAAATGCGGTATCCGCGAGGGTAAAGAGTTGCCCGCCGTGGCAGGTTTGATGGCCGTTGAGCATCGCGGTGGTAATGGTCATGGTTAAGCGCGCAAAGCCTTCACCCATTTCCTGAATTTCAATTCCCATCTGCTGCGCGCAGTTGTCGCGAGCGTACATTTCGCGGGCATTCGCCCAGGCATTAGTGCTCATGTTGAGTCTCCAGAAGCGTGCGTTGACGCAGCAGCGAGGTCGGGCGATAACGCTCCTCACCATAATGTTGTTGCAGGTTTTCCAGCAGGCGCAGCACATTTTGCCAGCCCAGCTCCGCGCCCCACGCCAGCGGGCCACGCGGGTAATTCACACCCAGGCGCATCGCGGTGTCGATGTCCTGCTCGCTGGCGACCCCTTTTTGCAGTGCGTCTGCTGCTTCATTTGCCAGCATCGCCACGGTGCGCCATACCAACAGGCCAGGGTAATCGCGGATCTCCAGCACCTGTTTGCCTTGTTGCTGGAAAAAATGAATCGCTTTGGCGGTTTGTTCTGGCGTATTGCCAGCGGCGGCAGCCAGCACAACCAATGGCGATGACTGCCAGTTGTTAATCAAATCAATCAGCACCACCGGGCAATTCAGCCGTTTTGCTAATTGAGTTGCTGTTTCGCCTTGCGTGACTTCAACCCGCACTTCGTCCAGTTGTAACCATGAATCAGTGACACTGTCACCGAAATCACTATTATTTAGCCAGGCCGCACGCCCGTGGCGCTCAATCAGCTGTGCACCCGCGCTGGCAGGCAGCGCGGCCAGATAAGGCAATTCTTCATTGAGTGGCCAACGATAGACACCCTGCCCGGTTTTCTTACCCAAACGCTTACCGAGTACCAGTTCTTGCTGAATCAGCGACGGCAGAAAACGGCGCTCCTGCCAGAAACCGTTGAACACCGAACAGGTCACCGCAAAATTGACGTCCTGGCCGATTAAATCGGTCAGCGCCAGCGGCCCCATCGGGAAACCGCCGCAATCACGCAAGGCCGCATCAATCACGCCCGCAGGGGCAATTTGTTCTTCCAGTGCGCGCCAGGCTTCCGAATAAAACGGACGCGCCACGCGGTTGACGATAAAGCCAGGCGTTGAGTGGCAACGCACTGGTTGTTTCCCCCAACGCAGCGCCAGACTGGTTAGGCTCTCCAGCACAGCGGGCGCGGTTTCCAGCCCGCTCACCACTTCCACCAGTTTCATCACCGGAGCCGGATTAAAGAAATGCAGCCCCGCCACACGCTGTGGATGTGGCACACCGCTGGCAATCGCGGTAATCGAAATTGACGAGGTGTTACTGGCAAAAATAGTTTCTGCTGAACAGACGGTCGCCAGGTCGCGGAAAATCGCCTGTTTGATGTCGATTTGCTCGGCTGCCGCTTCAATCACTAATGCAGCATCCGCCAGTTCATTTAATTCTTGTGCGGCGGTTAAGCGGTTAATCACGGCATTTTTCTCAGACTCGGTGAGTTTGCCTTTTGCTACGCGGGCGCTCAGTACGGTGGCGATGCCATCAATAGCACGAACGGCGGCATCGGGCTGGATGTCATAAATTTTAACCGGATGCCCGGCTTGCGCGGCAACCTGGGCAATGCCCGCGCCCATGGTGCCGCTGCCAATCACCGCGATAATCGATTGTGGAGTCAGCATCATCATTTCCCCTTAAACACCGCAGGGCGTTTGGCGAGGAAGGCCGACACACCTTCGCGATAATCTTCACTTCTGCCTGCCATACGCTGGTAATCGCGCTCCAGATCAAGCTGCGCATCCAGCGTGTTAGTTTCTGAGGCATACAGCGCTTTCTTCACCAGACCAAGGCCGAAGGTTGGCTGGCTGGCAAAATGCGTGGCAAGCTGGCGGGCGGTATCGTTTAACGCTTCGTCGTCAACCACTTGCCAGATCATCCCCCACTGTAGCGCCTGTTCTGCGCTCAGTTTGTCGCCCATTAATGCCAGCCCCATCGCCCGAGCATGCCCGGCAAGACGTGGCAGATACCAGGTGCCGCCGCAATCCGGTACCAGACCTAGTTTGCTGAAAGACATCACAAAATTGACCGAACGCGCCGCAATCACGATGTCGCAACCCAGCGCCAGCGTGGCTCCGGCACCGGCGGCAACACCATTTACCGCCGCGATCACCGGCTTGGGTAATTTTGCCAGGCGCTTAACCAGCGGGTTGTAGAAGTCTTCCACCGACGCGCCTAAATCCGGTGCATCGCCGCTTGGGTCGACGTTGCGGTCGTTGAGATCCTGCCCGGCACAAAACCCACGCCCGGCACCGGTAATCAGCAGGCAGCGAATGGACTCGTCGCGCTCGGCCTGCGTCAGCACTTCTGCCAACTGGCGGTGCATTTCGTCGTTAAAGCTGTTCAGGCGTTCAGGGCGATTGAGAGTCAGCGTCATCACGCCGTTTTGCACATCACTAAGAATGAAATTCATGGTTATCGTCCTTTAAACGCAGCGGGTCGTTTTTCAAGAAATGCGGCAATGCCTTCCTGCCGGTCTTCAGTGGCGGCCAGTAGCGTGAAAAGCTGGCGCTCATGCTGTAATCCCTGGCTGAGTGAAAGCTCATGCGCCTGGCGCAGTGCTGTTTTCGCCGCCTGCAACGCCAGTGGCGCATGTTGTGCGATGCGTGCCGCCAGTTTTTTGGTGTATTCCAGCGTCAGGGCTTGTGGGCAAACCTCTGCCACCAGTCCGGCAAGCTGTGCCTGTTCGGCGCTAATCGCTTCGCCCGTGAGTACCATTTTGTAGGCCAGCGCTTTGCCAACACTGCGAATCAGTCGTTGTGTGCCGCCCGCCCCAGGCATAATGCCGAGGGTGATTTCCGGCAGGCCAAAGCGTGCGTTGTCACCCGCCAGTACGATGTCGCACAGCATCGCCAGCTCGCAGCCTGCGCCCAGTGCATAACCGTTTACCGCCGCCAGCAATGGCTTGTTAAAGCGTTCGATACGCGCCCAAAGCTGTGGACGAGGATCGTTGAGCGTGGCGGGCATATCGCGGTTCGCCATCTCTTTTAAATCAGCACCTGCGGCAAAAAAACGCTCGTTGCCGGTAAGCACCACAGCACCAACGTTTTCATCGTGTTGCGCACTTTCCAGCGCCTGCGCAATGTCTTCGAGCAGCGCGTTGTTTAACGCGTTACGCGCTTGCGGGCGGTTAAGCGTCAGGGTTAGCACGCGGTCATTCTGGCTAATCAGTAGCTCGTTCATTAAAGCCCCTGCGCATCAAAGTCGATGACCACGTTGTCGCCTTTCGGTAAGGCCTGGCAACTGAGGATGTAGCCCGCCGCCAGTTGGTCTGGCTCGAGGCTGTAGTTAACGCCCATTTCTACTTCACCGCTGACCACTTTGCAGCGGCAAGTGGCACACACCCCGCCTTTACAGGCGTAAGGTAAATCCGCACCCTGGCGCAAGGCCGCATCGAGAATGCTTTCGTCATCGGAATCGAGGATGATTTTGCGGTCGCGTCCGTCCTGGCGCAGCGTCACCACTTTGCCTGCCGCTTGCTCACGGCGACGCAGGCTTGGTGCGCTGCCAGGCGTGTTGAAGTGTTCAATAAAGATGTTTTGCTGTGCGACACCCATCGCCAGTAAAGCCGCTTCTGATTCCTGCATCATGCTTTGCGGACCGCAGATAAAGGTGCGGTCAAAGCCTTTCAAGTCGAGCAGATTGTCACCCAGCGCTTTGAGTTTCGCGCCATCAAGACGCCCGCTCAGCAACTCGCTTTCTTGTACTTCCTGGCTGAACAGGTAAATCAGTTGCAGGCGTTGCGGATAGCGGTCTTTTAAGTCGGCCAGTGCCTGGCGGAACATCATGCTGCGGCTGCTGCGATTGCCGTAAACCAGCGTGACGCGGCTGTCAGATTCAGTCGCTAATGTGGCGCTAACAATCGCTAACATCGGCGTGATGCCGGAACCGACCGCCAGCGCCAGATAGTTGCCTGCGGTGTCGTGCTGCGGCTGGTAACCAAATGTCCCCTGCGGGATCATCACGTCCATCGCCATTCCCGCCGCTAAATCGCTCACCGCGTACTGCGAAAAACGCCCGCCTTCGATGGCTTTCACCGCCACACAAATTTCACCGGGCTGTTCGGCGCGGCAAATGGAGTAGCAGCGGCGTAACTCTTCGCCACCGAGACGTGTTTTCAGCGTCAAATGCTGGCCAGGTTTAAAGGCGTAATGTGTCTGCAATTCGGCAGGCACGGCAAAAGTGATGGCAACCGCTTCAGGAGTTTCCTGCTCAATGCGCGCCACCGTTAGCGAATGAAACGTTGTCATGGCAACCTCAAATACATTTAAAGTAATCAAAGGGTTCGCGGCAGCTATCACAGCGGTATAACGCTTTGCAGGCCGTAGAACCGAATTCGCTAATCAGCGAGGTGTGCAAACTGCCACAGCGTGGGCAACTCACTTCCACCGCAGCTGATGTGGCGTGGCAAGCATGCCCTTGTGGCGGGCTGATGCCGTATTCACGCAGCCGAGTTTTGGCGGTTGGCGTCATCCAGTCGGTGGTCCACGCCGGGTGCAACATCTGTTCGATGTGCACCGGTTGGTGCCCTGCTTTTTCCATCGCTTCACGAATCGCCGCCAGCAGAAAATCTGTCGCCGGGCAGCCGGAATAGGTTGGCGTGAAACCGATGTGCCAGCCGTCATCACGATGGTGAACACTGCGTACCATGCCGAGATCGGTGATGGTCAGTACCGGGATTTCAGGGTCGCTGATTTGCCCGAGAATGCGCCAGACCTCGCGGGTTTGCGCCGGTTCCACCACATCGAGAGTTTGCATCTTTACCTCACTACCATTGCTGATTGGGGTACGCGCGTTGCAGGTACTGCATATCTGCCAGCAACGGGCCGAGATGTTCGGTATGCAGCCCCTGTTTGCCGCCGGTGCGATATTGCGCTTCCTGTGGTTTGACGAGTGTGGCCGCCAGCAACGTGCCGAACACTTCCTCTTCCCAGGCCGTACGCAGCGTGCGCGGGTCGACCGCAATCCCAAGTTGTGCGAGTTCGATTTCCAGCTCGTCGGCTTCAAACATTTCGCCGCTAAAACGCCACAGTTTGTTCAGTGAATGCTGCATTTTTTGCTGCGAAAACTCCGTGCCGTTGCCCAGACGCACCAACCAACCGCGGCTGAAGCGCAGGTGGTAACGCACTTCTTTGATAGCTTTCGCGGCAATTGCCGCCAGTTGTGCATCGCGGCTCAGCGCCAGGCGCTCAAACAGCACCACATGCCAGGCATCCAGCAGGTACTGGCGCATCAGGGTGTCAGCGAAATCACCGTTCGGCTGCTCAGCCAGCAACACATTGCGGTATTCGCGCTCGTCACGGCCAAATGCCAGTTTGTCTTCATCAAACTCGGCACCCTGAAGTTCAGCGGCATAGCTCAGGAAGTTGCGCGCCTGGCCGAGTAAATCGAGGCCGATGTTCGCCAGCGCCAGGTCAATCTCCAGCTCCGGCGCGTGTCCACACCACGCGGTTAAGCGCTGTGCCAGCACCAGACAGGTATCGCCGAGGCGCAGGGTGTAAGTGGTTAACGGGGAATAAGTCATTTCACGCCTCACATGTGCTCGATGCCATCAGGGATGGTGTAGAACGTCGGGTGGCGATAAATTTTGGTTTCCGCTGGGTCAAAAAACGCACCGCGTTCTTCAGGTTGTGAAGCAATGATTTCGCTCGCCTTCACCACCCAGATTGAGCAGCCTTCACTGCGGCGGGTGTAGGCATCGCGGGCGTTTTCCAGCGCCATTTGTTCGTCGGCGGCGTGCAGGCTACCCACATGGCGATGGGATAAACCTTGTTTGCTGCGAATAAATACTTCGTATAACGGCCAGTGAACTTTGCTCATGTGTTTTTCCTTCAAATTCGGGTGTCAATGGTGGCATTCCCTCTCCCTGGGGAGAGGGGGGCTACAAATTCTGTTTTGCGGCATACGCCAGCGCGGCTTCGCGCACCCATGTGCCCTCTTCCCAGGCTTTGCGTTTGGCGGCTAAGCGCTCTTCATTGCATAGCCCACGTCCGGCGACCACTTCATTAAATTCGTGCCAGTCAATTTCGCTGAATTGGTAATGCCCGCTGGCTTCGTTCCAGTGCAGCCCTTCATCCGGCACAGTCATACCCAGCATTTCAACTTGTGGCACGGTGTTGTCGACAAAACGCTGGCGTAATTCGTCATTACCAAAACGTTTGATTTTCCACGCCAGGCTTTGCGCGCTGTTGGGTGAATTGTCGTCGTTCGGGCCAAACATCATCAGTGCTGGCCACCAGAAACGGTTTATCGCGTCCTGCAACATCTGGCGCTGTTCTTCACTGCCCTGCGCCAGCACCATGCAGGCTTCAAAACCCTGGCGCTGATGGAAGCTCTCTTCTTTACAGATTTTCACCATTGCACGGGCATAAGGGCCGTATGAAGTGCGGCACAGTGCCACCTGGTTCACGATCGCGGCACCATCAACCAGCCAGCCAATCACGCCAATGTCGGCCCAGTTCAGCGTCGGATAATTGAAGATGGAGGAATACTTCATCTTGCCGTCAAGCATCTTTTGGTAGATGTCTTCCCGTGCACAGCCCAGCGTTTCTGCCGCGCTATACAGATAAAGCCCGTGTCCGGCTTCGTCCTGCACTTTCGCTAACAAAATGGCTTTGCGCTTTAAGCTCGGTGCGCGGGTCAGCCAGTTGCCTTCCGGCAGCATGCCAACGATCTCGGAATGCGCGTGCTGACCTATCTGACGAATCAACGTCTTACGGTATTCCTCAGGCATCCAGTCTTGCGGTTCAATCGCGATTTCCTGTGCGATTCGCTCATCAAAACGCTGTTGTTCAGTCACGTCATCACCTTTTATGATTCAAACTAAATTCACAAATCGGGTTTATGTGAATCACTTAATGATTAAAAGTTACAGATAAGTTAACCAAAACACCAAAATTAACACGCGCAGTTTGTGAGCTTTATCACGATAAATTTCAAATATTCTTTATTATTTATGTATATAAGCAAATCACCAAAACTACGCGTAATCACATTGTTAATAAATTATTAAATTACATCTTGATTTTTATGATTCACAAATCAACCATTGATGCAATTAAACGTAATGCTTAGTGGGGTATGCGATGCAGCAGTTAACAAGTTATCTGTCAGGTCAGTGGGCGATGGGCCATGGAAAAGAACGCACGATAAATCATGCAATTAGCGGCGAAGCGCTGTATCAGGTCACCAGTGAAGGGCTTGATATGGCACAGGCGCGCCGTTACGCCATCGACCACGGCGGCACCGCTTTAAGCGCGATGACCTTTGTTCAACGCGCCGCCATGATTAAAGCGGTGGCAAAACATCTGCTGGCAAATAAAGAAGCGTTTTATGCGATTTCTTACCAGACAGGAGCCACCCGCGCAGATAGCTGGGTGGATATTGAAGGCGGTATCGGCACCCTGTTCGCTTATGCCGGGATGGGCAACCGCGAATTACCAGACGATGTATTGTGGCCAGAAGACGAAATGATCCCGCTGTCTAAACAAGGCGGATTTGCCGCTCGCCATGTGCTGACGTCAAAATCGGGCGTGGCACTGCACATCAACGCGTTTAACTTCCCTTGCTGGGGCATGTTAGAAAAACTGGCTCCAACCTGGCTTGCCGGTATGCCGGCGATTATCAAGCCCGGTACTGCCAGCGCGCAGTTGACCCATGCGATGGTGAAATCAATTGTTGATTCAGGGCTGGTACCAAATGGTGCAATCAGCCTGATTTGCGGTGGCGTCGCTAACCTGTTTGATTTGCTCGATGAGCAAGACGTAGTGACCTTTACCGGCTCCGCCAGCACTGGACAAAAGTTACGTTGTCACTCAAATATTGTCGCCCGATCCGTACCCTTCACGATGGAAGCCGACTCGCTGAACTGCTGCGTGCTGGGCGAAGATGTGACGCCGGAACAACCTGAATTTGCGCTGTTTATCCGTGAAGTGGTGCGCGAGATGACCGCTAAAGCCGGGCAAAAATGTACCGCAATCCGCCGTATCTTGGTTCCACAAGCGCAACTTGAAAACGTGGTGCAGGCGCTAAAAGGCAAACTGGAGAAAATCCAGCCCGGCGATCCGGCGCAGGAAGGCGTAAAAATGGGTGCACTGGTCAGCCTTGAACAGCGCGATGATGTGCAAAGTAAAGTGAACCAGCTGGTTGCCGCAGGCTGCCAGATAGTGGTCGGCGGCCACGCCGATACTGCCCTTGCGGGCGCGTTCTTCCCACCAACGTTGTTACTGTGCCAGCAGCCTGATGAAACCCCAGCGGTGCATGAACTCGAAGCGTTTGGCCCGGTTGCCACCGTAATGCCTTATCAGAATGCGCAACATGCGATGGCGCTGGCACGTGCGGGCCAGGGGAGCCTTGCAGGAACGCTGGTCACGGCGAGTGGCGATATTGCCCGCCAGTTTGTGCTGGGTGCCGCGCGTGCTCACGGGCGAATTCAGGTGCTGAACCAGGAATCATCGGTGGAATCCACCGGCCATGGTTCGCCATTACCAATGCTGGTTCACGGCGGCCCAGGCCGAGCGGGTGGCGGTGAGGAATTGGGTGGCTTGCGCGCAGTAAAACATTACATGCAACGCACCGCGATTCAGGGCAGCCCATCAATGCTGGCGGCGGTTAGCCAACAATGGAGCCATGGTGCGGCAGTGAAAGAAGATGCGGTGCACCCGTTCCGCAAACACTTTGACGACCTGCAAATTGGTGAAAGTTTGCTGACAGCTCGTCGCACCATTACCGAGGCCGATATTGTCAATTTCGCCAATCTCAGCGGCGACCATTTTTATGCCCACGTCGACAAAATTGGTGCGGCAGAATCATTCTTTGGCGAACGCGTCGCTCACGGCTATTTCGTGGTTTCTGCCGCTGCAGGGCTATTTGTTGACCCAGGTGTCGGGCCGGTTATCGCCAACTACGGTATGGAAAACCTGCGCTTTATCGAGCCGGTAAAAATCGGCGATACCCTGCAAGTGCGCCTGACCTGTAAGCGTAAGACCGCCAAGCCGCAGAAAACCGCCGAAGATAAACCGGTTGGCGTGGTGGAATGGGCAGTAGAAGTGATGAACCAGGATAAACAGGCCGTGGCTTTATATTCCATTTTGACGCTGGTAGCGCGTAAGAGTTAATACATTTTGTCGGATGACGCTGCGCTTATCCGACCTACGAAAGGCCGTTGTAGGGGGGATAAGCGCAGCGTCATCCACCATTATTTTGATTTTGGCAAACCCAGCAAAATGGTTGGCAAGCAGCGCAATATATCTTGCCTGAGAAGTTGTTATGTTGAATTCATGCCCGTTTATAAAAAACATACGCTAAAAGTGAGAATTTCATGAATTTAATAACTGGAAAGAAAACCCTGGCTTTAGCAATCGCACTTCTGACTTCCCCGGCTGTATTCGCTCACGGCAGCGAAGCGCATATGGTGCCGATGGAGAAAACACTGACTGAATTCGGTGCTGATGTGCAATGGGATGATTACGCGCAGATGTTCACCATCGTGAAAGACGGTGCGTTTGTGAAAGTAAAACCTAATAGCAAATCGGCCATCGTCAACGGCAAAACATTGCAATTACAAGTGCCGGTGATTTTTAAAAAGAAAACCGCTTATATTTCTGAAGACTTTATTAACGAAGTTTTCCAGTCCGGCCTTGATCAAACTTTCGCGGTCGAGAAAAAACCTCATCCACTTAATTCACTGACTGCGGATGAAATAAACCAGGCGGTCAAAATTGTTCAGGGTGCGCCAGATTTTAAACCGGGTATTCGCTTTACTGAAATATCGCTGCATGAACCGCCGAAAGATCAGGTCTGGCAATTCGTTATGACAGGACAGGAGGTCACTGCCCCGCGTCAGGCCGATGTGATTATGCTCGACGGCATTCATATTGTGGAAGGCGTGGTGGATTTAAGTGCCGGTAAAGTGGTGTCGTGGAAACCGATTGAAGGCGCACATGGCATGGTGCTGATTGATGATTTCATCAGCGTACAGACCATTATCAACGGCAGCAAAGAGTACGCCGAGGCGCTGAAAAAACACGGTGTCGACGACCCAACTAAAGTGATCACCACCCCGCTCACCGTCGGCTATTTTGACGGGAAAGATGGCCTGGAACAGAACCAGCGCCTGCTCAAAGTGGTGAGCTATCTTGATACTGGCGATGGCAACTACTGGGCTCACCCAATTGAAAACCTGGTGGCAGTCGTCGATCTTGAGCAGAAGAAAATCATCAAGATTGAAGAAGGCCAGGTCGTTCCGGTGCCGATGAATCCACGTCCGTTTGATGGCCGTGACCGCGTAGCACCCGAAGTTAAACCGCTGGAAATCATCGAGCCGGAAGGTAAAAACTACACCATTACTGGCGATACTATTCACTGGCAGAACTGGGATTTCCACCTGCGCCTGAATTCCCGCGTCGGGCCGATTCTCTCTACCGTGACCTATAACGACAACGGTAACAAACGCAAAGTGATGTATGAAGGCTCGCTCGGCGGTATGATCGTGCCTTACGGCGACCCTGATGTTGGCTGGTATTTCAAAGCTTATCTGGATGCTGGTGATTACGGCATGGGTACGCTGACTTCCCCGCTAGCTCGCGGCAAAGATGCCCCAACAAACGCGGTGATGCTGGATGAAACTATTGCTGATTACACCGGCAAACCGACCACTATCCCACGTGCGGTAGCGGTATTTGAACGCTACGCCGGGCCTGAATATAAGCACCAGGAAATGGGCCAGCCGAATATCAGCACCGAGCGCCGCGAGTTAGTGGTGCGCTGGATCAGTACCGTCGGCAACTACGACTATATTTTTGACTGGGTATTCCACCAGAACGGCACCATCGGCATTGATGCAGGCGCGACCGGCATTGAAGCGGTTAAAGGTGTGAAAGCCAAAACCATGCACGATGAAACCGCCAAAGATGACACTAAATACGGCACGCTTATCGACCACAATATCGTCGGCACCACGCACCAACACATCTACAACTTCCGCCTCGATATGGACGTGGATGGCGAGAATAACAAACTGGTGGCGCTCGACCCTGAAGTTAAACCGAATACCGCTGGCGGCCCGCGCACCAGTACCATGCAGATCAACCAGCACGATATTAATACCGAACAAGAAGCGGCACAGAAGTTTGACCCAGGCACTATTCGCTTGCTGAGTAATACCAGCAAAGAGAACAAAATGGGTAACCCGGTTTCTTATCAAATTATCCCTTATGCAGGTGGCACCCATCCGGTAGCGACCGGTGCGAAATTTGCACCAGACGAATGGATTTATCACCGCCTGAGCTTTATGGATAAGCAACTGTGGGTGACGCGTTACAACCCGGAAGAACGTTATCCGGAAGGGAAATATCCAAACCGTTCGGCGCACGACACGGGTCTGGGTGAGTACAGCAAAGACAATCAATCACTGGATAACCAGGATGATGTGGTGTGGATGACCACCGGCACCACACACGTGGCTCGCGCTGAAGAGTGGCCAATCATGCCAACGGAATGGGTGCACACGCTGCTGAAACCGTGGAACTTCTTCGATGAAACGCCAACGCTGAATCTGGCGGGGAAAAAAGAGCAGAAGTAACCTGGGCTGGGATGTCGTTGTTTTGTCGGATGACGCTGGCGCTTATCCGACCTACGAAAATGTCGACATCCCTCACTGTACGCGCCACGCTTATCCTACCTACAGAACCTGCGAAAGCGTTGGGTTTTGTAGGGTGGATAAGCGCCAGCGTCATCCACCGATAATGTAAATATATCAATACACTTCGCGTAACCCCTGTTTGACGCCTTAGCCATAATCCCTTAATCTGCGCGGCACAATGTCGTTATAACAAGCGTAAATTCAGAGGGAAGCGTGAAGAATCGCACTCTTGGCAGTATCTTTATCGTCGCTGGCACCACAATTGGCGCAGGAATGTTGGCAATGCCACTGGCTTCGGCGGGTGTTGGGTTCGGGGTGACGTTTGTGTTGCTGGTCAGTCTGTGGGGGTTGATGTGCTACACAGCCTTGTTGCTGGTTGAAGTTTATCAGCACGTTTCCGCTGATACCGGGCTGGGTACGCTGGCGCGCCGCTATCTTGGCAAACCAGGGCAATGGTTGACGGGGTTTAGCATGTTATTCCTGATGTACGCGTTAACCGCCGCGTATATCAGTGGCGCGGGCGAACTGCTGGCCGCAAGCCTGAGCCAATGGTTTTCTACCACTATTTCGGTCACCAGCGGCGTGTTGCTGTTCACTCTTGTTGCCGGAGGCGTGGTCTGCATCGGCACCCATATGGTGGATATGTTTAACCGCGTGTTGTTCAGCGCCAAGATCGTCATGTTGGTGGTGATGCTGACGCTGATGATGCCACATATCCATCACACCAATCTGCTGACGCTGCCGCTGGAAAAAGGCCTCGCACTTTCGGCGATCCCGGTGATTTTCACTTCGTTCGGTTTTCATGGCAGCGTACCCAGTATTGTTAGTTATCTGGACGGCAATCTGCGCAAGTTACGCTGGGTGTTTATCATTGGCAGCGCCATTCCGTTAGTGGCTTATATTTTCTGGCAAGTGGCGACACTAGGCGCGATTGATTCAGGCGTGTTCAGCGGATTACTGGCTAATCATTCCGGTCTGAATGGCTTGTTGCAGGCGGTTCGTGAAGTGGTGGCATCAACACATGTTGAGCTGGCGGTTCATCTGTTTGCCGATCTCGCGCTGGCAACCTCGTTCCTCGGCGTGTCGTTAGGGTTATTCGATTACCTGGGTGATTTGTTCAACCGTAATCGTAAAGCGTCAGGCCGTATGCAAACAGGGCTAATGACCTTCGTGCCACCGCTGATCTTTGCCCTGTTCTATCCGCAAGGTTTCGTGATGGCGCTGGGTTACGCCGGTGTGGCGCTGGCGATTCTGGCGTTGATCATCCCTTCACTTTTAGTGTGGAAAAGCCGCCAGATGCAGAAAGAAGCGGGCTACCGCGTTGCAGGCGGCAAGCCGTTGCTGATTGTGGTGTTCGCCTGCGGTATCGCCGTGATTGTTATCCAGGCATTGATTGCCACAGGCGCATTGCCTGAGGTCGGTTAATCCACCAGCCCGGTATTCACACGTTTGCCTATCTCTTTAAGCTGCGAGTATTTCTCCAGCAGAGATGGGCCGTCATCAAGGCTCATGGCAAACATCCACATGTACGTCATGACCGAGTAAATATGCCCGGCGTTCCCGACCCCTTTCACGGTCATCAACATGATGGTCATAGCGAACAGGAACGCTGCGGCAATACCAATTGCCAGATAACCGTAAGCTTCACGGTCAGACAACCGAATACGCACCTGTGCCAAAAAGTTGTAGTGCTTGTTGAGCGTGTTTTCACTGGCATAGCCAACGAACCCCACCTCTTTTTCCAGCCGGTCGTTCAGTTTCTCGTACAGCATTTCGTTCTTGCGCGTATAGCTCGGCAGGAACAGCGCAAAGAAAACCAGCACCACCATGCAAGCCACACCAGCCCAGAACTCGATGGTTAACAGCATGACAACTGCGCCGATTATCGACGCCAGTGAAGTAATCAGCAACGGCAGATGCGTTTCGAAGAAATTGACAAATTCGCGTGACAACGTCACACGTGCTGCAATCGTTGAGTGGCTATGATCATCTTTACGTTGTGCGAGGATCACCGGCACCGCGAGGCCAGCGTAGATTCTGGCGAAAGTGCGGGTGTCCATGCTGCGGCGCGCAGCACCTATCGCCCACATAATAAAAACCACCAGCGCATACAACAACGCATGCAGGGATTGCCCTTTGATGATGGCATTAATGGCAAAGCCCGCCATTAACGGATACAGCAAGTAAACGACGTTCTCGGCGACCACCAGCAGCAGAGTGACAATGAGCTTTTTACTGTGGAGTTTTGCGAGTTTTTTTAAGGTATTCAATGCACCGCGCGATGGTTTAAGCTGAGCGGTTTGCTGACAAGTAGACATGACTTTATATTCTTAGATTGTTATTCTTGAGCGGTTGCTCAAGAATGAAAAGATTCTATTTGAGCACTTGCTCAAAGTCAACGAAGGTACCGTGATGAAAGAAAAAACGTCTGTTCTAAAAGAAAATATTCTTGATGCCGCGATCGGGCTGTTCACGGATAAAGGGGTAGAAAAAGTGACGACCCGCGAGCTAACCGAACAAGTCGGTATCGCCCGTAGCCATATTTATCACTATTTCCCCGACTGGCAGACGTTGTGTATCGCAGCGTTTGAACGCTTTATGTATGCGGAGCTGGAAGCTTTTAGCCAAAAGACGCGCGCCCAGTCACCTGCGCAAGGTTTGAATGTTTTCATCGAAGATTATCTACCTGACCGCGCCGATGCCGTTTGGGAGTTGTACGGCTCGTTGTGGCGGCTGGCGGTGCATAACAAGGTGTACGCCGATCTTGCCCTGACGCTGACCGAAAAGTGGGATGCGTTGCTGGCGAGCATTATTGAAAGCGGCATTGAGAGTGGCGTGTTTCGCCAAACAAATGTCGGGCGGGTGACTCGCCAGCTTAGCGCGTTGCTAAACGGCTATTCGGATCAACTGATTATCGACAATGCGCCGCTGGCCCGCCAACAGGCGCTGGACGATATTCATGGGTTTATAAGCCAGGTCCTTTTGGCTTAACCGGAAATCGCTACGGATAGGTAATCCCTTGCGGATTCACCTCAGACGTCGCCACTTCTTCGCCCTTTTCTCCCCATCGCGCCAACACTTGCTGGTATTCACCACGTTTCGCTGCACCATCCAGTGCAGCTTGCAGTGCATAAACCAGCCCATTACCTTTTTTGGTGGTGGTGGCAACATAGGCTTTCTTCGGCCCTAACCCAACAACACGCGTGGTGCCAGTGAGTGCCGCTTTATAGGCCGCCACACTTTGCGGGCCGAAAGTGGCGTCCGCCCGCCCAGCCTGAATATACAAATTGCCGGAAGCGTCATCGGTCAGATAAATCGGTTGAGCTGCTTTGCGCCCTTCGCGCTCATTGATTTCATTCCAGCCCAGGAGAATTTTTTCCTGATTGGTCCCCGAACCTAAAATGATGCGTAAACCGGCAACATCTGCTGGGCCAGTGATTTTTTGAATTGGGCTGTCTGATTTGACCGCAAACGCCAGCGAATCGACCCGATAAGTCGCGAAATCGAACTTCGTTTTACGCTGCTCGGTCACCGCAATATTCACCAGTGCGACGTCATAGCGACCCGACGTAATCCCCAGTGGCCAGTCTTCCCACGCGGTCGGCACTAGTTTGAGCTTCAGCCCTAGGCTATCGGCCAGCAAACGGGCAATATCCGGATCGCTGCCGATCCTCGTGCGGTTATCACTTGCCAGCAACGCCAACGGCGGAGAGTTGAGCGCGGATATCGCCACCGTCAGGGTTCCCGGTTCCACAAACTTAAAGCCCTGCGGAATTTTGCTGATAGCCAGCGGGTCTTTAGCGGTATGAATCGGTTGTTCATTGGCCTTAAGATCAAGACTCCCTTGGGCATACAGCGTGGTACTGATCATCAATAGCGCCAGTGGGACAAATTTCATGCCTGCTCCTTATAGAACCTTAGATAAAAACTGACGCGTTCGTGAATGTTGCGGATGGTTGAGCACCTCGTCGCTGCTGCCTTGCTCAACGATTTTGCCGTCGACCATAAACACCACGTTATCTGCCACTTCGCGGGCAAAGCCGATTTCATGAGTCACCACCACCAGCGTGGTGCCCGAACGGGCTAATTTCTTAATCACATCCAGCACTTCCCCCACCAGTTCCGGGTCGAGTGCCGAAGTCGGTTCATCGAACAACATTACCCGTGGACGCAAAGCCAGCGCGCGCGCAATGGCGATACGTTGCTGCTGGCCGCCGGAAAGATGGCGCGACCAGGCATCGGCTTTATTGCGCAGCCCCACCACATCCAGCAATTGATACGCCTGCTCAATGGCTTGTTTGCGGTTGAGCTGCTTATGGGCAATTGGCGCTTCAATCAGGTTTTCCAGCACCGTGAGATGCGGGAACAAATTGAAATTCTGGAAAACATAGCCGACGTTCACGCGCTGGCGCAGGATCTCCTTTTCCTTCAGCTCATACAGTTTGTCGCCCGCCAGGCGATAGCCAATGTAATCGCCATCAATCTGGATAAACCCCTCGTCGACACGTTCCAGATGGTTTATCGCCCGTAGCAAAGTGGATTTACCGGAACCCGACGGCCCAAGGATCACCGTTACCGAGCCAGGTTCCAGCTCAAGCGAAATGTTATCCAGCGCTTTATGGCGGCCAAAATATTTGCTGACGCCCGTAATCGAGATATGACCAGTGGGATTATTGGACAGGTGCATGAGCCGTCTCCTGAGTTTGCAGCGCTGGCTGGCGTGATACATTCCGCGCCGGACTTTGTTGATTAATCGCTGAGCGTCTTTCACTGCGTGCCAGCCAGCGTTCAACCAGATGCTGAATCAGCGACAGGACACTGGTGATAACCAGATACCAGACCGCGCCCACCATCAATAACGGGATCACTTCCTGGGTGCGGTTGTAGATCATCTGAATGGTGTAGAACAGTTCCGGCATTGCCAGCACGTAAACCATCGACGTCCCTTTCGCGAGGCTGATAATTTCATTGAAGCCGGATGGTAAAATGGTGCGCAAAGCCTGCGGCAAAATAATGCGCACCGTGCGCCGCCAGGCCGGTAAACCTAAGGCCGCCGCCGCTTCATACTGCCCATGATCGACACCCAAAAAACCACCGCGAATAATCTCTGCGGTATACGCGCTTTGTACCAGTGTCAGCCCGACCACGGCGGTAGAAAATTGCCCCAGCACGTTAATCGTCTGGTAACTTCCCCAGCTTATTTGGGTAAACGGAATGCCAATCGACAACGTGTCGTACAGATAGGAAAAGTTATAGAGAATGATCAGCACCACAATCAACGGTAACGAGCGGAACAGCCAGATATAGCTCCACGCCAGGCTGTTGAGCAGCCATGAAGAGGAAAGCCGCGCCAGCGCCAGTAACCCGCCAAATATCACACTCAGTACCGTGCCAATCAGAGTCAGCAATAACGTTTGCACCAGCCCCTCAAGGATAACCGGGTCGAAGAACCAGCGTGCAAATACGCTCCACTCCCAGCGCGGGTTAAACGCCACCGACTGAACCACAATCGCCAGCACAAACAACGCGACAAAAGCCCCCAGAGTGCGCAGCGGATAACGCGCCGGAACCACTTTAATTGTTGATGGTGTCGTCATCATGATTCCTCAGGCCGTTTTGCGCTGTGTGACAGCAAGCGTTTTGGTAAACCGCAAGCGCCCATCGAATGGTGCAACGCTGTATTCTTCCGGGTTGCGGTGAATATCAAACTGCGGCTGATAACCCAGACTCAGATAGAGTTTTACCGCTTCCGGCTGGCGAAAACCGGTGGTCAGGAAGATATGGCTATAACCGGCAAGCTGCGCTCGGCTTTCCAGCTCACGCATCACTCGTTGAGCCACGCCCTGTTTGCGCAAAGATGAGTGCGTCCAGATGCGTTTGATCTCAGCGGTATATTCATCGAAGGGCTTATACGCGCCGGTCGCAATAATCTCCCCGTCACGCTCCAGCACGATGAATAACCCTTGTGGCGGCAGATACCATTCGGTTAGTTCCACTTCGGCATCACGGGAAAAGTAGTCCCCGTAACGCGCTTCATACTCACCAAACAGCCCGCTGATAATCGGCTGAAGCTCTGCCGCTTCTGGTGAAACATCCCGGAATTGTTCGCGCATTTGCAGCTCCTTAATCGCCAAGACCGGCAGGGTTAATTTCGGACGCCGGGATTTGCTCGACGCCTTCCCCCCAACGGTTCAGCACTTTGTTGTAATCGCCGTTTTTGATAACACCATTAAGCGCGGTTTGCACCGGGTCGACCAGGCCACTGCCTTTCTTCAATGTGACGGCGATATGCGCCGCTTTCGGCCAGCCACCATCGACTACACCGACCAGCTGAGTTTTCTGCGTCAGAGCAGCTTTCCATGCGCCGGTGACGTTCGGGCCAAAAAACGCATCGGCGCGGCCAGACTGCAATGCCAGGGTTTGTGCGGCATCGTCTTTGGTGTAAACCGGCGTGAAAGGCTTAAGCCCTTTCTTCAGGTTCTCTTCGTTCCAGGACAGCAAGATAGATTCCTGGTTGGTTCCTGAGCCGACAATAATGCGCAATCCGGCGATGTCTTCGGCCTTCTCAATCTTCTTAATTGGGCTATCAGATTTCACATAGAAGCCGAGGGAATCTTTGCGGTAAGTGGCAAAGTCGAATTTCTGTTTGCGGTCTTTAGTGACGGTGATATTGCTGATTGCCGCATCGTATTTGCCCGATGTCACGCCCAGCGGCCAGTCTTCCCATGAGGTTGGCACCACATTCAGCTCAAGCCCCAGGCTGTCCGCCACCAGGCGAGCGATGTCCACTTCGCTGCCGAGCAGCGTTTTGTTATCTTCCGCAAACACCGTTAACGGCGGCGAATTGAGTGCCGCGACTGCAACGGTAAATTTACCGGGAACCGCAAAGCGATAATCTTTGGGTAACTGGGCGACAGCCGCCGGATTAACGACAGTATTAATAGGTGTTTTATTAGCTTCCAGGCTGACGCCGGTGCCATTAATGGTGACTTCTTGCGCCAGGGTTTGTGCAGACGAAAGTGCCAGAGCGATAGCCAGAATGAGCGATGTTTTTTGCATAGTGTGTTCTCTTAGTTATTGTGATGTTTGTTGTTTTTGTCGGATGACGCTGCGCTTATCCGACCTGTGAATTGGTTTTGTAGGGTGGATAAGCGCAGCGTCATCCACCGTTTTCACCCATCGTCCAGGTTACGAAAACTGATTCACGGGTTCTGCCAACCCTAAATTTTCACGCAATGTGGTGCCGGGATATTCCGTGCGGAATAAACCTCGTGCCTGCAACACCGGAACCACTTCATCAACAAAACGCGGGAAGGTATCTGGAGTGCCGCCCTGAATAATAAAACCGTCGGCGGCGTGGCTTTCGAACCACTGCTGCAATCCGTCTGCCACTTGTTGGGCGGTGCCAGCAAAACGTGGGCGCGGCGATGCGGCTTCTAGCGCGACCTGGCGCAGCGTCAGATGGCGTTCGTGGGCATTGCGTTTGATTTCATCGGTGGTACTGCGGAAGCTGTTTTGGCCGAGATCGCCAATATCGGGGAATGGCTCATCGAGCGGATACTGGCTGAAATCATGATGTTCAAAATAGCGGCCCAGATAATTCAGTGCATCGGTGACTGACACCAGTGCCGCAGTGGCTTGATACTGGTTTTCTACGTCATCGGCATCTTTGCCAACAATCACGCTCACGCCCTGGAATATTTTTAAATCATCGTCATTACGGCCATGATTTTTAAGTTGGCTCTTAACATCACGATAAAAATACTGAGCTTCTTCGAGCGTATCGTGATGAGTAAAAATAGCATCAGCGTGGCGTGCGGCTAATTTCTTACCGTCATCCGAGGCACCCGCCTGGAATACAATCGGTCTGCCTTGTGGCGTGCGTGAAATATTAAGTGGCCCGGCGACTTTAAAGAAATCACCATGATGATTCAGCGTGTGTAATTTTTCTGGGTCAAAAAATTGCCCGCTGGCTTTATCACGAATAAACGCACCGTCTTCCCAGGAATCCCACAGACCTTTCACCACATCGAGATATTCATCAGCAATGCGATAACGCAGCGCATGTTCAGGATGTTGCTCACGCGAGAAGTTCTTTGCCGAACCTTCCAGTGGTGAAGTCACCACGTTCCAGCCCGCGCGCCCTTTGCTTAAATGGTCAAGGCTGGCGAACTGACGTGCCACCGTGAACGGTTCGCTATACGAGGTCGACAACGTGCCGACCAGCCCTAAGTGTGTGGTCACGCTGGCTAACGCCGACAACACCGTCAGCGGTTCAAAACGATTCAAAAAATGCGGGATAGATTTTTCATTTATATATAAACCGTCAGCAACAAATAAAAAGTCCAGCTTGCCCTGCTCGGCTTTTAACGCAGTCTCTTTGACGAAATCAAAATTAATACTGGCATCGGCAATCGCTGCCGGATGCCGCCATGCGGACATATTCCCCGAAGCACCATGTAAGATTGTTCCAAGGCGCAGTTGTCGATTATCAGACATATTCGATCCTCATTTTCAGGCTGCACGCATCCTGGGGAGTTGACCCCTGCGTATTAGAAGTAATTACTTTTCCAGTAGTGCTTGTTCCGCCAGCGTGGCGAAATAACGCGCCGCATCTTCAATTAATGCTTCATCCGGATTAAAGGCCGAATGATGTAAACCGTATTCGCTGGCGCTGCCAATACTGACGAACGCGCCGGGAATGGTTTGCAAATAAACCGCGAAGTCTTCGCCGCCCATATGCAGTTCAGAGGTTTGTGTGCGATAACCCACTCGTTGTGCGAGCTGCATCGCAAATGCCGCCCATTTATCATCGTTGATCAATGTTATTGGCCCGTTAAACCATTCCACCTCAATGTGCGCACCAAACGCACTGGCTAAACCGGCTGCAATCTCACTGATCCGTTTCTCGACCTGCTGCTGAATTTCGTTGCGATGAGTGCGCACGGTTCCTTCCAGCTCGACACTTTCCGGCAACACATTCCAGGTATTTCCCCCTTGTATGCGCGTGACACTGACGATGACAGAATCCAGCGTATCCACGTTACGGCTGGCGATAGTTTGCAATGCCAGCACCAGTTGGCTGGCAATCACAATGGCGTCTTTACCTTCATGTGGACGGGCGGCATGTGCGCCTTTTCCCCGCACCCGTAAAACAAAACGATCGACGTTGGCATAGAATGCGCCCCCTCGGGTGGCGAAAGTGCCAACCGGTAAACCAGGCTCGTTGTGCATGCCAAAAATAGCGGACACGTTTTCCAGTGCTCCGGCCTTTATCAGTGCCTTTGCACCAGTAAAGTTTTCCTCCGCTGGCTGAAACAGCAAACGCACACGGCCGGATAAATGCGCCTCGCGCTCTTTTAATAACAAGGCCGCACCCAGAATCACGCTGCTATGAACGTCATGCCCGCAGGCGTGCATCACGCCATCATTGTGTGAGCTAAACGCAACACCGCTGGTTTCCTGAATCGGCAGTGCGTCAATGTCAGCTCGCAGCGCAATGACCTTTTCCCCTTGCCCGACTTCCGCCACCACACCGGTGGCAAGCGGATAAGGCAACAAACGTAAACCTGCGGATTCCAGCCAGTGACGAATTCGCGTGGTGGTCGCCACTTCCTGGCCAGATAACTCCGGGTTCTGGTGTAGCTCGCGCCGCCAGTTGATAAGTTGCTCTGCGAATGTCATCGGCTTCCCCTTACCAGGCTTCATGTTCGGCGGTAAATTCAGATACCGACGCCGCCTGCTGCACGCCAGCCAACAAACGAAGCGACTGAAAACGTGCCGCAGGGTCACTCACTGGCGTATCAATAATGAATTCGTCGATGGCAAATTCCTGGCTCAGTGCCGCAAGCCCGGCTTGAACTGTCTCGGCGGTGCCTTGCAGCAACGAAGGTTCACGGCGTTCAATCCGTTTGATGGCACTCCCAGCCTGGCGAGCAAATGCGTAAGCCTGGGCTTCGCTGGCGACACTGACCCGCTGGCTGTTTTCCAGCTCAACGCTCCAGATTTCCACAAGGTTCGCCAGCTCAGCCGCTTTTTGTGCGTCCTGCGCAACAATCACCTGTACTGCCACCACCGTTTCACGTTGGCTTCTGCTGCGCCACGCACCGAGTACCTCACGCATCAGATTTTTATCGCCATTCAAGTGGGCGGCATAAACGAAGTTCCAGTCGAGATTTGCGGCGAGCTTCGCACTTTCGAGGCTGGCACCCAGCAGAAAACGCGCGGCACTGTGCGTCGGAAGCGGCGTGGCGCGTAAAGTTTCTACATCTTCATCTTCGTGGGATGCGGGCAAGGAAAGCCAGTTATCCAGTTCTGTGAGTTTGTCGGCAAACGAGGCGTTATCCTGCCCGCCACGCTGTAACGCCTGGGTAGATAACGGTAAGCCGCCAGGCGCTTTACCCACGCCAATATCAATGCGGCCCGGTGAGAGATTTGCCAGCAGATTGAAGTTTTCTGCCACTTTATAAGGGCTGTAATGTTGTAGCATCACCCCACCGGAACCGACACGAATGCGGCGGGTTTGCCCGACAATCCAGGCAATCAGCAACTCTGGTGATGGGCTTGCCAGCCGCGAAGTGTTGTGGTGCTCGGCAATCCAGAAGCGGTGATAACCCCAGGCTTCCGCCTGTTGTGCCAGATGCAGCGTGTGTTTCAGGGCGTCGGCAGGCGTTTCGTCCTGAGCGACCGGGCTTTTATCCAACAGGCTGATTCGATATGACATGCAGCAAACTCGCGTTGATTAACATGCCTTCATTAATAAGGTTTCCACTCAATCGAGTGAAACAATTAATTTACATTTCGTTAGCAATAAACTGGATAAGCCAGCGTGCAATACTGCCATATAGATTATATATGGACTGAAATAATTAAATAATCCTATAAATGTACTATTTATGAACCCTGAAATTGACAAAAGACCGTAAATGAACCATCTTTGGTTAATAATTAAAATAAGGGTCATTTATGATATATATCGATATCAACAGACCATTAACAACCCTTTTTAATGCAAAAACTCACATTTAAGGTCACACGTGAACTACGACAATGCCACGCTCGCAGACAAACTGCATGCCATGAGCGAATTATTGAATGACGTTAAAAAAGCCGTGACGCTGCGTGCGCAAGAATCGGAACTCATTATTGACGAACAAGTGATCACGTACTGCGCACAACTGGGGCAAAAACTGAACCAGCGCCGCAAAGAGCTGGATATCGACCTTGCCACCCTTGAGCTACAAACCGGCGTGTCCGCCTCAACGCTCAAACGGCTGTTTAAAGATCCGGAACAGGTCAAATTTGGCACGGTGCTACGCGTCGCTGAAGCACTGGGTGTGAAGTTATGCGCCGCCGTGTAGAGGTGTGGTTATATGGCGAACCGGTCGGCGAACTGCGCCAGCATGACGACGGCTTCGAATTTAGTTATCGCGCTGACTACATCGGCCCGCCGCTGTCGCTAAGTTTGCCGGTGCGTGTCGGCCACTTTCGCAGCCAGACACTGCCGCCCTTTTTTGCCTCGCTGGCACCAGAAGGCTGGCTGAAAAAGCGCTACAGCCAACTACAACAACGCGACGAGCACGACCTACTCGGAATGCTTATCGATAACGGCAAAAACCTGATTGGCGCGGTACAACTGGTCAGCATGCAGGAGGATTAACCATGCGTTGCCACATTCTTTTAACTCCATTGCTCCAGGCCAAAGAGCAAGAGTCGGGCTATTCATCCAAAGGCCTGAAACAGCTGACGGGTTCGGGCAAGGTGAACCCGCAACTGAGTTTTACCCGTGATGACTTTATTCATGAATTGCCGAAAGCGCAGCGTGGCATGAGTATTTCCGGCTACCAGCCGAAACTGCAAATGGTGGTGCGCGCCGGCGAATTTGCGGTGGTTGAACATCAGGGCGAATACATCCTCAAGCCTTCTCCGGCGGAATTCCCCCATCTGGCAGAAAACGAACACGCCACCATGACGTTAATGGCGCGACTGGGGTTTGATGTGCCGCCACACGGGCTGGTGAGCTTTGCCGCTGTTGATAACGAAGCGGAGCGCGAGTTGGCATTTGTTATCCGTCGTTTCGACCGGGATATTCAAACCGGAGCGGCCATTCATCAGGAACAGCTTGATGCAGCGATGAACGTCGGCGAAAAGTACGGGAAGACGGGCAGTGATGGAAAGCAGTATGTCAGTTATCAGCAACTGGCCGAGTTCCTGACACAACATGTGAATAGCAACATCGCCTTTAAAATCGATTTGTTCCGGCGCATTGCCTACGCGTATTTGTTGGGGAATAACGATATGCACTTGCGCAATTTCGGGCTGATTCATCCACGTATTGGCGAACCAATGCTGTCGCCAGTGTATGACTTTGTGTCGGTTGCGCCCTATCCCGCCATTTTTAGCTCCGGTTTTATGGCGCTGCCGCTATTAAGATGTGAAGAAGGCGACCGCGAATTAGCGCCAGGTTTTAAGACCGCTTACGGCGAATATCTTGGTATGGATTTTCAGGCGTTGGGTTTGAGTATGGGGATGACGGAGAAACTTATTGTTAAATTGCTCAACGATATGCACAAAGAGAGCCGCATCGTGGATGCCGTTTATCGAGATTCGTTTATGCCCGCAAAAGACGTGGAAGCGACGTTGCGTTGTTACCACCAGCGCCTGGATCGTTTAATGCGCTTAGATGAAGCGGAGTTGTAATGGTGGTGGATGGACGGTTTTGATGTTGTAGCCGTAGTAGGCCGGCATTCCGGCTTACTATCGAGGCATATTAATAGCTGTGTTTATTGCCGGTTTTCACGGGTGTATTACTGAATAACGCCAGGCGTGAATCCAGCGCCTGGGTGTAAAGCATGGTATCAGGGGTTTGAAGCCCATCCGTGTGAAAACGTACGCTAAGTGTGTTTTTTGAACGATAGTGTCAGATTAGATTCATAGACATTTTTCTTGATGTGTCTGGAAAACGAGAAAGCAACCTTAATCTGACAGTATTTGCTGTTTATCCTTACGTCAGCTTGATGTGTACTTAAAACTGACATTACAGAAGGTTACATTCTTAGCGTACGTTTCCGTCCCATTGGGCTTCAAACCCCTACTCAGAAGACGGTAAATTTAATGCTGGAGCAGGCAACCGTGCCCGCTCTTACGACCCCAGCAGATTGAATGATCCTAATGATGAGAGGGCCAAAGCGTTTGATGAAAATTATAGAAATAGAATGTCATCACATTCATCTTCGGAGAAAAAATGCTAACTTCGTGGGGGCGTATGAAAAAGATTGATGTAGGTACTTGTTTTTACATTCCGCTTGAAAGCGGTGAGTTTGGTTTCGGATACATTGTTTATGATGATCAGTTTCTCATTGTGAATATATTTGATTTTAAATCGAACAGTTGCAAGGATGTTATCTCTGCTTTTGGTAGGCCACTTTTGATTGAAGGGTGGCTAATTGATGTGGTTGTTTTTGCTAAAATAAAAAATGCAATGTACCCAAAGTGGGAGTTACTACGTAAAGTTATATATGACAACCCTAGGCTCCCTGTAAACCCTATAGTAATATATGGGCTGCCAAGCAGGCTCAAATGCCTAAATTATGTAACTGGCGACACGTTTGACGCTACGGATAATGATATAAATATTTATCCTGGATTTATCACGAGGCATAGTGACTATTACTCTGCTTTCGTGAGGTTAAAGTATTCTGGTGCTCAGTTTGATAATCTGCGGTTTGATGAAAAGCTTGATTGCTATATACCAGTGCCCAATGGTCTGTAATTTTTTGCTATTAGCAGAGGTTGTATCAATACTACATAGTTAGAAATGTTGGCAACCAAGCGTCAGTGAAATACTGGCGCTTTTACCATTTCATGGCCAGCATTAGCCTTCACTATTCCCGTTGTCTGGCAAGGAAACCGCCTACCGCCCCAAACAAAGACGTGCGAAAGCGGCTGAGGGGGTTCAGCGACTAAGGATAATTAACACGGGAAATCAATGGGGGTGGAACGTGAGGAAAGCCCGGTCAGCCGACCGGGCTTTGTACTTCAGGGGATAATATTACTCAACCTTGCGGGCGTTGTCTGCTTTCCATTCCTCATAGCTTGCTTCGAGGATCCACAAACAGGTCGCGCCCTTGTCTGTCCCCAGCAGGGCCAGACGGGTCCGCTGATAAAAATCCTCGACCACCGCGGCGGATTGTTCAGCCGGAACGCCACAGACGATATCCGTCCCAATCATATGGGGCCATGTCCTGGCGTCAATGGCTTTGAGCGTTTCCAGAACGCCAGGGGCATTTTTCGAGAGCGCCCTGGCCAGTGCATCCTCTAGACCGGTGGCCTGCTTAACGTCCGCCGTGGCCGCCAGTCCCGGAACCTTATCCAGCCAGGCTTGCTCCCCTGACTCGACGCCCTTCAGCGAAGCGGGCCAGTCGGTGGCATGCCCCCCCGCCCAGACCAGGCACGGGAACAGGCTCAGAAGCAGGAGGCGCTTCATCGGACGACCTCAAGCGTCCCACCCTCACGCAGAACGCGGCGCCGGGTTGCCAGGGACATAATAATACAGCCCTCAGACGCGAAGCCCGCAGGCTTGTTAACCCTTTCCCCGTGAATGCGGAAAGCAGAACGGCCAAACGTGTCCCCGGACGTCTGCTCCAGGATAATGGTCACCGGCCCTTTTGACGTTGAGTGTCCCGCGATTCTGTACATTCCACGGGAGAGCGGCCCCATCCCTTTGACCTGCTGGCGGTCGGGGTTGTTTTTATTGGTCAGGCTGCCGGAATAACCGGTCTCGACTAATTCGCTACCGTTGTACAGCCTGCCTGTGCTTTGCTGATATTTCCATGTCATCGCTCTTTATCCTTATGCGGTTGCGCGTTCGTTCCAGCTGTCAGAGTGGATGATATTCCCGTCCACATAACGCCATGTGATTTTTTCGTAAATCAGCTCCACCACTTCCAGGTGGTTCCGTTTTTCCCCGTACTGAGATTTGACGTCATACATGATCGGCCCCACGCTGACGAACGTCACTCCTTCCATCACAGTGCTGAAATACTCAGTCTCCTGACCGGCGTCATTGATTCGATAAAACTTTACTTCTGCTGACAGGAGCTTCTGCCCAGAGGTCACAGCCTTGTACAGATAGGGACTGGAGGCGTCGATCTCCTTATCAAAACTGTAGGGGGAATGTTCGCGGGTGGCGGTGGGTTTGCCTGTCGCGTTGTCTGTGGGGAGAGTGACGCCGTGATTCAGGCCGAGGACTCGATACTGCCTTCACGGCCCGCAACGTCGACAGAGCCGCGAATCTCCGCACCGCAGTCATCTTTGAGCCATAGATAAGCTGGAATAGCCATAGTTTTAAACTCCATTTTAAAGAGAGAGCCAGCGCAAAACATGCTGGCTAACCTGCTGCTTTCACAGTGGAATTAAATTATCCCTAAGTCAAATTATCGTCGATTTTTGTACAGTATGAAAATTCTGTAACGGGGGGGTTATTGATTTAAATAAAAAAAGGCCGGAATAATCCGGCCCCTTTACGGTGAATATTGTTACTAAAATAAATTCTGCTGCTGTTTTCCAGACTGGCCAGCGGACTGACTGAAAAGCTCCCAGCCCAGGCGGTCGCTAATGCCGAACTGAGGACAGAGAACGGCCATAAGCGCAAGCGCCATCCACCACATTCATTTCACCGAAATCAGAAGGTTTCCCAATTTTCGTTAGACTCGCTGACTGCCGCTTTGCGCGGTGTCATTGGCGTAATCGTTACTTTGGGTTCAGCGCTTCGAACTGCGGCTTTGGCATCCTGGTTAATACGAAACACCGCCACGGCCTGAGTCAGACGACTGGCTTGCTCTTCAAGTGCTGAAGCGGCGGCAGCAGACTCTTCAACCAATGCGGCGTTTTGCTGCGTAACACGGTCCATTTCAGAAACCGCCAGCCCAACCTGGTCGATACCACGGCTTTGCTCGTCAGATGCCGAGGCAATTTCGCCCATGATATCGGTCACGCGGGTCACCGCATTGACAATTTCACCCATGGTTTCGCCAGCACTTTCCACCAATGTTGAACCGGTATCCACTTTGCTGACGGAATCTTCGATCAGGCCTTTGATCTCTTTGGCCGCCTGTGCACTGCGTTGTGCCAGATTGCGTACTTCACCGGCAACCACTGCGAAACCACGCCCTTGTTCACCCGCACGTGCAGCTTCAACGGCGGCGTTAAGTGCCAGAATGTTGGTCTGGAAGGCAATGCCGTCAATCACGCTGGTAATGTCGGCAATTTTCTTCGAACTGCTGGCGATGTCGTTCATGGTGCGCACCACGTTATCCACCACTTTTCCGCCCTTCTGTGCGGTTTCAGAGGCACTCAATGCCAGTTGGCTTGCCTGGCGGGCATTTTCCGCATTCTGTTTAACGGTGGCAGTTAACTCTTCCATGCTGGCAGCGGTTTCTTCAAGCGAGGCCGCTTGCTGCTCGGTGCGTGAAGAGAGATCGTTATTGCCGATGGAGATTTCGCTGGCGCCGCTATAAATCGCGTTCGCGCCGTTACGCACATCACTCACCGTACTCATCAACTCTGACTGCATATGACGCAGACTGGACGCCAGTTGCCCCATTTCGTTGGTGCCTTCCACATCAATAGAACGCACAAGGTCACCGCTTGCGATGTGACGAATGCTTTCAATCAGGCGATGCAGCGGTTCAATCAGGGTTTTCTTGATGCCCAGCCAGACGGTAACAATCGCCGCCGCAACCAGTGCCAGAATCACGATCAGGATCCAAATGGCCTGCGAGTAAGACTGATTATTGTCGTCCACCGCTTGTTGGTACAGATGGTCGTTTTGTTGCAGATAATTGATGTACTCTTTTTCAAAACCGTCCTGATATTTCTGCGTAGGCTGGTCGAAGAATTCGTTAATTTTCCCCGCACCCAGTAACTGGATTAGCTCCGCCAGCGCACCATGGTAAATCGCATAGTTACGCTTGATTTCATTGGTAGACTCTTCGCTCTGGCGTGGGTCGCGTGGCAAGGCTTCATATTCAGCCCACTCTTTTTCCGCCTGCTTTAACGACTGGCTGGCGATCAGCATCAGCTCATTAACCGTCGCGCCGCTGCCGATATTGTTGGTATCCATCATATGACGGATGCCCGCACGGTTTAGCGTGTTACGGGTTTGCAGCAGGGCAACCCAACTGCCATTAAGGGTAGATTGCTGCTGGCGAATGGTTTGCAGCACGGTGAAGTTTTCTTTGTCGTTTTTCAGCGCGTTGAAGAACAACCCGCCGGAGGTCATTTGTAAAAGGCCAAATAACCCCAGCACAAACAGAAGACTGGTTACTACTTTTATGCGATTTAACATGCTTTTGCGTTCTCATGACAACAGAAGCATATAGTTTCGGCAGAACTCGTCGAAACTTTATGCTTCATTGCACAGAAATAGCAAAATTAACTCCGCTCAATATCCTTAGCGGCCTGATCTAAAGTATCGATGATTTTATACAGCGTCTCTTTTGGCAAATCGCTTTGCCCAAGTTTGGTATTAAGTGCCATTTTAAAGTTATGAATAGCACGCTGAATTTCAGGTAGACGGCGGTTATCGCCTAATACCCCTAACGATTCGAGCTTAGCGATGATATGGCCAAGGTGGTCTTGTTGTAGTACGAGTTCAGCATGGCCTTCGGTAGTAAGCGTCCACGCCTTTTTACTGCTGTCGCTTTGCACGGCAGTAATCAAGCCCATCTCCTCAAGCAAAGACAGGTTAGGGTAAATAATCCCCGGGCTTGGGACATATTCGCCTTTGGCGATGGCCTCGATGGATTTGATCAACTCATAACCGTGCGCATTGTTGCTTGAAAGGAAATGCAGGATCAGCAAACGAATGTCGTTGGCATCAAACATGCGTTCACGGCGCATGCGCCCTTTCCCTTCCATACCGCCATATTCGTGATGATTATGGCCGCCGTGCAAACCGTGTCTTTCGTGACGTTCATGTTTGGCGCAAAGACGATGGTGTAGATGATGGATTCTCATGTTCGTTTCCTTATTTATGATGCCAGTAAGCCACAGCGCGCACGTAATCGGCGTCCAGAGCGTGGGTTTCCAGCAGTTCATCATTGAGTTTTTTGACGTCGCGACCTTCTCCGGTAATCCAGACAAAATAGTCGCTCTCCGGGAATTCAAGGGTGCTTAAGTGCTTAGCGATAGATTCGCTATCAAGCCAGTGAATATCCGCCTGTTTGAACTCACTCAGATACTCGCGGCTTTGTGCGTGTTGGCTGTTTACCAGCACAGTGGGGACAATATGTCCGGGCAGAGAGAGCAGACGGCGGCGAATGGCAGGTAAACCGCTTTCATCACAGACATAGAGCTGGCATGAATAGTCACAAGGAATGACCAGCGATCCACGTGGCCCGCCTATCAGTAACGTATCGCCAGTCGTGGCAATTTCCGCCCACTGACTGGCAACGCCGCCGTCATGAATATAGAAGTCCAGCGTCAGTTCGTTACGCGCGGCGTCAAATTCCAGCGGGGTGTAATCACGCGAAATGGGACGCGGACCGTCCCCCCAGACAATGCCGTCGTCAGTGACTGACGGGCGAGCAAACTCACCACTTTCTGGCGGGAAAAACACTTTCACATGGTCATCAAACCCGCTCGAGGTGAAACCTGCTAATTCTGGGCTGCTAAAAACAATGCGATAAAAACTACCCGCAACGGTTTCTTTGCTTTTTACGGTTAACTGACGAAATTTAAGCTCGTTTTTGACGCGTTGTGGAAGATTAGGTTTGGTTTGTAAGGTCATCTGTTTCTCATTTTTGAATGCGTAAGATATATCATAGATATGTTTTAGCACACAGAAATAAGATTGTCGTTAACAATTTTTGCCGTTAAGCAAGGCGTAACATGCCGAAAATTTAATCTAAATTGTTAACGCGCCTCGTGGATCTCAAATTGACAAACCCTTACCAAGCGGTGCTTCCAATTCAGGCCGAGCGGTGCCTACACTGCAAATGGCAGCAATTGCCAGGGCTTATCCATTCATCACCTACCTACTCGACTCCGGAGGTTTGCAATGTTTCCTGAGTACCGTGAATTGATTACCGAATTAAAATCCGCCAACCCGCGTTTCCTCAGCTTGTTTGACAAGCACAATCAGCTTGATGATGAAATTTTACGCAAGGAGGGGCCGCAAGGGACGGGATACAACGAAAAAGTCATGCAGATGAAAAAAGAGAAGTTGCGGCTAAAAGATGAGTTGTATCAGATGTTGAAGAAAGCCAGTCAGTAGGTGAAATTTCAGGAAGGGGAAACTCCCCTTCCTTTGTTTTTAAGCCGCAGTAACCAACCTAAAAACAATCGCATAAAGCTCATTCAGACCTGGATAAATATCCGCAATCACCTCTTTAAGCTGAGGCAGCGTCATATTCTCCTGACGCGCATGCTCGTCGGTCAGTTGCCCGAGCAACACCGGCATCACACTGATCACTTCGATGGTGCAAAAATAGACATCGTCTTCATAACGCCCGACACGTAATTGCTGGCCTGCCGTAAAGTGCGACTCAGAGACATCACGCAGCGTGATTGTTTTACGGCCGGCAACAATATCACCCTCAAAGCGCTGGAAAAAAGTTATGTCATTCATCACGTACCGTTCCTGTTCTTTAACTAGTTGAAGTATAGAGAGTTTAAAACAGAGAAAACAACAACGCGACAGGGAAACTCATTGGCCAGGTTGCCCCTACCAGCACAGAACATAACAGTTTGATGCTCTTTTTATCCCGAGATAAAAACCATGTAATAATCGCGGTTATTAACGACATAACCACATAAAAAACCAACATCTTCTGATAAACCGACATTTTTATAAGCTGATTGCAGTGAAATTACGCTATAAAATATGCTCTTTTTTGTGGCGTATATCAAGTTTTAACAATCACGCCCCCTCCTCAGCCACCTCATTGATTGATTGCACTATATTTAAGCTACTCACCAGACAAAGGGTCTGGGGTAAAGCGGAGATTTTTTATGGGTCACTACGTTTTAAAGAAATCAGCGAAGGCGACTGCCGAACCATTTTATTTCGTGTTAAAGGCCTCTAACGGGCAAATTATCGCCCAAAGCGAAATGTATGCCTCGAAAGCGGCTGCACAGAAAGGGATTGAATCGGTTCAGAAAAATGGTGCATCGACTGATATTCGCGATGAAACGGAATAATTAACAATATATAAAGGTGATGACGCCGGCACTGAGTAGTGAAAACCTCTGTCTTAAAGAAAAGTGCAAGCGTCATCAACTTATTAAATGGAAATAACTAATCATTAAGGGGTGATTTTATCTGAATCATAATCTCAGTGCCGGATAGCGACTATCTTTAGATTAGATTTAACGCTCTATGATTCGAGGCCATTATGTTTCTAAACTACTTTGCGCTTGGTGTGCTTATTTTTGTGTTTCTCATTATCTTTTACGGGATCATTATTCTTCACGACATTCCTTATCTTATTGCTAAATCACGTAATCACCCACATGCCGATGCGATTCATGTCGCTGGTTGGGTGAGTTTGTTTACCCTGCATGTTATATGGCCGTTCTTATGGATTTGGGCCACTCTTTATCGCCCGGAACGCGGCTGGGGGATGCAGCAAGACCCAGAGATTACACTGGCTTCGTTACAGCAAAGGGTGACTGAGCTGGAGCAAAAGTTAGATAACAATAAAATAACTCCATCGGAGTAATATCATGGATTTACTCATTATCCTGACATATGTTGCTTTGGCATGGTCAATATTCAAGATATTTAAAATACCAGTAAATAAATGGACAGTGCCAACCGCTGCATTGGGAGGAGTGTTTTTAATTGGCGCGCTCATTTTATTAATGAACTACAACCACCCTTATACTTTCCTGGCGCAAAAAGCGGTTATTTCAATTCCGTTGACGCCACAAGTCACAGGGATAGTGAGTGAAGTGACCGATAAACAAAATACAATGATTAAAAAAGGAGAAGTGCTGTTTAAATTAGAACCCACTCGCTATCAGGCACGGGTAGACAGACTTCAGGCTGATTTAACCACTGCCATTCATAGTACGGAGTCACTCAAATCAGAACTTGATGCCGCCATTGCCAACACGGCCCGTGTCAGTGCAGAACGCGACAGATTGTACAAAGATTACCAACGTTACCTTCAGGGCAGTAAAGCGAAGGTTAACCCGTTCTCTGAAAGTGATATTGATAATGCCCGACAAAATTATCTTGCACAGGACGCACTGGTAAAAGGCTCGGTTGCTGAGCAGTCACAAATCAAAAGCCAGTTAGATAGCATGGTCAACGGCGAACAATCCCAGATTGTTAGCCTGCGCGCCCAGCTTGCAGAAGCCAAATACAACCTTAACCAAACCGTGGTTCGTGCTCCGAGTGACGGTTACGTGACTCAAGTGTTAATCCGCCCAGGTACCTATGCGGCCGCCCTGCCGTTGCGCCCGGTGATGGTGTTTATACCGCAACAAAAACGCCTAATTGTCGCGCAATTCAGGCAAAACTCGCTGTTACGTTTAAAACCTGGTGATGAAGCCGAAGTGGTGTTTAATGCACTCCCAGGACAGGTTTTCCCTGGAAAACTCACCTCTGTTTTGCCGGTCGTCCCTGGTGGTTCTTATCAGGCACAAGGTACGCTGCAATCATTGACGTTAACCCCAGGAAGTGACGGCGTGTTGGCGATAATTGAGCTTGCACCTAATGCAGATGTTGATGCGTTACCTGATGGGATTTTTGGCCAGGTCGCCGTCTATTCCGACCATTTCACCCATGTGTCGGTGATGCGTAAGGTGCTACTGCGTATGACCAGCTGGATGCACTACCTGTATCTGGATCACTAAACTAACAAAGACAAAAAAGCTCGCCGAGGCGAGCTTTTTTTATGCACAAACCAGTTAATCAAATACACCATTAATAACAGAAGTCACAATCGCGGTACTGAGTGCGACTAACACGAGGTCCTGACCAACCGCCTGCCATTCATAGCCAGGATAATAAGGCAGTTGATTCAGCATAGTGCCCGGGACCGATTTCTTCGCGATACCCGGAGGTAACGGTTTACCGCGTGCCAGGTTTTTTGCAATGCCTGGAGGCAACGGTTTATATCCGGTAAAACCATAGTTAACCGCTAAACGTCGCGCATCATTAAATGTGATGTCGGTATCGACGTGGTCTGGCTTGCCGTAGTTTTTACGGCTCCCTTGATTTTCTTTTGAATTACCGTTTCCTTTATCACTCTTATCCGCTTTAGCCGATTTATCGGATTTGTTACCGCTATTTCCCTTATTACCATTGCCATTACTGTTTCCCTGGCTGCCACCATTACCACCACCGTTTCCATTGCCAGGATTTGCTAATGCTGACACGGAAAAGATGGACAGTGTAAGAGCAACCGTCGCAGCAGTTAATAAAGAGCGAGGCTTACGCATATTCATTCCTGTTAGTGTGGATACTCCTACAAATTTATGTGTGTCTGAGCCAACTCGCAAGGTGAAAACTCCTGGAGTGTGGGGTCAAACATGAGTATCCATATTGTCCGGCCGAATGCCCCACCTCGCACTTTCAGTACTTGATATCGCGGGCGGTTTGTCGGCCTTCCCGTTTATTCTGACGGTGTTCTTGACGGCAATCAGCATTACCGAACACGCCATTGCGACAATCTTGTTTGGTTTGTCGAGAATTTTCGCGCGTGTCCTGACGCACGCCTCGGGCATCCTGGCGTTGCTCTGATTGCTCAGTTGCCTGTGCGGGTATAGCGCCTGCCATGAACACGGCGGCCAGCAGCATTAATACATATTTCTTCATAGTAACCCCTCAAAAGAAAGCACATCAGTGTGGCACACCTAAATTATAGACTTCATGAGCACAACCGCTTATTGGCGTCTTAATGTTTAATCATCACATGGCGGACAACGGTGTAATCCTCCAGCCCAAACAGTGACATGTCTTTGCCGTAACCCGACAGTTTTTGCCCACCATGTGGCATTTCACTAACCAGCATGAAATGGGTATTCACCCAGGTACAACCGTACTGTAAGCGAGCGCTAAGGCGATGCGCGCGGCCCACATCTTTTGTCCAGACTGAAGAGGCCAGGCCGTAGCTGGAATCATTCGCCCAGCCCAAAACCTGCTCTTCTTCATCAAACGCGGTCACGCTCACCACCGGGCCGAAAACTTCTTTCTGCACGATGTCATCTTCCTGCTTCGCCCCCGCAAGCAAGGTTGGCTGGAAGTAATATCCCGGCCCGTCTACTTTCGCCCCGCCCGTTACCACTTTGACATGTGCCAGAGCTTTGGCGGCATTCACCGCGTTGTTGACCCGCTCAAGATGTGCGGCAGAACTTAACGGCCCAAGTTCGGTAGATTCATCTTCCGGCGCGCCAACTTTCAGGCTGCTGACCGCGTCCCCCAGTTTCTCAACCAGTTTGTCGTAAATACCCTTCTGCGCGTAGATACGACAGGCTGCGGTACAGTCCTGGCCCGCGTTGTAATAGCCAAAAGTCCGCACGCCTTCCACTACCGCATCCAGGTCGGCATCATCAAACACAATTACCGGCGCTTTGCCGCCCAGCTCCATATGAGTGCGCTTAATCGAAGGCGCGGTATGGCTGATGATATGTTCACCGGTAGCAATCGAACCGGTTAGCGACACCATGCGCACTTTCGGGTGACCGGTCAGCACATCGCCGACCGTTTGCCCGCGCCCAAACAGCACATTTAACACACCTGCCGGGAAAATATCTTTCGCCAGTTCCGCCAGCTTAAACGCAGTAAGCGGGGTGATTTCAGACGGTTTAATCACCACACAGTTACCAGCGGCAAGTGCCGGGCCGAGTTTCCAGGCTGCCATCATCAACGGGTAGTTCCACGGCGCGATAGACGCCACCACACCCACCGGATCACGGCGGATCATCGAAGTATGACCGCTCAGATATTCCCCCGCCGCCAGTCCGTTCAGGCAGCGGCTTGCGCCCGCAAAGAAGCGGAACACATCCACCACCGCGGGAATTTCATCATTCAACACGCAGTGATAAGGCTTGCCGCAGTTTTGCGATTCCAGCCTGGCAAACACATCGCCATTTTGCTCAATCACATCAGCCAGTTTCAGCAGATGTTCGGCGCGCTCTTTCGGCGTGGTTTGCCCCCAACTGGCGAAGGCGTTATCCGCCGCTGTCACTGCGTCATTAACCTGGTTCGCCGTGGCTTCGGCGATTTCCAACAGCACTTCACCGGTTGCCGGATTGTAGACCGGTAACTTTTCCCCGAGGCCGTCTACTAACTGGCCGTTAATTAATAGCTGGCTTTGCATAGTGATACCCTTCTCAACGTTATTTACCGCTGCCCGCGACGTCATCTCCGCCACGGCTCAGCCAGTACGCCCCTAGAATCGGAATGGTGGTCATCAGCATCACCATCAACGCCACCACATTAGTAACCGGAACTTCACGTGGGCGCCCAAGCTGGTTGAGCAGCCACAACGGCAAGGTGCGTTCGTGTCCGGCGGTAAAGGTGGTGACAATAATTTCATCAAATGACAGCGCGAACGCCAGCATGCCTCCGGCTAACAGTGCCGAGCCGAGATTCGGCAAAATCACATAGCGGAAGGTTTGCCAGCCGTCAGCCCCCAGATCCATCGAAGCTTCAATTAAACTATAAGAGGTGCGACGGAAACGGGCGATGACGTTGTTAAACACAATCACCACGCAAAACGTTGCGTGGCCCACCACAATAGTCAGGAAACCGGGTTCAAAATTCATCATCTTAAAGGCGGTTAACAACGCAATACCGGTGATAATTCCCGGCAAAGCAATCGGTAACAGCAGTAATAACGAGATGGCATTTTTGCCAAAGAATTCCCGCCGCCAGAGTGCCGCAGCGGCCAATGTCCCGAGAATCAAAGCAAGTAGTGTTGCCAGTGAAGCAATTTTAAGTGACAACGTCACCGAATCCAGAATGTCGCCGCGCGATGCGGCAACGCTGAACCAGTGCAGCGTCAGCCCTTTGGGTGGAAAGCTGAATGCGGCTTCTTCGGTGTTAAAGGCATAAAGCGCGATAATCAGCAGGGGGAAATGCAGGAAAATCACCCCGCCCCAGGCGGCGATTTTCAGCAGTAACGGAGCGCGTTCAGAGTGCATCGAAGGCCCCCAGTCGTTTCACCAGTGAAAGATAAATGGCGATCAATACAATCGGCACCAGCGTAAAGGCCGCGGCCATCGGCATGTTGCCAATTGCCCCTTGCTGGGAATAGACCATGTTGCCGATGAAATACCCCGGCGGCCCCACCAGCTGCGGCACAATAAAATCACCGAGGGTGAGCGAAAAGGTAAACACTGAACCCGCCGCCACACCCGGAATCGCCAGCGGTAAAATCACATGGCGGAAGGTTTGAGCCGGGCGAGCCCCCAAATCTGCCGATGCCTGTAACAATGACGGCGGCAAGCGCTCAAGTGCGGCCTGAATCGGCAAAATCATGAACGGCAGCCAGATATAGAGAAACACCAGGAAGCGGCCAAAACCAGAAGTCGACAGCGTATTGCCGCCGATTGCCGGAATGGTCAGCATCAGGTTAAGCAACGGCTCCAGACCCATGTGTCCAAGAAACCACTGCGCCACACCATCGCGTGAAAGCAACAATGTCCAGGCATACGCTTTTACGATGTAGCTCGCCCACATCGGCAACATCACCGCGATATAGAAAAACGCTTTGAGTTTGCCGGTGGTATAGCGCGCCATGAAATACGCCATCGGGAAAGCCAGCACAGCACTGGCGAGCGTCACGGCGATCGCCATCGTTAGCGTGCGCAAAATAATGTCGTAATTCGCCGGGTTAAACAGTGCGGCAATGTTGGCGAACGTCAGGTCTGGCGTGACCGACATGGTGAAATCATCGAAGGTGTAAAATCCTTGCCACAACAGTGTCAGCAACGACCCCAGATAAATAACACCAAACCACAGCAATGGTGGCAGCAGTAACAAAGCCAGCCAGAATCCAGGGCGTTGCCACAAAAACGTAGCAACGCGGCGCATCAGGCGGTTGTCAGGATGGGATGCGGGAAGACTCATATCCATTTCATCCTTCCCCCAGCAACGGAACCATCGCCGCCCGGGGCCAGACTGCGGTGACCTGCTGGCCGATTTGATAGCGTTCTTCGCTGATAATGCGTTGCGGGTTCGCCTCACTGACCAACAGTTTTTCGCCACCGGCAAGACGCAGTTCAAAACGCGTTGCCGCCCCTTGATAGTGGATTTCCTGAATCATGCCATTGACACGAATTTCGTTGCTGAGGCTCGGTTCATTACTCAGGACGATATGTTCAGGGCGCAGTGAAAATAACGCTTCTTCGCCACATACTTTCCCGGAAAGCGCCGGTTGCAACACGTTTGAAGTGCCCACAAAACTCGCCACAAACGCAGTGCGCGGTTTCATATACAACTGGCGTGGCGTATCAACTTGTTCGATACGGCCATTGTTAAACACCGCCACGCGGTCGGACATCGACAACGCTTCACTTTGGTCATGGGTGACAAAAATAAAAGTGATGCCCAATTCACGCTGCAGGTTTTTCAACTCGCCCTGCATCTGTTCACGCAGTTTGAGATCCAGCGCGCCCAGCGGTTCATCCAGCAACAAGACACGTGGGCGATTGACTAAGGCACGTGCCAGCGCCACACGTTGCCGCTGCCCACCGGAAAGTTGCGACGGTTTACGAGCGTGAACAAAACCCAGTGCCACGCGCTCGAGTGCTTCTTGCGCTTTGGCGAGGCGAGTTTTCTTATCCACGCCTTTGACCATCAAACCATAAGCAACGTTTTCCAGCACCGTCATATGGGGGAATAAGGCGTAGTCCTGGAAGACGGTATTCACATCCCGTTGATAAGGCGGCACGTCTTGCGCCGGTTTGCCGAAAATGGCGATTTCGCCGGAGGTGACCTGTTCAAAGCCCGCAATCAGCCGTAAGCAGGTGGTCTTGCCCGAGCCAGATGGCCCGAGCATGGAGAAAAACTCCCCGTCTTCAATATCAATTGAGACGTTATCTACGGCTCGCACATCACCGTAAAGGCGCGAGACGTTTCGAAACTGCACAGCGTACGGCATAACTCCTCCAGGCTTAACGGCCACCCATGATGGCGATGTAATCCTGGGTCCAGCGACTGTACGGCACGAATTTACCGCCTTCGGCTACCGGGGTTTTCCAGAACACGATCTTATCGAAGTAGTTATAGCCGTTGGTTTCACAGCCTTTATCGCCGAGCAAGGTACTGGCTTTACAACCTTCAGCCACGGCAGGCAGTGAGCCAAACCAGGCCGCTACGTCACCCTGAACTTTCGCTTTTAGCGAGTGGTCCATCCATTTGTAGGCGCAGTTCATATGTTTCGCATCAGCATGCAGCATGGTGGTATCTGCCCAACCGGTGACGCCCTCTTTCGGGAATACGGTACCAATCGGCTGGCCTTCCCCTTTCAGGGCGTTGGCCTGATACGGCCAGGCGCTGGAGGCCACCACCCCTTCGTTTTTGAAGTCGCTCATTTGCACTGTGGTGTCATGCCAGTAGCGGTGAATCAGACCGTGTTGGTCACGCAGTACCTTCAGCACTGCCGCGTATTGTTCTTCGGTGAGTTGGTACGGGTCGGTAATGCCAAGTTGTGGCTGTGTGGCTTTAACAAACAACGCGGCATCGGCAATGTAAATCGGCCCATCATAAGCCTGCACTCGGCCCTGATTGGTTTTGCCGTCAGGCAAGTCTTGTTTGACGAACACCACGCTCCAGCTGTCAGGCGGTGTCGGGAAAGTTTTGGTGTTGTACATCAGCAGGTTTGGCCCCCACTGATACGGCGTGCCATACACTTTGCCGTCGACGTTAAACCACGAGCCTTTTACCAGGCGCGGATCAATATTTTTCCAGTTAGGGATAAGCGCAGTATTAATCGGCTGCACACGTTTACCCATAATCAGGCGCAATGAGGCGTCGCCCGATGCGGTCACCAGGTCGTAACCGCCCTTCGCCATCAAACTGACCATTTCGTCAGAGGTGGCCGCCGTTTTCACGTTCACCTTACAACCGGTCTCTTTTTCGAAATCCGTCACCCAATTGTAGGCTTTGTCGGTATCACCACGTTCGATGTAACCCGGCCACGCGATAATATCGAGCTGCCCTTCACCGGCACCAATTTTGTCTGGAAGCCCTGCCGCCTGTGCAGAAAGCACGGTCAAACAGAGGGTGGATAGAGTCCATATAGCCTGTTTTGTACGCATTGCTGCTACTCCTGTCGGAATGATAAAGGCGGCACGCCATGGGTTATTTGTGCCAAAAGTGCAAAAAAATCCCCGTACAAAAACAATAGTCTGCGCCAATATGGCAAGCATGGCGGTAACCGGATATTTCACCAGGATGTGATAGAGGGCGCAGTAAACAGCGCGACGGGTATCGCGGTACGAGTAAGATAACCAGATGATTTTTAAAGTGTAGACAAGGTGTAAACGAAGCGGTGACTCTGTGCTACTGCTTTCCACAACTATCGAAATTTCATATGGATGGTGAAGAGAAATGCGAGGTGTTGTAAACCATTTAGCCCACACTAAACTCGTGATTATTTGGGATGGATGCAAAATATAAACGCACCACATTAATCTGCGGTGCGTTGTATCAAGAGTGGCACTGAAAAGAACTACGGGGCTAAATTAACGCATATTCCACCGTTGGAGTAGGTATTCGGGTTCGAACGAAGAACCCCATTGGTCAAAGCAACTACCGCATAACTTCCAGATTTATCGCCAGCATCAACAGTCCATGCACTTGTCCCTAAACTAATATGAGTATCTCCCCACTCGGGGTAGAGTATTTCACCAGCCAATGTCCTGAGAGCTGAACCCTCCCCCAATCTAGCGAGAGTTACATCACCATTAGCGTGAGGTAGTATATAGCCCACCTCATTGTTGCAGGCACCATTGATGACTGCCCATTTAGCAGTGTTGCCATTATTGGTACGAATAAACCATTTTTTAACATTGAAGTCATAGCTCACAACTTTTTTGCCATTAACCTTACCAGTTATAGTGGTTTCTCCGTGGCCTTTAAGGCTGACCAGCCCCGTATCACTAACCACTGTTGCCACAGCATCATTACTGGATGACCATTCATAACCAGCCTGCTTATTATCACTGGCTATTGTTGCCACTGTAGGCCCAGCTGCACCTTCTGTTGCGCTGTCTTCTGTGGAACCCGTTTCAATAATAAACTGTGCACCACTAAACCCGACTGTCGGGAAAGGTGCTGCCACATCTGCACTATTACCAAATGGCCAGGTATATTCTGCATCCGTAGTGGCGACTCTCGCTCCCACAATTTTAGGCTCGGAGATATTTACCGTACGGGTTAATGAAACCGCTGTTATATCATTCTCTGTGGGCACACCCGTGTCACTGAATAGCTTTATTTTAGTATCCGCAGTGAAGCTTGCCGTTAATGTTAACGTTTTTCCCGCCAGTCCTTGATCAATAAAACTCTCACTTGCCACCGGGGTAACTACATTACCCGTGTCATCTTTCCATGCAAGCTGTACTGAATCCGGTGACGGCGTTGATGACAGGTATTCCATATGCGGTGGGCTAGAAAAAAGATCACCTTCTTTGTCGGTTAAATTTTCATAATGCAAATTTTCTGGTTGAATATTCGCTGTGATATCACCAGGTTTATCGCTGAATGAGACTTTAATAGTTTCCGATGAAGGTTCATTGTGATAATAAATGTTTGGGCTAATTGATGCCGATGGCGGAGTGCCACTCAATATACCTGTAGCTTCGGTTTCTTCAGCACCGACAGCTATTGGCATCAATAATAGTAAAATACATACAATATTTTTTTGTAAACCCGGATTGGAACAAGGGATTTTTTTTATGGTTTTTTTCATATCTCTTATCAACAACCTCACCTATTACTGCCTGAAAACTATTTTCTGAACACTTTCTCAGTGGAAATCTTACTGTTTATTACTCATTTAACTGATACCGCCTCAAGAAGAGGCGGTAAGTTATTACCAGATTACTTAGCTGCTCTCCGACCAGACTGTCTCACGGCTTTAACAGTCGCATTATAGTCGACTTTCAGTTTATAGCCCTGAACACCATCGTTTCCTGCAGTTGCAAAGATAGCTTTCGCTGCTTCATTGGTTGCCGGGATGGTCAAGTCTTTATTGTCTGTTGCAGATGCCGCATAGCCACCAGGGGTTTGCGTTGTTGCACTGGTGCCATCAAAGTTCCATTTATAGGTATAGTTCGCTGCCGCATCCAGTTCGCCGGAATCCCAGACGCCATCGTTGTTGGTGTCATACCAGATTTTGAATTGATAGGTATGGTCAACAAGCAAGGCTGTGCTGCTGGCGCCAATCAGGTTAACCGTTGGTGCATCTTTATCGACAATCATGACGCCGATATTACCACCCACAATTGGGCCGTCAGGGATATCGCTCTCATTCGTCGAAATATCCATAATGGTTATGGTTTGGCCCGTCGTTGGGAGGCCAGTTGAAGTTTGCTCTGTTATTTCAGCACCTAAATACAGACCAGCATCGCTCATTTTAATGGTATATATCGCTTTGCCATCATTATCCAGATAAGTTTTCGCGGAGCCATCTTTACCATCTACGGTTGTAAACCAACGAATAGAAGCGGTACTGCTATCGATATCGTTTTCGCTATCAGCAAATACGTAGCTCAGTGTCACATCATCTGTAGGCGACATCCCAGATGTTGAACCACTTTTATGGTCGATTGTGAAAGAAACCGAATGGGGTGTAGAGCCTGCTTTGCTACCCGTTAATACAGGGACTGTACCGTTAATTGCACCCGTAGATTCCGTCATTGTCGCTTGCGCACATGTTACAATTGAGCCAGCGACCAAAAGTGACAACATCGTTTTTTTAAACATAACGTTCATGAAGTATTACCTATAAAATATAAAAGAGTTTTTGAAGTTACTGTCTTGTTAATACTTTTTGTACATCTTGATTTTTGGTAAGTTGCGTATTTCCCTGGAAGTCGACTCTTAAATATAACCCCTGCACCCCTGAGTCAGTTGTACCTGGTAATACGCTGGTTGCCAAATCATTTGTTGCTGGAATAGTTAATACAGAATTATCAGTGGTGTTGACGGCATAGGTACCACCCGTGGTATTTGTTTTGCTGGACGCAAAATACCAGCGATAATTAAGCAAACTGACAATGGGTGTTTTATTATCGTCAGGAAGTGTGTCCTGATCACTGCTATCCCATTTACCGTTATGGTTTGAATCATATGCCGCTTTAAATTCATAACTATGATTCATTTCCGGTAAAACATTATCATTATCTATGATATTTACATCTGGAAATTGGGTGTCAACAATCGCTGTCACCAGGTCTGATTCATAAGCCATAAAATCAATATATACCGGATTGGTTTTTACCGTATCATAGCCATTGTTTGAGGCTAAAATAGCAAATATTCCTGCACGAGTGCTGGCTATACTACTTTTATTCTTTTCCGGTTGATCAACATAATAAAGGCAACCACTTTCTTCATGACATTCATTTTTTGACGAGTATATTTTTATTGGGTTATGGAAGCTCTTGTCATCCACTGTATAGGCATAAAAAGTAGAGATTATTTGATCCGCAGGGATCTCTTCTACTTGCCCATCTACTGTTGTCTGTTTACTGACATTAACAGTAAGTTGTGCCTTTTCCTGCCCTGCCATATCAATTTTAATCTGGTTCTTTTCAGAAACTGGGCTGTTGTCAATGATAAGCTGAGTTTTCCGTGGCGCAGCAGTGACGATGATTTCAATCAGATTTGATTGTTTCTCATGCCCTTCATCATCAACCAGAGTCAGAGCGAGTTTGTAATGATTCGCCCCGCTACTCTGTACACTATCCCAATCCGGGAATATAAATTGCCAGTGGTTATTATCACCATTATGAATACTATCCGGTACTAAAGCCGGGAGACTTAAAGTGCTCTCTGGCGCGAAGTCACCAACTGGAACCCAACTGGCACTTTTTATCTTTTGATGTGTATCGACCTGAGCATTAATGGCCCACTTACAACCTTCGTAGGCCGTCGCGGACTCAGGCGCATCAGCAATAATACATTTTGGGTCTGTACTGACGGTTGGCTTGAGATAAATGGCAACATCCAGTGAAGACTTTTCGCGGTACTCAAGCACGATATCATTATTACGATCGACAAAATCATAACGACTGCCCTTGAGGGTGTGCATCGCTTCAACATTGCTGCTGTCAAGCTGGTGGGACAATGGCACACCAAGCTGATAATTTAATTCGGCACCCGCTACCAAATCATCGCTATCACCGGTACCTTTTTTATACGAAACGCTCAATTTCACTAACGGTACGGGCGTATAGTTTACGCCGACTGTTGCCGCTATTGGATCCTTCTGTAGATCGTCAGTACCAAAGAGTGCAACCTGGTCCCCGTAGTATTTTTCATAAGCAAGAGATGCCCCAATTTGGGGATAATAGGGAATCCAGCCTTGGATGCGAATATCATATCCTTTTGCCGGGCGTTCTTCATAATCAGCTAAATCTTTAGAATCACGCCATCCAGATAATGGAATATAGTAGTTGCTGCTGACTTTCAGGAAATCAGTCCATGCTTCAATTCCCGCACCAGCACGGCGATGTTGACGGGAAAAATCATAGTCGTAAAATAGATTCCCACCCACTAACCATTTATCACCGATATTCTGACGAACACCCACACCGAAATTTCCGATAGTCCGATCATCAGTACGATGCACAGATAACTGATTAAATAACAGGCTACCTTTGTTATCAAACCACGGAATAAAATAGTCCGCAGAAGAACCATTTAGGTCACCATGATCATTAATAACAATATTGGTGCGGATATGGCCATATGGAGAGAGTAAATTATCAATACTTGATTGTACCTGTCCGATAGCAGCACCTTTCGCATACTCAATACCCTGCTGTTTAAGTTGCTCAGGAGTTAAGTTTGAAAATTTCTGCTGTGCGCTATTCGCTAGGAAATCTATTGATTTATCCTTTAGCTTTTCTGTCGATGTAGGTTCGGATGTTTTCGCCTTGTCACTCCCCAGTGAGGGAAGTTGCTCGTCGTTATTTAAAACCAAACCTGATGGTTCTGTAGCATGGCTATAATTGTATCCAGCAAAAATAAGACTTAATGCTATCATTGATAACTTGAGTCTTATTCTTGAATATTTATCACTATGCATTTAGCACCCATCAGATGAGATATCTGTCTCAAAATCCAACCAATTTCGATGGGTGAATTATAGGCGAACCTGCTTATAGGACATGCATGGGAATTATTTCTAACTGCAATTTACATATGTGTGAGTATTTTTGTAATAGCCTGATTTTTAAGAAATAAAAAACCAAGAAGTAAAGTACAAAAAAAGACCAGAAACATTATGTTGGGGAAAACTCACATAAATTTAGGTGGTCGGTAGTAAAAGATATCAAACTAACCATAAGTGAGATACTACGTGACCAAGTCAGGAGGTAAATCTATTATATCGATTAGCTTCCCTCTTTTTACAACTATGAAACTTTTTCGCGTCAAGAATGAAATTGTCTGCATGATACTACTGCGAGATAAGCTGCTACGATTAGAAATGAATTCAAAAATGGTAACCTCACTCTTTATGTCTTTAAGTTGTGGCGTATTAAGGTTTATAAGATGGCTACGAATGACATTATAAACACGGGTACTGTTGGCTGAAAAATACAACCGGCATAAATGCGACAAATTAATAGCAATCAGTTCGGCAATTAACTCCCAGCCATTTGACTTGCTAACATCCCGTTTAAATTGCTCTTTATCATACAGTCGAATTCGACAGTCTGTTACCGCTCTATAATTAAGATCGACATATTCAATCCCATGGTCAAAAAGAATAAATGAATTTAATATGTAACTACCGTAGACACACTCAAGCTCTTTGATTCCTCCTTGATGACTTCCTACAACATAATGTATTGCAATACATCCATCATCAAGGACAAGGATTTTATTATTGATGTCAATGACGTCCCCTGCTTTTATAGTAACTGGCTCACACGGTGAAAGAAGTTGTTTGATTGCATTAATAAATTTTTTGTCAGGGGTTTTTCTGGCCGGCTGATTTTTTAGCATCGCATGCGTATCCTTTACTGTCATGCAAGTGTAGCGTCTTCCTAGTATACTACAAGCTGCAAGCATGTCACGTTCTGGTTAATCCCATGAATAACCTCGTATCGCGACGAACACGTTAGCGCGACACTATAATTGGAAATATAGCCCTTTAGATATCCAGGTATAATACTTAGCGAACATGGCTGATTTAATGTATTAAAAATATAAGGAAAACAAACAGAGCCATTACTCCAATTATATTCATTATAACCGCATCGGCAGATGCGCTAATCCCCCAGGCAAATCGAAACCGTAGGCGGATTCGCGCCAACAACACCCGTCAATTTACACTTAAAGTTACCCTAAATCGCCGCCACCCACCGGAAGAATGGTGCCAGTGATATAGCTGGCGTCATCACTGGCCAAAAACAGGATGGCGTTAGCCTGCTCTGCAAGCGTCCCGTAGCGATGCATCAGGCTGCTGTCTTTGGTTTGATCAACCACTTGCTGATACCACGCCTGTTCTTGCGGGCTGGGTTGTTCCTGATTGCGCGGAGTCAGTCTCGCTGGCGCTTGCGTCCCGCCAGGTGCGGTGGCATTGATACGAATCCCACTACCGGTGTATTCCATCGCCAGCGACTGCGTAATGGCATTTACCCCGCCTTTTGCTGCGGAATAAGGCACACGGTTAACGCCACGCGTCGCCACTGAAGATACGTTCACAATCACACCACGCTGTTGTTCCAGCATATACGGCAGCACTGCGCGGCATCCCCACAGCGTTGGAAATAGCGAACGGCGGATCTCCGCTTCAATTTGATCGGGCTGATATTCTGCATACGGGCGGGCCCAGATAGTGCCACCGACGTTGTTCACCAAAATATCCAGCTGACCAAAATGTTGATGTGCCTGCGCCATGGTGTGCTGGGTACTTTCCCATTGTTCAAGGTCAGCCTCCAGCGCCAGCACTTCACAGCCTTGTTGATGCAGGTTTTCAGCTAGTTCAAAAACATATCGCGCCCGGTCGATCAACACCAAACGCGCGCCCTCTTGAGCCATTTGCTCTGCCACCTGGCGGCCAATACCTTGCGCCGCGCCAGTGATGACGGCCACTTTATTTTGGAATCTCATTGTTTCTCCTTATGCGGCCGCATGCTGTTCGGCCTTCTGGCCTGGGGCAAATTTTTCATAGTGGAAACTGGCTGGTGTTATCTGGCGTTTCTGCAAGGTGCGTAACACCGCATCCACCATTGGCGGCGGGCCGCAAAGATAAACATCTACGTCGCCATCATTAAGCAATGCGTGGTCAAAATGGTCAGTGACAAAGCCTTTTTGCGGGCAGGCAGACTCTGTATCCGTGACGACAGGCAGCCAGCGGAAATTCGTTAATCGCCCTGCCAGTTCATCCAGCGCTTCTGTCATCACCAGGTCACTGTCTTTGGTGACACCATATAGCAACGTAATAGGTTGGTTAACGGGATTTAATGCGAGCTTTTTCAGCATCGCCAGAAATGGCGCAAGCCCCGTGCCCCCAGCCAACATGACTATCGGGCGTTGCAGCGGACGTAAATAGAAACTGCCCATCGGGCCGGTAAGTGTTAGCTCATCTCCGGTTTTAGCCTGCTGTAACAACCAACTGCTCATCAACCCGCCCGGCACATTGCGGATCAGGAAACTGGCTTGCATATCGCCAGGTAGCGAGCTGAAAGAGTACGCACGCAACTGTGTACCGCCTGGCACCTGAATATTCACATACTGCCCAGGCAGGAAGTCGATCCCTTTTTCTAGTTCAATGAGCAACTCAATGGCGCTGGATGACAAAGCGTCACAACGAATAACCTTACCCTGGAATCTGCCGATACCGGTTTTACACGCCGATGCACTCACTGGCACATCTATCACACAGTCCGAACTGGGAACCATTTGGCAGGTCAATACCTGGCGCTGCCTGGATTCATCGTCAGACAACGCCTCTTCGAGGAAATCTTCACCTAACGAGTATTCCCCACTAGCGCAGTGGCATTTACAAGTTCCACACACACCGTCGGAGCAATCCATCGGTAGGTTCACTTTCTGGCGATAGGCAGCATCAAGGATTTTTTCACCTGCATTGCAGCTAATGAAACGCGTAACCCCATCTTCAAAGTTGAGGGCGATGTTAAAACTCATGGCAATTCCTCTACTCAGACGTGATAAATGTCGATAACCTGGCGGATGTAGTCATTGTTTAGCTGAATGGTTTTACGGGTGATCTGCGGCAGGCCTTCCGTATGTCGTAGCGTGCAATAGGTGGTGCCAAAGAAGTAACCGCTTTGTTGATAACGATGGCTATGCGTCACCCAATTGTAACGCACATCAACGCAGTCACCGTGGCTGCCCACAATCATGATATTACTGAGCATATGGGTGGTTCGCGGTTCCGGAGTACTGGCACCAGAACGTTCGGTCTTAATGCGATACACACGGTCTTCCAGCCCGTCACGGCTTGGGTAATAAATCAGGGAAATCTGGCTTTGTGGGTCAGTCGTGAGCTTGTCGTCGTCTCCCCAGGCAGGCATCCAGTAGACCACTTTGGGGCTGTAACAGCTTAGCCATTCGTCCCACTGACGGTCGTCCAACAGGCTGGCTTCGTAGTAAAGAAATTGGCTGATGGCGTTAATATCCAGGCTCATGGTGCAACCTCCACACGCTGAGTGATTGAAGCATCATATTGCTGTTGCTCTTTCTCGATAGCCGCCAGCATGGTTTGTTGCCAGTGATGGTGATGGGCAATATAGAGCGCTTCGTCTTCCGAACGAATGCCACTTATTTGCGGTGTGAATCCTGACTGTTTGGCGTGATCATCCGCGCCATAGACCCAATGCGTTGCGCCACGGCTTAAATCGCTCCACTGCAGATTCGTCGCCATATAGCCCTGCTGGCAGGAACGGAACTCTTCCAGATCATCAGGCGTCCCCATACCGCTGACATTAAAGAAATCTTCGTACTGTCGGATACGAGTGGCCCGCTTTGACGCGCTTTCCCCTTTTGGTGCAAAGCAGTAAATCGTCACTTCGGTTTTATCGACGGCAAGCGGACGAATGACGCGGATTTGTGTAGAGAACTGGTCCATCAGGTAGACGTTCGGATACAGACACAAGTTACGCGTTTCATTGACCATTAAGTCGGCACGTTTTTCGCCAAACTCGGCTTTCAGGCGCTCAGTTTCGGTAAATACCGGGCGAACTTCTGGGTTCAGTGCGCGCGTCCACAGCAGCATGTGGCCGTGTTCAAAACCGTAACCCCCGCCGACGCTTTTTGACCAGCCGTTAGCATCCACAGCCTGAGTACCCTCAGCTTCATAATTCCGGCGCGACATCGTCGAAGCATAGTTCCAGTGCACAACACTGACGTGATAACCGTCCGCGCCGTTTTCGGCACCTAATTTCCAGTTACCTTCATAAATATAACTTGATGCACCTTGCAGCACTTCCAGCCCTTCAGGGGCCTGATCAACAATCAAATCAATGATTTTGCACGTTTCGCCCAGGTAATCCTCAAGCGGCATAACATCGTCAGACAGACTGCCAAACAGGAATCCACGATACGACTCAAAGCGCGGCAGTTTTTTCAGGTCGTGGGAGCCATTTTGTTTAAATGATTCCGGATATCCCCCGACGCTTTCATCCTTGGCTTTCAATAGCTTGCCATTGTTACTGAACGTCCAACCGTGGAATGGGCAGGTAAACGAGTTTTTATTGCCCGCTTTACGGCGGCATAACATCGCGCCACGGTGAGCACAGCTATTAATTAAGCCATGCAGTTCGTTCTTTTTATCGCGTGTTATAAGTACCGGCTGCCTGCCGAGCGTTAAGGTAAAATAATCTCCGGCGTCAGGGATTTGGCTTTCATGCGCCAGATAAACCCAATTCCCTTCAAAGATATGTTTTATTTCCAGTTCAAATAATTGGTCATCGACAAATACATTGCGATTACAACGGTAAATATCATTCTCACGATCAACAATTAAAGCATTGCTGATTTTTCTTTTAATACCATCGAGTTTATTTTGCATAACATGGCTTCCGGGATAAACGTAGGTCTGGTAATAAACACTGGCGAGCGCTGCGTTAACCCGACCTGCAAATGATTATTTTGCAGGTCGGAGCTATGTTATTTATTCTTTAGCGCGGATTCTGGTGATGCGAGATTCTTCCTCAGGGGAATGGGCTTTGCAGATCGTAAAATCAAATTCAACTTCAGTATGTTCGCCAGTTAAATTACGCGTTTTAATCGTTTGTGGGTCGCTAATCGTGACTGGTTCAGCAATTAAACCATCGCGGGTAGCAAAAGCAAAATCATCCCACAAGTATTTATCACCATTCAGGTTAATTTGACTGGTGAGATGTTTATGGCCTGGTGCTGAAACGAAGAAGTGAATATGTGCAGGGCGATTACCGTGGCGGCCCAGACGGTCGAGCAACTTCTGGGTTGGGCCGTCTGGTGGGCAGCCATAGCCTGACGGGACAATACTTTGCACGCTATAACGCCCATCACTGCCGGTTTTAATGCGGCGGCGCAGGTTGTATTCGCTTTGGCTCGGGTCGAAGAACGAATAGTTCCCCAGCGTATTCGCGTGCCAGATATCAACAATCGCGTTGGCGACTGGGTGGCCTTTGGTGTCGCGAACGGTGCCGTGCAACCACATCGTTTGGCCGTTATCTTTCCCGTCATCCATGCGGGTGTGGCCTTCAGCCAGCGGCGCATTGGCGACATACAACGGCCCTTCGATGGTACGCGGAGTGCCGGATTCAAGCTGAGCTGCGGCATCCAGCGCATCCTGGCGTAAATCCAGATAGTGTTCAATACCCAGACCTGCGGCTAATAATGCGGCTTCCTGGCGGCCACCCAATTCATGCAGATAGTTTGCCGCATGCCAGAATTCCTCTTCGGTGATATTAAACTCATCAATTATCGTACAAATATTTTCCAGCAGGCGATGAATAATATTTTTAAAACGCTCATCTCCTTCCACACCATTCAAACCGGCACTTTCTCTTAATAAAGCTTGCACTTCAGGCAGGTGAACAAAGTTAGTTGTCATGTTTATTGTCTCATTGCTTACTTGTAGGGAACCATGCCTGGGAAAAGGCATGGTGCAGATTAATTTTTATTATTGTTTATTTATCATCATTGCGAATTGAAGATGGATGACGGCACAATGCATCAACTTTGATATCCATGTACGGATACAATGGCAAAGCCATTAATAAATTGTGTAACTCCTCAGCATCTTTAACATCAAAAATACTGACATTAGAATATAACCCGGCAATGCGCCAAATATGGCGCCACTTGCCTTCTTGTTGTAACTGCTGTGAATAGGCTTTTTCTTTGGCTTTAATTTCAGCGGCAGTTTCCACTGGCATGTCGAGTGGAATATTTACCGTCATCTCAACTTTAAATAACATGGCTTTCTCCTTATGCCTTACGGCGGTAAAACGCTAATTTATCTTCATCCAGGGTCACACCCAACCCCGGGGTTGCTGGCAAGGTCACCGCGCTGTTAGCAAAATGCAGCGGCTTTTCGACAATATCGTCTTTCAGTAATAGCGGGCCAAACATTTCTGTCCCCCACGCCAGCGGTAATGTCGACCAGGCATGCAGCGAAGCTACCGTGCCAATCGTGCCTTCCAGCATGGTGCCGCCGTACAACCCAATGCCTGCGGCTTGAGCCACATGTGCCAGGCGCAATACGCTTGCCGGGCCACCGGCTTTGGCAATTTTCAACGCATATGCGCCGGTAAATCCACGACGCGCAATATCGTAGCCGTCTTCGCTACTGGCTACGGCTTCATCCGCAAGAATCGCTGCATTGCCACGCTGACTCAAACGCACCAGGCTTTCTATGTCATGAGCGGCAACAGGCTGTTCGATTAAGTCGATTCCCATCGCGTCGAGTTCCGCACAGCCGCGTGCTGCCTGGCTTGCATCCCACGCCTGGTTGACATCGACACGGATACTGGCTTGCGAACCAAGAGCTTCGATGATGGCGCGCGTATGTTGCAGATCGGTGCGTAAATCCCGAGCACCGATTTTCAGCTTAAAGGCGTTGTGTCGCCCCTGGGCCAGCAACTTCTGACCTTCAGCAATATCTTTGGCTGTATCACCGCTTGCCAGCGTCCATAACACCGGAAGTTCGCTGGTTAACGCCCCGCCCAACAAGGCGCTGACCGGTAAACCCAGCGCTTTGCCCTGCGCATCCAATAACGCCGTTTCGATGGCAGATTTGGCGAAAGTATTGCCGCGCACGCATTTATTCATCAGCGCGACCAGACGGTTGACGTTATCCGCAGGTTGGCCTTCCAGTAACGGGGCAAGATAGGTATCGATCGCGGATTTGATCCCTTCCGGGCTTTCAACGCCATAACTCAGCCCGCCAATGGTGGTCGCTTCGCCCAGGCCGGTGATGCCGTCGGAGCGCGTCAGGCGCAGAATAACCAGCGTCTGGCAGCCCATAGTGGTCATCGAGAGTTTGTGTGGCCGAATCGTTGGCAGATCAACAATCAGGCTTTCAAGGTGTTCGATTGTGGCGCTCATATCCTTCCCGTCGGCGTGGTAGTTACGCCTTTATTTTTTAAGATGTTTGCCGGTCAAATCCCCTGCAAACAAAACGGTGTTTCCTGACAATAGGAGCAACCCCACCAAAGCGTCAACGGCGGTAATCGAATTGTTGTGCGATTATCGACGCGTTTCATTTATTCGGCGGATATTTGTGATCGTGGTGGAATATTCCATACATTGTCCGGGGCAAAGTTGCCGGGCAAACGGGCTTAGCGCATCCTGATGACCATGAAGAGTGGCTGGAGCGGCAACTTGTGAACGAAAAAAACCATGATATTCAGAATGTTATTCATGATGATAATCAAGAAATTCAAAGCGTTGCTAAAAGAGATCCCAACTTTATGCTGTCACTGGCTCGTGGGCTGGAGGTGCTTAACGCCTTTACCCCCCAGCGCCAGCGACTGACTATCTCGCAACTGAGCCAGAAAACGCATATCTCCCGTGCAGCTGTGCGCCGCTGTCTTTATACCCTCGCCACCTTAGGGATGGTTCACAGCCCGGATGGTCGCAGTTACGAATTACTGCCGCGCGTATTGACGGTCGGCCATGCTTATCTTGCCGGTACGCCGCTGGCGAAAGTGGCGCAGACCGCGCTCGACAACCTCAGCAAATCGCTTAACCACTCGTGTTCCGTCGCCACGCTGGATGGTGACAATGTGCTCTACATCGCCCGTACCGCTGTAGATAATTTAATGAGCATTGATATTGGCCGTGGCAGCCGCCTGCCCGCGTGGGCAACATCGATGGGGCGAGTATTATTGAGCGCGTTACCGGAAGAAGAACTGGAAGTTTATTTGGGGCGGGCAAAGTTGCTGCGTTACACCCAACATACGGTTTCCAGCGTGGCGCAGTTACGTGAAGAGATTGCGCTGGCGCGACGCCAGGGTTATGCGATTAACGATCAACAACTGGAGATTGGTTTACGTTCAGTTGCCGTACCGATGCTGGCACGTGGTGGCAAAGTAGTTGCCGCAATGAATGTCGGCGTACCCGCCACCGAAGTTAGCGTCACAGAACTGCGCGCCAACATTCTGCCACCGCTACGACGCGCGGCGGCAGATTTATCAATGTCACTTTAAAGCATCTGGTTTTTGGTGATGCGGTACAGTACGTGGCGGCACAACGGCTGGCCTTGCTTGAGGGCTGGGTGGTCAAACTCTTCGCAACGATGCATGCCGATTTTTTCCATCACGCGTTGTGATGGCTGATTTTCCAGCGCGGTAAAAGCGACGATTTCGTCCATTGCGTATTGGTTGAAACCAATTTCCAGCGCTTTACGTGCCGCTTCCGGTGCGTAACCTTTACCCCAGAACGGTTTATCCAGCCGCCAGCCTATTTCAATCACCGGGGAAAACGGCAGTTCGTATCCAGGAATATTCAGGCCCACAAACCCGATAAACGCCCCGCTGCTTTTCTCTTCCACCGCCCATAATCCCCAACCTTTATCGGCGAGGATCTGTTCGACAGCATTCACCATATTGTCGCTTTCTTCACGGGTGCGCGTATTGGGGAAGTAACGCATTACTTCAGGACTGGCATTCATCGCGGCAAACGGCTCGCGGTCGCTTTGCTTCCATAGCCTTAAAATCAGGCGCTCGGTCTGGTATTCCATTGTTCACTCCTTAATTTGTTGGCGAATTAAATCAGCCAGGGTGATCACCGCGTGTTGTTCACGCTCACCTAACACCCATGAAGCATTAAGACGAAAATAATTATGCCATGCACCGCCAGTGGTAAACATTTTGCCCGGTGCAATGCTGATTTTGTGGGCAATAGCTTGCTCACTCAACACGCTGGCATCCATATAATCGGGTAATTCTACCCACAGGAAATAGCCGCTTTCGCTATGGTGAATTTTCACCTCAACTGGGAAATACTGATGCAGCGCCTGCAAGGTTTGCTGTTTACGCTCAGCCAAAATGCGCCGCAGTTTGCGTAAATGGGTGTCGTAACGTTTGGTCGCCAGATAATCAACCAGCGCCAGTTGCATCGGCGAACTGGTGGAAAGTGTGCTCATTAATTGCAGTTGCTGAATACGCCGCGCATGTTTACCTGCTGCCACCCAACCGATGCGAAACCCCGCGACCAGGCATTTCGAAAATGATGAACAGTGCAGCGTGATGCCTTGCTCGTCATACGCCCTGGCCGGTAACGGACGATCGCGTCCAGAATACAGCTCGCTGTAAACATCATCTTCGATAAGCGTGACATTATGCTGTTGTAACAATTCCACCAGTTGCAGCTTCTTATCAGGTGACAACGTCACGCCTAGCGGATTCTGACTATTGGTCATTAACCAACATGCTTTCACCGGATAGTCGTTAAGCGCCTGTTTCAGTGCGATGAGATCAATGCCGTTTTGCGGGTCAGTTGCCACCGACAGAGCCTTTAAGCGCAAGCGTTCCAGCGCCTGTAACGCGCCATAAAAACACGGATTTTCAACAATCACCCAATCCCCCGGCTCAGTGACTGCTTGCAGGCTGAGATTGAGCGCTTCAAGCGCACCAGCGGTTATCACAATCTCCTCTGGCGATACCTGCATTCCCTGCTGCGCATAACGCCTGGCAATGGCGTGCCGCAAAGCTTCGTTACCCGGTGGCAAGTTTTCAATCACGCTCATGGCAGTGGCGGTTTTGCTGACAGTGGCCAGTGAGCGGTTAAGTTGTTGTAGCGGAAACAGACGCGGATCTGGGAATGCCGAACCGAATGGCACTACCGATGCGTCGCAACTGGCCTGCAACACATCAAAAATGTAGGTATTGATATCCACCGCTTCATCACGCATGACTTTCACGGGGGCAAGCGTGCTCCGCGCTGCAGGGCGAGAAGCGACGTAATAACCCGACTGCGGCCTGGCAACAATCAAACCCTGGCTTTCCAGGGTTTGATAAGCATGGCTGACGGTCATGAAGCTCATACCACTCATCGTCACCTGCTCACGTAGCGAAGGAAGCTTGTCCCCTGGCAACCACGCCCCAAGTGCAATCTGGTCAATGATTTGCTGCGCAAGTTGCTGGTATTTTTTCATGATTAACCTGTGCTTGCTGCCTATATCAGATAGCTAAAAATACGCTAAATTTCACAACTGTTATAGGCAAAAAACGTTGTTCTGTTTCTTATTCCCACCAGGGTAACCCTCTAACATAGCGTCGAAGTTACTGTGCTATGAGGTTGCGCATGTTTGGTTTAGACGCTTTTCATCTGGCGAGGATTCAGATGTATCAAACAACAACATTCATCATAAATATCATTAAGTTAACCTGCATTTCAAACTCATTTCATCCTGCTTTATAACGTAAATTAATCTCTTAAAATTCAACAAGATAAGAATTGTTTTGGGGAAGAACCTCGCTACCATATTGTCGCCCATTAGTCGATAAGTCCGGCTAATCATGTCCCCCTCCCTTTCACTGATATCAAATCTATATCAATGAGCTTGACCGCGATGATATAGATTTGATATCATCGAATGGTCGATAAAAACGACATTATTTAAATTTTATAAATTAATTATTGAGTAATTATTCAAAACATCTGAAAAGGCGAAACGAGAATGGTCATATATATGTGTGATATAAAAAAATATAAAGAAATCAATCTATTAGTAAAAATAGGTAGATGACTTTAACAATACGAGGAAGAGAAATACGACAAGAGAACACTAGAGGATTTAATTATGAACGTGCATGCCGAAAAACAAGCGAGTTTCCTCTTCAGGTTGCGGTCGCAAGACACACCGACTGGAGTTAGCGGCGAAACGCTTGATGCTTTAATGCAAAAGACCGGCTTGAGCAAAACAGAAGTTACACATTTGGCTCTTCGTAGCCTGGCTGATGCTTATCTGCCGCACTACGAGCGAGACGAAGCTGCGTTAACCACCGCTCAAATCCAGAAAATCCGGGAAGCTTCACCATCTCGGGATGTACCGGAGGAGAGTTTTACTATGACACTGTTCTAAGGACAAACGATGAGAGCATCTTATAAGCATAACCCCCTACCAACACCAGGCGACGTTGTTTGGTGCCGATTCCCTCAACACATCGATCTCGGGGAGCCGGGTCCCAAATGTCGCCCAGCAGTGGTCTACGCGGTATCACCTGAACACCATTCGGTGAAAGTTGTGTATGGGACCAGCCAGAAGACAGACAAAATCTATAAGTCTGAATTTGTGGTGAAGAAAACAGATGCAAATTTTTCTGACAGCGGATTGGCTTTCGATACAAAATTCGATATGAATACCATTGTTACGATTCCGTATGACTCAGACTGGTTCGATATGGCTCCCGTGAAACCAGGCCAAAAACCACCTACCAACCCTAAAATGGGTGTATTACATCCCAGCTACATCCCCGCTGTAAAAGAGGCAATTAAAAATGCCATTCACTTGGCTGCCTAGCCAATCAAATATCCTTAGAAGCCCTTCTACCTAAATCCTAAAACGCGAAGCCCCGCTAAATCGGGGCTTTGTTTTTCCAGAATCAAAGAACATACCTTACGGCAACCCATTGAGAATGGTTTGCGAAAGTGAATAAAGGTCGAACTGTAGAAACCCTTCAGACACAAGTGATTTTGAGCTTATCTATTCGTATGCAGCTTTCAGTATCTGGACGCCGCTTGCGCACCCGCAAATTTCCACCCGCTGGTTTAGCCTGCCGAATTTCTGGTTCCTGTTGCCGGTTCCACTGCTGGTGGTAGCGTGCAGCGCCTGGTTATGGCTCTCGGTCAGTCGAGAAAATAGCTGGCACAGCACGCCGTTTTTGCCGACGTTAGGGCTAATTTTCCTCGGCTTTAGCGGACTAGGGATCAGTATTTGGCCGTATCTGATCCCGCCATCCATTACCTTGTGGCAGGCCGCCGCCCCGCCGCAAAGCCAGGGTTTTATGCTGGTCGGCGCACTATTTATTATCCCGATAATTTTGGTTTACACCTTCTGGAGTTATTACGTTTTCCGCGGAAAAGTGCCGCATGGCGAGGGGTATCACTGATGAAACAGACTGGAGTTCGTTTGTTGTGGATGGTGGCGTTATGGGGCGGCAGTGTTTTGGCACTGGCCGCCGTGGGGATGGGTTTCCGGCTGCTGATGACCGCGGCGGGGTTTAAGTCCTGACCGGAATAGCGGTGGATGACGCTAGCGTTTATCCACCCGACAAAACCAAAGCTATTTGGCCAACACCCCGTTGGCCGCACTCATATAACGCAATGAGAAGAAGATCCGGTCCTGCCCCTGCGGGACAGGGGTCGACAACAATTTCTGCTGATACGCCGCCGGAGCGGGTTGCGCTTTAAAGGTTTCGGCCTGCTTATCCTGGCGGAATAGCTCTATGACCTTTCCGGCAGATGGCGCTTGCAGATACAACGCCCGCTCAGTTTCCGTCAGCACTTGCGTTCCCGCACCGTCCTGCATCCACACTTTCACACCGCTATAGTTCAGGGTGGTTATCCATTTACGGTATGAGTCCGGCGTCATGTTTCCGGCAAAGAAGCTACTGACCGCAACCGGTTTATCCGCGACAGCGGCCAACGACAAACGCGTGTTGTTCATCCAGTTTTCCGCAACTTGCTGCATTTGCGGGGTGCGCCAGCGTCGGTCATCGAGTTCACTGCTGATATACCAGCCAGAAATCGCCTGCTCACCCAGTACTTCAACCCAGCGTTTTGCCACGGCAACGTCGTTGGCGCGCAAGTGGTTGAGATAGTTTTCCAGTGCGGGTATTGGCTGTTTTTGGCGTTCGAAAAACTGCCCATCAGCTGCCAGACCAATCACCAGTTTTAGGCCGCTTGCGGTAGTGAGTTGTGCTTTACGCTCAAGCCAGGCGCGAGACTCCCCGCCCGTGAAAGCATCGTCGTAACGGCTCCATTGCAAGACCAGGGTATCAATTCCCTGCCCTTTAAGTTTGCTCAATACGCTTTGCCACTGCGCGTCGGAAACGGTGGTATCGCGCAGTTGCGGCTGATACATCACGGCATTCATCGCACTGGCAAAAGGCACTACCAGCAGTAGCGTTGTTGTCAGAAGTATTTTCTTCATTACCAGCGCACTCCCAGCGTCAGGAACAGATTATTTTTGGAATTGGTATCGTGATTGTGGCCGGAAAATACTCTCTGGTATTCCAGCCCGACGCTCGCTTTATGCGGGAACGCGTCGTAATGCGTTTGCCCAAACCACGTATTTAACCGCACCCCAACGCCACCCAGCGTATTGTCCTGGTATGGGTCGCCCGTGTTGGCGTTGTACTGCGCGTGCCAGTAAGGCTCAATGGTTTGGTGTTGATTGATTTTCTGATGCCAGCTCATTCGGTAATCCGCGGTGTAAAGCTGGTAATCCGCTTTCACGTAATGTGCCGCATCAAGATACAGGTTTTGTGCCATCCAGCCATTACCGGTGGGATGCCAGTCATCACTGTATTTACCGCCGTTGAAGAACGACGCACTCGCGCGCAGCATCAGGTCACTTTCGCCATGCGCCTTATCTAACGGGATCTGCTGTTCAGCCGCCAGGTAGATAACCTGGTCACGCAACGGTTTCCAGCGCACGCCGATCCCTAACATCGGCTCATACAGCGGCATGAAGTTATGGTCGCTTTCAGTGCTGCTGCCCGCGAACAGACGGCTGTAAACCGAGAGCTGGTCACCGTCGACAATTTGGTTTTTACCGATGCGGTACTCCGCCTCAAACTGCTGATAGCTACGGTAGCTTTTATTCGGCTGTGCGCCGCTGCTGCTGCCCGAACTGTTCAGCGAGTCAGGCGTTAAACCGAATGAACCGTCCCAGGTAAAAGTCCAGCGGCGTTCGCTGTCTTCGTGGATGCGGCGGAACTCAAAGCGGTCTTTTTTCTGCTGTTCGTTGAGCGTTTGCTGTGGTGTGAGAGTGTTATCTATGTCATCGACTACCCGCTCGCTGTACTCGCGAGTTTTGGGTTTATCGTCCAGTCGCTCGTTGAGATACACCAGTTGGCGCAGGATTTCGGGCGAGTCGGGTTGAGAAGCGCGGGCTTTTTCCAGCGCATCGCGGGCTTCAGAATGTTTGCCTTGCGTCAGTAGCGCAAAGCCACGCGCCGCATCATCCATTTCTGGTGCTGAGTCAGTTTTCAGGTTCGGTCTTTCTGATGCGGGAACGCGCGCCCAGCTGGCCTGTGCTAACTGATAATCTTCCGCGGTATACGCCAGATAAGCCACTTGCCGTTGGTAGTAAGGTGACGGATCGCGAGCTGCCGCTTGTTGCGCGGCATGCAGAGCAAGACCTGGCTGGAATGGATAACATTGCGCCAGATGTGACCAGCTTTCCGCGTCATATTGTGGCGACAAATCGCCTAATAAATTACGCACAATCGGGCAGTTTTCTGCGCCCTGGAACACGCGAGCCTGAGCCATGCGCTGCGTGGCTGTCGGTAACGGTTTTTGCAACCGCGCTTTATTTTCCTCAGACAACCACTGCGGATGCGCCGCAAGCTGGCTGTACAAACGCGTTGAGAGCGAATCCTGCAACTTACCGGCTTGTTCAAACGGCCAGTAGTTCAACAGCAATTCGGTGGCTGCTTGCTCCTGCCCCATAGCCACCATTTGGTAGCTGGCGGTTTCCAGTTCCTGCGCGGACAGACTACGCATTTGGCTAATTTTGCGGATCAACTCCATGCTGGCTTGCGTGTCTTTTCGCGCAAAACTTAACGCCAGGCGCTGATCAAGTCCCTGATCGTCCGGGAAGTTACTGAGCAGCGCGTTGGCTCCTTGCCAGTCGCCTTGTTGGATACGGATGGGGACCAAGGTCGACAACACATACTGTTGGTTTTCTGGGTGTTTGACCGGCCAATGGGCAACCGTGTTACCCGGGTCCTGGCAGTAGGTTGCCAGTAACCGTAGCCAGTTACGCTCTTCGGCAGGGTTGGTGAACTCCGGCTTATGGCTGGTGAGATAACGGCGCAGTGGTGCCAGCGCGTTACGTTCAGCCAGCGATTGAGCATACGCCAGTTGCATACCAGGGCTGTTCATCACACCCTGACTTTGCAAATCGAGGATCCGCTGGTCGCGCTGCATATGCAGTAAAATGGCAAACCATTGCTGGTACTGCGCCTCGCTCAGGGTGGCATCGCTATCCAACAGTGCAAAACCCTGGTCGGCGGCCGCCCACTGATGCCTGAAGATCGCCCGCTGGATGTAGTTATCCGTTAACGCTTGCGCGGCTTTGGTGTGACGGAATTGAGGGTCAGACAGTTGGGCGCGAGCGATGTCTAACTGGTTGAGTTTGACCGCATAATTCCCTACTTTGCTGCGGCAATCCACCGTAGGCTCGGCATCGCATTTCTTCTGCAACTCCTGCAATTGGCTGAGGGATTTCACTTGCTGCTCGGCAACCGGAATCGCCGCCAGGGCTTGCTGCAAATCAGGGTTTTGCGGATTTGTCTTGAGCTCACGTTTCAGTAAAGCTTGCGCTTTCTTTTCGTGACCAAAATGACGGTAAGCCTCTGCCAACCATAATGTCAGACGCACACTATCAGGCGCCATTTCATGCGCATGTTCAAAACTGCTCAAGGCGCGCGTTTCATCGTTAACCTTCATGGCTTGATGCGCCCGCTCGATATGCGGGTAAACCTTGAAATAGCGGTAATCGCTCAAGCCCAGGTCTTGTTTTGATCCTTCTTCTGCAGCGAGCGCAGGCGTTGCGAGTAATGTACCGCATATCAACATGGCCAGCGGATTCAGGCGGATGTTCATAACACCTCCCTAGCCAGGCGCGCCTGTTGTAACTTAGTGATACCGGCATTTTGCAGCAGTTTGCTGAGGGACGGTTGCAGTTTATCTTGCTGTTCCAGTGCGCGACTGACCACGTTTTGGTCGACCACACCTTCTTGCACCAGGAATTCCCCAAACATCAAATCGCTACGCTCATAGCGCAATAACACCGCACGCAGAACCGCTTCGTTGAGCTTGAATTCGTTGGTGAGCACTTCGGCAAAAAAAAGTTGACCGGAAACATATTGCTTCCAGAGGTCATCAGCCTGTGACGGGCTGATAAGATCTTCACTCACCGCACTTTCCAGTATCTGTTTCTCTTTGAGCAATTGCTCTGAACCGTACCAGTAGCGCAAGCCAATCACGACCTGCCCGCGTGGCACCACCACGTATTTAACCGGACGGCCAACTTTGCGGCTTAGTGCCGAAAGCGAAACCGGATCGATTGTGTTTTCGCAGGCCAGAGTCAGTGTCTCACCATCAAGGCGCAGTGGCAGCACCGCATGGTGTTGAGCGACTTTTGCCGGGATGCTGTTGACCAGTTGTGGATCCAGTGCCAGCGAGTCTATTGATTCCATCGGCACATCGGCCTGTTTTGCGAGTGCGACCGCAAGTTGTTCGGCGGTGATATAGCCGAGTTGTACCAGGCTCCCCCCCAGTTTCAGACCTGGAATACGGTTTTGCAGTGCTTCTTCAAGTTGCTGCTGGGTAAGCACTCCCGAATCCACAAGGATGTAACCCAGAGGCTGAGCGGAACGTTGCTCGCTGACCGTCGGAAAATCGTGGGTAGTTTTATCCCAGGCAACGCGACGCGGGTCGCCGTGCTGGATAACCTGCTTAATCGCCCGCCAGTTAGCGACAAAGTTAATCAGGTTTCCCCAGAACAGACGCGGGATCACCAGCAAACCTTGCCCCACTCCGTAATAGCCGGTGACAAAAATCATGCGCTGGAGTATGCGATTGGACATCAACCCGAAGTTAATCCACAGCAGGGTTGTCAGCCATGGGCCACCCACGAAGATCGACAGAAATTGCCACGCACCATCAACGCTACGCTGATAAATCATGATCGCTACCAGCTGCATCATCACCAGCATCGCAGCAAAACTGAGGAAGTTGGCAATGGCCCCTTTGCGGTCACGCCACAAGAAATAGTTAAGAATCGGGCTTGGGCTCCAGCGGTGTGTTTTAAACCCCTGGAAGACAATACCGATGATCCAGCGCGATTTTTGCCGCACCGCAGTCGCAAAGGTGTCCGGGAAATATTCACGAACACAAATCACGTTGGCGGTACGCGAACGTTGTAAGAAAGGTTTTGCTGAGCTGTCGTTTTCATCCACGACCGGGAAGCGGCAGAAAATTTCTTCCATGCCCTTCTGACGCAAGCGGAAACCGATGTCGTAGTCTTCGGTCAAACTCTGCACGTCAAACGCAATACCATCACCGTCTGCCAGCAGTGCTAACACGGCTCGACGACTGAAACAGGTCCCTACGCCTGCACTCGGAACCTGCCCCGCTAAAGCTTCACGAACAGGCACATCTTTGCCGTGCAGTTCGGAAAATTCATCCAAATAACTGAGGCTGGTGAAATGTGTCCATTTGCGCTCAAACGGATAAACAGGGATCTGAATTAAATCTTTTCTATCGACCAGATAATTGAACAGGCGTAATTCGAGTGGAGAAATAACGTCTTCTGCATCGTGCAGAATAAAGCCGGAGAAATTAAAACGCGCGCTACGTTCAAACTGCAAAATCGCGTCGAGAATGTTATTCAGGCAATCCGCTTTGCTGGTTGGGCCTGGCCGTGCACACACCACTTTATGGACATTTGGAAAACGCGCGCAAACGTCGTCGACATCGCGTTGGGTGTCCGGGTCATTAGGGTAAGTGCCGACAAAAATATGATAGTTTTCGTAGTCCAGCGAGCTGGCGGCCAATCTCGCCATGTTACCGATAACCCCGGTCTCATTCCACGCGGGAACCATAATTGCCAGTGCCTTTTCTTGCGGCTCATACAGGGCTTTATAGTCCAGATAATCGTTGTTGCGGTAAACCGTCGCTGAGCGCCATACCCGGCGAACCCAATATACGACATCGATAAATAAATCATCTATTCCGCTAATTAACATCAATATCGCCAGAGTAATAGCGATGACTTTCAACCCGTAAAGATAGGTTGAAAAGCAATCAACAAACCAATCCATTTTTTACCCCAAAGGTCATGTGAAACCGTGTACTGTCATCCACAAGAGGGCTGATGCAGACACAAAAAAGCCTCATATGTTACCGGTATCATAATGTAACAAGATAAACTCAGAAAGGAGATAACTCTAATATTGCACTTATTTACAATCACAAAGATTATACCATCAACAACAAAACCAGTGTTTTCAGCTGACATTTACAATTGTTACAGGACATTTGAAATGAGCAATGGTTTCTGGTGCCAGTTCTTGCCAGAAACGGCTTTGATCTTTACATTGGCGGGCTGAATACCTGTGGGAGAAACGGACATGACTTACATCTGGCTCATTGTGGCAATTATTGCCGAGGTGATAGCAACTACCTCACTGAAACTATCAGAAGGTTTTAGCCGTTTATGGCCAAGTATCACCACCATTTTGTTTTATGGCGTGGCGTTTTATTGTTTATCCATCACTATGCGCACCATCCCTACCGGGATTATTTATGCGATTTGGTCAGGGGCCGGGATCGTGTTGATTGGTGCGGTAGGCTGGATATTTTTGGGGCAGAAACTCGACTGGCCTGCTCTTGCAGGTATGGCGCTGATCATTCTGGGTGTGTTAGTCATTAACCTGTTTTCAAAATCAGTCGCTCATTAATTCTGCCTTATAATGCCTGGACTGCGCCCTTTTCACTGGTAAAAGGGTTGTAGCATGTCATCTCTTTAATCAACCTATCGTAAACCAAAAGCTAACAATCTGGTCTTTTACACTGCTGACAATTCTTTTGTTTTATTTCTAAAAGTTGAATAGTCACAAGATGAAATCATCTATACAGTGGGCCCGTCACGTTAATGAGATTGAAGATGATGGTTGAACAGTTACGATCAAAACTGGGGATGATTTTGTTAGTCATTGGTGCGGCCTTGTTCTCTGGCCAGACGGCTGCGCAAACTCATGGTCACCTGTATTTGGTCGTCAAAAGTGCTGACATGTTGCTGCGCCATCAGGCTGATAGCGATGAAATCCGTCAAGCCGCCGAAGAGTCTGCCGCTGATTTCCGTGAGCATTATTATCACGTTAAAGAGCGCCGAGCCGGGACCTTTCAGCTTTAGTAAGTATTGCTCTCACCGATTCTGCCAGCAAAATTAACCGGGAATCGGTGAGATCAATTTAGCGGTTATTTATCGCCGAAATGGATAACGGTACGAATCGATTTTCCTTCGTGCATTAAATCGAATGCTTCGTTGATTTGCTCAAGCGGCATGCGATGGGTGATAAACGGGTCGAGGTTGATTTTGCCAGCCATCGCATCCTCTACCATGCCAGGCAATTGTGTACGCCCTTTCACGCCACCAAACGCTGAACCACGCCATACACGGCCGGTAACCAGTTGGAATGGACGGGTTTTGATTTCCTGGCCGGCACCTGCAACGCCGATGATCACGCTCTCGCCCCAGCCTTTATGGCAGCATTCTAGTGCCGAACGCATAACATTCACGTTACCGATACATTCAAAGCTGAAGTCCACACCGCCGTCGGTCAACTCGACGATGACATCCTGAATCGGCTTTTGATGATCTTTAGGGTTGATGCAATCGGTCGCCCCCATTTCAGTCGCCAGTTTGAATTTTTCTGGGTTGGTGTCGATAGCCAGAATGCGACCCGCTTTTGCCTGTACCGCGCCCTGAATCACCGCCAACCCAATTCCGCCGAGGCCAAACACCGCGACGGTATCACCCTCTTTTACTTTCGCCGTGTTGTGAACCGCCCCGATACCGGTGGTGACGCCACAACCCAGCAGACAAACTTTATCCAGTGGCGCTTGTTCGTTCACCTTAGCCAGTGAAATTTCCGCAACCACAGTGTATTCGCTGAAAGTACTGGTACCCATGTAGTGATAAATCGGCTCGCCATTGTATGAGAAACGTGTGGTGCCATCTGGCATCAAACCTTTACCCTGGGTGGCGCGAACCGCCTGGCAAAGGTTGGTTTTACCCGATTTACAGAATTTACATTCGCGACATTCTGCGGTGTACAACGGAATAACGTGATCGCCAGGTTTCAGGCTGGTCACGCCCTCACCAACTTCCACCACAATCCCGCCGCCTTCATGCCCCAGCACCGCCGGGAAAACACCTTCAGGATCATCACCCGACAATGTGAACGCATCGGTGTGGCAAACACCAGTATGGGTAATTTTGACCAGCACTTCGCCTTTCTGTGGCGGAGCAACATCAATTTCTACGATTTCCAGAGGCTTGCCTGGACCGAATGCAACAGCAGCACGTGATTTCATATTATTCTTCTTCCGTCGTCAGATGAGTGTGAGTTTTATTTTAGATAAGAGCGGATTAAATGGCCGACTTCCGCCATGCGTACAGCACGCTGATCTTCGGATGTCTCCCCCGCGACCAGTTCGTCTTTAAGATGGATTTCCATCATTTCGCCCATCAAGCCATTGGCCGCGCCGCGCACGGCAGCGATTTGTTGCAGGATGGCAATGCAAGGATCGCCATTTTCCAGCGCACGCTCTATCGCTTCCGTTTGACCGCGAATCCGCCGCACGCGAGTCAGGATACGTTTTTTGTCTTCAGGTGAATGTGGCATAGCGACCTCAATATACTATAGGGGGGTATGGTACATGAAAAATATCCCGCCTGACACCAGTAACAACCAATATCAAACTGTACAAAAAATGAACCACGGAAAATTCCGGTGTTCTAATTAAAATGGATGGTGACTCAATATCGGCTGCTACAAAGCCTGGCACCATGTCACATTGATTTTTAACTCAGACTTTGGACTTAAGGGGGTAAAATGAAAAGACATACGGAAAAACGAATAGCAGGCTCTATTCTGGAAGTAAGATGTTTGCGCGTGACCCCTCCCGTTTGTATTCATAGAGTTGCGTTCGAAGATGGTAAATTTGCGGTGGTGCGTTGCGTAACAGATGGTTGTCTCGTTCCCGGACACGTCATCAACCGTGATGCGCAGGGATGGCACTATGATGAGAAAATAATGAAGCTGCTGCCTTTTGAATACGTTAATCAAACAGAATCAGAGCGTGATTTCGCGGAATACCCTTAACGATAAAACAAAGACCCCATGGTTTCGATGTGGTCTTTGTCCGATCATCAGTTTGAAGCGACACCCGCCAATAAACTCACTCTTTTTTGCCTGGCATCATGCGCAGCAAAGTGTTGTCTTTCCATACGTAATGGTGGAAAAGTGCCGCAAACGCATGAGTGCCGATGACGAAGTAGCCAATATTGGCGATGAGTTCGTGATAGCTTTTGATGGTGAATTCCATATCTTCATCAGGCTCCATCGCATGTGGCATAGAAATGCCAAATACCGACCAGTCACTGCCTTTGAAGTACACGGTTAAAAAACCGAGGATTGGCAGCGTAATAAACATCAAATAAATAATGGTGTGCACCAAATGCGACACGCCGATAATTGCCGGGTGCGGCTTAGGGATAATCGCGGGAGCACGGTATTTAATCCTTACCAGCAGGCGCGCAACCATCAAAAAGAACACGCTGATCCCGCAGGTGACGTGAGTGGCATTAAAGATTGGCCGATAAGAACGAGGTGCAAAACCTTTGAGTTCCATCGCGCAATACGCCCCAACGACCAGTAAAAAAACCAACCAATGAAGCGTTATCTGTAACGCGGTGTATTTGCTACGCATTTGACTGCCCTGCTTTGTGACAATGATTTTGCCAGGATAACGGCAATTACTTAGAAAATCATTAACATCACCTAAAATGACCTAACATTTCCGCTAACAGCGGGAGTTTGCCACCCCCTCATTTCTGAACTATCACTACAGTTGATTAAGATTTAAGCAGCTATCAACAGTTAGACATGAGGTTCTGGTCATGAAAAAAATCGGTATTAATGGTTTTGGACGTATTGGTCGACTGGTGTTGCGCCGCGTTCTGGAAACCAAAAGTGAAGTCGAGATTGTGGCTATCAATGATTTGGCGTCGCCAAAGGTGCTGGCTTACTTGCTCAAGCATGACTCCAGCTATCGTAACTTCGACGGCACCGTAGATTTCACCGACGATTCTCTGGTGGTCAATGGCAAGAAAATAGCGGTGTATGCCGAGAAAGATGCCAAAAATATCCCATGGGGGAAAGATGGCGTTGAGATAGTGATTGAATGCACTGGCTTCTATACCTCGGAAGAAAAAGCCAGTGCGCATCTGGAGGCTGGAGCGAAGAAAGTGTTAATTTCTGCCCCAGCGGGGGATATGAAAACCATCGTGTTCAACGTTAACTGCAACACCATCACGCCTGAGGATAAAATACTTTCCGTCGCCTCCTGCACTACGAATTGTCTGGCACCAATGGCAAAAGCGCTGCACGACAACTTTGGCATTAAACTCGGCACTATGACCACGATTCATGCCTATACCGGTACGCAATCGCTGGTTGACGGCCCGCGAGGCAAAGATCTGCGTGCTTCTCGTGCCGCCGCGCAAAATATCATTCCCCATACTACCGGTGCGGCAAAAGCCATTGGGCTGGTTATCCCTGAACTGCAAGGCAAACTCAAAGGACACGCGCAACGCGTGCCAACGTTGACTGGTTCAGTCACGGAGCTGGTGTCGATTCTGGGGAAAAAGGTCACGGTCGAAGAGATTAATGCAGCGTTGAAAAAGGCCACCGAGGGCAATGAGTCGTTTGGTTATACCGACGAAGAGATTGTTTCGTCCGATATTGTCGGGACACATTTTGGTTCCGTGTTCGATGCGACTCAAACAGAAGTGACTGAGGTCGGTGATTTGCAGTTAGTGAAAACTGTGGCCTGGTACGATAACGAATACGGTTTTGTGACTCAGTTGGTGCGGGTTTTGGACGCTGTAGCGAAAGAGTGATAGCTACCCTCTCCCTGCGCTTATCCGGCGGGGAGAGGGTTATAAACTTACTTCAACAAACGAACTTTAACGGATTTGCCTTTGATTTTACCCTGCTGCAATTGCTTCCAGGCATGACGTGCAACGGATTCACGAACCGCGACATAAACGTGCATTGGATGAACATCAATCTTACCGATATCCGCACCATCCAGCCCCATATCACCGGTCAATGCACCTAGGATATCACCCGGACGCATTTTCGCTTTCTTGCCACCATCGATGCAGAGTGTAGTCATGGTCGCTTCAAGCGGCTTAATGCTGCCGCCCGTTGGGGCTGGTTGCCAGTTCAGAGACAAATTCAGCATTTCAGCTAACACACTGGCACGCTGTGCTTCTTCTGGAGCGCACAGGCTAATCGCCAGGCCGCTTTCGCCTGCACGAGCAGTACGCCCGATGCGGTGAACGTGAACTTCTGGATCCCACGACAACTCGTAGTTAATGACCATTTCCAGTGCTTTGATATCCAGACCACGCGCGGCAACATCGGTCGCCACCAGCACGCGGCTGCTGCCATTGGCGAAACGCACCAGCGTTTGGTCGCGGTCGCGCTGTTCCATATCACCGTGTAGCGCCAACACACTTTGGTTGCTTTCCGTCAGCGCATCGCATACGGCCTGGCAATCTTTTTTGGTATTACAGAACACGACACAAGACGCAGGCTGATGCTTGCTGAGTAATTTTTGCAACAGGCTGATTTTGCCGCTGCGGGAGATTTCATAAAACTGCTGCTCAACAGACGGCAATTCGTCTACTGAATCAATTTCGATAGTTTCTGGCGTGCGCTGCACACGAGAACTGATAGCGGCAATGGCGGTTGGCCACGTTGCGGAGAACAGCAACGTTTGCCTGTCTTGCGGCGCATGGCTGATGACTTCGTCAATTGCATCCGCAAAGCCCATATCCAACATCCGGTCAGCTTCATCCAGTACCAGTGTTTGCAGGGCATCTAAATTAACGGTCTCTTTTTTCAGGTGATCGAGCAAACGACCTGGCGTTGCCACAATCACATGAGGCGCGTGTTGCAGCGAGTCGCGCTGCGCACCAAACGGCTGGCCACCACAAAGCGTCAACACTTTGATATTTGGCATATAGCGCGCGAGACGACGTAGCTCTTTCGCCACCTGGTCTGCGAGTTCACGAGTTGGGCATAACACTAACGATTGAGTAATAAACTGGCTGGCATCAATGTGTTGCAGCAAGCCCAGACCGAATGCTGCCGTTTTACCACTGCCAGTTTTCGCCTGTGCACGGACATCTTTCCCAGCCAGAATCGCGGGTAATGCGGCCGCCTGAACAGGCGTCATGGTGTGGTAACCAAGTTCGGTGAGATTGGCGAGTTGTTCTGCTGGCAGAACGTTTAGGGTAGAAAAAGATGTCACAGTTATACTCTCAATTAATGGGCTGTCAGACAGCGTCTGGCGCGCATGTTAGCAGATTTGAGGGGGCTTCGCGGCAGTTTCCAGCAAAAGGAAGGCAATTAAAGGTACGACCTATATTTAAGTTGCAGCAGTCGATCCTGAATTGAATAAAGCCAGATGTGGGTAAAATATTGTGTTTTGTGCAAACGGTATCCGAAACGGACCAGGTAATAATGGATAAGTTTGGATTTACAGATATTAAACGGTGGTTAAACGAATATAAGTAAATTCTCATACAGCTAATCGCAAGGCTGTAAATCCCTATATTTCAATGCGAGACTACGCGAAGTTCACACATAAAAAATAGGGTTGTTATGAAAAAGTTAATGATAGCGGTAGTAGCAGCAGCGGCATTATCTGGTTGTGCACAGCAGACTTTCACAATTAACAAAGATATTGCTGAGAAACCACAGCAAACAACGACACATCACTTCTTTGTTAGCGGAATTGGCCAGACCAAAACTGTTGATGCGGCGGCTGTATGTGGCGGTGCAGATAAAGTGGTTCGTACTGAAGTTCAACAAACGTTTGCCGATGGTTTCCTGGGCTTTATTACCTTTGGTATCTATACCCCACGTGACGCACGCGTTTACTGCTCTAAATAAGTATCATTGCCGGTGTCATTCACCGGCAGTTAATTATAAAAATAACCTTCCAGAATGATGCTATCCGACTATTGTCAGGCTGGCTGAAACGACAACCGTACTTCACTTGATGTTCATACCTCTTCCGAAACAGCGGTTACTGCAAAACGTGCTGGCATTCGGCGCGCTAATCCGTACCATACACGCCAGAATTACGCGTTATGCGTGTTGGTTTAGCCTGAGAACTTCATGACCAGTCAAAAAGAAACTTACAACCTGAACAAATTACAGAAGCGCCTGCGTCGTAACGTGGGTGAAGCGATCGCTGATTACAATATGATTGAAGAAGGCGACCGCATTATGGTCTGCCTGTCTGGCGGCAAAGACAGCTACACCATGCTGGAAATTCTGCGCAATTTGCAGCAGAGCGCGCCAATCAACTTCAGCCTGGTTGCCGTTAACCTCGATCAGAAACAACCGGGGTTCCCTGAGCATATCCTGCCCCAGTATCTGGAAAGCATCGGCGTTGAGTACAAAATCGTCGAAGAAAACACTTACAGCATCGTCAAAGATAAGATCCCAGAAGGCAAAACCACCTGCTCGCTGTGCTCTCGTTTACGCCGTGGCATTCTTTATCGTACTGCTACTGAGTTGGGCGCGACGAAAATCGCCCTGGGTCATCACCGCGACGACATCCTCCAGACGCTGTTCCTGAATATGTTCTACGGCGGCAAGATGAAAGGCATGCCACCAAAGCTGATGAGCGATGACGGCAAGCATATTGTGATTCGTCCGCTGGCTTACTGCCGTGAAAAAGACATCGAGCGCTTTGCCATAGCTCGTGAGTACCCGATTATTCCGTGTAATTTATGCGGTTCGCAGCCGAATCTGCAACGTCAGGTGATAGGCGATATGCTGCGTGACTGGGATAAACGCTACCCTGGCCGTATCGAAACCATGTTCAGTGCGATGCAGAATGTGGTGCCTTCACACATGTGTGATACCGAACTGTTTGACTTTAAAGGTCTTCAACATGGTGCCGATGTGGTTGATGGCGGTGATTTAGCCTTTGACCGCGAAGAGTTGCCGATGCAACCCGTGGGCTGGCAACCAGAAGAAGACGACAACGAGCAACCTTTGCAGCGCCTGGATATTCTCGAAATCAAATAAACACCTCGTCCCTCTCTCGCCCGAGAGAGGGAATTCCCTACATGTGCGGTGGCGGATCAATAATCGGCTTTGGGTCGGGGTCTAACGGATCGGGAAGTGGTTGCGGTCTTGGGATCGGGTCTGGAACGGGAGTCGGTTCACTCGGAAAGGTCGGGTCGCTCATCGTTAGGCTTCGATATGCAGTCATGATTGCCTCCTGTAGTACTCCGTTGAAACACGTTCCTTAAGCATAGACAACAAATCGCAGACAAAAAAAAGCCGACTTATAGTCGGCTCGTACGAATCAATTGTGCTATGCAGTAATTCTAAAAAAGGAAGTAAGACAATATGGAGCGCAACGCCCATCGCTTGACGTTGCATTCACCTGCGAGAGAGATAGTGCCTTGAACCGACGTTCCATTTATTGACCTCGCTCAATTATCACCGCCTTTTTTAGTCCGCCTGATGTTAAAAATGTTAAATTTTACAGCCATTTACTACGATGTAACCACCAGGCAACACCACCTATAAGAACCACCAACATGATGCAGAACATGCTGAAACCAAAATGCCAGCCGCCGCCAGGAATTCCACCTAAATTCACCCCAAATAACCCAGTCAAAAATGTGCTGGGTAAAAAGACCATCGCCATCAACGACATGGTGTAAGTGCGTCGCCCCATCGCTTCCTGCATCACCTGAGCGATTTCGTCCGTCATCACAGCGGTACGCGCAATACACGCATCTATTTCATCCAGTCCGCGCCCTAACCTGTCGGAAATATCCTGCATCCGGCGACGATGATCGTCGGTCATCCACGGTAAGCGTTCGCTGGAAAGCCGGGCGTAAACATCACGTTGTGGTGCCATATAACGGCGCATTACGATCAGTTGTTTGCGCAGCAGGGCAAGATAGCCGCGTGGCGGGATTTGCTGGTCAAGCAGGTTATCTTCCAGGTCGATGATTTTATCGTGCAGCTGTTCGATAAATTCGCTGGCGTGATCGGTCAGCGCATCACAAACATCCACCAGCCAGGAGCCGCTGTCGTTCGGGCCTGCGCCCTCTTTAAGATCGTTGACCACATCATCCAGCGCTAATACCTGTCGCTGACGCGTAGAGACAATCAGCCGTTCATCGATATACAAACGCATGGCGACAAGCTGGTCCGGGCGTTCATCTGTGCTACCGTTAATGCAACGCAGAGTGATAAGAGTGCCCTCTCCTATGCGTGACACGCGCGGGCGCAAGCTTTCCCCTGCCAGAGCATCGCGAGCATAATTTGGTAGCACTGACGTCTTCGCCAGCCAGTTCGCACTCTCTGAATGGGTATAATTCAAATGCAGCCAGGCAGGATGCTCAGCATCAATAGTGTCGTTACTCTCGATGCTATCGACACCGCCTTTGCCATCCAATTGCCAGGCAAATACAGCATCCGGCACAATTAACTGATGTCCCTTGATGGTTTCCACTGCATTTCTCCACGTGTGACCACATTAATGCAGTTAGTCTAGCCGTCTTCTTTTGTTATGTAACTCGGAAAAATAGGCAAACACGCTGAATTTGCTCAATAAATAATGTTACATTTCTGTTGGTTTTTTAAATATTGCAATGCCAAAGCGGCATACGGAGATAAGCTTTGCGAGAAAGACGTAACGAGAGTCCTGATTTAGACTTTCGCCTTAAGAGCATGCGACAGCGCGCTATCACCGTGAGCGGCCCATGGTTTCTATGGGTTAACCTATTGTTCTGTTTATTTATATTAGGCCGTCATTATTTCTCACCACTGAAGCAAGTGGCCAGTATTACGCAGTCTTACCCCGCTATGGAAATCATCATGGCGCTGATTCTGGTTATTGCATCGTCGGCAATTTTTATTCTGCGTATGGCCCATGATCAATATGCGGAGTGGTTGAGCAAGTTTCTGCACGGAGCCCTAATGTGCATCAGCGCGTTATGGGTGGGCTGTTTTTACTTGTTTCTCGCCAGCGGTGATTCACGGATTGTTTTTCCCTTCGCGGCGTTACTGATTTTCACTGCGCTAATTTCACTTTATTTTGATGGCCGCGTGTTGCTCAGTTTCACTTTGCCTATTTGGGTGGTGATTCTGATATGTAATTTTGTCTACCCCTCAGAACTGACCGTACTCAATGCCTTACTCTACGTGCTGCTGGCCTGTCTTTTTGAGTCTGGACGCCGGATTTTGCGCGGCTGGTTTGTGTTGGCCATCAACCGCGAGCAAGAAAACAGAGTACTGATTAAGCAATTACAGAATCTGGCGAACCACGACCCACTGACTGGCCTTGCCAATCGCCGTTCTTTCCACTTGCTGTTGGATAAAGCAATGCAACGCCACGAGCAATGCGGTACGTCCGTATCGTTAATTATGTTGGATGTCGATTATTTTAAGAAATATAACGACCATTACGGGCATCAGGCGGGTGACGAGTGTCTGGTGAAGATTGCAAAATGCCTTGAGGCTGCAACACGTTCAATACATGATGTTGCCGCACGTTTTGGCGGAGAGGAATTTATTATATTGCTGCCTGAAGCCAATCAGCAGCAGGCCATTGAAGTGGCAAAACGAATCCAACAAAATATCCAGGATCTGGCGATTCAACATGCCGCCTCGCCTGTCGCACCTTATGTAACCATGAGCCTGGGTATTACGAATTTAACACCTGCGACTAACGCAACGCGTTTTATCGCACAAGCCGATGCGGCGTTGTATAAAGCTAAAGAAGCGGGCCGCAACCAGTGGCAAATTTTTTCTAACTGACAAATGAGATAAAAATGAAAATTGGCGTTCTGTTTCCTATTGCGATCATCATTGCTGCAATCGTCTTCATCACCTGGTTTATTGTCGGCGGCTACGCAACCTCAACCTCCTGAAACGCAGTTTACTAAGGCTTATCCGCCCTTTTTAGTCGCGCGGATAAGCGTAGTGTTACCGGTTAATGTGCCACGATATACATGGTGCGGCTGTACGCAACATCTTCAGGGTTATTAATCGGATAACCTTTCAGCCACGGTTTGATCAAGCGACCATTGGTGTATTGATAAATCGGGGCGATTGGCGCCTGTTCCTGAATGATTCGCTCAGCCTGGTTGTAATCTTTATTCCGCGCAACATCCGTTGTTTCCTGGCTTGCCTGTTGCATCAGCTTGTCATATTCCGGCGAATTGAAGCGCGAAATATTACCGCTGTGAGTAGAAGTTAACAGTGACAAGAAGGTGGATGGTTCATTGTAATCACCAACCCAGGACGCACGAATAACATCGAAATTGCCGGTATTACGGCTGTCGATATACGTTTTCCATTCCTGGTTTTGCAGTTTCACGTCCACGCCAAGGTTCTTCTTCCACATAGATGCCACCGCAATAGCAATCTTCTGATGGTTTTCCGAAGTGTTGTACAGCAGTGTCAGATTAAGTGGTTTGTTGGGGCCATAACCTGCCGCTTGCAGCAAAGTTTTTGCCTGAGCGTTGGCCTCTTCCTGGCTCATTTGCTCAAATGGTGAAGGTTCTGGTTTAAAACCTGCGGTCACATCAGGGGTAAAGCGCCACGCTGGCTTCTCACCGGTACCCAACACCTTATCTGCCATGATGTGACGGTCAATGGTCATGCTCAGAGCCAGGCGAACGCGTGCATCAGCGGTTGGCCCTTTCTGGGTATTAAACGCGTAGTAATACGTTCCTAATTGTGGCGGCGTATAAACCTGGCCTGGAATATCTTTTAGCAGCTTTTGGTAGAGATTTTTTGGGAAGGATTCGGTGATATCGATATCCCCTGCCAGGTAACGTTTGGTCGCTGACGACTCCTGGTTAATCGGAATAAAGGTCACCTGGGTAATGACCGTTTTGCTGTTATCCCAGTAATTTTTGTTCTGCACCGCGACCAGTTTTTCGTTCACAACACGGTCTTTCAGGGTGTACGCACCATTGCCCACCAAATTACCGGGTTTGGTCCAGTCGTTACCGAATTTCTCTACCACTGCTTTGGGTACTGGATAGAACGAGAAGTTGGCCGTCAGATTGGGGAAATATGGCACCGGTTTATCCAACTGGATGCGCAATGTTCTGGCATCGACTGCCGTTACACCCAGTTTATCTGCTGGCATTTTTCCATCTATGATAGCTTGCGCATTATTGATACCCGCAAGGGCGGCAAACCAGGCGAAAGGTGAAGTGTTTTTTGGGTCAACGAGGCGCTGCCAGCTATAGACGAAATCTTGTGCTGTGACTGGCGTACCGTCCGACCAACGTGCGTCATTGCGTAAAGTAAATGTCCAGGTGCGGTTGTCATTACTTTGCCATTTGGTGGCCACACCAGGCTCCAGTTGCCCTTTTTCGTTTTGGTTTACCAGGCCTTCAAACAGATCGCGAATGACCTGAATTTCTGGTAATCCCACCGCTTTTACCGGGTCCAGAGAAGCAGGCTCATCTTTGATATGGCGCACCAGACTCTGGTCGGAGGCAAGTTGAGTCCCTGCAGGAATATCTGCTGCCCAGGCCTGTGAAAACGAGCAAGCGAGTGTTAATGCACAAGTGGTGATACGAAACCGATTTCTCATCAGTGCCCCTTTAGTTGTTTATTTTTGTAAGAGTAATACCTTGCCCAGATCGAACCATTAATGTAGCGCAATTACTTGTTTTGCCAATAAGAAAAACACCCCGCCAAGATGCAATTTATGTGGAGCATCTCACTCAAATGACCTTTTTACTCTTCCTGCGGGCATAATTTCGAATTCTTCTTGCGCACCGTTTAAACGCATTTTTTAAACCTCTTAAGCTGTCTCCATTTGAAAGTGAGGTGGCCGGATACCCAGCCTTAAGATACATAATGGCCTGGCATACAGTTGTTTCAGATGAGATTTTAACTAAACACTGCTATTAATAATGTCTTGCAACTCGTCACAGTAAGGACATTTATGCCCGGTCATCGCCCTCGCCCGCAACGAGGACATCTCCCTCCAGGAAGCGAACGCTTTGGAAAATCAGTTTTCGGCGCTCCGCTTATCTGGTTCCCAGCAGCACCCAGTGAGCAACGCAGCGGTTTGATCATTGCCGGAACACATGGCGATGAAAACGCAGCGATGGTCACGCTGTCCTGCGCACTGCGCACTCTTGAGCCTGAACATCGCCGCCATCATGTGGTGCTAGCGGTGAATCCTGACGGCTGCCAGTTGGGTTTGCGCGCCAATGCCAACGGAGTGGATTTGAATCGAAATTTCCCGGCTGCCAACTGGAAATCGGGCGAAACGGTTTATCGCTGGAACAGTAGCGCTGACAAACGTGATGTCGTGCTGTCGACGGGTAATAAACCGGCGTCCGAACCGGAAACCGCAGCGCTGTGCCAGTTAATTCACACCTTGCAGCCCGCGTGGATTGTCTCTTTCCATGACCCACTGGGATGTATCGAAGATCCTGATAACTCGGTACTCGGAACCTGGCTTGCCAAAGCGTTTGAATTACCGCTGGTGACCAGCGTAGGCTACGAAACGCCCGGTTCATTTGGCAGCTGGTGCGCAGATTTAGGCTTGCCGTGTATTACCGCAGAATTCCCGCCCATCTCAGCTGACGAAGCGAGTGAGCGGTATCTGGATGCCATGATGGGCTTACTGCATTGGCAGAAGTCATAGAAATTTACGGATAAAGTTTGCCGGTTTCGAAGTGCAGCCCTGGCTCGACATCAACGGCCAGCCACGTTGGGCCATCGAGATCGGCAAAACGGACCTTCGCCGCTAGCGGCAATGCGGCGGCGATGGCCCGTGATGTGCACAACATGCAGCCGAGCATCACATCAAACCCTTGCTCACGCGCCGCTTGCGTTAACGCCAGCGCCTCGGTTAACCCACCGGTTTTATCCAGCTTCACATTCACCATTTCGTAGCGCCCTTTCAGCGCCGCCAGGCTTTCACGCGTATGGCAGCTTTCATCGGCACAAATCGGTAATGGGTGAATAAAGTTTGCCAGCTGGCTGTCTTGCCCTGCGGGTAATGGTTGCTCAAGCATCGCCACATTCAAATCAGCCAACAATTGGCAACGCGCTGCCAGACCTTCACTGTGCCAGGCTTCGTTAGCGTCAACAATAATGACAGCCTCCGGGGCTGCTGCACGAATCGCTACCATGCGCTCAGTAATCAACCGGTCATCAATTTTGACTTTCAGCAAACGTGCGCCTTTGTCCCATAACAGTTTTGCGGCTGCCGCCATTTGCTGTGGTTCAGCAATACTGACGGTTTGCGCCGTGGTGACCAACTCTGGTAATTCAACACCGGCCATATACGCCAGAGTACGTTTACTTTTCCGGGCTTCCAAATCCCACAACGCGCTGTCGATGGCGTTACGTGCCGCGCCTGCTGGAAGTGCGGCCTGTAATTGCGCTCGCGTCATCCCTTTTTCTAACTCAGGAATCAGGGTAGTAATTTGCGCCAGGACAGAAGCAACGCTTTCGCCATAGCGTGGATACGGTGTGCACTCGCCTACGGCTTTAATTCCATCCTCTTCAAGCTCCACCACCACGACTACGGCTTCGCTACGGGTACCGCGTGAAATCACAAAAGGCGTGTGAAGCGGCCAGGCTTCTTGATAAACCTTAACTGTTCTCATTGTTTTTCCAGTGTTCCAGGACATTCGCTGAGTATAGCCAGAGAACACTTTCACTTGCAGTATCAGTTTTTTATATTCAGAAGCTGAATACTGACATACACTGTTCGCGGCGTTAATTATATGTAAAAAGGAAAATCAAACATGTCACAAATCGTTCATTTCCAGGGCAACCCTGTAGCGGTTGCAGGTCAAATCCCACAAACTGGCAACAAAGCTGAAGCTTTTACTCTGGTAGCAAAAGATCTCTCTGATGTTGCACTGAGCCAGTTCGATGGAAAACGTAAAGTACTGAACATTTTCCCAAGCATCGATACCGGCGTTTGCGCCGCTTCCGTGCGCAAATTCAACCAACTGGCGACTGAAATGGATAACACAGTTGTGCTGTGTGTTTCTGCAGATCTGCCATTTGCACAGTCTCGCTTCTGCGGCGCTGAAGGCCTGAGCAACGTGATTACGCTGTCTACTCTGCGTAACCCGGAATTCCAGCAGGCGTACGGTGTGGGTATTTCTGAAGGCGCACTGAAAGGCCTGACTGCTCGTGCGGTTGTGGTTCTTAATGAGAAAAATGAAGTGGTATTCAGCCAGTTAGTGAATGAAATTACTAACGAGCCGGATTATACCGCAGCACTGGAAGCCCTTCAGGCTTAAGTGTGAATGCCCCCGCTAACCGAGGGCATTGTCCAGATGGCTGACAAAGGTCACTAAACAGGTGTTGTAGGGTGGATAAGCGCAAGCGTCATCCACCATTTTCGCCAGTTTTGTCGGATGACGCTTGCGCTTATCCGACCTACGAAAAGGTTTGTCATCAGTCTCGAATGCCCCGCTAACCAGGGGCATTATTCTTACGACTCTGTTTTTCTTTGGCTCAAGCCGTATTCACGCAATTTATTCGCAATCGCGGTATGTGAAACGCCAAGGCGTTTAGCCAGTTTACGCGTACTTGGATAAGTACGATAAAGCTGCGTCAGCACCGAGCGTTCAAAACGGCTGGTAATATCATCCAGCGACCCTTCCATCGCCTCTTCCCCAACCACCAAACTCGCGGTATCAAAATCAGGCAGCAGAATATCTTGTGGACGAAGTTCGTAACCTTCTAACTGGGTTAATGCGCGATAAATCGCATTTTTCAACTGACGCACGTTGCCCGGCCAGCCATAACGCGTGAGCACATTGCTCAAATCATTAGAGAGTTTCGGACGCGGCACCCCTTGTTCATCGGCAAACCGTGCCACAAACAGCTCAGTCAGCGGCATGATGTCTTGCGGTCTGTCGCGCAGCGGCGGCAAATTCAGCGTCAGGACGTTCAGGCGATAATAGAGATCTTCGCGGAACTCCCCTTTTTGTACCATCTCAATCAGGTTCTTTTGCGTCGCGCAAATCACCCGCACATCAACATGGACTTCATGCTCTTCACCTACCCGACGGAAGGTTCCATCGTTGAGGAAACGCAGCAGCTTAGTCTGCATGCGCGGTGACATTTCGCCAATTTCATCCAGCAGAACGGAACCGCCATTCGCCTGTTCAAAGAAGCCTTTTTTACCTTCTACAGCATTCGCATAAGCGCCTGGCGCATGGCCAAACAGCTCGCTTTCAACCACATCATCAGGCATCGAACCACAATTCAGTGCCAGATAAGGTTTTTGCGCTCGTGGGCTACCAAGATGGCAAGCATGCGCCAGCAAATCTTTACCGGTGCCGGTGTCACCAACAATCAACAGCGGCGCGTTTAGCATGGCCAGTTTGTGTGCCTGCTCGACGACATGGCGCATTTTCGGGCTGACGGCGACAATCTGGCTGAATGCACCCACATCGGTATTGGAGAGGTTTTGCAGTTGGCGACCCATACGCACCGTGGAGCGCAGCATTACTACCGCACCAACCAGCGAAGGACCGTCGTTTTCGTTATCCAAATGAACCGGCGTGATTTCCATCAGGAAATTTTGCCCGTTGATCACCACATGTTCGGTATGTGACTCAACCGGCGCACTTTCAAGCCAGCGCATAAAGTTAAAACCGTTCACCAGGCTGGCAGCGTTATGGTTACGCAGTTTGTCTTCGTTTTGCCCAAACAGCGTGCAGCTTGCCGGGTTCGCCAGCTCCACTTTGCTTCTCATATCCAGCGAAAGTACCGGCTCTGGCAGCGCTTCAAGTAAAGCGCTCAGCGCACGATGCTCACGCTCAGAAGGCATCCACGGCACAGTACGCACGTCCGTGACCCCAGGAATACGGCGGATTTCAGCCATTAAACTGCTGAACGTGTCGAAATCGAGGGTAGAGAAATTCAGGTAAATTCGCCCAATTGGATCAATTTCGATCCCTCGCAAATCGATACTACGCAGCACAAGTAAATCAAGTAATTCTCGAGTCAGACCAAGGCGGTCTTCGCAAAAGACTTCCAGACGCATGGAGGTGTCCTTCAAATGCAAATTACGGAGTCATTGGGGATACTAATGATACCCCAGATACCGGGCAGTCTAAAGTGATGTGTGAAGAAAAGTTGACAGATAAGCTGATGATACGGGAGGGTTGTACAATTCCAGGACGGATAAGCGCCAGCGTCATCCACCGTTGTCATCCGTCATTTACATAACGACCAATGACAGTGGCTGGCGCGTACCCGTGTTACGAAGGTGTATTGGGCTTTTTGTTCATGGTCTCTTTGAGCTGCACCAACAGCTGCTTGCGGAAATCCCCGAGCCGCGGTTTATCACCGTCAATCCACGGTAGCGGGCGGCACAGCTCCATCGCTTTAATCCCCAAGCGCGCTGTCAGTAAACCCGCGCCAATTCCCTGCGCTGCACGCGTGGAAAGCCGTGCCGCCAGATCCTGGCCAATCCAGTCCATACCCACTTCACGCACCAGTTCACTGGCACCGGCAAAGGCGATATTCAACAACACCAGGCGGAACAAACGTATACGGCTGAAATAGCCCAACTCAATGCCATACAGCGTGGCAATGCGGTTAATCAGGCGCAAGTTACGCCAGGCGATAAACGCCATATCCACCAGCGCCAGCGGGCTGACCGCAATCATTAAGGTCGATTCCGCAGCCGAACGGCTGATTTCCCGACGCGCCTGGTTATCAAGCACGGGCTGCACCAAACGTGCGTACAGCTCAACTACTTCGCGGTCGTTTTGCGTTTCATGAATCGCGGCATACCAGCGTTGTAATGCCGGATGCCCGTGATCAAGCCCAGCCTGGCGCGCCAGCTTTTCACAAAATGCCCGACCCTTACCCATTCCGTGACTGTGCATCAAATCACGTGCTTCATCGCGATCTTCTGCACGCTGGCGTAAACGCCATAAACGACGCCACTCCGTTGCCACCGAACCGACACCCGCGGCGATAATTAACCCACCGGCGATGCCGCCGCCGAGCGCTATCCAGTCTTGCGTAACAAAAGCGTTATGCGTCCACTGGACGCCTTGCGCCACCACGCTGACACCAAACAGCCCAAGGCCCACCTGAACCATGCGCCGCCATATACTGCGTTTAGGATGTAACGCGGCTTCAATAACCGCTTCGGCCTGCCCTTCATCTTCCACTTCATCCAGCGAATTTAAGACGGGAGTAAACTTTTCAGCTTCCGGCTCACTAAAAGCATGCGCGGCTTTGAAACTCGGTTCTTGTTCCACATCCAACGGTTGCGTGAAATCGACACGCGGTTTTAATGGTTCGTTCATCGCAATTTATCCCCAATTAAAAACTCCAGTGCCGCATCCATCCGAATGTGTGGCATTGGCCGGTCCACATCCATGACTTGTGGGCGGAACTGTTCAAACTGAAAACCTTGTTTCTCCCAGAAGGTACTACCAGGCAAACGCGCTGGAACCTCACCAGGATAAACCGTCAGCGGCTCGCCATCACTTAAACGGTTCCCACGCAGCGCCGGAATTTGCTCTCCTTTCACATCAACCAGGCCACTCTGTGTGGCTTGCACCGAGGCAAGACCCATGCAGTCCATGTCGATACCTTCGAACGCGGCATTTTGCCAGGCGTCCTGCACCAGTTGCTGGAGCAGCGCCACCATGTTGGCATGTTGATCAACCGTAACGTGGTCGGCCTTTGTCGCGGCAAACAACAGCTTGTCGATAACCGGTGAAAACAGGCGGCGGAACAAGGTGCGCTGGCCGTAATGGAAACTTTGCATCAGTTGCGTCAGAGCCAGACGCATATCGTTAAACGCTTGCGGGCCGCTATTGAGCGGTTGCAGGCAATCCACCAACACAATCTGGCGGTCAAAACGCAGGAAGTGGTTTTTATAAAAGCCCTTCACCACCTTTTCGCAGTAGTAATCAAAGCGCGCGCGCAGCATGCCAATGTTGGTGGTTTTATCGGCCTGCGCGAGTTTCGATTCGCCGACCGCGTCCACATCCGGCCACGGGAAAAATTGCAGTGCTGGCGCTCCCGCCATGTCGCCGGGTAACACGAAGCGGCCAGGCTGGATAAAGTGCAAACCTTCACGTTTGCAGCGCAACAGATAGTCAGTCCAGGCTTCTGAAATCGCCGCCAGGCGGTTTTCATCGGCTGGTGCGAGCGGGTCTAACCCTTCGCATAATTTGCGCCAAAGTGCGGACCATTCAGCGCGATCGCCCTGCAACAGGCCGGTCATTTGACGCGACCAGCTCAGGTAGTTTTGCGCCAGCATAGGCAAATCCAGCAACCATTCGCCAGGGTAGTCGACAATTTCCAGATACAGCGTCGAGGTGTCTTTGAAATGGCGTAACAACGAATCGTTTGAGCGATAGCGCAACGCAAGGCGCATTTCGCTGACACCCCGAGTCGGCGTCGGCCAGTTCGGCGGCGAACCGTAAAGTTGCGCCAGCCCTTCATCATAAGTGAAACGTTGAATACCCAGGTCGCGCTGGGGAACACGTTTCACGCCAAGGAGTCTTTCTTCACGCACCGCATTGAGCAACGGCAAACGCGCCCCGTTATGTACGCTCAGTAATTGATTCACCATCGCGGTAATAAACGCTGTCTTGCCGCTACGGCTTAAACCCGTGACGGCAAGACGTAAATGTCGGTCCACACCCCGGTTCATCAGGGCATTTATTTCATTCTTGATTCTGTTCATCTGCGTCCTGGTTGCACCCTTTTGAAGCTGTTATGAGGGAGGTTATGGGGGTAAATAGTGGCAAATCAAAGGGTATAGCTCAATTTTATAGCCAATTGAAGGCGGCGTATCGTGCATAGACAGCCTCATCGAGCTTAAGTAATATGCGTTATCTTTTGGCGCAGAACAGGACCGGTTCAGTCATGTCGCCCACCATTTATGATATTGCCCGTTTGGCGAACGTTTCTAAATCAACCGTATCGCGGGTGCTTAATAAGCAGACTAATATTTCCCCTGAAGCACTTGAACGTGTTTTAAAAGCGATTGAAGAGTTAAATTACCAGCCTAATAAATTAGCGCGTGCCCTGACTTCATCGGGTTTTGACGCGATTATGGTTATCTCAACTCGCTCAACCAAAACGACCGCAGGAAATCCATTTTTCTCTGAAGTCCTGCATGCTATTACCGCCAGGGCAGAACAAGAAGGATTTGACGTCATATTGCAGACATCCAAAAATAGTAAAGAAGACCTGCAAAAGTGTGTCAGCAAAATTAAGCAAAAAATGATCAAGGGCATTATTATGCTCAGCTCCCCCACTGATGAATCATTCTTCGAGGAACTGGATCAGTACGCTATTCCTGTGGTCGTGATTGGGAAAGTAGATGGTGAGTTCAAGCATGTTTGTTCGGTGGATACGGATAATTATCGCGACAGCATTGCGTTAACCCAAACACTGATCAATAACGGGCATCGTAAAATAGCCTGCATTCATGCCCCGCTTGATTATCACGTTTCGGTAGACCGGCTCGCTGGGTTCAGAGATTGCCTGCTTGAGCAAAATATTAGTTTGCCTGAAGAGTGGGTCGTTGATGGTGGCTATACTAATGAAACAGCACTTGAAGCTGCTCAACAATTATTGAGCCATCAGGATCTTCCTGATGCGATATTCGCCACCGACAGCCTGAAGTTAATGAGTATCTACCGTATCGCCCAAGAAAAAGGCATTAAGATCCCCGGGCAACTTTCAGTAGTGGGATACAGCAACGACATGTTGAGTTTTCTGCTCTCCCCACCGCCAGGAGGAATTGAAGTCCCGACACTGGAATTAGGCACTGCCGGTAGCGCGCTATTGTTTGAGAGAATTTCCGGAAAGTATGCCGCTCCCAGAACATTAATTCCAACAAAGATCACGTTGACGGGCTCTATCTCCTGAGATTTATGCACTTCAAAATGGTGGATAATGCTATCGCTTATCCACCTACAACGGCTAAACAGTTTCGTAGGTCGGATAAGCGCAGCGAAATCCGAAACTTAAAACGCGTAATTCACACCAATACCTGCATAGTGGAATTTATCATTATCACCTTCGTCATGGTTTTCCCACTCGAATGCATACTCCAGCGTCATCGACAGGCCGTTCCGGAAATCATAGGCATACAATAAACCCAGACGATTATAGTCATGGTTTTCAGTGTCAATATCCTCAGACCAATCCCAGTTCGTCCAGCGATCCAGCCCCAGACGGGTGTATGGCGTCAAAGTGGTATTGCCAAGCGCAATCGGCAGATAGATACGCATTTCCTGGGTAGAAAACTCACCGTTATTTTTATCGCTATCGGTATTAAAGCCGCGTTCTAAATAGTAGTTAGTGCGTAGTGTAACGGTTTCATTAATTCGCCAGCTGAACCCCGTTTCCGTTTCAACACGGCTGTCGGAATAGCCGGTCTGGTCAAGATCGTTATCAAAGCGGTAGTATGCCAACCAACCGCTGAAACTCCAGTCAGGGTTAATTTTCACATTCCAGTCCGGCTGGAATTTATAACGCTGGGTATTTGCCGTACCATTGCTGGAACCATCATCATTTTTGAAATGGTAGCCGTAATTACGCATGCCGCCAGTGAAACCTAATGACCAGTCATCATTGTCGACAATTTGATAACGAATATCGATTTCCGGGCGGTTAAAGTAAGTACCACGGGATAAGTCGCTGTAATCCGCCGAACCTTCCTGATACATGGTTAATGCGATAGACCAGTCACCATAGCTGGCATTAAAGTAGACAGAGGGTTCATATAATCCATCTTTGTCCTCACCCTGACCTTCAACGTTTTCTATTTCGTACATCGCACCAATATTATAATTCCAGCCGTTATTTTCCGCAGCTTGCACGCAGGCCGCTCCTGCACAGGCAATAAGCACTGTGCATTGCATTAGCTTTTTCATTTTTGTATTCCTTGTAAAATTTACACAGAGAGAAAAAGCCGGGAGTGTTAATTCCCGGCAGGGTACAGAATATTATTAGTTAATCGCGCATTCAGTTTCAGAATCAAAGAAATGACTTTTATTCATATCGAACGTTATTTTTATATTTTGTGCAGCCCGATAATCACTATCTGAATTGGCGCGTAAGGTTAATTCATGGCCACCTACGGTGGCGTATAACATAAACTCCGCTCCGGTTAGCTCAGCCACCGTAATATGAGCGTCAATGCCTTTATCCTGTAACACCGGGATAATATCCTCAGGGCGAATACCCAATATCACTGGTTTATGTTGATAATTAGCTAAGTTCATTGCCGCATATTTATCATCCGGGATAGGCAGCTTTAATGTTTCAGTGACGAAGCAGCCGTCATCCAGTGTGCCACGGATAAAGTTCATCGATGGCGAGCCAATAAACCCGGCAACAAACATATTGGCCGGATGGTTATAAACCGTTTTAGGCGCCCCAACCTGCTGAATAATGCCATCTTTCATGATAACGATGCGCGTTGCCATGGTCATCGCTTCGGTCTGATCGTGGGTCACGTAGATCATGGTGGTATTCAGTTTTTGATGGAGCTTGCTGATTTCAGCACGCATTTGTACTCGCAACCGCGCATCCAGGTTGGATAGCGGTTCATCCATCAAAAATACACCGGCTTCGCGTACGATGGCGCGTCCTAGCGCCACGCGCTGGCGTTGCCCACCGGAAAGAGCAGCAGGTTTACGGTCGAGGTAGGTTTTTAACCCCAGAATAGAGGCGGCCCACTGTACGCGTTCATCAATAATGTTGGCGTCGAGTTTCTGCATCTTCAGCCCGAACGCCATGTTGTCGTAAACCGACATATGCGGATACAGCGCGTAGTTCTGGAACACCATAGCGATACCGCGCGACTTGGCAGGCACGTCATTCATGCACACGCCATCAATCAACAGTTCGCCACCACTGATTTCTTCCAGTCCGGCAATCATCCGCAAAGTGGTCGATTTTCCGCAGCCCGATGGCCCAACGAACACGATAAATTCTTTGTCCTCGATTTCGAGGGTGAAATCTTTCACCACATGAACCTGGTTGTTATAAATCTTTTGAATGTGCTGCAACGAGAGTTGTGCCATCACTTGTTCCTTTTTTCACACCGCGTGTGCACTGTGTTTGGTTAACCAGAATGTTTGCAAAAGTGACCAGTTCAATTCTGCCGTCGTCGGCAGAAGCAAATCGGCGTGTTCAAGCCCCGAGCCAACCCCTACCGAGAGCATGCCGCTGGCGTTAATCGCCTCAATTCCCGCTTGTGCATCTTCAATGCCAATACATCTGGCCGGTTCGACACCCAGCCCTGCACAAGCGGCAAGGAAGATTTCAGGGTCGGGTTTTGAATGCTCGATTTGGCTGGCGTCCGCGCAGAAATCGAACTGACCTTTAAGCCGCAACGCTTGCAGAATGCGTGGCGCATTCAAGGAAACAGAAGCCAGCCCGACACGAATATGCTGGTGGTGAAGCTCTTCGAGCAACGCCGCAATTCCCGGCAGGATCGCCGCAGGATCGAGGTGCTGAAGTGACGCGACATAGAGCGTGTTTTTACGCTCGGCAAGTTTGATTTTTGCCTGGCTGTCAAAACGCTGCTCTGCTCCCCCGCTGCGCAAAATGCGCGCCAGGGAATCCATGCGGCTGATACCTTTGAGCTGCTCGTTAATCCGCTCGTCGATCTCAATACCAATTTCACCAGCAACCTGCCGCCATGCCAGGAAATGCAAATGAGCGGTGTCCGTCACCACGCCGTCTAAATCAAAAATTACTGCTTCAGGCTTCATAGTGGTGTTCCTTTTGTGGTACCGCTCCCAGTTAAAGGTGTGAAAAAATCAGCCAGCGAAAAAGTCGCAGCCCTCGTGATTTGCAGAGCGGTGTTGCCAAGGTGAAGATTGATCGGTTTTTCGGACGATGAAGTCACACTCAACTGTTGGTGAGTTAACGTCAGTTGGATGCGCGCCCCTTGCCAGACAAACGGCAGCGAGATGGATTGCCACTGTTCGGGCAAACATGGGTTCAGATGCAGTTCTCCACATTCCACGGTTAGCCCAGCAAAACCCTGCACCGCACCGAGCCAGATTGCGCCGGTCGCGGCGGCGTGAATGCCGTCGTCACAGCTGTGCGGTTCATCACCGAGATCGATAAGACATGCCTGCTGCCAGAATTGATATGCCTGTTCACGGCGTCCACAACGTGCAGCAATGACGCCATGAATGGCTTTGCTGAGCGAAGAGTCGTGAATGGTGCGCGGTTCATAGTAATCGAGATTGGCTGCCAGTTGGGCTGGCGTAAACTGCCACGGCAACATGTAGGCCAGCATCACCACATCCGCCTGTTTAAGGATTTGCATCTCGTTAACTTCAGCGCGTGAGTAATCCAGCAAGATAGCTTGAGTGCCCTGCTGCTCTTTATAGCCTGTGAGATCAAGGGTCGGTTTACTGAAGAAGCTGTCGTCTTGCGCAATAACATGGTCTTCACGGGCTTCAGGCAACCAAATACGTGCAAGGAAACGATCGGCCTGGCGGAAGAAATCGTCGTCCGGTAACGCAAACTGCTGTAAATAGTGCCTGGCTCGTTCAACGTTGTGATACGCCAGATAGTTGGTATAGGCGTTGTTATCAACATGCTCGGTGTACTCGTCCGGCCCAATGACATCGTGCAGTTCCAGCCTGCCATTAGCCTCAACTGCGCGGCTCATCCAGAAACGTGCGGTTTCAAGCAACAGCGCCACTCCGCGTTCACGCATAAAGCCATCGTCGCCGGTGACTTGATAATATGCGTCTACCGCCCAGGCAATATCTGCCACCAAATGGTGTTCAGCCACGGCTGAGGCGACTTTCTGGCGCAAGCCAGTACGGATATTAATTGCCGCAAACTCTGGTGTTTCTTCTTCCCCGGACCAGGCGCTTTCCCACGGGAACAATGCGCCCTGCCAGCCATTTTTGCGCGCTTTCTCCAGTGCGCCCGCGAGGTTATGCCAGCGATAACTCAACAACTGGCGAGCGATTTCTGGTTGCGTCATCAGATGGAATGGCAGCAAGAACACTTCGGTATCCCAGAAAACATGGCCTTTGTAGCCTTCGCCGGTCAGCCCTTTCGCCGCAATACTGCATTTCTCGTTATGCGCGGGGGTCATCGCAAACAGGTGATACAACGCAAAATCTAACGCAATTTGATCCTGGCTATTTTGGCTTTCAAGCTGCACACGGCTGCGTTGCCAGTATGTCTCCCAAACCTGGTTGGACTCGGCCAGCAGTTGCTCATAACCCCGTTCCACACACTGCATCAGCTTGTTCAACGCCTGTTCGCTGCAACTGGCTGCGTGGTAGTCGCTATCTAACGAGCTGGTAATCCAGCTGGTTTTCACCAACTCGAATGTCTGGCCTTTCGCTACCTTGCCGCTACAGTGCTGGGTCAGACGGCGGTTCTTCGCATAAAAGCTGCTGCAACTCTCCGCTGGCAAGGCACAGAAACTGCTAATCACCACTTCGTTGCTGCCGTCCAGAGTGCGATAACAACCCTGTAAATACCGCTGTTCAAAGACCCGGACACTGGTTTCATCCAGATGCTGACGGCCTGAGTTAGTTTGGGTGGCATCGATACCGGTGCTGATGGTGACCCGTGCATTGTCGTCGAGCGGCGTGATAGCCACACGCGAGCACAACAAGGAATGCTGTGCCGCCGACAGGAATCGCTGGCACACGATCTGATAACGTTTACCGTTTGGCGCATGCCACACCAGGCTGCGACGCAGTTCTCCACAAGCCAAATCAAGCTCGCGATGATAATCAGTCACCGTCCCTGAAAGCAGGGTAAATATTTCGCCATCCAGTTCGATGCGCATTTGCAGCACATCAGGCAAATTCACCAGTTCGGTGGTTTCTACGGCTGAACTGCGATGATAAAACCCCGCCAGATACATACCGTGAGTCTGCTCGGTGTAGGCTTCTTCATGGCAGGCCCGTAGCCCCAGATAGCCATTTCCAGCGGCCATTAAGGTGGCAAATTTATTCAGCGTGTGTTGGCTAAATTGCAGGTCTTGCAGTCGGGTAAGAGTGCTCATAAATCGATGCTCGCTCCTGATTCCGCTGCGCGATAAATCGCCGCAACCAGTTGCTGAATAAGGTAGCCCTGCTCGGCATCCGCGATGCTGACTGGCTCACCAAGGACATGATCGACAAACGCCTGCATGCTTTTGAAATGGCGCTGGCTGTCAGCGGTTTCTCTTTGTGACAACGTCACCAGCTCTCCAGCTTCATCCTGGTAGATATGCGCCGGGAACAGCGTGGCCCCCGCGTTTACCCCACAGAATTCCACATTCATCACCGATTGCTGGGCAATGTTCAGCGCAAACGAAGTTTCAAGACGCAGAATGCCGCCGTTGTGAAACTCGATAGTGGCGAACAGCGCATCTTCTACGGTGTAGGTTTTTGGGTCCCACTCACCGAATTGCCCGCTGTGTTTACGGGTGCCAAGCTTCTGGAACGAGTGCGCCGATACCCGCCGCACTGCCGGAAAACCGAGCACATACATTGCGGCATCGAGCATATGAATACCGATGTCGATAAGCGGCCCGCCGCCCTGTAACTCTTTATTGGTGAAAACACCCCAGCCCGGTACACCGCAGCGGCGCAACGCTTTAGCGGTGGTGACATAAATTTCGCCGAGCGTGCCGGCAACCACTTGCTGGCGTAAAAACTGCGTGTCGCTGGCAAAACGGTGGTGAAAATCGTAGGCCAGCACTTTCCCGGCTTTGCGGGCAGCATCGCGCATTTCAGCCGCTTGCTCCGGCGTCATGGCCGGTGGCTTTTCACACATCACATGGCAGTTGTGCTCCAGAGCCTGCATCACATGTTGATGATGGAAACGGTTCGGCGTGCAGACGCTGACAATGTCGGGCGCACATGTGCGATACATTTCATCTGCATCGCTGAAGGCATGTGGGATACCGAGTTTGTCTGCCAGCGCCTGCGCACGACCGGTGTGGCTATCAACGACAGCCACCAGTTCCAGTTCACTTCTTGTCAGGTAATACGACGCATGGACGGTTTGGGCGACCTGCCCGCCACCGATAATAGCCACCCTGAGTTTTCGACTCATCTCACGTTGCCTCTTAGCAGGTACGCAAAAATTGCAACGACTGTTGGTACGCCGCCGCCGGATCTTCCGCGCGAATGCGACCTTCGTAGACGATGTAACCGTCATAGCCATCCGCGCGAAGCTGTTCAAAATGCTTTTTGAAATCGATGCTGCCGCTGCCTGGCTGGTAACGATGGTTGTCGGCAATATGCACATGACCAAGCAGGTCACGGTTAGCATGAAACGCCGTGCTGATGTCGTCTTCTTCGATATTCATGTGATAGAAATCGCCGATGATTTGCGTGTGTTTTAGCTGGTTTTCTTCGATATACCAACGCGCATCGGCCAGCGTGTTGATCATATGATCCTGGTAACGGTTAAGCGGTTCGAGGTAAACCGTGGTCCCGGTACGTGCCGCGACTTCATCCAGATAACGCAGCGAATCACTAACCGCTTTACGATCCCCTGCCAGGCTGCGCGGTGAGTTCATTGGCGGCAAGCGAAACGTGAACATGCCCCATGCCGCTGGAACCACAATCCCTTTGCCTCCCACTTGCGCCAATGCTTCAAGAATGCGGGTAATTTGTTGCAGGCCATTCAAACGACGCTCTTCAATAAAGTCGCCAATCCAGCCATCGTAACCGCCACATGCGGTAGTGACCGGCAAACCAGTAGCGGCAATCGCCGCTTTCACTGCCTGCACATTTTCGACAAGCAGTTTGCCGTCGATTTCGAAACCATCGAAGCCCATCGCTTTGACGTATTTGAATTTTTCCAGAATATCTGCCGGGAAAAACGCCTGGTTTTGAGTACCGATTTTCATGATTTATTCCTTAATTATTCCTGAAAATATTTCCCTAAGTATTTCGAGGTGCAGAAAGGCGGCAAGAGAGTAAATCCCCTGGAGCTTACTCAAGTAAGTGACTGGGATGCACGAAAGCAGCCAACATATCTGCAACTTGAAAGACGACGGGAAATTAGAAGGTTACGCCCATCTTGATGCTCAAATCCGGATGCTTATCGACATACTTCATGTAGCTTTCGGCGCTGTCATTGAATGTCACTACCGGGTCAATCAGGTCTTCGCAGTTCAGATAACCGTTCATCAACAGCTCCCAGCAGGTTTGTTCAATACGCTTACGATCCCAGCGCGGATAGTCCGGATTTGGTTCGCTGCTGCCGCGGGAAAAGACGATTTTGGCGTTATTGAAGTGAGCTTCGCGACCCAGGTTGAAGTCATGGAAAGGTTTGGCAAAAGCGACGTAAGAGATGGTGCCGCCGTAGGCGATACCGCGCAGTGCGGCTTGCAGCGCCTGGTCGTTGCCGCTGGTTTCGATAATCACGTCCGCGCCAAGCTTATTGGTGATCTTTTTGATTTCCAGGCCCACGTCGGTGCCAATCGGGTTCAGGCAGAAATCTGCGCCGTGACGTTTGGCTATTTCACAACGATGCGCAATAGGGTCAACGCCAATCACGACGGATGCACCAGCTTTTTTCGCCAGTTGAATGGCAATTTGGCCAATAGCACCGAGACCGACGACGACTACAAAATCCCCTACCCGCACATTGCCATCGCGCACACCGCTCATGGCGAACTGCGCCGGATCGTAGCAAACCGCGTTTTTCCAGTTCGCTCCGGCAGGCATTTTGCGCAGTTTGTAGTTGTTAACGCCGTTGGCGATAACCGTTTCCTGTAATGGGCCGTAAGTGCAAACCTGGTCGCCCATTTGATATTCGGTGACGTCAGCACCGCATTCGATGACTTCACCGACGACCATATTGCCGAGCTGGAATTTGCCAAATTCAATACCACGGGCTGCACCTTCTGCGCGTGGCACAAACATATTCCATTCCGTCGAAAATTCTTCGTCGATAAACGGGCTGGCGGCGCGGAAATCCACCACTTCGGTGCCGTGTTTTGGCGCACCGAAGGCCACTTTGATTTTCACTTCGTGTGCCTGTACGGCACGATCTTCATAGTCCACTAAGGCCGCGATACGCGGTGCGGTTGCGACTAACTTCTTCATTTTTAACTCCAGTAATTAAATGTTGTGGTGGATGAGGCAGCGCTTATCCACCCTACAAAACAGTGCAAATGAACCTGCTTAACCTTTAACGCCGCCTGCAGTCAGGCCGCTTTTAATAAAGCGTTCGGAAAGTGCGTACATCACCACCACTGGCAATGCAGTCACCAGCGAGGCCGCCATCATTCTTCCCCACACGTAATCCGGGGTGCTGAACAGCGTGCTTAAGCCGACTGGCAGCGTGAAGTTTGCCGAGCTGGAGAGGAAAATAGAGGCAAACAGATAGTCGTTCCAGGCCACCATAAAGCAGTAGACGAATACCGAAACCAGCCCGGAAATCGCCAGCGGCACGGTGATGTAGAAGATGATTTGCAGGCGGTTTAAGCCGTCCATCATCGCTGCTTCTTCTATTTCATCCGGAATGGTGTCGAAGTAGCTTTTCAGCATAAAGACCGCAGTTGGCAGGGTCTGCGTCACCATCGTGATGATCAGCGCCAGTTCGGTATCGTAAATCCCCAGTGCGGTGATGATTTTGAACAATGGCACCACCAGCAAAATGCCGGAAAACATATACACCGCGTAGAAACTGGCGTTGATGGTCATCCGCCCTTTAAAGCGCAATTTGGAAAGTGCATATGCGCCCAGGATGCCGATCAACACCGCAATGGCAGAGGAAGTCAGCGATACCACCAGGCTGTTTTTGAAGTAGGTCAAAAACGGGAAGATGGTTGGGTTAAAAATGTCGATGTAATGCTGCAACGTCCACTCTTGCGGGAAGATGGTCGGATGCAACGAGATGGCCTCTTTCGGACTTTTAAACGAAGTCATCAGCATGACAAAGAACGGGAATAGCGTGATCGCCAGGAACAATGCCAGCCCAGAGTAAAAGCCCACGCGCCCTAACAGTTTGCGATGATTAGCGGTCATTTAAGATTCACCCGTTTTCTGGTCAGCAAGATGACGGCGAAGATAATGACGAACAGCACCACGGAAATGGCGGCTGCTTTTCCTAAGTCATTAAAGGCAAAGGCCGTTTTATAGAGATAGACGCCGAGAATGTTGACCTTGGTGGTTAACAGCCAGACATCCGCAAACATGTAGAACATCCAGATAGTGCGCAGCGTCACCACCGTTGCCAGTACCGGCATAATGGCTGGCAGCGTGACAATTTTGAATTTCTGCCAGCCGTTCGCCCCGTCCATTTCAGCCGCTTCGTACAGCGATTTGTCGATGGTCTGCAAAATCGCCAGGAATGAGATAAACGCATATGGGAAGTAGCGCCAGATGGCGAAGAGCACTACTAAAAAGAAGCTGCTGCCGGGGTTGTCGAACCACAACGGCGCTTCGTTGAACAGATGCAGCATGTCGACGCCGAGATAGTTCACGATGCCGTAGCCGCTGTTAAACATATATTTCCAGGCGAACACCAAAGAGATTGACGGTGTCACGTAAGAAAGGATCACCAGCGAGCGAGCTGTTTTACGTAACCGAAACTCGCGGTTAAAGAACAGCGCCACGCCCAGCCCTAACCCTGAACTGCCAAGAACCACCAGCGCGGTGTACCAGAACGTGGTCCATAGCGAGTGCCAGAACGCCGTATCGCTCAGGATGTTGAGGTAATTTTCCAGCCCGATAAACCGCGAGCTGATGTTCGGGTTAAGCGGCAAGCGCAAAAAACTGATTTCGATGTTCGATAGCATCGGCCAGGCCACTAATCCCCCCAGCAATAACAAGCTGGGGGCGAGTAGCATCATGGCAAATGGCATATCAGAGCGGCCTGAGAACCACTTCTTCATAGTGACTTATCCTGTGATTTCAGTGTGGTTTCAGTGTTGTTTCATCAATTCGACGATGCGCTGCTGGCTGTTATCCAGTGCCGGAGCGGTGGCTTGTTTACCCACCGTGACCTGGTTGACCATTTCACTCAAAATGGCTGAGCCGGTGATGTCGCCCATGCGGGTAAAGTTTTTCTCCCCCACTGAGCCAAAGACCTGCACGTTCGGGAATTGGGCAATCAGTTCGGCGGGAAGCGTGCCAAAGGCTTTGATTACCTCGTTATTTTTGTAGCTGTCGGTTTGTGCGACGGCTTTAGTGACCGGTAATGCCGCACCCGGTGACATCAGCACCCAATCAGCCGAGTTCTGCGCAGTCTCCATGAATGAGATAAATTTCTGTGCCGCTTCGGTTTCTGGCTTGCTTTGACCAGAGGTAATGGTCAGCGAGGTGATCATGCCGTACACCGCCGGGGATTTTTCCGTAGGCACTACGAAGCCGAGATCCTGCGGTGAACCGTCTTTATAGAAAGCTGGCAAGATGTAGGTGGAATAAACCGCCATCGAGGTGGTGCCATTCATAAAGGCATCTTTTATTTCCATCACATCGTTGGAACCTGGCATGGTGTACTGCGCCAGCTCGCGGTAATAGTTGAGCGAGGTCAGCATTTCAGGTGAGTTAGCGGTGACGTTCCCGGCAGCATCAAAGACGTTGGCACCATTTGAAAGCGCGAATTGCGAGAAGGTTTGTTCGGTCATCACGCTTTCAGCCGTGGGCAGCGCAATACCGTATTTCTTGTGGGCGCTATCGGTCATGACGCGCGCCGCGTTGAGCAATTCCGTCCAGTTGGTGGGTTCGTTCACTCCGGCTTTCGCCAGCGCGGATTTGCGATACCAGATGCCGCCCAACCAGGCGCTGATAGGCACACCGGTAAAAGCACTGCCGTCTTCGGTGCGCACCACGCGTAAAATGCCATCGTAGAAACTACTTTCGCCGACGCCTGAAATCACGGTTTTGATGGCATCACGATCGATAAGCTGCTCTTTATCCATCACTTTGGCGTAATCATGGCTGACTTCGATAACCTCGGGTAGCGCGCTGGAACGTGCCAGGGTGATCACTTTGGTGTTATAGGCGTCTTCTTCGACAGGCACCTGCTTAACGATGATTTGTGGATTTTCCTCGCTGAAACGAGCGATCAATTTGGTGATGACCGCCTGGCGTTCCTGCTCAACCGACGAATGCATAAATTCAATAGTGACCTGCTCAGAATCGTCTTGCTTACATCCTGAGAGCAAAGCAGCGGCTACCAGTGCTGTTAACAGCACTGCTTTTTTCGTTTTCATGGTTATTCCTTTATATTAATAGCTAAGCCACAACACCTGATAAGGTTGTATTTCGTAAGATTGCTTTCCGTTAATTTTCATACCGGAAATTAAATCCTGAACATTATTACCTGGCAGAGTAATCTGTTGGCGATGATGGCTCAGATTGAATAATGCCGTAACATGATTTCCCTCTTTCGAGGTTCGTTTTATTTCTAACAAACTGCCATTAATGCATTGCGTAATAAAACTGCTGTCAGGATGGAATGCCGGGTGATTTTTACGAACATTGATCAGATGAGATAATTTTTTATACACTTGCTGGCGTAAACTATTTTCATCCAGCAGCTGGCTTTCAATTTCATGCCGTTCATATTTCTGACGGTTGATAGCGCGGTTATAACCCAGGCGCTCGACTCCGGCTTCATCATTACGTGAACCCAGAATACTTTGCACGTAAATGGCAGGGACACCCGGAAATGCAAGCAATATGGCATGAGCCAGGATAAATCTGGCCAGACGTTCCTCATCACTGCTATCCCGACGGTTTAGCGCATCCATATACGTGACGTTTATTTCATAGGGGCTGCGCGTACCATCAGGATTATTTTTCCAGTTGACTCGTGCACCTTCATCCTGAAGCTGATTCACCAGCTGTAAAATATCTTCTTCCGGTAATATTCCGCGCAACGGATTGAGCCCAATGCCGTCGTGGGAGGCGAGGAAATTAAACCATGTCGTATTGCCATTTGTGGCATCAGATAAAGAGTTTGCCCACTGGCTTAACACCTGCGCAGAACCGGTATGGATCGCGTGTAACACCAGCGGCGGCAAAGGGAATTGATACACCATCTGGGCTTCATCATGGCCGTTACCCAGATAGGAAATATTGTCTTTGTGCGGGACATTTGTCTCGGTAATCAATACGGTACCAGGTGCTACGGTGTCCACAACCGCACGGAACAACTTCACCAACTGGTGGGTTTTTTCCAGGTGAATACAGCTCGTGCCAATGGTTTTCCACATATAGCCCACCGCGTCCAGACGGATATAATCGGCTCCCTCTTGCAAATAGCGCAGCAGGACATCGACCATGGCCAACAGCACCAGTGGATTGGCAAAGTTGAGGTCGATTTGGTCATCGCTAAAAGTGGTCCAGATATGTTGCTGCGAGCCATCAGCTAGGGTAAATGGTGAGAGTAATGGCAGCGCGCGCGGACGAGTAACCGTGGATAAATCTGTCCGCGGTTCAACAGAAATAAAGAAATTCTGATATTCAGGATTTCCCGCAAGATATTCTGTGAACCAGTGGCTTTTTGCCGATATATGGTTGCAGACAAAATCGAACATCAGACTGGTTGATTTATTTAATTGTGCGACGTCCTGCCAGTCACCACATACTGCATCAACCTGATGATAATCAATAACCGAAAACCCATCATCAGATGACCATGGGTAAAAAGGCAGTAAGTGGACATGGGAGAAACTATTGGCTAGCCAGCGATGATAAAAATCATTCAGCGTTTTTAAGGTTTTTTCATTTTGTTGATGAAACTGATCGGCATAGGTGATAAGCACCACATCACGCTCATCCCACCCCTGCTTACGGGTTTTCAGATTCGTATCTTTGGCCTTCTTCACCCTGGAAATAAAAGCATCAATGACTGATTCATCTAACGGGTCATCATAAATAGCGGATAGTAATTCTATAATTTTTTTCATTTTGATTTTCTCATGGGAGCGGTACCACGAGAAGCGAGACTACTCCCGCTTTATTTTTCTGTCAACGCGAGGAAAGCTGAAGATTAATAATTGTGAGGTAACGCAAATTAAAATGAAAAAGCAGAAAGGTAACGGTACAAGAAGCCCCAGTTCGGTTCCAGAATGAACAGAACTGGTTTAAGCGCACTGCCAGCAACATTTTCTGTGGGCGGCCTGAGCGAGTTTCGATTCGCCGACCGCGTCCACATCTGGCCTGGCCTGATTACAAGATATTGACGATTGCCACCGCAGAACCGGTATAGGAACCGGGTAGTAAATCAGAACCGGCTTGTAACTCAGATTGTAAATAAAAAGTGGTTGCCCCATTGACTAATGCAGCCCCGGTTAATGTTCTTGCCCAATCGGTTTGATTTAACGATACAGACAGATAACTGCTTAAACCCGGACCTGGCCCCATATTAACCACCGTATAGGGATCATGAGTGTTATCCATACCCTGGAGAGTAATATCCACGGTGGTTTCGCCATCACAGGTGATAGCAAATGACTCTTGTTTTATATTTCTGTGTGCGTTGTTATATAAAACATTGCCATGTGACAAGGTAATATCTGTTGATGATAAAGAACAAATAACATCTGGGTTACCAGGTTCGCCGGTATCGTCAATGCGGATATCGAGCGGTAAATAAATCGTTTGTTTGTACTCAGGTGTTCCTGCTGGGTTTGTCGTCCACCAATTATTGGCACCCGACATAAACCAGGTACTTGTGCCCGCGAGTAGTATTGGAATGCTAACGGTGTAATTACCCGTCTGGATATTCAGTGCATCAATTAACACATCAATTGTTTTGGTTATTTGAAAATTACCATTACTCGTCACCCCAATCATATATGAACCCTGATAAGAGCGTATGGTTTCAATGATTCTCACTGCACCGGGATCGGTTTCATTCACAATCCTCATCTCTTGTGTTCCGCTGCCGCCGCCTTCCGGAGATAAATAGGTTTTCAGGGTCCCACCACCGACGCTCACATCCTGTGTACGCCCTTCAACAATATGCCCTTCCATACAATTTGATTGATAATCGGGAAGGACACCGGGCGGAAGACTATTTGGTGCCCAGTTAAAATTATTCAGCGAGTTATCATAATATTTAGCACCTTGGTCCATACTAATATTTAATGTTACCCGATATTTTCCCTGGCCGGCTGTGTTACCCATCCATTCTTGTCTTTCTATATTCACATACACCCCAAAATCATCAGAGGTTCCCTTCCACCAGGTGCCTGTCGCATCAACCAGATTGCATTCGCCCGCTGTCGCTTGAACCGCACTGCCCATTCCAATAATGAGGAGCATTAAACGCCATAACTTCATACATTTATAGGGGCTGGAGGACGATTTTCTACCTGCGATGATCACGCTTTTATCTCCTGAAATACAAACTCCGTGAATGCGCGATTCTGGCAAACAACAGACTGTTAAGTGAATAGATGAAAATAACTAAATGATATTTACAATAGCTACAGCTGAACCCGTATAGGAACCAGGGAGGAGATCAGAACCGGCCTGTAAATTAGATTGCAAATAAAAAGTGGAGGCGCCATTTATTAATACCGTACCCGCCAATGTCCTGGACCAGGTTGTTTGATCTAACGACACAGACAGTTGACTGATTAAACCTGGACCAGGTCCCATGTTGACCTCTGTATAGGAGTCCTGAGTGTTATTGTTGCCCTGAAGCATAATATCTGCAGTGGTTTCACCATCACAGGTAATAGAAAATGACTCCTGTTTGATGTTACCTTGCGCATTGTTGTATAAAATATTCCCGTGGGACAAAGTGATATCTGTTGTGGACAAAGAACAAATAACATCTGGGTTGCCAGGTTCGCCGGTGTCGTCAATACGAATATCGAGTGGTAAATAAACACTTTCTTTGTAATCAGGTGTTCCTGCTGGGTTTGATGTCCACCAATTATTGGCACCTGACATAAACCAGGTACTTGTCCCGGCAAGATTTATTGGAATGCTCACGGAGTAATTTCCCGGCTGAATATTTAACGCATCAACTAATACATCAATGGATTTTGTGGTTTGAAAATCTCCATTGTTTGCAATCCCAACCATATAATCACCTTTATACAGGTGTATTGTTTCGATGGTTCTTACGGCGCCGGGATCGTTCTCAGAAATGAGCCTCATTTCTTGTGATCCACTCTCCGCCCCAACATCTGCCAGGTAAATTTTCAATACTCCACCACCCACGCTAAGATCCTGGGCGCGTGCGAAAGTGCTATATCCTTCCATACAGTTTGTCTGTTCAAAAGGGACGATTCCATCCGCCGGTAGGATATTCGAACTCCAATTGCTGTTATTTGGCGATGACATGTAATATTTAACACCCTGATCCATGGTGATATTTAGACTCACACGGTATCGCCCCTGACCGGATGCGTTGCCCAGCCATTCCTGGCTTTGAATGTTAACGTTTACGCCATAAGTGGACGTTCCTTTCCACCACATCCCTCTCACGCCAATCATGTCGCACTCTTCGGCAATAGCTTGAGCAGTACCAGTGATACCGATAATCAAGACGACGATGCGCCAAAGCATTAGTCGAAAACTGACTAACGATCGCCCCCTGCTGCTTACATTTTTCACGGGCTTTTCTCCTACAGATAACTGATGCTCATCGTCGCCGTGGCACTGAAGGCACCCGCTTCCAGACTGCCTCCTTGCTTGTACGGCACCGCGGTCAGAGTGAATTGGCTGCTGGCGGTGCCATTGCCCGTCCAGCCTTGGGTGAGTGGATAACCATAGCCGTTACTGCCACCGCCCAGTGTTAAAGGGAAACTGCTGTTCACTCCGTTCCCCTGGTACAATGCCACGCCGAGGATGTCGGCATTGCCTCCGGTAGCATCCGTTTTCAGCACATTAGTAGGCGCGCCGGTTAGCTGCGAACCGGTTACCCTGACATACACGGCTCCGCTGTAATAGGTACAGCTGACGGGCACGGTGATGGATTTGGCGTAGGCCTGGCCATCCACCTTTTGGGCGTCCATATCGCCAAAATCCACGGTAATCAGACTGTCGCCGTTAACCACGCAAGGCGGGATGTAGATTTCGCTGGTGATGGTGATATTAATGTTTGCTCTTGCCGTCGTTGCGCTGAATAGTATTCCTGTCAACAGCAGCGCAGATGCGATTTGCCTGGTTTTCATCACCATCACCTCACTCATAATTCAGCACAAAATTGGCCTGCGCACTGTAATCGCCAGCGACGACACTCTGGTCAGCCAGAGCGTCCGGTGTGGCTTGTACCACCGCTTTAAAGTTCAGCACGATGGTGCTGCTGTCTAACTGAGTACCCGCCCCCTGGTTATGCGGCTCACCGAGCTTCAGTGGTGAAGTCCCGTCAACGTCCAGTATTCCCACCGCCAGTTTTCCGACATTCGGCCCGGTTCCCATGCGTAACCAGTAATCTGACTGGCTTCCCATGTTGGTTTCCCGGACGCCATCAAACGTCAGTTTGACCACGCTATAAAGCGTGGTAGTGGTGCAGTTATTCAGCTGAATGGAAAAATTCTCATCCGGGCTGCGTCCTGGTGGATATTGAAAATCCTTGAGCGGCCGGTCGCCAAATAGCACGGTTTGCCCCTGGCTTTCTGGTGCTAGTTCACACGGGGATTCCCACAATACCCCTTTGAATTCCATAGGCGTTTCAGCCAGGATTGGCGTCGAAAATATAAAACCCAGCCCGAACAGCACCGACAACTTATTGATATTGATCATTCATACTCCAGACTCAGGCGCAGCAGCGCACCCTGCAACAGCATGTGCTGGCTCAATTTATAGGTCAGTTGGTTATCTCCGGATCGCAATGCCACCGCTTCTTCTGGCAGTTGAAGTTCTGGATACATCGGCTCTTCGCCATCAACCGAATCCTTCAACAATGCACTGCGGATAACATGGATGGGTGCCGCATTATCTTCACTGGTCACGCCACCTTCACCACAACCTGTCAGTGTCAAATTCACTGGGACGACCCCGCCGACAACCGGAGTCCATGAGGTTTCCTGGGTTTTCAGAGTACAGGGAGAGGTGACTAGTGTTCCGCTGACAGCCAGAAAACCCACCTGACCATTACGCTCATTCACTTGCTGATGATTAGATTCATCAGGGATGAAAATTATTTTTTGGGACTGAACTTCGGCTGCCCGCGCCGCACTGCTTATCGACACCGCAGATATCAGTGTCAGCCCCATAATTATCAGCGTGTTTGGCTTCATTCCCCGCTCTCCTGGTTGATAATTACTTATCCGTTTCCACCGCAGTACAGCGGTTGCTGCTGCACTGGAACGTCAAGGATGGGCGGCCACCGTAATCGTTGATATAAGTCAGAACCGGCGCGTTGTAGTTACCCGCTTTCACACTTTGCGATGACTTAGGTGCCAGCATGACCGCTTCGAACTTTCCGACCTGTGTTTGTTTGGCCCCTTCACCAATGCCAATCACCGTGATGAAATAGGGCGTCGGGTTTTCTATGCGGTAGCCACCGCTTTCTTTGGTGAGCACCAGTTTGTCCTGCCACACCGCATTAGGTTTAGTTTTGATTGATGCCGGGCGGTAGAACAACTTCACACGTGTCTGTAGGGCGATTTGTAGCGAGTTAGCTTTTTCACTACGTGGCGGAATTTCCCGCAAATTGAAGTAAAACAACGATTCACGATCCTGTGGCAACTTAGCGATATCCGGGGTGGTGGATAAACGCAGCAGGCTTTTTACCCCAGGCTCAAGGCGCTGGACTGGTGGCGTAACGACTATCGGCCCGGTGGTAATTTTGGTTTGTTTGGCATCTTCTAACCACGCCTGCGCCAGATATGGTAATTGTTTGTTGTCATTAGCAATATTCAATGTCATCGACTTATCGCCGCCATTAAAAATGACCCGCGTTCGGTCCAGCGAGATGGCAGCGTGAGCGCCAGACAAGGTACTCAAACATAAACCCACTACCGCTGTTGTTTTCATCATCGTGTTCACAATCTGATCTTCCTTACTGTGTTAATTCGGGTTACCGCCACCGCGGGTAAAGCGGTGTGTTATTGATAGATTTGTCAGGCCTTTTCGTTCTGACATGGCAATAAAAGTTGCTGTTCAGGTGGCACAGTTTCTGGCAATGCAATACTGCACTGCTGCTGACCGTCCCAACCGACTTGCAGTGTTTCGCCTAACGCCACACCGCTGAGCCAAACCAGACCTTCGTCACTGACCATTCCAACTTCGGTCCCTTTGGTATTGGTGACGCTTGCGCCAAATGGCGGCACCGTACCGTCTTTTCTTTTCACCACCGCAAACAGTTTCGCACCCTTCAACACCCCGAATTCCCGGTAACCAATAGCCCCTTCAGTCAGTACGGATTCCACCACGGAGCGAGTTGCTTCCATGTCTTCCGGGAGTTTGTTCAAATCAATGCTGGTGGTATTGCGGTAATAGCTACTCATCCCAGTGACGACCCCGGTTCCCCAACGGTTGGTGGTTACCCTTCCGCCATTGACTGGCACACCGGCAACCCCTTCGGTGTCAACCAACAGACGCGTTCCGCCGTTCGTCCCACCTGCATGCAGAGCGGCACCTTTCGCGGTAAGCGTCGCCCCGCCTGAGAGGTTCAGACCGAGCGAGGTGTAATCGTTGCTCACCCACGCAAGGTTGGTTGAAAGGTTGGCCCGCGTTCCCGTATGGCTGTAGTAGCCATTGAACTGTCCGTCCGTCGATTCGCCGCCCCCGGTGTTCACACCCGCATTAATGCTGTAGTTATCCAGGCCCTTATTGAGCGAGTTGCTGTACCCGGCAGTCTGGCTCACGCGCCCTTCCGTGGTGTTGAGGTTATAACTGGCTGTTCCGCCGCCGCCCGTCGGGATCGAGATGCGGAAATAGAGTGAGTCATTGTCCTCATCGTAATAACGCGATCGGGAGGCCGACAGGCTCATCGATATGCCACGAAAATCACCGATGTCCATGTAGTGGTTGATACTTAGCGTGTAATAGTTGGACTGTTTAGTGTCATCCCAATAAGTCTGGTGGCTAAGTTGTAACCCCACAGAGGTTCGGCCATTTTCCCCAAGGCTTTTGTTCAGCGTGGCGGTATAGAGTTGCTTTTCACGGCCAGTGAAATCATCACGATATCGGGCATCCAGATATTGCTGCATGCTCATGTAATCGTTTTCGGAGAAACGGTAACCGGCAAAGTTAATGTCTGCGTTAGCCTCATCAAAGCGTTTGGAATAACTCATCCGCCAGGATTTCCCTTTCATGGTGCCGTGCTCGTCATCAAAATTGGCAATCGACTGCGTAAGGTCGGTTGATAATGTGCCTAAGGCGTTCATATCACGACCCATACCGATAGCTAAGGCGTTATAATCATTACCACTTATGATGCCGCCACCATATAAAGACCAACTGTTGTTGATACCCCATGAGGCTTCGCCACTGACAAAGAACGGCCCTTCCAAATCATGCCCGTTAGTGCGTGACTTCCCGCTAATCAGTTTGTAGCGCACCTGTCCTGGACGAGTCAGATACGGAACGTAGGCGGTATCCACCTGGAAGGTTTTCTTCTGGCCGTTTTGTTCGATGACTTCGACATCCAGTCGCCCACGAATCGAGCTATCCAGATCCTGAATCGTAAATGGCCCGGCAGGCACCGTGGCGTCATATAGAATGCGCCCCTGCTGCGATATGACTACGCGCGCATTGGTTTCTGCCACCCCTGAAACCTGCGGAGCATAGCCACGTAATTTAGGTGGCAACATGCGATCATCACTTTCCAGACTCACGCCGGTGTAGTTCCAGGCGCTGAAAATATCGGAGCTTATGTAATTTTCGCCTAACGTCAGGTTCGCTTGTAGCTTCGGGATGGCGCGATACAGGTACACACGATTCCAGTCAAACTGATTGTCATCGCTCTCACCATCAACCTGGGTAATGTTCCCCTGGTAGTCCGCGCGAAAACGCCAGGGGCCAAAGTTGGCTCCTGTTGTACCGTTGAAGCTAAAATTTCGCGATTCTTCCCGTTCCTGTGGTTGGGTGACCGTGGCGTTAAGGTTGTAATCCAGCATCAAGCCTGGAATACCATTGTCCCAACGTGAAGGTGGCAACCAGGTTGCATCGGAATATTCAAGCCAGGCTTGTGGCATATTAATGAGTAGCGTTCCATCGGACAGATCTGCCTGTATTTCAACCCCTGGTAGCTGGCTAAAATCCGCGCATTCGGTTTCGCCAAAGGGTATCCAGAGCAACTTACCTTGTGAGGTCTCCGTTAATCCCATTTGTGCCACTATCTCGCGCGTCAGGCAGGCCTGAGGCAAACTTTTCTTATCCCCTTCCTCGACGGTTTTTTTCAGCTCAGCAAACGTCACCGGAAGAGTGGACGAACTCATTGATTGTCCGTTGATGACCACCTGTAATTGATACTGGCCGGGCATGACATAGCCTGCCTGAGAGAAGCGGCTAACATTGATATTCTGACGGTCGGAGGCATCCAGGACGTCCGTGTTAAATTCGACAGCCTCGGCATCGCGAATGGTTAACATCAACAGCACCGGCGCAATCGGGCAACAGGATAAATAGGCTGTGAGTTTTCGATTAGTTAACATGTTGTCATCGCAAATAATCTATTGATGAGCCAAAACCCCGTGAACCTCTTCCTCCTTATTGAGATAAGGAAAATGTATCGGCGAAACGAACTCGGCCACAGAAAGTCATTACTCGTAATCCACCTTCAGACGTACCACTGCGTAGTAATCACCACCCCGCAGGGGCTCGCCATTGCGTATCAACCGCAGAGCGTACTGAAGCCGCTGTTCACTGCCTTTTAATAATTGAGGCGGCATCGCCTTACCGGCAAACGCCCGGTTTCCCTGGCTATCGAGGATTTGTAATTCCACGCCTCGAGCTTGCCCCAACACGCCAAATCTATCCGGGGAATGTCCACGCAAGCCGTCAAAGGTGACACGCACTTGGGAGTCCGGCAGTACGGCATCCGGTTTTACATCGTCCTCACTGGTCAGCTCACAATTCTCTAGCCCGAGGTAAAAAATTTTCTCAGGTCCGGGAATACTCGCCTGCATGTCTTTCATGCGCGTGGTTCCCATCTCAATGACTTGCCAAACATCTTCCATACCAAGCGTGCAAGCTGGAGCGATAATCTGACCGCCAAAATTAGCGCTTCCATGCCACCAGACACCTTCTGGCCCCTGGTATTCTGGCGCGTTCTGACTGGATGACTGGGTCGAAGTTGATGTTGCCAATGCCCCTTCCGACAGCACTATCAGCAGTGTCAGCCCGCAGAGATATTCCCTGAGCATTCCGCCTCCTTCGCGTGGCTAACAAAAACGGGACAACCCCGAAGGGCTGCCCCGAAAAATTTTACTGATAAGCGAGGGTAAAGTTGGTCACTGCGGTGAAGTCACCTTCAGCAACGACGCCACCAGTCGCCATTTTTACCCAGCTGGCGTAACGGAGGGTGTTATTGCCATCACCGATAATCTGTGGGTTACCCGGCTGGCCAAATACCACATCGCCACTCGCTGGGGAGTTAATGATGATTGCAGTGCCGGTATTACCGGTTGTGCCCAATTCTGTTGGTGCGGCAGGAATTGCTGCACCGTTGAATGTGACGGTTACGGTTTTGTCGACCAGGCTTGTTGGGTCACAATTTGTCAACAGGATGTCAATATCACGCAGTTCCGAGATGCCGCCGGACGCAAGATGCGTTTTGGAAATCTGACCAAAGTCTATGGTCTGGTCTGCTGATTCAGGCGCAATGCTACAAGCTGCATTGATTACGGACCCGGTGAAGTTCACAACACCTTCGCCACCATTGGCAGCCTGAGCACTGAAAGCCACCAGGGACAAAGCTACTGCACTCGTTAATGTTGTGAAGGTTGTTTTAAAGCTCATTTCTCAATTCCTTGATTAATAATGAATAACATTCGTTATCGCTCACCCGAACACCGGCTCGTTAAAAACGGAACGAGTGAAGTCAACTTGCCGGTGTTCATAGCAAGGCAGAGCGATGTGGATTCTTTTGTTATTTTTTGCCTTCCAGGCGGGGTAATTCTTACCTTCAGGCCGAGTTGGGATTGACAATTAGTTCCAATTTGACAAGTCCAGCCCAAGAGTCCAGAAATGCACGAAAAAGCAGTCAAATAAACTGATTTTAATTTTATTTGTGATTTTTAATTCTTCACGTGGTGACAAATAAGACACGGAAAATTGAGGGTGAGAAATGCCTGGAGTAATATCATGAAGAGGTCTTGTGACTTATCGTTATAGTCAAAACATTTCCAATACATTGTTATTTAAAAATAAATAAAAACCTCCATTGTTATTTTAATGTAAATGCTAGATTCTAGTTTCGTTATTGAGCGGACTTGTCAAATTGGAACTATTTGTCTACTTTTCAGTTTTCAACCACCAGGTAAATGCACAAGAAACCACCCTCAACCTACCGTATATTATTCACACGAAGAATATCGCGGAAATTAATCACACCTGAATGAAACCAATAAAACCACATTATTTTACTTGCCCACCACAATCACTCATGTAATTTTCTAAGCTTACAATCATGATTAAAATAATTAGCTATAAATTGCACCTTTTAATTGCATGGCTTTTTCTTCAGCCGCACTAATTACCATTATTAAGTAATGTACAAATGGGCCTTTGTTAGAATAGTCACTAAGTATAAATTAAAGTCAGGAGATGTATTTTTCGAAAAAAGAGGTTATTACTGGTTATTTCACACAGGCAAGAATGCGCCAGAAAGCATGGGGCACCGCTCCATTGATAGGCTACTGGCACATGGGTGATATTTATCAGGAAAGAACTAATAGCTTGTTTCTGCGCATATTTTTCTCTTTCCAAATCCCCTCAAAACGCGCCGCATTGCTGGCGGTATAACGTACCGTGTGGCGGATGTTACGATGCCCCAGATAGTCCTGTATTAAGCGTGTATCAATCCCGTTGTCTGCCATGGCGAACCCACAGGCATGGCGCAACATGTGAGGATGTGAACATAACGGCAGTCCTGCTCTTTTCCCCAGCGCATTGATAATGTTGTAACCCTGTTGACGTGAAAGAGGTTTACCATTTCGTGAAATAAACAGTGAATCATCATCCAGCGAGGCCCAGTTCTGGCGGGTGTTAAGCCATAACTCAAGCAGGCTCACCTCACAAGGAATCATAGGATGAATGGTTGAAAAACCATTCTTCAGACGGTGAATATTGAGCGTCCGTGTCGGTAAATCAATATCTGACAGCCGCAGTTTTAACAGTTCGCTGATGCGGAATCCGTGAAGATAACACATGGCTACCATGCAGCGATTACGTTCGGGATTCAAACCTTGTTTGGCCGAATCAAGCAGGCGTTGAACTTCATCGGTAGTAAGATAGTTGCGTTGGGACATAGCATGACCTTATTGTTGACAACCGAATGCTTTATAAAAAACGCGACATATTGACTCGCTTTTATGGTGAGGGATTAGCACAAACGATGGAGCCAATCCTATTATGTCGATACTTCGCTCATTGATTTTAAAATAAAAAAATCCGCAGCTTATTTTGGTAAACTCCAAAAGCTGTGATTATTTTAACAAGCCATTTTATTATAGTTGAAATCTTACAAAATCCGTCTGGCAAAATCCTTTTAGCCCGAGAAATTATCCATAAATCTAGCTATCGATATGTATTAATGAGTTACACAGTATAACCACAGGCTATGGATTATTTCACGCAATATAATCGACAAAGTTTTCCTGTGAACCGTTTCATGACAAAAGTTGTAAGGCTGGAAAATTAAGAGGTGACGAGTAAACGCTGCGGGAAGATTAGCTATCTTCCCGCAAGGGTGAGGATTTAAAGCGGGGATGTACCATTAAAGCGAGCCGAAACCTTGCGCAACAGACGAGCAAGCATCGGCTCAAGTGTTAGCACCAGCAGCATTTTCAACGGACGACGTGCTACGGATTTTATCGCCCATCCCGCGACGCCCGCAGGGCCATAACGCAGAGCGACCAAAAACACGAGTTTACCGATAATTTTCAGGCCTGGTTTTGCCTTATTGGCAGTCGTCTGGAATTTGGACATGTGTCCTCCTGGGGGAAATAGTCAGCCATATGCCCTCACCCCGGCCCTCTCCCACAGGAGAGGGAGAAACCGAGTTAAAGCTGGCGGAAACGGCTACGTAACGTGAAGGTATCAGAGGTTATATAGCGTTCCATGGAACGCAAACGCTGCTCGCCCGCCGCCAGTTGGGCGTCGACTTCGTCGAGCAAATCTCGGTTGGTCGGTTGCGGCTTTTCTTGCGAAGCCCCCGCAGGCATTGGGTCAAGGATAAAGGTCAATGCGATGTAGGCCACCAAAACAAAGAAGAACAGGCCAAATACCATCGCCAAAACAGTAATCAGGCGTACCAGCTTCACTGGCACATCAAGGTATTGTGCGATACCCGCGCACACCCCTTTCACCATCCCTTTTTCTGGGATGCGCCACAGTTTGCGACCGGAAATTGATTTCACCATTATTTATCTCTCCAGTTCGGATGTTCAGCATCAAGGATCTGTTCCAGCGTCTGAATGCGCTCACCCATACGTCGTGCTTCATCAGTCAGTTGCGCCAACCGCTGTTGTTCGCCCTGAGAAAGTTGCCCGCCATTTTCGGCACGGTTGTTGTAGTGCAGCCACAGCCAAATGGGAGCGACGAACAACACAAAAATCGTTAATGGGATGGCAATAAAAAGCGCGCTCATGTGTACTCCTTACAAGTCAGCCTTGACTGTGGCGCCGTTTCCCGACGCCGCAGTCAGTTAATTACCCACGATCCTGGTTGTTCATTTTAGCTTTCAGCGCCGCCAGTTGTTCGCTGATTTCGTCGTCAGCTTTCAGTTCAGCAAACTGTGAGTCGAGGTTTTTCTGTTTGCCAAAACTGTGGCTTTCCGCTTCTGATTCCATTTGGTCAATACGGCGCTCAAAGGATTCAAAACGGGCCATTGCTTCGTCGATCTTTCCACTGTCTAACTGGCGACGAACATCACGGGAAGAAGAAGCGGCCTGATGACGCAGTGTGAGTGCCTGCTGGCGCGCGCGGGTTTCGCTGAGTTTGTTCTCAAGCTCACCGATCTCTTTTTTCATACGCGCCAGTGTTTCATCAACATGTACTACTTCATCTTCCAGGGTAGCAATCATGTCGGTCATTTTTTGCTTTTCAATTAATGCCGCACGCGCCAGATCTTCTTTATCTTTACGCAGCGCCAGTTCCGCTTTTTCCTGCCATTCAGCTTGCTGTGCCGTCGCTTGTTCTACACGACGGGAGAGCTGTTTCTTTTCGGCCAGCGCACGCGCAGAAGTGGAACGCACTTCAACCAATGTATCTTCCATTTCCTGAATCATCAGGCGTACTAGCTTCTGCGGATCTTCTGCTTTCTCAAGCAGCGAGTTGATGTTGGCATTCACGATGTCGGCAAAACGAGAAAAAATACCCATAATTCAATCCTCTTTAGTCATTATTTCAGGTGCCTGGCACCCTGCACGAAATGAATATTGCAAGTGATGTGCCAACTTTTTATTTTATTGATTTTAATAGAAATGATTAAATTTGACTCGCTACCCACAACGTATATAGTGGTTAAATTCACTAACTATTGGTTAATTTAATCATGGCAGATAGCAAAGATAACCTGATCGGCGAGGCAAACAGTTTCCTTGAAGTGCTGGAGCAAGTCTCCCGTCTGGCTCCGCTGGAAAAACCGGTGTTAGTGATTGGCGAACGCGGCACCGGCAAAGAGCTAATTGCTAACCGTCTACACTTCCTGTCGCGTCGTTGGCAAGGGCCGTTTATTTCACTTAACTGCGCCGCGCTGAATGATAACTTGCTCGACTCTGAGCTTTTTGGACATGAAGCTGGCGCTTTTACCGGCGCGCAAAAACGCCATCCGGGACGTTTTGAACGAGCCGATGGCGGCACGTTGTTTCTGGATGAACTGGCGACCGCGCCGATGATGGTGCAGGAAAAATTGCTGCGCGTAGTGGAGTATGGCGAACTGGAGCGTGTCGGCGGTAGCCAACCGTTGCAAGTCAATGTACGGCTGGTTTGTGCCACTAATGCTGATCTGCCTAAACTTGCCGAAGAGGGTAAATTCCGCGCCGATTTACTTGATCGCCTTGCCTTTGATGTGGTCAAACTGCCCCCGCTGCGCGAGCGCCAGCCCGATATCATGTTAATGGCCGAGCATTTTGCCATTCAAATGTGCCGAGAGTTACAGCTTCCCCTATTCCCGGGGTTTACTGAGCAAGCACAGCAAACGCTGCTTAATTACGGCTGGCCTGGCAATATTCGGGAATTAAAAAATGTGGTAGAGCGTTCGATGTATCGCCACGGTACCAGCGATGAGCCCGTTGATGAAGTGATCCTCGATCCGTTTGCGCGGCAGTCGATTGCTGTGCTGTATCACGATGAAACACTACCCACATTACCGATGGATTTGCGTGGTTGGCAAAATCAGCAGGAAAAGGAGTTACTGGAAAAAAGCTTACAACAGGCGAAATATAACCAGCGCAAGGCCGCCGATTTACTGGGGCTGACTTACCATCAATTACGTGCACTGCTTAAAAAGCACGACGTTGTTCAACCTTAATAAGGAGCAGCTTTGCCATCAAAACGCTGTAAAAAACAACATCGCCCGGCCTTTTTTACCGGCATTGATTATAAAAAAAGCAAAATAGCCTGACATATTTTGGGAAGCCCTCAAGAGTACGATACACTTTGGCTATCACCCGTGAAAACTCAAAAACTTATGCGCGCAATTGTATCTTCCCTGTTACTGGCAGTGAGCTGCCTGAGTGGCGTAGCTTTTGCTGCACCGCCAGCTGAAACACCTGTCCAAAAACCAGCAGATATCCGTAACAGCGGATTTGTTTATTGTGTCAGCGGTCAGGTCAATACCTTTAATCCGCAGATGGCGAGCGGTGGTTTGACTGTCGACACCCTTGCCGCACAGTTATATGACCGATTATTGGATGTCGATCCATATACTTACCGCCTGGTGTCCGAGTTAGCAGAAAGCTGGGAAGTGCTGGATAACGGTGCCACTTACCGCTTCCATTTACGCCCAAACGTGCAGTTCCAGACCACTCCGTGGTTTAAACCCACTCGCGCACTCAATGCCGATGATGTGGTATTCAGTTTCCAGCGTGTTTTTAATCGCGACCACCCATGGCACAACGTCAATGGGGGTAACTACCCTTATTTTGACAGCCTTCAGTTCCCAGACGCGGTAAAAAGCATCCGTAAACTGGATAACAATACCGTTGAGTTCCGCCTTGAGAAACCTGATGCGTCGTTCCTGTGGCACATGGCGACTCATTACGCATCCGTCATGTCTGCGGAATACGCAGCGCAACTGACCAAAGCCGATCGAAAAGAGATGATGGATCGCGAACCTGTTGGCACCGGTCCATTCCAGGTGAGCGAATTTCGTTCCGGACAATATATTCGCCTGGCTCGTCACCCTAAGTTCTGGCGCGGTGTACCATTAATGCCGCAGGTAGTGTTGGACTTGGGTTCTGGGGGCACAGGACGTTTATCTAAACTGATCACTGGGGAATGTGATGTTCTCGCCTATCCTGCCGCCAGTCAGTTGACCATATTGCGTGATGACCCGCGTTTGCGTCTGACTTTACGTCCAGGCATGAACATTGCCTATCTGGCTTTCAATACCAATAAAGCGCCATTGAATAATCCTGAAGTGCGCCATGCGCTGGCGCTGGCGATTAATAACCAGCGTCTGATGCAATCTATTTATTACGGCACTGCTGAAACTGCTGCGTCTATTTTGCCCCGTGCATCATGGGCTTATGACAGCGATTCCAAAATCACCGAATACAATCCCGCCAAAGCTCGTCAGCAGTTAAAAGCTCTGGGGCTTAACAATCTGGAATTGCGCTTGTGGGTGCCAACCAGTTCACAGGCATGGAACCCGAGTCCGTTGAAAACCGCAGAGCTTATTCAGGCAGATATGGCGCAAATTGGCGTGAAAGTCATTATCGTGCCAGTCGAAGGCCGCTTCCAGGAAGCGCGTTTGATGGACATGAACCACGATCTCACGCTGGCAGGTTGGGCGACTGACAGTAACGACCCGGATAGCTTCTTCCGCCCAATGCTAAGTTGCGCGGCGATTCGTTCACAGACCAACTATGCTCGCTGGTGTGATCCTAAATTTGATGAAGTCCTGCAAAAAGCGTTGTCTTCTCAAGAACTGGCGTCACGTATTGAGGCTTATCGTGAAGCGCAGGATATTCTCGCCCAACAGTTGCCGGTATTACCGCTGGCATCATCGCTGCGCCTGCAAGCCTATCGCTACGACATTAAAGGCCTGGTGCTAAGTCCGTTTGGTAACGCATCGTTTGCGGGTGTTTCCCGTGAAAATGTTGAGGTGAAAAAACCATGATCATCTATACCCTGCGCCGCCTGCTGCTGTTGCTGGTGACGCTGTTTTTTCTGACACTTATTGGCTTTAGCCTCAACTACTTTACCCCGCACGCACCATTACAAGGCGCGTCGCTGTGGAACGCGTGGGTGTTCTGGTTTGAAAGTATTCTGGACTGGGACTTTGGCGTATCGAGCATTAATGGTCAGTCGATTAACGAACAGTTGAGCCTGGTTTTCCCGGCTACGATGGAGCTCTGTTTGCTCGCTTTCGGCCTGGCTTTGCTCATCGGTATTCCGGTGGGGATGCTGGCTGGCATCATGCACAACAAATGGCAGGACAGGCTGATCAGTGCGCTGGCTCTGGTTGGCTTTTCGATTCCCGTATTCTGGTTTGCACTATTACTGACGATGTTTTTCTCACTGACGTTAGGCTGGCTGCCAGTCTCAGGGCGTTTCGATTTACTCTATGAAGTGAAGTCTGTCACCGGTTTTGCATTAGTTGACGCCTGGTTGTCGGACTCGCCATATCGTGACGAGATGATTATGAGTGCCATCCGCCATATGATTTTGCCGGTCGTGACGCTTGCAGTCGCCCCCACCACCGAGGTGGTGCGTTTAATGCGCATCAGCACCATTGACGTATTCGACCAAAATTACATTAAAGCGGCCGCCACTCGCGGATTATCGCGCCTGACAATCCTGCATCGACACGTATTACACAATGCGCTGCCACCGGTTATCCCCCGTCTCGGCTTACAATTTTCAACCATGTTAACGCTGGCGATGATCACCGAAGTGGTGTTCAGCTGGCCGGGGCTTGGGCGCTGGCTTATCAACGCCATCCGTCAACAAGACTACACGGCCATTTCTGCTGGCGTGATGGTCATCGGTTCATTGGTTATCATCGTGAATGTTATCTCCGATATTTTGGGTGCTATGGCTAACCCACTGACACATAAGGAATGGTATGCCTTACGATAGCGTCTATCGCGAGAAACGCCCACCGAGCACACTGCGACTGACCTGGCGAAAATTTTACGGCGACACCACAGCGATGATTGGCCTGTATGGCTGTGGGGCGCTGGTGCTGTTGTGTGTATTCGGTAGCGTTTTTGCACCTTATGGCATCGACCAGCAATTCCTCGGTTATCAGTTGTTACCGCCGTCCTGGTCGCGCTATGGCGACGTGTCGTTCTTCCTGGGAACTGATGACCTTGGGCGCGACGTGTTAAGCCGTTTATTAAGCGGTGCCGCGCCGACGGTCGGTGGCGCGTTTGTTGTGACGTTGGCTGCCGCTGTATTCGGCATTGTTTTGGGTGTTTTTGCTGGTTCTACTCATGGGCTGCGCTCTGCGGTGATGAACCACATTCTCGATACATTGCTGTCGATTCCTACCCTATTGCTGGCAATCATTGTGGTGGCGTTTGTCGGCCCACATCTGATTCACGCCATGTTTGCAGTCTGGCTGGCGCTGCTGCCGCGCATGGTACGTTCAGTCTATAGCGCCGTACATGACGAGCTGGAAAAAGATTACGTGGTTGCCGCTCGTCTGGATGGCGCATCAACGCTTAATATTCTGTGGTTCGCGGTGATGCCTAATACCGCCGCCATTCTGATTACAGAAATCACCCGTGCGTTGTCGATGGCCATTCTGGATATTGCTGCGCTAGGTTTTCTCGATTTGGGTGCACAGCTTCCGTCGCCGGAATGGGGCGCAATGCTGGGTGATGCACTGGAGCTGATTTATGTGGCTCCGTGGACCGTCATGTTGCCCGGAGGGGCTATCATGGTAAGTGTACTTCTGGTCAACCTGCTGGGCGACGGACTACGCCGCGCAATAAATGCGGGGGTGCAATAAATGCCATTACTTGATATCCGAAATCTGACCATCGAGTTTATGACCTCCGAAGGTTGGGTCAAAGCCGTCGACCGTGTCAGTATGACCCTCAACGAAGGGGAAATTCGCGGCCTGGTGGGTGAATCAGGCTCGGGCAAGAGCCTGATTGCAAAAGCCATTTGCGGTGTCACAAAGGACAACTGGCGCGTCACGGCAGACCGTATGCGTTTTGATGATATTGATTTGTTACGGCTGAGCGGACGAGAGCGCCGACGTCTGGTTGGCCATAACGTTTCGATGATCTTCCAGGAACCCCAATCTTGCCTTGATCCCTCAGAGCGCGTGGGTCGCCAGCTGATGCAAAATATCCCGGGCTGGACCTTTAAGGGTCGCTGGTGGAAACGTTTTGGCTGGCGTAAACGTCGCGCCATCGAACTGTTGCATCGCGTCGGGATTAAAGATCACAAAGATGCGATGCGCAGTTATCCCTACGAACTGACGGACGGTGAATGCCAGAAAGTCATGATTGCCATTGCGCTGGCAAACCAGCCGCGTTTGTTGATTGCCGATGAGCCGACAAATGCCATGGAACCCACCACGCAATTGCAGATTTTCAAATTACTGACACGTTTGAATCAGTACAACAACACGACGATTTTGCTGATAAGCCACGACTTGCAGATGTTGAGCCAGTGGGCGGATAAAATTAACGTGATGTACTGTGGGCAAACCGTGGAAAGCGCAACCAGTGAAGAGCTGATTGCCACGCCGCATCACCCTTATACTCAGGCGCTTATCCGGGCGATCCCTGACTTTGGCAGCTCAATGCCGCATAAAAGCCGCCTGAATACCATGCCCGGCGCTATCCCGTTACTGGAACACTTGCCGATGGGCTGCCGACTCGGGCCACGTTGCCCTTATGCACAACGTGAGTGTATCGAAACGCCACGCCTGACCGGGGCAAAAACACATCTTTATGCCTGCCACTTCCCGCTGAATATGGAGAGTCAGTAATGGTCGAAACGCTGCTCGAAGTCCGCAATTTAAGTAAAACGTTTCGTTACCGAACTGGCCTGTTCCGTCGTCAGCACGTTGACGCGGTAAAACCATTGAGTTTCACTTTGCGTGAAAAGCAAACGCTGGCAATCATTGGCGAAAATGGCTCAGGTAAATCCACGCTGGCAAAAATGCTCGCAGGAATGATTGAGCCAACGACAGGTGAAGTGTTGATTGACGACCATTTGCTGCATTACGGCGACTATACCTACCGTAGCCAGCATATTCGTATGATTTTCCAGGATCCCAGTACTTCGCTGAATCCTCGCCAACGCATTTCGCAGATTCTTGATTTCCCACTGCGCCTGAATACTAACCTTGAGCCGGAAGCGCGCCATAAGCAGATTATCGAGACTCTCAGAATGGTCGGGTTGCTACCCGACCACGCCAGTTATTACCCCCACATGCTCGCCCCAGGGCAAAAGCAGCGTTTGGGTTTGGCCCGCGCATTAATTTTGCGTCCGAAAGTCATTATTGCCGATGAAGCGCTGGCGTCACTTGATATGTCAATGCGTTCGCAGCTCATTAACCTGATGCTGGAATTGCAGGAAAAACAGGGAATTGCCTACATCTACGTGACTCAGCACATTGGCATGATGAAACATATCAGCGACCAGGTGATGGTGTTACACCAGGGTGAAGTTGTGGAACGCGGTAGTACAGCCGATGTTCTCGCCTCCCCGCTCCACGATTTGACTAAGCGCCTGATTGCCAGCCACTTTGGCGAAGCGCTGACGGCCGATGCGTGGCGCAAAGATCGGTAAAGTTATCCCAAACCAGGCTATTAATTGAAGTGTATTTATGAGCGTATGACGCGATATTGCGGGCAACTGCAGAATTTTCTACGTTGCCCGCGGTTCAAATATTCTTGTTACCAGAATACATTAGCTTGCAGACCAACCGCCCATGTGTCGCTGGAATGGCCGTTTTCAAAGGCGTTTCCAGTATCATCCCAGTTATCGGTGCTGCTATCAAAATAACTGGCGAACACACGTAGTTCAGGCTTGTCTCGACCGAAGGATAACGCCTGAGCGACGGTGTACTTCGAACCACTACGTTCATAGTTTGTGCCATCCACCGTTTTCTCATCATCGAAGTAACCTAGCTCAACATAGGTGCGGGTATAGTCCGACCAGTGATAGGTAACTTTGGCACTGGCGGAAACTGTTGTACCATCCCCTTTTTTGCCATCCCACCGCTCAATATCGTTGGCAGCTGCATAATTGATGGCATGACTCAGATCCCAGTCTTCAGCCAGTGGAATTACGCCATAGTTACGCATTGCCCATCCGTTACCACTTTTCACTGTGCCATTCAATGTATCAGCGGCGCCGAAGGTGACCCCTTGCAGAGCTGAACCATCCGCATAATATTGCACCACGGTATTGTTGATACCCTTCTCAAAGACCTGCTGCTGCAACATGACCATAGCGGTCTGACCGTCAGAATAATCATGGTTGTTATGCTGAATTTGCTCATCACTGGCATCAGCATTGAGGTACTTATAGCCCACAGCCAGGCTAGCGCCACGCCACAATGGCTGACTGTCATACATCAACTCCAGTTGGTTGGAATCGACTAAATCATCAATATCTACACTGTCGAGATCGCCATCAGCTCCCATTGAATTATCTTCTTCAATATCACGATGCAGCGCGGCTATTGACAATTTCCCTTGCCCTACCGACATTTTTTCAATACCGCCGCCAACGTTTGTCTTATTCCAGAAGAAATAATCGTTAGCATCAATGCTGTATTTATTGTACTGGCGAATACCGACCCATGTTGTTTCATCAAACCCCATGAAGTTACGGAACTGCATATTCAGATTCTCCCAGCCAAATGGGTTATCCCCATTATTACTGTTAGAGTCGCCATCATACATATTAATCATGGTCTGTATGTAAACAGATTGGCTACCTGCATTATATAACTCTTTACCAAAGCCAATTTCGGCATAGGTATCAAATTCGTTACCAAGACGACCTAGTTTATTTTTCTGGAAACTACCACCGACAGCTTCGTTCATCGAACCACTTTCTCCACCGGCAATCCCTGAGCGAAAATAGCCAAAAAAATCAATGCCTGAAAGTGGATCTGTGAAAGCTACACTTTTAGATGCAGGCTCCGCAGCCTCACTTGCAAATACAACTGAGGGGAGTACTGAAAGTCCTACGGACACAGCAAGGGGTAAGAGTTTTATCTTCATTATATTTCTTCCTGAATTAAAATAATCAATGCAAAGTTAGAGCAACTCCAGAATAACAACAGGCATGGGAAATACATTACACAAGCCACAGAACGAGTGCCTGTTATTAAAGTTAGTAATATCAAATTATTTTTACACTATATCTCTCAGCAGGATAAATAAGCCACAACAAAACCATTGAGATTTATTCAAAAATAAATTTCACTAGTTATAATAGTTTTGTGAGCAGCGTAACGAAAATAAGCTTTTATTAGATGCAGGTCTCATAAAACGAATGGGGGGAACACTGTCTATTTAGACAGCCAGGACAAATTTATTAAATCTGCGAATGTGAAGTATTTTAATCATCGTGTACTTAAAATATATAAATCCATTTGCATCACTGCATTATAATTAGCGGGTTAACTTATTTTTGCAAAATGATTGAACACGGCTCAATTGATGTACTCCTATCCACCCTACAACCGCATTGTGCAAGGCGGATAAGTGAAGATGTCAGCCTTTTAAACGTTATGTTTTTGCTTCCACATAACGTGCAAAATTATCCAGAATAGCCTGCCAGCCGCTCTTTTGATGCTCGACGGGATATTGCCCATCAGGATCGAATTCCAGACGAACGTCGACACACTTATCTGCTGGAGTAAACTCCACCTTCGCTTCACGATCGCCAAACTTATATTCTATTAATTTATGCGGCACGATGCGGGTGTAGACACCTGCAAAATCAAACCCCATGCTGCCGTCTTTGGCTTCCATCCGAAATGAGAATGGCCCGCCTTCCCGAAAATCTACCGCTGCAGTCGGCGTATGCCAGTCCGGTGATGCCGTATTCCACTGTTTGATGGCTTCCGGGTCGATATAAGCCTGCCAAACCTTCTCAACAGGTGCATCTACCTGCGTTTCGACATTTATCTTCATCATTACGCTCTCAGTTAGTGACCAGTGAACAAAAAATATCCTCTAAAGCGTAGTACGTGAATCATGGTCTGGCTGTTCCGACCTCTGGTGACGTGATAGCCAGTCAGCCTGGGCGGTAAAAATAAGGTGACACAACTGCAGTGGAGTGGGATATAATTTCACTTTCGTGTTGAAAAATTGTGACTAACTAATCGTAATTTGATGATTTTAAAGTCATAAAATTAGCAGAAACTATAAGGATTCAAAGCTATGGGTTTTCTTACCGGTAAGCGCATTCTGATCACTGGCGTCGCCAGTAAACTCTCCATTGCCTACGGTATCGCACAGGCGATGCACCGCGAAGGTGCTGAACTGGCTTTCACTTACCAGAATGAAAAACTGAAAGGCCGTGTTGAAGGCTTTGCAGCCGATCTGGGTTCAAGCCTGGTCCTGCCGTGTGACGTGGCTGAAGATGCAAGCATCGATGCAATGTTTGCCGAGCTGGCTAAAACCTGGCCGAAGTTTGACGGTTTCGTTCACTCTATCGGTTTCGCACCAGGCGACCAGTTAGATGGCGACTACGTGAATGCAGTTACCCGTGAAGGCTTCAAAATCGCTCATGACATCAGCTCTTACAGCTTTGTCGCAATGGCAAAAGTATGTCGCGAAATGCTCAATCCAGGTTCTGCTCTGCTGACTCTGTCTTACCTGGGTGCTGAGCGTGCAATCCCTAACTACAACGTTATGGGTCTGGCTAAAGCATCTCTGGAAGCAAACGTGCGCTACATGGCAAACGCGATGGGTCCAGAAGGTGTACGTGTTAACGCCATTTCTGCAGGTCCAATCCGTACTCTGGCAGCATCTGGTATTAAAGATTTCCGTAAAATGCTGTCACATTGCGAAGCGGTTACTCCGATTCGTCGTACTGTGACCATTGAAGATGTGGGTAACTCCGCAGCGTTCCTGTGTTCAGACTTGTCTGCCGGTGTTTCCGGTGAAGTTCTGCACGTTGACGGCGGTTTCAGCATCGCTGCCATGAACGAACTGGAACTGAAAGACTAATTCGGTTCATATGGGGTGGGCTGCCGCCTACCCCATAAACTCCCTCGCCTCCCCCCCACTTTACTTCCATATACCTTTCCGATATTTATTATCACCGATCATTCTTTTGTCGCCTCACGTGGTTAAGCCAGGATAAAGCAGCAAATCAGGCCCTCAGGTGTTTCACCCGGGCTTGTAAACTCTTTGACCAAGGAACGACCATGGAACAACGCCGAATCTCTGGCAAAGGCCACTGGTATCATGAAACACAGTCCAGCCGCAGCGACGCCGCCGTATTACCGTTAGTTCCCGAGGCCGCTTACCTCGAAAACCGTTTTTTACTCGATCTAGAATTGAGTACCGAGCAACATGCATCCGAAGCAGCCTGGCTTTCTGTCGCCCTCAAGGGCGCGACATGTTTACTGCCTGAAAACAGCCCTGTCACCCGTTTACACACGCTCAGTTGTTATGACAGGTTGAGCACCGCGCTGACTGTCGCGCAAGTGTATGGCGTACAACGGCTGTGCAATCATTACGCCGCCCGCCTTGCACCACAACCCGGGCCAGACTCCTCCCGCGAGAGCAATCGCCGCCTGACACAAATTACTCAGTACGCCCGCCAGTTGGCCAGCCAGCCCACCTTGATTGATGATAATTCTCGCCAGCAACTCGATGAAGTCGCTCTATCAGTAAATGACATAGTGACATTTAACCAATTGATTGGGTTTATCGGTTTTCAGGCTCGTGTGATTGCCGTCTTTCAGGCGCTTCAGGGTCTACCTGTTCGTTGGCTTCCTGGGCTTGATACCCAACAAGATGCCAGCGCGAATTTGTTCCTTGATGGCGATAAATCCTGGCAACCTGATTTACCCCCTGTCGAGCAACGTTACGCGAACACGCAACAGCTCGATGTTTTGAACCTGAGCCAGTCACAAAGCGTTTTAAACCCGATTGGCTGGCTGCTGGCACACGATGCTGAACCACTTTCTGTGCTGAGTCAGCTTATCAGCCTGTTACTCCCGCCCGATGGAGAAATCGGTGACGATCTCGTGCTGGTGAACCTGCTGACGGCACGCATTAATGGAAGCGTCAGTTGCTTTAGTCATGCGACTGCTCATTGGCATGCAGAAAATGGTTTACCCGAAGCGATACGCAATGGAGAACGGGCGCTACAGGCCTGGAGCCACAATCATCCTCGGGAGCGCGCGATCATACAGGCTGTTCGCGTATTAACTCGAGCACCAGGCAGCTTCAGTGCCGCCCAGCTTCAACCCTTATTTGAGCAAGGTTTTAGCAACGATGATGCGTTGCGATTACTGGTGATTTCAGGGTTGTATGGCTGGTTGAATCGACTGAAAATTGGGTTGGGAAATGCCAGCTAGACATTGTATATCCCACGTTTTTACGGCAATCATCGCTTGCCGCAATGAGTGGTTTCGCGTAAAACTGTCAGCCGCTCTTTTGGCCACGAAAACTAAAATACATGTTCCAGGATAACCCGCTGCTCGCGCAGCTTAAACAGCAACTGCATTCCCAAACTCCACGCGTTGAAGGCGTGGTTAAAGGCACGGAAAAAGGCTTTGGCTTCCTCGAAGTGGATTCCCAGAAAAGTTACTTTATTCCGCCTCCGCAGATGAAAAAAGTGATGCACGGTGACCGCGTGAGCGCGGTGATTCATACCGACAAGGACCGCGAAACCGCTGAGCCAGAAGAGCTTATCGAACCGTTCCTCAGCCGGTTTGTTGGCCGTGTACAACGTAAAGACGACCGCTTGTCTATCGTGCCGGATCATCCGTTATTACGTGACGCGATTCAGTGTCGTGCGGATCGTAACGTGACGCATGATTTCCAGAATGGCGACTGGGCCGTAGCTGAAATGAAGCGCCACCCGCTGAAAGGCGATCGCGCTTTTTACGCTGAATTAACGCAGTTCATTACCTTCGGCGACGATCATCTTGCCCCGTGGTGGGTGACACTGTCGCGCCACAATCTGGAACGCGAAGCACCTAACGGTGTGTCGACTGAAATGTTAGATGAAGGCCTGGTGCGTGAAGATTTAACCGCCCTTGATTTCGTCACCATTGATAGCGCCAGCACGGAAGATATGGATGATGCGCTGTACGTTGAAGAACTGGCCGACGGCAAATTGCAACTGACGGTTGCCATTGCTGACCCTACCGCCTGGATTGCTGAAGGCAGCAAGCTTGACGGCATCGCCAAAGTTCGCGCATTCACCAACTACCTGCCGGGCTTTAACATCCCGATGCTGCCACGTGAATTATCTGATGACCTGTGTTCATTACGTGCCAACGTCACGCGCCCGGTTGTCGCTTGCCGCATGGTTATCGCGCAAGACGGCAGTATCGATGAAGGCATTAATTTCTTCGTCGCCACCATCGAATCTAAAGCCAAACTGGCCTATGAAGATGTATCCGACTGGCTGGAAGAAAAAGGCGACTGGCAGCCACCAGGTGACGCCATTGCCAAACAAATCCGTTTGCTGGAACGCGTTTGTCTGAGCCGCGCTGAATGGCGTCGTACGCATGCACTGGTGTTCAAAGATCGCCCTGATTACCGCTTTGTATTAGGTGAAAAAGGCGAAGTATTGGATATCGTCGCTGAGTCGCGTCGTATTGCGAACCGCATCGTTGAAGAAGCCATGATTGCCGCCAACGTCTGTGCAGCCATTGTATTGCGTGAAAAGCTCGGTTTTGGCGTTTATAACGTCCATACCGGTTTTGACCCAGCTAACATTGATCAGCTCGCAAACATGTTACAAGGCCACGGTCTGGAAGTTGACGCCCAGGAAGTGCTGACGTTGAACGGCTTCTGTAAACTGCGCCGTGAGCTTGATGCACAACCAACCAGTTTCCTTGATAGCCGTATTCGTCGTTACCAGTCATTTGCTGAAATCAGCACTGAACCTGGTCCGCATTACGGTCTTGGCCTCGAAGCTTACGCTACCTGGACTTCACCGATTCGTAAATACGGCGATATGATCAACCATCGTCTGTTAAAGGCGATCATCAAGGGTGAAACCGCAACGCGTCCGCAAGATGAGATCACGGTACAGATGGCGGAGCGTCGTCGTCTGAACCGTATGGCAGAACGCGATGTCGGCGACTGGTTATATGCGCGCTTCCTGCAAGATAAAGCAGGAACAGACACACGCTTTGCAGCTGAAATCATTGATGTCAGCCGTGGCGGGATGCGTGTACGCCTGATTGAAAACGGCGCGGTAGCCTTCATCCCTGCTCCATTCATTCACTCTGTTCGTGATGAAATGGTGTGCAGCCAGGAGCTTGGTACAGTGCAAATTAAAGGTGAGGTCGCCTTTAAAGTGACTGACGTTATCGATGTAACTATCGCAGAAGTGCGCATGGAAACGCGTAGCGTGATTGCCCGTCCAGCAATTTAAACGCAAGTTTAAAAATCTTCCTAAAAAGCTGAACATTGTGTTCAGCTTTTTTATTGGAACTTTTCCACCGACAACTGGATTTCGGGAAATAGTAACAATGGGGAAATGATTAGAGTTGTAACACTTTTTTTACTTGCGTTGTCTCCCGAAAAACTGCCAATCTAGCGCCGAAGATTCAGATTTCTCACATCTTCTGCAAAAACAATGTCTTTTACAGACAGTTGTCGCTTTGAGATCGGTTTTATATTGCTAATATAAATATCAGACTGACACGATATGTCGGCCCGGTTCAGGAGAGAGCATGAAAGACGATTTGGAGCAGAATCTGCTCTACCGTTATTTAGGGACAACCAGCCCATATTGGCGTTTGCCAACCGATAGCAATGCGCTGCAATTAGCAGCCAGCGAAGATTCAGATGTGAGTCAGGTCATCGCTTTGGATCCCGAACAGGCAGAGCAAATCCGCCAAATGACGGTGATTACCTCAAGCGTAACCATGTCAATTTCTTTGTTTGGCAGCGAAGTTTCTGTCCATCTGGTAGGACGAAAAGTATCAAAAAAGGAGTGGGCCGGTACGGCCTCAGCATGGAATGATACCCCTTCTGTTGCGCGTGATTTAGTACAAGGCCTCTCTTTTGCAGAACAGGTGGTTTCTGAGGCAAACTCGGTGATCGTCATTCTCGACCGATTAGGGAATATTCAGCGCTTCAATCGCCTGAGTGAAGAATATACCGGTCTTAAAGAACAAGATGTCATTGGGCAAAACGTCTTTAAATTATTCATGAGCCGTAGTGAAGCCGCCGCATCCAAACGCAATATTAGCGGTTTCTTTCTCAACGGAAACTCTTACGAAGTCGAACGCTGGATAAAAACCCGCAAAGGACAGCGGCTATTTTTGTTTCGCAATAAATTCGTCCACAGTGGCAGTGGCAAGAACGAAATCTATCTGATTTGTTCTGGTACCGACATTACCGAAGAACGCCGCGCACAAGAACGCCTGCGAGTGCTGGCAAATACCGATACGATTACCGGCCTTCCCAATCGCAATGCCATTAATGACCTCATCACTGCCGCTATCGATAATCGCGGTGAAACTCAGGCTGGCATCGTTTATCTGGACCTCGATAACTTTAAAAAAGTGAACGATGCTTATGGCCATATGTTTGGCGATCAGCTTTTGCAGGCGGTGTCGTTAGCGATTTTGAGTTGTCTTGATGATGGGCAAATTCTGGCCCGCCTTGGGGGTGATGAGTTTATTGTTCTGGCTACTGACACTTCGCAAGCCACTCTGGAAGCGATGTCGTCGCGAATTTTAACCCGCCTGAAGCAACCTTTCCGTATCGGGTTAATTGAAGTTTACACCGGTTGTTCGTTAGGTATTTCGCTGGCTCCCCAGCATGGTGAAGACCGGGAAAGCGTTATTCGCAACGCAGATACCGCGATGTATACCGCAAAAGAGAGCGGGCGCGGCAAGTTCTGTGTCTTCTCACCGGAAATGAATCAGCGGGTCTTTGAATACTTGTGGCTCGATACCAACTTACGTAAAGCGCTGGAAAACGATCAGCTGGTTATTCACTACCAGCCGAAAATGACCTGGCGCGGTGAAGTCAGAAGCCTGGAGGCGTTGGTTCGCTGGCAATCGCCAGAGCGTGGTTTGATTCCACCACTGGACTTCATTTCCTATGCAGAAGAGTCCGGTTTGATTGTTCCGCTTGGCCGCTGGGTAATGTTGAGCGTGGTTCAACAGGTGGCGAAATGGCGCGATAAAGGTATCAACTTACGCGTCGCGGTGAACGTGTCTGCACGTCAGTTAGCAGACCAAACAATCTTTAGCGATTTGAAGCAAGCACTCAAAGATCTCAACTTTGAGTACTGCCCGATCGATGTCGAACTCACAGAAAGCTGCTTGATTGAAAACGAAGAGTTAGCCCTTTCGGTGATTCAGCAGTTCAGTCGTCTTGGTGCCCAGGTGCATTTGGATGACTTTGGAACGGGTTATTCCTCGCTTTCTCAACTCGCTCGTTTCCCGATTGATGCCATTAAACTCGACCAAAGTTTCGTGCGCGATATTCATAAGCAATCTGTTTCCCAGTCGCTAGTGCGTGCCATCGTTGCAGTGGCGCAGGCTTTGAATTTGCAGGTGATTGCTGAAGGGGTGGAAAACCAAAAAGAAGATGCCTTTCTGACTAAGAATGGTGTCAACGAACGGCAAGGTTATCTGTTCGCGAAACCCATGCCCGCAGCCGTATTCGAACGTTGGTTAAAACGTTATCAAGCCAGAACTGCACGTTAACTGATTTATCAAACAGATAAGTGCCATATCATCCACCTGATATGGCACTTAATAGTGCAGCAAAGTTAGTTTTGGTTAGCCCTTTGAGCAAAAACCTCTTTTGCGGCAAACAGCCCGTTAAGTGCGCATGGGAAACCGGCATACACCGCCATTTGCATCATCACTTCAACAATCTCTTGCTCTGAATTGCCAACATTTAATGCCCCTTGAATATGCACTTTGAGCTGTGGTGTCGCATTGCCAAGCGCTGTCAGTGCTGCAACCACCGCAATCTCTCTGGATTTCAAATCGAGACCTGGGCGTGAGTAAATATCACCGAAGGGGAACTCAATCAGCAGTTTTGCGAAATCTGGTGCAATGTCGCTCAAGCTGTTAATGACATTTTCACCTGCATTTCCATCAACTTCTTTTAATTTTGCAAGACCACGTAAGTAGCGTTCGTTTTCCATTTTTTAATCCTTTCAGTTATGGGATGAACGCACTCTAAATTTTCCGCAGCACAGTATCCAATACCCTTTTTGTGATACCTTTTCGGTATGAATGATGCAATCGATCTGCGACAACTTCGTTATTTTCTGGCAGTGAGTGAAGAACTCAATTTCAGCCGTGCTGCGTTACGCCTGCATATTTCGCAACCGCCTTTAAGCCGACAGATCCGCCAACTGGAAGAGCAGCTTGGCGTACAATTATTTCTACGCAGTAAAACTGGGGTGACACTTACCGAGGCGGGTGCAGCATTTTTGCCGGAAGTAAAACTGACTTTGTTGCAGGCTGAAAAAGCGATTGCGGTTGCCCGTGCGTCGAAAGGTCAGGATGGTGGAAGGTTTGTTATCGGCTACACCACAGTGTTCGAACGCAGCATTATCCCTAATGTAACAAATGAATTGACCCAACGTTTTCCTGACTGGCAAATCCTCTCAAAGGGAAACTATTCCGTTAATCTGATTCGTGAAGTGCAAAATGGCACGATGGATGCCGCGTTCGTTGGTTTGCACTCCGATACCCAAGATCTGGCTGTCGAAAAAATCATAAATGACCCGTTAGTCGTGGCTATACCCCAGCATCATCGACTTGCAGCGAAACGTAGCTTAAGTTTCGACGACCTTCGTGGCGAAGCGATATTCTGGTTCGAAAGGCGTATGAATCCTGGTTTTTATGATCATTGTCAGGCGTTTTTCCAGCGCATCAATTTCAAACTTAATGTGATCCCTGAGCCAGCAGATCATCACATCATGCTGGGGCTAATTGCCGAGGGAAACGGGATCGCGCTAGTTCCTGCATCATTGCAATGTATCAAGCGGCAAGGCGTGGTTTTTCGTAAGTTGAGGGAAGAATCTCATCACCTGACGATGGGCATCGCTGTCGTCTGGTCCAGGGAAAATCAGTCGCCTGTTCTGAAAACGTTTCTTGAACAGGTTCATTGTTCCCCTGAACCGCGCAGCAAAAAGAAGACGCCATTCTGAAGAACAGCGCCAACCAACGGCAGAGCCGTATTACAACACTCTTAAACCTTAACTCGCTTTACGCAATACCGTTGCAGTATGGCGGTTTTGCAACTGCACCAGTCTTTCCATATAAGCAATATCCTTAGCTTCGAGGCAGAATGCGGCATCCACCCAGTCTTCAGTGATATCCATTAATTCCGAGCGAGGTAACTGGAGGACACGTTGACGGGCGCGCAACATTGCCCGAACACCATTTAGCTTAGGCTGCAAGGTATCGATAAAGGTTCGCGTCGCAAGGTAACCCTGGCCCGGTTCAAATAATTCATCCACCAGGCCAAATTGCTGATGCCACTCAGCAGTATGTGACTCCCCTTTATAAATCAGCTCCTCAGCCAGTTTCATACCAGAGCGACGGGCAACCAGCGAATACGCTCCCATTCCAGGGAACAGGTTAAAGGCGATTTCCGGGAACCCCATGCGCGCATCCCGTTGTGCCAGGACAAAATGGTGCGCAAGTGCGGCTTCAAACCCGCCTCCTAATGCACTCCCTTCGACCATTGCAAGGCTAATCGCTCCACTATCAAAACCGCGGGAAGCCGCATGGACGCAGTCCACACACGCGCGAGCATAAGCACGAAGTGCTTCACGACGGCCTTGCTGAATTGATTCAACAAAGAAGCCCAAATCGCCCCCCGTGTTATACATGCCTTGCACCAATGAGCCAGTCACCCAAAAATCAACGACAAAACCCTCCTGCTGCACCAGATACCGCAGGTTCATGATTTCTTCGATTAATTTATGGTTGAAACAAGGGCGAGGTTGAGCTCGTAACATCATCCATACAGTGCGTCGTTCTACTTCATAATAGCCAGACAATTGAGTGAATCGAGTAGTGTCCGTGAACAATTTGCAAGTTGGCTGGTTAATGACTGTCATTATCTTATCCTCATGTTATGAAAGCGCGTTACACGCAGGATCAGACTAATCCACTACTGCATTGGTATGAATGTATTGGAGTATTTAATAATTATTACTTATGTATTATTCGATAATTGATTGATGGATAAGAGTAAAAAAGCGCCTTAGCACCTTCTCTTTTGAGGGCTTTTTTTGCATTATGACGGTAACTTTTTCCCGAAAAACAGGATGCACTATGCCGACAGTGGACCCTCTGCAACTCGCAAAGCGTATTGATACCGTGCTGGATATTTTAGTGGGAGGCGATCATACGTCAGCCATTAATAACCTGGAGATTTTGAAAGCTGAATTGCTACTCATCGCAAATGGTGATGAACAAAAAGAAAGCGACTTAAAAAAGTCGCCCTGGGAGATTTGATCTGCTGCCGGCGAAAACCGGCACAGTTTTACAAGCTCAGTGAACCAAACGCCCCTTGCCAGTCCTTTTCGAATGTTGCAATCGCAGCATTCACCGCAGGCGTTGTCAGCAATTGCTCAGTGACATCAACCGGTAACGTAATCGCTTCACAACCCGCCAACAGACAAGACATAGCCTGATGCGGCGTACGGAAACTGGCAGCCAGAATTTTCGATTGTGGTGCATGAAGCGTCAGCAATTGCTGTAAGTCCTGCACCATTTGAATACCATCGCCACCCTGCGCGTCCAGGCGGTTCACATACGGTGCGACATATTCTGCACCTGCCAGCGCTGCCAGTAAGCCTTGCGCGGCACCATAAACCGCTGTCCCGAGTGTTGGGATGCCCAGTGCTTTTAATTGCTTCATTGCCGCCAGGCCTTCGACTGTGGTTGGAACTTTCACCACCAGACCCGGAACGCGTTTCACCAACAACTCAGCTTCTTTCACCATGTCATCAGCTTGTGCGGCAATGACTTGAGCAAATAATTTGCCTTCGCCACCCAGCGCATCCTGCAACGCGGGCAACACTTCCCAAAGGGAAATGCCCGCTTTAGCTACAATTGATGGGTTGGTAGTCACGCCCTGCAAAGGCAAAACACGCGCTAAGCGTTTCACTGCGGCAACGTCAGCAGTATCTAAATACAGTTCCATAAACTCTCCAGATTTGTCGAATATCTCATTGCTCACATCATAACGTCACTGTCTGTTCCTTTGCTGATCGAAATCAATAAAACTTTCATTCGAAAGTAATCTAATTTACGAACAGAAGATAAAGGCGGACTTATGCTATTTAATATCCAACGTTACTCAACACATGATGGTCCAGGTATCCGCACCGTGGTGTTCCTGAAAGGCTGCTCCTTAGGCTGCCGCTGGTGCCAGAATCCTGAAAGCCGTGCACGCAGTCAAGACGTTCTGTTTGATGAGCGCCTATGTCTTGCAGGCTGTGAGTTATGCCCACAAGCGGCTCCCCACGCTATCAGTCGTGTTGACGACTCGTTGGTTATCGCACGTGAGAAATTGCTGGCTGACGATATGGCCGCACTGGCCGACTGCTGCCCCACTCAAGCATTAAGCGTGTGCGGTGAGACACAGAGTGTTGATGCCATCATGCAGAAAGTCTTACGTGATAAACCGTTCTACGAACGTAGCGGTGGCGGTATTACGCTTTCCGGTGGCGAACCTTTTATGCAGCCTGATATTGCTGAGCAACTGCTGCGAAAAAGCAAAGAAGCGAGGATTCATACCGCTGTCGAATCTTGCTTGCATGTACCCTGGAAATATATCGAACCGACGCTCGAACATCTCGATTTGCTGCTCGCGGATCTCAAACATGTTGACGCGAAGCGTTTCAAACAATGGACCGATGGCAGCGCCGAACGCGTGCTGGATAACTTCCGCAAGCTGGCGGCACGCAATGTCGAAATGACGATACGGGTGCCATTAATCCCTGACTTTAATGCTGATGAGCAATCTATTCGTGCCATCTGCGATTTTGCCGCCGATGAAATTGGCGTCAAAGCGATTCACTTTTTGCCTTACCACACTTTAGGTATTAACAAATACAAGCTCCTGAATCTCCCTTATACGGCCGCGCACCAACCGCTTGATGCGCCAGAACTGCTGCAATTTGCTGAGCAGTACGCAAGCCAAAAAGGGATGACCGCCTGGATAAGAGGATAAACCGATGACCCAACTGAATCTGAACACCTTAAGCCAACGCATCAAAGATCATAAAGAAGCGTTGATTCATATCGTTAAGCCGCCGGTTTGTACTGAGCGCGCACAACACTATACGGCGATTTATCAGCAACATCAGGACAAGCCATTACCCGTGCGCCGCGCCCTCGCCCTCGCCCATCACCTTGCTGAACGTACTATCTGGATTAAGCATGATGAGCTGATTGTCGGGAACCAGGCAAGCCATGTGCGCGGTGCACCATTTTTTCCTGAATATACGGTAGGTTGGATCGAAACCGAGATCGATGAACTGGGTGACCGCCCTGGCGCTGGCTTCTCGATTTCAGATGCAGATAAAGCGGTAATGCACGAAATTTGCCCCTGGTGGCGCGGCCAGACGGTACAAGATCGCTGCTACGGAATGTTCACCGACGAGCAAAAAGAGTTGCTGGCAACCGGGATTATCAAAGCCGAAGGCAATATGACCTCTGGCGATGCGCACCTGGCGGTCAACTTCCCGCTGTTGCTGGAACTAGGTATTGATGGTTTACGTGCCAAAGTTGCTGAGCGCCGCTCACGTCTGCATCTCACCGACTGGGAAGATTTGCATAAAGAACAGTTCCTGAAAGCTATCGATATTACGTTTGTCGCGTTAAGCGATCATATTCAGCGTTTTGCGGTGCTTGCTAAAGAATTGGCGGCCAGCGAAAAACGTGTTGCACGCCGTGACGAGTTACTGGCCATGGCCGAAAACTGCGAGCTGATTGCCCACCAAAAGCCAACCTCGTTCTGGCAGGCTTTGCAATTAAGTTACTTCGTGCAGTTAGTCTTGCAGATTGAATCTAACGGTCACTCCGTTTCGTTTGGTCGCCTGGACCAGTTTCTGTATCCGTGGTATCGCCGCGATGTTGAACTCGAGCAAACTTTGGGTCGTGACCAGGCTATCGAGTTGCTGCAAAGCTGCTGGCTGAAGTTGCTCGAAGTTAACAAGATTCGTTCAGGTTCCCACTCGAAAGCATCTGCTGGTAGCCCGCTATACCAAAACGTGACCATTGGTGGCCAAACGCTAGTAAATGGTGAGGCCGTAGACGCGGTAAACCCACTCTCTTACGCCATTCTTGAATCATGCGGCCAGTTACGTTCAACACAGCCAAACTTGAGTGTGCGCTACCACGCAGGGATGAGTAATGACTTCCTCGACGCTTGCGTGCAGGTGATTCGCTGTGGTTTCGGGATGCCAGCGTTTAACAACGATGAAATCGTCATTGAAGAATTTATCAAACTAGGCGTCAGCCGCGAAGATGCTTATGATTATGCCGCTATCGGCTGCATCGAAACTGCGGTTGGTGGCAAGTGGGGTTATCGTTGCACAGGCATGAGTTTCATTAACTTCGCGCGGGTGATGTTGGCGGCGCTGGAACATGGGCGCGATGCAACCAGCGGTAAAATCTTCCTGCCACAACAACATGCGCTCTCCGCAGGCAACTTCACCCAGTTTGATCAGGTGATGAACGCCTGGGATACACAGATTCGCTATTACACTCAGAAATCCATCGAAATCGAATGTGTTGTTGATACCGTTCTGGAAGAAAATGCCCACGATATTCTTTGCTCTGCTCTGGTTGATGACTGTATCGAACGCGGTAAGAGCATTAAGCAAGGCGGCGCTAAGTATGACTGGGTTTCAGGCCTGCAAGTCGGTATCGCCAACCTTGGCAACAGCCTTGCTGCGGTGAAAAAACTGGTGTTCGAACAAGGTGTCATTGGCCAGCAACAATTAGCCGAAGCGCTGGCAAATGATTTTGACGGTTTGACGGGTGAGCAACTGCGCCAACGCCTGATTAACAATGCGCCAAAATATGGTAACGATGAAGACGATGTCGATTTACTGCTGGCGCGCGCTTATCAGACGTACATTGATGAGCTAAAGCAGTATCACAATACTCGTTTTGGCCGCGGGCCTATCGGCGGGACATATTACGCAGGGACCTCTTCAATTTCTGCAAACGTGCCGTTTGGTGCTGCAACCATGGCAACACCAGATGGACGCAAAGCGACAACACCGCTGGCTGAAGGAGCAAGCCCCGCTTCAGGAACCGACCGCCTTGGGCCAACAGCCGTAATCAGTTCAGTGGGCAAATTGCCAACCAGTGAAATTCTGGGCGGTGTGCTACTGAATCAGAAACTGAATCCGGCGACACTGGATAACCCACGTGACCGTGAAAAGTTGATGATTATGCTGCGGACTTTCTTCGAAGAGCATAAAGGCTGGCATGTACAATACAACATTGTTTCCCGTGAAACCCTGTTAGATGCCAAACAACATCCTGATAAGTATCGCGATCTGGTGGTTCGTGTAGCAGGTTATTCTGCTTTCTTTACCGCCTTATCTCCGGACGCTCAGGATGATATTATAGCCCGCACAGAACACACACTTTAATAATCCAGGCGGTGCTTTATGCACCGCCCAAAATTTGGCTGACATGAATTCCAGACAACAAATTATTTTACAGATGGTGATTGATCAAGGTCGCATGAGTGTGACCGATCTCGCTAAAAAAACCGGAGTCTCAGAAGTGACCATTCGCCAGGATCTCAATCTTCTGGAGAAAAAAAACTATCTGAAGCGTATCCATGGCTATGCCGTTCCATTGGATAGCGAAGACGTTGAAACGCGAATGATGAACAATTATTCGCTTAAACGGCATCTCGCTGATTTTGCAGCGACTTTAGTTAACGATGGCGAAACGATTTTTATCGAGAATGGCAGTTGTAATGCGCTGCTGGCGCGGGCACTGGCCGAGCAGAAAAAAATCACGCTGATTACTGTCAGCAGTTACATTGCTCATCTTCTGAAAGATACCGACTGTGAAGTTGTTTTGCTTGGCGGCATCTACCAGAAAAAAAGCGAAAGTATGGTTGGGCCTCTGACACGTCAATTTATCCAGCAGGTGCACTTCAGCAAAGCGTTCATCGGCATTGACGGTTTCTTGCCTGAAACTGGATTCACCAGCCGCGATATGATGCGTGCCGACGTGGTGAATACCGTGTTGGAAAAAGGCAGTGAAATCATTGTTCTGACAGACAGCACCAAGTTTGGTGCGATGCACCCCTACACGCTGGGGCCGATTTCATGTATCAATCGCGTGATCACTGATGACGGTATTAGCGAAATCACCGGTCAGCAACTGCAAGACACTGGTGTTCAAGTTAATATTGTTAAACAATTTCCCATTACGTAATCACGACGTTTAACTGCCTGCATCCCCCGCGGGCAGTCCTCATATCAGAATTATCCTGCACACCCTTTAAGATTATTTACCTGTTGTAATCCACCGTATAAATTAGAATATTTAACAGCGATATAACAGAACGTGATAATCACTGGCGTTATCTTTTAGGTCTATATCGACATGCAGTTTCACGGTAACTTTCTTTAAGTAGGTTAATTGCCTCTATACTTAAAGTGACTTATTTCCGTGAATCAATAATTCAGGAGAGAGTATTATGACCTTAAATAACAAAAAAATTGCTGCCGTTGCTTTGGCCTTGACCGTTGCGATGTCTTTGAGCGCCTGTTCTAACTGGTCTACACGTGACCGTAACACTGCGATTGGTGCCGGTGCAGGTGCTGTAGGTGGCGCGGTCTTAACCGATGGTAGTGCATTGGGTACCTTAGGTGGTGCGGCGGTTGGTGGTATTATTGGCCATCAGGTGAGTAAATAATTTTTGCTGCCAGCAAAAGCGTAAACGCTTTAATAATTATAAAAGCTATAATATTCAGGTCTGACTCCCGGCAGTCATAATAAAAGGCCACGGTAATTTTACCGTGGCCTAATTATTTTAGATTTCGATAGGTGAATCAACCGCCTGCTAATTTCACCTTCATACCTTTAGCTTCAAGCAGTGATTTAATCAGGTCGCGTTTGTCACCCTGAATTTCAATCACTCCATCCTTTAGCGAACCACCGCAACCACATTTCTTTTTAAGTTCTGCCGCTAAAGTCGCTAATTGCGCATCATCCATATCAATACCGGTTACCAGGCAAACACCTTTGCCTTTTCGCCCGCTGGTCTGACGTTGGATGCGCACCACACCATCCCCTTTTGGGCGGATGGTCGCGGCTTTAGGCTCATCAATGCGTCCAGATTCTGTGGAATACACTAAACGGCTGTTATCGTCTTTCATCACGCCCCCTGCTGTAAAGAGGCCCGGATATCACGCAGAGTTTGAGCAGGATCTGTCGATTGGGTGATCGGGCGTCCAATAACCATGAAATCTACACCTGCAATCTGCGCTTGCTGTGGTGTCATAATGCGGCGTTGGTCGCCTGCATCACTACCAGCCGGACGAATTCCTGGGGTGACCAGTTTGAAGTCTTGACCCAGTTCACTTTTAAAACGCACAGCTTCTTGTGCGGAACAAACCACACCATCCAAACCACAATTCTGTGTCAATCGAGCCAGACGTTCTGCGTATTCAGCAGGCGTGGCCGTAATCCCGAGATCGGCCAAATCGTTGGCTTCCATGCTGGTCAACACGGTTACTGCAATCAGCAACGGAGCATCGTTACAAAATGGCAACAAAGCTTCACGAGCAGCACTCATCATGCGCGCCCCACCACTGGCATGAACGTTTACCATCCATACGCCAAGCTCGGCTGCGGCAGCAACTGCACGAGCTGTGGTATTTGGGATATCGTGGAATTTCAAATCGAGGAACACATCAAAGCCACGTTGCTGGATGTCTCGCACCAGTTGTGGCCCAAACAGAGTAAACATCTCCTTGCCCACTTTCAGGCGGCAATCGCGCGGGTCGATACGGTCAATGAAAGCTAAAGCTTTATCGCGATTATCGTAATCAAGTGCGACGACAATAGGAGAATCAGTGGCAACACGGGAGGAGGAGGATGCAGTTGAATTCATGGCTAAACCTTCTGATGTTGGGCAGCAATGCGGCGCAAGAGATAAACGGCAAGCATTCTACCCGCGGTAGACACAAAATTACAGTTGCCATTGCACCTTGCAAGGCACAAACGACACGGTGTTGATGTGAGGATACCAGGATTAACTATTAGTATGTTGTAACTAAAGTATGGTGTTTTTTTATAACTGGGCAATAACTAACCGTTATTGCCCATCTAACCCCCGAATAGGTTTAATCGTCGACCAGGCACGGCAAGACGGACAATGCCAGTACAGCGTGAAAGCGGTAAAACCGCATTTTTGGCAGCGATAGCGTGGTTTGGTACGCACTTGTTCGCCAACCATATCACGTAGCACCATCAGGCTCTCTTTGGCACGCCCTTCTTCCGCTTCCTGCAAGTGATAATCCATCAACCGATGGAACAGACGCATGGTCGGATGACGCTGGAGTTGGCGGTTGATATAAACCTGCGCGACTTCAGAACCTTCTTTTTGCTCAAGGATCTCAGCAAGCATCAGTTCAGCACCTGCCCCGGTATTTTCTTCAACACAACGTTTTAAGAACGCTTCCCACTCTGGTCGTTTGTCTAACTGTTGATAGCAAGTTTGCAACATTTCGAGAGTTTCGCTGACTAACTCGCTGTCTTGATCGATAACACGTTGTAGCGATTCAACGGCTTTAGCGTATTCATTACGAGCCATGAAGATACGGCCCATCATGATTGAAATACGCGCGCAGTTTTTATCGGCTGCGGCCCCTTTTTTTAGCAATGACATGGCACGTTCCAGGTCATCACTGGCAATCAACTGCAATGCTTGTTCACAATAGAAATGGGCAATTTCGGTGCGTTGTTTATCTTTACCAAGCTTAACCAGGCGCTCTGCTACATCAATGGCTTTTTGCCAGTCACTGGTAGCCTGGTGGATAAGCAGCAACTGCTGTAGTGCACCAATGCGGAAATCAGTTTCATCAATCAGTTGCGCGAACATATCTTCGGCACGGTCATACAGACCAGCCGCCATATAGTCACGGCCCAACTGTTGTACAGCCAGCAAGCGCTGATCGTAAGTTAACGAGGCACTTTCCATTAATGATTGGTGGATTCGAATGGCGCGGTCAACTTCACCACGAGAACGGAACAAGTTACCCAGCGTGAGGTGAGCTTCAACAGTGCTGGTATCCTCTTTAAGCATATCGAGAAATAAATCGACAGCTTTATCTTGCTGGTTCGACAGCAAGAAGTTAACCCCCGCCACATAGTCACGCGACAGGCGGTTAGCTTCTTGTTGCTTATCTTGATGCGCGCTTCTGCGCCCCATATACCAACCGTAAGCGGCGGCAATAGGCAAGAGCAGAAACAACAATTCCAGCATGGCAGGTTATTCCTTCACAGCCGGTACCGCCGCTGCTATGGCGTCAGAATCCGTCGTAATTTGCTGCTCAAGGCGTTTGATCTTGCGATCGGCGCGTGTCAGCGAAACACGCAAACGCAGCCAAAACAGGCCACAAATAATCCAACCCAGTAAAAAACCCGCAGCAAAAAGGGTCGCCAGTAATGTGGAGACTCGATATTCGCCTTGTGCCAGCAGATAGTTAAAAGTAACAACCTGATCGTTTTGTGCGCCCAAAGTGACTGAAATCACAAAAATCGCTAGCACCAGTAAGAAAATGAATAAATATTTCACATTACTTCCCGTCATGTGGTCTTACGCGACTATCACCATTAACATTCGAGTGGCTGGCCGGCGGCAAGAAAACTTATCACGATGAGCTTACGTTCGTAAGTCATCCGGTAAGTGAGTGCAGCCAACATCCGCGCAGCTCGAAGGTTGTTGGAGATACATTAAGCGCTAATGTTTTTCCAACTATATAAACTACCATTTCCCGGTTCTTCGTGGAATCCATTGAGCGCGTTCAATTCATAAGAAATGGGGGTTAAATCAATAATCTCAAGGCTCGGCATCCCGTTCGGCTATTTCGTCAGCTTCTTGCGGCGGCGGCGATAATGGTCCGCACAATTTCTGAGCAAGCCAGGTTGCCAGTGTTATCAGCACCCAAGAGATAAGTGTGGCAACGACTAAGTCACGGGGCCAGTGCATTCCGAGCACTAATCGACTGCCCATCACCCCCGTCGCCCAAACCAACAGTAAAGCGATGGTCCAGGTTCTTCGGCGGGGCCACAGTAGCCCTACTCCCAATAATGCCCAACTTGCCGCAAACATGGTATGCCCTGACGGGAAAGCAAAACCGGTCTCTTTTTGCCAGTGTTGGCGTAACCATTCTGGTAATTCTTGCTGCGATTTAAGCTGATTTTTTACCAACTCGCTACGCTGTTTACGTTTTAAATTGTAGAACTCATCTGTCGGAATATGTTGTGTTTTTTCAAGCCATACCACGAAAGGACGAGGTTCCTGCACTTTGTCTTTGATGACAGATTTAACGCCCTGCCCAATAAGAATAGCGGCTCCGAGAATCGCAAACAGCATCAGCGCGGCTTTTAGGCGAAACCTTAGGCACCATAAAAACCAGCCACATAGCAAAACATGGGTAATGATGCCCCAGGGTTGGGTGACGGTCTCCGTGACCCAATACATCATTTTCAACCAACTACCCTGCCCGCCAGGAACCCACTGCCAACCAGAGATCCACACGGCTAAAGGCATCACCAACAGTAATCCAGCACCCATTGTTGTTCGTTTTGCTATCGCTCGCATTGCTTATCCTTATGCTATTTGAATCTCAAGGATACCCGATAAACAGCATCGAAGGGAAAGCGGGAAGTCTTACATAGGGTAAAACCAGGAGTCTGCCCAGTCTATTAGGCGAAGTGGTCGGCGTTGTGGCAAACTAAGCAGTAGTAATTAAACAAGCCAGTCAGCTGGCAGGCACCGTAAGTGCCACTATAAGTACCTGGAGAATCACATGCAGCTTAAACGTGTGGCAGAAGCCAAACTGCCAACCCCATGGGGCGATTTCCTGATGGTGGGCTTTGAAGAATTGGCAACCGGACAAGATCATGTTGCTCTGGTTTTTGGTGATATAACTGGAAATGATTCTGTTCTGGCGCGTGTACATTCAGAGTGTCTGACGGGCGATGCCCTATTCAGCCTGCGCTGTGACTGTGGTTTTCAGCTTGAAGCTGCATTAACCCATATCGCCGAAGAAGGCCGTGGTGTGTTGTTGTATCACCGCCAGGAAGGTCGCAATATTGGTCTGCTTAATAAAATCCGCGCTTATGCTTTACAAGATAAAGGCTACGATACCGTGGAAGCTAACCATCAGCTTGGTTTTGCCGCTGATGAACGTGACTTCACGCTATGCGCCGATATGTTTAAGTTATTAGGTGTCGATGCAGTTCGTTTGCTGACCAATAACCCGCGCAAAGTAGAAATTCTCAGCGAAGCAGGGATTAATATTGTGGAACGTGTGCCGCTCATCGTGGGCCGTAACCCTAAGAACGCACATTATCTGGATACTAAAGCCGCTAAAATGGGCCACTTGCTGTCTGAAGATTAAGTTATTTTCTCCCCCATCGCTGGGGGAGAATTCTGGCTAGTTCAGCATGTTACGAATCACATAATGCAGGATGCCGTCATTTTTGAAGTACGTCAGTTCATTACCGGTATCAATTCGGCAGCGACATTCAACCACCTCTTTTCTTCCATCCGCAAACGTCAATGATACAGGAACCGAAACGCCCGGCGTAAGGTCGTTCAGGCCACTAATATCAACAAACTCCTCGCCAGTCAGCCCTAACGTTTTGCGCGTCACACCGTCTGGAAACTCCAGAGGAAGAATGCCCATACCAATCAGGTTGGAGCGGTGAATACGCTCGAATGACTCCGCTATCACCACTCTTACACCGAGCAACCGTGGCCCTTTAGCCGCCCAGTCGCGGCTGGATCCCGAACCATATTCTTTACCGGCAAACACGGCTAACGGAATACCTTTATCGCGATAACGCATCGCCGCATCATAAATCGAAATAACTTCATCACCTGGTAGCAAGCGAGTCATGCCGCCTTCTACTCCAGGCACCATTTCATTGCGAATACGGATGTTGGCAAAAGTCCCGCGCATCATCACTTCATGGTTACCACGGCGTGAACCGTAGGAGTTAAATTCTTTACGTTCAACCCCATGATTCTGCAAATAACGCCCCGCTGGGCTATCAGGCTTAATGCTCCCTGCCGGAGAAATATGGTCAGTGGTAACAGAGTCTCCCAGCATGGCCAACACGCGCGCACCATGAATATCTTGCAGCGGTTTAGGTGTGGCTTCCATATCATCAAAGAATGGTGACAAGCGGATGTAGGTAGAATCACTCTGCCAGCCGTAAGTATCTGAGTGAGCGACTTCAATGTTGCGCCATTCCGGCGTACCCTCGAACACTTCCGCGTATTCTTTGTGGAACATTTCTGTCGAAACTTGCGCGACTGCACGGGCAATTTCCAGACTGCTCGGCCAAATATCTTTGAGATAAACCGGATCGCCTTTTTTATCATGCCCCAGCGGATCGGTTGTCAGGTTCACATTCATGTTCCCGGCCAGAGCATAAGCCACCACCAGCGGCGGTGAAGCCAGCCAGTTGGTTTTCACCAAAGGATGAATGCGCCCTTCGAAATTACGGTTCCCCGAAAGCACAGCCCCAACGGTAAGATCGCCCTTCTTGATTGCTTGTTCAATCGGATCGGGTAACGGACCGGAGTTACCAATGCACGTGGTGCAACCATAACCCACCAAATTAAAGCCTAAGGCGTTGAGATACGGCGTTAGCCCAGCTTTGGCCAGATAGTCAGAAACGACTTTAGAACCCGGAGCCAAAGAAGCTTTCACCCACGGTTGGCGTTTCAACCCTAAGGTCACTGCTTTTTTAGCCAGTAGCCCCGCGGCCATTAATACACTTGGGTTGGAGGTGTTAGTACAGGAGGTAATGGCTGAAATCACGACCGCACCGTCGGGTAATTGGTACTCACGCCCGTCCATGGTGTAGTCAACTGGAGCACGATCTTTATGAGAGGTGTTCACTTCCAGTTCGTTGCTGGCATTAAACGCTTTAGGAACATCGCCTAACGGCACGCGATCCTGTGGCCGTTTCGGCCCAGCCAGACTTGCTTCAACCTCGTCCATATCCAGTGCCAGTGTGCTGGTAAATACCGGTTCATCGCCAGTATTTCGCCACATCCCCTGCACCTTCGCATAGGCTTCTACCAGCGCGATTTGCTCCTCGCTGCGTCCACTCAGGCGCATGTAATCCAGTGTCACCGCATCAATCGGGAAGAAACCACACGTCGCGCCATATTCTGGCGCCATATTGGCAATGGTCGCACGATCGGCCAGTGGTAAAGTGTCGAGGCCGTCGCCATAAAATTCGACAAACTTGCCAACCACTCCGTGCTTACGCAGCATTTGTGTGACGGTCAATACCAGGTCTGTTGCGGTGATACCTTCACGCAATTTGCCATCAAGTTTAAAGCCGACGACATCCGGGATAAGCATGGAAACCGGCTGGCCTAACATGGCGGCCTCAGCTTCAATACCACCGACACCCCAGCCCAAAACGCCAAGGCCATTAATCATCGTGGTGTGGGAATCGGTGCCGACCAGCGTGTCAGGATAGGCAACCAACTCATTGCCCTGCATTTCACTCCACACCGCTTTACCCAGATATTCGAGATTAACCTGGTGGCAAATCCCGGTTCCCGGTGGCACCACGCTAAAGCGACTGAATGCCTGCTGCCCCCAACGCAGGAAAACGTAACGCTCGTGGTTACGCTCCATTTCGAGGCGCACGTTTTCCTCGAAAGCTTCGTCATTACCGAAATGATCAACCGTTACCGAGTGGTCGATAACCAGATCAACTGGGGACAGAGGATTGACTTTGGCGACATCGCCACCAAGACGTTTTACCGCCTCGCGCATCGCGGCCAAATCCACAACGGCGGGAACACCGGTAAAATCTTGCATTAGTACACGTGCGGGACGATAAGCTATTTCACGATCGGCATGGGCATTTTTCAGCCAACCTGCCAGGGCATGAATATCGTCCTGAGTAACGGAGTTTTCATCCTGCCAGCGCAACAGGTTTTCAAGCAGAACTTTTAACGACTTGGGTAAACGGGTGATATCCCCAAGTTCCTTTGCAGCCAGTGGCAAACTGTAATAATGATAGGTTTTATTCAGCGCCTGTAGAGTGTCCTTACTGGCCTCGCGTAGGGTTAACGACATAGCTCCTCCTTAAATTTCTTAGGATAGCGGTATCCCGGATGAAGATCAGGGACAGTATTAAAGATAACACAAAGATGTCGTAACGATTTGATAACAACCCGAATTGATAAATCAGAAGGTGTAAAGGGAAAGGAAGAGTGAATCAGCGCCCCGGCAGAGAACCAGGGCACAAGCAAGAAAGTGTTACTGAGTCAGCATCCAGACCATTTGCGCCCAAAAGGCTAACGAAACGGTAAATGCGGTGAACCATGACCAGTACTTGACGCTACAGTGAGTATTCATAAGCCGCTCTCTTTATTTTAGTAAACACTGTGACTGAATAATTAATCAGTCGATTTGAATATTGCTGTGTGCAGTGATTACTTAAAGAGTGTGCTCTTAATCACGCTTAATTATAAAGTGTGACTGACAGCAAGTTAAATAAAGGTAAATGAGAATTATATTTATTGTTTAATATGTTCGTCTGTTGAAAACAGATCGATAAAGTCTTTTTGTTGTTGCGTCAGTTGCCACGACTCTGGCACCTGAGCTTTTCCAGGTTTCGCTTCTTGTTGTGGTTGGTCATCTTTCTGACGCACCGTTTTCTGCGCTTGTGTTTGAGCAAAGGAAGTCATTGTTACCCCCAAAAATGCCATGCAGCCACTGCAACGACTAGCCAAAACAAACCTGAGACCAGAAACACCGCCATCCAGGCTTTACGTTTCAGCCCTGATTCCCTTTGCGGTTCTTCACTTCCAGAAGGCATTGCTAACCTCATACAATCGGCACCACTTATCATATAAACTCAAACAATCGGTATAATTAATCGCTGACTGGGATTAATCCTAAAGAAACTCTAGTACAAAAGCCAGAGAAATTGCTCCCCGATTGCAGGAAAAGATTTAATCTTTTGACCTCAAATAAATAATTGAAACATTAAATTTGCATGGCGGTAAATTATTATCTACGTTTGTCTCTTAATTGAGACAGATTAACCACTTACATCTTATGGTTAATAAAAATCTGGCGGGATATTAATTATCAGGCGGGTTGAAACATATTCTTAAGTGCAACTGAGAAGAGGTATCTTTCCCTATGGAAAAGATACCTTGGGATATTATTTTGCGGGTAACTTAATATCTTTGAACATCGCCTCAATATCTTCGTTTGAACGTAATGCGACCGCAGTATCGACAACATCGCGAGTCAGATGTGGTGCGAAACGCTGAATAAAATCATACATGTAACTACGTAAGAACGTGCTGCGGCGGAAACCAATTTTGGTCGTGCTGTGGCTGAATACGCCCTGTGCTTCAATACGGACCAGATCCGGGTCAGAGACAGGATCAACCGCCATACTGGCTATCACGCCCACACCTAACCCCAACCTTACATAAGTTTTAATCACGTCAGCATCTGTTGCGGTAAACACAATACGCGGCGTCAAACCTGCACGATTAAATGCGGTATCCAGCTCGGAGCGCCCAGTAAAACCAAAGGTGTAAGTGACCAACGGATATTGCGCCAGCTCTTCGATAGAGACAGACTCTTTCGATGCTAACGGATGATCTGGGGTGACAACGATCGAACGGTTCCAGTGATAGCACGGCAGCATCACCAAATCATCGTAAAGGTGTAATGCTTCGGTTGCTATCGCAAAATCAGCATTCCCCTTGGAAACCGCTTCCGCAATTTGCGTTGGCGAGCCCTGGTGCATGTGAAGCGATACTCGCGGATAGCGTTCAATAAAGCCTTTGATCACATTCGGCAGCGCGTAACGCGCTTGTGTATGCGTCGTGGCGACGTACAAAGAACCTTTATCAGGCCAGGTGTGCTCACCCGCAACCGATTTAATCGCATCGACTTTCGACAGCACTTCACGGGCGATACGGATAATCTCTTGTCCCGCAGGCGTCACTTGCGTCAGGTGCTTGCCGCTACGAGCAAAGATCTGAATCCCCAGTTCATCTTCCAACATCCGAACTTGTTTACTGATCCCCGGCTGAGAAGTATAAAGCCCTTCGGCCGTCGAAGAGACGTTGAGGTTGTGGTTGACCACCTCGACGATATAACGAAGTTGCTGTAGTTTCATGGTGTTCCATCCGCAGTAAAAGCAGCCCCGGTATGAACAGCGACGGGGATTCAGACGTGGTGAAATTTTCTTAAGCCACTATATCAGTTATATCTTCTATGTATAGTTTGAAAGAAAAAATAATAATAAGGTTATATACGCAGATATAAAAAAGCCGGAGCACAGGCCCCGGCTTTCAATGTTAAAGAGAGTTACTTCTTCCCTTCAACCCACTTACCATCCACAAAGAACGCAGACCAACCGGTCGCTTTGCCTTCTTTCTCGGAGGAAACATATTGCTGCTTCGTCTTACGGCTAAAACGAACAACGGCTTTATTGCCATCAGCGTCTTGCTGTGGTGCATCAGCCAGATAACGCAGTTTTTCTGGCAGACGGTCACGGAAGCGATACAGTTCTTCAACCAGTGGCGCACGTGTTTCACGAGATTTCGGGAAAGTGTTTGCCGCAAGGAAAACACCGGCCGCGCCATCACGCAGTACAAAGTACGCGTCTGATTTCTCACAAGGCAACTCTGGTAATGGAACCGGATCTTCCTTCGGTGGAGCCACATCGCCATTACGCAGGATCTTACGGGTATTTTTACAATCGTCGTTAGTACAAGCCATGTACTTACCAAAACGCCCCATTTTCAGGTGCATTTCAGAACCACATTTCTCACACTCAACAATTGGACCGTCATAACCTTTGATGCGGAACTCACCCTCTTCGATTTCGTAGCCATCACAAGTTGGGTTGTTACCACAAACATGTAACTTACGTTTCGGATCGATGAGATAGCTGTCCATTGCGGTGCCGCATTTAGCACAACGACGTTTCGCACGCAGCGCATTGGTTTCCGCATCATCCCCTTCTAGGACGTTGAGGACTTCATTTTCCGGCACCAGGTTAATGGTGGTTTTGCAACGCTCTTTGACGGGCAACGCGTAACCTGAGCAACCTAAGAACACACCAGTACTGGCGGTACGGATACCCATTTGACGACTACACGTTGGGCAATCGATACTGGTCAGAACCATTTGGTTTGGACGCATGCCGCCTTCTTCCGGATCCAGTTCAGCTTTACCCAACTGTTCACTGAAATCACTGAAGAAGTTATCCAACACCCCTTTCCACTCGGCCTGATTGTTAGCGACCTGGTCGAGGCTGCTTTCCATTTGCGCGGTGAAATCGTAGTTCATCAACTCGCGGAAGTTTTCTTCCAGGCGGTCGGTAACAATTTCACCCATTTTCTCCGCATAGAAACGGCGGTTTTCCACACGCACATAACCACGATCCTGGATGGTGGAAATGATAGATGCGTAGGTAGACGGACGGCCAATGCCACGTTTTTCCAGCTCTTTAACCAACGAGGCTTCACTAAAGCGCGCCGGTGGTTTGGTAAAGTGCTGTCCAGGGATGACTTCTACAAGCGCCAGTTCATCACCCTGCTCAACAGCAGGCAATGTGCGGTCTTCGTCGCCCTTGCGCAGCGCAGGCATTACTTTCGTCCAGCCATCAAAACGCAGCGTGCGACCACGCGTTTTAAGACGGAAATCACCCGCTTGCACCGTTAGGGTGGTGGAGTCGTATTGTGCAGGAGTCATCTGACACGCTACAAACTGACGCCAGATCAACTGGTAGAGTTTTTGCGCGTCAGCTTCCATATCTTTAAGCGACTCAGCAACCACACTCACGTCAGAAGGACGAATCGCTTCGTGCGCTTCTTGCGAGTTTTCTTTGCTGGAATACTGGTTTGCAGCGGCTGGAAGATATTTCTTACCGAAACTCTCTTCGATATAGCCACGCACCATGCCCACGGCATCCTGGCTCAAGTTGGTTGAGTCGGTACGCATGTAAGTAATGTGACCCGCTTCATACAGACGCTGAGCCATCATCATGGTTTTCTTCACACCAAAACCAAGACGGGTACTTGCGGCTTGCTGCAACGTGGATGTGATAAACGGCGCACCAGGCTTGCTGCTGGTTGGTTTATCTTCACGTTCAAGCACTGAGTAACGTGCTTTTTCCAACTCGCTAACCGCAGACATGGTCTGCTCGCGGTTAACCGGGCGGAACGGTTTGTCTTTATGGTGGCTGACCTGAACCGGCAGACTGTCACCTTTCGGCGTCGTCAGATTCGCGTCAACTTCCCAATATTCTTCTGGCACAAACGCTTTAATTTCGCGTTCGCGGTCAACAACCAGACGTACAGCAACAGACTGTACGCGGCCGGCAGACAGGCCACGGGCAATTTTCTTCCACAGCAGCGGCGACACCATATAACCCACAACACGGTCCATAAAGCGACGCGCTTGCTGTGCGTTAACACGGTCGATATTCAGTTCGCCCGGCTTTTCAAACGCCTGTTGAATGGCGTTTTTAGTAATTTCGTTAAACACCACGCGGCTATAACGCGTGTCATCACCACCGATAACTTCCCGCAGGTGCCATGCAATGGCTTCCCCTTCGCGGTCAAGGTCGGTTGCGAGATAGATATGGTCTGCTTTTTCAGCCAGTGATTTCAGTTCTGAAACCACTTTTTCTTTACCAGGCAGCACTTCATATTGTGCTTCCCAGTTGTGCCAGGGATCGACACCCATACGATTTACGAGCGCGCCGCGTTCATCCTTTTTGACCTTTTTGGTCCCTTTGGTGGAGGCGGAGTCAGCGCTCTTCTTGGTGGTTGATCCACTGGTCGGCAAATCACGGATATGACCTACGCTGGACTTAACCACGTAGTCATTGCCGAGATATTTGTTGATCGTTTTGGCTTTTGCCGGGGACTCAACGATGACGAGAGCTTTACCCATATTCACCTTACCTAATGTAATTCTTCCAGGAACGTCGCACGTTACTTTCACCTTCCACTGGCGACTCGCTTTTCTATATTGCGACAGCGTCAATGGATATCAACTCTTTTTTCATCACCAGCCTGATTGAGCTAAATGCGCAGGTGATTGAGATAGCGAGTCTTTCGCATCGGTGACATAGCACGACGGAAGTTTGGTTGAATGTCAAGCAATTCCGTTGCCAGATTTGCGAAAGCGTCACACTCTACCTGATAAAATGAGTTAAGCAACTTTATTAGCATGCAGCAGCGATTCCTGCCAGAACAGTAAACGGATTAAATCACCCTGGGTTTACTCAGGAATATTGCCCTTTGCAGTATAGCGGAAGTACACTACTGCCAGTTTTTAAAGGAGGAAATAATGAAACCAACCACTCAACCTATCGATAAACAATCACTACTCGTTGAAGCCAACAAAGTCATCCGCGCACATGAAGACTTCATGCACGGAATGGAAGCAACGGACGTAGAGCAAAAAAACGGGGTGCTGGTGTTCAAAGGTGAATACTTCCTTGATGAGCAAGGCTTACCTACCGGGAAAAGCACCGCGATTTTTAATATGTTTAAGCATCTTGCGCATGTGTTTGCAGATAAATATCACCTGCAAGACTAATGAAAAAAACGAGGCCAAATGGCCTCGTTTTCATTTAATGTTGTTCAGCCAAAACTGGCTTAAAGCAATGGTTTTTCACCGCGCTGCCACCAGCGCATCAGCAGGATATCAACGCTATTTGCCGCACTGCCGGTAAATCTGTCCATCATTTTCTTGCGGCGCGTATAGTGAACATTAATCACTTCATGATTTTTCATCAGATTGATCAGTAAATCGTCGCTGGTGCTTACTGCATCAATCAAGCCTTTTTCCAGCGCTTGCGTACCGTACCAGTGCTCACCTGTCGCCACCGAATCGATATCAAGTGTCGGGCGCATGTCATGAACAAACTGCTTAAATAGCAGGTGAGTTTCATTGAGGTCTTCGCGGAATTTCTCACGCCCCTGCTCGGTGTTTTCACCAAACAACGTCAAGGTGCGCTTGTATTGCCCTGCGGTATGCAGCTCAACATCTATATCATTACGTTTTAACAGGCGATGGAAGTTAGGCACCTGCGCGACTACACCAATCGAGCCAATAATAGAAAACGGTGCTGCGACAATTTTGTCTGCCACACAAGCCATCATATAGCCACCGCTGGCAGCGACTTTATCCACTGCGACCGTCAGACGGACTTTGTTGTCACGCAGGCGCTGCAATTGCGAAGCAGCCAGGCCATAACCATGCACGACTCCGCCTGGGCTCTCCAGGCGCAGCAGAACTTCATCCTCAGGTTTGACGACCGCTAATACCGCTGTTATCTCTTCACGAAGCGAAGTCACTTCGTGGGCATCCATACTTCCTTTAAAATCCAATACATAAAGTGTTGGTTTATCAGAAATAACCTTTTCACCCCGTTTAGCACGCGCTTTAGCTTGTTTTGCTTCCAGCTTATGTTTTTTCTTCTCTGCTTTATGCCAGATTTTTTGCTGGTGATGGTCAAGCCTTGCCACCTGCATTTCTTCCTGCATTTCCTGATATTGTTCACTTAAATTGGTGAGACGTAATTCCCCACGCTGATGTCTTTTACGCCCTGCCACATTCACGATAATGGTGACAAGAATGCCAATAGCCGCAACGACAGTGACGATTTTCGCCAAAAACAGCCCATAGTTTGCAATTAGATCCACACTTTCCGCCTTCCGTTCAGAGCATTAAATACCTGTCGCCCAGTGTAACCGAGCACTGATTCTACGTCTGCAACCAACTATAAATGCTGCGAGATGCATTCCTGAACGGCTTTAGTAAAAGGAAACTTTTGCAAAATGTTAATCAAAGGTATTGTCTCCTGTTGCCTGATTGAAATAACCGCCTCTTTCAGGCATAAAGCCTGAAGGCCAAATAAACCCAGGCATTTCTGAGAATTAAGACGCGAGCTTTGCATCGCGCGAGGAGTTGAAAGTGCACTATCAACCGAAAACTGATTTACTGCAAAACCGCATCATTTTAGTCACCGGTGCCAGCGATGGCATCGGGCGTGAAGCCGCCTTAACCTATGCGCGTTATGGGGCAAGCCTCGTGTTGTTGGGGCGTAATGAAGAAAAATTACGCACCACAGCCCAGGAGATTAACACCCGCTTCGGTGGCCAGCCACACTGGTTCGTGCTGGATTTTGCCACCGCTACACCTGCAGATTGCCAGCATCTGGCGCAAAAACTTTCCGGGCTCATTCCTCGTCTGGATGGAGTATTACACAATGCAGGGATTCTCGGCGATGTTCGGCCAATGGACGAACAAGATCCGCAAACGTGGCACAACGTCATGCAGGTGAATGTCAACGTCACCTTCTTTCTGACCCAGGCCCTGCTTCCTTTATTACTGAAGTCAGATTCAGGTTCGCTGGTGTTTACCAGCTCCAGTGTTGGCCGTCAGGGTCGTGCGGGTTGGGGGGCATACGCGGTGTCAAAATTCGCCACTGAGGGCATGATGCAGGTGTTGGCTGAGGAATATAAACAGCATAACCTACGCGTAAATTGCATTAATCCAGGCGGGACGCGCACCGCCATGCGCGCCAGTGCATTTCCAACTGAAGACCCCGAAAAGCTTAAAACACCGCGGGATTTAATGCCGCTTTATTTATGGCTGATGGGTGATGATAGTCGCCGTAAAACAGGTATGAGCTTTGACGCGCAACCCAACCGTAAACCAGGAATTTCCGAATGAGTGAAGATCGTTATCAACAACGCCAGCAGCGCCAGAAAGAAAAAGTGGATGCCCGTGTTGCAGCAGCGCAAGAAGAACGCGGTATTTTGATTGTCTTTACCGGAAACGGTAAAGGTAAAACTACCGCAGCATTTGGCACCGCCACCCGCGCAGTTGGGCACGGACAAAAAGTGGGCGTCATTCAGTTTATCAAAGGTCAATGGCCGAATGGGGAGCGTAATTTACTCGAACCTGCCGGTGTCGAATTTCAGGTAATGGCGACAGGTTTTACCTGGGACACGCAAAACCGCGAAACGGATACCGCCGCCTGCCAGGAAGTGTGGCAACACGCAAAGCGTATGCTCGCCGATAGCGCACTGGATATGGTTATCCTCGACGAAATAACCTATATGGTGGCATACGATTATTTACCGCTAGAAGAGGTGCTGGCCGCGCTGACACAGCGTCCTGAGAACCAGACCGTGATTATTACTGGCCGTGGGTGTCATCGGGATATTCTTGAAGTGGCGGATACGGTGAGTGAATTGAGGCCGGTGAAACATGCTTTTGATGCGGGTGTTAAAGCACAGATAGGTATCGACTATTAGTAAAAAACCCCTCAGTTGAGGGGTTTGATATTTTAGCTGCTGCGTCCACCACGGCGGCCGCCGCCAGTGGTTTGCGTGTGGCGTTTCACCGCACGACGAATCTGGTTCGCCTTCATGCGACGACGGTCTTTTTCAACCGCCACTTTGCTTTCTGTCTCTTCCGGCAACTCTACCAGCTTACGCAGATAGTTGGTTGGGCCCAGGTCGAGTTCAGTATAGCCGCCACGTGGCAAGCCTTTCGGCAACTGAATGTCACCGTAACGCACACGGATCAAGCGGCTAACCTGCACACCTACCGCTTCCCACAGGCGACGCACTTCACGGTTGCGGCCTTCGGTCAGGGTCACGTTGTACCATTGGTTAATGCCTTCGCCACCGGTAAACTTGATGGTTTTAAATGCGGCCGGGCCATCTTCAAGCTGCACACCACGACCGAGTTGCTTCACTTTGTCGTCGTCAATTTCGCCGAAGACACGCACTGCATACTCACGCTCTACTTCACGGCTTGGGTGCATCAGGCGGTTTGCCAGCTCACCATCCGTCGTGAAAAGCAGCAGACCGCAGGTGTTCACATCCAGACGACCGACCGCAATCCAGCGCGCACCGCGCAGTTTTGGTAAACGGTCAAATACAGTTGGACGCCCTTCCGGATCGTTACGCGTACACAATTCGCCTTCCGGCTTATAGTAAGCCAGCACGCGACAAATCTGTTCTGCGGATTCTTTAATCGAGATCAGGTGACCATCAATACGGATTTTCAGGGCCTGAGTCACTTCAACACGGTCGCCCAGCTTGGCAATTTTGCCATCAACGCTAACGCGGCCTGCGGAGATAATGGTTTCAATTTCACGGCGTGAACCGTGGCCGGCGCGAGCCAGGACTTTTTGTAACTTTTCGCTCTTATCGCTCATTGAGCTTCCTCGGGTGTCGCCTTCACAGGCGTCGAATTGGGATAATGGGGCACATCAGCCCCATTTTAGGCCGGACAGTATAGCTGTAGATGCACTTATAAGAAAGGTTTTGCGTCGCCCACGCCTTCACGAATAACCACTGGTGCATCATCCGTTAAATCAACCACGGTTGTCGGTTGCTGGCCAAGATAACCACCGTGGATAACCAGATCGACAACCTTCTCCAGGCGGTCTTTGATTTCTTCCGGATCTGACTCCGTAAACTCACTGCCTGGCAGCATCAGCGATGTTGATAACATCGGTTGGTCCAGGACTTCCAGCAAGGCTAACGCGATCGGATTCGACGGCACACGCAAACCGATGGTTTTGCGTTTTTCCTGCAACAAACGACGCGGAACTTCTTTGGTGCCTTTGAGAATAAAAGTGTAATTACCTGGCGTGTTATTTTTGATTAAGCGAAACGCCACGTTATCAACAAATGCGTAAGTTGAAAGCTCCGACAAATCACGGCACATCAAGGTAAAATTGTGCCCGTCGGGTAGTTGACGAATGCGGCAAATACGCTCCATTGCCGTTTTATCTTCAAGTTTACAGCCCAGCGCATAACCCGAGTCGGTTGGGTAAACAATCACGCCGCCCTTGCGAACAATTTCAACCGCCTGGTTGATCAGGCGCTGCTGTGGGTTATCCGGGTGAATATAGAAAAATTGACTCATAAAACCCTCTCTTTTGCGATGTGGCCGCCACCCCAATTCTGCCAGACAGGCACCACACCTGCCGGGAGCCAAAGCTTGCGTCCTAGCTCAATCCACGCACACGGCATATGGAAATCTGAGCCCTGTGATGCCAACAAATTAAACTGCTGGGCATAACTGGCAAGCTGGGTGCGCTCATTGGGGGCTTGCTGACACTGCGCGACTTCCATGGCATCGCCACCACTTTCGGCAAACTGCGCCAGCAATCTTTTCAGCCATTTAGCCGTCAGGTCATAACGGCCTGGATGTGCCAGAACCGCCTGCCCGCCAGAATGATGAATCACATCAATAGCTTGTTCTATTGTACACCACTGTGGCGGAACGTAACCGGTTTTCCCTTTTGCGAGATATTTCTTAAACACGTCCGCCATGGTCTTGGCTTTACCGCACTCCACCAGGTAACGTGCAAAATGCCCACGCGTGACTTCCCCGCCGTTGGCATGGCGCATCGCGCCTTCTAACGCACCGGGGATATGTGCTTTTTCAAGCCGTTCGGCGATCAACGCCGCACGTTGTACACGGCGCTCACTTTGTTGCGCCAAAAATTCCGCCAGTGCCGGGTGATGTTCATCAACACCTAACCCAACGATATGGATTTCATGATTTTCCCAGAGGGTGGAAATCTCAACACCACTGATTAAACGCAATGGCAATTGCAGACGTGATACTGCTTCCCTTGCCGCGGCAATTCCGGCTACTGTGTCATGGTCGGTGATTGCCAGAATACCAACACGCATATCGACAGCACGTTGCACCAACGCCTCGGGCGTTAACAGGCCATCTGACGCGGTGGTATGGCTATGTAAGTCGTAAATCACCGCAAGTGTGGGTTCGCTCAAAATGGCTCCGGGTGTGTTAGTAAACTTAAAAAACGCCGCTCATCATAGCGATTTTATCGATAACTAAAAATCGCTATTGACTTTGAATCATCGAACTAGTTAACTAGTACGCAAGTTCACACGATAAAGGTATCTGAAAATGAAAGCGATAATCCGCATGCACAGCTGGTGGCGTACTTCCTGATAACGGGCAGTGTAATCGCTATGGCTGTAATTCAGCCCAGATACCAGGCCCGCCAACGAAGCGGGCTTTTTTTTGAACAAAATATGAGAGCAGAACATGCAAACACAAAAACCAGCGCTCGAACTCCTGATTAATGAAGCGCCCTATCGCGATAACCCTGGCGCAGTTTTCCATCAGCTGTGCGGAGCGCGTCCGGCAACGTTGTTGCTGGAATCGGCAGATATCGATAGTAAAGACGATTTGAAAAGCCTGCTGTTAGTTGACAGCGCGCTGCGCATTACTGCATTAGGTGACACTGTCACCATTCATGCGCTTTCAGATAACGGTGCCTCACTGCTACCCCTGCTTGATGCCGCGCTGCCTGCGGGTGTTGAAAACACACACTCTCCGCAGGGCCGAGTTCTGCGCTTCCCGGTTGTTAGTTCCCTGCTGGATGAAGATGCGCGTCTGTGTTCGCTGTCAGTGTTCGATGCTTTCCGTTTAATGCAGGAACTGGTTACTGTGCCGGTCAATGAGCGCGAAGCGATGTTCTTCGGCGGCCTGTTTGCCTATGACCTGGTCGCGGGTTTTGAAGATTTACCAGAACTGGTGCAAGACAACCGTTGCCCTGACTACTGTTTTTATCTGGCTGAAACTCTGCTGGTTATTGACCATCAGAAAAAACACACCCGCATCCAGGCGAGCTTGTTTACCCCATCAGCCGCAGAAAAACAGCGTTTGCTTCAGCGCACTGCGCAGCTGATTAAACAAATGGAGCAAGAACCAGCTGCATTGCCGGTACAAAAAGTGGAACACATGACCTGCGAATGCAGCCAAAGCGATGAAGAATTTGGCGACGTGGTTCGTAAGATGCAGAAAGCAATTCGCATCGGTGAGATATTCCAGGTCGTGCCATCGCGCCGTTTTTCACTGCCTTGCCCGTCTCCGCTCGCCGCTTATCAGACACTGAAAAAGAGCAATCCAAGCCCGTACATGTTCTTTATGCAGGATAACGACTTCACCCTGTTTGGTGCCTCACCGGAAAGCTCGCTCAAATATGATGCCACTTCGCGCCAGATTGAAATCTACCCGATTGCCGGGACTCGCCCGCGTGGCCGCCGTGCAGACGGAACGCTTGATCGCGATCTCGATAGCCGCATTGAACTGGAAATGCGTACCGACCATAAAGAGATGTCCGAGCACCTGATGCTGGTTGATTTAGCGCGTAACGACCTGGCGCGTATTTGCACGCCTGGCAGCCGTTATGTTGCAGACTTAACTAAAGTCGACCGTTATTCCTTTGTGATGCACCTGGTTTCGCGTGTGGTTGGCGAACTACATAAAGATCTTGATGTACTGCACGCCTACCGCGCCTGCATGAATATGGGCACCCTGAGCGGCGCACCGAAAGTTCGTGCGATGCAGTTGATTGCCAAAGCCGAAGGCGTACGTCGTGGCAGTTATGGTGGTGCAGTGGGTTACTTCACCGCCCATGGTGATTTGGATACCTGCATCGTCATTCGCTCCGCCTACGTTGAAAATGGCATCGCCACCGTTCAGGCCGGGGCTGGCGTGGTTCTGGACTCTGTGCCGCAATCTGAAGCCGATGAAACCCGCAACAAAGCCCGCGCTGTACTGCGCGCCATTGCTACCGCGCATCACGCACAGGAGATTTTCTGATGGCTGACATTCTGCTGCTCGATAACATCGACTCGTTCACCTATAACCTTGCCGATCAGCTGCGTGCCAATGGTCACAATGTGGTTATTTACCGCAATCACGTTCCTGCACAGACTTTAATTGAACGTCTGGCGACCATGGACAACCCGGTGCTGATGCTTTCGCCAGGCCCTGGTGCGCCAAGCGAAGCAGGTTGTATGCCTGAACTGTTAACGCGTCTGCGTGGCAAATTACCGATTATTGGTATTTGCCTGGGCCACCAGGCGATTGTTGAAGCTTACGGCGGTTATGTCGGTCAGGCAGGTGAAATTCTGCATGGCAAAGCGTCGATTATTTCTCACGATGGCGAGGCGATGTTTGCCGGTTTGCCTAACCCGCTTCCTGTAGCCCGTTATCACTCACTAGTTGGCAGCAATATTCCGGCGGGTTTAACCATTAACGCCCATTTTGAGGGCATGGTGATGGCGGTTCGCCACGATGCAGATCGGGTGTGTGGTTTCCAGTTCCATCCGGAATCCATTCTGACCACCCATGGTGCACGTTTGCTTGAACAAACTCTCGACTGGGCGCTGCTGAAATTAAAACAAGCCAACACGCTGCAACCTATTCTCGACAAGCTTTACCAGGCGCAAACCCTGAGCCGCGAAGAGAGCCACCAGCTGTTTGCCGCCATTGTGCGTGGCGAGTTGAAACCTGAACAACTGGCGGCGGCGCTGGTCAGTATGAAAGTACGTGGTGAACATCCGAATGAAATCGCTGGTGCAGCCACCGCGTTGCTGGAAGCCGCAGCACCGTTCCCAAGCCCGGACTATCCGTTTGCTGACATCGTCGGTACCGGTGGCGATGGCAGTAACAGCATCAATATTTCCACCGCCAGCGCCTTTGTTGCCGCCGCGGTTGGGCTGAAAGTAGCCAAACACGGTAATCGCAGCGTTTCCAGCAAATCTGGCTCGTCGGATTTACTGGCCGCCTTCGGTATTAACCTGGAAATGAGTGCCGAATCGTCGCGTAAAGCCCTTGACGATTTGGGCGTCTGCTTCCTGTTTGCACCGAAATACCACACTGGTTTTCGCCACGCGATGCCTGTGCGCCAGCAGCTAAAAACGCGCACCTTGTTCAATGTGCTTGGGCCGTTGATTAACCCCGCACATCCACAGATGGCGCTGATTGGTGTCTACAGTGCGGAACTGGTGTTGCCGATTGCAGAAACGTTGCGTGTGCTGGGATACAAACGTGCGGCAGTGGTACACAGCGGCGGTATGGATGAAGTTTCTCTGCATGCCACCACTCAGGTTGCCGAACTTCACGATGGCGAGATCAAAAGCTACCAACTGGAAGCCACCGACTTTGGCCTGCCAGCTTATCATCAGGATCAGCTGGCAGGCGGTACGCCAGAAGAAAATCGTGACATTCTCACCCGCCTGTTACAAGGTAAAGGAGAGACTGCTCATGAGTCTGCAGTAGCCGCGAACGTCGCTATGTTAATGCGTCTGCATGGGCAAGAAGATCTAAAAGCGAACGCACAACGAGTGCTGGAAGTGTTGCGCAGCGGCGCGGCATATGACCGGGTTACAGCACTGGCCGGAAGAGGATAAGTCATGCAGGAAACCGTATTAAAGAAAATCGTCGATGATAAGGCGATCTGGGTTGAAGCACGCAAGCAACAACAACCCCTGGCAAGTTTCCAGAACAACATTGTGCCGGCGACACGCAACTTTTATCACGCACTGCAAGGTGCCCGAACTGCCTTTATTCTGGAGTGCAAAAAAGCGTCTCCGTCCAAAGGCGTGATCCGTGATGATTTTGACCCGGCACGCATTGCCAACGTCTATAAGCACTACGCGTCTGCTATCTCGGTACTGACAGACGAGAAATACTTCCAGGGCAGTTTTGATTTCCTGCCCATTGTCAGCAACATCGTCACGCAACCGGTGTTGTGCAAAGACTTTATTATCGACGCCTATCAGATTCTGCTGGCGCGTTTTTATCAGGCCGATGCTTGTCTGCTGATGTTGTCGGTGCTCGATGACGAACAGTATCGCCAGCTTGCTGCTGTTGCGCATAGCCTGAATATGGGCGTGCTGACAGAAGTGAGTAATGAAGAAGAGCTGGAACGTGCGATTGAGCTGAAAGCTAAAGTTGTCGGTATCAACAACCGCGACCTGCGCGATTTATCCATCGACCTGAACCGCACTCGCCAACTCGCGCCTCGTTTAGGCCACGGTGTGACGGTTATCAGCGAATCGGGGATCGGCAACTACGGCCAGATCCGTGAACTCAGCCACTTTGCTAACGGCTTCCTGATTGGTTCGGCCCTGATGGGTGAAGATGACCTGAATGCTGCGGTTCGCCGTGTAACGTTGGGTGAAAACAAAGTCTGTGGCCTGACTCGTCCGCAAGATGCCCGCGCCGCCTTCGAAGCCGGGGCAATTTATGGCGGCCTGATTTTTGTGCCTGCATCACCGCGTTTTGTCAGCGATGAAACAGCCGCTGCAGTTATTGCCGCAACGCCGCTGAAATATGTCGGAGTGTTCCGCGACACGCCAGTTGACAATGTCGTGCAAAAAGCAGAGCAATTTAATCTCGCCGCCGTGCAGCTGCATGGCGAAGAAAACCAGGCCTATATAGACCAACTTCGCGCAGCCCTTCCGGCAAGTGTCCAAATCTGGAAAGCGTTAAGTGTCAAAGAAAGCCTGCCCGCTCGTGATTTAAACCATATCGATAAATACCTGTTCGACAACGGCCAGGGCGGTAGCGGCCAACGTTTTGATTGGTCACTCCTTGCAGGCCAGAATCTGGAAAACGTGATTCTCGCTGGCGGACTGGGTGCGGATAACTGCATAGAAGCAGCGAAAGCGGGCTGCGTAGGTTTAGATTTCAACTCAGGTGTCGAAAGCGCACCGGGTATTAAAGATGCTAACAAGCTGGCTGCCGTCTTCCAGACGCTGCGGGCTTACTAAGGAAAATATCATGACATTATTGAATCCCTATTTTGGTGAGTTTGGCGGCATGTACGTGCCACAAATTTTGATGCCTGCACTGCGCCAACTGGAAGAAGCGTTTGTAGCAGCACAAAGCGATGCAGAATTTCAGGCTGAATTTAACGACCTGCTAAAAAACTACGCCGGCCGTCCAACAGCGCTGACCAAGTGCCGCAACCTGACAGCCGGCACCAAAACTACCCTCTATTTAAAACGTGAAGATTTGCTGCACGGCGGCGCGCACAAAACTAACCAGGTGCTCGGCCAGGCGTTGCTGGCAAAGAAAATGGGCAAAACTGAGATCATCGCCGAAACCGGTGCGGGTCAACACGGTGTGGCATCAGCCTTAGCCAGCGCCCTGCTCGGCCTGAAATGCCGCATCTACATGGGCGCAAAAGACGTTGAGCGCCAGTCGCCAAACGTGTTCCGTATGCGTTTGATGGGTGCAGAAGTCATCCCAGTACATAGTGGTTCCGCCACATTGAAAGATGCGTGTAACGAAGCGCTGCGCGATTGGTCCGGCAGCTACGAAACCGCGCACTATATGCTCGGCACCGCAGCCGGCCCGCATCCATTCCCGACTATCGTGCGTGAATTCCAGCGCATGATTGGCGAAGAAACCAAAGCGCAGATCCTTGAAAAAGAAGGCCGTCTGCCAGATGCGGTTATCGCCTGTGTCGGCGGTGGTTCGAATGCCATCGGCATGTTTGCTGATTTCATCAACGAACCTAAAGTCGGCCTGATTGGTGTTGAACCGGCGGGTCACGGTATCGAAAGCGGTGAACACGGCGCGCCACTGAAACATGGCCGTGTGGGGATTTACTTCGGTATGAAATCGCCGATGATGCAAACCGACGAAGGCCAAATCGAAGAGTCGTATTCCATCTCTGCCGGTCTGGACTTCCCGTCTGTCGGGCCGCAGCATGCACACCTCAACAGCATTGGCCGTGCAGATTATGTTTCGATTACCGATGACGAAGCTCTGGAAGCCTTCAAAACGTTGTGTCTCAAAGAAGGGATTATCCCGGCACTGGAATCTTCACACGCGCTGGCTCACGCCCTGAAGATGATGAAAGAAAATCCAGAAAAAGAACAACTGTTGGTGGTGAACCTCTCTGGCCGTGGTGACAAAGACATCTTCACCGTTCACGACATTTTGAAAGCGCGAGGGGAAATCTAATGGAACGTTATCAACACGCATTTGAGCAGTTACAAGAACGCCGCGAAGGTGCATTTGTTCCTTTCGTGACTCTGGGTGATCCATCACCAGAACAGTCTTTGAAGATCATCGACACGTTGATTGAAGCGGGTGCTGACGCGCTGGAGTTGGGTATTCCTTTCTCTGACCCGTTAGCTGATGGCCCAACCATTCAGAATGCCGCACTGCGTGCATTTGCCGCCGGTGTCACCCCAACACAATGCTTTGAAATGCTGGCGGTAATTCGCCAGAAACACCCAACCATCCCAATTGGCTTACTGATGTACGCCAACCTGGTGTTTAACCGTGGCATTGATGAGTTTTATGCACTGTGCGCCAAAGTGGGTGTCGATTCGGTGCTGATTGCCGATGTGCCGATTGAAGAGTCTGCGCCTTTCCGCCAGGCCGCCATGCGCCACAACGTTGCGCCAATCTTCATTTGCCCACCGAATGCCGATGACGCGCTGCTGCGTGAAATCGCCACACATGGTCGCGGTTATACTTATCTGTTGTCTCGTGCTGGTGTAACCGGTGCCGAAACACGCGCTCAATTGCCGCTTCATCACCTGGTGGAAAAGCTGGCTGAGTTTGGTGCAGCCCCTTCACTGCAAGGTTTTGGGATTTCTGAACCTTCGCAAGTTAAGGATGCGGTTGCTGCGGGCGCTGCCGGGGCGATTTCAGGTTCGGCCATTGTGAAGATTATCGAGCAGAATCTTGATAAGCCGGAAGTGATGTTAAGCGAGTTGAAAGCTTTTGTGCAGAGCTTGAAAGCCGCGACGCGCACGGCATAAGCAAACACAGAGGCCGGAGCAATTCCGGCCTTTGTTATCTCAACAACATTAGAAACGATAACCCGCCGAGAACATAAACACCCACGGATCGATACGCGTATTGATGTTCTGCTGCTCGCCACCGGCTTTAAACTTCACTTCAGTGTCGATATCCATGTACCAAACCGACATGTTCAGCAGCCAGTTTTCATTGATCATGTAATCCAGCCCCACCTGGCCTGCCACACCCCACGAATCTTTAACGCTCAAATCCGATAAGCCTGCATCTTTGCCGGTCTGGTTAAAATCAGCATCAAAGAAAGTGGTGTAGTTAATACCCACGCCGACATACGGGCGAACTTTACTTTGCGCATTACCAAAGTACCACTGCGCCATCAGTGTTGGCGGCAATTGGCTCACGGTTGCGATGTCGCCCGTTGGCCCTAAGCCAACGTGATGACGAAATGGAGTGGCGGCCAGTAGTTCGATACCGATGTTATCCGTCACCATGTAATCAAATGTCAGTCCCAGTTGGGTATTGTTGCTGACGCTAAACCCGCCCATTCCCAGCACATTGTCCGAACCCTCCGTTGGACGCACGGTTGCAGAACCGGCGCGCATGAAGAATTCACCTTGTTGATGTGCCAGCGCTTCACCTGACAAACAGGTTAATGCGAGTAACGCCACAGACAGTTTTTTCATAGCCCTCTCCTTGTTATGGTTTTAACAGCGGGCTGAATATACTCATTAATGAGTACAAAGTGATCTAGCATCGATCACACTTCACTGGCTAATTTAACATTTAATGATCTGGATTAATTTTTCCGCATATTACTTAAAATGCCACTTACCCACTCCAGATCAATTTTTCTTACTGACAGTAACTTACTCAAGGCTTACATCTTGTCGGTGCCACATCCCTTCAACCAGGGTACAATTGGCCGCTGATTTTTAACCGAGCAACATCAAGGAGAGTGCATGTCTATCACGGCGGGTTCTGTGTACCGTGACACGGGGAATTTTCTACGCAATCAGTTTGTTACTGTCTTACTGATCGCGTTGCTTTGTGCTTTTATTTCGGTTGTGATCGGTCACGCCTTTTCACCCAGCGACGAGCAAATGTCTATCCTTAGTGAGGGAGATAATTTAGCCAATAGCGTTGGGCTGTTTGACCTTGTGCAGAACATGACGCCTGAGCAACAGCAAGTGCTACTCAAAGCCTCTGCGGCTTCGACATTTTCTGGTCTGATCGGCAATGCTATCCTCGCAGGTAGCGTGCTTGTACTTATCCAGATGGTCAGTGCCGGACAACGTGTGAGTGCCCTTCGCGCCATTGGCACATCGGCGCCTGTGTTACCAAAAATCTTTATTCTGATGTTCCTGACCACTTTCCTGGTGCAAATTGGCATTATGCTGATTGTGGTTCCGGGTGTGCTGTTAGCGATTCTGCTTTCATTTGCACCGGTTATGGTTGTTCAGGATAAAGCGGGTGTTTTCCAGTCACTGCGCAGCAGCATGCGTCTTGCCTGGGCAAATATGCGTCTGGTCGCACCTGCGGTGATTAGCTGGTTACTGGCGAAAACTGCTCTTTTGATGCTCGCGTCTTCATTTGCAGCACTCTCACCGTCTGTTGGCGCGGTGATTGCAAATACGATCAGCAACCTTATTTCTGCGGTGTTGCTCATCTATTTATTCCGTTTGTATATGCTGGTTCGCCAATAACTTTCACCTGCTCCTGAGCATGGCGCTCAGGAGTCATTTTACGGAACAGATTATGAAGCAGTTTCTCGACTTCCTGCCCCTGATTGTCTTCTTCGCATTCTACAAAATGTACGATATCTACGTGGCTTCCGGTGCGCTGATTGTCGCCACCGGTTTTGCACTGGTGTACAGCTGGTACAAATTCCGCAAGCTGGAAAAAATGGCGCTGATCACCTTCCTGATGGTGGCTGTATTCGGCGGCCTGACGCTATTCTTCCATAACGATGAATTTATCAAATGGAAAGTGACGGTGATTTACGGGTTGTTTGCTGCCGCGTTGCTGATTAGCCAGTTCTTCATGGGCAAACCGTTGATTCAACGCATGTTGGGTAAAGAAATCTCGCTGCCAGAAACGGTATGGTCGCGGCTGAACATCGCCTGGGCACTGTTCTTTATCGCCTGCGGTGCGCTGAACATTTATGTAGCTTTTTGGCTGCCACAAAGCGTGTGGGTCAACTTTAAAGTGTTTGGACTGACAGCTGCCACACTGGTGTTTACTCTGCTCAGCGGCGTGTATATCTACAAGCATATGCCGCAAGAAGAGAAGTAATTCTCAAGCTTTAAGGCAAAAAAAAGCACACCTTTAAAAGTGTGCTTTTTCATTTCTGGCAATGAACAATTACACCGATTTATCCACGGTGGTATTCGAACCTGAAGTCATGATGCGAACCTTATCCCCAGGTTTAAAGGTGGTGCTGCCGTTATAATCCTGTACCACCTGGATTATTTGCCCGCCATTAGTCTTGATCTGCAAATTCACCTGTTGAGGGTTCTGCTGCTGGCTTTGACGGTGGCGTGAGGCTTCTACCCCGGCAACCGCCCCCGTGGCGGTCATAATAGTTTTCCCGGAACCACCACCGAACTGGTTACCAATAGCGGCACCTGCAGCACCTGCTGCAATGGTACGCAATGGTCTGGAATGAGTCTGGGTGGTGATAATTTGGCTATTTTGAACAACGCCGTATTCCACCAGCGTTTTGCTTCCCGCAAAACTGGGCTGGCTGGATAGCGTGAGAAGACTAAGAGCAATAAGTGCGAATTTCTTCATGTTGTCCACTGTGTAGTATCAATTAAACCGCGATTTTGCCAGTCTTAAAACAAAGCCTTTAAGTCAATAATGCTACTTCGTGACTGAATTGTCTGATGCTATTAAACTATAGCAAGATACATAGTAACTGACCCTTAGTAATTTTCAGGAAGACAAATGACTCAGCAAGACACTCCTTCAGGGGAATTGGTATTACGTACGATGGCAATGCCTGCAGACACTAACGCCAACGGCGATATCTTTGGTGGTTGGTTGATGGCACAAATGGATATGGGTGGCGCAATTCAGGCCAAAGAAATCGCCAAAGGTCGCGTAGTGACGGTTCGTGTGGATGGGATGACATTCCTCAAGCCGGTCGCGGTGGGTGACGTGGTGTGTTGCTACGCCAAATGTGTAAAAAGCGGAACCAGCTCCATTACCATTAACGTGGAAGTGTGGGTTAAAAAAGTCTCATCTGAACCTATTGGTCAGCGTTATAAAGCAACAGAAGCCATATTCATTTATGTGGCAGTTGATACCGAAGGCAAACCGCGCCCTATTCCGCGCTAACCCAAGCTGGTCGCTATGAAACCCCGTGACAATGCAGAACAAAACACACAGTTGCTGAGCTCTCAGGCCACCCTCGATTTAGTGGAAAAACTCAGCCCCCATGTCACGTATGTGAAAGTACCGGCGCGCCGTCGCCTTTACTACTCCGCGAAAGGCGTCGACATGTGTTATCTCATCCGATCGGGGTTAGTACACATTCGCCGCGACATCGATGAAATTGTGCTCAGCTTGCTGCCAACGCCCAATATTGCCGGAATCACTAATTTATTGTCTAAAACGGGAGCGGGACTGTTTCTTGAAACACTCAGTGAGTGCGAGATAGCAACGATAACCACCGAACATGCACATAAACTGGTCGATGATCTCAATCTTTGGGAGTTAATGGCGAAACACGTGACTAAAGTTGCCAGTAATATTTACCTTCTTCAGGTCAAACTGACTGCGCCGACGGCCTACGAAATTGTGCGCTTCCAGTTATTTGGCTTAATGCGTGAACCCGAAAGCCTCAGAGACAAGACGTCCGCCGCCAAATACATTATGGACCGGACGCACTTGTCTCGTAGCTCGGTGATGAAGATCCTTGCGCAGTTAAAACAAGGTGACTACGTGCAAATTGAAGACGGCATTCTCAAAGCGCTGAATAATTTGCCCGCCAGGTATTAACCCTGTAACCCCCGGTTTTTCAGCATCGGTTCGCTATATGGCGCGTGTCCCCGCCAGTCGCTGTATAAGGTTTTAAGTTCGCGACTGTTGCCCTGTGCCAAAATCGCATCGCGGAAACGCTGGCCATTTTGCGCGCTCAGCCCGCCTTGTTCGACAAACCACTGATAACCGTCGTCCGCCAGCATTTGCGTCCAGATATAGGCGTAATAACCTGCGGCGTACCCCCCGCCAAAGATATGAGCAAAATAGCTGCTGCGATAACGTGGTGGCACCGTAGCCAGATTAATCCGTTCCTTTTCGAGTGCCTGATTTTCAAACCATGCGACATCATCGATTTCACTGCCCGCAGGCAAGCTGTGCCAGTTCATATCCAGCAACGCGGCAGCGAGTAACTCCGTCATGTCGTAGCCTTTATTGAATTGCGCGGCACGGAATAATTTATCTTTCAGCGCCTCGGGCATCGGTTCGTTGGTTTGATAATGGCGCGCATAGTTGGCGAAAACCTGCGGCTGGCGCGCCCAGTGTTCATTGATTTGCGATGGAAACTCGACAAAGTCGCGTGGCGTATTGGTACCGGAAAGTGTTGCATAACGCTGGGTGGCAAACAGCCCGTGCAAGGTATGGCCAAACTCATGGAACAATGTCACAACATCATCCCAGGAAATCAGTGCCGCTTCGCCGCTGGCAGGTTTGTTGTAGTTACAGACGTTGTAAATTACCGGGTCATTTTCCAGCAACGTGGATTGTTCCACAAAGTTGCCCATCCACGCCCCGCCGCCTTTGCTGTCACGGGCAAAAAAGTCACCATAGAACAGCGCCATGCCACGCCCGTCGTTATCGAAGATTTCCCACACGCGTACATCATCGTGATAAACCGGAATATCGAAACGTTCGACAAACTTCAGGCCGAAAAGCTGGCTCGCCGCCCAAAAGACGCCATTGGTTAGCACGTTGTTGAGTTCAAAATAAGGTTTGATTTGTGCTTCATCGAGGTCGTATTGCGCATGTCGAACTTGCTCGGCATAAAATGCCCAATCCCAGACCTCTGCTTTAAAGCCGCCCTGCTGGGCATCGATAACTTGCTGGATGTCGGCCAGTTCCCGTTGCGCGCGGGCAGTCGCCGCAGGCACGATATCACGCATAAATTGCAGTGCTGCCTGTGGTGTTTCTGCCATTTGGTCGGCAATTTTCCACGCCGCGTAGCTTTCAAAACCCAGCAGTTGCGCCTGTTCAGCGCGCAGGGTTGCAAGGCGCGCCACAATCGCCCTGGTATCATTGCTATCGTTATGTTGTGTGCGTTGCCAACCAGCATTAAACAGCTTTTCACGCGTTTGTCTGTCACGCAGCGATTGCAGCGCGGGCTGTTGGGTGAAATTGAGTAAAGGAATGACGTATTTCCCCTCCAGCCCTTTAGCACTGGCCTGTTGCGCGGCAGCAGCAATTTCTGCCGGAGTTAATCCATCAAGTTGCTGTACGTCATCAACCACCAGCCCCGCCGCTTTATTAGCGGCGTGCAGACGATTATTAAACTGGCTGTTCAACTGTGCGGCTTCTTTATTCAGCACTTTCAGGCGCGCTTTTTTATCGTCGCTAAGGGTGGATCCCGCCAGGGTAAAACTCTGCCAGACCACTTCAACCAGACGCAGGGATTCGTCATCAAGCCCCAGCGTATTACGGCGCTGGTACACACTGTTTAAACGCGAAAACAGTGCGCTATTGAGGCGCATTTCATCGGCTAATTCGGCCAACTCGGCGGCAAACTCTTCATCGAGCTGTTGCAGATAATCATTGGTATTTGCCGCGGTCATGGCAAAGAAAACCTGAGTAACGCGCGCCAGCATGTGGCCGGTTTTTTCCAGCGCCAGATAGGTATTTTCAAACGTTGGAGCCGCTGTTTCGTTGGCAATCGCCGCAATTTCTTCACGCTTAATTCGTTTCGCTTCGTCAAAAGCAGGACGATAGTGACTGTCTTTGATGTCATCAAAGTGAGGGGCTTGATACGGCAATAAACTGATGCGGTAAAACGGATTAACTGACAGCATCCTGAACTCCTGAAATAAGTCCTGCAGGAAGGTGGAACACGCTCACGCTTATCCACCCTACGAAGAAAGTTAAGTGATTGTAGGGCGGATAAGCGTGAGCGTCATCCGCCAGGCTCAACTCGCCGCCTGATACACAGCAATTATTTCGGCGGTGATGGCTACAGCAATTTCGGCTGGCAGTTTACCTTTCACATCCGGCAGCCCCACCGGGCAACGTAAGGTACTGAGTTGTTCCACCGTGATGCCTTTTCCCGCCAGCCGATACTCAAAGCGCTGGCGTTTAGTCTGCGAGCCAATTAACCCGAGATAACGGTAATCACCGCGCTTAAGTATCGCTTCGGTCAACTCCAGATCCCGCGGATGGCTGTGGGTCATGACGATAAAATAACTCTGCGCAGGTGCGGCGTGAACTGCATCCAGCGGGTCTTCTGCGTGAACGGTTTTCACCCCTTGCGGGGCGTCAGAAAATAAATCGGCGCGCTCATCAACCCAGGTAATGTGACAGGGTAACGTTGATAACAGCGCCACCAGCGCCTGCCCGACGTGGCCTGCGCCAAATACCGTGATCTGCGGTTGTGCCTGAATCAACGGTTCAAACAGCACCGTGGTCATGCCGCCACAACACTGCCCAAGCCTGGCGCCCAGATTAAAATGCTCGGTATGCAGCATCGTGCTTTGCTTCTCCAGCATCGCTCGTGCCATGGCGATAGATTGATATTCCAGATGCCCGCCACCGATAGTCAGAAACGTCTGTTCACGGCCAACAATCATTTTGGTGCCACAGTTTCGCGGCACCGAGCCTTTGTCAGCCAACACAGTCAACAACACGCAAGGCTCGCGCCGCTCGCGCAACTGCATCAAAATAGCGATCCATTCATCGTCGTTCATGGCGCCTCCTGACAACCCCAAAATACGCGTTCTGGCGTGGCGGGCGCATCCAGCATTGGGTGTTTCAGGTAATCAGTGACACTTGCCACGGCGTCCTGTAAGGCGCACCACACGGATATTCCCAGCATAAACGGCGGTTCACCGACGGCTTTTGAACGATAAACGGTGTGCTGAGGGTTGGCATAATTCTCCAGCAACTTAACCCGTAAGTCGGCTGGCGCATCGCTTATCGCCGGTATTTTGTAGCTCATCGGGCTGTCGGTCAGCAACCGTCCTTTGACATCCCAGACCAACTCTTCGCAAGTCAGCCAGCCTGCCCCTTGTACAAAACCACCTTCAATTTGCCCGATGTCGAGTGCCGGGTTCAGCGAATTGCCAACGTCATGCAGAATGTCGGTACGCAACAGACGGTACTCTCCGGTCAGCGTGTCGATAATCACTTCCGAACAAGCCGCCCCCCAGGAGAAGTAATAGAATGGCTGCCCACGACCGGCGGCACGGTCGTAATGAATTCCCGGTACTTTGTAGAACCCGGTGGCAGACAGCGGGACCTGGTTCAGCCAGGCAAGACTGGCGATTTCACTAAAGCTAAAATGCCACCCTGGGACTTTCACCACGCCATTACGAAACTCCACTTGTTCGGTTTCGCAACCGTGTAAACGACAGAGCATTTCTACCAGCCGCTCTTTAATGGTCAGTGCGGCAATTTCCGCCGCTTTACCGTTGAGATCGGCACCCGATGAAGCCGCCGTCGGTGAGGTATTCGGCACTTTTCCGGTGTTGGTTGCGGTGACCTGGATCTGTTCGACGGGGATTTGCAACACCTCCGCCACCACTTGCGCCACTTTGGTGTTCAGCCCCTGGCCCATTTCTGTGCCGCCGTGGTTGAGCTGCACCGTGCCATCGGTGTAAATCAGCAGCAATGCCCCAGCCTGGTTGAGGAAACTGGAGGTAAAAGAGATGCCGAATTTTACCGGCGTCAGCGCCAGACCGCGTTTGAGTATTGGGCTGCTGCGGTTAAAATCCGTGATTTCTGTGCGGCGCTTTGCGTAATCTGCGCTGGCCTCGAGCTGACGGGTAATTTCCGTCATGATGTTGTGTTCGACCGTTTGATGGTAGTGCGTCACATTGCGTTCAGTGTCGCCATAGTAGTTACGTTTACGCACTTCCAGCGGATCAAGGCCAAGCTCCCGTGCGATGTGGTCCATAATCTGTTCGATGGCAACCATACCTTGCGGCCCGCCAAATCCACGGTAGGCGGTATTCGATGCCAGATTGGTGCGGCAACGGTAGCCAGTCACGCGCGCATCACCGAGGTAATAAGCGTTGTCGGCGTGGAACATAGCGCGATCGCAGATCGATCCTGACAGATCCAGCGAATATCCGCAGTTAGCCGCCAGATCGATAACCACTCCGTTCAACATGCCAGAATCGGTGAAACCCACGTCATAGCGCACAAAAAACGGATGCCGTTTGCCGGTAATACGCATGTCGTCACGGCGTGCAAGACGCATTTTTACCGGGCGGCCAGTTAATACCGCTACCAGCGCGGCGTGGCAGGCAATACCCGCCGCCTGGGTTTCTTTGCCGCCAAACCCACCGCCCATGCGACGCATATCTACTGTGACTTTGTTCATCGTGACGCCAAGCACTGAAGCCACCAGCTTTTGCACTTCTGTCGGATGCTGGGTTGACGACCAGACCATCACACAGCCATCTTCCCCAGGCTGGACTACTGCAATCTGCCCTTCAAGATAAAAGTGTTCCTGGCCACCGATGTGAAATTGCCCCTGAATGCGGTGCGCAGCGCTTGCCAGCGCAGCATCAGCATCACCGCGTTGATGAACGTGCGGTTCCTGAACATAGTGTTCGCGACGTAATGCCTCTTCAACATCCAGCACCGCTTCAAGCACGTCATATTCGATAGCGATCTTTTGCGCGCCTGCACGCGCGGCTTCTGGGGTATCGGCGGCTACCGTGAGGACAACCTGGCCGTGATACTCAACTTTGTCGCGGGCAAATAGCGGGTCGCCTGGCGCTAACGGGCCAATATCCAGCTCGCCGGGAACATCCTGCCAGCTAAAAACGCGGACTACACCGGGAATGGCGTAACATTCGCGAGTATCAATATTGAGGATGCGCGCGTGGGCGTGTTGGCTGAGAACCGGGCATAAGTGCAACATGCCGGGCAAAGTCAGTTTGTCATCAATGTATTCCGCTTTACCGCTGACGTGTTTATCTGCGCTTTCATGTTTGCGGCTTTCGCCTGCGCCACCGTGCAATTTGCGAGAAAACTGCTCGATCAATGACTGTTCTGACAGGCGCACAGGATTAGTTGACATAATGTTGTACCTCAAGTGCGTAAGCCGTTTCGGCGTGTTGTAGCACCAGGCGTCGTAGCAGATTTTGCGCGAGTTTCAGGCGATAGACTCCGCTGCCACGGAAATCACTTAACGGCTGGAAATCTTCGGCCAGCGCGGCACACGCCTGAGCCAGTGATTGCGAGTTGAGCGGCAAACCTGTCAGCGCGTTTTCAGCCCTTTTTGCGCACGCCGGAACCGCAGCCATGCCACCGAAAGCCAGCCGAGCGCTCTGCACTTTTCCGGCGGAAAAATGCAGGTTGAATGCGCCAAAGACTGTCGAAATATCGTCATCCATCCGTTTGGATATTTTCCATGCGGCAAACGTCGGGGAGACTGCCGCCCGCTCAATAATCACCGCAGTGATAAATTCCCCAGGTTGCAAAGCTGTTTTGCGATAACTGAGGAAGAATTCATCGAGCGGCAACGTGCGCAGTTCGTTACCGCAGCGCAATTCCAGTTGCGCACCGAGCGCCAGCAGCATTGGCGCACCATCGCCAATCGGCGAAGCGTTTGCCAGATTTCCGGCAAGCGTGGCGTGATTGCGAATTTGCGGCGAGGCAAAGCGGTCGAGCATCTGCGAAAACGCCGGGATCACTGGCTGTAAAACCTCCTGACACGCCTGCAATGTTGCCATCGCCCCAATGCGAATTTGGCTGTCGGTGATGGAAACCGTTTTGAGTTCATCCACCTGATTGAGTGCAATAATCAATGGCAGTGTCTGAAATTGCTGGGTGATAGTCAGCACCAGATCGGTACCACCAGCCAGCAAGCGAGCCTGCGGATTTTGCTGGTACAGCGATGCCAGTTGCTCAACGGTCTTTGGCAACAGGCAGCGGTTGGATTTACTAACCTCGGCGACCTGCGATTGTTGCAGCGACTTTAAGCGTGCGACAGTTTGCATCTCAGTGCGAGTAAACTGGTCAGTACGCGTACCGCAACTTTGCTGCATCGCCTGAATAATTGGCCGATAACCCGTACAACGGCACAGGTTTCCGGCGAGTTGTTTTTCTATTTCATGACGGTCAGTCGGGCTATGCGCTTTTTGCAGTGCGAATCCCGACATCACAAAACCTGGGGTACAAAAACCACATTGCGAAGCGTGGCAATCGGCCATCGCCTGCTGCACCGGATGCAACTTGCTGCCGTCTGCTAAATCCTCCACGGTCAGCAACTGTTTGCCATCAAGCTGGCTGACCAGCGTGATGCAGCTATTGGCGCTGTCATAGCGCATTTTCTCGCCATCAACCTGGCCGAGCACCACCGTACACGCCCCGCAATCACCCGATGCGCACCCTTCTTTGCTGCCACAGCGCTGTTCACTGCCGCGCAGCCAGTTCAGCACCGTGGTATTTGGGTCAACGTTATCAAGGGTCTTTAAGGTTTGATTGAGCAAAAATTGAATCATGCCGCGACCTCCAGCGAGCCACGTTGCCAGACGCATTTACCGTTTACCCAGGTGTGCCAGATGTTACGGTCATCGCCGAGCGTCATCAGCACGAACAACTTTTCATAAATATCCCGACTGTTGGCGTAGCGCAGTTTCTGCAATGGCGTTACGGCTAAGTCCAGCACCACAAAATCCGCCTCTTTACCGGGCAGGAAGTTGCCGATTTTGTCATCCAGATCCAGCGCGTGTGCACCGCCCAATGTGGCGTGATAAAACGCTTCGCTAGCGCACAGACGGTATCCTTGCAGTTGGGCAACTTTGTACGCTTCGGCCAGGGTTTGTAGCATGTTAAAGGTGGTGCCTGCGCCAACGTCGGTACCAATCCCCATGCGGATCCCCCGCTCATGGCACTGTTTGAGGTTAAACAGCCCGCTGCCGAGAAACAGATTTGAGGTTGGGCAAAAGGCGATGGCCGATTCAGTGCGGTGCAGGCAATCCCATTCACACTCTTGCAAATGGATGGCGTGAGCAAACACGCTGCGTTTTCCGGTGAGTTGGTACTGGTGATAAACGCCAAGATAGCTTTCAGAGTCGGGCCACAGGTTTTTCACCCATTCCACTTCGGCACTGTTTTCACTTAAATGGGTATGCAGCCAGGTATCGGGAAATTCTTCGCGCAGTGTCTGCACCACTTTGAGTAATTCAGGTGAAGATGTCGGCGCAAAACGCGGCGTCAGCGCATAGTTCAGGCGCCCTTTTTTATGCCAGCGCTGAATCAACTCACGCGTTTGCTGATAACTTTGCGCCGGTGTTTCGGTAAGATATTCCGGCGCGTTGCGATCCATCATCACTTTGCCCGCAATGATGCGCATGGAAAGATGTTCTGCCGCGCTGAAAAGCGCTTCCACCGACTGCGGATGAACCGTGCCAAAAACCAATGCGGTGGTGGTACCGTTGCTCAACAGTTGGCCAAGGAAAAATGCTGACATTTTCGCGGCGTACGAACTGTCCTGATATTGGCTCTCAACCGGGAAAGTGTAAGTTTGTAGCCATTCGAGTAACTGCTCGCCATACGCGCCTATCATTTCTGTTTGCGGATAATGCAGGTGGGTATCAACAAAGCCGGGAATGATTAATTTGCCGCGATAATCGAGATAATCACTTTCGCTACGCAAATGCATGCGCCCTTCTTCCCATGGCAACAAAGCCACCACCGTACCACCATCAATAAATAACAACGCATCATCATGGTGACGCGCATTCGCCAGCAACTCGTCAGGACGAGTTCCGGTTTGGGTTATATCGAAGAACTGGCCGCGTAACGCCTGCGTGTAATTAACTGTCATCGCCATGCCTGTAATGGTTTTGTGAAGAATGAGTTAATGATTGCAATGTTGATGCCACATTGAGGTTTGTCTTTAATCTTTTTTATAACAGTAGCTTAGAATACATTTTCCTTTGCTGCGCAACATTTAAGCAACTTTAGAGAAGGCAATCGGTTGCCTTTGGTCGCAATCGGTTGCCTTTTGGTATTATTAGTTGAGGATGCAAAAATCCGCGGGGTCTCATGCACCAGAAAGTTGCACACGGCAGATACCGCTGCACCAGCAGCGTGCAGGCCCTTGCAACGTCGTTTTTAGCACAAAGTTGAATTATCACTAACTGCCTTAGCATGCTAAGGTATTACCAAACAAAAACCTTTGAGGAACAGTGAGATGATTATTTTGGTGACCGGTGCAACTTCCGGATTTGGTGAGAGTATTACTCGTCGTTTCGTACAACAGGGTCATAAAGTCATTGCTACTGGACGCCGTCAGGAACGTCTGCAAGAGCTCAAAGATGAGCTGGGTGAAAGCATCATTACGCTGCAACTTGATGTGCGTAACCGTGCGGCTATCGAAGTGGCGATGGAACAGTTACCGGCGGCCTGGCGCAACATTGATGTGCTGGTGAATAATGCGGGCCTGGCGCTGGGTATGGAACCGGCTCATAAAGCGGACCCGGATGACTGGGAAACGATGATTGATACCAACAACAAAGGCCTCGTGTATATGACGCGCGCCGTGCTGCCTGGCATGGTCGAGCGTGATCGCGGTCATATTATTAATATCGGTTCTACCGCGGCTAACTGGCCATATGCTGGTGGCAACGTGTACGGGGCCACGAAAGCATTTGTGCGCCAGTTCAGCCTGAACTTACGTACCGATCTGCATAAGACGGCAATCCGCGTGACGGATATCGAGCCTGGTTTGGTCGGCGGTACTGAGTTTTCCAATGTACGTTTCAAAGGTGATGACGGCAAAGTCGAGAAAACCTATGAAAACGCCAACGCTTTAACCCCTGAAGATGTGACCGAAGCGGTTTGGTGGGTGGCGACACTGCCTAAACACGTCAACATCAATACGCTTGAGATGATGCCGGTTAGCCAGACGTTTGCTGGATTAAGCATTCACCGCGAAGGTTAATCACCTTGTCCATATTCGAAGGGATTTCGGGTATGGGCGACCGTGCAAATAAATGTTAAATTTGCACGGTTCTTCCAAAAAAAGAAAAATTTAATGCTACCGTCAACATTGCTTAACCCCACTCAGCCCGTTAACCAACAAATCTATCGCATTTTGCGTCGCGATATTGTGCGTTGCCTGATTCCACCAGGTACGCCGCTGTCTGAAAAAGAAGTGGCAATCCGCTTTGAAGTGTCCCGCCAACCGGTTCGTGAAGCCTTTATCAAACTGGCGGAAACTGGCCTGGTGCAAATTCGCCCGCAGCGTGGAACTTACGTTAATAAGATTTCCGTCAGCCATGTTAAGAACGGCTGCTTTATCCGTGAAGCGATTGAGCGTGCGGTAGCGAAGCGTGCGGCAAGTATGGCGACAGACGAGCACCTTTATATGCTCGAGCAATTGCTGAACCAACAACGCACCGCCATTGACCGCAACCAGTTAGACGACTTTTTCCAGTTAGATGACGAATTTCACCAGCAACTGGCGCTGGTAGCCGATTGTAGCCTGGCCTGGGACACGGTCGAAAACATCAAAGCGACGATGGACCGGGTGCGTTATATGAGCCTTGATCACGTTTCGCCACCAGAGATGCTGCTCGCACAACATTACGATATTTTCGACGCCTTAAAACGCCATGATGAAGACGGTGTGGATCAGGCGATGTACCGCCATCTGCATGAGATTAGCCAGTCGATATTATTGATTCGTAAAGAGAAGCGTGACTGGTTTAGTGAAGAGTAATGTTTGAAGAAGAATGATTGAAGTCTCGCCCGTCACCGGGCGAGACTAGTACGCAATATTTAGAACTTAGCTACTGTCGCTTTCGCACCGTTTTCACGTAACGCCAAATAACTCTCAGTGACTCGCTGAACGAATTTCTCGTTAGCTGGCAGATCCTCACCAAAGATAGTTTTCAGCCCCAGCAGAGCTTTAACACGGGTTTCCCCTTCTTTGCTTGACGCCACCGCTTGCTGAATCGCCGGCAGCAATGGATCGCTCACTTCAATTGGATTACCCTGCTCATCAACACCGCCAACATAACGCATCCAACCTGCAACACCCAGCGCCAACAGATCAAACTGACTACCGTTTGCCAGATGCCAACGAATGGAGTCTAACCAACGTTGTGGCAGCTTCTGGCTACCGTCCATGGCAATTTGCCAGGTACGGTGGCGCAGTGCCGGGTTGGTGTAACGGGCAATTAATGAATCCGCATATTTTGCCAGATCAACACCCTGCACGGTTAAGGTAGGTGCTTGTTGTTGCAGCATTAATGCCTTAGCAGTCCGACGGTAGTTTTCATCCTGCATACATTCAGAAATATGCTGATAACCCGCCAGGTAACCCAGGTAAGCCAGGAAGGAGTGGCTGCCGTTGAGCATGCGAAGTTTCATTTCTTCGTATGGCAGAACGTCTTTTACGAGTTCCGCGCCTGCTTTTTCCCATTCAGGACGGCCAGCAACGAAGTTATCTTCGATGACCCACTGACGGAAAGGTTCGCAAGCCACAGCCGCAGGATCAGCAACGCCGGTCGCTTGTGCCACTTGTTCCAGCGTTTCAGCCGTAACCGCTGGCACAATGCGGTCAACCATGGTGGATGGGAATGTCACATTCGCTTGGATCCACGCCGCCAGTTCCGGGTTCAACGCCTGCGCATAGGCAGTAATAACGTTACGGGTGACATGACCGTTTTCAGGCATGTTGTCACAAGACATCACGCTAAATGCTGGCAGACCCGCAGCTTTACGGCGCGCCAGCGCTTCAACAATCACACCTGGCGCAGATTTTGGCTGCTGTGGATTAGCAAGATCATGGGCGATTAACGGGTGGTCCAGCAGGATGGTGCCGGTAGCTGGAGTGTGGCAATAGCCTTTTTCAGTCACGGTCAGGGAAACAATGGCCACTTCAGGTTGGGTCAGTGCACTAAATACCGCTTCCAGACCATCGACCTGCGCATGAATGGCGTCTTTCACCACACCCACTACGCGGCAATGCCAGGCGTCGGCAGACATTTCTGCCACGCTATAAAGGTTGTCCTGCTGCTTCAAATCAGCAATTTGCTGCTCGCCACCAATCAAATTGACTTCGCAGTAACCCCAGTCGCTACCATGTTCATTAGCCAGGATGTCGGCATAAACTGCCTGATGTGCGCGATGGAACGCACCAAAACCCAGATGAACGATGCGTGATACCAGTTTGCTACGGTCATATTTCGGGAGAATAGCTTTTGCAGATAAGAGTTTGTTTTCCATTTTTACAACTCGCTGTGTAGTAACTTGGGGACAGCTACAGACTACCTGCTATGGTAGTCTGCATTTTGATTTGAATTAAACTTTAGCCATTTGGTATGACACGAAATTCAAAGTTGTATAACAACTCATGGTTTGCGCTTTCACACATGCAGGCCTTTTACCGCGCGCTGTGATTTTGGCGTTTCAGCGGCATCTTCCAGTACGCTGAGGTCGCGGTCTCTGACTTCCGGCATCAGCAGTGCTGAAATCAAACCAACGACAGAGTAAGCAATCATCATCACTACAATCGGCCACCAGGAATCGGTCATGTTGACGAAAATACCCGCCAGCACCGGGCCAAAGCCGACGGCTACCAGACCACCTGCCTCTTTAGATATTGCCATTCGGGTAAAGCGATTACGCGAACCAAACATTTCTGCCATGGTGATATTTTCCAGAGCAAACAGCCCCAGTACCGCCACATTATGAATAATGATGATCGAGGCCATAATCACATTCACCTCGTTGCTCTTATCCATAATCATCGACAGCATTGGATACGCGAGAATAATCGAGGAGATACTGACGATAATATAAGGAACACGACGCCCTATTTTATCGGACAGCCAGCCGAGGAATGGAATGGTAAAGAAGCCAATCACGGAGCTAATCATCAGGGCATCGGTCGGTACACTTTTCTCAAACAGCAGTGTCTGTACGAGGTAACCGGCGAGGAAGGTTTGAATCAGCCCTGAGTTACCCGCCTGACCAAAGCGCAGCCCTGTAGCCAGCCAGAATGATTTACTGGTGAACATCGCACCCAAAGAATGGGTTTTATCCGCGGCTTGTTTTGCCGCCGCAGTGTTCCCTGCTTCGTCGTTTACTTTCTCAAATACCGGGCTTTCTTTGAGGTTCATACGCAGCCAGATGGCAAAAATCATCACCACTACACTTGCGAGGAACGGCACACGCCAGCCCCAGGCCAACAACTCTTCTTTTGACAGGAAGAAGAACATGATGGCCCAGATAGCGGTCGCAGATAATGTGCCGCAGTTAGTCCCCATCGCCACCAGCGAAGAAATAATGCCGCGCTTACCTTTTGGCGCATATTCAGCAAGCATGGTTCCGGCACCGGATATTTCGGCACCCGCACCCAATCCCTGAATAATACGCAGCAACACCAGTAACATCGGCGCAAAGATACCAATTTGCGCGTAGGTCGGTAACACGCCAATTAAGGTGGTACAGATCCCCATCATGGTGATGGTAATAAACAACACTCTCTTACGACCAATGGTGTCCCCCATGCGGCCAAAGAAGAAAGCCCCCGCGATACGGGCGATGTAACCGGCTCCATAAGTCCCCATCGCCAGGATAAGTGCCATAGCGGCAGATTGTTCCGGGAAGAAGATTTCGTGGAAAACCAGTGCCGCCCCAAGGGAGTACAACTGGAAATCCATGAATTCCAGCGCGGTTCCCAGCCAACCGGAAACCGCGGCTTTAACTAAATCGGATGTACTTCTTTCAGGCTGACTATTATTTAGCTCTATTTTTGTATTCATTTTTCTGTTCTCTGCAATTTGTCGTTGTAGGTACAGCAAATATTCGGGTTCAGAGGTTGTTGCTTAGAATTTCAATAGGACCTTGCAGCATTGCTTTTGGTCTTTCTCGAAGAGTTCCATTGCATCAAGCACCTGTGTGTAGGCGTACTGGTGGGTGATGAGTTTCTCCGGTTGGATCTTCCGCTCAGTCATCCAGTTAATGACCATTGGGAATCGATTACTGTTAAGGCGCGAACTATAAATAGTCAGTTCTTTGCTAGTGATGGCCTGCTGGCTCAGAACACAGGGATCAGAAGAGAATCCCATAATGCCAATACGTGCCGCAGGCGAGGCAATGCCGATAGCTTCCGGCAAAATCGAAGGATGACAGGCAGCGTCAATGATAAGCGTCGGGCGAATGCCCAGTTTTTCGAGTTCGGTTTTCAACTCAATATGAGTGTTGTTGATGACCCGGTCAGCACCATTGGCTTTCGCCATATCCAGGCGTTCATCAATACGATCAGCAACAATGATTTCTTTCACGCCGTAAACACCGCGCAGTGCCTGAATCGAGGTTAACCCCATTGGGCCTGCGCCATAGACAAGCGCCGTATCCAGCGGGCCAGGATTCATCTGGCTACAAATGTTTGCCGCAATGGTAAACGGCTCGACCATGGTGGCTTCGTTATCGGGAATACTGTCTGGCACCCGATGTGCATTGTTGGCAGGCAAAGTGACATATTCGCTAAACCCGCCATCGCGATGTACGCCAACCACCTGAAGTTCAGCGCAAACATTTGGCCGCCCGACTAAACACGGATAGCAATGACCGCAACTCACCACCGGGTCGCCAACCACGCGCTCGCCAATGCGTGAAGACTCAACACCTTCACCCACCGCATCTATGTGGCCGAAAAACTCATGTCCAATGACGCGTGGGTATTTAGCAAACGGGTTATGGCCACGATAAATATGCACATCGGAACCACAAATACCGGCGCTGCTCACACGAATACGCACTTCTCCCGGTTGTGGTTGTGGAACGGGACGTTCTTCAATGACCAATTTTTCAGGCTGCTGTATGGTTACGCTTTTCATAGTTTTCTCTCCTGTTACCAGTTCCACAAGGTGCCATCTTCAAGGCGTGCGACCGGCAAGTAAGCAGGTTCGTAGGGGTATTTCGCGGCCAGTTTTTCGTCGAACTCAATTCCGATGCCCGGTTTTTCACCCGGGTGCATGTAGCCATTGTCGAACGTCCAGTTGTGTGGGAACACTTCGAGCATTTGTTCGGAGTAACCCATGTATTCCTGCACGCCGAAGTTCGGTACCCACAAGTCAAAGTGCAGCGCCGCAGCGTGGCAAATTGGCGAAAGGTCAGAGGGCCCATGCGAACCGGTGCGCACCTGGTAAAGCGAAGCAAAGTCGGCAATTCGGCGCATCCCACTGATGCCGCCCGCGTGAGTGATGGTGGTGCGGATGTAATCGATAAGCTGTTCTTCGATAAGTTGTTTACAGTCCCAGATGCTGTTAAATACTTCGCCCACTGCGATCGGCGTAACGGTGTGTTGACGAATTAAACGGAAGCACTCCTGGTTTTCGGCAGGTGTCGGGTCCTCCATCCAGAACAAGCGGTGTTCTTCGATGCTCTTACCAAAGCGCGCAGCTTCGATTGGCGTCAGACGGTGGTGCATGTCATGCAGCAGATGTTCGTTAAAACCAAATTTATTGCGCACCGCTTCGAAAAGCTTCGGTGTGAAATCGAGGTATTTTTCAGTGGACCACAGCTGTTCTTCCGGCCAGTCGCCTTTGGTTGCTGGTTCGTAAGCCTGCCCTTTTCCTTTTGCCATGCCGTAGGTCGTTTTCATGCCGGGCACACCGCACTGCACGCGAATGGCTTTGAAACCCAACTCTTTGTGACGCGCGTAGTCGTCCAGTACCTCGTCGATGGAATGGCCGGTGGTGTGGCAGTAAACCATCACTCCTTCACGGGATGCGCCACCCAACAATTGGTATAGCGGCATGTTGGCGGCTTTGGCTTTAATGTCCCATAACGCCACGTCGACCGCCGAAATTGCCGACATAGTGACAGGGCCACGACGCCAGTACGCGCCTTTATAGAAGAACTGCCAGATATCTTCGATGCGATGTGCATCACGGCCAATTAACTGCGGGCAGACATGATCTTTGAGGTAGGAGGCGACAGACAACTCGCGGCCATTTAACGTGGCATCGCCCAGCCCGGTGAGTCCATCGTCAGTAGTAATTTTTAGCGTGACAAAGTTACGTCCAGGGCAAGTGACAAAAACTTCTGCTTTTACAATCTTCATTCGGATTCCCTTACAACACATTGGTCGACAGTCTTCAATGCATGTAAAACTACGTCACTGCCAACTACCATACAAGTATGCTTATTGAATTTTAGCGTGTTGAGTCACAATTAATTTGTGACTCTTGCGTAGTGTTTCAGTGGGAATGCGAGAAAAGCAGGAAGATTATCCGAAGGGAAATGACGTATCAGGCGCGGCCCCAACCCGCCACGATAATTAACATGCCGCTAAACGCGACGGCCGCCCCCACCCAGTCGTATGTACTTAACTTAACGCCGTCAATCCAGCGTAACCACAGCAAAGCTGTCATCACATAAACCCCGCCATAAGCGGCATACACGCGCCCACTAGCTGCCGGATGGAGGGTTAACAGCCAGACAAACATCGCCAGTGATAATGCCGCAGGAACCAGCAACCACGCCGAACCATCGCGTTTTAACCAAAGCGTCGGTAAAACACAGCCGATGATTTCAGCGAGCGCAGTAACAAAAAAGAGCAAGGTTGTTTTGATCATATTGAACATTGTCTGGAATAATGAGGTCAATAAGTGGGTCATCTGATATATCCCACTCGCCAGTGGTATTTTTTACATCAACAAAAGGGGCTTCACCCTAAAAGGAATCGACAATGAACACAATCCTTCGCAAACGTCTGTCCGTGGCAATTTTGCCGTTGGCAATGTTGCTGAGCGCAGTTGCGTTTGTTCAACCAGCTCATGCTCAGACAAGTAAGCTGATCGTTGAGTCAGGTGACAATGCGCAAACTCGCCAGGATGCGGCGATGGACAAAGAGCAATGGAATGACACACGCCAGTTGCGTCAGAAAGTGAACAAACGCACCGAGAAAGAGTGGGATAAAGCCGACGTGGCTTTCGATGCCCGTGATAATTGCCAGAAAAGCACCAACCTTAACGCCTATTGGGAACCCAACACCCTGCGTTGTCTGGACCGTCGTACCGGTCGCGATGTCGCACCGTAACTGGCAACTGTAGTCAATAAGGCTTCTGCCTGGAAGCCTTACCACTTTGAAAGGAACTCACATGCCCCACGATTTGCAAATCAAACTTCGCCCGCTAGAACGCGAAGATCTCCGTTTCGTCCATCAACTGGATAACAACGCAAGCGTGATGCGCTACTGGTTTGAAGAGCCCTACGAGGCGTTTGTCGAATTGTCAGATTTGTACGACAAACATATTCACGACCAAAGTGAGCGGCGTTTTGTCATTGAATGTAATGGCGAGAAAGCCGGTCTGGTGGAATTGGTCGAAATTAACCATGTTCACCGCCGTGCCGAATTCCAGATTATTATTTCGCCAGACTATCAGGGCAAAGGGCTGGCATCTCGAGCCGCTATACTTGCGATGGATTACGGGTTTATGGTGCTGAACCTGTACAAGCTGTATTTAATTGTTGATAAAGAAAATGCCAAAGCCGTGCATATCTATAAGAAACTGGGCTTTATGGTGGAAGGCGAATTAATCCACGAATTCTTTATTAATGGTGAATATCGCAACACTATCCGGATGTGCATTTTCCAGCATCAGTATCTGACAGAGCACAAAACCAGCGGCAGTCTGTTAAAACCTACCGCGCAGTAAACAAGTCCATCTCACCCTGGACCAGGGTGAGATGTCCTATAAATGCGGGCTATGACAGATTCAGCGTGGCGCGATGTTTGGCAGACTCCATCCCCAGCTCAATCATTTCCATAACCTGAATAGCTTGTGCTGCCGGCACTGGGTTTTCGCCGTGACCGGTAAGAGCATCACGAATCGCCGCATAGTAAGCCGGGTAATTACCAGGCACTGTCAACAGCGTTTGTTCCGCCATCACGTCGCCCTGCGCCAGCGTTAATACGCCATCACGCATATCATAACCCCAGTCTTCCTGCGGTAGACGTTCGCCCGCTTTCAGGCGATCTTCCTGTGGGTCCAGGCCATATTTGATGTAACTGCCACGCGCTCCGTGCACGATATAACGAGCAGTTTCTGCCGCCGCCAACAAAGTGCCGTGTAAGACAACGCGGCGTTGAGGATAGGCCAATACCGCGTGGAAGTAGTCAGTGGCTTGCGCACCCGGGCGCAACTGGCCTAAATCCACGGTCAGGCTTACCGGCAATCCGAAAAGATTTAGCGCCTGGTCGATAAGATGTGGCCCTAAGTCGTACCAGATACCACTGCCGACACCAGCCTGCTCACGCCAGCGATTGCGAACTTGCGGACGGTAGCGGTCGAAGTGCGATTCAAAATAGGCCACTTCGCCCAAAGTACCGTCTGCCAGCAGCCCTTTCAGGGTTAAGAAATCACTGTCCCAACGGCGGTTATGGAATACTGAGAGTAACAAACCACAGCTTTTTGCCAGTGCATCCAGTTCACGCGCTTGTGACAACGTCACGGTAAACGGTTTATCGACCACCACATGCTTGCCTGCTTCCAGCGCGGCTTTAGCCAACGGGAAATGCGTGTCGTTAGGTGTTGGGATAACAATCAGGTCGATATTTGGGTCGTTGAAAAGATGATGAGGGTCAGAGACAACCGGCATGTTTGGCCAGTCAGCATGAACTTTCGTGGCATCGCTGCTGGAAACACCCGCCAGGACCATGCCAGGCGTACCGACAATTAATGGTGCGTGAAAGGTTTTGCTGGCGTAACCGTAACCGATTAGTCCGACACGAATGTTATCACTCATTTGCGTTCCTCATTATTTTTGACGGTTCATTTGACACCATCCCACAGATTGTAACAACAGGTAATTATATTGTTGCGTGCTAGTTGCGTATTCCACAGCCTACCTGTCCGTAAGACGGCATCCAACTGGCGTTTTGCCATAACCAGCCGATGAAAACTCCTAAAAATTTAAACTCGGGTTATTCGTAGATAAATAAAAAGCGATTTACGGTTATTATTCGGACAAAACAAACGTACTGCGTGCCCTTTCCTCTTTTATTTTATGGATAACCACCCCCCATGACTGCTCTCGATTATTTAATGAAGTTCCGTAAAATCAGTTCGTCCGAAAGCCTTGAAAAACTGTTTGATCATCTTAACTACACCCTGACAGATAATAATGAACTGATGAATATGTATCGCGCAGCCGATCATCGTCGGGCGGAATTAGTTTCAGGCGGACGTCTGTTTGATTTAGGCTGTGTGCCAAAATCGGTCTGGCGGTATGTGCTCTAGCATCACAGGTAGCAAAGCGCTGAAAAAACCTTATAATCCTCCCGCCTTATGATTCGCATAAGGAAAGTCTCATACTTTTTCGGGAGGTAACATGACGACGACCCAAGAACCCATGCAAGCACCTCGTATTGCAGGCTGGCTTCTGGCCCCTCTCGCCTGGCTTTTGATGACGCTTCTCAGCAGCACTATTGCGCTAGCCATTTATCTTATGATGCTCATCACCCCAGAAAGCCATCGACTTATGAGCGCACAAGGCCCCAAAATGGTGCTCCTTTGGTACACCTCAATTGCCTGTGCCATTGCCATGTGGGGTTACACCATGTGGTTGACTATTGCCTTCTTCAAACGTCGTAAGAATGTGGTACGTCATTATATTCTTTGGTTATTACTGTCAGTACTGTTAGCGATTAAAGCCTTCGCATTTTCCCCAGTAAGTGACAGCCTGGCATTACGTCAGTTGATGTTTCCTTTATTGGCTGCCGCCTTGTTGGTTCCTTACCTCAAGCGTTCACAGCGCGTGAAGCAAACATTTATTAAACCGTAATAACCCTATAATCGTTCTGTTGTCGTCATCGTTCTGTTGGCCGATAATAGGCGGCTTTTTTTTGGTTTCAGGTCTTATTCATGACAGATTATTTGCTGCTCTTTGTTGGAACGGTGCTGGTCAATAACTTCGTATTAGTGAAGTTTCTTGGTCTGTGTCCGTTTATGGGGGTTTCCAAAAAACTGGAGACCGCTATTGGCATGGGGCTGGCGACCACTTTTGTACTGACGCTGGCTTCTATTTGCGCCTGGCTGGTCAATGAGTTGATCCTTATTCCTCTCGACTTAGTCTATTTGCGCACGCTGGCCTTTATTCTGGTGATTGCCGTTGTTGTTCAATTTACCGAAATGGTGGTTCGCAAAACCAGCCCGGCGCTCTATCGCCTGTTGGGGATCTTCTTGCCACTGATTACCACTAACTGCGCGGTGCTCGGCGTTGCGTTGCTCAACATCAATCTTGGCCACAACTTCCTGCAATCCGCGCTTTATGGCTTTTCAGCCGCGGTAGGTTTTTCACTGGTGATGGTGTTGTTTGCGGCTATTCGGGAACGTCTGGCGGTTGCCGATGTGCCTGCGCCTTTTCGCGGGAATGCCATTGCACTAATCACCGCAGGCTTGATGTCTTTGGCCTTTATGGGCTTTAGCGGCCTGGTAAAGTTCTGATGAGTACTATTTGGATTGCGGTGATAGCTCTGGGCCTGTTAGGCCTGGTATTCGGGCTGATTCTCGGCTATGCCTCACGCCGTTTTCGTGTCGAAGAAGACCCGATTGTCGATAAAATTGATGAGTTGCTGCCGCAAAGTCAGTGCGGTCAATGCGGTTACCCTGGCTGCCGTCCCTATGCCGAAGCGGTAGGAAACCAGGGTGCGAATATCAACTTGTGCGCACCCGGCGGTGAGGCGGTGATGCACAAAATTGCCACATTACTTAACGTCGACCCGCAACCTATTGATGGTGATGCCGATGCGCAAGAGCCCGTGCGTATGTTGGCGGTTATCGACGAAGCCAACTGTATTGGCTGCACCAAGTGCATTCAGGCTTGCCCGGTTGACGCCATTGTCGGCGCAACCCGAGCCATGCACACCGTTATTAGTGACCTTTGCACCGGATGCAATTTATGTGTCGACCCGTGCCCAACGCGCTGTATTGATTTGCGCCCGGTCGAAACCACCACAGAAAGCTGGAAGTGGGATCTGCAAACCATCCCGGTTCGACTCATTCCGGTGGAGCAAAATGTTTAAGCTATTTACCCGTTTCAAAAAAGATAAAATTTGGGATTTTGACGGTGGCATTCATCCACCGGAAATGAAAACTCAATCCAACGGCACGCCGCTACGCCAGGTTCCTTTACCGCAAAAACTGGTTATCCCGTTAAAGCAGCACATTGGTGCTGAGGGCGAGCTGTGCGTGAAACCCGGTGATTACGTGCTGCGTGGTCAACCATTGACTCGCGGGCGTGGTCGCATGTTGCCGGTTCACGCTCCTACCTCAGGAACCGTTACCGCCATTGCGCCCCACTCTACAGCTCATCCTTCTGCGCTGGCTGAGTTGAGTGTCCTGATTGAAGCCGATGGCGAAGACCAATGGATTGAACGCGACGGCTGGCAGGACTATACCTCCCGCAGCCGTGAGGAGCTGATTGAGCGCATTCATCAGTTTGGCGTGGCAGGTTTGGGTGGCGCAGGTTTCCCCACGGGGAATAAATTGCACGGTGGCGGCGATAAAATCGAGACGCTGATTATCAATGCGGCTGAATGCGAGCCGTACATTACTGCCGATGACCGCCTGATGCAGGATTGTGCCGCGCAAATCGTCGAAGGTGTGCGCATCCTCGCGCATATCTTAAAACCTCAGCGCGTTTTAATCGGTATTGAAGACAATAAACCGCAGGCGATTTCGATGCTGCGTGCGGTGTTATGTGATACCCACGGCATTCAATTACGCGTCATCCCGACCAAATATCCGTCTGGTGGCGCAAAGCAACTGACTCAGATTCTGACGGGGAAACAGGTACCACAGGGTGGGCGTTCTTCCGATATCGGCGTGCTGATGCAAAACGTCGGGACGGCCTTCGCGGTGAAGCGCGCCATTGTTGATGGTGAGCCTTTAACTGAGCGCGTGGTGACGTTAACCGGCGGTGCCGTTCAACAGCCAGGTAATGTCTGGGCACGGTTAGGAACTCCGGTTCGCCATCTGCTTGATTTTGCAGGATTCCATCCGGGCCATGATCAACAAGTGATTATGGGCGGCCCACTGATGGGCTTTTGTCTGCCGTGGCTGGATGTTCCGGTAGTTAAAATCACCAACTGTTTGCTGGCCCCATCGGCCAACGAAATGGGTGAGCCGCAGGAAGAACAGAACTGTATCCGTTGCAGCGCCTGCGCCGATTCTTGCCCGGCTGATTTGTTGCCACAGCAGCTTTACTGGTTTAGCCGTGGGCAGCAGCACGATAAAGCCCAGGCTCACAACCTGAAAGATTGCATTGAATGCGGCGCTTGCGCCTATGTGTGCCCCAGCAACATTCCGCTGGTGCAGTACTTCCGTCAGGAAAAAGCCGAGATCCGCGAAATCGAGCTGGAAGCAAAACGCACTGCTGAAGCGAAGATTCGCTTTGAGGCACGCCAGGCGCGTCTTGAACGTGAAAAAGCCGCTCGTCAGGAACGCCATAAGAAGGCAGCGGTTCAGCCAACTGCGAAAGATAACGATGCAATTCAGGCAGCTCTTGCTCGCGTGAAAAACAAGCAAGCACAAAGCAATGAACCGATTGTGATTCAGGCAGGTAGTCTGCCAGATAACCAGCATGTTATTGCGGCGCGTGAAGCTCGCAAAGCGCAGGCTCGCGCTCGTCAGGCAGAGAAAGATACGCAAACAAGCGTGGCAGAAACCACGGCGACAGACCCGCGCAAAGCAGCCGTTGAAGCGGCTATCGCCCGTGCTAAAGCGCGTAAAGCGGCGCAAGCTGGCGAATCTGCTCCGGTAACTGAGAGTGCTGAAGTCACTAAAGTCGACGCCGTTGACCCGCGTAAGGCGGCTGTCGAAGCGGCTATCGCCCGCGCTAAAGCGCGTAAAGCGGCGCAAGCTGGCGAATCTTCTCCGGTAACTGAAAGCGCTAAAGCCACTAAAGTCGACGCCGTTGACCCACGTAAAGCAGCTGTCGAAGCGGCTATCGCCCGTGCTAAAGCGCGTAAAGCGGCTCAGGCTACAACCGAATCTGTAGCAGAATCTGCCGAAGAACAAGATCCGCGCAAAGCCGCGGTTGCTGCGGCCATCGCCCGAGTCCAGGCACGAAAAGCAGCGCAACAAATGGCATCAGAGGAATAGATGGTTTTCAAGATAGCAAGCTCCCCTTATACCCATAACCAACGCAGCACATCGCGGATTATGCTGCTGGTGACCTGCGCCACTTTGCCAGGAATCGCCATGCTGTGGTACTGGTTTGGCTGGGGAAGCCTGGTGCAGATTGCATTAGGTATCCTCACCGCCGTCGCCGCAGAGCTATTTGTGCTCAAACTGCGTAAGCAACCCCTGAAAATCCTGGCTGACAATTCAGCTGCGTTAACCGGCCTGCTGTTAGGTATGAGTATTCCGCCCCTTGCACCGTGGTGGATGGTGATTCTCGGTACCCTATTCGCCGTCATCATCGCTAAACAGTTATATGGCGGGCTTGGTCACAACCCCTTTAACCCAGCGATGGTCGGCTACGTGGTATTACTGATTGCCTTTCCTGTGCAAATGACATCATGGCTGCCGCCGCAAACTCTTGCCGCGACGGTGCCGGGTTTTGCTGATTCAGTGCATGTTATTTTCTCGGGTGCGACTGCAGTGGGCGACAGCATGTCGCAACTACGTATGGGCATTGACGGTATAAGTCAGGCGACTCCGCTTGATACCTTTAAGACCGGGTTACGTGCCGGGCATTCCGCAACGTCCCTGATGCAGGCACCTATCTACACAGGCGTACTGGCAGGAATCGGCTGGCAGTGGGTCAACCTGGCCTTCCTGCTGGGTGGCGTGTTCTTATTAATGAAAGGCGCAATTCGTTGGCATATTCCGGTCAGTTTCCTGATAACACTGGCGGTGTGTTCCACTCTGGGTTGGGTGTTTTCCCCGGAAAAATGTGCCTCGCCGGTGATTCACCTGTTCTCTGGCGCAACCATGCTGGGAGCATTTTTCATTCTCACCGACCCCGTCACTGCCTCGACGACGAATCGAGGACGCCTGATTTTTGGCGCACTGACCGGTGTGTTGGTATGGCTCATTCGCACCTATGGCGGCTATCCGGATGGCGTGGCATTTGCCGTACTGCTGGCAAATATTACCGTCCCGTTGATTGATTATTACACCCGCCCTCGTGCTTATGGGCACCGCTAAGGAGTCGTCATGCTGAAAACAATGCAAAAACATGGCGTGACTCTGGCGCTATTTGCCGTAATGGCGACCGGACTTACGGCAGTCGTCAATGCGTTAACCAAAGACACCATCGAGCAACAGGCCGTGGCCCAACAAAAGCTATTGTTTGATCAGGTGATTTCCCCCGATCTCTACGACAATAATATTCAGTCCAGTTGCCTGGTCGTCAGTGAGCCACAATTGGGCAAAGGTGAACGCCATATTTACGTGGCGCGTAAAGGCCAACAGCCCGTTGCCGTGGTGATGGAAGCGACAGCGCCTGACGGCTATTCTGGCGCCATTCAATTACTGGTTGCGGCCGATTTTAATGGCAAGGTACTGGGGTCACGTGTCACAGAACACCATGAAACTCCGGGGCTGGGCGATAAAATAGAAACCCGACTGAGTGACTGGATTACCCATTTTGCCGGTAAAACCATTGGTGGCAGTGATGACCCAAGCTGGGCGGTGAAAAAAGATGGTGGGCAGTTTGATCAATTTACCGGGGCCACTATCACACCACGTGCAGTCGTCAATGCGGTAAAACGAGCGGGACTGTTCGCTAAAACATTACCATCGCAAATTGATAACCTTCCTGTTTGTGGAGCACAGCCATGAGCGAAGTAAAAGATATTGTCGTTCAGGGGTTATGGAAAAATAACTCCGCACTAGTGCAATTGTTGGGCCTGTGCCCACTGCTGGCAGTAACATCAACCGCCACCAATGCCCTCGGGCTTGGTCTGGCAACCACACTGGTGCTGGTGCTGACTAACAGTGCCGTTTCTGCCCTGCGCCGCTGGGTTCCGGCAGAGATTCGCATCCCCATTTACGTGATGATTATTGCCTCGGTTGTCAGCACCGTACAAATGCTCATCAACGCCTATGCTTATGGTTTATATCAGTCTTTGGGGATATTTATTCCGCTGATTGTGACGAACTGTATTGTCATCGGTCGCGCCGAAGCGTTCGCCGCCAAAAGCAGTGTGCCACTGGCCGCCCTCGATGGGCTTGCCATTGGCCTGGGTGCCACAAGTGCCATGTTTGTATTAGGCTCCCTGCGCGAAATCATTGGCAACGGAACGTTATTTGATGGGGCTGATGCGTTACTTGGCAGTTGGGCTAAGGTGCTGCGCATTGAAGTCTTCCACACCGATACCCCTTTCCTGCTGGCGATGTTGCCACCGGGTGCGTTCATCGGCCTGGGTTTGATGCTGGCGGTGAAGTATCTGATCGATGAAAAAATGAAAACGCGCCGTACCGCGAAAGCGACGGCACCGGAAGGGAATCCAGAGAAAGCGTAATGAATAAAACCAAGCGGCTAGAGATCCTGACACGTCTGCGTGATAACAACCCTCACCCGACCACGGAGCTGCATTTCAGCTCCCCGTTTGAATTGCTGATCTCGGTTCTGCTGTCAGCGCAGGCCACTGATGTCAGTGTCAATAAAGCCACGGCAAAGTTGTATCCAGTGGCGAATACGCCACAAGCCATGCTCGATTTAGGAGTGGACGGCGTGAAGTCGTATATCAAAACCATTGGCCTGTTTAACAGCAAGGCGGAAAACGTCATCAAGACCTGCCAGATGCTCATTGAGCTACATAACGGTGAAGTCCCTGAAGACAGAGCGGCCCTGGAAGCCCTGCCTGGTGTAGGGCGTAAAACCGCCAATGTGGTGCTCAATACCGCATTTGGCTGGCCCACTATTGCCGTCGACACCCATATTTTCCGCGTTTGTAACCGCACCAATTTTGCACCAGGTAAAAATGTTGAGCAGGTTGAGGAAAAGCTGCTGAAGGTGGTTCCGGCAGAATTTAAAGTCGATTGCCATCACTGGCTAATCCTTCATGGCCGTTACACCTGCATTGCTCGTAAACCGCGCTGTGGCTCATGTATCATTGAAGATCTGTGCGAATTCAAAGAGAAAGTTGAACTCTGATTTCCCGCCTGCTTCTTAAGAAGCAGGGCATTCCATTCCCTTATACACTTCCTCATAGCTGCCAATACCAATAAATCCATTCATTTGTTCTGCGTATTGTTACCACTTCACTTACTTCATCTGGTGAATAATCACCCGACCAGGTTAATCGTTTTTTTACGATAAGAATTTTCCATAAATATGTGACAAAGATCACACTGATAACTTGATGTTAAATTTTGGTCATCAAAATGAAACAAATAACCACGTAATACACAGTGATAACTCCAACCAGGCAGGACAATTACCTGTACAAATCTTTACACCTGGCCTATATCACTACACATTTGCCAGTAGAGCAGAACATATAACTAAATTGCCGTTATTTTATCATTTTATGAGAGAATAAATTGGTAAAGCGCATTTTGATAAAATTTAACGCTGAATAACAATTTGGTTTGCGGAGCTTTATCTTGCACGGGATAAATGTAACAGATCATTACAAACCTCTTGCCTGAAGCCTCAGGATAGTGAACATTACCCGCCGTTTCCCCTTTCTTATAACTAAAAAAGCGAATGCACACTCGGCATAACGCTTAAAAAATTCCTGTTAAATTGGGATGTAAAAAAAGAGGTATATGTGTCGACTGCAAACAAAGAACCAGCAGAAAGCATCAGTCTGAATGCTTTCAAACAACCTAAATCGTTCTACCTGATTTTCTCTATCGAATTATGGGAGCGTTTTGGCTACTACGGCCTCCAGGGCATCATGGCCGTTTATCTGGTCAAAATGCTTGGGATGTCCGAAGCTGACTCCATCACCCTGTTCTCTTCCTTCAGTGCACTGGTCTATGGCTTAGTAGCAATTGGTGGTTGGCTGGGCGATAAAGTTCTCGGCACCAAACGTGTCATTATGCTCGGTACTATCGTACTGGCTATCGGTTATGCGCTGGTGGCATTTTCCGGTCATGATGTGGCAGTGGTGTACATGGGTATGGCGACTATCGCTGTGGGTAACGGTCTGTTCAAGGCTAACCCGTCGGCCCTGCTTTCTACCTGTTATGCGAAGGATGACCCGCGTCTTGATGGTGCATTTACTATGTACTATATGTCCATCAACATTGGTTCGTTCTTCTCTATGCTTGCCACACCGTGGCTTGCTGCGAAGTACGGCTGGAGCGTTGCGTTTTCCCTCAGCTTCGTCGGTATGCTGATTACTCTTGTGAACTTCATGTTCTGTAAGAGATGGGTAAAAGACTACGGCTCCAAACCAGACTTTGAACCTGTTCACTTCGGTAAACTGATTGCCACTATCGCGGGCGTCATTGTGCTGGTAACAGCTGCAACCTGGCTGCTGCACAACCAGGGTATCGCACGTATGGTACTGGGCGTTGTGGCTCTGGGCATCGTGATTATCTTTGCTAAAGAAGCCTTTGCCATGCAGGGCGCTGCGCGTCGCAAGATGATTGTTGCGTTCATCCTGATGGTTGAAGCGATTGTGTTCTTCGTGCTGTACAGCCAAATGCCTACTTCTCTGAACTTCTTTGCTATTCGTAACGTAGAGCACGCGATTCTGGGTATTACGTTCGAACCGGAGCAGTTCCAGGCACTGAACCCATTCTGGATTATGATCGGCAGCCCAATTCTGGCCGCTATCTATAATAAAATGGGCGACCGTATGCCGATGCCGCATAAATTTGCCTTCGGTATGGTGCTGTGTTCCCTGGCCTTCCTGGTACTGCCTGTTGGCGCTAAGTTCGCATCTGACGCCGGTATCGTATCGGTTAGCTGGTTGATTCTGAGCTATGCGCTGCAGAGTATCGGTGAGCTGATGATTTCCGGCCTTGGCCTGGCAATGGTTGCACAACTGGTACCACAGCGTCTGATGGGCTTCATCATGGGTAGCTGGTTCCTGACTACCGCTGGTGCAGCAATCATTGCCGGTAAAGTGGCTAACCTGATGGCGGTTCCTGAGAACGTGACTGATCCGCTGCAATCTCTGGCTGTTTACGGTCACGTGTTCATGCAGATCGGTATCGCTACTGCTGTTATCGCTGTTCTGATGATGATCATTGCACCAAAACTGAACCGTATGACCTTCAGTGATGAAAAAACTGAAACCTCTACGGAAACAGCTACCGCGTAATGTAGCGGGAAACATAAAATTTTAAGCCGTTAGCTTCATGCTTAACGGCTTTTTTTTTGCCGGTAAGCGCACTAACATAAGGTATCTTAGCGCCCAATAGGAGTTCAGTAATGAAACTGTATTATAAAGCTGGTGCCTGTTCCCTCTCCCCTCATATTATTCTGCGTGAAACGGGTATTGATTTCTCTCTGGTTAAGGTCGATTTAGCGGCGAAGAAAACCGAAGCAGGTGATGACTATCTTGAAGTCAATGCGAAGGGGCAAGTCCCTGCGTTGCTGCTGGATGACGGTTCACTGCTAACTGAAGGCGTGGCGATTGTTCAGTATTTGGCGGATAAAGTACCTGACCGCCAACTACTCGCTCCGGCAGGCAGCATGACGCGTTACCACACTCTCGAATGGCTGAACTACATCGCGACCGAGTTGCACAAGGGCTTCTCCCCGTTGTTCAACCCAGCAACGCCTGACGAATACAAAACCATTGTACGTGCCGCACTGGAGAAGAAATTCAAATACGTTGACGAAGAGCTGAATGATAAACAGTGGCTGATGGGCCTGCGCTTTAGCGTGGCAGATGCGTATTTGTTTACCGTGCTGCGCTGGGCGAATGCGGTGAAACTGAATCTGGAAGGGCTGAGCAACATCGAAGCGTTTATGGAGCGCATGAAAGCGCGTCCGGCAGTGGCTGCTGCATTAACAGCTGAAGGGATTTAATTAATACGGCGGATAGGCGCAAGCTTCATCCGCCATTTTTTATTACAGTTTCACTGCAGTGAAATAATGCTCAGGATTTGCAATACCTTCTTGCGCTGCCACCAGTTGCAGTTCGTACTCTTCCATTTTCTTGGTTACTACCATGATGTCGTATACCGCGGCGGTAACATGCTCCAGCGCTTCGCGTAACGTGGCACCATGCAGCAGATTCACCAATAACAGTCCACTCGTCACATCACCCACCCCGACTGGCTGACGGTCGCCAAAGTCGACCAATGGGCGGTGAATATGCCAGGCTTCATCTGCCGTCACCAACAACATTTCAAAGCGGTCATGCTGGAACGCAGCACGCGCCAGGTGTTTCACCAACACAATTTCTGGCCCCTGGGCAATCAGCTCTCTCGCGGCACTGACCGCTTCTTCAACGGTGTTTACCGTATGACCGCAGAGAATCTCAAGCTCAATTAAGTTTGGGGCAATAATGTCACTGGCTGGCATGGCATAACGAGTATGGAATTCGGCAACACCAGGTGCAACGATACAGCCCTTTTCTGGATGCCCCATTACCGGGTCACAGAAGTACTTCGCTTGCGGATTAGCTTCTTTAACTTTACGAACAATAGAAAGAATGTGCTCGCCCTGCTCGGCAGAGCCAAGATAACCACTCAGTACTGCATCACAACGCTTTAACTGCCCAATATCTGCAATCCCCTGCACAATCTCGCTGAGGTGGCTGGCTGGCATCACGCTGCCTGTCCATTTACCGTATTGGGTATGGTTTGAGAATTGGACTGTGTTCAGCGACCATACGTTGGCGCCCAGACGGCGCATCGGGAATTCGGCAGCACTGTTACCTGCATGACCGAAAACGACATGAGACTGGATGGCAAGGATATTTTTCATTTCTCTACTCGGAGGCAACGATTTTTTTAGGGGTTGCGAAATGACAACGGGTGGCAAAAATAAAGGGCGTGGTTTCCCACGCCCTTTAAGTTTATTCTCAATTACTTCCAGCAAACGAGGCAGTAATTTTTCTTACCCCGGCGCAACAAGGTGTAGCGATTGAAAAGAATATCGCTATCAGCAAAGGTATATTCCGGGTCAGACTGCTTCTCGCCATTAATGGTGATCGCGTTCTGTGCAATGGTTTTACGTGCCTGGCCGCGTGACGGTTGCAGTTCAGAATCAACCAACGCCTGTTGCAGGTCAGCACCACGATCCATTTCCACCATCGGTACGCCGTCTTGTGCCAGTTGCTCAAGGTCAGCTTCGGTCAAATCGCTCAAGTTGCCGTTGAACAGGCTGCTGGTGATACGTTTTGCTGCTTCCAGGCCTTCTTCGCCGTGAACCAGACGAGTCACTTGCTCGGCAAGCACGTATTGCGCACGCGGAGCGGTACCGCTGTTTTTGTCTTCTTCTTCCAGTGCGTCAATTTCTTCGAGGCTCATGAAAGTGAAGAACTTCAGGAAGCGATACACATCGGAGTCTGCGGTGTTAATCCAGAACTGGTAGAACTTGTACGGGCTGGTTTTCTTCGGATCAAGCCATACTGCGCCACCTTCAGTTTTACCGAATTTGGTACCGTCAGATTTGGTGATCAACGGAACGGTAAGACCGAACGCTTGTTGCTGGTGCAAACGGCGAGTCAAGTCGATACCAGAGGTGATATTGCCCCACTGATCAGAACCGCCAATTTGCAGCACCACGCCGTGCAGTTTGTTCAGGCACGCGAAGTCATAACCTTGTAACAGGTTGTAGGAAAATTCGGTGAAAGAGATACCAACATCATCACGGTTCAGGCGCTGCTTCACCGCTTCTTTGTTAATCATCTGGTTAACAGAGAAGTGCTTACCGATATCACGCAGGAAGGTCAGAACGTTCATTCCGCCAAACCAGTCGTAGTTGTTAGCCGCGATAGCTGAGTTTTCACCGCAGTTGAAATCGAGGAAAGGTGCAACCTGACGGCGGATTTTTTCCACCCACTCTTGCACTGTGTCTTCGGTATTCAGTTTACGCTCTGAGGCTTTGAAGCTAGGGTCACCAATCAAACCTGTCGCACCACCCACCAGCGCAACCGGTTTGTGGCCAGCTTCCTGGAAGCGTTTCAGGCACAGCAGTGGAACCAGATGGCCCAAATGCAAGCTGTCAGCGGTAGGATCAAAGCCGCAATACAGAGCAATTGGCCCTTGCGCCAGTCGCTGTGCTAACGCTTCTTCATCCGTTACCTGGGCGACTAAGCCCCGCTCTTGCAATTGTTTTATCAAATTGATGCTCGCCATCAAATTCTCCATCTATATACGACTGCACCTTGGCCGGTACACGGCTTTCCGCCTGTTGGCGAAAGGAGTTAATTTCTTAGGGGACATAGGATAAAGCGCCAACAGCAGGAGTGCCAGCGCTTAAAACAACAATTTCCCTATGTTATGGCGCCAAACGGTCTATTTTCCAGGAACTGCCTTCGCGCTGGTATAAAAAACGATCGTGTAGACGATGTTCGCCGCCCTGCCAGAATTCCATTTGTTCAATTGTTACGCGATAGCCACCCCAGAAACTGGGTAATGGAATGTCGCCTTGCTGGAATTTCTGTTTCAGCTCGAGGAATTTACTTTCCAGAATACCTCGTGCGGAAATTCGGCTGGACTGTTTGGAAACCCAGGCACCAATTTGGCTATCGCGCGGGCGACTGTGGAAATATTTCATCACTTCGAGGGTAGATAAACGCTCCGCAGTGCCTTGCACCATCACCTGGCGATCAAGCATATGCCAGGGGAAATGCAGGCTAATACGCGGATTATTTTCCAAATGATGCGCTTTGCGCGAACCAAGGTTGGTGTAAAACACCAGCCCGCGTTCATCATAGTGTTTGAGCAAAACGATGCGCTGATATGGCTGACCGCTCTCATCGACAGTAGCCACCACCATGGCGGTAGGATCAGCAAGTTTTGCCTCGCAAGCTTGAGCTAACCAGCGCTCAAACAAGGCTAACGGTTGTTCAGTAAGATCATTGCGGCGCAAACCACCTTTTGTGTATTCGCGGCGCAGATGCGCAATTTGTTGCAAAGAGTCGTTATCAGACATGGCGTTACGTCAGGCTATCGTAAGGTGGAGCTATTGTGCGCTCCACCCTTAGAAATCTCAACGCTTGGGATTTTGTAATTGGCAATTATCTAACACAACAGTGTCTTTCCGATAAACCGTGGCGGTATCGCCTTTCGACCAGAACACGTAAACCCCATCAGTATAACGAACACCCGATGCCGATAATCCCTGAGTCAGGGACAAGTATTCATTGTCGTAAACGAAATTCACCATGCTTTTCTGGTTATTCAATTTAACGGTGAGGGGTTTATCATCGCACTGATACTGCAAAGTATCGGTCTGCATACGCTCAACAAAAGTGTTGTAGTAGCTACATCCGGCAAGCATGAAGGGGATGGTGGCAATAAGTAGTTTTTTCATCTGCATATCCTGAAGTTCTTATTATTTCTTATAAAGGGGGAGCATAACTTCCCCCATTCACTTCAGTTTAGAGATTTAGTGCTTAAGTTAATTTCAGTTAACTCTGATTTTTCAGGGAATATTGTACAGTGGGTTGGCAGGAAAAATTGCCCCTATCACGCTAGCAGCCGATGCTCCCGTTACCGAAGGTAAATTGCCCGGTAATCCAGATAACGTTCGATAGGCAAGCCAGGCGAAAGCCAGCGCTTCCATGTCATCGCCACTGATTCCAGCTTCGTCAGTTGTCGTGACTTCGATTCCTGGTAGCAGCCCTGCCAAACGAGCCATCAATAAAGGATTGCGACTTCCCCCACCGCACACCATCAAGCGCTCACAACCACCGCTCAACAATACTTGTTCTGAAATCGTTACTGCAGTCAGTTCGGTCAGCGTTGCCTGGACATCTTCTCCGGCAAGCCCAGGGAATGCCGCGAGCTGCCGCTCAAGCCATCCATAATTGAAATACTCGCGCCCGGTACTTTTTGGTGCTGGCATCGCAAAGTAAGGATCACTCAACATTTGCTGCAGTAAGGGGATAATCACCTTGCCGCTGATCGCCCATTGCGCATCTTTATCATAGGCTTTCCCGCGCTGACGCCAGATCCAGGCATCAATCAGCATATTTCCCGGCCCGGTATCGAAACCGCGCACTGGTTGTTCAGGAATCAACAAAGAGAGATTAGCGATACCACCAATATTGAGCACCATGCGATGTTCAGTGGGATGGCCAAGTAAAGCCTGATGGAAGGCAGGGACTAGTGGAGCGCCCTGCCCACCCAGAGCCATATCACGGCGGCGGAAATCACCGACAACGGTGACTCCGGTACGGGCAACAATTTGGTTGTTATCGCCAATTTGCATAGTGTGCGCCGCTTCACCTTGTGGCTCATGCCATACAGTTTGCCCATGGCAGCCAATAGCGGTGATATCCGTATACGTCAGGCCCTGTTCGGTCATCAGAGTTTGTACTGCCTCAGCGAACAATTTACCCAGTCGATTATCGAGCTGACCGAGTTGAGAAAGAGTTAATTGCTGGCCCTGGCAGATTGCCAGAATGGCATTTTTAATATCCAAAGGAATGGGATGGCTGTAACTCGCTTGCTGAGCAACAAGATGTTCATCAATCGCAGCAAGAACGACATCAATACCGTCCAGGCTGGTGCCTGACATCACGCCGATATAACGCCCTGATTTCATCTGTTACTCCTGAAAACTCGCCAAATTGTGGGATTAAGTGCCCCATAAACTAACATTCAACACAGTGATTGATTAATAGTTTTTAACCACGTTGCGTCACAAAATGATATTGAAAGCGCTGTTATACCTCAACAATGGCAAATGGTTTAAGCCCTGTTAAAACTCACTTATCTAGAATCAATGCGACCATGTGGCTGAACTAATATTAAATTCGGCACCTAAATACCATATAATTAGGCCCGATGGATGCTCGGTTGGGCGTTTTAAGATGATCAGGAGAGTCACAAATGATTTCACGTATACTGGCGGTCTCGTTAGTAGGTTTAACTTTGGCTGGTTGCGCTAACACCAGTACGCTTTCAGGCGATGTGTATAGCGCCTCAGATGCTAAGCAAGTTCAAAGCGTAACTTACGGCACATTGGTCTCCACTCGCCCGGTACAAATCCAGGCTGGCAATGATTCAAATGTGATGGGCGCGATTGGTGGTGCAGTTCTGGGTGGTTTCCTGGGTAATACTGTCGGCGGCGGTTCGGGCCGTTCACTGGCTACAGCTGCAGGTGCTGTGGCAGGTGGCGTAGCGGGTCAGAGCGTCCAGAGCGCCATCAACAAAACTGATGGTGTTGAGCTGGAAATCCGTAAAGATGATGGCAATACTATTCTGGTCGTGCAAAAACAAGGTAAGACCCAGTTTGCTGCTGGTCAACGTGTAAGAATCGCCAGCAACGGCAGCCAAACGACTGTATCACCAAATTAATAATGAAGAGGTGGCTTGCTTGCAGGTCGCCCTACTTTATTGCGGTGGAACAAAGTTTGTAGCGCGAAGTTTGCTAAAGAGTAAGCCTCACCGAGAGATGAGGCTTACTGAGAGAAATTACTCTTTAGTCTGAAGATGAACGATGTTTTGTTCCAGTCGATTAATCAGATCAAGAAGTAGCGCTTGCTCGTCGGAACTGATCCCCAACAAAATCTCATTGCGCGTTTTTTTAATCACCGTTTCCATCTCATTGATGATTGGCTCAGCGCGTTCAGTAAGCTTAATACGTTTTGCCCTGCGGTCATTCGCGCAGGTTTGACGTGAAATAAGCCCTTTCTCTTCAAGCTGGTCGAGCGTTCTGACCAATGAGGGTTGTTCGATACCAATCGCTTTCGCCAACTGAATCTGTGACTGCTCGGGCGGCAACTGATGAATATTGTGCAGCGTAACCCAATGCGTCTGTGTCAACTCCAGAGGTTTTAGACGATGGTCAATCAGAGCACGCCAAATGCGCACTAACCTTGCCAGATCTGATCCTAGTGGCGATTCCAATTTCATCTCCTTATAATTAGCTTGCTAACTTATTATACTGATTTTAAACTATTGTGCAGGCATTCATTGAAAAATTAAATTCCTTACTTTTGCTGATGTTAAGCAACCAGCTATACTTTTAGTTTACAACTAAGTCAGGGGAAACGGCAGTCATCCCCAGTAATTTAAAGGATTATCTGACGTGATATTCAGTTTTATAACATCAGGCTTACCTCTTCAGGACTTGGTTGTCGGGGCTTCCATCTACTTTCCCCCTCTTTTCAAAGCCGTTATCCTTGGCTTTTTTATCTGGCTCATTCTGCATCATTTGCTGCGTGACTGGATGTATTCCGGCGATATCTGGCATCCGACATTAATGGATTTGTCGTTATTTTCGCTGTCCGTTAGCGCAGGACTTGTCATTTTAGTGATGTGGTAAGCAATAACATGAAAACAATAAAGTACTTCTCCACGCTGCTGATTTTCGCTGTCGCCATTATTGTTGGCTGGATGTTGTGGAATTATTACATGCAATCCCCGTGGACGCGAGATGGGAAAGTGCGTGCCGAACAAGTCAGCATCACCCCTCAGGTGTCGGGAACCATTACTCAACTGAATGTCGAAGATAACCAGTTCGTTAAAGCGGGCACCGTGCTGTTCACTATTGACCCCACGCCTTATCACATTGCCCAACTCAATGCACAAGCGCAGCTAGCCCAAACTCAGTCTGAACTGGCGAAAGCCAGCAATGAAGCATTACGCCGCAGAAATTTACCGCGTAATTATATTTCTGCTGAAGATATGGATACGGCGAATATCAATGTCAAAGCCGAACAAGCCGCAGTTAAAGCTGCCGAAGCCACACTTGAGCACGCGAAATGGCAACTGACTCAAACAACCGTCAGCGCGCCAGTTGATGGTTGGGTCACCAATCTCTCGACCCGTACCGGTAACTATGCCACTGTGGGTCAACCGGTCTTTGCGCTTATCGACAGCCACTCTTTTTACGTGGTCGGTTACTTTGAAGAAACCAAGCTGCGCCATATCCAACCCGGTGACACTACGCAGATTGTGCTGTACAGCGGCCATGTCCCGCTAAGCGGCAAAGTGCAAAGTATCGGCCGCGCTATCTACGATCAAAGCGTGGAAAGCGACAGCAATTTAGTTCCAGATATCAAACCCAATGTGCCGTGGGTGCGCCTCGCCCAGCGCGTTCCGGTGCGCATCAAATTAGATAGAATTCCCGAAGGCGTTACGCTGGTTTCCGGCACCACCTGCACAGTTACCATAAAGCATTAATCGGCTGATGAAACTCTCCGCCCTGCAATGGCAAAACACCCCGTGGGGAAAGGCGAATGCCGGGCAATGGCGTTATGCGCTGCGTAACGCTATTGCGATGTGTCTCGCATTAACTATTGCCTATTATCTCGATTTGGACGAACCGTACTGGGCGATGACTTCAGCGGCGGTGGTCAGTTTTCCCACCGTAGGCGGTGTAGTCAGTAAAAGTTTGGGGCGTGTTGCCGGCAGCCTGATTGGTGCGACGGCTTCGCTAATCATCGCGGGGAATACGCTGAACGACCCCTGGCTGTTTACCTTCGCAATGGCGTCCTGGCTGGCGCTGTGTACGTGGAGTTCAAGTCATTTCCAGAATAACGTTGCCTATGCGTTTATGCTGGCAGGTTACACCGCCGCAATCATCGCTTTCCCTATGGTGAATACCGTCGATACCACGCAACTTTGGGATATCACTCAAGCGCGTGTTTGCGAAGTGATCGTCGGGATTTTGAGTGGGGCATTTATGATGATGGTGCTACCCAGCACATCGGATGGCACCACCCTGCTGACAGCTCTGCGGAATATGCACGCCCGGCTGTTAGAACACGCATCTATGCTGTGGAAACCAGAAACCACCGATGCCATCCGCACCGCGCATGAAGGTGTAATTGGGCAAATTTTGACCATGAATTTACTCAGAATTCAGGCATTCTGGAGCCATTATCGTTTCCGCCGCCAGAACAATTTGCTTAACTACCTCATTCATCAGCAATTGCGCCTGACCAGTGTGATCTCCAGCCTGCGCCGGATGTTGATGAACTGGCCAAACCCACCTGAAAATTTGTGGCCAGTTCTCGAAGCTTTAATCAAAGAGTTGGCGCGGGAAGAAGTTCATAAGTACACCATTGCACGACTGCTTGCGCAGATCGCCCCCAGTACTGAAGATGATTACCGGCATCAGGCTTTCTGGCATCGCCTGCGCTACTTTTGCTGGCTCTATCTCAACAGCAGTCGCTGGTTACGCGAGCTGGAAAATGCCACGCCGGTCGCTGAATTAAGCCCGCCAAAAACACCGCCACTGACTCGTCATACTGATAATACCGAAGCGGTCTGGAGTGCTTTGCGCACGTTTTGTGTGATCACCGTTACTGGTGCCTGGTGTATCAGCACCCAATGGGACGCCGGGAGTGGTGCGTTATCACTGGCGGCCATTAGTTGTGTGCTCTACTCGTCAGTACCATCGCCGTTGAATTCGCTGACCCTGCTAATGCGCACCTTATTGTGGCTTTCGGTGTTCAGCTTCCTGGTCAAATTTGGCCTGATGGTGCAAATCACCGATCTGTGGCAATTCCTTGTTTTCTTACTGCCGCTGTTGGCAACCATGCAGTTACTGAAGCTACAGCAACCCAAGCTAGCTGGACTGTGGGGACAACTGATAGTTTTCATGGGGTCGTTTATTGCCGTCACCAATCCGCCAGTCTATGACTTCGCTGATTTTCTGAATGACAACCTGGCAAAAGTGATTGGCGTGGGGCTGTCGTGGGTTGCGTTTTCGGTGCTGCGCCCCGGTTCTGATACACGCAAAGGCCGCCGCCATATTCGTGCATTGCGCCGTGGCTTCGTCGACCAACTTAGCCGTAAACCGCAACATTCTGAGAATCAGTTTGAGTCATTGGTTTATCACCACATCAGCCAGCTCAGTAGCAGTAAAGATGAAGTGGCACGCCGCTGGCTACTGCGTTGGGGTGTGGTGTTGCTAAATTGTTCGCATGTTGTCTGGCAATTACGCGGATGGGAAACTCGCTCGGACCCGCTTTCTCAGGTACGTGATGTGTGCATTCATACTTTGCGTGACGTGATGAGTGAGCGTGGGGTTCAACAACGTTCTTTAGCCACCTCGTTGCAGGAATTGCAGCGGATGTCGGAAACACTCTCGCATCATCATAATCCGGCAGCGCGCGAACTGGCGGGGATCATCTGGCGGCTTTACTGCTCTCTTTCACAGCTAGAACAAGCGCCACCTGCCGGAACGCTGGCAGGCAGCCACTGAGTTTATTGAATTACACCGCAGGCGTAACGCGCACCACCACCACCCAGCGGTTTAGGTTGATCGGACATATTATCGCCGTCAACATGAACCATCAGCGCCTTACCTTTGACTTCATCAAGGGTTTTCATGCGCGGTGCCGTGACTGGTTCAGTTGCGCTGCCATCATTATCGACCACCAACACCGGTAAATCACCCAAGTGTCCAACCCCCATCGGCCCCATATGCTTACCGGTTTTGTCAGGATCAAGGTGACCACCAGCGGCCTCAGCAGCCGAAGGCTTACCGTTTTTCATTCCGGGGTCACAACTGCCATTGGCGTGAACGTGAAAACCATGTTCACCAGGAGGAAGAGTTCGAAGGTCGGGCGCGAAAACCAGCCCTTTATCGGTTTCGGTTATTTTCACCGTACCAAGAGAATGGTCAATTCCCTTTGACGTGACGAGATTCATTTGAACTTCAGTGCTGGCAGCCTGAACAGCAGCACAGCTAAATAGCGTAAGAAAAGCCAGACTAATTCGCTTCATAATATCTCCCAGATTGACTTTCAGCCTGTTAAGCATAGGCCATACCAGTCGAATGCTCCGGGAGATCGCTATTTTTGTGGTTATGGCACGTCGTAACCCAGCGCAGCTTTACGAATGCGGAACCACTGTTGGCGGTTCATATCGAGGCTTAAAGAGTGAATCGCTGAACGTACGCGCTCAATCTTACCGGAGCCGATAATTGGCAACGGCTTCGCGGGTAAACGCATCACCCAGGCATAAACCACTTGTTCGATAGTTTCCGCCCCCAGTTCATCTCCCACAGCACGCAGCTCATCACGCAACGGTTGGAAAGCTTCATCATTAAACAAGCTCCCGCCGCCCAGGCAGGACCACGCCATAGGATGAATGCGCAGTTGCTGGCATTGATCCAGCGTGCCATCAAGAATCGTTGGCTGATGCACTGGGGAAATCTCTACCTGGTTCGTCGCCAGCGTAAACGGCAGACGTGATTGCAGCAGACTAAATTGCGCAGGAGTGAAGTTAGAGACACCAAAATGGCGCACTTTGCCGCTCTGATGCAGCGAGGTAAACGCCTCAGCCACTTCGTCAGCATCCATAAGCGGATCCGGGCGGTGAATTAACAGCAAATCGAGGTAGTCGGTAGCCAGTTTTTGCAGTGAAGAGTCGGCACTGCTGATGATGTGTGATTTGTCAGTAATGTAGTGCCCCAGTGCATGGCCTGGATTTGCGGTGGTGGCAATCCCGCACTTGGTGACAATTTCCATTTTCTGCCGTAGGTGTGGCACCAGGCGCATCGCATCGCCAAAGGCAGCTTCGCACTGATAACCACCGTAAATATCGGCGTGATCGGCTGTAGTGATTCCCAGGTCGACATGTTCTTCGATAAAACTGGCCAGTTGGCGAGCGGACATGTTCCATTCCATCAAACGCCAATAGCCCATAACAAGCCGAGAAAACTCAGGTCCCTGCGGGGAAATCGTAATGCGCTGTACCATAAAGCCTATCCTCAGTAAGAAACGAATTCTGCGAGTGAGTATAGCGAGATCAGCGAATTAAAAAAGTGAGGGTTGCTGCGGTTCTTCGGGGGGAGTGGACTTGCTTGCGCGTAATTTGCGTATCAATCTCTGGCGGCATAAGCGCAGTACTTCCTGCTTTTGCCCATCGCTCATTTGCTGCCACTGAAAACGCTCATCGCGGCTACGCATACAACCACGGCAAAAGCCGCGCTCATCCGACTGGCAGATCCCGCGACATGGGCTTTGTATCGGGAAAAACTCTAGCTGTTCAGACACCCTCACCCCCGTAATCTTGTGTTATTTCAATTGAAGCCCTTCATCCAAAATGTTGCAAGCGCGGCGGTGAATATTCTCAACACGTATCCCGAATAGCGGACGATGACCGTTTTGCTTAAATTAAGGTTCACCTAATCTTCATTCTTTAGTCTGTGCGCATTACTTATGAGCACTTATGGCTGTCATGGAAACCCTGAAAAAGTTACAGTGTAACGATTCAAAGTTTAATCTCTACTGCGCGTTCTTCTTCACCATAATCAATTTCTTGTTGATCAAACGCAGCTGGGAAATTATTGAACCAAATTCGTTCCACAGCTGGATTTTCGCCATTTCGGTGCCAGTGGTTTTATTTAGCGCCTGGTTGATAATCTTTAGCCTGATTAACCTGCCGTGGTTGCGTAAACCATTACTGGTGATTTTGGTGCCTGGCTGCGCGGCCTGTAACTATTTTATGTTCACCTGTGGCGCAGTTATCGACAAAAACATGATGACCAACGTCGTGACTTTGGTTACACCGCAATTACTGATGTGGACTGGGCTCACCGGTATTGTATCCGCAGTGTTTTTGGCCACGATTAAAATCAAACCTTCGTGTTGGTGGTACACCCTGCTATCGCGCACCGTTGGCGTACTGGCGGGTCTGCTAATCATTATTCTGGTGGCTTCCGTATTTTATAAAGACTACGCCTCGCTGTTCCGTAACCACAAAAATATCGTAAAAATTCTGCCACCTGATACTTGCATTAGACCGACTGGTCTATTACAGTTCTTTCCATGAACAGACATCCCGCACATGACACTCGTGAACATCTTCTTGCTACCGGCGAGCAGCTTTGTCTGCAACGTGGGTTTACTGGCATGGGATTAAGCGAACTGTTAAGCACCGCCGAAGTACCGAAAGGTTCCTTCTATCACTACTTTCGCTCAAAAGAGGCGTTTGGCGTGGCGATGCTGGAGAGGTATTACACCGCTTATAACCTGCGATTGCAGCAGCATTTTTCGCAAGACAGCGGGAATTACCGTGAGAAATTAATCGCCTGGTATCAGGAAACTGTCACCTGGTTTTCGCAACATGGCAGCCTGATCAGTTGTTTGACGGTTAAACTTTCGGCTGAAGTGTGTGACCTTTCAGAAGATATGCGCACAGCCTTAAATAAAGGTTCGGCGCAAATCGTTTCCCAGATTGCAGATGCACTGGAGAAGGGGCATGCCGAATCAAGCCTTAAATTAACCGACTCGGCGTTAAACCAGGCACAAGTGATTTATGCCCTGTGGCTGGGAGCCAGCTTACAGGCGAAAATTTCACGTAGCGCGATGCCGCTGGAATGCGCCCTTGCCCACGTTAGCCAATTATTAGCGGAGCCTGTCTCCTGACAGGCTTTTTTATTTACTCAATTACTAGACGACCGGTCTATTCAAAGGATAACCCATGTCAGCAGATAAATTATTTACCCCACTGAAAGTCGGTGCCATTACCACACCAAACCGCATTTTTATGGCGCCATTAACTCGTCTTCGCAGCATTGTGCCTGGCGATATCCCAACCCCATTGATGGGCGAATATTATCGCCAGCGCGCAAGCTCCGGCCTTATCATCAGTGAAGCCACGCAAATTTCTGCGCAAGCTAAAGGTTATGAAGGCGCACCCGGTCTGCACAGCGATGAGCAAATCGCTGCGTGGAAGAAAATCACTGCCGGTGTTCATGCGGCAAAAGGTCGCATTGCGGTACAACTCTGGCACACCGGCCGTATCTCTCACTCCAGCATTCAGCCAGGCCAGCAAGCGCCTGTCGCGCCATCGGCAATTTCTGCGGGTACGCGCACCTCACTGCGTGATGAAAATGGCCATGCGATTCGCGTCGACACCTCTTTGCCACGCGCGCTTGAGCTGAATGAAATCCCTGGCATCGTCAATGATTTCCGTCAGGCGGTAGGTAACGCCCGTGATGCCGGTTTTGACATGGTCGAACTGCACTCCGCGCACGGTTATTTGCTGCACCAGTTCCTGTCACCGACCTCCAACCATCGTACGGACGAATATGGCGGTAGCCGCGAAAACCGTGCGCGTCTGGTACTGGAAGTGGTCGATGCCGTGAGCAAAGAATGGAGTGCCGACCGAATTGGTATCCGCGTCTCGCCAATCGGTTCATTCCAAAACGTGGATAACGGCCCGGATGAAGAAGCCGATGCGTTGTATCTGATTGAAGAATTGAACAAACGCGGCATCGCTTATCTGCACATGTCAGAGCCTGACTGGGCTGGCGGCAAACCGTATAGCGAAGAGTTCCGTCTGAAAGTGCGTGAACGTTTCAACGGCGTGATCATCGGCGCGGGCGCTTATACCCCAGAGAAAGCGGAGTCGTTAATCGAGAAAGGTTTAATCGACGCTGTCGCTTTTGGCCGCGATTACATCGCCAATCCTGATTTGGTCGAACGCCTGCATCACAATGCCGAACTCAACGCCCAACGTCCTGAAACCTTCTATGGCGGCGGTGCTGAAGGTTATACCGATTACCCAACTTTATAAGACCTGTCGATTGATAGCGGCGTGAATTCGCCGCTATACTTACCCTCACATTTAGAAATTAACCCTTTAATTTTACCCAAATAATTCTAGTTGTGGCCAGGCGAATCCCCGGAAGCTTACTTGAGTAAATGACTGGAGTGAGTGCAGCCAACACCGTCACAACTTGAAGAATGAAGGGGAAAAGAGGAATTTATGCGCTTACTTCATACCATGCTGCGCGTTGGCGATCTGCAACGCTCTATCAATTTTTACACCAACGTACTGGGCATGACCCTGCTGCGTACCAGTGAAAACCCAGAATATAAATACTCTTTGGCGTTTGTTGGCTACGGCCCGGAAACCGAAGAAGCCGTCATCGAACTGACTTATAACTGGGGTACCGAGAGCTACGATCTGGGCAACGCCTACGGCCATATCGCATTGAGCGTTGATAACGCTGCCGAAGCTTGCGAGCGTATTCGCAACAACGGTGGCAATGTAACCCGTGAAGCTGGCCCGGTAAAAGGTGGCTCCACCGTTATCGCTTTCGTTGAAGATCCAGACGGCTACAAAATCGAGCTCATCGAGAGCAAAGATGCGGGCAAAGGCCTGGGTAACTAATACTCAACTAACGGGCGGTAAACCTGCCCGTTAGCTTCCCTTCTTAAAATTTGCCATAATGCGCGCTGCTTTTTCCCCGTATTAAGAGATCCTGATGTCTGACAACACGCAACTGCAAGGCCTGTGTGACCGCTTTCGTGGTTTTTATCCGGTAGTCATTGACGTTGAAACCGCTGGGTTTAACGCGAAAACCGATGCTTTACTGGAAGTCGCTGCCATCACCTTAAAGATGGATCTGGACGGCTGGTTAATGCCTGATGAAACCCTGCATTTCCATGTCGAACCTTTCGAAGGCGCTATCCTTCAGCCTGAAGCGCTGGCCTTCAATGGTATTGACCCGCACAACCCGTTGCGTGGTGCCGTCAGTGAATATGACGCGCTACATGCGATTTTTAAGATGGTGCGCAAAGGCATCAAAGACAGTGGGTGTAACCGTGCAATTATGGTGGCGCACAATGCCACCTTTGATCACAGCTTTATGATGGCCGCGGCAGAACGCGCGTCATTAAAACGTAACCCTTTTCATCCGTTTGTCACCTTTGATACCGCCGCACTGAGCGGACTGGCATTAGGCCAAACGGTGCTGGCGAAAGCGTGTATTGCTGCTGGTATGCCGTTTGATAGCAGCCAGGCGCACTCTGCACTTTATGATACCGAGCAAACCGCGCAGCTATTTTGCGAGATAGTGAATCGCTGGAAGCGTTTAGGTGGCTGGCCGCTGCCACTCCCTGCAGACCCCGAATCGTGAGCATAAAAAAAGCGACCTTAACGGTCGCTTTTTAATAACTAACAGCAAATTACTCTGCGTCTGGCTCTTCAGATTTATGCTTAGCAGCAGATTCTTTAATCAGCGCCTGCAATTCACCACGTTGATACATCTCAATGATGATGTCGCAACCGCCAACCAGCTCGCCATCAACCCACAATTGTGGGAAAGTCGGCCAGTTGGCATATTTTGGCAACTCAGCACGGATGTCCGGGTTCTGCAAAATATCAACGTAGGCGAAACGCTCACCACAGGCAGACAGCGCCTGCACAGCCTGGGCTGAGAAACCACAGCTAGGCAGTTTAGGGGAACCTTTCATATAAAGAAGGATTGGGTTTTCAGTAATCTGTTGTTGGATTTTTTCAATAGTGCTCATTGCTTGCTTCCTCAAACCTGGTCTCGGCAGTAGCCTGCCATTGTAGCGATCGATACCCTCTCCAGAAAACACCAATTTTTGCAGGGTTTCTGTGTACTACGCGATGGAGGGATAACATGTCTCAAGAATAACACTTTTCCGGTAGCTGCAAATCAGGAATTAACCCTATCCCTGATCAATAAATCACCTTATGACCTTAAGTTTGATGATTTTTTTTGCGACTGGTTACGAAACAGCACGACGATAGGTAAAAGGTTGTTAACTTTATCTCACTTAATAGATTAGAATCGGCGGGTTTCGCAAAATCATACACGGGCATGATGGTAATTATCATGCATTCATTTTAACCAGGGGATTGTCGAGTGGCGCGGATAACAAAAATTTCTATCACGCTCTGTGCTCTGCTATTTACCTTGCCGTATACACCATTGACGCAGGCGTCTGAGCACGCTCGTCCCGTGGCGGCGCATAAAGCGCACGTTGTGAAAAGCACAACCAAGAGCACAGAAAAGAGCAGTAAGAGTAAAGATAAAACCACTACCGCCAGCAAGAAAACCAACACCACCTCCAAAACAACCAGCAAGAAAAAAGAAACCACTGCCTCAACGAGCAAAACCGCTAAAAACTCCAGCAGTGCTAAAACAAAAAATCTTGCCAGTAAAGACCGCAAAAAATCCTCTCAGCTCGCGAAAGTCCAGCCTGTTGCTCTCACCGAAAAATGCAGTAAACCTCGTAAAGGTTATAAAACGCATTGCGTGAAAGTCAAAGCAGAGCAACCAACGACGATTGCCGCTGCGCATAAAGTCCGGGTGCAAAAAGCACAGAAAACGGCGATGAACAAATTGATGGGCCAGATTGGCAAACCGTATCGCTGGGGTGGGACTTCACCGCGTACCGGTTTCGATTGCAGCGGTCTGGTTTATTACGCCTATAAAGATTTGGTGAAGTTCCGTATTCCACGCACTGCCAACGAAATGTATCACCTGCGTGATGCCTCTTCGGTGGATCGTGGTGAGCTGGAAACAGGTGACCTGGTATTCTTCCGTACACAAGGTCGCGGTACTGCGGATCACGTAGGCGTGTATGTAGGCAACGGTAAGTTCATTCAGTCTCCACGTTCTGGCAGGGATATCCAAATCACTTCCTTGAGCGAAGATTACTGGCAACGCCACTATGTTGGCGCTAAACGTGTCATGACCTCCAAAACCATTCGTTAAAAATTCGTCGAAAATCTGCGCCTGCCCTTCATTGGGCAGGCGTGTTCCTCTTTTGCTTACCCTTTCAATTTGTTACCCTAAACCCGCACTAAAAGTGTTGTCTAGATGTAAACAATAATAAGGAGTTAGCAATGTCGTTCGAACTACCTGCACTACCGTATGCAAAAGATGCTTTAGCACCGCATATCTCCGCCGAAACCCTGGAATACCATTACTGTAAACACCATCAAACCTATGTCACTAACCTGAATAATCTGGTTAAAGGCAGCGCGTTTGAGGGTAAAACCCTCGAAGAGATCGTTCGTACTTCCGAAGGTGGCGTATTTAACAACGCAGCTCAGGTCTGGAACCACACTTTCTACTGGAACTGCCTGGCACCAAATGCTGGCGGCGAGCCAACTGGCGAACTGCTGGAAGCCATCAATAAATCTTTTGGTAGCTTCGCTGAGTTCAAGCAGCAATTTACTGATGCTGCTATCAAGAACTTCGGTGCTGGCTGGACATGGCTGGTTAAACAGGAAGATGGCGCATTAGCGATTGTTTCTACCTCTAACGCTGGCACCCCACTGACGACTGCAGCTAAACCGCTGTTGACTGTAGATGTGTGGGAACATGCGTACTACATCGACTACCGCAATGCTCGTGCTGGCTACCTTGAGCATTTCTGGGCGCTGGTGAACTGGGCGTTTGTTGCGAAGAATTTAGCAGCTTAATGCAAAAGTAAATGGGCCGCGATTTGCGGCCCATCTTGATCAAAGCGTAAAAATCAGTGCAGTACGGCAGTTAGTGCGCCGAAAACAATCAAAGCCAAAACAATTACCGTCGTCGTGATTGAAAATTTCAAATCGGTGCTCATCATTAAACTCCTTTTATATCCATACAATCGATGTGTCAGGGTGATTTTCCCACAACCAGAGATAAAAATCCTCCAGGTTTTAATCTGATATCAATTTTCCCTCTTCCACTTTTCGCCTGGATAGGCCAAAATCCCTCGCTAATTTGTTGCGTATCGTCAATTCAATGCCCTCCTCCCGTTTTATGTCGCAATCCCGGCATACCTGCAACCATCATGTTGCCTGTGGAGTCAGCGTACGCAAACGTTTAACATAATAGCAATCAAGGGTTTACGATATAGCCCGGAGTGAATTTTAATGGCGACAATCAAGGACGTGGCGAAGCGCGCAAACGTTTCCACTACAACCGTATCACATGTGATTAACAAAACCCGTTTTGTGGCGGAAGAAACGCGCAATGCGGTCTGGGCAGCAATTAAAGAATTGCACTACTCGCCAAGCGCCGTAGCACGAAGCCTGAAAGTTAATCACACCAAAACGATTGGTCTGCTTGCCACTTCCAGTGAAGCACCCTATTTCGCCGAGATAATCGAAGCGGTGGAAAATAGCTGCTTTGAAAAAGGCTACACCCTGATTTTGGGCAACGCGCACAACAACTTTGAAAAGCAGCGCGCTTACTTATCGATGATGGCACAAAAGCGTGTCGATGGCCTGTTAGTGATGTGCTCTGAATATCCTGAATCATTGCTCACCATGCTTGAAGAGTACCGTCACATCCCTATGGTGGTGATGGACTGGGGCGAGGCTCGTGCCGATTTCACCGACTCCGTGGTCGATAACGCTTTCCACGGCGGTTATCTTGCTGGACGTTATTTGATTGAACGCGGCCACCGCGAAATTGGCGCCATTCCCGGGCAAATGGAACGTAACACCGGTGGCGGCCGCCATGCAGGCTTTATGAAAGCACTGGAAGAAGCGGGAATTTCCATTCCGGAAAACTGGATTGTTCAGGGTGACTTTGAACCTGAATCAGGTTACCGCGCCATGCAGCAGATCATCGGCCAGTCTCATCGCCCAACAGCGGTATTCTGTGGCGGCGACATTATGGCGATGGGTGCTATTTGCGCTGCTGATGAAATGGGGCTGCGCGTGCCGCAGGATATTTCCGTTATCGGTTACGACAACGTACGCAACGCGCGTTACTTCTCACCGGCATTGACCACCATCCACCAGCCGAAAGATTCGCTAGGGGAAACGGCGTTTAATATGCTGCTGGATAGAATCGTCAACAAACGCGAAGAGTCGCAGTCGATTGAGGTTCACCCGCGTCTGATTGAACGCCGCTCTGTGGCTGATGGCCCGTTTCGCGATTATCGCCGCTAAGTGTGTGTCGGATGTCGCGCAAGCGACATCCAGCAGACTTACAGCGGCTCCTGTAGCCACTCCTGATTCATCGTGTCACTATCGCCTAAGTAATCCAACAGCCAGGCCAACGCTGGCGATGCATCGTTTTGCTGCCATGTCAGGCAACATGCCGCGTCAGGGAATGGATTATCCAGCGTTAATTCGCGCCATTTCCCTGAAGCAACCCACGGTTTGGCAATATGTAACGGCACCATGCCGATACACAACCCCGCGCTCAAGCAATCCGAACCGGACGCCCAATCAGGCACTACCACGCGGCGCTGGTTATCTAACAGCCAGGTAATTCGTTTTGGTAATGAACGCGAAGTATCTTCCAGAACTAGCGATGGCCAGGCACGCAGGTCATCATCGCTTAACGTCCCGTCGCACTGTGCCAGTGGGTGCGAGGAAGCCACCACGCAACGCCAGCTCAACGTTCCCATATCACGGAAGGCATAACGCCCCCCAACCGGAATCGCCTGAGTCGCGCCAATCGCCACTTCTACGCGGCCATCCGCCAGCGCATCCCACACGCCGTTGAACACTTCCTGAAAGATACGTAATTCGATATCAGGAAAATGGCGATAGAAATCCAGCACCAGTTGCCGCGTTCGCTCCGGTTTTACAATGTTATCAACTGCAATCGCCAGATGACCGCGCCATCCATTGGCGATCTGTTGGCACTGTTGCCGCGTCGTCATCATTTTTTTGATAACAGAGCGGCCTTCTTTGAGAAAAAAGACGCCAGCAGGGGTTAATTCAACATCCCGATGACGACGTTCGAATAGCGGAACGGCTAACCAATCTTCGAGTTGCCGCACCGTATAACTAATGGCAGACGGAACGCGGTGCAACTCTTGTGCTGCACCGCTGAAGCTGCCATTGCGCGCTACCGCATCGATGACTTCCAGCGAGTATTCTGACCACATTTCTTTGCTCACAAATTTTTTGAACGCAACCTACAAATATTAGCGTTTCACAAGCGTAATTGCACTCCGTACACTCTCGCGGCGATTAACCTGCAAGATAAAACAAGAGAAAATTATGCAACCATCAAAAGGATTTCTTATCTGGCTGGCCGGATTAAGTGTGCTGGGGTTCCTCGCCACAGACATGTATCTGCCTGCTTTCGCTGCCATTCAGCAAGATTTACAGACCGACGCCTCTGCCGTCAGTGCCAGCCTGAGTCTGTTCCTTGCCGGCTTTGCGTTTGCCCAGTTGATGTGGGGTCCATTGTCAGACCACTTCGGTCGTAAACCGGTATTACTGGCGGGTTTAAGCCTGTTCGCCATCGGTTGTATCGGCATGCTGTGGGTTGAAAGCGCCACCGCGCTACTGGTACTGCGTTTTGTTCAGGCGGTTGGCGTCTGTTCTGCGGCCGTCAGTTGGCAAGCTTTGGTGACCGATTACTATCCGGCGAATCGCGCTAACCGTATTTTCGCCACCATTATGCCACTGGTTGGCTTGTCTCCGGCGTTGGCACCGCTGCTCGGTAGCTGGATTTTGACTCACTTTGACTGGCAGGCGATTTTCGCCACTCTGTTTGCCATCACGCTGGTGCTGATGATCCCGACTTTACGTCTGAAACCCCGCACTCAGCACCATCCGCAAACCGAAGATAATAAAGTCAGCTTTACCTCTTTGCTGCGCTCACGCGTGTACAGCGGGAACGTATTGATTTATGCCGCCTGCTCCGCCAGCTTCTTTGCCTGGCTGACCGGTTCGCCATTCATTCTTAACGATATGGGTTACAGCCCGGCGGTTATTGGCCTGAGTTATGTGCCGCAAACCATCGCCTTCTTGATTGGCGGCTACGGCTGCCGTAGCGCGCTGCAAAAATGGCAAGGCAAGCAAATGTTGCCATGGTTACTTGCGCTCTACACCCTGAGCATTTTCGGTACCTGGGGTGTGGCGGTCAGCGGCCATGCCAGCCTCACGCTGCTATTGATTCCATTCTGCGTGATGGCGATTGCTAATGGTGCGATTTACCCGATCGTCGTTGCTTCAGCCTTGTTGCCATTCCCACAGGCCACCGGTAAAGCAGCTGCATTGCAAAATACGCTGCAATTAGGTTTGTGCTTCCTGGCAAGTTTGATGGTGTCATGGTTGGTCGCAACCCCGTTGTTGACCACCACCAGCGTCATGTTGGTGACCATCGTCTTAGCCATGTTGGGCTACTTGCTGCAACGCCGTAGTCATGTCAAAGTCTGGCAACCTGCTGAATCCGATGCACATTAATGTATCGTTTGCGTGACAGCAATGTAGTTAGCTTGCTAACAATATTTCATTGAATCACCGCCTGGGCGAGCCTATACTTATTTACGGCTTGACCGTCAGCACAATAATAATGACGTTTTGACGGGAGCCTTTGTGCTCCCGTTTGTTGTTTTAGAAGCTTTTTTTGTGGGCTCTCGCCCCCCTTTCTCTGTTCTACGTCGGATATCAGGCTCGCGGTATTTTCCGTGACATTTCTCACATGCCCAAAATAGCGTCTACGCTGTTTTAAGGTTCCTCTCACAATGGTGATGGAGAAGCTATGAGTTCATCGTGTATAGAAGAAGTCAGCATAAGAAATAACCCGTGGTATCGAATCGTGAGCGAAATGCTCACGCAGGCTGGCGTGGAAATTAACGGCCCGCGCCCTTTCGATATCCAGGTTAAGCATCCCGATTTTTTTAAGCGCGTGCTGCAAGAAGGCACCCTCGGGCTGGGTGAAAGCTATATGGACGGCTGGTGGGACTGCGAACGGCTGGATATATTTTTCAATAACACCATCCGTGCCGGACTTGAGAATCAACTCCCCCGCCATTTAAAAGACACTCTGCGCATTGCAGCAGCCCGAATATTAAATCTGCAATCCAAAAAACGCGCCTGGATTGTCGGTAAAGAACATTATGATCTTGGCAACGACTTATTTAGCCGGATGCTCGATGAACATATGCAATATTCCTGCGGCTACTGGAAATCAGCCACTACCCTTAGCGATGCGCAGAATGCCAAACTGAAAATGATCTGCGATAAGTTGCATCTTGAGCCAGGTATGACGCTGCTGGATATCGGCTGCGGCTGGGGTGGGCTTGCGGAATATGCCGCACGGCATTATGGGGCCGTGGTTCATGGCGTGACCATTTCTGCCGAGCAGCAGAAAATGGCTCAGGAACGTTGTCTCGGGCTGGACGTGACTATCTTGCTGCAAGATTATCGCGATTTAGAAATGCAGTTTGACCGCATTGTTTCAGTGGGCATGTTTGAACACGTCGGGCCGAAAAACTATGCCACCTATTTCAATGTGGTTGACCGCAACCTGAAACCAGAGGGTATTTTCCTGCTGCACACTATTGGTTCGAATAAAACCGATAACTGCGTTGACCCGTGGATAGACAAATACATTTTCCCGAACGGTTGCCTGCCGTCCGTGTGCCAGATTGCCGATGCCAATGAAGGCCATTTCGTGATGGAAGACTGGCATAACTTTGGTGCCGACTACGATAAAACGTTAATGGCATGGCACGAGCGTTTCCAGAATACCTGGCCGGAATTTGCCAGTAACTATTCAGAACGATTCAAACGGATGTTTAGTTATTACCTTAATGCGTGTGCCGGAGCCTTCCGCGCCCGCGATATTCAGCTGTGGCAAATCGTCTTTAGCCGCGGCATCGAACACGGCTTACGCGTCCCGCACTGATTTAATGCCCCGGCTAGTCCGGGGTTTAGCATTTTCTTAACAAATCGTGAACTTCTTCACGTTTCCAGCTCTCCTTTCCTCACGAGTTTGATCTCGCTAACACTTATCTCTTTATTCAATGGAAACCGGTTTCCCTGTTGTTTCACAATCAATCCACTTACCCCGACAATAACAAGGATACCGCCATGAGCATGTACCAAAAAATGGTCAATGTGATTGAGCAAAAAGTCACTCCCATGGCCGGAGCGATGGGCTCTCAGCGCCATGTCATCGCCATCCGCGACGGCTTTATCTCTGCCCTACCGTTTATGATCATCGGTTCTTTCTTGTTAGTATTTATTTTCCCGCCGTTCTCACCTGACAGTAGTTGGGGTTTTGCCCGCTCGTGGTTGAGTTTTTCTCTCACCTACCGTGAACAGCTGATGTTGCCGTTTAACCTCAGCATGGGTGTCATGACATTCTTTATTTCGGTCGGTATTGGTGCAAGCCTCGGAAAGCACTATAAGCTCGACCCGATTATGACCGGCTTACTGGCATTTATGGCTTTTTTACTGGTCGCAGCACCGTATAAAGACGGGCAGATTTCAACACAATATTTCTCTGGCCAGGGCATCTTTACCGCTCTGCTGACGGCCATTTATGCCAGCGAAATGTATGCGTTCCTCAAACGCCACAACATCACTATCCGCTTGCCGAAAGAAGTCCCAACCGGTGTTGCGCGCTCGTTTGAGATCCTGATTCCGGTGGTGGTGATTGTCGCCACGCTCCATCCGCTGAATTTATTTATTGAATCGACCACCGGAATGATTATTCCGGAAGCGATCATGCACCTGCTGGCACCGCTGGTTTCGGCCTCTGACTCATTGCCTGCGATTCTGATTTCGGTGTTTATCTGCCAGATCCTGTGGTTTGCCGGTATCCACGGTGCACTGATTGTCACCGGGATTATGAACCCATTCTGGATGGCCAACCTTTCGGCGAACCAGACCGCACTCGCCGCCGGTAACGTGCTGCCGCATATCTACCTGCAAGGTTTCTGGGATCACTACCTGCTGATTGGCGGCGTCGGTTCAACATTGCCGCTGGCGTTCTTGCTGCTGCGTAGCCGCGCCATTCACCTGCGTACTATCGGTAAAATGGGCGTGGTGCCAAGCTTCTTTAACATCAACGAACCCATTTTGTTCGGTACGCCAATCATCATGAACCCGCTGTTCTTCCTGCCATTTACTTTGGTGCCGATGATTAACGCAACCCTGGCGTACATCGCGACTAAATTAGGTTGGGTGGCACAAGTTGTGTCGTTAACACCGTGGACAACCCCGGCACCCATTGGCGCGTCGTGGGCCGCAAATTGGGCGGTAAGTCCCGTAATCATGTGCCTGATTTGTATGGTCATGTCGGCTGTGATGTATTACCCCTTCCTGAAGGCTTACGAGCGCACCCTGCTAAAACAGGACGAAGAGCGCAGTGCACAGGAAAACGAGAACCCGATTACTGTAAGTTAATTTTTTATAGCCTGCCGGTATGGCAGGCTCGTCAAATGAGGAACAAAAATGAAATACCAATTTCCTGATAATTTTTGGTGGGGCAGCGCCAGTTCAGCACCACAAACGGAAGGCGAAACACTCGGATTTGGCAAAACGGCCACCATCTGGGATCGGTGGTTTAAAGAGCAACCGACCCGTTTCCATAACGGCGTAGGCCCGGCAGAGACTTCCACCTTCTACAAGAACTGGAAAGAAGATATTGCGCTGCTCAAAGCGCTTAATCACAACACTTTCCGTACCTCGATTTCCTGGGCTCGTCTAATTCCGGAAGGCCGCGGTACGGTCAATCAGGAAGCGGTGACCTTCTACAATCAAGTTATTGATGAATTACTGGCGCAAGGCATTAAGCCGTTCATCAACCTGTTCCACTTTGATATGCCAATGGTGATGCAGCAGCAAGGCGGCTGGGAGAATCGTGACGTTGTCACGGCTTATGCTGAATTTGCCAGCAAGTGTTTCGAATTGTTCGGCGACCGTGTAAAGCATTGGTTCACCTTCAACGAGCCAGTAGTACCGGTTGAAGGCGGCTATTTGTACGACTTCCATTACCCGAATGTAGTGGATTTCAAACGTGCAGCAACCGTGGCTTACCACACTATGATTGCGCACTCTCTGGCGGTGAAGGCCTACCACGAGCGTAACGACGGCGGCGAGATTGGCATTATCCTCAACCTCACGCCATCTTATCCACGCTCACAAAACCCGGCAGATGTGAAAGCGGCAAATATTGCTGACCTGATGTTTAACCGCAGCTTCCTCGACCCGGCGCTGCGTGGTGAATATCCGCAAGAACTGGTGGCGCTGTTGAAAGAACACGGCCAATTGCCAGTCTGCCAGCCAGAAGACAAAGCTCTGCTGGCGGCGGGTGTGGTCGATTTATTGGGTATCAACTACTACCAGCCGCGCCGCATCAAATGCCGCGACTCGCTAGTGAACCCTGACAGCCCATTCATGCCGGAATGGTTCTTCGAAGCCTACGAAATGCCTGGCCGCAAAATGAACCCGTACCGTGGCTGGGAAATCTACGAGCAAGGGATTTACGATATTCTCACCAATCTGCGTGAAAATTACGGCAACCCAAATTGCTATATTTCAGAGAACGGCATGGGCGTTGAGAACGAGCAGCGTTTCGATGAAAACGGCCAGATTCAGGATGATTACCGCATTGATTTTGTGCGCGACCACCTGAAGTGGCTGCATAAAGGTATCAGCGAAGGCAGCAATTGCCTCGGTTACCACATGTGGACGTTTATTGATAACTGGTCCTGGTGTAACGCCTATAAAAACCGTTACGGTTTTGTCTCGTTAAACCTTGAGACACAGCAACGCACTATCAAGAAAAGCGGTGAGTGGTATCGCACGACCGCTGCAGAAAATGGCTTTAACGACCGGACGTAATCTCAGCACTCGGGCCGCAAGGCCCGTTTCTGGCTGAGAAGTGGGAAACAGACTATGTCGAATATTAATGATGTTGCACGTCTTGCGCAGGTTTCCAAAGCCACGGTTTCGCGCGTATTAAGCGGCAGTCGCGGCGTCAAAGAAGAGAGTCGTCAGGCGGTTTTACGCGCCGCCGAAATTCTGAATTACACCCCTAATGCCATTGCGCAATCGTTGAGCAGCCAGTCGACGAACTGCATCGGTGTGATTTGTGCCACCGAACATATTCAGCAGTCTACCGGTTACCTGCAAGCGCTTGAAAAACAGCTCAATCAACATCACAAGCACTTGTTATTACGCTTCGCCAATGACCACAACAGCGTGGTACAAGCCGCTCAGGAGTTATCGAAGGGGTTATGCGACGCACTGGTAGTGGTCGGCGCGCGTTTCCCACTGCCGACGCTTGCTGACGACATCATGCTGATTGACTGCCTGAGCGGTGCCGAAAATTTCAGCGTTCAATGCGATCATGTTTTTGCCGCAGAAACCGCCGTGCACTATTTGTGTAACCAGCAACGGCGGCAAATCGCCTTAATCAACTTTGCCAGCGGAGAAGCGGCAGCGTTAACGCTCGAGGGTTATCACCAGGCGCTGCACAACCATGTGGTGCCTTTTAACCGCCAGTTAGTGATTGAAGATGAGTCATCAGTGCGCATTGCACTGCAACGTCTGATTAACCGTGGGGTGAAATTTTCCGCCCTGTTAGTTACAGACGATACCCAGGCACAAGAAGCCATGATGATGCTCAACCAGTACCAGTTAAAAGTGCCCGAACAAGTGATGGTATTTAGTCTGGATGGCTCCACCCGAATGCCTGGGTCGAACACCATTCCGGCGATTCAATACCCGCTGGAAAGTATGGCGCGTCGGGCGGTGGAATTACTGTTAGGGGAACGCCAGACCAGCGATGTGGTGCGCGGCAGTTTATTGATTGCGTAAGAATGTCGGATACGGCTCGAAATTGTAGGGTGGATAAGCCAAAGGCGTCATCCACCGTATAATCCTTATTCCTTCGGTAACAGCGCTTCCAAAGTCGCTTCACGTTGTGCCAGCACACGCTCAACGGTATCGACAATCGCCTGCGTTTGCGGGTCGATTTCAATATTAATGCGGTTGCCCAATTTCTTGCTGCCTAATGTGGTGCGCTCAAGCGTTTCTGGAATTAAATGTACACAGAAACGTGAAGCCGTCACTTCGCCCACTGTCAGGCTAATACCATCGATGCCGATATATCCTTTATGCAGGATATATTTCATCAAGGTTTTATCGCGCATTTTAAACCAGATCTGGCGGTTATTTTCCGACGTCAGGATCTTCGCCACTTCCGCCGTGGTCATAATATGCCCCGACATCAAATGCCCGCCGATTTCATCATTAAATTTGGCGGCACGCTCGACGTTAACGCTGTCGCCCACCACTAACTCGCCGAGGTTGGTGATACGCAGCGTCTCTTTCATTAAATCAAAGCTGACGTGATTGCCATTGATTTGGGTGACCGTCAGACAACAGCCGTTGTGCGCCACCGATGCCCCAGTTTCAAGGCCTGGTAACATCGCATCTGGCATTGCGACAACGTGCGTACGGAAGTTAGGTTTCTCATCAATGGAGACCAGGGTTGCTGTGCCCTGCACAATACCTGTAAACATCGTAAAGCTCCTGGTAATTAACGGCAGCTGAAAATTATATGGCAGCACTTTAACAGTTGGAAAAAAACCTTGCCAGTCATCCGCGCTACCCCACCATTATTTGACTGGCGTATTCGTTTTCTCCCGCTACAATAGTCAGGCTATTTCCCCTGCTATTCCTATTTTCCTGCCTCTTCTGGCGGTCTTGTTGTCTATCTAATAACTAAAAATAATCAGGTGTATAAATGCAGAAGTACATAGTTGAAGCCCGCCAGTTGCTAGCGCTGGCGATACCCGTAATGCTGGCGCAAATTGCACAAACCTCAATGGGTTTTGTCGATACCGTGATGGCCGGTGGCTACAGCGCAACCGATATGGCCGCAGTGGCAATCGGTACCTCTATCTGGCTACCTGCGATACTTTTCGGCCATGGTTTGTTAATGGCTCTGACGCCCACCGTCGCCCAACTCAATGGTTCTGGCCGTCGTGAGCGCATTGCCCACCAGATTCGCCAGGGCTTTTGGCTGGCGGGCATCGTCTCGGCAATCATCATGATTGTGCTATGGAACGCGGGATATATTATTCACGCGACCAAGAATATCGACCCGCAACTTGCCGATAAGGCCGTCGGCTATTTGCGTGCGCTGTTGTGGGGTGTCCCGGGCTATTTGTTCTTCCAGGTGGCGCGTAACCAGTGTGAAGGTTTAGCGAAAACCAAACCCGGCATGGTGATGGGCTTTATCGGCCTGCTGGTCAATATTCCGGTCAACTACATCTTTATTTATGGTCACTTTGGCATGCCAGAACTGGGTGGCGTGGGCTGTGGCGTTGCCACTGCTGCGGTGTACTGGGTAATGTTCTTCTGCATGATCTCTTATGTGAAGAAAGCCCGCTCAATGCGCGATTTGAAGCTGGAAAAAGGCTTCATCAAGCCCGACTGGAAAGTGATGAAGCGCTTAACTCAGCTTGGGTTGCCGATTGCGCTGGCGCTGTTTTTTGAAGTGACGCTGTTTGCGGTTGTAGCATTGCTGGTTGCGCCATTGGGGATTATTAACGTCGCCGGTCACCAGATTGCCCTGAACTTCAGCTCGCTGATGTTCGTATTGCCGCTGTCGCTATCAGCTGCGGTCACTATTCGCGTCGGCTTCCGTTTGGGCCAGGGTTCAACGCTTGATGCCCAAACGGCGGCATGGACGGGGATTGGTGTTGCAATGTGTATGGCGACGCTCACCGCTATTTTCACGATAGTGATGCGTGAACACATCGCCCTGCTCTACAACAGCAATCCGGAAGTGATTGCCCTGGCAGCACATCTGATGCTGCTGGCGGCGGTTTACCAATTGTCTGATTCTGTTCAGGTCGTCGGTAGCGGTGTGTTGCGTGGTTATAAAGATACCCGTTCGATTTTCTTTATCACCTTTATCGCCTATTGGGTTCTGGGCTTACCGAGTGGTTACATCCTGGCGCTGACCGATTGGCTGGTCGAACCGATGGGCCCGGCAGGATTCTGGACCGGTTTTATCATCGGTCTGACGTCAGCGGCAATTATGATGATGCTGAGGATGCGTTGGTTACAACGCCAGCCATCCGTGACAATTTTGCAGCGCGCTGCACATTAAACCCGAATAGCCGCCGTTATGGCGGCTATTTTTCCATCGAGTTGCGCAGATGCGCAGCAAACGAGTGAAATATGGAAGAAAATTGCGGTTTAACGCTTGCAAGGTTTAAGGGGTGCCGCTAATATTCGTCCCCGTTGTCACAGACAACACAGTGCGTCCGTAGCTCAGTTGGTTAGAGCACTACCTTGACATGGTAGGGGTCGGTGGTTCGAGTCCACTCGGACGCACCATTTTCTAGTTTTACTGCAATATGTAGTACCGCAACACACAGTGCGTCCGTAGCTCAGTTGGTTAGAGCACTACCTTGACATGGTAGGGGTCGGTGGTTCGAGTCCACTCGGACGCACCATTCTTAAAGAAACATTCAAAGCTTCGTCCCTTTTCTAAAACATAAAAAAAACAACAAATGATCGACTACTCAGTGAAAAACCAGACCGAGTAATTTGTCGAGAACAATATTGACCAAAGCGATGGCAATCTTCTCAACACGGGCAGATGCCTCAATCTGAAGCGTGTTTTTATATTGGCGCAAAAGTTGATCTCTTGCATAGAGCAACGCTTCCAGTTCACTATCATTGAGTTCGCCCCGCGCCCGAAGCAACAACCAATACGTTATTTTTTCGCCTGTTTGCCTGATTACCGCGTCTGTTTCTTCCGCAGCGGAGAGCAGGAGATCCTTCAATTGTTCTTTAATGAGTACAACGGCCTCATCTTTGATTGAGTCAATGACATCATCAATATCTGACATTTTTTTGTCCCCTATTTTGTTTGATTACCCACGCGAGAACTTTCTCCGCGAATGGCAAGGTCGTAGTTTGGTTTAACGTTGTCAATTTCTTCCTTCGCAAAAACGACGCTAAATAACTTATTCTCCGTTATCGCTATTTCGCAGTTATTTTTGAATACGTTATCGAGGTAGCGGATGGCATGCAAACGTGACTCATCATGCTTGCCTGCCGCATATTCTGTCGCTTCGCGAAATTTAAGATCTCCGGCATCACAGGTTGCCTTTACTTTGGATTCATCGAATTTTTTTCCTGGTGCAACGGTATTGTCTTCCAGAAATTTGAGGTGAAATGCCTTCAAATTGGTGAAATTTTGGTAAGCGCCTGCGTCGTAGTGTGAAACAAATAAGGCACATCCATTTAGTAATAAAAGGGGACAGAGCAATACCAATATGCTGGGTTTGAAAAAAGTATCTAATCGCTGCATTTTTATTTCCTGCTTTGAACTCTCTCTGAACTCTGGTGAGTGCCATACCGATTATTTACCGACTGGCGAAGGTTTTGGCCCTGTGGAACGTACCTGCATCACGCGCTGAAGAATGTCGAACCAGAATGGTCCGCCAAGGGAGACTGCGAAAATAGTGACCAGCAACCCCGCGACTTTTGTCAGCCATCCTATAAAGTCATGCGGATACTCTTTCCAGCCAAGGGTGAATCCAGCTGACTGCAACTCGGAAACCGCACTGTCATATTTCGTTTCGGCTATTTTGACCTTTTCTTCTGCTTGCTGGACGCTGTCACCCTTTGCTTTATCGCGCAACGCTAGCTCGTTAGTCACTTTTTCATGAGCGATTGCCACCAGTTTTGCTCGGGTATCCGGATTTGAGGCCAGCAATGTCGAAAGGTTGATAGAGTCGATATTTCCGCTAAGGACCAGCACGGCGGCAACGATAAGCGTAGTGGTCTGCATTCTGCGTTTGTACCAGCCGGAGGCACGGTCCATCACGGCGTCAAACTGTTTAGCGACCGCATAGCGAAACCTGGCGGCATCATTACCTGTTTGTGTCACTAATGTTTCGAGGATCCCTTTAATACGATTTTTATCCACTGTATCCGGCAGTAGTTGCACCCCAGCCGCAAGTGTTGCCGTGGCCGCTCTTCCCACAATTAACGCTTCTACGACTCGTGCAACAAGATCCGGGGGAATATAAGAGGGGCGACCATTTTCACCTTTGCTGAGGGACTGAATCAAAGGGTGCTCAAAGAATTTGGTAATAAACGGCTGACCCGGTGCCAGGTCTCCTGAAAATAATTCTTTGAGTGCCGTTTCAAGATTTTGGCTACGAATACTGGCCCATGCGGAAATGGCCTCCACAATGGCAGTGCAGGCTATTCCGAACATGAAATACACGGTCATCAACCCAATCAGAACATCAAGCGTCTCCAGTCCAAACATTTGTATTCCTCACATCTGAGAGTGTTCGGTAAACCAACGCCGAAATCGTGCAGATTCCGCTCTCAGAATATGAATCAGATACAGGGATTGATCGTTAAGATGTTCGTCGTAGTTTCTGGCGGCTTATCAATCATAAGTCGCATCCCGTCAGGGATACTCGACATGGTAGATTCCTCGCTAAAACATACTTTCATGCCGCGTGTTATGCTTACTCTAAGAATCATCTGCTCCAGGTGTTATTGATGAACCATATTGATAGTCCGGAAGAAAAACTGCATCCGATGCAGTCGCCGGAGACAATAGCGCTAGTTAAAAAACTGGATCCCTTTATTAATTACTCTCTTGCAAAACCGGGGAGTCGGTTCTATTTCCGTATCAATGGCGTTAAGCACTGTTATTTCTTACGTGCTGGCCTTGCGAAATTGCATCGTGACGAAGACGAGATCATGATGACCACCTTGCCCACTCCCTACCTGCTAGGTATTTCTAATCTTTCGGCGACCAATGATTCTGCCGGTTTGTTTATCGAAACCATCAATGAATGCCTGATTGCATCATTAACCATTGAAGAAGCGAAACAGCTGATCACCGAGCAAAATGCATGGGAATTGTTATCCGGGCATCTGACTAAAATAACCAGCAACTTATTTACCCATTACCGCAGAATGACTGCACCCAGCGCTTATGAAATTATCCGCTTTAAACTCCTCGAACTGATGCAGGAACCTCAGGCCATACGCGAATCCATTTCTGCGGCAAATTACATTTTGTACAGCAGCCATTTATCACGAAGTGCGGTGATGAAAATTCTCGCGCAGTTGAAACAAGGGAAGTATATCGAGATAGAAAATGGTGTATTGAAGTCAATCCACCACTTGCCGAAGAAGTACTGATCAGTTAAATGACAGCGGCAATTCAAACGCGAAAGTAACGCCCAGTTCACTCTCTTTTGTCGAGCTACCCTGCGTATAACCCACTCCACTGTTCAGCGTCATCTGTTTATACAGCGGCGTCTGCCAGCCCAGTTCGAGGCCCTTCAGCGTGTCTGAATGCGGGAAAGCCTGATTTATCGGTTGCGACAGGCGATTCACCCGCACCCAGACTGCGCGCGCGCTCAGCCGTTGTTGATTCGCCAGCACCAGTTCGAGTTTCCCCGAATAACGAGTACCGTCGCCGCCCATCGACTCACCCAGCGGCGAGCCCTGCTGGTAGTAACCCTGCTGATAGCAATAGTGGTAATAGATAATGCCGGTTTTCTGCATCCCTGAGCGGGTATCGGCCCCTTCGAGTGTCCAGTTAAGCTGGCTTTCACCCCACACATTTACGGCATGATGACCTTCTATTCCGGCAATAAAAGTATTGTGCGAGGGCAAAACGCCCGCCTGATCTTCACCCGTCACCTGCCCGTAAACGCTCAGTGGCAGGTCGATCAGCGGCGCGAGTTTCAGGCGAAAATCCACCCCGCCTAACTGGTCACCGGGATCTCTGTCCTGGCTGCCGGTATTGTCACGGCCAATAAATGCATCGCCAAACGAGTGGAAGGTATTGGGCCGCCCTTTTCCGCCCCACATCATGATGCGCGAAGCCCCCAGGTCCAGCGCGCTGAATGGCGAAATAGTCAAGCGGCCGCTAATCAGCTTCGGTTGTTGTGGACGTTGATACTGGCGCAGTTGCCCAGCCGATAGCTGATACTGCCAGCTTCCCAGCCACGACAACCACGGCGTTTCAAAAGGCGACTGGTCAGCGCGTTGCACTAAAAAGCCCACCACCGGGCGCGCCGCATCCGAGCGAATGGTGCTGCCGTCGTTACCCGGCCCCCACCATTGTGGGATTTCACCAAATGCCAGCCACTGATTAAACAGTTTCACCCCCGCGTAAGCGCCGTTAAGGTTGATGTTGGCAGAGTCCGCAATGTACTGATGGCTTTCAAACTGCGCCTGCAAATTCACATCCCAGAAATCGCCATTGCTGGCAAGTGCCGCACCGATCCCATGTGCACTGGCAGGCGTGTCGGCAAAACCCTGGGGTAATGGCGGGTGGTCGGATTGCGTCCAGCCCTTTATTCTGACCGGGGCTTTCAGGTCAGCCAGGCGCTGCTCAACACGTTGAAGTACGGCCTGGTTTGCGGCACTGCTCTGCAATTTTGCCTGTGAAATAGTGCGGGTTATTTCTTCCTGGCTTAACGGCCAGGTGGAAAGGTTAATGTGAATAACGTCCCTGTCCGCCAGCCAGGTCAGATCGCTGCGCAATTGCGCGTCATTACTGACAAGCCCTGCGGCAACGCTGTTACTGCAATAACAAACTAACGCCCAGCACAGACTCTGCCGGCATAATAGAGCCAGAGGTTTCATTGCCATTCCTTTGAATTATCGCCCTGAGAAAATCTTGTTTTAATTCGCTTCCAGACTTTGATTAAATAATTCGAGCGTGCGTTTTTCTTTTAATAAATTATTTAAAAAGGTCAATAACTCAAAATCAGTATTCAAGTTAAATTTGGTCATAATCATGCGCTTGTGCGCACCAACCGTTTTAGGGTTGATCTGTAATTCACTGGCGATCTTTTCCGTGGTATCTCCACGATAAAAATGCGCCGCAATTTTGACCTGTTGCGGTGATAACGTGCGATGGCGGCAATCCAGGCAGCTCCATTGTTTCTTTTGCTCCTGTGCGGCCCGGCAATCCTCCCAGCCGCGCATAATCGTGGTTTTAGTTTTATTCACTGGCTCAGCGCGGTTCACAAAGGCAATATCAGTAATGCATAATGGTAATTCTGCGTAGCGCGGGTTTTTACTGCCTTCATATAAGCCGATGACCAGGCTGTTTTTCCTGCGGGTGTGCAGTAAGGGCTGGCAAATACAGCTGACGCCGACATCGTAATTTTTAAAGATAATATCCGCCGTGGCGATATTGGTTTCGTTTAACGTAACAATCTCGACTGTTACATTCATTTCTGCTGAAAATATCTGCTTCAACAGCATTTCCAGTCCATGGCGATATAAAGCATTTTGCTCATCAATAACAATTTTTAACATACCACTGCCCCAGCAAGAATCGACAACAGCAATTTCCTCGAACACCCGTTATTGATTAAAAATCAACGCCAGATTCCGGCAATAAACTCCATACCATGCACCCTATAAGCGTAGCGATAATTAATCCCTTAATCAGATATGGTCCATAGCGATATAAAAAATACATATCAATATTCCTTACTCTTTTATTACTGCGGCTACTGGTAGGTGAACGTCATGGTGACCACACTATTAATGGCTCCTGAACCCGCATTCCCGCCAGGCGTGATGACCCGAGCAGCCAGGCCAAACGTGGCGGTACGCAGAGTGGGATCAATATTTGACGACATGGTGGTGCTGTTGCCTTTCGCCAGTGTACGGTTGCTGTTATCCACCATTTGAATCGCCATGTTTGTCGCGCTGCCTGACGATGTGGCATTTTGATAGAGTGTGGCATCCGTGGGATAAGGTGTTCCCTGGAATGTGACCGTTGCTGTGACAAGTGCTGCCGGGCAATTGATCAGTTTAACGGTGAACGGTACCCACGCTGAAGCCGAGCCTGCCGTTCTGAGATCGGTACCAAGTAGTTGCCCAAAGTTAATATTCTGACTCACTGAACCTGGGTCAACCACACAAGGTGTGGGCAGTATTCGGCCTGTCACATTAATATTCACTATATCTGCGGCAAACACTGGCCCAACAGAAAATACGCTGGACAAGGCAACCATTAAATACACTTTAAGTGGCAGCATATTCTTCCCTTTTTATTATTGATAAGCCATGGTCACAGTGGCCGTTGCATTGGCTGTACCGGGTACCACCGTACTGGCGGTCTGATAATATCTGGCGGTGAATGGCACATTTAATGTGTCCCCCGCATTAACCACATTGCCGGCTGAGAAATAATTATCAAACACCGCTGGGCTGCTGTTATAGAGTAATTGAATACCAATCCCGCTGGCATTATTCGCACCCGCTGTTAATGCCATCACCGCATTGGGTTTTGAAATATAGGCCGCAGAGGTCATATTCATCATCACATTCACTGGCGCATTACAGGTTACCGGCACATTAAAAGCCTTATCCCCGGCGGTTGATCCAATACCTGAAAAATTAGCCACGATCATATCGTCTAATGGCACCGGAATATTGGCATCCACTGAACAAGAAACAGCGCGATAATAAAGTGTGCCGGTATAAGAAACCGAACTATCAGTATTGCTACCCAGACCATAACCGGTGTTATACATCCCGATACCAAACTTGGTTTGTCCTGGGGCCATAGCACCACTGCCAATAGTATTGCTGGTTTTAACTAATGCCAGAGTCATACTAATTGAATAGGTTTTGGCACTGGTGTTAGAGATATAACCTAATGGAGTATTTCGTGTATCACACGACGTCCCTGCCCCCGTTACTCTCTGACCACTCGAGTTAATGAGGGTAATACCCACGCCAGCCACCCCGGTATTATAGACGCCAGGCATACCCGAAACTTCAGTTCCGGTTCCGTAATAACAGGTGATAATCGCAATCCCCTGCGGCACCGCCGATATTGTCGAACAGTTGCCTGAGAAACTGAATACGCGTTCAGTACCGGGTATGGTTGAACCTATTGGCAAGGTTGAATCCACCGCCGTTGACGATAACGTCGCGATACCCGGTATCGCTGGCGTAGAGACACATCCGGTATTAGCAGCGAATACATTGGGGGAGATTAAACACAGCCCCAATAATAAACTGCATAGCATCATTATTCTTTTGGCAATAATAAATAAGCCCATTTCATTCCTCACTTGCACTGGCCATTAACGGTCTGGATGCCAGCCGTGTTATTTGTCTGTTTTGACAGGGAATAGGTCACCTGGCATTTTTGACTGGCATCGCTACCCCAGGTGACATTCAACGTGCCGCTGTCCGCCATCCCGGTCAGGTAAACCTGCCCTGCATCACCAACGATAAATGCCTGTGCGATTTTTTGAGCCGGGTCGCTCACCATTGCGCCAAACGGTACGGTTTGACTACCCGGACGGAGTAATGTCATCAGCACACGTTGGCCGACGTTCGCTTCAAAGTTTGCCCGCACCACCGCACCGCGCGTTGGCACCACGTTCTGGTCGGTGAGTGTCAGATCCACATTGTCCGGCAACGTTTCTGAATTTAATTGCAGACGGTCTTTGCGATACGGGCTGGTGTACGGAACAATCGCGTAGCCTCGCCAGTCGGTCTTCACGCCAGTTTGGTTATTGACTCCCACACCGCTGGCACCCGGCGCTTTCACCAGCGCAATGGTTTCACCTAACGGCTGGCCAAACGTCACGCCATCCTCATGCACGACAACCCCGCCTTGCACGCCGTAATTCAGGCGTTGGCTGTGGCGGTCATAGCCATAACCCCCCTCCACTTCGCCGTAAGTACCACGGTAATCGGCATTCATGTTGCCGCTGTTACCCGTCCCCTCGGTGCCATAACCTTCCTGCACGCTCCAGCTCAGGTTATTGTCCGCAAGTGCCGTTCCGTTAAGGCCAACGCTCTGGGTGGTATTACCCTGTTTGCTGGTATTTAAGTTGTAACTGGCCCAGGTATTGGGCAAGAAACGACTTAATGGCACGCTGATATTTAAACTAAATATCTGGTCACGATCGTAAATACGCCCGTGGCCTGCTGCATCACTGCTATTACTCGCCTGTGAGTTTTCGTTGTAGCTGTAATTAAGCCCGTAACTGACGTCATTCCAGTTGTTGTTATATCCAACCCCAATTGAACGCATGGTACGATGGCTATTCCAGTAGTTTTCACTGACCCAACTTAATGATAATGAACCTGCGTTTTCCCACAGATTCTGGCTAATCGTCATCTCGCTACGGTTGCGGCGTCTTTCAATAATTGGGCTTGGGGTGCCGTCGCGCCAGGTATCCATCACTTCCTGGAGGGTATAAAAACCGTTGGTCGAATAACGGTAACCGGCGATAGCAAAGTTAGTGCCGGTCTGGACGATATTCTTGCTATAACGCACGCGCCACGACTGGCCGTTATCTTTTGGCTTATCCTGCATGGTTGACCAGGCCTGAGTCACATCAGTTGAGACGGCACCAAAATCACCAAAATTTTTCCCGACACCCAGCGCCAGTGACTGATAATGGCTGGCAAACTGCCCGCCGCCATAGCCCGTGAAACCAGCAGGTAAACCATAAATAGCCGTTCCCTGGGTGAATGGGGTTTTATCGACGCTGCCGTCATAAGAGCGATACTGGCCGCTGGTCAGGCTGTATTTCAGCCGCCCTTCACGTTGCAGTACCGGCAGCGAAGCAAATGGCACCACCAGCTGCTGTTCACTCCCGTCAGCCTCTTTAATAGTGACGTACAAATCGCCTGACCCGCCGGTTGGGAACATATCCGTGATTTCAAAGGCACCCGGTGCGACATAGCTTTGGTAAATGATGTAACCGTTTTGACGGATGATCACCTGCGCGTTGGTACGCGCAATACCGCGAACCACAGGGGCATAACCACGCATGCTGTCGGGTAACATGTCGTCATCGGAGGCAATTTGCGCGCCTCTGAATGGTACGCTGTCAAAAACATCACCTGGCGATGAGCTATCACCGAGGGTTAATTGGCTTTTTAGCGAAATAATATTGCGCTGGGCGTAGGTGTATACCGTGTCCCATTTATCCTGGCCATTAGTATCCCGATTCCAGGTGGTATAGTTACGCAAACGCCACGGCCCGATATTAAAACCCGGACGCAGGTTGGCATATTGTGTATTACTGTCATTGCCACTGCTGTCCCGCGAGGTATTATTCGCACCACTGAGATTGTAATTAAGCAGGAAAGCCGTAATACCATTATCCCACTGGCTTTCGGGTACATATCCGCGTGCTTTTTGTGAGATGGCTATTTGCGGAATACTCAACAATAGTTGCTGGGCACTAAAGCGAAATTGTGCTGAAGCCTGAGGGATCGCCGTTAAATTGGCACATTTCTCGTCGGCTGCGCCTAGATCGGGGAACTGCGGAGTTTTAACCCCCATGTCGCTGAGGTCCGCCACGCTCAGGCAGGGTTGTAAACTCTCTTTGCCCTGTGCATCTTTTTGCAAACTAAACTCAACATCACGCGTCTGTTGTTGTTCGTTATTAAGATAAATATCGACGCGATAAGTACCGGGGAGTTGTCCTGCCCCATCTTCAAACACAGAAAGATCCGTACTCCCCAGAGCTGTATTACCTTGTTCCAGTAAAGCGGGGTTAAATACATCACGGGCTTGCGCATCGAATGAAAAAGCATTCAATAAAACCACATAGCCAGAAATTAAATATGCCAATTTACTGATATTAAATGAAGGGACAGGTTTGTTGCTCCCTTTAATAATAAACATCAATTAACTCCTTGTGCAAAAGGCATGAGATACCCTGGTAATGTGGTAAACATTTATTGGTGGTTTATCGGTTTATATGTCTGCTGAAGATTTAAAGGGAGCTTTTATGCTCCGGCCCAATCGCGCCGTAGTCACTGATAATCGTCCAGGTGACGCTGCCGGAGCTGGCACCCACAGGCATTGCGAAGCTCGCGGTACCGCCGGGAGCGACATAAGTCACATCCTGCACGCTTTTACCCGCCACTTTCACATCCATGAAATTCATATAGAACGGCGTCGGGTTGCTGACTTGTATATTATTCCCGCTACGGTGCCAGGATAATTTATCGGTCATCTCTTCCGGAACCCCTTTCAATCCCTGCGGGCGATAGATCAATTTAATGCGCGTTTTCACGGCAATTTGCAGTGTATTAATATTCGCCGCGACATCAGCGGAAGGAATAGCTTTGATATTCATCCAATAAAGCGATTCTTTATCGGAAGGCAAGTTGCCTCCCGCACGTACCACGCGCAAGACGTTATTTTGCCCGCCATCAAGACGGAACAGTGGCGGAGTCACCACAAAGGGGGCTTTCTCAGCGCCACCCTTTTCCATTTCCACCCACGACTGGATGAGAAAAGGCTGTTTGTCGGGGTTGCTGACGCTGAGTGAAGACTCCTTTCTGGCGCCGTCATAAATCAAGCGCGTGCCACCAACAATCACACCAGCCTGGGCTGCGCAGGTGCTAACCAGCAGGGCAACCAGCAAAGTTCCAGGGATAAATTTCATTACTACACTCCAGAATAATCAGGGATAAAAGCCGGTAACAGTAGCTACCGGCCAGCTGTTCAACTCTCAGCCCGCACAAGGCCTCAAATTGAATTAGTTGTAAGTGACAGAGAAGTCAGCGGTAGAGTTCGCCGGGCCCGCGGTCACAGTGGAAGAAGTCGCGATATAACGCGCAACGAATTCCAGGTTGTTATCAGCAGTGCTGGACAGCGGATACGCTTTAGAAGTGGTGAACAATGGCAGCACGGTATTCGCATCATCAGAAAGCTGAATACCTACGCCCGTTGCCACACCAGATTCCTGTGTCAGAGCCAAAACTGAGGTATCACCGCTAACGTTAGTACCATCGAATTTAACCATGGCGTTATGTACGGTCGCTGGGCAGTTAGTTAATTGAAGAGTGAATTTAGTAGCAGCTGCTGTAGAGCCTGCACCTGTGAATTCAGTTTTTGCCACGCTACCTAAAGTCACTGTCAGTGGGTTAGATGGGGTATTCACAATCGTACAGCCGGCATCGATGATTTCACCCTGGAAATTAACCTGGCCACCCGCAGCGAAAGCAGAAGCAGTAGACAGAATGGCAGTAGCGGCGAATGCAATAGCGATTAAATTCTTTTTCATAACACTTTCCTTGAATATATTTACCGTTAATAGAAAGCCATAGCCCTTTATCTTTAATAAGGTAAAAGGGCTATCTCTGTTTAATGATCAACATTTATTGCTGAGCAATTCTCAGGCTTTCAGATAGTTAAATAGTGAAGCTAGTTATTAATTGCTTTTAGTTAAATACAGCAATTTTTACCCTTACTATTTACAGGGCAGATTTTGATATAAACACAGAGATCATTTCAACATATTTTTGGGTGTACTTTTACACCGCTAATTTCTTTTAAAAATATTTTGTTTAAGCATAATCCCAACCATCAAATTTTATTATTTTTCAAATAACGGCAAGCCTAAAATGAAAGACTTTCAATACGAAAATCCTTTTTTTTCAGAGAATTACCTATCCAAAAGCAAGAAGCCTGTTGATGACATTATGGCTTTAATAAAATATCTGACCCCCATGAGCAACAAATTAGAAACAACTGACAGACAATTCATTAACCATAAAGAAAGCGATAAGCGTATGTGCTTTATCCTACATAAAGGCAGCGTGACACTTTACCGCCGCAACGATGGGATAATATTAAACTCAGAATCTGCCCCCTACATTTTCGGGCTTAGCACCCAACACCTTGCGCAGGATTATCTTTCTATACGCACTAATGAAGACTCAGAGATCAGCTTTTTATCGATTGATGACACCAACAAAATCATCGCCCGCCATAATTTATGGAAGCAGTTAAGCTACTTGATGATTTACACCATTACGCGGATTTATGATCATTGCAGCAAAATATCGTCACTGTCGTCCTATGAGATAATCTGCCACCAACTCTATGAATTGATGAACGAACCTGAAGACGTCAGAAATCAAGTGAGTGTCGCCACTTATATCAAGGACAGAACGTTTTTATCGCGCAGCAGCATTATGAAGATTCTTGCGCAATTAAAGGAAGGGGGTTACATCGTGACAGACCGCGGGGTGTTAATTGAATTGTTTACCCCGCCGAAAAAATATTAATCACAGCAAGGTCGGTGGATTAGCGCTAGCGACATCCACCATTTTTTTGCCCGCAGCCAGGTTTAGCGTTTTTTATCGGGAATACAGACCAGCAATAAGCCGATGAAAATCACCCCAACCCCGACCAATTTTCCGGCGCTGAAACGTTCATGCAGCCACGGCAACCAGATAGCCGCCGCCCAGACCAGCACGTAACTCAAACTGAGCAGTGGGTAAGCTTTGCTGAGCGCCACGCGGCGTAATGCCATAAACCAGCATGCCATCGAGCAGACATACGCCAGCAGTCCAATCACCAGTATTTCAGCGCCAGGGCTAATTCCCCAGAATGCCGAAAAAAGCTCGCGTGGGCGGTCAATTGGCGGCAGCGCCATCATCGCCCATTTCATCATCAGCTGCGCGCAAGTGACCAACAGCACGCTCATTAAGGCCCAAACGTAGCCCATCAGGCGGCACCTCCCAGTATGCTGATGCCGCAGATGATCACCACCACGCCCAGCCAGTGCCGCAGTGACACCGGCTCATGCCAAATAAAACGCGCCGCCAGGGTGATAAAAATAAAGTTCAGGCTCAACATCGGATACGCAACGCTCACCGGCACGCGTTGCAAAACCAGCAGCCACAGCAACATCGCGCAGCCCAGCAACAGCACGCTTAACGCCAGCCAGCCCAATAAATGCAGCCGACCGCGTTTGTAAGTGGCCTGCTTCTGACAAAGCTGGCCGCCACAACTCAGTAAACTCGCCAGCACTATCAGCAAATAACTCATAAGACTGATGACAGACCTTTTTCGGGGTTCACTTCAAAATGGTGGATGGCGCTGACGCTTATCCACCCTACAAAACCAGATTTTCTGCCTTTGTCAGCACGCTATCATGGCGTTTTTTCATAGAAGAAAAGCACAAAGCGGCCTTTGCGATAAATATTATCGGGCGGTGGTACATCCTGGTCTTCCGGCACTTTATCTTTCGACAGCAACAACACCAACGAAACATTGCCTTGTTGGCGATGTTCCGCCAGCCAGCTGGCGAAATCCTCGCGGGAGACAAAGTTATCTTGCGCATCGGCGAAATTCGTCAGGCCGTAATTCAGCTCACCCGGTTTGGCGTACATCGTAATATCGCTGCGCTTTAATTCCCAGGCGATACCCGCGCCTACCCCAACGCTATCGGCAAGAATATAACGGCTGCTCTCCAGCTCCGGGCGCACTACGTCGATGAACACTTGCGGATGTTTGGAATCGATAACTTTGTCAGGAATCACGCCGCCAACTAACAACGCCAGACCCAGCGGGCATATTGCCGCCCACTGCCAGTGCCTGGCGTTATTGCGCAGGGTAAGATAGCCGACCAGCGCCCAGACCAGGAAAGCCACTGCCGCCTGTATCGCTTTGAGCACTTCGTGACTGGCATAAAGCGGATGTTTTGCCACGCCCCAGGGCGCCAGTACCACCAGCACGGCTAAGGTACAAATCCCGCCGAAAGCGACGTTTATCCAGCCGTTGATTTTCAGGGTGCGAGTCGAAGCCAGTAATTGCGTAGCATGGCGCGCCAGCAAAATAGCCAGCGGGGCAAAACACGGCAGAATATAAGTCGGTAATTTGCCTTTCGCGATGCTAAAGAACAGCAGCGGCATCACCACCCAGCCCAGTAAATAGAGCGAGCCGCTTTCGCTTGAACGCTCCTGCCAACTGCGTTTTAGTGCACCCGGCAGCAACGCCAGCCAGGGTAAGCAACCGGCAATCAGGAAGGGAATGTAATACCAGAATGGCGCTTTATGCTGCGCGTCTTTCTCGGCGAAACGCTGAATATGCTCAACCCAGAAGAAATAGTTCCAGAATGTCGGCTCCGCTTTGGCAATAGCCAACGCCCACGGCAAGGTAATAACCACCGCGCTCAATACCGCCAGCGGGCCAAACAACAGCACCTCTTTCCAGCGTTTTTGCGCAATCACCCACGGCAACACGCCCAGCACCGGTACCGCTAACGCGAGGAAACCTTTGGTCATCACCCCCATGCCGCAGGCCAGGCCGAGCAGAATATAGCCGCCCGCCTTTCCGGCGGTGGTCTGCGCATGGGTGCCAAGCCAGAAGCTGCACATCGCCGCCACAAGCCACAGCGTGATCATCGGGTCCAGCACCGCGTAGGTGCCCACGCCATAAACCAGCAGGCAAGTCAGGAAAATCACGCCAGACAGCACCGCAACGGTCTTGTCACGCCAGATACGCAACGCCAGCCAACACACCATCAGTGCGCTTAGCGTAATAGAAAACACCGAGCCAAAGCGCACCGCGAAATTGTTATGGCCGAAAATCAACTGGCTGAGATTATTAATCCAGTATCCGGCAACCGGTTTTTCGAAATAACGCACGTCGAGAAAATGCGGGACGATCCAGTTACCCGCCGCCAGCATCTCGCGGCTGATTTCCGCATAGCGTGTTTCGTCCGGTTGCCACAGGGCGCGGAATTCTAGCGGCAGCAGGTAAAGCAGAGCAAAACCTAATAACAGAACAAACGAGTACTTTGCTGATTTCATCCGTTTAGCGCCCGATAAGTTGTTGGCAGCCTAACCAGCCTTCACGACCAGGGATCACACCGCGCACCACTCTCCCCAATGGCAAAGTGGTTAAATCTTGCGGTAACAGTTCGCTAAGCGGGCAAAACTGAATACCTTCCCGTGCTGCCATGGTCAGCAGTTCATCAAAGTCTTTGCGCATCACCATCCCTTCCACTTCGGCGTGAATGGTGTACACCGGCGTACCGCTATCTTGCTTAATACGGTCAAGGATAAAACGGTTGTAGCCTTCACGACTGACCCCTTTACCAATCACTTCATCCCAGGTCGGTAGCGTCACCGGAATTTGTACCGTTCCGCTGCTGCCATCGGGTAATAGCGGGCGAAATGGTGTGGTTCCGCGGCAGTCGCTGTTGTAAGTGAATTTGAACGACTCTTTTGCCCGCACCACGCGCTGGTCAGCACGCCATCCGGCAACCGCTGAACAGCTCACCGGTTGCTCGACAATTTGGCCCAATGATTCCAGGCCAAGGCGAATTTGTTTCTCAAGATGCGCGTTATCCCAGACGCCTGCCCAGGTTTGCCAGGCAAAGTGATCCCAGGCGTGCAACCCGACTTCATGATGATCCGCCGCCGCTGCAATGATCTCCGCATTGCCTTCACCGATTTTGCGGCCCGGCCATGCGGTACCCGCCAGCAAAATATCCCAACCGTAGAGCGATGCGGCTTTCGAACGCAGCATCTTCCACAGGAATTGCGGTTTCACCAGGCGCCACAAATGGCGGCCCATGTTATCCGGGCCAACGCTTAAGAAAAATGTGGCCTGAATACCATGCAAACTTAAGATCTCAAGAAGATGCGGAACCCCTTGTTGGGTGCCCCGCCATGTATCTACATCAATGCGCAGGCCAACTTTTCTCATGCCTGAGGTTCCGTCAGTTCAACTGTATTAAGGAAGAAATCCAGCGTTTCGTCGATGGTTTTTCCCATCTCGACCGTTGGCGTCCAGTTTAGTAAGCGCTGTGCGTTGCGGATGCTTGGCTTACGGTGTTCCACGTCCTGATAACCTTTACCGTAATAGGTGCTGCTTTCCACTTCACGGAAGCCAGCGAACGGCGGGAAATGGTTGCGCAGCGGGTGTTTTTCAAAGCTCGCCAGCAGCATTTCAGCCAGATCTTTGATACTCGCTTCATTGTCCGGGTTACCGATATTGACGATTTGCCCATCGCAATTGTTGTTCTTATTCTCGATAACGCGGAACAACGCTTCGATACCGTCGCTGATATCAGTGAAGCAACGTTTTTGACGCCCGCCATCAATCAGCTTAATCGGTGAGCCTTCCACCAGGTTGAGAATCAACTGGGTAATGGCGCGTGAACTACCGATACGTGCAGCATTCAGGTTATCGAGGCGTGGCCCCATCCAGTTAAACGGACGGAACAGCGTAAAGCGCAAACCCTCTTTCTCGCCATAAGCCCAAATCACGCGGTCGAGCAGTTGTTTGGACACCGAGTAAATCCAGCGCTGTTTGTTGATGGGGCCAACAATCAGGTTCGAGTTATCTTCATCAAAGACCTTATCGGTACTCATGCCGTACACCTCAGAGGTAGACGGGAAGATAATGCGTTTTTGATACTTCACGCAGTCGCGAATAATCTTCAGATTCTCTTCGAAATCTAGCTCAAAGACGCGCAGTGGATTACGGGTATATTCAATCGGCGTGGCAATCGCCACCAGCGGCAGCACCACGTCACATTTCTTAATGTGGTATTCAATCCACTCGGAGTGAATGCTGATGTCGCCTTCCACAAAGTGGAAGCGAGCGTTGCCGAGGAAACGGCTGATGGCATCAGAGCTAATATCCAGCCCGTACACTTCAAAGTTGTCGTCCTGCAACAGGCGCTCGGTCAGGTGGTTGCCGATAAAACCGTTTACTCCAAGGATCAGCACGCGAGTGCGGCGTTTAATAGCCGAAACCGGTTGGCTGCTGAGTAACGCCCCCGCCACCAGACCCAGAGTTTGCGCCAGTTGCGCGCCCTGCATGTATACGCCGTTGTCCGTTTGCCCGGTGAGTATTTCAAGTGCACCGCCACCCGTGGCGATCACCAGCGGGCTGACGGACAGCACGGTTCCGGCTTTCGCTGCCTGCAACCCTTCCAGCACACGGCTTTTCCAGACGATAAATTTGCTGCCGCCAACATAGCTGAAAGCACCCGGCCATGGGTCGGTAACGGCTCGCACCAGGTTATTAATTTCCTGAGCGGTTGATTGCCAGTTAATGCAGCCATCTTGCGGTGTCCGGCGGCCAACTAAGCTTGCTTTGCTGTGGTCTTGCTCAACCTGCGGGAAATGTCCGGTTTTGATGACTGGCAGAATATCTTCCAGCAGTTCAGTAGCCGCTTCCGTCAGTTTCTTGTGCAGGGTTAGCGCGGTGTCTTGTGGCGTAATCGTGACGCGATTTTGCTCGACGATGGCACCGGCATCAGCACGCTTAACCATACGATGCAGCGTAACGCCGGTTTCGGTTTCGCCGTTCACCAACACCCAGTTCAGCGGTGCGCGGCCACGGTAGGCTGGCAATAACGAGCCGTGAAGGTTAAATGCCCCGACCGTCGCGCTTTGCAGAATTTCTTCGCACAACAAGTTGCGGTAATAGAACGAGAAAATCACATCAGCCTGTGCCGATTTAATACGGTCAACCCACAGCGGGTGATTGACGTCATCCGGTGCATAAACCGGGATACCATGTTCCGCTGCCGTTCGCGCCACTGAGCCAAAGAAATGGTTTTCAGAAGGTGAATCAGGGTGGGTATAAATAGCCGCGATGTCATAACCGGCGGCGACCAGTGCGTTAACACCCGCGCAGCCCATGTCGTGATAAGCAAAAACGATAGCTTTCATTGTTGATTTTCCTCAGAAATTGAAACTGACTCGCGGCTAACCACCCGCTGAATAAAGTAACGTGGCCGGGCACGGACATCGGTGTAAATCCTGCCGATGTATTCCCCTAATAGCCCCATGCCGACAAACTGTGCGCCGATGAACATAAACAGCACCGCGAAGAGCATGAACACCCCTTCCGCCGCCCATTGCGGCCCGAAGGCAAGTCGTAAAACCACCAGCAGAACGGACAGCGCAAACCCCATTACCGCGATGATGCTGCCAAACACACTGAGCATGCGCAGTGGTGTGGTCGTCAGGCAGGTGACCAGGTCGTACATGAGATTAATCAGGCGCATAAAGCTGTATTTCGAATCGCCAAATTCGCGTTCGGCGTGATGCACCGGGATTTCCGTGGCTTTACGCGCAAAGGTATTCGCCAGAATGGGAATAAAGGTGCTGCGTTCGTGGCAATTGAGCATCGCGTCGATAATGTGGCGACGGTAGGCGCGCAGCATGCAGCCGTAATCGCCCATCGCTTTGCCGGTGGTGCTCTGAATCAGGCGGTTGATCAGCCGTGAAGCGCGTTTGCGAAACCAGGTATCCTGGCGATTCTGGCGCACGGTGCCGACCACGTCGTAACCTTCATCGGCCTTCGCCACCAGGCGGGGGATCTCTTCTGGCGGGTTTTGTAAATCCGCATCCAGCGTGACAATCAAATCGCCGGTAACATGGCTAAAACCCGCCATAATCGCGTTGTGTTGCCCATAATTGCGGTTGAGTAACACCGCAACAATATGGCTGCCTGGCGCTTCGGCGGCATCGCTTAGCATATCGGCTGAATTATCAGTACTGCCGTCATCGACCAGCAGGATTTCGTAATCTTTACCCAGCGTTTCACACGCCGCGGTGGTGCGTTTGATAAGCTCGGGCAAGCTTTCTTGTTCGTTATAAACGGGGATCACCACAGAGACTTTGTGGATGGCTATTGGTTTGGTCATATTATTTTCCTGCGACTTCACGCAACGCGTTGATCACGCGGGAGACATCGTCATCAGTCATCGTTGGGAACAACGGAATAGAGCAAATTCGCTCACTGTTCCATTCGGTATCGGGTAAAGAGAGCGTCGGGTATCGTTCGCGGTAATACTTCTGGGTATGGGCGGCGCGGAAATGCAAACCGCTGCCGATGCCTTTTGCTTTCAGGGCTTCCATCAGTTCGTTACGGGAAATGCCGCAACGCGCTTCATCAACGCGAATAATAAATAGATGCCAGGCGTGCTGGTGTTCCCACTCTGGCTGGATAAGCGGCAAGAAAGGCGTGTTCGCCAGTTCAGCTGAGTAACGTCCGGCGATTTCTGTACGGCGAGCATTGTTTTGCGCAAGTTTGCCTAACTGCACCAGCGCGATAGCGGCATTAATATCGGCAAGATTGTATTTGTAACCAGGCGCTATCACTTCGGCTTGCGGCGCACGGCCAAGCGTCTGGCGGTCAAAGGCATCAACACCCAGCCCGTGGAATTTCAGGCTACGCATGCGGTTGGCGAACGCCTCGTCGTCGGTGACGATTAACCCACCTTCTGCACAAGTCATGTTTTTAATCGCATGGAACGAGAAAATTGCCGTCCCACGGTCGCCAACATGTTTGCCTTTATAGTACGTTCCCGCCGCATGTGCCGCGTCTTCAATCACCGGAATTCCGTGGCGCTCACCCACGGCGCGGATCGCGTCAATATCCACTGGCGCTCCGGCATAATGAACCGGAATAATCGCGCGAGTTCGCGGGGTTATCGCGGCTTCAATGGCGGCGGCGGTCACCATTAGCGTGTTGCGGTCAACATCAATCATCACCGGTTCAGCGCCCAGTAACACAATCATATTCAGGGTGGAAACCCAGGTCAGCGAAGGCGTAATTACCTCGTCACCCGCACCGATGCCCAATGCCATCAACGCGACGTGCATTCCGGCGGTGGCTGAGCTGACAGCAATCGCATGTTTATTGCCGGTTAACTCGCAAAAAGCTTGTTCAAGTGCCTGATTTTTTGGGCCAGTGGTTATCCAACCGGACTGCAAAACTTCACTCACCACGGCGAGTTCTTCTGGCCCGATAGCGGGACGTGAGAAAGGCAGAAATTCACTCATTGAATATTCCCATTATTAGCAGCACGAATTAGCAGCACGGTGTTCACTCCTGGAGTAACTCCAGATTAAGACGTTGCACGAATGTATTTATCATGACCCTGTGTTATTAAATAAACGTGCAACACGACTGATTCAAAATGCAGTTATCTAAACCGCGATTAAATTGAAATCAACTTAACAGAGTTTTCTTAGCTCAATATTAAGATTGCACCAGCCAGAATGAAAAAATCTCCTTAATGGAAAATATTGACAGACATCCCAAAATCGCTTAAAAAACACATAACCACTGGAATTTATTCATTTTTCAGCTATTCCTTATCTATAAAACTCATGTTTCTTTAAGTATTTTCACTCTATTAAGGTTAAATTAAGGTTTATAATGAATAAATAACCACTCTTGAACCAGAAGTCGTGAGTTGTTTTTTGGGATATTTAAGAGGGTATTTCTTAACTTCACCGCAACTTATTTGTTCTGAGCAAATTTCAAACACTTGGTAAAAATTGCCAGCACGTTTTAGATTCCAAATGGTATTTACTTTGGCGGCAATTATTCGGAGATATTAATGCCCGTACTTTTCAGGATTAAGCTTATCCCACTGGTTTTACTGTTGGCGGTGGTTTTTGCCTTCTTGCTTAACTGGCCCGTATTACTGCATTTTTACGATATTTTGACGCACCTTGAGCACGTCAAAATGGGTTTTGCCATCTCCATACCGTTTGTATTGGTTGCGGCACTTAACTTTGTCTTTATGCCATTTTCGATTCGATTTTTGCTGAAACCGTTTTTTGCCCTGTTATTTGTGACAGGCTCAATGGTCAGTTACTCGACGCTGAAATACAAAGTGATGTTTGATCAGTCTATGATCCAAAACATCGTCGAAACCAATCCACAAGAAGCCCATTCTTATCTGAATGGCTCGATCATTTTATGGCTGCTGCTGACCGGGATACTTCCGGCTATCTTGCTGTTTTTAATTAAGATTGAATATCCAGCCAAGTGGTATAAGGGCATTACATACCGTTTGTTGTCTATGGCGGCATCACTGTTGCTAATTGCGGGTGTGGCCGCACTTTATTACCAGGACTACGCCTCTGTCGGGCGCAATAACTCAACGCTAAACAAAGAGATTATCCCGGCGAACTACGTCTACAGTACCGTCCGCTATCTGCAAGATACCTACTTCACCACCAAAGAGCCGTTCCAGACATTGGGTGATGACGCCAAACGTGTTGCCAATAAAGACAAACCGACACTAATGTTCCTGGTGATTGGCGAAACCGCACGTAGCCAGAATTTCTCGATGAACGGTTATGAGCGTGATACCAACGCTTTCACCAGCCAAAGTGGCGATGTTATTTCGTTTAAGGACGTTCATTCGTGCGGCACGGCCACTGCGGTTTCCGTACCCTGCATGTTCTCAAATATGAACCGCACCGAGTACAACGCCAAAAAAGCGACTAACAGTGAAAACTTCCTCGATATCGTGCAAAAAACCGGGGTTTCGCTGCTGTGGAAAGATAATGACGGTGGCTGTAAAGGCGTGTGTAAACGGTTACCGACTATCGAAATTAAACCGACCGATAACCCGAAATTGTGTAATGGTGAAACCTGTTTCGACGAGGTGATGCTGGAAAATATCGATGAAGAGATGGCAAAAATGGCCGGGGATAAGCTGGTTGCCTTTCATATCATTGGTAGCCACGGGCCGACCTATTTCCAGCGTTATCCGGCTAAACAACGCCACTTTATGCCGGAATGTGCGCGTAGCGACATTGAAAACTGTACGCAAGAACAACTGGTCAATACCTACGACAACACCATTCGTTATACCGACTATGTCGTGGCACAAATGATTGAAAAGCTAAAACTTTATAGCGACAAGTACAACACCGTGCTGCTGTATGTGTCCGACCACGGCGAGTCTCTGGGGGAAAGTGGCCTGTATCTGCACGGCACGCCGTACAAACTGGCACCGGATCAGCAAACGCATATACCGATGCAGGTGTGGATGTCACCCGGTTTTATCGCGGATAAGCACATTAATATGACTTGTCTGAAAAATAATGCTGCGAAGAACCCGTACTCCCATGACAACTTGTTCTCATCGGTGCTAGGGATTTGGGACATCACCACCCGCGATTACCACGCGGATAGTGATTTGTTCCGCGGGTGCCGGAGTTAATCCAACGTCAGACAGCTGAAAATGTCGGATGGCGCTGCGCTTATCCGACCTACTCGGTTTCATAAGGCTTTGTTTTGTAGGGTGGATAAGCACTAGCGTCATCCACCATTTACGCCAGTGGTGTCGGATGACGCTGCGCTTATCCGACCTACGCGGTTTCATTAATGCTTTGTTTTTGTAGGGTGAATAAGCGCCAGCGTCATCCACCATTTACGCCAGTTGTGTCGGATGGCGCTGCGCTTATCCGACCTACGCGGTTTCATAAGGCTTTGTTTTGTAAGGTGGATAAGCGCCAGCGTCATCCACCGCTTGCGCCTGTCGTTACACCTGAAAATGTCGGATGGCGCTGCGCTTATCTGAGCTACGCGGTTTCATAAGGCTTTGTTTTGTAGGGTGGATAAGCGCCAGCGTCATCCACCATTTACGCCAGTGGTGTCGGATGACGCTGCGCTTATCCGACCTACGCGGTTTCATTAATGCTTTGTTTTTGTAGGGTGAATAAGCGCCAGCGTCATCCACCATTTACGCCAGTTGTGTCGGATGGCGCTGCGCTTATCCGACCTGCGCGGTTTCATAAGGCTTTGTTTTGTAGGGTGGATAAGCACTAGCGTCATCCACCGCTTGCACCTGTCGTTACACCTGAAAATGTCGGATGGCCCTGCGCTTATCTGAGCTACGCGGTTTCATAAGGCTTTGTTTTGTAGGGTGGATAAGCGCCAGCGTCATCCACCATTTACGCCAGTTGTGTCGGATGGCGCTGCGCTTATCCGAGCTACGCGGTTTCATAAGGCTTTGTTTTGTAGGGTGGATAAGCCCCAGCGTCATCCACCGCAGGACTCTATTTCGCTATCGCACTAACCTCATCTTTGGTCGCCTGCGGCGCGCCATTGCCCCACGTTCCTCTGACGTAATTAACCACATTGGTCATTTCATCGTCAGACATCACCTCTTTATATGCCGGCATTTTGAAAGAAATATTGCCGTGGGTTTGCGGTGTTTCGGCGCCCTGATAAACCACAGAAATCAATGATGACGGGTCTTTGGCGTTGACTACCGTGTTGTTCACTAACGAAGGGACGGTGAAATCTTTGCCTTTTCCGTCATCACCGTGGCAGGTGGAGCAATACATCGAATACAGCGTTTTACCGTCTGTCGGCGCATAAACAATGGCGCCATCGGCAGCCACCGGCACGCCATTTTTGTGGTTAAAGTTCAGCAAATAAAACGCTATCGCATCCAGATCTTTGTCGGTCAGATACTGCGTGCTCTGCGTCACCACCTCACTCATTGGCCCGGAAAGCGCATCGTGCTGGCTGCGCCCCATGCGCAGCAGATCTTTTAATTCATCTCTCGACATAGAAATGTTTCGCAACGAAGGTGCATACCAACCTTCAATCATCGCCCCCGTCAGATATTCAGCGCTGGAGGCGTCATAGCCTTTTTCCTGCATCGTCACACCTCTTGGGGTATGACACGCACCACAATGCCCCGGCCCTTCCACCAGATAAGCACCTCGGGCTAATAAATCAGTGGGCTGCCCGGTTTTATTTTCAGGGGCCGTCTCTTCGACGAACAACCAGTTCCAGACATGCAAAGGCCAGCGGGCCGACAAGAGCAAAGGGATCTCATTGTCTTTGTTTTTTGTATCCGCCGCCGGAACCTCATTCATGAAATAGTCATACAAGGCACGAATATCTTGATCCGTCATTTTGGCGTAGGACGGATACGGCATCGCGGGATACAACGGATGCCCATCTTTTGCGATGCCCTGCCTGACGGCTTTTTCGAAGTCTTCGTATGAATAATTACCAATGCCGAAGGTTTTATCCGGCGTGATGTTAGTGGCGTAAATATCGCCAATCGGCGTGGAGAACTTTTTCCCGCCCGCCATCGGCGCTCCGCCTTCGGTGGTGTGGCACGCCACGCAATCTGAAATCTTTGCCATATATTCGCCTGCCGAACTCGCGGCGGCATTCCCCGCGACGAACAAGCAGCCAATAGCCAATAAAGTCTGTTTCATGTCGCTCATCCCATCGCTTTAAGTTCGTTGACCGCGCGCCACGCCTGGTCAATCGCGGTATGCGCGTAGGCGTCCCAGTCGGAATCAGAGTTGGCTATCGCAATGCGGCCAATGGGTTGACGCGCGCGCTCAATGATTTCGGGCATTTTGTCCATATCATCGAACAAGGCGGTGGCGTAGTAAGAATAACCGTGCGCCCAGCGGTTAACGGTGATGGCAGTAATATCCCGTTCATGGTCAAAACCGGTTTGCCCGAGCATTTCCTGCAATTGTGTACGAATCATTTTTTCATGGGTGTCGAATGGCGTACCCAGTAAATACGCCCGCCCCTGGCGGAATTGCTCACGCGCACTCAATTTGCTTCCCGGATACGTCGGTACATAAACCATATGCAGACACATCGGTTGATCGGCATTTTGCGGATGCTGGTAACCGCCCATGCTGACCGGATAATCCAGCTTCACGCGGCTATATGGTGCGGCGGGTGAATAAAATTCGTGGATGCCTAATTGCATGAATGACTGCCAGTTTTTGACCACCACATTGGTGTACACCAGCGGCGCTTTAACGTTGAGTCGCAGGTCAGCCTTTTGCTGTTCCGGCGTTTCAGGCACCAGATACGGGATCATCATGTTGTAACCCGCCATGATGGCTTTTCGCCCTTTCACGCGATGCGCTTTACCGTCATTCACGTAAGTCACCACCACACCGTCTTCGCTATTGGCCGCATTAATCACCATGCTGTTAAGGCGCAGGCGTGTGCTGTTTTCCGGCAGATCGAGCTTTTCATAATGAAGCCTGGCGGTAATGGAATCCTCCATGGTGTTACCCGGCAGCGCATCTGGAATCAGGTGCCTGACGATCAGCCGCGCAAGCCCGGCATTACCATCAGGAAAATGATAAACATAGGGTTCATCGAGATCGGCCTGTGCCTCTTCATCAAGCGGCGGTAAATCCATGGCATCCATTCCCGGAAGCGCGCAGGTTCGGGCATCGCTACAACTTACGCCTTCAATACCGATGGCAAAAAAGTCGTTGGTGCGTTGCTGGAAATACATCAGCGCCATTTTGCTCAAGCCGACTTTTTCTACCAGGAAATCGCGGTAACTGTGGGTGTCCATCCACGCGGATTTTTCGTCGGCGGTCATGCCTTTCAGGTAATCCACTGGATTAACATGCAGATCCAAAATGGCTTTGCGATCGCTTTCGCTCAACGGGAAATCATTAATGAATGCTTCAAGGGGGCGACCATTGAGTTTATCGCGCGGAATATCATCAGCGACGGCGTGCCCAGGATCACCGCTGACAATTTTGGTTTCACCAAAGTTCTTTTTGTCGAAGAAAACGCCACGGCTGAGTTTTAAATCGGGGTAGAAATTAACGTCAAAGCTTTCCTTCATTCTGACGACGCTTACGCCGACGGTAGACAGCAGCCCATTTACCTCATCGCTAAAATTGCGGCTCGGCGATTGAAAGGCTTCACTGCCGCCATAGCCAATGATTTTTTTGCCGTCCGCTTTAAATTCATTACGTTTCGCGTGACCGCCAAAATCATCATGATTATCGAGCACCAGCACTTTGCTATTCTTACCCGCCAAATCATGCCAGAAGCTGGCGGCAGATAAACCACTTAGCCCGCCGCCAACAATCACCAGATCATATTCTTCTTCGATGGGCAGATGGTCGGTACTAAATTTTTCATGATCGCGGCCAATCGCATGTGCCATTTCAAAAGAACCGGGATGATTCCCACGCAGCCCAGTGAGTTGCGGTGGATAATAGTCATCGCCAATCATCACACTGGCTTTTCCGGCAGCTTTTGCAAAATCAAGTGGTGTCATCCCTGCGGCAATAGTAATTGCCACTCCATTGAGAAAATCACGTCTGGTGATAGACATATCAGTCCTTATTTAGCTTGTGGCTTTAGTTCTTCGTCGAGCTTTTTGGAGTCGTAATAATCGCCCTGCCAGGTTATTTTCCCGTTATTGACGGTGATATAACTGACTCCTTCAAATTTAATCGGGTTATTTGTGGCCGGGCTTCCCGCCCATTCGCCGCTATTTTTACCGCTGAATTCCCAGCGAAAAGCGATAGTGTCGTGATCGTAAACTGGCTTGCTGGTCATTTTCCAGGTTAAATCTGGCACCGCTTTAATAAACGCGCCAATCACCTCTTTTTCGGCGTTACTTTTCCCTTTCACCGGCGTGCCGCTGGCGGCATCGTAATACACCACATCATTGGATAAATATTGCGCGGCCTTTGCGGCGTCATGGGCATTCCACGCCGACATATAATCTTTAACCACCGTTAACGGAGACACTTCCGCTAATGCCAAATTTGAGAACAGCGCCAGGGACAGAACAGCGACTTTCATTGCTTTCATTTCATCACCTTAAAGTCTAATCGGAGCGGCGTTAATTATTCAGAGATGTCACACATGATGTGTTTCACTCGCGTGTATTCATCCAGTGAGTAGGATGATAAATCTTTGCCATAGCCAGATTTTTTGAAGCCGCCGTGAGGCATCTCCGCACACAGAGGAATATGGTTGTTAATCCATACGGTGCCGAAATCCAGACGAATGCTGAAACGTTGGGCGCGGCTGTGGTTGCTGGTCCAGATGCTCGCCGCCAGGCCGTATTCCACATCATTGGCCTTCTCCAGTGCTTCCGCCTCGGAGGAAAACTTCTGCACTGTCATCACCGGGCCAAACACTTCGTGCTGGATGGCCTCGTCGCGTTGATCAAGCCCGGAAATAATCGTCGGTTCAAAATAGAAGCCTGGGCCATCCCCCGCTTTGCCGCCAGTTTCGATGACGGCGTGTGACGGCAGGCGGCTGATAAAACCTTTGACCTGTTCTAGTTGGTTGCGGCTGTTTAACGCGCCGTACAACGCGTCTTTATCTTCCGGTGTGCCAAATTTGATAGCGCGGGTTTTGGTGACCAATTTTTCGAGGAATTGCGCATAGATAGAGTCTTCAATCAAAATTCGCGTCGCCGAGGTGCAGTCTTGTCCGGCATTGAAGAACCCTGCAGTGGTGATGACCTCCACCGCTTTGGCAATGTCGGCATCGGCAAAGACGATGACCGGAGCCTTACCGCCCAATTCAAGGTGCGCTTTGGTCAAATTAGCCGCAGCAGAGGCCGCAACTTGCAACCCCGCGCGCACCGAACCGGTTATCGAAACCAGTGACGCTTCGGTGCTGGACACCACCAGCGAGCCGGTTTCCGCTTTGCCGAGCACCACGTTAAATACCCCTTGCGGGAAAAGAGGTGCTGCCAGTTCCGCCAGAATCAACGTGCTGATGGGCGTGGTATCGCTGGGCTTTAACACCACCGTGTTTCCGGCGGCCAGTGCCGGTGCGATTTTCCACACCGCCATCATGAAGGGATAGTTCCACGGGGTGACCTGGCCGACAATCCCCAGCGGTTCGCGGCGAATCGTCGAGGTTAAGCCCTCGGCATATTCATAGGAGGCTTTTCCTTCCAGGCAACGCGCAGCACCAGCAAAAAAACGCAGCGCATCACAGGATGCCGCAATCTCTTCTTTTTCAATGAAATGCCGCAGCTGCCCGGTTTCTTCGCTTTGCGCCTGAATCAGGCGTTCAACATTACGTTCAATTTCATCCGCCAGTTTCAGCAGCGCACGCTGTCTCTGCGACGGCGTGGAGTGTTTCCACACCGCAAAAGCTGTTTTCGCCGCCAGATAAGCTTGCTCGACCTCCGCACGACCGGCGCTCGGCGACAGTGCGTAGGTTTCACCATTCACCGGGCTAACCAGCTCAAAGAGGTTCTCCTGCGAACCCGCGACATATTGCCCATTGATAAAATGCTTCAGAATCTTCATCGTGCTCTCCGCTGGTTTAAACATATATTATATTATGTAATATGTTTGATGAAGATTAAATTCAATAACATTTTGCTAACAATATGATATACATCCCATTCCGAAGTGATTCTTTACGCAGCGCTTGTATGCTATGTTCAGTGGCCTTATTCAAGGAGTCTCTCTTCAGGGAAAATTATGATTACGCATGCGGTGATATTCGCGCCAATCGGTCAGGCCAGCCGTTCCGATCAGATAGTTCAGCGGCTTTCCAACGCCATTATTACCGGCCTGCTTGAGGCAAACGAGCAGCTACCGAATGAAGCCGATCTGGCAAAAATGATGGGGGTTTCGCACATCACCATCCGGGAAGCGTTAAACACGCTGCGCGCGAATAATTTAATTCATACGGTGCGTGGGCGTAACGGTGGCAGTTTTGTGTGCGAACAAGCGTGGGAATTAAGTCACTCTCTTAATCCTTTTAAAACCCTGAGCACTGATTACCTGTCTGATTTGGGCGAGATGCACTGCGCGATTATTAGCCACAGCGCAAGGCTTGCGTCGCGCCGTATGACGAACGCCGATATCACCCGCCTGCGCGACTTTGTTGCAGTACTTGCCGCCTCCACCACGCCCGAGGCACGTACTCAGGCCGACATGCGCTGTTTGTTAGCCATTGCCGCCTGTTCACAGTCAGCACGTCTGGCAAACCAGGAGCTGATTTTGCAATCTGAATGGTCGTCACTGGTGGCGATGCTGTTCCGTTCAGAAAATATACATCGCGAGATTGTTGATCTGTATATCTCGTTAATTGACACGCTGGAATCTCACAATGAAATCGAGTCAGTTAACATTGCCAAAAAATTAATCGACACGTTTACTTTCTATCTGATAGAAAATAAATTGAAGCACAACGTAAATAATAACCAATAAAAACAACAGGCATAAATATGCTACAAACAACATCACTCCGTACTCTAAGCACCAAAATTGATAAAATCATTAACTCGACTATTGAATCCACCGTGTTGCTTGCCAGGGAAATTGAAGCTTCGCTGGCTGAAATTAAAGACGTTAAGCTGGAGCATCTGCTTGAGCCGTCAGTCAGAAAAACCATTCAGGATCATATTAAACAAACTCTGAATAGTAATGGTTACTGTGCGGGTGCCGGTTTTGCCAGCCATATTGAAAGCAGCGTCAGCAATAAGGAATTCTGGCTTCTGGAGTGGTGGTATAAGAAAGCCGATGGTGTAAAACAGGTGAATCTGGATTTGGACCAGGCCACACAACAGCGCCTGGATTTCCGTACCTTTGAATGGTTTAAGCAAGCGCCATCGGTGGATAACGCCTTTATCCATGGCCCCTACGTCGACTATATTTGCAATACTTCGTACACCCTCACCTGCGCCGTCCCGGTTCATTTTCAGGATCAGTTTTTAGGTGTTGCGGCGATAGATTTATTAGTCAGCCGTGTAGAGGATGAGCTATTACCTTATGCGGCTAATGATAAAGTTATTCTAACCAATAAAGAGCGCAGAATTATTTTCTCTACCCATCCACGATTCCGCGTCGGTGATTTACTGGATGCCAGTGTGACGAGTATTGTCTTTGAGAATGATTATTTTAATTTATATATGTGAATAAGTCGGATGTCGCTACGCTAAGCGACATCCGACATTGATATTAACCTTGTTCGGTATTTAATTTACGAGCGTATTCAATCGCATCATTCTCGGGTGCACTCGAGCGACCAAACGGTTTGCTGACGAACATATAAATCAGGCCCGAACCAATCACAATCGCCAGTCCTACCAGCACCGTCCAGCGGTCCATAAAGTTTTCACTCTGGGCCGGTTGCGCCAGTAACCAAATACCGCACAACCCGTAAGCCAGTGCCAGAATATTGACGATAATCCCCCACGAACCCACCGTCCATTCACCGGCAGGTTTCCACCCTTTCAGGCGCTGGCGCAATGCCGCCAGTACCACCATCTGGAAGGAAATATAGATACCGATGACCGCAAATGCGGTAATACGCGCCAGGCTATCAGGCTGGAAATAGACCCACACGCAGATAATCACCGGTAACAAACAGCTCACCATCATGGCGTTATCCGGCACGCTATGTTTGGAGATTTTCGACATCCATTCGCTGCCAGGTAGCATGTTATCGCGGGAGAAGGAAAATATCAGACGGCTCAAGGCAGCTTGCAAAGAAAGAATACAAGACAACATCGCAATCACCGCGACCACAATAAAGACCGTAGCACCGGTTGGCCCCAACGCTTCGTTGAGAATCGCCGGAATCGGGTCGGAAATTTTACCGTTTACAATGTTGACTAAATCTGGGGACGATAACAAATAACCCATAATCGAAATTACCGCAGAGATGGCACCAAACACGATACTTAAAATCATCGCCACGGGAATTTTCTTACCTGGGTTTTTCACTTCTTCTGCCACATTACCGCAGGCTTCGAAGCCGAAGAACATAAACAACCCCATCAAAGATGCTGACATAAAGGCGGTGGTGTAATTGCCGTCGTTAGCCAACACGCCCATCGAGTCAAATACCACGGAGAAAGGTTGCGAGCGATGGAATATCAGCAGATAAATGCCGAGTGCAATAACGCTGACGATTTCACACCAAAAACCAATTCTCGCCACGCGAGCCAGGTTTTTGGTGCCTGACATATTCACGACCATCATAATCAGCAGCAAGACGACAGACGTCACCATCATATTGCCCGCACTAGTGGCGTAGTGGAATAACGAGGCCACGAAGGTAGAGGTGTATTCCGCAATCGAAGTAATGGTAACCACTAACGCCCAAAGATAAATCCAGGCGGCAATCCAGGCATATTTTTTACCCCAAAGTCTTCTCGCCCACGGATATAAGCCACCGGTAATCGGATATTGCGAGGCCACTTCACCAAAGACTAACGCCACCAGTAGTTGCCCGCACGCCACAATCAATATCCACCAGATAGCCGGTGGCCCCGCGAGCGTCACGGCCAACGCAAACAGCGAATAAACCGCAGTCAGTGGCGAAAGGTAGGTAAATCCCAATGCGAAGTTAGACATCAGCCCTATCGAGCGGTTGAATTGCTCGCCTTTAACTGGCTGATGTTGGTGATGTTGTTTGTCTGTCGTCTGGTCCATATCTTTTCTCTTTATGTGGCATAAGGGCAGGCAGTGTGTGTATTTTATAAAACATAATATGTTATATGTATACGCTTAATGTCACATTATTGTTAAAGATTTTGAGCAAGGTTTTAACAAGAGAATTGTCGGATGACGCTACGCTTATCCGACCTACGATTTGGATTTTGTAGCACGGGTAAGCGCAGTGTCACCCGCCAGAAGGTTGTAAATGTGAATGGGTTAAGCGAGGTTAACGCAGACGTATTTCATCTCTAAATACTCATCAATCCCGAAGCGTGAGCCTTCGCGCCCCAGCCCTGATTGCTTGATGCCGCCAAATGGCGCAACTTCGTTGGAAATCAGCCCGGTGTTGACCCCTACCATGCCGTATTCCAGTGCTTCAGGAATTTGCCACTGGCGCTTCGCATCCTGCGTGAATATATACGCGGCAAGGCCAAACTCGGTATCGTTGGCGTAATTCACTACTTCGTCGTCACGGTCAAATTTAAACAACGCAGCCACCGGCCCGAAGGTTTCTTCACGAGCAAAACGCATCTCTTGCGTGATATTGGCCACCACGGTCGGAGCGAAATAATTGCCACCCAACGGATGTTTATGGCCGCCAGTTAACAGCGTGGCGCCCTTTTGCAGCGCGTCATTCAGATGCAGCTCAACTTTTTCAATCGCTTTGGCATTGATAAGCGGCCCTTGTGTCACGCCGTCATCCATACCATTGCCGACTTTCAGGGCTTCAACCGCTTTCACCAGTTCATCGCACAACTTTTGATAAATCCCGCTCTGCACGTAGATGCGGTTGGCGCACACGCAGGTTTGCCCGCTGTTACGGAATTTCGACGCCATAATGCCCTTTACGGCAAGCCCAAGGTCGGCATCGTCAAAGACAATAACCGGCGCATTTCCGCCAAGCTCCAGCGAGAGCTTTTTGATGGTCGGAGCACATTGCGCCATTAATAAGCGCCCTGTTTCCGTGGAGCCGGTAAAACTGAGTTTGCGTACCGTGGCATTGCGACACAGTTCACCGCCAATTTCTTTGGCATCTCCGGTAATGACTTGCAACAGGGCTTTTGGCAAACCTGCCAGTTCGGCAAGTTTGGCTAACGCCAGCGCGGTCAGTGGCGTTTGTTCCGCGGGCTTAACGATAATTGCACAGCCTGCGGCTAATGCCGGGGCTACTTTGCGGGTGATCATCGCCGCCGGGAAATTCCACGGGGTGATTGCCGCGCAAACACCAACAGGTTGTTTCGAGACGATAAAACGTTGATCCGGGTTGGTCGGTTGCAACAACACGCCATCGACTCTTTTCGCCTCTTCCGCAAACCAGCTAATGAACGAGGCAGCATAGTTTACTTCGCCACGCGCTTCAGCCAGCGGTTTGCCGCCTTCACTGGTAATCAGCCGCGCCAGATCTTCAGTATTTTCCTGAATCAGGCTCACCCAACGATGGAGGATTTTTGCGCGGCTTGCCGCAGTCTGCATCTTCCACGCTTTTTGCGCGATCTCTGCCGCCGCGATTGCCTGCTGAGTTTCAGCTTGCCCCATCAACGGCACTTCGGCGATTTTCTGCCCCGTCGCGGCATTGACCACCGACATGGTTTTACCCGACTGGGCGTGGCTCCACTCGCCGCCAACCGGGCAACTGTCGAGCAGCAGGTCTGTATTGTTTAAATTGATCATCTTGGGTCTCACATTTGCGTCGCGGTTTTAATGATATCCAGCGCTTTATCGAACTGAGCATCAGGGATGGTCAGCGGATAAAGGAAACGGATCACGTTGCCATTTTGACCACAGGTCAGTAGCAGCAAGCCTTGCTCCAACGCACGTTTCTGCACTTGCTGGGCAATTGCCGCAGACGGCTCGCCAGTTGTGGTGTCGTAAAATTCTGCGGCAATCATCGAGCCAAGGCCACGCACTTCCGCTAAGGCCGGGCAATTTTGTTTGATCTCGCGCAGCGCAGATGTCAGCCGTTCGCCCAGTGCTTCGGCTCGTTGGCAGAGTTTTTCCTCAGCAATAATATCCAGCACCGCATGGGCTGCCGCCACCGACAGCGGGTTACCGGCGTAAGTCCCGCCCAAACCGCCAGGCGCAGGTGCATCCATAATTTCCGCTTTACCCACCACGCCAGATAACGGCATGCCGCCTGCCAGGCTTTTCGCCATAGTCATCAGGTCAGGTTGATGCGCGTAATGGTTCATGGCAAACATTTTGCCGGTGCGCGCAAAACCACTTTGCACTTCGTCAGCAATCATCACGATGCCGTGGGTATCACAAATTTGGCGAATCGCCGCCACAAATTCAGGCGGAGCCACATTGAAGCCGCCTTCACCCTGCACAGGTTCGAATATAATCGCCGCTACCTGAGTTGCCTCAATGTCGGATTTAAACAGGCGTTCGATGGATTTCACCGCATCGTGAGTGGAAATCCCGTTCAGTTCGGACGGATACGGCGCATGGAAGACGGACCCAGGGAATGGGCCAAAACCAATTTTGTAGGGAGCCACTTTGCCGGTTAACGCCATGGTCATGTAAGTGCGACCATGGAACCCACCGCTAAAAGCAATCACACCAGGGCGGCCAGTATGGGCGCGGGCAATCTTCACCGCGTTTTCTACCGCTTCAGCCCCGGTGGTGAAAAAGGCCGTTTTCTTACGCCCAGCGATTGGCGCGGCGGCGTTAATTTTCTCTGCAAGCTGAACGTAGCTTTCGTAAGGGACAATCTGATAAGCGGTGTGAGTAAACGCTTGAAGTTGCTGCTCAACCGCCTGCACCAGGCGAGGATGCCGATGGCCGGTATTCAGCACGGCAATCCCGGCGGCAAAATCAATGTACTGCTTGCCTTCAACGTCAGTGATGGTGCTGTTTTCAGCCGATTGGGCAAAGAAATTACACATCACACCTACGCCACGTGGAGTAGCAGCCAGACGACGTTGATGGAGTTCGTTATTACTCATTTTTTTATCCCTCACACATTTATCAAATAGACAGGTTGTATTACCTGATTCATTTAGACAGTATCTGGTACCTTAATCGAGAGCCAAATCGTTTTAATAATAGGATCCAAATGCGTTCACTTGCCGTAGATGTGATCAAGCAGGCATTTATCCACACGCCTGGCGAGAAACTTCATAAGAAACTCTATGTTGCGATATGCAACTGCATCCTCGAAGGGAGTTTACGTCCAGCAGCGCGCATGCCACCGACCCGGGATTTGGCAAATGAACTGGCACTGTCGCGAAATACCGTATTACGGGTGTATGAGCAGTTGCAGGCAGAAGGTTATATTTCAACACGCACCAGCAGCGGCACATTCGTCACCGAAAGTGTGCTGGATAATCTCACCACGCAAGTCACTAAAACGGTACAAACCACACAGCCTGACGCACCTGCAACTCTTTCAGACCGTGGCCTTGAACTGCTGGGAAATGCCAGTGCCAGCCCCGCGCAATGGGGGGCTTTTATTCCTGGTGTGCCCGATGTGAATAGCTTCCCGCACCGCATATTTAAGAAGATTTATGATCGCGTCGCCAGGTCCCCTGACCCGCAATATCTGACTTATGACGCAGACGGCGGGCTCGAGTTGTTGAAATCCGCGTTGTCTGATTATTTGCGTACCGCGCGTGGAGTAAAATGTTCCACCGACCAGATATTAATCACCGAAGGGATTCATCAGGCTCTGGATTTAGTCACCCGCACGTTATGTAACCCAGGCGACCATGCGTGGATTGAAGAGCCCGGCTATTGGGGCATTAAGAATATATTACGCATCAATGCCGTCAATATGACGGCGTGTGATGTCGACGATCAGGGATTAGTTCCAGAACCTGCCCCCGCCGTGCGGCCAAAATTAATCTTCGTGACCCCTTCCCATCAATATCCGCTTGGTTCAGTGATGAGCCTGCCTCGACGGCAGTTATTACTTTCGCAGGCCAGGGAATTTAAAAGCTGGATTGTCGAAGATGATTACGACAGTGAATTTCGTTTTTCCGGCCAGCCGATACCGTCACTACAAGGGCTGGAAGAAAACAGCCCAGTTATTTATATCGGCACCTTCAGTAAAACGCTGTATCCCGCACTGCGTCTGGGTTATGTCGTGCTGCCCAAGCCGTTAGCGGCGCCACTTAAAAAGGTGCATAACGAGCTTTATCGCGGTGGTCATCAGATAGTTCAGGCAGCTTTAGCAGAGTTTATCCGTGAAGGTTATTACGCCGCGCACATTCGCAAAATGCGCCAGTTATATAGCAAACGCCGCAGTTTATTGGTGGAACTGATTAAACAGTATCTGGGTGAATCCTATCTTGGTTATTTTAACAGTAACGCCGGTCTGCATCTGATTATTCAATTCCCCCTTGAAGCGGATGATATTGGTATCTCAAGGCTTGCGAATGCTGAAGGGATTCTGGTCAGGCCATTGTCGCGTTATTATTTTAATCAACAGAAAATGAAAGGACTATTAGTCGGTTTCGCCAGCATTCAGGATAGCGATATGGAGGCCTCGTTTATTCGTCTGGCGGAGATCATTAAGCAGAACGTCTGAAGCGAAAGCAGTGATTGAATTACGATAATGTTATGTTATAACGTTTTATAAATTCACATACCCACTGGAGAACTTCATGACTAAACGCATTTCCGCCGCGCTGCTGGGCGCTGGCATTTTACTGAGTAGTGCTCATGTACTGGCGCATAGCCATTCACACGGCAAGCCGTTAACTGAAGCTGAACAGAAAGCCAGCGCCGGAGTTTTCGACGATAACGACGTCAAGGACCGCACCCTCAGCGATTGGGATGGGATGTGGCAGTCGGTGAATCCTTACCTGTTAAACGGCGACTTAGATCCGGTGATGGAGAAAAAAGCCCAAAAAGATGGCAGTAAAACGGTGGCGCAATACAAAGCGTATTATCAGAAAGGTTACGCGACGGATATCGATACTATTGGCATCGAAAACAACACTATAGAGTTTCACACTGGCAAAACGATCAACACCTGCCACTACGCCTACTCTGGTTTTAAAATCCTGAATTACGCCTCTGGCAAAAAAGGTGTGCGCTATTTGTTTGAGTGCAAAGATAGCCAGTCAAAAGCCCCAAAATATGTGCAATTTAGCGACCATATTATCGGTCCGCGCAGATCTGAACATTTCCATATTTACATGGGTAATGATTCCCAGCAGTCATTATTAAAAGAAATGGACAACTGGCCGACGTTTTATGAGTACTCATTAAGCAGCAAGCAAATTGTCCACGAGATGCTGGAACACTAATAAGCTATCGATTTTGCTCAGCGCATTCATCGGTTTGCCGGGTCCTGGCTGAGGGTGAATGTGCGCCTTAATCTCAAACATCGGTCATCATAGCGCCGGAGTCATCACCGCTTCCGGCACACTTTGCGCAATACAATTGCAGATATCGGGCAATAACGCTTCCATCTTCATCCTTAAACCTGGGATTGAAACCCTGTTTTATGATCTATGCTGAAGGCTACCAGTCAAGCAAGATGATTCACCCACTGAATCACCGCTAGCAGTGTGCTTCTTGTCCTGCTTAACACTTAATAATGTCAATCAGTTACATCAGCATTGAATTGTTAATCAGGCGATGTAAAATTAACGTTAATATGTATTGCTGATGTGAATCATTCTTCAGATTCCTGGACTTCTTCTTCGCCATATCACCTCCTTCTCGGCGACCAGGTTTGAACCATTTTTTCAGGGAACGTTACGATGAAATTGCGAAATCTGTTGATCCTTGCTGTTGTTGCGACGGTTGTGGGCTGTAAAGCGCCCCCACCAAAAATGACGGACGACACTCTCGTCACCAGTGAGATCAATGGTGTCACATTGACGCACCGTTATGCGGTTAGCGCGCCAAAAGAATTCACCCCAGTCAACGCAAGTTTTAGGGCGCTGTATGCAGGGTCAATTATGAGCAAACCGGACTTCGGCGGAAAAGTCGTCAGCACCCTTGATAATGGGCAAAGTTACACCGTTTTGGGGCAAGTCGAGAATAATTGGCTGGCCGTTGCGCAGCAGGATAAACAGGAAATGTTGGGTTATGTTCCTGCACGTGCGCTGGTGAAAAGTGAACTGTATGCACAAACGCTGAAAAAAGATCGCCCTCGTCCACGCAAGGCCACCAAAAAAACCACCTGCGTTGCGGTCGATGGCAGTAGCAAAGCCTGCCAGAATGCGAACAGCGGCACCTGGATCATTGATTAACTGTCGACGTTTTACGTCATACCTTGTTGTTTAAAACTGTTCGGCTAAGAAGGATTTCTATGAAACTCTGGCTTTCGAGTCTGGCGCTACTGCTGGCATCTACTTCAGTGTGGGCGGCTGGTAACTATCGTATCGTCCAGTCTCCTTCGCAAAAGCTGGATGTCTGGATTGACGATGTGCAAAACAACACGCCGCAAAGCTGGTGTGCGCAAGAACTTCCCCTGCGAATCGTCGCCAATGGCGATAAAAATCCGGCGCTGCTCAATGTTTTTATGCCACGTCTGGGAACACTCCTGGAAAGCCAATGTAGCGCGGTGCAAATAGTCAGTTGGCGGATGGAAGACCCACAAGGTCAAGCACTCGCGGTTGGCACTGCGAGCAGAAGCAGCGACTGGACGGTGATTATCGCGCCGGTTGTTTCCAGCGAACTCAACACCCAACCCGCTCGCGAAGAAAACTCACCGTTAGCGGACCGCACGCCGTGGCAGGAGTTTACGCTGCAAGACGGCTGTCATTTGCGCACTTTCTGGCAGGGTGATGCTAATTCGTCAGCGATGTTTATCCCAAATGGTAAGTGTGAAAAAGGCGGCTGGTTGAATGGCCACAGTGAAATCATTCAGAGCGGCGCTAAAGGCGAAACACGCAATGTGATGACCTTTGTGCATGGCTTCCCGGTCAGCGGATTAAGCGCCGATGCCGGTTCTGACAGCCTGCTGATTACCAGTCTCAATAACGAGCGGATGGTGGTCAGTAATGAACATGCTCCGCAGAGTTGGATGATTTTGCCTTATCACTCAGAGCTGAATGGCTGGAAAGCCACTGGCATGGTTGCCGTTGAAGTACCACGCGAACTGGCAGTAGATGAAGCCGCTATCCAGAAGCGTTTAAATATTGTGCGCAAAGTTTGGTCGGCGTGGCTTGCACCGGATACCCCTATCACCTTGTTGTTGATTGATTCCCTGCGTCCGCAATTGCGTGATCCAGCGGTTGGCGCATGGCGCTCCCAGAAGTAACCCTGAGTTTTCGTCGATTTCGAGCAGAGTAAGGCCATCATGACTGATAAAGATTACAACTCCGAACTACCCGACGCTCTGCCGCCTGGCTTCCGTTTCGACGAGTTTGAAATTCAGCAAGTGACTGAATCCACCAATACTAACGTGGTGTATAAAGCGTGGGACCACCAGCTCGAGCGCCCGGTCACTATCCGCGAATTTATGCCGCGTGCGCTGACGGTACGCAGTGATAACATGCAGTTGGTGTTACGCAGCAAGCAAGACAGCCAGGCGTTTAACGTCGGAATGAATCGTTTTGTGCAGTCTGCTCGCCAGCTCGCACAATTTAACCACCCCAATTTGCTGCAAGTGTTTAGCTTCTGGACACAAAACGAAACCGCCTATGCGGCAACACGCTACTCCAACGGCGTAACGCTGGCTGAATTGCATCAGCATCAGCCTGAAGTGATTAATGAAGCCTGGATTCGGCGCATCTTGCCGATGTTGTGCGGAGCGCTGGCAACATTACACGATGAGGGGTTTATCCATCGTGACCTGTCGTTAAGAAGCATTCAAATTCAGGATAACGGCGCGCCTTTGCTATTGAATGCTGGCGCTCCGCGTCCAGGAAAAACCGAAAATGGCGATGAGATTAAAACGCCACTCAATCCAGGTTTTGCGCCGCTTGAACAATATGCTGATGACCTCGAAAACCGGCTCGGGCCATGGACGGACATTTACGCACTGGGGGCGATTCTCTACACCCTGATCACCGGCACTTGTCCACCGGCCAGCGTTACCCGCACCATTCAAGACCCGTGCGTGAAGCTGGCAAAAAATCGGCCTGAAGGTTATTCCCATAGCCTGTTGCAGGCGGTGGATAACGCGCTGGCGTTAAAACCGGAAGACCGCCCGCAGTCTATTGCAGAATTTGCGGCGCTGGCGGACATGCCGTTAAGTGGTATCAACGGCGCGGCACCGTTGAAACAGCCTGGCACCATGCTGGTCGCGGTGGAAGATGCGGAAATCACCCCACTCTCGCCGTTCAAAAAACGCTACAAACTGCCGCTACAGATTGCCGCCAGTTTACTGGTAGGCGTGGCGATTGGCGGTTTCATTTTTAATAACAACGCCCCTTCTGTTTCTACTACCCAGACGGCCAAAACCGACAAACCGGTTGCGGAAAAAGCGGAAGCTGCCGGGACTAAAAGCGTGGTGCCTGTAGCGGATGGCGCGATAGCGCGCATTTATGTACGCATGAATGATGGCGAACAACTGGATGTTAATGGCAAGGCCGAAAAAGTGACACCGGGCGCCAATGGTTATGGCTTCCTGCAACTGCCTGCGGGCCAATATGAGCTCACGTTGCGTGATAAAAATCTGTCGCGAAGCATGACGTTATCGGTTGAAAAAGCGGGGACATGGTTGGTCAATCCGCAAGGGTAAATGGACGGTTAGCCAGGCGGTAAATTATCTGCTTTATCAGATTATGAGACATCTCCCGTAGCACTAGCCAGAAATTCGGCTAAGGTTTTCATAGGGTTGATCGCGGTAAACTTTCGCCGCGGTAGCCTGTAAAGGAGAACGATTAATGATAAATCCTGTTTTGCGCCGTCCTCGCACGTTATTTTTTGCGATTCAAATAGCTATCGGTTGTACGTTCGTCACTTTGCCTGCCTCAGCCGCAGACAGCCTGCCACAACCGCCTGATGTCATCCTTGGCCCGCTGTTTACCGATGTCCAGACGGCAAAATTATTCCCCGATCAGAAAACATTTGCCGATGCGGTTCCCAAGAATGATCCGTTGATGATCCTTGCGGATTACCGCATGCAGCGCAATCAATCGAGTTTCGATTTACGCCATTTTGTCGACGTTAACTTTACCTTGCCAAAAGAAGGTAAAAAGTATGTCCCGCCCAAAGGCCAAACTTTACGCGAGCACATCGACGGTTTATGGCCGGTGCTGACGCGCACCACTGACAGCACCGATAAATGGGATTCGCTGCTACCGTTGCCGAAACCGTATGTGGTACCAGGCGGGCGCTTCCGCGAAGTCTATTATTGGGACAGTTACTTCACCATGCTGGGGCTGGCGGAAAGCGGCCACTGGGACAAAGTTCAGGACATGGTCGATAACTTCGCCCATGAAATCGACACCTTTGGGCATATTCCTAACGGCAACCGCAGCTACTATCTGAGCCGCTCTCAACCGCCGTTCTTTGCCTTTATGGTCGAACTGCTCGCCAGCCACAAAGGTGACGAAACCTACACCACCTATCTACCGCAGTTGAAAGCTGAGTATGCCTGGTGGATGCAGGGCAGCGATACGCTGGCAGCAGGCGCTGAAAACTTGCGGGTGGTGAAACTGAAAGATGGCTCGGTGCTAAACCGTTACTGGGACGATCGCGATACACCGCGCGCCGAATCGTATCTGGATGACGTGACCACCGCGAAGAACAACCCCAACCGCCCGGCGACGGAAATCTATCGCGATTTACGCGCAGCTGCGGCTTCGGGTTGGGATTTTAGCTCGCGCTGGATGGATAACCCGCAGCAACTGGGCTCGATTCGTACCACCTCTATCGTTCCGGTTGATTTGAACGCTCTGCTATTCCAGATGGAAAAGACCCTCGCGAAAGCAAGCCATGTGGCGAAGGACAGCGCAGCTGCCACGCAATATCAGCAACTGGCCGATGCCCGTCAAAAAGCCATCGAAAAGTATCTGTGGAACGATAAGCAAGGCTTCTATGCGGATTACGATCTCAAGAACCACGCGGCTCGTTCGCAACTGACCGCTGCCGCGCTATTCCCGCTGTATGTACATGCCGCTTCGAAAGATCGCGCTGAAAAAATGGCGGCCATCACCCGTTCGCAATTGCTGAAAACTGGCGGGCTGGCGACCACCAACCTGAAAACAGGCCAGCAATGGGACGCACCAAACGGCTGGGCGCCATTGCAGTGGGTGGCCACTGAAGGCCTGCAAAATTACGGCCATAACGATCTGGCAATGGAAGTCACCTGGCGCTTTATGACCAACGTGCAGCAAACCTATAACCGCGAGCAAAAACTGGTGGAGAAATATGACGTATCCACCACGGGTACCGGCGGTGGCGGCGGTGAATATCCGCTGCAAGATGGATTCGGCTGGACTAACGGCGTCACCTTGAAAATGCTCGATTTGCTGTGTGGCAAAGAGAAACCGTGTGATTCCACACCGGACAAATTGCCTTCTGCAACACCGGGGCCGGTGAAAGAGACGATTCAGCCTGCTAGTTCTGCGAAGTAGTTTTCCCCTCACCCTAACCCTCTCCCGAAGGAGAGGGGATTGTCTGGTTTCTCTCTCAGCCTCATCCTCTCCCGAAGGAGAGGGGATTGTTTTGTTTTCGCCTTGTCCTTCCCCTTCTCCTGGGGGAGAAGGACGGGATGAGGGCGCCCACTCCCCCGCCAAAATTGGCACTTGAAACAAAAAACAATAACGATAATAATTCGCATTCAATTTATTAGCACAAATAGCTAAATCAATACCTCCTGGGAATATAACTAAATGAAACTGGCATTTACAGTAAAGCGCTCTGCTTTACTCTGCGCGCTGGCACTCGCGGCACCCACTTACGCATTGGCAGAAGACACCGTCGTCGTTACCGCCTCCCCCGCACAAACCTCCACCAGCCCAACCGAAGGTTACAGCGCAACGGTCAGCCGTGGAGCAACCAAAACCGATGAGCCGCTGATTACTACCGGTCAATCGATTTCGGTGATTACCCGCCAACAAATCGAAGACCAGGGCGCGCTCTCGGTTAATAGCGCGCTAAATTACACTCCAGGCGTATTTACCGGCTTTGCCGGTGGTGCAACGCGTTATGACACCGTGGCTTTGCGCGGTTTCCACGGCGGCGACGTCAATAATACCTTCCTCGATGGCCTGCGCCTGATGAGCGACGGCGGCAGCTACAACGTGATTCAGGTTGACCCGTGGTTCCTCGAGCGAATCGATGTGATTAAAGGGCCATCGTCGGCACTTTATGGCCAAACCATACCAGGTGGACTGGTAATGGAAACCTCAAAGCGCCCGCAATTTGTCGAGGAAGGCCACGTTCGTGCGATGTACGGTAATCACAACACCAACGGCAGCGCATTTGATTACACCAATGCGATTAACGAAGAATGGGCGTATCGGATTATTGGTTTAACCAAAAACAGCGACACTCAGTACGAGAACACGCGGGACGAACGTTATGCGATTTCCCCGTCCCTGCTGTGGCAACCCGGCGAAAATACCTCGCTGTTGCTGCGCGCCTATCTGGAAAAAGATCCATCAGGCGGATTCCACGGCTCGGTTCCGGCTGATGGCAGTATTTATTCATCCACCGGGCGCAAACTCAGCACCGGTTTCTCTGACGTCGAACCGGGCAATGACGCTTTCAAACGCCACGAGCAAATTTACAGCTACGAGTTTGCACACAGCTTTAACGATGTGTGGGCGTTCCGCTCCAACGCCAGTTATACCCACTCGAACGTCAGCCTGAAACAGGCTTACCAGATTGGTTGGGCAGACGTGGCGCATGACGAACTGATGCGTTATTACAGCGGCGAAACTTCATCGCTTGACGCTTACGCTATCGATAACCAACTGGAAGCCGATTTTGCAACTGGCGAGCTGGATCACAAAGTGGTGCTCGGCGGCGAATTCCATAAGTTCACCAACAATTTGTCCGATGACTCCGCTTACACCACCAACCTCAACCCGTGGACGGGTGAGTCTGGCGGCCCTGGCGGTTTCTATTATTACGACCCACGCGATCCCACGTATTCCACCATCAATCAGGGCCTGCTGACCAAAGCCGGTAAACGCCAGTATGAACAAACGGGTGTCTATCTGCAGGATGATATGCAGTGGAATCAATGGCACATGACGCTTTCTGGCCGTTACGATCACATCGTGACCAAGAGCCATATTGTGGCAGATGCCATTGATAGCGTCGTCACCGATAACCGTACTGACGATCACTTCAGTGGCCGCGCATCGTTGCTGTACGCATTCACCAATGGGATATCCCCATACATCAGCTACAGCCAGGCCATCACGCCGCAGGTTCTGCCGGATGCCGAAGGCAAGCTGCTGAAACCGACCACCGCTGAACAGTATGAAGCCGGGATGAAATACCAGCCGCTGGGTACGGCGGATCTCTACACCCTCGCCCTGTATGACCTGACGCAGAAAGATGTCGGGAACCGCGTGGTTCAGGGCAGTTACTATGAGCCAGCGGGTAAAGTTCATTCGCAAGGTGTTGAGCTGGAAGCACATTCTCAGTGGCATCCACGTTTCTCGACCGTTGCCGGATACACTTACAACAAAGTGCGCTTTAAAGATGCCATCGACGGTAACGATGGCAACACGCCATACGTCACACCAGATCAGATGGCCAGCCTGTGGGGAATGTTCAAAGCCGACTTCGGTATTAGCCTGGGTTCAGGTATTCGCTATATCGGCAAGCAATGGGCGGACAATGAAAACACCCTGCGCGTGCCTTCTGTAACGCTGCTTGATGCAATGGTGCGTGCTGAGATGGGGGCGTGGACGCCGTCACTGAAAGGTGCCTTCGTGCAAGTTAACGCCAATAACCTGACGGGCCGTGATTACGTTGCGGGTTGTTACGGCACCGGTTACTGCTACTGGGGCGCGGAGCGTTCTGTGATTGCTACTGTGGGATATGATTTTTAATCAGTGAAGTGGGTGTCGGATGGCGCAAGCGCCATCCGATATTTATTTGACCTTTTACTGAATGACACTCCCGGCAATATTCACTTCAGCCTTTGCACCCTGCTGTTTTTCCAGCGCGAGCTGCGCCAGTGGCGTATCGGCTTCATAACGCCCTTTCGCATCGAGGGTTTTCTCGTATTTGTTGTATTTCCACCAGGCATAGCCGAGGAAAATAACCAGACCGCCAACGTTATAAAACACAATGGTCATAATGCTCGCCCCCGTCGGGAAGGTAGAAGCAATAAACCCGACGGTGAAAATAACAATTAAGACGCTAACAATAGCGATGCCCTGCATTCGTGAACCCATGCGGAAATCACGGTTCACTTCATCGTATTTCAGGCGCAAGTTCAGGTAAGCCAGCATGATAAACAGCGGTGGCAACATTGACGCCGCCGCCGTCATGTTAATCAGGGTGTTCATCAACTCCTGCACGTTACCCGAACCAATAGTTGGGATAAGCATCAACGGAATGACAATCAAGAACTGAATCCAGGCCGCGCGAGTCGGTACGCCATGCTGGTTCAGGCTAACCGTTTTCGCACCAAAGATACCTTTCGGGATCTCAGTAAAGAAGATTTTGACCGGTGCCGCCGTCCACATCAGCAATGAACCAAACATGGCAGTGAACGAAACAATTCCGACAAAGCGATTCATCAGTATCACTGGCAGGCCAAAGTGTTGCGCCAGGCCGCCAAATACCTGAACCGTGCCACCGGTGTAGTGCAAATCAGCCTGGTGGACAAAGACGTTAATCAGCAGCGATGAAACGGTATACAGCACGCCGATAAACAGCCCAGAAAGAATGATCACTTTGACGAACGCTTTGCTGCCGCCCTTAACGTCATTGACGTACACCGCCACGGACTCTGCGCCACCCGCAGCCTGGAAAATCCACGCAATAATGCCGAGGAACGCCCAACTAAATTGCGGAGTAATGGCCTGCACGTTAATTGGGTCAGCCGGTTCAACACCGCCAATGACCGCAGCACCTGCCAACACAATGTAGGAGAAAGTGAGTAATAACATCAGCGTAGAAGTTACTGACGTCATCGGCCCGAGCAGTTTCGCCCCGTGGTTTGAAATCCAGGTGGAGAATGCGAACAGGATAATACTGATGATAGCCGTGGTTAATGGCGTGAAAATATAGTCATATCCGAGGAACGCATACGAGGCGTAGGCAATGACCCTTGGCAATAACGAGGTGAAGAAAAACAGGTTCACAAACCAATAGGTGTAGGCGGTGATAAATGCCCAACGGCCACCAAGTGCACTTTTTACCCAGGCGTAAACCCCGGCTTCTGAATTACGGTTTAACGAGACAAATTCAGCGATGATTAAACAGAACGGAATAAAGTAAATAAGCGTAGCCACCAGGAAAACCGGTGCCGATGCAATGCCAAGTTGCACGTTATTGTTAATGACGTTATTGAAGCTAAAAACCGCCGCAAATGTCATTGCCAATAAGCCAAACTTGCCAATGGTATTTCTGTTTGTTGAAGCCATGAGAACTCCACATTGTGTAGGGTATATTTTTTATAACTGCTTTTTGTAGGTCGGATAAACGTCAGCGTCATCCGACACTAAGCGGTGCTTAACACCTTATTTATTAAGGAAATAGGTTTCCTCAACCGTCACTTTTAAAATTACCTTTCTCATGCCCTCACCATGTGAAAAACGGTGCGCCTGATGATTTTCAAAAATAACCACATTGCCAGCTTTGAGACGATAAGCCTCGCCCCGCCCGCGTAAATGCTCACGGTCAGTTTCGTCGCGATAAATCATTTCATGGGTTAAGTCGCTTTTATCCGCTATTTCAACGGTTTCTTGCCCAGCGAGGTAATAATGCACGTCGAAATAACGGCGATTCCCTTCAAATAATTCGCTATTTTCGCTGTTGCCTTCCGCCAGGCGATAGACCAGCGAATCGCCAATTGAATAAAAAACATTGGCTTTAATATTATTACGGTTATTAATCGCTTCCATGCAGCGTTGCCATTTCTTTCCGGCATGATAGATGCGTTTAAAATCTTCTAAGGTGTTTAAAATAATCATTCCACTTCCCTCGCTGGTGAAGCCTGCTGGAAATCGTATTTCGCCAATTCAACCGGGGTCATTTGTGACTGACTGAATGGCACCATGGTGAAGCCGTAGCTAAACGGTTTTAGATAAACCCGGAACGAATCCAGCACTTCTGAACCCCAGGAGTTAGAACCTAAGCCGAGAGTTTGGTCATCAAGATTCAGCGTCAGATAGTCGCTTTCCACAAGCTCATTGATGTGTTGCGCCTGCTGCAGCATGTCGGCGCTGTACGGCCAGAGACTGAAGTTAATCGGTTTACGCGGCTGAATAAAAAGACCATTCCCCTTTGCATCTTCAACAGTTAACCAACGCACCTGCTGGCGGTTACCGTTATCTTGTGGGAACGGATAGTTTTCAAACAGGCTGTCTACCGGCTGACGATAATGCCCAATCAGGTTGTTCTGGCAGCTATCGCCGTAGTTTTCACCCGGCCCACGGCCATAATATTCCACTTCGCTGAAACGCTTGCTGATGCCAAAATCGAGGCCAATTTTTGGAATAATCGCCTGATAATTTCCGTAAGGTGTGCCCGAAAGTTCAAGCGACACATGGCCCGCAGGGGTAATCCGCCACTGGTAGGTGCAACGCATGCCAAAATCGAAAACTGGCGGCGCAATCACGCTATCCACTTCAATGACCAGATCGTCACCTTGCGTGGTTTGGCGCATTGCGCGGAAATGGTGCTGCATCAGGTGGAGGTGATACGGCTGCCACAACCCTTCAAATTCCTGCTTATGGTTATCAATCGTCGGCTTGAAGAAGGTGAGATGCGGTGCGCGACCGACAATCTCTTCACCATTCACCAGCCATGAAGTCAACTCACCCGTCAGGCGGCAGAAGGTCAGGGAAAAATCTGCACCGCTGACGATTTGCTGATGCCCGCGCGTTTCGCTGTGCAGCGAACGGGAGGGTTTCACTGGCAGCGCTTCACGCGCGCCTGCCGCCTGGCGCAGGATTTGATAGTGGCCGAGCAAAGACATCGCTTCGCTGTATGGTGTTGCGTGACGTTTGTAAACTTCGACATTAATAAACACTTCGCCAGCTGGCAGCGACGGAGCGTTGAGGCGCAATTGTTCTTTTTCACCGGGTTGTAAACAAGGTGCCGCCACAGTCTGTTGCGCGAGGGTTTCACCATCGAGCTGATAACTGACCTGGAGTTCGATGTCGTTTAACGCGCTGAACCAATAACGGTTTTCCACCAGCAACACATCATCTTTTTCGGTTTGCTGCACCGCAACCGGACACAAAACCTGCTTATATTCACGCAGCCCTGGCCCTGGACGCTGGTCGGGATAAATCAGCCCATCCATGCAGAAGTTATAGTTGTTTGGGAAGTCGCCGTAATCGCCACCGTACTGATAACGCTCACGTCCTTGCTCGTCGTGCACCAACAAGCCGTGGTCGCACCATTCCCAGATGTAATGCCCTTGCAGGCTTTTATGTTGATTGATGACCGCCTGATATTCCGCCAGCCCGCCCGGCCCGTTACCCATCGCATGGGCGTATTCGCACAGAATGCGCGGCTTCGGATGCGGGTACTCGCCAAAGGCATTCATCATTGAGACGCGGGAATACATGGTGCTGATGACGTCCACCACTTCGGCATCGCGATCTTCTTCGTAATGCACCAGGCGTGTCGGGTCCAGCTCCTTACAACGTGCGGTCATCGCGCGGATGTTGCAGCCGTAGCCGGATTCATTACCCAATGACCAAATGATGACCGACGGATGATTTTTCTGTGCCAGAACATGGCGTTCGATGCGTTCGACGTAAGCCTGCTCCCAGGCGGGATCATCGGTAATGCGGCTAATATCACCTACGTTAGCAAAACCGTGGCTTTCCAGGTCGGTTTCCGCCATTACAAACAGCCCGTACTGGTCGCACAAGGCATAAAAGCGCGGGTCGTTAGGATAGTGTGCGGTGCGTACCGAGTTGATGTTGTGCTGCTTCATCAGAATGATGTCGCGCTCGGCGCGTGCCATATCAATGGCGCGGCCTTTTTGATGGTCATGATCGTGGCGGTTGACGCCATGCAGTTTCAGGTAGCGACCATTCACGTAAAACAAGCCGTCGCGCACTTTGATATCGCGGAATCCGACCTGCTGCGGCACCACTTCGACGATCTCGCCACGGTTATCGCGCAAAGTTAGCAGCAGCAAATAGAGATTCGGCTGTTCTGCGTTCCACTGTTTAGGTTGTTTGACCGGTAACACCAGCTGGCAACGCAAATCGCTGTGGACAGACAGCGCATCGTGTTGCTGTTCGGCGATACACTTTTCGCCATCAAATAGCTGTGCCAGTAGTTGATAGCCTTCGGCAGGTGTCGTTGCGATGTTACGTACATCACAGGAAAGCTGGAGTTCGGCATCACAGTAGTTTTCGTCAAACTCAGTGACGACCGTAAAATCATGCAGATGCACATTCGGCTGACCGGTCAGGTAAACGTCACGGAAAATCCCCGCCATCCACCACATATCCTGGTCTTCGATGTAGGTTGAATCCGCCCACTGCATGACGCGAACCGAGAGTAAGTTGTCACCGACTTGCACGTAAGGGCTGATGTCGAACTCTGCCGTCAGGCGGCTGCCTTTGCTGAACCCAACGTAGTGGCCGTTAACGTACACTTCAAAGTAGGTTTCTACGCCATCAAACTTGATGAGGATCTGGCGTTGCAGCCATTCTGAGGTCAGGGAAAACTGGCGCTGGTAGGCACCGGTTGGATTGTTGGTGGGAACAAAAGGCACATCAATCGGGAAAGGGAATCCTTCATCGGTATACTGCAAATGACCGTGACCTTCCATTTGCCACATGCCCGGAACGGTAATTTCGCCCCACTCTGGCATCGCCTGACGGTAAAACGCTTCAGGTACTTTTGCAGGATGGTCAAAATAGTTAAACGTCCATTTCCCGCTAAGTAACATAAAGCCGAGGCTTTCTTGCCGATCAAGCGTTTTAGCCTGCGCTTCGCTTGCGTAATGATGAAACCAGGCGCGTGGTGGCAGCCGGTTCTCAGATTGTTTGTTTATGTTTTCCCAGTTATTCACGCCAACATCCTCATTACGTGTGTATGAGGCAAACAATAGTAAATATTTACTAAAAATTAAAATCGAATTTTACTAAATGACGAAGGGATCACAATAATAGAGCCAATCCCCTAAATAATTCGAGTTGCAGAAAGGCGGCAACGCAGTGAGTCCCCAGGAGCTTACTCAAGTAAGTGACTGGGGTGAGCGAGGAAAACCAACGTATCTGCGGTTTGAAGAATGACGGGGATTTTATGAGGTTGTAGTATCTCGCAACTGCAACGAGCTTGGGACAAACACCGAGAGCGGAATAGTACGTTCATCACGCAGGCGTTCCATTAAAAGATTTACCGCCTGGGCACCCATCGTTTCAGAATGGATACGCACGGTAGACAACGCGGGGAAAACAAAGCGTGCGGTAGGAATATCGTTAACGCTGATTAACGCCATTTGCTGCGGGACTTTAACCCCGTGTTCATGCAATGCACGCAACACACCAATGGCAATGGAGTCGGTAGCAACGAATAACGCTGGCGGGTAATCACCTGATGTAGCAAGCATTTTCAACGCGCACTGGTAGCCAGACTGGCTGCTAAAGTCGCCGTAATAAACATCTTTTGCGCTGACCACTTTCTTACTACGCCCATACTCTACGAAAGCTTCTTCACGCTGGTCGGCATAGGCTGGGTCATCGCGGCCACCAATAAAACCAATCCGCATATAGCCGCGCGAAATGAAGTAATCGATAACTTTACGGCTGATTTTGTACAAGTCCACGTTAACGCAATCAAAACGAGGATCATCAGTCACGCCATCGAGGAACACCAGAGGGAGTTCTTGTTGCTCAAGCCATGCCCTGGCAGCTGGCAGAGGTTTACCAATTATTAGTAAACCATCGACGGCGGCAACAACCGGACGTTCGCTTTTAAAGTCGTAACAAGAAACCAGAGTAATACCTAATTTTTCGCATTGTGTTTCAATACCATAGCGCATCGCCAGATAATAGGGGTCGTTAATCTCGAGCTCTTGTCCGTGGGTATACAGTGCCGCAAACGTCAGCCGCTGACTTGCCTGCCGTTTCGCGCTGGGGACTTTGTATTCCAGTCTTTCTGCGGCTTCGAGGATTTTTTGCCGTGTCTGTGTTTTGACGCTCAAACTCGGGTCGTCATTGAGCACGCGTGAAACAGTCGCCACAGAGACCTGAGCCGCCTCAGCAATTTCCTTCAATGTAGCCATAACACCCCAATAATCACCTGATGAAAACAACAGCTTAATGTCATAACTGACCCGTGTATACCCATTCGTTTAACCTGTTTCACGGCAATCTGAAGTTGTGAGCCAGCTATCGCTTTGCTGCTTCAAGTGTATTTTTTAGTAAAATATTATCTAAGATAACTACCGTTACCCTGCCGTAACAATAATGCAAGCAAACGGCATAACCATTCGATACTTCTGATGCACTCTTTTATTGGTAAGGAAACGGCATGAAACCAGTACTTCGACTTGCCCCACTGGCGGTGTTGCTCGCGTTGTCGGGATGTCAGTCAACAGACCATGACTCGACAACCCTCAAAGCTAATCAGTTCCACAACGTTATTGACCGCAGCGGCGCGCCGCAAGCGATGCTCGATTACGATTTTGATGAGCATCAGCGCTTTAACCCGCTGTTTGATGATGGTGCGTGGCACGGGCATTTGCTGCCCGCAAACAGCGAAGCTATGGGCGGATTCCCGGGGCCGGCGCTACTGACCGAAGAGTACATCAACTTTATGGCGAATAATTTCGACCGCCTGAGCGTGTATAAAAACGGTGAGAAAGTGGCGTTCACCATGCAGGCGTACAGCATTCCTGGTGCTTTGATTCAAACGCTCTCCGCACCTGGTGTGACGGTAAAAATGACGCTGCGTTTTGTCACTTCCCGCACCTCTTTACTGGCGACAGAGGTAACCACCTACACACCGCTTGAGCTGGTGTGGGATGGGCAGTTGCTGGAAAAATACCATCTACAGGAACAGAAACCGCAGTCAAACGAGACGATTGACCAGACATTCCCTGCATATGACCGCACACTACACGCCACCCAAGACGGGCTGAACGTGAGCTTTGGTAAAGTGCGCTCCGACTCTAATCTGATGACGTCTGGCGAGTCGCAATACCAAATCCACAAAACGCTACCGATGAGCACGCAAATCAACGGGCATAGTTTTGTGGCAAAGGCGAATATTGCCCGTTCCACCACTATTTATACTACCTACTCGCACCTGCTGAATGCGGCGGAAGTGCAAAAAGAACAAACCAAAATCACCGATATTCTTCAGCATCCGCAACCGTATCTCAGCGCCTCGGAACAACGCTGGGAAGGTTATCTGAAGAAAGGATTAAACAACCCTGATGCCACAGCGGCTCAGACTCGCGTTGCAGTGAAATCGATTGAGACGCTCAATGGCAACTGGCGCGGTGTTGCCGGAGCGATGAAGTTCGACTCCGTGACACCATCGGTGACCGGACGTTGGTTCTCCGGTAACCAGACCTGGCCGTGGGACACATGGAAACAGGCTTACGCGATGGCGCATTTCAACCCGGATGTGGCAAAAGATAACATCCGCGCCGTATTTGCGTGGCAAATCCCGGCTGATGACCCTGTGCGCCCCTGGGATGTGGGCTTTGTGCCGGATCTGCTGGCGTATAACACCAACCCAGAGCGCGGGGGCGATGGTAGCAACTGGAACGAACGCAATACCAAGCCAAGTCTCGCCGCCTGGTCAGTGATGGAAGTGTATAAAACCACCGCCGATAAAGCCTGGCTGGAAGAGATGTATCCGCATCTGGTGGCTTATCATGACTGGTGGTTACGCAACCGCGACCATAACCACAACGGTGTGCCGGAATACGGTGCGACTCGCGACAAAGCGCATAACACCGCCAATGGCGAAATGATATTTACCGTGAAACGCGGCAACAAAGAGCAAAAAATGGTCGGTCTGGAGAATTACAACCGCGTGTTACGCAGCGGAAAGTATGACAGCATCGATATTCCGGCGCAGGTGGCGGCAGCCTGGGAATCAGGGCGTGATGGTGCAGCGGTATTTGGTTTTATTGAACCAGACCAGTTGCAGCGTTATCTGGATAAAGGCGGTAAGCGCGAAGACTGGCAGGTGCTGTTCGCGGAAAACCGCGCGCCAGATGGCACTTTGCTGGGCTATTCGTTGCTCCAGGAGTCGGTTGATCAGGCCAGCTACATGTACAGCGACAGTAGTTACCTGGCGGAAATGGCCGATATTCTGGGCAAACAGGATGATGCGCAGAAATTCCGTGGTCACGCCAAAAAACTGGCTGATTACATTAACACCTGTATGTTCGACGACGTGACCGGCTTCTATTACGACATCCGCATTGAGGATAAACCGCTGGCAAATGGCTGCGCGGGGAAACCTATCGTCGCACGTGGCAAAGGGCCGGAAGGCTGGTCACCGTTATTTAACGGTGCCGCCACCCAGCCACATGCCGACGCCGTGGTTAAGGTGATGAAAGACCCGAAAGAGTTCAACACTTACGTGCCTTTGGGCACCGCAGCCCTCACCAATCCGGCATTCGGGCCGGATATTTACTGGCGCGGACGCGTGTGGGTGGATCAGTTCTACTTCGGGCTGAAAGGAATGGAGCGCTATGGTTATCGTGCTGATGCGGTCGAAATGGCTAATCGCTTCTTTGCGCATGCTAACGGGTTGATTACCGACGGGCCAATTCGTGAGAACTACAATCCACTAACCGGTGAACAACAAGGCGCACCTAACTTCTCATGGAGTGCCGCGCATCTTTATATGCTGTACAACGATTTCTTTACGCAAAAACAGTAAACATGAAACGGCCCCAGAAATGGGGCCGCTGAGAATAGCTTTTGTCGGGTGACGCTACGCTTACCCGACCTACAAAAGTAGTGGTAGGTGGGATAAGCGCCAGCGTCATCCACCATTTGCACAAATTATCGTCGAACCATGCGGTAAATAATTAGCACAATAATCGCGCCCGCAACGGCAACCAGGAAACTCGGTAAGTTGAAGCCCGTAACACTGCCACCAATATGAAGAAATGTCGCTATCCAGCCCCCTACAACGGCACCGATGATCCCTAAAATACAGGTAAGGATAAAACCACCACCGTCTCGACCAGGCATAAGAAGTTTTGCAATAACACCCGCTATCAAACCGAAAATAATCCAGGCCAGAATACCCATGTTAAACGTCCTCTTCATTATTGTGTTGGTCGTAACAAGTCAGAATCCACGTCAACATGACCACGGCTTCTGTTTGTCGGTACGCTAAGTATAATCAAGTGTTAGAAAAATGTGACTGACGTCACCAACATATTGAATTTGTGAAGATAAAAAACCGAGATTTATCTTAAGTTTTTCACTTTTGTGCCGATATAGTTTCTTACAGCTTTCAAAACACAACATGGACCTGGCCTTGAGTAACTATAACGAGCAGTTTCTGAAACAAAGTCCTCTGGCAGTATTAGGCGTGTTACGTGATCTCCATAAAAAGCAGGTACCGATTCGTCTGAGCTGGCAATCCGGGCAATTCATCAGCAAGATTCTTGAGGTCACTGCGGCAGGTTTGATTGTGGATTTTGGTAGCCAGGCGCAGGAAAACCAGGGCGCGCAGAAAGCAGCAAACATTCAATTCACCGCCGAAACCGAAGGGGCGAAGGTTGAATTTATCTTGCCGAAAATCACGGCGATAAATTACCTGAACTTACCGGCATTCCACGCCCCTATTCCACCGGCTTTATGGTTTGTTCAACGCCGCGAGTACTTCCGAATTTCAGCCCCCTTGCAGCCGTATTATTTGTGCAACACAACGCTACCCGATGGTTCTCCCTTCCGGTTCAGGCTGTGTGATTTGTCATTAGGTGGAATGGGTGCATTGGTTGATGGCCCACTGCCGGAAGGGCTGAAAGATGGGATGCGTTTTTCTCAGGTGGAACTCGATTTAGTACAGTGGGGGAAATTCCATTTTGATATGCAGTTGATCACCTTATCTGAACGGAAAGTGATCGACAGTAAGAACCAGACTGTCAGCACCCCGCGCCTGAGTTTCCGCTTTCTTAACGTTAACCCCGCCGTGCAGCGCGAATTGCAGCGTATTATTTTCTCGCTGGAACGGTCGGCCCGCGAGAAAGCAGGCCGGGTGAAATAGCAAAACTCATCGGAAAGTTACATCGCGTTTAACGCTTTAGAGACCTTATACAAATACCGTGGTGCCTGTGGTGCCGGGTGGTTCTTCGCGATGTACTGGTAAAACTCGTCTGGGCTTAGGTCATTGATCTCATCAATGGCCTTTTTGCGATCTGAGGAGAACGTCCTGAGCAATGCCCCCGCACCGTTAGCATACGAGGCCAGTAACGCATATTGCATCGTTTCCGGGTCCTCAATACCGGCCAGAATGCCGTGTTCGAGAATGCTCAAATACGCAGTACCAATTGAGATGTTACGAGCCGGGTCTTTCAGCTCACTGGTTGACGGCTGCCCGCCCCACCCCAGATGGCGATAAACATCTTTGCCAGCTGTTGAGGCTTTAATCTGCATCAGACCCACAGCATTGGATTTACTGACCAGCGCAGGGTTACCGCCGGACTCCACAGCAATAATGGCTGTCACCACGCGTGGACTTACGCCCCACTCTTTTGCCGCTTGTTCGGTAATTGGCATCCATGTTAATGCGCGTTGTACCGGTTTTGTTGGATCCCACTCGGGTTGTTTGGTTGTGTGACTCGAACAACCCGCTAATACCAGAACCAATACAATCAGCCATCTTATATTCACGCATCTATCCTTATATTACTAAGCCGTAGTTACCGCGATTCGTCGTTGTCGACGGGTGACAACCACCGTTTCAAGCGGCATGATAACCAATTCACTTTACGCAAGGAAATGCCATGTCGACGATTCGTTTAATTGCCCCCTCTGGATTCTGTGTTAATCAGGCTGCTGCTGCCCGCGGCATCGAACGTTTGAAAGCCGCAGGTCACCGGGTTGAGAACCAGTCTGTGGTGACGCGACGCTTCCAGCGTTTTGCCGGAACAGACGAACAACGACTGGCCGATATTCAGGATTTATCTGCACTGCCGTCAGAATGCGATATCGTGCTGGCGGTACGCGGCGGCTATGGTGCAACGCGTCTGCTTGAAAAGATTGACTATTCGAGCCTTGGATATGCCTTTGCTGAACGGACACCGATCATTTGCGGGCATAGCGATTTCACCGCAATTCAGTTAGCGCTCCTTTCCCAAACCGGGACGGTTACCTTCAGCGGGCCAATGCTTGCCGGTAACTTTGGCGCTGAAGAGTTGAATAGCTTCACCTGGCAGCATTTCTGGCAAGCAATTACTGAACCGAAATTTACCGTGGACTGGCAAAGCCCTACGCCAGCCTGTACCGCGAGCGGTACGTTGTGGGGGGGAAATCTGGCGATGCTGGTGTCGATGATTGGCTCGCCATGGCTCAAGGTCATCGATGGCGGCATTTTAGTGGTTGAAGATATTAACGAGCACCCGTTCCGCGTGGAGCGCTTGTTGCTGCAACTTCATCACGCAGGGATTTTAGCGCGTCAAAAAGCGCTGATTCTGGGCAGTTTTAATGGTGCAACGCTAAGTGATTATGATGGCGGGTATGATTTCGACGAAATGTGCCAAATGTTGCAACAACGCTTATCGATACCGGTCCTGCGGGGTTTACCGTTCGGCCATGAACCCGAAACAGTTACCCTGCCACTGGGTGCCTGGGGTGAACTGCATCACGATGGGCAAACTGCCAGCCTGACCGTCAGTGGTCACCCCGTTATGAGGCAAAAAAAGTAACTTTCGCCCTGCAGATAGCACAATTAATCAATGCCTTCCGTGTTAACATATGTACACGTTTGGCACAGGCAAAAGGGGAAAGATAATTTTGGACGCAGGGGCGATCGTTAGTCTGTTTATTTTAGGTTCCGTATTGGTAACTTGTAGCATCTTATTAAGTTCTTTTTCCTCTCGTCTTGGTATCCCCATTCTGGTTATTTTCCTCGCTATCGGCATGTTAGCGGGGATCGACGGTATCGGTGGCATTCCGTTTGATAATTATCCTTTCGCTTATCTGATCAGTAACCTGGCACTGGCGGTGATCCTGCTTGATGGCGGAATGCGCACCCAGGCCAGTTCGTTTCGTGTAGCCCTTGGCCCCGCGCTTTCGCTTGCCACTGTTGGCGTATTGGTAACATCGGGTTTAACCGGTATGGCGGCCGCCTGGCTGTTCAATCTTAATTTAATCGAAGGCTTACTGATTGGCGCTATCGTCGGCTCAACCGATGCGGCAGCGGTGTTTTCATTGCTGGGCGGCAAAGGGCTTAACGAACGTGTTGGCGCCACACTGGAGATTGAATCTGGCAGTAACGATCCGATGGCAGTGTTTCTGACCATCACGCTGATTGAGATGATTCAGCAGGGGCAAACTGGCTTGAGCTGGATGTTCGTGGTGCATCTTATTCAGCAGTTTGGGCTGGGAATTTTGCTCGGCCTCGGCGGCGGTTATCTATTGTTGCAGATGATCAACCGCATCACTTTGCCACAAGGTTTGTATCCGCTGCTGGCGTTGAGCGGCGGGATTATGGTGTTTGGCATCACCACGGCGCTGAACGGTAGTGGGATTCTGGCGGTCTATCTTTGTGGTTTCCTGTTAGGTAACCGCCCGATTCGCAGCCGCTTTGGTATTCTGCAAAACTTTGACGGGCTGGCGTGGTTTGCGCAAATCGGCATGTTCCTGGTGCTGGGATTGCTGGTGAACCCTACTGATTTGTTGCCGATTGCCATTCCGGCGTTGCTGCTTTCCATCTGGATGATTTTCTTTGCCCGCCCGCTGTCTGTGTTCCTCGGTCTGCTGCCATTCCGTGGCTTTAATCTGCGTGAACGTGTGTTTATCAGTTGGGTAGGATTACGCGGTGCGGTGCCGATTATCCTCGCGGTATTCCCGATGATGGCGGGCCTCGAAAATGCTCGTTTGTTCTTCAATGTGGCGTTCTTCGTGGTGCTGGTATCGTTGTTGTTACAGGGCACGTCTCTGAGTTGGGCGGCTAAAAAAGCCAAAGTTGTGGTGCCGCCAGTCGGTTGGCCGGTTTCCCGTGTCGGTCTGGATATTCATCCGGAGAATCCATGGGAACAGTTCGTGTATCAGCTAAGTGAAGATAAATGGTGCATCGGTGCCTCCCTGCGCGACCTGAAAATGCCGAAAGATACGCGAATAGCGGCACTGTTTCGTGACAATGTTCTGATGAATCCTGGCGACCGCACGCGGTTGAAAGTCGGTGATGTGCTCTGTGTTATTGGCCGTGAGCGCGATCTTCCTGCACTCGGTAAAATGTTTAGCCAGTCACCTCCTGTGTCGCTTGATCAGCGCTTCTTTGGGGACTTTATTCTCGAAGCCAGCGCCCAGTTTGCCGATGTCGCGACCATTTATGGGCTTGAGCTGGATGACAGTGTGAACACGCAGCAAACGTTGGGTGAATTTGTGGTAGGCATGCTTGGTGCAGCGCCGGTCGTCGGTGACCAGGTAGAATTCGCTGGCATGATTTGGACGGTTGCCGAGAAAGAAGATAACCAGGTGCTTAAAATCGGTGTCAGAGTCGAAAGCGAAGAAACCGAGTAACAAAGTGGGTGTCGGATATCGCTTGCGCTAATCCGACATCCACGTTTTGTAGGGCGGATAAGCGTAAGCGTCATCCGTCAGCTTTTAAGGTTGTGTCACAACAGGCACTCGCGGTGCCAGTGCACACATCAGTTCGTACCCTACTGTCCCTGCAGCATGAGCGACATCATCAATTTTAACCTCGTTACCCCACAACTCAACCGGGCTGCCGATCCCAGCCTGTGGGCATGGTGTGAGGTCAACAGCCAGCATATCCATGGATATCGCCCCGACAGTGTGCGTTAACACGCCGTCGACACGCACTGGCGTACCCGTCGGTGCATGACGCGGGTAACCATCCGCATAACCACAAGCGACGATACCAATTCGCTGTTCAGCATCAGTGCGATAACGGCTGCCGTAACCGACGGCATCGCCCGGTTTGAGATTCTGGATACCAATAATTTCACTTTGCAAACTCATGACCGGCTGCAAACCGCTGGTGGCGACATCGCACCATTGGCCGCTCGGCGATGCGCCATACAGCACAATACCAGGACGAACCCAATCGAAATGCGCTTCAGGGTGCCACAGCGTTGCCGCAGAATTCGCGAGTGAGCGAGGGCAATCTAAACCTTCGGCTGCCTGCTCTACCCGCTTCATCGGTTCAACAATCCCTTCAGGCTGCTCCGCATCGGCAAAATGTGCCATCAGCGTTAACTGGCCGACGTTGGCAATAACCCGTAATTGCTGCCAGATAGAATGCACCCGATCAGCGCTGAACCCGAGTCGGTTCATGCCACTGTTCATTTTCAGGTAAACATCGAGTGGTGCGTTAAGTTTGGCATTCGCCAGAGCCTTCACCTGCCAGTTGCTGTGCAAACTGGTGGTGAGACGGTACTGGTCAAACAGCGGCAGTTCATCGGCGTGGAAAAAGCCTTCGAGCATCAAAATCGGCCCTTTCCAGCCGCGTTCACGCAGCAAAATAGCTTCTTCAATGTTGAGCATCGCGAAGCCATCAGTTTCATTTAATGACGACCAGATACGCTCCAGACCATGACCATAAGCATTCGCTTTGACGACCGACCAGACGCGTGAATGAGGTGCTGCCCGGCGGACAACTTTTAAATTGTTACGCAGCGCGCTGAGATCCAGCGTCGCAAGAACAGGACGGGTCATGTCCGCTCCTTGTTTAAAATTAATTATGAGCGTTATGCAGACGCTGTGAGCCTGTCGGATTGAAGCCTGGGGAGTAACGCGCTACCGCGAGATCATCAAACGGAATCGCCGGTGTTCTTCCAGAAATTAAATCACTTAACATCTGACCTGAGCCGCAGGCCATCGTCCAACCCAGCGTTCCGTGCCCCGTGTTGAGCCACAAATTCTTGAACGGTGTCCGCCCGACAATCGGCGTGCCGTCTGGCGTCATCGGACGTAAACCGGTCCAGAATGTCGCCTGTTCAACGTGCCCACCGCGCGGGTAAAGATCGCGGACGACCATTTCCAGGGTTTCACGACGTGGTTGCCGTAATTCAGTGTTGTATCCAACAATTTCTGCCATTCCGCCGACGCGAATACGCTGGTCGAAACGCGTGATAGCAATTTTGTATGTCTCATCGAGAATAGTCGAAACCGGAGCGCCTTGCTCATCGGCAATAGGTATAGTCAGGGAATAGCCTTTGAGCGGATACACTGGAATATCAACGATATTTTTCAATAAGCCCGTGGAATACGAACCGAAAGCGACAACATACGCATCGGCTTTCACCACCTCTTTACCGCACTGCACACCAAAAATATTCTGGCCTTCATACAGCAAACGATCGACTGGCGTATTAAAACGAAACACTACGCCCGCTTCGGCGGCCATGCGGGCCAGATTTTGCGTGAACAACTGGCAGTCGCCAGTTTCATCATTAGGAAGACGCAGGCCACCCGTCAGTTTATGGGCGACATCAGCCAGTGCAGGCTCTACTTCGGCTAAACGACTGGCTTCCAGCAATTGGTACGGCACACCGGCATCTTCGAGAACCGCAATGTCTTTGGCCGCGTTTTCAAACTGCTGCGCGGTGCGGAACAGTTGCAGCGTACCGCCCTGCCGTCCTTCATATTGAATATTGGTGCTCTGGCGCAGTTCTTTCAGGCAATCGCGGCTGTACTCCGCCAGGCGCACCATGCGGCCTTTGTTTTCCATGTAATGGCGCATGTCGCAATTGCGCAGCATTTGCAGCATCCACTTCAGCTGAAATTGTGTGCCATCAAGGCTAATGGCCAGTGGAGCGTGGCGCTGGAACATCCATTTAATAGCTTTAAGCGGCACACCAGGAGCTGCCCAGGGTGCGGCGTATCCCGGTGATATTTGCCCGGCATTGGCCGCGCTGGTTTCCATGGCAGGCCCCGCTTCCCTGTCGATAACCGTGACATCATGCCCAGCCTGACGCAAATACCAGGCACTGCTGACACCAACAACACCACTTCCCAGCACCACAACACGCATATCCATTCCACCATTTAGCTAAAAGAATAATCTTCTGATTACAAATTGATAACCCAGATGAAAATGTTATTCAACATATGGCTTTATTATAGTGACTTTCCTCACATCCTTAGCTGATACAGCAGGATGGCGATAATTAGAATCTCCTGCGATGATTCTATTTTACACAGAATATTATTCTGCATTCCTCGTCAAATACGGGGTGTTAAGATGAGTAAATCGTGAGGAAAAAATTTTGCTTGCAGCGGCTAAGTTTCAGGAGTTGTCTATTCTTGAAGGTGAGGCTTTCCATCCAGAGAGAGCCGCCAACAATGAGGGCGCGCTGATGGCTATTGTTACTGATTCCGCCACAAAGGATTCTAAACGTCTTAGTGATGGACCTGACTGGACGTTCGAACTGCTTGATGTCTATCTCGCTGAGATTGACCGTGTCGCTAAACTCTATCGGCTGGAGACTTATCCTCATCAAATTGAAGTGATTACCTCCGAGCAAATGATGGATGCTTATTCAAGTGTCGGGATGCCGATTAACTACCCGCACTGGTCATTTGGTAAAAAATTCATTGAAACGGAGCGGCTTTATAAACATGGGCAGCAGGGTTTGGCCTATGAAATCGTCATCAACTCGAACCCGTGTATCGCTTATTTGATGGAAGAAAACACCATCACAATGCAGGCACTGGTTATCGCGCATGCCTGTTATGGGCACAACTCTTTCTTCAAGAACAACTACTTGTTCCGTAGCTGGACGGATGCAAGCTCGATTATTGATTATCTGATTTTCGCCCGTAAATACATCACCGAGTGTGAAGAGCGTTATGGCGTAGATGAAGTAGAGCGTTTGCTCGACTCCTGCCATGCCCTGATGAACTACGGCGTGGACCGCTATAAACGTCCGCAGAAGATTTCATTGCAGGAAGAAACCGCCCGGCAGAAAAGCCGTGAAGAGTATCTGCAAAGCCAGGTCAACACGCTCTGGCGCACCCTGCCACGCCGTGAAGAGGAAAAGACGGTTGCTGAAGCACGTCGTTACCCTTCTGAGCCGCAAGAAAACCTGCTCTATTTTATGGAGAAGAATGCACCGCTGCTGGAGTCATGGCAGCGTGAAATTTTGCGTATCGTGCGTAAGGTCAGTCAGTATTTTTATCCGCAGAAACAAACACAAGTGATGAATGAAGGCTGGGCGACGTTCTGGCACTACACCATCCTTAATCATCTGTACGATGAAGGTAAAGTGACCGACCGCTTTATGCTGGAGTTTTTGCACAGCCACACTAATGTGGTGTTCCAGCCGCCGTACAACAGCCCGTGGTACAGCGGGATTAACCCGTATGCCCTCGGTTTTGCAATGTTCCAGGATATCAAACGGATTTGCCAATCGCCGACCGAAGAAGATCGCTACTGGTTCCCGGATATTGCGGGTAAAGATTGGCTGGAAACACTGCATTTCGCGATGCGTGATTTCAAGGACGAAAGTTTTATCAGCCAGTTCCTGTCACCAAAACTGATGCGCGATTTCCGTTTGTTTACCGTGCTTGATGATGACCGCAATAATTACCTGGAAATTGCCGCTATTCATAATGAAGAAGGCTACCGGAAGATCCGTGCTGAACTGTCCGCTCAGTACAATCTCAGCAACCTTGAGCCAAATATTCAGGTGTGGAACGTTGATTTGCGCGGCGACCGTTCGCTCACGCTGCGTTATATCCCGCATAACCGAGCGCCACTGGATAAAGGGCGTCGTGAAGTCCTCAAACATGTGCATCGTCTGTGGGGCTTTGATGTGACGCTCGAGCAGCAAAATGAAGATGGTAGCGTTGAGTTGCTTGAACGTTGCCCTCCACGGCTCAATAGCCTGTAACCGTCACTGCACAGGCATAAAAAAACGCTTCCTTCGGGAAGCGTTTTTCGTATTACGTGGGTTGATATGAAAATGCCAGATTAACGGCTGTGCATCGCCAAATCGCCCGGTAAATTTTTCTGCATCCGATGCCAGATTTCACCACTTTCACGGCCATAGGTACGAACGGTATCAAATACCTGGTCGTGCAGGCCTTGTTGGCAAATTTCTGCCAGACGGTGGTAGAAGCCTAATGCCAGGCTGCGCGCTTCAGGGCTTGAGAAATAGTGACGACCGATACGGGTATATAATCCTTTCATTCCATTGAGGATTAGCCCGTAAATCGGGTTGCCAGAAGCGAACGCCAGGCCACGGAAAATGCTGTAATCCAGCTTTGCAAACGCATCAGCGTGGTCTTCAACACTATTCGCCGTCGCCAGGACTTCTTGTGCTTTATCCGGATGCTGACGAACAGCGGTGCGGATAAAGATCGTCGCAATGTTGGTACGAACGGATAACAGATTATCAATCAGCTGTGGCACGCTGTCGTGATCGAGACGTGCCAGCGTTTCCAGAATGTTTAAACCTGAGGTTTCCCAGAAGTTATTCACTTTGGTCGGCTTGCCATGCTGAATGGTTAACCAGCCATCACGCGCCAGACGCTGAAGCACCTCGCGCAATGTGGTACGAGTGACGCCAATTAGCTCGGATAACTCACGTTCAGCGGGAAGAATTGTCCCCGGAGCGAAGCGGTTATTCCAGATACTCTCAATGATGTATTCTTCCGCGAAACCCGCTGGGCTCTGCGCCTTAATGACCATAGTATGCTTTCCATTACACAGGTTTTGCTAAAGAGACTCATCATACCAGATGCCTTGCGGCGCAGGTAGCAGCGACAGCCGCCAAATGTGGAATCGTGGTTTAATTTTGCACGTAATCACACATCCAAATAATATTCCAATACCTTGATTGAAATCTTGTGCGCGGTTAACCTGAAACACCTCGATTAAAACGCAATTTTATAATGTATCCGAAATGTTTCATTTTTAACGCAGGCTGATAACTATCCGCTCTGTATCTGAGACATGACGGGTCACAGGAGCATGATAATTCAACGATGGAAATGTCTACCGGGCGTGCGCTGTTTCGCAACTTCTTAGGCCAGTCTCCGAATTGGTACAAGCTGACTTTATTGACTTTTTTAGTCATTAACCCTTTAGTTTTTTGGTTTGTTAGCCCATTTCTGGCAGGCTGGTTACTTGTAGCAGAGTTTATCTTTACCCTCGCAATGGCGCTGAAATGTTATCCGTTAATGCCAGGCGGTATGTTGGCGTTTGAAGCGGTGTTCATCGGCATGACCAGTGCAGACCATGTGCGCACAGAAATCGCCGCGAATATCGAAGTCTTGCTGTTGCTTATCTTTATGGTGGCGGGCATCTACTTCATGAAGCAACTCCTGCTTTTGGTCTTTACCAAGTTGCTGTTGGGTATCCGCTCGAAGATTTTACTCTCGCTGGCATTTTGTCTCGCTGCGGCGTTTTTGTCAGCATTTCTCGATGCCCTTACTGTGGTCGCGGTGGTCATCAGCGTAGCAGTGGGTTTCTACGACATTTATCACCGTGTGGCATCCGCTGGCGACATTGACGGGGATCTACAGGATGACTCGCGCCTTGATTCCGAGAATCGCAATACGCTTGAAGAGTTCCGCGCTTTCTTACGCAGCCTGATGATGCACGCAGGTGTCGGCACGGCACTGGGTGGCGTGATGACGATGGTGGGCGAACCGCAAAACCTGATCATTGCGAAAAATGCCGGTTGGCATTTTGGTGATTTCTTCCTGCGTATGGCACCCGTTACCCTACCGGTTCTCGTCTGCGGACTGCTCACCTGTGTTCTGCTTGAGTCCACCAAAATCCTCGGTTACGGCGAAAAACTGCCGGAAAAAGTCCGTGGGATTTTGCAAGACTACGATACCAGGAGCGCGCAGAAGCGCACGCGCCAGGACCGTATGAAGCTCATCGTTCAGGCATTGATTGGTGTTTGGCTGGTCATTGCGCTGGCGCTGCATCTGGCTGAAGTCGGGTTAATTGGTTTATCGGTGATTATCTTCGCCACTGCACTTTGTGGTGTGACTGATGAACACCAGATAGGTAAAGCCTTCACCGAAGCGCTGCCCTTCACTGCCCTGTTAACGGTGTTTTTTGCGGTGGTCGCAGTGATTATCGACCAGCATTTGTTTACGCCGGTGATTCAATTTGTATTGCAAGCCGAACCGCAATCGCAACTGGCGCTGTTCTATTTGTTCAACGGTATTTTGTCATCGATTTCCGATAACGTGTTTGTTGGCACCGTGTACATCAACGAAGCGAAAGCTGCGCTAACCAGCGGCATTATCGATCTTAAACAGTTTGAGTTGCTCGCGGTGGCCATTAACACTGGGACTAACTTACCATCAGTTGCGACACCGAACGGCCAGGCAGCATTTTTATTCCTGCTCACTTCGGCGCTGGCACCACTGATTCGCCTATCTTATGGTCGCATGGTGCTAATGGCTCTGCCATATACGCTGGTGCTAACTGTGGTCGGCCTGTTATGCGTAGAATTTACTCTACTGCCAGCCACGGAATGGATGATGCAAACTGGTTTGATTTCCTCCCCCGCTATAGACGCCATACCGCACTAAGCTAAATTTACGGGCAGCCTGCTGCCCGTTTACCTTTTTGTCTGATAAACATTCAATTAGCATGTTATTTTGATGTGCGTACTGGTGCTGAAACCGAATTCGTTTACACTGCCGACTAAAAGCATGTTGCAGGGATACTGATTATGTTGCGATATTTGAACCAATGCTCCCGTGGGCGCGGTGCCTGGCTTCTTTTGGCATTCACGGCTTTCGCCCTGGAGATGGTGGCATTGTGGTTCCAGCACGTCATGTTGCTGAAACCTTGTGTAATGTGTATTTATGAGCGCTGTGCACTGTTTGGTGTAATGGGTGCGGGAATTGTTGGTGCGATTGCGCCGAAATCACCGTTGCGTTATGCCGGAATTGCACTGTGGATTTATAGTGCCGGGAAAGGTCTGCAGTTAGCATGGGAACATACCATGCTGCAACTTCACCCTTCTCCGTTTGTAACCTGTGACTTTGCCGCTCGTTTCCCAGGCTGGTTGCCACTCGATAAATGGTTACCACAGGTTTTTGTGGCGACAGGGGACTGTTCCGTGCGTCAATGGGAATTCCTGTCGCTGGATATGGTGCAGTGGCTGGTAGGAGTTTTTGCTGTGTTCCTGGTGATTGCTGTGCTGGTGTTGATTGCTCAGCCATTCAAACCAAAACGTCGTGACCTATTCGGTCGTTAAGTCCAGCTCTCCAGAAAACAAAAACCCGCCGAGGCGGGTTTTTTATTATTAGTGGTCGCGACGATAAAGCTCCCACTGGTCCATACGTTCACCGCTCGGCAATAAGCAATCACCACGCTCACCCAAATCGGTTTTCACCGTCCTTAATTCACCGCCTTTGTCTTTGCAGTAAACTGACGCCGGGTTCGGCATGCCGATAACCTGAGGCGGTTTGGGTGCAGTGGGTTCTGGAGATGAACAGCCACTGAGTATGATTGCCCCAAGCACTAGTGTTATTTTTTTCATTATTCCTCCGTTATGGAGGCCGAATGGTAACAGTGCAGGACTGGGGAAAGCAAAATCAGCGGCAGACGTTTTTAGCGAGCAGACACGCTATGTTGATGAATCGCACTCATCGCTTGATGAAGGAGGTGCATCCCTGATTTACAGAAGATACAAACAGCGCCATGGGGATTTGTTTCTCGGACATCGTAGGGGGAAGTGCGATACTGTGAACCGCCACATGACGGACACTTAAATGTTAAATATTGGATAAAAACCTACTTTTACTTGTTATTGAAAGGATACTGTATCAGGGAAAAACAGGTTTGTACGATTTATTTTTGCAAATCGGACAAACCTTAGCAATTGCTTCTACAACGCCCCATTCTCTCAGGAATGGCTAATCAACAGAGAGCTTATATGAAGCCTACGATACGATTCTTGCCGTTGTTTTTAGCCTCATAAAGCAACTTATCAGCCTGCTCCAGCATGTTATCCAGACCGTACGCAGAATCAGCTTCTACCATTCCACAGCTAAACGTCACTTTAAGTGATTCTTCGCGCCAGATTCGTTGAGCAACTTCATTTTGCCACTCATCCATCAGTTCGTAAGACTGCTTAAAAGTGATGCCAGGGAAAATCACCACCATTTCTTCGCCGCCAAAGCGGTAAATTGAATAATCGTCCCCCAATATTCTTGCCCCAATACGACAGACATTTTTAAGCACCGTGTCACCGACGGGATGACCAAACGTGTCATTGATTTGTTTGAAGTTATCCAGGTCGATGATGGCCAGGTGGAAACTGATATTCTTGTTATGTAAATCAGCGGCATCTTGCTCAAATTTACGACGCGTACCTGCTTGAGTCAAAGTATCGGTTACAGAAAGAGTTTCAACTTCTTTAAGATGCTTATGTTTTTGCACCATACCTTCATAAAGACTTTCAAAGTTATCAACCTGACTATTAACCTCCAGTCCATTACTACTCATGTATAACAGGCTAATCAAGCGTTTGAAATAGATTCTAAACAGCGCAATAACCACAAAGTAAAAAATAGAAGATATTAAAATAACTAAAGCCAACAACTTGTATTCAGATTCAAAGGTATTGGTATAGGTTGATATGTTTACAGATGTATAAGCTATCCAACCAGGATTATTATAGGCACGATAATAAACAACCTTCCCTGTTTCTTCATCGACAAAAGATCCATATCTTTCGGTGGTTTTATCTAACCATGACTTTGGTACGCTTCTTTTAAACACAATATCTGTATTTGAATACATGACAACAACGCCGCTGCGCGATGCGACCTCAAATCTGCCATCATAAGGTATGGAGACATCCTGAAGCATTCTGCTCATGTTCTTCATATCAAGATCGAACGCTACGTTTCCGACCTGTTCCGAATGTGAGTCGAATATATTCATACTGACGGAGACAGAAAGTTTGGACTGATCTTTTGCCCTGTCGAGTTTCAATGTTTCATAGGGGTCTGAAAAAATTATTTCATCTTTTATTCCTGCGTGGGGGTACCATGGCCTCGCACTTGGAACAAATGGACTTAGTCTAATTTCTGGGTAAATTTTGTAATTTTCAAAAACATCAGAAACCAACGCAGAACTAAAAAACATTGTCGAATCAACAATTGAGGGGATAACCATGTTGAGATCGATGTATTCTGAAGACAAATACTTTTCAATTGCATTCCCTTTCATATTATCTGACAGCGAAAGCAATAATAGTTTCATCTCGTCCACCGGACGTTCCACGCAGGATTTTGCAGAGTTATCGGTAAACCTTCTCATCGTATCTCTAAAATCGTTTTCTTTTTCGTACTTAATGTAGAAAAGTGCACAAGTGCAGAGGAAGATAAAAGGAATCAACATGACAGACATGTGGATCATTATGGCTTTGTTTGTCGATATTTTCTGCATTTCTTAAATCGCCATGAACACTAATAAAATCACATTCTCAATTGAGAAATAGTGCTACTTTGTTAAAACGGGCGGCAATTATATACAAATTATCGAAATATACATTATTTATTACAGTGAAATTTACTTTACAATAATTTATCAAATAAAATACAAACGTGATGTGTGACGTTAATAATGAGAATTATTATAAAAGTTAATATGACGAGAATTTAAAGAATTGGATATTGTGAAAATACGGTCTACAGGTCATTTGGCGCTATGACACATTGCCATAGCGCTATTCAACCGTACGGGTCAATCAGCCCACTCAGGTTTGTTTAAAATGTGGTCCTGCCAGTCGCGCACTTCGGATTCTTTCACTGCGATATGACGCACAGAAATGCGTTCGCCGTGCATTGCCGCTTTTGAGCCAGTCAACAACGGGTGCCATGCCGGCAAGTCTTTGCCTTCAGCTAACAGACGATAAGCGCAAGTATGCGGAAGCCATTCGAAGGTAGGTAAATTGTCACGCGTTAGCTTGATGCAATCTGGCTCGTAGTCAAAGCGACGGGCATAGTTTTTACACTGGCAAGTTTTGATGTTTAACTGCTTGCAGGCAACGTTGGTGAAATAGATTTCATCCGTGTCTTCATCCATCAATTTATGCAAACAGCACTGGCCGCAGCCATCGCAGAGAGATTCCCACTCCGCATCACTCATTTCGTCAAGAGTTTTGCACTGCCAGAACGGCGCTGTTGTCATGATGGTGTCCTGTAATAAAAACAAGCGCACCTTATAAACAGTCTGAGCCGCAGATGCAAGTTTTGCCGCCCACAGGCGGCAAATTGATTATAGAACACGCGTAGTCAAACTACGGTTAGCAAAGCTCACTTCTAGTTCATCACCGCTGTTGAGCGGCCCAACACCTTCCGGGGTCCCGGTGAGAATGACATCTCCGGCACGCAGGGTGAAGAACCGACTCATATAGGCAATGAGTGGCACGATTTTATGGATCATATCGGAGGTACTGCCCTGCTGGCGGATTTCACCGTTGATCTTTAACGCAAGCTCTGAGTTTTGCGGATCGCCGCTAAACTCACTGGCGAGAACAAAACCTGAAATCGGGCAAGAGTTATCAAACCCTTTGGACTTTTCCCACGGCTGGCCCGCTTTTTTAAGTTTGCCTTGTAAATCACGCAACGTAAGATCAAGCGCTACGCCATACCCTGCAATGGCTTTGGTCACATGCTCTTCCGTCGCCTTTCTCAACGTTGAGCCGATCAGAATTGCCAGCTCCACTTCATGGTGAACGGAACCCAAATCCTGCGGTAGAACCAACGGCTGACGAATATCGCACAGCGCACTCTCGGGCTTAATGAACAACACCGGCTCATCGGGCGTCACACTGCCCATCTCTTTGATATGTTTTGCGTAGTTACTGCCTACACATACTACTTTGCTGACCGGAAAATCCAGCAGCGCCCCCTGCCAGTTATGATGCTGATACATGCTTTCCTCTGCCTCGTTGCGTATATTGGGTATATAAGAGCTGATGAGTCTGGGTTACTGCACAATCGCATCCGCCATTGTGCCGATACTTATCGCAAAGTAGTAAGAACGGTTCCAGTGCATAATTGTGCGGAAGTTGTTGTAGACCAGGAATGAGCGCCCCTGATTATCATCCGGTGTCACAATCCAGGCTTTTTTCTTCGACAGATGCAGTGGTGTGCCGTCTTTCTGTATGACACCTAATTTTCGCCACTGAGTGACGGTTTTGCCCTGGTTTGATTTAGTACCTGCAAGGGCACTATTGAAACCTTTAGGTAAAGTTATTTCTTTACCCCATGAGCCACCTGCTTGCCAACCTTCTTTTTTCAGGTAATTAGCCGTGGAAGCAAAAACATCGCTAGTGTTCTGCCAGATATCAATTTTCCCGTCACCATCGCCATCAGCACCGTAGTGCAGATAGGAAGTCGGCATAAACTGGTTTTGCCCCATCGCGCCTGCCCACGAGCCTTTCAACTCTTGTACCGGGATATGCCCCTGGTCGAGGATTTTCAGCGATGCCATCAACTCTTTGGTAAAAAAGGCTTCACGCCGCCCTTCAAAAGCGAGCGTTGCCAGTGCAGAAATGATGTCCTCTTTCCCTTGTATTTCACCAAACAAGCTTTCCATGGCCCATAGAGCCACAATGTACTGGCTTTGTACGCCAGTCCGCTCACTGACCTGGTTTAATTCACTTTGATGCTGGCGATACTGCACACGCGCTTTTTCAATCTTTTTCGGCGTGATCACTCGTGCCAGATATTCATCAAGCATGATTTTCTTTTCAAGCTGGTTCTGGTCAGATTTTATGACCCGATCAACAAAATGGACGTTGGCAAAAGCGCTGTTGATGGTGCGTTTACTGATACCCTGTGCTCGGGCCTGGGTCTTAAGGGTTTCAACAAAAGCGGGGAATTCGGCGGGATTACGCCCTTGTTCTGCAAGCGTGGTCGGCGCGGGCTTAGCCTCAGGCTGCGGCGCAATCGGTGTGTTTACAACAGATTGCGTCTGCGCATCGGCGGATGAAACGCTAAAACCACCCAGGATAAAGGCGATGACCGTTAAACAAATTGCTGGAGTATTCATTATGTTCCCCGCGGTTATTTGTTCTAAATATCATCTACCTTTATACCCGTCATACTTCAAGCTGCAGGGGCGTTGGCTGCACTCACAAACCCCAGTCACTTACTCAAGTAAGCTCCAGGGGATTTGCTCCCTTGCCGCCTACCTGCAACTCGTATTATTTAGAGTATATGTATAGGGAAGAATTGGGCACTAGTCTGAAACTTATTTTTTCGGACTACTTTCGAGGTGCATTTTTAACAAACTTTCTGGGGGCGGTGGCAATTGTAAATAATAGCCCTGATCTTTGAGTGCTTGCTTTACTTTATCAAAATCAGCGTTAGCCAGTTTTTTACTGCCATCAAGCGGCAATATCATCGCCAATTGGGGTGTACCAAAACCTTTCATCAATTCTTCAGGAACCCGAGAGAAATCGTCTTTTTTTTCGACATATAGATATGTCTGGTCACGCTTGCTACTTCTGTAGATCACACAAAACATTTTTTTTACTCTATTTTCGCCAGATGGTGGCTTGCCTGAATATACCTGTGACTATAACATGCCAGATGTACTTCGGAATATCGTCCCACAGCTGTGGGGATTAAAACTGAATTGAGTAAGGCCAGGATGTCAAACACGCCAATCGAGTTAAAAGGCAGCAGTTTTACCTTATCAGTGCTTCATTTACATGACGCACAACCCGAGGTGATTCTCCAGGCCCTCCAGGAAAAAGTATCTCAGGCTCCAGCCTTTCTGAAAAATGCCCCGGTGGTGGTGAATGTTGCCAGTCTCGATGGTTCAGTTAACTGGAAAAAAGTCCAGCAAGCAGTGGTTTCTTCCGGTTTGCGTGTCGTCGGTATTAGTGGCTGTAAAGACGAAGCGCTGAAAAAAGAAATTGAGCGTGCGGGCTTGCCACTTCTGACGGAAGGGAAAGAAAAAAATTCACGTGCTAAGGCCGCGCCCGTTGAGATTGCCGCCCCTGTCGAACCCGTTGTTAACTCGATCACAAAAACACGTTTGATTGATACCCCGGTTCGTTCCGGTCAGCGCATTTATGCACCAAACTGTGATTTGATTATCACCAATCACGTCAGTGCCGGTGCAGAACTTATAGCTGATGGTAATATTCATGTTTACGGCATGATGCGTGGCCGTGCCCTGGCGGGTGCCAGCGGCGATCGTGATGCACAAATATTCTGTACAAATCTTGCTGCTGAGCTGGTCTCAATAGCGGGTGAATACTGGCTGAGTGAACAAATACCAGCTGATTATTATGGGAAAGCAGCACGCCTGAGTCTGGCGAGTGGTGCTCTCTCCGTTCAACCTTTGAATTAAGCCCTTTTAACAAGGAATTCCTTTATGGCACGCATTATTGTTGTTACATCGGGTAAAGGGGGCGTCGGTAAGACCACGTCCAGCGCGGCCATCGCTACAGGTTTGGCCCAGAAGGGAAGAAAAACCGTCGTAATCGATTTTGATATTGGCCTGCGTAACCTGGATTTGATTATGGGCTGCGAGCGTCGGGTGGTATACGATTTCGTCAACGTTATTCAGGGCGATGCCACATTAAATCAGGCGTTAATCAGAGATAAACGCACCGAGCAGCTTTATATTCTGCCGGCATCACAGACTCGTGACAAAGACGCACTCACGCGTGAAGGCGTGGCGAAAGTGCTTGAAGACCTGAAAAATATGGACTTCGAATTTATTGTTTGTGATTCCCCTGCAGGTATCGAAACTGGCGCATTAATGGCGCTCTATTTTGCTGATGAAGCGGTTATTACTACTAACCCTGAAGTTTCATCAGTACGAGATTCTGACCGAATTCTTGGTATTCTTTCTTCTAAATCTCGCCGTGCAGAAAACGGTGAAGCGCCGATTAAAGAACACCTGCTTCTTACTCGCTACAACCCAGGCCGTGTTAATCGCGGCGACATGCTAAGCATGGAAGATGTGCTGGAAATCCTGCGCATTCCACTGGTCGGGGTTATCCCGGAAGATCAATCTGTTCTGCGTGCGTCAAACCAGGGTGAGCCGGTCATTCTTGACCAGGAGGCTGATGCTGGTAAAGCTTACGCAGATACTGTTGAGCGCCTGCTTGGCGAAGATCGCCCTTTCCGCTTCATTGAAGAAGAGAAGAAAGGCTTCCTCAAACGCCTGTTCGGAGGATAAGTTATGGCATTACTAGACTTTTTTCTCTCACGGAAAAAGAACACCGCCAACATTGCAAAAGAACGTCTGCAAATTATCGTTGCAGAACGGCGCCGTGGTGATAGTGAACCGCATTATTTACCGCAGCTAAAACGCGATATTCTGGAAGTGATTTGCAAATACGTCAAAATCGATCCAGAGATGTTAACCGTCGTTCTTGATCAAAAAGATGACGATATTTCTGTTCTGGAGCTTAATGTCACGTTGCCAGAAGCACAGGAAGCAACAACAAAATCTGCGTGATGCAACTGCTCAAAATAAGCCCTCAGAATTAATCCTCGGGGGCTTATTTATTTTTACGCACAGACAACTTTTTAATACAGACTATTCTTAAATAGTTAATGGTTTTATTCCATTATTACTCAACACATCCCTGTAATTATTCCCAGTAACTATCAACAAATATTAAAAATCAGCCAACAGCGTTTTTAATGCTTCACCCATCACTCGCCCACGCCAACCACTAATTAATTCCGGTTGTGTTGATGGTGATTTTAATTTCCAGTGCCAGTTCAACAGTTGGTTAATTTGTCGACGTGAAGCCAGCAATTCAACGCTTAAACCACAATCCTCGCTCACTTGCTGTACCAACGCTTTAATCGCTTTAAATACGCGGCGATAGCCCGGCATATCAACCAGATTACTTAACGGTTCTGGCAATTCATCATCAGATAGTGCCTGAGCTTCAACGACCATCTCTAACAGTGCTTTGCCGTGGAAACGGATTTCACTCCCGCTCAGGCCAAGATGTTCCAGTTCCCCCAACGAACCAGGCATGTAACGCGCGACCTGCCACAGATGTTCTTCACGCACCACAAAATTGACAGCCATGTCGCGCTCACGCGCTTTGCGCAGTCGCCACGAGGCCAGTTTCTTCAGACAAGCCAATTGGCGTGTTCTCAACTGCCATGCGTTACCGATTTCGCGCCAGGCTTCTTCCGGGTCCAGCACATCCTGACGACGCGCTGCCATCAAGTTACACTCATCGAGTGCCGCTTCCATCCAGCCTGCAGCTTGTGTCTCTTCCATCAATTTATGCGCAATGGGCAGCAAATAAAGGACATCTGCGGCGGCATAGTCACACTGACGCTCGGTCAGCGGGCGAGCAAGCCAGTCGGTACGTGATTCACTTTTATCCAGGGCGATCCCCGTGAAGGACTCAACGATGGTGGCAAAACCACACGAGAGTGGGCGTCCACTAAACGCTGCCAGGATCTGCGTATCAATAAACGGATCGGGCAGCATGCTATACGCATTGAGGAATACTTCCAGGTCTTCGCTACCCGCGTGCAGGAATTTAATCACTGCTTTATTTTGCAGTAGCGCTTTAAACGGTGACCAGTCAGTGATGGTTAACGGGTCGATAAGCGAAGCTGTTTCACCGTCAAATAGCTGGATCAAACCCAGTTGCGGGTAGTAAGTACGGGTACGAACAAATTCGGTATCCAGCGCTATCGCTGGAAAGTGACGAGCGGCCTCACACACTGTGGCAAGGGCTTCATCGGTAACAATCATTTGGTAAGTCAAATTCAGTTCTCTTAGGTTTGCGCCCATAAAAAACGCCGGTTTACCGGCGTTAGGGCGACGGACTCGGAGCTCAGGCGTTATTGTTGCCTTTACTGACCGATTCGTCACGTAGTTCTCGTCGTAATATTTTGCCAACGTTTGATTTTGGTAGTTCTTCACGGAACTCAACAAGCTTAGGCACTTTATAACCTGTGAGGTGGCGGCGACAAAAAACAACCAATGCCTCTTCAGTTAAAGCTGGATCTTTTTTCACTACGAAGATTTTTACCGCTTCACCGGACGCCCCACTTGGAACGCCAACCGCCGCGACTTCTAGTACGCCGCTATGTTGCATAACCACGTCTTCAATTTCGTTTGGATACACATTAAAGCCGGAGACCAGAATCATATCTTTCTTGCGATCGACGATACGCATAAAGCCCTCCTCGTCCATCACAGCAATATCACCGGTACGTAGCCAACCGTCATGCATAATCTCATCTGTTGCATCCGGGCGCTGCCAGTAACCCAACATCACCTGCGGGCCTTTCACACACAGCTCGCCGGGCTCGCCCGGAGGCACTTCTTCGCCTTCGTCATCAATCAGTTTCACTTCGGTGGAAGGCACCGGTAAACCGATACTGCCACTGTGGTAATCCATGTCATGCGGATTAGCACTGACCAGCGGTGCACATTCCGTCAAACCATAACCTTCAAGCAGGAAGCGGCCGGTCAGTTTCTCCCAGCGTTCAGCCACCGCGTGTTGTACTGGCATCCCGCCGCCAGCCGAAAGATGCAGGCTAGAAAAGTCGAGTTGCTGGAATTCTTTATTATTGAGCAGCGCATTGAACAATGTGTTAACACCGGTCATGGCGGTAAACGGATATTTCGCCAACTCTTTCACCAGCCCCGGAATATCACGCGGGTTAGTGATAAGCAGGTTCTGCCCACCAAGCTCAATAAACAGCAGGCAGTTCATGGTGAGTGCAAAGATGTGATAAAGCGGCAGGGCCGTCACCACCAGCTCTTTGCGTTCGAATAACAATGGGCTGTAAGCCGCTCTGACTTGTTCCAGATTCGCCAACATATTGCGGTGCGTCAGCATCGCCCCTTTGGCAACGCCCGTTGTGCCACCGGTATATTGCAAGAACGCGAGGTCGGCATTCAGAATTTCAGGTTTAATATACTGGAGACGATAGCCGTGTTGCAGGGCACTGCGGAAAGAAATGGCATCGGGAAGATGATACTTCGGCACCAGGCGTTTGATGTACTTAACCACAAAGTTGACTAACGTCCCTTTTGCCGCAGAAAGCTGGTCACCCATGCGGGTCAAAATAACGTGTTTTACCTGAGTTTTATCGACAACTTTTTCTAGCGTATGCGCAAAGTTCGAAACAATCACAATGGCGCTGGCACCGCTGTCATTAAGCTGATGTTCAAGCTCACGTGGGGTGTACAACGGGTTGACGTTCACCACCACCATGCCCGCACGCAAAATACCGAACAACGCGACGGGATACTGCAACAGGTTTGGCATCATTAACGCAACGCGGTCGCCCTTTTGCAGGCCAAGACCTTGTTGTAAATACGCAGCAAAAGCACGGCTTCGCTCTTCCAGCTTACGGAACGTCATCACTTCGCCCATATTCACGAACGCAGGCTGATCCGCATAGCGTGCCGTTGCTTGCTCAAACATATCAACCAGGGACTGATAACGGTCAGGATTTATCTCAGCCGCAACATCGGCTGGGTAGCGGTTAAGCCAAACCTTCTTCAAGGATCCACCTCTGAATTTATTATTCGTCGTCATCACAACCCCAATATATAAACACACTGTTAACATAATATTAACTCAGCGTACCAGTTTATTAATTAGACTGATTTAAGGTTGCGAAGCACATCACTAATTATTTTTTATCGATTGTAGAAAAAAATAGACAGCGGACATGCCGCTGCCTATTTAACTTTTTAAAACAGTGAGTTACTCAGTTACGATAGTCTGAACCTGTGCCGGGCCTGGATTATACCATCCGCCGCCCCACATCCCGCCGTAGCCGTAACGCCCACGATAAGGGTACGGCCCGCCCCAGAACCACGGGTCGATTGGCTGTGGCGGCATGATCACTTGTTGTGTAACACGCCAGCGTTTATAGCCATTGACCTGCATCACCATAAACTTGTAAGCGGTTTCGCCCACTTTGCCTTCCACTACACCTGTGATGGGACCCACAACGGTGACCAACTGGCCACGGAAATCGACCGGGTCGAGGAAGCCATTCACGTCAGCGTAAATACGCCCTCTTGAAGGCTCACCCAATTGCGGGCGTGCACCGTCATCGAGGCTGACGGTGGCAATTTCCAGACGTGTTCTGCCTTGTTTGTTATCGATGTTCACCACTCGCCCACCGAAACGCGCTTCTTGCCCAACGTAGAGTTGCGGTGCATTCATCACTCGCGCTAAATCTTGTTGCGGCGTGGCACTGGTGCCCTTAATCGCATCAGGGATGGTGACACAACCACTCAGCATAACTACGGCAGCAACTGCCAGTAATCGGCTAACAATTCTGAGATTCAAACCAGCCATAACCTTTCTCCTTGACGCAGTTTCGGCTTCCCAAAAACGTTGGGAATTATTCTCTGCCTGGAAGCTTCTTCCATGTCACTTCATTACGCAGATAAACCGGCTCGGCATGTTCTACCGCCACCGTACAACCATCATTTAATGCCTGAATTGCCAAAGGCAACATATCTTCTGCTGCAGGAAGTGTGACTTCACCATCACGGATCTGCAGTTCACTGCCTTGCGCCATATCTGGCCAGGCTTGCCAGCCCGTGCCTACTGTCGCCCATTCGCCCTGAAGATGCTTCAACCGTTCAGCAACCGCTTCTGGTTTTAACACAGCTTCAGTTTCTTCACCGTGCCAGACACCCAGTTCATCACGCTGGTATTCAGCCCAATACACTTCACCCATGCGCGCGTCGATAGCTGCCAATACACGGGTCGCTCCGGTCATACGCCAGGCACCCTGCGCCATGGTGGCCAGAGTCGAAATGCCAATCATCGGCAATTCAGCCCCCAGCGCCAGCCCTTGCGCAATACCAATACCGATACGCACGCCGGTAAAACTACCTGGGCCACGGCCATAAGCAAGCGCATTCAATGCGGTCAGACCAACACCCCCTTCATTGAGGATGTCTCGCACCAGCGGCAGGATACGTTGGGTGTGTTCGCGTGGGCAGAGCTCGAAATGGGCAAGGGTCGCCCCTTCATTATACAGGGCAACCGAACATGCTTCTGTCGCGGTATCGATGGCTAAAATTCGCATGGTATTGCCAACCTCTGGCAGGAAAATAAGGTCAAAAATCGGCGCGCATCATACCATAGCCTGGCACAAATTACTGCGCCGAGCGGTGGTTAAGGAATTCAACTGCCCGATTAATATCCCGTGTGCGCGGTGTGGGCGGCAGGCTGTTGAGGAATACAGCACCATAAGGGCGCATCACCAGGCGATTATCACAAATCACCAGCACACCACGGTCATCAACATCACGGATTAGGCGTCCAACGCCTTGTTTTAAGGTAATAACGGCATCGGGGAGTTGCACGTCTTCGAACGGGTCGCCTCCACGCAGGCGGCAATCTTCCATGCGTGCTTTCAGCAAAGGGTCATCCGGCGAGGTAAACGGCAGTTTGTCGATAATCACCAGTGACAGCGCATCACCACGCACGTCCACACCTTCCCAAAAACTACTGGTTGCGACCAACAATGCGTTACCTGCGTCAACGAACTGCTGCAACAACTGGCCTTTGCTGGTTTCACCCTGCAACAACACCGGTAATGTCATAGTGGCGCGGAATTGCTCGGCTAAATCGCGCATCATCGAATGGGAGGTACACAACATGAAGCAACGACCATTGTTAGCTTCGATAAGCGGCTTGAGCATTTTCGCCAGATGTTTGCCTGCTGCCGGTTGGTTAGGCGTTGGTAAACCACGCGGTACACACAACAACGCCTGGCTGGCATAGTCAAACGGGCTGGCTAATAACAAGGTCTGCGCATTGGCGATACCCAGACGTTCGGTAAAATGGCTAAGCTGGTCGTTTACTGAAAGCGTTGCCGAAGTAAAAATCCAGGTACCTGCTTTTTGGCTGATCACTTCCTGGAATTTATCGGCGACGGAAAGCGGTGTTAGCGCCAGCGTGAAGTTGCGCGCGTTACATTCATACCAGTAGCTGTAACCCGGAGTATCGACCTCTTTGAGGCGTTTGATTCGCCCGCGTAAAATGACGATGCGTTCGAAAGCCGCGTCCAACAATGCAGAGCGCCCAAGGGAAAGTTTGGATACGTCGTAACACAGCTCAAGCGCATCATCGAGCAACAATAACGCACGTTGTACCGACGGTTCGGCCAGTAATTCTCGCAAATTGCCGCGGTAACCTGGGTCACCCATTTGCAGGCGAAAATCTTGCGTGCTTTGCGTCAGACGGTCCGAACTTTTTTGTAATTGCTGGGCGTCACGCACTTCAGTGCGATAAGCGATGGAGATATCTTTGGCTATGTCGAGTAACTGGCGGCTGGAGACCGATTGCCCAAAATACTGGCTGGCGATGTCGGGGATTTGGTGGGCTTCATCGAAAATCATCACTTCTGCTTCCGGAATCAGCTCGCCAAAACCACCCTCTTTGACCACCATATCGGCCAAAAAGAGGTGATGGTTAACCACCACAACGTCTGAATCCATGGCTTTTTTACGCGCTTTTACCACAAAACAATCTTTGTAAAGCGGGCAATCTTGCCCCAGGCAGTTATCGTTGGTGCTGGTCACCATCGGCCAGACGGCAGAGTCCTCGGCAACACTGGCGCAAGTGCTGATATCCCCGTCCACCGTTTCAATCGCCCAACCCCGTAATTTGACGATGTCACTTAGCGTCTGGACTTGCAGATCGCCGCCCGCCAGCGCTTGCTGTTCTAAACGCTCAAGGCATAAATAGTTCGAACGCCCTTTTAACAGCGCCAGCCGCCCTTTGAAATCCAGCGCCCGCGCCACTGTTGGTAAATCGCGTGAGAAGAGCTGATCTTGTAAGGCTTTTGATCCCGTAGAGATAATGACTTTTTTGCCTGAACGCAGAGCCGGAGCCAGATAAGCGTAGGTTTTACCCGTACCGGTACCCGCCTCCACCACCAGCTCACGCCCGGAAGCGATAGCCTTAGCCACGGCTTGCGCCATCTGGCGTTGTGGTTCACGCGGTTTAAAACCCGTTATCGCCGTAGCGAGTTGGCCGTCTGCTGCAAAATCGTCTGTCACATTACCCCCTGGGTTTATTGACAGTGATTATGTCAGCCTGAGCGGTGTTAAGCCAGTGGAAGCCTTCTGTAGATTGTGGCAGGCTGTGCCACAGTATGAACAAGCTGAAAAGGAAACAGTGATGAGTATTGTGCGTATAAAACCGGAAGCGCGTTGGTCGGATGCGGTCATTCATAACAACACGTTGTATTACACCGGTGTGCCAGAAAACCTTGATGCGGATGCTTACCAGCAGACCGCCAACACGCTTGCGCAAATTGATACTGTGCTTGAAGAACAAGGCAGCGATAAGAGTAAGATCCTCGATGCCACCATTTTCCTGCCGGAAAGTGCCGACTTTGCCGCGATGAATAAAGCCTGGGATGAATGGGTTGTTGCGGGTCATGCGCCGGTGCGTTGTACCGTGCAGGCAAAATTGATGAACCCGCGCTACAAAGTAGAAATTAAGATTATCGCGGCAGTGTGACACTAAGCGGGCAGTAGCCCGCTTTACTTATCGTCGTCGTTTTCTTCGTAATGGTCGACATATCTTTCTTCTTCATCGTTTTCATCCGTGTTTTCTTCGTCGCTCTCAGCGTTACCGACGTCGTCATCTTCAAAACGGACCGCGACCATCTCGCCAGTATGATTGGCACGAATTTCTGCGGCGACCAGTGTAATCGCTTCACCACTGCTCATGCCCTGGGACATCAGTTCCTGAATACGTTCTACAGCTTTCTGCTGTTGCTCATGGGATAATGCGGGTAATCCTGAAAACATTTTCGACTCCTGATACATTGCCTGGGTTAATTATTTCACGCTGCTAACAGGGTTTCCAGCGGGTTCACTGGTATAGCAGGATGATCACTCTCTTTTTTTAGTTGTGGTTTATAACGTTGCAGACTCTCACTTTTCGAACTTTGCCGTGGCATGCCGATGCTGTTCAACACACTTTCAAAGCGACTGCACAGCAGCCATGGGCCATGCTTCTGCATTCCGGCTTCGCTGACCATCCTCATAATCGCTTTGATATTCTGGTTGCAGAACCTCGGGCAACATTAGTGACGCGTGGTCCTGAAACAACAATTTGCGTGGACGGTATCAGTTCAACGCATCACGGCGATCCTCTGCATCTACTACAGGAAACTCTGGATAGTTTTGGTTATCAGCCAGAGATACACCCGGAACTCCCCTTTTTAGGCGGTGCGTTGGGGTTGTTCGGTTATGACCTCGGTCGCCACTTCGAAAAATTACCCGAGCGGGCACAACGCGATCTTACTACACCCGATATGGCGATAGGCATTTACGATTGGGCGTTAATTGCTGACCATAAAAATCAGTGCCTGACTCTGCTGTGTTGGGGGGATATTGATGCTCGCCAACAGTTTCTTGAAACGCTGACCGCGTACAGCCCTCGCCAACCGTTCCGCCTGACGAGCGCGTGGCAGTCCAGTATGACCCGCGAGCAGTATGGACTTAAATTCCGTCAGGTACAGGAATATCTCAAAAGCGGCGATTGCTACCAGGTGAACCTCGCGCAGCGCTTTAACGCCAGTTACGAAGGCGATGAATGGCAAGCATTCGAACGCCTGAACGCGGCGAATCGGGCTCCGTTCAGTGCGTTTATTCGCCTTCCTGACAGCGTGATTTTAAGCCTGTCGCCTGAGCGGTTTATTCTGCTGGAAAATCACAACATACAAACGCGCCCGATTAAAGGCACTTTACCGCGCCTGGAAGATCCTCTGGCCGATGCGCAGCAGGCTGAAAAACTGGCGAATTCACCAAAGGATCGCGCAGAAAACCTGATGATTGTTGATTTGCTACGTAATGACATTGGCCGTGTTGCGGTACCGGGCAGTGTAAAAGTCCCTGAGTTATTTGTTGTTGAGCCCTTCCCGGCAGTACATCACCTGGTGAGTACCATAACCGCACAATTGCCTTCGCATCTTAAGGCAACAGATTTACTGCGCGCCTGTTTCCCTGGTGGGTCGATTACCGGTGCACCAAAAGTTCGCGCTATGGAAGTGATTGAAGAACTCGAGCCGCAGCGGCGTAATGCCTGGTGTGGAAGTATCGGCTATTTAAGCTTCTGCGGAAATATGGACACCAGTATTACCATCAGGACTCTGACCGCCGAAGGAGGCAAACTTTACTGTTCGGCGGGAGGTGGAATTGTGGCTGATAGTGTTGAATCTGCGGAATATCAGGAAACTTTTGATAAAGTTAATCGTATTCTTCCACAACTAGAGAAGTGATGAGATGTCTGGTTCGTCCCTGAGTATGAACGATTTTTTATCGCGTTTTCAGCTGTTGCAACCGCCCGTAACGCGCACGACGAGTAATCATCGCCAGGCTGCGGTGCTGATTCCTATTGTACGCCGCCCACAGCCTGGGCTGCTGTTGACCCAACGTTCGACCATGCTGCGTAAACATGCCGGGCAAGTTGCCTTTCCAGGCGGTGCGGTGGACGACACTGATGAGTCATTGATTGCCGCGGCACTGCGCGAGGCATGGGAAGAAGTTGCCATTTCGCCAGAGCATGTTGAAGTGATCGGCACTTTGCCGCCGGTCGATAGCGTCACCGGGTTTCAGGTTACGCCAGTTGTCGGCATCATCCCTCCCGATTTACCTTACCAGGCCTGTGAAGATGAAGTTGCAGCGGTTTTTGAGATGCCATTAATGGAAGCGCTCACCCTGGGTCGCTATCATCCGCTGGATATTCACCGTCGTGGTAACGCCCATCGCGTTTGGCTTTCCTGGTATCAACACTACTTTGTCTGGGGTATGACTGCCGGAATTATCCGTGAGTTAGCTTTACAGATAGGTGTGGAACCGTGATCACTCTTTAATTCTGCAAATACGGCTATATTTAGCAGAGTGTCTTGCTGTAGTTTTATTCCCCTATAGACATAAGGGGCAATAAAAAGAGTGGTTGATGTGACTGATTACTCCCTGGAAGCGCATTCTGCGGACCGGATTAGTCAAGTTATGGTTAACCATTAGTTTAATTCATGTGAATAGTTTACTACAGTGACCAATAAATTTTTAAACTAGCTAGCTGCGGTTTTGCAGCAGCAAATTTTATTTAGCCGGTGTCCTGAAAGGAGTTTAGTGTGATTAGCATATTCGACATGTTCAAAGTCGGCATTGGGCCATCCAGTTCCCATACCGTCGGTCCGATGAAGGCCGGTAAGTTGTTTGTCGACTCGCTGCTCGAAAATGGATTACTGGAAAGCACGACGCGCATCGCCGTCGATGTTTACGGTTCCCTGTCGCTGACTGGTAAAGGGCACCATACTGATATCGCTATCATCATGGGTCTTGCAGGTAACGAACCTGCCACTGTTGATATTGATTCCATTCCTGCGTTTATTCGCGATGTAGAAACGCGTGAACGTCTGTGGCTTGCCCAGGGTCGCCACGAAGTTGATTTCCCGAAAGATACCGGCATGTGTTTCCGTAACGACAACCTGTCGTTACATGAGAACGGCATGACTATCCACGCGTTCAGCGGCGATCAAAAGATCTACAGCAAAACGTATTATTCCATCGGCGGTGGTTTTATCGTTGATGAAGAGCATTTCGGCAAAGAGGCAGCAGATGAAGTTGTCGTGCCCTACTCGTTCAATTCCGCGGAAGAAATGCTAAATCACTGTAAAGAGACCGGCATGTCCCTGTCTGGCGTGATCATGCAGAATGAGCTGGCTTTGCACAGCCGTAAAGAAATTGAAGAGTATTTTGCCAACATCTGGCAAACCATGCGCGCTTGTATCGACCGTGGCGTCAATACTGAAGGTGTGCTGCCTGGCCCATTGCGTGTACCGCGTCGTGCTTCCGCATTGCGCCGTATGCTGGTATCCAGCGATAAACTCTCCAATGACCCAATGAACGTGATTGATTGGGTGAACATGTTTGCGCTGGCGGTGAACGAAGAAAACGCCGCGGGCGGACGTGTGGTTACCGCTCCGACCAACGGTGCCTGCGGTATCGTCCCTGCAGTGCTGGCGTACTATGATCACTTTATCGAATCAGTCAGCCCTGACACCTACATCCGTTATTTCCTCGCATCCGGTGCGATTGGTGCGTTGTATAAGATGAACGCGTCAATTTCTGGTGCTGAAGTGGGTTGCCAGGGTGAAGTCGGTGTGGCCTGTTCAATGGCGGCAGCCGGCCTTGCTGAAATTCTCGGGGCCAGCCCAGAACAAGTTTGTGTTGCTGCGGAAATTGGCATGGAACACAACCTCGGTTTGACCTGCGACCCGGTTGCGGGCCAGGTTCAAGTGCCGTGTATTGAACGTAATGCGATTGCTTCTGTGAAAGCGATCAACGCCACCCGCATGGCAATGCGCCGTACCAGTGAACCTCGTGTTTCTCTCGATAAAGTGATTGAAACAATGTATGAAACGGGCAAAGACATGAATGCGAAATACCGCGAAACCTCTCGCGGTGGCCTGGCAATTAAAGTCCAGTGTGATTAATCCCTTCCGGCCCTCAGTGATGAGGGCCAGGCTAGTGCGGGTCATTCACCTGAACTTGAGAAGCCAACTGCTTGTTTAACCATTAAAAGGTGCTGCGTCTGCTCAACGACGCGGCTCCTGAACAACGAAACGCAAAAAAAAGGTTATTTTTCCAGCGCTCTACAAATCCCCCACTACACTTTGAATGTTCTGTGTGCCGATTTCGGTCGCGGTTCTACACAAGGTGATCACGGATGCAGACAGCTCAACGTATATTACGAGGCTACCGTCGCAGGCGTTTAATTGTCTGTATCGGCTTAGCTGTTCTGGCACTCGTGTTGACTCTGAGCGCACGCTATGTTGCTGAGCGCAAAGTGAATGAACAGCATTTGCAGGCGTTTAATCAACGTATTATCAGCACGCTAGAGAGTATTCTGCTCCCCCTTGAACAAGGCAACAAAGAGCTTATTGCTTTAGTGGGAATGTCTTGTGAGGCCGCGCAACTCAAAATGCGCGAACACGCAGCACGCCTGCAAACAGTGCGTTCAATCGGGCTGATTAAGGATGATATTCTTTATTGCTCAAGTATTTTTGGCAGCCGTCACGTCCCGATTAATTTGCTACAACCCAAATTACCTTCATCTCTTCCACTGCTGTTTCTCTCAATTGACCGTTCATTACTGAAAGGCACGCCAATTCTGTTGTCCTGGACACCGTCATCCAACAGCAGTCACGAAGGCGTCATGCAGATCATTAATATTGAATTGCTGACCGGATTAATCCTTGAGCCTGAACGCCCATGGGTATCGCGTGCTGTACTTAATGTCGCAGATTCGCACCTCGAATATGGTGCAGGACTTTTGCAGCGAATTGTTGTTGAAGATGGGCAAGTCATCCATGAAATGGCTTCCGAACACTTTGCGTTTTCCATCACCACCATTGGCCCCTCACCTGGGGCATTGGCATTAAGCAATTTGCCAACTCAACTTCCACTGGCACTGATTCTCAGTATGCTGATTGGTTATATCGCCTGGCTTGCAACCGCCAATCGCATGAGTTTTTCATGGGAAATTAATGTTGGTATGGCCTCTCATGAATTCGAGGTCTTCTGCCAGCCACTAGTGAGCGCTCGTAATCTGCAGTGTGTCGGTGTGGAACTACTATTGCGCTGGAATAATCCACGCCAGGGCTGGATCTCCCCCGATGTATTTATTCCCCTCGCTGAGCAGCAAAACCTGATTGCCCCGTTGACCCGCTATGTGCTGGATGAAACCGTTCGCCACCTTGATATTTTTCCCAAATCACGTCATTTCCACATCGGGCTAAACGTGGCGGCCAGCCATTTCCATGAAGCTGAGATTATTGCCGATTTGCGCCGTTCCTGGTTCCCTGCACACCCGCTGCAAAAATTGACTCTGGAGTTAACGGAACGAGATGCGTTGCCAGATGTTGACTATCGTGTGGTGCGTGATTTGCATCGTATGGGCGTGGGTCTGGCGATAGATGATTTCGGTACGGGGCAGAGTTCCCTGGCCTATCTGGAAACACTGAATCCGAATGTACTGAAAATTGATAAGTCGTTTACTGCGGCTATCGGGACTGATGCGGTGAACTCGACGGTGACCGATATTATTATCGCACTGGCGCAGAGGCTGGGAATCTCTCTGGTGGCCGAAGGCGTTGAAACGCCGCAGCAGGCAGAGTATCTGCGCAGCCACGGCGTGAATGTCTTGCAAGGTTATTTGTATGCGCGACCAATGCCACTGAGCGAATTCCCTCGCTGGTTAAGGGGGAGCACACGCCCCCCGCGCCATAGAGGTCATCCTATTTCGGTCGTTCCGCTGCGCTGATTACTCTTCTTCATCTTCATGTTCGGAGCGTTCTTTCACCACACGGACCAGGTCCACACGGTAATCGTTCGCTTCGACAATCTGGATGCGAAGCGGAGCAACTTCAATGACATCACCCGCTTTCGGGATTTGGCCATTCACCGAGATAACCAATCCGGCAATCGAGGCGATATCTTCGCTGTCGTTAACCAGAGTATTGATATCCAGATGCTGCTGAATCGCATGCAGGTCAGTGGAACCTTTCACCAACCAACCGTCACCGTCGCGCACAATTTCTGGTGTTTCGTCAGCATCGGGGAATTCACCCGCAATGGCTTCCAGGACATCCAATGGTGTCACCAGACCTTGAACGACGCCGAACTCGTTGTTGACGATAACGAAGCTACCGCGAGCACGACGCAGCACACCCAGCAAGTTGATAGGGTCCAGCGTTTCCGGAACCACAATCGCCGGATATTGGGCCGCAATAGCCGCAACATCGCCGCCATTTTCCAGCGCCACCAGCAGCTCTTTAGCCCGCACGATCCCGATGATTTCATCAAGCTCACCGCGGCATATCGGGAACAGACTGTGTGGAGATTCCAGCAGTTGTTCACGAATTTCAGCCGTCGATTTATCGGCATCAACCCAGGAGATTTCACCACGAGGCGTCATGATGCTACGCAATGAACGTGAAGCCAGCGTCAGTACCCCGTTTATCATGTAACGTTCTTCTTCAGCGAAGGATTCCGCTTCAATCGGGGTGATGGTTTTGTTGTCTTCATTCTGTGAGCGCGCCTGGCGCTTGCCATTCATTAAGCGCAAAATCGCATCAGCTGTACGAGCACGTAGCGGTACATTTGACTGATGGCGAATAAAGTTGCGACGCGCAATCTGGTTAAAGAACTCGATGATTATCGAGAAGCCAATCGCTGCGTACAGGTAGCCCTTAGGAATATGGAAACCGAAGCCTTCAGCAACCAGACTCAGGCCGATCATCAACAAGAAGCTCAGGCACAGCACCACGACCGTTGGATGCTGGTTAACAAAATTCGTTAACGGTTTTGACGCCATCAGCATCACACCCATCGCAATCACAACCGCCGCCATCATGACAGGCAGGTGATTCACCATCCCTACGGCGGTAATGACCGCATCTAGCGAGAACACCGCGTCCAATACAACAATCTGCAGTACTACGACCCAGAAACTAGCGTAGCCTTTCCCATGCCCATCATCATGCTGGCGGTTTTCCAGCCGTTCATGCAGTTCGGTCGTGGCTTTAAACAGCAAGAATAAGCCCCCGAATAGCATGATGAGATCGCGCCCGGAGAACGTCAAATCTGCGACGCTAAACAGGGGTTGGGTCAGTGTCACCATCCATGAGATCAATGACAACAAGCCTAGTCGCATCACCAATGCCAGAGATAAACCGATAAGCCTCGCTTTATCCCGTTGTTTTGGTGGAAGTTTATCCGCAAGAATCGCAATAAAGACCAGGTTATCAATACCCAGTACGATTTCCAGAACAATAAGTGTCAGTAAACCCACCCATATTTGGGGATCCATTAAGAGTTCCATGACAAGCTCCAGCTTTGGGAATCACTGCGCGGCAACCCGCAAAATACGGACGCAGAAAGTTGAATTAAGGTATTAACGGGGCGTGTTACGCCATTATGAAAGGCTGAGGATTCAGACCTGAAAATGAAAAGACGTCGGTGACGGTCCATACGGTGGGCTACTGCCCTTTACTCCTTAGTTATTAAACGGGATGCAAACAATATCAGAGCAAATTACCCTTTTGCAAAGATTTACCTGATTTTGCAATTTTACTGTCATTGACCAAGCGCATAATTTGCTCCGCGAAACAATATGTGTGAAGCAAAGCTAAATTACGGATCTTCATCACATAAAATATTTTTTTCACTGACTAAAATAAATCCGTCTTCAGTTACACATCTTTACTCATACCGTTATCTGAATCGATTCGCTCAATGAAACGGATAATCTACAAAACACCCATTTTAAGGGTGTGGTTATGTCCAACACAGGAGGTAGCAAGTGACTATTGCTATTGTCATAGGCACGCATGGCTGGGCAGCAGAACAATTGCTGAAAACCGCTGAAATGCTATTAGGCGAACAAGAAAATGTTGGCTGGATAGATTTCGTTCCCGGTGAAAACGCCGAAACTTTGATCGAAAAATATAACGCTCAATTGGCAAACCTGAAAACCGACAAAGGTGTGCTGTTTCTCGTCGATACCTGGGGCGGTAGCCCTTTCAATGCGGCTAGCCGTATTGTCGTCGATAAAGAGCATTACGAGGTCGTCGCCGGGGTCAATATTCCGATGCTGGTCGAAACCTTGATGGCACGTGATGATAACCCTTCATTTGATGAATTAGTGGCTTTGGCAGTAGAAACAGGTCGCGAAGGGGTTAAAGCCCTGAAAGCAAAACCTGTCGAAACTGCAGCACCTGTGGCGCCCGTTGCTGCACCAAAACCTGCGGCACCGCTGAAGCCAATGGGTCCAAATGACTACATGAACATTGGTCTGGCACGTATTGATGACCGTTTGATTCATGGCCAGGTGGCGACTCGCTGGACTAAAGAAACTAACGTGACGCGCATTATTGTTGTCAGCGATGAAGTTGCCGCCGATACCGTGCGCAAAACTCTGTTGACGCAAGTTGCGCCTCCAGGCGTAACAGCACACGTGGTTGATGTGGCAAAAATGATCCGCGTGTGGAATAACCCGAAATATGCAGGCGACCGTGTGATGCTGCTGTTCACTAACCCAACTGATGTTGAACGCGTCGTGGAAGGTGGGGTGAATATTAAGTCAGTCAACATCGGTGGTATGGCGTTCCGCCAGGGTAAAACTCAGGTGAACAACGCGATTTCTGTCGATGAAACGGATATTGAAGCCTTTAAGAAACTGAACGCGCGTGGCATTGAACTGGAAGCGCGTAAGGTTTCTACCGATCAAAAATTGAAAATGATGGACCTGATCGCGAAGGTGAAAAACTAATTACTAATGTAATTAGTTTGATTCTACGTTTTGCTCAGTTTTCACACATAAGTCACTCGTTTAAGGAGAAGTACAATGGAGATTACCACTCTTCAGATTGTGCTGGTGTTTGTCGTAGCCTGTATTGCCGGTATGGAGTCGGTGCTCGATGAATTTCAGTTCCACCGTCCGCTGGTCGCCTGTACCTTAATTGGTCTGGTCCTCGGTGACATGAAAACCGGTATTATTATCGGTGGTACACTTGAAATGATCGCGTTGGGTTGGATGAACATCGGTGCGGCGGTTGCTCCCGATGCGGCTCTGGCGTCAATTATCTCGACAATTCTGGTTATCGCCGGACATCAGGGCATCGGTTCTGGTATCGCTCTGGCAATCCCACTGGCAGCAGCAGGCCAGGTTCTGACCATTATCGTTCGTACTATTACCGTGGGCTTCCAGCACGCAGCAGATAAGGCCGCCGAAAATGGCAACCTATCGGCGCTCTCCTGGATTCACGTTTCCTCCCTGTTCTTGCAAGCAATGCGTATCGCCATTCCTGCCGTTATCGTCGCGGTTTCCGTGGGGACTAGCGAAGTGCAGAACATGCTGAACGCCATTCCTGAGGTGGTAACCAGCGGTCTGAACATCGCCGGCGGCATGATTGTGGTAGTGGGTTATGCGATGGTCATCAACATGATGCGCGCAGGCTACCTGATGCCATTCTTCTATCTGGGCTTCGTTACTGCGGCTTTCACCAACTTCAACCTGGTTGCATTGGGTGTGATTGGTGCTGTGATGGCAATTCTGTACATCCAGCTGAGCCCGAAATACAACCGTACTGCCGGTGCTACAGCGCCTGCTGCCGGTGCTAACGACCTCGATAACGAATTAGATTAATAGGTGAGCGAAATGGTTGATACCACTAAAACAGTAACTACCGAGAAGAAACTCACTCCGGGCGATATTCGTGGCGTGTTCCTGCGTTCTAACCTCTTCCAGGGGTCATGGAACTTCGAACGTATGCAGGCGCTGGGCTTCTGTTTCTCAATGATTCCGGCAATTAAACGCCTGTATCCTGAGAACAACGATGCGCGTAAACAAGCGATTAAACGTCACCTGGAATTCTTCAACACCCATCCCTATGTAGCCGCTCCGGTTCTGGGCGTTACCCTTGCGATGGAAGAACAACGTGCGAACGGTGCAGAAATTGATGATGGTGCCATTAACGGTATCAAAGTTGGTTTGATGGGGCCGCTGGCGGGCGTGGGCGACCCAATCTTCTGGGGTACTGTACGCCCAGTATTTGCAGCGCTAGGTGCCGGCATTGCCATGAGCGGCAGCCTGCTCGGCCCATTGCTGTTCTTCATCCTGTTCAACGCAGTCCGTTTGCTAACCCGTTACTACGGTGTGGCTTACGGCTACCGTAAAGGGATCGATATCGTTAAGGATATGGGCGGCGGCTTCCTGCAGAAATTGACTGAGGGGGCGTCAATCCTCGGCCTGTTTGTCATGGGGGCACTGGTAAACAAGTGGACGCACGTTAACATACCGCTGGTTGTGTCGAAAATTACCGACCAGACCGGCGCAGTTAAAGTGACCACGGTTCAAACCATTCTTGATCAGTTGATGCCAGGCCTTGTGCCATTGCTGCTAACGTTTGCTTGTATGTGGCTGCTGCGTAAGAAAGTCAACGCGCTGTGGATCATCATGGGCTTCTTCGTTATCGGTATTGCCGGTTATTCTATCGGCTTGCTGGGTCTGTAATTACCATGTTATGCAAACCGGGGCCCCTGCCCCGGTTTTTTTATTGTTTAGAATGAAGGTAGTGTTATGACGTTGACGGATGTGGTTTTACTCGTTTTCATTGTGCTGTTGCTCGCGTGGTCAATCTATGATGAGTTCATCATGGATAAGCTCAAGGGCAAAACCCTACTCAAAATCACCCTGCTGCGCCGTAATCGTATCGACAGCACCATCTTTGTTGGTCTGGTTGCCATCCTCATCTATAACAACGTCACCACTCACGGCACACCACTGACAACCTGGTTATTATCTGCACTCGCGTTACTCGCTATTTATATTTCGTGGATCCGTCAGCCTAAATTATTGTTTAAAAGAGAAGGTTTTTTCTTCGCAAACGTGTGGATTTTATATTCACGAATTAAAGAAATGAATTTATCTGAAGACGGAGTGTTGGTGATGCAACTAGAGCAACGCCGTTTACTGATTCGGGTTAAAAATATCGATGACCTGGAAAAAATTTATAAACTAATGGTTGATAATCAATAAGTTACAAATATAGCAAAGTCTATATTTTGATATTTTTTGTACAGTCATTTAAATATAGCCGATGCTATTTCGCACAATTAGTGTGCTATTATTTTAACGTTTAAGTTACTTATTAAGTTAAATGAAAATCGTTATCATTTAAGTGTCTGGAATAATAGTTTTCAAATATTGTTTTATCTTTGAATAATATGTTAAGGTTGCGCCCGTCGTTGGGGAGTAGCCGATTTTCGCCATTGCGAAAATGTACATGTCAACATACTCGTTACTTGTTTTAGCAGGTTTTTTAAACAAGAAAATAACGTGGCATGTACGACTCAAACACTGAGTAGGCGAGACCATAGGCACGTAGCCATCGTTTTAGTTGGGGATGGTCGACGTGTATATGGATATTCCCAACTGAGGCGTTTGTATGAATCTCTCCGCTACAATTATTCTTGCTTTTGGCATGTCGATGGATGCGTTTGCTGCATCAATCGGGAAAGGTGCCACCCTCCATAAACCTAAGTTTTCCGAAGCCATACGTACCGGCCTGATTTTTGGCGTTATTGAAACGCTCACACCACTGATTGGCTGGTGTCTGGGGATGTTAGCCAGTAAAGTTGTGCTGGAATGGAACCATTGGGTTGCTTTTATCCTGCTCGTTTTCCTCGGTATCCGAATGATCTATGAAGGGATTCGCGGCAACGATGATGAAGAGACACCTAAGCTACAACGTCATGGATTTTGGTTATTGGTCACGACAGCTATAGCAACCAGCCTTGATGCAATGGCGGTGGGTGTCGGCCTGGCATTTCTGCAAGTGAACGTTATTGAAACTGCGCTGGCGATTGGTTGCGCGACCATGATCATGTCTACGATGGGTATGATGCTGGGCCGTTTTATTGGCCCACTACTGGGTAAACGCGCCGAAATTCTCGGCGGCGTGGTGTTAATTGGGATTGGTTGCCAGATCCTTTACGGCCATTTCAGCGCGCTAAGTTAAATATTCAAGCTACCTGGGCTTCGCGTCGCCAGACGCGAACCACAAAGTCAGTCTCACATTCAAATGCCGTTTCAGCCGCTAAGGCTTGCCACACTTCCGGGCGAGCGCGCCAGGCAAACGGCGTCATTTGTAGCAATGCTACCGCTTTATCACCCTTTAATGTCATCGGCCAGCTAATTTGCTGAGTCTGTTCTGCAATAAAACCAGGCAAAGATTCAGACTCAGAGCTGTGCAACACAATATTGTCGTAAATTAGGCCTTTCAACTGCATTAAATGACGGGGACCAGGGGTCGCCGTAATGACGATACCGCCAGGTTTTACCACCCGCGCCAGTTCTTCCGCTTTGCAGGGCGCGAAAATACGCACAACAGCATCAAGGCTATTATCGTCAAACGGTAAACGGTGACTTGAAGCAACGCAGAATTGCACCTGCGGGTAACGTTTAGCCGCGTAGCGAATCGCCACTTTCGCGACATCTAACCCCCAGGTCGTGCCATTTTGTTTTGCGACTACCTGTGCAAAACCGGCAGTGTAGTACCCTTCCCCACAACCAATGTCGAGTAAAGTCACGGGTGACGCTTGTTCAAGTTGTTGGCAAATGGCATCACGCAAAGGCTGGTAATGCCCGGCATCGAGAAACTTTCTGCGTGCCTGCATCATCTCGCTGCTGTCGCCAGGATCCTTAGAACGCTTATGCTGTACTGGCAGCAAATTGACGTATCCTTCTTTTGCCTTATCGAATTGGTGGCCTTGTGGGCAAAGATAACTCTTGCCAACAGCGGTAAGCGGCGCATGACAAAGCGGACAAAGATAGGACATGGGAACTCCAGGCAATCATAAAGGGCGCAAGTGTAACGCTAAACGCCCTGTTTCGAAAAGCAACTAACCGGCGGAGTTATCTGCGACAGGCTTATTTAACACCATTAAATTTGGGTCACCGTCCGGAAGACCATCAGGCTCAATATTTTCCAGTCGTAACACATCGCTCATAATTTGACTAAATACCGGGGCTGAAACTGCTCCGCCATAATAAGCCCCATTTTCTGGATCGTTAATCACCACAACCAGCGCAAAGCGTGGATTACTGGCTGGCGCAACACCGGCCGTGTAAGCAATGTATTTATTGATGTACTTACCGTCATCACCAATCTTCTTCGCCGTGCCCGTTTTTACCGCGACACGATATCCGTGCACCGCCGCTTTTACTCCACCGCCGCCAGGCAACGCCACGCTTTCCATCATATGTTCAACCTGATGAGCAATGACTTCAGACATCACGCGTTTCCCAACGACCGGTGGGTCAACACGGGTAATCGACAGCGGTCTGGAAATACCGTAACTACCAATGGTTGCGTAAACATGGGCCAGTTGCAGCGGCGTGACCATCAAACCATAGCCAAAAGAGAAGGTTGCACGATCCAGTTCTCCCCAGAACTTACGATGTGGTAAATAACCGCGGCTTTCTCCTGTCAGGCCCAGCCCCGTCGGCGAACCAAAGCCAAACTCTTTGTAGGTATCCAAAAGTTTTTGGATAGGCATTGCCAGCGAAAGACGTGATACCCCGGTATCGCTCGATTTTTGCAGGATCCCGGTCAACGTTAGCTGAGGGTAATAACCCACATCCCGAATCCGATGCCCGTCAATGGTATAGGGATGGGTATCCACCACACTGTCGGGTTGCACAATACCTTGTTGCAGCGCGGTCATCACTACCATGGGTTTGACCGTTGAGCCGGGTTCAAAGGTGTCACTTATTGCCCGATTGCGGAAATCGTTCAACATGGCACCATCACGGTTATTCGGGTTAAATGTCGGGCAACTTGCCATAGCCAGAACTTCACCGGTATTAACATCAAGGATAACTGCGGCGGCTGATGCGGCTTTATTCCACGAAACCGCGTTGCTTAACGCATCTTCAGTCACCGTTTGCAGACGCTCATCAATGCTTAACATTAGGTTATGCGCGGGGCTTGCCGGATTTTCAGTGATATTTTCAATGACGTGACCGTGTCGGTCTTTGCGAACTAATCGCTCCCCGCCCCTCCCCATCAATTGTCGATTGAAACTCTTTTCTATGCCCTCAATACCCTGATCATCAACATTGGTAAAACCGAGCAAATTTGCTGCGACATGCCCTGCCGGGTAAAAGCGGCGTGACTCATCGCGCAACGAAATCCCCGGTAGTTTCAAACTCTCAATATATTGGGCTTTTTGTGGATCGAGTTGACGGGCAAGGTAGATAAATCGGTCGGAAGGGCTACGACGAATACGCGCGGCGATCTCATTGAGCGGCATATTGAGCGTTGTCGCAAGTGCCTGCCAACGGCTATTCACTTGCACACCACCTTTTTCCATCACCGTTTTGGGGTCGGCCCAGATAGCTTTTACCGGTACGCTGACTGCCAATGGTCGGCCCGTACGGTCTTCAATCATGCCACGTGGAACTGTAATCGTCTCTTCGCGTAGTGAACGCATGTCCTCTTGCTTGACAAGATTCTCTGGCGAGATGATTTGCAACCAGGCTACACGTCCTAATAAAAATACCAGACACATAAGAATAGCACTGCAAAGCAGAGCAAAACGCCACTGAATAAAGTTACCCACGACTCCAGGGGCAATTTTTCTCACTTTCAATCCTTCACAACAACTAAGCGATTGAAAATTTAAACATAATGATGAAATTAACCGGACAGGAACAGTGCTACAAGATGCACTGCTTTGCTACAAAACATAACTAGTCACGGCTTGTAGAAACATATGGACAAGTAGTGCATAAGATTCAGACATGAAAAAGCCCCGCTACATGAGCGGGGCTTTCATCAAAATTTGGCGTTATTCGCGCCAGGTCTAATTCAACGGAATTAGATAGCAGTGACGTTAACTGCTGCTGGGCCTTTCTGGCCGTCCTGGATTTCGAACTCAACGTTCTGGCCTTCAGCCAGAGTTTTGAAGCCGTTACCCTGGATTGCAGAGAAGTGTACGAACACGTCTTTGCTGCCGTCAGCAGGAGTAATGAAACCAAAACCTTTAGACTCGTTGAACCACTTAACTTGACCTTTGATCTTTGCCATTTTGCAAAATTCCTTAGATTGTTTTCTTTGCCCGAAGGCATAACTTAGCTAAAACAGAGACATTACTGCATGAGGCACTAATATAAGGCTCGGCAGAGAAGCGGTATTCAACGTCAACGTGTTTACTCAGAACTTCTTTACTGAAAATGCCACACATAAACAGAACTGTACCTCGTTTAACCCAAAGTGTTATCACATACAACGCAATCAATGGCAAGCCATTTTTCGGCGTGAATCGATCTGTCGCACAAATTCTGAAACCAATATTGTTCATAAAAATGAAATGCACAAAATGTGCATAAAATTAACGGCGAACAAACGTGATTCCAGGCGTTCAGGCGATGACCGCAGACAACGTTTTTACCATAGCCCAAAGCTAACTTTTCGTCCAGACGAAGGACGAAAAAGTCGACACCACAGACATTATCATTATGATTTTTTTAGCATAGCTATTCAAAAAATGAGCAGCACAGAACGTCTCAAGACAGATTGAAATAGGCGATGGAAATAACGCGATTACCAGAATGAATAAAGTATGAACAGTAAGCTCTTTATATTGCACCAAAATAATGAAAGTTTAATGACACTCTGCTACACAATGAGGCAATAAAAACGTTTCACTATATTAGCCATATAATAAAATTATCTTAGGTTATCCAAAATAACACTTTAACTTTCTGGATAATATTTAAACTATTATTTTAAGCAAGAGTAAAGTTTGACCTACATGTCGTGGCATGAACAGCGATTCACCGCCATAGTCTTGCCAGATGGTTGGTGTATTCCCTGCTCTTTCCATGCTTTCGTCAAAGCGTAACATCAGCCGATTTTCGTAACTGTGGTGACACATTACGAAAACCGTCGATTTAAAGATGAGATTTTAGAGGATCAAACCAGGGATTCATCCAACGCATGAGTCACGACAAAGCGGCGTAAACGCTTATGCAAGGATTAGCGTTCTGCCACCAGACGAATAAAATCGTCATCCTCTGCAACTTCTTCCTTAATCTCTTGCGGTTCTTCCTTCACAACTTCCGGCTCATTGGCTTCACACAGACGGCGTAGCAGAGCATTTTGTCGTTTCTGCTGTTCCAACAACTCTTCAAGCAGCTCGATCTGTTCATTACTACGGCTACTCGCTCGGTTAACAAAAAACCACATTACGAGGCCGATAACCAGCACCACCAGGGAAACTGTCAGGGACACGATATTCAACGCGCCAACACTTAATTCGTTCATCTTACCACCTCAGTAAAACGCGCTATTCTACACCTGCTGCGCCCGAAGGTAAGTATCGTGTGGATAAAAAGAGTCTACCAGGGAATAAATTTGTTAATTGTACAAACCCCGCTGAAAAATTGTACATCCTGATCGCACATCACGTTGACCATCTGCGTCCAGAGTAGTAAGCAGACGAAAAAAACCGCAACTAAGATGAACCATCTGTACTTTTTCACTACATTCTCCACATTAAAAGCTTTAGAGAGTAAGTCTGGCATACGCAACCTAAACCAGGCATCACTCAACTCAGATTTTATTTAAGAATCATCACATTGATACTTTAGTGCTACGCGCTACGCTTAACACTCTAATAAAGTAATAATAAGAGGTAGATATGCGTGTCGTGATCCGCACTATTCTGGTGATAGTGCTGCTGTGGATCGGTTTACTCCTCTCTGGCTACGGAGTATTGATTGGGAGCCATCAAAATGCAGCGGGTATGGGACTGCAATGCAAATACCTCACTGCACGAAATATCACCACTGCACAATTCATTCATAGTGAAAGTGGTATTATCGGACTGAGTGATTGCCCTGTATTGCGTAAAAGTGACAAGGTTATTGATAACGGACAGTAGATAATCGAAGAGTAAAAAAACGCCGCTATTTAGCGGCGTTTAATTTTTCATCAGAATGGATATTCGTGATAACCCATTTGCTCAGAAATAGTGCGCGCAGCGTCATGTAGCATAGCGACATATTCGTGAAGGCGGTCTTCAGAAAAACGCAAAGTCGGGAATGAAATACTTAAACCGGCAATCACAACACCAAAGCGGTCAAATACCGGCACGCCGATGCAGCGCAAACCTTCTTCTTGTTCTTCGTTATCTTCGCCATAACCTTGCTTACGAACCGTATCCAGAACATCCATCAATTCGTCGGTGCAGGTAATGGTACGTTCAGTGCTGCGGGTGTACTCCACATCGGCAAGAATTTCACGTACTTCTTCACGGTCACGCCAGGCCAGAAGCACTTTACCAATTGCAGTACTGTACAACGGGTTACGACGACCAATGCGCGAATACATACGCAAGTTGTACATTGAGTCGATCTTGTGGATATAGACAATACTGTCTTCATCCAACGCACCCAAGTGGATCGTTTCTTTTGTCAGACGCGACAGTTCACGCATCTGGATGTCAGCACTACGAATCAAATCAACATTTTGCAACGCACGCGCGCCAAGTTCGAACAACTTCAGCGTAAGCGAGTATTTCTCAGATTCGCCTTCCTGAGCCACATAACCCAAGGATTTCATTGTCTGCAAAAAGCGATAGACGGTGCTTTTTGACATCATTACGCGTTGCGATAATTCAGTAATACCAATTTCGCGTTCTTCGCCAAGAGCCTGTAAGATGCCAAAAACTTTCAGGACAGAAGAGACAGAATCAGGTTGTTTATCCAGATCTGCGATTGCCATTAAATCACCTCGATCGCATTTGTTTTATAAAAATTAGAACCGGTTTTTAGTATAAGTTGACTACCATGTCATCGCAATGAATCTATTCTATATCGTTACAAATCTGCGACATATCCCGTAAATTTAGTGCTATTATTATTTCTCCCCGAATACAGCCCCGTGAATTCAATCTTTCCTATGGATAAAACCCTTGCTGATGGGCTGCCATTACCGCGGCGCTATGGTGCTATTTTAGCCATTGCGTTAGGTATTACTATGGCCGTGCTTGATGGCGTAATCGCTAACGTCGCCCTTCCCACCATTGCCCGCGAACTTAATGCCAGTCCGGCAGAATCCATCTGGATTGTTAACAGTTACCAAATAGCGATAATTGTTTCATTACTTTCCATGTCGTTTCTGGGGGATATTTTTGGTTATCGCCGGGTATATCAGTGCGGGCTAATGCTGTTTTGTGTGACATCCCTTTTTTGTGCGTTATCGAATTCTTTACCCATGCTGACATTTGCTCGCGTACTGCAGGGATTCGGCGGTGCGGCATTAATGAGCGTAAATACCGCGCTCATTCGGCTTATTTATCCACAAAAACACCTTGGCCGCGGCATGGGAATTAACTCATTTATTGTTGCCGTTTCATCAGCTGCCGGGCCGACTATTGCTGCCGCCATTCTATCCGTTGCTTCCTGGAAATGGTTATTTTTGGTTAACGTGCCCATTGGCATCATTGCACTATTATTGTCTCTGCGTTTCTTGCCAGCGAACCAACAAAAATCCCAGGGGCAGCGCTTTGATATTCCAGGCGCCATCATGAATGCCCTGACGTTTGGCTTATTGATTTCTGCCATCAGCGGGTTTGCTCAGGGCCAGTCTGGCTGGCTTATTCTCAGTGAACTGGCAGCCTTGCTAGTCATTGGATCTTTCTTTATACGCCGCCAGTTAAAACTCCCTTTCCCATTATTGCCGGTCGATTTACTGCGTATCCCGGTGTTTTCTTTATCCATTGGAACATCAGTGTGTTCTTTTACCGCGCAGATGCTGGCAATGGTTTCTTTACCCTTTTTCCTGCAATCGACATTAGGTCGTAGTGAAGTGGAAACTGGCCTGCTACTGACGCCGTGGCCCATCGCAACCATGATTATGGCTCCGGTCGCTGGTCATTTAATTGGACGAGTACATGCGGGATTATTAGGTGGAATCGGACTTGTAATGATGGCTTGCGGTCTGTTTGCTTTGGCGCTGTTGCCACATAACCCTTCTGACATAGATATTATCTGGCGCATGTTCTTGTGCGGTGCAGGTTTTGGCTTGTTCCAGTCCCCCAATAACCACACCATTATCTCTTCTGCTCCGCGTCACCGCAGCGGTGGTGCCAGCGGCATGTTAGGCACGGCCAGGTTACTCGGCCAGAGTTGTGGTGCAGCTTTGGTAGCACTGATGTTCAACCTGTTCACCACTCACGGAACGCACGCCTCGTTACTTCTGGCCGGCAGTTTTGCTACCGTCGCGGCTATTGTTAGCAGTTTGCGGTTATCTCAACCTACTGCTTCGCAGGCATAAAAAAAGCGTGCCAGCGATGGCACGCTTTTTTATCAATATTTATCACTACTTCAGATATTCGCCGTTACGCAGTGCTTCAATACGTTTGTCCAAAGGTGGGTGAGTCATAAACAATTCGCTCATTGACTTCGCCTTACCGTTGATACAAAACGCCATCATGCTACTGGCTTCTTGCGGTTCATAGCTGGTTTTCAGACGCTGTAAAGCAGCAATCATTTTTTCACGGCCGACTAATTTTGCAGATCCGGCATCAGCGTGGAATTCACGGTGACGTGAGAACCACATAGTAATGATGCTGGCCAGAATACCGAATACCAACTCCAGTACGGTCGCAATTGCAAAATAGACAAACGGGTTACCGTTGTTACTTTCACCTTCATCCCGATTACCTGACAGGAAGCCTGAGGCAACCTGTGCAATGATTCGCGAAATAAAGATAACGAAGGTGTTCACCACACCTTGAATCAGCGTCATGGTTACCATATCGCCGTTCGCAATGTGGCTAATTTCGTGAGCAATTACCGCTTCTGCTTCATCACGGCTCATGTTCTGCAACAGGCCGGTACTGACCGCAACCAACGAGGCATTACGGCGTGCGCCAGTAGCAAACGCGTTGATATCTGGCGCATGGTAAACCGCCACCTGAGGCATAGCGATACCCGCCTGCTGCGACTGCTGACGAACGGTTTCCATCAGCCAGCGCTCAGTTTCATTACGTGGCTGCTCAATCACTTCACCGCCAACTGAACGTAATGCCATCCATTTGGACATCAGTAACGAGATGATTGAACCACCAAAGCCAAACAACACCGCCATGATCATCAGACCCTGTACGCTGCTCGACTGGATCCCCGTCAGGCTTAGCACTAGCCCGAATACGACCATGACTGCAAGGTTGGTCAACAGGAAAAGCCCGATACGCATCATAATTTTCTTTTTACCTCGGTTAAAAATACGCATTCTGCGTTACCCCACATCGTAGGGGCAAGCCTGCTATTTTCAAGCATTCATCGTTGCCAAGTGGTTAATAATACATAACTTTACATTTAGAAAGAGCTAGGTTTACGCGGCTTGATAGAGGTAAAAAAAACAGGCACAAAAATTTGTGCCTGTTGGGGAGTTACTTAGCAGGAGCCGGTTGCTCGGCTGGCTTATCTTGCTGCATTTTTGCAAGGTCCAGCGCGATATGAACCGTTTCATCGAGATAAGGATCTGGTTCCTGATAATCCTTCGGCAAGTCTTCCAGTTTCTTCAACGGAGCTTTACCTTCCCGCTTGTAGCGATCGTTGATGCGTGCCAGACGCGTCGCATCGTCTTCCTGGTTTTCTTTCTCACGTTGAGCAAGATTCAGGGAAACAATATTGCGCTTCTCTTTCAGGGCATTGAAGCGAGCAATGTCCTTCATGATGTACTGGAACTCAGGATCGGCTGCAATTCTGTCCTGGTGCAGTTTGAGCAGTTGCGGTTCGAACGGTGTCAGATCGCCTGACTTGACGTAAGTTGCGGCATTAATGCTATCCCATGGGAGCGCGTTATCTTCGAACTTCTCGCCAGTTTCTGTCTCTTCCGTACCGGTCGGCATCATCACGTCTGGCGTAACACCTTTACGCTGAGTACTGCCGCCATTAATGCGGTAGAACTTCTGGATGGTGTATTGCACAGAGCCTAATGCAGGCCATTCAGGGCGAAGCATCTGATCGTAGATACGGTTCAACGAACGATACTGCTGAACAGTCCCTTTACCGAAGGTCGGCTCACCGACAATCAACGCACGGCCATAATCCTGCATTGCAGCGGCGAAAATCTCAGATGCGGAGGCACTGAAACGGTCAACCATAACAACCAGCGGGCCTTTGTAGTACACAACGCCATCGGTATCGCTGTCTTCACGCACTTTACCGTTGTTATCACGTACCTGAACAACTGGGCCACCAGGGATAAACAGGCCAGAAAGCGACACAGCTTCGGTCAATGCACCGCCACCGTTAGAACGTAAATCGATAATCACGCTCTTCACATTCTGTTTTTCCATCTTCTGCAACTGGACTTTGACGTCATCCGTCAAACCAACATAGAAGCCTGGAATATCCAGCACGCCGACTTTGTCTTTACCAACCGTTTTAATGGTGAGTTTAACGGCACGGTCTTCAAGACGAATACGTTCACGCGTTAACGTGACGATGCGTGTTTTAGTGCCCTTGCCCGCAGGTAAGACTTCAAGACGAACCTTACTGCCTTTTGGTCCCTTGATCAGCGCAACCACATCATCAAGACGCCAGCCAATCACATCAACCATGGCTTTGCCGGTTTGACCGACACCCACAATACGATCGCCTACGGTAATCGCTTTGCTTTTCGCCGCCGGACCACCCGCAACCATCGAGTTGATCACTGTGTAGTCATCATCCATTTGCAGCACCGCACCAATACCTTCCAGAGATAAACTCATTTCAGTATTGAATTGTTCAGTATTGCGTGGAGACAAATAGTTAGTATGCGGATCGATTTCGTGAGCAAAGGCGGTCATTGCCAGAGAGAAAACATCTTCACTGTTAGACTGCGCCAGACGGCGAATCGCAAACTGGTAGCGCTTAGTCAGCGTTTCACGAATTTCCTGATCGGTTTTACCGGTCAGTTTCAAACTTAATTCGTCAAACTTAACTTTGCTGTCCCACAGACTATTTAACTCGGCGGTACTTGCAGGCCACGGAGATTTGCTGCGATCCACATTGAAGGTGTCATTGCCGGTGAAATCCATCGGCTTTTCAAGCACTTTCAGCGCGTATTGATAACGTTCAAAACGGCGCTTCTGGGCCAGATTATAGAGATCGTAAAATACGTCCAGTTTACCGGTGCGCAATTCATCGCCAATCTGTTTTTTCCGCGACACAAACTGCTCAACGTCACTGGCAAGCAGCACGTTGTGGCTATAGTCGAGGAGGTTTAGGTAGCGATCGAAAATTTTTGCGGAAAAATTTTCATCCAGATCAAACTGGCGATAATGCGAGCGAGTGAAGCGTGAAGTTACACGCTCACTCACCGTTGCATGCTGTGTCTCTTCCTTTAACTGCGGGATTTGAGAAGCTTGCGTGATATTTTCGACGGCCAGTGCGCTACCTGCAAGAAACAACAGACTAGCGACTGCCGTACGCTTAAAGAGTTTGTTCATGCCCGGGTCTGGCCTCCGTTTCAGAACTGCAAGTGTTCTGCGCGTACGATCATTGCCATACCAGAAGTTAGCTGTACACGTACGCCATCTTTGGTAATTTCCAGTACGGTGGCATCCATCGCGTTGTTACCCGCTTTGACTTTGATTGCCTGACCCACCTGCAATGCAGAAATGTCCGTAACCGGAGTGCGTTTTTCTTCACGCGGAACCTGAGGAGCCGCCGGTTTTTCTGCACGAGGTTTACGTTCTGTAGTCTCTGGACGACGCGGTGCAGGACGAGGTTTGCGATCGCGACGAGGCTTATCGGTAACGGTTTCACCGTTAGCAATAGCCGCTTCACGTTTCTTCGCTTGCTGCTCTGCACGCTGTGTCTGAACACGAGCTTTTGCTTCTTCAAGCTGCTTACGAGCATGCTCAACGTGCTGCTCATCGAGTTCACCACATGGGTTACCGTCGAGATCAACACGGGTCGCGCCGACTTTGATACCGTACAGGTAACGCCAGCTTGAAGTATAAAGACGTAACGCGGAACGAAGTTGAGTTTTACTGAGGCTCATCTCCCCTTCAACGCGCGCGACTAAATCCTGGAAGATACCAATCTTCAGGGGGCGGGCTTCACCTTCAGCGCTAAAGCACTGTGGGAAACGCTCTGCCAAAAAGGCGATGACTTCTTTGCTACTATTCAACTTAGGTTGATTTTCCATGAAATTTCCTGATTACAACGGAGTTGCCAACAATCCGCAGGCATGAACAGGCGACATTATAATGACGCTATCAGCAAATGCCACGTTATCCGTTGTTTATCATGCTATCGAGTGAAGAATTTTTTAAAATCCGTGTCGGCAAGCGTCAGCGAAAGCTGCGTTACCAGTTGAGATAAGCCGAGTTGGTCTTCAGGTGTAAAGCGCCCAAACTCAGTGCTATCAATGTCCAGGACCCCGATTAACTCATCGTTTACCATTAACGGCAGAACGATTTCGGAATTGCTGGCGGCGTCACAGGCGATGTGACCATCAAAAGCATGCACATCTTCAACGCGCTGAATGCTCCTGGTGGAAACTGCTGTACCGCATACACCTTTACCTACCGGGATGCGCACACAGGCAATTTTGCCCTGGAAAGGCCCTAAAACCAACGTATCGCCTTCCAGTAAATAGAACCCGGCCCAGTTAACACCTTCAAGACGTTCAAACAGCAAAGCACTGGTATTTGCCAACGTTGCCAGAAAACTTGTTTCACCTGCCATTAACGCACTAAAATCGCGGTTCAAGTCCGCGTAAAATTGTTCTTTGTTCATTGATTAACCATAGTATGTTGTCTTACTCAACTGCATAGCATAGTAAAATAAGCATTAAATGCCTTATGCCACAAGGTGTATCATTCCATGAATTAATATACGCTTAACGAATATTTGATTTTCTAAAGAGATACCCAATGCGCCAACGGTATTCCTTGCATATGACAACACATGAAAATACACGCCATTAGCAATGCTGTACCGCAGGCACGTTATCAGCGTTGCCCCGAATGCGATACACTTTTCTCGTTACCGCTGGTTAAATCGTCGCAGAGCGCGTATTGCCCACGTTGTGACGCTAAAGTCTTCCATGGTCGTGATTGGTCACTCACACGTCTGGCCGCTATGGCAACCGCCATGCTGCTACTGATGACAGTTGCCTTTTCAGAGCCACTGGTCCGCATCTATTTATTAGGTACGGCCATCGATGCCAATCTATTTCAGGGCATCTGGCAGATGACCAAACAGGGCGATCCGCTTACGGCCGCGATAGTGATGTTTTGTGCCGTTGGTGCCCCCGCCACACTGGTCGCGGGTATCATCTATCTCTACTTTGGTAATATTCTTGGGATGAATTTACGCCCGGTCTTACTGATGCTCGATAAGCTCAAAGAGTGGGTCATGCTTGATATTTATCTGGTCGGCATTGGCGTGGCCTGCATAAAAGTCAGAGAGTTCGCCTACATCCAGCCCGGCATAGGTTTAGTGGCGTTTATCGCGCTGGCCATATTGAGCTTATTAACCCTGATTCACTTAAACGTAGAACAACTGTGGTCACGCTTCTACCCGCAACGCCCGCCGCGCGCCTGGAATGCGCAACTGCGTGTATGCCTCGGGTGCCATTTTACTGGTGTGCCGGATAAACGTGGCCGCTGTCCGCGTTGCCATGTGCCATTAAGAGAACGCCGCCGCCACAGCCTGCAGAAATCCTGGGCCGCGTTAATCGGCTCGTTAATCTTTTTACTTCCTGCCAACTTGCTGCCGATTTCAATTCTGTACGTCAATGGCTCGCGTCAGGAAGATACTATCCTCTCTGGTATTATTTCCCTCGGCAACAGTAATGTTGCCGTGGCGGCAGTGGTTTTCATTGCCAGTATTTTGGTGCCTTTTGTCAAGGTTATCGTGCTGATTTCATTGTTGTTAAGTATTCATTTCAAATGCGAACGAGGGTTGAGAACGCGCATTTTATTACTACGCTTTATTACCTGGATTGGCCGCTGGTCTATCCTCGATCTCTTTGTTATTTCGCTTACGATGTCACTGGTTAATCGAGATCAGTTATTGGCATTCACTATGGGGCCGGCTGCGTTTTACTTTGGCGCGGCGGTTATTTTAACTATTCTTGCAGTCGAATGGCTGGATAGCCGACTACTTTGGGACGCACATGAGTCAGGAAATGCCCGCTTCACCGACTGAAGCGCGAATTAAAACAAAACGCCGAATTTCGCCCTTCTGGTTGCTGCCGATTATCGCATTGATGATTGCCAGTTGGCTCATTTGGTCGACATGGGAAGAACGTGGTACCACTGCGACCATTGATTTCCTTTCAGCCGACGGTATTGTCGCCGGGCGAACACCTGTACGTTATCAAGGCGTAGAAGTGGGAACCGTGCAAAGCATCAGCCTGAGCAAAGACCTGCGCAAAATCGAAGTCAAAGTCAGCGTGAAAAGCGATATGAAAAATGCGCTGCGTGCGGATACTCAGTTTTGGCTGGTGACGCCGAAAGCTTCACTGGCCGGCGTTTCCGGCCTGGATGCACTGGTCGGCGGGAACTATATCGGTATGATGCCTGGCAAAGGCAAACCCCAGGAGCACTTCACCGCTCTGGATACTCAGCCCAAATATCGATTGAATAATGGCGAGTTGATGATTCATCTTCACGCCCCTGATCTAGGTTCGCTCAACAGCGGCTCATTGGTTTACTACCGTAAAATTCCTGTTGGCCGGGTTTACGACTACACCATTAACAACAATACGCAGGGCGTCACCATTGACGTACTGATCGACCGCCGCTTTACCAAACTGGTGAAAAAAGGCAGTCGTTTCTGGAACGTATCAGGGGTAAAAGCCAACTTCAGCCTTTCCGGAGCACAAGTTCAGTTAGAAAGCCTCGCAGCGTTAGTGAATGGCGCAATTGCCTTTGATTCACCGGAAAACTCCGCTGATGCGAAGGCTGAAGATGAATTTGGGCTGTATGAGGATCTGGCACATAGCCAGCGGGGAGTGATCATTGATCTTGCCCTGCCAAGTGGCGAAGGCCTGAAAGCAGGCTCAACCCCGCTGATGTATCAAGGCCTTGAAGTCGGTACGCTAACCAAGCTGAACCTGAATCCTGGTAGCACCGTCACAGGCCAGATGACCGTTGACCCAAGTGTGGTCAACCTAATGCGCAGTGGTACACGTATTGAGCTACGTAACCCTAAAATCTCGCTCAGCAATCCAAACCTCAGCAGCCTGCTAACCGGTAGCACCTTTGAGTTAGTGCCAGGGGAAGGTGACCCACAGAATCACTTTGTCGTATTCCCAAGCGATAAAACACCGCTACAACAGCCGAACGTTCTGACGCTAAACCTGACTGCACCTGAAAGCTACGGTATTGATGCTGGGCAACCTATCATTCTCCATGGCGTGCAAGTTGGGCAAATTCTTGAACGCACACTATCCGCTAAGGGTGTCAGCTTCTCTGTCGCCATTGATCCTGAATACCGCCAACTGATTCAGGGCGACAGCAAGTTCGTCGTCAACAGCCGTATTGATGTCAAAGTTGGTATCGATGGTGTTGAATTTTTGGGTGCCAGCGCCAGTGAATGGATCAATGGTGGGGTCAGGGTTATTCCTGGCAACAAAGGCGAGATGAAAAAGAGTTATCCGCTGTATGCCAACCTTGAAAAAGCGGTCGAAAATAGCTTGAGCGACTTGCCGACAACGACATTAACGCTAACTGCCGCCAGCCTGCCGGATATCCAGACCGGCTCAGTGGTGCTGTACCGTAAATTCCAGGTAGGTGAGATTATCAGTGTCCGTCCACGCGCCAATAGCTTTGATATCGATGTGAATATCAAGCCGGAATACCGCAACCTGCTGACAGACAACAGTGTGTTTTGGGCTGAAGGTGGCGCACGCGTGCAACTCAACGGCAACGGCCTGACGGTGCAAGCCTCCCCGCTCTCTCGCGCTCTAAAAGGTGCAATCAGCTTTGACAACCTGAGCGGTGCCAGCGCCGGTCTGAAAAAGGGTGACAAACGCATACTGTACGCGTCTGAAACTGCCGCGCGCGCCGTCGGTAGCCAGATTACCTTGCATACCTTCGATGCCGGGAAACTGTCTGCGGGAATGCCGATTCGCTATCTGGGAATTGACATTGGGCAGCTCGAGTCACTGAATCTGACAGCGTCACGCAGCGAAGTCGAAGCGAAAGCGGTGCTCTATCCTGAATTTGTGGATACTTTTGCTCGCGGTGGCACACGCTTCTCGGTTGTGACACCGAAAATCTCAGCCTCGGGTGTTGATAATCTCGACACTATTCTCCAGCCGTATATTAACGTTGAACCAGGGCGAGGCGCACCACGACGTGACTTCGAGTTGCAGGAAACCTCGATTACCGACTCTCGTTACTCTGATGGCCTGAGTATCGTGCTGGAAGTCCCTGAATCGGGGGCATTGAGCATTGGTACACCCGTTCTGTTCCGTGGTGTTGAAGTCGGTACGGTAACCGGTTTAACCCTCGGCAATCTATCAGACCGCGTGATGGTCGGCCTGCGCATCAGTAAACGTTTCCAGCATTTGGTGCGTGATAGCTCAGTGTTCTGGCTTGCCTCGGGCTACAGCCTCGATTTTGGCCTGACAGGCGGCGTGGTGAAAACCGGCACCTTCAACCAGTTCATTCGTGGCGGTATCGCGTTCGCAACTCCACCGGGAACACCGCTCGCGCCGAAAGCGGTCACCGGTAAACACTTCCTGCTTGAGGAAACTGAGCCGAAAGAATGGCGTCAGTGGGGAACTGCACTACCACGTTAATGCCCGCGCCCCGGTGTCTCACCGGGGCGTTTGTGCTAGACTCCACTCTTCATTTTTTTCTGGACTTCCTTCGTGGCTCACTCTCAAAACGCCTTTCTCCCGCAATCCTTTCTTGATGTTATTCGCGATGCACTTCCGGCCGACCAAACGCTCGAAAGCTTTATCGAGTATTGCCAACGTCCTCTGCGGCGTAGCTTGCGAGTCAATACCCTCAAAATTTCAGTCAGCGATTTTCTCGCCCTGGTTGCACCTTACGACTGGCATCTGACACCTGTTCCATGGTGTGCTGAAGGGTTCTGGATTGAGCGAGATGATGAAGAAAGCCTGCCACTCGGTAGCACAGCAGAACATCTGAGTGGATTGTTCTACATCCAGGAAGCCAGTTCGATGTTGCCCGTTGCGGCGCTGTTTGCGGACGGCAACCAGCCAGTGCGCATTATGGATGTCGCTGCCGCACCTGGTTCTAAAACCACGCAAATTGCCGCACGCATGGGCAATCACGGTGCGATTCTTGCCAATGAATACTCCGCCAGCCGGGTGAAAGTGCTGCATGCCAATATCAGCCGCTGCGGAATTAGCAATGTGGCACTGACGCATTTTGATGGCCGGGTATTTGGTGCAGCCTTACCGGAATGTTTTGATGCGATCTTGCTCGACGCCCCCTGTTCAGGCGAAGGCGTAGTACGTAAAGATCCCGATGCATTGCGTAACTGGTCACCAGAAAGCACCGCCAGTATTGCCGATACGCAACGCGAATTGATCGCCAGCGCTTTCCATGCCTTGCGCCCCGGAGGCACGCTGATTTATTCCACCTGCACTTTAAACCGTGAAGAAAACCAACAGATTTGCCAGTGGTTGCTTGATGAATGGCCCGATGCCGTGGAAATAGCCCCGCTTAACGACCTGTTCCCGGAGGCAGGGAAAGCCATCACTGCTGAAGGCTACCTGCATGTTTTCCCACAGATTTATGATTGTGAAGGCTTTTTCGTCGCGCGCCTGCGCAAAACGGCATCAATCGAAGCACTCCCGGCCCCAGGGTACAAAGTAGGTAATTTCCCGTTCAGCCCCCTATTTGGCAAGCAAGCCGCTGAAGTCACCGCGGCTGCCAAAAAATCTGGGATAAGCTGGCAAGATGACCAACAGCTTTGGCAACGCGATAAAGAAATTTGGTTGTTTCCGAAGGAGATTGTTTCGTTATTCGGCAAGGTCCGTTTTTCTCGGATTGGCATACGTCTGGCGGAACAGTACAACAAGGGATACCGCTGGCAGCATGAAGCAGTGATTGCTTTAGTGCCCGGGGATTCGCCGCTGGCATTCGCGCTGACGGAGTTTGAAGCTGACGAATGGTATCACGGGCGCGACATTTACCCAGATGTGACACCGTCACTTAATGAAGTGATTGTCACCTGGCAAGACCAACCATTGGGTCTGGCCAGGAAAGTGGGATCGCGACTGAAGAACAGTTACCCACGTGAACTGGTACGCGATGGCAAACTGTTCGCGACGAAGGCCTAATTCGCAAAATATTGTCGCCATGTGATTTGCAGTTTTTGTACGTTTGTCTACGCTCTAGTGTGGGAGGCCTTACTGGTCATACCACATACACCCAGACCCAAGGAGAGTAAGATGACGAAAACTAACGTACGAATAGGCATCTTCGAAATTGATGATGCTGAATTACATGGCGAGCAACAAGGGGACCGCACTTTGAGCATCCCTTGTAAATCTGACCCGGACTTGTGCATGCAACTTGATGCCTGGGATGATGAAACCAGTATTCCCGCCGTCCTTGATGGCGAACATTCAGTCCTCTACCGTCAACATTACGACCAAAAATCTGATGCCTGGGTCATGCGTCTTGCATGATTCCAATCAACCCGTCGCTCAGGCGGGTTAATTAATCTGTACTGATTTCCCCTCTTCCCATGGCTTCCCCTACAATTAAACCAAACGGTGAAACTCTGAGGCGTTAATGTTTGCGTTAGTCTTATTTGTTTGTTACCTGGACGGTGATTGCGAAGATATTGTTGTGGACGTTTTTAATACCGAGCAGCAATGTGTGGTGGCCATGGATGACCAACGGATCCGTTATGGCGGATGCTTCCCAATAGAAGATTTTATCGATGGTTTCTGGCGCCCGGCTCATGAATACAGTTCGCTATAACTACTGTACCTGCACCATCGTTAGCTTGTTACCAAACACTGCGCCGGTATCAATATAGTTTTGGTTGTAAAAATGACCGACTTCTTTGAGTGGTGTATGGCCGAAATAGAACTCATCCGCCCCTTCTATTTCTTCACCGCGTCCCTGTAAATTTTTATTGAGCCGATCCCGGCTCCAGACCAGCAAATGCTCATCAACTGGCTGATTCCAACTGTAATGTGATGCTGGATAATCGGCATGAGCAATAACCAGTACTTTCCCATGGGTATGAAGCTCAATCACTAACGGCAAATCACGGCAATGTAATAAAGCCTCTTGCACATTATGTTGGCGCAGTGCTGGCAACTCCCGGTACCAATCGCCACCGTTCATTTGCCAAAGAATCCCCTCGCCCTCATCCAACGCTTCTAAAGCCATCTCTTCGTGATTGCCTTTCACCGCTTTAAACCACTTGCTACCCAGTAAGGCCAGACAACCGGGGCTATTCGCACCGCGGTCGATAAGATCCCCCACCGAGATAATAAGATCCTGATGGTAATCAAAATGCTGGAGTTTAAGCTGGCTAATTAACTCAGAAAGGCAGCCGTGTAAATCGCCAACAACAAAAATATGCCGCCAGTTCTCACCTTCAATTCGCTGATACATACTGACCCCACACCGCTTATTTATTGCTCAATTATAAACCAGTGTGCGGCGATGGTTAGCAGGTTGGGCGAACGAACATCTTTATCCGTTTACCGTGGTATTCCACAGGGTGTTCAAACCGGAAGCCAAAACGCTCGGCGAGGTGAATGGAGCGATGGTTATCATCATCAATAATGCAGCAAACGGGCGTGGTAAATTCACGGTCTGCCCATTCTAAAATCGCACCCAAGGCTTCATTGGCGTAGCCTTTACCGTGTACGGCTGGAATGAGCGTCCAACCGGCTTCAGGGAATTCAAGGGCTGGCGTTAATTCACGTTGTGCATCTTGAAAACCGAACGCCCCGACAAAACGCCCTTTTGCTTTTTCAAACACCCCCCAGTAGCCATAACCCAGTGCCTGCCAATGACCGATGTAACGTAACAGGCGACTCCATGTCATTTCCTGCCCTTGCGGTTGACCACCACCGATAAATTTCACCATTTCCGGGTCAGCCCAACAAGCCGCTAAATCCGGGAAATCCTCCAATGCAAAGTGCCGCAAAACTAAACGTTCAGTTTCCAGACGTGGTGCTTCTTTAACCATTTTCATTTCCTTCTGAATCTTTTTTAATGATTCTGCCGCTATACCGCTCATGAAACAATAAGCACAGGTTAGCTGCTGTGAGATAAGAGAAATTGAGCGGGAGATAAAAATAGAAAAGGCTGCAAATTTGCAGCCTTTAGAGAGATGATACGAGTTATCTGGTAAATTTCTCCGCTTCTTCAAGCGTTTCAATATGGTTTATACCAAAGAGTGCGTGGTAATCAGTCCCACCACGTACCCCACCAGCTTACTATCGAGGATCAGTTTCAAACTTTCTGGCACCTCCGTTTCACTCTGGGACTTAGATTAATCTAGCAGTCCTGACGTTCGAAAAGTAACGGCAGATTCACAGTTTTGCCATCTGCTGGTCAAAATGCCAAATTAATCCTTGCACGCTTTGATCATACTTTACCGCTCAGCCGTTCATGAAAATCACTGCTGCGCAAATCCAGCCCCACAATTTTCACTCTACATTCATAGCGTTGGTAGCGAGTTTCAATCGCATCAAGCACCGCGACCGTCGAGACATCCCAGATTTGTGCCTGAGATAAATCAATAATCACCTGCTGCGGGTCATCGGCATACTGAAAATGTTCGAATAAATCATTACTACTGGCGAAAAACAGCGGCCCGGTCACCGTATACCGAACGGATTGCCCATCATCAGACAATGACCGTTGTGCATGAACAACATGAGCAATACGTCGGGCGAACAAAATCATCGCAAAGATGACTCCGCCAACGACACCCAAAGCCAGGTTTCCTGTCGCAACGGTGACTGTCACCGTCGTCACCATCACCAGAGTTTCGGGAAGCGGAATTCTTTTCAATGTGGCGGGTTTCACACTGTGCCAGTTAAGAGTTTTCACCGCCACGATGACCATGATCCCCGCCAGAACAACCATCGGGATTTTTGCCATCAGTTCGCTTAAACCGGTAACCAGCAACAGCAGCACCAGCCCCGCGGCAAGCGTAGAAACTCGTGTACGCCCTTTACCAAGCTCGACATTAACCATGGTCTGGCCAATCATGGCGCAACCTGCGATCCCACCGTAGAAACCGGCGAAGATATTAGATATCCCCAATCCCCAACATTCACGGCGTTTACTGGAGGGTGTATCTGTCAATTCGTCCACCAGCTTAGCTGTCAGCAATGACTCCATTAATCCCACAAATGCGATACTCAACGCACAAGGCCATATTATCCGTAATGTATCCAGGTTTAACGGCACCATTAATTCCGTTAATCCTGGTAAGCCGGCATCCATTGGCCCTGATTCTCCGACTGTCGGGACTGATAGCCCCATGCCGATACAAAGTGTAGTAATGACAATTATCGCCACCAGCGGCGAAGGCACCATTTTGAACACCCGTGGCAACAGGAGAACAATCAATAATGTCAGTGCAAACAACCCCCACACCAACGGGTTATTTCCCCAAATATGAGGCACCTGTGCAAAGAAAATCAGGATACCTAATGCGTTCACAAAACCGGTCATCACCGATAAGGGAATGTAACGCATCATGCGAGCTAGCCCGCTTACGCCGAACACAATTTGAATCAACCCCGCCAGCAATACGGCAGGGAAAATATATGCAACACCATGCTGATGCACCATTGGTCCGATAACCAGAGCAACTGACCCTGCAGCTGCGGTCACCATTGCAGGGCGACCACCAAAAATTGACATGGATAAACACAGTACAATGGAGGCCACCAGACTGACTTTCGGGTCAACCCCTGCGATAACTGAAAATGAAATGATTTCTGGAACTAACGCTAATGCTGTAACCACTCCCGCAAGGGATTCCCGGGCTAACAGGCGTGGACTACGCAAAACATACGCCAGAGAATTCTCACGGCTATGGTTTTCGGTTTGAGTGGTGGTCATATTTTTCGTCTTTGCAGGTTTATCGTTATTCGCTATGGCCCATTCAGGCCGGGCGTGATTGTACAGAGACGTTAGTGAGGATGCTAATTAATGTGATGTATAACATTCTGAACACTGAATGGCTTGCCCAATCTTCATCATGAATGTCGATTAATACCTATTATTCAAAAACGCTATCGATAGGAACACAGCATAAAAACACTTACAATAATGATGGCTTTTTAAAATTCTATAAAAATTGTTTTAGTTTGTGTATTTATTGAGGGATTCATTTTGTTTAGCTACTTAACTAATTGTAAATCGACAGGTATTTTCCTGTTGACTACCATGATGCTATTTTGTGGGAATGTTTTTGCTGACCCAGTACTGAACAAAATACTCAGCACCCATAGCATAACCCTGGCATGGGTCGATAACACCAGACCCATTGCCTGGCAATTAAATAACAAACCCTCTGGCATGGTGATAGATATCTGCCTCGATGTCGTACAAAGTATAGAAAAACGCTACAACACCAAATTAGACGTCAAATGGATAAAAATCCCCGCTGCCGCTCGCTTTGAGGTTATATCCCATAATCAGGCGGATGTTTTATGTGCAGTCGCGGCGAACTCTGGGCAACGTCATAAAATAGTTAAATTCTCTATTCCGTGGTTTTACACCAAAATGAATATTCTGACCAAGAAATCAGAGCAAGTTTTGAATGAAGAGTTACTGAGTGGGCATACAGTCGGTGTTATCAGTGGCGGTACCGCCGCATTAGAATTGGCAAAGATGAATGAAAATTACAATTACTCAATTTCGGTGAAGTTAGTGCGCGATTTTAATGATGGTTTTGATTTGCTTGTCGATGGTCATATTTCAGCATTCATCACTGATGACGTTATTATCCGTGGTAAATTGGCTGAAATGCCAAATAAAGAAGATTACCAGATCAACGCCAGTGGTTTTGGTAATACATTAGAATATGGTTTGGCCGTGGATAAAAATGCGGATAAAATGGAAGAAATCATTAATACCAACATAAAGACCATGTTTGCCACAAAACGATTTGATGAGCTCTATAACAAGTGGTTTATGTCTCCACTCACCTCCCCTGATGACATCGTACAACTGCCGATGTCACAGCAACTTATCAATGATAAGCTTCGCTATCAATTGCGTTAGCAGAACTGCTGATTATCGTGAAATCATCGGGTAAGATAACGGCCTGTGTACATGTCGACCTCAAGGAGATTAATTATGAAAAATAGAAACATAATGGCTATTTTTTGCGCAATAGCTCTGGCAGCAACAACATTGACAGGATGCGCTGGTTCCTCAAAACAAGAAAGTACCGGCGGCTATATCGACGATACGGTTATTACAACCAAAGTTAAATCGACTCTGCTGGCAGAGAAATCACTGAAATCTACGGATATCAGTGTCGTCACGTTTAAAGGGCGAGTACAACTTAGCGGCTTTGTCGCTTCATCAGCTGAGGCAAATAAAGCTGTTGCGCTAACCAAAACGGTTAAGGGTGTACGAATGGTTGAAAATGACTTGCTCGTGAAGTAACAGGCTTATTGGTCTTTACCCCAAGACTGTAGACAATTCTGCCCTATAGTTTGAGTATAGGAGGAGTCTATGGGCTTGGGGTACTCCATTTAACCTGCACCAGGACTACAGGACAAAAGCTTGATTTATTCAACAACGCTCTTCATTTCCTAAGTACTATTCTATATAAAATGATTCTTACTTGCTCTTAATGATGGAAGAAACGGTATTATAAATAACAGAGTTATAAGGGATGTCTTTATTTACAAAAGTCATTGCACCGATAGTCACGTTATCACCAATTTTTATATCACCAATTATGCAACTATGAGCTCCAATATCTGCGTTATCCCCTATGAAGGTAATGCCAATATCACCTCGTGAGCTTTTACGACCAATCGTAGTATTTTGTCGAATATTCATGTTTTTACCAATGATACACTCTGACCTAACTACAATACCCAGATAGTGATTAATCTTCATACCAGCACCAATGTGCGCTGCTATGCTCATATCAGCCCCATATTTATGACGAAGATTATCATTAATTTTCCGAGCTAATTTCTTATAACGGTTATTAGGTAAGCTATATAGATAGTTGGCAATACGCCACCAGAAGTAAAACCGCTTCTTTCGGCTAAAAATAACCCTATGAAAAACCTTAAACCATGAGAACTGCTTATTCCCACTTCGGTTTATCACTTCTATTTGTAAACACTCTTTGAGATGGTCTATTGTATTTTTTGATTGAATGTTGCAAAGGTGGTTGCTGTTCATAGATAAAATTAATCCATTAAAAATCTTTAGTGATAGTTTGTCTTTTTGTATAAACAGACTTTAAAATAAACAACTTCAGTTTAATCACTTCTTGACCATCCCTGATTTAGGAAAAATCATAACGATAGTGAACACAACAATCCATTGATTTTGTGAATATTTTGACGTCTTACATTCATGAATGTGAGCTAACAATCAAACCAAGAGCCGCCACTCATTCAGCGCGTTTTTTTCTTACCTGGTTTTGGTGAACTCATAGGCTTTAAGGCGGTTAATCTCCTACCCAGCCAGCTTGGTTTACCCTTGCAATGGATCCCGTCCCCCTGCTACCAATCAACGCAGTGACGATGCGCACTAATGAAATTTTCTGAGTTCTGATTAGTTCCGGCATAAAAAAACAGCCAGACCAGTAGAGTGTAAGAAACGGGGCACAGAAAGGAATTCACCCAGAAACTTTTGGGTAATAAGTCTCAAAAAATGACAGAAAAATATTTGGATTCGAGGGAAAAGGAGTTTATGTTGTTATGACTGTGTTACGGAAATCCAAAAGGACCGAATATCGATTTTTAGGATATTTTTGGATGTAGCGATATAAGCTATTGATTTGAAATACAGATAAAAAAAAGACCGAATACGATTAAAAGACCTTACTATCAGCAACTTATCACGAGCAATGTCTTCTCAGTGACTACAGCACTTCAGCGTTCCTAAAGCTATAATCTTGCCTCCCCAAGTCTCGTAACTTATATCGCTTTTTCATGATCAAATATATTGCGACATTACTCACATTTAATCACTCCATTTGTTTATTCTTAATTAATTTAGGACGACTCTTAGATGATTAGACAAAAAAGGAGTTAGACATGTCAGGATCAGGTGGATTTAGTGGTGGCAAAGAAGTAACCACATCTTGCGACAAACTTAAATTTGATATCGTTTTGAGTTCTCCAAAACCAATAACGTCTTCCATACAAATAGGTGACCAATTAGAAATTGAGCTCATCGAAGACGATGTATATGCATTATATAATGGTCAAATTGCAGGAGGAATTTCTGCTCGTGAGGCCTCTAGACTCAAATACTGCCTTGGTAAAGGGCATACATATAAAGGTACAGTAATATCTGCAAAGCTTGGTAATATACGTTTATCGGTCAGCGCCGGAATAATTTAAAAGGATTTATTATATGATTGATATAATTGGAGGTGTTTATCGGGAAGTATGTATAAAGCCATCCATAAATCAGATCCTAGGTTCAGGAGGACGAGCTAGCCTCGCTATTCTAAACATGGGTGGCACTATCAATTTACACTCATATCTTCCAACAGAATTTTTATCAGAATTAAATTCTTCATTTAAGTTTACTGGTACTGGTTTTAAGATAAACGATCTTAAAACTAATAATGCTATTACGTTTAAATATAACCATGGGCTGGATCCCTTTAATCCGCCTATAGTATCACAAATGGCTCCCATTGAAGTTTCCGCTCAAAACATTCTTATTTTTGGAATGATTGAGTCGAGCTCAAAAGTTGATGGTAATTTTGTAGTATATGATCCTCAAAACACCTTTAGCACAGAGCCATTTAATAAAAATGGTTCTACAGCTAAACATTTAGCTCTCGTGTTGAATGAAAATGAAGCAAGAAAATTAAATAATTCTACTTTCCAAGAGAATCTCAATGATGTCATTGCATCTCTTCATGTGAAAGAAAGTGCAGAGATTGTAATTGTTAAGCTTGGAGCGCAAGGTTCTATAGTGTCATACGGAAACAATCTATACCAAATCCCAGTATTTAAAACAGACACGGTAAATAAAATTGGTTCTGGTGATTGTTTCTCAGCCCATTTTGCTTATAACTGGATTGAAAAAAAACTACCTCCTGAATCTGCCGCTCTAGAGGCATCAAAAGCCACTGCATATTTTTGTGAAACTTCAATTTTGCCCACAGAATATTACCTTAAACAATTCAAACCAAATAAAATAACATCAGAAAGCGGCAAGAAAAAAATTAAAATATATATTGCGGCGCCATTCTTCACAATGTCACAACTCTGGCTTGTCGAGCAAATACGATATAATTTATTAGAGATGGGCATGGAGGTAATATCACCCTATCATGATTTAGGTTTTATTAGCAATGAGCACCTTACAGATGAAATTATGAAGGAAACTTGCAATAATGATTTAAATGCTATCGATGAATGTGACATGGTATATGCTGTACTTGATGGATACGACCCTGGCACACTTGCAGAAATAGGGTTTGCTTTAGCAAAAAACAAATCAATAATATTGTTGTGCGAGGATATTAAACGTTCTGATTTAACAATGTTTACCGCACAAAATATAATAAGAGAAAGCGATTATGTCACTTCAATTTATAAAACCTTGTGGGCATCATTCAAACTATGAATAATAAAACAGGAATTATTTTATCTGGTGGCATGGATTCCGCATCAATATTATGGTGGAAACGCCCTGATATTGCATATACCGTTGACTATGGTCAAAAGTCCGCTGCAGCAGAAATAGATGCGTCAAAACAACTTTGTTCCGCACTTAAAATACGACATTTTATTATTAGTGTCGATTGCAAAAGCCTTGGATCAGGCGATTTGGCTGGAACGGAACATATAGAGAATGCTCCAGCAAGTGATTGGTGGCCATACAGAAATCAACTTTTAATAACATTAGTAGCAATGAAAGCCGTATCTCATGGAGTAAAAAATTTACTTATAGGAACAGTTAAAGGTGATAGTCTTCACAAAGATGGAACTATTGAATTCATAAAATCAGTCTCAAATTTACTCGCAATACAAGAAGGTAATATTACTGTTGAAGCTCCAGCAATAAATTTATCCGCAACAGAATTGATATTAACATCTGAAATACCATATGATTACTTGCTCTGGTCTCATAGCTGTCATAAATCAAATGTCCCATGCAATAATTGCAGGGGCTGTAATAAACACAATCAAGTCCTACTTGATCTTGGATTATATTGAAAACATGGCTTCCATTTTATATAAATAGAAGCCGCCAGTCTATAAATCGTATATTTTAGCTAAATTATCTCATGGCGCTTAATAAGCTTTGCGGAATCAATCATTCGTGTTGCCGAAGAGAGATTTACGTACGCCAAAAAAACGCCTGTAATTATTATATATAGTGTTAAACCAATTTTTGCTAGCGCAGAAAAACCAGCTATTTTCTCTAACATAAAAGATGGTAAAAGAACGCTGTAGAATACAGGCAAAATTAAAAGAAAAGCTCCAAGAGCATAAAATATAATTCTAAAAATGACTGCCAATGTAAAATAAATCACATTACTATATCGTTTCTTTTTCCAGAAAAAAGAAAGAGGTTCGGCTTTTATATCTAATAACCCCCGGCATTTAATAAAAAGATCAATATCTCTTGTGGGATTTTCACTACGTACTAAAGCTCTACGCTGTTCTAAATTCAAAAAATTATCTTTAGTTATCGCTGCATAACCATATTCTACCGATAGCCGCTTCAATTCTTTATCTTCATTTATCTTATAAAGATCATAGCTTAACTTGCTTAATTTTTCCCTCTCTTCAAAAATCGCTCTCTTAGTTATAAAGAGACCTTTACAAGCGGAAACTATTGCCACTATGGCCAAAATAATTGGTAATGCGAGCTTAATAAACGTTTCGAGTATGTCTGCCATGTGAACATCCCTATGATTAGTAAAAAATGTCTTTCACATATCCTTTAAAAACTATAATCCATTGTTAATACTACCTTACCAGCAGTCTCTACCTCATCTGCCCCGCAAGTGAAATTAGCACCTCTATTCACCACGCTAATTTTCCTTCCTGGTAAAAGGGAAATATCATACACATCGTATTTATCGTCTATACCTAGTAGCCAGCGGCCATTACTGATTCCGGACACACCCATATCGACAATCCACGCACCTGTATTACTCAAAATAAAAGCAGGCTCATCAACATTATGAGGAATGAAGCTCAGGTTTATTTCCCAGAATCCAGCATCTTGCAAAACCCCTGCGGAAATATTTTTACGCGGAATCATTGCATTTACATCAGGAATTGCTTTCTCTTCTTTCTGCAACCCCTTCCCTGTCGCTAGCCATTGCAAAGAAACACCAGTATCAAGAGCACATGCGACAACCACATCTCCGGGAAAATAACCTCGGCGAACCCAAGTGCTCACTGTACCGGATGAAATCTCAAGTAAATCACAGAGCTGCTTCTGCAGAGTAAATCCGTAAGCATCCATTATGCGGCGTAACACTGGCTTACCGCCGTTGGACATGATCTCATCATAAAGAGCCTTACCTTGGCCTATGTCACTTTTTACTTTGAGATTTGCATTTGCAAGTTTACCTGTTGTTAGCCAATAGAGATCACTACCGGTATCAAGTGCACATTTCACAAAGGCACTGCCAGGAACGCTATCACGCTGTACCCAATTACTGACGTTAGCGGCTGGAACACCAATGCTTTCAGCTAATGCTTTCTGTGTTGTAACCCCATAAGCGGAGCATAAACGCTCGACAATTTCTAACGCCGTGCCTTCGGTAAAATCCATAAACCACCAAATAAATAAACAATTGTTGTTTACACAAATTCATTTGTTGATCTATGATGTTTCACACCACATGTAACACCATAGAACACAACCATTAATACGGAGATACTGCGTTATGCATACTGAAAATGCAAACTCTCAGCTCACATCTCAGATGCTGGCCTCCCCTGACTTTATTGCAAGCATTGCAGCTCAGTTAGTTCCTGCCATCAATACTGCACTTGATCAGGCTCTGGAAAAAGCCGCAGCACTGGCTAACTCTCCTACCATGTCCAAAGAAAACTTCTGCGCTGCCAATGGCATCAGTAGTTCTGTACTGGAAAAATGGATTGCAAATGGCGTAGTACTGCTTGCTCCAACTCCGACCTCTACAGTCACCAGAACCATTACATGCAAAGAGACAGGTAAATCACGTAAAGATGTGATGGAAAAACATGGTAACGCATTGATTAACGTTGCTGCATGGCGTGAAAAAAATCGCCAACACGCCGTCAATTGTCGCTACATCAAACGATAACTTGATTATGCAAGTTTAAGGATGGGCAACCATGTTTGATTATCAAGTTTCTAAACAACCTCACTATGAAGATGCCTGTCGCAATTTCGCTACAAAGCACAACCTGGCTGAACTGGCGGAAAAACTCGGTATGCGCCCTCAGGTGCTGCGCAACAAGCTCAACCCAGATCAACCGCATCAGTTGAATATTCCTGAGCTGATGGCTCTCACTGATGTGACAGAAGATCCATCGTTAGTTGATGGGTTTCTGGCGCAATTGCATTGCCTGCCATGCGTTCCGGTTAACGAATTAGCCGATGACAATCTCCAGTTATACGCACTTAAAGCAACTGCTGAAGTAGGCCTAATTGCTGCGGGTGCTGTATCTGATGAAAAGCTTACAGCGTGCCGCAAGCATTCGATGGTTGAGAGTGTCAATTCGGGTATTCGGTATTTGTCTCTTGCTGCAATGACGATGCACGCACGTTTACAGACCAACCCTGCCATGAATAGCGTGGTTGATACTGTCAGTGGTTTAAGCGCTTCATTCGGTCTGATTTGAAGTGATGTATATGGAACCTTCATTCGCTTCATTACTGAAACGCCAAAGCCCGTCCATGAGTTATGGACACGGCTGGATTATGGGTGAGAACAATCACCGCTGGCACCCGAGCCGCGACCAGTCTGCATTGTTAAATGGGCTGCGTACTCGCAAGCCATCACTCGTTACCAGACTGATTAAGCGCTGGAGGACTCAATGAAAAGTGCTGCTCTGGCTGAATCTGTAAAGGCACCACAAGCGACATTTAACAATGTGTACCTGATACATGCACGGATTGATGGCCCGTTAAAAATGACCGGCGATGAATGTCTCACTCGTTTCCGTCAGCAATTAAAAGCGACCAACAACACGGCGCTGCGCAATTTTAATAAGCTCGACAATAATTTTAAATTCGTTGTTTTGACACTGGCTAATCGTCTGGAACCTTCATCATTTAAACCCGATGAAATCGGCAAGCCCTTTGAATTTTTCGACCAGGCGCGACGTTTACTGATTATCCGTTCAATGAATGAAATTACCCGTTGGGGAAGTTTACTCCCGGCGAGATTTTCAAAGCACGACTGCTATTTAGCTGAGTAATTAATCCATCCAAAAAATCAGGCGTAAATCCGCCGGGCATTCTTTTGCTCAAAATCAGGAAACAGAGATATGCGAAACATCCAAAACCGCAATTTTGAAGCTGACAACACCGCCCTGGTTTCTTTGCTGAATAAAGCAAAAAACGAAGAACGTAAAGACCGCGCACTGGCTGTCTCATTACGTCTTGAGGCGCTGGCTATTCATATCACCCGCGAGGGTCTGGACGGGAAAGAAGCCGCAGAGCTGCTGCGCCGCGAAGCACTTCGCTATGAAAATGAATCTCAGGAGCTGCACTAATGGCCGACGCAATGGATTTAGTACAACAGCGCGTGGATGAGGAACTGGCTCGCAATATTAAACAGGCTCGCCCACAGCCTCAGCGTGCCGCCAGTGCGTTCTTTTGCGAAGAATGTGACTCTGCTATTCCCGAAACTCGTCGCGCTGTGGTGCCCGGTGTCACGCACTGCATTACCTGTCAGGAAATCGCAGAGCTGAAAAATCAGCACTACAGGGGGGCTATATGCGGCTGAAACTCATGAAGGTAGCGGCTGGTATCTCGGTGAATATCCGTCATAACATTTTGGAGTTCTGGCAGCATCAACGCTCCACATCCAAACTGGCTGAATGTCACCAGCAATCACAGAGCCGAGAAACTTTGAAAAGTCAGTTGGTACAGCGAAAAGGTCAGTTTTGTGTGGCAAATGCGCAAGATCTCCACGGTGATAAAACTCAACAGTCTGACGAGAGCAGCGAACCGCAATATGAATATCTGTCTCTAGCTCTGCCCAAGTCGGCCACTCATCCAGTTCTGATATACGGTTATCCAGAGTACGTTGATTTAAAATTTGTAATGCGTGCTGAACGTGTTCTTTCCACTCTGCGCGCGGCTTCCAGTCTTTTGGAAGATTCCATTCAACCTTGCGACCAAGTTCACGTCGATCGCCTTTTTCGCGAGGTAAGCGATCTGGTATGTGACATCGCGTCCCGGCAAGAAACAAATCGCAGGCATCAGTCATCTCATCAGCAGAAATAATCCTCAAAGGCTCTTTAGTTGCCTCAAATGCCGATATTTCTTTCAGGGAATCGATGTAGTGGCGTTTCGTAGGTTGTTCGTCAATGAACCGGGACATAGATGCTCCAATGCTTGAAGATAAATACAAAGTTACTTTTGGTGATACTCATGATTATGCCTTTTTCTGGAACAAGCCCCAACAAGCGATTGCCAGCCCCTATCTAACATATAAAGAACAGCATCGCCGTGATCGAGAGATTGCGGCGTTGCTGTGTGCGCGTGATGCACTGGCAAAGCAGCCAGAATGTGTGCGTTACGATATTAATCGCCGGGTTGATTATTTAGAGCGTAATTTCGGTGCTCAACGAGCCAATGCTCACCTCGTGACGTTCGTCAGGCGAGCATTGCCACGGCTTGAGCTGGTCGCCGGTATTTATCAAATCACCGGCATCGACAACCACCTTTCACAGCAATTATTTGGCGGTCGTTTTGATGCGCCGGACATCCGATTTCTTGCCTCAAAACTGGTGAACCTGACCGCCAGATATAACCGCCTGCAGGATATGTCCAAAGCCGATATTGAACTGCTGGCCGCTGATATTGCCAATTACATTAACGGCGAGATTGGAACCATTGAGGGCGATGTCGGCAGGTTAAAAGTGCTGTATGCGATTTATATGCGCGCGGCACAGATTGCACGCCATTTCAGGTGTCAGCCCCCTTTATGGGAGCGGGTCACCACAAAATTAGTTTCCCTTGATGATATTGGCCCTGCTGTACTGCGCATGGTCAATGAAAAATGGTGGCGTGGGCGTTTACGCCGTGTCGCTTCTGAATGGCGTGAACATCTGCAAATTGCCCTGGGCAATGTCAGTAAAAAACACACCCCATACGCCAGTAAAGCCTGCGTTGCTGAATGGCGTGAACAAAGACGGCGTACCCGTGAATTTCTCAAAGGAATGGATCTCATAGATGATGATGGAAACCGCATCAGCCTGATTGATAAATACGATGGCAGTGTGGCGAATCCACCAATTCGTCGTGGTGAGTTGATGACACGCATCAGCGGTTTTGAAAAGATCTCAAACGAGCTGGGTTATGTGGGGGAGTTTTACACCCTCACCGCGCCGTCGAAATACCATGCCACAACGAAAGCAGGCTACCGCAACAGCAAGTGGAACGGTGCCAGCCCCGCAGATACACAAAACTATTTGACCTCCGTCTGGTCGCGTATTCGCGCCAAACTTCACCGCGCTGAATTGCGTATTTTTGGTATCCGTGTTGCAGAGCCTCATCACGATGGCACACCACACTGGCATATGCTGATATTCATGCGCCCCGAGGATGTTTCTCGCGTGCGCTCCGTGATGCTGAAATATGCACATCAGGAAGATGCAGCAGAGCTGGTGAGTGATAAAGCCCGTAAGGCTCGCTTTCATGCCGAAGCGATCGACCCGGAAAAAGGCAGCGCCACCGGCTACGTGGCGAAATACATCAGTAAAAATATTGATGGTTTTGCGCTGGACGGTGAACGTGATGACGAAAGCGGTGAGCTGTTAAAAGAAACGGCTCCGGCTGTTGCTGCCTGGGCTGCTCGCTGGCGTATCCGTCAGTTTCAGTTTGTGGGTGGTGCGCCGGTAACGGTTTATCGCGAGTTGCGAAAAATGGCTGACAGTGAAACCGCTCATGCGCTCAGTGTTGAATTTGCCGCAGTGCATGACGCTGCTGATGGTGGTCATTGGGCGGAATACGTTAACGCGCAGGGTGGGCCATTTGTACGCCGTGATGAGTTACAGGTGCGCACCTGGTATGAACCTACCGAAACCCTCAATGAATACGGTGAGGAATGTGTGCGAATTAAAGGTGTCTTTGACACTACCGTCGGCAGCGATACACCGATTTTAACCCGTCTCATTCAGTGGAAGATTGTCCCGAAACTTGCCCTTGATTTGGACGTTGACCTTAAGGGCGATCCTTCGCCCTCTCGGAGTTCTGTCAATAACTGTACGGGGGAGATTTTCGCAGAGTCCCCTTCCCCGTCTGAAATTGACTTAAGTAAACCTCTGAGCCGGTCGGCCAGACGAAAATTAGCTGAACGAATAACAGAGAAGAAGCCAAAGCGCCTTCATTCATCACCTTACCCTGATGTATCTAACGATAAAGCGGTGAACTTGCTCATTGAGAACGCTAAGAAACAAACCGGTGAAACCATAAACCGTGGCACAGCTCTGCATCTTATCGCTGGCAGTAAAATGTCTATCGATGGCAATTGTTATCGTGGCACAGCCAGTGGTGACTTAATCGCTACGCGGCCAGATACCTCTGCGGTAAGGGTGAAAAAGATCTGGAACAATGTGAGTGCGAAGCACAACATAGATACAGGAAAACTCATCCATGACCCATTCGGCCAATATGCTGATATGCTTAGGAAAGCAGACCCTGCCGCATGGGAGCGTCTTTTCGGAACTGATGAGATGAGGAAACGGATTTGTACGACTATGAAGACCGCCGAGAGAGTGAAGTAAATGAGTTTCTGGCAAATAAGATAAAACGTTGCAAGAAATGTGGTCAGGAATTGCATTACAAAGAGAAGTTTTACAGCGTCGATAAAGTCTGCAATAGCTGTAAAGGATTGCCACCTTACAAGGATTAGATGGGGTTAGTGTTGCCATGCCTTGCTTGTACATGTTTCAAACATACGAGATTTATCTTTTGTTTTCATGGCTATAAATCTGGGTGCTACAGGATAAATTCCTTCACAATTCTTAACCTCACATGATACTGTATATACGTACAGTGTATTTGTTGAGAGGAACTCATGCTGATGGAAGATACCAACCGCACCCAACATAAGTGGGCATGTGTGCAATTTATCGCAGAGGTATCACTGATCGCGAATTGCAAACCATCAGACCTAAAGCTTGCGCTTTCGCTGATTGCTGACCTGGCACACAGTGAAAATGAAAATCAGGAAAGTGGCGATGTTTACTACGAAGCGAAGTGATTGTAATGCAAAAATTATGGCTCTATTTTTTGCAGAAAATCCGTTTTTTCGCTCTAAAACGTCTGCATGCGCATAGTGCGTGAAATTGCATGATCGTAAATGGATCGTTTATGTCAAAGCCTGCCAGTTCTGGCGGGCTTTGTTGTATCTGTTGCACCTGCATTAAAACCGACCCATGAAGCGGGCAGGCGTGGCGGGGATAGCATTGCGCGCTTTGCGTGTCCGTTATTATTTCTAACGACTCATACTCAATCTGAGCCTTTAGATTTTCTAAAGCAATAACAGGTTGTAGCCAGTTCTGTTCCAGGAGCTAAAGATTTTTAATCTATAAACCTAACCTAGGATACATGCGCATATTGCCTTTAAATGCTATCGTCTTGTCCAGTTGAACTCCAATAATTGTCATCGACGCCGAACATATGCTCACCTTTAACATATTGAAATCTCATAGAAAGAAGTGTAATGTTTGACTCGTTTAATTTACAGAGACAGGACTCGTGGCACTCAAATCCTGACAGATTCGCGGAATTAATTTAATGTTTAAGGGTAAAAATGGAATCAGTAATTGCAATCCATGAGTTCATGAAAGCACACAGCCTAACAAGTGACCAATTTGGTAACTTAAACTTCAGAGCTCTTGTTGAATACTGGAGCTCCAGCAGGAATACGGTAGAAATAACAGATGTGAAAATCATACGCAATGGCTATCAAGATGGACAAATAAGTTTAGAGGAAGGTGATGAATTAGTTGCTGAGGATTATCATTTAGACTTTACAACTAATTATCAAATATATAAATTTTCGCCAGATGATAAAAAGCTATCAGTTTCAGGAAACTCACCGAAAATGGGTGGTAAATACAATGTCTATATAACCCCTGTGTAGATAGTTAACAAAACTCACATGATGAACTTTATCGTTAGTTCTGCGTTGTTTTTATATAAAAATCAGTAATATTCTGAAAAATTACTCCAAGGATAGTTGTTAATGCTACAGCCCAATGAGATTGATTTTTTACTACGAGTAGAGTCCGGTAAGAATTTAGTAGATATGAACTATGCCCTTGATACTATGAAGGGATTCTCTTCAGTGATTAGTGCTGTATCTGAAGGGGCTTTGTCTAATGAGTTTAAGTCTAAAAGCAGTGTTGCTGATGATATTCGTACCGAATTATTGGAAAGTTTTTTGGGTTCTTATGTTCAAAAATTTCGCTTAAAAATCAATGACCCACTGAAAGAACAAAAACTAAAAAAGATGAGCAATTCTGTGTTAGCGGAATTGATAACATATTATGTAAATGAAGTATTGCATACAAAACAACCTCAGCTATCAAAGAAAGCTGATAGACATATTAAAAGATTAGAACCTATTGAGAGTAAAATTATCGAAAGAATATCTTCTTGGGTGGCAGATATGCATATACTTTCGGTGAGAAAAGACTACACAGTCAAACTATATAGATTAACCGAGTTAAAAAAATATAATTTATTTGAAGTTAATAAAACCACTTATGGTAATGCATTTGAGTTAACAGAGGATGCAAATGAAGTTAAAATCAATGCAGTGATATCAAGATTTAATATTTTCACAGGAAATGGCAGACTATTAATTGATGGGGAAAATTCAACGATTCCTTTCGGATTTTCAGGCGCATATAGTAAAGTCAAAAGTTCATTTAAGCAGAAAATTTCTCGAAACCTGTTGGCTAACACAGCAGTGCCAGATGATAAAAGAGTTAATATTAGCCTAACAGTTAAACCCAAGAGAAATAAATCAAGTGAAGTTGTTAAATATGTAGTTTACGAGGTTGCGATATGATAAAAAAAGGATTCTGGCTTTACATGCTTATGGCAACAGCAACTTGCATATTGTTGATAATTTCATCGTACGTCGGATGGTTTTTTTTTCATTTAAAACGGGACATTTCACCAAGCGGTGAACAATGGGGCCAATTTGGTGATTTTTTTGGTGGGATATTAAATCCTATTCTTAGTTTTATTACTATCTGTATACTGATAAAAACGTCTCTGTACCAAGAAAAACAGAATACACTATTGGAACAACGTGAAAGAAATAAGAGATTTGAGGATCGTTTCTATGGAATGATTACTCAAGTAAAACAAAATTTCGACAATTTAACATTGACAAACAATAAAGATGTAAAACTTGATGGTAATCAGATACTAAAAAACATGGAAGATATTCTGCTCTCCGGAGGAGATGTATCCGAATTGAATACCTCAGAATTTAAAGAAACCATATTCCCGGTGGTCAGGCAATTCCATTTATTGTTAAAAATGTTAGATTCAGAATTTGAAAAAGGTGACATTGATGAAGCTTCATTTAAGGGTTATCAATTATGGCTGATAAATTCAACTGATTATAAAATATTACGATTTATTATTTTTAGCTCCTATTATTACAATACCATTCAGGCATCTAATTTCATCACAAATAACAATACCTTTATTGAAGAAATTAAAAGACTGGGCTTTGAGAAGTATATTCAAACAATAATCAAGTACAAAGCCGCCTCAAGTCAACCTTAAATCTCTAAGAGTTTCATTTATGGAAAATAAAAACAACACTTGCCGCCTTCACAACCATATGTTTGTTATCAGGCCAAATGAATAATATTTATTGTGCGATCCGCTGTCATAGCTTTTCAGATAAACTGCTTTCTTGTTGTGAAGCTGTTATCGAAAATATTGCATCTTAGGTTTTAGGATGTGCACGTATAAAAAAGCCGCTACATTAGCGGCTTAATATGATGTTATTCAGTTGGTGTCAGCTCGTAAGCCTTAAAGCGGATCACCTCCTCACCAATCCACTCGTTTACCTCCTTGATTCGTTCCTGCAACGGCGTCAGCTCATTACGTACAAACACCTGCGCGGCCTTCACCACGTCACCAAACCCGCCGGTATTGTTGGGGATAACGCCCATCATTTGAGGCGGCACACGGTGCGCACTCATTAAATCCTCGGCACTGGCTTTCTTGATGTTAAAGAAATCATCCTTCGTCGCCACTTCACTGAGCGGCACAATTTTGATGCCGTCCGGTTTGCCGTTGGGTGCGTAGAAAAACAGGTTCTTAAAATTCCCTAATCCTTTCGAGCTGCGCATTGCCTCGCGTAGCGCTTCCACGTCGGTGCTGCTCTGGGCGGCGTCCGTCACATACATGATGTAACCGGCGTGTGCGCCGTTCTGGTAATACTTGCGGCGGAACAGTGTTGCCGACTCATTCAGCCAGGCGGAGTTAAGTGCGCTAAGGTATTCCGGCAGGCCGTAAAGCTCCTGATTAATATCAGGCTCCAGCAGGTGGAACACCGAACCCGGCGCGAACTCATGCGGGGTGACAAACGACTGCACGAACCAGTATGCATCCTCGCCGGTGCCTTTCCGGGTGTATTTAGCCGGTGAGGTTTCAAGCCTGAGCAGCTTGCCGGTGACACTCATCCGTTTTTCTAAAAAGGCATTGCCGAACACCAGAAAATCCAGCGCAAAGCGGCTGAAATCCTGCTGTGAAAGCAGCGGGTGCGGGATAAAGGTTGAGGCAAGAATATTGCGCTTCACATAAATCGGCGAGCTGTGGTGAACGGCGGCGCGCAGTGTTTTTGCCAGCCCGGTAAAACTCACCGGCGGCTCAAACCATTTGCCGTTACCGACGCACTCGGTGTAATCCAGAATGTCACGGCGGTCGAGCACTGGCGATGGTTCACCAAAGGTGAAGGCTTCCATTTTTTGCGGTGCTGCAGCCGGTGGTGTGATTGTGTTTTTTGCTGCGTGATGTTTGCGTTTCTTCGCCATCAGTTGAACTCCAGAATTGAGGGTGATGCGTTGCCGCTACCGGCGGTTAATGGCTCATTTAACAGCGCGTGCATGGTCGCCCACGCGACATCGGCGTGGCTGGCTTCTTCACTGCGGCTGGCTTCATAGGTCGCACTGCGACCGCTGCCGGTCATGGTTTTGCGGATAGCCATAAACGAGGCGGTGATATCGGTGTAACTCACGTCATATTCCAGGCAACCACGGCCAATGGTGTCTTTGGCTTTGAGCACCATCGCGGTTTTCACCTCGGGGCTGTAACGGATTTCCCGCGCTGCCGGATAGAACGCTCTGACGAGCTGGTAAACACCCTGGCCGATGCCGGTCGCATCGATACCGATGTACTCGACGTGGTATTTTTCGGTCAGCTTTTTGATGGACTCGGCCTGTGTTGCAAAGTCCATCCCCTTCCACTGGTGACGCTCAAGAATGCGGAATTTCCCCCCGGCAACAACCGGTGGTGCCAGCACCACACATCCGGCACTGTCGCCGGTGTGTGACGGATCGTAACCAATCCACACCGGACGATAGCCAAACGGACGTGTCGCGAACGGCTGCCAGTCATCCGCCCAGGCTTCCATGCTGTCGACCATGCAGCGTTGCAGCTCTTCAAACGGGAATACCGAGGCTTTATCGTCGACAAATTCGCACATAAATAAGTTGCGGAAATCATCGGCACTGTTCTCGCGTTTCAGGGTGTCGAGATTAAACAGGTCACAACCTCCGGCGAGTGCATCCTCAATGGTGACAATCTGCCGCCACTGACCATCGGCGCAGGCCATACCGTTTTTTAATGCGGCGTGGCTGATATCGAGGTCAACACATTCGCTTTTATCCGCGCGCCCTTTGTTAAACAGCTCGCCTGACCAGAACGGGTAAGCCCCATGCGCCAGCGTGGACGGTGTCGAGAAATAGGTCGAACGCAGGTGCTGTTGCGATGCCATGCCCGAGGCCACTTTGCGCAGCCTCTGAAAGTTGGGGATCCAGAAAATTTCGTCGACCAGCAGGTCGCCGTTGTGGCTCTGCGCGGTGTTGGAGTTGGTGCCGAGAAAAATCAGTTTTGCCCCGTTGTTGCCAATGACAATCGGGTCGCCGGTCAGGTCAACATCGACCTGGCGTGCAAACTGGATGATGTACTCGCGGAACACATACGCCTGTGTTTTGGATGCGGAGAGAAAAATCTGGTTATGGCCGGTTTTCAGGGCGCGCAGCAGTGACTCACGCGAGAAATAAAACGTTGCGCCAATCTGACGGGATTTGAGGATATTGCGGATACGGTGTTGCAGTCCTGCTTTGTGCCAGCCGAGTTGATACTCAAAAGATTCTGCAAAGAAAATCTCCTCGAGCTTTTCGATAGCTTCATCGCTGAAAAAGTTCTTTTTCGGCTTCTTGCGTTCACCCTTATTGCGGTTCGCCACGTTGGGATTTAAATCCGCTTCACTGCCGGTCTGGTTATAGCGATTCACCCGCGCCAGCCGCTCAATCTGTCGGCCTAGCAGGTCAATCTCCTTGAAGTCGCCGCCGTCTTTTTTCGTTTTGGTGATGAGCTGAATCAACCGCGCTTCGAGGCTGTTTTCAACACGGGTGATCGGCGCGATACCGTCCCAGCCGTCGCGCTGCTTCCAGCTCTGCACCGTCGGGCGTTTCTGTCCGAGCATTTCCGCAATCTGTGGCACGGAAAACCCCTGCCAGTAAAGCAGTGACGCCTGTCGACGTGGATCTTTAAGAATGGAGGTATCGGTGGTGATGCTCATGGTGGCCTCGCGTTATTGGATAGATGCAAGGCTACTGAAGCGGGTGATGATGCGCGCTAAGGTGCTGTTGTGTCAGGGGTAAGCCATCCGGGATGAATGGCAGGCCGGGTGCAAAGTCAGGAAACTAAGCCTGACCTAATTACCCACACTCAGGACTCCTGACCATGGCAAAAAAAGTATCAAAGTTATTCCGCATCGGTGTCGAGGGTGACACCTGCGACGGTCGCGTTATTAGCGGCACCGATATTCAGGAAATGGCGAGCGCATTCGACCCACGCGTCTATGGTTGCCGCATCAATCTGGAACACCTGCGCGGTATCCTTCCCGACAGTATTTTCCAGCGCTACGGCGACGTGGTGGAACTAAAAGCGGCGCAGATTGAAGACGACTCAGTGCTCAACGGCAAATGGGCGTTGTTTGCAAAAATCGCCCCGCTGGACAACCTGGTGGAAATGGTCGGCAAGGGTCAGAAGGTTTACACCTCCATGGAAATTCAGCCGAACTTTGCTAACACCGGCAAGTGCTACCTGGTTGGTTTAGCTGTCACCGATGATCCGGCAAGCCTCGGCACTGAATATCTTGAGTTTTGTCGCACCGCAAAATCCAACCCGCTTAACCGCTTTAAAACCAGCCCGGAAAACCTGATTTCGGTTGCCACCCTTGCCGAGCTGGAATTTGAAGACCAGCCCGACACCCTGCTGACCAAACTCACCGACACCGTGAAAGGCATTTTCAGCCGTAAACAGGCTGATGATGACGCACGTTTTAGTGATGTGCATGAAGCGGTGACGGTCGTCACTGAGCAGGTGCAGGCCAACCACGACGCCACTGAGCAGCGCCTGTCTGCAATGGAGCAGCAATTCAGCACCCTTAAAGGTGAATTCTCCGCACTGGAAACCTCCCTCGATAACACCGAGAGCTTTACGCAGCGCCGTCGTGATCCTGCCAGCGGCGGCAATGGTGACTCGATGGTGACCAACTGTTAAGCCCGGACAAAAAGCCCGGAACAAACCCGAATTAATTACTCAGGAAAAACTATGCGCGCTCAGACTCGTTTTAAATTTAATGCCTACCTCACCCAGGTCGCGAAGCTCAACAACATCGACGCCGGCGACATGACCAAAAAATTCAGCGTCGACCCGTCCGTCACGCAAACGCTGATGGATACCATGCAGGAGTCATCCGACTTTCTGACCCGCATCAACATGGTGCCGGTCGCTGAAATGAAGGGTGAAAAAATCGGTGTCGGTGTCTCCGGCTCAATTGCCAGTACCGCCGATACCGCCAGTGGTGATGAACGCAAAACCGAAGATTTCACCGCGCTGGAGTCCAATAAATACGAATGTGATCAGGTCAATTTCGATTTCCATATTCGTTTTCGTACCCTCGATTTATGGGCGCGTTTTCAGGACTTCCAGCTGCGTATTCGTAACGCCATTATCAAACGTCAGTCGCTTGATTTAATGATGGCCGGTTTCAACGGCATTAAGCGTGCGCCGACGTCTGACCGCAGCAAAAATCCGCTGTTGCAGGACGTGGCGGTCGGCTGGTTGCAGAAATACCGCAACGAAGCGCCCGCACGTGTGATGAACAAACATACCGCTGAAGATGGCACTGTTTCGGATGTGATCCGCGTGGGTAAACACGGCGATTACGCCAACCTCGATGCGCTGGTGATGGATGCGACCAATACCATGATTGCGCCGTGGTATCAGGAAGACCCGGATTTGGTGGTCATCTGTGGCCGTCAGTTACTGGCCGACAAATATTTCCCGATTGTGAACCAGGAGCAGGCCAACACCGAAGCGATGGCGGCGGACGTGATTGTCAGCCAGAAACGCATCGGCAACCTGCCAGCGGTGCGCGTGCCGTTCTTCCCGGCGAATGGTCTGATGGTGACCACCCTCGAGAACCTGTCGATTTACTACATGGATGACAGCCATCGCCGCATCATTGATGAGAACGGCAAGCTCGACCGCATCGAAAACTACGAATCCATGAACATCGATTACGTGATCGAGGATTACGCCGCCGGTTGCCTGGTTGAAAACATCCAGCTCGGTGAGTTTCCTGCGCCGCCGAAAGATGAACCGGCAGCGGAGGCATAAACCATGACGAGTCCCGCCGCACGACACATGATGCGGGTCTCGGCCATTGTTACCGCGCAGCGGGACGATAACCCGCTGCGTCATGCAAATGCTTACGAGCAGATGCTGGTCAAACTGGCCGCCGACCAGCGCATTTTAAAAACCATTCATTCCATCGAGCGCAAGGCCGACAAAAAGCGCGCGCTGTTGCCGTCCTATGCGCCGTGGGTCGCCGGTGTGCTGGCGGAGGGCAAAGGCGCGCAAGATGACATCGTGATGACCGTCATGCTGTGGAAGCTCGATGCCGGTGATATTACCGGTGCGCTGGAGATTGGCCGCTATGCGATGCAGTACGGCCTCACCATGCCCGCGCTGCACAAACGCACCACACCGTATGTGCTCGCCGAGGATGTGGCACTGGCGGTCATGCGCGCTCATGCTGCCGGTGAGCCGGTCGACGTTGGGCTGTTGCTGGCGACCCAGACCCTGACCAGTACCGCCGATATGCCCGACAAGGTGCGCGGCAGGCTGCACAAAATCACCGGACTGGTACTGCGTGACGTGGGGCTGCTGGCTGATGCACTCGCACAACTGAAGCGAGCAATGCAGCTCGATGCACAGGCGGGGGTGAAAAAGGACATTGAGCGCCTCGAAAGCGCGCTCAAACCTAAGCCCGTCACCGTGAAAAAACCAAAGACAAAACCGCGAGCGCGTAAACCTGCGACCACACCAGGCAAACGCGGTCGCCCCCGCAAAGTGGCTAACACCACCGCTTAAGAATGCGCCCCGCGCCGGACGGCACGCCGGTTGAGACTGGATTTATTCCTCATCGATACCGGCGTCCACCGTCCACCTATTTTGAGGTTGTCATGACGACAGTGATTATCAGCAAGCCTGAACCCCCGCAGGGCGGTCAGGGTGTGGTTATTCCCCCGCGCCCGGTCGCGGAAGCGGCCATTAGAAATACGGCATTTTTCCCCGACGTTGAGCCGCTGCGCATTCGCGAGCTGCTGCGCCTTGAGCACACCGTGACACCGGTACGACTGCGCACGGCGATTATTGACGGGATGGCGGAAACCAACGCCGAGTTACGCGACTACCGCCGTGAGCAGATGGCGCTCGGGTATGACAGCCTGGACGCCGTACCGGCTGACGCGATTGATGGGGAAAGTGTGCGGTGTTTTTACTACCTGCAAGCCGTGACCGCGATGACCACCGCGAAGCTTTATGAGAACTATCGCGGCGTGGATGCGAGCGCTAAAGGGGATAAAAAAGCCGACAGCATCGAGAGCACCATTGATGAGATGTGGCGGGATATGCGCTGGGCGGTCTCCCGCCTCCAGGATAAATCCCGCTGCATCATCGGGCAAATCTGATGAAGGTTTTTGCGCTCCAGGGCGACACGCTCGACGCACTGTGTGCACGCCATTACCGGCGCACCGAGGGTGTGGTCGAAGCAGTGTTACTCGCCAATCCAGGTCTTGCAGAACTCGGTGAGGAGCTGCCTCACGGCACCGCTGTTGAACTGCCGGATGTCGATTCCTCACCGGTCACGGAGACCCTGAATTTATGGGACTGACAATGGAAAAAATCACCACGTTTGTCACTTACTGGCTGTCGGTGGCGCTGGCGTATTTCGGTACGCAGACGCCGGAAAAACTGGCGCTGTATGTCGGCGGAGGCTGCGCGATTTTCACCGCGCTGGTGAATTTCTGGTATCGCCGCCAGACCTTCCGCTATCTGCGCGCAATGGGGCTGAATGAGGAGGTGGTGCGTGGCATCAATCGTTAAACGTTGCAGTGTCGCGGCTGTGCTGGCGCTTGCCGTTCTGCTGCCGGATTTCTCATTACTGAAAACCTCACCCGACGGGCTGGCACTGATTGCCGACCTCGAAGGGTGTCGCCTGAAGCCGTACCAGTGCAGCGCTGGTGTCTGGACGTCAGGCATCGGTCACACCGCAGGCGTTACGCCAAAAGGCGATATTACCGAGCGACAGGCCACGCAGAACCTGGTCAGCGACGTGCTGAATGTCGAGCGCCGCCTCGCCGTCTGTGTGCCGGTCGATATGCCGCAGCCGGTGTATGACGCAGTGGTGAGTTTTGCTTTTAACGTCGGCACCGGTGCGGCCTGTCGCTCAACGATGGTGAGTTACATCAAGCGTCACCAGTGGTGGCAGGTGTGTGACCAGTTCCCGCGCTGGGTGTTTGTTAATGGCGTCAGAAATACCGGGCTGGAAAACCGCCGCGCACGTGAGCGGGCTTACTGTCTCAGGGGGATGGAATGAAAACACTGATGATTTTGCTGTTGCTGGCCGTCGCCGGTCTGATGTGGATGAAGCGCGAAAACAACACGCTGACCCGCTCGTTTGAAAAGGCAAACCGTGTCGCCGGTGAGCAGAAAACCCAGATAACCATGCTGCGCAATCAGCTCGATGTTGCTGCAAAACTCAGGCAGCGGAATGAACAGGCGCAGGTCGATTTACGCAACCGGCTCGCCACCGCAAACCGGCTTGCGGCGAACCGTGGCAACACCGTGACGAGGTTACTCAATGAAAATAAAGCGCTGCGCGACTGGTATGAGTCTGATTTGCCTGATGACATTATCCGGCTGCACACCCGCCCCGCCTTCACCACCACCGCTGATTATTTACAGTGGCTGTCCGAAAGTGGCGCTGTGCAAGATACCGGCAAGCCAGCCACGCACTAACGGCGATTTAAGCGCGGATATTCGCCAGCTTGAGGCGGCACTGGTCAGTTGTGCCGCCCAGACTGAAACCATCAGACATTGCCAGGACACACTCGATGCTCAAGCCAGCCAGTTTACGCAAAGCCCTTTGTGACGCGGCACCGGTGTTGCGCAATAACCCGGACATGCTGCGCATTTTTATCGACAGCGGGAAAATCGCCTCCACACTTGCAACCTCGCTGTCGTTTGAAAATCAGTACACGCTGAATGTCGTGGTCACCGATTATCACGGGGATCTGGATTACCTCATCGTGCCGGTCAACGCCTGGCTGCGGGAAAACCAGCCCGATATCATGACCACTGATGAGGGGAAAAAAAGAGGCTTCACCTATATCGCCGATATTAACGACGACGAAAGTGTCGACGTGAGTATCAGCCTGATGCTGACCGAGCGCACGCTGGTTAAACAGGAAGGTGAAGCGCTGCACGTGAAGCACGTCCCTGAGCCGCCCCTGCCGGAGAACGTCGCACGACCAACGGAACTCTACGCTCACGGAGAGCTGGTGAGTCAGTGGCATGAATGAGTTCAGAGCCTTTGAGGACAAGCTCGCCGGGCTGATTGCAGCGCTATCACCGGCAGCACGTCGCAGAATGATGGCTGAGATTGCGAAGGAGTTGCGAGTCTCACAGCAAAAGCGCATCAAACGCCAGCAGGCACCGGACGGCACGCCGTATGCCGCCCGTAAACGTCAGTCGGTGAAGGGTAAAAAAGGTCGGGTGAAACGTGCGATGTTTACCAAACTGCGCACCAACCGCTATATGAAAGCGAAAGGTACGAATGAGGCCGCAGTCGTGGAGTTTGTCGGGCGGGTGCAGCGCATGGCGCGGGTGCATCAGGAAGGATTAAGGGATAGGCCGAACAAATATAGTCAAGAAATAAAATATGAACCTAGAGTTCTACTTGGTATTACGAAGAGTAATTTAAAAGCAATAAATGAAATAATTACATATCATATTTTGCAAAGCTAGCAAGCCTAAGGATAGAGCACCAAGGCTTGCCAGGTAAAAATATCAATTATTTTGCAAATCGACTATTCTTTTTTTAGTCATATCAGTTTGACATTCAAACATTTTTATCATTTCAGAATCGCTACTTTTTAACGAAATTTTCCCGCAAATGGCATCTTTATTTTTAATCCATTGCCTTTGTGTATTAAGAAGCATTTTTTGTTTGTCACTACCCAATAAATGCCATACATCACCAAGCTGTTTGTCCGCTGACATAAATTGATCTCTAGCATCGTTAACAGTCGTAGTCTCTACTGCTTGGGTCTGAACCTGCTGCTGTTGCTGTTGCTGTTGCTGTTGCTGTTGCTGTTGCTGTTGCTGTTGCTGTTGCTGTTGCTGTTGCTGTTGCTGTTGCTGTTGAGCTAATTCTTGTTGTTTTTTTTGTTGTTTTATTTTCTCTTGCTCAATAATTGGTTTTAAAATAGATAAAGTAGAAATATGTGCTGCTCCAGCCGATGCTCCATTATCAATAGTTGACTTAACAAACACGCTTTTTTTATCATCAGTCGGCTGTACCGTATAATCCACTCGAACTGAGAACGTATTTGAATTTTGTTCTAAATTGAAATTTTCCATAACCTTATCTAGATTACGATTAAGATCATTACGAGAAAAATCACTCAATTCAACATATTCTTCAGGTGGTACTTTTATACTTACTGTTGCTAAACAAGTTCTAAGCGTACTATTTGGGTCCTTACTAGTAGTTGTTATATTAGAAATATCAAACCCAATTTTATCTAATGTGGACCGTTTTATTGAGTTTGTCACACTATCATATATAGCTGTGTTATGAGAGATTTGTTCCATTGCCGAATCTTTCAATACATTAGTGAGAGTTTGCGTACTTATCTCTGATGAACATTCAATTGTGTCATTGTCACCGCATCCTACAAGTAGAGCGGCTATAAATAGTAACGGAACTTTACTGTTCATTTTTTATCCTTTAATTAGAACAAGTTGATAGCTTGAATCAGGAATGATGCGGTTAAATATAATATATACGTATTACAAGTATGTCATTTGAAATCATCAAATCTCATTACTTGTTATTTTAATTTGAGTTATGACGGTTATAAATCAGGTAGTTTGATTTTTAAGCCTAATCACGAAATTATTATCCTTATGGTTGTTGTGTGGGAACTCACGCAACCTAACTAGATTGCCACTAAATACCCCCAACGGCATCCTTTCCTCCATGAATACACAACCCCTGTTTTCTGATATTCAGCGCCTGCTGCGCAACCTTATCCGCATCGGTGTCGTGACGAAAGTCGACACCGATAAGGCGTTATGCCGTGTGGAAACCGGCGGTATTACTACCGACTGGCTGCACTGGCTGACATCCCGCGCCGGTCGCTCGCGCACCTGGTGGGCACCGTCTGTCGGTGAGCAGGTTCTGTTGCTGGCGATTGGAGGCGAGCTGGATACCGCTTTCGTGCTGCCTGGCATTTATTCCGATGACAATCCCGCACCGTCAGCCTCTGCCGATGCGCTGCATATTTCTTTCCCTGATGGTGCCGTGATTGAGTACGAACCGCAGACTGGCGAACTGACCGTGAGCGGTATTAAAACCGCCTCAGTCACTGCGTCCGAATCTGTTGTCGTGACGGTGCCGGTTGTGACGGTTAAAGCCAGCCAGAAAATCACCCTCGATACGCCGGAAGTGGTCTGCACCAACAAACTGATCACTGCCACGCTGGAGGTGAAACAGGGCGGCAAGATGAGCGGCAACATCGAGCACAGCGGCGGCACGTTTAAATCCAACGGTGTGCAGGTGGATAAACATAAGCATGGCGGCGTTGAGCGCGGCGGAAGTCTGACGTAGGGCACACAATGACGGCTCGTTATCTCGGCATGAACCGTGCCACCGGTCTGGGTTTGTCCGATTCCGGACATATCAGTCAGAGCGTGCGCGACATTCTGATCACCCCCATCGGCTCGCGTGTCATGCGCCGCGATTACGGCTCGCTGCTCTCGGCACTGATTGACCAGCCTGATACCCCCGCATTACGCCTGCAAATTATGTCGGCCTGCTACATGGCAATTCTTAAATGGGAGCCGCGTATCCGGCTGACGGCCATCACCTTTGAGAGCACAACCGCAGGCGCGTTATTCGTCGATATCACCGGCACGCGTACCGGCACTGGCGGCGCGCCTTTTTCCTTAACCATTCCCCTGAGCTGAGATTATGGCAACCATTGACCTGAGCCAGTTACCGCCGCCGGACGTGGTCGAGGTACTGGACTATGAAACCCTGTTAGCCGAGCGCAAAGCGACACTGATTTCCCTGTATCCGGAAGAGGAGCAGGAAGCCGTTGCGCGGGTGCTGGCGCTGGAATCCGACCCCATCGTCAAGCTGCTGGAGGAGAACGCGTATCGGGAGCTGTTGTTACGCCAGCGGGTTAACGAGTCGGCGCTGGCGGTGATGCTGGCATTTTCCAGGGCAAACGACCTCGATGTGCTAGGTGCAAACAATAACGTCACGCGCCTTGTCATTACACCTGCCGATGACACTGCCATCCCACCGGTGGCGGCGGTGATGGAATCGGACAGTGATTTTCGTCTGCGTATTCAGCAGTCCTTTGAGGGGCTGAGTGTCGCGGGGCCGGTCGGGGCGTATCAGTTTCATGGACGCAGTGCCGACGGGCGTGTCGCGGATGTGTCGGTGATCAGCCCGTCACCGGCCTGCGTGACGATTTCCGTGTTGTCGCGTGAAGGGAACGGCACCGCCAGTGATGAACTGGTGAACATCGTCAGCCTTGCGCTGAATGATGAGAACGTGCGCCCGGTGGCTGACCGTGTGACGGTGCAGTCGGCGGTCATCGTCGACTATGAAATTGACGCGACACTTTACCTTTACCCTGGACCCGAGCTGGAGCCGGTCAGGCAGGCCGCCGAGGCCAAACTGAAAGCCTACATCAGCGCGCAGCACCGCCTCGGGCGTGATATTCGCAAGTCGGCCATTTATGCCGCTTTACATGTGGAAGGTGTGCAGCGCGTCGAGCTGGCTAAACCGCTGGCCGACATCGTGCTCGATGACACTCAGGCTTCGTACTGTGCGGATTACCAAATCGTTATCGGGGGTGCTGATGAATAACGTCCGACTGCTGCCGGTTGGCTCCTCTGAGCTGGAGCTGGCTGCCGAAAAAGCCTGTGCCGAACTGACGCGCGTACCGGTGCCGCTGCGCCAGCTCTGGAACCCGCTGGAATGCCCCGCGCCGCTGCTGCCGTATCTGGCGTGGGCGTTTTCGGTCGACCGCTGGGATGAGAACTGGACGGAAGATGCAAAGCGCACCGTTATCCAGACCGCCAAATACATTCACAAACACAAAGGCACCATCGGTGCTATCCGCCGTGTGGTGGAGCCGCTCGGCTATCTGATTAATGTCACCGAGTGGTGGCAGAGCAACGATGAGCCTGGCACGTTTCGGCTGGATATTGGCGTGCTGGAAAGCGGCATTACCGAGGAAATGTACCTCGAAATGGAGCGCCTGATTGCTGATGCAAAAGCCGCCAGCCGTCACCTGACTGGCCTGAATATTACCCAGGATGTCAGGGGCGAATTTTACGTCGGTGGCCTGAGCTATGACGGCGACATTATTACTGTTTACCCCGGATAAAAGAGGCAACGATGACCGTAAAATATAAAACACTGCTTACCACCGCCGGGGCGGCAAAACTGGCTGCTGCGACGGCTGGCGGCACACTGATTTCCCTCACACACATGGCTGTCGGTGACGGGGGCGGCTCACTGCCGGAGCCAGATGTCAGCCAGACAGCCCTCATCCGTGAAAAATGGCGTGCAGCACTGAATAAAATCAGCATCGATGTCAATCACGATAATTACGTGGTGGCCGAGCTGGTTATTCCGCCGGAACGGGGCGGATTCTGGATGCGGGAAATGGGCTTGTTTGATGCTGATGGCACACTCATCGCCATTGCCAATATGGCCGAAAGCTACAAGCCGAAACTGGCTGAGGGTTCAGGCCGCGCGCAAACCGTGCGTATGGTGATTATGGTCAGTGCCATTGAGTCGGTTGACCTGACCATCGACACCACCACGGTGATGGCAACCCAGGATTATGTCGACGATAAACTCGCCGAGCATGAACGTTCGCGCCGCCATCCTGATGCCACCCTCGAGGCTAAGGGTTTTACGCAACTGAGCAGTGCCACCGACAGCACCAGTGAAGCGCTGGCAGCGACACCGAAAGCGGTCAAAGCGGCTTATGACCTGGCTAATGATAAATACAGTGCACAGGATGCAACCACTGCGCGTAAAGGCCTCGTCCAGCTCAGCAGTGCCACCGACAGCACCATTGAAGTGCTGGCCGCGACCCCGAAAGCTGTCAAAGCGGCTTACGACCTGGCTAACGGCAAATACACTGCGCAGGACGCATCGACCGCGCGCAAAGGGATTGTCCAGCTCAGCAGTGCCACCGACAGCACCAGTGAAGTGCTGGCAGCGACACCGAAAGCGGTCAAAGCGGCTTATGACCTGGCTAATGGCAAATACAGTGCACAGGATGCAACCACTGTGCGTAAAGGCCTCGTCCAGCTCAGCAGTGCCGCTGACAGCGAAAGTGAAGTGCTGGCCGCGACACCAAAAGCAGTGAAAGCGGCGAATCATAATGCCAATGGACGTGTTCCCTCTGGGCGCAAAATTAACGGTCGAGCGCTCAGTGCTGATATCAGTCTTGGCGCGACGGATGTAGGGGCGCTTTCTGTCGGCGGAGGGCGTCTTACGGGCAATCTTGAGATATACAGCGCAGCACCCATCATCCAGCTTACGGAGGCTGACACAGGGAAGAAATACTTTGTTGTGGTGGATGGAAGTGGGCTTCGAATCAATGAGGACTCTACGACGGGGAATGCTGTTCTGACCTATGCCAGTAGTAGCAAAATACTAACCTCAGTTGGTCAGATTGTCCCCGGCAACTACGCAAATTTTGATTTGAAATATCAGCCTAAAGGAAGCTATACCCCCGCCGGTGAGGCTTACACAAAAGCCCAGAGCGATGCGCGCTACGGCATTGTGAATGGCCTCAGACGTGGCGGGCAGCAGCTTTTTAACAGCGCTTTTGCCTGGATTGGTGTCTGGGAAGCACCTGCAGGATGTGTTCTTACCGGGGTAAGGCAGCATGGTGCAGACGATGGTCGAAAAATGGGGTTTTATTACCGCCAGATGCAATATCTGAATAAACAAAGCGGTGCATGGGTCAACGTAGGGGATTAATTGATGGATTTATTTAACACTCCAAAAGTCTATAAAAAAGAAATTGTTGAGATTGAGGGCCAGTTTCATGAGGGGCAATATTTTCAGGATGATAAAGGCCGAGACTGGTATGACACACTGATTGACTGGTCAGGCGCGATTGCTCTGGATTCAGCAGGTATTGTCTGCGCTTTTGAATCTGATGTATCGATGATGGGTATGGTCGAGGGGCGCAGCGTTTATGAGGTGGACCCGGCAGATGTGCCTCAACACGTGGTGGGCAATTTTAAATACGAGAACGGCGTGTTTATCGATATCCGCCCGGATGAAAATGAGCTGGCCCTACAGAAAAAGGCTGAGCTGATGTTCGATGCTGCGGCGGCTATATCCCCTCTTCAGGATGCCGTTGATCTGGATATTGCAACAACCGAGGAGGCCGAACAGCTTCTTGCCTGGAAGAAATACCGCGTGTTACTCAACCGTGTGGATGTTTCGCAGATGACCCGTAATGAATGGCCGCAGGCACCGGCAACCCTCTGACAGGCACAAAAAAGCCCGCGCAAAGCGGGCTAGTCATACGGACATTCCTGATAATCATCTTCTTCATCATCGACAAACCACAGGCACCAGAAATACCCTGCCAGTAACCAGACGACCAGTGCCGCCACTCCCCATAAAACGTATTGCATTGCGCCGCCTCCCTTAATGCCGGAAACGATAACGGCAATACACCTTTATAGATAATGGATATAAACGATCAATTCTCGCTAATTGATCGCTCTCACCGATCAATCGCCATCACATTTTACCCGCTGATTTCTCACTGGTTTATTGGCTGTTGTGCCCTCAGCCAACGAGCGCACATTGCTCGCCCGCTGACGGCACAACACCTGAAAATAGACATTCCAGAAAACTACGGAGTGAGCCGGATGAGTGATTACCACCACGGCGTGCAGGTTATTGAAATCAACGACGGCACGCGTGTTATTTCCACGGTCTCGACGGCGGTCATCGGCATGGTGTGTACCGCCAGCGATGCCGACGCGCAGACCTTTCCCCTTAATGAGCCGGTGTTAATTACTAATGTGCAGGCGGCTATCGGCAAGGCCGGAACCAAAGGCACCCTGGCTGCTTCCCTCCAGGCAATTGCTGACCAGTGCAAGCCGGTGACGATTGTGGTGCGCGTCGAAGAAGGCGACGACGAAGATGAGGACGCCGCCCGCGCGCAGACCATCAGCAATATCATTGGTGGCACCGATATCAACGGTAAATACACCGGCATTAAAGCGCTGCTGACCGCTTCAGCCGTCACCGGCGTGAAACCGCGCATTCTCGGCGTGCCGGGGCTGGATTCGCAGGAAGTGGCGGTTGCACTGGCCTCGGTGTGTGTCAGCCTGCGCGCCTTTGGCTATGTCAGTGCGTGGAACTGCAAAACGATTTCTGACGCCATCAAGTACCGTGACAATTTTAGCCAGCGTGAGCTGATGGTTATCTGGCCGGACTTTATCGCCTGGGATACGGAAAAGAACGCCAGTGCTCCGGCGTATGCCACGGCGCGTGCACTCGGTCTGCGTGCCTTCATCGACCAGACCGTCGGCTGGCATAAAACCCTGTCCAACGTCGGGGTGCAGGGTGTCACCGGTATCAGTGCCTCGGTGTTCTGGGATTTGCAGGCCTCCGGCACCGATGCTGACCTGCTCAATGAGGCTGGAGTCACGACCCTTATCCGCAAGGATGGCTTCCGCTTCTGGGGTAACCGCACCTGTTCTGACGACCCGTTATTCCTGTTTGAGAACTACACCCGCACCGCGCAGGTCATCGCCGACACGATGGCCGAGGGGCATATGTGGGCGGTGGATAAACCGATCACACCGGTGCTCATCCGCGACATTGTAGACGGCATCAAGGCCAAATTCCGCGAGCTGAAAACCGCCGGTTACATCGTGGATGCCGACTGCTGGTTTGATGAAACCGCCAATGACAAGGAATCGCTCAAAGCTGGGAAACTCTATCTCGATTACGACTACACGCCGGTGCCACCACTGGAAAACCTCACCCTGCGTCAGCGCATCACCGATAAATACCTGGTGAACCTGATTACCTCGGTCAACGGATAAGGAGCGCTGAATCATGGCAATGCCCCGCAAGCTTAAATCACTCAACCTGTTTAACGACGGCCTCAGTTACATGGGCGTGGTGTCCTCGGTGACGCTGCCGAAACTGACCCGCAAGCTGGAAAATTATCGCGGCGGCGGCATGAACGGTGCCGCGCCGGTGGATTTTGGTCTCGACGATGATGCACTCACCCTTGAGTGGACACTCGGCGGTTTTCCGGACGAAGAGCTCTGGGCGCAGTACGCGCTGCTGGGTGCCTCCAGTGTGCCGCTGCGTTTTGCAGGCTCCTACCAGCGCGACGATACCGAAGAAGAAACCGCCGTCGAGGTGGTGGTGCGTGGCCGTCATAAAGAATTTGACGGCGGCGACAGCAAACAGGGTGAGGATACCGAAACCAAAATCACCACGGTGTGCACCTATTACAAGCTGACGATGAACGGCAAAGAGCTGATTGAAATCGACACCCTCAACATGATTGAGAAAGTGAACGGCGTCGACCGTCTTGAACAGCGCCGCCGCAATATCGGTCTGTCTTAATACCATTGCCGGTCAGGTTTTCTGGCCGGTTACCCCTTGTAAAATCCACGGAGAAAAATCCCATGAGCAACGCAAAAAAATACAAGAACACTTCTGATAACCCGAACATTGTGACCCTGGTGAAGCCGGTTAAACGCGGGGAAATTGTGATTGAAACGGTCACGCTGATTAAGCCGACCGCAGGTACCCTGCGCGGGGTGAGTCTCGCTGATGTCGCCAGCTCGGATGTGAACGCGCTGATTAAAGTGCTGCCGCGTATGACTTACCCGAGCCTGACCGAGTCGGATGTTGCCGCGCTGGAGCTGCCGGACATGATGACGCTGGCCGCGAAGGTGATCGGTTTTTTGGCTCCGGCTTCGGCGGTTTAAGCTTCCCGTCGGGTTTATCGGTCGACGACCTGATGGCGGATATTGCGGTGATCTTCCACTGGCCGCCATCAGAACTCTACGCCCTGAGCCTGAGCGACCTCATCAGCTGGCGCGAGATGGCGCTAAAACGTAGCGGAAATTCTCATGAGTAATAACGTCAGAATCGAAGTGCTGCTTAAGGCCGTTGACCAGGCAACGCGCCCGTTTAAACACATCCAGACGGCGAGCAAGGCGCTGGCGGGTGACATCCGCAACACGCAGAAAACCCTCAAAGACCTGAACGGCCAGGCATCGCGTATTGACGGTTTTCGTAAAACCAGCGCGCAGCTTGCGGTCACCGGTCAGTCACTGGCAAAAGCAAAACAGGAAGCCGCCGCGCTGGCGGTGCAGTTCCGGAATACCGCCAGCCCGACGCGTGCACAGGCGCAGGCACTGGACGCCGCAAAGCGTTCGGCTTCGGAATTGCAGACCAAATATAACGGGCTGCGTCAGTCGGTCCAGCGCCAGCGGCAGGAGCTGGCACAGGCGGGGATTAACACCCGCACCCTGTCAGCCGACGAGCGCCGCCTGAGAAATTCGCTCAGCGAAACCACCGCACAGCTTAATCGCCAGCGGGAAGCCCTGGCGCGGGTCAGCCGACAGCAGGACAGACTCAACGCCGTCAACAACCGTTATCAGGCCGGTAAACAGCTGGCCGGGACAGCCGGTGCCGTGGGTGCTGCCGGTATCGGCATGGCAACCGCCGGTGTGGCGGCAGGTGTGGGTATCCTGAAACCCGGCTATGACTTTGCGCAGAAAAATTCCGAGTTGCAGGCGGTACTCGGGGTGGAAAAAACCTCACCGGAAATGGAAGCCCTGCGTAAACAGGCGCGCCAGCTCGGCGATAACACCGCCGCTTCGGCAGATGACGCCGCCGGTGCGCAGATTATTATCGCCAAATCCGGCGGGGATGCGGCGGCCATTCAGGCGGCGACGCCGGTCACGCTGAATATGGCGCTCGCCAACCAGCGCACGATGGAAGAAAACGCCGCGCTGCTGATGGGGATGCGGTCGGCGTTCCAGCTTTCCGACGACAAGGTCGCGCACATTGGCGATGTGCTTTCGACCACGATGAACAAAACCGCCGCTGACTTTAACGGGTTGAGTGATGCCCTGACCTATATCGCGCCGGTGGCGAAAAATGCCGGTATCAGTATCGAAGAAACCGCCGCGATGGCCGGTGCGCTGCACGATGCGAAAATCACCGGCTCGATGGCAGGCACCGGAAGCCGCGCGGTCATCAGCCGTTTGCAGGCACCGGTCGGCCAGGCGAAAACGGCACTCACTGAGCTGAAAGTCAGCACCGCCGACAGCAAGGGCAACATGCGCCCGCTGTTTACCATCCTGAAAGAAATGCAGGGCAAATTTGAGAAAAACAAACTCGGTACGGCGCAGCGTGCGGAGTACATGAAGGTCATCTTTGGCGAGGAAGCCAGCTCGGCAGCTGCGGTACTGATGACCGACGCCATGACCGGCAAACTCGACAAACTCACCGCCACCTTTAAAGCCTCGGACGGCAAAACCGCCGAACTGGTGAAGGTGATGCAGGACAACCTCGGCGGCGACTTTAAAGAGTTTCAGTCGGCGTATGAGGCGGTCGGCACTGACCTGTTTGACCAGCAGGAGTCTTCCCTGCGCCAGCTGACACAGACCACCACCAAATATGTGCTCAAACTCGACCACTGGATTGTGCAGAACAAAGGACTCGCACAGACCCTGCTCAAGGTCGGTGGTGTGGCACTGGCGGTCATTGGCCTGGTCGGGGCGATTGGTCTGGTGGCATGGCCGGTGATTGCCGGTGTCAATGCCCTGATTGCCGCAGCCGGTCTGCTCGGCACCGCGTTTACCGTCGCCGGTGGGGCGATGATGACGGTACTCGGCGCACTCAGCTGGCCGATTGTCGCCATCGGTGCGGCTATCGTCGGGGGTGCGCTGCTCATCTATCAATACTGGGAGCCGCTGAGCGCTTTCTTCAGCGGTGTGGTGGAAGGACTGAAAGCTGCCTTTGCGCCGGTGGCTGAGATGTTCGCGCCACTGGCTCCGGTGTTTGACGCTATCGGGCAGAAAGTTCAGGGGGTCTGGCAGTGGTTCAAAGAGCTGATTGCCCCGGTGAAAGCCAGCAAGGACACACTCGACAGCTGCAAGGAATCCGGCGTGGCGTTTGGTCAGGCACTGGCAGGCGCTTTCCGGCTCGCCATGACACCGTTTACCGCCCTGCGTGACGGTATCGAGTGGGTACTCGACAAGCTCGGCCTCATCAACCAGCAATCCGGTCAGCTTAATGTGCAGGCCGAAAAGGTCAACGCCTATGCCAGCGGAGCCGGGGGTTATCAACCGGTCACCGCCAGCAGTGGCAAAACCTACACTGACCAGAGCCGCAATGAGTATCACATCGCCATCGGCGGCGGTGTGCAGAACGGCGGTGAACTTGACCGCCAGCTGCGCGACAGCCTGGAAAAATACGAGCGCGAGAAACGTGCGAAGCAACGCGCCAGCATGATGCACGACTAAGGAGGATTCACCATGATGCTTGCCCTCGGCATGTTTGTTTTTCAGTTACAGACACTGCCTTATCAGAGCCTGCAACGGGATGTGGATTATCGCTGGCCATCCAACAGTCGCGTCGGCCAGCGACCGGCGATGCAGTTCCTCGGCGTGAATGAGGAAAAAATTGTCCTGAGTGGAAGCCTGTTGCCGGAAATCACCGGCGGCAGGCTGTCACTGCTGGCACTCAACCTGATGGCGGATGAGGGGCGCGCCTGGTCGCTGCTTGATGGCAGTGGCACCATTTATGGCATGTTTGTGATTAATTCGGTCAGCGAAACCCACAGCGAATTTTTTGCCGACGGCTCAGCCATGAAAATTGATTTTACCGTCAGCCTGACCCGCGTGGATGAGTCGCTGACGGCGATGTTTGGTGATATTGAGAAGCAGGCCGAAAGCCTGGTCGGGAACGTGCAGAGTAAAATCGGAGGGTTATTTTAATGCTGACCGGAATGACACTGGATGCCGGGGCAAGCATGGCACCGGCGTTTATGCTCACCCTCAACCAGCAGGACATTACTCGCAATATCAGCGACCGGTTGATTAGCCTCAGCATGACCGATAACCGGGGCTTTGAAGCTGACCAGCTCGATATCGAACTCGATGACACTGACGGCCTGATTGAGTTGCCGGTGCGCGGGGCGGTGCTGTCACTGTTCCTCGGCTGGCAGGGTTCGGCGCTGCTGGGGAAAGGTCAGTTCACGGTTGATGAAATTGAACATCGCGGCGCACCGGACACGCTGACTATCCGTGCGCGCAGTGCAGATTTTCGCGGCACGCTCAATTCACGCCGCGAGGCGTCCTATCACGACACCACCCTCGGGGAAGTGCTCAACACTATCGCCAACCGCAACAAACTGACCGCCAGTGTCGCCCCGCAGTTCACCGGAATTGCCATCCCGCATATCGACCAGACGCAGGAGTCCGACGCGAAATTCCTCACCCGTCTGGCAGAACGCAACGGCGCGGAGGTGTCGGTCAAGGCAGGCAAACTGCTGTTCATCAAAGCCGGTGCCGGAGTCACCGCCAGCGGCAAACCCATTGCGCAGATGAGCATCGAGCGCCGCGACGGTGACCGTCACCAGTTTGCCATTGCTGACCGTGGGGCTTACACCGGCGTGACCGCTAAATGGTTGCACACCAAAGAGCCGAAAGAGCAAAAGCAGCAGGTCAAACTCAGGCGTAAGGCCAAACCGCAGAACCTGCGCGCCCTCCAGCACCCGAAGGCCAAGCCGGTAAAAGCGAATAAAGCACCAAAGGAAAAGGAAGAGCGCGAGGGCGAGTACATGGCTGGTGAGGAAGATAATGTCTTTGCGCTGACCACCATTTACGCCAGCAAGGCGCAGGCGATGCGTGCGGCTCAGGCCAAATGGGACAAACTGCAACGGGGTGTGGCAGAGTTTTCGATTAGCCTTGCGATGGGTCGTGCAGATCTTTACCCGGAAACACCGGTCACCGTTTCAGGCTTTAAGCGCGTCATTGACGAGCAGGCATGGACAATCACTAAGGTGATGCACTCACTCAGTAATAGCGGCTTCACGACCTCGCTTGAGCTGGAGGTGAGATTAAACGATGTGAGTTACGAGTCTGAATGAGTTAAATTTGCAAACAATATCTTGCAAATGCGATCTGTGAGTTTATCATTCCCTCTATGATGAGCGAGAGGGGAAATAAATCATGATGCATTGCCCGTTATGCCAGGACGCAGCCCACGCGCGATCCAGCAGATATTTGAGCATAGAAACCAAAGAACGTTATCACCAGTGCCAGAATATCAACTGTGGATGCACTTTTGTCACCCATGAATCACTTGCTCGATACATCGTTAAGCCTGGCGAAGTTGAACCAGCACCGCCCCACCCTAATCGCTATAAACAACAACAGCTCTGGATGTAGACAAAGCCTGCGAAAGCAGGTTTTTTTATGCCTGCGCTCCGTCTCAGATAACAACAATACTCTTTTAAGTAAGCATTTGAATGTATGAGTTTGCAAAATCAAACATTGAATACTGTTTAAATATACAGTATTTTTCAACCATTTGATTTAGCAGGATTCTCACATGACCGTACGAAAACAAGCCGACGGACAATGGCTTTGCGATGTTTATATCGATGGGCGCGGCAGTAAGCGTGTTCGCAAGAAATTCTCCACTAAAGGTGAAGCGCTTGCCTATGAAAGTTATCAACTGGAACAAGCGAAGCAAAAACCCTGGATGGCAGAGAAGGATGACCGTCGACATCTAAGTGAGCTAATCGAGCTATGGTACAAGTTACATGGTTGCTCTCTTAGTGATAAGAAAGGTCGCCTGGGTAAGCTACATATCATCTGTAATGGCCTGGGCGATCCCGTCGCCTCACAAATTACAGCTAAAGATTGGGCGCATTACCGGGATAGACGACTCACCGGCCAGATTGCTAACGGTTATAAAACCAGTGAAAAATCACTCAAGGTTTCCATCGGAACGGTCAATTGTGAACATGCTTTTCTACGAGCAGTGTTTAATGAGTTAACCCGACTTGGTGAGGTTAACTACCCTAACCCACTCAAGAATATTCGTGAGTTTGATGAGCCTGAAAAAGAGATGTCCTGGCTTACTGACGATGAAGTGAAAAGATTGATGGGTGCGTGCCGTGGGCATGGAAATCCTGAATTAACCCTGATTGTAAAAATCTGCCTCTCCACCGGAGCGCGTTGGAGTGAAGCGGCAAATCTTAAGAAATCACAGCTCGCGCCTAATAAGATTACTTTCGTAAACACGAAGGGTAAAAAGAACCGAACAGTTCCAATATCTGACGAATTGTATAAGCAACTTATCGAACGTGACGGTAAACCTTTTGAGCAATGTTATCGCCAGTTTTATCGCGTAATAAAAATTGCCGGACTTCAATTACCGGAAGGCCAAATGAGTCATGTACTTAGACATACATTTGCCAGTCATTTTATGATGGGGGGCGGGAATATTATTGTCCTGCAAAGAATTTTGGGGCATTCTGATATTCGAGTTACGATGCGTTATGCCCATTTTGCACCTGATCATCTTGAGGATGCGCTTATATTAAACCCGCTCAGTAAGCTTGGCGGGGCGTCCACAAAGTGACTACAGAGCATCATATTGGGTGTAATGGAGTGCAACAGGATGTGCGGTAAGTAACTGAATTATTTATAAGTCGCTGATTTTAATCGGCGGATAAAAAAAAGACCGAATACGATTCCTATATTCGGTCCAGGGAAATGGCTCTTGGGAGAGAGCCGTGCGCTAAAAGTTGGCATTAATGCAGGCAGACTTCGCCTTGCCTTCTAAGAATAGTTTACCGGCGCAGCTTTTCCAGTCGGGCGCTAAAGTGTTCGAAAAAAAACTGTGTTACAGGTGACATTTAAGACAAAAACCGCCATATCCGGCTCTCGGATATGGCGGTTTTTTATGACAAATAAAGAAGTTAGCGTGTTTAGCTACATAGCTTCTGTGCACGCTCAATAAATGGCGCGAGACTCTTTTTTTGCCCTGGCGCCTGTGGATCATCTATCTGAATGACAGAGATTGGCTGGCCAGTGGTCTTGCCGCTCGCCACTTGTTGCTCAGCAATATCATTTAGCGGGTACTGCATCAGTGTGCTTGGGTTGATGACAAACAACGCCTGGCCCGCACGGCAACTCAACATCACCTCTTCGCGGTTAAACGCCCAGTTATCTTTACCCATTTCAAAACGGCTCACGGTGATAATTTGTGGTGCCGCAAACGCACCACCTGCGCAAGCCAGCAACAGCAATGTCAAAATACTTTTTTTCATGAATTTCTCTTGAGCAAATAATGTCTTCAGTACGGTTCCCAGGTAGCGAAAATGCTAACCGCAAGGAGTACCACCACCGACAAAATGATTTCCAGCCAGGTTAACCGGACAAACTGTTTTGTTGCCGTTGGAGCACGGTTGAATCGGGGCACCAAATAATAACGGTTATACAGTGCGATGATAACCATCACGGCAACAAAGACAACCTTCACCAACAAGAAACGCACATAGTCGCTTTCCAGTGGCAATGACCAGCCCAGAATCATCAGACTGTTGATTAATCCGCTTAGTAGCACAGCGGCAACCGCCAGATGCCCGTAACGGGAAAAACGCATCATCGCGGTGATCGCAGCCCCCCGCCAGCGTGGTTTTCTAGCCATGCGCATGCACATAATCAGCGGAAAAAGGCCTCCGACCCACCAGCCAGCGCTAAGTAAATGCACTGCGTGGTTCAGGCGCTGTAAGCCACCATAAAAATCTTCGCGCATTGCGGCATGCCCAACACCAGCCAGCAAAATGAGTTGCCCTGCGGCGAGGGTTAGCAATAAAGATTGCAAGTTGCGCGGTTTTAACATCAGCACCACAACCGTCACGACACCGAGTGAAATCTGCCACAGCCACACAGAACCAAAACGCGTGCCCAGCACGGCTAGCCAAACCTGTGGATTGATGGTGTCCTGCCATCCACTGCCCATCATTCCCGCCTGAGCGCATAACAGCAATACTGCGCTAAGCATTGTCATCCAGACTGCAGAATGCCACTGCCATTGCAGACGGCGGATGAGGACCGGCTTAAATGCCTGAGGCGCTAACATTGAGCATGAAATGGTGCTGCCCAGCAGCACCATAAGGGCAGCAAAATGGATGAATCGCAGCGCGATATAGAAAGAAGGTAGCATCCCGCTTATTTCACCGAGAACAGGTACTTCCCTTTGGTTTTATGTCCGTCAACCGACACCACATGCCAGTCGACCTGGTAAGCACCTGGTTTCAGTGCCTCCTCGACTGGCACGATGAGCTGTTTTTCGTCTTTTTCGTTACGTTTTGCCATGCCGGTTTTCACGGCGACTTGCTGTGGCCCGGTCAGAGTAATCCCGCTAAAATTAGCTTCTACTCCTTCAGAAAAATTGAGGGTAATTGCCTGCGGTGACGCCGTGACTGAAGCATCTGCCGCAGGGTATTGATGCTCAAGATGCGCATGCGCAAATGCTGAGCCAGAAGCGGTAAGAGCCGTTAAAAGAGTCGCGAGGGTAAAAAGACGAGATCGAGTGAAAGCCATATCAACTATTCCTTTTTCTTATTCAAGACGGCAAAAGGATAACCTTGAGCCCAGGTGAAGTCGAGATGAGAACAGCTATCAATAAATGTAAAGACTTGTCATCAACTTCATCTGCAAGTACCTTTGCGGCACAAAACAGGAGACCAAAATGAATCACAATCTTGCTGAATTACCCCAGGACGAAATGGATAAGATCAATGTGGATCTTGCTGCGGCAGGCGTGGCCTTTAAGGAACGTTATAATATGCCGGTGATTGCCGAAGTCGTTGAACGCGAGCAACCTGCCCACCTACGTGATTGGTTCAGAGAACGCCTGATTGCACATCGCCTGGCATCAGTTAATCTTTCACGTCTGCCATATGAGCCTAAAGTGAAATAAATATTCACAGCCTTAAACTTCCTGACAAAATTGATGTTAAGATTTTTCTTGGGTTTTAGAACCAAACACAGGAATTACCTGTTGCGGCCATAGGAAGATGGCTGTTAGGTAGATTGATTAAGGAAGAGCATATGCCTGTCTGGAATGTTGCGGCGGCGCAATACGGCGCCACCCCCGATGACCTCGAATCTAATATCTCACATCACTTAGACTTTGTTCGTTGTGCTGTCCGTGAACAAATTGATCTCCTGATTTTTCCCGAACTATCCCTCACTGGTTTCAACATAGAAAATCACCACGACTGCGCACTACCCTTCACTGATGAACGTCTTAATCCTCTGCAAAATGCCGCCATAGAACACAAAATGACTATCGTCGTGGGTTTGCCCCTGCGGTGTAAAGGAGGTGTTTCACCCGGTTCTGTAGGCTTTTTGCCTGATGGTTCGCGCGTCGCCTGTTGCAAACCTCTTTCAAGCGATATTGACCTTCCAGGCCAGCATACCCCTTTGGTTGGTTTGCATAATCGTAGCGTCGCGATGGGGTTCAGTACCGGCAGCGATGAAGAAACCTGGCCACGCAGCGCTGCTGAGATGGGCGCAAGTCTTTACGCCACAGGCAAGTTCATTAACGAAATCAGTTACCAGCACGATGAAATGTATCTGCAACGTTGGGCGCGTAAATACAATTTGCCGGTATTGCTGGCTAATCATGCTTTTTCGACCGGCAAATACCGCTCCGCGGGACGTAGCGCCTGTTGGGATGATCGCGGCGAGTTAGTGGTGCGCGCCGATCATGGCGAATTGCTGGCCGTTGGTCGGCGCGATGAGAAAGGTTGGCACGGAGAAATCATTCCATTACGCTAGCGCGTTATTGAAACCAGCGAAGTTCTGATGGAGTGAATATGCTGCGCATTATTGATACGGAAACCTGCGGTTTGCAGGGCGGCGTGGTGGAAGTGGCGTCTGTCGATATCGTCAATGGTGAAATTGTTAATCCAATGAGCGATCTGGTGCGTCCGGATCGTCCCATTGGTCACCAGGCGATGGCCATTCATAAGATTACTGAAGAAATGGTGGCGAATAAACCGTGGATTGAAGATGTCATTCCGCGCTACCACGGCAGCCCCTATTATGTCGCCCATAACGCCAGCTTTGACCAGCGAATGTTGCCTGAACTGCCTGACAGCGAATGGATTTGTACCGTAAAACTGGCCCGCCGTTTATGGCCCGGTATCAAATACAGCAACATGGGTTTATATAAATCGCTCAAGCTTGAAGTGGAAACACCGGCAGGCTTGCATCACCACCGCGCCCTGTTCGATTGCTACATTACCGCCGCTTTGCTGTTGCGGATTATGGAAGAATCCGGCTGGACACCCGATCAGATGGTGACTATTACTGGCCGTCCAGCGATGGTCACCACCATGGCATTTGGCAAGTATCGTGGCCAGCCCATTGCTGAAATTGCGGATAAAGATCCGGGCTATTTACGTTGGATGTTAAATAACATCAAAGAATTAGCACCGGATCTCAGAATGACGCTGAAACATTATCTCGAAGGGTAAAAACGCATTACTCCACACGCCCTGGTAAGGTGCCTTGCGCCAGGGCAATCAAGAACGCGAACTCCAGCGCCACACCTTCGTATGATTTGAATCGCCCTGATTTCCCACCATGCCCCGAGTCCATATCAGTACATAACAACAGCAAGTTATCGTCGATACGTGTTTCGCGCAATTTTGCGACCCATTTGGCGGGTTCCCAATACTGCACTTGCGAGTCGTGCAAGCCCGTGGTCACCAGTATATGCGGATAAGCCTGCGCGGTGATTTGGTCGTATGGGCTGTACTGTTTGATGTAGTGGTAATACTCAACATCTTGCGGATTCCCCCATTCTTCAAATTCACCCGTGGTTAACGGAATTGACTCGTCCAGCATGGTGGTAAGCACGTCAACAAATGGCACTTGCGCGACCACACCGTGAAACAAATCCGGACGCATATTGATAGCCGCGCCCACTAATAACCCGCCTGCGCTCCCCCCCATGGAATACAACAGATTTTCATCGCCGTATCCCAACTTCAGCAAACCATCACACACATCCAGATAATCATTGAATGTATTCATTTTCTTTAGGTATTTGCCGTCTTCATACCATTGTTGGCCAAGCTCACCGCCACCACGCACGTGGGCAATCGCATAGACAAAACCACGGTCTAACAGGCTCAAACGGCTGCTGCTGAAATCAGCATCCATACTGCTGCCATACGAGCCGTAGCCGTACACCAAAAGTGGATTTTTCCCACGGATGAAATGCTCACGGTGATAAACCAGTGATACCGGCACCTGGACGCCATCTCGTACCGTTATCCATAAATGTTCACTGCGATAGTGACTGGCATCAAATCCCGCCACTTCGCTTTGTTTAATGACGCGCCGCTCGCCGGTATCCATATCCAGCTCGAATAAGGTATCAGGCGTAGTCATTGACGAGTAACCGTAACGTAGTCGGGAAGATTCCGGTTCAGGATTGTAGCCAACCCAAGTTACGTATGCCGGATCGTCAAAAGCAATTCCGGTCACTTCGTGCGTTTTACGGTTAATTTGCCGTAGGCTGGTTAGCCCTTGCTGGCGTTCTTCAACAACCAGCCAATCGGTAAACAACGTAAACCCTTCCAGCATGACGTTTTCACGTGGTGGAATCAGCTCTTCCCATTGGCTTTCGTCGCGCACTTTTGAGCGATACAAACCAAAGTTTTTGCCTTCACGATTCGAACGCAGATAAAAATGATGTTGATAGTGATCGAGAGTGTATTCGTGGTCTTTACGGCGTGGTGCAAAACTTTGTGGCTGCGCATCCACCAGCTCGGCATCCAGCAACAACACTTCGCTGGTCGTCGCGCTGCTCAGGTAAATCAGGACAAAATGCTTCGAAGTCGTTTTATGCACGCTGACATAAAACATTTCGTCCTTCTCTTCGTAAACCAACTCGTCGGACGTGGAAGGATGCCCTACCGTATGTCGCCAGACCTGATATGGCAGCAGCGTTTTAGGGTGCTTGCGGACGTAGTAAAGCGTGGCGGAATCATTCGCCCAGACAAAACTGCTGTCGACATTTTCCAGCACTTCCGGGTACCAGTTCCCGGTTTCCAGATTGCGGAAACGCAAACCGTACTGGCGACGCGAAAGAAAATCTTCCGCCAATGCCAGCACAGTATTGTCAGGCGTGATGCTCATCCCGCCCATCGTATAAAATTCACTGTGGGCAGCACGGCGATTACCATCCACCAGCGTGCTCCACTCTTCCCATTCAGCCAGCATCACCGACTGGCGCTGATAAATGGCGTATTCATTTCCGGTTTCAAAAACCTGGCGATAACGATAGCCATTTTGCGTATAGGGCGCGGAGACATCGCGTTGTGGGATACGGTCGATCATCTCTTTGAGCAAGCGTTCTTGTAGCGCCTGTTGCGTGCTCATGACTTGATGGCCGTAATCATTTTCCTGATGCAGATAATCAAGTACTTGCGCATCTGCGCGCTCGTCGTCGCGCAACCAATAATAGTTATCGATGCGGGTATCGCCATGAACTGACATGGTGTGAGGAATTTTTTTAGCTTTTGGTGGCATGTCGATTTTCATTTTTGAGTTAACACCCTGTAAGGGTGGCAAATTAAGACAGCCTTGCAAGCGTAACGTGGGATTTTGAGAAAAATGCCGGGGTTAACCCGGCAGATTGAGTTTCTGTTGCTGAATATCTTTTTCAATACCTTCGCGCACATCTTGTGGGATTTTTAGCGCATCGCCTAACGCACTGAGATAGCTACGTTCCATGAAGTGGTCAATGTCGATTGCCGCACAGCTGAGGAAATAAAGTTCCAGAGCTTCTTCTTCGTTATTAACGCCTTGGACCAAACGCTGTGGATCGAGCGGTTGATCGATAGCCTGTTGAATCAGCGTACGGCCTGACTCTTCAATACCCGCATCCCGCAACTGTTGTTCGATTATCTGGCGCTCTTTGTCATCGATATGGCCGTCACTTTTCGCGGCAAAGACCAATGCCATTACCAGACGCTGGGTCCGCACATCAACTGGCGATTGTTGCTGCCCAAATTGCGGCTCCCCCTGATGGGTTTCACGGACGCGATCTTTATATTTGCTCCACATCACGCTTCCAGCGACTGCCCCACCGCCAACCAACAGCGCGCTGGTTCCGTATTTAGTGAGTAATTTACGCGATGATTTACTTGCCAGCAGTAACCCCGCTAAGCCACCCAGCGCGCAGGTACCAGTAATTTGCTCAGCCCCTGAGGATCTTGAGAGGGTTGATTGTGCCTGGAAGATTTTTGGCCGGGCTGTGTCGCTTGTCCCAGCATAGACTGAAGCTGCTGTAACCAATTACTCATGAGAGACACCCTTGTTTTAGAACATAGCCACTGAGGTTAGGTGAAAGGCTGTCAAGAAGTGTCTGATAAGACTAAAGATGAGAAAAGAACCGCGCCGGTATTCCGACGCGATAAAACTTAAGCGGCTTTGGTGCGTTTACGTGGATGTTCGGCTACTTTATCATCAGAAGCCTCTTCTTCAGTAACGACTTCAGGCGTTTCATCTGCTGCTGTTGCCGTTTCCAGCTCTGGCAATTTGCCGCTTTTCAGTACGGTCGAAAGCACATCTTTGTTTTCTGCCATCCACATGGCCAGCACGTCATTTTGGCCTTCTTCGAGAGCAATTGGGCTTTGAGTGAGCCAGTCACTCAACACTTCGGCCAGGTCGAGCATTTTGTCATAGGCGTCTGCGTCCTTTTTACTGGCAAATGACATTTTTTCTTGCCCCTCTCGTACTACAACGTATTTGATTTCAACCGCCATTTTGCAGCTCCGGCTTAACTGTTTATTTAAACAGTATAATAATATTACCCTTGCATCGCAAGCGGGAAAGTCGCTGCGTACGCAAACGTTTTCGTTTATAATTCGCCGGTCTATTTTCTCCGTTTGGGTATACAGATTATGTCAATGTTGGGAACAGCGCTTCGTCCTTCAGCTACACGTGTGATGTTGTTGGGTTCAGGCGAATTAGGAAAAGAAGTGGCAATTGAATGTCAACGTCTGGGGCTGGAAGTGATTGCCGTAGACCGCTACGCTGATGCCCCAGCGATGCACGTCGCGCACCGTAGTCATGTCATTAATATGCTTGATGGTGCCGAACTTAAAAAGCTGGTCGCTGCTGAAATGCCCGATTTTATCGTTCCCGAAATTGAAGCCATTGCCACGGATATGCTGGTAGAACTGGAGCAGCAAGGCCAGAACGTTGTCCCGTGCGCCCGAGCCACTAAGTTGACCATGAACCGCGAAGGTATTCGTCGTCTGGCAGCTGAAGAGTTAGAACTGCCCACTTCAAGCTACCGCTTTGCCGATAGCGAAAGCGCTTTCTTGCAAGCCGTCGAAGAAATTGGCTTCCCTTGCATCGTTAAACCGGTAATGAGCTCTTCAGGCAAAGGGCAAAGCTTTATCCGCAATGCCGACCAGTTAGCCAAAGCCTGGGAATACGCTCAACTCGGTGGCCGGGCAGGCAAAGGACGCGTCATTGTCGAAGGGGTGGTGAATTTTGATTTTGAAATCACTTTGTTGACCATCAGCGCAATCGATGGCGTGCATTTCTGCGCGCCAATTGGTCATCGTCAGGAAGACGGCGATTATCGTGAGTCGTGGCAGCCACAAAAGATGAGTGATGTTGCGATTTGTCGCGCGCAGGAAATTGCCGAGAAAGTCGTGAAATCCCTGGGGGGCTTCGGATTGTTTGGCGTTGAGCTGTTTGTCTGTGGCGATGAGGTCATTTTCAGCGAGGTTTCCCCGCGTCCACATGATACCGGCATGGTGACGCTGATTTCTCAGGATTTGTCAGAGTTTGCATTACATGTCCGCGCCTTCCTCGGCTTGCCAATTGGCGATATTCGCCAGTATGGCCCGGCGGCTTCTGCGGTGATCCTGCCAGAATTAACCAGTGATAACGTCCAGTACGGTAACGTCGCGGGTGCGGTAGGTGCCGGTTTGCAGGTGCGTCTGTTTGGTAAGCCGGAGATTGAAGGTAAACGCCGTATGGGTGTCACGCTGGCAACAGGTTCTAGCGTGGAAGATGCGATTGCGCGTGCGATTGCCGCAACCAAAGCGGTTATCGTCAAAGGATAAAAAAACCGGTCACATCGTTATCTATGTGACCGGTTTTACGCAGCTACAACTTAAAGAATGGCGTATTATTTCGCGCCTTCAACCGCTTCACGAGCAAGCTGAGTAATACGGTCGTAATCACCTGCTTCCAGTGCGTCAGCCGGAACCAACCATGAGCCACCGATACACAGAACGCTTTTCAGTGCCAGGTAATCACGGTAGTTAGCCGGTGTGATCCCGCCAGTTGGGCAGAAACGAACCTGAGAGAATGGGCCCGCAATAGCTTGCAGTGCTTTGGTGCCACCATTCGCTTCAGCCGGGAAGAATTTGAATTCTTTCAAGCCGTAATCCAGACCCAGCATCAGTTCAGAAACAGTGCTGATACCCGGAATCAATGGAATTGAGCCTTCGGTTGCCGCTTTCAACAGTGGCTCAGTCAGACCCGGGCTGATAGCGAACTGCGCGCCAGCTTCGGTCACTTCTGCCAGTTGCTCTGGGTTCAGAACGGTACCCGCACCAATAATCGCTTCTGGTACTTCTTTAGCGATAGCGCGAATCGCGTCCATTGCACATGGAGTACGCAGAGTCACTTCCAGAACGCGCACGCCACCAGCAACTAATGCTTTAGCCATTGGTACTGCGTGTTCCAGTTTGTTAATTACAATAACCGGGACAACCGGCCCTGTTTTCAGGATCTGTTCCGCAGTAGTTTTCCAGTTTTTCATCTAATAAGGCCTCTTCAACCAACTTTATAATTCGTTTCCAGTGCGGCAATTGCTACATCTGGTCCTTAAAATTTAATGCAGGTCGCGCCCTGTTCCGCGCCAGATAACTGTTCGCGTAACGCGCTAAATAGTTCACGGCCGGTTCCAACGCGATCCGCGCTGAGGTCCGGGTGATATGCAGTGCGTTTTGCAAGCTCTGCATCATCGACCAGCAATGTCAGTTCACCCGTTTGACCATTGACGCGAATCATATCGCCATCACGGACTTTCGCCAGCAACCCACCATCATAGGCTTCTGGCGTAACATGGATTGCTGAGGGCACCTTACCTGATGCACCCGACAGTCGTCCATCAGTGACTAACGCAATTTTGAAACAGCGGTCCAATAATACCCCAAGTGGCGGCATAAGTTTATGTAATTCTGGCATGCCATTCGCTTTTGGCCCTTGATGGCGCACAACAACCACGCAGTCACGGTCCAGCAGACCTGCTTCAAACGCTGGCAAAACGTCATGCTGGCTTTCAAAGATGACGGCGGGAGCTTCGATAATTTGATTTTCCACGGGAACTGCAGAGGTTTTCATTACTGCACGGCCGAGGTTACCGCTAAGCACTTTGGTGCCGCCGTGTTTGGAGAATGGTTTTTCAAAGGTTGCAATGACATCGGTATCGAGTGCGGTTGTCGCACCTTCACGCCATGCAAGCTGCCCATTATCCAGCCATGGTTCCATGGTGTAGTGATGCAGGCCAAAGCCCGCAACAGTGTTCACGTCTTCATGCAGCAGGCCACCTTTGAGCAATTCGCGCATTAGCACTGGCACACCGCCCGCGGCCTGGAAGTGATTGATGTCCGCCGGGCCGTTCGGGTACAGGCGCGCCAGCAAAGGCACCACATCAGAAAGATCAGAGAAATCATCCCAGTTAATGATGATACCTGCTGCACGCGCCATCGCGACCAGGTGCATCGTATGGTTGGTAGAACCGCCGGTTGCCAACAACGCAACAATGCCATTGACCACTACTTTTTCGTCAATCATTTTACCGAGTGGCATCCACTCGTTGCCATTTCCTGTCAGGCGCGTTACCTGACGTGCCGCTGCTGCCGTTAGTTCATGGCGCAGAGGGGCATCCGGATGAACAAACGAAGAACCCGGGAGCTGCATCCCCATAAACTCAACCACCATTTGGTTGGTATTGGCGGTGCCGTAAAAAGTACAGGTGCCTGGCGCATGATAAGAAGCAGCTTCAGATTCCAGTAATGCCAGACGGTCAACTTTGCCTTCAGCATAAAGCTGGCGAATGCGTACTTTCTCTTTATTGGCCAAACCACTGGCCATTGGGCCTGACGGCACAAACACCGCTGGTAAATGGCCAAATGAGAGTGCAGCCATAGTCAAACCGGGGACAATTTTGTCGCATACGCCCAGGTACAGCGCGCCGTCGAACATGTTGTGGGACAGGCCGATAGCGGTGGACATCGCGATAATTTCGCGGCTCAGCAATGAAAGCTCCATGCCGTCCTGGCCCTGAGTCACGCCATCACACATCGCTGGCACACCACCTGCAACCTGCCCTACGGCACCAACAGAGTGCAACGCTTTACGAATCTGATCAGGGTAATACTCATAAGGTTGATGCGCGGAGAGCATGTCGTTGTAGGAGGTAATGATCGCAATGTTGTTACGCAGCATACTTTTCAGCGAAGCTTTATCTTCCGGCTGACAAGCAGCAAAACCGTGGGCCAGATTTCCGCACGCCAGCTCAGATCGGTGGACTGTGTTGGACTTCGCTTTTTCGATGCGAGCCAGATAAGTTTCACGGGTCTGGCGGGAACGTTCAACGATGCGCTTTGTTACGCGTAACAAAATTGGATTCATAAAAGATCCTCTTTAAAGTGGCTGCCGTCGCTTTGGGCAGGTGGTCGAGGTTACCGGCTCTTTTCTCTCAATGAGGCGGCAATCCGTACCATCAGGGCAAAATCGCTTCAGCTAGTGTAAATAAAAAAGCCCTGCTGGTGAATCCAGTCAGGGCTTTTATATTAAAAAATTTTCACCACTTTGGCGCTAGATCATGTTACCGGTAAAATACGAATCGTTTGTTACACGATTTTTACACAATGACACCGATTCCATCCGCTAAATCAGTCGAGTTGCAGGTAGACGGCAAATGACCGAATCCCCAGCAGCTTACATTAGTAAGTGACTGGGGTGAGCGAGTGCTGCCAACCCCCCTGCAACTTGAAGGATGACGGGGATTACTCAAATTCGTTCCATGAACGCCCATCACGGGTAATCATCGCCACCGATGCCACTGGTCCCCAGGTTCCGGCCTGATATGGCTTAGGTGCATCATTGTCCGCAGCCCATGCTTCAGTGATGGAGTCGACCCATTTCCACGCTTCTTCTACTTCGTCACGACGCACGAACAGTGCCTGAATACCACGCATGGTCTCCAGAAGCAGGCGCTCGTAAGCATCTGCCAGATGTGTTTCGTTAAAGGTTTCGGAGTAACTCAGATCCAGTTTGGTGGTTTGCAGGTTGTGCTTGTGATCAAGCCCTGGCACTTTGTTGAGCACCTGGATATCCACACCTTCGTCCGGTTGCAGACGGATGGTAAGTTTGTTTTGCGGCAAATCTTGCCAGGAATCTTTAAACAGGTTCAGTGCAGGGCTCTTGAAGTAAACCACGACCTCAGAGCATTTTGTCGGCAGACGTTTCCCGGTACGCAGGTAGAATGGCACGCCAGCCCAACGCCAGTTGTCGATATCCACACGGATAGCCACGAAGGTTTCCGTGCCGCTCGTTTTGTTGGCACCTTCTTCTTCCAGGTAACCCGGGACTTTTTTACCCTGTGCAAAGCCCGCCGTGTACTGGCCACGAACCGTTTTCTCGCGCACATTGCTACGGTCAATACGGCGCAGGGATTGCAGAACTTTCACTTTCTCGTCGCGGATATGGTCGGCAGTCAGATCGGATGGTGGTGACATGGCAATCATGCACAGGATTTGCAGCAGGTGGTTTTGAATCATGTCGCGCATTTGACCGGCCTGGTCAAAGTAACCCCAGCGCCCTTCAATCCCGACTTCTTCCGCTACGGTGATTTCCACATGATCGATAGTTTTGTTATCCCAGTTATTGGCAAACAGGGAGTTCGCAAAACGCAGCGCCAGCAGGTTCAGTACGGTTTCTTTACCTAAGTAGTGGTCAATACGGTAAACCTGGCACTCTTCAAAATACTCACCAACCTGATCGTTGATTTGCTGAGAAGTCACCAGTGAGGTGCCGAGTGGCTTTTCCATCACCACACGAGCAGGTTTAGCGTTAAGTTTCGCTTTACCCAATCCTTTGCAGATGGCACCAAAAGTACTTGGTGGCATCGCAAAGTAGTTAATCGTGACACGGTTTTGCTGATCGAGCATCTTACTGAGTTTGGTAAACGCCGCAGTATCGTTAACATCCAGGTTGCAAAAATCGAGACGGCTACTCAATTTGTCCCACAGGCTTTCGTCGATCTTTTCCTTCATAAAGGTTTCGATCGCTTCGCGTACCACTTTGGTATACGCCTCTTTATCCCAGTCTGCGCGGCCTACACCCAGGATGCGAGTGTCCGGGTGAATCTGCCCCGCCTTTTCCAACTGATACAGGGATGGCAGCAGTTTCCGACGCGCAAGGTCGCCTTTTGCACCGAAAATCACCAGGTCACATGCCTGAGCTGTCTGCGTTACCGCCATGTCTATTCTCCTCGTTTCGGATGTCCGGGGGGATTCACCGGCCCGTTTGTAATTTTATTACAGAATAATGTACTGCTTTTAGTGAATTCAGGTAAACCTTTGCCCATTATCAGATCACAATCATGGGCAACATTTGCCCGTCAGTGCCACTTTTAGCGATGTGCCGTGGAATTTTCTGACGATTTATTGTTGATGTATATCATGTCTAAAGTTAGACGCTGATCATGTAATGAAAAAAAACAACATCATTACACCTATTCTCCCGCCCAATCGATGATGGGCAAGCGTATATTCTTGCTAAATCGTGTCGCGATTTCTCCTGTTAGTGAAATCGACAAAATCCATGAGTGCCGGACACCTATGAATATGCTGGACAAAATCCAGTCCCAACTGGAACACCTTAGCAAATCAGAACGTAAAGTCGCAGAAGTGATTCTTACCGCACCGCAAGATGCCATTCACTCAAGCATTGCTACCCTCGCCCGCAGCGCTGACGTTAGCGAACCGACAGTCAACCGCTTTTGCCGCCGTCTCGAAACCAAAGGCTTCCCGGATTTTAAATTACATTTAGCGCAAAGTCTGGCGAATGGCACTCCTTATGTAAACCGGAATGTTGACGAAGATGACAGTGTAGAAGCTTATACCGGCAAAATCTTTGAATCGGCGATGGCAAGTCTTGACCAGGTCAGGCAATCACTGGATATGGCTGCCGTTAATCGCGCAGTAGATTTACTCACGCAGGCGAAGAAAATTGCCTTCTTTGGTTTGGGTTCCTCGGCCGCAGTCGCACATGATGCGATGAACAAATTCTTCCGTTTTAACGTGCCAGTTATCTATTCTGACGATGTGGTGTTACAGCGTATGAGCTGCATGAATTGCAGTGAAGAAGATGTTGTCGTGCTTATCTCGCATACCGGACGCACCAAAAATCTCGTTGAACTGGCGCAATTAGCGCGTGAAAACGACGCCATTGTGCTGGCCATTACCTCTGAAGGCTCACCACTGGCTCGCGAAGCCACCCTCTCTTTACTGCTGGACGTGCCGGAAGATACCGACATTTATATGCCTATGGTTTCTCGCCTCGCGCAATTAACGGTGATTGATGTACTGGCAACCGGTTTTACTTTACGTCGTGGCGCGAAATTCAGAGATAACTTGAAGCGAGTCAAAGAAGCGCTCAAAGAATCGCGTTTTGATAAGGAGCTATTCGTTTCTGGCGATAGCCAGTAAAACAAAATTAGTCTGCTTAAATCGTTTGAGTTGCAGCCAGCACTCCCGCAGCTCGAAGTAAGACAGATATAACAAAGCTGTAACTTTTTAGGTCATTCGGTTAAGTTGTTACATTGCGTTTTTCAACGCATTCCGATTTACCGAATCTTTTGTTAACACAACACCAAAGTTGTTTCAGTCAACGGAGTAATACATGTCCAGACGGCTACGTAGAACCAAAATCGTTACCACTTTAGGCCCGGCAACCGATCGCGACAATAATCTGGAAAAGATTATCGCAGCCGGCGCAAACGTGGTGCGTATGAACTTCTCCCACGGTACTGCAGAAGATCATCAGATCCGTGCTGATAAAGTTCGTGAAATTGCCGCGAAACTGGGTCGTCATGTCGCTATTCTGGGCGATTTGCAAGGGCCAAAAATTCGTGTCTCTACCTTTAAAGAAGGTAAAGTTTTCCTCAATATCGGCGACAAATTCTTACTGGATGCCAACCTGGGTAAAGGTGAAGGCGATAAAGAAAAAGTCGGTATAGATTATAAAGGTCTGCCCGCTGACGTTGTCACCGGTGACATCCTGCTGCTCGATGATGGCCGTGTTCAGCTAAAAGTACTCGAAGTTCAGGGTATGAAAGTGTTCACCGAAGTCACCGTAGGCGGCCCGCTGTCGAATAATAAAGGCATCAACAAACTGGGTGGCGGCCTGTCAGCCGAAGCGCTGACCGATAAAGACAAAGCTGACATCATCACTGCAGCGAAAATCGGTGTCGATTATCTGGCGGTTTCCTTCCCACGTTGTGGTGAAGATCTGAACTACGCTCGCCGCCTGGCGCGCGAAGCAGGCTGTGACGCGAAGATTGTCGCAAAAGTTGAGCGTGCTGAAGCGGTATGCGACGAAGCGGCAATGGATGACGTTATCCTGGCTTCTGACGTGGTTATGGTTGCCCGTGGCGACCTGGGCGTTGAAATCGGTGACCCTGAGCTGGTCGGTATTCAGAAAACCCTGATTCGCCGCGCACGTAAACTGAACCGTGCGGTGATCACTGCGACTCAGATGATGGAGTCAATGATTACCAACCCAATGCCAACTCGTGCCGAAGTCATGGACGTGGCGAACGCCGTTCTTGATGGTACCGATGCGGTGATGCTTTCTGCAGAAACCGCTGCGGGTCAATACCCGGCTGAAACGGTTGCTGCAATGGCGCGTGTTTGCCTGGGTGCAGAAAAAATCCCAAGCATCAACGTCTCTAAACACCGTCTGGACGTGCAGTTCGACAACGTTGAAGAAGCGATTGCGATGTCGGCAATGTATGCGGCAAACCACCTTAAAGGTGTTACCGCCATCATCACCATGACCGAATCAGGCCGCACCGCGCTGATGACTTCCCGTATCAGCTCTGGTTTGCCAATTTTCGCCATGTCCCGTCATGAGCGTACGCTGAACCTCACCTCTTTGTACCGTGGTGTGACGCCAGTACATTTCGATAGCCCAAGCGACGGTGTTGCTGCTGCAAATGATGCAGTGAATTTGCTGCGTGACAAAGGCTACCTGATTTCCGGTGATTTGGTTATCGTGACCCAGGGCGACGTGATGAGTACCATTGGTACCACCAACACGACGCGCATTCTGTGCGTTGAGTAATTCAATCGCTGTATGACAAAGGGGCCAAATTGGCCCCTTTCTTATTTCTTCGGATATAACTCTTTGCGGCGGTAGGGTTCTGTTTCCCCTTCCTTGCGGGTTTTGAGCAATTTTAAAATCCAGGTGTATTGTTCAAGATTCGGCCCCACCAGAATTTCGACTTCTTCATTCATTCGGCGAGCAATGGTGTTGTCATCCGCATCAACTAAATCGTCCATCGGAGGACGAATATGAATGTCTAAGCGGTGAGTTTTGCTGTTGTACACCGGGAACAATGGCACAACGCGCGCACGTGCTACTTTCATCAAGCGGCCAATTGCCGGTAATGTCGCTTTATAGGTGCCGAAGAAATCGACGAACTCACTATGCTCAGCACCGTGGTCCTGGTCAGGCAAATAATATCCCCAATACCCCTGACGCACAGAGCTTATAAACGGTTTAATCCCGTCATTACGCGCATGTAACCGGCCACCGAAACGGCGGCGCACGGTATTCCACATGTAGTCAAATAATGGGTTACCCTGGTTATGGAACATGGCGGCCATTTTTTGCCCCTGCGACGCCAACAACATCGCCGGTATATCCACGCCCCATCCGTGCGGCACCAGGAAAATCACATTTTCTTCCCGCTGCTTTAACTCGTCGATAATCTCTTTGCCATGCCAGTCAACACGCTGCATGACCTTTTGCGGGTCCTTGATCGCCAACTCAGCCATCATCACCATCGCTTGAGGAGCAGTAGCAAACATCTCGTCGATGACAGCTTCGCGCGAGGCTTCCGGCATCTCCGGGAAGCAATACAGCAAGTTAATTTGTGCGCGACGGCGGGCACTTTTACCAAAGCGCCCGGCTATACGCCCAACTTTACCCAGCAGAGGATCGCGTATTGACGGCGGTAACATCGCAATACCAGCGAAAGCGCCAACGCCTAGCCAGGCGCCCCAAAATTTCGGGTGCAAGAAGGCCTTTTGAAATTCAGGAATGAACTCACTGTGACTTTTTTTAGTTTTTTCCATTCATATTCTCAGTACAGCATCAAATCATTGATGACATGAATTTATCAGTATCTTAGCGGGGTAATGCCTTTCAGACAAAGAAAAAGCCGGTTACTGGGAACCGGCTTTATTCACAGCACTGGATTAATTGAAACTGAGCTGTGGAGTGACTTCACGAACCTGAGCCAGATATTCGTTACGATCGGAGCCTGTCAGCCCTTCGGTACGTGGCAGTTTCGCGGTCAACGGATTCACCGCTTGTTGGTTAACCCACACTTCATAATGCAAATGCGGCCCCGTAGAGCGCCCGGTATTCCCTGACAGTGCTACACGATCGCCGCGTTTCACTTTCTGACCTGGCTTCACTAACAGTTTCTTCAAGTGCATGTAGCGGGTGGTATATGAACGCCCGTGGCGAATAGCCACGAAGTATCCTGCCGCACCGCTACGTTTTGCCATCACCACTTCACCATCACCGACAGCCAACACTGGCGTACCTTGCGGCATCGCAAAGTCGACACCTTTGTGCGGCGCAACACGACCGGTGACCGGGTTAAGGCGACGAGGATTAAAGTTTGACGAAATACGGAACTGTTTAGCCGTCGGGAAGCGCATAAAGCCCTTCGCGAGACCCGAACCGCTTCTGTCGTAGAACTTGCCGTCTTCTGCACGAATGGCGTAATAATCTTTACCGCCACTGCGTAGACGCACACCAACCAAACGGCTTTGCTCACGTTTGCCTTCAAGCATTTCGCGAGACATTAACACCGCGAACTGATCGCCTTTTTTCACTTTGCGGAAGTCCATTTGCCACTGCATGGCCTTGATAACTCCGCTGATTTCAGCGCTGGTTAATCCAGCATCTTTCGCGCTGCTGACAAAACTACTGCCTACCGTGCCTTTCAAAACATTGTTAACCCATTCGCCTTGCTGCATTTCGCTGCTGAGCTTAAAGGCCGTACCTGAACGGTCGTAGGTACGTGTTTCACGGCGCGACATTTCCCAGGTCAGGCGTTGTAACTCGCCATCAGCATTTAACGTCCAGGAAAGTTGTTGACCGATTTTCAGGTTACGCAGATCTTTATCAACCGCGGCAAGCTGGCTGATATCACCCATATCAATACCGTACTGGTTCAGGATGCTGCTAAGCGTATCCCCGGTAGACACGACATACTCATGAACCCCAGCTTCACCGGCGGTTTTATCATCCAGTTCATCTTGCGGAATGGTGTCGTCTTCAGCTTCTGGAGACTGGTCTAAAGGTTCACTGGCTTCAGGAAGCAACGAACGGATCTCGTTTTTCTCAAGCTCAATGGTTTTGATAACAGGGCTGGCTTCAGGATGATAGACGTACGGTCGCCAAACAGCGACCGCAAGTGTAAGAACTGTAAGCGACCCCAGCATAACGCGGTGGGGCCGGGACAAATTGTCGAATGCCAGGGCGACAGAGCGGGCTATCTGTTGCACGTATTCACTTCCTCGTTAATCTCCTTTCAGGCAGCTCGCATACTGGTTCGCAAGCCCGTTCAAAAACTGCATATAGCTGTCTTTGCCGAGCTTAACCTCAATCCCCAGTGGGTCCAGCGTTCCGGAACGGACGTTAGTACCACGGGCTACGGCATTGATTACGGCCGGCCTGAATTGTGGTTCAGCAAATACGCACACGGCTTTTTGCTCAACCAACTGTGTTCTGATGTCATGTAAACGCTGCGCACCGGGCTGGATTTCAGGGTTCACGGTAAAATGACCAAGAGGTGTTAGACCGTAGTGTTTTTCAAAGTAGCCATAAGCGTCGTGAAAAACGAAATACCCTTCACCTTTGAGCGGTGCGAGCACGTTAGCCACTTGCTTGTCGATGTTGGCTAATCCTAACTCGAAAGATTGCAAGTTGGCGTCAAGTTTGGCTCTATTTTGGGGCATAAGTTCCACTAATTTATCGTGGATTGCAACCGCCGACAGCCGCGCTACCTCTGGTGAAAGCCAAATATGCATGTTGTATTCACCATGATGGTGATCTACATCACTATTTTCGGCTGAATTGTCATGTCCTTCATGACCATGGTCGTCGTCGTCACCGCCTTTCATGAGCAACGGTTTCACACCCGGCAATACAGCCAATTGCACTTGTTTTTGTTCAGCTAATTGATTAACCGACTTCTGCATGAAGGCTTCCATTTCTGGGCCAACCCACACCACTAAGTCCGCGCTTTGTAAGCGTTTTACATCCGATGGGCGAAGTGCATAATCATGCTCAGAAGCGCCATCTGGAAGTAAAACCTCTGTCGGTGTCACGCCGTCAGCGATCGCTGCGGCAATAAAACCTAATGGCTTGATAGAGGCAACCACGGCGGCCTGTGCGGGCACGGCTGCGGTAGCCATAAAAGCAGTTGTTAAAGCTGCGCAAAGAAATGAGTTTTTATGTAACATAATGCGACTTATCATCGTTATGAATCAGAGATGTGTGATATTATAACATTCGCTAACTTCTGCAACCCCTGAAATTGTCATGACAAATCTGGTATCACTGGAAAATATTTCTGTTTCTTTCGGACAACGCCGTGTGCTGTCTGATATTTCACTCGACCTCAAGCCTGGCCGAATTTTGACGCTGCTCGGGCCAAATGGCGCTGGAAAATCAACGCTGGTGCGTGTGGTTCTTGGGCTGGTAGCACCTGACGAAGGAGTTATCAAGCGCGACCGCGACCTGCGTATTGGCTATGTGCCGCAAAAACTGCATCTGGATGCCACCCTGCCGCTTACGGTAAGTCGTTTTATGCGCCTGCGCCCTGGCGTGAAAAAAGCGGATATTCTGCCAGCGCTTAAACGCGTTCAAGCCGCTCATCTGATTGAAGCCCCGATGCAAAAGCTTTCCGGCGGTGAAAACCAACGCGTCCTGTTGGCACGCGCGCTGCTCAATCAACCGCAATTGCTGGTGCTTGATGAGCCTACGCAAGGTGTTGATGTAAATGGCCAATTGGCACTGTATAACCTGATTGATCAACTGCGCCACGAATTGGATTGTGCGGTGTTGATGGTTTCCCACGACCTGCATCTAGTGATGGCAAAAACTGATGATGTGCTGTGCCTTAACCACCACATTTGCTGCTCCGGTACGCCAGAAGTGGTGTCGATGCACCCGGAATTCATTTCGATGTTCGGCCAGCGTGGTGCGGAGCAGTTAGGCATTTATCGTCACCACCATAATCACCGTCACGATCTTACCGGACGTATCGTTCTGCGCAGAGGGAATGGCCAGTCATGATTGAATTGTTGTTACCCGGCTGGCTTGCCGGGATCCTGCTGGCGTGCGCTGCTGGCCCGCTTGGCTCGTTTGTTGTCTGGCGTAGAATGTCTTACTTTGGCGATACGCTTGCCCACGCTTCTTTATTAGGCGTTGCATTTGGTCTGCTGCTCAATGTAAATCCGTTTTATGCGGTGATTGCTGTGACGTTAATGTTGGCTTTCGGCCTGGTCTGGCTCGAGAAACGCCCACATCTGGCATTAGATACCCTCTTAGGTATCCTGGCACACAGTGCTTTGTCGCTGGGTCTGGTGGTCGTGAGTTTGATGTCTAACGTCCGTGTCGATTTGATGGCCTATCTGTTTGGTGACCTGCTTTCAGTCACCATGCCAGACATTATCTCAATTGCGTTGGGCGTTGCGGTGGTCGTCGGCGTTCTGCTTTGGCAATGGCGCAACTTGTTGTCGATGACTATTAGCCCGGATCTCGCCCATGTAGATGGGGTTAACCTGCAACGAGTGAAGATGCTGTTGATGCTGGTGACAGCCCTGACGATTGGCGTTGCAATGAAATTTGTTGGTGCGCTGATTATCACTTCGCTGCTGATTATTCCTGCGGCAACCGCACGTCGTTTTGCGCGCACGCCTGAGCAGATGGCAGGTTTCGCGGTGATTATCGGTATGCTTTCCGTGACGGGTGGGCTGACGTTCTCAGCATTCTATGACACGCCCGCAGGGCCATCAGTGGTATTGAGTTCGGCGGTGTTGTTTGTGCTGAGTATGGCGAAAAAGCAGGCTGCATAAACCATTATTTAGCACCCGGACTGCTGGCAATAGTTCGGGTGACAAGAACAGTTGAGTCGCTCTTTGGCGCTCAGTTCAAAGAGCGGCGACTAAATCTCCAGTAGTGATCATCAACGTCATCGGTTCTACTGGTGAGGGTTCAAACCCGACGCGTAAATAAAAATCCCTGGCTTCCTCAGAGAGAGCGTGAACCAGCATCCCACGGATACCAATCGTTTCTGCTGTCTGAATGACCCGTAGTCCGGCATCACGCACCAGCGCCCTGCCGATGCCCTTCCCGTGTAACGATTTATCAACTGCCAGACGCCCCAATATTACTACCGGGATCGGGTCAGGCATATTACGACGAAAGCGACCTGGCGCTGAGTTCGGTGCAACCGCACTTGATGCCAGTGAATAGTAAGCCAGCACCCTTGCTTCATCACAACAAACGAAAGTACGGGATGCACCGGTTAACTGATTTTTCATCGCCCGCTGTCTGAGCCAGCTATCCATAGACTCCACTCCGCAACAAAACTGGCTAACAACATGTTCAGCGCGTAGAGGTTCAGGAGCGGCAATCATTTTTTATGATTCCAGGGTGCGATTGTCTGCATGGTTTTACGCAGTGCCGCATTGGATTCCGGCGCCTGATCAAGGCGAGCAAGAAACTCCTGATAAGCTTCGGGGTCCACCATAATAATACGCTGTTCAAGCAGCGTTTCTTCAGCCGCTGCCCGAGCAGCATCCAGAACAAAATCAGTACGATTTTTCCCTCTGACTTTTGCTGCACGGTCGATCAGGTCGCGCTCGGTGGACTTAATACGCAAATTTAACGTTTCACGCTTAACACCGATGTTTTGTGCACCAGGCATGATATCTTCCTCATAGATGTTTGTGGGTAATAAGTATACAGCTTGCGTAACGTTGATGTCATTACACACCAAAGAAAATGTACAACAACTTCACGGCCCGGCTTCTGCCAGCCATTCTCCAGGAAGAGGTATTGAAGGCGTATCGTGAATTCCCTGAGCAGGCACGTAGCTGACGGTGTAGCGGCGATGGGTTTTAGAAAGCGTTGATGATGGGTGAGTCTGGGTTGAGGTCGTAGCCATTTGGCAACCTCCGATAAGAAGATTTAACTTCCACCACCAGAGGTTCCAATCCCGACGCCTGATTTTGCAGGTGCGCAGGAAAGATACCGCTAACTATTACCGACGACTAGAGTTTTTCTCTATGATAATTAAGACAATTTCACAAACTGGAATCTGTCTCGTAAAAGCCTATGAAACTCATTTCACAGTGACCTGACCGTTCATTAGCATCGGGAGAAGCCCTGTTGATATCATATTGCTGCCTGTTCAGACTTTACCGCAGCAACAGCGTCAGAACGATTCTGATTGAAAACGGTTCGATATGTTACACATTCCAGTAATACCAACCGAGTACTTTAGATAGGATTATCTACAAACGACCGTAGTTAAAAACAACCCCGACTAAAGCCGGGGTTATCAACAATAGATGAGCAGCTTTTTATACCCGTCATACTTCAAGCTGCAGGGGTGTTGGCTGCACTTCTTCACCCCAGTCACTTACTGAAGTAAGCTCCTGGGGATTCACTCCCTTGCCGCCTAACTGCAACTCGAATTATTTAGGGTATAGATCATTCAAGGCTGTGCGGGTGGCACAATCCCAAAATGAGTCCAGGCTCTTGGCGTTGCCATTCGCCCGCGCGGCGTACGTTGCAAGAAGCCCTGCTGAATCAGGAAGGGTTCGAGTACATCTTCAATCGTTTCCCGTTCCTCACCAATTGCTGCCGCGAGGTTGTCCAGCCCGACCGGGCCGCCAAGGAATTTGTCTATTACCGCTAACAATAGCTTGCGGTCCATATAGTCAAAGCCTTCGGTATCAACATTCAGCATATCCAGCGCTTGCGAAGCGATGTCACCATTAATGGTGCCATCGTGCCGTACTTCCGAAAAGTCACGCACACGACGCAATAAACGGTTAGCAATACGCGGTGTACCACGCGCACGACGCGCCACTTCCAGCGCGCCCTCTTCGCTCATCTCAAGCCCCAGCACGCTGGCACTGCGGCCAACAATGTGCTGCAAATCGGCAACCTGATAAAACTCGAGGCGCTGCACAATGCCGAAACGGTCACGCAGTGGCGAAGTCAAAGAACCCGCTCGAGTTGTCGCGCCAATCAGGGTAAACGGGGGTAAATCAATTTTGATTGAACGCGCCGCCGGGCCTTCACCAATCATAATATCGAGCTGGTAATCTTCCATCGCCGGATACAGTACTTCTTCAACAACCGGTGAAAGGCGGTGGATTTCATCAATGAACAAAACATCATGCGGTTCGAGGTTGGTCAGCATCGCTGCCAGGTCACCTGCCTTTTCCAGTACGGGGCCGGAAGTGGTTCGCAGGTTAACGCCCATCTCGTTGGCAACAATGTTAGCCAGCGTGGTTTTACCCAAACCTGGTGGGCCGAAAATTAACAGATGATCAAGCGCATCCCCACGCAGTTTTGCCGCCTGGATGAAGATCTCCATTTGCGATGTAACCTGCGGCTGGCCGACATAATCCGCCAGAAAACGCGGGCGAATGGCTCGGTCAATTAACTCATCAGGGGTGATGGTGTCTGGCGATACCAGACGGTCTGCTTCAATCATCCTTCATCTACCTCAGGGGCTTCAAAGTGCTGCGCGGAGTGCTTCGCGGATCAGCGTTTCACAATCAGCACCGGCACGCCCTACTTTGCTAATCATACGGCTGGCTTCTTGTGGTTTATAGCCCAGTGATACTAGTGCCGCAACCGCTTCTGCTTCTGCGTCGTCAGCCACGCCACTTTCCGGAGCGGTGAGCACCAGATCAGACGCCGGAGTAAACAGGTCGCCGTGCATACCTTTGAAGCGGTCTTTCATTTCAACAATCAAGCGCTCAGCGGTCTTTTTACCTACGCCTGGCAATTTGACCAATGAACCAATTTCTTCACGCTCTACGGCATTCACAAATTGTTGTGCAGACATACCGGAGAGGATGGCCAGCGCCAGCTTAGGGCCAACGCCATTCACTTTGATGAGCTCACGGAACAAGGTACGTTCTTGTTTGTTGTTGAAACCGTAGAGCAACTGCGCGTCTTCACGCACCACGAACTGAGTGAATACCACCGCTTCTTTACCGATATCCGGTAATTCGTAGAAGCAAGTCATCGGCATGTGGACTTCATACCCTACGCCACCGACTTCCATAAGTACCAGCGGCGGTTGTTTTTCAAGGATGATGCCTCTGAGTCGACCAATCACGATATGCTCCTGCGTTTAGCGTTTATGCCAAAAATTTTGCTTATCATATTAAAAAGGCTGGATAGATATCCAGCCTTATTTATTTTAATCGTCCCCGTGCCAGATTAAGCCGTGTATCACTCATCTGCATCGAGTTCTGCGTCACATGGCAATGCGTAATGGCAATTGCCAGTGCATCGGCCGCATCCGCTTGTGGGTTAGCAGAGAGTTTGAGCAAAGTGCGTACCATATGCTGCACCTGGCTTTTCTCCGCACTGCCGATACCCACTACCGTCTGTTTTACCTGACGGGCGGCATATTCAAACACCGGAAGCTCATGGTTTACCGCCGCAACAATCGCAGCACCTCGTGCCTGTCCGAGCTTTAAAGCAGAGTCGGCATTCTTCGCCATAAACACTGATTCAATAGCGAAATACTCTGGCTGGAACTGGGTAATGATTTCGCTCACCCCCGCGTAGATGAGTTTCAAACGCGAGGGTAAGTCGGTCACCTGAGTACGAATACAGCCGCTGCCTAAATAGGTTAGCTGCCGGCCAGTCTGGCGTATAACGCCATAACCGGTAACGCGTGACCCCGGGTCGATGCCGAGAATAATCGCCATCACGCGTCCCTCATAAACAGCTGTAAGGTTTCAGACAACACCATTACAGGGTTGCCGCAACCTCGTCAGAGATCTCACCGTTGTGATAAACCTCTTGCACGTCATCGCAGTCTTCCAACATATCGATAAGGCGCATCAGTTTCGGTGCGGTTTCTGCATCCATATCCGCTTTAGTGGATGGGATCATAGAAACTTCGGCTTCATCAGCTTTCAGACCTGCTGCTTCCAGTGCATCGCGGACAGCGCCCATGTCTTCCCAGGCGGTGAACACGTCGATAGCACCGTCGTCATAAGAAACGACGTCTTCGGCACCCGCTTCAAGCGCGGCTTCCATTACGGTGTCTTCATCTTTGCCAGGAGCATAAGAGATAACGCCTTTTTTGGTGAACAGATAGGCTACGGAGCCATCAGTTCCCAGGTTACCACCGCATTTGTTGAACGCGTGGCGTACTTCTGCCACGGTACGGTTACGGTTGTCACTCAGGCATTCAACCATTACAGCTGAACCGCCAGGACCGTAACCTTCATAAATGATGGTTTCCATGTTCGCGTCTTCATCGCCGCCCACACCACGTGCAATCGCGCGGTTTAAGGTGTCACGCGTCATGTTGTTAGACAACGCTTTATCAATCGCTGCACGCAGACGCGGGTTAGAACCCGGATCACCACCGCCCAAACGGGCTGCAGTTACCAGCTCACGGATAATTTTGGTGAAAATTTTACCGCGTTTGGAATCCTGCGCAGCTTTGCGGTGCTTTGTGTTGGCCCATTTACTATGACCTGCCATAACTATCTCCAAAAGCGCCTTTTTCAGGCGGCATTAATTACAAACTCTTCAATCGCTTGCCGGTTGCTCCACGACTTTGTCATAGCCGCCGCAGCATGTGCGTCCGTCCATTCCCAGGCCAGATGTTCCGAAATGGTTATCTGGCGTTCGTGAGGCAGCGCAAGGCAGAACCAATATTCCGTATTGCGCGTAATTCCCGGAGCATAGCGATGACGCAAATGTGTAAAAATTTCAAACTCCACACAGCGTTGGCAGTCAATCAAAGCCAGTTGTTCTGAAACAACGTCGATATCAACCTCTTCCTTTACTTCACGCTGTGCGGCATGCAGCGCAATTTCCCCTTCTTCCAGGCTGCCGGTAACCGACTGCCAGAAATCAGGATCATCGCGCCGCTGTAGCATCAGCACCCGCCCGGTGTCTTGTGCAAAAATCACCACTAATACCGAAACGGGATGCTTATAGCCCATTATTCTTTCTCAGCCTTTTTAATCACCGCGACACCCAGTTCAGCCAGCGCTGTTGGGTTGGCGAAGCTTGGGGCTTCAGTCATCAGACACGCTGCTGCGGTGGTTTTCGGGAACGCGATAACATCACGGATGTTGTCGGTGCCGGTCAACAGCATGGTCAGACGGTCCAGACCAAATGCCAGGCCTGCGTGCGGTGGTGTACCGTATTTCAGGGCATCGAGCAGGAAGCCGAACTTCTCGCGCTGGTCTTCTTCGGCGATACCCAGAATGCCGAACACGGTCTGCTGCATCTGGCCGTTGTGGATACGCACGGAACCGCCGCCCACTTCGTAACCGTTAATCACCATGTCGTATGCGTTCGCAACAGCAGCTTCCGGATCTGCCGCCAGTTGCTCTGGGGACATATCTTTTGGTGCAGTGAACGGGTGGTGCATCGCGGTCAGGCCGCCTTCGCCATTGTCTTCAAACATTGGGAAGTCAATAACCCACAGCGGTGCCCACGCTTTATCATCGGTGATACTCAGATCTTTACCGATTTTCAGACGCAGTGCACCAAGCGCGTCAGCAACCACTTTCTTATTGTCCGCACCGAAGAAAATCATATCGCCATCTTGCGCACCGGTACGGGCCAGAATAGCTTCAACGATTTCTGCGTTCAGGAATTTAGCGACCGGGCTGGTGATCCCCTCGATGCCTTTAGCACGCTCGGTCACTTTGATGTAAGCCAGACCTTTCGCGCCGTAAATCTCAATGAACTTGCCGTAATCGTCAATCTGTTTACGGCTTAACTGTGCGCCACCTGGCACTCGCAGTGCTGCAACGCGGCCTTTAGCATCATTTGCCGGGCCGGCGAACACTTTAAACTCAACGTCTTTAAGCAGGTCAGCAACGTCCACCAGCTCCATCGGGTTACGCAGGTCTGGTTTATCAGAACCGTAACGACGCTCAGCTTCAGCGAAAGTCATGATTGGGAAATCGCCCAGGTCGACGTTTTTCACATCTAACCACAGTTCACGCACCAGTTTTTCCATCACTTCACGCACTTGCGGAGCAGACATGAAGGAGGTTTCAACGTCGATCTGAGTAAATTCAGGCTGACGGTCAGCACGCAAGTCTTCGTCACGGAAGCATTTAACGATTTGATAGTAACGGTCAAAGCCAGACATCATCAGCAGCTGTTTGAACAACTGTGGGGACTGCGGCAATGCGTAGAATTTACCTTTGTGAACACGGCTCGGCACCAGGTAGTCACGCGCGCCTTCTGGCGTGGCTTTGGTCAGCATTGGGGTTTCGATATCCAGGAAACCGTGGTCATCCATAAAACGGCGCACGAAACTGGTGATTTTCGCACGGGTTTTCAGGCGGTTCGCCATTTCAGGGCGGCGTAAATCCAGGTAACGGAATTTCAAACGCGCTTCTTCGGTGTTGACGTGGTTGGAGTCCAGCGGCAACGCTTCAGAGCGGTTGATAATGGTCAGGTCGGTAGCGAACACTTCCACCGCGCCGGTTGCCATATCTTTGTTGATGTTTTTTTCATCACGCGGGCGAACGGTGCCGGTGATTTGAATGCAGAACTCATTACGCAGTTCGGAAGCAAGCTGGAACGCGTCCTGACGGTCCGGGTCGAAAAACACCTGCACGATGCCTTCGCGATCGCGCATATCAATAAAGATAAGGCTACCGAGGTCACGACGACGATTGACCCAACCACACAGTGTTACTTGTTGTCCCACATGGGATTGATTGAGCTGCCCGCAATATACTGTACGCATGAGATATCCCTTAAATTAGCCGCTCACTGTGTGCAACCTGCACCGGTGGCCACTATTTTTGTATGTCAGATATAGTTGAAAAAAGGGGGCTATTATACTGGAAATATTGGCCCGCGATAAGAACTGACGCGTTTCAATGCGCCTTGTTTGGCCTATTCTCACAAAAATTAACAAAATTTGTAAACTGTCGAACATATGTTCCGTCGTAATGTGTTGCGAGATAATTCAATTTTGAACCGGAGTCACCGAATGTTAGAACTGAATACTTCCAAAACCGCACTGGTCGTTATTGATTTGCAGGAAGGCATTTTGCCATTTGCAGGCGGCCCGCACAGCGCACAGGATGTGGTGGCTCGTTCAGCCAGGCTGGCTGAAAAATTCCGCGAGAATAACGCCCCGGTTATTATGGTGCGTGTTGGCTGGTCTAAAGACTTTGCCGAAGCACTCAAACAACCGGTTGATGCACAGGCAGGCGCTCATGCGTTGCCGGAAAACTGGTGGCTTTACCCGCAAGCGCTGGGCAAAAAAGACAGCGACATTGAAGTCACTAAACGCCAGTGGGGAGCCTTCTACGGCACCGATCTGGAGCTTCAGTTACGCCGTCGTGGCATCGACACCATCGTGCTATGTGGGATTTCCACCAACATCGGTGTGGAATCTACTGCCCGTAACGCATGGGAATTGGGCTTCAACCTGGTGATTGCTGAAGATGCGTGCAGTGCTGCAAGCAGCGAACAACATCAAGGCAGCATGACGAATATCTTCCCGCGCATTGGGCGCGTACGCAGCACTGACGAAATCCTCGCTGCACTGTGATTTATATCGGCCTTCCCCAATGGTCGCACCCTAAATGGGGGCGTCTTGGTATAACTTCTCTGGAAGATTATGCTCGCCACTTCAATTGTGTGGAAGGCAATACCACGCTGTACGCCTTGCCTAAAGCGGAGACGGTACTTCGTTGGCGCGAGATGACCGACGACAACTTCCGCTTTTGCTTTAAATTCCCGGCCACCATTTCCCATAACGCCGCGCTTCGTCAGTGCGGAGATTTGACCGCCGAATTTCTTGAACGCCTGTCTCCACTGGTACAGCGCATCGGGCAATACTGGCTGCAACTTCCCGCAAAATTTTCCCCTGCCGACTTACCTGCGCTGTGGAATTTCCTCGACGCTTTGCCAAAAGAATTCACCTACGGCGTCGAAGTTCGCCACCCTTCTTTCTTCGATAAGAGTGCCGATGAGCAAGCATTTAATCGGGGTTTGCATCTGCGTGGTGTTAACCGGGTTATTCTGGATAGCCGTCCGGTGCACAGCGCTATCGCCAACAACGAAGCGATGCACGAAGCCCAGCGTAAAAAACCCAAAGTACCGGTTCATGCCGTCGTCACCGCACATCACCCGATGGTGCGCTTTATCGGCAGCGACGATATGGTGCAAAATCAGGCGCTTTTCGACGTTTGGCTTAAAACCTTGCCAAAATGGCAACAAAACGCCACGCCTTACCTGTTCCTGCATACGCCTGACATTGGGCAAGTCCAGGATTTAGTCCATACACTATGGCGCGGATTGCAGCAGGCTCTTCCCGATTTGGGCAATGAACCTGCCATTCCTAAGCAAAACTCCCTATTTTAGGGGTAGCGACAGCTTATAGGTTGCACTGCTATTATATGCAGTGCTGGAACTATCTCTAAAGGATGTGAGTATGGTAAGCGCGCTCTACGCCGTTTTGGGTGCTTTGTTGCTGATTAAGTTCTCGTTTGATGTTGTCCGTATGCGTTCGCAATACCGGGTCTCTTATGGTGATGGTGGCTTTAGCGAACTTCAGAGTGCGATTCGTATTCACGGTAATGCAGTGGAATATATTCCTGTCGCATTACTGCTTTTATTATTGATGGAAATGAACGGCGCTGAAACCTGGATGGTGCATGTTAGTGGGTTGCTGCTGATTGTTGGCCGCCTGATGCATGCGCACGGTTTTCACCACCGTTTAATCCGCTGGCGTCGTTCCGGCATGAGCGCCACCTGGGCTTCATTGATCCTGATGGTGCTGGCTAACCTGTGGTATATGCCATGGGAGTTGGTTTTCTCGCTGCATTAACGCAAAATATGCCCCTTTCGAAATTTCGAATTTCCGGATTTAACATTATGTCTGACCGCGATACCTTGTTTTCCGCCCCGATCGCCAAATTAGGTGACTGGACCTTTGACGAACGCGTAGCTGAAGTGTTCCCCGATATGATTCAACGTTCGGTACCAGGCTACTCGAATATCATTTCGATGATTGGCATGCTGGCGGAGCGCTTTGTGGCACCGGGTAGCCAGGTTTACGATCTTGGCTGTTCACTTGGCGCGGCAACGTTATCGGTGCGTCGTAACATCCAGCACGACAACTGCAAAATTATCGCGGTAGATAACTCCCCTGCTATGGTCGAGCGCTGCCGCCGTCATCTTGACGCCTTCAAAGCGCAAACTCCGGTCGAGGTCATCGAAGGTGATATCCGCGATATCGTTATCGAAAATGCCTCGATGGTGGTGCTGAATTTCACCCTGCAATTTCTTGAACCCGATGACCGCAAACTGCTGCTGGAAAAAATCTATCAGGGGCTGAACCCTGGCGGCGCGTTAGTGCTGTCGGAAAAATTCAGTTTTGAAGATGGCGAAGTCGGCGAATTGCTGTTCAATATGCACCACGATTTTAAACGTGCGAACGGCTACAGCGAGCTGGAAATCAGCCAAAAGCGCAGCATGCTGGAAAACGTGATGCTCACCGACTCTGTCGAAACACATAAAAAACGCCTCAAACAAGCCGGATTTGACCACGCAGAATTATGGTTCCAGTGCTTTAATTTTGGCTCTTTGGTTGCACTGAAATCAGGAACGCCTGCATGATCGACTTTGGTAATTTTTATCAGCTTATCGCAAAAAGCCCGCTGGCCCCGTGGCTGGAAACACTGCCGGCGCAAATTGCCACCTGGCAGCGCGAGAACCTGCACGGTCAATTCAAACACTGGTACAACACCGTTGAATACCTGCCTGAACTAGCGCCATATCGCCTGGATTTATTGCACAGCGTAACGGCAGAATCTGAGGCACCGCTCAGCGATGGTCAGCGTCTGGGTATTGAAAAACTGCTACGCAACCTGATGCCATGGCGCAAAGGGCCATATTCGCTGTATGGCGTGGACATCGACACCGAATGGCGTTCAGACCTGAAGTGGGATCGTGTTTTGCCACACATTTCTCCACTTACCGGGCGCACGATTCTGGATGTCGGCTGCGGGAGCGGTTATCACCTGTGGCGCATGATTGGCGCGGGCGCGCATCTGGCTGTGGGTATCGACCCAATGCAACTGTTCGTTTGCCAGTTCGAAGCGGTGCGTAAGCTGCTGGGTAATGACCAACGCGCGCATGTCCTGCCACTTGGCATTGAGCAACTGCCAGAGCTGAACATCTTTGATACCGTCTTTTCGATGGGGGTGTTGTATCACCGCCGTTCACCGCTCGACCACCTTTACCAGTTGAAAAATCAGTTAGCCAAAGACGGTGAACTGGTGCTGGAAACGTTGGTGGTAGAAGGCGACGAAAATACGGTACTGGTGCCTGGCGAACGCTACGCGCAAATGCGTAACGTCTATTACATTCCATCGGCATTAGCGTTGAAAAACTGGCTGGAGAAATGTGGTTTTGTTGACGTAAAAATTGTCGACCATTGCTACACCACCAGCGAAGAACAGCGCCGCACTAGCTGGCTGACGACCGAATCGCTGGCCGATTTCCTTGACCCGAATGACAGTAGCAAAACTATCGAAGGCTACCCTGCCCCGCTACGTGCCGTTCTGGTGGCGCGCAAACCGTAATATTATCTGCACAATCCAGCCCCGATAAATCTCGGGGCTTGAGACTGATGACAAACTTCTTCGTAGGTCAGATAAGCGCAGCGTCATCCGACACCACTGGCGTAAATGGTGGATGACGCTAACGCTTACCCACCCTACAAAACACATTTATCACCCTTTGTCAGCAATCTGGGCTTTTTATACCTCAGGCGTTTTCTTCAATCCATGCCGCAAGCGTTGCGGGTGTTTTCAACACACTGGCAACGTCCGTCGGTGGAATAGCACAGCCAAATTCTGCCTGCACTTCCAGAACGATATCTACTGCAGTAATTGAATCAAGAATATCGGATTCAATAAGCTCGTCGTTAAACGCGACTTTGCGGGACAACACATTTTCAAATATCGCTAATACTTTCTGTTCCATATATATGCCCTTAGATCTTCAGCAGGTACGCGCCTGAACATCGAGTAATTTACGGTCAATTTTGCCGTTAGTGTTAAGAGGTAAGGTATCCATGATGACAATCTGCGAGGGCACCATGTAAGACGGTAAAATTTGCGTGAGGTTAGCTTTAATCTCTTTTTCCGAGAGCTTTGAAGCGCAAAAGGCAGCCAGGCGTAATACAGCACCATCTTTTTTGGTCAGCGGTAAAACCACTGCTTCACTGACGCCTGAAAGCGCAAGCAATCGGCTTTCAATTTCATGAATTTCAATACGATAGCCATTGAGTTTAATCTGGCTGTCGTTACGCCCCTGGCAATATAAATACTCTTTACCCGCGCGCCCTAAATCACCGCTTTTGTAGCCGCGCCAATGCTTACTTTCATTCCACAAAAGCTTTTCAGCATTCTCTTTTGGTAATCCAAGATAGCCTCGCATCACATTTTTACCCCAGATAATTAATTCGTTATCTGCGGTAATTTCCATTTCTGAATGCGGCATCATCGCGCCGATAGGCAATAGATCTCCTTCTTCGTGCAGGATCTCATCGCTTATCTCAATCACTGTGGTGGCAATCGTTGCCTCTGTTGGGCCATAAGAGTTGAGTATTTTTGCCTCAGGGAAAAGACGGCGCAGATGTTTTACCAGGGTTTTGCTCAGCACCTCACCAATAAAGACAAAAACTTTCAGATCGCAGAGATATTCTGCACGAAATTCTGGTAGCAATAATTTTTGATAAGCGAAAGATGGAGTAGAAACCCATACAGAGACTTTTTGCTGTTGCAAATGGGCTAGCCAGTTATCCGCAGTAATATCCTCTTTAGCATTAAGCACGATATGACCGCCAGTCGCCAAATTGCCGAGTAATGGAATTAACGATAAATCAAAACTGAATACCGCGTGATTCATCAGCACCGGATGCGCAGGCAAAGAAAAATCATTACGAACCCACTGCATGAAATTCCAGACGCTTTCGCGACCAATCTGCACTCCTTTGGGTTTACCGGTGCTCCCCGAAGTAAACATAATGTAGGCTAAATCCTGCTCTTCCAACTGCTGAGCCGTGACTCCGGTTGCTACAAATGCCTTTTGCTGAACATCGTAATAATAAGGCGCACCAGCTAATTCACAGATTTCTTTCAAGCGTTCTGCCGGATAGATATTATCAACTGGAATATAGGGGATTTGATGTAATAAACAACTATAAATGGCGCTGGCAAACTCTGCTTGTTGATGTCCATAAAGCACCACAGGAACATTCTTGGCGAGTTTTAGCACAGCAAAACGTTCCGCCCAGTCAAGCACAGCACAACCGAGTTGCTGCCAGCTCAAACTATTATCGCTGCCACTTATCGCCAATTGCTGAGCGTTTTTCGGTTCAAGTAACACAGCATGTAGATAATCACTTAGCTGTTGTAATTCGTCATTATTCTTCATACAGGAGACATTCCGCTAAAAATATAAAGAGAGGCTGCTGCACTTGCCAGCGTCAACATTCGCCCCATAAAGACAATTAAAGGCATTTTTAACCATGTGGACATTTTTTGGCTGCGCTTTGCCAGCCAAAGGATCATATTGTGAATAACCGATATGCCACCAAACAACGCACCGCTGACAACGTAATTCAGCTCCAGTCCATTCCAGGCTCCCATGCAAAACAGCGTGCAGAAAATACCGATATTTTGCGCTGTCACTTTGTGGTTTCTGAAAAACTCAACCTTCATCAGATTCATATAAATCGGCATAAAGACTACGTCTCGCAACCACTCCGATAAGCTAATATGGAACCGACGCCAGAAATCTTGCGGGTTTTTTGCCAGTATCGGTAAATTGAAATTGGCGGGTAAATTCAGCCCAAACAAACGCCCGGCGCCTATCGCCATATTGCTGTAACCCGCAAAATCAAAATACAGATAGAAGCTATATGCCAGCGACATCACTACGCCAACAGTCAGCGTAAAAGGCCGATGGCTCCAGTGGCTAATCACCAGGTTATCAATCAACATGGCAAACAAAAATTTCTGCACGATGCCATAAAAGATTTGTTCCATAGATTGCAGGAACACCGCAGTTGTCAGCCGAAATTTAGGTTGAGTGATATCCTGAACCCAGCTTCGCCAGCGATACATCGGCCCGGCGAGAATAACAAAGGGTAAAAAGAGGTAGCTAAAGTACTGGAAGAAATTGCGGGAATCTTTCTTATTGCGATAAAGTAAAACGTCCACCGCTCTGAAAGTCATGAAAGAAAGACCTAACATTCCCCAATGATTATTCAGATGTAATTTAACCAGAACCAATGGCAGTAAACTCAATGTCACCGACTGCCAGGTTTTCAGCCACGACTTATCTTTTAAGACCGCAATCACGTATAAATACGCAAACATCAATAATGGAATAGTTATCTGGTTTTTGAAAACGTATCCCCAGACAGCAATTAACGCAAATGCAGTAAACAGTGAAGCGTAGGTCAATCGGTTACCCAGCAAACGATTAACGCCTGCAAACAATAGCGAACTGGCAAACAATACAGCAAAGAAAGGTGCACTGGTATACATTCACTGACTCCTAAAATTGCTGATATTCAAAATGCAATTTGATATTCATGCTGTTATCCACTGAAGACCATGTCACGATGGTTACCAGCAGAAACAGATAAAGGAAAAAGAGTCGGATGGCTTTTTTCATTTTTTGAATGCCTCGGAAATAAAACGGTCCATGGCCACCCATGCCAGTTCAGTAGGATGAAGACGATCCCAGTTCCATCCCGGTTGATAGCTTTGGTCGTACATATCAAAATAAGGCGTGTTATATTTTTTCAACGTCTGCTGGATGAAACGATCTGTCGGCTGGAATTTATCCGTATTCTTTAGCGCCCACGGATTAAGCGGATCGATAATGACGACGACATTAACCTGGTGTTCATGCAGCAGCTTCATCATTGCTATAAACGCCTCTTTTTCTCGGCCCGATGGAGGCGCGGTATACCAATCTTCTGGCGTTTTATCGTCGGCAAATATCTCTTGATCCATCCATAACGTGGCGGCACTTTCATGACGAGCACGGTTAAGTTGCTGGGCTTGCTGTAATTCTGCATTCCAGTTAATATTTAACTCGTTAGCGGGCGCCACCGGCCACGGCTGCGTATTTGACTGGCGAATATGTGCCAGTGATAAGAAATAATCTCTGATCATTTCGCAGAATGAAGAGAACTGATATTTAATTTCACGCCAGACAATTTTTGTGTGCCAGCCAAAAATACGCATCTGGCTAAAAGTGAGATGATCCACATCTTGCGCATCGATATGGGTTAAATAATGGGTCAAAACAGGACGCATAGTGGCATCTGACATTAATGGTTTAAACACCGAGTCCGGGAAATGGTCAGCGAAAATCGTCGGAGGAATACCATCAAAAAAGAAACTATCGGGTGACAAGAGCAATACCAGTTTCGTTTTTGGTGACAGATCTTGTTTAAAGCGCGTCAGCAAGGCGAGTTGCGTCATGTTATCGACGAAGCTATCACCGTAGGCCACAGTGGGCTGATGCAGTTTGGTATTAAAAAAATTATATACCGCAAAATGCTCATCTTCAGACGTGGCAACTTCCGATGCTCCGAGGAAGAAAATGGCGTGACCATTCAGAGCATGTGAAATGGTTGCCATTTTCTCTGCCTGAACTTTACGTGTACCTTCCATTGTTTTTATTAATGGTAGAAATTTTAATGCCGGTTGTAAGCTATCGATAAAAGGTGGAATGGTTAAAACCAAAGCAGCAAGGATTGCCATGGAAATGTGCAATAAAATAGCTTTATTTATTTTCATGATCGGCACAACTTTATCGAAACCAAATAAAATAGAAAATATTACTCTATCAACATATTTCTAAAGGGATTTTGATAATAAAGAAATGGACCACTCTATTCATTGAGTGATTGGTATCCGTATGTAACGCTATGTACAAAGCAACAAAAATAACCAATATTTAACAAATTAGCTACAATCACCCATTTTATTGCGGCCATTATGTATATCGAGAATCAAAGTCTCAGAGAACGGCTATGACGCAGAGAACATCTCTATGCTGGGTCGCCATGCATAACGCTCACAGCATGTCTATTTCACTAGTTGTTTATGCAACTGTTCAGCTATTTTCTCGATGCGTTCTGTTAGCTCTTTAGTGACATTGGTTAGCTCAGTATTCATCTCAATCAATTTGATCATCTGTTCGGCTTGTTCTGCTGCAAATTTTAATCGTTTTTCATTGGCCTGCGCTAAATCTTCCCGATGCAAAGCATCAGCTTCCCCGTGTGCTTTATCCCTTTCGGCCTGGCGCGTTTGCGCAAGTAAAATGAGCGGAGCGGCATAAGCAGCCTGGAGACTAAATGCCAGGTTTAACAAGATAAATGGATAGAGGTCAAAATGGCTCACGCCCGTAACGTTAAGAACGATCCAAACTAAAACAATAAGAGTTTGTGCGCCAAGAAAAAAAGGCGTGCCAAAAAACCGGGCAAACGCTTCAGCTTTTAATGCAAACCAACTTTCCCCGAAGGTTGGCGTTAAATGCTGGTGAATACGGTGGAAACGTAAATGATCGCGATTCGTTATTTTGCCAGATGGCTCTTTGCTGGATAACGTCATTTTCACTACTCCTCAGCCATTAATGGATATTAATAAAACTAAAGTCTAGCAGAGGATTAAAGCGCGTTTCGGGGAGGGTTTCGGGAAAAAAGAGCACAGGAAAAGTCTGAGAAGAAAAAGATGACAGGATCTGCCCATTCAAAGAAAGAAGCATCAAGCCTTTACTCAACAATGCCGATATCTGAGATCAAAGGCACAAATTATGATCATGTTTTGAGAAATAACTTGCCGTTTCATCAGAATATCTTACCGTAGTGAGAAATTGGTTTATACCAGTCTGGCGAAAAATGAAAAATATAAGCAATGTAGATATCAACAGAGAACGCCTGGAAAGGTGGTTATCTGAGACAAATTTGACACCGGGTTCACGGCTTCCTTCAGAGCGGGAACTATGTGAATTGCTGGATACCCGAAGAATGACATTACGGCAAGTTTTGCTGGAGTTGGAAGTTGCATCCCTTATCTTCAGGAAAAATCGTAGCGGCTGGTTTATTGCCCCCAAGCGATTCATCTATAACCCTAAAGCACAGTCCAGCTTTAATGCAGAAGCCCGGGCGCAGGGGCGGCAACCATTTTGGGGATACCTGGAAGAAGAACAGTGCGAAGTGCCCCCCCTTAATGTGGCAAAGGCTTTCTCAGATAATTCTCGCAGTTATCGGGTTACTGGCTGGTGTGGCCTTGATGGGCACAAAGTTTTTTATCACGAGTCTTATATTGATGCTGACTTTGCCCCTGACTTTATCAAAAAAATAAACAATCAGTCATTTGCAGATGTCTGGGAAAAAGAATATGGCCAGTTTTTGAGTATAAAAAGCATGCTATTTAAGCCCGTAAAAATACCCGACCAGGCATGCAAGGAATTAGGTGTTGCGCCAAATTCGTTCGTTATTCTGGTTGAAAAGCATCGGGCAACGCGTGAAAAAAGAGTCGTTCAAGTTGACTTCGAATACTGGAGATTGGAGTCCGTTGAACTATATATCCAGGATGAATGAGGGTAAAAATGAAAACATCTGAAAGAGTCTGCCTTGCTGAGCGAGCCAGGAATATCCCCCTGTATTTACATGCCTACGCATTTCATTTAAATATGCGATACGAACGAATTTTGCCAGGAGATCTACTGGATATCGCACATCAGAACCAATTACGGGGTGTGAAAATTCATGTTGAAGATGGTGAGTCTCAGGCATTACAAATGCTGAGTGACCTTCAGTTAATTGATTTCAGGAAGAAAGCAGAAAACTACGGCCTTGATGTTAATATTGAGACAAGCGCTTCTGATCAAAAAACTCTGAATGATGCCATCAGGATTGCCCACCTGACAGGCGCATCATCAGTACGTTTTTATCCTCGCTATGAAGGGCATCTGCAAGATGTAATGAAAAAAATAAGCCTGGATATAGAATACTTATCTCAATTTGATGATTGCGGCTTAACATTCACAATTGAGCAGCATGAAGATTTGAAAGGGGAGGAACTGGTCAGCTTAGTCAAAAATAGCGGGATGAAGAATCTCTCAATTCTTTTTGATTTTGGCAATATGATCAATGCTAACGAAAAACCACTCGACGCCCTACGCGCAATGGCTCCTTATATAACACAAGTACATGTAAAAGATGCCAAAATCATTAAGGATAATTCCGGATGGGCGCATGAAGCATGCCGCTCGGGGTATGGGGAATTACCAATGGAAGACATGCTCAGGGAGTTACTGCTGCTTGGAGAAGATAAGCCCCAGGTAATTTCTTTCGGACTGGAGGAAGAAGTCGAATACTTCGCCCCTGCTTTCCGTTTCGATGATGAAGGCGATAATCCATGGATACCCTGGAGAACCGCAAGTTATACGCCACTTCCTGAAACCGATAAAGTTGATGAACGCCTTGCTCAGGAAGCAGAACACGCAATAGAGCAAATACACTACGTCAGAAATATATGTAATAAATTTATTAACGAAAAATAATTTAAAGTATTTCCAATCAACATCACAGGCACAATTTACATAACTTTCTAATCACAGTGACATTGCTCAATCGTGAATATAGAAAGTTAATCTCTCTACGCTTCTATGTAAGTGAAGGAATAATTATGTTCATGAACAAGTGGGCACGACTGTGTTTTTTAGTCCTTGGCGGTGGAACGATATTTAAGCTTTCAAGTATGAAGGATGTATTTTACGTCCCAATGCAAAATGATTGGGGTTTAACTAACACACAGATTGGTCTTGGTTTTACTGTATATACAATAGTCCAGACAACAGGACTATTTCTTTCTCTTTATATTGCTGACCGCTACTCTAAGAAAATACTGTTACCCTTTGGATTGATTGGTGTTGGACTATGTGGGTTGTATTTATCAACCCTGCCTTCATTTACAGGCTTCCTGCTTTGCTTTGCGGCAATGGCCTTCTTTGGGGATGTTATTTTCTGGCCCGTGTTATTAAAAGCGGTACGCCTGCTGGGAAATAAAGAAGAACAAGGACGAATGTTTGGTTTTCTTGAGGCTGGACGTGGCGTAGTGGATGTCATTGTCGCATCAGGAGCATTGTTTATTTTTGTTCAATTCGGCGAGGGAAAAGCAGGCATGCAGGCTGGTCTACTTTTCTACACGCTAATAACACTTGCTGTAGGTGTTGTTACATACTTCATTGTTGATGATGATGACAAAGTTACCACTCAGGATAACAGCAATGCGAATATGGAAGTCATCAGAGGTATCAAGCATGTCCTTTCCTGTGCAAACGTCTGGCTGGCTGCATTTGGCATATTCTTTGTATATGCGGCTTACTGTGGATTAACTTATTTCATTCCTTTCTTAAAGGATATCTATATGTTACCCGTTGCCCTTGTTGGGGCCTACGGTATCATCAACCAATATGCGCTAAAAATGGTCGGTGGTCCTATTGGTGGATTCCTTGCCGATAAAGTAACCAAATCTCCGACAGTCTATTTGAAGTGGACATTCCTGCTCGCTGCTATTGCCATGATCTGCTTCATTCAGTTACCTCACCAATCCATGAATGTCTATGTAGGTATGGCGGTAACGTTAGGATTTGGCGCAATAATATTTTCCCAACGTGCGATATTCTTTGCTCCGATGGATGAGATCGGAATATCACGTCAGTATAGTGGTTCAGCAATGGCATTTGGTTGCATCATAGGTTACATGCCAGCAATGTTTGCTTATACCCTATACGGTGCTCTTCTGGATAATTTTAAAGGAATTACCGGATATAATTATGTATTTAGCATGATGGTAACCTTCAGCCTGCTTGGCTTCGTGTGCTCTACAGTTCTCGCCAGAAGAATTAAGAAGCAAAAAGCGGTATTAGAAATAACATCCGCATAATCTTAGTTTTCCATTTATTATTTCTCAAAAATCAACTGTATTTATGACGAGAAATAGAAAATAAGCTTATAGATATAAATAAAAAAAGCCCCAGCAATACGCTGGGGCCTGGTACGAGCGAGCATCACATGGGCAACATGATGCACGGTCAAAAACTTTCAGCCTTCATCTTTCAAGTTGCAGGCTCACTTGCAACCAACACAGCCTTCATTGCAGCCACCACGTCGCCATCAACGCAGTAACGGTTAAATTCATCAGCTTCGGCATCAGCACTCATTGATACACCCGCTTTACGGTAACGCATCGGTGAAGCCACTGTCTGCCCGGCAGAGCTATGCATTTCATCAATGCCGCCTTCGACAAACTTTTTCAAGTTGCTCAGCCTGACGCCTGCACCCGCCATTATTATTGGAGCACGGGAAAGCTGTTTTAGTTCCCTTAGTAGTGAAAGTCCTAGTTCAGCATTCTGCTGCTGGCCTGAAGTCAGGATGCGTGCCACGCCCAATTCGGTTAATTGCTCCAGCGCCTGATGAGGGTTATGGCACATATCGAACGCACGGTGGAACGTTACCGCCATTCCTTGAGCTTGTTCCATCACCCGCTTCATGCGAGGAACATCAATATGCCCTTCACCATCGAGCATGCCGATAACCAACCCCGGATACCCCAATTCACGCACGAACGCGATGTCTTCGAGCATGGTTTCAAATTCAGCATCTGTGTAACAAAAATCGCCGCCGCGCGGGCGAATAATTGGATGTACGGGGATCGAAACTCGTTGCCTCACCTGGCGTAATACGCCCGCAGACGGGGTCAAGCCCCCCTCTTTTGGCGCGGCACACAACTCAATTCTGTCCGCTCCTGCTTGTTGCGCCGTGACTGCACAGTCAATTCCATAACAACATATCTCAAGCAAAGGCATTGATTACTCCTTAAAAATCTTCAGCCAGGTGGTTGTGCCACAGGTTCAGAATGATAATCTGAAACGACGCTCCCAAAAAGGTAGCTTTACTCTAAATAGTTCGAGTTGCAGGTAGGCGGCAAAGGAGATTATCCGATGAGCTTACTTGAGTAAGTGATTCGGATAATTGAGAGCAGCCATCACCCCTGCAACTTGAAATATGACGAGTATAATCATGGCATTCAATTTTGATGAAGGCATCGACCGTCGTCACAGCGACAGCTCGAAGTGGAATAAATTTGGTGATGAGGTTTTACCAATGTGGGTGGCGGATATGGACTTTCGCTCACCTCCTTGTATCCTCGATGCGCTCCATCAGCGGGTTGAACACGGCGTTTTCGGCTACGGAGTCAGGCCGCGAGAGTTAATAAAAGTGGTCATTGAACGCATGGCTAGCCGCTATCAATGGCAGATTAAACCTGAGTGGATTGTCATTTTGCCCGGCGTGGTTGCGGGGCTGAATTTAAGTGTCAGAGCCTTCACCTCACCGAATGAATCAACGATTGCCCCCACACCAATTTATCCCCCGTTTAGAAAATCATCCGCTTTTGCCCAGCGTCCACAGCTCAATGCGCCATTACGTCTGGAAAATGGCCGCTGGGTTATAGATTTACCGTCACTCGAACCTTTGCTCACCGGCAAAGAAAAACTGCTGATGCTGTGTAATCCGCAAAACCCTGGCGGTACCGTTTATCGTCGCGAAGAATTGCAGCAGCAACTCGAGTTTGCACAACGCCATGATTTAATTGTCTGTTCGGATGAGATCCATGGTGATTTGTTACTCGATCCTGATGCGAAACATATTCCTTTCGCAACACTGAGTGCAGACGCTGAACAACGTTCCATTACCCTGCTCTCGCCATCCAAAACCTTTAATATCGCTGGTCTTGGCGCATCACTGGCGATTATCCCTGACCCGCAATTACGTAAGCAATTCAATACCACGCGTGATGGCATTGTGCCGAGCGTTGATGTGCTGGCATTGACCGCCGCGACCGCAGCCTGGCGTGATGGTGAATCCTGGTTGCAGGAGTTATTACCGTATTTGCGTTGCAACCGCGACCGCCTGGTAAGCGCGATTAACAATATGCCTGGTTTGACCATGGCAACACCGCAAGCGACTTATCTGGGATGGGTCGATGCAACGGCTTTACCGGTCGACAACCCTACGTTGTTCTTCCAGAAAGCCGGCCTGGGCTTCTCGCCAGGCACCGACTTTGGCGAGGCAAAATTCGTACGGATTAACTTCGGTTGCACATCGGCAAACCTTGAAGAAGCGATTAACCGAATGAAGGCGGCTGTACAATCAATCCGCTAGCTCACTGGCAACAATCTCTTCAATACTCCACGGATGGAATTTGATGGTCACTTTGCCGTCAGTGACCGCCAGTGTTGGGTTTGGCAGCCGTTCCCGCTCACCTTTTGGCGAACTGGTTTTCACCGAAATTCCCGTCTGGCGCAACCCCGCGTCAGACATTAAATCCAGCGCCCGCGCATTCAGTGTTGCAGGCTCGCCCGGCAGCACAATTTCCACATGTTCCCAACCTTCATGCGGGTAGCGTTTTTCACCCGGCCACGGCAGTTCAACGACGCTAAATTTCCAGTGTGCAACACAAATCGGTTCATCGAGCTTAAACAGGCAAATTGGACGGTCATTAATGATATTTTCTGAAAGCAACGTCCCACATTTTTCCAGACCTTCGCGCCAACGTTGAGCCGTTGTATTTTGATGGCAACGCAATGAAATGTGATCGGCGTCAAGCGGAGCTATTTCCAGGTCAAGGCGCGCAGCAAGGTTAGCTAACGCTTCGGTAAAACGCGGGAGATCCGCTGAAATATCATTCAGTTGTTCAATTGTCTGCCAGTTGGCCATCGCCCTATCCTCTCAAATCACGAATGGGGGCTAATCTACCTTTTTCATTCAGCATCACCAACACCCATTGGGCGGCTAATTTTCTGAATGGTTAAACCCTATACCGTTAAGAGTAGTACAGGGCGCACTGGGCAAGGCTTTTGCTGACTCAAGGGATTAAATACAGTTATACTTACGCCCTAATTTTATCCCCAACGATACGGCTGCTGTAAATTAACGGCTGCCATAAGCAAAAGTAAGGTATCCCGGTGAATATTCAGGCTCTTCTCTCAGATAAAGTCAGTCAGGCACTGATTGCCGCAGGTGCGCCTGCGGATTGCGAACCGCAAGTTCGTCAGTCAGCAAAAGTTCAGTTCGGCGACTATCAGGCCAATGGCGTGATGTCAGTTGCGAAATCACTGGGCAAGCCACCACGACAAGTCGCAGAGTTGGTGATTGCGAATCTGGATTTGACCGGCATTGCCAGCAAAGTTGAAATCGCCGGCCCTGGCTTCATCAATATTTTCCTCGACCCGGAATTCCTGGCGAAAAGTGTCGATGCGGCAGTCAGCTCAGATCGCGTAGGCGTGACCATTTCCGAACCGAAAACCGTGGTGGTTGATTACTCTGCGCCAAACGTGGCGAAAGAAATGCACGTCGGTCACGTGCGTTCCACCATCATTGGTGATGCCGCGGTGCGTACTCTGGAATTCCTCGGCCATAAAGTTATCCGCGCTAACCACGTTGGTGACTGGGGTACGCAGTTCGGCATGCTGATCGCGTATCTCGAAAAACAGCAGCAAGAAAATGCCGGTGAAATGGCGCTGTCCGATCTCGAAGAGTTTTATCGCGCCGCGAAAAAGCATTACGACGAAGATGCTGAGTTTGCCGAACGCGCTCGTGCATATGTGGTGAAACTGCAAGGCGGTGATGAATACTGCCGCACCATGTGGCGCAAACTGGTCGATGTGACCATGACGCAAAACCAAATTACTTACCAGCGTCTGAACGTGACCCTGACCCGCGACGACGTGATGGGCGAAAGCCTGTACAACCCAATGCTGCCGGGCATTGTCGCTGACCTAAAAGCAAAAGGTTTGGCAGTTGAAAGCGAAGGCGCAACCGTGGTCTTCCTCGACGAATACCAGAACAAAGAAGGTGAGCCGATGGGCGTCATCATCCAGAAAAAGGATGGCGGCTACCTGTACACCACGACCGATATCGCGTGTGCGAAATATCGTTATGAAACCCTGCATGCTGACCGCGTGCTGTACTTCATCGACTCCCGCCAGCACCAGCACCTGATGCAGGCGTGGACCATCGTGCGCAAAGCCGGTTACGTGCCAGATTCTGTACCGTTAGAGCACCATATGTTCGGCATGATGCTGGGCAAAGACGGCAAACCGTTCAAAACCCGTTCCGGTGGCACCGTAAAACTGACCGACCTGCTGGATGAAGCGCTGGAACGCGCACGCCGCCTGGTGACTGAGAAAAACCCGGATATGCCTGCTGACGAACTGGAAGCGCTGGCAAATGCAGTCGGTATTGGTGCGGTGAAATACGCGGATCTTTCGAAGAACCGTACCACCGACTATATCTTCGACTGGGACAACATGCTGGCCTTTGAAGGTAATACTGCGCCGTATATGCAGTATGCCTACACACGTGTGCTTTCCGTGTTCCGCAAAGCCGCTATCGACGAAACAGAACTGCTAAAAGCGCCAGTCGTGATTCGTGAAGATCGTGAAGCCCAGTTGGCGGCACGTTTGCTGCAATTCGAAGAAACGCTGAATGTGGTTGCGCGTGACGGTACGCCGCATGTGATGTGTACTTATCTGTACGATGTTGCCGGTCTGTTCTCTGGTTTCTATGAGCACTGCCCAATTCTGGCCGCAGACTCTGAAGAAGCACGTAACAGCCGCCTGAAACTGGCGCTGCTGACAGCGAAAACGCTGAAATTAGGTCTGGATACTCTGGGTATCGAAACCGTAGAACGTATGTAACAGTACAAGGCTCGCCGTTTTATACGGCGAGCCTGCTTTGAATGAGTTTAACGAATAATCCCACGCGCTGAATGCGCAAAAAACCGTTCATAAACAGCCGCAATAGCGAAATCGCTGAGCGATGCTTTTACCGCGATCTTCACTTCATCAATCGATAAAGACTGCTGATACAGCATGCTATAAAGCGTATGCACAAAATCCTGCTGCCTGGCTTCTAATGCCAGAAAGGCTGCTGCATTAACATCTACGCCGGTAGGACTCGCATGGTTACCATAGGCCATCACGAATGGTGGAATATCCTGCACCACGCCCGACTGGTCTGCCACTCTGGCATGTGCGCCCAACACACAAAACTGGTGAATGGCACAAAGGAAACCAACCTGCGCCCCATCATCAAGAATCACATGCCCGGCCAATCCGCTGTTGTCGCCCATCAACGTGCCGTTACCCACTACGCAATCATGGCCGATGTGAACACCATCGAGAAAGCGGTTGTCATTGCCAATCAGGGTGGTACCTTGCCCCTGAATTGTGCCGCGATGAAGTGTGGATTTTGTGCCAATCTGATTACGGTCACCAATGACTAGCTTTGTCGGTTCGTTAGCGTATTTAAGATCCTGATTAACTTCACCTATAGAAGCATATTGACCAATAGTGTTATCGCGCCCAATGGTGGTAAGCCCATTAATGACAGAATGCGAGCCGACTATGGTTCCCTCGCCAATAACTACACCTGCGGAAATAACACAAAATGGACCAATGCTCACGTGAGCGCCGAGCACAACACCAGGCTCAACCACACTGTTACTGGCCACCCGAGCTAACGGGGAAATTGACATCAAATGTTTCCTGATGAAGGCACAGCAAAAACAACGCCAGCATCGGTTAATTATTAATCCAGAACGTGGATTAACAAGCAGGGAGAGATGAACGGGAAGCGCAGCCTCGCCATTCGAATATCGTTAAGGGGGGAAAGCAGTGGAAGGCTTATCGACGACATGAATAATAATGAAATGCGCGACACAATACGCCATTTATTTATTATTAAATTGGCGGAACTTTGCAGTATTGACGAGTCTATTTGATTTTATGAAAGATTGCAGACCCGGTTCCCCAGGCCTGCACAATGAACTTACAGATAAATGCGCAGATACTCACCCAGACAGAGGATCGCCATCGCCTGGCCGTATGGCATAGACGTCAGTGGGATCTGGCGATAGAACTCCAGATTACTGCCCATTCCCGTACCAAATGAAACCTGCAACAACTCCCCATCTGGCGAGATATTTTTCACGACACCCTTCATCGCCTTTTCCGCCACTTCGGCATACTGTTTGCCGATATAGCGCTTACGGATACCTTTCAGAATGCCGTAGGCAAAACCTGCCGTCGCTGACGCTTCCAGATAGGAATTTGGGTCATCAAGCAAGGTGTGCCACAAACCGCTCTCATCCTGGCATTTTGCCAACGCAGCCACCTGGCTTTCCAGTACTTGCACCAGATAACGACGCACCGCGTTATTTTCTGGCAAATCGACAAGCTCAAGGAAGTCAGGAATCACAATAGTCAGCCAGCTATTGCCACGCGCCCAACGCGCCTGCGCAAAGTTATGGTTACCTTCGTAATTCCAGCCGTGGAACCACAGCCCGGTTTCACGGTCCATCAAATTCTGTACGTGCAGCAGGAACTGATAAGTTGCTTCTTCGACATATTCTGGGCGATTAAGCAATTTGCCAATTTTCGCCAGCGGCAACACGGTCATCATCAGCGTGTCATCCCACATTTGCTGATGGTTCTCTTCCGCCAGCGTAATGTGTTGCATGCCACCGTGTTCGGTGCGCGGCATTTCGTACATCGCCCACTCCGCCCAGCTTTCCAGCCACGGTAAATAGGACGGATCGCGCGTTTCTTCGTAGCGATACGCCAGCGTCAGGAATGGCGCCATAGTATTGACGTTTTTGGTGGTTGCACCTTCAGCAAAACGGTCGGTGAACCAGTCATCAATAATCTCACACATCTTCTTATCGCCAGTCTGACGATAATATTGATAAATGCCGTACAAGCCGACCCCATGAGTCCACTCCCAACCTGCCCAGCCTTTGGTATCAATGACTCGTCCGTCATCCAGACGCAGCAAGAATTGGCCCGTTTCATCCTTAATATTAATCAGATTGTCCGTCACCTTGTGGATCAGGGTATTAAGCTCATCCCGGGCAATAAAATGCTCCGGCTGGCACAGTAATGGGCTGTGTTTGACGGGATAAATGATCATTAACTTAACCTCTGTGATGTATTCGAATTTAATGCTGAAGCCTTTTTCAACGATGGTGCTGCAGGCTTGTTACGATTGAGATAACCAATATTGTTGTTGCCCCATAGCGAGTCATATGGCATGCCTGCCAGCAGTTCTACAGTCGCTCGCGCTTCTGGGGTAATTGCTTCCGGCACCGCGCGGCCAGCCTCACGCATCTTCGCTGTTTCTTCACGTAGCACACTGTGAGTTTGCATATTCAATTTAAAGCGTAAGGAAATTAAGAAACCGCAAATCAGTACCGCGACCGTACCAAAACTCAGAATCATTAAAATGGTATGGCTTACCGCAGGTGGCTGCGTGGTCTGCCCGGAAACAAAACCGGAAAACTGCATCACAATACCCACCAGCATCACCGCACCAGCCTGAGAGGCTTTACGCGTCAGAGTCATAATCCCGGCGAAGATACCTTCACGGCGTTGGCCGGTAATAACTTCGTCCACATCTGCAATGTAAGTGTAGATGTTCCACGGTACGTAGTTGATACCGCCGCGGCCCAGACCAGCAAGTGCAGAAACCAGCAACAGCAACGAGAAGACGTCGCTTAAACCGGCGTAATACAGCACCGCGAAAGAAATGGAGCTCATACCGAACAATGTCACCACTAAACGGTAAGAAGGTGCCGGGCCGTACTTAATACACAGCGGGATCATGCCGATAACCGCGACAAATTGCAGAATGGCCATCGTACCCATCAGGCTGGATGCCATCGCTGCACTTTGCATCAACACAAACACCACGTAATAGGTAAACACGGCGTTGAACACGTCCTGCGCGATGTAGCCGCCCAGATACATACCGAGGTGTTGACGGAAAATCTTCACTCGCAACGTTGAGGTAAGCTCAACGTTCAGACGTTTCATACTCTGAGCAAAGGTCAGGTTTTTCTTCTCTTCTTCGGCGCGCAGTGCGGCTTCCGTCCACTCGCTACGCGGGCGTTCCCAGGTAAAGAACCACACCAGAGTCAGTACAATTGCGCAGATTGAAGCGAAGACCAGGCTTGAGTAGAAGAAGGAAATCGCGTTGTCTTTACCAAAGTGACTTAACAGAATACCCGGCAGGAATGCGGCAAGAATTGCCGACAACTGTGCCATTGAGATACGCGCACCGGAGAATTTCGTTTTCTGCTTAAAGTCATCTGTCATTTCCGGTACCAGTGTTTCGTAAGGCACCAGAATCATGGTGTAGACCACGTCAAAAATCAGATAGGTTACCAGGTAATACCAGTAACTCATCTCACCAACCCACATGAAGCTGTAGCTGAAGACTAATGGGATGCCGAGCAGAATAAAGAACTTACGGCGACCGAAACGTTTACCAAGCCAGGTTGAACCAAAGTTATCGGTCAGAAAGCCCATCAACGGACTGACGACCGCATCAAGCACGCGGGCCAGGGCGAAAATGAATGTCGCCTCAATCGGTGTCAGTCCACAGAAAGTAGTATAGAAATAGAGTAGCCATGCAGCGGTCAACGCAGTTGTGCCTGCACCAAGAAAGTCGCCCGATCCATAGGCAAGATAGTTTGCTAATCCAATCTTACGTGTTTTCATTGCCGTCAAACCCCGTTGCTTTTGTTATAAGAGATTGCTCGTTCTGGCGCCTTTTGGTGCCTGCGAGAATCTTAGGAAGCTAAGGTAAAATGACCCGGCAATTGAAACCTTTCCATTTTTGCCATGCCCTGGCGGATATTGGCAAAATCACAAAGAGTCCTGGCACCTGCCTCACCATTTTATAAAACAATGGTTTATTTTTATCAAAAGAGAGTGTTAGAAATGAGGTGCTGAAAGGAAAAAACCGCACAAAATGCGGCTTTGAGGGTTAATGATAATTTACGATAACCTGATTACTACGGACCTTTAGTGGCGGAAAAAGGGAACCACCACCGGGTACTTCCCAGACAAAACGCAGCGGTTCATTTGCCGCCACATTGGTTAACCCGCGCGTATTACCACTCTGCCCTTCTATCTCAACGCAGCGCGACAACGAGCATAATCTGACCAGCAATCCTGCGGGCGTTGGCCCAATCAACTCATAGCGCCAGGCGACCATTGTCATCACGCCACTTACCGCTTGTGACGGAGCCAACGCACGCGATGACGCAGCAACTCCGCGGTGGCTGAGTGTCGCACCCACGCCACTTGCCTGCCATGCCCCTTCGCCTGCGGCATGGGCCATAAAGGGTAAAAATATGAGCATCCACCAGCGGCCCATCATTTCGCTCCGATAGTCGCAGTCATACGGATGTTACGATTTTCCGAAAGCTCAAGGCTGGAAAGCACCATTAATTGCGGCAGGCTACGGCGCAAGAAGCGCGCCAGTAGTGGGCGCAATGCGTGGTTGACCAACAACACTGGCGGTGCGCCGAGCATTTCCTGGCGCTTCAGGGCATCCTGAGCCTGCTCTAGCAGACGATCCGCAAGCCCCGGTTCAAGCCCACCGCCACCTTGCAACGCCTGCAATAACAAGCGTTCCAGCGCTGCATCAAGGCCAATAACCTGGACTTCGCCATTCCCCGGGAACCACTGTTGGGTAATCGCGCGGCCAAGTGCGACACGCACCACTGCGGTTAACTCATGTGGGTCACTCTGCACTGGCGCGTGCTCCGCGAGGGTTTCCAGAATGGTGCGCATATCGCGAATAGGGACTTTTTCAGCCAGCAAGTTTTGCAGCACTTTATGCAGTGTGGTCAGCGTCACCACCCCAGGCACCAGATCTTCGGTTAGCTTAGGCATTTCTTGCGAGACACGGTCGAGCAATTGCTGCGCTTCCTGGCGGCCAAACAACTCAGGGGCAAACTGTCCAATCAGATGATTCAGGTGGGTAGCGACGACGGTACTGGCTTCCACCACTGTAAAGCCCTGAATCTGCGCCTGCTCTTTTAAGGCGCTTTCAATCCAGGTGGCCGCAAGACCAAAGGCAGGATCGGTGGTCGTTTCGCCCGGCAGCGTACCTGCTGCAGTACCAGGGTTGATGGCGAGCCAACGACCCGGATAAGCATCACCGCTACCAATTTCGACGCCTTTCATCAGAATGCGATAACGCGCTGGCGGCAAATCCATGTTGTCACGGATATGCACCACCGGCGGCAGAAAGCCCATATCTTGCGCGAATTTCTTACGGATACTGCGGATACGCCCTAACAACTCGCCGTCTTGCTGGAAATCGACCATCGGGATCAAGCGATAACCGACTTCCATTCCCAGCGAGTCTTCGAGCTGAACATCATTCCACGTCGCTTCAACTGCCTGCGGGTTTTCTTGCGGTTTCACGGGAGCCGCTGGCGCTGCAGGTGACTCCATCTGTCGGCCACGCATCCACCAGGCCAAAGCCAGCAATGCTGCGGTGAACAGCAAGAAGACGAAGTTAGGCATTCCAGGCACCATGCCGAGCAGCCCTAACACGGCCGCACTGAGCATCATCACTCGCGGGTTGTTGAACAGTTGGGTCACCATCTGCTCGCCGACGTCTTGATCGGTTGCCACGCGGGTCACAATGACGCCTGCCGCCGTTGAGATAACCAGTGCTGGAATCTGCGCGACCAAACCATCACCAATGGTCAGTAGCGTATAGCTTTCTGCCGCAGCACCCACAGCCATATCATGTTGCAGGACACCCACCAACAAGCCACCGACCACGTTAATCACCATGATCATCAGACCGGCTACGGCATCACCACGTACGAACTTACTGGCACCGTCCATCGAGCCGTAAAAATCCGCCTCCTGAGTCACTTCAGAACGGCGTTTTTTGGCCTCTTCTTCACCAATCAACCCGGCATTCAGGTCGGCATCAATCGCCATCTGCTTACCTGGCATGCCATCCAACACAAAACGTGCCCCCACTTCGGCAATGCGCCCGGCACCTTTGGTGATAACCATAAAGTTGATGATAACGAGGATGATGAACACCACGATACCGATGGCAAAGTTCCCACCCACCAGGAAGTGGCCGAAGGCTTCAACGACTTTACCCGCCGCCGCACCACCGGTGTGACCATCCATCAAAATGATACGCGTGGAAGCCACGTTCAGCGCCAGGCGCAATAACGTGGTAAACAGCAAAATGGTCGGGAAGGCGGCAAACTCCAGGGTCTTCTGGGTGAACATTGCCACCAACAGCACCATGATGGACAGCGCGATGTTAAAGGTGAACAGCAAATCCAGTACAAACGCGGGGAGCGGCAGCACCATCATCGACAAGATCAGCAGGATAAGTATCGGCCCGGCAAGAATTTGCCATTGCCCTGATTTCATTGTGGCAGGCAGACGCAACGTAGCGAGCAAATTAGCCATCGGAGTCCTTCTCGTTTGCAAAGTCCAGTGCTTCAGGCACCGGAAGATTTTCAGGTTTTTTCGGGATTAAACCACCAGCGACACGCCAGCGTCGAAGTTGCCATACCCACGCCAGCACTTCTGCCACGGCGGAATACAACTGACCGGGAATTTGTTGACCAATTTCCGCGTGGCGATATAACGCACGTGCCAGCGGAGGCGCTTCCAGCATCGGAATACGGTGTTCGTTGCCAATTTCACGGATACGCAGAGCAACCAAACCCGCACCTTTCGCCAGAACTTTGGGCGCACTCATTTTGTTTTCGTCGTACTGCAACGCCACGGAATAGTGTGTGGGGTTGGTGACAATCACATCGGCCTTTGGGACATCAGCCATCATGCGGCGGCGCGCAATTGCCCGCTGCTGCTGACGTATACGGCCTTTTACGTGCGGGTCACCTTCTTGCTGCTTAAATTCGTCGCGGATATCCTGGCGGCTCATGCGCAATTTTTTCAGGTTGCTGAAAATCTGGAAAAACACGTCAAAGCCAACCATTGGCGTCAACCCCAGCACAATCAACATGCCGCACACCGCCACCATATTTAGCGCGTGGCCTAACGCCGCCAACGGAGGTTCACTCATCAGCCGCATCATTTCCGGCCATTTGTGCAGCAAATACCAGGCCGTGACACTGCCCACCAAAATGGCTTTCAGGATGGCTTTGAGTAATTCAGCTCCGGCTTGTGCGGAAAACATGCGCCCTAACCCAGCGATCGGGTTCATTTTGCTGAACTTAAACTGTATTGATTTGCCACTAAATAACAGACCGCCCAGCAGCATCGGTGCGGCAATGGCCACAATCACCAAACCAAAAATCAATGGTAACAATGCCCACACCGCCTGTTTAATCAACAAACTGATCTGGCCGACGATAAGATTTGGGTCGTTAATTATGCTGTGGTCAAAGTGCAAACCAGCTGACAACATCGCAGCCAGTTGCCGTGCCAGTGGTTCTCCTCCCAGCCAGATAATGCTGATTCCCACCAGCAGCATCAGCAGTGAGGTTAATTCACGGGAACGTGGGATCTGCCCATCTTCGCGAGCTTTTTCAAGTCGGTGGGGTGTGGGTGCTTCTGTTTTATCGTCGTCGCTTTCTTCAGACACCGCAACAATCTCATGGCCGCAATTACCAGCACAGCATGCCAGAGGGGGATAAAGCTAATGGGAGGAAAACGGGGGGATTTGTGGGTTTGTTTGCGGCGTTAACGGTGGTGCGATGAATTTGAGACAGGTAATTTTAGGGGATGATTGCCGGTAGCGAGTGGGCTACCGACAATCATCATTAATTCATTATGCGACTGATTGTTGCGAGGCTAATAACAACTCTTTATTCATCATCAAGAAAATACGTCCCTTTTGCATTAATTCAACATTGCTTGAAATACCCATTTTCTTCATTGCGCTTCGTTTGTGGTGGCTGACTGTTTTAAAACTTTTATTCATTGATTTTGCAATACACATGACCGATATTCCCTGAACATACAAAGACGTCACTCTTGTCTCACTGGGACTCAGTTTATTTGTGTTAGCCACCTGGCGGCGCGAAACCAATAACTCCCTAAGGGTCGGATTAATAAAGTCAGCCAATGATTTACGAATCATATTCAACGCGACATCAAAGCGCCCAAAGGAGATGTGGCCCGGCAGCATCAACGAAGAGAAGAAACCCAGCAATGCCTCGCGGGCAAAGACTATCACACGCTCAGACTTACAGTTGAGTAGCATGGTGAGTTCAATTTCATTAAGCCATGTTTTTTCGAAAACAAATACCGACAGACCACCATCAGAATAATGACTATTTTTAATGCAACCAATAATAGAACACACCGCTTCCCTAACATAGTAGTTATCGCAATAGACAGAGATATTATCCATTTTATGACTCTTCCGAAAAAGGGGAGGCTACCCTCCCCTTTATTGAGTGACAGTTATTTGAAGTTATATTTAATGCCGATCATCGCAGAGGCATCGCTATAACCTTTATCACCGACCTGGTTTGTGACATTGCCCCAGACATTGAGGTTGTTATTAATTTGTCCCTCAACACCGACTTTCAATTCAGCAATGTTTTTTGTCCCCGTCATTGAGGAAGACACATCATTCATCACCGCACCAAAGTTATTGGTATTGTGGATCCAGTTGGCCTCGATAAATGGCTCAAACTCACGGTCTTTACCATTATCAATTTGGTTATGGCTTTTGAGATACGCCCTGACGCCCAAACGCGTCATCACGTTGCCATCGCCCTGGGACTCCACATGAGTACCATTCGCTTCGGTATGTTGATCCGCTTTAACGCCCATCCAGATAGCCTGCGCCTGCGGTTGAACATACACCTTGTTGGTGGTGCCTTTACTGCCTTTGAATTCGCCAGTTTTAAAGGTATATCCGGTCTCAACCGAGGCCGTTAAACCATCAGACTTGTAGGATTCAGAAGCTAATTCGTCACCCTTAACACTGTTATTAAACCAGTTGTACTGTGCCCAGCTATCAACATATGCCCCGGTGTTTTCCGCTTCATTGGCAAGCCAGGTGCCGTAAACCCCAACGCTATAACCGTTGACTGAGCCATCCGCACGGTAGTTTGTGACGGACGAACGGGTATTGCTTTGGTTATTACCGTAACCGGCCATCACGCCAAGATGGGTACGGTTCTCGCCTTCCGTACCCCACTGCGCAATGTCGCCACCCATTTGTAAAACGTAGCGGTTGCTTTGCGTTTTTAATTGGCCCGAGTCATCACGGAACCCTGTGTGACCACCAATGTTACGCATCCACATGCTGGTGACGTTGGTTTCACCCGTCAGCGCATCCACATAGTTTGTCTCTCCCAAACGATCGTGGAGAGTGGTAATAAACATGGTATTCGCCGCTGCAATATTAGCGGTATACGCTCCGGCTTCCGGACGCACTATCGGACTGTCTGAATGCGCCGGATCGACTGGCGTATCAGGGGAAACCGGTGTATCCGGATTATCAGGAGTGAAAGGAGCCGGAGCCTGAGACGCCAGGTACCAGTTGCCATCCGCTTGTCCTTTATTCAGGAAGTAGTCGTATGCCCCAGCGACCGCACGCCCCTGCAAGGTGAAATCACCTTGTGATGCCCCGCCCACCTGCACCACTTCAATCCCTTTTTCGGTCAGCGCGCCATTACCGCCAAGGTTCGTGACCTGGACACTCGTACTGCCAGAAGTATCCCCTGTCACCACCAGTTTATCGGTCACTGAGTTGTCATCACCCAGCACGGTATTTAACGCAAGCAGCCCATTGTCACCGTTGTAATGACCATTGACGATCAATGTGTTACCAGCAGTAGCGCCCGCCAGATTTATCTCACCCTGGTTATTAAGATCCCCGACGTTCAAAGTGCTGGCCGCCTGATTTTCATAGCCACTGAGCGCGTTGAGCGCCGCTAGCGTTCCCTGGTTGTTAACCGGTCCAGTGACTTCACCGTTACCGCCAAGCGCTGCTCCTGAGGCGATATTCACTCTGCCATTGCCGGATAACTTACCGTTTGCCTGTTCGTTACTGCCCAGTATCAGACGGCCATTTTGGACATCCGTGGTACCGCTGTAAGTCTGCTCGTTGTCGATAATTAGCGCGGCATTACCTGTTTTCTCAAGGGAACCGGTGCCCGTAATCACGTTGGATAATAACCAGTCGCTATCAGCCGTCAGATGCACAACACCGTTGTCCAACACGTCTGCATCACCGAGGTTTTCAGCCGCTGAAGCACGCAGGTCGCTGCCGCTGTCGACTGTGAACTCCCCGGTAAAGGCGCTGTTATCCGCCGTGAGTGTGATATCTGAATTATCTTTTAACTCAACCGCCCCAGCACCTGCCAATTGCTTACTAAGTTGCCCAACTACAGCAGCATCGCTTGCCAGTTGTTTTGCAAAGGTTAAGCGGTCTTGTGCCGTTGCCAGAGTCACCGTGCCGGTATCACCAAAACCTGAAACATTATTCAGCAGCGCCTGTGAACCGCCTTCCAGTGTGACATCTCCGCTAAAGCCGGTGTTGGCTCCGTTTACGGTCAATACGCTTGGGTCGATAACCAGCTTCCCGCTGCCGTTCAGAGTGCCAGCATTAATTGTCCCGCCATCGGTATCACCCGCTACCCGCTGGGTGTCCGAAATGGTGAGCTCGCTTCCGGCTGTTAACTGCAACTGGCTTGCCGCTGCGGTGTTTAGCGCCCCGACTTGCTGGCTGTGGCCCTGCATCTCGACGGCGGCATTTTCTTCAATGCGCAGGTCACGGGTTTGGCCTAACACACCGTCATTTGCCAGTTGCAACGTGCCGCTTTTAACCACGGTCTGCCCGGTATAGCTGTTATCCAGATTAGAAAGTGAAACCGCACCCGTTGGGCTATCGATATGCAAATCGCCCGAGCCGATAATTTTGGCGCTTAAATCACTGGCAGGGCCGCTCTTACCGTTGCTGTTAAGTACCAGCGCGTCGTCCCCAACGCTTTGTAATTCAACCTGCTTGAGGCCATAGTTGATATACAAACCGTCAGCGTTGTCGCCGCTGGTCAAGCGGTAATCCCACGTCCCTTTCGCCACCGTCGCACCCTGCTGGGTGATGTCCACGGTTACAGAGTCGGAGATAACGTTATCGTCCTGGTCTCTCAGCTCAAGATTGCCACCGCTTCCGCTTACCGAACCTGCGCTATCGGCCAGTTTGACCAGCGTTTGTGCATCGTCTTGTTCCATCAGAGAAAGATGATTCTCCGGCAATGGATTATCGTTAATGGCTGAGGTCAACGACACCGCTACGACACCCGGGCCGCTGATACCAAGGCTGTTTGTAGTATGAACGGTGTTCTCTGCCACCGACATGCCCGGGTTCAGCGCCCCAAATTTTGCCGTCCCGCCATTGAAGTTCAGGGCGCCAATAGTCTGCGTACCCGCACCTACCATCGCAACGCTTCCGGCGCTCAATTTCAGGTTGGCATCACTTAACGCTTGAGCGTTGATCCCCTCCAGCGCGAAGCTGCTGTTTGTCAGCTCCAGCGTCCCAGCAAAAGCATCACCTTTGTTGTTGTCGGTAAAGCTAAAGGCTTTATTGGAAAGGTCAGCTTTGACCGTGCCGGAGCCTTTAAGATGGCTCTTTAACGCCACATCCTGGGTGTTGTTTAACGCAAGGATGCTGTTGGTATCGATATTAAATGTCGTCCCGCTTACATCATCGACGGCATCACCCAGCGCCAGCAGGGTATTTTGCTCCGTAAAGGTGGAACCATTGGTCAGATTAATGGTTTCAAAGCCAGTCAGAGCGTTGACGTTTTCCAGAACATACGCTGAGTTATCCAGATTCAGCACATCATCAACACCAGCCCCCGCATTAAGGGAGGTGAAAATAGTCGTTTCCTGAGCGGTGACGTCTTTGAGATTAAAAATGTCACGCCCGGCACCCGTGGTGAAATCGGTCCCGGTACTGCCGCTGTTTAAATTGACGGTGTTATTTCCGGTCTGGAGGTTAACTTGACCGACAATATTACCGCCCGCATTGTTAGTGAAAGTCATCCCCGCGCCGGAATTGCTTGCCACCGCGACCTGAATTGCACTGTTCGCTTTGATAGAGCCATTATTGACGAAGGTGCTGACCTTACCGTTATTCAGATTGACCACTTCTTTCGTCAGTGATTTTGATGTGAGCGCGCCAGACTGAACCACGTTAGCCGTCGTGCCCCCCACCACCAGCGCAGAACCGCCGTCAGTAGCCATCACATTAATGGCGGTGCCGTTTTTCACATCACCACTGGTATTGGTCACAATGCCCGACCCGTTTGCACCTGTTACATTAATCGTCAGACCATCTGAATCCAGTAGATTCAAATCAGCTGTGGTAGTCGAGCCATCAGCGTGTTTGAGCGCAATACCGGCCCCAGAACCGCTGACCGTAATCACACCACTATTGGATGTTCCCAGTTCAGCACCGGTACGAATCCCTGCGCCCTGCTCGACATTAAGTTTGGCATTGTTCAGACGGATACCGGCAACTTCCGCCCCGTTCTCAATCGCATTACCCGTGCCGGTCACGCTGATGGTGGCGTCTGTCACGGTCAGTTGCGAATCGCCCGTAGCTTTCAGTAACCCCGTCTTCGCTGGGGCTTCGATCAACACACCATGAGCACCATTTTGAGCAATAGTCGTGCCCTGCCCACTCAATGCAAGCGAAGCACCATCTTTCAGGCGATAGGCTGCCGTTCCACCGGTGGCTTTAACCGTACCAGTGTTAGTCACTTTTGAGTCGCCACCCACAATATCGACGGCAATTCCATTGACGGTGATATTGCTGCTGTTCTCCAGGTTGCCGCCGTCGACCAGCACACCGGTGCTGTTATCTGCAGTAAAGGTCAGCGAACCTTTATGGATAAGCGTACCTTTGTTACGCGCGATATAGCCCATGGCATCGCTGGCTGCATTAGAGTTATCGAGTGTTGCATAAGATGTTAATTGGGAAGCACCCGTTGCGCCTGCGGCACCAGTAATCGTGGTTGAATTACCATCAACAATACCTGCCGTGGCATTTTTAGCTGTCAGCGCCAACATTACGCCCTGATCCAGCACACCTTGCGCGCCACCTTCAACTTTGACTGCCGTCGAGCCTGCAGCATCGACATTCAGTACCATCTTCCCGGTATTGAGTTTACTAATAGTTTTGCCGTCTTCACTTTTCCCAGTAACTAACAAAAGGGTGCTGTTTTCACCACTGGCATTCATAACGGAAGTACTATCCGCACTGCCGATGAACGAAGAACCGCCATCAATGCGATACAGCGTCGACCCTTTGGTGGAGACATTTTGGCTGCCGATGCTATTGTCTTTGATGGATGAACCTACACCGTAAACGTAATAACCAATCTGGTTTTCACCCTCTTCAAATGCCACTTTCCCGGCACCTTCGAGTGTTACCACGCCTTTGTTACGGGCATGGACACCAATAGCGCGGTCGCCTTTAAGCTCCACGGTTCCAGAGTGCGTAACATTAGCCCCTGCACCTTCGGACCAGATACCGTAGTTTGCAGTTTTAGTCGCTGGATCAACCCCCTGATTAACAATAATGTCTCCACTGTTTGTTGCTGCGCTATTCGTAAGCACCTGCATGCCCACGGAGTTAATCCCGTTAAGATTAATGGTCCCGCTGTTTGTTATCTGTTGAGCGCCAGAGGAAGAACTGATGCCAATATTCTTGCTACTGGCGTTAGACGCACTTCCCATCCGACCGTTAACATTAACGATACCATTTTGATTAACGACTGAGGCGCTCCCCCCTGCAGAAATAGCAGTAGCGCCCTGCGTCTGGGTGCCAATAGTAATAGTCCCGCCAGCGTTGTTATTTAACGTCCCGCCATTTAATAGGCTAACACCCAGGGTTCCCAACGAGGTTACCGCTACATCACTAGTCACGTCATTTACAGATCGCTGAGCCAGGCGTCCAATATAGAGCTGCCCGTTATTGTCGAAACTTGATTTGCTCTGTAGCACGACACCGGTGGCTTTATAGTTACCATTGGCTGATGACGGCTGGGCTAATGCGGCCAGGTTAATATTACCGTTGTTAGTAAACTGCGTTGTATCGTTAGTGATAACGCCAGTTGAGCCTGCATTATCCTGACGAGGAGCAATGTTAATCACACCATTGTTTAAAACAGTACTGGTACCAGAAGCATTAATTGCAACCTGCTCACCATTGCCAATGTTAAATCCACTGGAAGTATATTTATTAAAGGCAGACATATCCGCATTGGTGCCGGCATCAATAACACCTTCGTTATGGATTTGGCTATCTTTTGCAAAGACAACATAGGCTCCGCGCAAAGAATTATATACAGTACCAATGGTTCCGAGGTTGGTTAGCGTCGCCCCGTTAAGTAAACGGACTAATGACGCATCGGATCTAAACATCTGAATATTGGCATCCTGGCTGATATTGACAATTGCCCCACTACCATCAGCTTTAATAAATGCAACCCGACCGCGATCGACATTCATATTTATCGCATCACTATCCGGAATAGGCGTCTTAACATACACCTGCTTCAAGGATTTATCGTACGCCAACTCTAACTGAGTATCATAGTCTGTACTTTTCAAACTTCCGGCGCTAATCGCCTGCTGCAAAGCAGTATTATATTGTTGGAAGCTTTCGAGATCGTTAACAACAAAGCTGCCAATTTTGCTGGCTACCTGTCCTTTAAAGCCACCAATAAAAGATGCTGCATATTTTGAATTGGAGTTATTGTTGCTAACGTAGCCTAATTCAGCGACAGTTTTTGAATTATAATTCAGCGTACCATTATCTGCGATGTTAAATACCGCAGAAGTTGTGACATCAGCCTGACTGCCTTTCATTATCACCGCAAGGCGGTTTGCTGCATTATTCATCCAGTTAGCACTGGTAATGCCAACATTGACATCTACCACAGAGCCTGACTGAACAGAGTAAAGGGACGTATCAACGTATTGCCCATGTTCTCCGACAGCGATTGACATCGGGAAGACAAAATCTGCCGCGCGCGTGACCGTCATTTGAGCATTATCATAGACAGAAACAGAGGTCTGATTATGAGTAATCGGATCTTCAAAAGTGATTGTTGAGCCTTTATTACCTAACCTAAAAATATCTCCGGAAATGTAATCCGCCCCGGCAACAACGACCCCTGCATCAAGTGCTTGTTGCAAGGTAGTATTTTTGAACCCTGACGCACCCATTGTTATATTTGCAAAACCATTACTCCCGCCTGTAATTAGATTCACCGGACCAGAAAGAATGGAATAAGCTGAACTTTGAGGATTAAAGAAATCTATCTCTCTATCAATAGCAAAACTTTTTTCTGTCGCAAGCGTGGATAAAATACAGGTCAGTAAGAATTTCCTGGTGAACACACCTTCAGAGGTAACATTTCCCGTGGAAGAAGATTTACTTTTTTTACGCCCTTGAGCTAACTCAGAAGCCACAATATATCGACCCAGCGTTGCATTCCATATAACACTATAAAATTTGTTCATGTTTTTACCCGATCACACTTAAATGAGAGTGACTTAATTAATGAGGAATAGATATCGGATGCGATATCCAATCAGTGACTAAGACAAAATCAGCGAATTTAGTGCATAACCAGGCCGCCACAGGAAAGTGGATAGTGCAATAAATTTATTATTTCTGATTTTGATAAGTGCTCAATTTTTCTATCTAACTTATACCTTTTTGATATCCTTTATCATTTCATTTCCTTTATCCACCTACATATAATGCCTGTAGCCGTTTAGCATGAATTCGGTAGTACGCCCCTTTTTCACTTGTTATAAAATCATCTCCCAACCCAACCAGGGAGAGATGAATTTTTAAATCTTTAAGAGTGGCCCAGAGAATTTGACTCGAGGACTTTAGGTTTCTGTTATCCCAGACTGCTTTTAATATATCGTCTCGCCTCACAGGATGCTCTTTGCCATTAGCCAGTAAATAGGCTAACAACACCATTTGTAACTCTTTTATGGATATCACACTCACATTCAGCGCGTAGGATCTTTTCTCATCATCAAGAAAAAGTTTAATGATTCTACGGCGACGGATATCCACCTGGATATTGTCATTGATCAAAAAACCAAAAGTATCTTTATACATGTTAAACGCCCTAACTATCTTAATTGTCAATTTAAGGCTCTCTTCAAACTTCACGTAGTCTATATAAAGCCAAAAAAGCCGTAATCCTCCCCGTAAAACTGATGGCAATTGTTATACCCACGTTAAAATCAGTTTTAAATTCTACATAAATTTATTAGAAAGAGACATATATCGCACAGCGATCGATTTTCGATTTTTTAACTCAGAGCTCATCACGAAGCTATATCAATACAAAATTTTGTTTTAATGACAAAATCAGATAAATGCACCGATAAAAAACTTAACTTGTTAATATTTACAGAAAAATAAAAACCATAAAACTTGGGTGGATTTGTCTTATTTTGGACTTTCAACTGAGCAGCTTTGTGATGAAGTTTGCATTTACCCCCAATTGTTAAACATATGTTTACAACACTCTGCCTGACCACTATCTGGTGGCTTTCCAGTTCGTGTTTTAAATTAGCCAACACTCCTCTTTAAAGGTGAGTTATTAGGTGCCAGGTAATTGAACCATGGAAAAGCTCATAGTAAAAATCATTGAACAGAAATCCATTCATGGAATAAATCATTGAACTAGACTTGAATCGTCTGTTTATAGATGAAGAGAGAAACGCGATGCCTAAACAGGAAGAAGGGAAATTTGATTATAATTTAATACATTACCTGGTCACCATTGTCGAAACGAGCAGTATGGTGAGTGCAGCAGAAGTATTGGGGGTTGCGCCTTCAGTCGTCAGTTACGCGGTAAAAAAACTGCGTGATCATTACGGAGACCCGCTTTTTGTTCGTTCGCTCAATGGTGTGAAGCCCACTTCGCTGGCGCTGAATCTTTATCAGAAATTCACGTTGATCAATAACGACATTATTGAAGCGATTAATCTCAAACAGTTACAAAGTACTGCGACGCGTAAAATTTTCATCCAGACAGAATCCTTAAGCGAGTTATGGATTACTGAGAAACTTTGGGAACACGGTATTGTTCCTGAGGAGTGCGTGGTGGAGTTCTGCAGCCTACCTGCAACCAACGAGCAACGGAGTAATAAACTTCGCAGTCGGGAAGTAGACCTGGATATCGGTTTAACCATTCAGGGTGACAGCAACATTCTCGGGACAACTCTTTACTCGTTTGAATACGTCATTATATGCCGCCAACAGCACAAAACCGTAGGTGACAGCATTACCCTGGAACAGTTCACCCAGGAAAAGTACCTCGGCTTTAGTTTGCGCCATTCAGATACGCAATTAAAAAATGACTTTAGCCGCGTGATAAGTTCGCGAGTTCTTGCCCCTGAAATCCGAAGTGAAAGCGCAGTCAATTTGCTTTTGGCCACGCTATCAAGAGATTTACTACTGATTATTCCTAAACAATACTCCTCGTTCATTCGATCTTTCCTGCCATTCAGAGAGGTCAAGTGTGATTTCTTCCAACAAAGCAGTCTCTATTTCAACGCGCACATGCATAAACAAAATGGGGATGACGAGTTGCTAAACAAAATAGTCAGCATTTTGAAAGCACCGATAATGGCGGATGAGAACATTTTTTGAAGTATAAAATTGGGTAGTATCATCGTGCAGGGAAATCCTCCCCCGCACGATGTTCAGACTTAAAAGCCTAAACTATCCAGCAAATCATCAACCTGATCCTGGCTTGCCACCACACCCGCCGCGCTGGCGTTCATTTGTGGGCCGTTAAGCAGGCTGTCAGCCGGGCGTTTTGCTCGGGCATCCAGTTCTGGCATGTTCTCCATCAACACCATCAACAACTGGCGTTCAATTTCCTGGATAACATCCATCATGCGCTTGATTACCTGGCCGGTTAAATCCTGGAAATCCTGTGCCATCATGATTTCCAGAAGCTGGGCATTAGTGAAACTGGTATGCGACGGGACGCCAGATAAATAACTACGCGTATCGGTGACCAGTTCACGGGCATCACCCAGCTCGATGGGGTTTTCAAACCAGGCGTCCCAACGGCCAGTTAATGCTTTGGCATCGCTTTCCATTTTATTCTGGTGAGGCTGTGCGAGCTCCACGCAGTTCAGTGCGCGTTCGGCGGCCTGCGCCGTCATTTGCACCACGTAGTCCAGACGGTCGCGGGCATCAGGAATAGCTTCCGCCGCTTCAGCAATCGCCTGGTCAAGGCCCAGTTCGCGCAAGCTGTCACGCAGCATACGGGTCAGGCTACCTATCCGAACGATAATATCGCCGGTTGAATTTAACTCTGACGCGGGGTTTGTAGATGAGTGCATGTGCCTCTCCTTACATGCCGAGCTTTTCGAAGATTTTGTTCAACTTCTCTTCCAGAGTGGCGGCGGTGAACGGTTTCACCACATAACCACTCGCCCCGGCTTGTGCTGCGGCAATAATGTTCTCTTTCTTCGCCTCAGCCGTCACCATCAGCACTGGCATTGCCGCCATTGCGCCATCGGCACGAATGGTTTTCAGCAACTCCAGGCCATCCATGTTCGGCATGTTCCAGTCAGAAATCACGAAGCCAAAGCCGCCACCATTCAGTTTATTCAACGCATCAACGCCATCTTCGGCCTCTTCAACGTTGTTGAAACCCAGCTCTTTTAACAGGTTACGGACAATGCGACGCATGGTAGAGAAGTCATCCACCACCAAAAATTTGAGTTCTTTATCTGCCATTTATAGAGTTCCTTCGGTTAAATACGTATTGCCTGTCCGGCACTAATCTTCATCAACATCTGCTGACTAATCTGGCTTAAATCGACCACTTCGCTAACGCCACCACTGTTAATGGCTTCACGCGGCATGCCGAACACCACACAACTTGCTTCGTTTTGGGCGATGGTCCATGCCCCGGCTTTATGCATTGCCAGCATCCCGACGGCACCGTCATTCCCCATTCCGGTGAGAATCACGCCCACGGCATTTCGCCCGGCGAATTTCGCCACGGAATGGAACAACACATCCACGGCCGGGCGATGCCGGTTCACAGGTGGGCCATCGTGAATCTTGATTTGGTAGTTCGCCCCGCTGCGAGCAAGCTCCATATGTTTATCACCAGGGGCGATGTACGCATGCCCCGGCAATACGCGCTCGCCATCCTCAGCTTCTTTTACGGCTATCTGGCACAACTTGTTGAGCCTGTCGGCAAATGAGCGCGTAAAACCTGGCGGCATATGTTGGGTGATCAGCACCGCTGGGCTTGAAAGCGGCAACGGTTGCAGCACATGGCGAATCGCCTCAGTACCACCAGTTGATGCACCGATGGCTATCAATTTTTCTGAACTGAGCAATGGCCCGGCTTTGATTGCCATCGGAGCCGCCGCTGGTGCGCGTGCGGCCAGTTTGGCTTTGGCCGCGGTGCGCACTTTCTCAGCAATAGTTTCGCTGTACGCCAGCATCCCTTCGCGGATCCCCAACTGTGGTTTAGTGACAAAATCAATCGCCCCCAACTCCAGCGCCCTTAAAGTGACTTCCGAACCTTTCCCCGTCAGTGATGACACCATCACCACCGGCATCGGGCGCAGACGCATCAATTTTTCGAGAAAATCCAGCCCGTCCATACGTGGCATTTCGACATCCAGCGTCAGTACGTCCGGGTTGAATTTTTTAATCAAATCCCGCGCCACCAGCGGGTCTGGCGCGGTTGCCACCATTTCCATGTCGTCATGACTGTTGACTATCTCAGTCATGATTTGACGCATCAGGGCAGAATCATCGACACACAGCACAGTTATTTTTGTCATGATTTTTCCTTACTCAGTCCATATACCGTCTGCCCACGCAGCAAAAATTCGCGGCTGAGATTACTGAAATTTTCCGAATGCCCGGCAAACAGCAATCCGCCCGGTTTAAGCAACGGTACAAAGCGCTGCAAAATTTGCTGTTGCGTTTCTTTGTCGAAATAAATCATCACGTTGCGACAGAAAATGGCATCAAATGGCCCCGGAATTGGCGCTTGCTTGTCCAACAGGTTGATTGGCGCAAATTCCATATGACTGGCCAGATCGCTACGTACGCGCACCAGCCCATCGTGTGGCCCGGTGCCGCGCATGAAATAGCGCTGCATCTGGAGTGGAGCCAGCGTTTTAAGTTCATCCTGGCGATAAACCCCACTTTGCGCCTTCTCCAGAACCTGAGTGTCAATATCACTGGCAAACACTTTCCAGCGCCCCGGCGCCATCCCGATAACATCGGCTAGCGTAATCGCGATGGAGTAAGGTTCTTCTCCGGTCGAGGCCGCAGCACTCCACACTTTGTATTCACCACTCCGTTTACGCGCATGCTCTGCGAGAATCGGGAAATGGTGACCCTCGCGAAAAAATGCCGTCAGGTTTGTGGTCAGGGAATTAATGAACGCCTGCCATTCGGCATTAATACCGTTGGCTTCCAGCATGCTCAAATAGTGCCCAAAATCCTCCAGCCCTAAAGTGCGCAAACGGCGCACCAGGCGGTTGTAAACCATGTCGCGTTTATGATCGGCCAGCACAATACCTGCGCGCTGGTAAATCAACTGGCAGATCCGACGAAAATGCGTGTCGGACAGCGGTAGACGCTGTGTCATCTGTAACATTAATGACGTTTGTCCGTTGGACAGTGGTGATGTCATAGCGCCTTCTTGATCATGGAGTGACAAGCACCCCGTTAGTGACTAAATCTTTGCTGATGCCTTGTTCAGTAGCACTTTCCAGATTAAACACTGCAACGACACCACTCAGGTGTTCGGCCTGGCTTGCCAGCGCATCGGTGGCGGCTGCGGCTTCTTCTACCAGTGCAGCATTCTGTTGGGTGACCTGATCCATCTGGCTGACTGCCTGCGCCACCTGTTCGATGCCGCGACGTTGCTCGTCAGAGGCGGAAGCAATTTCGCCCATAATGTCGTTAACCTGCGTCACCGAACGGACGATCTCCGCCATCGTCGTCGCGGCGGTATCCACCAGTTGCGAACCCTGATGCACGCGGTCAACCGACTCTTCAATCAACACTTTGATCTCTTTTGCCGCCTGCGCACTGCGTTGTGCCAGGTTGCGCACCTCGCCTGCGACTACGGCAAATCCACGCCCTTGCTCGCCAGCACGAGCCGCTTCAACGGCGGCGTTCAGTGCCAGAATATTGGTCTGGAAAGCGATGCCATCAATCACGCTGGTGATGTCACCAATTTTCTTCGAGCTTCCGGCGATGTCGTGCATGGTACGTGCGACATTGGCCGCTTGCTGGCCGCCTTGCTGCGCGGTATCGGCGGCAGTGCGAGAAAGCTGCGCTGCCTGGCGCGCGTTGTCGGCGTTCTGGCTCACGGTTGCGGTGAGTTGTTCCATACTGGCGGCGGTTTCCGCCAGCGACGCAGCCTGCTGTTCGGTACGTGATGAAAGGTCATTGTTGCCCGCAGCAATTTCTGCGATACCGGTGTGCATCGCGCTGCTGCCCTGGCGAACCTGCCCCACCGTCTCTTTAAGCTCCTGCTGCATGTTTTTCAGGCTGCGGAAAATCTCAGAGATTTCGTTACGCCCAAAGACACCGATCGGGCGTGCCAAATCCCCGGCGGCAATATGCTCAAAATGACTGCGGACGATTTCAAGTGGGCGCACCAGCATTCTGCGTGACCAGACGATTGAGCCAATCAGCATCAGAATCGCAATCACCGTGACACAGGCAAAAATAATGGCCGAGATCTGGTAATTGGTTTTGCTGTCTGCACTCGACGCCGCCACGATGTCATTAATACTTTGCTGCCAGGCATTAAAGTTGGCATCAAAAATATCCTGTGACTTCTGAATCGGCGCGCTGAGGAAATCAGAAAGCTGATTGCTCTCAAGCCAGGTCGACTGATGCTGCAGATCATCGCGATAGGTGGCGTAACTTTGTTTGGTTGACGCCATCATCTCCTCACCTTCTTTATTCAAAGGTGGGATTTCCAGAAACTGGTTAAACAACATGTCAGCCTGTTTCAGGCTGCCGCGCGCGTTGGCCATCAGCCGTTTAATATCGTCTTGCGGATAACTGAGTGCCGTCAGCGTCCCGGCCCGGCTCAGCGCCGTGCTGGCCTGCAACAAAGCCGCACGGCTTTGCGTTAGGGTGTCACGTTGCTGGTTTCCGACTTCAACCATTTTTAAATTCTGAAAGTCATCCCTGAATGCCCAAAAGGACAGTCCATTACTGCCAATCTGCAATACGCCGCAGACGATCAAGATTAACAACAGCGTGGTCGAAATTCGGATACGGTTGAACATCACATCCCCTCAGCTGGCATGTCTGGCAGCCATTAATGATTCTTAGAAAGTTTCCCAATTGTCGTCATGCCCACTGACGGTGGCTTTACTGGTCTTGAGAACCGGTGTCGCCACACTCGAGGCAATAACAGCAGGCGTCGTCGCGGGTTCAGCCTGTAAACGGAAGGCTGCGACCAGTTGGTTTAGCATGCTGGCTTGTTCTTCAAGGGCGGCTGCGGCAGAAGCCGATTCTTCCACCAGTGAAGCGTTCTGTTGCGTGACGCGGTCCATTTCAGACACCGCCAGCGCAACTTGATCGATACCGCGGCTTTGTTCGTCAGAGGCGGAAGCAATTTCGCCCATGATGTCTGTCACGCGCGTCACCGCATTGACGATGTCGCTCATCGTTTCCCCGGCGCTTTCCACCAGCACTGAGCCGGTATCCACGCGGGAAACTGAATCTTCAATCAGCGATTTGATCTCTTTGGCGGCCTGCGCACTGCGCTGCGCCAGATTACGCACTTCGCCCGCGACTACCGCGAATCCACGGCCTTGCTCACCGGCACGTGCCGCTTCCACCGCGGCGTTCAGCGCCAGGATGTTGGTCTGAAAAGCGATGCCATCAATTACGCCGGTAATGTCAGCGATTTTTTTCGAGGAGCCTGCGATGTCGTGCATGGTTTTCACCACGCCATCCACCACTTTGCCGCCACGCTGGGCCGTTTCGGAGGCGCTTAAGGCCAGTTGTGAAGCCTGGCGGGCATTTTCGGCGTTCTGTTTCACCGTCGCAGTAAGCTGTTCCATGCTGGCAGCTGTTTCTTCAAGCGAAGCGGCTTGCTGTTCGGTGCGCGATGAAAGGTCATTATTTCCGGCGGCAATTTCGCTGGCTCCGCTATAAATCGCGTCGGAACCATCACGCACGCTGCCAACGGTGATAATCAGTTCTTGCTGCATATGGCGCACGCTGGAAGTCAGCACGCTGATTTCATTGCGCCCGCTGGACACGATATTTTCCGTCAAGTTGCCGTTAGCGATTTCACGAATATGGCCGATAACCACTGACAGCGGTTGCAGCAGAATGCGGCGCATCCCAGCCCACACCAGCAGAATCACTGCAAAGAGCGCTAACGCCAGTCCGGCGATTTGCCATTTGGCAAAGTTGTAATTATGGGTGCTGGCAATAAACGACTGCTCATACATGCGGTCGTTCATGGCGATGTAATTACCATATTCAGTCTGGAGGGCGTTTTGCAGGCTTTGCGTGGACTGCGCAAAATAGGCGTCCATGTTGCCACTTTCCAGGTAACCCACCAGTTCGCTCAGCGCCTGGTTGTAGTTCTGGTAATCGTCATCAATGCCTTTGACCAGGGTTTCCAGCTCTGGGTTAATAGCGGGGATTTGTTTAAACAGGGCGTAATGTTGCTGGGCGCTGGCCAGGGATTTTTTAGCGTTATTGAGCAGTTCGGTTTTAGCCGCACTTTGCCCATTGCTGGCATCCATCATCATACGAGCGGCGGAGCGGCTGAGATTGATGCGGGTTTGCAGCATCAATTCCCAGGTATTAGCCAGTTCCGATTGTTGAACGCGTAACTCTCTGGAAACTTTAAAACTGTCGTTATTATCTTTAAGTGAGTTAAAAAACATTCCGCCAGAGATGAGCTGGAGGAGTGCAAACACCACCAACACCATCAAAAGCACGGTGACAACGCGAATACGGTTCAACATATAACACCCTTTTAATGATTTCTTATCGGTGTTATCGGCATACGGTGTCGAAACTTTACGTGAAACTTTTGGGATGTTTTTGTCGGATAAGGACGTCGGGGCACTGCGATTGCCCAACCTACGGACGAGCGGACAATGGCGGTAGTTGCATGATTGCTGACATGTTGTTGCATAAGGCATTCCGTATTAACAAATGCGACAAAAAGTAAAAAATAGTTGAATCCGGACGCTGTTTGCTTCAATTTATGGGCCGAATACTTATTGGGCAAACATAATAATTATATATGGTTCAATAGGTTAAATTATTGTTACTAAACCGGATGGGGTTACTACGTAAGTGTCAAACTCAAACAAACTCACGCTGTTTATTTTGCTATTCATGTTCGCCGGTATTCTCTCGGGCGCCGCCATTCATGAATACGCTGCCGCAGACAACATCAAAAGTTATGCCGAAAACATCACGCTGTTTACCGACATTTTTTTACGACTGATCAAAATGGTGATTGCCCCTTTGGTGTTTAGCACCTTAACGGTTGGCATCATGAAGATGGGCGAAACGTCAACTATTGGCCGCGTCGGTGGTAAAGCGATGGTGTGGTTTGTCTCCTCTTCCATCCTTTCCATTCTGGTGGGTTTGTTCATCGTCACGCTCCAGCAGCCTGGTGCGGGCATGAATCTCCAGGTTCCGGCAGGTGATGTGCAAACCGGCCTTGCGGTTAGCGGCATGAACCTGAAAGCCTTTATCTCGCATACCATTCCAACCAGTATTGCGGGCGCGATGTCGAATAACGAAATCCTGCAAATTGTGGTGTTCTCTTTATTCTTCGGTATTGCGGGCGCTTCGCTTGGCGAGAAATTCAACACGCCATTAGTGGCAGCGCTGGATGTGGTTTCCCACATCATGCTGAAAGTGACGGGTTATGTAATGTACGTGGCACCGCTGGCAATTTTTGCCGCGATATCTTCTGTGGTGGCCACCGAAGGTTTGGGTATTTTGCTCAACTACGCCTCGTTTATCGGCGGTTACTATCTGGCGATCATCCTCACCTGCATGGTGCTGATTGGCGTCGGTTACATGGTGCTCAAGCGTGATGTGTTCCGCCTGATTGCCATGCTCAAAGACCCAGTTCTGGTTGCGTTTACTACCAGCAGCTCAGAAGCGGCTTATCCTAAAACATTGGATCAGCTCACGCGCTTTGGTTGCTCACGTAACATTGCATCCTTTGTTCTGCCGATTGGTTATTCGTTCAACCTGGTCGGTTCGATGGTGTACTGCTCTTTTGCTTCGATGTTTATCGCCCAGGCCTATAACATCCACCTGAATTTCTCTGAGATTGTGGTACTGATGCTGACGTTGATGCTGGCATCGAAAGGTATCGCTGGGGTGCCGCGTTCTGCACTGGTGGTGCTGGCTGCCACCATTCCAAGCTTTAATATCCCGGTGGCAGGTATTTTGCTGCTGATGGGTATCGACCACTTCCTCGACATGGGCCGTTCAGCGATTAACGTGCTGGGTAACGGTGTGGCAACAGCGATGTTGTCGAAAAACGAAGGCGAGATGGAAGAAGAAGTCGAAGCTGGCGAACGCGTAGAAGCGTAATACGCTGATGATAGTGGCGGATGGCGCTTGCGCTTATCCGCCCTACAAAACTAAATCAAATCAGGCTACGCGGCTAACATCATCGATCAGTGCCATCTCTTCACTATTCAGCAACTTCTCAATGTTCACCAGAATCAGCATACGGTCACCCAGTGCGCCGAGACCAGTCAGGTATTCCGTTGACAGCGTGACGGCAAATTCAGGTGCCGGGCGGATTTGTTCAGCCGTCAGCGACAACACATCAGACACGCCATCCACCACAATCCCCACCACACGTTGGCCGAAGTTCAGCACGATAACCACCGTGTTATCGTTATATTCCACGTCATCTTGCGCAAACTTAATGCGCAGATCGAGGATAGGCACAATCACACCGCGCAGGTTGGTGACCCCTTTGATAAACGCAGGCGTGTTGGCAATACGCGTCACTTGATCGTATCCGCGAATTTCCTGCACTTTTAAAATGTCGATGCCGTACTCTTCGTCGCCGAGAGTGAAAACGAGGAACTCTTGCCCTACCGTTTCCCCGGTCATTTTTGTCACATTAGTTAATCCAGTCATTTAATTATCCTATTCTAAAACCCGGAGGATCAGGCGGCGTGGCCGGCCATACGTTGTTCACGGTTCAAACCTTGCAGCGCAGAAACATCAACAATCAGCGCCACACTGCCATCGCCAAGAATGGTGGCAGCAGAAATACCCGGCACTTTGCGATAGTTACTTTCGAGGTTTTTCACCACCACCTGGTGCTGACCAATCAACTGGTCGACCAATAGTGCGTAACGCCGTCCGGCACTTTGCAAAATCACCACGATGCCCTGCGTCGCTTCAGTTTTAGCGCCAGTCACATCAAACACTTTCCACAGTTCAACCAGCGGCAAGTATTCGCCACGCACTTCAAGCACGCGCTCGCCACCCGCCAGCGGATGCAAATCATCTTCCTTCGGCTGTAACGACTCCATCACCGCGTTGAGCGGCAAGATAAAGACTTCGTCACAAACTTTGACCGACATGCCATCAAGAATAGCGAGGGTCAGCGGCAACATAATGCGGATGGTGGTGCCGACATTGGCCTGCGATTTGATTTCAACATGGCCACCCATTTCCTGGATGTTACGTTTCACCACGTCCATACCGACACCGCGCCCGGACACATCAGTGACCTGCTCGGCGGTGGAGAACCCTGGGGCAAAAATCAGCATGCCCACTTCATCGTCAGACATGTTTTCGTGTACCGCCATGCCTTGCGACAGCGCTTTGGCAAGAATGCGCTCACGGTTCAGGCCAGCACCATCATCAGAAACTTCGATGCAGATATTCCCGCCCTGGTGTTCTGCCGAAAGAATCAAATTTCCTACCGCCGATTTACCCGCCGCGTGGCGTTTTTCCGGCGATTCGATACCGTGGTCGAGACTGTTACGCACCAGGTGAGTTAATGGGTCAATAATGCGTTCGATTAAACTTTTATCCAGCTCCGTTGAGCTACCCTGCAAAGTCAGTTCGACTTGTTTACCCAATTTACCCGCCAGATCACGTACCAGACGCGGGAAGCGACTGAAGACATACTCCATTGGCATCATTCGGATAGACATCACTGACTCTTGCAGGTCACGGGCGTTACGTTGTAACTGACCCATACTGGTAATCAATTCGCCGTGTTCAACCGGGTCAAGTTCGTTGGAACGTTGGGCTAACATCGACTGGGTAATCACCAGTTCGCCTACCAGGTTAATCAGCTGATCGACCTTTTCCACGGCGACACGGATGCTGCTTGACTCACTGACACGCGGCGGTTTGCTTTCTCTTTCGCTACGTGGTGCAACGGGTGCCGCAACCGCAGCCACTGGTTGCTCTGCATTCACAGCAACAGCAACCGGCGTTTCAGCTGCTACAACTTCCGCAACTTCTTCTGCTGTGCCGCTTGCCACTAATGGCAGGAATTCGATCTGTTCAGGTTCGATAACAAAACAGAGCACCGCGCTGATGTCATCGGCACAGACGGTGGTTTCCAGCGTCGCGGTCACTGAGCTTTCACCCTGCTCGACATCGCTTATCGTGCCGAGGTTAGATAGCTCCTCGAGCAACAAACTGCGCTCGCTGGCTTTCAAACCGGTAATGGCAATGCGTAAATAGCCGTCACTGGCAGGCGCTGTTTCAACAGTTTCTTTTTCAACAACCGTTAATTTTGTAGCCTGCGTTGGGGCTTCACCTTTGGCTTCCAGAGCCAGTTGGCGTAACGCTTTGCAGATATAATCGAAACTCTCAGCATCCGGTTCCTGGGAGTTTTTATAAGCGTCCAACTGTTCCTGCATAATATCTTTGGTTTCCAAAAACAGGTTGATGATATCGGTGTTGAGTTGCATCTCACCACGTCGCGCTTCGTCCAGCAGGTTTTCCATTAAGTGCGTGGTTTCCTGCAAAATGGAGAAACCGAACGTTCCCGCGCCCCCTTTGATCGAGTGCGCAGCACGAAATATGGCATTCAGCTGTTCTGAATCCGGCGCTTCAGGCACCAGGTTCAGCAGATGTTGTTCCATATCAGCCAGTAGCTCGTCGGCCTCGTCAAAAAATGTTTGGTAAAAATCGCTGATATCCATACTCACGCTATCACCTCGTACCGGATTGTGGCGGTAATGTGTTCTGCGCCGGTTCTACGGCCACAGGTTGTTGGAGAATGCTTAGTGGCTGATTATCGCTTTCTGCGTTTTCGTGCACGATGGCCTCTTCAGCTTGTTTATTCAGTACCAGCAAACTAATGCGTCGGTTGATCGCATCGCCAGGTCCGCGGTTTGTCAGGCGCATGGTGGAGGCCATGCCCACAACACGCAGGACCTTGCCGTCGATAAGTCCACCCGACATCAGTTCGCGCCGCGAAGCATTTGCCCGGTCCGCAGATAACTCCCAGTTGCTATAACCACGCTCTCCCATGGCATAAGGCAAATCATCAGTGTGACCAGACAAGCTAATTTTATTAGGAAAATCATTAAGTAACGGCGCAATACTGCGCAGAATATCGCGCATATAAGGCTCAACTTCAGCGCTACCGTTTTTAAACATTGGGCGGTTCTGGCTGTCGATGATTTGTATCCGCAGCCCCTCTTGAACCAGGTCAATCTGCAGATGCGGACGCAGTGCTCGCAACCTGGGATCGGCGTCAATCAATTGATCCAGTTTGTCGGCCAATCGCTTGAGACGACTGGTTTCCATTTTTTTCCTGAGATCTTCAATGTTGGGTTGTCTTTTCACTTCGCCCTGTTGTTGGGTCACATCATCGCCACCGCCAGGAATCGGGCTTTGGCTATCGGCAATGCGTTGCCCGCCGGTAATCGCGGCAGAAAGTGGTGTACGGAAGTAGTCGGCAATTTGCGCCAGTTCTTTAGGGCTGGAGATGGAAATCAGCCACATCACCAGAAAAAAGGCCATCATCGCGGTCATAAAATCCGCGTAGGCAATTTTCCATGAACCGTGCGCGCCGCCGCCGTGGGCTTTGTGTTTGCGTCGTTTTACGACAACAATCGGGCGCGCGTTGTGTTTCATACTTCTTCTTCCGTGGCACGCTGCTGCGTGTTCGGGGAACGAACAGCACGCACATGTTCTTCAAGTTCAATGAACGACGGACGTTCACTGGAATAAAGAGTTTTACGGCCAAATTCGACAGCGATTGGCGGCGCATAACCGTTAAGGCTTGAGAGCAATGTGACTTTCACGCACTGCATCATTTTTGTGGTTTCAGCACTCTTTTGACGCAGAACGGTCGCCAGAGGCGAGATAAAACCGTAAGCCAGCAAAATCCCAAGGAAGGTTCCGACCATGGCGTGCGCAATCAGCGACCCCAGTTCACCTGCCGGTCTGTCGGCGGAAGCCAGTGCGTGAACCACGCCCATCACTGCCGCAACAATACCGAATGCCGGAAGGGAATCCCCCATTATTGCCAGGCTATTTGCCGGTATTTCCGCTTCACTTTCGTGGGTTTCAATTTCTTCATCCATCAACGCTTCAATTTCAAACGAGTTCATATTCCCGCTGATGATCAGGCGTAGATAATCAATAATGAAATCCAGCATCAAAGTGTCAGCTAAAATGCGCGGGTAGCTGGCGAATATTTCGCTCTCTTTAGGATTTTCAATATCACGTTCCAGCGAAAACATCCCTTGTTGACGTGACTTCGCCATCAAGCGATATAACAACGCCATGAGATCCATATACATGCTTTTGGTATATTTCGAGCGACGAAAAAGTAATGGCAACGCTTTTATCGTCGCTTTAATCGCTTTACCGTTATTACCCACGATAAAGGCCCCAATACCCGCCCCACCAATGATGATAAATTCAGCTGGTTGATAGAGTGCGCCAAGATGACCGCCAGTCATCATATAGCCGCCGAATACTGTCGCAATAACGACCAGATAACCTATTACAATCAGCACGAGTACATCCTTCTGCTGTTAAATGTGACGAGGAATCACAAATCAGAGGTGAAAACAGTCAGGCGCGGGGCAAAAAAAAGCAGCGATAATTGCTTATCGCTGCTGGAGTGTTTATCCACACCGAACTGTTAAACGGCCTGTTTGACCTGTTCATCCAGCAGTTGTGGAATAATATCGGCAGTATTCGAAGAAAGTTTACGTCTTTTTACTGCTCTCGATGGAGGCTGGCACAAACTACAAGCAAAGCTGCCTGCTGGCTGGTGTGCGTGGGTGATAAAGTTACCACCGCAGCAATTACAACTACTCAATTCAAGCATATTGCTTTCAACAAAACGGACAAGGGTCCAGGCGCGAGTCAGCGCCAGTAGCGGGCCACCCTCTTGTGCCGGACACTGTTCAAGATAGAGGCGGTAAGCTTTGATGACCGCGTCAACACCGGAACATAATCCGGTGCGTAGTAAAAACTGCCAGGAGTTGCAAAACATGGAAGCATGGATATTTTGCTCCCAGGTCATAAACCAGTCGGTAGAAAAAGGTAGCATTCCTTTCGGCGGAGGACTCCCGCGGAGCTCTTTATAAAGTTTGATTAGTCTGCCACGGCTTAATTGTGTTTCGCTTTCAAGCATCTGCAATCTAGCGCCCAGCGTGATTAATTCCATCGCCAGTTGTATGTCGCGGGCTTCCTGAACAATACTTTTCTCGCTCATTTTGTTACGCCCTTTTTTTGCGAGGTGCCTCGTCTATCGGCGACACCTCTTTTAATAAGCGGGTGGATAACAAAATGCCAGTATGGATTTGCTGTAAATCGTCCACACGTGAGTCTTGTGTTAAACGAGTAATTGATTGGTTATCACTAAAACGGAACTGACAAATCAGTTGATTGGTTTCCGCCAATTTTACCATTTGTGGCAAGGTTAATTCGCTAAGGGTATTGGCCATATCCTCGCTCACGCCCAAACGAAACATTGCTGAAGGTTTGTCGCCATTAATAAGGCGTTGCGCAAGAAGTAAATACGACAAATTAATATCGTAGATATGTTTTAACAACTCGGATGTATGCATTTTGTTCATCCTGAAAAACTAACTTTTATACATGCGGCGATGCCGCACCCCGTGAGTCGCCGGGAATTCCCGGTTAAAATTAAAACAACCAAAAAAAGCTCGTTAATTAACCGATAGGATGCACTGAATCCACCGCGCCAAAAATGCAGTGAAACTTCCTTGTGGGTGCGTTCATATCCGAGCGTAAAAATTTGTAAGAAATTAAGATTTTTCCTAATTCCGCGCAAACTCTACTCGTAGCCCTTTAGACATACAATGCGGGGGTCGTTAAATTTTCAAGTTTATGTGATGGAGATCACATATATTTACTGTATGCATCCCACTAAAACATCAGTGAGACTTTCCATTTGAATGTTTTATAAACAAACTCGGTATATCCGTTACGTTTATCTGGAAAAACCTTATCTTCGCGCTAACAACCCTATGACTTACGAGCAATAACACGGTCAGGAATTATCTTATCTGTGTGATTTATCTCGCATTTTCAATTAGACCAACGAATACACTAATAAAAATCCCACTTTCAGCATGTAACACCTTGTAAGACATTATTTTGCCTAAGAAAAAGAAGTCATTCGCTATAGAAATGGAGCGGCATAGTAACCAGAAAAAATAATACAAAAGTTTGATGGTAAAACGATCAATTTATACTTCACATTCTCATTACAACTATTTTACATTAGCGTTATTTATGAATTTTCTTGAGCAGGCTCACAGTTCCTGTGGTTACTATACTTGCGCAATAACGTAGATTGATATAGGAAGATGTTAACCGTCTGGTTCTCAGGCAACAGGAGGTTGTAATGAGTTACAAACATATACTGGTTGCTGTCGCTGTCAGTCCTGAAAGCCATTTGCTGGTCGCCCGGGCAGTTTCTATTGCCCGGCCAGTTAATGGTAAAATCACTTTAATTACACTCGCCTCGGAACCCGAACTCTATAATCAATTCGCCGCGCCTATGCTTGAAAACTTACGGGAATTAATGCTTGAAGAGACGCAGATCTTTATTGATGAACTGCTCGAAAAAGCTAATTACCCCATTACTAATACTGTTATTGCTACGGGCGAATTAAGTGAGCATATTCTGGCAATCTGCAATCAGGGATCGGTAGATTTAGTGATTTGCGGCAACCACAATCAAACCTTTTTCAGCAAGATAATTTGCTCCGCGAAGGCGGTAGTCGAGTCAAGCAAGGTGGATGTGTTGTTGGTACCATTGGGCACTTAATGTTTATGGCTAATGTTTATGGCTAATGTTTATGGCAGTCCGTGATTTTCCGTTCACCCGTTAATCTTCTTTCTCTTATAGCTCAATGAACGGTGAACGTATCAAGGGGTTAACGCCAACCCCTTGATAATCCCGGCGTCCGGCAAATCAATCGCCGCAAGCGGTAAACCTCCAGTTTGCCTCCGTGTCAGGGTCGGTTGCGATTCGTTCCCGACGATCGCGCCCTCCAGTCGTTCCCGACGACTGGACCCTGCCACCTGGAGCCAAAATGGAGGCGATTGAAGCCGGAACCAAAGGTCAACATCAGAGGATAAAGACCACACCGAACCGGTTTTGACCTTGTTCCCGGTATAAATTGCCCCAGAAATCGTAGGTCGGATAAGCGTGAGCGTCATCCGACAAAACAAGTTGGCGCGGAAATCACGCCAGCTTCGGAAACGTCGCCACCTTCTTATCCAAATTTGATTCATCGCAACGCTGCACGGCCTTCTTTAGGTCGTCAATAAACCTCTGTTGCCAGCGATGAATGTCATTCTTTTCAATCACCGCCATCATTTCACTGTGGCGTGATATTCGCTCAGCAAGCGGCATGGTTAATGCGCGATCCAGTGCCGCGGCAACATCATCGCGGTCATATGGATTAACAATGAGAGCGGACGATAATTCATTCGCCGCGCCAGCAAATTTCGACAGCACCAATACCCCTGGATTAGCCGGGTCTTGTGCCGCCACGTACTCTTTTGCCACCAGGTTCATGCCGTCACGCAGCGGCGTTACTAAACCGACATCGGCATGTCGGAACACTTTCATCACCAGTTTGCGGTCAAAGTGCTGGTTCAGATAATACAGCGGCGTCCAGCCCAGTTGCCCGTATTTACCATTAATGCGTCCTGCTTCCGTTTCCAGTTGATGACGAATGTCCTGGTACGCCTGAACATCGCCGCGCGACGTCGGCGCAATTTGCGTATAACGAATTTTGCCGTGGTGCTGCGGGTAGTTTTCCAGCAAAGCTTCAAAAGCGAGGAAGCGTTCCGGCAGCCCTTTGGAGTAGTCCAGTCGCTCTACAGAGAAGATGTTTTTGATGCTCCCCAGTTCGGCTTTGAGCTGCGCGAGTTTTGGTGGCAGCGGCCCCTCGGCGCTCTTTTTGATCTCTTGCGGCTCAATGCCTATCGGGTAAACCTCGGTGCGGAAGCTATTGCCAAACGCTTGATGCTGGTTCTTACCTTTATTTTCCAGACGCGTCTGGGTGGCAACACAATCGAGGAAAGCCTGACGATCGTTTTCAGTCTGGAAGCCCAGCAAATCGTATTCACACAACGCCTCAATCAGCTCGCCATGCGGCGGCAGCGCGTTGAATATTTCAGGGGTTGGGAATGGAATGTGTAAGAAGAAACCAATACGATGATCGAGCCCCTGTTTGCGGCATTCGGCGGCAAAAGGCAGCAAATGGTAGTCGTGCACCCACAGAATGTCGTCATTCTCCAGCAGCGGCTTGAGTTTGCTGGCCAACAGAGTATTGACCCGTTGATACCCTTCCCAGGCTTCTCGCTGGAAATCGACCAGATCCAAACGATAATGAAACGCTGGCCAAAGTACCGCATTCGAGAATTGTAGATAATAGCTTTCGTAATCTTGTTGGCTCAGATTGAATGACGCCCAGGTAATGTTACCTCGTTTGGTCTTTTTTAAAGCAGCATCGGGGTCTCCCACTTCACCGCTCCAGCCAAACCATAATCCACCCGCCGTTTTTAACGCGCCTAAAATTCCCACCGCCAGGCCACCGGCACTGGTTTTTTTATCGTCCGGCGGCGCAATGCGATTAGAGACTACCACTAAGCGGCTCATAATCTTCTCCCCGTAAAATGTCTGACTTTTGTTGTTCTATGTAATGCGTTAATTTTCCAAGCCAGTGATAAACCATGCGCACATTTGCCAGTCGGTAATGGGCACTTGTCACGCCCGCACCGACTTTGATGGTCAGCCCGCCAAGGGCATTGACCTGTTTAAATCCCGCCTCGTCCGTAAGGTCGTCACCAATAAATATCGGGGTGCGCCCGGCAAAAGGCGCTTCCTGCATAAATGCGCGTATCGCGGCCCCTTTATCGATGCCCAGCGGTTTTAACTCCACCACACATTTCCCTGGCTGTAATGCCAGTTCGGGATAGCGTAACGTCATCGATTTCGCCAGTTCTAAAATGGCATCGGCGGCCTCCGGTGCGTGGCGATAATGCAGCGCAAAGGCCATGCCTTTGGCTTCAATCTCTGTGCCCGGAAACGGCAGGAGTGCTTCACTTAATTGCTGCTGGAGCGCGTTTACGACCGGCTCCGGTAGGGTCACAACGTGGGTTTTATCATTGATGTCACGGCGTTCAGCCCCATGCACGCCCGCAAGCGGGAAGTGAAAGGGTGTCGCGAGCCTATCGAGCTCGGACATTGAGCGCCCTGAAATCAATGCCAGTGCCCCGTTGCTCATCACGGACATTTTTTGCAGTAACGTGCGCACGGCGGCCGGAATGTAGACTTGATCCGGGTGCGGTTTGATTTCTGCTAGCGTGCCATCGAGGTCAAAGAAAAAGGCAAGGTTTCCTGAAAGTAGAGGCGGTACAGATGAGACTTCAGCCACCAGCGGCTCCTCCTTACATGGTTAATCTCGCCACCGTAACGGTAACGAGAGATGATGATTAGCCATGTAAGTATAGACAGGGTGACGGGTGTCGCAATTTTCCAGGATAAATCACCAGGCTGCATGCAGCCTGGTGTCATGGTATGGCAGAGATTAGAAGAAGCTGGCGATCAGGCCTGAAATAGCCACCAGCCCCATGACCGTAACGAACACATTGCTCGCTTTGCCACGGAATTTCGCCAGTGCCGGCACTTTGTGGATAGCGTACATCGGCATGATAAACAGGATCATCGCGATGATTGGGCCGCCCAACGATTCAATCATGCCAAGGATGCTTGGGTTCAGTGTTGCCACCAGCCACAGGCTCAGCAGGAAGAACAGCGCAATCGCTTTATTCAGTTTGCGGTCATCAAAACGCTTGCCGTTGTGGCGAGCAATTTTCTTAACCAGACCATGCAGACCTTCACGCGCGCCCAGGTAGTGACCGAAGAAGGAACTGGAAATCGCCAGAATTGCCACCAGTGGGCCAAAGATGGAGATTAACGGGTTATCGAATTTGTTCGCCAGGAAGCTCAGCATCGAAATATTTTGCTGTTTTGCTGCCAGCAAATCCGCAGGCGTCACGCTCAGAACACAGCTAAAGACGAACAACATGACAAATGCCAGCAGGATCGTCGAGGTTTTACGCAATGTCTGGCTGGATTTTTCATCCGCGTGATTGCCATATTCACGGCGCTGTGACAGCGCAAACGAGGAGATAGCCGGAGAGTGGTTGAAAGCAAATACCAGCACCGGAATGGTCAGCCACATGGTGCTGGTGAAATCGATAGCACTTGGCATCTGCGACAGCGCAGCAGTATTCCAGTGCGGAATCAAATAGAGTGAGAGGAACAGTAAAATACCCACTAACGGGTAAACCATCAGTTCGGTGATTTTCAGCATCACACGTTCGCTGGTCAACATTACCGCCATCAGCGCGACAATCAGCACAATCGACAAAATAGCTCGCGGTGGAGACGCCATTCCCAATTGGTTAACCATCAGAGAATCAATGGTATTGGTGATGCCCACGCCGTAGATCAGCAGAATTGGGTAGATGGCGAAGAAATAGAGCAGTGTAATTAAGATGCCCGCTTTAGCGCCGAAATGCTCTTCCACCACTTCGGTGATGTCGCTGCCAGGGTTACGTGAGGATAAAACAAACCGTGCAAGGCCACGGTGTGCAAGCCAGGTCATCGGCCCAACAATCACCGCGAGGGCGACTAGAGGCCAAAATCCGCCCATTCCGGCGTTGATTGGCAAGAACAACACCCCTGCCCCGACGGCGGTTCCGAACAGACTTAATACCCAAGTGGTATCAAACTTACGATTTTCAGGAACACGTACTTTACTGCTGGTGTAGTTTACATCACTGCTCATTGGCTCATCTCCTTGAGGCCGAATTTCAACGCCGCCAACTATACTTTAGCAGCGTGACTATTTCAGTGATTCACCTCTTGGTTTGCATTAGTTTCTGGACGGAAATACTGATAAGTGAAGTGATGTCACATTAAAAAACTGGTGGATGTCGCTTACGCTAATCCACCGGATGACTTTTCTGCGAGGCCGGGTATTTATACCGTGCGTTTCGCTTTCTGTTTGTAACGGTCGAAGATAACCGCTGCTAACAGGATCAGACCGCGCACCACATACTGCGAGAATGGTGAAATATTCAGTAAGTTCATGGCATTTTCTACGGTGCCGAGAATCAAGATACCGGCAATCACGTAGGAAATTTTGCCAATCCCCCCTTTCAGCGATACGCCACCCAATACGCAGGCAGAAATCACAATCAGTTCGTAGCCAATAGAGGTCATTGGCTGGCCGCTGGTCATACGCGAAGCCAGTATTATCCCTGCAGCAGCCGAGACTAAGCCAGAAAGAATGAAGATAATGATTTTGGTGCGCACCACAGGAACACCTGCAAGACGCGCCGCTTCTTCATTACCGCCAATCGCCAGCGTGTTGCGGCCAAACGTGGTTTTATTGAGTAAGAAGCCAAAAATTATCAGGCAACCGACCGTCAGCCAGATTGGTGCAGGCAACCCCAACCAGTTGGCATAACCCAGCGTAAAGAAGCGCTCATCTTCAATGCCGACCGCTTTACCATCAGAAATAATGTACGCAAGTCCGCGCACAATCTGCATGGTGGCAAGGGTGGTAATCAGGGCGTTGATTTTCAGTCTGGCGATGACAAAACCGTTAACCAGGCCGCTTAATACGCCCAGCAACAACCCAGCCGCCACGCCAATCCACAGGCTTTCAGTCAGGTTGATGACCACCGCCGTGGTGACGCCCGCACAGGCAATCACTGACGCAACAGACAAGTCAAAATCACCAGATGCCAGGCAGAACAACATGCCACACGCCACCATTCCCGACATCGAAATGGCTAATCCCAACCCTTTCATGTTCACAAAAGAAGAGAAGTTTGGCACAAAGATGGCGCAGGCGATAAACAGCACCGCGAACACCACCAGCATGCCGTAGTTGTCCCAGATGCGCCCAAGACTTAATGACGACTTTTTCTTGCTATCGCCCGACGAAGCATTGGTTGATGATGCTTTCGTTGATGATGGAGTCAATGCAGACATTTTTCTCTCCTTACTCATGCGGCTGACGCGCTGTTTTTTGGCATCGCCAGGCTTAATGCTTGCTGTTCATTGGCTTCGCCATGCAGCAGTTCACCGGCTATTTCCCCTTCGCGCATCACAATGATGCGGTCGGCAAGCCCTAACACTTCAGGCAAATCGCTGGAGGCAAACAGCACCGCCACACCTTGAGCCGCAAGCGCATAAATCACGTTGTAGATTTCGTGTTTTGCGCCGACGTCGATACCGCGTGTTGGCTCATCTAGCAGAATCACTTTCATCTCTTCTGATAACCAGCGCCCTAAAATCGCTTTTTGTTGGTTACCACCAGAGAGATTCATGATCAGCTGTTCAGCCGATGGGGTTTTGATATTCAGGGAACGAATGTGAGAGGCGGCGTTGTCGGTTTCCCAACGGTTATTAATCAGGCAGCCTGCACTAATATGTTTGCGCCGCGCACTGATATTGATGTTGTCGCGCACCGAGTGCACCGGAATAATACCGTCCGCTTTACGGTCTTCCGGGCAGAGCATCATGCCCGCACGAATGGCATCCGCCGGTTTATTGATGTTGATAACTTCGCCATCAATCTGCACTTTGCCTTCCGTGATGCGCGTGCCGCCAAACATCCCTTTCATTAATTCGCTACGCCCGGCACCGACCAGGCCAAATAGCCCAACGATTTCGCCGCTGCGTACTGAAAGCGAAATCGGCGTGCGCACACCTGGGGCTTTTACGCCCTCAAGCCGCAAACGCTCAGCCCCATGGTCGCGTGCTTGCCAGCCATAAATATCACCGAGGTCGCGCCCGACCATCGCCTGTACCAGCGAATCATGGTTGACCTGTTTCATGTCATCGAAGGTGCGCACGTAGCGACCATCTTTGAACACGGTAATCGCATCGCTGAGGGCGAAAATCTCTTCCATACGATGCGAAACGTAAAGGATGACGCGGCCTTCAGCGCGTAATTCACGAATCACGCGGAACAAATTGTCGATTTCACGACGTGAAAGCGAACTGGTGGGTTCATCAAAAGCGATAACTTTTGCGTTACGCGCCAGCGCCTTGGCGATTTCCACCATCTGCCACTGGCCGATAGACAAATATTTGAGCGGCGTGCTCGGGTCAATATCCAGCCCCAGATGCTCAAGCTGTATTTTAGCTTCGTAATTGAGTAGCGAGCGGTTCACAAACCCTGCTTTATGCGGCAGTTGCCCAAGGTAAATATTCTCGGCAACCGACATTTCCGGCACCAGGTGGAGTTCCTGATAAATAATCGCGACACCGGCATTAAGTGCCGCAGGGGTATCAGCAAAGGTAACGGGTTCCCCACGCAGCACAATGCTGCCTTCAGTAGGCGCATAGTTCCCGCTGAGGATTTTCAGCAGCGTTGATTTTCCTGCGCCATTCTCCCCCATTAGAGCGTGAACTTGCCCGGCATAGCAGTCGAAACTGATGTCCTGTAAGGCTTTCACGCCGGGGAAGGTTTTGCCTATACCACGAAAAGAGAGATACGGTGTCTGGTGTTGCATGACATACCCCAATGTCGGATGACGCTTGTGCTTATCCGACCTACAGTTGGTGTTGACGTTGGTGAGATTTGGGTAGGGTGGATGAGCGCAAGCACCATCCACCACAAACTTTACTTACCGCCGAGACCTTTTTTCGCCAGTTCTTCTTTAAAGTTTTCGCGCGTGATCAGCACCACGTCAGTCACTTCGGTGAACTTCGGTGGTTCAGCCCCTTTAGTGACCCAGTTGTAGAGCATTTCGCTACTCTTATAACCGTGAACGTCCGGGCTTGGCAGCAGTGAACCATAGAAGCCGGTAGCCTGCGCCTTCGACAGCTCGCTTATCGCATCCACCCCATTGATACCTACACCAATCACGTCTGGCGCTTTAAAGCCCTGGCCTTCGGTGGCGCGCACGCCGCCCAGCACGGTGTTGTCGTTCATGCCGACAATCAGCCAGTGTTTCACTTCAGGGTGCTGAACCAGCATGGAGTTTGCGGCATCGAATGCCCCAGGGATGTCGTTAGATTTAGTTGGGACTTTGTAGATTTGTTTTTCCGGGAAACCGGCGGCTTTCAGAGCGTCCATCGAGCCAGAGGTACGACGGCGAGCGGTGTCGAGTTCATCTGCTGTAATCGCCATCACCGCCGACTCTTTCACATCCCAGCCACGTTTCTGCATCTCTTTGTACAGCTCTTGCCCCTGGCGCTCGCCGATTTTGGTCGCTGCCATCATCACTAACGGCACGGTGTCCATCGGTGCGCCTTTGGCGGTGACAAACTGGTCATCCACGGCAATGACTTTCATGTCGTAGCTTTTCGCTTTTGCGACAATTGCTGAACCCAGTTTTGGATCTGGCGTACAGATAACAAAACCTTTCGCGCCGCTGGCGGCCAGGCTGTCGATAGCATTAAGGGTTTTTTCGCCGTCCGGAACCGCAATTTTAATCACTTCAAAACCGAGATCTTTGCCGGCTTTATCGGCAAATTTCCATTCAGTCTGGAACCAGGGTTCTTCTGGTTGTTTCACCAGAAAACCGAGCTTCATGGTTTCAGCGATAGCGGATTGTGACATAACCGCCGCAATGCCGATGGCCGCTAGCGCCTTAGTAAATTTGTGCATGGTAAACTCCCGCTCGATCTTATTTTATGTAGGGTAAGGTTTAGTTAAAACAAGCCATTAGCCGTTTCGACTTTTAGCTATTGGGCTTACGATAGTTGTAGCGGGAAATTAATCATCCATAGGAGAGCGCAATCACACGCCAGAAATACAGTAAAAGCGTACATACATTCAGCCATTAAAGGCATAAGAATGAGCAGATATGTATGATGAATTGAGAGGTAATTAGCTGAATTATCCATAAGTACAGCCAGCACATCCTTGCGGCTTTGTTGACTATCAGGCGGGAAAAGTATTGATCAGAAAATAAAATGTTTTAATAAAAAGCAATGCGGGAGTAATACGATTTTTTTGTTAATACGAATACTCAGGGGAATAAAATATTCCCTGAGTATTCACCACTACCACGGATAATAAATATGATCCGCCTGGTCGCGGGCTGGCGCTTCATCACCTTCCAGGCGAGCTGCAACGGTCAATGCAAAATCAAACACTTTGCCCAGCCCCCTTCCGCTAATCAGATTACCGTCCTCAACGACATCAGCGTCAACATATTCACCGTCTTTCACCTGCTGCCATAAATCACCGGAGCAGACGTAACGGCGGCCTTTCAATAAACCATTTCCACCCAAGACACGTGCCGCGGCGGAGCAAATCGGGCAGATAAATTTGCCCTGTTCGTCATGACGGCGCACGAAGGCAATCACACTGGCGCAACCTGCCAAAAAGGCGCTGCCTTCCGGGCCGCCGGGTAAAACCACGGCATCAAAGGTTTCATCAAAACATTCGCTTAATGTGGCATCGGCAACCATCGGAATATCGTGGTAACTCACCACGGCGCGCGTATCTACGCAAGACAGTGTACGAACGTTAACTTGAAGGCGGCGCAAAATATCAATAATGACAATAGCTTCACCTTCTTCAAAACCAGGAGCCAGCAGAACAGCAACAGTTTTCATTCCAACTCTCCATGTTGCCCCCGCAGGCCTGCGGGGGCGAAATATTTACCAGTAGAGATTCCATACCTTGCGCACGCGGGTCAGTGCTTCCAGGTAGAAATAGTCACCCCAACTACAGCATTCATCGACACCTTTGCCGCTTGCCATGTGATAAACCGAGTGTTTCAACAAGCCTTCACACGCTTCATCGTCGCGTGCCAGGTAGTTATCCGTCAGTGACTGGATAATCCGCAGCGCCATCTCTTCATAATGGGCGCGATGTTCATCCAACACCGGCAGCGTGTTGACCAGTTCCAGCAAGCCACAGGCGGTAATCGCCGCCGCCGAGCTATCACGCACCGCATCGGTTCCCAGCAATGCCAGATCCCAATGACAGACATCATCTTCCGGCAAGCGGTTGATAAAGTAATGCGCCAGGCTGCGGGTGAGATCCACCATGCTGGTGTCACCGGTGTACAGGTAAGTGAGCAAGAAACCATAGATGCCCCAAGCCTGCCCACGCGACCAACACGAAGTGTCACTGAAGCCCTGATGCGTATTACCAAATCGTGGCTCGCCCGTTTCCACATCCATATAGAAAGTATGGAAAGTGGAGGAATCCGGACGCACGATATATTTTGCCGCCTGCTGTGCGTGTGCTGTTGCCGCTTGCGCGTAACGCGCATCACCCGTTTGTTCACTCGCCCAATAAAGCAGCGGAAGGTTCATATTGCAGTCAATAATCATCCGCCCCTGTTGTTCCGGGTCATTCAAATCGCCCCACGCCTGGATGATTTTGGCGACCGGGTTGTAACGTTCCATTAAAATGTCAGCCGCTTGCAGCGCAGTCTGACGAGCCGTTTCATTACCCGTTAACCGCCAGGCATTGATGCATGACAAGGTATAAAGAAAGCCCAGGTCATGAGTCGCGGTTTCAATACGCTGGTCTAAACGTTCCGCGAAAGAGGGCAAGTAGCGCTCGGCGGCTTGACGATATTTGTCATCGCCGGTCAACTCCCACATCAGCCACAACTGGCCAGTCCAAAAACTGGTTGTCCATTCGACGTTGCCTGTTGGTGCCCATTTTCCGCCTTCACAGGCTTCATTCGGGAACTTGTCACCCAGGGCAATGATGTTTTTGTCCAGTTTTTTGGTCACGCTTTTTAACGCGGCATCCAGTTTGCGATTCAGTGCCAGACGGTCAACCTGATGTAATTCAATCGGGCGCAGCGGCTCGGTCACGACTTTTTCAGTGGCAACAGTACGGGTCATAACGTCTCCTAAAATTAATGTTTTACCGGCTCGGCCGGTGCGGTATTTAAAGCGGGTGCGAAATTGCGGGACTCATCGCGCTTTGACTGGCAGCGCGAGAGTGTGAAAGCAGAAACCAGGGTGAACAGCAGCGCACAACTTCCCATGATTAAGTAGGTCTGCCCGAAGCCAATTTTGTCGTACAGATATCCGGCTGGCGGTGCCACAACCACGGAACCGACGTAGATCATGGCCTGATAACCCAGTAGATACATGGTGGCGTTAATTTTTTTGTCGAAGTGCTCCGCGATGTATTTGAATACCGAAATCAGCAGGAGCGAGATCTCAACACCGTAGAACGGTTTGATGATCGAGATGATCAGCGGGTCGCTGGTCAGGCCGGATGCAATCAGACGGGCTCCGACTACGCAGCCACAGAACAGCAACCCTTTTTTGGCACCGTAGTGATTTACCAGCAACGGGATGAACATCATCATCACGAATTCCATGCCGGACTGGACGGTGCTCAGGTAGCCGTACCACGCATTGCCCTGCTCTTTGGTGTCGAAGAACGAAACGAAGTAACGCGGGAACTGCTGTTCAGCAACAAACATCATCCATGCCACACCGGCGACATAGAGGCTAAACATCCAGAATTTGCGGTTTTTCAGTAACATCAGCACATCGGCAAAGACGATTTTGTTTGCGGAAATCACGTTGTTACTCCGCAGTTGCTCGTCGCCAATTTTCAGGCTGACCAACATCAGGAGCATCAGCACTGACGTGGCGCTGCTGACAAGGAAGTTGGCCAGCGGCGTGTAGTTGAACAGCAAACCGGAAACCGAAGCGGCCATTGCCCAGCCCAGTGAACCCCACATACGAATGCGACCAAACTCCAGACCATACATGCGGCTAAAGCGGTCAGCATAGGATTCGGAAGCGGCCACACCGGCATACCAGCCCAGGCTCAGGTACAGCGCACCAATCACAATCCCCACCATGGTGTGCGTCAGTAGTAAAGGTTGGTAGATGAAAACAAAGAACGGGGCCATCAGTGCGGAAACGGCGCAGACAAAATAGAGCAGCCATTTACTCATGCCGATCTTATCCATGATGTAGCCATAGACCGGTTTCATCACTACGGCAAAGACTCCATTGATAGCAAAAACACTACCGATCGTGATGCTGTCTAAACCGACTTTTTGACTCAGCCACAAGGCATATAGCCCGAAGCTTGAGGACCAGGTGAAAAAGTAGAGAAAAATGAAACTGCTCATTTTTATTTGTGCGGTACGCGTTATTGTCGACATGTTCATTGGTGTTTCTCCAGAATCATCACGGCAGTTTATTCAACATGATTTGTGTTTCGAGCTTACCCATCACCAGGCGCACAACACCCTCGCTGACCATGGCTTGCGGGCGAGTGTTCGCATCAAATACCGCTGAATCCCCTGCCCAGACAGCACTGATTAACAGATGCGTGCCTTTACTCAACTCCCCTTTCAACAGCGGAACCGCAGCCCGTTCAGCAAAGAGCAGGTTACTGTTTGGCGGCGTTAACACCTGGTCGCCATTGCGCGGTTGCGGGCTCAAACAGTAAATGACACTGGTATCCGTGACGGAGGTCAGTTGGCAGCAAGCTTTCGCCATTTGCGCTTCGGGAAGCGGACGGTTTGGCAGGCTGAAACCGCCTTCAGCACAATCCAGTTCACGTTCGGTTTTGAGGGAATGCACACGCACCTGCCAGTCGCCCAGCGGCAGTAACCAGGTGTCGATAGTCACGTCACTCCATGGCAGCCAACGGCTGTAAATCATGCCATCCGCGGTTGTGACGTTCTGGCAATCGCGACGCCCGCGCCAGTAATCGTCTTTTTCAGATAACAGCAACATCGAATCTGGAGCCGCGTGATTTAAGCCGTAACGCCCCCGCTCAATGGTGAAACCATAGCGTGTGGAATAAGCAAATTTGCAGTATTTAGCTTCGGTATTAACGAAGTTATTCAGCTCAAGCTGGCCGGAAGTTAGCATCCATAAATGATTAGGCTGATGAACCAGAATTTGCGCAGCATGAGGAATGCTATGGTGTGCGTCACCAGGTGGCAGCGGCAACTCTTGCGCCTGCCAGAAGGCATCGTCCTGGCCTAACGCCAGCACCAATACGGTTTTTAGCCCCCAGTACGGAGAGCCCGGTGCGTTGTAATCTTCCGCCATGACAAGATTTGGGTAGCTGTAACCGACGCTCAGCACACCATCGCGGTCGAACAGCGGTTGTTGCAGCCACCAGCGTAAATGGCGCAGAACAATGCCCTTTACCACGCCAGGTTCAAAGACTTCCAGCCCGGCAAACGCCGCAGCACTCCAGAACGCGCCCTGTGCGAAGCGATAAGTCAGGCTGCGGCCAAAGGGAATAGCAGCACCGTCGTCCGCAAAGAAATGGATAAAGTCGGCAGCGAACAGGGCCGCCCGCTCGCGCAGTTTATTGCAACGTTCAGGATCAACATCCGTCATTAATTTGGCGTAAATCAGCCCGTAGAAATGGAAGCCCATCGAAATATAGTAATCACGCGGGCGTCCTGGGCCGTCTGAATACCAGCCATCGCCGAGATAATATTGTTCCATGGCAGCAAAATGCGTTTCCAGCGCATCAGTATTGTTCGGCATTCCACAACGATGGAAACCTACCTGCACCAGAATTGGGAAGAAATGCCAGTTGTTATCTGGAATATCCTGGTTTTCACTTTGCCTGAGCCACTGCCAAAGATGCTGTTTTTCTTGTTCATTGAAATGCGCCAGCAGCGGTTTATGCGCTATCGCCAGCATTAACCCGTAGGCTGCCATTTCCACAATGCGCTGATCGAAAGGTGCCACCTCCCCCCAATAATCTGCGTGCTCCGGGTTAGTACCGTTTTTTATCGCCTGGATATAAAAAGAGAATTGCTCTGGTTCACTTCCGCCCGCCAGCAATGGAGTCACACCCCACAGCAAACGCGAGAAAGTTTCCATATTGGCAATCTGCTGGCCGTAATGTGCAGTGAAATTAGCAAGGTCGACCCGACTGGCATCTTTTTTAAAGAATGGCGAAACGGCATTCAATAATTCGTTAACCAGTTTTTGTAGATCGTCCCTGCTTTCAAGGCGGTTGTTTATTGTAATGTTTTTAGGTTGCAAGATGTCCTCCCGTTAAACACGAGAATAGAGTAAGTTATTGTTATAGCTATTTTTCAGTGCGCTAATACTTCGCGTTGATGAACAGATTAGTCGCTTTTATTCAAGGCTCAGAGTGAGCCGCATCACAAAAATAAACCGCCATTTCAATTTCGCTGGATTTTTCTATTCGCAAGGTGAATAAATTACAAATGATGGCGTAAAAACTTAAATTTGTTGTCCTGGAGGGGAAATGAGCGAAGCACAATTGATGGAGCGCATCACACTTGATAGCCAGGTTATCTCATTTCACCGTTTACGCGCTTCAAGTGCTCAGTACTATCACTGGCATCAATGTGTTGAATTTCTCTATATTTCAAAAGGCTATGGCATTGTTGTCGTGGATAATCAACATTACACCGCGCGGCCTGGCCGGTTATTTATTTTCCCACCGTTCCGTTTGCACAAAGTGCATGTCGAAGCCAGTGACAAAAACCAGTATCACCGCACCACTATGCACATTGAGCACTCTTCAGTGATCGGCTCTTTGCAGGCATTTGCGCGCCAACAGGCTCAATTTTCAGCCCTGGCCGCCAGCAACGTGCCCGCGCAGGTGTACGATTTGAGTGAACAGGCAGAATTTATGGAAGTGATTCTTGGCGGGTTCGATAAGCTGGATCCGACAGCGCACTCAACGGCCAGTGATGTTGCGTTTATGGTGATGCAGATTATGGCGTTTCTCCCCGCGCAGCCGCAGGCATTTATCCCGCAACAGCCTACGGTTGCCTCGCGCATCATGCAGTGGGTCGAGAATAATTACAGCACCAAGTTTTCACTGGATGAACTTGCACAATCTATTGGATTATCGCGCAGCTACACTTCACGTATTTTTCGCCAGCAGACCGGCGGCAGTATTCATGAGTACTTACTGACGCGGCGCATCAAGAAAAGCTGCGACCTGTTGCGCACTTCGCCGTTAAGCATTGACGCCATCGCTCAGGAAGTGGGGTTTATCGAGGACACTTATTTCATTACTTGTTTTAAGAAGATGATGAATCAAACTCCGTTGCAGTACCGGAAACAGTCACGAGCGCAATTATCCGATGGGCAGAAAATATGATCTAACACAATAAACAAGCACTAGCCTATTCCAGTACTCAGCTGTGAATCACAATTTAGCTCATTATATTTATAAAATATAAAAACAAAGTCGCGCATTAATAATCATTTCATTTTTAGCCTTTGCTATTTATTAGTACTCCAGGCTGAAAATAGTGATAAAACGACATAATTAATAGTTCTCCGAATACCCCTAAAGAGGTATGGTTTAAACATCCCCCATGAATTTTTATTGTTTACCCCATCTTCACCGATGCTCCGATTCAATAAAGGAATGATTATGGCAACTTTCGGCATGGTTCAAAGACTTAACTTACAGATAAACCGCGACTTCTACTCCTCCAACCTTTATTTGCGCTTAAGTCACTGGTGCTCCGAAAAGAGTTTAACGGGCACAGCGATCTTTTTAAGAAATCAGGCACAATGCAGCGTCACGCAAATGATGCGTATTTTTACTTTTATGAAGCAAGCCGGTGGTAATCCTATTGTGGCGACGATTGAAGAACCGCCACGCGAATGCGATTCATTAGAAACGTTGTTCGAGCAAACGGTGGCCGATTATGACCAACGTTGCGCGACATTAACCACACTGACCGCAGAAGCTACCGCATTAAATGATTTCTCGACGCTCACTTTCCTGAAAACCATGGATCGGGAGCAGCAAGACGAAGGTGTGTTGCTCAATACCATTCTTGATGAAGTCCGTAATGCACATAAAGCCGGAATGTGCATGAGCCAGACCGATGAGCATTTGACGAATTTGGTGAATCATCAGCAGCATTGAGGCCTTTTGGTCGGGTCAATGACTAAGGCCCGGCCAGGTCACACCCTTGCCTAAGCGCACCACATCAGTTGTTCATGCAGACCCAGGGTATCTTCAGGGAAGCTGCCCAACACGGTTTTATAACGCGCAGCCTCTTTGGGATACCCGCGCATCGATTGCAATATGATGCGCAAGGCGCTATCCCAGACAATGCCTTGTAAATCACTGTACGGCCATAAATCCGGGTCGGCGATAAACGGCATCAAATAATCGATACCGAGCTTCACACTTCGGCCATCCTGCACGGCATTCCAGCGGTCAAACTCGACATGCTCAGCGTAACGGTTCAACAACAAATGCGCTTCAAGGTTAAACAAGGAATAGTGGAACGGCACCGGACGCTCCAGTTCCATTGTCTGTTTACCTTCCTGGTCGATTTGCGCCGCCATGCGTTGGGTTATCCCCTGCTGAATGATGCGAGCCACTAGCCCTTTATCACCATAGAACAGTGCATTAGCCGCACGCTGTGCGTCATACCAGGTGCCGTGGTTGTTATGCCAGACATATTCAGAGTGACCCACATCGCTGTAAAACATCCAGTGATTAAAGTCCCTGAACCATTGGTGCAAACCGATAATGTCGTCGGTATCCAACACTCCCGCTGGGCTAATCAGGCCAATGGCATCAATCACCATCCATAACAAGCGCGTATCGATAAGCCCGGTACCACGGCCAGAAACAATCCCTGGGATCGCCTGACCGTAGTTCAAATGCGGATTCATCCGCGTTTGTTCGTCAAGGAACCAGCATTTTATTTGTTCCGCCGCCGCCTGCGCGTACTTGCGCTGTCCAGTGAAGTACCACGCCAGCCCAAGCGTCAGGCTGCGTTCACACATACGGATTATACGCGTGGTATCCGTGTCGTTATTCTGACATTGCGGGTTGGTGTGCCCATCGCGACGAATATACGGCAGGCCGTTAGGCCTGCGCGGATTGGGCCACCAGTATGTCCCCAGGCTGTAGTAATCATGTGGATCGCCACTCACCGGACGCAATTTTTTATGCACCACGCTTTCCAGCGGTTGACCACGGAGTTTATCCGCCTCTCTGACCAGCTGACCCAGTGCCAGCTGTAACGGAGAAAAAGGCTGCTGTAAGCCACGGCGAGCATTCTCAAGACACGTCACATCCAGGGTATACAACTTCATTTACTGCTCCTTAATGACAGGCTATTCGCTGCCCACTTTCGGCATCAAAAATGTGGATACCGGTCAGTCGAGGCTGCAACCATACCGTTTCCCCCTCCCGAACATTTAAGCGTTGCTTAAACACCGAAGTAAATGCACCGCCTCCTGTGTTACAGAATAACTGCATATCAGAACCGGTATTTTCGATGGCTGTGATGGTCGCTTTCAGCGCCCCGCTCTGTTCTGCTTCGCTCACTACATTGACCTGTTCCGGGCGAATCGCATACACCACTTTTTGCTGCGGCTTGACTTGTACGCCCGGCGGCAAGCTTAACAAAGAGCCATCATTGAGGCGTAACATCATCTCGCCGTTTTGTAGTGTCACTTCACCTTTTAACTGATTGATTTCAGGCGAACCGATAAATCCGGCAACGAACAAATTAGCCGGACGATCGTATAACTCCAGCGGGCTACCCACCTGCTCAATACGCCCTTCCCGCAGTACCACGATCATCTGCCCCATGGTCATGGCTTCAATTTGGTCATGCGTCACGTACACCGAGGTGGTTTTCAGGCGGCGATGCAGTTCGCGGATTTCACCACGTACCTGAGTACGCAATTTTGCATCAAGGTTAGAGAGCGGTTCATCGAACAAAAACACCTGAGGATTACGTACAATGGCGCGCCCCATCGCTACGCGCTGACGCTGGCCGCCGGAAAGATCTTTTGGCAAACGATCCAGCAGGACGCCTAGTCCGAGCAGATCAGCGGCCGCTTCCACTTTTTGGCTGATTTCCGCTTTAGGCAGTTTTGCCATTTTGAGCGCAAAACCCATGTTTTCGCGCACTGTCATTTGCGGATACAGTGCGTAACTCTGGAACACCATCGCGATATCACGCAGCTTTGGCTCAACGTCAGTGACATCCTTCTCATTGATCGCAACCTGACCGCCAGTTATCTCCTCTAGCCCGGCGATCATGCGCAACAGCGTTGATTTCCCACAGCCACTTGGGCCAACCAACACACAGAACTCTCCATCTGGAATAGTCAAAGAGACATCTTTGATGACATGCACATCACCATATGATTTACAGACATTTTTCAGTACCACGGAACCCATGTGTCGCTCCTTATCCTTTGACCGCGCCGGACATAATCCCGCGATTGAAATGTTTTTGCAGACCGAGATAAACAATGATGCTTGGCAACATCGCCAGTAAGGTGATGGCAATGAAAATGTTTGGTGTAATACTTTCGTCCGTACGCAGACGGCCAAGAATAACCGGGATGGTATTCAGGCTGTCATGGTTCACCACAATCAGCGGCAGCAGGTACTGGTCCCAAATCATGATGAAGCCAAACGTCACAACGGTGCCGAGTGCCGGTTTCACCAGCGGTAAAATGACGTGGAAGAATATTTGCCACTCATTTGCCCCATCGATACGCGCCGCCTCTTCCAGCTCTTTAGGGATCGCCGCCATAAATTCGCTTAAGACGAAGATCGAAAACGCCCAACCCACAACCGGCATAATCATGCCCAGATAGGTGTTGTAGAGTGACGAATCAATCAGCGGCAGTTGCCAGTTGATAATCATGTACAGCGGAATGGCGATCACTTCCTCCGGCAGCATCATGGTGGAAAGAATGACCAGACTAACCAATGAAACGCCGATGAACTTCTTGCGTGCCAACGCATAGGCGGCAAGCGCACTAACGGCAACCTGCAAAATGGTGCCAAAGAACACCACCACCATTGAGTTCAGCAAATATTGCCAGACGCCAATGTCTTGCCAGGCAAAGATAAAGTTCTCCATGGAAAACTCATTTGGCCATGCCAGCAGTTCGCCCGGTTTAACCGGTGCTCCGCTAAAGGCCGTGGCGACAATGCCCCAGAATGGCCCGACAAATACAATTAACAGCAAGCCATAAATCATCCAGCGGCCTACGGTATCCCAACGTTTACCTAACATGGGCGGCTCCTTAATAGCGGGCGATGCGCTTTTTCAAAGTGAGATGACAAATCGTCAACACGACGGTGAAAGCGAATAACAGGAACGACACCGCCGAAGCATAGCCGTAGTCAAATTGCTCAAAACCGAGTTTGTAGATATGAGTCATGATCATTTCAGTGGCGCCGGATGGCCCACCCCCCGTAGTGGCATACACTTCTGCAAACACACGGAAGCCACGAATAAATGACAACATCAGCACCACAGAAATCGCCGGGATCATGCCAGGCAACGTGACGTAACGCAGTCGGTTCCACCAGTTCGCACCATCCACGTTTGAAGCGTCGTACAAGTCACGGCTAATTCCCGCCAACCCAGCAATAAAGATCACCATGTTGTACGGTACTGCTTTCCAGATATGCAGCAGCATGATCACCCAAAGCGACTGATCGGCACTGGCCAGGAACCCCTGGTCGGCAATACCGAACCAGCTCAAGATGTGGTTCACAACACCATTAGGCGTTGGGTTGAACAAGATACGCCACATTTCGGCGACGATTGCTGCACTGGTGACCGCGGGTAAGAAAATCGCCGTACGGATGAAACGCAAATGGCGAGCAGGCCCTTCAAGCAACATGGCAAGGAAGAATGCCAAAACCGCCCCGACCACCATTGTCACCACCACATACAGGAAGGTGTTAAAAACTGCCGAATGCAGTTCTATGTCGGCGAACGCGCGTGCAAAGTTGGCAAATCCAACCCATTCATCTGGTTGATTGAAGTTCACTTTGTAAAAACTCATCACCAGGCCTTGCAGCATCGGGATGAATTTAAACCAGGTGAAAATGACCAGTGCCGGAGCGAGGAAAAGCCATGGCACCAGATTTCGTTTCTGGCGAGGAGTCAACATCGTTATTTTCACTCATTTTTTACGGTTTTCGTTATTACCCCTCACTCTTGCCATCTCCCCTAAGGAGAGCGAAAGTTCTTTCCCCCTCTCCCGATGGAAGAGGGATGGGGTGAGGGTTACGTTATAACTACCCTTACTTCGCCAGTACCTGCTGTTTGGCAAGTTCAGCGTTGACCTTCTCGTTGGTGGTTTTGAGTTCAGCGGCAATATCGCTATTGCAGTCCGCCAGAATGCGGTTAAAGCCATCGGCGGTTATTTGGCGAATTGGCGTCCAGTTTGGAACTTGCGGCACGTAACGGCCTTGCTCAGCGTAAAGTTTGGCGAAAGTTGCCCAGCGTTCATCGTTGTAAACCGCCTGGGTATCGACCAATTTATTGACAGGCAAACGGACCACAGGCATGTGTTTACTGCCTTTACCCATGCCAATTTCTTGCCCCTCCTGGGAAATCATAAATTCAATAAATTTGCGCGCCGCCTCTTTGTTTTTACTGCTTTTCATCATGAAGACCGTGGTGCCTTCCGCAAGCGTCGCACTCCCTTTTGGTCCAGTTAGGGTCACCACTTCGAAGTTGTCCTTACCCGGGTCTTTATCAAATAAAGCGATGTGATAAGGGCCGGTGAAGAACATCCCGGTTTGGCCGGATCGGAAGGACGGAATGATGTCGGCGGTCGTGGCGTTAATAGCTCCAGGTTGCACGACTTTTTCGCACAACATGCCGCGCATAAATTGCAACGTTTCGCGGGCCTCAGGTTCGTCTAGCGAAGCTTTAAACTCCCCCTTCGCACCTTCACGAATAAAATCGCCACCGGCTTGCCACAAGAAGGCACTCATAAACCAGCTAGCGTAGCCGCGTGTGGTTGAGCCCGGGAGCAAAAAGCCGTAGGTGTCGTTTTTGCCGTTGCCGTCAGGGTCCTGGGTGGTAAAGGCCTTGGCTAATTTTTCGACGTCACTCCATGTTTTTGGCGCAGGCATCCCTAATTTTTCACGCCAGTCTTTACGCACGAAGAGCGCGAAGGTTTGGGCCGAAGTGGGGACGCCGTAGAATTTACCGTCGGTATAGCGGGTACTTTCCCAGGCGGTCGGGTAAAGGTTTTCACCACCGGCAATAGTTTTCGGGTCAATTTCTTCCGCGATACCGAGCTGGATGAATTGTCCGATGGCGACCGCATCGTTAAAAATCAGGTCAGGTAGTGCATTACCGGCTGCCGCGCGCGCCAGTCGCTGTTCGAAGTCGGTGGTAGCATTAAAGTACTCGATTTTAATGCCGGTCTTTTGCTCAAAGGTTTCGGCCTCTTGTTTGTAAATATTTTTGGAGTCGTTACTGGCACGAATCCAGACGTTCAAAGTTTCTGCTGCAAAGGTTTGCGATGCACTTAAACCAAGAGCAGAGATCAGTAATGCGGATTTTAATTTTGTAGGGAACATTTATATTCACATCCTTATTTTAAGAGATTTAATTGTTGAAACAAAAATGGAGTGAAGCAGGTTATTTCGCTAATGAAAAGGCTGCCCAGCAATTAAATAGAATGCCCTTATTAAACACAACGCCATAAAACAGAAATACTGTTTCACAATGCAAAAACGTGTTTGAAGTCACACTAAAAAACATAGCAAAAATCACATAAACATTTTTAACCTTTAAAATCATAAAGATAAAAAATTAAACAAAACCTGCACAATATAAACAAGTATTTAAAAGCACTCATTTCCGTGATGCAAATCTCATTACAAGGCGTTATTTTACATCTCTGATATTAATTTGAAGTTAATCACACAAATAATTATTCCGCCTCTTACACTGCGCACTCAATCCAAAAAAATTTATTTCTAGCCTCATATTTAACGAAAATTAATAACACCATTAACGGTATCAACACATTGATACTAATAAGGCGAACATTCTTAGCACCCTGAATTCATTCCATCGATGGACGGAGAAAATATGTGCCCGACAAAACCCAGTTTATTATCTTGCCTGTCATTGCTTTCGTTGGCGGTGGCGGGTTCATTACTGGCCTCACCGTTATATGCCGCCGATGCACATCCACTGCAAATTAAGCTCGATGATCTACGCTATAGCCAGCAGCAGATAGAGGCACAAAATCCACAATTTACCGGGGCTTATCAAAAACTGATTGCCAACGCAGACAAGGCGCTGAACAAACCACTGTATTCAGTGATGGATAAAACGCTAATCGCCGCCAGCGGCGATAAACATGATTACTACAGTTTTCCACCGTACTGGTGGCCCGATCCGAACAAAAAAGATGGCCTGCCCTACCTTCGCAAAGATGGCCAAACCAACCCTGATGCCAATAGTGATGCCACGGACAAAAAACGTCTGGTGAACATGAGCAATGACGTTTGGACACTGGCGCTGGCGTGGCAATTTTCGCACAACCCGGCATACGCCGAAAAAGCACGTGACCAATTGCTGAACTGGTTTGTGAAACCAGAAACGCGCATGAATCCTAACCTGCAACATGCGCAGGCTATTCCAGGGATTAACGATGGCCGAGGGATTGGCCTGATTGACAGTCGCGCACTGGTAGAAGTGATTGATGCCGTTGAATTATTACGCCCAGCGAATGTGGTCAGCGATGAAGATTATCAGAAGATAAAACAATGGTATGGCGATTTTTACCATTGGATGAGCACCAGCCAAAACGGATTTGAAGAAGACAATTGGCATAACAATCACGGCACCTATTTTGATTTACAGGCAGCGTCATTTGCCCTGTTTAGTGGCGATATAGCCGCCGCTAAAAAACGACTACAAATCACCCAACTACGACGTATTCCCTCCCATTTTGATAAAGAAGGCCGCCAGATGGCGGAAATTGAGCGCACTCGCCCGTGGCATTACAGCAATTTCCATCTTGAGGCTTACAACAAGTTGGGGCGTTTAGGGGACATTGCTGGGGTTGATGTCTGGAATTTCACTCTTGATGACCATAGCTTGCGCCAGGGCTATCGCTACCTCGCGCACTACATAAATAGCACTGAAACCTGGCCCTGGAAGGATATTGATAAAATGGACGATCAAAAAGCACTGGTGAATATGGTCAGTGCCGCACGAGCCTGGCCTGACGACAAACTGTTTGTTGAAAAAGCCGAATGGCTGATGGCGAAGTATCCAGATGATATCTCGCATCTGATTACCCCATTAAAGCAACAGTGATAGAGAATAAGGATCGAGCGATGAAGCAGTTCACCACGCAACAACTTATTCTTCTTCAGCAACGAGTTTGCGCTCAACCCGCCATTATTGAGCAGTTGATTGCCGACAACAGTGTGGTTCTCAACAATCCAGTCGTTGTGCCAGAAACCGCCCTGGCAACCTGGAATCTCTATTATTTCTGCCCCGACCACGGCGTCAGGTTGGTGTGGGATCGCGCCTCACCAACCTGCCATTGCTGCCCGATAGACGGCCAAAACTTTAGCGGTGAACCCTATGATGGTGCGTGGTGGCGTGAGCTCAACGGCCTGAATGCCAAAGCCTGCCACCAGCTGGGTTTATTGTGGCAACTTACTGGTGAGCAGATCTATCTGGATAAAGTCAGTGAATTGCTGATGCGTTACGCTAAGTTCTATCCGGATTACAAAATTCACGGTGGCATTCCGTACAATGGTCCGGGGAAAATGAATGCCCAGACACTTTGCGAAGCGAACTGCATGCTGGATTTCGCCCTCGGTTTTGATTGCATCGCTGAGGCACTCACTGCCGAACAGCGCGAGTACGTTACAGTTCGTTTATTGCGCGCTGGTGCGCAGTTTTTGATGGCCCATCGCACTGCACAATTACACAACCATGAAGTGAAAATTGGCTGCGCGGTGGGTGTGTTGGGGCTGGTGCTGGAAGATGCCGCATTAGTCGAATTTGCCGTCAACCAACCTTACGGTCTGCGTTATCAGCTTGAACAGGGCCTGTTCGAGGAAGGGCTGTGGTTCGAGGGATCTATTCATTATCACTTCTACGCTCTGCAAGGTTTTCTGGCTTTTGAAAAACTGGCTATAGGCACCCAGTGGAGTTTGCTGGATGAACCTTACTATAAAAAAATGCTTAGTTTCCCGCTGACTCTGTTAATGCCAGACGGCACTTTTCCGCGTATCAACGATTGTATCTATGGCCAGGAAAAACTCGACCACGGTCATCTTTATCACTTTGCCTGGCATTACTATCGCGATGAGCAGTATGCCGCCGCGCTTAAGGCTATCAATGCGCAACATCCGCGTCCTGGTCTTGATGCCCTGCTTTACACCACACCACTGCCAGAAAAGATACCGGACCTGATTCCTGCGGGTCATACTCATGCCCCGCATAGCGGTCTGACCGTGTGGCGTAACACAGAAAAGAAACGCGCATTACTGGTTAAGCATACGCCCTATGGCGGCGAGCATGACCACTATGACCGCCTGAACATTCTGCTGTTTAATGGTGCAAAAGAGATCCTGCCTGATCTTGGTACGACCGGTTATGGCGCGCCAATGCACTATGCGTATTACAAAAATAGCGCCACGCATAACACCATTACAGTCAACCAAACCAACCAACCCCCTGCCGTTCCTGTGGTCCTCCAGTATCATGAAAGCCAGGCTTTCTGCTGGCTGGATACAGAGGTTGACTGGCGACAAACGCCGCCTGAACTCGACAGCCATACCCGCGTACAATGGGACAGTGAAGCCTGGCGTGACGTGCGTTTTCGCCGCCGTCTGTTATGGCTGGATAACGCCTTAATTGACATTAGCAGCGTGCATAATCCGCATTGCCAGCAAATTGACTGGACGCTACATCTGCATGGGAAAGCACTGGATGTTGAAGGTGAACAGGCGCAGTTTAGTGCTCACGGCCCGTTGTCTATCATGAATGATGCGCATTGCGTATCGTTAACCAATTGCCAGCCGCGCCACTTCGCCACAGCCCACCACGGGCAAGCACTATGGCTGTATGGACATGCCGAGTTGTGGCAAGGACGCGCGCCGGATAATCCAGCCGTTGGTGAGTTGAGTTATCTGGTGTTACGGAGCCATGAAACGCATCCCGTGTTTGTAAGCGTTTGGGATTTCGACCACCAGCGACCTATCACCGATATGCAGATTACCCAGGATAACAATGGCATGCGTATTTTGCTTAAACATGGCGAAGACGTTGTAGTCGTCGACGTAGCAAACGACAGCGCTATCCTTCCACGCCTTCAGTATTCCCATCTCCCGTTATGATTATTCACTCCGCCTGTCTCGGGCGGAGTGTTAATTTATTGTTACTAACAAGCTGTTTTAATTGAAGTTTAATAAACAAGATCTGTGTCCCAGCGGTAATCCTTACATTCTGTAATGCTAATTACATATACAACTTTAAGGGTCTACCATGATAACCATTGAATTTATTGTCATTATTTTATGCCTGTTAGTGGGCACACGTTTTGGTGGGATGGGGCTTGGCCTAATCAGCGGCATTGGGCTGTTTATTCTCACCTTCATCTTTGGGCTTGAGCCAGGTAAACCCCCCGTTGATGTGATGCTGACCATTCTTGCTGTGATTGGTTGTGCCGCCACATTGCAAACTGCGGGTGGCCTGAATGTGATGATGCAGTTTGCAGAGCGTCTGCTGCGCAAACATCCCCAGCACATCACCCTGCTCGCACCGTTCACCACCTGGATGCTGACTTTCCTGTGCGGCACCGGTCATGTGGTGTACACCATGTTCCCGATTATCGCCGATATCGCACTGAAGAAAGGCATTCGTCCGGAACGCCCAATGGCGGTGGCATCAATTGCTTCGCAAATGGCGATTACCGCGTCTCCGGTTTCTGTGGCGGTGGTTTCGCTGATTTCGATTCTGGCGGCTAACCATGGTATTGGTCAGGCGTGGGGCATCCTCGATATCCTCTGCGTTTCCGTTCCTGCTTCATTGTTTGGCGTGCTGATTGCAGCACTGTGGAGCTTACGTCGCGGCAAAGATTTGCAGGACGACGAAGAGTTCCAGGAAAAACTCAAAGACCCGAAACAGCGTGAATTTATCTACGGCAGCAGCGAAACGCTGATGAACCAGGTGTTCCCAAAACAAGCCTACTGGTCAACGTGGATCTTCTTTGCCGGGATTCTGGTGGTGGTGTTATTGGGGGCCATTCCGGCGCTGCGCCCGGCCTTCGAGGTCAAAGGCTCATTCAAGCCGCTATCGATGAATCTGGTTATCCAGATGATGATGTTGATTGCCGGTGCCGTAATGCTGATCGCCTGCAAAGTGAATGCCTCGGCTGTCTCTAACGGCGCGGTATTCAAAGCCGGTATGGTGGCTATTTTCTCGGTATTTGGTGTGGCGTGGATGAGTGATACCTTTTTCCAGGCACATCTTGAAGAACTAAAAATGGCGCTGGAAGGCGTCGTGCAAAGCCACCCGTGGACTTATGCCATCGTGCTGTTTTTGGTTTCTAAACTGGTGAACAGCCAGGCTGCCGCGTTAACTGCCGTGGCACCGATGGGGTTGATGCTGGGTGTTGAACCGAAAATGCTGATTGCCTTCTTCCCGGCGTCTTACGGCTACTTTGTGTTGCCGACTTACCCAAGCGACCTGGCGTGCATCGGCTTTGACCGTTCTGGCACCACAAAAATTGGTAAATTCATCATTAACCACAGTTTCATTTTGCCAGGCTTAATCGGCGTGAGCTGTGCTTGTGCAGCGAGTTACTTATTAGTGATGACGTTCTTCTGATGACAAATCGCCCTTGAATAAGGGCGATTATAATTCGGAATTAATGCGCTTCGTTTTGCGGGGTGAATTTCAGTTCAATCAAAGAAATGGCTTTTTGAATCGCGCGGCGGGTCACCGGATCCGCCGCTGCCGGATGAGTGGCGAAATCAATGGTCTTTAATTGGTTCGCCATTTTTTCACGGACTTCTACCGGCGCAATCACATCAATGACATCCAGAATTTGTTTAATCACTAACTGGCACGCCACCACGTCAGAAACCAGTTCCTGGTCGGCAGATAATTGTTCGGACATTCTTTCTCTCCTGTTTCGCAATGGGCGTCATAGTACTCGCGCCTCTATCCCTGAGGCAATAATCCATTCTGGAATGCATCCCGAAGAACGTACTAAAACTTTGTGAATTCAGTTAACCATCCGAGTTTTGCATGCTATCTAAGTACGCCATTGACTTATGTACATTTCCTGTTAACCTAATCCTGGCTATACGCCAATGGCGGATATTATGCTTTTTATCGAAACGCCCATTTTTACAGAGGATGTCAACGCACTGCTCACGGATGAAGAATACCGATTGTTTCAGGTATTCCTGACGTTTTCCCCGGAAAGCGGCGATGTGATTCCCCATACTGGTGGCCTGCGTAAAGTGCGGTGGCCTGCAAAAAACAAGGGAAAACGCAGTGGCGTTAGAGTCATCTATTTCCATAAAAACGTCGATAGCATCATCAGACTATTGCTGATTTACCCGAAAGGGGTCAAAGACGATCTGGATGAAGCGGAAAAACGTTTTTTGCGGCAAATGAACGAGAGGTGGTAAATGGATAAACAACTGTTCGCGCGTCTGTCTGAAAGCATGACGCAAATGAATGAGATTGTAGAAGGTAAACGCGAGCCATCTCGCGCAACGGAAGTCACCGCGACTCAGGTCAAAACCATTCGTCAGGCGACGGGGTTATCGCAGGCCGGTTTTGCCCGGCTGATCTCCGTGAGCGTCGATACGCTGAAAAACTGGGAGCAAGGCCGCCGTGAACCGACAGGCCCAGCCAAAGCATTACTACGTGCGATCGAGAATGACCCTGAACATGTCATTCTCGCTCTGGCACCACGCTAAATACGCTTACTTTTCTTCAAACAGCCAACATGCCACCCGGTGACCAGGAGAAATCTCCTGCATTACTGGGCTTTGGCTCTGGCATTTATCCATCGCTCGCGGGCAGCGATTGGCGAATTTACAACCCGGCCAGTCGCTTATCGCCCCCGGTAACTCCCCGCTAATACCGCCCCTTTCCAGCATTTGTACATGCGGATCAGCCACCGGAATCGATGCCAATAGCGCCCGTGTGTATGGATGCGCCGGTTCGGTATAGAGCATTTCCGCTGGCGCTTCTTCTACCAGCGAGCCCAGATACATCACGCCAATACGCTCAGAAATATGGCGTACCATCGATAAATCGTGCGCGATAAACAGGTACGTCAGCCCCAATGCCTGCTGCAAATCCTGCAAAATATTCACTACCTGCGCCTGCACCGAAACATCCAGCGCCGAGAGCGGTTCATCGCATAACACAAATTCAGGGTTAACCGACAAAGCGCGAGCAATGCTGATGCGCTGGCGCTGACCGCCGCTGAATTCATGCGGGAAGCGGTTTAAATGCTCCGCCTTCAGGCCAACCTGTTCCAGCAATTCAATAGTGCGTGCTTCGCGTTGAGCTTTGCCATAGCCGTGGATTTTCATCGGCTCGGCAATCAGTTGCGCGACCGTCATGCCTGGGTTGAGTGACGAATACGGGTCCTGGAAGATCGCCTGCATGCGGCGGCGCAACGGTTTGAGTTGCTTGTCGCTCATGTTGGCAATGTTCTGGCCGGCAAACTCAATCTCGCCTTCAGTAATATCAAACAGACGCAGCACGCTGCGCCCTAATGTCGATTTACCGCAGCCTGACTCGCCCACCAGCCCGTAAGTTTCTCCGGGATAGATGTCGAAACTCACACCATCCACCGCTTTCACCGGGGGCGTTTTGTTAAACCAACCCTGCTGGCTGTGGAAATATTTGCGTAGCCCGCTGACCCGAACCAATGGCTTAACGTCCTGCATTGTTCACCTCCGAATCCCATAACCAGCACATTGCCTGATGCCCTTCACCTGTCTGATACATCGGCGGCAGGCTGGCGCAACGTGCCATACGCTGCGGACAACGTTCGGCAAACGGGCAACCTGGTGGCGGGTTGAGTAAGCCCGGCGGCGAACCGTCAATCGGCGATAAACGCGCGCCGGTTTCACCCTGTCGCGGCAGTGACGCCAGCAAGCCACGAGTGTACGGGTGCGCCGGACGGTAGAAAATATCTTCCACACTGCCCTGCTCCATCACCAGGCCGCCGTACATCACCACCACACGCGAACACACTTGCGCCACCACGCCGAGATCATGGGTGATCAGCATAATGGCGGTATCGGTTTGCTGTTGCAGCTGTTTTAACAGACGCAGAATTTGCGCCTGAATAGTGACATCCAGCGCGGTGGTTGGCTCATCGGCAATCAGCAATGCTGGATGGCAAGACAGCGCAATGGCAATCATTACACGCTGGCGCATCCCGCCGCTGAATTCATGGGGATACTGGTTATAACGCTGTTCAGCATTCCCAATCCCCACCTGTTGCAGCATGGCGATAGATTTTTCTTTGGCTGCTTTTTTGCTGAGATTTTGATTCCGAATCAGGATCTCACTCATCTGTTTGCCGATGGTCAGCACTGGATTGAGCGCGGTCATCGGGTCCTGGAAAATCATCGCAATGTCATTGCCACGAAGTTGGCGCATCTGTTCCGGCGTTTTGCGGGCTAAATCTTCGCCTTTGAAATGGACATGCCCGCCCACCACTTTGCCATTGTTGCCCAGCAGTTTAAGCACCGATTTACAGGTGACACTTTTGCCGCAGCCTGATTCGCCAACAATCCCCACCACTTCGCCACGCTGCACCGCAAAGCTTACGCCACGCACCGCTTTCACTTCCCCTTCGCGGGTGAAGAAAGAGGTTTGCAGGTTGTCGAGTTCCAGTAAGTTATTCATCGCGGTTCGCTCCTGGCTCAAAGGCGGTACGCAAAACATCACCCAGCACGTTAAAACTCAGCACCGTCAGCAAAATCAAGACCCCAGGGAACATCGCAAGCCAGGTGGCTTCGCCAATGAAAGATTGTGCGTTATTTAACATGCTGCCCCACGAGGCATTCGGCTGTTGGACACCCAGCCCAAGGAAGCTTAACGTCGACTCCATCAGGATCGCCGAGGCAATGTTGAGCGTTGCCGCGACCATAATGGTTGGCAAAATGTTCGGGATAATATGGCGGGCAATGATAATCAGCGAGTGTTCGCCACAGGCGCGCGCATACACCACATATTCACGCTCTTTGACCGACAAAGTTTCCGCCCGCACCAGGCGCGACATGTTCATCCACGTCAGCGCACTGATAATTAAAATGATGTTGGCGATGCCAGGCTTCAGGTAAGCGTTTAACACCAGCAGTAAGAAGAACGCCGGAATCGACAGCAAAATATCGACCACACGCATCATCAGGTTGTCGATACGCCCGCCAAAGTAGCCGCTAATCGTCCCCACCAGCGTACCAATCAAGGTTGAAAAGAGCATCGACAGGAAACCGACCATCAGGGAAATTTGGCCGCCGTACAAGGCTCGAGTGAAATAGTCGCGCCCGTAGTCATCGGTACCGAACCAGTGCGCGGCATCTGGCGGTAGCAACCTTGCGGTCAGCGACATCTGGTTAGGGTCCCACGGGCTGAGAGCCGCCAGTAATGCGGCAATACTGAAAATCACCAGAACCAGTAACGAGAATTGAGCTGGACGATTACGTTTCAGGCCATGTTTAACTTGTTGCCAACGTCTACTCATCGTCTTACCTCAATGCCTTAATACGCGGGTCGGCCACGCGATATAACAAGTCTGCCAATAAGTTACCGATAATCAGCATGGTCGATGAAAGCATGATCATCGCCATGATCAACGGGTAATCCAGCGAGGTTATCGACTGGATCCCTAACAGGCCCATGCCCGGCCAGGAAAAGACGCTTTCGGTGACATACGCCCCGACCACCAGTTCGCCAAACGAGAGGCCAAACAAAGTAATCACCGGCAGCAGCACGTTTTTGAGGACATGACGGAATAAGATTGTGCGACGAGTGGCACCGTAGGCCAGCTGGGTTTGCACGTAATCTGCCGACAGTTGCGTGATGGTGTTGGAGCGGATGTAACGCACATAGTTCGACAGATTATAAAAGCTCAGTGCGATACACGGCAAAATGCCGTGGCGAATCACATCCAGCCAGGAATCTTCAACGCCGATGGTGCGCATCCCCATGCTCGGCAGCCAGTTCAGTTGCACCGAGAACACCGTGATAAGCAGAATACCGAACCAGAAAATCGGCACTGAAATACCGATATAAGCGAACATATTCAGGAAGTGATCGAGCCAGCGATGCTTATAAGCACCAGCCAATAATCCGAGTGGAATAGCCACGACCATCGCCAGAACCAGTGATGCGCCCATCAAACCGAGAGTGGCCGGAATACGCTCAGCAATCATGGTTAATACCGGGCGATGGTAAATCAGTGAATAACCCAAATCCCCTTGCAGCACGTTTTTTAGCCACAACAGGTATTGCATAAACATCGGTTTATCCAGCCCAAGACTATGACGGATACGTTCAATATCCTCAGGGCTCATACGTGGCGTAATGTAAGCCTGCACCGGATCGCCAGGTGCCAGTTTGACCAGCAAAAACGACACCAGCGAAATGAAGAACAGCATCGGCACAAGTTGCGCCAGGCGTCGTACTAACACATTGTTCATACTGCTTTCCAGGTTTTACCCAAAAGAAAACCCCCGGCACGGGGTAAACCGTAATCCGGGGGCAAGTGCTTATTATTGTTGATAGATTTTTGACAGGTCCTGGAACATATAAACCGGCTTAGGTTCAGCCTCTTTGGTCCCGGCAAAACGTTTGTCTACCGCGACCACCGCATTGGTATAAGCAATCGGATACCATGCCATATCATTTGCGACGGTTTGCTGAACTTGCTTATAAATTTCAGCACGTTTGGTTTTGTCTGTTTCAGTCGCGCCCTGGTTCCATAACGCATCGAACGCCGGGTTCTTGTAATGCGCGTAGTTATAAGCTTCATTGCTCATATACAACGACTTATAGCCATCAGGCTCCATACCCATGATGTAACCACCGAGGCTCAGCTCATACGTGGTGTTCTTCATATCCAGGCTGCGCTGCGACATAGCGTTAGCGTCCATTGGCATCAGTTCTACCGCGACACCAATGTTCTTCAGCTGCTGCTGAATATACAGGCCCATGCTTTCCTGGGTTTTGTTGGTGTTGATATAAGCAAGACGCAGTTTCAAATTAGCCGGAGCGCCTGATTCTTTGAGCAGCGCTTGCGCTTTTTCAACGTCGTATTTATAGGTTTCAACATCGTTGGTTTGATACAGCGTGTCTGGCGTCAAAATAGACGCGGCAGGTTGCGCGTAATCCAGCGATGAGAATGCCGCCTGCACCAGTTCATCTTTATTGATGGCATAAGCGATAGCCTGACGCAGCGCTTTATTCTTCATGCTGTCGATATTCTGGTTGAACGTCATATAGGCCAGACGCCCTTCAGGATAGATAACGAAGTCGAATTTACCGCTCGATTTCAGACGGGTGACGTCTTGCGGATCAACCATCTTCATGTTGATTTCGCCATTTTGCAGCGCAAGGTTGGCAGAGTTGCTGTCTTTAGCAAAACGGTAAGTCACGGCATCCAGCTTCGGTTTACCGTTCCAGTAGTCATCAAAACGGGTCAGTGCGTAATACTGCCCGGCACGATACTCTTTAAATTTGAACGGGCCAGAACCGACTGGCGCATCGTTTTTGGTGCTCTTTTCCATATCGCCCTTTTCGTCAGCAAAAACATGCTGCGGAATAGGGTAAATCTGAACCAGAGTCCCAACAAATGCCGCACTCACTTGCGGCAACGTGAATTTCACCGTTTGGTCATCAATTTTGCTGACTTGAATGGGTTTATCGCCATAAACGAACATGCTGCGGAAGAAGCTATGTTGTTTTTCATCGAGCAATTTGTTGAACGTAAACACCACGTCATCGGCAGTAATCGCTTTGCCATCCTGCCATTTCAGATTGGGTTTAAGTTTTAAAAGGTATGAGAGGTTGTCTTCGGATGGCGTCAGGCTTTCTGCCAGCCCCCATTCAATCTTGTCGCCATTGAAGCTATACAGTGGGGCGTACAGCGCCTGCATAATCGTCAGCGTGGTGCGGTCGCTGGCATACAGTGGGTTCACCGCTAATGGATCACCGGTAGTAATACCGACAATTAAATTGCCGCCATCCTGGGAAGCTTGTTTTGCTGGAGCAGACTCGGCTGCAGTTTCGGTTTTCGCATCATCACAGCCAGAAAGTGCCAGGGCCAAAGAGGCAAACAGCGCAGATAACAACAGGGGTTTACGCATTTATTCACAGACTCCATCTCAAATAGAGTCCGCATAGTGCACCAGCCATACCCACAATGTAAATAAGTGTAAAACGCATAACGTTATGCGAAAAAGTGCTAAAGCAAAAATTGTCGATATAAAGTGGAATATGCAGCGTTAGAAGCCAAATTTCAGGCATAAAAAAACCTGCCGCGGCAGGTTTTTTTATTCAGGCTGACAGATCAAAACATGCCAGCTGGCGGTACATCTTTGAAGGTTTTGCAGTACTGCTCGAACATACTTTTCAGGATTTTGCGCATTTTCATTGTGTGCTCCAGTTTTTAGTTTTGCAGGTGTTGCTCGTTATGGGGCCTATAATATGACATCCGTCACACAAATCAATAGTTTTGTGATGCTCATCACACATTTTCATTGTGGATTTTACAAGCCATTCACATCAAATGGCTTGCAAATCCAACACTTAACTGGTTAATTGGCTCAATTAATTTTTAAAACATTATTTTAATTTTGAGTTTCATGCATGGAAAACTCCCCTTCTCAGTCTCCAAAACGCGGCATCTCTGGTATGGCGCTACTGGTTGCTGGCGCATTTTTTATGGAATTTCTCGACGGAACCGTGATTGCCACAGCACTCCCGGAAATGGCAAAAACATTTGGCGTTGATGCTGTTGATCTGAATATCGGTATGAGCGCTTATTTGCTGACTCTGGCGGTGTTAATTCCGGCCAGTGGCTGGATTGCCGATCGTTTTGGTGCCCGCAAAGTTTTTACCCTCGCACTGGGGATTTTCACCTTTGCATCCGTGCTATGTGGGATTGCCAATACGCTGGAACAGTTTGTCGCCATGCGCATCTTACAAGGGGTTGGCGGTGCGTTGATGGTACCGGTCGGGCGGCTTGCGGTGTTACGTACCACGCCCAAGCATTTACTGATAACCGCTATCGCCACACTCACCTGGCCGGCTTTGGTTGCGCCAATTATTGGCCCGCCACTGGGGGGATTCATCACCAGTTACGCCTCGTGGCGCTGGATTTTTTATATCAACCTACCGCTTGGGTTGATAGCAATGGCGCTGGCGTGGCGGCTGATTCCTGATATTCATGATGACGATCGCCGCCCGTTTGATGGCATCGGTTTTACCAGTACCGCAGTGGCGATGATTAGCCTGGTCTATGGGCTGGAAATGCTCGGGCAATCGCAGGTGAATGTGTTGCCAACCGTCAGCCTGCTGCTATTGGGAGCCGCCTCGTTATGGTTTTCACTGCGGCATTTTAAACATGCCAAACACCCGATGATTCGTCTTGATGCTTTAAGGGTGCAAACTTTTGGCGTGACAATGTACGGCGGTTCGCTATTCCGCACCTCCATCAGTGCGGTACCGTTTTTATTGCCGCTGCTGTTTCAGGTCGGTTTCGGTATGGACGCGTTTCATTCGGGCTTACTGGTGTTAGCCGTATTTGCCGGGAACCTCGCCATGAAACCCGCCACCACGCCGTTGATTCGTGCGTTAGGCTTCAAAAAACTGCTGATTATTAACGGTCTGCTGAACGTCGCTTCTTTATTGGCGTGTGCATTTCTCACGCCGCACACCGCGGCATGGTTGACGATAGCCATCCTGTTCTTTGGTGGCATGTCCCGCTCAATGCAATTTACCGGCATCAGCACGCTGGCCTTTTCCGATGTGCCACCTGCGCAAATGAGCTACGCCAATACGCTTTTCAGCACCGCGACGCAGTTGTCGGTAGGCCTGGGGATCACGCTTGGCGCAATTGGTATTCGCCTTGGCGAGAAAATCAGCCAATGGTTTGATGTCACATCAATTCCCGGCATGCCGATTAAAATTTCATTTGTGATGATTACGCTGATTTGCTTGCTTGGGCTGGTCGACTTGTTACGGCTACCGCAAAATGCCGGGAGCAGCGTTTCCAAAAAGCAATAATGCAGTAAGTCTGCATAGTGTTTCGGGCCACAATTATACTTAACGCTATAGATTGAGTGCCGTTGAGGCCGTTATGAAACACATGACATTAAGGTTAATACTGTTTATATCGCTGGTCAGTTTTCAGGTCACTGCCGCCGAACCCAGCGTCCATTCCCCCTCTTTAAGCTTCCCTGCGTTGCATAAACCGAGTCTGCATAACGGTGTGCAACAGCGCTGGCCCGAAGAGCCGCAAGCTGATATCAACCTTCAACACTGGGATGCAGAACACCTTGAAGCCGCGCGTCAGACGCAACAACACGCTGATATGCAGTCGCATCAGTTCGATAGCAGGAAGTAATGATAGGAATTGAGAAAGATCGCGCGTAAAGCGCCGGAAATTAGGCGGTATTGAAGCAAAAAAATACGGCCAGCAAAAACTGGCCGTATTTCATATTAATCATTATCAGGCAAGGATTTCGCGAACGAACGCTTCAATCTCTTTGTCCTGGCAATTTTCGAAGAAGCACTTCTGGAAACGCTCGCCGGTTACCGCGGTTTTCACCAGCTCAGGGTCGATAGAACGTAAGGTGTCCAGATAGTTTTCTTTCACTACAGCCGCTTTAACCTGGTTGAGGATGCCCGCGTTACGAACCTGTGGCTCTTTACGCTCGATTGGGTAGCCTTCGCCTTTACGGCCAGTGAATGCTTTCTCGAACATGTAACGGACGTTCAGCTCTGCACCCCAACCGAAACCTTTAGCGAATGCCAGTGACAGCGCGTTACCGTTGTTGATTTGAGCGAACAGGAAAGCATCGGCTGGATCCAGGCAGTATCCGCAAACCACACCTGGATGGATGTTCAGAGACATCATTGCGCCCTGACCTGTACCGCAGCCGGTCACAACAAAATCAACGGCTTTCGAGTTCAACAGAATGCTGGCCATAATACCGAGGTGGATGTAGGTCAGGTGGTGATCCTGCTCATCGCTCATACCGACGTTGTAAACCGGGTACTCTTTCTCAGCAGCAACCGCTTGCAACTCATTAAGAATGATTGCATTTTTGCCAGCCTGACTGTTTTCCATCATCAGTGCTATTTTCATTTCCGTCTCCTGATTGGGTCACGGGATTTCCCGCGGTGAATAGCTTGGGTATACCTTAACGATACTATCTGGCAAACATACTTTCAAATTTAATGAAATTTTGTTTTAAAAAATTAAGAGGTGCTCACACTTCTGAGTTTTGCCCGGTTACGCACTTCGCTTACCACCAGCGCAAAACCTCTCTCCAGCACACCCATGCTTGCTGTCAGAAATCTTCTGAAAACCGTTGGTGAATACCACAGTAATTACCCTTTGATAAACGCCCGAAATTTAGGTTAAGAGATGGATTATTACTGACCTTAAATGCAATTACACAGCTTTATACTGTTGGTAATATTCTGTTTGGCTGCATGCTAAAATAAGAAGAAATATCTTTTGAGACTCAGCGTGATGAAAACAATATATTTAGTTTTAGTGGCTGCGTTATTAAGTGGTTGCACCATGAATAAAACGCCACAACCCATCAAAGGGAGCGAAGTGGCAGGTGTTGTTCGTCTCGGGTTTGATATTGCGCCATTACAAAGAGCGAAAGTCGACACCTACGTTGCTCAGTCGGCTGCCAGCCACCAGTGTCAACAATGGGGGTATAGTGCGGCATTCCCTTATGGCGATCCGATCAAAACCTGCAGCCTGACCAGTGGCGCATTGTGCCTGAACCAAACCGTCACACTGGAGTACCAATGCAGGGGGAACGGAATGGAGAAATACCTGAGAGATGAAATAGCCGTACAATAATTGAGCTTAACGCCTATATGGGTTGGGCAATAATTGTTGTTCAATCCTATTAATTAAATAACAATCATTCTTATTAGTATTAAGCTATCATTTATAAAAAAGAATAATATTAGCAACCATTCTCATTACAACAATATAATTAACAATTCCTTTGCATTATAGAAATAATAAAATTAAAGTAGCGCCATTGTTAATTATCTGATTCTCCTGGAGCGCATCATGCTTAAAGCTGAAATGATCGAAAAACTTAACGAACAAATGAATCTTGAGCTTTACTCTTCCCTGCTTTATCAACAAATGAGTGCCTGGTGCAGCTACCATAGCTTCGAAGGTGCAGCTGCTTTCCTGCGTCGCCATGCCCAGGAAGAGATGGAACACATGCAACGCCTGTTTGCTTATTTAACAGATACCGGAAGCTTGCCACGCATCAATGCAATTCCTGCACCAGACCAGGATTACGATTCACTGGATAGCCTGTTTAACGCCACCTACGAACACGAACAGTTAATTACCCGTAAAATTAATGAACTGGCGCATGCGGCGATGACCTCTCAGGACTACCCAACCTTTAATTTCCTGCAGTGGTATGTTTCTGAACAGCATGAAGAAGAAAAACTGTTTAAATCTGTGCTGGATAAATTAAGTCTGGTCGGTAAAAGCGGTGAAGGCTTGTATTTCGTTGATAAAGAACTTTCTACACTAGATACTCAAGCTTAATAATAGCTAACCGGTAAGCATGCCTTATGTTTACCGGTTTTCATTAACCAAATCATCTCTTGATCTCCTCAATATTCTCTCGCTGATTTTCTCTCGTCAGGCATCTTATTAAGCGCCTCAGTTATCTGGTAACTATTTGTTCATCAAGATCTTTCCCACAGCAAAGTTTGCCATGATCGCTTGTAACCTCAAATAGGCATTTTTAAGAAAGGCGCATATTGCATGAGCGTCTATACTGCAAAACAGCAGCATTTCGTTGTTTGCTATCGGCGACAGCTAAGCCCAACTCAGCGGGCGGCAGTTAGCCAGAAAGCGGTATTGCGTCTCTTTGGTTACTATTTCTTACCGTAATTATAACCTTAAGCATGACTTATAATTTAAAATAGTACCTGTCATTTTCTTCCTGCATCTGGTGATTACTAACATGGACAAGATGATAAATGTTTAACAAAAACAATAAATTAATTAAAAAGTTATTTTTCCATGAATCATGGGACATCATGATCATTAAAAATGATACACATTCGTTTCCTGATAATACTCTGGATATTCTCAGCAATTCCAAAGCACAACTGCTTAATAAAAAATACACTTTCCAGGCCGACCCTTTTATTATCGAAAAAGACGATAAGCTGTATGTCTTCTATGAAGCATTTAGTTTCCTGAACTCTAAGGGATTCCTGAAGTGCCGTATTCTGAATAACCAACTGGAAGAGCTAGAAGATATCAAACTGGAAGGTTTTGACGATTTGAAATGTCACCTGTCATTTCCTTTTATGTTTAGCTCTGGCGACAAACTGTATATGATTCCGGAGTCATCAGAGAGAAAGGAAGTCATTCTTTTCCAATCTATTGAATTCCCTGGTCGTTGGGAAAAAGTAAAAGTATTACTTTCCAACGTCGAATATACCGATAATGTTCTCTTCACTCATGAGGGAACCCACTATCTTATTTCTACGACTCTGGATAACGATATTGTCATTCATACAGCAAGGGGCTTATTCGGTGAGTGGGAAAAAATAAAACCCTCATTAACATTATGTAACCGCCACCATCGTGGTGCTGGAACCCCCTATTCCATCGATGACAAACTTTATATTCTAACCCAAGAATGTCATTTAGGTTTTTATGGTAAGTCCGTTTATATCAAAGAGATAGTTCATTTAAGCCCTTTGATTTTTGAAGAGAAACTTGTTGCTAATATTGTTCCAACAATCAATCAAAGCGCAGGTATTCATACTTTAAATTTCACAAATGATTATATTGCCTATGATACTAAAAATTTGACATTCAGCCTGTTATCGCCGTTAAAAAAGATTTTCTTTAAGTGTTTTGTTAAATACAGGAAGCATTTTTTTGCCTGAAACACCAGATGAATGGCTGGTTGATTGCTGATACTATTGAACGACTTGACTGAGGGTCACATCAATACGCGCATTTTATAATCTTAATCTGGAGATACTATGGCAATTCTTGTAACTGGTGGTGCTGGTTATATTGGCTCACATACCGTTCTGGCATTACTGGAAAGAGGTGATGATGTCGTCGTTATAGACAATCTCTCTAACTCGTCTAAAACATCTTTGGAGCGGGTGACAGAATTAACCGGGAAAGTACCAACATTATATGTTGCCGATATTTTAGACAAACAAGCGCTAAAAGAGATCTTCTCAAAACACAACATATCCGATGTTATTCATTTTGCTGGTTTAAAATCCGTAGGCGAATCAGTCAGAAAGCCGCTGGAATATTATGAGAACAATGTCGTTGGGACGCTGATTTTGCTCAATGAGATGTTACGCGCTGGTGTCAATAGCCTTATCTTCAGCTCTTCCGCAACGGTATACGGTAACCCCGAAAAAGTACCACTAAGCGAAGAGTGCCAAGTCGGTGGTACGACTAACCCATACGGGACGTCGAAATTAATGGTTGAGCAGATTTTGCGTGATTTTTCGCATGCACAACCTGAGTTCCGCATTACTTGCTTACGCTATTTCAACCCGGTTGGTGCGCATGCTTCAGGGCGTATTGGTGAAGATCCCAACGGTATTCCTAACAACCTGGTTCCATATATTTCTCAGGTGGCAATCGGAAAGCTCGAATGTCTGTCGGTATTCGGCAACGATTACCCAACGCCGGATGGAACCGGGGTTCGTGATTATATTCATGTTCTGGATCTGGCAAGCGGGCACCTGGCGGCGTTAGACCATAAAGCTGAGGGTTCACCATTCAAAGCCATCAACCTGGGGACCGGTGTCGGCTATTCCGTTCTTGATCTGATTAAGGCTTTTGAAAAGGCCGCACAAACGAAAATTAACTATCAAATCGTCGCCAGAAGACCGGGTGATGTGGCGGAATGTTGGTCAGATTCGTCTTTAGCCAAACAAGAACTGGGGTGGATCGCGACCCGTTCACTTGATGAAATGATGCGTGATACCTGGAACTGGCAGAAAAATAACCCGAACGGCTTTGGTTCTTAGCCGTCATAGCTTCAATACCCAAAATAATTCAAGTTGCATCGCGGCGGCAAGAGAGCGAGTCCCGATGAGCTTACTAAAGTAAGTGATTCGGGCTCGTGAACGCAGCCAACAAAGATGCAGCTTGAAGAATGAAGGGTATTATTGAGCGCGGACCTTCGACACCCGATACCAACCGTCACTCTGTTTGCCTTCGTTAGCCAGATTAATTCTCGCCTTGCCTTGAGAGTCCAGCATCGCCACCTCGATATAATACTGCCCATTCGCTAAAGCCACAGGCAGTGACAGACGATAACTCAGTGAACGCTCACCTGGCAGCCAGCTGCGAATGTCATCGGATGTTTTCCCCTGGGCGATAACTTTGTTCGTATTATTTACCAGGCGATACACCACATCATATTTCAGGTAACTCGGTGCAATGCCATCATTCGCCCACTGGCTATTCAGCGTCAGTGTACTGCCTCTGGTGACCACAGAATCATGGCTTAACGAGACTAAACGGAAACGATAACCCAGTTTTGTCAGCGCGTTATCGACGATGGCTCGATACATCACCGGCACTTCACTCGACTTCAGATTAATCGTGCTGGCATGTTTCTCTATGGCCCAGTCAAATGTTCGTTGCACTTCTTCACGGGTATAGTGCTGTACTGTTTTCCACTCCGTCATATGACCGCAGATCTCAAAACTTATCGGCGAGCGTTTCCAGGCATCGTTAAAGCCGGAATATGCCGCCTGGGCTGCCTCTAAGCGCGGAGGATAATCATCTTCCATGAGATTCCAGGTTGTGGAAAAGTTCCGCCAGTCCCCAAGACAGTCAGCGCGCCAGCCTGCACCTCGCCTCACTGCACTCGCGAGATTTTCGTTACCGGCAATCAGCATAATTTTTGGCGTTTTAGGAAATGCTGTGAAGTGCATTTTAACGTACTTTTCTAGTTGGGCTGGCGTGTAGCGTTCTTCAAGGGGCGGCAAGGAAGGGAAGTTGCTGTTATGCCATTCGCCCCAGGAGCCCACCATGCCGATATCGATGTAAGCAAGATTTTCATTACCGTCGTAGCGTTTACCGAAGGCATTCAGCAGGCGCTGGCTGTATTCAAGAAAAATAGGGTCATCTAAATTCGGCGCGAAGGTTTTTCTATCGGGTGTCCAGACTCCTTTCACCCCTTTTCTGATCAACCAGTCAGGGATTTTGCTCCCGCTCTCGGGGCCATCCAAAACCATAACCCGCAATCCGACATTCATCGCCGGTTGATGCGCCGCCGCAAACCTGAAAGCATCATCGACCAGTGCAAAATTATACTGCCCTTCAACCGGCTCAAGCTCAGACCAGTAAAAACGCTCGTATTCAATCCCGGTATCAGGATATTGCGCGGGCGTCAGTTGTTGCCCAAAACCTTGATGAAAGCTGGCGATTCCCGTTCCGGGATTGGTGATGGGGCCTGACAGTGCCTTTGGCGTTACAACTGTCGTCGGTACGGCGATTACCGTCCCCGGAAAAACCATGCACATCAGTGAAACTAACGTTTTCATATTCATAGTCTTTCCTGCTTCTGTTGGGGCGTTAACTTCCCAGGATCAGTTACTTCGCAAGCTGAGCCACCAATCCCAAATCCCGACGTGGAAATTACGAAACAGGTCGATTCCCACAGCGGATTTGATCATGTAGAGAGTTAAGAATAGACACAAAATGGCGAAAACTGCGCCACAAAGAATCAGCAACGTCACAACGATACGCACCAGCGTCGATTCTTTACGTAACCGTTTGCGTAAATCTCTTCCCAGCAAAAAGACCATGTAGTAGCGCGTCCCAAAAAAGGGAAAGCTTTTACGAATATCGATCCGATGGTGCGACGAGAGCGTGATAGAAACGATCGCGTTCTCTATCTCCTGCTTTTGCTCAGCAGTGAGCTGCGCCTGAGTTTGTTCATCAAGCACTTCATAGAATCTGTCGATGACGATTGGGCGTCGAGTAGAGTTCGTCAAATTTAACCTATTGATTTATCTATTGAATGGTAGACACTTACCGTGTTCCTGGCAATCTCACGCCAGTCGTAGGTTTGCAGATATTTACTGTAATCCGCACTAGCCAACCCACGTTTTTCGTTAATTTTTTCAGCTAAATCAAGCACGTTACCGACTTTAAAATAGGCATTTGCGGGCAACCCGACTTCCAGATTTGCCGGAATATCACTCACCACAGCAGGCAATGAATAAGACATAGCTTCCAGCAGCGCTATAGGTAATCCTTCGTGATACGACGGCATGATGAATAACTTAGCCTGAGAAAATACCACCTTCAGTGCGTCACCTTTTAAAAAACCGGTCAGAATGACATTCGGGGTTTTTATCGCTAATTCCTTCAGGCGCATGCTGTAATCAGAAGGATGGTCCGCATCGCCAACCAAAACTAATGGCTCGGACGCCCCTGATTGCTGGTAGGCAGTAATTAAATCATGAAACCCTTTCTCTTCCACAAAACGCCCCACCGCAACAAGATAATTCTTAGACTTCAGGGCATAACGGTCGAGTGTTTTATGAATCATCTCCGGGGCCTGCGTTTGCGGAATATTTACGCCGTTATAAATCAGATGAGCATCCATGCGACCATGTTTTTTCTGAATCAGTTGATTAATCACTTCAGAAATAACGATCACTTCATTGGCATAATTAACCGCAAACTTTTCACCTAATAAGAGAGCCTGTTTTGCAACTCGGCCCCACTTCTGGCGTTCATAATCAGGGCCATGATGGGTAAACACCACTTTCTTACCCAGTAAACGTAGCAGTGGCACTACCAGGCCCGGCCCGATGGCATGCACATGAACAATAGTGGATTTATCAAAACAGGTCTTAAACGCAGCCAAAACGGAATGAACAATGGCTTCCAGTGAGCGTTTTTTAGGTGTCCATAGCGCCACGGTTTCCACATTTTTGTACTGCGACTTACTGTAACCAACATACGGAGCGCGAGCGATAACACAAATATCCACATCAAACTGTTCTTTGATAGCCGGATAAAGATTTTGGCAATGTGTTTCCACTCCGCCTAACACATCGGGTATGCCACGTGTGCCAATGACAGTAATTTTCCTGGTCATATTAGGGTTTGCTCAACAGTTCTTGGTACAAGTTAAGCAACGCTTCCATATGATTACGCATGGCGTATTTATCACAGAGCCGCTGGTGGGCGTTTAACCCCATGTGGTGTGCTTTATCCGGGTTTTCAGCCAGAAAATCAAGGATATTCGCCAACTCCTGAGCATTGCCCGGTTCAAATAATGCACCATCCACACCATCACGTATTTGTTCGGGGATCCCACCAATACGCGAGCCCACAATCGGCCGCGCAAACGACATGGCTTCTAACACCGACATCGAGCAATTTTCATTACATTCAGAAGGCACGACGATCGCGCGCGCATGCTTAATCAATGAGTCTAATCCTTCGCCTTGTTGCACATAACCGAGGAATTCTGCCTGTGGAAATTGCTTCATCAGGTCATGATAGATCGGGCCATGGCCGACTATCTTCAGCGGGATTTTATTACGCATTAGTTCATGAGCCTGCGCTAATGTTTGAATCCCTTTCTCAGGGCTGATACGCCCGACAAACAGCAAATAGCCGTGGTCTTCAATACCTTCGAAGGGTTGGCTGTCATCAATGCCATTAACAATCACCTCGATACGTGAATTTGGCAACGTGTGTCTTATGATGCCGCGCAGAAACTCACTGGGTGAAATAATGACGTCAAGAGCCTGATAATTCTTAGCAATATATTGCCAGGTGGCTTCTAAGGTCAGCAGCAAGCTCTTGGATGCTGAACCTTCATAACAGCGATATTTAAACGCATTAAATACTGAGCCCGTAATACAGGCATCGCAAACTTTGCCGTCGCGTAACATGGCGTAGGAAGGACAGGCAATTTTATAATCGTGGGCGGTTAATACCGTTTTACAGCCAAAATCCCGGGCAATTTTAATTATCGATGGGGTCAACTGATGGTAGATGTTGTGAAAATGAACAATATCCGGGCGCTCTTTCTCAAGCAGAGCCTTCATTTTTTTGCAGGCTTCGTTGTTGTGGATAAATTCAATTGCCGTCTTAATCCCGCCGAGCAGGTTACTACCTTTATGGTAATCGACATTGCTGACAAAATAATCAGCATAGTCAGAGGGGAAATTTTTCTCGTGCTGCATGGAAAAATCAATCACCTCGACGCCTGCTTGTTTCAGCATTTCGCGTTCCTGGAAATAGACAGTTTCCGCGCCACCTTTAATGTAGAAGAACTTGTTTACCAGTAAAATTTTCATCGTGGCCACCTATTCATGAATGACTTTGCTGTCGGGTGGCGTCATAGGATCGCGCACAGGATGAGTCAATCCCTTGATTAATCCCGCAGAGAGTACGGCTAAATTAAGTACACTTTGCAAGCCATTAATTAATGAACGATTTTTTATCGTTTTCAGTATGATAAATGCAATCAGCGGCAATAAAGCCAGCGCGATAATATCAATATTAAAGGTTAATATCGCCACCAGTAATAGCAGCATATAGGTCGCAAAAATCATCTCGTTTTTGACCATTTTTATAGCAATGGGCCACCAGGGTTTACCCCAGGCACTGCGTAATAATTCACCCGGCGCTTTGTTATACCCACTGCGCCAACGGTACATCAGCAATTTTAGTGTCGGCATATTGTGCGATGTGTGGCTGAAATAAGGCACATTCAGGCGGTGTAATTTATAACCCGCATCCACTAAACGCATGCCAAGTTCAGCCTCTTCATAGGCATGAAGATTGCGGTTGGTCAGATAGCCAATTTTTTCTATTGCGGTGCGGCGATATAAACCACCGCCCCCTAAATGGTCGCAATCCCCTAGCGGATAAATTTCATGTAGCCGCTGTTTGCGCGATTTAAATTCATAGTTAGAGGCATCATCCATTTCCACCGTTCCCGCAACACCAGCATATTCGGGATGGCTTTGCAGAAAGGTAATAGCGCTATCAATAAATCCTTTTTCCAGCTCCATATCGCCGTCCATCAACAACAAATATTCACCTTCGCTATACAGATAGCCAAGTTGATGGCCAACGCCACAACAGCGATCCGCAGGCTGGGTTAACGACACCACGGTGACCCCTTTATTGCTGGCCAATTGCTGAGTGCTATCGGTTGATAAGCTGTCGGCAACAATAATTTTATGAGGATATTCAGCAATCTGCCGCTGGATACTATCAATCGTTTTTTCAATACACTTGGCTTCGTTAAGTGTTTTAATGCTCACGGAGATAAACGGTTTATGACTCATATTATTGCTCTGCAAAACGATATACGGTTCGACGAATAACCAGACTTGAGCCCAGTGCCAGATAGAAAAGGAATTGGAGCATTGGTGTGATAGTGAGTATCTGACTGTAGGGCAAGCTCAGTAAGCAACTGATAGCAAAAACATTAAATGCAGGCGCAAAACTGAGTAATTGCAGATCCTGTGGGTCTAATTGCTCGCGATCTAACAGAGCTTTAGGTTGCACAATTTTCAGGATGTAGAGAATTAAACTGATAAACAAAAGGGTTCCCACCACGCCCACTTCCCAGAGCAACATACTCAAAGAAGTCGAATCGAGAATTAAATTATAGGTGAGATTCAGGAAGCCTGGCGACACCACACTTCCGCTGTTGGTCGCGTTTAATCCGTAACCAAATAGCGTCCCTGAAAGCCCCCAAAGATCGTTATTTTTTATCCAGAATAGCAGTGTTGTAAAACGCCCCACTTCACCTGAAGGCAGAATATAGTTTGGGTCAAAAATGTAACTGAGTGAGTTAATAAAAACAGCAAGCGAGCTTTGTGTAGGGTCAGTACCATAGGCCGTGGAATAACCCGCTGCTAAAATGACAATGGCGAAGGCAATGAGTAATGCCATAGCGGTGAATATCAACAGCAGGGCTTTGATATTCACTTTATTCATGCCTTTTACGAAGCTCGGCATCAACCAAACCCATGCCAGTAATATCGGTGACAACAGAATGACAAATTTCACTTCACCGACAATACACAAGCCAAAACCCAAAATGACATGCAAGGCCATCGATTTAAAACTGGTTAGCCCATGCTTAAATTCGGAGACTTTTAACAACATAATCAGCAGGCAAAACAACCCCATCGCAGCGGTATTCCCGCCTCCCAATGGGTCACCGCCAAAGGTCCCAACCACCGAATCCCATTTATCTTCTTCGCCACGCACCACAACACGCTGGGGTAGAACAAACAGCAATTGATAAAGCACCACCGGAAATTGAGCGTAAAACACCCAATATAAAGAACGTGTGACGCGATAGACCTGCGATTCACGACAAAAGCCTAACAGCAGGCAGAACATCACCAGTGAAAGTGCGATTTCATTTTTAAAACCGACAATCGCGTCAGTCACCCCGGCCTGCAAAATTGTCGATACTCCCGCCATGACCATGAAAATAAGGTACAGCGTCAGCACCACGATTTCTTGTTTATCCAACTGCAATTTTTCATAGCGGGTTTGCATCACCAGCAAAATGAACATCAGCAATGTCAGGAAGAATGGGATCCACAGCACCGCCAACACACCCGTGAAGTACTGAACTAACCCGCAGACCATCAGGGTCATGAAAGAGTATGTCTGTAAATAATTCCCAGTGTTGAGATTCATAATACCACCGGCCTGTCTTTCAAAAGATTGGCGCGTTTATTTACCTTGAGATAAATAAACGCATAACGAACGAAAGTCAGTACTGAGAACAGAATAATCGAAGTGGCATAGTCATTATAAAAATAAGGCACTATGACAAACGCAATCAGTACAATCGCTAATTGTTCAAACTGGATACGCAGGAAATAACGGTGCGAACCAAAAATCAGTTCAATCACGGTCAACGGGCACACCGCTAAAGCCGGGAATAAATATGGCAACATGTAGCGTGAAGTGGGAATCGAGTTTATCCAGTCCTCACTAAAGCCCAGGTGCATAACGATGGGATAAAACAGAAACACCCCCAGTGTACACACAACACCCAATACCAGAAGCAGCAAACGGACCTTTTTGTACTCTTCAAAGTTAAAGGTGTTATGCCTGAAATCTATCGACCATTTCGAGAAAATAGCGTTGCGTACCGCATTCCCGACAATCACCACTGGCGCCAGGCAGAAGCGGCTGACAATAGAAAAATAACCCGCAGTCAATGCTGAGAACCAAAAGTTTATCAACATGATAGGCAAGTTACTGTTCGCCATCGCCAGCACTTCCGCACTACCGACTTTAGTGATGTGATGAACGTGCTTACTAAAGAATGCGAGGTTATTTTTGGGGCTCAAATGTGCCAGTTGCACACTACGAATATCGAAAGCACGAAGAATGCAGCCAATAGTCAACACCATCATCGAGCCTGCCCACGCCCAGTAAAATGCCTGGATATGCGTGGTGAGTAGCACGGAGAGCACCACTACCACGGAGACAGAGATACGCTGGAAGACCAAAAAGCCAAAATTAGCGGTACGTAACGATAAGTTTTCCGAAATCAAAATCCACGTATTTGAAAGCGTGAGCAGATAAAGGAAGAAAATATTCTGATTAAACAGCCATGCAGTAAGCAGCGCGTAAGGCAGAGCGATAATCAGACTTTGCAACAAGCAAAACACCACGTTTTGCGCCAGTTCATCATCTTGCTGCTTAGGAATGAGTAGCTGTGATGCAAAGGTACAAACCTGAGCCCCAATCAACGCAATACTGTAGTTAAGCGCGTACAGCCCCACTTCAGCCAGGTCATATTTGTGTGAAATTAACCAAATAGACAGCGCACCAATCAGTTGTGAAATGACTGATGAACCCGCAATTGTGGACGCGCTTCTCAGTAAACTCATATCCGGCCTGTGCTGCTCATCAATTCACTGGTTTGCAGGTTGAGTGAGCGTAAACCCTCTTTTGTCTCAAGATTTTTATCCACGACCTGATTAAGCACCACACCGACAACAACAGAATGATTAGCTTCGAGTTTATCTAGCGCCTGGATAATATGTTCCGCCGGTGCCGCACCCGCTTTCAGCATGAAAATTTGCCCATCAATGACACGACTAATCAGCTGGCTGTCCTGGCTCTGATTCACCGCAGCAACATCAATAATAATACGCTGGTAATGGCTGCGTAATTCACGCATCAGATGCTCAAGATTATCCGACGACAACAGCAATAGTGAGGAGATCGTTGCATTGCCACGAGGTAGAAAATCCAGATTTTCATTCACTTTGACACTAAGATTCTCATGCGTGCCTTCGCCGCGCAGCAGCTCAGCAACGCCATGGGCAGACGGTTTCGCCAGCTCACTTGATAAGCCGTCTTTATTGAAGAAATCGAGATCAACCAGCAGCGTTTTCTGATCGAAACTAAATGAATTTGCTAACAGGTTAGCCAACAGCGTTCGGCCTTCCCCGTGGTCAGTCGACGTCACCGAAACCGCCTGCAACTGGCGATTATCGAGCATGATACGGGTACGAATACTGTGAATGATATCGGCATTGAGCGGGTTATTGGAGATTACGTCGCGGATTTGCGCACGGCTCCCCAGACCCGAATAGCGGCGAATCTCACCTAATGGCTCGAGGTTCAACCGTTTCTTCATTTGGCTCAGGTTATTAATGGTGCTGTCCATTGCTGATTTAACGATGAAGTACATGATGCTAAAAGCCAAAACGAATAACACCACCATGACCAGTAACAACGGTTTGTTAGGTTTAGATGGGCGTTCAGCAGGTACCGCCGGGTCATACAAGACGGCATCCGAATCAGCATAATTACCGGACAGCGTCTGTTCCTGAGTGCGTTGATACAGCGTTTTATATGAATCTTCCGTTTTATCCAGCGCCAGTTTCAACCCGTTATAACCTTCACGTTTCGAAGCAAGTTTCTGGAAGATCAATTTTTGCTCATTCAGCTGTTTCTGGTAGTTATTTTCATCAGCCAGTGCTGCCTGATATTGCTGACGCAGGCCAGTTTCCAGTTCACCCAGCACGCTGTAGGTTTGATCCTGAACGGCCTGAACTTGCGCCTGAGCTTCCTGAATCTTGATGTGTTTCGGGCCATACGATTTGCGCAGTTCATAGAGCGTCCGTTTCGCCTGAACGAGTGCAATGCGTAAATCCTGAATCTGAGCATGGTCTGAAATCACTGGCAGTGAGATCACATCTTCCAGCGATCGCCCGGCGCTTCTGCGCACTTCGTTATACTGCGATTCTGCCGCAACACGACGCTGAGTCGCATCCGCCAGGCGGTTAGTGACAATACTTAACTGCTCGGTTTCAAAACCATCCACACCGCGGAAGGTCAACAACCCCTCTTGCTTCAGATAATCATCAATGGCCCGCTTTTGCCCGGCAATTTGCTGCTGCAATTCGAGCATACGCTGCTGGTTGCTTTCACGCGCTTTCAGCGTATTGCCGCGCTTTTGCGCCGCACTGTAATCAATGAACGCCTGCGCCACACCATTGGCTACCTGTGCTGCAACCTCAGGCGAAGAGGATTCATAAGAGATTGATGCCAGATGCGTGGTGCGCACACCGTTAATGGTCAGGTTTTTCAGCAACGTCTTCAGTGCCTTATCAACACGCGCTTGCTGATTCTCAGGCGTATTCGCATTTTTGCTGTCCGAATTTGCGCCGATGAAATCAGGATTTTCATCCAGTTTCAAATTGCGCACCGCCTGCTCCAGCACAATACGCGACTGCATCAATGCATATTGAGTTTCGTAATAACCATTACGTGTCGAGTCATAACCGTCTACCTGCGGGAAAGGGGAAATATTATCCGGCTGGGCTTTGATAAGCACCGTCGCCGTTGAGACATACTTAGATGTCATCATGCTGATTAATGGCCAGGCAACCGCCCCCGCAATCACGCCGGCGAGGAGGATTTTCCAACTGTTCTTTGTAATTTCTTTGGCAAACCTGGAGAAATCGATCGCGCTTTCTCGCTTCTTGCCATTTTCTACGATTGATAGTTTCATAGTTAGAAGAAGCCCATGCCAATTATAACGATATCACCGGGGTGAACGGAGTGTCTGACGTCCACGTTCTCAAGCAATTGGTTACTCCCCGACAGACGAATATTGATACTTTTACGATCCGCTCGGTCAGTGAAACCACCGGCCTGTGCAATAGATTTTTCAACCGTGAGTCCAGGTTCGTAGGCGAAACCATTCGGGTTCTTCACTTCGCCTGAAACAAAGAATTTACGGAATTCCGCAATATTCACGGTCACCATTGGGTTTTGCAGATAATCTCCACTTAGGCGATTGGTTAACTCGGCACTCACTTGTTCCGGCGTTTTTCCTTTCAGCACTAATTTACCGATATAAGGGAAGGTAATCGTTCCACTTTTATCGATAATAAATTTCATCGTCATATCAGGTTCGCCGTAGACATTAATACTGACGGTATCACCTGCATCGAGAAGATATCCCATTGATTCAGCATCAGGACTATCCATGAGTGGTGGCTTGGATGCTGTACACCCAGCCAAAAGCACCGTGAATAATAAAAATGCCCAGAGTTTCATTATTTTCATTTTAAATCTGCACCTTAGCTGTAAACATAATCAGCGAATTGTCGTAGCCCAATGTTCTCAGGACTTCACGGTCGTCGTCAGCACCGATATAGAACGAATCGGTCTCTTTATTCGAACGCAAGGTATCTATTTGATATTTCAGTTCAAAATTAACCGAAGGTCTGAAGTCGTAACTCATAGAAAATGTGAATACGCCATCTCTGTCCGTTCTATCCTTATCTTGTTTCTTATAATCTTCCGTGGTGTAGGAGTAATCTAACAAGGTAGAGAAACGATCGTTGAGCCAAAAATGTTGATAAGAAATACCGTATTGCGAAACCAGAATGTAGCCCCCAACTTCTGAAGGGTCTTTAATGCGTTGCGAGGTATGCGCCGTAAAAATAGCCTGTTTGAGTGGTTTCCACTCGCCCTGAATATCCCAGTTTAGTCCATTAAAATCCTGCGAGTCAGGGTTGTTCTGAAACGTTTTATACAACCAGGCTACGTTCATATCGATGTTGGTTTTTCCCGTCACCTGGGACTTTATTCCGTACATCAAATAATATTCGTTACTGTCTTTTTCATTAGCATTATCATAATGCCGTTGGTTAGTAATAAAGCTATAACGGAAGCGAGTTTCCCGTGAGTACTGGTCGAAAATTTCGGCTACCAGACTATTTTCATACCATTCCTGCTCTTGAATATAATTGTAAAAGTCGTCGTCGGTATTCTGTGCATCCTGGGTATTACCAAAACGAAGCTTTTTATACAGCAGGGCGACTTCGGCTTTTCCACGCCCTTCAGGTGCTCCGTAGCTGTAACGTAGTTCGCTATTGAGCAAGTTGGTGGTCAGCGGCGATTCGATGCCAAACTCTTGAAATTGCTCAGGTACAAAACCTTCGGTGATACCACGCCCACGGTCTTCATGGCCAATTGAGTCTTCAACATTGAACATTAACCCGTGCTTTAATCCATAACGCCACACGCCGTTAAAACGGAAGAAGTGGTCATTGTAGTTATCCGCAGAGTCATTATTATAATTGCGATAATCACCTGAATATATTACCAGGTATTTATCCTGGTATCTTTCGCCCGCCATGCTTAATACCGGAGTAACGCTCAAGAAGTTTGAGCCAATAGCATCGCTATCATGTGGCTGATAAGTCACATTATCGTCATAACCATAATTCACACCCGCTGTGCCTTGAAAATCAATACCTGCAAAGCCGATATGAGATTTCGGGGTTAAGTCCGCCAGGGCCGGGTGCGTTAAAACTATTCCGGCAACGAGAATATATTTAATATGCATTTTTCCCGATAAATCCTTTGAAAATAGTTTTTATAATAATTTTAATATCTAGCCACAACGACCAGCTTTGGATGTATTCAATATCGTACTGTACGCGCTTTTCCATTTTATAAAGTGCATCAATTTCGCCACGATAGCCGTTAATTTGCGCCAATCCTGTGATCCCAGGTTTAACTTTGTGGCGAATCATGTAGTTTTCCACTTGCTTACGATATTGCTCGTTATGCGTGACGGCATGCGGCCTTGGGCCAACAATCGACATGCTGCCTTGTAGCACATTAAAAAATTGCGGTAGTTCATCAAGCGATGTGCGACGTAAAAAGGCGCCGAAGCGGGTAACCCGCGGATCGTCTTTGGTCGCTTGAACGACAGTGTCTGAGTTTTCCATAACGCGCATAGTCCGGAATTTCCAGACCTTTATTCTTTGCCCACTCAAGCCGTAACGGTCTTGTTTGAAAAATACCGGCCCACGTGAAGTCAGCTTTATCCCGATACCAATCACCAATAACAGAGAAGAAATCAATACCATGATAATACTCCCCAGTACCAAATCTTCGGCACGTTTGACAAAGGAACCAAAACCTTCAAACGGTGAACTCAGGATGCTGATGGTTTGTAAATTATGGACTGAGCGCAGCTCCGACATGTGAGAACTGTAAGAATTGAAGTCTGGCACGATGTAAGTGTCGACTGTCGTGTCGGACATCACCGCCAGGAAATGGCGAATCCTTTCCAACGCAACTAACGGTAAAGCGATATAGATTTCATCGATCCTACCCGCTTTTGCCTCTTCAACCAAACCACTGACTGAACCTTTAAAAGGGCTATTAATTCGGTCAATCAACTCACTAAATCGTGAAGCATCACGTTCATCGTAAAACGCCATATCTAACTTCACATTTGAATATTCTTTGAGCAATGCAGTTTCTGCGGCCAGCCCGTTAGATGTCACCCCAACAATAGCGACGCGAATGTTCTTTTTCGTTGATTTCTTGAGAATAAATAAATGGATTAAATAAAGTAAAAAAAGAGGAATCGCATACCAAAATAGAGTTACAGGAACAAACTTATTTTCCAGCGAGTTTAAATAACCCACTGATTGCAAACCACCAGATAAAAACCTAATAACCTCAACAAAAACAACAGTAAAGAAGGAACATAAGATCAAACGCAACTGGCCACGCACACTCCAGTTTTTAGGTCGATGTAGATAAAGCTCGGTATATTCACCAAATAGTAAAAATGCGGTAGAGAAGAGAATGCTGAACATTAATACAGTGCTAGTTGGTTCCATCGATAATAGCAAGGCGCTCAATATTAAAATCGAGTTAATACAAATGAAATCAACTAACTTAATAAATACTGGATACCCTCCATGGGTAAACTTCAGCGAATTTCTCAGCATTGTTAGACTCGCGCTTAGTCGAATTATGATTATTGATATAGTCCTTTACCGCCTTGATTATACCATAAGCGTAAAGAATATGATGTAATATTGTTATGAATTGTAAAAGATCACTTCATTCAATTTAAGGTGCAACATTTAGCTGATGAAGGGCGTTACGGGTAGTCAGGTATTTGTTTTGTATAGATAAGTTAGATCAGTTTTTTAGGCTGCTATTTAACTTAGGTTCGTTGGGAGGAATGGTTTAGCGGAAATTAAAGCAAACAAAGTATTCGCTTAGTGAATACTTTGTTTGTGAAATAAATATTTTAAAAAGTGTGATTAATGAACGGTTTCTGTCGCAGACTGTGCTTGCCAATAACGATGTAATTCCAGTGCTGCTGGCCCAATAGCTGCCTGACTCGTTTCATATTCTTCTTCGGTCATCTGTTCCAGCTTAGCGATATTGGCTTCTTCACCATGTAATGCTATCGCCTCCAGCGCGCCTTGCAGTGTTTCTGGCAAAGCTGTAATGCCACTTAGCGCGACACCGCGCATGTAGCCAAAACACCACTCTTCAACGATGGTGTAATCATTTCCGTCCACTTCTCGATAACCAAACAGTGGCTCGAACTGATCAGGTGCATGGCACAGACGTTCTGCAATATCATTCATATGCTGAGAAGCAAGCTCGTTAAAGCGCTGCTGTTCTTGTGCGCTTTCCCAATGCGGAAGTTGCTTTTCACCACCCCACACTGCTGCTTGCCAGTCGGCAAGCGTAATCATCTTCGGTGCAGAAAGAATCGCGGTTAACATCCCATCCAGTTCAGAGACATCCAGTACGGAATCATCACTCCCGTATTTGGTGAGAGTGTCATCCAGCCATTCCAGTTCTTCTTCGTTTAGCGGCCCATGATTCATACTGTGTTCTCCAAAAAGTGATTGATTTTTAATTCGAATTTAGCAGGCAGACTTTTATGCTCTGTTCGGCCTGTGAATTGCAGCGACTTTAACCTAAAAATGAAGTTTTTATCAGGAAGGATATGATGAATATGTAAATTACATAAAGAACAACCGTTTAGCCTCCATTACTGGCAACCTGATTAACCTTTATCGCTCCGTAATTCGCACAGAAAATTTCACGACTAATATCACACTAATAAATAAAGTAATTATCAGCATCAACAAGGTTTTTTCCGCTTTGATGAGGCAATAATAGTGATCCATATCTCGAATTTATGTAAAATCCAGATAGTAACTTACCGTTAATGTGACACAGATTCATTATTCAACTATTGAATCAAGCACTTGTCGCATGCCTCTTCTGACGAATAAGTTTCCTTAGCTGTTTATCCCCTGACATCAATGTTTTCGCATTCCTGAGCGCCGCTTTCTATGCAAAAAAGATTACGAATATCCCTGTTACTGGTATGTTTTTCATATCTGTTGTTCGCCCAATCTACGAGTTGGGCGAATGAAAGCGTCGAACCGTCCATCGAGCAAGCATCGGTTAAGGTTGATTCCAGCAGCATATTACCAAAGCTACAACAACGGCTGGACTTGCTTAAACAGCAGGTTTCTACCGCAAAAACCGATAAACAGTTCACCAGTCTGAATAATGATGCCCAGTTACTCGCCAATGATACCGAGCAACTGATGGCAACGCTGGAACCACAACTGGCGCAAGTCGTGGCGCAACTTGAGGTATTAGGACCCGCTCCCACGAACGGCACGTTAACAGAAACCACCCAGGTGGTGAGCCAACGTAAAAGCTTAAACAGCAGCAAGGCATTGCTCACCACACAAATTGAGCAGGCCAAAGTCATCGCCATTGGTGCGCAAAATCTATCAGCGCAAATTGATGAAATGCGACGCGGTGCACTAAAAACCCAGATAGCACTGAACACAGGAACACTGTTAGGTGAAGCATTCTGGACGCCACTGCTCAACCCAAGCGATCAGGATGTCGCACGGTTCAACAAATTCTCGTCACAACTGCGTGATGCCTGGCAGCAAGCGTGGGACAAAGAGTGGCAGATAGGTTCTGCTGTCTATTTGCTACTGGCACTAACGATAGGTTTATTCGGCCGCAGAGTGCTGGATAAACCTATCAACTGGATCTTGTTGCATGTACTGCCACAGGGCCGTTTTCGCCGTAGTTTCCTGGCCTCAGTCACCGTCCTCGAGTGCCTGTTAACGCTGGGGATCTGCGTTCAACTGCTGTGCCATATTTTTACTCGTTTGCCCGTAACCTCGCTTTGGGTGCATGAGTTTGCCGGACAGTTGGTAGGGTTAACCTATTTTTCATCGTTGGTTGCCGCTTTAGGGATCTCGTTACTCTCTCACCGCCAACCTTCCTGGCGTTTACCTGGTATTGCTGATCCCGTCGTAAAAATCCTGGCTCCGTTTCCAGCCATACTGGCAATCTCTATCTTTATCTTCGGCACATTCGAGCAACTGAATGCCCTGGTGGGGGCTAGCATCGAGTTGACGCTGTTGGGTAATGGCCTGCTGGCCTTGCTGGTCGGGATAATCGGCCTGGTCGCCCCGCTGCGGGTCAACCGCATACGCCGTATGATGCGTGATGAAGGTGAAGAATCTGAAGTACGATCAACCATTGCCGGGCTTATTCATCTGGCAATAAGCCTCACGTCAATGGTGATTATACTTAGCTTGTTAATTGGCTATATCCCACTAGCACGTTTTATTAGCTTTGAATTGTTATGGATAGGACTGGTTCTGAGTTGCTGGTATCTGCTAGCCAACTTTGTGGTGGATCTTTGTGACATCGTATTTTCGCCGACCACCTATTGCGGGAAAATGCTCAAAAGCTCATTGAGCGTCAACGACCGACATCTGTCACTTGCCGACACACTGTTCACCGGTTTAGGTAAAACCCTGCTGCTGCTGCTGGCCACGGTTGCACTGATAAATGGCACTTTCGGTAGTACCACACCTCTTGAGTTACTCAACAACGTTGCAGAGATATGGGGTGGAAAAGGACTCGAAGGCTCAAATATTATCCCTTCCCGGGTGATGAATGCCTTGCTGTGCCTTGTCGTCGGCTTATATGTATTACGGTCTACGCGTCGCTGGCTGGATAAAGATTTTCTGCCAAAAACCAAGCTGGACCGCGGGATGCGTGCCTCGTTGGTGACACTGTTTGCCAACATTGGCTATGTGTTAATCATCATGCTGACCTTCTCTATGCTTGGCATCGAGTGGAACAAACTGGCATGGATAGTCAGTGCCTTATCGGTCGGTATCGGTTTCGGTCTGCAAGAGATTGTGAAGAACTTCATCTCCGGTCTGATTCTGTTGACTGAGCGCCCGGTGAAAGTGGGTGATTTGATCAGCATCAGTGGGGTTGAAGGAGATATTCGCCGTATTAACGTTCGCGCCACCGAGATCCAGCTCAGTGATAAATCCACGGTGATTGTGCCAAACTCGCAGCTTATCTCGCAAAATGTGCGTAATGCCACAATGGGTAATGCACAGGGTGTGGCGACTATCACCCTCACCTTCCCGCTGAATATCGATCCAGAACAGGTTCGTACCTTATTGCTGGATGCTTATCGTCAGCATGAATCGATTCTTGAAGCCCCTGCACCATCAGTGAGTTTTAAGGAGTTGGGGCCGAATGGCATTGTGCTGAGCGTGACCGGTTATGTCATCAGTCCGCGTATTGTCGGCTCAACGCGCAGTGACCTTCTATACGAAATACTTAAAATGCTGCGTAACGCGGGTGTCGACCTGAGCCAGTCACAAAAATGATCTTCGGTTAGTCACATAAAGAATCTAATCAAGCCGGTCAAGGACGACCAGCTAAAGGCAGGACGGGAAGCAAATCGCATGTGGAAGGTTTACCGGGTGCCAAAGACATCATACTTGCCAAACTGACAAAGCGTATGCATCGGATATTCCCTACTTTTGACTACTTATCCAGAATAAAGGCGAACCTCCTAACTACCAATGACACAACGTAATAGGTTGAAGAAGGAATATGGCGGGAACACCGACGCTAAGTAGCCAGAAACTGGATATCGTCTGAATGAGACGAAGCTACAAACAACAATGGCTCCCTCTGGGAGCCATTAATTCATAAAACGTAAAAAAGGTCTTAGATCAGCTGTTCCTTTTCCATGCGGTTCCCCATCACATGACGCACCAATACCATACCCGAAGCAACCAATAAGCCCAGAAGCGCTGCAAGAACAATAATTAAGGATTTACCCGGGCCATCTTTTTTCACCGGCAAAGAAGGTTGCATCTGATAAGTGTACGGCGTGAAATTAACATCACCGAGATGAATCGCTTTAAGCTGAGTTAACAAATGCTCACTGTTCTGCAGTTGTGCATTCAGTTCAGCGACATCGTTAATGGATTTCTCAATCTTGAGCTTTTCAGTTAAACCATCAGCACCCAGTGCAACAGAATAATCAGGATCGTCTTTGACCGACTGACCATTGCTGTAGACCGGTTTTTTGATCCCTGCAGCGTTGGCTACTTGTAGAGAGTAAACAAGGCGTTGCACCTTGATATGATGCTGATTTTCAAGATACGCGCGTTCTAATGCCAGCTTACTTTTCTCTGTCGAAATTTTTAGATCGATAGAGTTTTTCAGATCTTCCATCACTTTTTTCTTCACTTTGGCGACAATAAATTGAATATAGTTTTCCAGCAGCTGCTGAGCGTCATTGGCATCAGGGGCTGTGAAGCTCAGGGTCCAGGAAGAATAAGGTGCGCTATCTGTATTTTTCGGATCACTGTTGTTCTGGGACTTAAAATTCCCCGACAAAATGGTAATCGCCCGATTCAGCTCACTCTTATTAACTTCTTTATTGTCCAACAGCGCCTTAACATAAGGCGATTGAGCAAGAAATTCTCCACGCAACTCTTGAGAATCAAACATTTTCAAAAACGTATTATAGATGCTGTCCACTTCAACTTTCACGTCTACGCCCAGCGCTGCCATATTTGTCACCGAGTGAGTCAGTTCAATTACCTGCTTTTTTTCAGATTTGGTAACAATGGCTTGGCTGGTCCATTTTTGCGGGATCAGGAAACTGGCAGCCAGGCCAGCCAGGGCAAAAAGAAACATGATGACAACTGTCTGCTTTCTGGCTGCAAACAAGGTTGCCAATATCTCCAGTAGGTCAATCTCCTCACGATGAGGGGGGCACTGATAAGGGAAAACATTTTCTGACTGGTTGGCTTTTACTTCGATAGACGACATGGTTTTACCGTTAATTCCTTTTTAAAAAATCAGTTGCGTAGATATATAAGATTCTCGCATGGTCAATTAGCATTTTAAATTCAACAGATTAGAACAATAGATCATTGGAGCCATTTGTTGTCTCGTTGAAACATAAATAAAATGTACAGCACACAATATGTAAGCGGCGCAATTCGCTTAAAAATTAAATGCTTTTAGTGTAGTGGCTTATGAAGACATGATTAACATCGAGGTGTGTTAATCAGCAGGTCAGCAGGTCAGCAGGTCAGCAGGTCAGCAGGTCAGCAGGTCAGCAGGTCAGCAGGTCAGCAGGTCGCAGGTGTCATGGCACATCCCTGTATTACCCAAGGTATTTAAATCGAAATTTTTAGCGCGTTTTTGTTTTACCATAAATTATTTTTATTACAGAGTGTGTAAGCTTCATCAGTAGAAAGTGTTGAAAGTTCAAAATTTTCATTAAATACTCTCAAGTGTGGCGATAATGTGATTACTTCTATTCAAGTGACTGGCCAGACGTAGCGGTGCCGTTTAAAGTATTAGCAAAACATTTGTAGGGCAACCCTAACTAATACCTCTGGAACTTGTTATTAACATATTCAAAAAACAATTCCATAAAAAACACATTTTAAAATAAATGTTTTCCACGATGAATTTTTCAAGAACACCATTCACAATTCGCACCTTCACTTTATAAGTGTGTAAAAAATAAATAACTTAATGCATAGCAGGCATACAAAACATCAGCACAGGGATGCCGCCGCATAAAATCCCAGCTTAAATATCTTACTGGTATTATGTGGCTATTGAGAATATTAAAGTGAGAGTGTGTTTATACCACAACTTAACTTTACAACCCGCAACAACAGGTAACGATATGTATCAAGAAAATAAAATATTAAAATTTTTTGGTTTAAAAATAAAACAAAACCATTTAGTACAGCTTGCCATGGCTATATATATCACCACCGCGACCCTCATTATTTACCTGCTTATGAATGGATGTTTTTTTAACCATGTCCCTCATTAATTTAACAAATTCGATTACCTATTAGCTCAACACAAATTACTGAGGTGCATAATTTCATGCTCTGCACTCTATTCACCACCTGCATTATAATATGATGAAGACTGCTAAGGAGGTCAGCACATCATCATCGAAATATGTCAGACCGCATCCGTTGCGATCTAATATTCCGACTCTACATCAAGAAGTAATGTATTTAAAAATAGACACATTACTGCATTTACAACACATCTTCCTTTTCCATTCTGCTTCAAACTTCGCGTATCATTCGTCGGGATACGGACATTGAAGGTATGTATGTTTACGAAAACTAAAACAGAACACTTAATGCCTGTCCGCTCACAAAGGTTTCTCTTTACACGATGATGAATGGCAAAAATACCATTTGCCTTTGATGGCTCTCAGGTTACTGAAAAAAGAATGTTAAAATAAATGATTATACCCAATGCCCGTTTTCTGCGGCAAACTTATGAAAAAAACATGTGTAACGTGACTCAGCAATCCGAAGTGGAAAAAAAGATGATGGCAAGTAAACTTGTCAGAGGGTTAAGGGACCCGAAGCTACATAAGCTGGGTTCTCTGTCTTGTTTTTTCTCCAGGGAACAATACCCAGTCACCGCAAATGGTGGTGCTCAGCGTTATCTTAACGAACTCATTCACTCATTCGTTTCAGCAGGCTACATTGTCACTATCGACAGCGCAGAGAATGGTTTTTCGATTACCCTTGACTGGACGACCGCCTCCACACCGGTAGATTACCCATAGATACACAATTGAAAGCAATGAACTCTGTACCGATGACTGAACTCACTCAGGTATCGGTATCCGGGCGCTGTCCGGTGTGCGACTTCATTTTACCCCACGGAAAAGATAAAACCCCGCCGAAGCGAGGATTCATGTGTGTATGGCGGTATTAACAACTTCCCACGCACTAGCGTGCTACACGACAACTTCGGATAAAATCAACCTTTTTAAGGTGAAAAGGCAAAACATTGTGCACATCTCTCAATTTTTAATTATTGCCTCAAAGGCTTTTTCGGCCTGCCCTTCCGCAAGATAGCACTCCTTCACCAGCACATCATAGAAAGGCTTCCCACCTACGAACGGCACTGACAGCGAATTTATGCCGAGCTAGGTATAAGTCATGTAATCGATCTCACCTTCACAAATCACAACCGAACGAGCTTTAGCGTCAAGTGCCTGCCAGCCGAAAAGGCATGGCTCGCAGTCTGCTTCTGCCATAATCAATTTTTTGTCGTTTGGTCGCGCAATGCCAATGCGCTTTACCTGGAGCGACTCACCGTTACGGATGTTCGGCGGGTAACGGCTGCAATCAGCATGGCAAAAGAGCTACCGCTTAATTCAGGAATGAGCCGCCTCTACATCATCCACCGGCCAGCGGGCAATAAATACACCAGGGATGGATTTAATAGCCGGTGGCGAAAAGCGAAAGAAGACATTTCGGTTCTGAAAGAGAATCTTTACGAGAAACAGGCAATCTCTGGTCATAAAAATGTGGAGCAGACAGCTCGCTATGACAAAAAATTGCGATCGTTCCGGTGGAGAGAGGACAACAGAATATTATGAAGTGAAATTATGAAAAGTGGTTTTTAGAAAGTAAAAAACCACCCGAAGGTGGTTTCCACGACACTGCTTTATCATTGATTTTATAGCTTTTATTCCCATGGTGCCCGGGGCGGGACTTGAACCCGCACAGCGCGAACGCCGAGGGATTTTAAATCCCTTGTGTCTACCGATTTCACCACCCGGGCTCGGGAAGAAAGTGGAGGCGCGTTCCGGAGTCGAACCGGACTAGACGGATTTGCAATCCGCTACATAACCGCTTTGCTAACGCGCCAAAACTTTTTACCTTTGCAGGCTGTAACAGAATTTCTGCTACATAAATTTGGAGCGGGAAACGAGACTCGAACTCGCGACCCCGACCTTGGCAAGGTCGTGCTCTACCAACTGAGCTATTCCCGCAAAATCATTTTAATTAAGCTTAAAGCTAATCATTTGATTTTACTATCTTCTGGCAAGCCGTGCTGCCGTTCGATGCGTTGCATTCTACTTACCTGACGCGGTGAGTCAACGAAATTTTCAGTTACCGCGCTCCGTTTGCTGAATTTTGCACCGTACCGATCACGCTTCACGCAATTACCGCCCCAAAGCGGCTAAAAATTAGCTCATCAAAGAGGAAAGGATCAAATATCTCCTTTTTCCTCCGCGTTGAAATAGCGGCACAACAGTTGCCAGAAATAATGAGCGGCAGGCGTTAAACGATGATCTCCGTTACGCAATAGGTGACATTGGCTCTCGCGCGCTAAACGGTGGTTGATAGGAACAGCCACCAGTTCACCACGCGCCAATGGCTCTTTAATCGACTGTGCGGTCATAAACGCGATACCGAGTCCCGCCTGACTCAAGGCAATGGCACTGGAAAATAAATTGCAGCAGTATGAGGGCGTATAAATCACCCCTTCACTTTTAAAGATGGCATTCATGTAGCGTTGCAGGCCAAAGTTTTCATTCATCGCGATTAGTCGATGTTGGCCCAGTTCGGCAATTCCAACACTGGGCAAACTCGCAACAGGATGTTCCGGCGGGACAATGGCACAAATCGGGCCACGGTTAAAACTATGGCATGTTAATCCGTGAGCCCCCGTTGGCCCAAAGCTGACTGACATATCCACTTCACCCTTGGTAATCAGCATCACCGTCGTTTGCATATCACCTGACATCAAATTCACAAAGACACTGGGATAGGCCGCGGAAAACTCCTTCACAACATACTTAACCACATCTTCAACCATCCCCTGCCCGACACGGATATTAATTGATCCACCGCGCATATGGCGTAGATCCTGAAGCTGGCGTTCTAATTGTTCCCGCCGCAGGCAAGTCCTTGCATATTCATCTGCCAGCAGCAGCCCTGCCTCCGTCAGTACAACGTTACGCCCGCGCCGTTCGAGCAGCGGCAGTTGCAAGCTCCGTTCAAGAAATGAAAGCTGTCGGCTCACAACTGACGGATTAATGCCCAAGACATCTGCTGCGCGGCGAATGCCACCATGCTCACCAACCAAATACAAATAGCTTATGGGCTTTTCAGGATACGTGGACAACATCATATTTTTCGCCTGTCTGTTGCTCTCAGGTCAACAATATTAGCATTTGCAGTACATTTTTTTAACACCCCTTCCTGCGCATACTGTCCATGATCCTGAAGACAGAAAGGGCACAACATGAAAAATATAAAAGATTATTTGCAGCAACATTTCTCTGAAATTATTGCTGATATCAAGCTACTGGTGCAGGCCGAGTCCCCTTCCACTAACAAAAATGCGGTAGATCATTGCGGTGAAGTACTACAGCATATTTTCCAGAAACGTCTGGGGATACCGGCAGAAGTGGATGCGCAGCAACACTTTGGCAATAACCTCAAATTCACTTTCGGTGATGACGAGCCACAAACCACCATTCTGGGGCATTTTGATACCGTATGGGATACAGGTGTTCTGGAAATGCGTGAAGATAACGGCAAGCTTCATGGCCCAGGCATATTAGATATGAAAGCCGGTTTGGTGCAGGCCATCTGGGCAGTACGCGCCCTCGCAGCATTGGATCTATTAGTCGGCCAGCGCGTCGTTTTCTTATGTAACAGTGACGAGGAATTGGGCAGTCCTGGCTCAAAAAACTGGCTATCACATCATGCACAAGGCTCGTCTCAGGTTCTGGTGATGGAACCCGCTATAGCAGGCAGCGGCGCGTTAAAAATCGCCCGCAAAGGGACAGGTCGTTATGACGTTTCTATAACGGGGTTAGCCGCTCATGCGGGTAATAACCCGGAAGAAGGTATTAGCGCGGTGCAGGAAATGGCACAGCAAATTCTGTTCCTGCACAGTTTAAATGCTCCTGAACTCGGCACGACAGTCAATGTCGGCATAGCGCATGGCGGGAGCCGCGCGAACGTAGTTGCGGAGCATGCTGAGCTGAGTGTTGATACCCGGGTCACTTGCGAGCAAGAAGCGGTACGTATTCACAATGCTATTAGCCAACTCACGCCATATACCGCGGCGGTTTCATTAACCGTCTCGGGGGGCCAGAACCGCCCGCCAATGCGGCAAACTCCAGCATCCACTGCTCTTCTTGAAAGAGCACAGCGAGTGGCACACGCACTGGAATTTTCTGTTGAAGGGAAAGCTGTTGGCGGCGGCAGTGACGGTAATTTTACCGCTGCTATGGGTTTGCCTACCCTGGACGGCCTTGGAGCCTCAGGCGCAGGAATTCACGCCCGGCACGAACATATTCTTATTGCTGACATTGTCCCCCGTGCGGCCCTGGTCGCCGGAATGATCCTCGGTAACGTGACTATTGAAGGGTAAATACGATGCTTCAATTAAATATTAATAACGACAATGCTGCCATTTCGCCGCCCAAAAGCGGGCAAAGTCCCTATTTGCTGCTGTTTATTATTCTGGTGCTGGCAGCACTGGCAACGTGGCTAATTCCCGCCGGAGAATTTGACTTCATCACCCGCGACGGGATTAAGTTTGCCGTGAAAGACAGCCTGCATGCCGTCCCACAATCTGGAATCTACCCGCTTGAGATATTTACAGCGATTGTCAGCGGTATGGTCAAATCCGCGCCAATTATCTTCTTAATACTGTTTACTGGCGGCGTGCTGGCCGTGGTGGAATCAACCGGAGCTATCGCCGCAGTTCTTAATCATCTGTCACGCAGCACTCACCTAAGCGATACGCGTATTATCCTGATCTTCGGCGTGATTTTTGCTTTATTGGGTACCACAGGAGTGGTAGTCAACGCCGTCGTAGCCTTTGTTCCCATTGGTCTGTTGGTTGCACGCTCAATAGGCTTGCCGCCAATTCTGGGTGCCTCGCTGGTGTATTTAACCTGCGCATCCGGATTTAACGTCGCTATTTTAAATCCTGCCACCACTGGGCTAACTCAACATTTAGCACAACTCCCACTGTTTTCCGGAATGCTATTACGCGGCCTGACTTGCCTGCTGTTTGTATCCACTGCCGTGGGGTATTTAATCTGGCATGTTCGCCGCGAGCGGCTTCAGGGCCGTGGTCGCCCTCAACTGGACACATCGGCAGAAAGCAGAATGGTGATATCTGGCCGCCACAAACTGATTCTGACAACCACGGCGCTGGCATTACTGATTTTCATCGGCGGAACAATTAAGTTTCACTGGGGAACGGATGAAATGTCCGCCATGTTTGTTTTGTTGGCGGTAGTGGTTGGGTTGCAGGGGAAGATGTCTGGCTCCGAAATCGCCAATACCTTTCTGGCGGGTTGCTCCACTCTGGTTAAAGGTGCTTTTATCGTCGGGATGGCGACGGCAATTTCAATCGTATTGCAACAAGGCAATATTCTTGATCCTATCGTGGGCTACTTGTCGAATTTACTAACCCCCTTCCCTCCCACAGCCGCAGCCATCGGGATGTTCATCAGCGCTGGATTGATTCACTTTGGCATTTCGTCTGGCTCCGGGGAATCTGCCCTGCTGATTCCTATTTTCTCGCCGTTAGGCGATAGCCTGGGTCTAACCCGTCAGGTAATCGTGCAAACCGCACTGTTAGGTGAAGGAATCGTCAACTCTATTAGTCCAACTTCTGGCGTGCTGATGGCCGTGTTGGCTACTGCCAACGTTTCCTTTGGAAAATGGCTGCGATTTATTGCCCCGCTCATTGCCCTATGGTTTGTGATTTGTATTGTCATGTTGCTCATTGGTGTCGCAATTAAATGGGGACCGTTTTAATTCGCTTCTATTCCCACCTGCTCAGGCTTCTGAGCAGGTTTTTTTATTTTCTGACACACCTCAAATTTGATAATCCAGTACGGTTTCTTCCGGCTCCAGAGCTAATCGCTTAATATCCGCAACGGAGAGTTCCGGATTACATAATTCGATAAAGCGCCAGACGTAATTACGCTGGAGCTGTCCACGTTTGAGCCCAAGCCAAACCGTGTTGGCTTCGAACAGATGACGCGTATCCAGCCTGACTAACTCCCCGCCTTCATCGCCGCTAGCCTGAAACGCGACCAGGCCAATCCCCAACCCTAATTCCACATAGGTTTTCACTACGTCAGAATCTTGCGCACTCAGGACGATATCCGGCGTTAATCCACGTCGGGAAAACGCTTCATCAATACGCGCACGTCCTGTTATGCCTTGCCGATAGGTAATAATCGGCCAACGGCTGATATCGTCGAGCGTAAGCGGATTAGCGTGAATCAGGGGATGACCGTGCGGCACCAGCAACGTGTGGTACCAGCGGAACCACGGGTATGCGACGACTAAAGGATCGGTACTCAGACGTTCGCTGGCGATACCAATATCCGCCGTACCGTTGTGCAGCAGCGTTTCTATTTCTTGCGGTGTGCCCTGTATTAATTCAAGACGGACTTCAGGAAATAACGTGCGGAAAGATTTAATCACGCTCGGCAAGCTGTAGCGAGCCTGTGTATGGGTGGTCGCAATGGTCAGAACACCACTGGCATCATTAGTAAAAACATCTGCCAGGCGCCGAACATTGCTGGCTTCATTAAGAATGCGTTCAGCTATCACCAGCAAAGCTTTGCCAGGCTCCGTCATGCCTAACAGCCGTTTGCCACGGCGAATGAAAATCTCGATACCGAGTTCTTCTTCCAGTTCACGGATATGACGGCTGACACCAGATTGCGAGGTGAAAAGCATGTTGGCGACTTCGGTCAGGTTGTAGTCCCGCCGAGCCGCCTCGCGAATAATTTTCAGTTGCTGGAAATTCACATTGCCCCCGGGGCATCACCGTTCTTTACACTATTGTTAAAGTGGCAACCACGAGATAACAAATAATAAAAACCAGCAACTTATTCGATTTAGCAATAAGCCAGATTAACCCACCAATAACAGCTCGCGATTTTCCTGAACCGGACGAACGACTAAAGACATCAAAATGTCTTTTACCGCCTGCGCTTGCGGCGACAAAGCAGTGCGCGCCGACAAGTTAACCGAGAGCGGTAAATTCAGCGATGGACTGGTAATTCGCGCCATCCAGCCATTAGCTGAACTCACCAGCGAGCGCGCCGCAGATTCTGGCAACACCGTCACGCCCATGCCGCTGGCAATCGCCGCCGTGAGTGTGGAGATCGAATCAATTTCGCCAGTAATTTTCGCCGTTAATCGGCGCAGTGAGAAAGCTTCATCTACGCGTTTACGCACAGCGCTGTAGTCACGCGGCAGGAATAGGTTCATTTCGGCCACCGCAGCGAGATCGACTGTCTGACCTGGACAGTCGCGGGTGCCGACCAGAAACAACTCCTCTTTAAGTAACGGTTGGCTAATGATGCCCGCCGTCGGAGAACGGTCATACAAGACCGCCATGTCAAGCTGGCCGCTTAACAGCTTGTCATTCAGGACAGAACCACTGTTCTCATGCAGATAGACCAGCACGTCGGGTAATTCCGCACGTACTGCCTGTAATAAAGGCATGGTGATTGAAGATGCTGCGGTACCTGGTGCCAGGCCAATTGAAACCTGGCCGCCCAAAGTTTGGCCCACATTACAAACGGCTAATTGCGCCTGCTCGCACTGACGCAGGATCGTCCGCGCATGGGTATAAAGGATTTTTCCTGCTTCTGTTGGCGTTACGCCGCGTTTGGTGCGAATTAACAGCTGCTGATCCATTTCACCTTCAAGGGTAGCGACTTGTTGGCTCAGGGCTGGCTGCGCTATATGCAGCACCTCTGCGGCCTGAGTCAGGCTACCAATATCGACGATTTTTACGAAGTACTTCAGTCGTCTTAAATTCATTTTGCCTCCTACACGGAATGCCAACGCCAGTCTCGGCAGTGATGTCCCTTTAGGAATTGCAATATGCTTGCCACTTTTTACAAACATCCGACCAGATGCGCTAACCAGCTGGATAATAAGAGAAAGTGATTAAAACGACGGGATTTGAAATTGAAACAGTGGTTCGCTTATGCCCCATAAGAGGTACAGGCGCACCATAAAGGTGCGCCGGTTCACAATTTTATAAAGCAGCCCATTCCAGCCGCGCTTTCATTCCCCAATAGCTGGTCCAGCCGGTGGTTGAAGAAACCACTTCACCTTTATAAAGCACAACCAGCGTAGGCGTGACGCCAACCTGCCAGTTGCGCGACAACTCACCCGAGGCGTCATTAACCACCGGAAGCTGGACTTTCTTTTGCTCCAGCCAACGCAACACGGCTTGTGGCTCGCCAGAACGCAGCGCAATCGTCATTACGTTTTCCCCCTCTTCCACCAGCCGTGATACCGATGGCGTGGTGTAACGGCAGACGCCACACCAACTCGCCCAAAAATAGAGTAACAACGGGCGTTCTTCACTCAGGGCATTTAGGGTCAACGTTTGCCCATCCAGCGTCTGTAGCGGCGTGCTGTCAAAAGTGGTCGGCATTTTGGGTGCGCGCCACCAGTCCATCAGCACTACGATGGTGATAAGAACCACCACCATCACCAACGCTTCCCGTCCCCACCGTCGCAGCTTACCGATCATTAGCCTGCTCCAGTTTCTGTTGGACCAGTTCATCAAGGGATTCCCACGGTACGGCACCCGCCAGTAACGTATCGCCAACCAGTGTCGCAGGCGTTCCTTGTACCCCAACAACCCGTGCCAGTTGTAGATTGAGGTTCAGTGTTTCCCTGCTCAATTCATCCGGCTCGACTCGTGTGGTGCCACTTTTGGTTGCCGCAGCGTCGATGGTGGCCGCCGTATGGTTACCCTTTTTCGACATCAAACTTTGATGCAGCGGCAGAAACTGCTGCGGATGCTCACGCCAGGTTGTCAGCGCCACGCGTGAGGCAAGCGAGGAAGATTCACCACGAAAAGGCAGCAACTTAAACACCACCGCTACATCAGGATATTTCTGCACCACTTTTTCCAGCATCGGGTCGAACTGTTTGCAGTAAGGGCAGTTGTAATCAGTAAAAGAGATAATCGTCAGTTTTGCAGTGGTAGCACCTATCCGCGGGCTGGATGGATCGTGGTACAACGCCTGGTAAATCATCTCCTGCAACTGTTCTTCGTCGGTTGAAGTCGCGGCGAAGGCGCCAAAGATGGGAGCAAGTAACAGCACAAGTGTCATCAGCAGTTTCATGATTTATTTCCTTTCGCATCAGTTAGCGCATTCAGTACCGCATCGCGCGATAAAAGTGTCGGTAGCGGTTTCCCGGCGGGATAGTTCGGCCCATAGATTTGATTGAAAGGCACACCAGCCTGCCCGCGTTGCTTGAGAAACTCAGTGATTTCTTTTGAAGGGAGTGTCCAGTCACCACGCAGTGCAACCACGTCAGGCTCCTGCAATGCAGCCTGCACATCAGCACGGGAAATGACATTTAACTTGTTAATTTTACAGGTGATACACCAGTCGGCGGTGACATCAATAAACACTCGTTTTTTTTGTGCGAGCGCATCCTGAATCGCCTGTTCGCTTAACGGCTGCCAGGTAATATTTTCTTCTGCCGGGACCGTTGTTGCAGCGCTAAAATGCACCGGCAACAGGCTCGCCAGCCATAGTGCCGAACCCAGCATCATCACCGCCAGGATGCGACGCAGCCATAGCATCCAACGCCCCGGTTTTGGCAGACGTAACGCCAGCGATGGGCGCATGGCAATCAATAACCACGGCAAACCCATCCCCACGCCTAAGGCGAAGAATATTCCCCACAGCGCGGGCAACGCGGCTCCCAATGCAACAGCGACAGCGGTTCCGAGGAACGGTGCGCTGCAAGGTGTCGCCAAAAGTGTTGCCAGTGCACCCTGCCAGAAATGCCCACTTAAGCCATTTCCACCCTGAGTTGCGAGTTTGGTTGTCACTTTCGATGACAGTCGAATTTCAAACAATCCAAACAGGTTGGCGCTGAACACCAGCATCACCAACACCATAAAGCTGATAAACCAGACATTCTGGAACTGGATGCCCCAACCCACCGCCTGATTGGTCAAGCGCAGGATGGTCATTAACAGCGCCAGTGCCATAAAGGAGAGCAGGATCCCGGCAAAAGAGGCGAGGAATTGCTGGCGTATTTTGCGCCGATCTTGTTTTTCCACCATCAACACCGAGCCGAGCTTCATACCCAGAACCGGCAAAACACACGGCATCAGGTTGAGGATAAAACCGCCCAACACGGCAAAGAGCAACACCTGCCAAAGCGTGAAGTCCTCCCCAACATCGGGCACAGCTGGTGCATCTTTTATCGTGATACTACTTTGCTGTGCGACACCGTTATCAGCGATAACCACTGATAAATCGCGGCCACGCAAGTCCGGCCCCGCCCCCTCCCAACCATCACTAACCGGTATCGTCGCCCACAGCGTTTCACCTGCTATCTGATATTTTGGTTTCCCAAAACTGGCATCTTCCGGCATATCCAGATACAGCTCTGGTTTCTGCCAGCCCGCTGCGCGAGTGGCTTGTACCACTAACTCCGCATGGTGATATCCGGCAGTTAGTTTATCAGTCAGGCCGCCAGCAAGTGGCACTTTGCCCATGGCTTGCGCATAGTCATGGGCAAAATTCGCATCGCTTTGAGCAGGTGTGATTTCAAACGGGAAATCGGTCAGCAGACAAACATCTTTGCACGTTGATAGCGTCAGCACTCCGGCGATTTTAGACGGCGCTTCACCTGCCAGTTTTATCGGGATACTGACCTGATGCTGGTAGCCTTGAGTGGTGATCCCAGCCACATCAAAGCGCTGTGGTACGGGCCAGAACCAAAGGGCTGATTTTACCGGCTTATTCCAGTTGATGATCGGTGCAACGCCACCATCACCAGGCGAACGCCAGTAAGTTTTCCAGCCATCCTCAAGTTTTACATCCAGCAAAACCTGCGTCTCGCCTTGCGGTGAAGTGCCAGCGCGCAGACGCACGCTGGCATGATTATTGTCAGCTGACTGTAGCCAGCCGGATTGCGCAGCCCAACTGGCTGGCAACCATAGCAGCAATAGGCAGAGCAACGCCTGCCTGAAAATACTCAACATATTGTTTCTCCATAAATGAATAATCGGACTGTGTTAAACAGCCGTTTTCATTCACGGAATACGCAAAATCGCAGATGGACTCTGAGGGTAGGCGAGGAAAACTCACGAACGGGGACAATAGAAGAAGATTTCGGCTGCAATGGCACAAGCAGTGTCAGCAGCAGGCTGAAGATAAACAATGCACCTTCGAACAGCACTGGCGGCGCGGCAAGCAGCGATTTAGCGCTCAATTCACAAGGCGTAATGGGAGACGCTTTATCCGTCGTATCGGTAACACCGTTTTGCGCCATCATCACGCTTTCGGCAGCTTTCATTTGCAAAGCATGCAGTCCCGCCATGCGCTGCGCGGTGCACACTAACACCACCAGACACGCCAGGAACAAAAACCACTTTGCAATTTGCTGCTGTTTTAACATGAATTCTTCACTCCATTTGAACCGCATATCTTAGCCCGTCGCCTCGGTTTGGCAACTTATGCGCTGTAAAGATATGTCTATGGCGTTTAATGACACGGTTTGCTTGTTTTATCAGCAAACGAACCAACCGCGTGATGAGAGGCTTTGACAAGCCTGAAACACCTCGCTAATATGCGCCCCGTTAACCGATTCCTCTGTAGTTCAGTCGGTAGAACGGCGGACTGTTAATCCGTATGTCACTGGTTCGAGTCCAGTCAGAGGAGCCAATTTTTTGTTTTCATGTCTCTTTGCTAATCCCTATCTTATTAAGATTCAATAAGTTAACGTGAAAAATCTTCCCGATGCGTTTTCAGTTTTTCCTCTGCATCGGGAGAAATTGGTGGTCAAATTTGGGGTCAGATTGGTTCGATAATGGAGTGACCCCCATATGTCTCTCAACGACACGAAAATCCGCAGTCTTAAGCCTTCTGATAAATCCTTTAAAGTCTCCGATTCACACGGCCTGTACCTTTTGGTCAATCCAGGCGGTTCACGTCTCTGGTATCTCAAATATCGCATCAACAAAAAAGAATCCCGTCTAAGTTTAGGTGCTTACCCCGATGTATCCCTGTCTGGTGCACGGCAACAGCGTGATGGTATCCGCAAGCTGCTCGCGCAGAACATCAACCCCGCCCAACAACGTCTCGCCGAAAAAGCAGCCCGCTCACCGGAAAAGGTCTTTAAGAATGTGGCAATTGAGTGGCATAAGAGCAATATAAAATCGTCGCAGAATACCGCAGACCGCCTGCTTGCCAGCATGAATAACCATATTTTCCCGGTGATAGGTCATCTGCCAGTGACGGAACTGCCCCCCATTTCATCGCGCTTCTGAAAGGTATCGGAGAAAAAGGTCTGCTGGAGGTCGCATCCCGCACACGGCAACACCTGTGTAATATCATGCGCTATGCCGTACACCAGGGGTTAATCGAAAACAACCCAGCGGCGAATCTGGACGGTGTGACCGCCCCGCCCGTGAAAAACCACTATCCTGCCCTGCCTCTGGAACGCCTCCCTGAATTACTGACTCGCATTAATGGCTACCAGAAGGGACGGGAATTAACCCGGCTGGCGGTATTACTTACCCTGCACCTGTTTATCCGCTCCAGTGAACTGCGTTTTGCCCGCTGGGATGAGATTGATTTTCGAAACAATATCTGGACCCTTCCCGCCACCCGAGAAATCTTTCCCGGAGTCCGCTATTCCGGGTGGGGGGCAAAAATGCATACCCCTCACATAGTACCTCTATCCCGACAAGCCATCGTTATACTCGAACAGATTAAAGAGATCTCAGGTGGTAATGAGTTGGTATTCCCCGGCGACCATAACCCGTATAAACCGATGTGCGAAAACACGGTCAACAAGGCACTGTTATGGTTCAGCCATTCAGGACACCTCTAAATCCTGTTAATGTTAAAACAGTGAACATGAGGTGATGCATGATCGAAACTCGTCGGACTAAGCGCACATTTTCCCCGGAGTTCAAACTCGAAGCTATCGGGCAGGTTATTAAATACCAGCGAGATGTACGGGAAGTCGCGCAGGCGCACGAACTCAACCCTGACCATCTGCGCAAATGGATACGGTTGTATAAGCAGGAACTTCAGGGTATTGAGCCCGTTGGCAATGCTATTACACCTGAACAACGGGAAATTCAGCAGCTTAAAGCCCAGAGAAAGCGTCTTGAAATGGAAAAAGAAATACTAAAGCAGGCTGCCGTGCTGATGAACGAAATCCCCGGAAAGCTATCGCGCTAATCACACGGCTGAAAGCAAAATGGCCAGTACGGGTTCTTTGTCATTTATTCGGTGTTCACCGTAGCGTTTATTACGCGTAGATAAAGTATCCCGTTGATGTGCAGAGAATTGAATTACGAAGTCGGGTAAGAGCATTTCATGCGCTCAGTCGTGGCGCTGCAGGTCGTCGGGCAATCAGCCAGATGCTGCGCCAGAGTGGCGTTGAGGCAGGCCGGTGGCTGGCTCGACGGCTGATGCAGGAATGTGGACTGATAAGTTGTCAACCCGTTAAACATCGCTATCGGGTAAACGAAGAGAATAATCCGGCATTGCCAAATTTATTGAATCGGCAGTTTAACCCCGTTGCACCAAACCGTGTCTGGTGCGGCGACATCAGCTTTATTCGCCTGCAGAACAAATGGTGCTATATCGCGCTTGTCGTTGATTTATATTCACGCCGGATTATCGGTTCAGCCCTCTCATTAACAGCCGATGCTGATTTGGTGTGCAGGGCTTTGCGTAATGCCCTGGAAACACGACCGCGTGATGGCCGTCTGTTGTTTCATTCAGATCAAGGGGTTCAATATAAAATCAATAAATACAGAAAGTTACTCTGGCATTATGGAGTAATGCAAAGTATGAGTCGCAGAAGGAATTGCCTGGATAATTCACCGATGGAAAGAGTCTTTCGCAGCTTTAAAAGTGAATGGCTTCCCAAAGGTGGTTATGGTGATTTTAGCCATGCAGTACGCGATGTAAACCAATGGATAAATGGTTATTACAATGTGTACCGCCCTCATACTAACAATGGTGGTTTATCGCCTTGCTTGCATGAAGAAAAGTGGAAACAGGTTATTCCGGTGTCCTGATTTTGTAATCCACAACACTTCAATGTGTCTGGATTAAACTGCCGATTCAACAGATTAGCTGCCACTACAGCCGGCTTTCCTCCGCGTGGATAACGGTGACGGCCAGGGCGTTTAGCGACCAACATCAGTGTTTACATCATCTGACGGACGCGGTATCTGCCAACGTTAAAACCCTGTTCCCGTAACTCGATGCACATACGCCGACTACCGTAGGTCGCATCCATTTCCGCATGAACATGTTTGGATGCCGCGTGCAAAATAAGGACCTCGTGCTTAATAACAGGCCGACGACTCCTAGCATAAAACACACTGCGCGTGAGCGACAGGCAGCGACACACCTGTTGGATATTTGCATCGGCCTTCTTCAGTTTCACCGCGACTTTTTGTCGCTGTTCATTTCCATAGCGAAGAAGGCTGAAGCCTTTTTTAACAGGTCATTGTCGCTTTGCAACTGACGTACCTGCTTTTCAAGCTCCTGTATTCGCCGTTGTTCAGGCGTGATAGCACTGGCGGTCGGGGTATCCCCCCTGACTTCTCCACGATACTGGCGTAGCCAGCGCTGCAATGTTGAAAGACCAATATTCATTGTTTCAGCAGCCTGGGTCACTGAGTATTTATGCTGAAGAACAAGATTGACGCATTCTTGTTTGAACTCATGGGTAAACGTTTTTTTTCGCATTCTCACCTCGTTAGTGTTGCTCATCATATCTCTAACAAAGTGTCCTGTTTGATTAGACCATTACACTCGAAAGAATTTAAGGCTGAAGCGATTAAAACCGTTCTGGAACAAAGTCTGTCGATAAGCAAAGAGGCATCGCGGTTACCCCTCCTGAAGTATAGATAACGCTAATAATTATGACTTAAATCAAACTTCAACGATTTAACAACTGCAGAATATTTAACCGACATATGGATAATATTCGATCAAAACGATCGTATTTAGTTGATTTTCTGGTCGAACGATCTAATAAGTGAAGCTTATCTAGCATAAAACACCAAAAAACAGCACATATTTAAAATTAAAGATCGAAATTTATTGTTTTAATAGATCATAAGATCGTTTTTAATGCATGAACCAGTTAAAAACACTAATTATAAGTAGTGCATTGCCTGATTCTTTTTGTAGCTGTAAGTGCCTGCTCAAACAAGATTGAGTAATAACACTGTCAGAGGGTAATGAGACATAAGGAATGGCTGTAAAGGGGACTGGTCAGCGGTTGGCATCTCGTTAAGCGTTGGGCGAAACCGGTAAAGCCGTCCTGGGTGACACAGCAAAATTACCCGCTCGGCCTATCATCTGGGAGGAGTAAAGGATGAAAACAATCAATTTTTCCAAAATTTATTTCCAAACTAAGAATAATTGAGGTGAAGAGAAATGCATTTAAATCCAGTAGAGAAGGAAAAACTACTCGTTTTTCTGGCTAGTGAATTGGCTTGGAAGCGCAAGGAGAGAGGCCTCAAGCTAAATTATCCAGAATCGGTGGCTATTATTACCAGTTTTATTTTTGAAGGGGCTCGTGACGGAAAGAGAGTAGCTGAGTTGATGGACGCGGGGAAACATGTGTTGACTCGAGATGATGTAATGGACGGTGTTCCAGAAATGATCGCTGATATCCAGGCAGAGGCGACCTTTCCAGACGGAACAAAACTTGTAACTGTACACAATCCGATCTCCTAAGCGCAGCCATAGAGACCCAGAAAGCGCTTTCGAAAATCTATGAGTTATTGAAAAGAGGAGAGAAGTCAAAGTGAGTACTCAAGTTGAAAAAAATTATATCGTCCCCGGTGAATATAGACTCGCAATAGATCCTATAGAACTTAATGTTGGTCGTAATACAGCGAAGATCCGTGTGTCAAATACGGGGGATCGCCCAATTCAAGTCGGTTCGCATTTTCACTTTGTCGAAGTAAACCGACAACTTTCATTTGACCGTATGGAAGCGATTGGCAAGAGATTGAATATTCCTGCGGGTACTGCAGTTCGATTTGAACCAGGTGAAGAAATGGAAGTTGAATTGGTAGAATTAGGTGGAAACCGCTGTGTTTTCGGAGTTAGTGATTTGACTAACGGCTCCATTGATAGGAAGGATGAGATTATCAAGAGAGCTAAGAAATTAAGTTTTAAAGGAGCTGAATAACAAATGAAATATAACAGACAGCAGTATGCAGATAATTTTGGTCCTACGGTTGGGGATCAGGTTCGCTTGGCTGATACGGATCTATGGATAGAAGTAGAGAAAGATTACACGACTTATGGCGATGAAAATAAGTTCGGTGGCGGTAAAGTACTGCGCGAAGGTATGGGACAAAACGGAACATTCACTCGTGATGAGAATGTTCTTGATCTTCTGATCACCAATGCGCTTGTTCTTGACTACACAGGGATTTACAAAGCTGATATCGGTGTGAAAGACGGCTATATTGTCGGTATTGGTAAAGCGGGCAATCCAGACATTATGGATGGGGTTACCCCGAATATGATCTGTGGCGCTGCCACGGAAGTCATCGCTGGTGAAGGGAAAATTGTTACAGCGGGTGCAATTGATACCCATGTGCATTTTATTGAACCGGATCAATTTGCAGTGGCTCTGGCGAATGGTACGACCACTGTGTTCGGTGGCGGAACAGGGCCTGCAGAAGGTAGTAAAGCAACTACCATCACCCCGGGGCCGTGGAACATCGAAATGATGTTAAAGGCAGCTGAAGATTTCCCTGTGAATATCGGTATCTTAGGAAAAGGTCATGCCTCATCTCTTGCTCCTCTTATGGAACAAATCGATGCGGGTGCGGCGGGGCTCAAAATTCATGAAGACTGGGGTGCAACACCCGCGTCGATTGACCGTAGCTTGCAGGTAGCTGACCAGGCTGATATCCAAGTTGCTATCCATACAGACACATTGAATGAAGCTGGATTCCTTGAAGATACACTCCGTGCGATTGATGGGCGTGTGATTCACTCATTCCACGTCGAAGGTGCGGGCGGTGGACATGCCCCTGATATTCTGAAGATGGCGGGTCAGCCCAATGTACTTCCTTCTTCAACCAATCCGACAAAGCCCTTTACCATCAATACAATTGACGAGCATTTGGATATGCTGATGGTCTGCCATCACCTAAGCCACAATGTGCCAGAAGATGTTGCCTTTGCTGATTCCCGAATTCGCCCTGAAACGATTGCAGCGGAAGATATTCTACATGACTTGGGTGTGATCAGTATCATGTCATCTGATACCCTGGCAATGGGACGTGCAGGAGAGATGGTCATGAGAACATGGCAAACTGCAGATAAGATGAAAAAACAACGTGGTGCATTAGTCAGTGAGAAAAATGAATCGGATAATTTACGTGCCAAACGGTATGTAGCGAAATATACGATCAATCCAGCGATTGCCCAGGGAATCTCTCATGAGATTGGTTCTATCGAAGTCGGTAAATTTGCTGATCTGGTGCTTTGGCAGCCGATGTTCTTTGGTGTGAAAGCCGAAACTGTGGTTAAAGGTGGCTTTATTGCTTACGGACAGCTTGGTGACCCTGGTGCTTCTATTCCGACGCCACAGCCAGTTATGTTCCGTCCTATGTTTGGAGCTATGGGAAGTGCCAAATATGCCGCGAACATCACTTTTATGTCGAAAAGTTCTATTGAGAAGGGGGTACCCGAAAAACTTGGTCTGAAGCGTCGTATTGGTACGGTTAAAAATTGCCGTAACATTGGCAAGAAGGATATGAAGTGGAATGATGCGATGCCGGATATTGATATTAACCCGGAAACGTACGAAGTTAAGATAGATGGAAAACTTATTCAATGCGAACCGCTTGAAGAAGTCGCAATGGGCCAAAAATACTTCCTGTTTTAAAATTCATTGAATTATGTGTTATTAAATGATTTTTTTAAAGCAATTTTGTAAAAATATGCAGAAGGATACGAGCCTTGATTTTTACGAAGACAGTGGGAAATCTTAACAATTTCAAGTTATCAGATAAAAACATTGACTGGCTTGAGCTTGAGTGGGAAGACCTAAACAAGAAAATCTTACGCAAGCAAACACAGAATGGTATGGATGTTTCTATATTCCTCGACGAGGGGGGGCATCTTCATTATGGGGACGTTTTGTATGAGGATGAAAATACGCTGATCGCCATTCGAACAAAGCTGGAAAAGGTCTATGTCATTACGCCTAAGACAATGCGAGAAATGGGAAAAATGGCATTTGAAATTGGAAATCGTCACACTCAATGTATTATTGAAGATAATGAAATTCTCGTTCGTTATGATCACACACTTGAGAAGTTAATGGATGAAGTGGGAGTTACCTATGAACAATCTGAGAGACGGTTCAAAGAACCATTCAAATATAGGGGACACCAACACTGATCCATGGTTTCTGCATCTTATTCAAATCCATGACACGGCGTTTCCAACCGGTAGTTTTGCACACTCTTTCGGAATGGAAACATATATTCAGGAAGATATTCTTCGGAATGAATATGATTTAAAAAAATTTCTTGACATGTATATCCGTCATAATCTTGCTTCAGCAGATGCTATCCTTGTTAAGGAAGCTTATTCTCTTGCTCAACAGCAAGATATGAAAGAGCTTATGCACCTTGAAAATATTTGTCACGGTATTAAGTTATCTCCCGAGACAAGGAAAGCAAGCGCGATGATGGGCCGACAGTTTTTACATACGGTCCATCAATTAAGTGATGATGAGTTGATTATGTTTTGGTATGACAAACTAAAGAACAAGGAAATTAAGGGTCATTATTCCATTGTATATGGTATTTACACCGCAATTCTAGGCGCAGATATAAAGGTGGCACTTGAAATGTTTCTTTATTCATCCATAGCAGCGCTCGTTCAAAATGCTGTCCGTGCTGTTCCTCTTGGGCAGGTGAGCGGAGTCAAAACGGTCTTTGTCTTGTTGCCCGTTATTCAAGAAATAGCAAGGCGGGTGATGACTTTGGACTTGGATGATCTTGATAATAATTCAATCGCGCTAGAAATTGCATCAATGAAGCATGAATTTCTTCATTCACGGTTATTTATATCATAATGAAATTAAACACATATGCTGTTATCAAGGTGAAATGTCTCGAGGGCAGACTAGCACGTCGTATCGATCAGCAGGTTCGTTTATAAATACAATGTCTGCTTCAAGCCTAGCCCCGAGATACTACCATCCGGACTTGAATAAGCAGGGTGTATAAGCTGTATGTTGGAAGTTCTACCGGCATACTAGGAAATTGGTTTCTGCTTTGGTTGCCGCTACAAGCAGAATAATCATTCTATATATATTATTCAGGAGTAGCCCAGGAAATCCATATAGTTAATTTTGTTTCTCTATGACATATATGCTGAATTAGTAAGCCTGAATAAAGTAATTTAGGAGGAGATTGTTAAAATGAGAACAGTACACCTTGGCATTGGTGGACCAGTAGGTTCAGGTAAAACAACACTTGTTAAAGTCCTTACGGAAGAATTAAAAGAAAAATACAATATCGCTGTTATTACCAATGATATTTATACGAGAGAGGACGCCAACTTTTTAATTAATGAGAAGGTGCTTGATCCCGACCGTATCATCGGTGTTGAAACTGGTGGTTGTCCTCACACGGCGATTCGCGAAGATGCATCAATGAATTTTGAAGCCATTCTTGAGTTGAAGCAGCGTTTTGAAAATCTTGATATTATTCTTTTAGAAAGCGGTGGTGATAATCTGTCGGCAACATTCAGCCCTGAATTAGTTGATGCGTTTATTTATGTTATCGATGTAGCTGAAGGTGGTGATATTCCGAGAAAAGGTGGTCCGGGTGTTACACGTTCCGATTTACTTATTGTAAATAAAACGGATCTTGCTCCATATGTTGGTGTAGACCTTGTTCAAATGAAGAGCGACACCAAAAAATCGAGAGGTGAAAGACCCTTTGTTTTTGCAGACATTAAGACTAAAAAAGGTCTAGATGATGTAATTGCTTGGATTAAATCTGATCTCTTGTTGGGAGTAGTATCTGATGAATTGGCAGCAAACTCCAATTAAGCGACTGAAGCATAATGGCTCTTTGTCTTTAAAATTTGTCAATCGTGGAAATAAAACGATTTTAACCGATTGCTACCAGTCTCCCCCGCTTAGGGCGAGTCGGGCACTGTATCTGAACTCAGCAAACCCGACGGAGGCTACTGTATATATGGTAGAAACATCGGGTGGTCTGGTGGCAGGGGATCATAATAACTTTAAAATCGATGTTCAAGAAGGAGCGAATGTCTGTCTTATTCCGCAATCTGCAACCAAAATCTATCCTGCATTTAACGGAAGATGGAGTTCGCAAAATATTGATGTAACTATTGGTTCTAAAGCAAGTCTTGCGTGGAAAACGGAAGCTCTCATTCCTTTCGAAAAGGCAAAATTTCGTGGGAAAACCATTGTTCACATGGCGCAGGATGCCAGGTTTCTTTGGGGGGAAATTCTATCTCCTGGTCGTGATAAGAGCGGGGAAATATTCCAATATAGTGATGTAAAATCGAATTTTCAAGTTTGGATGGAAGAGAGTTGTTTGATTTATGACTCTCTTTTGTTTTCACCAGGCCATATGTACCTTGGACAATTTGGTCTACTTGAGGAGCATTTATATGTTGGATCGATGTGGTTTGTGACGCCTTCGCTACAGCATATGGATATCAGGAAATTGAATGAGGAACTTCAGCGGTTTGCACATGTGAAAGTATGTGCTTCGTTACTTGATGGGAAAGCAGTAAATGTCAGATGGCTTGCATCAGACTTAGTATTGTTAAAGCAAGAAATGAATAACACTTGGCATGAGTTCACAAGCTACAGGGACTAATATCGCTCTAAAAGCCAATTGATAAATCCATTCTTTTTATCTTTTGATAAAAGAATGGATAAGTTTTTTTGCAAAAAAATCATTTAAATAATCTATTTAACGTGAGGGTGAAAATTTTGGATAATAATCTTCAACAAAGTGGGGTATCGAATGCAGGAGCATACGTGACTCTCCTTATCGGTATTGCCGCACTTGCGTTTACTGCACCGTGGGTAAAATTATCGAATTTCGAACCAGCAACATCTGCCATTCTTCGTTGTACGATCGGGCTAGTGGCACTGCTGCCATTCGCATATAACGAAGTGAAAAAAATTGGTGCGCTCAACAAGCAGGGAGTGATTCTTTCCATTCTGGCAGGTTTGTTTTTAGGCATTGACTTTACGGCTTGGAACTACGCCATCTTCTATGTTGGCTCAGGTATTGCTTCAATTTTGCTGAACCTGCAGATCATTATTTTACCAGCACTGGCATTCTTATTTGACAGAGAAAAAATTCCCAAAAGTTACTTTATTATTTTACCCATCATGATCCTCGGTGTTGTGATGTCTGGCGGGGTCTTTGACGGTGCAAGTGGGACTACAGAAGGACCATCGACAATACATGGTATTAATATCGCCATTCTTGGAACCTTGTGTGGTATGACTTCCGGTATCTGCTATGGTATCTACCTCTACACCAGTCGTAAGGCGACTAAAGTAAATAAGAGACAGATTGTCCAGCCAATAGCATTGGCAACGGCTGCTCAATTGGTGGCTCCTATCCTTTTCATGATGTTCTTCTCTGACCGCGGGTTTGATCTGGTCAACGGCGTAATGGTTAATGATGCACTGCCAATGAACCCAGAAACGACGCCTGGTGACCCTATCACTACGATGAACTGGGTTTGGATGCTTGTTTTAGGCGTAGTGGGGCAAGCAATGGCATGGACGTTTGTCCAGTATGGTTCCGTTCGCTTGAACTCGACCATTGTCGCGGGACTCTTGTTGCTCAGCCCGATCTCAACCGTTGCTATCATTTCCATTATTCTTTTCAGCGAAATACCGACTTTTATCCAGGTCCTTGGTGTTGTGATTGTCCTCGCGGCGGTTGCATACCAGAACAATCTGCATAAGGTTCTGTTTAAGAAATCTGCAGCCAGGGAGGTATCCTGACACTTGCTAAGTGACAGGTCTCGGCCGTAGGCGGGCTATTGTATTGTTCTGGTCATCTTTGCTGTATCTGATAGCCAACCCGATACCAACCGCTTTGGTCAGAATCCGAATGATGTGCCTGCACCAACCTCGAGCATTATCAGCTAGTTTCTTACGTGCACTGATGCAGAATGGTCAAGTTTAAGGCTTTTCTGCATTCACTAAATTCCAATTTACAAGGGAGTATTATTATGAGTGGTTATAACGCCGTTTTAGCAAGAAATACAAAAAACGCACCAAAAAGCATAGGCCCATATTCACAGACAGTTGCTTTTTCTCATTATAATAATCTTTCAGCCCAATTGCCTATCAATCCGATATCTGGTGAATTGGTCGACGGTGGTATAATGAAACAAGCTGAACAGTGTTTCAAAAACATCCAGGCTATTGTAGAAAGTATCGACCACGTTATGGATGATATTGTTAAAATCACTATATTCATTAAGAATATTTCAGACCTTGACACTGTAAACAGTATTTATAAAAAATTCTTCCCTTGCTATGTTCCAACGCTGACGACCGTTGCAGTTACCGCTTTACCTATGGGCGCTTTGATACAAGTTGAAGCCATTGTTTCAAACGGTGAAGGTACTATTCCAGCAGCACCACAGGCAGGCGACCTCATAAAAGTTACAAGCAATACGAAAAATGCGCCAGAAAATTCTCTATCATCACAAACTGTCGCTTTTTCTCATTATAATAATCTTTCAGCTCAATTACCCATTGATCCAGGATCGGGTAAGTTAGTCGCTGGCGGTATCAGAGAGCAGACTGGTCAGTGCTTAAAAAATATCAAAGCAATTTTAGAAAGTATCGATGTGCCTTTTGACGATATTGTTAAGATAAATATCTTTCTTAAAAATTTCTCTGATATTAAAGCGGTAAATGAAGTTTATACAACATTCTTCCCGGACTCCGCTATCGCCAGAGCCGCAGCCTATGTTCCTGCACGTACAACAGTTGCAGTTGCAGCTTTACCTATGGATGCTTTGGTACAAATCGAAGCGGTTGTATCACACGGAGACGGCACTCCGCCACAAGTAGTTGAAGACAGGCACGGTATTATCTTAAAACCAAACAATACAGAAAATGCGCCACAATGTTCTTTTTCGACACAAACCGTCGCCTTTTCTCATTACAACCATATTTCCGCTCAATTACCTTTAGACCCAAAAACAGGAGAACTTGTGAGCTGCGGTGTAAAAGAGCAGGCTGGACAGTGCTTAAAAAATATTAAAGCAATTGTAGAAAGTATCGACCACGTTTTGGACGATGTGGTTAAAGTAAATATCTTCCTTAAAAATATCGCAGATATTGATGCTGTGGACAAAATTTACACAATCTTCTTCCCAGAAGGTGTTCCGGCACGAAGAACCGTCGGTGTATCAGCTTTACCTAACGATGCTTTAATCCAAATCGAAGCGGTTGTATCACACGCTGAAGGTACTCCTCCAAAGGCATAACAAGCTTTTATTTGTAAATGTAGAAACGAGCATAGTTATTCGTTCATGCCTATGGTGAATGCAAAATTACATTTCCCACTATGAAAAAAGGAGGCCGGGAGTAATTTCCCGCTTCCTTTTTTCATACTCCTGCACAAGGATAAGATATAAAATGATATTATCGCGAGTTCTACGTGACAATCCACGCGCTGCTCTTTTGCTTGCGGCGTTAGTCGCAGCAAACCTGGTCTCATGGGCCTGGGCGCTGGTTTCATTCAACCACAGCACCACATTGATGGCAGCAAGTCTGCTTGCCTGGTGCTACGGCTTGCGCCACGCGGTAGATGCAGACCATATCGCCGCCATTGATAACGTGACACGTAAAATGATGCAGCAGGGCAAACGCCCGTTTGGTGTCGGGGCATGGTTCTCACTGGGCCACTCAAGCATTGTGGTGCTGGCATCCATTGCTATCGCCGCAACTGCTGCAGCGTTCCAGGAAGATATGACCTGGTTTCATGAAGTGGGCGGTGTGATTGGTACCACCGTTTCGGCGTGTTTCTTACTGGCAATGGCGTTGATTAACATGGTGATTTTTCGTGGCGTGTGGCGCAACTTCCAGCAGCTAAAGCGGGGGGAAGCCCTGTCTAGCGACGCGACAGATTTTCAGGGTGGCGGTATGATGAGTTGGCTGTTCCGCTCCACATTTAACCTTATTAATAAAAGCTGGCACATGTACCCAGTGGGCTTCTTGTTTGGACTGGGCTTTGATACTGCAACAGAAATTGGTGTGCTCGGCATTTCTGCTGTCAGCGCCTCTAACGGAATGTCGATGTGGTCGATTCTTATATTTCCGGCACTGTTCGCAAGTGGCATGGCGTTAGTCGATACACTCGATAACATTATTATGGTGGGCGCTTATGGCTGGGCGTTTAATAAGCCACAACGCAAACTGTATTACAACATGACAATTACCGGCACATCGGTTGTGGTGGCGCTGTTTATTGGTGGCATTGAAGCGCTCGGGCTGCTGGCAGATAAATTCAATCTGAACTCAGGTCCGTGGCAATGGGTTGGCGCGCTTAATGAAAACCTCGGCAACGCGGGCTTTATGGTGGTTGGGCTGTTTATTGCCTGCTGGATAATTTCGATGCTGAACTACCGCTGGAAAGGGTACGACGCGTTAGAACTTGAGTAATGTGAAAAGCCTTCTTCGGGTAGAGAAGGCTTTAATCTATTACTTATTTTCGGCCCAAGCGCTCAATCTCTTCGGTAAGGATTCTCACACCCACTCAATTTTCTCAGGCTCCGGAACATAGTTCATGCGCATGCACTGGCGGATGTGCTGTTAAATAGATTCTAATAGCAGATCACTTAAAGGGAACCCAGTCCAGACTGTGCTATCTGAGCAATGGCCAAACCAACCGGACTGAGCCATGCTAATACAAATCATAGCATCCATGCCCTAAAATGAACGACATCAGATGCAGAAAATTATTCATAAAACTCCGGATATGACATTTGAGAACGATATATCGACTAGCTAAAACCATACCTGAATCGTCTCGTCCTCCAGCCCGAAAGTGATGGAGCCACGGTTGACGTTAGCTTTGTTGTAATTTCAGCAGTTGGTGATTCTGTACTTCTATTTTGTTTTCAGCATTATCCCTGAATATTGTCATCACCTATTTAAACGCTGTATTAAAAAAGGCGATAACTGTAGCCTCTCAGTCAACAATTGTTGAGCTGGGTGCCCAGGTCTTTCTGGCAGGAATATGCGCAGCAGTGCTTATTTATTTTTCTGCCAAACTGGCCGCGGGCACTGGCTGGCGCGGTCGCAACAGCCTCCAGCAGGGACTCGTGGTCATCGGTCTTGGCGCAGCATTCTTTGGTGCCGGAAAACTGGCTTCGAGAGTGGGAAATGATACCCGCCGCGTCTTCAGGATGGGGTAAATAGTGGGAAACAACTCAATGAGTATTTAATTAAGGATAACTAAATGGTTCCCGTATTACTCTTTGTTCTCTCCTTGTCTTTGGATTCTCGTTTCTTTTTTACTTAATTCAAAGTTTGATAAAATTGTGCCGAGATAACAGCCGTTATACCTATATATTATCAGCTGTCATTACGGCTCTTTTATCTGCCTCTCTACTGATGAAAGTCAATCCACAGGATGACTACTTTCATTAATCCAAAATACGCACCACCATCGCAACGACACTCATCGGTGAGGGTTTTCCGGCTTTTAATGACATGCCCCGCATGGGATTAAAAGTGCTGTGCGGCGAGTAAATTCGATTTCGAAGAAATGGCTAATTTGCGTCGCCAAACGCACCTGTGAACGTTCACCCAAAGTGAACTGAACAGGCCGGGGGAGCCGAATAAATTTTGCCGCCCCAGCGAGCAAAAAGACGCGCCCACGCGTCGGTTTATTTGGGGGGGGTTGGCGCGGCGTTTAGCCGCGACATTACCCCCATGCGACATTTCATAAGGGCGTCCAGCCCGCATGTACTGGCGCACGCCTTGTCGTGCAGGGAAGCATGCTTTCCGGCACATGGCCGCAACGCGGCCACTTTCTTTACCCCAGACGCTCGCCCCGCCTTTTCGCCCGACACCGTGGGGCGAACGGATGGGGCGATGTCATGGGGGGAATAGCTGACGAAGGAGGCATCGTGATTTTGAATAAGCTGGCCGTTTCACTGTCGCCGATAGTGAATGGCGCGCTGATCTTCATTGCTTTTATGCAACAGCATCAGCTGATGCTGGCGCTGTTATCGGGGCTGATGATGCCGTTTTTCGCGTCGATGAAAAGCGATGAACGGCAAAAAGCCCCTATCTGGCAAAAGCTGATTATTGCTTTTTCCATGCTGTGTTTTCTTTGCGGTACGATGGGGCCGGTACTTATCTGGATTTTCCAGTGGTTTTATCGGGGCCGTGTTATCGCCAGCATTCCCGTTCTGGTATGGCCGGTGCTTATTTCCTTTACCGTAACGGGTTTTATTTTCCATATTCTGCTTCGCAGAGTATTAACCCCTGAATTAGACAAAATAAAGAAACGCCTCGTCAGAAAAACCACGCTTGAACGGGAATTACGCACCGATGTCCGCACGGTGAAATCAGTGCTGCCGGAAACACTGCATTATAATCCACTCGATTATATCGACCTGAACAAAGGGTTATTTATCGGCATGGACCGCGATATTCAGCCGATGTACCTGCCGTTAAACGACTGGCAAAAACAACACGCGGATATCATCGGCACCACCGGAGTCGGTAAAGGGGTGGCCACCAGGATATTACTTTATCAAAGTATTCTGGCCGGTGAAGGCGTATTTGTGATGGACCCTAAAGATGATGAATGGGCACCCCACCTCTACCGAAAAGCCTGTGAAGATGCCGGGAAGCCCTTTGCCCTGATTGACCTGCGAAAACCGCAATACCGGCTAAACCTGATTGAAGAGATCACCGCCGATGAACTGGAAGAGCTTTTTGTTGCCGGTTTCAGTCTGGCAGAGAAAGGTCAGGAATCGGACTTTATCGCATTGACGACCGGAAAGCGGCCCGAATAGCCGCGCAGTTTGTTAATCAACATGCCACCGCAACTATTCGTGATGTGTATAACGGCGACTACGTTCAGGGCATCGCAGATAAAATAAAAGCCTTCTTCGGTAAAATTGAAGAGCTGGCTTTACTCAATGCCATTAATGCCCCCACTGGATTTTCGCTTAATACGATATTTGAGTAAGGCGGTTGCTGTTATGTGATTGGCTCGATGCGCAACACCAAAATCATTACCGCTCAGCGCATGCTGCTGGTTCGCCTGTACCAGCTGGCAGAAAGGCGCTAGCGGGTGAAAGACGTGCCCCGCCCCATTGCCATTTATCTTTCCGAACTGAAATACCATTTATCCAGGCCCGCGCTGGAAGGAGTAGTTTTACTTAACCAACCTCAATTGGTGGTCACTTTGGTGGTCTTGACTGGAAGAGACGCGTGATTTAGGCTATAAAATAGTCACTTAGTGGCAAAGGCGATCCCAGTCAGAGGAGCCAAATTTAAGAAGCCCGCTTAGGAAACTAAGCGGGCTTTTTACTGTTAGACTTCATGCGAATTTTTATGACTATTTAGTTGTCTGAATTCTTGCGGTATAAACGAAAAGACGACCAGACTCAATATTGCGCGGGTTAATACGTCGCTAACGAACGCCATACCGAACCAGACGTCTTACCGCTTCACCATCGAATGGTATAGGGTTCCTTCCCTAATTCCCATTTATCGTCATTCAGCTCAATAAGAATTCCGCTACGCGACCATGAATCTTTATCACTGTAAATGGATAACTGTTCTTTTAGTACCGCATTATTCAGCCACGGTGTTTTATGTTGATCGAGTTTCCATTTAAAATTAACCCATGAAACAAGATGAGGATTATCATCATAGGGGTTCTTTAATGGTTTCATATATTTCTCCACGCCACCGTACTGAATATGTGCACAAAAGCGGTTTGCGCCGTAGAGTCCTTGAGGAAGATGACCTGATTTAGGATCATCATAGCGATAAAACTTGTTCCCTAGCGGGGTTAATTCTACATAACTTAACGCAACATTAGGGGATGTTGATGAGTCAGTACCAGCAGCTTTTGCCTTAAAAACGGCCAATGCAGACGCCCCCTCACCAGAATTAAACTTTACTGTGATTAAACCAGCATCAATCAGTGCAGCCACATCTTTTCTGATATCCCCTGACGGATACATCAATGAAGCGGTTTCAGTATTCCCTGGAAGTTTAACGCCTGAATTGGGCATACTTACACAAGCATTAGCAGGTATATTTTGAGTCTCAGTGAGTGCTGTTGTGAGCAGGGTATCGATATCACTTTCTTTCAGTTGGGCGAAAACAGGACTACAACTCATTAAAATTAATGCACCAGCAACTATCCTGCCGACAGTATTTCCCAAGCGTGGACACTGCGATTTAGAGCCTTCTAATATCCCCACCATTACTCTCCATTTGATTACTTTTAATTAATAAATTACTTGTCACGTTTTTCGGTTTATATAAGAAATTCAGGCGGCGTTTTCAGCAATCACCGTTCTCCATTATTTCAGCCTCGGAGTACTTTGACCAGCGGCAGCACTAACCGGCACATCCTGATGTACTGATGATGCGCGGAGCTAATCCAGCCTACGAAAAAGGGTCATCATTAGTCTCAAACCCGCTCAGGAAACCAGATAATTTTTTGCATTTCTGTCGTCCAGTATCTGCTGCAGTCGGTTCACCAGTTCAGCCAGGCTGCCTGCCTGCATTTTTTCCATCACCCTGGCGCGGTGCACTTCCACCGTGCGTACCGCAATATTCATGGTGCTGGCAATCTCACGGTTGATTAACCCATCTGCCACCAACCCCGCCAGCTCCCGCTCTTTAGGTGTCAGTTGCTGATAACAGGCGACAATTTTTTGCCGTTCAAATGTCTGCTCAGAAACCAGTAATGCATGTTCCAGCGCCAACTGAAGGGGCTTTGCCGATACGGGCTTTTGCAGGAAATCGACCGCACCGCGTTTCATTTGTTCTACCGCCATCGGAACATCACCATGGCCGGTGAGGAACACCACCGCCAGCGTACTGCCGCGTCGCAACATTTCCTCATGCACGGCCTGGCCATCCATAACCGGCATGCGCATATCCAGCAACAGCACCCCCGTCTGGTATAGCTCTGCCTGCGAAAAAAACATTGCCCCTTCATGCCAGCAGTGAACTTCATATCCCAGGCTTTCAAGCAAAAAAGCACAGGCTTGAGTCACTGCCATATCGTCATCTAACAGATGAATTATCGCCATTGCTGTTTCATTCCTCCTTGCGCATAAAATCTAACACCACCGCCACACCCAACTGACCATCCGCGGCTTTTTGATTCTGGATACTGATCTCTCCCTGGCCATAGCGGACTAAACGCTGGCATATCACCAGTCCGAGTCCCATTCCCTCGTCGCGGGTGGTCATAAAAGGCTGGAAAGCCTGGCGCAGTAACGCCTCATCAATGCCTCCGGCATTATCTTGTAGGGTAATTCGCGTGCCGTTGTCTTTATCTTCCACCATTAACCAGATCGTTGTGGCTCCCGCCTGAGCCGCATTCAGGGTCAGGTTGGTCAGCACTTGTTCAAGCAGCATTGGCGGCAGCTGCAAAGTCTGTGCGGAATTGGCCTCCATTTGCAGTGTTAATGCCGGGAAATGCTGCTCCATGCGCAATAATCGCCAGACATGTAACATCGCATCACGAATGCTGACTTGCCCCCACTCCTCGCTCATCACTGGGTTACCCTGCGCCTGGCTGACCCAGTGGCGCAGGTTACGCAAAGTGTCGGCTCCACGTTGTGCCTGCCGGTCAATTTCTTGCAGCGCCGCCTGCAGTGGATGTTGCTCATTCTGCGCCTCAAGGCGAATCAGGCATCCCTCGGCATAATGCCGAATGGCCGAGAGCGGTTGATTCAGCTCGTGGGCGAAACCAGATGTCATCTCTCCCAGCACGCTCATTTGTCTTGCCGTTTCCAGCGCCTGCTCCTGCTGACGCAGCAGCACATTATTGCGCTCTAGCTGCTGGCCACGCCGCCGTACCAGTAGCATCACCCAGATGTAATTTAGCGTGAGCAGTAGCAGGACCAACGCCACGGTGCCCATTGCCAGCTGATGTTGAATCAACCAGCTTTTGATATCCAGCCACAAACGTCGCTGTTGCGGATGCTGGCGTATGTCTTGCAACAGTGTTTCGACCTGGTTGGTCGAGGCCGGAGCCCCCCAACGAAAAGACGCGCTTTCTGGGGAATTAAGCAAAACCTTCGTGACCCGATCCGCCAGTTCATCACTGACCATCGGCATTGCGGCAAAAGACCAGTTGGGATAAAGCGGCGTGCTGGTTAAGCAGGGAATGGAGGCCGAATGGCTTAACAGCGCGACAAAATCTTGCTTATGGATAAGTCCCTCTTCCTCCATATTCTCCAGCAGGCAGACCGGCACAATCGCCGCCTGAATGGCTTTTTCGCGTAACAAATAGAGCAAAGCATCAGCCGGGAAACCGGTGAAACGCAAATTCAGGTCACGTTCCGGGCGAATGCCGCTATCAATGAGCGCTTTATATCCCAGTAAATAGCCGCCAAAAGCCTGCGCATCAATAGCGCCAACCGTTTTGCCAATCAGATCGTGTACCGAGGCGATACCGCTGTCACGACGGGCGAGGATCACACTGCCGATTACATTGCTCTCCGCTTTGCCACCACGAGCAGAACGCAAAGAAGCCAGCCAACGCAGCGGTGAATGGCTGTTCAGTTGCACAAACTGCGCCGGATTGGTCACCACAAACTGTACCGTTTTACGGTTAACAGCCTCCTGCATTTGATGCAGATCGAGCGGTTGAATATGAAACGACTCGCCGGGAAGTTGTTGGTTAAGCGTGGTTTCCAGCGCTTGCCAGTGGCTGCGGGTCAACACCTCTCCACGCATCGCCAGAACACCAATGTTCCACGATTCCGCCCACGCAACACCGCTCATCATGATGGCTGACATGAATAACGCCAGACATCTCATCTGTGTCCCAATCACCGAATTATCCCTGTTGATTATGTTGTTTTAGATCAACAACAAGCTGGTTATGTGGTTAACCACAATAGAGCCGCCACTCCCTGATTTTTACACTGTAAATCATAGACATTTTTTATACATCACTAGCCGAACAATGACGTGACCAATGTTTTGTTGTTGCATCATGACGGGAGAAAATATGGACAGCAGTAAACGGCAGTTTCTCCAGCAACTGGGCATCCTGAGTGCAGGAGCCTCTTTAGTGCCACTGGCTCAGGCAAAATTCCCCTTCTCTCCTGAGCGACATGAAGGTTCCGCACGCCACCGTTATGCCATGCTTATCGACTTGCGCCGCTGTATTGGTTGCCAGGCCTGCACAGTGAGTTGCGCTATCGAAAACCAGACCCCACAGGGTGAATTTCGCACCCATGTAAACCAATATCAGGTGCAAGTTGAAGGCGAGGAGAGCGTCACCAACGTGCTGCTTCCTCGCCTGTGTAACCATTGCGATAACCCTCCCTGCGTGCCGGTTTGCCCGGTTCAGGCTACGTTCCAGCGGGAAGACGGCATTGTCGTGGTCGACAACACACGGTGCGTCGGTTGCGCTTATTGCGTTCAGGCTTGCCCCTATGACGCACGCTTTATCAATCACGAAACCCAAACTGCCGATAAATGCACCTTCTGCGTCCACAGACTGGAGGTCGGATTGCTCCCCGCCTGTGTGGAGTCTTGCGTTGGTGGCGCACGTATTATCGGCGACCTGCAAGACCCAAATAGCCGCATCGCGCAGATGCTCCACGCCCACCACGCAGCCATCAAAGTATTGAAACCGGAGAACGGCACCCAACCCCATGTTTTCTATTTAGGTCTGGACGAGACGTTCACCACCCCGTTGATGGGGCGCGCTCAGCCCGCACTCTGGCAGGAGGTTTAAATGACCCATTCTCTGTTAGTCGAAGAAGTACTTACCCGGCCGCAGGAAATTAGCTGGCTTCCCTGGGCGGTGCAGTACTTCTTTTTCATCGGCATTGCCGCCTGTGCCGCTCTGTTTGCCTGCGTGCTTCACTGGCGTAAAAGCGATTCGGCAAAACTGGAAAACCTGACGCTGCTGATTGCCTTAACCTGTGCCATCACCGCGCCTCTGGCACTTACGGCGGATCTGCATCAAACCGCCCGCTTCTGGCATTTCTACGCTTATCCAACGCCGTGGTCGTGGATGCCATGGGGCGCACTATTTTTGCCGCTGTTCACCGCTTTTTTAGGCTTATGGTTTCTGGCGTTGCAGCTCAAACGCTTTACCAAAAAAAGCTACCGGGCGACCAAATGGCTGGCACTGGCAAGTGCACTGACCGCAGCAGGATTGCTGCTGTATACCGGACGTGAAGTCTCTATCGTACAGGCGCGCCCCATCTGGTTTAGCTATACATTTCCGGTGGCTATGTTTCTCAGTGCTTTTCATACATTTTTCGCGCTGCTTATCCTGTCGCTGCGCGGTGAACCGGCGTTACAGCGCAAACTGGCTCTGTGGCAGCTCTGGACTTTAGGTGGAGTTGCCTTCGTCGTAGTGTTTTGGGTCAACGGCGACACGCTCTCCGGCGTAGCTATTCGCGACTGGCTTACGGTGTCTGCATCGGCCAGGCACTACGCAGCTGGTTGGGCTGTACTTTGGTTTATCTCGCTGGGTCTTGGTGGTGTGGCGTTATTCCAGCCGCTAACGATGCCGTTACGCATTTTGCAGGCGTTAAGCGCCATGGCGTTGTGCTGGCTAATGCGCTGGACCTTACTGATTCAGGTGCAAACTGTGCCGAAATTCAACGCTCAATTTAACCCTTACACCCTGCCCGCGGGGACTGATGGCTGGCTTGCCATCCTCGGTACCTTTGGTTTGTGGATAGCGCTGCTCATTATTATCCGTGAAACCGTGAACGGATTCGCAAGGAGAATGCAACATGGCTAATTTAACCCGTCGTCAGTGGCTTAAAGTCGGCCTTGCCGTGGGCGGAATGGTAACCTTTGGGCTGAGTTACCGGGATGTCGCAAAGCGGGCGATTGACGGCTTGCAAAACGGAACCTCCGGCAAGATAACCCGCGACCGCATCTTCGCAAATGCGCTCATTCCCGAGGCTCACGCACAACCGCAATGGCAACAAAACCCGCAGCAGGTGATCTCCATGACGCAGTGCTTCGGCTGCTGGACGCAGTGCGGTGTGCGGGTGAGGGTCGATTGCGAAAAGGGGAAAGTACTGCGCATTGCCGGTAACCCTTACCACCCGTTATCCCATGAACATCACATCAATTCCGCCGTGCCGTTTGCAGAAGCGATGGCGCAACTTGCCGGAGAAAGCGGCCTTGATGCCCGCTCCACCGCTTGCGCACGTGGCGCGACCTTGATGGAAGGCCTGTACAGCCCGCTGCGTATTCTGGAACCGATGAAACGCGTCGGTAAACGTGGCGAGGGGAAATGGCAACGCATCAGTTTTGAACAGCTTATTGAAGAAGTCGTGGAAGGTGGCGACCTGTTTGGCGAGGGGAATATAGAAGGTCTGCGCGCCCTTTATGCACCAACGACGCTTATCGACCCGGCGCATCCAGGGTTTGGCCCGAAGACCAACCAGTTACTGGTCACCAATACCAGTGATGACGGGCGCGATACCTTCCTGCGCCGTTTTGCGCTCAACAGTTTCGGCAGCAAAAACTTCGGTGCACACGGTGCCTATTGCGGCCTTGCCTACCGGGCAGGCTCCGGCGCACTGATGGGCGATCTTGAAAAGAACTCGCATGTTAAACCTGACTGGGATCACGTTGAATTCGCGCTGTTTATGGGCACATCTCCCGCACAATCCGGCAACCCATTTAAGCGCCAGGCCCGGCAACTCTCCAGCGCCCGTCTGCGCGATAATTTTCAGTATGTTGTGGTTGCTCCGGCGCTGCCGTTAACCACGGTTCTGGCTGACGATCGCGGCCACTGGCTGCCGGTTATTCCTGGCAGTGATTCGGCGTTGGCGATGGGCATGATTCGCTGGATTATCGAAAAACAACGTTATAACGCCGACTATCTGGCCATCCCCGACGCACAAGCGATGCAGCAAGCCGGCGAAAAAAGCTGGACCAACGCCTCGCATCTGGTGATCAGCGATGAACTGCCGCAACTTGCCGGTCAGCATTTGACGCTGGCGCATCTGAGTGAGGATGGCGCAAACGAACCGGTGGTGATGAACGAAAACCAGCAGATGGTTTCTGCCAGCCGTTGCCAGCGCGCACAATTGTTTGTCTCACAACAGGTCACGCTGGCGGACGGACAAGCCGTCACCGTGAAAAGTGGCTTCCAGTTGCTAAAAGAGTCGGCCAATAAACTGACGCTTACGCAATACAGCCAGCAGTGTGGCGTGCCGGAGGGGAAAATTGCTGCGCTGGCGGAGGCTTTCACCCAGCACGGGCGCAAAGCCGCCGTGATCGCCCACGGCGGGATGATGGCAGGCAACGGGTTTTACAACGCCTGGGCGGTCATGATGCTCAACGCGCTGATCGGCAATCTTAGTCTGGAAGGCGGTGTGTTTGTCGGCGGCGGGAAGTTCAACGGTGCGACCGATGGCCCGCGCTATAACATGGACAGCTTCCCAGGTAAGGTCAAACCGCAAGGGTTGAGTATCGCGCGCAGCAAAACGGCGTATGAGTCTTCAGAAGAGTATCGCAATAAAGTGGCCGCAGGGGTTTCCCCCTTCCCTGCCAAAGCACCGTGGTATCCGTTTGTGGCAGGGCAACTGACTGAACTACTTACCTCCGCACTGGAGGGTTACCCTTATCCACTGAAAGCGTGGATCTCCAATATGACCAATCCGTTCTACGGCATTCCGGGGTTGCGGGCCGTGGCGGAAGATAAGCTCAAAGACCCTAAACGCCTGCCGCTGTTTATCGCCATTGACGCCTTTATGAATGAAACTACTGCCCTGGCAGACTACATCGTTCCGGACACCCATAACTTCGAAAGCTGGGGATTTAGTGCGCCGTGGGCAGGGGTTGCCAGTAAAGCCACCACCGCCCGCTGGCCGATCGTTGCTTCAGCAACAAGCCAGACCGCAGACGGGCAACCGGTGTCAATGGAAGCCTTCTGCATCGCCGTAGCGAAGCGCCTGCAACTGCCTGGTTTTGGCGACCATGCGATTACCGATGTGCAAGGCAACAGCTACCCGCTCAATCGCGCGGAAGATTACTATCTGCGCATTGCCGCCAATATCGCATATATGGGCAAAGCGCCCGTCACGCCAGCGAATCATCAGGATGTGACGTTAAGCGGCGTGCGACGAATTCTGCCAGTGATTCAGCAGACGCTAAAACCGGACGAAGTGGAACGTGTGGCGTTCATCTATTCCCGTGGTGGGCGTTTTGCGCCGGACAGCAGCGGGCGCGCCGACAACAGTGTGGGCAATGTCTGGCAAAAACCGCTGCAAATCTGGAATGCCGATGTTGCTGCACATCGCCATGCGATAACCGGTGAACGCTACAGCGGCTGTCCGGCCTGGTATCCTTCACGGTTGTCTGACGGGCGCTCAGTTGACGACATATTCCCAGTGCAGCAGTGGCCACTGAAGCTCATTTCTTTTAAATCTAATACCATGGCCAGCGCCTCTACGGTGATCCCGCGCTTACATCATCTCAAACCCACTAACCTGGTGGCGCTGAATCCTGAGGACGGTAAACGTTACGGTTTGACCCACGGTGATACTGCGCGCATCACCACACCTGGCGGGCACGTTGAGGCACAAATCAGTTTGCTCCACGGCGTGATGCCTGGCGTCATCGCCATTGAGCACGGTTACGGGCACCGGGAAATGGGTGCCGCGCAACATTATCTCGACGGAGAAGCTATGGCGGTGGATACGCAGATAAAAGCGGGAGTTAACCTGAATGATTTAGGGTTTGCTGACCCAACGCGTAAGGTCGCCAATACCTGGCTGGACTGGGTTTCCGGAGCGTCAGTCAGACAGGGGCTTCCGGCAAAAATCGAACGGGTGTAATTCAAGAGCCTGCTAATTTAAGCAGGCTTGAGACTGATGACAAACTTATTCATAGGTCAGATAAGCGCAGCGTCATCCGACACAACGGCGTAAATGGTGGATGACGCTAGCGCTTATCCACCCTACAAAAACAAATCCTTATGAAACCTCGTAGGTCGGATAAGCGCGTCATCCGACACAACGGGCGTAAATGGTGGATGACGCTAGCGCTTATCCACCCTACAAAAACAAATCCTTATGAAACCTCGTAGGTCAGATAAGCGCAGCGTCATCCGACACAACGGCGTAAAATGGTGGATGACGCTAGCGCTTATCCACCCTACAAAAACAAATCCTTATGAAACCTCGTAGGTCAGATAAGCGCAGCGTCATCCGACACAACGGGCGTAAATGGTGGATGACGCTAGCGCTTATCCACCCTACAAAAACAAATCCTTCTGAAACCTCGTAGGTCGGATAAGCGCAGCGTCATCCGACACAACGGCGTAAATGGTGGATGACGCTAACGCTTATCCACCCTACAAAAACAAATCCTTATGAAACCTCGTAGGTCAGATAAGCGCAGCGTCATCCGACACAACGGCGTAAATGGTGGATGACGCTAGCGCTTATCCACCCTACAAAAACAAATCCTTATGAAACCTCGTAGGTCAGATAAGCGCAGCGTCATCCGACACAACGGGCGTAAATGGTGGATGACGCTAGCGCTTATCCACCCTACAAAAACAAATCCTTATGAAACCTCGTAGGTCGGATAAGCGCAGCGTCATCCGACACAACGGGCGTAAATGGTGGATGACGCTAACGCTTATCCACCCTACAAAACACATTTGTCACCCTTTGTCAGCAATCTGAAGCCTGCTAATTTAAGCAGGCTTTTTGCTTTACAGGCTCTGCCGCCCCCTTCCGTTCTCTCCCTCCGATGACATACTATCGAAACAGCCCTGCGTAAATCTGCAGGATAAGGAGATAAGATGACGCATCAGACAGCCGACACTGCCCTTACCCCGAACCAGGCCCTCGATAAATTAGAGGAGCTGTACGATGCTTCGGTCAACGCATTGCGTGACGCCATTGCCCAGTACGTTGAAAACGGCACCTTACCCGAAATACAAAAGCGTGCCGCAGGATTATTTGTCTACCCGGAGTTACGCGTCAGTTGGGATGGCACCATCAAACACCCCAACAAAACACGCGCCTATGCTCGCTTCACTCATTCCGGCAGCTATACCACCACCGTTACCCGCCCTGCACTGTTTCGCCATTATCTCGCCGAACAATTAACACTACTTTATGAAGATTATGGTGCGCAGATTGAAGTCGGTTTATCGCTGCATGAAATCCCGTATCCGTATGTGATTGATGGTTCGAGTTTGTCGCTCGACCGTTCGATGAGTGCCGGTTTACCACGCCATTTCCCAACCACTGAATTGGCACAAATTGGCGATGAAACAGCGGATGGCCTGTTCCACCCGACTGAGTACTACCCGCTTTCGCATTTTGACGCGCGTCGTGTTGATTTCTCGCTCGCCCGCCTGCGCCATTACACCGGTACGCCGGTTGAGCACTTCCAGCCCTTCGTGTTGTTTACCAACTACACCCGTTATGTCGATGAGTTTGTACGCTGGGGCTGCCAGCAAATTCTTGACCCGGAAAGTCCTTATGTTGCGCTGTCTTGTGCCGGTGGCGTGTGGTTAACCGCCGATAGCCAGGCTCCTGAAGAAGCCATTTCCGATCTCGCCTGGAAAAAACACCAAATGCCAGCCTGGCATTTGATTGATGCCAACGGCACCGGCATAACGCTGATTAACATTGGCGTTGGGCCATCGAATGCCAAAAATATTTGTGACCATCTGGCGGTATTACGCCCGGCGGCCTGGCTGATGATTGGCCACTGCGGCGGCCTGCGTGAAAGCCAGTCGATTGGCGACTATGTGCTGGCTCACGCTTATCTGCGCGACGATCATGTGCTGGATGCCGTGCTGCCGCCGGACATTCCGATTCCAAGTATCGCCGAAGTTCAGCGCGCTTTGTACGACGCGACTAAACTGGTCAGTGGCATGCCGGGCGAGGAAGTTAAACAGCGCTTGCGTACCGGAACTGTCGTCACAACTGACGATCGTAACTGGGAACTGCGTTATTCGGCTTCAGCCCTGCGTTTCAACCTGAGCCGCGCGGTAGCAATTGATATGGAAAGTGCCACCATCGCCGCGCAAGGTTATCGCTTCCGCGTGCCATATGGCACTTTGCTGTGCGTATCCGATAAACCGCTGCACGGTGAAATAAAGCTGCCCGGTCAGGCAAACCGCTTCTATGAAGGGGCGATTTCGGAGCATTTGCAAATTGGCATCTGCGCCATTGACCTGCTGCGAGCTGAAGGTGAACGCCTGCACTCGCGCAAATTAAGAACATTTAATGAGCCACCTTTCCGATAAGAGAAAAATAATGCAACCCACATCACCTCTGGCTGCGTTACGCAGCCTGCTAAAAGAACGTGAACTTGATGGCATGCTTATCCCTCGAGCCGATGCGCATCAAAGTGAGTACTGTGCCCCCTATGACACCAAGCTTGAATTTATCAGTGGTTTTGATGGTTCAGCGGGCCTGGCTCTGATTTTAGCCGACCGCGCGCTACTGTTTGTTGACGGGCGCTACCAGGTTCAGGCGCGTCAGCAAGTTAACCTCAGCGAGTTTGAAATTCATCACCTGCATGACGAACCAATCCACCTCTGGATACACGAGAATCTGCCTGCTGGTAAACGCATCGCGTTTGAGCCGATGCTGTTCGTGAACAGCCAATATGAACAACTGCGTACCAGCGGTTGTGATCTGGTTGCCGTCAATGATGATCCGATTAACGACATCTGGACAAATCGCCCGGCGGCACCTCGCGGGGTTATTCACCACATGCCGGATGAAATTAGCGGTGAATCCACCGCATCAAAACGCGCGCGCGTTGCAGAAGCCTTGAAGCATGAGGGCGTGGACTATCTGGCCCTGACTTTGCCAGACAACATCGCCTGGCTGCTTAATGTTCGCGGTTCCGATATTTCCATGAGCCCAGTCCCCCTCTCTTTTGCTTTGGTCAAAAACGACGGTGACGTGGAATGGTTTGTTGATGAAGCCAAACTGCCAAAGCTTGATAACACCTTGCTCGGCTCGCTTAAGACCCACCCTGCTGATGCGTTTCTCGCGCGTTGTGCGCAGCTTGCGGCGGGAAAACGCTTCTTGCTCGATGGTGACAATGCCGGGGTTGCCGTGCGCTTTGCGGTTGAACAAGGTGGCGGGGAAATCAAGTGGCAGGCGGATCCTGTTACGCTGATGAAAGCGAACAAAAACAGCACTGAGCTGGAGGGCTTCCGTGCAAGCCACGTGCAAGATGGCGCAGCATGGGTGAATTTCCTCGCCTGGCTGAGCCATGAAGTCCCGTTGCGTGAAGCGGCAGGTAAGCCGATTACCGAACTTGAAGCCCAGGAAAAGCAACTCGCTTTCCGTCAGGAATGTAACAACTTCTGGGAGCAAAGTTTTGGCACTATTTCCGCGTCTGCGAGTAACGCGGCAATGTGCCACTACCACAGCGCGCCGGAAACCAACTTTGCGATCACCAGTAAAGAGTTTTATCTCAACGATTCCGGCGGCCAGTATTACAACGGCACCACAGATGCCACGCGGACCATGAACTTTGGGCAACTGGACGCTCAACGCCGCCTGCATTACACCGCGGTGTTAAAAGGGTTCCTGTCGCTGATTACACTGCAATTCCCGCAAGGCACCCAGGGGCATCAAATCGATGCGTTTGCACGTCGTCCATTGTGGGAACTGGGTCTGGATTATGACCACGGTACCGGTCACGGTGTCGGCCACTGCATGCTGATTCACGAAAACCCGCATCGTATGGCGAAGAAAGTGAACCCATGGCCAATGTTGCTGGGTAATGTTCTGACCATCGAACCGGGATATTACCTCGCAGGAAGTCACGGCATTCGCATTGAGAACCAGGTTGAAATCATCGCTTCACGTCCGGGTTTCTGTCAGTTCGCCTCGCTAACGCTTATCCCAATAGATTTAAGCGCGGTTGACTTGTCACTGCTGAACGAGCAAGAGATTGCCTGGCTTGATGAGTACCATCAGCAAGTACGCGAAACATTATCGCCACTGGTTTCTGGCGAAGCGCGACCATGGTTGATTGAAGCCACTGCGCCAGTCAGAACGCAACGCCTGTAAAAACGCCAAAGAGCCGTGTTTTTGCGGCTCTTTTCTTCTTTTTGCTGATTAAACCAGCAATCAATCATGTTTCATCTAAACAGCCTTTGACAACCCTGCGGCCGCTCGTTACTATGCGCCCCGTTAACCGATTCCTCTGTAGTTCAGTCGGTAGAACGGCGGACTGTTAATCCGTATGTCACTGGTTCGAGTCCAGTCAGAGGAGCCAAATTTAAGAAGCCCGCTTAGGAAACTAAGCGGGCTTTTTGCTTTATAGATCCGCGCTAAATCCTTCCGTTCCCTCAGATCTGCATCTTCTTGTTAAATAAGTTTTTCCCTGATACATCCTCAGCTAAATACTCATATACAGAAATTACCGCTCAATTTAATATTTTGTTATCAAGTTTGTTATAACCGAGGGATTAAATTGATTACTATCATTTGTGTATTCCTGCTGGCTGGCATTGTAAAAGGTGTTATTGGTTTGGGTTTACCCACTATAGCAATGGGATTATTAACTGTCGTCATGACGCCCGCCAGCGCTGCGGGCTTGCTAATTTTACCCTCTCTGGTTACAAATATATGGCAGTTATTTACCGGGCCAACATTCATCAATTTAATTAAAAGATTATGGGGATTTATAGCAGGCATTTTCATTGGTACATTATTTAGCCTCTTACCTGGATTAACGTCTGCATCATCATGGACAGAAACGGCATTGGGTATTGTGCTTATTATGTACGGTCTTTGGGGGCTTATCGCTAAAAGGTTTCCATCATCAGTTCAATCAGAAAAATGGCTATCACCTGTAGCAGGCTATATTACCGGTACCATTACCGCAGCAACCGGTGTTTTTGTGATTCCGGCAGTACCCTATTTACAATCGCTCCAGTTAAATAAAAATGATCTTATCCAGGCTCTCGGATTAGCCTTCACAGCATCAACGATTGCCTTAGCCATTCATCTGTCATTGGACAGTAAACTGGCTCACGTTGATTATTATCTGTCTGCCGTTGCGTTGATTCCTGCAATCGCAGGAATGTATGCAGGCCAGTACTTGCGTAAAGTGATCAGTGAACTCGCCTTCCGCCGCTGTTTTTTTATCGGGCTTATCGCACTTGGAATTTATATGACGATAAAATAACAGTTATGAATCATTCTGACGTTGTGTCAGGAAATCAACGAATTCTTTCGCGTATCCAGGCAGTTCAGTAAAATCCCGGGCACAAATGATGAGTTTACGGTCAGCCCAGCTATCGGTTAAACGGATAATTTTGCTGCCATTCATGGAATTAAATCGCTCGGCGGCACGCCTCGGGATAATAGCAATGCCGACGCCACTGTCGACAATTTGCATCACGGCATCGAATGTTGCCATACGAACGCGATAGCTAATACGATATCCCAGCTTTTTGGCATGCCCTTCAATGTGCTCCTGAAGCGCACTCCCCTCAGATAATCCCGTAAATTCAGCAGTGACAATATCCCGGAAAGCAATACTCTCGCTATCATGCCAATCGCTTTTGGCGGGCACAAACACCACTAATTCATCATCACGGAACGGTAATGATACCAGGCCGTTCAGCTCTGTTGAGTCAGCAACAATGCCTAAATTGGCCATTTGATTTTTAATAGCGGCGACAATGTCATAGCTGAGCATTTCTTTAACAGAAACAGAAATATTGGGTTTAAGGCTTAAATAAGAACCCAGCAACTGGGGTAAAAATTCGTTCTGCGCCGATGAATTGCACAGCAGGTTGATATGCCCGCGTAACCCTTTGCCGTATTGATGTAATTCACTGCGCATGTGCTCAACTTGTTGCAACACAATATTGGCATGGTTGACCAACGAAAACCCGGCGTCAGATAGCTTGACCCCTTTTCTGGAGCGGCTAAACAGCTCGACACCCAACTCCCCCTCCATACCACGGATACGCTCGCTTGCCGACTGCAACGTCAGGTTTGACAGCACAGCACCACCGGTGATGCTTCCCGCTTTATAAACGTTCAGAAACAGCCGTAAGTCGATAATATCAAACCGCATAAGAACACCTGCTCCTTGTTTATTCTGACCTAAGCGAGATTATAGTCGGTAGTGTTGAGCGTGAATCATGCAGGACCGGGAGAAGGCACCAAAGGTTACCGTAGAGCGGAGTACGAGAGTTACCGTCAGGATAGATAACTCTCGTTAATTTGAAATGTGAGACTGGTTGCTGGAAAAGATTAAACGCCAGAGTTATCGAGCAAGTCTTTACTTGCCGCTTTCAGGTACTGGAACATTGACCAGAATGTTAACACTGCTGCGATAAAGAACAGACCAATCCCCGCGTATTCGATCCACATGTTTGGACGCCATAGCATACCAATCAGCGCCAGCATTTGCGCCATGGTCTTGGATTTACCAATCCAGGAAACGGCAACACTGCTGCGTTTGCCGATTTCAGCCATCCATTCGCGCAAAGCAGAAATAATGATTTCACGAGCAATCATGGTTGCCGCAGGCAGCGTCACCCACCAGGCGTGGTAATGTTCAGCCACCAGCACCAGAGCGACGACTACCATGACTTTATCGGCTACCGGGTCAAGGAAGGCACCAAAACGTGTGCTTTGGTTCCAGCGACGTGCCAGAAAACCATCAAACCAGTCAGTGATTGCGGCAAACCAGAAGATAAACGCACACAGGAATGGCGCCCAGCTAAACGGCAGATAAAAAGCCAGCACAAAGAATGGGATAAGGATGATACGAAACAGAGTAAGCAATGTTGGGATATTAAATTGCATAGTGCTGGTTAACTGTCTGTCGTAAGTGGAAATTGTCTCTATGTTGCTACAGAGGCCTTAATGTTTCAACGAGTAGAAGATCTTTTCTGCCAACGCTTGCGAGATACCCGGCACTTTTGCGATTTCTTCTACGGATGCGTTCTTTAATGGTTGCAATCCACCCATATATTTCAACAACATCTGGCGACGTTTTGGGCCAACGCCTTCGATGGTCTCCAGCGCACTGGTATTTTTTACTTTTGCACGTTTTTTGCGATGCCCGGAAATAGCGTGATCGTGTGATTCATCACGAATGTGCTGGATGACATGCAGCGCGGGTGAATCTGGCGGCAGTGAAAACCCTTCCCCTTCCGGTTCAAAGAACAAGGTTTCAAGCCCCGCTTTGCGATCGGCCCCTTTTGCCACACCCAGTAACAGCGGATGGTTTTTATCCCACGGAACGTCGAGTTCTGCAAACACGGTTTTTGCCTGCCCCAACTGCCCTTTGCCACCATCAATCAGAATGACATCAGGCACTTTGCTCTCATCAATCGCCTTACCATAGCGACGGCGCAACACCTGGTTCATCGCCGCATAATCATCGCCTGGTGTAATGCCTTCAATGTTGTAGCGTCGATATTCAGCGCGCAATGGACCGTTGGCATCAAAAACCACACAGGAAGCCACGGTCTGCTCGCCCATAGTGTGGCTGATGTCGAAGCACTCCATGCGTTTGATTGCGGGCAACTCCAGTACGCTGGCTAAGGCTGCTAAGCGTTGATGAATGGTGGATTGCTGCGCCAGACGCGTCACAAGCGCCGTGGCCGCATTAGTACGGGCCAGTTTGAGATACCGCGCGCGGTCGCCGCGTGGTTTGGTCTGCACATTGATACGCCGCCCCGCCAGTTCCGTCAAAGAATCTGACAGCAAGGTTTTATCCGGCAAATTGAAATCAAGCAGGATTTCAGAAGGCAAGGTACGCATCTGGCTGCCTTGCAAATAGAACTGACCAACAAAAGTTTCGACGACTTCAGCGAGTTCTGTGCCGTTTGGCACTTTAGGGAAATAACTGCGGCTACCTAAAACTTTACCCTGGCGGATAAAGAGCACATGCACACATGCCATGCCGGCATCGAACGACACGCCAATCACATCCAGGTCATCGCCAGTATTGGAAACAAACTGTTTTTCAGTCACACGACGTACCGCCTGAATTTGGTCGCGTATTCTCGCGGCCTCTTCAAACGCCAGGTTTTTGCTTGCCTCTTCCATTTTAGCGATCAGCTGATTCAAAACTTGATCGTCTTTACCGGACAGGAACAAACGGACATATTCCACCTGCTGGGCATACTCTTCTTCACTGACTAAGCCCGCCACACAAGGCCCCAGGCAGCGCCCGATTTGGTATTGCAAGCATGGGCGCGAGCGATTGCGATAAACATTGTTTTCGCACTGGCGAATCGGGAAGATTTTCTGCAATAGCGCCAGTGTTTCGCGGACAGCATAGCCATTAGGGAATGGCCCGAAATATTCCCCTTTGGCGTGTTTCGCTCCACGATGCATCGCAAGCCGCGGGTGAGTATCGCCACTAAGGAAAATATAGGGATAGGATTTGTCATCACGCAACAGCACATTGTAACGCGGCTGATACAGCTTGATGTAATTGTGTTCCAGCAACAACGCTTCTGTTTCGGTGTGAGTCACCGTCACGTCAATATGCTGAATTAAGGCCACCAGCGCTTCTGTTTTACGGCTGGCAAGATTGCTCCTGAAGTAGCTCGACAGGCGTTTCTTCAGATCCTTGGCTTTTCCGACGTAAATGACCGTATCACTGGCGTCATACATACGATAGACACCAGGTTTACTGGTTACGGTTTTAAGAAACGCTCGCGGGTCAAAGATTTCACTCACTACTTATTAATGTCTCCGCACTAAATAAACCATGACGAATGGCCAGGTGTGTCAGTTCAACATCGCCACTGATATTCAGTTTACTAAACATGCGGTAACGGTAACTGTTAACCGTTTTAGGGCTAAGATTAAGCTGCTCTGAGATCTCATTGACCTTTTGGCCTTTGGTTATCATCAACATAATCTGTAATTCACGCTCAGACAAACTCGCAAATGGCGTGTCTGTTTTCTCCGGTTCAATCTGGCTTAATGCCATTTGTTGGGCGATATCTGACGCAATGTAGCGCTGCCCGGCATTGACCGAACGAATCGCATTAACCACATCTTGTGGCGCTGCACCTTTACTTAAATATCCAGCGGCACCCGCCTGCATCACTTTTGCAGGTAGTGGATTCTCGGTGTGTATTGTCAACATAATCACTTTGATATCGTTTGAATATCGCGCGATTTTACGCGTGGCTTCCAGGCCACCAATTCCCGGCATATTCATGTCCATCAGGACAACATCAACCGGATGACTACGGCACCATTTTACGGCATCCTCGCCGCAATTTGCCTCACCTGATATCTTGATCCCTTTGATATCTTCAAGAATGCGTCGTATCCCTGCGCGCACCAGTTCGTGGTCATCAACAAGAAGTACGTTGATCAAGGGGACCTCTCCAGAATAGGGATTACGCTGCTAAAATTACTGAGCCATATTAACGGGTTTTCAGGTAACTTTAAATTATAAAAACAGATTTTCGGAATCTCATGCCGTGCTGGAAATTTAAATGTACAGTGGATACTGGACAGAAAACAGACTCATTTCATAGTTATAAATAGTAAAAACGCTTTTCATATTTAAAAAAACTATAATTCACGCCCATTAAAAGGATTAAATAAAGATCGTGGAAGTATTTTTTTAACCAAAAATAAACAAAATTAAAACAAATACACACTTTGCACCGTAAGCATGTTACGGCCTTCACGTAACCACTAATAAAATGGTTTACGACTGTGTTATACTCCGCCGCCTTAAGAAACCGTTACACGAAACAACGGTGTACCAACCAAGACCGAGGAACACAAATGAGCACTCCTGATTTTTCCACCGCAGACAACAGTAGTGAACTGGCTATTGAAGTCACCTGCTTGAAAGCTATGCTGACTCAGATGCTGAAAGCCATGGGTCAGGCCGATGCAGGCAAAGTTATCATTAAAATGGAAAAGCAAATCGCTCAAATGGAAGACCCGGCACACGCAGACGTTTTTGGTAATACTGTTAAGCAAATTAAACAGGCTTACCGTCAGTAATCGAATCGCGACGGCTGGATGAATTCAGTTTCTCCAGCCGCTTCGTTGACTTCCCTCGTTAAAACTCGTCCTTCAAATTATCCCAATCGCTGCTGCATAACAGGCAATTTGCGTTTTATTTGGCGCATTAAATTTCTTCTGCATATTTTTCTGATGAAAATTCACAGTATTTTCTGATATCGATAAAATAATGGCGATCTCTGATGACGTTTTCCCCTCGCCCGTCCATTGCAATATTTCTCGCTCACGTTTGCTAAGCTTTAATGGCATGGCGGCCATGGATGAATCATTAAGCCGCGTTAAAGTCATTAAACTCAGTTCGGCTAAATATTGCAGACGTAGTTGCAATTCATCGTCAGGCATAATTTTGCCTTTCCCCGCTGTACGCGAGACTGAATAAAACCCCAATGCACGATTAGGCGCCATCACGCACTGGCTTATACCACGCCGTAAGCCGTGATCCCGTGCCGCATCCCAGAAATCCTGAGTACCACTAAAAAGCTCGTCATTCCAGCGCAGATGCCCACGCATGAAATTTTCAGGACGCAAAACCGGGTCAATCGCAAAATAATTTGCAGCATGATAATGATCGAGCCACGGCTGAGGATATGTCGACCTTAATGACGTTTTGGGACGAGTAAATGGCACTGGGTGACGAATACACAGAGAGTAATAGTCAAATTCCAGCGACTCCGTTTGCTGATGTAGGATTTTAGTTATTTCGTCAGCCTGCGTAACAGACTGGAAGATATTCAGCGCATCCTGCCGCCAGCTAAAAAAGTTGCGATCATCCATTATGTCTGGCATTTCTCCTGACACTAATATCATTTCCAAATGTAATGCCAAACGCTATCACATTTATCAATATTATAAATATTTTAATAACGGCCCCAAAAGTGGGGCCATACGAATTACTGGGTGAGGAATTTTTCCAGGAATTGCTGAGTGCGTGGTTGTTGAGGATTAGCAAACAATTCACGCGCAGGCCCCTGCTCAACAATACGGCCTTGATCCATAAATATGGCACGGTCTGCAACATCACGCGCAAAGCTCATTTCATGCGTCACGATCACCATGGTGCGTTTTTCTTGCGCAAGCTGGCGAATAGTGCTCAACACTTCACCCACCAGCTCAGGGTCAAGCGCTGATGTCGGTTCATCAAACAGAATCACTTCCGGGCGCATCGCCAATGCGCGCGCAATGGCTACACGCTGCTGCTGGCCGCCGGAAAGACGACGCGGATAGCTGGTTTCTTTACCGCTTAGGCCAACTTTCGCCAGCAACTCACGCGCCCGCACTATAGCTTCTTCTTTCGGTTCGCCTTTTACAATCACGGGCCCTTCGATGATATTTTCAATCACCGTCCGATGCGGGAAAAGATTAAAGCTTTGAAACACGAACCCAACATGTTGGCGCAATTCACGCACTCGATTTTTCTGCTTACTCAATGATTGCGCCGCATCAATGGAAATCTCTCCGACCTTGATGGTGCCGGACTCGGGTTGTTCCAGCAAATTTATGCAGCGCAGCAAGGTGGTTTTACCGGAGCCACTTGGCCCGATAATCGCCACCACTTCGCCCGCTTTCACTTCCAGATCGATACCATGCAGCACGGTCTGCCCGTGGAATTTTTTGACCAGTTGTTTTACGTCGATTGCGCTCATTTGGGATCCCTGTCCTGGCGATTTAACTGATTTTCAAAGTAGTTCTGCAACGAAGAAAGCACCGTTGCCATTACCCAGTAAATCAATGACGCCGCGAGATACATGGTAAATACCTCGAGGGTACGCGAGGTAATAAGCTGCGCCTGGCGAAACAATTCCGGAACCTGAATAGTGGCCGCAAGGGACGTGTCTTTCACCAGACTGATAAAACTGTTGCTCAGCGGCGGCAATGCGACACGAGCCGCCTGCGGTAAAATCGCCCGACGTAAGGTTTGCCACGGCGTCATACCGATACTCGCTGCGGCTTCCCACTGCCCTTTTTCGATAGACGAAATCGCCGCACGCAAGGTTTCGGAAGCATAAGCCGCGGTATTCAGCGACAAACCGATCATCGCCGCAGGAATAGGATCCAGCTCAATACCAAACTGCGGCAGACCGTAATAGATCATAAACAGCTGCGCGATTAACGGCGTACCGCGAAAAATCGACACGTAAAAACGCGATAGCCAGGAGAACGGCCAAAACGGCGACAAACGCATCAACGCCAACATAAAACCGAGTATCAGCCCAAAGAACATGCCGCCAATACTGAGTTGCAGCGTAAAGACGGCACCTTTAAGCAGAAACGGTGCCGAATCCAGCACCAGTTGAATACTTTCATGCATACTTGAATTACACCCTGTCTGTCTTTTTATTCTTGTAATACACCCAAATGGGTGTCGCCCTTCAAAATCTCATTAAACATGCGGATGGTAAGCAAATAACGCAGGCGCACCACCGGTATGAATAAAGATTATCGGGCCTTCATCTTTGAAACGCTTCTGGGCCACTCCATCAATTAACCCGGCCATCGCTTTGCCGGTATAAACCGGATCAAGCAAGATCCCTTCGAGGCGCGCCAAAATTTTAATGGCTTCAAGCCCTTCTTCATTAGGATGGCCATAACCCGGAGTGAAATAATCATCCCATAAATGTATTGGGTTTGACGCGCTGACACTTAGCGATTGCGCGACCGCCTGCCGCAACGCTTCCACTTTTGGCAACTGCTGGGCAACAGAACGCGAAACGGTAACACCGATTAAATCAACATCAGGCATGACTTGCTCAAGGCCAACCGCCAGCCCGGCATGCGTCCCGGCACTTCCTGAAGCGACCACCACCGATGAAACATTGACTGCACCTTCGCACTGCTGCGCGATTTCCAGCGCACTTTCCACATAGCCCAAAGCGCCCAGCGCATTCGAGCCGCCAACAGGAATCACATACGGGCGAAAGCCTTGCGCTTCGAGACGGAGGGCAATTTCTTCCAGTTGGCTATCCGGCGAATCTAGCGCATCACACATTTCTATTTCGACATCAAACAAGTCGAGCATCAAACGGTTACCGTTAGTGAGATAGTTTTCCGCCTGGGTACCAATTGGGTTTTCCAGCAGTGCGACGCACTTCAGGCCGAGTTTTGCCGCAACTGCCGCGGTCTGGCGCACGTGGTTTGACTGAATCGCCCCAGCGGTAACCAGCACGTCGGCACCTTCACGCAACGCATCTGCCGCCAGGAATTCAAGTTTACGTAGCTTATTTCCACCCATCGCCATCGGCGTGGCGTCGTCACGTTTAATATAGATTTCGCGGCCAAGGTAATCGGAAAAACGTGGCAAATATTCGAGTGGCGTCGGAGCGCCGATAAATTCCAGACGCGCAAATCGCGTCAGATTGTGCAGAGACATGAGCAACTCCATTACACTTTGAATAAAATCCAGATTTATTCATTATGCACCAGCCTGACAAAATGCTGGCAAATACAAATAAAAAAGGCGGATGTCGCTTACGCTAATCCGCCCTGGGCATCCCAAATTAATTATTTGGTGACGTCAGCGCCAAACCATTTTTCGGAAAGCCTGGCCAGTGAGCCATCTTTCTGCATCTCAGCAATACCTTTATTAATCGCTTCGACCAAGTCTTCGTTGCCTTTACGCACTGCAACACCAGCTTCCTGACGTGAGAACGCATCGCCCGCTACCGCCAGGGTATCTTTGGTTTTCTTCACCAGGTCCAACGCGGCCAGGCGGTCGACCAGAATCGCATCAATACGGCCTACGCGCAGATCCTGATATTTCGTTGGGTCATCATCATAAGTACGGATGTCAACGCCCTGTACATTGGCGCGCAACCACTCTTCGTAGTTAGTCCCCAGACCCACACCCACTTTTTTGCCTTTCAGGGAATCCGGCCCAGTAATGCTGCCTTCGTTACCCTTTTTCACCAACGCCTGAATACCCGAAACGGTGTATGGCGTAGAGAAATCGTATTTCTTCTTACGTTCATCAGAAATGGTCACCTGGTTAATCACCACGTCGATGCGTTTAGAGTCCAGCGACGCCAGCATGCCATCCCATTTGGTCGGCTTCAGTGAGGTTTTTACGCCCAAATGCTGTGCCAACTGCTCAGCAAACTCCACTTCAAAACCGGTCAGTTTGCCGTCATCACCCTGAAAGCTGAATGGAGGATAAGTCCCTTCAAGCCCAACCAGCAGCGTGCCGCGCTCTTTGACTTTTGCCAGTAAATTTTCGGCGGCGAAGGTTTTAACACTCGCACCTGCAACCAATGCCACAGCCAGCACGCCCATCAGCGCCTGACGCCCCACCATTGCTAATTTCATAGTTACCCCGAATGTCGATATTATTGTTGTATTGTAGCGACTTAATATAATCAATCAAAACCACTGTGCTACAACTTATGCCATTTTAATATATATCAGAAGTTGATTTATTTTCCTGGTAATGGGCAGTGATATTTTGATTGAGGGTTTGAAATTGCCCGTACTTGCGCAGAGCAATACGGTAATTGTTGGTACTGGTTGGCGGCAACCACGCATCAAATGAGTCGTCGAGGTAAGCGGCAGGCGAAGAAGGCCGTGGAACGTTTTGTGAAGATAAATAGTTACCCAGACGGCGCAAGCGCACCACGTATTCACGGATGGTGCCATGGCTCATCTCGGTTTGTTCGAACAGGTATTCTTTAAAGCCGATAATATCGAAATAGTGATCCTGCTCTTTGCAGTATAAATCGCCGCAAAAACGGCACAACGCCGCCCAGGACGGGCGTTCAATCTGCCAGCTGTGTTCATCAATTAACGTATCAAGCTGCGCGATAGCCGTTTTACTGACGATCTCGCCACGATGGGTGAGCGTAATTCTGTCGAGCAATTTCGCACAATGAGCACAATGGGTCTGTGTGTGTTTAAAGTCTTTTAAATAGCGGCTTAAAGGACGCTTTTTTAAGTTCTGCACCGTCATGATGTTATCCCGGACGTATTATAATGTACGGCCTACAACTTACCGAGCTTGGTGCGTAAGCGTTTAATCGCCTGGCTGTGCAACTGACTGACGCGCGACTCCCCAACGTCCAGTACCGCGCCAATCTCTTTAAGATTCAGCTCTTCCTGGTAGTAAAGGGTCAGCACCATCTTTTCACGATCCGGAAGCGCCTCGATGGCGTCCATTACGCGTTGGCGTAGATTCCCTTCCAACAGTTGTTGTAGTGGATTCGCCTGCTGATGCTCTTCAGTAATCAGTTCGATACTATCGCCATGCTCTTCACGCCACTCGTCATAAGAGAAAAGTTGACTGTTGTTGGTGTCGAGCAACATCTGACGGTATTCGTTGAGCGGGATATCCAACCGGTCTGCCACTTCAGTTTCAGTGGCATTACGGCCCAGCTCTTGCTCCAGTTGACCCATTGCCTGCGCAACACCGCGAGCGTTACGCCTGACGCTGCGTGGCACCCAGTCACGGCTGCGCAGCTCATCAAGCATCGCCCCACGGATGCGCTGCACCGCGTAGGTAGTAAATGCCGTTCCTTGCAGGGCATCATAACGGTCCACTGCATTCAACAACCCGATGCCGCCCGCCTGTAGCAGGTCGTCAAGCTCCACACTCGCGGGCAGGCGTACCTGCAGGCGCAATGCTTCGTGACGCACCAATGGTACATAACGCTGCCACAGCGAGTGTTTATCCATTACACCTTCAGAGGTATACAGTGAATTCACGATAAACAGCCCTGCGTTAGTTGAGTTATCGGCATGATTATCCGTTTCTGGAGGGTTTTTAATCGCAAGAATAGTGGGTGAAATGAGGGGTTATTTGCGGTTATGGATAACAATTAATACGAAAAAACCCTGCCGAGGCAGGGTTTGGTCAGGTATCAGGCGATTAGCCCTGCAGCAGAGACAGTACTTGCTGTGGAACCTGGTTAGATTTTGCCAACACGGAGTTACCCGCCTGCTGGATGATCTGCGCTTTAGACATATTTGACACTTCGGTCGCATAGTCGGCGTCCTGAATACGGGACTGCGCTTCAGACAGGTTAGTGGTGGTGTTGTTCAGGTTAGTTACCGCTGAATCCAGACGGTTCTGGATAGCACCCAGAGAAGAACGGAATTTATCAACGGAAGCAATTGCTTGATCAAGTTTATCCAACGGATTAGAACTAGAACCTGTGGTCAAATTACTCAAGCTAAGGCTAGAAGTATCAATAGTGAATTCTGCTGTAGCAGCTGTTTTCGCGGTATCAGCTGATTGTGGGTCCAACGCAATATAGTAATCTTTCGCTACACCAGCGCCTGCAACTGCATCATAGGTACTATCGAAACCGTTCGCTTTAAGGTTATTAACTTCAGCTGCGCTACCTGGGGTAATGGTTACTTTTGCAAAAAGATTACCATTATCATCTTTATAAACTTCGTCAGGTTTAAGTACCACACTAGCTGTATCGACACCAAGACGGGTGGCTAAATCATCAGGGGCTTTCTCAGCAACGGTAGCTTTGGTAATACTTGTTGTCGAACCATAATAAGCTGAAAAATTAGATACTTTAACTGTTCCAAGGGTTCCTTTAGAGTCTACGGGACCATTGACATTAAAGCTGTCCAGACCCAACGTTTTGGAGTCAATTTTTTTCAGGTCGATAGTGATAACTTCGCCATCATTAGCGCCAACCTGGATGTTCATCTTGCCGTCTTTAGCCAGTACGTTCACGCCGTTGAACTGAGTCTGGCCGGATACGCGGTCAATTTCAGACAGACGGGATTTAATTTCGTCCTGGATTGAAGACAGGTCTGAAGTAGAGTTAGTCCCGGTAGATGCCTGAACCGTCAGTTCACGTACACGCTGTAAGTTGTTGTTGATTTCTGACAGTGCGCCTTCAGTAGTCTGTGCAACAGAGATACCGTCGTTGGCGTTACGAGCAGCCTGAGTCAGGCCTTTAATGTTGGACGTGAAACGGTTTGCAATTGCCTGGCCTGCAGCATCATCCTTCGCGCTGTTAATACGTAAGCCAGAAGACAGACGCTCAATAGAAGTCGACAGAGCAGACTGGTTCTTGTTGATATTGTTTTGAGTAATCAGCGAGAGGCTGTTGGTATTAATGACTTGTGCCATGATTTATTTTTCCTGTGTTTCAAGTCTACGGTTTATGGGTTGGGTTTCCACCCGTCGGCTTCGTTGCCGTTAAACCTGTTATCGTCTGGTCCCCCACAACCTTTAGAATTTTTTTACATTCACAGTAAAATTTTTAGCACCGGAAATACTCTCGCCCTCTGCCGCTATTCTTGCCATTAAAAAAAAGAAATTAATCGTAAACTTTGTTTTTTCCAGGCCGATACTCCCGGTATTCATTTTATGCATCGATACATTAAGGAAATAATATGGCTAGTATTTCTACGCTGGGGATCGGGTCCGGTCTGGATCTGAGCAGCATTCTGGATAGCCTGCAGGCAGCACAAAAAGCGACGCTAACACCAATCTCAAAACAACAAAGTTCCTTTACAGCAAAATTGAGCGGTTACGGCACCCTGAAGAGCGCACTGGTCAGCTTCCAGACCGCCAACACCGCGCTCAATAAAGCCGATCTGTTTACTGCGACATCAACCAGCAGCAGTAGCACCGCGTTCAGCGCGACCACTACCGGTAATGCAGTGGCCGGGAAATATACGATTAACGTCACTCAACTGGCACAATCGCAAACGCTGACCACCAAAAATACCCAGCCCGACAGCAAAACAGCGATTGCCACCGGCGACAGCGTGTTGACCATTCAACAAGGTGGCGATAAAAAACCGGTCACCATTGATATTAGTGCTGCCAACTCCTCACTGAGCGGCATTCGCGACACCATCAATAATGCCAAAGCGGGTGTTAGCGCCAGTATTATCAACGTCGGCAACGGCCAATATCGTCTGTCTATTACCTCTGACGATACCGGTGGCGACAATGCCATGAGCCTGAGTGTCAGTGGTGATAGCGCCCTGCAAAGCTTTATGGGCTATAACGGCACCAGCACAGATGCCGCGAACGGTATGGAAGAGAGCGTCACCGCACAAGATGCCGAGCTGACGGTGAACAACATTAAAATCACCAACAGCAGCAATACCATCAGCGATGCGCTGGAAGACATCACCCTCAATCTGAATAATGTCACCACCGGCACCCAAACGCTGACCATCACCAAAGATACATCTAAAGCAGAAACCGCGGTTAAAGCCTGGGTCGATGCCTATAACGCCTTGCAGGATACCTTCAGCAGCTTAACCAAATACACCTCGGTTGATTCTGGCGCTACTCAAGACTCCAGCAACGGCGCACTGCTTGGCGACAGCACCTTGCGTACCATCCAGACGCAACTCAAAGGGTTACTCAACAATACCCAGAGCAGTTCGTCATTTAAGACACTGGCACAAATCGGTGTGACGTCAGACCCGAGCACCGGAAAGTTAGAACTCGATGGCGACAAACTGAAAACGGCGCTGAAAAAAGATGCGGCTGGGGTCCAGGAGATGATTGTTGGCGACGGTAAAACCAGCGGCATCACCACCACCATCGGCAACAACCTGACCAGTTGGCTCTCCAGCACCGGAATCATCAAGGCGGCAACCGACGGTGTGAGCAAGACGCTGAACAGTCTGACCGCACAGTACAACAAAGCCAGTGAACGTATTGACTCAGAGATGGCGCGTTACAAGGCGCAATTTACTCAACTGGACGTGATGATGAGTTCACTGAACTCCACCAGCAGCTATCTGACTCAACAGTTTGATACCAGTTCCAGCAAAAAATAATTAATCCAGGAGCAGATATGTACGGGGCAAAAGCGACTCAGGCCTATGCAAAAATTGAAGTGGAAAGCGCGGTGATGAGTGCCAGCCAGCAACAACTAGTGACTATGTTGTTTGATGGTGCGCTCAACGCGTTAGTCCGTGCGCGTCTTTTTTTGCAGGATGGCAACCTGGAAGGGAAAGGCCTTTCGCTGTCTAAAGCCATTAATATCATCGATAACGGGCTGAAAATCGGCATTGATGAAACCAGCAACGACGAACTGACACAGAATCTGCACGCTCTTTATACCTACATGGTGCGACGTATCTTCCAGGCCAATCTACACAATGATGTCAGCGCGATCGAAGAGGTCGAGAACTTGCTGCGAAATATTGCCGATGCCTGGAAAGAAGTTGCTCTGATGCCTAACCGGATTCAGGACGTAGTCTAATGAACCACGCACCGCAACTGTACATTCGCTATCAGCAATTATTAGAGCAGAGCCAGGTGATGCTAAACAACGCCCGCAAAGGAATGTGGGACGAATTAATCGCTAGTGAAATGGATTACGTTAACGCGGTGCATGAACTCACTCAATTCATGAGCGACATTAAGCTCTCCATGCTGATGCAGGAGCAACTCAGCCCTGTGCTCCAGAATATTCTGGACAACGAAAGCGAGATTAAACGCTTACTGCAAATACGCATGGATGAACTGGCGAAACTGGTAGGGCAATCTTCCATACAACAATCCGTGTTAACCGCTTATGGTAAACAGGGAGGCCAGATTTTGGCTCCGCAAGACAATCAGGACATCACTTCCTGATCTTCTATTCCTGGTGCGAGAACGACTGAGCTTGTCGCACCAGGCATTTCCAGGCATATCATCCATAATTGAGATCCCTCTTTATGGAGCCTGTACATGCGCAATCCAACCTTGTTGCAATTTTTCCATTGGTACTACCCCGGCGGGGGCAAGTTGTGGGCTGAAGTGGCAGAACGTGCAGCCACGCTCAATGATATTGGCGTCAATATGGTTTGGTTACCGCCAGCTTATAAAGGCAGTTCCGGTGGCTACTCGGTAGGATATGACAGCTATGATCTTTTTGACCTCGGTGAGTTTGACCAAAAAGGTTCTGTGCCGACTAAATACGGCGACAAAGCACAATTACTGGCCGCGATAAAAGCCCTGCAGGAGAATGACATCTCCGTTCTGCTCGATGTGGTGGTTAACCACAAAATGGGCGCGGACGAAAAAGAACGTATTCGCGTGAATCGCGTCAACGAACAAAACCGCAATGAGATAGACGACGGCGTGATCGAATGTGAGGCGTGGACACGCTACACGTTCCCTGTCCGCGCCGGTAAATATTCGCAATTTATCTGGGATTACAAATGTTTTAGCGGCGTCGACCATATCGAAAACCCGACGGAAGACGGCATTTTTAAAATCATCAACGACTACACCGGCGAAGGCTGGAACGATCAGGTTGATGATGAACTGGGTAATTTCGACTATTTAATGGGCGAGAATATCGATTTCCGTAACCATGCAGTGACGGAAGAACTGAAATATTGGGCGCGCTGGGTGATGGCAGAAACGGGCTGTAATGGCTTCCGTCTTGATGCGGTGAAACACATTCCAGCATGGTTCTACAAAGAATGGATTGAGCATGTTCAGGAAGTAGCGGAACAACCGTTGTTTATCGTCGCGGAATATTGGTCGCACGAAGTTGATAAACTTCAGGAATATATTGCCCAGGTGGATGGCAAAACGATGCTGTTTGATGCGCCATTGCAAATGAAATTCCACCAGGCCTCAAAGCAAGGCCGCGAATATGACATGAGCCAAATTTTCACCGGCACGCTGGTAGAAGCCGATCCGTTCCACGCCATTACCCTTGTCGCCAATCATGACACTCAGCCACTGCAATCCCTCGAAGCGCCCGTTGAACCGTGGTTCAAGCCGCTGGCGTATGCGCTTATTTTGTTGCGCGAAAATGGTGTGCCAAGCGTGTTCTACCCGGATTTATTCGGTGCCAGCTACGACGACGAAGGTGGCGATGGCGAGACTTATCACATCGACATGCCCGTAATTGAACAGCTGGATGATTTAATTCACGCCCGCGAACTCTTTGCTCACGGTGTGCAAACTCTTTACTTCGATAGTCCTAATTGCATCGCATTCAGCCGCAGCGGTACTGATGAACACCCCGGTTGCGTGGTGGTGTTATCTAACGGCGATGAAGGCGAGAAAACCATTACGCTTGGCGATAATTACGGTGGCAAAAACTGGCGAGATTATTTGGGCAATCGGCAGGAGACTGTGACGACTGATGCCAACGGTAGCGCAACCTTCGCCTGTAACGGCGGCAGTGTCAGCGTTTGGGTGATAGAAGAAGTGTTATAAATGGGTCTGGAACCTCCCTCTCCAGTGATAAGGAGAGGGATACCCTACCCTACGGTAATTTGGTTTGCAGCGGGTTTTTCTGCAAATAATCAGCACATTCCTGCGTTGGACGCTCAACACGTTTCAGCGTCATCCCCGCATACTCCAGCGTATCTCCGAAGCGCTCTACGCTATAAACTTCACGCTTGTTCGTGACGTTATACCAATCGTCTGAACGCACTATCAGTTTACCCGGCAGAGCCATTACGCGCTGCCACTGACGGCAATCCAGCGTATCGCCCGCAGAAGTCACCACCAGCGTCGCTATCGCTTCGGGGCTCACCATCTCACTTTGCGGACCTTGTGACTGCCAGTACCCTGCAAGCCCTGCAGGTGCTGGTGCTTTCACCACTTCGCGGTAATTTTCAACCTGCACACAGCCGCTCAACGCCAGCAACACTGTCAATAATGCAATCTTCTTCATCATCTATCCTGACCGCGGAGAAAAAATAATTTTCGCATTAAAGCACTTAGCTCGCCAGTGTTTCTCTGTTTTGGGAAAAGGCGGCGTCTGCCAATCTGCTGAAACGGCAGTTTGCACCGTCAAAAGCAAACTGAGTCTGGAGCGAAGACATCAGCCATGCTTATCGCTAAGCAAAAACCAATTTGAAAATGTGATCGACAGCACAAAAAGAGGAGAAAACAAACGATATGGGCGCTAAATTTCGCGCCTATTTTTTAGGGTAATCAGCGGAGTGACAGTAATGGAATGGATAATTGCAGCAATAGCAATCCTGTGCTGTGTATATGTCGAAAGCAGCGCTCGCAATCAGCAAAAGCGCAAAGAAATGAAAACACGCCCACTGAGAGGTGTTAAGACTCCTCGCTAAAGCTCACGCATATAAGAAAGATGATCACCAGGGTTACCAGAAATTTAACCAACCAGGAACGTGAGAAATGAAATGGATGATTGCTGTGGTTTTCTTGGTTGTTGTTGTGGTGGTGAGCGCCATTATGGTGGATAGCGAGGTTGAAGAATCAACGGAGTCTGTTCACCTTTATAGCCAGTATTTTCACACTGTACGACACATCGCTAAGTTTAATATTGCGAGTGACTGTGAAAAATACCGATCACAATCCTTTCAGACTGACGACTACGCAACGCGTTTTTGCTCCAACAAATCAGACTTGAGCACGAATCTAAAATAATCAAAAAGACAAAGACCCGCCCCGGCGGGTCTTTTAATGCTTATATGTATTAAATTATTCATGAATGCATTTTTCAGCTGCATGGTTCGGGGAAAGGAATGGATCAGGCTGGTTATTTGATTGTTGTCATAAAAAGCAGGGGTATTTTGAAGAATAGTTTTGCAGAGGTTTTGGATAAAGGGAAAAGAGTATATATTTTAGCCCCTTATGCAACATATCACCTTCTGAGTTCAGAGGTAAGAAAATGTCCTGGCAACAATTCAAATTAAATTATCTGGTTAAGTTCTGGGCTCCGATGCCCGCCGTTATCGCAGCAGGTATTCTTTCAACTTACTATTTCGGCCTTACAGGAACATTCTGGGCTGTCACCGGCGAATTTACCCGCTGGGGTGGGCAGCTTCTGCAATTAATGGGTGTTCACGCTGAAGAGTGGGGATATTTCAAACTCATTCATCTTGATGGCAACCCTTTAACACGCATTGACGGCATGATGATTATCGGCATGTTCGGTGGATGTTTTGCGGCCGCATTGTGGGCCAATAACGTGAAGCTGCGGATGCCCCAACACCGCATACGTATTATCCAGGCGGTGTTAGGCGGAATCATTGCCGGCTTTGGTGCACGTCTGGCAATGGGCTGTAATCTGGCGGCATTTTTTACCGGTATTCCCCAGTTTTCTCTGCATGCCTGGTTCTTCGCCTTAGCGACTGCGATGGGTTCGTGGTTCGGTGCAAAATTCACCCTTCTCCCGCTGTTCCGTATTCCCGTCAAACTACAAAAAGTCTCTGCCGCCTCGCCACTCACCCAACGCCCTGAGCAAGCAAAACGCCGCTTCCGCATCGGTATGTTGGTATTCGCAGGTATGGTTGGATGGGGCGCACTTACCGCGATGAATCAACCGAAACTCGGTATCGCCATGCTGTTTGGCGTTGGGTTTGGGTTGTTAATTGAGCGAGCGCAAATCTGCTTTACCTCGGCTTTCCGGGATATGTGGATCACTGGTCGTACGCATATGGCGAAAGCAATCATTTTAGGTATGGCGGTCAGTGCTATTGGTATCTTCAGTTATGTTCAGCTTGGTGTTGCGCCAAAAATTATGTGGGCTGGCCCTAACGCTGTCATCGGTGGGTTGTTGTTTGGTTTTGGGATTGTACTGGCTGGCGGGTGTGAAACCGGCTGGATGTATCGCGCGGTTGAAGGACAAGTTCATTACTGGTGGGTAGGATTAGGCAACGTTATCGGTTCCACGATCCTTGCATACTACTGGGACGATATTTCACCAGCCCTCGCCACCCAGTGGGACAAAGTCAACTTACTCGATACCTTTGGCCCGCTCGGCGGTTTACTGGTCACCTATTTGCTTTTGCTGGCCGCATTTTTGTTCATTGTCAGTTGGGAAAAACAGTTCTTCCGTCGTAAAAACCTGCACAGTAGCCAGCCTATTAAGGAGAGCGTATGAGCCACAATTATGTACCAGATTTCCGCCTGGATATGGTCGGTGAACCTTGTCCTTACCCGGCAGTTGCCACACTGGAGGCCATGCCACAATTAGCGAAAGGCCAAATTCTTGAAGTGGTGAGCGACTGCCCGCAGTCAATAAATAACATCCCTTTAGATGCCAAAAACCACGGCTACACGGTGCTGGATATTCAACAAGACGGCCCAACCATTCGCTATTTGATTCAACGCTGAACACCAGAGCGAGGGATAAAACCCTCGCCATTCATCTAAAATGTGCAATGCTTATCAAGCTTAGAAAAGATTTCGCAAACTCAATGGCGAGTTAACAATTATGAATTAAGATTATTCTTATAATCCTAAAATGGAACAACGCCATGCGTGATTTCTTGTCGACATTAAAATATGACTTAAAAATCAACACTGCCAAATCTAAGCTCATTATTTTAATATTCAGAATGGCAACTATTCACGCCAAAACAAAGGCGCTGTACCCGCTTTCATTGATGTTTGTGATTCTCAATCGAGTGGTTAATGAAGGATTGTTTGGTGTCGAACTGAATTATCATTTAAAGATTGGTAAAGGCTTTAAAATATGGCACGGCAACTCAATGATTATTAACAGAAACTGTATTATTGGCGAGAATTTTACCATCCGGCAATTCTGTACCCTTGGTAGCAATAAAAATGGTGTAGATATCAAATTTAACGTGGGTAACAACGTCAATATGGGCGCCCATTCGTGCATCATTGGTGATGATATTGAGATAGGCGACAACGTGACCATTGGCGTTGGAACGTTGGTTTTAAAAAGCGTCCCAGCAAATAGCACGGTTATTTCCAGCAATAAAATGGTTATTCTCGAAAAACACGAAACCTTAACCATCTAAATATTATTCAATCCCATACTTTAGTTGTATTGACTTAATTCACCCCTCCCCGGAAGAAAATTGATAGAGATGACAACTCTTTTTCGTAGGTCGGATTAGCGCAGCGACATCCGACGTAAATGGTGGATGACGCTGACGCTTATCCCCCCTACAAAACCCGTTTTTAACCGTTTCCAAAGAAGGTTGATGTTCTGCACATCAGATAAATATTAATCGGCCCAACCTGATTTAGTATTTATTGCTGACTCAGCCATCGTGTATTTCTCTACGGTGTCACCCTTAAAAAGAATGGTCAGCTCTTTTTTGGTACCGCTTGCGCCATTATGGAACAGCCCATAAAACGGAATGAATGATTTCCCGTCTACTTTCACTTTGGCATAAGAGTATTTCCAGATTTCTTTACCACCATCAGTGAAAGAAACATTTTCCGGTGAGCCAAGCATGCTTTTAACTTGTGTTTTGGTGGTAGAGCCTTCTTTAATTTTTGACTGCATGCTAACTTCAGTTTCTTTTTGAAGATGCTTATTCCCCGATTATGCACACCCAGCAAGCACTACTACAACCATTGAAGCGATAATTAATTTTTTCAAATCCCTATCCCATATGTAACATTTTGTCACATGCTCTCAGCAGCGATGGCGCAGAGCCATGCAAAAAAATACAGTTAAATAGATTTAATGTTTGTTGTTTGAGAAACAACCAGATGCAATCATTCAGGAAACCTCAACCAATAAAACACACCTGAAATGAGCAAACTTTACAACCTTTACACTAAATCCCGCGTGGGTTTATCTCCATACGAGAGAACACCAGAGACAGCCCTCATAGCAATGGCTCGCCAATGTGGGCGTGACGAAATTGCCACCATTCATATCAGGCTAAAAATGCTCAAGGCTGAACTGAAAATGAATCCTGAATGGGATGGAGATACTAACGACCAAATCTGGGATGCTATTAATGAGCACAGAAATCTGCTCAAACTCATCTCTGTCAATGAGCCTTACCTGAAGAGGCTACTCTCACGTTCTACGTGGTAATTTCCTGATAATTTCTTTATATATCAAATAGCTTAAACCACTAAACCTGCATATTCATCATATGAGGCTCTGATTTTGTAGAACACGGAAATACACGGAATATCACGCATTAAGACAGATGCTTAGCGCGAACTTTCAGAACAAAGGTTACAGTTCATGAGAGTTCGCGCTAATTTTTTGTCCCATCCATGCCCCATCACATCATCGGCATATCGTCGAACTCCCCACTCCTGGCATCGTTGAGCGTTGCGGTTGATCAAGTGGTGATCAGTTGCTTCTGAGGTGCTAAAATCCATCATCCTTTAAAATAATGATTATAGATATGAACTTACGTTATCGGTCAGACATTGATGGCCTGCGAGCTTTAGCTGTGATGCTGGTTTTTCTCTACCACCTAAAAATCGAGGCTTTTAGCGGTGGTTTTGTTGGTGTTGATGTCTTCTTTGTTATATCAGGCTTCCTGATTACAGGAATCGTAATCCGCAGCATTGACGATAAATCGTTCTCACTTCTCGATTTCTTCAATCGCAGGATAAAGCGCATCGTTCCAAATGTGTTCGTCGTTTCTACATGCTCAGTGATTGCTGGATGGTTTTTGCTTATGCCTGCCGATTACGCACCCCTAATCGGTAGCTACTTGTACACATCCATATACGCTGCAAACTTCTATTTCTGGGATGTAACCGGGGCGTACTTCTCATCATCATCTGAAGAAATGCCACTTCTGCATATGTGGTCGCTGGCGGTTGAAGAGCAGTTCTACTTTATATGGCCTATTCTGCTTATTGCACTAGCAAAGGCATTCAAAGGCAAGCATCTTGGTTTGATCGCCGCAATCCTGGCTGTCGTGTCCTTTGCGCTTTCTCAGCATATCGCAGTTAATGATACTGGTTTTGCTTATTATATGCTTCATACCCGATCAGGCGGATTGCTGCTTGGGGCGGCACTTGCACTCATGCACAGGGACTATGAATGGGCGCGTAATTTCAACTCATTGATAGCAGTTTTGGCAGGAACGGCATTGATTATCTGGTCGTCTCTCACCATCACGCCAGCATCCGTTTTCCCTGGTATAAACTCAGCAATACCTTCAGTTGGCGCACTCCTGATTATCGCCGGTGGTAGTGGATTCAAACATAACATAGCCTCAAAGATATACAGTCTTAAGCCGGTTGTTTGGCTTGGCCTGATCTCTTTCTCTGTCTATCTGTGGCACTGGCCTTTCATCGCTTACAGTAACTACTTGGGGATTTTGGACTCATGGAAAGTTAAGGCGGCTATCCTTGCGGCAACAATAATTCTGTCTTATATCAGTCTCAAGTGTATCGAAAACCCAACGCGTAAATCATCCCTGACATTCCGGCAATCTTTCATCAGAATCAATATCGCCTTCGTGGCTGTTGCTCTTATCGCCTATTACGCTTGCTCATATACCAACGGTTTTGATGGAAGAAAGATATCTGCTGAAAATGCCGATGTATCATATCCAGGGATTGATAATGGGTGGTGCCATGTGAGGGCTGATGGTAGAAAAGGGATTGAGTTTACCGACGAATTAGCGAACTGCTATATAGGAGACCTCTCATCGAAACGATTGGCGATTTATGTAGGGGATTCTAACGCCGGACACTACAGTCCATTCGTTGATGAGATGGGGAAGCAGGCGGGAGTTAAAATTAAGCAACTCAGCACTTCTTCATGCTGGCCTACAATGGATGAATCACCATTTGGTGAAAATCCTGAGGTTTGCCAGAAGTTCCGGCAGATTTCCAAGAAAGAGATTTCTTCAGGTGAGTACGAGTATATTATCGTCGGAAATAACTGGGAGCGCGCAGCGCCGTATTATTCATACAAGACATTCGACTACAAGTCACTTTTCGACTTCTATTCCTCTCATGCAAAAAAGGTCATTCTCCTTGCGCAGATGCCTGAATGGAAAAAGGATCCAGCTACGTGTTATCAGAGAAAACAATGTGGCACAGAGGATACTATTCCGATGATTCCTGACCTTCCCGTTGCTGGCGAAATACTTAGAAATGAAGCTAGGAAATACAAAAACATCTTTATTGTAGATCCGTCATATCTGATGAAAAAGAATGGGAAGTATACCCCTTTTGCAATGGGGTCGTTGATGTATCACGATGCAGGGCATGTGAGCATTAGGGGCATGAAATGGGTGTCTTACAGATATTTAAAGGATAATACAAACCCAATCAGGTAAAAATAAGCCCTCGAGAGAGGGCTTTTCTTTAGAAGCTCCTGGACACCTCTCGCCAAAAGCCTTCAGAAGTGTAGATAAAGGTCATCATGCTACCCGCAGGTGGGGTTACGTTTGTGCCACCTTTCAACCTGAATGTCCCAATAGTTGACCCACTGACCATTGTGGCAGAACCATTAAATCTAACATTAATGGTCTTTCCTACAACTCCACCAATGAAAGCTGTATAGTTGGATGCTGAAGCTGGGCTCAAATAAATTGAGTCAATACCTACTATTGTCGGAGATCCAGTTGATGTCGTAGTCTGCTCTCCAGGATCCATTACTGACACTTGCACCACATTCCCACCCATAACCCCCAATGATCCTGAAGGCATAAGCCCTGGCCTAGGAAAGGTGAGGATATGCTCCATTGCTGTACCAGTCGAATTTACAAGATAGCGATGAGTTGCACCATAAACCTCTGCCTCTAAAACATAAGGGTCTGAAGCATTACCAAGAAATATCGCATCCCATGGGTTTGCAGATGAAGCCCCAGCAATGCCAGCATTAGTTATGCTGGGTCTTACATTTACTCTTGAACATCCCGTTATAACAATACCTGCGCTCTGACTATTAAGTGAGTTTAGCCTGCCCTTGATATCTGTAACTGCGCTGATATTAAAACCATAAACACCGCTATTATTTACACGCGTAGCATCATCAATAACGACGTTTTGTGATAATCCGATATTAATACCGTTGGCAACGGCTGAATCGCATCTGAAATTTTTAACTACAACTCTGTCAACAAGGTTAGTTGTACTTGCACCAGCAATATGTAGCCCATCCCGTCCAGCAGAGGCAACGGTAATATTTTCTATTACAGCATTCTTAGTAATTATTGTGTTGTTAACTGTATCTCCTTCAATTGTTACCGCATCATGGTTAGTAGACCCAATATCAATATTACGGAAAATAATATTTTCCACGTTAACCTGTGCGGTTACTGCTTTTCTATCTGCGTGTGGGATGTAGACGTTTTCAACAAGGATATTTTCACAACCGGCAAACCCGATTGCATTATCGAGAGTACTGGAGCCATTTGCTGATACTTTAATGCTCCTTACGCCTACATTTTTTAGTCTTCCTGACTCAGAATTCAGTGGGCCAATAAATGCCAGGCAATGACCGTCTGTTGTTGTTGCCTCTGTATGCACGTGGGTATCACTGACACCATCCAGCATGATGTTCCCATATGTGATGTTCCAGTTATTACTTAGCTTGAAGTCGTTTAATCCAGTAAGTCCATCGAAATATAAAACACCGCCGCCATTCTGCCCAAGGAAGTTAGAAGCAAGAGTTAATGCTGAAAGGTCGTCACCACCATTACCAAGAGCACCAAAAGCCCTTACACTCTGTATTGGCTGCTTAACCATCTTCCATCCAATTCCATCGGCGTCATATACCAGCGCCTCGTTACCAGATGACGGCGTGCCAGTCGTACCGCTGCGGCGATAACTTGCCCCCCCAAGCCCTCCGGCGTGGTGCTCTACGGTCATGATGACCTCGCACAATCCATGGTGTCCGTTTTTAAGGCTTGAGAAGTATGGAACGTTTTTAACCGCCCCATTAACGATGTTCACCCCGTCCTGCTGCGATAGCATGGAACGCAATGCCGCGTCACCAATACCAACCCATGCACCAATACCAACGCCGCCGGAAGATGATGGCGTAGAGCCGGCATCAACATGCTTAGGTAAGGCACCGTCCCAGCGATAGTATTCGCCCGTATCTTCGTCACGCAGCGCCTGATTTGGGAGAGTGATATCTGCTCCGTCCTGGAAGGAGTCAATGAGGATCCATCCATACTGGGCAATAGCCTGCTGCGCGAGCCAGCGCAGGCCTTCAATGGTGTAATGCTTGCCGCCGAAACGGTCGATGTATTGCATAGCCAATGAAGTAACAAATTCGTCAATTTTACCTGCGTTAAATTTCAGGTCTTGAGGTTTTTCGCTTGGTACTGGAAGTTGTGTAGGTGTGGTAGTCATATTTTGTCCATTAAAAAACCCGGCGCATTGGCCGGGTTCGGAGTTGGGATAAAAGGTTTCGTTAGGGGTAAATCATGTCGCTGTATTCGCGAACTGTTAATGCTGTGGTTCCGTCAGTGCCAGGGCTCTTGTCTGTAACTTCCCACTTGGTTGCATCAAGCTCCTCGGTCGAAGCAATGAAGTAACGAGATGGTGATTGCACGTTCATTCCGTCATAGATGTTGAGTTCAATATTTGGGATGGCAGCGCTGAACCCGAATGAAGTATCTGCGAGGGGCTGGGCCGGGTAGCGCGCTGTCGGAGTGCCGAGATAGTCCGTAACCACCACGAACATTGAGCTGGCAAAGTTAATCCGCTCGCTTGTCTCGAAGGCGTTACCGATGCGAGAAACGATATAGCCGGATTGCTGGTTGGTGTCGTAGGTATCGACTATCTGCACCATGTCACCAACATTAATCCATTCGCCATCAGCCATTGCTGTGACGCTCATTGCCATGCGGCAATAGATGAGGCGCTTGCACTCTCTGAGCGCCCTCTCGTTAGCCTGGAATGCATCTCGCACATACATCATCTCGAACTTCTTCGCTTTCACCGGTGCTCCGGATACGATTGCTCCGTTGCTTATGCGGTAGCGGATGAAGTCTTGCTTATTGGTTGATGGATTGCGGTATTGCACCTCGACACCATCGAATCCGCCTGGTAGCGTCATGTCGTAGCTGAGTGAGTAACCTGCTTCTACTGTGTTATTCCTGTTGAATACCGTGGCTGGGGTTGTGCGCTTTTTGTCACGAACAAACGACATCACTCCGTCATCCCAGAACGCGGTCACGCTGGCGGCATCGCAGATGGTTTCCAGTCTCGCTCCGAGTGATACATCCTCATCATCAAAGGTGAAATCGAAGCGTCCAAGTCGCGGATCTATCGCGTCAATCTCAGCCTGAATCTGGTACAGGCCGTACAGGTCAATATTGTTTTCAGGCTGCCCGCCCATGACCAGCCATGTATGCGCTACGGCATCTGCAAACTTGCGGGACGGTCGCAGCGTGTAATCGACTGACTGCGTGCTGAGTGAGTAGCTGATGGTGTATCGGTTAATCAGCGCGTTATATTTCAGCTCGCGCCCGGTGGAGTTTTCCGTGGCTCGTACCTTGATGATGGCGGTAGTGTCATTTGGATGACTGACATTGGTCCTGATATTTACCGCATGCACCTCTTCGACCTCCAACTTGCTTGCGTCGCTAGAGTTATCTGTTCGGTTAAATGAAAGTGAATATCGGCCCCGACCGGCAGCAGGAGTGATTTTGTCAGTTCGGTAAAACGTCTCGCTGGTTGAATCATGCGGCGTAGTCTGCCGGTAGGTGAATGTCTGCGTCGTTCCGGGGATCTGATTGTTCTCAGCATCCACTTTCCATATCTGCAGTTGCCAGTTAGTTTCACTGTTACCGCCAAGACCCGAGCTGGTATGAACCCAGAGCTGATCTGAATCGATAGGCGAGAAGAACGGGCCAACAATTAGCGCGGCGTTGTCATTCAGAATGAACTTCGTTGTGTTAATGGTGGCCGTAGTAATAGGCGACGCGCCTGAACCGTTGATATTGTCGAAAGTGAAGGTGTAATAAAACGTTGGTGAAACAATCGCACCATCGTCAGTCTGCACAGCACTGATAAGGTTGGCAAACAGCGTCACATCTTCCGTCTTCGTGCCTCCAGGAACCGGATAGGTGATGTTGAGAACGAAAGAAACAGCGTGCGGCAATGCCAGGCCCATGAAGTAGTCGAACTCAGCCTGCTTCACGATCTTCACTGCAATCTGGCCGCCAGCGTAGTTGCCGCTAATCATCGTTGTGGCGGTGGCGGTTTCCACTGGCGTTCCAGTGTCTTCGTTCTTGCCAGGAACCTCCTGCCCATCCACGTCGTCGAATTCGTACCCTTCGTAAACGGTGGCTATCACGTCGCCCGGCTGGTAAATCGTGTACGACGCTCCCGCCATTGAACCAACATTCGTCTCTGAATATCGCACCTGACTGATGTCATATTTACCCAGGCCAAAGTTCATGAACTGTGTGACTTCTTTCTTGTTGTTCACGTACTCGAAAATGGCCTGTTGAATCAGGTCTGGATAAGCGCGCAGCAAGCCGTAGTTATCTGGGCGGGCTTCACCATTGCGGGCCATATTAGTCTGACCTTTCAGGCTGTTATTGGGTGAGGTCTTACTCTGCCCCGCTGCCCCGCTAGCATTGGGCTGTTTGACGAGCGAGCCCATTACTTTCTTGGTGAATTTTATCGGGTTGAAGTGCTCGAGAGGGTTAAGAAGGGTTTTGGCAAGATCGCCTGATTTAGGCTGGTCAAAAATGATGATACGGTCTTCGTCGGTAATGCTGAAATCAATATCATCGTCATCCTGCAATTCACGACCGTTAACGATGGCCCGAACATCAGAATGCACACCTGCAGTTTCAAGCCACTCGCTAAACTTCACTCCCGCGCGCGCATGCATCCGTTGCTTCTGAAGCCCCGGCACTCTCTGTATTTCGATTACCGGCATATCTGAGGAACTCCGTTTTTGTGAATAATTTCTGGATGGTACGTATCTTGTCAGAACGAACGCAACCATTCTCGCCGCGACTGTGTAGCGCCCTGCCATCGACAATCAGCCCCACATGCACCGGCTGCGCGCCGTAATAGGCAATGAAGATATCGCCGTCGCTGAAGTGCTCAGCCCGCTGCCAGTAAACAACCTCACTCTCAAAGCACGTCATGAAGTCCTTTCCCGCTTCGTAGTCAGGCGAGTGATGCAGTTCAATGCCGAGAACGTGCCGGTAGTAGAGCGTCACCAGCCCCCAACAATCAGCCGCTTCGAATGTGCAGGCGCGGTTATGCCAGGGTATGCCAATCACCCTTTCAAGAAATTCAGCTTTAAGCATTTTGCAGTCCCGGAAACTCTTCGACGTTATAGAGCATGCCGATGTTGGCGTTGAGCGGGTTCTTGATAGTCAGCGACACGGTGACATCACTTGCGTCCAGACTGATATCGCTCACAAACAGCGTCCACGGCTTCAGTGGCGTGTTCATGTCGGAGGCATCAAAGCGCTGATATGTGAACTGAATTGGCACGATGCGATCGAAGGCTTTCCACTGTTTCAATTGCTGCTTGAAATCCGTCGCCAGGCGGCTGAATTTCACTGTGGAAGTAATGACAGGCGTCGAACTCTGCGGGCTATCTGCAATCTCCATCCGGCACGGCTGATACTCCTGCCCGGCGAATGTCTTCGAAAACACCTGGTCTTTGACAAGCCTGATATAGCCGAAGGTTTCGCTGTAAATGGTGATTGTGTCGTAGAGGATGCGGTTCGGGCGGCGGCTCTTGTACTCTCTGAAAGTCGGCATTATGGAACCCTCGGGAGTGACTCTGGATCACGATTATCTGGATACCCGGTCACGACAATATCGAGGAAGCTGGCCCAAGGTGGAGGCAGCTCAATAACAATGTCGTCGTAGTCATCGTCCGAGTTATTCAGCTTGCGAGTGACAACATCACCAGACCACGTGAAGACTGATCCTGACTGACTCCATGTCGGGTAAGCGGTAAAGTGAAGTTCCTGCATCTCAGGATCACCATATGCACCGGAGCCGATACCCACTGGCATAAGGAACCACTGATTACAGTTGTCCAGGTAGTTAGGGCTGCGTAACCACTGCATGAATGCACGATGCTGATCGCGAGTGAATATCCACGTCAGCGAGAATCCTGTTTTCAGGTCGTCGGTTAGCTTCTGGAATATTGGTGCACCAACTTGTGGCGAATCGGTGCGAAAGCCGGTATCTGGCTTGGGTGTTTTCGACTTCTGGGCCAAGGGCAGCCAGTCGGGGTAATTAATGGGCATTTACCTTTCTCCGGGCGTAAAAAAACCCTCCGGAGAGGGTTAGTTTGGTGTTGTTTATCGAAGACTCATTTGCGCGCGGTCAATCTTGTGACGAATCATCTCAAGGTGATGCTGAAGTGACTGGAGCTGAAACAACGCCGCATCCACTTCATATCCCATTTGTCTCATTTCCCCTAGCATATGACCAAGTGGATTTGGATTGTCCCCGTTGGGGGTTAGCATGTTTGCGGGGTAACGCCATGGTGCACTCAATGATTGTTCATTGATGCCATTCATCCATCGGTACTGGTTGAAGTATTCCATTGAGTAGGAGATTGGCAGCGACATCTGTTTGTTTGCTTTTCCCAGATATTCACCCTCGATTGCATTCAGGAATTCAACAGCCTCAAAAACCTGATCTGGGCGCAGTTGGTGTATATGTTCAATCTCAAATTTCTGATGTACCAACTTCCAAATGTCGGGATAAATCTTACCAATACCAGTAGTGATTAATCGCTCAGCCGTCTGGCGCAATGGGGTGAGCTGCGTTGCCGATGAAAGGCGCGTTTTCTTATCAGTCACCGGCTTCTGGTAAAAGCCGTTCTTGCGTACTGATGGCAGAACTTCAGCGGTTACCCACTTACGGAAAGTGTGCGGCACCGATCCTTTGTTTACGGCATCACGGCAACGAAGCACCAAGGTATACATGCCGGATTCGCTGACGATATTAGCTTGGTTATTGCCCCGACTTAAGCCCTGAATTGAAGTTAGGGCTACCTCATCATCATCCAAATTCTTGATTGCTTTGGTAGGATTTCCAAGATCAAGTGCACGACAAACATCAGCAGCCACAAACCATGGCGCTCCAGATTTGTCGACAACACGTATTTCATTCGCGCCAAAACGGAAAATAGTGAACTCTGCTTCATCTTTTGCTATGATCTTCATTGTTGGTTTCTCGTAAGTTGCTGACAAATTAGAAACCTCGTTGGTTGCCGCCTTCGAGGTTTCGTCATATTTACTGGATATCAATCTCACCTTTCTTCTCCATCTCAATCAAGCGGTTCATCAGGTAGTCCATCATTCCCTGAACAGACCGATAGGTCTTCTCGGCATTCTTCTCTAAAAACTCCAGGGCCTCTTTACGTGGGCGATAGGAGATCTGCTTGCCCTTTGCTGATAGTTGTTCCATTATTCACCTCGTTCATTATGAAAACTCACAGACTCTCAGTCCGTTTTTGAAGTATTGCTCATATCTTTTTGTGCGTCAATGAATTTTGGAGAATCACAAGTGCACTTTGATGAATCGTTCCCAAAGAGAGTAGCCATAGCAAGAGCAGCTATCGGTTTAACGCAAGATGAATTAGCAAAGAAAGTTGGCATTGTTCGCCGTCAGGTTGCTGCATATGAAGGTGGAGAAGCGCGCCCAAGGGAAAAGGCTCTCACAAATCTTGCTGCTGCGCTGGGCACTTCAATTTCTTGGCTAACAACAGGTAAAGGCGATGGCCCTGATACGAGTCACATAAAAAGAACAGTGACCGTCAGGGAGGTTCCATTGCTGTCGCACGTTCAGGTTATGGGTATTGGTTTTGATTTTGATGATTTTATTAAGAGTGCGTCTGCAAGTGACTTTATTCCAGCTCCACCCGAAGCAGGCGAGTATGCATTTGCTGTTGAGGTTAATGGTAACTCGATGGAATCCCCTTCCGGCGTATCGTTTCCAGACGGGACAATCATAATTGTTGATCCGGAAGAAATGCCAGATCACGGTGACTTTGGATTGTTTGTTCTGTCTGATTCCAATGGTTTTACATTCAAGCAATACATATTAGATCAGGGTAAAGGGTATTTGCGCTCGCTTAACCCTCTTTACCCATTGATTCCAGCCTCTGAAGCAATAACCCCTATTGGTAAAGTTATATCTTCTCAACAGTCATTCAATAAAATACGATATAACAGCAATATAGAGCATCAAGCAAGCAATGTGCAGTCTATCGATAATGATGACATAAAAGCCAAAATGCTCATTCTGGAGAGCAAGCTGGATTTGATTATTGAGCTTCTATCCAACAAAAAGCCCACCTGAGTGGGCTATTGCCGTTTAGATCTGCTGCTGTCGGCTAGAGCTTCCACTTGCATGCGTCAGCTACCTGGCTGGCAATTTTATCAATGCCCGTCAAATCAAACTCAACGATCTGCATCGTAGAACCGTAAGGCTCGAATCCTGCAATCAGCTTCTTATGCTTCGTTAATTCTTTGATAAACGCCGTTGCGTTTGGTGCAAATGCTGCATCTCCACCTTCAGCGGAGGACCACCGCTGCTTAACTGGCTTAGCGTCATCAAACCTGACAGTTACAGTCGGGGAATCATTACCCAGATAGTCGCTTACAGATAAATAAGCATCCGTTTTATTTTCTTTGCATCGCAATACAAGAGACGTATTTCGCTCTAGTCCTTGCTTGATGTAAATGTCTTTTGTTGAATTGGTCGCCACAATATCTGTGGCATCAGTCATTTTGTTAGCTTGTGTCTTAAAGTACCAATTACCTTCCTGCTGTAATTCGCCTGCTGCAATCCCAAAAGAAGTAATAGCCAAAACCAATCCAAGTACTTGCTTTTTCATCCATCTTCTCCATAAGTAGCGTTTTGTTTATGGTATCAGAGGGATGAAGCAAGGCAATGCAAAAGGAAGCGATCTACTCCGTTGCTCTTGGGGTGGCGCTTGTGTTGCGCGTTACAGCCTGTCGCATTGGGCCGCCCTGGTCCATATCAGCAATGAACGCCTGAACTGTGACCATGTTTCCATTCTGCGTTGCTTGTGCATCAAAGCTATGACTATTTGACGAGTAATCATTGAACTGAATGGATACTTGTATTTGCCCGCCACTACCACCCTGCAGATCCTTGTTGCTGATTACTTTCCCATTATCGCCGGGGATCATGTACTGCTTGCCGCTTCCAGCCTGGTAGATTTCTGGCTTCCCTTTTTCGCCAACTCTATACATCGAACCTGCTGATACGGGACCACCATTCTCTCTACCGCCTCCATACTTAGCGCCACGAATCTGACTAACAAGGTTTGCGCCTTGCGCTGCCGCAAATGCAATCGCTGGTATGTTGGCAGGCCAAGGAAGTGCGGCTGCGTTACTTATCGCAGTGACTAGGTTCATTGATGCCTGAGCAATAGCGAATCCTTTGCTTATAGCAAACAATGTCTTGTAGGCAGCGCTAGACTCGCCAGCGTAATCACCGATAGCGCCCGCCATTTGACCAAAGAAATCAGAGGTAGCACCCAGCAATGCTGACATGTTTTGGCGCTGATGCTCATTTTCATCATCGGAGATCTGCTTACGCTGCATTGCTGCATCTGACTGAATGGCAATTTTAGCCTGCTCATAGAGGGCTGTATTTTGCTTATCAATTTCCTGATATTTAGCCAGCGCTTCCAATTTTTGCTGCTCTTGCAGATTTACCTGAGCTACTGGGTCAATTGCTTTCCCGGTTGCTGGATCAATAGTCGATTGATTAGATGCAATCTCTTGCTTGGCAAATTTCTGACCCTGCTCCGCTTCCCTTCTCTTCTGGATTGATAAAGCCGCTTGTTCATTTGCTTCACCTAGCGCTTTAGCCTCTGCCAGTTGCTGCTGATTCGCTGAACTGCCAAGTGATTGCTGAGCACGAAGGCCGGCCTCTTCAATGCGGCGCTTTTCGATAGATTCAGTGGTTAGGTCAGATTGGGCGCGTAATTTATTGAGCTTTTGAGCAACGGATTCAGCCTGCGCTTCAGCTCGCTTACCTTCTGCTGTGGATTCCTTTGTGGCTTTATTCCTGGCCTCTTCAGCTTTTTGCAGATCGTAGTTTTCACCTGCGAGTTGCTTTGCCTGAGCAATCTGGTTTGGGTTATCGGTTACTTTCGCGGCTTCAATGCCAGCTTTTGTCACAGCACGCAGACGCTCATCCTGAATAGACAGAAGCTCGTTCTGCTCGGACAGATCAGATATATATTTGTCACCCTTCTTCGTTGTGGGGGATACTTCGAGCGAAGTTGGCTTGAAATTCTGTCCTGCCTGGTTAGCCCGGTTAATCTCATCAGCAGTATTGCCGAATGCCTTCGCCACAGCCCCTTGTGTTTGCTCAAGGGTTGAGCCTTTCTCTATCAGACCATCATGCACCCCCATCGAAGTGAGCATATTATTGGTCAGCAGTCGATTAGCTTCCGAAGCTGTATCAGTGGTTTTTGCTAATTTTTCCTGCTTATTGGCTAAGTCGCGAGTCTTCTGATCCAGGTCTCTGGAGACCTTTGCCATTTCACTCGCATATGCCGCGCCATTGCCAATTGACTCCGCTGCCTTTTGAGCCTCCGGAGTGAAATTGCGGTAGCGATTCCTGAGTGAATCTATTTCTTCCTGAAGGTCTTTAATGTCACTCTTCTGAGCAATAATTGATTCATTGGCATCAGCAATAGTCCCTTTAAGCTGAGTATTATTCATCGACTTCATGGATGAATTTAACGTGTTTAGGCTGTCAGCAAAGGCGATTGCCTCTTGCTTTGCCTGCTCAGCTCTCTGGAACCAGAAATAAAGCCCAGCGGCAGCAATCATGATTATGCCAGCGGGGCCTCCAAGTAACCCCATCGCGCCACGCAGCAACCCTAAGCTTGCAGATGCCGCCCGATTAGCTATAACCGTAGCTTCTTGCGACGCTGTATATATGCCATTTGCTGCTGAAGCCGTACCGGTGACAGTTGCGGTTGCTATGCGGGCCGCAGACACTTCCGCCTCCGCAGCAACTATCGCCGTCGCCTTGGCTTGTGATGCGGTAGCCTCCGCAGCAGCAAGTCTTGTGGTTAGCACTGATGATGCTTGTTGCAGTTGAGCCATGCGAGTGGCGGTTGCGATTCTTCCCTGATCTGTTATCTGCGCCTTGAGGCGAACGGTTTCCAGCGCCTTCTCGGATTCAATTTGTGCAATCTGAGTGCGGATTGTTGCCGCTTCTGCGTTGGCAAGTTTAACCTCTGCAACCGATGCCGCATTGGTCTCTTTCAGTAAGTTGAGGCGAGTCTGAGCTGCGTTGAGGGCTGAAACAGCAGCGCTTTTATCTGCCTGAGCAAGGCGAAGTTTTGCTCCGGCTTCAAGCTCTGCCGCTTTTGCAGAATCTGCCGCCGCTTTCGCATTAGCAATTGAAGAAAATGTGTTCTTAACTTGCGCAGCAGTAGCCATTGCAAGAGCGCCAGCAAAGCGCGAACCCATCACCGCGCCAAGGGCAATAAATACCGTTGATAGGGTTTCCAGATTCTGGCTCAGCGTTACGATGGTACTATTAAAGCCGTTGTAGGCCGATTTTATGGTGGACGATTCACCAACGAATTTCGTGACATTGTTTGTGGCAATCGTGAATGCCTGGCCCATTGTCATTGCAGTATTCGCGAACTCCTTCGCGATCTGGTCGCCCTGTGACAATAGCCCCTTCACGACAACATCTGTGGTTAACTGCCCCTGTGCAGCCATTGCGCGGAGTTGGCCTACCGTCACGCCAAGTGACTCTGCGAGCCCAACGGCTAGACGGCTGCCGTTCTCGGAGATGGAGTTAAATTCTTCTCCCCGCAGCACTCCTGAAGCCAGTGCCTGTGACAACTGGATCATCGCAGAGCTTGCTTCAGCGGTCGTGGCACCACTGACAGCAAGCCCCTTGTTGATCGTTTCCGTCAGTTTAACCAGGTCTGCCGTACTGGTTCCGGTGCTGCGCGTGGCCCTCTCAAGTCGGCCATACAGTGCGGCTGTCGCATCTAGGCTGGACATTGTTTTTTGAGAGATGTCAAAAACACGCTGCGTTACATCTGCCAATGTTTCACTGGGGCGAATGGCGTTAGCCAGCTTGTTGTTTACCGTCACCCACGCATCAGCATATTGAGCAACCTGCTGAACGGAGAGTGCGGCAGTTAATGCAGCAGCGACTTTGGTTAGTGATGAGAAAGACCGCTCGGCACTGTTAACGCTTCGCTCAGTGTTGTTGATACTCCGGGTGGAAGCATCAAAGCCGCGATTCATTCCGCTCAGGCTATCAGAAACCTGTTTCTGCCCACGCAGAAAGCCAGCAAGATCCATATCCACTTCATAAACGATGCTTCCAGCGTTCTGATTGGCAGCCATTCATTTTCTCCGGTCGTAAAAAAACCAGCCGGAGCTGGTTATTGTTGTTCTGCCATTTCTCTTCGTCGAGCCTGTTGAGCAAGGAAGTCATCGGCGACGCTGTCATATTCTTCTTTTGTGAAGCCTTTCTGGTCTGGGTATTTTGCAGCAAGAAGCAGGGTAAATTCTGTCATTGTCAGATCGGCGGCATCATCACGGCTCATGCCAAAGTGGTTACGCGCAGACATGATGTAATCGATAGCTTTAAACTCAGTCGAATACTCGTTGGTCTCATGGCGCTGGAGCTTGCGGATCTTCGCCTTGCCAACAACGCCATGCTGCATCAGATGCTGGGCAAGAACGATAATGTCCTCTTTGGGCAATGCGCCTGATCGGTATACAACACAGTTACTCCAGCCCTTCCACTCTCCGATAAGCGGCGTTAAATCATCGTGACCTTTATAGCAGCAGCGCAGAACATGCATGGAGGCCGTAAGTATCTTTTCGCCCGGCATCTGAAATAGCGCATTCAGCATATGCTGAGGCAAGGCTGCGGGCAGGCTGGAAACCCTTTCGATAATTTTCTGAATATCTGCGCCATGAATCCTTGAGAATGTACTGACAATTTCTTCTGGCGTTCCAACTGCTGCCATCGCTTCAAAAGACGGCTTGAAGAAGTAATCTTTCCCGTCTTCTCTGGCTTCTGAGAGCCGCATTTCGCCAATATCCGTTAACGGTTTCATATGAGCTCCTTGAATGCCATTTTCGGGGCCACCGATAGATAGCCCCTGAAATGACTATCAGGTAATAGTCACTGTATGGATTGCCGCAAAGTTTCCATCTTCGGTGTTCACGACAATTTGCGCGGATCCTGATGCCACACGATTTACCGTTACAACATTGCCAGCTTTGGTAGCAGTTGCTTTTGCCGGGTCAGTACTGGAAATAGTGAATTCTTTATTTGTCGCGCCAGCCGGAGCAACAGTAACGGTAAATGTACTAGTGCCAGCCGCCGCGCCAGTACTGGTTGCAGGAGTCAACGTCACCCCTGTCACCGCCACCACATTGTTCTCGGAAACTTCTACAGTGCTTGCGTCGGCAACTTTGAACTCTGTCGAGAAAGTCACAATGTCGTTTGTGCCACCGTCTGAGCTAAGGGCGTTGATGATCATGTAACCAACGAAGGTTACAGGGCCAAACTGCATGCGAACCCAAAGAGATGGCTGGCGTGCAGCTTTGATTTCATCGGTGAAGTACTTGATGAACTTGCCTACACCGTACTGGTCGAGTTTGTCTTGCTTGCGTACCTCGCCTTCGAAACTGAGAGTGAAATCAGCATTGGTGACGATATTCTCAACAAAGCCCTGCGTATCATCGGCGTCGCTGGTGACAGAGTTTGGTGAGAAGTCGAAAGACTTCGACGTACCTGCCGCTAGCGCTTTCCATTCGGACTCAAGGGGGGCTGTATCAGCACACCCATCAGCTACCTCAAGGACGATTGCTCGTCCAAACAGCTTTTCATTACTCGTTGCGCATTGAGCCACAATCGTTTCCTCGTATTAAGGGTATAAAAAAACCACCCGGAGGTGGTTAGCTTGAATTTGATGGGGATTATTCCCCGTAGAGACAGGCAAAGATGAGGCTGTAAACAACGCGCCCCTCCGTGGATAGTTGAGGGCTTGGGAAGCCACCGATGTTCTCAATGTGCCCAATGCAATCGTTAGGCATGGGGTAATCCTGCACATAGGAAAGCATGGCATTAGCCATATTCTCAGCGGCTTCGTCCTGACTTTTTACACCAATGACATCCACCTGAACCCTATACTCAGAGCCAAGGTCATTTCTGATAGCAGTGCCGCCAGCCTGCCGGAATACAACAAAAGCGTCTGTTTTCACTCCAGTATCTTTCCAGTACCTGACTTGAACTTTTGCTGCACCTGTAAGCAAGCGCTCAACAAACAGATCCCGCACTCTTTCGTGCATCATTGGAGTCATAGCGACATTTCCCTGATAATTGCGGCCCTGACTTCGCTTTCGCTATCTTTAGCTGGCCAATAAAGAAACTTAGGGTTTCCGCTGGGACCCCAGATGACCCCTCGAGACCCTGGTGATTCACCAGGCCCAACTGGTCGATCAGTTTGAGTGTTGAGATATTTCCCAGGGGCTTCATGGACGGCTGCAGCGTAAGCAGCAGAGTAACCAACACGCCCCATAACCATTCCACCTCTCACATTAACATCACGAAATTGTGAGTTTACGAGAGTGGACGTATCGCGCGGCACCTCTTTGGCTGACGCCGCACCAATGATAAATAGAGCCGAATAAATTGCCCTGACAGCCCTCTTACCCTCAACTGTACTAATGAACTTATCGAGGTTGGACTTGGCCCGGCTGATGCCTTTTAACTTCACGCCCATGGCTACACTCCCGTGATGATGGCGTAATCATCTACAATGCGTTCAAACGTATCGGCATAGCGGATAACCTGCCTTACTTCGTCAGCCCCAGCGTTGAGCGGGTCAGCATCGGTTGAGGCGCCAATCAGGATGTAGTCACCAGCCGCCGCGCCAGTGAATTCCGTCCAGATGGTATTCTTCACAACGATTTCAGCGCCCAGGCTACCAATGCGCTTCGACAGGCCGCCTTCGTAGTCGCATAAAATCGCGACCGGTTCCGAGTATCCGAGGTTGTCTCCGCTTTCGCTTATGCCGAGACTTTTCCAGACTGTGGCCGCCGCTGTGTAACTCCAGTTCGCTACACTACTCATTCCCGCCACCTCTCAACCTTTGCGCCCGTAGAGCGAATGGTCACGCAGTTGATAACCCACTCACCGTCAGATTTCAGATAGCCGGTGGTTTCCCGTCCGCTATCCGTTTTCACCCAGACGCGAGCGAATGGCTTCGGCAGGCTTTCAGTTATTAGCTTCCACATTAGCAACTACCCACAACCATAAACAGCCCCACCGAGTTACCCGCGCTAATCGGCAACTCGCCAGTGCATCCGCTGGTATCGAGTTGCGCCAGTGAATCACGCAGCCATACAGTGCTGCCCTCACCGTAATCAAACGAGCGTGACGCGCCCGAAGGTGCGCCCTGCGATTTGATGCGACGAGCTCCGGATGATGTAGCCATGAGTGCGGCTGCATACATCAGGATGAGCTTTGAGGTGCAATCGTCATAGCCAGCACCTTCAAGGCATGGAATGATTTTATTCACCAGGCAGAGAATCGGAGTCAGCAGAGCATCAGGAATGGCATACCCAAGCTCAGCGAGGAAGCCTTTTACATCATCTGCCGTGATTGGGTCAGCCATGGTTACTTGTCCTTTTTCGGCTTAGCTACAGGCTGCTCAGGCTGCTCAGGGGTGTCATCACCCGGTGTCGCCACTTCAAAGGTGCGGTCTTCGATAATTTCTACCAAACCTGCCGCCGCCCATTTCTCTGCTGTCTTGTCTGCAACCTCAACCTTCGAGCCAACCTCCACCTTCTGGAGATTGGCACCGGAGAAAAGGTTATCGCTAATTACTTTTACCAGTGCCATGTCGACCTCTTAGCCGTGTGCGTAGATGACTGATTTCTTGCTGTTGATGTCGGTCTTAACCATCAAGCCAGCAGCACCCCAGGTGCGCCAGATGTAATCGCTGTTGTAGAACGGGCGTGGGTCGGCAACGGTGCCGAACGCCTGACCAACAACCGGAGCAATTACGCCAGCCGTCAGCGGAACAATCAGGATCTGGTTGCCAGTCAGCGCTGCATCTTCTTTGATTGCCGCGATACCAGAGAGCTTCAGCAGCTCTTGCAGAATGGTGTTTGACTGGTAGTTGTCGCTGTAGTAGCGCTCAAGGTTGGAGATGATGGCACTGGAAACATACCAGGTTTGCGCTGCGTACTGGTTATTGGTCAGCTTCAGCGTATCGCGCAGCTTGATTGCCGCATTACGGATTTGCTCTGCTGTTGCAGATGCATCGGTGAAGTCGATATTCAGACCGGATGCGCTCAGGTCGACCATCGCCACGCGCTCATCGTTCTTCAGGCCTTTCCAGGTCTTATCATCAAACTTGATGTAAGTGCCTTCAGAGTCGCGATAGCCGTTGTAGATGTAATCCACATACTGGCGGCGCACTTCATTGGTGGACTCAAACTGAGCATCAGCAATGATGTCGAAAGCATCCGGATTGTTCAGGCGAGGCTCGCGCCAGTGGAACTTGAAGCCAGTGTCATGCACTGGAACCATGGTGCCGTCATACTGGTATTGCACAGCATCCAGCGCCGCACCGATTTGGCCTGACATCGAGGTGTGAGCCCACATGCGACCGCCAGACTTAGCGTATTCATACACGGTCTGATTGATGCGAACGGAGCGGGACAGCGGCATCAGGTCGTTGAACAGCGTGAATTCTGTGTTCGGCTCGAACTGGCGCAGAACAGTCTGGTCAAACGCTTTGTACAGGTCAGCCGGGGAACGAACGGCGTTGATACCCTGCAGTTGATTGATGGCAGTAATGCGATCGGCAAGTTCCTTCATGACGTTAACGCCCTGATGGTTCATAGCCGCATCACGCTCTTGCGTCAGCATACCGAACTGGTATTGGTTAACAGCCAGGTTGCCGGTCTTTTCGCCCAGCGATTTAGAATAAACAAGCATTCAGTGTCTCCTTACTTGATCACTACGCGAATGAGGTCGCCTGCAGTGGCGGTAATTGAGCGCTCTTCGTCGCAGTAGCAACGGTCAGCCTCTCCAGTGGCCCATTTCTTCACCTGGCCGTTGACGATTGAAAGGGCATCGCCTTTTTTGTAGGTGCCAGCCGCAGCGCGAACGTTCAGGAACATTCCCGGCAGTGGGTGGATTGCAACAAGCAGATCGTCAACCGCGAAGGTGTCATCGACTGATTTGCAACGCAGGTAGTCGAAATCGGCAGCGTAGATAATTGCAGTTTCGCTGCCATCTACAGACGCCTTGAACACGCCAGCATCGAAGAAGCCCAGAGTGCCTGGCTTAACCGCAGTTGCGCGGCCTTCACGGTTGAGAGTTGGGTTCGGGAATACGCCGCCCGCGTGGATTACGTGCTTACCGTCTTTAGCCATTTTGTTTTGCTCCTTAATCCGGCATTACGCTGACTGGTTCTTGGGAATTGGTCTGGCGGAATGCACCGCTAAGCCCGGTTGATGTCTGGCACTGAGCAAACAGTTCTTTCAACGGTTCGCCATCCAGCGCGTTCACTGCTAGGTCGGTCATGCCGAACTTAGATTTCACCGCGGTACGCATTTCGGTGCGTTGCTGGTCTGCGTTAGCAGTCAGGCCAGATTTAACAGCAGCCAAATCGTCAGCGAATGGCTTGAACCAGGCTGGCGCTTGCTCGCTGTTGGTCGCGTTGTCTTTCTCAGCCTTGGCATCAGCTACTTTCTTCAGTCGAGATGCCTTCTCTTCTGGCGTTTCAGCTGCTTTCGCGTCTTCTGCCACCATCGCGTTATAGGCATCCATCAGCTCGGCTTCGGTTTTGCCTTCGGTCGGCTTACCTTTCGCCTGAAGCGCATTGATAATCAGTTGTTTCATCGGATTGTCTTCTCCGTTAGTTTTAATTTCGTACTCAGTGGGTTTGCGCACGACTTCTTGAGGTTCGCCGACAAGCGTTACTGCCCTGTCAGAGATGAGGTACTTCTGTTTGAACAATGACTGGCCCGGTGTGGCTTTCTTCTCGTCCTCGTAGATGAAAGAGTCCGGGTAAACGCTCACGATGTAGCGCCATGAGTCACCATTGGAGGTGCGGATTGCTTCGCGCAGGGATGAGGCGATCTCGTCAAACGACATGCCGTCATCGTTGGTCATGAAGAACTTAATCTTGTTCATCAGGCCATCGCGGCGACAGTCGGAGGCGTCATTGAGATTCACCTGCTCGACGTCCATCACTTCACCCTGGCTGTTGACGAACATGCCGATACCTTCTTCAGGCGTTCCGGCTGGCGGTTCGTTTAGCAGGATGGCAATGTGGTCGTATTGCTGGTTGGTAGCAATCCAGCCGTAGTTCTTGCCGTTAGGCGCTTTGCCGTTGGCCTGAATCTTGTTGAGGTTCAGACCGGTTGAGATGCAGATAGGATCGACTGATTGCCCATTCATCATGGCATCGAGGCGTTCGACAACCTGCTTGCCATGCTCAGAGCCTTCGGCGAATCGCTTATCAACTCGCGCATCAACCAGCACGCGCCCGTTAACCTTTCGGGCATTGAGCGAGTAAGCACCGATGTAGAAATCATTCAGAGCCTGAACGTTTCTCGCGCTGACATGCTTGCCGGCCACTTTTGGGTGACCGAATGGCATGGGTACTTCATTCAGGCTCAGATAGCCTTTGTCGTTCTCTTCTGTCGGGTACAGTCCGCCATTGAGCACGCAGTTGTCATATAGCGGACATACGTCCTTGACCACGTAGTGCTCTTTACCGTCGATTGTTTCGAGTGAGATATTGGAGGCGGAGTTGATGACCGACAGCACGTTAACGCGAGTGCGCTTCATGCTGAGTCCTCATTGGTGGATTTCAGGCAATAAAAAAGGCCGCCGGAGCGACCTATTTAATGTGTTTAAACTCCCATCGGAACGAACTGTAAATGTACTCCCCGCCGTCTTCCCTGTCAGTCAACTTAGCGGTTATTTCAAACTGGCTGCCTATTGGGTACACCTTCACATCAGACAACTTTTTTGAGCATTCAACAGCTAATGTTGAGCTGGCCCATTGCCCATGGATGGGCCTGATATGAACTTTCCCTTTTTTCCCTGAAGTGCTGGATGGATAAAAGCTCTCAACAATCAACTTGCGATACGGTTCTTCGGGTTTTGCCATAACTCCTCCGCAAAACCTTCTTGTATCACGCCGTTTCTGCTAATTTCCACTGCTTGCGCTCTTTCGCCAACTTATCCGTCAACCCCTCATTGAAAATGCTGCCGTCGTCGTTAAGCAGTGTCGGGATCTGGCCGCAGTAGCAATGGTATTTGTTTCCATCGACCGCATACCAGGCGCGCACCTCTTGCACGGTCCTGACCTTCCCATGCCAAAAGGCGTGGGTTTGTCGTGTTGTAGGTTTGAGCGCTGAGAGGTGAAGCAAGCCAGTGTTAAGCCCCAGCCTGTCAGCAGACCACTCCGTTTCATTCCAGTTTGCTTCCCGCAGCGCGCCAACCTGCTCTGTCTGCGCGATGTTCTTTGCTTTCGACATCGAAACATCAAGACGCTTGCTGATTATCGAAGCAGTTTCCCTGGGGTTTACGCCGCGCCCGATTGAATCGGCAATCACGTTTGCCAGGTCAACTCGCGCAGTATCGCTAATCCCTTTCCAGTCGCTGTACGTAGACACGAAAGCGGAGGCGACCTGATTCTGGTATGCCGGAGTGCTCAAAAGCTGCTGTAGCGTCGTCTGGCTGGCGTAGATTGGTGACTGCACTGACAGGTTGGTGTAAGCGTTCAGTGTGCCGCGCTGGTATTCCTCGGCGACGTAATCAAACGCCCACAGATTCTGGCTGCCACCATCAAGCAAGTGGTCATCGAGAATCACCTGCACCGCCTGCAACAAGTCGGCCAACTGCGCTGCCGTCATATCATAGATATACGTGCCAGCGTTCACCCGGTAGAGCATGTCAGGCTGATTTCCATTGCGAGCAAGGATATAACCGTACATCGAATTACTGGCCCGTTCGCGCCCGGTTAAACGCATATCGAATAACTGCTTCAGCGCGACCTTGATGTCGTAGTAGCGCTGCTCGATGTCTCGGTACATCCGGTTTACTGCGCGGTAGGATTGAGTCGGGTCAGCTTTGTTGCGCGGTATTATCGGGCTGCCGGGTTTCGGTTGGTTGTTCAATTGGCTTACCTGTCAGCGGGTCGATGTTCTTCGCCGATTCATCAGCGCCTGTTGGTGGCTTAGCGTCCTTCACTGGCTCCAGCTCGCCAACTGCACGAATCTCGTTTTCAGTTACCGACGATGTGCCAAATGCCTGCTGAGTATCCTTAGCGACCTGAGCCATTGCCTGCATGTTGGCGATCTTCTCTTTCTCGCTCGGCGCGAGTAAATCAGACCAGGCCAGCGTTACCTCACCGTTTTGCGGAGGATTGATAATGCCTAATGTCCAGAATCGCTGAATGACGCGAGTGATGTAGTCAGTGAGGAATCCCCAACGACGACCATTGCAGCGCTTGGCCCACTCAGTTTTATCTTCATCAGAAGCGAGGCGGCCTGTTTGCTGACCAAACTGAATGGTGAACGGGCATTGGATAGATGCTGAGAACTCGTTTGCGGCTGCCGTCCATGTAGGTGTTGGGTCAGCGGCGGCCACGGAAAGAACAGACGCTTGCCCTGCCTGCATGACGAGCGCGGAGTCAGTGCCGCTGTTCATGCGACGAATCTTGTCGTTCATCGCATCGCCGAGCTTATCGAACCCCTCATCCTTGGCTTGCTTGATGAGAGAATTGATATCGGTTTCTTTACTGAACTCTATCCCCAACTGACGGCTGGCGTTTTTCAGGAACCCTTCTGCGCTGCCACCTGATGTCTTCTCAATGTCGAGCAATTTGTTGAAGCCAGCGCGAAGCAATGGAACACCGGCAAGCATGTTCTCATCCTCTGAACCTTCACAAAGGATGATCACCCGATCTGGATGAACGGTAACGCTGCGCACAGTTCCGTAAGTGCCATCGTCGCCGACTGGCTGCTCGTTGAAGTTGTAGCTGACCGGCTGCCCGTAGGTATCTGACTGAGTATCGATATCGAAGTTACCCGGCTTAATCTGCGCTTCCCATGCTGGGATTAACTTAACCAGTGCTTTATCACCGAGGGCCTTCACTACATCGCGATTAACAGGCTCCCACCACTCTCGACCATCTTTAATTTGGAGTAGCACCGCTGAATATCGCCCTACCAGGTTGCGGCGGTCGGCATCTTTCAATTTTGCCCAGTGCTTGCTGAGTAGCTTGGTTATTGATGACTCCCAATCAGTCGTTTCTTCGGCTTCATCCTTCTCCGCGCCGTCGATAATCGTGGGGTTGTCTGTCCAGCAAGTATCAAGCAGCTTGTGCACGGCGGCGTGGGCCACAGCATTACGCTCATAAGCCCGGTAGTAGTTATCGAAATTAACTGTGTCCGGATAACCGAACTCATCCCACAGCTTTGTGCGCTTGGTATTCCCGTTAGGGCCCTGCGCGTACAGCATGCGCTGCCGCCCGATAGCATCAGCAAGGGCGTTCACGAGGAATTGTTCCCCGCTATTTAATTCACTCACTGAGTGCTCCTTAGAAGAAGATTGCGCCGGTCTGTTTGTGGTTGTTCTTGGCTACGGCGAAGTAGCGGAACCCATCTGCGCCGTGTGATGTTTTGTCGTGAAGAGGCTTGTCTTTCCAGCATCCGCGCTTGTCGTCCCACTCTTTGCGGTATGCCTCAAGGTGAGATATTCCCTCTGCGCACTTCTCTTCATCGAATACGCATTTGGGCAAGACTTCGCGAACCGACTCGATGCCGGTATCAACGCCAGTTTTAGGCACGACCTTGAATGTCATCGAGTAAACCTGACCGTCGATCTCGTACCCTTCCCGCGCCAGCTCTTTGCGAGACTTAGCGTCAGATCCAAACTCACGGTTTTCGATGTCATGCGGCCCCCAGTGCTCCCCGTATTCATAGCCACGGTCTTTCAGCACTTTCATGTAATGCCGCAGGCCTTCACCTGAGTTTTCGTAGTAGTCGATAACGTGGAACTCTTCACCAACCTCTCGCACGAACCAGATAGCCGTTGAGTCACCCACACCGATATCCCAGAACGTGTGAACCGGTAGATGCGCGTTGTCAGGTAGAGCACCAATTCGCTTATTGGTGTAGAGCCAGCGGAATTGTTTGGCGTAATACGCGCCTTCCACTGATTGCTGGAATGCTTCGGCGGGGATCGTCGGATATTCCCGCTTCATATCGTCGCCGAGCGTTTTCTCTTTGGCGTAATACCAGGCTTTCTGGCGCTCATTGACGACTACGCCGTGCTTGGTTTCCATCTCAGCGAAGTAATCAACCAGGCGCTGCGGTAATGGCTCTACCGGGTCGATTGCATACTGCGGATTCTTCCACCAGGAGAAGAAGAAAAACTTCCAGTCGAGCGCGGATAACTGCTTGCCCTGCAACTGAGCTTTCTCAGCTGTTTGGCAGTAATCGAAGAAGTAACCAGCCCGGCCTTCTGCTGTGCTCTCGATAGTGGCAAAGCAACCGGTTGATACCGCTTCAAAGGCACCAGTGACAATCTCACGCGCTTTGTCTGGATACTTAGCGCATATTTTGCCGAACTCTGAAACGTGCAGGTAACGCAGCGTACCGCCACGAAATGACGTGCTGACGTAGAGTGATCCGCCTTTCTTGAATACCAGTTCGCCTGCCGAGTCATTGCTTGCCGGGTTCGCGGCTTTGATTTCTTCGGGCAGGTTGTCGTATGCGTACTTCACCTTTTCACGAAACAGGCGCTTTGCGTCGTTCAGCGTGTGGGCTATCAGTGCGCACTTGGCAGACTCGAACAGCGCCGCATCAAGCTGGATGATGCAGACCTCAGTCGTAAAACCGAGTTGGCGGGCCTTTAGGATGATATTGCGAGTGTGGATACCTTCGAAGTATTCGCGCTGCTCAGGCGTCATCCTGAAGCGTATCGGCTTGCCTTCTTTGTCGGTTATCCAGTAGAGATTATTCAGCCGCCAGTCTTTATCAGCCAGCAGCTTGAGATGCTCAGGTTTCATTACGCCCCCTGAGACAATGAATCCATCAGGTCAGAAAGTTTCTTAACAGAGCTGTCGCCTTCCGGCCCGTCGATATCGTATGCCTGCCGCTCAAGTCCGATGAGGTTCTTCAGCGCGTCACTCAGCGCCTTAACTGACTTCACTCGCTCCGGCATGCTTATCACCTTCTGATAAATCTCATTCAGACGGTCCTGGCCTTTATCGTCGGGGTTGAACATCAACTCGCCGAGCCTTTCCAGAGCGGCGACATCAGCACACTCAGCGCCAAGCTCATCAAACAGAGCATTAGTGATTGCCCTGGCACGACGAATATCGCCACGATGTTCCATGCGGACGTTGGCAATGACTTCGGCGTTAGCCTCAATCAGTATCCGTTCGTTGGTAGCCGTTTCAGTGGATACCTTGCTGGATACCTCGCGTTTGGATACCAGCGCGTCAGCTTTGGCTTTTATCTTCGCCTTGAGGTCACGTTCCCATCCATCACGCTTTGCTCGCTTATTCACAGCGCCGTGAGTGATGCCATGTAACGAGGCAATTTCTCTTATGGACATCAACCCAGCCCGGTAAGCCGATTCGATGGCCTCCCAATCTGGTTTTGCCATAACTGTTATTCCTTGGTTTCTTCTTCCACTACCGGCGTAAACAGGATCTCGCTCAGTTCATCCGGCTGAATGTAGCGCCACTCACCATCCTTGTTAGCCACGGCAAACAGACCATTAACAAGTTGAGGCTCTTTAACGGTCATGATGCCTTCGTAGACAGTTCCGTCTTTCTTCTTGGCTGTTACGTTGTAGTTGGGCATGGTGATACCTCTATTGGTCATTATCGAAGTCACTGATTCAATGATCTGGATGATGGCCAATAAAAAACCGCCCGAAGGCGGCTTAAATTCTAAGGTTTAACTAGACCTTGTTGAGATTAACAATTGTAATCTCGGCATCGGGATGATGCATTTTGAATTGCCACAGGATTGCGTCTAAAGCAGCCTTTGGATCATCATATTCAGCAATAATGTTTGACGACAATATTCCGGAGTCTTTGGCCAATACACCTTTTTCCATTATTTCTACGCAATAAAACCACTGGCTCATTTTTCTCTCCTTTATCAAAGCCATCATCTTACTTCAATAAAGATTAATTTCGCACTCAGATAGATTCTGGATAAGAAATTTGTGACGCATAGTCTTCGTTAATGCTGTTACGGGTTTACGTGGAGACGGGTCGGTTCACACGTTCTTGCAGGCATAAAAAAAGGCCGCATAAGCGACCCGTTCTTGATTTGATATTTATCTTAGTCCCAGCCATCGCAGGAAGCCTTTAATGCTATTGGCCTTCTTGTTGTAATGCGATAAGCACTCATCAATCACATCCTGTACGGTGATGTGATGCATGGATTTTGTTCCTGCCTCTGTGTGCTTACGATCCGCAACGCTGAAAATGCGAACGTTAAAGATATCGCCTGCCTTTTGAATATCGTAACGGTAGGTGATGTCGTTAACGCCGCCAATGTATAGCTGCATATTTCTCATAATGACTCCTAATGTTTCTAGCAAAGTCATTTTACACAAGAATGTGAATAAAGAATGAATTTCGCAGGTTTGCGGTGCTTCACAGCAGGACTGCCCCACTTCTCGTCTTTCCGAGCCGCCAAGATTGGATCACTCTCCTTGCGGGGCTACACAATCTGGTTCCTTGTCGGAGGATTCGTTAAGAGCCGTTGTGAAAGTGGCTCTTTTTTCATATATATCAGTGCACTCAAAATTGAGTGGGCTATGCGACCTTACCTTCCATTAGTGCAACCATGTCTGGATCCATCTGGTCGATAATTCTTTCACGCGCACCATTCAGAATTTGCTTTCGACCGCCAACGCCCCACTTGTTCATGGTTTTGGCGCAGTTGCTCACTTCTTTCGTTTCGTTCGCGATCAACAAGTCGAGCCGGTTAAGTCGCGTCATGTTGCTTACGCCATTTAGCACTGCTTCACGGAAGGTGTTGTATACCCGGATTTCAAACATTGGATTCAGCCAGGCTGCATAGCGAATGGCGATTAACTCCAATCCCCAAGAACCCTGTTCTTTCCCGCCGCGTATGGTTTTTACCGATGCGATTTTTGTCGCATCGCTCAATGCTCTGATGAATCGCTTGATTTGACGGCTTTTAAGAAATTCACCGGGTCGCTGAGATTCATTTGCCTCACCTTTCATTACGGCGGCGGCATGCAGGTCATTGAGGCTGTATCGACCATCGTGATCTACGCGAACTGAAATGCCATTAACAATTACTGTTGGGTGTTGCATAGCGTTTACCTTTCTTTGAGATGAACCTTTGCCGCAATGGAAATCAGCCCACCGAAGGCTCGCCAGCACAAACTGACTTCCTCAAAGGCTCATTTCAAAGTGGTGGTTCGGTGTGTTTAAGTGCGCATTGCGGGCGCATTTACTGCAGATACAAAAAAGCCCCGCGTTGCTGCGAGGCTTATTGAAAGGACTTTGTACTTTGCAAAGTTCATGCAAAACATTTTTTATTTCAGGCACTGCTCTCTGATGTAATCCTGCAAATATCTCACTTGCCCCGTCATGGTTTCGATACCGGATCGGAGACGCCAATAATCCCGCTCAGCATCTGCTGCAAGTTCGGGGGAGGAAGCATCGCCCATGCTGCCGGTTGCGGTGGATTTGCTTTTGCAGGTGGCGTTGAGCTGCAACCGACGCTTGCCAGTAGCAACGTCATCACGAAGATCTTCGATAGTGGCTTTGGCATCAGCCAGTTCCTTAGTGTATTTGGTGTCGAGTGCTGCGACGTCGCGTTGACGAGTTTGCAGGTCTTTCACTGTATCTTGCGATAGCTTGAGATCATGCTCTGCGGTAATGGCGCGGTCGTAATTGCTTCTGGCTATCTTCGCAGTCACAACCAACAACAGGATGAGCAGCGCGGCGAGGATGACCCGCCAGTGTCTGGCTATGGCTTCCCGTAGCATAGTTGCCGCTCCACTTCGCGCCGGGTGATTAAACCTTTCCATTGTTTGCCACCGGCATAAGTCCATCGCTTAAGCTGATCGCATGCCCCAGGAGTATCTCCCTGGTTGAGTTTCTTCAGCAGTGTTGATGACTTGAATGCGCTCACACCTACGTTATAGGTGAATGAGTACAGAGAGGCCTTCTGGTAATCGTTCAGCTTAACCTTCACAGAGCTATCGACCGCCGCAACCGCCGGAAGCATGTGCTTATATAGCAGGTTGTCGCACTCGGCTTTTGTGTAGGTCTTACCCATCACTACATCAGAGCCGGTCACGCCAGCGCACACTGTTGGGATGCCAATCGGATCAAGATATGGGGTGTATTTCACTCCCTCCTGATCAGTGATAAGCACGCCACCAATCGCTATCGCACCGGCTGATGCTGCGCCAATAAGCTTGTTGCGTAGAGACGAATTCATTCAAATCTCCCGGGGCGCTTTCTGACTGAGGTCAGCGATAACTTGAGCTGTGGCTGAAGGGTTTTTTACGTCTGTCTTGCTCAGGATGTCTTGCAGTATCTTCGTGCGCTTCATCTGCTCACGCTTGTTGAGCCGGTATGTGAGGACGCCGAGGATAATGCTAAAGGCGACACCAATTATGAAGCCCCAATCCTGTAGGGACAGGCTGGCAAAGAAAGCCGCAAGACCAGCACTACCGTATGAGGCGTTACTGTATCTTTCGTCCATCTTCATAGTCTCTCTCCTCGCGTTGTTGGCGGGAGCTGTGTGTGTTCGGGGAAAGCGCCATCCATGCCACGGCACGTTATCTATGAGTGATATTGGTTGCTGGATGGTTGGCGCTAAATATGAGAAAGGCCGCTCTATGGCGACCTTGATTTAATTGGTGGGCCGTGGAGGATTCGAACCTGCCTACCTTTCCCTTATGAGGGGATTGCTCATACCTGATGAGCTTTCGGCCCTGAAACGCAAAAAGCCCCGCACGAGGCGAGGCTTATATTTTGTGGCGACGTAACTAAGACACACATACGGCACCTTATCTGCTAATAGTGGCTCATTGGCTCAATGCAGTCAACCACTTATTATCAATTTCCTTCACGTTAGCGACACGTTTACGTTCATTCATAGCAGGATACAGCTTTTGGTAGATTAACCACTGTGATGCAGCGAGTATCTGATCAACCTCACGACGACACGTTACCAGTGATGGTGCACGGAACCGGTCACCACCCCGGCCTGTCATTTTGCGAGGAATTGCGCACTTGTGGTAGTAAGCTGCAATTGATCGCTTTGATGCCAGGTGGACGTAATAACTCAGCACAATGCCGAACGCTTTTTTATCAATGCACATGACGGAATCTACGACCTGAGAAATCAACATTCCGTCATCGTCATTGCACATTGGTCTTTCTGGATAGCGCGATGGTTCTACTGTGGCCATGTACTGAGCGATAACACTGCTCATGCGCTTTTCTAGTCTCCCCGAATACACCCACGCCCCGAATAACTCCATCCAGTTATCCAGCCAATCAAGCTGCTCTTTTGTCAGGTTCAACTCTGTCGCTTTCACAGTCTTGCCCTCCGGCGCTGTTTCGCTTTGCGGCGCTCTGCTGCTTTACCGGTTCTACGGTTATTGGTGAGCGGGTATGAGTAGCCACTTGATGGGAATGGTCGAAAGTTCGAGGCCATTGATGCAATGGTGAGTGCTATTGCTGCGTGTAGCTTCATGCTTTACCTCTCTCGATGGCAGCGTTAAGCCCACTCAGAACCATGTCTGTAAAAATGCCTTTCCCGTTAACTGCGACATGGGCGTTAATCTCCCTTAACGCGCTTTTCAGTAGCCCGACATTCACGGTTACGGGTCGGCTATTAACTGCGCTCAATTTCTCAAGCTCTTTAATGCTCATGCTGCATGCTCCATTGTTCGCTTGCGTAGTTTTTCGTAATGGCGAGCCCGTCGCGTGAAGATGGATTTCACACGCTTCAGGTAATCGATATCGAACTTGCGTGGTTTGTTGTCGTGCTCAATGCGCTGTACGCGCTCTGGGCCGATTTTCTCGATGAGGTTGATACGGAATGGAATCAGGTTGCCGGATAGCTCCCTGTTGCATCTCACACAGCCTGCGTGGATGTTGAAAACGTTAAACCTTAAATGTGCTGCCGAGCCTCTTGAACGGTAATGACTTGCGTCTACTGCCCCACCTCTTACCCCGTAAACCAGTGGCTTCCCGCATGCTATGCAAGGCTTGCCATAGTCACGCCAAAAAATGAACCGGTTAACAGCTACCTGAGCCTCTTTGTTCCAGTCGGATGCGGTCTTGAGTTTCTCCCGCCTGACTTTCAGATTGGCGCGGTCTGCTTTGTCTTGCTTGTCTTGCTCTTTCTGCTTGCCGTGGGATATGGCGCAAGGTATTGAGCAGGTTCTTTGGAGTGAGTTACGAGGGGTAAATTCTTTGGTGCAGATGAGGCATTTCTTGGGCTTCGGCGGTTGGCGCCTGTCAGCCATGGCTTAGCTCCTTCTGTCTTTCGTCTTCGTGACTGAAATCCTCACCATCAATTGGCATTAGCCAATTGCCACGACACAAGGAATAATCATTTAGTATGGTTCCGCTACTTAGCTCTACGAAAATTCTCTCGTTATGGATTAACCATCGCCCACGTCCACTGTTGCGCATTCTGAATCCCGTTGGCAGAGTTATTGACTCCCCCGCACTTACATATCTGACTGTTTCAACCTGAAGACCAAGCAATTCAACCGGTCCAGCAACAAATATCGCCAGTCCGCCTGCCCTTAACTCACTCATCGCCTTCTCCTGCTATGGAAAAATTCGGATCGGTTTCTACATACGCCTCATGAGCGCATTCGTTACATGCGTAAACTTCGCCAGGCTGCAAAGGCTTTGTACACGCTGCGCAATATCCTGCTGCTGCGTTGCACTGGCGCTCGTACTGTGATTTTTCTTGGGCTGAAATGGTCATCTGGGAACCTCAACCTCTGCCCCGGAATCAATCAGCAGTGCGCGGTGTATGCGCTGGAATACCACCTCAAGCTCTCGCCTTGCTGACATGACGACATATTCCCTCCCGGACTCGTTGTAAGTTTCGTACTTGGCTAATTCCTTTTGTGCTTGCGACAGGCTCCATTTAGCCGCCTCAAGCTCATCTTTCACGGTTGATAACGTCATGCTCTTGTCCTTCTCATGCGATCCCATTTAGCGCGCAGCAGAACGTAAACGTAGTCATACGTTTTTACCTGGCTTTCGGTTGGGATTGGTTTGGGTTTGTTGCGGGAACGTTTGGTGGGTTTGAATATGGACGCATCCATTACTGCGACTATGCTGCTCTTTCGCTGGCGCATTCCCCCCTCCCTGATTGCTGCAATAACTCATATTCGCGGCGGGAATCGTCGCTCCACCTGACATTTTGCTCGGAGCCGAACCAGAACATGATTTCGATTAGCTCGCTCATGTTGGCCTTTCGCATCTTGCTGGTACGCACCCCGAGAAGCACAACGCCGCCGTCGATACCAGGAACGCTTCGCTGCTCAAGCTGTTTTGTTTTCAGCCATAGCGCGGTGAATATGTCCTTCCAGTCGTCAGGCTGTAACCGCTGACCATGCCAAAGCACCTGCCGAGAAACGTCCTGTAGCATTGGCCACATACGGTCGTTCTGCGCCTTTGAGCGCTTGGGTTCTTTAACGTGGATTTCGTGCGGTGACTTGTCGTTGATGGGTAGTGCGAGAATGGAGTCTATTGCGTTGTTGCGGATTGCTTCATTTCGAAGCAGGTATGTTTGCTTCATGTCTCACCATCCAGGTATTCCAGCCTTGTTTCTGAAACCGGCACACCACGCACGATAGCGCTTATGAATCTCTTCGTGGTCGTAGTAGATGCCACCGACAGCGTTCTGCTTGCGGCGCTGCTGGATGTAAGTTGTGGTGTGCCCCATTTCATCGGCTACCCACTTCTCGAAGTTCGCCGTATTTTCATTTTCCATCGCTATCTCCTTTAACGGTTATGCCAGCGGCGCGGACTTGACTTGCGGCATAGTTTCGACCATCAATCCAGCCAGTGGAGTACCCGTCTTTTTCAGGTGAAATCATGTGCTCAATTTCGAATTCGGTGTGACTGGCGATATCTACGACGATTGCGCGGCGGGCGGCCTTCCATGCTTCCCATCGAAGCCTTACATTGAGATTGATGTAGTCGCCCCATTCCATGCAGAAATCAGAGTCATCAGACATAACTGTTTTGCACCAAGCTTCAAACTGCGCCTGGCTGTCTTCAACCTTCAGTGGTGATGTGGTCATGCCTTATCTCCGGTGCGATACATCATGATTACCAGGTTGCCTTTAGTCGTCAGGCGCACAGTTGATTTGCTGTCTATCTTGTCCAGCTCGTAGGCTTCGTAAAGCTCGTTAACTGCCTTCTGTTGCCGAGATTCCTTTCGCCGCTTTGCCCATTGCTTAAATGTTGCTTTGGTAAGCCATTCTCCAGCTTTGGACACGATGTAAATCCAACCGATAAACCCGAGGCCAAATTGCATATACAGACTGATATCCTTCATGCCGCACTCTCCGCCAGTTCTTTCAGGTTATCTTCCGTCAGAATCACGTCGCGCACTTCCCGGGTTAACGCTGCTTCCATCTTGCCAAGGCAGCCACGAATGCGGGTGATTTCAGACTCGGGAAACAGGCTGAGGCTCATCGTGCGCAATGTCCCTTGCAGGTTCCGGTTGTTCACCTTTCCCGATAATGCTTTGGCACACTTACGCAGAGACTCACCAACCTTTCGGCCTTCAAGTCGTGCAAAGGATCGGCATGGTTCGAGGGTAAGAAGAGTGTCTGGAAATTCGCGGTATTTGCTGGCGTGGATGATTTGTAATGCGGTTTTCATGATTGAAGTCCTTTCTTCAGGCCAAACTTCGACCGGATTTCTGCCAGCTTATCCAGTGCCTTATCGTTGCTGACCGGGATGCTCAGTTTGGGTATTTGCACGACCGGTGCCGGTATAGCCTCTCCCGCCTCGATACGCTTCGACATGGCTTTGAGTTCACTGGCGCAGCGTTTGCGCAGTTCCGGCTCTGTGAGGTTGAGAGATCGCATCTGGTTAAACAGCGCGGTCACCATCCAGAAACAGGCTGGCGATTCCCATGGATAAGCTTCTGCCGAACTGTAATACCCACGGTCACGGCTGTACTTCATGACCATGCGGTAAAGCTCATCCAGGTCAGGTAAGCCGTTAGCCTTGATAATCCCCTGCTTGCACCATGCGATGAATTGCCCGGGTGAAGGCCAGAATGCCGACTCACTGGCTCGGGCATGCTGCATGCCAGCCGATAGCTGATCTCGGGTTCTGATTCCGTTCTCAGCGAATGCGGCGATCCACTGACGCTTAGCCGCGGCTTCGTCTGCCGGATTGCGAAACACTGTCGATACTGCAGCCGGGAATACTTGCTTCAGGTTCTGAAATAGCGCGTCTACCAGCTTCTCAGCGTTTTCGTTAACGATGCTCACTGGCTCAGGGTTAGCCCCTGCCATGCTTGCCAGCGCACCACCGTCACGGTTGGCGATAATGCTCGTCAGATTTCTCATATGAACTCCTGCCATGCTTCTCGTGTATTCCAGACTTCAGGCTTGGCAGGTGCCGCAGTGCGCGTACTTCTGCCAGGTTGTTCCATCTGGAGCTTGAGGGTGTCCCACTTTTCACGGAGCTTTGCAGGACTGAGGACGTTGCTGTACCAGAAGTGATCGTTGTTGGCCCACTGGAAGACAGCGCAGATTTCATGATGGTTAGTTTCTTTGGCCTGACGCAGTAACCGGATGGTGTTGCTCCAGTCTGTCCAGGTCGGCTCTTTAGCGCTTGGGGTGACTTTCTGCACCTGAGCGTAAATCCACTGCGCAGCTTTCAGGTCGTCAGAGGTTCCCCACTTGCTTCCCGTTGGTGTGTATATCTCTGCGTCTGGATGGTCTGAAAGAAACTTTGAAAGGCGCTTGTCAGGTGATTCGTGAGAATCATCGGACGAAGGGTTTTTATTACTGTTCTTGTTCTTGTATTGGGTGTCTACCGTTTTCGGGAACCTTTTTCCTGATTCTGGGAAGGATTTTCCCGTTTTCGGGAATTTTCTTCCCGTTTCCGGTTTGTCTAAAATCCATCCAGATAATTCGGTATTTACCCCCACAAGTTTCATCATTCCCTGCTTCTGGCTAAAGATGATTTTCCTCTCTGCTAAAGCCTTGATAGCGTCCGATACGTGGGTATCACTCAGGCCTGTTAGCTCGGCGATCACCGTGTTCGTCACCCTGTCCTGTTTCTTATTCCATCCGTAGGTGAGCCAGATCACCGCCTCGAAACATTGCCACTCCCTGCCCGACATTCTGAGTCGTGGTTTAAGCTGCTGTATCTCATTGGCGACCTTCGTGTACCCGTTGGACAGGTCAGCCATACGACCCCCTGTTTGTTCGGTTTTCTTGGGAAATCTGATTACTTCGGCGGTATTCATTCGGAGTCCTCCACTTCGTAATCAGTGAAATAGCCTTTTGACATGGCAATGAATCGCGCCTCCGTCACCGTGTACGCCTTTCTTCCTGCGCGAATCTTTCCATCAGGCGTAATCATGGTGCAGCTGTAGATGATTCTGCGTTGCCAGTTTCCCGGCATTTCAGCAATGGCTAGCACCTCAAGGATTCGCTTTCCATCAGCATCAGCTGTGTAGAACGCTTGCTCTCCGTACCCACAATCGGCTGGCTCAAAATTCTTATGGCAGCCACCAATCCAGCGCTCATCCGTGACTACATCACCATTGAATGACTGATAATCACTGACGATAAAGCGGAATGGATAAACGGTTTCGAACTTATCCCCAGCTCGGAGATCGATGTTTACTTGTTTGGTTTGTCCTGGCATAATTACTCCTGTGAATTGATCCAGTCTTTTCGCATCAGGCCTCAAAGAATTCGCCGTTCTTTGGGGCCGTTTCTTTTGTCAGCAATTTAGCTACCTGCTGCGCCAGCCTTGCCATCTCGTCATCGACAACGCCCCACTCAAGAACCGCCAGCAGCATGGACATCTTCGGGATCCAGTCTCGCTTCCACCGGGAGATCTGCGCCTTATCGACACCTACAGCGGCTGCTGTCTTCTCTGTGCCAATCAGTGCAATCTTGTTGAGTAATGCGCTCTCAATGCGTAGTGCCTCGTTGCGTTTGTTTGCGTGTTCCATTTGAAATACTTCCTTTGTTGAATTAATGACATGGCGATCCCGTAGCAAGAGCGCCACTTAGTCTTGTTGTTTTGGATTACTGCCCTTTTTCAGGGCTGAGATGTGTAAAGAGCGGGGTAAGTTATGCTGCTTGTTTCTTAGAGCTTGGGAATGGGCGAACCTCTTCCGCTTTGACGTTGCCATCAGGTAGCACTGTCACCACGATATTTCGACCAGCGCGGATGGCCTTGCTAATTGCGCACTGAATAACACCAAAGTCACTGGCGGCCTTGGCCTGCCCATGAATTTTCGCGTAATCAGCCAGCGTCATACTGTTCATAGGTATCTCCTTTTAGTTACCACAACAAAAGAATACCACAGGTATTCTTTACATTCAATATGAAAGGTATTTTTAAAATGAATATCAGTGGTATTACAATGCAGGGCATGGAACCGAAGAAAACTTTGACGACAGAACAGCTTGAAGATGCAGCACGTCTGAAAGCTCTGTATGAGTCTAAAAAGAAATCGCTGGGCATTACCCAATACACCATTGCTGATGATCTAGGCATCACGCAAGGCGCTGTAGGCCATTATCTAAACGGTCGAAACGCCCTTAATGTAGATGTTGCTTCCGGCTTTGCTCGTCTACTTCAGGTATCGATTTCTGATTTTAGCCCATCTATTGCCGCTAAAGTTGCAGCACAAGCTGAGAGTCTCAGTGGGGAAAGTAACGTTAAGTATGCCGGGGAATATCGCGCTGGCAGGCGTTATCCCGTCCTCAGCAGCATACAGGCTGGTTCATGGTGCGAGGCATGCGAACCGTACACCCTGAAAGATATCGATCTGTGGCTTGAGTCTGACGCCCATATTCAGGGTGATGCGTTCTGGCTGGAAGTTGAAGGCGACTCGATGACAGCACCAGTTGGTCTGAGTGTGCCTGAAGGCACATTCGTTCTGTTTGATACAGGCAGAGAGCCGATTAACGGCAGCCTGGTGATCGCGAAACTATCTGACTCCAATGAAGCGACATTCAAGAAGCTGATCATTGATGGCGGTCAGAAGTATTTGAAAGGTTTAAATCCAGCGTGGCCATTGATTCCGGTCAACGGGAACTGTAAGACTATTGGCGTGGCAGTAGAAACGAAACTTCGATTGGTCTAAGTAATATTAGGATGACGTAGAGGGATTTGGATAAAATCATCTATTACCTAAATATATTGAAGGTATAAAGCAAAAAAATGAGTAAAAGTATACATAGTGATTATTTCAAATGGTGGTGTGGAACTGTCATTGTAGGGGCCATTCCAATATTCATCCGGATGATTGCTTATTGTCTGATAAAAAAAGATATTGAACTTATTAACATTACAGAATTAATTTGCTTCGGATTCGCAATTCAAATATCAAGTATTTACTTTGGAATTGGAAAGCCGGCAGCAAGCACCGAAAACACTTTAATTTTCAACACCACTCTTTCAATTGTTTTCATAGTGATATTTTCTATCATCTACATTATTAGTATGGTATCTACAGAGATATTAAACATGCATATGGCAAAATGTATAGTCGCGATTACATGTGCAATATCTCTATATGTTGGACAAAATTCAGTCAGATGTGCTATTATTAACGCTAGGCTTTTAGCGTAGGGGGACACATGGAAATCATATTAACTTTACTCTCCATCATTGCTGTCATTATCCCAGCTTATATGGCCTATCTATCTAAAAAGAATTTTGATAAAACAAAGGATATCTTAGTTCACTTTGAAGAAATCAAAGCTGAAAATAAAAATAAACATGAAAGCAACAAAGAATCTTTGAAATATAGATAGGTAGGTAATTACATGCAATTAAAGAACATCATTTATATTGATTATGAAAAGGTTTACTCATTAAGTTCTCAATTATTCGAAGGGGTTGTACAATCTTCAACAGAGCAACAAGAGTCCTCATTAGCTAATGCAGATGCTGTCGAAGTGAAGACCCTGACCAAAAGCACTCAATTAAGTGACACAAGTAAATCATCTACAGTAATTAATCCACATGATTATCATTACCTTAAATTTGAAAGGGAATTATTTAAAAGAAATTTAATATCCGATATAAGTAATGATTCTTTGCCTTTCAACAAAAATTTTTCATCTAATCGCTTTGTGAAAATAAAATGCGCTATTGAAATCAACGATTATAATAAATTAAAGAGTACAACTTCTAATTTTACTGAACTTGGTCATGCGATACATTATGTTCATAGGAATGATAAGATTGAGGCTTTGGATACTTTAATCAACGATCCTAAAACAACAGCAAATGTTATAAAAACATTAAAATCGGAGCGTGCGAAATTATTAAAATCAATCGAATCTGATTCAGGCTATAGTCGTAAAACTTTCTTTTCACAACTTTCCACAGTTCTAGAATATGCGTATGGTGATGAAATAGAGATCTCTCAGTCAATAAGTGATTATAAATTCACCTCTTTTTTAATACGTAACTTTTTGAAAATTTCACCAGAATTACTGGTTAAGTTATACTCACGAAAAACATCTTCAGAATTTACTATTGTTGGTATTGTTACGCAATCATTCAAGTTTGATGATAATTCTTCAGGATCTGAAAGGCCACTCTCAGATATTAGGGCGGCAGCATGGAATATGAATGATGCATTAGCAAATCTTGAATCAACTTTCTGCTCCCCAATGGAAAATGAATTTTTTGTTGAACCAATAGCCTTATACACAGAAATATAAAAATTACATACCCGGACTATACCCCGGGTTCTCACCTGCAACGCCATCATTTTTCTTACGCTCTAATCTCACCAACTCATCGTCGTTATAGTTTTCTGTGTTGATACCAAGCCGATCACCGCTGCAACAATAGCCAACTTAAATTCAAATCAGTATACCTATCTTCGTTTTTCACTTCCCGCCCCTTAATCGCTTAAATTTCGCACAAACAATACTAGCACATAGCTGCCTACTCCGCATTTTCAAAAAATAAATACCTTAAATAATCATATGCATATAGTGGAATATGTAAAATAAATACTCTAGGTATTTACACATTAGAATACCCAGGGTATTCTTTACTCCATCAGCAGGACGCACTAACTCACCAGGACGGTGAATGCTCATTAACAGATGGCGCTGAAAAAGCGCAAATACCCCGAAGCAATGTGCTTTGGGGTGTGGTGAAAGCTCTTCGTACCAGCGAAGAGGCGCTCAACTGGCTTGTTGGCAGTTTGGGGTTCGAATCCACTGAATGGCGTCCTGGGATGCCTTCACCACACCACCAAAACACACTGACAGGAGGATGTATGACATACGCACAAGAACGCCGCCGCGAACGTCGCGCAGCTAAGCAAGCTGAATGGAAGGCAGCCAATCCCCTGTTAGTGGGCATAGCAGCTAAACCGGAGCGCCAGGTATTAACGCTCAAACGTAATGTTGACAGGGTGCAGAAAGCAGTCGAGCCAATCGCTAACGAAGTGATTACGCAGCTGGTTAAGTCGCTGGAGTTACACGAAGCGCTGCGCGGCCAGATGGATAAGCGAAATCAGCGCGTGTGGCACAAGAAACCAGGTGAATATGGAGTTTCTTGTCAGGGAAGGCAGAAAATGAAAGGTAAAAGTATCCCCTTGATTTAAAATTGTATGAATTTTAAGGGGGATACATGGAAGCGCATACTTCATTCGACTGGTTAGATTTCACTTCAAAGGCTGCGGGACCTGTGCTTGCAGCAATCCTTGCAGCGATACTTGCAACCTGGTTTTCGTCTAACAGGTTTTACAAAGAGAAATGGTGGGAGAAAAGACTACAGTCTTTCACCGACCTAATTGAAATTGCGTATAGAGTAAAAATGGTTGATGACTACTCGTTAGAGTGCCAATACCTTAATAAAGGTGAAGGTTCACATGGATTTAATCAACATCCAAAAGATGTCGCTGACGCTCTGTATGCAGAGTATTGGAGGGACATCCAAGACATAGAGAGAATTTCGCAACTAGCGGAGTTCACTCTCACTCCGAAGGCAGCAAAGATACTCAACGATTTCCTAGCAAAAAGAAAACAAATCAGATCTGATTTCCATGAAGAAGCAATGTCAAGTGAAGACTGCGAAGAAGAGGATTATAAGGCATCTAAAAAACTACTCGAGGAACTTGTTGCCGAGGCCAAGGGTAATCTTAAAATCCGACATTAATTAACTTTAGAACAAGGTCGCTTAGGCGGCCTTTTTTATTGGAGGTAGTGATGGATAGCGAAAACAAATTTCGCTGCACTGGTAAATGGAACGATGAGAATTTCGACCGCGTTATCGAAGCCGAAGATGAGGGCAACGCGAGAGACCACTGGATGTTCTGGGCGTTCACTGCTGGCGCTCGACTGGAGTCACTAGAAATAACCCAGGTCGCCTAGCGCGGCCTTTTTTATGCAGATTGGAGTGAATGATGGAAAGAGAAACAGGTGGACCAGCGTTCCCATATTCGGGAGTGCATAAAGGAGATGATGCAATTCACATCATCGATAGTCATGGCATGACGCTACGTGACTACATGGCAGCAAAGGCCATGCAGGGAATGATATCAAGCTTTGTGATGATGGATAACGTAACCAATTCATCGGTGGCGTGGGCAGCGAGTGGAGCCTACAGAATGGCAGATGCAATGCTAAAAGCTCGCGCCAAATAACCAGCTTCCGTATCTGCTTTCAGCTTTCCCTGAGAACAGATACTGAAAGCCCTCGTTGTTCCGATTGCCCACTCCGGTGGGCTTCTTTTTGCCTGGAGAAAAGTATGGAAACCAAATTCCTGTCAGACGGACGCAAAGTTGTGATCGTCGGCGCACTGAATAATCAAGAAACTATCGTTCAAGAAGTCTTTGTTACTGCGCAGGGCGACGAGATGCCCGGTGGTGAGCGATTCATTGCAAAGAGCCTGCACGACACGCCAGTTGAATCCTATCTATCCAAAGAAAATGCTCGACAAGAAGCGGCGTTTGCAAAAGCCAAGGCTCAGATTGAGTCCGTTAATCGTGAGATTGCAGACACCAAAAACAAACTGAGCCTGTATCGCGATCAGCTTAAGCAGGTGAAAGCCTTTGCTGATCACATTGATGAGCAAGACCTGAACCACTTCGTCGATGTAATGGCTGGGCAACTTAATTACGCAGTGCAGGCTGATTATCGAATTCCAAAGATAGAGCGCTTCTCTGAGTACATGTCTGTTATCGAAAACTCCTACGGTAACAAGAGATATGAAGGCCTTAAGATGATGTCAGTTCTTGGTAATTCTGATGGAAAAATCGGACTTCGCGTAAACCGCTGGGGTGATGGAAGCGGTGGCTATTCAGATGTCACATTCTTCAAGACATACGAAGAGGCACAAGAATTTGTTAAATCTTGCGCGATGAAGCTTCTGGAAAGCGGTTCGTTACGAGTTGAAGAATTACAGCAGCTAAAGAAAATGAGCATTGAGTTCAGCGATGAAGAGATGCTTCTTATCCGCCAAAGCATGCATTCCAGTTATGACAAATCAATCGAAAGTCTAGCCTCACAATTCAACAAGTCGAAAGAAAAATTTGAGGCTGACAAGGCCTACATAGACCAACAGCTAAACGTCATCTAAGCCACCTTCGGGTGGTTTTTTATTGCGTCCATCCCTGAGCGTCAACGCTGATGAATGAACACAAACCTAACAGGAGAGAGCATGAGCGAAGTAACGGATTTAGTCGTCATTGAAAAATCGAACGCCATGGCGGTGTTCCAGTCTGCTGACCAGGTTGAAGAAATCCTTCAGCGTGTTGAGCGTGAAGTTATGTCATTCGTGCCTGATGTAACCACTGCAAAGGGCAGAAAGGAGATTGCGTCTCTGGCCTATAAGGTGGCACAAACCAAAACATATCTCGATGGCCTGGGCAAAGACCTGGTTGCAGAGCTTAAGGAAATACCGAAACTGATTGATGCCAATCGTAAAGTAGTTCGTGACCGTCTGGATGCATTACGTGACAAGGCTCGCCAACCATTCACTGAGTGGGAAGCCGAACAGGAGCGCATTGCCGCAGAAAAAGCAGCAGAGGAAGAGCGTCTACGCATTGAAGCGGAAGAGTTGGCAGCAAAGGAAGCTCTGAAGAAACAATTCGAATCTGACCATGAAAAAGCACTGCTAATGGATGAGAAGCGCGACCGTGAAATCGCTGACGCCAAAGCAGAATCGGAACGCCAACGCATTGCCCATGAAGAAGAGTTAAAGCGTCAGGCATCCGAACAAGCCAAACGCGAAGCAGCAGAAGCGGCACAGCGTGAAATCGATGCAGCAGCAGCCCGTGAGCGTGAGGCTCTGTTAGCGAAGGAACGCGCTGAACGTGAAGCCAAAGATGCGGCAGACCTCGCAGAGCGAAACCGTATCGCCGCAGAGCAGAAGGCCGAAGCTGACCGGTTGGCTGCAGCACAAAAAGCCGAACGCGAAAAGCAGGAAGCCATCGCAGAAGAGAAACGTAAAGCACAGGCCGAAGCTGATCGCATTAAGCGTGAGGCAGACGAAAAGGAGCAGGCTCGCCTGGCAGAAGAAAAGCGTATCGCTGATGAAGCAGCCAAACGAGCGGCAGACATTGAACACCGACGCACCATTAACCGCCAGTCAGTGGCAGAACTGGTTGCCGCTGGATTGCCAGCAGATTGCGCTCAGAAGTGTGTAGAAGCCATCGCTAAAGGCGCAGTAGCCGCCATCCGCATTACCTACTAATTCAAATCAAAAGTAAGGACAACCCATGATGTATTCCATCGCGGGCGGCACCGTCATGGGTGTCGCTCAGTTCAACGAATCACAACTCGAACGTTTAACCCGCCAGTTACGCGCAGGCTGGAAAGGCCTGATTGATTTCTTAACTCAGCCAGGTACGCCGTGATGACCATCTTACCCGTTAACGGAACAGTCCTTATTCAGCAGGGAAACAAGGACTTCAAAAAGCTCTACGAAGAGAGTTTCCCTGATACCGAGGAAGGCCTGAAAAGCGCTTACATCTGGGCCTATGAGATTGCTATGGGCTGGCATGACTGCCAGTCAGAAGAGTGGAAGAAAAATCATGCTGCATGAAAAAGAAGATGCGGATTTCATCGCCATGATGAGCGGTGAGCTGCAAGAAGCTATCACCGAGCAGGTAAATCTGGCTGCCGAACGCGGCAATGATCAGGTTAGCTGGCAAGAATTCGCGGGAAACTACCAATGAGCAAAGAATTTTACGCAAAACTGGCAGAGATTCAGCGAACGCTGAACGCGCCAAAGAATCAGTTTAACTCGTTTGGGAAATACAAATACCGGAGCTGTGAGGACATTCTCGAAGGTGTGAAGCCGCTTCTCGGAGGCCTGTTCCTGTCGATTAGCGATGAAGTCGTGCTGATTGGTACGCGTCACTACGTGAAAGCCACTGCGCGGATTACAGACGGAGAAAGCACCCATGAAGCGACAGCGTTAGCCAGGGAGGAGGAATCTAAGAAAGGGATGGATGCCGCGCAGGTTACAGGGGCAACAAGCTCATACGCTCGCAAATACTGCCTGAATGGGTTGTTTGGCATTGACGACTCGAAGGATGCAGACAGTGACGAGCATAAGCATCAGCAAAACGCAGCACAGCCGCAGAAGCAGGAAAAGCCGAAACCAACACCTGATCAGGTGTTAAAGGCATTCACCGAGGCAGCAGGACAGAAAACGACTCAGGAAGAGTTGAAGCAGGCATTCGCTAAGGCGTGGTCAATGCTCGAAGGAACGCCGCAGCAAGCAACCGCTAAGGATGTGTATGACATCAGAAAATCAGAACTTGAAGGAGTGGCAGCGTAATGGCGAGTCGTGGGGTAAATAAAGTAATTCTCGTGGGCAATCTTGGGCAAGACCCGGAGGTGCGCTACCTGCCGAATGGTGGCGCGGTCGCCAACATCACGCTGGCCACATCGGAATCGTGGCGTGATAAGCAAACAGGCGAGACAAAGGAAAAAACTGAGTGGCACCGAGTGGTGCTGTTCGGGAAGCTGGCAGAAGTCGCCGGTGAGTATCTGCGTAAAGGATCGCAAATCTACATTGAAGGGAAGCTAAACACTCGCAAATGGACTGACCAGGCAGGAGTAGAGAAGTACACCACGGAGATTCACGTCAACGTGGGCGGCACCATGCAGATGTTAGGCGGTAAGCAGGATGGTGGTCAGGGCAACAAGCCGCAGCAGCAAGGGCGCCAACAGCAATCACAACAATCCTCACCTGCCCCATCAAACGAACCGCCGATGGACTTCGACGATGACATTCCATTTTAAGGATAAATATGAACCACTTAATGCTTGACCTAGAAACGATGGGGAATGGAACTTACGCGCCGATCATCTCCATTGGCGCAGTATTCTTTGACCCATCGACCGGGAATACCGGAGAAGAATTTTCGGTGAACGTGTCGCTTGAATCATCTATGCGATACCGCGCCCGCCCGGATGCCTCGACCATTCTTTGGTGGATGGATCAAGGCGACGATGCGCGACGCAGCCTGAAAGATAACCCGCAGGAACTGTCTTCTGCGCTGGCGGCACTTTCTGATTTCGTTATCGCAAACACCAATCAGAAATTTGTTCAGGTATGGGGCAACGGAGCGTCGTTCGACTGCGTAATTCTTCGCAGCAGCTATTCGCTAACCGGTCAGGTTGCCCCGTGGCAATGGTGGAATGACCGCGATGTGCGAACCATTGTTGAGCTTGGCAAGGTTATCGGTTTCGACCCGAAGAAAGACATGCCATTTGACGGCACCCGCCACAACGCTTTAGCCGACGCAATTCACCAGGCAAAATACGTTTCTGCAATCTGGCAGAAGCTCATCAAGTAACCCCACACAGGACACCGTTATGCCATCACCTCTTAACCGTGGGGCGGATAACCCTCGTCAGTGCTCTGCCGGAAGCAAAGAGGAGGTGCTGGCGAATGTGTTTGCGTACCTGAAGAAATCAATGGCTGGAGAGATTCAGCCGGAGTCGAAAAAGCAGCGAATGGAGCGACAGGCTGACTCTCTGGCAGATAGCCAGTTATGGCACGACAACTACCGCGCATCGTTCCTGCCATCCTTCCAGATTGTCGGCCCTCACCTACCTCACAAATACACAGACGACCGTTCTCGCGTCCGCTTAGGTCGCTTCGGTCATCGGACTAGCGACTAAGGGGGTTACCCATGTGAACCAATCAGTATGACCCGGATATTACGCCGGGAGACTTAGCCATACGCCGCAGACAGCGCCCAATGCCATCACGGAATGAGCTGATGAAGCGCTGCAGCTTTCCATCGGTTAACGAAAACCGGTTTCTGAATCGTCTTTTGCAAGGAAGTGGGAAATGAGCGAACAAATGAAAATGCGCATAGCAAAGCAACTGACTATCGCGCTTCAAAACCTTGGCGCACCAATCGAATTGCTGTGCACTGTTGGCAGCTATGGAGATACGCAGACAGATGCAGACATCCTTGATGCGCTTGAGCAGTACAACGAGCGCGGCACCTGCATGGAACAAATTATCGCCCCCGCTTACGAGTGGAAACCAAAGCAATAGGCGGCTCTCATGAACGCAACAGAGAGCAATGCAATACGAGCCACTGCGCGTACCTGTGGCGGTATGCGACTAAACACGAACGCGAGCAATTTGCTCAGCATTGAGGGATGAGAGATGAAAGAAGGTTTAACAATTGGTCAGCTCAGTGAAATCAATGCTGAGTTGCATACCGAAATTGCAGCACTCAAGAAAGAGCGTGATGCGCTGGCGGTGGAGAATAGCACCATTAAAACGATGAATGATTGCCTCGCTGAAGAGTTACGCGGCTATGAATCAGACGGTGCTTTTGATGGGCCTGACATGCATAAGCTTTGGCATTCACATGCAGGCGCACTGCCAGCCACCGACGCCGCCATTGCAAGCATTCAGGCGCATGGAGTGGATAGGCTTGCTGACCACCTTTCAGGATTGAATATCATGGCTAGCGAAACAAGCGTCCGCGAATTCGCCGCCCAAATTCGCAAGGAACCTAACCATGACTAACCCAGCATACGAAGCCACTAACAGTGATGTGGAGAAGCTGATTAAGATGGCTCGAATTAACGCTGAATGCGGAGAGCATGCCTCACCTGAAGAAACGCTAAGGCTTATAGCGGCGCTGGAGCAGGCGCGGACAGAACGCGAAGAGTTTCGCAAGCGGCTCAAACTGGAGCGTCAAATTGTCGAAGATGCAGATAAGCGCATCGCAGAACTCGAATCCGCACCCAACGGCATGATGCAGCTATCCAATGAACTGGCAGATAAAGAATTAACAGTAAAAGCCCTGGCTCTGTACAAGCCCCCGTTCAAGTTCATGTACGGTTATATCCACGATGGAGATGGTCGCGTAGTTGCAGATAATAATGTGGGTGCAGACAACCAAGTGTTGCGCGTTAGGGGGTGGGGAAGGATTTCATATATGGAGAATGCAGAAGCTTTGCAGGATGAGGTTGGCGAAGTAATTGCATTTGCTCTAACTGAATACTGGCAGAAGAAGGGAGCGCTATGACTACCAATAGCATGGGATTAGAGCAGACGCTGAGTGATGAACATGTCATTCGTGAATATCGAACTTCAAGCAGCGTGTGGATTCAGTGCTCAAAGCAAGCTTATGACCGCAGGAAGGCCGAGGGTTTCGAGGTTCGCGAGCTGTACGAGCAACCACAAATTCAACCGCAAAATATTCCAGAAATTATTCCTGTCACTTGCAATTGGTCACCCGATGATAACGGCGTATGGGGCGGTACTTGCGGAATAACATGGCAATTCTTTGATGATGGGCCTGCGGAAAATGGAGCGAAGTTTTGCCCTGGCTGCGGAGGACTGATAGCAGTTGGCGAAAGTGTCACAAATGAACCATAACCACCAAACCACTCACCAATAAGCTCGCATGTGAACCATTGCATCAAGCATGGATTATGTGTGAGCTATTCGCAGTAATGTTACCGATTAAAGACCATATATATCCTACCGCCGAGTGCGGCTTTTTTACGCCTGGAGAAAGCCATGAGCGAATTAATTCAACTTGTTCCAAATAAGTGGGTAACAGAAGAAAAGCTGATCCAAGTTACCGGTCTGCGCGAAGGCACGATTCGCCGCGCGCGCAAAACATCCTGGATGCAGGGGCGCCAATATCTGCACGTGTCGCCAGAGGGTGAGCCGAAACCTACCAGCGAGTGCATGTACAACCTGCCAGAAATTAATGTGTGGATTGAGCGCCAGGCATCAAATCAGCCTGGTGCCGCAGGACGCAAAAAAGCTTAACCTGTCCCCCCTTTCAACAAGCAGGAGTCATCATGGGAAAGATAGTGTATCCACCTGGCGTAGAGAACCATGGAGGGTTTTTGCGTATCTGGTTCATGTATCAGGGTAAGCGTGTGCGGGAGAAGTTGAGCATCCCCGACACGCCAAAAAACAGGAAGTCAGCGGGTGAATTGCGTTCGTCAGTGGCATTCGCAATCAAGACAGGAACATTCAATTACGCAGCGCAGTTCCCGAGCTCGTCTAACCTAACGAAGTTTGGTGAAGAAAGAAACGACATCACAGTTAAAGATCTGGCAGAGAAATGGCTTTCGTTGAAAGAGATGGATATCTGCAATAACACGATGGGTCGCTATCAGTCAGCGTTAAGAAACACGATACCAATGATTGGTGCCGGTACTCTGATCACGTCGCTTAACCAGGAGAGAATGCTTTCGCTTAGAAAGGAGTTGCTAACAGGGTTACAGAATCCAAAGCGTGGCCACAAATCCGTTGTAATCGGCCGATCGGTTGCCACCGTTAACTTTTACATGGGCGTGCTGTATGGAATGCTCTGTTTCGCTAAGTCTAACGGCTATGTGAAAGAGAACCCAATGGAAGGTATGGCACCAATGCGTCGCTCTAAAGTCGAACCAGATCCACTCACTCGCGATGAGTTTATCCGGTTGATTGATGCTTGCGCCAACCGGCAAGTTAAAAACTTCTGGTCACTGGCTGTGTATACCGGCCTGCGTCATGGGGAGATGTGCGCCTTAGCCTGGGAGGATATCGACTTGAATGCTGGCACTCTTACCGTTCGCCGTAATCATACGCTGAAGAAAGAGTTCACCCTTCCAAAAACTGATGCAGGCACGGATCGGGTCATTTCACTTATTGATGCAGCAAAGGACATACTTCGTGATCAGGCCGAGATGACCAGATTAGGAAAACAGTATGAGATTGATGTGCTGCTCAGGGAGTACAAAAAGAAGGAAGTTCACAAATGCACCTTTGTGTTCAATCCTTCCCTGCATACTACAAACGGACGATCAGGCCATCACTATGCGGTAGGATCAGTAAACCAGAGCTGGGAAGCTGCAATGCGCCGGGCAGGATTACGCTACCGGAAAGCGTATCAATCCCGGCACACATATGCCTGCTGGTCTTTAACGGCGGGAGCAAACCCAAACTTTATCGCTTCGCAAATGGGCCATTCAAATGCACAGATGGTTTATCAGGTTTACGGTAAGTGGATGGCTGATAACGACAGCGACCAGATTGCCATACTTAACCAGAAATTGTCGTCATTTGTCCCATCCATGCCCCACGCAAAAGCAGTTTGATGATAATTTCTTTATATATCAGATAGATTAAACCACTAAACCTGCATATTCATCACTTCCTGATACGCCGACACCATCTTATTGCGCACCTGGATACCCATCTGTAGCGAAACCGACGATTTTTGCAGATCGACCATCACATCATTGAGCGCAACACCCGGTGTTCCGAGGGCAAAATTTTCAGCCTGAGTACGGGCAGCGGTTTGCGTTTCACTGATACGGCCAAGCGCTGCCTGTAACTCACCGGCAAAACTCACTTTTGGCTCGTAATTCTGAACCGGATTCCCCGCTGACAGCGCGGTTGCCTGCAACTGCTGAAGTACGCCTTCGATACCTTGAATTGCCATTTCCCTGCCCCAGTGATTTTAAACGCGGCAAGATTACCACCTTGTCACCAGGGCAAAGGCGCTAAATAGCGGCAATAAATAGAGCTAATTCAGCCATCAAAACCGCTAAGAAAGAAAATAATAACGTTGCCATCTTTGTGGAACTTTTGTTGTGGGAGCTCGTTTTGTTCACTCTGTCTATTAAATATGTTGTCTACGCCCAGCTGCGAGGTGCTCAATGACCGCAGCAAGCCTGCCACAAACGCCGCAAAACAAAACCCAGGAGTGGCTGGCCCGCATTCGTGCAAATCCTAAAATCCCGCTAGCGGTCGCAGGCGCTGCGGCTATCGCCATTCTTGTCGCGCTGGTGCTGTGGGCCAAAACGCCTGATTACAAAGTGCTGTACAGCAATCTGGCCGAGCAAGATGGCGGTGCCATCGTCACTCAACTGACCCAGATGAATGTGCCTTATCGTTTCTCTGATAACGGCAGCGCGATTTTGGTCCCGGCAGATAAAGTCTACGATCTGCGTTTGCGCATGGCACAGCAAGGGTTACCTAAGGGTGGCGCAGTCGGCTTTGAATTACTGGATCAAGAAAAGTTTGGCATCAGCCAGTTTAGCGAGCAGGTGAACTACCAACGCGCACTGGAAGGCGAACTGGCGCGTACCATCGAAACGCTTGGCCCGGTCAAAACAGCGCGTGTGCATCTGGCGATGCCTAAACCTTCTTTGTTTGTTCGCGAACAAAAATCCCCTTCTGCTTCGGTCACACTTAGCCTGGAAGCTGGTCGTGCGTTAGACGAAGGACAAGTCAGTGCCGTGGTGCATATGGTGTCGAGTGCGGTTGCTGGTTTGCCGCCAGGCAATGTGACGCTGGTCGACCAGGGCGGGCATTTGCTGACGCAGTCCAATACCGCAGGCCGTGACCTTAACGATGCGCAGCTTAAATATGCAATGGATGTCGAAAGCCGTTACCAGCGCCGCATCGAAGCCATTCTTGGGCCGATTGTCGGCAACAATAATGTCCACGCGCAGGTCACCGCACAAATTGACTTCTCTAATAAAGAACAAACACAAGAGCAGTATCACCCGAACAGCGATCCCTCTCAGGCAGCGGTGCGTTCGCGCCAGCTTAACCAAAGCGAGCAAGTGAATGGCCGTAACCCAGGTGGTGTGCCGGGTGCGCTATCTAACCAACCTGCCCCACCGAATAACGCCCCCATTTCAACACCGCCACAAGCTACGCCAGCGAATGCTCAGCCGCAGCAAACACAGGCAACATCCACCTCTGCGCAGAGTGGCTCGAGTAACACCCAGCGTGACGAGACCACCAACTACGAGGTCGACCGCACCATTTTGCATACCAAGTTGAACGTCGGTGATGTTCAGCGGCTGTCTGTCGCGGTGGTGGTGAACTACCGCCAGCTTACCGATGGCAAACCACTGCCATTGACTGCCGATCAGATGAAGCAAATTGAAAATCTGACGCGTGAAGCGATGGGTTATTCCGATAAACGCGGCGATACGCTCAATGTCGTTAACTCACCGTTTAGCGCCAGCGACGAAACCAGTGCGGAACTGCCGTTCTGGAAGCAACAAGCCTTCTTCGAGATGTTGATGTCGGCCGGTCGCTGGTTGTTGGTGTTGATTGTTGCCTGGCTGCTGTGGCGCAAAGTGGTGCGCCCACAACTGCAACGCAAAGAAATGGCACAACAAGCCCTGGTTGAAGCCCAACGCCAGCGTGTGGAAGAGGAAGATGCCGTTTCTGTACGCCTGACGAAAGACGAACAGCAGCAGCAACGCAAAGTTAACCAACGCCTCGGCGCTGAAGTCATGAGCCAGCGTATTCGCGAGATGTCTGATAACGATCCGCGCGTGGTCGCGCTGGTGATACGCCAATGGATGAGTAACGAACTATGAGTATTAGCGGAACAGAGAAAAGCGCCATTCTGTTGATGACCATTGGCGAAGACCGTGCGGCGGAGGTGTTCAAGCATCTCAGTCCACGTGAAGTTCAGCATCTCAGTGCCGCGATGGCCAGCATTCGCCAGATTTCTAATAAGCAACTGACCGAGGTGTTGGCCGAGTTCGAACAAGAAGCCGAGCAGTACGCCGCGCTGTCGGTCAACGCGAACGATTATCTGCGTTCGGTGTTGATCAAAGCCCTGGGCGAAGAGCGTGCCTCCAGCCTGCTGGAAGATATTCTGGAAACCCGCGAAACCACGTCGGGCATGGAAACGCTCAACTTTATGGAACCGCAAAGCGCTGCGGACCTGATTCGCGACGAGCACCCGCAAATTATCGCTACCATCCTGGTTCACCTCAAACGTGCTCAGGCGGCAGATATTCTGGCGTTGTTCGACGAGCGTTTACGCCACGACGTGATGCTGCGTATCGCGACCTTCGGCGGCGTGCAGCCTGCGGCATTGGCTGAGTTGACCGAAGTGCTCAACAACCTGCTCGACGGCCAAAACCTCAAGCGCAGCAAAATGGGTGGCGTGAGGACGGCAGCAGAAATTATCAACCTGATGAAAACTCAGCAGGAAGAAGCGGTTATCACTGCCGTTCGCGACTTCGATGGCGAGCTGGCACAAAAAATTATCGACGAAATGTTCCTGTTCGAAAACCTCGTCGAAGTCGACGACCGCAGCATCCAGCGCCTGTTGCAGGAAGTGGAGTCCGAATCGCTGCTTATCGCCCTCAAAGGTGCCGAACAGCCACTGCGCGAGAAATTCCTGCGCAACATGTCGCAACGTGCGGCAGATATTCTGCGCGACGACCTCTCCAACCGTGGCCCGGTACGCCTGTCGCAGGTAGAAAACGAACAGAAAGCCATTCTGCTTATCGTTCGTCGCCTGGCAGAAACCGGCGAGATGGTCATTGGCACCAGCGAGGATACTTATGTCTAACGGGCTTGCGTGGAAAATCTGGACGCCAGACGATTTAGCACCGCCGTCGCAGGCATTTGAGCCATTGTTCGCCTCTGATGCTGAAGATGAACCCACTGAATCGCCTGAAGAAAGCGAGCCCAACTTGCAGCAGCAACTGGCACAAATGCAGATGCAGGCGCACGAACAAGGTCATCAACTGGGTTATGCCGCAGGGCATACAGCGGGTGCAGAAGAAGGCCGTAACGCAGGTTTTCAGCAAGGCCTGGAGCAGGGGCTGGCTGAAGCTAAGCAACAGCAAGCACCGGTTCATGCGCGGATGCAGCAACTGGTTAGCGAATTCCAGTACACCCTGGATGCGCTCGATAGCGTCATCGCTTCGCGTTTGATGCAAATGGCACTGGAAGCGGCACGTCAGGTTATTGGTGAGTCAAAAGGCATTGATAACAGTGCGCTGATTAAACAGATCCAGGCGCTTTTACAACAAGAGCCGCTGTTCAGTGGCAAACCACAGTTGCGCGTGCATCCCGATGATTTACAACGTGTTGAAGAAATGCTCGGCGCAACACTCAGCCTGCATGGCTGGCGTCTGCGTGGCGACCCAAGTCTGCATCAAGGCGGCTGCAAAGTGTCTGCCGATGAAGGCGACCTCGACGCCAGCGTGGCAACGCGCTGGCAGGAGCTCTGCCGCCTTGCAGCTCCAGGAGTGTTGTGATGACTGCCCGTTTAACACGCTGGCTCAACACGCTCGATAATTTCGAAGCGCGAATGTCACAGTTACCCACCGTTCGCCGTTATGGCCGACTGACACGGGCAACGGGTTTGGTACTTGAAGCCACCGGTTTGCAATTGCCCCTTGGGGCGACCTGTATTATCGAACAGCACTCCAGAGATATTGAGTGCGAAGTTGTCGGTTTTAACGGCAAGAAACTGTTCCTGATGCCCCTTGAGGAAGTCGAAGGGATCTTGCCAGGTGCTCGCGTTTACGCGCGCGCCACCGCTGAAGGTGGCTTGCATAGCGGGAAACAATTGCCACTTGGCCCGGCACTATTAGGACGGGTACTTGATGGAAGTGGCCGTCCACTAGATAGCCTTCCGGCCCCTGAAACCACCACTATGGGTGCGCTGGGTGCAGCGCCATTCAACCCGTTACAACGAACGCCTATCGAACACGTTCTGGATGTCGGCGTGCGCCCAATTAACGCACTGCTGACTGTCGGGCGTGGGCAGCGTATGGGGCTGTTCGCCGGCTCCGGCGTCGGCAAGAGCGTGCTGTTGGGCATGATGGCGCGTTATACCCAGGCTGATGTGATTGTGGTGGGTTTAATCGGTGAGCGTGGTCGTGAAGTTAAAGATTTTATCGAGAATATTCTTGGCCCCGAAGGCCGCGCCCGTTCGGTGGTGATTGCCGCTCCAGCAGATGTTTCACCGTTATTGCGTATGCAAGGTGCCGCGTATGCCACGCGCATCGCCGAAGATTTCCGTGACCGCGGTCAGCATGTGTTGCTGATTATGGACTCCCTCACCCGCTATGCGATGGCGCAGCGTGAAATCGCGCTGGCGATTGGTGAACCTCCGGCTACCAAAGGTTATCCGCCGTCGGTGTTTGCCAAGCTCCCGGCGCTGGTTGAACGTGCTGGTAACGGTATCTCTGGCGGCGGTTCGATTACCGCGTTTTACACAGTGTTGACCGAAGGCGATGACCAACAAGATCCGATTGCCGACTCCGCACGCGCCATTCTTGATGGTCACATCGTGTTGTCGCGCCGCCTTGCGGAAGGCGGACATTATCCGGCTATCGACATTGAAGCCTCCATCAGTCGCGCCATGACCTCACTCATTACCGACCAACACTACGCCCGTGTTCGTCATTTCAAGCAGTTGTTATCCAGCTTCCAGCGTAACCGCGATTTAGTCAGCGTTGGCGCGTATGCCAAAGGCAGCGATCCACAGCTCGACAAAGCCATTGTGTTGTGGCCGCAACTGGAAGCCTTTTTGCAGCAAGGGATTTTCGAGCGCAGCGGCTGGGAAGAAGCCTGCCAGTCACTGGAGATTATTTTCCCTGAGGTTTGATGTTCACAACAACGGTGGATGACGGGTTTCGTCGGTCGGTTAAGCGAAGCGCCATCCGACACTAGCTTGATGGGAGATCGGTATGAACCAAAGCACCGCACTGGATACCCTGTGTGACCTCGCAGTAAAAGAGGTCGACGATGCAGCAGTCCGCTTAGGTGAAATGCGCCGCGGCTGCCAGCAGGCGGAAGAACAACTCAACATGCTGATTAACTATCAGTTTGAATACAGCAGCAGCCTGAATGACAACATGAGCCAGGGGATCGCCAGTAACCGTTGGCAGAATTATCAGCAGTTTATACAGACACTTGAGAAAGCTATTGACCAGCACCGCCAGCAACTGTCGCAGTGGAACAATAAGGTCAACCTGGCGCTCAACTTCTGGCAAGAGAAGCAAAAAAGATTACAGGCCTGGCAAACTTTGCAAGACCGAAAAGCCGCGCAGGTGTTACTGGCCGAAAACAAGCTTGATCAAAAACTGATGGATGAATATGCCCAGCGGGCAACACTGAGGAAGGTCGAACAATGATGCAGCCCCTGATAATCACTTCTCCTGATGTCGCAAGCAGCTCGACTACTGCGGGCGGTGCCACCGTCGCAGATAAAGGTTTCAGCGAAGATTTTCTGAGCCTGCTCGGTAAAGCGTTACCCGGCGAGATTTCGCTGGCAGACGGCAAAACCGTGTCGCTTGAAGCCGCGCTGAATAAAACGCCGAGCAAAGGCACCAACACTGCCGATGAAAAAGCGACTCTCGCCTCACTGCTGAGCAATCTCGACACGCCAGAAGCACTTTCCGCCCTGCTTGCTAATGTGAAGAAAACCAGCAGTGACGATAAAACAGTGCAAATTGAAGCGCAGAGTGAGCAAAACCATACCCTGAGCAATGCGGATATGCAGGCGTTGAGCGCCCTGTTTGCCATGTTGCCGCAGCAAACGCCAACCGCCAGCGCTCTGAATATGCAGCCTGAAACGGATGGCGAAGGTTCAAACGCGCTAAATGTTTTGCTCGCAGGCAGCGGTATCAAAAACACCCTGACGACGGATAGCCGTGACAACGCCAGCGCGTTAGACAAAACCCCTGGGCTTCTGGATAAATCCACGCCAGGGAATACTGCGCCGTCCACCAGCAACGAACCCGTGGTCGACACGAAAACCTTCGCCGCCTTAAACAATGTGGAAAATGGCAGCCGCGATAATGCAGCCAACAATATGGCCACTACATCAACGCTCACCGCGCCAGCCTTCAGTACCGCAACCGTTGCCACACCGGCCACAACTCAAATTGCCGTGCCTGTCGCACCACAGATTAGCGCACAACTGGGAAGCCAGGAGTGGCAGCAGTCGGTAAGCCAGCACATCGCTTTATTCACCCGCCAGGGCCAGCAAACGGCTGAGCTACGTTTGCATCCTGAAGATCTCGGCCAGATTCAAATCAGCATGAAACTCGACGATAACCAGGCACAATTGCAGATGGTTTCAGCCCACAGCCATGTGCGTGCCGCACTCGAAGCCACGCTGCCCAACTTGCGTATTGCGCTGGCGGAAAGCGGCATTCAGCTGGGGCAAAGCAGTATCAGCAGTGAAAGTTTTGCACAACAGCAACAACAGCAACAACAGCAATCCGGGCAACAGCAGCAACAGGCACAACGTTCAGCAGGCAGCTTCCCGTCGATGGGAGAGTCTGAATCGCTGGCCGTTCCTGCCAGTATTCAACGTTTAGCGTCGGGAAATAACGCGGTGGATATTTTTGCCTGAGCCGCTCTCCCTAAGCTAAACGTCAGATGTAGAGATAAAAATCCCCTGTTTTCGGGCCTTTGAACGCCCGCAGACACGGGATAATTGACCCATATGCAGTACCGATACAGGAAAGATGCGTTTTATGACTGACACCGCTTTGCCAAAAAGCCGCAAGGGCTCCATCTGGATGATGTTACTGGTCCTGATTACTCTTGCAGCGTGTGCTACCGCAGGTTACAGCTACTGGCGTATGAAGCAAGAACCGGCTTCTGCTCAGACGAAAGCACCGGAGCCACCACCCGCGCCTGTGTTTTACGCACTGGATACGTTCACCGTTAACCTCGGTGACGCTGACCGCGTGTTGTACATCGGTATCACGTTGCGTCTGAAAGACGATGCCACGCGTCAACGCCTGAGCGAATTCCTGCCAGAAGTGCGTAGCCGCTTGCTGCTGCTGTTCTCCCGTCAGGATGGTGCAGCCCTGGCGACCGATGAAGGCAAACAAAAACTGGTTGAAGCCATCAAGAATACGCTGGCTCCACCGCTTGTCGCCGGGCAACCCCAACAGGCAGTCAGCGACGTGCTGTATACCGCCTTTATTTTGCGGTAATCCCATGGGCGATAGCATTCTTTCTCAGGCCGAAATTGACGCACTGTTAAATGGCGACAGTGACAGTAGCGACGAACCGACAGCAGGCTCGTCGCCAGAAACGGACATTCGTCCGTATGACCCTAACACTCAGCGTCGTGTGGTGCGTGAACGCCTGCAAGCGCTGGAAATTATCAACGAGCGTTTTGCCCGTCAGTTCCGTATGGGGTTGTTTAACCTGTTACGCCGTAGCCCGGACATTACCGTCGGGGCGATCCGCATTCAGCCCTATCACGAATTTGCCCGCAATCTGCCGGTACCCACCAACCTCAACCTGATGCACCTCAAACCGCTGCGTGGTACCGGTTTGTTCGTGTTTTCACCGAGCCTGGTGTTTATCGCCGTGGATAACCTGTTTGGTGGCGACGGGCGTTTCCCGACAAAAGTGGAAGGCCGCGAATTCACCCATACCGAACAGCGGGTGATTAACCGCATGCTGAAACTGGCACTGGAATCGTACAGCGATGCGTGGAAAGCGATTTATCCGCTCGATGTGGAATATGTGCGCTCCGAGATGCAGGTGAAATTTACCAACATCACCACGTCGCCAAACGACATCGTGGTGAACACTCCGTTCCATGTCGAGATAGGCAACCTGACCGGCGAGTTTAATATCTGCCTGCCATTTAGCATGATTGAACCGTTGCGCGAGCTGTTGGTGAATCCGCCGCTGGAAAACTCCCGCCAGGAAGACCAAAGCTGGCGCGATACGCTGGTGCGCCAGGTTCAGCACTCCGAACTGGAACTGATCGCCAACTTCGCTGACATACCGCTGCGTCTGTCGCAAATTTTAAAATTGAAACCTGGTGACGTGCTGCCGATGGATAAACCGGAGCGCATTCTGGCGCACGTTGACGGTGTTCCGGTGCTGACCAGTCAGTACGGCACACTTAACGGTCAGTACGCTTTGCGCGTCGAACATTTGATCAACCCAATCCTGAATTCGCTGAACGAGGAACAGCCCAAATGAGTGATATTAATCAACCGTCCGACGACAATGCAGGCTCCGTGGACGATCTGTGGGCTGATGCGCTAAACGAACAAAAAGTCTCCACCAAGAGTACCGCAGACAGCGTGTTCCGTGCGCTGGAAGGCAATGACATTGCCGGGGCGATGCAGGACATCGACCTGATTATGGACATTCCGGTCAAACTGACAGTGGAACTGGGCCGTACCCGTATGACCATCAAAGAACTGCTGCGTTTATCGCAAGGTTCGGTGGTGGCGTTGGATGGCCTGGCAGGCGAACCGCTGGATATTCTGATCAACGGCTATCTGATTGCCCAGGGTGAAGTGGTTGTCGTGGCCGACAAATACGGTGTGCGCATCACCGACATCATTACGCCATCTGAACGTATGCGTCGTCTGAGCCGTTAATTCGATGAAAACCCAGGCAATAGTACAGCAACCGACTGCCGCCAGCACCGGCTCTTCGTTGGTGCAAGTGAGCGGAGCCTTAACGGCGATTATTATTTTTATCTTACTTGCCGCCTGGGTAGCAAAACGTTTTGGCCTGGCACCCAAAAACGGCTCCAGCAAAGAGATGAAAGTCAGCGCCAGTTGTAGCGTTGGCGCTCGCGAACGGGTGGTGATTGTGGATGTCGCAGACGCGCGTCTGGTACTTGGCGTCACCGCCGGGCAAATTACTCATCTGCATACGCTGCCCGCCGCAGCGGTCAGTGAATCGGTTTCCCCGGTTGCCCCTGCTGATTTCCATGATTTGATGAAAAAAAGCCTGATGAAAAACCTGCTTAAACGTAACGGGAAAGATTGATGAAACGTTGGATCCCCTTCTCGTTGCTCGGCTTGCTGCTTGTGATGCCAGCCGCCTTCGCACAATTACCGGGGCTTATCAGCCAGCCGATGTCCAACGGCGGGCAAAGCTGGTCGCTACCGGTTCAGACGCTGGTGTTTATCACCTCGCTGACCTTTTTACCGGCCATCTTGCTGATGATGACCAGCTTCACGCGCATCATTATTGTTTTTGGCCTGCTGCGTAGTGCATTGGGTACGCCGTCTGCACCGCCAAACCAGGTACTGCTGGGGCTGGCGCTGTTTTTGACCTTTTTCATTATGGCGCCGGTGTTCGATAAAATTTATACCGATGCCTATCAGCCGTTTAGTGAAAACAAAATCCAGATGGATGAAGCGCTGGAAAAAGGTTCTCAACCGCTGCGCGAGTTCATGCTGCGCCAAACCCGTGAAGCGGATCTGGCGTTGTTTGCCCGTCTGGCGAATACGCCACCGCTCGAAGGCCCGGAAGTGGTACCGATGCGCATATTGCTTCCGGCCTATGTTACCAGCGAGCTGAAAACGGCTTTCCAGATTGGCTTTACGGTGTTCATTCCGTTTTTGATTATCGACCTGGTGATCGCCAGCGTGCTGATGGCGTTGGGGATGATGATGGTGCCACCGGCAACCATTGCCCTGCCCTTTAAATTAATGCTGTTTGTCCTGGTGGATGGCTGGCAATTGCTGGTCGGCTCGCTGGCGCAAAGTTTCTACAGTTAGAGGGGAAAAAGATGACTCCTGAGTCGGTCATGATGATGGGCACCGAAGCGATGAAAGTGGCTTTGGCGCTCGCCGCCCCGCTGTTGATGGTGGCTCTGGTCACCGGTCTTATCATCAGCATGTTGCAAGCCGCCACACAGATTAACGAAATGACTCTTTCGTTCATCCCAAAAATTCTGGCGGTGTTTGTCACGATTATCGTCGCCGGGCCATGGATGCTTAATCTGTTGCTGGACTACATGCGCACGCTGCTAACGAACATCCCGATGAACATTGGATGATTCACGTTGATAGCGGGCAGTGGCTCACCTTACTGAGTATGGGATTCTGGCCATTTATTCGTATTCTGGCCCTGATCTCAACCGCTCCCATTCTCAGTGAGCGTTCTATTTCCAAAAAGGTGAAAGTCGGCCTCGCGCTGATGATCACCTGGATAATCGCCCCCACCATTCCCGCATCTGATGTGACTATTTTCTCAGCGGCGGGCTTTTGGCTCGCAGCACAGCAAATTCTGATTGGCATTGCGCTGGGCTTCACCATGCAGTTTGCCTTTGCTGCTATCCGCACCGCCGGGGAAATCATCGGTTTGCAGATGGGACTGTCTTTCGCCACCTTCTTTGACCCTGGCAGCCGTCTGAACATGCCGGTGCTGGCGCGGTTTATAGATATGCTGGCGATGCTGCTGTTTCTGATGTTTAACGGTCATCTATGGCTGATTTCGATGCTGGTCGACACTTTTCACACCCTGCCGATCGGCGGTGACCCGATCAACAGTAATGCGTTTATGGCGCTGACGCGTGCGGGTGGTTTAATCTTCCTTAACGGTTTGATGCTGGCACTGCCGCTGATAACGTTATTGCTGACCCTGAACATTGCTCTGGGTTTACTCAACCGTATGTCCCCACAACTTTCGGTGTTTGTGATTGGTTTTCCACTGACTCTTGCCGTCGGCATGTTAGTCATGACTGCCTTAATTCCTTTGATGGCTCCTTTCGCCGAACATTTATTTAGTGAAGTATTTAATTTGCTTGCTGATATTGTGAGTGAAATACCCGCAAATTAATCCCACATTATTTGTATAGCCTTCATGAGGATATTCCTAAAAGCTTTCTTAAATAACATCCACCAGGATATATCCGGCGCGGCTTATATGCTTTTACTTATCTCACAGAATCTAACATTCACTTTACTTTGAGAAATTTCTTAGCAAATTATACATAACTTTACTGGATAGTTGTTATGCCTAAAAATACTTCGCGGGTAAAAGGGGGGGAATGTTATGTCAACGATCATTATGGATTTATGCAGTTATACCCGGCTAGGATTAACAGGATATTTGACCAGCCGTGGCATCCGAAAACGGCAGATGACCAACGTGGAGACTACCGAGGAGCTGGCTCACGCCTGTGAGTCGCAGTCGCCTAATGTGGTGTTTATTAATGAAGACTGTTTCATCCATGATGCTCAGAGCAGCGAGAAAATTAAGCAGATCATTAATCAGCATCCCAATACATTATTTTTAGTCTTTATGGCAATTGCTAATATTCATTTTGATGAATATCTTTTGGTTCGCAGTAATCTGTTAATTAGCTCCAAATCAATAAAACCCGAATCACTAGATGAAATCCTTTCGGAATATTTAGCAAAAAATGCGCATTGCATCGGCCATATTAATTTACCCACGTTATCATTAAGCCGCACTGAGTCGAGCATGCTTAAAATGTGGATGTCCGGGCAAGGCACCATTCAAATATCAGATCAGATGAATATCAAAGCAAAAACGGTGTCATCGCATAAAGGAAATATAAAACGCAAGATAAAAACCCATAATAAGCAGGTGATTTATCATGTGGTGCGCCTGACGGATAATGTGACGAATGGTATTTTTGTTAATTTGCGTTAGAGATTAAACCGCAAGTGAATGTCGGATGTCGCTACGCTAATCCGACCAGGGAACGGCAGGTGTGGGGTGGATTAGCGCAAGCGACTCCACCAGAACCACCCAGCAACAGACTACTCCGAGCGTTCTACAAAAATACCATCCGGGTGGCCTGACTCGTTAAAAAACCAGATGCCCAACGGATACTCTTCAAGCGACACCAGATACATCGTCCCTTCGCTAAATTGCTCAACAGCTAATACCACGCCTGGCCGACGCGGGCCGCCATCGGTTTTCACGGTGACGCGATCGTTGATATTCATAACAAAATCCCTCCGGTTTCTTTGTGCCAGTTTAGATCAAAAACGACTCATTCGCATCGGGTGTCTATACTTAATCTCGGGTACCCCTGGAGGACTACGGCATGAAGAGCACGAAAGAACTCAATGATAGCGCGCGTATCGATGTTGATGCGTTACTGGCGGCCATCAATGAGATCAGCGAAAGTGAAGTTACGCGTGCGAGCGATAGCGACGATCCCCATCGGGTCAGTATCGATGGACGCACCTGGCATACCTACACCGAACTGGCGGAAGCCTTCGAGTTGGATATACACGATTTTAGTGTCAATGAAGTGAACCGCTAGATATACCCAAAATAATTCGAGTTGCAGGAAGGCGGCAAATGAGTGAATCCCGATGAGCTTACTTAAGTAAGTGATTCGGGTGAGGAAATGCAGTCAACGCACCTGCAGCTTGAAGTATGAAGGGTAAAAAAATCCCGGCAGAGTCGCCGGGATTAAACTTGCGTAAGCAAGAAGCACTTGAAAAATTCGTTACATCAGGAAATCTGATGTGCGTTCACATTACCTCAGATTTATTTCAACACAATGAAATATTCACCATATGCATATTTATATTTTGAATATGACGGGGTGAAACGGGCCCTGAACTCCTTATCAGCCGCGGCTTTCCGGTCGTTGTTTGCCTACCCATAAAGGATTAAGTGGTTAGTTTGATTGAGAAGATTCTTAAGCACCGGGATCTCACTATTTGAATTTTAGGAGAAGCGCCATGCCACTTTTGCACGATCCGTTATTAATCATTTCAGATCTTGATGGCACGCTGCTGGAGCATCATTCCTATCGCTGGGAAGCCGCCAGTCCGTGGATCAGTGTGCTCCGTCAACACGGCATCCCGCTAATTTTATGTAGTGCGAAAAGCGCCGCTGAAATCCTGGACTGGCAACAAGAACTTTCGTTAACGGGCCTGCCATTTATTGCTGAAAACGGTGCAGTGATTCAGCTTGACGCCCGATGGAGTGACAGTGATGCCTACCCTCGCCTGTTGACCGGAATTCACCATCAAGAACTGTTTGCTGTGCTCGATAAACTGCGCCAGAAATTTGGCTTCAAATTCACCTGTTTTGCCGATGTCGACGAGCACATCCTTTGCGAACTGACGGGACTGACACGCACACAGGCAAGCCTTGCGAAACTTAATGAAGCCTCGGAGACATTAATCTGGCGCGATAGCGAGGAGATGATGACCGCGTTTAGCGAACAGCTTGCCTCACTGGGTTTGATGATGTTGCAAGGCGGGCGATTCTGGCATGTTCTCGATATGCAGGCGGGCAAAGACAAAGCCATTCACTGGCTGCAACAGCAATTTCAGCAACGCGAAGGGAAAACTTACATCACCATTGGGCTTGGTGACAGCCCAAGTGACGCTTTACTGCTCGATAGCGTCGACTACGCGGTTGTCGTCAAAGGTTACAGCAGGCAACCCATCACGCTGCAAAACGACACCCCACAGCGCGTGTATCGCAGCCAGAACTACGGCCCTGAAGGATGGAAAGAGGGTCTTGACCACTTCATCACCACCCCGTCTCGCTGATTTAGTCGTGACTACAGACCTGATTACGTCCGCCCTGCTTCGCTTTGTACAAGCGATGATCGGCGTAAGATTGCAGCCGTTCGAAGTCGTAATCGTTAAATTCCAGCGCGCTACTAACGCCGAACGACGCACTGATTCTGGTGGTGTTCCCCTGCTTTAACAGCAGCTCTTTGCTGTTGATACGCACTCTGATGCGCTCCGCCACTTTTACCGCTTCTTCCAGTGTCGTGTCAGGCAAAACGATACAGAACTCTTCTCCGCCCACGCGCCCGGCGACATCGCCCTGGCGAAACGCATCACTGAGCATCGCGGCGGCATGTGTCAGGACTTTATCGCCACTGCTGTGACCAAACCTGTCGTTAATACTTTTGAAGAGATCAAGGTCCATCTGAATGACAGAGAACGGTTGCGTTTGCTGCTTACATTCCTGGGCGATTTTGTTCGCAATCTCGAAGAAGGCGCCGCGATTGTATAAACGGGTTAATGTGTCGTAATTCGCGCGCCAGCTCAGGGTTTGTTGCAGGCTGAACATGTTACTCACCAGGCGGCGGATCACCATCCACGAAACAAACAGCATTAGGGTGGATAACAACCACAACACGCTGAGCACGATACTAATACGCCCAAATTCACCACGCACCCCCTCTTCCAGGGTATGAACTTTTATCAGCAAGCCGTCGAAGTTGTTGAGTTTCGCCCAGGTAATAAAACGAGTATCCAAACGTAATTCACCCTGCTCTCCGGGCTTCGCTGCCGTCACGGCATTGGCAATTTGAGCCAGTTGAGGAGCGGTAAATAACGCATGTTTCGGCATCCGTTTAGCCGAAGTCGCGATTGGATTGAGTTCGTTGTCATAGAGCAGCACCGTACCCTCGTGATCGTCATATTTGGCTTGTTGTAAGAAGCTATGCAACGAGTCAATCGGGTAATCTAGCGCCAGCACGCCGTACCAACGCCCGTTGAAATCCAGTGGAATCGCCGCCGTGATTATCTGCCCGGAAGTGCTGTTCGGGTTAAAGGTGTGCGTCCATCGCAAAACCCGCGAGGGGTTATTTTGCGGCGACTGAGAAGAAAAATAGGGTTGCGCGATCAAACGGTAATACAGCGAGACTATCTTCGGGTCATTAACAGGAGCGCTGCTGGAGAGAAAAAAACCACTGCGCGATGCATAAAATATCCGTTGTGGTAACGTTCGCGAGCGGTCTGATAAGCGCATGATATAGCTCAATTCAAGGGCTGCGCTAAGCTCCGTGTGGAGAGTCTCGTCATCGCGTTCAAGCAACGGGCTACTGTTAACAAATTCGTCCGATACGCCATTCATCGGCAAGCTGCGATGTAGATCCAGCCGTAATTGCCAAAAAGGTTGGGTGCGGAAAAGGTCAAACTCAGCCAGGGATTTACGAGTTCGGTCCGTTGAGATGGGAGATTGCAGCGCATAGTGCATGGTATTGCGATAAAACAGCAGGCTATCAATGTTGTGCTGAAGTTGCCTGTCGAGCAGGGTCGCAACGCTGTCGAGGCTATTGCGCTGGTTGGCAACGTAGGCACCTTCTAGCACCACAGCTTCACGCCATGTCAGCACAGTGGAAAAGATAAATACCACGATAAAACAAAGGTTAACCACCTTCCCTGGACTCTTGAAACGGCTTATCTCGCGCTGAATTGCATCGCCAAACACTCACACTCTCCCGGATACCGCAATCATCTAAAAGCCTGTCACAACTGCCGTAATTTTTTCTCGCAAAGCTGGGACGGTTCTGATTAATAGTGCTGAATATTATCACTCGCAGTGATTACTAATCATAAACATATTCATGAAAAGTATATCATTCCCACAACTGACGGTATTCAAGAAATAAAAACGCCCGATCATTGACCGGGCGTTTCAGGTTTATCCTTGTGAGGCGCTCCTTGTTGCCAGTGGGGCTAAATCATCCTCGCGGAAGGCCTCACGCTTTACACCATAACCATCATACCAACGACACTCCACCATACCGCTGGAAAACCCGGTAACAATCATCCTTGGGCCACCATTCTTAGGTTGGACTTCATCGCTGACCACAAAGACCATAACTGCCTCCTGTATCAGGGGTGAAAACTTCTACAGTTATAGACAATGACCTGCTGTTTTGCCTGGTGATAAGCGTAAATAACTGCAAAAAATTAGTGAACTGTGTTGTTACGCAAGCGACTTATGCCATTTACGACTGCCAGCACAATGGCCCCGATGATAAATCCGATCACCAGATTCGCCACTGTTGGCCCCAGCAAATGAGCAATGCCGCCCAACTTCTGCGCCCAGTCTTCAATGGCGTGATGCAACACTGGCACGCCGTGCACCAAAATACCGCCGCCGACCAGGAACATCGCCAATGTGCCGACGACTGATAAGAATTTCATCAGCCACGGGGCAAGAATTAATAGCCCTTTCCCGATGCCACGAGCCACCAGCGAGCTTTTTTCTACCAGCCAAAAACCGAGGTCATCCAGTTTAACGATAATGCCCACCAGGCCATAAACCCCGACGGTCACGACAATGGCAATACCGGACAGCACCAGCACCTGGTTAAGCAAAGGGGCCGTTGCCACAATCCCTAAGGTAATCGCGACAATTTCGGCAGACAGAATAAAGTCGGTGCGAATGGCACCTTTAACTTTATCCTTTTCGTACACCAGCGGGTCCTGCGCGGCGATTTCATCAAGCCGTTGTTGGCGGGCTTCGGGCGTTTCCTTGTGTTTGCGGGCATGAATGTTGTGCACCACTTTCTCAACACCTTCGTAACAAAGAAATGCGCCACCAATCATCAATAAAGGCGTGATAGCCCACGGCGCAAATGCACTGATGATCAGCGCCAGCGGAACGAGGATCACTTTGTTGATGGCAGAACCCTTCGCCACCTGCCAGACCACAGGTATTTCGCGGTTAGCTCTTACACCAGAAACCTGTTGCGCGTTGAGCGACAAATCATCGCCCAGCACCCCAGCCGTCTTCTTCGCCGCCATTTTTCCCATCATCGAAATATCGTCCAGCAGCGTGGCGATATCATCCAGCAAGGTTAATAAGCTACTTCCAGCCATTAAATGAACGTCCTTTTTTAGTTTGTCTGCCTAACAGTATATGGAAGAAAAGTGCATTAACGAAAATCAAAGCAGGCTGTCAATAAAAATTAACATAATCACAACAAGTAAAATGCTCGCCAGTCAGATAATTTTGACGTTAACTATTAGCTCTCTTGCTAAAGGATGTGAAGACACATGCGCGTTCGTTCTGGTCAGTTGTTGCCTTTGGTTGCAGCTCTATTTGCGTTATATATCATCTGGGGATCAACGTATTTTGCCATCGCCGTTGGTGTGAAAAGCTGGCCGCCGTTTATGATGGCCGGGGTGCGATTCATGGCCGCTGGCATATTGCTGATGGCGGTTTTATTGCTGCGAGGCCATAAATTACCCGCCTTACGCCCGATGCTTAACGCCGCACTGGTTGGCGTCTTATTGCTGGCAGTGGGCAACGGTTTTGTTACGGTCGCTGAGCATCAACATGTTCCTTCAGGTATTGCCGCGGTGATGGTGGCAACCGTTCCACTATTTACGCTGTGCTTTAGCCGCTTGTTCGGTATTCAAACTCGCAAGCTGGAATGGCTCGGTATCGCGATTGGTCTGGGTGGTATCGTGTTGCTCAATAGCGGCGGCAACCTGAGCGGTAATCCGTGGGGTGCCATGCTCATTTTGATTGGCTCGATTAGCTGGGCTTTCGGTTCAGTCTACGGTTCGCGCATCGAACTCCCCACGGGCTTAATGGCGGGAGCGGTAGAAATGCTGGCGGCCGGGATTGTGTTGCTGGCCGCTTCCGCGTTAACCGGTGAGCATCTCGCGTCTTTACCAACCCCCGCAGGTTTTGCGGCGGTGGCTTACCTCTCTATATTTGGTTCCATTATTGCCATCAGCGCTTACATGTACCTGATTCGTAACGTCGCGCCTGCAGTTGCCACCAGCTACGCCTACGTCAACCCTGTGGTTGCGGTGTTATTGGGAACGGGTTTTGCCGGGGAAAGTTTATCGCCCATTGAATGGCTGGCGCTTGGCGTGATTATTTTCGCCGTGGTGTTGGTGACTTTAGGGAAATATCTGCTGCCCCCAAAGCCGGTAGTGACAGTCTGTGAGGTAGAGAAGTAATCAGCCTGCGGGTGGCGCTTGCCACCCGTCGTCTTTAAGTTCGTGTATGCCAAGGGTGTCAATTTGTGCGTGATGCCCGCCACTGCAAATCCACTCCTCCAGACGTTCACAAAGTGCGATGTCACTGAGTTTTTCGCGGCCCCGCAGCGCACATTCCCAAACCAAAAGTACTCGCCAGCCTTCGCTTAATAAACGCGTTGTATCGCGACTATCTCTCGCCACATTTTTGCCTATTTTCTCCAGCCAGAATTCAGTGCGCGTTGCCGGAACTTTAAATAAATAGCAGTGGTGGTGATGCCAGAAACAACCGTGGGTGAAGATAACGCAGCGGTGTTCATCGATGACAAAATCTGGCCTGCCAGCAAGGGTGGCGTCCTGCGTGCGGAAGGAAAAACCGCACTCGCTTAATAAACCCGCCAACCGCTTTTCGATAGCAGTATCACGTGTTGCGATAGCCCGCATATTCTTACTGCGAATAGTCTTGCTGTGGACATCCACCATCACGGTTCCTTTTATGGGCTGACGGGAATCAGCTGATTAGCTACCAGATTAGCAGAACGCTGAAAAATAATAACTGGCGATCTGATTGTGTGCATTTTTGGCTATTAAGCCAAAACACGTTTTCCCGTAACATCATGTATCAAATATAGATTAACCACTAGCGGGTTAATTTATAACCAATAAGTGAAATATTTTCAGCTTTAACCCGGCAAATTAAAGTGGCAGCATAGATTCATCATATCTTTATTTATTATAAATTAACGCTTCAATTGTTAATATTATTAACATCTATAACGGGTTTTAAATAAAATACCATGAAATATATCATCCCGGCATTACTGCTCTGTGCCGTATTCAATGCCTGTGCCAGCGACGCTGAAAATAATATCACCGATGATTATGTCACTGACTGGAATGCCGTCACCGAGGGGCAAATTGTGCCGACCTTCACGCTCGGCACAGATATAATCAACCTGTGTAAAACGGCAGCACCTGAACAATTTCGGCGCGAGATTATTCACCAGTGGGAACAAAAGACCGGCACTCATATGACGCAGAACGCTTTCCTGTCTGAGGACTTGCAGCTATTTGACCGTCTGGCAACCCTTTCCTGCCTTGAAGGTGCTGATTATCAGCATCAAGGAAATGGCGATCTTTTAATCAAATCACTGAATGCTCAGTTGCGGGTTTTAGATGCTAAAGACGGCAATGATGCTTTTGAACAAATCAAAACCATGGAATTCCAGACGGGTATTATGACCGCCAGATACGGAACCAGTATTGAGAAAAAAAGAACACATGGCGGTACATGAATTTTTAATCATTTAAAATGGGTGGATGTTGCTGAGACTAATCCACTCGACAATAATTTATTGAGAGAATGAATGATGTTAATGCCATACAATATCCTGATAAAACACTTGTTGAAAAAATACACCTAAGCGAAAAATAACATTCCTCAGCTAACTCTATGAAATCATTATTTCCTTTTACTGTATTACAAATATCTTAACAACATAATAAGTTGTGAAAAGCACTCAATTTATTATAATAACTTGAATCTGTTTTCACGTGACAATGAAACTAAAACGTCCACTCAAAATTCTCCAATACTTCTTCTTTTATATTTAGAGTCTTTATGTTTGAAAATTTAAAGAAACTTTGTGATGTTGCTCTTCTAAAAGCCAAAAACTGTACCTTTACTGGTGAAATAAATGCCTGGGTTTTCATCTGGTATCCTGAGGATCATCATCTGGGGCATGCAGCCATGCTGATTGGCGACTTAGACGACAACAGCCCTTATATCAGTTGGTGGCCAGGGAAAACCAAATCCAAACTTTCCTCCTACGTAAAAAAAACACCAGCCTATAGGGAAAGTTCTTTCAATAACTCAACGCATAAGTTTGAATTTTTCACCAGTGATTATAAGAGTGATGTTCATGATGAAGCTGATTGCCCGCATGTTATCTATGGGTTGAGAGATTTAAATACTTATAACATGCTGAAAGAATGGCATAAAATAAAGAGCAGTGCCATTCCGTCTTTTTCTCCGCTGTCAAAAAACTGCGCCACTGTTGTCAGTCGGGTTCTCAAGGCTGGGTTAAAAGGGTCACCTTTATACCATAAGGCATTTGGGTTATTTGGTGGCGAACAGTATATCTGGACACCCAAAAGGATCGCTGTGGCGTGCAATACGTTACGTGATAAAAATTATGCATTAAAAATTAATATACCAGGCCGGAATAGTGATCATTCCTTTGTAAAGACGCTCATTCGGTTAAGATAATAAAAAGCAACTTCCGACATACGTATAAAGAAGTTGCCAGTGTTTTCAATAATCTACAAACAGTAAAATTAAAAGATAGAATCATTTCTCTTTCAGGAGAAGATAGCGGATATTTAATGCCTCGATCCGTTGCTCTATTTTCTTCATCACCGCCGGGTCACGTTTCTCGGGACCCGTTTGCTGTACTTCCCACAACAATGTTTCCGCCGCAGCGCCATTACTTTGTAAATCCTGCCTGATTTGATAAACCGCCGTTTTTAACTCCGACACCGTCATATATTTGCTCTGAGTCTTCTCGGCATTTAATAAGCGGGCATCCAGTTCATCCAGATGTTTGTTCGCTTTAATATAGCCATCCAGAGCTGGAATACTGCCTGCTTTCTCTTTCAACGCTGTTAGCCATTGCGCACTCACCTCATTATTCGGGAAATGCTGCTGTAATAAGTCAGATAAACGTTCACCCCGCCCCACTAATGCATCTGCGGGTTGGGTGCTGAGCCAGTTAAGCGTTGCACCTGCCTGCTGCAAAATAGCCTGCTTTTGTTGCTGAATTTTCTCCGGCGGCACGTCATGCCATACAGACGCAGCCTGAATGCCGCCTTGCTCTAATTGCGCCACCGATGCGACGAGCTTTTCACTTAAACTCGGGGTTTGAAGAGTGTACCAACCTGCCGCAACCGCCAGACTCAATCCCAGACCCGCCGCCATTCCTCCCAGCGCCCACAGTAACGGGCGTTGAGCCGGTACCGACAGCGCCATTTCCGGCATCAGTATTGGTTCTGGCAACGGTTCCGGTTTTTCTATCGGCGGTTTTACTATCAGCGGCTTCACTGCACTCACCGTAGAGGGCGTTTTCGCCACCACTTTCTGCACCGGATAAGGGACAGAGCGGCAACGAACCTGTAAAAAATAGTGCAGATTTTTTAGCGAATCATGGCTGCGTGATTGCAGATTTTTCGAGTATTCGTACAGCACACCAATGCTTCTTTCCACCGAGCGCATTTCACCGTTGTTTTCCGGGCCATACTTCAGGGTGTAAATGTGCGTCGCGACATTGGCACAAAACCAGTCAATCAAGGATTGCCGCGCCTGCACAGCAGCCACCGGTGGCCAGCAGCGCACATTGTTATGGGTAAAAGCTGTGGTGAGAAGATCCAGTCCCTCGGCTAATCCTGCCCAGCTTTTCAGCTGCATATTGATGAGGCAAAACCACACGCCGTTTTGCAAGTCGTAGCCGTAATCCCGAAAGAGCTGGAAGCACTTATCCTCCAGCATTTTCCAGTCTGTGGCGCCAGAAAGCGCACCATTGAGGTGGCTAAGTTCACTGCTGAGTAACAAAAATGCTTTGCTGAGCCGTGGATCATGGCTATTAATTTTTAATGCCCTGAGATTTACCATCGATTTCATACTGTTCCTTAGCGCTTTACGCCTGAGCTTTGGCCGCCGCGCGTTTTGACAGAGGCTGTTTTGCTAACGTGAGTTGCCCTCTGGCAACGCTAAGCTGTAAACGAACGTCGGCTTTTTCTTCGCTTGCCAGCAGTCGGTCAGTCAACAATGGCAGCAGCTCGCTATTGAGTACGGCGTCGATTTCCCGCGCTCCGCTTTGTGCTACCTGACAACGGCTGGCGACAAACTCCACCACTTTCTCGTTGTAAGTCAGTACGCAATCCCCTTCCCCGGCATGAGCAAAGCGTTCACACACTTTGTTAATCTTCAGACGGATGATTTTCGCCAGCGTTTCACCCACAACAGGCAGATAAGGGATCAAACGCAAGCGGCCCATTAGCGCCGGGCGGAAGAAACGGTCAAATTCAGGGCGGATCAGCCTGGTCAGGTTTTTGTTATCCGCATCACCGGCCAGGCAGGCCTCCATCACCAAATCGCTTGCCAGGTTGCTGGTCAGAATAATCAGCGTGTTGCGAAAGTTAATCTGCTGGCCTTCGGCATCGTCCATGACCCCTTTATCGAACACCTGATAGAAGATTTCCATAACGTCCGGATGCGCTTTTTCGACTTCATCCAGTAACACCACACTGTACGGACGACGGCGCACCGCCTCAGTCAACACTCCGCCCTGACCGTAGCCGACATAGCCCGGAGGCGAACCTTTCAGGCCGGAAACCGAATGGGCTTCCTGGTATTCCGACATATTGATGGTAATCAGGCTCTGCTCGCCGCCATAGAGTAGTTCCGCGAGCGCGAGCGCCGTTTCCGTTTTACCGACCCCCGATGGACCCGCCAGCATGAAAACACCGGTCGGTTTGGCCGGGTCACTCAGGTTGGCGCGCCCGATACGGATCTGTTGGGCGATTTCTGCCAGCGCATGTGGCTGGCCGATAACCCGCGCTTCAAGGCGCGCCACCAAATCACCGAGCTGTTGTTGCTCCTTTTCCATCATTCTGCCCAGCGGAATACCCGTCCACCCGGCAATGACGTCTGCCACACAGGTGGCATCCACGCAGTCATAGACCAGCGCCTGATCTTTATGAAGCTCGGCTAATTGCCCGCGTAATACGGCGATTTGCGCACTGTCTTCGGTGCCATTGATTTGCGCCACCAGCTCCTGTTGCTGTTGCCATACCGGCTGCAACTGGCTCAGGCTCAGGCTTATCTCTTTCTCGCGCTTATCCAGCCATTCCAGGCGTGGGGATTTGCCCCCCTCTTTTTGCAGGCTTTCGCGCTCGGCAATCAGGTTGTTCAGTAAGGCATTAAGATCTTCAATCTCTTTAGGGGCATGGCATTGAGAAACCGCGACGCGGGCGCAGGCGGTATCCAGCAGGCTGATTGATTTATCCGGCAACTGGCGGCCCGAGATATAACGGCTGGAAAGCCGCACAGCCGCAACCAGCGCGCTTTCCAGAATTTGCACGTTATGGTGTTTACCGAGCGCAGGTTTAAGTGAACGCAGCATCGCGATGGCGGTTTCTTCATCCGGCTCGGCAACTTTGACCACCTGAAAACGGCGTGCCAGGGCGGCATCTTTCTCGAAGTATTTTTTATATTCCGCCCAGGTTGTTGCCGCAACCACGCGCATTTCGCCACGCGCCAGTGCCGGTTTGAGCAAGTTAGCTGCATCATTTTGCCCCGCCTGGCCGCCTGCACCAATCAGGGTATGCGCTTCATCGATAAATAAAATCACCGGAGATGGGTACTCTTTCACTTCGCGTAACAGGGTTTGCAGACGTTGCTCAAATTCCCCTTTTACGCTGGCACCGGCCTGGAGTAACCCCATATCCAGCGAGAGGATTTCCATATTTTTTAGCGCATCAGGCACGGTGCCTTCGATGATGCGTTGCGCCAGCCCTTCCACTAAAGCCGTTTTGCCTACACCTGGTTCACCGGTCAAAACAGGGTTGTTCTGGCGACGACGCAGGAGCACATCAATAATCTGGCGAATTTCCGACTCACGGCCCAAAGCCGGATCCAGCGTGCTGTTTCGCGCCTGTTCAGTCAGGTTGCGCGTAAATTTTTTCAGCGCGGAATCTATATTGTGGTCGGCATGGGCTGCCGCCGCAGTACGAGACGAAGCACAAGCTTCGTGCAGAAATTGTTCTGCCTTTTCGCTATTGCATAACAGCGCTTGCTGTAGCACTGGCGCAAAGTGCGCCTGGCTGCGTTTGGCATCCACGAACAAGCATCCCATCAGCGCCTGCACCGACAGTTGTGTTTGTTGCCAGCAGACACTGGCATGCAGCCAGGACATTTCCAGATGCTCAACCAGCGATTCAGCCAACACCGGGCTACGCGTATTGCCACTGCGTTGTTGGCTCAGGCTAACTTGTAGCGCCTCAAGTAACACATCCCCTTGCAGGCCTGCAATCAGGCATAACTGCTCAATCATGGCGGGCTTACGGGTTATCAACACCAGCAGTAAATGCTCAACCTCAACTTCATGGTGGGTACGGCTCACCGCCAGGCTTATCGCGGCATCGAGGCAACCGCGCGCTTCAGTACTCAGTCTTTCCACAACTTTTTTCAGGTAGCTACCCATTGTCTGATTCCATTCACTATTTTTAAAAATGACCCCAGGCGCTCACTGGCATTGAGCAATGCGGGCGGGTAATTGAGAGAAATGATTATTTGGCACCGCTGAGCGCTGCTGCGCTTTTTTGTCGTGCAACTCAAGTTGTGCATCGGCATTGTCGTTTAGTGACTGGTTGAGCGCCTGCCATTGCTGCCAGGTTTCCCGAACCTTGTCTTGCGGCCCCGTCTGGTAGCGCACCAGAACTTCTTTGATGCCCATGGCGTCCAGTTGCGCCGCATCTTCAGGGAAGTCGCTGGCAAGATAGCGATGCTGTCCGTCGGACATGTCTTCAAGGAAGTCAGTCCAGGCCGAATCGCCAAAGTACTCGTACGTCAGGTCAAAACCAGGGAAGTTCACCACCAGCGTGATGCGGCTACAGTGGCCAGGACGCCAGCGGAAAGGTGACTGTTCGCTGAAGTTCATGCTGCTGAGAGTCCAGCGTTGTTCATCACAAAACAGCGTCACACGCGTGCCTGTTGGCATCAGACGTGCACCACCAGGAATGGTCGCAGGCTGGCTTTTTAGCGTGATCTCGATGGATTTTGCTTCCAGCGCCGTTATCTGAGTTTCAAGTTTGCTCTGCTGTTCTTTCAGGGATGCCAGCGCATCATCATTGCGCGTGCTGTCACGTTCTGGCATGGCCAGCACATCATCCGGGCGCAGAACGTGGTTAACCATCCGCAAAAACTCGGGCGTCAGGCCGGTTGTCAGGCCATCAAACTGCCCCGCCGCTGGCCCGTTGTCCCCCACTACAAGAACACTTTTTGCTGGCCCGCGAATAAAATCAGCGAGGTATTGCCCGCTCAATTCTTGCTGTTCTTTGTAATCCAGACGTGCGGCATTTTTTTCCATCGGCCACAGCACCCGACTTTGCCATTGATCCTGAAGCCAACAGCCCGATCGCTGCATGGCATGCGCCACCAGCCAGTGAGCATCGGTTTTATATAAAGCCCAGACGGCATTGAGCGCGAAGTCATCTTGTTCTGCGGAAACACTTTTGCGCAGCGTGGCAAAGCGGGTGTCCAGTTGCTGCAAAGGATTAGCCGCAGCATCTTCCCCACTCAGAAATAAACCACGGGTGAGTCGCTCACTTTTTACTGGCGTGACAAACGCATCAGAAACGGCAGCGCGCAGGCTCCCTTTCCAGGCCAGCCAATTTTTAATATTGAGGTCGCTCACCGCGCTATTTAGCGTTTTGTTGTCCAGCTTGATAACACTCGCCACTTTCTGTAAGAACGCTTTTTCCAGGCGGCCGGCGCTGTTCATCACTGAGCCGTTTAGCGGAGTCTGTTGCAGTTTTTCTAGCTGACGCAGTTCCCGCAGCCAGCGGCTGGCATCCTGGCCGGGAATATCGGCAAGTTGTTCCGTGGCATAGTGGGCAAATGCCATTGACGGGCTATTGCCCTGGTCGATTGACACCAGGGTAGATTGCCACTGAGCCCCATTTAGCACCGGTGCGGGCTGGTTGCTCATCGCCAGTATCAGGGTCATCCATTGGTTCTGGCGCAGTGTGTTCCAGTTTTGTTCAAAGGCTGCCAGTACCGGCATGCTGACATTTTTACCCGCCGCTTGCCGGACTGTATCCAGCCAGTGCTGGATTTGCACCGATCCTTGTACCGTCCACAGACCATCGAGCTGCACATTGTTTTGTGCCCAGGGCAGGAAATCTACCAGGTTAACCGGCGTCAGTGCCTGGGAAGGGGCTATCAGCCATGTCCAGGAAGTATCACTGTTGACCAGTTGCCCCAACAGTTTGCGTAATGAATTCAGTTGTTCCGCGCCGCCGGGTTGCTGTAACAACTCACGCTGTAGCGCGATGTCATAGGCCAGAGGTAACGAAGAGTCCGCACCGGTCAGGCTCAACAAAGGAGACACGGGAGGGTGTTTTTCCAGTTCGGCAAGTGACTGCCCATCGAGCATTGCCTGTTTGGTCATAATGGCGCTGGCCAGGTTCAGGACTAACTCGCGTTTCCCCTGCGGCAGTGCTTCAGCAAACAATTGCTGATAGCGTTGTTCAGCCGCCTGCATGTTGACCGTGCTGCGCGGAGTGGCCGCCAGAATCGTTTCTTCCAGCTGGTGGTGCCGCTGATTAAGCAACGGCACGAATAGCAGATGCTGCAACGGTGATTCGTTCCAGCTCTCAATACCTTTAAGTTGCTGAACCTGCTGCTCAGGCGTCATATCCTGAAGATTCCCGGCCCCCAGGCCGTAGCTGCTCGCCCCACTCCAGGCCAGGTAGAGCGACGCCAGCACACTAAAGGTCATGACTCCCCAGCGTTGAAAATAACGGCGGCTAAACCCGATCGGCGCGATTTCCCGCTGGCGGCTAAGCGTTGGCAGCAAGTGGCTGATCAGATCATGGGTAAATAGCGCTTTGCGTGCGGCGCTATTTTTACTTACCTGTTCGGTGGCGCTGAACCAAATCCCACCTAATTGTGCAGGTTCGAAGTAAGCGTCGGGTTCACATAATGCCGCCAGATAACGCTGCAAAGCAGGCTGCAACTGCATCAGTTGTTCCGGGAAATCCAGCAATGCGAGAGTGTCATTATCGGGATCACCGCCAGACAACATGCTGACCCGGACTTTATCCAGCCCGTCTTTCACGCAGGTAAAGAGCGGGTCAAGCAAAGCGGGGTCTTTACCATCAACAACCGGCGAAGTCAGCCAGTAATAGCCCAACGCCTGCTGACGCTGAGCAGGTGAAAGTTTGCTTGCCCACTGGCTAAAACCAGCGATTTGATCGCAACAGGTGACAAAAAGGTAGACCGGCAAACGGCGCTTAAGTTTTTTAATCAATGGCTCGATTTGCGTTCGAACAAGACGGGCATTGAGATGTAAATCTGCCGCCTCTTTTCCCCGTAAATCCGCGATGGAAACGCACACCACAATGCCCGCCGGAGAAGGTACGCGTTGACACCAGTTAACCAGATTGAGCCAGCCGCGTTCAAAAGCAGGCGTTTTACTGAGGAAATGGCTCGAAAGGTCAAGGAAACCGGAGGAGTGGAAAAACCACCAGCGCAGGGTGCGCGTAGGCACCACCAGTGCACTTTCAGGCTCGTTTGAAAAAAGGGGCAGACCAGCACTCGCCATCAGCGTGGTTTTACCGCTGCGTTTACCCGTTAAGATAAACCAGGGTAGGTGCTGTTTACGCCTTTTGATGCGTTTAATCACCGACTCACCCGCTTTCCAGTGTTCAAACAGAACATGTTCCATTCGGGTCAGCGTTAAGCGCTGTTTCAAATAAAGAACATATTTGCTCTGAGAGATCCCGCGCAGCGAAAACCAGATTAAACGAACCACTAAAACAGCAATAATTAATGCAAACCACAGAATAACCGCAGCGGTAAAAGAGCGTTCACTAATCACCGCAATGCACAAACAAAAAACAAATAGCAAGCACAGCAATATTGCCCATGCAAAAAATTCAATCAGTTTTTTAAACATTTTATTACCCGGTAAAAAAACCTGAACCAATAGCTAACATAAGGGCATAGATAAATAACGGTAATGACAACAGCAACCCTTTACGTTGCCGCAATTTTTTACGCGTTTGTTGGTTTCCGCTAAGGGTTCCTGAGCCAGGTTCAACCAGGTTTGCCTCGTTTGGCCACTGTCGCCAGGCTTCGGGTAAGCACTCTCTTTCACTATCAATACGTTGTTGTAATAACTGGGCATCGTGTTGGGTATATTTCCCGTGAAAGCCCATCAATAAACAAAACAGAAACACCATTCTTAATGGCGTATTGGTTTTATCGAGGGTATCAAGGCGGGTGAAAAACTCTTCGCCACCAACAGAAATATTGAAGTAATGCTTTTGCAGTAATGCTGCGCGCCACTCCTTAACCCAGGAAATGGTCGAACATAACACCCGTTCATCTAAATAAAGCACCACCGCAAAATAAGCATCTTCACATTCTTGTTGTTCATGGTGCAATTCAGATTCACATAATGCTTGCTCTAATAACTCTATGCACTGACTGCGAAAAACCGCGTAATCCTCATGTAATTGAGGTTGAGTCAATAACGTGGTCACCAGACGGAATAAAGGTAAATAACAATTCAATAAACTCATCATGATGGCACCACAAAAATAATTTGAACCTGCAAATCGTCCGGCATATCAGGCCAGTAACAGGAAATACCTTTTCCTTTGATAACCTTGCTCCACAGGTCGCTATCCTGTTCGATAACAAAATAGTGAGAGTCACTACGGTTCGGCACGCCTCGCGGAGGTTGGCGGCAGGCACTCACCGGAATCCCCGGCAAAGCATGCTGGATTAACATTTCGATCATTTGCGGCGGTGCCAGCTTGATACCGCCCTGGTTTTTTATCTGGCGGTTTTCCATCGGGATGCTGGCAGAACGCAGCAATAACAGCGCCGTTTCGCTTTGTTTAAACTCGAGGTTTTTGAACTCACCGCTGAAAACGCCCTGAGAATCTTTCTCAAGCGTGACATACGTATTGTCCTCAAGAATCAGGCTGTTCAGCAGGGAAATCAATGTCCTGCGTGCGCTTTCAAAACAATCCAGCAACCTATTATGGTTATAATCCAGCAGCTTGCTTTCGCTGTCTCGCCACTGCCCGTCAAAAGAACAACTGTCGCTAAAGGACGAAAGCTCGCCAATCAGCAGGCAGAGCAGGTTGTAAACCGTCCAGGGGTGAACCTGCCGTGCCTGGCAATAGTTTTTCAGCATCGGCAAGACACGATTAAGAGAGCGCATCGCCAGCAGCTGCGTCACCTGGTCGCCACGTTCAGCATCGTTCACCAGACGTTCGGAACGTTTATATTCTTCCAGTTTTCTGGCTCTGGCGCTCAGCTCAAAATAGATGGCTTCGATAAGTTTCTCGAGACTTTGGGAGCCAAAGAGCGTCACCGATGGCGGGGAAAACGCCTCATCTAACGTGACCCGGTCATTGAGATAACGTAAGCGAGTTAATGGAATGCATTCGCAATCTACGGCATCGGCTTTTTCAGCATCTGATAGCAGGCGCACGTTGTAACACAAGCGCGCGACTGTGGCGTCTGGCGCATGATCATAGACATCTTTCATCACCCGATCTTCCCCGGTATTCACCCAACGGGTGACCGCACGATCGTGCTCTTTTCCCAGCGTCGTGACGTTGCTGTGCTGCGGATCAAAACGACGCAATGCCAGCCAGATGGGCAGCGCCTGGTCGCGTTGCTTCCAGATATCGCGGAAGTTTCGTTTTTCAATTTGGCAGTTTCCTGGCATCGATAAGAATGTCCCGCCAGGCATGATAAAGCGGATGTGATCGACACTGACCACATAATCGTCCAGCGCCGCTTTATTGATTTCGACTTCAATCAACCCATGGTTATAAGGTTGCGCGAGCTGTAAGCGCTGGGCAAGCTGCCACTCATGGTGCAAATCAAGCGATTGAAAATGCTGCGGTTGAAGATATAACCCGGAGTGCCAGTAAATTTGTTGTTGTTCGCTGTACATTACCCTTTTTCCTCGACGGCAACGGGCGCGGTGTTCTGGGCGATGTTTTCCGTCTCATTGGGTTCGCCGGCACTGACAATACTTTCACTGCCCAGCGTGACGGAAAATGTGACGGGTGAAAGTGCCGATTGCCACACGGGCGACCACCAGCCGGTGCTGTGCGTGCTGACCGGGATTTCTGCCGTAAACATGTGTTGTTTAGTCGGGAACGGGTAATACCCGGCAACCAGCGCCAGGTTGCGCGTATTCTGTGCACGATCAATATGCAGAATATTGCTTTGTCCAGGCATCACGACATAGCGATCAAGCTGTAATACATCCCCTTCGTTGCCCGCTCCGGCAAACAGGCTTTTAAGCAGCGTTGGATTATTCAATAGCTTATCCAGCGCCGGTTTATCTTTGGTCTGTAACAGCAAAACCGTACAACTATTCGGCAGCTCATTGACGCTGTTTAGCCCCGGCTCTGCACGCAGGTTCAGGGTAATGGCACCGCTGGCAAACGGAGCGGATACCTTGTCAATAGACTGCTGACGCGCTTCCTGGTCGCCCGTGCTACACCCCGCAAGCATAAGCATGCTGAGTAACAGACCCACGAAGCTGATTTGACCTTTCATTCTGTTTCTTGCCCTTTTAGTACTTTGTTGATGTCGCGCATACAGCTCTTGTCTTCCAGCATTTCATCAAGCCATTCGGTCAGTGTCATTCCCGCCCAACGCGCCGCACGCTCCATCAAAAAAGGGACCGGGCTGGAGGGTTCTGTCTGACGGAAAAAATGCGCAATTGTCAGCATTTGGCTGATGGCTAAATCTCGCGACATCTCCTGCTTTTGCGTCCTGCCAGCAAACATGGCGGACTCAGCAGATAAATCGGCTTCTTGTGGCGCTAATACATTGAGCGACATGATGTCGTCATAAGCGGGTGCCGCACGGTCAAACAGCCGTTTCATAAAGTCCTGCATCTCGGCAATCACGCTACGCGTTTGCCCCAGCGCAGATGAATCTGCCTGCGGGTTGACCTCGTCGTAGGTCGCTTCCAGGTGATTGAGCATTTCGATGAGCTGCTCAAGTGTTTCGCTCTGCGTTACAATTTTTTGTGGTACAAGCGAGAGTGCCCAACGATTAAATGTCTCCATCGAGAAGTCACTGTCTGAATCAGTACGGCTGCGGGCCATGGTGGATTGATGTTCCTGAAGGAGCACTTTTTGCCAGTGGTCCAGCGAGCTTTCTGGCTGCCCGAGTAACGGATAACTGTTCAACATCAGCGCCAGTTGGCGATCCAGACGATTCAGAATGCTGTGGCGAATAACCGCACCGTCTTCATCCAGCTCAGGCCAGGCGGTTTGCCAATAGCGTTCGAGAAACGCTGCCAGAAACTGCGTTCCCTCCAGTAAACCCGCCAGGCCGTTTTGCTGAGTTAAACCCTCAACAAACCAGCAGGCGACCTGGAGATCTTTACTCTCCTTTTTCAAGACTTCGCGGCTCAGACGGATAACTTTGAGCCAGTCGGCCTTGCGTAATTCGGTTGCCCATTCACCCTGCGGCAAATAATCAGGATCGCTTTCGCGCGCCTGGCGAATATCGTCATAAATTTGTTGATATTCAACGTTGCGACCAGCGGGTTGCTCTTCACCGATCGGCACCAACAGTTCATCAAAATTTGTTTTCATTGCATCACACTCTAAGAAATCAAAACTGTTGGGCAGCCAACAACGATAGTGCCGCCGTGAGCCGTGCTGTCTCCCATCCGTGCGGCTGGCTTGCCACCAATCAGCACTTTGGTGCTGCCTTTAACCACTGAATCAGGAGGCCCGACGCACACCGCCATTGAACCGACTGTTGCGGCAGGAACCCCGCCAATCAGCACCGTCGGAGAGCCCGGAGTGGTGATTGGCCCACCGACGTGGGGGATGGGCGGCAAACCGGGGGTGACCATCGGGCAAACGTGCATGTCACCGACTCGTGCAGCGGGCTGGCCCATTAATGACCCCCTTGCACGGTGTGCCATTGGGCAAGCAGGTTTTGTGCACCGATAAACGGGGCGTTATCTGCCGCCAGCAGGACACTCAACTGTTTCAGCGCGCAGTGCAGCATCAACGGGGCTAAATGTGCTTCGGGATAAACAGCCTCAAATTCGTCGGGTGTCATGCTGCCCTGCATCCAGAACAGCGCCAGCCCTGCCGCACCGACTGGGGTATCAAAACCGAGGTTTTCCGCCTGCAGGAAAATATCCCGACGCAGCCCTTCATCGTGGGTTTTCAGCCACTGATTGATGTCGGCCACACACTGGAGAGCCGGTGGATTTAATGGCAACTGTGTGACTTGTTGCACCACCCAGCCGAGCACTTTTTCTGGCGTTTTATCAAGTACCAGGCTGGCAAGCGCATCTTCCCATTGGCCGGAAACCATCAGATTGAGTGCATTTTCATAGCCACTGTCAGCACTGCGATAACCGGCAAAAGCTTCTGGAGTCATTAATTTTTCTTTCATCATCATCGCCTTAACCAATCATGGTCACGCCACCCTTAATTTGCGTCATACCGCTGCCTTTAACTGTCACCATCGCGCCTTTCAGCTCTGCGGTTCCGCTGCCTTCAACCTTGATAGTGGTCGCGCTCAATGTGATGCCAGAAGGGGTGATAGATATCTTGCTGCTGCCCACTTTAAGTTCGATGCTTTGCGTCGATTCAATCACGCAGGCTTTATCGGCTTTCACCTTGCTGCCACCGCCGCTGATATCCATCTGATGTTCGCCACCACTGAGGCTGGCTTTTAAATTACCTTTGATATCAAGCGCGTAATCGCCACTTTTCAGCGTGGTATTGTGGTTGCCTTTTTCCAGCATCAGCGCACGATCGCCCTGTTTCAGGGTTAACGTTTCATTGCCTTTGGTAATTTCAGTTGTACGGTCTTCGCCGATGGTTTCGGTGACTTGCTTGGTAATTTCAGTGATGACGTTATTTTTCACCGTCAACAGCAGATCTTTTTGTGAGGTAATCACCAGGCGTTCTTCGCCTTTTTTATCGTCGAATCGCAGTTGATGGCTCTCTTCAACGCTGCCATCAAGCGAACTACGGGAAACGAATCCGCTGTGATTTTTTTCATCAGGCAGCGTCAGTGGCGGTTTGTTTTGCCCGTTAAATACCGTGCCGGTAACCAGCGGATAATCCGGGTTGCCATGAACAAAACTAACGATCACCTCGCTGTTAACTCGCGGCAGGAACATCGCGCCAAAACGGCCACCCGCCCAGGGTTGCGACACGCGAACCCAGCATGAACTGCCGTCGTCTTTTTTGTTTTCGTTATCCCAGGGGAACTGGATTTTGATACGCCCGTATTCATCGGTATGAATTTCTTCCGATTTAGGGCCAACCACCGTGGCGGTCAAAATACCGGGAATATAAGGTTGAGGCGTGGTGTGCTCAGGCCGCCATGACACGCTGTCTTTCAGCAAATGAATCTGACAATGGAAATCCGGGATGCTGTCATCAATACTGCTGCTTACCCGCAGATGAACCGATTTAATGCGGTAGTCGCCGTGGCATGACGGATGGTCAGTCAGAGTGAATTTTTCACCACAGTGCACCCAGAAAGCTGAAGTCTCTGCCAGATATTGCTGACTGTCGGCTTCCAGTTGCTCCATCTTAAGCCTGGCCTGCGCCTCAAGCAGAGAGCGGTTGTCGTGACCGTTGGCATCAACGTAACTGACCCCCTGAACCGCGTAATCCTGGTCGGCCACCTTCGACTCCCCTTCAATACTGGCTGCCTGCTCCATGTTGAAGCCTTTTAACAGCACAGAAGAAGCAGCGAGTGATGAGTGCGCCGACCAGCTTAAAATACCGTTCCCTTCCCCCAAATCCGTCTGCGGCATAAAAGGCAGTTGCGCCGGTGCCGTGGAATGGTGGCAGGATGGATGGTCAGCCAGCACAAGTTGGTGCTGCCCCGCGGTATGGCTGAAGAAGTAGTAAATCCCCTCTTGTTCCAGCAAGCGGCTGATGAAGTCAAAATCTGACTCGCGGTATTGAATGCAATATTCACGAGGTTTATAGGTTGCACGCAGGCGTAACTCGATCTGGTTGATATTCTGCTGGCGCAACAGCTGGCACACTAAATCAGGCACCGTAATATTCTGGAACACTGCCAGATTACGACCCAGACGCAAGAAAGCCATACGTGGCTCGAGGCGGCCAACAAACGTGCTGATACCATCGGTATTATTCATTTCCACAATATGGGTGATGACGCCATGCACATAACGCTTGCGGCTATTGCGCCCAATCTCACAGGCGACTTCTTTACCGAGGAAACGCCTCATCTGCGCACTGCTTAATTCCGTACGAAACTGGATTTGGTAGCGGAAAGTGGATGAGAGTTGTTCCTCACCTTCAATGCTCATTAATGTCAGTGAATTAGCCGCATCCCCAACAAAGCGGATGAATCTATTGTTCTGCCCTAATACATTTGGCATGTCTTATTTTCCTTCCCGATAGACGGGTAATCGAATGGTGTGCTGGCCCGCTTCAGAGGCGCGCCCAAGACAAATATCCAGGCCAATTTGCCCCGTCCCCAGTTCAGTCATGCCGTTTGAGGTATTTTGGATGAGGATGTCGATATCAAAATCCAGCCCTGCGCCTACATAGTCGCGAATATGAGTCCACAGATTTTTGTAATGTCTGCCTTTTGACAGGAACAGACCGACATCCCGCAACGGCACAGGCCCAAGAGAGACGGTAAAATGCGATTGCCGATCCCAGTAGACACGCCCCAGCATCGGTGCTGAACCCAACGTTTGCGACGGTTGCCCAAGGCAGCAGCACAACGCCGGTTCCATCGATCGCCATTCCCCGGTAAACGGGGTGATTTTTGCTGGCACGGAGAAGCTATGTTTTAGCCACGTTTCTAAATTGAGCATCGAGCGAACCGAATGGGCGAACAAATCGGCATACCGCAGTTGCTGAAAAGAAGATGGGCTTTGCATCACTCCCGCCAGCGCCTGAACCGCGTCGCTTAAAGGCAGCGTCGCCGAGAATTCGGCCATCGCGTAGTAGTGGTACTTTTGCCAGGCGAGGTAACGCAGGGTGTGCAGGCGGTGGTTAAAAATATCGAGAAACGCTTTAGCGGTTTTATCGCCATAGCGGTAATGGCGTTCAATCAACCATTCGGTGTAAACCGTCGGCAATGCGCCGAGCGCCCCGGTTAACCCAAAAGCCGCGACCTCCACCTGCCACTGATTTTCAGCTAATTGTTCAATCTCGCCGATTTCGCCTGACGGTGTATCAAGCGAAAGTGGGGAAATAAAACGCAGGTTATTTTCCAGTGCTTGCTTGCTTTCAAGCCCCTGTTTTTTCGTCAGATGGCGCAGCATGATGCGCACCTGCTGGAAAAAATTATGCGGGCTAAAACAGATATTCAGAGCCATGACAAGCGACCCGCACGAATCGGCCAGACACGCTGAGATTCCTCTTTGGATTCAATGGCCGTGACCACACGCGTAAAGCTGTTAACCGGTGCATACAACGCCAAAAAACAATCGATAAAGCGGCAAAACAGGAAGTATTCCGCTTCGGTGCTGGCTTCGCTGGCAAACGTAATGCGTATCTCAATACCGCGTGAAAGGGATTGCGGATCCTGCGGGACTAACCTTGCGACGACAGGGGCAGACTCAACGCGCAACAGCAGATTGATCAGACGGGCGATCCCTGGATTATCAACAAAGTTATATAACGCCAGCGTCTCTTTGAGCACGCGTACCCCTTCCGGCCCGCCGATCAGCATATGATTGAGCGAAAGTTGCGAGATTAAACGCCAGCGTGCAGCCTGTTTTAACGGCGGCCTGACCGGAATAGTCGGGCGCGTTAATGCGGTGATTTTCATCCCGGCAATCGGCAATTCCGACTCAAAATCGCCGTCTGGATCGCCGTTACGCATCGTCGAAGGAAGTTCACGATTCGTGCAGGTGAGATTCAGGCTGACGACGTCACTTCCTGGCGTCAAAGGCTGCTCACTGCGGTCGGAAAATGCGATAAACAACGCCGGGACACTTCCCTCGCTGCTGTCAGTTTCGCGGTGCATGCATTGCCAAAAAAGTCCGGGTTCACCATCTTGTGCCGAATGGTCTAAACCAAATAATGGATAAATGGGGCGGGAAAGCGTTTCATTACCTTGTTTACGCATCGCCGAAACGCTATCCACTGACCAGATTTCCATGGCGTTCTGATAGCGAATATCAGGGATCACCAGATACTCCGCGATTTCATGGTCTGGCGTGATGGGTTCAGCGCGATGCTCAAACAAATTAATCGCTGGCGTACAGTTCAACAAAAATAAATTCTCGTTGACCATGGCCGCCATTTTTTCCAGCTGATTGGCAATCGTGCAGCGGTTGAAGGCTATTTTCAGGGTAAATTCACTTTTGCTGCCCGCGACAAAACCGTCAGGTAACGGAATATCAATAAAATGAAATTTCTGAGGAAAGAAGAAATAATCCTGCAACAGGCTATGTGTCGGTGAAATTCTCGAGTCACCCGCGAGCAGATTTTGATTCTCACCAAAACCGATACCACAAATATGCTGGGCAGAAAGCTCATATCGCTGTTCATCCTGCTGCAAATGAATCGACAGCACTTCACTGCATAACAGCGTGTAGAGAATGTTAACGATATTGTTAGCGCCACTCAGATGGACACGCAGAGAATTCGCGCTTAATGTCGCACCTGGCCAGGTTGTCAGTTTTATATTGAGGTTCCAGCATAGCGTTACCTCATCGAGATTCAGATGAGCTTTTGTCAAACTAACCGGTTGAATCATCACTGGATAAACGGTGCGAAAACGACAACTTTGATTCTCACCATGACGAGAGAATAAATACGTTTTGGCCTCGATTAAGTTGCCAGAAGTCAGCGCACTGACTTTGACGTCAGGAGACATTTGTACGATACACACTGAGGGAAACGGCCTCAGCAATTGCGGAGCCAACACATTAAGCAAAGCGTGGGTCACTTCAGGCATATCTTCATCAAGACGCTGCTGGATTTGCGCAGTCACCAGCGCGAAAGATTCGATTAATCTTTCGATGTGCGGATCTTCCGACATTCCTTCAGAAATACCTAAACGGCGAGCAACTTTAGGGAAATGACGAGCAAAAGCTTTTCCCTGGATTTTAAGGTAGCCAAGTTCTTTTTGATAATATGAAATGAGTTTATTAGCTAACATGATTAATGCTCTTTAATCCCGAAGGAAAAACTGATTCAACACGTCGTCCCACATGAGGTGATAACGGACATTACCTAAAAAACCTTCTGCTTCAATAACAAAGGAGTTGATATGTTTCTGCGTTTCACCTGGATAAACATTAATACTTTTAAGCCTTGGTTCGAATCGTTGTAATGCGAGTTTAATTCGCTCCTGCATAATAGATATTTTCTCAAGGCGTGAGGTATCGCTGGTGAACACATCACTGACCCCATAATTAATGATTGACTCATTAATTAATCGAATATTCTCAACATGGTAATTCAGAGGGCGTGAAGACAAAAGAAGCAGTATTTCAGAAACTAATACATCGCTTTTGTCTTCACCCTCCGCATCGTCATATTGATCATTCGGATTATCATCCGCCAGGCGCTGTAGTAAAGAGTTCATATTTTCATCTCAGTAAAACAGTGTGCTTTGCACACTGTTTAATTTATTACAGCTTGGTATTTTCAGTGATATTCCAACCCACTGGACCATATTTCTTGGTTTTACCACCAGGATCGACCATCTGAGTTTCAAATTTAAAGCTGCTAAATACGAAGCTCAGAGTTTCTTGTGGAATATCCCCTGCACTCTGCGCACCGATACTATGACTGGTCAGAATGCAGTTTTCATAGGTCCAGCGAACCATTTCATTATCTTTGTCGTCAGTTTTAACGTTCATCGCAACAATGATTTTTTTAATATTGGTGCCCTGGGCAACCATATTAACCAAATCAGTTGAAGTTGCATCTAGCTCTTTAGAGAAAGAAACAGAATCAAAATTAACGCCATCGCTATTCAACTGACCTGAACCATTGCTAATTTTAGCTGTACTATAAACACCATTATTAACATGACCGATTGAAATCCAACCGTCATATTTTTTATCACTCACACAACCTTTAACACCATCAATTTGCATGAATAGATTATCAGCACTTGCCATTGATATATTTCCTTTTAACTAATGATTATGCACCTGTAGATGCAGGGAGTTCTGCTACCAGACGCAGTGACATACTGAGTCCTTCCAGCTGAAAATGGGGTTTAAGATAAGCCACCGCGCGGTAACTTCCTGGGCTACCAGGAACATCAACGACCTCTACTGTTGCCTCACGCAATGGATGGCTGGCTTTAATATGAGCACCAACATTATCGGAACCGACAACATATTGGTTAATCCATGTTTGCAGGAAATCCTGGCATTCGGATTTGGACATAAAGCTACCCACTTTATCGCGCACAATAGATTTCATATAATGTGCAAAACGCGATGTCGTCATAATATATTGCAGCTGACTTGAAAGTTTGGCATTGGCATTAGCCAATTCAGAATCATATTTACGGGGTTTATTGACTGATTGCACCGCAAAGAATGCGGCGTAATCGGTACCCTTACAATGAACTAATGGAATAAAGCCAAGGTCGGCGAGTTCTTTCTCACGGCGATCGGAAATAGCCACTTCTGTTGGGCACTGCATCACCTTTTCACCGGTTTGTGAAACAAAGCTATGTGTTGCCAGGGATTTCACCAGCCCACCGCCTTCTACACCACGAATTGCTGCGCACCAGCCATGTTCTTCAAAGGCTTCCACCATACGACCGGCTAACTCATAAGCGGCATTGATCCACAAATAGCTGGAGCCATCATTATTTTCGATAACTTTTTCTTCGAAATTAAACATCTCTACCGGAACTGTTTTCGCCCCATAAGGCAAACGACCGATAACACGAGGAAGTGTCAATCCAACATAGCGGGAATCATCGCTCTGGCGGAAAGACTTCCAGCGAGCATAATCTGAGGTATCAAACAATTTGCCGAGATCGCGTGGACGAGGCATCTCGGAGAAACTGCCCATTGAGAACATTCCCGGATTAGCGGCCGTCAGGAAAGGTGCATGTGCAGCGGCTGCGACATGAGAAATCTGCTCCAGTAACAGAATATCTTCTGGCATTGCCTCAAATTCAAAATCACCGACAAATGCAGAATACGGTTCACCACCGAAGGTGCCATATTCGCTTTCGTAGATACTTTTAAATAATGACGACTGATCAAAATCTGAAGCTGATTTGAAATCACGTAACAGCTCTTTTTTAGTACAGTTGAAAACACGCACTTTGGTGTTTTCAGTCACGCTACTTTGTACCAGTTTGTGTAGACCACGCCAGGAAGACTCCATTTTCTGGAATTCTGGAGCCTGAATAATATTACTGACCTGCGCGGAAAGCAGTGCATCTATAGCGGCAATACGCATTTCAATGCTGCCGACTAAATCGCTGGAAATAACAACAGCACCAGAGGCAACTTCAGACAATAAGTTGTCCATCTGAACCTTAACTTTATTACGATCTGACTCACGGCGAATCGCCTGAGTATTATCAATAATTTGATCGAGGAAATCGCTTGTTTGTGCAACTTCTGCGGCATTGATGACTTGAATATCACTCATTCTGCCTCTCCTTCGTCAGAAGTTACTGCACCAGAAGCCGTATTTTGCTGCTGTATTAATTCAAGCAATTGCTCTTTCAGGCGATCATTACTGGCAGTACGGTTGCGCAAGTCACTCAATTGCTCACGCATTTCCAAAAGCTTACGTAACGGCTCTACCTGCATTGCGATATTTTCAGGAGAAAAATCATCAATAGAATTAAATTTAAGCGAAACCGCCAGTTGACCTTCTTTTTGAGGTAAAGCACTTTCAATTAACATGTCAACGGAGGGGTTCATCCCTTCCATAACATCATTAAAATTATCTTTATCGATATGAGTGAAGCGGCGTTCACGTAACGGTGCTTCGTCACTGGCAAAACTACCGACAACACCGATGACTAAAGGCAATTCTTTTTGGATTTGTGCACCACCTACTTCCACATCATAGGTTATTTGCACGCGTGGGGGGCGAGACTTACTTAATTTATGTTGAGTGTTACTCATGTGGTTAATTTACCGTTTGATATTAGTGCAGCAACTAGTAATCCACATACTAAGCGAGATAAACACAACACATCTACTTAATGAGTTATTAACTGTTTATAAAAATCACCTTCATTTCATACATCACCAAATGCCCCCTTACCATCAACACTCCTGCACTTATATTTACTAAGCAGGCAATCCTTGAACAGAAATTAAAAACAGCTTAACTATTTATTAAGCCAGCATTCATTCATGACAAATAATTAATGTCATTGATTAATATCTCCTGATTCAAGTTGTTGGTGCGCCTTAGTACTGGCGCACCAACAGAATACGGGTTTATAGATTTCTCAACATAGATGTGGGTATCGCTGACGCTAATCCACCCGACAACGGCTGATTATTTATCCTGACCAGTAACGACAAGCTTTATGACTGGCTCAAGCAGTTTAGCGACCGCCGCAAAAGCAGGCACCACCACTGAATTACCAAACTGCCGATAGGCCTGAGTATCAGATACTGGAATACGGAACTTACTCCCCTGCACTGCCTCAAAACCCATTAAGCGCGCGCATTCACGCGGTGTTAAACGGCGTGGGCGACATTGCTGATTTTCCGCATTATCAAAATCTGCCTCTCCCAGCGATTTATCCCAACCACGATCCACGAGGATTTCTGCCCCGTCTTTGTAATAACGCGCGGATAACGTACGTGCCACGCTCACTGGGTTATTAGGGTCAACCAGACCGTAGCCAAAACCATTACCCTTCGCCTGGTGTTTTTTCGCGTAATTATAGAGGTACTTCCAGAGTGTTGGCGTGAGAATATATTTCGCATCCACCGTCGGTTCCAGCAATTCACCAAACGTCGGGCGGCGTTGCGGATAACATTCGCTGAGTTTGCGCAGTGTAAAATCTTTATGCACATTGAGATCACGACGGAAACCGACCAGCACAATACGTTCGCGATGTTGGGGAAGAAAGTTTTTACCATCGATAATTTTAGGGTCACCCGCCCCCATGATTGCGGCATCAGAGACTTCATAACCCAGGCTATCCAGTGTTTCCATGATGATGCGGAAGGTGTTGCCTTTATCGTGGCTTTTTAGATTTTTCACGTTTTCCAGCACAAAGATAGCTGGGCGTTTCGCGTCAATAATGCGTGCGACATCGAAAAACAGTGTGCCCTGAGTTTCACAGGCAAAGCCATGAGCACGGCCTAAAGCATTTTTCTTCGACACGCCTGCCAGGGAAAAGGGCTGGCATGGAAAACCGGCCAACAGTACGTCGTGATCCGGCATGATAGCCTGAATATGTGCAGTGGCCTGTTCATCGCTGACGTCAACACGGTGGCTGAGAGTAACATCGCGGATATCCTGATTGAACTGATGATTTTCAGGGCAACAGTACCAATTGGCTTTATAAGTGCGCACCGCGTATTTATTCCACTCGCTGGTAAAAACGCATTGCCCGCCAATGGCTTCAAACCCGCTACGAATGCCGCCAATACCGGCAAATAAATCGACGAATTTAAAAGCGTATTTCCCGTGGTGTGCAGGTAACTGCGGCAACATATTTTGCAGCATGGCGCTTTCTGCTGGTGTCAGCGTGCGAGGCGAAGATTTACGGTTATACCAGCGGTTTAGCGATTCACGTGTCCAGTCGCCGCTGACCTGGCGCAAATGATGGGCCACTGTTTTCTGGTCATAGATTTCCAGAATTCGGCTCACTAGCACAAAGTCTTCTTCTAGTTGCTGTTGTTGCAGGCGTTGGGATTGTTGTGAGAGTTGCTCGGCAATGGCGTCGAAGTCGTTCATCATGAACCAGTTTAGGGAAAATAGAGTGCAACTCTATCACTGATTTGACCCAGAGAAAAACAGAACAGCCCGCAACCAATGCGGGCATCATTTTAGTTTTAGAACGAAATTTATGAGGACTGTTTGGGGGAGGCGAATTGCTCGACAACACCACGATCGATACCGCAATAATCGCCCTTCAGTTCTGCACACAGCTTGGCCATGTAGTTAACCAAAAAATCAGCATTGAGCCAGGCCAGTTTACGCCCTGCCTCAGTTTGCATGGATTCAGGGAGCTTCAGCAGTTTTTTCTGGAAATGGTCAAGTGCATATGTGGAGTCATCCAACTCACGCCCACACGCTAACGGATCTTCGCTATCAAACAATGGTCGACCCAGCGAGCCTGAAATATAAAACACTCTCGCCAGGCCAATTGCACCAAGTGATTCCAGGCGATCAGCATCCTGCACAATTTTCGCTTCAAGAGTTTGCGGCGCAATTTGAGCACTGAAACTGTGAGCACGCACCGCATGAGCAACCGCATCGTATAACGTGCGAGGGAAATCGGGAAAATGAGCGTCAAGAATACGTAATGTTTCTTGTGCCGCCTGTGTAGAAGCGAGATGCCGTTCGGGATGGTTCTTTGGCAAATTGACGATGTCATGGAAATAACAGGCGGTGAGTACCACCAGCCAGTCGGCTTCGGTTGTTTCCATGATCTGTTGCGCGGTTTTCCATACGCGTCTGAAGTGGGCCACATCGTGGGCTTTATCGTCCTGCAACCAGTTATGGTGCAAGTACTCTTCGAAACGCTCTTGCCAGTGGGCTATTGGCATACGTGCTCCTTACTTCACAGCGGGATCCGGTACTTAATATGAGTACAAGATCACAAAATTAGCAAGTATCACCGTGACAACAACCCACTTTGGCACGATTTATTCACCTGGCCCGCGTGTACCAGGCGAGCCCACCTAATAATGCGGCTACCGCTCCCAGAACCAGCAACCCCATTAATGCCCCGAGCAGTTTTCCAGCCATCGAACCCATGTCCCCGCTGGTGACATTGCTCACCACCCAGAAGTAACGCAGAACTGCCCAAACCATGTACAGGCAAAATCCATAAAACAACCATAATGCCAATTTCCCACCTGGTGTGCGGGCGGGTTTCGCGTCCATAACGTCTGACATAACTCTCTCAACTGTTTAGTTTGTGTAATGCGATGGATACCCATCCGCTGCATGTGATTTTTATCACATTTATGCCGTTTTATGACAGCCTAAAACCTCTCTATTTAATCCGGAAGATTCTCAAATTGGCAATATATCAGGCCATCCTTCATAATTTTAACAATAAAATTACATTTGTGTATTTATCAACCATTCCAACGTTATTTATTTTATACACCCTTAATATAAAATTTAGTGATAATTAAATACAAAAATAAAAAGACTTATTTTCTAAATGCCAATTCTATCACTCACAAAGACTCATCGATAAAAATGCATTGTGTTTTGATATAAAAAACATCAAACACATACTCACAATGCATTGGAAATATCCTAAAAATTAATAATTTACTTATTTTTCAATAATATAACTAAATAACGCACTGAAATATTTAGTCAAATTTCAACCAATACAGTTACATGTTTATTTATAAATAAACTGAACTAAGTGTAATAAGATTGCTGTGGATGTTGAGGACGAAATATAAGTAATCATTCATAATAATTATGACTTAAAGGAATATATAAATGAAAAGAACAGCATTGGCATTAGTGATCCCTGCTTTATTGGCAATGGGTTCTGCGCACGCTGCGGAAGTTTATAATAAAGACGGTAATAAACTGGACCTGTACGGCAAAGTTGATGCTCGTCATGTGTTCTCTGATGATTCAGGTCAGGATGGCGATGACACTTATATTCGCCTGGGCTTTAAAGGTGAAACTCAGATTACTTCCGAACTGACAGGTTATGGTCAGTGGGAATATAACATTCAGGCAGACAGCACTGAAGGCGATAGCGGTAACCAGTCATGGACTCGTTTAGGCTTCGCTGGCCTGAAATTTGGTGACTACGGTTCATTCGATTATGGCCGTAACTACGGCGTAGTTTACGACATTGAAGCCTGGACCGATATGCTGCCAGTGTTCGGTGGCGACTCTTACACCTATAGCGATAACTTCATGACTGGCCGTGGCAATGGCATGGCGACTTACCGCAACACCGATTTCTTCGGTCAGGTTGAAGGCCTGAACTTTGCTCTGCAATATCAGGGCGCGAATGAAGGATCTAACGGAGCCTTTGATCAGGAAGGCACTAACAACGGTCACAATGACATCAATTCACAAAATGGTGATGGCTGGGGCTTGTCCACCACATATGATTTCGGCATGGGCTTCAGCGCAGGTGCAGCATACGCCTCATCTGACCGTACCAACGAACAGCAAACCGGCTCAACTGCTGGCGGTGAAGATGCAGACGTCTGGACTGTTGGCCTGAAATACGACGCCAACAATATCTATCTGGCCACCATGTATTCGGAAACCCGCAACATGACGCCGTTTGGTGATGTTGATGGGTTTATCGCCAACAAAACTCAAAACTTTGAAGTCACTGCACAATATCAGTTCGACTTCGGTCTGCGTCCAGAAATATCTTACCTGCAATCTAAAGGTAAAGACCTGGCACAAGACTACGCACCAAACAGCGACTGGAACGACAAAGACCTGGTTAAATACGTTTCTGTTGGCGCGAACTACTACTTCAACAAAAACTTCTCCACCTACGTTGATTACAAAATCAACCTGCTGGATGGCGATGACGATTTCTACGCTGCAACAGGCATCTCTACCGATGACGTTGTGGGTGTAGGCATGGTTTACCAGTTCTAATCTGATCTAACCCGTTATTGCTTTACCTCAAGGCTCGCGCAAGCGGGCCTTGCTCTTTTAATTCCCCCGCCTCGCACTCATTTCAATTAGCTACGCTTCTACTGAAATTATTGATATATGAAATAATTTATACCTCACCGCACAAGCTGTGACACTCGTCGTTGAATGGTGAACGGGTAAATGTTTGAATAATGTCACAGAGAATACACATACTCGTCTTCTCGCCAGCGCTGTTCAGATCGCTGGTCTGGTATTACAGTCACGGTATAGTAGTTTTCCGTTCAAGAGATGACTTTGCGAGCGAGTAACATGATTAAGTGGCCCTGGAAAGCAAGTGATTCATCTGCTGTCGCAGCACTGCCGTGGGAGCAGGCTTTATCTATTCCTGTTCTGGCGACACTCACGCCAGCTGAGCAAGAAAAGTTGACCCGTCTTGCGGATCGTTTTTTACAGCAAAAACGCCTGGTACCTTTGCAAGGTTTTGAACTTGATGAGCTAAAAAGTGCGCGTATTGCATTACTGTTCTGTTTGCCTATTCTGGAGTTGGGCATTGAATGGCTTGATGGTTTTCATGAGGTGCTTATCTACCCTGCCCCGTTTGTTGTAGACGACGAGTGGCAAGATGATATTGGCCTGGTGCATCATCAGCGCGTCGTACAGTCCGGGCAAAGTTGGCAGCAAGGCCCTATAGTCCTTAACTGGCTGGATGTGCAGGACTCTTTTGATGCCTCTGGTTTTAATCTGGTGGTCCATGAAGTGGCCCATAAACTGGATATGCGCAACGGCGACCGTGCCAGTGGAATTCCACTGATTGCCCTGCGCGATGTCGCAGGCTGGGAACATGACCTCCATGCGGCAATGAGCAACATTCAGGATGAAATCGACATGGTCGGTGAAAACGCCGCCAGCATTGATGCCTATGCCGCTTCGGAACCGGCAGAATGTTTTGCGGTGCTTTCAGAGTATTTCTTCAGTGCACCCGAGCTTTTCGCTCCTCGTTTCCCCTCACTTTATCAACGGTTTTGCCAGTTTTATTGCCAAAATCCATTGTTACGCTTGCGTGAGAGTGAAAACAGCCCGACATCTCACGGAAACACGGTGCATTAATTCAACAAGTTGAGCTTAATTTAATCATCTGAATCAAGGTGTTATTTTTGTTATTGACTCTTTTTGAACGTGACGTTACTATTTGCCTCGTTCAAACGATTCCTCTGTAGTTCAGTCGGTAGAACGGCGGACTGTTAATCCGTATGTCACTGGTTCGAGTCCAGTCAGAGGAGCCAAATTTAAGAAGCCTGCTTAGGAAACTAAGCAGGCTTTTTGCTTTTGTGACTTATTACTTTGAGAATCGCCCCCTCTCCTGCAAGCCCTGCCACATCTGCCTGTGTGACACATCTAACCCTTCCAGTTAAAGTTGTGTAAATGTCGATATTCCACCCTCGCTCGCGATTGCAAACAATAGTGATTATCATTTATCTTGCGCCAGCTCGCAGGGATGCCTCTGCGCACTGAACCCCATTAGTTCAAATCACTCAGGGATACACAACGATGAATGAGTTTGTTCTGCCTCGCACTGGACTGCGCCGTATCACGCTTGCATCCGCACTGGTTTTCTCCGTTAGTCTGCCGGTTTTTGCACAAGACTCACTGACTCTCTACACCACCCGCGAACCGGGTCTGATTCAGCCATTGCTGGATAGCTGGACACAATCCAGCGGCGTGAAAGTCAACACGGTGTATATCAAAGACGGCATGCTTGAGCGCGTCAAAGCGGAAGGTAAAAATTCACCTGCCGACCTGCTGATGACCGTCGATGCAGGTAATCTCATTGATTTAGTTGAAGCAGGTGTGACACAGCCTGTGGATTCTGCGATGCTCAAAACCGCGATCCCAGCCAACCTGCGTGGTGAAGATAACCAGTGGTTCGCGCTATCAATGCGCGCACGCGTACTCTATGCAGACAAATCCCTGCCGATTGATAACTGGCATTACGAACAACTTTCCAGCCCGGAATACAAAGGCAAAGTGTGTATTCGTTCCGGACAACATCCGTATAACACCGCGCTGATCGCGGCGATGATTGCTCACCACGGTGAAGCGAAAACCGAAGAATGGTTGCGTGGCGTGAAAGCGAACCTGGCACGTAAAGCCACCGGTGGCGACCGCGATGTTGCCCGTGACATCCTCGGCGGCATTTGCGATATCGGCCTGGCGAACTCCTACTACATTGGCCATATGAAAAACGCCAAAGAAGGCAGCGATGCGCGTAAATGGGGCGATGCGATTAAAGTCGTGAAACCAACCTTCGAACAAGGCGGCACCCACGTCAACATCAGCGGTGCTGCGGTTGCCCGCTTTGCACCGAACAAAGCTGAAGCCGTGAAATTGATGGAATACCTGGTCTCCGCACCCGCCCAGCAGCTTTACGCCCAAGCCAACTTTGAATATCCGGTACTGAAAGGCGTCCAGCTTGATCCGGTAATTAGTGCGACTATCGGTGAAATTGACGTCGATAAAGTCCCGTTAACTGAAATTGTTAAATACCGTAAACAAGCGAGCCTGTTGGTAGATAAAGTTGGATTCGATCAATAAATCACTTCGTCTTCCGACGTTGCGCGGCCTGGTTTCCGGGCCGCAGTCATTATTAACACCGCTCCATCTTGCTGCGTTGTGTGTCGCATTAGGCGTGCTAATGCCTGTCGTTGCGCTTATCTGGCAGGCGACGCAGGCTGATTTTTCGCACTGGGATAATCTGGTCACATTTGTCCTGCCTTCGGTGCTAAAAAATACCGTTTTGCTGCTGGCAGGCGTGGCCGTGATAGTTGGCGTGATTGGTGTTGGCAGCGCCTGGGCGGTGACCGCCTGGGATTTCCCCGGGCGTAAAATTCTCAGTTGGGCGCTGTTACTTCCGTTGGCTATGCCGACCTACATCGTGGCCTTCGCCTGGCTCGATCTGCTGCACCCTATCGGCCCACTGCAAACTTTCATTCGATTGTTACTGGGCTTCGACAGCCCGCGCCAGTTCCGGCTTCCCGACTTACGCTCATTGCCTGGTGCGATTATTCTGCTGGGTCTGGTGCTCTATCCTTACGTTTACCTGACGACCCGCGCTATGTTTATCAGCCAGCCAGCACATTTGCTGGAAGCGGCACGTACACTGGGTTGCAGCGCTGCGGGGACTTTCTTTCGTGTCGCGCTGCCGATGGCTCGCCCGGCGCTGGCAGTGGGTATCAGCCTGGCGCTTCTGGAAACGCTCAATGATATTGGGGCGTCGGAATTTCTCGGCGTACAAACCTTAACCGTCACGGTTTACACCACCTGGATTTCACGTTCTGATTTGGCTGCCGCCGCGCAAATCGCCTGCATGATGTTGATGTTTATTTTCTGCATCCTGACGCTGGAATTTTATGGCCGTAAAAAGCAGGGATTCAGCAGCCGTAGCCTGCGTGAGATTCAACCAACAGCAATACGCGGCTGGCGTGGTTGGCTGCTTGCCAGCGTTATCGCTCTGCCGGTCATTCTGGGCTTTGTCGCGCCCGTGATATTTCTGGCCTGGGAGAGCATGAAACGTTTTGGCGAAGAAAACCCACTCTCACCGGCGTTGCTTTCGGCATTGCAAAATACCTTGTTACTGGCGGCGGGAACCACACTAGTGGTGGTTTGTGTCAGTTTGCTGGTGGCGTGGAGTGCACGCCACAGTGCCGCAGACAACGCGCTGCCAGGTTTTCGCCGTGGCGTGATGCGCCTTGCGTCATTAGGCTATGCGGTGCCAGGTACGATTCTGGCGATTGGTTTTCTCACACCCGCCATGGCCGTAGACCGCTGGCTGGCAGATTTGCTGGAGGTGCGTGGCTTGCCGCTGATGTCTGCCGGGGTCTTGCTGGTTATCTGCTGCGCCATGCGTTTTCAGGCCATTGCCATTGGTGCGCTGGATTCCGGCCTGAGCCGCATTCCGCCCTCACTAGAACAAGCCTCCCGTTTGCTTGGTGAAAATGGTGCAGGGACGTTTGCGCGGATTCATCTCCCGTTGCTGCGCCCGGCACTGGTCAGCAGTGCGTTACTGGTCTTCGCCGATGCCATGAAAGAGCTGCCGACGACCCTACTTTTGCGCCCGGTGAATTTCGAAACGCTGGCGACACTGCTTTACGCTGAAGCCGCGCGCGGAACCTATGAAGAAGGCGCCATCGCTGCGTTGATGATTGTTCTCGCAGGCACGCTACCGGTTATTTTGCTGGTTCGTCACCAGATGACTCGCACAGGTTAAAGGAAATATTTATGTCAGAAATTGCGTTACGCCTTCAGGATGTGCGTGTGGCTTACGGCAACAGTCAGCAGCCGGTGCTGAAAGGGTTTTCGATGTCAGTACGCAAAGGCGAGCTGGCATGTTTGTTGGGGGCATCTGGCTGCGGGAAAACGACGGTATTGCGTGCAGTGGCAGGTTTTGAACGGCTGCAAAGTGGTGAGATTTATGTATCGCAACAGCGTGTTGCCGCAGCGGGTGTTCATCTGCCACCTGAAAAACGCAAGGTCGGGATGGTGTTTCAGGAGTACGCGTTATTCCCGCATCTGACTGCCCAACAAAACGTGGCCTTTGGCCTGCGCCGCCTGCCGCGCGAGGAGCAACAAGCCCGCGTGACTCAACTGCTCAAAATGGTGGAACTGCATAGCCATGCCAGCCGTTATCCGCATGAACTCTCTGGCGGGCAACAACAGCGCATCGCTTTAGCGCGTGCGCTGGCGCCGAATCCTGAAATCCTGTTGCTGGATGAACCATTTTCCAGTCTGGATAAACAAACACGTGAACGGCTTGGGCGCGAGGTACGCGATATCTTACGCGAGGCCGGGCAAACAGCGTTGTTAGTGACGCACAGCGAGCACGAAGCGCAACTGATGGCTGACCATATCGGTTATGTGCAACAAGGTGAGTTTCGGGCGGGAGAAAAAACGGTGAGGGTCGAAAGCGTTTAACGCTAATCGCCCTCACGGGAGTTACGCTTCTACGGCATTCAAACGCACTAGCTGCAAAGGCTCAGCCAGCAACTCATCCATCTGCTGCACAAACGCCTGGAAATGCGGCAGTGCGATGTGTGCATCCAGCGCTTCCTGCCCTTTCCAGGATTCACGCATGTAAAACACATCTGGCGTATCTTCAAGCTGGAACAAGGCGTAATCCAGGCAGCCTTCTTCCTTGCGAGTCGGTGAAATCAGCGCCTGCAACGCAGATTTTAATTGCTCGCGTTGCCCGGCTTTCGCTTTCAGCACCGCAATAATCGACAGCGTATTATCAGCCACGTTTAGCACTCCGTTAAAATTTCGCTGAATTCGAGACGCGATTTTGGCAACGCGGCGTTGAAGTCTTCCACGCTGCGATAACCAATCGGCACGATAACCAGGCTGGTGAAACCTTTTTCACGCAGGCCAAATTCTTCGTCCAGAATGCGCGCGTCAAAACCTTCGATTGGCACCGCGTCGATATTCAGCGTGGAAACACCCAGCAAGAAGTTACCGACGTTGAGATAAACCTGCTTTTCCATCCAGTGCTGCGCATCTTTATAATCAAAGCGATGCATATTCACAAAATAGGAACGGCCTTTGTGCTGCCCTTCCATCGCCTGCTGGCTGGCAAAACGGCCATCGGCATTTTCCTGGTCCAGCAGTTTAGAAAGATGCGTTTCATCAATCGCCGTTTTCGCGCAGAACACCACCACGTGTGAAGCATCAAGCACTTTGCGCTCGTTGAACACATAGAAACCAGACGTTGCTTTGGCAATACGCGCTTTCGCTTCAGGTGTGCTGGCCAAAATAAAATGCCACGGCTGCGAGTTGGTGCTGGACGGGCTGAGGCGCAACAAATCCTTCACTTTTTCGATGTTTTCAGCGGTGATTTTTTTGCTCGGATCAAACGCTTTAGTTGAGTAACGTGAAGCTGCTGATTGAATGATATCCATGATGTTTTCTCTATGATTTTTATGTAATTAGAAGCCTTCAAGCACGATTTTACCGACCGCACGATTGCTTTCAATTAATTCATGGGCACGACGTAAGTTTGCCGCGTTAATCGTTCCGAAATGTTCGCCCAACGTGGTTTGCAGCACGCGCTGGTCAATTAAATCGGCCACACGAGTTAACAGGCGGTGTTGCTCAATCATGTCGCGGGTTTCAAACATCGAACGGGTGAACATAAATTCCCAGTGCAGAGAAATGCTTTTCACCTTCAACGGACGCGCATCCAGCGTTTCCGGGTCGTCAATCAATGCCAGTTTTCCTTGCGGTGCCAGCACTTCAATCAGTTGGCTGTAGTGTTGTTCGGTTTGGTTAAGGCTGGCAACGTGAGTCACCTGCTTCACGCCAATCCGCGTCAGCTCTTCCGCCAGCGGCTTGCTGTGGTCGATAACATGATGCGCCCCTAAATCTGTCACCCATTTTTGGCTTTGCGGGCGTGAGGCGGTGCCGATAACCGTAATGTTGGTCAGCTTGCGCGCTAACTGAGTGAGAATAGAACCCACGCCACCCGCCGCGCCGACAATCAGCAGCACATCGTTTTCATTGCCCTTTTCTTTCACACCCAGGCGGTCAAACAACAGTTCCCAGGCAGTGATCGCGGTTAAAGGCAATGCAGCAGCAGAGGCGTTATCAATCGTTTTGGGTTTCAGAGCCACGATGCGCTCATCCACCAACTGGAATTCGCTATTGCTGCCAGGGCGCGTCAACGAACCGGCGTACCACACTTCATCGCCAGGCTTAAACAAGCTAACCGCTTCGCCCGTTGCCACCACTACCCCGACGGCATCCCAACCCAATACCCGTGGCTGGTCGGCTTTAAAACCGGCACGAACTTTGGTATCTACCGGGTTCACCGAAATCGCTTTCACCTCGACCAGCAAATCATGGCCTGACGCGACCGGCGTCGGTACAGTTATCTCGTTCAGGAAGTCCAGATTGCTGCCATCCTGTGCGGCTTGGGTTATCGCGATTGCTTTCATGGGTGCTCCAGAGATTAAAGGGTTCATCGTGTGAATGAACTCATGGTACAAGGTGTGCTGCTGGCGAAAAACAGCCGTTAGAAAACAACACTTATACTCGGAGAGTTAAAATGCTCAGGTTGGAAGACCTCACTTTGTTTGTCAGGGCCGCCGCCTTAAACAGTTTTAGCGACACCGCGCGTGAAGCCGGCTTGCAGCCAGCACAGGTTAGCACCGCGATTAAACGCCTTGAACAAACGCTGAATATCCGCCTGTTTGCCCGTTCTACTCGCAGCCTGCGGTTAACGCCCGAAGGCGAAACCTGGCTGCCGTATGCCATTACCGCGCTGCAAACCCTGGAAGCCGGATTTGAACAAATCCAGCCTGCGAGTGATGAAGTGCGCGGCGTGTTGCAAATTGCGGTGCCGTCCGATCTCGGGCGTAATATGCTGCTGGGCGTATTTCAGGCATTTCGCCGGGAGCATCCGGCACTGCATCTGAAAATTCTGTTTTCCGACCAACTGACCGACGTATTTAAAGATCCAGTGGATGTCGCGTTTCGTTACGGCAATAACGACGATGCCTCATATGTGGCGCTGCCACTGGCACCGGATAACCATCGCGTGGTGGTGGCATCTCCGTCGTATCTTGAACGTTGTGGCGAGCCGAAAACCATCAGCGAACTGGTGCAGCATGAAGCCCTGACCTATGCGATTCGCGGGCGGGTTTATGATAAATGGACATTAAACCTGGACGGCGATGCGCATCATGTGGCGGTGAAAAGCGCGATGATCAGCGATGACGCCGAAGTGATACGCCGTTTAGCAGTTGCGGGGGAAGGGATTGCTTATAAATCATGGCTGGATGTTAGCGAAGATGTCAACGCAGGCCGTTTGAAGATTATTCTGCCGCAGTATCAGGGTGATAGTGTGCCGCTGAATTTGATTTGCCCGCATCGTAAACAGCTTTCAACCACAGTGCGCTTGTTACATCAAGCGGTGAAACAGCGTTGCGACGAGTTACAGATTTCGTCGCGAAAAGTGTAACTCGAAGGGTGGATAAGCGCTGCGTCATCCACCCTTTACATTTAAACCGATTACGAAATCGGATACGTGTACGGCGCGTTAACGCCCAACGGCAAGCCAACTGCCCACCACACCAGCAGGAAGATGCTCCAGCAGATAAAGAAGATTACCGAGTACGGCACCATCATCGATACCAGCGTACCCACACCGGTGGATTTCACATAGCGTTGGCAATACACCACCACCAGCGGGAAGAACACCATCAGCGGCGTAATAATGTTGGTGGTTGAGTCACCGATACGGAACGCAGCCTGCGTCAGTTCCGGGGAGATCCCCACCGCCATCAGCATTGGCACCATAATTGGCGACAACAGCGCCCATTTTGCCGAAGCAGAACCAATCAGAATGTTCACAACCGCCGTCAGCAAAATCATACCAATAATGGTAGCTTCACCTGGCAACGCCATGGTTTTCAGCACATCGGCACCGGCCAGTGCAATCAAGGTACCAATATTGGAATCGCCAAACGCTTTGATAAACATGGCGCAGAAGAAGGCCATTACCATGTACGAACCCATTTTACTCATGGATTCATTCATCGCATTGATGACGTCTTTACCGCTGCTGAATGTCCCGGCGACAAAACCGTAAACAATACCAGGGATAATAAAGATCAAGAAAATCAGCGGCACGATAGATTTCATGATTGGCGCACCATAACTGGTCAGCGAGCCATCACTACCGCGCAGCAACGAAGTTTCAGGCCATGCCAGAGCGGCAAGCCCAGCCAGCCCCAGAACCATCACCAGGCCAGCCACTTTAAAACCACGGCTTTCCTGTACGCTGTAGTTGCTCATATCTTCGTTATGCTGATAATCACCGTCGATTTTCAGTTTTGACACGCGCGGCTCAACAATGCGTTCGGTTACCCACCAGCCAACCAGCGTAATCATCACCGTCGAACCGATGCCGAAGAACAGGTTACATAGCGTGTTAACGGTGTAAGTGTTGTCCAGCAACTGCGCCGCCGTTTGGGTGAAGCCTTGCAGTAACGCATCGTTACCGGTTGGCACCATGTTGGCCGCAAAGCCGCCCGATACCCCGGCAAATGCCGCTGCAATACCGGCTAACGGGTGGCGCCCGGCAGACATAAAGATAATTGCGCCCAATGGAATCACCAGCACGTAACCCGCATCAGCCGCCACGTGGCTGAACATGGCGACGAAAATAATCATCGGGGTTAACAGCTTCTTCGGCGTCACACGCAGCATTTTCTTCAGGCCGGTATTAATAAAGCCTGAGCTTTCTGCCACGCCGACACCGAGCATCGCCACCAGCACGATCCCCAACGGTGCAAAACTGGTAAATGTGGTGACCATCGAAGAAATGGTGACCGTTAAGGCCTCAGCTGAAAGCAGGTTATTAATCTTAACGGCTTCATTTGTAACAGGATTTATGACATCGAAATCAATGGTGGAAAGCACCGCCGACATTGCCATAACGACCAATAAAAAATAGAAAAAGATCAAAGCGGGTTCGGGTAATTTATTCCCTGCTTTCTCAACAGCGTTGAGAAATCCTGTCATTAGACGACCTTCCGTGTTCCTTGTCGTTGTACTCATTCCTACCTCTGCTCACTGTTTCATTCATAGAAGTTATTGTTTGGTGCAATTAATAACATTTTAGAATAATTAACAGCTACTAACTTTACGTTAATAGTCAAAACGAGACGTTAACAGGTGATAGATATCATGTTTTGGATGAATGACGAGATATTGAGCTGGTGGATAATTAATCATGCAGAATAAAAGTCGGATACCGCTGCTGCGAATCCGACCAGGGAAGAACCGTCCAGATGAACGGTTTACGGGAGCGGTTCTTTTTTAGGACGAGGGTATTTTTTAAGCCAGCGGCCGCTGACCATGCGCCAGTAGAACAATACGCCGCGCACTGTCCAGTCGAAGAACATCCCCATCCAGACACCGACCACGCCCATTCCCAGCACAATGCCTAATGTGTAGCCCGCCACCACGCGACAGCCCCACATACTTGCCATGGAAACCCACATGGCGAAACGCGCATCACGCGCCCCTTTCAAGCCAGCAGGTAGAACCCACGAAGCCGCCCAAATCGGCATAAATGCCGCGTTCAACCAAATCAGGATTTTAACCACTTCTTTGACGTCATCTTCACTGGTGTAAAACGACGCCATCAAGCCGGCAAACGGCGCGGTTCCCCAGGCAATAATCGTCAGGCCAAGTGTAGACAGCCAGAATACGTGGCGCAGTTGCCGTTCCGCCTGGCCAATTTGCCCTTTCCCAAGACGCTTGCCGACAATAATGGTGGATGCCGAACCCAGCGCGTTCCCCGGTAAGTTAATCAACGCCGCAATGGAAAAGGCGATGAAGTTACCAGCAATCACGTTGGTGCCCATTCCGGCAACAAACATTTGCGTCAGCAATTTACCGGCGTTAAACAACACCGATTCGATACTGGCGGGAATACCAATCCCCAGCACTTCCCACAAAATGCCGACTTTCAGCGGGCGGAAATAGCTTTTCAGCGAGATACGCAACGAAGGGGCAAAACCCACCACCAGAACATAAATAAAGCCCAGCGCACCGATATAGCGTGAAATAGTCAGCCCAAGTCCGGCGCCAAAAAAGCCCAGCCCGTTCCAGCCCAGCGCGCCATAAATCAGGATGCTACTGATGATAATGTTGAGGATGTTCATCCCGCCATTAATCAGCAGCGGGATTTTGGTGTTCCCTGCCCCACGCAATGCGCCGCTACTGATAAGCGCAATCGCCGCCGCCGGGTAACTCCAGACTGTCGTTTGTAGATAAGACAACGCCAGCGCTTTCACTTCAGGCGTTGCCGCGCCAGCAATAATATTCACCACATATTCACCCGCAAGGTGAATACCGGCGGCCAGCCCGATGGCAATAATCGTCATCAGGATCAGCGACTGCCGTGCGGCATCACGCGCCCGTTTCGGGTCACGTTTACCGAGGCTGAACGCCACCACCACCGTAGTACCGAGATCCACCGCGGCAAAGAACGCCATAATCACCATATTGAAGCTGTCGGCCAGACCGACGCCTGCCATCGCCTCTTTTCCCAGCCAGCTCACCAGGAAGGTACTCAACACGCCCATCAATAAAACGCAGGTGTTTTCCAGGAAGATAGGCACTGCAAGGGGAGTTATTTCGCGCCAGAACAGGACACGATAACTTTTTCGTTTGGCATACCAGCGTGTTTTTGCCACACGCTGGTGAAGTGCTGCTTGTAAGTTCAAGATTGACCTTGGGGGGAAGTGAAACCACATTTCAAATAATGATTTAGTATTGCTTATCCTGCAAAGTATTTCTTTAAATTTAGCCCAAACTAACGGTGGATGACGCTGCGCTTATCCACCCTACAAAACCAAAATCGTCATCCGACAAAATGCTTCTCAACCATGCCCACCTAAATACGCCTTCCGCACTTCCTCGTTCCCCAACAACTCCTCGCCGCTGCCGCTCAACCTGATCTGCCCGTTGGCCATCACATAACCGCGGTCAGAAAGTTTCAGCGCGTGGTGGGCGTTCTGCTCCACCAGAAAAATCGTCATGCCGTTGCGCGCCAGTTCACGCAGCGTGTGGAAGATTTGCTTCACCACAATCGGTGCCAGACCCAGGCTTGGTTCATCCAGCAGTAACAATTTCGGGCGGCTCATCAGCGCGCGGGCAATCGCCAGCATTTGCTGCTCGCCACCTGACATGGTCATCGCTCGCTGTTTGCGGCGCTCTTTTAAACGCGGGAACAGATCAAACATGGTCTGCAAATCCTGCGTGGCATACTGATTACCGATGGGTATGGTGCCCATCAGCAGATTTTCTTCGACCGTCATATCCGGGAAAATCCGTCGCCCTTCCGGCGCTTGGGCAATGCCGCCAGACGCCACAAAGTGCGTCGATTTATGGCTGATGTCGTCGCCACGAAACAGAATTTGCCCGGCGCGAATACGGGGCTGGCCGAAAATCGACATCAACAACGTCGATTTCCCGGCCCCGTTCGCGCCAATCAACGCCACGGTTTCCCCTTCGTTGACCTGCAAAGAAACCTGTTTTAGCGCCTGAATCGCGCCGTAAAAAACGTCCACATTGCGAAATTCCAGCATCGCCTCACTCATACACTGACCTCGTCTTCGTCGGTGCCCAAATAGGCGGCAATCACTTTGTCATCGTGTTGGATTTGTTCAGGTTTACCCTGCGCAATCACGTCCCCGTGGTCGAGTACAATGATGTGGTCGGAAATCTCCATCACCATGCCCATATCATGTTCAATCAGCAGTACGGTGATGCTGTGGTGGTCGCGCAGGAAGCGGATTATCTTACTCAGCGTGCGGGTTTCAACCGGGTTCAAACCCGCAGCCGGTTCATCGAGGCAGATCATTTCCGGCGCGGTACACATCGCACGGGCAATTTCGAGCCGCCGCTGTTGCCCATAAGACATCTCACCCGCCAGGCGGTTGGCGCAATCCACCAGTTCCACCACTTCCAGCCAGTAAAACGCGCGGTCTAAAGCACGGCTTTCGGCGCGTCGATACGCAGGCGTATTCAGCACACCGGCCAGCAAATTACGGTTCACCTGCATGTGCTGCGCCACCAGCAGGTTTTCCACCACCGACATTTCCCGGAACAAGCGGATATTTTGAAAGGTTCGCGCAAGCCCGGCGCGGTTTACCAGGTGTGTGCCACCGAACATTTTGTAGAACAGACGCGAACCCAGTTGCGCCGGATTAACCCAGTCGCCAGGCAGGAATTTCTGCCCGAGGATTTGAATCACGTTGGTGGTTTTATCACGCGTGTTAAACAGGATATTGCCGCCGGAGGCTTTATAAAAACCGGTCAGGCAGTTAAATACCGTGGTTTTTCCCGCACCATTGGGGCCAATCAGTGCGGTAATCGACCCACGGCGCACCTCAAGATTCACGTCGTTAAGCGCTTTAATACCGCCGAAGTGCATCATCAAATGTTCGACGCTAAGAATCATTTCACTCATGGCGCCACTCCTTTGCGCACCGCAAAGCCGCTACGGTTGATGCGAATCAGGCCACGTGGCCGCCAAATCATCATCACCACCATTAACATGCCAAACAGCAGCACGCGATATTCAGCAAAACTACGCAGTAGTTCGGGTGTCACGGTCAGCACAAACGCTGCCAGCACCACGCCAATCGTCGACCCCATGCCACCCAAAACCACAATGGCGAGAATTAACGCCGACTCAAAGAAGGTGAACGATGTCGGGTTAACAAAGCCCTGATAAGTGGCGAAGAAGACCCCGGCAATACCCGCGGTGGAAGCACCCAGCGTAAAAGCAGATAGCTTAACCAGCACATGATTCAGCCCCATCGATCGGCAGGCAATTTCATCTTCACGTAACGCTTCCCAGGCGCGGCCAATTGGCATGCGTGTCAGGCGGTGTTTGATGTACAACACCAGCAAAACCACCAGCACCAGGATGGTGTAGATAAAAATAAACTTCAGGTTGGGGTTATAGGTAAGATGGAAAAACTCATGGAACGGCACTCCGCCTTCTTCTTTGGCGCGCCGTCCAAACTCAAGGCCAAACAGCGTCGGCGGCGGTGCGGAGATCCCGTTCGGGCCACCGGTAAACGTCAGCCAGTTGTTGAGCACCAGACGGATAATTTCCCCGAATCCCAGCGTCACAATTGCCAGGTAATCACCGTGCATACGCAATACAGGGAAACCAAGTAGCGCGCCTGCCGCCGCCGCCATCAGCGCCGAAAGCGGTAACATCGACCAAAAACCCAGCCCGAGGTATTGATACCCCAGCGCCAGGCCATACGCGCCAATGGCGTAAAAGGCGACGTAACCCAGGTCCAACAACCCCGCGAGGCCCACCACAATATTCAGCCCAAGGCCAAGCAGCACGTAAATCAGCCCGAGGATCGCTACTGTCAGTACATATTTGGTCGCCACAAACGGGAAACAAACTGCCAGTGCAATCACCAGCGGAATAATCCAGCGCAGGCGGCTTTTGTATTCCGGTGGGCGCACATACACACCCGAGTTATCCGTTTCAAAGCGGCTCAAAAAACGTATCCCGGCGTGTGTGGTCAAAAAAGCGCTCAATAAAAAACGCCCGACCATCACCACTGCGATAATGACCACCAGCCGCTGCCCTTCGAAATTAAAGCTGTAGCCATCCAGCACCACACCGACTATCGGGCCAAAAACAATCAATGCGACAAGACCGGCGAAAATCGCGTCCAGCACGCAGCGTTTGAGGGAAAAACCTTCATGCATAACCGTTTCTGTTGTCATTTTTTCTCCCTCACACTTTGGCAACGAAAGGTCGGCCAAGCAGCCCCTGAGGACGGAAAATGAGGATCACCACCAGCAATCCAAACGAGAACACATCTTTGTAATCGGAATTCACCATGCCCGAGAACTGCGCCTCGGCAATACCAAGAATTAACCCACCAAGCATCGCGCCAGGCAACGAGCCAATCCCGCCCAGCACTGCCGCCGTGAACGCTTTGATGCCAATAATAAAACCGGCGTAGAAATCAAAAGTACCGTAGTTCATGGTGATCAACACACCCGCCAGCCCCGCCATCGCCGCACCAATCACAAACACCAGCGAGATAATGCGGTCGGTATTAATCCCCAGAATCGAAGCCATTTTGCGGTCTTGCTGAACCGCACGGCACATGCGTCCCAGCCTGGTATTACCAATTATCCAGGTAAGCAGCAACATGCCAGCAAACGAAGCAATCAGGATGAACACTTTGGTATAAGTGATTTGCACAAAACCATCGCCAATATGTAAACGGAGCACGCCATCAAGCATGGTGGGAATGCCCTGCTGGCGCGGCCCCTGGCTGATTTGTGCATAGTTTTGCAGAATCAACGACATGCCAATGGCGGAGATCAGCGGCGCTAAACGCGTCGAGTTGCGCAGCGGTTTATAGGCGATGCGCTCAATGGTCCAGCCATACACACCCGTCACCACAATGGTAAACACCAACGTGCCGAGGATCAGTAACGGGAACGATTGCAAACCAAAGAACGACAGTAGCGCCAGGCCGATGGCGCACAGATAAGCGGAGATCATATACACTTCGCCGTGCGCGAAGTTAATCATGCCGATAATGCCGTAAACCATGGTGTAGCCAATGGCTATCAACCCGTAGACGGAACCTAACGTTAAGCCATTAATCAACTGTTGCAGGAAGAATGCGTCCATAGATAGGCAATCTCTTTTAGGGCGGCGGACAAACTTCTTTTGTAGGTCGGGTAAGCGAAGCGTCACCCGACACTTTCACCTGCAATCACAGGCGTAAATTGTGGATGACGCTACCGCTTATCCCCCCGACAAACCCCAATAGCGTATTGTTGTCCAGCGAACCTTATTGGACTTCTTTGTATTTGCCTTTGTCGTCCCATTCATAAACGACATAGTCCGACACCTTCAGGTCGCCTTTGCTATCCCAGGCTTTTTTGCCCATCACAGTATCCACCGGATTAGCTTTCAGCCAGGCGCTGGCTTTAGCCGAATCGGTGCCACCAGTGGCTTTAAATGCCGCAGCGATAGCCTGCACAGAGGCGTAGGAATAGAGGGTGTAACCTTCTGGCTCAAATTTGTTAGCGCGGAATTTATCGATAACCGCTTTGCCGTCAGCAATTAAACGCGGATCTTTGCCGAAGGTCATATAGATGCCGTTGGTGTATTGCGGTCCGCCTGCCGCGGTAACCATCTCTTCGTTGACGATACAGTCGCCGGAGAAGAATTTGGCCTGCACGCCCTGCTCACGCATCTGGCGTACCAGTGGCCCGGCTTCCGGATGGCAACCGCCGAAGAACACCACGTCAGGTTTTTGTGCACTGATTTTGGTCACCAGCGCGTTAAAGTCTTTTTCGCCGCGCGACAACCCTTCGTACATCACATCGTTGACGCCGCGTTTCGCCAGCGCTGCTTTGGTGGCATCCGCCAGCCCCTGCCCGTAGGTATCTTTGTCATGGATGATCACCACACGCTTGGCTTTAAGCTTGTCGATAATAAAATCGCTGGCGACCTGCCCTTGCTGGTCATCACGCCCACACATGCGGAACAGATCATTCATGTTTCGTTCAGTGATAATTGGGTTAGTCGACCCAGGGGTGATAGTCAGAATACCGGCGTCGTTATACACCTCGGAGGCCGGTACGGTAGATGAAGAACAAAAATGCCCGACCACAGCATTCACTTTATCCTGATCCACCAGACGGTTAGCAACTGACACTGCCTGTTTTGGTTCACAAGCATCATCACCCTGCACCAGCTTGATTTTTTCGCCGTTGATGCCACCGGCGGCGTTAATATCTTCCGCGGCTTGCGTCGCGCCATGCCAGTACTGATCACCATAAGTCGCGTTCGGCCCGGTAAATGGCCCAGCAACACCAATCACAATATCGGCGTGGGCGGAAAACGCCGTCACCAGACAACCAGCCAACACAAGAGAAAGAGGACTTCTGATAAATTTCAGCGACATTTGTATGTTCCTTAGCAAATCAGCAAAGAGGTTTATGCAAAACGGTGTAAGAGCCATTTTCAAAAGCAAAAACGCGAACAAAATACAAACTGCTTTTCCCTGTGATTAATCACGGCCTTGAACATTAAGCAAAATGGTTGCCAGAATTGTTAACCAAATGTCAATGTTTCGACATATGTCAGTATAGAGTGCGCTGGTAAGGCGCTCGGCACAACGCGATGAAATTACAGCGGGGATCACATCTGCTTAACAATAAAGCAAATAAGTGATGAACGAAGCGGTTTTGCACCAATAAAGAACTTACATAATGAAGGGATGCTGTTAGTTCAACCCAGACCAGGACAATTCGTGTTAAAACTCAACAAGTTGACTATAAAAAGAGCAAACAAAAAAGTTTTTCGCGAACCCTTTGACATGCCACGAGCTAATCGTTAATATGCGCCCCGTTAACCGATTCCTCTGTAGTTCAGTCGGTAGAACGGCGGACTGTTAATCCGTATGTCACTGGTTCGAGTCCAGTCAGAGGAGCCAAATTCGAAAGCCCGCTTAAGGAAACTTAAGCGGGCTTTTATGTTTTTACTTTTCGCGTCTCGAATTCCCGCGCCTGCCCTTATCCTAGTATTTAAAACTACCCGGTTTTTCCGGATACCATGCTAATCGGCACCGGCATCCCGGAACGGCGGGTTAACGCGGCACTCACCATGACGGCATCCACACCGTAACCTTCAGTCATATTGCGCAGTGCTGGGGTCATAGGCAGTGGGACTTTATTGTCAGATTCAAACTCCGCACGGTTGCGGGACAACGGCTCATGCACTTCCAGCCAACGCCGCCCGTCTGGCTCGACGGTTGCTTTCACCGGCTGGTCAATAAACTGCACGCGCGTCCCCACCGGCACGTTATCGAACAAATATTTTATGTCGTCTTTACGCAGACGGATGCACCCCTGGCTGACGCGCAGGCCAATACCAAAGTTGGCGTTAGTGCCGTGGATAGCGTACAGCTTGCCGATGTAAATCGCGTAAAGCCCCATCGGGTTTTCCTCACCTGGTGGCACGTAAGCTGGCAAGGTTTTACCCTCTTTCGCGTACTCGCGCCGGGTATTCGCCGTTGGTGTCCAGCCCGGAGCTTCTTGCTTACGCTCCACCCTCGTCACCCAGTTACGCGGCGTTTCGCGCCCAGCCTGGCCAATACCAATAGGTAGGATTTCCACCGTGTTGCTCTCCGGTGGGTAGTAGTAAAGCCGCATTTCGGCGACGTTAATCACAATGCCCTGGCGTACGGTGTCCGGCAAAATCACCTGCTGTGGAATGATCAACTGGATACCCGCTTTTGGCAGGAACGGATCGACACCAGGGTTGGCTTCCAGCATATTGCTGAAACCTTGCCCGTACTGCGCAGCATAATACTCCAGCGGCTGGGTATTCCCTTGCGGAACGCTAATGGTTAACGGAGCACCGACCAGGCGGCTACCCTCGGGTGGTAGCGGATAGCTGACTGCCAGAGCGCTACTGCTAACGGAGGCAAGCACCAGGGCCAGCCAGGATAATCGAATCATCATTTCCCTGTTCTCAAACATGATATAGATAAGCTAAATATAACCCTCCGTTGAGTTTTTTGTGAGGAAAGTCTTACAAAATGATAAGCGGGAGTCAGTCGGAAAATTTGGGCAGTGAGATGGTAAAACGAGTTGAAACCGCATCTGAAGCCACGCTAATTTTACCCTGGTGGACGGTAATAATAGATTTTACAATGGCCAGGCCAATCCCACTGCCCTCACTTTTTCTTTGCCTTGACGGGTCAACGCGATAAAAGCGATCAAACAATCGGTTGAGATGCTCTTCAGGTATAGGTGTGCCAGGGTTTTCAATAATCAGGTCAACCCATCTTTCGCGTTCATTAATATGCGCGGTGACGGTCATGTTGCCGGGAGTATAGCGAATCGCATTGGAGACAAGATTATTAATCACCCGGCGCAGCATCAGTGGGTCACCTTTGACTCTGGAAGCATCGCCGTTAATGGCAAGGCGGACGCCGCGATCCTCAGCCCAGGCATCAAAAAACTCGAAGACTTTGCTGGTTTCATCCCTGAGGTCGAGCGTCACTTGTTCAGGAATGAGTTGGTTATTATCCGCCTGAGCCAGGAATAGCATGTCGCTGGTCATCTTCGCCATGCGATTATATTCTTCGAGGTTAGAGTAAAGAACCTCTTTCAACTCGTCATTACTTCTTGATTGACTTAATAAAATTTCCGTCTGCGTCACCAGGTTGGTAATCGGCGTGCGTATTTCATGGGCGATGTCCGCAGAAAAATTAGCCTGGCGGATAAACACATCTTCTATCCGTTCAAGCATATGATTAAAAGAAATAACCAGTTGTTCAAGCTCAATCGGCACCCGGTCTGGCTCCAGTCTGACATCTAAGTTCTCAGAAGAAATGTCTTTTATTTTCATACTGACATTTCTTAATGGCTGGTGCCCTTTATAAACTGCAAATAAAACAATGAGAACAATCAAAACACTGATTGCCAGGGCAATATAAATAAGGTCCACCTTTAGCGTATCAATGTAATGCTGGTGGTAGTCAAAGGACATTGCCGTCAATAAAATATAAGGCGCCTCATGGGTATTTTCAGATGTTTTAATGGGTGTTTCTATAATTCGGTAAATGGTGTTTTTATTCGCCATAGTAGAGTGTTTTTCATTTTCACTCATTTTCCCGGACCACAATAGTACCTTTCCTGCCCCCGGATATTGAGAAGGAAGAATAGCACTCAGGTCGGCACCTTTAGACGAATGATAAAGAATATTATTATTCCCGTCACGAAGCAAAGCCGTAATATTCTGGTAACTGGTCAGGATGTCACTGAGCTTTTCTATTTTCTGCGCTTCACTTTTTTTCGGTTCTTTGATGATATTTTCCAGCACTGAACTGATTTGTTTCAGATCATAAACATCCCGCTCAGAAAAATGTTGTTCTACTGAATTTATCATCACCCAGGTAAAGATCAGAAAAGCGAGAATAGTCGAAAGACTAATAAATAAGGTCAACCTGACTGCCAGAGATAAAGGTCGACGTTTCGCGCTAATCTTCATCAGGCACCTCAAGAACATACCCGACACCGCGAACGGTCTGGATTAATTTAGGTTCAAAATCGTTATCAATTTTGGCGCGTAACCGCTTCACCGCAACATCAATGGCATTGGTATCACTGTCAAAATTCATGTCCCAAACCTGGGAGGCGATAAGAGAGCGCGGCAGGACTTCGCCCTGGTGGCGCAGAAAGAACTCCAGTAGTGTGAATTCTTTGCTGGTCAGCGTGATACGGCTTGCGCCACGGGTCACTTTCCTGGAAACCAAAAAAAGTGTCAGGTCGGCCACCTGAAACTGGCTTTCGGCGATTACTGTCGAGCCACGGCGTAACAGCGTCCTGACGCGAGCCAACAGCTCTGCAAAAGCAAAAGGTTTTACCAGGTAGTCATCCGCGCCCAGCTCAAGACCTTTCACACGATGCTCAATGGTGCCTAAGGCGCTAAGCAGCAGGACCGGCATCCCTTTCTTCGCGGCCCGCAGCATGCGGACGATTTCCCAGCCATTCACGTCAGGAAGCATGATATCCAGTACCACCAGGTCGTAATCACCGGTCATCGCCAGATGGTAACCCGTCAAACCATTGTCTGCGAGATCAACGACGAAACCGGCCTCTTTCAAACCTTTGCACAGATATTCACCGGTTTTGGCCTCATCTTCGACGACTAATATTTTCACAACCTCTCCTCCCTTTCAGTGTGGTGGTGCCATTCTAGTGGGCAACAGGGCGAGATCAATGAGATAAGCGCAAAATGACAGCTTTGTCATTATCCTGTCACTCACCCAACAGAGTCGCTCCCGTAAAGTGTCTGCAGAATTTATCAGCCTGATGTAACCGGCTTGCAGGGACGAGAAGTGACATGTTCAAACTTAAGCTTTTAACACTGAGTACGTTATTCATTCTGACAGGGTGTATTTCGCTGGCACCCGATTATCAGCGCCCTGAAACGCCGGTGCCACAGCGTTTCTCACTCTCGAAAAATGCACTGGTTCCGGCAACGGCCGGTTATCAGGACACCGGCTGGCGTAACTTCTTTGCCGATCCGCAGGCCATCAGGCTTATCGATACCGCACTGCAAAACAACCGAGATCTGCGGATGGCGGCGTTAAAAGTTCAGGAAGCGCGTGCGCAATACAATGTCACGGACGCCGACAGATACCCGCAGCTCAACGCCTCGGCAGAAACTACCTACAGTGGCGGGTTAAAAAGTGACAGTTCCACTGACCAAAAATATGAAGCAGGTATGGCCCTTAGCTTTGAACTGGATTTCTTCGGCAAACTGAAAAACATGAGTGATGCCGACCGGCAAAAATTCTTTGCCAGTGAGGAAGCACAGCGGGCAGTGCATATTCTGCTGATTTCTAATGTTTCGCAGAGCTATTTCAACCAGCGACTGGCGGCTGAGCAATTGAATATTGCCCGAGAAACGCTCCAGAATTATCAGCAATCTTATGCCTTTGTGGAAAAACAGCTGATCACCGGCAGCACTAACGTACTGGCGTTAGAACAATCCCGTGGCCTGATTGAAAGTACCCGTGCAGAAATCGCCAAAAGAGAAGGTGAACTGGCACAAGCGAACAATGCGCTGCAACTGGTACTGGGGATTTATACCGTTCAACCTGATGACAAAATCCACAGCGACAAAGATATTAACCCGGTGAAACTTCCGCCGAATTTATCTTCTGAGATCTTGCTGCAAAGGCCCGATATTCTGGAAGCCGAACATCTGTTAAAAGCCTCTGATGCCGATATTGGTGCCGCCAGGGCCGCATTCTTCCCTTCTATTTCATTGACGGGAGGGGTTTCAGGCAGCAGTACCGAGCTTTCAAGCCTGTTTAATCCTGCCAGTGGGATGTGGAATTTCGTCCCGAAAATAGAGATCCCTATTTTCAATGCCGGACGTAATAGTGCCAACCTTGAACTGGCAAAAATTCGCCAGCAGCAGTCGGTTGTCAATTACGAGCAAAAAATTCAGACCGCTTTTAAAGAAGTTGCTGATGCTCTTGCGCTGCGTGAAACCATCAGCCAACAAATTACGGCACAGCAACGTTATCTTGCCTCACTGCAAATCACGCTACAACGTGCCAAAGGGTTATATTCCAGCGGTGCCGTGAGTTATATCGAGGTGCTCGATGCAGAGCGTTCACTATTTTCAACACAGCAATCATTACTCGACCTGAGATATTCTCAACAAGTTAATGAAATCACCTTGTTTACGGCTCTGGGTGGCGGCTGGACTCAATAATTATTTTCGTTTTGATATCAGAGGAATCATTAATATGCGTTCAATTAAAATTGCTTTATTTGGCATTTTCTCAGTTGCTATGGTTGCCGGAGTTCAGGCAGCAGAATCGACCCAAAGCGATGCGGTTGCCACCATTACCGCCGCACAACAGCAAGTGATTACGGCCAAGGGCATAATTAAAGATATTGATATTGAAAATAAAAAAATTACGATTGCACATGAAGCTATTCCGGCAGTCAGTTGGCCAGCAATGACCATGCGATTTACCTTCAGCGAATTAGACGCCAATATTAAATCACTGAACGCTGGGGATAATGTGAATTTTAGTTTTATTCAACAAGGTAATATTTCTCTGCTTCAGGAAATCAAGGCTAATTAGTGAGATTCACTTCAAAATGGTGGATGACGCTATCGCTTATCCACCCTACAAATCCCGCTTGCCATTTTATTTATCAGGAAGAAATATGGCTTCTTTAAAAATAAAAAATACTGCGCTTATTATCAGCAGTCTGATCGTCGGAGGGATAATATCCGTTGCTGCTTACCGCTATTTTGCTTCTGTCCCTAAAATGGCCACACAATCGACCGAGCGTAAGGTGCTTTTTTGGTATGACCCAATGAAACCCGATACCAAATTTGATAAGCCCGGGAAGTCGCCCTTTATGGATATGGATCTGGTGCCGAAATATGCCGATGAAGGTAGCAGCGAAAATAATCAGGGCATTCGTATCGATCCGGCACAAGTGCAAAATCTGGGGCTGAAAACTGAAAAAGTCCAAATGGGGCGCTTAACCTATTCCCAGACGATTCCCGCCAATGTCAGTTTTAACGAATACCAGTTTGTTATTGTACAAGCGCGATCTGAAGGGTTTATTGAAAAAGTTTATCCGCTGACGATTGGCGATAAAGTGAAAAAAGGCACCCCGCTGGTGGATATTACGATCCCTGAATGGGTCGAGGCGCAGAGCGAATATCTATTACTGTCTGAAACCGGTGGCTCCGCGACACAACTCAAAGGTGTGCTCGAACGTCTTCGTCTGGCGGGGATGTCTGAAGAAGATATTCAGCGCTTACGCAGCACGCGTTCTATTCAGACTCGCTTCACGATTAAAGCGCCGATTGATGGCGTGATCACCGCGTTTGATCTGAGAACCGGGATGAACATTTCAAAAGATAAAGTGGTGGCCCAGATTCAGGGCATGGACCCGGTGTGGATTAGCGCCGCCGTCCCCGAATCTATCGTGTATCTGCTCAAAGAGTCCTCCCAGTTTGAGATTTCTGTCCCGGCTTACCCTGGCAAAACTTTCACCATCGAAAAATGGTTAATCCTGCCGAGCCTCGACCCGGCTACGCGAACCCTACAAGTGCGCCTGCAAGTCGATAATAAAGATGAGCAACTGAAACCCGGTATGAACGCCTACCTGAAGCTCAATACCCAAAGCCCGGAAATGTTGCTGATCCCTTCGCAGGCGGTTATCGACAATGGCCGTGAACAACGGGTGATTACCGTTGATCATGCAGGCCAGTTTGTGCCGAAGCAAATCAAAGTACTGCATGAATCCCAAAACCAGACGGGGATTGAATCGGGTCTGAGTGAAGGTGAATCCGTTGTTGTCGGTGGTCTGTTCCTGATTGACTCGGAAGCCAATATTAGCGGAGCGCTGGATCGTATGCGTCAGAGCAATGCTTCCGCCAACGCGCATCCAGAAAAGTAAGGAGACGAAGATGATTGAATGGATTATCAGGCGCTCTGTGGCTAACCGCTTTCTGATAATGATGGCGGCCCTGTTCCTGAGCATTTGGGGAACCTGGACCATTATCAATACGCCGGTAGACGCCTTACCTGACCTCTCGGATGTTCAGGTGATTATTAAGACCAGCTACCCAGGCCAGGCGCCTGAGATTGTTGAAAACCAGGTGACTTACCCGCTGACGACCACCATGCTTTCAGTGCCTGGCGCCAAAACGGTGCGCGGTTTCTCGCAGTTTGGTGACTCATACGTCTACGTGATTTTCGAAGATGGCACCGATCTGTACTGGGCGCGTTCGCGGGTCATGGAGTACCTCAACCAGGTGCAGGCTAAGTTGCCTGCGGGCGTTAACACCGAGATTGGCCCTGATGCGACTGGCGTGGGCTGGGTGTTTGAGTACGCGCTGGTTGACCGCAGCGGTAAACATGATCTCGCCGAATTACGTTCACTTCAGGACTGGTTCCTGAAATATGAGTTAAAAACCATTCCTAATGTCGCGGAAGTGGCCTCGGTGGGCGGCGTGGTTAAGCAGTACCAAATCCAGATCAACCCAATGAAACTGGCGCAATATGGCGTGACGCTGGGCGAGGTGAAAAATGCGCTTGGCTCTTCTAATCAGGAAGCGGGCGGTTCGTCCGTTGAGATGTCCGAAGCGGAGTACATGGTTCGTGCCAGTGGTTATCTGCAAAATATTGATGACTTCAATAACATCGTGCTGAAAACCGCCGAAAACGGTGTGTCGGTTTATTTAAGGGATGTGGCGCGCGTGCAGATTGGGCCAGAAATGCGCCGTGGCATTGCCGAGCTTAATGGTCAGGGAGAAGTTGCCGGAGGCGTGGTGCTGTTGCGCTCCGGCAAGAATGCGCGCGATGTTATTGCCGCGGTTAAAGACAAACTTGAGGTGCTGAAAAAAAGCCTGCCGGAAGGCGTAGAAGTGGTGACGACATATGACCGTAGCCAGTTGATTGACCGTTCAATTGAAAACCTCAGCCATAAATTGCTGGAAGAATTTATCGTTGTCGCCGTGGTCTGTGCCCTGTTCCTCTGGCACTTGCGTTCCGCACTGGTCGCTATTATTTCGCTCCCGCTCGGGCTGTGTATCGCCTTTATCATCATGCATTTTCAGGGGCTAAACGCCAACATGATGTCGCTGGGCGGCATTGCGATTGCGGTGGGGGCGATGGTGGACGCCGCCATTGTGATGATAGAAAACGCGCATAAACGGCTTGAGGACTGGGGGCATAACCACGCGGGGAAAAGTATTGATAACGAAACGCGCTGGAAAGTGATTACCGATGCCTCCGTTGAAGTTGGCCCTGCCCTGTTTATCAGCCTGCTGATCATCACCCTGTCGTTCATTCCGATTTTTACTCTGGAAGGGCAGGAAGGACGTTTATTCGGGCCTCTGGCCTTTACCAAAACCTATGCGATGGCCGGTTCCGCGTTGCTGGCAATTATGGTCATTCCTATTCTGATGGGTTTTTGGATCAGAGGGAAAATCCCTGCGGAAAACAGTAATCCACTGAACCGCATGCTGATAAAAATGTATCACCCGTTTTTGCTCAAAGTCCTGCAATGGCCAAAATTAACGCTGCTGGTGGCGGTGTTATCAATAATTACCGTGGTATGGCCACTCAGCAAAGTAGGCGGGGAATTCCTGCCGAAAATTAACGAAGGCGATTTGCTGTATATGCCCTCAACGCTGCCCGGCGTCTCTCCTGGCCAGGCAGCGCAAATCCTGCAAACCACCGATAAACTGATTAAAACCGTGCCGGAAGTGGCTTCGGTGTTTGGTAAATCTGGCAAAGCAGAAACGGCAACCGATTCCGCCCCGCTGGAAATGGTGGAAACCACCATTCAACTGAAGCCGCAGGATCAGTGGCGACCAGGGATGACCGTCGACAAAATCATTGAAGAGCTGGATGCCACGGTGCGCTTACCGGGGCTGGCGAATCTCTGGGTTCAGCCGATTCGCAACCGCATTGATATGTTGTCTACCGGCATCAAAAGCCCGATCGGTATCAAAGTCTCCGGCACCGATCTTACCGACCTGGATGAAACTGCACGGCGTATTGAAGTAGTCGCCAGAACGGTTCCTGGTGTGACTTCGGCACTGGCCGACCGCCTGGAAGGTGGGCGCTATATTGATGTGAAAATCAACCGCGAAAAAGCTTCGCGCTATGGTATGACCGTGGGCGATGTTCAGCTGTTTATCTCCTCTGCCATCGGCGGTGCCACGGTGGGTGAAACGGTGGAAGGTGTGGCACGCTATCCAATCAACATTCGTTACCCGCAAGGCTTGCGCGATAGCCCGGAAACGCTGAAAAAATTGCCAATCCTCACGCCAATGAAACAGCAAATCACGCTCGGTGATGTGGCCGACGTCAGCGTCCTCTCTGGCCCGTCGATGCTCAAAACCGAGAACGCGCGCCCGACCAACTGGATTTACATTGATGCGCGTGGGCGTGACATGGTGTCGATTGTCGACGATCTGAAAAAGGTAATTGATGAAAAGGTGAAACTTAAACCGGGCACCAGCGTGTCGTATTCCGGGCAGTTTGAATTACTGGAACACGCCAACAAGAAACTGAAACTGATGGTGCCAATGACCCTCGTGATTATCTTTGTGTTGTTGTATCTGGCCTTCCGCCGCTTTGATGAAGCGTTACTGATTCTGATGAGCCTGCCGTTCGCTTTAGTGGGCGGTATTTGGTTCCTGTACTGGCAAGGGTTCCATATGTCAGTCGCTACCGGTACCGGTTTTATCGCCCTCGCTGGGGTTTCCGCGGAGTTTGGCGTGGTGATGCTGATGTACTTGCGCCAGGCTATTGAAGCGAATCCGCAACTCGCGCGCCCGGAAACGTTCACCAGCGAAGGGCTTGATGATGCGCTTTACCACGGCGCGGTGTTGCGCGTCCGGCCAAAAGCGATGACGGTGGCAGTGATTATTGCTGGCCTGTTACCTATTTTGTGGGGAACCGGAGCGGGGTCAGAAGTGATGAGCCGAATTGCTGCGCCAATGATCGGCGGGATGATTACCGCACCGTTGTTATCGATGTTTATCATTCCTGCAGCCTACAAATTAATCTGGCTACGCCGACACAAAAGCTAACTGACTAAACGGCTCCCGGCTCCGGGAGCCAAATTCGCCAGTCAGTTTAAAATTGGTTATCATCCGCACCCACTCTTCATCCGGGTAGCCTGATGTCTACGATTATCGATACCTTTATTGCCCCGCCGTGCCATGACACGATCGAAAATCTCTATCAGGACGATCACCTGGTCATTATCAATAAACCCAGCGGGCTGCTCAGCCTGTCGGGGAAAAATCCGCAAAATCTCGATTCGGTGCATCATCGGCTGGTACAGATATTCGCAGGCTGCACCCTGGTACACCGCCTGGATTTCGGAACTTCCGGGCTGATGGTGATTGCCCGCAATAAGGCGATAAATGCCGCCCTTTGCCAACAGTTCAGCCAGCGCACAGTGACCAAAGTTTACAGTGCGCTGCTGTGTGGGCATGTGGAGCACAACGAAGGATTGATAGACGCAGCGATTGCCAAAGACCCGGCGCTGTTCCCGCTGATGTCAATTTGCGCAATCCACGGCAAGCCAGCTCGCTCTTTCTATCAGGTCGTTGAGCGCTTTTATCATGAACTGGCAGACGGGACGTTACTGCCGTTGACGCGGGTACAACTCACCCCAGAAACCGGGCGTACTCATCAACTCCGCATCCACTGCCAGCAATTGGGCCACCCTATTTTGGGTTGCGACCTGTATGGTGGCCGCCTGCTGCCAGGCACAGAACAAACACCTCGGCTGATGCTGCACGCCAGTGAGCTACATTTTGTTCATCCCATTAGCGGGGAGTTGATCAAAGCCCATCACGCCAGCCCGTTCTAAAAGGGAAAGCTGATGGTATAGCGCAGCAGAACTTTTCGTATGGTTTGATTGATGAAATAGATGATTTCATCGTTTTATTTACTCGCTGAATATATCCGCCAGCAAAAGCGGAGAAAAAGTATTATGCTTCACTGAATGATTAAGAACTGTCTGCTTGATCATTCAGACAAATCATTCCCCGGATAAATTTGTGTTGTTCAGTACACGTTTCCTGGTAGTTATGTCAGAGATGAAATTATATTCACCCCAAGTGTATTTTGTGCGCTTGTCGGGATTGATTTGTCACGATGCAGGTTGGCTGCATTATCGCGATATACTGGAATCTGGTAACTTATGGTTATTAATTTGTCCCGTCCTGCCTCGCTAACACCTAAAGCATTTCGCCATGATGTCAATGGGCTGCGAGCCTGGTCAGTATTAGCAGTCGTATTTTATCACTTTGGTATACCTGGATTTGGCGGCGGTTTTGTCGGGGTTGATGTATTTTTTGTCATCTCTGGATTCTTGATGACGGCCATCATCATAAACGGGCTGGAACTCGGGAAGTTTTCACTGTGGGCTTTTTATCTGGCGCGAGCCCGACGGATTATTCCGGCTTTAATAGTGTTATGCGTGGTGTTGCTCATTATTGGCTGGTTATGGTTGCCCACGGCAGACTATCGCGTACTGGCGGCCAATGCTGTAACGGCGTTAACCTTTGTCTCCAATCTAAAGTTCTGGCGTGAAGCGGGTTATTTCGATATTGCTTCCCACGAAAATTGGTTGCTACACACCTGGTCACTCTCGCTGGAGTGGCAATTTTATATTTTGCTGCCATTGGGCTGCATATTAATTTGGCGTTGGTTTGGTCGTCGTGGAGTTAAGTTTGCGCTGATTGCCGCAGGAGTGTTGTCGCTGGCGCTCTCGTTTTACGCCAGCCCACGGTTACCCGGGAGCGCATTCTATTTATTACCCACGCGCGCCTGGGAAATGTTAGCCGGTAGTTTGGTGTGGTGGCTAACTCGCCAACATTCCATGCCGCAGCAACTTGCCCGCGTGTTAGAGTTTATCGGTTTTATATTAATGGCGCTGTCGGTGACATTATTTGATTCTTCCCGACCATGGCCCGGTGTTTATGCCATGGTGCCAGTAATGGGTGCGATGTTAGTTTTAATTGCTAATCGCCAGCAGTCTATTTTTACATCCAATATCATCGCCCGCCAAATCGGCGCCAGTTCTTACTCTATTTACCTTTGGCATTGGCCCTTAGTGGTCGCGTTGACCTATGCCAGCAAGCAGTACCATCCTGGCTGGATTGTGGCGGGAATAATATTGAGTGTGTTACTGGGTAAGGCTTCTTTACTCCTGGTAGAAAACCCGGCCCGTAAAGTACTCGCTTCGGTATCGCCCGGTAAGCAAAATTGGGTATTAGGAGCGGCCGTGATGTGTGCCGTATTACTGGCTGTGGCGGCTCGTTATCAACAACTGGAGAACCGTATTAATCCGGCGATTGAAATGGCGATGACTCCGAAGCTTAACAACGCTTCCCGTATGCAAGATTGCCTTCTTACGCCTGGCGAAGGTAGTGAGTCGCCGAAATGTAGTTATGGCGAAGGTGAACTAACAGCTATTGTATTAGGTGATAGCCATGCAGGTATGGTGGCATCTGTTATTGCTGATGTTGCACCCGGCTCTGTTATTGAGATGGATTATGCCAGTTGCCCGACTGTATTAGATTTTAAACGAAGGGAAGATATTAATGATGATTGTAAAACTTTTAATGATAAAGCCATTCAATTACTAAATCACGAGTACAAAAACAAACTGGTCTTTATTGCCAACAGAAGTTCTCTTGCTCTCCTTGGGCAAAATGAAAAGGATGCTTTTTTTAATATCCCGATGGGATACTTTGACACCCCAAATGATCGACCAAACCCAAATTTAAATAAACAGTTTACAGCGCAATTAATAAAAACCATGTGTGCCATTGAAAACAGCCAAAGGGTATTTTTAGTTCGCCCAATCCCTGAGATGGCAATGGATGTTCCTAATACCATGGCCAGAGCGCTTATGTTTGGCAACCCCGCCCGCGATATATCTATTTCACTGAAAGAATATCAGCAACGTCAAAAGGTGATTTGGGATGCGCAAGATGTGGCCGCGATGCAGTGTGGGGTCAAAATTCTCGACCCTCTACCTTATCTTTGCCACAGTGGTCGTTGCTGGGGTAACCAGGGTGGTCAACCGCTCTACTCTGATGATAATCATCTAAGTGAGTTTGGAAGTCAGTTATTGATACCGATGTTCCGACAAGCATTTAAACCAGAGGAATATACCGAGCTGACTAAATCGCCGGGGAATGGATAGATATGCCGATGAAGTCGATACCCATCCCATTGCAATAGGAGCTGCATCGTGACTGCGCCTAACCTCCGACATTCACAGTGTGCGTAGCGTCTCGGCTACATACTGTTGTTAGGCGCAATACCTGGTCTCATACCGGTTTGATGTTCTGATTCATCCGGAAGAGGTTCGTCGGGTCGTACTTATTCTTGAGTTCCACAAGTCGGTTGTAGGTTGCACCGTAAGCAAAAGCGATACGGTCGCTCTCCTCCTGGGTGAGGAAATTGATATACGCACCGCTGCTGGCAAACGGTTGTGACTTAGCGAAGAATTCGCGCGCCCAGGCGATGCAGTGTTCATCCTCGGCGGCTGACTCCCAGCGACCGTGCACATTCATCACGTAATTGGCATCCCGGCTTGAGTAGGCCATAGCATCGGGCGCGACGCTTGCTGTCTGGCCTCCAATCGTCCCGATGAAAATCTCACACTGAGGTGATGGCAATCTGGCAGCGTATTCGATGATGGCATCGATAACGCCCTCACTGAGTTGCGAGAAGTTATGTGACTTCCAGTAATTGCGCGCCCCCTTCGACAATAGCGGGTCGAATGCCTGCTGCCAGGCGATATAAGGCTGTACTCCGATATGCTCGCCAAGCACCGTGCCGAACTCACGTAGCGGCTCGATAAGCTTCTCGCCCTCTTTAGGGTCGCCCACATAGCACAGCGCCAGCGCGACCATCTCTTTCCCGTGAACGTCGTCGGGCAAGAACGGAAGTGGAGGCGCCTTACGCGTGACCATCCAAACATTGAGCTCTTCCGGCATCGTCTCGGTGAACCGGGCGAACTGCGAGATAACAAGTTTTGCCTGAGAGAACGGAAAGACGATAAGCCCACTCAGCACGTTCGGCCCAACGGGATGGAGCTGGAATTCGAAGCGAGTCACAACTCCGAAATTGCCACCCCCGCCCCGCAGCCCCCAAAAGAGATCCGCATTTTCTGTTTCGCTGGCATGAAGTTGGCTGCCATCTGCGGTGATAACCTCCGCGGAGACCAGATTATCTATAGTCATACCGTACTTGCGACTCAGCCAGCCGAACCCCCCACCGAGTGTCAGGCCGGCCACACCTGTGGTCGAGTTGATGCCCAGGGGCGTGGCAAGGCCATGTGCCTGCACTACCTCATCAAAGTCGCCCAGGGTGCAGCCTGGCTCGACGCTGGCCCTTCTGGTGGAGAGATCCACTTGCACTTTCTTCATCAGTGAAAGGTCGATCATCAAACCGTCGTCGCACACGGCATTGCCCGCGATGTTGTGCCCTCCTCCACGGATTGAAATGAGGAGATTTTGCGTTCGTCCAAATTCGATGGCCTGCATGACATCCTCAGGTGAGATGCAGCGTGCTATCAGTGCAGGTTTACGGTCGATCATGGCATTCCAGATCTGGCGAACCTCGTCGTAGCCAGCCTCGTCAGGAAGAATCACTTCCCCCAGAAAATGGCTTTTGAACTCGTCGATATTGACCTTTAGTAACTCCTTCATGATTGTCTCCTGGCTTTGAATAACCCTACTAATTATGGTTGATTTCCTGAGCGCTGATGCTTTGAAGGGTATTTATTGGGAAGTGTTTTGCTCTGGCCTGAATCAGAGTCAACACCGGATTATTCATCTAGCTGAGACGGGATTTTCTTGATGGAATAGGTTTGATTTTGATAGCGCCTGATGGCGAATATTTGCCCCCCCTACCCACCTATCTGATTGGTGATCATATTCAAAAAGAAGAACTCACCCCGCTGATGCTCGACAGTATCATCACCTGCGAAACCCACGCCCTGTATGCGCTGTATTTTCCCAGCAAGTACAGTAACCCCAAGGTACGATCCTTTATTGATTTTATGGTGGCGGAACTCGGTCCTTTACCCGTATGGGACAACTGGATCCCGGGATGATTTCTCCGCCCTAAAAAATGGCAGGCTCCCATTAAAGGGAGCCGTTAACTTGCCAGATGAAACATCCTGTCTGGTGATAAAACGTTATTTATAGAGAGTCGCGGTTCCGTACACGCCCTGGTTATTATCGAAAGCAGAAGTGACTGTATAGGCGCTTGCGCCTTGTTGAGTGGCTTCAGCACGCAACTTGGCGTCCAGCTCATCAATGGTGCTGGCTTTTGCTGAAACTGAGCCCATCTCCTGTTTTAGTGTGGTCCCGTTTGGTAGCTCCTGGGCTGGGGCGGCTTGGGTGATTAAAGGGAGTGCAGCAAGGGTGACTACCGCAGAAAAATACAATAACTTTTTCATCATCACATCCTCATTAACTGAAATACAAAATAACCATTTAAAGTTTAGGTGTAATGAGGGAAGTGAGGAGTTAAGTTGGACAGATTGGACTCAAAATAAATGCTCTTCAACTATGCCGATCCGCTTAGAAAGCCAGTGTCCATGCGATATCCCTGTGATCCAAGAGCCGCTGAGCAAAGCGAATAGACACGAGAATCAATTGTAAGTATCCGTTTAAACGGACCACACACTTTTAGATATTATCCGACATACTGATAGTGTTCTCAGGAGATCCTGTTTAACGGCTATTTCAAGGCAGGAGACAATCATTAGCGACTTAGTCTCTTTTGCAGTAATGCTGACAACATTACTTATCTTTAGCTTTAACGACACTGCATACGCGGCGGACAAAGCAGCTGTGGCGGCGGCTTTTTCGCAGAGTTCAGCCATGACCGATCCCATTATTCTCTCCCTGCAACATTTTGAAAAAATCCAGTCATACCAGGTTACGGTGCGCTCCCGCTCGCCTCAGGATGAACCTAAAATCATTCGCTATAGCTATCGTAAACCGGGCTATGTACGGATGGATTTTACTACGCCACATTCCGGCGCCGTCCTCATCTATAACCCGGTCAGTGGCAAAGTTAAGTTGTGGCCATTTGGATTGGGAACATTTCCTGTTTTGAATCTGTCGCCAACAGATTCACTAATACAAGATGGTAATGGTCATCGGGTGGATCAATCAGACTTAGGCGTTCTGCTGAATAATATTCGTCGTCTGCAACATGGCGGTACAACAGCCACTATTGGTGACGAGATAGTAGCGGGCAAATCGACATTGCACTTATCCGTGGCCGGCCCTGAGGGAAAGACCGTCGCTGCTGTTCACCAATATGAGATTTGGTTAGATAAGCAATCTGGATTTCCCATCAAAGTAGTCAGTTACGCCCCGGATGGAAAATTACTGGAAACCGTCTTCATGGATGCAATGGTTATCAACATCCATTTCCCCTCTGCTTTTTTCGCGCCGTAATGGGAGCTTTGCTCTATGGCTGACTATAAATTTTGCACCATCTGGCGGGTCGAAGCTTCTGTATCGGAGGTATGGGATATTCTTTGCCATCCGGACCTGTGGCCTGAATGGTGGGGAAGTCTGGAGCAGATTATTGAGTTAAAGAAAGGTGATATTCAGGGGATTGGCGCTTTGCATCGTTATACCTGGAAAGGTGTGCTCCCCTATCGCATCACCTTTGATATCCATGTATTAAATATTACGCCCTTTTGTCTTTTAGAAGGGGAAGCCAGTGGCGAGGTTGAAGGACGTGGAGTATGGTCTTTTTCTGACAATGGAGTGGATACAATCGTCAGGTATGACTGGAATATCCGGACTAACACCCGATGGATGAACTACCTCGCGCCGCTGGCAGCACCCGTTTTCCGCTGGAACCACCATATGGTGATGCGCGATGGAGCAAAAGGGCTGGCCCGCAAATTAGGGACTCGTGTCGAAGTATATTGATGAAGCGGCTCTTTCAAAAATAAGAGGTAAATAATCTTTGAATACAAATAATTTTGGTCAGCCCGTTGGCTTTTCCTTACCGGACTGGCAGCCCGCCCCTTTCCCTGAGCAGTGCATAATTCGCGGCCAACATTGCCATCTCTTACCTCTTGAAATCAGCCATTGCGAAGCCCTTTTCGAGGCATTTTCTGTGGCAGAAGATGACAGAGACTGGACCTGGCTTGGCGCAGAAAAGCCAGCTTGCTTACAGGACATGATGTTCTGGATTAAAAATAAAATCGAAGACCGCAACCTGGTGACATGGGCCGTGACAGAGATAAAAAGTGCCCGTCCGGTTGGGGTTGTCTGCTTTAACAATATTGATACGGTTAATGGTGTGCTGGAAATAGGGCATGTTACCTGGTCACCACTTATGCAACGAACCGTACTGGGAACGGAAGCCATTTATCTTTTGCTGAAGAATGCCTTCTGCATTGGCTATCGTCGTGTTGTCTGGCGCTGTGATTCACTAAATCTGGCTTCAAGAAATGCTGCCGAAAGAATGGGATTCATATTTGAAGGGCGATTCCGTCAGGCTATGACCCGTAAGCAACGTAACCGTGATACTGACTGGTTATCTGTTATCGATATTGAATGGCCGGTCATAGAAAAGGCTCTTACAGACTGGCTTTCGCCTGATAATTTTACGGAAGACGGTACGCAGAAGCTGAAGCTTGAAACTTATTTTCGCAGCAACCAACCTTAAACCACTCATTTTGTCTTCAAGGTAAGCAAGACGGCCTTTCCGTAGTACAGCGAGTGTGGAGGGGCCGTCATGAAGAATGAATGGAAACTGCCGCTGGGGGTAAAAGGTCATTGATGATATTGGTGAAGTGTAATGCATTCACTTAGGGACAGAATAAAGGTCCGTAATTCCATCAATTATGCCCCTTTTCGCTTACGTTTTTTCCAGAGTATGCGTAGTCCTCTTTTAGCACCAAACAGGAAAAACAATGCCATCAGACTGCTATGAGCGAGGGGTGGACTTGATTGTATGGGAAGATTAGGTTCTCTGTAGCTTCATATGCAACAAAGGGTATGGCCTGCCCTGGCCGTCAACTTCAGAACGACCCACAGTTTCAAAACCATGTTTTTTATAAAAGGTAACAGCCTGAGGATTCTGTTCGTTTACGTCGAGCTCATCAGCACCTTGCTCGTCGATAGCATGTAACAGGAGTAATTTCCCGATGCCTTTTCCGCGTTGACCTGCATCCACAAAGAGCATTTCAATGCGGTTTTCGCTTACCCCTATAAAGCCCACGATCGAACTGTCACAGCTAAGACGAGCGAACGTAATAGTCAGGCCTGGAAGATACGTATGCAGTATCAGGGGGCATAGCGCCTGAATATCCTGTTCCTGTAAAAAATCATGCGTAGCACGTACGGATGATTCCCAGACCTTCAGTAATATCGGGTAATGAATTTGGGTACCCACTTCCATATTTATCATGATCTTATAATCCGTTAATTGTCATCGTATCGCCATGATAGCTGTGTGATATTATTTGTCACTGTGTGGCGTGCATTTGCTCAATGGTATAAGGCCTGTTGAAGAACATTCGTCTCCAAATACATATCCTGGAATTTTCAGACCTCCAGATAAATCCCATATTGTCTTAACCCAATCAATACTAACTTCAACAATCAAGTCATTGATCGAAAATGAAACTTCGTCAGGATCCAATATCGGGACATTTGGTTGTAATTTGCCCCCGATAAATTTCACATCAAATAGCAATCGATAATCCGCTATAGCTTTGTTGAGAACATATAGGTCCGGGCCACAAAGATGGACCATGACAGAAAACATTCCATCCTCATCCTGATTAGGATGGATACCGACGTCGACTGACTTAGCTTTTTCTGGAAGGTTAGTCTTGATCTTAAAGATCATATCGACTGCACTTTGTGTGTAGCCTTTTAACGTGTCTTGCAACACTTCTCTGTATTCAGTCTCCGTCAAAGCTTATGTCTCCCTAATTTTTTCTCATCACGCTGATACATAAATGGCTAAGGTTGTTAAGTTTTCCTTAATCGTAATCAGCCCTACATAATTTATCATACTTCGTCGCTGCAACTTCCGCTCCTGGCACGGTACGGACAAATGCAGGGCACTGGAGTGTCGGCTTTGAGCTGTGAGTTCAACTAATGGATGCAACACACCGGTTAAATCGCTCTGCGGGTGACTCAAAGTCTAGTTTTTTAATCGCCTAGGTATCATCAGCTTGCTAAATAATGTGAGTCGAAAAATCGTTATAAATTCAGGTGTTAGTGTTTATAAACGTAGATCACTAAACTTTACAGTGTTTACTGTTCCGTTGCGCCTAAATCCCCTGCTATCGTTCAAGTTTCGGCATTATCCAGTAAAAGTGGGAACATCCATGGACAAGAAGGCCAAAAACATACTTTTTAAAACCTACTGGGGCAGCAACGGCTGGCTTTCCGAACGGGAGACAAAACCTGAGGACTTCGTCTATGCAAAGGGTCAAGGTTTGATGTTTAACCCCGTGAGTATATCGCACGATGTATGCATCAGCGAGATTCTGGCATGGGTAACGAAAATCTCTTCGACGAAGGCGGCTCAAGCATTTGTGTCTAGCCTGTCGACAAGGAGACTTGATTGGCGGTCTGGCGTAGCCTCATACCACCTTGCGTGCCAGATGGCCCTTCATCGCTACACGCCTGTTGTTAGTGGAAATGGCTACTTTCCTGATGGTACGGTTGCCACCACAAGCTATACATGCGCTGTTTGTCGTGATGTGGTGCCAGGCCTCACAATAGGTGATGACAAATATACTGATGAGGACCTCAATATCCTCAACTTCGAGCGGATCAAATGGGGAGGGGTCCGTCACGGCCAGTTGATCTACACGTGGTTTGATTTGCAAGAATTGGCTCACGCCGACATCCCTGCTCCGACGGATGAGGACGTACTCATCCTCCGAGATATCCTTGCGATTATTGAATCTAGCCAACCTAACGACCATGCTGGTGCATTGGAAAAGCGACTGGCTAGCGTTATAAAGTCCTCAAAGAACGAACGACGAGTGATCATCGACATTCTTGCCCACTTGGGCGTGCTCAAACCTGCGTCATTCGAGCGACCTATTCACGGAAAGAGCGACTGGTCGGAGGCAGCGGCATGTTGGCGTGGTCAAGACAAATTTGATTGCGAGGCTGTCAGCAAACAGTTCGGCAAGTGGCTGCGTAGCTGACATCCACGACCAACGATTTCTGACACCCTAGTGCCGCTTTAATTAGAGCGGCCTACCTCCAAAGCTGCGAAAGTAACCATTGAATCTGCACGTCAGGTTTAAGTACACATCAAGCTGACGTCAGGATATACAGCAAATACTGTCAGATTAAGGTTATTTTCTTATTTTCCAGACGCATCAAGAAGAATGTCGATGAATCTAGCCTGACACTATCGTTCAAAAAATATACTTAGCGTACGTTTCCGCACAGTTGGGCTTCAAATCCCTTACTCATGGAAAATAAATGCTGGTTAGCCATAAAAATGAACAAATAAAAAGCATCTGCTATAAAATATCAGCATGCATTCCGTTTTGAACTCAATGGAGGTGAATGAGATGGTTGATGAAAACATGCTAATTACTAATAGTCATGAGCTTGAGCAACTTTACGGTGCAGTAGCAAAACCTTCTTTAACGAAGGTGACGGACCATATTCATCCTGCCTACCGCCCCTTTATTGAGGCATCAACATTTGTGGCGCTTGCGACATCGGGACCGGATGGCCTGGATGTATCGCCAAGAGGTGATCCTGCAGGCTTCATTCACATTGAGGACGTTAAAACTCTACTTTTACCCGACCGCAGGGGTAATAACCGCATTGATAGTCTGCGCAATATTTTAAATGACAACCGGGTTGCGCTTCTCTTTTTAATTCCCGGCATTGGCGAAACTTTGCGTATAAGTGGGACAGCTGAAATACGTAAAGACCCGGCTTTGCTTGATAAATTCGCAATCAATAATCAATCCCCCAAAACGGTGTTGCGCATTTCAGTGGAAAGCGTTTTTTTCCAGTGTAGTAGAGCAATCATTCGCTCAAAACTCTGGGATCCTGCCACACAAATTGAGAGGAAGGCCCTTCCCAGCACCGGTAGTATCCTGAGTATGATTTCACAGTCAGAAATTGATGGTTTGGCTTACGACGAGGCCTTGCCGGAGCGATTGAAAAACACACTTTACTGATTGTTTCGGAAATGTGTCCCCGATACAGGGAGTGCTTAGCTGCTAACAGAAGAAAGCAATGCCACTACGAGAGCAGCTTGTACAATCTCTTAGTAACGTCCGCTCCTGGCACAAAGCAGCCAACTGCAATGCCATAAAGCAGCCCAGAGCGAATAGTTGTATCCGTACCGGTAATAGCTCAATGGTTTTGAAAACATCAAAGTATTCTTACCGTATTATCTAACCAGGTGGGTAGGTTTTCTCTGTACCAGTTTAGATAGAATTGAAAATCACTTTTCTGCCGTTCATTAAGCAATACGACTACCTCGGTAACAATCCAGGCTTTGGCAATTGCAATTTCTCTGGTTAAATCATTAGGGTTATAATGACAAGATATACAGTTATAGCGTGTTGCAAACTCAATAAATTTTTGTATAGACCCCATTCCCTTTATAAGGGGGGCAAGGTCAATAGCTGGGCTTCCAGTGCTGAATCTCTCCCAATCGAAAAGAATTAAATCACCGTTATCCCTTTTCCCCCAATTGCCCGCATTACTATCGCCTGAAATTAAGCACTGGCCACTAAACAGAGCATCACTTACCTGCTGAAAATATCGTAACTGTTTTGCTGCTCTTCCCGGTAATTCCAATAGTGTGAGAGATTTTTCGAGGTCTGATTCTGACCAGGTATGGTTGTGATAAACCCATGAAGTGTCTGGAGGGTAGCAATGTAAACGAGACAGAATTGACAACACCTCATCTCGTCCAACTGCGTCCTGGTCAACCAGGTGTGGGATATATTCCAGTCTCAACTTGCGTAAAGACGGATCGGCGGATAATAGCATTGGGGTGGGAATGTCTACCTGAGCGAGATTCTTGGCTGCGTGTTGATAAAAACTGTACTCCACATCACTGGCAGGAAATTTCTCGATTACTTGATGACCTGTTTCATCCACAATAAGCGCCACTTTAGCGGTACCCATGCGGGATAAATTATTAACAGGCATACATATTTCCTATAGCGCTGGTCAGTTGGTTAATCCTGGGGCTTTTGAGTTTAACGCAAACTGAAAGCCTTGCTGTCAACTCCCCTTCCTGCAGTTAGCATATTGTGATGGTTGCACCATCCGCTTCTGGCACGAAGCCGCCTATAGGTTAGCTCTCAGTCAGCTATGAACAAAAATCAGACATCTGGCTTGCAACAAGACGACTGATGGCGTAACGATGATAATTGAGAGTCGGAGTTAATATTTTATATCAGGAGGCTTTGTGCGTACTCGTCCATCATCTCGATTGATAGTCCTTTCACCTGAAAATCGCGTCCTACTCTTTAATTTCTGCCACAAAGATGACGCGTTGAGTGGAATGTCTTATTGGGCTACTCCCGGTGGGGGACTTGAACTGAATGAGTCTTTTGAGCAAGCCGCCTTACGTGAATTACACGAAGAAACGGGGTTGAGAAGAAACACTACAGGGCCGCAAGTAGGAGCCTCAAGCTTCACAATGATGCTACCAAGTGGGGAAACAGTTCTCGCAGAAGAACGTTTTTTTATTATTTACGCAGATGAATCAGAGATCGAATGCTCAGGCTGGAGTAACAACGAAAAGAAAGTTATTCGCGCTCATTATTGGTGGGCATTGAAGGAACTCAGACACACCAATGAAACAATCTTTCCACACGATTTGATCATCAACATACTTGCCGGAAAACTTACCTGCTCCCTAAAAAATAATGCACCCTAATTTCAGTTTCTGGCACTTACCTGCCGGTGCGGCACATTCAGTCCGCTGTGAGCGAGGAGCAGACCTTCTGTGTTGAGTGGAGATTCATTGTCCCCGCTGGACTCTGTGGCGATTCAATGCCTCTTTATGTTGCTAAGGATATATTGCTCAATTTCTGATGAATAAAGTCAATGAGCGCTCTTGTTTTGGCGGGCAAATAACGCCGATCTGAATAAAGTGCGAACAATTGCAAAGGGGCTGCCGATTGTTCAAACTCAACCTCGATTAATCGTCCATCCTTAATGTAGGGTTGGCAGGCTTGTTTCGATAAAATTGCAAAACCGACACCTGCTAACGCAGCCCTTCCTGCCATCTCTCCGCTGTTTACCCGATAGCTCCCTTTGACCTTAATCGTCTCGAATCCTCCTTTTTTATTAACAAACTGCCAGGGAGCACCTTTCAGAGCACTTACCGTTGTAATACAGGGTAATTCTTCAAATTGCTGAATGTGTGAAGGCGTGCCATAACGCTGAATGACGGAGGGTGCTGCAACAATGGTGCAAGGGATAGTCACCAGATGACGGGCTATGTAGTCACTGTCATCCATGTGACCACGGGTAATAATGATAGCTAAATCCAGATCCTCTCGCAGGGATTCGAAACCTGACAAATTTGTGACACAGCTGATCTCCAGATCCGGGTACTGACAGGCGAAATCGGCAATAACAGAACCCAGCAATGCAGGACCAATTTCGTTGGGAATACAGATCCGTAATGGGCCCTTAAGTTGCATTTGCCGCAAGGTTAATTCTGTCTCAGTTTGCTCAAGCGCCTCCAGTAATGGCTTCGCTCGGGTATAGAGTAGGTGCCCCGCCTGGGTGAGTTTCATATGTCGGGTGCTGCGCTCAATGAGCTGAATATTCAGTTTTTCTTCTAACTGAGAAATACAACGACTGACATTTGATGTCGGCATTTCAAGGACTTTCGATGCCCCAACAAAACTTTCATTTTCAACCACAGCAATGAACACTTTCAGAGTATTAAAATCAAGAGCCGGACGCATCAATTATCCCATATATGATAATAATAAGTGCCATTTTTACCATCTAATGAACACCATTGATAGCAGTTAAACTCGGATATCTTTCATCCTTAGGGTTGCTTGCTATGCCACTGGTCACACAGACGTTTAATCATAAAACACTCATGCGGATAGCCATTGTAATGGCTTTTATCCAGTTCACTAATGCGCTGGAGTATATGGCGTTAACGCCTGTTTTTGCTTTTATGGCAGACGGATTTTCGGTTCCTGTTTCATTTTCTGGCTATGTTTCTGGTATGTACACACTGGGTGCTGTGCTTTCTGGCATTGTTGCTTTTTATATGATCGACCGGTTTAATAAAAAACAATTCCTGGTCAAGAATATGGTGCTGCTGGGAGCATTAACATTTTTGTCCACACTCACTACTCATTTTGAAACTCTACTCGCGTTACGATTTTGTGCAGGATTGGTTGGTGGTACGACAATGGGGGTGGGTACGAGCATTTTGATAAACTATGCTCCAGCTAACTTACGTGGAAAAATGCTGGCAACAGTGATTGCATCATTTTCGATGGTAAGTATCGTCGGTATGCCAGCTATATTATTTTTGTGTACGCACTATGGTTGGCATACTGCGCTGTGGTTAATCAGTTCACTTTGCCTACTGTCTTTGCCGTTGATAGTATTTATTATCCCCAGGGATACGGTTCAATCAGGCGTGAAGAGTAATCTATCTATTGATACTCAAACCTTAATTTTCGCTTCTTGTACTGCAATAGTACAATTTAGTCCAATGCTGATTATTCCCATTTTGACTCCATTATTGACGCAGTATATGGGCGCACAACAAAACCTATTACCTTTATTGTTCTTAAGTGGAGGTATTGCGGGTTATCTTTCTACAAAAATAACAGGCATTCTAACATCGCGTTTATCTGCTCTGATGTTGGCAACAATTTCAACTCTGTTCTTTGTGGCAAGTTTACTGATTCCTGCGATGGGCTATCATAATACAGTTCTATTTATAACCTTATTTCTTGGAGCCTCATATAGCCGACTTGTTTCCGCTTCGTCGGTTGCTATCCAGTATCCTGAGAATGAACAACGAGCCAGTTTTTCTTCACTACAGGCAGCAATTATGTCCCTGATAACAACTCTCGCATTCTTTCTGTCTTCCTTATTACTTCCTGACCAGGGAATAACAACGCAAAATCTAAACAGACTGTTGGTTGTTAGTGCATTAGCCGCATCTGGATTTCCCGTAATGGTCATAATACTTCAAAGGAAACTGGCTAAACGGACTATCCAGACACCTCATAATTGATTAGCGTATCGCCCGCTTATTGGAACACAGTCGCCAATGGGATTATCCAGGGACAGCGTTGAGCGAGGGGCTGACTGTCATTTGTAATGATGTTATCTGGTGGGTAGTCAGGTCAGCGTGACCCGCACCTTTAGCCCAAAAACCAGCGTGGCTGGAAATATTATGCAAGGTGAGTTTTATCAATGATTTGTTGAGAGAACTTACAATTCAAAGGGGGAGTAATCTTAAAAGCCCTGACCATTGCAGCCAGGGCTTTTAAGGTACTACAGACTTCAGATTTAACATTAATGGACTTAATAAAATGATACTGCTATTTATACTGCTTTCAAATGTACCCGTTTACTACAGATAATATTGGGCATTAATACTAAAAATCCTCCCGCTATTTATCTCGTCATACACCTGCCTGCGCTTTCAAAACCTAAGCGTGGCAACTTAAACAAGCACATCCCCCATCGCGACATATACTCTTTGATGCGTTGCCCGTTGCTGATACGGTTACCATAAACAAACGAAACCGTCAGCATCAACTAAAAAACAAGGCCTTACATCGTCGCGCTAACACTACCATTTTGCGAACCAGCACAATCACTACAAGGCCTGAAAACAACTACATCCCAAACAACAAACTTCGTGGCCTGTATAGCAAAATGGCTTTCCCAGAACTTCTATCTATTCACTAACTTACTAATCACTTACATTGTGCTGCTGAGTACTAATTTACTCATTTGAGATTTGAGGTCAATACTGTTTTTTAAAACATGTTTTTATTTACAGCGATAGTGACTGTGCTATATCCCGCTACTCATTGTACCGACCTGTTAGCAAAGTTCGCTATTGGCACTCACCCCCCCTTCCAAACATCTCCGGCAGCTAAGAGCGAGGAGCGGAAGTTCTGGCCAGAATTTGACAGGAGCTGTCTGGATTAGCCATGGAAATTTAGCTCTGTTGCAATCCCCACCACCACACAAAGCTTAGCTGTGCTTTTCAGTCGATCCATAGAAAAAATTAGTTTTCTAAGTTTTACCAGCCATCCTTATATTAAAAATCATTCATTAACATCAGTTGCTTAAATAAATAAATCTAAAACATAGGCATAGGTTTTTTGATTTTTTACAAAGTTTTGTAAGCATGCTTATGTACCATGCACAGTAAATATATTTTTATAAATTGGGATTGGTATGTTGGGCTTTGTGCTTTTTCTGGTAGCAGTACTATTGATTATCGTAATAATTAAGATATTACCCCGCAGCGCATGGAAATGGATTTGTGTTGCTGTTGGTACAGTAGCGTTTGTTTGTGTCGCAATCGTGGGTTACTTCCAATATCAGGAACATAGTCAAGAGGTAGCCCGTAAAGCTAATCTTATGGCTTACGCTCAGGATGTTGCATTTTATGCGAGCTCACACAAGTGGACAGCGGCTGACATACAGAACAGCCCTCATGCTACTCCTCAAGATGTGGAGTATGCGAAGCAACACGCCGAGGAACTGAAGGATGCTGTTTGGATGCCTGACATAGAGGATTATGCCAAACGTGCCAGAACGGTTAAGGGCTTAACCTCTTTATATGTTAGTACATATACAAACCGCTGGACTAAAGATGCAGTACATCTCATAGACAAAGGGATTGAAGGTGTTACAGATGTGATAATCCTTTCTGATAACTACATTCTTTCAGAGTGGGAAGCAAAAGAACTAGCCGATCAGAGTTTTAAGGATTCTGTGTTTATTAAATATTATTCTCTCGATGGTTCAAGGGTTTATAGTTCGAAAAAAGGTAAATGGATAGATTCAGATGCTAAGAGCAAAACTATCTTTAATACTGCTAATGAAAACTAATTAATGAATTAGAATTAGTCCGTTTACTGGCGGTTATCAACGTCAGTTTTGGCACAGAGTCGCCGCAATGGGGAGCGAGGTGCAACTATGAGCGATCAGCAGACGTTCGTAATTGAGTCGCCATGGAATTTGCTAACGATGCCGTGTGTCAATCAACTGGGAACAGGTCAGCTACTGAAAGGTATATTGCTGTTTCTCGTCCACCTTGAATTATGAACAACATTAGAAGATATTAAATTTTGAACAAATAAAAATAAGCGTATGTTTATTAATCATATAATTATAATAAGCTGAGGCGATGAATGAAATTAGTGAAGATTGTAGGGTATTGCGCCGGTGGGGTTGCCGTAGGTGTTGCTGCTGTTGCTTTAGCTCCATTCACGGGCGGTGGCTCGGTCCTGGGTGCTGCTTCATTAGCAGGATCACTGCTCGGTGCAGAGGCTCTTGCTGTAGGTGCTGCGGTAGTGGGAGGTGCTGCTGGAGCGGCTGCGGGCGTTGCGGGTGACGCAGCAACTGAAGCCAGTCGCCAGAGTGATATTAATCAAGGCAGGAATGAGGAGCGGGCCCGCCATACTGCCGAAATGTATGCACTGAAACGCCAGGTCACCGCGATGGTGGATCAAATTGCCAATCGTGACCAATTCATCGTCGCTGCATTCGGACTTGGCATAGCATGCGCTTCCACTAGTCGTAAACTCACAGACAACTTGATGGAGGAGCTGGACTGGCTGATTTGCGGGATAGGTACGAGAGCGCAACTGCCTGCCATTACACAAAATAAAATTTCAGAAATGAGAAGTAACCCACCCTCAACAAATTCAGCCAAAGCGTTGATCAAAAAACATGCCTTTACCAGCAATGAACACGAAGAAATCTTCAACATCATTATCAATACAGTTGCCGAATTTACTGAAGGTAACCTCCAAACCGCCCATGGCTTTTGACAGTTTCTAATTGCTTGCTGGACATAGGATAGTGACATGGATAATGCTCAACGACATAAAATGCGATTAGCTAAAACTCGACAGCACCAATCAGCAGCAAGGGAAGGTAACCTGGCGATGCCTGACTTGTTTGGATTAAGCCTAATCAATGCCGAAGATGCCCGGTTTATTGAAAATAACGATATGGCTGCTGCCTATGTTGGCGAACTCTATAGTTACGAAGTTAATGACTCAGATATCGTAGAAATTACCGGTTTAATCGCAAATATGGACGCGGAAAGCGGCGCTAATTCAATTCTGGAACCCGTCTTCCTTGGCCTTATCGATGGCACCATGCGGTCATTTAAGCTTGGTACTAAGCAAGGGATCACCGCGTCACGACTCTATAACGAATGCAAAGTATTTTCGTATGCCAAACCGCAGAGCAATACGACGATTGATAGTTATACCGAACAGCTCAATGAGCAGGTGAACATCGCGACATTTGATAAACGGTCAGTCTACTATGATGGAAAAATGACTCGCGATGGCAACGTAACCACGATGCGAAAAGGTTCAGATCCGATTAAAGAAAAGTATTTTGGTGACGAGAATACTGCCCAAGATGGTTATGATCCTGATAGCGTTATTTATAAAAACAAGAAACATGCCAATAGTGAAGGTTTACCGGGGCAAGCTGCGCAAGCAGATCACGTGGTGCCTTGCGCTGAACTTTGCAAAAATCTCAAGAGCAACAAAGCGTTAACTGTTGATGACATAAAAGACATCATCAACATTGAAGAGAATATTGTGATTACCAGCCAGGTAAATAATGCTGGTGGCAATAAAGCTAAACATGATTTGACGCGTGACGAATTACAACAGCAAATTGACCAAGGCTACGCGCTTAGTAAAAATAAGAAGAAAAAAATAGCTCTTACGGAAAAAGACAAAGAAGTCAAAGCGAATCAAATTAAGAAAATGGACGAAGCGCAAATTGCCTTAGATAAGAAAACAAATGAAACAGTGTGGGGCAATGTCAAAAGCAACAGAGAGGTTCAACAGAGACTGGCTGTCGATGCGGGCAACGCTGCGGGCCAACAGTTGCTGGGCGAAGTGATTTTGTTTGCAATAAAACCGCTCTACTATGAGTTAAATGACTGTATCAGAAATGGCATTGAAGATGGGATTGCCGCAAACAGTTTCAAGGAGGCGCTTAAGGAACGCTTTGGCCGGATGAAAATGCATATTATGGAAAAGGCAGCCAGCCTTTTAAAAGGTGGACTACTCTCCTTTTTTAAGAACTTCATCAGTATGCTTCTCGAAGGGATCCTTAACTGCTTCGTTGGCGTATTTAAAAAAATCGCTCGGGTAGTTAAGGAAGGCGTAAAGATATTGATGCAAATTGCTCCTATCCTGAGGGACGCAAACAAATCACCTGCACAAAAAGGCGATGCCATTCTAAAGCTCATTGCAGGCTCGGTAACTATGTTTGCGGGTATCGCTATCGAAAGCTGGTTCAGTGGCATGGGCATGGGTGAGCCATTAAGTATAATTGCGGCCTCATTTTTGTCTGCTGTCTTAACCGCACTCACCATGTATGCGCTGGATAAAATGGATTTGTTTAACATCAACAAAGAATTAAGAACTCAACGTGTTTCTGAAATTCTCAATCTGGAGATTGAAAATACAGAACATGAAATTATCGGCTCCCTTACTCTCCTGACTTAGCAAGCGTTGAGCGTTAATAAGCTTTCAGTAGTCCTTCACAATAGCTCCGGTTGTGTCTGGAGGATTACTTTGTCATCGTGTTGAGATAAATCAGAGACCACTATCGCCATTCCCACGCATTAATCCGTGCGCATTACCGAACTGGTGAGTCAGAATTAAATAGCATCTTAATATGTCTACCCATAATTCAGTGTGACTGTAATCGTATTATAAGTAATCGCTCAGGCGAGCACCTAACTCGATCCTAAAACGGTTCATCGCCAGTTTAGGATTGGCATACTGCACCTTTTTGAAACGTCCGCTCCTGGCACGAAGCCGCCTATAGGTTAGATCTCAGTCAGCTATGAGCGAACAGCGGAAGTTCACAATTGATGATGGCATTACTAACGTTGCAATGTATTAATCAACGGGGAACAAGTCACCTGTAACATATCAATAGATATGTTGTATTATTGTTGCCATAGGAAAAATCTGTGCTTTAAAGCGGTTGCTGATCGTGATTATTCGTATTGGAAGGTAATGGCAATGTGCGAAAGGATGTTTGAAAAAGAAATTTATTCTGAATGGGTTATACGCAATAGCCTATACTGGATGACTCCAATTACTCAATGGAAACTCCGTGAGGATCTATCCTACTGGACAATCTCTTTTGAAAGCGGTAGCCACGAATGCCTCTATGAATTCGAGAGGTTGCTGAATGATTACACTTTGCGAGAAAAACTACAGCATAAAACAGGGACGTTGAGAGATTCTATTGTCCATAAAGTGCTTCGCAGTGTCGATGAAAGGCTTTCTTAATGGAATTGATGCCTTTCAATTTTGACAGATTGCCTAATGGACAGGTGTTTATAAGCAATCTCGCTGGCTTTCATCACTTCATTGATGAGCAAGACCTGCTTGATCTGGCTGATGAGCAAATAAGTGCGGAACAATCAAACGCCCTAGAAAGTAAGCTTTTCATAACCAACGAAAGCTCATCTGCCACAACCCCCTATGCTTTAAGTGCTGCTTTTGCAAAACGATTGATGAATGAACTGGCAGTCAGGCCAATTTTCATGATTGTGCCCACATTACGTTGCGACCATACTTGCAAGTATTGTCAGGTCAGTAGAGCTTCCGTAAACGCCTCTGGTTATGATCTAAATCCCAATCTCATCCCTGACATCATTTCTACTATCAAAAAACTCTCGACGCCACCTTACAAGATAGAGATACAGGGTGGAGAGCCACTCTTGCGGTTCGATTTAATTCAGTCCATCTATGAGCAATGCGCTGAAACTCTGGGAAGCAACGATTTTGAGATGGTGATAGCATCAAGCCTGTCTGTCTTGAATGAGGATATGCTTGTATGGTCGAGAGATAGGAACATAACGTTCTCTGTTTCGCTTGATGGCGAGGAAGTTGTTCACAACAGTAATCGAATTCTTGGTCATGGGCTTGCGTACAGTAGAACAGTGTCAGGGGTAGAGGCTATCAAACGGTCTTTAGGCGCTGGTCGCGTTGCAACGGTTACTACAGTTACTAAAGATCTAATCAAGCATCCTGAATCGATTGTCCAGGCTCACTTGTCTCTTGGCCTCAAGGATATGTTTATCCGACCTGTTAGTCCCTATGGGTTTGCACAAAAAGCATCGTTCACCTTCTCTATGGCCGAATACTTCAGTTTCTATGCCTCGTTGATAGATGAAATTCTTAGGATCAACAATGAAGGGATAAGAGTTGTGGAACATTCGGCCTCCATTCATCTGAAAAGAATATTCAATCCCGGCTTTAGTGGTTATGCGGATTTAAAGTCACCAAGTGGGGTCGTGCTAAACAGTATCCTTTTCAATTATGACGGTCGAGTATATGGCAGCGATGAAAGCCGTATGTTGCAGAAGGTTAATCCTGAAACGGAGTTCAGTGCGGGGCAGGTTAAGACGCTATCATTTGCCACGAGTCCTTACTATAACGCGGTATTGAGTTCATCGTTCAATTTTGCTCTGCCAGGTTGTGATACATGCGCATATCAACCATTTTGCGGTGCAGACCCATGTCAGAACATAAGCGTGCAAGGGGAGCCTGTCGGTGATAGGAGTCGGTCAACGTTTTGTCAGTATCACAAGGGGATGTTCAGGTATCTGATGAACTGCATCTCAGAAGGTGGTCCGAAGGCTGAGATGCTAAAAGGATGGGCATATGTCTGAAGTTATCAGGAATGATATCTTTCATTTTGCGTCTAAAAAGAATGTGCCCACCGGGTTCTATCGGTTATGCAAACAAAAACCAGTTAACCCTTTATTCTTTTTGCCCAATTTGCTGGTAGTTGCTGAAAGCAACAATGAAGCCATTTTGCCATGCTTTGATTACTCTGTTATTAGCACTGAATTATTTGAGTCAATTGAAGATGGAGATATTGGGATAATCAATAATGGCAATATGATACGCGTTATTCTGTCCCGCAAAGCCAATCATAATACTGTCTTAGTTACGGAACGCTGCAATAACCTGTGCCTGTTTTGTTCCCAGCCACCAAAGAAAGCAAATGATGACTGGCTGCTTACCCAATCAGCCCTTGCTATAGCTTCATTTGGTTTGAATGGAGTTGTTGGGGTCAGCGGTGGTGAACCTCTGCTATATGGAGATGATTTCCTACACTTCATTGATTTTATCATCGAGAACTCACCAGATACTGCTTTGCATGTTTTAACAAACGGACGCAAATTTGCTGATACCAACTTTACTCAGGAAATGGCAAAGCGAAGCAAAAAGATCAAAATCACCTTTGGTATACCGCTCTATTCATCAAGACCACTTGTGCATGATCATCTGGTAGGGAGTGATGGTGCATTTAATGAAACGGTGAAAGGGTTAATCAATGCAGGAAACTCAGGGATTAATATTGAACTTAGAGTTATTCCGACACTGGCTAACTATACAGAATTGGATAACATCGTAGAATTCGCTGGCCGTGTGTTCTCCAACATCAATCAGATTTCCCTAATGGGGTTGGAATCTATCGGTTGGGCACGAAAAAACTGGTCAACAATCTTCATTGGGCACAGCAGCTATAGTGAGAAAATAATCTCCGTCATAGACACTGCACAAAGGTCAGGCATACCTCTAACAATTTTTAATTGTCCTTTGTGTCATCTTCCTGAAAGAGCCTGGGAGCTTGCTGCTCAGTCAATCTCTGATTGGAAAAATTACTATCCTAAAGAATGTGATGAATGCACTCAGAAGTCTTCCTGTGCTGGTTATTTCAGTTCCTCGAAAGGCCGTTTTCATCAACCACCGAGACCAATTTTATGAAAAAATTTAATTTCGCTGCTTTACTTCCGGGATTTTTGGCACTCAATAATTCTGTATGGGCAAGTGATTCATCTACCGGAGCGAGTGATTTGCTAGGTATGACTCTTAATGAACATGATTTAGTGATAGCCCCACTTAACACGGAAGTTCCATTTTACATTGCAGGGCATCGCAGTCATAGCTCCCATCGGAGCCATAGTTCTCATAGATCCTCATCAGGTGGCGGATACTATGGTGGAAGTACACCCTATTATCCAAAAACATACAGCTCACCAAGCTCATCTGGCTCTTCAAGTTCAGGTACAAGTTCCTCATCGTCCTCTTCCTCTGTGCGTGCACTTCGCTCTAACGACAATAACAGATCCACGACCACGAATTCTGTTGGAACTTCAGAAGTTAACCGTGCAAGTAATGGGCTGACTTCTGGTGCAGAGAAACGTAAGCGCTTGATCATGCGTGTTCAGTTCGCATTGCTGGACAAGGGATTTTACAACGGGAATATTGACGGCATAATGGGACCATCTACAAGGCAGTCTGTGAAAAATTACCGCATTGCGAACGGATTACCAATTCCTGCAACTGAAACACTCGACACTCAATTATTGAATTCTTTAAATATTTTGGCTCGTTAAATCTCAGTGAGGCATAAAATGAAAAGTAATAAATTGTATTAGTCGCGTGTCCACTATTGGTGAGTAAGATCAAGCAACGTCCGCTTCTGGCACACAGCAGACCGTCAAAACTCATGGTCCACGGCAGAATCCAATCGCCCGCTCAGGTTTATCTAAGCAGGCTTTATTGTTTTTATACCCACCCAGACAATCTGGTTCTGGTTTCAGAGCAGCAAAGAAGCTAAATGGGTTTCAAAGCCGCTTCATTTCTATGAATGATTACCACACCCCTCGCCTCTTTTACTTTCCGCGAATTTTTTTGGGCGCATACGCATTGGTCTGCTAATCGGTTTACGTGTATTTGGGTCAAAGTAACGACTCGGCCAGATATCCTCAGCAGGAACACCAATCGCCTGGCTTATCAGCATTTCGCCTTTTGCCCACGGGCGGGAAAGTGTATTTGCAAGCGTTGAAGAGCTCAATCCTGACTGACGGGATAAAGCTGCCAATGAAGTGCCTTTTTTACGCAGGGCAGCGATGATATCCGCAGGATGCCAGTCGTTTTGAGTAGTCAATAAGATAAGACTTTTGGGTAACGTCATAAATATTCTCCAGGAGAAAAATTGTATGTGTTCCCGATGTGATATTCAGGCTGCGAAACCTGGCTGCGGATTTTGCCGCAGCGGCGCTGACTATACCGTAGCCGTTAGTGTTAACCAACCCACTAATGAGTAAGTTGCGAGTCGTTTTCCAAAGATATTTTGCTTGTTGCAGCAGGTAACATTGATGACTTTGCTACGACCTGGCTCCGCGATCGCCCCTCATCTTCCTGATATGATAGATTCCTCCCAATGGAGCATTTCACTATCTAGAGTTATCCCGCAATGTCGAATAATCGAGCGCCGGTTTTTAAAGTTTTATCGCTGATGATAGTTTTAGCAGCCGCAACCTTTTTAAATGGCTGCGTTTACCATGATTACAACAGTCCGCATATCGAAGGTGTTTTAACCAGGCAAGGGCAACCGTTGGCTAACGTCAACGTTTCATTAGCCAATTCGGCGCAAATCATGCAAACCACCACGACTGATTCGAAGGGTTACTTTTCACTAACGCCAAAAGGTGAATGGAATGTCTTTATTCCCATTGGGCCGCAAGACCGTTTCACTCGCTGGTCGGTGATTATTGAGCAGGGTTCAGAGACACTCACCGGATATCAAGATTCAGGCATTGGCGGTGTTTTCTCAGGCTATTCATCTAACGATCGTGTTTCGCTGAATTGTGATTTATCACAGGCAAACATAAAAACCGATGAGTCGGAAGTACATTATTTTTGCAAGGCGCAGACCTGGGAATAATTATGAAGCTTCGTTCTATCATGGGCATATTGCTTATCTCTCATTCGCTGCTCATTTCTATTTCATATGCGAAAACAGCGACCGTTACATGGAGTGATAATGCAGCCGTTGCTCCTGTTCGTGACTGTCGTATTCCGCTAAGAAAACTCTTAGCAAGCAGTAACCAATCTATGATTGCCGCCGAACATCCCAAAGCAACCGATCTGGATGTCCTTATGGAGAAACACGATGACCGCAAGGAAATGTGGTTTATTCAAATCATAAACGTGCGGCAGGCGCATGCAGATTCAGCCCCTGGCGCCGGGCATTATGGTTGGGTTGTCTACAATGAAAAAACGGGGGAGTTGTGGGATGAACTCGATCAGGAGCACCCGCAAAAGCTCACCACGGATCCTGCCGCATTAGAAAACTACCGCATGTGCAAGATGCAAGATGATCGGTGCTTTCAGGCAAACCAAAACATGACGGATGATCCGACAGGAGGTTTCTACCCTAACGCCTTTGAAGTAGAGGGGGACTCGAGCGTTCGCTATATTGCCAGCCAGGAAAAACGCCAACACCTTTATTGGGCACCGAACAAAGAGTGCAGCGTAAATGCATTTGTTGTGAATAACGACAAAATACTGGCGCTATCATGGGGGCAACAACCGGGCTTTATCTGGAGTCGTTATGTCCATCCTGTCACCAAAAAAATTATTGAAGGATGGTTACCTGAAGAGGTCGTTAAAACAAAAGAGCAAATTTGTAATACCGCTAATCAACAGGCAACCGGCGAAAATGCAGCACCCATAAATTTTGTTACGCGCACAGTCTCTAACCAACATCAGCGCCTCTATTTTTATGATGCGCCAAATGAAATTTGCCAGAACAGCACGAATGCTTTTCTTATTGATGGGGACAAAGTCCCCGCGTCGGATAAACCTCCGCAGGCAGGTTTCACTTTTGTGCGTTATACCCATCCTTCAACCCAGAATGTCACCAGTGGTTGGGTTTATACCCGTGGTCTGGTTCAACCTTAAGAGGCTGGTATTCACTACAGTGAAAACCCATATGTATATAAAAAGAAAAATACGAATGATGAGTCTCTTGCCGCTCTGCATCCTGATATCACTCCCCCTGATATCAGCAGCAGCAGATGTTGGCTTAAGCACAATAACCTTGCAAAATCCTGCTTATAATCAAAAAGATAACCAGGATTACTACTACAATGGACCGTACTTTTTGATCCCCGGCACAGTCAACGAGGTCAGACAAAAACTGACTCAAGGTTTCCAGAATGCAGGGCTGGGTGATTTTCAATGGAAGGATGTTTCTGACGTCCTGTCCAAAATGGAACACCCGTGGCTTGAAGCCAGTTTCGCCAACCATCCGGAGTTAAAAAAAACCATAGATCAGGCGACTACTGTATTAGTGGACAACGCTCAACAGGCTGGTGCCAGAAATAGCCATCACTGGCAATCCAACCACACCGGCCCCTGTTTTCGATGTCCCCGTCAGTAAAATCCCCGAGTTTTCAGGTAACGATCCCGAGCAGTTCAAAATCTATAGCCAGTCCTTTGAAGACTGGCAGATGCTGCTATTGCCCGATGATCAACTGATCGTATCAACATTCGCTAAAATGCAATCATTTGATTTTAAAGAAAATAAAATCAAGTTATTGCACAATTTCCAGGGGCAATCCGCCATTACCTCCCTCAAACTTGATGATACCGGCAGGTTATGGGGGCTGGACAAAGTCACCTCGTCGGCCAACGGCGAGCAACCCGGCGTAATCTATAAGTTACTTTCGTGGACACCTGATGGTAAAAAAAGCCGCGAGATTGCGCTCCCTGGCGTACGGCAGGCATTTTTGGAAAACTGGTTAATCAATCCGGGGGAAAACGTCGCGCTTTGGAGTAGCAATGACAGCCCAGTTTTTAACCTGTCCCTCAAAAAGGGGGAACTGATGAGCAAAGCAGGGATGGTTGAATCACGCGAAGCCGCGATAAGGCTGGTGAATTCATCTAAATCGCGAAGCCTCACCTCCATTAAATTTAACGACAACCTGGTTTGGCGGCAAGACTGGGGCGGATATGGTCTATCGGCTGAAACAGGGCAAGTCGTCCAGAGTGTCAAAACAAACGTTGATGGGATGTTCTTTGGTAGCCTGGAATCCAGATGGGGACTCGCTCCGTCAGAAGGTTCAGCTTACCAGGCTAACCCCATTTTTATCATCAATCTGGATAGCGGATTACCTTATCTGAAATTCGACAAACCCGTGTCCCACGTAGCGCGCACGGCTCACGGAAGATTATTGGCCCTGGATACCACTGTTCTTGAGATGAAAAGCGGGACGATTATTGCACAACTGGTTCCTGATACAGGTTACACCGTTGCTGCAAGCACCTTTAGCTGGAAAGGCGACAAATTGTGGGTCTATTTAAAAAATAACGACGGCGTTGAAAAAGTGATGATCTGGGATGTACCGGAATCATTGCGTGATGCCGCTTTGGGCAAGTCCTATCCCGATCAAGCGAATCTGGATACTTCCGCCGGACAGTGGCGCTAAAAAGTACCGGGCTTCTTTATTCTCAACGGCTTCGGGTATACCGTGTGGGGCATGAGAAACAAAATAAGAGGATTGATTATGAAAGCTGTGGTTCTTGAACAAGTTGACGGCCAGACGCAAGCCGAAGTGAAGCAAATTGCCGTTCCAGCTGAGGAGTTGGGAAATGTGCTGGTCGACGTCGATTGGTCAAGCCTGAACTATAAAGACGCGCTGGCAATCACCGGTAAAGGCAAAATCATCCGCAACTTCCCGATGGTGCCAGGCATTGATTTCGCAGGCCGCGTAGCGAGCAGCAGCGACAGCGCGTTTAGCGCAGGGCAAGAAGTGGTGTTGACCGGCTGGGGAGTGGGCGAAAACCATTGGGGCGGCCTTGCCGAGCAAGCTCGTGTGAAATCTGAATGGCTGGTTCCGTTGCCTGCAGGCTTAACCGCACGCAAAGCGATGATCGTCGGCACCGCCGGCTTCACCGCCATGTTGTGCGTCATGGCGCTGGAAGAAGCCGGCATTACACCGCAAAGCGGTGAAGTGGTAGTAACCGGTGCCAGTGGTGGCGTGGGCAGCACTGCCATCGCCCTGCTCCACGCGCTGGGTTATCAGGTTGTGGCAGTTTCTGGCCGTGAATCGACCCATGATTATTTGCGCCAGTTGGGCGCCAGCCGCATTCTGCCGCGCAGCGAATTTGCAGAAACTCGCCCGCTGGAAAAACAAGTGTGGGCTGGTGCGGTCGATACCGTGGGCGGGAATGTGCTCGCTAAATTGCTGGCGCAGATGAACTACTCTGGTTGTGTCGCTGCCTGTGGCCTGGCGGGCGGGTTCGCGCTGCCAACTACGGTGATGCCATTTATTCTGCGTAACGTGCGCCTGCAAGGTGTGGATTCAGTGAGCGCACCGCTTGAGCGCCGAATTGCTGCGTGGGAGCGCCTGGCGAAGTTGCTGCCGGAGAGTTTCTATGAGATGGCGACGACGGAAATCAGCCTGGAGCAAGCGCCTGCTGTGGCAGAGAGCTTTATGAACAATGAGATTCAGGGCCGCACGTTAGTTAAGGTGAAGTAAGCTCTCGCCTCTTTCGCAAACTATCTCAATATTTATAAAAATTGAGATAGTTTGTTGTAGTTATCCCCCTCCACGACTAATCTATCTCAATAATATTAAAAATTGAGATAGATTGATGAAGCACCCTCCAGGCTTAATTCCATTTTCCGCATTCACTGGTGCGCAATTAGAAACCCACCAGCAATACAGCCGTATTCTGGACAATAAAGGCCGTTATTTGCCCTTCGATGAATTTCGCCATCGGGTCAAACGCGGTGAGGATCTGGAGCTAGCCTGGACGCTGACGCGCAACGCCCGTAGCGCTGCCTTACAACCCGTCAATTACCGTAATGAAGCTGGGGAACAAGCAGGGTTCAATATCACGCCACTTATCTCAGAAGTGTGTGAACTGGCGGACAAACACACCACACAAACGGCCTTAAGAGAATATCTCCAACAACTGCCTGCGGGGGGTGCCGAGTTATCGCAATTACAGCTCGATGAATCGATAACCAGTAGCCAGCTTGAAGGGGCCAATACCACGACACTGGTTGCGCGTAATATGCTGGAAACCGGGCGTCAGCCGCGTACCGAAGATGAGCAAATGATTGCCGGGAATGCCCGTCTAATGGCTAAAATCCCCGAACATCTGGCTGAACCGCTCACCATCGAGCTTATCCGGCATTTCCATGCTGTTGGGATGAGCGGCATCAACGACGCGAAATACCAACCCGGCACGTTTCGGGACACCGATGACATTGTGATTGCGGATTACGATGGCAATATCGCCCATCAACCACCCACCGCGGCCACTATTCCCCAACGCCTGCAAGAGGTTTGCGATTTCGCCAACCATACCGACGGGCAATACATTCACCCACTCATTCGGGCGTGCATTCTGCATTTTATGCTCGCGCACGAGCATCCTTTCAGGGATGGAAATGGCCGCACCAGCCGCGCGCTATTTTACTGGTTTATGCTAAAAAATGGCTACGAAGCCTTCCGCTTTGTCTCGATAAGCCAGCTTCTGCATGCCGCGCCGGTTAAATATGCCCATAGCTACCAGTACACCGAGCATGATGGTATGGACATCACTTACTTTCTGGAGCACCAGGCAAGTACCATCAAACGGGCGACGACGAAATATCTCGATTTTATCCATGATATTATCCGTCGCCGCACGGCGGTTGATAGCCAACTGGCAGCCTCTGGCGCACTTTCCAGACTGCGACCGCGCCAGATAGCATTACTGAATATTATGTTGTCTGAACCTCAGAGGCTGTACACCGCCGCGGAGGTCAGCCAGCTATTGGGCGTTTCGGACGGTACCGCCCGCACCGCGTTGCGCGTTCTGGTACATGAAGGATTAGCCCGACAGGTGCAGGTTAATGACCAACAGACGGCGTATATCGTGGCAAATGGGTGACAGGGGAAATCACCCAGGCAGCACAATATTACTGTCCGCCAGCGAACCCATCTCATTGTGCATTGCGCACGCGGCATCAACCAGATGCATCGCCAGTGCCGCACCGCTGCCCTCGCCTAAACGCATGCCCATCTGCAAATATGGCTCCAGTCCTAACTTATTCATTGCGATCACCGCACCTTTTTCAGCAGACAGATGCGAAGGAATTAAGTATTCACGCACACCTGGCGCAATCTGGCAGGCCGCCAACGCTGAGGCATAAGACAAGAAGCCATCAAGAACTACCGGCAAACCCGCTGCCGCCGCGCCAAGCATTACGCCCGTCATACCGACCAAATCAAAGCCGCCCACTTTTGCCAGCACGTCGATACCGTCTGCGGCATCAGGCTGATTCACTTTAATCGCCTGGCGCACGACGGCAATTTTGTGGTGCATTTTGTCAGACGGGAAGTTCGCCCCCATACCCACAACGTCGTCTGGTGAGCAATCCGTTAATACGCTGACCATCGCCGCCGCAGGCGTGGTGTTCGCCATGCCCAGTTCGCCGACGCCAAACAGCGTGACGCCTTCAGCGGCTTTTGCCATGGTGAGTTGCATGGTAGCCAGTAGCAAATCTTCGGCCTGTTGGCGGCTCATTGCCGGGCCTTGCGCGATGTTGCCGCTGCCACGCGCGACTTTCATATCCAGCACGCCAGGCAGTGCATCGCTATCGATACCGACATCAACTACATGAATCTCCGCACCGACGGTCGCGCCCAGTACGCATACGCCGGTATTTTTGCGCGTCATGTTCAACGCCTGAATCGCGGTGACAATTTGCGGGGAAATCGCCACACCTTCAGCATACACACCATGGTCGGCACACATCACGAGGATCGCTTTGCGTTTGGTGTTCAGGCCATTTTTCATGCCTGGCATTCCCGCCAGTTGCACCGCTAATGCTTCCAGGCGCCCAAGGCTCCCGAAAGGCTTTAACAGGCCATCAATGTGTTGTTGCGCGCGCGCCATGGCCTCGCTATCAAGCGGGGAAATGGTGGCCAAAAGGGAGTTCAGTGTTTGCATTTTTTTCTCTATACAACGTTATCAACATCGGGACAAAAAATGGTGGATGACGCTACGGTTTTCGTCGGTCAGATAAGCGCAGCGTCATCCGACAAATCGGTTTTCGTAGGTCAGATAAGCGACAGCGTCATCCGACAAATCGGTTTTCGTAGGTCGGATAAGCGCAGCGTCATCCGACAAATCGGTTTTCGTAGGTCGGATAAGCGCAGCGTCATCCGACAACTAGCGCAACAGTGCCAACAAAAAAACAAGCTCGCCTAACTCAATAGCGGCACCCAGCGTGTCGCCGGTTTGCCCGCCGAGCGTGCGCTTCAACATCCAGCCGAGGCCATATATCGCAAGCAGCGTGATAACCAACGCCAGCAGGCCGGAAGACGGCAGCAAAAGTGTGCATAACACCGCGCCTCCCAGCAACGTCAGCAGCGTTTGCGTGCCGGTCACTTTGCCGATAAACAGATTCCCCAGCCCTTTCTCACGCGCATACTTGTGGTTATGCATCAGCAGCACACTGGCGCTGCGCCCGGCGACAGAAGCCGCGGCGAGCAGCGCCAGCATGTTGCCGCCGCGCAGCGCCAGTTCACTCACCACCAGCACTTTTGTCACAATCACAAAAATCAGCGCCAGCCCGCCGTGGGTGCCAAGACGGCTGTCGCGCATGATTTCTAACATCCGGTCACGCGTTCGCGCCGAGAAAATCCCGTCGCAGGTATCCGCCAGGCCATCAAGATGGAAACCGCCAGTCAGCAGCGCGAGCGCCAGCACATAACCCATTGCCGCCAAAGGCAAACCCGCCCACGGTTGTAGCAGCGTGAACACTACGCCCGCTAATGCGCCCAGTACCAGTCCGACAAACGGGAATGTCACAATGCCGCGCACATACTGATGCGTTTCGATACCATCCGCCCAGCGGGCGCGCACCGGAATGCGGCTCATAAACTGCAAGGTGGCGAAGAACAAACGGAAAATCATTTAATTTTTACTCCTATCCCTGAAACCACCAGCCAGACTTCGTCGGCACGCTGCGCCAGGCGCTGGTTGACGCGCCCGGCAATATCGCGGAAATGCCGCGCCAGACGGTTTTCCGGCACAATGCCCATTCCCACTTCGTTAGTGACTAAAATCACCTCTGCCGGAGTTGCCGCAATGGCCGCCAGCAAAATATCGACCTGCTGATTCACCACCTGCTCCATCGACTCAAAATCCCAGTCGTCTTCCGGCCTATCGCCCGCCGCGTCGTACATCACGTTGGTAATCAGCGTGGTAATGCATTCCAGCAGCACCGCTTCTTGCGCTGAATTATGCTGATTAATCACCGTGTTTAGGTCGCGATATTGCTCAACCGTGCGCCAGTGCGCCGGGCGACTGTCGCGATGGTGCTGAATGCGCGCCGCCATTTCACTATCGAAAATTTTCGAGGTGGCGATATACAACACGCGCTCAAAGTTTGCCGCCAGTTGCTCGGCGTGGCGGCTTTTGCCGCTGCGTGCACCGCCGGTGACGAGTTTCATACTGCTTGCTCCTGATGCTCACGCATGATTTGGTAGATTCTTTCAATATCAATGTGTTCACGCATCGCGTCGGCAAGGATATTAAACTGCTGATCCTTATGCTTTTGAAAGTCGAACACTTTACCTTGCCAGGCGGTCAGCCCTTTGCGCTGGCGCAGACTGTCGAGCAGGCTACGGGTAAATTCGCCGCTATCAAACAGACCATGCAGATAAGTGCCCAGCACTCGCCCGTCGTCACTGATTGCACCGTCAACGTGATGATAAGGCTGAGTATTGCATTCGGTGAAGGTAGCAAATGGCGCAGTATTTTCACCACGCTGCGTTTCACCCATATGGATTTCATAACCCTGGAGCAAAGTACCGGAACTGGCAGCAAATACGCCCGGAAGATCTGCCTGAACATGGCCCGCCACGCGGGTGGTGGTTTTGACACTGGCAAAACGCGTAACGACATCCAGTAGGCCGATACCTGGCATTTCACCCAGACCGGATTCCACTTCATCGTAAATATGCTGCCCGAGCATCTGATAACCGCCGCAAACGCCCAGCACCGCGCCATTTTTACCGTGATGCGCCAGCAGCGCCTGCTCAAGGCCGTTTTCACGCAGCCAGCGCAAATCACCCAGCGTATTTTTACTGCCCGGTATAATCACCAGGTCGCTGTTTTGCAGTTCGTTTGGTTTGCTGACATAACGCAGGCGCACGTCGGGTTGCGCCGCCAGCGCGTTAAAGTCGGTGAAGTTCGACATATACGGCAGTTGCAGCACTGCAATATCTAAATCTTTCTCGGTCACGGAATCATATTTCCCGCTTTCCAGCACCACGCTGTCTTCATCTTCCAGATCAACGTTCAGCCACGGCATCACGCCAAGAACAGGCACGCCGGTTAATGCTTCAATCTGTTCGATACCGGAATACAGCAGCGCCACGTCGCCACGGAATTTATTAATGATCACGCCTTTGACGCGCCATTTTTCATGTTCCAGCAACAGCGCAATGGTGCCGTAAATGGCGGCAAACACGCCGCCACGGTCAATATCGGCAACCAAAATCACCGGGCATTCCGCCAGTTCTGCCATCCCCATATTAACGATGTCACGGTCACGTAAATTGATTTCTGCCGGGCTGCCTGCGCCTTCCAGCACCATCACGTCGTGCTCTGCGGCAAGGCTTTGGTAGACCTCGCGGATTTGCGCTTTCAGTTGCGGCTTGTAGTTGTGATAAGTCACCGCATCCATATTGGTGGCGACTTTACCCATCAATACCACCTGCGCTTTGCAGTCGCTGGTGGGTTTGAGCAGCACCGGATTCATGCGCACGTCGGGGGCGATGCCTGCCGCTTCGGCCTGGAAAATCTGCGCGCGGCCCATCTCTTTGCCGTCTGGCGTAATGCCGGAATTGAGCGCCATGTTTTGCGATTTAAACGGCGCGGTACGCTGGCCGTCCTGGGCGAAAATCCGGCACAGCCCCGCAACCAGCATGCTTTTGCCCACGTCTGAGGCGGTGCCCTGCACCATGATTGAAAGGCTCATCCTGCTTCCTTTGCAACGCGCAAGGCGTCGAATAATTGAGTTTCGGTTTTGCACAGCGGGAACCCAAGTTGGCTGTGCAATTTGACCAGCCACGGCTGCACCAGCCCGGCTTCACGCAGCATGTCGGCCTGGCTAAAGACCGCGCCTGGCTCACCTGCCGCGACAATTTTGCCGCCGTTCATCACATACACGCGGTCACAGACTTCATAAATCAAATCAATATCATGGCTTGAGATCACCACATGCTTACCTTGTGCTGTGATACGGGCGATGATTTCAATCATCTGCTGACGGCCCGATGGGTCAAGCCCAGCGGTCGGTTCGTCGAGCAGTAAATAGTCGGCTTCCATCACCAGCGCCCCGGCAATTGCCACACGTTTCTTTTGCCCGTGGCTGAGATACTGAATCGGTTTGTGGCGGAAAGATTGCGCATCCACTAGTTCAATCGCGCGCTCGACACGGCGGGCAATTTCAGCTTCATCGACGCCAAGGTTACGCAAACTAAAGGCAATATCGCTGTCGATGTCGGTGTAGAAAATTTGCTGCTCCGGGTCCTGGAACACGGTGGTGACGCGCTGGCGGTGCTCAATCAGCCCGGCTTTAGTGTAATTTATCGCTTTGCCCTGCCACAACACCGCGCCCTGTTGCGGCCGTAACACGCCGTTGAGGTTCATAAACAAGGTGGATTTACCGCAGCCATTTTTGCCGACGATCCCCGTCACCGGGGACGCGCCAAAATCGAAGTTTAAACCGTGTAGTACGGTATCGTCCTGATAGCAAAAAGATAAATTTTGCGTGCTAAGCATTGGAGCGGTTCTCACAGGTGGAAATCACCCTGGTAAAGTTTGACATCCAGCGTGGTGGACATTTGCTGGTAACGCAGCAGCACGCGGGTAAATAACATGCTGATTAACATGGCTAGCGAGCGGTAACTGCCAGGCAAGGTACGATAACCGAAACGTAACGACTGAGCACGGTGAATGGCCTGTGCTTCGTCCAACAGGATGAAAATAAAACGCCAGGTGAGCAGGATTTGCTCGGTCAGCAACCGTGGCACTCGTAAGCGTTGCAGTAAGATGATGAGCTGCGGAAACGGCAGATTGAGCACCAGCCAGTAAGTGGCAGCCAGTGCCGCCAGGCTGCGCCAGAACGTCTGGTTCGCCACCAGTAAACCTTGCGCATCAATGCCGATATAAAACGAACCGAGCGGCACACTCAATAACAGCGATTGTGCGTTATGCGATGCGCTGAAAACGATAGTCACTACGCCGATGAGTAAAAAACCCAGCGGCACCGCCAGCCAGCGCAAATAGCGCATTGGCCCGATGCGCAACAACCAACAGGTAAGAGCCGCAAGCATCAACAACCAAAGCACCTGCCCGACGGGCGGTAACGCAAACGCCAGCGTCACCATCAGCAGATACAACGCGAATTTGCGCAGCGGCGAAACTCGGCACCAACGGCTCTGGTAGCTGAGTTTATCAATCCCCAGCATGGTCGCCGCGTCGGCCCCGATAGAACCCCAGAATGTAGAAAATCACCGCCGTGCCGAGAGAGCCTTGCAAGGTGAACAACAGGCTTTCGATTTCGCTACTCGCCGGTTCATAAAGCGGCTGGAACCACGGTTTATAGTCTGGAGCGATGACCTGAATCTGGCCTTCAGCCTGGTCATCAGATCCCCCGTATTCGCCACCGTGGGGAATAAAGAACGGCACCACCATTAATCCCACCACCAGGGCGAGTAAAATCAGCGTTTTTTTCATATTATTGGCTCCTGGCTGGAAGCATTTGTCGCTTGATGAGTTGGTCGTAAATCATCACCGTTAGCAGACCTTCAGCAATCGCAATCGGGATTTGCGTCAGGCAGAAGATACCCATAAATTTCAGGCTGGAGCCGGTGATGCCGAAGTGTGGGTCCGGGAACGCCACGCCGAGCTGTATCGAGGTGACAAAATAGGTGGTTAAGTCGGCGACCATCGCGCACAGGAACACGCCCACGTCACGACGAAAACCGGCTTTGCAGGCCAGTTTCCACACCAGGTAACCGACTAGCGGCCCAATCACCGCCATCGACATGCCGTTTGCACCAAGCGTGGTCAGGCCGCCGTGCGCCAGTAATAACGCCTGGAACAGCAGCACGATGGCACCTAAAACCGCCACCACACCCGGGCCAAACAGAATGACCGCCAGGCCCACGCCCGTCGGGTGTGAGCAGCTTCCGGTGACCGACGGGATTTTTAGCGCCGAGAGCACAAAAATAAACGCACCGCACAGTGCCAACAGCACTTTCTGGTTGCTGTCATGGGCGACGATTTGGCGTAAACGCACCAGGCCAACATACAAACAGGGCAGGAACAAAATCCACCACGCCAGCGCCCACATTGGCGGCAAAAAGCCTTCCATAATGTGCATGGCGAACGCTTCTTGCGGCACAATGAGCAACAGCATTCCCATGCCTAAGCCGCTTAGCGAGAGTTTTTTAAGTAACGATTCCATGATTTTCCTTTAGCCGTTAATGTCGGGTGACGCTTCGCTTATCCGACCGACATCGACCACTGCTTGTTAACCAAAATGGTCGAAAAATACGGTAATTGCTGGTCGTCTGGCACCGCTTCCAGGTTACGGAAACACTGCTCGTTCGGTAACGTCGCCTCCGCCATTAACACCGCGTGTTGGATGATGCCGAGGTGTTGCAACAACGCTTTGATTTGTGCAAAACGCCCGTACACTTTCATCAACACCACGCAGTCGTGGGCGCGTAATGCCTGGCTTAATTCTTGATGGGAAGCGGTGCACGACATCACCGCCAGCGATTGCGCCTCCATTGCCAGCGGCAGTTGTGCGCGGGAAGCAACGGCGGCAAATGAAGTTACACCTGGCACAATTTCCAGCCATTCCGGGTTACCGATTCGCGCCAGCAAAAACACCCAGGTGCTGAACAGCATTGAATCACCGAGGGTGATAAACCCCACCTGTTTACCCTGCTCCACTTCATGTTTAAGGGCGGCGGCAGTTTCATCCCACACCACCGCTTTTTCGTCGTTATCGGCACTCATTGGGAAGTGACAAGTGCGCAGCTCGGTGCTGTCACTTAAGTATTCGCGCACAATCGATAGCGCCAGGCTGTCACCGCCTTTGCGCCCCGCTGGCGCGTACAGCACATCGAGCTTGCCGATGATACGGGCGGCACGAACGGTTATCAGATCGCTGGCGCCAGGGCCGGTGCCAAGAGCATATAAACGCCCGCTCATGCCGCGACCTCAACAAGTGATTTTTCCAGCGCACGCTGCAAATGGTTAACGAACATCGCACGGATTTGCGGGTTTTCCCCCAAACCTTGCAGCCATGCTTGCGCTTCGATTCCCGCTTCCTGCAACTGTGTTTTCCAGGAGTCTTCCTCGTCGGATGCCATGTCGTTAATCGCATGGTCGCCCGCCACTAACATCAGCGGCATCAGGTGGACTTTGCGCACCTTTTCTTGCTGCAAGCCACGTACGATCAGGTCGATTTCCGGGTAGCTTTCTACCGCGCCAACGCGGGCGGGGATTTGGCGCGCTGCCATTAAATGGTCAAGACAGGCGTAGGCAGAAAACGCATGGTGACTGGCTCCGTGGCCCATAAATACTACCCGTTCGTCGGCGGCAAGTTTTGGCATCTGGCTTTGCAAGGCATCAAGCAACAACTCGTAGTCGTTGAAATCACTCAGCAGCGCCGTACCTAAGGCCACGCGCTGGAATAAGTGGCTGTATGCCTGCACTTCACGGGCGATTTTTTCGTATTCATCGCCGTTAATCACATGCAGCGATTGCACGGCAATATCCTGATAACCCAGTTCGGCAAGGCGCTTTAACGCTTGCGCGGGGGAGTCGATTTCCAGGTTATCGCGCTTTTTTAACTTGCGGATAATCATGCCGGAGGTAAAGGCGCGGAACCGGTCGCGGTCAGCAAAAGTGCGCCCCAGTTGTTCTTCGCAGGCAACAATATTTTTGCTACAGGTTTCGTGATAACTGGTGCCGAAACTGATCACCAACAGGGCTTTTTTCATGCTTTCCTCTCTTGCAGCCAGCGTGTCACACGGCGGCTCACATCTTCACGGCTTTGCAGTAATTCGGGTCCAGTGACTAACGGCTGTGGACGAACCACCACCACACAGGGAATGCCGCGCTCCAGCGCCGGATTCACTTTGTCGAGATAGCCGCCTTCGGCACCGGATTCTTTGGTGATCACCACATCCGGTGAGCAGAAGGCGTAAATGGCGGCGTTGAACTCGGCGCTGAACGGGCCGCGCAACGCAATAATGTTGTCGACACCCAACCCCAGCGCTTCACATTCGGCAATCACTTCGCTGGTCGGTAACACCCGCGCCAGCAACGTTTTGCCGGGCATTCCTTGCTGCCAGGCCGCCAGTTCTTTACTGCCGGTGGTCAGCAGCACGCGCGGGCCATATTCCTGCGCCACGGCACAGGCGGCTGGCAGGCTGGCGACTTTGTGCAGCAACGGGTGTTCCAGGTCATTGAGTTCGCTGCGGCGTTGGTAACGGCTGAGCGTTACCCCCACCGTTTCGCAGGCCGCGGTAATGTTGCGACTGAGCAGTTCAGCATACGGATGCGAGGCGTCAATCACCCAGCGCACCGCGTGGCGCAGCAGCCAGTCAGCAATTTCATCGCGGTCGATACGCCCGACGCGGATTTGCCCGCCGATGTCGCCCGCCAGTGATTCGCCAACCGTCGTCGCCACCGACAAGGTGTAGGCAATGCGTTGTTCATCGAGGATTTGGCAGATGAACCGCGCATCGCTGGTGCCGCCAAATACCAGCACCGATGATTCGCCTGGGGCCATCATGTCGGATGACGCTGCGCTTATCCGACCTACGGAATCGAGTGTTCGGTGAATGATGTCGGATGACGCTTCGCTTATCCGACCTACAGAATCGAGTGTTCGGTGCATGATGTCGGATGACGCTGCGCTTATCCGACCTACCGGAGCGAGAGGTTCACTCATAGCTCGTAACCTCGCGGCGTAATCATTAATCCATCGCGCACGAAGGTGGTTTTGTTGCCGACAATCACCAGGCTGGTCATATCTACCGGCTCAAAGTCCATTGCGCCAAAGGTGGTCAGCCATTTTTGTTCTTTTTTGCGCCCGGCGGCCTTCACCACGCCAACCGGCGTTTGCGGCAGGGTAAACTCGCGCATTAATTCGAACGCACGTGCCAGGTGCCCTTCGCGGCCACGGCTGCGCGGGTTGTAGAAGCAGATAACAAAGTCGGCAGACGCGGCAGCAATAATGCGTTTTTCAATAACCGGCCACGGTGTTAATAAATCGCTGAGGCTGATATGGCAAAAATCGTGCATCAATGGCGCGCCGAGCAATGACGCGGCGGCGATGCTGGCGGTAATACCCGCCACAAGACGCACTTCAATATCCAGTTGCTGCGAAGTCACCAGCTCCAGCACCAGCCCTGCCATGCCGTAAATTCCGGCGTCGCCGCTGCTGATAAGCGCCACTTTATGCCCGGCTTGCGCCAGTTCGATGGCGGTCTGGCAGCGTTCGATTTCTTTGCACATGCCGGTTTTGATCACCTGTTTGTCGCCGGTTAATGGCTTCACCAGGTGGGTATAGGTTTTATAACCGACGACAATTTCCGCTTCCTGCAAGGCCGCAATCGCTTCCTGGGTCATCATGGCTTCACTGCCGGGGCCAATGCCAATTACCGTTAACATCTGTCTGAAACTCCTAAAGTTATGGTGACGCCCTGCTCGCGCAGCGTGTTGCCCACCAGGTTTCCGTTGCTCATCAGCCACGCAGCGGGTTGTGACACGCTGCCCACGCCGACGGTGAGGCGCACAAATTCCGACGCCGGAAAGCGATATTCATGCTGGGCAAGTTGGTCAACGCTAAAGATTTCGAAAGGGATTTGTCGCAGGTGTGCCAGTTCTAACAACGCGGGTTCGTCCTGCTTGAGGGACACACTGCCAATCGCCCGCAAGGCTAGCGGGTCGAAATGATTGGCCGCCAGTTGCTGGTTTAACAAGCTGGCGACGGTGTGTGGCACGGTATCACGACGGCAGCCAATCCCCGCAACCACGCGCTTTGGCACCAGTTTAAACAACGGGATCGTCTGTGGCGGTAACGCATCGCGCAGCGTGACGCACACCAACGCATCCAGCTCTGGCAGCGCATCAAGATTGTCGACCGGGATAAAACCGCGCGTGTCGTATCGATCGGCATGTAGCGCAAATTCGCTGTCCCACCACAGGCCAACGCGCTGTTGGCTGACCAACATTTGGTTGATGGTTTTCACCGCCTGGCGGAAATCCTGCATTGTGGCGTCAAGCGCTGCCGCCAGCGTATCGAGTGCCGCCAGTTGGTTAACATCGGTGGCGGTGGTAATGACCGGATCGGCCCCCAGGGTGGCGGCGAGCTGGCGCGTGAGTTGATTCGCGCCGCCAAGATGGCCGGAAAGCAGGCTGATCACATGCTCGCCGCGTTCATCCATCACCACCACCGCCGGGTCGTGCAGCTTGTCATTCACCAGCGGTGCAATCACCCGCACGACAATTCCCGTAGCGGCGATAAATACCAGCGCCGAATATTGACTAAATGCCTGTTGCACGGTTTGCGCGAAGCTGCTGCCGAACGGGATAAACCCCGGTTGCAGCAGTTTTTCACTGGTGAAACAGGTCAGTGGATGGGTCGCGCGCAACCGTTCGGCTAACGCCACGCCGCCAGGGGTGAGACAAAACAGCGCCATCGACTCAGGCTTTGCGGTATTCATGGCTGAACCCTGCGTCATAAAGTTTCGAGTAGTGGTACTCCTCGCCGAGGAATGCCCCGACCATGATCAGCGCGGTTTTGCGAATTCCTGCTTCACGCACTTGTTCGGTGATGGTGGTCAGGGTGCCGCGTAACACCTGGCAGTCGGGCCAGGTCGCTTTGTAGACCACCGCGACTGGCGTATCCGCAGGGTACCCCCCTTCAATCAGGCGCTCTGCCACGCGGTTAATGCGCTGCACAGAAAGGAAAATCGCCATCGAAGTTTGGTGCTGTGCGAATGCTTCTAACTGTTCGAGCGCAGGCATCGGCGTGCGGCCTTCAATGCGCGTGATAATCAAACTTTGCGAGACTTCCGGCACGGTGTATTCCACGCCAAGTTGCGCGGCAGCGCCCAGAAATGCGCTCACACCCGGCACGGAAACATAGCCAATTCCACGCTCAGTCAGCATTTCGCCCTGCTCACGAATCGAGCCGTACAGCGAGAGATCGCCGGTTTGCAGGCGCACCACCAGCTTGCCCGCGTTTACGCCGTTCTCCATCAGTTCAATGATTTCTTCAAGATTGAGTGCGGCGCTGTCATGGCATTGCGCGCCTGGCGGACAGTAGTCGAGCAGTTCAGGGTTAATCAGCGATCCGGCGTAAATCACCACTTCCGCTTGTTGCAAAACGCGGTAGCCTTTCAGGGTGATCAGTTCTTTGTCGCCTGGCCCCGCACCAACAAACCACACTTTGCGGGTATCAAATTGTTCAGTCATGGCTTCCTTCCTTGAGGCAAGAAATCAAATACGTGGGGTTGTTCGGTTTGAAGTAGTGCCCGCTGCCAAGTCTGGTGAATTGCGCGACCTGCAATTGCAGACAGTCAACTTCGCTCACAGCGCACTGCTCGAGATGCGCTAAGGCGCAGGTTAAGTTTTCCAGCAGAATAAAGGTCATCACCAGCCGCCCGGCAGGATGCAAATGGGCCAGCGACCAGTCGATAAGCTCGGTTAATTGCCCGCCGCTACCGCCGATAAACACCGCATCGGCCATCACATTCAACTCAACTGGCGCGTAGCCGCTGATGATTTCAACGTTCGGGCAGTTAAAGAGCTGGCGGTTTTCCGCCATTAACGCCAGTGCATCGGGGTTGCGTTCAATCGCGCTAACTTGCAATTGTGGGTAGCGTATTGCCGCTTCCAGCGACACGCTGCCGGTGCCAGCGCCGATGTCGATCAAGTGCGTGGCGTGCTGTAATTGCAGGCGATCCAGCGCCTGAGTACGCACCACTTCTTTGGTCATCGGCACGCGGGCACCGCGTAAAAAAAGTTCATCTTTCATTGAGGATCACCACTACGTTCATCGCGTAGCTTTGCGCCACATCACTGGCTGGCAAGCGATGGATTCGTTCATCCGCTGACGACAGGTTCTCGCCAATAATGAGCGTCGGGTTCAGGCCACGCATCAGCATGGCCTGGGCGATGGCGTAAGGATCGATGATTTGGTCCGTCACCATTGCCACTTTTTGGTGCGCCGCAATGGAATTGAAATCAGGTTCACGCCCGTGGCTGCTGGTTATCCATAAGTCGTTCATATCAACCGCCGCTTTAGCGCACAGATATTGGATAGAGCTAATGCCTGGCATAATGCGTAGCTGTTCGGGCGGGAAATTCGCCGCCAGCCGTTTGCCGATGCCGTAAACCAGCGGATCGCCCGAGGCCAGCACCACGACGCGCTTATCCAGGCGCTCGCGGAGCCAAGAAATTAAGCCGTCAAGATCGCTATCCAGCAGACGGGTTTCAGCGCCGATATCAGCAAACAGCGCCAACTGACGTGCGCCACCGACCAGAATCTGCGCTTCATTAATTGCAGCGTGCGCCTGCAAAGTGAGGTATTCCGTGGCACCAGGCCCAATTCCGACCACGGTTAGCATTGCTTTTCTCCCGCTAATTCCCCGGCAATTTCTGCGACCGGACGGCTGCTGCCTAACACCTGGTTTTCGAACGAGAACAAAATGGCGTCACATTTTGGCGGGGATTGGGTAAAACGCAGCATTTCGGCAACGCGCTCACAGATACGCATTGCCAGGCGTTCAAACACCCTTTGCCAGCCCTGTTCCGTAATGATTTCAAGCGCTGCTTCGGTGGTGTCGCACTGGCTGACGGCTTCGAGTAACGCAAACGGCGCGCCCATTAACGCGAGGTGAGCGACCAGCGTTTCCATGCGCCCGTCGGCGATGTGGCTGTGAGTGTGGAAAATTCCGGCGGCGACTTTCACCAGTTTGCCGGGGTGGCCAATCAGCACGATATGGCGATATTCGAGGCGCACCGCTTCCTGAATCATGTAGCCGACAAAGTTGCTCATCGTCACCACGCATTCACCATCCAGTTGCAGCTGTTCGCGCACAAAGCGTTCGCCGTGGTTGCCCGGCACCAGAATCACTTTATCCAGCCCGGCGGCGCGTTTCATTTCCAGCTCTAACGCCAGCGAACGTTTCCAGCTCTCTTCAGACATCGGCATCACAATGCCGGTGGTGCCGATGATTGAAATGCCGCCCAAAATCCCGAGGCGATGGTTATAGGTTTTCTGCGCGCGCACCTCGCCTTCCGGGGCAAAAATTTCAATTTCCGCACCGCGCTCAGGGCCAATCACTTCACGTACCGCCGCGTCAATTGTCTGGCGCGGCGTGCGGTTGATTGCTGATTCGCCAATAGGCAAGCCGATACCTTTGCGTGTGACCACGCCAATACCGGTGCCGCCGCGCAGGGTGATAGTGCCGCTGTTGTTGAGCTGCACGCGGGCAAAAATCAGCATGCCGTGGGTGGCGTCGACATCATCACCGCCGTCTTTGCGGATAGCCGCCGTCGCCTGTTGGCCTTCGATGACGGGCATTTCAACGTTGAGGTGTAGCGTGACGCCAGACGGTGTCACGATTGAAACCTGGTCAATGACGTGCTGGCGCAGCACCATGAGTGCGGCGACTTTTGCCGCCGCCGTAGCGCAAGAACCGGTGGTGTACCCTTTGCGATACGCCTTACCTTTATGCCAGACGCAATCGGCAGGTTGTTCGCTCACTGAGCCTCCCGCAGGCGATAAAGCAGCGCATTGACAATCGCCGCCGCAACGTTGCTGCCGCCTTTGCGCCCACGCGCCGCAATCGCTGGTAAGCCGCTTTCCACCAGCGCTTCTTTGGACTCTTCCGCCCCGACAAAACCGACTGGTACGCCGATTACCGCCGCCGGTTGTGCGCCTTTTTCCAGCAAGCGAAACAGTGCGGTAGGTGCGTTGCCGAAGACGAAGATCTTTTCGCCCTGTTCCTCTAAGGCAAGATCCACTGCCGCCATCGAGCGGGTCACACCCTGTTCTTTGGCATGTGCCACCACGCGCGGGTCGCTGATATAACAGCGGCAACTGCAACCAAACTCGGCCAACAGGGTTTTATTAATGCCTGAGAGCGCCATGGTGGTGTCGGTGTACAAGGTGCAGCCGCGCTGCAAACTGTTTGTCAGTTGTGCAATGACATCCGGCGAAAACCACAGAATATCCAGCCACTCGAAATCGGCGGTGGTGTGGATAACCCGTTTGATTATCGCTTCCTCGGTCGCATCGTTAAAACGATACGCTGGGTGCTCAGCAGCAATTATTTCGCTAATGATTTCAAAGCTGTGTTGTTCAATAAGCTGCGGTTGTTGCAGATAGTTCATCGGGTGTCCTTAAGCGATGCCGAGCACGAGTGCGCGCATGGCGGCAAAGAGCAGTAAAGCCAACAGGGAAGCCAGCATCATCAGTTGAATAGTGCGGGTAATGTCGTCGATGGCGACGCCGCGCTGCTCATCGCCCATCCACGGTTTTTCTACCCGCTCGCCAAAATAGGTGTTCGGCCCGCCGAGCCTGATCCCTAGTGCGCCTGCAACCGTGGCTTCAGACCAGGCACAGTTTGGGCTGCTGTGTTGATAGCGATCGCGCCAGCCAATGCGCAGAGCCTGACGGGGATTAGCCCGCAAGCAAAAAGCGGCGATGGTCAGTAGCAGCCAGCTCAGGCGAGCAGGAAAATAATTGGCAAGGTCATCGAGCCGGGCGCTGACATAACCAATGGCACGGTATTTTTCAGTTTTGTACCCCACCATCGAGTCCAGCGTGTTGACCGCTTTGTAGGCCATCGCCAGCGGTGCGCCGCCTAACAACAGGAAAAACAGCGGAGCAATCACGCCATCGACACTGTTTTCAGCCACGGTTTCTACCACCGCGCGGGTGATTTGCGGGCGCTCAAGTTGCGAAGTGTCACGCCCGACAATCCACGACAATTTTTCGCGGCTTTCGGCAAGGGTTCCATGTTTGAGCGCGCGGTAAACGTCGAGTGCGGCATCGCTCAGGCAACGCGCGGCAAGTACGGTGTAAATCATCCACACTTCGACTAACCACCCGAGCCACGGATGCAGCAGGTTGGCGAGATACAATACGCCCCAGCTCACGCCCCATGTGGTGCCGACCACCACCAGCCACAGCACGCCACCACCGATTTTCAGCGCGCGGTCACTTTTGCAGAATTGGCGAATAATGCGTTGGGATACGGTGATTAGATTGCCTATCCAGCGCACCGGATGAGGCCAGTGCGGCGGGTCGCCAAACCAGTAATCCAGCAGCCAGGCCACGCCCCAGGCAAGCAATGTCATAGGTGATTCCTCGCAAGCGTTAGCCAGGGGGTGAGCAAATTCGCGCGTTGAGCGAAATGGACATGCAGGTAGCTGGCAAAAGTCGCCTGCTGCTGAACGCCTCCCTGCCAGCGGGAAACGGCGACACCATCACGCCATTTGCAGCAATCCAACGCTGCGGGCAACGGGCCGTTGAAATCGGAGTAATGAAATTCGTGGCCACGCAAGGTTTCGCCTTTTTTCGCCAGCAAGGTGTTTTGCACAGCGGTGGCCTCGCAATAGCCAAAACGTGTCAGGCGTTGGCCCATCTGGCTATGGCCTGGCAACACGCCGCACATCGCGTGGGTTTCGCCTTCGCTGTCAGTCAGCGTTTCGCCCAAATACATTAAGCCGCCACATTCGGCATACAGCGGAATGAGCTGTTGATGGGCAGCTTGCAGGGATTCGCGCATGCGACTGTTCGCGGCGAGTTTTGCCGCATGGACTTCGGGGTAACCACCGCCAAGCCAAATCATCTGGCAGTCAGGGATTTTTGCATCATGCAGCGGGCTGAAGCGCTGGATTTTCACCCCGGCGTGCTCGAGCATTTCGAGGTTATCGGGATAGTAGAAGTTGAAAGCTTCGTCTTCAGCAAGGGCGAGTGTTAGCCCGTCGGCCAGTGCGGCATCGGCAATGGCGGGCGCAGCACCCTGAGGCAGGGTATTAAGGCGAGATAACGCCAGAAGATGGTCGAGGTTAACGGTTTCTTCAATTTGCTGCGCCAGGCGCTGCCAGCGTTCATCTTGCGGGGAGTGTTCTTGTGCCGGAACCAGGCCGAGGTGGCGCGACGGTAACTCGACATCGGCCATCACCGGCAAGCGCCCTAAGACGGGCAAGCCGCAGTAACGGGTGATGGCATCAGCAAGTAACTGGTAGTGGCTGTCGCTGTTGACGCGATTGAGGATAACGCCTGCGATGTTTAGCGTTGGGTCAAAGCGCTGGAAGCCCATGACAGTGGCGGCAATGGAGGTAGACACCGCTTTGCCGTCGACCAGCAATATCACCGGGCAACCGAGCTGTTTAGCCATCGCGGCGCTGCTGCAATAGTTGGGGTCGGTGCCGTAGCCGTCGTACAACCCCATCACCCCTTCGATGACGGCGACATCTGCGTGCTGCATTTGTTTAGCGAACAAACCATTTAGCGTGGAAGTGGGCAACATGAAAGCATCGAGATTGCGCGAGGCAATGCCGCTTACTGCACTGTGCCAACCGCTGTCGAGGTAGTCGGGGCCAATTTTGAAGGGTTGAACGCGAAGGTTGCGTTGCATGAAGGCGCGGAGCAGCCCGAGCGTGACGGTGGTTTTACCACAGCCGCTGCTGGTGCCTGCAATGACGAATGCGTGTTTTGCTGCCGCTGCCATGGTTGCCTTATCACTGTTTCGGCAAAGCACGGATGTCAGCACGTACGCGCACCCTGAGGCTGCACGCATCTGATGACAACTGACTTCCCACCGAAGGAGTTGTTGAGAATAAGGATGACAAGTCGGTCTTCTGGCTTAGCGTCTCTCTCGCCCGCCCTTCCCAATCATTAGATCAGTGGTTTTGCGGGTTCGTCGGCATCACAGCAGCGGGGGCTGCGGGGGATTGTCACCCCCTTCCCAGCCACGGACTATTTTGGTTAATCGCGTGGCATAAACGAGTCAGTTATTGCGAGCATGACCTTCAAAGCATCACACTCTTAAATATTTAAAAGCAGACACAGTGTAAAAGCTAATAGATTTCGAGAGTTGCGCTATGACAATTTTTACTGATTTTTTAATCTTTACGGTAAATGTCGCTGACGCGTATCTGCCCCCCAGAAACTGGGGATAAAAAAAACCGCCTGGCGGCGGTTGGTAAAACTGTTGGAAAAACTCTGCGTAGGTCAGCTAAGCGAAGCGCCATCCGACAACACTGGCGCAAACGGTGGATGACGCTTTCGCTTATCCACCCTACGACAGCTAATTAATCGGCCTTGATTTCGCCCATTACTTTCAGTTTTTTGGAAATTTCACGACGCTCTTTAGACAGTTCAGCGTTTTTGATGATGTAGTCATCAACACGGTCTTCATAGTCGGTTTTCATGCTGGCGATGATGCCTTGAATAGCTTCAATGCTCATACCCGGTTTGATGTAGTCGCTCAGGTTATCAAGCAGCAGAACACGTTTTGAGTTATCGCGGATCTTTTTCTGTACGTCCTGGATTTCACGCTGCAGTTTGTTTTTGCGACGGAACAGACGCACGAACTCAAGCACGTCCTGGAAAGATGGTTTGATTGGTTCCATTTTTATACCCCTGCTAATTTCATACTCGGATTCGTTAAGACAGCCGCCATAAGATAACCTTAATGGTAGCGGCAGCCGCTGATAATTCATTGTTTCGCTATCTTAACCTCAATTGCTGCTGAATCGAAACCAGCAATTCACACCAGGCTGAGCAATTATTTGCGTAACGCGCGACAGATCAACTGCGACAGCAATTCTAGTTGACGAGCAAGTTCCAGACTCAGCCAGACGTAACCATGAATAGGCGTTTCCTGAAGTTTCCCATTTTGGCCATTTTGTATGAGCTCGCGCAACTCGCTGACGATTTCAGTCAGCTTTTCATTGTTCGCTGAAATCGTCGACGGGTTGCCATCGTGCAAGGCCAGTGCGATTGCGGCAAGCGTGCCCTGGGTCATTTGTTGCGTTTCGCGCAGCGTGTGTGCGTTAATCATCAGGAAGTGGCTTTCCCTTGATGCCCAGTAAGCGTTGACCTGCAACTCAAGAGTGCACACCAGATTGCGGCTGACGGTTTGTATCGCCTCGAAGATAGACTTTTGAATGTGCGTTTCTTTGCTGCTTGGCCCGATGAGTGCACGCATTCTTACGACATCACTCAACACTTTGTGTAAATGTTTTTCAAGCCTGGGGCGCTCTAATAAATTAGGTGAGAAGCCCGCGTTGTAAACCCGACCAAAGGCAGTGACGAAGTTCGCCATTTGTATGCGCCAGTGGATAAAGGCGCGCTGCGGATAAATGCTGGTAAATAACATCGCCAGCAACGAGCCGAAGATAACATCGCCGCTGCGCCAAAGGGCAATTTCCATGTCTCCTGCCGGTGCGCCAACCACCACCGCAAGGGTGATGCCAATCAGCAGAGCCTGATACGGGCGTTTCCCCAGCGCCAGATAGCCGCAAATGAACATGGCAATGGCACACCACACCAACATCAGCGGTAGCGAGAACAGCTCAAGTTTCAGCGCCACAAGTCCCATGACTGCACCGCATATCGTCCCACCAATGCGCTCAAAGGCGCGTGGCACGACGTTGCCCCAAAAAGAGATCGGCCCCATGACCACCACAAGCGTGATCAACGGCCATGTCCCTTCAGGCACTTTCAGAAGATGAACAATAAGAAAGGTGAGAATAAAAGCCAGTGCGATGCGGATCCCATGCACGATACGGTAATTGCGGTATATGCGGATCTCAAATGGGCTTAGTGATTTGTCAGGACGCACACTCAGTTCCCCAGAAAATAAAAAACGGGATTGTACCTGTTTTTATGGAATGAACATCACAAAGTTAGGGGGCATAAGCCCCCTTTAGCATCAGACTTGATCTGCCACCGGAATATACATGTCTATTTCCCAGACTCCACTTTCTGAACCATCGTTAAGATAGTGTTCGAAGCAGGGTTTTCCGGTTATCTGGTAGCTATTATTAGCAAGGACGCTGTCAAAAAACAGATTCCACGGCCTGGCAAAGTCGTTGTCATCCACGCGGGCGCGTGCCACCGCATACTGGCCGCCCTGGATGCTCGTCACAATCACGCCTTCACTGTTATCCGGCACGGTAAAGTTTTCAGCCACCGAGACCACGGTGTCGCAGCGCAGTTTTTCTGCGGGTACAACGTCGGGGTTGTCGTAATAAACCGCCAGCCATTCTTCCCCGGCTATCTGGTGGGTTTTGACCCACAGAGCAAGTTGCTCAAAGCCCTGATGGACCGTTTGTTCCCACGGCCCAACCATATGAAAACCAGCGACTTTACGTTCATTCACTTGTTGTACGTTAAATTCCATATGACCTCCTGACAAATTTAAAAACACTGTATGTTTATACATCACTCTTGTGCAGGGAAACAATCCATTGTCAGGGTGATGTGGTTACTTTGCGAGCAGGATCGCTTTTTGAAAAACTTTCGCCTGTAGATCCGCCTGTAGATCGTAGTACAGACCAGCCGTTCAGATGAAAAAAAGGGCCGACATGACAGTCGACCCATTTAACACTGATTAAGGAATTACAATTTGTGGCTCAGATAGTCGCTAAACCGCGACCATGTGCTGCCCTTTTTGACGCCCGTTAGCGTCACCAACGGCCAGTGGGCAATCAGCTTGTCGCGATCAAAAAGCTCGATTTCACCCACATGTTGGTTGGCAGCAATCGGCGCTTCGATCTCTTGTTTGTCGAGGACATATTTGGCTTTGATGTTAGGGACTTCAGATTTTGGCAGCGCCAAAAAAACATCCTGATTTGTACCGACTTCGATCTGTTTTTTATCACCGTACCAGATAGCCTCAGTACCAATTTTTTTGCCTTTATGCAGAACCTGTACGGTATCGAAATTATCCTGGCCCCAGTGCAGTAATTTACGCGCCTGATCTTCGCGCCCCTTCGGGCTTTCAGCGCCCATGACCACCGCAATTAAACGGCGCTCACCGACCACGCTTGACGCAATAAGATTAAAGCCAGCGCTCGCAGTATGGCCGGTCTTCAGGCCGTCCACATTCAGCCCTTTGTCCCACAACAAACCATTACGGTTCTGTTGCGTGATGCCATTCCAGGTGAGGCTGCGCTCGCTATACATGTGATAAAACTCGGGTTCACCGTGGATTATTGCGCGCGAAAGTACCGCAAGATCATAAGCTGTGCTGTGCTGGCCAGGTGCATCCAGACCATGAACCGTTTCGAAGTGGGTATCGCGCAGGCGGAGTTGCTGCACGTATTTGTTCATCATCGCTACAAATTGTGGCTGCCCACCGGCGACATAATCTGCCAGCGCAACACAAGCATCATTCCCTGAATCAATAATTAACCCGCGGCTGAGGTCATGGACTGTCAGTCGGTCACCCGCTTTCAGGAACATTAGCGACGAGCCATCAAATACCGGATTACCTTTTGCCCAGGCATCTTTGCCGACAGTGACCATGTCGTTTGCCGTGATACGGCCACTGTCGATGGCACGATCGACCACGTAGCCGGTCATCAGCTTGGTCAGACTCGCCGGGTTGCGTCGCACATGCTCATTTTCCGCTGCCAGAATTTGCCCGGTGGTGTAATCCATCAATACCCAAGAGCCCGCCTGAATTTGTGGAGGGGGTGGCGCATTAACAAAGGTATCGTCGGCAAAAGCGGAGTGAGCAGAAAGTGACAGCAAGGAACAGACAACAAACAGACGGATCTTCAACGATATACCCTCAGTAACAAAAAATTCAGCCGCCACTTTTACTGCAGTTTGCGACTTTTTTCGCAATTAAATTGCAAAAAGATATGAATGAGAGCGCTCGCATACAGTTGAGGAATATACTATTCCGTCATCGCGAAGACTTCTTGCAGGGCGGTTAATGGTTTACCATTGGCGGTTGCAGTACCTGATAACAATGATTGGCACATGGAGAGGGTTTTAGTGGGATTTCAGTTTAATAACAGTACGTTAAACAACACTCAAGGGCGGGAGTAAACCGTGGATAAGACAACGCAACAACCGACCTTCCTTTTTCATGATTATGAAACCTTCGGTAAAATTCCATCGCTCGACCGCCCGGCGCAATTCGCGGCTATTCGTACCGATGCTGAATTTAACGTGATTGGCGAACCGGAAGTTTTTTACTGCAAACCGGCGGATGACTATCTGCCACAGCCAGAAGCCGTGATGATTACCGGCATTACTCCGCAACAAGCGCTGGCGCGTGGCGTCAACGAAGCGGATTTTGCAAAACGCATCCACACCATTTTTACCCATCCAAAAACCTGCGTCGTGGGTTACAACAATGTGCGCTTTGATGATGAAGTGACGCGCAATATCTTTTACCGTAACTTTTATGATCCGTATGGCTGGAGCTGGCAAAACGATAATTCGCGCTGGGATTTGCTCGATGTGATGCGCGCCTGTTACGCATTGCGCCCGGAAGGAATTGTCTGGCCGGAAAACGAAGACGGTTTGCCGAGCTTCCGTCTTGAACATTTGACCAAAGCCAACGGCATTGAGCATGCGAATGCACATGATGCGATGTCTGATGTGTACGCCACTATCGCGATGGCGCAACTGGTGAAAACCCGCCAGCCGCGCCTGTTTGAGTATCTCTACAGTCACCGTTCCAAACACAAACTCACCACGCTGATTGATGTTCCGCAGATGAAACCGCTGGTACATGTCTCGGGAATGTTTGGCGCGTGGCGCGGTAACACCAGTTGGATTGCCCCACTAGCCTGGCACCCGGATAACAAAAACGCGGTGATTATGGTCGATTTGGCGGGCGATATTTCGCCGCTGCTGGAGCTGGACGCAGATGCGTTGCGCGAGCGGTTGTATACGCCGAAAGCCGCCCTTGGTGATACTGCGGCCGTGCCAATCAAGCTGGTTCATTTGAATAAATGCCCGGTCTTAGCGGTGGCGAATACGTTGCGCCCGGAAGATGCAGAACGTTTAGGAATCGATCGTCAACGTTGCCTGGATAACCTGAAACTATTGCGCGAGCACCCTTCCGTACGCGAGAAAGCGGTGGCGATTTTTGCTGAAGCCGAGCCTTTTGTGCCTTCAGATAATGTTGATGCGCAGCTGTATAACGGCTTTTTCAGCGATGCCGACCGCGCAGCCATGCGTATTGTGCTGCAAACCGATCCGCAGAATTTACCCGCGCTGGACATTACCTTCGCCGATAAGCGGATTGAGAAGCTATTGTTTAATTATCGGGCGCGTAACTTCCCCGGCACCCTGGATGAAGCCGAGCAGCAGCGCTGGTTGCAGCATCGCCGTGAAGTGTTGTCTCAGGAAGCGTTGCAAGCCTACGCGCAAGAACTGGAAGCGCTGTATAACCTGCATGAAAGTGATAAAGAGAAGACGGCGTTGTTGAAGGAGTTGTTCGAGTATGCGCAGTTTTTAGTGGGGTGATAGCAAGATGTCGGATGGCGCAAGCTTATCCGACCTACAAAGGACAAGACCCGTTCAGGACGAAGCATCCATAACAAAAAGGCCGCTTGCGCGGCCTTTTTGGTGTTTAGCGATTACGCTAAATCTTCGTTGAACTGTGGAACCGGGTTACGGAAGCGACGAGTCACAAAGGCCAGATAGGTCAGGCCGATAGCCGCCCAAATCAGACCCAGAATCATCGAGCTTTCTTCCAGGTTAATCCACAATGCACCCACTGTCAGTGCGCCACAAGTTGGCAGCACCAGATAGTTGAAGTGATCTTTGATGGTCTTGTTACGGCCTTCGCGGATCCAGAACTGGGAAATCACTGACAGGTTAACGAAGGTGAACGCCACCAGCGCACCGAAGTTAATCAGCGCAGTCGCAGTAACCAGGTCAAATTTAACCGAGAACAATGCAATGATACCCACCAGAACCACGTTCAGCGCAGGGGTACGCCATTTCGGATGAATGTAGCCGAAGAAACGCTCCGGGAACACGCCATCACGGCCCATCACATACATCAGGCGTGAAACACCCGCATGTGCCGCCATACCAGAAGCCAGAACGGTCACGCAGGAGAAAATCAGGATACCGAACTGGAAGGCTTTGCCTGCCACGAACAGCATGATTTCAGGCTGCGACGCGTCCGGATCATGGAAGCGAGAGATGTCCGGGAAGTACAGTTGCAGGAAGTAAGACACCACAACGAAGATCACGCCGCCAATCAGGGCGGTCAGGAAAATCGCTTTCGGGATGACACGGCCTGCATCTTTGGTTTCTTCAGACAGCGAGCTGATGCCGTCAAAACCAAGGAACGAGAAACATAATATGGTCGCACCGGTTATCATCGGCACCACGTTGGCGTGCTCAGACCAGAATGGACGTGTGCTGGCAAGCGTACCGGCACCTTCGCCGTTTGCCACACCGTAAATAACCAGACCGGTGATAACCACCATAACAATCATCTGCAGCACAACAATCAGGCTGTTGAAGTTTGCCACGGTTTTAATGCCGCGCAGGTTGGAGATAGTCATAAAGCCAACCAGCAGCACCACGAAAATCCACGATGGGATAGACGGCACCAGGGCTTCAAAATAGATTTTAGCCAGCAAAATGTTGATCATCGGCATGAACAGATAATCAAGCAATGCCGACCAACCCACCATAAAGCCAACCACTGGGTGGATTGCTTTTTGAGCGTAGGTATAAGCGGAACCCGCAGACGGGAAGCGGCGTACTAGCTTTCCATAACTTAACGCGGTGAACAAAATTGCCACAAGGGCAAACGCGTAAGCCGTCGCGACATGTCCGTCGGTAAGGCCAGATACAATCCCAAATGTATCGAACAAGGTCATAGGCTGCATATAAGCGAGGCCCATCATAACTACCGGAATAAGCGTAAGGCTCTTACGGAGTTCAACACGAGATTTTGCACCTGCGGTGACGTTAAGCGACATGGTCATTCCCCCAAACGGCGAATACCTGCGCAAAAGCAAAAAGCTGCCCCATCTAAATTTCCTCGGCGACACGACTGTCGTTTTTTAAAAGCTAGTATCTATCCGGTACGAAGCCCGGCCTCTTGGTTTTTTTGGCGGATGCCTGTTTGACTGCTTGAACTTAATGCAAAAAAATAACCGACGCGTTTAACGTCGGTTTTTTGTTCTCATTTAGTGAGGCGCGTATTTTGCACTAATTCGAGGCAAGAAGACAAGATATTGAGGCCCTCATTAACAATTTCTTTTTCGGCTGTTAAAGGGACAAGAAAACGAATCACATTCGCACGCACGCCGCATGACAATAAAACCAGTCCCTGCTTGCCTGCTTCTTTGACAAGTGCCTGAGTTAATTCTTTATTCGGACGATGGCTGTCACGCTCTTCGACCAGTTCCATCGCAATCATTGCCCCGTATCCACGCACATCACCGATGCAGTCAAATTGCTCTGCCATTTGCTGTAAACGCAGGGTGATTTGCTCGCCAATAATCTGGGCGCGCTGATTGAGATTTTCCTGCTCAATAATGTCTGTAACGGCCAGCGCTGCTGCAATTGCCACCGGCGACCCGGCATAAGTACCGCCGAGCCCACCCGGCATCGCTTTTTCAAACAGCGATTTCTTACCGACTAGCGCGGATAACGGGAAGCCACCCGCCAGGCTTTTGGCCATGGTGACGAGATCCGGCTCCACACCGCTGTGTTCAATAGCAAAGGTTTTACCGGTACGGCAGAAACCACTTTGAATTTCGTCGGCAATTAACACAATCCCGTGCTTATCACATAGCGCACGCAATTGTTTCATAAAGGAAGGTGATGCTGCATAAAAGCCCCCTTCCCCTTGTACCGGTTCAATAATGATGGCGGCAACTTCATCCGGCGAAACATCAGCGGCAAAAATACCCGCCAGTGATGCCAAAGCCTGAGTGTCACTTACACCAAGATAAGCAGCAGGATATGGCGCGTGGTAAATACCAGCCGGGAACGGGCCATAACCTTTTTTATACGGCTGAACTTTACCGGTTAACGCCATGCCCAGCAGCGTGCGCCCATGGAACGCGCCACGAAATGCAATAATGGCCGAACGCCCGGTAGCAATACGCGCCACTTTAATGGCATTTTCCACCGCTTCTGCTCCTGTTGTCAGGAACAAGGTCTGGCATGGTGCGCTTATCGGCACCAGTTTATTCAACCGTTCGGCAAGCTCAATATAGTTGCCGTAAGGTGTGACCTGGAAACAAGGATGGGTGAATTGTTCAAGTTGTTGACGTACTGCATCAATCACTGCGGGATGGTTATGCCCGGTATTCAGCACCGCAATACCAGAAGCAAAATCAATATAGCGTTTGCCTTCAACGTCCCAAATTTCCGCATTTTTCGCTTTTTCAATATAGACCGGCAACGCATTGCCGACCCCATGCGGAACTGCTTGCTCACGCCGTGACTGCCATTGCTGATTGGTTTGCTTCATACAGACTCCTTGCGCACAAAAAACCTCAACAAAACAAAGTTGAGGAGAGAATTTAAACGCGAAGACACTTTTCGAAGAAATATCGTTCCACTATAAACAATAGATGTGATGAATATGACCTGCCACTCACCCATTGGTATTATTTTTCGAGGTTCCGTACACCACCGCGATTTCAGGATTATTGACGATTTGCTCGCGCCACCATTCACTGGCAAGCCCTGCGGTTTGCTCATTCCAGCCAATCCACACCGGCACAAACGGCACATGGGAAACGACGTCTTTTTCAATCAACACGCCGCTTTCGATAAAACGCTGCGCCATATAGCGCGGAACGTAGCCGCAACCAATGCCGCTTATCTGTAATTCGAGTTTGGTTTTGAAGTCAAAAACGGTGATAGCATCTTGATCTTCGAGTAAATGCATCGATCGTGACGGTTCCAGGCGCGAAGTATCCCCCACAATAACCGCACGACTGCGTTTAATGACGCGGCGATTCAGCGGCTCTTCGGCATCGGCCAGTGGATGATGAGGTGCGACGACAAACACGCTTTCGAGTTGGCCGAGCAAGGTAAAACCGAAACCGCTGAGGGATGGCGGGTCACTCATCGCACCAACAATAATATCGGCCCGCCCTTCGGTCAGCGCTTCCCATGAACCACCCAGCACACCGTTGATGAATTTCAGCCGTGTCACGCTGTAACTTTTGTAAAAAGCTTCGATCAGCGGCGTCAGCAAAGAAAAGGGAAACGAATCGTCGACGCCGATCACCAGCTCATTTTCCCAGCCCTGATGAAGTTTGATTGCCTGCTGTTCAAGTTCGCGTACGGAATGCAGCACTTCGCGGCCTTTTTCCAGCAGAAGCTGACCCGTTCGCGTAAAACGCGCGCGGTGGCCGGAGCGGTCGAGGATCTGGATATTAAGGTCGTTTTCGAGTTTTTGAACGGTGTAACTGAGTGCGGAAGGCGTTTTGAAGAGCTTTGCCGCCGCCGCAGCAAAGCTCCCTTCTTTATCAAGGGTATCGAGAATGATCAATACATCCAGCAGTGGTTTCATACTCGTTCCTGGCAGTCACGAGTCATGCCCCACAGCAGTTACTGCATGGGCATCACCAGCGGGTTTGGATACTGATATTCAAACCCAAGTTCATTGCAAATACGGTTGCCATCCACCAGCTTACCGCGGCCATTTTGCACTTCAGTTCTGAACTGTGGTGCGTCGAGATTCATCTGACGTGCCATCAAAGAATAGAACTCGGCACGCGTTGGGTGATCTGGCGCACATAAATTATAGATGTGACCGCCCTTTGGAGCCTGTAACAACAGCGTAATTGCTGAAATGACATCTTCCAGATGCACCAGATTGACGCCATGAGCACCATTCGCCACGTCAGTTTTTCCAGCTAAAAAGCGGCCAGGATGGCGTTCCGGCCCGACTAACCCCGCCAGACGCAGAATATCGACCGACGTCCCAGGTAAATCATGTAACCAGGTTTCCAGCTCTTTAAGTACGCGCCCACTGGCGGTAACCGGCTCAAGTGGCGACGTTTCTTTCACCGTTCCTTCTCTTTCGCCATACACCGAGGTGGAGCTAGTGAAAATGATACGCGGAATATCGTGAGCTAACGCGCTGTCGACAATTTCCTGCACTGCCTGCAGATAAAAATCATCGCCTTCACCGGTGCGCCGAGCTGGCAGCGTGATGACCAACGCATCCACATCGAGCAATGCATCTAGATCGTCGCTCTCGCAAATCAGTTCGGGGGTCAGTTGCAGTTGATAACTGTCGATACCGCTCATGCGCGCGGCCTCGACGCCATCAAGGGTGGTTTTGCTTCCTGTCACTTGCCAACCCCGCGCTGACAAAGACATCGCAAGCGGCATTCCCAGCCAGCCTAACCCGACAATCGCAACTTTTTTCATGCATTCTCTCCTGGATTGCAGCATTTCTCACTGCTGCGATTTTTAGCTCTTGATTAAGGCTACGCCAGGACTGCGCAACTGACAATCAGTGCTGCTAAACAGAATATTAATTGCGGGGATAAAAAGCACTTGCGCTGAAAGGGGGAACTGGTTTAGGTTAATTGCACACAATGAATAGTCATTCATACGAGAATTTTATGACACGCGTTCAAAATACTAACCACCATCATCACCATCATCCTGACTAGTCTTTCAGGCGATGTGTGCTGGGAGACAGAAAAATCTTCCAGTGGTGCATGAACGAGTCAATAAGCCCCCGGAAGATTTCTTCCGGGGGCTTTTTTTTTGGGCGTCAGACAAGAATTTACCAGGAGTATTTACCCATGTTAGACAACAACCGTTTACGCATAGCTATTCAGAAATCAGGCCGTTTAAGCGATGATTCACGCGAATTGCTCGCTCGCTGTGGCATAAAAATCAACCTGCACACTCAGCGCCTGATTGCGCTGGCAGAAAATATGCCAATCGACATTTTGCGTGTCCGTGATGACGATATTCCTGGGCTGATTATGGATGGTGTGGTCGACCTCGGCATTATTGGCGAGAACGTGCTGGAAGAAGAGTTGCTGACGCGCCGCGCCCAGGGCGAAGACCCACGTTACTTCACGCTGCGTCGTCTTGATTTCGGTGGCTGCCGTTTCTCACTGGCGATTTCAGTTGATGAGCCTTGGGATGGCCCGGCAAGCCTCAACAATAAACGTATCGCCACTTCTTATCCGCACCTGTTAAAGCGCTACCTTGATGGCAAAGGCGTGCAATTCAAATCCTGTTTACTGAACGGTTCTGTGGAAGTTGCACCACGTGCGGGACTGGCGGATGCGATTTGTGACCTGGTTTCCACTGGCGCAACACTTGAAGCTAACGGCCTGCGCGAAGTAGAAGTAATTTACCGCTCTAAAGCCTGCCTGATTCAGCGTGACGGCGAAATGCCAGAAGCCAAACAACAACTGATCGACAAACTGATGACCCGCATCCAGGGTGTGATTCAGGCACGTGAATCGAAATACATTATGTTGCATGCACCAAGCGAGCGTCTGGATGAGATTATTTCTCTGCTGCCAGGCGCTGAACGCCCAACCATTCTGCCACTGGCGGGCGACCAGCAACGCGTGGCGATGCACATGGTGAGTAGTGAAACCCTGTTCTGGGAAACCATGGAAAAACTGAAAGCGCTGGGAGCCAGTTCAATTCTGGTGTTACCAATTGAGAAGATGATGGAGTAACACCATGGCAAACTTCAATACGTTGATTAACTGGAATGAGTGCGATGCAGCAGCGCAACAGGCGTTGCTCACCCGCCCTGCCATTTCTGCATCGGAAAGCATTACCCGCACGGTTGCTGAAATTCTTAATAATGTGAAAGCCAACGGTGATGCGGCGTTGCGCGAATACAGCGCAAAGTTCGATAAAACCGATGTGCAACAACTGAAAGTCAGCGAGCAGGAAATTGCCGCAGCCGTGGCGCGCCTGGGTTCAGAAATTAAAGATGCGATGGCGGTGGCTGTTGCGAATATTGAAAAATTCCACGTGGCTCAGCAACTGGCGACGGTCGATATTGAAACCATGCCTGGCGTACGCTGCCAACAAGTGACGCGCCCGGTTGCCTCCGTCGGTTTATATATCCCTGGCGGCTCTGCCCCGCTGTTTTCAACCGTATTGATGCTTGCCACGCCTGCACGTATTGCCGGCTGCAAAAAAGTGGTGTTGTGTTCACCACCGCCGATTGCCGATGAAATTCTCTATGCCGCGCAACTGTGCGGTGTGCAGGAAGTGTTTCAGGTCGGCGGCGCACAGGCTATTGCCGCGCTGGCACTGGGTAGCGAAAGCATCCCAAAAGTGGATAAAATTTTCGGACCAGGCAACGCATTTGTCACCGAAGCCAAACGCCAGGTCAGCCAGCGTCTTGATGGCGCGGCCATCGACATGCCCGCTGGCCCGTCTGAAGTCTTAGTGATTGCCGACAGCGGCGCAACGCCTGATTTTGTAGCGTCCGACCTGCTTTCTCAGGCAGAACACGGCCCGGATTCACAAGTTATTTTACTGACCCCTGACGCGCAAATGGCGCAAGCCGTTGCCGAAGCCGTCGAACGCCAGTTAGCAGCTCTGCCACGGGCTGAAACGGCGCGTAAAGCTCTGGAAAGCAGCCGCCTGATTGTGGCCCGTGATTTAGAGCAGTGCATTGAGATTTCTAACCAGTACGGCCCGGAGCACCTGATTATCCAAACGCGTAACGCCCGCGACCTGGTCGACTCTATCAGCAGTGCCGGTTCGGTATTTCTCGGTGACTGGTCACCGGAATCCGCTGGCGACTATGCTTCTGGCACCAACCACGTCCTGCCGACCTACGGTTACACCTCGACCTGTTCAAGCCTTGGTCTGGCGGATTTCCAGAAACGTATGACGGTTCAGGAACTCTCGCCACAAGGTTTTGCAAGCCTGGCTAAAACCATTGAAACTCTGGCCGCCGCCGAGCTGCTGGATGCCCACAAAAACGCTGTTACCCTGCGCGTTGCTGCGCTGAAGGAGATGCAATGAGCATTATTGAGTTAGCCCGCGAAAATGTCCGCGCCCTGACCCCTTACCAGTCGGCTCGCCGTCTGGGCGGTAATGGCGATGTGTGGTTAAACGCCAATGAATATCCCACGGCAGTGGAATATCAGCTAACGCAACAGACGCTGAACCGCTATCCGGAATGCCAGCCAAAACTGGTGATTGAGCGCTACGCCGAATACGCTGGCGTGAAACCCGAGCAAGTTTTGGTGAGCCGTGGTGCCGATGAAGGTATCGAACTGCTGATCCGCGCATTTTGCGAACCGGGTAAAGACGCTGTGCTGTATTGCCCGCCGACTTACGGCATGTATAGCGTCAGCGCTGAAACCATTGGCGTAGAATGCCGCACCGTGCAGGCACTGGAAAACTGGCAACTTGATTTGCCCGCTATCGCCGAAAATCTTGATGGCGTGAAAGTGATTTACGTTTGCAGCCCGAACAACCCCACCGGACAGTTGATCAATCCTCAGGATTTGCGTGTTCTGCTGGAAATGGCACGCGGTAAAGCACTGGTGGTAGCCGACGAAGCCTATATTGAGTTTTGCCCGCAGGCCACACTCGCAGGCTGGTTGAATGAATATCCGCACCTTGTGGTGCTGCGGACACTCTCCAAAGCATTTGCGCTGGCCGGATTACGCTGTGGTTTCACCCTGGCGAATGAAGAAGTGATTAACTTGCTGATGAAAGTCATCGCACCTTATCCGCTTTCGACGCCGGTTGCTGATATCGCCGCTCAGGCATTAAGCCCGCAAGGCATTAATGCGATGCGCGAACGTGTGGCGCAAGTGCTGGTGAATCGCCAATTTCTGGTCACCGCACTACAAGACATTGACTGCGTTGAGCAAGTTTTCGACTCCGAAACAAACTATGTCATCGCGCGCATCACCGCCTCAAGTGCTGTATTTAAATCTCTGTGGGATCAGGGCATTATCTTACGTGACCAAAACAAACAACCATCATTAAGCGGCTGCCTGCGGATTACCGTCGGCACCCGTCTTGAGTGCGAGCGCACCCTTGCTGCGCTGCGTGAACAACCCGGCCTGACGGCTACGGAGGGCGTGTGAGCCAGAAAATTCTTTTTATCGACCGTGACGGCACCTTAATTTCCGAACCACCAAAAGATTTCCAGGTGGACCGTATGGACAAACTGGCCTTTGAGCCAGCGGTGATCCCCGCCCTGCTGCAATTACAAAAAGCGGGCTACAAGCTGGTGATGATCACCAATCAGGATGGTTTGGGAACCGACAGTTTCCCGCAGGCGGATTTCGACGGCCCGCACAACCTGATGATGCAAGTGTTTACCTCGCAGGGCGTAAATTTTGACGATGTGCTGATTTGCCCGCACTTACCTGCGGACAATTGCGATTGCCGTAAGCCTAAAATGGCTCTGGTGAAAGGTTACCTGGAAGAAGGTATGCTGGATAAGCCAAACAGCTATGTGATTGGTGACCGTGCGACAGATATCGAACTGGCTGAAAACATGGGGATTCAGGGTTTACGCTACCACGGCGAAACGCTGAACTGGCCGATGATCGGCGAAAAGCTGACTAAACGTGACCGCTACGCCCATGTTGAACGCGCCACCAAAGAGACGCAAATCGACGTGCAGGTTTGGCTCGACCGCGAAGGCGGCAGCAAAATTAACACTGGCGTGGGCTTCTTCGACCATATGCTGGACCAGATTGCGACCCACGGCGGTTTCCGGATGGATATCAGCGTGAAAGGCGATCTCTACATCGACGACCACCACACCGTTGAAGACACCGGTCTGGCACTGGGCGAAGCGCTGAAAATTGCGCTGGGTGACAAACGCGGTATTACGCGCTTTGGTTTCACCTTGCCGATGGACGAATGCCTGGCACGCTGTGCGCTGGATATTTCTGGCCGCCCGCACCTTGAATATAAAGCCGAGTACAACTTCCAGCGCGTGGGTGATTTGAGCACCGAGATGGTCGAGCACTTCTTCCGTTCGCTGTCATACACCATGGGCGTGACGCTGCACCTGAAAACCAAAGGCAAAAATGACCATCACCGTGTCGAAAGCCTGTTTAAAGTCTTTGGCCGCACGCTACGCCAGGCCATTAAGGTTGAAGGTGATACTCTGCCCTCCTCGAAAGGAGTGTTGTGATGGATGTGGTGATCCTCGATACCGGTTGCGCCAACCTGCATTCGGTAAAATCAGCCATTCAGCGCCACGGCTATGAACCTTTGGTCAGCCGCGACCCGGATGTGGTGCTACGCGCCGATAAACTCTTTTTACCAGGTGTGGGCACCGCTCAGGCGGCAATGAACCAAATCCGCGAGCGTGAACTGGTCGATCTCATTAAAGCCTGTACCCAACCGGTACTGGGGATTTGCCTCGGCATGCAGCTATTAGGCGCGCGCAGCGACGAAAGCAACGGCATAGATATGCTGGGCATTATCGAGCAACCGGTGTTGAAAATGGTCGACCACGGTTTGCCTTTGCCACACATGGGCTGGAACCGCGTTTACCCGAAAGCGGGCGACCGCTTGTTCCGTGGCATCGACGACGGCGATTATTTTTACTTTGTGCACAGCTATGCAATGCCGGTTTGCGCCAATACCATCGCGCAAGCCAGCTACGGCGAAGCCTTCACCGCAGCGGTGCAAAAAGATAACTTCTTTGGTGTGCAATTCCACCCGGAACGCTCGGGTGCGGCAGGCGCAAAATTACTGAAAAACTTCCTGGAGATGTAAGCACCATGATCATTCCCGCTCTCGATTTAATAGACGGCACAGTGGTGCGCCTCCATCAGGGGGATTACGGTCAGCAACGCGATTACGGCAACGATCCGTTACCGCGCCTGCAAGATTACGAAGCGCAAGGCGCGCAGGTGTTGCACCTGGTCGATTTGACCGGCGCAAAAGACCCGGCAAAACGCCAAATTCCACTGATTAAAACACTGGTGGCTGGCGTCAATATTCCGGTTCAGGTCGGCGGTGGAGTCCGTACTGAAGACGATGTGGCCGCGCTGCTGGAAGCCGGTGTCGCCCGTGTAGTGGTGGGCTCAACCGCCGTTAAATCACCTGAAGTGGTGAAAGGCTGGTTTACGCGTTTTGGCGCGGATGCACTGGTGCTAGCGCTGGATGTGCGTATCGATGAACAAGGCAACAAACATGTTGCGGTGAGTGGCTGGCAAGAGAACTCCGGCGTTTCGCTTGAAGAACTAGTGGAAACCTATCTACCGGTTGGGCTCAAGCACGTTCTGTGTACCGATATTTCTCGCGATGGCACGCTGGCTGGTTCGAACGTTTCGCTGTATGAAGAAGTTTGCGCACGTTTCCCGCAAGTGGCGTTCCAGTCATCCGGTGGCATTGGCGACATTGACGATATAGCCGCACTGCGTGGCACTGGCGTACAAGGTGTGATTGTTGGTCGCGCACTGCTGGAAGGGAAATTCAACGTAACGGAGGCGATTTCATGCTGGCAAAACGGATAATTCCTTGCCTGGACGTACGCGACGGGCAAGTCGTAAAAGGTGTGCAGTTCCGCAACCATGAAATCATCGGTGATATCGTGCCACTCGCGCAACGTTACGCTGCCGAAGGTGCCGACGAACTGGTGTTTTACGATATCACCGCCTCCAGCGATGGCCGTGTGGTCGACAAAAGCTGGGTGTCGCGCGTGGCGGAAGTTATCGACATTCCATTCTGTGTGGCAGGCGGGATTAAGTCGATTGAAGATGCCGCACAAATTCTCTCATATGGCGCGGATAAGATTTCCATCAACTCCCCTGCTCTGGCAGATCCAGAGCTAATCACTCGTCTGGCGGACCGTTTTGGCGTGCAGTGTATTGTGGTCGGTATCGATACCTGGTTTGATAGCGAAACCGGGAAATATCACGTCAATCAATATACTGGCGATGAAAGCCGTACGCGCGTCACGGCGTGGGAAACGGTGGACTGGGTGCAGGAAGTGCAAAAGCGCGGTGCCGGGGAAATCGTACTTAATATGATGAACCAGGATGGCGTGCGTAACGGTTATGACCTGGAGCAATTGAAGAAAGTGCGTGAAGTTTGCCACGTGCCATTAATTGCATCTGGCGGTGCGGGAACCATGGAACACTTCCTTGAAGCCTTCCGTGATGCAGATGTCGACGGCGCACTGGCTGCATCTGTGTTCCATAAGCAAATTATCAATATTGGTGAGTTGAAACTTTTTCTGGCTCAACAAGGCGTGGAGATAAGAGTGTGCTAACACAAGAACAAAGAGAAAAACTGGACTGGGAAAAAACCGCTGGCCTGATGCCGGTCATCGTCCAACACGCGAAATCTGGTGAAGTGTTGATGCTGGGATACATGAATCCGGAAGCGCTGGCACAGACTGAACAAAGCGGAAAAGTGACGTTCTTCTCCCGCACCAAACAGCGTTTGTGGACCAAAGGTGAAACCTCCGGAAACTTCCTGGGCGTGGTCAGTATTGCCCCAGATTGCGATAACGACACGCTGCTGATTCTGGTGAACCCAATTGGGCCAACCTGCCATTTAGGCACCTCAAGCTGCTTCGGTGAAACCCATCACGACTGGCACTTCTTGTATCAACTTGAGCAACTGCTGGCCTCGCGTAAGAGTGCAGACCCAGAAAGTTCGTATACCGCGAAACTATACGCAAGTGGAACCAAGCGTATTGCCCAGAAAGTGGGTGAAGAAGGCGTGGAAACCGCGCTGGCAGCAACGGTTAATGACCGCTTTGAGCTGAAGAATGAAGCATCGGATTTGGTCTATCACTTGCTGGTGCTATTGCAGGATCAGGAACTGGATTTGAGTGCGGTGATTGAGAATTTACGGGAAAGGCATAAGTAGGTTTTGGACGTTTAGATGTAAAAAAGGCCGCGATTGCGGCCTTTTGTGTATCTTAGACTGGTGCTTACACAACAGGTTTGTAATTGCGCAATGCGTTACGACCAAGCACAACACCCGCACCAATCATTCCACCCAGCAATGCGGCAAGAACCAGCGTTAAACCACGTTTCGGGCTATCTCTGCGAATCGGTAATGTCGGTTTCATGACGTAGCGATAAGCATGGATTGTTTTAGGTTCAATCTTCAGATTCTGAATATCCAACAAGGTTTGTTTGGTCTGATAATAAGCAGATGAAAACACTAAAGGACGCGTCGCTTCATTTTTAATCATTGAAGACAACGCCTCGCTGCCTAATAAAACCATTGTGTCCTGAGTAACATCAGAAGTCTGCTGCAACTGTGGAGAAGACACTTTTGCCTCGTTGGCAAATTTCAGCGCCTCACTAATCTGCTTAATGCGCAGTTCTTTTTGTTCCTGGGCAACAGTTTCTTGAGTCTTCAGGGAATCTTCAAGCGTTGAGATTTGCAGTTTAATGTTGTCAGTCAGATCGACACCCAACTCCTCACCAATTTGCTCATCAACCTGTTGAATGTACTTAGCAATCTGGGTCTGAGCATTTTTTGGTGAATCACCAACATAACTAACCTGTAGTGGTAATGCCTGACCTTTAACCGAAGCTTCGATGGTCAGTTTTTCTGGGTTCTCTTGGTTATCCAGGGTTTCCGACAATGCTGACAACGAAGAGCTAAAACGAGTCACTACACGTACCTGGAGATCATTAATATTCGGCGCTGAATTTCCGTAAATAACGTTCAGGGCATTGTTGTAGGTTGCAATTTGAGCAGCATCTGGTTGAGTAATAATCGCTGTGGAAGTCCATTTCTCTTTGGCGACAAACAAATAGATGACTGCAAGAAGGATAGCAAAAACGGTAAAAGCAATGATTGTTACTTTGTCTTTCCACAACTGCACAATAACATCAATTAAATCAATAGATTCCGGGTTGTTGTTAGTGTGCTTTTTCACCATGTTATTGTTATCTTGATTCATGATTACCCTAAGAGATTTAGTTCACAAAATGCGAATACCTTCACCCAGTAAGTATAATCGGATAAAAGGAAAAATACCTGAGGGGAAATGAAAAATTTTGTCAGAAAAAACCGAAAATAACATACAAAATTAACTTTGTATGATGACTCAAAATCGAACAAATGAACAATAAACAGACAACACACTTGCAGACCCTGGATTTTGGGTCCGCATAAAATAAAATCGTTTAGTTGTTAATATATACGGTGAATTGATTTATTTAGTAAAGCCGCATTAATTAAATGCAGAGCTCCGAATACTTAGCATACTTTGAGCCAGATAGTTTGAATATTGGCCATTTATCATTTTTTAAACAGATTAAATAACCAAGACGATAACGGGTTCCAATAGATTCACCAACGGTGAAAAAGCATTGTAGGTAGTAAAAAATTTCCGCTTTGATAAAAGAAAAATCAGTGGAGAGCATTCTCCACTGATTTTAAATTCAATCATAACTTACTGACAGTTAATTACTTTTCCATCCACTCAGTATGGAACACGCCTTGTTTGTCTGTGCGCTTATAGGTATGTGCACCAAAGTAATCGCGCTGCGCCTGAATCAGGTTAGCAGGCAGAACCGCTGAACGGTAGCTGTCGTAGTAAGAAATAGCAGCAGAGAAGGTTGGCGTTGGGATTCCATTCTGCACCGCGTATGAAACCACATCGCGCAGCGCCTGCTGATATTCGTCAGCAATCTGCTTGAAGTATGGTGCTAAGAGCAAGTTTGCAATGGCTGGGTTTTCTGCATACGCATCGGTGATTTTCTGCAGGAACTGTGCACGGATAATACAGCCCGCACGGAAGATCTTAGCAATCTCACCATAGTTGAGATCCCAGTTATTCTCTTCAGATGCGGCACGTAACTGGGAGAAACCTTGAGCATAAGAAACGATTTTACCCAGATACAACGCACGACGTACTTTCTCAGAGAACTCAGATTTATCGCCATCAAACGGCTTAGCCTGCGGGCCACTAAGAACTTTAGATGCAGCAACACGCTGTTCTTTTAAAGAAGAGATGTAGCGAGCAAAGACTGACTCAGTAATTAATGACAGAGGTTCACCCAGATCCAGTGAACTCTGGCTAGTCCATTTACCCGTACCTTTGTTAGCCGCTTCATCCAAAATCACATCAACCAGATATTTACCGTCTTCATCTTTCTTAGTGAAGATATCTTTGGTGATATCAATCAGGTAACTGCTCAGCTCACCTTTATTCCAGTCGGTAAAGGTAGAAGCCAGCTCTTCGTTAGACAGATTCAGACCATGTTTCAGCAGAGAATAAGCTTCAGCAATAAGCTGCATATCGCCATATTCAATACCGTTATGAACCATCTTCACATAGTGACCAGCGCCATCGGCACCGATATAGGTCACACAAGGTTGGCCATCTTCAGCGACAGCCGCGATCTGTTTAAGAATTGGCGCAACCAGTTCATAAGCCGCTTTTTGACCGCCAGGCATGATGGATGGACCTTTCAACGCCCCCTCTTCACCACCTGACACACCGGTACCAATGAAGTTAAATCCTTCAGCAGACAATTCACGGTTACGACGGATTGTATCCAGGAAGAAGGTGTTGCCACCATCAATCAGGATATCGCCCTTCTCAAGATATGGTTTGAGGGAATCAATGGTTTTGTCCGTGGCCTCACCAGCTTTAACCATCAACAGGATGCGGCGTGGAGTTTCTAGTGACTCAACAAACTCTTGCACCGTATAGTAAGGAACCAGCTTCTTGCCCGGGTTCTCTGCGATAACTTCTTCAGTCTTATCGCCTGAACGGTTGAACACGGAAACGGTATAGCCACGGCTTTCGATGTTCAGCGCAAGATTGCGCCCCATCACTGCCATACCGACGACGCCGATTTGTTGTTTGGACATTACATACTCCTGTCAGGTGTGGTCACCGCTGCAAATGCGCGGCTTAAAGTGTGACTTAGATGTTAACTCAGGTGCTTTAGGAACAATAGAGATAAATTAAGTAATTTAAAATACGGTTTAATCTCTAGATATAGGCTGGATAGATCAATAAAGTTTCTCATATTGACTACTGATAATATCCCAAGTATATCGTCGACGTGCTATTTCGCCCATCGCAATTGCATTATCAGCCAAACGTAATTCTGCAGTCGAAATTAAAGCAGCCAAATCATTGTCGTCACTAAAATATATTGCTTTATTTTCAGTAGTTGAACGATTATAAGAACAATCAAAACAAAAAATAGGCTTTTCAAAGTGCATAATTTCAACCAATGATGGGTTTGTCCCCCCAGCAGAGTGACCATGCACATAATATCTGCACTCCCCTCTTAGTTTTACTAACTCTCGAATATCGTAAATAGGATCAATCATTTCAATGTTTTTATAGGCTGAGTATTTTTTCTTTAAATCAATACCAAAAGAACTTACATTCCAATTTCCAATAAATTTCAAATGGAAAGGGGTTTTCGTGAAAGCATCGAGAATCATTTGTACATTATTTTCTGGTTCTATTCTGCACAGCGCTAATGCATAATCTTTCGTGTCAAAACTTCTTTCACTTGAGTATGCATGATCCCCGCCATAAGCAATAACTCTGGAATCAACATTATACTCTTGCTTAACATAATCTGAAATAGCGGCATTATCTGCAACAATCACATCTGAATATTTAACAGCTATTTTTTCAGAAAACTTTAGGAATGACTTTGCAAGCGTATTCCATTTTTCTCGACGCCACTCTAACCCATCAATATTTGTTATAACTTTAGCTTTTGAGAAAAATCTATAGAATGGCAAAATAACGCAACCGGAAACCCCCAAAATCAAGATGGAATCAGGTTTTTCACGCAGCGAAATAAGCAAAGAAACAATATCGTAAAATATACTCCACACTCCATTAGCCTTAATAGGAATGTATTTTAAACGTGCATCGTTATGATATTTTAGTTTTTCTTTTACGTTATAACCCGAACAATATACCGTATATCGATATTCATCCGAACCTTCATTAAACTTGGTCAAATTCTCTACTAAAGATTCAAAACCACCATAAGAGGCAGGGATGCCGACAATTCCAACTACATGAACATTTTTCATTTTACATCACATTATTGTTAGAAATTATTTTATATTTTTCATTAGCAAGCATCATTATTATCGGCAGCATATAAAAAATATCAAGAATATTGAAAAACAGCACGCTATCTGTCATTGCTTTTATTGGTACAAGCGCAAGAACAATGGCATATAGAGGCCCGTGCAGCGTTTTAATCACAAGGATTGAATAGGTAAAAAAAGCCATTAAAAATAAAACAGGGGTAATTCCAAACAAGGAATGAATCAGAATAAATGAATTATGAGGATTATTATTAAGAAGTGTAATTATAGGCATGCTATCAAAATTTCTACCAATAAAAAAGTCTTGCAAATTAAAGTCAGAAAAATATTCCGCATAAATAATACTTCTAGTAGTTTCAAGTCCTTCAGAAAAGTTTGTGTTTGCAGTAAACTTCTCAAAGATCATTCCAATATTTATTATCAGAACTAATGGCGCGAAACATAAACCAGTTAATAGTAAAACTTTCAAACCATAACATCTATAAATTGCCACACATACTAATATACTGGACAGGATAATAGCAGTTCTTCCCTTTAGGAGAAAACACATAAACAGAGATATTAACGCTAAGAACATAAAAAAACTCTTCTGTCGCGTAACGAAAAAACACGCAATAACTGGAAATATTATGTAGGTAGCAACAATATTTCTACTGGCTTGAAAAAAAATCAAGTTTTCATTTTGGTTAAAAAAGAGCCTGATAGATATAATGCCCACAATGAAAATAAAAAAATGTAGGAAATATTTATTATAATTAATAATATAAAGAGCATATGATACAGCCAAAAATGCCACACCTGAGAATATAAATAATATTTTCAGTTTCCAATCCGGATTCGGAGAAAACACACTCATCAAAGAAAATAAAATCACCAACAATACTATGTATGCAATATGAGCAGCTGAAAATTTCACTCTATAGGTCAGAAAAACACATAATGAAATTATAAAAAAAAGAACCGTAAGAATCTGTCTTATCACAACTCCATCAATTGTTAGTGAACAGAGATAAACCAACGTAAAAAAAGAAAAAAATAATTTATATAGTTTATCCATGGATTTAATCTTTCAAAAAAGAATCAAAGAGAGAAATAATATTCTTTTCAAATGCTTTGTCAGTCAGACATCTTTCATAGAAAGATCGACCGTTTTTTGATAAATAACAGATATCTATTTGGTGGCTAATTAATGCAGATAGTACATTCTTCAACCCACGTATATCATCCTTTTTTATAAGTATGCCATTAGTACCGTGGTCAATTATTTCGGCCGCCCCACCATGATCGGTCGCTATAACTAAAGATTGTGCTCGCATAGCTTCGAGAACTGTTGTTGGAAACGGGTCACTCATTATAGATGGTACTAATACGACATCATAATTTACCATCTCAATATCAGCATTAGAGCTAAATCCATGTAGTATAACTTCATTTTCCAAATCGAGTGATTTTAAATATTCTCTAAAGTCATCTAATAAATACGGTCTATTTGGTGGAGCATCACCAAAACAATCAACAGTAATTGACACATTATCTTCACGCTTCAACATTTCTACTGCTTGCGCTAAAAACCAGTATCCTTTCTCCGGCATAACTCTACCAACAATTAAAAATTTAACTTTTTCAATATCCGTTTTTTTATTGATTACCTGATCACAAAATACATCTTTAATACCATTCATTATAACAACAGAATTGGATGATAGTTTTCCCCCATCCACATATTGTTTGACAACTTTTGATACACAAATAATTGTGTCAGCAGTTCTGATAACTAAGGAAGCAAGCATCCTACCCAGAACTTTATGGCTCTGGTTTTCATGGCAATGTACAATATTCTTAATACCATATATTTTACATGCTAAAGACACCAATCCAGCCGCATAAGTATTGATATAAAACACCAAGTTCTCAGATCTATATTTGGATAGAAGAATGCAAAACTTTGTAGCATCTTTTGCTAAACTATACACTCCTTTTGCTGTTAGCACTTTACTATGGATAATAGGTATTTCTTTGACCTTCTTAAAACAAACTTTTTCAGTTTCGACTCCTTGCTGCAAAATTAATGCTTTTATATGATTACAATCATCCTTGAACCATATTTCAACCTGAAATCTATTATTAAGAGCAGATACAACATAAGATAAAATTTTAGTTGCTCCATAACTGTCATCAATGGGATGAACTATAATCACTTTGACCATTTTATTCCTTCAGGTTTGAAATTAGCAGGGAAACGTCCAACTTTATTTATTAGCGTATGACTAAATTCTGTTCCCCAAATATCATTTCTAATATTTAAGGATGTATAACCAACACTTGAATATATCGTGGCAATAATATCCGGCTTATCAACTAGAAGCATTATCTGGCCAGGGACAGAAGTGTGGATGACTTTGCAATCAAAATAATTTTCATAAAGGGTTGTTTCTCGTGGATGAGTCTTTATGCATATATCTTCTTTACCATATTTTGCTTCATAGTAATGAAATATCGTTCTATACATCTCAATTTTCTCATGTTCGGTCATTATACCATGCTCCGAAAATGGCTGAGTGAAAATAACTATTTTGTCGAGAGGAGAATATATTCCATCCGAAAGAGTTTCTAAAAAACAATCCTTCAGGTCTTGTGAAATATTTTCCCATAAATATTTAATATCTATTATGTGGCTTTTTTCTTTTAATTCTCCTGGTATTTCAGAAAGACCAGAAAGAACAATTTTCTTTATTTTTTCGTTATATCCGAAATCACATGCATCTGCATCCAACAGTAATCTCTTTAAGAAACCAACATTTCCCCTATTGTTTTTCACATAATTTGCAAGACCATCTTCTATTAAAGTAAAATCAATCGATTTATTTATAAACAGGAAATAAATAAACAACCCATGGATATTATCGACCATGCATATATTTTTTCCGGATATGTTTTTCTTACAATTCATAGAAACCTCTTAAAACCAAGGTATTAATTTAGTTTTATATGCAAGGTACCAGGTACCAATAAAACGAAGAAACATTGAAATTGCAAATGCGATTGCCACTCCTTGAATCCCTAGGCCACTCATTAAATAAAGTAACAATAAGATATTGATTACTCCACAAGAGACGGTCAGAATTGACAACTGCCCAGTTTTTTTTGCATAAAATAGGTAATTTGTAACCATTAGATACATACCTAAAAAAACTTGTCCAATACAAAGCCAACTAACAACCCTTCCTGCCTCCATATATTTTTCACCAGCAATCAGAACAACTGCCCATGGTGAAATATAAAATGCAACTCCTCCACTGACGATTAAAATCGAAAAATAGATATAAGTCTTTATAGCAATATGGCGCCTGTATTTGTATGCTTGAGTAGATAACTTTTCAAATAACCAAGGCATAAATGCCTTATTTAAAGCATCAAAAAAGACCACCATTCCTAAGCTCAGTTGAACCGCAACCATATAAATACCTGCCTGACCAGGACCAAGTTTAGTGTTAATAAAAAAACGGTCTACCGAACTGAGCAGGTAGATTCCAAAAACATGAGGGATTAATGGAATGCTAAACTTTAAAGCATCAATAAACATATCTTTTTTAAGATTATTTATGCGAATTAACTTATCTCTAAAAATTAAAACAATAGTGATTATAAAAATAAGCATCATCGAATATAGATGAGATTCTATTCTACCCTGGGCCCCTTTTACAAGGATGACAACAAACATGATTGAAGAAAAAAATAAAGCACTACTCTGTCCAATCTGAAGTAAACCAAATCTAATTGCATCCCCTCTAATCTGCCATTGATTCAATCTGAATTGAACTACGAAATTAATGCCACCAATTAAGATAGCACAAATTACCCAGTAAAAAGGAATACCTAAAAACCCAACTATTTCATTTGAGAATAAATAAGCAAGAGGTAAGATTATTATTAAGCTAGTTACAAGCAGAACAAAACAAGCTCCATTATAATTCTGTTTATACAAGGTATCTTTATCATCATAATAAATTCTTGCCATTGCACCAAGAGTGTTAAAGGCAATAAGAGAAACCAATCCGGTAATAACCGTTTGAAAAATTGCAACCTGCCCATATTCTGAAACAGTCAAATATCGCGTTAGAATGGGTAATAAAAAAAAAGGAATTGCTGCATTTAATATATTTGCGAACAAATACATTGAAGTTTTTCTATAAAATGACATATCGTTGTCGTTCCGCGCTATATTATAACCTATGAAATAAGTTGGAATTCATTACCTGGCACAGTAATATTATAATCACCTAAACTAACTCACCTTTTTAATAGTGCACGATGTGATAATTCGATTGATATAAACAATCGCTAACGACTTAATTAGATAGCATACCTCCATAACATTGCTCAGCATGCTAATAATCACAAGATAACAATTAGATCATTTCAAATAAGCTGCAATATATTTAGAGAGTTGCATATTATTTTTATCTTTCTCGGAAAGAATAACATCAGTAACTGGCCATTCAATTTTTAAGTCTTCATCATTCCACATAAGTCCCTTCTCATAAGAAGGAGCATAATAATTAGTTGTCTTGTATACAAATTCAGCGGCTTCACTCAGCACCAAAAATCCATGTGCAAATCCTTCAGGAATCCAAAGTTGACGTTTGTTTTCGGCAGAAAGATTCACCCCTATCCATTTACCAAAAGTCGGTGACTCTTTTCTGATATCGACTGCAACATCAAAAACTTCACCAGCTACGCAACGCACTAATTTTCCCTGTGCGTAAGGAGCTAACTGGTAGTGAAGCCCTCGCAGCACGCCCTTACAAGATTTTGAATGGTTGTCTTGAACAAAATTCACTTTATAGCCAACTGCTTCTTCAAATATTTTTTGATTAAAACTCTCAAAGAAAAATCCGCGTTCATCACCAAATACTTTTGGCTCAAAGATTAGTACGTCCGGAATATCCGTTTTTATAATATTCATTTTAATAACCTTTGACCATGTTCAGTAGATATTTTCCATAATCATTTTTTGATAGAGGGGCTGCTAATTTTTTGATTTGCTCGGCATCAATAAAACCTTTACGGAATGCAATCTCTTCCGGGCAAGCAACCTTCAACCCCTGACGTAACTCTATAGTTTGAATAAAATTGCTAGCTTCTATTAAGCTCTGGTGAGTACCTGTATCCAACCAAGCATAACCGCGCCCCATCATAGCTACGGACATACGGCCCTGCTCCATATAGATGCGGTTAATATCAGTAATCTCTAATTCACCTCGAGGGGAAGGCTTTAGACTTTTGGCCATTTCAAGTACGCTATTATCATAAAAATACAAACCCGTTACTGCATAGTTACTTTTTGGCTCAAGCGGTTTTTCTTCCAGCGAGATGGCATTGCCGTCTTTATCAAATTCAACCACCCCATAACGCTCTGGGTCATGTACATGGTAGGCAAATACAGTAGCGCCAGACTCCTTCGTAACTGCATTTTCAAGTTGTTTCTGAAGATCATGGCCGTAGAAAATATTATCCCCAAGTACCAGTGCACAATCATCTTTACCAATAAATTTTTCACCGATGATAAATGCTTGTGCCAAGCCATCTGGGCTTTCCTGCACTTTATATTGCAGATTCAGTCCCCACTGAGAACCGTCACCAAGCAACTGCTCAAAACGAGGAGTATCCTGCGGAGTGCTGATAATCAAGATATCGCGAATACCGGCAAGCATTAAGGTGCTCAACGGGTAATAAATCATTGGCTTGTCATAAATTGGCAGCAGTTGTTTACTTACTGCCATCGTCACAGGATATAAACGCGTACCAGAACCACCAGCAAGAATAATACCTTTTCGTGAAGTCATATTAATTTTCCGTTTTTGAAAGCGATCTGTGATAAAACCACTTAATAATCTATTGCAATGCTTTCGTCGCCGCGAAAATTTCAGCTAACATGCGCTTAACACCTACTTCCCACGTAGGTAGTATCAACCCAAATGTCTTTTGGAATTTCTGAGTATCGAGACGTGAATTTTGAGGCCGGCGAGCCGGTGTAGGATAAGTGTTAGTAGGTACTGGATTTGTTTTACTCACTGCCAGCTCCAAACCTGCTTTTTTTGCTTCCGCAAACACCAGATTGGCATAATCAAACCAGGTTGTCGTCCCGGATGCAACAAGGTGATATAAACCGGCAACTTCAGGTTTGCCAAAAGCTGTTTTTATCGCATGAGCCGTGCAATCTGCAAGGAGTTCGGCACCTGTAGGCGCACCAAATTGATCGTTAATTATGGAAAGCTCTTCACGATCTTTTCCAAGACGCAGCATTGTCTTCGCAAAGTTATTCCCTTTGCCAGCAAAAACCCAGCTGGTACGGAAAATGAGATGACGTGTGCAATATTGTTGCACCGCAAACTCTCCGGCAAGCTTCGTTTCACCGTAGGTATTTAAAGGTGCGGTTGCATCCGTCTCAACCCACGGTTTGTCTCCGTTACCGGGGAATACATAATCAGTGGAATAATGAATGAGCCACGCGTTAATTTTCTCAGCTTCTTTGGCAATTGCCTCAACGCTAGTCGCATTCAGTAATTGGGCAAAATCACGCTCACCCTCGGCTTTATCCACTGCAGTATGGGCGGCGGCGTTAACGATAACGTCTGGTTTTACCCGGCGAACTGTTTCGGCAACACCTTCAGGGTTACTAAAATCACCACAATATTCTTTTGAATGGACATCAACAGCAATAATATTACCCAGCGGAGCCAGGGAACGTTGCAATTCCCAACCAACCTGCCCTGTTTTGCCGAAGAGTAAAATATTCATTTGCGCTCACCGTAGTTTTGCTCAATCCAGGTTCTATAAGTACCGCTTTTGATATTATCAACCCATTGTTGATTAGTTAAATACCATTCAACAGTTTTCCGGATCCCACTTTCAAATGTTTCTTGTGGTTTCCAATTCAAATCATGACTAATTTTGCTTGCATCAATAGCATAACGACGGTCATGACCAGGACGGTCAGCGACATAGGTTATTTGCTCACGATAAGAGGTGTTCTTAGGAACCATCTCATCGAGCAAATCGCAAATGGTCAGTACCACATCGAGGTTTTTCTTCTCGTTATGCCCACCGATGTTATAAGTTTCACCTAGCGCTCCTTCAGTAACAACTGTATATAAAGCACGCGCATGATCTTCAACATATAACCAGTCTCGGATCTGGTCACCTTTGCCATAAACCGGTAAATCCTTCCCTTCCAGGGCATTGAGAATAACCAATGGAATCAATTTTTCTGGGAAGTGATATGGACCGTAGTTGTTGGAACAGTTAGTTACAATGCAAGGAAGCCCGTAGGTACGCTGCCATGCGCGAACTAAATGGTCACTTGATGCTTTCGAGGCGGAATAGGGGCTGCTCGGTGCATAAGACGTAGTTTCGGTAAATAGCGGTAGAGCTTTCCTTTCCTCACATTCATCTGGATGGGGCAAATCACCATACACTTCATCCGTAGAAATATGATGGAAGCGGAAAACTGATTTGCGTTCTTCGCTTAATTGTGACCAATACGACCGTGACGCTTCAAGTAAAGTATAAGTACCAACAATATTGGTTTCTATAAATTCAGCAGGGCCGGTAATTGAACGATCGACATGGCTTTCGGCAGCCAAATGCATGATGGCATCTGGTTGATGTTCAACCAAAATTTTATCCAGTGCATTTCTATCGCAAATATCTGCTTGAACAAATACATAGCGATCATTGCCAGACACTTCCGCTAATGATTCAAGATTGCCTGCATAGGTTAATTTATCGATGTTTACTACACTATGTGGAGTGTTATTGATTATATGGCGTACAACTGCTGAGCCAATAAAACCAGCTCCTCCAGTAACAAAAAGCTTCACGTAGGCATCTCTCTTAAGATATTAAATTAATATTCAATTAAAATCATAACTTGGCTGTTAATTAAACTGTGCGTTATTTATTATTTCAGTCATAATTATTTTATTAGCCACATACTTACTAAAAACTTAATTATCTACATTGCATAAAATTAGTTTATCTAAACATTTTGACTTGCGCTTTTAATTCTCAACAAATAGTCTGCAAAATCAAAATCAATTTGTTCATCAATATCAACGGAATCTTTTGCATCCATAATGTATGCAAATGACTTTTCTGTATATAAATTATTAAAATCACAAATCAAATGGCGATCAATTATATATATACCACCATTAATCCTATAGTAAGTCTTATGCTCCTGACTACGTTTATAATTTTCAGGAGGAATAAAACCCTTCATTGAATGATCGGAAGGTAATAGATTACAAATCTCTATTGAATGCTCAAGCTTACATACGGATACAATAGCACTTGCTGCTTTTTCATTTTTCAAAGAGAATGCATCAATAATATGTTGCGCGGTTCGCAGTGGAGATGTTGGCTGCAATATTGCTATCGTTTCAACCACCTCATTTTCTTTCTCTAACCATTCAACAAGATCAATAACCACATCGGAAGTTGTTGAGGTGTCCCTTGATAATTTTTTTCCTCGCAGAAATGGAACTTCCGCTCCATATTTCATTGCTATTTTTTGTATTTCAGTACAATCAGTGCTAACAATGATCTTATCAAATATATTCGATTGAAGGGCGGCTTCTATTGTCCATGCAATCATAGGCTTACCCGCTAGAAGTTTGATATTTTTCCCGGGTAATCTTTTACTTCCACCTCTTGCCGGAATTACTGCTACCGTGAGAGTCATTTTAGCCCCTCCAATATATCAATCTGAGCTTTATTAAAATCATCCATGCGTCCAATATCAAGCCAGTATTCATGAAGAGGAAACATTAGTACGTCTCTCTTCTTATCTATGTTCTGCTCTAGCAATGTGGGCATATCAATTCTTTCTTGCTTTGGTACATTCATAAATAACTCGGGACTAACAACGTATATCCCGGCATTAACAAAATAACGTTGTATAGGTTTTTCTTGCATACTAACAATGCGATGACCATCACCACTTATGACACCATAAGGTATTTGATAGTCATACTCTCGTACACACATAGTCGCAATAGGTTGATATTTATTATGAAAATCCAGAAGTCGCTCAAAGTCTAATGTGGTAAGCACATCCCCATTAATCATAATAAGCGGCAACGTCGGTACATTGTCGGGCAATAACCCCAATGCGCCACCAGTTCCAAGAGGTGTATCTTCATGTACATAATTTATTTTCGCCCCCCACTTTGAGCCATCACCAAAATAGGTAGTTATTTGCTCTGGCATGTAATGAGTTGAAATATAAATATTTTTAAAACCAACTTTAACAAATTGGTTAATTAATCTTTCCAGTATAGGTTTGTCACCTATTTTTAACATTGGTTTCGGACAATGATCCGTAAGCGGGCGAAGACGTGTACCAAATCCTCCAGCCATGATAAATACAGGATTATCAAACTTCCGATGTTCAGATGGATTATTCCATGTCTCAAGTCCAACAACGATGTTTGAGTTATTGACGATTGGTATCGCGAGAATACTTTTATCCTGCATTTTCGCTAATACATCCGCTCGTGATGCATTTGTTGATGAAATGATCGGGGATTTATTCATTGTTTCGTGAATTGGCGAATTCAAATCTATATTATTGAGGAGTGCTCGTCTGATATCACCATCAGTAACTACTCCTAACAATGAAAATTTTTCATCTACCACTAAAGCGATACGCAATGCTTCACGGTTAATGATTTCCAATGCTTCACGAATAGTGCATTTTGGGCCAATTAGCACTTTTTTCCATTGTTGTGTCATATATTACCTTCAACCTGAAATCATTTAATTAGCATTTTTCCAGAGTAACAGATTTTATTTTTCTCTAGAGTTCTGGAAAGAACGGCTCCAGCGGCGACAATTGCCCCTTCATTTATTTCTATATTCGGAATTACCGTTGCATTGGCTCCAATAAAAACATTATTATCAGTTTTAACTTGACCGCACAGAATTGCTCCTGGGGAAATAAAGTTATATGTCCCAATAGTGCAATCATGCTCAATTATCGCGCCGGTATTAATAACTGTATGCGCATTAATTGTTGCTCCAGAATGAATGACAACACGGTTTAATATCTGCACACCTTCATGTATATTTGCAAATTCTGAAACACAAGCATTCTTAGATATAACTGTAGCAAATCTATATCCTAACCTTATAAATTTTTCATTTATATCATGTCTTATTGTTGAACGAGGAAACATACCTACCGCGTTAACCAAATCAACATTTTGATTTGAGAATTGTTCTATATCCGAATCAGAGCGAAACAGTTGTATCCCTGCAAATACTTTCCGGCTTCCGATACCATCAGGACTTATAATGGCTTTTATTTCTTTTCCCTGGTCTTTAAGAATATCAACAAGTACACTTGCATGGCCTCCCCCCCCAAGGATAACTATCGGTCTGTTACTCACTGATTAAATCTCCAGCCTGATATTTGGACCTGGATTCTTTCCCTAAAATTTCCCAGTAACTATAAGGTGACATCCCTATTCCAGGTCGTTTAATCGTGAGATTGTCAGCAGTAAAAACTTCACCTACATTAATATCTTTTGCAGCAACTAAGCTCTTACGTGCAACAGATTTATTTTTTATTTCAGATACTGTTGGTGTTTTGACTTTGCTTCCCAATGCTTGTTCAACTTGACGGATAGCTGCCACCATCAAAGCCAACTCATTAGGCTCGAGAGATGCTTTATGGTCAGGTCCATCCATGTTTTTATCAAGTGTGAAATGTTTTTCTATAACAGATGCACCTCTTGCTACAGCTGCTATTGGAATTGTAATACCCGTACTGTGATCGGAATATCCTGCTGGTAAATCAAATGCATCTCTCAGAGTATCCATGACACGTAAATTAATTTCATTCATAGGTGCTGGATATTCAGTTGTACAATGTAAAATAACGACCTTATCTTTTAGAGCTTTTTGCCCTTCTTCTGAAGAATATGCTTGATGGAACTTTTCCAGACTTGGGAGTTCTTCCTTTGATGCTGTATAACCAAAAGCAATCACACCGAGCGCGGCTTCAATTTCAGAGAGTGTTGCCATGCCCGTAGAAATAATTATGTCACATCCTGTTCGGGCGTGCTCAAGAACCAATGGAGCATTAGTTAACTCGCCTGATGGTAATTTAAGCCTTTTTATTCCCAAGTCGTTTACAAGAAAGTCAAGGCTTTCTGAATCAAATGCAGTCGATAAAAATTCTATTCCCAGCTCATCACAATAAGATACTAGCTTATGATGAGTATCCCACGATAGTTCAAGCCTGCTGAGCATTGCAAGCTGGGATTCCTGTTTTTTTGTATTAGCTACTTGATATTCGGCTTGCTTTGCCTCTGCTGTGACTAAATTTTTCGCCTTGAACGTCTGGAATTTTACTATATCAGCTCCAGCTTTATATGCTGCATCAACAAGTTTGAAGGCGATTTTTTCATCACCATTATGGTTAACACCAGCTTCAGCAATAATTAGCGTCATATTGTTTCACTTTATAAGTCGTGGAAAGTTTTACTTGGATTAAATTGTAATTTTTTAATCATCTTAATAATCCTAGCGCTTGCATCACCCTGCCCATAAGGATTGTAGATAACTTCATTTTCTTCAATGTACTCAAGGGTAACAGCATGGAGGATTGCTTTGACAATGTCTGATTTTTTTGCAGCACAATTGAGTACACTCTTTGCCGCTAAGCGACCTTTCTGACGTTCACCGATATTAACGGTAGGAACATTAAATGCAGGAACTTCGATAATACCACTAGAGGAATTACCAATAACTACAGAGGCATGTTTAATCGCACTTAAATAACGAACTTGACCTAATGATGGAATCGCTAGAACTTTTTTTGGATGTGTCCTGGCATAATCCTCCAGTAGAGGGATTATTTGTCGACCACCGTCATCTGCATTCGGGTAAGTTAAAATAATCTGGAAACCATCAAACTCTTCCAATGCAGATAGTATTTCCATAAAACTTTTTGCAGGTGGCTCATTACTCAAAGTTACGGGATGATAAGTAACTAAAAAATAAGGTTGAGACAGTTTAAAATTAAGCGATGTAGCTAATTCATCGACCGTCATGAAAGTACTGCGTTTGAGATGATCTAATCCTACTGCCCCGATGTTTTCTACACGAGATGGTTCCTCTCCCAACTGGATAACCCTTTTTCTGGATTCTTCAGTAGAGGTGCCATGCAAATAACTTAGTTTTGTTATCGCATGACGAATTGCATCATCATATGCACCTTCAGTAATTTCACCTCCATGTAAGTGGAACACGGGGATCCTCAATATCATAGCGGTTTGTGCTGCTGCAAGAGCCTCAAAACGATCGCCGAGGATTATCAGTACATCAGGTTTTAGCCTCGCTAATGCATCAGTAAATCCTAGAACACCTAACCCCATACTTTTCGCCGTTCCAACCGCAGAGTCAGAAGAGAGCAATATTTCTATTTTTTCATCAATCGCAAATCCATCATTTTCTATTTGCTGCCATGTAGAGCCGAATTCAGGAGAAAGATGCATGCCGCTCACTATGAGTTGCAATTGTAATTCAGGATCACTTTGAATGTCTTTCATTAACCAGTACATGAGGCCATATTCGGCCCGCGTGCCAGTAAAAACAGCTACCTTACGTATTGAAGTCATAATGGCAGTATTTCGGTTGGTGAACTTGGTAAGTTAACCAGTCGAGCCTCAATGTATTCGGAATTTTTAAGATCGTCTCGCATTGAGTGGGCAAACATAGGTAATCGATGCATAAGTTTCCAGATAGGACGAGCCATTACTTTTGCTTCGTTCATCTGTTTTAACAGCACGTCACGGGAATCGAGGTTGTCGCAAATAACAGCATTCAACCAGTAATTCGAGCTAGCATATTCAGGTTCTTTGACAAAGTTGAATTCTGAACCTGTAAAAAAAGTCTCATAATGCTTAGCTAATACCCTTTTTTGCTTCAAAAAAGTCTCTAGCATTTCCATTTGGCCGCAGCCCAAAGCTGCATTCAAGTTAGGCATGCGATAGTTGAAGCCAGGTTCATCATGATAAAATTCATACGGATGAGGTACTTTGGCCGTGGTGGTCACATGTTTTGCACGCACACCATTTTCTGCCGTTTTACAGAAGACCATGCCTCCACCACCAGTTGTGATGATTTTATTACCATTAAAGCTCAGCGCACTATAATCGCCCAACGTCCCGGTATGCTTACCTTTATAAAAAGAACCTAAGCTTTCCGCAGCGTCTTCGACAAGAATAATGTGCCATTTTCTGCAAACAGCAACAAGCTCATCCAATTCCACTGGATGACCAAAGGTATGCATTGGTACTACCGCACGAATATGCTGACGCGTTTTTTTATGCACACAGCCCCGATCAGTTAGCTCCGCATATTCAGAAAGCCAATTATTCATTGCCACTGGACATAAGCCGAGGCTGACACGAGAAACATCGATAAATACGGGCTCAGCTCCTAGATGGTACAAAGCATTGCACGTTGCTACAAAAGTAAGCGCCTGTGTAATGACAAGATCATTTCGTTTAACCCCCGCCAAATAAAGGGCTGCACTGAGAGCGGCGGTGCCATTAACGGTTGCAACTGCACGTGCAGTGCCCGTATAAGCTTCCATCTTTCGTTCAAATTCATCAACAAACTTGCCTACACTTGAAACAAACGTGCTATCAAGAGTATCTAACACATACTTTTTTTCATTACCTTGAAAAGTAGGTGCATGCAATGGAATAAACTCATCTGTGTTATATAAATCGCGAACAAACTCAACTACTGAATCAATTTTCATACTGGCATGCCTTATTACATTTTGCTGTCCAGATACTTACCTGTTTCTTTATGTCCAAAATCAGGGATCATTTTAAAGAACAGATTAACTATACCTTCTTTAGACCATTCGACAGTGCTTCTCATTTTTATTATTTCTTGTATAAAATGGTCTAATAATTCTTGGTTGTACATTGGATCGTTTTTTATGATGCCAAGGTTATCAAATCGGACCATATCTAATTCTTCTTTATCGGTGAAAAACTCCTCAAAATCTTTTTCCCCCGTTGTATCACTTGAAGTAAATAAGCATGGCCATTGACCTTGAGAAGGCAACGACTTAGCAAGCTCTCGCGCTTCATTTTCGTTTTCACACAAATGAGGCTCATACCCACGCTGTTGGAGATAAAGCACAGCAATATCTGCAAATGAAATTAAATGAAGACTTTCACTAAGCTTAGGGAAAAAGATGTCACGATTTTCACCAAAAATACAAGACATCAGGCACAATTCACCAGATTCCTGTGGAGTAACAAAATAGCGTTTTATATCATTGGGGGCAACCAACGGCTGTTGCTTACGTAGACGCTGATCAAAACCGTGGAGTAATGAACCATCAGAAAAAGCAACGTTTGCAAACCGTGCAGTTGAAATTTTGAGATCTTCACTTTTACGCATCAGGAACATTTCCATAATACGTTTTGAAGCTCCCATCATATTTACCGGATTAGCAGCTTTATCAGTAGATACACAAAAATATTTTTTTACATTATTAGCAATGGATTGTTCAATCGTTTTATTCGTGTTGAGTATATTTACTTCAATCATACGCATTAATGTGAACGGGTCTTTTTCACTACGAACATGTTTGAGGGCTGAAAGATTCAAAACATAATCATATTGTCCGTCAGCTTTTATAAAGGCATCATATTCAAATGAACCGATATCCAGCGCAAAGGTCTGAAAATCACCGTCAATATAGCCATAGGAACTGCGTATATCTCGAACCAGTTCAACCATGTTGTTTTCGCTTATATCCACAACATGCAATTTCTGAGGGTTGCGTTTGAAAATTTCTTTTGTTACAGCTTGTCCTATAGAGCCTGCACCACCTAATACCAGAAATTTTGAATTAGAAACTATTTTTTCTAACTCATTATTATTTGATGAAATATCATGTGTAAAAAGTTCTTTATTTCGACCAATCAATTGAAGGATGTTATTCATTGAGTAACTCTTAAGGTAATTATTCTTACGGAAATCACGAATTATTAATGCTCAAATCTACAGTGCATGCAGCGTTAACTTTTATGAATTTCTATTAATCGCAGTATTAGCCACGCTACCGCCCCTGGCTCAATAGCTACCAGTGGACTAAATTCTTTATGTAAACCATCCGTCCCGGCATACATTTAGCTGATTTTTGCAAAGCATTCGAGTATACAAGAAGCTGAGTTAGCTAATGTTTAGAAAGCTTCGGCTATCATATACACTCGAATGCAGTTCACACTTTGTAACATGTACTTAAAAAAAAACGGCAATCTGTTTCAGCAAAGTCCCTAAAGTGCAACCTTACCGCCACTATTGATTGCCGTTCTTATCATTCAATACGCATCATCTCCGCTATCAAAACAATCAATGGCTCAGCAGCTTCTGAATACTATCCCTGAACTTCTGCCCTTCTTTATGGTTACGCAGCCCATACTGCACAAATGCCTGCATATAACCCATTTTCTTGCCACAGTCGTAGCTTTCGCCGGTCATCAACGCAGCTTCCACTGCTTGTTTTTTGCTCAGTGCCGCAATGGCGTCGGTAAGCTGGATACGGCCCCAGGCACCCGGTTCGGTTTTCTCGAGTTCAGGCCAGATATCTGCAGATAAAACATAACGCCCTACCGCTGCAAGATCGGAATCCAGAGTCTGTGGCTGGTCAGGTTTTTCCACGAAATCAACAATGCGACCAATCTGCCCGTCGTTGCTCAGAGGTTCTTCAGTGGTGATCATCGAGTACTCAGACAAATCTACGTTCGGCATACGTTTTGCCAGAACCTGGCTACGCCCCGTTTCTCTGAAACGCTCGATAATTGCTGCTAAATTATAACGCAATGGGTCAGCGCTGGCGCCATCGAGGATAACGTCAGGTAATACAACAACAAATGGGTTATCACCGATGATAGGGTGAGCACACAGAATGGAGTGACCAAGACCCAACGGTTGAGCCTGACGCACGTTCATTATGGTCACGCCCGGTGGGCAGATAGATTGAACTTCCGCGAGCAACTGGCGTTTAACACGCTGCTCAAGCAGAGCTTCAAGTTCGTATGAGGTGTCGAAATGGTTTTCCACAGCATTCTTTGAGGAATGCGTCACCAGCACGATTTCTTTGATACCGGCAGCCACAATTTCATCGACGATATATTGAATCATCGGCTTATCGACTATCGGTAGCATCTCTTTTGGAATCGCTTTTGTTGCAGGCAACATATGCATGCCCAAGCCTGCTACCGGAATAACTGCTTTCAAATTAATCATATTCAAACCCACTTCGAAATGGTTGGAGGATTATAGACTTTTCGTGCTCTGATGCCAGCATGAATTGTTCTCCAAAGTAGTCATTCATCTTAACTTTCTTAACAAAGCCCACAAAACTAAAAACCTTTTTATCGGATGCCCAAAACCTCAGATAAATCGCAAAGTGACTTGACGATTTATTTATTCACCGTTGGCAACGAAAAATTCAACCCATCAGTGTTCACGTGTTGATGATCTACCCGGTCGATATCCACCGAACTACTGCCCTTCTCGTTCACCGCACGCACATTGGCAAGCGACAGCAACGTATCCTCTTTGGCCATAAAACGGCCACGCACGTCTTTACGCAAATCGAAGTTTAGCTTCAACGCTGGACCGGCTTCAGAATACTGCATCACATCGATGTTTCTCAGAAACAAGTGTTGCGGTTTGTTATGCAGTTCAAGCGTTGCGCGTTTCATCGCCACATTGGTAATCGCTACGAAAGATGTCGCATTGCCTGATGAAATTTGGATGCCCCTACTTTTAAGCCGCATGTCCGTATTATCAAGCGTAATATCATTTAGTTTAAAATTTTGCGGAATAGACAAGTAGTTACCTTTAATTACCCCGTAACCAATCAGAAATCCCGCGCTGTTGACCATATCGACGTTATCAATAACGAAATTATCACAGCCATAAATAGCCACTGTCGCGTTATCGATGCCTGCATTCTTACTAAAAGTATGATTGATATTTCGAGCTTTAATATTGCGAATAACGAAGTGTTTACCGTTCTCAACGTGAACTAGCTGGCGGCAGTTGCTACCCGTAATATTGGCGACAACAAAGTTTTTCACCGCCTGATCTTCCGGATATTCGTTGTCGTAGGTGCTGCCCGCCAGACCAATGCCAATCCCCCAATTGATCTTCCCATTGGTGCAATCAATGTTTTCAATCACATGGTCGGAGATAAGCAAATTGTGGTCGTTGATTGCCACGTTCCATTCGATGGCGTCACCCTGCAATCGACTAAAATGGCCATTGGTGATCTTGACGTTTTCCATGCGATTGTGGAAACCCTGCCGCAAAATGGCGTAGTTCGCATCGTGTACCGTAATGTTATCAATCACCAGGTTGCGCATGGTGCGCTGGTCTTTGCCACCGATGTAGATTTGCGTCACTGGCACAAAGCCGCTCATATCAATGCCTTTGATGGTGCAGTCTGAACCCCGCACATCAAGGGTGATATTGTTAAACCGCCCGCCGTTCTCGCCCAAAATCTGGCAGCCGTCTTGCAGCACAAAACGCCCTTTGCCGTTGCCCTTCAAACCACCCGCAACCCGCAAGGTTTTCCCTTCCGGCATAAAAATCGCAGTGTTGATGTTATCGCAGACTATATCGGCGGGAACGCTGACAGTATCAGCCGTAGTAAAAGCTTGTTTGAAGGCGGCAATCCAGTCGCCGCTATAGAATTTTTGCACGCTGATTGCGCTGTTGCCCGCTGCCGCGAACACGCTACGTGGCAAGATGAATGGCACCGCGGCCAGCACGGAACTGGCTTTGAGTAACTGGCGGCGTGAGGAAGAGAAGGAAGTGTGGGGAGTTTTAGACTGTTTACGCATACGTCCTCATTACATACTTAACATCTGTAACTGGCGAGCTAAGTTCTGATAGATAACTTTTTGATTGAACTCTGTTTCAACTTTGTTACGAGCCAAATTCAACATCGGTTTTAGCTCGCTTTCATCGATACTGCCGAAGTCCTGCAAGCTATCTGCCAGCGCTCCCGCATCGTTTTCTGGCACCAGCCAGCCAGAACGCCCCGAATCAATCAACTCCGGGATACCGCTGTGTACGGTAGAAAGCACCGGGATCCCGACCGCCATCGCTTCCATCAGCGCGACAGGGATCCCTTCCATATCGCCGTCTTCACCCGTGACCGACGGCAGCAAGAATAAGTCGGCTTCATCGAGCATCGCTTTCACTTCGTGATTCGGCTTAAAGCCAGGCATAAACACCACATCGTCGAGCTGATACTGTTCGATAAGCGTGCGCAGGCGCGTTTCCCAGGGGCCGATACCAAGAATGTTGTAACGAAAGTTCACGCCGCGCTCTTTTAGCAACAAGCAGGCGTCAATCGCCACATGCAGTCCTTTCTTCTCGGTCAGCCGTGCCACCGAGATAATCTCCAGCGTTTTAGCGGGAGCTTTCACTCGACGCTGCGAGAAGCGCTCCATATCCACGCCCATGCGTGACACGCTAATTTTGTTGGCCGGGCAGCCCATTTTTTGCAAACGCCCTGCCCACAAATTGCTGATTGGCAACATCAAGTCGCCACGGGTAAAGAGTTTTTGATATTCAGGGGTGTAATGCGCCAAAGCCTCACGACCAGAAATGTCGATACCGTGGAAAACCGTGGCGATTTTGCCTTTCAGCAAGCCAAGTTCACGTAGTTTTGCCGCTGTCACACCCGCCGGGCCGAAGTGGGCAATAAAGACGTCAGCCTGCACAGATTGTGGGTTACGGCCACAAATCGAGGAGAGAATCAGATTGCGTGCTTCCTCGCCGTAGCGTTTTGCATTGAGCGCACGCCAGGTGCGTGGACGCAGCGAACCGCGCAAAGTATTCAACACGCGGGATTGCAGTTTTGCGGCCTTGCCCGCAGGCTCGTCCATCAGCCAGGTGGTTTTCTCGGCGAGCTGGTACTCTTTGAAAGCCGAATGGGTATGGGTCAAATCGCCCTTTTGAATGGCGACGATTTCCACTTCATAGCCCATATCAATGAACGCGACGATTTGGTTAAGCACGAAAGTCTCGGATGCCACCGGAAATTTGAGCAAGAAGAAGCCGACTTTCATTTTGCCCCCTTCACGCGCGCCAGAACTGACTCCACCATGCGCAGGCCATCCTCACGTTCGGCACGCACGGCATGCGCGAGGCGTTCATTGATTGCCGGCAATTGCCCTAACACATCCGCCACCACGCTCTGTAAAGAACCATTCAGCAACTGGCGGATTTCGATCGCCATTTCCGGCATGCCAAGCTGCTTCATAATGCCTGCGGATTTGTGTTCATAGTTGATGGCAATCGCTGGGGTGCCGAAGTTCATCGAAATAATGGCGGAATGCAGGCGCGTGCCAACTGTCAGCTCACATTCACCGAGAATCTTGCCCATTTCCAGGTCATTAAGCTCATCCATGACGACGTGATATTGCTCGGGAGAGTTCACATACTGCCGCAGGTTAAGCGCCACCATGCGATCATCCTTGTTGTAACTGTCGATACCGGTACAAGTCGAGAGCGCCAGTACCTGATAACCCTGGTCAATCACGCGATTCACCACCGAGGCAAATGCCTGCTCATAGGCTTGCTGCGTGGTGCCAAGACGTTTGTCAAAAGGTGCAAGTTCACGCAGAGTAATGGCGACCGTTTTCTTGCGTTTGATGGTATTGAGCCAGTGCTGCACCGCGTAGCTCGGCACAAAACTGTCATTGTGATGATCAACCAACCAGGCGGTATCGACGCCCTGCTCCACTTTGCTGCTATCGATGTTACTTTGGTTCATCAAATCCAGGCTGACGGTTTCGCGTAAAATCAGCGCCTCGGCATGGCCGAAAACATAGCTCGCCAGGTGGTTAAATTGCGGGTCCTGGAATGGTCCAACGCTGTGACCAATCATGTAGACCGGCTTTTTCGCCATAAAACTGCACAGCGCGTGTTCAAACTGCGAAACGCCATACAAATCGACAAAGAACGAACCACCGACCTGAATAATCGCGTCATACTTTTGCAGCGACTTAACGAAATCGATAAACCCTTGTGGGATAGAGATATTACGCAAGCGCCCGTTGTCAGTGGCTTTCGCCATCAACACCTGGTGCTGGTACTTACGGCGCAGGACTTTTTTCACGCGCCCCATCAGCCCGACCGCGTTGTTATGTTGTTTCATCTGCTTATACAGACCGTCACCCAACACCGGGCGACCCAATAGCCAGGCCGAACTCACTGGATAACGGCTCATGACATCGACCTGCACGCTGTCATCAATCGTGGTGATGGCATCAATCAATCCGCGCAGAATGGCGCTGTCACCGCGGTTGCCGCAAGTGTGGTTGCCAAGAATCAATAACTTCATATAGACCTCTTTTTCAAATGGGCGCCCTCACCCCAGCCCTCTCCCCCAGGAGAGGGAGGAGTCCGGCAGATCCCCTCTCCCTAAGGGAGAGGGTTAGGGTGAGGGTGAATGCGAATAAACTGGCGCTTCATCTCTACCACCAGCGCATTACGGGAGGCTGCCAGCATGACGATAAAGGCCAGGACACCGGCTGCAATTTGCACGCCGACCAGCAGGCCGAGCGAAAGATGCCCTTTAAGGACGATGCCCAAAGCAGCGCTGACCACAACGGTTGGAATAGAGAGATAAAACGGCAGCCAGATGCTCTGAATGTACTGGCGATAACTGGAACCGAGCACTGGCTTAATCATCACGAAATAGCTCAGAACGGTGTTCACCACCTGCACAAACAGGAAGCCAAACGTCACGCCCAATGCGCCAGCGAGATGCCCACCGACAATAATCGCCGGGATGAACAGACAGGTTTTGAATACGTTGAATTTAAAACTGATATCAACCCGTGCTTTAGCCATCAGCAGCGAGCCGATGGGGTTACCGATAGAACGCAGCAGCCCGACCACACACAGCAGTTGCAAGATTGGCGTAATAAACTGCCATTTCTCACCAAACACCAGCGGCACAAAATTATTCGACACCACCAGCAGGCCGAGTAGTGCCGGGAAATTAATTATCCCGACAATCGACAGCAGTTTGTAGAAGTTGATGCGTAACTTGTCGGTATCGTCCTGGATCTTGGCAAAGGCCGGAAACAGCACGCGAGTGATAATCGGGTTCAGCTTCATCGGTGGCACCACCGCCACGTTGTAAGCGAGGTTGTAGCCACCGGCGATGCTGGCACCAAGAATGCGCGCCAGCACCAGCGTGGAAAGATTGGTATTCACATAATTGATAATGCTGTCAGCAGTTAACCATGCACCAAACTTCAGATTGGAACTGACCGATTTCAGCGAGAAATACAGGCCAGGGCGATAGATTTTGCGGCCAAAGAAGCCAAACAATGCGGTACGTACCGTGGTGTTGACCAGGTAACCCATAATCGCGGTCATGGCAAACGGGTAAAACATCGCAGCGCCAACCGTCACACTAAAGCCGGCCATCACTGAAACGGTTTCAATCGAGCCAATCTTTGAAAACTCGAGTTCCTTTTGCATTAATGCGCGGAATTGTTGGCCGTGCGGGATGATGATAAATGCAAATGAAAGCGTCTTAATCAACGGGGCAAGTGCCGGGGTACGCAGCACCGAGGCGATAACATCGCTGAGTAAAAATACCGACGCGAACACGACTACGCCAAGGCCGACGTTTAGCCAGTACAGCGTCGTCAGCTCAAGATGGCTTATCTCCTTACGCTGGATAATTGAGTTGGCAATCCCAAAATCCGACAACGTATCCGCCAGCGCAATAATCACCAGCGATACCGTCAACAAACCAAATTCGTGGTTGTCGAAAATGCGTGCAAGCCAAGTCATCTGCACGAGGCCGAGGCTAATAATAATCACCGTGGCGATGGCAGACCATTTAGCACCGCTGATGGTTTTTTCTCTCAGGCTCATGGTGTTATCCGTTAATGTGTCGGGTGGATAAGCGCATGCGTCATCCACCATTTACGTCGTTAGTGTCGGATGACGCGAGGCTTATCCGACCTACAAAAGGTTTGTCATCTAATACGCAGCTTTGTTAACAAAGCCTTTGAAAATGGTCAGGAAGACAATTTTGATGTCAAACCACAGGCTCCATTCGCGGATGTATTCCAGGTCAAACTCCACGCGCTTTTCCATTTTTTCCAGCGTGTCGGTTTCGCCACGCCAGCCGTTGATTTGCGCCCAGCCGGTAATCCCCGGTTTCACTTTATGGCGCAGCATGTAGCCTTCAATTAGCGAGCGATATTGCTCGTTATGCGCCACCGCATGTGGACGCGGGCCGACAATCGACATCTCCCCCATCAGCACATTGATAAATTGCGGCAGTTCATCCAGAGAAGTACGGCGCAGGAAATTGCCAACTGGCGTCACACGTTTGTCGCCTTTGGTGGCCTGCGTGACCACGCTGTCGTTTTCCATCACCTTCATGGAGCGGAATTTCCAGACTTTGATCGGTTTACCGTCCATGCCGTAGCGTGTCTGGCGGAAGATAACCGGGCCAGGGGAGGTCAATTTCACCACCGCACTGATGCACAACAACACCGGCGAAATAAACAGCAGGATCATGGCAGACAGCACAATGTCTTCGAGGCGTTTCAGCACGCGGTTAATGCCGTTGAGCGGCGTATCAAATAGCGGAACCACGGGCACACCGTTAACTTCTTCAGTGCGAGCGTTCAGAATATTGAAGGTGAAAACATCGGGGATCAGCATCACTGAACAGGTGGTATCGGTTAGCTCACGCACCAGTGATTTAATGCGTACTTCTTCGCTCATCGCCATCGCGATGTAGATATTGTCGATACGTCCGGCGCGTGCTTGTTCCACTAAATCTGCGAAACAGCCCGCATAATCACCATGCGGAGATTCTGGTTGCTGGTCGTCATACACGCCCGTGACATCAAAGCCCAGCCACGGTTCGTTGCGGAAACTCTCGGCCAGCGTATAACCCACCGGGAGCGAACCGGCGATAGCAATACGCCGCGTGTTGTAGCCCATATTGCGCAACCAACCGGCACCCAGACGGATAAACGAACGGCACAGCATCATGCCGAAACTCGTCAGCACGTACCAGGCCAGGTAGACCCAGAAAGATCCGTCAAAGTCGGGATTAAACGCCAGTAATCCGGCGCTAAAGATCAGGCTCAACGTCCAGTTTTGCAGCAGCAACATCAGCTCGCTGGTGATCCTCACCCCACGCCATGAACGGTAAAAGTCGGTCATTCCGCCAATCATCTGGAAAACTACCAGAGCCAGGAGCGCCATCAGTAAGTGCATGTACAAAAACGGTAACCCGTTGACCTGACACACCACCCACAACCCAACAAACATAATGGTGATGTCAGAAAAACGTTGCACCATAGAGATCAACGATGCGTTGGTTTTTGGTAGCTCGCGCTTTTTTAGGTTTGTCATCGTTTTACCTTTATTAAAATTCCCCCTCACCCCGCCCCTCTCCCCCAGAAGAGGGAACAAAGAACATCCTCTCTCCTGGGGGAGAGGGCTAGGGTGAGGGCGACCTATGCCTGGTCAGATCACTGATTCAACAGTTCCATAATTTCCTGCGTTCGTGCCTGCATCAGCTGCTCATTGCGCTTAGATTCCACATTCAGGCGCACCACCGGCTCGGTATTTGAACTCCGCAGGTTAAAGCGCCAGTCAGCGAACGCCATGCTAACGCCATCGGTGTGGTCCACTTCTTCAGCGTGTGGCGCAAAGTGCTGCTGCACCCGTGCAATCGCAACTTTCGGGTCGGCCAGTTTGCTGTTGATTTCCCCGCTCGCCGGCCACGCTGCCATGCGGTCGCATACCAGTTCGCCCAGGGTTTTGCCTTTCAGGCACAACAGTTCTGTCACCAGCAGCCATGGGATCATCCCGCTGTCGCAGTAGGCAAAATCACGGAAATAGTGATGGGCGCTCATCTCACCGCCGTAAATCGCATCTTCCTGGCGCATCCGCTCTTTGATAAACGCATGACCGGTTTTCGACATCACCGGTGTGCCACCTGCGCGCTCCACGATATCCACCGTGTTCCACGACAGGCGCGGGTCATGAATGATTTTTGCCCCCGGCTGTTTTTCGAGGAACGCCGCCGCCAGCAGGCCAACGATGTAATAGCCCTCGATAAACTGCCCTTTCTCGTCGAACAGGAAGCAGCGGTCAAAATCGCCGTCAAAGGCGATGCCCATATCCGCGCCGTGTTCAATCACCGCATTGCGGGTGTCGTCGCGGCACTCCGGCAAGAGCGGGTTCGGGATACCGTTCGGGAAATTGCCGTCAGGCTGGTTGTGCACTTTGATAAACGTCAGCGGCACATTGAGCGATTTAAAACGCGCTTCGATGGCATCGACAATCGGGCCTGCCGCGCCGTTACCGGAGTTAATCACCAGCTTCAGCGGTTTGATATTGGCCACATTGATGTACGAGAACAGGTGGTCGATATACGCCTCAACCACGGAAATCTTCTGGTAGCTGCCGCGAGCAGCCGTATCTACCGGCGGGAAGTCGTTGGCTTCCGCCAGACGCTGCACATCACGCAGGCCGGTATCGCCGCTGATCGGGCGCGCCCCTTCGCGCACCAGTTTCATGCCGTTGTAGTCCATCGGGTTATGGCTGGCGGTCACTTCGATGCCGCCGTCCACGTCCAGATGCCAGGTGGCAAAATAGATCTCTTCGGTGCCCGACAGGCCGATATCCAGCACATCGACGCCCGCGTCCTGCAACCCTTTCGCCAGCGCCAGTTTCAGCCGCTCACTGGTCAGGCGCACGTCGCCACCCAGCACGATAGTTTTCGGCTTCAGGTACTCGCCATACGCGCGGCCGATACGTTCAGCAATGTCTTCGTTCAACTCTTCGCCCAGGCGACCACGAATGTCGTAGGCTTTAAAACAGGTCAGTTTCTGTGTCATTTTCGCTCCCTGGAGCAACAGATTTCGTAGGTCGGATAAGCGCAACGTCATCCGACAAAAGCTAAATGCGCCCGTACCGGTCCTGAAAACGCACAATGTCGTCTTCTTCGAGGTAAGTGCCGGAACGCACTTCAATCAGGTCGAGGGGGATTTTCCCGGGGTTTTCCAGGCAGTGGGTGACGCCCAGCGGAATGTAGATGGACTCGTTTTCGCCCAGCAGTTTCACTTCCTCACCCAGTGTCACTTTTGCGGTACCCGCCACCACAATCCAGTGCTCGGCACGGTGGTGGTGCATCTGCAAAGACAGGCCCTCGCCCGGTTTCACGGTGATGCGTTTCACCTGGTAGCGTTCGCCTTCATCGATGGAGTCGTATTTGCCCCACGGGCGATACACTTCGCGGTGGTTATGGTGTTCATGGCGGCCATCAAATTTGATTTGCTCCACCACTTTCTTCACGCTTTGCACGTGGTCGCGGTCGGCAATCAGCACCGCATCTTTGGTCTGCACAACAATCAGATCTTTCACGCCAACGGTGGTTACCAGGCCGGATTCAGCATAGATGTAACTGTTCTCGGTAGAGTGGCTGATGACATCACCGTGATGCACATTGCCTTGTTGGTTTTTGGTGCTGATTTCCCACAGCGATGACCATGAACCGACATCGCTCCAGCCCGCGTCCATCGGCACAACCACGGCGTCGGCGGTCTTTTCCATCACCGCGTAGTCAATAGATTCATCCGGGCAGGCGAGGAATGCCGCTTCATCGACACGCACAAAATCAAGATCCGGGTCGATATTTGCCATCGCTTTTTCGCAGGCGCTGAGAATATCCGGGCGGAATTTTTTCAGCTCTTCCAGGTAGCGCCCGGCGCGGAACAGGAACATGCCGCTGTTCCAGTAATACTCACCGCTGGCAACGTAAGCCTGCGCGGTGTCGATATCCGGTTTTTCGACAAACTGCGCCACGCCAAAGGCCACGGCATCCGCATCAGTGGTATTGAGACTGGCAACTTCGCCACGGCGAATGTAGCCGTAGCCGGTTTCTGGTAAGTCAGGCACGATGCCAAAGGTGACCAGTTTCCCGGCTTCGGCATACGGCAGCGCATTACGCACCGCACTTCGGAAGGCTTCTTCGTCCTGGATAACGTGGTCGGCAGCGAGGATCAGCATCAGCGGATCGGTATCCGGCTGGTTACGCTTCGCCGCCAGTGCAGCCAGCGCGATTGCCGGTGCGGTATTGCGCCCGGCAGGCTCCAGCACAATATTTTCCGTCAGCTTGTTCAACTCACGCAGTTGTTCGGCGACGATAAAACGGTGTTCTTCATTGCAAATCACCACCGGGCTTTCGCACTCGACGCCGTTTAAACGGTTAACGGTGGTTTGCAACATTGTCAGTTCGCCTTTCAGGCACAGGAACTGTTTCGGGTAAAGCACGCGGGACAACGGCCACAAACGGCTGCCGTTTCCTCCAGCCATGATGACCGGATAGAGTCTGGAATGAGTCATAATTAACCCTGAATGTCCGCAATAAATTGATTCAACACGCTGTTTTTCTCGAGCGTGCGCTCGGCATAGTCACATGCCACGATGTTATGTTCCGGCAGTTGCAGGCAGCGCTCGATGCCCTCGGCTAAGGCGTCAACCGATTCCGGTTCGACACACACCGCAATACCGGAAAACGCCTCACAAAGCTGGCCAAGCTCGGTGTCTGCTTCTGCGGTAATCACCGCATTGCCGCCCACCGCAAGAATGTTGGTCAGTTTTGATGGCAGCACGGCATCAGCCGCACCACGGCGCTGGATAACCAGATGGCAATCGGCGAGTTTTAGCAAAGCGGGCAGCGCGTCGTAAGGCTGCAACGGATGGAACACCACGTTGTGCAGCCCTTTGTCTTGTGTGAGTTTTTGCAGGCGCACTTTACCGCCGCCCTGGCCAACAATCACGAATACATACGGCTGGAGTGCAAAACGCTCCGCCACTTCAATCACCGTTTCCAGCCCCTGCTTTTCGCCGATGTTACCGGAATAGAGGATGATTTTTTTATCAACCGGAAGTTGCAGGTGGGTTTGTACCGCCAGAATTTCTTCGCGGGAAATACCGTGAAAACGCTCCACTTCCGACCAGTTAGGGAAGAAGATCACGCGTTTAGGATCAACACCCTTTTCGGCCGCTTTGTTCATCATCGAACGGGAAATCGTCGAAACGTTGTCGACGTTATGCAGACCGCTCTGTTCAAAGCGCTGCGCCAGGCGCGCCACTTTGCCCTGCTTTTTGCCCGCCATTCCGAGGCCGAGCATCGCGTCGACTTCGTAATCCTGAATATGGAGCAAGGTGCGTGCACCGCTGAGTTTTGCGAGCAGGCGCATGCCCGGCACACAAAACAACGTCGGCACCACGCCGATAATGCGATCCGGCTTCCAGCGGCGTTGCGCCAGCAGCGGGAATAAAGAGCTCAGTGCAAAGCTGCCCAAATGAATCAGGCGCTTTAAGGTTGAAGGCTGCTTTGGTACATACAACGGGCAGCGCCAGACGGTGGCGGCCCCCACTTCTTTCTGGTACTTCCAGGAGGAGTAATCAGGATGCACTTCCCAGACCGGATAGTAAGGTGGTGCGGTAATCACCCGCACCTCATGGCCCTGGCGCGTCATCCATTCCACCATCTCGCCGGTGTATTTACCGATGCCCGTCAGCTCCGGTGAATAGTTAATGCCGTAGACCAGAATCTTCATAATCCGATGACCTTTTCTGTCTTACCAGCAAGGAAATAAGCGCGACTGTTGTCATGCACATCGCCGCGTGCAAGCCAATCAGCAGGTGTTAACCACTGATAATCACTGTGCTGTGCGTCCGGCAGTTGCAGCGCATCAGCGTCAACGCGCAGGCGAAACCCCAGCACGATGTAGTGCGTGGAAAATTCGGGGCCGGAGAAGTTGTCGTCATAGAAGTGCTGCCACACGCCGTAAAACTCACCGTCCTGCAGCGTGAGCAGCGTGCCTAATTCAGCCTCGGTTAAGCGCGCAAAAGCCCGCTCCAGAGTTTCATCTTTGCGTACCCGGCCACCCGGCACGAACCAAAAGTTCTGTGCCGGGCGCTGAGTGCGTTGCCCCAACAGGAACTCGCCGTCCTGATTTTCAACAATCAGATCGATGGAGAGAAGCGGCGTGGAGCGGACAACGGTGGCGAAGTCTTCAGCACTCAGAAACATCATTACCCCCGGAACCGTTGCTGGTTTTCGAGGAACCACTGGTAGGTGCTGGCAAGGCCAGGTTCCAGAGTAATTTCCGGATACCAACCCAAACGGCGCAGGCGCGTTACATCTAACAGTTTGCGCGGCGTGCCATCGGGTTTGGTGGCATCAAATACCACACGGCCACGGTATCCCGTGACTTTGGCGATGGTTTGCGCCAGTTCGCGGATGGTGCAATCCACACCGGTGCCGACGTTAATATGCGAAAGCATCGGCTGAGTGTTCTCCTGCCACACTTCGCTAGCCAGTTCCATAATGTGAATGCTGGCTGCCGCCATATCATCAACATGCAGGAACTCACGCATTGGCGTGCCGCTGCCCCACACCACCACATCCGGCGAGTTTTGCTGAGTCGCTTCGTGGAAACGGCGCAGTAACGCAGGGATTACGTGCGAATTGCTTGGGTGGAAGTTATCGTGCGGGCCATACAAATTAGTCGGCATCACCGAACGGTAATCGCGACCGTACTGGCGGTTATACGACTCGCACAGTTTTATCCCGGCGATTTTGGCAATCGCATACGGCTCGTTAGTCGCTTCAAGCGTGCCTTGCAGCAGCTCGCTTTCCGCCATCGGCTGGTTCGCCATTTTTGGGTAAATGCACGATGAGCCGAGGAACAGCAACTTATTGACATTGTGCGTATGCGCGCTGTGAATAATGTTGCTCTCGATAATCAAGTTTTCGTAGATGAAGTCCGCCGGATAAGTGTTGTTCGCCACAATTCCGCCGACTTTTGCCGCCGCCAGGTAAACCTGGTCAATACGCTGTTCTGCAAAGAAAGCGTTAACCGCCGCGCCATCCAGCAGGTTCAGCTCGTCACGGTTACGCAGCACCAGTTCAACGTCTGCACGTTGCTCAAGCTGGCGCACGATGGCGGAACCGACCATCCCGCGATGGCCGGCAACAAAGATACGTTGTTTATTCATGCTCAGGACTCCAGCGCGATGGCAACCTCGTAGCCGTGTGACTTAAGCAACGAGTGTTTTTTCGCCGCTTCCAGATCTTTAGCGACCATCTCGCCAACCATCTCTTTAAGCGTGATTTCTGGTTTCCAGCCCAGCTTTTCGTGAGCTTTGGTTGGGTCGCCCAGCAGGGTTTCCACTTCAGCAGGACGGAAATAACGTGGGTCAACGGAGACAATCACGTCGCCTGGTTTCACGCCAGGTGCGTCGTGGCCCGTAACAGAAACAACGATGCCCTTCTCGTCAACGCCAGTGCCTTCAAAGCGCAGTTTGATACCCAGTTGCGCGGCTGACATTTCCACGAACTGACGCACGGAATACTGCACACCGGTGGCAATCACGAAATCTTCTGGAGTTTCTTGTTGCAGCATCATCCACTGCATCTTCACGTAGTCTTTGGCATGGCCCCAGTCACGCAGGGAATCCATGTTGCCCAGATACAGGCATTTTTCCAGGCCCTGCGCGATGTTGGCGATAGCGCGGGTGATTTTGCGGGTCACGAAGGTTTCGCCACGGCGTGGGGATTCGTGGTTGAACAAAATCCCATTACAGGCGTACATGCCATAGGATTCGCGGTAGTTTACGGTTATCCAGTAGGCGTAAAGTTTGGCGACGGCATACGGTGAACGCGGATAGAAAGGTGTGGTTTCCTTTTGCGGCGTTTCTTGTACCAGGCCGTACAACTCAGAAGTGGATGCCTGATAGAAACGGGTTTTCTTCTCAAGGCCTAAGAAGCGAATCGCTTCCAGCAGACGTAAAGTCCCCATCGCATCAACGTCGGCGGTGTATTCCGGCGATTCAAATGAAACCGCAACGTGGCTCATCGCACCGAGGTTATACACTTCATCCGGCTGCACTTCGGAAAGAATACGGGTCAGGTTGGAGCTGTCCGTCAGATCACCGTAGTGCAGATGGAATTTAGGATTACCGGAATGCGGATCCTGGTAAATATGGTCAACACGTTCGGTGTTGAAAGAAGAAGCACGACGTTTAATACCGTGAACTTCATAACCTTTTTCCAGCAGCAGTTCCGCCAGATAGGAGCCGTCTTGCCCGGTTACACCCGTGATGAGAGCTACTTTAGTCATAATGGATTTTTCCTCTTTTAACATTTCTACATCGCCCTCGGCGTTTTTATTCCCTCTCCCTGAGGGAGAGGGTTAGGGTGAGGGGGAAAAGCGACACCTGAACCTTGAGTTGTCTGCAATTTCCAGTCTGCCCTCACCCCAGCCCTCTCCCCCAGGAGAGGGAGAAGACCAGAGCCTAAATACGATCGCGTATTTTTATTGCCGGGTTTCCCCGGCAAACGGCATTCGCCGGTAATGATTTATAAATACTGCTGCGCGCACCGACGACGGTGCCATTGCCAATCGTCACGCCAGGTGAAACAAATACATCTGTTGCCAGCCAGCATTTCTCACCAATAACAATTGGTGTGGCAGTAATATCGAAATGATTGCTCATATAATCGTGACTACCGGTACATAAATAACACTTTTGTGACACCACGGAATTTGCGCCGATGGTAATGTCACCCAGCGTATATAACACCGCGTCATCGCCCACCCAGGTATAATCGCCAAGAGTTAATTTCCATGGATAAGTAATTTTCACTGACGGACGTATCACCACGCCTTTGCCAATTCGTGCACCAAATAAATGTAATAAAAAAGCACGCCAGCGATAAAATATTTGTGGCGACCAGGCAAATAATGTTGCTTGTACCGCCCACCACAGTTGAACCTTAATAGGGTGCCCGCCACGGAAACCTTTCGGTACCGAGAAGCCATTTAATTCTTGCATAATATTCTCTTATTCACTTTGTCGGATGGCGCTTACGCTTATCCGACCTACGGGTCAGTCGTAGTTGTAGGGTGGATAAGCGCCAGCGTCATCCACCTTATGCTTTGTTATAAAGTGCTTTAGCTTTTCCAGTGGTACGCAAACGAAGCCTGTAAGATAATTCTGCAATAAAACCCGGCACGCCTAATATTTTGCGCTGTACATTTCTTGCATCCCGACACAGCTCAATATTATTTGAAGTCGACACGCCGCCCATGGAAAATTCGGACACCAGACCCTTGACGCGTTTAAATGCATAGCCTTTTTTATACATTCTGGCGGCTAACGCGTAATCAGATGAAACTTTATATTGCAGATCGTAAGGATATTTGCGCAGCCCAGACATCGGGAAAAATATCGCCTGATGGCTGGCGGGTAAACTATGGTAGATATACCAGCCCTGCTTTGCCCGGCGTTCTATTTTGGTGCCATCACCAAAGTCTAATAATGCATCACCAATCACCATCGCATTATCGGTTAGCGGCATAGCAGCGAGCTGATGCGCGACAGTGATGATATCCGAATGGAAAATGTCACCTGAATTGAGGAACAAAGCATAACGGCCTTGAGCCATCTCAATACCTTTGTTCATCGCATCATAAATGCCGTTATCTTTCTCGCTGACATAGCGTAACTGGTACTGACCGTTGAGGTTTTCCAGAAATTCTGCCGTGCCGTCGTTTGAGGCGCCATCCACCACAACCCACTCAAATGTGATGCCTGGTGCCTTTGCTAAGTGAGCCAGCGACTGCCAGGTTTTTTCTATACCGGCGAGATTTTTATAAGCAACAGTGATGACACTTAATAACATATTGGACCTCAGGTGTTCGTAATTTTGAGTGCCTTACGCAAAATAAATGGGCAAACAATTAAGAACGCATATTCAGGGCTAAATATTGAGCCGGTAAAAAAGAGTGATACAGGCGTAAAAAGCCATAATTGCACACGGAAATTTTCATTATTCCCAAACGCCGTGCGCATCATTTTAACGACTTTCGACATATACCAAATTGTCAGTAATACTGCGAACCAGGAAAAATAAATAATCAGCAGATACAAACCATTGTCTACTGTTTTACCGACATCCGCACCGTTAAAGATTCCGAATGATGCGACATATTCATATAAAGATCCGAAACGAACTACCCCATCGATATTGCTCAATGAATATCCGACCATCGCTAACGGACCAATGATACGATAATACGATGACGACCCTTCCGTTCCTAAATCGCCAAGACGCGTCGCGATATAAGGGAATGCGAATATCAACCCGACTAAAAATACGGAAAGAGAAATAATTGCCAGAGGCAACTTCTTCTTTATGGCATTTTTATTAAGGTACTGAAATGCCCATTCAAGAAGATAAAACAGGATAAAAGTCATTACCCCTGAAAACGATCCTGAAAGAATTATCCCTGCCAGAATCATACCATCAATTTTTGGTGTTTTGATACCGAACTGTTTGATGCTGAGCCAAATTGAGATTAATGCCAGAGCAAAAAATGCTGGCTCAAAATACAATGCCGTCGTTCGCTTACCGCCAAAGCTAATAAAGTTCAGAACATAGCTATTACTGTAAATAAGAAACTTCGAAATTTTCTCAATCAGGCTGCTGCCGCCGGTCAGAATAATCTGTGCCATTTCCGCCGCAGCCAGCATCACAATAATGCCGACTACACCATAAAATACCCTTAGTATTTTATGGTGATTATGCTGTGAAATAGTTTTGAAGCGGCAGCTCCAGGTCATCGCCAGAATCAGCACGATATAAACAAACAATAGTGTCGAGGTGACATATTTACTGGCATCCAGCGATTGACCAAAGATGTAGTTAAATGCCGTCAGCCCCGCGCCAATGCCCAACGCAATCATCAATTTTTTTACGTTGATGCGTTCAATGTACAAAAAGAGGATCGCGGGCAAGAAGGTCACTATCGTTATCGGGAAGCTTTCCCCCAGTGAAGCCAACTTGACGTTGACCACCAGATAGATGAACGGCAGCAGCAGATAACTACAGATTTTGATAGAACGAGACATACTCCTCCAGCATCTGTTGTCCACTAAACGCCTGGCGACTGGCGCTTTTAAACGCCGGCAACTCTTTGCCAAACACCTGCTGCGCCAGTTGTTCTTTTGGCATTTTCACCAGTTCAAGCACGCGCCCATCGCTAAAGGTTTTACCACCGACTTTGCGCAGCACTTCATCTGCCGCTTCACTTTGCGTGGCAATCACCGGCACGCCAATCGACAACGCTTCGCACAAAATCAGCGGGTAGTTATCCACCTGCGAGCTAAACACCAGCGAGTCCATTTCATTCAGCTGGCTCATCAGCGCTTTTTTATCGGTCATGTAACCGTGGTTGACGACGTTCGCGCCGTTAAATGGCGAGAATTTACCGAAGGTGTGCAACTCGATTTCGTCGCCCAGCGCCATTATCGCCTGCACCAGTTGCTGATTGGTTTTGCCGTCATAACGTAAATCGTGCGCCACCACGGCAACTTTCGGTTTTGTTCGTGTTGCGTGCGTCAGCGGCAGTTCTGCCAGAATCGCTTCGGTCGCCACATCGATGCCGTTGTTAATGATTTTGCAGCGCCCTGCCCCGTAAATGCGGTTAAAGGCATCGGCTACGTGCTGGCTCGGGGAAATAAACTGGCAGCCCAGTGCTAACATTTCGCGAAACAGCTGGCGCTTGCTGTCGATCAGCAGATGAGCGCGGTCTCGCTTCACTGGCGGATAGTTATTCAAAGAAGGGCATTTTTGGCAGCCGGTTTTCCAGCCGTCGCAGCCGTCGAGAAACGCGCAACGCCCGGTAATGCTCCAGTGATCGTGCAGCGTCCAGACAAACGTGACATCCGGCTTATGCGCTTTGACGCGCTGGCAAAATGTCACCATCTCTTCGAGATTCAACCAGTAGCTGTGTACCACGTGGAAATGCAGAACCACCGGCCCTGCGCTACGCGTCACTTTGTGATACAGGTTATTGAGGTTGCCAAACGGGTCGCGGTTAAAAAAGCGAAATAGCACAATGTTGGCAATTGAAGTCAGGCGTGGCGTATGTTTTTCCACACCAGGGAATTTATCGTGGCTGGCGCTTTTCTTACCGCCTTTGCCGTAACCGTAGATAAAACGTGAACTGAAACCCGCCGCGCGGGCGCGTTGGTGGAGATCCAGCGCCACACCCGCAGCACCGCCTTCGGCGAGGCGCACGTTAAATTGCATGATATTCATTTTATAACCTTTATCTGCGCTTTCTGGCCGACCACTAGCGCCCCATCCGGCACGCTGTCCAGTACCACACTGCCCGCACCGACAGTCACGTTATGACCCAAAGTGATATCGCCAATAATCACCACGTTCGCGCCCAGTTCGACCCCGTTGCCAATCACCGGGCAGGCAAGATTTTTACCGCGATTGCCAATAGTGACGCCGTGACGAATAGTGAAATCATCGCCAGCGACCACGAATTTATTAATCACCACGGCATAACCGTGGTGAATGGTGAAGCGTCGTCCGATGGTGGCACCCGCCTGGATTTCATAACCAAACAGGCACTCGGTGATAAAGCGATACAGCAGGATGACGGGTGCAGCCCAGAGGTTGTTAATGACACTTTTTTTACGCCATACCGAGCAAAAGTGGGCGATGCGATAAGCCAGCACCATGCAGCATGGGCGAAGGCTCCAGGAGTTTGCGCGCAGATCTTCAAGCACCGTTATTTCCCCCGTAATCCATCAGCCAGACGTTTGGTGTTACGCACACTCAGCAACGCTAATAAGGTGCGCAAAGACATGCGCTTATTACGAATTTGATAGAGCGTAAACAGCTGGTATTTCTTGCTGGCGCGGTCGAATTTGTCTTTGTGCTTTTGATAGAAGTGAAAGTAACCGGCGAACTTTTTCGGGGATTTGGTTATCTGCATTTCGCCGTGGTTGATATGCAGAATTTGCGTGGCTTCTTCCACTTTCCAGGGCTGGCCGTATTCCACCACCATGCGCAGGAAAATGTCGTAATCCTGAGCGGCAGCCAGCGAGGTATCAAACAGGCAGGCTTTGAAGCGATCGGCGTAGGTAAACACCTGGTTGCCGATGATATTGCGCTTATAAAACAGCTTTAAGGAAAACGGCGATTTCGGGTACAGCGGCAGGCTGGCAGGCTGCGAGTAAACCTGGCCTTCGCAAACATAGTCATTGGCATACAAGAAAGCGTGCGTCACCAGTTGGTGTTGATGCGCTAAAAAAACCGACAGACGGTTGGGCGTCCATTCATCGTCGTCGTCAATCCCGGTAATGAGTTCGCCCAAAGCCTGGCTGATGGCCTGGTTACGCACCGAACACGCACCAGAGTTGAAATCATTGCGCATGTAGCGCACACGAGCATCGCCGAGTTCGTCGACAAAACGCTGGAGCTGTTCAAAGGAGGAAGAACAGTCATCCACGATTAACATTTCCCAGTTTTCGTAATCCTGACGCAACACCGATTTGATGGCGCGGATCGCCAACTGCTGGCGGTTCCAGGTCGGCATATAGATAGAGATAAGTGGGCGTTTCATGACACTCCCCTTGAAATTTTTTATGACGAGTCAGTGGTAAACAACCCTCATCCCGGCCTTCTCCCTGAGGGAGAAGGAGCAATAGATCCCCTCTCCTGGTGAGAGGGTTAGGGTGAGGGCGACAAACTTATCTATTTCGCATCAGATTTATATTCGTACTCGTAGTAACCGTAATCCTCGTATCCTGCCGCGCGGCGGAAGATTGAGTTGAGGATCACGCCACGCACGGCAATGCCGTTTTGTTCAAAGCGGCTGAGGCTGGCTTCGACTTCTTTGAGCGTATTCACCGCATAACGCGCCACCATCAGCGTGGTGCCCGCATGGCGGCCAACCACTGCGGCATCGGTCACGGCCAGAATTGGCGGGGTATCGATTAACACCAGGTCATAGTTCTTGCTTGCCCAGCTCACCAGTTCGCCAAAACGCTCGCTCATTAAGAGTTCGGAAGGGTTGGATGGCACAACGCCACGCGGTACGAGGTCGAAATTAGGCACCGAGGTTTTTTGTGCACAGCGGGTAATATCTGCCTGGCCTGTCAACACTTCTGCCAGTCCATTGGTATTGGTCGTGCCCAGCAATTCGTGGGTATAGCCTTTGCGCATATCGCAGTCGATCAACAGCACGCGCTTGTTAGTCTGGCTAATTACCGCCGCAAGGTTGGCACAAACAAACGTTTTACCAATGGACGGGCTGACGCCAGTTAACATCAGCACATTGTTTGACGCCTGCATCATGGCGAAGTGCAGACTGGTGCGCAGGCTACGAATCGCTTCGATGGCCAGGTCCGTCGGGTTGCCCACCGCCAGCAATTGGCTCTGTTTATTGCGTTTCGCCCCTTTAACATTGCGCACAATGGCGTTGTCGTGGGATTTCTGCCATTCAGAAAGTGGGATACTGGCGTAGACACCAATTCCCGCTTCCTCCAGTGCCGCCGGGCTTTCAATGCCACGGTTGAACAGCGAACGTAACAACACGCCCATAATCGATAACATCAGGCCGAGAATAATGCTGCCAAAGATAATCAGCGCGCGTTGCGGTTTGACCATGCCCGGTTGGGTGATCGCCCCATCGACAATGCGCACATCGCCGACCGTGCTGGCTTCCGTGATTTTCAGCTCTTGCTGTTTATTCAACAACTGCATGTAAACCTGCTGGCCTGACTCAACATCACGCGTTAAACGCACGATTTCCTGCTGAGTTTTCGGCATCGCGGTCACACGCCCGTTCAGGCGAGCTTTTTCCTCTTCCAGGGTCTGGCGCTTTTCCAATAGCGTGCGGTAAGCCGGATGCACTTTGGTGTAAAGCTTGGAGATTTCAGCCTCTTTGAAGGTCAACTCGTTGAGTTGCGCATCAATATTCACCATGGTGTCGAGGACAGATTTCGCTTCCAGTGACAGGTCAACGGAGTCTTGCTGTTGACGATAGGCGTTCAGTTTGTTTTCTGCCGCATCAAGACGACTGCGCACGTCCGGCAGTTGTTCGGCGAGGAATTTCAGGCTTTTCGCCGCCTCTTCCGATTTACGCTGGATGTTCTGCTCAAGATAGTTGCGGGTGATGCTGTCGAGGATGGCGCGGATTTGCTCTTTGTCTTCGCCGGTATAAGAGAGACTCAGCACCCCGGTGTCTTTGCCATTTTCGGCCACCGTCAGGTTGCCCTGAATTTGGTTTATCATGCCGAGCGTGGAGTATTTGGTCACCGTAAAGCTATCGCCAGGCTGTGCTTTAATCGCATTCACATTGATGGTGATGCCATCTTTGCTTAGCGGTTGCCCTACCTGCCCTTTCGCGCTGAGCCCGTTATCGCTGGTCAGTAAATACTGCGTTGGGCTGAGCACTTCCAGGGTAAAGAGATTTTTGCCCTGCCCTGCCGGAAGGGTAAAGGAGTCTACGACGACGGTGTCATTCTGACGACCTTGTAGCCGATCCCAACCGGCACCCAACAGCCAGAAACTGTTTTTCTGCACCGCAATATCAAGGTTAAGATCATCAACCGTTTTACCCAGCACCAGACGCGACTGAATCAGCTGAATTTCTGCGGCAGAGGCTGGCGGTTTGTTAGACAGTGCGGAGCTAATATTATTGACCAGTGAGTTACCGGCGTTTTGCTCGATTTGCACCAGGGCGTCGGCTTTATAAATTGGCGTGGCACACAGCGCATAAACCATCGCCAGCACTGCAAAGATTGCCGTGATCCCCAAAACCCACCAACGGGCTTCGAGAACCGTACCAAACAATCGGCCAATATCAATTTCATCATTGCCCTCAGTCGGGGCGCTCGAACGGTGTGATTTTTCTGTCATTGTTATCCCTGATGAGCGTTGAGTGCATGAGCCCATTTTTGGGCGCTCTGGTCCAGAAGACCGTAAACCGCTTCAAAAGCGTCGTGGCTTTTGCGATACGGGTCGGGAATTTCCCGCTCCGCATCCCAGTGACCAAACAGCATCACCTTGCCGCGCATCTCTGGAGCCATTTCGCAAATTGCCGAAATATGGCGCTTTTCCATCGCAAGAATCAGATCGTATTCGCGACACAGTTTGCCGGAGATCTGTTTCGCGCAATGCCCCTCAAGTGAGAGGTTATGTTGTTGCGCCACACGTACAGCGCCAACATCAGCCCCTTTCCCCACCAGTGCCCCGAGCCCCGCCGAGGTCACGGTAAGCTGCGGGTGATAACTTTTCAGTAACCGCTCAGCGGTTGGGGAACGGCAGATGTTCCCCACACAGACAACCAATATTTTGTTGAACATAGCGCCTTACCAGGTATGGATATCTTTGACGGTGTCCGTCATATAACGAACGCCACTGATGGTTGGCAGCAGTTGGTTGATCAGACGGTTCCAGCGCGTGACCGGTGCGGTGGTGACATACACCACGTCATAAGGCTGCAACTGGAATTCGGTGCCCATCACCAGCGAAGTCGCATCGGACATATCAAGCTGATAAATGTTGGCAATTTTGCCGCCCTGCTTCTCTTTGATTGGACGAATCACAAAGATACCGCTGGCGTTTGAGGCGGTCATATCCAGACCTTCGGCCTGGCCGAGCGCTTCGGTCAGCGTCATGCCGCTGAAGTCCATTTTCAGGGTGGTCTGTTTCTTCACTTCGCCCATCACGAACACTTTCAGATCGTCATTGCGTGGCACGAATAAAATGTCGCCAGGATAGAGCAGATGGTTCTGGCTCAGGTCACCGTTTTGCATCAACGCTTGCAGGGAAATCCGTTTTTCCTGGCCGTTGTGCGTCAGCACGACGTTGCGCCAGTCGGCAGCATCGGTCAGGCCACCTGCGGCATTGATCGCATCCAGAACGGTGAGCGGGACGTTGGTAATCGCCTGCTGCCCTGATTTGTTGACCTGGCCCGAGACGTACGCTTTTTGAGATCTAAACCCAGCGATATTAACGTCCACCTGCGGATCTGCGATGTACGTCGCAAGGCGGCTGGTAATATCACTACGAATTTCAGAAAGGGTTTTACCGGTAACTTTTACTTTGCCGACATACGGGTAGAACATGGTGCCGTCAGACTGCACCCAGTTACCGGCGTCGCTTGAGCTACGGTATTGGCCCGCAGGCGTGGTCAGTTCCGGGTGATCCCAAACGGTGACGTTCAGGACATCCCCTGGCCCTACGCGATATTGATAAGCAGAAATTTCCTGATCGAGGGACATATTTGGCTGCGCGACAGCCGGACGAACGCGTAATTGTTCTACCAGGCGCGGTGTTAACGGATACACGTTAACCATACGGTCCAGATTGAAATCTGAATCCTGTTGCTTGATAACATCTTTCCCCATCGTTGACATATTGCTTCCGGGGAGGACTGTGCAACCACTCATAAGGGTTACCGACACCAATAAAGGCATCAATTTAAGTTTGTATTTTATCATTGAGTATTTATCACTATGGCAGAGTAATTATCCTGAACGAATAAAATAAGTGACTCGTTAGGTTTATGAATGAGGCATGAATTGAAACCTGGTTGCCGTTAGGAATAACTGGCATCAATCCTAAAAAAACACTTATTTCCCGACATCCTATTGACAGAATAATTGAGGCTTATTCTCTGGCCTTCAAGCATGCTACCGCCCCTGGCTTGCAGCTACCAACCCACTAAAAATAAAATAGTTTTGTATACAGGAAATAATAAAAATACATCTATTATCAGATAACGATATCGATTGTTGCAGTTAAGCCTATATCAGGCAAGGCACCACCGAACAATATCGGGACTTTTAAGAATAATATTAACCGCACATTTATATCGCTTTAGGATTTTCTTTATATTGACAGGAAATTAATAAGTGGTACGTCAAACAATAATATACAGAACTATCTCATGTGAATTTCATTATAAGAAAATGCAATCGGCGTTTATTTCACAAAATAATGAATCGTTTACCATGGCAATTAAAAGGTTTTAAGCGGAGGATTACCTGGCATTTAAGCGGTGCAGGATTTATCCCACCCCTGACATTGCATTTTTTATCCTGGTTCACCATCATTTCATGGTGACATTTGTCATCTTTAGTGGAGCTACTGAAAAGCATATGGAGTGGATTGCCGACCCCTCGATTTGGGCAGGCCTGGTAACACTGGTCGTTATTGAGCTAGTCCTTGGAATCGATAACCTGGTGTTTATTGCTATTCTTGCCGAAAAATTACCTCCAGCCCAACGTGACCGCGCACGCGTAACCGGGCTTATCCTCGCCATGTTGATGCGCTTACTGTTGCTGGCCTCGATATCATGGCTTGTCACGCTGACTCGCCCGCTGTTTCATGTCGCCGATCTCGCCTTTAGTGCGAGGGATCTGATCATGTTATTCGGCGGGTTGTTCCTGATATTCAAAGCGACCGTTGAACTTAATGAGCGGCTCGAGGGCAAAGACAGCGAAAGCCAGACCCAGCGGCGTGGGGCGCGGTTCTGGCCCGTGGTGATGCAAATTGTGGTTCTGGATGCCGTGTTTTCGCTGGATTCGGTGATTACGGCCGTCGGGATGGTTGACCATCTACCCGTCATGATGGCGGCGGTGATTATCGCGATTTGCCTGATGCTGTTAGCCAGCAAAGCGCTGACACGTTTTGTGAATAGCCATCCGACTATTGTGATTTTGTGCCTGAGCTTCCTGCTGATGATTGGTTTTAGCCTGGTGGCTGACGGCTTTGGCTACCATATCCCGAAAGGTTATTTGTACGCCGCCATTGGCTTCTCAGTGATCATTGAAAGTCTGAACCAACTCGCCATTTTCAATCGCCGCCGCTTCTTATCAGCCGACCAGTCGTTGCGCCAGCGCACTGCTGAAGCCGTATTGCGTTTGTTAAACGGTAAAAAGGAAGAGGCTGAGTTAGATGCACAGACGGCATCGTTGATTGCCGATCACGCGCAGCAAGACGAAATTTTCGAACCGCAAGAACGGCTGATGATTGAACGTGTGCTGAACCTGAACCAGCGCACAGTGAGCAGCATCATGACCTCACGCCATGACGTCGAACACATCAACCTGAGTGAGCCCGAGCCAGAGATCCGCGCGCTACTGGATAAAAACCAACATACCCGCGTGGTGATAACCGGAGATGACGATGAAATTCTGGGTGTGGTGCATATCATCGATTTGCTCCAGCAGTCGCTTAATGGCGAGCCGTTAAATCTTGAAGCGCTGATTCGCCAGCCACTGGTTTTCCCGGAAACACTGCCGTTGCTGACGGCGCTGGAGCAATTCCGTCATGGCCGTACACACTTTGCTTTTGTGGTGGATGAGTTTGGTTCCGTCGAAGGAGTGGTGACGTTAAGTGACGTGATGGAAACCATCGCTGGTAATCTGCCCAATGAAGTGGAAGAGATCGATGCGCGCCACGACATCCAGAAAAACCCGGATGGAAGCTGGACGGCAAACGGCCATATGCCGCTCGAGGATTTAGTCCAGTACATACCGTTGCCGCTGGAAGACAAACGTAACTATCACACTATTGCCGGGTTATTGATGGAATCGCTCCAGCATATTCCGGTCACCGGAGAAACGGTTGAGGTAGGGAATTTCCTGTTACGCACTCTGCAAGTGGAAAGCCATCGTGTTCAGAAAGTGCAGATTGTGCCGCTCGAGGACGATGAAGAGATGGATTACGAAGTGTAAGGCGCGAAGTTAATGTCGGGTGACGCTTCGCTTACCCGACCTACGAAAGAGATTTAGCCGTTGTAGGGCGGATAAGCGCAAGCGTCATCCGCCATATTGATGTGATTAAAGCTGCTTCAATAACTCTTTCACATCTTTCGAATTTTTGCTGTCTTTGTGCTTATCCAGCCAGTCATTCAATCGACGTTTCGCTTCACCCTGCAACTGCTTGCGCAGTGCCTGATCCACTTGCAGAGAGTAATTCAGCTTCTGCCAAGGACCATACACGCGCAATGGGATTGGCGTGGTTTTCAGCACCTCAATCAGCTTGCTGTCCCCTTCCCAACCGCCCAGCACGGTGACATTAAACCGGGTATCACATTGCTGTTTGACTAAATCCAGTGAACCTTGCCCGGTCAGCTCCAGCATAGAAGATTTCCCTTCCATTTTCTTGAGCTCCAGATCGCCGTTATTGAGCCTGGCCTGCGCCGTGAGGGTATCAAGCGTTGTGACGTTGTCGAAGTTTTGTTTAGCCTGCACATCGCTATTGCTGCGCGTTACCGCTTGCTGAATCAACTGCTGGAAGTTCATCCCCTGCATAGTGGAATTTGACAGGGTAATGCTCGCATCACCTTGCCAACTGCGGCGGAAAGCGTCGGCATTGAGTTTGTCGCCGTTAAACTCCCCTTCCATCGACAGCAAGCCAGACAGGGCAATCGGATAGTCGAAGGCAGTCAGAATCTGCCCGATCTCGATGTTGTCTACTTTCGGATGGAAGGTTAATTGCGGTGGATTGTTGCGAACATCAAGTTCACCCGGGAACGACATGCTACCGCGCCCCAGATTCCCCGTCAGCTCAGACACCGTCATCAGACCATACTGGTTAGTCATCGCCGATTGCACATCGGTGAAGTTCAGCCCGCGCCAGCGCACACTGGAAGCGGCAAGGTTAACCTGCGCACTAAAGCCGCGCAGGTTCTGGTAAGTGGTATCTTCAATTCCTGAGGCGATAATCGGCCGTGGCAACGTCGGTTGCTGTTGCGCCCGCTGTACCGCCTGGGTGTTGGTTACTGCATTCGCAGCCACCAGAGCATCGAGATTCAATTTATTGGAGCGGAGATTGAGCACCCACTGAGGTTTCTCTTCCAGCACCACACTCGCGCTGCCTTGCAAATCACTGTCGTTCGCCGTCAATTGCAACTGACTGAGTTCGAGACGACGCTCAGGTTCAATCCAGCGTGCCGTCATCGAGCTGGTGCCAGAAATCCCGTTAGCAGGAAGATCGGCCCCTTGAAGCTGGTAATTGAACTTAGAGATCGTGGCGCTAAGCTGCTGCGGATAATCAGCAGCATTCAGGTCGGCGACCAACGACATGTTCATATCGCGTTGATCGCGGTTAATACGGCTGCTCAGCTCAATGTGCGCCTGTTTTTTCTCATTCTGCTCCATTTGCAGATTGATATTACGCACCGTGATTTGCTCGTCACCGGTGTGCTGGAACACCAACACGCTGTCGGCAACTTTCAATTTGGCGATATCGAAAGACCAACCTCGTGTTTCGTCAGGTTCCGGGATATTGCCTGATGGGCCAACTGGGGCATCTTTCGCACGGCGCTCTTCAGTTTGCGGGGTAAGTTGAATCACCGCCCCTTTGAGCATCACCTGGTGAACTTTTAATTGATGGGAAATCAGCGGAATTAACGCGACATCCAGACGCATGTTTTCAGCCGTGAGTAATGGCTGGCTGGCGCCGGGTGCCGTGAGTGACATACGCCCGGATAAAATACTCAGTTGTGGCCAGACGTGCCAACGCAGTGGGCCATCCAGATTCAACTGGTAGCCACTGCGTGATTCAACCTGGCGCACCATATATGCACGAAAGTCATTGGGGTTAACCAACAGCACCAACGCAGAAAGACCGGCTATCAGTACCACCAGCAAGATCATCAGCGTGGTTAAAAATCGTTTCATACAGCCCTCATACAGATGGGAACTCAGTCCTTATCAATACGGCTTGCAACCGCACCTTGCTGATCGCGATATTTTGCATCCTGGCGGCTGTTATAAGGGCGTGCCGCCGGGCCTGAGAGTGGCTCGAAGCTCAGTGCACCGATCATCATGCCAGGGCGTAAAGCCAGCGGTAGTTTACCGGAATTATAGAACTCAAGAACGATACAGCCATGCCAGCCAGGGTCAATACGGTGCGCGGTGACGTGCACCATCAGCCCCAAACGTGCCAGGGATGAACGTCCATCTAACCAACCGACTAAATCAGCAGGCAGCGTAACGGATTCAAGCGTGACCGCCAGCGCCAACTCGCCAGGGTGCAGGTAGAAGGCATCGCCTTCGTTGAGGACAATTTCGTCGCTCATCACGCGTTCAAGAGCGGCGCTCACTTCATCTTTCGGGCCGCTTAAATCAATAAACGGTGCTGTATGGCCGCTGAAGGTACGGAATTTGTTCCCCAAACGGACATCAACAGTCGCACCGCTAATGCGTTCAACTGGCGGACGAGGGGTAATCGTTAAGCGCCCGTCATCAAGCCAGGCTTCTATATCGCGGTCACACAAACGCATCGTTGATGCTCCTTATCAAGCTCAGTTTTGGTTACCCTGCCACAGCGCGCCAGATATAGCCACGCTACGACAGGTAAATACCAGGGTTATTCAAAGAACTGACTGATTTTCGCCTTCAGAATATCAATGGCGATACGGTTTTTTCCCCCGCGCGGCACGATAATATCGGCATACTGCTTGGAGGGTTCGATGAATTGTAAAAACATAGGACGAACGGTTTTCTGATACTGGGCCATCACCGAATCCATTGAACGGCCACGTTCGTTAACATCGCGTTTCATACGGCGCATCAGGCAAATATCCAGCGGCGTATCCACAAAGATGGAGAAGTTCATCTCTTCGCGCAGGCGCGCATCGGTCAGCAACAAAATTCCTTCCAGAATTATCACTTTCTTGGGCATTAAGTGAACAGTGTTACCGGTACGGGTATGTTCCACATAGCTATAAACCGGCAGCTCAATCGGATTACCGGCTTTCAGCGACTGAAGATGCTGGAACAGCAAATTGTGGTCCATCGCGTTGGGATGGTCGTAATTGGTCTTGACTCGTTCTTCCATCGAAAGATGGCTTTGGTCTTTGTAGTAACTGTCTTCTGGAATGACACCAATGTGTTCATCACCAACCTGATCACGCAGTTCGCGATACAGTGTGCTGGCTATAAGACTTTTTCCTGAAGCCGACGCACCGGCTATCCCGATGATGACGCATTGATGGGACTTGTCAGTCATGTTGTAACGAGCCTTGTTGACTTAAATGTTGAGGAGGGGCGACGTGAGAGACGTCAAACGCGGCAATTATAGGGAGATCCGCCCGCTGATACCAGAGTAATGCGCTTTGGGAGGTGATTTAAGCTACCAGACAGATAAGCTGCACAAAGCAAAGGAATGCAAAGGAATCAATACCCACGCAATAAGAATGGTTTTTCATGCAAAAGGAAAATAAGTCTGTCAAATATCAGTATTTATGACTTCTTGATGCTAATTTATGACCAGACTACATAGGAAATGTAAATTGTTTGTACTAGCATAAACCGAAACTTATCTTTTTATTTGCATCCGGGCATGGCACCTGGCGGCACGCCTTAACGGATTTGCGGTAATGATCAAACAAAGCACAAAAGAGTTATTCGCGATGCCTTCCTTCGTACTGCCTGTGGGGTTGGGGCTTTTAAGCTTTATATTTACCTGGTACTCGCTGGAATTATCTCTTGTAGGGACTGTTTTAGCCCCACTGTGGTTCCCGACCTCCCTAATGATGGTGGCTTTATTCCGCAATACTTTCCGTAAATGGCCCATGGTCATTGCGGTGTGTACATTAGGGAATCTGTGCGCTTCCGCTATTTTTCAGCCACTGCATGAGATTAGTCTCGGGTACACCATCATTAATATTATTGAGGCGTTGCTCGGCGCCTCATTAATGCGCCGCATGTTGCCGCAGCATAACCCGCTGCAAAACCTGAGCAATTGGGTCAAGCTGGTCATCTGTAGCGCGATCGTTCCGCCTATTGTCGGCGGCGTACTGGCGTTATGGCTGGCAGGTCCTGATAGCGGTAACCTCGCCAAAACTTTTTTCGTCTGGGTGCTCTCCGAAACTATCGGCGCGCTTGCGTTAGTGCCAACGGCGTTATTGTTTAAACCTGGCTATTTATTGCGTCATAAAAATCCCAATTTATTACTAGAAACCATATTCACTTTGGTCGTGACGTTGGCCCTTAGCTACCTGACACTGCGTTATATGCCGTGGCCATTTACCTTTATTATCGTGTTTCTGATGTGGAGTGCGATTCGCCTGCCACGTCTGGAAGCCTTTATTGTTTTCCTCGGCACATTGATGGTTGTTTCATTAATGATGGCTACTCACAACCAGGTCTCCATGGAGCCTCATACCACGGTAATGAATAATGCTCCGTGGCTCCCCTTCCTGATGATTTTATTGCCTGCCAACGTCATGACCATGGTGATGTATTCATTCCGTGAAGAGCGCAAGCACATCACTGAAAGCGAAGCGCGTTTTCGTAACGCGATGGAGTATTCCGCCATCGGTATGGCACTGGTTTCGACAGACGGCCAGTGGCTGCAAGTCAATAAATCGCTGAGCAAATTCCTCGGTTATACAGCAGAACAACTGCGTTCGCTGACGTTCCAACAAATCACCCATCCGGAAGATTTACACGCCGATCTACAGCAACTCAATATGTTGGTCAGTGGCAGTATTAATAGCTATTCGATGGAAAAACGTTATTACACCAGTAAAGGTGATGTGGTGTGGGCGTTACTGGCCGTTTCTATCGTGCGTGACGTTGACGGTTCCCCACTCTATTTAATCGCGCAAATTGAAGACATTAACGACCTCAAACATACCGAGTGGGTGAACAAACGTCTGATGGAGCGCATCACGCTGGCTAATGAAGCAGGCGGCATTGGTATTTGGGAATGGGATCTGGGGAGCGATGTTATCAGTTGGGATAAACGCATGTTCGACCTCTACGAAGTCCCGCCACATGTGAAACCAACATACGCTTTGTGGCTTGAACGTATTGTTGCAGATGACGCGGCCGCTGCTGAGAAAACGGTGCGCGATGCCCTACAAGCCCGTATTCCATTTAAGATGGAATACCGCATCCATGTTAAAGAAGGCGTTCGCCATATTCGTTCGCTGGCAAACCGCGTGCTGAATAAAAATGGTGATGTTGAGCGCCTGCTCGGCATCAACATGGATATGACGGAAGTTAAGCAACTGAACGAAGCGCTGTATCAGGAAAAAGAGCGTCTGCACATCACGCTGGATTCCATCGGTGAGGCCGTAGTTTGTACCGACGTCGATATGAATATCACCTTTATGAACCCGATCGCCGAAAAGCTCAGCGGCTGGCCGCAACAGCAGGCTATCGGCCAACATATTCTGGCTATCCTGCACATCACTTTCGGCGACACAGGCCCGGTGATGGAAAACATTCATAGCGGCGATTATTCACGCACCACCATCGAACATGAGGTGGTTCTGCATTGCCGTAATGGCGGCAGTTACGATATCCATTACAGCATCACGCCGCTCACCACGCTCGATGGGCAAAGTATCGGCTCAGTGCTGGTTATTCAGGATGTGACCGAATCGCGCAAAATGCTCAAACAGTTGAGTTACAGCGCCTCGCACGATGGGCTAACCCACCTTGCCAACCGCGTCAGCTTCGAAAATCATCTCAAACGTTTGCTGCAAAGTGCCGGAGAAAATCGTCAACGCCATGCCCTGGTGTTTATCGACCTCGACCGCTTTAAAGCGGTAAACGACACCGCGGGTCACGCTGCTGGCGATGCGTTACTGCGTGAATTGTCGTCATTGATGCTCAGCATGTTACGCACCGGCGATTTCCTCGCGCGCCTGGGTGGCGATGAATTTGGCCTACTGCTGCCTGATTGCTCATCGGATAATGCGCGCCATATTTCTGAGCGAATAATCCAAAGCATTAACGACTATCACTTTACGTGGAATGGGCGTTTACATCGTATCGGCGCAAGTGCCGGTATCACGCAAGTTGATGCCGACAACCGTATTGCGTCTGAAGTACTCTCACAGGCGGATATTGCCTGCTACGCCTCGAAGAATGGCGGGCGTGGCCGGGTTACGGTGTTTGAATCTTCACAGCACAGCATCCGCAAAGAGAATCAAAACCTGCCGATGGATGAGCAAAAGCGCATCATTAACGACAGCCCAATCCTGATGGTCGCCCGTGCCATTGCCCCACCGCGCATCCCGGAATCGACCAGTTTCTATCTGCTGTCATTACGTTTCTGGGGAAGTGACGACGCGGTGCTGGATGAGTCTGCATTCCGCGCCGCAGTAACGGACAAAGAGCTGCAATGCACACTCGATCTGCGGATTTTCGAAGAGTTCTTCAGTAAATATGCCCAGCCAGTGACCAATAAAGGCTTTGGAGTGGCGCTAGCCCTCTCCTCTCACGGTCTCGCCAGTGACACAGTGGTCGATGAAATCCTGGCTCGTTTAGCGCGCAGTGTGTTGCCAGCACGCTTGCTGCACCTGGTCATCCATTGCGAAGCGCTACAGAGTGAAGATGAAAAGATTGACAGGAACCTGCAACGCCTGCGTGACAGCGGCTGCCATTTAATCCTCAGTCACGTCGGGCGTGACCTCGACATCTTTAAACGAATTTCACGCCAGAAGTTCAGCTACATCATTGTTGATGAGGAACTGATTCAGAACGTGCATTCCAACCTGATGGACGAAATGATGGTCACCATTATCCACGGTCATGCACAGCGCCAGTTCCTGCAAACCATTGCCGGGCCAGCCGATATGCCGATGGTAATGGACACGCTTTCCGGCATCGGCATCGACCTGATCTATGGTGAAGCTGTCACCCAACCGCTGCCGCTGGAGATGTTGCTTAATACCAGCTATTTCGCGATTAACTGATTCCCTGTGGGAATTGGGATTCAATCGGGAATATCGGGGTGCCAACCCTCGCTATACCAAATATGCAACAACGCATAAGAACGCCAGGGTTTCCAGCGGTCGGCATAACGGCGAATTTGCGCCGGTGTCATGCCCGGGAATCGTTGCTTAATCAGGTAATCATCGGCCAGGAAGACATCGCTGGCCTGCCAGCCGCGTAAAGCAATGTAGTTTGCTGTCCAGCGGCCAATGCCTGGATACGTTGTCAGCGCCTTGACCCCTTGTTCCACATCTGCAGGGCACTGTTGCGGAAATACCCCTGCCACCATTAAACGCGCCAGATGGATAATCGCTTCGCCGCGTTTAAGCGGCATTCCCAGGGCTTTGAGCTGTTCAGGGCTTAATGATGCCAGGCGCTCGGGCGTTGGGAAAATCCGCCAGTTCGGGTCTTCGGCCATTGGCTCACCAAAAGCTTGCGCCAGTTTGCTGGCGAGTTTTGCCGCCATCGCCACACTCACCAGCTGACCTAAAATCGCCCGTATCGACTGTTCAAAAGTGTCCATGCAACCCGGCAAACGCAATCCTGGGCGGGCCGCCGATAAATCCCCCAGGCTTTCAAGAATGATCTGCGGCTGGCATTCGAGATCCAGCAGTTGCTTTATACGTTGCAGAACTTCACTGGCAACCGGCTGCAAACCTGCACTCAGGGTCACATTCAACTGACAGGCCGCTTCGTCAGGCACAAGCGTCAGTAATCCCTGATAGTGACCGAGTGCAAAGCTGCGGCAGTAACTTGTTTCACTGACTGTTTCAATGCCACTGACCGCACGGCCAGCCAGAAATCCAAACATCCACTGCCAGTCATAAGGCGGGTTGTAGTTCAGTTGATACATTATCTCGTCCTGTGGTTCGTTAACTTCTGCCCAAATAGTTGCCCGACGCCTGACATTCCGCTAAAGTCGCCCCCCTTCTTCACCGGCATGGGGACGTTATGCAATTTATAGGCTTTGATTATGGTACTGCAAACTGCTCTGTAGCAGTGATGCGCGATGGTGTTCCACAAGCGCTGGAGATGGAAAACGGTTCAACATTGCTTCCGTCGATGCTGTGTGCACCAACGCGTGAAGCGGTCAGTGAGTGGTTATATCGCCATCATGAGGTTCCGGCAACCGGGAAAGAAACCCAGGCTTTGCTACGCCGTGCGGTCTCTTTTAACCGCGAAGAAGATATTGATGTTTTGCCCGCTAGTGTGCAGTTCGGGCTCAGTTCCCTGCGCCAGTACATGGAAGACCCGGAAGAGGTTTACTTTGTTAAATCGCCAAAATCTTTCCTTGGCGCCACCGGCTTAAAACCGCAGCAAGTCGCGCTGTTTGAAGATTTAGTCTGCGCCATGATGCTGCACATCCGCAATCAGGCGCAAAGCCAGGTGGCCGAGCCGATTACCCAGGCCGTGATTGGCCGCCCGATTAACTTCCAGGGCTTAGGTGGCGATGAAGCAAACCAGCAGGCGCAAGGTATTCTTGACCGCGCAGCACATCGTGCTGGCTTTAAAGATGTGGTGTTTCAGTTTGAACCGGTAGCCGCAGGCCTGGATTTTGAAGCCACGCTAACCGAAGAAAAACAGGTGCTGGTCGTCGATATCGGTGGCGGTACCACCGACTGCTCAGTCTTGCTGATGGGGCCGCAATGGCGCGCCCGTCGCGACCGCGAACAAAGCCTGCTCGGCCACAGTGGCTGCCGTGTTGGCGGTAACGACCTCGATATTATGCTGGCGTTCAAACAGCTTTCCCCATTATTAGGGATGGGTGGTCAAACAGAGAAAGGCATCGCACTGCCAGTATTGCCGTGGTGGAATGCGGTGGCGATAAACGACGTTCCCGCGCAAAACGATTTTTACAGCAGTGCCAATGGCCGCATGCTCAATGAACTTGTACGCGATTCACGCGATCCTGAAAAAGTCGCGTATCTGCAAAAAGTCTGGCGTCAGCGCCTGAGCTATCGCCTGGTGCGTGCTGCGGAAGAGAGCAAAATTGCGCTTTCCGACAGCCAACAAGTCGCCACGCTGCTGCCGTTTATCAGCAAAGAATTAGGCTGCGAAATCAGCCAACCCGAGCTGGAAAGTGCGATTAGCCAGCCGCTACAACGGATTCTGGAGCAAGTCACGCTGGCACTGGAAAACAGCGCCGTGAAACCGGATGTGATTTATCTTACCGGCGGTAGCGCCCGTTCACCGTTGCTAAAACAGGCACTGGCGCAGCAATTACCAGGCATTCCGCTGGCAGGCGGCGATGATTTCGGCTCGGTGACCGCAGGTCTGGCCCGCTGGGCTGATGTGGTATTTAAAGACTAAAACACAACGCCGTGGGGAAACTCACGGCGTTTTAGATTTTCAGATGTTTCACCCCATCGGGAAATTCAATTTGCAGCGAAAGCTTGCCGCCCAACGCTTCGATATAACGTTTTAACGTTCCCAATTTGACTTCATTACCGCGTTTTTCAATCGCCGTCACCGCCGGTTGGCTAATGCCCATCGCGTCGGCCAGTTGTTGCTGCGACCAGCCCATTTGCTCGCGAATCATATTCAAACAGCTTTCCAGAATCAGTTCCTGAGTCGCTTCAGCTATTCGTTGCTGACTTTCAGGTGAACGACGAGCAATTAACTCTTCTAATGTGCTGTAACCTTTCGGATTGTTTTTCATATTATTTTTCCTGTGACTTCAACCAAGCTATAAACTCTTTGTCCGCAATCGTGATCATCGATTCGTAGAACCGTTTAGTTTTCGACTTATCACCTGCGCACAACAGAACAGCATTCCGGCGATAATCAAAAATATAAAATGCCCGAACGGGCTTACCCTGGTGCTGAACTCTCAACTCTTTCATGTTGGCAAAACGTGAACCATTTACAGTGTCGGCGTAGGGACGAGGCAAACAAGGCCCCCAAAACCGTAAATGCCCCATCACTGCAAGCATCTTTTCCTGAAGATCATTGTGTTGCTCATCAAACCATTCTTCATACCGTTTTGTAGTCAATATCTTCCATGTCATAGCGTCGCCTTATAAACTATAGGTTATATTTGAAATATAAACTACAGTTTATTGCTGAAGATATGAACAGGATACTATTCAAGCGTATTCCTACGAGCCTGTACGCAAAAAACCGCCTTCTAAGACTTATCCATACAGTACTTCATATTTCCTCCATTTTTCCGCCACCCTCACTCACTACACTAGTATCATTAGGCCTATAGGCTCCAGGAAGAGAACACTTACAACTATGAAAGGCACTCGCACCGCACGTGGGTTATGGATTGCAGCCGCAGTCATTGTCGTTATTGCCGCCGTTTTTTACTGGCGCAGCACGAATTCCAGTAACGACACCGCAGGTTCGCAATCAGCACAACAGCGCTCCGCTGGCAGTCGTCATGGGATGCGCGGTGCGGCGCTTGCTCCGGTTCAGGCGGCAATAGCGACCAGTGAATCGGTGCCGCGTTATCTCACTGGCCTCGGTACCATTACTGCGGCAAATACCGTGACGGTACGCAGCCGTGTCGACGGGCAATTACAGGCGATTCACTTCCAGGAAGGGCAACAAGTTAAAGCCGGTGATTTGCTGGCAGAAATCGACCCAAGCCAGTTCATAATCGCTCTTGCCCAGGCTCAAGGCCAACTGGCAAAAGATCAGGCGACTCTCGCCAATGCCCGCCGAGATTTGGCGCGTTTTCAGCAACTGGTCAAAACCAACCTGGTATCCCGCCAGGAACTGGACGCCCAACAAGCGTTAGTCAATGAATCTGTCGGTACTATTAAGGCCGATGAAGCCGCCGTTGCCAGCGCGCAATTACAGCTCGACTGGAGCCGCATCACCGCACCGATTGATGGCCGCGTCGGCTTAAAACAAGTCGATGTCGGCAACCAGATTTCCAGCAGTGATACCACTGGCATTGTAGTGCTCACCCAAACGCACCCTATCGACCTGATTTTCACCTTGCCTGAAAATGATATTGCCACGGTGGTAAAAGCACAGAAAGCGGGTATGACACTGAGCGTCGAAGCGTGGGATCGAACCAACAAGCTGAAACTAAGCAGCGGTGCTTTACTGAGTCTCGACAACCAAATCGACGCCACCACCGGTACCATCAAACTCAAGGCGCGTTTCAATAACGAAGACGACGCGCTGTTCCCAAACCAGTTCGTTAACGCGCGCATGTTGGTGGACACCCAGCAAAATGCGGTCGTTATCCCGACTGCGGCGGTACAAATGGGTAACGAAGGCAACTTCGTTTGGGTGCTTAATAGCGAAGATAAAGTCAGCAAACATCTGGTAACCATCGGCATTCAGGATAGCCAGAAAGTCGTGATCACCGCCGGGGTTTCTGCCGGTGACCGCGTGATAACCGACGGTATTGACCGCCTGACCGAAGGCGCCAAAGTGGAAGTGGTTGAAGCACAATCCGCGACCTCAACCACGCCGGCAAAAAGCACTGACGCGCCAGCAAAACATCATCGTAACGGAGCGGCTTCCTGATGCAGGTATTACCCCCTGGCGCCACAGGAGGCCCATCGCGCCTGTTTATCCTGCGGCCGGTTGCCACCACCCTGCTAATGGTGGCTATCTTAATTGCCGGGATTATCGGTTACCGCTTCCTGCCAGTTTCAGCGCTACCAGAAGTCGATTACCCGACAATTCAGGTCGTCACACTCTATCCAGGTGCCAGCCCGGATGTGGTGACGTCGGCGATCACCGCCCCACTTGAACGCCAGTTTGGGCAGATGTCTGGCCTGAAACAAATGTCTTCGCAAAGTGCCGGTGGTGCTTCGGTGGTGACGCTGCAATTCCAGCTAACGCTGCCGCTTGATGTCGCCGAACAAGAAGTGCAAGCGGCGATTAACGCCGCCACTAACCTGTTGCCGACTGACCTGCCGAACCCGCCGGTTTACAGCAAAGTGAACCCGGCCGATCCGCCGATTATGACGCTCGCCGTCACCTCAACCGCCATGCCGATGACGCAAGTCGAAGATATGGTGGAAACGCGTGTGGCGCAGAAAATATCGCAGGTTTCCGGTGTCGGTCTGGTAACGCTTTCCGGCGGCCAGCGCCCTGCGGTGCGCGTGAAACTGAACGCGCCAGCGATTGCCGCACTAGGTTTAACCAGCGAAACCGTGCGCACCGCAATTACCAGCGCCAACGTCAATTCGGCAAAAGGCAGCCTTGATGGCCCAGACCGTTCCGTGACGCTATCTGCAAACGACCAAATGCAGTCTGCCGCGGAGTATCGCAATCTGATTATTGCTTACCAGAACGGTGCGCCGATTCGCCTTGGCGATGTCGCCACCGTTGAGCAAGGGGCGGAAAACGCCTGGCTCGGTGCATGGGCCAACAAGCAGCCGGCGATTGTGATGAACGTGCAACGCCAGCCTGGCGCGAATATCATCGACACCGCCGACAGCATTCGTGCGATGTTGCCCGCATTAACCAAAAGTTTGCCTAAATCGGTCGAGGTGAAATTACTCAGCGACCGCACCACCAATATTCGTGCCTCGGTCAGCGACACCCAGCATGAGTTGATGCTCGCCATCGCCCTGGTGGTGATGATTATTTACCTGTTCCTGCGCAATGTCCCGGCGACCATTATCCCGGCGGTGGCGGTTCCGCTGTCGTTGATTGGTACCTTTGGCGTGATGGTGTTTCTTGATTTTTCGATCAACAACCTGACGCTAATGGCGCTCACTATCGCCACCGGTTTTGTGGTTGATGACGCGATAGTGGTGATTGAAAACATCTCGCGTTATATCGAAAAAGGCGAAAAGCCGCTGGCTGCCTCATTGAAAGGGGCCGGAGAAATTGGCTTTACGATTATCTCGCTGACCTTTTCGCTGATTGCGGTACTGATCCCCCTGCTGTTTATGGGCGATATTGTTGGCCGCCTGTTCCGCGAGTTTGCCGTCACGCTGGCGATCGCCATTTTAATCTCGGCGGTAGTGTCATTAACGCTAACGCCGATGATGTGCGCACGCATGTTAAGCCACGAATCGCTGCGCAAACAGAACCGTTTTTCGCGCGCCAGTGAGCGTTTCTTCGACCGTGTGATTGCCGGATATGGCCGCCTGTTGACCCGCGTGTTGCACCACCCGTGGCTGACACTGGGCGTGGCGTTTGGCACCCTGGCGCTGACGGTGGTGCTGTGGATTTTCATTCCTAAAGGCTTCTTCCCGATTCAGGATAACGGGATTATTCAGGGCACCTTGCAGGCACCCCAATCGGTTTCGTTTTCCAGCATGGCGCAGCGCCAGCAGCAGGTTGCCGATGTCATCATGAAAGATCCGTCGGTCGAAAGCCTGACGTCGTTTATTGGCGTGGATGGCACCAACCCGTCGCTCAACAGTGCGCGTTTGCAAATCAACCTCAAGCCGCTGAACGACCGTGACGACCGTATTCCGGTGGTGATTCAGAGGCTGCAAAATAATGTGGCTAAAGTGCCGGGCGTCGAACTTTACCTGCAACCGGTGCAGGATCTGACCATCGACACCACCGTCAGCCGCACGCAGTATCAGTTCACCTTACAGGCTACCTCGCTTGACGAACTCAGCACCTGGGTACCGCAACTAACCGAAAAACTGCGCGCGCTTCCGGAACTCGCGGATGTCAGCAGCGACTGGCAGGATCAGGGGCTGGTGGCATATATCAATGTTGACCGCGCCAGCGCCAGCCGCCTGGGTATTTCGATGTCAGATGTCGATAACGCACTGTATAACGCCTTTGGTCAGCGCCTGATTTCCACCATTTACACCCAGGCAAACCAGTATCGCGTGGTGCTCGAACACGACACCAGTACCACGCCAGGGCTAAGCGGGCTGGATAACATTCGCCTTGCCAGCACCGATGGCGGCAGCGTGCCGCTCAGCGCCATTGCCAAAATCGAGCAGCGTTTTGCACCGCTGACCGTCAACCATCTCGACCAGTTCCCGTCGTCCACGTTCTCCTTCAACGTCACCAGTGACCATTCGCTCGGCGAAGCGGTGCAGGCGATTACGGCGGCGGAAAAAGATCTGGCGATGCCAGCGGACATCAGCACCCAATTCCAGGGTAGCACCCTCGCCTTCCAGGCGGCGTTAGGCAACACCATCTGGTTGATTGTTGCCTCGGTAGTGGCGATGTACATCGTGCTCGGCGTGTTGTACGAAAGCTTTATTCACCCGATTACTATTTTGTCGACGTTGCCAACGGCAGGTGTCGGGGCGCTACTGGCGCTGATGCTGGCGGGAGCCGAACTGGATGTTATTGCCATCATTGGCATCATTTTGCTTATCGGTATCGTCAAGAAAAACGCCATCATGATGATCGACTTCGCGCTGGCAGCTGAACGTGAACAAGGGATGAAACCCTACGACGCGATTTATCAGGCCTGCTTACTGCGCTTCCGCCCGATACTGATGACCACCCTTGCCGCATTGCTGGGTGCATTACCGTTGATGCTGTCGATGGGCGTGGGTGCGGAACTGCGCCGCCCGCTGGGTATCGGCATGGTCGGCGGGTTGCTGGTCAGCCAGGTGCTAACGCTGTTTACTACGCCGGTTATCTATTTGCTGTTCGATAACCTGTCGCACGCGGTGCGTCGCCGTTTTGCTCGTCGTGATGAGGAAGTGCTGTGAAATTCTTCGCACTGTTCATCTATCGGCCAGTCGCCACCATTTTACTGACTGTCGCCATCACCTTGTGCGGCGTGCTGGGCTTCCGTCTGCTGCCGGTAGCCCCGCTGCCGCAGGTGGATTTCCCGGTGATTATGGTTAGTGCATCACTGCCGGGCGCTTCGCCAGAAACTATGGCTTCGTCGGTTGCCACACCGCTTGAGCGCGCACTCGGGCGCATTGCGGGCGTAAATGAGATGACCTCATCAAGTTCACTGGGCAGTACGCGCATCATTCTGGAATTTACCTTCGACAGGGATATCAACGGCGCTGCACGCGATGTGCAGGCGGCAATCAACGCGGCGCAAAGTTTGTTACCGAGCGGAATGCCAAGCCGCCCGACCTACCGCAAAGCCAACCCGTCAGATGCGCCGATTATGATTCTGACGCTGACTTCCGACACCTTTTCCCAGGGGCAGTTATATGATTTTGCCTCCACGCAACTGGCGCAAACCGTGGCGCAAATTGATGGCGTGGGCGATGTGGATGTCGGCGGCAGCTCGCTCCCGGCGGTACGCGTGGCGCTCAACCCGCAAGCGCTGTTTAACCAGGGTGTTTCACTGGATGCCGTGCGTACCACTATTGATAACGCCAACGTCCGTCGCCCGCAAGGTGCGGTGGAAGACAGCTCACGCCGCTGGCAATTGCAGACTAATGATGAACTGAAAACCGCAGCCGAATATCAGCCGTTGATCATCCATTACAACAACGGTGGGGCGGTGCATTTGAGCGATGTCGCCACCGTGAGCGACTCGGTGCAGGATGTGCGTAACGCCGGGATGGCGAACGCGAAACCGGCGATTTTGCTGATGATCCGTAAGTCACAGGAAGCCAACATCATCGAAACGGTGGACCGCATTCGGGCAAAAATCCCCGATCTGCGTGAAACCATTCCGGCTTCAATAGATTTGCAAATCGCTCAGGATCGCTCGCCAACCATTCGTGCCTCACTTGCGGAAGTCGAGCAATCGCTGGTGATTTCAGTCGCGCTGGTGATTCTGGTGGTGTTCCTGTTCCTGCGCTCTGGCCGCGCCACGCTTATTCCAGCGGTAGCGGTTCCGGTGTCGTTAATCGGCACGTTTATCGCCATGTATCTGTGCGGCTTTAGCCTGAACAACTTGTCGCTAATGGCGCTAACGATTGCCACCGGTTTTGTGGTGGATGACGCCATTGTGGTGCTGGAAAATATTTCACGTCATCTCGAAGCGGGAGTTAAACCGTTGCAGGCCGCACTTCAGGGGGTGCGCGAAGTCGGGTTTACCGTGCTGTCAATGAGCTTATCGCTGGTGGCGGTATTCCTGCCGTTGCTATTAATGGGCGGGTTGCCTGGCCGCTTGTTTAAAGAGTTTGCCGTCACGCTGTCGGTCGCCATCGGGATTTCGCTGGTGGTGTCGATTACCCTGACGCCGATGATGTGTGGCTGGTTATTAAAGAATAACCCGAAGCATTCTCCGACTCGTCAGCGTGGATTTGGTCGCCTGCTAGTGGCGATGCAGCAAGGCTATGGCCGCTCGCTGAAGTGGGTGTTGAATCATACCAAACTGGTTGGCGTAGTGCTGTTGGCGACCATGGCGCTCAACATTTGGTTGTATATCGCCATCCCGAAAACCTTTTTCCCGGAGCAAGATACCGGGCGTTTGATGGGCAATATTCAGGCCGACCAAAGCATTTCCTTCCAGGCGATGCGCGGTAAATTGCAGGATTTCATGAAGATTGTGCGTGATGATCCGGCAGTGGAGAACGTCACCGGCTTTACCGGTGGTTCGCGCGTTAACAGCGGCATGATGTTTATCTCGCTCAAGCCACTTTCCGAGCGCAAAGAAACCGCGCAACAAGTGATCGACCGCCTGCGCAAATCACTGGCAAAAGAGCCGGGTGCCAGCCTGTTCTTGATGGCGGTGCAGGATATTCGTGTCGGTGGCCGTCAGGCCAACGCCAGTTACCAGTACACGCTGCTTTCCGATAATTTGGCCGATCTGCGAACCTGGGAGCCAAAAATCCGCCAGGCGCTGAGCAAACTGCCGCAACTTGCTGACGTTAACTCCGACAGCCAAAACAATGGCGCGGAAATGGATCTGCTTTATGACCGTGACTCGATGGCGCGTCTGGGAATTAGCGTACAAGACGCCAATGCCTTGTTGAATAACGCCTTCGGCCAGCGCCAGATTTCAACCATCTATCAGCCGCTTAACCAGTACAAAGTGGTGATGGAAGTTGACCCGCGCTATACGCAAGACATCAGCGCACTGGATCAAATGTTCGTCATTAATAAAGAAGGCAAAGCGATACCGCTGTCGTGGTTTGCAAAATGGCAGCCCGCAAATGCGCCGCTGTCGGTGAACCACCAGGGGCTTTCTGCCGCCTCGACGGTTTCCTTTAACCTGCCGACGGGTGTCTCGTTGTCACAAGCCAGTGAAGCTATCGACCGTACCATGACCGCGCTCGGCGTGCCTTCAACGGTGCGCGGCATGTACGCCGGTACCGCGCAAGTTTTCCAGGACACCATGAAATCGCAGGTGTTGTTAATCATCGCCGCCATCGCCACGGTCTATATCGTGTTGGGAATTTTGTACGAGAGCTACGTTCACCCGTTGACGATTCTCTCGACTTTGCCGTCTGCGGGGGTTGGCGCATTGCTGGCGCTGGAAATTTTTGGTGCGCCATTTAGCCTGATTGCGCTCATCGGTATCATGCTGTTAATCGGCATCGTGAAGAAGAACGCCATCATGATGGTGGACTTCGCCATCGACGCGCAGCGCAACGGCAATCTGCAACCTGAAGAGGCCATTTTCCAGGCCTGCTTGCTGCGTTTCCGCCCGATTATGATGACCACGCTGGCAGCGCTGTTTGGCGCATTACCTTTGGTGCTTACCAGCGGTGATGGCGCGGAACTACGCCAGCCGCTCGGGATTACCATTGTCGGCGGTCTGGTGGTCAGCCAATTGCTGACGCTGTACACCACGCCGGTGGTGTATCTGTTCTTTGACCGTTTACGGATGCGGTTTGCGCGTAAAACCACTTCAGCAATCGCTGGCGGGTGACGCTTTGCTTAACCGCCCTACAAAACCTTGCCGTTGTAGGGTGGATAAGCGCCAGCGTCATCCACCGTTTATGAAGGATAGTTAAATGACTGAACTGCCTGCTGCCGTGCGCTGGCAACTGTGGATTGTCGCCTTCGGCTTCTTCATGCAGTCGCTGGACACCACCATCGTCAATACCGCTCTGCCCTCCATGGCGGCGAGCCTCGGTGAAAGCCCGCTGCATATGCACTCGGTGATTGTGTCGTATGTCTTAACGGTGGCGGTAATGTTACCCGCCAGCGGCTGGCTGGCTGACCGTGTTGGCGTACGCAATATCTTTTTCACCGCCATCGTCTTGTTCACTATCGGTTCGCTGTTATGTGCCCATGCTGCAACCCTTGACGAGCTGGTGATGGCGCGCGTGGTGCAAGGGATCGGTGGCGCAATGATGGTGCCGGTTGGGCGTTTGACGGTGATGAAAATCGTCCCGCGCGAGCAGTATATGGCGGCGATGACCTTCGTCACCTTGCCTGGGCAAATTGGCCCGTTGCTTGGCCCCGCGCTCGGCGGCGTGCTGGTGGAATACGCCTCCTGGCACTGGATATTCTTAATTAATCTTCCGGTGGGCATTATCGGTGCCATCGCCACGCTGTGGCTAATGCCAAACTACACCATGCAGACGCGCAAATTCGACATGATGGGTTTTGTGCTGCTGGCCTTCGGTATGGCGGCGCTGACCATTGCGCTGGATGGCGCCAAAGGTTTGGGCATCACGCCATCAACGCTGTGGATGTTGGTCGGTGGTGGATCGGCGGCAATGGCGCTCTATTTGTGGCATGCCAAAGCCAATGACAACGCTTTATTCAACCTCAATCTATTTAAGACGCAGACCTTTTCACTCGGTTTACTGGGCAGTTTCTGCGGACGCATCGGCAGCGGCATGATCCCGTTTATGACGCCAGTGTTTCTGCAAATCGGCCTCGGGTTTTCGCCGTTCCACGCTGGGTTAATGATGGTCCCGATGGTGCTGGGCAGCATGGGCATGAAACGCATTGTGGTGCAGGTGGTAAACCGCTTTGGCTACCGCAACGTGTTAGTCACCTCCACGCTTGCTCTGGCGCTGGTTATCTTATTGTTTATGGCAACCGCGCTGATGGGCTGGTATTACGCGCTGCCGGTGGTGCTGTTCTTGCTCGGAATGGTGAACTCCACCCGCTTCTCGTCAATGAACACCCTGACGCTAAAAGATCTACCTGACGATCTGGCAAGCTCCGGCAACAGTTTGTTGTCGATGGTGATGCAGCTTTCGATGAGTATTGGCGTCACCATCGCCGGGTTGCTACTGGGCATGTATGGCCATCATCAACTGACGGCAGATAGCACCGTGGTTCACAGCGTCTTTATGTATACGTATCTCAGCATGGCAGTGGTTATCGCTCTGCCAGCGCTAATTTTTGCTCGCGTCCCGAAGGACACCACCAAAAATGTCGTGATTGCGCGGCGTAAAAGGAGTAGCTCATGAAGCTGTGGCGGCCTGGCATTACCGGCAAACTGTTTTTGGCGATTTTCTCCACCTGCCTGGTGGTACTCGCCACCATGCACTGGGGCGTGCGGCTCAGCTTCGAACATGGGTTTATTGACTACATCAAACGCGGCAATGAACAGCGTCTGGAGATGCTCAGCGAAGCGCTGGGTGAACAATATGCGCAGCACGGTAACTGGCAGTTCCTGCGCAACAACGACCGTTTTATGTTCAAGCTATTGCGCTCTTTTGAGCATAGCGATGATGAAAATCATAACCTGCCACCCCACGGCTGGCGCACCCAGTTTTGGGTTGTCGATGAAGATTACAAAGTACTGGTTGGCCCGCGCGGCCCGGTTCCCGGCGATGGTATGCGCCGGGCGATTAACGTGAATGGCCGTGACGCCGGTTGGGTGGTGGCTTCGCCCGTTGAACGGCTCACACGCAACACCGATATTAATTTCGACAGACAGCAACGTCGCACTAGTTGGATTATCGTCGCTTTCTCCTCCCTGCTTGCGGCGGCGGCCACCTTCTTCCTCGCTCGCGGGTTACTGGCTCCGGTGAAACGGCTGGTTGAAGGCACCCATAAACTGGCCGCCGGGGATTTCACCACTCGCGTCGATCCCACCAGCCAGGATGAACTGGGCAAACTGGCGCAAGACTTTAACCAACTTGCCAGTACGCTTGAGAAAAACCACAACATGCGCCGCGCTTACATGGCGGATATTTCCCATGAATTACGCACCCCGCTGGCCATTTTGCGCGGCGAGCTGGAAGCGATTCAGGATGGCGTGCGCAAATTCACCCCTGAATCCGTTGTCTCGCTACAAATGGAAGTCGCGACGCTAACCAAACTGGTTGATGACTTGCACCAGTTGTCGATGTCCGACGAAGGGGCATTGGCCTATCAGAAGCAGTCGCTGGATATTATTAACTTACTGGAAATTGTTGCTGGTGCGTTCCGTGAGCGTTTTAATTCGCGCGGTTTAACCATTAGCCTGGCACTGCCGGACAGCGTGACCATTTTTGGTGATAGTGACCGTTTAATGCAATTATTCAATAATTTGCTGGAAAACAGCCTGCGTTATACTGATGCCGGTGGGCAATTGGTTATTTCCGGTGAAGTGGTGAATCAGCGTTTCGTGATGCACTTCGCCGACAGCGCGCCGGGCGTCAATGACGAACAGTTGACCATGTTGTTTGAGCGCTTTTACCGAACTGAAGGTTCGCGCAACCGCGCCAGTGGCGGCTCAGGGCTTGGGTTGTCTATCTGCCAGAACATTGTCGACGCCCATAATGGCAAGCTTTCCGCGACCCATTCGCCTTTCGGCGGGGTTAGCATTACAGTAGAGTTACCGCTGGAGCCAGAATCGTTGAGACCTGTATGACCGAGTTACCGATTGACGAAAACACACCGCGCATCTTAATTGTTGAAGACGAGCCTAAGCTCGGCCAACTGTTAATTGATTACTTACGTGCCGCGGGATATGCACCAGAATTAATTACCCACGGCGATAAAGTGCTGGCTTTTGTGCGCCAGACACCACCGGATTTAATCCTGCTCGACTTAATGCTCCCCGGCACCGACGGCCTGACACTGTGCCGTGAAATCCGCCGCTTCTGCGAAATTCCCATCGTGATGGTGACCGCCAAAATCGAGGAAATCGACCGCCTGTTAGGGTTGGAAATTGGTGCCGATGATTACATCTGCAAACCTTACAGCCCGCGTGAAGTCGTGGCACGAGTCAAAACCATTTTGCGCCGCTGCAAACGCCAGCGCGACCCCATCGCTGCCGATGAAATTAGCCCGTTGATTATCGATGAAAGCCGCTTCCAGGCTAGCTGGCACGACAAACTGCTGGATTTAACTCCGGCTGAATTTCGTCTGTTAAAAACCCTGTCACATGAACCGGGTAAAGTCTTTTCACGCGAACAACTGTTAAACCAGCTTTATGACGATTACCGCGTCGTCACCGACCGCACCATCGACAGCCATATTAAAAACCTGCGCCGTAAGCTCGAAGCGCTGGATGAAGAACAGTCGTTTATCCGTGCCGTGTATGGCGTGGGTTACCGCTGGGAAGCCGATGCCAGCCGGATTGATTAACCTCATTTATACGGATGTGAGTGACAATGAAGATACGCAATTGTGCGTTATTGCTGCTGGTATCGGGCATGGCCCATGCAGAAATCACCGAACAACAAATGGCCGCCGACTGCGCAAAAATCCCTTCTTACGCAAGCCAGGGCGAACAATTCTACAAAGCCAAAGATTACCCTAAAGCACGCGAAGCCTTCGAAAATCAGGTGACCTGGAGCGAAGGTTGCCGGCTCGATGACCAGGCTATCGCCACCGCGTACAACAATGTGGCACTCACCTGGATGCGCCAGAAAGAATGGCGTAAAGCTCGCGCCTGGCTGATGCTCAAACCTGACGATGCCAAGTCTGTTTACAACCTGGGGCTTATCAAAGAAAAGCTGGCGGCCTTGCCGAAGCCGACTTCCGCTGCGGGTGAATACTGGAATTACGCTGGGCTGGCATCCTGGGAGACATTCACCTTAAAAGACCTCGAAAAAGAATCCGCCTATTCTGTTGATTTTCAGGGTTACTATCTCGGCATGATGGCGCTTTATTACGGCCCCAATATGGGCGAGTTCTCAGAGAAGGTGACACTCAAAAACAACAAAGGGGTTATCGCTCTGCGGGAAGGCGACTATATTCAATGTGACATCTCGCTCACCGTTTCGCCCGAAGCCATCGACGCCACCACAGGTGAACCCGCTGAATGCGGTTTTGGCATGAACGTCCGAGCCGATGGGCACTATCTGCGAGTAGACTGACGCTGACAAACCAGGCAAGGGAAAGCCATGTGTGACAATAACGCTCAAAAAACCTATCAACCGCGCAATGTCATCAACTCGACCGATGTCATGGCGACAATCGTCATGCGCAGTGAACAGCGCAGCGATAGCGAAGACATTCGCCGCTGGTTGGCCAACCATTTTTATCGCTGGGTGATTGGCAGTTTCCCTCACGTAAACCCGGTACGCAACGCAATTGATTACGCCACCTGGTTCGGAACCGGCACTGACATGCCTGCATGGTTACCGCCGAAACTGGCCGACGGCGGCACGTTCTATTATCTCGACCCACAGCATCCGGACATCCACGCCACTGAGCGTAATGTGGTGGAATTTCTCTCCCGCCAAAACGACACCCGTCTGGCTGGAAAACTACAGCGTATCAACTGTTTTACCGTACTGGAGATGCGCGAGGCTGAGCATAAAAAAATGCAGCGCCGCCGTCAGCAAGGCTGGTGCCCCACCACCCAGGAGGTGCTGAAAAAAGTCATCAGCGTGGCCAGCGGGACGCTGTATGAGTTTGACGCCACGCATCCGGCGCTACGCAGTGAAATGGCCTATGAATCCTGGCATATGCAGCACTGTGTGGGGCACTTCCAGGATGCTAACGCCCTCACTGGCGGTTACGGCGATCACTATGCCAGCCGCCTTGAACAGGGGGCGATGCGCCTGTTCAGCCTGCGCGACGATAACAATATTCCCCACGTCACCATCAGCCTGCGGGTCACCCCGGATGGGCCTGAGATCGAGCAGATCAAAGGTAAGCAAAACCGCCATCCGGTAAAAAAATACGCCACCGACGTTCTGCATTTACTGCGCCATGTTGCCCCGCTACCGGTACGCCATGCCGACTGCGAAGGCATGGGTATCGTTTATGAAAAGACAGCGGAACATCAAGGCTGGAAATTCATTACCGATATCCAGGACGAGGGATTTCTGCTGAGCGTACTGCACAACAATTTCCATTTGCTGCAACACTTCGCCACGCCGCCCATCGCGTTCCAGTGGTTGCTGCTTCACAGCGCGCCAGGCGAACTGCACCATCTGCAAGCCATTGACCCGACGGTAGCAACCGCGGCTGAAATGCTGTATCCGCAAAAAAAATGGCACCCGACATTTGCCGGGAAAAACACCAGCAGCGAACCGTTTGAAATTGAAGGCCTCACGCTGCAAACCACCCGCTATCTCACCGCTGACGAGAGGAAGTAACGTTGCATCTCCTCCTTTCACTGCTAATCGCCATGCTGATTATTTTCTGGAGAGCCAGAAAAAAAGCAAAGCGAGCTAAAACCAGAACAGCGCAAGAACCAGGAAAAGAACATCTTGAGAAAAGACGCCACGATACCCGTCGACGCCAATGGGCACTGGCGCTGGCTGATATTCTCATGTTGCGTAACGGGCTGAAAACTAAAGACATCACGCTAACGTTCAAGATTGATAACGCTAAACGCCAGCAACTGGCGCAACAGGTAAAAAAAGAACTCGGGCTGAAAGAAGATCTTGATGGCGGCGCACTACGCGGACAAGTGGCTGATATTTTAAATCATTGGCCTGGCGGTGTGGGTCAAACACCCTACGGTTTTTATGACCAGTTAGCCGCCCGTGGGCAGGTACGCGACGCACTGGCTTTCGACTGCGCGCGCACCGCCTTTTTAACACGCTGCATCGCCGGGTTAGGCTGGTGCAGTGACGAACAAGCGTGGCTGGTTTTACTGCTCAACGCCCAGCGCGCCCAGGACTGTTTCAGCAGTTGGGAAGATTACGCCACCGCCTACGTGCGCGCTCGCCAGATCTGGCTGGAGCTCCACCGCACCCCAGCGACGGTTGCCGGGCGCGATCTCCAGATCGTCATGCAATATCTGGAGGATCCGTTCAGTCACTGGCGGGCATTGCCGTGGAATGAATTTAAAATTTTCGAACTGAATTGAGGGATGAACACATGGAACTGAACGATGCCGTTATTAACGCCACCGCGACAATGTGTAACAGCAAAATGGAGGAAAATAGCGGGCAACGAGAGTGGTTTATCGCCGATATTGCCAGCCAGCTGCAAGCGAAACACTACGACGAACTGGACGCCCTGTTTAACCATGCGCTGGCGGAAAGCTTCACCAGCCGCGAGGCGGAAAGACGCTACTTCCACGCCTGGACACAGATGTGTAACCCCCTCAATGATATGGAGCCACTGGTTGAAGCTGGCCCAGAAGGGTTGGCGCTGATCAAAGCCTGGCAAAATGCCCGCCCGCGTTCCACTCACGCCTGGCTTGCCGAAGCGCAATACTGGAACCATCGTGCCTGGCTATACCGCAGCTACGGCTGGGCGCGCGATACGACGGACGCAATGTGGGTTTGCGCCAGCGCCTGCAATGAACAGATGGTGATTGCTGCAATCAACGCTATTGACTGCGAACCGCGCCAGTGGATGGCGGCCTCACTCGCCAGCACCAACGCGCAGGTATTTGGCGAACCCGACTGGCTGGCTGATTTTCTGGAAGGTGCAGAGACTGCTGGCGCCGCTGGCGTACCGAAACTGGCTAAATTTCATCTGCGTTCACCGCAAGAAATGGACGCGCTGATGGCGTATTCCGGTTTATCACTGGACAAAGCCGTCTGCCCCTCCCTGCCACGCCCACAGGTGCTGCCAGCACCCGACAACGAATCCCCCCAAAAATACTGGATAACAGTATGTCTGGCCATTTTCCCGACGGCATACCACGCGCTGGACGAGTATCTTCCGTTTCGCATGCCACGCTGGCGCGGTTCCCATCAAGAAATTGAGGAGTTCCTCGCATCGCCATCCTGTGCGCATCTGTCTGATAGCGAGCGTGAGCACCTGGAACTGCTGATCTGGTGGGACGAATGCCGCGACCTGCGCATCAAAGATATTGACTCCCCAGCAATCCTTGAGAAAACCATCGCCAAAGCGGAAGCCATTGCCTGCCATGCCCGCAACCAGGAAGACCGCCACAATGCGCTGGAATGGTTGCTGGACTGCTATGACGACTCAAAGAATGAAGAAGCACTTTGGCGCTGTATCCAGCGAGTAGTCATGGAGAAAAAGAGCCTAAGTAACTATTTCACCTATCAGGCACTCAAATTTGCGCTCCGCGATTTCCCGGACAGCCACTGGATTTATAATTTTATTTGCCAAAACTCACAACAGGCAGAAGGCTGGGCGGCGTTGATTTATCGCGGTTATTTCCAGCACGCAGGGCTGTTTGGCTTTGAGAAAAATGAACAACAGGGTAACGCCTGGCTTGCGAAAGTTTCAGCCATAAAATACAGCGCGACCTGGAAATGGACCATCCGCTCCTTCGGCTGGCTCAACCGCCCGGAGTATTGCGTAGCGCTGGCAGAAGCTGGTGCGCAGCGTAATATCCCCGGCGCACTCCAATGGCTGGGTGATGAATATAACAATCGTATCGATGGCACTCTTGTCCCTTATCAAACCGCGACTGCACTGGACTGTTATCAGCGCGCCGCACAAATTTTGCTTGAGCAAATCGCCCTTCGCGACAGCACGCGGAGCCTGATCGCCAATGGCGGTTATAGCGAATATGAAGCGGATTTACGGGATATTCATTTCAGCCTCGCTATCTGTAATCAGCGATTGTGCGAGGAAGAAAGCGACTGCGCTAAGTGGCCCGGCTACGAAAAAAATCTGCTGGATAACCTCTGGCAGGCGCACCAGTTGGGTCACGAACAGGCCTGGGCGCTATTCATGCTCAATATTTTTGAAGTCACCGATTTGACGCTGGCACATGCGCATTTGGCGCTGGTGCAGGAAGAAGCTAACAAAGGCACGTTGCAGGCGATGGTGACGCTGTCGCGTTTGTATGGCAACAAGCAGGATAAGACGTTGTTTAATATCAAACAAAGTGCGAGATGGGCCCATTTTGCCGAAGCACTCTATCCGGATAGTGATGTGGTAAGAGATTGCCTGGCTGTGGTGCATTTTGACACGTTCTGGAAACGTTTACGTTACGCCTGGCACACCGCACGTATCCCGGCCTCCGAATTGCCAGGCGAGGTCAACCCGATGGTGTAGCCGTTTACTCAGGCGCTCACTGGCGATACAATGCCCGCCCTAAAATTGTGCCTTAAAACCATCGCATCCTGTGCGGTGGTTCTGACCTGAAATCAGAACGAGAAAATCATGTTTAAACCAGAACTTCTTTCGCCAGCCGGAACGCTGAAAAATATGCGTTACGCCTTCGCCTATGGCGCCGATGCTGTGTATGCGGGCCAACCGCGTTACAGCCTGCGGGTGCGCAATAACGAATTCAATCACGAAAACCTGCAACTGGGCATCAACGAAGCCCATGAGCTGGGTAAAAAATTCTACGTGGTTGTCAACATTGCCCCGCACAACGCCAAGCTGAAAACCTTTATCCGTGACCTGAAACCGGTTATCGATATGGGCCCGGATGCGCTGATCATGTCCGATCCTGGTTTAATCATGATGGTGCGTGAAGCATTCCCGGAAATGGATGTTCACCTTTCGGTGCAAGCCAACGCCGTAAACTGGGCAACCGTGAAGTTCTGGAAACAAATGGGGCTGACCCGCGTGATCCTTTCCCGTGAACTGTCACTCGAAGAGATCGCCGAAGTGCGTGAACAAGTGCCGGATATGGAACTGGAAATTTTCGTTCACGGCGCATTGTGCATGGCTTATTCAGGCCGCTGCCTGCTTTCTGGTTACATCAACAAGCGCGACCCGAACCAGGGAACCTGCACCAACGCCTGCCGTTGGGAATACAAAGTTGAAGAAGGCAAAGAAGATGATGTCGGTAATATCGTGCATCTTCATGAGCCGATTCCGGTACAAAATATCGAGCCAACTTTGGGCGCAGGCGCACCGACTGACAAAGTGTTTATGATGGAAGAAGCCAAACGCCCAGGTGAATACATGACCGCGTTCGAAGACGAACACGGCACTTACATCATGAACTCGAAAGATCTGCGCGCCATTGAACACGTTGAACGCCTGACCAAAATGGGTGTGCACTCACTGAAAATCGAAGGCCGCACCAAATCCTATTACTACTGCGCGCGTACCGCTCAGGTTTATCGCCGCGCGATTGACGATGCCGCTGCCGGTAAGCCATTCGACCCAACGCTGCTGACCACACTTGAAGGTTTGGCACATCGCGGCTACACCGAAGGTTTCTTGCGCCGTCACAATCACGACTCGTATCAGAATTATGATTACGGCCATTCGGTTTCTGAAACCCAACAGTTTGTCGGCGAATTTACCGGTGAGCGTCGTGGCGAGCTGGCGGCGGTAAAAGTGAAGAATAAATTCCTGCTCGGCGACAGCCTGGAATTAATGACGCCGCAAGGTAACGTCACTTTCACCCTCGAAGTGCTGGAAAATACTAAAGCGCAGCCGATTGACGTGGCTCCGGGCGATGGTCACACCGTATGGATGCCTGTGCCGGAAGATGTCTCGCTGGATTATGCGCTGCTGATGCGCAATTTGGCAGGTCAGACCTCACGCGATCCACACGCTAAATAGTTAATTTAGGGGATTTTTTAGCGCAAGAGGATTTCTTAGAAACCGATCACATACCGCTTCGTTAGATGCGGTTATTATCGCTGAGCTGAAAAACATAACCCATAAATTCAAGCTATACCCTAAATAATTCGAATTGTAGAAAGGCGGCAACGCAGTGAATCCCCAGTCACTTATTCAAGTAAGTGACTGGGGTGAACGAGGAAAGCCAACGCATCTACAATTTGAATATGATGGGTATGTACCAGGAACCACCTCATTGGCCTGTGCAATCTCCCTTGCGCAGGCCTTCTTTTTTGTACCCGCTTAAAGAATGAGGTGTATTAACATTACCAGTGGTAGGAATAACTCAACCCAACCTGCATACCGTCGTTCTGATAATCAGTCGTCTGGTAACCGACATTCCCGCGCAGGGTTGAATTAGGGGTGATGTAATAATTTACGCCGACTTGTGCATAAGGCTTAACGCTTTGGCTATCGCCACGGTCGTAAATAGAATCCGCATCGTTGACATACTGAATCAAGCCGGTGAACGCATCACGTTTATGATGAAGCTTAATATCAGCACCGACACCAGCATCTAATTCGACAGACTCAGTGAGCTGATGATTCATATCAACACCTAACTGAAGATCGAAGTTTTCATTGCCCATGCGCCCATAAGTGGCAGGGAAATCAATATTATCTTGTTCAGTGTAACCGGCACGAGAAACCTTATGATATTTCAGCGCAGCCAGTGGGGTTACGCGTGTTTGTTCGTTGAGAACAATACCGTAACTGGCGGTTAAGCTGGCGTAATAACCTTTAATTTTAGAATTCCCTTTGCCCGCTTCTGTCCCATATTGAGCGGCACGGCTAATTTCCAGCCCTTGTTGTAAGAAGGCCGCTGAAATTTCCGAACTGAAGCCGACGTTATCTTTATTTTCCTGGTAACGTAACCACGTCCCCACGCCAGGTTGGTTATTCCCGCTGGTTTTATAACCTTCGACCAGATTAGTATGATTGGCTAAATTCAGTGACCCACCCATCGTCCAGTTTTCTGCCGGGAAACGGAATGAACCAAACAGACCTGTCGCAATACGGTTATTTTGGTGAACGTCATCATACTGGGTAAATAAACCTACACAGTGGTCACTATCACCCATCTGGCAACGGCTTTCAGCCAGGTTATATAACGCTGTCTGATAGAGATCGAGAATCTTATAGCCGTTTTCTGCCATTTTGTTGATTGACTGGCGTGTTTTATTAATATCAATCGGGTCTGATACCAAGGGCACTGTCGGCTCACGCGGATCAATCGGTACAATCGGGTCAACTGGTTTTGATGGTTGAGTGCGATCACCCGTGTCCGGCGGAACAATTGGGTCAACTGGCTTCTGCGGGTCAACCGGATCAACTGGTTTCGGTGGATCAACTGGGTCTACCGGTTTTGGTGGGTCAATCGGTTCAACGGGCTTCTGTGGTTCAACGGGTTTAGACGGCTCAAGTGGCGTCATACCTGTGGAGTAGTGTAATTTCCACAGTACTGCGCTCGTTTCGCCGTTATTCGTTTCTACATATCCGGCAACCACTTTGCCATCATCAGAAATCGCCTCGGCGCTGGACTCGCCACCATTCAGGCTTTTATCCAGAGGGCTTAGCTCGAACATTTTGTTCGCGCTTGAGACATAGACAAATCCGCGCTGATTATCATCTTCATTCCATGAAGAACCGACAATAAATTCGCCATCATGTGAAACCGCAGATGCAGATGAAAAACCGGTATTGTCTTTTTTCAGGGTGCCCAGTTCTTTCATGCCTTCGGCATCAGTATGACGAAATGCATGCATTTCATCATTGTCATCATCTGAATAACCCACCGTCACCAGGCCATTTGAAGAGACGGCATTGGCAGCGGATGAACCATCATTATTTTTACGCAAAGAACCTAATGAAACAGCACCTTTAGCATCAGTATATTTAAATGCCTGAGCTTCATTGTTGATTAACGCTCGGCCGACAATAACACTGCCATCGTAGTTGATGCCGTTGGCACTAGAAGGACCGGAATTGCTGTTAGTTAAAAATGAAAGCCCTTCAACTTCTGAAAAACGGTAGGCGTGTTGGTCTGCCAAACCAACAATGGTTTTACCATCACCAGATACCGCAAGAGCAGAAACTTCCTTAAGGCTTTTATCTTTACCTACAATGGTGACGTTACCCGTGACCAGGTTATATACATAGGCTTCTGACTCAGTGGCTTGAGCATCATTAAAGTAACCCGTCGCAACTTCACCGTTATCGGAAATCCCGGTGATATAAACATCACGACCATCGTTATTCAATACTGAGATATCAATATCCTGGCCATTTTTTTTGATAAATGAACGGTAAACCTGATCAGATATTTCATAGGTACCACCGATCACACTACCATCAGAAGATATTGCCGTACCTTGCCCGACATTTTTTAAAACCTCGAGTTCATAATCCATTGTTGAAGCAGCATAAGAAATCGAGATATTAGAAACGATTAAAGATGCCAGCAATGACAATTTAAAATTGTTAGGTTTATTTAATTTCATAATTAAATTTATTACTTCCAGTAATTATAATATCCATGAAGTACAGGATACTTCTTAAGAAGAAGTACCAGTAGCGAGGTCACTTGTCATGACACGTATCTATATTGGGGGCGAAATATAATGCAACATAAGTGAAATTGACAAGATAATTGTGATAATTTTCATCGAAAAATAAGAGTGCGCGACTCTTAAAAATCATTAAAAATTGATTACTGGAAATATTAAAACAATTCAAACACTGACATTATGTTACTGAAAAACATGACATAGATCACATTTTTTAGGCTCATTTTCAGCCTCATTCACGCTCGTTTTTCCCTGCCGAAGCGTTTGCCTGCGTGGTTACCGATCTAAGAAAAAGTCTTAGTGAATTATAGCAATTTAAAACCATTTAAAAGATAAAAAAACCAACTCAAATGCAATTTAGTCGCATTTACATCCAAAAATCAACATAACACCAACTTCATCAACTGGTCTGATAACCCTGTTTTTAGTGTTGATGTTAGCTCGATACACCAGGGTTTTACACGCAATCAACGCAGATGAACCACCGTTATGCAGGCACGACTTTATCTGCCCATTAATTAATAGTGATATTGTTCAGGTTTAATTACGGGAAATATTGTTGACGTAATTCAAATAAATTAACTCGTGAAAAGTACAACATCCTATTAAAAATAAAATCTCTGCCATGGAACTTCTTTTTTGCTTAACTCCACAGACTCAGCCTGTTCTTACTCGTCATTGCCACAGATAAGATACACTCTGAACTCAACCACATTTCCAGAGGTGTACCATGGAGCAGTTTCCAGTCACGCTTATTATCCTGAACGGCAAAGGTGCGGAAAACGACATCTTGCGTAGCGCCGTGAAGGTCATGCGCGAAGAAGGATATACGTTACATATTCGCGTCACCTGGGAAAAAGGGGATGCGATTCGCTATGTGGAAGAAGCATCGCGCATAGGCGCGGATACCGTGGTTGCGGGCGGTGGCGATGGCACGATAAACGAAGTGGCGACCGCGCTGGCGCAACTCGCCCCTGAACTTCGCCCGGTGTTAGGCATTCTCCCGCTAGGCACCGCCAATGATTTTGCCACCAGCGTCGGCATTCCTCAGGAACTCGACAAAGCCTTGCAGCTAGCGATTGTCGGTAAAGGTGTCGATATCGACCTGGTGCAGGTTAACGAGTCTTACTTCTTTATCAACATGGCGACCGGTGGTTTTGGCACGCGTATCACCACTGAAACACCAGAAAAACTAAAAGCCGCCCTGGGTGGTATCGCCTATTTTGTTCATGGTTTGATTCGCCTGGACACGCTCAAACCTGACCGCTGCGAAATTCGTGGGGAAGGTTTTGAATGGCAAGGTGATGCGCTGGTGATCGGTATCGGCAATGGCCGCCAGGCGGGCGGTGGGCAGGAACTTTGCCCGCAGGCATTGATTAATGATGGTTTGTTAGAGTTGCGGATTTTCACTGGCGAAGAGTTGCTGCCAGCAATTTTTAAAACTCTCACGCAATCAGACGACAACCCCAATATTATTGATGGGCGTTCATCCTGGTTTGAGATAACCGCCCCGCACGACATTACCTTTAACCTTGATGGCGAGCCGTTGACCAGCCAGAAATTCCGCATTGATATCCATCCCAATGCGCTCAGTTGCCGCCTGCCACCAAACTGCCCGCTGCTGGGTTAGCGGGTTACCTACTACAAAACAAAGAAGGCGATCGGCTGGTGGTAAAAAGCCAGCTGGAGCCAGTCAATTGTTTGATATTCAGGAAAAACTTAGCATCGGGTTCTAAATAGAACAGCGGAAAGGTTCTCTTCAATAACGGAATATCTGTTGGATTTCCGGTTGAATCCGTCACTGACTTTGAAACAAGAAAATAATCATTTCCCTTACGCTGAAAATCAAAAAATATATTCTGACTCACCTGTTCCGCCGGAGCATTGTCCGATATCACTTCACCTCGCAGCAGCACCGCCCCGGTATCACCATTAAAAACATACTGCATCGTGACGTTGGCAACATTGTCTTTACGATGAAGGGTTAATTCCCCAGTGCAGCTAAAATGGGTATTTTTCCAATACAGCCAGGTCTTTACTGTCGCGATGCTTAATACGACGAGTAACAGTCCAATTAATAACCATGATGTATTATTTTTCAAACGCATTGCTATCTTCCGTAATAACATAATGTGTGACACAGTTATTTTCTCGCCAGGCACTAAATGGACGCTCACAGGCCACAGCAGAAAATCGGGCAAAATTGTTATACGCCGTTAAATAGACATATTTAAAACTGTCACAATTCAAATTAAAGTCACGCACAAATAAGCGGTGTTTTTTATAGTCGGAGGTATCATAATTAACAAAATAATGGCAACTACTCTGAGTAATGAGCGGTTTAAATTCTGCGAAACGGTTGTCCGTGCTGGCACGCCAGGTTAAAAATGCCGCACCTAGACAGAGTACGAACACCAGCGCACTTGCACCCACCCACCCTTTAGTCAGCGAAGCAGGCAAACTGCGCACTACCTTACGCGGCGGTGTTTTCACAGGCGTAGCAAGTAAGGGGCGTTCCGTAATTATTATTTCACCTTCTTCACTACGGGTTATTTTCAACGTATTTTCAAGTTTGACCCCGACCTTTGGGACGGTAACGATATAATCCTCATTCAGGCCAAACTCTTTAAATGCCCGTCGCAAAAGGGAAATGTTTTGGTAAAAGGTATTATTAGTGACCTGGGCACCATTACTCACCCAGACTTCGTGGAAAAACTTTTCCCGCAGAACAACCTCACCTTGATGATTAATCAACAATGCCAGACATCTGCTCGCCGGTATACTAAGCGACAAGGGTGGCTGGCTGCTATTAATCGCGATAATCCGGTGTTTTTCAGGTAGAAAGGCCGCTACGCCATTCAGGATAATTTGTTTATTCACGCTATTCCTTACGCATTCAGAGTGGGGGTTAAAAGACTTATATGCTCTGATTATTCGATCGGCAAAGCGAAACCCCACTGATTTCCCTCATCGTTTATTATGACAAAATTAACTACATCATCCTGTAAATCTACCTTATTAAACGTAAAGAGCGATTGCTGTGAAAAAGGATTTAAGGTTATTCCCGCAGCAGAATAGCCAGCCATTTTCACCTCCGCCAAAGAGATATTCCAGGGTGTCGGGTTGGTTACCGTCACCCTCTCACCCGAGCGCGTAAAACGTAATTGTTTCCCTACATCTTCAGTCAACTTCCCTACTCGCGCAGGACGCCAGAACACCTTTAGCTGCGTACGAAACGCCAGCAGGATTTTTTCACTTTGCGCCGCGGCCCAATTGGGTGGGATCTCGTAAATATTTAGCCAAAACAGCGACTCACGGTCGGCGGGCAAACCTTTACCGCTGGTGAGCAGTCGAATAGAACGCTGCTCAAGCGGCGCCAGACGAAAAATAGGCGGCAGTACAACAAACGGCGATTCGGCCGTTTGTGGAATCCCTTGAGGGTCGCCATCGTCAATCCATGCCTGCACCATCACCGGATAGTCAGCACTGTTGGCAAGCGTAATGGACTGAGTCGCCGCTCCCTTATCAAAGACCACTCGCGTGGCACTCAGGTTGACCACCGCTTGAGCGGGCAAGGCTAAACAAAGCCATAAAAACAGCAGCCTACTGCAGGCGCATAAGGATTTGGGCATGAGCCTGATATCTCCCTGTTTCCAGTTGATCGCTTGAGAAACGTTCAAGACGCGCTTCAAATGTCTCCTGGTAACTATCCACCCCGCTCTGGGTTGCGGTTTTTACCTGAGCACCACCCAGTACAGGCACCCAACCTGCGCTTGTGCCTGTTCCACCAACATCGGAGGCCAGGAAGTTCATCGGCAAACCATTGCGCAAGATTCTGACGCCAACACCCCGCGCCTGGCCCGGTGCGCCGTAAGCATCATCAAGTAAGTGAGTCACCGCACTCCCGCTGGTCAGGCCATATTTTTGCGCTGCCAGCACATTCGCCACCGGAGCCAGAAACCCGAGCGCGACGTTCTGCTTCTTAGTGACCACACCTGAAATGACATTCGATTCACAAGCAAACTCCAGTGAGAAAGGTGCGCTGACGCTACGCCCTGCTCTGATATCCGCGGCACTGATTCTGGGTAATTGCACAAAAGGAGTGAAATGGGTGACCTGGCAGATCGCCCCTCGCCGCACGGTAATCCCATTATTGTAAAGGCTAATCACCGATGGCCATTCGTGATACCAGCCAGCCCAGTTACCCCCACGATGCGCCTGCCCCACTTTGATGTTATTCGAATCCAGTCCTGGTCCGCGAAACACCACATAAGCATTCGGGTTTACCCCGACAAAAGTGTATGTCGCATTATGATTGCCACCATATCGCGTATCCGCAGTTTTAATCAGTTCCACTCGAATCGGCGAAAAGTTTTTGGCTTTAATTAAAAAATTACCGTCTTTATCTTTATCAAGGTTGGTCATGGCCACCTGCTGCCAGATATCCGTGAATACTTGACCTGTCGCTTCAAGCGTAATACGCAGCGCCACATTTCTGGCAAGCGTGAGATAAGCCCCCGGCACATCCTGTGCTTCATGCCATCCGGCTAAGGCATCATCGCCGTTAGTGGAAAACGCCTGGTAAAGCTGGCCCGCAGTATCCGGCGTACAGCGGAAAAACACCATTTCAGGATCCCGACTAACTTTGTTGGCATATTGGGTAAACGGGATCCCGCCACCTGCTGCGAGTATCGTTCCTGGAGGCTGGAAGATATTATTGCTGCTGACATCAATGGATTTATTCACCCCAGTCAGCTGTCCGTTCTTAGCATCAGCTCCCCCAAGACCCCACCAGGATTCAGCTTTGCCATCACTGGCCGAACTCAGGCGATGTGAACCGAATTGACTGTTCGCACCGGTATAAGGGTAAATGATGTATTCACATGCCGCCTGTGCCGTGGCGCTTAACATCATCAGTATGCCGAACGCGAGTTTTGTCCTGGTTTTCACTTTTTGGTTTCCTTACGCATCCGAACACTGAGCAGTAAGCGCGATCATCGCCCGCTGAGGTTGGTCATCTGTTAATCGATATTGAAAAGCGCATCTTTCGCCAGGGCCCTCGCCCCAACGCACCGTCAACTGTCCATTCGTGGCCGGTAAACGGGCATACACCTGGTTTGCCTGCCCGACCATCCCGACAACCTGATTGTGTTCATCAAAAACTTCCGCACCCTGGGGGAGCGAACCACGGTGCGATGTCACATCAATCAACGCGGCGGTGCCTTGTATGGTTGAGAACGATATCTTCACGGCGGCCCCGGCATACGGTGCAACGCGCTGCTGGTTATCCTCAAGCTCAATGTCGGCCGCCATATTACGGGTGTCTAACTGAACATTATTAAAACGATAGGGAGTTAGCGATGGCACAAGCGCGAAGCCTTGAGCGTTGATGGCTGCGCCCTGGCCATTACTGACGCGAGCCCCTTGCGCGCCCTTCGCTTCCACCAGCGCAAAGGTATCACCCAGCCACGGCCCAAGGGTTACACCACCGCGATGCACAACCGCTGCCCCCCGCATTCCACCTGACCATTGCTTATAGTTTTCTGCCTGCGAATAGCTGCCGTTGAGGGTGCCAAACGAGGTCATTTTTTGCAGCGAGGCGCTCCAGTTCTTTTGTGCCGCCTCGCCCGATGTGTTCTGGTATCCCGCAGAGACGGCATAACTTGCGCTATCGTCTTCAGTGATGGAGCCCGCCAGTGATGCCTGATAACTCGTGCCACTATTTTTGCTATGGCTGGCGGAAAGCGAGAGATAATCCTCACGTTCACTAAACTTTAGCGGCACGGAGAAGGTCAGCGTGACAATATTTTCCGTCTGCCCGTGCCTGGCATTGTGCTCTGGCTGCCCATCTGCCCGTCGCGTGGTATCACGCCAGAATGTTTGCTGGCGGTTCGCGGCCAGGTTGTAGCTAATTTGTCGCCACTGATTGGCATAACCAAACTGAAACTGCGTATTGCGCCCACGCTCGCTGTAGTAATCGCTCACCGAAGCGGAAAGCCATATCGAGCCATAGTCGCCCAACTGCTGGTTAACGGTGGCGGTAAACTGGTTGCGCTGCGAAAGCGTATCCGAGCGCCAGACGTCACTGTATTTAGCGGCATTCCGCTCACCCAGCACATCACTGAAATCACGATATCCGGCGGTGGAATAGCGGTAGCCCGCCAGTGACACATTGGTGCCGGTGGCGTTAAATGAACGGCTCCAGGAAAGCTGGGTACGCCAGCCTGTTTGTTTGCCATCCGGGAGTTGGGCGGACGACGCCGTCACATCCGCGCCAATCGCACCAAGCTCTGATGCCCAGACTCCCCCCAGAACCGTGGAGGCGTACTCTTTCCCCAGACGAATGCCGCCGTTAGCCGTCAGGCTGTTGGCAATCCCGCGTTCAAGGGTGAAATCACCGAACCAGTTGTCATCGGTATCGTAATCACGCGCTCGCCCGATAACCGCGTTATAGCGCCAGACGCCAGGGCGCAAAGAGAGGGGCAGAGCTGAAAACGGAACCGTAAACTGGCTGCGGCTGCCATCGGCTTCAATCACATCAACCTGCAAATCCCCCTGCCAGGCTGTGCTGGCAAGGTCGTTAATCACAAACGGCCCTTGTGCCACATTGGTTTGGTACAACGTGCGCCCATTCTGGCTGACTACCACACGCGCCGCACTGGCCGCGGTACCGCGAATTTCTGGTGCGTATCCCTGGCGGGACTGCGGCCACATCCGTTGGTCGGTTTCCAGTTTCACACCCGTAAACGCCATACTGCTGAACAGATTGCCGCCGGTATAACTCTGCCCCGCGCTCAGGGTACTTTGCAGCGATGCTACCGGGCGTTGTAGCCAGGTTTGTAAGTTATCCCACTGGTAACGTTTTTTATCCCCATAGCGGCTATAACTGGCTGAAGATTGCTGGCGCAGTTGCCACAATCCAAAGTTAATGCCCGCGGTCAGCCCCAGCCAGCCGTATTCGCTGTGGCTTCCACCCGCATCGCTGTAATAAAAGTTGCTGTTGTAGTTGGTAAACAGCAGACTTTCCCCCGCCTGCCATTGCTCGGGAGCGACGTAATCGTGCGGCACCTGCACCATTTCAGCCTGGGGGATAGCGATATCCAGCCGTAACAGCGCGTTATCAAATATATAGCTGGCTCCTGCAACACGTTTCGCGGGGCTTAAACAGCTTTTGCTGCCGGGTGTGGTTAATGGCAGCACACCATTTTGTTCATAAAAAGCCAGCGGTAAACAAGGCGTCACATCCTCGCCCTCGCTACGAAACATCACTCCTTCACGGGCGATAAAACGCCCGTTCAGCCAGATATCCACCAGATACTGGCCCGGTGCCACTGAAGCCTCGCTGTTGAAGCGTGCAAGCCCTTGCCCGTAATCGCTCCCCAACAATAAGGCATCGTCGAAGGTGTAAGTCTCAGCCTGTGAGACGAACGGCAATGCCCATCCGCCCAGCAAGCAAAGGCTCAGCCAGTGATGTTTTTCCATAATTTTGCTTCCCTGCAAAGCCGCTAATGCTTCAGTGGAAGTGTTCCGCTCAGATAAGCGCCCTGGTCGTTAATCCATGTCATCTTCACGCTGTCGCCCGAAGGTGTGCTAGCTAAGGGCCAGGATTTTGTCGCCCCTGGAGCAATCATCTCGCCACTCAACCTCACGGGTTTATTGGCAACCGTCACCACCACATGGGCAATCGATGCGAAATAGCCGCTGTTGTTGGTGAGGCTCAGTTGGTGGCCTGAAACCGAAGCGATAGTCGTTTTGTCCAGGGTGTCCGGCGAGCCCTGTAATCCAGCAGGACGCCAGAACACTTTCATACGACTGCGCAGCATCACGATCATCTGATTGGATGCTTCACTCCCTTTAGCCACCGGCGGGATTTGCAAGGTATTGAGCCAAAACACTGACTCTTTATCTTGTGGCAAATCCGCGCCGGTAAACTGCAGGCGCAGGGTTTGGCCACTGTGCGCGGCCATGCGAAACATAGGAGGAGTCAGCACAAAGGGTGCACGCGCAGTTTGTGGTGTTGACTGCGTATCGCCGCTATCCAGCCAGGCCTGCATGACATTCGGAAAGTCATCCCGGTTAGTTAACTGCACGCTCACTTGCTTTGCATCTGCTGGATACACCACACGATTTCCGGTCATCACCACACTTGCCTGGCTGCTTAAACAGGCACCCAGCAGGGCAAATGTCAGCAAACTTCTCCCTAAACTCATATTTCATTCCCTACGCCGTGCACGATTAAAGATAAGAAATTGCGTACTGCACCGCAGCGACAACATCACCCGAGGTCGCATTACCGGTTGATGAGAAATACCGCACGGCGTAGTCGTGTTCACCGGCTTGTTCCCCTGCCGGGATAGAGATCCCGGCAACAGCCATTGGATTACTCAGGTCGATAACCGTGCTGCCTGTAGAATCAGTGAGTAATTGCAGCTCAACGTTTTTAGCCGAACCGCTGCTGGCAAGGTTCCCGCTGCTGGTAACGTTGGTGCCAATAAACAAGGTTTTGATCTCTAAATTCGAGCTGTCTACGCTGCATCCGCTGACACCCATGGTGAACGTGGTCAGCCCTGCCGAAGATGCTGGGTCCTTAAGATCACTTTTAGAGATGGTGGGTAACAGTACGACAGGGTGAGCAGATGAACCGTTAACGGTCACCGAACAGGTTTGCTCAGTGATTTCACCTTTAAAGGTGATGGTATTTGTTGAATCCGCTAAAGCCGCGCCGCTTAATAAGGCTGCCGTGCCGAATACTACAGGTAATAAAGCTTTCATCTTGTTATCCTTGTTGTGTTGCTTTTGTCCTTATCGTGCAGTGCGGAATCCCAGAGCAAATAAGCCTGTTACTGATAAATAAACAGATAAGGTTAAGCAGTTGAGAGTGAGATATATCACCTTAAGCAGAAACATTGCATAAGGTATGGGCATATTATTGCTTCCTAGGAAAATTCCTAGATTTGTTTTCTGAATAATCTTTGGCGCCTTTATTATATAAGAAAAACATCTTATATAAGAGCGCATGAACTCATAAAATTCATGCAGTTATGACCATAATCAAGAGGTAAATCCGAAAGGTTAATGGCGCAGAATTATTAATCTTAACAATAAAAAACGCGCCAAGGGGGGGGTAACTTGACGCGCGGTATTATGGAAGCCAGTATTAATTAAAACTGAGCTACCTGACTTGCCATTTCACGGCTATATTGACGACTGGCATTCACCAGCATTTGGGTATAAGGATTTTGCGCCGCACCGCTAATTAAATTATCGGTGCTGAGTGATTCAAGAATCTTCCCGTGCTGCATTACGCCAACGCGATGACATAAATGCGCAATGACGCCTAAATCGTGCGTGACCATTAAATAGGTGAGTTTCGATTCCTGCTGCAAATCCGCCAGTAAATTGAGAATTTCCGCCTGCACTGAAACATCCAGCGCGGATGTCGGCTCATCGAGCAATAATACCTGCGGCTCCAGTATTAACGCGCGCGCAATCGCCACACGCTGGCGCTGGCCACCGGAAAGCTGATGCGGATATCGGCTGCGAAACGCGCGGTTCAGCCCGACTTTATCGAGCATCATATTGATGCGGCGGTCACGGTCGGTGAAACCCTGAATTTGCAGCGGTTCTTCCAGAATATCGCCGATGGTATGGCGCGGATGGAGCGACCCGTAGGGGTCCTGAAAGACCATCTGCACCATGCGGCAACGCTCGCGGCTGATTTTGTGTTCCAGTTCCGTATCGTCAATCACCAGTTTGCCCTGCCAGTGGGTGAACAATCCCGCCAGACATTTCAGCACCGTGGTTTTCCCGGAACCCGACTCCCCGACCAGGCCAAAAATCTCACCGTGCCCGACGTTAAAATTCACGTCAAACAGCACCTGGTTGGTTTTCGCCCCTTCGCCAAAGGTTAAATTGAGCTGGCTGACTTCAATCATAGATGACATGCGTTGCTCCTTTATTCGGTTAGCCAACCGATCTCACGTTGCAGGACCGGCAGATGCGCACGCCGTTTGTCCATATCCGGCAAAGCGCTGATAAGCCCCTGCGTGTAAGGGTGCTGCGCGTTATCCAAATCTTTTGCCGCGATAGATTCCACCACCCGCCCGGCATACATCACCAGCACGCGGTCGCAGAAACTGCGCACCAGGTTGATGTCGTGGCTGATGAAAATCAGCCCCAGCCCGCGCGACTGTACTAAATCGTCGAGCAGCGCCAGCACCTGCAGGCGCACCGAAACATCAAGTGCTGAAGTCGGTTCATCAGCAATCACCATTTCAGGATCAGTGATAAGCATCATGGCAATCATGATGCGCTGCCCCTGCCCGCCAGAAACTTCATGCGGATACAGGTTATAAACGCGCTCCGGCTGGCGAATGCGCACCACTTCCAGCATCTCCAGCACTTTCTGCTTCGCCTCTTTATGGCCGACGCGGTGGTGCGTCAGCCAGGCTTCAGCGATTTGATCCCCGACGCACATCACCGGGTTCAGGGAGTATTTCGGGTCCTGCATGATCATGGAAATACGTTTGCCGCGCACGTCGCGCATTTGCGCATCAGTGGCACGCAGCAGATCAACATCGCCAAATTGCATACGATCGGCGGTGATCTGCGCTTTTTTAGGGTGAAGCTGCAATAGCGCGCGCCCCACGGTGGATTTTCCGGAACCTGACTCGCCGACAATTGCCAGCTTTTCACGCCCCAACTGGAATGAAACGCCACGCACCGCGTGGGTTTGCTGGCGGCCATTAAAAAATGTCACGTTCAGGTCGCGCACATCAAGCAGTTGCGGCGCGTTATTCGCTGCGAGGATCGAGGATGTCACGTAGGCCATCTCCCAAGAAGTTGAATGCCAGACTGTTGATTAAAATCGCCAGCCCCGGAATCGTGACTACCCACCAGCACTCCATCATATAAGTGCGACCGCTGGAGATCATCGCGCCCCACTCCGGCTCTGGTGGCTGTGCGCCAAGACCTAAAAATCCCAGGCCTGCGGCAGTCAGAATAATGCCCGCCATATTCATGGTGATGCGGATAATCACCGATGGCATGCACAGCGGCACAATATGGCGCCACAGCACCCGCGCGGGCGAAGCCCCTTGCAGGCGGACGGCTGAGATAAAATCGGCCTGCCGTAACGAGAGGGTTTCCGCACGCGCCAGGCGGGCAATCGGCGGCCACGCGGTCAGCGTAATCGCGATCACCACATGCTCAAGGCCTGGACCAAGTGCTGCCACAAACGCCAGCGCCAGCACCAGGCTTGGGAACGAGATGAAAATATCGGTAATGCGCATCAGCACCATATCGACTTTGCCGCCGAAATAACCGGCGGTCACACCGAGCAGTAATCCCAGCGGGCCAACGGTGACTGACACCAGCAGCACGATGTAGAGCGTAATGCGCGAGCCATAAACCAGGCGGCTGAAGATATCGCGACCAAATTCGTCGGTGCCAAACCAGTGCGTGGCGTTGGGTGCCGTCAGCGCACGATTAAGATCCTGTACCAACGGGTTAAACGGCGCTATCCATGGCGCGAAAATCGCCACCATCAGCAGCAGGAAGACAATCCCCCCGCCAATAGCGGTGAGCGGGTTACGCGCCATTTTTCCGATAAACCCCACCGCCCGCAGACCCGCGCGTTTGACGCGTAGCGAGCGCTCGTCAGCGGCAGTGAGTTGAGGCGTTCCAAAGGAGACCGTCATGATTTTGTCCTCGGATCAAAGAGTTGGTAGAGCATGTCGGACAGTAGATTGAGCAACACGAAGATCACCCCGACCACCAGCACGCAGCCCATCACCGCATTCATGTCGCCGAGCAGCAAACTGCCCGTTAAATAGGAACCAAAACCCGGCCACGAGAACACGGTTTCAATTAATACCGCACCTTCGAGCAACGAGCCGTACGCCAGCGCGACCACCGTCAGGAGCTGCACCAGAATGTTACGGAACGCGTGGTTCCAGATAACCTGGCGTTCGGTCAACCCTTTCACCCGCGCGGTAATAATGAATTCCTGCGACAGCTGCGCCAGCATAAAGCTGCGCGTCATACGGCTGATGTAGGCCATTGAGTGGAAACCGAGCAGCGAGGCTGGAAGAATCAGGTGATTGAGCGCGTTGAAAAACACCGCGCTGTTTCCGGCAAGTACCGCATCCACCAGCAACAACCCGGTGCGGCGCGGCACAATGCCATCCAGCCCTAAATCAATGCGCCCTGCGCCACCCACCCAACCCAGCCAGGCGTAAAACAGCAGCAGCCCCATCATCCCGACCCAGAAAATTGGCGTCGAATATCCGGCGAGGCTGATAATACGCACCGCGTAATCGACCACGCTGTTGCGACGCGCCGCCGCCCACACCCCAAGCGGGATCCCCAGGCCTGCGCCGACGATAATCGCCACCGTCGCCAGCTCAAGCGTTGCTGGGAAGACACGCAGAATGTCGTCCACTACCGGTTTCCCGGTCAGCAGCGCGTTGCCTAAATCGCCATGCAACAGCCCGCCGAGATAAATCCAGAACTGGGTAGCCAGCGATTGATCAAAACCTAGTTGGTGATAAACCTGCTGATAGGTGCTTTGGTCGGCATCCGGGCCAACAATCGCCAGCACCGGGTCAATGGGCATCACGCGGCCAATAAAGAAAGTCAGCAGCAGCAACCCAAACAGGGTGACCAGCACCTGGCTCAGACGCTTTGAGAAACGCCGGGCGCGACCACCCGGTGCCAGCAGAATCATGCTCATCCTTTGTTCTCCCCACTCTCAGCTGGCGTTTTATAAACATCACGCAGGAAGGTCGTCGCTGACGGATGCGGCTGGTAGTTCTGCACTTCTTTGCTCACCACTACCGAGTCCACCATTTGCGAAAGCGGTAGCAACGCCGGGATCAGCTCGTCATAACGCGTCTGAATGGCCTGATATTCCTCAAGCTGTTTTGCCGGGTCGCGCTCGACCAGTGCTTTATCGATTTGCTGATTAATTTGCTGGTCGTAGAAACTGGTACGCCAGCCCTGGAAGTTAGTCAGGCGAGCCGCGTCGCTGTTGTCCGGGTTGTAGACCAGCGATCGCAGGCTGGAATGGGGATGCGGTTCAACGCCGCTGCCGCCGCGCCCGACCAGCATGTCGAACTTACGCTCGCGCATCGCGCCGTAAATCTGGTTGCCGGTTCCGGTGACAATTTTGGCATTAATGCCCGCCTGCATCAGCGTGGACTGCACCGCAATGGCGATGTTCAGGAAGGGCTGATCCGCCAGCACGCGCAACGTGGTGTCGAATCCATCCGGATAACCCGCTTCCGCCAGCAGTTTTTTCGCCCGTGGGATGTCTAACGCGTAACCAGGATTGGGTAATGTGGCAGGCATTCCAGACTGAATCGGGCGCTGGTGCAGCACGCCATAGCCCGGCATCAGCGCTTTGTTGATACCCTGATAATCAATCAGATAGCGCACCGCTTCGCGCACCTTAGGGTTGGCAAAATGTGGCTCTTTCATGCTCATAGCGACGTAATAAATGGTGCCTTTTTTCACCGCATCGACCGTCAATTCCGGGTCTTTACGCAGCGCGTTAACGTCCGAAACCGCCATGTTGCTGGCAATATCCAGGTCGCCTTTGGCAATCATCAGGCGCAGGGTTTGTGATTCCTGGAAGTGGCGGAACACCACACGCGCCAGTTTCGGTTCGCCGCGCCAGTAATCCGGATTGCGCTTCATGCGCAGCACGTCTTTCGCCTGCCACACTTCAAGGCTGAACGGGCCAGAACCGGCTTCGTTGGTGGTCAGCCAGCGATTGCCCCAGTCGTCGTTTTGCACATGCTGCTCAACCGTTTTGCTGTCGAGCACTACCACGCTGCCGAGGGCGGCCAGCGAGTAAATCACCAGTTGCGGGTCGTTGGCTTTCGGCAGTGTGATTTCCACCGTTGAAGCATCCAGGGCTTTCACATGTTCATCGACGTTCTTTTTGCTAAAACCGTAGGATTTCCATACCGATGCCTGCGCCAGGTTCAGGTGCAAAATACGGCGCATCGACCACACCACATCGTCAGCGGTGAGCGGGTTGCCAGAGTGGAATTTCACCCCGTCGCGCAGGTGGAAGGTCAGGCGATTACCGTCATCTGAGATATCCCAGGAGGTGGCCAGCGCCGGGCGCACGTTGGTGAGTTTCGCCGGGTCTAATTCCACCAGCGAGTCATAGAGATTGACCACCAGCCCGACCACTTCATTGCCGGTCATGGCCGCGGGGTCGAGGGTGAGCAGGTTATTCATATTCATGCCGATAATCAGCTGGTCAGGCGGCGTTTTTGCCACCGCCGAACCGCTGCCGAGCATGAACAGGAGCGCGAGCAGCCACGCCCCCAGCCGGGAGCTTCGATTCATGATAGATACCGTTTTTGTAGGGTCAGTATTCCCCGGCGTCTTTCGCGCCGGGATTATTATTTTTTGCGCGGGTTAATCGCGGCTAACGGTGTTCATCTCGATATATTCAAAATTGATGTCTTCACCCAGGCCCGGACGCTGTGGCAGATGCACAAAGCCGTCGGCATCCATCGGGTCAACGATGCTGTTCAGGTAGGCGGCTGGCTCATCGTATTCGAGGAACGGGTGCAGTAAACCGCGCTCGTACCAGCGGCAGTTACGAATCGCGCCCACAACTGCGAGGCTTGCCGCACCGTTGCCGTGAACTTCGCAATCCATGCCGAAGGACTCCGCCAGCGCGGCCACTTTCATGGTTGGCGCAATCCCGCCGACGCCATTGGCCCCGGCACGCAGAATGTCGCAGGCACCCGCCTTCACCCAATCGGCGCGGCTGTGGTGCTTGCCACCGAGACTTTCTGGCCCGACCACATCAATCGACAGGTTCTCTGAAAGCCAGACGTAAGACGCCATGCTCTCTTCTTCCATCGGCTCTTCAAACCAGGCGAAGTTGAGTTTTTCCAGCGCCTTACCGATGTACAGCGCCTGGCTGCGGCTGTACCAGTGGTAGCCGTCGAGCATTAAATCGATATCCGGGCCAACGGCCTCGCGCACGGCAGCGCAGGCTTTGACATCCATTTTTGGGTCTGGCGCGAACGCCACTGGCGGCATCCAGGTGTGGAGTTTTATGGCTTTGTAGCCACGCGCGACCAGTTTTTCAGCAAACTGGCCGAATTCGTCCGGCGTCGATAACCCGCCTTCCAGTTCGTCACCGCACATGGTGCTGCCGTAGGCCGGGACTTTATCGCGGAACCCGCCGAGTAATTTGTAGACTGGCACTTTCAGTTTGCGGCCAATTAAATCCCACAGCGCCTGCTCGACAAACGACAGTGCGCGTTCAGTGAGTTGATGGGCGCTGCCACGCTGCCAGTGGACCAGATCTTGCCAGATGCGCTCGCGGTTGAACGGGTCTTGCCCGACCAACACTTTGCGGAAGAACGCATTCACCACATAAGGGCGCACCACTTCTGGCGGCGCGAAAGAATACCCGCAGTCCCCTTCGTCGGTGGTAATCGTCAGCATCGCCATTTTCGCCAGGCTTTCCGGCCCTGGATGGGAGTGACCCGCGCTGTCAGAAACACGGCGGGTTGGGTAAGTAAAAACATTTACGTTTACAGATTCGATTTTCACGGCTGTTATTGTCCTTTTGTGAATTTAAAACAGCGTTTCACCACTTACTGTATGCGTAAAAAAGCACCTTCGCCTCGTTCAAAGGTGCCTAAATAAGGGTGATTTTTTGGACATTTGCACAGGGGAAAGTGATGTTTTTCACAAAGTGTTATGGAATTGTGACGGAGATAACGGAGGGGATGGGGGGCGGTGAATTTCCGTTCACATGGGGGGATGCCTATGGCGGAGCGGTGATTTCCCGTTCACCTAGGCGTTATTCGATCCCATGAATATCAATGAACGGTGAACGTGCCAGGTGGCTCACGCCAGCCCCCTGGCAACCCCGGCGCCCGGTGATTAAATTGCCGCTGCGCGGTAAACCCCAGCTTATCCCCAACGTTCAGGGTCGTTCGCGATTCGTTCCCGACGATCGCTCTCTTTCGCTGCTCCCGGCAGCTCCACCCTGACTTATGGGGAACACTGGGGCAATTTATACCGGGAACAAGGTCAAAACCGATTCGGCTTTTGACTTTAGCTTTTGACGTTGACCTTCATTCCCGGCTTCAATCGCGCCGATTTTTACCCTTCAGCCGGGGTCACGTGGTCGGGAACCACGTGAGAGAGCGATCGTCTGGAACGAATCGCGAACGACCCTGGGTGTTGGGTAAAAAACGGTGTTTACCGCGCAGCGGCGATTGACTTGCCGGGCGACGGGGTCGCCAGGGGGATGTCGTAATCCCCATGGCACGTTCACCGTTCATTGATATTTATGGGATCGAATAGCGCCCAGGTGAACGGAAAATCACCATTCCCCCCATAACCTTAAACGTTCCGGTGAACGGATAATCACGCTATACTCACCTTCCCATCCAGATAAACATCCTGAACCGCATTAATTAACTTAACGCCCTCAGACATAGATTTCTTAAAGGCTTTGCGCCCCAGAATCAGCCCCATACCGCCTGCGCGTTTGTTAATTACCGCAGTGCGCACCGCGTCAGTCAGGTCAGTTTCACCACCAGCAGCACCGCCGGAGTTTATCAGCCCGGCCCGGCCCATATAACAGTTCGCCAGTTGATAACGCACCAGATCGATCGGGTTATCGCTAGTCAGTTTGGTGTAAACACGGTCGTCGGTATAACCAAAGTTCACCGCCTTGTAGCCGCCGTTATTTTCCGCCATCTTCTGTTTCACAATATCCGCGCCAATTGTGGCCGCCAGATGGTTCGCCTGCCCGGTGAGATCAGCACTAACGTGGTAATCCACGCCATCTTTTTTGAAATCTGGGTTACGCAGATACGCCCACAGCACAGTAACCAGCCCCAGTTCATGCGCACGTTCAAACGCCACCGAGATCTCTTCAATCTGGCGGCGTGATTCCGGCGAACCAAAGTAAATGGTCGCGCCGACCGCCACCGCGCCCATATTGAACGCCTGCTCAACACTGGCGTACAACGTCTGGTCAAAGGTATTTGGGTAACTCAGCGTTTCGTTGTGGTTCAGCTTGACGAGGAAAGGAATGCGGTGCGCGTAGCGGCGCGACACAGAGGCCAGCACGCCATAGGTTGAGGCAACACAATTACAGCCCGCTTCAATCGCCAGCTCAACAATGTTTTTGGGATCAAAATAGAGTGGATTGGCCGCAAACGATGCCCCAGCAGAGTGTTCCACACCCTGATCGACAGGTAAAATAGACAGGTAACCGGTGCCTGCCAGCCGCCCGGTGTTATACAGCGTCTGCATATTACGGAGCACCGCAGGCGGGCGGTTGTTATCCACCATCACGCGGTCTACATAATCCGAGCCAGGCAGAGACAACTGGTCTGCCGGAATAGTCATACAACGATGCTGTAACAAGCCGTCGGCATCTTTGCCAAGCAACTGCGCAATATCAGTCATAATACGCTCCCGTTATTTCAGCGAGCGCCCTGCCCGCTGTTGATGAATAGTCCTGCTAAAAAACAAGCAGACCTAATCCTGGTCGTGAGTGGCGTTCTTCGCCACTCCGGGAGCACTTTTGGTTGGTTTTGGGTTGTATAGTCTGGTAAACACGGATGCGTTTTTTTGCCACACCGATCATATAATCAACACAAAGGTATTTAAAAGGTATTATTGATTGGTATGGTTATGGTGTACCCAACACAATCATGAAGGTTCAACGTATGAAACGTACAACAATTAGCCTTTCATTCATGATGTTTATTGAATGGTTTATCTGGGGCGCCTGGTTCGTCCCGCTTTGGCTGTTCCTCAACAAAAGTGGCTTTAGCCCAACTGAAATCGGCTGGTCTTACGCCTGTACCGCTATCGCCGCTATTCTGTCGCCGATTCTGGTCGGCTCGCTGACCGACCGTTTCTTTGCCGCGCAAAAGGTGCTGGCACTGTTGATGTTTGTCGGTGCGGTGCTGATGTATCTGGCGGCGCAACAAACCGAGTTTGTCTATTTCTTCCCGCTGCTGCTGGCCTATTCCCTGACCTACATGCCAACCATCGCGCTGACTAACAGCATCGCATTTTCCAATGTCGACGATGTGGAGCGGGACTTCCCGCGCATTCGTGTAATGGGCACTATCGGCTGGATTGCCTCGGGTTTAGTGTGCGGTTTCTTGCCGCAAATGCTCGGTTTTAGCGATATCTCGCCCACCAACGTTCCGTTACTGATAACCGCCGGTAGCTCATTGCTGCTGGGTATTTTTGCGCTGGCCTTGCCCAACACACCACCAAAAAGCACCGGCAAAATGAGCCTGAAAGTGATGCTCGGTCTTGATGCGATTGTGTTGCTCAAAGACAAAAACTTCCTGGTCTTTTTCTTCTGCTCATTCCTGTTTGCTATGCCGCTGGCGTTCTATTACATCTTCGCCAACGGGTATCTGACCGAAGTCGGTATGCATAACGCCACTGGATGGATGACGCTGGGCCAGTTCTCCGAAATCTTCTTTATGCTGGCGCTGCCATTCTTTATTAAGCGCTTTGGCATTAAAAAGGTATTACTGCTTGGTCTTATCACCGCCGCCATCCGCTACGGCTTCTTCGTTTACGGTGGCGCCGACCACATCTTTACCTACGGCCTGCTGTTCCTTGGCATTCTGTTGCACGGCGTGAGTTACGACTTTTATTACGTCACCGCCTACATTTACGTTGATAAAAAAGCGCCCGTCCATATGCGCACCGCAGCACAAGGGCTGATTACGCTGTGTTGTCAGGGGTTCGGTAGCCTGCTCGGCTATCGCATCGGTGCAGCAATGATGGAAAAAATGTTCGCCTACCCAACGCCTGTAAACGGCCAGACCTTCAACTGGGCCGGAATGTGGGGCTTTGGCGCCATCATGATCACAGTCATTACCGTGCTGTTTATGGTGTTTTTCCGCGAGTCGGACAAAGAGATCACCACTATTGCCGTTGCTGGCAACCAAACTGAAAAAGATTTAAAGGAAGCATAATGATGGAAAATCGAATTCTTGGAGCCTTTTATGGCCAGGCGTTAGGTGATGCAATGGGAATGCCGTCGGAGTTGTGGCCACGCTCGCGGGTGAAAGCGCACTTTGGCTGGATTGACCGCTTCCTGCCCGGCCCTGCGGAAAATAACGCCGCCTGTTATTTTAACCGGGCAGAGTTTACTGACGACACCTCGATGGCGCTGGCGCTGGCGGACGCGATTATCGAACATGATGGCGTGATTAATGCCGATACCATTGGCCGCCACATTTTAAGCTGGGCTGAAGGCTTTGATGCGTTCAATAAAAACGTCCTCGGCCCGACATCAAAGATTGCATTGAATGCGATTAAACAAGGCACGCCGGTTAGCGCGCTGGAAAACAATGGCGTAACCAACGGGGCGGCGATGCGCGCTTCACCGTTGGGCTGCCTGCTGCCTACCGGCAATCTTGATGCTTTTATTGATGAAGTGGCGCTCGCCTCAAGCCCGACGCACAAATCCGACCTCGCCCTTGCCGGTGCGGTGGTCATTGCCTGGGCAATTTCGAAAGCCATTGAAGGAACAAGCTGGGAAACCATCTGCGATGAACTGCCGTCGATTGCTCGCCACGCGCAGGAAAAGCGAGTCACCACGTTTAATGCCTCCCTTGGGGCGCGTATTGAACTGGCGTTAAATGTTGCCAGAACCGCGCGCGGCACCGAGTCTGGCATGGAACAGATTTATCAACTGGTCGGTACCGGCACCAGCACTATTGAGTCTGTCGCGGCAGCCATTGCGATGGTGGAACTGGCGCAAACCAATCCTAACCGCTGCGCGATTTTATGCGCCAACCTCGGCGGCGATACCGATACCATTGGGGCGATGGCGACGGCGATTTGTGGTGCGCTTCATGGCGTAGAAAGCATTGATAGCGAACTTAAACGCGAGCTTGATGATGTCAACCAGCTCGATTTTACGCGCTACAGCCGCCTGTTTATGGGCTATCGCCAGCAAAGGGAGGCGCGCAATGAAAGCCGCTGAATTACGTTCCCGCTTACCAGGGCTGGCAGCAAAACGCCCGGTTTGCGTACTCGGTTCGGCGGTGATTGATGTCATTGCCGACGCTTACTCTCTGCCGTGGCGCGGTTGCGATATCGAGCTGCAACAACAAAGCGTGAATATCGGCGGCTGTGCGCTGAATATCGCACTAACACTGTCACGCCTCGGCATCGCTTCGAAAAATGCGCTGCCCATTGGCCAGGGAACCTGGGCGGATATCATCCGCAGCAGTCTTGAAAAACAAGGCATCGAAAGCGAAATCCACACCAACAGCGGCGATAACGGCTGGTGCCTGGCGCTGGTCGAGCCGGATGGCGAAAGAACGTTTATGTCGTTTCGTGGTGTCGAACATCAGTGGAATCAACCGTGGCTGGATAAGTTACAGCTCGCTCCTGGCACTTTGCTGTCGCTTTCGGGTTATCAACTGGCCGGGCCATGTGCGGAACTGTTGGTGAGCTGGCTTGAATCGCTGAACGGCGTCACGGCATTTATCGATTTTGGCCCACGCATTGCTGATATTCCCGCCCCGCTGCTGACGCGGATTATGGCCTGCAAACCGATTGTTTCGCTTAACCGCCAGGAGGCCGCGATTGCAGCCGAATGGCTGGAGGTGGCTGGCGACAATATAGAAGGGATTTGCCGTGCCTGGCTTGAACGTTATGACGCGCCGCTCATCGTGCGGCTCGATAAACAAGGCGCGTGGTTTGGCTCCCACGACGCCATCGCGCTGGTGGCTCCTTTCCCGGCACAAGTGGTTGATACCATTGGTGCGGGCGATAGCCATGCGGGCGGCACGTTAGCGGGGCTGGCTGCAGGATGGAGTCTGGCAGAAGCAGTTTGTCTGGGAAATGCAGTTGCGTCTTATGTTGTCAGCCATCGGGGCGGCGACTGTGCGCCGTTTCTGGAACAACTATACCGATACCCAAAATAATTCGAGCGGCATCGCGGCGGCAAGAGAGCGAGTCCCGATGAGCTTAGTAAACTAAGTGATTCGGGTGAGAGAACGCAGCCAACAAAGATGCAGCTTGAAGTATGACGGGTCTACTCCTCGCAAACAAAAACGTATAGATCGCTGCGGCAGTAGCTGATGCTGTACTCGATGGGCCGGTTTTGCGGGTCAAAAGCAACCTGTTTGATAACCAGAACCGGCACTGGCGTTTCCAGTTTGATGTGCGACTGGAATTCGCTGTCCGGCATTCTGGCGCTGACGCGGCTACGGGTGCGCTGAGGAATAATGTTCTGGCTGCGAAAGTAGTCATACAATGAAACACCGATTTCATCAGGGTCGGCGATCAACTCCGCAGGAACGTACGATTCTTCCACTGATACCGCATCTTCATCAACGTAACGAATACGTTTGAGCAAGAACACGTCGCTATCTGCCGCCACGGCTAATTGTTCTGCCACTTCCGGCGAGCATTTCACCACCCGTTTATTGACCCACAGCGTGTTCGGCTTTTTACCGCGCAAAACCACCTGTTGAGAAAACCCGCGCGCCTCTTTGAGCGAATACTCAAAAGTGGAGTTAATTTGCGTACCGTAACCTCTGGATCGCGTCACCACGCCGTCGTCTTCCAGCGTCTGCATCGCTTTACGCACCGTAATGCGCGAAACGCCAGTCAGCTGGCTGAGATCGCGCTCTCCCGGCAAAATATTGCCCTGCGGCAAAATACCGCTGCGTACTGCCGCCTTCACCGTTTCGGCGAATTTCAAATACAGCGGCGTATTATCAGCCTGCGAAAACCGCTGGATAAGTTGCTCAATGAGCTGAGTGTGAACCTGTTCCATGTTGCGCAAATGTCCGGAAGATAAGGTGAAACCAGTATAACTCAATGGTCTTATAGTGGTATTACCTCAATCACCACCATTGGTGAAAATGATGCACCGGTCCAATTCCGTTACCCACTTCCAGCGAATCTGCTTGCTCTAAAGCCTGAGACAACCACGTTTTCGCCGCCAGAATTGTTTGCGGCCAGTCGTGATAGCGTGGATAAAGTGCGGCGAGTGCCGCAGAAAGCGTACAGCCAGTGCCATGAGTATGGCGCGTTTGTACGCGCGGCGCGGTAAAGCGCTGTGCGCCATCGCGGGTAAATAGCCAATCCGGGCTTTCAGCATCGTCAAGATGTCCGCCTTTCATCAATACCGCTTTACAGCCCATAGCTAACAAAGCGTCGCCCTGTAGCTTCATTTCGTGTTCATTGCGTGCGTGTGGGGCATCCAGCAAGGCGGCGGCTTCCGGCAGGTTCGGCGTAATCAGCGCCACTTGCGGCAGAAGCCGACGGCGTAAACTGTCAACCGCCGAGGGCGCAAGCAAAGGATCGCCACTTTTCGCCAGCATCACCGTATCGAGCACGACATTTTGTGCGTGGTAAAACGCCAGCCGTTCAGCCACCGCTTCCACAATATCGGTTTCCGCTAACATGCCGATTTTAATGGTATCGATGCGCACATCACTGAGCACGGAGTCCAGTTGCGCGGCAACAAAGGCCGGTTCAATACGATAAACCGACTGCACGCCACGCGTGTTCTGCGCCACTAACGCGGTAATCACACTGGTGCCATATGCCCCCAACGCCGAGAAAGTTTTCAGGTCGGCCTGAATACCCGCGCCGCCGCTCGGGTCGGTTCCGGCAATGGTCAGTGCATTGATACGTGTTAACCCTTTCATGCCAACGCCTCCCCATTCAGCCCGTAAAGTGCATCGAGAAATGCCGGAATAAAACTCCCGGGACCACAGCTGGCGGATATAGCCTGCTGGCCTGCAAACTTCATAAACTGGCAAGCCGCAGCGACGTTATCCAGCCGCGAGCCCGGCAAAGAGCAACAGGCGGCAACTACCGCTGAAAGCGCACAACCGGTGCCGACCACACGCGTCATCAAAATGCCGCCGCCCGCCACGCTCCAGCTGTTTTCACCATCGGTAATGTAATCACGCTCACCCGTCACCGCGACAATCGCGCCAGTCAGTCGAGCAAGCGCCTGCGCCGCAGGTAGTGCGGAAAACGCATCATCGGTGCTATCCACGCCTCTTCCACCAGAATGCTCCCCCGCCAGTGCGAGGATTTCAGATGCATTCCCGCGAATGGCCGCAGGTTTTAGCGCGAGCACCTGATGGGCGAATTGAGTACGGAACGTCAGGCCGCCAACGGCAACCGGATCCAGCACCCAGGGTGTGGCGGATTCATTTGCAGCATGAATGGCTGCAAGCATGGCATCACGGCGATCGGCTGTCAGCGTGCCAATATTGACTAGCAGCGCGTCGGCAACCGGGCTAAATTGAGCGGCTTCTTGTGCTTCAATCACCATGGCGGGAGCCGCACCTATAGCCAGCAAAACGTTGGCGGTAAAACTCTGCACGACGTCGTTAGTCATGCAGTGAACAAGCGGGGAAATGTTGCGAAGTTGCTGTAAAGACAAAACGGCGCGGTGGCCGGGTAGCAGGTCAGGCTGCATCATAAAGCTCCTGTCCGGCGTGAAGAAGGGATGCCGGACAGGCATCTGACTTCCCTACGCTGGCATTATCCAGATCAGGTGGTACGGGTATTTCTCAGCCTTCACAAAGAAGGGCACCCCGAGTCATTGATTAATCGTATATGTGATTAATCGCCCATCAGGATAAAGCGAGTGGCCAGCGCTGTAAACCAGGGATATCACTGTGGGCTAAATGGGTTGATTCATTTTTTTAATTCTCGCCATTTCTTCACTTGGCTACCAACCACCAGGAAATCCCCTGGCAATGTCTCATCCCGAGCGAGTTGTCAATTAAGTTTCAGGTTATTTAATTTCAGTATTTATTTCATTACGATCGTTATCCGTTCTATTACTCACCGAGAAACCCCATGCTTACAATTGCGATACGGGAAAATAATAGTCATTTTGCTCATGGTCTAAAAATTATCATTGAAAAAATTTACCGCCAGCGAAATGAAGATTTTTATTTTTTACCCGGCGAAGAACATAGTACTGCCGATATTGTTTTTATGTCACTGGCTGATAATTGGTTTACTGCTGACTGTTTTGAAATTCCCAATGCGACAAAATCCCAACGAGTTATTCTTATTTGCCGACATAAAGAACACCAAAGCCTCATGTTCCGCCCATGCCTGTATATGCTTCCGGTTATCTTTCGCGAAGATGAGGTTGATGAAGTCACCCGTAAAATAGCCCACTGGACGGAGACTGGCTGGCGCAGAAACAACACCACGGCGGTGTCTGCCAGGATTTGCTACTACTGCACCACATGCAATTTCACCAGTGCTGAACGGCAGTTACTTATCTACATCGCCCGGGGACATTCGCTACAGGATGCGGCCCATCTAATGCAGATAGAGGAAGATACTGCAAGAATATATCGTAAAGTGATAATGAAAAAACTGAAAATCCGGGACCAGTATGAGTTGATGAACTTTATAAAAATCCATCTTCTTTCTTTAATTCATTAGCCAATATTTTTGCGCCGCAACGACTAGTTAGCGTTCCTTATCATTTAACACCCACAAATGTTATTATCTCTTTAAGAAACTACTTACATGCTCTTAAGGCATGCCTAATATATTATATTTTTATTTTCTGACAGAATACATTGTAACGATATAATCAGAAGTCTAAATCATTTAGCTTCTGATTAATTTTAGCGATGCAATCTCAGTATTAACTCATACTGTCAGCGAAAAATATGGAAATGACATCTGCTTCAACAGTGACGCTGGTCCAAATCAGAGCGAACACGCCCTCAGTTCGCGCAGTGGATGGCTAAGCATTTGTACATAGCCGCACGCAAACGCAGATATCGTCGTATCAGAAATGGCAGCATGGCCAATCTCTATAGCAGTACAACACTGATTGTCTTTGACCGCCTGGAATACCTGCAACAAAAAAATCACGCAGAACCCCTTGCGCAACCACTTGATCTTATCCTGGTGACAACCGATTCCTGGCTTGCCCTGGCGCTGACGCAACACTTTTTCAAGTCTCAACATACGCAGGTCTGCGCTTCTCTAAAGGAAGTTGAGGCGTGGCTTGAACAAATTCCCCTGCCACGCATTTTCCTCGATCTTGATGGTGTTAATGAAGCGCCCCTTGATATGTTGAATACGATACGGCAATGGCAAAAAACCTGGCCGCAACTCAACATAACGCAATTAACAGCCTGCCGCTGCGTAAGCGCCGTGAAGCTGATTAATGCTGCGTCACGCTTTCCTGTCGTGGAACGCTGGCAGGAAATCACCAATCTGGTCAACCGATTGACACAGCAACAAAGCCTGCAGGAGCTATCTTCCTCATCGGATTTATCCTCTTCGACACTGTTCTCTAATCGGGAGTGGAATATTCTGTTGGGGGTGGCGCAAGGAGAATCGCTGAAAGCAATTGCCGTTAAATTAAACAAGCCCTATCACTACGTCGTTTATACCCTTGGACGTATTGCCGCTCGCCTTGATCTTGAGAACAATAAATCTCTGATACATCTGCTGAATAAAATGTCTCCCGCCATTGAGTTGAAACAAACAGAAGTGCTAACGAAAGCACTTTCGAGCGAAACATAGGAAATTGCCTATTTTTAATGTATTAATTTTGTTAAATCAGAGCAAGTAATTAACAATTATAACTATTCCTGGACACTCTTTTTTCCGCCCGCCAGGCGACTACAGAACGATGTCCCATCTGACAACCTCATGCCAGATATAACAAATAATATACATTTGAGATATCACACTATTCTTCACATTAAAAACAAACTTTTTATCCAAATATTTTAACTAACATGGTTGTATTATCCAAATAACAAATACTCAACCTGAATAATTAGAATTTGATCGCACCATTACTGGCTATAGATAACAGCAGCCTTTCTCTGAATTTATATAGATGTATAATCAAATTGCTTGATTAGAAAATCTAAATATGTATTTTCGATTAGACAAACAATTATCCAGTTACACTCGAAATCATTAGCAAACAGTACATTGAGGTATGGTTTTAAGTTGAAGGGAACATATTGCATACATTATAAAATAATAGCTAATAAAGCGTTTCATCACTTTAGCCGCCAGTGACTATGTATCAATGCGATGAGTTTCTCAAAAAATGAGGCAATAATATGAAACCTGCATCCGTAATTATCATGGACGAACACCCTATTGTCAGAATGTCGATTGAAGTACTGTTACAGAAAAATAAAGATATAGAAGTCGTGATGAAAACAGATGACAGCCGCGAGGTCATTAACTACATGAGCAGCCATCTTGTCGACCTGGTGATTCTTGACATTGAATTGCCGTCCATCGACGGATTTGCTTTATTAAAGAGAATCAAAAGTATACAAGCCGACACCCGCATACTTTTCTTGTCATCTAAGTCTGAAAAATTTTATGCTGGCCGCGCCATTCAAGCTGGTGCAAACGGCTTTGTCAGCAAAAGGAAAGAACAGGAAGATATCTATCACGCGGTAGAAATGTTGCTTGCAGGGTATTCGTTCTTTCCCTCTGAAACCCTGGAATTAATTAGCAACCCGGCATCACGCAATGGTGCAACTGACGACATGCCATTATCTAATCGGGAGATAACCGTATTACGTCACCTTGCTAATGGGTTATCAAATAAGGAAATCGCCGAACAACTGCTGCTCAGCAGCAAGACCATTAGCGCACATAAGTCAAATATCTTCTCCAAGCTTCACGTCTCCTCGATTGTCGAACTTATCGACTATGCCCGTGTAAAAGAATTATTATAAAAACACGTCGCAGGTCACAATTAAAATAATAAAGCCGGGAATAAAACCCGGATTTATTATTTCACTGCGGTATATTTTATCCGTTAATAATAATTAATCATAAACGTAGCATCTGCGTTGGCCGGTCCCGGTTGCGGGTTATCGGCCAGGGCGATGTAATTAGCAAAAAAGGCTAATACCGCATTACCATTCTCATCTACAACCACATCCTGGCTTGCCTGCCCCAGTGGCAATTGCGTTTTATCCCGGTCGCGCAGCTCAATAGCCACATTGCTGACACTACTCTCATTTAACCCCAGCAAACCGGGGTTGCCAGTGGCTTGCTTCCCCGAAAAAGTGATTGATGCCGCTCCTGGCGGGCAGCCGTTTAGTTTCAAACTGAACGGCATACTTTGCGTAGTGCTGCCTGCAGTACGCAGTTGTTTTGTCGGCCAGCTACCGAGTTGCACCGTTTTATTGTCATCACCCATTTCGACATAACAGCTAAAATCCACCACGTTGCCACGCAGCTCGATATTGACTTCGCCTAGCGGGGAATCGGCCTGCGCACTGTTCATGACGCCAGCGACCAGCATGCAGACCAGCAGAAAATTACCGCTCCAGGTTTTAGTCATAATCCACCCGCAAATAGCCCCGCGCGGTAAACGGCCCTTCTGCAGGTTTATTCCCGGTGACGCTCACAGGCCAGGCGCGAATCCCCACCTGCGCAGCAGCTGCATCATCGAGGCGAAAATGGATTTTACTGCTCAGATTATTAGGAATTAACGGCAAACCACTGCTATCCGCAACGACAAAGCCGAGATCGTCGTTGTTAGAGACCATGATATTGCCGGAAGCTTTTTCAGCTTCAATACGTAAAGAGAGATAGGCCTGCGCCGCCACATTGGTGCACTTGATGGCAACGGTTTTACTTTGTGGCGTAACACTTTGCGGACGGTTCCCGGCTCCTGCCTGGCTAAATAACGAAGCACCAATGTCGCCAAAATCAAATTCGACGATTTGGCCTGCATTGATTTCGCAACTTTGCGGTACTTCAATTTTACCGCTGTAGCTGATGGTATAAACCGGTGTGGTCAACGGGTCGGTGTTACGCGTGGTGACATACACCGTAAACATGGTCTGTTTTGGAATCGGCACCATGTTGATAAATCGCCGTGTCACTTTGAGTTTAAAAACCAGTTTAGAATCATTAACTGGAAAGGGTTGTTGTTTAGAAACATTAGGATGGCTGCCCATCTGGATATAGTTTTTCGGCGGGAAAAACTGCCCCGAATAGCTGTCGGTGATGCTCATTGCCCCTTCGAGATAGTCATTGAGTTTCATATATTGATACCCACCAATGGTTTCTTGCACCGGCAACGCGTTCACATAACTACGCATGGTGGTGTTGCCGCTGGTCCCTGCCGGGCAGGTGGCATTGACGCCAACCCAACCGGTTTTGTTAGCAAGCGTAATGATTTGCCCGACGTTATTATTTTCACTGGTGAATACGTCTGACAGGTCATAAAAGATATCCGTCGGCACGCCGTTTGAGTTTTTGCAGACCGTGGCAGACGCCGGTAGTACACATGCCAGAAGCACCGCCCCTGCTAAAGATGTCATCAATTTCATAAACAAATCCCTGAATAGTGCGCCATTCTATGAACAGGTGGCACTCACCACGGCGACTGCCTGAGTCAGGCTTTCTGGCGGTAATGTATAAGGTGCGTAACAGTGTGAATCTTTGCCATCGCCCCACTGAATGAGCAGTTTTCCCTGCAGCGGCAAGCCGCTGAGATAAATTTGCCCCTCATCTCCCACCATACTGGTGACACCGCTGGTTTCTTCACGCACCATCGAGCCGAATGGCACGGCGCGTCCGCCACGCGTCACGTTGAAGATAGCCCGCACGCCAATCCGCGCTTTAAATTCGGCCCGTACCAATGCCCCTTCCGTTGGCACCACGCTACTGACGTTATTTTCAACATCGGTATGGTCATCCATGGTGTTGGTATCCAGTGCGATACGGTTGTAGCGGTAAACCGTGGCATAAGGCATCACGGCGTAACCGCGCCAGTCGGTTTTCACCCCGGTTTGGTTTTCGACGCCAACACCGCTGGCACCCGGCGCTTTGATTAACACATTGGTATCTCCGAGCGGCTGGCTAAAGGTGATGCCATCGGCATGTCCTACCACACCACCCGATGCTTGCCAGTTATAGTCATGTTGGTCGCGGTCGTAGTTGTAGCCCAATCCCACCGTGCCGTAAGTGGCTTGCCAGTTGGTACTGGCACTTCCGGTGTAGCCGTTGCTGTCACTGTATCCCTGGGTGACGTTGTAGCTCAGGTTTTGCCCTTCAAGTAATGTGCCGCCGATCCCAGTTTGCAGCGTGGAGTCACCTTCTGAATTGTTACTGGCGGCAAATGTGGCGTAGGCGCGGTCGAGGGTGCTGGAACGTGAGTAACCATGCCCCAATAACGTGCTGAACGGCACCGATAGGTTAAATGCCATGATGCGATCGCTGGCGGAAATACCGACCGATTTGTTCCATGACATCGACATCGAGTAACTGATTCCGCGCCAGCCACTGGCATATCCTGCCTGGTAAGAGGTGTTGTTCTCGTTGGTTTCCCAGTAGGTTTGCTGGCTGCCTGAAACGTAGAATGAGCCATAATCGCCAAGCCCCTGAGAAATGTTGACCTGAAAACGCCCACGCTTGCTGTAGCGCAAGTTGTGATAACTCTGCACCACCGGCTCAGTGTTGTGGTTGCCGTCTTGTTCATCGGCGAATTCGTAACCTTCGATATTTTTGTAGGCCACTTCGTCCAGCGTGTAGAAGCCACGAGTTGAGTAGCGGTAGCCGAGCAATTGAAAGTTAGTACCGTAATTGCTGAGGGATTTGGCATACAGGAAACGAAGCGATTGGCCTTCATGTTCGCTGTCATCCGCCAGTTTGCTACGGGCATGAGTGACATCAAGTGAAATGGCCCCCCACTCCCCGATATTTTTACCCGCGCCCAGCGCCACCGAGGCATAATCCTCGGCAAGTTGTGTGCCGCCGTAAGCTGTATAACCGCGGGGTAAACCGGCAATCAGCGTAGCCTGAGTGAAAAATGGCGTTTCTTGTTGGTCGCTACCGCTGCGGAAATCCCCGGCAACCAGGTCGAATTTTAGCCGCCCTTCACGCTGCAACAGCGGAACGGTGGAATAAGGCACCGTGTATTTTTGCAGCGTACCGTCTTTTTCTTCCATGGTAACGTCAAGATCGCCGCTTGAGGAGGTAGGATTCAGGTCGTTAATAGCAAACGCGCCCGGTGACACATAGCTTTGGTAAATCACAAAACCATTCTGGCGGATGGTGATTTTGGCGTTTGTCCGTGCGATGCCGCGCACCGTTGGCGCGTAACCTTGCAGGCTATCCGGGTACATGCTGTCTGCCGAATAGAGCCGTGCACCGCGAAAACCCAGGCTATCGAACACATCACTGCTGGTGTTGCTGTCGCCGAGCACCAACTCGCTTTTGAGTGGGATGATTGTCCGCTGCGCATATGTGCTGATGTTATTCCAGTTGTTGGAATGGTAACCATCACCGCGCGTATAACTCCAGGCACCACTGTTGCGCAGCCGCCACGGCCCATAGTTCAGGCCACTTTGCAGGCTTAAATAATAGTTATCGTCATAACTGCCGTGGTTTCCAGTAAAGCTGTAGTTGAGCAGTACCGCAGGGATGCCTTCGTCCCATTCTTGCGCAGGAATATACCCGCGAGCGCTATTAAGCAACGACACTTGCGGCAGGCTTATATCCAACCGCAGTTTGGCAAAATCAAAGTGGGTTTCTGAACCAGGGATGAGCTCCGCCAACGGCAAGCATTCCCCAGGCTTTAATTTCGCAAGCGCAGGATAAGCAAGCATATTCAGCCCCAGACGCTGCAACCAGCCTGTATCAAGGCACGGCACCAGACCGTCCGCGCTTACCTTTCCATCCGCCTTGTTACTGGCATCAAAGCGCAGATCCTGGGTTGCGATAAATTCAGCGTTACGCCAGATATCCACACGATACACACCAGGAGCCTGTTGGCTCCCTTTTTCAAAACGCGATAAATCCGCAACAGCAGCATCTTCTGGCGACAAAAAACCAGGGTTAAAATAGCTTTCTCCTGAACTGATTGCAGGCCAAAGCGCTGCCATCACCATCGCCGCAAGCGGAGTAACTGACTTGTTCATCATCTGCCCGGTATCCTTGTTGTGCAGAGCCCGCATTACAGCATTGCGCCCTTTTGCACAGGGGTTACCGCACCGTAATCATTCACGGTCTGGAAGGAGATGGTTCCTTTTAGCGTGGCTGGGACCGTCACCTGCGCCACACTTTTTGGCGCAACCATGGTATTTGCCAGTTTCTCGTTACCGACCTTCAGATTGACCGTACTGATGTAATAAGGCGAAGGATTGTGAATACTCAGATGCTCGCCGCTACGGCTAAAACGCAGTTGTTTAAACGCTTCATCTGGCTGCATTTGCAGGTTTTTAGGGCGAACAAATAATTTGATACGTGACAAAATCGCCAATTGCAGCACGTTATTGCCTGCGAGATTGGATTTATCCACCGAGGGAATCGCTTTCACGTTCATCCAGAAAATGGACTCACGATCGGTTGGCAACGGTGGCCCGGCGTAAATAATCCGCAGCGTGTTTTCACTTTTAGGCTCACTGACAAAAAGCGGGGGCGTAACAATAAATTTTTTGTCTTTTTCCCCACGATTATTCTCAATCCACGAATTCACCAAATAACGCTCTTTGTCATCGCTATTATTAATTGAGAGCGAAGTTTGTTTGGCATCGGCCGGATAAATAACTCGTGTTGCCCCCAGAGCAACGCCTCCAGCAGCATGCACATTAAAACATGTTAATAACAGGCACAGCATTACCGCCAGACCTGGTTTAAATAAAGTCGTCATTACAAAGCACCATCATTATTATTAATCGACGTAACAGAGCCAGGTGCGGCATGCGGAATAATAATCTTCTGTTTAGCCTCATCCCTGTGGCTATCGTCATCCCTGCCTGGTCCGATTACTCGTATTTCATCACGAAGGTGGCATCTGCGTTCGCCTGGCCTGCTGTTGCAGTGGCAGCGGTCGCTTTATAACGCGCGGTAAATGGCAAGGTGTTGGTGCCATCAACCAAAGTTTTCGCGGTAGAGAATGTGCTGCCATCCGGGGTCAATACTTGCGATTTATTGTCCAGAATTTCGATACCTACGCCGCCTGCTGTGGTGCTATTATCACCAGAGTTAATAGCCAGAAGCGTTGGGTCAGTGCCATCCGTTTGGCCTGAAAAAGCCACAGAAGCCAGTGTGGATACGCTGGTATCACAATCGTTCAGGACGATGGTAAAAGGGATCTGCGCTGAAGTGTCACCCACTTTAGTGAACGCCGCGGTACGGTACTGGCCGAGTTTCACAATCTGATCGGCAGACTTGGTGCTTACCGAACAGGCAGCATTCACCAGCTCACCTTGAAAGTGTACGGTGCCGCCATTTACCGTCACCGCATCGGCCTGTGCCGCACCGCTCACTAATGCAATGCCAGCAACCAAAGAGCAAGCAATTTTACTAAATTTCATGGAGATTCCTTTAATTATTAAAATATCCTGTTTGAATAATGTATCCTTCATTCATTATTCCAGTTGATTTACTGAGCCAAATAGCCCCCAACTCCCCAATCCATGCGGAGATATTTTCATCTTCTCGAAAACGATGAATTAACATTTAAAACACCATCTTCTCGATGTTAATAATTTAAATTAATCGCATAGCTAATAACATGTGTAAATCCTTTATCTTGCCTAAGGAATGTCTTATTAAAGACCAGGAAACAACGGCGGGAAATCAGTAAATAATAGTGATTTGTTACTTAAATGGCTTTTATTACAGTAGGTTATTAGTATCTTCTGGATTAAGAAATTTGTTTCAAACTTGTTAAAATCCACCCCATACTACGCTACAGGGTGCCAGGGAGTGCTGGCCTTACCGCCTGACTGCAACTCGAATTATTTAGGGTATAGACGTTAGGAAAGGATACCGGGAGGGATTTTGTAAGCGGCTAAAATGATTATGTATAACATTCTTATTCCGAATGTTTTATAAAAAATATTTTTGTGACAATGCTATAAACTCAGAATAATTTTCACACTGACTTAAATTATCAATAACGTCGTTATCAAGAATATTTGTCAGATAATCATAAATAATCATGCTATCGACAAAAGCATCCTCACTAATGGCTAGCATATAGACCAGTTTAACTTTTTTCCCCACATCCCATTCAATTCCATCAGGAAATATAGCCACCGTCACCATAGTACTTAATGCTACCAGACCTAATGGATGTGGAATGGCGATTTTATCATCCAGCAATGTTGACGCTCGCACTTCTCGTTCAATTACTGAGTCTAAATAATGCTCATCAACTCTTCCTTTTAATTCTAATTGTGAGGAGAGAAAGTTAATCAGCGACTCCTTGGTATGGACGTGGCTTTCAAATACAAAAAAGTGATCCGCAGAAAAATAATTCACCATCGCCGCAGGTGGCGTGTTTTCAGCGGTTAAAAAGTACTTCATGTTTTCTAACTGCCATCTTTCTGGCAACGGAGGCAAATTGATAACACGTTTGTTCTTCTCTTCAATGGCTACAAAGCTTATGACAATGCTCTCTTCCACACGGGTCATCGCTTTGTACTGCTCAACCGAAACACACTTTGTCATAGCAATGTTGGGGTACATCCGGATTATTTTCTGGCAGACGATCCGGGTTGAGGCTTCACCTTGATCATTGACGACTAATGCACTGATAGTGTGACCTTCGTCTTTCAGATGAATCTCTTCAAGAATGGCCCCGATATGCATGACGAGATAGCCAATCTCATCATCGCTAATTTTGTTAGAAAAGAAGTGTTCCAGTTCACTAAAAGCAGCCAGCGTCATTTCGTACATCAACGGATAGTGACGCTTAATTTGCTCAATCAACGGGTTGATAATAGTGATGTTATTATTAACGCGTATACGCATGGCCTGAATGTGACTAAGCAGATTCTTGCGTGACAGCTCATCATAACTGACGTCGCAGAACCAGGACGAACTGACATAACTCAAAAAATGGTTCATCACCGCACGCTCGGCGTCGTGCTGCTCATGCTCGAGCGTATTTTCACTCGTCATTGAACAAAACGCGGCGAGGTTCATCGCCATATAATCGATTTCGCTTTGCGCAATGTTAGGTACGGCATCCGCCAGCAGCAGGGGAAGAATATCGCGCGCGACTATTTTTAAGTGCGGTTCGCAAGCGTCAAACTCATAATCCAACAGCCAACTTCCCCGGAGAATACGTTCACAGGTAATCCCACAAATCAGGGTAAAAAAACGCAAATTGACATCGCTTACCACTAATCCATGGCTAACAAAGTAGTCACTCAGCGCCAGTTTGATGTTGGAAATCTTCGCCAACGAATCAAAGATCCCCTGGTAATCTTCTTCCGCTTCTTTTGAGCGCAGCAGGTTATCGTAAATGCAGCGACGAAACGCTATTTCGCTGCCAGAGAGTTTAAATTTATCGACCCCTCCAGAAACGATACTCAGGTCATAGAGGGCAAAATGACGCTTAAGCAAAGCAATGTCGTTTCTCAGGCTGTAGATACTGATAAACCACGTCGACTCCAACTCCTCAAGCGAGATTTCCGCATCCTGGCGCAATAGCGTCGACAGTAAAGCCCGGCGGCGTTCTGCTGTCGAACGAGTCTCTTTCCAGGGCCTTTGTGACTGTTCAAGCAGCGTTTTATGACCCGCCGGATTGTTAACCTGAATGGAAAAACCTTTCTTACGATGGTGAATGAGACTGTTACCAAACCCGCCAACGATATCATTTAGATCTTTCAGGTCACTGCGGATGGTTCGCGTGGACACATTCATCTCTTTGGCCAAAGAGGTTTGCGTCACATTCCCTTGAGCAATCTGGGTGAAAATATCTCTGATCCGCTTATTGGTAAACAGTCTCATTTCTCTCTTCACACTATTTCAACGTACAACGTCTGCACATCATTAGGGTTTAGCGCCGCCCTTTCCTGTGACGGGGTTTTCTCGTCCAGCAAGACGTAACGAGCATTATTCAGCGCCGGAATGGTGGCTGTGGCATTCAGATTTGGGTTATAGAAGCGGCAAATTAACCCCTCGCCCTCTTCTGCGCATTTCACCACGCTGACCAGTGCATCTTCCGGGCCATCAGGCAGGGCCAGCAGACTGTATTCCTGCGGATATGTGCGTTGTTCATCGCTCAGGCAAAAACGCAGACGGCCATTGAGGAAGTCGCTGTCCTGATAGACCGGAAACGATGTCAGCAACGATTTCGATAGCCGCGCATGCTGTGCCTCGTCAAACGAGCCGCTATAGATACGCCAGCCAAATGCGAAGGACAACGGTCCAGACAACTGTGCATCTGGTGTCGCCACTACCGACTCACCCGACGCACGCCCCGGACGATAGAGCAGGTTCTCTTTGCCCATGTAACCGAATGAACGGAATAGAGTAACGGAAATGGTATCGAAATTGTCGCCGACGATTTCATATTCACGCACGCCATTGGTATGCAATGTGAAGCCATGATTTTCATCATGCAGGTTCACGTAGCTTTGCATTGGCTCAATGGAAATCGGTTTTTCATGCCAGTTTTCTGCTTCCCACACTTTCAGGGCGTTACTCAGTTGCACCGGGCGCGCAACCACACCAAACAACTGATCCGCATAAGAGACATTTGCCAGTATGTCCGTCGCGAAATGGACGCATAAACGATGACTGAGCACCTGGTTATCCACGTCAACTGTAAAGCGGATTATGTCGTCATACTGCAGAGTCACATGCACCGCGACTTTCATTGTAGAGGTGGCGATACCCTGCGCCCGCTCTTCGAGGTTGCCAGGAACTTTAAGTACATAATCAAGTAACAACGACTGATTCAGGCCATTATTCTCCCGGTGGGCTGAAGCCAGGCAACCTTCGGAGGTAACAATCAAGTCACCACGCGGCGGCGAATAGTTGTAGGAATCTCCATCATCGCCATTTTCCACCAACAGCATCTGGCGCTCATAGCGTTTACCGGTGGTTTTATGCTTGATGGTGAGCAACCCGTTCTCTTCCACTTCCATGCGATAAAATGCGTTCTCGATGACCATCATATTATCCGTGACCCGCTTACTTGCCCCATCAGCATCAAAATCAAGATGCCAGCGGGTATAACCGAGAGCAGGTAAGTCACTGCTGTTCACCGTCACTTTAGTGCGATAAACCTTCTCCGGTTTATGGTATGGCTTGCCAGGATTAAGTCGAATGGTCTGGTTCAATACGTAACTGGTCAAATCGGTCTGTTGTTCAATCACATAGGGCAATGCATTGCCCGCCGAATCGCGCAGGGTGAATGGGATACCCGGCAACCATGCCTCGAAGGTCACCTGTGGCGCGGCTGTATTAGTTAGCGGGTTGAATACAGTGAACGTGTAATCGTGCTCGCGCTGGGTACGAATGGCAATTAATCGGCTATGCAGCTCCAGCAAATTGATGGCTAAATCGCGAGCCTGCTTATAGCGGAAGAAAATATCCTGATTAGTATCGTCGCTGTTACAACCGCCGATGCTGTCATGGGCGGCGTTATAAAACATCAGTTTCCAAATATCAGCGATGATTTTTGACGGATACGCATGCCCAAGGCTGCGGCTAATTGCCAGTACTGGCTCAAGCGTATTGACCAACAGCGATTCAATCTCGTTATTGAGTAACTTCAGATCGGCCCGGCATGAGAAAATCGTCTTGTGCACGCGGGAGTGTTTGCCCTCAGTCAGCTCTCCCTGGAGTATCCGCACATCGTTTGCAGACTCTTTTTCCAGCGCCTCCAGGAAGTCCAGAGGGCTACTTATCTGGTAGTGTCGTTCATCGTCGCAGGCATTGAATTGCTTCACCAGATCCGGCAGATTCTCACGCACCGGAGCCTGATCAAAACCGTGCGGGTAAAGCAAGTTTACACGGTCACTACGCGCTTCAATCGGTGACATTTTTTCATTCAGGAAGGTCGCCATTTTTTGCGGAGTTTCATCAAGAAGCCCACCATAGTGGTAACCCCATGGCATCTGCACTGCAAAGATCCGATCGCCGTTTTCACCCTGCCAGACAAACTCGGTTTCCCGCAGCGTGTTGTCCGCGATACCACGCCAGAAAAGCGCGTGGTGAATACCGAACTGTTTGTAGATCTGCGGCATATTGCCCCCCTGACCAAAACAGTCAGGAACATAGCCCAGAGCCATGCTGCTGCCCGCATCAGTAGCGACCTTAATTCCATACCAGAGGTTGCGTACCAGCGACTCTTGATGAATAACCAGTTGATCGGTTTGGGTGTACCACGGTCCCGTGAGCAAACGTTTTTCAGCAATTAATTTAAACAATACATCTTTGTCTTCCGGAGCCCACAGCAAATAGCTTTCAATTAACGCACTTTGCGCATCCAGCAGGTAACAGGGAAAGTCATCGTTATTCTCCAGTATACGAATCACATTTTTGATGTGATTAAAGAGATAAATACGTGAACGCGATGATGTGAAATACCACTCCTGATCCCAGTGAGTATGGCTGTAAATATGGACAATTTTATTTTTCATACCAATCTCCCATTACGCAAAGTGCAAAACTTAATCAAATTTTATTTCAATCTCTTCAGTAGGATTATTACTGGATTTAATACCTGACTCTTCATCATTGAAATTCACCAGTAGATTGGCCCCAAAAGCAATAACAGCAGTGCCAACCAATGCACCAATGAAATAAGCCCACGGGTTTCCAACGGTGAAACCACCATATAGCCCACCCAACGGCGGCATAATTGGATAAGCTTTTAATAACGCAACGGTAACCGCCCCCAGAGTCCCTGCCAGAACATTAAGAGGAATTAACCGCGCCGGGTTGCGCAGGGTGAAGGGAATGGCACCTTCGGAGATCCCCAGAATCCCCATAATAATCGAACCATTGCCAGCTTCTTTCAGCGTCTGATTAAAGTTGTCAGGGCGTAAAAAACGAGCAGCCGCGTAGCCTAGCGGTGGAATAATAATGGCAACATTAACCAGAATAGCAGGAAGATATACACCGCTCAGGAACAAAACATTTGCTGTTCCCCATGCCGCTTTGTTAACCGGCCCGCCGAGATCAAAGCAAATCATCCCGCCAAGAACAGCCGCCAGCACAACTGTACTGGTGCCATCTTTCGTCATCTGCTGAACCCAGGCCATCAGCGAGGTGTTCAGCCAGCTCAGCACATCCCCGAGCAGCAATAACATCACCAGTACCTGCAAGCCAACGGTGATAAATGGCAGAATAATCAGCGGGACGGAGCTTGCCGCCGAGCCGGTAATTTTTATCTTACGTGCGACCCACTCAGATGAATAACCGGCCAGCAAACCACCCAGCACTGCGCCGATAAAACCAGAGCCGGTTAGCGAGGCAATTAGGCCAGCAGTAAAACCGGAGGCCAGACCCTTTTTACCTGCCACTGAATAGGCAACATAGGCACCGAGAACATAGTTCATTAGCCCAATAATTTTAAATCCAATGTCCTGCGTGTGGTACAGCCAGTTTGCCAGTCCATGGCTATTAGCGAAGGCATCAAGATTAGACTCACCGATCGCCAGACCGATAATTTTGGCAACCGCCACCATCAGGGAACCGGCAATAATAACTGGCAGGGCAAAGGAAATACCCGTCATAAGATGATTCTTTATCTCTATCATTAATTTCTTCATGACATCACCTTGATTATTTATTCAGACGAGCCTCAACAGCCGAAACGCATTTCGTTATGACATCAGATGCATGGCTAACACATTGGCCTATCTTTACCCGAATAATGACTTTCCCGGCGAAGCGTTCTTCTTCTTCAATGGTACGGTCAGCAGCAATAAGTACGAAATCTGCAGCTTGAATATCATCATCGGTGATTCTGTTCATGATCCCCATGGCACCCTGTTGCTCTATTTTTATCTGGTGCCCAAGACGCCCTCCCTCTTTTTCCAGGGATTTGGCTGCCATCGGAGTATGGGCTAAACCAGCAATACATGATGTGACGCCGACAATATTCATACTTCCTCCTCAATAGCGATACGCGATTTCATATACTGAAATAGTTCGTCTTCATCGTTGACCGCAAATAAACGCGCTCTGAATTCGTCATCAACGATTTGGCTTGCAAGGCTATTAATAATTTGTAAGTGCAGCAATTTCGCTCCAGATTCAGGAACCAGCAGGCCAAAAATAATTTGTACTGGAAGATCGTCCAGACTTTCCCAATCAATGGGATTTTGCAGACGAATAAAAATCACCCCGGCATGGGAAACATTGGCAGTTTTGGCGTGGGGAATAGCAATCTGGCTTTCAAAACCCGTCGAATATTGATTCTCCCGCGCCCAAAGATCCGCTTCAATTTTATTAGCATCTTCGGCCCACCCCTGTGCGACAGCATGTGTCGCCAGGAAGCAAAAAATTTCCCGCTTATCCCTGAATGTTTTATTTAAGAAAATATTATCACGAGTAATGAGCATATACGTCTATCTCCAGCAACGTATTATTGTAATTAGGTTGACTGATATACTAGAGCATATTGTTCATGCAAAAAGAGAGATATTTTCCGCCTGGAAGAGGAAACGAATTATGTGGGGAGGCAAGAAAAGAGAGAGCCGGGTCAAAAAAGCATACTGGTTTGTGATGCGCTCCATATTTATTTGTCACCAATTAAAAAATAGTACCATTACAAAACCAGTGGCCAATTAGCAGAGCAACACGGTTCATATGGCCGCCAACCTGACGCCATCGGGAACATAAATAGACTTACTCTGATTGGCATCCGCTAAATTCCGAGTATCCTTATCCGCTTGTCTCCAATTTCTGTCTTTTCGATATCCCGGAAAATTCTTTCTATGCGTAAACCATTAAGAATGCCGCTGCTCTTACTGGCATTGCTATCTTGTTTGATGATGACCCCTTTTCTTTCTCAGGCTGATGACGCCGCCGGGCAATCTGCTACGGAAGAACCGGTTAAGGTCAACGCCAGCACTGAGTTACCTGCGTTGCAAAAACGCCTGGATTCACTCAAACAGCGCGTCTCGACTGCGAAAGCGGACAAACAGTTCACCACCCTGAATGACGATGCGCTAAAACTGGTCAGTGATGCGGATAAGCTCGCCGTTGCTTTGGCTCCGCAGTTGGCACAGATTCAGGGGCAACTGGATGTGCTTGGGCCAGCCCCGGCACCGGGTACGCTGACGGAAACACCGCAGGTTGTCAGCCAGCGCAAACAATTGAACAACAGTAAAACCTTGCTCACCACGCAAATTGAGCAAAGCAAAGCCATTGCCGTGGGGGCGCAAAACCTCTCATCACAAATTTCAGGGCTGCGTCGTGACGCGCTGAAAACCCAAATCGCGCTTAACACCGGCAGTATTCTTGGCGAGAACTTCTGGTCGCCAGTCTTTGACCCAAGCGATAAAGATGCCTCGCGTTTCGACGATTTCGGCACACAAGTGAGTGCGGCCTGGCATCAGGCCTGGAGCGACGACTGGCGTTTTGGGAGCGCAGTTTATCTGCTGCTGGCGTTAGCCATTGGGCTATTTGGCCGCAAAGCGCTGGACAAGCCAATGAATTGGGTGCTGCCTCGCTGGCTGCCGCAAGGTCGTTTTCGTCGCAGTTTCCTCGCCTGCTTTACCACATTAAGCACCACGCTGACGCTGGGTATCAGCATGCAGTTGTTGTGCTATACCCTGACCCGCCTGCCTGACACCTCGCAATGGGTGCTTGAATTTGCCGACCAGATGGTCGAACTGACCTATTTTTCAGCGGTGATTGCTGGCCTGGGTATCGCGTTACTGTCAAATAGCCATCCTTCCTGGCGTCTGCCGGGTATTGCCGACCCACTGGCAAAAACGCTGGCCTCGTTCCCAATTTTGCTGGCAACCTTCATCTTTATCTTTGGCATCATCGAACAGTTGAATGCGTTAGTCGGTGCCAGCATTGCCGCCACGCTGTTTGGCAACGGACTGGCGGCCTTACTGGTGGCGCTCAATTGCCTGATTGCACCGATTCGGGTGAACAGGATCCGCCGAAAAATGAGTGCCGAAGGCGAGCAAACCGAGGCCCGCTCGACGGTTGCCGGTCTGATTCATCTGGTCATTAGCCTGACTGCCTTCGTTATCCTGATGGCATTGCTGATTGGCTACATTCCGCTGGCGCGCTTCGTCACGTTCGAACTGCTGTGGATTGGCCTGGTGGTTTGTAGTCTATATCTGCTGATTCATTTCGTGGTCGATTTATGTGAAGCGGTCTTTTCACCAACCACCCAGAGCGGGAAGCTCCTCAAAAGCACGCTGAGCCTTAATGACCGCCATCTCTCGCTTGCCGCCACGCTGTTCTCCGCTTTAGGCAAAACCAGCCTGTTGGTGATGGCCGCCGTTGCACTGTTGAATGGCACCTTCGGCACCACGACGCCGATGGAGTTGCTGATCAAAATTGCCGAAATATGGGGCGGTAAAGGTCTCGAAGGGATGAATATTATCCCGGCACACGCCGTTAACGCCGTGTTGTGTCTGGCTGTCGGCTGGTATGTACTGCGCTCAACACGCCGCTGGCTGGATAACGATTTCCTGCCAAAAACCAATATGGACAGGGGCCTGCGTGCCTCGCTGGTCACGCTGTTCACCAACGTCGGCTACGTGCTGATTATCATGCTCACGCTGTCGATGCTGGGCATTGAATGGAACAAACTGGCGTGGATCGTCAGTGCCTTGTCGGTAGGTATCGGTTTTGGTTTACAGGAGATAGTGAAGAACTTTATCTCCGGCCTGATTCTGTTAACTGAGCGCCCGGTGAAAGTGGGAGATTTGGTGAGTATCAGCGGCGTTGAGGGCGATATTCGCCGTATTAACGTGCGCGCCACCGAGATCCAGTTAGGTGACAAATCCACGGTTATTGTGCCCAATTCACAGCTTATTTCGCAGAACGTGCGTAATGCCACGATGGGTAACGCGCAAGGCGTGGCAACCATTACGCTGACCTTCCCGCTGGATATCGACCCGGAGCAAGTGCGTAATTTGCTGCTCGAAGCCTATAAGCTGCATGAATCTATTCTGGAAAACCCCGCGCCGTCAGTCAGCTTTAAAGAGCTGGGGCCAACCGGGATTGTGCTGAGTGTCACCGGTTATGTGAATAGCCCACGTATGGTCAGCTCAACGCGTAGCGACCTGCTGTACGAGATCCTTAAAATGCTACGTGCCGCAGGGATAAGCCTGAGCCAGACACAAACGATGGTTCTCGAACAACCTGCCCCTAAACGCGCAACTGAAGAATAAGAGCCTGGCCGCAACGCCTGAAACGCGTTGCGGCTTTATTCTCTGCTCCCACAACACATCAATATTAAGAATCTTTACCCCCTCAACTCATTCACCAATTTGATATAAGTCAATATCGTATCTGGCGCACGGCAGCATTATCTCGCACCGGAAATATTCCACTTCTCGACTTCACCACGGTGAAGATTGAGCACGATAATGATAAGAGAGTTAATGATGAGCAAACTAAAAACGATGGCGCTGGTTCTGGGTTTTGTCGCCTTTTCCGCGAGTGCCGCATTGCCGCTGTTTAACGGCAAAGGTCATCCGGGCGAAGTGCATATCGACCAGGGCGGCCCGGTTTATCTCAACGGTAAACAGATGAAGCTGAAGAAAGTAAACGATAACTACTATGAAGCCACCGGCCAGGGCGTAGTGTTGTCGATTGCTATTTCTCCAGATGGTAGCGCGGGTGTTAGCTGGACCGGTAAAAACCGCGCGAACGGTATGATCATGCCAGCCGGTGAAGCTTCCGCTAAAGGCCCTTCAGGCCGTGAACTGGATTGCAGCCGTGCTGATTTGACCAACGCAGAAATGAAAGCCTGCCAATAAAAAAACCGGTCATGGAAGACCGGCTTGAGACTGATGACAAACTTCTTCGTAGGTCGGATAAGCGCAGTGTCATCCGACACAACTGGCGTAAATGGTGGATGACGCTACGCTTATCCACCCTACAAAACACATTTATCACCCTTTATCAGCAATCTGAAGCCGGTCATGGAAGACCGGCCTGAGACTGATGACGAAACTTCTTCGTAGGTCGGATAAGCGCAGCGCCATCCGACACAACTGGCGTAAATGGTGGATGACGCTACGCTTATCCACCCTACAAAACACATTTATCACCCTTTGCCAGCAATCTGAAACCGGTCATGGAAGACCGGCTTGAGACTGATGACAAACTTCTTCGTAGGTCGGATAAGCGCAGCGCCATCCGACACAACTGGCGTAAATGGTGGATGACGCTACGCTTATCCACCCTACAAAACACATTTATCACCCTTTATCAGCAATCTGAAACCGGTCATGGAAGACCGGCTTTTAGTACTGCTTAAATAACGACTTAAGTTATGACAACAATTCAATCGGCTCTGAGTTACCGCGAGCACGCCACAGCACAAACCAGCGTTGAATCGACGCTACCATAATCACCAGCCCCAACGCGACCATCACAATCGAAATCGTACCGTTGAAGATGTTGAAGCCTTTAGCTGCGCTATTGAAGTAAACGTTCTTCACCATCCAGTAGGCGGCATAGTTTACTGTCACATACAGATACGACAGCGGGATCAGACAGGTCAGTACGTACCAGCGTTTTTCCGACATACGCAGAATAATGGTCGCACCGATCATCAGGCCAATGGAAGCCATCAGTTGGTTCGATACCCCAAACAGCGCCCACACTGAGTTGATGTCGCCGGAGTTCAGCAGATAACCCCACAACACGCAGGCCACGATGCTGCAACCAATTGCGCCAGGCATCCAGTTGGTGCGTTTCAGCGGAGACCAGATGTCGCCGAGGAAATCTTGCAGCAAGTAACGCGCAACACGGGTACCGGAATCTACCGCAGTCAGGATAAATACCGCTTCAAACATGATGACGAACTGGAAGAAATACGAGGCTAAATGGCTGAACCACGGGATACGCGTGAAGATGTCTGCCATCCCCACTGCCAGAGTCACGGCCCCACCGGTACGCCCGTATAAATCCAGGCCGATGGATTCGCTAAGCTGTGGCAGATTGACCACATCCATGCCAAGACCGGCAAAGACTTCAGGTGTCGCGTTGATGGCGAAGTAATCCGCAGGATGCAGAGCGGTTGCCGCGATTAACGCCATCACACCGACCACACATTCAGCCAGCATCGCACCGAAAGCCACTGGCAGAATGTCGTTCCATTTATCGATTTGCTTCGGCGTGGTACCGGAACCGATAAACGCGTGGAAACCAGAAATCGCGCCACAGGCGATGGTGATAGAAATAAACGGCCAGACTGGGCCTGCTAATACCGGGCCGTTACCGTGAATAAATTGCGTCACCGCCGGGAACTGAATTTCCGGGTTAATGAACACCACACCAATCACCAGCGCACCGAATACGCCGATTTTCATGAAGCTGGAGAGGTAACCACGCGGCGTAAGCAGCATCCACACAGGCAATGCGGTGGCAAAAAATGCATAGAATGGCAGAACCAAACTGACGGTAGATGCGCGGAAACTCAGCCATTCACCGAAAGCAGATTCCTGAATATACGGCCCTGCAATCACACAGGCGAAAATCACGATAATGCCAACCCAGGTTGCACCACGCATGCTGCCGGTGAAACGCTCCCACAGACCGACACCAATCGCCACCGGGATGGTCATGAACACCGCGAAGGTGCCCCACGGGTTACGTTCCAGTGCGTGAACCACCACCATCGACAAACCTGCCATGGTAATCGTGATGATAAATAACATCGCCAGGCCAGTACACCAGCCGGCTACAGGCCCCAGCTCCGCTTTCGCCACTTCTGAGAGTGACTTACCGCGGTGCTTCATGGAGGCAAAAAGTACCACGGTATCGTGTACCGCACCGCCCACCACGCAGCCAATTAACAGCCATAAGAAGCTTGGCAGATAACCGTATTGTGCTGCCAGCACCGGGCCGACCAACGGACCAGCGGCGGCAATCGCCGCAAAGTGGCTGCCAAAGTTAACCCATTTTTTAGTTGGGACGTAATCTTTGCCGTCCTCAAGAATATGTGACGGTGTGATTTCCGAGTCATCGGCATTCAACACTTTACGGACGAAAAACACCCCGTAAAGGCGATAGCAGATAGCCAGAATACACAGGGTCGCGATAACAAACGTTAGTGCGTGTTGCATAACCCACTCCAGTGCCAAAGATAAAAAGTTCAGCGATATGCTGGCATAGGGTGGGAGTGCAATGAGCGGGAGTTTTAGTGAGTGGTCAAATGGCGGGATAAGCGGTTAGATATGGGGAGTAAGTGGTATAGCCTATGGCGGAGCGGCGATTTTCCGTTCACCTGAGGGGAGCCTATGGCGGATCGGTGATTTTCCGTTCACCTGAAAGTTATTTGATCCCACATAGATTAGTGAACGGTGAACGTATCAAGGGGTTTACGCCAACCCCTTGATAATCCAGGCGTCCGGCAAGTCAATCGCCGCTGCGCGGTAAACCTCCATTTTGCCTCCGTGTCCGGGTCGGTTGCGATTCGCTCCCGGCGATCGCGCCCTCCAGCCGTTCCCGACGGCTGGACCCGGCCACCTGGAGTCAAAACGGAGGCGATTGAAGCCGGAACCCAAGGTCAACTTCAAAACCAAAACCAACAGACCACACCGCGCTGGTTTTGACCTTGTTCCCGGCTTCAATCGCGCCGTTTTTTACCCTTCAGTCGGGGTCACGTGGTCGGGAACCACGTGAGAGAGCGATCGTCCGGAACGAGTCGCGAACGACCCCGAATGTTGGGTGAAAAACGGTGTTTACCGCTTGCGGCGATTGATTTGCCGGGCGACGGGGTCGTAAGGGGGATGTCGTAATCCCCCTTACACGTTCACCGTTCATTGATATTTATGGGGAAGGAGAACTTCCAGGTGAACGGAACACCGCCATACCCGGCATAGGCCCCAACGCCCAGTTTACTTCTGCGCTGCCCGCAACGCTTTCACCTGCTCCGCCGTCACATCCCCCGGCAAACCACCCCACGTCACGCGCAGGTAATTCACCAGTTCAGCAACTTGCTCATCGTTCAAGCGGTCACCGAAACCAGGCATACTCTGTATACTTTCGCCGTTCGGGAAATTCTGCGCTGGCAGGCCGTCAAGTACTGAGACAATCAGGTTTTTGGCATCTGGCTGGCGCAACGTGGCGTTGTTGAGCATCGACACCGCCACGTGCGGTTTGCCCTCGCCTTCACGTGCGTGGCAACCGGCGCACTGGTCGAGATAAGTCATGCGCCCTGCTTCGTTACCTTTGCCCAATGCCGCCGGAACCGCAGCAGGAGGCATTTCGCCCATCAGATACGTCGCCATCGCTTTTTGATCTTCAGGCGTCAGATGCTGGGTGCTGAGGTCGACCACCATGTGCATTTCGCTAAACGCGCTGCCCTGCGGGGCAAAGCCAGTGGTGAGGAATTGCTTCACATCGTCAGGCGTCCAGCCACGTTGTGCTAACGCTTTTGGCGTAATATCAGGAGCCATAAAGCGCCCTAATTCCCCGCCTTGCATCGCTTTATCCAGCTTCATCTGTCCGAGTAACCCACGCTCGGTATGGCATTCACCGCAATGCCCCAGCACATCTGCCAGATAACGCCCGCGCTGCCAGTCGGCAGAATTACCTTCAGATATCGCCGGTAAAGGATCCTTGTTATGGAACAGAATATTCCAGCCAATCAGCGCGATACGCTGGTTGAACGGGAAACTCATTTCGTTATCTGGTGTTGCCACATTGACGGCCGGGCGCGTCATCAGATACGCGTAAATATCATCTGAATCCTGGCGCGAGATATTTTTGTAAGAGGTGTATGGCATCGCCGGGAACAGGTGACGCCCGGTCGGGGTCACACCTTCGGTCAACGCTTGATAGAAATCGTCCTTCGTCCAGCGACCAATGCCGTTATCCGCAGAGGGTGTCAGGTTGCTGCCATAAATGGTGCCGTAAGGGGACTCTAACGGATAGCCGCCCGCCAGTGGTGCGCCGCCAGATGCGGTGTGGCAAGCCGCGCAGTCAGCGGCTTTTGTCAGATAACGACCACGTTCGATTTGTTCCTTGCTGGCGGTCACTTTCTGCACCGGGCCGTCATACGTGCGGTATTCCCGCCAGTACAAAATCGCCACAATAATGACGACAATCGCCAGCACAATTAGCGCAAGACGTTTTTTCATTTCACCGCCTCCTTCACTAATCCTGGCGTTTTCAGCACCACATCACGCACCGCTTCGTAGTAGCGCACGTAGCCGGTACAGCGGCAGATATGGTTTTCCAGCGCAGTAGAAATTGCCCCTTCCAGTTCTTCACGGGCAATCGGTTCGCGCTTGAGTTTTTCAACGAAAATCGTCGCCGCGTTGACAAAGCCCGGTGTGCAGTAGCCGCACTGGAAGCTGTAATGATCGAGGAAAGATTGCTGAATTGGTGAAAGCTCGACCACTTCGCCTTGTTCATCAACTTTGGCGTGGCCTTCAACGGTGCGCACTTTTTTGCCGTTAAAGAAATGCGCGCCGGTAATGCAGGTGCGCACTTCTTCGCTGGTGCCGCTTGGGTTATCAACAATCGCCACACAGGCGTGGCAAATCCCCTGCCCGCAACCCAGACGTGAGCCAGTCAAATAGACATATTCATGCAGGAAATCGATCATCATCAACCCTTCAGGCACGTCGATTGGGCCGTACGATTTGTTGTTGATGGTCAGCGTCATTGGTTTAGTTTTGATGCTCATGGTAATACCTCACGAATATTTTCAGCACGGACAGGCAAATCACGGAAACGGTGGCCGGTGGCGTCGGCGATGGCGTTAACCAACGCGGCAACCACTGGGATCATCACGACTTCAGCCATACCTTTTGGCGGGTCGGTTTCCGAAAGCGCAGGCAGCACATCGCCAGTCTGTTTCCAGACCGCAACGTCGCTGGCACGCGGCAGGTGATAACGGTTGAAGTTCCATGTGCCGTTGCCGGGTCCGTCTTCATAAAGCGGTAAATATTCGTGTAGCGCGTGGCCGATACCCATCGCCAGCCCGCCCTGCAATTGCCCGGAAACCAGCTCCGGGACGATTAAATTGCCGCACTCCATAATCGAGTGGTGATTCAACAGTTCGACTTCGCCGGTCGCCAGGCTCACAGCCACTTCAGCCAGCGTGCCGACTGCGCTGTAATAGGTTACAGAGGCGTTATTACGCTGGGTTGGCGGATAGTAAACATGTTCGCGGGCAAGTGTGGTGAATTCACCGTTGCCGTTACGCACCGACAGGCCGTCAATCGGCAGGCGTTTGCTTTGTCCGCCAATGTTGAAATCGGCTTCGGCCCACTGCCAGCGGTTAAAGACGTGTACCGTCGCACCGGTCATCATCCCCATTTCGTGGGCTTTTTTCGCCAGCAGTTCGAGGCTTAAAATTTCCATGCCAGCGGCAGTTAAACCGCCTTCTACCCAACGAGCGTCTTCGATACGCACCACTAATGGTGCAGCCTGACCGCCGCCAATACCGGTGGTCCAGATAGACATTGCCGCAGGCCACAAGCCGTGTTCAAACACCAGGCGTGCCGCTTCACGCGTGCTGTGGGAGAAGTAATATGCTGAGTTACTGGCGCTGGATGGCGAACAGTAAGACGGCGACCAGGAAGGGTTCGCCGCCAGTTTGTCCTGTTCTTCCTGCGACATAATGTATGGGTCGCCGCTGGTGACAACCGGCAGCGTGCTCCAGTCCGTGACCGAGAAATGCGCTTCGTCAGCAGGTTTCCCCAGCCATTGTGCGCACAGCACCGATTGCGAAGTCGACATGCCGGTACCCATTTCCGCGCCGCTGTGATGCAAAGCTATGCGCCCGTCAGCACTGACTTCTACCCGCGCAAACGAGGTTTCCGCTCCGGTGCCAAAATCTTTTTGTACACAACCAAAGCCCACGCCAAAGCGCTTGCCGGGGTTCTTCATTTCAAATTCAGCTTTACGTTCAGCACGTTTCAGCCACATCTCATGTTTTGCAGCTTTTGCCAGCACTTCATCCACACGAATCGCCCCAGCCGGGATCGCCCCCTGGGTGTTTTTCATGCCCGATTTCAGCGCGTTGCGCATACGGAATTCAATCGGATCAATCTTCAGTTCTGCAGCAATTTCATCGACCATCATTTCGGTGGCAGCCATGCTTTGCAGCGTGCCGTATCCGCGAGCGGAACCGGCATCAATAGCGCGAGAAGCAACGCCCACCGCCGATAAATCACTTTTCGGGAAGTAGTAAATGGACTGCGCCGCCGTTGCTCCAACCATCGACACAGACGGCGTAAAGTTGCTGCGCCCGCCGCCGTTGGCCGTCATATCGCCAAGGAACGACTGCATGATGCCGGTATTTTTGTTGACCGCGATGGTGTAATTCATGTCAAAGGCGTGGCGTTTGAGCGAGCTCTGGAACTGCTCGTAACGGTCGTTCGCCAGGCGCACCGGATGCCCGTCGCCATACATTGCCGCCACCGCGCCGTAATACGGGAAGTTGTAGTGATCTTTGGAACCGTAACCGACGGTGTAACACGGATGCAGAATCAGCTGTTTCACCGGCGTGGTGCGTTTTGCCAGCATGCGTGGCATTTCGTCAGCCACTTCCTGCGGGGATTGCGTTGGCACAACTAAGTGCAAAGTTTGGGTCGCTTCATCGAACCAGCCGTTGGCGTTATCTGGCTCAAGTGCCGCGGTATCGATAGATTGGGTGGTGTAACGGCGAGACATGACCAGCCAGTCTTGTGGCGGATTTTTCAGTTCGTCAGCAATTTGGCCTGCGTAGAACATCCCTTCTTCATCGAGTTTGCCGCCTTCACGCCCTTCCGGCCAGACCGGCAAATGCCTTCTCATCGACAACGGGAAAATCGGCATATCTTTCAGACTGGAGAAATGGTCGTCATCTTGCGAAGTTGCGCCACCGACGCGCACGAAGCGGAAAGTGCCCCATGGGTCACGCTCCAGCGGGCCAGTTTCAGCGCCGTATTGGATCACTTCGTCTTTGAATTTCAGTTTATCTTTGGCAAAACGAAAGCGAGCAAAATCGTGGTAGATCAGAATAGCGACCGCTTGCCCGAGGTAAGCTGGCGTTTTGCCGGTCGGCAGGAGCATGTCTTCGCCGTAAAACGCCGGGAATGCCAGGCCATCACGCGCCAAATCAACGGCTGTGACAACGCGATCCGGTTTCAGGTCATCGCCTAATAGCGAGAGATCGATACCATTAAACAGCCTGTCGGCTTTGGTGGTGCGCAGAATAAAAGCGTGCGCCTGTTTCTGCGGCCAGTGCGGCATATCGACAGCGCGAATATCACGCGCAAAAACTTTATGCCCCATGACTTTCGCCCGGCCATCAATACGGAAACGGATGCGCTTGTTTTTCGCATCCCAGTTCGGAGACTGGAGAATTTTTTGCTCAAATAGCGCGGCATAGGCTCGGCTATAGAGAGGGGCGAGATAGACCGCGACTCCGGCAACCACCGCGCGTTTAATAAAGCTGCGCCGTGATGGATTAAAATTGCTCATAAAACATCCCATTTAAATTATTATTGTCTTTTTTTCAAACAATTGAGTGTATTTTCAACGTATTTCCGTAGTGAATATAAGTATATGTATTTAACTTAAATCATGTGAGAATTAACATCTCATTTTCATAAAAAAAACATTGTTGCGCAAATCATTGGCGTTTTGGCGCAAATAGAAAAGCACTGAGGAATCAGTCTTGAACATGAAAGCTGGCATTATTATCACCGCAGCCGGGCGTGCAGAGCGCTTCAAAAAAGCGGGTGGACAAGGCAATAAACTCAATGCGTTGCTCAACGATGGCAGCGTGTTTGCGCAAACACTGCACCATGCTCTGGCTTCTGGCCTTGCGGTACATGTGGTGACGCGTCCGGAAAATAGTGAAATTCAAGCGTTGTGCCGCGCACAACAGGTTCCCTTTACGCTTATCGCGAGCAGCGGATTGGGCGAGTCGATTGCCGCAGGTGTTTGCGCAACCCCACAGTGGCATGGCTGGCTGATTCATCTGGCGGATATGCCGTTTGTCCCCCCTTCTGTTTTTGTCGAAGTTGCACAGGCTCTGGAATTTCACCCTTTGGTGCGCCCTTATGTGAATGCACAACCTGGCCATCCGGTGGGGTTTTCACCGGCCTGGTTTGGCAAGCTTTGCCAGTTAACCGGTGACAACGGTGCGCGGGAATTGCTGCGTGGTGAAACCATTCATTTTATCGAAGTTAAAGATAGCGATTCACAGCGCGATATCGACCTCCCCTCACAACTGATACAACGGAGTGAGAAAAATCATGCAGCACCTTGATATCAGCGTGGTCCACCAGGCGTGTATCTGGCTTGTTCAGCAACCGGTTTGGTTGTGTACGGTATTAAACACTTATGGTTCATCGCCCCGTTCACCAGGAGCCTTGATGGTCGCCACCGCAGATCGGCGTTTTTGCGGTTCGCTTTCCGGTGGCTGTGTAGAAGAGGATTTTTTGCAACGTATAGCGCAAGGTGAGTATCAACAAGCCAGCCAGATTGTGCGTTATGGCGAAGGAGGGCTGGAACCAGGGATAGCACTACCCTGTGGCGGCGTGCTGGATATTTTGGTCGAATACCTGCCTGCTACGCCGGGAAATGTGGAATATCTCGAAAAAATGCATCAGGCGCTGAATGGCCATTTTGCGCTGGAAAAATGCCTGACGTTGCCTGAGCCTTGCCGCCATCTGGAAGTGAAAGAATTCGCTGATATGACCCAGGTTGCACGCGATGGACAACAGGTGACACTGCATATTGCCGCCGCCCCACGCCTGCTGATTGCCGGGTTGTCGAGTGTGGCGCTGTATTGCGCCGAGTTTGCCAGTGCGTTGGGTTTTGAAGTGTTAGTTTGCGAGAACCGTCCAGAAGTGCTGGAAAACTTTGCCGCCCAGCTAAAAGCTGACATTACGCTGCTGAAACAGTTTCCGGCTAACTATCTTGAGCAACACCCCTGCCACGCTAATACCGCGATTGTCGCGTTGACCCACGATCCGCGCATGGATGACCTGACGATGATGGAAGCGGTGAATACACCCGCATTTTACATTGGTGCGATGGGGTCGCAAAAGAACAGTGCGCGCAGGCTTGAGCGCTTAGAAAAACTTGCGGAGTTAAGCACATCAGAGCTGCAACGTATTCACGCGCCCATTGGCTTGCCGCTTGGCAGCAAGACACCCGCAGAAATTGCTCTGGCGGTGATGGCGGATATCGTGAAACGGAAAAACGAAGCTCGGGGATAATTTTTTTTGGGCGGATAAGCGTAAGCGTCATCCGCCGCAATAAGGCTTACTTCTTCGCGACGTGCACGCGAGCAGTTAAACCACGCAGGAAGTAACGCAGGAACTGGTCGCCACATTCGCGGAAGTTTTTGTTCTCTGGAGCGCGCATCATCGCGGTGATTTCTGGCATTGAGATGCGGAATTCCTGGGTGGTCAGAATTTCCAGAACGTCGTCGGTTTTCAAATCAAACGCAATACGCAGCTTTTTCAGGATGATGTTATTGGTCATCTTGCGTTCAATTTTCGGTGCAGGTTTGCTTTCATCTTTACCGCGTTTGAAGTAAATCAAACCGTTAAGGAAGTTCGCCATCAGGATGTCTGGACACAGTTTGAAGTTCTCTTCATCTTCTTTTTTGGTCCAGGTTACGATTTGCTCAGCAGTCACGGCAGTGTCGGTCAGGGCGAAAATTTTCACCATATCGTCGTTGCCCAAATTCAGCATGTAGCGCACGCTGCGTAATACGTCGTTATTCATCATAGTGATGGTTCTCTCGTTCTAAATCTTGAAAGCGGGCAGTATATAGCGTTCTGAAGCTGTGCGCAGATTTAGTAATGCAGGCGACACTGGAAAATGGTGAGCAGATCGTCGCTAACACTATAAACCAGACGATCGGCCTCGTTTATCCGCCGGGACCACAACCCACTGAGGTTTTCACGTAACGGTTCAGGTTTTCCTAAACCATCAAAAGGATTTCTTTGCGCATCTTCAATCAGTTTATTAATGCGCTTTAACGTCTTTCTATCTTGCGTTTACCACCATAGATAATCATCCGAGGCGTGATCGGTCCATGCGAGTAATCTATTCGTTGTCTTCATCAATAATCTCTCTCCGTGAGATTTTACCTGCCTGTGCCTGCGCCATTGATTCCATCAGGCGTGTCGCATTTGCCGGAGAGCTGAGCAAATGAACGGTTTCCATCAAGGAATTGTAGTAATCCAACGACATCACTACCGCATCTTCAGCATCACGGCGGGTGATAACTGTAATATCGGCATTGTCCACAACGTCATCAAGAACGGTTTTGAGCCGATTACGCGCCTCAGAAAATGTAATAACCTGCATGTAAGCTCCACTTGTGCAATTTATTGTACAGGTATAGGCCAGTGAGTGGATAAAAACTACATCGCTTTTAGCCCCAACGCCTCTTTCAGGCTCTTTAAATAGCGGCGGCTGACCGGAACGGATTGCCCGTCGCGCAGCATTAGCTCTGCCTGGCCGCCATCTTCAAAACGGATCTCTTTGAGGTGCTTCATATTGACCAGATATTGCCGATGGCAGCGTACCAGGGGAGTGCGGCTTTCCAGCGTACGTAATGTGAGTTCAGTAAATCCTTCAGTACCTTGCGCGTTAGTGACATACACACCGCTCATCCGGCTACTGGCAAACATCACTTCTTCCATTTGTAGCAGGTAGATGCGACTCTGCCCGGTACACGGGATAAATTTGAGATCTTCCTGGTTTGGTGCCAGCAGGGTGATGTCTTGATCGATGCGTTCATGGCGCAAACGGTGCAAGGTTTTCTCCAGCCGTTTGCTGTCTATCGGTTTGAGCAAATAGTCAAAAGCATGTTCTTCGAATGCCCGTACCGCGTATTCATCAAACGCGGTGAGAAACACGATGTACGGACGCTGTTCAGGGTCGAGCATGCTCGCCATTTCCAGGCCGCTGATGCGTGGCATCTGAATATCCGCAAACACCACGTCAGGGTGCAAACGATGCACAGCACCAATCGCTTCAACTGCATTACCACACTCCCCCACAATCTCAATGTCAGGCTCGTTTTGCAGCATGATGCGCAAGTTTTCACGCGCCAGCGGCTCGTCGTCGACAATCAGTACTTTTAACATGGGGTTTCCTCCAGAGGTAAACGTAGGGTAATACGGGTAAATCGGTCTGCTTCTATATCCACTTTAATACCACAGTCATCGCCGTAGCGGGCTTGCAGGCGTTTATCCACCAGGCTCATACCCAGCCCGCTGGCACTGGGGTTTTCCTGATATAACCCGGCATTGTCTTCCACAGACAAGTGCAGATGTTCGCCTATTTGACAGGCGTTAATGGTAATTTCTCCCACCCCGAGCAGTTGCGAGGTGCCGTGTTTGATCGCATTTTCGACAATCGGCTGCAAAGTGAAGGCGGGTAAGCGAACCAGCGCCAGCGCCTGCGGAACATTCAGTTGCACGCGTAAGCGCGACTGAAAACGTGCTTGTTCGATTTGCAGATAGGCGTTCACATGCTCGATTTCATCGGCAAGTGTCACTATCTCGCTCGGGCGCTTTAAGTTTTTACGGAAGAATGTCGAGAGATATTGCACCAGTTGGCAAGCCTGTTCGTTATCGCGGCGGATCACCGCCACCAGCGTATTCAGTGCGTTAAACAGGAAATGCGGGTTGACCTGCGCGTGGAGTAGTTTGATTTCTGATTGCGTGAGCATCTGCTTTTGCCGTTCGTACTGCCCCGCCAGAATCTGTGCGGATAACAGTTGTGCGATGCCTTCGCCAAGCGTGCGGTTAATCGAGCTGAACAGGCGGTTTTTCGCTTCATACAGTTTGATGGTGCCAATCACGCGGCTGTTTTCGCCGTACAGTGGGATCACTAACGTTGAGCCAAGCTTGCAGTTTGGATGCAGCGAGCAGCGGTAAGGTACTTCGTTACCATCGGCATACACCACTTCACCGCGTTCAATGGCCTGCCAGGTGTAAGCCGAAGAAATCGGGCGGCCCGGCAGATGGTGATCCGCGCCAATGCCGGTAAACGCCAACAACTTTTCATTGTCGGTAATCGCGACGGCACCGATATCCAGCTCCTGATGCAGTACCTGCGCCACTTTCATGCTGTTTTCCTGGTTAAACCCCTGGCGCAAAATCCCTTCGGTGGAGGCCGCAACTTTCAACGCCGTGGCAGAAAATGCCGAGGTGTATTTTTCAAGCATCGCGCGTTTGTCTAGCAAGATGCGCATAAACAGCGCGGCACCGACGGTGTTGGTCACCATCATCGGCGCGGCAATACTTTTCACCAGGTTGAGTGCGTCAGCGAACGGGCGTGCAATCAGCAGAATAATGCCCATCTGGAAGAATTCAGCCAGCAGCGTAATGCCGCCTGCGGTTAGCGGGTTAAACAGCAAATCGCTGCGCCCACGGCGAATCAGCAAACGGTGTAACAAGCCGCCGAGCAAGCCTTCAACAATGGTAGAAAACATGCAGCTCAGCGCGGTCATGCCGCCCATGGAATAACGATGTAGCCCACCGGTTAGCCCGACCAGGCCACCCACCAACGGCCCGCCGAGCAACCCGCCCATCACCGCGCCGATCGCTCGCGTATTGGCGATGGAGTCGTCAATGTGCAGACCAAAATAGGTACCCATAATGCAAAAAATGGAGAAGGTGACGTAGCAGAGTAATTTGTGTGGTAAACGAACGGTGACCTGCATCAGCGGGATAAACAGCCGCGTTTTACTCATCAACCAGGCGATAACCAGATAGACGCACATCTGCTGAAGCAGCAGTAACACCAGGTTAAATTCGTACATTGCGCCCGCCGTTAAGTCTTTGAGGGCGCGTAACATACAACGTTCACGCTTAACTTTCTTTGAAGCGATTCAATAATTATTGATTTTGGGAATAAATAGCCCTCACCCCGGCAATTTTGTCAGGTTGAGCTCTGTAAGATGAGAGGTTTTTCCGTTCACCAGTGTGTTCAGTTATCTCTTTAATTCCCGAAAACGGTGAACGTGCCAGGTGGCTCACGCCAGCCCCCTGGCAACCCCGGCGCCCGGTGATTAAATTGCCGGGAGTCCGGGTTCTTAGGGTGGCGACGGTGGTCACCCTAAGACGTTCACCGGTTCAGTGGCTATGTGAAACACTGAACACTGGGTGAACGGAACTGTCTCCCGACTCGCGCAGATGTGACTAAGAGACAGCCCCTGGAGAGGGAACTCGGTTTTCTCCTTCTCCCTCAGGGAGAAGGTCGGGATGAGGGTTGTTTTAAATTACACCGCTCTAAACGCGATATCCGCCGGGATCACTTCACCCTGCCAGTAAAGCGTTGAGGCCACACTTCCCGCCAGTTGGCGGTAGATTGCAGTAAATTCGCTTTCCGGACGGCTGACCACTGTCGGTTTACCGGCATCAAGATCTTCACGCAGCGTAATGTGCAATGGCATCTGCCCCAGCAATTTGGTGTGGTATTGATCCGCCAGTTTCTGCGCACCGCCGGTGCCAAAAATCGCTTCGTGATGGCCGCAGTTACTGCAAATGTGCATGCTCATGTTCTCAACGATGCCCAGTACCGGCACGTCGACTTTCTCGAACATGACGATGCCTTTGCGCGCATCAATTAACGCAATATCTTGCGGCGTGGTGACCACCACAGCGCCGGTAACCGGAATGTTTTGCGCCAGCGTTAACTGGATATCACCCGTACCCGGCGGCATATCCAGCACCAGGTAATCTAAATCCGGCCACATGGTTTCTTGCAGCATCTGCATCAGCGCTTTGCTGGCCATTGGGCCGCGCCACACCATGGCGTTTTCGTCTGTGACCAGGTAACCGATGGAGTTGGTTGCCAGACCATGCGCCACAATCGGCGTCATGTGTGTGCCGTCCGGTGAGGTTGGGCGTTCGTGTTCTGCACCCAGCATGGTCGGGATTGATGGGCCATAAATATCCGCATCCAGAATCCCGACTTTCGCCCCTTCGGCAACCAGCGCCAGCGCCAGGTTGACTGCCGTACTCGACTTGCCAACTCCACCTTTGCCAGAGCTGATCGCAATAATATTCTTCACGCCGTTAATGCCAGGGTGGTTCTTCACGCGTTTTAACGTGGCGATGTTGTGGCTGAGTTTCCAGTCAACCGCTTTTGCGCCGGTGATGCGCAATAAGTCTGAGCTGCATTGCTCTTGTAAAGCCTCAAAACCACTACGCCAGGCGAACGGCATCAACAGCTCGACGTGTAACGTGTCATCGAGCATCGCGACATGATGCAGGGCTTTTAGGGCGGTCAGATTATGTTTGAGGGTGGGGTGCTGAAAATTGGCCAGTGTCCCGGCGACCATAGCGCGTAGCTGCTCGGGGGATTTGCTTGCCTGGGATTGAGAGTTCATCCCGACTCCTTATGTTTTTTTATCGGACATTGCAGTTTGTTAAGCATACCAGAAGCCATCCGGCGCGATAAAAATTTCCTTGTGCACCTTGTGTGGTTTACCGCGGGGCGGCACTCGGTTAACATCTAAAGCCCTTTTCTCTTTAGAAGATGCAATTTCTACTATGGCTCAAACCGCGAAAAAATTATTGGTAACGTGCGCACTTCCGTACGCTAACGGCTCAATCCACCTCGGTCATATGCTGGAGCACATTCAGGCTGATGTCTGGGTCCGTTACCAACGAATGCGCGGAAACACGGTCAACTTCATCTGCGCAGACGATGCCCACGGCACACCTATCATGCTGAAAGCACAGCAGTTAGGCATTACACCAGAGCAGATGATTGCCGAAATGAGCCAGGAGCATCAGACTGATTTCGCTGGTTTTAACATCAGCTATGACAACTATCACTCTACGCATAGCGATGAAAACCGTGAGCTGGCGTCGCTGATTTATGGCCGCCTGAAAGAGAACGGTTTTATTAAAAACCGCACCATTTCTCAGCTCTACGATCCGGAAAAAGGCATGTTCCTGCCGGATCGTTTCGTCAAAGGCACCTGCCCGAAATGTAAAGCTCCAGACCAATACGGCGATAACTGTGAAGTTTGTGGCGCAACTTATAGCCCAACCGAGCTTATCGACCCGAAATCGGTGGTGTCTGGCGCAACGCCTGAAATGCGTGATTCCGAGCACTTCTTCTTTGATTTGCCATCGTTTAGCGAAATGCTGCAAGCCTGGACCCGAAGTGGTGCGCTGCAAGAGCAAGTGGCGAACAAAATGCAGGAGTGGTTCGAGTCTGGCCTGCAACAGTGGGATATCTCCCGCGATGCGCCTTATTTCGGCTTCGAAATTCCTGGTGCACCGGGTAAATATTTCTACGTCTGGCTGGATGCGCCAATCGGTTACATGGGTTCGTTCAAAAACCTGTGTGACAAACGCGGCGATACCGAAAGCTTCGACGAATACTGGAAGAAAGATTCCACCACCGAGCTGTATCACTTCATCGGTAAAGACATCGTTTACTTCCACAGCCTGTTCTGGCCAGCCATGCTGGAAGGCAGCGGTTTCCGCAAGCCGACCAATTTGTTTGTCCACGGTTATGTGATGGTCAACGGCGCGAAGATGTCCAAATCGCGCGGTACGTTCATTAAAGCCAGCACCTGGCTGAACCATTTCGATGCCGACAGCCTGCGTTACTACTACACCGCGAAACTGTCCTCACGTATCGACGATATCGACCTGAATCTGGAAGATTTCGTGCAGCGTGTGAATAGCGACATCGTCAACAAAGTGGTCAACCTGGCTTCCCGTAACGCAGGCTTTATTGCCAAGCGTTTTGACGGACAACTGTCTGCACAAATCGCTGACCCGGCGTTGTACAAAACCTTCACCGATGCGGCGCAGTCAATTGGCGAAGCGTGGGAAAGCCGCGAATTCGGTAAAGCCGTGCGTGAAATTATGGCGCTGGCCGACGCAGCAAACCGTTATGTCGATGAGCAAGCACCATGGGTAGTAGCAAAACAAGAAGGCCGCGATGCCGACCTGCAAGCCATCTGCACCATGGGCATTAACTTGTTCCGCGTGTTGATGACCTGGCTGAAACCGGTTCTACCTACGCTTTCTGAGCGAGCTGAAGCCTTCCTGAACTGTGAGCTGAGCTGGGATGGCATCAACACCCCGCTGGTGAACCATAAAGTGAATACCTTCAAAGCGTTGTATAACCGCATTGAGATGAAACAGGTTGAAGCGCTGGTTGAAGCCTCGAAAGAAGAAGTGAAAGCGACAACGGCACCGGTAACTGGCCCACTGGCGGATGACCCGATTGCTGAAACTATCGCGTTTGATGATTTTGCCAAAGTGGATTTGCGTGTTGCGCTGATTGAGAAAGCAGAATTTGTTGAAGGTTCTGACAAGCTGCTGCGTCTGTCATTGGATCTGGGCGGCGAGAAACGTAACGTGTTCTCAGGTATCCGTTCTGCTTATCCTGATCCCGCCGCACTTGAAGGCCGTTTGACGATTATGGTCGCCAACCTGGCACCGCGTAAAATGCGCTTCGGCATCTCTGAAGGGATGGTGATGGCAGCAGGTCCTGGCGGGAAGGATATCTTCCTGTTAAGCCCGGATAGCGGCGCACAAGCGGGTATGGCTGTTAAGTAATTTGTCCCCTCACCCCGGCCCTCTCCCAAAGGAGAGGGAGGAAACCGGACTCCCCTCTCCCTCAGAGTGAAAACCGGTCTATCCCCTCTCCCTCAGGGAGAGGGTTAGGGTGAGGGTGGTTTTGCTACGCGTCAGTGCGATTACCCACACTCTTATCTTTCAAAAACACGAACATCAAACCCAGCCAGATAACCCCACCCAACAAATTCAGCAGGCTGAACAAACCATTGCCACCAAACAGATAAGCATGCTTACTCACCTCGATACCAACGGTGAAAATTAGCATCTGCAACATACCCATCGCCGCCGAAACAGTACCTTTGCTCATATCACTGGCGAACAGTGTCAGACGCACCAGGCCTGCGTTGGCAAGGCCAATACCAAAGGCGTAAATACTCAATCCGGCCGTCATCCATAGATACGCATGGGACGATGCTACGGTTGCTACAGCGGCAACCACCAGCCCCGGCACAATCCACCAGCCGCCAAGAATAATCAGCGAGCGTACGCTACGGCGTGAGGTTAAACGCGCCAGCACCAGGTTACCCAGAATCAACGCGCCAAAGATCGGCACTTGCAGCAACCCGTATTCGTAGGTCGACAGTTTTTCACCGCTGATAATGATAATCGGTGATTGCGCAATCCACGCCAGTAGCGGCAGGCTAACAAAACCAATCGCCAGCGCGCCTGCAACAAAACGCCCGTTGCTCAGCACCAGCTTGTAATCATGGCCTAAATCTCGCAGCGAGAGCTTCTCACCCAGACGCGTCGCAGTTTCCGGCATTGCACGGTGTAATCCGTAAAACGAAAATGCCGCCAGCGCCGCAAACAGCACAAACATGGTTTCCCACGGCGCGTAATGAATCCACGCGGCACCGACCAGCGGGCCAAGCAATGGAGCGATTAGCGCCACATTCGCCATTAGCGCGGTGATTTTTATACACACCGCTTCCTCGAAGGATTCCTGGATTGCGGCATACCCCACCGCGCCAATAAAGCACAGGCTGACGCCCTGTAAGAACCGCAAGAAGGTAAATTGCTCGATATTCTGCGCCAGCAGCGTGGCAAGACAGGTGACGATAAACCACACCACTCCGGTCAACATCACCGGGCGACGGCCAATACGGTCTGATAGCGGCCCGAGCAACCACTGTAAAAACATCCCGCCCGCCAGATAGGCCGTCATGGAGGTCGGCACCCATTCGATTCCCGCATTGTATTGCTCAACAACCGCCAGCATGCCTGGCTGGATCATATCGTTGCCGATATAGGTCGAGAATTCATAGAGCACCAGGCACAGCGGGAACAGCAATGCCTGGCGACCCAGTCGCTTATTATTTTGCATGAGTTACTCAGAAGGATAATGACTTGAAGAAACGAAAAACATGCGCAGTTTAATAAATTGCCAGCGCAGTAGATAGTCATTGTTGCAAACAACCGGTCGATTGTTCTGTGGTTTAAGGTTCTCTTAATATCCTCAACATAATCTGTAAATTCTCTTTTGGCTCCAGGTGCCCGAGCAAGGCGCAATGAATTTTTAGCCTGGCGCTATTTTTGCTGGTTTAGGGACTTAAAACATTATGCTCGAACAACTCAATCAGGCACTTTTCTTGCTGATTAACGCCACGCCAGAATCACCCGAGTGGCTAATTAAGCTCGCGATTTTTATCGCCAAAGATTTGATAAGCATCGTGCCGTTGCTGATTGCCATTCTTTGGTTGTGGGGCCAACGCCAACACATGGCGGCCCAACGAATGATGGTTATCAAAACCGCTTTAGCTCTGATTATCAGCGTGTCGTTATCGTGGATTATTGGCCATCTCTTCCCGCATGACAGACCGTTCGTCACTGGATTTGGCTATAACTTCATGCATCATGCACCGGACGACTCGTTCCCGAGCGACCACGGCACAGTGATTTTCACTTTCGCGCTGGCATTTTTGCTCTGGCATCGTGTGTGGTCGGGTGTGCTGTTGTTTGCCATCGGTTGCGTCATCGCCTGGTCGCGAGTTTATCTCGGCGTGCACTGGCCGCTGGATATGCTCGGTGGGTTGCTGGTCGGACTCTGTTCTTGCCTGCTGGCGCAAATGGTATGGAACCTGCTTGGCAAACAGATGTATGCAAGCCTGCATCAGGCTTATCGTTTCTGTTTTGCCCTGTTCATCCGCAAAGGCTGGGTGCGTGACTAACTGTTTTTGCAAAGGTAAGATGCGTTAATTAACGCCCTCACCCTAACCCTCTCCGCCTGGAGAGGGCACAAAAAGGTTTAGCTGCTCATCATGGAAACCCGGCGCGACGAACGCATCAACCGCCTGATTCAGGCGCTTAAACGCAGCGACAAAATTCACCTCAAAGAAGCATCTGCTTTGTTAGGTGTCTCTGAAATGACCATTCGCCGTGACCTGAGCAATGACGCTGGGCCGGTCGTACTGCTGGGCGGCTATGTGGTTCTCGAACCCCGTAGCGTCACCGCCAATCACTATCTGCTAAGTGACCAGAAAACCCGTTGCATTGAGGAAAAACGCCACGCTGCACGCCTCGCAGCGGCACTGGTGCGCCCGCATCAAACGGTGTTTTTTGACTGCGGCACCACAACGCCGTACATCATTGAAGCCATCGATGACTCTCTGGAATTTACCGGCGTTTGTTATTCGTTAAACACTTTTCTGGCGTTGCAGGATAAACCCGGCTGTCGGGTGATTTTAAGTGGCGGTGAATTTCACGCCAGCAATGCGATTTTCAAGCCGATTAATTTCCAGGAATGCCTGAATAATTTTTGCCCGGACATCGCTTTTTTCTCAGCGGCAGGCGTTCACCCTCGTCATGGCGCAACCTGTTTTAATCTTGATGAATTACCCGTAAAAAACTGGGCATTAGCGATGGCACAACAGCGTGTACTTGTCGTCGACAGCAGTAAATTTGGCAAAGTTCGCGCAGCCTGCATGGGGCCACTTTCGGCATTTGATTTGCTAATCAGCAACGAACAACCCGACGCCGAGTTTGTGGCGTTTGCGGCATCAGAGAATCTTTCTCTTCAATGGAAATAGCAAAATAGTCCTCCAAAATAATTCGAGTCGCAGAAAGGCGGCAAAGGAGTGAAGCCCCAGGAGCTTACATAAGTAAGTGACTGGGGTTCACGAGTGCAGCCAACGCATCTGCGGCTCGAAGTATGAAGGAGGGATTAGGCAAACCAGCTGCCGAACCACGAATGGAACTTCATCATCACAAAGTCCCACATCCGGCTAAAGAAACCACCCTCTTCCACTGGCTGCATCACCATTAACGGACGCTGTTCGATTGACTTGCCGTTAAGCTGGAAATCGATAGTCCCGACAACCTGGCCTTTTTTCAGCGGCGCGGTCAGTTGCGGATCGTTAAGTTTGAAACTTGCCTTCAGGTTCTTCAGTTGGCCGCGCGGAATGGTAACCGAGCCACCTTCACCCGCACCCAAATTCACTTCGCTTTTATCACCGAACCACACGCGCTGAGTGACAAAAGTGGCATCTGGTTTAATCGGCGTGACGGTTTCAAAGAAGCGGAAGCCCCACGTCAGCAGCTTTTCACTTTCATTGAAACGAATACGGTCAGTTTTGGTGCCCAGCACCACGGAAATCAAACGCATATCGCCAGAAGTTGCGGAGGCCACCAGGTTGTAGCCTGCGCCTGTGGTGGTGCCGGTTTTCATGCCGTCGACGTTAAGATTTGAGCTCCACAACAAGCGGTTACGGTTCGGCTGCTTGATGTTGTTAAAGGTGAACTCTTTCTCTTTGTGGATGGCGTACTCTTCTGGCACATCGTGAATTAAGGCTTTGCCCAGCAGCGCCATGTCGCGTGCGGTACTGAACTGCCCTGGCGCATCAAGGCCGTGTACGGTTTTGAAGGTGGTGTTAGTGAGATTCAGCTTTTGCGCATAGTTGTTCATCAGGCTGACGAACGAATCCTGGCTGCCCGCCACATAATCGGCAATCGCGATGCTGGCATCGTTGCCTGACTGAATGATCACGCCTTTATTCAAATCTTCAACCGAGACTTTATCGCCGGGTTTAAGGAACATCAGCGAAGATCCACGCAGCGCCGGGTTACCGGTGGCCCATGCGTCTTTGCCGACGGTGACCATATCGGTCAGTTTGATTTTATCGGCTTTGATAGCCTGGCCAACCACATAGCTGGTCATTAATTTGGTCAGACTCGCCGGATCGAGCTGCAAATCGGCATTACCTTCCGCCAGTACTTTGCCGCTGGCGTAATCCATTAAGATCCAGGCTTTAGCATCAACTTGCGGTGCATCAGCCGTCTGTTCAGCACTCACCGCAGGCGCGGCTAACAGCAGCAGGGTTGACCCTGCCAGTAAAGCACGTAGCGAAGCAGGAATTTGCAAAGTTTTCATAACACCACCCAGTATCCATTCTAAAAAAGTCACGACACACGCCGTTACTTAATATTTCAAGTTGCCAGTAAGCTAACGTGTGAAACCGCTTAATGAAACATAGCGTTGGTAAAGTTTTTTAAGTTTATTCGATAACTGCGTGAGTTGCCGCCACGTTGATGAGTTTTTTAGCAACCGTTGAACTTGCGTGCTGTTTTCTTCGCCAGCACACGGCATACTGAGATGCAAACTAACAAAGAGGAAACAAAATGATCACAGTTTGGGGCAGAGACAATTCAACGAATGTGAAGAAAGTTTTGTGGTGCCTGGAAGAGTTAGGCGTGGAATACCGCTCGATTCCGGCTGGCGGCAAATTTGGCAAAACCCATGATGCAGAATATCTGGCGATGAACCCGAATGCGCTGGTGCCGTGTATTCACGACGATGCCACCGACCTGACGCTGTGGGAATCCAATACTATCGTGCGTTATCTGGCCGCACAGTATGGCAAAGAATCGCTGTGGATTGCCCAACCTGCCGCTCGAGCACGCGGTGAAAAATGGATGGACTGGGCAGCTACCTCGTTGGCAGGCCCACATCGTGGCGTGTTTTTCAGCCTGGTGCGCACCGCGCCGGAATTGCGCGATCAAAAGCTGATTGAAGACAGTGTCGACGCCTGTAACGCCCTGTTTGCCATGGTGGACGCCGAACTGGCGCAGCAAAAATGGTTGGGTGGCGAGACATTCAGCGTGGCGGATATTGCGCTGGCGCCAAGCGTTTATAACCTGTTCAATCTCGATATCAAGTGGAATGATTTCCCCAACCTGCAACGCTGGTATCAGCAACTGACCCAGCGCCCGGCATTCAAGAAAATCGTTATGATTCCATTGAGCTAAAAACTAGCCAGAGGGGCTGATTTTCAGTAATTGCCCGTCAGATTCGTCGGTCAGGACATACAGATAGCCGTCCGGGCCGACGCGCACATCGCGAATACGTTCACCCCGCTCATCCAGTAAACGCTGTTGATCGGTGACCTTGTCGCCAGAAAGCGTCAGTTCAATCAGGTTCTTCTCTTTTAGCGCACCGATAAACAGTTTCCCTTTCCACTGCGGAAATTTGTCGGCGTCGTAAAACGCCATGCCGCTCACCGCCGGAGAGACTTTCCAGTAATAAATTGGCTGTTCAGTACCGGCTACAATTCCTCCTTTGGCTTCAGGGATCGGCATGCCGCTGTAATTGATGCCCCAGGTTGCCAGCGGCCAGCCGTAATTTTTACCCGGTTTTGCCACGTTGACTTCGTCGCCACCGCGCGGGCCATGCTCGTTGAGCCACAATTCCCCATTGGCCGGATTAAACGCCATACCCTGTGGGTTGCGGTGCCCGTACGACCATATTTCACTGCGCGCGCCTTGTTGACCGGCAAATGGGTTATCCGCTGGCACGTCGCCGTTTTGCGTCAGGCGCACCAGTTTGCCCTGCAACTTATCCAAATCCTGCGCCGTTGGCCGTTGGTTGTTTTCGCCCAATGCGATAAACAGATAGCCCTTGCCATCAAACGCCATGCGCCCGCCAAAGTGGTTGCCGGTCGACAGTTTCGGCATCTGACGGAACACCACTTTGAAGTTTTCCAGCCGCTGCATATTGCTGCTCAGCGTGCCGTAACCGACGGCAGTACCCGCCTGGTCATCACTGTTGGCTTCTGCAAAGCTCAGCCAGACGCGGCGGCTTTTTTCAAAGTCTGGCGCCAAAACCACATCCAGTAATCCCCCTTGTCCATGCGCCCAAACTTTGGGCACGCCAACAATCGGGTCACCTAAACCTTCGCCTGGTCGCCAGCGCCGTAATTGCCCATCACGCAGCGTTATCAGCATTCCTTGATTATTGGGCAGAAAAGCTAACGACCAGGGATGATCGAGCTTACTTTGTAGCACCTCCACTTTGGCCTCAGCGGCGAGGGCAACGCCTGCCCAAAGCAGTAAAGATGCGGCAATGAATGAGCGGAATGGCAACCGTGACATAGCTTGCTCCTTTGCGGATCTACCCGATAAGGTTAGCTTTGCAGAATTTCAGGGATGGGAGTTTTACAAAAACTTTACCAGAGGGGAGTCGCCTCCCCTCGAGGTTTCAACTTTCTACGGCCAGTTGGTGACTCATAATATCTTTCAGGCTGGCGGAAAGTTGTCGCAGGCAGTTTTCCAGTTTTTCAGCATCTATGGCGATATATTGCGGGCAGTCGTGACACCCTGTCATCAGGCAAACGGCGGCTGAAGATACCGCGCCAATTCCCTGATTGATGCTCGCCATTTCTGGTGCGGCAAGATGGGAATTGAGGCGTGAAGCCATCTCACGATACTCAGCAGACAAGTCGAACAAATTATCGCGTAAATGCCCAGTTTCAATCACAGACATATAGCCTTTTGCTTTTCTCATCAAGAGGTAAGCAGCGATGTCTATTTTGGCGATAATCATCTTTTTCAAGAGATCGTGTTTGAGTGATTCCCCATTCATACATTTACCCCCCGTGTGATTAGAATCTATAACACACAGTAATAGTATGGATAAATTTTAGGCAAACCAGTTTTATTTCCCCGTATTTCTTGATCCTCAGCAACAAATTTTACAAATAGTAATATCTACGTAGAAACAAGGTGTTACGAAGCAGTTACCCCGCGGCAAGTGGCGGCTTGATACTTTTCCTCAAACATTTGACGTAACACACTGTGTCCAAGGTTGTTTTGCCAGGTGAAGCTATTTTGTAACACCACCACCGCGAAATGATTCTGGCGATCAATACCGATGTAGCTGGAATAACCACCGATATATCCGACCTGATAAGTGATGGCTTGTTCGCCGTAGGTGTCCGTTACCCAGGCGATATTAGCCGCTTCTTTGTCACGCGGGTAATAGGTTTGCATCGTGTCTTGAATGGCTTTATCCAGTGTGGCATCGCCGGTGCTGGCAAGATGTGCGCTGGCAAAAGTCAGTAAATCGGCGGTGTCGGTATACAAACCGCCTGCACCGAGCATATTGCCGGTGAACTGCCAGTCAGGTACCACTTGCCCACGGGGAATAAACTTCGGCTGGCTTCCGGCATGCCCGATGGCGCGCTGCGGGTAACTTTTCAGTTTTTGCGGGGTAAAGCTACTATTGCGCATCCCTAATGGATCGAAAATCAGCGTTTGCACCAGTTGGTCGGCGCGCTGGCCGGTTTGATAACGCAACACATAATCCAGCACCGCATAGCCGAGGTTGGAATATAGAGGCCCGGTGCTGCCTGGTTTTGAAAAATCAGCCAGATCGGCCACTACTTCGTCGCTATCGAGATGTGCGTAAAAATTCTCACCGTTTCCCAGATAACGAATAAAAGCCGTCAGCATCGGCAAATCCATATTTTGCCGTGGCAAGCCGGAGGTATGGGTCACCAGTTGCAGCAAGGTGATTTGCTTCGCATCGGCACTTAATGGCACCGACGGCGGCATTAAGGTTTCCAGCGTATCAGACCAATGCAGGCGCCCCTGCGCCACTAATACCGCGGTCGCTTCGGCGGTCATGCCTTTACTGAGGGAACCGACGGCAAATAACGTCTGTTCATTGACGGGATGGTGGTGTTTCGTATCGGTGACACCAAATTGCCAGTAGTGACGTTGGTTATTGGCGTCAATCACCCCAACCACCATCGCCGGCGACTGCTGTTCAACCAGAGCGGGCAACCACTGGTTAATATCGTGATTTGCAGGCGAACCGCAAGCACGTTGCGCCTTTTGCGGCACTTCCGCCTCAGGAGCAACGTTCGACAGCGTGCCACACCCCGCCAGCATAAAACCGAGCAGCAGCGTACTCAGACGCGTCAGGTGACGGGGTGAATTCATTTATTAATTCGCCGCAACACAAGGTTTGGCATCAAGACCAATCAGCATGGTGCGGTTTTCGCCAACTTTCTTCAGGCCGAAGTTACTGCTGTGATAGCGATAAAACGCCTGCCCGTTAGTCATATTTTGATAGGAGTAACGGTTGCCGTTATACCAGGCGTAGTCGCCATCGATAGCCAGTTTTTCGCCGCCGCAAACAAACTTCTGCGCAGTTGCCGGTGGGGTGTTAAGTGGCGTAGGAATAATGTTGCAGGCAGTGGTCGCCAGGACAGCAATTAGCATCCCGGAAAGGGCTAAAATCTTAGGCATTAGGGATTCTCTGGTTGAACGGGACGTTACAATTAAGTTAAGCGGGGAGATAATAGAGCCTGCGTCCTGGCTAAGCAAAAGCTAAGGCATGTCGATTAGTCTGAATTTGATCCTGCGTCACTTTAAAAACAACCAGTAGAGCCATACCGAAAACCCGTGTAGAATCGCCCGGTTTTTATTTTCTGTTTACTTTGTGAGCGTGACCTGTATGCAACAACCCCGTATTGGCTTTGTCTCCCTCGGCTGCCCAAAAAACCTCGTTGATTCTGAACGAATTCTAACTGAGCTGCGCACCGAAGGTTACGATGTAGTGCCTAGCTATGATGATGCCGATATGGTTATCGTTAACACCTGTGGCTTTATCGACAGTGCCGTACAAGAGTCGCTCGAAGCGATCGGCGAAGCGCTGAACGAAAATGGCAAAGTGATTGTGACCGGCTGTTTAGGGGCCAAAGAAGACCAAATCCGCCAGGTGCACCCTAAAGTTCTGGAAATCACCGGCCCGCATAGCTACGAGCAAGTTTTGCAGCACGTTCACCACTATGTGCCGAAACCAAAACATAACCCGTTCCTGAGCCTGGTGCCGGAACAAGGCGTGAAACTGACCCCGCGTCACTACGCGTACCTGAAAATTTCTGAAGGCTGCAACCACCGTTGTACTTTCTGCATCATCCCTTCGATGCGTGGCGATCTCGACAGCCGTCCAATTGGCGATGTGTTGTCCGAAGCTAAACGTCTGGTTGATGCCGGTGTGAAAGAGTTGCTGGTCATCTCACAAGATACCTCTGCTTACGGCGTTGATGTTAAACACCGCACCGGTTTCTACAACGGCGAGCCGGTGAAAACCAGCATGGTTAGCCTGTGCGAGCAGCTTTCCAAACTGGGCGTGTGGACACGTCTGCACTATGTTTATCCGTATCCGCACGTTGATGATGTGATCCCGTTGATGGCCGAAGGCAAGATCCTGCCGTATCTGGATATTCCTTTGCAGCACGCCAGCCCGCGCATTCTGAAGCTGATGAAGCGCCCAGGCAGCGTGGATCGTCAGTTGCAGCGCATTAAGCAATGGCGTGAGATCTGCCCGGATCTGACGCTGCGTTCCACCTTCATTGTCGGCTTCCCTGGCGAAACTGAAGAAGACTTCCAGATGCTGCTCGACTTCCTGAAAGAAGCCCGTCTGGATCGTGTCGGTTGCTTCAAGTTCAGCCCGGTAGAAGGTGCGACCGCTAACGAACTGGCCGATCCGGTGCCGGAAGACGTGAAAGAAGAGCGCTGGAACCGCTTCATGCAGCTGCAACAGCAGATTTCTGCTGAACGTCTGCAAGAAAAAGTGGGCCGTGAGATTCTGGTGATCGTTGATGAAGTTGACGAAGAAGGCGCGATTGGCCGCAGCATGGCAGACGCTCCAGAAATCGACGGTGCGGTTTATCTGAATGGCGAAACCAAATTGAAACCAGGTGATGTCGTGCGCGTGAAAGTGGAAAACGCAGACGAATATGACCTGTGGGGTTCAGTGGTTTAATCCTTCAAAAGAGCCTTTCCTGTTTGGAAAGGCTCTTTACTTTAACGACCTAATTCCTGCTCCATTTGTGCGACCATTTTATTATCAATCCTGAAAAACCACACCGTCGCTGCCAGCAATAAATGCAGCACACCGGGTATCGCAGTGGAAAGCATCGTGATCCCCGCTAAAGACAATGGTGTCTGGTTTTCCATACCGGAACGGTAAGCCACGACGGTCAGTACAACGCTGACGATAACCCCTGCTACTGCCCATGCCAGCTTGACAAAAAATAGGTTAAACGCAAAGTTCATGCCCGATGAACGGCGGCCTGACTTCCATTCGCCATACGTATCAGCAAAGGTCACAAGGGTAAAGTGCATCGGTAAAATAAGACCCAACACGACACAACAAACAAAGACTAAAACCAGCCACACTGTGGTCGCTGTCCCGGGAACAAACCAAACTGCGAAGTGAGCGAGTGCCAGAACCATATTCACCCAGAAATAGAGGGTTTTAATCTCAAAACTGCGCGTCAAATATTGCACCAGAATTGAACCTGTAATTCCTCCCAACGTCGCCATGCCAAAAAATAACGAGGTATAGGTCGCATCACCATGCAGTACATAAGTAATGAAATACATGGCGACCCCACCCTTAGTGTTAAAGATGCTGATGATCAGTAACGACATCACAAAGGTCAGTAAAAGCTGATCGTTACGCCGGATACTTTTCAGGCTTTCACGCAGGTTAAACGTATGATTGTTTCGAGCCACTACTCGCTCTTTCACACCATAAAAGCACAGTAGAAACATCGCGATGGCTAAACATGCCAGAACGCCTACACCATACTGATATCCCCGAACCGCATTCCCCTTGCCAAAGTAATCCACCATAATCGGCAAACCAACCGAGACGGCGAAACCCGCCACGCCACACAACGCAAAACGCCAGGACTGGCATGAAACAAGCTCCAGCGGATTAGTGGTGATTTTGGTGATCAATGCGCAATAAGGCACGTTGTTGAGGGAATAAAGCACCGAGAGCGCAAAGTAGGTCACAACGGCGTAAAGCACCTTCCAGTGATAAGCCAAATCCGGAACGCTAAAAGTCAGAAATGCAATCAGTCCTAATGGAATGGCTGTCCAGAGTATAAACGGCCGGAACTGCCCCATTTTGGTCGAGGAGCGGTCAGCAATAACCCCGATCAGTGGATCAGAAATAGCGTCAATCACACGTAGCACCAGGAATAGTGTTCCCACCACCGCCGGTGTTAACCCAAAAATATCGGTATAAAAGAAGGTTAAAAAGTTCGAGATAAGTCCGGTAATAATCGTGCCACCAGCATCTCCCAAGCCGTAACCTATCTTTTCACTTACTGAAAGTTTTGCCAGCCCAACTGGGTGACTGGCCACACCCAAATCATTAGATATTCCACTCATCATGCTCTCCCTATTTACCCGTGTCAGAATGGGCGAATCAGCCGCAGAACCTCTGCGCCATCACGTACCAGCAAAGGTAACGTTTCGAGTGGTGCGGCAACGCTGATAAACCGGCCGCCCTCATGGCGGTCACCCGAAACCACGTCAACCCACACCGTGTTACCCGGTAACCAGACACGACGTTGCCTCTCCCCTGCGTTAACCACTGGCGCAACAAGAACGTCTTCGCCAAATAGATATTGGTCGGTTATCTGCCAGGCTTGCTCATCCTCGGGATAGTGATAAAACAGCGGGCGCATTAACGGCTCGCCTGTCTCATGGGCTTGCTGCATGAGTTTGCGTAGATACGGCCGCAGCCTTTCTCGTAGCGTTGCGTAACGGCTGAGAATTGCAAAGGTGGATTCACCAAAACTCCATAGCTCGTTGCCGGCTCCGGTGTTGCATTGTGCGATACCGTCGCGGTAAGGGATTTCTGGCTCAGTAATGGGGTCGCGGTGTCCATGCATGCGCAGCACCGGGCTGAATACCGCCCACTGGAACCAGCGTATTAACAACTCATGAAATGCGGGATCGCTGACATCACCGCCATGGAATCCACCAATATCAGTGGTCCACCACGGGATACCCGCCATGCCCATGCTTAACCCAGCGCAGAGTTGGTTACGCATCGACTCAAATGATGAGTGGATATCGCCAGACCAAACCAAGGCACCGTAGCGCTGGCTACCGGCCCATGCGCAGCGCACCAGGCTTACCGGATTACTCTGCCCCGCTTCGCGCAGACCGTCGTAAAAAGCCTCGGTATAATGCAGTGGATAGATATTGCCCGTTTCGAGGGTATTACCTATGTGATAACGATAGTTATCAAAATCATAGACACCATATTCTGGCTCAGCCTCATCAAGCCAGAATAGGTTTACGCCATTGTCAAAATAGTTCCTCTTACAGACATCCCAGACGAACTGGCGAGTCTCAGGATTCGTAGGGTCGATAAAGCGGCTATTACCTAAAAAATCGAAGTTGATGTTTAGCCCTTTGCGGGTATTCACCAGCAAGCCCTGCTCGTTCATCGCAGGATAATTTTCACTTTTCACATCTACCGTCGGCCAGACTGAAACCATCAATTCCGTACCCATATCCTTGAGTTCTGCGGTCATCGCAGCGGGATCGGGCCATTCCCGTGAATCAAATTTCCAGTCGCCCTGCACCGGCCAATGGAAGAAATCGGCGACAATCACCGCCAGAGGAATACCGCGATCACGATACTCACGTGCCACACTCAGCAACTCATGCTGGGTGCGATAACGTAATTTGGATTGCCACAGACCCAGGGCAAATTCGGGCATCAAAGGGGGTTTACCGGTGGCGTTCGCATAGTTTCTGATGATTTGCGCAGGGGTATCACCTGCCGTTATCCAGTAATCAATATGCGATGCGGCCTGAGCATGCCAGCGCGTTTCGTTATTCGCAAAAATAACTTCGCCTACCGCGGGGTTATTCCATAAAAAACCATATCCCAGACTCGAGACCATAAAGGGCACACTGGCCTGAGAATTTCGCTGAGCTAATTCAATAGCACAGCCTTTTAAATTAATAAAAGGCTGCTGATACTGTCCCATCCCACACATTTTTTCATTTGGATTAGCTTCAAACCTGACATTTATTTCCATTGCATTTCCAGCTAATGGTTTCATTTCCCGGCCAGATATTTTTAATGCGCTGACTTTATTTTTTGATTGATGGCCCTCATCCCAAAAATGCTCTCCATTGTCTCTTTGCCGCCATAATTCTTCCAGTAAACACTCTTTTTTCTGATTATAAAAAGCAATCCGTCCTTGCTGGTCAACAGATGCGCTGATATTCCCATTAATCAGCGTCAGACTTGTATCATCTCGTTCAAACCGCACAGTAATATCGGGTTGTTCCAGCAAAGCCCAACCCGGAATTTCACTACTATCAGGTTGAATACCTGAAATAATTCTTAAACTATCTTTACCCCAAGGAAAAATGGAAAGGTAATAACCATTCCATGACCAATACAGTGAGTTATCTTTAATTTGTAGGGTGTTCATCATGACCTCATTTTATTTATTGGAAGTTATAATTATTTTTCCGGAAACGTTTCCGATAATGGTTAACATTAAGCAGCAAGTCAATGAAGGAACTAACCCAATAAGTAAAAGGATCTGAGAGTTGTGATCTCGTGTTTATTATTCAAATATCCCCAGGTCAACCGTGATATATTTATGCGGCAGTCATCCCAAATGGTAAAACTTAGCAGAGTAAAATATAGATATGGCGTAATCGTCCATGTGTGGGAAAAGGAATAGATGAATATCAAAGAGTTGGCAAAAATACTGGATCTCTCCATTGCCACCGTTTCAAGAGCACTAAATAGCCACCCTGAAGTCAGTATGGCAACGCAAAAGCGCGTACTTGAGGCGGCAAATTTCTATGGTTATCGGCCCAATGCTGCGGGCAGAAATCTGCGCAAGGGTAAGGTCAACACCGTTGCGCTCCTGCTACCATCGGGTGAACGGGACAACTTCTACACGGCCTCTTTTTTCATGCGCGTTGCTGCGGGTCTGCAAACCCGCCTGCGCCTGCAGGACATCGACACCATCCTGCACCTGGCACTGGACGATGCAGATGAAAAACTGTGGCTACAAAAAATTGTTGAGCAACGCAAAGCCGACGCCGTCATACTGACCAACACTCAAATCAACGATCCTCGTATTGAGTATTTGCATAAAAATAATTTCCCGTTTGCCACGCTTGGACGCAGCTCTACCCTGAATGGCCAATTCAACTGGGTAGATCTGGATTTTGCCACGGTGGCAAAAGAAGCGGTGCAACAGGGAAAAATGGCGGGATATCAAAATATTGCGCTGGTCACGTTGGAAAAATCGAGTGCGCAGGGAGCAATCTTCACGCAGGCCTGGCGCGAAGCCTTACGCCAGCAAAACCTGAAAGTGAATGAAGAATATCTCTTCCGGGGTGAAATCAGTGAGGCGTCCGGTTTCGAGGCGCTGCGTTATTTCCACCAGCTACCCATCCCTCCTGATTACATCATCTTTCTTAGCGACTTACAGATGCTAGGAGCAAGCTTTTATACCCGGCAACAGCGCTGTCACTACCCGTTCTTTGCCGGAGTTTTTAGCAGCGATATCTCATCATTTCTGCCGATAAAACCTACGGGTTTTGACGTCCCTTTCAGGGTGATAGGTGAAGATTTGGCAACCGCTATTCTCAATGCCATGCAGGGCGAACAACCTCCGGTGCATTCCTTACCAGAGTTATGCCTTGTCACCCGACGGGAACACAAAATGGGTTAACCTTTTATCTTGGGATCCAGCGCGTCGCGCAGCCCATCTCCCAGTAAATTAAACGCCAGCACCGTCAGGAAAATCGCCAGACTCGGGAAAATTGCCACATGTGGGGCAATCACCATATCGGCGCGTGCTTCGTTTAACATCGCGCCCCACTCTGGTGTTGGTGGCTGTGCGCCTAACCCTAAGAACGACAGACTCGCCGCGGAAATGATCGATGTGCCAATACGCATCGTGAAATAGACCACTATCGACGAAACCGTCCCCGGTAAAATATGGCGGAAGATAATCGTCGCATCCGAGGCGCCAATACTGCGTGCCGATTCAATAAAGGTTTGGTGTTTTAGCACCAGCGTATTGCCGCGCACCAGGCGGGCAAAAGCAGGAATACTAAAAATCGCCACCGCGATTATCACGTTCGACATGCCGGTACCCATTACTGCCACTACTGCAATCGCCAGTAAGATCCCAGGGAAGGCGAACAACACGTCACAAATACGCATAATGACGCGATCCCACCAGCCTTCGTAATATCCCGCCAGCAGGCCGCAAACGGTGCCAATTACCGCGCCGATCAACACCGAGAACACCCCTGCCGCCAGCGAGATTTGCGCTCCCACCAGCACGCGGCTGAAAATATCGCGCCCTAACGAATCTACGCCAAACCAGTGCACTATCGACGGCCCTTCGTTGAGCCGATCGTAATCAAAATAGTTTTCCGCATCGAACGGAGAAATCCACGGCGCGATAAGCGCGATAGCAACCAAAAACAGCACGAAAGCCCCGGCAAACATCGCCACCGGCTGCTTGCGCAAACGGCGCAGAAATTCGTGCCACGGGGTGCGCACTTGATTGGGCCGAACTATCGGCATCGCGTTCAGTACCGCCTGGCGTCGCCAGTTAAAGAGTCGCATCCTTACTTGTACCTGATAGCTGGGTTAATGGCGGCATACAGCAAATCCACCACTAAGTTGATGACAATAAATTCCAGCGAGAACAGCAACACTTCCGCCTGAATCACCGGGTAGTCGCGCATCTCGACCGAATCCACCAGCAAGCGCCCAAGCCCCGGCCAGTTAAACACTTTTTCGACCACAATTGAGCCACCGAGCAGGAAGCCAAACTGTAGCCCCATCATGGTAATCACGGGGATCATCGCGTTGCGTAGCCCATGTTTGAGAACTATCAGTGTTTCGCTGACCCCTTTAGCACGCGCGGTGCGCATGTAATCTTCTTGCAGCACATCGACGAAGGAAGCACGGGTGAAACGAGCCATCACTGCCGCCACTGCCGCGCCAAGCGTGACAGACGGCAGAATGTAGTGCTGCCAGCTATCGGCCCCTACCGTCGGCAACCAGCCCAGTTCTACGGAGAAAACCTGCATCAGCAGCATGCCGAGTGCGAAGGCCGGGAAAGAGATACCGGAAACCGCAATCGTCATGCTCAGCCTGTCCGGCCAGCGATTACGCCAGACGGCAGAAATAATGCCAGTGAACAGTCCGAAAATGACCGCCCACCCCATGCTGGTGAGCGTGAGCCAGAATGTTGGCATAAAGCGGCTGGCGATCTCTTCGGAAACCGGACGGCGCGACACCATCGAGATGCCAAAATCGCCCTGCAAAATGTTGCCGATGTAGTGTAAGAATTGCTGCCAGAGCGGTAAATCCAGGCCTAACTGTTTGCGCACCATATCGATAACGGTGGCGTCTGCATCAGGCCCGGCGATTAACCGCGCCGGGTCACCTGGCAGCATATGGACGAACAGAAACACCAGCACCGCGACAATCAGCAATGTGGGGATCAGGCCCAGTAGGCGTTTGAGGAAATAGTTAAACATTGTCCCCCCTCAACCTAACCCTCTCCCCCAGGAGAGGGGATTGGATCGCGTGTCGTTCCCCCTCTCCCTCAGGGAGAGGGTCGGGGTGAGGGTGAAAACACGCCACCAAAATCATCACTCTTTCAAATCCGCATCATCAAAACTAAACCCGGCATCCGGCATCACATAAAAACCGCTGAGGTTTTTGCTGTGCGCAGAAACCAGTTTTTCAACCACCAGTGGCACCCACGGATTTTCCTTCCAGATAGTGTCCTGCGCGTCTTTATACAGTTTCGCTTTTTCATCACGGTTGGTGGTTTTCAGCGCGTCCGTCAGGTCTTTATCCACTTGCGGATTGCTGTAGAACGCGGTGTTAAACAGCGTTGGTGGCCAGTTAGATGAGGCAAACAACGGCGACAATGCCCAGTCAGCTTCGCCAGTCGAGGCCGACCAACCGGTGTAGAACATTCTCACACCGCTCTCTTTTTGCCCTTTGCCTTCCACTTCAGCAGCTCGTTGCCCGGCATCCATCGCGGTAACCTTCACTTTGATGCCCACTTGCGCCAGTTGCTGCTGAGTGAACTGCAACACTTTCTGCGCGGTACTGTGGTTATGAGACGACCATAAAGTGGTTTCGAAACCGTTCGGATAGCCTGCTTCTTTCAGCAATGCACGCGCTTTGGCCGGGTCATACGGCCACGGTTTGTAAATTTGTGCGAAGTCGATAGACGGCGGTACCACGCCTTCCGCTGGTGTCGCATACCCGGCAAATGCCACTTTCACCAGCGCCTGGCGGTTAATCGCATAGTTAATAGCTTCACGCACCTTCGGGTTATCAAACGGCTTTTGCGTCACGTTCATGCTGAGGTAACGCTGCATGATGGAAGGCGAAGCCACCAGTTCCAGCTTGTCGTTTTTCGCAAGCACCCCTGCCTGTTCGTAAGGAATTGGGAAGGCAAATTGCGCCTCGCCGGTTTGCAGCATGGCCGCGCGGGTATTGTTATCCACCACCGGGCGCCAGGTGATGGTGTCGAGTTTAGGTAAACCCTGTTTCCAGTAACCGTCGAACTTCTTGACCTTCACAAAATCGGTCTGGTTCCAGGTGTCCAGTTGATATGGGCCAGTGCCGACCGGATGGAAACCAATCTCTTTGCCATATTTTTTCAGTGCCGTCGGGGAAATCATCGCCGTTGCCGGATGGGCCAGAATATTGATAAACGCCGAGAATGGCTGTTTGAGGGTGATTTTTACCGTACTGGCGTCAACCGCTTCGGTCTTAGCAATCGCTTTATACAGGTTGTAGCGCTTGAGGTGGTTTTCCGGATTGCTGGCGCGATCAAGGTTGGCCTTCACCGCTTCGGCGTTGAAATCGGTGCCATCCTGGAATTTAACCCCCGAGTGCAGTTTGATGGTGTAAACCAGCCCGTCGTCAGAAACGGTATAGCTTTCCGCCAGCACGTTTTGCAGTTTCATCTCTTTATCCAGACCAAACAGCCCCTGATAAAACGACTTTGCCACCGCCTGCGACAGCGTATCGTTGGCATCATACGGGTCAAGCGTGGTGAAATTGGATGCCACAGCAACAACGACATCTTTTGCAGCGAATGCCGGAGCGGCAATCACGCTGGTTGCCAGACCTGCGGCCACTAGCCACTTGGTACTTTTTAATACGGTCATGAAGTTCTCCTGATTATCCCTGCCAAAAATATCACTGTGACCGGGCAACAAAGTGCCCTGGTCCAACATTCACAAGCGTTGCAACATGCGGTTCAAACCCCAGTTTGTGCGTGCTACTGGGGATGTCATCGGAAAGCAAAACAGGTTTAGGCCGACGGTGCGCGGGGTCGGCAACCGGTACAGCAGCCATGAGTTTGCGGGTATACGGGTGCTGCGGGTTTTCAAACACCGCGCGACGCGGGCCGATTTCGACAATTTGCCCGAGATACATCACCGCCACGCGATGACAAATGCGCTCAACTACCGCCATGTCATGGGAAATAAACAAAAAGGCGATGCCAAACTCACGCTGTAAATCGAGTAGCAAGTTGATGATTTGCGCACGAATAGAGACATCCAGTGCCGAGACAGACTCATCGGCAATCACCACTTTCGGATTGAGTGCCAGTGCGCGCGCAATGCAGATACGCTGTCGCTGGCCGCCGGAAAACTCATGGGGATAACGCCACGCATGTTCGGGCTGCAATCCCACGCGTTCGAGTAACCACGCCACGCGTTGTTGCGCCTGCGCTGTGGACATCACGTTATGAACCAGCAACGGTTCCATAATCGAATAACCCACCGTCAGACGCGGGTCGAGCGAGGCATAAGGATCCTGGAAAATAAACTGGATGTCTTTGCGCACATGCTGCATGTCGGCATTGGAGAGCGTGTCGATACGTTGGCCGTTGAAATGAATGCTGCCACCCTGAGTTTCTACCAGCCGCAACAGCGCCCGTCCGGTGGTGGATTTGCCACTGCCTGACTCTCCCACCAGCCCCAGCGTTTCGCCAGGCCATAAGTCAAAACTCACTTTTTCTACTGCGTATACGCGACTGGTGACGCGGTTGAAAATGCCACTGCGAATATCAAAACGCGTCACCAGGTCGCGCACTTGCAGCACCGGCACCGCGCCAGGCGTAATAGTGTCTTGTTCGGTTTCAGGTTCTGTACGGTCAGGATGTTCTGGATTCACCAGCGGGAATTTGCGCGGTAAATCACGGCCATTCATCGCCCCAAGACGCGGCACCGCAGCCAATAGCGTTTTGGTGTAAGGATGAACAGGCGCGTTAAAGATCTGTTCCACGCTGCCTGTTTCGACGGCCACGCCTCGATACATTACCAGCACGCGGTCGGCCATATCGGCCACCACGCCCATATCGTGGGTGATAAATATCACGCCCATATGCATTTCATCTTGCAGCACGCGGATAAGCTGGAGGATTTGCGCCTGAATCGTCACGTCCAGCGCGGTGGTCGGTTCATCGGCAATCAGCACCGCCGGACGACAAGAGAGTGCCATCGCTATCATCACGCGTTGGCGCATGCCACCAGAAAGCTGATGCGGATAACGCCCCAAAATAGCTTTTGCTTCCGGAATGCGTACCCGTTCGAGCATGCGCCTGGCCTCTTCCATCGCCGCCTGTTTATCCAGCCCCTGATGCAGGCGGATAGATTCGGCAATTTGTTCACCCACCGGAAATACCGGGTTGAGCGACGTCATCGGCTCCTGGAATATCATGGCGATATCCGCGCCGCGCACATGGCGCATTTGCGATGTACTCAGCGTCGCCGGTTCAATCACCTCACCGTTGCGGCGACGCAGCAAAATTTTTTCGCTTTCAACAATGCTCGCGGTCTTTTCCAGCAGGCGCATTAAGGCTAGCGCTGTGACTGATTTCCCAGAGCCGGACTCCCCGACAATCGCCAGTGTTTCGCCGCGCTTTAGCACAAACGACAAATCGGACACCGCCTGGGTGTCGGCATTTTCCTGGCGAAAACGAACGTTCAGTCGGCTAACAGACAGCACTTCGTCGTCGGGCAGTTCGTGACTATGGGGCATCAATGCTCCTGGCTGTGATAAATTCCGACGTTTGGGGCGTCCCCGACATAACCGTAGCCGCGGTACATCCCTTCACTATTAAATGGCAACGCCACATTGCCTTCGTTATCGATAGCAATCACCCCGCCACTGCCTTGCAGCGCCGGAAGTTTTTCCATCACTACGCGTTCTGTCGCTTGTTGCAGACTCAGCCCGCCATATTCCATCAACGCTGCAATATCGTAGGCCGCAAGCGTTTTCATAAATACTTCGCCAGTTCCGGTACAAGAGACGGCCACATTGGCGTTATTGGCATAGCAACCCGCACCGATAATCGGTGAATCGCCTACGCGGCCTGGCATTTTGTTGGTCATCCCGCCCGTAGAGGTTGCGGCGGCCAAATTGCCATATTGATCGAGTGCCACGGCTCCGACCGTGCCAAATTTGGTATCTGAATTGATCGGCTCGTCACCATCGTGATCAAGCACGGTTTGCTGGCTGGTTCGGGCACGTTGTAGTTGATCCCAGCGTTCCTGAGTGAAAAAGATGTCCGGCGAAACAGGCTCAAGGCCTTGTTGCTGTGCAAAGTTTTCTGCACCGCGCCCAATCAACAGCACATGTGGGCTGTGTTCCAGCACCTGGCGCGCTGCCAGAACGGGGTTGCGAATATGGCTGACACCCGCCACGGCACCCGCTTCGAGGGTGTTGCCATCCATGATGCAGGCGTCCAGTTCATGGGTGCCGTCGTGGGTAAAGACGGCGCCGATACCGGCGTTAAACAACGGGCATTCTTCGAGCAAGCGCACCGCTTCGGTGACGGCGTCTAACGCGCTGCCGCCCGCACCCAGCACGGACTGGCCCACCTCAACGATTTCCGATAAAGCTTTAATATATAGCAGCTCTTTTTCAGGGCTGAGTTGTGCACGAGTAATGGCTCCCGCGCCACCGTGAATCGCGATTACTGCTTTGCTCATTTCGACATTGCCTTGTCAGAGTTCGTTATATTGTCGGAGTCCGTTGTGTGGTCAGATGACGCTGCGCTTATCCGACCAGGGAAAGCTATAAATATCAGATAAATTGAATCGCTATGAGACGATTTTTGAATATAGAAAGATGTAAATGTGATGTAAAGGAAAATGCCGAATTCGATTACTCCCAATGGAACATTCAGCACCAGGCATTTCTCTGACATAATGTTCGCCATATTTTTCCCGCGTTGCAGGAGCTTTCATGGAATTTACCGCCGGTCTTATCCCCCTCGAAACCGCAATGGAACAGATGTTGTCGCGTATTGTTCCTGTCACCGAATCTGAGTCCATCCCTTTGCTGAAGGCTGCCGGGCGCATTACCTCGCACCCTGTCACTTCACCAATTGATGTCCCGGGGTTTGATAACTCTGCAATGGATGGCTACGCGGTACGCCTGAAAGATTTGGCGTTAGGTACGGCATTGCCGGTGGCGGGAAAAGCTTTCGCTGGTCAACCTTTTAGCGGTGAATGGCCGGAGGCAACCTGCATTCGCATTATGACCGGTGCACCGGTGCCAGCAGGTACCGACGCGGTGGTGATGCAGGAAGAAACCACCGTCACCGAAAGCGGTGTGCGTTTTAACGAAGCCGTGAAAAACGGGCAAAACGTTCGCCTGCGTGGCGAAGATATTCGCCAGGGCGCGAGCGTGCTACCTGCGGGTAAAAAACTGACTGCCGCGGAATTACCTCTAATTGCCTCACTGGGTATCGCCGAAGTCGCGGTGTTACGCGCGATTCGCGTCGCCGTGTTCTCAACCGGTGATGAACTGCAACTGCCAGGCACTCCGCTTGGCGAAGGGCAAATTTACGACACCAATCGCCTGGCAGTGCATATCATGCTTGAGCAATTAGGTTGCGAGGTCATTGATTTAGGGATTATCCGTGATGATCCTGAAACTCTGCGAGCGGCATTTATCGAAGCTGACAGCCAGGCCGATGTGGTGATCAGCAGCGGCGGCGTTTCGGTCGGTGAAGCGGATTACACTAAACAGTTGCTTGAAGAACTCGGTGAAGTTGGTTTCTGGAAACTGGCAATAAAACCAGGTAAACCGTTTGCCTTTGGTCGCCTGAAAAACAGCTGGTTCTGCGGCCTGCCGGGTAATCCAGTTTCTGCGGCACTAACCTTCTACCAATTGGTTCAGCCGCTGTTAGCCAAAGTAAGCGGCCAGCAAGGTAATGCCCTGCCACCACGCCAGCGTGTGCGTACCGTCGGCCGCCTGAAAAAATCCCCCGGCCGCCTCGATTTCCAGCGTGGCATTATGCGTACCGGTGAAGATGGGCAATTAGAAGTATTGAGCACAGGCCATCAGGGTTCACATATTTTCAGCTCATTTAGCCAGGCCAACTGTTTTATCGTACTGGAGCTTGAGCGCGGTAACGTTGAGGCGGGTGACTGGGTTGACGTTGAGCCATTTAATCATCTGTTTGGGGGCTAACCATGAGCGCTGAACTGAGCGATCAAGAAATGATGCGCTACAACCGGCAAATTATTTTGCGTGGTTTTGATTTTGACGGCCAGGAAGCGTTGAAAGCCGCGCGTGTTTTGATTGTTGGGCTCGGCGGTCTCGGTTGCGCCAGCGCGCCGTATCTGGCGGCGGCAGGTGTCGGCCACCTGACATTGTTAGATTTTGATACTGTGGCGCTGTCTAATTTGCAGCGCCAGACCCTGCACCGCGATGCCACAATTGGGCAGCTAAAAGTCGATTCTGCGCGCAATGCGCTGGCCGCAATCAACCCGCATATTCAGATTGATACGGTTAATGCGCTGCTTGATGAAACGCAACTGCTGGAGTTAGTAGCGAAGCACGATCTGGTACTGGATTGCACTGATAACGTGGCGATTCGCAATCAGCTCAATCAGTGTTGTTTTACGCTGAAAAAACCGCTGGTTTCCGCTGCGGCCATTCGTATGGAAGGGCAAATCAGCGTATTCACTTATCAGGATGGCGAACCGTGTTACCGCTGCCTGAGCCGCCTGTTTGGCGACAACGCGCTCACCTGTGTTGAAGCGGGTGTGATGGCACCGTTAGTCGGCGTTATTGGTTCTTTACAAGCGATGGAAGCCATCAAACTGCTGGCACATTACGGCACGCCGGCCAGCGGGAAAATCGTGATGTACGATGCGATGACTTGCCAGTTCCGCGAGATGAAACTGCCGCGCAATCCGCAATGTGAGGTGTGCAGCTTTCACTCGTCATAAAGCCCCACGCTGCTGACCGCCGTATGGTTTTTATTCGGGCGAATACGGCGCACTGAATCACGCACCACCAACATTCCATTGAGCAATAAATTCCCCACCGGCGCATCCGGGCGGATTAAACGCTGTTGGAGAATATGCACCGCTTCTTCGCCTAACTGGTCGCGTGGGACGTGTACCGAAGTTAGCGGCACATCGTGGATTGCAGCCAGATTAAAACCGTCGATACTCATTACCGAAATGTCATGCGGCACGCGCAAACCCGCGTTTTGCAGCGCACTGACCACTCCTGCCGCCATAAAATCGCCACCCACCAAAAAAGCCGTGGGTAACTGCTGGCGCGGCGTGTTTTCCAGAAATTCGCTGATTAACTTTTCACTCTCTTTGGAGCTGAAACTTTGCGCGGTAATCAGGTGGCGTGCGTCATCAAATTGCAGGTTGCTGGCCTCCCAGGCGTCGCGAATACCGGCAAGACGCAACTCCATGGTATAGCGCCGTAAGCACAGCAAAGTGACGATCTCTTTATGGCCCTGTTCAAACAGATAACTCGCGGCAAAGTCGCCAATTAACTGGTGATCCGGTGCCACTCCCGGCAAACGCATTTTGCGGTCACGGCAGTTGATCAACACGCAAGGCTTACCGAGATCGACTGCCAGATCGTGAATGTGCGGATCGTCAATGCCCAGTAAGATCGCCGCTTCCGTTTCTGGCTCATTCATTTTGCTCAGGAACATGTTGGCGTCGCTGTCGTTTTCTTCCAGCGCGCAGTAACGCAGCCGCACTTCATGGGGTATCAGCGCCTTGCTCAGCCCCTGGGTGACGCGATAATAAAAAACGTCAGATCGCTCATCAAATGCACGCTGCGGCGCAAAAACGACCAGGCTGTTAAGTAACATACGCCCCGCCGCCATGCCCTCAAGCACGCCTTTTCGCTCGGCGCAGTTGAGCACCTGTTGCCGGGCCAGTTCGCTGGTATTCGATTTCCCGGCCAGCACGCGGGAAACCGTACTGATGGAGAGCCCTGTTTCTGCTGCAATTTCAGTGATTTTTAGCTTTTTACTCATTATGTGATCTATGCCCATTTTGGCAATGAAAAAATTTTCACGACAAATTGTAGGGCTTTATTACTGGTTTTTTCGTTATCGAACGCACGTAATTGGCTTTCAAATGAAAATTTTTGCACCGAAGTCGCTATTGCGAATGTTCTTGCTGCTCTACGCTTTCTCCATTGCCGAGATTGAACCTGCTATTTCTTGGCAAGCATTCATTAAAATAATTATTAATCAATGAGATACAAATTTATTCAATCAATGAATGGATAAATTTTTCCGATAGATACAGCTGCTTCGTGGAGAACGACATGAGTCATGGCATTAATCCGGGTGTCACTGCCGTAAAGGGCAGGCGCACCATCCGCAACCTGCGTTGGTGGGTTCTGGTGCTGTTCTTGTTAGGCGTTACCGTTAACTACATTACCCGGAACTCACTGGGTATTTTGGCTCCAGAGCTGAAATCCAGTCTTGGTATTACCACTGAACAATATTCCTGGATTGTCGCTTCATTCCAGCTTGCTTATACCCTCTTCCAACCGATTTGTGGCTGGCTGATTGACGTAATCGGCCTCAAGCTGGGCTTCTTAATTTGCGCAGGTCTTTGGGCGGTAGTGTGCATCATGCACGCAGGTGCCGGAAGCTGGCTGCATCTGGCTATTTTGCGCTTCTTTATGGGAGGTGCTGAAGCTGCGGCAACCCCGGCTAACGCCAAAACGATTGGCGAATGGTTCCCGAAAAAAGAGCGCCCTATTGCTGCGGGTTGGGCAGGCGTTGGTTTCTCGATTGGTGCCATGCTGGCACCGCCAATTGTCTATTTTGCGCATGCCTCTTTCGGCTGGCAGGGCGCGTTTATGTTCACCGGCGTGTTAGCCATGTTGTGGGTTATTTTGTGGTGGATGTTCTATCACAATCCGGAACAGCACCCGAACCTCAGCAAAGAAGAACTGGAGTTCATCAAACAAGATAACGAACCTGCTGCGGTGAAACTGCCTTTCCTGACTGCACTGAAAACCGTCGGCAAAAACAAGCGTTTCTACGGTATTGCTATCCCTGCTTTTATGGCCGAACCGGCATGGGCAGTGTTGAGCTTCTGGGTTCCGCTGTATCTGGCAAACGAACGTGGAATGGATCTCAAACAAATTGCCATGTTCGCCTGGCTGCCGTTCCTCGCCGCCGACCTCGGCAGCGTGGCAAGTGGCTATCTGACCAAGCTTTATACCCGCTGGTTTGGTTACTCACGCACCAACTCCATCGTCGCCAGTTCGGTGACCGGGGCTTTCCTGATGATCTCGCTGGCACTGGTTGCCATCACTAAAGATCCGTACGTCACCATTGCATTGATTTCGATTGGTGGCTTCGGGCACCAGATTATTTCCTGCATGTTGAGTGCGCTGGTTGTGGACTCCTTTGATAAAGGCCAGATGGCGACGGTCAACGGCATGCGCGGTTCTGCGGCCTGGATCGCCAGCTTCTTATTCTCACTGTTGATTGGCGTCACCGCCGACAAAATTGGCTACAACCCGCTGTTTATCGCCATGGGCTTCTTTGACCTGATTGGCGCTGTATTCCTGGTTTCTTTTATTGCTGAACGCCGCACTAAGCGCGCCTGATAGATGGATTGTGAACGATGAAAACGTTGAAAACCTGGACACTATTAAAATCTGATGCCAACCACGTTGAGTTAAGCGTGGATGGGAAACATCGCCTGAATTTGTTCGTGCTGGAGCAAGGCATGTTCCGCGTGCTGATTAAGCGCGAAAACAAACTGGCACTGAACCGCACCTGGAGCATTGCGCCAGAAAGTGATGTGCCGTGGGAAGGCCGCGACCGTGAAAGCCTGCAAGGTTTTACGCTGCCTGGTTTTAGCATCGAAGAACTCAACGAGACGCTTCGCGTCAGCACCGATAAGCTGCGCGTCACCGTCCACCAGCCGCTCTGGCTGGAGTGGGAATATAAGAACGAAAACGGTGAATGGCAGATGCTCGCCAGCGACCGTCCGACCAGCGCGTATTTGCTGAATGCTCACGGCGACGGCGTGGCGCATTATCAGCGCCGCTTCAAAGAAGAACGTTATTACGGCCTGGGCGAAAAAGCTGGCCCGTTGCAGCGTACCGGTAAACGCTACGAAATGCGTAACCTGGATGCGATGGGTTACAACGCGGAATCCACTGACCCGCTGTACAAGCATATTCCGTTTACCATCACGCGCCGTCCGGATGTGAGCTTCGGGATGTTTTACGACAACCTGAGCAGTTGCTGGCTGGATTTGGGTAACGAAATTGACAACTATCACCTGCCGTATCGCCGCTGGCAGGCAGAGTCGGGCGATGTCGATTACTACTTGTTCCTCGGCCCTCAGGTTTTAGATGTCACCAAAGCGTTTGTACGCCTGACGGGTAAAACACTGTTTGGCCCGAAATGGAGCCTCGGTTACAGCGGCTCAACCATGCATTACACCGATGCACCTGATGCGCAAAACCAGCTGATGAGTTTTATCAAACTATGTAACGAGCATGCGATCCCATGCGATTCGTTCCAGTTGTCATCGGGCTACACTTCCATCAAAAACAAGCGTTATGTGTTCAACTGGAACTACGACAAAGTGCCGCAACCAAAAGTGATGAGCCAGGCATTCCACGATGCGGGCATCAAACTGGCGGCGAACATTAAGCCGTGCCTGTTGCAGGATCATCCTCGTTATCAGGAAGTGGTTGAGCAAGGTCTGTTTATTAAAGATTCCGAGCAAGATAGCCCGGAACGCTCGATCTTCTGGGACGATGAAGGTTCACACCTCGATTTCACCAACCCGGCAACGGTCAAATGGTGGCAAAACGGCGTCACTACGCAACTGCTGGAAATGGGTATCGACTCCACCTGGAACGATAACAACGAATACGAAGTGTGGGATGGCGAAGCACGTTGCTACGGCTTTGGCCAGGAAATCGCCATCAAAAATATTCGCCCGGTCATGCCGCTGTTGATGATGCGTGCCTCGCTGGAAGCACAACAAGCCTTTGCACCGGAAAAACGCCCGTATTTGATTTCGCGTTCAGGTTGCGCCGGGATGCAGCGTTACGTGCAAACCTGGAGCGGCGATAACCGCACCAACTGGAATACGCTGCGCTACAACACTCGTATGGGCGTGGGCATGAGCCTGTCAGGTTTGTATAACGTCGGGCATGACGTCGGCGGTTTCTCTGGCGACAAACCAGATGCCGAGCTGTTTGTCCGTTGGGTACAAAATGGCGTGATGCACCCGCGCTTCACCATTCACTCATGGAATGATGACCAGACTGTCAACGAGCCGTGGATGTACGCAAGTGTGACTCCGGCAATCCGTAGCGCGATTGAAACACGCTATCGCCTGCTACCGTATTTCTACACGCTGCTGTGGCAAGCCCATGCTGACGACGAACCGATGCTGCGCTCCACCTTCCTTGATCATGAGCACGACGCGAAAACCTTCGAAGAGTGTGATGACTTTATGCTGGGCCGTGATTTGCTGGTCGCAAGTGTGGTGGAAGAAGGCCAACGCGAGCGCGAAATCTGGCTGCCAGAAAACGGCGCGGGTTGGTACGATTACTACACTGGCCAGTGGTATAGCGGCGGCCAGACAATTGTGGTTGATGCTCCGCTCGAACGCCTGCCGCTGCTGGTGCGCGCCGGTGCTGCCCTGCCGCACTCTGCACGCATTACGCATGTGTTAGCGAGCGCTGATAATGTGCGCGAGTTGAAAGTGTATCCGTTGCAAGGGACTGGCGTTTCACACGGCAGCCTGTTTGAAGACGACGGCGAGTCATGGGGTTATCAGCAAGGTAATGCGTTGTGGCTGAGCTGGGAAATTCGCTGTACGGCAGATGAGATTCATGTGTCGTTTAGCCGTAAAGGGGATTATCAACCGGCATGGAGCGAGATGAAGTTGACGCTTCCTGCTGGGGAAAAACGCCGTTTGGTTGTTGATGGCATTGAGCAGGATTTATTGAAGATTTAAGATATAAAAAAACCGCCGAAAGGCGGTTTAAAACTGCTGACGAAGCTATTTCGTAGGTCGGATAAGCGCAGCGTCATCCGACAATCAGGTGCAAATGGAGGATGACGCTAGCGCTTATCCACCCTACAAAACTAAATTAACCGTCAATACCTTTACTGCGCAGGTAATCTTCGTACCCGCCGGTAAAGTCAATCACACGCTCTGGGGTAATCTCAATCACACGCGTTGCCAGCGAGCTAACAAACTCACGGTCGTGAGAAACGAAGATCAGCGTGCCTGGGTACATTTCCAGCGCCATGTTCAGCGACTCGATAGATTCCATATCCAGGTGGTTGGTAGGTTCATCCATCACCAGAACGTTCGGGCGTTCCATCATTAACTTACCAAACAACATGCGGCCTTTTTCACCACCGGAAAGCACTTTAGCAGGCTTTTTGATGTCATCCTGGCTGAACAGCAGACGGCCAAGAATGCTGCGCACCGCTTGCTCGTCGTCGCCTTCCTGCATCCACTGGCTCATCCAGTCGAACACAGTCAGGTCATTTTCGAATTCGTATTCATGATCCTGCGCGTAATAGCCGATTTGCACATTCTCAGACCACTTCACAGTACCTGCGTCTGGAGTCAGTTCAGCAACCAGGGTTTTAAGCAGAGTGGTTTTACCCACGCCGTTAGTACCCAGAATCGCCAGTTTTTCACCCACTTCCAGCAGCATGTTAACGCCTTTGAACAGTGGGCCGTTATCAAAGCCTTTAGACATAGCTTCAACTTCAAGCGCATTACGGAACAGTTTCTTGTCCTGCTCGAAGCGAATGAACGGGTTCTGACGGCTGGATGCTTTAACTTCGTCGAGTTTGATTTTATCAATCTGACGCGCACGAGAAGTCGCCTGGCGAGATTTAGAGGCGTTGGCACTAAAACGGCTAACGAAGGATTGCAGGTCTGCAATCTGCGCTTTTTTCTTCGCGTTGTCAGACAGCAGGCGTTCACGCACTTGTGTTGCTGCCGTCATGTATTCGTCGTAGTTGCCTGGATAAACACGCAGTTCGCCGTAGTCCAGATCCGCCATGTGAGTACACACCATGTTCAGGAAGTGACGGTCGTGCGAAATGATGATCATGGTGCTGTTACGTTCGTTCAGCACGGTTTCCAGCCAACGAATGGTGTCGATGTCCAGGTTGTTCGTCGGTTCATCAAGCAGCAGAATTTCTGGGTTTGAGAACAGTGCCTGCGCCAGCAACACACGCAGTTTCCAGCCTGGAGCAACTTCGCTCATCGGGCCGTAATGTTGTTCTACAGGAATGCCGACACCTAACAGCAGTTCGCCCGCGCGTGCTTCAGCGGTGTAACCGTCCATTTCGCCGTACAACACTTCCAGGTCAGCCACTTTGTAGCCGTCTTCTTCGCTCATCTCTGGTAACGCGTAAATGCGGTCGCGCTCTTCTTTTACTTCCCAGAGTTCAGCGTGGCCCATGATTACCGTGTCGAGCACGGTGAATTTTTCAAAGGCGAATTGATCCTGACGCAACTTACCGAGGCGTTCGTTCGGATCAAGTGAAACGTTACCCAGCGTTGGCTCTAAATCGCCACCGAGGATCTTCATAAAGGTAGACTTGCCGCTACCGTTAGCGCCGATCAAGCCGTAACGGTTGCCGCCGCCAAATTTGACAGAAATATTTTCAAACAGCGGCTTACTGCCGAACTGCATTGTGACGTTGCTGGAAACTAGCACAGAGATGTCCTGGTAAAAGAAGTTTTAAGATGTGAGATCCGGCACATTATGCCATAACTCAATGTGCAGATCGCCCTGCTTGTTCACTGGCGATAAAATAATCAATATGGAAAAAAATGTGATTTAATCCACATCTGATTTCCCTGGTCGCGAGAATGCACATATAATGCGCGGCTAAACCGCTCCGTTTCTTCACTAACTAGCCTGCATGGCCGTAAATAATTCGCATACCATGAATATGAAACTACGCACTATTTTACTGGCATTTGTGGCTGTCGTGTCTTTTAGCAAAACAGCTTCTGCCGTGACCTATCCTCTGCCTACTGATGGCAGCCGTTTGATTGGTCAAAACCAGGTTGTCACCATTCCTGAAGGTAGCACCGCACCGCTGGAAGAATTCGCAGCACGTTACCAGATGGGTCTTTCCAACATGTTGGAAGCAAACCCGGGTGTTGACCCGTATTTGCCAAAGCCTGGTACCATCCTGAATATTCCTCAGCAGCTGATTCTGCCGGACACCGTCCATGAAGGTATTGTTATTAACAGTGCTGAAATGCGCCTCTACTATTACCCTGCTGGCTCCAACACGGTTATCGTGCTGCCAATCGGTATCGGCCAGTTGGGTAAAGACACCCCACTGAACTGGACAACAAAAGTAGAACGTAAGAAAGCGGGCCCAACCTGGACGCCAACGAAGAAAATGCACGCAGAATATATTGCTGCCGGTACGCCACTGCCAGCGGTTGTTCCAGCTGGCCCAGATAACCCGATGGGTCTGTATGCACTGTACATTGGTCGTCTGTATGCGATTCACGGTACCAACGCAAACTTTGGTATCGGCCTGCGCGTGAGCCACGGTTGTGTGCGTCTGCGTAATGAAGACATCAAATTCCTGTTCGAGAAAGTGCCGGTCGGTACCCGCGTTCAGTTCATCAACGAACCGGTTAAAGCCACCGTTGAGCCAGATGGTACGCGCTACATTGAAGTGCATAACCCACTGTCGACCACTGAAGCGCAGTTCAACTCCACTGAGATTGTCCCTATCACGCTGAAAAACAACGTGACCGCGATTACCGCTCAGCCTGACGTTGACAGCACCGTATTGGATCAAGCTATTCAGGGCCGTTCCGGTATGCCGGTACGCTTGAACTAAGCGAAGATTACAGCTTTGAAGAGCGGCCTACGGGCCGCTTTTTTTGTCCTCAAAATACCTGTTGTGATAATGCCCAAAACTTTCTGGAACGTTCCAGACAGGAATGTTTGGTATGCTAATAATTCATGATGTGACCGGTAGCACATTTTTGAGTTTAATTGTATGATGAATGCGTTTTCTAAAAGGTAATCACTATGCGTAACTCACTCACCGCACTATGGCAGTACCTGCGGGCATTTATATTAATTTACATATGCTTATATGCAGGTATTGCCATTTCGTCACTGCTTCCTATCACCATCCCCGGCAGCATTATTGGCATGCTGATTCTGTTTGTATTGCTGTCGCTGCAAATCGTCCCTGCCAAATGGGTTAAGCCCGGTTGCCAAATATTGATTCGCAATATGGCACTGCTGTTTGTGCCGATTGGCGTAGGTGTGATGCAGTATGTCGATGTAATAAAACAACAATTTGGCCCTGTCGTGGTCTCATGTTTTATCAGTACCCTGGTGGTGTTAGTGGTGGTGAGCTGGAGTTCCCAGTTAATGCATGGCGAGCGTAAAGTGGTGAGCGAGCGCGAGGGTGAGACAAAATGATTCATCATCTTTGGTGGTCTTTACCTTTAACACTGGCGACTTTTTTCCTGGCTCGCCAGGTTGCTGTCCGTTATAAATCGCCGGTTCTGAACCCGTTGCTGATTTCCATGATTGTGATAATCCCAATCCTGGTCTTGACCCGTACCCCTTACGAACATTATTTCGAAGGCAGTAAAGTATTAAATGACTTGCTGCAACCGGCCGTTGTTGCCCTCGCCTTCCCGCTTTACGAACAGCTTCACCAGATTCGCGCGCGCTGGAAATCCATTATCACTATCTGTTTTATTGGCAGCATGGTGGCGATGATTACCGGTACTTCGGTGGCATTACTGATGGGGGCAACTCCGCAAATTGCCGCTTCGATTTTGCCGAAATCAGTGACCACCCCTATCGCAATGGCAGTCGGTGGCAGTATCGGTGGGATCCCGGCGATTAGCGCAGTCTGTGTGATTTTTGTCGGTATTTTGGGTGCCGTATTTGGTCATACCCTTTTGAATTTAATGAACATTACCACTAAGGCGTCTCGTGGTCTTGCGATGGGGACGGCATCTCATGCCCTCGGCACCGCTCGCTGCGCGGAACTTGATTACCAGGAAGGGGCTTTTAGCTCATTGGCGCTGGTGATCTGCGGCATCATTACCTCACTGATTGCCCCGTTCCTGTTCCCGGTTATTTTGGCCGTGGTAGGTTAAAACTTGCGAGAGATCGCGCATTTTCATTCTTTATTTCATACGTTGCATTTGTAATTAGATGAAGATCACATATAAAGCCTATACAGACCCGTAAACTACGGGTCAATCACTTGTTATGAGGCTAATTTCCATGCGCTCACGTTTTCAGGCTGCTCTCGCACAACTCCCGGCTGCACTGCAAACCGCACTGCAACCCTTGATTACTGACTCTCATTTCCCAGCAATGTTTATTGCTTCCGAAGTAGAATCACTGAAAGCTCAGACCGGCCTTGATGACGATGCATTGGCCTTCGCCTTATTGCCACTCGCAGCCTCTTGTGCACGTGCTGATTTATCACAGTTTTATGTCGGCGCTGTGGCGCGCGGTGTAAGCGGTAACCTTTATTTTGGCGGCAATATGGAGTTTCTCGGCTCCACCATGCAGCAGACCGTTCATGCCGAGCAGAGCGCAATTACTCACGCGTGGATGCGCGGTGAAAAAGCACTCTCCGCCATTACGGTTAACTACACACCTTGTGGCCATTGCCGCCAGTTTATGAACGAGCTGAATAGCGGTGTAGCACTACGCATTAATTTGCCAGGCCGTAAACCCGCCACGCTTGGCGATTATCTGCCTGATGCCTTTGGCCCACGCGATTTAGAAATCAAAACCTTGCTGCTTGATGAAATGGACCATGGCTTTGAGTTGCAGGGCGATGAATTAAGCCGTGCCGCCATTGCCGCGGCAAACCGTAGCCATGCGCCGTACAGCAACGCGCCTTCAGGTGTGGCGCTGGAAATGCGTGACGGGACGATTTTCAAAGGGAGCTATGCAGAAAACGCGGCATTCAATCCTTCCCTGCCACCACTGCAGGCCGCACTGAATCTGCTGAGTCTTTCGGGTTATGACTATAACGATATTCAGCGGGCAATACTTGCTGAAAAAGCCGAAGCACCACTAACCCAATGGGATGCGACCGCTGCCACATTAAAAGCGCTGGGCTGTATGAATATTGACCGCGCACTTTTGAATTGATATTCACAGTACGGGCGTGCTTGCGTCCGTACTGTTTAAATTTAACGCAACCAACGCAGTGAATCTTGCTCTTACCCACCAGGTAAAGTAGCCTTGAATAAAATTCCCTCCTTTTTTAGAGCCGCAAGTCCATGTTGAAGCGCGTGTTTTATAGCCTGTTGGTGATAATCGGATTGGCTGTGGTCGCTGCGCTATGTCTTGACCGCTGGATAAGCTGGAAAACTGCGCCTTACGTCTATGATGAATTGCAGGACTTGCCCTACCGCCAGGTCGGCGTGGTGCTTGGAACCGCCAAATATTACCGCACAGGCGTGATTAATCAGTATTACCAATTCCGTATTCAGGGCGCGTTAAATGCTTATAACAGCGGTAAAGTAAATTACCTGCTGTTAAGCGGCGATAATGCCCAGCAAAGCTACAACGAACCCATGACCATGCGTAAAGATCTGATTGCCGGTGGTGTTGACCCGGCCGACATCGTGCTGGATTACGCTGGTTTTCGTACCCTGGATTCTATCGTTCGTACCCGCAAAGTCTTTGATACCAACGATTTCATCATTATCACTCAGCGTTTCCATTGCGAACGTGCGCTATTTATTGCCTTGCATATGGGTATTCAGGCGCAGTGTTACGCCGTTCCCTCGCCAAAAAATATGATGACTGTACGTATCCGTGAATTTGGTGCCCGATTAGGCGCGCTCGCGGATCTGTATATCTTTAAACGTGAACCGCGTTTTCTTGGCCCATTGGTGCCAATTCCTGCAATGCATGAAGTACCTGAAGATGCACAAGCTTATCCGGCTGTGACGCCAGAACAGTTGCTGGAGTTACAGAAAAAACCCTAAAGTAAGCCCTCAAGGAAGGAAGAATGGCTGTTAATAAAATATTACTGGCATTGGTTCCCGCACTCAGTCTGCTGGCTGCACCTGCACTGGCGCAGGCAGAAGAAGAATGCATGGCGCAGTTAAAAACACAGGCCGCGTTGCTGCATCCTACAAGTCAGCTAAATGAAAGTATCAGCGCCTGCAAAGTGTGGCCGTGGGCTCCAGACAAAACCATTATGGTGATGATGTTATCTGCGCCTGACGGTGAACCGGATTTTACCATCTATGATGTCGATGTGATGGTGACGGACACACAAAGCGGCAAGGTAATTGCGCGCAATACCCACCCGCAAGCCGTTCAGGATGATGCGATAGCAACTAGCTCTGTCACCATCGATACAGCACGTTACCAGCTCACCCCAGATTTACGCGCCTTTGCCATCCGCTTTGTCCATACTGGTTCTTCCAATGTTAACCAGTTCGGTGTTGAAAGCCTGAATATGTATGTGCTTAAAGACAAAACGCTGCCTTTGCTGGTTAATCACTTCAGTATGGTGATTGACAGCGGAGAGTGGGATGGGGCTTGCACGGGATATTTTACGAAAAACAAGCGAACTATTTCGGTGTTAAACACTACCAGCAACGGCTATGCCGATCTGCGAGTACACGATAAAAAAGTCTCAAATGAAACAAACCGGGATAAAGCCGGTAAATGTGCAGAAACAAAAGTTGGCGAAGAGGAAACAGATATTATTCTGCGTTTTGATGGGAAAGTTTATCCGGTGGATAAAAAAGAGCAGTTTGACAGTGCATTTTGATTAAATGATCAGGGTGAGCCTTCGCCCACCCTGACAATAAATTACTTCTTACGTGCGTATTTCAATGAATCCAGTGCGACCGCGAAGATAATGATCGCACCCTTGATAATGTACTGCCAGTAAGGGTTCACGCCGATATACGTCAAACCGTAGTTGATGACGGTGAAGATGATAACACCGGTCACCACGCCCACGACCGTCCCCACGCCGCCGCTGAATGACACACCGCCGACGACGCACGCCGCAATCGCATCCAGTTCGTACATGAAGCCAAGGTTGTTGGTCGCAGAACCGATACGCCCAGCTTCTAACATCCCGCCGAAGGCGTAGAACACACCAGACAGCGCGTAAATCATGATCAGGTTCAGTGCAACGTTAACACCAGAAACTTTAGCGGCTTCAGGGTTACCACCGATGGCGAAGATGTTCTTACCAAAGCGCGTTTTGTTCCACAGAATCCAGACAAAGCCAATCGCAATCAACGCATAGAACGTGATGTACGAGAGCTTAAAGTTACCCATCTTGATAAAGCCCTGGGTAAAGGTCGAGAACCCGCTATCGAACCCCGCAATTGGCGATGCGCCAACAAAGTCGTAGTACAGGGAGTTGATACCGTAAACGATGATCATGGTACCCAAAGTGGTGATAAACGGCGTCACGTTCAGGTAAGCAATGATAATACCGTTAACCAGACCAATGATTGCGCCGATAGCACAAACGATCAGGATAACCAACGGGATTGGCATGGTGCTCATTTCAGGGAAAACTTTGTTTACGTTTTCCATTGATTGCAGGAATGTCGCCGCGACAACCGCCGCTAAACCTACCTGGCGACCTGCTGACAGGTCAGTACCCTGAGTCACAATCAGCCCCGCCACACCCAATGCAATGATGATACGCACGGAAGACTGGGTCAGAATGTTACTTAAGTTCATCAAGCTTAAAAACGTTGGGTCCTGGAAAATAATAATCGCCAGCAGCACCAGCAATACGACATAAATGCCGCCTTCTTTCAGATAAGTTAGAAAACTTTTCTTATTTAACGCACTCATTTTAATAGCCCCTAAATTATCAAAGGTGCACAGACGCAAGACGTAATATTTCGTTCTGCGTGGTTGTTTTAGTGTCTACAATTCCGGCAACGAGACCATTGCTCATCACCAGGATACGATCTGTAATCCCTAACAACTCTGGCATTTCGGACGAAATAATGATGATTCCTTTCCCTTTTTTGGCGAGTTCAGCAATAAGCTGATAAATTTCAAATTTAGCCCCAACATCAATCCCGCGAGTCGGTTCATCTAACATTAAAATTTCTGGCTGTGTTAATAACCAACGGCCAATAATCACTTTTTGTTGGTTACCACCGGACAGCGAACCAATCGCCGTGCGATGACCTGGTGTTTTGACACGCATTGAGTCGATTACCCATTGGGTATCGCTTTTCATGCGTGAATTATCCAGTAAGCCAACTTTGTTTTTATAATTGCGAATATTAGAAATCAGTGAGTTAAAACCAATATCCAGGTACGCATAAATACCGGTTGAGCGACGTTCTTCTGTCACCAGGGCAAAGCCATGGTTAATCGCTTCGTTCGCGCTATGGTTATTAATCTTTTTGCCGTGCAACGTAATAGTACCGTCTGATTTTTCACGGATACCAAAAAGTGTTTCAACAATATCAGTACGTTTTGCACCGACCAGACCAGCAATGCCAAGAATTTCCCCTTTGTGCAAATCAAAGGAAACATCGCGAATCGAAGGCTGACGTAGTGAAGTCAGGTTACGGACTTCCATAATCACTTCACCCGGTACGTTTTCTTTTGTCGGGAAGCGTTGGTTTAGCGAGCGGCCCACCATCATGGAGATAATTTTATCCATATCCAGCCCTTCTAATGGCTGGGTGGCAATCCACTGCCCGTCACGTAAAATCGTGATTTCATCGCACAGCTGGAAAATTTCTTCCATTTTGTGGGAGATATAAACAATACCGCAGCCGCGTTCTTTTAATTTACGGATGATTTTGAAAAGGTGATTAACTTCTTTTTCTGTCAGTGAGGATGTTGGCTCATCCATAATGACGATTTTGGCATTGTAAGAAAACGCTTTGGCAATTTCGATCATCTGCATTTGTGATACTGACAATGTGCCCACACGTGCTTTAGGGTCAATATCAATATCCAGTTCATCGAAAATATGTTTGGTATCGCGGTACATTTTGTCCTGGTCGACAAATACACCTTTAGTTGGGTAGCGCCCCAGCCACATGTTATCCATTACGGTACGTTGTAAAACCAGGTTTAATTCCTGGTGCACCATAGAAATACCATTTTCCAGCGCTTCTTTGGTGCTGGAAAAGTTAACTTCTTGTCCCTGAAAAAGAATACTGCCGGAATCTTTGGCATAGATCCCAAATAGGCATTTTAATAATGTTGATTTGCCTGCACCGTTCTCACCCATTAATGCGTGAATGGAATGAGGACGAACTTTTAAATTAACATTATCCAGTGCCTTAACGCCGGGGAATGATTTATTAATGTTGGTCATTTCCAACAAATATTCCGACGACTGATTTGTAATATTGTCGACCATAATTACGGTTCCAATAGTGTCACTGAGTGGATTGAGCCGGACGAAAATCACATCCGGCTCGACACTTTTTTTAAAACCATATCCAAAATAATTCGAGTTGCACAAAGGCGACAAGCTCGTGAGTCCCCGGCAGCTTACTTAAGTAAGTGACCGGGGTGAGCGAGTGCAGTTAACGCATCTGCGGCTCGAAGTATGAAGGATACTTATTTACCAGTAAATTCAGCCAGATTGCTCTGATCAACACCGACGTATGGGATACGAACGATTTTGTTCTCAATCTTCCACTTAGTGCCTTCAGCGGCAGGCTTACCATCGGCCAGGTTTTTAGCCAGATCGAAGGTTGCTTTAGCCTGGTTGTTGGCATCGTTCAGAACGGTACCGGCCATTGCGCCAGATTTAACCAGTGCCAGAGCTTCTGGCAGGGCATCAACACCAAAGACTGGAATAGAAGATTTGTTGTGCGCTTTCAGCGCTTCAACTGCACCCATTGCCATCGCATCGTTGTTGGCAATAACCACTTCGATTTTGTTAGCGTTCGGGCCAGACAACCATGCGTCCATCTTATCTTTTGCCTGAGCGGTATCCCACATTGCAGTATCTAACTGCAGCTGTTGAGTTTTCAGGCCTTTGGTATTCAGCTCTTTAATAACATAGGTAGTACGAGCTTCAGCATCCGGGTGGCCTGGTTCGCCTTTGAGCAGAACGAATTGAACCTGACCATCTTTGTTCAGATCCCATGCCGGGTTAGCTGCCCAATGTTTAGCAATCAGGTCGCCCTGGATGATGCCAGACTCTTTAGAGTCAGTACCCACGTAGTAAGCTTTGTCGTAGCTATCCAGCGCTTTACGAGAAGGTTCTTTGTTGTAGAACACGATTGGAATGTTCTGGCCGCGAGCTTTTTCGATAACGGTGCCCGCAGCAGCAGGGTCAACCAGGTTGATTGCCAGTGCTTTCACGCCTTTTGCCAACAGTACGTCAATCTGATCGTTCTGCTTGGACTGGTCGTTTTGCGAGTCGTTCATCAGCAGTTCTACGTCTGGAGAAGCTTTTGCGTCTTTCTCAATCGCTTTGCGAACCACTGACATGAAGTTATCGTCATATTTATAAATGGTCACACCAATACGGGTATCAGCTGCATGAGCGGCTGCGCCAAACAACATGCAAGACATAACAGCGGACAGGGTCAAAACCTTCTTATTCATGGTATCTCCGGTTTTTTGCAGGGTAGTACATTAGGTATTCAGGCAGGCAGCACTGTTACAAAAATGTTACTGAATGCCGAAAATTTTCTATAGTAAAAAACTCTTCCGTGTTCGGTAACGATCCATAACTGCTTTTATTGATGATTTTTTTGCTTAATACCTATGCGCAAACTGATGAGTCAGCGTTACATATAGTTTCAGCTGATAAAACGCTGACATCATAGTCATCGCAATGTTAATTAACTGTGAATTTACTCACAAATTGAAACCGGTTACATCAAAGACTTTATTCAGAGAGTGATCGATGCCGCAATTTGCCGTGGAGCCACCGAATGACGGCGCACCAAAGTCGGCATAAAACAGTGCGTTGCACCAATATCGAGCGTTCCTGCCGCCCCTTGTAGCGCCAGTTCCGTCGCCAGACGTGCCATTGAAACAATGGGGTATCGCACTGTGGTGAGTTGCGGATCGGTGTAACGCGCGATGGGAATATCATCAAAACCGATCACTGAAACATGATGCGGCACGACAATCCCGTTATCTTTCAAGGCGGTTAACGCTCCGGCCGCCATGCTGTCGTTGTAAGCAAACACCGCACTGAGTTGCAGATTGCGGCCAAGCAATTCCACCATTGCCGCTTCGCCGCCCTGCATATCCGGTGAACCTACGCCTACCCAGCTTTCTGGCGGGGTAATCCCCTGCTCTGTCATGCCACGCATCCAGCCTTCACGGCGTTGTGCGTTATCTTCAATCGCATGACTGGAGGCCAGATAACCAATGCGTTGATGACCTTGATTAAACAGCATTCGTGTTGCCATCAACGCACCACTGACGTTATCAAGCCCCACGCAACGGTGTTCGTAGCCCGGCACAATTCGGTTAACCAGCACCATGCCGGGAATTTGATCGAGGAACTCAGCTAATTCTTGGTCACCGAGAGCTTTAGCATGAACAATCAATGCGTTACAGCGCTGACGAATCAACACTTCAATGGCATGACGCTCTTTTTCTTCCTGGTGGTAGCTGTTGCCGATGAGCACATATTTGTTGTGCTGCTGTGCCACAACATCCACGGCCTTCACCAGCGCGCCAAAGAACGGATCGGACACATCCATCACCACCACGCCGATGGTATCGCTGACCTGAGTTGCCAGAGCCTGGGCGTTAGCGTTTGGCCGATAACCCAGCTGCGCCACCGCCTGCATTACGCTTTCACGGGTGTCCGCACTGACCAGCGCGCTGTTATTAAGTACACGAGAAACGGTCGCCACTGAGACACCGGCGATGCGGGCAACGTCACGAATGGTGATCATATTTTTCACCAGTCGAAAGAGGAGTTAGTCTCATGAATGCACCCTGTATTTGGCAAGGTGGCTATTCTGGCAGCGACGCGGGAATGACTACGTGAGGATGATCACATCGATGAAAACGGTTACATACAAATCGTTAACGTTTGTGATGTATATCATTATCTTGTTGTATGTTTCAGAGAAACCCCAGCAGCACGTGCTGTGAGTTGTCGCCATAGCCATTCAATTGGCCCCTGGCGGAAGAAACGCAGCCATAGCATTGAAAAGACAATGTTGATGACCCAGACGGCGGGAACGAAAGCCAGCAGCGACAGGCGGTCATACTTCATATAACCGCCCATCTGGAAGAAGAATGCGGTGCAAATCAGCGTTTGCAGCAAGTAATTCGATAGCGCCATGCGCCCGACATGCGCGACAGCATTCACCAGTCGCCAACGCGAAAGCTGCGGCCAGTAGCCAAATGCCAGCGCGGCATAACCGATAGTTTGAAACGGCGCACTCAATTCACGCGGGGCTTGCAGCAAGAAAGCACACCAGCGATAACCCCAGCCAAGGTGCCACTGGGCATAAATAGCCGGAATGTTGATTAACATACCGACGATAATCAGCCACCAGGCGGTGCGGCGGTAATGATGCAAACTGAACTCCCCACGCAACCAACCGCTACGCATTAATGACGCACCAAGCAGCATCATTCCAGCCAGTTGCCAGCCGTACTGCGCGCCTAACGCCACTAAATTTGAGGAAAGTAAGTCAATGCGATTGCTGATTGCTTCGCTCCCGCCCTGCAATTTCCACCATTGCTCATACTGCAGGTTGGCCGCATCCGGCACCCAGGAACGGTTCGGCGCATCACCAGAGATAAAGCCCAGCAACAGCAATACCCCAATGCCGGTGAGATAGAGAATTACCCCGGTATTAAACAGTGAGCGAATCCCCGGCGCGTCGCGAATCAAGCGCCAGCACACCAGGCCGACTAAACCATAAGCCAGCAAAATATCGCCATCCCATAACAAGATAGCGTGCATGAAACCCAACAAGACTAATAACGTCAGACGTGACTGAATCCAGCGTTTGCCGCGATGTAACAACATCTGCAAGCCAGCGCCAAATAATAAAGCGAATAAGGTGAGGAATTTGACCTGGGCAAAGAGATCAAGAATGGCCCATATCCAGGCCTCGCGGTCAGTAATAGTACCGGACCAGGCAGGGTTCAGATACGCCGCCTTCGGCAAACCGAAGGCCACGATATTAAGCAGCAGAATGCCGAGAATAGCGACGCCACGGACAAAATCCAGCGTACCGTTTCTCTCCATACACCCTGCCTGATAAATGTTAGTTATGACGCACAGCGCGCAGAAATTCCTGACGGGTATTCTGGCTGGATTTGAACAAGCCGCCTAACGACGTGGTCGTCGTGGCACTGGTTGCGTCCTGCACACCACGCGCTTTCACACAATAATGGACCGCATCAATAGATACCGCCACATTGTTGGTGCCAAGCAGCGTTTGCAGGGCAATCAGGATTTGCTGAGTTAAGCGTTCCTGAACCTGCGGGCGCTGGGCAAAGAATTGCACAATGCGGTTAATTTTTGACAGGCCAATGACGGTATCTTTTGGCAGATATGAAACTGTCGCTTTACCGTCGATAGTCACGAAATGGTGTTCACAGGTACTGGTGAGCGTGATGTTGCGCACGGTGACCATTTCATCGACCTTCATCTTATTTTCGATGACGGTGATTTTTGGGAAGTTGGCATAATCGAGGCCGGAGAAAATCTCATCGACATACATTTTGGCGATGCGATGCGGCGTTTCCATCAAGCTGTCGTCGCTCAAATCAAGATTCAGCAACTGCATGATTTCCGTCATATGCTCGGCAATCTGACGTTTGCGGGTTTCGTTATCAAGTTCACGCAATTGCGGACGCAGCGGGGTTTCCAGGCCGCGTGCAACTAATGCTTCGTGAACCAATGCGGCTTCTGGACTTAATGATGGCATACTATTTTCTCCTGCAGGTGTGGCTGACCTCGGCCCTACATGGGGCAAAGTGTGCGCTTATTGTGCGTGAGCACGGTCGCATAATCCAGTAGTGCGGACGATAATTAATGAAATCGTCAAAACCTTCGCCAAACTAAACCGCCACCAACCAACAATGCCAACCCTGCGACATATAAAGCTGGCTCCAGTTGCCCGGTTAGCGAAGTCGAGGTTGCCGATAACATTGGCCCAACCAACTGCCCCATCGCGTATCCGCTGGTCAGTAATCCCGCCATATAACGGGTATGTTGCGGTGCCAGTTCACGGCCATATTGTAATGACAATTGCACCGCACATAAGAACCCACCGCCCACTAACAACGCCCCCAGAACCAGCCCGCTGATACCGGGAATGATATCTGAGGCGAATACTCCAAGCGCCTGCAACCAAAGTACCAGCGCTAAGCGTTGATGGGTTTGCAGCCAAAATCGTGTGGCAATACCCAGCAAAATACCGCATACCGCCGCACCGCCAAATATCGGCCAGACGAATTGCGCGAATACGCTACCAGGAAAACGTGCGCTAGCCATTTGCGATAAAAACGTCGCGGGCAGAATATAGCCAAATCCGGCGAGGCTGTAGCTCAACACCAGCCGTTTGAGCGGCGCGGTTAAAACCAGCGGTACGGGTGCCGTTTCCGGGCGATGTAACTCCCCTTTGCGTGGTAAGTTGCGGGCGATTAATAAGATCAATAACAACGCCAGAACGCCATAAACCAACCAGCCGTGAGCTGCGGATAAACCATAACTGTGGATCGCCACCGCCAGCAAACCGCTGATAAATATCCCGGCACCAGGACCGGCAAATACCGCAGCGCTTAAACCGGGCTTGCCTAAACGCGCCAGTTGCTCGTTGCTCCAGGCGGCAATTAACACCATTGCCCAGCCACTGGCACAGCCAATCAGGAAGCGAATCAGCGCGTGCCACAATGCGGAATCGACGGTGGCGGATAACAGCGTCAAAACCACCGCCCCCCAAACACCGAGCATCAAACGGAATTCGACACGCCGGTGCGCGCGCATGGCATCCCACGCGCCAATCAGATAGCCGAGATAGTTAATCGCGGCTACCAAACCCGCACTGGTTAAGGTAAGTTGCCCTTCCGCTATCATCAGCGGGACTTGTGGCGTAAAGGCAAAGCGGCCAATGCCCATTGCCACCACCAACACCAGAAATCCCGTCAACGCGATACGAAGTGCCACATCGCCCCCAATTGTTACGATTTCGTTGCCAGCATGATGCCGCATGACTAGACTGGGGTGAAGTGAAAGTTATTCATTGATATTGAATATATTTAAGGACATTTATATGGAACTGCTTGAAGAACACCGATGTTTTGAAGGCTGGCAGCAGCGCTGGCGCCATGATTCCGCGGTATTGAAATGCCCGATGACGTTCAGTATTTTTCTGCCAACTCCGCGCACCACTCCCCCACCCGTTCTGTACTGGCTGTCAGGCCTGACCTGTAACGACGAAAACTTCACCACTAAAGCGGGCGCACAACGTGTCGCTTCTGAACTGGGCATTGTTCTGGTGATGCCGGACACCAGTCCGCGCGGCGAAAATGTGCCGAATAATGAAAGTTACGATCTCGGCCAGGGCGCAGGTTTTTACCTGAACGCGACAGAGCAGCCGTGGGCTGACCATTTCCGCATGTACGACTACATTAATCACGAGTTGCCCGCGTTAATTGCCGATAATTTCAGCATCAGCGATAAAGCCTCTATTTTCGGCCATTCGATGGGCGGCCACGGCGCACTGAGCATCGCGTTGAAAAACCCTGGTCGTTATTGTTCGGTTTCTGCATTTGCGCCGATTGTGAATCCAACGCGCGTCCCGTGGGGGAAAAAAGCGTTTGCGGCTTATTTAGGTGCAGACGAAGAGAAATGGCGCGAATGGGATAGCTGCTGTTTATTGATGCAGGCCGATAGCGCGCAGGCGATTCCGGTGCTTATCGATCAAGGGGATGCCGATCAGTTCTTAGCAGATCAACTACAACCCGCGCAGTTTGCTGAAGTGGCGCGGCAGAAAAACTGGCCGTTAACTCTGCGTGTACAGCCAGGTTACGACCATAGTTATTACTTTATTGCTTCGTTTGTGGAAGACCATTTGCGGTTCCACGCGGAGCATTTGGGGTAACTGTTTGATTTGGTTTGCCCTCACCCCGACCCTCTCCCACAGAAGAGGGAGAAAACTGGGCTATCCCCTCTCCCTCAGGGCTGTCTCTTAGTCACAACTTTGAGGGGCGATTTAAGCCGGACCCGAAATTCAAGGTCAAAGTCAAAAGCCAAGGCGGTTTTGACTTTGTTCCCGGCTTCAATCGCGCCGTTTTTTACCCTTCAGTCGGGGTCACGTGGTCGGGAACCACGTGAGAGAGCGATCGTCGGGAACGAGTCGCGAACGACCCCGAATGTTGGGTGAAAAACGGTGTTTACCGCTTGCGGCGATTGATTTGCCGTGCGCCTGGATTATCAAGGGGTTGGCGTTAACCCCTTGATTCGTTCACCGTTTGCGGGAATCACAGAGATAACTGAACGCACGAGTGAACGGAAAATCAGCGAGGCTTACAGATCTCACCCTGACAAGATTGCCAGGGCGAGGGGGGAAAATCAGAACGTGTAATCCACCGCCATAAAGTAACGACGACCATCTTCGTTATAACTGTAATCGTCGCGGCTCAAATCTTTATCGCCGAGGTTCAGCACACCCGCGCGCAATTTGATGTCTTTCGTCGCCTTCCATGCCGCACCGGTATTCCACACCACATAACCGCCAGGTGTTGGTGCGCCATCAGTCGTGGCACGCTGCTCGCCGGTGTAGTTCGCAGAAACATAGAACGACCAGTCATCCAGCGGCAACCAATCCACCGTGCCGTTGGCGGTATGGAATGGCAGTGAAGCCAGCGGCTTATTGCCACCGCCACTCAAATCTCGCCCATCGTTATAGGTGTAATTCAGCGTCAATTTCCATTGATCGTTGAATGGCACTTTCACCTCAGTTTCTACGCCACGAACACGCGCTTTGTTAACGTTGTAATATTTGAAAATTGGCCGACCCGCGCTGTCAAAACCAACAAAGTTTGGATACGACGGCGCCAGTGCACGGTTCTGCGTGCGGTTAATATCAATCATGTCGTCGAGGTTGTTCTGGAAGGTGGTGATACTGCCAGACACACCATCCAGTAGACCTTCATCGCCTGCGTAATACAGACCGAACTCGAAGCTCTCACTGGTTTCTGGTTTCAGATCGGGGCTGCCGACAATCTTACAAGAGCCACGGCAAGAGTTGCTGGTCCAGTCGGGACTCAGTTGCAGCAACGATGGCGCTTTAAATGCCGTTGCCCAGCCGCCTTTCATGGTGATGGTATCGGTCGCGCTATACACCAGATAGGCACGCGGGCTCCAGTGATCGCCGTAAGTTTCGTGGTCGTCCATACGTACGCCGGTGGTCAACGCCAGCGGTTCGAAAATCCGCCATTCATCTTCCAGGAACAAGGCGTACTGGCTGGCAGAGGTTTCGCTGCTGTTACTGCCGGAGAGGTTAACTGGGTCAGTTAATTTATCGTGACGCCATTCGCCGCCAAAGGTCAGTAATTGGTTGATGTCGCCCAAAGGCAGCACCAGTTTGCCGTCGAGGCTGTTGTTGCGCGAGGTGATAGGTGAACTGTTGCCTGGATTGAGGTTATCAATCTTGTCGCCATAAAAACGCAGTTCGGTATTGCCGTAATCCCAACGCCCGTTATGGGAAATCGAGTAATCCTGGCGCTCCATACGGTTTTTATTCAGCGAGTCAGAATCACGGTCCTGGCGGTCAAAACCATAACCAAAGCTCATGTCCTGGTTTTCGGTTGGCGTCAGGGCAAATTCCGCACTGCCGCTGCGCGTGGTATAGCCTTCAATGCGCGGCGTTTCACCCGTAGTACTGGTGCTGGAAGATTCTTGTTTGTCTTTTTCGCGCTTGCCAAGGTTGCCGTAAACTTTGACGCCGAGCAGGTCGTCGATGATGGGGCCGCTGGCAAAGAAGTTGCTGTTATAAGAATCCCCGCGATCGCGATTTTCCTGAATGGTGGTATCTGCCGTCACGGTGCCGTGCCAGGCCTTGCCCACTTTGCGCGTAATAATGTTGACCACGCCGCCTAACGCATCGGAACCGTAAAGTGAAGACATCGGCCCACGCACCACTTCGATACGTTCAATGGCATCAACCGGGATCCAGTTCAGGTCAAAATCGTTATGGCGGAAGACGGCATTACGCGAGTTCACCCGCTTGCCATCCACCAGAATCAGCGTGTAGCTGCTGTCCAGACCACGAATACTGACGCCCTGGCGGTTATCTCCTTCGTTGGTCAATTGCACACCAGGAACTTCCTGCAAAACATCTTTCAGGTTCTGGATAGGCTTTTTCTTCAGATCTTCTTGAGTAATAACGCTAATACTGGCTGGGGCATCTTTGAGGTTTTGCTCGGTGGCAGACGCAGTCACCACCATCGTGTCTTCACGTTGTTCGGCAATTACCGGAAACGCAGCGGTGATTATTGACGCGCAGAGTCCTCCCCGGACGATGGGATTCAACCTTAACATTCCTTTCTCCATGAGGTGAATTACAAGCTAAAAGGCTCACATTCCTTGGTGCGTCGCCCGCTACATTGGCAAACGACGTCGAACCTTACTCACCGACATCCAGCCGGGGTAAAGCGTGGCGACACCATAAATTAAACGAGAATGGTTATCAATCAAATTGTTAAATTTTGTAAGGTATCGAGTGCAGTTGTAACGGCAGGAACGGGGTTTGTAGGGCGGATAAACGAAGTGTCATCCGCCATTGTGAAGTGAATTATTGACCGCTATTTATTGACCGTAATAGGCGCTTTTACCGTGCTTACGCAGATAGTGTTTATCGAGCAATTGCGGCTGCATATTGCCGCCTGACACCCAAGAAACGGCGGTACGGCGAAGGAATATCCAATAGATAATCAGGGTAAAAAAGGGCTTTCTTGATAAATAAAAAAGGGCAACGAATATATCGTTGCCCTTTTTTTATTAACGAACCTTGTAATATTGTCGGTTCGAAATTTATTACTTCTTAAACGTTTTTGGGAAGGTCATTTCGCTGTATTTCACAAAACGAGACCCTTTGGTAATTTTGTAGCCGAACCAAATTGCCAGGAACAGCGGGATACCGATATAGGTTGCTGTCACGCCAGCCCAGTCAATCTTATCGGCCAGGAACGCTTCGTAGTTCTGGCCCAGTGTGATAATCAGACACAGGGCGAAGGCAAAGATAGGCCCGACAGGGAAGAAGCCAGAAACGTACGGCAGGTCGTTGAGATCCAGTCCTTGCTTCACATAACCACGACGGAAACGGTAGTGGCTGATCGCGATACCTAACCAGGCGATAAAGCCAGTCATACCGGATGTGTTCAGCAGCCACAGGTACACGGTCTGGTTGCCATACATTGATGTCAGGAAGCACAAGCCCGCCACAACCGTGGTTGCATACAACGCATTACGCGGCACACCACCAGCGGACAGCTTAGAGAAAATACGTGGCGCTTTGCCATCACATGCCAGGGTGTAAAGCATACGAGTCGATGCGTACATCCCGGAGTTACCCGCTGACAGTACTGCAGTCAGGATAACGGCGTTCATCACTGCCGCAGCAGAGAGCAGACCTGCATGTTCAAATACCAGAGTGAACGGGCTAACGCCGATGTCTTTCACATCGTTACGCAGCAGGCTCGGATCGGTATAAGGAATGATCAGGCTGATAATCAGAATCGCGAACACATAGAACAGCAGGATACGCCAGAACACCTGACGCACAGCGCGTGGAATGTTCTTACCTGGATCTTCAGATTCACCCGCAGCAACACCGATAAGCTCAGTCCCCTGGAAGGAGAAGCCGACGATCATCGCCACACCAATCATGGCGGAGAACCCACCCGCAAATGGCGCATCGCCTACCGCCCAGTTGCTCCACCCCGCAGGTTGTGCACCTTTGAAGATGCCAAGAATCATCATCACGCCGACAATGATAAAGATGATAACCGTCGTCACTTTAATCAGTGAGAACCAGTATTCTGCTTCGCCAAAGCCTTTAACAGAGATGTAGTTGAGCAGGAACATGATGCCGAGGAACAACGCACTCCAGATCCAGCCTGGGGTGTCCGGGAACCAGTAGTTCATCACCAATTGTGAGGCGACCAGGTCAACCGCGATAGTGACTGCCCAGTTGTACCAGTAGTTCCAGCCCAGCGCGAAGCCGAAGCCTTCTTCAACGTATTGCTGCCCGTAGGTGGCAAACGAACCAGAAACCGGCATGTATGCCGCAAGCTCGCCCAGGCTTGTCATCAGGAAGTACACCATCAGACCAATCAGCATGTAGGACAACAGCGCGCCGCCAGGACCCGCCTGAGAAATGGTTGCACCAGAGGCAACAAATAGCCCGGTACCGATGGATCCGCCAATGGCGATCATCGTTAAGTGGCGCGCTTTTAGCTCACGTCGTAAGCCAGGCGCTTGTGTTGTTTGATCTTGAGAAACCATAGAAAATTGCGGTCCTTCCAAAAAATGAGGCGCGATTGTAGCAAACCAGCCCTATACATGTAGTAGAAATACGAAGTTATAAGAGAGCTTCATGATCGGAGAAGAATTATAAGTAACGCACTTATGATAGTAGATGAAAAGAGGGAGTGAGCCAGGCTGTCATGCTACGCGGGAATCCATTCCCCATGCGGTTTGGCGGGTTATTTTATTTAAAATCAACCTTCATTAATTCAGGGATACTGAAATCGCGGGTGGTGTCGACACAGCGATTAATGTAGTCAACGAAGCGCGGCGGTGGCGACATGCCTAAATCCAGCAGTTTTTTATTCGAGAAACGCACATTTAACATCGAGAATTCACCGTATAAACGCATCGCTCTTAGCATAAGACGCTCGTTACATGGCCCATAAATAGTTTTGAATTCTCTACGGTTTTTGACAAGCTCGCTATAATCTACTTGCTGATAAGTCGCATAAATAGGGTTCTGATCTAATGCTGCTGCCATAGCGCGGTCAATTTCAACAAATCGGGTACTTCCCGTATCCCCGGCAGAAATATGGTAAACCTTGTCAGTGAGTTCAATATGTTGAGTTAATAACAACAAAGCTTCTGCGCAGTAATCCACCGGAATCACATCAATCTTATCTTCCATCGCGCACATGAATTTCCCAAGCATCAGAGCCATACGGAATACCCAGAAAATACTGCTGGATGGACGACACCCTTCTTCACTGTGGCCGACCACAATCGAGGGACGTGCAATCACCAGCGGGAGCTGCGGGCATTGTTCGACGATTAATTGTTCGATGGTGGATTTAGACCAGGTGTATTGCACCAAATGCTCTTCTTCAGGCTTACGTGTCATGCTCTCAGTGACCAGGGTTCCCGCTTCAGGCACGCAAGACATAGCAGTTCCCACATGCACAAAGCGCACTAAACCAGAAACATCAGCCATGCGTTTAACGAATTTTAGTGTCCCTTCAACATTCACTTTCCAGATTAATGCGTTATCACCAAATGAAGCGACGGCAGCGGAGTTAATAACATGAGTCACCGAGGAAAGTCTTTCATCATTCAAAAAGTCTTCGGAATAAGCCAGGTCACCCAGCAATATATTTTTTTCATTAATTTTAGCGAGTAGTGTTTCGTTACACCCAAAATTAGCCAGGTTATTTCTGACACGAGCGACACCTTCACCAGCCGTGTTTGCTCTAACCAGTAGCAGAATGGATTCAAAAGATGAATCTGATAGCGCCCGCGCCAGTACAGCGCCGCCCAGAAAGCCTGTTGCGCCGGTAATCAGTAGTTTGCTCATATTGAAATACTCTGAATTTAAAAACGCCATACTATGTGGCGCTTTATAAACAGCGAATCAATAAACGCAGCAATATAAAATAGATTTACGGTTAATCGTATTTTACACTGCACTGACTCCATTAATTAACTTTCGTTTAATTACGGTGTATTGATTTATATTTATATAAACCCATCTTACTCATCGCAATATTTCAAAAAACGCTGTAAGGCGTTGGATATATGCTTCTGGCGATGGTGAATACGATACAGCGTCCGCACCAGGCGTGGTAACGGCACAGGCACTTCCACCAGCGATCCCGCGGCCAACTGTTCTTCAATCACCCGACGTGACAGGCAGCTAATGCCCAGGCCATGACGCACGGCGTGTTTAATCGCTTCTGAATTGCCTAATTCCATACAAAGCTGGAATTGCGGTAAATGCGAAAGCAGCAGGTAATCAACGATTTCACGCGTACCGGAGCCTTTCTCGCGCAGGATCCACGGCTGTTCCGCCAGGCTATCCAGAGTGATCGGCTGTTGCAAGAAAGGTGCACTCGGCGGCGCAAATACCACCAGCTCATCTTCAAGCCAGGGCTCGGTGACCAGATCCGTCATATGGCTCGGCCCCTCTATCAGGCCAATATCGACACGGAAATCTGCCACTGCGTTAATCACATCCTGGCTATTACCGACGTTCATTTCCAGCGGTAGCGCCGGGAAATCACGGCGATAGTGGGCAATCATTTCCGGCAGAATATAGTTGCCGATGGTGCTACTGGCATAAACGCGAATCGCGCCGTTATCTTCTTTAAATAACTGTTCAACTTCCGTTGCCTGTTCCAGCAAGCCCACGACGCGCGGATACAGCAAACGACCATGTTCGTTGACCACCAAACGTTTACCAACACGATCAAATAGCTGCACACCCAATTGCCCTTCGAGATCGGACAGCGCAGCACTTACTGCCGACTGCGACAGCGACAGCATCTGTGAAGCCTGGGTGGTAGAACCGCTTTTGAGGACTTCGGCAAAAACTTCGAGTTGCCGCAGAGTGATGTGCATCGTGATTGCGCCTTAACACTTATTCAGATTGGTTATAAATATATAATCAATTTTATTTTTAAGCCAGCAAGCCATACACTTTTGCCAACACTAAGGAGAAGGTTATGGCTACGTTATCAATTCCCACTCATCGTCATTCATTGTGGCATTTCCTGCCAGGTCTTGCGCTTGCAGGCGCAATTACTGCGCTGGCACTGTGGTTGGGTAACATTCCTTCCGTTGCTGGCCTTGGCCTTGGAGCACTAACTCTCGCCATTTTATGCGGGATGGTCATTGGCAATACGCTGTACCCAAAAATCTGGCAACACTGTGATGGTGGCGTGCTGTTTGCCAAACAACATCTGTTGCGCCTCGGCATCATTCTTTATGGCTTTCGACTGACGTTTTCGCAAATAGCCGATGTCGGGGTCAGCGGTGTGATTATCGATGTGCTGACATTAAGCAGCACCTTTGCCCTCGCCTGTTGGTTAGGTCAGAAAGTGTTTGGTCTGGATAAACAAACCAGTTGGTTAATTGGTGCCGGTAGCAGTATTTGTGGTGCCGCAGCGATTCTGGCAACCGAACCGGTAGTTAAAGCTGAAGCCAGTAAAGTTACGGTAGCTGTAGCGACTGTGGTGATTTTCGGCACGCTGGCAATCTTTATTTATCCGATGATTTATCCGTATGTGACGCACTGGTTTACACCGGAAACCTTCGGGATTTATACCGGTTCGACCATGCACGAAGTTGCGCAAGTGGTGGCGGCGGGTCATGCCATCAGCCCTGAGACTGAAAATGCTGCGGTAATTGCGAAAATGCTGCGCGTGATGATGCTGGCTCCGTTCCTGATTTTCCTGGCCGCTCGCGTTAAGCATTTGGCTCCGGCAGGTCAGGCGCAGAAAAGTAAAATTACCATCCCGTGGTTTGCAGTGCTGTTTATTGTCGTCGCGATGTTTAACTCGCTACACCTGCTGCCAACATGGGCTGTCAATGCCTTGATAACACTGGATACTTTCATGTTAGCCATGGCAATGGCCGCGTTGGGTTTGACCACCCACTTCAGCGCGCTGAAAAAAGCCGGTGTGCGCCCGCTGTTGATGGCCCTGGTGCTGTTTATCTGGCTCATCGTTGGGGGTGGCGCGATTAACCTCGGCGTGCATCATTTTATGTCCTGATATTTCCTGCCTAACCCGCTATCATTATCGCTTTCCCGGTAGCGGGTTTTGACAGGAGAAAGAATGATGAAGTTTATTGGCGCACACGTTAGTGCCTCTGGTGGTCTGGAAAATGCCGCGATTCGCGCACATGAGCTTGAAGCCACTGCTTTTGCCCTGTTCACCAAAAACCAACGTCAGTGGCGTGCCGCGCCGCTGACCGAAGAAGTTATCAGCAATTTCAAACGTGCCTGTGAAAAGTACCATTACGGTCCAGGCCAAATCCTCCCCCACGATAGCTACCTGATTAACCTCGGTCACCCCGTTGAAGAAGCGCTGGAAAAATCCCGTGAAGCCTTTATTGATGAGCTGGAACGCTGCATGCAGTTGGGCCTGTCACTATTGAACTTCCATCCGGGCAGCCACCTGATGCAAATCCCTGAAGAAGAGTGTCTGGCGCGTATCGCGCAGTCGATTAACATTGCGCTGGATAAAACCAAAGGCGTGACGGCGGTGATTGAAAATACCGCAGGCCAGGGCAGCAACCTTGGCTTCCGCTTTGAACATCTGGCGGCGATTATTGATGGCGTAGAAGATAAATCACGCGTTGGCGTGTGTATCGATACCTGCCACGCTTTTGCTGCGGGATATGACCTGCGTACTGAAGCTGATTGTGAAAAAACCTTCGCTGAATTCGAGCGTATTGTTGGCTTCAAATACTTGCGCGGCATGCACCTGAATGACGCGAAAAGTGCCTTCGCTAGCCGTGTTGACCGTCATAACAGCCTCGGCGAAGGCAATATTGGCCACACGCCGTTTAGCTGGATCATGCGTGATAGCCGCTTTGACGGAATTCCGTTGATTCTGGAAACCACGAACCCGGATATATGGGCCGAAGAGATTGCGTGGCTGAAAGCACAACAGCATCAAGAAGCTGCTGCATAAGCAAAAAAAAAGCTCCCGGTGGAAACCGGGAGCTTGAAATCAGTAAAGTGTATTACGCCGCTTTAACCGCTAATTCAGTTTCTGAGCGTTTGAGGAAGGCGTAAGACAACCCTGCCAGCAAGGTACCTGCCACAATCGCAATCAGGTAACCGACAACCGGTGTAATCGCGCCAGGAATCAGCAACACAAACAGACCGCCATGTGGCGCCATCAGTTTGGCACCCACCGCCATGGAAATCGCACCTGTCACTGCACCACCAATGATACAGCACGGCAGAACACGCATTGGATCACGAGCCGCGAACGGGATAGCCCCTTCGGTGATAAAGCACAGGCCGAGAACCATCGCCGCTTTGCCGCCTTCTTGTTGTGCTTTGTCGAATTTACGACGCGCAACAAATGTTGCCAGGCCCATCGCTAACGGTGGCACCATGCCAGCAGCCATAATCGCCGCCATTGGTGCGTACGTTTGAGTGCTGAGCAAGCCGACGCCAAAGGCGTAAGCCGCTTTATTTACCGGCCCGCCCATGTCAGTACACATCATACCGCCAAGGATTGCGCCCAACAGAACCGCATTCGCCGTGCCCATGGTTTGCAGCCAGTGAGTCAGACCCTCGAGGATTTTCGCAACCGGCGTACCGATCAGATAAATCATCGCCAGACCCACAATCAGGCTTGAGAACAATGGAATGATGAGGATCGGTTTCAGCGCTTCCATACTGGTTGGCAGTTTCAGCTTAGTGCTGATCAGCTTCGCAATGTAACCTGCGAGGAAGCCCGCAATAATACCGCCGATAAAACCTGAACCAGTACTAACCGCTAACATACCGCCGATAAGACCTGGCGTCAGGCCTGGACGGTCAGCGATAGAAAACGCGATGTAGCCCGCCAGAACAGGAACCATCAACGCAAAGGCTGAACCGCCACCGATTTGCATCAGTGCCGCCGCCAGCGTACCCGGCTCTTTAAACGCTTCGATACCGAAAGCAAATGACAGCGCGATACACAAACCGCCCGCGACCACCATCGGCAACATGAATGACACACCGGTCAACAAGTGGCGATAAGCGCCCGCTGACTCTTTCTTGCCTTCTTTGGCGGCAGTGTTGCTTTGCCCAACCGCTTCATAAGGTGTCGCTTCAGCAACGGCTTTATCCAGCTCCTGCGCGGTTTTCTTCAGCGCCAAACCGGTTGAGGTGCGGTACATCGGTTTTCCGGCAAACTTAGCCAGATCCACTTCGATGTCTGCCGCAACAATCACCAAATCCGCTTGCGCGACTTCTTCTGGCGTAATCGCATTACCCGCACCAACCGAACCGCGAGTTTCAACCTTTACCCACCAGCCGCGTTTTTTCGCTTCGGTTTCAATGGCTTCAGCAGCCATAAAGGTATGCGCGACGCCCGTTGGGCAAGCGGTTATGGCAACCACACGTTTCGGCCCTTTAGCCAAAGCCACAGGTGCTGCGTTTACCGGTGCCGTGTAAGGTTTGGCTTTGTCTTTCGCTTCACCTAAAAACAGTTCCGGGTGCTGAACTGCACGGTCAATATCACCCAGATATACCTTTTTGCCGTTCAGCGAGCTATCAGCAGGAATGGCATTACCTACCACAATCGCCATTTCGGCATCGTTCGGGTTGTCGATAATCTGTAGACGCGCCTTCTGAGCTGCGGAACCCAACAGCGTTTTAGCGAGGTAAGCGCGAGCCTGTCCAAGACCAGGTTCGATAATCAGCAGCGTTTTCATTGTTCCTCTCCTGCTGTCAGTTAAAAGGTTTCAGATCAACACGAGCCATCATGGCCGCCAGTTGAGTACGATCGGTAATACCGACGTTGCTCTGACTTACCGCCAGTGCCGCAACTGCCGTCGCCAGGCGTAAGGTATGTTCACTGGATTCACGCATTAACAGGCCGTAGATCAGCCCACCGACCATGGAATCCCCGGCACCTACAGTGCTGACGACTTCACAACTTGGTGGTTTCGCTATCCATTCACCGGATGCGTTAACCCAAAGTGCGCCTTCAGCACCCAGAGAAATCACCACATGAGCAATCCCCTGTTCACGCAGCGCGTGGGCAGCATCAATCACATCTTTCATATCCGGAAGTTTACGACCTGCCCAGATTTCCAGTTCACGGCGGTTCGGTTTCACCAGCCATGGTGCCGCTTTCAGACCGGCGACTAATGCTTCGCGGCTACTATCGAAAATAATGCACGGACACTGGCTGCGCAGACGGGTCATCCAGTCGGTGAAGGCTTCTGGAGAAACACCTGCGGGTAAGCTGCCACTGACGCAGACCATGTCGAACTGACCAAGCCAGCTCAGGGAATCCGCAACAAAGCGATCCCAATCCGACTGCGTGACTTCAAAACCAGAGAAGTTGAAATCGGTAACTTCACCGTCCTTCTCGGTTAGCTTAACGTTGATACGGGTACGGCCCTGCACCACCTGAAAACGGTTAGCAATGCCCAGTTCGCTGAACAATTGCTGAAAACCATCCTGGTTGTCTTTACCCAGGAAGCCGCCAACGGTAACGTCGATGCCCAGATCTTTCAGAACCTTAGCAACGTTGATGCCTTTACCCGCAGCGTGCAGGCCAGTGGTACGTACCAGGTTAACTTCACCACGTTCAACTTCCGGGGTGTAACCGACAAGATCGTATGCCGGGTTCAGAGTAATTGTTGCGACGCGACGACTCATGCTGCCCCCTCGCCAAGACCGGCTGCGACTGCTTCACCAATCGCTTTCAGCGCTTGTTCAGCATCATCACCTTGTGCGGTAAAGCGCAAGTGATGGCCTTTCTTCACGCCAAGCGCCACAACTTTCATCAGGCTGCGGCCATTGGCAGGCTTGCCGGTGCCATCAAGGTTGGTCACGGTTATCTCACTGTTAAATTGTTTAATGGTGTTCACCAGCACGGTGCCCGGGCGAGCATGTAAACCGTGTTCATTGCGAATCTGGAATTCGGCGCTCAGGCTATTTTGTGCAGGCGCTGCGTCACTGGTCAGCAGCGTCAGCAACTCTGGCGCATCTGCGTTCAGCAAGCGGTCAGCCGTGTTGTTGATCAGCATGTCGCTCAGGCGGTTAAGGACCTGTAAGGGTTGATCGTCGGCCACAGCCACCGTCATCAAAAGCGATACCGGCTGGCCTTCAGTTTCAAATACAGCTGCAGGACGGCTGATAGCGACAGCGCTGGCAAGATTGCCTTCTGTGCTGTCGTTCAGCCAGATGCCCTGGCCTAAATAAAGGGGTTTGCTGGAAATAACATGGCTAACAAATTCGGTGTTTGCCGCACCAGCCTGTTTGATGCGCCCGGCATTTAATGCTTGCAGCGTCATCAAGTCGGTTGCGGTGACATCCAGCGCCAGTAATGAGTTATCGAACAGTAAAGATGCAGACTGTTTTTCGCCCATCAGCAAAGCGCGAAGTTCTTCTGCTGAAGTGGCGTTTTTAAGTTGTTCAGCTACCTCGTCATCGCTTAATACATGTGTCAGCTGACGCAGTAAACCGAGGTGCTCATCAGAGCTGGCGGCGATACCAATAGCGACATAAGCAGTCTGGCCTTCGCCCCACTCGATCCCTTGTGGGAACTGGAACACCTGAACGCCGGTTTTCAATACTAAATCGCGGGTATCAGTGGTGCCGTGCGGAATGGCAATACCGTTACCCAGATAAGTAGAGGTTTGCAGCTCGCGAGCCAGCATACCTTCAACGTAGCCAATGCTGACATTGCCAGCTTGCGCAAGTGCTGCGGCAACCTGACGTATCGCTTCTTCTTTATTTCCGGCACTAGCACCGGGATGTATGTCTTGCACAGATAACTGGAACATGGTTCTCCTCTCCTGCTGAATTGAAACGATTCAGCTGCAATGAGAAAAAATGCGCCATCCCACTCCTGATACAAAATAAGACGACGCTGAAACGTTTCAAGGAGTGTGAAGATTCCCCGCGATTCAGGCAAGTCATGTTGTGATTTCGTTGCCGAAATTTAGAGGTTACGCACATTTTTACCGCGATAGTCGCGGCAATTACAAACAACGACACGGTGCGTTCAGCACTCAATGTAGAAACTTCAGCTTTTGCTGAACCTAAACAGGAACAGCGTTTTAACTTTTCGGGCTGCTTTTGATTTGAACAACTGTTTATTTCCTGACAAGGCGCGTAAACTCCGCGCGTTCATTGATAAGCGACACTGAGAGCATGCAAAACTCCCCGATAGCAGCAACCCGCAAGCCCCTTGATATCACTTCTTCTGCCTTTTTGATTGTAGCTTTTTTGACCGGAATTGCGGGTGCATTACAAACCCCGACTCTGAGCCTGTTTCTGACTGAAGAAGTTCATGTCCGTCCGGCGATGGTAGGTTTCTTTTTTACCGGCAGCGCGGTTATCGGTATTTTGGTCAGCCAGTTTCTGGCTGGCCGCTCCGATCGCAAAGGCGATCGGAAATCGCTCATTTTTGTTTGCTGTTTATTGGGCGCTTTAGCCTGCGTGCTGTTTGCCTGGAACCGTAACTATTTCGTGTTGCTGTTTGTCGGGGTTTTCCTCAGCAGCTTTGGCTCTACCGCGAACCCACAAATGTTTGCCCTGGCGCGCGAACATGCAGACCGCACTGGTCGCGAGGCCGTGATGTTCAGCTCTATTTTGCGTGCGCAGGTATCGCTCGCCTGGGTTATTGGCCCGCCAATCGCTTACGCACTGGCTCTTGGGTTTGGCTTTACCGCGATGTATCTCAGTGCCGCACTGGCGTTTGTGGTGTGCAGTGTGATGGTGCGAATGCTGTTACCGTCGATGCGCAAAGAATTGGCAGTGAAAACCACCACACTTGAAGCCCCCCGCCGTAACCGTCGTGACGCCTTACTGCTGTTTGTTGCTTGCACCATGATGTGGGGCTGTAACAGCCTGTACATCATTAATATGCCGCTTTACATCATTCATGAATTACATCTGCCGGAGAAACTAGCGGGTGTGATGATGGGGACAGCCGCCGGGCTTGAGATCCCAACGATGCTGATTGCCGGTTACTACGCCAAACGCTTCGGTAAGCGCTTCCTGATGCGTATTGCAGGCGTTGCAGGACTGCTGTTTTACATTGGTATGCTAACGCTGCATAACGAATTTATGCTGCTGGCTTTGCAGGTGCTGAACGCGATTTTCATCGGCATTTTGGCGGGTATCGGCATGCTCTATTTTCAGGATTTAATGCCAGGCCAGGCAGGAGCTGCAACCACGCTGTATACCAATACCACGCGTGTCGGCTGGATTATTGCCGGGTCGATGGCCGGTGTGGTAGCTGAAATCTGGAACTACCACACCGTGTTTTATATCGCGCTGGGCATGATTGGCATCACAGCCTGGTGCATGGTACGCATCAAAGACATTTAGCCTGCCCGTTTATTTAGTGCTGCTTGATATACAGCTCCTTGCTATAAACGTAATCCTGCGGGTTATGCAGTGGGAAACCGCCGACATAAGGCTTTAGCACTTTGATCATTGGCTGATAATACAGCGGGATAAGCGGAGCTTGTTGATTGATTCTGCGTTCGGCTTCGGCGTACAACTCGTTGCGTTTTTTGGCATCAGTGCTGCTGGAAGCCTGCGTAATCAGTTGATTATACTGAGCATCCTGCCAGTGCCCGACATTTTCAGGGTTGTTTGCCAGTAGCGTATTCAAAAAGGTAGAAGGTTCGTTATAAGTAGCATCCCAGGACTGACGCGATAACATAAAATCCCCGCTCCGCCGGGAATCGAGATAGGTTTTCCACTCCATGTTACGCAGAGTGACGTTAGCTCGTAGATTTTTCTGCCAAATTGAAGCCAACGCTATCGCCGTTTTTTCATGCAGATCGTATTTGTTGTAAAAAATCTCAAACGACAGTGGATGCTCTGCATCATATCCAGCCTCCTTTAACAACGCTTGTGCCTCGGCGATACGCGTTCGCATGGGTTGCGACAGATCGGGTAATTCAGGAGGCATGAAATCCGCGACCTGAGCAGGCGTCAAAGTTGTAGCAGGCACGCGCAGACCTAGCACTTTTTCAGCAATCAGCTCCCGGTCTGCTGTCAGGTATAACGCACGGCGGACTCGCACATCGTTAAACGGTGCTTTCATGGTATTGAAGGTGTAAAACTCGGTATTCAGGCGTGGAAGAGTCAGCAACTCTTGTGGCGTTTGTCGTTGAATCGCAGAGATTTGCTGGGCGGGAACCCAGGTTAAATCAACATCCCCAGCCCGGTAGCGGTTATAACCTGAAACAGCATTGTCGATGACCAGATACTCAACCTGCTCCAGCACTGTTTTCTGATTATTCCAGTAATGTGGATTACGTTTCGCGATAATTTTCTCATTCACTATCCAGCGCTCCAACACGAACGCCCCGTTGGTCACAATATTCTCTGGCCGCGTCCAACGGTCACCATACTGCGCCACCTGGCGGTGCGGTACCGGGAATGTCGTGGGCCATGCCAGCATGGAAATAAACCATGGCGTAGCCTGGTCGAGCTTGATCTCCAGCGTATGTTGGTCCACAGCACGGATACCCAGTTCCTGAGGAGCGAGTTTTCCGCTGACAATCTGTTGGGCATTAACAACGTGTGCCGCGGCTAAATAGTCAGCAAAGGGGCTGGCAATCGCCGGGTCAACTGCCCGCTGCCAGCCGGTGACAAAATCTTGCGCCGTCAGCGCCGATCCGTCTGACCACGTTAGCCCGGGGCGTAAGCTGAAAATGTAAGTTTTTCCATCGTCACTTTTTTGCCAACTCTGTGCCTGCGCGGGTTGGGGATTCCCTTCGCCATCCAGCCATATCAGCCCTTCAAAAAGATCCAGTGCCACCTGCGCGGCAGTATTTTCCTCCACTCTTTGCGGATCAATGCTGTTCGGATCGCTGTGATTGTTATAGCGGAAAATTTGCTGGGGGGAGAGCACGGTTCCTGGTGGGATTTCAGCGGCCTGCAGAGGCAGCACTGCCATCAGGCTGACCAGCCATAACAGTAGATTTTTACTCATGGTATTTCCTTTTCCCAATGATTGATTCCTGCTGATAGATTCAGACAGGCAAAGGCAAGGAATTTATATCATGATCAACATGTTAAATATTTGACCCTATTCTGGTTATGGTAGAATAAACGGCCAGGATATGGGCCGTTAAGGGGCCGTCGCCGCTTCGAGATATATCAGATAATCCATGGCTTGCTGGCGCGTGGTGCCACACATTTCACGCGTGGCTTGCAGACTGGCGCAGACCTTCGGCCTGAGCGGAGAAAGAAAAATTTTACAACGCATGTCAGCGCCAAGTTGAATGCAGGATGTATTGGCCGGCTTGCCATGCGGCATGCCAGGGATTGGGCTTGATACGGAAGGCGCGGTACAACATGCGCCGCAATCGGGACGACAGTCCATCTGCAATGCTCCGGTGGGCTGACAAGGATCTGGACTGTAGCAGTAGTCACGTGGCTTTACTATGTGCATTTATCGGCTTTCAGCAGTGAATCCGCTTGCCTGAAACTCGCCCCGCGAGTAATTTGTCGCAATATTTTCGACTCTCAATTTTTTACAGGAAACATCGATGGCAAGAGCTAACGAAGTCAAAAAAGGTATGGTACTGAATTACAACGGCAAACTGCTGATTGTTAAAGATATTGATATTCAGGCACCGAGCGCACGTGGCGCTGCAACCCTCTATAAAATGCGTTTTTCTGATGTCCGTACTGGCCAGAAAGTTGAAGAGCGCTTTAAAGGTGACGATATCGTCGACACCATTACCCTGACCCGCCGTTACGTTGATTTCTCTTACATCGATGGCAACGAATACGTGTTCATGGATAAAGAAGATTACACCCCGTATATCTTCTCTAAAGATCAGATTGAAGACGAGTTGCAGTTCATTCCAGAAGGCGGCATGCCAGACATGCAGGTTCTGACCTGGGATGGCCAACTGCTGGCACTTGAACTGCCACAGACTGTGGATCTGGAAATTGTTGAAACCGCACCAGGCATCAAAGGCGCGTCAGCAAGCTCCCGTACCAAGCCCGCAACGATGTCGACTGGCCTGGTGATTCAGGTTCCAGAATATATGGTGACCGGTGAAAAGATCCGCATCCATATCGCTGAAAAGCGTTCTATGGGTCGTGCAGATTAATTGCTGTTTAGAATGCAAAAACGCGCCAATTGGCGCGTTTTTTTATGTCTGTAAAACCCCCTCATCCCGACCTTCACCCTGAGGGAGAAGGAGACAATCAGGGTATTTTCAGCTTACTTCAGCAAGTCCGGGAACAGGGTCTGTTTCAGAGCCAGTTCCACACCGCGTACTTCAGCCAGACCTTTCAGGCGGCCAATTGCTGAATAACCAGGGTTGGTTTTCTTGTGCAGGTCGTCAAGCATCTGGTGGCCGTGATCCGGACGCATTGGGATCGGACGCACATCACCGGCATTTTTACGACGCTGTTCTTCAGTCAGAATCGCTTTCACCACCGCAACCATGTTCACATCACCTTGCAGGTGCGCGCCTTCATGGAAGGTTTTCGGGTTATCTTCGCGGCAAGTTGCGCGCAGATGGGTAAAGTGAATGCGATCGCCGAAGGTTTCAATCATCCGCACCAGGTCGTTATCAGCGCGAACGCCATAAGAACCGGTACACATGGTGAAGCCGTTATAAATGCTGTTGACGGTTTCTTTCAGCCACTGCATATCTTCAATGGTAGAAACGATACGCGGCAGGCCAAGAATTGGACGCGGTGGATCGTCCGGGTGAACTGCCAGACGCACGCCAACTTCTTCTGCTACGGCAACAATCGCACGCAGGAAGTACGCCATGTTTTCGCGTAATTGATCTTTGCTGATGCCGTCATATTCCGCCAGACGCGCACGGAATTGGTCCAGGGTGTAACCCTCTTCCGCACCGGGTAAACCGGCAATGATATTGCGGGTCAGTTTTTCTTTTTCGGCATCAGACATATTGTTGAAGTAGTCCAGCGCCTGACGCTGCTCTTCTTCGCTGTAATCCGCTTCAGCGCCTTTGCGCTTCAGGATGTGCAGCTCAAATGCCGCAAAGGCAATCTGGTCAAAACGCAGGGCTTTTGAGCCATCTGGCAATTCATATTCCAGGTCTGTGCGCGTCCAGTCCAGAATTGGCATGAAGTTGTAGCACACGGTGTCGATGCCACATTCTGCCAGGTTACGAATGCTTTGTTGGTAGTTTGCGATATGCTTATCGTAGTCACCGGAGTGAGTTTTAATTTCTTCGTGCACCGGGATACTTTCTACTACAGACCAGGTCAGCCCTTTCGCTGCCAACACGGCTTGACGCTCTTTAATGTCAGCAACCGGCCAAACTTCGCCATTTGGGATGTGATGCAGAGCAGTAACGACACCGGTCGCGCCCGCTTGACGCACATCATCCAGAGATACCGGGTCTTTTGGGCCATACCAACGCCATGTTTGTTCCATCGACAGTTCCTCAGTTAAGTTGTCATACCAATTATAAATGCTGTATTGACTACTACCATACCGGATTCTTCTTTTCGGTCAATTTTTGCGGTGATATTGGTTGATCCAGCTCACATTAAAGGGATAAAGCCAGCACACCAATTTAATTTGTTGTCATATAACTTTAGACTGCGCAATGTTACTAATTCGTTAATCAGGATTTACAATTATGAATACAATTGCTTCGGTCACGCTCCCCGCCAGCGTTCAGCAGCCACGCTATGATCGCAAAGCGTTAAAAACCCGCATCGTCCATTTTGGTTTTGGCGCATTTCATCGTGCACACCAGGCGCTGTTAACCGATCGGGTACTCAATAAATTGGCGGGCGATTGGGGCATTTGTGAAATTAGCTTGTTCAGTGGCGACAAACTGATGAGCGCGCTGCGGGCCCAGGATCATTTATATACCGTGCTGGAAAAAGGCCGTGACGGTAACCAGGCAATTATTATTGGTGCGGTGAATGAGTGCCTGAACGCAAAACTTGATGGCCTTGATGCAATCATTGAGAAGTTCTGCGAACCGCAGGTGGCGATTGTTTCCCTGACTGTGACTGAAAAGGGTTATTGCATCGACCCGGCGACCGGAAAACTCGACAATAGTAACGAACGAATTATTCACGATTTGCAAAATCCTGCCGAGCCCCATTCTGCACCAGGCATTCTGGTGGAAGCACTTAATCGCCGTCGCGAGCGCGGGTTGTGTCCCTTTACCGTACTTTCCTGCGACAACATTCCCGACAACGGCCATGTCGTTCGCAACGCGGTTATTGGCATGGCAGAAACGCGCAGCCAGGAGTTAGCCGACTGGATCCGTGAGCACGTGACCTTCCCAAGCACCATGGTCGACAGAATTGTCCCTGCGGCAACGCCGGAATCACTGCAAGAAATCACCGATGCCTTAGGCGTAGAAGATCCATGCGCGATTTCAGGCGAACCGTTTATCCAGTGGGTGATTGAAGATAACTTTGTCGCTGGCCGCCCGGCATGGGAAGAAGTGGGTGTTGAGATGGTCGACGACGTGATGCCATGGGAACAAATGAAGCTGCGCATGCTTAACGGCAGCCACTCTTTCCTCGCGTATCTCGGCTATCTGGCGGGCTATCAGCACGTCAATGATTGTATGGCTGATAACAATTTCCGCCTGGCTGCGCATCGCTTAATGATGCAGGAACAAGCGCCGACACTGCGCGTGACTGGTGTCGATTTGCAGCAGTATGCACATAAGTTACTCGACCGTTTCGAAAACCCGGCGCTGAAACATCGCACGTGGCAAATCGCGATGGACGGTAGCCAGAAACTGCCGCAACGTATGCTGGAAAGTGTGCGCTGGCATCTCCAGCAAGGTGATGAATGGCCTTGTCTTGCACTGGGCATTGCAGGCTGGATGCGTTATGTCAGCGGCACTGATGACGCTGGCAATGAGATTGATATTCGTGATCCGCTGGCCGGAAAAATAAAAATGCTGGTTGAAAGCAGCACTACTGAAGAACGGGTACTCGCCCTGCTCAACCTGCATGAAATCTTTGGTAGCGACCTGCCTGTTGATGAACAATTTGTTGCCCGTATCCAAATTGCGTGGAGCGAATTATGCAACCTCGGCGCGCGCGAAGCAGTCGCAAAACTGGTCGATTAATTTAACGATCTATGCCCTTAAACGCGCTGAACAAGGAAGCGAGGCGCGTTCAGTCTTCCTTTTTTCATCAATATTGTTCAGGATTGTGATCATTCAATCACGTAAGGTTTACTAAACCTGTCCGGAGCACCTGTGACTAAAACCAACCTTATTACCGGCTTTCTCGGTAGCGGTAAAACCACCACCATTCTGCATTTGCTGGCCAATAAACCTGAGCATGAAAAATGGGCTGTGCTGGTGAACGAATTTGGCGAAGTCGGCATCGATGGTGCATTGTTAGCTGACAGTGGCGCATTGTTGAAAGAAATCCCCGGCGGTTGTATGTGTTGCGTGAATGGTTTGCCAATGCAAGTTGGCCTGAACACGTTGCTACGCCAGGGTAAACCCGACCGTTTGCTGATTGAACCAACCGGCCTCGGGCATCCCAAACAAATCCTTGATATGCTGACCGCTGAAGTTTACCAACCGTGGATAGAGCTCAACGCCACGCTCTGCTTGCTGGATCCTCGCCAATTGCTTGATGAACGCGCAATTAATAATGATAACTTCCGCGATCAACTGGCTGCCGCCGATATTATTATTGCCAATAAAGAAGACCGGGCCTGCGATGAAAGCCGCAATGCATTGGCCGAATGGCAACAGCGCGAAGCTGCGGGGCGTGAAATTATTGCAGCGAGTAACGGCAACATCGACATCCGTCTTCTCGATAGACCACGTATAAATCTCCGCGAGCTTCCTTCCAGCCCTGAACACAGCCACAGCCACGCCGCATCAAAGGGGCTTGCCGCGTTAAGCCTGCCGGAGCATCAACGCTGGCGACGCAGCATTAATAGTGGCCAGGGTTATGTTGGTTGCGGTTGGATTTTTGATGCCGATACACTTTTTGACACTGTCGGGATTCTGGAATGGGCCAGACTTGCCCCCGTCGACCGCGTGAAAGGTGTGCTGCGAATTGCGGAAGGTCTGGTGCGCATTAACCGCCAGGGACTTGATTTCCATATTGAAACGCAAAATGTCGCACCACCGGACAGCCGCATCGAGTTAATTCATAGCGGTGAAGTTGACTGGAACGCACTGCAAACTTCCCTGTTGAAGTTACGTTTAAGTTTGTAAGTCTACCCTTTCGCCCTTTGTTAAAATGCCTCGTGATATTGTATGAAAAATCTTCGATTATCGGCAATCCTGGCGCTGAACGCGCTGGGTTTAGCCCTCTTTTTTAGTTGGTATCTACCCCCAGGCCACGGCTATTGGTTCGTAATCGATTCAAACATTTTCCATTTCTTTAACCAGGCGCTGGTTAAGAGCCATACCTTTTTGTTACTTGTTGCTGTGACCAATAATCGGGTGTTTGATGGTATTTCGTTATTAGCGATGGGTTCACTGTTTTTCAGCTTCTGGCGTAAAGAATCAGCCACCGGTCGCCGCCGCATGTTCATCATGGGGATTGTGATGCTATTTTGCGCAGTGATTATTAATCAGCTCGGCCATTTGATTCCGGAATCTCACGTCAGCCCTTCGCTGTATTTCACCGATATTTATCGCGTCAGTGAATTGCTGCATTTCCCGACGAAGGATGCTTCCAAAGACAGTTTCCCTGGCGATCACGGGTTAATGTTGCTGATTTTCACTGGCTTCATGCTGCGCTATTTCGGCAAAAAAGCGTTTGGTATTGCCGTTATTATTTTCCTGATTTTCATGATGCCACGCATGATGATTGGCGCACATTGGTTTACTGATATCTTCGTAGGCTCGCTCTCTATTGCGCTTGTTTGTTTGCCATGGGTGCTATTAACCCCAATAAGCGACGGGTTAATTAGTCTGTTGGATCGCTATTTACCGGAACGCTCCAATACAAATAATTAACATCTGAAAAACACGAATGAATCCCAATCATCAGAGAATGGAATGAACTCTGATGATTTTTCATCTCGCCATCAAAAAAGGCTAATATTTAACCTTTACATTTCCCCACAAAAATGAAGTGATTGCACATATAAACACCAATCACGATTAACAAATGAGCAATATTCTTTATCGTTTATTAACATCACAATTTCTTATAAAAAATCAGTGAAAACCACTCGCCACGTCTGTGTTGATAGGGTACCCTCGGATACGTTTTGTGCTTAAAGCCAAATCATTCTCAGTGTGAATAAATTTGTGCGTCATGCCACAGTTTTGCGTATAAGCAATTGTTTCATGGCGTTCAGGTAATTAGTCTCGTCACGTTGGCATTTTGCATAACGATATTTATCGTTAAGGACTTCAAGGGATAACAAACATAATGGTCAAATCTCAGCCTATTTTGAGATATATCTTGCGGGCGATTCCCGCAATTGCTGTGGCAGTAATGCTGTCAGCATGTAGTTCGACAAACACCGCAAATATGCATTCTGAGACGCATGCAGTCGGCAATAAAGATGGTTTTTTACTGCAAGCTTCTCAGGATGAATTCGAAGAGATGGTCCGTAATGTAGATGTGAAAACACGTCTCATGGATCAATATGCAAGCTGGAAAGGCGTTCGTTATCGTCTTGGCGGCAGCAATAAAAGCGGTATTGATTGTTCAGCATTTGTACAACGCACATTCCGCGAACAATTTGGTTTAGAGTTGCCTCGTTCAACTTCTGAACAACAGGACTCAGGTAAATCGATTTCACGTAATAAATTACGTACTGGTGATTTAGTTCTGTTCCGTGCAGGTTCGACCGGTCGACATGTTGGTATTTATATCGGCAACAATCAGTTTGTACATGCTTCCACCAGCAGTGGTGTGACGATTTCAAGCATGGACGAACCGTACTGGAAGAAGCGTTATAACGAAGCCCGACGCGTACTGAGCCGCAGTTGATGCGGTTCTTGCAGACAGTTAATCCCTTGGCTGTTTGCAAGAAAACAATTCGACGAGACAAGAAACGCTGCCCAGGCAGCGTTTTTTATTGTCTGAAATTCAGTAAGTTCTAACAGTAAACGATTCCAAAATGATCATAATTTCCGTTAGAAACTTTATGACGCAATGGCAGTTTTTGCGTTATAGTCCAAAAAAACGCAAATAAACCATAAGTCTCTTGCGCTTGCAGGAACCCGTTATCCATGTTTTCGAAGAATATATTTTCACGCTACTTTACCTCTATCCGGCAAATTGCCGCCTTCAGTATTTTGGCGGGTATCCTTGCTGCGCTATTGATTGGTGGAATAACCAGCCTCACGCTACACAGTAAGCGTGAAGCCAGTTATGACATGCTGACGCAAGATATACGTGACTATCTAAGCCGCTTTTTCAATGAACTTCAGTCCACCACCAGCAGTATCCAGCCGTTAACGCTTTCTGATTGCCATCAAGTTGCGGGTGAACTCACCTCGCGAGCCGCCTTTAACGCCAACGTCCGCGCCTTTGTGTTAGTGCGAAATGGTGAAGCTTACTGCTCTTCCGCAACGGGCAGCATGCTGATGGATATGCACCAAATCGTCCCTGACATCGATCTTAATCAAAGCGTCGATATTGATATCCTGCACGGCACGCCAATGATGCCCGGCAAACCGACAGTTACCGCATGGTTTAAAAACCCGGTGATTGCTGGCCGCGGCGTTTTCGCTACTCTGAATGTTGACCTCACGCCTTATTTATTATTCAGCACTCGTCAAAGCGATTTGGTTTCGATGGCGATTATCGTCGGCAATAAAGCGCTAACCACGCAATCCAACAACGTAATGAATGTGTCAGAGTTGCCAACGCACCCTACACGCATCATTACTCTTCAGAATTACCCCATCAAATTAGCGCTATATGGTGAAACCTGGCCTGCTGAAGACATTCAAATATCCATTCTTACAGGTTTAGTTTTCGGCATACTGAGCAGTGCGTTATGTGCCTGGTTGCTTACTGTGCGCCTACGCTCAGGAAAAGAGATTCTGACCGGCATTAAACGCGGGCAATTCTCTGTGGTGTATCAACCCGTCGTGAATGCCAAAGAGCTTAAGATGTCCGGGGTTGAAGTGTTGATGCGCTGGAACCATCCTATTGCCGGCCCCATTCCTCCGGATGCATTTATCGCCTTTGCAGAAGCCCAGCAATTGATTGTTCCCCTCACCCGCCACTTGTTTGAACTGATCGCGCGGGATGCCAAAAAACTCCAGCATGTTTTACCGCCCGGTGCACGACTTGGTATCAATCTCGCGCCCAGCCATTTGCACTCGCCAACCTTCAAAGAAGATATTCAAGCTTTTGCCGCCTCGATGCCCCCTCATCACTTCCAGTTGATTTTTGAAATCACCGAACGCGATATGGTTAAAGAAAATGAAGCCAGTTGCCTGTTTACCTGGATGCACGAGCAGGGATATGAAATTGCTGTCGATGATTTTGGAACAGGACACAGCGCACTAATCTATCTCGAACGCTTTAAACTGGACTATCTCAAGATTGATCGTGGCTTTGTTAACTCGATCGGCTTTGAAACCGTCACCTCTCCGGTGCTCGACGCCGTGCTTACTCTGGCACGTAAACTCAGTATGACCACCGTCGCCGAAGGGGTTGAAACCCGTGAGCAAGCCAAATGGTTGATTGACCAGGGGGTGAATTACTTACAGGGTTACTACTTCTCCCGCCCTCTCACCTTTGAGCAATTGCAGGAATGGGAAGGCCAGCAAAAAGAGTACCAAGAGCTTACATAAGAAAGGACAGCACAGATGCAGCTTGAAGTCTGACGGGTATAACTTATGATTCATCATCATGAAGTTATTATGCGGTGGCGTGTTACCTGAGAATTGATATTATTTTGGGATAAAATAATGAGGTAATATCTCCGCTCTGACAAGGATAGGCCCATAGATGTTTGCCCGCGCCTTTGCTTTGCTAAGCCTTTGCCTGATTGCGACCTCAAGCCAGGCTGAAAACATCAAGGAAAGCTATTCCTTCGCCGTGTTAGGTGAACCTAAGTACGCCATTAACTTCACGCAGTTTGATTACGTCAACCCCGCAGCCCCAAAGGGCGGAAACATCACACTGTCGGCGATTGGCACCTTTGATAACTTCAACCGTTATGCGCTACGCGGCAATCCTGGCGTGCGTACCGAATCCTTGTATGACACGCTTTTTACCACCTCAGATGATGAGCCTGGCAGTTATTACCCGTTAATCGGTGAAATGGCGCGCTATCCCAGCAATTTTGCCTGGGCTGAAATTGAAATTAATCCCCGCGCACGTTTTCATGATGGGACGCCCATCAAAGCCAGCGATGTCGCTTTCACTTTCAATAAATTCATGACTGAAGGTGTGCCGCAGTTTCGCCTGATTTATAAGGGTGCAAAAGTTAAAGCCATCGCGCCGTTAACGGTGCGCATCGAGCTGGCGGACCCCAGTAAAGAACGGATGCTGGGGCTATTCTCGCTCCCGGTGTTCCCTGAAAAATTCTGGAAAGATCATAAGCTCAGCGACCCGCTTTCTGCTCCTCCGCTGGCCAGTGGCCCTTATAAAATAACGGCATGGCGCATGGGGCAATATATTACCTACTCCCGCGTCAGAGACTATTGGGCTGCCAATTTACCGGTAAACCGTGGCCGCTGGAATTTCGACTCCATCCGTTACGACTATTACCTTGATGATAATGTCGCTTTTGAAGCTTTTAAGGCCGGAGCCTACGATTTTCACATCGAAGCAAGCGCAAAGAATTGGGCGACACGCTATACCGGAAAGAACTTTGCGAATCATTTCATTATAAAAGAAGAGCGGCCCAACGATGCCGCTCAGGACACACGCTGGCTGGCATTTAATATCCAGCGCCCGATCTTCGAAGACCGAAAAGTCCGCGAAGCGATTGGCCTGGCGTTCGATTTTGAATGGATGAATAAAGCGCTGTTTTATGGGGCCTACAATCGGGCGAATAGTTATTTCCAGAACACAGAATATGCCGCGCGGGATTACCCGAATGCCGATGAATTGACGATCCTGGCCCCCATGAAAGATGACTTACCGCCAGAGGTGTTTACCACTATCTACAACCCGCCAAAATCCCGCGGTGATGGCTTTGACCGTGACAACCTGCTCAAAGCGCTGAACTTGTTGAAAGATGCTGGGTGGGAACTCAAAGACCAGAAGCTCATCAATATGAAAACCGGGAAACCGTTTAGCTTCGAGTTGTTGATTGGCACCACCGGCAACACCCAGTGGGTTTTACCGTTCCAGCATAATTTACAACGCCTGGGGATCACAATGGAGGTGCGTCAGGTGGATAACTCGCAGCTCACCAATCGCCTGCGCAGCCGTGACTACGACATGATGCCGAGGGTTTACAGCGCCATGCCTTACCCTAGTGCGGATGTGCAAATTTCATGGGCCTCAGAATACATCGACTCCTCTTACAATGCGCCGGGAGTAAAAAGCCCGGTAGTCGATAAACTGGTCTCTCAAATTGTGGCGCATCAAGGTGACAAACAAAAATTGCTGCCATTGGGGCGTGCACTGGATCGTGTGTTGACATGGAATAATTACATGATTCCGATGTGGTACATGGCAGCAGACCGCTTCGCCTGGTGGGGAAAACTCTCCAAACCTGCCATCCATCCGTTATACACAACCGGCTTTGACACCTGGTGGTATGACGTCAATAAAGCCGCTCAATTACCAGAAAACCGGCGTTAAGGGAACCCATGGGAAGTTATCTGTTACGTCGCTTGCTGCTGATAATCCCGACACTGTGGGCGATTATCACCATCAATTTTTTCATCGTACAGATTGCACCTGGTGGCCCAGTGGATCAGGCTATCGCAGCGATTCAATTCGGCCGCGACGCAGGAGTCCCGGGTTTGACGACGGATAACATGGGGAGCGGCCATGCTCGAGTCGGTGTGGGTAACGTTGGCGACAGCCAGTACCGTGGCGCGCGTGGCCTCGACCCGGAAGTGATTGCTGAAATCACTCACCGCTACGGTTTCGATAAACCGATTCATGAACGCTACTTCAAAATGCTCGGCGATTATCTGCGTTTTGACTTCGGCGACAGTCTGTTCCGCAGCGCTTCGGTTTTGCATCTGATCAAAGAAAGCTTGCCGGTTTCTATCTCGATTGGTTTGTGGAGCACCTTAATTATCTACATGGTGTCGATCCCACTGGGGATCCGCAAAGCCGTTAGCAACGGCAGCAGTTTTGATATCTGGAGCAGTACATTAATTATTATTGGTTACGCCATCCCCGCATTCCTGTTCGCTATCTTGCTGATTGTTTTGTTTGCTGGTGGGAGTTACCTGGATTGGTTCCCGCTGCGTGGCCTGGTATCGACAAATTTCGATACCCTGCCGTGGTATGGCAAAATCATTGATTATCTCTGGCACATCACATTACCAGTATTGGCAACAGTGGTGGGTGGCTTTGCGACCTTGACGATGCTGACGAAAAACTCGTTCCTTGATGAAATTCGCAAGCAGTATGTGGTCACTGCACGAGCCAAAGGGTTGGATGAAAGTAAAATTCTCTACCGCCATGTGTTCCGCAACGCGATGCTGCTGGTGATTGCAGGTTTTCCTGCCACGTTCATCAGTATGTTTTTTACCGGCTCGCTGCTTATCGAAGTGATGTTCTCACTAAACGGGCTGGGTTTATTGGGCTATGACTCCACCATTTCCCGCGACTACCCGGTGATGTTTGGCACCTTATACATTTTTACCTTAATAGGTTTGCTGCTCAATATTCTGAGCGATATCACTTACACGCTGGTTGATCCGCGTATTGATTTCGAGGGCCGTGGATGAGCCATTTAAGTCCTGCTAATCAAGCCCGCTGGGCACGGTTTCGGCAAAATAAGCGCGGCTATTGGTCACTGTGGATTTTCACGTTTCTCTTTTTGCTCACGTTAGGTTCCGAACTGATAGCCAACGATCGCCCGTTGATTGTGCATTATCAGGAACGGCTTTATTTCCCGTTTATCGCCAGCTACAGCGAAAGCGATTTCGGCGGCCCTCTGGCAACACCTGCCGATTATCAGGATCCGTGGCTTACGCAGCAGCTGAGTCAAAAAGGGTGGGTGCTGTGGGCACCGATCCGCTTTGGCTACAATGCGATTAACTTTGCCACTTCTGTCCCCTTTCCTTCACCACCGAGTAGCCAAAACTGGCTGGGGACGGATGCCAACGGCGGAGATGTGCTGGCGCGGATCCTCTATGGCACCCGCATTTCTATCCTGTTCGGGCTGATGCTGACACTGTTTTCCAGTGTCATTGGGATACTTGCCGGTGCGGTTCAGGGCTATTACGGCGGGCGTGTGGATTTGTGGGGCCAGCGGTTTATCGAGGTTTGGTCAGGCATGCCGACGCTATTTCTGATAATCCTGCTTTCAAGCGTTATCCAGCCGAATTTCTGGTGGCTACTCGGCATTACCGTACTGTTTGGCTGGATGAGTCTGGTCGGCGTGGTGCGCGCTGAATTTTTAAGGACCCGAAACTTTGATTACATTCGTGCCGCTCAGGCGATGGGTGTGAGTGACTGGTCGATAATCACGCGCCATATGTTGCCAAACGCCATGGTCGCCACGCTGACATTCCTGCCATTTATTCTGTGCGGTTCGATTACCACCCTCACCTCACTGGATTTCCTCGGCTTTGGGCTACCGCTTGGCTCACCGTCACTCGGTGAGCTGTTGTTGCAGGGGAAAAATAATCTTCAGGCTCCGTGGCTTGGCATCACTGCATTCCTCTCGTTGGCCATCTTGCTGACACTCCTTATTTTTATCGGTGAAGCAGTGCGCGACGCCTTCGACCCGAGCAAGGTGTACTGATATGACAACCCCGCTGCTTTCCATCAGTCATCTGTCTGTCGCTTTCCGTAGCGGCGATACCGTCCGGCAAGTGGTGGACGATTTATCCCTTGAGGTGAATGCCGGTGAAACGCTGGCGCTAGTTGGGGAATCGGGTTCCGGAAAAAGCGTTACCGCGTTATCGGTGCTGCGTTTATTGCCAGCCCCTCCGGTTGTCTACCCTGCGGGTGAGATTTTCTTTAAGGGTCAGGAGCTACTCCACGCACCTGAACGCACACTTCGCGGTGTGCGTGGCAATAAAATCGCCATGATTTTTCAGGAACCAATGGTTTCGCTCAATCCACTTCACAATATCGAAAAGCAGCTTTATGAAGTGTTATCGCTGCATCGTGGCATGCGCCGTGAAGCCGCTCGCGCGGAAATGCTGACCTGCCTGGATAGAGTAGGGATTCGTAACGCGGCAAACCGTTTATCCGATTTCCCCCACCAGCTTTCCGGCGGAGAACGCCAGCGTGTGATGATTGCCATGGCGTTGTTAACCCGCCCGGAATTGCTGATTGCCGACGAACCGACAACGGCGCTGGATGTCACGGTGCAGGCTCAAATTCTGCAATTACTGAAAGAGCTCAAGCAAGAGTTGAATATGGGACTGCTGTTCATCACCCATAATCTGAATATCGTCAAAAAGCTGGCGGATAACGTCGCCGTAATGCGTAACGGAAAATGTGTTGAGCAAAACTCGACGATGAGATTGTTAGCCTCACCGCAGCATCCTTACACCCAACAATTGCTAGCCGCAGAACCAGGGGGAAACCCGCGACCCGTCGATGAAACCAGCACGCCACTATTAACGGTTCGTGATTTACAGGTTGCCTTCCCGATTCGCCGTGGGCTACTCAGGAAAACCGTCGGCCACCACTATGGGATTAAAAATCTGAGCTTTGCGCTGCGCGCGGGTGAAAGCATCGGTCTGGTTGGGGAATCCGGTTCGGGGAAAAGCACCACGGGGCTTGCGCTGTTGCGCCTGATTCACTCCAGCGGAGAGATCTGGTTTGACGGAAAGCCGCTGCACTCTCTCAATCGCAAAAAGCTGCTACCACTGCGTAACCGCATCCAGGTCGTCTTTCAGGACCCAAATTCGTCGCTTAATCCACGGCTCGATGTTTTGCAGATCATTGAAGAGGGTTTGCGCGTCCATCAGCCTGCGTTAAGTGCAGCCGAACGTGAGCAGAAAGTGAGCGTTGCCATGCAGGAAGTGGGGTTAGATCCACAAACGATGCATCGCTATCCAGCAGAATTTTCTGGCGGGCAAAGACAGCGGATTGCGATTGCCAGAGCGCTCATTTTACAACCGGAATTGATGATTCTTGATGAACCGACATCATCTCTGGATCGTTCGGTACAAGCGCAAATTCTGGCACTGCTGAAGTCGTTACAAGAGAAGCATCAGTTGGCCTACATTTTTATCAGCCATGATTTGCGCGTGGTGAAATCGTTATGCCATCAGGTTGTGGTATTGCGACAGGGAGAGGTGGTCGAGCAAGGAGCCTGCCAGCAAATTTTTGCTGCACCCAAGGCGGAATACACACGCCAGTTACTTGCACTTGCCTGACTCGCAGATTTTAGAGTCAAAAAGGATTCGCGCTGGAGAAAGACTCAGCAATAGCAACACCAAAATTTTTCAGTCGGCAAGTTGCTGCAAGCTCATCCTGACGATTCACAAATAAGCACGGCTCACCTTCACATTCCACGACCGAAGAATCTACTTCGATATCTCGCAATGCGAGGCTTAATTTATGCATTGTTGGCCATGCAGAATCGCTGTTGTCGCTCAACAATTTGAGACCAATCAGGCAATTTTCAGCGCTCTGCCCGCTTTGCGGAATCGGTTCAACTCGGGAACCTGCAAAACCCGCCAACCAACGATAACGGTGTGGTAAGCGATGAACGATGGAAAGTTGTAACGTATTCACTGTGGTATCCCCAAAAGAATCCAAAATTATTTCACAAACGATTTACATAAAAGGTTAACACAATGTTGATGTTTTGTGTGTAAACAACCTCGAAACCGCTTACATCCGTTGTAATTATTTGTCTACCATTTCATATTTAACGTTTAATTTTTGTGGTGCTGCACACGTTTCGGCGCTATATGTAACGCTTTCCACGATGTAACTCAACCTTTTTAACCACAAAGCTGTGACTTTTTATTGTCGATGCGTTTACATTTGAGAAACAAATTGTAGGCGCTTATGGGAGAATTTCGTTGATTTGGATTAAAGAACGGGTATCTGGCGATACCCGTTTTTGGACTTTAGGATTTTGTCGCGGCGAGTCGAGGACGGCTGGCGTAGAGATAAAAAACGATTGAGCATGTGGCGCACACCGCAATCGACCAAATCATTGGCCATGCGGAGTTAAAGCTTGCGATTGATAACAGCGCGCCGGTTAACGCACCAATACCAAAACGGAACGTGCCAGCCAGCGACGACGCCGTTCCTGCCATATGTGGGAATTCATCGAGAATAACCGCCATCGCATTTGACGACACCATCGAAACACAGCCAACAAACACCGCAATGCCCAACACCATTGACCAAAAACCTAGCCCCAGCCCGGTGCTTAGCACCAGCCAAATTGCCATGGCAAATTGCACGAACAACCCGAAGCGGAACATCGCCAGTGGGCCAAAACGGCGCACAAAGCGACTGTTAATCAGGGTCATCACAATCAAGAACACGATGTTAAGCGCGAAGTAATAACCAAAGTGCTGCGGCGCAACGTGATTGAGTTCGATGTAAACAAACGGCCCGGCACTCAAAAATGAGAACATCGCCGCAAAGCTAAAACCACTTGCCAGCATATAGCTCAAAACGCGTTTGTGGCGGAACAAAGTCGCGAAGTTGCCTATCGTGGTGCGCAAATGGAACTTCTGACGCCGCTCAACCGGCAACGTTTCATGAATCATGAAGAAGATCATCGCCGATGCCAGCAGAGCCGCTAACGCCAGAATCCAGAAGATAGCGTGCCAGCTAAACCACACCAGCACTGCCCCGCCAACCATTGGCGCAACCAGCGGCGCAATGGTGGTTATCAGCATGACGAATGACATCATGCGCGAGAACTCTTCTTTCGGGTAAATATCGCGCATCAGCGCGTTAATCACCACACTGGCCGCTGCCGCTGACAGACCATGCAGAAAACGCATGGCAATCAGATGGTCAATCGTTTGGGAGAGCGCGCAAGCAATCGCCGCCGCCGCAAAGATTAGCGTACCGCCAAGCACCACCGGCTTACGCCCAATGCTGTCCGCCATCGGGCCATAAAAGAGCTGGCCTATCGCGAAACCAAGAATATAAGTACTCAGCGTCATTTGCGCGCTGCCTGCTGGCACGCCAAATTCCGAGGCGATGACCGGCAAAGCCGGTAAGTACATATCGATTGATAGCGGCATCAACATGGCCAGCAGGCCAAGGATTACCACGATACCAATTGACGAATTTTGCTTACTACTCAACGCATCCTCCCGGAATCAACGCGGCGGCATGCCTACGCTGGCAATTTCTTCTTCGGTTAATGGGCGATATTCACCCGGTGCAAGGTCCGCATCCATCGCGATGGCGCCAATGCGTTCACGGTGCAAACCAACCACATGGTTACCCACGGCGGCAAACATACGTTTTACCTGGTGATAACGCCCTTCGCTGATGGTCAAACGCACTTCCAGCGGAGTAATCACTTCAAGTACCGCAGGCAGCGTCAAATCTTTTTCATTATGCAGTTGAACACCCGCGGTGAATTGTTCTGCTGTGTCATCGGAAACTGGATTCTCAAGCGTCACCAGATAGGTTTTTTCACAATGATGGCGCGGAGAAGTAATACGGTGTGACCATTGGCCATCGTCGGTCATCAGCACCAGTCCGGTGGTGTCAATATCCAGACGCCCGGCGGCATGCAGTTTGTGCGCCATTGGCTCATCAAGGAAATACAGCACGGTTGGATGGTCCGGATCTTCGGTGGAACAAACGTAACCCTGTGGCTTATTCAGCATAAAGTAGCGAGGACCGTTTTGCTGGGTCAACGAGCGTCCGTCGAACTCAACCTGATGTTCAGGGTTCAGTTTGAAAGAGGCATCACGCACCACTTCGCCATCAATAGTGACACGGCTGGCACGGATTTCACGGCCAGAAATAGCGCGGCTCACGCCAAGCTGCTGAGAGATAAATTTATCGAGTCGCATTAAAATATTGCCTGTTTCATAGAGGTGCCAGCACAAAACGGCTGACAGGGCATTCGCCCATTTTATAAGGGTATAAATCGTTTGCCTGTTAATTAGTTTGCCAGTATAGCGGGATAGAAAAGTCTCTCAAGGTAAAACCCCGATTCATGCCATAATTGAGCGCGTTATTTCCCTAAATCAGAGTCACGATGTCTTTTACACTCCGCCCCTACCAACAAGAAGCCGTTGAGGCCACCCTCGCCCATTTCCGCAAACACATCACACCAGCGGTGATTGTATTGCCGACGGGTGCGGGAAAAAGCCTGGTGATTGCTGAGCTTGCCCGAGTCGCTCGCGGACGGGTGCTGGTGCTGGCACACGTCAAAGAACTCGTGGCGCAAAACCATGCGAAATATCGTGCACTTGGTCTGGAAGCCGACATTTTTGCCGCGGGTCTGCAACGTAAAGAGAGCCACGGCAAAGTTGTTTTCGGTAGCGTACAGTCAGTGGCGCGCAATCTTGAGCAATTCCACGGCGAGTTTTCATTACTTATTGTCGATGAATGCCACCGTATTGGTGATTCTGACGATAGCCAATATCAGCAAATCCTCACCCATTTACGCACCGCCAATCCTAAGCTACGCCTGTTGGGGTTGACCGCTACACCTTACCGTCTGGGGAAAGGCTGGATTTATCATTTTCACTATCACGGTATGGTGCGCGGCAACGAAAATGCGCTGTTCCGCGACTGCATTTACGAATTACCGCTGCGCTACATGATTAAGCACGGCTATTTAACACCGCCGGAACGGCTGGATATGCCGGTGGTGCAGTACGATTTCAGCCGTTTACAGTCGCAATCCAATGGTTTGTTCAGCGAAGCGGATCTCAACCGCGAACTCAAACAGCAAAAACGCATTACCCCGCACATCATCAGCCAGATTATAGAATTTGCCGCCGACAGGCGCGGCGTGATGGTTTTTGCCGCAACCGTTGAACACGCCAAAGAAGTCACGGCTCTGTTACCCGTAAATGATGCGGCACTGATTACCGCAGATACCCCAGGCCCTGCCCGCGATACATTAATAGAAGCGTTTAAAAACCAGCAATTCCGTTTTCTGGTCAACGTTTCAGTACTTACTACCGGATTTGACGCACCGCATGTCGATTTAATTGCCATTCTGCGCCCAACGGAATCGGTCAGTCTTTATCAGCAAATTGTCGGTCGCGGGTTGCGCCTGGCGCTCGGTAAAAAGGATTGTTTGATTCTGGACTACGCCGGGAATCCTCATGATTTGTTCACACCGGAAGTGGGTGCGGCGAAAGGCAAAAGCGACAATGTACCGGTACAAGTTTTTTGCCCTTCCTGTGGTTTTGCCAACACCTTCTGGGGAAAAACCACCAGCGACGGCAAATTGATTGAGCACTTTGGTCGCCGCTGCCAGGGCTGGTTTGAAGATGATGACGGTACGCGCGAACAGTGCGATTACCGTTTCCGCTTTAAAAATTGCCCGCAATGTAACGCGGAAAATGATATTGCCGCGCGGCGCTGCCACCAGTGCGCGAGTGTTCTGGTCGACCCGGACGATATGTTAAAAGCCGCACTGAAATTAAAAGACGCGCTGGTTCTGCGCTGCGGCGGCATGACGCTGCAACACGGCGGCGATGAAAAAGGCGACTGGCTGAAGATTACCTATTTTGATGAAGACGGCGCCGATGTCAGCGAACGGTTCCGCCTGCAAACACCCGCCCAGCGTATGGCGTTTGAACAGCTGTTTATTCGCCCTCACAGCCGTGCGCCTGGCGTGCCGCTGCGCTGGATAAACGCCGCCGATGTGGTCGCTCAGCAATCAGCGCTTCGCCACCCGGACTTTGTCGTGGCACGCAAGAACGGCAACTTCTGGAACGTGCGGGAAAAGGTATTTGATTACGAAGGACGCTTCCGTCGCGCGAATGAATTGCGTGGCTAAAGGTTCTTTTCATTGAAGCCAGAGCCAGATATGGCTATAATCCCGCCCGCTTTTGCATCCGCAAAGCAGAACGTTTACCTGTTGCTGGGTCGCCTGTAACAGGATTATTTAAGAGAGAAACAGTTAATGTTTACTATCAATGCAGTAGAACGCAAAGAGCAGGGCAAGGGTGCGAGCCGCCGCCTGCGTGCAGCTAACAAATTCCCGGCAATCATCTATGGTGGTTCCGAAGCTGCGATCTCTATCGAACTGGATCACGACAACGTAATGAACCTGCAAACTAAACCAGGTTTCTACGAAGAAGTTCTGACTCTGGTTGTAGACGGTAAAGAAGTTAAGGTTAAAGTTCAGGCTGTTCAGCGTCACCCGTTCAAGCCAAAACTGAACCACATCGACTTCGTTCGCGCTTAATCGCGAATTTAGCTCGAAAAAAAACCCGCTTCGGCGGGTTTTTTTATGACTATTTGCCAGAGCTGCGACGCTGTAACTGATCGCGCAGATTAGGCGGCGTGCCTTTAATGGTCAGCGTATCGGTCGCAGGATCCCAATAAATGCGCTCGCCCAATAACATGGCGTCAAAGCTAATCGTTAACCCACCACCGCTACCGGCGAATTTGGTTAACTGGCGCAGCGTACTGCGGTCGGCCGGGAAACTCTCTTCAAGTTCATAGCCTTTATCCGCGGTGAACTGCTGGAAGTTTTTGTCATCGACAGCCCATGGTAACTCATCAGCCAGCGAAGAAAGTTCAATCTCTTCACCTGCCTGAAGTTGCTCGTTGCAGTAAGCATAAACCTGCTGACGCGCGGCCTGACGATCGTTTTTATCCAGTTGCGCTTCGTTGGTAAAGTCGTCCAGCGCTTGCAACAAACCTTTGTTCTGCGCTTTGGCGTTTAAACCTTCGCTGGCTCCCAGGAAATCCATGAAGAAATCGGCAACTTTGCGCCCGACTCGCCCTTTCAGGAAAGTCAGGTAACGAGTCGATTCCGGATTGGTTTCCCATTCGGTCAAATCAATACGCGCCACGATATCGGCGTGGTTGATGTCCAGATGGTGCGTGGAACTGATATCCAGCTCTTCGTTGACGCGCATGCTGCTTAAATTATTAAGCACGGCGACCAGTAAATATTCCACCGCCAAATAACGGTATTGGCAAAACAGCACAATGCCGCCATCAGCAAACGGATATTTGGCCAGTTCATCACGCAAGCGACCGGTCGCTGCACGGCTGAACGCCAGGAAATCCTCGTCGCCTTTACGCTGTGAACGTAACGCTTCGGCTAATTCACTCTCTTCGCTGAACAGGCCATATGCTTTATTTTTCGCACTGTAGACACGGTGCAATTCGGCCATCATTTCTTCTACGGCGCCGTTCGTTGCCAACAGAGAATCGCGCAGCACAACTTCAAGTGTCTCTTCGCCGCGCTTGATCAACTGGTGTAAGGCAATCTGGTTGATATCCAGACTCATGATAAACTCTCCTTTTAGACTCGGCGGTATTCAACCATTGCCGGAAGCCTTGTGCAATAGAAGATAAAAAAGCAGAAAACCAAGTCTTCCTACGGTAAGATAACGCCCTTTCCTGAATCTAACTGATTGTTAATTTATGCCACAAATATCCCGTTATAGTGACGAACGCGTCGAAGAACTGTTGAGTGAACTGGCTAGCGTGCTGGAAAAGCACCAAACGCCAACCGATCTTTCCCTGATGGTGCTGGGAAATATGGTCACCAACCTGATTAATACCAGCGTGGCTTCAGCTCAACGCCGCTCGCTGGCTCGCTCTTTCGCAGAGGCGTTGCAAGCCTCCGTGAGCGAAGACAAAGCTCAATAAGGGATTCTAGTTACACGTTATGGTGACTAACCGTCAGCGCTACCGCGAAAAAGTTTCCCAGATGGTCAGTTGGGGACATTGGTTCGCCCTGTTCAATATCCTGCTGGCAACGCTGCTGGGTAGCCGCTATCTGTTTGTCGCCGACTGGCCGACAACGCTCACGGGTCGTATTTATTCCTGGCTGAGTGTTATCGGCCATTTCAGTTTTGTGGTTTTCGCCACCTATTTGCTGATCCTCTTCCCGCTGACATTCATTGTCATGTCGCAACGTTTGATGCGATTTTTCTCGGCAGCACTTGCCACCGCTGGCATGACGCTGCTACTCATCGACAGTGAAGTCTTTACTCGCTTCCATCTCCACCTTAATCCGATTGTCTGGGAACTGGTGATTAACCCCGACCAGAGTGAGATGGCGCGTGACTGGCAGCTGATGTTTATCAGCGTGCCGGTGATTTTATTGATAGAGATGCTGTTTGCAACCTGGAGCTGGCAAAAACTGCGCAGCCTCGGGCGGCGCAAGCATTATGCTAAACCCGTCGTTACGCTGTTTTTTGTCGCCTTCTTTAGCAGCCACATTATGTATATCTGGGCGGATGCGAACTTCTATCGCCCGATTACTATGCAGCGCGCCAACCTGCCGCTCTCTTACCCGATGACGGCCCGCCGATTCCTTGAAAAACATGGCCTGCTGGATGCGAAAGAGTACCAGCGTCGCCTCGTGGAACAGGGTAATCCTGAAGCCGTTTCGGTACAGTATCCGCTGAGTGACCTGCAATTCCGCGATATGGGAACGGGCAATAATGTCTTGCTGATCACCGTCGACGGCCTGAATGCCGAAAGTGTGCAGAAAACTCTGCCGAATCTGAGCCAGTTCGCCAGCAACAATATTAACTTCACTCAGCATATGAGCGCGGGTAATGGCACCGATAACGGCATCTTTGGCCTGTTCTACGGTATCTCACCGGCCTATATGGACGGTGTTTTATCTGCCCGCGTCCCTGCCGCATTAATTACTGCATTGAACCAGCAGGGCTATCAATTGGGGCTTTTCGCCTCCGATGGCTTCGACTCTTCAATGTATCGCCAGGCGTTGTTGTCCGACTTCTCTTTGCCTTCTGCGCAAAGCCAGTCTGACACACAAACCGCCTCGCAATGGATTAACTGGCTGACGCAATACGCATCTGATGACAACCGCTGGTTCTCCTGGGTTGCCTTTAATGGCACAAACATCACGGCAGACAGTAATCAGCAAGCCTTTACTCGTCGCTATTCTCGCGCAGCAGGCAACGTTGATGAGCAAATTAAGCGCGTACTTGACGCACTTGATGCGGCCGGGAAACTCCAGAATACGGTAGTGATTATTACCGCAGGTCACGGTGTGCCGCTGGGTCAAGAGCAGGATTCCTTCGCCTGGTCACGCTCACGCATTCAGGTGCCACTGGTTATCCATTGGCCTGGTACTCCGGCACAAACCATCGCCAAACTCACCGATCATCAGGATGTGATGACCACGCTGATGCAGCGCCTGCTACACGTCAAAAACCCGGCAAATGAGTACTCACAGGGTGAAGACCTGTTTGCAGCAACTCGACGCAATAACTGGGTCGTGGGTGCTGACAATAACAGCCTCGCGATTACGTTACCGACCATGACGCTGGTGCTGGATAACAACGGCAACTATCGGATGTACAATTTGAAAGGCGAAGCGATTAAAGAAACCAAGCCGCAGCTGGGATTATTACTGCAAGTACTGACCGACGAGAAACGCTTCATCGCCAATTGATTGCTTATTTATTAGCCAGTTAGCAAAAAGCTGGCTTGCAAACAATCATGAAATAAGTAGTATTATTTGGCAGTCGGCACGTAGCGCAGCCTGGTAGCGCACTGTCATGGGGTGTCAGGGGTCGGAGGTTCAAATCCTCTCGTGCCGACCAAATCAATAAACTGCAATGCTCAATAGTGTTCAGTAACCTCACTAAACCCGCACTCTATCAAGGTTTACGGGTTTTTTAATGTTTATTAATGAGCAATATCGATCATTTACATGCAGAGTTTTAGGGACTAGATTAAGGACTAGATAACCCCCTCCCCAGCAGAGCTAGTCCCACATGGCAGCAAAGACCGCACCACTCACCGCCACACAGATAAAAACAGCCAAAGCTACAGACAAAGAGATCACGCTTACCGATGGTGGCGGGCTAATCCTCCTGGTGAAATTAAACGGCGTAAAAACGTGGCAGCTACGTTATTACAAACCGAGCACTGATAAGCGCACGACGTGGACGTTAGGCAATTACCCTAACTTATCGTTAGCCAATGCCAGAGAGCGACGGGACACCGCCAAAGCATTGTTAGCGGTAGGAATAGACCCGCAGCACCATAAGCGCCAGCAGGAAGAAGCGGAGGAAGTGCGCAAAGGGCATACGTTCCAAACTGTCGCCGCAAGTTGGTACGAAATGAAGAAAAGCCAGAACCTTGCTGCCAACACAATAAAAGACATATGGCGCTCACTGGAGAAGTATGTGTTCCCAGATCTGGGTGATCGCCCAATAACAGAACTTACCGCACGTATGTTTGTATTGACGCTGGAGCCAATCAAGGCACGAGGGAACCTGGAAACACTGAAACGGGTATTACAGCGTATCAATGAGGTAATGGACTATGCCGCGAACAGTGGATTGATTGAAGTAAATACCGCCGCAAATGTTCGCAAGGCGTTCCCTACCCCAGTTAAGAAACATATGCCAACCATCCGGCCAGAGCAGTTACCGGAACTTATGCAAGCCTTATCCATTGCCAGTATTGAACGACAAACCCGCCTGCTGATCGAGTGGCAATTGTTAACTGTAACCCGACCGGCAGAAGCAGCCGAAGCCAGATGGGAAGAAATAAATCTGACGGACAGCACATGGACTATTCCTGCCGGGCGTATGAAAATGCGCCGTGATCATATCATTCCACTATCCCGCCAGGCACTAGCAGTTCTAGAAGAGATGAAATCGATCAGCGCCCACCGTGAGTACGTGTTCCCCAGCTTTAAAGAACCAAAACGCCCCATGAGTAGCCAGAGCGCCAACGCAGCATTACGCCGAATGGGTTATCAGGGTGTGCTGGTTTCCCACGGACTACGGGCAATATTCAGCACTGCTGCCAATGAGGAAGGTTTCGAACCTGACGTGATTGAAACGGCACTGGCCCATGTCGACTCCAACGAAGTCAGGAGAGCTTATAACCGTAGCAACTACATCGAAAAGCGCGTGATTCTAATGGGTTGGTGGGGTGATTTTGTAGAGGCAGCTGCAACAGGGTCAACACTGGCTGGCAGTACTCGTGGGATTAGGGCTGCAAGTTAGCAATTCAGAGGTAGAGGTATAAATAGTGATTAATAAGAAGCTGATACCACAACAGTATTACAACCTCCAGCAGGCAGCCGAGGCGCTTGATTGTGAGGTTATGCACATCCTTCAATGGGGGGGAGAAGGTCGTCTGGAATGTTGTGTTCTTTTAAGTTGTGAAAATGTTGAGCCTCACTTTCTGCGTGGAGGGAAAGTAGAGTGGTTTTTCCCGGATAGCAAAGATGCAGAGAACAATCACTTGTATGAGAAACAACAGCGTTATGAGTGCCTGCAGGAGTTTTTCGAGGTTAATAATCGCCCGTTTGGTGTGGTAAGCGAGTATTCGATGCTTCGTGGGTATTACGAAGAATTTGCCGTATACGGAGATGGATTATGGTTACTGTCACCGTTATGCATTCGTGACATGGTTGCTGGCGAATGGCCTGAGCTTCCAAGCACAACTTTGTGGCCTGCAGGGAAAAATAAGCCAGATGGCGATCTGAGGCTTACATATATCACCGTTATCAGTGAATGCGACAAGGTAAAGGTATTCGACGCCAGCCAAGTTTACATAACATGGGACGATGTAAAGCGCATTGAAGAATGTATAGAAAATCAAAAACTCCCTGATGTTTTGCCTCATTTTCGCATGTTTCACCCATACATGGAATTTGCGTCAACGGAACCAGCGGTTGATCTGGAAGCCGAAGTAAAGATTTATCCCGGAAAACACGGTCAATTTATCAATGCGGTAACACGCGTGTTAAAGGAAGAACCGGGGATTTGTCGCAGTATTGCGGCTGTAGTAAGGGAAATCAAGGACAACCATCCACGATGGGGATTGGCAGCAGTAGCCGTTGCCACAACCAACAAAAACCTAGAAGAGGTGGTAATTGACGCTATCAAGAAAGGATATTTGCCAGATTTTAACAAACAATAAATACCCCAAAAGCTACCACCCGGAATAAACGCCTTCTTGGTGGTAGCCCTTCTTTTTGCCTTCCAAAATGCAGATGCCGATATAACTCCGATAAAACGACGATGAAATTCCGATAAAAATCCGGGAGACATACAGATATAACTGGCGTTACCTTTCACACCATTGTGAAGCTGCGCACAAAGCCGCATAAGTGACGTAGAAACTTATCAATTGTCGAAAGGAGCGATATATGAGCAAGGGCAATACCGACCGTCCCGGTTTTGAAAAAATTTTATTTGCAGGGGATGTACTGTCAGTTGCGATGTGTAGCCGCAACGCACTCAATGCGATGATCGATGCTGGCGAGTTCCCCAAGCCTTTTAAATATGGCTTACGCCGCCGTGGCTGGCTGGAAAGCGAGATCTTGCAATGGCAGGCCGAAAGAATCGCCAAACGGGAGGGTTAAGCGTGTTGATTGGTATAGATGCCCTTGCCTCACTGATGAGCACAACTCCAGCGCTGGGGTTAGCCATGCAAATGACTAAGGCCACTTTCCAGAGTAAAAACCTTCTTCCTGGCTGGCAGCAACGCACTCTTAACCGCTACCCGGACACTCCCACCATCGCATAACGGAGCCTGAAAAATGAAAATCGAAAGCAGATTAAATTCTGAGGCCGCCCCTCAACCTGTCACTGGCCCGGATGGTATTAACAATAATAACTTTGCCTCTATTGTTCCGGTTATTTCTGGTCAGATTGGCGGACGTGAAACCAATATTGCGAGTGCGAAAGCGTTACATCGTGCTTTGGGTGTTGGGCGTGACTTCACCACCTGGATTAAAGGGCGCATTAGTCAGTATGGCTTTGCCGCTGGTGTGGATTACATCACCGTTGAAAGTTTGAGCTCACCCGTTTCGGGGAGCGCAAAATCCCGCCAACAGGTTGAACATGATTACTTGCTCTCTCTGGATATGGCTAAAGAGCTGGCGATGGTTGAGCGCAACGAACAAGGCCGTGCCGTTCGTCGCTACTTTATCCAGTGTGAGGAAGCATTACAGCGTAGCGCCCCGGAGATTGCTGCGCAGTACCGCCGTCAGCTTAAAGCCCGTATTGGTGCCGCTAACCTGTTTAAGCCTATGTGTGCCGCGCTGGACATTGCTTGTGCCGAACAGGGCAAACAGACGCTTCCACGCCACTACAGCAACGAAAGCAACATGATTGCCCGCATTGTATTGGGTGGTCTGACGGCGAAACAGTGGGCCCAGGTAAATGGCATTGCTGGTGAACCACGGGACAGCATGAACGCCGGGCAACTGGAACACCTCAGCTATCTGGAAAGCACCAACATCACGTTAATTGATATGGGTATGGAGTATGAGCAGCGCAAAGCCGAATTGATGCGCCTGTCTCAGCGCTGGCTAGCCAAACACCTGGAGGCCAACCATGATTAACGCCACCGTCCAGAGTAAAGCCTCCCCCCTGGCTGGCAGCAAAGAGCCAGACGTTAACGGGTTGCCACTTTCAATGGTGGATCAGTGGCAGGAGTACCAGACTTCCCGCAGCTTTGCTGTATCTGTCTCTACTGAACTACGTCGCCAGTATTACCCTGATGATGCCGCATTTGGTATGGCTATGCGTAAAGCAGGCTATGTGCCGGTGCGCACTCGCAAGCTGACGGGTAAAGATGCCCGCTTCTGGCTTTATCGTGTGACCGGGAATGATAAAAGGGTTGTCGCAGAAGAAGCCCCACAGCACAAGGGCTGTAGTGTAGTTGTCCAGACCATGACGAAGCCGCACCCGTGGTTTAAACGTATCGCCCTTGATGGTAAATGGCAGCACGTTTACGCCGACCATATCCATCTTCTGACAAAGAAACGTCACCGTGTTGATGGTGTTCGTATGCAGGGTTATACCGCTGATGGGCTGAAAGTGGAGGTGATCGCATGAAGGGCCACCTGAAACAATTTTCGGAGTCCATAAAGAAAAGGGGCTTCCCGCTGACTGGCCTGCCGTTTGTTTGTGCTGGTGATCTGGAGTCCATAAAAAAGAACTTGCTGACAATCGCCAACCCGGTTTATGGTTATAGCGCACCAGCAAAATCTGGTGCCGGGATTGGCGTCCTAGTAATTCGAATGGCGACATACGACGCGCCTTGCGTCTTTTTTTGTGTCGTTAACTCAGTACACCTCTTTTTCAGCGTTGCGGGTATAATCCGTGCCGCTCACAAAATTATGGTGGGCTGTGTGGGGGCTTCTTCGGAAGCGCCGGTGACCATTCGAGCCGGTTACGCCAACCCTGCGCAGCTCACCACCAGCAAGATTGGCGTCTTCGGTGGTTGGGTTATCCCAAATCGAATGGAGGCTGCCGCTATGCTGGCTACTACCCCAACCCAAAATCCGCAATTCATATGGCTAATCGCAGCCGTGCGCCGTGATTTACCCATCATTACCGCCAAAATCCATCATATTGCCGCTGATAGTGAGCACGAAGAACGCCGCACACTAGCACGGGATCATATCTGCTTCTTCGCGAGCCGCGTGCCTGTCGAAAGACTCAACAATCAACGAAATATGTTTAACAGCACTGACATGCAGGCCACAGCTGTGGCTGACCATCAGGCAACCCTTCCATCGGCATAAGGTATGCAAAACATGAACAATGAAATGACAGGTTGCTCAGCAACCTGCGGGTGTGGCTTATCCAATATCGACCAGAACATGGCTAAAGGAGTCTGCATGGTCACAAAGGACGCTCATCTTAATGCGCTCATCAGCCGCTTTGCGATGGTGCTCTACCACCACGCCACGACTACCGGAAACTGTCAATATGTCACGCTGAATGCGGGAAGTAAGGTGGTACACGTCAGGCTAACGGATGGTGGTGCGGGTATGTTCACCCTGATTGATGTATTCGCGCTGAGCAGGATAAAGGCTCATTTCCCGGAATGGGAGAATGTCGCCATATTAGTCATAGAGGAATGTTTTTGCTGTGATAACGGTACTGAGCTGTCTGAGTTTGGTCAGACGTTCTGGCTGAACATGGTTAAAGACATGGGTGTCGCTGTCGACAAAAACCAGTGGTTACTTGATGCGTAATATCGACCTTATCCGTGAGGTTACCCATGCCTCTGCCAGTAAGTGGCCTTCCATACTGGCTGGCCTGAGTATCGACGTTCCCGACTCACCGCGCCGCCATGCTGCTTGCCCTGCATGTGGTGGTACTGACCGCTTTCGTTTCGATGATAACGGACGCGGTAGCTTTATCTGCAACCAGTGCGGGGCCGGTGATGGCTTAGACCTCATTCAGAACGTGAACCGCTGTAACGCCACCGATGCCGCCCGGATGGTGGCCGATGTGCTGGCTATTGATTACCGGGCAGCAGAACCGGACGAGGCAGCAGCCAGCCAGAGACGGGAGCAACTGCAGGCAGAACAGCAACAACGGGAGCTGGAGCGCCAGCACAGAACCGAAGCCGACACCCGGGAGCGACGGAAAGCCTTTCTGGCGGGATACCAGATGCTGGTTAAGCAGGCTGTACCGGGGGCAAGTGAATACCTGGCCGCCAAAGGGCTATCGGGCTTCACCTTTCCTGTGCTAGCTGATGGTTTATTGCTGCTGGCGCTGGTGGATGAGTCCGGCACCGTGACCGCCGCACAGACCATTACCCCACGGGGAGAAAAACGCCTGCTGACCGGTTCAGCGAAAAGAGGTGCATATCACGCCATCAATACACCAGAATCACCGCAGGCCGTGATTATTGCCGAAGGGCTGGCAACATCCTTATCCATTCACCTGATGCGCCCTGACGCGCTGGCAGTGTGTGCCATTGATGCCGGTAACCTGCTGCCTGTAGCGGAAGTGATGCGCCGGAAACACCCACAGGCACAACTCATCATTGCCGCTGATAATGACCGGCTGGATGACAAGCCCAACACCGGGACAGATAAAGCAGAAAAAGCCGCCCTGTCTGTGGCTGGCTGGGTATCAGTACCACCGACAGAATATAAAGCCGACTGGAACGACTACCACCAGCAGCACGACACAGAAAGCGCCACAACCGCATTTAACGATTCGATGTACCAGCCAGGGGGGAAAGCAGTGAAACCACAATTACAGACTATTGAGGGCGGCAAGGTGAGCCAGTCAGAGCAAGACCCGCTGAAACCCCGCATTGAGAGCCGGAAAGATGGTGTTTTCTGGGTTACACCAAAGGTGGACAAAGAAAGCGGCGATATCATTAACAATGAAAGCTGGCTGGCCTCACCAATGGACGTTATCGGTACCGGGCGCGACGACAAGGATCAGTACCTGATTATCCGCTGGCTGGCCTTTGGTTCTGACTCACTGACCACTGCTGCTATCCCCCTGGCTGATATCGGTGAGCGTGAAGGCTGGCGTACACTGAAAGCAGGCGGGGTTAACGTCACCACTAAAAACAGCTTACGGGCGATTCTGGCCGACTGGCTACAACGTAGCGGCTCGCGTGAATTGTGGCGTGTTGCTCACGCTACGGGCTGGCAGTGCGGAGCATACATCATGCCGGACGGGGAAATAATCGGTACGCCTCAAAGCCCGGTGCTGTTCAACGGCCGAAGTTCAGCCGCTGCCGGGTATGCAGTGACGGGAACAGCCGAAAGCTGGCGTAATAACGTTGCTCGTCTGGCCTTCGGTAACTACTCCATGATGACCGGGATCGGAGCGGCACTGGCGGCGCCATTAATCGGGCTGGTGGGCGCTGATGGGTTCGGCATTCACTTCTATGAACAATCGAGTGCAGGCAAGACCAGCACCGCTAATGTGGCCAGCAGCTTATACGGCAACCCGGATTTACTCCGTCTGACGTGGTACGGCACGGCGCTGGGACTGGCGAACGAAGCCGCGGCCCACAATGACGGGCTGATGCCACTGGATGAAGTCGGACAGGGGGCTGACCCGGTAAGCGTGTCGCAGTCTGCTTATGCGCTGTTTAACGGCGTGGGAAAATTGCAGGGGGCAAAGGAAGGCGGCAACCGAGATTTAAAGCGCTGGCGCACGGTGGCGATCAGCACCGGGGAAATGGACTTAGAAACGTTCATTGCCACAGCCGGACGCAAGACGAAAGCCGGACAGCTAGTGCGCCTGCTCAACATCCCCCTGAGTAAGGCGGTACGCTTCCATGACCACCAAAATGGTAAACAGCACGCCGACGCGCTGAAAGACGGATACCACCACCACCACGGCACAGCCGGGCGGGAGTGGATTAAGTGGCTGGTAGGCCACCAGCCGCAGGCGGTTGATACCGTGCGTGAGTGTGAAGCACGCTGGCGAAGCCTAATTCCTGCTGACTATGGCGAACAGGTTCACCGTGTGGCCGCACGTTTTGCCATTCTGGAGGCTGCTTTGCTGCTGGGTGAAGTTGTCACCGGGTGGGATGCTCAGACCTGTCGTGATGCGATACAGCACAGCTACAACGCCTGGCTACGCGAGTTCGGCACAGGCAACAAAGAGCACCAGCAGATTATTGAGCAGACGGAGGCGTTTTTGAATGCGTATGGCCTGAGCCGCTACGCACCGTTGGGTTATGACCCCCGTGATTTACCCATCCATGATTTAGCCGGGTACAGGAAGAAGGGGAACCACGACAGCGACCCGATAATTTTCTACACCTTTCCGGCGACCTTCGAGCAAGAGATCGCGCGGGGATTCAATGCCAAACAGTTTGCCGAAGTGCTTAAACGCGTCGGAATGCTCACCCCGCCGACCAGCGGCAGAGGTTATCAGGGACGCGTGCGCGAGGATGGCAGGCAAATCCGTGTTTATGTGCTCAACTTCATGGCAGAGGAAAGCAGCCAGCCAGAGGAGTGATCTCTTTTCACATACGTAGTTTTGGTGTTGTCTCAGTTGTCTTTGTTGTCTCATTTTTTAAGCTCAATTGATTTATAAAGTTTTTATTCCTTTTCCTGAGACAACCCCGAGACAACATTAGCCCTTTTTGAGACAACACAGCCGGGGAGTGCTTTTTACTCTGGCTGGCAGTGAGACAACATTCACCCTGCGTGAGACAACACAAAACCATCAATGTTGTCTCAGCAAAAGCCAGACGTGGCGCGGCCTATAGCTCCGTGAGACAACAAAGACAACTGAGACAACAGCATTTCTGCTTACTATGAAAAAATCGGCTGGGTCCCACATTAAGAAATCACCATTAGCAAAACTAATAATCCTATGAGGTAAAAATGACAGCACAGATTTCAGCATACAGGCGGCTGGTGGCTGATCCCTGGCTCGTAACACCATCAGCAACAATAATCAGACTCACTCGCACGTCGTAGCAAAAACTACACCTTCCTCTTCGGCCTCTTCGAAAATGCGATTTCGTGCTGTCGGGCGACACCAGCTTTTCGCATATCGTTGTAGCCGATGTTCACTGCCTTGCTGACGCGGGAATTACCGCCGGTATTGAGCTCCAGCAGGGCCAGCGCCTTTCTGAGCTGCGGTGTCGTCCTGATCCTACCCGCCGCGATAGCAGTCTCTATGTCCTCAATCGTTTTGTATTTGCTCAATTTTCGCTCCTTCGCTATAGCATGTCTGTTTCGCTTTAAGGGGTAGAGCCGTCACCATATGAAGTATCAAGAATGCGGTGTGTTACTATTTTCTCTGCTGGCGAGTTTTTGCAGGGATCCTCATTTAGACCACTGAACCTTTGGGGGATCGTGTACTTGGGCTTGTTAGGTCTATTTATACCAGTGATACTAAGCTTTAACAGGTATCCGTTTTTCTTTAATTAAACGAGATGCCCCATTTGGATTCAGTGCTCATACACGGAAGAAGTGCTGGTTGTGAGGTCCCCTGACGTCATACTGATGTCATTAATGTTCGTAACCTGAAGCCGCTGGTAGAGTTTGTTGAACATAACAGAGTGGTTTATCTGAGGTATGGAATGAATATTTCTCCTAAATCTGTGCGGTTTGATGGCTACAATATGTGGGTGACATTAAGCGATGCCCGCACGCTGGGCGTGCCGTTGGCATGGTTCCCCAGGCTGATGCATGCCAGCCCGGAGCAGCGTGCCGAATTTAAGTTAAGCGCCTGGGGAATTCACTGGGATAATCTGAACGAAGATATTTCCGTGGATGGTCTCATTGCCGGGGGCGGTGACGTGACGAAACATAGATAACCCCAATGCAGACAGACGTTCTCTGTCCTCATAACGAGTTTCGTTAAATGTGTTTCATCAGCTTAATAATCTTTATTTCGCATCCTGTTTATCTTCTCCCAGTACCTTCCGAGTAGCCTGCATCACTGCTTGCCGCATAAAGGCCTGCATACTGCAATACCGCGCTTTAGCCGCCCGATATACCATGTCATGTTCATAATCGTTAAAGAGGTACTGTGTGCGGCGATTTCGCGGTGCTTCCGGGTCTAATATCTGCTCCAGCTGCCGTTGCATTTTGGTGGCTTCAGCGCTGGATACAAATTCATTGATGTCTGCCGTGGTTTCGCCGGGATAGTGTTTAGGGAAGGTCATAATCTCCCGAAGGATTGCTTCGATTTCTGCAGTGGCGAGTTGCTTATCCCTGAGTTGGCTGGGGCTACGGTGTACTTCCATCACGCCACGACCCGAGTTCAGGGCATCGTGGTAAATGTTGCGTTCGTACATGACTGCGTTCAGCACCATGAACTCGTCGTAATCGGCGAGGATCGCACGTGCGTGTGATAAATCACGTGATTTGGCAATGGCACTGGCGCGCGTAATGAGCAAGTACATACGCAAGGAGGGGTTAAGCTGCTGTGCCTCAGTCAACACTGGTTTCAGTTTTACTATGTTATCCACGTCAGCCTGAGATGGCGGCACCGGCAAAATGGCAATATGGGCGACCGCCAGGCTGCTACGGAATTCTCGGGAGTCCTTACCGGCCGGATCAACAATCACATACTTAAATTTCCTGTCCAGCTTAAGCAAAACCTCGTTCAGGTCACCCAACTGCTCAATGAAGGTGACCTTCGGCAAATCCGTTTCGGCACGGCCTTCTACCCAGTGCAGGGTGGTTCTACTGTGGTTATCCCCTGCTACCAGACAGACTTGACCTGTTTTATTCGCCAGCGCAGCGGCTAAGTTGGTGGCTATGGTGGATTTGCTCACACTACCTTTCGAATTTCCTACGACTATTATCATGTTGCAACCTGTGTGCTGTTATTATGGAATGTAAGTATTAGCTCATTATTGAAATATTAACCAAGCATGTTTGCACTCGTAAAAATATAAACGTGTGGAGGGAGTGCAACTAAATGGAGCGGAAGTGGAAGAAGTGCAGAATCAGATACAAATACCTAAGGCTGAATCCATAAAAGCACACATCATTATTCACTAAAGGGTATTATTCGGATTTATGATGAGTGATTTTCAGCCGGATTGCATTTCGACACAATGTCAGAAGAACTCTAGGGGAATATAGACAAAATGTCGGATCGCCACCTTAAAAAAGCACTGACCATTACCTACCAGAGGATGACCATGAGTGATAACAGCAACGATAACAAGGAAATCCAGAAGGTTAGTCATGGCGATATGGCAGGTTGCTATCAGTATGCGTCGCTCAGGGGGGATCAGCCAGGTAAAGACAGTCATTACAACCAAATATCACTAATTGGTGCTCCATTTCGCATTCTTTAGTAGTTAATCTCATGGGGACAACACCACAACTGATTGTAAGGAGTCTTATGAAATGGGACTGAATATACTTCTTGATGTGGTGATTTGGGATAGCAGATTAACTTTCGACATAATATCGAAAAAACTCTAGGGAAATTTCGACATTATGTCGAAATGACGCCTACAAAAAAGACTGACTATTATTGACCAACGAAGGACGTGGTAAATGTAAAACACAGGAATAGCAGACTCTGTAGACATAAATGTATACCCTTCATACACAGTGCAGGATAATTGTGCTGTTAAATAAGCCACTACACCGCATTGTAAAACCATTCCTGGCGCAAGAGTGCCTCATAAAAATGAGGACAACATATGTACGAAGCAACACTGTTAGCCATTCTGGTTTCGGCGCTGGTATGGAGGTTTATGCCGCCGCTTACCGCGCCAATACTGATTACGCCGGAAGGATTCACCATGCCGGAGCCGGAAGACGAGCCCAAAGAATGGGAAGCGTCTGTGTGCTTCAAAAAAGGAGGGGTAGACGCACCAGATCCTGACCCCGGCATTACTGATGCCGCCAACATGCTCGGGCAGATCGGCCAGGAAGCCATGGACTTCTACAAAATGGCCTATCAGGAAGGCACAGCACGTCAGGATGCTATCGATGAAGCGGCAAAAGTCGTCGTCGGCGACATGATGGATATGTCTGAATCGGCCAAACAGCGCAGTGAGCAGCTATGGAGCCAGTACGTAAACAAGTACATGCCGGTGTCGGATAAGCTAATTTCTGATGCGATGAGCTGGGACAGTGCTGCAAATCAGGCTGCAGCTGCAGCGCAGGCTAAAGCCGATGTTACGACGGCCACCGCACAGCAGCAGTCGGCTACATCCAGACAGCAGCAGGCAATGGGCGTTGATCCTACCAGCGGCCGGTATCAGTCGACGGAGACAATGGCCGATACGCAGGCAGCGCTCAATGCGGCTAACGCTCAGAACATGGCGCGCACGCAGCAGCAGGAAGAGGCTGTGAAGATGCGTTCTGGTGTGTCACAGCTGGGTATGCAGGAAGCCGGGCTGGCAGGACAGCAGGCAGGGCAAGCCGCTCAGTTTGGTTCATCGGCCATCGGTACCGCACAGGGCGCGAATCAGAGCTTTTATCAGAACGTTGGCCTGATGGGTACCGGCTATGGTCTAGGGATGAAAGGTTACGGCGGTATGGGCAACATGTTGCTTAACCAGTACCAGGCTGAGCTCGCGGCCGCACAAATGGAGAATGCGAGTGATGCAGCTAACACTGCAGGGGCTGCAGCTGGTCTTGGTAAGCTTATCAGTAGCGGGTTAACTTTTTTCTCTTCCGGGGATGAGAAAACAGACAAAAACCCATGGATGGCGTACTCGGTGCATTAAGCAGCTGCAGTATTTAATTGTGGTGATTTAACGGTTACACCTGAAAATCAGAAGCCAGAGTTAAATAAGTTTGTGACGTCGGAAACCCCGGGAAGAGTCGTATCATTAGAGGAAGTTAAATACATTGCTGTCGACCTAATGGCGTCATACAACGTTAATTTTTCACTGGATATTATGTCAGTAGAAATCCAGTCAAAGGAAATGAGTACATGGATAATCAAGACCGTAATCTCGTAAAAAAAATGCTTCAGGCAATGCCGCTGGAAGGCTATGTCCAGAGCAGGGAAGCTCGTGCTGTTGCAGATCAATTAGGGATTGCTCACGCTTTTGTCCATGAAGGCGGGAGACGTAAGAAAACATACAGTGTTACTGCCATTCCTCCATGCTGTGATAGTTGGTACGGGTGGCACTTCAAATTCAATACTCTGCACGAAGCTAACAGTTTTGCGGAAATGGTACGCACTGGCGACAGAATTCCCAACGAGTATGACGGATGTGACCTCATTGGATGCATTGGGCCTCGACACAGGATAAGGATTAGCGGGTTATGGTCTGAAAATACAGCTCATAACAGCTATTGGGTACTTGTTGCTCCTACGTTCATTGCGTGGTGGGTGATGTTATCTGACTGGATGGGCGAGTGGTGGCCTGTCGGTGGTTTGCTGCTTATTACGTGGCTGTTGGTCTATTGGGATATGAACCATGGATTACCAAAGTCTACATGGTGGTTGCTTATATGTGGGGCTTTGGCTGGTGGGTTAGGACAGGCATAACCATATTATGCTGGGGGCTTGAAAGCACGTTAACTGAAAACAAGACACCGTAAAAGGACGCAAAAACAGGAAGGAATAAGCAATGACACGATATCAGATAAGGCAAATCCTGAAGCGGCTACTTGAGCAGTACCCACCGCCCCAGTTCCGGCAGATGCAGACAAATAGGGAAGTGAAACTATATCTGGACACTTTGGTTTGTGAAGTGATGGCTTCAATAGAAGATTCACGCCAACGGATTCTGGATAGCCACCTTCCACAACTTCCATTAGAAAGAGCTCAATATCTTGGGTATCACTTCAGGGCAGTTGCAAAGGCAGAATTACAAAACGCGATGACAAAAATCCGTGGTCGACCGGCAGCGGCTGAAGCTGTTGAGACGAGCGAAGAGCAGAAAGATCCGCGGTACTTGGATATTCCACACCCGATGTACATATGTTTTGCGGATGACCATAACCCCAATACTGAAGAGTTCCGCAATTGGATGAGAAAGGTATCAGACCAGGATGCAACGAATTGGCTGCTCAGGGAAATAAAAATGTCCTATCGGCCAAAGAAACCAGAAAGACGTTTCATCATTACATCCTTCATTACCAAGGTACTAAAGCATTCAGTCCTGAAAATACGGGTGATTTTCAGCAATTAGATGAGATGTGCAATATAGAGCTATTGGGATTGTATAAGCTTGGCTGCCAGCAACTCACAGCCTAGCATAGTTCCGAAGTTGGGCATGTTCCTTGTCATGGGTAAAGTGTATCCTGCGTTCAGAATTGGACCGGTAATATTGCAGCAAGATTCAAGACCACCAGCGAGGAAATGGACAACGTCCAAAATGGGGATGACTTTTCTTTTTGGGACTAGGTTTGGGACTGCAAAATCAAACAAACAAGATTAAAACACCATAAAATCAAAGAATTAAATTACAAATACAAATCCTCTCGTGCCGACCAGAATACTTTGATAGGTCAAGGGGTTAATCGAAAGATTAGCCCCTTTTCTTTATCTGCAATACTTCCGGCAACCAGGGTCACTTAATATAGGAATCCAGCACTTTCAATATCACCTCAAGATCTTCCTCGCGCTTCACCTCGTCACTCTCATGAACAATGTGTTCAGCAAGATGACCTTTGATCACCTCTCGCATTAAACCGTTAACTGCGCCACGTATAGCCGCAATCTGTTGTAGTACGGCGGCGCATTCATGCGGTTCATCAAGCATTTTTTTTAGTGCTACAACCTGGCCCTGAATTTTATTTGTACGTGCTTTAAGTTTTTGTTTATCCCGGATGGTATGCGACATACAAAGGCCTCAATAAGTGAAGTACAGATAAGATTGTATCATTGCCAATCTACTGGGGGGTAGTATTCGGTACTGGGGGGGAGTAGAATCGCAGCGCTTATAATAAATGACTAAGAAACATTCTCATGAACGATTTCTCAACACTGATTCAGCAAGGTAACGCCTGGTTTTTCATCCCCAGCGCGATTTTACTAGGCGCATTACATGGCCTTGAACCCGGTCATTCCAAAACTATGATGGCGGCTTTCATCATTGCGATTAAAGGGAGTATCAAGCAGGCTGTGATGCTGGGAGTGGCAGCGACCGTTTCGCACACCGCTATCGTCTGGCTAATCGCGTTTGGTGGGATGTATCTCAGCAAGCAGTTTACCGCTGAATCTGTTGAACCATGGTTACAGTTAATCTCCGCGTTTATTATTCTGGGAACAGCAATCTGGATGTTCTGGCGCACCTGGAAAGGAGAACAACTCTGGAAACTTGAGCAACAGACAGAGCACCACTCGCATGATGAATCCAGAATCATCAATACGGGTCACGGGCGCGTTGAGCTTTCAATTTTTGAGGAAAATCAGCCCCCGCAATGGCGTTTACGCACGTTGTCTGGCAACAAATGGCAAGCGAATGAGGTTTCACTGACAACTCATCGTGGTGCAGGAACATTTTCGCAAGTGTTCGATTTTGTTGATAAAGGCGACTTCTTAGAATCTAAGCACCCTATCCCTGAGCCCCACAACTTTACTGTTCGCCTGTCTTTAGGTCATCAAGGCCATGTGCATGATTACAACGTCGCGTTTCATGAACACGATCATTCAGCACTGGAAGGCCTGGATGTGGGCTCTAAAGAGTATCAGGACGCGCACGAACTGGCCCATGCGAACGACATTAAACGCCGCTTTACCGGCCAGGAAGTGACAAACTGGCAAATATTATTATTCGGACTCACTGGCGGCTTAATTCCCTGCCCTGCTGCTATTACCGTGCTACTTATTTGTATCCAGTTAAAGGCATTCACTCTGGGAGCGGCAATGGTGGTCTGTTTCAGTATTGGCCTTGCGTTAACTCTGGTCACTGTAGGTGTTGCCGCTGCGGTGAGCGTGCAACAAGCAACGAAACGCTGGAGCGGTTTTAGCACCATAGCCAGAAGAGCGCCTTATTTCTCAAGCGCCCTGATAGCAATGGTTGGCCTGTATATGGGCATACACGGTTACGCCGGGATCACAAACTGATGTTGATCGGGAAAAACGTTTTGCTCGCCACAACGCTTTTCCACTTACCTGAAGGACGTTGTCTAATGCCAGCTATGCCCTATTTGACCATCCGCAAATCTGACCAACGCGTGGTATAGCGCGGCGAAAGCATCGCTCTTTTCATTTTCCACGGTTGCTCAATTCCTTGCCCTGCAAAATAGAGCGCTCCTTTACCTGCCTTCTTATTAATACTGTCTATCGCCTGCATCAGTGCTTCGCTATTGACCCTTGGCGGGTTTTCATCGAACAGATTGAGCTGCGCAACCCCCTGGCTAAAAAAGTCGCAGAGCATAATCCCGGCTTTTTGATAGTGATAGCCGTTTCTCCAGATAACGTTCAGGCAACGTGTAGCCGCGGCGATAATATCGCGGGTGTCCTGCGTGGGGGTTAGCAGTTTGACCGTAGCCCGGTTGCCGTAGTAGGGCTCATTGACTGAGAAAGGTGACGTTTTGACAAAAGCAGAAATGTGGCGGCAATACTGGTGCTCGGCTCTGAGTTTTTCTGCGGCGCGCACTGCATAACTGCAAATCGCCTGACGCATGTATTCGTACTCCGTCACCCGTTCACCAAACGAGCGAGAACAGATAATTTCTTGTTTCGTCGGCATAAACTCTTCAAACCCCAGACACGATTCCCCCCGTAGTTCGCGTACCGTGCGCTCAAGCACCACACTGAAATGTTTGCGGATAAAACGCGTGTCAGTCTCCGCCAATTGCAACGTATTCTTGATCCCCATCGCGTCGAGTTTTTTACTGATTCGACGGCCAACTCCCCAAACTTCATTAACCGGTAATTTCGCCATCAGTTTGCGCTGGTGTTCAACACTGGATAGGTCAACCACGCCATCCGTTTGCAGTTGCCACCGCTTAGCCGCGTAATTGGCTAGCTTAGCCAGTGTTTTTGTCTGGGCTATCCCCACACCAACAGTTAAATGCGTACGCTGTAAAAGAGTGGTACGTATTTCTCGGCCAAATTCCGCTAGATTGAGACAATGGCTTACGCCCGAAAAATCACAGAACGCTTCGTCGATAGAGTAAATCTCCACGCGTGGGCAAATTTCTTCCAGCGTCGTCATAACCCTTTCAGACATATCAGCGTACAGCTCGTAGTTGCTGCTGAAAACAATAACCCCATTTTGCCGGAAGAGCTCTCTGTGCTTAAAGTAAGCGCCCCCCATTTGTACACCACAGTTTTTGGCCTCGGAGTTACGAGCAATAACGCATCCATCATTGTTGCTTAAAACAACCACCGGTTTACCTTTCAGATCCGGCCTGAATATGGTTTCACAACTGGCGTAAAAACTATTCACATCAACCAGGGCAAACATTATTAGCTCATCGACTTTACGATGAAAGTGACAACACCGAATACCTCAAGCGCCTCATCAGTACCGAGGTGAATAGGTTTGCAGCCACGATTGCGTGGAATTAATTGCCTGGAGGGCCGGAGTTGTAATTGCCTGACAAAAAACTCACCGTTAATCGCCGCAATCACAATATCGCCATGCGCCGCCGTTCGCGCACTGTCGACCACCAGTAAATCGCCATTAGCGATGCCGCCCTCAATCATCGAATCGTCAGAGGCCCGCATGTAATAGGTGGCAGGATGCTTCATCAGCAATTGGTAAATATCAATACTCTGTTCTGCATAATCCTGCGCCGGTGATGGAAATCCCCCCATAGTCATGCCCCCGATGTCGTTGATTGACAATAATTAAAAGAAACAAACGGAGCCATAAACCCCCACCAACACATACTGTATATAAACACAGTATTATTTAAATAAGCATCCCGATCAAGTTGCTTACAGGAAGATTCTTATAACAAACTGAAGTCGCGGAAAATTTAGGTGGTAAAAATAAGCGCGCTTCTCTACGGAAGAAATCACCATACAAACTTGCCCTACCGCTTCCGCCCTCACCGTTCTATGCTTAGCGAATGGAGAAAATAGCTGAACTAAAACGTACCAAGCGCCTTGCGCTGTCCTTACTGCTGGTTGCCGCTGTAACGTTTGTGGCCACCCTCTTTTTGCCACCGGGATTTTGGGTTAGCGGTTTAAAAGCTATCGCCGAAGCGGCCATGGTGGGCGCACTGGCTGACTGGTTTGCCGTTGCAGCACTGTTTCATCGCGTACCGATTCCCTTTATCTCCCGCCATACGGCGATTATCCCGCGCAATAAAGACAGAATTGGCGAGAATCTGGGTATCTTCGTGCAAGAAAAGTTCCTCGATACCCAATCCCTTATTGCGCTAATTCGTCGCCATGAACCGGCACAGATGATTGGCCAGTGGTTCAGCAAACCCGACAACGCACAGCGTGTCGGGCAACATCTGTTGCAAGTGATGAGCGGTTTTTTAGACCTGACGGATGACACCCGTATTCAGCGTTTAATCCGCCAGGCCGTTCACAAGGCCATCGATAAAGTCGATTTGACACATTCAAGTGCCCTGCTGCTGGAAAGCCTGACTAAAAATAACCGCCATCAGGAACTGCTCGACTCGGTTATTGCCCAGATGCTGACGCTGATAAAACGTGAAAGCACGCGGGCTTTTATTGCCCGCCAGATTGTACGTTGGCTGGAAACAGAGCATCCACGTAAGGCCAAACTCCTGCCAACAGAATGGCTGGGGGAACATAGTGCCGATCTGGTTTCCAGTGCAGTTAATTCGTTTCTGGATGACGTGAGCCATGATCAGGGGCATCAGATCCGCCAGGCTTTTGATCGCGCGACGTTAAAGCTCATCGACAATCTTAAAAACTCGCCACAAATGGCTGAAAAAGCCGACAGCATCAAAAATTATCTGAAAGAAGATGAGGCGTTCAATCGCTATCTGGGCGAACTGTGGGGGGATTTGCGCCAATGGCTGAAAGTGGACGTCAATTCTGAAGATTCGCGCGTGAAGCAGCGAATTGCAGAGGCCGGGCAGTGGTTGGGCGAAACGCTGATTGCTGACAGTGCGCTACGCACTTCACTGAATGAGCATCTGGAGCAGGCAGTGCAAAAAATGGCACCGGAGTTCGCCATCTTCCTGACTCGCCATATTAGCGACACGGTCAAAAGCTGGGATGCTCAGGATATGTCACGGCAAATTGAACTGAATATCGGTAAGGATTTACAGTTTATCCGCATTAACGGCACGCTGGTTGGCGGTTCAATCGGGTTGGTGTTGTACCTGCTGTCGCAGATACCTGCGGCGCTACCGTTGCTGAATTTATGAAGGGAAGATAAAAAAGCAAACGCCCGCTGATGCGGGCGTTAGGGAAATCTTAGAAAATCAATGGTGTTGTTTCGGCTGGTCGTTGTGACCGACTTTTGAGAAGACGTTAAAGACTTCACCCAATCCATAGATAAGACCGAGGATCACCGCCATAACGATTGGCACCATGACCACGGCAAACACCAAGCTTTTTAGTAACTCTAACATGGATGCCTCCAACAAAAGTGAGAACGAGTATTCTAACGACCTGACAGAAAAACGCACTCTCCTTTTGTGCCATTTGCTCATCCCGCCGCAATAGAAGAAAATGACGTTTTTACTATTGCGGAGCGGTTATGCAGGCTGAAATTTTACTCACGCTGAAACTCCAACAGCGGCTGTTCGCCGATCCACGTCGTATCGCGCTGCTTAAACAAATACAACATACCGGCTCAATTAGCCAGGGTGCCAAACTCGCAGGTATTAGCTACAAAAGTGCCTGGGATGCTATCAACGAGATGAATCAGTTAAGCGACGAGACATTAGTTGAGCGAGCGACCGGCGGTAAAGGCGGCGGTGGTGCAATATTGACGCGTTACGGCGAACGCCTGATTCAGTTGTATGAATTGCTCGCGCAGATCCAGCAAAAAGCGTTCGATGTGCTGCGTGATGACGCATTGCCGCTCGATAGCCTGCTCGCCGCGATTTCCCGCTTTTCTTTGCAAACCAGCGCCCGTAACCAGCTTTTCGGCACCGTATTGCATCGCGATAGCGAACAAGTGCAGCAACATGTCGATATTTTACTGGCGGATGGTGCCACACGTTTGCAAGCCGCCATTACGCGCCAGAGCGCCGAACGCCTGGGTTTGAGCGAAGGTAAAGAAGTGCTGGTGTTAATTAAAGCGCCGTGGGTTGAAATCACTACGGATCCTCAACGCGCCAGCGGCGCCGATAACCAACTCACTGGCATTATCAGCAATATTCAGCAAGGTGGCGAACAGAGCGAAGTTCTGGTGCGATTGCCGGACGGACAAACGCTGTGCGCCACGGTTCCTAATAGCGTGGTAGAAATTCAGAGTCTGGTAGAAGGTGCTAAAGTCATAGCATTTTTTAATGCCGATCGCGTGATTATCGCCACTCTGTGCTAAAACCAAACGGTGAATTGACAACAACACAGGCAATCCGTAAATCTGAGTTTAATCACTGCAAAAACTGGGATGGTATATGTCTGTGTTGCAAATATCGCAAGGGGTCTTCCACCTTAGCGACACCCGAACTCTTGCCCTCAATGATTTAACCATTAACGCCGGTGAAAGCTGGGCGTTTGTCGGCGCCAACGGTAGCGGAAAATCAGCGCTGGCCCGCGCACTTGCAGGATCCCTGCCCGTGCAAAAAGGCGAGCGCCAGTGCTCGTTTGCCCGTATTGCTCACCTTTCGTTTGAACAACTACAAAAGTTAGTTAGCGATGAATGGCAGCGTAATAACACTGATTTGTTGAGCCCTGACGAAGACGATACCGGCCGCACCACGGCAGAAATTATTCAGGATGAAATTAAAGATGAAGCTCGCTGCCAGAAACTGGCGCAACTGTTTGGTATTACTCCGTTATTAACCCGCCGTTTTAAGTACCTTTCGACCGGTGAAACGCGCAAAACGCTGCTCTGTCAGGCGCTGATGCCGCAACCTGATTTGCTTATTCTTGATGAGCCGTTTGACGGGCTGGATGTGCAGTCCCGTGAGCAACTCGCTGGGTTATTAGGTGAACTGAGCACCCAGGGCTACACCGTGGTGCTGGTACTTAACCGCTTCGATGAAATTCCTGATTTTGTGCAATTTGCGGGCGTGCTGGCCGATTGTGCGCTGATTGAAGTAGGCAAAAAGCAAAAACTGCTCGAACAAGCGCTGATTGCACAACTGGCCCATAGTGAAAAACTGGTGGGCGTCGCACTGCCGAAAGCAGACGACCCGAGTGCTCGCTACACACTTCCTGTGGATCAGGCGCGTATTATTCTGCGTGACGGCGTGGTGGAATATAACGACAGGCCAATCCTGCACAAACTGTCCTGGACGGTAAATCCTGGCGAACACTGGCAAATAGTCGGCCCAAATGGCGCAGGTAAATCGACGTTATTAAGCCTGGTGACCGGCGATCATCCTCAAGGTTACAGCAACGATCTGACTCTGTTTGGCCGCCGTCGTGGCAGCGGTGAAACCATCTGGGACATCAAAAAGCATATCGGGTATGTCAGCAGTAATCTGCATCTTGATTACCGTGTTAGTACCACGGTGCGCAACGTGGTGCTTTCCGGCTATTTTGATTCGATTGGCATTTACCAGGCTGTTTCTGACCGCCAGCAAAAACTGGCTCGCCAATGGCTGAACATGCTCGGTATGGACAACGCCATTGCCGACGCACCGTTCCATAGCCTTTCCTGGGGCCAACAGCGCCTTGCATTGATCGCTCGGGCGTTAGTGAAACACCCGACGGTCTTAATCCTCGACGAACCTCTGCAAGGGCTGGATCCGCTGAATCGCCAGCTAGTACGCCGTTTCATTGATATTCTGATTGGTGAAGGGGAAACCCAGTTGCTGTTTGTCTCTCACCACGCCGAAGACGCGCCAGAGTGCATCACTAAACGGCTCACTTTTGTGGCTGATGGCGAGGAATATCGCTATCAAATTGACGATTTAGCACCAGCTCAATAACACTGTTGGAAGTCGCTTCCGTTACTCATTTTTTATCAATCGGATTAGCGCAGCGACTTTCGGATAACCCGCAGCCCCCTCGCTATGACCATTTGATTTATAATCATTTTTTCAGCTAATGATTGTCGATGAAACATTAGTGTAAGCGATTCCACTAATTTAGCGCATGTCACACTTTTGACATCTCTGTTATGCTATGTTTATTACATACCATACGCGTAATGGAGCGAAAAATGAGAGTATTGGTAACAGGTGGTAGCGGTTACATTGGCAGTCATACCTGTGTACAACTGCTACAAAATGGCCACGACGTAGTCATTCTGGATAATCTGTGCAACAGCAAACGCAGCGTTCTGCCAGTGATTGAACGCCTCAGCGGTAAACACCCTATGTTCATTGATGGTGATATTCGCGATGAAGCGCTACTGGCAGAAATTTTCCACGATCACCAGATTGATGCCGTGATCCATTTTGCTGGCCTGAAAGCGGTCGGCGAATCGGTTAACAAACCGCTGGAATACTACGACAACAACGTGACCGGCACGTTACGCCTGATTTCAGCGATGCGCGCCGCCAATGTCACCAATTTCATCTTCAGTTCTTCCGCGACAGTTTATGGCGACCAGCCGCAAATCCCTTACGTTGAAAGCTTCCCAACCGGCACGCCTGCCAGCCCATATGGCCGCAGCAAGTTAATGGTTGAACAGATTCTGGCTGACTTACAAAAAGCCCAGCCGAACTGGAGCGTGGCGCTATTGCGTTACTTCAACCCGGTCGGTGCGCATCCATCTGGTGATATGGGTGAAGACCCGCAAGGTATCCCAAACAATCTGATGCCATACATCGCACAGGTTGCGGTAGGACGCCGTGATTCACTGGCGGTCTTCGGGAATGATTATCCAACCGAAGACGGCACTGGCGTTCGCGACTACATTCACGTTATGGATCTCGCTGAAGGCCACGTTGCCGCCATGCAAACACTGCAAGGCAAGCCTGGCGTGCATATCTATAACCTCGGCGCAGGCATTGGTAGCAGCGTGTTGGATGTGATCAATGCTTTCAGCACCGCTTGCGGAAAACCGGTGAATTATCACTTCGCCCCGCGTCGAGATGGCGATCTCCCAGCTTACTGGGCAGATGCCACCAAAGCCGATCAACAACTTAACTGGCGTGTCAGCCGTACTCTGCAAGAAATGGCAGATGATACCTGGCGCTGGCAGTCTCGCCACCCTCAAGGTTATCCAGACTAAGGAAATGTGATGGAGCAGTTTAACCCGGTGGATCATCCACATCGCCGTTTTAACCCACTGACAGGACAATGGATTCTGGTGTCCCCGCACCGCGCTAAGCGCCCGTGGCAAGGGGCGCAGGAAACTCCGTCCAATGAAACTTTACCGGCCCACGATCCGGATTGCTTCTTGTGCCCAGGCAACACACGCGTTACTGGTGACAAAAATCCGCAATATACCGGCACTTTTGTTTTTACTAATGATTTTGCCGCGTTGATGACGGATACCCCAGATGCACCAGCGAGCAACGACCCACTTTTACGTTGTGAAAGCGCTCGCGGCACCAGCCGGGTTATCTGTTTCTCACCAGATCACAGTAAAACCCTGCCACAGCTTTCCGTAAATGCGCTGGAAGAAGTGGTGAAAACCTGGCAAGAACAGACTGCGGATTTAGGCAAAACTTACCCGTGGGTGCAGGTTTTTGAGAATAAAGGCGCGGCGATGGGCTGCTCCAACCCGCATCCGCACGGCCAGGTTTGGGCGAACAGTTTCCTGCCTAATGAAGTGGCGCGTGAAGATGTATTGCAGCGCGAATACTTTGCAGAAAATGGCTCGCCAATGCTGGTCGATTACGCACAACGCGAGCTTAAAGATGGCAGCCGCACAGTCGTCGAAACTGAACACTGGATTGCAGTAGTGCCTTACTGGGCCGCCTGGCCGTTTGAAACGCTACTGCTGCCGAAAACTCATGTACTGCGTATCACTGACCTGACGGCTGAACAGAGCAGTGATTTAGCACTCGCGCTGAAAAAACTGACCAGCCGTTATGACAACCTTTTCCAGTGCTCATTCCCTTATTCCATGGGTTGGCACGGCGCACCGTTTAATGACGAGGAAAATGGTCACTGGCAGTTGCATGCTCACTTCTATCCACCACTATTGCGTAGCGCAACCGTGCGTAAATTTATGGTCGGCTATGAAATGCTGGCTGAAACCCAACGTGATTTAACCGCAGAGCAAGCCGCAGAACGCTTGCGTGCCGTTTCCGATATTCACTTTCGCCAATCCGGAGAATAAAAATGAGTCTGAAAGATAACACCCAACACCTCTTCGCCGAACACTTTGGTTATCCGGCAACCCATACTATTCAGGCTCCTGGCCGCGTTAACCTGATTGGCGAGCACACCGATTACAACGACGGTTTTGTGCTTCCTTGTGCTATCGATTACCAGACGGTCATTAGCTGTGCAAAACGTGATGACCGCATGGTACGCGTGATCGCCGCGGATTATGACAATCAAAGCGATGAGTTTTCACTCGACAAACCGATTCTGAGCCACGACACGCAGCAATGGTCCAACTATGTTCGCGGTGTGGTTAAGCATCTGCAAAAGCGTGATAAAAACTTTGCCGGCGCCGATTTAGTGATCAGCGGCAACGTGCCACAAGGTGCGGGCTTGAGTTCATCGGCATCGCTGGAAGTCGCAGTGGGTACCGTGTTCCAGAAGCTTTATCATCTGGCGCTGGACGGCTCGCAAATTGCCTTAAATGGCCAGGAAGCAGAGAACCAGTTCGTCGGCTGTAACTGCGGCATTATGGATCAGCTGATTTCTGCGTTAGGTAAAAAAGATCATGCGTTGCTGATTGATTGCCGCACGCTGGGTACCAAAGCGGTTTCGATGCCAAAAGGCGTGGCCGTGGTCATCATCAACAGTAACTTCAAACGCACGCTGGTGGGCAGCGAATACAATACCCGTCGCCAGCAATGCGAAACTGGTGCACGCTTCTTCACTCAGAAAGCGCTGCGTGATGTTGAGTTGTCAAAATTCAACGCTGTGGCACATGAACTTGATCCGGTTGTCGCTAAGCGTGTGCGCCATGTCCTCACCGAAAATATTCGTACCGTAGAAGCTGCCGATGCGCTGGCAAAAGGCGATTTGCAACGTATGGGCGAACTGATGGCTGAGTCTCATGCGTCAATGCGCGATGATTTCGAAATCACCGTGCCACAAATCGATACGTTAGTTGAAATCGTGAAAGCCACAATTGGCGATAAAGGCGGCGTGCGTATGACAGGTGGCGGCTTCGGTGGTTGTATCGTTGCATTGATCCCGGAAGATTTGGTTCCTGCAGTACAACAAGCGGTCGCCAAACAGTACGAAGCCAAAACCGGCATAAAAGAAACCTTTTATGTCTGCAAACCTTCGGAGGGCGCGGGCCAATGCTAAAAGAAACACCACAGCTTGCACCGGACGGGCAACCGTTCCGTATCTCCACCCTGCGCAACAGCGCGGGGTTGGTTGTCTCAGTCATGGACTGGGGCGCTACCCTGTTGTCGTGTCGTGTGCCGATGAAAGACGGAAGCGTACGCGAAACGCTGCTTGGCTGCGAAACACCGGAAGATTATCTGAATCAGTCAGCTTATCTGGGAGCAACTGTCGGGCGCTACGCAAACCGGATTGCCAACAGCCAGTTTGAGCGCGATGGCGTCACCATCAACGTGACAGCAAACCAGGGCGCGCATCAGCTACATGGCGGGCCAGACGGCTTCGACAAACGTCGCTGGCGTATTGTGCGCCAGAACGAACATGAAGTGCTGTACACCCTCGATTCACAAGATGGCGATCAAGGCTTCCCTAGCGAATTACGTGCAACCGCGCGTTATGCTCTCACCGAAGATAACTGCATTACTGTTGAGTTCCGCGCCAAAACCAGCAAAGCATGCCCGGTGAACCTGACCAATCACGCCTACTTTAATCTCGACGGTAAGCAGAACGATATTCGTCAACATCGCCTGCAACTGCTGGCCGATAGCTACTTGCCAGTCGATAGCAACGGTATTCCACAGGCCGGGCTTAAAGATGTGGCAGGTACCAGCTTTGATTTCCGCACAGTGAAAACCATCGCTGATGATTTCCTGTCTGATAACGACCAGGTGCTGGTTAAAGGCTACGATCATGCGTTCTTGTTACAAGCACAGGGCGATGCCAGCCTGCCAGCAGCACACCTTTGGTCGAGCGACAATCAACTGCAAATGACGGTCTACACCACCGCACCGGCATTGCAGTTTTACAGCGGGAATTATCTGGACGGTACACCGGCAAGGGAACAAGGAACGTACAATGCGTACCAGGGCCTGGCGCTGGAAAGCGAATTCCTGCCAGACAGCCCTAATCATCCGGAATGGCCACAACCTGATTGCTGGTTACAGCCACATGAAGAGTACTTAAGCATTACGGAATACGAGTTCATTCCACTCTAAGTGCCTTGCCCTCCTCCACGGAGGGCAATTCTTCTGCGAATCGCTGGATTTCCCGCCGTTTAACGACAAAAATATAACAACCATTCACATCCAACTTACACTCCACACTCTTTTTCGCTATGTTAAACGTTTAGCATTGCCGCTCGCCCCTTTGCGGCAATATAATGATAATCGTTATCATTAATCACAGGCTCATTAAGGAGTAAACTATGGCTGTTACTAAGCTGGTTCTGGTTCGTCACGGTGAAAGCCAGTGGAACAACGAAAACCGCTTCACCGGTTGGTATGACGTTGATCTGTCTGAGAAAGGTCAAACTGAAGCGAAAGCAGCAGGTAAGTTGCTGAAAGACGAAGGCTACTCTTTCGACTTTGCTTACACTTCTGTGCTGAAACGTGCCATCCATACTCTGTGGAACATCCTCGATGAACTGGACCAGGCCTGGTTGCCAGTTGAAAAATCCTGGAAGCTGAATGAGCGTCATTACGGGGCGCTGCAGGGTCTGAACAAAGCAGAAACCGCAGAAAAATACGGCGATGAGCAAGTTAAACAATGGCGTCGTGGCTTTGCGATAACACCTCCAGAATTGACGCGTGATGACGAACGCTTCCCAGGCCATGACCCACGTTATGCAAGCCTGACCGATAAAGAGCTGCCGGTAACTGAAAGCCTGGCGTTAACTATCGAGCGCGTAATCCCTTACTGGAATGAAACCATTCTGCCACGCATGAAAAGCGGCGAGCGCGTGATTGTTGCCGCACACGGTAACTCCCTGCGTGCCTTGGTTAAATTCCTTGATAACCTGGGCGAAGACGAAATTCTTGAGCTGAATATCCCAACTGGCGTACCGTTGGTGTATGAGTTTGACGAGAACTTCAAACCGCTGAAGCGCTACTATCTGGGCAATGCTGATGAAATCGCAGCAAAAGCCGCAGCGGTAGCAAACCAGGGTAAAGCGAAGTAATTCGTTAGATGTGAAAAAGGCGTGGTGAAAACCACGCCTTTTTTATTGTTACTGCGTAAAGACTTAGCCGCGACGCGTTTTCACTGCATCAGCCAACTGGCGCAACACAACTTCAGTATCTTCCCAGCCGATACAAGCATCGGTCACGCTCTTGCCGTAAACCAACGGTTCACCGCTTTCCAGGTTCTGATTGCCTTCAATAAGGTGACTTTCAATCATCACACCGGTGATGGCTTTATCGCCACCAGCGATTTGCTGGCAAACATCGGCGCCAACTTCCATTTGTTTCTTAAACTGCTTGCTGCTGTTGGCATGACTGAAATCGATCATCACCTGTGCAGGCAGGCCTGCCTTCACTAAATCCGCTTTAACCTGAGCGACGTGCTCCGCGCTGTAGTTTGGCTCTTTACCGCCGCGCAGAATGATATGGCAGTCACCATTTCCGCTGGTCGTCACAATGGCAGAATGACCCCATTTCGTCACAGACAGGAAGCTGTGTGGCACGCCAGCGGCATTAATAGCATCAATCGCCACTTTCATCGTGCCGTCGGTACCATTTTTGAAGCCGACCGGACATGACAGACCCGACGCCAGTTCACGGTGAACCTGAGATTCTGTGGTTCGTGCGCCAATAGCCCCCCAGCTCATCAAGTCCGCCAGATACTGCGGAGTAATCATATCTAAGAACTCACCCGCTGCTGGCAGGCCGGAGTCATTGATATCTAACAACAGCTTACGAGCAATGCGCAGGCCATCGTTGATTTGGAAACTGTTATCCATTTGCGGATCGTTGATGAGGCCTTTCCAGCCCACCGTCGTGCGTGGTTTTTCGAAGTAAACACGCATAACGATTTCCAGCTCACCTTGCAGTTCTTCACGCAATGTCAGTAAACGCGCGCCATACTCTTTCGCCGCTTTGATATCGTGAATGGAGCAAGGGCCGATGACAACCAGCAGACGATCATCATTTCCTTTAAGGATTTTATGAATCGCTTTGCGCGCGCCAGATACCGTTGCAGCTGCTTTTTCAGTGGCAGGGAATTTTTCGAGCAGCGCTACTGGAGGCAAAAGTTCGTTGATTTCTTTGATGCGTAAGTCGTCGTTCTGATAATTCATGATATTTCCGGAAATGGCCTTTAGATTTAGCTTAGTTGCAATCCCTTCAATCTATCGCTTCAAGCCTGAAGTGTAAACGGGCTTTTACACTTCAGGCAGAATATTCCTGAAAACGACCTAAAAGCGGTCAATAAATGGTAAAAGCTCGGTATGACGCTACAATTTTTAATTGTTAACACCAAAAAGTATCATTTTGGCAAAATTGTATTCTGATTAGATTATTAAAGTTGGCAGGTATCACCGATAGAAATAATTTAATCCGAATAGGACCTGTGCACTGTTGGAAGAAGTTATCCAGCAATAACGACCATAACAGGAGCATCATGATGAATAAATTAACCACTCTTTTCCTGACAGCAACCCTCACTCTTGCCAGCGGCGCAGCTTTGGCTGCCGACACCAGCGGCATGAATAACGGCCAGGCTAATGCTGGCGCTGAAGCAGGCCAGGTTGCACCTGGCGCGAATCAGAACATAGCCCCGAAAGGCGTTGATAACAGCAATATCAACAATAGCGGCACCATGCTCCATCCAAATGGCTCAACCAGTAATAGCGGTTTGACCAGTGATGGAATGAGCAAGGATGAAATTCATAAAAATTCGATGTGTAAAGACGGTAAATGCCCGGATACCAACCAAAAGGTTGAAACCGGCAGCGGCAATGATGTGAACAGCAAAGTGGACGGGACTTCACAGTAAAATCAGCCAGCTGAAAAAACCAGGGGAGCTTAGGCTCTCCTTTTTTATAGGTTTTATTCAATAAGTTGATCAGCTTTAGTGGTTATAATTAGCGCATTGTTGCTTTTCAAATACTGAGAAATCATGGCGCATACACATCAACATTCTTCGGGTGATTCCAACTCCAAACGTCTGTTCTGGGCATTTTCCATCACGGCGCTATTTATGGTGGCGGAAGTCATCGGTGGGGTGATATCAGGGTCACTTGCCTTACTTGCTGATGCAGGGCATATGCTGACTGATGCGGCAGCGCTGCTGGTCGCGCTAATGGCGGTGAAATTTGCCCGTCGTCCGCCGAATGCCCGTCATACCTTCGGTTGGCTGAGGCTGACCACGCTTGCCGCATTTGTGAATGCGATTGCCTTAGTGGTGATAACGATCTTGATCGTCTGGGAGGCGATAGAGCGTTTTTATCAGCCGCAGCCGATTGCTGGCTGGACCATGCTGATCATCGCTTTTGCCGGGTTACTGGCGAATCTATTTTCGTTCTGGATTTTGCATCGCGGAAATGAAGAAAAAAATATCAACGTGCGTGCTGCTGCTCTGCACGTTATGGGAGATTTGTTAGGTTCGGTGGGAGCTATCGCTGCGGCGCTTATTATTTTGTGGACCGGCTGGACGCCAATTGACCCTATTCTCTCAATACTGGTGTCATGCCTGGTGTTGCGCAGCGCGTGGAATTTACTAAAAGAGAGCGTTAATGAGTTGCTCGAAGGCGCACCAAACGCCATTGATATCCCCGTTTTGCAGCGCAAGTTAATCAGAACGATTCCCGAAGTCCGCAACGTTCACCACGTGCATATCTGGCTGGTCGGTGAAAAACCGCTAATGACGTTGCATGTTCAGGTGGTGCCACCGCACGATCACGACGCCCTGCTGGAACGCATCCACCATTTTCTGAAAGATGAATACCAGATTGAACATGCCACGGTACAAATGGAGTATCAGGTTTGCCACGGTCAGGACTGTGATTTACATGAGCATGACCATCACGGCCATGCTCATCACCACCACTAATTAAGACAGTGCGCGTGAGCCGCGTTCACGCGCGCTGTTGATCCACATGCGGCTACCGTTGAGCGCAATAAACGTCAGGATCAAGTATTCGAGTGACATCGCATAGACGCCTTGCAAGGCAAAGATAACCACGCTGATCATGTTAATGATTACCCACAGCAGCCAGTTTTCGACGTATTTGCGGGTCATCAGAATCATCGCCACAATCGACAGTACCATCATGCAGGAGTCCCAGAATGGGAACGCATCAGGCTGAAGTTCTGGCATCGTCACATTCAGGCCCATGGCCTGCATCGCGGTAACCGCAGTTCGGGTCAGGACAGCAAAGACCGGATCGATAAATACCGTCATTAACCCAATCGCCCCCACACAAATTGCAATCCAGGCAAATGCTTTGGGCAGAGGTAACCAACGAATATGGAGAGCGGTTTGATTTTCACTCGTCTGTCTCGACCAGGCATACCAACCGTAAATATTAGCCGCAAAGAAAAACAACTGTAGTAACAGGCTTGCGTAGAGTTGGATTTGGAAGAAAATAATCGCAAATAGCGTAACGTTAATTAAACCGAATGCGTAATTGCTGATTTTTTCTAAACTAGCCAACCAGATACATAGCAAACCCGCCACGGTTCCAATCGCTTCAATCCACGATAAATCATACCCACCCGTTCCGATGGGAATGTGGACCAAAATATTCTGCGTGCTTAAAAAATCCATATTCGCTCCTTGGGGTTAAATTCCTTACGCGTTACCCTTAATATTACGTCGTAATTCAGCAGCAAAATCGAGCATTCGATTTAAAGGCACCAGTGCGCCCTCACGCAACGCAGCATCAACATGAATCTCATGTTCTGCTCCACCCTGCTCCAGCCCTTCAGCGATGGCTTTAAGGCCGTTCATCGCCATCCACGGGCAATGTGCACAAGTACGACAGGTTGCGCCTTCACCTGCGGTAGGCGCTTCAAACAATTCTTTATCCGGACATGCCTGCTGCATTTTGTAGAAGATACCGCGGTCAGTGGCCACGATCAGTTGTTTATTTGGCAACGTTTGAGCGGCGGTGATGAGCTGACTGGTTGAACCGACAGCATCTGCCAAATCCACTATGGCTTGCGGCGATTCGGGGTGTACCAGAATAGCGGCATCCGGATAGAGTGCTTTCATGCGCGTTAGCGCCTGGGTTTTAAACTCGTCATGTACAATACATGCCCCCTGCCAACACAACACGTCTGCGCCAGTTTGCTTCTGTACATAACTTCCCAGATGTTTATCCGGTGCCCAAATAATTTTCTCGCCAAGACTGTCGAGATGCTCAATTAATTCGACTGCAATACTCGATGTCACGACCCAATCAGCACGCGCTTTTACCGCTGCGGAAGTATTAGCATAGACCACCACTGTGCGATCAGGATGTTGATCGCAGAAGGCGTTAAATTCTTCGATTGGGCAGCCGAGATCCAAAGAGCACTCGGCGTTCAGCGTTGGCATCAGGATAGTTTTTTCTGGGCTCAGGATTTTCGCGGTTTCACCCATGAAGCGAACCCCTGCCACCAACAACGTGGTAGCAGGATGATTTGCTCCAAAACGTGCCATCTCGAGGGAGTCAGAAATGCAACCGCCAGTCTCTTCAGCCAGAGCCTGGATTTCGGGGTCGGTATAGTAGTGAGCCACCATCACAGCATTCCGCTCTTTCAGCAGACGCTTGATTTTCTCACGGTAAAATTGCTTTTCATCCGCGCTCAAAGGCTGTGGTTTAGGTGGGAAGGGATAAATTGCTGTTTCTGGATCGAACATTACGCTCATAGTGCTTTCTCGTTTGCCTGACTTAACCAAATTAGCACTATTCTGATAAAGACTGACCAGAAATGGCTAAGGTTGTTTTATATGCTAAACAAGATAGCGAATTATAGGTGAATTGTCGTGGGGAATTTATTTTCAACTCGGAATTGCAGATAGCAAAAAGGTGCCTTTGGTGGGACGTGCAGGATATCACTCGCCTCATCCAGAGACTCGCCCTTCGGGTCACCGCAAGCGGTGATGCAAAATCGTTCCCGACGATTTTGTCGAATCTGCTGCAGCTTCGAACCCAGCACGAAAAAGATCGAGCCTTAGAAACAACAAAAGCGCCCTGAAGGCGCTTTTGTCTGAATTTGGTGGGGCGTGCAGGATTCGAACCTGCGACCAATTGATTAAAAGTCAACTGCTCTACCAACTGAGCTAACGCCCCGAATGGTGGGTGATGACGGGCTCGAACCGCCGACCCCCTCCGTGTAAAGGAGGTGCTCTACCAACTGAGCTAATCACCCAAACTTCGGTACTACTTTAAAAATTGGTGGGGCGTGCAGGATGACTCGGCCTTTGGCCTCACCCTTCGGGTCGTTGCTAAAACAACGCTGTTTCGCTTTCGCTCAACTCGAACCTGCTGCAGGTTCAAACCCTTCACGACTCACTGACTTCGCACTACATCCATGATTGGTGGGGCGTGCAGGATTCGAACCTGCGACCAATTGATTAAAAGTCAACTGCTCTACCAACTGAGCTAACGCCCCGCAATGCGGTTTACTACTTCTTCAAACTCTTCACTACTCACTGACTTCGCACTACATCCATAATTGGTGGGGCGTGCAGGATTCGAACCTGCGACCAATTGATTAAAAGTCAACTGCTCTACCAACTGAGCTAACGCCCCGCAATGCGGTTTACTGCTTCTTCAAACTCTTCACGATTCACTTACTTCGTACTGCTTCGAAATTGGTGGGGCGTGCAGGATTCGAACCTGCGACCAATTGATTAAAAGTCAACTGCTCTACCAACTGAGCTAACGCCCCAATTTCGTGTCACTTTCGGTTTGTTTGATATCCCTTGGCAACGGCGGCATATATTACTGATTTAAGATTTTGACGCAACAAGAATTTCGATCAAGATCACCTAATGGCTTGTGTTTTGCTCGGCTTGACCAGAAAAGCAGCGATATCTGGTCAGGCCGCACTCATTACATCGCATTCAGACGTTTTTGCGCCTGCTTTGCACCATCGGTATTTGGGAACTGTTTGATCACTTGTTGGTAGACAGCTTTCGCTTTGGCGGTATCGCCTTTGTCTTGCATGATCACACCGACTTTAAACATTGCATCCGGGGCCTTAGGAGATTTTGGGTAATTTTTCACCACAGAAGCAAAATAAAACGCCGCATCATCCTTTTTTCCCTTGTTGTAATTCAACTGACCGAGCCAATAATTTGCATTTGGCTGATAAGTTGAATCTGGGTACTTCTTAATAAAACTTTGAAATGCAGCAATAGCTTCGTCCTGGCGGGACTTATCCTGCACCATGGCAATAGCTGCATTGTAGTCACTGTTAGCGTCACCACCTTGCGCAGGGGCTGCTGCTGCAGGTGTCTGAGCTGCCGCACCGGCATCAGGTGTTGCCGCTGCAGCGGCACCCTGATCGGTACTGCCTGCCGCTTGTCCTGCCGCAGCACCACTGCCGAGGCTGTCTATCTGCAATAAAATTTGCTTCTGACGCTCCACAACCTGATTCAACTGGTACTGGTTTTCCTGAATTTGACCACGCAGGGAATCAATATCATTTTGGTTATCAGAGAGTTGTTGCTGAAGTTGGGTTAAGAGTTGACTGTGAGCGTTAGAAATACGCTCGAGTTGAGTGACACGGTCTTCGACCGAGCCTGAGCCGACACTACTGATTGGCGCCTGAGCAGTAGCGGCCCAAGGGGCCGCTATGCCAACCAGTAACGACAGACTCAACAAGTGATGTCTGAGGTTACTGTTCATACTGTTCTCTTAGTAAACCAGAACGGCACGACGGTTTTTAGCGTAAGCCGCTTCGTCATGACCCAGTACTGCTGGTTTTTCTTTACCGTAAGAAACGATGGAGATCTGGTCTGCAGAAACGCCTTTACCTTGCAGGTACATCTTAACAGCGCTAGCACGACGCTCACCCAGGGAAATGTTGTATTCCGGAGTACCACGTTCGTCCGCATGACCTTCTACAGTCACTTTGTAAGATGGGTTGCTACGCAGGAAGTTAGCGTGCGCATCCAGCATTGCAGCGAATTCAGAAGAAACATCATATTTGTCCAGACCGAAGTATACGATGTTGTTCTGTTGCAGCTGTTGCATCTGCAGGCGAGCCTGTTCTTCAGATGACATGTTGCCATTGCTACCGTTAGCGTCCATACCAGTGCCGGCGCCCAGCATACCTTCGCCGCTCTCGTTGTTGGCGCTCTTGTTAGAACTACACGCAGCGATTGCCATAACAGGCAGTGCCAGCATCAGCCCTTTCAGCACTTTGTTCAGTTGCATTTCTTTGATCCTTTAATATTTTATTATCACAGATACGGCGACCAGGCAGGGAATTTAACCTGACCATCGGTTGCCGGAAGACGCGCTTTGAAACGCCCATCTGTTGAGACCAGATTCAGCACAGATCCCATCCCCTGAGAAGAGCTGTAGATTACCATCGTGCCGTTAGGTGCCAGACTTGGCGTTTCATCCAGGAACGTTGACGATAAAGTTTGTACGCCACCCGCTACCAGATCCTGTTTGGCGATATGTTGTTGCCCACCATTGGAGCTCACCATCACCATAAACTTACCGTCGGAACTCACATCGGAATCCTGGTTCTGAGAACCTTCCCAGGAAATACGTTGTGGAGCACCGCCATTTACATTCACTTTGTAAATCTGAGGACGACCAGCCTGATCTGAGGTGTAAGCCAGGTTCTGGCTATCCGGGAACCAGGTTGGTTCAGTGTTATTGCTACGTCCATCAGTCACCTGACGAATCTGGCCAGAGCCAATATCCATTACATACAGGTTCAAGCTACCGGTTTTCGACAATGCGAACGCCAGTTTGCTGCCATCTGGAGAGAAGGCTGGCGCACCGTTATGACGTGGGAAAGAAGCTACCTGACGCACTGCGCCATTTGCCAGAGTCTGGATAACCAGCGCTGAACGGCCACTTTCAAACGTTACATAAGCCAGTTTGCTACCATCTGGAGACCAGGCTGGTGACATCAACGGCTGCGGAGAACGGTGAACCACAAACTGGTTGTAGCCATCGTAATCAGACACGCGCAGTTCGTATGGGAACTGGCCGCCGTTAGTCTGCACAACGTAAGCGATACGCGTACGGAATGCACCTTTGATACCTGAAAGCTTCTCAAACACTTCATCGCTGGCGGTATGACCGGCATAGCGAAGCCACTGTTTGTTCACTTTGTAGGAGTTCTGAGCCAGTACAGTACCCGGTGCGCCAGAGGTATCAACCAACTGGTAAGCAACGGTATAGCTGCCATCACCGTTTGGTGTGACCTGGCCGACGACAACGGCATCAATACCCAGAGCGGTCCACGCTGCCGGTTGCACTTCCTGGGCGGAGCCAGGCTGCTGCGGTAAACGTGAACGATCCAATGGATTGAATTTGCCACTGTTACGTAAATCAGCAGCAACGATGCCACCAATATCTTCTGGTGCAGCACCTGGGCCTGCCCATTTGAACGGCGCAACACCAATTGGACGTGCTGAGTCAACCCCTTGGGTTATCTCAATACGAACTTCTGCGTGCAGTACTGCTGCCCACAGCATTAAAAAACTTAATGCAACTCGAAATGCCTGCTTCATCATATCTCCCTTATCTGGACCCACAGCCCACGATAATTTAGCAGAATGTTAACAAACTCAAATACACAAAACTACCAAAACTCTGTGACACAGCCTGGTTAGTTTTCCCCACTTTCGCGAGGAAAATTTTACTATGGCTTAAAGTCGATAGGCGCGTTTTTGAAAACTTCATAAACGTCCTGGCTAGGCGGTTTCGGAATCTTCGCCAGTCGTGCCGCCGCAATGGCAGCCTGACAAAGTGCCGGATCGCCACCTTCTGATTTGATATCAAGTAATAGGCCATCAGGAGCCAGTTTTATGCGCAATGTGCAAGTCTTGCCGCTAAAGGCAGGATCCTGGTAAAACTTGCTTTCAATTGCTGCTTTTATCTGCCCTGCGTAACCATTGATCTCAGCACCAGTAGCGCCATTTTTTTTATTATTCCCTTTTCCGGCAGCCGCAGCGCTATTACCTTGCGCCCCAGCACCCGTTTTCGGTGCATTCTTACCTGAGCTCAGGTCGCCGAACAGATCGTCAACGCCTGCAGCTGCTGCTTTATCGGCAGCGGCCTTATCAGAAGCTGCTTTTTTCTTAGCATCCGCAGCGGCTTTCTTATCAGAAGCGGCTTTTGCAGCAGCAGCCTTTTCAGCCGCGGCTTTATCCGACGCCGCTTTTTCTGCAGCGGCAGTTGCTGCAGCTTCTTTTTTGGCAGCCTCAGCAGCGGCTTTCTTCTCTGCATCTTGCTGAGCTTTCTTCGCTGCTTCTTCCGCAGTTTTCTTCTCAGCTTCTTGCTGCGCTTTTTTAGCCGCAGCCACAGCTACTGCAGCAGCTTTCTTCTCAGCATCAGCCGCTTTTTTAGCAGCCTCTTCAGTCGCTTTCTTCTGTGCATCCGCAGCCGCTTTCTTCGCTGCGTCTTCCGCAACCTTCGCCTGAGCATCAGCTTGAGCTTTGGCATCTGCTTTAGCTTTCGCTGCCGCGGCTTCTGCTTGTTTCTGTTGCTCTTGCGCTTCTTTGGCTGCTTCTTGCGCTTGTTTCTGCTGTTCTGTTTGCTGCTTCGCTTGTTCCTGCGCTTCCAGGCGTTCTTTCTCCAGAGCTTTCAGACGCTGTTGTTCAGCAGCCTGTTTTTCCTGAAGTTCTTCAGCCTGTTGTTGCGCTTGTTTCTCGCGTTGCTCTGCTGCACGTTTGCTACTCGCCTGCTGTTGCTGTTCACGATTGTACTGCTGAACAACTGCACCTGGGTCGACCATGACCGCGTCAATAGCCGAACCCCCACCGCCACCAGCACTACTGGCGTCGATGTTCTCGTCAAACGAACTCCAAATCAGGACTGCAACCAAAATGATATGCAGGATCACTGAGACGATTATCGCGCGCTTGAGCTTATCGTTTTCTATGGTTGCCTTTGACACTATCGGTTCCCAAATATCGCGAGATGGATCAGATTGGCTGCGTCATCAGACCGACGGATTTCACCCCTGCACTATGCAGCAGGTTAAGCGCCTTGATGATTTCCTCGTAAGGAACATCTTTAGCACCACCGATCAAAAAGACCGTTTTTGGATTTGCCTGTAAACGACGTTGTGCTTCCGCAACAACCTGCTCAGACGGCAACTGGTCCATACGATCTTTCTCAACCACCACGCTGTACTGCCCTACCCCGGACACTTCAATAATGACCGGCGGTTCATCATTACTGCTTACCGTTTGCGAATCTGTCGCATCAGGTAAATCAACCTCAACGCTTTGCGTGATAATAGGAGCCGTTGCCATAAAAATGAGCAACAACACTAACAGCACGTCTAGCAGAGGAACGATGTTAATTTCGGACTTTAATTCCCGACGACCACGCCCACGTCCACGTCTGGCCATGACTTACCCCTTACTGCTTATCGCTGCTGGTAAAAGCCTGACGGTGCAGGATAGCCGTGAACTCTTCCATGAAGTTGTCGTAATTCAATTCCAGTTTGTTCACACGTTGGTTCAGGCGGTTATACGCCATAACCGCAGGGATTGCAGCAAACAGGCCGATTGCGGTTGCAATCAGAGCTTCTGCGATACCTGGCGCAACCATCTGTAGGGTTGCTTGTTTTACCGCACCGAGTGCGATAAAGGCATGCATGATCCCCCAAACCGTACCAAACAGGCCGATGTATGGGCTGATGGAACCGACCGTTCCGAGGAATGGAATGTGCGTTTCAAGCGTTTCCAGCTCACGGCTCATGGAAATACGCATGGCACGAGATGCCCCTTCGACGACCGCTTCCGGCGCATGTGTGTTAGCACGGTGCAGTCGGGCAAACTCTTTAAAGCCTGAATAGAAAATTTGTTCAGAGCCAGCAAGATTGTCACGGCGGCCCTGGCTTTCTTGATAAAGACGGGACAATTCAATGCCCGACCAGAACTTATCTTCAAACGCTTCTGCTTCACGAGTAGCAGCATTGAGGATTCGCGTACGCTGAATAATGATTGCCCATGATGCAATGGAAAAACCAATCAAAATCAACATGATAAATTTGACCAGAAGGCTAGCCTTCAGGAACAAATCAAGGATATTCATGTCAGTCACTGCTTGAACTCCGCGACAATAGACTTGGGAAGCGCACGAGGCTTCATTGAGAGAAGATCAACACAAACGATCAGGACCTCAGCTTCATTGAGTACCCTGCCATCGGCATTGACTATTCGCTGCGTAAACACCAAAGATGTGCCACGCATTGATGTAATTTCACTTTGGATTTCGAGTAAATCGTCGAGTCGGGCAGGCGCAAGATAATCCACTGTCATCTTGCGTACGACGAAGGCGATGCTCGCTGCCAACAAATCCTGCTGGTTAAAGTGGTGTTGGCGCAGCATCTCTGTGCGTGCTCTTTCATAAAAAGCAACATAACTGGCGTGGTATACCACACCACCGGCGTCAGTATCTTCGTAGTAGACACGAACCGGCCATCGAAACAACGTTGTACTCACTTTACATCCCGGTAATGCAATTAAACGTTGCTACTATACGCAAGAGGATGGGGGTTGGGAATGGGTAGCACTAAACGTTAGGTAAATATTTATGGGCTTGTTAATGCCCATAAATATTAAGGAAAAATCTTAGCGGTTAAAGAAGCATCAGAAGAAGAAAATAGCCAATCCGGCCAGCAAAACTAATTGCGCAGGTAACGGGCTAAAAACGCCCTGCCACAGCACTTTGCGCGGGCGAAAGCCCACGCCATGTATCACACCGGTGCATACCGCCCACATCAGCAAAAAACCATGCCAGATTTCCAGACCACTGGTTTTCGCTGCGAAACGTGACGGGTCCCAAAACATACATCCGGCCAGAACTAATGCCATGATCAAGGAAAGAGCCCTTAAAGGGCTCTTATCCATTACCGCATACAACTTTGCGATAATTCCGTCCATTAATGTTCTTCTTTACCCGCTTTAGCAGCTTCTACGTGCTCAAGTGCCAGGGCGGTAATGATGCCGAAAGCACAAGCCAGCAGCGTCCCCAGAATCCATGCAAAGTACCACATAATCAGCTCCTTACTTAGTACAGAGAGTGGGTGTTGCTTTCGATATGCTCTTTGGTGATTCGACCGAACATTTTCCAGTAACACCAGATGGTGTAGATGAGAACGATCGGCACAAATACCGCAGCAACAAAGGTCATCACGTTCAGCGTCAGCTGGCTGGATGTTGCATCCCACATGGTCAGGCTAGCGTTCAGCATGGTGCTCGAAGGCATCACGAACGGGAACATCGCCACACCAGCAGTCAGAATCACACAAGCCAGAGTCAGTGAGGAGAACAGGAATGCCATCGCACCTTTCTCCAGACGGGACATCAACACAGTCAACAGCGGCAATACCACACCCAATGCAGGGATGAGCCACAGAATCGGCATGTTATTGAAGTTCACCATCCAGGCACCCGCCTGACGTGCCACTTCTTTAGTCAACGGATTCGATGCTGCGTGGTGGTTCAACTCTGAAGTCACAACGTAGCCATCGATACCGTAGATTACCCAAACACCCGCCAGCGCAAAGCACACCATCATCACCAGCGCTGAGATTTGCGCCGCCGCTTTGGTACGCAGATGTAGTTCACCTACGGTACGCATTTGCAGGTAAGTTGCCCCCTGAGCAAGAATCATCGATACGCTCACGACACCTGCCAACAGGCCAAACGGATTCAGCAACTGGAAGAAGTTACCGGTGTAGTACAGGCGCAGATATTCATCAACGTGGAACGGCACGCCTTGCAGCAAGTTGCCGAACGCCACACCGATAACCAACGGCGGCACGAAGCTACCGATGAAAATGCCCCAGTCCCACATACCACGCCAGCGCATGTCTTCAATCTTCGAACGGTAGTCAAAACCTACCGGACGGAAGAACAATGAAGCCAGCACCAGAATCATCGCTACATAGAAGCCGGAGAACGCAGCCGCGTAAACCATCGGCCAGGCAGCAAATAGCGCACCACCTGCGGTAATGAGCCATACCTGGTTACCGTCCCAGTGAGGGGCGATGGAGTTCACCATGATGCGGCGTTCAACGTCATTACGGCCAATGATGCGGGACAGCATACCTACGCCCATATCAAAGCCATCGGTGACTGCAAAACCAATCAGCAGAATGCCAACCAGCAGCCACCAGATAAAACGCAATACTTCATAATCGATCATTTGACGACTCCTGTCTTAGCGTGCCGGCTGAGAAGCCACATTGGACTGCTCAAAGTGATAGCGACCTGTTTTCAGACTGCTCGGCCCAAGGCGAGCAAATTTGAACATCAGGAACAGTTCCGCCACCATAAACAGCGTGTAAAGGCCGCAAATCAGTACCATGGAGAAGATCAGATCGCCCACGGTCAGAGAGGAGTTGGCAACCGCAGTCGGCAATACCTCACCAACAGCCCATGGCTGACGACCGTATTCAGCAACAAACCAGCCAGATTCAATCGCAATCCACGGCAGTGGGATACCATACAGCGCAGCGCGCAGCAGCCACGTTTTCGAGCCGATGGCATTACGCGTTACGGTCCAGAAGGAAGCCGCAATGATGAACAGCATCAGGAAGCCACAACCCACCATGATACGGAATGCAAAGTACAGCGGGGCAACACGTGGAATCGAGTCTTTGGTTGCTTTCTGAATCTGATCTTCCGTCGCATCAGCAACATTCGGGGTATAGCGTTTCAGCAGCAAGCCATAACCCAGGTCTTTCTTGACGGACTCAAAGTTATCGCGAACGGCCTGGTCTTTCGAACCAGCACGAAGTTGTTCCAGCAGGCTATAAGCCTTCATGCCATTACGAATACGCTCTTCGTGTTGCACCATAAGGTCTTTCAGACCGATAACCGGTGTATCCACTGAACGAGTGGCAATGATGCCCAGCGCGTAAGGAATTTGAATTGCGAAGTGGTTTTCTTGCTTATCCTGATCCGGGATACCAAACAGCGTAAAGGCTGCCGGAGCTGGTTGAGTTTCCCACTCGGCTTCAATGGCAGCCAGCTTGGTTTTCTGCACATCACCCATTTCGTAACCAGACTCATCACCCAGCACGATAACAGACAGGATTGCCGCCATACCGAAGCTTGCAGCGATGGCAAATGAACGTTTCGCAAATGCGACGTCACGGCCTTTGAGCAAGTAGTAAGAACTGACACCGAGGATGAACATCGCACCGCACACGTAGCCAGAAGCCACGGTGTGAACGAATTTAACCTGAGCAACCGGGTTCAGTACCAGTTCGGAGAAGCTCACCATCTCCATACGCATGGTTTCGAAATTGAAGTCGGAAGCAATTGGGTTCTGCATCCAGCCGTTGGCGACCAGAATCCACAGAGCAGAAAGGTTGGAGCCAAGAGCCACCAGCCAGGTTACCGCCATGTGTTGAACTTTACCCAGGCGATCCCAACCAAAGAAGAACAGACCTACAAAGGTGGATTCAAGGAAGAACGCCATCAGACCTTCGATGGCCAGCGGGGCACCAAAAATGTCACCCACGTAGTGTGAGTAGTAAGACCAGTTTGTGCCGAACTGGAACTCCATGGTTAAACCAGTGGCCACACCCAAAGCAAAGTTGATACCAAACAACTTGCCCCAGAACTTGGTCATATCTTTATAAATTTGCTTACCTGACAGAACGTACACGGTTTCCATAATGGCCAACAGGAACGCCATACCGAGCGTTAGTGGCACAAACAGAAAGTGGTACATCGCGGTCAAGGCAAACTGTAAGCGCGACAGTTCGACAATATCAAACATCTTGACTCCTTGCTCTTCGCATGAAGACTCCGACCGTGGTTCGCCGTAGGGAAAACCACAACGCATGCCCTAATACAAAAACATTCGCTTCCAGACTTCATCCCTCCGTCATTTTATTTACATGTAACGAAGAAAGATGAAAGGTTACAAACACGTTAATAAAAACCAAAAATAATCCGCAAATATATTACCCTGCAATTTCCCTACGATAAACAGGTAATTGCTTAGTGTTATTTACGTTTCTCGACAGTGATCAATTTATAGCGAAAATGTCGTCTTACCGCCATCTTGATCTGCAACAATTTACGCCCTTTCCCACACCATTTGCTAGTTTTACATATTGATCTAGCGCAATTTTCCCTTCTTTTGTTAATTTAGTTTCTCATTGAGCTTAATGGTAAACCTATTGTTAATGATGTGTTTTATAAAACGCATCGTCGTTAATGAAAGGATGATATCTATAAACAAAAGTTATTTATTTGAAGCCAGGTTTGGAAATTAAACTTTCACGAAGTAGTGACGTATTGTGTTAATCACCTCACGGTATTTCTCTGAATTCGTTTCTTTTCTGGCTTGAAATTAACAAATATTTCACCTTTAATAATTATTAATTTAACAAAACATTATTTTTGATAGGGTTAGCAGGTCGTGATGAAGTCAAAAAAAACAAAAAAGCCACGTAAAAACGTGGCTATAAAACACCGATGATGACAATGAAACTATCTTGAGCGGTCTGGTGCCAGGCTAAATGTGCGTGACTGGCAAGGTTGAAGCCGCGCAAAGTGCCCTGCCCTTTCTGATTGTTGTTGCAACGGATTTTCATCCATTCCTGTTTCCATCCACCCCACAACAGGCAGTGTGCAAGCCACCATGCCTTCCCCACAATGCTGCTCATCAGGGTTAAAAATACGCATAATCAACTCATCACGATCTTCGGCTTTTTTGAGTGCACTGAGCATACAACCGACTGAAGGCATCGTAAGCAGGCTAAATGTGCCCGGTGTGGAAAAATCTGCCCGGTTAAGCTTCATCGCATCAAACGGAATTTTGTTATAGCACTGAACCGGTGTCAGCCAGGTACGAGCGTGCTGAGCAATGCCCGCAGTCGTTGGCGAACCGCAAAATGCCATCAGACTAAAGCGACAGCATAATTTTCCGCGCAGTTGTGAATCAGGCGTTGGCAGTTTGATACCTGATGGCCTTCCTGGGCGTAATACCAGTTCTTCTTTACCTAATACTCCTACCGAACGGAATAACGTCAGTGCGAAAGTGTCTTTTCTCTCACCGACGATTTCAAATTCACGCAGCCCGTCAGTAAACAGAGCCACTCCATTCTTACCGTCATGCAATGCAGCGTAATTCAACAAATTCCACACCGGGATTGGCGCTTCTTTCCAGCCTTCCTCCTGCCAGTTTTGCATTGCCACATCCTCTACCGGACGCGTGATAGTGCCGAACTGGTTATCCGCCAGCACCGTTGACGAGGCAAATGGCGTTGGGATCAGGACTCGCACACGATGATCGCAGGCCTGGTTATCAAGGCACATTTCGATATCAATGCGGCGGCTGTGATGCGCCAGCGTAACGTGGCATTCCACATCCAGATAACCGCTAGTTTGCCGTTGAGCCCGTTGTTGCAGATTATCAGGCAGCACCATGCGCAATTTCAGCGTTGCGATGCTTTGCCAGGCTTCATGCTTCACCTCACACTGGTGAGCACTTTCTGTCGAGTAAATCAGCCACTCCTCTTTGGCAGGTGAGTAATCGTACTCATCGCCATCATCTGACCCCTCTTCCAGCTGCAAAACCTGGTCGTAACTCAGCCCGCTTTGCTTATCGGTAATATGCAGCGTGCCGTTTTGATTGAGATTGATACGATAGAAATTGTTTTCCAGCAGCGCTTCACCCACTTCAGGCAGTACACGTTGCAGTCCTGGTTTTTGCCCTTCAACATACAACGTGCAATACCCCATCGCTGGCAGTACCTGGTTAAGCTGAATATCGTATTCCATGAAGGGATCGTAATTGCCGTAATGGACGATTTGCCTGTCGACCAGGCCTGGGTCAATTTCCCGCGCTTCGCGAATGAAGTATTCCACTTCATTGCCATGTTCATCTTTCAGGGAAAACTCACGGGCACGGATACGAATCGTGGTGTTAATCACCTCTTCGCGTGGATAAGGCATCATGTTGAAAAATGTCAGCTTATCGGCACTTGTTGTCGGCATATTGTCGACAATTTTACGCATATAAAAACGAATCAAATTTTCAGCCATGTCGTCCGCCAGCACAAAGCGGGTCATGATTTCCTGATGCACCTTATCGCTACAGCAGCAACCGATGCTGTCGTGAGCGTGGTTTTTGAGGATCTCTTTCCACATTTTCTCCAGCAGGCCATGGTGATACTCAAAACCTAGTGACCAAGCGATAGACGCCAGCGGCTCAAGAATATTGACGATTTTGTTTTCAATTTGCGCATGAGCAATTTTGATATCCATGCGAGTGGAGCTGATAGTGCGGTGCACTCGCATGTACTTACCATCAATGAACTCCCCTTCCAGCGTGGCAAGTTTGTCGCGTAACGCTTCAATTTTTTCGAATACGTCTTCATAGCGGCTCATGACAAATTCACGTTGCGGGTAAATCTCGCGCAGTTTATCGATAACCGCGAAGATATTTTGTTGCAGTGGCATTTGGTCATGCCCGTTTGGCAGCAAGATTTCCTGCGTAGCGGAAGCGTTTTCCAGCACCTCAAAATAACTGTCGAGGCGTTTACGCAGGCCGACTTCATCTTCTGGCAAATATTTACCAATCGCATAACCCAACGGCAGTACCTGAGTGACCACTTCACTGCCGTCTTTGCTTTTCCATAAGAATTCGGTTCGGTCTGTTCCGTGACGCTCGGAACAACCTCGCCAGAACATCGCGCGTTTAATACCAAAGCCGTTAAAAATATGCGGCAGTTGTGCCGACATCCCAAACGAATCGGGCAAATAACCAATCTTCATCGACTCGCCAAACGCCATGCAATCACGCATGCCGTACATCAGGTTGCGCACAATCGACTCACCAGAAACAATGGTGGTGTCAGTTTGCGTATACCACGGGCCGATAATCAGCTTGCCCGCTTCTACCATCGCTTTAACACGTGCTTTATTTTCCGGCTTAATCGCGAAGTAATCTTCCAGTACCGCCGTTTGTCCATCGAGCACGTAATATTTATAGTCAGGGTCACACTCAAGGCGTGCCAGAATCTCCTCCATGTTATTAATCAACAGGATGCGGGATTCCTCAGTGGTGAAATACCATTCACGGTCCCAATGCATATGGGGAGTAATATGAACACGAGATACAGCTTTCATTCTTGTTTGCCTTACTTCTGAGTGATTACGATAGAGCGCTTTCTGGGGAATATTTGCCCTGCTTAACGGCGTGCTTACGCCACAAAATCAATACCGATGTTGAAATGACCGTGCCAACCAATGCCGCACCGAACCATCCCGCAGCGGCAGTCAGGCCACTGAAGTCACCGGAATGCAGCAGGAATAAAGAAAAGATGCCCGCACCCGGTGTCGATAAGCCAATATTCATCGCACCAACCATCGCACCAGTGACTACCGATCCCACCAGGAAGGAACCAATCACACGGATCGGATCTTCAATTGCCATTGGGATCGCGCCTTCGGTGATCCCTGCCAGCCCGAGCAACCAGGTTGATTTACCGGTTTCAATCTCAAAATCTTTGAAAAGACGAGGAGCGATTAACGTAGAAGCGGTGACCGTAAAGGCCGATACCATTTTGACCGAGGCGAAAATGGCGTATGGGCCAAACACGCCGTTCGCCATTGCGCCGAGACAAAATGCGTATGAAGCCTTATTCACCGGGCCGCCGAGGTCAAACGAACACATAAAGCCGATAATTGCGCCCAGCAATAAGGCATTGCTGCCGGATAATCCGTTCAACCAGTGGGTGAGCGAAGTGTTGAGCCACGCAACAGGTTCGCCAATGACAAACAGCATCAGGCTGCCCGCGACCAGCGTGCCAATCACCGGATAGAGATAGAAGGTTAAAAAGCCGTTGAAGTTAGGGCTGAGGCGAATGTGTTTTTTCACCCAGCGCATCAGGTAGCCTGCGATTAAGCCACCCACTACCCCACCGAGAAAACCAGAACCAATCATGTTGGCCGCAAGGCCCGCTGCAAAACCAGGCCCGAGCGCGGGTTTATCAGCCAAAGAGTAAGCGGTATAAGCCGCCAGAACCGGCACCATCAGCGTGCCCAGCATTCCACCGCCAAGTTTGCGGTACATCCACAACCACGAGTTTTCGAGTTCGAACAAATGCTGCAAACCAAAAATCTGCGCCAGCAAAACAGCGACCGCTAACACGGTGCCACCGGCAACAATCAGCGGAACGGCAAAAGAAATGCCGCTGAGTAGCGCCTGCTTTAACTCAGTTTTAAAACCTGGTGTGGATTGCGTTTCATCTTGCTGTTGCAGGCGCTCATCAGAAATGGGTTCCAGCGCCAGCGCCTGCTGCAAAATGCGCTCGGCGTGTTTAATCGGTTCGGCAACAGGGGTACGAATAGCAGGAATACCTTTGAAGCGTTCGGCTTCTTTAATTGCCACTTCTGCCGCAAACACGCAGGCATGTGCCTGATTAATCTGCCGGGCCGTTAACCGCCCTTCAACGCCGTTCGCCCCTTGCTTTTCGACGTAAACATTGATGCCAAGCTTACGCCCGGCTTTTTCCAGATATTCAGCCGCCATATAAGTATGAGCAATCCCTGCCGGACAAGCGGTTACACAAACAATGGTCGGGCGTGTTGTATCTTCATCCCGCGCCACACTTTCTGGCTCACTATTTAGCAACGCCATAAACTCATTCACCGTCGTGGCACGCATCGCTTTCTCGCGCACCTCGTCATCCACCAATGCAGTGGTCAACGCGGTCAGAAGCTGCATATGTGTTGATCCAGCCTCCCCTTCAGGGATTGCCAGCAAGAAGATCATCTGTACCGACTCCAGCCCGTCGATTCCTTCCCAGTCAATCGGTGACGTCAGCGTCGCGGCAGCAAAAGCCGCTTCTTTTACGGCATTCGTTTTACCGTGAGGGACTGCCAGCCCTTCGCCCAAAGCGGTTGGACCTTGCGCTTCTCGGGAAAATACTTCGGCCAGGAATTGCTCCAGATTATGTAATTTCCCCAATGCCGCCAGTTGGCCTGCCATGGCACGAATCGCATCATCACGGCTGTTAAACGTGGTTTGCAGCGTGATCAAATCCGGGTGAGTTAACGCCGTCAGCTTCATTATTTCCTCGTCGGGAATGAGTTTTGATGTTGTGCAGTGTATCGATATAAATAATACCTTTATGTGATCAATTTAACCTTATCGATAATTTGTATTTAATTTGTATTAATACTTATCGATTAACAGCTGCCATGATTGGGGCTATCATCTGGTGAGATTTCTAACGTTCTAAGAGGACTATGTGGTGGGTAAAAAACCGATGTACCGTCAGATTGCCGATGCTATCCGCTTGCAGGTGGAAAACGGTGAATTGAAAGCGGGTGACGCACTGCCCACAGAATCAGCGCTTCAGGCACAGTTTGCGGTGAGCCGGGTGACTGTCCGTCAGGCGCTCAAACAACTCACCGAACAGCAAATCATCGAGAGCATTCAAGGCAGCGGTTCATACGTTAAAGAGGAAAAGGTCAATTACGACATTTACCAGTTGACCAGCCTCTATGAAAAACTGGCCGACAGAAATGTCGAAACCCACAGCGAAGTGCAGATTTTTGAAGTTACTAAAGCGGATGACATTCTGGCCGCCCACCTGCAACTGGCGGTCGACGACAAAGTCTGGCATGTGAAACGCGTGCGTTTCATTAAACAGAAACCCGTTACGCTGGAAGAAACCTGGATGCCACTCACGCTGTTCCCCGATCTCACCTGGGAGGTGATGGAGAATTCGAAATATCACTTCATCGAGAACGTGAAGAAGATGGTTATCGACCGCAGCGAACAAGAGATAATTCCGGTGATGCCATCTGAAGACGTCGTTAAAGCGTTGGGAGTTGATGCCAGCAAACCGGTTCTGGAAAAGGTGTCGCGTGGCTATTTAAGGGACGGACGGGTGTTTGAGTTCAGCCGTAACGTATTCAAAAGTGACGATTACAAATTTACGTTAGTGGCGCGGCGTAAGCATTAAATTTGTTAAAGCCCTTCCACTTATTTCCCTCATATTATTTCCCTCATAGCATCATTGAATTCACTACATCAAATGGTGCTATAAACAGCAATCAGTGAGCAAGAGGGCATTCGTATGCAAACTGTGGAATCGATTTGGGTCTGAATGACTTCATCACTCAAGAGTGGCAATGCTGAAAATAACAATGATGATATTGCGTTTAATTCACAACACGAATCCCTTCATCACACCTATCCATGAAATCAATTAATTAATTGATATATAGAATATATATTTACACGCCCTCTGATTTTCAACCTAAAAAGTTGATGTCTTTCACATAATAAAAAACCAGACAGATTATTCTTCTCCCCCTGTTCACAGTGTTTATTATTTGCCCGCTACGGCGTTGATGTCGTCCGCAGGCAAGCGCCTGAAGCCAATCAATTTTCAGTTCATGTAAACAGAAGGATTTGTGTATGACCGGTAAACCCGCGGCACGGATGGGTGACATGACGGCAACAGCCGCGCTGGAATTGGGATCAGGACCGAGTTTTAATGACTCGTTCATACGAACGAAATATGCCAATCATAAAAAAGGCCACTCAATAGAGCGGCCAACCATGTCGAACATTATCCCCTTCCCATTTGAAACTACAGCTTCAACTGCTTAGGGGATTTACTCTTATTTCTTTTACTTACTGAGGCAAAATAGCTTTCAGTGCGTCGCCGATGTCAGCCAGGCTGCGAACGGTTTTCACGCCAGCGGCTTCCAGTGCTGCGAATTTCTCATCCGCGGTACCTTTACCACCTGCAATGATTGCCCCCGCGTGACCCATACGCTTGCCTTTCGGCGCAGTCACACCTGCGATGTAACCAACAACTGGCTTGGTGACATGCTCTTTGATGTAAGCAGCAGCTTCTTCTTCGGCACTACCACCGATCTCACCGATCATCACGATAGCTTCAGTTTTCGGATCTTCCTCGAACATCTTCAGGATATCGATGAAGTTAGATCCAGGGATTGGGTCACCACCGATGCCCACACAAGTGGACTGGCCCAGACCGATATCAGTAGTCTGTTTAACCGCTTCATAAGTCAGCGTACCAGAGCGGGAAACGATGCCCACTTTGCCTGGCAGATGGATGTGACCTGGCATGATACCGATTTTGCACTCGCCTGGGGTGATAACGCCTGGGCAGTTTGGCCCAATCATGCGCACGCCTGCTTCGTCCAGTTTCACTTTCACAGTCAGCATATCCAGCGTCGGGATGCCTTCTGTGATGGTGATAATCAGCTTAATGCCTGCATCGATAGCTTCCAGAATGGAGTCTTTGCAGAACGGAGCTGGAACGTAGATTACCGTTGCAGTTGCACCAGTAGCTTCTACTGCTTCGCGTACGGTGTTAAATACTGGCAGACCCAGATGCTCGGTGCCGCCTTTACCTGGCGTTACACCGCCAACCATTTGCGTACCGTATGCAATCGCCTGCTCGGAGTGGAAAGTCCCCTGGCTGCCGGTGAAACCCTGGCAAATCACCTTGGTGTTTTTATCGATCAAAATGGACATTATTTCCCCTCCACGGCAGCAACAACCTGCTGTGCTGCATCCGTCAGACTTTTCGCTGCAATAATATTCAGGCCACTATCTGCCAGTTTCTTCGCACCCAGTTCCGCGTTGTTACCTTCCAGACGTACTACCACTGGAACGTTAACACCCACTTCTGCAACCGCGCCGATGATGCCGTCTGCGATCAGGTCGCAACGCACGATACCGCCGAAGATGTTAACCAGAACGGCTTTCACTTTGTCGTCAGACAGAATGATTTTGAATGCTTCGGTTACGCGCTCTTTCGTTGCGCCGCCGCCAACGTCCAGGAAGTTAGCTGGTTCGCCGCCGTGCAGTTTAACGATGTCCATGGTGCCCATTGCCAGGCCTGCACCGTTAACCATGCAACCGATGTTACCATCAAGCGCAACGTAGTTCAGTTCCCACTGTGCAGCCTGAGATTCACGTGCATCTTCCTGGCTTGGGTCACGCATTTCACGCAGCTCTGGCTGGCGGAACAGTGCGTTACCATCGGCACCCAGCTTGCCATCAAGACAAATCAGGTCACCCTGCCTGGTGATAACCAGCGGGTTGATTTCAATCAGCGCCAGGTCGCGCTCAAGGAAGATGTTCGCCAGACCCATAAAGATTTTGGTGAACTGCTGAACTTGCTTACCTTCCAGACCCAGTTTGAACGCCAGTTCACGGCCCTGGTAAGGCATTGGGCCTGCCAGCGGATCCAGGGCAACTTTGTGGATCAGGTGCGGGGTTTCTTCCGCAACTTTCTCAATTTCAACGCCACCTTCGGTGGACGCCATAAACACTACGCGACGGGAACTACGATCAACCACCGCGCCAAGATACAGTTCTTTATCAATGTCAGTTGCAGCTTCAACCAGAATCTGGTGAACCGGCTGGCCGCCTGCATCTGTTTGATAGGTCACCAGGCGTTTGCCCAGCCAGTGTTCAGCAAAAGTACGGATGTCTTCTTTGCTGTTAACCACTTTCACGCCACCCGCTTTACCGCGGCCACCAGCATGAACCTGACATTTTACTACCCACGGGCCTGCACCAATTTTGGATGCCGCTTCTTCCGCTTCACGCGGTGTGTTACAGGCGTAACCGACTGGAGCCGGTAGGCCATATCGAGCAAACAACTGTTTCGCCTGATACTCGTGTAAGTTCATGAGTTCTATCCATCCTTCATAAAAACATGTAGGTCAGTTGTCGCAATTCTCATCGGATGACGCTTCGCTTATCCGACCTACAAGGCAGGTGATAATTGTAGGCCCGGTAGCTTTAACTACCGGGCGTAGGGTACTAAACGTCCAGCAGCAGACGAGTTGGGTCTTCCAGCAGCTCTTTAATTGCCACCAGGTAGCCCACAGACTCGCGGCCATCGATCAGACGGTGATCGTAAGACAGTGCCAGATACATCATTGGCAGGATCTCAACTTTACCGTCGACCGCCATTGGTCGGTCTTTAATAGCGTGCATGCCGAGGATCGCGCTCTGCGGCGGGTTGATGATCGGCGTAGACATCAGTGAACCAAACACACCACCGTTGGTGATGGTGAAGTTACCGCCGGTCAAATCTTCCACGGTCAGCTTGCCGTCACGGCCTTTAACAGCCAGTTCTTTAATACGTTTTTCGATGTCAGCCATACCCAGGGTATCAACATCACGCAGTACTGGCGTTACCAGACCACGCGGTGTGGAAACCGCGATGCTCACGTCGAAATAGTTGTGGTAAACCACGTCTTCGCCATCGATAGAAGCGTTAACTTCTGGGTAGCGTTTCAGTGCTTCAACCACCGCTTTGATGTAGAAGGACATGAAGCCCAGACGTACACCGTGGCGTTTTTCGAAAGATTCACCGTACTGCTTACGCAGTTCCATGATTGGCTTCATGTTCACTTCGTTAAACGTGGTGAGCATGGCGGTGGAGTTTTTCGCTTCCAGCAGACGCTCAGCAACACGCTTACGCAGGCGAGTCATCGGCACGCGTTTTTCGCTGCGGCCAGCCAGTGGAGCAACCGGTGCTTTAGTTTCTGCCGCCGCTTTAGCTTGAGCAGGTTGAGCTGATTTCGCCTGAGTCAGATGTTTATCAACATCTTCACGGGTGATACGACCACCGACACCGCTACCTTTAATGGCATTAGCGTCCAGGGAATGCTCGGCAATCAGGCGGCGAATCGCCGGGCTGAGTGCGTCATTGCTCTGCTCTTCCAAAGAAGCCTGCTGGCGCTGTGCCGGAGTAGACTCTTTGGTTTCAGCTTTCGCAGAAGTCTCTTTACCAGAGCTGTTGCCTTCACGCAGGCGGCCAAGGATTTGACGAGAGGTTACGGTTGTCCCTTCATCTTCCAGTACAGCATCCAGAACACCATCTGCAGACGCCGGTACTTCCAGTACCACTTTGTCAGTTTCGATTTCTACCAGCACTTCGTCACGGGTAACGGTGTCACCCGGTTTTTTATGCCAGGTTGCAACTGTCGCATCGGCAACGGACTCAGGCAGGTCAGGAACTAGAATATCTACGCTACTCATTTTTTATCCTTTAATTAATCGACGTTCAGCGCGTCATTAACCAGATCTTGCTGCTGTTTCTGGTGAACGGACAAGTACCCTACCGCAGGTGATGCGGAGGCTGGGCGACCTGCATAACGCAGGGCTGATCCAAATGGAACGACTTCACGGAAGTGATGCTGGCTGCAGTACCATGCGCCCTGGTTAAGCGGCTCTTCCTGGCACCAGACAAAATCATGTACGTGAGCAAATGGTTTCAATGCTTCCTGCACCGCCTGGTGCGGGAATGGATACAACTGTTCGATGCGCACAATTGCGACATCTTTTTGATCATTCTTACGACGCTGTTCCAGCAAATCGTAATAAACCTTACCAGAACACATTACCACGCGTTTCACGCCTGCCGGGTCCAGCTCGTCAACTTCGCCAATCGCTGGCAGGAAGCTGCCGTTAGCCAGTTCATCCATAGTGGAAACGGCCAGTGGGTGGCGCAGTAAAGATTTCGGTGACATGACGACCAGAGGACGACGCATCCCGCGCAGCGCCTGACGACGCAGCATGTGGTAAACCTGCGCTGGAGTAGAAGGCACGCAAACCTGCATGTTTTGCTCTGCACACAGTTGGAGATAACGCTCAAGACGTGCGGATGAGTGTTCCGGGCCCTGGCCTTCGTAACCGTGCGGCAGCAACATCACCAGGCCACACATACGGCCCCATTTCTGCTCGCCAGAACTAATGAACTGGTCGATAACAACCTGAGCACCGTTAGCGAAGTCGCCAAACTGAGCTTCCCAGATAGTCAGCGTACGTGGTTCCGCCGTGGCATAACCGTATTCAAACGCCAGTACCGCTTCTTCAGACAGGACGGAGTCCCAAACTTTGAACTGGCCCTGGCTGTTGTGAACGTGTTGCAGTGGGGTGTAAGTCGAACCGTTAGTCTGGTTGTGAATCACAGCGTGACGGTGGAAGAAGGTTCCACGGCCAACGTCTTCGCCAGACAGACGCACAGAAACACCTTCATCTACCAGTGTTGCGTACGCCAGGTTCTCAGCTGCACCCCAGTCGAATTTCTTGGCGCCGTTCGCCATTTCCATGCGGTCGCTGTAGATTTTCGCCACACGTGACTGCATTTCCACGGTTTCAGGCGCGCTGCTAATACGCTTAGCCAGCTCCTGTAAACGCTTCATTTCTACCTTGTTCGGATAGCTCTCATCCCACTCGTGGTTGAGGTATGGCGACCAGGTAAAGGAATGCATGTTCATCGGGCGGTATTCTTTCACCACACATTCGCCAGCATCCAGCGCGTCACGATAGAGATTCACCATTTCGGTAGCATCTTCTAACGTGGCCAGCTTTTGCTGCTCCAGACGGTCTGCGTAGATTTTACGTGGCGTCGGGTGTTTCTTGATTTTCTGGTACATCACTGGCTGAGTGGCACTTGGCTCATCAGCTTCGTTATGACCATGGCGACGGTAGCAAACCAGGTCGATAAACACGTCGCGCTTAAAGGTGTTACGGAAATCCAGTGCCAGACGGGTGACAAACGCCACCGCTTCAGGGTCATCAGCATTCACGTGGAAAATCGGTGCCATCACCATCTTACCGATATCAGTACAGTACGGTGTAGAACGCGCATCCAGCGGGTTGGACGTGGTGAAACCAATCTGGTTGTTGATAACGATGCGAACAGTACCGCCCACTTCGTAACCACGCGCTTTGGACATGTTCAGGGTTTCCTGAACTACGCCCTGCCCGGCTACCGCTGCGTCACCGTGAATGGTGATTGGCAGAACCTGATTAATACCTGGTTTTTCCAGACGATCCAGACGCGCACGCACTGAACCGATAACCACAGGGCTGACGATTTCAAGGTGCGATGGGTTAAACGCCAGCGCCAGGTGAACCAGGCCACCTTCGGTTTCAACGTCAGATGAGAAGCCCATGTGGTACTTCACATCACCGGTGCCGAGGTGCTCTTTATGTTTACCCGCGAACTCGTCGAACAGTTCCTGTGGTTTTTTACCCAGCACGTTGATGAGCACGTTCAGGCGGCCACGGTGTGCCATGCCCAGAACCACTTCACGTGTGCCGCTCTTACCCGCATGGCGGATCATCTCTTTGAGCATTGGCACCAGTGCGTCACCGCCTTCCAGCGAGAAGCGTTTAGCTCCTGGGAATTTCGCGCCCAGGTAACGCTCAAGGCCTTCTGCTGCGGTCAGTTCGCTCAGGAAGCGTTTTTTCTCTTCAACAGTAAATGTTGAGTGACCGACAACCGATTCAATACGCTGCTGAATCCAGCGTTTCTCTTCGGTGCTGGTGATGTGCATATATTCCGCACCGATTGAACCGCCGTAAGTCTGTTCGAGCGCATCAATCAGGTCAGCCAGCTTCATGGTTTCTTTGCCGCTGGCAAAAGAACCCACGTTGAAGGTTTCCTGAAGATCAGCATCAGTCAGATTATGGAAGGCTGGGTCCAGATCGGGAACCGCGTCCTGCTTCCACAGGCCAAGCGGGTCAAGATTTGCAGCTTGATGCCCACGGAAACGCCAGGCGTTGATCAGCTGCAACACTTTGACTTGCTTAACGTCAGTGTCAGGGTCGGTAATTGCGGTGGAATAACGTGAGGCATCCTTCGCCAGACGACGGAAATAATCACGTGTTTTGGAATGGAATTGATCCGGTCTGGCCCCGGTTCCAGGTAATTGCTGGAACATTGAGCGCCAGTGCGCATCAACAGAGTCAGGATCGGTTAAGAAGTCTTCATAGAGCTGCTCTATCCAGGACTGGTTTGCACCTGCCAGGTAAGAGGAATCCAGCCAGGCTTTCATTTCGCCGTTCTGCATCGTGATCCCTTAAGCATTTATATGCTTATTTCGCCGTGAATAACTATTACGTACAGAATACAGAAGTTGTACGCATTACCGGGGTTCACAACAACGAGCCATTAACTTGTCAGGCAGCTCGCGAAGGAACCTTTAAAAACTGTCGCAACAGGGCAGTTTTTAAAGATTTCCTGCATTTTTATTACTCCCTCTCCCTCAGGGAGAGGGTCGGGGTGAAGGCTGTGTTCAGCATCGATTGCCCTCACCCTAACCCTCTCCCCCAGGAGAGGGGACTATCATGCGCTTCTTTGCAGCAACATCGACTTAATGTGGCCGATGGCTTTCGTCGGGTTCAGCCCCTTAGGACAAACACTGACGCAGTTCATGATGCCATGACAGCGGAATACGCTGAAAGCATCACTGATACCGTCAAGACGACTGGCGGTTTCAGTATCACGGCTATCGATCAGGAAACGATATGCCGCCAGTAAACCTGCAGGCCCGATGAACTTATCTGGGTTCCACCAGAAGGACGGACAGGAAGTCGAGCAACATGCGCAAAGAATACACTCGTACAGGCCGTCCAGTTTTTCACGCTGCTCAGGTGACTGTAAATGCTCACGAGCAGGTGGATTTTGTCCATTATTCAACAGGTAAGGCTTAATCTTCTCATATTGAGCATAGAATTGTCCCATGTCCACCACCAGATCTCTCACAACTGGCAATCCAGGTAGTGGCCGGATCACAATCTTTTGCTTTCCATTACCTAATGCGGAGATTGGGGTGATACAGGCCAGACCATTTTTGCCATTCATGTTCACACCATCGGAGCCACAAACCCCTTCACGGCATGAACGACGAAACGACAACGTCGGATCTTTTTCTTTCAACTGCATCAGCGCGTCAAGCAACATCATGTCGCGCCCTTCTTCCCCTTCCAGTGTGTACTCCTGCATACGCGGAGCATCGTCAACATCCGGGTTGTAGCGATAAATAGAGAATTCGAGTTTCATCACTTTGCTCCGCTATTAATAAGTACGCACTTTCGGCGGGAATGCCGGACGCAGTTTCGGTTGCATGTTGACCTCACGGCGCGTCATGCTTTCCGACTCAGGCAAATACAAGCTGTGGCACAGCCAGTTCGCATCGTCACGGTCCGGATAGTCGAAGCGGCTATGTGCGCCACGGCTTTCGGTGCGGAAGTTAGCGGAAACAGCGGTAGCAAAAGCGGTTTCCATCAGGTTATCCAGTTCCAGGCACTCAACACGCTGGGTGTTGAACTCGCTTGAAGTGTCATCCAGACGGGCATTTTTCAGGCGTTCGCGGATGAGTTTCAGTTGCTCAAGGCCTTTCGCCATCGCATCACCTTCACGGAATACCGAGAAGTTATGCTGCATACATTCCTGAAGCGCTTTGCGGATTTGCACGGGATCTTCACCGTCACGGTTGTTGTTCCAGCGGTTCAGGCGTTCCAGAGCGACATTAATTTCGTCTTCGCTGGCATCACGCAGTTCGCCTTGCTCAGCGATACACTCCAGCAGATGCAGGCCAGCTGCACGACCAAACACCACCAGATCCAGCAGCGAGTTACCGCCCAGACGGTTAGCACCGTGAACCGATACGCAGGCAATTTCACCTACTGCAAACAGGCCCGGAATGACGACGTCTTCGCCCTGCTCGTTCACCGTCAGTGCCTGACCAGTCACTTTGGTCGGAACGCCGCCCATCATGTAGTGGCAAGTTGGGATAACCGGAATCGGTTCTTTAACCGGGTCAACGTGTGCAAAGGTACGCGAAAGCTCAAGGATACCCGGCAGACGAGATTCCAGAACTTCTTTACCCAGGTGGTCGAGTTTCAGTTTAGCGTGTGGACCCCATGGGCCATCGCAACCGCGACCTTCACGGATTTCAATCATGATGGAACGCGCAACAACGTCACGGCCCGCCAGGTCTTTGGCGTTTGGCGCATAACGCTCCATGAAACGCTCGCCGTGTTTGTTCAGCAGATAACCGCCTTCACCACGGCAACCTTCTGTGACCAGTACACCTGCGCCAGCAATGCCGGTTGGGTGGAACTGCCACATTTCCATATCTTGTACTGGCACGCCTGCACGCAGCGCCATGCCAACACCGTCACCGGTATTAATGTGCGCGTTAGTGGTGGACTGATAAATACGGCCCGCACCACCGGTTGCCAGAATGGTCGCTTTCGCTTTGAAGTACACCACTTCGCCGGTTTCGATACACAGCGCGGTAGTACCGACCACAGCGCCATCGGCGTTTTTCACCAGATCAAGCGCATACCATTCGGAGAAGATCGTGGTTTTGTTTTTCAGGTTTTGTTGATACAGCGTGTGCAACAGTGCGTGACCGGTACGGTCAGCCGCAGCCGCTGTACGTGCCGCTTGCTCGCCGCCGAAGTTTTTCGACTGGCCACCAAACGGACGCTGGTAAATAGTGCCATCATCAAGACGGGAGAACGGCAGACCCATGTGCTCCAGTTCCAGAATCGCTTCCGGGCCGGTTTTGCACATATATTCAATGGCGTCCTGGTCACCGATGTAATCGGAACCTTTTACCGTGTCATACATATGCCATTCCCAGTTGTCTTCGTGGGTATTACCGAGTGCTACGGTAATACCACCCTGCGCAGACACGGTATGGGAACGGGTTGGGAAAACTTTGGACAGTAAGGCGCAAGTTTGGCCTGACTGGGAGATTTGCAATGCGGCGCGCATACCTGCACCACCCGCACCGACAACAACTGCATCAAACTCTCTGACCGGTAACTTCATTACACACCCCACACCACAACGAATCCATAAATGACGTAAACCAACAGTGCAACAACAATCAGCAGTTGCAGCCCAAGGCGAATCGCCACTGGTTTAACGTAGTCGGTCAACACCTGCCACATGCCAATCCAGGCATGGATCAAAATCGAGAACAATGTCAGCAGGGTGAACACTTTGGTGAAGGCGGAGCCGAAGAAGCCACTCCAGACCTCGTAGGTTAAATCGCCAGCGGTGGCGAAGAACCCAATCATATAAATGATGTACAGGGTGATTACGATGGCGGATGCACGAACCAGAATATAGTCATGCACACCATTGCGACCCAATGCGGAGGCATTGCTTACCATACGAGGACTCCTGCGAGAAGTGAAAGCACGACAGTAATAACAAAGGAAATCATCGCGGATCGTTTGCCCGCTATCAGGGTTTCTTCCAGCAAACCGGTGTCCATCATGATGTGGCGAATACCCACAACAACGTGATAAGCCAGTGCTGTGAGGATGCCCCACATAATGAATTTAACAAAGAAGCTGCCCATTATTGCTGACGCAACAAGGAAGCCTTCTGGAGACGAGAGTGACTGGCCTAACAACCACAGTAGGATGCCTACAGCCACAAAGGTGATCACGCCGGATACACGATGGAGGATGGAAGCGATTGCAGTGACGGGGAACCTCATTGTAGTGAGATCGAGGTTTACAGGTCTTTCTTTTTTCGCATTTTTTATCATGAATAGCGCCCACATGCTGTTCTTATTGTTTCCTTCCTCCGGGTCTGCAGGCGGGGTCAGACAGCGTGAACTTTCTATAACTGTGCGTCATGCAAAAACAGCTACATCCAGATGCCAAAAAACTGGCTACAACGCTGGGTGGCTCCCGGTGGCAGGGTATTCCGGAGACCTGGCGGCAGTATAGGCGCTTCACAAATTCATTACAATTAACCTACATATAGTTTGAAGGGTTTTAGTCGGAACAGTGAGCAGGATCACGATAACAACATTATTTTAAATTTTAATCATCTGATTTGACAAAAGTTAAACATTATTGTTACAAACGGAGCCAGAAAAGCCGTATAATTCGTAAAAGTTATAGGGTCAGCCTTTCACCTGATAATAAGTTATGTAACAGTGTGTCAGTCTTGACCCAGTCAATTAGGACGGTTATTAGTGGTATACAGGTTTGAATGATATGGACTGCTAACACCTTGATTTGCTGATTTTTCGCCTGCGTGGCATATGTTACCTGCAAGCGCCCATCGCTCTGTACCCTGGCAGTACACAATCAAAACAGAGCCACGAGCGAACAAAAAACGGGTAACGAACACGATGTGTTTGAACGCAAATCAGGTATCCCGCAGTCTGATAAAATGAGGCGCTAAGGAGACCGTAATGGCTGATAAGAAAGCAACTCTCACCTACAACGGTGATGATGCTCTGGAACTGAATGTGCTAAAAGGCACACTCGGCCAGGATGTAATTGATATTCGTAGTCTTGGTTCTAAAGGTGTGTTTACTTTTGACCCGGGTTTCACCTCTACGGCATCATGTGAGTCAAAAATCACCTTTATCGACGGTGATGAAGGCATCTTGTTGCACCGTGGTTTCCCAATCGATCAGTTGGCAACCCACTCCAATTATCTGGAAGTCTGCTATATCCTGCTGAACGGCGAAAAACCGACTCAGGAACAATACGAAGAATTCAAAACTACCGTTACCCGTCACACCATGATCCACGAACAAATCACCCGTTTGTTCCACGGTTTCCGTCGTGACTCCCATCCGATGGCGGTAATGTGTGGTGTAACCGGCGCGCTGGCTGCGTTTTACCATGACTCCATGGACGTGAATAACCCACGCCACCGTGAGATAGCCGCGTTCCGTCTGCTGTCCAAAATGCCAACGATGGCAGCAATGTGTTACAAATATTCTATTGGCCAGCCGTTCGTTTATCCACGTAACGACCTGTCCTACTCCGGTAACTTCCTGAACATGATGTTCTCCACGCCGTGCGAGAAATACGAAGTTAACCCGATTCTTGAGCGCGCAATGGACCGTATTCTGATCCTGCACGCCGACCACGAGCAAAACGCCTCTACTTCTACCGTCCGTACCGCAGGCTCTTCTGGCGCTAACCCGTTCGCCTGTATTGCTGCCGGTATCGCATCCCTGTGGGGGCCAGCACACGGTGGTGCTAACGAAGCTGCACTGAAAATGCTCGAAGAAATCAGCAGCGTTGAGCACATTCCAGAATTCATCCGTCGCGCGAAAGACAAAAATGACTCTTTCCGCCTGATGGGCTTTGGTCACCGCGTGTACAAAAACTACGACCCGCGTGCCACTGTAATGCGTGAAACCTGCCATGAAGTTCTCAAAGAGCTGAATCTGAAAGATAACAGCCTGCTGGAAGTGGCGATGGAGCTTGAGCATATCGCGCTTAACGACCCGTACTTCATCGAGAAGAAACTCTACCCGAACGTGGACTTCTACTCAGGCATTATCTTGAAAGCAATGGGTATTCCATCGTCCATGTTTACCGTTATCTTCGCGATGGCGCGTACCGTTGGCTGGATTGCTCACTGGAACGAAATGCATGATGACGGCATTAAAATTGCCCGCCCACGTCAGTTGTATACTGGCTACGCGCAGCGTGATTTCGAATCTGATTTGAAAAAATAAGTTCGATGCAGGAAACAAAAACGCGCCAATCGGCGCGTTTTTTTATGCTTAAAACTGCTGGCATCCCCATGTTTTACATGGACTTTGTCTTTTCGGAGCGGGGAGTTGGCCAGCATTATACCTGCGGCGTTTCCGGCGTTACTACTGGTGCAGCAGGTGCTTCAGCTTGCGCCGGTTCGGCAGTGACTGGGGCTTCAATTTGCTGCGGCATAACCGGAACGGGTTCTGCGGGAATCGATTCTGACTTCGGTTGCGGAACCGGGGTTGCGGCACGGACGATAAATATCGGTTTGCCGTTCGTAACAGAATAGGTCACATGGCTGATAACATCGCGCGATGACGACACTTCGACAGGCGCTATGGTCACACGGCCAATCAGCGTACGGGCATAGCCGCCGACTTTGTGTTTGCCCTCTGGAAGTTGTACCTCAAGGCTCTCACCCGTCCCCAGCACACCGGCATCCTTGTTATCAATGGTCACGTGTATAGCGGTGCCATCGTCGGTTTTTGTCGGGATATGCGTCACGGTCACCCGCGAGGAGCCGAAATCAAATGCTGGCGCCGGGTCGGTGCTTTTCGATTTTGCACACCCTGTCAGGGCTAAAACGGCTGCCACGGCAGCAATGGCGAAACGATAACTCATGGTGCAACATCTTCCTTTAAGACTTTTTTGTGATCTGCGTCTCAATATACTCGATTTCCATCCTATGAAATAAACGCAATCTTCAGGATTCTTTAATGCTGGCAGCCAGGGCACCAATAAAACGGCCTCGAAGAGAGCATCGTTTTCTCGATTACCCCACCGCAGCGCCCGCATTTCTCCCCTGCCCGATGAAAAACCTTGAAGCTGAAAATCGCCCCATGGTGTTTGTTTTCATCCACAGTGCCACGCGTGTTGTATGAAAACCGTGGAATATCCAGCAGCGCGTAAGACAGTTTTTCGAGTTGTTCAGGGGTTAAATCCTGTGCTTTATGATGCGCCAGTAACCCAACGGCCCAGAGAATTTCAACCCGCAGGTAGTTTCCCAAACCCGCCAGAAAAGCCTGGTCCAACAGAAGACCACTAAACTGCCGCTTACGAAAGCGTGCCGACAATAAACGATCTTTTACCTGCTGTGGCGTCAGCGTCATATCAAGCACATCCGGCCCCACACGCAGCAAGAAAGGATGGTTCGATAGCTGATTTGCATCGAGCATTTCGATATCTGACGCGCTGTAGAGCAGAATAGCTTTATCCGCAGTCTGTAATTTCACGCGTAAGATTCGTGTGGTTTGCGGCATTTCACCGGCATTAACCACGCGCCATACCCCATAAAGCTGATTGTGGCTGTACAGGGTTAAGCCACTGGAAAAGTGTGTCAGTAAGGCTTTGCCGCGCGTTTCTATCCGCGCGACTTTTTGACCAACCAACTCAGTTTCAAACGCCTTCAGTTCCGGAAACGCAAACCAGGCACCCGTTAACGGTTTTCCTAAAACGGCGTCCTCGAGTTTATCTGCTGCGCGCCGGATTTCTGGGCCTTCTGGCATCACATCATCCTTAATAATCAGTCTTCGTTATTCAGCCGCCAGGCCAACTGTTCAAGATAGATTTGCTGTTCGCGTCGTGCTTTGAGCGCCTCTTCCAGAGTGCAGTGCACAAAATGGATCGGTTCACCAAGCCGTAATTGTGCCAGATTAAACATATCCGCTTCGATAACACAGGCAATCCTTGGATAGCCACCTGTGGTCTGCGCATCATTCATCAATACGATGGGCTGACCGTTATGGGGGACTTGAACCACTCCCGGCAACAGCCCGTGTGACAGCAATTCGCGGTCGGTGGTGCGCTCCAGACGCTGCCCCTGCAAGCGATAACCCATCCGGTTACTTTGCGGGCTTAGCTGCCATGGTAAACGCCAGAACGCATCCTGCGAGGTTTGCGTAAACTCGTGATATTCCGGCCCTTCCAGTGCGCGTATGCGGTTTCCCCACAGCAGTTGCTTCACCCCACGCGCTTCGCGGAAATGCCGCGTTGCAGGCAGCTGTGGGATTTCATCGCCATCTTTAATTAACCGCCCTTCCAGACCGCCAACCTGTGCTTTCAAATCGGTGCTGTAAGAACCCAGCACTTCAGGAATATCTAACCCGCCCGCCACAGCAAGATAGCTTCGCATCCCACGTTCCGGTGCTTTCAGGCGTAGTTGTTGGCCTGCTTTCACTGCCAGGCGCCAGCCTGTCCACACGGCATGACCATCCAGCTCAGCGTGGCAACCTGCCCCGGTTAAGGCAAACCAACCATCCTGAGTGAATTCAATGACACAATTGCCCAGGGTGATTTCTAGCGCCGCACTTTCTGGTGCATTGCCCACCAGTAAATTCGCCATTTGCAGTGCCGGCGCATCCAACGCACCACAACGGCTCACGCCCAATTGCCGATAACCATAACGTCCGGTGTCCTGCACCGACATGTGCATTCCTGCACGAATTATTTTCAGCACACACCCTCCTTTTGAGGCACGAAGCGTACAGTATCACCCGGCGTTAACAACGTTGGCATTTCAGCTGTCGGATTGAATAATTGCACCGGGGTCTGGCCGATAAGCTGCCATCCACCCGGTGTCGCGAGCGGATAAATCCCTGTCTGGCTGCCACCAATCCCCACCGAACCGGCAGGAACGATCAAACGCGGTTCAGCACGACGCGGAGTCTCAAGCTTTTGTGCCAGACCGCCGAGATAGGCGAAACCAGGCTGGAAGCCAAGGAAGTAGACGATGTAGTCAACCGAGGAGTGCAACTCCACAACCTGACGCGGCGATAATCCACAATGCCCGGCCACTTCGTCGAGATCAGGGCCGAAACTGCCGCCATAAATCACCGGGATCTCAATGCGCCTGGATTCCGGTACCATCGCCTCACTCTCTTCCCACCAGCGCTGAATCCGCTCAATGCCATCCAGTGCCAGGCTTTGTGGTTCACGCAGAACCACAGTGATGTTGTTCATCCCAGGAATCACTTCCGAAACCGCTGGTGATTCCAATAGTCGTTGAGTTAATCCCCAGATGCGTTGCTGACTTTCTAGCGATAAAGGGGGTTCCAGCTCAAGAACCACTGCGCTTTCGCCTAACAGATAACACCGTGCTCTTTGCACTTTTGCTCCTTGGTTTGGCGCTATGCCGGATTAGGGATATCGATAAAGGTTACGTCCAAATCTGTTTCGCTATTCAGCCAGTCACTCAGTGCCTGAATGCCGCCGCGTTCAGTGGCGTGATGCCCGGCCGCATAGAAATGCAGACCCTGTTCGCGTGCCGAATGGATCGTTTGTTCGGACACTTCGCCAGTGATAAACGCATCAACACCGAAACGAGCCGCACTATCGATAAAGCTTTGCCCACCACCAGTACACCAGGCGACACGGCGAATTTGCTCAGGACCGGTATCACCGCTCCACAGCGGTGTACGCCCAAGGCGCATCTCAATCCATGATGCCAGTTCGACACCGGAAAGCGGCGTCGGAAACTCACCCCACGGCACCAGCGGCTCAATTTCACCTTTGGTTTCAATCCCCAGCAGCGCCCCGAGTTGCGCGTTGTTGCCAAGCTGTGGATGAGCATCGAGCGGCAAATGCCAGCCGTAGAGATTGATGTCGTGACTCAGCAACGCTTTCAGGCGATTGCGCTTCATGCCACGAATTACCGGTGACTCGCCTTTCCAGAAGTAACCGTGGTGAACAATCACCGCATCCGCTTGCTGGCGTATCGCTTCATCTATCAAGGCCTGACTTGCCGTCACGCCAGTGATAATTTTGCGCACTTCTTCGCGCCCTTCAACCTGCAAACCATTTGGCGCATAGTCGCTGATTGCGGCGCTGTTGAGTTTCTCGTTAATCAGGCGTTCCAGTTCGCTATTTTTCATTTTCTTTCTCTCAAGATTTACGCGCCGCTTCATAAGCCGCTAGTGTCGTTATACGTGCTTGTTTATGGTCAACAATGGGACGGGGATAGTCCAGCGTCAGTGACTGCTTCTCGGCCCAAACCCATGGGGTATGAATGTGTTTATCAGGCACCCTACTCAGTTCTGGCAACCACTGGCGGATAAATTCACCTTTCCCATCGAATCGCTCGCCTTGGGTGGTCGGGTTAAAGATACGAAAATAGGGTGCGGCATCAGTCCCCGTCGAGGCAGCCCACTGCCAGCCACCGTTGTTTGCGGCCAGATCGCCATCAATCAGTTGTGACATAAAGTAGCGTTCACCCTGCCGCCAGTCGACCAATAAATCTTTGACCAGAAAACTGGCCACCACCATTCGTAAGCGGTTGTGCATCCAGCCCGTGGAGCTCAACTGCCGCATCGCCGCATCGACAATTGGAAAACCGGTTCTGCCTTGCTGCCAGGCAACAAACTGAGCGTCATCTTGTCGCCAGGTGACGTTGTCTGTCCATGAGATAAACGGCTGATGACGGCAAAGTTTTGGGTATGCCACCAGCAAATGGCGATAAAACTCACGCCAGATTAACTCGTTTAACCAGACGGCCCCGCCCCCCCCTTCCAGCGCCTGAGGATGCTCTTTCAATAATCTATGCAGGCACTGGCGCGGCGACAACACCCCAACAGCCAAATAAGCCGACAGACGGCTGGTGCCGTCGATGGCGGGAAAATCTCGCTGTTGCGCGTAATCCACGACCGACTGGCGGCAAAACAGGCGCAACTGGTTAATCGCCTGTTTTTCACCACAGGGGAAAAGATTCGGGTCAATGGGCTGGCACGGGTAATCAAATACGGTGAGTTTTTGTGGTTCAGGCATAGTGGTTTTGCGCACTTGCGGCGCTGAAACACATTCAGGCAGACCTTCATTAAGGCGCTTGATAAATGCTCTGCTAAACGGCGTAAACACTTTGTACATCTCGTGATTACCCGTCGTCACACTACCTGGCGGCAATAAAACGCTGTCATCAAAACCCTGGCAAACCACGCCTGGGGATAACACCTTTTCTACTGCGGCATCGCGCTGGCGCTCATTCAGCTCGTATTGATAGTTATAAAAAAACGCGTCCACCTTCTGCGTTTCAGAGAAGTTTTGCAGGAAACCGACGCAGTCATCAAAACCATCAGCTTGCCGAACAAACAGCTCAATTCCCCTTTCCGCAAGCGCGGCATGCAAGCTTTGCAAATGCTGCCAGATGAATTCAGCCTGACGAGGCGACATCTCATGTTTACGCCATTGCAGCGGAGTGGCGATAAATATGCCAATCACTCGGGCACCAGGGTCACGGCAGGCCGCTGCCAACGCCAGGTTATCGTTCACCCGTAAATCATTGCGAAACCAGACCAAATGCGTGGTCATACAACTCCATGATTAATTGCCCAAACGTAAGCGTAACGTTTCAGGATAAGGCTCAAAGTAGCGCTGCTGCGCCAGATAAGCGTCAGGATATTCTGCCATATAGTGTTTTAACAAGGTGATGGGTGCCAGTAAAGGCTGGGTTCCCTGGCGATATCTGTCGATAAGCCCTGATAGCTCCTGGCGCTGGCGCGAATTTAACTGGCGGCGGAAATATCCCTGAACGTGCATCAGCACATTAGTGTGGTTACGACGTGTCGCCTGATGGGCAAGCAAATCCATCAAGCGCTGACGGTATTCAATGAAAAAAGCATCCAGTGAATCCCAGCTTTCTATATCGGCAACAAAGCGCCCCAGTTCGCGGTATTGCGGCTGGGAATGAGCGAGGAGCAATAATTTGTATCGGCTATGAAAACCAATGAGTCCGCCTCGTGTCAGACCAGACTGGCGTAAATTATTAAGTTCATGAAGTGTATAAATGCGCTCGACAAAGTTCTCGCGAATTGCCGGATCGTACAAACGCCCATCTTCTTCAACCGGAAGCCACGGCAATTGTCGTTTCAGTTCAGCGGTAAATATCCCGGTGCCACTTTTTCGGTTATTACTTCCCTCGGGGTCGTAAACTCTTACCCGTTCCATGCCACAGCTTGGAGATTTGGCACAAACAATATAACCGCACAGATGATCGAGACTGGCTACACGACGTGTGGAAAATTGTTGCATCGCCAGGGTTAAATCCCCTTCGTGATGATTGCTAAAGCGCAAGGCTACTTGCCCCTCATCTAGTTTGACTAGCCGCAAAGCAGGCCTTGGTGTCGGTAAACCAATCGCCATTTCAGGGCATACAGGTTCGAAATGCACCCACGGCGCTAATTCATTGACGGCAAATGCCAGCCGTTTATGCCCGCCATCAAAGCGGACATTTTCCCCGAGTAAACAAGCGCTGATGCCAATGGGAATTTTATCGCTCATGACGTACTCCTTTGAATGTGTCCCGTTAAGTGTAGCAAGCCCAACAGATAATCTTTGCTGCATCGGGATGACTTCTCTTACCATCTCAATACAACCAGAATTATTTTTTAAAGGATAACTCTATGACAAGCCAACGTATTTTAAACAAAGCTAATGTTTTCCCGCCCTTTGACTCATTAATACTACGAGAATTTGAAGCTCAGTTCATAAGATATATTAACAACCCTTTTGGATTGGGATTGTAGCGTTTTAACACAGCAACAACTTGCGTATATATTGACTATATTCAGCCACCCTTTATCGGTATAAATAATTAAAGTTATCCCCATTTCGGTCGTTAATAGCCACTAATGAATTTATAATTAACCCGGAAGGTTACAGCATGTTTAACTCCATCCGCAGTAGGGTTTTAGTTGCGACTACATTAATTGTCGTCGGTGCATTATGTGTAAATACCTCTATTAATTATCTAATTAGCCATTCGGCAAACAATAATTCAATCAATAGTACGCTTACCGCCCTGGCGCAGAGTCACTCGGCAACCGTGAATCAGTGGACTGAAACCAAAGTCGCACAAATTAGTTCTCTGACACCCCATGTCAGCGATACCGATCCGGTTCCACTGTTAACCCTGGTTGCCACTTCAGGGAATTTTATTAATGTCGATATTGGTTATCCGGACAAACGAGATATTTCCTCCGATGCGTCGGGTATTCCTGAAGGTTACGATCCCACTTCTCGTCCGTGGTATATCCAGGCTGCTCAAGCGAAAAAGCCCATTGTGACGAATCCTTATCAGGATGCCGGTACGCGAAAACTTATTGTCACCGTGGCAGCTCCGCGTATTGAAAACGGAGAACTACTGGGTGTGGTGGAAGGCGACATCAATATGGATGCGGTGATAGCCAACGTTCGGGCTATTCATCCAACCGCAGGCAGCTTCGGCATGTTGATGGATGCTAATGGGACGATCATCGCGCACCCGGACGAATCGCTCACCCTCAAACCCCTGTCCGGTATCGCACAGGCACTCAGCCTGCCAGAGTTGCTGAATTCTTCAGTACCGATTCAGGCTGATGTTTTGGGACGCCCAACCTTTATGATTGCCATGCCGGTTAAAAGCACCAACTGGTACATCGTTGTGGCGATGGATAAAGCAGAGGCAACCGCAAGCATGCGTTCACTGCTCTGGACTTCAACTGTCTCTATGTTCGTACTAATTGCGCTCGCCGCACTGATCGTCAGCTTTATCACTAAACGCAGCCTTGGCCCGCTGATCCGCATTCGCGAGGCAATGGATTCCATCGCTCAGGGTACGGAGGACTTAACCCAGCGCTTAGCGGTAGACGGCAAAGATGAAGTGGCACAGATTGCCAGCGCGTTTAACCGGTTTGTCGACAAACTCGCGGTGGTGATGAAATCTATTCGTAGCAGCAGCGAGTCGGTGCGCATTGCTTCCGAGGAAATATCCTCCGGGAATATCGATCTTTCTGCACGGACAGAATCTGCCGCCGCAAGCCTGCAAGAAACCTCAGCGGCACTAGAACAGATCGCCTCAACAGTCGCGCACTCTGCCAGTTCATCTCATGAAGCAAACAAGGCCGTTCTTTCTGCCGCTGAGGTGGCACGTCGTGGTGGTAACTCAGTACGCGAAGTGATTCAGACCATGAACACCATAGAAGCTGCCTCCGAGAAGATCGGCAATATTATCGGCGTCATTGATGGCATTGCGTTCCAGACAAATATTCTGGCACTCAATGCCTCGGTAGAGGCCGCTCGCGCAGGTGAACAAGGAAGAGGATTCGCGGTTGTGGCAAATGAAGTACGAAACCTGGCAAGTCGTAGTGCGCAGGCAGCTAAAGAGATAAGAGTGCTTATTGACTCGACAGTGACGAGTGTGTCATCGGGTGCAAAGCAGGTTCACCATACCGGTAATACCATGCAGGAAATTGTCACCAGTGTTTCTTCAGTCACGACGATGATGGCGGAGATTAACCAGGCTGCGGATGAGCAAATGAAAGGCATTGCAGAGATCAATACTGCGGTAGCGCAACTCGATACCATGGTGCAGCAGAACGCCGCCCTGGTTGAGGAATCAACCACCGCTTCGGCGGCACTCCAGGATCAGGCAAGTGAACTGACTCTTGCGGTGAATCAGTTCCGTCTGTAAGGCGGCAGGAAAAACCCGGCTTCGGCTCCCCAGTAAACTCAGAGCAAAAAAAAGGCTACCCGATTCGGTAGCCTTTATATTTGGGGATTTAGCAGGGGTCGCGGGCGCTAACCCGACCAAAACCACTTACATCATCGGTGTTGCCAAACGCACCAGGCTGATCAACGGTTGCGGATAAACACCCAGCAACAACACCAGCACGGCGGAGATCAACACCACCACACCGCCAGCAGTGAACGCCCAGTTAGTCGGAGCATCACGGTTTGGCTGTTGCGGTGCATTCAGATACAAACTCACCGTCACGCGCAGGTAGTAGTACAAACCAATCGCACTACCCAGTACCACAGCGCCAGTCAACCACCACAGGTGAGACTGAACACCGACCGCAATGATGTAGAACTTACCAATAAAGCCCAGTGTCATTGGGATACCTGCCAGTGACAACATCATCACCGTCATGACCGCAGACAAAATTGGTTTGTGCCAGAACAGACCACGATAAGAATACAGCGAATCTGCATCCGGGCCACGGTACGGGCTGGACATCAGGCTCACCACGCCGAACGCACCAAGGCTGCTGAACAGGTAGCCTGCCAGATAAACACCAACCGATTCCATCGACATGTCGCCGCTTTGCAGCGCAATCAATGCCACCATCAAATAACCAAGGTGTGAGATAGACGAGTAACCAAGCAGACGCTTGATATTGGTCTGGCTCAACGCCATCAGGTTACCGAAGATGATAGAGATGAAGGCGATAATACCGAGCACCACGCGTACCGCTTCGCTATCGCCGACTGGCGCGTAGAGGAACAGACGCATCACCACACCAAAGATGGCGATTTTGCTGGCGGTTGCCAGGAAAGTGGAAACCGGAGCCGGAGCGCCCTGATAAACATCTGGGGTCCACAGGTGGAATGGAACCAGTGACAGTTTAAAGCCGAGGCCGACAATCATCAGACCAAAACCTGCCAGCAGCAGCGGTTCGTGGAGCATGTTGTCTGCGAGGCTCTTACCGAGCGTTACAAACGACAAGTCGCCAGACTCTGCGTACACCAGCGCCATACCGAACAGCAGGAATGAAGAGGCTGCGGCAGACAAAATGGTGTACTTGATACTGGCTTCCAGCGAACGTTTCTGTCGGAAGGCGTAACCAATCAGGCCGAACAGCGGCAGTGAAATTAACTCAATGCCGAGGAACAGTGCCGCCAGGTGATTGGCGTTTGCCAGCAGAATACCGCCGAGGGCTGCAATCAGCACCAGCAGGTAAAACTCTTCGCGGTTGTCGGTGTAACCCTCGAGCCACGGGTAAGCAAAGGTACAAGTCGCGAGGCTCGCCAGCAAAACCAAACCGGTGTAAAGCATCGCATAGCCATCGACGCGCATCAGCGGCGTGACGTCCATTGCGCCAGCCTGGCCAACAAACCACAGTGAAACGAGTGCGGCGTTCAGGCCGATTACTGCCAGTGTTGCATTGACAAAATGGTCGCGTCGCCACGCTATGGAGAGCATCACAACCACCACCGTCAATCCGACGACGAGCAGCGGTAGCAGCGCGATCAATTGTTGAGGAGTTATAGTCATGGCGAATTACGGCCTTGTAGTTGGAATTGAACTGGTAAACCACTGCTGAATATTGCTCATCGCGGCATGCGAAGTATCCAGAATTGGCTGCGGGTAGAAGCCCAACAGGACTAACAACACCACCAGCAACAGGATGATAAAGAACTCGCGCGGCGACATGCCTGGCAGTTGCTTATCACTGATTTCGCTTTTTGCTTTACCGAAGTAAGCACGATGAATCATCGCCAGAGAATAAACAGAGGCAAAGACCAAGCCGAAGGTAGAGATAATGGTAATCACTGGCACGACATGGTAGCTGCCGAACAGAATCATAAATTCGCCAACGAAGTTACCGGTACCCGGCATCCCCAGAGTTGCCACCGCAAAGAACAACGACAGACCCGGCAGCCATTTAATTTTGTTCCACAGGCCGCCCATCAGACGCATATCACGGGTATGCAGACGCTCGTAAATCTGACCACAGATGATGAACATACCGGCCGCAGACAGACCGTGCGCAATCATCTGAATCACCGCACCCTGGTAAGCCAGTTGGCTGCCGGTATAAATGGCAATCAATACGAAGCCCATGTGGGAAACGGAAGTGTAAGCAATCAGGCGTTTAATATCGGTTTGTGCGAAGGCCATCCACGCGCCGTAGAAGATACCGATGACACCCAGCCACATAGCGATTGGGGCAAATTCAGCGGAAGCTTCCGGGAACAGTGGCAGCGCGAAACGCAACAGGCCGTAGGCTGCTGTTTTCAGCAAGATACCTGCGAGGTCAACAGAACCTGCCGTTGGTGCCTGGGAGTGCGCATCCGGCAGCCAACCGTGCAAGGGAACCACTGGCATTTTTACCGCAAATGCAATGAAGAAGCCCAGCATCAGCAACCATTGAACGCTGCTGGACATTTCGGTGTGCAGCAGTTGTTCGTAGTTAAATGTCCAGACGCCGGTTGAGTTGTAATGCACAAACACCAGGCCAAGAATGGCAATCAACATCACCAGGCCACTTGCCTGGGTATAGATGAAGAACTTGGTTGCAGCGGTGATACGCGTCTTCCCGTCGGAGGCTTTGTGGCCCCACAGTGCAATCAGGAAGTACATTGGCACCAGCATCATTTCCCAGAAGAAGAAGAACAGGAACATGTCGATGGCCAGGAACACGCCGATAACGCCACCGAGGATCCACATCAGGTTGAGGTGGAAGAAGCCCTGATATTTTTCGATTTCATTCCAGGAACAGAGTACCGCCAGCACGCCGAGCAGGCCGGTCAGGACCACCATCAGCAGTGACAGGCCATCCAACGCCAGGTGGATTTCAATCCCAAAACGTGGGATCCACGGCAAAACAAATTCAGACTGCCACTGCGGCAAACCTGCAGATTGCGTTAGCGTGTAGCCACCGGCTAACCACAGTTGCATCGAGAGAGCCAGTGTCAGTCCCATCGTTATCAGCGCAATCCAACGCGGCACTTTTACGCCGAAGCGTTCAGTCTGCCAGCAGAAGAAGCCGCCAATAAAGGGGATGAGTATCAGCCAGGGTAATAGCATGGCATTTGTGTCCCTAAGTCAAAATAAACCAAAACATCACTCACTTTCCCATCTGTATTAAGACGCCGGGGAAGGTAAACCACCCTCACCCCGACCCTCTCCCTGATGGAGAGGGGGAGTTGTATGGAGTTAGCGCAAGACCAGCAGCAAGCCCAGAATCACGACCGCACCGATACTCATTGAAGCCACATACCAGCGCAGGTAACCGTTCTCGCTCACCAGCAGGCCACGGCCTGCAAAGCGTGAAAGAACTGCCGGAATGTTCATCAGTGAATTCAGCGGATCGCTCTTAATCAACCAGGCGATACCCAGGAATGGCTTAACGAAGACTTTATCGTACAGCCAATCGAAGCCCCAGGCATGGAACCACCAGGTACCGAAGAAGCGGCCCGGTGCGCTGTTGGCAATGGCGGTCACCAGAGTGCGTTTGCCCAGCCACAACCAGGCAGCAATCAGGATACCGGCGATAGCCACAACGCCTGAGGTAATCTCAAGGGTCAGCACGCTACCGTGCGCAAGCTCAGTGGTTGCTGGCAGGACGCCCGCCAATGGCGGAACAATCATGGCACCCACGAAAGTGGACAACACCAGCAGCACAATCAGCGGCAAGTGGTGAGTAATGCCTTTAAGTGCATGCGCGTGAATCTGCTCTTTACCGTGGAAGACGATGAAGATCATACGGAAGGTATACAGTGAGGTCATAAACGCACCGACCAGACCAGCAACCATCAAGTTCACATGACCATTCGCCATCGCACCGGCCAGAATCTCATCTTTACTGAAGAAGCCCGCAGTAATGAGTGGCAACGCAGACAAGGCTGCACCACCGACCAGGAAGCAGATATACACCAGCGGAATGGACTTACGCAGACCACCCATTTTGAAGATGTTTTGTTCGTGGTGGCAGGCAAGAATCACCGAACCAGACGACAGGAACAGCAACGCTTTGAAGAACGCGTGCGTCATCAGGTGGAAAATCGCCGCATCCCACGCTTGTACACCCAGTGCCAGGAACATGTAGCCAATCTGGCTCATGGTCGAGTACGCGAGCACACGTTTGATATCGGTTTGCACCAGCGCCGCAAAGCCTGCCATTACCAGCGTCACTGCACCCACGATGCCCACTAAATGCAGCACTTCAGGCGTTAACAGGAACAGGCCGTGAGTACGGGCAATCAGGTAGACACCGGCGGTAACCATGGTTGCCGCGTGGATCAGCGCTGAAACTGGCGTTGGGCCAGCCATCGCATCCGCAAGCCAGGTCTGCAATGGCAACTGAGCAGATTTACCTACCGCGCCGCCTAACAGCATCAGGGTTGCCCACATCAGCATTTGGTTGCCAGCCGCAAAGTGCTGCGGTGCCAGTTCAACCATTTCGCGGAAGTTCAGCGTGCCCAGTTCGTTGTAAAGAATGAACAGTGCGAAAGCGAGGAACACGTCGCCCACGCGGGTTACCACGAACGCTTTCATGGCCGCCGCGCCGTTCTTCGGATCGGTGTAGTAGAAACCAATCAGCAGATACGAGCACAGACCCACGCCTTCCCAGCCGAGATACATCAGCAGCAGGTTATCGCCCAGCACCAGAACAACCATGCTTGCGATAAACAGGTTGGTGTAGGCGAAGAAGCGGGAATAGCCCTCTTCCCCACGCATATACCAGGAAGCGTACATGTGGATCAGGAAGCCAACACCCGTGACCACCGACAGCATGGTCAGTGACAAACCGTCGAGGATCAGATTGAAGCCAATATTAAAATCGCCCACTGACATCCACGTCCACAACGGCTGGGTAAAGGCTTGTTGCCCGTTATTGAAGAAGTCGAACCCAACAATCGCCGTGACTAACGCGGACAGCCCAATCGAGCCGACCCCAACCGTGGCAGAAAGGTTTTCTGACCAACGACCACGCGAGAACGCCAACAACAAAAAGCCAATAAAAGGCAAAAGAATGGTTAACCAGAGAAGGTTCATCCACGCATCTCACTTACTGAATCGATATTCAGGCTCTGGCGACGACGATGGAGCTGCAGTAACAGTGCGAGGCCGATACTGGCTTCGGCAGCAGCTAAGCTAATCGCGAGTATATACATCACCTGGCCATCAGCCTGGCCCCAATAACTGCCCGCGACCACAAAGGCGAGAGCCGCGGCGTTAATCATCACTTCCAGGCTAATCAGCATGAAAAGCAGGTTGCGACGAATCACCAGGCCAGTCAGCCCCAGTACGAACAAGATAGCCGCGAGGATAAGTCCATGTTGCAGCGGAATCATACGTGCTCCTCCGTTTTTCTTTTCACAGCCTGGTCAGCCTGGCGGTTGCTCAGCACTTCACCCGGACGGTCTTCACGACCCAGGTGGAATGCCACAACCAGACCCGCCAACAACAGCATCGAGGCTAATTCCACTGCCAGAACGTACGGTCCAAACAGTGCGATACCCACTTGTTTAGCACTGACGGAGGTACCGTCGATCCCCTGGTCATTAAGACTCAGAATCGCGTACACCAGCACCGAAAGCAGAATGGCTGACAAAATGCCAGGACCAATCCACAACTGCGGTTTCAGCCAGTTGCGCTCTTGTTCAACGACCGCACCACCGAGGTTCAGCATCATGACCACGAAAACGAACAACACCATGATGGCACCGGCGTAGACGATAATCTCAAGCGCTGCGGCAAAGTACGCTCCCAGCGCGAAGAACACGCCGGAGATAGCCAACAACGAGATGATCAGATACAGCAAGGCATGCACCGGATTGGTATGCGTGATCACCCGTAAGGTGGTCCCAACCGCGATGATTGCGCAAATATAAAAAGCGAATTCCATTGCCTTGCTCCTTTAAGGTAATAGGCCTTTGACGTCGATAGGCTTGGCTTCGTTTTCCGCTTCGCCCTTATCTTTGCCGTCGATTGCCATACCCGCCATCCGGTAGAAGTTATATTCCGGGTATTTGCCCGGACCGGAAATCAGCAGGTCCTCTTTTTCGTAGACCAAATCCTGGCGCTTAAACTCACCCAGTTCGAAATCTGGTGTCAGCTGAATCGCCGTGGTTGGGCACGCTTCTTCGCACAAACCACAGAAAATGCAGCGCGAGAAGTTGATACGGAAGAACTCTGGATACCAGCGGCCGTCTTTGGTTTCTGCTTTTTGCAAAGAGATACAGGCTACCGGGCAGGCTACCGCACACAGGTTACAGGCAACGCAACGCTCGGAGCCGTCCGGATCGCGCGTTAACACGATGCGGCCACGGTAGCGCGGCGGTAAATAGACTGGCTCTTCCGGATACATCTGCGTTTCGCGTTTGGCAAACGCGTGCAGACCAATCATCCAGATACTGCGTACCTGGGTGCCGAAACCAACCACTAACTCTTTCAATGTCATGGTTTTTTCACCCCTTATGGTGCCTGATAGAGAATGACCGCGGCGGTCACCAGCAGATTGACCAGTGTCAACGGCAGGCAAATTTTCCAGCCGAAGGACATTACCTGGTCATAACGTGGACGCGGTAATGCTGCACGGATCAAAATGAACATCATCATGAAGAACGCGGTTTTCAGCGCGAACCAGATGAACGGCGGTAACCACGGGCCATGCCAGCCACCAAAGAACAGGGTCACAATCAGGGCAGAAACAGTCACGATACCGATGTATTCACCCACGAAGAACAGGCCAAATTTCATGCCTGAATATTCGATGTGATAACCATCGGCCAGCTCTTGCTCGGCTTCTGGTTGGTCAAACGGGTGACGGTGACAAACCGCGACGCCTGCGATAGCGAAGGTCACAAAACCGAAGAACTGTGGGATCACGTTCCACAGGTTCGCCTGGTTATCCACGATATCGCCCATATTGAACGAACCCGCCTGCGCCACAACGCCCATCAAAGACAGACCGAGGAACACTTCGTAGCTGAGTGTCTGCGCAGAAGCACGCATTGCACCCAACAGTGAGTATTTGTTGTTACTTGACCAACCGGCGAACAGCACGGCGTAAACCGCCAGACCCGCCAGCATCAGGAAGAACAAAATACCAATGTTCAGGTCGGCAACCACCCAGCTTGGGCTGACCGGCACAATAGCAAAGGCCAGCAACAGCGAGGTGAAAGCAATCATCGGTGCCAGAGTAAAGATGACGCGGTCCGCAAAGCGCGGAGTCCAGTCTTCTTTAAAGAACATCTTGATCATGTCCGCGACTAACTGGAGCGAACCGCCCCAGCCCACACGGTTTGGCCCGTAACGGTTCTGGAACAGGCCCAGCAAACGACGCTCACCAAAGCTCATGAACGCGCCGCATGTCACCACGACCAGCAGGATTACGACCGCTTTGAGAATGCTCAGCAGAATGTCGATAACATCCGGTGTTAACCAACTCATTGGCCAGCCTCCTGAAGATTTTCAAGACAAGCACCCGCCAGTACCGGAGCGATGCCAGGCATCCCCATCGGTAAACCTACCTGCCCTGCCGCCAGTCCTTCGGAAAGTTGCAGCGGCAGACTTAGCGTCTGGCCTTCATAGCTAAACGAAATCAGGCTACCCGCATTAACACCGAGTTTTGCAGCATCAGACGGATTAAGCTTGATGTACGGCTCAGTCATACGGCTCTGGAACACCGGAGAACGCTGGGACATTTCATCACTACCAAACAGATGGTAGTACGGCGCGATACGCCATTTCCCGTCTTCAGCGTGGAAGATTTCCGGCACATCAGTGAAGAAATCCATACCCGTTTCGGAGGCTTCAATCAGGCGCACACCCGGATCGCCGTGACGCAGATTGCCCCCCACTTCGGCCTGGAATTTGTTCCATGCTTGCGGTGAGTTCCAGCCTGGTGCCCATGCGAATGGAATTTGCTGACGATTAGCCGTCGGGCTGTTGTTCCCTTCCATAGAGAAGGCGAACATGGTGTCTTTATCCTGCGGCTGACGCGGTTCATGCACGCTAATATTGGCGCGCATCGCGGTACGGCCACTGGAGCGGATTGGAGAACGCGACAGTTTCTGACCACGAATACGGAAGCTGGCATCCGGTGCCGCATCTTTAATTCCGGCCAGTTGTGGCAACGCTTTCACGCATGCATCGATAACATCATCTAACTGCGTCCAGTCCACTTCACGGCTTTCAACTGTGCTGTGCAGGGAATGCAGCCAGCGCCAGCTTTCGAGCATCACCACGGAGTGGTCATAGTAAGACGGGTCATAAACCTGGAAGAAACGCTGTGCGCGACCTTCGTTGTTTATCACCGTACCGTCACTCTCAGCGAAGCTTGCGGTGGACAGCACCAGATGGGCTTTGTCCATAATTGCCGTGCGTTGGTGGTCAATAACCATCACCAACGGCGCTTTGCTCAGTGCTGCATCAACGCGAGTTGCAGAAGCATGGCGATGCAGATCGTTTTCCAGCACCACTACCGCATCGGCAGCACCGCTTTCCAGTTCACTCAACGCTTCTTCAAGCGAGCCGCCGCCAATCAGACCGAGGCCAACGCTGTTGACCGCACGAGCCACCATGGTGATACCGACATCGGCACCACGGTCTTTCAGCGCTTTAGCCACGTTGGCTGCCGCCTGAATGACCGCTTCGCTACCGGCGTTAGTACCGGAAACGATCAATGGTTTCTTCGCACCCGCCAGCGCTTGCACAATCACGTCGACTTTGTTTTTCAGGTCGCGATCGAGTTCAACGGCTGGGGAATTGCTATCCAGCGCGTGAGCAACCGCAAAGCCCAGACGAGCCTGATCTTCAACCGGAGCGCGGTAAGTCCATGCTGCGATGTCGTCCAGACGAGTGCTGTCTATATTGGTGACAAACAGTGGGTGTTTAGCGTGCTGACCAATGTTGAGGATTGCGGCAATCTGCCAGTCAGCCACTTTCTGTGCCGCTGCCATTTCACGCGCTTTGCCTTTCACGGCCTGACGCACAGCCAGCGCAACACGCGCACCGGTCTGAGTAATGTCTTCTCCGAGTACCAAAACCGCATCGTAAGATTCGATTTCACGCAGTGCCGGAGTGTGAATGCCGCTTTCTTGCAGCACTTTGAGCATCAGTTGCAAGCGAGCTTGTTCACCCGTTGCAATACCGGTGTAGAAGTTGTCCGCACCTACCAGCTCACGCAGCGCGAAGTTGCTTTCAACGCTGGCACGTGGGGATCCGATACCGATCACTTTCTTCGACTGGCGCAAAATATCTGCCGCGCCCTGCATTGCCTGATCGGCATTCAGCGTGATCAGATCGTCGCCACGACGTTGGATCGGCTGACGTGGACGATCCTTCAGGTTGACGTAGCCATAACCAAAGCGGCCACGGTCACACAAGAAGTAGTGGTTCACGGTGCCGTTGTAGCGGTTTTCGATACGACGCAATTCACCGTAGCGCTCACCCGGGCTGGTGTTACAGCCGATGCTGCACTGCTGGCAAATGCTTGGTGCGAACTGCATGTCCCACTTACGGTTATAACGCTCGGAGTGCGTTTTATCTGTGAATACGCCGGTCGGGCAGATTTCTACCAGGTTACCGGAGAATTCACTTTCCAGCGTACCGTCTTCAGGACGACCGAAGTAGACGTTATCGTGCGCGCCGTAAACACCCAAATCGGTGCCGTCAGCGTAATCTTTGTAATAACGCACGCAGCGGTAACAGGCGATACAGCGGTTCATTTCGTGAGAGATGAATGGGCCGAGATCCTGATTGCGGTGAGTACGTTTAGTGAAGCGGTAGCGACGGAAGCTATGGCCGGTCATCACCGTCATATCTTGCAGATGGCAGTTGCCACCTTCTTCACAAACCGGGCAGTCGTGCGGGTGGTTAGTCATTAACCACTCAACCACGCTTTCACGGAATTCTTTCGCTTCGCTATCGTCAATGGAGATAAACGTGCCGTCAGAGGCGGGTGTCATACAAGACATCACCAGGCGGCCACGGAGATCTTCTGCGTTTTGATATTGCTTCACCGCGCACTGGCGGCAAGCACCGACGCTGCCTAGCGCCGGGTGCCAGCAAAAATAAGGAATATCGAGGCCGAGAGACAGACATGCTTGTAGCAGGTTGTCTGACCCGTTTACCTCATATTCTTTGCCGTCTACATGAATCGTAGCCATAGTCAGCATGCTTCCAGTTGGCCTGAATAATCTTCGTCTTTCACACTGCGACTGCGTTGGCTTCTCTCGCTCACCCTGGTCATTTAGTTAACTAAACTCCCAGGGATTCACTCCTTTGCCGCCTTGCCTCAGTGCGAAATTCTTGATTACTTTTCAGGCATTAATTATAAAATTTTATAACCTGCAAACTTGTTGTCAGGTGTTACCAGCGCGCTTTTAACAAGTTCGGTTGAATCCCGCTAATCGCGCGGGTGTTCCCGAAATCTTGTTTGGCAATGCCCGCTTCGAATTCGTCGCGGAAATATTTAATCGCACTCTGCAATGGCTCAACCGCACCTGGCGCATGCGCACAGAAGGTTTTACCTGGCCCAAGGAAACGACACAGTTGCTCAAGTGTCTCGATGTCCCCAGGCTGGCCTTCGCCACGTTCCAGCGCACGCAGAATTTTCACACTCCACGGCAGACCGTCACGGCAAGGTGTACACCAGCCGCACGATTCACGGGAGAAGAACTCTTCCAGGTTACGAACCAGCGGCACCATACCAATTTCATGGTCTACGGCCATCGCCAGTGCGGTACCTAAACGGCTACCCGCTTTACCAATGCTTTCGAATTCCATCGGCAGATCAAGGTGTGATTCGGTCAGGAAATCCGTCCCTGCCCCACCCGGCTGCCAGGCTTTGAATTTCAGGCCATCGCGCATGCCACCAGCGTAATCTTCGAGAATTTCACGCGCGGTGGTACCGAACGGTAACTCCCAAACGCCTGGGTTTTTCACACGACCAGAGAAGCCCATCAGCTTGGTGCCAGCATCTTTGCTGGTCGAAATGCCTTGATACCACTCCACGCCGTTGGCCAGAATCGCTGGCACGTTGCACAGGGTTTCAACGTTGTTTACACACGTTGGTTTACCCCACACGCCGCTTGAAGCAGGGAATGGGGGTTTTGAACGTGGGTTGGCACGGCGGCCTTCCAGGGAGTTAATCAGCGCGGTTTCTTCACCACAGATATAACGCCCGGCACCGGTGTGCACGATCAGCTCAAAATCAAAACCAGAACCGAGAATGTTTTTGCCCAGCAAGCCCGCTTCGGTCGCCTCAGCAATCGCGCGGCGCAGATGCACAGCCGCTTCGATATACTCGCCGCGCAGGAAGATGTAACCGCGGTAAGCTTTCAGGGCGAATGCAGAAATCAGCATGCCTTCCACCAACAGGTGTGGCAGTTGCTCCATCAGCAAACGGTCTTTATAAGTACCCGGTTCCATTTCATCGGCATTACACAGCAGGTAACGGATGTTCATGGACTCGTCTTTCGGCATCAGGCTCCACTTCAGACCGGTGGAGAAGCCCGCACCGCCGCGCCCTTTCAGGCCAGAGTCTTTAACACGATTAACGACTTCATCCGGTGCCAGGCCAGTCAGCGCAAGACGAGCACCCTCGTAGCCGTTTTTGCTGCGATATTCATCCAGCCAGACCGGCTGTTTGTCATCACGCAGCCGCCAGGTCAGCGGATGGGTTTCGGCAGTACGAATAACGGTTTTCATTTGTACTGCTCCAGCAAGTCAGGGATCGCTTCCGGCGTCAGATGGCTGTGAGTGTCCTCATCAATCATCATGGTCGGCCCTTTATCGCAGTTACCCAGACAGCAGGTTGGCAGCAGGGTAAAGCGACCATCAAACGTGGTTTGACCCGGTTTGATGTCCAGTTTTGCTTCGATTGCCGACTGAATGCCCTGGTAGCCCGTAATGTGGCAAACCACGCTATCGCAATAGCGAATAACGTGGCGGCCTACCGGCTGGCGGAAAATCTGGCTGTAGAATGTGGCAACACCTTCTACGTCGCTGGCTGGAATGCCCAGAACTTCAGCGATGGCATAAATCGCGCCGTCAGGCACCCAGCCACGCTGCTTCTGAACAATCTTCAGCGCTTCGATAGACGCTGCGCGAGCATCTTCGTAATGATGTTTTTCGTGCTCAATCGCATCACGCTCGAATTGACTCAGCTCAAAGGCTTCTGCCTGGGGTTGTTGTTTATCGTGCATAGTTAGCGATCCACATCAGACATTACAAAATCGATACTACCCAGATAGACAATCAGGTCAGAAACCAGGCTGCCGCGAATCGCCGACGGGATTTGCTGCAAGTGCGCAAAGCTCGGAGTACGGATGCGGGTGCGGTAGCTCATGGTGCTGCCGTCGCTGGTCAGGTAGTAACTGTTAATCCCTTTCGTCGCTTCAATCATCTGGAAGGATTCGTTAGCCGGCATCACCGGGCCCCACGAAACTTGCAGGAAGTGAGTGATCAGGGTTTCGATATGCTGCAGCGTGCGCTCTTTCGGCGGCGGCGTTGTCAGCGGATGGTCAGCTTTGAACGGGCCAGCAGGCATGTTTTTCAGACACTGGTCAAGAATGCGCAAGCTCTGGCGAAGCTCTTCAACTTTCAACATCACGCGGGTGTAGCAGTCACTGACGCCACCGCCGACCGGGATTTCGAAGTCGAAGTTTTCATAACCAGAGTAAGGGCGAGCTTTACGGATATCGAAGTCAACGCCCGTTGCGCGCAAGCCAGCACCGGTGGTGCCCCACTCCAGCGCTTCTTTCTTGCCATAGGCAGCAACGCCCTGAGAACGACCTTTCAGGATGGTGTTACGCAGCGCAGCTTTCTCGTAGGAATCCAGACGTTTTGGCATCCAGTCGAGGAACTCTTTGAGCAGACGTTCCCAACCGTTTGGTAAGTCGTGAGCCACACCGCCGATACGGAACCAGGCCGGGTGCATACGGAAACCGGTAATCGCTTCAACCAGGTCATAAATTTTCTGACGGTCGGTAAAGGCGAAGAACACCGGAGTCATCGCGCCCACGTCCTGAATAAACGTGGAGATGTACAGCAGGTGGCTGTTGATACGGAACAGTTCAGACAGCATGACGCGGATAACGTCTACACGTTCAGGAACCTTGATACCCGCCAGTTTTTCAACCGCTAACACGTATGGCATTTCGTTTACGCAACCGCCGAGATATTCGATACGGTCGGTATACGGAATGTAGCTGTGCCAGGACTGACGCTCGCCCATTTTCTCAGCACCACGGTGGTGGTAACCGATGTCCGGTACGCAGTCGACAATCTCTTCACCGTCGAGTTGCAGAACGATACGGAATGCACCGTGCGCGGATGGGTGGTTTGGACCGAGGTTCAGGAACATGAAATCTTCATGCTCGCTGCTGCGCTTCATGCCCCACTCTTCAGGCTTGAAGGTCAGCGCTTCCATCTCGAGGTCTTCTTTCTGTTTGGTCAATTCAAACGGATCGAATTCGGTGGCACGCGCCGGATAATCTTTACGCAGCGGATGGCCTTCCCACGTTGGCGGCATCATGATGCGCGTCAGGTGCGGGTGACCATTAAAGGTAATGCCAAACATTTCCCAGGTTTCACGCTCATACCAGTTGGCATTCGGGAAAAGTTTGGTGATTGTCGGTACATTCAGATCGTTTTCAGACAGCGCCACCTTGAGCATGATATCGCGGTTGCGATCGATAGAAATCAGGTGGTAGAAAACGGAAAAATCCGCAGCCGGTAAACCGTTGCGGTGAGTACGAAGGCGTTCATCCATGCCGTGTAAGTCGAACAACATGACATAGGGCTTCGGAAGTTTCTTTAAGAAATCGACTGCTTCGAGTAATTGCTCTCGCTTAACCCAGACCACCGGAACACCAGTGCGGGTTGGCTGAACAGTGAAGGCATCCGGCCCAAAACGGTTACGCAGTTCGCCAATTACCGGATCATCTAAATGGTCACGGGTTTGCCAGGCTTCCTGGTTGGCATCATGCGCAGTTAAATCGGTCATAATTCTCACCATTGCAAATGGTACTGTGGTGACTGTCAGCAGTGGCTTCGCGCTAGTATTATTGATATGCGAAGTAAACTCACACTGCCCACAGGCGCATATTAAATCTCGTCTGGTGTCCGCAAGTTGGTGACAGCGATACGCTCGCCACGTTTACGTTCACGTTCTGACTGCATGTTGGCGCGATAAACACCTTGATCGCCAACAACCCAGGACAATGGACGACGCTCTTTGCCAATGGATTCTTGCAGCAGCATCAGAGCCTGCATGTAAGCTTCCGGGCGCGGTGGGCAACCAGGGATGTAAACATCCACAGGCAGGAATTTATCCACGCCCTGTACCACAGAGTAGATGTCGTACATGCCGCCGGAGTTAGCGCAGGCACCCATCGAGATCACCCATTTTGGCTCAAGCATTTGATCGTAAAGGCGCTGAATAACGGGAGCCATTTTGGTAAAGCAGGTTCCTGCAATCACCATCAGGTCGGCCTGACGCGGAGATGCACGCAGTACTTCGGCACCAAAACGTGCCACGTCATGAACCGCGGTAAACGAGGTCACCATCTCAACGTAGCAGCAAGAAAGGCCAAAGTTATAAGGCCAAATTGAGTTTTTACGCCCCCAGTTCACCATATCGTGCATGGCATGTTCGAGCTTGCCCATGTACACGCTACGGTTGATTTCTTGATCAAGAGGATCGGTTACGATCTCCTGTTTTTGCAGGGGGTAACGGTCGTTCTCACCGTCGGGGTCTATGCGGGTGAGCGTATAGTCCATCTTATTGCCTCATTTTTACTGCGTATGACGGTTAGTAATACTGTCGGTTTCTGGGTTGATATGGGCGCGACGCGAACGCGCGGGAGTCCAATCAAGCGCGCCAATGCGCACGAGATACACCAGGCCTGCCAGTAGCACAAAAATGAAAATTGCGGCCTCGACGAAGCCTACCCATCCGCTTTCACGAATAGACACTGACCACGCGTAGAGATACAAGGCTTCCACGTCGAAGATGACGAAGAACATGGCAACCAAGTAGAACTTAGCGGATAGGCGTAAGCGCGCTGTACCAACTGAGTCGATACCTGACTCGAAGGGAGTGTTTTTGTGCCGACCCTTAGCTCTCCCGCCAAGGAACCAGGCCCCGAGAAGCATTACGCAACACAGGCCTATGGCAACAATAAGAAAGACTGCGAACGCCCAATGGTGAGCGATAACTTCAGTGGATGTTGACATACTCATTGCTTACTCATCAAAAGTGGCGCCAAAGTCTCTGCTCTTGCTGGCAGATGAACACCACATCGATTCATGGGGAGGAACAATAAACCTTACAATAACTGCCGGAATCAAAACTTTACCAGCACATTGATGGGGTTTTTTACTCCTTTCTATAACCTTTTGTCAACTTTAACAAAAGTATCCACACATTAATTTACATGAAGCCAACTTCATTAACATTAAGTGCCTTAAAAGCTAGTAACGCCGAGTTATTAACTCGGTTTTAATGAAGGTGAATCGTGTCCGTTAAGGAGGAAAAAATTAACTGCTGCTCTATTTTGGCAGGATTTCTCAACTATTCATCCCCCCTATAGGGAGTATTTTCTTGATCTGAGACACGCTTCTGTTAATTCATATCAAAAAATGACAACATTGCAGCGTATTTTTTAACAATTAAACACGAGTTGATTAGTAGGCTAGCAGGAGAAGACAGGTGACAAAGAGGAGGTAAAGTAGATTGTTTTAAAACGTGTTTTTACAAAACACCCGTCAACTTAACGTTCACTGATTAAAAAACAAGCCATTGAGACCCAAAAAGTGCTCAATGACCTGTTTTCGAATTTCATAAATTGTTACTAACAAACCCGTATGACGGCTACATCCCCTAAATAATTCGAGTTGCAGGTAGGCGGCCCCAAAGGGGTGAGGCTCATGGATGAGCCGAATAGTGCAGCCAACACCCCTGCTACTCGAATTATGACGGGGAATGCGTTACTCGAAATCGCCTTCCATCAACATGGTATCGCCGTCCTCGTCTGAGGAAACCACGTAACGATATGGATTCGGGTTATTTTCCAGCGCACTGAAAATAGCCTGAGCTAAATCATTAGTGGTTTGCAAATTACGGCACAGCATGTATTGCGTATCAGGCATCGCTGGCAAACCATCGGCACCTCCAAGCACGCGCAGTTCTGGGCTCATCATTTCTACAGGCCGTGATGTAATCCCCAACCCGGCTTTTACCGCAGCGCGTACAGCAGAAAGTGTTGACGCAACATAAGCAATACGCCACGGAATGCGTGCAGCGTTGAGTTGTTCAATCATCATGTCACGGTACGGGCTAGGGTTATCGAGCACCACTAAAGGCACCGTTTCACCTTTCTGGAACACGTAATCAGCGGCGCAGTACCATAAAGTTGGCGAAGTCCGTAACACAATGGATTCAAAATGCGCAGGTTTCGACGTCGTGACGACGAGATCCACTTCCTGCTGATTAAGCATTTCAACCATAAACGGATTACGTTTAACACGCACATCCAACGCCAATTTAGGGTACACCGAGCTTATCCGGTTAAGCAGAAACGGCAGGATGGTATCCGCAGTTTCATCAGATGCTCCAATCGTTAATACGCCCTGCAAATTACTAAACATTAGCGAAGTACAAGCTTCATCATTAAAACGCAGAATCTTTCGCGCATAACCAAGGAGCTGGATACCGTGCTCGGTCAGCAGTTTATTACGGCCATGACGGGCAAAAAGCTCTTTTCCTACTAACTGTTCAAGGCGCTGCATCTGCTGGCTTACAGCCGATTGAGTGCGGCAAACCGCAACGGCTGCAGCGGCAAAAGTATTCAGATCCGCTACGGCAACAAAAGTCCTGAGCAGATCGAGGTCGAGATTGAGTATCGGACGATTTGCGTTAATCATAATTTTTTCACTATCAGGTTGCTCTTACGAGTCTGCCTTAGTTTTATTGCTGTGATTTATCAAAAAGATAAAGCAATTCCCTTTTACAGAACGCCTCCCGAAGGGGAGCACCGTCATCCTGACAGCCGTTCTGACTTATTTATTTTTCATACTGCCAGAGGTACGCGAAGCAATAATGCAAAGCACGTATTTCTGGGATATTATACTGTCGTTAACAACATACAAACATTCGTCTTAACGTACTAGTCACTGAAATTAAAACTGAGTAATTATTGTAAATCCACTTCAGTACTGAGCTTTATTTATTCAACTCATAGCAGAAACAAGTGTAAACAGGATGGGGATTTTCTTTAAGTCACTTCATTGTACTGGCAATTGACACACTACAACGCAGACAAACCAACCCACCATAAAACATGGAGTTGCGTTATTTATACCGAAAACCACCTACCATTTTCAGTAGTGTATCTTACCGCAAAACACGCCATCCCATAACTTTTGTTGCGAATTATCCGATCTCATTCTCTTTTTTAATTCATTCATCAGTAGCTTATTCGCAGAAATGTCCAAAATTCTACAAGCTAAAAGAGAAGCAATTTAACTATATTCCTTGTTTATATTAATCACATACTCGGTTATTTTTATATACATATTATTAACTCGCACTAATGCACTTCATTTAACCATAAGCATGAATATTCAATTTTCCTTAACTATTACTCAATATAATTCGCATTTCGGTCAGCATGACTGACTGCACTCTATGCATTAACGCAGTGACTACCATGGCAAGCAACTCAATAACCTATATTTTCGGTCAATATTGATATGATCATCAACATATAATCCTGCAAAATCACTATTCAACAGCAATTTACTACCACTCTCAAAATTGAAGATTTATTACTATTTGGCGCTTCGATAACCTTCAAATCTGTGCGGCGCAGGAGTACATTGTTCCCTGGTCGCTTCCACGGCAGGAAGTGGCGCTAACATTTAAGGTCAGGTTCATGTCCCCAATCGAAAAATCCAGCAAACTTGATAACGTCTGTTACGACATCCGTGGCCCGGTTCTCAAAGAGGCGAAACGCCTCGAAGAAGAAGGAAACAAAGTCCTCAAACTGAATATTGGCAACCCAGCGCCATTCGGCTTTGATGCCCCGGATGAGATCCTTGTCGATGTGATTCGTAACCTGCCTACAGCGCAAGGGTATTGCGACTCGAAAGGACTCTACTCCGCACGTAAAGCCATCATGCAGCATTATCAGGCACGTGAAATGCGGGATGTGACGGTTGAAGACATCTACATCGGTAACGGTGTATCTGAACTTATTGTTCAATCTATGCAGGCATTGCTTAACAGCGGTGATGAGATGCTGGTCCCTGCGCCTGATTATCCTTTATGGACCGCCGCAGTTTCACTATCGAGTGGCAAAGCTGTTCACTATTTATGTGATGAGTCGTCCGACTGGTTCCCGGACCTTGATGATATTCGTTCTAAAATCACACCTCGTACCCGCGGTATTGTGATTATTAACCCGAACAACCCTACCGGTGCGGTCTATTCCAAAGAACTGCTGCTGGAAATTGTTGAAATCGCCCGCCAGCATAATTTGATTATTTTTGCGGATGAAATTTACGACAAGATTCTGTACGACGAAGCCCAGCACCATTCAATTGCAGCACTCGCGCCAGATCTGCTGACAATTACCTTTAATGGTTTGTCGAAAACTTACCGTGTTGCCGGTTTCCGCCAGGGCTGGATGGTTCTGAATGGGCCGAAGAAACACGCGAAAGGTTATATTGAAGGGCTGGAGATGCTGGCGTCAATGCGCCTGTGTGCCAACGTTCCGGCACAGCATTCCATTCAAACCGCACTTGGCGGTTATCAAAGCATCAGCGAATTTATTGCACCGGGCGGGCGTCTGTATGAACAGCGTAACCGGGCATGGGAATTGCTAAACGATATTCCCGGGGTGTCATGCGTGAAACCACGCGGTGCGCTGTATATGTTCCCTAAAATTGACGCTAAGCGCTTTAATATCCATGACGACCAAAAAATGGTGCTGGATTTCTTGTTGCAAGAAAAAGTGCTGTTAGTTCAAGGAACAGCGTTTAACTGGCCGTGGCCTGATCATGTGCGTATCGTGACTTTACCGCGCGTTGATGAGCTGGATATGGCTATCAATAAGTTTGGTCGCTTCCTCGGTCATTACCACCAGTAATACCCACGGGGGGAGATGTTTGCATCTTCCCCCGACTCCCCGCACAATGGTTTTCTTTGCAGTAGACCCCGAGTGTACCCATGAGCCAGAGCCATTTCTTTGCCCACCTTTCACGTCTGAAATTAATCAATCGTTGGCCACTGATGCGCAATGTGCGTACCGAAAATGTTTCGGAGCATAGTCTACAAGTCGCGATGGTTGCTCATGCCTTAGCCGTGATCAAGAACCGAAAATTTAACGGGCAGGTTAACGCTGAGCATGTCGCACTCTTAGCGATGTATCACGACGCCAGTGAAGTGCTGACCGGTGACCTGCCGACTCCGGTGAAATATTTCAACACGCAAATAGCCCACGAATACAAAGCTATCGAGAAAATTGCGCAGCAGAAATTGATCGATATGGTGCCAGAAGAGTTACGCGATATTTGGGCACCGCTAATTGATGAACATCAGAGCAGCGAAGAAGATCGCGCCATCGTCAAACAGGCTGATGCGCTATGTGCGTATCTGAAATGCCTCGAAGAACTCTCTGCGGGTAACAATGAATTCTTGCTGGCAAAAAGCCGACTCGAGAAAACGCTGGCGGATCGCCACAGCGAAGAGATGGATTACTTCATGAATGTGTTTGTGCCAAGTTTCCAGCTTTCGCTCGATGAGATTAGCCAGGATTCGCCGCTTTAACTCTGGATATTGCGCCCTCACCCTAACCCTCTCCCCCAGGAGAGGGAATTGTCCGGATTGGTGTTCCCCCTCTCCCTCAGGGTGAGGGTTGTTTTAGAATGGAAACAGCATCGGCACCATCACCACACTCACCACCATAACGATGACGGTAAATGGCACGCCCATCTTCACAAAATCACTGAACTTATAGTTCCCCGGCCCCAGAACGAGCGTATTAACCGGTGAAGATACCGGAGTCATAAATGCCGCAGAGGCTGCAAGCGCCACAATCATCGCAAATGGATAAGGCGAGACGCCCATCGTTTTTGCCGCCGCTAACGCAATCGGTGCCATCAGAACCGCCGTTGCCGTGTTCGAGATAAACAGACCAATCGCGGCGCACATGACGAACAGGCAAACCAACATCAGGTATGGGCCATAACCCCCACCCATCTGCATCAGCCCGTTAACTATCAAATCCACGCCACCGGTTTTTTGCAGCGCAAGTGCAAACGGCATCATCCCGACAATCAAGATAATGCTTGGCCAATGCACCGCTTTATAAGCACTTTCCATGTCGATGCAGCGGAATTTTCCCATCAACAAACAAGCGATAATCGCCGCAATGGTATTAGGGATTTCGTCAGTCAGCATCAGGGCAACCATCAGCGCCAGGCAGAAAATCGCGTGGGGAGCCTGGCTGTGAGCAGGTGATGCCTCACCCTCTTCCACTGGCAAATTGAGTACCAGAAAATCTCGGCCTTTTAGTTGCAGTTGGCTAATTAGTTTCCAGTCACCGACCACCAGCAAAATATCGCCCAATTGCAAAGCTTCATCTACCAGCAGACCTTCCAGCGCTGCGCCATTGCGACGCAACCCGACAACGTTCAATCCGTAGCGTGTACGGAAACCTATTTCGCGCAGCGTTTGCCCAATTAATTCTGATTCCGGGATAAGCGACACTTCCGCCATACCAACATCCAGCGCCTGGTCCGAGAAATACTCGCCGCGCAGTATCATCGGCTCCAGCATTTGCTCGCTACAAAACTCACGCAGATCGACTTCAGAAGCCGACATATCGATTAGCAAAACGTCGCGAGCGCGGAATTCGGTGACGCCCGTAACATTAACGATAACCTTGCGGAATTTGCGCCAACGCTCAAGGCCAATCACGTTTGCGCCATAGCGCTCACGCAGCTTTAAATCATCAAGACGGCGACCAACCATCGGTGAGCCAGGGCGAATCGCCAGACGACGCGCGCGTCCGGTTAGCCGATAATCTTTAATCAGATCGCGAAACGTGCGGCGTCGCCAGTGTTGTTTGCCGTCGTCTTTTTTCTGCCCGTTTAACGCAAAGCGTGCGATAAGCATGTAGCAGATGCCCAACAGCAAAATAACCAGACCGATTGGCGTAACACTAAAGAATTGAAAGCCCTGCAAACCTTCGCGCAACAGTTCGCTGTTCACCACCAGGTTTGGCGGAGTCGCGACCAGCGTCATCATGCCGCTTATCAGCCCCGCAAAACTCAGGGGCATCATTAAGCGCGACGGTGAAATTTTCATGCGCATTGAAACGCTGAGTACTACGGGGATAAAGATCGCCACCACGCCCGTCGAGCTCATAAATGCGCCCAGTCCGGCAACGGTTAGCATCAGCAAAACCAGCATTTTGGTTTCACTGCTGCCCGCCACATCCACCAGCCAGGAGCCCATTTTGGTGGCAACGCCGGTGCGCACCAGGCCATCGCCAATAATAAATAACGCAGCAATCAGAATAACGTTGGGGTCGCTAAAGCCCGAGAAGGCTTCGCTAAGAGTGAGTGTCCCGCTAAGGACAAAAGCGATGATAACCAGTAATGCGACCGCATCCATACGTACTTTACCAGTGGCGAACATCACCACTGCAATCGCTAAGAGTGATAAAACCCAAACCAGTTCTGAGTTCAAAACAATTCCTTATGTAGTTGTCTCAGGGGGATAAAATTTTGCCATAAAAAAGCCCCGCTATCGCGGGGCTAAATCATGTGTTCAGTGTTTTCTAAACACTTCGACGGTGCCATCAGACAACTTTTGAACCAGAAGCTCAGTCAGTGAATGCAACACATAATCGACATGCTCAAGGCGTGGCGTATCTACTGGAGCATTAACGGCTATCACATGGCAGCCCGCGGCTAAACCCGACAACACGCCAGCTGGCGCGTCTTCAACCACTACGCACTCTTCTGGCTCGAGGTCAAGCAGTTGCGCACCGAGCAAGTAGGCATCAGGCTCTGGCTTCCCACGAGCAACACGTTCAGCGGTGACCAGCACTTCGGGCTTAGGTAAACCACCCGCAGCACGACGAGCAGACGCTACCGGGTATGAACCCGAAGTCACGATAGCCCACGGAATGCCCGCCTCGTTCAAATGAGCCAGCAGCTCAACGGCACCAGGCAGCGCCACAATGCCGTCGGTGTCTTCAGACTCGATTTTTTCAAGACGCAAAAACTCCTGCTGAATCTCTTCTTCAGGCGCGCCCGCCATAAAGTGACGTAACGAAGTGATCGCCTGTTTACCATGAATGAAACCTAAAACTTCCTGTGGCGAAATATCGAAGCGCTTTGCCCAGTTAATCCAGGCTCGTTCGACGGCTGGCAGAGAATCAACCAGCGTCCCATCCAAATCAAACAAGAAACCTTTGCACTTCACTACGCTTCTCCCCTCAGGCATTAATAATTTGCGCGATCTCGTTCGCACTTAAATGGTACTGACGTGGGCAAGACTGCCAGACTTTTAACATACGCTGATATTTTTCCCACATTGGGGTCTGCGCATTGAAGCCATGAGTGCCCGCATCAAAATGAGCATAACGGCCTTCAATGTTCACCATAAAGCGAACATAGCCCAGGAAACGCGCTTCAGTTGCTGCATCAAAACCAAGGAAAGTCACACGACGCTCGTCGATTTCCTGGTTGTCTTTCAGGTTAGTCCAGGAGACATGCAGAGCGTGATACATCTCCATGATATCGATAACTGTGCGGCAGGTTTCTTCCGTCAGCTCACCGAACTCCCGATCCAGTTCGCGCATTTGCAGGCCGTAACCGCGCTCGATGATCGTTTGCAGGCGACGATAACGCTCGGCGTTGTCCGGGTCGAGCATGGTCATCATTTTGTACTGATTAGATAAAATCAGACGCTGGGCGTTAGTCATTTCCATTTCTTAGCTCCTGTTGCGCAGGATTAATCCTGCGAAAAAATATCCTTCTTTATATGCGTAACGGCAGGGACTTTACAAATCATCCAGAAAAGTTTTATCCAACTGCTTGAACGCACGTTTCAAAACTTCTGCCAGCGCCTGGTAGTCTGGCTTGCCTTCGATTGGCGCCAGCGCCTGCCCAGCTTCCTGCAATTTGCCACGGACTTCGTAGAACCAGCTCAAAATGGATGGCGGAAGTGGCGTCACGGAACGTTTACCTAACCACCATAACCCCTGCATCGGCAGACTACAGGCGAATAAAGCGGTGGCAACGGCGGGGCCAAGTTGGCCGCCAAGGGCAATTTGCCAGGTCAGCGTAAACACAGCGAGTGGAGGCATAAAGCGGATGGCAAAACGCGTGGCGCGGATCACACGGTTTTCTACAAAGATAGGCGCGAGGCGTTTATCAACAGGCCAGGTCTTTGAATAGTGTTGTCCACGGCTGAACAGACTAAACCAACTTACATGGCTATTTTGGGGTGTTGACATGGCTTTACCTCAACTTCACATATAAAAAATAAAATTTTTGTGCAACTTAACAACTCTAAATTACATGGTTCAAAAACTTTTGTCTTTAGCCATCGCAATCAGGTATCCTGTGCCGGCCTTTGACGGCCATAGAAGGGAAACCGCAGGTTGTCAAATTTTTGCTCTGTTAGCCATCGCCGAATAAACGTGCAAGATGGCGTAAACATTAGAGTATTTATTCGCCATGCCAAAAAAAACGCTTCTGGCATGACGTTAATCATAAATGTCAGGCTCATCATGCGCTACGCTGAGAGACTCACTGACGTTTTTTTAGCCACGTATAAAAGTAGGTACTTCCATGTCGAGTAAGCTAGTACTGGTTCTGAACTGCGGTAGCTCTTCACTGAAATTCGCAATTATTGATGCGTTAAACGGTGATGAGTACCTCTCTGGTTTAGCCGAATGTTTCCATCTTCCTGAAGCACGTATCAAGTGGAAAATGGATGGCGGTAAACAAGAAGCGGCTTTGGGCGCAGGCGCCGCTCACAGCGAAGCTCTGAACTTTATGGTTAATACCATTTTGGCACAAAAACCTGAATTGTCCGAGCAACTGACTGCTATCGGTCACCGTGTTGTTCACGGCGGCGAGAAGTACACCAGCTCCGTTGTTATCGACGAGACCGTGATTCAGGGTATCAAAGATACTGCTTCTTTTGCACCACTGCATAACCCGGCACACCTGATCGGTATCGCAGAAGCACTGAAATCCTTCCCTAAACTGGCTGATAAAAACGTTGCTGTGTTTGACACCGCGTTCCATCAGACCATGCCAGAAGAATCTTACCTCTATGCTCTGCCGTACAAACTGTATAAAGAGCACGGCGTTCGTCGCTACGGCGCACACGGCACCAGCCACTTCTATGTGACTCAAGAAGCCGCAAAAATGCTGAACAAGCCAGTGGAAGAAGTGAACATCATCACTTGCCACCTGGGCAACGGCGGTTCTGTTTCTGCTATCCGTAACGGCCAGTGTGTTGACACCTCTATGGGTCTGACTCCACTGGAAGGCCTGGTAATGGGTACTCGTTCTGGTGACATCGATCCTGCGATTATCTTCCACCTGCATGACTCCCTGGGCATGAGCGTTGATGACATCAACAAAATGCTGACTAAAGAATCTGGCCTGTTGGGTCTGACTGAAGTCACCAGCGACTGCCGTTATGTTGAAGATAACTACACCACTAAAGAAGATGCTAAACGTGCAATGGACGTGTTCTGCCATCGCCTGGCGAAATACATCGGCTCTTACACTGCGCTGATGGAAGGTCGTCTGGACGGCGTTGTGTTCACTGGTGGTATTGGTGAAAACGCAGCAATGGTACGTGAACTGTCTCTGGGCAAACTGGGCGTTCTGGGCTTTGAAGTTGACCACGAACGCAACCTGGCTGCTCGTTTCGGCAAATCAGGCTACATCAACAAAGAGGGTACCGTTCCTGCGATGGTCATTCCGACCAACGAAGAACTGGTTATCGCTCAGGATGCATCTCGCCTGACCGCTTGATTCTCCTTACCGCCAGCCTTCGCTGGCGGTGTTGTTTTCTGAACCCTGAAAAGGGCTATACCCAAAATAATTCGAGTTGCAGCCAACACCCCTGCAACTTGAAGTATGAAGGGTAAAGACAAAGAGGTTATACCGTGTCCCGTACTATTATGTTGATCCCTACCGGAACCAGCGTCGGCCTGACCAGCGTCAGCCTTGGTGTTATCCGTGCTATGGAACAAAAAGGCGTTCGCCTTAGCGTTTTCAAACCTATCGCCCAACCGCGTACCGGTGACGATACTCCAGATCAAACCACCAGCATCGTGCGTGCAAACTCCAGCATCCCTACTGCTGAACCGCTGCACATGAACCACGTTGAGTCGCTGTTGTCCAGCAACCAACAAGACGTGCTGATGGAAGAGATCATCGCCAACTTCCACACCAGCAGCAAAGACGCTGAAGTGGTTCTGGTTGAAGGTCTGGTTCCGACTCGTAAACATCAGTTTGCGCAGTCTCTGAACTACGAAATCGCAAAAACACTGAACGCTGAAATCGTCTTCGTCATGTCCCTGGGTAACAACTCCCCAGAGCAGATGAAAGAGCGTATCGAACTGGCTCGTAGCAGCTTCGGTGGCAGCAAGAACACCAACATCACTGGCGTTATCATTAACAAACTGAATGCCCCAGTTGATGAGCAGGGTCGTACCCGTCCCGATCTGTCCGAAATTTTTGATGACTCCACAAAAGCGAGCATCGCTAATATCGATCCTAAATCCCTGTTTGCTGACAGCCCGCTGCCAGTTCTGGGTTGTGTGCCGTGGAGCTTCGATCTGATTGCCACACGTGCAATCGATATGGCGCGTCACCTGAACGCAACCATCATCAACGAAGGCGACATCAAAACTCGTCGCGTGAAGTCTGTAACCTTCTGTGCGCGCAGCATCCCGCACATGCTGGAACACTTCCGTCCGGGTTCTCTGCTGGTCACTTCTGCAGACCGTCCAGACGTGCTGGTTGCCGCGTGCCTGGCCGCCATGAACGGTGTAGACATCGGTGCAGTTCTGCTGACTGGTGGCTACGAAATGGACCCACGCGTCACCAAACTGTGTGAGCGTGCATTTGCCACTGGCCTGCCGCTGTTCATGGTTGATACCAACACCTGGCAGACTTCCCTGAGCCTGCAAAGCTTCAACCTGGAAGTCCCAACTGATGACCATCAGCGTATCGAGAAAGTGCAGGAATATGTGGCAAGCCACATCGATGCAGACTGGATCGAGTCTCTGACTGCAACTTCAGAGCGCAGCCGTCGTCTGTCTCCTCCAGCGTTCCGCTACCAGCTGACTGAACTGGCGCGTAAAGCCGGTAAACGTGTTGTGCTGCCGGAAGGCGAAGAGCCACGTACCGTGAAAGCGGCATCTATCTGTGCTGAACGTGGTATCGCAACTTGCGTACTGTTGGGTAACCCGGATGAAATCACCCGTGTTGCAGCAGCACAAGGCGTTGAGTTGAGTGCAGGCATCGAAATCGTTGACCCTGAAGTGGTTCGCGAAAGCTACGTTGCACGTCTGGTTGAGCTGCGTAAGAGCAAAGGCATGACCGAAGCCGTTGCGCGTGAGCAACTGGAAGACAACGTAGTGCTGGGTACATTGATGCTTGAGCAAGACGAAGTTGACGGTCTGGTTTCCGGTGCTGTTCACACCACCGCGAACACCATTCGTCCACCGTTGCAGCTGATCAAAACTGCACCAGGCAGCTCTTTGGTTTCTTCTGTGTTCTTCATGCTGCTGCCAGAACAGGTTTATGTTTACGGCGACTGCGCGATCAACCCGGATCCAACTGCTGAGCAACTGGCAGAAATCGCCATTCAGTCTGCGGATTCCGCTGCTGCATTCGGTATCGACCCACGCGTTGCAATGCTGTCCTACTCCACCGGGACTTCTGGTGCAGGTAGCGACGTTGAAAAAGTACGTGAAGCTACACGTATTGCTCAAGAAAAACGTCCTGACCTGGTTATCGATGGTCCGTTGCAGTACGACGCCGCAGTGATGGCTGACGTTGCTAAGTCCAAAGCGCCAAACTCACCGGTTGCGGGTCGCGCTACCGTGTTCATCTTCCCAGACCTGAACACCGGTAACACCACCTATAAAGCGGTACAGCGCTCAGCAGACCTGATCTCCATCGGGCCAATGCTGCAAGGTATGCGTAAACCAGTCAACGACCTGTCTCGTGGCGCACTGGTAGACGATATCGTTTACACCATCGCTTTGACGGCGATTCAGTCTTCTCAACAAGACTAAGTCTTTAAGAGAAGCAAAAAGGCCGCATTGATATGCGGCCTTTTTTATTGGCGATATTCCGGAAAAAAACTAAATGAATTATTCCGCAGCAGCTGTGTGCTGAGATTCATTCTTAGCGTTGCGGGTCATCCATAATGCCAGTGCTTTTAAAGAGTCTGGCGTGAAGTCGTCACAGCGAGCAGTAATCTCTTCTGGCGACATCCAGCACACTTCGCTGACTTCTTCTTCCTGCAACGCGAACGGGCCATGCGAAACGCAGCTAAACAGGCTTCCCCATACGCGGCAATTGGCATCTTCAAAGTAAAACTGACCATGCTCGGCAAACGGCACACCCGCAATACCCAGTTCTTCTTCAGCCTCGCGGCGAGCTGAGTCCAGTAATTGCTCGTCGGCCTGAACCACTCCACCTGCAGTGGCATCCAGCATACCAGGCATAAAATCTTTAGTTTCGGTGCGGCGCTGCACCAAAATTTTACCCATACCGTCATGCACAACGATATAGGTCGCGCGATGACGTAAACGCTGTGCGCGCATTTGCTCACGGCTTGATTGCGCAATGACTTCATTGTCTTCATTGACAATGTCTACCCATTCCGTGCCAACAAAATGACTCTGTTCCACCATCGGGGAAACCTTATTCAGGGCGCTCTTATGGCGCGTAATGGTTATACCCGTCATCCTTCAAGCTGCAGGGGTGTTGGCTGCAACTCGAATGCTAACGGGTCTAATTTTTAAGGTAAGTTACGGGGTAATCTCCACCTGTGCAATAACCCCATCGTTATTCAGTGCGTGAACGCTCAGAACACCATCGTTTAGCATGCCGTAACTCGCTTCGAACCCACCTTTTGGGATACTTACCGAACCTGGATTGAATAGATAAACCGTGTCTTGTTTTTCAGCCAATGGTAAATGAGTGTGGCCAAAAACCAGCACGTCATTTTCTGCCAGCGGCGGCAGTTTGTCAGGATTATATAAATGACCATGCGTCACAAATAAACGCTGGTCAGCCATTAAAATCTGTTGCCAGGGGGCGGTAATCGGAAAATGTAGCAGCATCTGATCGACTTCGCTGTCACAGTTCCCGCGTACCGCAATAATTTTATCCGCAATGCTGTTAAATCTCTCAGCAACAGCACCTGGATTATAGCCCGCCGGTAAGGCATTACGCGGCCCGTGATTCAACACGTCACCGAGTAATATCAGCCATTTAGCACCGCTACGTTCAAAGTGCATCAACACTTGTTCTGTCGCGGGTAGCGAACCATGAATATCCGAGGCAAACATTAGCTTCATAAAACCACATTCCTGTTAATGATAAGCAAATTTATCATAACGAATTATGGGACGAATCAGCCAGAATGCTTTGCGGAAAGTGCCAGAAAACGCTGAACCGAAGCCCGCTGCCATTGGAATGTTGCGTATTCTTCTAAGCGCTCAGGCACTTCATCACCATTTAAGATCAAACGGTTCAGCATCAATGCCAGATCCAGGTCGGCAATTGACCATTCACCAAACAAATTTTGCTGGCCGATGGGCAATAATCCCTCGACGGTAGCCAGAAGTTTTTGTGCCGCACCCTGCCCACGCTCTGTTAATGGTGGCTTCTTCACTCCTGCGAAAACAACGTCGGTAGAACGCTCTTCGCGAATCGGCATTAAATCGCTACGGATCCAGGCCTGAATTTGGCGGGCCCTGGCACGTTTTTCCAGATCGTGTGGATAAATGCGCTCCCATGTCGGTGGAGCAAAACGTTCTTCGAGATATTCAGTAATGGCCGAAGACTCACTCAGTACAAAATCATCGATCGCAATGACAGGGACACGGCGAGTCAGGTCATACCCTTTCCAGCCAGGTTGCAGATTTTGGCCGCTATTCAGGTCGATAGTTTGCAACGTGAAGTTTAGACCTTTCTCTCTCAAGGCAACATAAACAGACATGACATACGGGCTAAAGTAGTTGCTATCGGACCAAAGCGTTATTGTCGGCTGACTCATAATATCCCCATGATTTAGTTACCCAGGCTATTGAACATATAGCGGAAAATCACGCCTGTCACTTGAGCAAAACTCATCTACAGAGCAGTTTTTTCAAAAAGTCTATACTCCATAGGTTTATGAGAAAACTGATGTCAGGATGGTAATGAGATGATCGACCTTTACTACGCACCCACACCAAACGGCCACAAAATCACGCTGTTTCTGGAAGAGGCAGGTCTGGAGTACACCATTCATCGTATTGATATTGGCAAAGGAGATCAGTTTCAGCCTGCCTTTTTGGCGATTTCCCCGAACAATAAAATTCCGGCAATTATCGACAGGAATCCTACCGATGGTGGCGGCCCATTGAGCCTGTTTGAGTCAGGCGAAATCCTGCTTTATCTGGCCGAAAAGACCAACGAGCTATTGAGTAAAGATTTGCGTGAGCGCGCCCACACCCTGCAATGGCTGTTCTGGCAAGTCGGTGGTTTTGGCCCAATGCTCGGCCAGAACCACCACTTTAATCATTTCGCCCCCCAGCCTGTCCCCTACGCCATTGAGCGTTACCAGGTGGAAACTCAACGCTTATATGGCGTTCTCAATAAGCAACTGGAGAAAACCCCGTGGCTTGGCGGCGATGAGTACAGCATCGCCGATATTGCGACTTACCCGTGGACGGTTTCCCATGAGCGCCAACGCATAAACCTGGCGCACTTCCCTGCTGTTCAAAACTGGTTTGAGAGAATCCGCTCACGCCCGGCAACCGAACGCGCCTATGAGAAAGCGCAACAAAACTAAACCCTGCGCGCCCGACAAGGCGCGCAATTTTTTTCCTCATGCATTTTGGGTATAGTCTAGGTCGGAAATTACTACATGGAGGCAACCTGCAATGTCATCCCCACAACCAGACGCGATTATTCGAATTAAAAATTTACGCCTGCGCACTTTCATTGGCATCAAAGAAGAAGAAATTGCCAATCGCCAGGATATTGTCGTTAACGTCGCGATTCATTATCCGGCAGATAAAGCGCGTGCCAGCGAAGACATCAACGATGCGCTGAACTACCGCACCATTACCAAACAAATCATCCAGTTGGTTGAAAATCATCGCTTCTCATTGTTAGAAAAATTAACTCAGGATGTGCTCGATATCGCATGCGACCATCCGTGGGTGTCTTATGCTGAAGTGGAAATCGATAAACTTCACGCGCTGCGTTATGCCGACTCGGTATCCATGACGATGAGTTGGCGTCGCCAGGCGTAATAAGCTGGAGACGACCATGCAGATACTGATTACCGGCGGAACCGGATTGATTGGCCGCCATTTGGTGCCGCGCTTGCTGGAATTAGGGCACGATGTCACCGTCGTCACTCGAAACCCTGAGAAGGCCCGCGTATTTTTTGAACAAAAAGTCATGCTTTGGAAAGGGTTAAGTGAGAACTCCAGTCTTGATGGCTTTGATGCCGCCATCAATCTGGCGGGCGAACCTATTGCTGACAAACGCTGGACCGAAGCGCAAAAACAACGGTTGTGTAACAGCCGTTGGCAAATCACCGAACGTCTGGTCGAGATGTTTAAAACCAGTCAAACGCCGCCGTCAGTATTTATCTCCGGCTCAGCCGCAGGCTATTACGGCGATCTCGGCGAAGTGGTCGTCAACGAAGATGAGCCGCCGCACAATGAATTTACCCATAAACTCTGCGCCCGCTGGGAACAAATCGCCTGTGGCGCGCAGAGCGAGCACACACGTGTCTGCCTGCTGCGTACCGGCGTGGTTCTGGCTCCAAAAGGCGGGATTCTGGCGAAACTACTGCCGATATTCCGCTTAGGCCTGGGCGGGCCGATGGGCGATGGGCGGCAATATCTGGCATGGATTCATATCGACGATATGGTCAACGGCATTCTGTGGTTGCTGGATAACGATCTACGCGGGCCTTTCAACATGGTTTCGCCCTACCCGGTTCGCAATGAACAATTTTCTCATGCACTCGGCCACGTACTCAATCGCCCGGCGTTTATGCGAGCACCGGCAACTGCGGTAAAAATGATGATGGGTGAATCTTCGGTATTGGTGTTAGGCGGGCAACGCGCATTGCCAAAGCGGCTTGAGGAGTCCGGGTTTGGTTTTCGTTGGTATGACCTTGAGGAAGCGCTTGGGGATGTGGTGCGGTAGGAAACGCCCTCATCCCAACCTTGTCCCCAGGATAAGGGGAAAGCGAGCACCCTCTCCCTGGGGAGAGGGTGAGGGGGAATTATTTCAGCGATCCCGACAAGAACTGCTGCAAACGCGCACTTTTCGGGTTACCAAACAACTCTTCTGGCGTCCCTTCTTCTTCGATTAAGCCCTGATGCAGGAAAATTACATGGTTTGAAACGTGGCGCGCAAAGTCCATCTCATGCGTGACTACCACCATGGTTTTCCCCTCTTCGGCCAGTTTCTGCATGATACGCAATACTTCGCCTACCAGCTCAGGGTCGAGCGCGGAAGTCGGTTCATCGAACAGCAACACTTCCGGTTCCATCGCCAGCGCACGGGCAATAGAAACACGTTGTTGCTGGCCGCCGGACAGATGCACCGGATATTTCACCTGCTGGCGCTCGTCAATGCCGACTTTCGCCAGATACTTAACCGCACGTTCTTTCGCTTCTTGCTTGCTCAGGCCAAGCACCTGAATCGGCGCTTCCATGACGTTTTCCAGCACCGTCATATGGCTCCACAAGTTAAAATGCTGGAACACCATCGTCAGGCGCGTACGCAGCAAACGGAGCTGGTTTTTATCGGCAACTTTCAATTGCCCGTCAGTATCGCGCACCAAGTTTATGTTCTGGTTATTGACGACAATCGTCCCTTCACTCGGTTTTTCGAGGAAGTTAATGCAGCGTAAAAAGGTACTTTTACCGGAACCCGATGAGCCAATGATGCTTATGACATCGCCAGCGTTGGCTTGTAAAGAAACCCCTTTCAGCACTTCATGTTGCCCATAGCGCTTGTGCAGGTCGGTAACGCTTAATTTTTTATCAGTCATCATTGCACACTCAATGTGTTGAGCTTGGTTTAACATGCTGCAACCAGCGTTGCTCAGCCTTGCGGAACAATCTAATCAGCACATAGGAAATACACAGGTACAGCACCGCAGCAATCCCAAACGCCGTAAACGGCTGGTAGGTAGCGGAGTTGATATCGCGGGCGATCTTCAGCAAATCCGGCACTGTAGCGGTAAACGCCAGCGCCGTAGAATGCAGCATCAAAATCACTTCGTTGCTGTACGCAGGCAGCGCGATACGCAACGCCGATGGCAAAATAATGCAACGATATAATTTGAATGGCGAGAAACCATAAGCACGAGCCGCTTCAATTTCACCGTGCGGCACAGAGCGAATCGCCCCGGCAAAGATTTCTGTAGTGTAGGCACAGGTATTTAGCGTCAGCGCCAGCACCGTACAGTTCAGGCCGCTGCGGAAAAACTCATTGAGCAACACCGTGCCTTTCACTACTTCCAGCGTGTACATCCCGGAGTAGAACACCAGCAACTGAACATACAGCGGTGTGCCACGGAAAATGTAGGTAAACAGCCAGATAGGGAACGCGATAAACTTATTGCTTGAGACACGGCCAATTGCCAGGAACAGCGCCAGAATCCCGCCCATCACGACCGAAGAAATCAGCAGCCACAGCGTGATAGCCACACCGGTGAGGCGATAACCGTCTGTCCACAGCAGCGCTTTCCAGTACTCCTGAATAATTTCGATCATAGATCAGCCCTCTTCACGCCAACCGAGTAACGGCGTTCAAGCCAGAGCAGCACACCGTTCGATACCGTGGTAAAGAACAGGTAAATTAGCCCAGCGACAATCGCAAAGTAGAACGGCTGCCAGGTGCTTTTCCCGGCCAGTTGAGTAGCTTTAACCACATCTTCCAGGCCTAACAACGACACCAGCGCAGTGGACTTTAAAATGACCTGCCAGTTATTACCGATGCCCGGAAGCGCATAACGCATCATGGCCGGGAAGAGAATACGGCGGAAAGTTTGCGAACCGGTGAAGCCAAAAGCGGTTGCCGCTTCGATATGGCCTTTCGGTACCGCCATAAAAGCGCCACGGAAGGTTTCGGTAAAATAGGCTCCGTAGATAAAACCGAGTGTAATGATACCAGCCACCATCGGGTCGATATCAAACTGAGACGCGCCCAGCCAGTCGGTTAACACATTGAGTGCCATTTGCAGGCCGTAGAAAATCAGCAGCATTAGCACCAGATCAGGAACACCACGAATCAAGGTGGTATAACCTTCAAACAGCATGGCTAACGGGCGATTTTTGGATAACTTAGCACCAGCTCCCGCCAGGCCAATAATAACGGCGAGGATAACGGAGCTTAACGCCAGTTCCAGCGTGACGATCGCCCCTTTAAAAATGACTTCTGAAAAACCGTACAGCATGGTGCGTATCCTGTCGTCAGTGTTTGCACAAACCTAACCTGCCCTTTACGGGCAGGTTGAACCACTGGTGACTGTTAACCACCGTAAACATCGAAGTCGAAGTATTTCTTCGCTAACTTCTCGTAAGTTCCATCTTTGCGCATTTCTGCAAACGCTTTGTTCAGCGCCTGGCGTAACTCGGTATCGTCTTTACGCAGACCCATACCGGTACCCACGCCGAACAGCTTTTCGTCTTTAATTGATGGGCCACCAAACTGGTAATTGGCACCAACAGGTTGTTTCAGGAAACCTTCGCTGGCGGCCACTTCATCCTGGAATGCCGCATCAATACGGCCAGCGGTTAAGTCGGCGTAAATAGAGTCCTGACCCTGATAAGAGACAATTTCAATGCCTTTAGGTGCCCAGTGCTCGTTACCAAAGGTTTCTTGCGTGGTGCCTTGCAGCACACCAACACGCTTACCTTTCAGCGACTCAAGCGTTGGCTGAATTGGCGAACCTTTAGCGACCACTAAACGCGAATCTGCCGCGTACAGTTTGTCGGTGAAGGCAATTTCTTGTTGGCGTTTTTCAGTGATGGAAAGTGACGACATAATCGCGTCGATTTTTTTCGCTTTCAACGAAGGGATCAGCGCATCCAGTGGATTTTCCACGAAGGTGCAGTTGGTTTCGATGCGTTTACAAAGTTCTTTTGCCAGATCGATGTCAAAACCGATCAATTCCCCTTGAGCATTTTTCGACTCAAACGGAGCATAAGTTGGGTCAGTGCCGATACGTAAATTCTTAGGAATTGCGGCGAAAGCTGTGGATACACTGGAAAATGCCAGTACTAAAGAAAGAGCAATGATCTGCTTGTTCATAATTATCCTCGAATAGACTGCACCCGTCGCCCTTCAAGATGCTCGGGTAAATTTTATGTGCGATGGCTTTTTAACCGTATAAAATTGCATGTTCTATGCCAATTTATGCATCTTAATATAGTGTTTTTCCTGGGTGTAAGCTCGCCATGCTACTCCGGCACTTTCACTCAAAAAAGACACTGCACCAACAGGATGCAAGGAAATTGCCATTCTGGTGCACCCGAAAAAATTTGCACTAAATCAGTGCAAACAATTCAGCGCTAGTTTGCAATTCTATTCAGCCCGGCCATGACGAATCATAACCGGGCTACAGACTACGGGATAACGTTATTCACCGTAAACATTAAAATCGAAGTACTTCTTCGCAAATTTGTCGTAAGTGCCGTCTTTACGCATTTCAGCCAGTGCTTTATCAAAGGCCGCTTTCAGCTCAGTGTCCTCTTTGCGCAAGCCAATACCGGTGCCATCACCAAAGTACTGTTTGTTTTTCACCGCTGGGCCAGCAAACGCATAACCGCTACCGGCAGGCAGTTTCAGGAAGCCTTCGCTCGCCGCGGTTTCATCCTGGAAAGCAGCATCCAGACGACCCGCTGCAAGGTCAGAATAAATCAGATCCTGGTTAGCATAAGGCACCACATCGATACCTTTGCTACGCCATTCAGCGTTGGCATACGCTTCTTGTGTAGAGCCTTGCAACACACCGATGTGCTTGCCTTTGAGGGAATCAAGAGTCGGTTGAACTGGGGAGCCTTTAACGGCAATCAGGCGGGAGTCAGCAGCATAAAGTTTGTCTGAGAAGGCGATTTCTTTCTGGCGCTTTTCGGTGATGGAAAGTGAGGAGATGATACCGTCGATTTTCTTCGCTTTAAGCGATGGAATCAGCGCATCAAAGTCACTGGCAACCCACGTACATTTAGTATTAATGCGCTTACAGAGCTCATTGCCGAGATCAATATCGAAACCAACAAAATCCCCTTTCGCGTCTTTAGAAGAAAACGGCGCGTATGTCGTGTCCGTACCAAGACGAAGACTCTGTGGAATGGCTGCGAAAACGCTGGCGGTGGCACTCAGGCCAAGCAGTAAAGACAGAGCAAGAACTTGCTTTTTCATACGGTACCCTCAAGTAACTGGTCTTATTATGTGTAATGTCGTGTTGTATTTGTTTTGTGTTGCGGAGCAGAGTTGCAGTTCTCATGCCACTTTTTCTTGCGTGAAAGAAAGTGCGCACCAGCGTGTTAAATAAAAGTTACAACCCTGTCACGAGATTGAAAGATAGCAGGTCTGGTATGAGGAAAAAGCATTAACGGAGGAAAATAGCGGATAAATGTTCTGGAAGTGATCGAGGTTACAAAATCGCCCCATTTTGAGGCGAAGGGTTTTGTGATGCACCACACTGGGACAGTGTTTAAGCCCCACTCCAGCGTGTGAACAGATCTTGCGGAAGCTCAATATCAAACTGATCGATGACCCGATTCACTGTCTGGTCGATAATATCCTGCACGCTCTGTGGGCGATGATAGAACGCCGGCATCGGCGGCATAATCACCGCGCCCATTTCAGCCGCCTGGGTCATCAAGCGCAAATGGCCAAGGTGCAGCGGGGTTTCACGTACGCAAAGCACCAACGGACGACGTTCTTTCAGCACTACATCGGCGGCTCGTGTCAGCAGGCCATCTGTATAGCTATGAACGATGCCAGAAAGGGTTTTGATTGAGCAGGGCAATATGACCATGCCGTGGGTCTTAAAAGAGCCTGAGGAGAGGCTGGCGGCGATATCACGCGAGTCGTGAACGACATCAGCAAATGCCTGAACTTCTCTTAAGGAAATATCGGTTTCCAGCGCGAGTGTCTGGCGAGCGGCATTGCTGAGGATGAGATGAGTTTCGACATCCGGCAATTGTTGCAGCACCTGAAGCAGTCGCACACCATAAGTCGCGCCACTGGCACCTGAAATCCCAACAATTAACCGTTTCATAATTTACGTTCGCCCGAGGAGTTTATCTGGGCTGACTTTGCCGCAAGATGGGGCGGGATGCAAGCAGTGCTGCCCCTCACCCCGCCCTATCCCACAGGAGAGGGCGAAACCGTTCTATCCCCTCTCCTTCAAGGAGAGGGTTAGGGTGAAGATGGTATTAACCCTCGTTATGCATCTCTAAGTTTTCCACTTCGTTCTGGCGCTGAATCGCTTTCGAATCGTCATTACGCAGTGACTCAAGATACTCAAGGTATTCGTGATCAACATCTTTGGTGACGTAGATACCATTGAACACCGAGCACTCAAACTGAGTGATGTCCGGATTCTCAATGCGAACCGCTTCAATCAGATCGTCCAGATCCTGGAAAATCAAACCGTCTGCACCGATTAGCTGACGAATTTCATCCACTTCACGGCCATGAGCAATCAGTTCGTTGGCGCTTGGCATATCGATGCCATACACGTTCGGGAAGCGAATCTCAGGTGCCGCAGAGGCCAGGTAAACTTTCTTCGCACCCGCTTCACGTGCCATCTCGATAATCTGCTCGGAAGTGGTACCGCGCACGATGGAATCATCCACCAGCAGCACGTTTTTATCGCGGAATTCAGCGCGGTTGGCGTTGAGTTTACGACGCACAGATTTACGACGCAGTTGCTGGCCTGGCATGATAAAGGTACGGCCAACGTAGCGGTTCTTCACGAAGCCCTGACGATATGGTTTGTCGAGAATACGGGCGATTTCCAGCGCGATGTCGCAGGAAGTTTCTGGAATCGGGATAACCACGTCGATGTCCAAATCTTCCCACTCACGGGCAATTTTCTCACCGAGTTTTTTACCCATTTCAACGCGAGCACTGTAAACGGAAATCTTGTCGATGAACGAGTCCGGACGCGCGAAGTAAACGTATTCGAACAGGCAAGGGTTGCTGGTTGGGTTATCGGCACACTGGCGGGTGAACAACTGCCCTTTCTCAGTGATGTAAACCGCCTCGCCCGGCGCGATATCACGCAGGAACTCAAAACCCAGCGTATCAAGCGCCACGCTTTCAGAAGCCACCATGTATTCGGTACGGCCATCACCCAAATCACGCTTGCCCATCACCAACGGACGAATACCGTTCGGATCACGGAAAGCCACCATGCCGTGGCCGATAATCATTGCCACACACGCATATGCGCCGCGGATTTGGCGGTTAGTCGCAGCAATGGCAGCAAAAATGTTGTCGGCTTCCAGCGGATAGTTGCGGAAGTTATCCAGCTCGCTGGCGAAAATATTGAGCAGGATTTCGGAATCAGAGGTGGTGTTAATATGACGACGCTTTTCTTCGAACAGCTTTTGGCGCAGTTCGTGCGCGTTCGTCAGATTACCGTTGTGTGCAAGAGTAATGCCGTACGGGGAGTTCACATAGAATGGCTGAGCTTCTGAAGCGCTTGAGCTACCCGCTGTCGGGTAACGCACATGGCCGATGCCCATATTTCCCTGCAAGCGCTGCATGTGAATGGCACCAAATACATCGCTCACCAGACCATTAGCTTTACGCAGACGAAAACAGTTTAAAGCATCAATGGTGACGATGCCTGCGGCATCCTGCCCACGATGCTGAAGCACCGTTAACGCGTCATAAATCGACTGGTTGACCGGCATAAAACCGGCGATACCGACAATACCGCACATGTTGTCTTTTCCTCATTAAGCCACAACCCCCCGATACGATTACCGGGGCAAGAAACTTGACGAGCTTTGCAGATAGTCAAAGAACCATCTGATGATGAAACTGAATTGCGGGATAAGCTGCGACTTTTGCCAGTCGTCACTCTTAGAAAAACCAGTAAACGTATCAAGAAAGAACAGAATGGCGGCGACGATCAGCGCTCCACGTAACGCACCGAAACAGATCCCCAACACCCTGTCTGTACCCGACAGGCCGGTTTTCTCAACCAGTGCGCTAATCACATAATTGACTATCGCACCGACGATGAGTGTCGCGATAAACAGTATCGCGATAGCTATTCCATTACGTACCAGTTCGTCTTCAAAGCCAGTGAACCAGACTGACAGGTAAGCGTAGTAATGACTGGCAACAAAGAAAGCACAACCCCATGTCACCAGCGACAACGCTTCACGCACAAACCCACGAATAACACTAATCAGAGCCGAAAAACCGATGACTCCAATGATGGCGTAATCTATCCAGACCATGAACAAATCTCACGACAAATCGCCCTGACGTCCAGTTCGGGGCGCATTCTAACAGAAAAAGAAAACGTTTGCGTAGGGATTTCCTTCCCTCGCGTAAATAAATAATGGCGTTGAAAAAATGCTCAACGCCATTAAAAGTTTGCCCTAAAACAACCCTCACCCTGGCCCACTCCCTGAGGGAGAGGGGATGAGATCAGTGCCACTTTTCCCCCTCTCCTGGGGGAGAGGGTCGGGGTGAGGGCGACCTGAACTCAAATCGGGCTAATTTCTATCTCGCCGTATAATTCATCACCACACCGTTAAGCCCGGAAAGCGAATTCAGCTCGCCCAGTGAAGACTTAAGCTTGTCTTTCGAGGCATCCGGCCCCACCAGAATACGGGTGACTTTTCCTTGTACCGGTGTTGATGGTGACGTGTAAACACGGAACCCTGCGCCGCGTAGTTTACCAACAATTTCATTCACTTTGTCGGCATTCTTCAATGCACCAAGTTGCACAACGTAAGCTTTCCCGGTTGGTGCTTGTTCGGTCGTCTCTTGCTTCGCAGGCTTTTCTGGCACTGGCGGTTCTTCGTTCATCATCGCCAGGCGCTCTTCCGTTTGAGAAGCCTCGACCTTGCTCTGCGGTTTCTCTACCGGCTTCGGTTTTGGTTTCTCAGCGACGGGCTTCGGTTTCGGCTGTTCACGGGAAACAGGGACTTCATCAATGCCCGCCCCGCTATCACCAGGCAGCGAAGCGATATCCAGCCCTGGCGCTGCCGCCGTACCGGCACGCACTTCTTCAGCTGCACCTTCCGGTGGTTGTGAAGGGAGTGCCTGAGTCGCCGCGGGTAGCATATCTGGCTCATCGGTATCACCTGGTTTTGGAACCAGAGGAATAGCTGCAAACTCATCCTGATAATGCTTTTTCTGACCATCAAGCAACCCTGGCAGGATAATGACCCCCAGTGCGACCAGAATGATGGTTCCGACTAATCGATTTTGAAACTTACTCGCCACCTGCTTTCTCCGCGTCCAGCGCTTCCATTACGTGGGCTACTGTATGAAATGAACCACACACCAGCACGGTATCATTTTCCGTTGCTGCGTTCATGGCAGCATACCAGGCCTCAGCCACTGTGTCGTAGACTTCACCCTGACCGAGATGTTCAATCAGTTGTTCAGCACTCGCACCGCGTGGCCCTTCTAATGGAGCACAATACCAGCTATCGACTTGCGGGGACAAACATGCCAGCGTCCCGGCGATGTCTTTATCATGCAGCATTCCGATGACCGCCAGCACGCGGCCACGTTTCGGCAACTCTGCCAGCCGCCCGGCAAGATAAGCCGCCGCATGGGGATTGTGCGCCACATCCAGAATAACCAATGGCGCTTGCGAAATGACCTGGAATCGCCCTGGTAGAGTCGCCTCTTTAATTCCTTGAATGATAGCGTCATCGCTAACATTCAGCGCGCTTGCGCGCAATGCTGCCAGCGCCGTTGCCGCATTTGGCTGCGGCACCAGTGGCAACGGCAGCCCACTCAACTCGCCCTGAGCGTCTTTGAAGCTCCAGCTATTCTCTTCAACGCTGTAAGACCAGTCCACACCACGGCGCAGCAAATGAGCGCCTTTTTCAGCCGCCACATCAGCGATGGTCTGCGGCATATCCGGCTCACCGACGACAGCAGGTTTTCCACCACGGAAGACCCCGGCTTTTTCACGCCCGATGCTTTCGCGATCTGGCCCCAGCCAGTCAGTGTGATCAAGCGCGATACTGGTGATGACAGCGACATCGGCATCGACGATATTGGTCGCATCCAGGCGCCCGCCCAGACCCACTTCAAGAATCACAACATCAACCGCCAGTTGCTTAAACAGCAACAGGGCCGACAAGGTGCTGTATTCGAAATAGGTCAGTGATGTCTCGCCACGCGCCGCTTCAATCTGCGCAAAGGCCGCCGTGTGGTAAGCCTCGTCCAGCTCTTCGCTTTGTACGCGTACGCGCTCGGTGTAACGCACCAGATGCGGTGAACTGTACACACCAACGCTGTAACCCGCCGCCATCAACACCTTTTCCAGGGTACGGCAAGTTGTGCCTTTGCCATTTGTCCCGGCAACCGTAAACACCGTTGGCGCAGGTTTCAGGACATCAAGCGTAGCCGCCACTTTTTTGACGCGCTCAAGGCCAAGCTCGATGGTTTTAGAATGGAGGTTTTCCAGATAACAAAGCCACGTGGCAAGGGGCGACGTGGCTTGAGGTGTTTGAGTTTTTTCCATGATGCCCGCTCTACGCTACGGTTCAAGAAAAAGGGCAGAACCTGTGCGGCCTGCCCTTATTAACAATCAGGCCTCGTGACCTTCTTCCGGTGCTGCCGGAACCACTAGCGGTTCACGCGGCGCATCAGGATTTGGTGCAGGCTGATTTGTCAGTTTTGCCAGAACGCTTGCCAGTTTCAGACGCATTTCCGGACGGCGAACGATCATGTCGATCGCCCCTTTCTCAATCAGGAACTCACTGCGCTGGAAGCCCGGCGGCAGTTTTTCACGAACGGTCTGTTCGATAACGCGTGGGCCTGCAAAGCCGATCAACGCTTTTGGCTCAGCAATGTTGAGATCGCCAAGCATCGCAAAGCTTGCAGAAACCCCACCCATCGTTGGGTCAGTCAGAACCGAAATATACGGCAAACCGCGTTCTTGCATTTTTGCCAGTGCGGCACTGGTTTTCGCCATTTGCATCAGCGACATCAGCGCTTCCTGCATACGTGCGCCACCGGATGCGGAGAAGCAAATCATCGGGCAATTATCTTCCAGAGCCTGTTCAACGGCACGCACAAAACGCGCGCCCACAACAGAACCCATAGAACCGCCCATAAAGGCAAACTCAAACGCCACAGCAACAACCGGCATGTTATAGAGCGTGCCTTTCATCACCACCAGCGCATCTTTCTCGCCAGTTTCTTTCTGGGCTGATGCCAGACGATCTTTATACTTTTTGGAGTCTTTAAACTTGAGGATATCTTTTGGCTCAAGTTCACTACCCAACTCAAACAGCGAGCCTTCATCTAACAGGCTGTGCAGGCGATCGCGCGCAGACATGCGCATGTGGTGATCGCATTTTGGGCAGACTTCAAGATTGCGTTCCAGTTCGGCACGGTACAAAACCTGGCCACAGCTGTCGCATTTAGTCCACACCCCTTCAGGGATACTCGCCTTGCGGGTAGGGGTGACGTTGCTCTTATTGAGAATTCGTTCAATCCAGCTCATTGATGACCTTTCTGCTTGAACCTGGTCGATGCCAGTTTTTCTGTGGCAGCAATAGCTGCCCCAGACCATAAATGGTGCTCATTAAAACATAACGGCCCGCGACTTTGGATAAAAAAGTGGTCGAACCGCGCGATGGGATTACTTTTGTAGGCGTTTGGCCGCATACCTTTGACGGAGAACTTCGATGACACCCGGCAGAATTGACAGGACGATAATCGCCACTATCAGTAATTTCAAGTTTTCCTGCACAATCGGGAAGTTTCCAAACCAGTAACCTGCGTAGGTAAATAACAGTACCCACAGCAACGCACCGGCCACGTTATACATCGCAAAATGACGATAGGACATATGCCCCATCCCGGCGACGAACGGTGCGAAAGTTCGCACAATCGGTACGAAGCGCGCGAGGATAATCGTTTTTCCGCCGTGACGCTCGTAAAAAGCGTGGGTTTTATCAAGATAACTGCGGCGGAAGATTTTTGAATCCGGATTACTGAACAGCTTTTCTCCAAACAACCGCCCGATAGTGTAGTTCACGGCATCGCCAATAATGGCGGCGATGACCATTAAAATCACCATGGTATGGACGTTCAGATCGTTGGTTGGCAAGGCAGCCAGCGTACCGGCAACAAACAATAAAGAGTCGCCAGGCAAGAATGGTGTCACCACCAGGCCGGTTTCACAGAACAAAATCAAAAACAGAATGGCGTAAACCCAAACACCATACTGCGCAACCAACTCCGCCAAATGCACATCAATGTGCAATATAAAATCAATAATAAAGCGGATAAATTCCATAGTTATCTACCTTTTCGACAAGGGTCAGTCAGCTAAAAAAAGTGGACCCATCGGGGGTTTAGGTAACGCAAAATGTTCAGGATAATCAACGCAGACTAAGTACAGACCTTCTGCTTTACCGGTGGCTGCTGCCAGCTTGCGGTTTTTCGCCGCCAGCAATTGCGCCATCCAGTTTTCGTCCTGATTCCCACAACCAATTTCCATCAAGCTGCCAACAATGTTACGCACCATATGATGCACAAATGCGTTCGCTTTGATATCCACCACCACGTATGAGCCATAACGGGTCACGGTGATGTGCATCAGGTTACGCCACGGTGTGCGCGACTGGCACTGCACCGCACGGAACGAGGTAAAATCGTTCTCGCCCAACAGACACTGCGCTGCACGGTGCATCTTATCGGCGTCAAGCGGGTGATAAAAGTGCGTCACACCCTGCCCCATCACAGCCGGACGCAGCCGTTCGTTATAGATGACATAACGGTAGCGACGCGCCGTGGCGCTGAATCGGGCATGGAAATCGTCCGGCACAGCTTTAACCCAACGCACCGCAATGTCTCCAGGTAAATTCGCATTTGCACCCAGAGTCCATGCGGCATCTTTACGATCCATACGGGTTTCGAAATGCACGACCTGACCGGTGGCATGCACACCAGCATCCGTTCGTCCTGCGCAGAACACGTGAATCGGCTCATTCGCCACTTTAGAGAGCGCTTTTTCGAGCTTCTCCTGCACGCTGCGCACTTCGTTCTGGCGCTGCCAGCCATAATATTTACTGCCGTCATACTCAATGCCGAGCGCAATTTTACGCCGCGGTATTTCAGGTAACACGTCGGACATTAGTACATATACTCCTGCACTAATTTTTCAGCTGTTTTCACCGCCATCAACGCGCCACCGAAACGCACGTTATCGGCAACAGACCAGAATTGAATCTGCTCAGGCATACCGTAATCATTATGAATACAACCAATAGAAAGATGTGAGCTGCCGGAAGCATCGGAAACCTGAGTCGGGAACTGCCCTTCTTCAGAAAGCTCGATATCTTCAAACTGGCCAAACGCATCACGCGCTTCTTCAGCGGCCAGCGGGCGCATCGCTTCGAAGTTGACCATTTGTGCGTGACCGTAAAATACCGGAGCCTGAACCATGCTCGCAGAAATCATCACGCCTTCGTCCTGCAACACTTTACGCACTTCATTCACCAGGCGGCGTTCAGCAGGCACGCTGCCTTCCGCATCTGGCACTAATGGCAGCATGTTGAAGGCCAACTGGCGACCAAACAAATCGGTATCTTCGATTGGCAAACCATTCAGCAAACGCGCACTTTGCCCGGCCAGCGCATCGACTGCACTTTTGCCACGCCCAGAAGCCGCCAGTAAATTGGTCACCTGAATGCGCGACAAACCGCCTTGTTCAATCAGCGGTTTCAGCGCGGTCAGCAATTGGCTGGTCAGGCTATCGGCAACAGCCACCAGGTTGCGATTGCGGTACTCACCCAACACAAAAGGATTCACGTCAGGCACCACTAACGGCACATCGTGTTCCATGGCGAACAGGCCGCTGGAGTCAATCACCAGGCAACCGGCGTTAGTGGCTTCTTCTGCGTAACGCGCCGTGGCTTCAACGCCTGCCACGAAGAACGCGAGCTGAACCTGAGTCCAGTCAAATGATTCAGCATCCTGAACCATCACCGTTTTGCCTTCATAACGAATGTTTTCACCCGCGCTATCATTACGCGCCAGGGCATACAATTCACCAACCGGGAACTGGCGTTCAGCAAGCAGTTCAATCACAGCTGCGCCTACGGCACCCGTGGCACCTAAAACGGCAATATTCCAGCCTTCAGACATGTTGGTTTACTCCAGACTTGATAAAACAGCGTCCCACCGGACATTCGCCCGATGGGACAAAGATTAGGACTAGCGGGTATAAACTGCGCTAAAACCGAGATTTTGCAGTGTTTGTGCCGCAGATTCATCATCACACTGAATATACAGCGATGACCATTCACGGCGTTCCAGGTAGTTTTTGCGTAACTTGTCAAACTCACCAGGAATTCCCGCCACTTTACGCAACGGGGCATCATCACGGCGCACATCATACACCAGATGAACCAGTCTTTTGAGTGTCGGCTGATCGAGCGGACCATGCAGGGTAATGCGACCGAATTCAGGGGCGGGCAATAAAGTGTCTAACGCCACTTGTTGTTTCTGCCCAATAAACTCACTGAATGCTTCAAACACCTGCGTGGTGCCGCGTGCTTTGCCTTCCAGCGTGTAGCCGGCAATGTGTGAGGTGCCAATATCGACTTTATCGAGCAACGCCACATTGAGGTCTGGCTCTGGTTCCCAGACATCCAGCACCACGCTAAGATCCTGGCCATTTTCCAGACACTTCAGCAGCGCGGCGTTATCGACCACCGGGCCACGACAGGCGTTAATCAGAATGCTGCCTGGTTTAAGGCTTGAGATCAGTTTTTCATCGGCAAGATGCAGCGATTTGTATGGGCCATCTTTGAACAATGGCGTGTGGAATGTCAGCACATCCGCTTCGCGCACCAGCGTTTCCAGCGGCTGGAAATCGCCTGTGTCGCCACGATCCGCGCGAGGTGGATCGCAAAGTAGTGTACGAACGCCGAAGGCTTCAAGGCGTGCCTGCAAGCGTGAACCGACGTTACCGACGCCAACAATCCCCACCGTGCGGTCGGCCAACTCGAAACCATCACGTTCAGCTAACATTAACAGTGAAGAAAAGACGTATTCGACAACGGCGATAGCGTTGCAACCAGGGGCTGCAGAAAACGCGATACCCGCGCGCTCAAGGTAGTTTTCGTCAACGTGGTCAGTACCCGCCGTTGCCGTACCGACAAATTTAATCCCTTTGCCATCAAGCAAATCGGCATTTACTTTGGTGACCGAGCGCACCATTAATGCCTCGGCATCCGCCAGTTCACAGACTGGGATCGGGCGCCCGGGAACAGCAGTCACATCACCAAGGCGACTGAACAATTCGCGTGCATAGGGCATATTTTCGTCAACGAGGATTTTCACTTTACGCTACCTGTTTGTTAAACGTCGAGAATAAGCCCGATAGTGTGCCATAATCTTGCGGCCTGGCATACTTGAGCCGGGGAACGACAAAGGATTTTTAGACTATGCAACCCATTCAAGGGGCGGCTACGCGTCCTTCGGGGGAACCTCCCTCCACACCTTCTGCGGCAGGCGAATTTCCGCTTTCCTCCAAACAACGTACCGTTCTGGAACGATTGATCACGCGAATTGTTGCGCTAAACCAGCAACAAAGTGCTGAAGTGTGGGCGGGACTCAAGCATGATCTCGGGCTAAAAAGTGAAACACCACTGTTGTCGCGCCACTTCCCGGCAGCCGAACAAAATCTTAATCAGCGAGTTAGCGTGGCTCAAACCAGCCACGCCACACGCCAGGTGGTTCAGCAGCTCAGCGAGTTGCTGGCGCAGGGCAATAATCGCCAGGCTGTGAGCGACTACATTCGCCAGCAATTTGGCCAGACTGCGCTAAGTCAGCTCACCCCAGAGCAGCTCAAAAGCGTGCTGACGTTATTGCAAAATAACCAACTGGCGATCCCACAACCGCAACAGCGCCAGGCCACCGACCGCCCGCTGCTTCCGGCAGAGCATAACTCGTTAAATAAACAGGTCGCCAAACTGACCGCCGCGACGGGCGAATCCGGAAAATTAATCTGGCAATCGATGCTTGAGCTTTCTGGCGTGAAAACAGGCGAACTGATTCCAGCCAAACACTTCACTTTGCTGACCACCTGGCTGCAAGCGCGCCAGACATTGAGTCAGCAAAATGCGCCTACCCTGCATACCATTCAGGCCGCACTGAAGCAGCCACTGGAACCGGCTGAATGGCAAGAGATGACCGATTACTCCCAGCAACGCTTCCAGGCGACGCCACAGACGTTACTGTCCGCAGCACAAGTGCAGGATATTTTGAATCAGGTGTTTTTAAAGCGGGCGCAACGCCAGCCAGCGGCGCTTGAGACACATCATATTCAGCCTATAGCCAGCCCAATCTGGGCACCCTTTATCGAGCCGATGAAAGTCGTGAGTGCGCGACCAGGCATGGCGCTGGTTGCGCTGGTTGTGGTCATGGCACTGCTGTGGATTGTGTTGTAGCAATTTGCCACCCATAACGGGTGGCAGACATTATTTACGGAAAGCGATTAATGTCACGACAATCCCCATGGCCGCAGAAATCGCTCCAGCAAGGAACACCGATGGATAGCCCATCGATGTGGCTAACAGCCCGGTTAGCGGGCCAGCGATACCGTAAGAGATATCCTGAAATGCCGCATAACCGCCGAGTGCTGTGCCGCGCACTTGCGCCGGAACGCGTTTCACGACTTCAACACCCAGCGCCGGGAAGATCAGTGAACAGCCGCAACCGGTGAGCGCCGCGCCCATTAGCGCAACGCTCGCTTCCGGCGCTTGCCATAACAAAACCAACCCGACAGTTTCTATCGCCAGCGAAATCAGAGCCACACGCACACCACCAAAACGGTCTGGCATCCAGCCAAAAAACACACGCATCAGGACAAAAGCGCCACCAAATGCGGTGAGCGTGAAACCCGCCCAGGCCCAGCCTTTAGCAGCAAAGTAGAGCGAAACAAAAGTACCGATAACAGCAAAACCAACACCCTGCAATGCCAGACCGACTCCGGGTTTCCAGATAAGCCCAATCACGGCAAACAGCGCAGGACGCTCACCATTATGCGCCGGTACTGCACGAACGCGCCCATTGAACGCCCAGGCGACCAATGGCAGTGCAATGGTCGACACACCCAACGCGACAAATCCCCAATGGCTATTTAACAACAAACCCAGCGGTGCGCCAGCAGCTAATGCGCCATAAATCGCCATCCCATTCCAGGACATTACTTTGCCGGAACGCGCCGGGCCCACTAAACCCATTCCCCAGGTAAGATTGCCAGTCAGCAGTTGGCTTTCGCCAAAACCGAGAATCAAACGACCGACAATCAGTAACCCGAATTTAGCCATTGCATCAACCGGCAACAATGCTGCCAACAGATAAGCAACTCCCGCAAAGGCGCAGGCACACATGCCTTGTAAGGTCGAGCGCTTTGCACCTTGCTGATCCGCCAGGCGCCCTGCGTAACCACGTGTTAAAACCGTTGCCAGGAATTGAATCCCCACGGCAATCCCCACCATGGTGTTGCCATAGCCGAGTTGGTGGTGCACAAAAAGCGGGATAACAGGCAGCGGTAAGCCAACTGTCATATAGGTAAGAAACACCGCAAAGGTGATATTAAATAAAGACTTATTTCCTGATTTGGTATTTTTTAGCTGAGAATCAATCAATGCAGACATGCTGCTTACTCCATTTATTGCAGAGTAAGGCGAGGAAACCACCACGCCCTTTCCCTCTGAACGTTCAGATTAAGGGTGCGTTGGTTGACGTTGAACGCTTACGCATTATCAAATTGATAATGTTATGGCGAGATAGTGCCTTCAGTGATTGATGCTGTCAATAATTGTAAATGGCAAAAAAAACGGGGCGCCAAAGGCACCCCGTTAGAAATAATCGCTGTTTGCGATGAATTACGCGTTAACTTTGCGCATCACCAGCGTGGCGTTAGTCCCACCGAAACCGAAGCTGTTAGACATAACAGTATTCAGTTGACGCTCGGTAGTTTCAGTCACGATGTTCAGACCAGCAGCCTGCTCATCCAGCTCTTCAATGTTAATGCTTGGCGCGATAAAACCGTGTTCCAGCATCAGCAGAGAGTAGATAGCTTCCTGAACGCCAGCGGCACCCAGAGAGTGGCCAGTCATCGCTTTGGTCGCGGACATAGCTGGTGAGTTGTCACCGAAGACTTCTTTGATTGCGCCCAGTTCTTTCACATCGCCAACCGGCGTAGAAGTCCCGTGGGTGTTCAGGTAGTCAATCGGGGTATCCACACCATGCATTGCCATCTTCATGCAGCGCACTGCGCCTTCGCCAGATGGAGCAACCATGTCTGCGCCATCAGAAGTCGCGCCGTAGCCAACGATTTCAGCGTAGATGTGTGCGCCACGAGCCAGAGCGTGCTCCAGTTCTTCAACTACAACCATACCGCCGCCGCCTGCGATGATGAAACCGTCACGGCTCGCATCATAGGTACGGGACGCTTTGTCCGGCGTTTCGTTGTATTTGGTCGACAGTGCGCCCATTGCATCAAACTCACAGGCCATTTCCCAGCACAGCTCTTCGCCGCCGCCAGCAAAAACGATGTCCTGCTTGCCCAGCTGAATTTGCTCAACAGCATTACCGATACAGTGCGCAGAAGTCGCACATGCGGAGCTGATTGAGTAGTTCACGCCGTGAATTTTGAACGGAGTCGCGAGACATGCGGAAACCGCAGAACCCATCGCTTTGGTCACAACATAAGGACCAACCGCTTTCAGGCCGCGCGGGCTACGCATTGCGTCTGCACCGAACACCTGAGATTTGGAAGAACCACCGGAACCTGCAATCAGGCCAACACGCGGGTTGCTTTGATAAACTTCTTCTTTCAAACCAGCATCTTCAATAGCTTGCTGCATTGAAAGATAAGCATAGACAGAGGCATCGTTCATGAAACGGACAACTTTACGGTCAATCAGGCCGGTGGTGTCCAGTTTAACGTTACCCCACACGTGGCTGCGCATTCCAGAATCTTTGAACTCTTGAGAGAAAGTGATCCCCGAGCGACCTTCACGCAGAGATGCCAGGACTTCCTGCTGGTTGTTACCGATGCTGGAAACAATGCCCAGACCAGTAATCACTGCACGTTTCATTCAATACCTCTTCCACTGCACTATTTAGGATTTCGACAGGCACAATAGCGTACACTTGTACGCCGAACAAGTCCGATCAGACAAAACGGCCTGAAATTTGCGCCGCTTCGCACACATCGTTACTATCCTTTCACTGCCTGCCAGACGAGTAACTTACGTGAAACACTCCCCAATACAATCGGCCAATCTGGGCTTTAACGAAGAGGGTACACCTGTATCCCGAGAGTTCGACGATGTTTACTTCTCTAATGATAATGGACTGGAGGAAACTCGTTATGTCTTTCTTGGTGGAAATCGTTTGTCAGAACGTTTTGCGACCCACGACCGCTCACTGTTTATCGTCGGTGAAAGCGGATTTGGCACTGGACTTAACTTCCTGACTTTATGGGAAGCTTTTGAACAATTCTGCCAAAAACAGCCGAATTCTACCCTACAGCGCCTGCACTTTATTAGTTTTGAAAAATTCCCGCTGACAGCGAAAGATTTACACGCTGCTCATGCGCACTGGCCCGAACTGGCGTCTTTTGCTCAGCAATTGCAGCAGCAATGGCCGCTGCCTGTCGCCGGTTGTCATCGCCTTTTACTGGCTGGCGGACGCGTCACTCTGGACCTCTGGTTTGGGGATATTAACGAGCTAATACCGCAGTTAGATGACACGTTAAATAATCAGGTCGACGCCTGGTTCCTTGATGGTTTTGCCCCGGCAAAAAATCCAGACATGTGGACGCCGCAACTATTTAACGCAATGGCAAAACTGGCTCGCCCAGGTGGCACGCTGGCGACATTCACCTCCGCAGGATTTGTGCGTCGTGGTTTGATTGATGCCGGTTTCACGATGACCAAAAGCAAAGGCTTTGGCCGCAAGCGGGAAATGCTGACGGGAGTGATGGAAAACGCCCTCGAATCGCCACCCCGCGCGCCCTGGTATGCTCGCCCCGCAGCCCGAGGCAACGAAGTCGCGATTATTGGCGGCGGTATTGCCAGCGCCCTGCTGTCACTCGCTTTGCTGCGTCGTGGCTGGCAGGTCACGCTGTACTGCGAAGATAGTGCTCCGGCCCTTGGCGCTTCCGGCAACCGCCAGGGCGCGCTTTACCCGTTGCTCAATACCCACAGCGCCACACTCACCCGCTTTTTCAGCGCTGCATTTACCTTTGCCCGCCGTTTATATGACTCATTGCCAGTAGAGTTTGATTATGACTGGTGTGGCGTCACGCAACTGGGCTGGGACGAAAAGAGCCAGCATAAAATCGAGCAACTGCTGAGCCTCGAATTTCCAGAATTACTTGCCAGAGCGGTGAGTGCCGAAACGGTGGCAGAACTGTGTGGCGTTGAAACAGGCCATGGCGGAGTCACTTACCCGCTCGGTGGCTGGCTATGCCCGGCACAACTGACAGCCGGAGCATTGGCGTGCGCTGAAAAGATGGGATTAAAAACGCATTATCAGCATCGTGTTGAATCCTTAAGCAAGGCATCTGATGCGTGGCAATTAACCTTCGCTGACAACACCGTTCAGCAGCATGCCGCAGTGGTGTTAGCCAACGGCTATAAAATCAATAAATTCCCGCAAACCGAGAAGTTACCGATTTCCGCCGTCGGTGGACAGGTGAGCCATATTCCCACCACGCCATCACTTTCAGAGTTACGCCAGGTGTTGTGTTACGACGGTTATCTGACGCCGCAAAACCCGAGCAATCAGCAGCATTGCATCGGGGCGAGCTATCATCGGGGCGATGAGGAGATGCGCTATAACGATGAAGATCAGCAGCATAATCGCCAGCGTTTGCTTAACTGCCTGCCGGATGTGCAATGGCCTCAGGAAGTCGATGTCAGTGCCGGAGAAGCTCGTTGTGGAGTCCGCTGCGCGTCACGCGATCATATGCCGATGATTGGATCTGTTCCTGACTACAACGCCACACTTGAAGCTTACGCAACGCTGGTTGAAAGCCATGAAAATGCCGAAACCGCACCGGTGTACCCAAATCTGTTTATGCTGGCATCCCTCGGTTCGAGAGGGCTTTGCAGTGCGCCACTGGCGGCAGAGATTCTGGCAGCACAAATGAGTGATGAACCCGTTCCGATGGATGGTGAAACACTGGCAGCGTTAAATCCGAATCGATTTTGGGTGAGAAAATTGCTGAAGGGCAAAGAAGTTAAATAATGGAAGGTTAGCGCCCTCACCCCGGCCCTCTCCCCCAGGAGAGGGAGAAAAGCATACCGAACAGTTCCCTCTCCCTGGGGAGAGGGTTAGGGTGAGGGGGAATATCTTAAAACTTCGCCTGCTGGTACAAATTGTCCCACATACCCAGCACTAAAGACTGGTCACGCGGTGAAAGTTCACCTGCCTGAATAGCTTTTTCCAGGCTGCCGGATACCGCAGTGTGGAGCGCTTCTGGGCTATGGTCTTCACCGTGTTCCAGTTCCGCTACCGCAAGTGTCAGGTGGCCACGCAGATAACCGCTGGCAAACAGCTCGTCATCACTGGCTGTCTCAACCATTTCATCAATTAGCGCCAGTATGCGTGTCTCAAATTCCGCGATCATCGTACTTCCTCTTTTTTTGCAGGTAATTAATTTAAATCTTCCGGCCACGGGAATTGTTCTGCGGCCAGCGGCGGGGTTTTGTAATAGTCCCGCAGTGCTTCAATCAGTTTTGCCGTGCGAGCCGGTATGCCCTCTTGCAGGTAAATCATCACCTGCGCATGAACCCGACGCTGGAAGGCGATTCTGTCCGGGTCGACATCGCCGCTCAGGTTGTCGCAACTGACATTGAACGGGAAGTTGGCTGCCACGCACAGTAACCATTCCTGCGCCTGGGGTTTAACTTCCACATCCTCGAATTTACTTTGTGTCTCGGCATCACGCCCATCAGGGCAATACCAGTAACCAAAATCCACCAGTTCACGGCGCGCTTTGCCAGCGATAAGCCAGTGGGAAATCTCGTGCATCCCGCTGGCGTAATAACCGTGGGCAAACACTACACGGTGATAAGGAATTTCCGCATCTGCTGGAAGATAGATCGGTTCGTCGTCGCCTTTAATCAGACGTGTATTAAAATCGTCTTTAAAGCAGCTATCGAAAATATCGATAAGTTCCTGATAATGGTGTTCTGTTTTTATTGTCATCATTGCTGTTGTCATCTCAAGCTATCCCCAACCAATGGAGGATCTCCGTTCCGTGGCTATCAAATAAGAGTTTGGCACTCATCACCGCCGAGACAATCACTATCATCGGGCGGATCAGTTTTTGGCCTTTACTCAATACCAGACGCGATCCCATTCGCGCCCCTATAAATTGCCCGGCCATCATCACAAAACCGGTTCCCCAAATCACTTTCCCGCCAATGATAAACAGCAGTAAGCCACCGAGGTTAGACGCGGCGTTTAACACTTTGGCGTGAGCGGTGGCTTTGGCGAGGTTAAAGCCGCATAACGTGACAAATGCCAGCGCGTAAAAAGAACCCGCACCAGGGCCAAAGAAACCGTCGTAGAACCCGACACACCCGCCAGCGACCAGCGCAAATGGCAGGCCGTATAAGCGACGCTGCCGGTCTTCGGCACCCAGTTTTGGCATCAATAAGAAGTACAGACCGATGCTAATGACCAGTATTGGCAGAATTTGGCGCAGCACGTCTGATTTTACATGCTGAACCAGTAACGCACCGGTCATTGAGCCGATCAACGTCATCAGAATATTGAGTTTCTGATCTTGCAGGCTGACCACTTTGCGGCGAATAAAATAGATCGAGGATGAAACTGAACCGCCGCAGGCCTGCAACTTGTTGGTCGCCAGAGCTTGAGCCGGTGACATTCCTGTCGCTAACAATGCGGGTATAGTAATCAAACCGCCCCCACCCGCCAGAGCATCGATAAACCCTGCACCCATGGCGACAAAAAACAGCACCGCCAGCATCAGGGGGGAAACCATAAACCATTCCATGATTTTATCCGTTAGAGAACGTGCTCATCCAGTAAGGCCTGACATGAGGCCGGAATTGGGGGTGGAGTTTTCTTTTTCGGTGCACTACTCCCAGGAGGCGGTGGTGCAAACCAGCTTTGCAATTCAGCCCCGCAACCGTCGCCTGGCGGCGGTAAGGGTTGATCTTCGCATTCAAGGCTATCAGCCGGGCAACGCAGACGCACGTGCATATGCGCACGATGAGCAAACCACGGGCGAACTTTGCGTAGCCAGTCACGATCGGCTCCGGCATCCAGACACAATTGTTGCTTAATCGCCGGATTGACGAAGATCCGCGTGACGTCGTTATCTTTCGCCGCAAGTTTGATCAGGCTGCTAATTTCAGGTTGCCACAAACGCGGTACCACATGCTGATTATCGCTGCCGACTAAATCCAGCGCCTGCGGTTTAAGTAACTGTGCAGACGTCCAGCGTGTTTTAGGTAACTGCAAAAAGATGTCTACATCCAGCCCGCTTTGGTGGCTGGCGTGGCCTGAGCTAAAACGCCCACCTGCCGCCATGCCCATATCACCAATCAACACCGTACCAAGACCAAGCTGTGTGGACTGATTACTCAGGCGCTGAATAAACATCACTAAATCGGGGTGACCGAAATAGCGACGTTGATCCTGGCGCATCACCTGATAGCGCGGATCGTTTAGCGGCAACTCGTGGGCACCAACGATACAGCCGTTAGAAAAAGCACCAATAGATTGCGCACTACCCGCAATCGGATGACTAATTTTCTGCCACGGAGTGGCTGCAAAAGTAGCGGTGCTGGCAAGTAACGCCAGCAGCCCGACGAGCATTTTTTTCATCGCATTACCAACGCGGAAGAGGGAAAGTCACGTCGCCGTTTTGAGCACGTTGACGCAGCATATGATCCATCAAAACAATCGCTAACATGGCTTCGGCGATAGGAACAGCACGAATACCGACGCAAGGATCGTGGCGGCCACGGGTGACCATCTCAACTTCTTCGCCTTCGCGGTTAATCGTACGGCCCGGCACCATAATGCTTGAGGTCGGCTTCAGCGCCATATTGGCGATAATTTGCTGGCCACTGCTGATACCACCCAAAATGCCGCCAGCGTGGTTGCTCTGGAAACCTTGTTTAGTGATTTCGTCACGGTTCTGGCTACCGCGCAGATTGACTACGCCAAAGCCATCACCGATTTCGACACCTTTCACCGCGTTGATGCTCATCAGCGCATGGGCAATATCGGCATCTAAACGATCAAATACCGGTTCGCCAAGGCCTGGTGGCACGTTGTCCGCCACCACGGTGACTTTCGCACCAATGGAGTCGCCTTCTTTTTTCAGCGCGCGCATCAGTTCATCAAGCGTTTCAATTTTATCCGGATCCGGGCAGAAGAACGGGTTCTGCTCAACTTGATCCCAGTCTTTGATTTCCAGTGGTACATCGCCCATTTGCGTCAGGCAGCCACGAATGGTAATGCCGTATTTGTGCGCCAGATATTTTTTAGCAATTGCACCAGCGGCTACACGCATCGCGGTTTCGCGGGCGGAAGAACGACCACCGCCGCGGTAATCGCGCAGGCCGTATTTTTGTTCGTAGGTGTAATCAGCGTGGCCCGGACGGAACACGTCTTTGATTGCGCTGTAATCTTGTGAACGCTGATCGGTGTTTTCAATCAACAGACCGATGCTGGTACCGGTGGTCACGCCTTCAAATACACCAGAAAGGATTTTGACCTGGTCAGGTTCACGACGTTGCGTGGTATAGCGGGACGTCCCTGGGCGGCGGCGATCGAGGTCGTGTTGTAAATCAGCTTCGGTAAGCGGAATGCCGGGCGGCACACCATCAACGATACAACCCAACGCCACACCGTGGGATTCACCAAATGTCGTTACGCGAAATACTTGTCCGATAGAATTTCCTGCCATTTGTCACGGCTCCTTACCGTTGTCATTTTCGTTGTGTTGTCAGCAAAAGAAGACGGGCCAAAAGGCCCGCCTGCACAGATTAATCTTTGTAAATGCTGAAATGTTCACGCGCGTCAATCAACTGCGATTTAGTCAGCATAAACACGCCGTCACCGCCGTTGTCGAACTCAAGCCAGGTGAACGGCACATCCGGATACTGATCCATCAGATGTACCATGCTGTTCCCGACTTCACAGATCAGGATGCCGCCATCAGCGAGGTAGTCCGGGGCACACGCCAGAATACGACGCGCCAGTTTCAGGCCGTCCGTCCCCGCAGCTAAACCTAACTCCGGCTCGAAGCGGAATTCGCCTGGTAGGTCAGACATATCTTCCGCATCCACATACGGCGGGTTAGTGACGATAATGTCGTACTGAACTTTCGGCAGGTCGCGGAACAGGTCGGAACGAATCGGCGTTACCTGGTTTTCCAGACCGTGTTCAGCGATGTTTTGCTCGGCAACTGCCAGCGCATCCAAAGAAATATCGACCGCATCCACTTCCGCATTCTGGAATTCATAAGCACAAGCGATAGCGATACAGCCACTGCCGGTGCACATATCCAGAATATGGTGTGGTTCCTGGTCGAAAAGACCGGCGAAACGGTTGGTGATAAGCTCGCCAATCGGGGAACGTGGCACCAGCACACGCTCATCAACATAAAACTCATGGCCGCAGAACCAGGCTTTGTTAGTTAGATAAGCGACCGGAATGCGCTCGTTTACGCGGCGAATCACGCGCTCAACAATACGATGACGCTCGCTAGGAGTCAGGCGTGCTGTACGCATATCTTCTGGAATATCCAGCGGCAGATAGAGGCTTGGCAGCACTAGCTGAACGGCTTCGTCCCACGGGTTATCGGTACCGTGACCATACCAGACGTTGGCGGCGCTAAAACGACTTACTGCCCAGCGCAGCATATCCTGAATGGTGTGCAGCTCATTCACTGCCTCATCGACGAAAATTTTATCCACGTTGCCCTCCGCAGGCCGTTCGCGCTAATTCAATAATCGATTAGTTTGCCATGAAGACCGCGACAAATCAGCATATCAATTACGCTCACCGTCGGGAAAATTGCGTTTTATTTAGTGATGGACGGCAAACCAGGTAAACTAGCGGCAATAACGAATGCGAGATGAGCCAGATGAAAAAGAAAACTCCGCTCAGCGTTGATGATCAGAACCTTTTCCGTGGTTTGATGAGCGGTACCAAAAAACTGACTCAGGACACGATTGTTCATCGTCCAATGCGCAAGAAAATACAGCAAGTCCCGGTGAAACGGCTATTACAGGAACAAGCCGATGCCAGTCATTATTTTTCTGATGAATTCCAGCCACGCCTGGCGACAGAAGGCCCTACGCGCTATGTGCGCGAAGATGTCAGCCACTTTGAGCTGAAAAAAATTCGTCGTGGTGATTATTCGCCAGAGTTATTCCTCGACTTACATGGCCTGACGCAGTTACAAGCCAAACAAGAATTAGGTGCGTTAATCGCCGCTTGTCGTCGTGAACACGTATTTTGTGCCTGTGTGATGCACGGGCATGGAAAACATGTATTGAAACAGCAAACACCGCTGTGGCTGGCGCAACACCCGCACATTATGGCATTTCACCAGGCGCCGAAAGAGTATGGCGGTGATGCCGCATTGCTGGTGTTGATTGAAATCGAAGAGTGGATGCCGCCGGAATTGCCTTAAGATTTTATGTCGGATGACGCTGCGCTTATCCGACCTACGATTTTGATTTTGTAGGGTGGATAAGCGCAGCGTCATCCACCAAACTTATCGTATGATCGCACAAATAAGAAGAGCCGCATTTCGCGGCTCTTTTTTTCATGCTTACGGCTTTCAGATAGCTTTAGCAACCTTGAGATTGCACGGACTCATCTGCCAGTTGAACACCCCTTTCCCGGTTTCGGGATCAAGTGTGACATTAGCAATAGCCGAAGTGCTGAACATCGGAGGTGTCTCTTGTGGACAGAGCTCAGACACCAGGTAGCCGACCAACGGCAAATGGGAAATCACCAACGCTGATTCAACCCCTTCATTTGCCAGAGCTTGCAGGTAATCACCCACCAGGCCCACATCGCCGCACGGTGTCAATTCCGGCAGAATGTCTTCTTTACCTGGAAGACTCAGTGCTTCCCGCACTACATCCAGGGTTTGTTCGGCTCGCAGGTAAGGGCTCACCAGAACACGTTCGATATCCGCTACTTGACCTTTCAACCAAGTCGCCATGATTCGGGATTCATCACAACCACACTGGGTGAGTGGACGTACCGAGTCGCTGGCGGCATCGAGTGCTGCGTCGCCGTGACGCATGATAAAAACTTGCATATTGCACCGCTTTTGTTAACCAGGAATGCTTGAATTCCCCTGAAACTTGAGAGGAGAATTCAGCAGCCGGGCATTGTGCCTTATCCGTACATCGAATGAAACGCTGTTTTTTACCTCAATGGTGCAAGTATAGTCAATCACTGTTTATTAAATGACCGACCAGCATCCATTCACCGAGCCATATGTTTATGTTTCTTTGACTACAGTTTCATTTCTGAGGTTCACTTTCCCCAGAAATTTCGTTGTTCTTCCACCATTTGTAAAAGTCGGTCGCAAGGAGCAAAACGCTCCCCGTACTGACTAGCCAGGCGTTGCAACTGCGCGACGACTTCACCCGCTCCCAGTGTATCCATATAACGGAACGGGCCACCGAGGAACGGTGGGAAACCAATACCAAATACGCCGCCGATGTCACCATCGCGAGCACTGCGAACCACGCCCTCATCGAGACAGCGAGCCGCCTCATTGAGCATCATCATCACGCAGCGTTGTGCGATCTCTTTTTCAGCCAGTGCGCCTTTTGGCGAAACGCCCAGCAGGGTATAAATTGCAGCATCAACCTGCTTTTTGCTTCTACTCCCTTTCCCTGGATAAAGATAGAAACCACGCCCATTTTTTCTACCTTTGCGATCGTCATTCAATATTGCTGCAATACTTTGTGGTGCAGCAAAACGATCGCCATAAGCATGCTGAAGTATAGGACTAATTTTAGTCCCTACATCGATTCCCACCTCATCCAAAAGTTGGATTGGGCCGACCGGAAAACCAAACGCCACCAGCGCATTATCAATTTTATCGACAGGCTCCCCTTCCACCAGGCAACGCATCGCTTCATTAACGTAAGGCGCCAAAATACGGTTGACGTAGAAGCCTGCGCTATCGCCCACCACAATCGGTGTTTTGCCCTGTTTTTTAGCCAATGCAACGGTTGTGGAAATGGTTTCCGCACTGGTTCCAGCGTGTGGGATAACTTCAACCAATGGCATTTTATCTACCGGACTAAAGTAATGCAGACCGATGACAAGTTCAGGGTGTGCGGCGTTTGCCGCAATATCGGCAATCGGCAGCGAGGAAGTATTAGAAGCAAAAATAGTATGCGGTGCGGAGTTTTGTTCGATTTCCGCAACCATCTTTTGCTTAAGCGCCAGATCTTCAAAAACGGCTTCCACAACGATGTCACGGTTATGGAAACCATGATAATCAGTACCGCCGGAGATCCGCGCCATTTCACGCTGGCGCTCCGCCGCTTTCAGATGGCGACGACGCACTTTTTTATCCAGCAAATCCCAACTGTATTTCAGCGCATGGTTAATGCCGTCGTTATTAATGTCTTTGATGCGCACCGGTAATTTGCCTTTGGTGGCAGTGACAAAGGCAATCCCGCCGCCCATCAAGCCACCGCCCAACACGCCAACCGCATTTATCGGCCGTGGAGGTGCATCAGCACCGTGCTCTTTTTTAAGCTCTGTGCTGGCAAAAAACAACCCGCGTAATGCCGCTGATTGTGGCGTCATCGCCAGTTCGCCAAAGGCTTTCGCCTCCGACTCATAACCACTAAAACTGCCCTGCCCAAGCCCGACTTTTATCACTTCGATAATGCGCAACGTGGCAGGATAATTACCACGCGTTTTTTGCTCGGTTTTTTTCTCTACCATGCTAAACAACAGTGAACGGCCAAGCGGGCCTGCAAGAATACGTTCCCGAACCGGCAAAATGCGCGATGGCTGGCGGCCTTTTGCCACCAGCTCAACTGCCGCCTTCAGCAAAATCGACTGCGGCACCACTTCATCGACCAGCCCCAGTTTCAGCGCCTGACGCGGGCGCAATTGTTTCCCGGTCAGGATCATGTCCAGCGCATGGCTGACGCCAATCAAACGCGGCAAACGCTGTGTGCCACCAGAACCCGGCAACAGACCCAACTGCACTTCAGGTAAGCCGAGTTTAGTTTTTTCATCATCGGTGCAGATACGCGAATGACAGGCCAGCGCCAGTTCCAGCCCGCCGCCGAGACACGCGCCATGAATAGCCGCCACCACCGGAATCGGAAGCGCTGCAATTTCCGCCATGATTTGCTGGCCCTGCTGCGCCAGCGTTTGGGCTTCAAGCGCAGTCTGGCAACTGGCAATCATGTTGATGTCAGCACCGGCAATAAAGTTATCAGGCTTTCCTGAGATAAATATCAAGCCTTGCAGGGCCGTGTTATCGCGAACCTGTTTAATAATGTTGTGCACGTCAGGCCCGAAAGAGGCTTTCAGGGTATTCATCTTTTCGCCCGGCACATCAATTGTCACAACGGCGATATTGTCGAGGCGGACATGCAAGTTGAAAGCAGAAGTCTGTTCCATTATTCGACCTCCAGAACCATTGCAGCACCCAGGCCACCTGCCGCGCAGGCGGTAACCAAACCAAATCCACCGCCACGGCGCCGCAGTTCATGCAGCGTTTGCGTGATCATGCGCGCCCCCGTTGCAGCAAACGGGTGTCCGTAAGCAATCGAGCCGCCTAAAACGTTAAATTTAGAGTCGTCCACTTCGCCGGTCGCATGAGCGCGGCCTAATACATCGCGAGCAAAACGCTCGCTGGCGAGCATTTTCAGGTTAGCCAGCGTCTGTGCAGCAAAGGCTTCGTGCATATCGAATAAGGTCAGATCATTCAATGTGATGCCTGCTCTTTCAAGCGCCAGCGGTGTTGCCCATGCGGGGCCGAGCAGCATGTCCTGCCAGACATCAACCGCAGTGAAAGCGTAACTGCGCAAATAGCCCAGCGGCTTCAAACCCAATTCTTTGGCGCGTGATTCGGTCATCAGAATAACCGCTGCCGCCCCGTCGGTTAACGGAGTGCTGTTTGCCGCAGTCACCGTACCGTGTTTGCGGTCAAACGCCGGACGCAGTTTCGCATAATCGGCAATCGACGAATTTTGGCGAACATTATTATCTTCGCTGAAAGGCTGGCGATAAGGCGGGATAAAGGCAGTCATGACCTCTTCGCTCAGTTTGCCTTCTTGCCATGCAATCGCTGCTTTGGTGTGGGAGCGATGCGCCAGCGCATCTTGTTGTTCACGAGTAATTCCATGAGTTTTCGCCATTTGCTCGGCGGTGTCGCCCATCCGTAAACCGGTTGAGTATTCCGCAACGGCTGGTGGAACAGGTAATAAATCGCGCGGGCGCAAACGTGAAAACAGTTTCAGCTTCTGCCCCAGCGTGCGCGCTTTATTGGCATCCACCAGTACGCGCCCCAGTTTTTTACTCACGCCAATGGGCAAAACGGATGATGAATCAGCACCACCGGCAATCCCCGCGCGAATGGTGCCTGCCATCAGGCTTTCGGCGACGTTCGCCACTGCCTGGAAGCTAGTCGCACAAGCACGGCTGACGCTGTAGGCATCGGTATGCACGCTCATTCCTGTCCCCAGGACAATCTCACGGGCAATGTTTGGCGCTTCCGGCATCTGGACAACCTGGCCGAAAACCAATTGTTCAATGATTTCTGGGGGAATTTCGCTGCGGGCCAACAATTCGCTGACCACCATGTTGCCGAGATCGACGGCAGGTATACCGTGAAATGCCGTAGCCTGGCGAGCAAACGGTGTGCGTAACCCACTGACGATGGCAATGCGGTCGCCCTGACGGGTGACCAGCGGAAGTGCCTGACTCATAACGCTCCCCTGTTTTTCCCTTTGTCTATGAAACAACAGCCATATTGCTGTAACTACATATTTCCAGGAATAAAATTGTAAATGACCAATAGTGGTCTGACCTGATCACAGTTTTAACCAAAAAGTTACAATCAGCCAACCGGTGGACTAAAGAATTGGGAGGGGGGACACGCTTTAAAGAAGGATATTAAAGTGAAAGAAGGTGGATGACGCTTTCGCTTATCCACCCACGATTGGCACTTGTAGGTCGGATAAGCTTGCGCCATCCGACATTTTTACATTTAACGCAGGCCGAGCTGGAAGATCATAGTTTCAGCCTGGCAGCTGAAAGTGAAGTCGATATCCAGACGTACGCCGTCAGCTTCTTCGGTATAACGCGGAACAATCTGGCAAGGTTCAGATTCTGCGGCACGTGCTTTTTCGGTCAGCGCAGCCAGAGTTTCTTCAGCTTCAGCACGGGTTGCAAACACGCAGCTGTATGTTGCTGTGCAATCGGTGTTATCGATGATGGAACCAACATCAATACAGCAGCAAACCGGGGTTTCATCAGCAGTGTTCTTACTCATTTTATGATTTCCTCTGTATTTCGCATTGAATAGGATTAAACAATTCCTGCTTATTTTACGCTCCCTGTTGAAGCGACTCCAGTCGTTAATCTTGTCAAAATCCGCAAGTGACCCAAATCACACTTAAAAATGATCTAAAACAAGATTCACCTATTTTGCGTAGTGACGAAGAACCCGATTTTGCCAGGCAGATCTCGTTTCTACGATCAAATTTGAAAATTCTTAGATACAAACTTGCAACATTCCATCTGGTCAGACCTATACTCTCGCCACTGGTCTGATTTCTCTGTAACAGATCAGCCCCTACTATTCGCGCTCCTGTTACGGTATGTAACATTGTTTGTATAAAAATAAATCTACGATGAGGTTTTGGTCATGAGCCAGAAAAACCTGTTTACAAAGTCAGCCCTCGCGGTTGCAGTGGCAATAGTCTCTTCGCAGGCGTACTCGGCCGGCTTTCAATTAAACGAGTTCTCTTCCTCTGGCCTGGGCCGAGCTTATTCGGGGGAAGGTGCAGTTGCAGATAATGCGGGCTCCGCCAGCCGGAACCCTGCAACAATTATGATGTTTGACCGCCCTTCTTTCTCTGGCGGTGCCGTCTTTATTGATCCTGACGTTAACATCTCAGGGAATTCACCTTTCCCTGGAAATCGAAGCACCGACGCGAATAACATCGCACCGACCGCGTGGGTACCGAACCTACACTTTGTCGCGCCAATCAATGAACAGTTCGGCTGGGGGGCTTCCGTCACTTCAAACTACGGCCTCGCTACCGAATTTAACAATGATTACATCGCTGGCGAGTACGGTGGTAAAACCGACCTGACGACGATGAACCTGAATCTGAGCGGTGCCTACCGTTTAAATAACAACTGGAGCTTCGGCCTTGGTTTTGACGCGGTTTACGCTAAAGCCAAAATCGAACGTTACGCAGGTGAGCAAACTGCAGGTGCTCGCCTGGCAACACCAGGAACGCAAATCGCACATATGGAAGGCGACGAGTGGGGCTACGGCTGGAACGCCGGTATTCTTTATGAAATCGATAAAGATAACCGCTACGGTTTAACCTACCGTTCAGAAGTCAAAGTTGACTTCGATGGTGATTATAAAAGCAACATCAACAGCGCATTTAACCGCGCACCTGGCGCAGGCACTGCCTTCCCGTGGGGTACAAGCGGCCAGACAATTCCTGGTGCTCTGACGCTGAACCTGCCAGAAATGTGGGAACTGTCCGGTTATAACAAAGTTGATCCACAGTGGGCGATTCACTACAGCATCGCTTACACCAGCTGGAGCCAGTTCCAGGAGTTGAAAGCCACTGGTACCAATGGCCAGACTTTGTTCTATAAAGATGAAAGCTTTAAAGATGCGTACCGTATTGCTTTAGGTACCACCTACTTTATGGATAAGAACTGGACCTTCCGTACCGGTATTGCATTTGACGATAGCCCAGTTCCGGCTGATATGCGTTCTATTTCCATCCCTGATCAAGACCGTTTCTGGGTCAGCGCCGGTACCACCTACGCATTTAACGAAGATGCGTCTATTGATGTCGGTGTTTCCTACATGCACGGCCAGAACGTTGAGATCAAAGAAGGTCCATACACCTTCCAGTCTTCAGGTAAAGCCTGGCTGTACGGCATGAACTTTAACTACGCATTCTAATAGTTAACGGTGAAAAAAAAGGCGAAACCTCAGTTTCGCCTTTTTTATGTCTCTCATTCCAGAAGGTTACTGAGAGTCGATATCTTTTAGATCATCCTGAATAGCTGATGCGTTCGGATTCTCTTGTGGCGTGAGTTTCCCGCCGTTGGCCTGGAAATCATGGCGCTGGAAGTAGGCTTCACGCACCAAAATATAGGGGTCTGAAGATTGCTTCAGCAAGCCTTCGGAATCCAACAATTGCGCACGAGTTTCGATACCTTCAAGCGTCCATTTACCCAGTGACATCCACCAGGTCAGCCAGGACAGTGGCGCATACAAATCATCGACCAACTCACCGCCATCTTCACGGAGCGTGAAGCTACCGTATGCCGGTAAATGCACATATGGGCCATAACCCACGCCATAATGCCCAAGCGTAGTACCGAAACGGTTCGGCTCAAGACGCTGTAACTTCGGATTCGCCATCCCCGCAACATCGATTAACCCACCCATCCCCAACAAGCTGTTCAGGAAGAAACGAGTGAAATGCACCATCCCCTGATACGGGTCGCCCTGGATAAAGTTGTTCACCATAGAGGCAGGTTCTTCAAGGTTACTGGTGAAGTTACTTATCCCATTACGTGCCGGTTGCGGCATATAATCACGCCATACCACAGCCACCGGGCGCACCACATACGGGTCCAACACATTGAAGTTGAAGTCGTACATCGTGCGGTTGAACCCTTCTAGCGGGTCCGAACGCCCTTGCGGTTGTGTATCGCCCGAGCTGGCACAGCCGACCAAAACAGTCACAGCCAATGCCAGCCCAGTGAGGCGGAAATTCATAATTCTCTCCCTGTTATTGCTGTTCTACGCTCTCAGGTTTGGTGCCGCCCCCGCCAGCAAGCGCTGCGGTCGCCTGCTCAATACTTCTTTGCACCACAGCGCGACGCGAGTCATTTGCTGGCAGAACTCGCAACATGATTTGCCATGCACCTATTGCCTCAGAGTAATGTTGCTGCTCAAAAGCGTTAAACGCCAACAAGCTTAGAACGCGAACATTTGTATGATCCGATTTGAGCAACTCTCGCAACAGATCACCACCCAGTTGGTTATCCTGCGGGTCGCCGCTACGGGTCAATACTTCAGCATAGCCCAGCTTTACATTATCGTTAGTGGGCGACAGTTTATACGCATGAGCAAAGGCTTGTGTAGCGGTTGATGCATTATTAAGAACCATACCAATACGTCCGAGCATCATCCAGCCCTCAATATTGTTAGGTTCATGCTGTAATTGCGTGCGTAATCCAAGACCGAGATTGGCCATTTCCGGCATATTCAGCGGCCTGGCTTGCGGGTCTAAAGCACGTTGCAATAGTTGAGGTGTCTGATTTGAGACTTTTTGCCAGGCTCGAACCTGCTTTATATCCGACGTTTTCAGATAAACGCCCGAACTCACGACCAGCAAAATCACCGCTCCCGGTGCAAAAAACCAAAAATGGGCTTTTTTACTGACGGTAGGCAGCGCTGCTTTTTCAGGCTCGTCACTAAAATGCACCCGCCGCTTGCGGCTGCGCCTCACAATCACACCCGCACCGCCCAGCACAAACAGCACCGGAAGTACCCATAAAATCAGCGTTGCGGGCGTCATTGGCGGTTCATAAGTTACGAAATTACCGTAACGTTCCACCATATAGTCGATGATCTGCTGCTTGGTTTTCCCCTGCTGTTGCAGTTCATAAACTTTCAAACGCATGTCCGAAGCAATCATGGCGTTAGAATCGGCAATGCTATTGTTCTGGCATTTCGGGCAGCGCAGTTGCTCTGTGAGCTGGCGGAACTGCTGTTCTTGCGCTTCGTCTTTAAACTGGAAAGTATCGATCGCCGCCAGAACATTAAAGGAGAACAGGAATGCGATGAGAATTAGCCAACCGCGTTTCATGCGCCTGCCTCCTTATTGTATTTTTCCCACAGCGGTTTCAGCTCCTGTTGCCAGACGCGATCGTTAAGATCACCGGCATGGCGATAACGGATGATCCCTTTGCCGTCGATCAGGAAGGTTTCCGGTGCGCCATAAACGCCCAGATCTAACCCCAGCATCCCGTTGCCATCAAACAGGCTCAGCGCGTAAGGATTACCTAATTCATTCAGCCAGGTAATGGCTTTGCGGCGATCGTCTTTATAGTTCATGCCGACCACCCGCACGCCCTGCGCTTTCAGGCCGTTAAGGTATTGATGTTCGGCGCGGCAAGTTGGGCACCAGGTCGCCCAGACGTTAAGCAACAACGGTTTTCCGTCGGTCAGCACAGACTGGTCGTAAATCTTGCCAGGATTTTCAAGCGATTCGAGACGAAACACCGGCACTGGCTTGCCAATCAACGCCGATTCCAGGTTGGTTGGGTCATCGCCCTGCGCATTACGCGCCAGTTGCCACAGCAGCATCGCAGCCAGCAGTAAAAACAGTACCAGCGGGATAAATAAGACTTTGCGATTCATGCGGCCTCCGGCATGTTTTTGCGTTGGCGATAACGCGGGTCGAATAAGCAGAACAGTCCGCCGAGCGTCATCAAAATTCCGCCCATCCAAATCCAGCGCACGAAAGGTTTGTAATAGAGGCGAACCGCCCAACTGCCGTCATCCAGCTCTTCACCCAACGCGGCGTACAGGTCACGCGTCACGCCGCCATCAATCGCCGCTTCGGTCATCATGGCGCGGTTGCTGTTGTAGAAACGCTTTTCAGCGTGCAGCGTGGCTTCAGGTTTGCCATTGCGTGTGACGTCGATAATCCCCACGCCGCCACGGTAATTTGGGCCGTTCAGTTCGTGAACATCGCGGAACACAAAGTGATACTGGTGGATGTCGATGCTGTCGCCGGCTTTCATGCGCACATCGCGCTCGATGCTGTAATTCTGGCTAAACGCGATACCCACCACCGTCACCGCCAGCCCCAGATGGCCAAACACCATGCCCCAGTGGCTGCGTGGCAATTTCCATAAGCCTTTCAGCAAACCATGGCGATACGTAGCACGCTCGTAGACTTCGGTTAACGCCAGCACAAACACCCATACCGCCATCAGCAAACCGACCACCGTCATCGCTTCGATGCGGTCTTGCATTAGCCACGGCAAAGTTAACGCCAGCGCCACGGTCACCACCACGGCAACCACCAACCTGCGCACCAGCTTTTGTGGTTCATCACGACGCCAGCGCACTAGTGGGCCAATGCCGAGCAACAATGCAAACGGCGCCATCAGCGCGGTAAACATGGTATTGAAGAACGGTTCACCGATAGAAATACTGCCCAGCCCCAGTTGCTTGTGCACCAAAGGCAGCAACGTGCCCAGCAACACCACCAGCATGGCGGCGATCAACAGCACGTTATTGCCGAGTAAAAAGGATTCCCGCGACCACAGACTATTTCCGACGCGTGAACGGACTTTGCTGCCTTTCACCGCATACAGCAGCAGCGAGCCGCCAATCACAATCACCAGGAAAGCGAGGATAAACATGCCGCGTGCCGGATCGGATGCAAACGAATGTACCGAAACCAACACGCCCGAACGCACCAGGAAAGTGCCGAGTAAACACAGAGAGAACGCGGTAATCGCCAGCAACACCGTCCAGGCTTTGAAACTGCCACGTTTTTCCGTCACCGATAGCGAGTGAATTAACGCTGTACCCGCCAGCCACGGCATAAACGAGGCGTTCTCAACCGGGTCCCAGAACCACCAGCCGCCCCAGCCCAGCTCGTAATAAGCCCAGGCCGAACCTAACACAATGCCGATGGTTAAAAATGACCACGCGGCTAGCGTCCACGGGCGTGTCCAACGCGCCCAGGCCGAATCGAGTTTCCCGGCCATCAGTGCGGCAATCGAAAATGCAAATGCCACCGAGAAACCGACATACCCCATATACAGTAAAGGCGGGTGGAAAATCAGCCCGATGTCTTGCAGCAGAGGATTCAGGTCGCGCCCTTCGATAGGGAAATCCGGTAGCGTGCGGGTAAATGGGTTAGAAGTGAAAATGATAAACAGCAGGAAGCCGAAATTAATCATCCCCATCACAGCTAACACGCGCGCAACGGCATCTTGCGGCATGCTGCGGCTAAACAACGCCACCGCAAACGTCCATCCGCTCAGCAGCAACACCCACAGCAGCAGCGAACCTTCGTGTGCGCCCCAGGTGGCGGCAACGCGATACCATACCGGCAACTCGCTGTTGGAGTTATTCGCCACATACAGCACGGTAAAATCGTTCACCACAAAGGCGTTCACCAGCACCAGGAAACTGGCGCACAGCGTGATAAATAGCGCCCAGGCCAACGGACGCGAAGAGGCCATCAGGCGCGAGTCATTACGCTTTACGCCCCACAACGGATAAACACTGAGTAACAATGACCAGCCAAGCGCCAGACAAAGCAAAAAACTGCCAATTTCTGGCATCATGAGGCGTTATCCTTATAGGCCTGCGGGGCGCGTTGGTGGTTCTTATCCATCGCTTCTTTCACTTCCGGCGGGGTGTAATTTTCGTCATGCTTTGCCAGCACTTCTTTGGCGGCAATCTTATTACCAGCCTCAAACTCGCCTTGTGCGACCACACCCTGCCCCTCGCGGAACAAGTCTGGCAAAATGCCATCGAAACTGACGTCGACTACGCCGCTGGCATCGTAAAGTTTGAAGGTGACTTTCAGCGTATCTTTATCACGCTTCACACTGCCCGGTTGCACCATGCCGCCAACGCGCAAACGCTGCCCCACTTCAGGCAACTGATGGCTTTCACCTTTGCCATACAGGATTTCGCTCGGCGTATAAAACAGGTCGATATTGCTGCGCAGCGCATACAACACCAGCGTGATAGTGAGCCCTAACCCCACCAGCACAGACAGCGCCAGATAGAGTCGATTTTTGCGACGAGTATTCATTCAGTTCCCTCTGCATGTTGTGCCGCCTGAATACGCTTTTCCCGTGCATGTTGGCGTCTGACCGCATTTAAAATGGCACGACGCTGCACACGGGTGTGTGCCAGCAAAAGCAGCAACGGGATAAAGGTCAGCGCGACAGCTAGCCAGACGTAAAACGCGTAGCCGCCCATGGCAAAAAAATCACCCCAATTCAAAAATGCCCTGGTCATGAGTTTCTCCCTTTATTCGCCAGTTCCATCACCCACGGGCGGCGCTGCTCCTGAAGCAAAATAAGGTTACGCAAACGCATCAGCGTCAGCGTGGCAAACAGCATCAGAAAACCGAAAATGGTCAGGCGCAACGGAGTGCGCATTGAAGGGTCGATACTTTGCTGCATGTTAGTTGAACCTTGATGCAACGTGTTCCACCACTCCACCGAGTAGTGAATAATCGGCAAGTTCACCACGCCGACCAGTACCAGAATCCCTGCCGCGCGCCCCGCCAGGCGGCGGTCATCAAAGGCGTTATACAGCGCAATCACGCCGATATAGAGAAACAGCAACACCAGCTCGGATGTCAGCCGCGCGTCCCATACCCACCAGGTTCCCCACATCGGTTTACCCCATGCAGAACCGGTCACCAGCGCGATAAAGGTAAACACCGCGCCCACTGGCGCCATCGCCGCCACGGCGAGGTCAGACATTTTCATCTGCCAGACAAGGCCAATAAACGCCGCCACCGCCATCGAGCCATAAATGCCCATCGACCAGATCGCCGCAGGCACGTGAAGATACATAATGCGATAGCTCTGGCCTTGTTGATAATCCGCAGGCGCAAATCCAAAACCCCAGACACAACCTGCCACTAACAGCACCGCGCTGAACATCGCAAACCACGGCACAAACAGCCCGCAAAGCTGGTAAAGGCGCTCGGGTTTAGCGAGCTGATGTAACCATTTCCACATAATTATTTGCTCACGAAATCAAAACAATGGTGGATGATGCTGCGCTTATCCACCCTACAAAATATTGATATGTTATGTTTCACGTAGGTCGGATAAGCGCAGCGTCATCCGACAAATCTATTGCACACTCACACGCAGCGCCGCCGCCGTAGCAAACGGGCTTAATGTCGCGCTGGCCGCTAAAAATGCACCAAGAATAGCCATATAACCGTCAACCGGCAGATGCATAGAGGCTGCGTCCATAGCGGCGGTCGCAAAAATTAACAGCGGAATAGTCAGCGGCAGCACCAGCAAACTCAGCAGCACACCGCTACGCCGCAACCCCACCGTCAGCCCCACGCCTGGGGCGCCCAAAAAACTCAACGTTGGCGTCCCCAACAACAGCGTCAACGCCATCACTTTCCAGGCGTAAAAATCCAGCCCGAGCAACAAAGCGGCAAGCGGCGAGAGGATCAGCAATGGCAAACCGGTCACCACCCAGTGAGCGGTCACTTTCGCTAACACCACCATTGGCAAAGGGATGGGTAGCAACATCAGTTGCTCAAGCGAACCGTCCTGGAAATCATCACGAAACAGCCTGTCCATCGCCAGCAACGACGCCAACAGCGCCGCAACCCAAATCACACCCGGCGCAATGCGCGCCAGTAATTGCGGCTCAGGGCCAATCCCCAGCGGAAACAGCGTGATAACGATCAGAAAAAACCACAACGGGTTGGCGATTTCTGCCCCTTTGCGGAACACCACTCGCAGTTCATGCAGAAAAATCCGGCGCATCATGCCCGTTTCTCCTGCAAATGAATCTGGCGCAGATTGTCGACCGCCAGCGGCTGATGCGTAGTAAGAATGACCATGCCGCCATTTTCGGTATGGCGCTGGAGTTGATGCGTGAGTTTTTCTACACCCGCGACATCAATGGCGGTGAAAGGCTCATCCAGAATCCACAGTTTGTGTGCGCTTAACCACAAACGGGCCAACGCCACTCGCCGTTGTTGCCCGGCCGAAAGCTGGTGAACCGGGACATCTTCAAACCCCAGTAAACCCACTTCAGTAAGTGCTTGCCAACGTAGTGATTCCGCACCTTGCGCGTGATAAAAGCTGAGATTTTCAAAAGCGGTGAGAACCGTTTTGATACCGGGCTGATGCCCGAGCCACAGCAAATCCTGATGATAGTGTTCGCGCGCGCGGGATAACGTTTCCCCTTGCCACTTCACTTCGCCATCCTCAGCTTGTGCCAGCCCCGCCAAAATCCGCAACAGCGACGTTTTCCCGGCACCATTTTTCCCGGCGATTTGCACCATTTCACCAGGGCGTACGCTAAACGACAACTCGCTAAATAACACGCGGTCATCACGTACGCAGGTCAGGTTAATCGCATCAAGCATTTGAGGAGTCACTCCTTGTCTCGGGATGCAAAATCATAACACATCATAGGCTTTGCTCCAGATTGGCTCGCGCCGTTGCGGTACTCCAAAAGAGGTAATCCTTACCCCCAGGATCAAAATTAAGTCGAATTAGCTGACGCCAGGAGGCACAGAGCTAAAAACCGCTACGCTTAAAGAAACAAACACTCCGTGAGTGCCCCGAAATATGGATGAATTAAAAGAAGACAAAATCGATAAATCCACCGATGCCATCGAGGTCGAAAGTGATGAGAAAGATCACGGCGAAAAGATAGAAGTCGATGAGGAACGCCTACCCTCGCGGGCGATGGCCATCCACGAACATATCCGTCAGGACGGTGAAAAAGAGTTAGAACGGGACGCGATGGCATTGCTGTGGTCGGCGATTGCGGCGGGTTTATCGATGGGCGCATCGCTGCTGGCGAAAGGGGTATTTCACGTCAATCTCGAAGGTGTACCCGGCAGCTTTTTACTGGAAAACCTCGGCTACACCTTTGGGTTTATTATCGTCATCATGGCGCGCCAACAGTTGTTCACCGAAAACACCGTCACCGCCGTACTGCCTGTCATGCACAAACCCAACGGGGCAAACCTCCTGCTGTTGCTGCGCTTATGGGGCGTGGTGCTACTGGGTAATATTATCGGCACCGGGCTTGCCGCGTTTGCGTTTGAATATATGCCAATATTCGACGAAGAAACGCGGGATGCTTTCGTCACCATCGGCATGGAAGTCATGCACAACACCGCAGGTGAAATGTTTGCCAACGCCATTATTTCCGGCTGGATTATCGCCACCATGGTGTGGATGTTCCCGGCGGCGGGTGCGGCAAAAATAGTGGTGATCATCATCATGACCTGGCTCGTCGCACTGGGTAATTTAACCCACATCGTGGTCGGCTCGGTGGAAATTCTCTACCTGGTCTTTAACGGCACCATCCACTGGAGCGATTTCTTCTGGCCATTCGCATTACCCACGCTAGCAGGCAACATTTGCGGCGGAACATTTATCTTCGCGCTGATCAGCCACGCACAAATCCGTAACGATATGAGCAATAAGAAAAAAGCCGAGGCGAAAGCTGAAGCAAAACGCAAACAGGAAGTGGAAGACGGCAAAAGCGGAAAACAGGCGCAACGCAGATAAAACTGGTTACGTTTCAGGCAATCAGCCTGTTTGCCCCTTAACTCCGCTCTAAAAGCGGGTATACTACTGCCCGCAATACCCAAAATAATTTGAATTGTGGGTAGGCGGCAAGAGAACAAAGTCCCAGGAGCTGACTTGAGTAAGTGACTGGGATTTGTGAATGCAGCCAACACCTCCACAATTTAAAGTATGAAGGGTATGAGTCCTCTTAGTTAAATGGATATAACGAGCCCCTCCTAAGGGCTAGTTGCAGGTTCGATTCCTGCAGGGGACACCATTTCAATACAACCTTCCGTTTATTCAAATCTATAAAACCCCAATAAATCAGCCTACATAACCACATTTCCGTATCTCAACGTCTTCTCACATCCGCTTTTTGTAGGTCGGAAAAGCGAAGTGTCTTCCGACAATATGCAGCAAATGGTGGATGACGCTGCCGCTTATCCACCCTACTAATCCAGTCTTAATTTGTTGTTTGCGAGCCCCTTCGCACATCAAAAATGCAACGCTGTAACTCCCATTATTCTACTTGTCACCTGAAAACCAGCGAGCGTAAGATAAGCTAATTAAACACGTTATTCACCTCTGAGTTAGCTGTGGTATTGGCGTCTCCAGAACACATTCACGGGGTCCGGAACTCATAATTTAAAAATGACGAGTTGAATGATTTGTCGACGATTTCTATAGTTGACGTACGGAATTAAGCCGTACAATTCAGATGAGTTTAAATCTCTTTGAATAACTGAAGCGAAGAGAATGACTGCCGCATAGCGTGAACAGGCAAGGAGCACGTAATGTCAGCATTGAAGAAACAGCGCATCGATCTCAGATTAACCGATGACGACAAGAGCATGATCGAAGAAGCGGCGCCATGTCCAACCAGACGATTACCCAGTTTATGGTTGCCAGTGCCTCAGAACGAGCAGCGGAAATTATTGAGCAGCATCGTCGTCTGCTCCTCAACAAAGAATCATGGAACCTTGTGATGGATGCCATCAGCAATCCGCCTGCTCCGAATGAGAGGCTGAATCGAGCTGTTAAGCGTCTACAAAACATGAAGGAAACGCTTCCATCGAATTCACTGAAGCGGAAAGTGCCTTATGCCAATGTTCCAGGTGTCACATTGGGTCGTCTGGCCGTTCACAAATCCCTTCAGGGACAAGAATGGGGAAGCACACTCGTCACGCATGCGATGAACGTCGTTTATCTGGCTTCCCTGGCGGTTGGTGTACATGGAATGTTTGTTGAAGCTATAAATGCGCGGGCAAAACAATTCTACTTAAAACTAGGTTTCATTACCCTTACAGGAAGTAACGAAAATTCGCTTTTCTATCCAACGAAGTCCATCGAAAAGCTGTTTGAAGACCAATAACGAGAAGTGCCAATACATCCCGTCTCCTCCAGACTCTATTCCCCAATCGCTGACGTTTTGCTTCCTAAGCTTGCAACTGAAAACATGAAAAGGCGGCCCCGGCACTTATCTGCCTCTGGACCGCCCTGCATGCATCCGTCGAAAAAGGATCAGTTGTTAACCACCTGCCTGCGCAGCAAATCATCTATGGCGCGGATCGCCAAAGGATAACCGTCGGCCCCCATGCCACAAATCACGGCATTGACCACGCCCGACATAATTGAGTGTCGATGCAGTTCATCACGGGCATGGATGTTCGACAGATGCAGTTCAATCAGCGGTGTGTCGAGCATCTTCAGGGCATCGAGCACCGGAATCGAATGAAACGAAAAGCCGGCCGGGTTGATGATTACCGCAGCGCCCTGCTCGAAGGCTTCCTGAATCCAGTCGACCATCACGCCCTCGTGGTTGGTCTGGCGAAAATCGCATACCAGGTCAAGTTCTCCGGCGAGCCGTTCGCTGCGTTGGCGTATCTGCTCGAGCGTAGTGTGTCCGTAAATGTGCGGCTCACGACGACCCAACAGGTTCAGGTTTGGGCCGTTAAGGATGAAGACGGTGCGGTTCATGGTCGTCCTATTGTGTTATTTGAAAAGAGAGCTGAAGTAGCATTTGCTTCCGTGTCAGGTGCTGCGACGGTATTCAGGTCGATGCCGCGGGTTTCTGGGCCAATGAGGATCATGGCAAGCGAGATCAGGTTGATAGCAGCGCACAGCGTCACCAGAGGCCATGGCGAGTTGTTCGACTGGCTCATCAACCACACGGCGATCATCGGCATCGGGCCACCGATCACCAGGTTTGCGCCGGTGTAGGCCAGTGCGGAACCCGAATAACGCACCTGGGTTGGAAACGCTTCGGCGAAGGCCACGGGCTGGATGCCGCTCTGAAACTGGGTGAAGCCAAGGAACAACCCCATAACAGCCATGATCGCCGCGACGTTTAATGTATTGAGGATCGGGAAGTAGACGAACAGGATCAGCAGGGTCATGCACGAACCAAAGGCCAGTGCTTTTTTGCGCCCCCAACGATCGGACAAATACCCTCCCGCCAGCGCACCAAAAATCGCGCACATGTTTGCCACCATCAGTGACATAAAGCCTGTCGACTGGCTAAAGCCGAGGTGCTTGGTCAGGTAGCTGAGGGAGAAAATCACAATCAGATAGAACAGCGCCGCTGGCGAGCAGAAGAAGAACATCAGGCGCAGGATGGTTTTGTAGTGGCTGCCTACCGCGGTCTTGAGCGGACTTTTTTCCTGCTTGACCGGCGTCTTTTTCAGGGCGACAAACGCAGGGGTTTCGTCGACTTTCAGCCGGATAAAGATGGCGACCACCACCAGCACGAAACTCATGACGAAGGGAATGCGCCAGCCGAAGCTTTCGAATTGCGCGGTTGATAGTGTCGCGGCAAGCCCCATCAACACGCCGTTGGCCAGTATCTGACTGAGTGGTGAACACAGGCCGAGTAAGCCGGAATAACGCCCGCGTCGGTCTGGAGAAGCGTGCTCCAGCGCCATCAGTTGTGCCCCGGTGGACTCACCGCCCAGCGCGAAACCTTGAATAATTCGCAGGATAACCAGCAATATGGGTGCCCAAATACCGACCTGGGCATAGGTCGGCAACAGGCCCATCAGTACTGATGCCAGACCCATCAGTGTCACGGTTGCCAACATCAGGTTGCGACGACCCAATTTGTCACCGAGATAACCGCAGGTGATCGCGCCCACAGGGCGAGCGGCCAGACCCACACCGAAGGTTGCAAGCGAGGCGAGCAAACCGGCGGTCGGCTCCATCGCCGGGAAAAACAATTTAGGCAGAATGGTTGCTGACACCGCGCCATACAGCGTGAAATCAAACCATTCCAGGGCAGTACCTATGGTCGCGGCGGTGACCGCTTTGCGGGGCATGCGTAGGTCATGACTCGCGTGAGTTGTTGTATTCATTGAGGTAGTGGTCCTTTAATTATTATGGTTGCAGGATATCCATACCACTCCGCTCCGGCACAGGTGCACGCAGGAAACGTCGAAGTCAGTAGACATTAGCGCATCCCCTCTGCAGAATAATTATCAAAATTACGATAAATAGATAAGCTCAACTTATCACTGAGGATTATGGAACTACGTCATTTGAAAGCCTTCGTTGTCGCCGCAGATTTGCAGCATTTCAGCCGGGCGGCCGAACAACTGGGCATTGCGCAACCCGCACTGAGCCAGTTAATGCGTACTCTTGAGTCTGAGCTTGGGCTGGCACTGTTTCGGCGGGAAAACCGTGGCGTGGTGTTGACCGCGGCGGGCGAGGCATTTTTGCCCCATGCGCGGCAATCCATCGAGTCCGGTAAGCTGGCGATTGCCGCAGCACGGCGTGCCCGGCGTGGCGAGGTGGGTGAGATAAACATCGGCTATCACTCGGCGTTATTCGAGGCCAACCTGCCGCAATTACTGCGGCACTACTTCAGCACCTTCCCCGACGTCAAAGTCTCGCTGGTGGATGCGGGAATCAGCGCGCAGTTCGAAATGTTGCTCGACCATAAACTGGATCTGGCCTTTGCCAGGGTGTTTAAAGATCACCTGCCGGACCGTCTGCGCACTCATCAATTCAGCAAGTCGAGACTGGTGTTGCTGATCCCGGATAACCACGAGCTGGCAGATAGTTTTACCAGTGATCTGTCGACGCTGCGCCACGAGAAATTCGTGTTTTTGCAAGACGCTGCCGGTATCGGCTTGACCTCACATACTCTTCAGGCGTGCCGACAAAACCATTTGCACCCTGAGAACATTATGTATGTCCCGTCGCTGATGAGTATTCCCGGCCTGGTCGCTGCAGGCATTGGGCTGAGCATCGTGCCAGAAACCATCACCCACTTAACCATGCCTGGGATAAGGATTGTGCCGCTGGATCAACCGGAAATGGTGAGTGAGCTGTTGTTGATTTCAAGGATTGATGAGCGTTCAAGCGCAGTGCTGCACTTTATCAATGAAGCCCACGGTTGGGATGAGGCTGCTGAGATGAAAAAGACAGGAACTAAACCCCAGCCATGAGATGACTGGGGGAAGACCGAGTTTTAATAATCAGGGACACAATTTACACCGGGCTGATGCTCCGGCTTCGGTAAGCTGTAACACTCCGTATCAAGCTCCAATACTCCCGGTCCGAAAGACTGGGCGTGTTGGAGCTGATACTCGCTGGTGCTGGTCCTTTTAGGGACAGGTTGATTACTCTCGGTCTCCACAGTTTGCGAATAACAAGGTGCGGCAATGGCAGATAACAACAAAGCAGCAAAATAATATTTCATTTCTGACCACCTTATCTGGTTGTGTCACGATGTGTTCACAAGGAACACCTCACCATGAACGTGATCTGCATCACATAAAATCATGCATTCGGGTGATTTTTACTCGTGCAACACATCAGGTACCGCCAAACCACAGCCTTACAAGACGTTAAACCAAACTGATGCACTCTGGCTCCTACAACCTCGCACAGCCTCGAAAATTAAAGGTATAATCCCCTCAACATTTTTTATTGGTTTTAGACACGAACATGACAAAACTCACATTACAAGAACAGATGCTTAAAGCTGGCTTAGTCAGCAGTAAAAAAGTAGCGAAAGTACAAAGAACGGCTAAAAAATCGCGGGTTCAGGCTCGTGAGGCAAGAGAGGCTGTGGAAGAAAATAAAAAGGCACAGATCGAACGTGATAAACAGTTAAGCGAGCAACAAAAGCAAGCTACGTTATCTAAAGAATTAAAAGCGCAGATAAAACAACTCATTGAAATGAACAGAATTGTTATTTCAAAAGGTGATATTGGTTACAACTTCACAGATAATAATTTAATTAAAAAAGTCTATGTGGATAAGGTAACGCAAACTCAATTAACTAATGGCCGCCTCGCCATCGCTCGTCTGGTTACAGACAGTAACCCTGACGGTGAATACGCGATTATCCCCGCGAGTGTCGCCGATAAAATTGCCCAGCGTGATGCGAGCTATATTGTATTGAATAGCGCGCTCAGCCAGGAAGCGCAGGACGAAGAAGATCCATACGCAGATTTCATCGTTCCTGATGATTTGATGTGGTAATCAAGATTTCCAGGTGTTTAGCTGGTCAGAATCTCTTAGGGCAACGGACTGACTCCGTTGCCCTCATCTCAATAAATCGTATCACTGTTCGTAGCCCTGAATTTCATTAACACTAAATTCCCCTTTTGCGAGCAGTCTCGCATCGCACAAATGCAACGCTGAAAACCCAACAATCTGACTTGTCACCTGCAAACCTTAGGTCGTATTCTTTCTGCGCACCAGCAAAATCTGGTGTCGGGCGTAGGAACCTGGTTTTCTCAAAGAAGATATCAAAGACTTAGAAAGTTTTTGATTGTCGCAGCACCTGCACACCTTTATTCTTATCAACGGTGGCGCTGGTGGGGCAACCTTCGGGTTGACCGATATCCTTTGAGGTCGGTTTCCTACCCTCATTAGCGCCACCACCACGAGTGTAGGAACTCCGATGGTGGCAATATTTATAACTCATCGGAGACAATCATCATGATGTCAGCTCAAAATTTTTCTCAACTGCACTCCAGCAACGCCCTGCTTTCCCCCATTACCGCCAGCATGGATTTATTCCAGATCCTCAATGTCTGCGAATTGCTTGCCGATGAGCTGATCGAATGCAAAACAGTAACCGAACAACAAGCGCTTTGCGGGCGAATTGCGCACTGTCTGGAAGTGATGAAAACCACCTTTGAGCAGCCGCTGCCTGCTTATCTGGTGGAATGCCTCACCGTCGAAAAAGAAGTCAAAATACAGGTGAATCGCGATTCAGAAATACAGCGCCAGTATTGCCACGCGCTCACCCAAACATTATTAAGCCGCGCCCATTCGGCGGATGTGAACCGCGCATTAACTGGCATGTTATTTGAGTTAATCAATGAACTGGTCGAGGATTTGCAGGCACCGCGATTTTTGCACGGTTAGATGATTTTGTCGGGTGGCGCTACGCTTACCCGACCTACGAAATAGGTTTTGTAGGGTGGATAAGCGATAGCGCCATCCACCATTTATACTCTGTTATTAACGCTAAAAGCGTTATTCCATCACGCGCATTCTTTTAATTTTGGCTTCATCGCTATTATCGCTTGCCGCCACCAGCGTGAAGTCGAAATTCACTTCGGTGTGCGGTTGGTTAATTTTGCGCTGTTCTGCAATGTGCGTGTCGGTAATTTTAAGCGGGTCGGCAATTAATTCTTCACGGGTGGCAAAAGCAAAGTCATCCCATAAATAAGCATCACCATTCAGGTTAATCTGGGTGGTTAAATGTTTATAACCAGGCGCTGAGACAAAGAAGTGGATATGCGCCGGGCGGTTGCCATGGCGACCCACTGCAGTCAGCAGTTTTTGGGTTGGTCCATCTGGCGGGCAACCATAGCCGCACGGTACAATACTGCGCACGGCATAGCTGCCATCGGCACCGGTCTGGATGCGGCGACGCAAGTTATACTGGCTTTGCGACTGGTCAAAGAATGAATATCCCCCCAACGTGTTGGCATGCCAGATATCAACAACCGCCCCAGCAACTGGCTTGCCGTTGGAGTCCGTCACTTTGCCTTGTAACCACATGATTTCAGCCTGCTCTGTGCCGTCATCCATGCGCGCATAATTCTGGCTTAAGGGCGCATTTGCCACATACAACGGGCCTTCGATGGTACGAGGGGTTCCCACTTCAATTCCGGCTGCCGCTTCTTTTTCATCAGCACGGATATCCAGATAATGTTCCAGCCCTAAACCCGCCGCTAATAATGCCGCTTCTTTACGCTCGCCTAATTCATTCAGGTAATTAACCGCCAGCCAGAATTCTTCATCGGTAATATCGTATTTTTTGATGGTCTGGAAAATATCACCCAGCACTTGATGCAGAATGACTTTTAAGCGCTCGTTGCCTTGCTGTGAAACTAACCCGCTGCTGATAGCAAGTAACTTTTCTAATTCAGATGTTTTTACTGGATTCACTGTCATTTTATATTCCTCACTGTAGGGTAAGAGTCTGTCTTATTTTCTGGCGTAAAAATTCAGTTTATCTGCGTCAATTTCAATGCCCAGCCCTGGCCCCTGCGGTAATGTGACCTGCCCGTCGCTGAAATCCAGCGGGCGTACCACAATGTCGTCCTTAAGCAGTAACGGGCCGAACATTTCGGTTCCCCACTGCATGTTGATTGTCGACCAGGCGTGCAATGAGGCGACGCTGCCCAGCGTTCCTTCCAGCATGGTGCCGCCATACAGCCCAATGCCCGCCGCCTGTGCCACATGCGCCAGTTTCAGCGCCTGCACTGGCCCGCCTGCTTTGGCAATTTTCAGGGCAAAAGCACCGCTGAACCCGTTGCTCGCCAGGGCGTAGCCATCGTGGCTGGTTGCCACGGATTCATCAGCGAGGATCGGTACCGCAAAACGCTGGCTTAGCGTGATCAAAGCTTGTCGGTCCCACTGCGGCGTCGGCTGTTCCACCAGGTCGATACCGCCGTCCTGCAACTGCGTCATGCCTTTTATGGCGGTGGTCAGATCCCACGCCTGGTTAACGTCAACACGGATACTGACATCACCGCCAAGAGCAGATTTAATTGCCAGCGCGTGGCGCATATCCACTTCCAGAGCGCGCGCACCAATCTTCAGTTTGAAGGTATTGTGTCGCCCTTCGGCCAGCAGGCGTTTTCCCTCTTCGATATCTTTTTCGGTATCGCCACTCGCCAGCGTCCACAGCACCGGCAGGCGCTCAGTTAATGCACCGCCCAGCAAGTCACTGACCGGCAATCCCAGCACTTTTCCCTGCGCATCAAGAAACGCGGTTTCCAGTGCCGATTTTGCAAAGGTGTTTCCCTTCACGCTGGCGTTCATCACGTCCGCCAGCGCGGCCACGCCGTTAAAGGTTTTGCCGCACAATAACGGTGCCAGGTAGCACTCAATGGCTGACTTAATCGCCTCCGGGCTTTCCGAGCCGTAGCTCAAACCGCCGATGGTGGTCGCCTCTCCCCAGCCGATAACACCCTGCGCACAGGTCATGCGAATGATAGTCAGCGTCTGGCAGCCCATGGTTGCCATGGAAAGCTTGTGTGGACGAATGGTCGGGATATCCACCAGCCAGCAAGCAACTGACTCAATTGTGAGACTCATTAACAGCTCCTTCAGTTAAACGCGGCAACGCCGGTGATTTTTTCTGTGAAGGCAGGCTCCACAGCGCAATCAGCGCCAGCAGGGCATAGCCCATCAGCAATAATGAAACCGGCCAGTAAGCATCAAATTCAATCAGCAACGCCACCGCCAGCATCGGCCCTAAACCACCGGAAAATATCGATCCCACTTCATGCCCCAGCGCCAGGCCTGAGTAACGTACCCGCACCGGGAAGAGATCGCTCATGATGCACGGCTGAGTACCGATCATCGCCCCGTGGCACACCGGTAAACCGAGGATCATCGCGACCATGATCCAGCCATAATCGCCGGTCGACAGCAGCCAGAAGAACGGGAAAGCCATCACCAGCAAGCCAATCACGCCGACGTAATACACCGGTTTGAGGCCGATACGGTCAGACAATGCGCCCCAGAACAGAATCGAGAACAGCTCCACCACCATCGCGAGCGTCACCGCGCTAATGATGACGCCGGTGCTGATACCAATGTGTTTGGCATACACCACCGAGAAGGTGAAAAAGATGTAGGACGCGCCATTCTCTGGCAACCGCAGCGCGATGGCCTGCAACAGCGCTTTCGGGTGCTCTTTAATCAGCACCAGCAATGGCAGTTTTTCGTGTTGGTCTTGTGGTTTAGCCTGTTGAAAGACCTGACTTTCACGGATGTTTTTACGGATATAAACCCCGACCAGAAAAATCAGCAGACTCAGCAGGAACGGCACCCGCCAGCCCCAACTCATGAAGGCCGCTTCCGGGAGTTTCTGCACCAGCCAGAAGGCAAATGCCGACAACACAAAGCCCCCGGAAACCCCCATCTGGCTCCAGGCGGTAAAGAATCCACGGCGTGATGTCGGCGCATTTTCGCTCAACATCAGCACACCACCGCCCCACTCGCCACCGGATGCCACGCCTTGTAAGAAGCGCAGGCTGATCAGTGAAATCGGCGCCCAAATACCAATCTGTGCGTAAACCGGCAGCAGACCAATCACAAAGGTGGTCGCGCCCATTAACGACAGCGTCATCACCAGCGTCATTTTGCGGCTGTATCTGTCACCCAAATGCCCAAACACAATCCCACCCAGCGGGCGAGCCAGGAAACCGACCGCAAAGCCTGAAAACGCTAATAACGTTCCCTGTAGCGGATCGCCGCCCACCGGGAAGAACAACGGGCCAAACACCAGTGCGGCGGCCGTCCCATAGAGGAAAAAGTCGTACCATTCCAGCGCATTACCAAGCACCGACGCGATAACAAGCTTACGCATTTGTCGGGCATCGTGCGGTGCATTTTCTTTCGCGATGTCACTCATGGAGCGTTTCCTCGTGGATAAAAGATGCGCTAAACCGTTGGCGGCTACACTTCAACATCGTCGCCGATGGTGTGGTAACGGCGGTTAAAGTAGACCAGGCCGCGTGGCTGTTCGCTGACACGAATCGCCTGCACCTGGCAATAAAACACCGTGTGGCTGCCGACTTCATGGCAGGTATCAATAACGCAGTCGAAGCTGGCGACTGATGAGCTGAGAACCGGCGCGCCGCTGGCCATCACCTGCCAGTTGTCGTGCAGAAAACGTTGCTCAGAACGCAGGCTGGCGTTGGCGAAAACGCCGGACAAATCCTGATGCTCGCCGGACAACACGTTGACGCATAACGCGCCGTTTTGTTTGAAATGGTCGTTAGCGAAGGAGTTGCGGTTCATACACACCAGCAAGGTTGGCGGCTGGTCGGTCACGCTGCATACCGCAGACGCCGTGAAGCCGAATTTTCCCGCCGGGCCATCAGTGGTGATGACAGAAACCGCGCTCCCCAGTTGCGCCATCGCATTACGAAAATCTGTTTGCAGAGTCATGGGATATTCCTTACAAATCGATGATTAAACGCGCGCCTTTGGCGCGGGAACAGCACAACAGGATTTGATCGCCATCGGCTTTCTCTTCATCCGTCAGATAGCTGTCGCGGTGGTCCGGCTCGCCTTCCAGCACATCGGTCAGGCAGCTGCCGCAAATCCCTTGTTTACAGGAAACGCAGACTTTCAAACCCGCCAGTGCCAGTGCTTCGACGATGCTTTGGTTTTCAGCCACCTGCACGGTGATCCCGCTGGCCGCCGCCACCACTTCAAATGCCTTGCCCTGAATCTGGACATCGGCACTAAAACATTCCTGATGAATCTGTTGCGCCTGGTAATTCAGGGTTTTGGCCGTCTCATTGACCGCATCCATTAATCGCGTCGGGCCGCAGACATACACATGGGTATTCGGTGGTACATCGCTGAGCACCGCTGAAAGGTTCAGGCGCTGCTCGTCGCTAAAATGCAGCTGAACTTTTTCGGCATACGGCGCGCTTTCCAGTTGCGCGACAAACGCCGCACCAGAGCGTGAACGGCAAGCGTAATGCAGAGTAAAAGAGCGCCCGGCGGCGTGCAGTTCTGCGGCCATCGCCAGCATCGGCGTGATGCCAATCCCGCCGCCAATCAGCAGGCTATGTGCCGCGCAGGCTTCAAGAGCAAACAGATTTCGTGGCACGCTGACCTGCACTTCATCGCCTTCACGCAGGGTATGCACCGCCAGCGATCCGCCCTGAGATTGACTGTCTTTCAGAATACCCAGTTGGTAATGCTGGCGGTTTTTGGGGTCGCCACACAGCGAGTACGGGCGCACCAGATCTTCACTCAGATGCAGGTCGATATGCGCACCCGCACCGTATTCCGGAAGCTCAAGGCCGTCGGCGTGGGCGAGCGTGAGTAGCACGACATCGCCCTGCAATTCGCGCTTAATAATTTGCAAAGTCAGCATGTCCGCTCCTTAGCGCATAAACAGGCCACCGTTGATGTCCCAGGTTGCCCCAGTAACAAACGATGCCTGTGGTGAAGCCAGTAATGCCACGGCCTGAGCAATAAACTCGGCCTCGCCCAGCTTGCCGACCGGGATCATCTGCAACAGTCCGGCCATTTTTTCTTCCGGCACCAGCGCATGAACCGAAGGCAAATCCATCGGCCCTGGGGCGATGGCATTAACCGTGACGCCGGATTTGCTCAGCTCGCGGGCAAAGATTTTGGTCAGCGTCAAAATGCCGCCTTTTGACGCGGCGTAATGCGCGCCGGAAGCGGTGCCACCGTTCTGCCCTGCCAGCGAAGCGAGGTTGATAATCCGCCCGTAGCCACGCTTAGCGAAGTAGCGCCCCATCGTCTGGCAACCAACAAACGTGCCGCGCAGATTAGTGGAGATCACCTGGTCAAATTCATCGACAGTGATGTCCATTACCGGGGTTGCCAGCGTCAGCGCGGCGTTGTTAACCAGCACATCCAGGCTGCCAAAACGCTCAACGGTTGCCGCCAGCGCGAGTTCAAAATCCTGCGGCTGGCGAATATCCAGCCCGACCGCCAGCACCTTGCCCTGGCCGTTATCCAGGCTGTCTGCCGCCTGCTGCGCACGTTCGCGGTTCACGTCCGACAACACCACCTGGAATCCCTGCTCCAGCAGGTATTTGGCGATGACATTTCCCAGTCCGACAGCAGCACCTGTGACTAATACGGTTTGTGTCATAAATAGCCCCTTAAAGGATGTAACCGATGCTGTGCAGCACATCGTCGCTGTTGATCAAGCGGATCACTTTTTGTTTGATAAGCAGTTGATCACCCTGGCGTTGTAACTGCCAGGTAATGTCTGCGGCGTAGTGGCGGCTGTGGCCTTTGCGGTGTTCCCACAGCGACTGCGCCCCACGCACCACAATCACGTCATCCTGCGATTCCAGCAGGCGAAAACGCGACAAGGTGCGCAACGTCCTGGCGCGCGGCGTAGTGGAAATCGACTCGCCGCTATACAGGCGTTTCACGCGGCGGGCGCGCATTTCATGGTCGTCGCAGGCGTAGTTCAGGGTGTTTTTAAAATCAGTTTCCTGTGGGTCAATCGGCACCACATACAAGCCGTCGCGCTGCCATAACTCCAGCCAGGCGTTGAATTCGCCTTGATCAAGCAGATCGCCTTCGAGGTTAATCAGCGACATCGCCGCAAACAGATCAGAATCTGGCTTCATCATTTATTCCGCCTCCGTCATCAGTTTTTTCCACATCTGGTAAGCCGCTCGCATGCCGGTTTCAGCACTGACATCGCTGCGCAAACCATCGTCTGTACGGTATTCCCCCGCCAGCCCGCGGTTGAGCATGATCCACAGATCGTTGCCAGAGGTTGCGCCGCGCTGCACGCGTTCCCACGCTTCGGAGTCGTCCGGTGTGCCAAAGCCCATCGGCCCCTGGAAGTGTTCATGCAGGCGCAATCTGGCCTGGTTGGCGATTTCTGGTCCGCCGTCCATCATGATCACCGCATGGTGAATTTCAGTTTCCTTGACCGAAACCGGCTGTAACACGCGGAAGAACGCCATCGAGCAGGCAATGTTCGGGAAGATATTGAGGTTAAAGCCGGAACCGCCGACGGCGCGGACAATACGGCGCACTTGCTGTTCGTCGTGCTCCAGACGCAGCGCATCAGCAAGTTCGCTAAAGCGTTCCGGGATCGGCGCGTCGAGATTAGCGTCCAAATCCACCAGTTCCGGGATCATCACCATCACGCTGTGGCCATTACCCAAATCTTCGACATAACCGCTGCCATCGACGAAGTTGAGCATCTCTTCGGTCTGCTTATCGACAGAACTAAGGAACGAGCGGTGCACCACCGGGAAGTGATAGCCGTCCGTGGTGTTTTCGAGCTGGATTTTCCAGTTACCCGGGAAGCGGAAACGGTGTGCAGGCCCGGTTTTAATCGGGAAGCCCGCGCCCTGTTTCATAAACAGGTCCATCCATTTTTTGGCAGCACCGAGGAAATCTTCCAGCGGTTCAATCTGTTCATTGAAGGTGGCAAAAATCATTCCGGCGTATTGTTCGGTGCGCAGTGACACCAGCCCTAACTCGCCCTTTTCCAGCTGGTCGGCATAGCTTTCCGGGTGCGGAACACCGCGCAGAGTGCCGTCCAGCGCATAACCCCAGCCGTGGTACGGGCAGACGAAGCTGTTGGTTTTGCCGCTGCGGTGTTCGCAAACGGTGGCAGCGCGGTGGCGGCAACGGTTCAGTAAGGTATGAACGGTGCCTTTACGGTCACGCACCACAATCACCGGCTGGGTGCCGATTTCGGTGGTTTTAAAGCTGCCGGTTTCCGGGATTTCGCTGGCATGTGCCACCCAAACCCAGGTTTTGCTGAAAATTCTGTCCAGCTCGAGCTGGAATAATTGCTCTGAGTTATACAGCGAGGTGTGCACGCGATCGTGTTGCACTAAGGCGGCAATTTCCGCGCAATCAGGCACCGCTGGCGCTGTGGTATCAATATTTTTTATGTTGATGATGTTGTCGCAATTCATGTCCAATCTCCTGCACGTCTTCGGCTGTCTATTTTTTATCCGGCACCGGGAGTTCATCCGCTGCATGCCAGTGGTTTACCGGGCGGCTGAACAGGTTGCGCGTCGTAAAACGGTGGATACGCATACCGCTGGCTTCGCGGCAAAATTCCACGTTAATTTCCGCCGCGTTGAGATGAGCGCCTCCGGCGGAAAACTCGGAGGTTTGCAACATCAGCCAGCGGCCACAGAGCTTGCCGTCGGGCTGCTGGCTGAGCGCTTCAGAGCAAAGAAAATGGGCGTTCATGGCAAAATGCGCCGGAGTTCGCACATAACCTGCCATCATCGCCACAATCGCCTCACGCCCAAGATGTCTTCCCAGGCGCGCGGCATACGGCTCGCCGACACCTTCCCAGCAGGCGTCTGCGGTAAACAGTTCGCCGATAGCCTGTACCGTTTCTGCCGTGTCGAGTTTGTCGCACAACCACATGTACTGGCTGATACAAACTCTGGCGGCTTGCTGGTCTTCAAGCTGCTGTAAACGCTGCGCGTCCGGTGAATTCATCATCGACTCCGTTAGCCCTGAATAATCAGTTCACGCCCAACACGCGCTTCGATTTTGCAGTACTTCCACAGCTTGCTACCGCTATCACCCACTGGCGTGGTGCGGAACAAGTTGCATACTGCCGCGACGTTTTCCAGCGCGTCGGCATCGGCCAGAATGTAAGTCGTCCACGGTGCGGTGGTGGACGGACCAACCATTAACTGGTCGTCATCCATATTGCCAATCACGCGGATGCCGGGGGTTTCTTCAACACCTTTCATCATCACGCCAAAAGCGCCCCACACTTGCTTCGCTTCCGTTGGGCTGGCATCGAAAAAGTTCTGATTAACCCCGATGCAGAACAGCACACGTAATTTGTTTGTCTGGCTCATTTATTGCTCCTTTAGAAAAGAATCACAGGTAACCCGGCAGCGGTTTGCCACCGAAAAAGACCGTACCGGCGTTGAGATAAGAGAGGTCGCCCATAAAGGCGTGTTGCGTAATCACCATGGTGTCGCGCACATAACGTTGCAGCGGGCTGGTCATCGCAACGCCGCCCATGCCGTTGAGTGCCAGCGCCTGGCGTGCCACTTCTGCTGCCACGCGGGTAACGTGCGTCGAAGAAAGACGCAAGGCATTAATTTGTTCTGGGCTGGCTTCGTCACCGGCGAGCAATTTTTGCCACACTTCGTCGATAGCTTCGTAGAACCAGGCGCGGGCCGAGCGCAGATCCGCTTCACATCGGGCAATTTGCATCTGTGCCTGTGGCCTTTCAGCAAGCTTCGGCGCACCTGTGACAGACTGCTGACGATGGGCAATCTGGTAGATTTCATTGAGTGCCGCGCGAGCCACACCCAGCGCCACCACTGACAACACTTGCGTGGCGAGGGAAAGCACCGGATAGCGATACAGCGCCCCTTCCAGATTCAGTGCGCCACCGCGAATAAACGTCCACTCCTGCGGAACATACGCGTCGTTAACCAGCAGATCGTGGCTGCCGGTTCCGGCCAGCCCGACGGTGTTCCACACCGGATCAATCTGCACATATTCCCGTGGCAGCACCGCCATACGCGGCAGCGCTTTTTCTTCATCTGGCTGGATACCCACGCCAAACACCGATGCGCCCATGCTGCCGCTGGCAAAACTCCAGCGCCCGCTAACGCGATAACCCCCATCGGCCCGCATGGCTTTGTGTGTCGGGTAAATTCCACCGGCAAACACCACGTCTGGCCCATCGCGGTATAGCTCTTTCAGGGTGTCCGGCGGCAACGCCCCAAGGTAGAACGGGCTCATGCCAAAACTTGCCACCCAACCTGCCGAACCGTCTGCTGTGGCAATTTGCTCAATCAGTTCGCAAAACTGCGCGGGTGAGCATTCGTCACCGCCGTAAATTTTCGGCACCAGTGCGCGATACACACCGACCTGTTTGAAGCGGGTAATAATGTCTTCAGAAATATGGCGTTGATGTTCAAAATCGGCGCTACGAGTCGTCACTTCACTCAGTAACGGAACCAGCTCTTCACGAACGTTGACGACAGACATGGCTAACTCCCGAAGTAATGGGGTGCAAATGGTGGATGGCGCTTACGCTAATCCCCGACAAAACCACTCGGCGGCCTGAACCAACAAGCCTTCACGTCCTTTGGCCGCCACTAATTGCAAGGCGACCGGACGACCGCGTAGTTCGCCCATCGGCAGGGTGATTGCCGGATGTCCACTGAGATTGAAAGGCCGCACCAGGCGAGTCAGGTTGACGACGCTAAGCGGGTCTTGTGCTTCTTGTAGCGTTGGAGGAAGTTCCGGCAAGGTTGCCAGCGCCAGCAAAGGTGTTTGCTCAAGTAACGCATCCACCTCGGCGGTGAATGTCATGCGCACACGTTCGGCGTTAGCCAAGGCGGTAGCGTCCACATCTTTGCCCGCCCGAATACGGCTCGCGACATCTGGCGAAACCTCTTCACTGCTGAGCAATGAGTTAAACGCCTGCCAGTTTTCGTGGCTGATAATCGCCAGCCCGGCGCGGTGTGCGTCGGCAAGCGCAGGAAGTTGTGAATGGTGAGGACGAATGCCCTGTTGTTCGAGTTGCCCCAGCAGAAGCGCGTCAATTTCTGGGATTGCCGCCGCCACAAAGGCCACTTCAGGCAACGCAGTGATTGACTCGCCGACAGGAATCGAAAGGTGCGTCAGAACCTGGCGCAGCACCGTAGCGTTACGGGCAAAAATGCCGACGCAATCCAGCGAGCTGTATGCCGGTAAAACCCCATCGCGGCTGATGACACCGTAACCGGGTTTCAGCCCCAACACTCCACAACAAGCGGCAGGCATACGCACCGAACCACCAGTGTCAGTACCCAGTGAAAAATCGACTTCACCTGATGCGACAACCGCCGCAGAACCACTCGATGAACCGCCAGGGATCAGCGCCGGAAACAGCGGGTTCACCGGGGTGCCGCTCCAGGCGTTAATGCCCGTCACCCCGAATGCCAGTTCGTGCAGTGTGGTTTTGCCGGTCAGCACGCAGCGGTTGTTGAGTAACGTCGCCACGACGCCAGCATGATGCTGCGCAACAGGTGCAGCTGCGAGCGCCAGACATCCGGCACGAGTACGGTAACCAGCGATATCCAGGGTGTCTTTTACCGCAAAGCGCAGTTCACCCTCGCCGACGACAAACTGCTCTACATAACCATTGCTCTCACAAATAGACTTCATCATTAAGCCCTTAATCAGATAATGTGAATCACATTAGGTAAACAGTCATCGCTGCTTTTTCGTTCTGAGTAAATATGAATCAATCATGGAATATTTAGATGAAAATTCAAGTAATATTTCACGTAAATTTCACGAACAGTTAACATGAAATTAACCAGATTTAACAAATGAATTTTTGATTATGCTGATGAATTGATAAGGAAATATTTGGCGAATGCCAAAAAGTCGTCATGAGAACTCAGGACGACGAGCGGATAAAAAATATTTATTTTACAGTGGGTTGGAAGAGATTTTTAACGCGGTCACAAATTTGTCATTCTGTCGATCAGGCTCAAATTTCGTTAAGGTTATCGAGCACTTTAGCCAGTGAAAGATTCATTTTTTCCACCTGCGCCACACTCATGCCCTTAAACCCTTTCTCGAAAACTTTACCTGCCAGACGGTACGCTTCTTCCACTTTTTGCTGGCCTTTGGCAGTCAACATCACTTCGGTGACTCGCGCATCTTGTTCACTGCTGGCGGTGGTGACTAAACCTTCATCGCGCAGGCGGCCAACAATTTTGGTTACCGTCGGCATTTTGACCATCGCGTATTCGGAGATTTGCGAAATGCTGGCCTTGCCATATTGCTGCGTCACCATTAAGACCCGGAAGCCAGAGACATCCAGTTGCACCTTTTTCAGCGTCACTTCCATGATTTGGGTGTAGCGCGCATAGACGTTGACTATCCAGTAAAACGGGAACTCCTCACGGTGAAATTCGGCATCCACATCCGGTGTTTTCTTTAGGTTACTCATGAGGTTCCTTAGCAAGACAGTTGTCAATTGGGCGATTATACCTGCTTAAACCTGGCGGCTATAGCGCTTCGGACAACGCTATTGTTCAATTCTGAACTTTGGGCGATTACCGCACACTTAATGATTCAAAAATGCCACATGAACAACATTTTTGTATCATTTTTACAACACCGCATTGACATCCAATCTTCCTCTTTCCTATACGTTAGCGCACGGGTTTGCGTTGGCTGGGACGGGCAGTGCTCAATCCATGACAACACCGGACTAACAATACTAATAAACGCAATGTGGAGCTCTTCATGAACGAAAGTCCTTCTCTGGAACAGGCTCGCGCCGAGGTGCTGGCACCGCCATCACCAGGCGAAATAGCACTGGATCCCCGGCAACAGGCGGTGATTAAAAAACTGTTTCGTCGGTTGATTATCTTCTTGTTTGTGCTGTTTGTTTTTTCGTATCTGGACCGCATCAACATTGGCTTTGCCGGTTTGACAATGGGCAAAGATCTGGGCCTCACCAGCACCATGTTTGGCCTGGCGACCACGCTGTTTTATGTGATGTATGTTATCTGCGGCGTGCCGAGTAACATCATGCTGAGTATTGTCGGTGCACGCCGCTGGATTGCCGTTTTGATGGTGGTCTGGGGGATTGCTTCCACCGCGACGATGTTTGCCACCGGCCCTGGCAGCCTTTACGTGTTGCGTATGCTGGTGGGGATTGCTGAAGCCGGATTCTTACCGGGTTTGTTGCTCTATTTAACATACTGGTTCCCTGCGCAATATCGCGCTCGGGCGAATGCGCTGTTCATGATTGCGATGCCCGTCACCATGGCGCTGGGCTCGCTCGCTTCCGGCTATATTCTTAACCTTGATGGCTTGCTCAACCTGAAAGGCTGGCAATGGCTGTTCCTGCTCGAAGGGTTCCCGTCGGTGTTGTTAGGTCTGGTGGTGTGGTTCTGGCTGGATGACTCACCGTCGAAAGCCAAATGGCTGACCGACGATGATAAAGCCTGCCTGAACGAGATGATGGAAGCCGATAAACTGGCGATTCAGAAATCACAACAAGGCACCAATATCGGCCCGACATCCCAACGCGGCATGCTGCGGGAATTATTTACGCCGGTGATTATGCTTTATACGCTGGCCTATTTTTGCCTCACCAACACATTAAGCGCCTTGAGCGTCTGGACGCCGCTTATCCTGCGCAGTTTTAACCAGGAAAGTAATAACATCACCATTGGTTTACTCAGCGCGATTCCGCAAGTTTGTACTATTGTCGGGATGATTTGGTGGAGTAAGCGTTCTGACCGCTTTAATGAACGTAAAATTCACACTCTGTTGCCGTATCTGTTTGCCGCCGCAGGCTGGGTTTTAACAGCTTCAAGCAGCAATCCGATGCTGCAATTTACCGGCATTGTGATGGCCTCGTCAGGTGCATTTGCCGCGATGGTCATTTTCTGGACCACGCCGGATCAATCCATCTCTTTGCAAGCCCGCGCCCTGGGTATTGCGGTGATCAACGCCACCGGTATGACTGGTGCCGCGTTAGGGCCATTGTTGATGGGCTGGATGAAAGATGTCACCGGTAATTTCAACGCCGGTATTTATATGGTGGCCGGGTTCCTGGTGTTGGGCGCAATTGTTATTTCATTGATTCCGATGAAGAAGATGGCGCAAAGAAGCAGTTTGTAACACTGAAAATAGCCTCTTTGAATGATGAAAGCCCGGAATGCACATCGCTATTCTGGGCTTTTTTTATCCAGAAAATGCCCCGCAAAATGAAACAAGTCACCTTTAGTGATCTTCTCGGTCTTTGGGCTAAACTATGCGAGTAGCCGCCAGGTAGAAAGTCCATCATTTATATAATGAAATCATCAGCAATGATTAGAACAGGACGGACATTGTGGCAGAAATTAAAATACCCGACGCGCTCACCATTTTTGGGAAACCCGATGAGACTAAACCGACATTTAGCCACAGCACTCAGCCCCCTGTTGCTGCTTAGTGCCTCTGTTCACGCCGAGGTCGATCTCGGCTCCTTAGAGCTATTCGCGAAAGACAATGACACCAGCCCCATCCCCAAGGGTTTGATTTTGGGCGGCGCGGTGATTAGCGGCACGGCACGTTACGAAGCGCAAAAAGATGAAACTTATGTCATCCCCGGCGCGCTCTATTTTGGCGATCAATTCATGTATCTCGGCGACCGTGGTCGCTACTATTTTCATCTTGATGACAACACCGCCGCTTATGCGTATGGCAGGTTCCGCTTTGGTAACCTGGATCCCGATGATGAAGATGCTTTCGATGGGATGCACAAGCGAAAGTCAGAATTTGAAGCGGGCGTCGGCGGCACTATTATTACCCCGTATGCACTGCTTAGCGCCCGTGTCAGTTCTGATGTCACCGGGCGCAGTAATGGCCAGGAACTACTGTTGTGGGCGGATTTCCCTATCGTAAAAGGGAATTTGCTGGTGATGCCTGGCATGGGGATGATGATTCGCAGCGATAAGATGGCGAACTATTACTTTGGTGGCGTTTCGAAAAGTGAGGCCACCGCCCAACGGCCAGAATGGGATACCGGAACCACCTTCTCGCCTATGGCTGCAGTGATTACTAGTTACCGTTTCAGCCCAAAATGGGTGGGGATGCTGGCGGCCAACTACGAGTTTTATGATAAAGATATTGCCGACAGCCCTATCGTGCAGCATAACGGTGAGTTGTATGGGATTTTGGCCGTAGGTTATATCTGGTAGCGAGATGCTTAAAGAAAATTTCAATGAGCTGCAAATCTTTCTGGTGGTGGCAAAAGAAAGGAGTTTTACCAAAGCCGCAGGGAAACTGGGCGTTTCACAATCCGCGTTAAGTCATGCGGTGAAAGCCCTGGAAGAACGTTTAAATGTGAGGTTGCTGACCCGCACCACCCGCAGTGTTGCCCCCACCGAAACCGGTGAGCGACTCATTGCCAGCCTCGAGCCTCGCCTGGCGGAACTTGAGAGCGAACTGGAAAGCATTCTGCAATTAAATGGCGGTGCATCAGGTAATATCCGGCTTTCTGCCGGTGAACATTCCGCGCGTAAACTACTGTGGCCGAAGCTAAAACCGTTCCTCAAACAGTACCCGGATATTAATGTCGAGCTGGTGGTCGATAACGGTTTTGTCAATATTGTCGAGGGCCGTTTCGATGCCGGAATTCGGCTGGGGGAAAGTGTCGATAAAGACATGGTGGCGGTGAGAATCGGGCCGGATTTACGCATGGTGGTTGTCGGTTCGCCGCAATATCTACAGGCGCAAGGCATTCCGCAAACGCCGCATGAATTACAACATCATCGTTGTATTAATATGCGTTTACCCACCGCAGGCGGTTTGTATCACTGGGAATTTGAAAAAGACGCTAAACCCCTGCGCGTGCGCGTGGAAGGCCAGCTGATTTTTAATCTGCTTTCCGAACGGATTGATGCCGTGCTGGCTGGGTTTGGCCTGGCCTGCGTCCCTGATGATATGGTTCAGGATGAGCTGAAATCGGGGGAGCTGGTGCAGGTTCTTGCCGACTGGTGCCCAACGTTTCCGGGCTATTACCTTTATTATCCCAGCCGTAAACAACACCCACCTGCCTTTGCGTTACTTATCGATTCGTTGCGTTATTCAGAATAAAAAACGGTGGATGACGCTAACGCTTATCCACCCTACAAAACCCAACCCGACATTTTCAGGATTAACGCCCGACGCGAGCCTGCAATGCCGCCGGATAACGTTCACCGACGATTTTCACCGTTTCCAGTGCCAGGGTGATTTTACGCAAATCATCCTGCGCAAGGGTTAAATCCGCCGCCGCCAGGTTCTCTTCCAGACGATGTAGCTTAGTGGTTCCCGGAATCGGGACAATCCACGGTTCCTGTGCCAGCAACCACGCCAGTGCGATTTGCGCCGGGGTGACCCCTTTTTCTGCGGCCAGTTCACAGAGCAAAGAAACCAGTTTTTCGTTGGCTTCCAGTGCATCAGCAGCAAAACGCGGTACTTTGCTACGGAAATCATCCGCGCCGAAGGTGGCGCCAGACTTAATTGAGCCGCTCAAGAAGCCTTTGCCTAACGGACTAAACGGCACAAACCCAATCCCCAGTTCTTTTAGCACCGGCAGAATTTCTTGCTCCGGCTCACGCCACCACATCGAATATTCACTTTGCAGCGCGGTGACCGGTTGCACAGCATGGGCGCGGCGAATGGTTTGCGCCCCCGCTTCGGACAAACCAAAGTGCTTCACTTTCCCTTCAGCAATCAGGTCTTTTACTAAACCTGCGACGTCTTCAATCGGCACATCGGGATCCACACGATGCTGATACAACAGGTCGATAACGTCGGTTTTCAAACGGCGTAACGACCCTTCCACCGCCAGGCGAATATGTTCCGGACGGCTGTTTAAAATTTGCTGCTTATTATCCTCACCAAAAGTGAAGCCGAATTTGGTGGCAATAACTACGCGGTCGCGGAACGGTTTTAATGCTTCGCCGACAACATCTTCATTGAGATACGGGCCATACACTTCGGCGGTGTCGAAAAATGTCACGCCACGCTCGACGGCAGCACGAATCAATTCCACGGCCTGGCGGATATCCGTTGCCGGGCCATAGCCGTGGCTTAGCCCCATACAACCCAGACCCAGTGCGGAAACTTCAAGACCAGAATGACCGAGATAACGCTTTTGCATAATGATTCCTCGTGAATGGGTGGAAGTTATACGTCTAGTTTGCGGCCGGTTAGCCACTCAACCCTCGCCGGATCACGATGCGAGAAGAAGGCACTGGTCGCAGTATCCAGCGCGGTAATTTGCAGAAAATCGTCGCGGCTCAGTTCGAAATCCAGAATATTGAGGTTCTCTGCCATGCGAGTTTGGCGCACGGTTTTCGCCAGCGAAACGATGCCACGCTGGAAGATCCAGCGCAGGACGACTTGCCCGATGCTCTTACCGTGTTTTGCCGCAATCGCCGCTAATAGCGGATGCTGGAACAGATTGGTGCGCCCTTCAGCAAACGGAGCCCAGGCCTCTGGCTGAATGCCACGGCTTTGCATCCACGGCGCGGCATGCAGTTGCTGATGGAACGGGTTCACCTCCACCTGGTTGACGGCGGGAACCACGCTGTTAAAAGCGATAAGATCAGCCAGTCGATCAGGCTGGAAGTTACTGACGCCAATGGCGCGGATTTTCCCGGCTTGCTGCAACTCTTCCATCGCACGCCACGCGCCATGCACATCACCGTACGGCTGGTGAATCAGATACAAATCGACATAATCCATTTGCAGGCGGTTGAGGGAACGTTCGAACTGCGCTTTCGCGCCTTCGTAGTTGGCGTCTTGCAACCATAGTTTGGTGGTGATAAACAACTCTTCACGGGCAATGCCACTGTTTTTTAAAGCATTACCGACTTGCGTTTCGTTCTGATAAGAGGCGGCGGTATCAATCAAACGGTAGCCGGTTTCAATGGCGTCAATAACCGCACGTTCGCATTCTGCGGCCTCTGTCATCTGAAAGACGCCAAAGCCCAGCAGTGGCATTTCGATACCGTTGTTCAATGTGACGGTTTGCATAGCGTTCCCCCTAATCTGTGGTGTGGGAAAAAGCATAACGCAAACAGGTTTATCTGATTAGGCACCCTAATTCGCTAGGGTTTATTAGCAGGATTCATTAATGAATACGAGCGGCGGGATTATTTGCTTTCCGGGACAATCGAGATATGCCCGTTGCGTTCGAGAATGGCGAATTTAATTTCTGCCAGTTGGGTGATTCCGTGATCAACACGGGCTGTTTGTAAAATATCATCACAGGAAATATCGACTTTTTTCATTTTCTCCTGAAACAAATAGCCGCTTTCAACCAAAATGACTGGCGTATTATCAAGAAAATCATCAGCTCCCGGTAAATGTTTCTTTATCAAACCAAACAGCATATCCACCACGATCAAGGTGACAATGGTCAGCATGGCTCCGGTGACGGAAAAGTCATTGCCTAATAACGCTTGTTGCGTGGCCTCGCTAATAATTAATAGCAATATCAAATCAAAGGAGGTCATCTGTAATAGCGTACGGCGGCCAGCAATCTTGAACACCACCATCAATATCAGATAAATGGCCAGCGCCCTTATTACCATATCCATTGTCTGGTTACCTTAGGGATAAATAAATTGTTGGAAAGGGATTTCAGCGCCGTTATCAATCGCGACGGTGCTTTTCATGGCCCCGAATTTCATCGGCGTCAGACTTAACCACAATGTTTGCTTAACGCCAGGTGCTATCGGTTGATATTCCAGAATCATCTCGCCATTCAGGCTGTACATTTTATCCGGCTGCGGTTGCAGCGTATCAATGCGAAAGCCCTCCATAAAATCACCGCCCAGCACAATACGGTTACGTTTCCCAGGCGGGGTAACCGAGGTGATTTTCATGTCCATGTCGCTCATCAGGCGATTGAATTTTTCGTAATCAAGAGTGAGGGAATGGTCGTCGTTCGAACGGGTGGCCTCACTGAGATAGCCGCGTGAAAATAGCCCCGCCAGAGCGGCCGCAACAATCAGCAGCAACAGCACAAAACCGACACGCCGCAGCTGAAATTCAAAGTTCAGCCAGAACGGTTTTTCGGCCACGGGTGAAGATTGTTTGGCGGGCGTTGTTTTCATTTATTGATCCGGCCAATGCAGAGTAAGTGGCTGTTTTGAAGTCTAGTCAACAGCGGCAACACTAGCCAGCCTGGATTATTTACGCAACGGTACATCCTTCATCAGCAATGACAGGATGAACGCAAACACCACCACTGCCGCAGAAATCAGGTACACCGAGTGCAATGCCGAGCCAAAGGCTTGCAGATAATCATTTTGCAGCGCCGCCGGAAGTTCATGCACCGCCTTTGCACCCAGTTGACGGGGCAATTGAGTATCAGGTGGGAGCAATTCGCTCAGTTTGTTTTGCAGCACATTGGTGAAAATTGCGCCGAAGGCCGCCACGCCAATCGAGCCACCAATCTGGCGGAACAGCGTGGTGCTGGAGGTCGCAACACCAATCATTTTTTGCTCCACGCTATTTTGCACCGCCAGCACCAACACCTGCATCACCATGCCCAAACCAAAGCCCAACAACGCGATGTAGAGATAGAGCGTGTGAATAGGTGAGTCGATTTTAAGCGTGCCGAGCAATAACATGGCGATAAACGTCAGCAAGGTGCCAACGATCGGGAAGATGCGATAGCGCCCTATTTTGCTGATGATGCGGCCACTGATAATTGAGGTCAGCATCAGCCCACCCATCAGCGGCAGTAACTGAATCCCGGCTTCGGTCGGCGTGGACGATTTCACCACCTGCAAGTAAAGCGGCAAGAAAGTCATCGAACCAAACAGCGACATGCCGATAATAAAACCAATCAGGCAACTCAATAAGAAAGTGCGGTCACGGAACAGGCCGAGGGGAATGATCGGCTCAAATGCCCGCCGCTCCTCATAAATAAAACCGCCGAGCGTCACCACAAAAAAGGCAAAAATGCACCACAGTTGCGGGTCAGACCACGCCATTACGGTGCCGCCCTGGCTGGTGAACAGGATTAAACAGGTCAGCGAGGCGGCGAGATAACCCGCGCCAAGAAAATCGATTTGGTGGCGAATACGCGCAGTTTGCGGTTTGAGCACCGCGCCAATCACCAGCAGCGCGAAAATACCGAGCGGCAAATTGATGTAGAAAATCCAGCGCCAGGAGAAATGCTCAACCAGGAACCCGCCAATCAGCGGGCCAATTACGGTGGCAAGGCCAAACACCCCGCCAAACAAGCCCTGATATTTGCCGCGATCCGCAGGCGGGATAACATCGCCCACCGCCGCCATAGTGACCACCATCAGCCCGCCGCCACCCAACCCTTGCAAGGCTCGCATCAGAATTAACTGCGTCATATTTTGCGCCAGCCCGCATAACGCGGAGCCAAGCAAGAAAATCACGATAGCCGTTTGCAGCACGATCTTGCGCCCCAGCAGATCGCCAAATTTACCGTATAGCGGCACCACAATAGTGGAAGAAAGCAGATAAGCGGTGACCACCCAGGAGAGTTTTTCCAGCCCACCCAGCTCACTGACAATGGTCGGCAAGGCGGTGGAAACGATGGTCTGATCCAGTGCGGCGAGCAGCATGACCAGCATCAGCGCACAGAACAATAAACGAATTGAAGTTGCCTGCTGATGCGTTTCTGCCTGAGGTGTTTCGGTGACTGTCATGTTACCTGTCAGCTTGGGATTAATTAATTTGGTAATTAATGTAGGGTGAATAGTTTCACCCGGTCAATGGATGGCGCACGAAACGCCCCTAAAAACGGCTGTGATAAATCCGAAATCACACCATTGCCCGCCTTGTAGTATCGGGTCACTGGAGATTCACCGGCCATTTAGCAATTTGTGATCTGGAAATAAATACATTTTCCGCATCAATGATTAAGCTTTTTCCTAATTTACCCATACCAAAAATAATGGATTATGCCAGCGCCAGAAACGGCGTTTCCGCTGCGGCGGCTTCTTCTTAATTTTGGGTTAAACAGCAATGAAAAAAATAATGTTAATGATGGTTGTAGGTATGGCTGGAACATTGGTTGGCTGTAGTACTCCGGCGCAGCGCCAGGCAGAATGCCAGGCTCAGGGAGTCAGCAAAGATGCCTGTTATATGGCCGAGCAAAACAGACAAAACGTAGCCTTAAAGCAGGCGATGGAAAATGCCCACGACGCGGTGAAATAACCCAACGGCTTCGTCATTAATCCAGGCTCGCAAGGGCCTGTTCCTGCTTTCCCCTTCCAAAATACACCCCACATAATTCATTGAATTATGGCGACTTTGTCACAGTCGATTCGCACGAAATGTAAAGTTTAAAAAATGATGCTTTTCTCAGTTTGCTGGCTCTTGTATTCACTCTGAAAGGGAGAGTACATTAGCGCCGGCGAATCGATTCATTAGCCAAAAAAATACAATATGCAGCGGCCATATGGTGAAGTTAATCCCAAAAGTCATGAATGGCGGTTTCATCTTTCTATACTGAATTTTTTAGCAAAATTGCGCGGCAGCACGCGCGGAGCAATGTAACGTGAAATATTTCATGATGGGCTTGTCGTTTATTTTGTTGGTTTGGGTCGGTACGTTTGTGATGATGGTTGAATGATGAAAAACAGGAGCCATTGGCTCCTGTTTTTCATCATTCAACCATTAAACGTTAACCCAATACCCCATCGGCACGGAACATCGCTTTGATGCCACGTACCGCCTGGCGAATACGGTCACGGTTTTCAATCAGCGCAAAGCGCACATGCGTGTCACCGTAATCCCCAAAACCCACGCCTGGCGAAACGCAGACTTTCGCATCCTGAAGCAGTTTTTTGGCAAATTCCAGCGACCCCATTTGTGCATAGTGCTCAGGGATTTTCGCCCACACATACATCGACGCTTTCGGGCATTCCACCATCCAGCCCGCTTCGTGCAAGCCTTTCACTAACACATCACGCCGGCGCTTGTACTGCTCGGCGATATCGCGCACACATTGTTGATCACCTTCTAGTGCCGCAATGGCCGCGACTTGTAGCGGCGTAAATGTGCCGTAGTCATGGTAACTTTTGATTCTCGCCAGTGCGTTCACCAGCTCTTTATTGCCCACCATAAACCCGATGCGCCATCCCGCCATGTTGTAGCTTTTTGACAGGGTAAAGAATTCAACCGCGACATCGCGAGCGCCAGGGACTTCCATAATTGACGGGGCTTTCCAGCCGTCATAAACGATATCGGCGTAGGCCAAATCATGCACCACCAGCACGTCGTAACGTTTTGCCAGTGCCACCACACGTTCGAAAAATTCCAGTTCTACGCACTGCGCGGTTGGGTTCGATGGGAAGCCGAGGATCATCATTTTCGGTTTCGGGTAGCTTTCGCGAATCGCACGTTCCAGCTCGGCAAAGAAATCGACGCCTTCCACCAGCGGCACCGAGCGCACTTGCGCTCCGGCAATGACCGCGCCGTAAATATGAATCGGGTAACTTGGGTTCGGCACCAGCACCGTGTCGCCGTGGTCGAGGGTTGCCAGCATCAGGTGCGCCAGGCCTTCCTTCGAGCCAATGGTGACAATGGCTTCGCTTTCCGGATCAATCTCGACGTCGTAACGATCTTTATACCAGCGCGAAATAGCGCGGCGTAAACGCGGAATACCTCGGGAGGTGGAGTAACCGTGGGTATCTTCACGCTGCGCAACGGTGCAGAGTTTTTCAACGATGTGCGGCGGAGTTGGGCCATCAGGGTTGCCCATGCTGAAATCGATTATATCTTCGCCACGGCGACGCGCCGCCATTTTCAGCTCAGCGGTGATATTAAATACATACGGCGGGAGGCGATCGATACGCGAAAAACGACGTTTTGGACTGGAGTCAGCCATAAATTCCTCAGATTAACGTTAGCGCCCGGACCGTCCGAGCGACGCTGCCACGCGATGTGGCTTGTTTAGAAAATAGCCTGAATAAAAATCATCTGTCGAGAGGGAAAGAGAAATATTTTTATCCCACCAAAAAGAGGATGCTTCATTCGAAGCTTATCACTATTTTATTTGATGCAAGTGGATTACATTAACCATGCCGCAACAATCCAATAACCTTCTTTAAAAGACGTGGAGTATCACCATGACCCTACAGATTGATGACTTACCGCGTGCAATCCGTGAGATAAAACAAAAACTTCGCCACGAACTGCCAAATTACCAAACCGCTTTTGAGCAACTCGAAGGTGATATGAAGCGCCAGATCGACGAGATCCGCGCTGAGCTGGCGCGTGGGGAAAACCCAGTGCCACAAATTAATGCTGACGATATCGTGAATCATCGCGTTAGCGAGCAGCAAAAAGCACTTATTCGCCAGCGGGGTTGTTGCACCGTGAAAGGGGTATTCCCGCAATCTCAGGCGCAAGCCTGGAATGAGGAAGTCGGGAATTATCTGGAGCGCAATAACTTTGTCGAGAAACTGAAGAACGCTGCAGAAGATAACTATTTCGGCACACTTGCCGCCAGTAAGCCGCAAATTTACGGCATCTACTGGTCGAAGCCGCAGGTTGAAGCGCGCCAACATGCCCGCATGAAAGCGGTGCAGGTGTTTCTGAATAATTTATGGGAAACCGAAAGCAACGGTAAGCAGCATTTCGACCCGGACCGTGTGGTGAGCTATGCCGACCGTACCCGCCGCCGCCCGCCGCGTTCCAACTCTTTGGGCCTATCTCCACATGTGGATGGCGGTTCAGTTGAACGCTGGCTGGATGAGAATTTCCGCCATGTTTATCGCCATGTGTTTTCTGGTGAATGGCAGAAATACAGCCCGTTTGCTGCTGAAGGGCGTACCGAAGTGCGTGAATTCCCATCGCCAGCGGTGTGTTCGATGTTCCGTACTTTCCAGGGTTGGACGGCGCTTAGCCCGCAGCGTAAACATGGCGGCACACTAACCTTGCTGCCGGTAGCGAATGCGATGGCCTACATTTTACTGCGCGCTTTGCAGGATGATGTGCCGGAAGAATCGCTGTGCGAAGCGAAGCCTGGCCGCGCACTTTCTATTAACGAGCAGTGGCATCCCCTTTTATTAACAGGGATTTCCTCAATTCCGGATATGGAAGCGGGCGATACGGTTTTCTGGCACTGCGATGTGATCCATGCTGTTGAAAATGAACACCTTGGTGAATTTGATAGCAACGTGATGTATATCGCCGCCGCACCATGGTGTGAGAAGAACGCCGCTTACCTTGAGCGCCAGTGGTCATCCTTTGTTGAAGGTAAATCGCCACCTGATTTTGCCGCCGATGATTTCGAGGTTGATTTCACCGGACGTGCGATGCCAGCGGATATGACAGCCGCCGGGCGCGAGCAGTTAGGTGGGAAGTAATCCCCTCACCCTACCCCTCTCCCCAGGGGGGTGTCTCTTAGTCACAACTCGCCCTGGCAATTTTGTCAGGGTCAGATCTGCAAGCCTCGCTGATTTTCCGTTCACCCGTGCGTTCAGTTATCTCTTTAATTCACGAAAACGGTGAACGTATCAAGGGGTTAACGCCAACCCCTTGATAATCCAGGCGCCCGGCAAATCAATCGCCGCTAAAGCGGTAAACACCGTTTTTCACCCAACATTCGGGGTCGTTCGCGATTCGTTCCCGACGATCGCTCTCTCACGTGGCTCCCGGCCACGTGACCCCGACTGAAGGGCGAAAAACGGTGCGACTGAAGCCGGGAACAAAGTCAAAACCGCTCTGGTTTTTGACTTTGTCCTTGAATTTCGGGTCCGGCTTAAATCGCCTCCATTTTGACTCCAGGTGGCAGGGTCCAGCCGCCGGGAGCGGCTGGAGGGCGCGATCGTCGGGAACGAATCGCAACCGACCCTGACACGGAGGCAAAATGGAGGTTTACCGCTTGCGGCGATTTATTTGCCGGGAGTCAGGGTTCTTAGGGTGACGACGGTGGTCACCCTAAGACGTTCACCGGTTCCGGGTCGACATAAACCCTCTGTCGCCTGGTGAACGGAACCTTCTCCGGCTCGGCAGGAACCGCCTTTCAAAGATGTGACTAAGAGACAGCCCCAGGGAGAGGGAACTGAACGGTTTTCTTTCCCCTTCTCCTGGGGAAGAAGCCGGGATGAGGGCAACCATGTCCCAAAAATCCACGTTTCTGGTAACCACTCAGTAATTTCCTTATCATTGCCCTTCCATTCCTGGTCACGCGAGTTACCCGTGCACGAAATTTTTAATATGCTGCTGGCGGTGTTTGACCGAGCGGCGCTGATGCTTATTTGCCTGTTCTTTTTAATCCGCATCCGCCTGTTCCGCGAGTTGTTGCATAAGAACGCCCACACGCCGAAAGAGTTACTGGCCGTCACCGCTATTTTCTCGATGTTTGCCCTGTTCAGCACCTGGTCCGGCGTGCATGTTGAAGGTTCGCTGGTTAACGTGCGGATTATCGCCGTGATGGCGGGCGGGATCTTATTTGGGCCGTGGGTCGGCATTATTACCGGTATTATCGCCGGGCTTCATCGTTATCTGATTGATATCGGCGGGATTACCGCCGTTCCTTGCCTGATAACCAGTATTGTCGCCGGTTGTATTGCCGGTTGGATAAACCGCAAAATACCGAAAGCTCAGCATTGGCGGGTGGGGATTATTGCCGGGATGTTGTGCGAAACCATGACCATGGTTTTAGTGGTGCTGTGGGCGCCGTCTGTTTCACTGGGCATCGATATTGTGTCGAAAATCGGTATTCCGATGATTGTCGGCACCGTTTCCATCGGCTTTATTGTGTTGCTGGTGCAAAGTGTTGAAGGTGAGAAAGAGGCCAGTGCCGCACGTCAGGCTAAGCTGGCGCTGGATATTGCCAATAAAACGCTGCCGTTGTTCCGCAAGGTGAACAGCGAATCGCTGCGCCAGGTTTGTAATATTATCCGCGAGGATATTAACGCCGACGCGGTAGCCATTACCGATAAAGAGAAAGTGTTAGCCTACGTGGGTTTTGGGGAAAGCAATTATAAACAGAATGATAACGGGATTAGCCCCCGCACCCAACTGGCGCTGCGCGAAGGAAAAATCATTATCCGCAACGATGATGAAGCTTATCGCACCCCGGAAATTCACTCGCTGATTATTATTCCGTTATGGGAAAAAGGTGTCGTCACCGGCACGCTGAAAATCTATTACCGCCATGCTCATCAAATTACCTCTACTTTGCAGGAGATGGCGGTCGGGCTTTCGCAGATTATTTCCACCCAACTGGAAGTTTCCCGTGCCGAGCAGTTGCGCGAAATGGCAAATAAAGCCGAACTACGCGCGCTGCAAAGCAAAATTAACCCTCATTTTCTGTTCAATGCCCTGAACGCGATATCCTCGTCTATTCGCATGAATCCCGATACCGCACGCCAGTTGATTTATAACTTGTCGCGCTATTTGCGCTACAACATTGAATTAAAAGACGATGAACAGATCGATATTAAAAGAGAGCTGTATCAGATAAAGGATTACATCGCCATTGAGCAGGCACGTTTTGGCGACAAGCTGACGGTGATTTATCACATTGATGAAGAGGTGAATTGCCTGATCCCCAGCCTGCTGATCCAACCGCTGGTTGAGAATGCGATTGTCCACGGGATACAGCCATGTAAAGGCAAAGGCGTGGTGACCATCAGCGTTGAGGAGAGCGGTAATCGCGTGCGAATTGCGGTGCGCGACACCGGTAACGGTATTGATCCGCTGGTGATTGAACGCGTGGAGGCCAACGAAATGCCGGGCAATAAAATCGGCCTGTTGAATGTGCATCACCGCGTAAAATTACTCTACGGTGAAGGTCTGCATATTCGTCGCCTTGAGCCAGGCACTGAGATTGCATTTTATGTGCCTCACGCCGCCAGTACCGTTCCACCTTTATTGCCGCAACAAGGAGGTAATCTATGAAAGTCCTCATCGTAGAAGATGAAGTCCTGGCTCAGCAGGAGCTTAACTGGCTTATCAAAGAGCACAGCCAGATGGAAGTGGTGGGCACCTTTGATGACGGCATGGATGTGCTGCGTTATCTGCAACATCATGAAGTTGATGCTATTTTTCTCGACATCAACATCCCCTCTTTAGATGGCGTGTTGCTGGCGCAAAACATCAGTAAGTTTGCCCATAAGCCGTTTATTGTGTTTATCACCGCCTGGAAAGAACATGCAGTGGAGGCGTTTGAGCTGGAGGCTTTCGACTACATTCTCAAGCCGTATCAAGAGTCGCGCATTATTGGGATGCTGCAAAAGCTGGAAGCCGCTTTCCAGCAACAAAACGCCCCTGCCGCTGCTAACACCCCGGGGCGTGAAGCGTTGACGGTTAATTTGGTGAAAGATGAGCGGATTATCGTTACCGATGTTAACGATATTTATTACGCCGAAGCGCACGAGAAAATGACCTTTGTGTACACGCGACGTGAAGCGTATGTCATGTCGATGAACATCACTGAGTTTTGCCATCGCCTGCCGGAAAGCCATTTCTTCCGTTGCCATCGCTCGTATTGCGTTAACCTGAGCAAAATCCGTGAGATAGAACCATGGTTTAACAATACCTATATTTTGCGTTTGCAGGATTTGGAATTTCAGGTGCCGGTGAGTCGTAGCAAAGTGAAAGAGTTTCGCCAGTTGATGCGTTTGTAAAACGGGCGCAAGAATTTGCGCCCGATGGGATTACAGAACCTGCCCCAGCGTTTGGCGCAAATGCGCGCCAGCGCCCAGCAATCCTGGTTGATCGTGAACAATCAAATACACCGGAATGTTGTGCACGTATTCTTTGAAACGCCCTTTGTCTTCAAAACCGCCACGGAAACCGGAAGCTTTAAAGAATTCGAGGAAACGTGGCACGATACCGCCCGCAATGTACACGCCGCCAAACGTCCCAAGGCTTAACGCAAGGTTACCGCCAAAGCGCCCGAGGATGACGCAGAACAGCGACAAGGCACGACGGCAGTCGGTGCACGTGTCTTCAACAGCCTTTTCGGTAATGTCTTTCGGTTTATAGTTTTCTGGTTCACGCCCGTCTGATTTAACAATCGCGCGATACAAATTCACTAAACCGGGGCCGGAAAGCACACGTTCTGCAGAAACGTGGCCGATTTCGGTACGCAGTTCTTCGAGGATAATCCCCTCTTCTTCGCTGTTTGGCGCAAAATCGACGTGACCGCCTTCACCCGGCAGGCTCACCCAGCGTTTATCGACGTGAACAAGATGTGCGACGCCAAGCCCGGTGCCAGCACCATAAACCGCAATCGGTTTGCCTTCGACTGGCTCATCGCCACCAAACTTGATCAGGTGCTCTTTTTTGAGCGCCGGAATAGCCATGGAAACGGCGGTAAAGTCGTTGATAATCTCCAGATGTTCAAAGCCGAGGTTCTTTTTCATCTCGGCGGTAGAGAATGCCCAGGTATGGTTGGTCATTGCCACCCAATCGCCAGTAATCGGGCATGCAATGGCGATACAACCGTCAGTCACGGCGACATTGTGCTCTTTGAGATAATGCGCCACCACCGCTTCCAGGCTTGGGAAATCGAGGCCCGAATAGGTTTTTGCCTGGGTGATGTCACCATTTTCAACGTTGCACAGTGCCAGACGCGCATTGGTGCCGCCTACATCTCCCACCAAAGCATATTTTGTCATTCTTTCACTGCTCCGCTAAAGTCAAAATAAGATCTGGCATCACTGTAAAATTAGCTAGCCTAAACAACAACGACCAGATGAGAAGTGCCTTGGGATTATCGATCTTCGTCACAGATTAGCTTGAGCGTTTCAGCCCGTATTGCACAGTGGCTTAAAACTAATCAGGCAGAGGGTTTGCCGCGACGATTTGCGCTGAATAAATTTAGAGTAAGGAAAATTTATGCTCCATCCGCGAGCCAGAACCATGCTGGTTCTTTCTGTCCCAGCGTTAATCATTGGGGTTTGTTCCAGTCTGGTATTGATTGTAGTGATGAAAGTCGCTGCGGTTTTGCAAAAATACCTGTGGGTTACCCTGCCCGCCAATTTCGACCTCAATATGAACTCCCCGATGTGGATTCTTTTGATGCTGACCGTCACCGGCATCGCGGTTGGGTTGGTGGTGCGCTATATGCCAGGCCACGCGGGCCCCGATCCGGCAACAGAGCCGTTGATTGGCTCGCCGGTACCGGTGACGGTGCTACCAGGTCTGATTATTGCGCTGCTGCTGGGGCTTGCCGGTGGGGTTAGCCTCGGGCCGGAACACCCTATTATGTCGGTGAATATTGCGCTGGCGGTGGCGATTGGTGCGCGTTTATTGCCTAAAGTCGCCGCGCTCGACTGGACTATTCTCGCCGCAGCAGGAACCATCGGTGCGCTATTTGGTACGCCAGTTGCGGCGGCGTTAGTGTTTTCGCAAACGCTGAACAGCAGCAACGATGTACCGTTGTGGGACCGGCTTTTCGCCCCGCTGATGGCCGCCGCTGCCGGAGCCATGACCACCGATTTGTTCTTCCAGCCTGATTTCTCGATACCGGTGCTGCAATATACGGAATTGCGCGTGGTGGATATCTTCAGTGGAGCCGTGGTAGCGACTATCGCGATTGCATTGGGGATGGTCGCCGTCTGGTGTTTGCCGCGTGCGCATCGCATGATTCACCAGCTCAAACACCCGGTGTTTATTCTTGGCACCGGCGGTTTTCTGTTAGGGGTATTAGGGCTGATTGGCGGCGAAGTCACACTGTTCAAGGGGCTGGATGAAATGCGCCAGCTGACCGCCGGGAGTTTTTCCGTGGCCACCCTGTTCATGTTTGTGGTGGTAAAACTGGCCGCGCTGGTGGTTGCCTCAGCCTGCGGATTCCGTGGCGGACGGATTTTCCCGGTGGTGTTTGTCGGGGTTGCGCTGGGGATGATGCTCCATCAGCATGTCGAAGCGGTTCCGGCAGCAATTACCCTGTCATGTGCCGTCCTTGGCCTGGTGTTGGTGGTGACTCGAGATGGCTGGCTTAGCCTGTTTATGGCAATGGCAATTGTGCCAGATATCAAGTTGCTGCCGCTGCTGTGCATCGTGATGTTACCCGCCTGGCTGCTGCTGGCGGGTAAACCGGTGATGATGGCCGAGAAACCGAAAGTGTAGCTCTGCGTTACCTGTTTTGTCGGATGACGCTATCGCTTATCAGACCTACGAAGAGGCCAGTCATCAGTCTCTTGCGGCATTGCGTTTTGCCAGCGATGTTGTGATGGCATGCAACAATTCGGGTATATCCTGTTTCGGCAGGACGACTTCCACAAGCGTAAGTCGTTCTGCTTTTGCCACCTTCTGCATCACTTCTTCTAACTGCATCGGTTCTGTTACTCGCCAGCATTGCGCCGGATTGTGAACATTCATCGCTTGCGGGATTTGCGTCCAGTTCCATGGCGCAATGTCGTTATAGCGCTGCTCCGCGCCATGTATCGCCCGCTCAACCGTGTAACCATCATTATTAAGCAAGAAGATCACTGGCCGCTGCTGGTCACGCAGCATCGACCCCATTTCCTGAATAGTCAGTTGTGCCGAACCGTCCCCTACCAGCAGAATCACACGCCGATTTGGGCAGGCAGTTTGTGCGCCAAATGCCGCCGGGAGGGTAAAACCAATCGAGCCCCAGAGCGGCTGAGCGATAAAGGTCACACCTGCAGGCAAGGTCAGCGTCGCGGCACCAAAAGCGGCGGTTCCCTGGTCGGCCAGCACGATGTCCCCCGCTTGCAGGAAGTTTTGCATTAATTGCCAGAAGGCGTGCTGGTCCAGCGTTCCGTTGGTGGTGGAGGGTAACGCAGGCGGCTTTTGTTGTGGCACCGGCCAACCGGAAACCTGGTGTTTACACAGCTGATGCAGCACCTCAACGGCTTGCGCCATCGCAATGCCACTGAACCAACGGTCACCAATGCGTGTGGCGTGTGGCTGAATGTCGATAGTTTGTTGTTCGGTGAGGTGTTGCGTGAACCCGGCGGTGAGCGTGTCGGTGAATTTGACGCCGGCGCAGATGACCAGCTCAGCGCGTTCAATAGCGTGCTTCACTTTTTCATCGCTGGCCGAGGCGCTGTAGGTTCCGACAAACCCTTGCTGGCCTTCATCAAATAACCCTTTGCCCATCAGCATGGTGGCATGAGGCATCGGGGTGTCGTCCATCCATTGCTGCAGCGCTTTTTGTTGCCCAAAGCGCAGCGCCAGGAAATCAGCCAATAACGCCACGCTTCGGCTTTCTGCGAGGCGTTCCTGGGCACAGGCGCGGAATTCGGACAGCAATGCCGGATCGCAGCCTGATTGCACAGCGAACAGAGGTTGAGTCGGGCGAATGGCTGGAGCCTGGGAGACATCGCTGGGGAGCAGCAAATAACCCGGACGGCGTTGCGTGAGGGCTTGTTGTAAAACACGGTCAATTTCGTAACAGGCGTTTTCCGGTGTGAGCGAAGCCTGAGCCACCGTCACCTCCTGCGCCATTCTGGCAAAATGGCAGAAATCGCCGTCACCTAATGTGTGGTGCAGCAATTCGCCGCGCCGTTGTGCCCCAAGGCAGGGCGCGCCCACCACATGGATAACCGGTAAGTATTCGGCGTAACTTCCGGCGATGCCGTTTATTGCGCTTAATTCACCCACGCCAAAGGTGGTGAGTAACGCGGCGGCACCATTACAACGCGCATAACCGTCAGCGGCGTAAGCGGCGTTCAGTTCGTTGGCACATCCAACCCAGGCTAGAGTCGGGTTTTCAATCACGCTATCCAAAAACTGTAGGTTGTAGTCACCTGGGACACCAAATAAATGGTTGATCCCGGCTTCGGTGAATCGGTCGAGAATATAGTCCGCTACACGGTAAGTCATGACGCATTCCTTCTCAGAGGGCTTACAGTGAGTATTGGGCATATGTGATCGCTGTCGAGAATCCACGCGAATAAGGCCATGGAAAGAAGGATTTACACTTAACTGCGGTGTAGTCTGATAGCCAGAAACCTTGTGAAAACGTATACACTAAATTGGGTATTTTTACTGACGAAGGAACCAACATGGTCTATCAGGCAAATTCTGCACGTTATGAATCAATGGAATATCGTCGTTGTGGACGCAGCGGTTTAAAACTCCCGGCGATTTCGCTGGGCCTGTGGCACAACTTTGGCGACACCACGCTTCTGGCTAACAGCCGCCAGTTATTACACCGTGCTTTTGATTGCGGTATTACCCATCTGGACTTGGCGAATAACTACGGGCCGCCTCCAGGTTCGGCAGAAGAAAACTTTGGCCGCATCCTGCGTGAAGATTTCCTTCCATATCGTGACGAACTGATTATTTCGTCAAAAGCGGGATACACCATGTGGGATGGGCCTTACGGTGACTGGGGTTCTCGTAAGTATCTGATTTCAAGCCTTGATCAGAGCCTGAAGCGCATGGGGCTTGAGTATGTCGATATCTTCTATCATCACCGTCCGGACCCGGAAACCCCGCTTGAAGAGACGATGCGCGCGCTGGATAGCATAGTGCGCCAGGGCAAAGCGCTGTATGTCGGCATTTCAAACTATCCGGCAGAACTGGCTGCTCAAGCCATTGATATTTTGAATGATCTGGGTACACCATGCCTGATCCACCAGCCTCGTTATTCGATGTTTGAGCGTTGGGTTGAAGGCGGTTTGCTGGATGTGCTGCAAGAGAAAGGCGTCGGCAGTATCGCGTTTTCGCCTCTCGCAGGCGGCCAGTTGACCGATCGTTATTTGGACGGCATCCCTGCCGATTCCCGCGCAGCCAGTGACAGCAAGTTCCTTAATGCTGAGCAACTCACCGAGGTAAAACTGGAAAAAGTGCGTAAATTGAATGCGATAGCACAACGTCGTGGGCAGAAGCTTTCGCAGATGGCGCTGGCGTGGGTACTGCGTGGTGACACAGTGACATCGGTTCTGATTGGTGCAAGTAAGACCAGCCAAATTGATGATGCGGTGGGGATGTTAGCAAATCGTCATTTCAGCGCCGCAGAGCTTGCCGAGATCGAAGAAATTTTAGTGTAACCGCTAACATTGAATGGTCAATTGTTAAACTAAATTAGCAAAAAGTGCTCTACCCTGCGAATTAGGAGTTGTGGCGATGAAACACTTAGTTACCACAACTTACTATACGGATAACAAGCCGCCCTGGCGGTTACCGTGTATGAGGAGAGAGTATGTTCAGGTCACTGATTCTTGCGATTGCATTACTGGCATCTGTACCGATGATGGCGAATGCGGGCGAAATCACCCTGCTGCCGTCGGTGAAGCTTCAAATTGGCGATCAGGATTATCGCGGTAATTACTGGGATGGTGGCGGCTGGAGGGACCGCGATTACTGGCATCGTAACTATGAATGGCGCGATCGCGGTTGGCACCGTCATGACAATGGTTACCATCGTGGCTGGTATAAAGACCGTGGCCGTAGCAGCTTTGAGAAGGGCTACCGCGCGGGCTGGAATGACCGGGATGACCATCGCGGCCCAGGACGTGGTGGCCGTGGACATGGTCACGGCGGCGGTCATCGCCACTAATACTTAACGGTGGGGGATTATCACCCCCACCGTTTTCACTGTTACAGCCCCAACACCGTCCCAATCAGCAGCCACAAATTCAACGCAACCACTATCGCCACAATCACCCACCCCGTTGTTTTCACGACGCGTGTATTGACTAAATCGCCCATCAGTTTGTCATTGCTGGTAAAAATCAGCAGTGGAACCAGTGCCAGGGCAATCCCGAAACTGAGTAATACCTGGCTCATCACCAGGATGCGAGTGGGATCAAGCCCCATCAGAATCACAATGAATGACGGTGCCATGGTCACGGAGCGGCGAACCCATAGCGGGATATAAAAACGCACGAAGCCCTGCATCACCACTTGCCCGGCTAACGTCCCCACCACAGTAGACGACAAGCCCGCAGCAACTAAGCTTAAACCAAAGATGGTAGCCGCCGAGTGACTGAGCAACGGTTGCAGTGTGAGATAAGCTTCGTCGAGGTCAGCAACACCGGTATGGCCCGTGAAGTGAAATGCCGCGGCGGCGGTGGCCATCATCGCCAGGTTAACAAATCCGGCGATGGTCATTGCTATCGCCACATCCCATTTGGTCGCTGAATAGCGTTCAGCCCGATTGCCACCATGTAAATGTTGGGTGAGCGACGAGTGCAGATAGATAACGTGCGGCATGATGGTGGCGCCAAGCACACCCGCCGCCAGAAATACCGCTTCGCTGTTTGGCAGGCTCGGGATCAACATACCCTTGCCCAGATCCACCAGTTTAGGCTGTGAGAAAATGAGTTCGACAATGTAAGCGGCTGCGACAAATAGCAATAACCCGCCAATCACTTTTTCGAGTGGTTTTTGGCCGCGCCGTTGCAGCATCAAGATTAAGAACGTGGCAATACCTGTCAGCACCGCGCCCTGCAATAAAGAAACACCGAGGATTAATTTAAAACCAATCGCCGCACCAATGAATTCGGCGAGATCTGTCGCCATGGCAATAATTTCGGCTTGTACCCAGTAAAGCCAGACGACCGGGCGCGGATAATGGTCGCGAATCTGTTCGGCAAGATTTTTACCGGTCGCGATGCCGAGTTTTGCAGACAAGATTTGGATGAGCATCGCCATCAGGTTGGCCCAGACCACCACCCACAGCAATTTATAGCCAAAGCTGGCCCCCGCCTGGATGTTGGTGGCAAAGTTACCAGGGTCGATATAACCAATGGCAGCAATAAAAGCCGGCCCCATCAACGCCAGGCGTAATCTGCGCGCTGTGCGAGTACCACTATTTTCAACGCGAGTATTAGTCATCATCTGCCTCTGAGATATAGCCTTTGCTATGTTTCAAGCTAGCAAAAGTGAGAATGATTATCAAATTCATTTAAGGGACAAAAACTGATTTCTTCTATAGTTTGAAACAATGAGGGATTTTTAGGCGCCGATTAACGAACCACAATGAAGACAACAACTATTATGAAGATATGTGCATTGACGCAACTTTTACCTTCTTTACTTAACATAGCAGAAATGTATGGTTGATCACTAATTTTGAGATTGGTCACATGTCATTACTATAGTGTGCGATTGCTCTCGTTTTCTTATTGCTTGTTACATAGAATGTGCAACGAAATTAAACCTGCCTCATAATATTTGGAGCAAATATGTCCCGCGTTCTGCATTTTGTTTTAGCGCTTGCCGTGGTTGCGTTGCTTGCTTTGTTGCTCAGCAGCAATCGTAAGCAGATCCGTATTCGCTTTATCGTTCAATTGTTAGTGATCGAACTCATTCTCGCCTGGTTCTTCCTGAACTCAGAAGTGGGCCTGGGCTTCGTGAGAGGCTTCTCAGAAATGTTTGAGAAACTCCTGTCGTTCGCTAATGAAGGGACAAACTTTGTATTCGGTAAGATGAATGACGAAGGACTCGCCTTCTTCTTCCTGAAAGTACTTTGCCCAATCGTCTTTATCTCTGCGCTGATTGGTATTTTGCAACACATTCGCGTGCTGCCAATTGTTATCCGCTTTATCGGTACCCTTCTGTCTAAAGTGAATGGTATGGGTAAACTGGAATCCTTTAACGCCGTAAGCTCACTGATTTTGGGACAGTCAGAGAACTTTATCGCCTATAAGGATATTCTCGGTAAGATGTCCCGCAACCGCATGTACACTATGTCCGCTACGGCCATGTCTACTGTGTCCATGTCGATTGTCGGCGCTTATATGACGATGCTCGAGCCTAAATATGTGGTCGCAGCGCTGGTATTGAACATGTTCAGTACCTTCATCGTGTTATCTCTTATCAACCCATACCGTGTTGAAGAGAGCGAAGAAAACCTGCAGATGTCTAATCTGCACGAAGGTCAAAGTTTCTTCGAAATGCTCGGTGAATATATCCTGGCAGGTTTTAAAGTTGCGATTATCGTTGCCGCAATGCTGATTGGCTTTATCGCTTTGATCTCTGCATTGAACGCACTGTTTGCAGCTATCTTCGGTATCTCCTTCCAGGGCATTCTGGGTTACATCTTCTATCCAATAGCCTGGGTGATGGGTGTTCCTTCACATGAAGCCCTGCAGGTTGGCAGTATCATGGCAACCAAACTGGTATCGAACGAATTCGTTGCGATGCTGGATCTGCAAAAACTGGCGGGTACGCTCTCCCCACGTGCGGAAGGTATCCTGTCTGTGTTCCTGGTGTCGTTTGCTAACTTCTCTTCTATCGGGATTATCGCTGGTGCGATTAAAGGCCTGAACGAAGAACAAGGTAATGTGGTTTCTCGCTTCGGCTTGAAATTGGTTTATGGCGCAACGCTTGTGAGCATTCTGTCTGCTTCTATTGCAGGCCTGTTCTTGTAATCCTGACGCTACAAACAAAAACCGAGGCTTACGCCTCGGTTTTTTTATGCCTGAAATTTATCTTCACCCAACCAACACACCTGATTTCTTCCGCGTGCTTTGGCCCTGTACATACGCATATCCGCAAGGGATTGGATCTGCTCAAGCATGTATTCAGGATGCTCGCGATACGACGCGACACCCAGCGATGCGGTGACAGGTAACTGCGAGCCATCTTCAAGAATCAACGCCGATGACTCAAGCTCCCATTTGATACGTGTCGCCACCATGATCCCGGTTTTAAGGTCAGAGTTTGGCAGGTAAATACAAAACTCCTCACCGCCTATACGCCCCAAAATATCCTGTTTACGTATGGCACGCTGGATACGCCCAGTGGCGTGGATCAACACATTGTCACCGACCTGGTGTCCATACATATCATTGACTTTTTTAAAGTGATCGAGATCCAATAGAACAAGGGTGTAATCGACATAATTAGGGCTGACTTGCGATGTTTTCTCGAAGAAACCACGCCGGTTAAGTACTCCGGTCAAATCATCGTGAAGCGCATGATGCTGCATTTCACGTTGTAAATTGCCCATATTGCCCACCAGGCGGCAAATAATGCGATGTGCTCCTAAAAGAGAAAGCACAAAAATCAAAAACATCGTGACGAGAAGTAGACTGAATCGCCCAAAATCTTCATGCAATCCCTGGCTCAGGGTTTGGGTGTTCACCAGAACCGAGTGTGTCCCTCTCAGTTTACCAAAAGTGATAAATACCGACCCGGAACGGAAAGTGCCGCGCGGTTTATCAATCAACATCTTGAGAATGGTTTTCTTCTGCTCCACGTTCAGCTGTACGTTGTTTTCCGCACCCACCGCTTTTGTCAGCGGTTTTAACTGCTCATCATATAATCGGTAGGCACTTTGCGTCCCTTCAGGTAATGAAGAGGCAAGAAATTTCTGTACTGACTGATTATCAAATGCAATGCCCAACAACCCGACCCATTCACCACCAAAATCGACTGGTATCGCCGCGTTGATCACTGTCTCATCGCTGTTAGCGATGTTTTGCCGCGTCCAGAACGGTGCGCGCCGGGGATTCAAAAGCGGTGAAGCCAATACGAAACTACCCTGCTTTTCGTGCGGGTTATAACTATTGATCAGTTGCTCGTTAACCTCTTGCGATAAAGAGGCGATAAATTCACCTTCACGCGAGATATAGTACAAATCGGCAAGCAGTTCATGTTCCCCGGTTGCCAGCGGGAAAAGCCCCTGTATTTTACGCAACCCATTGAGTTGATTACGCACTTCCTGTGATTCCTTGCCCTGAAAAGCTTCATCTTCAGTGACAGTATCAGGCAGGGGTAACTCGCCTATCCATAGTGGCCTTTGAATCGCATTCTCATTGACTTCCCAGGGAGCCACCGGGCTACCAGGAAAAATCGGATCATCCATCGCTTCAATAAAAATTCGTTTTAAATAGCGAAGATTATCAATCTTGTATTGTGCTCTGCTTTCAAGCCGCGCAATCACGCTTTCCAGGTGGCTTAACTGCCCGGTGCGATAACCCTGGCTAAACAACTGCCCTTGCTGCCAGAACAGTATGGCGGTCAGGACAAAAACAAAAATAAAGCACAGATGAATAACACGCAGTGTGTTGGCCAACGGTAAACGGAATCTATTCGCTCTGGAAGTGCTCACAATAAAGTCCTGTGATCAGATGCTCGCAACATACTGCTACCTTAAAAAGTATGGACTGTATTAAGAGGCTCTGGTTTGCCAATCAGATAACCTTGTAAAAACTCTACGCCAAGGCTAAGCAAAAGGGTGCGCTGTTCTTCAGTTTCAACAAACTCGGCAACGACACTGAGTTGCTTCGCTTGTGCCATGTCACATATTGATTTAACAATCAGCGGATCAAGCGAGTCCGATGTGATGTCTTTAATGAAACACCCATCAATCTTGATAATGTCCGCATGAAGCCGTTTGAGTCTTTCGTAATTGGCATAGCCTGTGCCAAAGTCATCAATGGCAATTTTAAAGCCGCTTTCACGCAGCAGCGTGATGTTCTGCATTGAGATTTCTGATTCTGAAAATGCCTGTTCCTCAGTAACTTCAATAATTACACTGCAGGTTGGCACCTGATATTCAGCAAACAAGGAAACAATGTCCTGGGCGATATCTTTTTGCATTAACGTCAGTGGCATAAGATTGACAGAAAAACGCGGTTGTTGGCTTTCGACAGCATGTTGCTGCAGGAAACTCACCAGTTTCTTCATGATTAGCATGTCGAAGCGGGTACTGAGGTTAAATTCAGTGATCACAGGAATAAACTTATCCGGCGTAATAACTTCGCCCTCTAATATTAAACGACTGAGTATTTCGTGATAGCCCTTCCCCTGCACATTCATAACGGGTTGGGCATACAGCACAAAAAATTGTTCATCATTCAAAGCATGTTTAATTTTTTGCAGAAGTAAAACGCGATCTGTCGTCTGGCCTGAAACATCTTCAATTCGGGTATTCAGACTTAGCACACGCCTGCTGGCACAAGCCTGTTCAGACAGATAACTTAATTGCCCTAATGTATGGTGTAATTCAACAAGGTCATTATCGATAGCGCTATAAGATGCACTGTACTCAATGTCCAGCATAGTGTTATGCCATTTTATTTGTTTACTATTGAGTGTATCGACCATATTACCGAGTCGTGCAGCAGCATCCTGAGTATGTAAAAATATTAATAATTCACTGCCAGGTAATTGAAATACCTGTTCACCTTGATGTAGCAAAGGGGTTAATTGGCTGGTGATAATACGTTTACAGTCAATACGCATCATCATGCCATAATGGCGACTTAAAAATTCCAGATTAGACATACGCAAGCAACACAACGTCCCTTTTGGATAACATTGCACATGATGTTCCAGCGCACGAATATTCGGTAACTGAGTTAAGGGGTCAGTCAGGGCTTGCGAACGATAAATACGCTTCATCCACTCATTTTTCTTGAACATCGACGTCATATACACCATACAGACGCTAAATGAGATAAATACCGAGAGAATAAAGGACAGAGCAAATTCAGTATTTACCCCATACAGGAAACCATCGTTATAGGTCAGCAATAACCATGCAGAAATCGCCCACATTAGCCCCATGATACGCGGGCCGAAATGGCGGATTCCGAGAGCAAATAGCACGAAGATGACCGGTACCAGATAGCCAGAAACCTGCAGAACCCCCCAGGAGGAACACAAAACCCCCAGCAGAGTTATTAAGCAAAAGACCCAAGTCCAGGAGTAACAACGGCGCGGCCCAACAAAATCACGCACCACACAACGGAGCCAGAATGCGCGCGCATAATAAGGATTCAGGATCATCCTTAATGGGTAATAGAATAAAGGGGTAAAAATAAGCGATGCGGCAACCAGGCTTTGGAAATCGACCACCATGAAAATAAGTGAGTTATCACCGAAATACGCTGCAACCCGAGCAGGAAAATGAATATATATTCCGGAAATATACATCAATATTTTAATAAGGAATGGGACAACAAAACCAAGCAAAAATATCCTGATGCCAATACCTTTATCTGCTAAACCATGACGCCAGCGCGCACCGAGATAATAACGAGCCATCATGCAACAAACTGATATTGCAGAGACCAGACAAAGGACAAATATCACCACCGCAAACCAGGATATTTTCAAGCAGAATGAATATGCGATGATTGAAGCTATTATTAACGGAATAATACCTAACCGCCCATAGATAAGCACCATGGCGATCATGAAACTTATTGGAAGGTATGCGAGATAAATCTGCTTAGATTCAACAACTGTAGCGGGTGAGATGTAGCGAGAAAGAGGAACAAGCAGAAGGCTTAAAACCAGTGCTGTGACGGATTTTTTTATCATTTTTCGGAAAGTCATAAGCTCTGGAGTGAGTATTCTGCATTGTTTGGCAGCGTTATTCGGTGATGAATAATACGTTTATTTATTGCGCAAATCAAGTTTGCGGAATACCACATCTCTTTAATTTACTTCATCTTTTACACATCCCAACAAAGAGAAATAGTTTGATATATTCACCAAGTGAATAGATGTGTAATAAATGTCGCTGGTGTGCGGTGATTTTGAGTTTTTTTGTTATTAAAACGAAAAAACCCCCGCCATCAGGCGAGGGTTTTATATTTTGGTGGAGCTAAGCGGGATCGAACCGCTGACCTCTTGCATGCCATGCAAGCGCTCTCCCAGCTGAGCTATAGCCCCACGAAGGGTCTTACTGTGTAAACGGTTCAAATCTTGCTGGTTAAGATTTGGTGGAGCTAAGCGGGATCGAACCGCTGACCTCTTGCATGCCATGCAAGCGCTCTCCCAGCTGAGCTATAGCCCCATACCGTGAACACCGTGTCGTATCGACGGGCGGCATCATATGAAACCCATTCAACAGTGTCAACGGCAAATTCTTGTTCTGCGGTTGATCGTCGAAAAAGCAAACAATGCGAACAAAGCTAATTGCATATCATGATGCTGTAGTTAATCCTGTCACAGTTTCCAGTAAAATGATCCTCTAAAATGAACCACTAATAACCCCTTTGGACTTAAGGAAAAACTGTGCTCAAGGAACGTATGACCCCAGAAGAGCTGGCGATAATTACCGGTTACAGTCGTCAAACAATCAACAAATGGGTACGTAAAGAATGTTGGCTCACCACGCAAAAACCCGGTGTTCAAGGTGGTAAAGCTCGGCTGATTCATGTTGACGAACGTGTACGCGATTTTATTAATAGTGCAAAACGTGTTTCTGAGAAACACAGCAACTACCACGTTAATGACACTTCCCTGGAAGGCCTTCTGCTTAATTCGATGAAACAGATGTCGATAGTTGAGCAAGAAAAGTTGTCTGCACTGCTTCTTCGGGAAGGAATTGCGGGAGTTTTAAAACGTTTAAGTATTCGTGATGAATAAGACGAGTATTAAAAAGCCGGCATAAGCCGGCTTGTTAGCAAGTACTCTTTATTACCGTATGCGTTACTGTTGTGCTTCACGCTGTGCAATAAATTCCAGCGCCTGGTTGATACGCGCAATAGAACGTTGTTTACCAATTGCATGGACGGTGACATCCAGACCAGGCGACTGCCCTGCTCCAGTAACCGCTACGCGCAGTGGCATGCCAACTTTGCCCATACCCACTTCCAGTTCATCAGCTGTTGCCTGAATTGCGTTATGCACGTTTTCTGCTGTCCAGTCAGTTAACGCTGCCAGTTTGTCACGCACCACTTCCAGTGGCTGACGCGCAACCGGACGCAGGTGTTTCTTCGCAGCATCCGCATCAAACTCACTGAAGTCTTCGTAGAAGTAGCGGCAAGTTTCAGCCATCTCTTTCAGAGTTTTGCAGCGATCGCCAAGCAGTTTCACCAGTTCAGCCAATTGCGGGCCATTACGGGTATCAATATTTTGCTGCTCGATATGCCATTGCAGATGCGTGGCAACATATTCAGGTGCCAAATGGTTAATGTAGTGGTGGTTCAACCACTGCAATTTTTCCGTGTTAAATGCGCTGGCAGATTTGCTGACTGAATCAAGGGTGAACAGCTTGATCATCTCTTCACGCGTGAAGATCTCTTGATCGCCGTGTGACCAACCCAAGCGCACCAGGTAGTTCAGCAAAGCTTCAGGCAGATAACCATCATCACGATATTGCATGACGCTTACGGCACCGTGGCGTTTAGAAAGCTTTTTACCGTCATCGCCATTAATCATAGATACGTGCGCATATACCGGAACAGGTGCATTCAACGCTTTCAGGATGTTGATCTGGCGAGGTGTGTTGTTGATATGGTCTTCACCACGAACAACGTGGGTGATTTCCATATCCCAGTCATCGACCACCACACAGAAGTTATAAGTTGGGGAACCGTCGGTACGGCGAATGATCAGATCGTCTAGTTCCTGGTTGCTGAATTCGATTGGGCCACGGATCTGGTCGTCGAAAATCACAGAACCGTCTTGCGGGTTGGCAAAACGCACCACACAAGGTTCGTCTGCCGCGTGATGTTCATGACCGTGACGGCAGCGGCCGTCGTAACGCGGCTTGTCGCCATTCGCCATTTGTTCTTCGCGCAGCGCTTCAAGGCGTTCTTTAGAGCAGTAACATTTATACGCTGTGCCCGCTTCCAGCATTTCATCGATAACCGCGTTGTAGCGATCAAAACGTTTGGTCTGGTAGTACGGGCCTTCGTCCCACTCAAGGCTCAACCAATTCATGCCATCCATAATAGCTTCGATAGCTTCTGGGGTTGAACGCTCAAGATCAGTGTCTTCTATACGCAGCACAAACTCGCCGCCGTGGTTACGAGCAAAAAGCCATGAGTAAAGAGCAGTACGAGCGCCACCAACGTGCAAATAGCCTGTTGGGCTTGGCGCGAAGCGAGTTTTGATTTTCATTAAACGGCCTTAATTACGCAAAAGTGCCGGGAAACCGGCAAATGCCAGGGAATATTTAGTCGAAAACATTCTACCACTGTGTGCTGATTCCTCAATGTCGATACCTTGTGTTCTCAGCAATCCTTATATTCTGGTGATAAATCAATCACCAATGGATATTTGGCGATCGCATTGTTTATTTTTACGACGAACAAACAAAATCTTTAGAAAAGGCGTTGACTCATTTTCAACTCTCCCTATAATGCGACTCCACACAGCGGGGGTGATTAGCTCAGTTGGTAGAGCACCTCCTTTACACGGAGGGGGTCGGCGGTTCGAGCCCGTCATCACCCACCATTCATTAGTGAGTGATACCGCAGTGTGTAGTCATTAAGAAGTACAGTAAGAGATAAGATTTGGGTGATTAGCTCAGTTGGTAGAGCACCTCCTTTACACGGAGGGGGTCGGCGGTTCGAGCCCGTCATCACCCACCATTATCTACTCTTGCGATAGCAGTACCGAAGTTTGGGTGATTAGCTCAGTTGGTAGAGCACCTCCTTTACACGGAGGGGGTCGGCGGTTCGAGCCCGTCATCACCCACCATTCGGGGCGTTAGCTCAGTTGGTAGAGCAGTTGACTTTTAATCAATTGGTCGCAGGTTCGAATCCTGCACGCCCCACCAATGTAGAAAGGCGCCCTAAAGGCGCCTTTTTGCTATGCGCGATTCGGGCGGGATTTGAACCTGCTGCAGGTTCGACAAAATCGTCGGGAACGATTTTGCATCACCGCTTGCGGTGACCCGAAGGGCGAGTCTCAGGATGAGACGAGTGATATCCTGCACGCCCCACCAATGTAGAAAGGCGCCCTAAAGGCGCCTTTTTGCTATACGCGATTCGGGCGGGATTTGAACCTACGGCAGGTTCAAGCTGAGTGCTGCGAAACAACATTGCCGCTTACGCTAATTTCCCCCTACAAAACCTCATTATTATCAAATAGCGGATCGCCCTGGCGCGCTGCAGTTAACTGCTGGGCCTGTTGACGGACAACCTGCCAAATCGCCTCCGCTGCACGCGATAGCGAGCGATTTTTGCGCCGTACCAGCATTAATTTCCGCTCCACCACCGGGACAAGTGGCCGCACAACCAATGGCCGGCCTTGCGGTAATGGCAATGCAAGTGCGGGAAGTACACTAATGCCGATTCCAGCTTCAACCATAGGATACAGTGTCGCCGGATGACCTATCTGCTGCACAATATTTGCCTCAATGCCCTGGCGCATTAATGCATCATCGATCAATGGTCGACTGCCCGATGCATAATCCTGCAAAACCAGATTTGTACCTTGTAGCTCCTGCCATGGAACCTGTTTGCAGGCAGCAAATGGATGGTCATTACGGCACAGTAATAAAAAAGGCTCAGATAGCACAGCCTCACAATCCAGATCGCTTGCCTGAATGGGGTCGATAACCATGCCAAAATCCACTTCCCCCTGGCGAATACTTTGCAGCACCCACTGCTGCGGACGGTCATGTAGCACGAAGCGAATAGCAGGATATTTCAGTGCCGCCGCCGCAATAGATTGTGGCATCAAATGAGCGGAAATAGTCTGGCTTGCCGCAACTCGCACGGTACCGCTTAGTTGATGGCCGACACTGCGCGTGTCCAGCAATGTACTGGTCAACTCTTCCAGCAACCGCTCAAGCCGTGCTGCCAGTTGTTGGCCCGCATCCGTCAGCACAACTTCGCGCGTGGTGCGATCCAACAGTTTTACGCCTATTTCATTTTCCAGCTCTTTCACGCTGTGGCTGACTGCCGATTGGCTCAGGCCAATTTGCTCCCCTGCCCGGCTAAAACTTCCAGCATGAGCCACGGCAACGAAGACTTTTAACTGACGCAGAGAGTAATTCATCTGTTTTTTTCATTAATGTATTCAATAAATCAATTTTATTTCTAAAAACGATAAAAGCACAATGGGGCGATAACAGTTTGAGGAATGATGATGAAACTCTTTCGCGTGCTCGACCCTTTTACGATGACGTTGATTGTTACCGTACTGCTGGCGTCTTTCTTCCCGGCTCAAGGTAGTTTTGTGGGCTTTTTTGAAGGGCTAACAACTGCGGCTATTGCATTGCTATTTTTTATGCACGGCGCAAAGCTTTCGCGTGAGGCAATTATCGCGGGTAGCAGCCACTGGCGGCTGCACTTGTGGGTGATGTGCAGCACCTTTGTACTCTTCCCGGTATTGGGTGTTTTGTTTGCCTGGTGGGCACCAGTTAATGTCAGTCCGGAAATTTACACCGGCTTTTTGTACCTTTGCATTCTGCCTGCCACCGTGCAATCTGCCATTGCCTTCACTTCACTTGCCGGAGGGAATGTTGCTGCGGCCGTATGCGCCGCTTCCGCTTCAAGCCTGCTCGGTATTTTCCTCTCGCCATTGTTAGTTGGCATGGTGATGCACGTCCACGGCGCAAGCGGTAGCCTGCAACAAGTCGGCAGTATTATGTTGCAGCTGCTGGTGCCATTTGTCGCCGGGCATTTATCGCGCCCGTGGATTGGTGACTGGGTTGCGCGCCATAAAAAATGGATAGGTAAGACTGACCAGACATCAATTCTTCTGGTTATCTACACGGCGTTTAGCGAGGCGGTCAGACATGGAATTTGGCACAAAGTCGGTTTAGGTTCACTACTGTTTATCGTTGTTGTGAGCCTGATATTGCTGGCCATTGTTATCAGTATCAATATGTTCGTCGCCAGACGTCTGGGTTTTAGTAAGGCGGACGAAATTACTATCGTGTTCTGCGGTTCAAAAAAGAGCCTGGCGAATGGTATTCCGATGGCAAATATCTTATTCCCGGTCGCCACCGTGGGGATGATGGTGCTGCCACTGATGATCTTCCACCAGTTGCAGCTGATGATTTGTGCTGTTCTGGCAAGGCGTTACCAGAAAGAGACTCAAGTGGCGGCCAAAGCCGCCACTGACAATGCTTAATTAATGCCGTTTGAGGGGCTTAACCAGCCCCTCTAACCCTTCAGTTTTAATCAGCAATGTGAGCCTCATCAACTCACCCAGATGGCCTTGCGGAAACTCATCTTTGCGAGCAAACCACAGCAAATATTCTTCCGGTACATCGATCAACACGCGGCCTTTGTACTTGCCGAACGGCATCACAGTATTGGCTATCTCAATAAGCTGTTCTTTATCCATTTCATTCACCCAATAAGCGAATCATTTCAGCTTCATCAATCACCTCAATACCCAGTTCCTGAGCTTTAACAAGCTTAGAACCCGCCGCTTCGCCCGCGATCACCAGATCCGTTTTCTTCGACACACTACCTGCCACTTTTGCACCTAACGCCACCAGACGAGCTTTCGCATCGTCACGCGACATGATGTTCAGCGAGCCAGTCAGCACCACCGTTTTACCGGCGAAAGGGCTGTCAATTTCTTCGGCTTTGATAACCACAGGAGCTGGCCAGTGGACGCCCGCTTCTTCCGTCAACTGGCGGATCACTTCACGGTTGCTCTCTTCGGCAAAGAAGTTAAACGTATGAGTAGCCACCACAATGCCGACGTCAGGAACTTTTTGTAACTCCTCGATGCTCGCAGCAGACAGCGCATCAAGCGTACCAAAGTGAGCGGCTAAACTAGCAGCTGTCGCTTCGCCGACTTCACGAATACCGAGTGCATATAAGAAACGCGCAAAGGTGGTTTCTTTGGCTTTAACCAACGCATCAACCACGTTTTGCGCAGACTTCGGCCCCATGCGGTCGAGCCCGGTAAGTTTACCCGGCGTCAAAGTAAATAGATCGGCTGGGGTGTGAACGTATTCTTTCTCCACCAGTTGATCGATGATCTTGTCGCCCATCCCGTCAACATCCAGTGCACGGCGCGAGACAAAATGCTTAAGCGCTTCTTTACGCTGCGCACCACAAATCAGGCCTCCGGTGCAACGAGCTACCGCTTCGCCTTCCACACGTTCAACGTCTGACCCACAAACCGGGCAATGAGTCGGGAAAACTATCTCTGCGGTGTTCTCCGGGCGCTCAGATTCCACCACACCAACAACCTGTGGGATAACATCGCCAGCACGACGGATGACCACGCGATCACCGATTCTTAAGCCCAGGCGCTCAATTTCATCCGCATTATGCAGTGTGGCATTACTGACCAACACCCCCGCGACCTGAACAGGTTCAAGACGTGCAACCGGGGTAATAGCGCCAGTACGCCCAACCTGGAATTCAACGTCACGAACAAAGGTCATCTGTTCCTGAGCCGGGAATTTAAACGCCACTGCCCAGCGTGGTGCACGAGCAACAAAGCCGAGTGTTTCTTGCAACGCAAGCGAATCCACTTTGATGACTACACCGTCAATATCAAAACCGAGTGTTGGGCGGTCGGCCTCAACCTGGTGATAAAATGCCAGTACTTCTTCTGGTGTGTTGCACAGACGAATGCGGTCGCTAACTGGCAGGCCCCACTCTTTGAACTGCTGCAAACGTGCATGATGACTGGCTGGCAATTCACCACCTTCAAGCAAGCCGACGCCATAACAGAAGAAGGTTAATGGGCGTTTTGCCGTAATGCGAGGATCGAGCTGGCGCAATGATCCGGCCGCCGCATTGCGAGGGTTGGCAAAAATTTTTCCGCCCGTACGGCGCGCTTCTTCGTTAATTTTCTCAAAGCCCGCCTGTGGCAGGAACACTTCACCACGTACTTCCAGGCGGCGAGGAAGATTTGTGCCGCGCAATTTGAGTGGAATAGCACGAATGGTACGCACGTTGGCGGTGATATTTTCACCCGTCGTACCGTCGCCACGCGTGGCAGCACGAGTCAATACACCGTCTTCATAGAGCAGGCTTACCGCCAGGCCATCCAGTTTCAGTTCACAGCAAAAAGTCACGGCTTCGGTGCTTTTTAAGCGGTCCTGGACACGCTTGTTAAATGCCAGGTAACTCGCTTCATCAAAGGCGTTATCGAGCGACAACATCGGCACTTCATGGCGAACTTGGGTAAATTCGCTTAGCGGCGCCGCGCCAACCCGCTGCGTGGGTGAATCAGGGGTGATTAAATCAGGATGCGCTTCTTCTAAGGCTCGCAACTCCCCCATCAGGCGGTCGTATTCCGCATCAGGGATTTCTGGGTTATCAAGCACATGATAAAGGTATTCATGATGGCGAAGCGTGGTTCGCAGTTGAGTCATTTGTTGTTCGATTGTGTCCATATCGCACCATCAATATAAAAAACCCCCGACATGCGGGGGTTTAGGGAGAAACATGTTCAGGATGGGTATCAGTGGGTTGCGTTTGCTTCAACCACTTCGCGGATACGATCCTGATATTCACGCATTTTTTGCGGCGTCATCATGCGACGTTGATCATCAAGCACAACACCACCGACTTCATCAGCAATATGCTGAGCAGACTGAAGCATCAGCTTAAAGTTCTGCGCCGGGTCGCCATAAGATGGTACCTGCATGAAGATTGTGACGCCAGGCGTTGCAAAATTCGTCATGCTTTCTGGGTCAAACGAACCTGGTTTAACCATATTAGCGAGGCTGAACAGAACCGGGCCGCTACCATCAGGACTCAGATGACGGTGGAAAATATTCATTTCGCCAAAAATAAAGCCCGCCTGCTGAATACTGTTTAACAGCACATCACCGTTAATCATACTGCCCGCATGAGCCGAGACATTAAGCACAATCACCGTTTCTTTACGACGTTCCGGTGGTTCTGGTGTCGGAGCCGGTTGAGCAACAGCCGGTTCAACCGCAGGTTCTACGTGCTGAACTGTTGGCTGTTGAATCGGAGCTTGCGGTGCCACTGGCGGTAGAACAGGCTGTTGTAGCGCCGGTTGTGGGGCTTGATGGACCGCCGGCTGCACATGCTGTTGAGGTGCTGGCTGGTGAGTAGTCGGTGCGACTGGCACTTCCTGACGCGGCATGACCGGTTCAGGCTGACGCACAGGCGAACTCTGACGTGGTTCAGCAGAAGCGTAAGGTGGCTCGTATTGGTGTTGAGGTGCTTGCGGCTGACGAGGCATTTCTGGCTCGCGAGTCACTGTTTCTGGCGCAGGAGTTACCCGACGCACACGCACCTCACCTACTCCATCATCTTGCTCATCGTCAGCCTCGTCGCCATCCGGCTCGTATTCGTCACGCTTAGACTTCATGCGCTTCAATGGACGATCACGAAAAACGGATGAACGCTCCTTACGACTCGTCCACAGACCGTGAACCAGTAAGGCTATTATGGCGATCGCGCCAACAATGATTAATATCAGACGCAAATCCTGCATCATTATATTCTCTGTTGTTCTAACACCTTGCCACCGCGGCAAACATTTACTTACTAAGAGTATTTGCCCATCTGCTCAAGTGCAAGTCCGCACAGAGTTTTCTCAGCATAAAGATGGACTGAAATCGATTTTTTGCTGTTTTTTCGACCATTTCCTAATAAGTTTTTCTGCTGACACTCAGTTATGATGGATATGCATGTCAAAGCAAAGCCCAAAAAGGAGTTCGTTCAGATTATGGTTTCACCATCAGGAAGCGTGCCACGCAGTGGCGTTTATTATTTTTCGCAGGGCTGGAAGTTGGTCCGTGAGCCTGGAATCAAACGTTTCGTGCTCATGCCGCTATTGGTCAATATTTTACTGATGGGTGGCGCATTCTGGTGGCTATTTTCACGCCTGGATGTGTGGGTTCCAACCCTACTTTCATACGTTCCAGACTGGTTGCAGTGGTTAAGCTATTTGATTTGGCCTGTGGCAGTGGTCTCTATCCTGTTGGTATTTGGTTATTTCTTCTCGACCATTGCGAACGTGATTGCCGCACCATTCAACGGATTGCTGGCAGAGCAACTTGAAGCGCGTCTGACAGGGAGCACCCCGCCAGATACCGGCGTGTTGGGCATCATGAAAGATGTCCCACGGATTATGAAACGCGAATGGCAGAAGCTGTCCTGGTATTTACCGCGTGCTTTGGTGCTGCTGGTGCTCTACTTCATACCGGGCATCGGCCAAACTGTTGCACCCGTTTTATGGTTCTTATTTAGCGCCTGGATGCTAGCTATCCAGTATTGCGACTATCCGTTTGATAACCATAAAGTGCCATTCAAGGAGATGCGCATTTCGTTGCGTGAGAAGAAAGGTATTAACATGCAGTTTGGTTCGCTGATCAGTCTGTTCACACTGATTCCTTTCCTGAACCTGGTCATCATGCCGGTTGCGGTCTGCGGCGCGACCGCGATGTGGGTTGATTGTTATCGCCCAAAACATGCCATGTGGAAGTAGTTTTTTCTGGAGCGGTTTCTACCGCTCCTTATTCCTTGTTATTCCTTCTTGCTACAGCTTATTACCCTTCTACATATAGATATACGATTTCTTTACTTCCGCATAACTTCTAAGCAGGTATGCTGAAGAGGTTTCCCAAATTTCATACAGTTAAAGGACAGGCTATGAGCAAGATCTATGAAGACAACTCTCTGACAATCGGTCATACGCCGCTGGTTCGCTTGAACCGTATCGGTAATGGACGCATCCTGGCAAAGGTAGAGTCCCGCAACCCGAGCTTTAGCGTCAAATGCCGTATCGGAGCCAATATGATTTGGGATGCCGAGAAACGCGGTGTACTCAAGCCGGGAGTCGAGTTAGTTGAGCCTACCAGTGGTAACACAGGTATCGCCCTGGCTTACGTTGCTGCAGCGCGTGGCTACAAGTTAACGCTAACCATGCCTGAAACCATGAGTATTGAACGTCGTAAACTGTTGAAAGCACTTGGCGCTAATCTGGTACTAACTGAAGGCGCGAAAGGCATGAAAGGTGCAATTCAGAAAGCTGAAGAAATCGTTGCCAGCGATCCAGAAAAATTCCTGTTGTTGCAGCAGTTCAGTAACCCGGCCAACCCAGAAATCCACGAAAAAACCACAGGCCCAGAAATCTGGGAAGATACTGACGGCGAAGTCGATGTCTTCATTGCCGGCGTAGGTACTGGCGGTACGCTGACCGGCGTGAGCCGCTATATCAAAAACACCAAAGGCAAAACGGATCTGATAAGCGTGGCCGTTGAGCCAACGGATTCTCCAGTCATTGCTCAGGCGTTAGCAGGTGAAGAAATCAAGCCTGGGCCGCACAAAATTCAGGGTATTGGTGCAGGCTTCATTCCTGGCAACCTCGACCTCAAACTGATCGACAAAGTTATCGCCATCACTAACGACGAAGCTATTTCTACTGCGCGCCGTCTGATGGAAGAAGAAGGCATACTTGCTGGGATTTCATCCGGTGCGGCAGTGGCTGCAGCATTAAAACTTCAGGAAGATGAAGCATTTACCAATAAAAATATTGTGGTTATACTGCCATCCTCCGGGGAGCGTTATCTGAGTACCGCCCTGTTTGCCGATCTTTTCACTGAAAAAGAACTGCAACAGTGATGCCAACCAGGTAGGTTCGAGTAAAAAAGCACCCAAATGGGTGCTTTTTTGTGGCGTCCGTCAAACTTTTAGCTACCCTGGCATTGCGTCACCCTTTCAGGTCTGGTATCTATCCAGCAAATTATTTTGATGCGCGAAATTAATCGAAGTGTGAGATACGTCTGCTGAATCGATTTATCGATTTGGTGCAAAATCACATTTCACGGCATAATGATTAATGACGAGCGAGCCGCGAAGCGCATGGTAAATGTCAGAGCACATTTCGTGGTTCCCGAAAGCATCCTGTGTCGCGTAAAGTCTTCAGTTAACGTCGACGCTAACTATACAGGCTAAAGTTTTGCCACCAGGCTAGACTTTAGTTCCACAACACAAAACCTATAAGTTGGGGAAATACAATGTTCCAGCAAGAAGTTACCATTACCGCTCCAAACGGTCTGCATACCCGCCCTGCTGCTCAGTTTGTTAAAGAAGCTAAAGGCTTCACTTCTGAGATCACTGTGACCTCCAACGGCAAAAGCGCAAGCGCCAAAAGCCTGTTCAAACTGCAAACTCTGGGCCTGACTCAAGGGACTGTAGTGACCATCTCCGCTGAAGGTGAAGATGATCAGAAAGCAGTTGAGCATCTGGTAAAACTGATGGCTGAACTCGAGTAAGTTCTGGGTTCTTCGTAAATATCAGTCACAAGTAAGGTAGGGTTATGATTTCAGGCATTTTAGCATCCCCGGGTATCGCTTTCGGCAAGGCACTTTTGCTGAAGGAAGATGAAATTGTCATCGACCGGAAGAAAATTTCTGCCGACAAAGTTGCGCAGGAAGTTGAACGTTTCTTAAGCGGGCGCGCGAAAGCGTCAGCACAGCTGGAAACGATCAAAATTAAAGCTGGCGAGACCTTCGGTGAAGAAAAGGAAGCTATCTTCGAAGGGCACATTATGTTGCTGGAAGACGAAGAGCTTGAGCAGGAAATCATAGCCCTTATCAAAGATAAATTAGTGACTGCTGATGCAGCGGCTCACGAAATTATCGAAGGCCAGGCGGTCGCGCTGGAAGAGCTAGACGATGAATACCTGAAAGAACGTGCGGCTGACGTACGCGATATCGGTAAGCGTCTACTGCGCAATATCCTCGGTCTGGCAATTATCGACCTTAGCTCTATTCAGGATGAAGTTATCCTGGTGGCTAAAGATTTGACTCCGTCTGAAACTGCACAGCTGAACCTGCAAAAGGTGCTGGGTTTCATCACCGATATCGGCGGCCGTACTTCCCATACCTCCATCATGGCGCGTTCTCTTGAACTGCCAGCGATCGTCGGTACCGGTAGCGTGACCAGCCAGGTGAAGAACGGCGATTACCTGATCCTCGATGCTGTTAACAATAAAGTTTACGTTAACCCAACCAACGACGAGATCGAAGCCCTGCGCGCTGTACAGCAGCAAGAAGCTTCTGAGAAAGCTGAACTGGCAAAACTGAAAGACCTGCCAGCAATCACTCTCGATGGTCATCAGGTAGAAGTATGCGCAAACATCGGTACTGTTCGTGATGTCGACGGTGCTGAGCGCAATGGTGCAGAAGGTGTAGGTCTGTATCGTACAGAATTCCTGTTCATGGACCGTGATTCACTGCCAACTGAAGATGAGCAGTTCGCGGCGTACAAAGCTGTTGCTGAAGCCTGTGGCTCGCAAGCAGTTATCGTACGTACCATGGATATCGGTGGCGACAAAGAGCTGCCGTACATGAACTTCCCGAAAGAAGAAAACCCGTTCCTGGGCTGGCGTGCTGTGCGTATCGCAATGGATCGTAAAGAGATCCTGCATGACCAGGTACGCGCTATCCTGCGTGCTTCCGCTTTCGGTAAATTGCGTATCATGTTCCCAATGATTATCTCTGTTGAAGAAGTGCGTGCACTGAAAGCTGAGATTGAAATCATGAAGGCGCAGCTGCGTGAAGAAGGCAAAGCGTTTGACGAAACTATTGAAGTCGGTGTGATGGTTGAGACTCCGGCTGCGGCCACGATTGCTCGCCATCTGGCAAAAGAAGTCGACTTCTTTAGTATCGGTACCAATGATTTAACTCAGTACACCCTGGCAGTTGACCGTGGTAATGATATGATTTCACATCTTTACCAGCCAATGTCACCGTCCGTACTGACTCTGATTAAGCAAGTTATTGATGCTTCTCATGCAGAAGGTAAATGGACCGGTATGTGTGGTGAGCTTGCAGGCGACGAACGTGCTACACTTCTGTTGCTGGGTATGGGTCTGGACGAATTTAGTATGAGTGCCATTTCTATCCCGCGCATTAAGAAGATTATTCGTAACACGAACTTCGAAGATGCGAAGGTGTTAGCAGAGCAAGCTCTTGCTCAACCGACAACGGACGAGTTAATGATGCTGGTTAACAAGTTCATTGAAGAAAAAACAATCTGCTAATCCACCGGATGCGGCCCAATTTACTGCTTAGGAGAAGATCATGGGTTTGTTTGATAAACTGAAATCTCTGGTTTCTGATGATAAAAAAGACACCGGAACCATTGAGATTGTTGCCCCACTTTCTGGCGAAATCGTCAATATTGAAGATGTTCCAGATGTGGTGTTCGCCGAGAAGATCGTTGGTGATGGCATTGCAATTAAACCGACTGGCAACAAAATGGTTGCTCCGGTTGACGGCACCATCGGTAAAATCTTCGAAACTAACCATGCTTTCTCTATCGAATCCGATAGCGGCATTGAGCTGTTCGTTCACTTCGGTATCGATACTGTTGAACTGAAAGGCGAAGGCTTCAAGCGTATCGCAGAAGAAGGCCAGCGTGTTAAGAAAGGCGACGTAGTTATCGAGTTCGATTTGGCCCTGCTGGAAGAGAAAGCGAAGTCTACCCTGACTCCAGTTGTTATCTCCAACATGGACGAAATCAAAGAGCTGATCAAACTGACTGGTAGCGTGACTGTGGGCGAAACCCCGGTAATCCGCATCAAGAAGTAATTATTAGATACAGGATTAACCGTCCTGTATTTAAAGAAAAAAACCGGGAATGTCAGCATTCCCGGTTTTTTTTCGTCTGTCGCTAATTCGATTCTATGCGCGCAGATATTCGACTGTGTAATTCCCCGATCCTACGTTGGCAACCCCGCTGGTTCCCTGCTGTTTGAAGTCCACGTCCTGAGCTGAAAGCAGTTCTCCCAGGCTCGAAAGTTTGATGGTGGCATGCGTGTTATGCGGCACCGTAACATTTAGCGTCACTCTTTCATCCAGTACCTTCCAGCTCACGGCGATTTCGCCATAGATGGACTGATAACTCGCATCAACAAAAGATAAACCACCACCGATAGTCGGCTCGATAATCACATGCTTAAAGCCCGGCTCATCGGCGTCAGCCTCAATCCCCGCTACAGAGCGATATAGCCACTCCCCCACCGCGCCATACGCGTAATGGTTAAACGAGTTCATATCTGCGCTCCACATTGTGCCATCGGGTTTCAGGCCATCCCAGTGCTCCCAAATGGTCGTCGCCCCAGCTTTTACTTGATATAACCAGGAAGGGAAATCCTCTTTTAGCAACAGCTCCCACGCCTCTTTTTCTCGCCCATTCTGGCTTAGTGCATGGCAAAAATAAGGTGTCCCGACAAAACCCGTCACCAAATGCCCATCATGTTCACGCAGCAGTTCAACCAGCGTATTCACCGTGCGTTCGCGGAACGGTTCCGGCACCAGGTTCAAATAGAGCGCCAGAATATGCGCAGTCTGGGTTCTCGCCGCCAGCCTGCCTGATGGCGTGAAAAATTCATCCTGAAAACGCTGGACGATTTGCTGGTGCAAGGCACTGTAGCGCTCAAAATCTTCTGTTCGATTCAACGCTTTGGCAGCCCGGCTGAATAACTCGGTGGAATGGGCAAAATAGGCCGTGCAGACAAGATCCGTCGGCGTCGCGCCAAAATAGCTCCCTTCTTTGGCATCCAGCGCCACCCAATCGCCAAATTGCAATTTATAGCGCCATATCAGGTTCTCTGAATGAGTAAGCATGAAATCCACCCAGCCTTTCATGCTCTGATACTGGTTTTCCAGAATCCGCGTATCGCCGTACATCAGGTACATCGTCCACGGATTAATCACCGCAGCATCCGCCCATGCCGCCGCAGAGTGCGTCCCACCTTCGGCCAGGTTGATATCATTCGCGCAATGCCCGGTAAGAATATCAGGCACCACATGCGGCACGCCGCCTTCCGGCGTCTGGTCATGTCTCAGATCCCTGAGCCATTTAGCGAAGAAATTACGCGTGTGCATCAGATAGCTGGCAGTACGGCAAAATATCTGCGCATCACCGGTCCACCCCAGCCGTTCATCACGCTGCGGGCAGTCGGTTGGGACATCAACAAAATTGCCTTTTAATCCCCACAAAATATTGTGGTGTAGCTGGTTTAAGTCTTCATTTGAGCAGTTGAAATGCCCGGTATGTGCCATGTCAGAATGGAGTACCAGCGCTTTGAAATTCTCAGGCAATATCTTGCCAGGGTAGCTTTCGACTTTAACGTAACGGAATCCCTGGTAAGTAAACTGAGGATGATAGACCTCCTCCGCATCGCCTTTTAAAACATACTCCACACGCTGTTTCGCAGAACGCAGATTATCGAGATAAACATTGCCCTCAGCATCCAATGTCTCGAAATGGCGCAAGATAACTTTGTCACCGAGCTTGCCACTCACTTTAAATTCGACCCAGCCACTGAGGTTTTGCCCAAAGTCGATAACCGTATCGCCTTGCGCAGTAGTGATAATGGCAACCGGCTCCAGCGCCGCTATTTTTTTCACCTTGCAGGCACTCTGCGCGGTAAGTACTTTTTTATCATATGGAACAAGGCTGACAGGCCGCCAGTAAGAGGCATCATAACCGGTATTATTCCAGCCTTCCCGCTCAAGGCTTGCGTCGCAAATTTCACCGTCATAGATTTCCGAGAACAGAATTGGTGAATCTTCCCCATGCCAGGAATCATCCGTCACAACAATCTGCTGGGTTCCATCCTGGTAGTGAATGACTAACTGGCAGATCAGTGCGGTTTGTTCACCATAATAATTTCTGTCACGGGTAAAACCCATATCGCCTTTAAACCAGCCCGCCGCTAGCTCCGCGCCAATAACGTTATCGTCACGCTGGAGTTGCTCACTCAAATCATAAGTTTGATAAAGCAGATGGTGATGATAGCTAGTCCAGCCTGGCGTCAGCACATCATCACCGACTTTTTGACCATTGAGATAGAACTGATAAAGCCCTAATGCGGAGACATGTAAATAAGCAGAAGCAACTGCACTGCCTTTATTGAGTGAAAAGGGTTTTCTCACTAATGTGACTTTAGAATTATCTTTATCAGCGGAATTCTCAGCAGAAATAAAATCACCTGACCACGGGGTGTCCATCATCCCGGTAATAAACTCAGCGACTGCACTCCACGGGCTTTCCTCTCCGTGGTTATCGTTAATTCTCACCCGTACAAAATAACGCGTTGAAGGATGCAGCAAAATGTCATTAATATTAACATTCGCCGAAGCATCACTATTTATCAATCCACTATCAAATAAAATAACGTCGAAATATTTATCATGACTAACCTGTAACTGATAGCAAATTTGCTTAACACTCTTTTGATCACTGGCAATTTCCCAACCGATAACCGGAAAGTTATCGACTCCCGATAAAGACAATTCATAGTCAAGCGTGATCTTTTTTACTGATAGCATAATGATATGCTCCTTAGATTACTGAATATTTATACGAGATAATTATTTTGTCTGAATGGCCTCTACGGGCAAGGTCGATGCTGTAATCTGTTTCTCAGTAATCATTTCTCCTTCACTGGAGAATTCATTACGTTTTTGGCGATGGAAACACAACCAGCCTATAAACATGCCTAATGCAACAATCGAAGTCAGAATGGTGTACAACGCCACCGGTCCGGCGTCGAGTAATACCGGTGTGACAAAAGCTAATAAAGCACATGATAAACGAGCGACACCCACAATCGCGCCCTGCGCCGTTGAACGTAACATGGTCGGGAATGACTCTTGCGACCAAACTTTCATAATTCCTTCAAAAGCCATACCGCTACCGGTAGCCGTAAATAAAAGGAAGCAGAACCATGATAACTGAGAGAAATTAAGCAACACCGGCATCAAGAAACCACCGGCAAAAAAGAATGCACCAATAATAAACACCAGCATCCTTTTTGAGGTATCGACCATCTTCATAAATAACAAACCGGACAACACGCCCACCGGCATTAACAACAGGTTCCAGAGAGAATTTTCTTCAACCGTAATACCAACCACATTCACCGCGACATAAGTCCCGAATTGCCCACCGGTATTTGCCGCCAGATTGACCAGCGTATAAAAAAAACATAATGCGACAAACGGCCATAAGTACTTCCCATGCAGCAAATCTTTAAACGATGACTTTTGTGCGCGAACGGTTGTCGCACCTCGACGGTTCTCATCACGAGCAACCAGCCACATCGGTGATTCAGGAATAGTCCAACGCAACAGCAGTAATACGGCGGCGACAATACCGACATGGAGATACATAATTTGTGCCCCCAATTGTCCCCAGCCCCCAACAACGGCTGAAACCCCCATCGTAGTACTGATGCCCACCAGCCAAAGAAGATTGGATAAGCCGATTATCTTGCCGCGGTTGTTATCGTTGGCAGCCTCTGCAATGGTTGCTAAAGAAACCGGTAAATCGGCACCTGTCGCCAGACCAACAAATATTGTCCCAGCCAGCAACACGACAAAGACTTCACCAAATGCCAACATCAGCGACCCCAGAACAATCATTGCCATGGTGGCAATAAACACTTTGCGCCTGCCAAGGCGATCCCCCAGCCTGCCACCTAAAAATGCCCCGATAGCAATGCATAGCGTTAACACGCCTGAAAGGACACCGATATCAGCAGAAGTAATACCAATAGCCTTCTGATAAATAACTAAAGCGGTACCATTGGAAACTATAGCGGCCGAGTCGATATAAGAAGCCATCCCTGAAACCACCCCAACATACCAGGGGTTAGTTACTTTCAATTTGCCCATATTATTTACTCCATTAAATTATGACTTACATCATGTGTTACTTCTTCCCATGAAAATAAAAACACATTCGTATAAAGGATTAATACAATGATATTTATGACTCTGCTATTGAAAAACTTAGATGTCTTTCTTGTGTAGGGGTGCGGGAAAATCTCTTCTTATAAACATCAGTCAATCGAGAGGCATTAACATATCCACAAAATAAGGCAACATCTCTTATTGGCCAGTCAGTCGTGCGTAACAGCTCCTGAGCTTTTAACAGGCAACAAATTTGCTGAAATTTCTCAGGCGTGGTGCCTGTGATCTGTTTAAAAAAACGAAACATCGTGCGTTTAGCCATGCCACATTCATCACATAGATTGCTCCAGTTAATGTTCTTCGCGTAATTTTGCCGCACATAATTAATAATTTTTTGTCCGCTATTCTCTATGCTTCGATTTCTTTCACCTTTGCGTGCAATGCAACGGCACAACAAAGAAATTATTTCCAGAATAACTGCCTCCGTTGTCGAGAAGTAAATCGCATCAAAAGGATCATCACGCCTCGCCGTGACCCCATCGGTTAACAATACGATTTTATCCAGATCACTTTCGGTTAAAGAGAGAAACTCTCTCGATGGAGGACGGATACTTTCCCTTACCACATCAAGCAATACATCAATATTATGTATAAAACTAAAATGCCGGTCTTTATGAAACAGAAGATTAATCAAAGAAAGATTATTGGTCGACTCGTAGTAGTGCGTGTCATTTGCAGAAACAAAAAAGAAGTCTCCCGCATAAACCAACTCCACCTGATCATTAATAATATGAAAACCACTGCCACCGCGAACAATAACCAGCTCATCAAAATCATGACCATGAACATCCGCCACCTCCTGATTATTCAACATGAATAAACAGAAAGCGTGTGCCTGTGAGAGAAAAAAGTCCTCTGGTTGTTTAATTTCCATCTATTCACCTGCCAATTATTTATTACATCGTGGTGATAGAGATATTAGAGCTTAATATTAATGACAAGTCATTATAGTGAAATGGCACTACAGCGTAAGTCGCCGTGACATTACTATCATTTTTGCCGATTAACTCAGCATCGAGAGGATAACTGCGAGGGGAAAAGGTTTTGCAGAGCGTTATCTACAAAACCATTTTGAACTTAGATGCCGGAACCTTGCGAATAACTCTCTTCGCCAAAAACGCCGGTTGATAAATAGCGGTCGCCGCGATCGCAGATAATTGCCACCACCACAGAACCAGGGTTTGCCTGCGCTACACGCATCGCGCCAGCAACTGCACCGCCAGAACTCACACCGCAGAAAATCCCCTCTTCACGCGCAAGTTTTCGCATGGTTCGCTCGGCTTCGACTTGTGACATATCCATCACCTCATCAACCAGGCTGGGATTGAAAATCTTCGGTAGCCACTCTTCAGGCCAGCGGCGGATCCCCGGAATGCTGCTGCCATCTTCCGGCTGGAGGCCAACAATTTTGACCGGTTTTTCTTGCTCACGCATAAACTGGCTGACGCCGGTTACCGTACCAGTGGTTCCCATGCTGGAAACGAAGTGTGTGATTCGCCCTTGCGTCTGGTTCCAGATTTCTGGCCCGGTGGTGCTGTAGTGCGCATAAGGATTATCGGGATTATTGAACTGGTCGAGAACTTTGCCCTCACCACGCTCATCCATCAAACGCGCCAGTTCGCGCGCGCCTTCCATGCCCTGCTCTTTGGTCACCAGAATCAACTCGGCACCATAAGCCTGCATCGCCGCTTTGCGCTCCATACTCATGTTGTCCGGCATCAACAGTTTCATGCGGTAGCCTTTCAGGGCAGCAATCATCGCCAGCGCAATTCCGGTATTCCCGCTTGTCGCTTCTATGAGCGTATCTCCAGGCGCGATTTCACCGCGAGCTTCAGCGCGCACAATCATCGAGAGTGCCGCTCGGTCTTTTACCGAACCTGCCGGATTATTTCCTTCAAGCTTGACCCAAATTTCACTGCCATTATCAAGGCCAGTGCGTTGTAATTTAACCAGAGGCGTATTGCCAATTGTGCTTTCTAAGGTGTTCACTTGCCTGTCCAAAAAATAAGAAAAGCGGCCACGTGGGCCGCCTTTGCGTGTCGTGTTGTGCGGTAAACTTATCAGGCAGTCTGCGCCAGGTCTACCTGGTCATTAAAAACGCGCTGGATTCGATTCTTCCCTTCATACAAACGTGCATGTTGCAGGCCAACGAACAGACGTTCGCCGCGCACCGGAACATGGTTTTCACGCAAAACCACGGTTAACGGTTCGTCGTACCAGCCCAGTGGCTGAACCACCAACTGCATGTAATGCCCACGCGGGCTGATTTCCAGCACCTGCACCGGCAGCGGTGAATCCAGATTAGTACGGCGGCTAACGTCTACTTCCCACGGGCGTAAGAACAAATCCACCGCGCCCTGATAAGCAGGCGTAAATCCAAGCGGCCAGCGGTGCGCACCAACATGGAACTGGCTGCCGCGAATGGTGCCTTTCATGCGATTCACTTCACCGAGGAATTCCAGCACGAAGCGAGTCGCAGGTTCACGCCATACCGCTTCCGGTGTATCAACCTGTTCGATATTCCCCTGGCTCATCACTACCACGCGATCGGCGACTTCCATCGCTTCTTCCTGATCGTGGGTGACGAAGACGCTGGTGAATTTCAGCTCTTCATGCAGCTGGCGCAACCAGCGGCGTAACTCTTTACGCACCTGCGCATCCAACGCGCCAAACGGCTCATCAAGCAGAAGAATTTGCGGTTCAACCGCCAGCGCACGCGCCAGTGCCACACGCTGTTTCTGCCCACCGGAAAGCTGTGCCGGGAAACGATCCGCCAGATGGGCTAACTGCACCATTTCCAGCAAACGCGTCACTTTCTGTTTGATAACCGCGGCTGAAGGACGCTCACGGCGTGGCAAAACCGTCAGACCAAAAGCGATGTTGTCGAACACGTTCATGTGGCGAAACAGCGCGTAATGCTGGAAGACAAAGCCCACTTTACGCTCACGCGCATGAATGCGGCTCACATCGGTGCCATGGAAACTAATGCGCCCGCTGTTCTGGTGCTCAAGCCCGGCGATAATACGCAGCAGCGTGGTTTTACCGGAGCCAGACGGCCCCAACAGCGCTACCATTTGACCCGAAGGGATATCAAGCGTGATATCGTTCAGCACCTGGGTGCGACCAAAAGATTTCTTAATATTGGTAATATCAATGCTCATGATTCCCCTCCTGTTGCAGGCGTTTTTCCTGGCTATTCAAACGCCACTGCACCGCACTCTTTAAGAACAACGTAACGATAGCCATCAGGGTCAATAACGCGGCGGCAGTAAACGAGCCGACGGTGTTGTAATCCTGCTGTAGCAATTCAATCTGTAACGGCAGCGAGAAAGTCTCACCACGAATAGAACCGGAAACCACCGACACGGCACCAAACTCGCCAATGGCGCGGGCGTTGGTTAACACCACGCCGTACAGTAGCGCCCAGCGGATATTCGGTAACGTGACGCGGCGGAACATTTGCCAACCGGATGCGCCAAGCAAAATAGCCGCTTCATCTTCCTGGCTGCCCTGGCTTAACATCACCGGCACCAGTTCACGCACCACAAACGGGCAAGTGACAAAAATCGTCACCAATACCATGCCCGGCCAGGCGAACATAATCTGAATATTATGCGCATCCATAAAACCAGCAAGCGGGCCGTTGGAGCCGTAAAACAGCAGATAAATCAGGCCTGCGACAACAGGCGAAACCGCAAATGGAATATCCAGCAGCGTCAGTAATAACTGGCGGCCAGGGAAATCAAAACGCGTCACCAGCCAGGCCAGCAAAATACCGAACACCAGATTCACCGGCACGGTAATCAACGCAATCATCACCGTCAGCCAGATGGCGTGTAGCATGTCCGGGTCAACAATATTTTGCAGCGCAGGCATCAACCCTTTCGAGAAAGCCTGCGCAAAAATAGACGCCACCGGCACCACCAGCAGCAAAAACGAAATCAGTACGCCGAGGCCAATCAGCGTCCATTTTCCCCAGTTAAAACCGGTGCGGCGATAGCTTTTCAATTCAGTTACGTCCGTCATCAGTGACCTACCACGCGCCGACCAAAGCGACTTTGCAACGTGTTAATGGTGAACAGCAACAGCAGTGAAGCGGCCAGAATCACCGAAGCAATCGCGCTGGCTGCCGGGTAATCGAACTCCTGCAAACGCACGAAAATCATCAGCGATGTCACTTCGGTTTTCCAGGCGATGTTACCGGCGATGAAAATAACCGCGCCGAATTCGCCAAGGCTGCGCGTGAACGACAGCGCAACACCCGCCATCAGCGCCGGTGAAAGCTCCGGTAAAATCACGCGACGGAAACTCTGCCAGCGCGTTGCGCCCAGGGTTTCAGCCGCTTCTTCATATTCAGGCCCCAGTTCTTCAAGCACCGGCTGTATGGTACGGACCACAAACGGGATACTGGTAAACGCCATCGCAACGGCAATGCCCAGCCAGGTATAAGTCACTTTAATGCCGAACTGCGCCAGCCATTCGCCGTACCAGCCATTGACCGAAAACAGCCCCGCAAGGGTTAAACCCGCCACCGCCGTCGGCAAGGCAAACGGCAAATCCATTAACGCATCCAGCAGGCTGCGGCCTGGAAACTGGTAGCGCGTTAAAATCCACGCCATCAGCATGCCGAAGAAACCGTTGAAGATGGAAGCCACGCCCGCTGACAGCAGCGTCACTTTATAAGCGGCAACCACCTGCGGGTTGGTAATCACTTCCCAATACTGCGCCAGCGTCATCTCAGAGAGTTGCATTACCAGCGCGCTGAGCGGCAGCAGTAAAATCAGGCAAACGAACAGCAAACTGGTGCCGAGACTTAAGGTAAAGCCTGGCAGCACCCGTTTGGAGGCAACAGCAAACATTACTCACGCCCCTTTCCGAGCAGCTTGTCGAACTCACCGCCGCTGGCAAAATGGGTTTTCATCGCTTCAGGCCAGCCGCCGAATTCATCTTCCACGCGGAATAGCTCGGTCTGCGGGAATTTATCTTTCAGCTTCGCCATCACTTCCGGGTTATTCACGCGGTAGTAATAATCTGTGATGATGATTTGCGCCGCCGGGCTGTACAAGAAGTTCAGATACTCTTTGGCGGCTTTTTCAGTGCCGTTGGCTTTAACGTTTTTATCCACCCACGCCACCGGGAATTCAGCCAGAATATTGACCTTTGGGACGATCACTTCGTAGCCGTCTTTTTCGTATTGCTTACTGATGTTATTCACTTCAGATTCAAAGCTAATCAGCACGTCACCCAAACCACGTTCAACAAAAGTGGTGGTTGCGCCACGGCCGCCGGTATCAAACACTTCAACGTTTTTCAGGAACTGCGTCATGTACTGTTCGGTTTTGGCTTTATCGCCGCCGTCCGCTTTGTTCGCCGCACCCCATGCACCTAACCAGGTGTAACGCGCGTTACCGGAAGTTTTTGGGTTAGGGAAAATCAGCTTCACGTCCGGGCGAACCAGGTCGCTCCAGTCGTGGATGTTTTTTGGGTTACCTTTGCGCACCAGGAATGCCATGGTGGAGTAGAAAGGCGAGCTGTTGTTTGGCAAACGGGTCTTCCAGTCGGCTGGGATCAGGTTGCCTTTGTCATGCAGGATCTGCACATCTGAAACCTGGTTATAAGTTACAACGTCTGCTTTTAAACCCTGCAAAATCGCCAGCGCCTGTTTTGATGACCCGGCATGAGATTGTTTAATCACCAGCTTGTCACCGCTATTTTCCTGCGCCCACTGTTTTTCGAAGGCTGGATTCAGCGCGGCAAACAGCTCGCGAGACACATCATAAGAGCTGTTCAGCAGTTCTGTAGCATGGGCTGAACCTGCCAATAATGCAGAAACAACAAGCGCACTCCAGAGTTTTTTCACAGATGTATTGGCCATTGGGCACCCTTATAATTGTGGTAACGGTCATGCTTTATGGTTACCAGTGTATTTATAACGAGTGTCAAAGCTGTAACGGTTTTATATATCGTTTGGTGATTTGCAATAAGAAAGGGGTATAAGGTTTTTTTGCGGGGATTTGTCGGGCGTCGCGAACGCTAACCCGACGGGTTGTAAGGTGGATAAGCGCAAGCACCATCCACCATTTAATTCTACAGGTTCAATAACTTATCTAATGACGGTGCGAAGTAATAACCGCCGGTCACTGGTCGGGTGAAACGCAACATGTCGTCACGCTTGCCGTCGGTTTCGCCAAACATGCTCAGCAATTGCTGCTCGATGTTATGCAAACGCGCGCAATAAGCGATGAAGTACAGGCCGTGAGCGCCGCTGGCGGTGCCGTATGGCAGGCTCTGGCGCACAATCTTCAGACCTTTACCGTTTTCTTTTAAATCGACACGGGTCAGATGCGACGTGACCGGGCGTTCGTCACCATCAATCTCTTCATTGGCTTCTTTGGTGCGGCCAATGACCATTTCCTGGTCACTAATGCTCATGCGGTTGAGCTGCTTGAGATTGTGTTCCCAACGCTGCACCATCACATAACTGCCGCCGGCATCAATGCCATCGTTAATTACCGCGACTTCACGGCGCGTCTCTTCGCCCTGCGGGTTTTCAGTACCATCAACGAAACCACTGAGATCGCGTTCTTCAATCCAACGGAAGCCGTGGATCTCTTCTTCAATTTTCAACGCGTCGCCAAATGCCGCGAGTGCCGCTTGCGCCACAGAGAAATTCACATCGTGGCGTAAAGAAAGAATGTGGATCATCACATCGTGCTGGGTCGCTGGTGCCAGGCCTTTGCCTAACGGCGTGAAGTTTTTCAGCTCGCTTGCACCCACGCCGCCACTTAAATCGCGCCACAGGTCATGACCAAATGCCACTACCGCGCCTAAATTGGCTTCCGGGAATTTATCCTGCAAAGCACTCAGTGACTGATTGAAGGTTTTGCAGCCCTGACGAATGGCATCGAAATCGCCCTGAAAACTCGCTTCCAGCCAAACAGCGGCGCGACAATGTTCTGGCAGAATGCCAGTTTGAACACGAGACATGAATCCTCCTAAATGAACACGCCACTCTACGTGGCGTTTATTCCCTGATGATACCCAATCGCGGCGGCGCCTTCTTGAGAAGACGCAAACCCAGGGTTAATTTTTATCGACGCCAGATAATTTTACTGATTTTCCAGTTTTTGAGCGTGTCGTCAGATGGCATCAACTCCGGCGCACCATGCCATTCGCCGCTAAACAGATAGCTAATATGCTGGCTGTTAGGTGCTTTGCACTCAACGCCATCGCTGTCGTCACCGGTCGCTTTGACACACGAACCAAATGCTTTGTCATAAAGAGTGCTAAAGGTGGTGCCAATTTTAACGCCACTATCGGTTTCAATATCGCTATCCAGCACATCGACACGACTGACCGTACCTTTTTCGCCGTTAACGACAACCATCACCGTTCTGTCAGTCATGGCTTCATAGAAGCGCACAATCTCGCCGTTATCGGTTTTCATGCCGCTGCGCAAACGGTAGTTATCGTTCAATGCACTGCTAACGGCTTTTTCATCCATTGGTGTGCTGGCAGTGATTTCACCCACACCTTGCTCGCTCACTTCAAGCGACGAACCGAACCAGTTCATTGGATTTGCCGCAGACCAGTTGACCGAAGACAGCGTCGAGCACCCACTTAAAACCAGTGGCAATCCTATTAGCATCAGGCGCAGTGTTTTCATCAGAAATTCCTTTATTAAGCATGGGGACGCGTTTTGGAGTACAAACTTTCCCAAAAGTGCCAGGTTAATCACGGCTAAGAGTGAAGTAATCGCGTAAACGTTGGCTGCTACACAGCCACCACAAGGCAAAGATATCGGCTATCAGCAGCGATAAAGTCACAGCGGTTAACTCTTCGCCTTGCCATAAAAGCAGCAGTTGCCAGGCCAGAACGATACCCTGCGCGGCAACTAAAACCCAGCGCCAAATCGCCCATAACCGAGGGTGCAAATGGCGACGGCCGCTAATCATGAATGCCAGCGCGGCGGGGATACCGGGCAATAATCCAAACCAAAAAGTATCGCGGTCAGGATAGAACACACTGAGGATGGCATCGCCCTGCTGGCGGGACGCCGCTGCAAGCACCAACACAAACCAGGTTCGTGCCTGCAGCAGGAGAATACACCAAAACAAAATGGGTGTTTTCAGATTACCGTGAGTATCGTAATCCGACGGTGGATACAGCTCAGGCATTAATATTCCTGGTCTTCAATCAGCCGTTTGCCGAGTAGCATCACATCCTGCTGCTCGTACTCGAGCCGCTCATACATGCCAATCACCAGGTCGTTTTCTTCACGCACCATGATTTGAATTTTTGGGCAACCGCGGGCAATCAGCTTTTTTTCCAGCCGGCTGAGCAGCGCATTGGCGATGCCGCGACCACGAAATTCTGGGTGCACGCCGAGGTAATAAGCGGAGCCACGGTGGCCGTCATAGCCGCCCATTAATGAGCCAACGACTTCGCCACCCACTTCCGCGACTAAGAACAGATCCGCGTCATGATTAAGTTTGCGCTCAATATCCATTTCAGGATCGTTCCACGGACGCAGTAAGTCGCAACGTTCCCAAAGCGTAATGACTTCTTCGAAATCATCCTGGCGAAAAACACGTATTTCCATGGGATCAGCCACCTGAAAGTCTAAAAGCCTGATTATGGCTTTAAGTTTCCGTTTAGCCAATAAGCAGCGAAAAAATGGCATACTAGCCACTCATTCATTTTTCGAAATAAAAATTCCGGAAAATGCTTGTCGTTTACCCTTTGCCGATACGCTATAAATGCCTATCAGCAATTTTGAAGATAAAAAAACTCGCCGTATGAGCAAAATTAAATCACTGACGCATTTGACTACTCGCCGCCAGCTACTGCTGACTGGTTTGGCTGCCTTAACCTTAACAGGCGTAAATAAGGCTTTGGCCAGTTCCGAAGCTAAACCCCTTAAAACCACCACTAACCACAGCAAACCGACGAAAAAATCTGGCGCTCGCCGGGTGGTGATGCTCGACCCAGGTCACGGCGGTATTGATACCGGCGCGATTGGTCATAATGGTTCCAAAGAGAAACATGTGGTACTGGCCATTGCTAAGAATGTGAGAAACATTTTAAAAAGTAATGGGATAGAGGCCAAACTCACACGTACCAGCGATGAATTTATTCCGCTATACGATCGCGTTGAAATCGCCCATAAACACGGTGCCGATCTCTTTATGTCGATTCATGCCGATGGATTTACCAACCCATCCGCAGCCGGTGCGTCGGTGTTTGCCCTTTCCAATCGTGGCGCCAGTAGTGCGATGGCAAAATACCTTTCTGATAAAGAAAACGCCGCCGATGACGTCGCGGGCAGCAAAGTGAAACACAAAGATCAGTATTTACAGCAGGTTCTGTTCGATTTGGTTCAAACCGATACCATCAAAAACAGCCTGACACTCGGCTCACATATCCTCAAACAGATAAAGCCAGTGCACAAACTGCACAGCCGTAATACGGAACAAGCGGCGTTTGTGGTCCTGAAATCACCGTCGATCCCGTCAGTACTGGTCGAAACCTCCTTCATCACTAATCCCGGTGAAGAGAAACTGCTTGGCACGACCGCGTTCCGCCAAAAAATTGCTAATGCCATTGCCTCTGGCGTCATTAGCTACTTCCATTGGTTTGATAACCAAAAAGCTCACAGCAAAAAACGTTGATGCCTATGAACACGCCTGATATTCATGCCGTAAAACAATTCCTGCTGCAATTGCAGGACACCATCTGCCAACAACTCAGCGCCGTTGATGGTGCCTCATTTGAAGAAGATAGCTGGCAGCGCGAAGGTGGCGGCGGTGGGCGCAGTCGGGTGTTACGTGGCGGGGGTATTTTTGAGCAAGCGGGAGTTAACTTCTCTCACGTTCATGGTGATGCCATGCCTGCATCAGCCACCGCACATCGTCCGGAACTTGCCGGACGCAGTTTTGAAGCAATGGGCGTATCGCTGGTAGTGCATCCGCTCAACCCGTACATTCCCACCAGCCACGCCAATGTGCGTTTTTTCATCGCAGAAAAACCGGGCTGTGAACCGGTGTGGTGGTTCGGCGGTGGTTTTGACTTAACGCCGTTTTACGGTTTTGAAGAAGATGCCGTTCACTGGCATAAAACTGCGCACGACCTGTGCCAACCGTTTGGCGATGACGTATTCCCGCGTTACAAAAAGTGGTGCGACGATTACTTCTTTATTAAGCATCGCAACGAACAGCGCGGTATTGGCGGCTTGTTCTTTGACGATCTCAACACACCTGATTTTGCGCATTGCTTTAGCTTTATGCAGGCAGTGGGCAACGGTTATCTGGATGCGTATTTGCCAATTGTCGAGCGACGCAAAGCGTTGCCGTGGGGCGAGCGTGAGCGCGACTTCCAGCTTTATCGTCGTGGCCGTTATGTCGAGTTTAATCTGGTGTGGGATCGTGGCACGTTATTTGGTTTGCAGACCGGCGGGCGTACAGAGTCGATTTTAATGTCGATGCCACCACTGGTGCGTTGGGAATATAACTATCAGCCAGAAGAAGGCAGCCCGGAGGCTGCCTTGTATCGTGATTTCTTGCCGGTTAAAGATTGGGTCTAACCCTGTTGTCGGATGACGCTTACGCTTATCCGACCTACAAGACTCCACCAAACAATCACAACGGAACGGTCTGCGCCTCAACTACCGCCAGCGCCACCATATTCACAATACGACGAACAGAAGCAATCGGCGTTAACACGTGCACCGGTTTCGCCACGCCCATCAGTACTGGCCCGACGGTCACCCCTTCGGAGCTTGAAACACGCAGTAAGTTGTAGCTAATGCGTGCCGCTTCCACGTTCGGCATGATCAGGATATTTGCCGAACCTTTCAGCGGGCTGTCTGGCATACGTTCGTTGCGAATGCTTTCCACCAATGCCGCATCACCGTGCATTTCGCCGTCAATTTCCAGCTCTGGTGCACGAGCACGCACCATCTCCAGCGTCGCGCGCATTTTGCAGGCGGCTTTTGAGTCGGAAGAACCGTAGTTGGAATGCGAAAGCAGCGCAACTTTCGGCTCGATACCAAAGCGGCGCACCGTTTCTGCAGCCAGCAAAGTGATTTCGGTCAACTCTTCCGGCGATGGATCGTCATTGACGTAGGTGTCAGCAATAAAGGTGTTGCCGCTTGGCAGCAACAGCGCGTTCATCGCCCCCGCCGCTTTCACGCCTTCACGGTAGCCGAACAGCTTCTCAACCACACTAAAGTGCTCGTGATATTCACCGATGGTGCCACAAATCATCGCGTCAGCTTCACCACGATGCACCATGATAGCGCCGATCACCGTCGTGTTGCTGATCACCGCACGCTGCGCTTGTTCTTGCGTAATGCCGCGGCGTTTCATGATGTTGTAGTACTCGTTCCAGTACTCTTTGAAACGCGGATCAGATTCGTTATTCACGATTTCGAAGTCGACACCGGCGCGCATTTGCAGGCCCAGTTTCTTCAGACGCATTTCGATAACCGCCGGGCGGCCAATCAGAATCGGCTTCGCCAGGCCCAAGGTAATCAGTTCCTGAGTCGCATGCAGCACACGCGCTTCTTCACCTTCGGTCAGCACCACACGTTTCGGATCTTTACGCGCCTGCGAGAAGATCGGCTTCATAAACAGGTTAGTTTTGTAAACGAACTCGGTCAGTTTTTCGCGGTAAGCGTCGAAATCCTGAATTGGGCGCGTAGCCACACCGGTGTCCATTGCCGCTTTCGCTACCGCTGGTGCGATTTGCACGATTAGACGCGGGTCGAACGGTTTTGGAATCAGGTAATCCGGGCCGAAAGTCAGCTCTTCTTCGCCGTAAGCTGAAGCCACCACATCACTTTGCTCGGCATGTGCCAGCTCGGCAATGGCGTGAACTGCTGCCAGTTTCATCTCTTCGTTAATCGCCGTTGCGCCAACATCCAGCGCGCCACGGAAGATGAACGGGAAGCACAGCACGTTGTTCACCTGGTTTGGGAAGTCAGAACGGCCGGTGCAGATAATCGCATCAGGGCGTACTTCTTTTGCCAACGGTGGAAGGATTTCCGGTTCAGGGTTCGCCAACGCCAGAATCAGTGGCGAACGCGCCATCTTCTTGACCATTTCCTGTGTCATGGCTTTCGGGCCAGAACAACCGAGGAAAATATCCGCACCTTCAATGACTTCAAGCAGCGTGCGCTTGCCGTTATCGTCCACCGCGTAGGCCGCTTTAGTTTCCGCCATGTTGGCTTCACGGCCTTTGTAGATAACGCCTTTCGAGTCGCAAACCACGATGTTGTGTTTCTGGATACCCAACTGAACCAGCAGGTTCATACAGGCAATCGCAGAAGCGCCCGCGCCAGAAACCACCAGGCGGACATCAGAAATATTCTTCTCAACCACGCGCAGGCCGTTAAGCACCGCAGCGGTACAAATGATGGCTGTGCCGTGCTGATCGTCATGGAACACAGGAATGTTCATGCGCTCACGCAGTTTTTTCTCGATGTAGAAACACTCTGGGGCTTTGATGTCTTCTAAGTTGATGCCACCAAAAGTAGGTTCGAGCGCTGCGATAACTTCAATCAGCTTATCCGGATCCATTTCATCGACTTCGATATCAAACACATCGATACCGGCAAATTTCTTGAACAGAACCCCCTTACCTTCCATCACTGGCTTGCCTGCCAGTGCGCCGATGTTGCCCAGACCCAGCACTGCGGTGCCGTTGGAAATCACGCCGACCAGGTTGCCACGTGCGGTGTATTTGTAGGCCGCAAGCGGGTCTTTTTCTATCTCAAGACAAGGTGCCGCCACGCCCGGGGAGTATGCCAATGCCAGGTCACGCTGAGTGGCGAGTGGTTTGGTTGGTGATACCTGAATTTTTCCGGGAGTTGGGAATTCATGAAAATCGAGGGCACTTTGCTTCAGTTGTTCATCCATTTCTTCGTTCCTTTCTTATTACTCTCAAGGGTCGGTAAGGACTTTGTAGGCCACGTAGTATCGCGCTTGCAGGCGCTCTAAACTTTGAACATAGCCATACTATCAGCAACGACTTATAAAAATGTTAGAAAACCAGAACTACTATGTTACCTGGCATTAACAACAATGCCATGCCTATCTGCTATGCTTTTTAGTTATGCCTTTGATGAATTTTCGTCACAAGCAACATGGAGCATGTAAGTAATATTCTGTATTTTAAGGAGATAGTCATGAGCCAGCTAGAGAGTATCAAGAAGTTCACCACCGTTGTTGCCGACAGCGGCGATATCGAATCTATCCGCCATTACCAGCCTATTGATGCAACAACCAACCCCTCGTTATTACTGAAAGCCGCAGGTTTAGCGCACTATCAAACGCTCATTGATGATGCCATTGCTTACGGTAAACAGCGCGGAGACACGCTAGAAGCGCAGGTTGTACAGGCCAGCGACAAACTGGCAGTTAATTTCGGCGCGGAAATACTTAAAAGCATTCCTGGCCGTGTTTCGACGGAAGTCGACGCCCGCCTCTCTTTCGATAAAGAAAAAAGCATCGCCAAAGCGCGCCATTTGATTGCGCTTTATGAAGAAATTGGCATTGATAAATCGAGAGTTCTTATCAAACTCGCTTCAACATGGGAAGGGATTCGTGCCGCTGAGGAACTGCAAAAAGAAGGTATCGACTGCAATCTGACGCTACTGTTCTCATTTGCCCAGGCCCGTGCCTGTGCCGAAGCGGGCGTATTCCTGATATCACCGTTCGTTGGCCGTATCTACGACTGGTATCAGGCTCGTAAACCGATGGACCCGTATGTGGTTGAAGAAGATCCAGGCGTCAAATCGGTGCGCAATATCTATGATTACTTTAAGCAGCATAACTACAACACCATTGTGATGGGCGCGAGTTTCCGCCGCACCGAGCAAATTCTGGCGTTGGTGGGCTGCGACCGCCTGACTATCGCCCCTAACCTGCTGCAACAATTGCAGGAAAGTGATGAACCGGTAGTGCGTAAATTGGTGCCGACTTCGCAAGGCTTCCGCCGTCCAGAACCGATTAGCGAAGCTGATTTCCGTTGGGAACATAATCAGGATCCAATGGCCGTCGAAAAACTCGCAGAAGGCATCCGCCTGTTCGCCATTGATCAACGCAAACTGGAAGATTTACTCGCCGCCAAACTTTGAACGACAACCACGGAGTGAAACATGTCATCTCGTAAAGAGCTTGCTAATGCCATTCGTGCCCTGAGTATGGACGCGGTACAAAAAGCCAATTCGGGCCACCCAGGTGCCCCGATGGGGATGGCAGATATTGCCGAAGTGTTATGGAATGACTTCTTGCACCATAATCCGACGAACCCCACCTGGGCTGACCGGGACAGATTTATTCTCTCCAACGGTCACGCCTCGATGCTGCTCTACAGCCTGTTGCATCTGAGCGGGTATGACTTGCCGATGGAGGAATTAAAAAACTTCCGTCAGCTTCACTCCAAAACCCCTGGCCACCCGGAAATTGGCTATACGCCAGGCGTGGAAACCACCACCGGTCCACTTGGCCAGGGTCTCGCTAATGCCGTCGGCATGGCGATTGCTGAACGCACATTAGGGGCGCAATTCAACCGCCCCGACCATGAAATTGTCGATCACTTTACTTACGTTTTTATGGGTGATGGTTGCCTGATGGAAGGCATCTCCCATGAAGTTTGTTCGCTGGCGGGTACCCTCGGGCTGGGCAAACTGATTGGCTTCTACGATCACAACGGCATCTCAATTGACGGTGAAACCGAAGGCTGGTTTACCGACGATACCGCGAAACGCTTTGAGGCTTATCACTGGCATGTGGTGCACGAAATTGACGGTCACGACCCCGAAGCCCTGAAGAAAGCGATTCAGGAAGCGCAGAGTGTTAAAGATAAACCGTCGCTGATTATTTGCCGCACCGTCATCGGTTTTGGCTCACCCAATAAAGCCGGTAAGGAAGAAGCGCATGGCTCACCGCTTGGTGAGCAAGAAGTAGCGCTCGCCCGTAAACAACTGGGCTGGAACTATCCGGCGTTTGAAATCCCAAAAGAGATTTATCACGCCTGGGATGCCAAAGAAAAAGGCGAGCAAGCGCAAGCCGTATGGAATGATAAATTCACCGCTTACGCCACAGCTCATCCTGAACTGGCCGCTGAATTTAACCGCCGGATGCACGGAGACATGCCAGAAAACTGGCAGGAAACTACGCAGAACTTCATCGAAAAATTGCAGGCTAATCCGGAAAAAATTGCCACCCGTAAAGCCTCGCAAAACGCGCTCAACGCCTATGGCCCGAGTTTGCCAGAGTTGCTTGGCGGCTCTGCGGATTTGGCTCCAAGTAACCTGACTATCTGGAAAGAGTCCAAATCCATCAAAGAGGACATCGCCGGGAATTACATTCACTATGGCGTGCGCGAATTCGGTATGACCGCCATCGCCAACGGCATCGCCCACCATGGCGGTTTTGTGCCATATACCGCCACGTTCCTGATGTTTGTTGAATATGCGCGTAATGCTGCGCGTATGGCAGCACTGATGAAAGCGCGGCAAATTATGGTGTATACCCACGATTCAATTGGCCTGGGTGAAGATGGCCCAACGCACCAGGCAGTTGAGCAACTCGCCAGCCTGCGCATGACACCAAACTTCAGCACCTGGCGCCCATGCGACCAGGTGGAAGCCGCGGTGGCGTGGAAAACGGCAATCGAGCGGCATAACGGCCCGACAGCTCTGATTCTTTCACGCCAGAACCTTGCGCAAATGGAACGCACGCCAGAACAGGTCAACGCCATCAGCCGTGGGGGTTACATTCTCAAAGACAGTGGCGGTACGCCGGATGTGATTCTGATCGCGACAGGTTCAGAGATGGAAATTACGGTGCTGGCGGCAGATAAGCTGGCGGCTGAAGGCCATAAAGTGCGCGTAGTTTCACTGCCTTCCACCGATATTTTTGATGCGCAGGAAGAGGCGTATCGCGAGTCAGTGCTGCCTTCTGGAGTTGCTGCACGAGTGGCGGTGGAAGCAAGTATTGCGGATTATTGGTACAAGTATGTCGGCCTGAAAGGGGCGATTGTTGGCATGACCACTTACGGGGAATCGGCACCTGCCGATAAGCTGTTCCCGTTCTTTGGCTTTACCACCGAGAATGTGGTGGCGAAGGCGAAGAAGGTTTTAGGTGTCTGATTCGTTTACGCTCTTGTAGGGCGGATAAGCTTGCGTCATCCGCCGTTGTACTCCGGTGCAATTGGCGGATGACACTGCGTTTATCCGCCCTACAATAAATCTTACTTCGTCACCCACAACGTCGGCCACGACGGGCTAGCATTCCAGCCGTCACACGTCGGTTCCTCGGCATAACGCACCAGACGGAAACGTTGCCCGTCGAAACGCCAGCGCGTCGCGACTCCGCAGTCACCGATACCGCGCCCTTTCGCAAGCGTGGTCAGCTCTTTATTGGTTTCGTCGTATCCTGAATTCATCAGTTCAAGTTCGGTGTTACCGCTTGCTGGTGTGAAAGGCAGTTTTAGATGGATTTGCCGTGCAGCGAACGGCTTCTGGCGCGATACCACCCACGCAAGATCGACAATATTGTAAGCTCCGGCCTCACAACCAATCATCAGCAACGCTTTGTCGTCACTGACAGCAAACACGCGAACATCCCGACGCGCAGGATCTAACGAGCATTGGCTGCTATTGATGCGCCAGGATCCATAATCCATTAAGTCGCTGACTTCCACTTGCGTCAATGGCGTCGGTGTTGGGTTAGTCAGTTTGACGGCTTTTAGAGCGGGAGCGGGCGGGACACTCAATGGCGGATCGTCACCTTTTTTGACCCAGGCTGTTTCGCTACCGACGCGCTGTTGCTGGCTATCAATAAACAGCAACGACGCTTTTAGTCCGCTGAGCGAGATGTTTCCTTTCCCTTGTTTCAGGGTAATGGCATCGGCATTGCCGACTTTTTCGAGGAAACCATTTATCGCATCCGCATCACCGGTTTTGAGATGGTGGGGTGTTATCTGCCATTTTTCCGCATCCAACACCAGCAGCTCGCCATCCACTAACAGCTGTGAGGCAATCGGCAGCGCTGTCATGTCGGCAGTGGTCATATTGCCTAAATCGATTCTCAGCGTCGCGTCGGTATGCGCACCGGCACTGCGGGTCAGTGTCATGACCAGACCTTTATGCAGCCCAGAATTACGGGCTGAACAAAAATTTTGGTTGTTGCAGGTGACTTGCCAATCGGAAAACGATTTTTGTGCCGCTGCCGCAAAGGCAGAGTTCGCTATAAAGAATAAAAACAGTAACAGCGATGCTTTGCGCAGAAACATTGGCGACACGTATCCTGAGAAGACGAAGAGAAAAAATGGACAAAATGTGGCGATATCTTCGTCTGGTTAACGTTTGTGCTCAATCAGATTTATCGGATAGATATTGTTAAAAACACCCATCCATAATCCATTGAATTTTAAACTCTTTAATCCATAAATCCGCGTAATTTCAGCTGTTGTAACAGAATGACTGTTTTTCCATCACGAATTTCACCTGTCGCGACCATTTCCATCGCTTGTTGGAAGGGAATTTCGAGCACATCGATATCTTCGTCATCAATCCCACCACCCGCATTTTCGCGTTGAGCGTCGCTGTATTCCGCCATGTAGAAATGGATTAACTCGGTGACACCGCCCGGCGACATATACAGCTCGAACAATTTTTCAACGTCCCCGACCTCGTAACCCGTTTCTTCGATGGCTTCTTTACGCGCACAAACTTCCGGTTCGTCGGCATCCAACAGCCCCGCGCAAGTTTCAATCAACATGCCGTCAGGGTTACCGTTGACCCACGTCGCGACGCGGAACTGGCGTGTCAGCACCACGGTTTTTTTATCGCGGTTATACAGCATCATAGTCGCGCCGTTACCCCGGTCATAGACTTCGCGTTTATGGCGAATCGCTTCGGAGTCGTTACGGTATAAATCGTAGGTGATATTGCGCAGGATGAAGTAATTATCTGAGAGGATTTTATCTTTGATGACTTCGATTTTAATCGACATACCGTCTCCACAGCGAGTTAGGGGAGCCGATAATCATAGGCTGCTAAGTGGGTAAGCGTCAATTTGATTACCCTCACCCCGGCCCTCTCCCACAGGAGATGGAGAGAACCGAACCCGTTCCTTCTCCCTCAGGGAGAAGGTCAGGATGAGGGTGGTTACAGACTAAAAGCCATTTTTTACTTCGCTCATATCCGGCAACTTATGTGCAATCCCCTTGTGGCAATCCACACAAGTCTGCCCATCTTTAACTGCTTTATCGTGCATTTTCGCCGCTACAGTTTTCTGCGCGGTGAAATCCATGTAGTCAAAGTTGTGGCAGTTGCGGCACTCTTGCGAGTTGTTGTCTTTCATCCTGCGCCACTCGTTTTGCGCCATCGCCAGACGATGGTCATTAAACTTTTGTGGCGTGTCGATTATGCCAAACGCTTTGGCATACAACTCTTTGCTGGCCTGAAGTTTACGGATAATTTTCGGCACCCACTCGTGCGGGACATGGCAATCCGGGCAAGTGGCCCGCACGCCGCTACGGTTGTTGTAATGCACGGTCTGCATGTATTCCTCGTAGACGTTGGCGCGCATTTCATGGCAGCCGATACAAAATTCTTCGCGGTTAGTCATTTCCATGCCGGTGTTAAAACCGCCCCAGAAAATAATCCCACCAGCGAAGCCAATCAGCAGCAACGTGCCCAGAGCCAGGCGGCTCGGGCGACGCCACCACTGCCATATACGGCGGATGATGCCGGGTTTACCGGTTGATTTATCCATAATGGCCCCTAGTTTCCAAAGCCTTTAGACGGCGTGAAGGTGTTTTCCACAATCGGTGTCGCATCGGTTTGAGGAACATGACATTGCAGGCAGAAATAGCGGCGCGGTGCGACGTTCGAAAGCACTTTGCCATCGCTATCCATGAAGTGCGTCGGGCTGACACGCGGCGCTCCTGTGGTGCGGTAATGTTCAACGCCATGGCATTGCAGGCAACGGTTAGTGTTTTTGCTCACCTGATAACCGTCAACGCTATGCGGGATCATTGGCGGCTGGTTCACGTAGTTGAGCGCCATGCGCCCCTGCTGTTTAGGCATTTTTACCGAACCTTCCGGCGTGCCTGAAACTTCAGGAGATGGTGTGAGATCGACGCTGTTCGCCGCCCACAATGCGCCACTCACCAGCAGCGTCAATGCCGCCATCCATTTGAATAACATTATTTTTTTCATGATACCCCCCTTACACCTTCGCCAGTTTGACAGCGCATTTCTTATAATCCGTCTCTTTTGAAAGCGGATCGGTCGCGTCGAGCGTCAGGTTATTGACCAGTTGCGCGGCGTCGAAGAACGGCATGTACACCAGCCCCTGCGGCGGCTTGTTACGACCACGGGTTTCGACAATCGAAATCACTTCGCCACGGCGTGAAATCACTTTCACTTTGTCGCCACGACGCAAATCACGCGCTTTGGCATCAAGCGGATGAATAAACAACACCGCTTCCGGGAAGGCACGATGCAGTTCCGGTACACGGCGTGTCATGCTACCGGTATGCCAGTGTTCCAGCACGCGCCCGGTGGATAACCACAGGTCGTATTCCTGGTCCGGGGATTCTGCCGCAGGCTCAAATGGCAGTGCGAAGATCACCGCTTTACCGTCGGGTTTGCCATAGAATTTGAAGCCTTCGCCCGCTTTCACATACGGGTCGTGGCCTTCGCTGTAGCGCCACAGCGTTTCTTTGCCATCAACCACCGGCCAGCGTAAACCGCGCGCTTTGTGGTAATCATCAAACGGTGCCAGGTCATGCCCGTGGCCACGCCCAAAACTGGCGTACTCCTCGAACAACCCTTTTTGCAGGTAGAAACCTAACTCGTGGGATTCGTCATTCAACTGCCCTTCAGCCAGTTCCGTGACCGGGAATTTGCTGACACTGGAGTTGGCAAACAGCACGTCAAACAGCGTTTTGCCACGATACTCCGGTTTCTGGTCGAGCAATTCAGCTGGCCACACTTCTTCAACTTTGAAGCGCTTCGCAAACTGAACGAGCTGCCAGAGATCGGATTTAGCCTCGCCCGGCGCTTTAACCTGCTGACGCCAGAACTGGGTGCGGCGTTCGGCATTGCCGTAAGCGCCTTCTTTTTCCACCCACATTGCGGTTGGCAGGATCAGATCCGCGCTTAATGCGCTGATCGTCGGGTAAGGATCGGAGACAATCACGAAGTTGCGCGGATCGCGCCAGCCCGGCATTCGTTCTTCGGTAATGTTCGGCCCGGCCTGCATGTTGTTGTTACACATCACCCAGTAAACGTTGAGCTTGCCATCTTTTAGCGCACGGTCTTGTGCCACGGCATGTAAACCGACTTTCGCCGGGATGGTGCCAGCAGGAAGTTGCCAGGTGTTTTCGACGATTTGGCGGTGTTTCTCGTTGGTGACCACCATGTCGGCTGGCAGGCGGTGAGAGAAAGTCCCGACTTCACGCGCCGTGCCACAAGCCGAAGGCTGGCCGGTTAACGAGAACGGCCCACAGCCAGGCTGGGAAATTTTGCCGGTCAATAAGTGGATGTTGTAAACCAGGTTGTTAGCCCAGACACCTCGTGAGTGCTGATTGAAGCCCATCGTCCAGTAAGAAATGACTTTCTTGTTCGGGTCGGCGTACAACTTCGCCAGCGCTTCGAGTTGGTCTGTCGGTACACCGCTCATCTCAGCGGTTTTTTCCAGCGTGTACTCGGCAACGAACGCTTTGTAATCCTCAAAGCTCATCGGCTCGGAGGCATCAGAACCTGGGTTTTTGGCGGCTTTTTCCAGCGGATGGGTCGGGCGCAAACCGTAGCCGATATCCGTCACGCCTTTGCGCAGATTCACATGCTGCTTAAAGAACGATTCGTTGATGGCATTGTTCTGAATGATGTAGTTCGCGATGTAGTTAAGAATCGCCAGGTCGCTTTGCGGCGTAAACACCATGCCGTTGTCGGCCAGCTCAAAGCTTCGATGCTCAAAAGTCGACAGCACCACGACGTTAACATTTTCATTCGACAGACGACGGCTGGTGATGCGCGACCATAAAACCGGATGCATCTCGGCCATGTTCGAGCCCCACAGCACGAAGGCGTCGGCCTGCTCGATGTCGTCGTAGCAACCCATCGGTTCGTCCATGCCGAAAGTGCGCATAAAGCCCACCACCGCCGAAGCCATGCAGTGGCGCGCGTTCGGATCGAGGTTATTAGAACGAAAACCGGCTTTGAATAATTTAGAGGCAGCGTAACCTTCCCAAACCGTCCACTGACCGGAGCCAAACATCCCGACCGCTTCAGGCCCTTTTTCCTTCAGGCTGGCTTTAAATTTTTGTTCCATGATGTCAAAGGCCTGCTCCCAGCTGATGGGAGCGAATTCGCCTTCTTTATCGAACTGGCCGTCTTTCATGCGCAACAGCGGCTGGGTAAGGCGGTCTTTTCCGTACATGATTTTTGGCAGGAAGTAGCCTTTGATGCAGTTCAGGCCACGGTTTACCGGCGCATCAGGGTCGCCCTGGCTTGCCACTACGCGTCCATCTTGTGTGCCGACTAATACGCCACAACCGGTGCCACAAAAACGGCACGGGGCTTTATCCCATTTGATGGCGTCTTGCTTCCCGACAACGGCTCGGGCAACGCTCGGTACGCTAAGACCTGCGGCAGCCGCCGCGGCTGCAATAGCGTTCGCTTTCATAAAGCTACGACGACTGAGTTTCATGGTGTTTCCTCACCTTGCTCATCCTGCTGGTGATAAACCAGCGACACCGCCAGCACACCCGCAATATTGCGTGCCGACTCAATTTGATTCAGCAGCACATCACTGCGCGCTGCCTCCATAACCACGACTAATTTGCCGTGTTCAGCATCACTTGCTGCAACTTCGCTGCCCGGTAGTTCGTTTATTGCGGCGCCAACCGCGAGAATATTGTGGGGTTGGGCCTGAACCACCAGGCCTGCGACGTGCCAGTTAGCCTGCATTTGCGTGTCTCATAGTGATGGCTGAAACCGGACAACCGGCAATACATGCGCCGCAAGCGGTGCAATCAGCGTGGTTAAGTAGAGGTTGTGCGATACCTTGTAGCGAGGGGCGAAAGGCAATCGCCTGAGTTTCGCAACTGTCCTGGCAACTGCGGCACTCGATGCTGTTTCTGGCAAGGCAGTTATCGCCAATCGACAAGGTATGTTCCCAGGGGGAAACCTCGCGTTTAAGAAAGATTTTTTCAGGGCAAGCTTGCGCGCAGGCGTAGCAGAAGGTGCATTCACCGTGGGCAAAGTTAACTTCGGGATAGCCACCCTGACCGCGTTTTAAAACACGTGTTTCACAGGCCGACAGGCAGGCATCGCAGCGCGTGCAATCCACCAGAAAATGGTTTTCATCTCCGCTCCAGGGTGGGCGGAAGGCAGTACCGGAGCGGCGAAAGCTGCCGGTTAATAGTCCACGTCGGGAAAAATCAGCCATAAGGCACATCCTTGCATCACAAAAGCCAGGCTCCACAACGCGAAGCTGGCAAAGATAACTTTGTTATTTCCATACTTTTTATGAGTTTTGTAGGGTGGATAAGCGTTAGCGTCATCCACCATTTACGCCAGTGGTGTCGGATGACGCTGCGCTTATCCGACCTACGAAGACGTTTGTCATCAGTCTCAGATAACGTTGTTATTTCCATACTTTTTATGAGCGTTACCATATGTGACGAAGGGGTGGTAGAGGCATCACCCTTTAGGGGTAAATACAGGGGTGGGATCAAAAAGGAATTCGTTTTGTAAAACAAACACTCACCCCGACACAAAGCCGGGGTGAGATTTACCGTTAATTCAGGCGCTGAGGGGGAACCGCCAGATATTCCATTATTCCCGCAGCGGCATGGCGGCCTTCCGCCATCGCGGTCACCACCAGGTCGGCTCCACGTACCGCATCGCCCCCGGCAAAAATTTTCGGGTTGCTGGTTTGGTATCGCAATTTATCCTCAACGCTGGCGATGATTCGCCCCCAGCTGTCGAGTTTCACGCTGTGATCTTCCAGCCACGGCATACCGTGCGGGTGGAAGCCAAATGCCATAATCACCGCATCTGCTGGCATCACAAATTCGGAACCTTCAATCGGTTCCGGACGACGGCGGCCTTGCTCATCCGGCTCACCCATGCGCGTGCGCAGCATGCGAATTCCCATCACCTGGCCACTTTCATCAAGTTCAATGTTCAGCGGCTGCACGTTGAACTCAAACAATGCCCCTTCTTCGCGGGCATTTTTGACCTCTTTTTTGGAGCCCGGCATGTTGGCTTCGTCGCGACGATAAGCACATGTCACCCGCTCCGCCCCATGGCGTAAAGAAGTGCGCACACAGTCCATTGCCGTGTCACCACCGCCCAAAACTACCACCTGCTGACCCGCCATATTGATATACGGTTCATCAGGTAATTCAGGCAGCCCCATCACCTGTTTGGTGTTAGCAATCAGGAACGGTAGCGCGTCGTAAACCCCTGGCGCGTCTTCGTTTGGCAGCCCGGCTTTCATTGAGCGGTACGTGCCAACACCAACAAATACCGCATCAAACTCAGCCAGAACCTGTTGCAGCGGAATGTCACGACCCACTTCAGTGTTGAGTTTAAATTCGATACCCATCGCACTGAAAATCTCACGACGACGGCTTAATAACGATTTATCCAGCTTGAACGCAGGAATGCCAAACGTCAGCAGCCCGCCGATTTCTGGATGGCGGTCAAACACCGTGGCCTGAACGCCGTTTCGCGCCAGAATATCTGCACAGGCAAGCCCAGCCGGGCCTGCGCCAATCACCGCGACACGGCGGTTTGTCGCTGTGACATAAGAGAGGTCCGGCGTCCAGCCGCTCGCAAACGCATTATCGGAAATATAACGTTCAATATTGCCGATGGTGACAGCACCGTATTCATCTTTGAGGGTACAGGCGCTTTCACATAAGCGGTCTTGCGGGCAGACGCGTCCGGTCACCTCCGGCAGGCAGTTTGTCTGATGCGAAAGCTCGACAGCTTCCAGAATGCGCCCTTCTTTGACCAGTTCAATCCACTGTGGAATATGGTTGTGCAGCGGGCAAGTCCATTCACAAATACTGTGTTCACCGCATTTCAGACAGCGGTCGGCCTGGCTTTCCGCCTGGATTTTATCGAAGGTACGATAGATTTCACCAAAGCCGGTTTTGCGTGATACCAGGTCAATTTTGTCGGGGTCTTGTCGCGCTGGTGTGGCGCGCATTTTGTTCACTTTGGTTAAGTCAGCAGCCAGCAACGGCTGTTGCGCCATGTGTTGCTGCGCGCTACTGTGCCACGGCTGAGATTCCTGAGCCGCGGAGCGTAAACGCCGGGCTTTTGCCAGCCCAGCAAGTGTTTCACTGCTGATGAGTTTCAGTGCTTTGCTGGGGCAGTTTTCTACACAAGCCGGGCCATTTTCACGGTGCTGGCATAAATCGCATTTATGGGCGCTGGCTTTTACCGAACGGCCATCATTAAGCGGAACGGTGATGATTTGCATGGCACCAAACGGGCAGGCTACCACGCAGGATTTGCAGCCGATGCACTTGCGCTGGTTAACCTGCACACTCTCTCTGACGCGGGATATCGCTTCATTTGGGCAACTGCTGGCACATGGGGCATCTTCACAATGGCGGCAAGTCACGGCATTGCGTCGTCCCTCATGCTTAATCACCGCAATCCGTGGCTGGAATTGTTGGCTGGTCAGAACATGCTTTTCTTCATTGTGGGACATCACACATGCCACTTCGCAGGCATGGCAGCCAATACATTGTTGAGCATTAGCGAGAACAAAACGATTCATCATTACCCCTTGCCTGTTATCAAGAACAGAAGGCGATTACTCGTTAGCATTCAAGTTGCAGGTAGGCGGCCAGGGAGCTTATCCCGATGAGCTTACTTAAGTAAGTGATTCGGGTAAGTGAGTGCAGCCAACACCCCTGCGGCTTGAAGGATGACGGGTAAATTTTTTATGGGGTGATGTTATCACCTGGCCATGTATTAACTGGCAATGGTCATTTGCCCAGTTTGCTCTGAAATCTGCTAATAACCTGGTACGGATCAATTTCTTTTCGTGTTTGATGAAACCTCGTTTTTCTGCGTTTTGTTATGCAGCAGTTATGCTTGTGATGTCACAGAGTTAATTCCTAAGCTCTATTTTGGAAGATATGCCGAAATATAAACAACCAGGATTTGTGACGAAGCCAGTTTCTGGTACGTTTCGCTCTCTATTATTTCGACGGGTAAATATTTAGTGATAGTAAAACGCTCGGTTTCCACGAGCCTGGCCCGCGCCTTTTTTTATATTATTTTGCTATCGCTGCTTTCTACAGGCATTGCGATGCTTACCCTTGCGAGCAGTTTACGTGATGCCGAAGCGGTGAATGTCGCAGGGTCATTGCGTATGCAAAGCTATCGCCTGGGTTATGATTTGCAGGGCGACCGTGCCCATATCGATAAGCACCTTGAGCAATACAGCCAATCATTACTCTCACCTGCCCTGCTTAAAATCGAGAAATTCTGGGTGCCAGCGGAAGTCCGAACTCGCTTTGCCACAATTAATTACGCCTGGGCGGAGATGGAACAACACATCCGCCAGGGCGATTTGCAATGGTATCGGGCAAACATCGCAGGCTACGTCGAGCAAATCGATCTCTTTGTGCTGGCGCTTCAGCATTATGCTGAACGCAAAATGATGCAGGTTGTTATCGCCTCGGTGGTGGGTTTTATTGCCATTTTCACGCTGGTGTTTTTCACGTTACGCCGCTTCCGCCAGCAGGTGGTGGCTCCACTCAATAAACTGATGGAAGCCAGCCGCGCTATAGAGCGCGGTGAATTCGATTACCCGCTATTGAGTATGCAGTTGCCGAACGAACTGGGTTTGCTGTCACAGACCTTCACTCGCATGTCCGGTGAGTTGAAGAAACTTTATCGCTCACTTGAAGAGAGCGTGCAGGAAAAAACGCTGGATTTACAAGAGGCCAACCGCACACTGGAAGTCTTGTACGCCTGCTCGCAAGCACTGACGGTCAGTACCATCGATCAACACTGTTTCGAGCGCGTGTTGCAGCAAGTAAGACAGAAAACGCAGGTCAATTATCTTGAGATGAAAACCGGTGAAAACTGGAAGATACAAAACGGCGTTCAACATAATGATCAGGCATGGCAAACCTTGCCGATTGTGCTTGAGGATAAAGAACTGGGTCTGCTCCGTTGGCAAGCCCCACAAGGTGTTCCACCGCTGCCGCTGATGCAAAGCCTGGCCAATATGCTGGGGCGCGGGCTCTATTTCAATCAGGCGCAAAAGCACTATCAGCAGCTATTGTTGATGGAAGAGCGCGCGACCATTGCCCGAGAACTGCATGATTCGCTGGCGCAAGTGCTCTCCTATTTACGCATTCAACTCACCTTGCTAAAACGTGCAGTTCCGGCCCAGAACCAGCCTGCACAGCACATTATTAATGATTTTTCCCAGGCATTGAATGATGCCTATCGCCAGTTACGCGAGTTGTTGGCCACCTTCCGCCTGACGCTCCAGCAAGCAGACTTACCTTCGGCATTGCAGGAAATGATCGCTCCGCTGCGCAAGCAGACCGACGCAACTCTCACTCTGGATTGTAATATTCCGACTCAGGCGTTAGATGCCTCGCAGCAGGTGCATTTACTGCAAATTATTCGCGAAGCTGTGTTAAATGCGATTAAACATGCGCATGCCACTAAAATATCCGTAAGCTGTAGCACTTCACGCTCAGGAATTCATACTGTGAATATACTCGATGACGGTACTGGGATTGCCAGCCTGACCGAACCCGAGGGACATTACGGACTTAACATCATGCAGGAACGTGCCACCCGTTTAGGTGGTGAGCTGGCTATTTCCCGCCCTCCTCAGGGTGGGACTTTGATTGCGTTGAGTTTTAGATCGCCACCGGCAGAACAAGCGACGCACGAAACATCCATAAATTTATAATGATAAAAATGTGAAACATATTGGGGTATATGATGAGTGAGAAAACTGTCTGTCAGGTGTTGATCGTTGATGATCATCCGTTAATGCGTCGTGGCATCCGCCAGTTGCTGGAAATGGATGACAGTTTTCGCGTGGTGGGTGAAGCCAGCAGCGGTGCTGAGGCTATTAGTCTGGCGAATCGCCTGGCTCCCGATCTGATTTTGCTCGACCTCAATATGAAAGGTTTGAGTGGGTTGGACACGCTCAATGCGATGCGTCGTGATGGTGTCAGTGGGCGTATCGTGGTGCTGACGGTATCTGATTCACGTAGCGATATTTTCACGCTGATTGATGCCGGTGCCGATGGATATTTGCTGAAAGATAGCGATCCCGACGTGCTGCTCGAAGATATTCGTCGTGGAGCCACTGAGGGCGAAGCCTATAGCAAACAAGTCGCGGAATATTTACGTACCCGCAGTTTCGAAAAATACAGTGAAGATCCGTTTGCCGTGTTGACCGAACGTGAATTAGACGTGTTACAAGAAGTCGCCAGAGGGTTATCAAATAAACAAATTGCTTCAGGCCTGCATATTTCTGAAGAAACCGTGAAAGTGCATATTCGCAATTTGCTGCGTAAACTTCAGGTTCGTTCCCGAGTCGCAGCAACCGTATTATATCTTGAACGTCGTGGCTTTTAACATCGCCAACAGCAAACCGATTCCACTACAGAGCGCGAAGATTTTTTACAATATCTCCTCAATTTCTCCACGTTTGGACCTGCGGTAAAGGCTACAGTGACGACTGAGACTCATAATCACAATCTGAAGTACTAACGAGGTCCTGACTGAATGGCGAATTTCTTTATCAATCGCCCCATTTTTGCGTGGGTATTAGCCATTATTTTGTGCCTCACTGGTTTGCTCGCGATTTTCTCTCTTCCTGTCGAACAGTATCCAGACCTCGCACCGCCAAACGTGCGTATCACCGCAAACTATCCAGGTGCATCGGCACAAACGCTGGAAAACACGGTTACGCAGGTGATTGAGCAGAATATGACCGGGCTGGATAACCTGATGTATATGTCGTCACAAAGCAGCGCCACCGGCCAGGCTAGTGTGACACTGACATTTATTGCAGGAACCGATCCTGACGAAGCCGTGCAACAGGTGCAAAACCAGCTGCAATCCGCCTTGCGTAAGCTTCCGCAAGCGGTGCAAACCCAGGGCGTAACCGTCAGGAAAACCGGCGATACCAATATTTTGACGCTCGCTTTCGTTTCTACTGACCACAGTATGGATAAGCAGGACATTGCCGATTACGTCGCCAGTAATATTCAGGAACCGCTGAGCCGTGTGAACGGTGTCGGCGATATCGACGCCTTTGGTTCGCAGTTCTCAATGCGCATCTGGCTCGATCCGAACAAACTCACTAGTTACCAAATGACCGCCAAAGACGTGACGGACGCCATTTCCTCCCAAAATGCGCAGATCGCCGTTGGGCAATTGGGCGGCACGCCATCGGTCGATAAACAGGCATTAAACGCCACCATTAATTCGCAATCCCTGTTACAAACTCCAGAGCAGTTTCGCGATATTACGCTACGGGTGAACCAGGACGGCTCCGTTGTCACCCTCGGTCAGGTGGCCACGGTGGAATTGGGGGGAGAGAACTACAACTACATCAACCGCTACAATCGCGACCCGGCATCCGGCCTTGGCATCAAGCTGGCTTCCGGCGCGAATGAAATGGCGACGGCGGAAAGAGTTCTCTCTCGCCTCGACGAACTGGCCCCCTATTTCCCCCACGGGCTGGAATATAAAATTGCCAATGAAACCACCTCTTTTGTTAAGGCCTCCATTACCGATGTAGTCAAAACATTGCTGGAAGCCATCGCGTTGGTTTTCCTTGTCATGTATTTGTTTTTACAAAACTTCCGCGCAACACTCATTCCCACGATTGCCGTTCCTGTGGTCCTGATGGGAACGTTCGCGATTCTCTATGCCTTTGGCTACAGCATTAATACGTTGACCATGTTTGCTATGGTGCTGGCGATAGGTTTGCTGGTGGATGACGCTATCGTGGTGGTGGAAAACGTCGAGCGCATCATGACCGAGGAAGGGTTATCGCCCAAAGAAGCGACCCGAAAATCAATGGGCCAGATTCAGGGCGCATTGGTAGGCATCGCGATGGTGCTTTCAGCCGTATTTGTGCCCATGGCCTTTTTTGGTGGCACTACCGGAGCTATTTACCGCCAGTTTTCCATCACGATTGTTGCCTCCATGGTGCTGTCAGTGCTGGTGGCGCTGATCCTCACCCCAGCGCTGTGTGCAACATTATTAAAACCGCTGCACAAAGGTGAACAGCACGGACAAAAGGGCTTTTTCGGCTGGTTTAACCGTATGTTTAACCGCAATGCCTTGAGATACGAAAATGCCGTTGGCCGGATTTTGCACCGCAGTCTGCGCTGGATCCTGGTTTATGTTCTGCTGCTGGGGGGCATGGTAGTGCTGTTTTTACATCTGCCCACTTCATTTTTACCGCAGGAAGACCGCGGAATGTTTACCACCTCGGTTCAGCTTCCAAGCGGTGCGACCCAGCAACAAACGCTACAGGTTGTAGAGCAAGTGGAAGATTACTTTTTCAGCCATGAGCAGGAAAATATCCTCTCCATCTTCGCCACCGTAGGCTCCGGTCCAGGGGGGAATGGTCAGAACGTCGCACGTATGTTTATTCGTCTGAAAAACTGGGACGATCGCGATGCTAAAACCGGCACTTCATTTGCCATTATCGAGCGAGCCACCAAAGCATTTAACCGCATTAAAGAAGCACGAGTCTTCGCCAGCAGCCCGCCTGCTATCAACGGTTTAGGCAGTTCGGCAGGTTTTGATATGGAATTGCAAGATCACGGTGGCGTCGGTCACGACGTGCTAATGGCCGCCAGGGATCAGCTTTTGGACCTGGCGGGGAAAGACGATCGCCTCACTCGAGTGCGCCACAATGGCCTTGATGACAGCCCACAGTTGCAAGTCGATATTGACCAGCGCAAAGCTCAGGCATTGGGTGTCTCCATCGACGATATCAACGACACCCTGCAAACAGCATGGGGTTCGAGTTATGTGAATGACTTTATGGACAGGGGTCGCGTGAAGAAGGTGTATGTGCAGGCGGAAGCGAAATACCGCATGCTGCCGGAAGACATTAACCAGTGGTATGTGCGCAACAAAGACGGCGGAATGGTGCCTTTCTCGGCGTTTGCCAGTTCACATTGGGAAACCGGTTCGCCACGTCTTGAGCGCTACAACGGCTATTCAGCATTAGAAATTGTCGGCGAAGCAGCACCAGGCGTCAGCACCGGTACAGCAATGGATATTATGGAAAACCTGGTGCACCAGTTACCTGGCGGGTTGGGTCTTGAGTGGACAGCGATGTCCTATCAGGAACGCCTCTCCGGTGCGCAAGCGCCAGCGTTATACGCCATTTCCCTGTTAGTGGTTTTCCTGTGTCTGGCTGCGCTTTATGAAAGCTGGTCTGTGCCGTTCTCGGTGATGCTGGTTGTGCCATTAGGGGTAATCGGTGCGTTACTTGCCACCTGGATGCGTGGGCTGGAAAATGACGTCTACTTCCAGGTCGGCCTGCTGACAGTCATTGGGCTATCAGCGAAGAACGCCATATTAATCGTCGAATTTGCCAATGAAATGAATCAGAAGGGTCAGGATTTGCTGTCGGCTACGCTGTATGCCTGCCGCCAACGTTTACGCCCAATATTAATGACTTCTCTGGCATTTATCTTTGGCGTGTTGCCGATGGCCACCAGCAGTGGCGCAGGCTCCGGTAGCCAGCATGCGGTGGGGACAGGCGTGATGGGCGGGATGATTTCTGCCACGATACTGGCGATATTCTTCGTTCCCCTGTTCTTTGTGCTGGTGCGGCGGCGCTTCCCGCTTAAAGAGCATGCTGAAAAGTAGTCCACAAAAAAGCGACCTGAACAGGTCGCTTTTTGTATGGCTCAAAGTGTATTGAGAATAAGAGCATCATGCTCTTGCTGTTAGTTTCATTTACGAAGCATATCTTCGATGAAATCTTTCCAGTTCCCTAGTTCGTGTTCGATCATAACCGCCTCTCTTATAACTGCTCTAATTATACGTAATCCCTTCCATGGAGTGAAGCGACGATACTTAGTGGCTTCACTGGCTATCATCAAATATTGAGAGTCGACTGCGTATTGCGTTAATTATCAGCTCAGCAGGTAATTTAAAATGTGACGACGAACTTGAAACAAAATGATTCACCAACTTTCGGATTTTTACCCTGTAGGCCACGAAAAATCTGACTTATCGCAGCGTTCAAAGACTCCGAGTTTATGTAACATCTAATGGCTATAAATTAACCACCCCGGTAAAAAGAAACGCTATTACCTAACTTTTAGATTAGCTATTAGGCTATATTTTGCCTTGCGACTTTTTTATCATTTTAATTATTCTAATTACCTGCATAAATAATCACCTCTAAAGATAAGGATTGACTCCGTGATAATTCTCTACGGTATTAAAAACTGCGACACCATCAAGAAAGCACGCCGCTGGCTGGAGACTCAAGGTGTGGATTATCAATTTCATGATTATCGCGTCGACGGGCTGGATGCGGATTTATTGAATAGTTTCATCGCGCAGTTAGGCTGGGAAGCGCTGTTAAATACCCGAGGAACAACATGGCGGAAACTCGATGAAGCCCATCGGGCGAGCATAACTGACGCGCAGAGCGCAGCGGATCTGATGATTTCAATGCCTGCAATCATCAAACGCCCATTGCTCTACGCGCCCGGTCAGCCTATGCTGCTGGGTTTCAATGAATCGAACTATCAGCAGTTTATCAACGAGGTGTAGTCCTATGTCTTGCCCAGTTATTGAGCTGACGCAACAGCTTATCCGCCGTCCTTCCCTGAGCCCAGACGACGCTGGCTGCCAGGCGCTGATGATTGAGCGACTGCGTGCTATCGGTTTTACTATCGAGCACATGGATTTTGGCGATACACAAAATTTCTGGGCATGGCGAGGAAAAGGCGAAACGCTCGCGTTTGCTGGCCATACCGACGTGGTACCTTCAGGTGACGCCGATCGCTGGATTAACCCGCCGTTTGAACCGACTATCCGCGATGGCCTGCTGTTTGGCCGTGGTGCAGCAGATATGAAAGGCTCGCTGGCAGCCATGGTGGTTGCGGCAGAGCGTTTTGTTGCACAGAACCCGCGCCACAAAGGTCGCCTCGCATTTCTGATTACTTCAGATGAAGAAGCCAGTGCCAAAAATGGCACGGTGAAAGTGGTTGAAACCTTGATGGCGCGTAATGAGCGCCTCGATTATTGCCTGGTCGGAGAACCGTCCAGCACTGAAGTGGTCGGCGATGTGGTGAAAAATGGTCGTCGCGGCTCATTGACCTGCAATCTCACCGTACATGGTGTGCAGGGGCATGTTGCTTATCCGCATCTGGCTGATAACCCAGTTCACCGCGCAGCACCGATGCTGAACGAATTAGTCACTATTGAGTGGGACAAAGGAAACGAGTTTTTCCCGGCCACCAGTATGCAGATTGCCAACGTTCAGGCCGGAACCGGCAGCAACAATGTCATTCCTGGCGATTTGTACGTGCAATTCAACTTCCGTTTCAGCACCGAACTGACTGACGAAGATATCAAACAGCGCGTGATTGCCCTGCTGGATAAATATCAACTGCGCTATACCCTCGACTGGTGGCTTTCCGGCCAGCCGTTCCTGACCTCACGCGGCAAGTTGGTCGATGCGGTAGTGAATGCAGTTGAGCACTATAATGAAATTAGACCGCAACTGTTGACCACGGGCGGCACGTCAGATGGACGCTTTATCGCGCGTATGGGTGCGCAGGTGGTGGAGCTTGGGCCAGTCAACGCGACCATTCATAAAATTAATGAGTGTGTGAACGCCGCAGACCTGCAACTGCTTGCCCGTATGTATCAACGTATTATGGAGCAGCTTGTCGCCTGACAGGCTGCGCAACTTAAGTGAGGTATTGGCATGGAATGGCTATCACACTACTGGTGGATTATCGTACTGGTATTTCTACTCGGTATTTTCCTGAATGTTATTAAGGATCTGAAGCGTATCGATCCGAAAAAATATATGGAGAATAAACCCGAGCTTCCCCCGCATCGTGACTTCAACGACAAGTGGGATGACGAAGACGACTTCCCGAAGAAAAAACCTTAGTTTTTGCCCTCACCCCAGCCCTCTCCCCCAGGAGAGGGAGAAGAACCACTCCCGGGGTGAGGGAGTCCCATCTCACATAAACTCAACAATATCGTCGTCGTTCGGTTTACCGCCGCTCAGCGCTTCATCGAAATAATGCTTCGGCACGGTATAACGCAGATGGTCCAGCGCAATCTGAATGCTGCGGTCATCAATGGCGTGGCCTAAATTGTCAATCACATCCAGCGTCACATCGCCTCCAAGTTCCGTTAACTTTTCCGAGGCATCAAAGGCATGTTTCACATCAATCACCCCGTCAATATCACCATGAATCAAATGGATGGTGGTTGAGGTTGATGCGCTTTCAGGAAGCGTTGCATAGCGACCATTAAAAGCAACCACGCGAGAAGCGAGGTACGGCTCGGCTTTCACGCCTTCAAGCGCCATGATAGCCCCTTGCGAGAAACCAATCAGCGCAGTGGCATTTGCCGCGACACCGCTGTGTCTCTGCCAGTCACGCACCACTTCGATAAACGTTGGCATGATGGCATCAACCCTTGCCTGGCGGTTTTCTTCCGTCACTCCCGCAACGGAAAACCATTCCCGACCTTGATACGGGCCACTGGGTGCCGGGCCGCCAATGCTGACCACCAGCGCATCAGGAAAATGTGGTGCAAACCAGCCGCCAATTTCACCCATGGCAACAGGATTATCGCCAACACCATGAAATAACAACATCAGTTGCTTAGCCGGAGTGGCAGGGCTTTGGACTACAAAATGGTCATGTTGCATGGTGTTCTCCTTAAGTTTCTGGAGTTGACTATACGCCGACGAATCGCGATGACCATGCCATTTGACTGAACGACTTAGTGGAAAAATTGCAATTGCAAAAGCGCGCTTTTCAGCGCAATGCACTGTTGCTCATCGAGTTTTTCCAGCGCCTTTTGCACTTCCTGGCGCATGACGTTCAACAGCGCTTTGCGCCCGGATATGCGCCATTGTTGGCAGAGCATTTCTACACTCAGGTGTTGCTGGATGCGGCCACGCAATGCATTCATTGGCATATCACTAGTGAGTAATAAGCGATTCAGGGAACCCAGACAGGCTTCCAGCGGGCGATGCCCAAACGCAAAACCTGCCAACTCCAGCCAGTCATCACTGTTTAGCGTAGCCTCTTCACAGCCAATCACGGGTAATGGATGGTCAATCCACGGCTGTAACCAGGCAATATCGCGCTGTAATCGGTGCAGTTCGTGGTGAGTGAGTGCTTCCCCTTGTGGTGTAAGCGGTAACAACGCCATCGCGTTATAGCACCCGCTGCTGGCCTCACGATGGCTGCCCACGCGCACCAGCACGAAGCCACAACTTTCCCAAAAGCGCCAAAGCTCGTCGGTAAAACCAAAACTGACTGAAAGGTAATCTGCGGCCTGCTGCGCGTGAGCTTTCACTCTGGCAATCATTTGTTGGCCGATTTGCTGGCGCTGGCGCAGCGGATGCACCGCAATGCGGCTGACGCGCAAGCCTTTAAACGTGGCAGCTAATGGGCTACCGCCGTGAGCCGCCAGTGATTGTGCAACCAGATTCCCACGCGGGCGCCGGAAGCCAGCCCATACAGCACGGCTCAGGTTCTCACTCAGCCCGCCCTCTTCCACCAGCCAGCTGGCACCTATGGTTTCTTCACCGCAGTTGGCGGCAATGAAATGCTGCCCTGGCGCATCCAGCATCCGCCGCCAGTCCAGTGGTGAAGTGCGATAGTGCGCACCTGACAGTAAGCGATACATATGTTGTAGTTGAAGCGAGGGTTGTGCTTCACGATTGTGTTCAATGAGTTGCAGGGAAATCGTGCCCTGTGCAACGGTGCTGACATCTACCTCATCAAACAGCAAAACCGTGTCGATGAGTTTTTCCAACGGGTCGTTAATAGCCCAGCGAATAGGGGTCGACAGGGTATAGCGCGTTAACGTGTCGAGGCTTGCGCAAAATTTGAGGATAAAGCCTCTTCCGGTTCCTTCGTAACCCTGAACCGTGGTGGTCAGCAACACACGAGGAAAATGGGAGATTAACTGGCGTAATTGAGGAGCCGGAATAGCGGCCGCCTCATCAATGATTAGCCAGTCGGCCTTAAAGGCCTCACTATTGGCGAGCAGCGCGTCTGGTGCCACAAAGTTAAAACAATCACCGGCATGTTCAGCGAGCACATCCGTTGCCGCTTTGGCGGGCGCGGTCACCAGCCCCGTACCGGTAATCCTGCGCAGTAACATACCCGCAAGAGCGGATTTCCCACGCCCTCTCGGCGCGGTTACCACCGCAACCCCTCCAGGCATATCCAGCAATGTATCCAGAATAGCCGCCTGCTCATCGAAAGGCGCACCATTAGCCATATGCCACTGTGGACGTGGGGGAAACTCAGAGAGTTTTAGCGGCTGATGCTGCTGCCAGAGCACGCATTCATTGTCGGCTTGAATACAGTGTTGCAGATGAGAGATAAAGTGCGGCGTGGGAATGGCTTCAGATTGCTCACTCCAGCGGGTCGAATCGGAATCGGGACGTAGCGGCCAACTGTTCCACGCGGGCGCAAGCAGTACTAACCAGCTTCCCGCTTTGAGTGTACCGGCCAGGGCTGCGAGCGCTTCGGCATCCAGCCCGTTTCGCGCGTCAAATACTGCGTGCTGAAACTCTCGCCCCAGCAACGTGCGCAGCGCGGTGGTGGCGCAGTGAAGTGGCAGCTCAGGCGCAGCTCCTACCCACAACCAGTCTCCTGGCAGTTGCCGGACGAGAGACTGGACTTGTTGGCTGCTCCACGTGCTTTCACCGGCCAGTATCAACATGCGACGAATACCCGCATCTACCATGCGGGTGGTGGCTTGCCGAAGCTGTTCCATAGCTTGAATCCTTGTCACATCTTGTTATTTGACAGTGTTGCCAAAGGTATTGCACTGGGTAGGGTCACCGCTATCGAAACCGCGTTTAAACCAAGTGTAACGCTGCTCGGAAGTACCATGGGTGAAGCTATCTGGCACTACACGCCCCTGCCCTTGTTGTTGCAGGCGGTCATCGCCAATGGCTTCTGCGGCATTCAATGCTTCCTGTAAATCTCCGGCATCCAGCACTTCTTGTTTCTGCATGCTGTTACCCCAGACACCCGCGAAGCAGTCTGCCTGTAATTCCATTTTTACCGACAGACGATTTCCTTCAGCCTGGCTCGCCCCCTGCTGGAGCTGACGAACTTTCGGTTCAATGCCGAGCAATTTCTGAACGTGATGCCCCACTTCATGAGCAATGACATAGCCCTGAGCGAAATCACCATCTGCGCCCAGTTTGTTTTTCATTTCATCGTAGAAAGACAGATCGATATACACCGTGCTGTCTGCCGGGCAGTAAAATGGCCCCATGATTGACTGACCAGTGCCGCACCCGGTACGTGTCGCGCCACGGTACATCACCAGTTTTGGTTGCTGATACGTCCGCCCCATCTTCTGGAAAATTTGCCCCCAGGTATCTTCCGTGGTTGCCAGAATCACCGAGGTAAATTTGGCAGCTTCATCATCGTTAGGGCTGATTGAACGCTGTGTAGATTGCTGTTGAACGGGTTGCCCGCCAGACAACAGTGAAGTCAGGTCAACGCCGTAATAACTCGCGACCACAACCACGATGAGAATGACAATACCGCCTTTACCGCCAGGTAAACGGAACCCGCCACCTCCACCGCCAAAGTTTGGACCTGAAGATTGACCTCTCCTGTCTTCTACATTGTCGCTTTCGCGACGACCTTGCCAGCGCATAATAGACCTCAATATTCACATCTTGTAATCAGTAGATCGTAGGTGGTTAATAGCAGGATTACCATAGGAAACAAGATGTGAAAAAGCCGAATGTGAAAACACATTCGGCTTTAAAAATAATTATGCAGGAAATTAGTCTAATTTAACGCCAAGACGATGAGCCACTTCTTCGTAAGCTTCAATCAAACCACCGAGGCTCTGGCGGAAGCGGTCTTTGTCCATTTTGTCGAGCGTTTGTTTGTCCCACAGGCGGCTACCGTCCGGGGAAAACTCATCACCCAATACGACCTCACCTTTGAATAAACCAAACTCCAGCTTGAAATCGACCAGGATCAGGCCTGCGTCATCGAACAACTTGCTCAGCACGTCGTTAGCTTTGTAGCTCAGCTCACGCATACGCGCCAGGTTCTCTTTGTTCACCCAACCAAACGTTTCGCAATAAGATTCGTTGACCATCGGGTCGTGCATCTCATCGTTTTTCAGGAACAAATCAAACAAGGGTGGATTCAGTTCAATGCCTTCTTCAATACCCAGGCGTTTAACCAATGAACCCGCAGCACGGTTGCGGATAACGCACTCAACCGGCACCATATCGAGCTTCTTCACCAGTATTTCGTTGTCGGAGAGCAGTGCTTCCATTTGCGTAGGAATGCCAGCTTCTTCCAGTTTGGCCATAATGAAATGGTTAAACTTGTTGTTCACCATGCCTTTACGGTCGAACTGTTCGATGCGGGCACCGTCCCCTGCTGACGTATCATTGCGGAATTCGAGCACCAACAGATCCGGGTTTTCCGTGCTGTATACGGTCTTCGCTTTGCCACGATACAACTCAGCTTGCTTTTGCATCTTTCTTACTCCAGGTGTGATTTAACTAAAAATTTCGTTATCCATCGCTACGCACACGTTTGCGTAGCCTGGCAGAAAAAAGGCCAGATTGCTCTGGCCTCTAAAAGTTACTTGCTGAATGCTGCCTGGAATACAGCGACCAGAGCATCGTTCTGGGACTGCGTCAGCGTGTGACCTTTTGGATCGATGAACTGCAGGCTGCTGCGGTTATCGAGGTCGCCCACTTGCAGTTTATAGTCGCCACTGGACAGACCTGGGTCTTTCGCCCCTAAATCTTGCCATGCGCTATCAGACAATGGTTTGTAGGTCACCGCCACGCTACCGGTTGAACGCGTAGCATCAGTGACTTTCATGCCGACTTTCTCAAGCGTTGCAGGTAAACGGCCCCAAACAACGTTGTACGGAGCACGCACTACCAGCATTGGTAAGCCAGTGTCGTCAGCGGCACTTTGCACATCAAGTTGCGTCGCTGCACGGTTGTCTTTCGCGTTCTGCTGGTCAGTCTGGGTTTTATCCAGGCCTGCGCTAATGCTGTTCAACATTTCTGCGCTGTAACGCTGCAGGGATGCCGCGTCAGAAACTGGCTTGCCAGCCTGTTCCAGATTCAGCAGTTTAACCACCACAGCTTGCTGATAGCCCTGCGGTTTCACACTGATCTGGTAGCGCCCACGGTACTGTTGATCTTCATCAGCACGGTTCCATTCTACCCACTCAGTGGACAGAGTCTGGCTCGCGTCATCACGTTTATCAATGCCGTAGTTTTTTGCCTGAAGAACACTGACAACTTGCGGCCACAGCGTTGCGCTACGCGCACTTTCAACCATCAGCGTGGCGGTATCCCCAGTAAACTGAGTGCGCGCGCCACTGACTAATGCCAGAGGTTGAGCTGGCGGACGAATATCCAGCTCTTTGCCTACTGCGCCGCTGCCGTTGGTGACCGGAACATTATATTCACCGTTCTGCACCGGCAGGATCATCCCCGCCGGAGAATGGATTTCCGCAAGTGGTGCTGCATCTAAGTAGGCTTCGTCACCGCTAACCTGGCGCTTATAACGCTGGTCGGTGCTGCATGCTGCCAACAGCATGGCTAACGAAACCACTGCAACTTTCGCCACCATCGACTTCTGTACTGAGTGAGCCATCAAATCTCCCTAAACTTTACAGCAAACCGGCATGCTTGAGCGCGCTAATAATCACCGGACGACTGGCTTCAGTCAGCGGTGTCATTGGCAGGCGTAAGGTATCGGTTGCCACAAGTCCCAACTCCCGACATGCCCATTTGACTGGGATAGGGTTGGGTTCAACAAATAATTTATTGTGCAGCGGCATCAAACGTTCGTTGATAACGCGCGCTTCCGCATATTGCCCATTGGCGGCCAGTTTACACACTTCTGCCATTTCACGCGCGGCTACGTTTGCCGTCACAGAAATCACACCGTGGCCACCTAACTGCATGAAGTCCAGTGCACTAGCATCGTCGCCGCTAACCAGGATGAAGTCATCTTCAACCAGCTCTTTGATCTGGTTTACTCGAGTTAAGTTCCCGGTAGCTTCTTTGATACCGATAATATTTTTGATTTGCGCCAGGCGGCCTACTGTTTCAGGCAGCATGTCACAACCGGTACGAGAAGGAACATTGTACAGCATCTGCGGCAGGTCGGTGCTTTCAGCAATCGCTTTGAAGTGCTGGAACAGTCCTTCCTGAGTTGGACGGTTGTAGTAAGGCGTTACCGTCAGGCAGCCGACGATCCCGCTATTTTCAAAACGCTGAGTCAGGGAGATAGCTTCAGAGGTGGCGTTTGCGCCAGTCCCTGCGATAACCGGAATACGGCCAGCGGCCAGCTCCAGCGTCATCAGAACCACATCACCGTGCTCTTCATGGCTCAACGTAGCAGACTCTCCGGTGGTCCCCACCGAGACAATCGCCGCAGTCCCGCTGGCAACATGGTAATCAATCAGTTTTTTCAGGCTTGACCGGCAGACATTACCTTTCTCATCCATCGGCGTCACAAGCGCGACAATACTTCCAGTGAACATTGGCCATCCTCTGTGCTAACAAGTGTCTCAATGGTACGTTTGGTGCAGGATCAAAAGCAAGTCACCAGGTGACGCTACACGGTTGTACGCAGGTTTTTTTTATGCTTTCCTTATGATATCTCACCGATTCACAGGAAGAATACGTTTGACTCCCTCACCACACCATTATTTGGTCATTACGGCCCTTGGGGCGGATAGACCTGGTATTGTTAATACCATCACCCGCCATGTGAGCAGTTGCGGCTGTAATATTGAAGACAGTCGCCTGGCTATGCTCGGTGAAGAGTTCACGTTTATTATGCTGCTGTCAGGCAGTTGGAATGCGATTACCCTGATTGAATCGACTCTCCCCCTGAAGGGCGCAGAGTTGGATTTGCTGATTGTCATGAAGCGTACCGCCGCGCAAGAACGCCCGGCAATGCCAGCGACAGTCTGGGTACAGGTGGAAGTCACTGATTCCCCTCATTTAATCGAACGCTTCACCAATCTGTTTGATATTCACCATATGAATATTGCCGAACTGAGTTCTCGTACCCAACCGACTCAAGATGGCCAACCAGCACAGCTTTATATTCAGATTACTGCGCATAGTCCCGCCTCAGAAGATGCGAGCCGGATCGAAGATGAGTTCAAGGCCCTCTGTACAGAACTCAAAGCACAGGGCAGTATTAACGTTGTGAATTATCCACAGCAAGATGATTAAGACGGAGAGTTGTAATGAGCCCACTGAAAGCCGGTGATATCGCACCGAAATTTAGCTTACCCGATCAAGACGGTGAGCAAATAAATTTAACCGACTTCCAGGGACAGCGCGTTCTGGTTTATTTCTATCCTAAAGCAATGACGCCAGGCTGTACCGTGCAAGCATGCGGGTTGCGCGACAACATGGACGAGTTGAAAAAGAAGGGTGTAGAAGTGCTGGGTATTAGCACCGACAAACCAGAAAAACTGTCACGTTTTGCCGAAAAAGAGTTACTTAACTTCACCCTGCTTTCTGATGAAGACCATCAAGTCTGCGAACAATTTGGGGTGTGGGGCGAGAAATCGTTTATGGGTAAAACTTACGACGGCATCCATCGTATTAGCTTCCTGCTTGATGGCGAAGGGAAAGTCGAGAAAGTGTTTGATGATTTTAAAACCAGTAACCATCACGATATTGTGGTGAACTGGCTGAAAGAAAACGCTTAATTAGCGCATCACCCGATTAAAGACAAACGTCTTCGTAGGTCGGATAAGCGCAGCGTCATCCGACACCACTGGCGTAAATGGTGGATGACGCTAACGCTTATCCACCCTACAAAACACATTTATAACCTTTGCCAGCAATCTGAAAGCCGACTTAACGTCGGCTTTTTACTGTCTCTAATGTGGCTTGTCGTCGATAAGCAGAGTATCTGGCCAGGCATGCACCACCGCTTTAATCAGCGTGGCAAGTGGGATAGCAAAGAACACCCCCCAGAACCCCCACAGTCCACCAAAAATCACCACCGACAGAATAATGACCAACGGGTGCAGGTTAACAGCCTCGGAAAATAGCACCGGCACCAGCAAGTTTCCATCCAGTGCCTGAATGATTAAGTAGACGGCAAACAGCGTCCAGAACTCAGTGCCAAGGCCAAACTGGAATAAAGCGACACACACTACCGGAATAGTCACGACAAATGCGCCAATGTAGGGAATCAGCACCGAGAACCCGACCAGTACCGCCAGCAGCAACGAGTAATTCAGGCCAAACACCACAAAGCCAATGTACGTCACCACACCCACAACCAGCATTTCCAGCACTTTACCGCGGATATAGTTGGTAATTTGTTGGTTCATCTCCAGCCACACCTGCCCCGCAAGCCCACGATTTCGGGGTAACACGCGGCGCACAGCATTCAGCATCTGCTCTTTATCTTTGACCAGGAAGAACACCATTAGCGGGACGAGTACCAGATAAATAGCTAGCGTTAGCAGGCCAACTAAAGAGGCAAGCGAATACTTCACCACCTGATCGCCCATGCCTATCATGCGCCCACGCATATTTTCCGCCATCGCATCAATGATGCCCGCGTCCATCAGCGCCGGATAACGCTTCGGCAGCGTTGCGGCATAATCAGAGAGTTTATTCAGCATCCCCGGCATGTCACGAATCAGGTAGATACCCTGTTGCCAGGCGACGGGAGCCACCACTAAGACTAATAACAACAAAATACCAACAAATAACACCAGAACAATTGTCGTCGCCCAGGTACGGGAACACCCGACATGCTGAAGACGCGCAGTGGGCCACTCCAGCAAATAAGCCAACACAATCGCCATCAATAACGGCGCTAACAGCCCATGGAAGAAGAAAAGAATAACAAATCCTGCAACCAGAATGACCAGCAGTGCGATAGCCTCGGGGTCGCTAAACCGCCTTCTATACCACTGCAACAACATTTCGAGCATACATCCCTTCCCTGACAGCATTGTGCGAGGATCGATTGTATCTAAATGTCACAATAAAGACTTCGCTTTTTATCGCTGTTCAATAGCAGTTTAAAATTGACGCAGATAAGATATGTCTTAGTCATGCGGTGAGTTAGAGTTCATCGTAGTGTGCGAACAAAATCAGGTAACACTTGTCGAAGATTAACTTTGATTAAACAGGACAGGACGTATGTTCAAGCAGTTGAAAAAATCGCTGGTTGCAACACTGATGGCAGCTTTGCTTGCGGGTCCGGTCACACCAGCGTTTGCTGATGTGACCGATCAACTGCCAGATATGGGAACTTCAGCCTCAAGCACCCTGTCAATCGGCCAGGAATTGCAGATGGGCGACTATTATGTTCGCCAACTGCGAGGCAGCGCCCCATTAATCAATGATCCTTTACTCGTACAGTACATTAATAAACTCGGCATGCGCCTGGTGAGTAATGCCAATTCGGTTAAGACCCCGTTCCACTTCTTCCTGATTAACAACGACGAAATTAACGCCTTTGCTTTCTTCGGCGGAAATGTGGTGCTGCACTCAGCCCTGTTCCGTTATGCCGATAATGAAAGCCAACTCGCCTCGGTTATGGCGCACGAAATTTCACACGTTACGCAGCGCCACCTGGCGCGTGCCATGGAAGATCAGAAAAAGAACGCCCCTCTGACTTGGGTGGGTGCGTTAGGGTCCATTTTACTGGCGATGGCTAGCCCACAAGCGGGTATGGCGGCACTTAGCGGTACGCTTGCGGGAACGCAGCAGGGCATGATCAGCTTTACACAACAGAACGAACAGGAAGCTGACCGCATCGGGATTCAGGTGTTGCAGCACGCGGGCTTTGATCCGCAAGCGATGCCGACATTCCTGGAGAAACTCCTCGACCAGTCACGTTATTCCTCGCGTCCGCCGGAAATTCTTCTTACTCACCCATTACCAGAAAGCCGTTTATCAGATGCCCGTAACCGCGCCAACCAAATGCGGCCAGTGGTGGTGCAATCTTCTGAAGATTTTTACATGGCAAAAGCCCGTACGCTTGGGATGTACAACTCTGGTCGTAATCAGTTAACCAATGATTTGTTGGATAGCTGGTCGAAGGGCAATATCCGTGAACAGCATGCCGCCACTTATGGCCGTGCGCTTCAGGCAATGGGGGCAGAAAAATGGGATGAGGCGCGCAAGCTATTGCAACCGCTACTCTCAGCGCAGCCGGCTAATGAGTGGTATCTCGATTTATCGACCGATATCGACCTTGGGCAGAAGAAAACCGCAGATGCGATTAATCGCCTGAAGAACGCCCCAGGCCTGAAACAAAACCCGGTGTTGCAGCTAAACCTTGCCAACGCCTACGTGCAGGCGGGCCAGCCTAACCAGGCAGCAGAAATTCTTAATCGCTATACCTTTGCTCATCCGGACGACAGCAACGGCTGGGACTTGTTAGCGCAAACCCAGGCTGCATTGGGTAATCGCGATCAAGAACTCGCCGCTCGTGCCGAAGTTATGGCGCTGGTCGGGAAACTCGATCAGGCTATTACGCTGCTCAGTGGTGCCAGCGCACAAGTTAAGTTGGGTAGTTTGCAACAAGCGCGTTATGACGCGAGAATCGATCAGTTCCGCGAATTGCAAAAACGTTTCCTTCAGTATTCGAAGATGTAACAGGAGTTACGATGTCCACAACTGTTTCTATTTATCACAATCCACGCTGCTCCAAGAGCCGTGAAACATTAAGCCTGCTGAAAGCGAATGGCATAGAACCTGAAGTGGTGTTGTATCTGGAAACCCCGCCCGATGCCGCAACGATAGAATCATTGCTGAGCAAACTGGGTTTTGGCAGCGCACGTGACCTGATGCGTCAGAAAGAGGATTTATACAAGGAGTTGAATCTGGCTGAGCCGACATTAAGCGAGGATCAATTGATTCAGGCGATGGTCAAGAATCCAAAATTGATTGAACGCCCGATTGTGCTGGCGAATGGCGAAGCAAGAATTGGCCGCCCACCGGAGTCGGTGCTGGAGATTTTGTAATCTAGTGATTTAACGCCCTCACCCTAACCCTCTCCCCCAGGAGAGGGAATTGGTTTTCTCCTTCTCCCTCAGGGAGAAGGCTGGGATGAGGGTGGTTTTACAGCCCCAAAATCTCTTTCACAAACGGGATAGTCAATTTACGTTGCGCTGTAATCGAAGCCAGATCAAGCTGATCAAGCGTCATAAACAGCGTACGCATTTCCCTGTCCAGACGTTTTAGCAGGAAACGCCCCACGTCCTCGGGCAATTCAAAACCACGAAGTCGGGATCGCAATTGCAGCGCCTGGAGTTTGTCATCATCGGAAAGCGGTTGCAGCTTATAGATTTGGCCCCAATCAAGGCGTGATGCGAGATCGGGCAATTGCAGGTTGAGCTGGCGCGGTGGGCGATCGCCGGTAATTAACAGCCGCGTTTTGCCAGATTCCAGAATGCGGTTATAGAGATTAAAAATCGCCATTTCCCACAGTTCGTCGCCCGCAACACACTCAATATTGTCGATACACACCAACGAAAGCTGTTCCATGCCATCAAGCACTTCCGGAACAAACCAGGTGCGTTTATCGAGAGGCACATAGCCAACGGCTTCGCCACGTTGCGAGAGTTCCGCACAGGCTGCATGAAGCAAGTGGCTACGTCCTCCTCCTTCTCGCGACCAGAAATAGATATATCCGCTGTGATCCTGACGGAGCACGGACTGGAGTGCGGCGAGTAAAGAAGGGTTATCACCCGGCCAGAAACTTGCAAAAGTTTCGTCATCAGGCAAATAGAGTGGCAGTGATAGCTGTGCCGGCGTATTCAGAATTACCTCAACCATAACAGGCAGAAAAACGCAGAGAGTCTATCACAGAATTGGCGATCAGGAGAACCGGGCGCACACGTCGCCCGGCTTGCATCAAAACTACGGTTTTACGTTGGTTTCTTCTGCATCAAGCACCACTTCTTCCGGACGCAGGATACTGATCAATTTGAAGATCAGGCTCAGACCAATACCGACGATAGTCGCCAGCGCCATCCCTTTCAGCTCAGCCGCACCAATATGTAGGGTCGCACCGCTGACGCCGACGATCAGAATGATAGCGGTCAGGATCAGGTTTTGCGTTTTGTTGTAATCCACTTTCGAATCAATCAGCACGCGGATACCTGAAGCGCCGATCACCCCATACAGCAACAGAGAAACACCGCCGATTACCGGAACCGGGATGATTTGGATCGCCGCCGCCAGTTTACCGACACACGACAATAGAATCGCGATAATCGCCGCACCGCCGATAACCCAGGTGCTGTACACGCGGGTTATCGCCATAACGCCAATGTTTTCACCATAAGTGGTGTTCGGCGTAGAGCCGAAGAAACCGGAAATCACGGTGGAAAGACCGTTAGCAAACATCGAACGATGCAGACCTGGGTCGCGGATCAGATCCTTTTTGACGATATTCGCCGTCACCACCAGGTGCCCGACGTGCTCGGCGATAACCACCAGCGCTGCTGGCAAAATGGTGAAGATGGCAAACCACTCAAAGCGCGGCGTGTAGAAGGTTGGCAGTGCAAACCACGGAGCCTGAGCAATCGCCGCGGTATCCACAATGCCGACGGCAAATGACAGCGCGTAGCCAGTCAGCACGCCAATCAGAATGGGGATAATTGCCAGAAAACCACGGAACAAAACTGAGCTAAATACCGTCACACCCAGCGTTACCAGCGAGATCATGATGCTGGTGGTATTCGGTTCGGTACCCGCAGCTGGCAATAGGCCTGACATTTCTGCGGCAACACGTGCCAGTTCCAGGCCGATAACCGCCACAATTGCGCCCATTGCCGCCGGAGGGAACATCACATCCAGCCAGCCAGTACCGGCTTTTTTCACAATCAACGCTACGATACAGAACAACACACCGCACATAATAAAGCCGCCCAGCGCCACTTCATAACCCAATGGCAACAGCAGCAGTACTGGCGAAATAAACGCAAAACTTGAACCGAGATACGCCGGGATTTTGCCTTTACAGATAAAGAGGTACAGCAGCGTCCCGATCCCGTTAAACAGCAAAACCGTAGCCGGGTTGATGTGGAACAGGAATGGCACCAGAACGGTAGCTCCAAACATAGCGAACAGGTGCTGTAAGCTTAACGGTATCGTTTGCAGCAGGGGTGGTCTTTCGTGTACCCCAATGGCGCGGCGCGTCATAATGTTGTCCTCTGAATGATGGTGTTGTTGTGTTTTAGTCAAAAAAAAGCCGACTCTCAAAGTCGGCTCAATTTTTTAATGCTCAATAGATTTCGGATTGCAGGAAGGCGGCAACTGCGCAAATCCCTGGGAGCGTAGATTTGCTACGTGACCAAGGTGAGCAAAGGCAGCCAACGCATCAGCAATTCGAAAGATGAAGAGCATTACTTGGTACCAAAAATCTTATCGCCCGCATCGCCAAGCCCCGGAATAATGTATCCGTGCTCGTTCAGACCCTGATCGATAGAAGCAGTAAACAGCTCTACGTCCGGGTGCGCTTTTTCCAGTGCCGCGATACCTTCTGGTGCTGCCACCAGAACCAGCACCTTAATGCTGGTACAACCGGCATTCTTCAGCAGGTCGATAGTGGCAATCATAGAACCGCCGGTTGCCAGCATTGGGTCAACCACCAGCGCCATACGTTCTTCAATGTTAGAAACCAGTTTCTGGAAGTAAGGCACTGGCTCCAGGGTTTCTTCATTACGATAGATACCCACTACGCTGATGCGTGCGCTTGGAACGTTTTCCAGCACGCCTTCCATCATGCCCAAACCGGCACGCAGAATTGGCACAACGGTAATCTTTTTGCCTTTGATCTGGTCAATTTCTACCGGGCCGTTCCAGCCTTCGATAGTGACTTTTTCAGTTTCCAAATCCGCCGTGGCTTCGTAAGTTAGCAAGCTGCCAACTTCTGAGGCGAGTTCACGAAAGCGTTTGGTGCTAATGTCGTTCTCACGCATCAGGCCCAGCTTGTGTTTGACGAGTGGGTGTTTGACTTCCACGATCTTCATACTCTTTCTCCCCGAGATAGTTGGCCACCACAAAAAAAATCGCCGGATTATACCGCTTTTTGATGGTGGTGCCACAGGAATTGGCACTGATTGGGGTTGATCAAGATCAACGAGACTGGAATGAGTATATATCAACAATAATTACATCCTGCTGAATAAGGGGCTCGCAAACGTTTGCCTGCACTGTTAGAATTGCGGCGTTTTTTATTCCTAACCCATCCGCGGGGACTTAGCAGTGACCGACAAAACTTCTCTTAGCTATAAAGATGCCGGTGTTGATATTGATGCTGGTAACGCTCTGGTCGATAAAATCAAAGGTGTAGTGAAAAAGACCCGCCGCCCGGAAGTGATGGGTGGCCTGGGCGGTTTCGGTGCGCTGTGTGCGTTACCGCAGAAGTATCGTGAACCTGTGCTGGTTTCCGGCACCGACGGTGTGGGTACTAAACTGCGTCTGGCTATGGATTTAAAACGTCACGACACAATCGGCATCGACCTGGTGGCCATGTGTGTGAACGACCTGGTCGTTCAGGGTGCTGAACCGCTGTTCTTCCTCGATTATTACGCAACGGGCAAACTTGAAGTCGAAACGGCTGCAAGCGTCATTACTGGTATTGCCGAAGGTTGTCTGCAATCTGGCTGCGCATTAGTCGGCGGTGAAACTGCTGAAATGCCGGGCATGTACCACGGTGAAGATTACGACGTGGCTGGTTTCTGTGTCGGCGTGGTCGAGAAATCTGAAATCATCGACGGCTCCAAAGTGACCGATGGCGATGTGCTGATTGCTCTGGCTTCCAGTGGCCCGCATTCCAACGGTTATTCTCTGGTGCGTAAAGTGCTGGAAGTGAGCGGTACTGACCCACTGACTACCGAATTAGAAGGCAAACCGCTGGCAGATCACCTGCTGGAACCGACGCGCATTTACGTGAAGTCGATTCTGGAATTGATTGAACAGGTTGACGTTCACGCGATTGCACACCTGACCGGTGGCGGTTTCTGGGAAAATATCCCACGCGTTCTGCCAGACAACACTCAGGCGATTATCACTGAATCTTCATGGCAGTGGCCTGCGGTATTCGGCTGGTTACAACAAGCCGGAAATATCAGCCGTCATGAAATGTACCGCACCTTTAACTGTGGCGTGGGTATGCTGATTGCGCTGCCTGCTGCTGAAGCGGACAAAGCGGTTGAGTTTTTGAATGCAAAAGGTGAAAACGCCTGGAAAATCGGTAGTATCAAAGCTTCCGATTCCTCTGAGCGCGTGGTTATTGAGTGATGAAACGCATTGTGGTGCTGGTTTCCGGCAACGGAAGCAATCTTCAGGCAATCATTGATGCCTGCAAGCTTAAAAAGATTAATGGCACTGTAGCGGCTGTATTCAGTAATAAAACCGAAGCTTTTGGGCTTGAACGTGCGCGTGAAGCAGAAATTCCTGCTCACGCGTTAACCGCCAGCCAGTTCGTCGATCGCGCAGCGTTCGATCGTGAATTAATGCTTGAGATCGACGCTTACGCCCCGGATCTGGTGGTTTTGGCAGGTTACATGCGTATTTTGAGCCCAGAGTTTGTCGGGCATTATGCCGGGCGCTTGATTAACATCCACCCTTCTCTGTTGCCGAAATATCCCGGCCTGCATACCCATCGTCAGGTACTGGAAAACGGTGATGAAGTCCATGGGACATCGGTGCATTTTGTCACCGAAGAACTGGATGGCGGCCCGGTTATTCTGCAAGCCGAAGTGCCTGTTTTTGAAGGTGATGACGAAGAAGACATCACCGCTCGCGTGCAGAATCAAGAACACGCAATTTATCCGTTAGTCGTTTCCTGGTTTATTGAGGGGCGGCTGGAGATGCGTGAAAACAGCGCCTGGCTTGATGGCAAAGAATTACCACCGCAAGGCCACGCTGCAGACGAGTAAATCAACTGCCTTCTCCTCAACAGAGAAGGCAGTATCCCGCTTATTTCGCTCGTTCGTTCATCACCTTCATTGTTAACACGGTCGCCGCTAACAACAGGGTGATGCCGTTGGCGATCATCAGCGGCATATCACCGCTTGTTAGCCCATAAAGCAACCAACACAACACCCCAAAAACAAACACCAGATACATACTCAGAGAGATCGCTTTAGTATCGCGATTTTTCAGGATATGAATCACTTGCAGGGCAAAAGAACCGGTGGTGCAGCAGGCAGCAACTCCACCCAGCCATGCGAAATCAGACATCTTGTTTTACTCCATCACACTCTACCAATACCACAGCCTGTTCGTTCCAGTCGGAAGGTAGAGGCTGTGGACGAAAAACATCGATATTACGCAGCGTCAGGCCATTCACCCCACAGCAATACAGCGCGGGCAAACCACCGGGATAAGCCTCAACACCGTAAGCACGCTGCGTATCTGGATTAAGACACCAGGCGTTGTCCAGCCCCATACCCGTTGGCGAAAGCGGGTTACAGGGTGGACGAATGTCGTATAAACCCTGCTCCGGTGAGGCGCTGATGCTTTGGGTGAGTTGCAAACCATCAATGATTACCTGGCGCACCAGTCCGGGTTGCTCGCTGTGTAAATTAACCGCCCCTTCACTCACGCCGGTTAAACCACGGAACTGGATAAACTCAATCGCACCAGGTTGAATCGCTGGGTCACGGAAACGGGCAGACAAGTAGACTGGATCAGCCTTACCCCAATGGCAGGCATGCACCATCTCACAGTTAAAAGTGATGTTACTGAAGATCATGCGTCGTAAGCGTCCGCCGTCACGGGAGACAATCCCGATGGCGCGGTTTGATTCGTAAATGGCACAGTTGGTGACACAAATATCTTCAATGTCTTCCCAGGTTTCAGTACCAATTTTTACCGCACAACTTTTGGAACGTAACGTGCAGTTGTTCACTACCACATGGCGCGTCGGGCGTTGCAACGGTGCCGGTTTACGGCTCGTCTTCAGGCAGATTGTGTCATCGGCGGCGCTGAAATGACTATTGCTGATATGCACTTGCTGGCAACTGTCGATATCCAGTGCATCGGTATTAGCCAGTGAAAGATCGTTATCGATGGTGATGCCATGCACTTTTACCAGCTCACACGCCACCAGATGAATCGTCCACATTGGGGCATTTTCGATAGTAAAGTCGCGGAGCTGTACGTGACGGCAATCTTCAAAAACAATCATGCGCGGGCGCTGTTCTGCAGGCTTGCGATAGCCCATATCATCGGCCTGTGCATCAAACCAGCCGTCAGCATTGCCATTAATCTTCCCGGCGCCACAGATGGTGATGTTATGCGCACCATAGGCGTATAAGAATGCCCAGCGCGAGCATTCCGCCTGGCTTTTAGTGGTGGCTTGCCCAAAGTCCTGGCCGTCATCGCTGACCCACAACTCAGCACCAGCCTGCAAACTGAGCGTAATATTGGAGCCAAGTGTCAGACCACCCAGTCTGTAACAGCCACTTTCAACTTCCAGCGTTCCTCCCCCCTGTTGCGCCAAAGTATCCAGCGCTTTCTGGAAGCGGAGCGTATCGTGATTCTTATCGTCAGTATTCGCCCACTGCGGGGTCAGAGTCAGTTTCATGGTTCTCTCATCACTCGATGTAATAGACCCAGACATCTCACCATGCCCCTTCTCAGCACTCCACCGCGCCGCAATAGCTGATTAGCAGGAATGTTGCCTGACTCGCAAAATACCTTTTGCCCTGGGGTAAAAGGTGATCTTCATCACATCAGGTTTAAGCAGCATTTTTCCATTAGTGACGCAGATCACACTTTATTGCCCTTTCTGGCTTCTACGCCGCTCAAATACCAGGGGAACGATGAATACACATTCGATATTTCCCCACCCCCTTCGCATTACCGGACAAAACCCTTCCTGTCGCCATAGAGACTGCGGCCCACACTTCGTACCGTAGATGCCGAACTCCTTTTTTATCGACACGAGATAAGAACAATGGACACAACGACAAAAAACACGGCTCCAGCTGGAAGGGAAGTCAAAACCAAAAATATTCTCGCCTGGGGTATGGGCGATATTTTTGGTAGTGGCGCGATGACCATTACCGGCCTTTGGCTGCTGTATTTCTATATTGAGGTTGCCGGGTTATCGCCTGCTGCTGCCGCTTCCATCTTTGCCATCGCCAAAATTTGGGATGGGATTACCGACCCGGTGATGGGCTACATCACGGATAACATTCGCAGCCGTTGGGGACGCCGCCGCCTGTTCTTTATTATTGGCGCACCGTTCTCACTGACCTTCGCCTTGATGTGGATGAGTGGCTACGGATACTTCTGGTATCTCGGCACCTATTTGCTGTTCAGCACTGTCTTCACATTGCTGATGGTGCCTTACGATACGCTACCTGCGGAGATGACCAACCGCTACGAAACCCGCTCGAAAATGTCGGGTGCACGTATGCTGTTTGCACAAGCCACCGCGTTTCTTTCCGCATTGATACCTGGGCAAATTCTGGCGCACGTTGCTGATAAAGATCAGGCATTTATGCTTATCGGTATTACCTTCGCCGTGCTGTTCTCGCTGCCGTGGATTTTCGTCTGGCGTGGCACCTGGGAGCGTGACAACCTACCGCCGCCACAAACGCAAACCGGGCTGCTCAACACGCTGAAATCTCTGTATCGGGAAATGTTGTCAACGTTTCGCCTTAAGACCTTCCGCATTCATATCATGATGTATGTCGGCGGCGCGGTTGCACTGGATATCTTCGGCTCGCTGTTTATGCACTTCATGACCTATGTGCTGCAAATCAGTGCCGGTCTGGCTTCGCAGGCGCTGAGCTTGATGACCTTGTTCCAGTTTCTCGCCATCCCTGTTTTCACCTGGCTGTGTATTCGCGTCGGCAACGGCCATGCGTATAAAGCGGCTATCGGCATGATTTTGATAAGCCTGGTCTACTTCAGCCAACTTTCCGCAAGCTACGCCTCCATTGGCATGCTGGTGCTTGGCGGGGCTGTCATGATGGGTATCGCGCGTGGTGGTACCTATCTCATTCCATGGAACGTGTACAACTTCTTACCTGATGTCGATGAGGCTTACACCGGCGTGCGCCGTGAAGGGATCTATGCCGGTGTCATGATGTTGACCCGCAAATTCTCCCAGGCACTGGCACTGTTTATTGTTGGCCTGGCGCTTGAGTCTTTCGGTTTTACCAAAGGTGTGGCATCGCAAAGCAGCACGGCCATTGATGGCATCTGGTGGGTGTTCGTTGTCGGCCCTGGCGTGTTGGCAGTCATGGCGATGTGCGGTGCCTTCCGCTTCCGCCTCAGCCAGTCACGCCACCAGGTACTGATCAGCGAACTGGAACGCTTACGTGCAGGTGGGAAACCGGAAGATGCCAGCCCTGAGACCAAAGAGGTTGTCGAAACCCTGACCGGCCACCCGCACAGCAATGCTAACTGGGCGTATCGTCCAACCCACGAAATCAAAATTACTCCAGCTACAACTTCTGTTTAAGGAACAGACCATGACTACGACACTGTTATCCCCAACCCGTGAACACACCACTGAGCTGATTGATAGCCTGATTGGTGGTCTGGTCGACATCAAAGACGCTGACGGGCGTTTTTTACAACGCCTCAGTGATGGCCGAATTGTTGATACCAAAGGCTGGGCAGGCTGGGAATGGACACACGGAATCGGCCTGTTTGGTTTATATCGCTACTATCAAGTAAGCGGCTCTGAGCGCGCCAAAGAGCTTATCGACCTCTGGTTTAGCGATCGTTTTGCCGAAGGCACTCCGGTCAAAAACGTCAATACTGCCTGCCCATTCCTGACACTGGCATTATGTTATGAAGAGCAGCCAAATCCGCAATGGCTGCCATACCTGGAAACCTGGGGCCGTTGGCTCCAGCACCAGCTGCCGCGCACCGATGAAGGCTGCTTCCAGCATGTGACTTATGAAAACGACCACCACCAGCAAATCTGGGACGATACGCTGATGATGGCAGTTCTTCCGCTGGCTAAGATTGGCAAAATGCTCAACAAACCAGAGTGGATTGAAGAAGCGAAGTATCAGTTTACTCAGCATATTCAGTACCTGGCGGAACCTAAAACAGGGCTGTGGTATCACGGCTGGAACTTTGAAGGGCGACACCATTTTGCTGGCGCACTGTGGGCGCGTGGCAATAGCTGGATTACGCTCGCCATTCCTGAGTTTTTGGAGTTGTTAGATTTATCACCGCAGGACGCGCTGTATCGCCAGTTGTGCAATGTTTTGCGCAATCAGGTCGCGGCACTGGCCGAATGCCAGGCGGAAAATGGCCTGTGGCCAACGCTGCTTAATGACCCTGAAAGCTATGTTGAAGCTTCGGCCAGTGCTGGCTTCGCGGCGGGGATCTTCAAAGCTGTGCGTCTGGGTTACCTGGAAAGCCACTGGCTGCCAGTCGCACAACGCGCCACCGATGGGATTATCAAGCACATCACGCCAGAAGGTGAATTGACGCAGGTTTCATTTGGTACCGCGATGGGTCACGACCTTGACCATTACCGAAACATTCCACTGACCTCAATGCCATACGGGCAAGCAATGGCCATTCTTTGCCTGGTTGAATCACTGCGTTTACACATCTAGTCATCAGGTGGATAAAGCTTTTGCTTTATCCACCTTTTCTCCCCCTAACCTAACAATTTCGCTAACTCTTTGCTTAAACTCCCGGCCAGTGCGCGGGCGCGCCCGGCATCAAACATCACATGAATGGCCGGAGGAATGTCACTCCATTTGCCACAGAAATCTTCCATCTCATGAGCGGTGCCATACAAAGCCTGAATATTGGCCTGGCAAACTTCACGTAGGCTCCAGTTGTTTTCAACTTCACGCGCGTAGTGCAGGGTGAAAAAGGCTTTCTGCGCATGAATAAACGCCCGGCAATATAAAAACAGCCCCTGCCACTCCGTTTGCCAGCGTTGCGCTAATGCTGGCGGGAAGCCAGCATGTTTCGCGAATTCTAATGCCTGGCGCTGTACATTTTCCGCCCCTTGCCAGGCGAGATCTTTCTCGGCAGCAATCAACGACAGCTTCCGTGAAGCCCCAGCCACATCCTGGCTTGCAAAGACGATGTCATCAGCAGAACCGGGCAACCAGTGGTTACGGTTAAGTTGCCCGTACAAACTCCAGACCACCTGGCCGTAGCTTTCAGGCAACAAGCTGTGACGATGAAAAACATGGTGGCGGGCATAAATAGCGCTGTAAATCACCTGATGCGCCTGTTCAAACAACCCCATTAGTACCAGAAGCTGTTGTTCATCCGCCGGCCATTGCCAGCATTCCAGTAACCAACGTTTCAGCAGTTGCGCGGTATTCTCTGACGGAGCCTGGGGATCGAGAAATTTGGCGCAGCTAAACAGGTTAAATTCACTTAACGTGCCAATCACACAGTGGTTATCGATACCTTCCCAACTGGCTTTGCATAACACACCTTTGATCGCCGGATTGCTGGCCCGGCACCACAGTAATCGCCCCTGGATTTCATCAACGCGGATAAACGGCAGATTTCCCCAGCAGACCTCTTCGCCTGCGGCATCGACTTCCGCCCAGACTTCGCGGTCTGTAATCGCCAGCAATGCCGGGTTATTAGGGAATTCGGGCCAGAAGCGTTCTGGTGTCAGTTTTATCGACACCGCCACATCAGCAGGTAAACCGGTGATAGCTTCAAGAACCGGTTCAACGCCGTCGATACTGGCGGGAAAAAGACGCAGCACCAGATGTTTGTGATGGCGAGCCATGACCTGAGCGGCAGCATTAAAGCAGCAACGATAAAGCGCCGAGCTGGCCGATTTTTTTTGCTGCGCCACGTTCTTTTTCCAGTCAGGCGTGGCTATCGGCACCAGACTGTCGGTATTGGAAATGGCCAGCAGCAGGCCATCTATCGCGGGAATCTGCTGGCACACCAGCGCCAGTTTATCGGCCAGATACTGGCTCCAGAAATCAACATCAAAACGCAGGCCGCCGTGACCATCGAATAATTGCGGTTGATGGAGCAGTAAATCAGCCGGAAAGCCTAGCTCTTTAGCCTGCAGATAAAAACGCAGACCGCGCGCTTTGCAATACTGAGCAAGCCGATTCAGGTAAACGCAACAGCAACGCTGATGCACGGAGATACGGTCATTGTATTGCGCAGGAGTGTAGCCCGCCGGAGTGACAAGCTTGCCGAGCAGATCGGTTTGCCCGATCACCACGGTATTAAAGTTATGTGCACAAGCGTAATCGACAAACTGGCAGGCTTGATGCCAGTTCCATAGCTCCTGGTTGTTCAGTTCAAGCGCCCGTGTTTCCCACATTCCCTACTCCTACTACAGTTTAAAACGCTATTTTAATTTATAGTTTCGCCTGTGACTGTTTCCTTTCTCACAGAGTCATGCGCTATACCTGAAGTTATTCAGACCCCAGCATTGGACAATCCCCGCCAAAGCTCGCCATAATGTCCAACGTGACGGCATTTAACGTCCACGAAAACGCAAGTGAGGGCTAATGGGTCAGGATAAGCTGTATATCGAAAAAGAACTGAGCTGGTTGTCTTTTAACGAACGTGTGCTCCAGGAAGCAGCGGACAAAATTAATCCGTTGATTGAGCGAATGCGTTTTCTCGGCATCTATTCGAATAACCTTGATGAGTTTTACAAAGTCCGTTTCGCTGAACTCAAACGGCGCATTCTGATCAGTGAAGAACAAGGTACGGCGCCCAATTCGCGTCATTTACTCAATAAAATTCAGGCGCGGGTGCTGAAAGCCGATCAAGAATTTGATGGCTTATACAACGATCTGCTGCTGGAAATGGCGCGTAATCAGATATTTTTGATCAACGAACGCCAGCTTTCCCCAAATCAGCAAAACTGGCTGCGCCACTACTTTAAACATTATCTGCGCCAGCACATCACCCCGATTCTGATTAACCACGACACCGACCTGGTGCAGTTCCTGAAAGATGATTACACCTATCTGGCGGTAGAAATTATCCAGGGCAGCGACATCCGCTACGCCTTGCTGGAAATCCCGTCCGATAAAGTGCCGCGTTTTGTGAATCTTCCACCGGAAGCACCACGCCGCCGCAAGCCGATGATCCTGCTGGATAACATTCTGCGCTATTGCCTGGACGACATTTTTAAAGGCTTCTTCGATTACGACTCATTAAACGCGTATTCGATGAAAATGACTCGTGACGCAGAATATGATCTGGTCACCGAAATGGAATCCAGCCTGCTGGAACTGATGTCATCAAGCCTGAAACAGCGTTTGACCGCCGAACCGGTGCGCTTTGTGTATCAGCGAGATATGCCCGACGCGATGGTTGAAATGCTGCGTAATAAGCTCACCATCACTAATTACGACTCTATTATTCCTGGTGGTCGGTACCACAATTTTAAAGATTTCATTAGCTTCCCGAATGTCGGCAAAGCCAATTTAATCAACAAACCGCTGCCGCGCCTGCGTCATATCTGGTTCGACAAATTCCGCAACGGCTTTGATGCGATCCGTAATCGCGACGTGCTGCTCTATTATCCGTATCACACGTTCGAGCATGTGCTGGAATTGCTGCGTCAGGCCTCGTTCGACCCCAGCGTACTGGCGATAAAAATCAATATTTACCGTGTGGCAAAAGACTCGCGCATCATTGAGTCGATGATCCACGCCGCGCATAACGGCAAGAAAGTCACCGTGGTGGTTGAGTTGCAGGCGCGCTTTGACGAAGAAGCCAATATTCATTGGGCAAAACGCCTGACGGAAGCCGGCGTGCACGTTATTTTCTCCGCACCTGGGCTGAAAATTCACGCCAAGTTATTCCTGATATCCCGTAAAGAAGGTGAGGAAGTGGTGCGTTATGCCCACATCGGCACCGGCAACTTTAACGAGAAAACCGCCCGTCTTTATACTGACTATTCGTTGCTGACCTGTGACGCACGTATCACTAATGAAGTACGCCGGGTATTCAACTTTATCGAAAACCCGTATCGTCCGGTGACCTTTGAGCACCTGATGGTCTCGCCGCAAAACTCGCGCCGCCTGCTGTACGATTTGGTCGATAAAGAAATTGCCAATGCGCAAAACGGACAACCGTCTGGCATTACTCTGAAACTGAATAATCTGGTCGATAAAGGGCTGGTAGACCGGCTGTATGCTGCGTCAAGCTCTGGCGTGAAGGTGAATCTGTTGGTGCGGGGAATGTGTTCGTTAATCCCTAATCTGGAAGGCATCAGCGATAACATCCGTGTGATCAGTATTGTTGACCGTTATCTGGAACACGATCGCGTCTATATTTTTGAAAATGGTGGCGATAAGAAAGTCTATCTCTCCTCCGCCGACTGGATGACCCGTAACATTGATTACCGCATTGAAGTAGCCGTCGCTATTCTCGACCCGCGCCTGAAACAGCGGGTGCTGGATATCATTGAAATTTTATTCAGTGATACGGTGAAAGCGCGCTACATCGACAAAGAACTCAGTAATCGCTATGTGCCGCGTGGCAACCGCCGCAAGGTGCGCTCGCAACTGGCGATTTACGATTACATCAAATCTCTGGAACAACCTGAATAACGCCATGCCGATAAAAAAACACGCTCCACGACCGCAAGAATTTGCCGCGGTAGACCTTGGTTCGAACAGCTTCCACATGGTTATCGCCCGTGTGGTTGATGGCGCGATGCAAATTATCGGGCGCCTGAAACAACGCGTCCACTTAGCTGATGGTCTGAATGCTGATAACGAGTTAAGCGAAGAAGCGATGGAACGTGGGCTGTCATGCCTGGCGTTATTTGCTGAACGCCTGCAAGGGTTCTCAGCCGAAAATGTCTGTATTGTCGGTACGCATAGTTTGCGCCAGGCGGTCAACGCCGAAGCGTTCCTGAAACGCGCCGAGCAGGTTATTCCCTACCCGATTGAAATTATTTCCGGTAACGAAGAAGCGCGTCTGATTTTCATGGGCGTGGAACATACCCAGCCGGAAAAAGGCCGCAAACTGGTGATTGATATTGGAGGGGGTTCCACTGAACTGGTGATTGGCGAGGATTTTGAACCGAAGCTGGTCGAAAGCCGCCGTATGGGCTGCGTGAGCTTTGCGCAAAATTTTTTCCCCAACGGGAATATCACGCCAGAAAACTTCAAACGTGCGCGCCTTGCCGCAGTGCAAAAACTGGAGAATCTCTCCTGGCAGTATCGCTTGCAAGGCTGGAATGTGGCGATGGGTGCTTCCGGCACCATCAAAGCCGCTCATGAAGTGCTGGTGAATATGGGGGAGAAAGACGGAATAATTACCCCTGAACGCCTGGAAATGCTGCGCGATGAAGTATTGAAGTACAAGAGTTTCAGCGCCATGAGCCTGCCGGGGTTATCCGAAGAACGAAAAGCGGTATTTGTGCCGGGTCTGGCGATTCTTTGCGGCGTGTTTGATTCACTGGCAATTCGTGAATTACGTCTGTCTGACGGAGCGCTTCGCGAAGGTGTGCTGTATGAAATGGAAGGCCGTTTCCGCCATCAGGACATTCGTATTCGTACCGCGCAAAGCCTGGCAGATCAGTACCATATCGATAGTGATCAGGCTAAACGGGTACTGACAACCACCGAGCATATGTATCAGCAGTGGGAGATTCAAAACCCGAAACTGGCCAATCCCCAGATGGGCGCACTACTGAAATGGTCTGCGATGCTGCACGAAGTGGGGCTGAATATTAATCACAGCGGGTTACATCGCCATTCAGCTTATATTCTGCAACACAGCAACTTGCCGGGGTTTAACCAGGAACAGCAGATGTTGATAGCTTCCCTGGTGCGCTATCATCGTAAAGCGATAAAGATTGACGATCTACCACGCTTTACCCTGTTTAAGAAAAAGCAGTTCTTGCCGTTAATTCAGATCCTGCGCCTCGGCGTGTTGCTTAATAACCAGCGCCAGGCCACCACCACCCCACCGACTCTGGTGCTGGAAACGGATGAAAGCCATTGGACGTTGCGTTTTCCACACGACTGGTTCAGCCAAAACACGCTGGTGTTGCTGGATTTAGAGCGTGAACAGCAATATTGGGAGAGTACTCCCGGATGGCGGCTATCAATCGAAGAAGAAGTCAGCCCGAACGTGGCTGCCTGACAGTAAAAAGCATAAACGCCCATCAGGGCGTTTCAGACTGATGACAAACCTCTTCGTAGGTCGGATAAGCGCAGCGTCATCCGACACTTTTATCTGCAACAACAGGCGAAAATGGTGGATGGCGCTAGCGCTTATCCCCCCTACAACACCTGTTTAATGACCGTTGTCAGCCATCTAAAACGCCCATCAGGGCGTTTATTGCTTTCTACGCCTTATCTGGCTGCTCAAGCAGAGTTTCAAGCAGTTGCGGGCGTCCTATCAAATAGCCCTGGACGTAATCGATTCCGAGGCTTTGCACGGCGGCTTTGACCTGTTCGCTTTCAACATACTCAGCCACCAGCTGCATCTTTTTCATGCGTGCCAGCTGACAGATAGAATCCACAATCTGATAATCCAGGCTACTGGTCATCATATTGCGAATAAAACTGCCGTCGATTTTGAGGATGTCCGCATTAATATCTTTCAGACGTGCATAACTGGCGTAACCGGTACCAAAATCATCAATCGCTATCCGGCACCCCATATTTTGTAATGCGTTCAACGTCGCATTGACCTGTTCAATATTAGTTAACGAGTTGCTTTCAGTAATTTCAAAAATAAGCTGCCAGGGTTCAATACTGTAGCATTTCAACAAGTTTTTCACTTCACTGGCGAACTGCAATCGTCCCACCGATGCCGGAGTTAAGTTGATGGAAAAACGGCTGCCGGGGAGTTGTTCCCGATGGTTATTCATAAATTTCAATGTGGCTTCTAATACCCATCTATCGATTTTAGAAGATAAGCCAAACTCATGTGCCACCGGCAAAAACGCGTCAGGCATAAACAGATTATCCCCTGCGTTATCGCCCTTCATACGCAGCAATATTTCATGATAATTATCGCCGCGGATCCCTTCGATACGCTGCACCATCAACACGAAACTTCCGGAATCAATCGCTATCTGCAGGCGGTTCATCATTGCGACTTTATTTCTCACCGCGTTCTGCACATGGTTTGACCCCTGTTGCTGCAGGCTTTCTGGTTTTAGGGTCGTTAGCGACAAGTCAGCCATGGTGCTGAGTTCGCCCAGCAGGTAGTAAATGTGGGTGACGGGTTGGCGAATATGGCAATAACTGATGCCCACTTGTGGCTGCATCGCCATGCCATCCCACATAAAGCGAAATTTTTTCACATGCTGATCAAGAGACTCAATGCGCTCATGATACGAATCATAATTTACGCGCACTGCCAATTCATGGCCTGACAGGTGATAAACATTTTCGTTATTGCTCAAGAAAGGTTGCAGATAATCATTGAGCTGCTGCTTATATTGGATACGTAGTTGTACGCCGTAGTTACGCCCTAAAAGCTCTAGCTCTGGCACACGCAAAAAAGCTAACGCCGACCACGGATGAGTGGATAATTCGCGGTTAAGTGCCCGTAAATTTGGCATCTGTACGACGGGGTCAATAAACGCAACACGGCGTGCTTTTCTATGCAGAAAGCGCTGGCGAGTGGTAACAACCGCCATCAGATAAATAGTCACCGAGAAGACGGCGTAACACGATGAAGCTATAGCCAGATGGAGCTGAAAGCCCATGTAGGGCGGCAAGTAGTTATGAAAACCGCTGCACAGGATAGTTAAAATAACGGTCCAGATGGTGGTGATAAACAGGAAACCAAAACGCATTGCCCCCCACAGCATGACCGGCAGAATGAGCGTTAGCGTGTAATCGGTGGTGAAAATGGTGCTGTAATCATTATTTGGCAATAACAGCAGGCTAATCAGAAGGACGACAAATGCGGCCCAAAGTGCCATCTCCGTTTTCGTCACCCCCGACTGCATCTGCGCTTTCATTCGCGAAATAAACGAGAAAACAAAACGCGGATTGCGGCACATCCGGATGACGATATAAAAGAACGGTATACCGGTTAAACAACCAATCAGCACTGCCTGAAAATTGATTAATGTCCTGGCATGGAAAAGATTTTCTACACTGTTTTGGCCCGCAACCTGGTACCAGCCAAAGAAAATACCAAACTGGTAGATAGCCCAAAAAATCAATGAGTTGATCAGTATCAACCAAATCATGCGTGGTGCTGTAAGGGTGATGACACCAAACATAACTGAATTGCGTCGGGGCACGAAAATACGATAGCCACCCCAGCTTATCATTATGGGAATTAAGAAATGTATGACCGCAATTAATGGGGCAAACTCACCACTAAATGGAATAAAGCAGATCGATAGCGCAAGCATAATTCCCGGCAGGGCTGCCCATCCGAAAATCAACATAAATGCGGTCATCAAACCAAGCGGCATGTAGACCAGGAACACCAGCCCGCCATCCATGATGGTATGGGCGTTACACCACATCGCGATCGGCAGCAGAATACTCGGCAGCACCAAAGGAAGCGCCCACCATTTGTTTTTAGATTTCTGATACCAGCTTGCCAGATACATTGATTGTCGCCAAAAACCCTGTCATCCAGCCTGGGTAAACTCCGAACAGGAATCCTGCCTGGTCGATAAGCCATATTGCTATGGAACGGAGTGCAGATTTTAGTTAGGGATTATCTGATGAAGGTGATCTATATCAACTTCTTGCCGGAGTTTTCATTTCTTGAGTAAAGAATTCAAAACAATGACTGCATATATATTAATCAGCCAATATTAAGATATGCTCATATAACAAGGGTGAATGATTCCGTAAATGACTCTGAGATGTCCGGCATTTGACCTTCAAGTAACGCTGTGTCTAAATACCACCGTCGCCCGCGGTTGACGGGTAAACATCAAGGTTCATTTGCGTGACACAGGTTACGAGTATGCGAAGACGACATAAGTTTAACAATCGTATGACCCGCATTATTCTGCTCATCAGTTTTCTCTTCCTTTTTGGCCGTTTTGTCTACTCTGCTATCGGTGCCTGGTACCATCATCAGGACAAAGTAGAAACACAGCAAAACAGCTTGTCTGTGGATAACACTAGCCGGTAACGCCTCACCTCAAAACATTGATATTCTAACCGCCAGACAGGTGGTCGATTCTGCTCGCCTGAACATTGTGAAATGACTGCGGATGGCGACCTATACTCTAACGACCCGCCATGAAGCGCGAAGAATAAATTTGTGACCAGGAGAGATTAAATGATACATGTCTTTGGCCATCTGAATCCCGACAGCGATACGGTCTGCACTGCATACATGGCTGCGCGTTGGCTGACGATTAAAGGGCAAAATGCTCAGGCATTTCGCCTCGGTGAATTAAACCCAGAAACAGCCTATATTTTTCGCCATGCGGGCCTGACGCCTCCGCCGCTGCTTGATGATTCCCTGGCGGGCAAAGATGTCTGGCTGGTTGATTTCACCGAACCCGCTCAGGGGCCTGCGTCACTGAGTGAAAGCAATGTTGTCGGGATTATCGACCATCACCGTCTTGGCGGCCTAATCACTCAACTCCCCCCTGAAGTCTGGATAAAACCTGTCGGCAGCAGTGCGACCTTGTTATGGCAGTTGATGACCCCAGCTATTCGCCGTGAGATTTCCCCTGGCGAAGCCATTTTGCTGTTAGGAGCCGCGCTGAGTGATACCGTAGCACTTCGCTCGCCGACCACCACTGACGACGATCGCCAGGCCATTGATGAGCTCTGCTCTCTGGCAAAAGTAGATCGGGAAGATTTCATTCGTGATTTACTGACCGCGAAGACAGATATTGTCGGTTTGAGCGCAGAAGAGTTGCTGAATAAAGACAGTAAAATGTTTGATATTTCGGGGAATAAAGTGCTAGCTGCACAACTCGAATTATATTCGCTGGACCAGGTAGAACCGCTTATGGATGAACTTAAATTAGCGATGGAACAGCGGGTCACCACATCCGGGGCTGACCTGGTGGTTTTGATGCTGACCGATATCAGCGCTGAGTGCTCAAGGCTCTATTTTGCTGGCCCTGCACTTGCCGATAATGCCCCCTGCACCATCGCCGGAATGTTAAGTCGCAAAAAACAGCTCCTTCCCTGGCTGCATGCGCGGCTTGGTTAAATTACATCATAAAAAAAGCCCATTAAAAAATGGGCTTCGACTGATGACAAACCTTTTCGTAGGTCGGATAAGCGCAGCGTCATCCGACAAAACTGGCGAATGACGCAAACGCTTATCCACCCTACAAAACCCGTTCATCACCCTTTGTCAGCAATCGACTGCCAGATAGTGACAGTTATGCCTAAAGACGGGTTATTCCCACTCGATAGTCGCTGGCGGTTTGCCAGAAATATCGTAAACCACGCGGGAAATGCCGTTAACTTCGTTGATAATGCGGTTGGATACACGGCCAAGGAAATCATATGGCAGGTGTGCCCAATGCGCGGTCATAAAGTCGATGGTTTCCACTGCGCGCAGTGAGACAACCCAATCGTATTTACGGCCATCGCCCATCACGCCAACGGAGCGAACTGGCAGGAACACGGTGAATGCCTGGCTTACTTTGTTGTAGAGATCTGCTTTATGCAGTTCTTCAATAAAGATGGCATCAGCACGACGCAGCAGGTCGCAGTATTCTTTCTTCACTTCGCCCAATACGCGCACACCAAGACCTGGCCCCGGGAACGGGTGACGGTAAAGCATGTCGTACGGCAGGCCGAGTTCCAGACCAATTTTACGTACTTCGTCTTTGAACAGCTCACGCAGCGGCTCAACCAGACCCATCTTCATCTCTTTCGGCAAGCCGCCCACGTTGTGGTGAGATTTGATGACGTGTGCTTTACCGGTCGCAGAGGCAGCAGATTCGATAACGTCCGGGTAAATGGTACCCTGAGCCAGCCACTTCACATCTTCCAGTTTCAGTGCTTCTTCATCGAACACTTCAACGAACACACGGCCGATGATTTTACGTTTCGCTTCTGGTTCGTTCTCGCCCGCCAACGCAGACAGGAAGCGTTCTTCACCTTTAACGTGAACAATGTTCAGGCCGAAGTGGTCGCCAAACATGTCCATCACTTGTTCAGCTTCGTTCAAACGCAGCAGGCCGTTATCCACGAATACGCAAGTCAGACGGTCGCCAATCGCGCGGTGCAGCAGCATAGCGGTAACGGAAGAATCCACGCCACCAGACAAGCCCAGAATAACTTTGTCGTTACCCACTTGTTCACGCAGACGAACAATCGCGTCTTCGATGATTTTTGCCGGAGTCCACAGCGCTTCGCAGCCACAGATATCCAGAACAAAACGCTCCAGCAGACGCTGACCCTGACGGGTGTGGGTCACTTCCGGGTGGAACTGTACGCCATAAAAACGTTTTTCTTCGTTTGCCATAATCGCAAACGGGCAAGTCTCGGTGCTGGCAACGGTAACGAAGTCAGACGGGATCGCAGTGACTTTATCGCCGTGGCTCATCCAAACATCCAGCAACGGTTTACCATCGGCGCTCAGGGAATCTTCGATACCGCGAACCAATGCGCTATCAGTTTTCACTTCAACTTGTGCGTAACCGAACTCACGTTCACTGGAACCTTCAACATGGCCGCCGAGTTGCATCGCCATGGTCTGCATGCCGTAGCACACACCAAATACTGGCACACCTGCAGTAAAGACATATTCAGGCGCTCGTGGACTGTTCTGCTCGGTAGTACTTTCCGGTCCACCAGAAAGAATGATACCGCTTGGATTGAAATCACGAATCTGTGCTTCCGTGACATCCCATGCCCACAGCTCACAGTAAACGCCAAGCTCGCGCACACGACGCGCAACGAGTTGAGTATACTGAGAACCGAAATCAAGGATAAGTATGCGATGTTTATGGATATTTTCCGTCATTGACGCTTATTCCAAGGCAAGTGAAACAGATAAAGAAAATCGCCCGGCATAAAGCCGGGCGAGGAGAATCAGGAGCCCATACGGTAGTTCGGGGACTCTTTAGTAATCGTCACATCGTGGACGTGACTTTCCTGAATACCCGCACCGCTGATGCGTACAAATTCCGCTTTGGTACGCAGGTCATCGATGGTACCACAGCCGGTCAGACCCATACAGGAACGCAGGCCACCCATCTGCTGGTGAACGATCTCTTTCAAACGGCCTTTGTAAGCCACGCGGCCTTCGATACCTTCCGGTACCAGTTTGTCGGCTGCGTTGTCAGTCTGGAAGTAACGGTCAGAAGAACCTTTAGACATCGCCCCCAGAGAACCCATACCACGGTAGGATTTGAAAGAACGGCCCTGGTAGAGTTCGATTTCGCCTGGAGATTCTTCAGTTCCTGCCAGCATGCCGCCAACCATCACAGCAGATGCGCCTGCCGCGATAGCTTTAGCGATATCACCAGAGAAGCGGATACCGCCGTCAGCAATAACAGGAATGCCTGTGCCTTCCAGTGCTTCAACAGCATCAGCAACCGCAGTAATTTGCGGAACACCCACGCCAGTGACGATACGAGTGGTACAGATGGAGCCTGGGCCGATACCGACTTTAACCGCACTCACACCAGCGTCAGCCAGCGCACGAGCGCCATTGGCTGTAGCAACGTTGCCGCCAATGATTTGCAGGTCAGGATATTTAGCGCGAGTTTCACGAATACGTTGCAGAACGCCTTCGGAATGACCATGAGAGGAGTCAATCAGTAAAACGTCGACACCAGCGGCCACCAGAGCGTCGATACGCTCTTCGTTGCCCGCACCTGCGCCTACGGCCGCCCCAACACGCAGACGGCCCTGGTCGTCTTTACAGGCGTTAGGTTTACGTTCCGCTTTTTGGAAGTCTTTTACGGTGATCATACCGTGCAGATGGAAATTGTCGTCAACGACCAACGCCTTCTCAACACGCTTTTCGTGCATTTTAGACAGCACGACATCACGAGCTTCGCCTTCTTTCACGGTAACCAGACGCTCTTTCGGGGTCATGTACACGCTAACAGGCTGGTTTAAGTCGGTGACAAAGCGAACGTCGCGACCGGTAATAATACCGACCAGTTCATTGGCTTCAGTGACCACAGGGTAACCCGCAAAACCATTACGTGCGGTGAGTTCTTTAACTTCGTGCAGAGTGGTTGTCGGCAGCACGGTCTGTGGGTCAGTTACAACGCCACTTTCGTGTTTTTTCACGCGTTTGACTTCTTCAGCCTGGCGCTCAATAGACATATTTTTGTGAATGAAACCAAGTCCACCTTCCTGAGCCAATGCGATGGCCAGACGGGCTTCCGTTACGGTATCCATTGCTGCTGAGAGCATAGGGATATTCAAACGAATAGTTTTGGTCAATTGGGTGCTGAGATCGGCCGTGTTAGGCAGAACTGTAGAGTGAGCTGGAACGAGGAGAACGTCATCAAACGTCAGTGCTTCTTTAGCGATTCGTAGCATGGCAATATCTCAACCTGGGGTGAATGAGAACAGATAAAATATTGCCGCGGCATTATACAGAGCGGAATCGATTGCATCCACACTTTTTTAAGAAAACTCCTTGCCAAGACGAATACGAAAGGTACTATCGACCGAATAACTTGCTGATTTAGAATTTGATCCAGGTCACATGCCAACGAAAAATACCCCTGCAATTTTTACTGTCAGCCGCCTGAATCAGACGGTGCGTATGCTGCTGGAACAAGAGATGGGGCAAGTCTGGATCAGCGGTGAAATTTCCAACTTTACCCAACCGGCTTCCGGTCACTGGTACTTCACACTCAAAGACGATACCGCTCAAATTCGTGGGGCGATGTTCCGCAACAGCAATCGTCGCGTCACCTTCCGTCCGCAACACGGGCAGCAGGTTTTGGTGCGCGCCACGCTAACACTGTATGAACCGCGTGGTGACTACCAAATCATCGTAGAAAGTATGCAACCTGCCGGTGAAGGGCTGTTGCAGCAGCAGTATGAAGAATTAAAACAGCGCCTCACCGTTGAAGGTTTATTCGACCAAATTCATAAGCAGCCATTGCCAACCCCTGCGCATCAGGTTGGGGTCATTACCTCAAAAACCGGTGCCGCACTGCATGACATCCTGCATATCCTGAAACGTCGTGACCCTTCGTTGCCAGTGATCATTTACCCCACTGCGGTTCAGGGCGCCGATGCGCCACTGCAAATCGTGCGTGCTATCGAATTGGCCAACCTCCGCAAAGAGTGCGACGTGTTGATTGTTGGGCGCGGCGGTGGTTCGCTGGAGGATTTGTGGAGTTTTAACGACGAGCGCGTGGCTCGCGCCATATTTGCCAGTCAAATTCCCGTAGTTAGCGCCGTAGGCCATGAAACTGACGTCACGATCGCCGATTTTGTCTCCGATGTTCGTGCTCCGACCCCTTCTGCAGCGGCAGAAATTGTTAGCCGTAATCAGGTGGAGCTGTTACGCCAGATTCAGTCGCAACAGCAACGCATGGAAATGGCGATGGATTACTACCTCGCCCAGCGCACGCAGCGTTTCACCCGCTTACATCATCGTTTGCAACAACAACATCCACAGCTGCGTTTGGCTCGCCAGCAAACTACGCTCGAGCGCTTGCAACAGCGCCTGAATGGAGCAATGGATGCCAAACTGCGCCGCACCACTCAGCAGCAGCAACGCCTGATGCAACGTTTGAATCAACAACAACCGCAGCCAAGAATTCACCGTGCGCAGACTCGCTTGCAACAACTTGAATATCGCTTATCGCAGGTTGTGACTGCCCGCCTGAGCAATACCCGCCAGCGCTTTGGCACCGCTATTGCGCAGCTTGAAGCAGTCAGCCCGCTGGCAACCCTTGCGCGTGGTTATAGCGTGACTACGGCGACAGACGGCAAAGTGCTGAAAAAGACCAAACAAGTGCATTCCGGAGATACGCTAACGACGCGTCTGGAGGATGGTTGGGTAGAAAGCCAGGTCACCGGCATTACACCGGTGAAACCTGCTCGCAAGCGTAAAACAGTTGCGAAAAGTTAGAACTTAGTTCGCAACAGGCACGAAGTCGACGCGTTTCTTCGAAATCAATCCGTGGCCGTTTTGGCAGAAATAGTCGACTGCGCCACACGCTTTTAAAACTTCCAGCGGCTTATGGCAATCCGGGCAGCGGGCTTCCAGGCGAAAATCCTGCTTGCAGGTTTCGCAGCGCGCGCCCGAGTCTGTTTGCTGTAATGGGGTTTCACACACCGGACATTTCACTTCCATAATTACTCCTTTCAGTTCTACAACTCTATTCATCTTTTGTTGTAACCAGATGGAAACCTAAGCGCAAACCGATGGAATCGGAACACAACTGCATTTTTATTATTCGCTGGGAAGGTTTATTCCAAATATCGTCATTCGCATGCTGAGAATTATCGTTCCTCAACGCTTTCTCAAAATGATTCTCGCAACAGCCAGGGACTATCGACCAGCACTTTCTCCCGGTGGCTGTCGCCGTTGATGATGTGCAATGTACTTAAGCGCCCAATCTCATAATGCGGTAGCTGGACAGTGGATAGCGGGGGGAAAAACAAATTCCCGATCCCTACGAGGTTATCGTACCCAAGAACAGCAATGTCCTGTGGGATTCGGATCCCTTGCGTCAACAGCGTCTGATATACCATAAATGCAATACGGTCATTGCCACAGATCACTGAATCAAATTGTGCCCGCCCCTGAACAATATACGACAGCAAAATATCTGGAATATCGCGGTAATGCTCGTCGCCATATTGCATATAGCAGTGCTCAAGCGTATCGGGATCAATATTGGCTTCACGGCAAGCGCGATCAAGCCCCCGACAGCGGCGAAGCGTCGCCAGATGGTTGGCAGGTAAATGCAAGCAGAGAGGGCGACGGTACCCCGCCGCTAATAGCGCCTGCACTGCGGTATACTGCCCTTGTTCATCGTTAGGAATATAGCTGGCAACCGGTTCTCCCTTGTTCTCGCAGTTAGCGAGTACAAGGGGGTGCTTCAGCAACCTGGGGGAGATGCTCACTTCGCGCAACCCCATGGTGGTGAAAATGATCCCCCCAGGTCGGTGCGCGAGTAGCAGATCGACAATATCGTCAGGATTGTCATCAGCAAACATGTTAACCACGAAGCTATTCCAGCCATACGCCCGTGCGGTTTCTTCGATAGACAGCGTAATTTCGACTGAAAAAGGGGTAGTGACGGTATCCAGAGCCAGCACACCAATCGTTTTATTCCTGGAGCCAACACGACGTACCTGGCGGGCAGACAGATCCGGCACATAGTTGAGCTGTAAGATAGCCTCCTGCACCCGTGAAAGGGTTTCAGGCTTCACGCGTTTCGGGTCATTCAGCACCCGCGACACGGTCATTAGAGATACATTGGCCAGTCTGGCCACATCTTTTAAAGACGCCATAACCTTCCATTAAAAAAACTAACGATCCAATCCTGGTTTTGCACTCAATCCAGCAATTTAAGGGTTGTGATCAAACGCGAATTCCCTATTTTAAGCATCGAACCCCAGGGCTATGCAAACCACGATAAAAAATTTGATCTTGATCGCAACATATTAATGTTAACGTTAACTTTTGTGATTAACATCGGTTAACAAGCCAAAACTAAGTGTAGATCAAAAATGTTAACGTTACCATTTATACATACCCTCCTTATGAGATTACATAAATGAAAAAACGGCCTTCACGCAGCTACCTGCTGCTCAGCGCTCTGCTGTTCTTTTTCTTTGTGACCTGGTCCTCGTCAAGTTCACTTCTCTCCATTTGGCTTAACCAAGAAGTGGGGCTAAAAGCATCGGAAACCGGCATTATCTTTTCAGTATTATCCGTTTCCGCGCTCTTCGCTCAGGTTTGTTATGGCTTTATCCAGGATCGACTTGGCCTGCGTAAACATCTGTTATGGTTCATCACCGCCCTGCTGATCCTCTCCGGCCCCGCTTATCTGCTGTTTAGCTATTTGCTGAGCATCAACATTCTGTTGGGGAGCGCGTTCGGTGGTTTATTTATCGGGCTGACATTTAATGGTGGTATCGGCGTTCTGGAGTCTTATACCGAGCGCGTTGCGCGTCAGAGTACCTTTGAGTTTGGACGGGCTCGCATGTGGGGGTCTCTGGGCTGGGCTGTCGCCACGTTTTTTGCCGGGCTACTGTTTAATATCAACCCTGACCTTAACTTCCTGGTGGCCTCTTGCTCAGGGATAATCTTCTTCTGCCTGCTGCTCCGCTTAAAAGTCGTGGCTCCGGCAAGCATGGAGAAACTCGAAATAGGCGCTAAAAAAGTCTCCCTGACAGATGCCCTGCGCTTGCTCACCTTGCCGCACTTCTGGGCACTTATCTTCTTTGTGGTCGGAACCTGCATTTACGGCGTATACGACCAGCAATTCCCGGTCTATTTCTCTTCACAGTTCCCGACATTAAGAGAAGGGAACGCGATGTTTGGCTATTTAAACTCCTTCCAGGTCTTTCTGGAGGCAGCAGGCATGTTTTGTGCACCGTGGCTGGTTAACCGCATTGGCGCTAAAAATGGTCTGATATTCGCAGGGATGGTAATGGCGCTGCGCATGATTGCTTCCGGTCTGGTGGAAGGACCTCTGCTGATTTCAATTACCAAACTGCTTCACGCTGTTGAACTGCCGATACTGTTAGTCGCCATTTTTAAATACAACAGTCTGAATTTCGATAAACGCCTGTCCTCTACGATTTATCTGGTGGGATTCGCCTGCACCAGCTCGATTATTGGCTCCGTGTTATCCCCGCTGGCGGGCTTTAGCTATGAGAAATTTGGCTTCGCTCAGTCCTATCTGATCATGGGCATTACGGTGTTCTGCACCACGTTTATTTCCATTTTCCTTTTGCGCTCAAATAAACCCTCATCTGAGCCATCCTTTCTGCAGCAAAACGCTGTTTAATGTACTGAGAGTAAAGACGATGACATCCTTATTAGAACAGGCTGAACAGACGCTTGAAAAAGCACAATCCGCTATCAATCCACGCTGGTATCCGCGGTATCACCTTGCCGCTCGCGCAGGCTGGATGAATGATCCTAACGGCCTGGTGTGGTTTGATGGTGGGTATCACGCGTTTTATCAACATCACCCCTATTCCCCTAAATGGGGTCCGATGCACTGGGGGCACGCCCGCAGCAAAGATCTGGTGCACTGGGAACATCTACCGGTTGCGCTGGCCCCGGAAGGCCCGGCGGATAAAGACGGTTGCTTCTCCGGCTCCTCCGTGGTGGACGGCGATACGCTGACGCTGATTTATACCGGACATAAATTTCACGGTTCGGCAGACACCGACGACAATCTCTACCAGGTGCAGTGTCTGGCAAGCAGCCGTGACGGCATCCATTTTGAACGGCATGGCATGGTGATTGATACACCGCCAGGACTGCATCATTTTCGCGATCCGAAGGTGTGGCGCGAAGGTGAGTTCTGGTACATGGTTGTCGGTTCCCGCGTGGAGAATACTGGCCAGGTGCGCCTGTACCACTCCACCGATCTCCTTGAGTGGCACGACGAAGGTATTTTCGCCGAGGCTGACGACGGCATGGGTTTTATGTGGGAATGCCCGGATTTCTTTACCCTTGAAGATAAGCGCGTCCTGATGTTCTCCCCACAAGGGATGGCGGCGGAAGGTTATCATCATCGCAACCTCTTCCAGAGTGGCTATTTGCTCGGGGAATGGCAGCCAGGACAACCGTTCACCCATAACGGAGAATTTATTGAGCTGGACCATGGACACGACTTTTATGCTCCGCAAAGTTTCCTGACCCCGGATAACCGCCGCATTGTCATCGGTTGGCTGGCTATGTGGGAATCGCCGATGCCCGAACAGCAGGATGGGTGGGCCGGTATGCTCTCTCTCCCGCGCGAATTAAGCCTTGGTGACAATCATCGTGTGAAGATGAAACCCGCTGACGAAGTCACCGCGCTGCGCGGCAGCTATTATTCTGTACCCGTCCGCTGCCTGAATAATCAGAATGTTTTTGTCGCGGCAGATGCCGAAGCGGTCGAGGTGCAACTGGCATGGGATCTGAGCGCGTCTACGGCTGAACAGTTTGGCATTGCATTGGGCGATGGGCTGAGAATTTACGTCGATAATCAGGCCCAGCGTCTGGTGGTAGAACGCCGCTATCCGGAATATTCACTTGAAGGTACGCGCAGTATTCCGCTGCCAGTAGACTGCGTGCTGTCACTGCGAATTTTTATTGATCGTTCATCAGTGGAAGTTTTTGTTAACGATGGCGACGCTTGCTTAAGCAGTCGAATTTATCCGCAGCCGGGCAAGCGCGATATTTCACTGTTTGCGAATCATGGTCTTGCCTCATTACAAGATGCTGGATACTGGTCTTTGGATAAATAAATCCACTCAGTTTCGACATGTTTCTTACATTATGAGCTTTTTATTTCTGCCAGTCTCTGGCTGGCATATTATTGTCTGGGATAATGAGATAGCGAAATGGATGAAATATTAACGACTCAACATCGTATTAGAGAGATAAATAAAAAAATATTAGTTTCAAGAAAACAGACGCTGTCATTGATTCTGTCATTGGCAGCATTTCCTGCCATTGCTGAGGAAACCACAGAACAGCCAGTAAATTATACAGGATACTATCATAGCTATTTTCAAGATGAACCTGACACTAAAGAAACGAGTTCATCAGCGGAAAAAATAGGAAATGAGCAATCGTCCCTTAGCGCTTTATCATCTCCTGTTGCTGCGGGTAAAATAGCTGAACCCACGACATCATCAATGCCAGTAACATTATCAGCGCCAACTGATAATAAAACAGTTGAAGTGAAAAAGAATAATAAAGTGGATGACCCGGAAGATGTCAGTCTATTGCGTTTAAGACAGGAAGACCCGCCGGTTCATTGGGATAGTATCGGTCGTAACATGGAAGTCGGCGGCCTGCACGGAAACATCGGGACTCAGATAGAAATTGATGATGTTCGCTGGAGTGATAATAAGAAAAATAGCGGGAAATTCAAACTCACCACCATTCAGGCATTTTTAAGGCACGATGAGTTACCAAACTGGTATTTTGGTTTCTGGAATGCCAGGGAAGATAGTTATAAAGGCCAGTTTAGCAATCAGGACTACAATGGGACCAATACCATCAATGAGATTTTTGTTGGTCATATTGTTGAAACCTGGCGAGGTAATATCGGTACGGAAGTCATGGTCGGTTCCGAAACGGCAACTAAACGCTGGAAGAATAGGTTCAAAGTCTGGCAGGACCTTCGACTGAGCAACAAATGGAGCCTTGCCGGATATGCTTATGGTGAATATCAGCCGCAGGGTAATGAGCCAGGAAATGGCGATCTTGACCAGTATATTTTTGAAATTGAGCCTGCCATTCAATACCGCGTGAGCCCGGATCTTGGTTTGTATCTTCGCCCCTATTATTACTATAACCGTCAGGAGCGTGAAAGCTGGGGCGACATTATTGAAGAAGAATGGAAAGTCACGGCTGGACTCTGGCGAAATTGGTACCCTCTATTAACCTCGCTGTATTTTGGATTCGGTCAGGACAAAATAGATAATGCCAGCAATGCCAAAGAAGTTTTTTATGATGGCCGATATAAATTTATTGGCGGCACCATCAGCTATCCGGTTGTTGGTGAAGTGAGATTATATGGTGAGTTCAAAGCGCAATTTACCAAAGAAACCGGACTCTGGACATCTACCGGTCACTCATGGAATCCATTTACCGTGGTTGGCGTGAATTATAACTTCTGACATTCAGGTATAGCATGAAAAAATCAACGTTGGTGGCATTCGTCGCTCTGCTGGCGCTTTCTGTTGGAAATACGACAGCCTGGTCGCAGCCATCTAAAGAAACATTACATAATAAAAGCATTAGTCATATTAATAACTTTTTCCCACGGGTGGAGGGTTCATTTATTGGTGACCCGATGCCTGTTTATAACGATGGCAAATTTGATATTTTTTATCTTAATGATGTACGCGGTGGTAGCGATGTAGGAGTACACGCAATTCATCTGCTGTCGAGTGCCAACTTATATGATTATCAGAACCATTCGGAAGTGATTCCCTACGTTAACGACGTTGACGATCCTGAACTGCTATTGGGAACCGGCTCGATTATTAAAGTCGGCAATATCTGGCATGCCTGGTACACCGCACATAATGAAAATGTGTTCCCGGTGGAGTCCATTATGCACGCGACCAGTGAAGACCGTCTTCACTGGGTGAAACACCCTCAGGACACGATTCTGCCAGGCGGTAACTATCGGGGTAATGACTTCCGCGATCCCCATATTGTCTGGATTGAAGAAAAGAAAGAATACTGGATGTTAATTACTACCCGCAGCAACGGTCGTGGTGTTATTGCCCGGTACAGCTCAACCGATTTAAAGAACTGGGAAGACCGTGGGGTATTTTTTAATAACGATACTATTACCAGCAACGCAAACCTCGAATGCCCGACGCTTGTGTTCTTCAACGGACGTTGGTATCTCAGCTTTAGCGACCAATGGCCGCTACGCCTGACACAATATCGGGTCGCGGAGAATCCGGACGGGCCGTGGCGGAAAATGGACAATTATGTGGTCGATGGGTCGGGTTTATACGCAGGCAAACTGGCGCTCAAAAACGATCGCTTGTTTGTTTTCGGTTGGATCCCGACCAAAGCGGGAAACCGCGACAGCGGCAACATTGACTGGGCAGGAAATCTGGTTGTTCATGAGCTGACCGCAGATGACAAAGGCCAGCTCAATAGCATCCTCCCCCATGAGCTACAGACGGTCATCAATGACAACCCAGGTCCAGTTACCACCTTAACGAGCAGTAAAACGCTAAAAACGGCAACGCAGTTCGGCTTGTTACAGTCCTCTGTGTACCCACCCCTGCCCAAACGAGGTGAGTTAAGCGCAACGATAGATGTTCCCTCTGCGGGAATGGTCATGAGCTTTGGTCTGACTGACGACAGGGTCAGTGATGCGACGCTCAACGTTGTGTTCAATAAGAGCAAAGGGAAAGTCTACTTTTTTAACGCTCCGCTCGCATCGATTCATCAGGCCAACGCTGAATCCTGGGTGAATGTTCCGCTCGATGACAAAGTTGAGTTACGTGTTCTGATTCAAAACTCAATTGCTGTTTTTTACATAAACGATAAAGCGGCATTCAGCACCCGGATGTATTCCATGCAGGAGAAACCATGGAGTATCAGCCTGCCTCAAAACGATAATTTTCACGCAATGCTGAAAATAAAAGAAATGATTTAACGGGATATTATTATGAAAAACCATCATGCCCTGTCTGTTATTTTTGTTCTTCTTTTTCCAGCGCTGGCGAATGCGAGTATGAGCATCATGAAGGATTCATCGGGAAAGGTTATTGCCGTGGATCCGTGGTCATATCTGGATGAGGATGTCATGTGGACCTCAACTCGCTCCTCCAATCCTGCCGGTGGTCGCGTTCACGGCCAGCTTAAAATGAAATATGCCATTGAGGATAATAACTGGCGTAACAGCCATTTCCACAGCGGGAATGATTCACTGACGTTTGTACAAGGGGTTATGCGTCATGATGCATTACCCGGATGGTATCTGGCGTTCTCTGATGGCAGAACCACCAGCTATAACGGCACGTGGGAGAACCAGACCTACATCAGCCAGAATCAGTGGACTCAGTTGATTATCGGCCACGAATATTTCTACAAGCGCCTTCGTTATGGCTGGGATGTTATGGGCGGGAGTGCGTCAATCGACGATCGTTGGCAAGGACGCGCCAAGTTTTTTACCGATTTGCGTGTTACGGACAATTTCTCCTTCTTTAACTACCTGTATCAGCAAATTGACCATCGCCGCAGCGGTGGTTCACAAAATGACCGTGACGTACGTTCATTTCAGATTGAACCTGGGGTGCAATATATTATTAACAACACCACCGGGGTCTGGTTCCGCCAGCAATTTGCTTCTGCCATTTTAGACAGAGCGCAGTGGGGCGATATCGACGAAAAAAGCTGGACCGCTTCATTTGGCGTCTGGCGCAACTGGGGGAAATTATCCACAACACTGAGCGGCGGTTATGGACATTATAAGGAAAACAATGCACAGCCTGAAGATGGCGAAGTATTCCAAAATACCCGTAATCGCTTCCTGAAGGTGTCGGTGAATTATCCTTTGACCTCTCGTTTCACAGCATCTGGGGAAGTTACCGGTTCGTTGATAAACCAGAGCGGAAGCTGGGTCACCAATGGCGATGCCCTCACCACCGATTATAAGTTGATGCTGGATTATAACTTTTAACAAATACGTTTGAATAAAAATAGTTAATTATCATTGAGGAAATGTCATGAATATCTGGACTCTTGGCGATGCGGTGGTCGATCTTTTACCGCTTTCAGACATGCAGTATCAAGCCTGCGCAGGAGGAGCCCCATTCAATGTTGCGGTCGGTACTGCACGTTTACACAGCCAGAGTGGTTTTATTGGCCGCGTTGGTGATGACGACTTTGGTCATTTTCTAAAAAAAACGCTGTCTGACTCAGGCGTCTCAACAGCAAGCCTTCAGTTGGATAGCCAGCACAAAACCAGTACAGTGCTGGTCTCTCTGAATAGTGGCGGAGAGCGCGAGTTTACGTTTTTAACCACCCCCTCCGCCGATCAATTTTTAACGTCCGATGCCCTTCCAGAATTTAGCAACGATATTCTGCACTTCTGCTCTCTGGCAATGGTCACCGACGTTTGCCGTAATACATTGGTTGCCGCCATCAGCAATGTTAAACAACGCGGGGGATTGCTGAGTTTCGATGTGAACTTACGGGAGCAAATGTGGCTCGATAAGCATGAAATGATCGAGACGGTGCGCCATTTTTCCTCACAGGCCGACATTCTTAAACTCTCGGAAGAAGAATGGTACTGGATGACAGGTACCCACAATTTTACCCTGGCGCTTGAAGGTCTTAAGGCGCTACCTGCACAACTGAAAGTAGTGACCTATGGGTCGCAAGGCGCCATGGTGTTATGGCGCGATAGCGTAATCCATTTCAATGGTTATACCGTCGATAGTGTCGATACAACCGGGGCTGGCGACGCTTTCGTCGCCGGTTTGTTGGCCTGGATTGCACATAATGGGATGCCGGAGAGCTTTGAACAGATCCATCAGGCCATTGCTCAGGCTGGTGCCTGTGGTGCCCTCGCGACAACCCGCAAAGGTGCATTGTCTGCCCTGCCGGATACCAAAGCGCTCAATGCCTTTATCAGCCAATTTTCTCTACCGGACTATGAGATAAAAAACCAAACGGGTTCTCGCCTTCCTTGAACTGGATACGGATTGGTGTACCCATAACATCCAGCGATTTGCGGAAGTAGTTCATCAAGTAACGCTTGTAGGAGTCCGGCAGGTCTTTAACCTGGTTGCGCGTTTAAAGTTGCATGGCTCCTGGAATAAGCCTTCTTGCGCCGGTTAACCGGGGTGAAGATGAAAGTGATAATCCAGCCTTACATGAGCGTGTTAAATTCCCTGGGGTAACGCATACTGAAGCCAGTACGCAAATTTCGACCTAAGGGTTCATCATGAAAAATGTAGTTCTCATTGCGTTAGTTTTATTTCCGCTCGCTTCGCAAGCGGCGACTGAAAAGACGACACCTCCGCAGGCGTTCAATTTTAGCTGTGGGAAAACTGGCGGAACTTACAGTGACGGTAAAGGTGGCGTGTGGGTGAATGGTCAAAAAGCGACGATTAAACAGAGCAGCCCGACCTATTGGGAAGCGACCAGTGGAAAAACAGCGATCAGCATTGTGCGTTCAGCAGACGGTAATCCTGAGATCTCTTTTACCGGCCCCAATCGTACTCACGGCGTCTGTTTGCCTGAAGATGAAGTAAGCTTTGCACCGACTGCACAGAAAAAAAATGAGCAGAAATCTGGGCCTTCATTTTCATGTTCAGCAGTAAGTAAAGGCAGTATGGAAGAGTTGATTTGCCAAAACGAAACGCTTTCCGCGCTGGATCTCAAACTGGCGAATATCTACAAGCAAGCTCTGGTGAAATCAAATAATAATTCCACGCTTAAAGCTGAGCAGCGTGGATGGATTAAGGGGCGTGATGAATGCTGGAAAGCAGATGACAAAACCTCTTGCCTGAATGACTCATATCAGCAACGCATCAGCGAATTACAGAAAAAGTACCAGGTACAATAAACAAAATCGTTACCAATAGCCTGAATGTATAAAAGCCCGCGATGCGGGCTTTTTGTTTTGCTAACGGCTGGTAACCGCGCAGTTTTATTTGCTTTTCTTGATGTGCTTGATCAAACGCTTACGTTTACGCATCTGATTCGGTGTCAGCGTGTTACGTTTGTTGGCAAACGGGTTCTCGCCTTCCTTGAACTGGATACGGATTGGCGTGCCCATAACATCCAGCGATTTGCGGAAGTAGTTCATCAAGTAACGCTTGTAGGAATCCGGCAGGTCTTTCACCTGGTTGCCGTGGATGACGACAATTGGCGGGTTATAACCACCGGCGTGAGCGTATTTCAGCTTAACACGGCGACCACGAACCAACGGTGGCTGGTGATCTTCCGCAGCCATGGTCATGATGCGAGTCAGAAGCGCGGTGCTTACACGACGCGTGGAGCTGTCATAGGCTTCGCGAACAGATTCGAACAGGTTGCCAACACCGCTACCGTGCAACGCAGAGATAAAGTGCACACGAGCAAAATCGATGAAGCCGAGACGGTAATCCAGGGTCTCTTTGACTTGCTCCCTGACTTCGTTGCTCAGACCATCCCACTTGTTGACCACAATCACCAGTGAGCGCCCACTATTCAGGATAAAGCCGAGCAGCGACAGATCCTGATCAGAAATACCTTCACGAGCATCGATAACCAGCATCACAACGTTGGCATCTTCAATCGCTTGCAGGGTTTTGATTACCGAGAATTTCTCAACGGTTTCAGTGATTTTGCCACGCTTACGAACACCTGCGGTGTCGATAAGGATGTATTCGCGCTCATCACGTTCCATTGGAATGTAGATGCTATCACGCGTGGTTCCCGGCATGTCATAGACCACAACGCGGTCTTCGCCAAGAATACGGTTAGTAAGCGTTGACTTACCTACGTTCGGACGACCAACAATTGCCAGTTTGATGGGTAAATCGATAGGGTTGAAAGCTTCTTCTTCCTCTTCTTCAATCTCTTCGTCGTCTTCAGAAACAATGCCATGTTTAGCATTGAATGCCGCCCAGTAGGCTGTATCTTCATCGATCTCTTCTTCCGGTTCACGCGGATTAGTTTCATCGATGAACGGAATCAGCACGTGTTCCAGCAGCGTTGTTACGCCGCGGCCATGAGATGCTGCGATAGGGTGAATTTCACCTAATCCCAAAGAGTAGAAATCGATAACCGCCTGATCAGGGTCCATGCCGTCAGTTTTATTCGCCACCAGGAAGGTTGGCTTCTGACGAGAACGCAGATGTTTGGCAATGGCTTCATCGGCAGGCATCAGGCCAGCACGTGCATCCACCATAAACAGCACTACATCGGCTTCTTCAATCGCTAACAGCGACTGTGCAGCCATATGTGTTTCAACGCCATCTTCCGTTCCATCAATACCACCGGTATCAATGGCGATAAATTCGCGACCTTCCACTTCAGCACGACCATACTTGCGGTCGCGAGTCAGCCCCGGGAAATCCGCGACCAGCGCATCTCGGGTACGCGTCAAGCGGTTAAACAACGTGGATTTTCCGACATTAGGGCGCCCGACAAGCGCAACCACAGGTACCATGATAAAAGCCTCATTACTCAAAATTCATCATAAAACGACGTCAAATCACATCGTTTCTAAAAACAGGAAACGGCTCCCGGACTACAGGAACCGTTTTTCTCTTAATTACTTCAGGCAAGTTTAACGCTTGATAGCGTACAACGTACCGTCTTTTGACTGAATCAACAGCTTGTCACTGGCAACAACTGGGTCAGTCTGGAATCCAGAACCGTCCACTTTTTGTTGGGCAACAAAGCGACCGTCATCAGCGTTGAGCCAGTGCATATAACCTTCACTGTCGGCGACAACCAGATAACCGTTGTACAGAACAGGTGAAGTCAGATTACGGTGCAGCAGATCACTTTGCGTCCACATCGTGACACCGCCATCAGCATTCAGTGCAATCACGCGGTCATTTTGGTCAACGAGGAAAATACGGTTCGCATCAACAATAAAGTCGTTTACTGAACCTAATTCACGTTTCCACATCACCTGGCCTGAACGTAAGTCCAGCGCAGTCAGGTTACCGTTATATGCCAGCGCATAAACCACACCGTTAACAACAACAGGGGTCGTATCGACATCGCTCAGACGGTCAATCTCTGTCGAACCGGTTGCCTGAGAGATACGTTGCTGCCAAATCAACTGGCCTTGCTTCAGCATAACCGCGCTTACACGGCCGTTATCACCGCCAACAATTGCAGCACCAAACGCGACTGCAGGTGCTGATTCGCCACGCAGAGAAAGTGCTGGCATATCCAGGTTCACCGTCCACTTCACGGCACCATCAGCTTCATCGAATGCCTGAAGCTGGCCATTGCTGGTATGAACCAGAACTAAACCATCGCTAACCACTGGGCGAGAAAGCACTTCGCCAGCTGCCTTGCTTTGCCATGCAATACTACCATCAGAGGTGTTAAGCGCATAAACCTGCGCTTTTTCACTACCAACGTAAAGATGTGCACCTTCAACAGTTACGCCACCAGAAAGCAGTGCCGAAACGTTGCTGGTATAAAAGCTCGTTTTTTCGGAAAGGTCGACAGACCAGACTTCTTTACCGTCATCCGCGTTAACGGCTTTCACGATACCACGGCGATCGGCTGCATAAATGTTGCCGTCCTGCCACGCTGGATGCAAATTGGAATAGAAATCACCCACTCCGCTACCAACAGAAGTACTCCATGACTTTTCAGGTTCGAATTGGTTTTCGACTGTCGGCAGTGGAGACATTTGAACCACATCTTCTTCACCGCTAAACAGTGAACAACCGCTGAGCAGCGTCAGAGAAATCAGCCCTGGTACAAGTAGTTTACGCAATTGCATCGGGTCCCTCTTAGCTCGACAAATTATTAATTTTCATCTGCATCATTTCGCGCAGAGCTGGAGAAGCATCAGTTTGTGAGCCTTTGCTCCACGCATCGCGTGCACCTTGCTTATCACCTTTGCTGAGCAGTGCTTCACCGCGTAAATCAGCGATAATGGCTACCCAACCTTCACCTTTAATGCTATCAAGCGTTTTCAGCGCGGCATCAATTTGCTTTTGTTGGATTTGAACACGTGCCAGACGCACGTTAATCAACGCCTGCAAATTTTCGTCTTTAGTACTGCTCAGACCCTGCTGCAATTGAGCTGCCGCTTTCGCGAGGTCGTTGTTATCTGCATACTTCTGAGCAATTTCCAGTGATGCCAGGGCACCATAAGTGTTCTTCGTGTTTGCAGCGAATTTCTCTGCTGCACTCAACGTTGCAGGTTGGTCAGCACGCACAGCTTGAGTCACGGTTTGATACTCAAGAGAAGATGCCATTGAGCTTTCAGCCTGATGGCTATTCCAGTAACGCCAACCAACCAGTGCGCCAATACCCAGAACCACGCCCACTACCAGCGCTTTGCCGTTTTCGGCAAAGAAGCGTTTTACCGCATCAACCTGCTCGTTATCGTTTTCGTAAATTTCCACGCAGTCCTTCTCCTTAACGATTAATCACTGGGGAAATTAACCCAGTAGCGCCTGTAAATGAGCGACCGCGTTTACTTGTTCAACGGTAGTTTGCTCACCCGTGCGCAGATCCTTCACGACGACCTGACCATTAGCAACTTCAGTTTCGCCCAGCACCAGTGCAACACGTGCACCCCACTTATCTGCACGGACGAACTGTTTCTTGAAGTTACCACCGCCGTAGTTAGTCATCAGCTTGATAGCCGGGACCTGGTCACGTAATTGCTCAGCCAACAGCATTGCCTTAGCTTGCGTTCCCTGACCTGACGATATCAGGTAAATATCGACAACAGATTCTGCTTTAAATTCCGGATTAATGGCCTGAACCAGTAAAACAAGACGTTCCAGACCCATTGCGAAGCCAACAGCAGGCGCTGCACGGCCACCCAGTTGCTCAACCAAGCCGTCATAACGGCCGCCCGCACAAACGGTGCCTTGAGAACCCAGGCTGCTTGTTACCCATTCGAAAACGGTACGGTTATAGTAATCCAGGCCGCGCACCAGGCGCTGATTCACGGTATACGCGATACCGGCAGCATCCAGGTACTGACACAGACCTGCGAAGTGTTCGCGAGACTCTTCGTCCAGATAATCGCCAAGTGTTGGCGCATCATCCAGCAATGCCTGAACGTCTGGATTTTTTGAGTCCAGTACGCGTAACGGGTTGCTGTACATGCGACGCTGGCAATCTTCGTCGAGCTTCTCTTTATGCTGTTCAAGGAACGCAACAAGCGCGTCACGGTAGTTAGCGCGCGCTTCAAGAGAACCGATAGAATTCAGTTCCAGACTGACGTGTTTGTCGATACCCAAGGCACGCCACCAGCGAGCCGTCAGCATGATCAGTTCTGCGTCAATATCAGGCCCTTGCAGACCAAAGACTTCGACACCCAACTGATTGAACTGGCGATAGCGCCCTTTTTGCGGACGCTCATGGCGGAACATCGGCCCGATGTACCACAAGCGCTGTTCCTGATTGTACAGAAGACCATGTTCGATACCGGCACGCACGCAGCCCGCGGTGCCTTCAGGGCGCAAAGTCAGGCTATCGCCGTTGCGGTCCTCAAAGGTATACATCTCTTTTTCAACCACGTCGGTCACTTCACCGATGGCGCGTTTGAATAACGGGGTCTGCTCTACAATCGGCAAACGGATTTCACTGTAACCGTAGCTGCCGAGCACCTGTTTCAGAATGCCTTCAATGCGCTGCCAGATGGCGGTTTCGCCAGGCAGGTAATCGTTCATGCCGCGGATGGCTTGAATGTTTTTTGCCACGTTTATTCTCTACCGAATTTATACAAAAAATGAACCCGAAATCAGACTGTTTGCTATCGCGAAACGTCTGGCGGGTTCAATCATACACGGGAAGCCGAATGCTTCCCATGTTTCGCACTATTTTTCCAACTGCTGGATATTAATCCGTTGCGATTCATCAAGCATTGAGGCCTTGGCACGAATACGCGCTTCAAGCTGCGCAATCATGTTGTCGTTGTCCATTCGCTCACGTTGACGCACGCCGTCTTCGTAGAAACCGCTTTTCTTGTTGCCACCCGTCACGCCCAAAGTGGAAACCAGTGCTTCACCCGGCCCGTTCACCACACAACCGATGATCGAAACATCCATTGGCGTGATGATATCTTCCAGGCGCTCTTCGAGAGCGTTCACGGTACTGATAACATCAAATTCCTGGCGCGAACACGTTGGGCAGGCGATGAAGTTAATACCACGAGCACGAATACGCAAAGATTTCAGGATGTCGAAACCAACCTTGATCTCTTCTACAGGATCGGCCGCCAGTGAAACGCGCAGCGTGTCACCGATGCCTTCAGAAAGCAGCAAACCCAGGCCAATCGCAGACTTAACAGAACCGGCGCGCAGGCCCCCCGCTTCGGTGATCCCAAGATGCAACGGTTGATCAATCTGTTTAGCCAGTAAACGATAGGATTCAACAGCAAGGAAAACATCCGACGCTTTGACGCTGACTTTGAACTGATCAAAGTTAAGACGATCAAGATGATCGACATGACGCATCGCTGACTCTAACAACGCCTGAGGTGTGGGTTCGCCATATTTTTCCTGGAGATCTTTCTCCAGCGATCCGGCATTAACGCCGATACGAATAGGGATATTTTTGTCGCGGGCGCAATCGACAACCATACGAATACGCTCTTCATTACCAATGTTACCAGGGTTGATGCGCAGGCAATCAACGCCATACTCAGCAACTTTCAGGGCGATACGATAATCAAAATGGATATCAGCAACCAGCGGGACATTGACCTGCTGTTTTATAAGCTTGAACGCCTCTGCTGCGTCCATAGTCGGTACAGATATACGAACGATATCGGCACCCACTCTTTCTAACGCTTTGATCTGATTAACTGTTGCTTCAACATCCGTAGTACGGGTGTTGGTCATAGACTGGACGGCGATCGGTGCCCCGTCGCCGATTGGCACATTCCCGACGTAGATCCGTGTGGATTTTCTACGTTGAATTGGGGCTTTATTATGCATTACAAATCTCCACAATTACGCGTCATGCTGGCTGCGATTATTCAGCACTTACCGTCAGACGCGCAACCTGGCTAGTTCTGATAAATCGACTCAGGTCGACAGGTTTACCCTGAAACTGAATCTGTACTGCTGCCGGAGCACCAATTTTCAACTTATACGGAGCCTGGCCGGCTAAATTCAAATTGCCATCTTTACGCTGCATGCCGCTGAATAATTTTTTACCCGTCGCATCGGTCACTTCAAGCCAGCAATCGGCATTAAAATTCATGACTAACGCATTCGGATCTGCTGCCGCCGTGGCAGGATTAGTCACAGCGGCTTGATCGGTCGGTAAGGTGGCATTTGGTGCAGGCGGCGTAGTGGCCTGCACATTTTCAACAGGAGCCTGGCCTGGAGCCACTACAGCGGAGGAGTCCGCTGGAGTGGTTTGCTGGGCCGTTGCTGCCGGAGCCAGATTTTGTGTTGAATCAGTTCCAGGTGCAGATTGTGTCGCAGGTGCCTGCACGGGCTGCTGTGCTGAGGTATCAGTTGCAGATGAATCATTGGTACTCAATGGAACTGATTGAGAATTGCTATTGCTTGCTGAAAGTTCAGCTGAAGATTGATCTGCCATCGTCGAAATCTCTTCCTGTTGCGCTTTGTGGTTTTGCCACCACCATGCGCCCGTCAGACCGACAACAACAAACAGAACGAGCCAGGTAAAGCTCATTAACCAACCGTCACGTTTCTTGCGACGTTTCCCCAGGGAAAAACTTTGCATTGGGGCAACTTTGGCAGCCTTAATCGGTGCCTGTTTTGCCATCATCGGCAACAGTTCTTCTTCAGGGATACGCACCAGTCGTGCATAAGAGCGGATATAACCACGCAGGAACGTAGACGCTAACTCGGCAGGCGCCTTGTCATCTTCAATATCCCGGACGGTAGAAACCTTCAGGCACAGGCGTTCTGCCACAGCTTGTTGGCTAAGACCGAGTTCTTCACGAGCGGTACGTAGACGTTCACCCGTGGTTTTTGCTGCATTTGATTCTTGAGTGGCTTCAGTATTCATTAGCTACAACTACTGGTGCTGTTCGATTGAGGAATTAGGCAGGAGCCTTGTCGCACAGCATTTCCGCTACGCCACACTCTCCCGCTCCGCGAAACTAATTTATCTTCTGAAGGGCACCCCTTCAGACAACATAATATTCAGCTCAAGCTACTCATTCACCTAAAACAACTGCATTACATGAACGATTTGTCACCGATGAGTTAACCATAGACATCATTTTGAATGTTGTCAGTGGATTGCGACCCATGATGGCTTAAATAGATGCGCCTAAACTATTGTTGTGCCGCTACATACTGCCTTAAAGTGCGGTGAAACGCACAGTAATTATTAATCTTAAACACGCTTGCGAACCTTGCATAACTGCAAGATATCACTACGTGTTTTTTGCGCCGTACAGCGGCATGACTGCATGGCGCCAGTCTGTTCAAAATGAATGCTTATCAGACTGCTTTAACATCAATAGGTTCACCCTGCATACGTTTGCGCAACGTACGTTTGGTACGGTCAATCACTTCACCTGCCAACTGGCCGCAAGCCGCATCAATATCATCGCCACGCGTTTTACGCACGATGGTTGTGAAACCGTAGCTCATCAGTACTTTCGAGAAACGGTCAATTCGGCTATTGGAACTGCGCCCGTATGGTGCCCCCGGGAACGGGTTCCATGGGATTAAGTTAATTTTACACGGCGTATCTTTAAGACATTCAGCCAGTTGATGCGCATGTTCAGTACCATCGTTGACGTGATCCAGCAGAACGTATTCCACGGTGACACGGCCCTGGTTGGCATTGGATTTCTCCAGATAGCGACGAACAGCCGCCAGGAAAGTCTCGATGTTGTACTTTTTGTTGATCGGCATGATTTGGTCACGAATATCATCGGTCGGTGCATGAAGAGAGATAGCAAGTGCTACATCAATCATATCGCCCAATTTATCCAGCGCCGGAACTACACCCGATGTGGAAAGCGTTACGCGACGTTTAGAAAGCCCAAAACCGAAATCATCAAGCATGATTTCCATTGCTGGAACCACGTTGTTGAGATTCAGCAGCGGCTCACCCATGCCCATCATCACCACGTTGGTGATAGGACGTACGCCGGTTTTCTTTTGTGCACCGATAATTTTCGCCGCACGCCATACCTGGCCAATAATTTCAGAAACACGCAAGTTACGGTTAAAACCTTGCTGAGCGGTTGAGCAGAATTTACATTCCAGGGCACAACCAACCTGAGAGGAAACGCACAGTGTGGCGCGGTCTTCTTCAGGGATATACACGGTTTCGACCAGTTGATCAGCGATTCTGATTGCCCATTTGATGGTGCCATCGGCAGAACGTTGCTCTTCAGCAACTTCAGGAGCGCGGATTTCAGCGACTTCTTTAAGTTTGTTGCGCAGAACTTTGTTGATGTCGGTCATGTCATCGAAATCATCACTGCAATAGTGATACATCCATTTCATGACTTGATCAGCGCGGAAAGGTTTTTCGCCCATATCAGCGAAGAACTCACGCAGTTGCTGGCGGTTAAGATCCAACAGGTTAATTTTTTCTGACTTGTTGGAAACGACTGAAACAGGCGTCTCAGGAGTGACAATTTGCTCTGACATATTTTCTTCCGGCCTCGTTGTTACACGTTACGGCCCCAGGAGGGTTAAAAAGATACGCCCCAGAGAGCAAGCTCATCCGGGGCGTAGCATTGTACAAATTCTATGGCTCAGATGCCATGACTGAAAGCGATGTACATACAAATAAAATGTAACGGCCGCTTAACAGATAGTGCTAATTAACGAGTACGCGGACAAACTTCGCCTTCAGCGAAGAAATAGGCGATTTCACGAGCCGCAGATTCTAAAGAATCAGAGCCGTGGGTGCCGTTCTCGGTGAAGCTATCAGCGTAATCTGCGCGCAGAGTCCCTGCCAAAGCGTTTGCTGGGTTAGTCGCGCCCAGAATGTCACGGTGACGCTGAACGGCGTTTTCACCTTCCAGAACGCTAACCACGATTGGGCCAGAAGTCATGAACGCAACCAGACCATCGAAGAATGGCTTACCTGTGTGCTCAGCATAGAAGCCTTGAGCCTGTTCTGAAGTCAGGTGCAACATTTTGGCGCCAACAATTTTAAACCCTGCGGATTCAAAACGAGCATAAATATTACCAATAACGTTTTTTGCCACCGCGTTTGGTTTGATGATGGAAAAAGTACGTTCAATAGCCATGATTACCTCTGTGTCTGTTCTGTTTGCCCGGTCCCCACCATTCTTCATTTAGGGGATACCCGGTTATGATTTGGCGCCGATTATAATGAGCAAGTCTCGAGTTGCCTATGGATGCAGGTAACATTTTTTTAAAATAAAACGAACATCGGCAACACTTCTCATCTAAACGCCTAAAAATCACACTATTACTCTACTGCAATGTGAAATGAGCAGCGGCAATCTGCCCGACGCCATCAAGGACCAATACCTGATACTTACCCGGTTTATCCAGATTCAGCGCAATTCCGTTCTGGTTTTCACTGACCGGTTCGCCGTTCAAAAACCACCAGCGATCGCCCTGGCCCCCCTGAGCGCTAAGGCGGAGCACCAGGCGCAACTCACCCGGCAGACGTTTCAAAATAGCGCCCTCGCGTACCCCTAACAACAATAAAGGCGTAACTTCATCTTTCTGCTGTGGTGGACACTGTTCCGAGACCGCAGGCAAACGAGCGACTCTTCTTTCGCCCTCCGGTAACCATGGCTCAAGCGGCAGGGGCCATAGTGCAATAGTATGTTGTGTTGCCCCCGGGCAATCGGCAGCCACACGTTTCCCTTGTTCATCCAGCCATATTACCTTTCTCGACCCCTGAATCCCCTCCTGCCCCGGAGCTTCTAGTGTTGGCGGTTGGCTACCATCCAGTAACCAGCCCGATAGTCTGCGTCGGCAATTGCTGTCTCCAGCCGCCAGGTTTTGCCCTCCCGGCCAGCAAATTTCACCGACAGAAACCGTTGCCGGACGCGGGTCAACCGGTAAACGCGCTTGCTGAACAGCGGAAGTGGCTTGCAGCAGATTATTAACCTGGTTTAGCAGTGGCACGGCGCTGCCTAATCCAAACTGCCCAGCAACCGGCGTGCTATCAGGGCGTCCGGTCCAAATACCAATGAGATAGCGGGGATTTATTCCGATAGCCCACGCATCACGATAGCCGTAACTCGTGCCCGTTTTCCAGGCCAAAGGCACCACAGCAGGCAAAGTGGCATCCGGTTGCGGCTGCGCTTCGCCTGCCAGAACTCGACGAATAATCCACGCGGCTCCCGCAGACATCAAAGGACGCTCAAGTAATGGCTGGTCGGGTTGCAAACGTAGATGCGCCGCGCGACCATGGCGAGCAAAAGCGCTATAAGCAGCAACTAACTGATCCAGTCGCGCCCCCCCACCACCAAGAATGAGCGAAAGATTGGGCTCACTGCCAGCCGGGAAACGCAGATCCAGCCCCACATTACGCAGTTGTGCTGCAAACCGTTTTGGCCCATACGCTTCCAATACCTGAACAGCAGGAAGGTTAAGCGAGCGCACCAGAGCCTCACTCATACTCACTGGCCCATGAAAACCGGTGTCGAAATTTCCTGGCCGGTAATCGCCGAAACGGCGTGGCACATCCTGTAACAACGAAGTGGGATGTATCAGCCCATCATCCAGCGCCAGGCCATAAACAAAGGGTTTCAGCACCGAACCGGGTGAACGAATGGCCGTCACCATATCAACATGCCCGAAACGGTTTTGGTCATTGATATCGACCGAACCTACCCAACCGCGCACTTCCATGGTGGTGTGATCGACGACCAGCATCGCCAGTGATGATCGCGAAGGCAATTGTGCTTTCCAGTTAAGGGCTAGTTCTTCCAGTTGACGCTGTAACGATGCGTCGATGGTGGTCGTGATTTTCTGAGCGGGACTGCGATTTGCCAGATAGCGCGACAGCAGCGGAGCCAGTTGCGGCATCTGCCGTGCGGCCAGCCATACCGGTTCCTCCAGCGATTCCTTAACCTGCTGAGGTTCCCAAACGGCTTGTTCTGCCATACGAAGAAGCACTTTATTACGCGCGGTCTGAGCCCGTTCTGGCCAGCGGTCCGGGCGCAAACGACTGGGCGCCTGTGGAAGTACCGCCAATAAGGCCGCCTCCGCATAGCTAAGTTGTTGCGGGGACTTACCCAAATAGACCCAACTGGCCGCCCCTACGCCCTGTAACGTGCCGCCAAAGGGGGCTCGATTAAGGTAAATAGTGAGAATTTCTTGTTTTGAAAGATGCCATTCAAGCTGCAACGCTCGCCAGACCTGGCGGATTTTCCCGCCAAACGTACGAGGATGCGGATCAAGCAAACGCGCGACTTGCATCGTCAACGTACTGCCACCCGAGATCACTTTCCCATTGCGAAGATCCTGCCAGGCCGCTCGTAAAATCGAAAGTGGATTGATCCCTGGATGATCCCAAAACCAACGATCTTCGTAGTTGATCAAAGCTTCGAGATAGCGGGGAGAGACATCATTCAGCGTGACCGGATAACGCCAGATGCCGTTCTCATCGGCAAAGCGCCACAGCGGCGTGCCGTCTACCGCAACCACGACACGTGCAGGATTCGCCTGTGACAACGGCAATGGCCAAATCCGGTCTGCCAGCCAAATTCCCAGACAAATAAAGAGCGGCACCACAACCAAAAGGTAGCGGCGCCGCCAGCATAAAGCTTTTAACATTCGCAAGGCCAGTTACGGATGAACTGTCAGCAAACCAGTGCTGGCTCCTGTAGCCCGCCACTGCGGAACATACATCGATTCCACTTGTGAAACCGGAACCTGATAAGTCCCGGGAGTGACCGCCCGCGCCAGATAAACCAGAGTGGCATGCTGGCTTTCATTGAGTGGTAATGCAGCCACAAAGCGATCATCACGGAACTCCAGGTGCTGGATATCAGCCTGCTGCATCTGGCTCAGTAAGCCCTGAACCTGGTTATCACCTTCACCTAAACTGGCACTACTTTCAGAAAGGTTCTGGTTTTCCAGCTCAAGCCCCGCTGGCAGTAAATCGACCACCAGCGCATCAGGCACATTTTTATCCGCCCATACATCTAACCAGACCATCACTAACTCACCACTTTTCAGTTCCGACAACGATTTGCTATTGCCTTTAGCATCGAGGAAATGGCGCTCAATATGCAGCACATTGCTATATGGCGCTGGAGCCTGTTGTGGATAACCGACGCTGTCTAAGCGGAGATAAAGATTGCCAGTACCGGTGTTAGTCACTTGCAAACGCTCAAGTTGTTCAGCAGTCAAATTACGAGTCATTGATTGCCCGCTTGCCAGTGGTTCGTCAGTAAAGGAAACCTGCGATTGCCACTCCCCTTTTGCGGTTTGCCAGTTACGGCCAGCCAGGAATAGTGCGTTACTTTCCTGAGTCGACAACCAGCGTTGGCTAAAAGCGAGGTTAGAGAGGTTCACAAGCAAGTTATTCTGCTGGTCCGGCAGCAATTTGTTCTCTTCGAGAAGGCTCAGCATCATCGCGTTATCACGCAGTTCACTACCGTAGTCTGCTAACCAAATACGCTCATTGCTGCGACTAGTTTGCAAACCTAACTTGATAGCTTCATCGCCTCGCGGAGCATCACCCATCAGTTTTAACGCCACGCCTAATTGCACCAATGGCAATCCGGCACGGGCTGAGCTGTGATGCGACCAAAGCTCACGCAGCGCCCCGAGCGGTGCTTTTTGCTGACGTGCCAATACTTGTGCGGCGTAGGCCTGAACCGCAAATTTACTGCCCGCAGAGTCATCGCTATAACGCAACGCGATAAGCCCTGAATCCTGCAAATAACGCAACAGACGCTGATTTGCTTTAGTCAGCGCATCTGTATTCACGCTATAACCTTGCTCACTGGCACGCACCAGGAAATCAGTGACGTACGCCGTTAACCAGTATTCTTCTGGCCCTTCTTTGTCCCATAAGCCAAAGCTGCCGTTATCACGCTGCATATCAAGCAGTCGAGAAATCCCCAGGTCGATGGCGGCACGGCGCTGTTCATCGCTGGTTCCTTTTATCCCCAGAGCCGCGAGTTGCGCCTGATTAGTATAAAGCGAAGGGAACAGACCGCTGGTTGTTTGTTCAAGGCAACCATACGGATAGGCTTTCAGTTCCCGGATATAACGCGCCAGGTTCAACGGTGGACGGCCACTGAGAAGAATTTGTCCTTCAAGCGTTGCTGGTGCCAAACCGGAAATATGCTGCGGTGGAATATCCCAGACGTCACCCGCAGCCAGCACCGCACCGCTATTGATGTTTTGCGCCGGGAACGGAGGCCGTACGCCCAATTTCCATTGTTTTTGCAGTGCGCTGAATGTTTCGCCAGGTAAGTTTATGCCACTGATTTGCGCAGTGAGCTGCCCGTCACCAAAACCATCCAACGCATGGACTGAGATAAACAGGGTTTTACGTGCACCAGGTAACAGTTGCACTGTTTGCTCAGCAGATGAGTCCAGCGAAATCAAACCACTGGTTTTCAGGTTTACGTTCAGTTGTTGCGGCTGGTCGGTAAGATTAGTGAGATCCATTGCCAGGCGGCTACTGTCACCACTTGCCATAAAGCGCGGTGCCGCCAGTTCGCTCACCAAAGGTGCCGCAACCACTACTTTTTGCTCGCTGTTACCAAAACGGTCATCGGTCCAGGCTTGCGCCATTACCCGTAACTCGCCGTTAAAGTCGCCAATCGGCAGCGTGACGATTCCTTCACCCTTCTCGTTCAGCTGTACCGGTTGAGCTTGCTCAGCAATGATAGTGACGTGGTTAACGGGTTTTTTACCCCCGCGACTTAGTGCATCGCCTTCATCACCATCACCACCAAAGCGTAACGCGGCTAAGCGCCCTTCCCCTTCAATCACCTGACCGTAGATATCATATAAATCTGCGCCATAACGTTTGCGACCAAAGAAGGCTTCCCAAGGGTCTGGCGTTTTGTAGTCAGTAATATTCAGCACACCGCTATCAACAGCGGATACCAGCACATTAATTTGCTTCGGCATTTCGCCATTAATCGGCTGGGTTTTAACTTTTACGGTGAGATTTTGATTCGGGCGCATTTTGGCCGGAGCCTCCAGCGCCAGTGCCAGGCGGCGGCTTTCGTCACCCAGTGGCAGATGCAAAATACCAACAGCACGTTTCGGCGTTGCCGCACGGCTCTTATCACCAGGACGAATCACCAGGGTACTCAGATAAAGGTCATGGCGCTGCCAGCTTTTATCGACCAGAATAGCAATATCCAGCCCTTTTTCTGGCACATCAATTTCTTTCCACCACAATGGGCCATCGCTGGATTCCACCATCGCGTAGCCCTTACCGGCGGCTGGGGCGGAAATATGCAGATTGATGGTGTCACCTGGCTTATAAGCTGGTTTGTCTATTTTCAGCGTCACACGGTCTGGGCGTACAGCGCCAGCGCCGTCACTGTTATCTTGCCAGCTATAACCCGCCCAAAAACGCATACTGCTGACAATGTTTGTCTCCGGGTCACGGACTTCAAGACGGTAAGAACCCCATTCAACGGGGAAAGCCACTTTGCCGGTTTCACCCGCGGCAAGCGTGAGTTTTTGCTCTGCTTCTACCAGATCTTTCTGGTCATATTGTGACTGCCAGCCTTCGCCCTCTTCCCAACTCCAGAAGTAATCACGGCGCTCACGGATGAGCCGTACATCCAGCCCCGAAACCGCCAGTTTTTCCCCTTTAGCATTGGCGTACACGATGTCAAAACCGGCGTTAGTGTCTTCGTCAACGATAGGTTGAGTACGGGTGCTGTCGGTTCGGTAATCGTAAATTTCTTTACTGGCAAATTGCGGACGAATACCCGGTAACGCAGCGCCTGGCCAGATAGCTTGTTCAGCGCGACGCGTCACTGGACGGCCACCTGATTCCAGCAAACTGGCTTGCAGCACCAGCCGTAACGGTGAATGAACGTCAGACCATTGGCTGTCTGCACTGACGGTAGTTTTACCTTGCTCATCAAGCTGGAGCTGGACTTCATCCAGATTACGAGTGAGGTTTTCTTCGTTGATGTCACCAAACTGGAACCCAGGCAATGCAGACACCGCTTCACGCAGTGGGCGTAAGAACAGTTGCCCTTGCAGATTATTACCGGCTGCTGGCGCACCATACAGATAGCGACCGACAATTTCGAAATTCACAGAATCATCAGGACTGACAGGCTCTTTACTACCAGTGATGTTGAGCGCCATGCGCTCCGGCATAAAGTCTTCAACTTTAAATGACCAGATACGTGGCTGGTTATCGCCAGTATTCACACGTACTTGCCAGTTGCCGGTTTGCACATTCGGGTTCAATGGATAGCTAAATTTGTACAAACCATTTTCAGGTTGCCAGACTTGCGTCCTGGCGACCTGGCCGTCTGGTTTCACCACTTCGAGTTTTACCGGCTGCGCAGGTAGTGCTTTACCGTCGCCATCACGTAACAAGGCATTCAGCAGTAGCTTTTCACCAGGGCGGTAAAGATCGCGTGGGCCAAACATAAAGAACTGCTTACTGAAGCCGGTTTCCCCGGCAATATCAAATTCAGCCAGATCCAGCGCCGGGCGGCTTAAATCCAGCAGCGTAGTTTGCTCGCCTGTTCTCGCCAGCAAGATTGTGCCTTTACCTGGTTTTTCCAGCTTAGCGTGACCATCGCCATCGCTCTTCGCTTGTGCCAGTGTTTGCCCTTTTTCATCAAGCAAGGAGATTTCCACGCTGGATTGCGCGGCACCATTTTCCAGGCTTTGCGTGAAGACATCTAACCGATCATGGTAGCGGTGTGCTGACACACCGATGTCGCTCAACGTAAACAAGGTTGCGGCATTGCTATAACTGTAATGACCAGCCTGACTCATTATCGCGATGTAGACACCAGGCTGTTGCAGCGGTTTAATTTCGCCTAATGGCAGCAGGAGTTTTTCGCGGGTATTGCGCGCCGGATTGAGATCAAACCTGCCGCTGTAAACCAGTTCCGCAAGCTTGAGTAAATTGTCAGATTCCCAGTTAGACACTGAGTTTCGGTATTGCCACTGGCTGATGAATGAACTTAAAGATTCACTTTTTATCCGGTAGAAATTGACGTCGATTTTATCAACGTTGAGTGCCATCACCGGTAAACCTGCCATCACTTTGGTTGGCAGCAATGAACCCCTGCTGGCAAACCCCACGCTTGGTTGGATATCGCGGGTCGAAATTTTCTTTTCGAAGTGGCTGTCAAAAGTCGTTTTATTGAGAGCCAGCAAGCTGTTATCAACGGTCAATATCAGTTCACGTTTCGGCTCAAGATGGCGCAAACGTAATTCTTTCAGGTCGGCTGAAAGTTCCCACGCACCATCGACTTTACCGCTGGTTTTGTCCACCAGATGGGCCACGCGGGAGAAATCTTGATTGGGATCGAGTGGAATTGAAAAAGTCATGACTAACGTGCTTGCGCCATCGAGTTGTACCTCGGAGGCATCGAGCAATTTAAGCGGTTTGCCCGCAGAGTCTTTCGCTAACTTTTCGAGTTGCGAGGCATCAGGCTTCGCCGCAGGAGCAGTACTTTGCTGAGCCGTGCTATCGCTTTTCGCTGCTGGCTGAGGTTTATCGTTATTGTCGCACCCTGAAAGTGCCAAAGCTGCTACGAGCGCCGCTACCAGCGCACCCAGACGTATTGCTTTCATGTTTTATCCCTGGCCGATAAGGCCCATTAACTCACTACGTAGTACATGTATTATGCGGGTACATTAAAAAAACGAAAGTATGAAGATTCGGCATTGCGTACTTTCTCGCAAAGGAAACGTTTTATTGTGCAACGGTTTCAACTGAAATTTGGATGCAAAGTGGAAGCATGATCACAGCCTGAAACGTTACATGTTACCTTGTGAGTCATTTGTTTTTAAAACAATAAGATAGTTGGATTAGCAGTCTTTATTCTTGCTACATTTCAAGCTGAGTCGCTGCCTCAACGCGGTGTTTAGCCAAAGTGATAATAAGAGACTGCTAAATGAAAAGTGCCGTTAACGCTCTACAAAATTTCGGAAAATCACTCTACGGCCCGGTGCTTATTTTGCCGATCGTCGGTTTATTTATCGCGTTCGGTAATGTATTGGGCAATGGCAACCTGGCAGAATATTTACCCTTCCTCGGCCACCCTTCCATTCAACACACTGGCGTTCTCATCTCCAAATCCGCGGTATCGGTTCTGGCGAACCTGGCGCTGGTATTTGGCGTAGGCATTCCCATTGGTCTGGCGGCCAAAGACAAAGGGTATGCTGCATTAATTGGTCTGGTTACTTTTATCGTATTCATTAATGCGATGAACGTAACGTTACAGCTTCAAGGCGAACTGGCTCCTGCCGACCAAATGCGTGCCGCAGGGCAAAGCATGGTGTTGGGTGTCCAGGTGCTTGAGATGGGCGTTTTCGCAGGGATCCTCACGGGCGCACTGTCGGGATATTTGTACAACCGTTATTCCAGCGTACAGTTTTCTGGTGCGATGGCGATTTACTCAGGGCACTGTTTTGTCGCCATTATCATGCTTCCCGTCTCGATGTTACTCGGTGTAGTGATGAGCGAACTCTGGCCGTTTGCTCAGCATGGCATCAGCGCACTGGCGCTGGCGATTAAAGGCGCCGGAGCGTTTGGCGTTGCTATCTACGGTTTCCTGGAACGCATCCTGGTGCCAACCGGTCTGCATCACCTGGTCTATACCCCATTCCTGTATACCGAATTAGGCGGCACGGCCGATGTTTGCGGCAATATTTACCAGGGCGCGCGCAATATTTACTTCGCAGAAATGGCCTGCCCGAGCGTGCATCAACTGAGCAGTACTGTGGTGTGGGACGCGCGCGGAATCAGCAAAATGTTCGGCCTCCCTGCGGCAGCACTCGCCATGTATATGACGGCGAAACCGGAACGCAAAGCGGCAGCGAAAGCCATTCTCATCCCGGCAGCGCTGACGTCCATGCTGGTTGGAGTCACGGAGCCACTGGAGTTTTCCTTCCTGTTTGTCGCCCCATTGTTGTTTGGTGTGCATGCGGTTCTGACCGGCATCGGCATGATGCTGTTCTATTTGCTGGGCGTTCACGCCATCGGTGCCAACGGCATTATCGATTTCATTCTTTATAACCTGCCGCTGGGGACTGAGAAATCCAACTGGCCGATGTATATCGTCGTCGGGCTGACGATGTCGGTCATCTATTTCCTGGTGTTCCGCTTCCTGATTCGCCGTTTCGACATGAAAACGCCGGGCCGTGAGGACGACGAGCAACAAACAAAACTGTATAGCAAACAAGAGTATCAGGCCAAAGGCAGCAACGATGGATTAGGTGAAGCCATTATTGAGGGCCTCGGTGGACGAGCCAATATCGAAGTGGTCGACAACTGTTACACCCGCCTGCGAGTGACGGTACGTGATGTGACAGTTATCGACGAACCCCGCCTGAAATCGACTGGCGCGAAAGGGGTGATTAAGCAAGGTAATAACGTTCAGGTGGTCTACGGGCTGCATGTCAAAAAAATGCGTGAAGCAGTAGAGACTTATCTCTAAAGGAGCTAATGATGTTTAAACCCCCGTTTATTTTGTCCATTGCCGGTGGCGGTAGTACTTACACACCGGGCATTGTTAAGAGCCTGATGGTGCGCCTGGCCGATTTCCCATTAGCTGAAATCCGCCTCTATGATATTGATGGCGAGCGCCAGTCGGTGATTGCTCCGGTGGTTGAGAAAGTGATTCGCGACCATAGCCAAAGCATTAAATTTACCGTCACCACCGACCCGGAAGTTGCCTTTAGCGGTGCCCATTTTGTTTTCGCTCAAATGCGCGTTGGCCAGTACAAAATGCGCGAGCAGGATGAAAAAATCCCATTGCGCCATGGCGTGGTCGGGCAAGAAACCTGTGGGCCTGGCGGGCTGGCATATGGCCTGCGCACCATTTTGCCGATGGTGGAATTGTGTGATTTTGTCGAACGTTACGCGCATCAAAAAGCGTGGATTGTTAACTATTCCAACCCTGCGGCGATTGTTGCCGAAGGTGTGCGTCGCCTGCGCCCAAAAGCGCGAGTACTTAATATTTGTGATATGCCGGTCGCCGCGATGCGCAATATGGGTGCCATTCTTGGTGTTGACCGCCATAAATTAGAAGTCGATTACTTCGGCCTGAACCATTTTGGCTGGTTTACCCGTGTGCTGGTTGATGGGGAGGATCGGCTGCCGGAATTGCGCCGCCATATTGCGAAGTTTGGCCTGCTGACCGAAGATGCTGCGCAAACCGATCCGCAGCATTCCGATCCGTCTTGGGTGAAAACCTGGCGTCACATCAAGCCGATTATGGACCATTTCCCGCAATTCCTGCCAAACCCGTATTTGCAGTATTACCTGATGCCAAACGACATCGTTGAGCATCAAAACCCGGACTACACCCGCGCTAACGAAGTGATGGATGGGCGCGAGAAGAAACTGTTTGCCGCCGCCGCCGAATATAAGCAAACCGGTATTTTGCCGGATGCCTTCCACGTTGGTGTGCATGGTGCGTTTATTGTTGATGTTGCCTGTTCGCTGGCCTTTGATTTACGCCAGCGCCACCTGGTGATTGTGGAAAACAAAGGTGCCATTGCCAACCTGCCCTACGATGCCATGGTGGAAGTGCCTGCTTATATTACTTCCGAAGGGCCAGAACCGGTGCGCATGGGCGCGGTTCCGCTGTTCCACCAGACGTTGTTAATGCAGCAGTTAGCCTCAGAGCAGTTGCTGGTTGAAGCCACCATCGAAGGCAGCTACGAGAAGGCGTTACAGGCATTTACGCTTAACCGTACTGTGCCAACCATGCAGCATGCGAAAGCGATTCTCGACGATATGATTGAAGCCAATCGTGATTACTGGCCGCAGTTGCAACAGGCCTGGAAAGATGGCGAAGCGGTGAAAGCGTAACTTTATCTAATATTTACGGCACACTTCGCAGCAGTGGATATGGTTGCTTGTCGGTTTGCTTAAAAACACCGACAATCCGTTAATCAATGACGATTCGGAGGCAACCATGTCCACCACTTTCTTCGTTGCGGGCGACTGGCTCGCAGAACATATTAATGATGAGAATATCCAGATTATTGATGCTCGCATGGCGCCTCCAGGCCAGGAGCATCGTGATCTCGCAGGTGAATACCGTGCAGGCCATCTGCCCGGTGCGGTATTTTTTGATATCGAAACCCTTTCCGATCACACCAGTCCTCTGCCGCATATGATGCCGCGCCCTGAAGCCTTTGCTGTCGCCATGCGCGAGCTGGGTATCAGCCAGGATAAACATCTGATTGTTTACGATGAAGGTAACCTATTTTCCGCCCCACGCGCCTGGTGGATGCTGCGGACTTTTGGCGTTGAGAAAGTCTCGATTCTGGCCGGGGGGCTCGCCGACTGGCAGCGCGAAGAATTACCGCTGGAAAAAGGTGATGTTGAATTACCCGAAGGCGAGTTCGATGTGAATTTCGACCCACTAGTGATTAAACGTCTGACCGATGTGCTGCTGGTCAGCCATGAAGGCACCGCACAAATCGTCGATGCTCGCCCTGCCCCACGCTTTAATGCACAAATGGACGAGCCACGTCCGGGTTTAAGACGCGGTCATATTCCGGGCGCCTTAAACGTGCCATGGAGTGATTTGGTAGAAAATGGTCAGTTGAAAACCACTGATGAGCTGAATGAAATTTTCATCCGCCAGGGTGTGAGTTTTGATAAACCGGTTATCGCCAGTTGCGGCTCAGGTGTCACTGCGGCGGTGGTCGTGCTGGCGTTAACGACGCTTGGCGTCAACGGTGTTTCTCTGTACGACGGCTCCTGGAGTGAATGGGGTGCCCGTTCTGATTTACCTGTCGAACCTGCACAATCACTGTAATGGACAACCGCCTGGCAGGCTTGCTCGAGCGCGGAGAGTCTTTAACCCGCGCTGAGTACCGTGTTCTTTCGCATTTGACCAACCATCCATTGCTGGTAGGCAAAATCACGGTTCGCGAACTTGCCCAGGCGACGTTTGTCTCCAGCGCGACCATTATGCGGCTGTGCCAGAAGCTTGGATTTAGCGGTTACAGCGAGTTTATCTGGCACTGTAAGCAACTGCTTTCCAATACACCGCATATTGCTCAACAACCCGCACCACCCGCAGGCGCCCTGCCGGTTTTATTCGATGAATTTGTGGCTAATTACCGGCAAACCTTTCGTTGGGTGACGCCCGAGCTAATGGCGCAATTCGCGGCGCTGTTACGCGAAAAAGAGAGTTTCTTTTTATACGGCGCGGGTTTTTCCTATCTGTTTGCCGAATATCTCACCAAGAAACTTCAGGTGCTGGGGAAAACTGCATTTATTTCCGGGCCAGGCGATAGCCGAGGCATTTTTCTGAGTAACGCGTCGAAGTATCAGGTGTTTATCGCCATTTCACGCAGCGGTGAAACCGAACAGGTACTGGATAAAGCGCGGATTGCACAGAATGTTGGGATGTCGATTGTGGCATTTACTCGCGCGTCGCCGAACAGTCTGTCCGAACTGGCGGATGTGCATTTTCAACTGTATGACGAGGCAGTCCACTATGCAGCAGAAGCTTCTGGGATCACCTCGTTTGAGTCGAATCTGTTGCTGTTAATGGATTTACTGCTGGCGCAGGCAATAAACTAAATATCAGTTTTACCTGCACCAGAATATTCTCGTTTAACTATTCAACTCAATAAGAACTCTACGCGCATGTGCAGCCTGCAGATATTTCGCTAATAACTCATACAATTCATCAAAGCTTATCTTTTCGTTGCAGCCTTCTTTGAGCAGCGTCCCGGCAATGATCATGGTTATTTTATGTTTTTTGGTAACGACGGCAATGGATCGAGAAAAACGCCCCAGTAAAGAAATGGGCAATTCCGCATCCTCGCGCATAATGAGATCCAAATAACAATTACTCTGAATCACTCGCATTGAAATATCTTCTATATCAACAAGCATGACAGGTTTATTGAGCTGTACACTCAAGATACTGTCATTGGACAAGGTAAATAGCGGTTGAAGCGTTTTCCTGTACATGGCCAAAGAAGCAAGAACAAAGAATAGTGAGAAGCCAGCTGTCCATGCCGCTACCTTTACTTGCGTTGAACCGGCAGCACCAGGGCCTGAAAAGATAAGAGACGTAACCCATGCAGCGATAATAAATAATACCATTGCAAATCCCCCCATAAACCAAACGTTTTTTTTGCCTAAGCGAAATGTCAGCGTTTCTTCTGGGGCGACGATTTGAGAGACGGCTTCCAACTCTTTGCGAATTTGCTCACCCTGTTCACCCAGTTCTTTTTTGAGAGCCTGTGTGAGTTGTTGACATAAGCCTTGAGGGTCTGCAAACCACTTATCCATATTATGATAGTCATGTTCACTGACTGGACGAGAAGCTTGTATGAGCAGTGCATCATCAACCTGCACATTCAGGGCCGCAATGCGTAAGCTTGTGGGTGGGTGACTGTCTAGTGGATGGGTGGTACTGTTTTCAAGCTGTGCTTTCGCATCAATAGTTTCTCTTGATTTCAGAGCTTCAAAGACTGTGGCAGCCAGATCGGGGTCGTTAAACTTCCCTTGATAAAGCCGATGAATTTGCTGGCTAATATCATCGCTCAATGCACAAATGCGCAGTAATGCGCTAGAAAACGCCTGCTCGCTACTGGCTTTTGCACCAACAGCATCGGCAGCATGCTCACGGATACGGCTCCAGTAATTAACCGTTTCGTCGAGATTCTTGAGGAAATAATTCCCGATATAAAGAGCAGGATAGATAACGATGTTATCTATCCATGAATTGCCCATCGCTTTAATAGCAACCTGTTCCAGACTATTTTGCAGGCCGCTGTACAGTGGTGTAAAACGCAAACTGTACTGGGTATCTTGCCCGGTAAAATGCCCCAGTTCATGGCCGACGACCGCAGCAATTTCATCTTCACTCATAAAGCGTGCGTAAGTGACAGGAAAATACAACGTATTACCGGTTAAATGCTCACCATCAACAAGCTGCACTGAATTAGCGGTAACATAAAAACACTCTTCCATACCCACAACGATATTATCCGGAATGACTGCATTAATTTTCGCAGCCAGCTCCCGAACCCATTGCCAGAGGCCAGCAGCCTGTTGTTCAGAAACATTATGTCCAATAACTAATGAAGGTGTGGGTTGGAACATGGCAAAACAATTTTTAATATTAATGAGACTTTTTATTAATATCCATAAAACACCTAATACCCCCATTCCAATCAGGGTAAGTAATTTATAACTCCCGGTATCCATTTCAAATGCAGAAACGATCCAGGCAATTTCTGAAAAGGCATAAAATATTATACTGAGACCACAAAAAACAATCTGCCCCAACATCATGAATGGGAATACTTTTCGGCAGCGGTTAAACATGATAACCAGTGTGTTCTGGGATTTTCTGGCAACAGTTGTACTATAGCGGCAGAGTGCCATCGCGGCACCACTGATAAATAAACTAAGCAGTGACGATATCAAACCTATTGTTGATAAAAAATGCCGTAAAGCCATTTCATTATAATCATAATCTGAAGGCGAAACTCCATCATTCATCCGATACAGTTGGAAAAACCCATAAAGCGTAATTAACACTGGAATAACAAATATATACAAGAACCCTTTGTTTTTCATCACAACCATCCCGGTCATTGAAAATAAGAATATTAAACATTATAAAATAATATTGCTCGCAGGTAATTATAAATGCAAGGCACCAAACTCTGAAAAATTTACATGGTAATAAAAACAGCACCATGCGTGTGCTGTTTTTATTTTTTTAGATAATCCGATTGGTTTTAAAATCTCGCAAGAAACTGCCCCAGCGGCGTTCGTAGAATGGCGTAATGTGCGCCATCATAAAGTGGCTGATGCCCTTTTCGCCTTCCACCACCTGGCAAATATCAACTGGCTCATCGCCTGGTAACGTATCAGTCGCGACACTTCCAGCCTGGCGAATAATCGCTTCGATATCCCCTTCAGCTTCAATACCAATCAGCAGGTTTGGCTGCTCGTCAGCACGTTCTTTGATAGAGCAGATGAACGCACGTTTTACAGTTTTCAGGTTTTTGAACAGCGTAGTTAATGAATCGACCATTTGCGCCGGTGGCTCAGCCACTTCGGAAAGCAGCAACGATGTCCCGCCATCCAGCACTTCCTGCTGGGTTAAAGGATCGCTTTCATCGCTGATTAAATGAGTGATTTCACGCGGGGTAAATTCTTTGCCGGTCGGCAGTTTAGCGTTCAGAAACAGTGTCGCGCCCTGCGTCATTTCAAACAGCGTGCGCACTGGCATCACAACAAATGCCTGCTCGTGGCTGATGGCTTGTTGCAGCGCTTCAACAGAGGTGAAAAACGGAATGACGGAGGTGCCATCGTCTTTTTCCCAGTGCTGCAATTCGACGGCACTATCGGCGTCAATGGCTTCGCCTTCAGCGGCGCTACCCGGTACCCAAACGGTGGATTCCAGTAACACGCGGAAAAATGCCGGGCGGTGAGCAGGTTCAGTGGCCGCCTGTTCAAGCAGCGTTTCGAGTTCGTTTTTGAGTTCTGACATGGTGGTTCCAGAATGAGTCTGTGGGGCAAACAACCCTCACCCTAACCCTCTCCCTGAGGGAGAGGGAATTGATCGGTGTCCCCCCTCTCCTGGGGGAGAGGGTCGGGGTGAGGGCGAAAAGCGAATTACTGACTAACCAGCAGATTTGCAATCGCACGCACACCAATGCCTGTTGCGCCAGCAGACCACTGCTCAACCGCACCTTTACGATAAGTTGCAGAGCAGTCGATGTGCAGCCAACCTTCGTGATAGTTTTCCACGAAGTGAGACAGGAAGCCCGCCGCCGTACTCGCACCCGCAGGGAAGGAGGCGTTGGAGGTGTTGTTCAGCTCGGCAAAGTTGGACGGCAACTGGTTGCGGTGGAACTCAGCCAGTGGCAAACGCCAGAACGGTTCGTTTTCTGCCGCAGCACTCGCCATCAAGCGATTAACCAGTTCATCATCGAAGCTGAACAGCGCGTGGTAATCGTTACCCAGTGCCGTTTTCGCCGCTCCCGTTAAGGTTGCGCAGTCGATGATTAATTCTGGTTTTTGCGCACACGCGTCAATCAGGCCGTCAGCCAGTACCAGGCGGCCTTCCGCATCGGTGTTCATAATCTCAACAGTTTTGCCGTTGCGATATTTAATGATGTCGCCCAATTTAAAGGCATTGCCGCTAATCAAGTTATCTGCACAGCACAGGTACAGTTTGACGCGTTTGTTCAGGCCACGAGTAATCGCAAATGCCAGTGCGCCGGTGATGGTGGCCGCACCGCCCATATCCGATTTCATGGAGTCCATGAACGCGCTTTGCTTGATGCTGTAGCCGCCGGAGTCGAAAGTAATACCTTTACCCACCAGGCAGGCATAAACCGGTGCATCCGGGTTGCCTGTTGGGTTGTAATCCAGCGCCAGTAAAACCGGTGCACGCTCTGAACCACGACCAACAGTATGGATACCCATATAGTTCTGGTCGCGCAGATCTTCACCTTTAGTGATACGGTAAGAAACGTTATCGCATGCCACATCACACAGCAGGTCTATGGCGCGTGAAGCCAGTTGCTCTGGGCCAAGTTCTTCGGCTGGTGTATTGATGGTATGACGTACCCAGTCGATGATTTTCAGGCGGTTATTCAGCTCTTTTTGCTCTGCTTCGCCCAGCACTGCCCAGTCAACTTTACGCGTACCTTTTGGTGCGCGATAGCCTTGCCAAAATGCCCAGCTTTTTTCTACATCCCAGCCGTCACCTGCCAGTTGCACATGCTTCAGGCCCTGGCCGTCAATTTTACGGGCAGCACGCTGGATTAACCCCAGGTCATCTTTGCCTGTCAGGTGCAGGGTAATCCCTTCGTCGTTGATACTATAAGCGGCTTTTTCGCCCCAACGCGCATCGGCAGGCGACGTGGAAAGGCTAATTTTCATGGCTTCTGTCATGTTCTTTTCCTTATATTTTTCAGCTCATGCTACATATAAAAACGGGCCGCCAGAGGCAGCCCGCTTATTTTTATTCTGCTTCATCTAACCAGACTAACAGAATTGCTTCCAGAATTTTTTCATTGGATGCGTTTGGATCGTCGTCAAAATCTTCCAGGTCGCAGATCCATTGATGCAGATCGGTGAAGCGTACCGTCTTCGGATCGAGATCCGGGCGGCTGTCGTACAGTGCTTCGCCGATTTCGCGGCTATCGGTCCATTTCAATCCCATTTGCGACTCCTGTTAATGCTCACGCGCATGGTTGATGGTGTAGCGCGGCATCTCAACGACCAGGTCTTCGTCTGTGACGCGAGCCTGGCAGCTTAAGCGGCTTTCCGGCTCAAGACCCCAGGCTTTGTCCAGCATGTCGTCTTCGTCTTCCGTGCTTTCAGCCAGGGAGTCGAAACCTTCACGCACTACGCAGTGGCAAGTGGTGCAAGCACAGGATTTTTCACAGGCGTGTTCAATCTCGATACCGTTGCGCAGGGCAACATCAAGAATGGTTTCACCGACATTCGCTTCCAATACTGCGCCATCTGGGCACAAATCCTGATGAGGCAGAAATACAATCTTTGGCATGTTAAACCTCGTCCACGGAGTGGCCTTTCAGCGCCTTACGGATTGATTCATCCATACGACGTGCGGCGAAATCCTGGGTTTGTTTGTCTACGTTTTTAATGGCTTGTTCAATCGCATTGATATCGTCACCCGCAGCAGCGGCATGGAGTGCCACTATTGTCGCGTCGATATCTGCACGTTCAGCGGCGCTTAACAGCGCGGCGTCTGCGGCTAACGCACCTTGCAGGCTTTCCAGCACGCGGGCCGCGTCAACTTTTTGCTCCGCAAGCATACGCGCTTGCACGTCTCGCTCAGCAAAACTCATGGAGTCCTGAATCATTGAGGCAATTTCGCCGTCGCTCAGGCCATAAGAAGGCTTCACCTGAATAGAAGCTTCAACACCTGTGGATTTCTCCATGGCGGTGACGCTTAGCAGGCCGTCCGCATCAACCTGGAAGGTGACGCGGATATGCGCCCCGCCCGCAGGCATTGCCGGAATACCGCGCAGTGCAAAACGAGCCAACGAACGGCAATCTTGTACCAGTTCGCGCTCGCCCTGTAATACCTGAATCGACATCGCCGTTTGGCCGTCTTTAAAGGTGGTGAAGTCCTGCGCACGCGCCACCGGAATAGTGGTGTTACGTGGAATGACTTTCTCTACCAGGCCGCCCATGGTTTCGAGGCCGAGCGACAGTGGGATCACATCCAGCAACAGCATGTCGCTGTCCGGCTTGTTGCCCACCAGAATATCCGCCTGAATGGCAGCACCGATGGCGACAACTTTATCCGGGTCGATGGACGTCAACGGCGTGCGGCCAAAGAACTCGCCGACACGTTCGCGCACTAATGGCACGCGGGTTGAACCGCCAACCATTACCACTTCCAGTACTTCGTCAGCTTCCACGCCTGCGTCTTTCAACGCGCGACGGCAAGCCAGCAAAGTACGTTTAACCAGGGCTGCAATCAGTTCGTTGAACTGTTCGCGGGTCACGGTACCCGTCCAGCCAGCCACTTCTACCGTGGTAGTTTCGGCATCGCTCAGAGCAATTTTCGCGGCAATGGCGGCGTCCAGTAACTGGCGCTGCACGCGGTCGTCGCTACGGTCAGCAACGCCTGCTTGCCCGCGTAACCAGTCGGCTAACAGGTGGTCAAAGTCATCGCCGCCTAGTGCAGAATCACCGCCGGTCGCCAGCACTTCAAACACGCCACGGCTTAAACGCAGGATGGAAATATCAAACGTACCGCCGCCTAAATCGTAAACCGCGATAACGCCCTCTTTGCCAGAGTCCAGACCGTAGGCAATCGCTGCCGCAGTCGGTTCATTCAGCAAACGCAGCACGTGCAGGCCGGCCAGACGCGCGGCATCTTTGGTGCCCTGACGCTGTGCATCGTCGAAATACGCCGGAACGGTAATCACCACACCATCAAGCTGGCCTTCCAGCGCTTCGGTGGCGCGTGCGCAAAGGGCTTTAAGGATGTCGGATGAAATACGGATAGGGTTCAGCAGCCCAGCTGGCGTGTTGATCATCGGCAGGCCATTCTCACTCGCCTGGAGTGAATAAGGCAGATGCGGATAGCGCGCCTGAATATCGGCCAGCGAGCGGCCCATCAGACGTTTTACCGAGCTGATGGTGTTCGCCGGGTCGGTTGCGGCTTGCGCACGCGCATCCCAGCCCACATTCAGGCCTTGTTGCTGATAGTGCACCACAGAAGGTAACAGGTGACGCCCTTCATGGTCAGGCAGCGTTTCGGCTTGCCCGCTACGAACAGTTGCAACCAGTGAATTGGTAGTACCTAAGTCGATACCCGCCGCCAGCTTGCGCTGATGAGGTGCCGCACTCAGGCCCGGCTCACTAATTTGTAATAACGCCATATTGAGCTTCCAGTTAAAAATCGAGCAGCTTTTCTTCGAGTTGTTCTATTTGGCTGCGCAGTTTATCGAGAAAACGCAGTTTACGCACCGTATCCGCCGCCTGCGTCCAGTCCTGATTATCCAGTTGCTGCACCATTAGCGCCATGCGGGTTTTCACCATTGCATTAACGTTGGCACTAAAGGATTCCAGGCGGTCACTATCTTTGGCGTGCTCAATGTTATCAAGCTCTTCGCGTAATTCGAGTTGCTCCATCAAAAACGCGGTGTCGCGCACGGTATGCTGTTCATTCGCCAGGTCAAAACCGTTGAGGGAGAGAATGTACTCGGCGCGCGGCAGTGGATGACGCAGCGTTTGCCAGGCCTGGTTGATGGTCGCAGATTGTTGGACCGCCAGCAGTTGCTCCGCCTGAGGGCGGCTGGTGTATTTATCAGGGTGGAACTGACGTTGCAGCTCCTGGTAACGGGTAGCCAGCAGCTCAGTATTGAGGGCAAAACTTACCGGTAACCCAAAGAGGGTAAAGTAGTCCATAACAGGCTCGGGTAACTTTAGACCCCGCGCAACGTGAAGTTACACGGGGGATTGGCGAGTATCAGACGTGGAAGCTTTCACCGCAGCCACACTCATCTTTCACGTTCGGGTTAGTAAATTTAAACCCTTCGTTAAGACCTTCTTTGACGAAGTCGAGCTCAGTGCCGTCTAAAAATTGCAGGCTTTTACCATCGACGACCACTTTCACGCCTTTGTCTTCGAACACGGTGTCATCTGCCATCGGTGCGTCAACAAATTCCAGAACATAAGCCATACCGGAGCAGCCTGAGGTGCGAACGCCTAAGCGCAAACCAAAGCCTTTTCCGCGATTGGACAGGAAGGCATTCACACGTGCGGCAGCACTGTCGCTAAGGGTAATCGACATACAACAACCTCTACTCAACAATAATTATTTAGCTTCACGCTTGCTTTTGTAATCCGCGATAGCCGCTTTGATAGCGTCTTCTGCAAGGATTGAGCAGTGAATCTTCACCGGTGGCAGTTCAAGTTCTTCTGCGATGTCGGTGTTTTTGATTGCTTGCGCTTCATCCAAAGATTTACCTTTAACCCATTCGGTTACCAGCGAACTGGAAGCAATGGCAGAGCCACAGCCGTAGGTTTTGAAGCGAGCGTCTTCAATAATACCTTCATTGTTGACTTTAATCTGCAACTTCATCACGTCACCACAAGCAGGCGCACCCACCATGCCGGAACCGACGCTGTCATCGCTGTTGTCAAAAGAACCCACGTTGCGTGGATTTTCGTAGTGATCGATTACTTTTTCGCTATAAGCCATTTTTTATTCTCCAGAATCCGATATCGACGTCCGTGACGGACAATTAATGATGAGCCCATTCGATGGAATTAAGATCCACGCCCTGCTTAAACATTTCCCACAGCGGAGAAAGGTCGCGCAGACGGCCAATGGACTTACGTACCAGTTCGATGGTGTAGTCGATCTCTTCTTCAGTAGTAAAACGACCCAAAGAGAAACGGATAGAGCTGTGAGCCAGTTCATCAGTCATGCCCAGTGCGCGCAGCACGTAGGATGGCTCAAGACTTGCTGAAGTACAGGCCGAACCGGAAGAAACCGCGAGGTCTTTGAGTGCCATAATCAGTGACTCACCTTCAACGTAGTTAAAGCTCACGTTGAGGATAGTTGGAACGCCATGTTCCAGGTCACCGTTCAGATACACTTCTTCCATATCTTTCACGCCATTCCACAGACGGTTACGCAATACGCGCAGACGGGACATTTCTGTTTCCATCTCTTCTTTTGCGATACGGTAAGCTTCGCCCATGCCAGCAATCTGGTGAACAGGAAGAGTACCAGAACGCATGCCGCGCTCGTGACCGCCACCGTGTACCTGAGCTTCGATACGAATACGTGGTTTACGACGAACATACAGCGCGCCGATCCCTTTCGGGCCATAGATTTTGTGACCAGAGAAGGACATCAGGTCAACTTTGAGAGTGCTCAGGTCGATAGGCATTTTACCCACGCTCTGAGTCGCATCTACGTGATAGATAATGCCACGCGCACGGCACATTTCGCCGATTGCCGCGATATCTTGTACCACGCCGATTTCGTTGTTCACGTGCATGATGGAAACCAGAATGGTGTCGTCACGCATCGCCGCTTCCAGCACGTTCAGGTCAACGATACCGTTGCTCTGCGGTGCCAGATAAGTCACTTCAAAACCTTCACGCTCAAGCTGACGACAGGTGTCCAGCACGGCTTTGTGTTCGGTTTTTACGGTGATGATGTGCTTGCCTTTCTTCTGATAGAAGTTAGCGGCACCTTTAATAGCGAGGTTATCGGATTCAGTTGCGCCGGAGGTAAAGACGATTTCACGCGGGTCTGCACCAACCAGTTCAGCGATTTGGTTACGGGCGATATCAACAGCTTCTTCCGCCTGCCAACCGAAACGGTGCGAACGAGAAGCCGGGTTACCGAAGGTTCCGTCCATAGTCAAAAACTGCATCATTTTCTGCGCAACACGCGGGTCAACTGGCGTAGTGGCAGAGTAATCGAGATAAATCGGTAATTTCATGCTTTTAAACTCCGTACATCACTCAATGCGAAATCCCCTTCATCTTTCAAGTTACAGGTGTGTTGGCTGCTCTCACTCACCCGAATCACTTAGTTTACTAAGCACATCGGGGTTCCTTCGCTTGCCGCCTGCCTGCAACTTGAAATATTTTGGGGATTGTCATTCTTTAAAAAATGACAAAGATTCTAAAATTCTTTTTTATCTTTACCCTAAATAGTTCGTGTTGCAGCAAGGCGGCAAACTTGAGAGTCCCCAGGAGCTTACATCAAGTAAGTGACTGGGGTGAACAAGTGCGGCCAACACAGTTGCAACCCGAAATATGATGGGTAAATTAGGCGCGCAGTTTGACGTCGATTGCGTCTTGAGAGCGCGTACTGCGATGGTTTTCATTATGCTGACGGCCAGAGACGTCCAGCACTTCCTGGTTATTCACCAGCTCACCCAAGGTGATGTTATTCAGAAAACCGGTCAGACGGTCACTCAGATCGCGCCACAGTGCGTGAGTCAGGCACTTATCGCCGCCCTGACAACCACCTTTGCCCGCGCAACGCGTAGCATCTACAGATTCATCGACGGCACTAATCACTTCGCCGACTGCAATGCTGTTTGCTTCTTTACCCAGCAGATAACCGCCGCCTGGACCACGTACGCTGGCAACCAGGCCATTTTTACGCAGACGGGAGAATAACTGCTCCAGGTAGGAGAGAGAGATTCCCTGACGTTCAGAAATATCAGCCAACGGTACCGGGCCTGATTCGGAGTTCAACGCAACGTCAAGCATTGCGGTCACGGCATAACGTCCTTTCGATGTCAGTCTCATGTCTTACATAACCTCAAATCGCCCCTCGAACCGGGGGTTTTTTATAAATGTGATTGTCACATAGCAGGTCGCAAGTCTGACATTCCCGAGTAAATTGGTCAACTATTTAACCTAGTAATTTACTCAAGTATTATTTGCCGTGTTTTTTCTCGTTATCAATAGAAGAAAGCATGCCGCGCAGGATGTTAAGTTCTTGAATTTCCGGGCGTGCACGAGTATACAGGCGGCGCAACTTACTCATAATCTGGCCTGGATGTGTTGCGCGAATAAAGCCAGTTTTCAGCAATACTTGTTCCAGGTGACCGTAAAAACGCTCGAGATCGTCAACCGCCGGGTACCGTGTTTCGTCTTCAACAACGACCGCTTCTTTGCCTTCTTCTTGAGTCGCAAGCCAGGCGATACGAATTTCATAAGCCAGGATCTGCACCGCCATCGCCAGGTTCAGCGAGCTATATTCCGGGTTTGCCTGAATCGCCACGTGGTAGTGGCATTTCTGCAATTCGTCATTGGTTAAGCCTACACGCTCGCGGCCAAAAACAATGGCGACTGGCGCATGTTGCGCTTCAGAAATACTCTTTAAACCACATTCGCGTGGATCGAGCATCGGCCACGGCAATGTACGCGAACGCGCACTGGTGCCAACCACCAGACTACAGCCTGCCAACGCTTCATCAAGGGTATCGACAATTTTAGCTTCACCGATAACATCACTGGCACCCGCAGCAAGCGCAATAGCTTGAGAGTCAGGTTTAACCAGCGGATTGACCAGCCAAAGATTGGTCAGCCCCATGGTTTTCATCGCACGGGCTACAGAGCCCATGTTGCCGGTATGGGAGGTTTCAACCAGCACTATACGTACGTTTTGCAGCATTATTGACTCATAGCCTGAAAAGATTATCGCGATATCCTATCATAACCCTGGGACATATTCCGAACGCTCTGCTATACTCCGCCGCGTTTTCCCGTTCTTTAACATCCAGAGAGAGACCGATGCATCCGATGCTCACCATCGCCGTGCGCGCTGCGCGCAAGGCGGGCAATTTAATTGCCAAGAACTACGAAACCCCTGACGCTGTAGAAGCGAGCCAGAAAGGCAGCAACGATTTTGTGACTAACGTAGATAAAGAGGCCGAGCGCCTGATTATCGAAATTATCCGCAAATCCTACCCGCAACACACCATTATCGCTGAAGAATCAGGCGAACTGGCGGGTACCGAGCAGGATGTGCAATGGGTTATCGATCCTCTGGATGGCACTTCAAACTTCATCAAACGTTTGCCACACTTCTCTGTTTCTATTGCTGTTCGTGTTAAAGGCCGCACCGAAGTTGCTGTGGTTTATGACCCAATGCGTAATGAGCTGTTCACAGCCGTTCGCGGTCAAGGCGCACAGCTGAACGGTTACCGTCTGCGCGGCAGCAATGCACGCGATCTTGACGGCACTATTCTGGCAACCGGCTTCCCATTCAAACTGAAGCAACACGCCACTCCATATATCAACATCGTTGCCAAACTGTTCACGCAGTGTGCTGACTTCCGTCGTACCGGTTCTGCTGCACTGGATCTGGCATACGTTGCGGCTGGCCGCGTTGATGGTTTCTTCGAGATTGGCCTGAAGCCGTGGGATTTCGCAGCAGGTGAACTGATTGCTCGCGAATCTGGTAGCCTGGTATGTGATTTCACCGGCGGCCATAACCACCTGACCAGCGGCAACATCGTTGCAGGTAATCCACGTGTTGTTAAAGCCATGCTGGCAACAATGCGTGATGAATTGAGCGAAGCGCTGAAGCGTTAATCTTTAAAGCCCTCACCCTAACCCTCTCCCCCAGGAGAGGGGACTGTTCGGTTTCCCCCTTCGGGGAGGAGAATGTCCGGTTTTCCCCCTCGCCCTCAGGGAGAGGGCCGGGGTGAGGGTTGTTTTAATCAAGGACTAAAACGGTCGTATCCCGCGCATTACCGGTTGAGCACTCAGCCACATCACCGCCGCCGCTAAAACTAAAATCCCACCGCCCGCTAACGCCAGTGTCGCCCAGGCTACTTGTCGCCATAAAATCGGGGCTTTGTTACCACTCACTCGCACCGCAAGCTGACGGAAACCGTGTACCAGAAACGCCAGCCCAGAAATCGTAATTGATGTCCCGGCAGCCATCGTCAATGCCGACAACATTCCCCAGCTATACACGCCAATGACTTTACTAAACAGCAGCACCATGATGGCACCGGAACACGGGCGCATCCCCATCGACAGCACAATCATCACGCGGGCACGCCAGTCCTCTCCTGCATCAAGCTGTTTTTCTGTCGGCAAATGCTGATGGCCACAACCACATTTTTCGTCGTGAACATGATGCGGCGTGAACGAGGTAAAGCGCTTCGGTTTTCGCAAAACGCGGTGTAAATTTCGTAAGGCGCGACCACACAACATCAAGCCTAAAATCCCCACCAGCAAATAACTGCTTTTCTCCAACCAGAAACTGCTCGTATGCAGTTCCCGTGATGGCAATTCCAGAATCCCCAGCACCACCGTTACCAACGCAATAGCCACGCCTCCCTGCATTAAGGCAGCGGCAAAAGTCAGTTTCAGGCTGCTTTTCAAACGCGAAGGATGGGTGGCAAGCCAAGTGGCGATCACCACTTTGCCATGCCCCGGCCCTAACGCGTGCAGCACACCGTAAACCAGGCTAAACGACAGTAATGACCAACCCGCTCGCTCCGGGTTTTCGGCAACCTCACGCAAAAGTGCGCTCATTTGTTGGTTAATTGCTTTCTGCCAAATTGCACTATTAAGGATAATTTGCGGCCAGTAGTGCCACAGGCTGTACAGCCCAACCGCACAGACAAGCAGGAAAAGAGCCAGCGGCCACAGTTGTATCCAGCGGCGTGAAGAGGTTCGAGCTGAAGGAATTACTGACATTGCAACGTAACCTGTTGAGCAAATTGTTTACCGAGTTCCATATCTTCTGGTGGCGCATCGGCTTTATCTAACGACAAGGCAAACGCCTGCATATCTTCAGTCGGTTGCGGTGTTTTGACCGAGATTTTGCAAAGTGCGGCTAATGTTTTCGGCACTTTGGCATCTTCAGGACGGTCGTAACTCATATCGACAAAATAGCTCGGGTCGAAGGTCGCGAATTGGTATGTTTGCCCTTTTAACGGCTGCGGATGTGCCAGCGGTAAAACAAAGGTTAACACTGCCTGATGCCCTACCCGTGCCAGCCCGTACTCGGGTGGTAAATTGTTAAACGTCACTTTTTGGCCGTTGTGCCAGAATTCAGTGAAGTAATGTTGCCCTAAAACATTGGCCATCACTTCGGCGGCGAGCTTCTTCCAGACCGGTGAATCAGGCTTTGCGTCACCGGCGTCATACAGTAGATCTGCTGAAGTAATTTCATCCATTGTCCACTGCATTTTCAGACCCGTTAGCTGGTCATCTTTGGTTATAACCGTGGTCACAAGCGTAATAAAGCTGTGCGGATGGGCCAATGCTAACGGGCTAAAAAGCGCCGTACCTAAGGCAAAAAGAACAACTCTGTTACACATTTTCCTGCTCATTATTCTCTCAAGCTTAAAATTCTGTGAGCCAGTCAAAATTCCGTAATTAAAAAGCTCAAATGTGACTCTGTGCGATAAAAGCTTTAGCTACGCTTAGCATTAATCAACTTTGACTTGGTAATGCGGATGATGACACTGCTCTCCTCTCCACCATCTGTACTCTCCAGTCCGCAGCGTCGCTGCCACCTACTTTTGTTGCTTTACTTACCGGGATACACCGTGACTCCAGAGATCCTCGCCAGACTCAACGGGGTTGATGGGACTAAAGCCCTGCAAGATATAGCCGACACGGGGGATGAAATCCAGCGCTATCACCGGCTGAGGCTTATCACACAACAGGATGGTAGCTACCGGATTGAGGGTACGCCTTTAGACCGTCGTCTGTGCTTACTGCACTGGTTACGCCGTGCGCTACGATTAAGCCCACACTTTGTGCAACAACATTTTACCCCAGCGCTCAAAATCCAGCTTAAACAACAAGGGATTTTGACCGCGCTATACGATGAAAAGAATCTCCAGGCACTGATTGGTCTGTGCTCACGACGCTTGCAACGTCAATTTGATAGTCGTGATGTGCAGTTTTTAACGCTATTTTTGCAGTACTGCCTGCATCAGCATCATGCGGGGATAACGCCTGAATTCACCGAGCAACAACGGATATGGACGCAAATGCGCCCGGAGTATCTGGCCGCGCTTGAAATTGCCCGCCACTGGAAGCGCCGGGTGATGCAATCGGCCAATGAAAACGAGCAGCTATTCCTGGCGTTGTTATTCCAGTTACTGCGCACCCCCGATCCGATTCGCGATAACCATCAGCAAGACTTACGCCTGCGTACCGCAATTTGCGGGATGATTACGCGTTTTCGTGAGCAGGGGGGAATGTCGTTTAGTGATGAACAAGGCCTGAGCGACCAGTTGTATATTCATCTTGCTCAGGCACTGGATCGCTGCCAGTACGGTATCGGCATCGATAACAGCCTGCCTGAAGAAATTACTCGTTTATATCCGCGGCTAATGCGCACCACGCGAGAAGTGTTCCGCGACTTTGAAGCGCATTTTGAAATGCGTTTTTCTGACGAAGAAGTCGGTCTGGTGGCGGTGATTTTTGGGGCGTGGTTAATGCAGGAAAGTGACTTACATGAGAAGCAGGTTTTACTGCTGACCGGCAACAATATGGAACTTGAGCAGAATATTGAACAGCAGCTTCGCGAATTGACCTTGCTGCCGCTCAATATTAAACATCTGACCATTCACAGCTATCAGAAAGAGGGAGCGCCGAAAGAAGTGGTGCTGGTGATTACGCCTTATTCCACTTCGTTACCGCTCTTTTCCCCGCCGCTGATTCACGTCACGCTGCCGCTGGGCGAACACCAGCAGCAGCAGATCCGTAAGATTATTGAGTGTTAACACAATACGCGATGGGGCGCGGTCGTATGAATAGTGCAGGTACGGCCACCAGCGCCATAATCCAGAATACATCGCCCTGCATGTGCTGATAAAGGTAGCCGGAGAACATCGTCATAATCGCGATACCCCCGCCCATCGCCACGGCAGAATAGACCGCCTGCAAACGGATAACTTCGTTGCCTTCACGCGCGGAGATATAACGCATCGCCGCCAAATGGCAGACGGTGAAACTGCCACAGTGCAGGATTTGCGCGGCAATCAGCCACGGCAACTCGGTCGTGTACGCCATCAGGCTCCAGCGTAGAATCCCGGTAATCCCCGAAAGCAGCAGTAAATCGCGCGCGCTCCAGTTGCGGAACAACTTTTTGCTGAGTGCGAAAACTACAATTTCTGCCACGACCCCCAGCGACCATAAATAGCCAACCACCGAGGCGGAATATCCCGCGCCTTGCCAGTAAATTGCACTGAACCCGTAATATGCCGCGTGCGCACCTTGTAATAACGTCACGCAGGCAAGGAAGCGCCAGGAACCGAGCACCAGTTTCTTCCACGCAGGCCAACCCGCGCCTTCGCTATGGCGGGTTTCACCTTGCGGCATCACTGATGGGCGCAGCAGCATGCCGACAAGCATCGACGCGACACCAATACTCAGCAGTACAAGAATCGCCTGATAGCTAAACACGCTCACCAGTTTGCCGGTCATCGCCGAACCAATCACAAATGCCAGCGAGCCCCACAAGCGCACGCGCCCGTAATCCATGGTGATTTGTCGCTGCCAGGTTCCAGCAAGCGCATCGGTAAGCGGCACCAGCGGTGAGAAAAACAGGTTAAAGCCGACCATCACCACCAGCAGCCAGGTGGCGGTTTGCCCAAACCAGAAAGCCACGGCAAATAGCAGTGTCAGTAAGGCAAGAAGACGCAGGGCAAAAACCAGCCGGGAAGGATCGGTCACACGAGGTGCCAACAGCAAACTGCCGAGGAAACGGGCGATTAAACCTGCCCCAAGCAACAAACCGATAGTTTCTGGAGGCAGACCGACTCCGGCAAGCCAGACACTCCAGAATGGCAGGAAAATCCCGTAACTAAAGAAGTAGGTAAAATAACTGAGCGCCAGCCAGCGCGTTGAATGCAAAACCATGATCCCTCCCGTTTTGGACGGCGTTAGTGTCGCCGAGCACCGACAGGCTTGCAAGCAATCATTAACAGACTAATAACACACATGAACTATATTGTTATGATCTATGTATCGGATTTAACTGTGTAATTTATTTTTGGATGAAACGCCTAACTCTAACGGCCACTCATTCCATTAAAATCACGCACCGTAAATTCGAATCAAAAGTTCATTGTATTCATGTCTAACACTACCCTTTTCAGGGGCTTAATCCTGACTTTGTCGATGCTCACGTTACCGGCTACTGCCGCTGAGCCATCCTCTGCTGAAGCCAAAAAAGAGACGCCATCGCCGTGGTTGTTTGTTCCGCTATTCAGCTCCAGCCCAAAACTCGATACTGCCGCGGGTGGGATGGTGGCCTATATGCACCGCTTCGATGAAAAATCGCGCCCTTCGATGTTCGGGGTGTCAGCCAAATACACCACTTCGCAATCACTGATTGCCAACGCCTTTGCCAAAACGTCGTTTGGTGAAGATCACCACCGTATTCTGGGTGGCATGATGGTCGGTGATATTAACAACGACTACGAAAACTATTTGGGATCCGGCCAGCCGCTAAGTACCAACGACAACTACAGTTTCGCTTTTTTGCGCTACCTGTATCGTGTCGAGGGCGACTGGTTCATCGGTGCGCAAGGTGCCTATTCCAACTATGAGTTGCAAGGGCAAGATCCTTCGTCGAGCGAAATCCTCGATGAAATGGGGCTGGTCGGTTACAAGTCCGGCGGTGTGGGTGCGGTCATCATGCACGACTCCCGCGACAGCGATTTTAAAGCCACCAAAGGCTGGTATCTCAACGTTAATAACATGGCGTATCGGGAAGCGTTGGGCGGCGAACAAGACTTTGATATCTGGCGCGTCGATTACCGTGGTTACTGGCAACACGGCGATGGCAACGTCTTTGCCGTGCGCAGCCGCCACCAGTTTTCCAACGATGCGCCAGCTGGCGCCTATTCCCCGGTTTATATTCGTGGTTACACGCCCGGTGAATACCTCGCTCAGCACATGTCTTCCATCGAGATTGAAGAGCGTTACAAACTGGCAGAACGCTGGACCGCAACGGTATTTGCCGGTGCCGCCTGTCTTTATGGCGACTCCACCAACGGTGAGCAACTCAACTGTGGCGACAGTGAAAACCTGTACCCGGCGTGGGGCGCAGGCGTCCAGTATTTGCTTAAACCCGAAGCGGGGATTGTCGTCAATCTCGAGTACGCGATGGGTAAAGATGACAACCAGGGCATCTATTTAAAAATGGGCTACAGCTTCTGATCTACAAAAGCGCAATCTCCATGGTTAACGCCGTTGATTGCTGGTTTGCCAGCAAAACCAGCCCCGGAAGCCCAGCCATATTGTGGGCATTTACCGGGTGGCTTTGCGGTTCCAGGCAAATAAACGGCTCGTCGGCCATGCGGAATACCATCAAGTACGGCGTGGCGCATTTTAACTGCACACGCATCTCGCCCGTTTCAATCAACGCGCCACCGCTCCAGCCGGAATAGCCGACATTCAGCCACTGGTTGTCCGGGGTTTTCGGGCTGATGAAATTGGTTTGCGGCGTCAATTCGCCACACCATTGCTGCGGTAAATGATTAGCACCCTCCGGCCAGAATCCCGTGGCAGAAAACTGCACTTGCGTAGCAGGCGTAAGATGGAAAAAAGGATGGAAGCCGAGGCCGTAAACCATCGGTTTGTTGGCCTGGTGAGTCAATTCCAACTCAGCAATAAAGCGTTTTCCTTCCAGCCGGTAAATCAGCCGGGCGTGATAGTCAAACCCGCAGTCATACTGACTTTCGAGGATGAGGACGAGTTGCAAAACATCATGCTTTTCGACCTGCCAGTCTTTCAGCCAGCCGTCGCCATGCAGAAAGAATTGCTTATCCGCCGGGCTTTGCGGCAGTTCGATTTTCTCGCCATGAAGGGTAAAACTATTCCCGGCGACCCGGTTTGCCAGCGGCAACATCGGGAACAAGGCTTTTTCACCGCCATACAAAATCGCCTGCTGATGTTCCAGAGAATCCAGACTGAGAATTGCCGCCCCTTGCGGGGCGACGGTTAAACGCAGAAATTCATTTTCGAGTAATAAGGTTTCCATAGTTTAATGCGCCGTTCTTTGCGCACGCGCTTTCGCTTCTGCGCCGTATTGGTCCGCCATGCGTTTTTCCAGCGCTTCAAGGCTGACACCTTTGGTTTCAGGCACATAACGGCGCACGTAGATAAAGCCAGCTGCGCAAATCACACCGTACAGCAGGAAACTCCCCGCCGCCCCCAGCCCCGCATTCAATAATGGGAAGGTGTAGGTCAACAGGAAACACGCCACCCACAAGGCCAGCGTCCCTATAGACATCGCAAGTCCTCGCACACGGTTCGGGAAAATCTCTGAAAGCAGCACCCAGGTCACCGGTGCCAGCGTCAGTGCATAAATCGCAATCGCCGCCAGAACCAGAATCAACACCGGCAACCCCATAATACCCAGGCCATATGCCGCGCCGATTAACGCATAAATAATGGTTAAACCCGCTGCGCCAAACAACATCAGTTTGCGACGACCAATTTTGTCCACCAGCGGCAATGCGGCCAGGGTGAAGATCAGGTTAACCAAACCGGTCGCCACAATGGATTTCAGCGTGCTGTTAATATCAAACCCGGCAGAGGCAAAGATTTCCTGCGCATAATTGAATATTACGTTAATGCCGCACCACTGCTGGAACACCGCCAGCACCATACCGATGATAATGATCGGTTTGACCTGTGGCTGCCACAACGCACTCCAGGAAACTTTTTGCGTGTCTTTGTTCAGAGTTTGCAGAATGTCATTGAGCGTTTCATCGGCATATTTCTGGTTACCAATGCGTTTGAGCATCTGGTGAGCACGTTCATTTTTACCGGCGCGAGCCAGCCAGCGCGGTGATTCAGGCACAAAGAACATCAGCACTAAAAATGCCAGCGCGGGAACCAGTTCCGCACCAAACATCCAGCGCCAACCGACTTGCCCATTCCAGCTTTCAGTGATTTGTTGCATGGTCGCGGTTGAGGTCACCGGTTCGGCAATCATCAGGTTAATCAACTGAGCCGCCAGCACGCCCACCACGATAGTTAACTGGTTGATGGCAACAAACTTGCCGCGTTTTTCCGCCGGACTGACTTCTGCGATGTACATCGGACTTAACGCTGAAGCCAGGCCGATGCCCACCCCGCCAACGATACGAAACACCACAAACATATCGAAGTTGCTGGCCATCGCCGTACCCCAGGCCGAGGCACTAAACAGGATAGCCGACATAATCAGCGGGACTTTGCGCCCGAATTTGTCCGCACTCCAGCCAGAAATCAATGCGCCAAAAATGCATCCCGCCAGGGCAGAACTCATCGCCCAGCCAGATTGAGCCGGATCGGTAATCGAAAAATAGGCTTCGTAGAACGGTTTCGCCCCACCAATCACCACCCAGTCATAACCAAACAGCAAACCTCCGCAGGCGGCGACCAGGCAGATAGTCCAGACATACCCCATGCGTAATTGTGTCGGTGCATTAATCATGTTGTTTCCTCAATAAAATCTTGTAGAGATACAGAGGAGCGGGATTGTTCTCCCGCCGTTTATTGTTATTTCAACGCTCAGGCAAACACACCGCGCTGCACCGCAAGCTGCAATAAATGAGCTTTATCGTGAGCCGGGTTTTGCGACAGCAAGGTTTTCAGTGCTGATTCAAACTCGGGATATTCCTCCAGTCCAAGATGCCCAAGGGCGGCGACAAACAGGCAGTGCTGTTGATGTGCAGATTGACGATCGGCATCCAGCGCGACCAGATCAGGTAGCGAGACGGCGAAGAAATCTGGCTCAGAATGGTGGTTAAAATGTTCATCCGCCCAGGCAATAAAGCTGCGGAATTGCACCTCGGCCTGGTTTTTGTCACCGATACGGCTTAACGCCATCGCTTGATAGAACAAGTAATCGACCGGCTGATCGTTGTAGTAACGCCCGGCTTCCAGAGTGGACCCCCCTTCCAGCGCGCGTTCGAAATAGCGCTGCGCACGCTCCGATTGTTGAAGTTGCTGTGCACACCAGCCGAGTAGATACCAGATATCGTTATCGCTCTGACCGACTAAGCGCCCTTCACCAAGGTTTTCGGGATAGCTCAGCGCCTGCTGTAGCAGTTCTTCCGCTTTGCCATACTGCTTATCAGCAATCGCGTTCAGCGCCCGGCGTTGCAGGTTAATCAGATACTGCCCGGTGACTTTGCCCTCCCCGCCTTCCCACGGGTGGAATTTACGCTGCGCCAACACCTGGGCTGCCGCGTCAGTTTCGCCATGAATGTTCCACAAGCTGAGTAATTCAGCGGTCAGATCATCGCGTTTGAGGACCACATCACGACGTGCGGCAAGGAGTGCGAGCCGCTGCTCGGTTGAGCGGCCAGTGAGTTTTTGCAGATAGTCGAGTTCAAACAGGAAGCGGGCGTTTTCCGGTTCAAGTTCAACCGCTTGTTGCAGATACTGTTCCGCCACTTGCGCATTGTGTTGTTTATTCCACGCATGAATGCCCAGCACACGCTGCACCGCGCCAAATTCAGGCAACTGCTGCGCCGCAAACTTCCAGCAGGCGACCGCTTCGCCATAACGACGTTTGCTGTACCAGAAACAACCCAGCAGATATTGCGCGAAGCCATCGTGCGGCAAGCGTTGCAGCATTTGCACTTCATCCAGCGTGTTGGGGAAACGCACTTTGCGAGCAAAGACTTGCTGCGCCTGTTTCACCAAAGCCAGTTGTTGTGCGTGGTCAGTTTCCAGAGCGGCTTGCCACAACAGCGGCATCGCTTCCTGGGCATCGAGAACGCTCAACACTTTTTTGGCCGCCGTTTCCTGACCCAAACTCACCAGCCACCCCGCCAGAACACTGGCGTTGATCCCGCGCCGTCCGGTGACTCGCAGCAGTTCTGCTTTATCAGTTTCGTTTTGCGTGCTGGCCCAACGGGCGTAATGCAGCACGTAGCTCAGCGGATATTCTTCAAGCTGCTGGTCAATCCACTGTTGTGCCTGTTTTACGGCACCCGTTTGCTGTAACAGCAGGGCTTTTAGCCCCATCGCCAGGTTATTACTGCCATTAAATTTCAGACTTTGATTCACAAACGCCAGCGCCTGGGCGTCATCGCCTTTGCGCAGCGCCAGGCGCGCCAGGGCATAAAAAGCCGCATCACGGCAGTTGCCACTCCAGCTCGCTTTGAAGTAATCATCAAACGCGCCTGCAAAGTCGCCCTGCTTCTCTTTTGCCGCACCGCGTAACATGCTGGCGTCGCCGTTTTGCGGGTTCTTGTTCAGGCGATGGGCGCGTTTCAGTGCCGCATCTGCCAACTGCTCAGCAAGCGCCCAGTTCGCACGGTTAAACTCAAGCTGCCCTAATGCCACGTTGCAGCGGTAATCTTCGGGATCTAACGCCAGCGCACGCTGGTAGTAATCGAATGCCGAACGACTGGCGTGCAGATACTGCTCCAGATGCTGGCCGATAAAATACAGCTCGTCGCAGTTAGTAATTTCTTGCGGTTTGGCGGGAACGCAGGCTGGCTGTGGCAGCGGCAAGTCTTCTGCAACATGTTCGCAATAACTGAGAATCAGCTTGCCTTGCGCGTCACGAAGATTCAGGGTCAGGCGTTGCGGCCAGCTGTCTGCGAGAGTTTCCTGCCACGCCTGCGCCGGTTGCAGCGTCAGCGCTGTTTTCCAAAACAGGCTGCCAGCCGATTCAATTTCAAGCGTGGCGCCTGTCAGCGGCGCGATGGCATAGACACCAAGACGGAGTTCGCCATTGTGGCGCTCCAGTTTAATTGCCGCCTGGGTGTTGGCATTCTGCAACGTACCAAGCTGGCTATACGGCAGGAAATTCTGCACGAAGATTTTTTCTTCATACGGCGCAATCCAGGTGAAATCTGGCTGATTGTCGGTGAACACCCCGGTCATCAGTTCAATGTATGGGCCATTTTCATCCGTCAGATTACGATCCCAGGCCTGGCCGAAATCGCAATTGCCCCATGTCCACTGCTTCTTACCCGGTGAAACATGGTGATCGGCGATGTGCAACAGGCCGCCTTGTTCACCGTGATGGTATGCGCCGACAAAATCGTAATCCGATTTATCCGCCATGTACGACGTTGGAACGGGAATGTTTCTGTAGCGTGAGATATCCACGCCTGCGGAATAGTCGACTTTATAGTAAGTGCCGTGGGCAATCGGGAAGGCCGATACGTCGCGTTTGCCGTGGTCGAATACTGCCGTGACATCTGGCGGGAACACGCTTTGGTGCTCATCGCCCCCTTTCACCGCCGGGTTCGCCCACCACAAGAAATGGCGCGGAGTGGCGTTGCCGTTAAATACTTTGCCGGTGATTTCAATCAGCGCTTTTTGCGGATAGAGCGTAAAGCCGGTCATTACCTGCAAACCGCGCATCGGCTCCACTTCACCGAGCCACACCGTTTGTGCGCCGTTTTCATGTTGCTGGAAAGTCACATCCACCGGCATAAAGGTGGTTGGGCGGTGGTGCTGCGGCCAGTTAAATTCAATGCCGCCGGAGATCCACGGCCCCACTAATCCCACCAGCGCGGGTTTCACCACTTCGTTGTAGTAAACGAAATCACGCTCCATCACTTTGTCATAAGCACGGTGAATACGGCCACCCAACTCCGGGAGCAGCATGACCCTGATAAAATCGTTTTCAATCCACACGGCTTTGTAATCACGCATCTCACGCTTGCCGGTGAGAGTGTCAATCACACCGTAAGGATAAACAGCGCCTGAAGATCCCTGATAGACACGGTTTTCTAAAAACATCGGATTCGGGTCTTCCGCACCGGTGGTCCAGGTGGGTAAAGCAATAGTCTCTTGCCAGACGTTAACGGCTCCGTACATTTCGCATCTCCAGTAAACATTAAACAGTTAAATAGGATATGTTTGCAGTGTAGGGAACTCATCGCGGCTTAAAACGCTTAATGCTCACGCAATATAGTTAACGGAGTTAAGTGAAATGCAGATTTCAGGGCTGAACAATCAGCGGGTGCGGCAGGTTAATCGCCAGACCATGATGAAGCTGGTGTGGCAGCATAAGCGGCTCAGTAAGTCGCAGTTTTCCCAGTACACCGGTCTTTCTATCCCTGCGGTCAGTAAGATTCTTGATGAGTTAGTGAATGATGGAAAGCTCAACCACTCCACTGAAAATCTCAGTAATCGCGGCCTTAACAGCGGCAGTTACCAAATCCCACCCGACGGTGATTTCATTCTTTGCATGAATGTGACACCCACCAGCATTGAGAGCCAACTGTGCGATGCGCAACTTTCGCCACTGGGCGAATTTGAACGTATTCATGTCAATGCTGCCACGCCGCAGGTTTTGCTGGCAGCGATTGAGAATATCTGGCGTCATCATCATAAAAACTGGCCGAAAAAAACCATTAACCTGGCGTTGGGCATACACGGGCAAGTCGATCCGGTGACAGGTGTTTCACAAACCATGCCGCAAGCACCGTGGCGTGAACCGATTGAAATCAAATACTTGCTGGAAGAAAAACTGGGTATTACGGTACGTGTGGATAACGATTGTGTGATGCTGGCGCTAGCGGAGAAATGGCAGAATCCGGAAAGCCGCCAGGATTTTTGTGTCATCAATGTGGATTACGGTATCGGTTCATCGTTTGTGATCAACGGGCAGATTTACCGTGGCAGCCTGTACGGCAGCGGGCAAATTGGCCACACGATTGTCAACCCGGACGGCATGGCGTGTGATTGCGGAAGGTACGGCTGCCTTGAAACCGTCGCCTCGCTTAGCGCGCTGAAAAAACAGGCACGCATCTGGCTTAAATCGCAACCCAGCTCGCCTAAACTTGACCCTGAAACATTGACGTCAACGCAATTAATTGCCGCCTGGCACGATGGCAACGAGCAGGTGCGGCGCTGGGTTGAGAGCGCCGCCAATGCCATTGGGCTGAGTCTGTATAATTTTCTCAATATCCTGAATATCAATCAGATTTGGTTTTACGGCAGATGCTGTGCGTTTGGTGATGAATGGCTGGCAACCGTTGACCGGCAGATTGGCTTTAATCCCTTTGATCATGGCGATGCGCTGAAAGTGAAAGCAACGCAGATTAATTTTGGCAAGCTAACTCGTGCCCAGCAAATAATGGGAATTGGCTATTTATATGTCGAAAATGCACTGGAAGCAGAGTAGCAAAACCTGGGTGGGAAATATTAAACCTGTTTTTCCACCCGACATATTTCAATAATTCACTGCAATTATTAGTAATCTCTGTTTAGTTAAATATAAACCCCCGCGCAAAGTCCCACCGATTTTAATCCACTACGCTTAGCCACCTTCGGCATATCAGCTTAATTTACCGAATATCTTTCCGAGTTAATTGTTCCATTAACACAGGAGTGGTTCGAATGGAATTAGCCCGTTCAAGTGAAGGTTCTGGTACTGAAAAAGATAGATATCCACGTGACAAAGTGTCCTGGACTACCGCCATTTCCTATGGCATTGGCAGTTACGGCGCAAATGTGATGTACGCGTTTATCGCTATTTACTTAATGTTGTATTACACCGATAGTTTTGGCATTAAAGCCGCTGCCGTCGGATTATTATTTTTAATCGCTCGTCTGGTTGATGGTGCAACAGATATTGCCCTTGGCATTCTGGTAGATAATACCCACACCAAAATGGGGAAATTCAGACCATGGATTCTGATTGGCAGTATTCTGGTATCGCTGACGACGGTCGCCTGTTTCTTAAGCCCAGACTTATCTGAAGCAGGAAAGCTGGCGTATGCCTACTCCACCTATATTTTGTGGAGTATTTGCTTCGCCATTATCGATATTCCCTACTGGTCATTGTCCGCCGCCATCACGCAGGACCCGACCGAGCGCAGTAAAGTCATCACTATCCCGCGCACCATTGCCACCTTTGGCTTTCTCTCTGTCAGTGCCGCAACGCTGTGGTTGGTCAAATTTGTTGGTAGTTGGGCAGGCGTGGCGGTGATTTACAGCGCTATTTTCTTAATCTGCATGTTGATTACATTCTTTGGTGTCAAAGAAAAATATTCCGTACCACGCAAAGAACGGCAAAGTTTTAAAGGATTCTGGACTTTATTAAAACAACATCGCCCGTTACGTCTGCTGCTGACCGGTATGTTTTTATTAGAAATGATTGGTGTTATTCGCGGCACCTTCCAGCTTTATTTCTTCATTTATAATTTGAATGCCGAAATGATGCTGGGTATTTTCCTCACGGTTTCAATGATTGCTCAGGTTGCTGGCGCGGTCGTCTCGCCGTTTATTTCCGCAAAAATAGGCAAGAAGAACACCGCACTATATAGCAGCGCGATTATGGCTGCCGCCTGTATGTTGCTGTTCTTTTTCCAGACCAACATCACCCTTATTTTCATCATTGGCGCACTGGCACCATTCTGTGGTGGCGTGGGGCAAATATCGCTTTATTCCATGGTGGCAGACTGTGTGGAATATGGCGAATGGCGCAGCGGCAACCGCTCCGAAGGCATGGTGTTTTCACTGAATATTTTTAAAACCAAATTGTCCGGCGCTATCGGCGGTGCCATTGGCGGATTTATGCTGTCGTGGGCGGGTTATATTCCTCACCAGGTACAGGCGGTGGAAACAGCCATGTGGATTGGCCTGTTATTTACCTTAATTCCTGGTGCGTTAACGCTGATTAGCCTGATCCCATTAGCCGGTTATGAAATTACCGAGAAACGCTTTTATGAAATTCTCGACGATATTCATCAGCGTAATACCAGCAAGCCTGAAGAGGTGAAAGTATGATTACCTGGAATGCGCAACAGCAAACATTTCACCTTCACAATCAGCAAATTAGCTATGTGATGGGGATTGAACACCAACGTTATCTGGTTCACTGCTACTGGGGCAAACGCATTGCCACGTTTAATCAGTATCACGATTACCCAAAACTTGATCGTTCGTCATTTTCACCCACGCCAGCAAACTGGCCGGACAGAACATTTTCACTCGATACCGTTTTGCAGGAGTATCCCGGCCACGGCGCAGGGGATTATCGCGAACCGGCATTTGAGGTGCGCTATGCGGATGGCAACCAGGTCAGCAATTTGCACTACCTTTCGCATCAGATAGTTGCCGGTAAACCCCGCCCTGAAGGGCTGCCAGCAACGTGGGTAGAAACGCCTGACGAAGCTGAAACGCTGGTTATCACGCTTGCCGATCCGGTGACTCATTTGCAGGTTGAGCTGAGCTATACGGTGTTTCGTGACCTCCCGGTTATTGCCCGCGCGGCGCGGCTGGTTAACAAAGGTGATAAGCCGTTACGCCTGCTGCGCGCTCTGAGTTGTGCCGTTGATTTCCCGGATGGCGAATTTGAGCAGATTCAGTTTCCCGGAGCCTGGGCGCGCGAGCGCCAGTGGCATCGCCAGCCGCTCAACCCAGGCATTAGCGTCCTGGACAGCAAACGCGGAGCCAGCAGCACGCATCAACAACCGTTTATCGGCCTGGTGCGCCCGGAAACCACCGAAATGCAAGGTGAAGCCTGGGGAATGCACCTCGTCTATAGCGGCAATTTCACCGCCCGCACCGAGGTCGATGCCTTTAAACAAACTCGCGTGTTGTTAGGTATTAACCCGCACGGATTCGGCTGGCAATTGCTACCGGGTGAAGGCTTCCAGACGCCAGAAGCGGTAATGGCCTGGAGCGATTGCGGCCTTAACGGGCTTTCGCAGGCGCTGCATCGGCTTTATCGCGATAACCTGGTGCGCGGCCAGCATCGCCATCAAACGCGCCCGATTCTGGCGAATAACTGGGAGTCCACCTACTTCGATTTTAATGAAGAAAAGCTGCTGCACTTTGCCCACAACGCAAAACAGCTTGGCGTGGAACTGCTCATGCTTGACGACGGCTGGTTTGGCGAGCGAAACGGCGATACCTCATCGCTCGGCGACTGGTTTGTCAATCAGCAAAAATTCCCTCTCGGCCTGCGCCCGTTAATCGACCAGGTGCACGCAATGGAGATGAAGTTTGGCCTGTGGTTTGAGCCAGAAATGATTTCCCGCCGCAGTGAGCTGTTTGCGTTACATCCTGACTGGGTACTTAGCGCAGGCGAGCAGCCCCTTTCCGAGGGCCGTAACCAGTACATTCTCGATTTAGGTCGCCCGGAAGTGCGCAACAATATTCTTGAGCAAATGAGCACCTTCCTCGAGCAGCATCCTGTTGATTACATTAAATGGGATATGAACCGCAATATGACCGAAGTGGGGTCGCACACGGCCAGCCCCGAGCGCCAACAGGAAACGGCGCACCGCTACATACTTGGGCTGTACGCACTGCTCGAGGCTCTCACCACGCGCTTCCCGCATATTCTTTTTGAGTGCTGCGCGGGCGGCGGTGGGCGTTTCGACCCGGGGATGTTGCATTACATGGCGCAGGCGTGGGTGAGCGATAACACCGACGCCGCTTCACGCGTGCATATTCAGTATTCCACCAGCCTGCTCTACCCGCCGATTGTGCAATGCGCACATGTATCGGAAGTCCCCAATCACCAAATGGGGCGCTCCACCAGCATGGAGATGCGGGGCGCAGTGGCAATGAGCGGCAACTATGGGCTGATGCTGGATTTGATGCGCAGCGATACCGAGCGCGACAAAGCGGTGAGCGAACAAATTGCTTTTTATAAGCAGCATCGCGAACTGTTGCAGTTCGGCACTTTCTGGCGGCTGGTTAGCCCGTGGCAGAACCCGGACTTTGCCGCGTGGATGTTTGTCTCGCCGGATAAAAGCGAGGCATTGCTGATGGCATTTTCTCTTGTCAGCGAGGCTTCTGCGCCATTACGTAAAGTGCGCCTTGCCGGGCTGGATGCGCAGGCTACTTATCAGGTAGACGACCAGCCGCAGCCTATTGGCGGGGATGAGCTGATGTATCGGGGGATTTATATCGATCCACCGCTTAGCCGCGACTACACCAGCCGTATCTGGCACCTGAAGCGCCTGCAATAGTTTTTTAGGGGGCTTATCGCCCCATTCCTTACTTATTCTAAACCCTAAATAATTCGAGTTGCAGGCAGGCGGCAAGGGAGCTTATCCCCAGGAGCTTACTTGAGTAAGTGACTGGGGTTTGTGAGTGCAGCCAACACCCCTGCGACTCGAAGTATGACGGGTATATTCATGGAAGGATTCCCTATGCGTGACATATCCTTACGGCCCCTGTTTGCCGCAATACTGGCAACAACCCCCACCCTGATGATATCGGCCCCCGTCCAGGCCGAAGGTTTCGTGGACGACTCTCATTTAACCGGCGGCATTTATTACTCGCAGCGTTACCGTGACAAACGCGATATGACCGTGGGCAGCCCGGATTACGGCCATTACGTCGAAGACCTTCACCACGCGACCTTTAACGCTAATCTCGATTTTGTTTCAGGTTATGCCGGGGGTTTTATTGGCCTTGATGTCGCCGGGTTTGCCGCCGTCAACCTCGCCACCGGCAATGCCGCACACCCCAATGAAATCAGTTTAAGTTCGGCAAACCAGCGTTGGGATGAAGACTGGTCCGGGGACAAAGGCGGCTTTAATCTCTACAAAGCCGCGCTGAAATTAAAACATGACGATTACTGGATGCGAGCCGGTTACATCCAGCCGTCCGGCCAAACGCTGCTTGCCGTGCACTGGGGATTTGTTCCCGGTGCGTATCAGGGCGCTGAAATGGGCGGTAGCTGGGACTTCGGCCAGTACGGCGCGCTTTCCAGCTCTTATTTCTGGTCTGATAAATACAAAGCGCCGTGGTACACCGAAATGTATGAATTCCGCGGCGCGGATAACACCACCAAAATCGATTATGTTCATGCCCTCGGTATGCGCTACGACTTTAAAAATAAGCTGGTGCTGGAAACCTCCTGGGCGCAGGCCGCTGATTTTATGGATCAGTACATGACCAAGCTTTCATACAGCTTCCCTGTCGCGGGCAACGATCTGCGCCTGAGTTATCAGTTTTACGGCGCCAGAGATCAGGTCGGTGACAATTCCATTGCCGCCTACGGCTCGGTCAATGACGAATACGAAGGGCTGGCCTGGCTGCAAGGCATCACGCTCGGCTACACACTCGACACGCTGGATTTCCGTCTGGAGGCGCAAACCGTCAAGGCCGAAGGAAATCAGGGCTTCTTCCTACAACGTATTACCCCGGCTTACGCCAGCTCCAACGGGCGGCTGGATATTTGGTGGGATGCGGCTTCTGACTTCGACGCCAACGGTGAAACCTCCGTTTTCGCGGGCGTGACGTATGACCTGAAAAATTACGAACTTCCCGGCTGGGCGGTTGGCGCAGGCTATGTCTACGGCTGGGGCGGCAAGCCCTGCACGACGTGTACCGTCAACGACGAACTGGCTGACCAGAGCCAACGCATCGACGAATCGGCCTGGACGTTCAATATTGCCCACGTCGTGCAAACGGGTCGCCTGAAAGGCACGTTGTTCAATCTCCATTACATCAATTACGACAACCACGGCAGCAACCCAAACTACAGCGGTGGCTACAACAACATGTTTCAGGATGAAATTGATATCAAATTCAATGTCATTGCACCGTTTTCAATCTTTTAAGGTGTGAAAAATGATCAACAAAATAGGCTTTACTCTGGCATGCCTGATCACATTCAACGCCGCCCACGCCGCCGAGTTTTCTCAGCAGGGGCAGCAGGTTACGGTGCGCCACGGCGAGTATAAATTGCATTACGATCTCAACCGGGGAACGGGGGATTTGCTGTGGGGCAATGTCCCCGTCATCAAAACATTTCTTAGTACGGCACAATTAAGCCAGGCAAGTCTGGACAGTGCCAAAGCGGTAGGCCGCACCGCGCTTTGGCAGAAAGTAAAAGACCCAGCTCGCGGTGAAGGTGAAACGCTTACGTTGAACAACCGCTTTGCCGACGGCTCCACCCTGACGGTGCGTTTTTGGTTTTTTAACGATAAAAGCTGGCTGCTCAGCGACATGCAGGTATCGGCACAAAAAAATCTGCACGTGACAAAACTTACGCCCATCAGCGCCTCGTTTGCCGATATTGGAGAAGGCGGCGATAAACGAATTTACACCACGCCCTACTCCAATAATTTCGACTTTGGCGTAGCGGCGGTAAATCATTTTGGCCTGAGCCAGAACGGAACGGATCGCTTTGCCAACCCTGATGAACCGATGGTGAAGTTCAACGGTGTCAGCCATTGGGTCACCGCGCTATTCGACAATACCAACCACCACGGTTTAGTCGCCGGGGCTGCAAGCGTGCAGAAATGGAAAAGTAGCCAGCTTTTGGGGGAAGCACAGCAGGCGAATGGCGCGCTCAGCGAATTCGCACTTTATAACTGGGGCGGAACCCAAAGTGGCAAACAGGTTAGCTCCGATCTGTTTTTTATCGGCTACTTCAACGACTACCGCGACGGGCTGGAAAGCTACGGCAAAGCTTACAACCAGGGTGAACCCCGCCTGAACTGGCAGGGTGCGGTGCCCGTTGGATTTAACGCGTTTTACTCGCACGATAGCTACGGCAAAGCGCGGGATATGTATGACATCACCGATTATGTCGCTAAAAATCTCAAACCGCTGGGGTACGAGTACATCAATATGGACGGTGGTTTTCAGCCTGATAGCTATCCCGAGGGAATGAAAACCTTCACCGACTATGTGCATAAGAAGGGGCTGAAAGCGGGCGGCTATTTGACGCCCTTTGCCATTTATGAAAACTGGCTGGATCTGCCGGTAGACGACACGGGTTATAGCCATCGCGACGCCTGCCTGCATGATGAAAAAGGGCAATTGGTGAAAACCTATCTGGGCAGTTACGCGCTGGATATGTCACACCCGGCGGCGCAGTACATTGTGCGGCGTAATATCAAAAATTATCTCGCATGGGGGTATGACTACATCAAGCTCGATTTCCTGGATATGGGTTTGTATGAAGGGAAACACCACAACCCGGCGGTAAACGGCATTCAGAACTACCGCATCGGCATGAAGATTATGCGTGACGAAGTACTGGCAAGTGGCCGCCCGGTATTCCTGAATGCATCCATTGCGCCACTGCTGCCCGCCGCGTTTACTCACGGCCGCCGCGCTGCCTGCGATACTTCGCTGGGCGTTGCAAACTACAGTGGTATCGAACGCCAGGCCTTTAACAGCGCAGCCTCCTGGTGGAGCAACGGCACGCTATACGATTATAACGATGCCGATATGTTCCTGCCGGAGTACATCATTCAGGGTAATAACCGCTACGGCCAGTTAGCCGCACAGCGCCTTGCCACCACGGTAGCCCTCGGCGGCGGCCACTGGCTGGTTGGCGATAATCTGCCGTTTGTCGATGAAGACCGCAGTGCATGGCTGGAAAATAAAGCCTTACTGAAGGTTGCCGCCGATGGCAGTGCCGCACGGCCAGTTTCCATGAATAATTTCTACCACGCGGGCGAACATAGCCCAGCGATGCTGGTGCGAAAAGACGATAAAGGCGGCGTGTATGTTGGGCTAACCAACTGGCAGAGCAAACCGCAAACCTTGCAACTCACGCCTGCATCACTGGGGCTTAAAGCAGGCAGCAAGTGGCAGATAACCGAACTTTATAGCGGGCAAAGCTGGCAGCAAAAACTCGGCGTTGTGAGCTACCCGCTGGCGGGAGGGGCTACCGCGCTGCTCCACTTCAGTAAACAATCTGGCGTGACGATTCCGGTGCCTGATAACCTCGCGCAGGGCAAAACGATTACCGCAGGAATAAACAGCTATGAACTGGATTTGGGCAAGCTGACGCAATTTAACCAGATAGTGGTTAAAGAGCCTGCACCGTTTGCGATACGCAATTATGCGCTGGCTTATCAGGAAGGCGGCGCATGGCACACGTTAACGCGTGGCTTTATCCTCGGTGATAAGCGTACCTTTTCGTTCCCGGAGATGACAGCTCGTCGTCTGCGAGTTCAGTTTGAAAACCACGAAGGGAACCTTAACGCGCCTGAAATTGAGGTTTATCAGCACACCACGGCAGTCCCCGCCATGCACATCGTGCAGGAAAGTATTGCGCCGGGCAGCGAACGGACAGACATGCAGGGCGAGCAGCAATTGATGCAGACCTTCACCCTGCAACAGCCCGATCTGCCAAAGCTCGATTTTTGGTTGTTTGAACGCTACGTGGATGCGGTGCCAGGAGATAACTTCCGGATTCAGATTGTCTTGCTCGATAGCAAAGGTAACCCGGCACAAACGCTGTTTTCGGCAGCCCTGCCACCGTTTAATCTGCCGTCCAGCCCGGCGGTTTACTCCCTCTGGCCGCGTCTGACGGGGTTGGATATCCATAAACGCTATGCGCTGATTTTCAGCTCACAGGGATCAACCTCTCAACCTACGGGAAAAAACAGTTACAGCCTCTGGGTAAGCACAAATAATCCCTACGCCAACGGAGAACTTCGCCATTCTGTGGACAACGGAAAAACCTGGCAGACTGCTACCAACCAGGATTTGTTATTTGCCCTTTATAGCCGCGCGCCTTTCAAATCAGGAGTGAAGTGATGTTCAAAGCAGGAGTCATACTTTGCGGGATATTATTAAGCGGATGTGCCGCCCAGACCGTTAACACGCCACCGCCGATGTCGCCAATGGACGAGTGTAACCAGGCAACAAAAAATGGCGATACCGTGACTATTGCTGAGAAATGTTCGGCAATTACGCGCGATCGGCAGTAACGCTAAAAACAACAAAGCCCACATGATGTGGGCTTTCAGATTGCTGACAAAGGGTGATAAATGTGTTTTGTAGGGTGGATAAGCGTTAGCGTCATCCACCAGTTGTGTCGGATGACGCTGCGTTTATCCGACCTACTCTTACAAGTCTGGGATTATGCGTAAACAGGCAAACGTGCGCAGATATCCAGAACTTTTTGCTTAGTACGCTCGATAACCGCTTCGTCGTTGATGCTATCCAGCACATCACACATCCAGCCAGCCAGTTCACGAACGTCAGCTTCAGTGAAGCCACGACGAGTCACCGCAGGGGTACCGATACGGATACCGGAAGTCACAAACGGGCTCTTCGGATCGTTTGGTACGCTGTTCTTGTTGACGGTGATGTTCGCACGACCCAATGCAGCATCGGCTTCTTTACCGGTCAGGTTTTTATCAACCAAGTCCAGCAGGAACAGGTGGTTGTCAGTACCGCCAGACACCACTTTGTAGCCACGCTCCAGGAACACAGCAACCATCGCTTTCGCGTTTTTGGCCACTTGCTGCTGGTAAGTTTTGAACTCTGGCTCCATCGCTTCTTTCAGTGCGACAGCTTTACCCGCGATGACGTGCATCAGTGGGCCGCCCTGCGCGCCAGGGAATACTGCAGAGTTCAGTTTCTTGTACAGCTCTTCGCTGCCGCCTTTCGCGAGGATCAAACCACCGCGTGGGCCTGCCAGCGTTTTGTGCGTAGTGGTAGTCACAACGTGAGCATGTGGAACCGGGTTCGGGTAAACGCCTGCGGCAATCAGACCCGCAACGTGTGCCATATCAACGAACAGTTTCGCGTCAACCATGTCGGCGATTTCACGCATTTTTGCCCAGTCAACCACACCAGAATAAGCAGAGAAACCACCGATGATCATTTTCGGTTTGTGTTCTTTGGCTTGTTTTTCCAGATCTGCGTAATCGATATGACCGGATTCATCGATGCCGTAAGGAACGATGTTGTACAGCTTGCCGGAGAAGTTTACCGGGGAGCCGTGAGTCAGGTGGCCGCCGTGCGCCAGGTTCATACCCAGAACGGTGTCGCCTGGTTCCAGCAGCGTGGTGTAGACCGCGAAGTTAGCCTGTGAACCTGAGTGCGGCTGCACGTTAGCGTAATCAGCGCCGAACAGCTCTTTTGCACGGTCGATAGCCAATTGCTCAACCACGTCAACATATTCGCAACCGCCGTAGTAGCGTTTGCCTGGGTAGCCTTCTGCATATTTGTTGGTTAACTGAGAACCCTGAGCCTGCATCACGCGCGGGCTGGTGTAGTTTTCGGAGGCGATCAGTTCAATGTGCTCTTCCTGACGTACTTTTTCTTGCTCCATAGCCTGCCACAGTTGGGCATCATAATCGGCAATGTTCATTTCACGCTTTAACATCCGCATCTCCTAAACTCAGCTAACAGTAAAAATTTACAGCAACGAGGGTGCCCTTTTGGGCGACGGGCAACAGTGTAAACCGAAACAGTGCTGGGTGATAGGCCTTGACAGAGGTTTTTACGCAAACGATTGGCTTGGCGTCCTGCAAGGGTTTGAAGGGGAAAGTGGCAAGCTATTTCAGCGGATATTAATTCATCATCAACATGCATAAATTTCACGTTCTGTGAGCCGAATCGACTCAGTCAGTATCCATTTACAATGTAGTGCTTTTTTTTTAGCGGAGAGTTTTATAAGATGCATTTTAAATGCAATATTAAATTTTAATGTCAGAAAATGGAGCTATACCATGCTTGATGCCCAGACTATCGCTGTTGTGAAATCCACCATTCCCCTGCTTGCAGCAACCGGCCCAAAACTTACCGCACACTTTTACGATCGTATGTTCAGCCATAACCCTGAGCTAAAAGAGATCTTCAATATGAGTAACCAGCGCAATGGCGATCAGCGTGAAGCGCTGTTTAATGCCATCTGTGCTTATGCGACGAATATTGAAAATCTGGCGGTGTTACTGCCTGCGGTAGAAAAAATCGCCCAGAAGCACACCAGTTTCCAGATTAAACCTGAGCAGTACGACATCGTCGGCGGCCACCTGTTAGCAACGCTGGATGAGCTGTTCAGCCCAGGCCAGGAAGTGCTGGATGCGTGGGGCAAGGCGTATGGCGTGCTGGCGGGTGTGTTTATCAACCGTGAAGCGGAAATCTACCAGGATAACGCGGCGAAAAATGGCGGCTGGGAAGGCACGCGTGCTTTCCGCATTGTGGCAAAAGAGCCGCAAAGCCAGCTTATCACCAGTTTTGAATTTGCACCCGTGGATGGCAAACCGGTCGCGGATTATCAGCCTGGCCAATACCTCGGCGTGTGGCTGAAACCAGAAGGGTTCCCGCATCAGGAAATTCGCCAGTATTCACTGACCCGCAAGCCAGATGGTAAAAGCTATCGCATTGCGGTGAAACGTGAAGACCAGGGCCAGGTTTCAAGCTGGCTGCACAATTACGCACAAGTAGGCGATGAACTGCATCTTGCCGCTCCGGCGGGTGATTTCTTTATGAACGTCAACGCACAAACTCCAGTGACGTTGATTTCCGCAGGCGTCGGCCAGACCCCGATGCTGGCGATGCTGGATACGCTGGCGAAAAATGCCCATCACGCCCCCGTAAACTGGTTCCACGCCGCAGAGCATGGCGACGTGCATGCGTTTGCCGACGAAGTGAATGTGCTGGGTGCGCAGTTGCCACGTTTTGATAGCCACGTGTGGTACCGCACACCGAGCGCGGACTGCCGTGCACAGTCAAAATTCGATAGCGAAGGCTTGATGGATTTGGTTGCACTGGAGAGCAAAATCAATACGCCGGATATGCAGTTTTACCTCTGCGGCCCGGTGAGCTTTATGCGTTTTGCGGCGGAGCAGTTAGTGACGTTGGGCGTTGAGCAGAGCCGAATTAACTATGAGTGTTTTGGCCCGCATAAGGTGATGTGATTTTCCTCTCACCCCGGCCCTCTCCCCAAAGGGGCGAGGGAGAAAAGAAAATCCCCTCTCCTGAGGGAGAGGGTTAGGGTGAGGGCAAACGATGCGGATTAAATCGCGGCGTCGTCTTCTTCGCCAGTACGGATACGCACCACGCGAGCTACATCGAAGACAAAGATTTTACCATCGCCGATTTTACCGGTTTGCGCGGTACGGATGATGGTATCCACGCAGGTATCAACGATATCGTCGGTGACGACAATTTCAATTTTCACTTTCGGCAGGAAATCCACCATGTACTCAGCGCCACGGTACAGTTCGGTATGCCCTTTCTGACGACCAAAACCTTTTACTTCTGTTACCGTCATGCCGGTGATGCCAACTTCTGCCAGCGCTTCGCGCACGTCATCCAGTTTGAACGGTTTAATAATCGCATCAATTTTTTTCATAATTCTCTCTGTCATCCCGCACTTCGTCGATTGCTCAAACTACCACAGACTACTCTTTAAAGTCATTGGCATCGAGTTCATGCCGTGAGAGTAGTTTGTAGAATTCTGTCCGGTTACGCCCCGCGATGCGTGCCGCTTGAGTGACATTTCCCTTGGTCATTTGCAGCAATTTGCGCAGGTAATTCAGCTCAAACTGATTACGCGCTTCGACAAAAGTCGGCAGTGCGGTGTTTTCCCCTTCCAGCGCCTGTTGAACCAACGCTTCGCTGATAACCGGAGCGGAAGTCAGGGCCACGCACTGTTCAATCACGTTGACTAACTGGCGCACGTTACCCGGCCAGCTTGCTGCCATCAGGCGTTTCATGGCGTCGGTCGAGAAACTACGCACGAAAGGTTTATGGCGATCGGCTGATTGCCGTAACAGGTGATTTGCCAGCAACGGCACATCTTCGGCGCGTTCATGCAGTGCCGGGATCTTGAGACTCACCACATTCAGGCGATAGAACAAGTCTTCACGAAACTCGCCGCGCTCCATCGCTTTGGGTAAATCACGGTGAGTTGCCGACAGGATACGTACGTCGATATCGAGGTCGCGATTACTGCCCAATGGGCGCACTTTGCGTTCCTGCAACACACGTAACAATTTAACCTGTAACGGGATCGGCATATCGCCAATCTCATCAAGAAACAATGTCCCGCCTTCTGCCGCCTGGAACAGCCCTTCTCTGCTGCTGACTGCGCCGGTGAATGCGCCGCGTGAATGGCCGAACAGTTCAGATTCCAGCAATTGTTCCGGCAACGCGCCACAGTTAATGGCGATAAAGGCCTTTTTGCTGCGTGGGCTGGCGTTATGAATAGCCTGGGCGAGAATTTCTTTACCAGTACCGCTTTGCCCGTTAATCAGCACGCTAACATCAGACTGCGCGACCATGCGTGCTTGTTCCAGTAAACGCTGCATGACTGGGTTGCGGGTGACGATAGTATCGCGCCACATTTCATCTCCGGCGATGTGCGAGTGCGACAACGCATCGTCGATGGCTTTGTAGAGCGCGTCTTTATCAACGGGTTTGGTCAGGAAGCTAAAAACACCCTGTTGTGTGGCGGCAACCGCGTCAGGAATAGAGCCGTGGGCGGTCAAAATAATGACCGGCATCCCTGGCTGCACTTTCTGGATTTCGGCAAATAATGCCATCCCATCCATTTCATCCATTCGCAGATCGCTGATAACCAGGTCGATTTTTTCTCGACCCAACAGACGCAACCCCTCAGCACCACTTTCCGCGGTTGAGACGGTGTAACCTTCGCTGGTCAGACGCATGCCAAGAAGTTTTAGCAGACCAGGATCGTCATCAACCAACAGCAATCTGGCGGGTTTACGCTGTGTCATGGTTTCGCCTCCTGCGCGGGTTTGGTGTTGTCCGGTAGTTCGGCAACGGCCGGTTTACGGTTCGAAAGCTGGCGTTCAATATCCGTAAGGTTTTCCAGTTTCCGGGTGGTCAAACTTAACTGGCTTCTGAGCCGTTGCTGCTGCTCACGCAGCGTATCGAGTTCATTGTCTGAACTTTGCTGCAATTTGCTATAGCGCGAGCGTTCGTCAGAAAGCGCCAGTAGAGAAGCCTGGCCATCACGCCAGACCTGGAACAACGAACGCACTTGCGCCGGGACATCAGCGGTCATGGCATCCAACTTCGTCATGTAACGACGACGTTCAGTGGGGGAAATTTTGGCGTTAGAGAGCAAAATGCCGCGCTTGAAAGTGTCACGCCAGTTATCGGCCGGCCAGCGACGGGCTTCCGCTCGTGCTTCTGCGGGCGCTAAACGTTCAGAGCAATCCATCGCACGCAGCCAGTACAGCGGGTTGCTCATGGAATCCTGGCTTTGGTTTTGCCAGATATCATCACAATTCGTCGACAGGTAATCAGCCAGTTGTTGTTCTGGTTCTTCAACGTGTGGCGGGTGTTTAACATCTTTCGGTGCTGTGTTTTGTACACAACTCGCCAGCAACAAAGGCAGTAGCAATGCTGACAGCGGACTAAAAATCGTCACTTTCATTTTTTATTTTTCTCGGGAAATACAGGTAACTCGATCCGGAAGCAAACATCTGCCGTTTCATCGTCAATCAGGTGCAATTCGCCACGCATGCGACGAATACAATCCAGGGCAATACTCAGACCCAGACCGCTACCTTTTACCGCACCTTTACGCTGGTGGCTTCCCTGATAAAAAGGTACAAAAATCATCTCTCGCTCTGCAGCCGGAATGGGGTCGCCGGTATTCGCGACATCAATCAGTAGCATGTTTCCGACCTGCGAGCTTCGCAGATAAATGGTACCGGATTCAGACCCATAGTGCACCGCATTGGAATAGAGATTATCCAGCACACTGGCTAACAACATGGGTTCCGCGAGGCAAGCCTGCGGGCTAAAGTGGCACTCGGTACGCATCATTTTAGCCCGTGCTGGCAAACTGTGAGCGGCGATAATCACATCCATCAGCGGTTTGATCTCAACTTTTTCAAGTTCGACCGGAACATCCGCTAGTTTGCGGTTGTAATCCAGTAATTGCTCAATCAATTTTTGTAAGTGACGGCTACTATTATCGAGAATTTCTACCACTTCTTTTTGGTCGTTAGTCAGTGGCCCGACGACCTGGTCGGCAAGCAGTTCGGTGCCTTCACGCATACTGGCGAGTGGCGTTTTTAGTTCATGGGAAATATGGCGCAAAAATTCATGGCGCTGGGATTCGAGCCACGACAAGCGCTCGCTTAACCAGACAATCCGCTGCCCGACAGAACGCAGTTCGCGCGGCCCGCCTTTAAACAATACCGTATTGCCCAGTGAATGCCCTTCGCCAAGCAAATTAATCATCCGCTCAATGCCTTTTACCGGACCGATAATCATGCGCGTAAAGATCATTACCAACGCGAAACTCAACAGGAATAAAACCAGCGCCTGCCAGCCAAAGAATTGCCCGCGCTCGGCGATTTCTTGCTGAAGTTGTTGCCCACGGGAAAAGACCACCGCGCGTGTGGCTTGTACCATTTCGGCATTTTTGGTGGCGAAGGTTTCAAGGTGTGCAGAAGCGGCGACATCTGGCCCGCTATTTTTACATTGTATTTCGGCAAGATCGTTTAGCGACTGGCGTAGAGCGCTATAAAGTTGATTGTCCGGTAAAACCCCTTGATGGGCTTCTAGCATTTGCGCATAACGCTTACGCTGCCCTTGATAAAGCGTGGCAAGCGTGGCGTCATCCAGCACACAGTACTGCCGGTAGCTACGTTCCATTTCCAGCGCCACGTTCGTCATAGCCTGGCTACGACGGGCATCCACCAGCGTAGTGCGGTTGGTGAGTGCCGCTTGATCGCTAAGTGCGTTGAGGCTTTGCCAGGCTTGCCATGCCAGAACCAGCAGCGGCACCAACACCAACAAAAAAGCCATCATCACAAGCTGGCGTAAAGAGCGCGGGAAAAAATGCCACTGGTTCAATAGCTTCATCTCATTGGGATTGTGAATAATTCGATGCTAGCTGGGAATGGGGGGAGTTTAAAGTTCAGAAATGACAAAGGCAGAGAATAATCTCTGCCTTTGTTCTGAAATCAGGCGGTGCCTTACTCAACGTTTCGCCCGGAGCATGATAAAGCAGCACGAAGCTGGCAATAATCAAAAGTCGGACGGCAGGCACCTTGTGTGCGTCATTCTATGGTTTATGTAGCACTACCCTTGCGGAGGCTGACATAAGAAGGTGAATGAGCCACTGCGCAGTATTATGCAGTATGTGTGCCACATTTGCTACAAAATAGACAACTAAATGTTTTTATTATGTTTATTTGCAGTAATGCTTGTTTATGAATTTGTTTGTTTTTTGCACATAGTGTCGCTAATTTGCAACAATATTATTAATGAAAAATTAAACCACTTTAAATCAATAAGATAAATGTCTCCTTTAGGAGACATTCAGAGTGGGGTGGTGTCGGGGATTGGGGACATATTTGTTTGCCCTCACCCCGGCCCTCTCCCACGGGAGCTGTCTCTTACACATACACAACTCACCCTGGCAATTTTGTCAGGGTAAGATCTGTTAGCCTCGCAGATATTCCGTTCACCCGTGCGTTCAGCTATCTCTTTAATTCCTGAAAACGGTGAACGTATCAAGGTGTTAACGCCAACACCTTGATAATCCAGGCGCCCGGCAAATCAATCGCCGCTAAAGCGGTAAACACCGTTTTTCACCCAACATTCGGGTCGTTCGCGATTCGTTCCCGACGATCGCTCTCTCACGAGGTTCCCGACCACGTGCCCCCGACTGAAGGGCGAAAAACGGTGCGATTGAAGCCGGGAACAAGGTCAAAACCGGCCTGGTTTTTGACTTTGACCTTGAATTTCTGGTCCGGCTTAAATCGCCTCCATTTTGACTCCAGGTGGCAGGGTCCAGCCGTCGGGAGCGGCCCTCAAAGATGTGACTAAGAGACAGCCCCCAGGAGAGGAGGAAAGTCAAAGTCCCTTCTCCCTCAGGGAGAAGGTCAGGATGAGGGTGGTTAATTAACCCAGTTGCTTACGCGCATTGCGGAAAATACGCATCCACGGGCTATCTTCGCCCCACTCAGCAGGGTGCCAGGAGTTGCTAACGGTACGGAACACGCGCTCCGGGTGCGGCATCATAATCGTGACGCGCCCGCTTTCGTTGGTGACCGCCGTGATGCCGTTTGGTGAACCGTTCGGGTTCGCCGGGTAGTTTTGTGTCACTTTGCCGAAGTTGTCGATAAAGCGCAGCGCCACCAGCCCTTTGCTTTCGAGTGCCGCGAGATGTGCCGTATCGCGTACTTCAACATGCCCTTCACCGTGAGAAACCGCGATTGGCATGTGCGAGCCCACCATGCCTTGCAGCAGCAACGACGGGCTAGAAGTGACTTCCACCAGGCTGAAGCGCGCTTCAAAGCGGTCTGAATGGTTGCGCACAAAACGCGGCCACAGTTCGCTGCCCGGAATCAGTTCACGCAGGTTCGACATCATCTGGCAGCCGTTACACACGCCCAACGCCAGGGTTTGTGGACGGTGGAAGAAGGTTTCGAACTCATCACGCACGCGGGAGTTAAACAGAATGGACTTCGCCCAACCTTCGCCTGCGCCCAGTACGTCGCCGTAAGAGAAGCCACCACAAGCTACCAGCGCCTGGAAATCTTCCAGACCGCGACGGCCTGCCAGCAAGTCACTCATATGCACGTCGATGGCATCAAAGCCCGCACGATGGAAGGCCGCAGCCATTTCAACGTGTGAGTTAACGCCCTGCTCACGCAGTACGGCAACTTTCGGGCGCGCACCCGTCGCGATAAACGGTGCTGCGATATCTTCTTTGATATCGAAGCTCAATTTAACGTTCAGGCCAGGATCGTTGTCATTAGCTTTCGCTTCATGTTCCTGATCGGCACACTCTGGGTTGTCGCGCAGACGCTGCATCTGCCAGGTGGTTTCTGCCCACCACATGCGAAGCGTCGTTCGGCTTTCGCTAAATACCGCGTGGCCGTCAGCCGTCAGCGTGAAACGGTCACCCGCCACGGCTTTACCGAGGAAGTGAACACAATCAGCCAGGCCATGCTCTGCCAGGGTTTTCTCAACCGCATCACGGTCAGCAACTTTAACCTGAATCACTGCGCCCAACTCTTCGTTGAACAGTGCTGCCAGATGGTCTTTACCGAGGGTTGCGATGTCAGCTTCCACGCCGCAGTGACCCGCGAAGGCCATTTCGGCCAGTGTCACCAGCAGGCCGCCGTCAGAACGGTCGTGGTAGGCCAGCAATTTCTGCTCGGCAACCAACGCCTGAATCGCGTTAAAGAAGCCTTTCAGTTGTTCAGCACTGCGCACGTCCGCAGGTTTGTCGCCCAGTTGACGGTAAACCTGAGACAGCGCGGTAGCGCCCAATGCGTTGTGGCCTGCGCCTAAATCAATAAGCAATAAGGCATTATCTTCAGTTTGCAGTTGTGGCGTCACGGTACGACGAACATCTTCCACACGGGCAAATGCAGTAATAACCAGCGACAGCGGAGAAGTCATCTCACGCTGTTCGTTACCTTCCTGCCAGCGGGTTTTCATCGACATGGAGTCTTTGCCCACCGGAATAGTCAGGCCGAGCGTTGGGCAAAGTTCTTCACCCACGGCTTTCACGGCTTCGTAAAGACCGGCGTCTTCACCTGGGTGACCGGCTGCGGACATCCAGTTTGCCGAGAGCTTAATTCGGTTCAGCGCGCCAATTTGCGTCGCCGCAATGTTAGTCAGTGCTTCACCAACCGCCAGGCGACCTGATGCCGCAAAGTCCAGCAATGCAACTGGTGCGCGTTCGCCAAGAGACATCGCTTCACCGTAGTAGCTATCGAGGCTTGCAGTGGTGACCGCACAGTTAGCGACCGGAATCTGCCACGGCCCAACCATCTGGTCGCGAGCAACCATACCGGTTACCGAACGGTCGCCAATGGTGACCAGGAAGGTTTTTTCTGCCACGGTCGGCAAGTGCAGCACGCGATTGACCGCATCAGCAATGGTGATATTGCGGCAATCCAGCGCATCACCTGTTGCTTTCAGGGTTTCAACGTTACGTTCCATTTTTGGCGTTTTACCAAGCAGAACGTCCAGCGGCATATCAATCGGCTGGTTGTCGAAATGGCTATCGTTGAGTGTCAGATGTTTTTCTTCGGTGGCTTCACCAATGACGGCGTACGGCGCGCGTTCGCGGCGGCACAGTTCGTCAAACAGCGGCAACTGGTCTGGAGCAACCGCCAGGACATAACGTTCCTGGGATTCGTTACACCATACTTCCAGCGGGCTCATGCCCGGCTCGTCGTTCAGAATGTCACGTAGTTCGAAACGCCCACCACGCCCACCATCGCTCACCAGTTCTGGCATTGCGTTGGAGAGGCCACCCGCGCCGACATCATGAATAAACAGGATTGGGTTGGCATCGCCCAACTGCCAGCAACGGTCAATAACTTCCTGGCAACGACGTTCCATTTCTGGGTTGTCGCGCTGTACGGATGCAAAATCCAGATCCGCGTCAGACTGACCTGAAGCCATAGAAGAAGCAGCACCGCCACCCAAACCGATGTTCATAGATGGGCCACCGAGCACGATAAGTTTCGCGCCAACGGTGATTTCGCCCTTCTGAACGTGGTCAGCACGAATGTTGCCAATACCGCCCGCCAGCATAATTGGCTTGTGGTAACCGCGCAGTTCTACGCCGTTGTGGCTGTTGACTTGCTCTTCGTAAGTGCGGAAGTAACCTGTCAGCGCCGGACGACCAAATTCGTTGTTAAATGCCGCACCGCCCAATGGGCCGTCGGTCATAATATCCAGCGCCGTTACGATACGGTCTGGCTTGCCAAAATCTTCTTCCCACGGCTGCTCAAAGCCAGGAATACGCAAGTTGGAAACCGAGAAACCGACCAGACCGGCTTTAGGTTTAGCACCACGGCCTGTCGCACCTTCATCACGGATTTCGCCACCGGAACCGGTCGCCGCACCCGGCCATGGGGAAATAGCAGTTGGGTGGTTGTGGGTTTCGACTTTCATCAGGATATGTGCATCTTCCTGGTGGTAGTCATAGCGGCCCGCTTCATGATCGGCAAAGAAACGCCCGACGACCGAACCTTCCATCACTGCGGCGTTATCTTTATAAGCCGATAACACGTAGTCCGGGGTTTTCTCAAAGGTGTTTTTAATCATTTTAAACAGCGATTTAGGCTGTTCTACACCGTCAATAATCCAGTCGGCGTTGAAAATTTTGTGGCGGCAATGTTCGGAGTTAGCCTGCGCGAACATATACAGCTCGATATCGTTCGGGTTGCGCCCCAGTTTGCTGAACGCATCCTGCAAATAATCGATTTCGTCTTCTGCCAGTGCCAGACCCAGACGGATGTTAGCTTCAACCAGCGCTTCGCGACCTTGCGTTAACAGATCAACACTTTGCACTGGAGCAGGCTGATGTTGAGAGAACAGTTGCTGGGCATCATTAAGCGAGTCAAACACGCTTTCCATCATGCGGTCATGCAGTAGTGCGACAACTTGCTGGCGCTGTGCATCTGTCAGTGAGCTACCAGACACGTAATAAGCCACACCGCGTTCCAGACGCTTAACTTTGGCTAAATCGCAGTTATGGGCAATATCAGTCGCTTTAGAGGACCAGGGTGAGATGGTACCAGGACGCGGCGTGACCAGAATCAGGTGGCCGGTCGGGGCGTGGTCGGCAAGGGTTGGACCATATTTCAACAACCGTTGCAGACGGGTTTGCTCATCAGCGCTCAGCGGCGCGTCAAGATCGGCAAAGTGAACATACTCGGCATAAATGTCGCTGACCGGAAGGTTGGCGTCATTAAAGCGGGCCAGTAATTTGTTAATACGAAATGCCGATAAAGCGGGCGAACCACGCAGAATTTCCATCATCAAAGATCTCTCGTCTTCGAAACGCCAGGGGGACGCTTCAGTGGGCGCAAGGGGAAAACGGGCGCCATTATAGAGAATCCGCGGCCTTGACGAAACCGTTTGCGTATAAATAAACGGATTAGTTTTCAGTGGCGAGAATTTAGCCATAAATGTTGAATAAGTTGCACAGTGGCGTTTTGTTAAGCAAAATGCGCCACACCTTATTGTATAACCTCCATTTTTGATGCTCTGTTGTTAGCGAAAACTCGACGCCTCGTTGCAGATTAAATACTTGAAAAGATTTAAGATTAATTATCTGCTTATCGGTGCCGTAACCGTGTTGCTGGCAGTGGCGCTCTGGCCCTCCATTCCCTGGTTCGGACAAGCCGAAAACCGCATCGCCGCCATTCAAGCGCGGGGGTTTTGCGCGTCAGTACTATTGAGTCTCCGCTGACCTACACCCTTTATCAGGGTAAAAAAATTGGCCTCGATTATGAGCTGGCGGAACAGTTTGCCAGGTATCTGGACGTGAAGCTGGAAGTGACTGTTCGCCCAAATATTCAGGAACTGTTTGACGACATTGATAGTGGCCGGGCCGATATTATCGCAGCGGGTCTGGTGTATGACACACAACGTAGCCAGCATTACCAGGCGGGGCCGGCATATTATTCCGTTTCCCAGCAGATGGTTTATCGCATGGGTAGCCAACGCCCAAAGACGTTGGCGGGCATCAAAGAAAACCAGCTGGTGCTGTCACCTGGCGTCACATCGCTGGGCGCATTGAACAAACTTAAACAACAGAAATACCCGGATTTAAGCTGGCGCATTGATAATCAGCTCAGCAGTACAGAGCTGATGCAGCAAGTCGTGGATGGGAAGATTGCATTTACCATTGCCGATTCCGTGGCAATCAGCACCTTCCAGCGCGTTCATCCACAGTTGGCTGTCGCACTGGATATCACCGACGAGCAGCCGGTGACGTGGTTTAGCGCATTAGATAGCGACGACAGCCTTTCCGCTGCCCTGCTCGACTTTTATAACCGTCTCAATAGCGACGATACCTTTGCGCGCCTCGAAGAAAAATATCTCGGCCATGTTGGCGATTTTGATTATGTCGATACCCGCACCTTCCTCAAAGCGGTAGATTCCGTGCTGCCAGAGCTACAGCCACTCTTTGAAAAACATGCCACCGAAATAGACTGGCGTTTGCTGGCTGCCATCTCTTATCAGGAATCACATTGGGATAACCAGGCGACCTCGCCAACCGGTGTGCGTGGGTTGATGATGCTGACCAAAAATACCGCACAAAGCCTTGGAGTGACTGACCGGTTAGATCCAGAGCAAAGTATTGAAGGAGGAAGCCGTTATCTGAGAGATATGATGACGAAAGTCCCTGACAGTGTGCCAAAGGATGAACAAATTTGGTTTGCGCTGACCGCCTATAACATGGGATACGCTCATATGCTGGATGCCCGTCAACTGACGGCGAAGCAAAAAGGTAATCCGGACAGCTGGGCGGACGTCAAAATGCGCCTGCCGCTACTTAGCCAAAAACAGTACTACTCGAAAACAAAGTATGGTTACGCCCGTGGTCATGAGGCGTATGCCTATGTGGAGAATATCCGCAAATATTACATTAGCCTGGTGGGATATTTGCTCGAAAAAGAGAAACAGATAGCGCAAACGGAAAAACAAGAAGAAGAAAATGCACTACAAGATCCCGTCGCTGACGCTGAAGATCGGGCTACTCCGCACTTCGGGCCTTTTCCTTTAGGGCCTTTTTCTCAAGGCGACGAGCGCGAAAAAAATCGCTCAACATTGCCGAACACTCTGCTGCCATTACGCCCTCAGTCACATTAACCTGGTGATTCATACCAGGATGGCCCAGCACATCCATTAGCGATCCAATCGCGCCAGTTTTGGCATCACGCGCGCCAAAGACTAAATGGCCGATGCGGCCATGAACCATCGCGCCTGCACACATGACGCAAGGCTCGAGGGTGACGTAAAGTGTGGTTTCCAGCAGGCGATAATTTTGCAATACCAACCCACCCTGGCGCAGTGCCATAATTTCCGCATGCGCTGTCGGATCGTGTCTACCAATCGGTCGGTTCCAGCCTTCGCCAATCACCTGGTTGTTATGCACCAGCACCGCACCAACCGGAACTTCACCTTCTTCCCACGCACGACGTGCAAGGGTCAGCGCATGACGCATCCAGTGTTCGTGGGTAAATTCACTTTCTGACAAGGGACTCTCCGGGCTAGCTTAGGGCGGCGCATTATACACAGTCGTTACAAGAGACGGAATTATTCGAGTTGCTGGAGATTACCCTGCGGTGTAACCCTCCAGCGGTGCTGGCAGAAAAAGAGTAGCGGGTTGTCTTGATTGCTGTCGCTGTAACCACTGTAGAGTTGCAGTGGCGTGCCGATTTGTTGTTCCAGCTGTGACACTTTTTCATGCCCGAGGCAACGCAATGTGAGTACCCACCCACCGTGGGAGCGCTTGATTTGGCTGGCGATAAGCTTCACTTTTGGCAGCCACGGCGTATCGAAATAAACCTGCTGCACCAGCGGTTGTGGGGAGCCGGTGATAAGCCAGACATCAGCATCTGAACTGGTCAGGTAATCGGTCAGGCGCTGTTGTACTACGGGGAATGCAGTCACGCGCTCACGGAACCACGTCACGAAATTCGTTTCCAGTTGCTTGAGGCGCGTTTCGCTGTGACCGAAGGTTGCGCCCCACAACAACAGGCTCATTGGCCAGCGAGCGGCGCGCCCCTTAAACAATAACGCGCCACCGATCACCGGCAGAAGCGGAATGACAAGTAACAGATTGAGGGGCTGATGGCGCAGCAAGTAGCGCAAGAAGCTGCCGAACATATCCTGCTGATGCAGCGTGCCATCTAAATCGAAAAAAACTACCCGACGCTCACTCTGAGTTGCCAAACGTTACTCCTCTGGATCATTAAAGCCCATAAACCATGTAAATAAGAACCCGGCGATAACCGCTATCAGAAAGCCTAACAGATAGAACATCACTTTTCCGGCAACAATGGTTAATGCCAGCGGTAAACCTGAAATTCCGAAGGTGATGACAGTCGCCACTTTCCAGTAACTGATGAGCGCCCCACCCACCGCGCCGCCTAAACAGGCGCCGATAAATGGTTTACCCAACGGCAACGTTACCCCGAAAATCAACGGTTCACCGATACCCAGCAACCCAACGGGTAATGCGCCTTTAATCAGTTTTTTCAGGCGTTGGTTACGCGTTTTCAGCAATACCGCCAGTGCCGCCCCGACCTGCCCGACACCGGCCATCGCCAGAATGGGCAGCAAAGCGTTTTGGCCGTGTGTCTGGATAAGCTCAACATGAATCGGCACCAGTCCCTGATGTAACCCCGACAAGACTAGCGGCAGGAAGACGCCAGAAAGTATTGCACCGACCACCAGTCCACCTTTATCAATTGCCAGGGTCGCACCGTGGGCAATCGCATCAGAAATCAGGCCACCCAGCGGTTGCAGCGCCACAATCGCAATCGATGCAGTAATTAAGGTGGTCAGCAGTGGGTTGAGGATCAGCTCAATTGAACCTGGCAATAACTTGCGTAACCGTTTTTCAATCCAGCACATCAGCGCCACCACCAGCAACACTGCGATAACCCCGCCGCGCCCCGGTTGCAGGTTTTCGCCAAACAGGTGGATTTGCGCCAGTTGCGGGCTGGAAAGAATCCCGGCCATCACGCCGCCCATCGCCATTGAGCCGCCGAATACTTTAGCGGCATTTACGCCCACCAGAATATTCATGATAGCAAACACGGCACTACCGAAGATGGCAAGTAAGCCGAGAATGTTCGGATACTGCGTGGCAAGGTCACCCACAATATCCGGGCGTTTGAGGATATTAATAATCCCGGTGATAAGCCCTGAAGCAATAAAAGCAGGAATCAATGGAATAAAGACGTTGGCCAATTTACGCAGCGCTTCGCTCATCGGAGCCTGATAACGCGCTTTCGCCTGAGCTTTATTCTGCGCAATATCGTCTTCTGCTAAGAGCGTTTGACCATTGCTTTGCAACAGTTCACGCATGGCATCGACTACCTGAGCTGCACGACCCGGCCCAACAATAAGCTGATGCTGCGTTCCTTGTTTCACATAGCCACTAACTCCCGGCAGTTTCTTCAGACGGGCAATATCAAGCTGGTTATCGTCATGTACTTCGACGCGTACGCGTGTCATACAGTTTTCCAGACGGGCGATATTTGCCTGCCCACCGATTCCAAGCAATATTTCACTGGCAAGAGTTGCTGTCATATCCATGATTCAGTGCCTGCTTTTAGTTTTTCAGTGCTGGGCGAAGATAACCATTGCTGTCTGCCAGACGCGTGTAAGCCGTCTGCGCATCCACACCAGTGAGTATCATTAGAATGGCGGGCTTCACTTCGTAATCTGTTTGTTTGAGCGCATTTTCAGCATCAATACGAGCGGCTCCGGTCGCTTCCATGACAATACGACACGCCCGATCCACAAGCTTAATATTGGTGGCTTTCATATCGACCATCAGGTTCTGGTAAACCTTACCCAGTTTCACCATCGCGCCAGTGGAAATCATATTCAGCACCAGTTTTTGCGCAGTGCCTGATTTCAGACGCGTGGAACCCGTCAGGGCTTCCGGGCCGACGACCGGAGAAATGGCAATTTCAGCTTCCAGTGCAATGGCAGAACCTGGATTACAGGAAATCGCTGCGGTACGACAGCCAAGATTGCGCGCATAACGCAGGCCACCAATCACATACGGCGTGCGGCCTGACGCAGCAAGCCCAACCACCATGTCGTTGGCGGTTAGCTCCAGGGCTTTCAGGTCGTCCTCGCCCAATTGCTGGTTGTCTTCAGCACCTTCGACGGCTTTCAGTAATGCGCCTGGGCCACCGGCGATTAAACCAATCACCAGACCGTGTGGCACGCCAAAAGTCGGCGGGCATTCTGAGGCGTCCAGCACACCTAACCGTCCGCTAGTTCCCGCGCCCATATAAATCAAACGGCCACCCGCCTGAAGCGACACAGCGGCAGCATCAACGGCTTTGGCAACTTCGGGCAGTGTTTTCTCAACAGCCTCTGCCACCAGGGCATCCTGTTGATTAAAGCGCTGGACCATTTCAAGTGTAGAGAGACAATCGAGATCCATGGTTTGTGGATTACGAGTTTCAGAAACGAGTGAGCCGAGATTCATCATGTGCCTTTGAATATTTAATTCCTTAAAGTTTCCACATGATGGAATATTAAATTCATTCAGGCGAGCGTAATTTACGTTATTATGGAGCCGCTCACATAATTGACCCGACGGACTGGAGAGGACATGAACTGCTTATTGCGTATTCGAAGCCGCTACCCAACCCTGGCACAAAGCGACCGTAGACTGGCTGACTTTTTGCTGGAGAAGCCCGACTACGCGCGCCATTTAAGTTCACAGCAGCTTGCCACCGAGGCAGGTGTCAGCCAGTCCAGCGTGGTGAAATTTTCCCAAAAACTGGGGTTCAAAGGCTTTCCGGCTCTGAAACTGGCAATCAGTGAAGCACTGGCCAGCGGCCAGGAACCACAATCTGTGCCTGTTCATAATCTGATATTGGGTGATGACCCACTGCGGTTAGTGGGCGAAAAGCTGATTAAGGATAATTTGGCCGCGATGCGTGCCACGCTTGATGTCAACAGTGAAGAAAAACTGCTAGCGAGTGTGGATATGTTGCGCAATGCACGCCGGGTGCTACTGGTAGGTATTGGTGCCTCTGGCCTGGTTGCCAAGAATTTTTCCTGGAAGCTGATGAAAATTGGTATTAATGCGGTGGCGGAGCAAGACATGCATGCATTGCTGGCGACGGCCCAAGCTTCAAGCAGTGACGACGTGCTATTGGCTATTTCCTATTCTGGTGAACGGCGTGAGATAAATCTTGCCGCTGATGAAACCCTGCGTACCGGAGCAAAAATCCTCGCGATTACCGGTTTTACGCCAAACGCTTTACAACAACGCGCCACTCTTTGCCTGTATACCATCGCTGAAGAACAGGCGACACGCAGCGCGGCAATTTCATCCACCAGCGCGCAAATGATGCTGACCGACCTTCTGTTTATGGCGCTGGTACAAAGGGATTTGGAACACGCGCCGGGGCGAATTCGCCACAGTGAAGCACTGGTAAAAAAACTGGTTTGACCGGTGATTGGGCGTATAATGCCCGCCCTGTTTCTGTTGTTATCGAGATCTTCCCATGGCACTGCTCATCACTAAAAAATGTATTAACTGCGATATGTGCGAGCCGGAGTGCCCGAACGAAGCTATTTCCATGGGGGAGAGCATTTATGAGATCAACACCGATCGCTGCACTGAATGCGTCGGGCATTACGAAACGCCAACCTGCCAGAAAGTCTGTCCGATCCCGAATACTATCATTAGCGATCCGGCGCATATTGAGAACCAGGAGCAACTGTGGGACAAGTTCGTTCAGTTGCATCATGCAGACAAACTTTAGTTCTCAATAATTACCGTTGCACACGCATAGTGCCGTTCATCGGCAAGCGTAACATGCACTGAGCGCACGCCCATTCTTTGCGCGACTCGTTCCGCCTCTTCCCAAAACCGTAATTGCGGTTTGCCTAGTGGATCGTTAAAAACCTCGAACTGATTAAACGCCAGGCCATTGCGAATTCCTGTCCCAAACGCTTTGGCTGCAGCTTCCTTTACTGCAAAGCGTTTGGCAAGAAAGCGCACCGGCTGCTGGTGCGCCTGGTATTGCAGCCATTCATTGGCACTAAGCACACGCTTCGCCAGGCGGTCGCCGGAACGTGAGATAACGCTTTCGATACGCGCTATCTCCACGATATCGGTGCCAAGGCCAAGAATAGCCATTAGCTACGTGCTTCCAGCATCAGACGTTTCATTTCTGCTACCGCTTCTTTCAAACCGCTCATTACCGCACGGCCAATTATTGCATGGCCGATATTCAGCTCATGCATTTCTGGCAAACGGGCAATAGCTTTGACGTTGTGATAAGTCAGCCCGTGTCCGGCGTTCACTTTCAGGCCTTTTCCGGCGGCATAGGTTGCAGCTTCGGCAATACGCGCCAGTTCTTTGGCTTGAGTCACGTCGTCTTTTGCATCAGCGTAGCAGCCGGTGTGAATTTCGATATATGGCGCGCCAACAGCTACCGCTGCATCAATTTGCGCGTGGTCAGCATCAATAAACAGAGAAACCAGAATGCCAGCATCGGCCAGCCGTTTGCAGGCATCACGCATTTTATCCAGTTGACCGGCGACATCTAGCCCGCCTTCGGTAGTCACTTCCTGACGCTTTTCTGGCACCAGGCAGCAGAAATGAGGCTTGGTTTCGCAAGCAATATCAAGCATCTCTTCGGTAACGGCCATTTCCAGATTCATACGTGTGTCGAGGGTCTGGCGCAAGATGCGTACATCGCGATCGGTGATGTGCCGGCGATCTTCACGCAGGTGAACGGTAATACCGTCAGCCCCTGCTTGTTCGCAGATAAATGCCGCCTGCACTGGGTCTGGGTATGCCGTGCCACGTGCGTTACGTAAAGTTGCGATGTGATCGATATTGACGCCTAACAGTAATTTAGACATGCCTTTCCTCGGGTCAGAACGGTTTGAGTTCAGGCAGTTTACACCGGGTAAGGAAAGCATGGCTACGACCAGACGTTATTGCGGGTCTTGCGGTGATTTGAGTGGTGGAATTTTAGGCACAAACTGGCGGAATAATTCGCGGCTTTTAAGCGGTTTGCCACCGAGGTAAGGTTTCAGCGCCATTCTGGTAAAACGTTTCGCGGCGCGTAAGGATGCAATATCAGGGAATTCGCGATTGGCGAGAGCTTTGAGTTCATGCCCAGTGAAACTACGGTTATCCACCACCAGGCTCGCGATAAACCCTTTCTCTTCACGATAGCGATAAGTCATGGTGTCGCTGACTTCTTCCCCGCTTCCTGCGCAGTGCAGGAAATCCACGCCATATCCCAGGTGCCCCAGCAGAGCCAATTCAAATCGGCGCAATGCCGGTTCCGGCGAGCCGCTGGTTCCCGCTAATGCCTGAATGCAATGAAGGTAGTCGAAAAATAATTCAGAGAAACGGGTTTCATCTTCCAGCACGCGTGAAACCAGTTCATTCACGTACAGGCCGCTGTAGAGCGTAATACCACTAAGTGGAAGTGCCAGTGAGACAGCTTCGGCGCTACGCAGTGTTTTGACTTCACCACGACCGCCCCAGCGAACCAGCAAAGGGGTAAAGGGTTGTAGAGTCCCTTTAAGGTTAGAGCGGCGAGAACGAGCGCCTTTCGCAATTAAACGAACGCGCCCGGACTCTTCAGAAAAGAGGTCTAGCAGAAGGCTGGTTTCGCTCCAGGGGCGACTATGCAGGACAAAAGCCCGTTGCCAGCCTTCCATTGGTTAGTCGTCTGTGTAGCCGAGGCTGCGCAACGCGCGCTCGTCATCTGCCCAGCCGGATTTAACCTTCACCCACAATTCCAGGTGAATTTTCGCTTCAAACATGTCTTCCATGTCTTTACGCGCTTCGATACCGATGGTTTTGATTTTGGCGCCTTTGTTGCCAATCACCATTTTCTTCTGGCCTTCACGTTCAACCAGAATCAAACCATTGATGTCGTAACCACCGCGAGCGTTAGTCACAAACTGTTCAATTTCAACGGTCACGGAATACGGTAATTCCGCGCCAAGGAAACGCATCAGCTTTTCACGGATGATTTCAGAAGCCATGAAACGCTGAGAACGGTCAGTGATGTAATCTTCCGGGAAGTGATGAATCGCTTCTGGCAGACGTTTACGCACGATGCTGGCGATAGTATCCACGTTCATGCCGTTTTCAGCAGAAATAGGCACGATATCGAGGAAGTTCATCTGGCTACCGAGGAATTGCAGGTGCGGCAGCAAAACGCCTTTATCCTGAACGTTATCGACTTTGTTCACCGCAAGAATTACCGGCGCTCGCGCGTCACGCAGTTTGTTAAGCACCATCTCGTCATCTGCGGTCCACTTAGTGCCTTCAACCACAAAGATAACCAGCTCAACGTCACCGATGGAGCTGCTGGCAGCTTTGTTCATCAGGCGGTTGATGGCACGTTTTTCTTCCATATGCAGCCCTGGGGTATCGACGTAAATCGCCTGATACGGACCTTCAGTATGGATGCCCATAATGCGGTGACGAGTGGTCTGCGCTTTACGGGAAGTAATAGAGATTTTTTGCCCAAGCAACTGGTTTAGCAGCGTGGATTTGCCGACATTCGGGCGACCAACGATGGCCACGAATCCGCAAAAGGTTTGTTCTTCGCTCATTATTCCAGCTCCAGCTTGATAAGCGCCTGCTCAGCTGCAGCCTGTTCCGCTTTACGGCGGCTTGAACCGGTACCAACGACCGGCTCAGGCAGGCCACTCACCTGACAGTGAATGGTAAATTCCTGATCGTGCGCTTCACCACGAACCTGCACCACCAAATAAGATGGCAGTGGCAAGTGGCGACCCTGCAAATACTCTTGCAGACGCGTCTTAGGGTCTTTTTGCTTATCGCCTGGGCTAATTTCATCCAGACGAGATTGATACCAGGAAAGAATTAAGCGCTCAACGTTCTGGATATCGCTGTCGAGGAAAACACCACCAATTAAGGCTTCGACGGTATCGGCCAGAATAGATTCGCGGCGGAAACCACCGCTTTTCAATTCACCCGGCCCAAGGCGCAGACATTCGCCTAATTCAAATTCGCGGGCAATTTCTGCCAGCGTATTTCCGCGCACCAGCGTCGCACGCATACGGCTCATATCGCCTTCGTCAACACGAGGGAAACGATGGTAAAGCGCGTTTGCGATAACGTAGCTAAGAATTGAGTCACCCAGGAATTCCAGACGCTCATTGTGCTTGCTGCTGGCACTGCGATGCGTTAATGCCTGTTGCAACAGATCCTGATGTACAAAAGTGTAGCCCAGCTTACGCTGCAGCCTATTTATTACGATGGGGTTCATGCGATACCAATTAATGAATGCGTCAATTATTCAGCACACGGAACAGACCTGAAAAAGAGAACCAACGCTGTTTCGTTTGCCGTGGCTCCTCTAAGAGGAGCCAACCTTAATACGGGGGGATATTCTATAGATAACGACATAGAAAGTCGTTATCTGAATAGATTTAATTGATCAATGAATTCCGCCAATACGGCTTAAACGAACACCCGTTGGCCATTCACCTTCTTGTTTCTCAAAACTCATCCAGATTGCCGTCGCTTTACCTACCAGATTTGCCTCAGGAACAAAGCCCCAATAACGGCTATCAGCGCTGTTATCGCGGTTATCACCCATCATGAAGTAATGGCCTGGTGGAACAATCCAGGTCGCCAGTTGTTGGCCTGGTTGCTGGTAGTACATCCCCAGTTGATCCTGAGCGATTGGCACCGTCAATATGTTGTGAGTTACATCACCCAACGTTTCTTTGCGCTCAGACAGACGGATACCGTCTTCTTTGGTCTGGTTCAGCGGCAACTGGAAGAAACCAGAATTCGCTTCACTGCCGTTACGGCGCGCAAAGGTCTGAACGAAATCGCTCGGCTCTACGTTGCTGTAAGTAATTGGCAGAGCGTTATCACATGCCTGGCCAGAACTGCAATTTGGCTGGACCGTGACTTCTTTTGCAACGGGATCGTAACTGACGCGATCGCCCGGTAAACCAACAGCACGCTTGATGTAATCCAGACGAGGATCTTGCGGGTATTTAAAGACCACAATATCACCGCGTTTTGGATGACCCGTTTCAATGAGCGTTTTCTGGTAAATCGGATCTTTAATGCCGTAGGCAAATTTCTCCACCAGAATAAAGTCGCCAATTAATAACGTTGGCATCATTGATCCTGATGGGATCTGGAACGGTTCATAGATAAACGAACGCACGATCAAGACAATAGCGAGCACCGGGAATACGGATGCCCCCGTTTCTAACCAACCTGGCTTAGGTGCCACTTTTTTTAGCGTTTTGCTATCAAGTGCATCACCAGTGGCAGCTTGCGCTGCCGCCTGTTTTTCCTGACGCTTTGGCGCAAAGATAAATTTATCGATACACCATAAAAGGCCCGTTACCAGCGTCGCTATCACGAGGATTAGCGCAAACATATTCGCCATGCCAACTCCTTAATTTATTTGCTGTCTTTGCCGACATGCAGAATGGCGAGGAACGCTTCCTGAGGCAATTCGACGTTACCGACTTGCTTCATACGCTTCTTACCGTCTTTCTGTTTCTGCAACAGCTTTTTCTTACGGCTTACGTCACCGCCGTAGCATTTCGCCAGAACGTTTTTACGCAACTGTTTCACGGTAGAACGCGCAATAATATGTGCGCCGATTGCCGCCTGAATCGCAATATCGAACTGTTGACGTGGGATCAGCTCCTGCATTTTCTCAACCAACTGACGGCCACGGAACTGCGAGTTGCCACGGTGAGTGATCAATGCCAGAGCATCAACACGGTCGCCGTTAATCAGTACATCAACACGTACCATGTCAGAGGTCTGGAAACGTTTGAAGTTATAGTCCAGAGAAGCATAGCCACGGGATGTTGATTTCAGACGGTCGAAGAAGTCGAGTACTACTTCTGCCATCGGGATTTCGTAAGTCAACGCAACCTGGTTACCGTGGTAGACCATGTTGGTCTGTACGCCACGTTTTTCGATACACAGAGTGATGACGCTGCCCAGATATTCCTGTGGCATCAGCATATGACATTCAGCGATTGGCTCACGCAGTTCAGCAATGTTATTCAGTGCTGGCAGCTTAGATGGGCTATCAACATAAATTGTTTCGCCGCTGGTGGTTTCAACTTCGTAAACTACGGTTGGCGCTGTGGTAATCAGGTCAAGGTCGTATTCACGTTCCAGACGTTCCTGAATGATTTCCATGTGCAACAGACCAAGGAAGCCACAACGGAAGCCGAAGCCCAGTGCCGTTGAGCTTTCTGGCTCAAAGAACAAGGAGGCATCGTTCAGGCTCAATTTACCCAACGCATCACGGAAGTTTTCGTAATCGTCAGAGCTTACCGGGAACAGACCCGCATAAACCTGTGGTTTCACTTTTTTGAAACCTGGCAGCGCTTTATCTGCTGGGTTACGCGAAAGGGTCAGGGTATCGCCAACCGGTGCGCCGAGAATGTCTTTGATCGCACAAACCAACCAGCCAACTTCACCACAACCCAGTACATCGCGATCAACACGTTTTGGCGTGAAGATGCCCAAACGGTCAGCGTTATAGACCTGGCCGGTGCTCATAACTTTAATTTTGTCGCCTTTTCTCATGGTACCGTTTTTGATACGAACCAGAGAAACAACGCCGAGGTAGTTATCGAACCAGGAATCGATGATCAGTGCCTGTAATGGCGCATCTGGATCACCTTCTGGGCCCGGGATATCACGCACCAGACGTTCAAGTACATCTGTTACGCCAAAGCCGGTTTTAGCCGAGCAGCGCACTGCATCAGCGGCATCAATGCCAACAATATCTTCAATTTCCTGCGCAGCGCGTTCAGGATCGGCAGCTGGCAAGTCAATTTTGTTCAGAACTGGAACCACTTCCAGATCCATTTCCATGGCGGTATAGCAGTTTGCCAGGGTCTGAGCTTCTACGCCCTGACCAGCATCGACCACCAGCAGCGCACCTTCGCAGGCTGCCAGAGAACGGGAAACTTCATAAGAGAAGTCAACGTGGCCTGGGGTGTCGATGAAATTCAGATGATAGGTTTCGCCATCTGATGCTTTGTAATCCAACGTTACGCTTTGCGCTTTGATGGTAATACCACGTTCACGCTCCAGATCCATGGAGTCAAGAACCTGAGCTTCCATTTCACGGTCAGACAAGCCGCCGCAAATTTGGATAATACGGTCAGACAGCGTCGATTTGCCGTGGTCGATGTGGGCAATAATAGAAAAGTTACGTATATTCTTCATAGTTAGAGGTTTTTATGCCTTACAAATCCGGGAAAGCTCGGCGCAATGCGCTGTACAGAGCGTGATGTCAATGGCTGTCTTTTGCCTGAAACGCCGCATTCTACACTACAACGAGAAAGCGAGGAAACAGGTCATCATGCAAGCGTAGCTGAGAGATGAAAGACCTATAGAAAGTGTGTCTAACAGATTGCGGATATCGGAGACTCTACTGGCTATCCGCAGGAGTCGTCGTTTCGACTCTAAGAACATTTGGTGGTAGTGCGACACTGAGAATAACAGGTTGCCAGGTTTCACGGCGGCTGAGCTTTAATGAGAACCCGCGCGCGATCAGAAAACCGCCCACGCCGCCCAGAACAGCACCGCAAATCGCCGCAAGGTTGGTACCAAACAGCGCCTGAAACACTCCCGAAACCAGAAATAAGCCCAGCAATGGGGACATATAAACCAGCAACGCAGAACCTATCAGGCTGCCTTCAGCAATACCCAATTCGACTTTTTGCCCCGCCACCAGCGGCGTATCGCAAGCAACAGACAAGGTGTGGCTGGTTTGTGGGCCGAGTTTGTTGAGAATGCGGCTGCCGCAGCCTGCGCGTGAAGCACAGCTACTGCATGACGCTTTTACGTCACAGCTTAACAGTGCTTCACCTTTTTGCCAGGAGATAACGGTAGCCCACTCCTTGATCATTGCGCTGTCCTGAATTTGATACTGTCAGCAATACGTTTCGCTGTTTGTGGCGGAAGCTCACCGACGATCGTAATTTCAGTTTTATCCCGAACTTCAGAACTCACCGTGCGGCGCCCGGTGCGCAGTAGCTGATCGGTGCTATTGCTGGCTGCACGGCTAATGTTGACCGAGAAGCTGAACAGACCATCAGAATACAGGCGAGATTCGATAGGAACATCAACAGTCGGCAATGGACGACGGCTGCTGGAGACCTCACTAAAACCTTGCGGCAACCAGGTCGGTGCCCAGGCAAAATTGATTTTTTCAGCACCCGGCACTGACAGCAATGGCGGTAAATTCGCCTTCGCCAGGCTTTGCATCATGCCGTTGGCTTCTTTGCTGACGTTGAAAGAAATAACGCGGAATTGCTCCAGCGTTTCACCATCACGGTCCAGCAAATCAACACGCATAGGTAATTTGGTTTCCGAGTCCAACCACACCATATAGCTGTAACGCGTGCCATCTCGTGCCACGACTCGGATTACTTCGCAAAGCCTGTCGGCAATACGAGTGCGTCCGACTGAGATAAAGTCGTAATAAGGTGTTAAGCGTTTGAAATCGGTGTAGACGATTGATGGAAGCGAGTCAACAATGTAATCACCAGTGAGCGTAAACGGCTCAAGCCCTGGTTCAAAATAGCTGATTTCACTGCCACGCTGGACAACTTCTCGGCGTGGGCCATCCATCTGAAGCAATTGCGCAAGTGGACGATTATCAAGTCTTGCATGGCGATAGCGTAAGGACTCTATCCCTTGCTTATTAATACTGATAAATGCCAACTCATAATTGAGTGACTGACTCGCCTGGTTCATTTGCTGCAACAACGCCCCGGACGAAACTGTGTCCGCCGAGGCATTTGAGCTGAACAACAGGCTGCTTGTCATAAGAGACAGTGCATACCAAAGTTGCTTCATTACTGCGATTGAGTTCCTAACGTTTGGTTTCCTGGCACTTGTACCGCAGCTTGCTGGGTTTGTGCCTGTTCAAACTGGAGTTGCTCGGCGTGTAAACGACGCTGCAATTCGTAATCTTGCAGCATAGCATTGATACGTCGACGTTGTTCCTGTACCTGCTGCTGACCAGTACTTGCAGTGCTGTCAGACGGAACACCCAAGCTTACCGGGCTCGCTTTACCCATCATCGGTAAAGTGTTGAACACAGGAGCTTCAGGCTGCGCAGGATTGTCAGATTGGCCATTATATTGCTGCACACCAACGATTACCGCAAGCGATACGCATGCTGCAACACCCACTTGGGTAAGCTGGCTGGCCCACGGACGTACCTTTTTCCAGAACGACATTTTCTGCCATTGCTGAGGTTCAGGCTGCTGTTCAGTAATAAGTGGCGTGACATGACGCACTGGTTCATTTTCGATTGCCGCCATAACATTGGCTGCAATATCAAAATGAAGCAATTCACTGGTATCGCCGCGCATAGTATCGCGGATTAGGTGGTAGCTCTCCCAGCTTTGCTGCAATGATTTGTCTTGTGACAAGACACTTAGCAGTTCGCTATCCAGAGTTTCCCCATCCATTAAAGCGGAAAGCTGTTCTTTCTGCATGCCTAATTACCCTTCCAGTAACCCGCTATCGTCAACGCCTGATAAGCGGTTGAACTTTATTATCAATAGCTTCCCGCGCACGGAAAATACGAGAACGTACTGTCCCTACTGGGCAATCCATGATGGCGGCTATTTCTTCATAGCTCAAACCATCCAACTCCCGCAACGTAATTGCCATGCGTAAATCTTCCGGGAGTGACTCAATAGTACGGAAAACTATTTGTCTCAGTTCTTCAGACAACATTAAGTTCTCAGGGTTCGAAATTTCTTTCAATGCACTGCCACTTTCGTAGTTTTCCGCATCAATTGCGTCCACATCGCTTGATGGAGGACGACGACCCTGAGCAACCAGATAATTTTTTGCCGTGTTGACCGCGATGCGGTACAACCATGTATAAAACGCACTATCGCCACGGAATGAATCCAGTGCGCGATAAGCTTTGATAAAAGACTCCTGCACCACGTCAGGAACATCTCCTGAAGGTACATATCGGGAAACCAGACTCGCCACTTTATGCTGATAGCGAACCACCAGTAAATTAAATGACGTCTTGTCTCCCTTCTGGACCCGTTCGACGAGGACCTGATCCGTTAACTGCTCACTCATCCGAGGTAATGTCTCCCCAAACCTATTTCCACGCGTAATTGAAAAGCCACCCGAACTCTGCATAAATGAGCAAGTTCACGGTTGGAGCACTCGATTTGAGCAAAGTTCCATTACGCCGTTGTTTTCCTGATCTGTCCCACGAATTATCTCTTCTTGATTATAAGTTTCATGGCACAAATGGTGGCACCTTTTTTGTCCGAAAAGGCGATCGCTAGATTCATGCAGAGTATCGCATGAATGATGATTTTTCATTAGAAAATCTGCCACTAACAGTGAACTGGCACGAAAAAGTGCTTAAAGACACTATTATTCGGATGAAACTGAGCTTTGGCTTACTTTTGTTTAGTTCATATAACACCAGTTTAAAAAAAGCGTGTTACAGCCCACATCGGGTGATATGCTGGCCTGACCTTTGTTTAGTAAATTAAACACGATGAACGCAAATTCCGAACTCGCTTGTGATGTATTAATCGTTGGTAGCGGAGCTGCTGGCCTCTCTCTAGCCTTACGGCTTGCCGAAAACTGCAAAGTTATTGTTCTGAGTAAAGGGCCAATTAATGAAGGCTCAACGTTTTATGCTCAGGGTGGCATTGCCGCGGTGTTTGATGAAACGGATAGCATCGATTCACATGTCGAAGATACGCTGATTGCAGGCGCCGGAATTTGCGATCGAGATGCGGTGGAGTTTGTCGCCAGTAACGCACGCCATTGCGTGCAATGGTTAATCGATCAAGGTGTGTTGTTTGACACTGAGATCCAGGCTAATGGCGCGGAAAGCTATCATTTAACTCGCGAAGGTGGGCATAGCCATCGCCGTATTCTCCATGCTGCAGACGCCACTGGCAAAGAAGTTGAAACCACACTAGTCGGCAAAGCACTGAGCCATCCAAATATTCGTGTTATCGAGCGTAGTAACGCCGTCGATCTTATTGTTTCAGACAAGATCGGTCTGCCTGGAACGCGACGTGTCGTGGGGGCCTGGATCTGGAACCGTAATCGCGAGAAAGTGGAAACTTGCCGTGCGAAAGCCGTGGTTTTAGCCACTGGCGGCGCGTCGAAGGTTTATCAGTACACCACTAATCCAGATATTTCTTCAGGTGATGGCATTGCCATGGCGTGGCGTGCAGGTTGCCGCGTTGCCAATCTGGAATTTAATCAGTTCCATCCAACAGCCCTCTTCCATCCTCAGGCTCGTAATTTCCTGCTAACCGAAGCATTGCGCGGTGAAGGTGCTTACCTCAAGCGCCCAGATGGCAGTCGCTTTATGCCAGATTTTGATGAGCGTGGCGAACTGGCTCCGCGTGATATCGTCGCTCGTGCCATCGACCATGAAATGAAACGTCTGGGTGCCGATTGCATGTATCTGGATATTAGCCACAAGCCCGAAGAGTTTGTCCGCCACCATTTCCCAACGATTTACGAAAAGTTGATGGGGCTGGGTATCGATCTGACTAAAGAACCAGTACCTGTGGTGCCCGCTGCCCATTACACCTGTGGCGGTGTGATGGTTGATGAAAATGGCCGTACTGACGTTGATGGGCTATACGCTATTGGCGAAGTGACTTATACCGGTCTGCATGGTGCAAACCGTATGGCGTCGAACTCGTTGTTAGAATGCCTGGTTTATGGCTGGTCTGCTGCAGAAGATATTATGAAGCGTATGCCATACGCGCGTATTTCCAGATCATTACCTGACTGGGATGACAGCCGGGTCGATAATCCTGATGAGCAGGTCGTTATCCAGCATAACTGGCATGAACTGCGTTTATTTATGTGGGATTACGTCGGTATTGTGCGTTCCACGCGCCGACTGGAGCGAGCATTGCGCAGAATTACCATGTTGCAGCAGGAAATTGACGAGTACTATGCCAACTTCCGCGTGTCGAACAATTTACTGGAACTGCGCAACCTTGTGCAGGTTGCCGAGTTAATTGTGCGCTGTGCCATGATGCGTAAAGAAAGCCGGGGTTTGCACTACACGCTGGACTACCCGGATTTGGCTGAAAATTCTGGGCCAAGCATTCTTTCACCGCTTTACATAAACAAATAGAAGTCCTGGGTCAGGCCACAGTAACCTTCGGAATAGTGTTGGTCTGGCCCACGAATCGTCAAACGCTCGGTAAAATACTCACCATCAGTTGGTGACAGTGCCAACATCACACGATGCGGCAAGCGAGTTTCATTATCTGCGATATCCGTACGGTAACGTACAAACCATCCCTGTGTTTTTGCCAGTTCACAAAAAGCCGTTCCCGACGTTTCAGGCATGATCACACAGAAAAAACCATCTTCAGTGATCAACTGTGCGGCACTACTCAACAACGCGTGATGATCAAGCGTTGTGGTATAGCGAGCCTGAGCGCGCTCCGGCGAAGCACAATCACTGCCCTGGGAAAAAAATGGCGGGTTGCTGACGATTAACGAGTAACGTTGCGTGGCTTGTTGCGCCCATTCACGAATATCAGCGCAATGAACTGAGATACGCGAAGACCACTTGCACCCTGCGGCGTTTTCCGCAGCTTGCTCAGCGGCAACAGGATCAAGTTCTACTGCATCGATCGTGACATTGTCAGGCGTGCGCTGCGCTAGCATTAATGCCAGCAAGCCGCTTCCAGTGCCAATATCCAACACGTTTTTCACATTTGCTACGGGTACCCATGCGCCCAGCAATGTGCCATCGGTACCGACTTTCATTGCGCATCGATCGTGCGCTACAAAGAACTGTTTGAAGGTGAATCCATCACGACGCAATACTGCTTTTTGACTGCACATCTTAGCTACCCTGTAGAGAAACGGGTGTAGCATAGGGGAAAGTCGCTGCCAGGAAAAGCATCAGTTATCCACACAAACAGATGAAGATCGCAGCCATAACGTCTATAATCGGCGCCCTACATAGAGGAAGACCATGACTGTAACCACTTTTTCCGAACTGGAACTTGACGAGAGCTTGTTGCTCGCGCTCCAGGACAAGGGCTTTACCCGCCCGACAGCTATTCAGGCTGCCGCCATTCCACCTGCACTTGAAGGGCGTGATGTCCTTGGTTCCGCACCAACCGGTACCGGTAAAACAGCCGCTTATTTGCTGCCTGTGTTACAGCATTTGGTCGATTTCCCGCGTAAGAAGTCTGGACCACCACGTATTTTGATTGTCACACCAACACGTGAACTGGCAATGCAAGTAGCCGATCATGCTCGTGAACTGGCAAAACATACCCATCTTGATATCGCAACCATCACGGGTGGCGTGGCATATATGAACCACGCTGAAGTGTTCAGCGAAAACCAGGATATCGTTGTTGCAACAACGGGTCGCCTGCTGCAATACATTAAAGAAGAAAACTTTGATTGCCGTGCAGTAGAGACACTGATTCTTGATGAAGCCGATCGCATGTTGGATCTGGGCTTTGCGCAGGATATTGAAACCATTGCTGCTGAAACTCGCTGGCGCAAACAAACCATGCTGTTCTCTGCAACGCTGGAAGGCGATGCGATTAAGAATTTCGCAGAACGTTTGTTAGAAGATCCAGTTGAAGTTTCCGCGACATCATCAACACGCGAGCGCAAGAAAATCCACCAGTGGTACTACCGCGCCGACAACGTTGAGCACAAAACTGCACTGCTGGTGCATTTGCTGAAACAGCCGGATACCACCCGTTCGATCGTTTTTGTTCGCAAACGTGACCGTGTGCATGAGCTGGTTGCCTGGCTGCGTGAAGCGGGTATCAACACCTGCTACCTCGAAGGCGAAATGGTGCAGATGAAGCGTACCGAAGCTATCAAGCGTTTGACTGATGGCCGCGTGAACGTATTGATCGCTACAGATGTTGCCGCACGTGGTATTGATATTCCAGAAGTCAGCCATGTCTTCAACTTTGATATGCCGCGTACAGCCGATACTTACCTGCACCGTATTGGGCGTACAGGCCGTGCTGGCCTCAAAGGAATCGCTATTTCTCTGGTTGAAGCGCATGACCATTTGCTACTTGGCAAAGTGACGCGTTACATGAAAGAACCCATGAAATCGCGCATAATTGAAGAGCTGCGCCCAACGACCCGTGCACCAAGTGAGAAGCTCACTGGTAAGCCGTCGAAGAAAGTGCTCGCTAAGCGTGAAGAAAAGAAAAAAGACGATAAAGAAAAGCCGCGTGTGAAGGTCCGTCTACGCGATAAAAAGAATGTCGGTAAGCGCCGTAAACCAAGCAGTGCGAAAACCGAATCCGCTGAATAATTCGTCAGCAGCTATAGAAACCGTCTCCCAGGAGGCGGTTTTTTTATGATTTGAGTTAGAGTTTTAACCGTTATGTTACATTTTTGAACCAGAACCATAAAAAAAGCCGGTGCAACTGCCACCGGCTTTTTAAATATTTTAAGAATTACAGGCTTGCAGTGAAAGTACGAGCAATAACGTCACGCTGTTGTTCTGGAGTCAGTGAGTTGAAACGTACCGCATAGCCAGACACACGAATGGTCAACTGTGGGTATTTTTCTGGGTGCTTAACAGCATCTTCCAGAGTTTCACGACGCAGAACGTTCACGTTCAGATGCTGACCACCTTCTACACGAACTTCAGGTTTTGCTTCCACGCCAATTTCGCGATATTCGAACTCACCCAATTTGCTCACTGCGACAACTTCGTCTTCTGCAAAATCAGCTTTAGCACATACACAACGCGCTTCACCTTTTTCGCTGTCTAACAGCCAGATAGAGTTCAAGAGTGAATCATTTGCAGCTTTAGTAATTTGGATACCAGTAATCATTTTATTTCTCCCTTTGGGCTAATTTTGTGATTCTATTTCGGGCCATAAACTGGCTCATTGGTAAAACCATTGTTGCGTTACTGATCTTTATACTAGCCAAACCAGCTTCAAACCTTGATTTAAATCAATTAAATCCATGCCATCAATGTGCCTATGATATCATTTATTTGTTTTACATCAACTTAGCGAGTCTCGTGAAAATTAAAAATTATGTAAATTTTCAACTTTTTTTAAGTTTATGGCGCTTCCGTTGCTGATTCATTTCCTTAGAAGAAAGAAGCCGTTAAGCTAGTCGCATTACGAATCGCAGGAGAGCGAGATGACTACCCCCCTCACCTGGCACGATGTGCTAGCGCAAGAAAAGCAACAACCCTACTTCACGAATACTCTGGCAACCGTTGCTGAACGACGTGCTGCAGGGGTGACGGTTTATCCACCTCAGAAAGACGTCTTCAATGCCTTCCGATTTACTGAGTTGGCTGATGTGAAAGTCGTGATTCTTGGGCAAGATCCTTACCATGGTCCTGGGCAAGCGCATGGCCTGGCTTTTTCTGTTCTGCCGGGGGTTGCTGTGCCACCCTCTTTAAAGAATATGTACAAAGAGTTGCAGAGCGACATTGCTGATTTTGTGCAACCAAACCATGGTTATCTCGAAAGCTGGGCGCGTCAGGGCGTGCTTTTACTCAACACGGTATTAACCGTCGAGGCGGGTAATGCGCATTCGCATGCGAAATTAGGCTGGGAAACATTCACAGATAAGGTGATTGCGCTGATTAACGAACACTGCGAAGGCGTCGTCTTTTTACTGTGGGGGTCACATGCACAGAAGAAAGGCAGCTTTATTGACCGGAACCGCCACTATGTATTACAAGCCCCTCATCCGTCACCTTTGTCGGCACACCGTGGTTTTCTGGGGTGCGGCCACTTCTCGAAAACCAATCAATATCTGATGGAACATAACCAGCCAGCAATAAACTGGACGCCGGTATTACCAGATTAAACAGACAAAAAAGCCAGCTTTCGCTGGCTTTTCAAATCAGTCAACAATGCATTACGCTTTGTTTTGACGCCACCACTCAGACAGCAACACACCGGTTGCCACTGATACGTTCAGACTTTCAACGTTACCAGTACCTGTGATAGCAACGCTCATGTCAGCATTTTCAAAGGTTGCGTCAGACACACCTTCGCGTTCCTGACCTAACACCAAAACCATTTTCTTCGGCAGCTCAGCTTTGAAAAGCGGAGTCCCTTTGTGGCTTGATGTTGTGACTATCGCGTAACCGGCTTTACGGAACTGCTCCAGACCTTCTTCGAAAGTCTCGCCGCTGATAGCTTCAACATGCTCTGCACCGCCTTCGGCAGTACGAACTGCAGCGCCAGACTCCAGCATTGCTGCATCTTCCACCAACAAGCCTTTCACACCAAAGTGTGCACAGCTGCGCATAATGCCGCCGAGGTTGTGCGGGTTAGCAACGTTTTCCAACGCCAGTACACAATCTTCTTCGCCAGCTTTAGATAACCAGCTGTCAACAGTAATGCCGCGACGCTTTTTAATGATGAAGCAAACGCCACCGTGGTGTTCTGTACCGGATGCTTTTACCAACTCCGCATCATCTACCACATGGTAGGCTTTACGGTTTGCAGCCATCCAACGTAATGCTTCTTTGAAACGCGGTGTCACGCTCTGGATAAACCAGGCGCGTACGATGCAATCAGGGCGGCTAAGGAACAGAGCCTGACATGCGTTCTCACCGTAAACACGTGTTTCTTCCGCACGTTGGCGGCGAATGATTTCAGGGTCAACAATAGGTCTGCCATTGGCACCCATTTGCTCGCCTGCATCAGACACTTCTTCTCTTGGCGGTCGTGAAACCGTGCGCCATGGATTATCACCACGATCTTCACGATCGTCACTACGATTCCGCTCGCGCCCTGCGCCAGGTTTATCATCGCGACGTGGACCACGACGGCCCTCACCCCGTGACGGTGCTGCTGGACGCCCACCGCCTTTACCTGTGCGCGGGTTTTGGCTGCGTTTTTCGCTGTCATCGTCACCGCGGACATACATCACTTTGACCTTGCCGCTTTTACCTTTAAATTCGTCGTTCATGCTTTTCTCCACCTGGCTGAGCGCGTGGCGCGCAGATTACCCGATGTGGCACTGGTTAGCCATTAACTTTGGTCAAAAGCCGGCAACTATTGTAGCCATCGAATAAATCACTTGGCTGGCACTCGACTAATCGCCAATAATATTTAACATATGAGAAACATCATCTGTGATTTTCGTCATTTTTGGACAACACATCCTTTAGAGGTTAGTTATGAATACCGTTTGTGCCGCCTGCCAGGCAATTAATCGCATCCCCGATGAGCGTATTGATGACGGTGCTAAATGCGGCCGTTGTGGTCATGAACTGTTCGATGGTGAGGTTATTAATGCCACCAGCGAAACCCTGGATAAATTGCTGCAAGACGACTTACCGGTAGTTGTAGATTTCTGGGCGCCATGGTGCGGCCCTTGCGTCAACTTCGCGCCAATCTTCGAAGACGTAGCCGAAGAACGCAGTGGCAAAGTACGTTTCGTTAAAGTTAATACCGAAGCGGAGCCTGCACTTAGCGCACGTTTTCGCATCCGCAGCATTCCGACCATTATGGTTTTCAAAAAAGGTGAGATGGTCGACATGCTAAACGGAGCAATGCCGAAAGCACCATTTGATAGCTGGCTGAACGAAAATCTCTAAGTTCACAGGTACGTTTCTTTGTACCCGTGAACTTCATCTACGTTAGAATGGCGTTTTTAAGCTTGTTTATCTGATGACTGAAAACGCCGTCTTACGTCTTCGTGCCGAACGCCTGGCGCGTGCAACTCGTCCATTTCTTGCTCGTGGTAACCGCATCCGCCGTTGCCAGCGCTGCCTGCTGCCGCTAAAACAATGCCTGTGTGAAACACTACAGCCACAGAATGCACGAAGCCGTTTCTGCCTGGTTATGTTTGACACAGAGCCAATGAAGCCGAGTAATACCGGGCGACTTATTGCAGATATTTTGCCAGACACTGAAGCATTCCAGTGGTCACGAACAGAACCACCACAGGCACTGCTCGATTTAGTCAGCTCCCCAGATTACCAACCAATGGTTGTGTTCCCTGCATCTTATGCAAGCATTGAGCGAGAAGTCCTGACTACGCCTCCAAAAAGTGGCAAACCACCACTTTTTATCATGCTCGATGGCACATGGACTGAAGCCCGTAAGATGTTCCGCAAGAGCCCATATCTGGATAATCTGCCGGTCATTTCTGTGGATTTGAGTATTGTTTCTGCCTACCGACTGCGTGAAGCCCATGCCGATGGACAATACTGCACCGCCGAAGTTGCTGCAGCGTTGCTCGCACTTGCAGACGATGAGCACGCAGCCGTCGGGCTGACAGAGCATTTTACGTTGTTCCGTGAACGATATCTGGCAGGTAAACCTCATCATCAATCCAGTGTCACAGCAGCGGAGCCAGAAAGCGTTTAAACTCACTGGGTTAATTCTCAGGGGAGAGAACAATGAGTCAACGTGGGCTGGAGGCGCTACTGCGCCCCAAATCAATCGCTGTTGTCGGAGCTTCTGCAAAAACAGATCGGGCCGGTTATTTAATGATGCGCAATCTGTTGGCCGGAGGCTTTAATGGCCCGGTAATGCCAGTGACACCAACCCATAAAGCGGTGTGTGGTGTTCTTGCCTGGCCAGATATCGCAAGCCTCCCCTTCCCCCCTGACCTTGCGGTAATTTGCACTCATTCGAAACGTAACCCGGAATTACTGCAATCACTGGGAGAAAAAGGGTGTAAAGCCTGCATTATTCTCTCCGCTCCACCAGAACAACTTCCCGAATTATTAGCTTGTGCTAATCAATGGCAAATGCGTTTGCTCGGTCCAAATAGCCTTGGGCTGCTTGCGCCATGGCAAGGCCTTAATGCGAGTTTCTCACCCGTTCCGATTCAGAAGGGCAAGTTGGCATTCATCTCGCAATCTGCAGCGGTGTCCAACACCATTCTTGACTGGGCTCAACAACGAGAAATGGGATTCTCGTGGTTTATTGCGCTGGGTGACAGTCTGGATATTGATGTTGATGAGCTGCTGGATTATCTGGCTCGCGATACCAAAACCAGTGCGATTTTGCTTTATCTCGAACACCTGAGCGATGCGCGACGTTTTGTCTCGGCGGCACGAAGTGCTTCACGTAACAAACCCATTCTGGTGATTAAAAGCGGAAGAAGTGGCAAAGCCCAGGAGTTGCTCAAAACACATATTGGGCTTGATGCAGCGTGGGACGCAGCCATTCAACGAGCCGGTTTATTGCGCGTTCAAGACACTCATGAACTCTTTTCAGCTGTAGAAACGTTAAGCCACATGCGCCCACTGCGCGGTGAACGCTTAATGATTATCAGTAATGGTGCGGCGCCCGCGGCACTAGCGCTGGACGAATTATGGTTACGCAACGGTAAACTTGCGACCCTGAGTGACGAAATCCTCGGTAAGCTAAAAAGTGTGTTGCCAATCAGTGTTGAAACTGGAAACCCGCTTGATTTACGCGACGATGCGACACCTGAGCGCTATCTCCGGGCAGTGGAAACCCTGCTTGATAGCCAGGACTTTGACGCATTAATGATTATTCATGCCCCGAGTGCAGCAGCCCCGGGAACCGAAAGTGCCACGGCCTTAATTGAGTTAATACACCGTCATCCGCGTAGCAAATATATAACTTTGATCACCAACTGGTGTGGCGAGTATTCCTCGCAGGAATCCAGGCGATTATTCAGCGACGCAAGCATTCCCACTTACCGTACCCCTGAAGGTGCAGTCACCGCCTTTATGCACATGGTGGAATATCGCAGAAATCAGAAACAACTGCGTGAAACCCCAGCGTTACCCGCCAATTTGAAAGCCAATGCCAGCGATGCCCATCTTCTTATCCAGCAAGCATTGAGCGAAGGTGCGACGTCGCTCGATACACACGAAGTACGTCCGATTTTGCAGGCTTATGGGTTGAATACGCTACCCACCTGGATTGCCGGTGACAGTGCAGAAGCAGTGCATATTGCCGAACAAATAGGTTATCCGGTCGCGCTGAAGCTACGCTCCCCAGATATTCCGCATAAATCTGAAGTTCAGGGGGTAATGCTGTATCTAAGAACCGCCGCTGAGGTTCAGCAAGCCGCTGATGCAATTATTGACCGCGTGAAAATGGCGTGGCCGCAAGCTCGTATCCATGGGCTATTGGTACAAAGTATGGCTAACCGTGCTGGCGCTCAGGAGCTCCGAATCGTGGTTGAGCACGATCCGGTGTTTGGCCCGCTGATAATGTTGGGCGAAGGTGGCGTTGAATGGCGTCCGGACCAGCAGGCTGTTGTGGCTCTTCCACCACTCAATATGAACCTTGCCCGCTACCTTGTTATTCAGGCGATCAAAAGCGGCAAAATCCGTGGACGCAGTGCATTACGCCCGCTGGATGTGCCAGGTATTAGCCAGATTCTGGTTCAGGTTTCAAACTTAATCGTTGATTGCCCGGAGATTCGTCGCCTGGATATTCACCCACTATTGGCTTCAGGCAATGAGTTCACGCTTCTGGATGTCACATTGCAACTCGATAAGTTTGAGGGGGATCCGGAAAGCCGCCTTGCAATACGCCCATATCCGTACCAACTGGAAGAAAGCATCACTCTCAAGAATGGCGAACAATGTCTGTTCCGCCCGATCCTCCCGGAAGATGAACCTTTGTTGCAACAGTTTATTTCCCTGGTAACCAAAGAGGATCTTTACTATCGCTATTTCAGCGAGATCAACGAATTTACCCATGAAGATTTAGCCAATATGACCCAGATCGACTACGATCGAGAAATGGCTTTTGTGGCTATTCGTGAGCTAAACGGATCACCGGAGATAATCGGTGTGACTCGTGCGATCTCAGATCCCGACAACATTGATGCCGAGTTTGCTGTGCTTGTACGTTCCGATTTGAAGGGACTCGGGTTAGGGCGGCGTCTGCTGGAAAAACTGATTAGTTACACCGGCGAACATGGGCTGCAAAGATTGAATGGCATTACCATGCCGAACAACCGAGGTATGGTCTCTTTGGCGCGAAAACTCGGATTTGATGTCGATATACAACTGGAAGATGGCATCGTCAGTCTGACTCTTCCATTGATAAAAAGCATGGATTCGTGAGTAAGGTACTGGAAAACTTACTCACTTTGCGGGTCAGTAGTGGTATTATCAGCAAGTTCTGACGTCTGGATTTTGCAGAAGGCCATCCAATGAATAGAGAAGATACGCACTGTGATGTTGTCTAAATTTAAACGTAATAAACATCAACAACACCTTGCCCAATTGCCGAAGCTTTCTCAGTCAGTTGATGATGTAAAGACTCTTTTCTCCCCAGCAGATTTCCGTGAAGTTCTGCTGCAAAAAATCGCGAGCGCCACCCGCCGCATCTGTATTGTTGCTTTATATCTTGAGCAAGATGATGCCGGTAAAGCCGTGCTAAATGCTCTCTACCAGGCCAAGCAACAACGCCCGGAAATTGAAGTGACCGTTCTGGTGGATTGGCATCGTGCTCAACGAGGCCGCATTGGCGCAGTTGCAACCAACACCAATGCTGACTGGTATCATCGTATGACCGAGGAATATCCCGGCGTAGAAATTCCAGTTTATGGCGTGCCTGTAAATACACGCGAAGCATTAGGTGTTCTACACTTCAAAGGTTTTATTGTTGATGATTGCGTGATTTATAGCGGCGCGAGTATTAATGATGTTTATCTGCATCAGCATGACAAATATCGTTATGACCGCTATCAGGTTATCTGTAACCCTCAGCTTTCCGACGTCATGTATAACTGGATGCACGAAAATCTGGTGGGTGGTCGTGCAGTACATCGATTAGACAAACAACACAGACCCAAAAGCCCAGAAATCAAAAATGATATCCGCTTGTTCCGTCAGGAATTACGCGATGCCAGTTTCCATTTTCAGGGCAATGCCGATAACGAGCAACTTGCCGTTACGCCGCTGGTTGGGCTGGGTAAAGCCAGTCTGCTCAATAAAACTATCTATCATTTAATGCCGTGTACCGAACGCAAGTTGGTTATCTGCACGCCTTATTTCAACCTACCCGCGGTACTGGTACGTAGCATCATTGAGCTGTTACGCGAAGGAAAACAAGTCGAGATTATTGTCGGTGATAAGACAGCGAATGATTTTTATATTCCAGAAGATCAGCCGTTTAAGATAATTGGTGCGTTACCCTATCTTTATGAAATTAATCTTCGCCGTTTCCTGAGTCGCTTACAATACTACGTAAACAGTGGCCAGTTGGTGGTACGTCTGTGGAAAGATGACGACAATACTTTCCATCTCAAAGGCATGTGGATAGATGATGAGTGGATGCTATTGACGGGTAATAACCTTAACCCGAGAGCATGGCGACTGGATCTGGAGAATGCGATTCTAATTCATGACCCTAAACAGGAACTGGCTGTACAGCGTGACCATGAATTAGAATTAATCCGTACTCACACGACGGTAGTTCAACACTATCGTGACCTACAAAGCATCTCGGAATATCCGGAGAAAGTCCGTAAGCTTATCCGCCGCCTGCGTAGAATCCGTATCGACCGCTTGATCAGTCGCATTCTGTAATTCATCGCTATATTTAAAGCCCTGCTTGCAGGGTTTTTTTATAGCCAGAGGATCATGAATGCAGCGTCTTTTACTCCTTTCGATAGTACTTCTCAGCGGTTGCAGCCATATGGCGCAAGACCAGTGGCATGGCCAGGACAAAGCACAGCACTTTATCGCATCGGCTATATTATCCGCAGCAGGTAATGAGTATGGTCAACATCAGGGCTGGAGCGATTCCCGTAGCGCAAATTTCGGTTTCTTATTTTCGGTCAGCCTGGGCGCAACAAAAGAATTCTGGGATAGCCGGCCCGCTGGAAGTGGATGGAGCTGGAAAGATTTCACATGGGATATAGCCGGTGCCGCCACCGGCTACGCTATCTGGCAACTCGCCAAATATTAAAGTTTGATCCCTTTCCCTTTACGGTGCAACAGCAGTGATACCAGGAATGCCACTGCTCCCATCACGGAGACATACCAGAAAAATGCGGTTTCCATTCCTACCGATTTCAGTGAAAGTGCGACATATTCAGCCGAACCACCAAACAACGCATTCGCTACCGCATAGGACAGGCCAACACCTAATGCTCGAACTTCAGGTGGAAACATTTCTGCTTTCAAAATACCGCTTATAGAAGTGTAAAAGCCCGCTATCAGCAAAGCTAATATAACGAGACCAAATGCTGCATACGGTGAATTTACGTTTTGCAAAGCGGTAAGAATAGGTACAGTCATTACTGTAGCAAGGCCACCAAAGCAGAGCATGGAATTACGGCGCCCAATCTTGTCAGATAGCGCACCAAAGAAGGGTTGTACCAACATAAATATCAACAATGCAAACGTCATTAATGCACTGGCTGTATTGGCGTGCATTCCAGCGGTATTTACTAAATATTTCTGCATATAGGTGGTGAAAGTGTAGAAGCTTAGCGAACCACCGGCTGTAAATCCAAGAACCATAATAAAAGCACGGCGGTTCTTCCACAGCCCCACCAGGCTACCTGCATCTTTATGTTCCCGTGTAGATTTATCTGAGGTCTCATCAAGTGAGCGACGTAAATAGAGAGCAACCACTGCCAGCACGGCACCAAGTGCAAAAGGAATTCTCCACCCCCATTCACGTAATTCGCCTTCGCTGAGTATTTGTTGAAGTACAACAACCACCAACAATGCTAAAAGTTGCCCGCCAATAAGCGTTACATATTGAAAAGACGCATAAAAACCTTTTCGCCCTTCAATGGCAACTTCACTCATGTAAGTCGCACTCGTGCCGTACTCACCGCCTACGGATAACCCCTGGAATAAACGTGCCAGCAATAGAAGTGCAGGAGCCCAAGTCCCAATGGTGGAATATCCTGGTAAACAGGCAATTACCAACGAGCCAAAACACATCATGCATACTGAAATCAGCATTGAGTTTTTACGCCCATGCTTATCGGCAATGTAACCAAACAGCCAGCCACCAATTGGTCGCATCAAGAACCCTGCTGCAAATACGCCTGCTGTTTGTAGAAGCTGTGTTGTGTTATTACCTGAGGGGAAAAAGATATGGGCAAAATACAAAGAGCAAAATGAATAAACGTAGAAATCAAACCATTCAACCAGATTCCCTGATGACGCACCTACAATCGCCCGAATACGCCGGCGCGAATCTGAGCTAGTAATAATAGTTTTATCCTGATGCGTTGTTGTTGCTTCGGTCACTTTATTAATCTCCTGTCTTCCTGAATCGGAACAAATTCCACAGATCCAGTAAAGCAGGTGGTAATGCAGATGTTATATAGAATTATCTGGTATTGATGTTGCAGTGCCAAAAACTGTGAACAAGCTAATCTTTTGGATTTCTGTTGAGGAATTTCATAAATCGCAGACAGCAAAAATCCCTGTACGTCAGTACAGGGCTTTTTGCTTAATTGGAGCCTGGCAGTTCCCTACTCTCGCATGGGGAGACCCCACACTACCATCGGCGCTACGGCGTTTCACTTCTGAGTTCGGCATGGGGTCAGGTGGGACCACCGCGCTAGTGCCGCCAGGCATATTCTGTTTTGTTAACCGTTGTGTTATCCACACAACCATCAACTTAATCTCGGTTCAAGCTGAAAATCAAATGTCATAGTCTCTCAACCAAAACACCTTCGGTGTTGTAAGGTTAAGCCTCACGGATCATTAGTACTGGTTAGCTCAACGTATCGCTACGCTTACACACCCAGCCTATCAACGTCGTAGTCTTCAACGTTCCTTCAGGACCCTTAAAGGGTCAGGGAGAACTCATCTCGGGGCAAGTTTCGCGCTTAGATGCTTTCAGCGCTTATCTTTTCCGCATTTAGCTACCGGGCAATGCCATTGGCATGACAACCCGAACACCAGTGATGCGTCCACTCCGGTCCTCTCGTACTAGGAGCAGCCCCCCTCAATTCTCCAGCGCCCACGGCAGATAGGGACCGAACTGTCTCACGACGTTCTAAACCCAGCTCGCGTACCACTTTAAATGGCGAACAGCCATACCCTTGGGACCTACTTCAGCCCCAGGATGTGATGAGCCGACATCGAGGTGCCAAACACCGCCGTCGATATGAACTCTTGGGCGGTATCAGCCTGTTATCCCCGGAGTACCTTTTATCCGTTGAGCGATGGCCCTTCCATTCAGAACCACCGGATCACTAAGACCTGCTTTCGCACCTGCTCGAGCCGTCACTCTCGCAGTCAAGCTAGCTTATGCCTTTGCACTAACCTCACGATGTCCGACCGTGATTAGCTAACCTTCGTGCTCCTCCGTTACGCTTTAGGAGGAGACCGCCCCAGTCAAACTACCCACCAGACACTGTCCGCAACCCGGATTACGGGTCTACGTTAGAACACCAGCCATTAAAGGGTGGTATTTCAAGGTTGGCTCCACAAGAACTGGCGTCCTCGCTTCAAAGCCTCCCACCTATCCTACACATCAAGGACCAGTGTTCAGTGTCAAGCTATAGTAAAGGTTCACGGGGTCTTTCCGTCTTGCCGCGGGTACACTGCATCTTCACAGCGATTTCAATTTCACTGAGTCTCGGGTGGAGACAGCCTGGCCATCATTACGCCATTCGTGCAGGTCGGAACTTACCCGACAAGGAATTTCGCTACCTTAGGACCGTTATAGTTACGGCCGCCGTTTACCGGGGCTTCGATCAAGAGCTTCAGCTTGCGCTTAACCCCATCAATTAACCTTCCGGCACCGGGCAGGCGTCACACCGTATACGTCCACTTTCGTGTTTGCACAGTGCTGTGTTTTTAATAAACAGTTGCAGCCAGCTGGTATCTTCGACTGCCTTCAGCTCCACGAGTAAATCGCTTCACCTACCGACAGCGTGCCTTCTCCCGAAGTTACGGCACCATTTTGCCTAGTTCCTTCACCCGAGTTCTCTCAAGCGCCTTGGTATTCTCTACCTGACCACCTGTGTCGGTTTGGGGTACGATTTGATGTTACCTGATGCTTAGAGGCTTTTCCTGGAAGTGCGGCATTTGTTACTTCAGTACCGTAGTACCTCGTCATCACACCTCAGCGTTGAATAAGAGTCCGGATTTACCTAAACTCTCCGCCTACATGCTTAAACCGGGACAACCGTCGCCCGGCTAACATAGCCCTCTCCGTCCCCCCTTCGCAGTAACACCGAGTACAGGAATATTAACCTGTTTCCCATCGACTACGCCTTTCGGCCTCGCCTTAGGGGTCGACTCACCCTGCCCCGATTAACGTTGGACAGGAACCCTTGGTCTTCCGGCGAGCGGGTTTTTCACCCGCTTTATCGTTACTTATGTCAGCATTCGCACTTCTGATACCTCCACCAGACCTCACAGTCCAGCTTCAACGGCTTACAGAACGCTCCCCTACCCAACAACGCATAAGCGTCGCTGCCGCAGCTTCGGTGCATGGTTTAGCCCCGTTACATCTTCCGCGCAGGCCGACTCGACCAGTGAGCTATTACGCTTTCTTTAAATGATGGCTGCTTCTAAGCCAACATCCTGGCTGTCTGTGCCTTCCCACATCGTTTCCCACTTAACCATGACTTTGGGACCTTAGCTGGCGGTCTGGGTTGTTTCCCTCTTCACGACGGACGTTAGCACCCGCCGTGTGTCTCCCGTGATAACATTCTTCGGTATTCGGAGTTTGCATCGGGTTGGTAAGCCGGGATGGCCCCCTAGCCGAAACAGTGCTCTACCCCCGAAGATGAGTTCACGAGGCGCTACCTAAATAGCTTTCGGGGAGAACCAGCTATCTCCCGGTTTGATTGGCCTTTCACCCCCAGCCACAAGTCATCCGCTAATTTTTCAACATTAGTCGGTTCGGTCCTCCAGTTAGTGTTACCCAACCTTCAACCTGCCCATGGCTAGATCACCGGGTTTCGGGTCTATACCCTGCAACTTAACGCCCAGTTAAGACTCGGTTTCCCTGCGGCTCCCCTATACGGTTAACCTTGCTACAGAATATAAGTCGCTGACCCATTATACAAAAGGTACGCAGTCACCCCATAAAAGAGGCTCCCACTGCTTGTACGTACACGGTTTCAGGTTCTGTTTCACTCCCCTCGCCGGGGTTCTTTTCGCCTTTCCCTCACGGTACTGGTTCACTATCGGTCAGTCAGGAGTATTTAGCCTTGGAGGATGGTCCCCCCATATTCAGACAGGATACCACGTGTCCCGCCCTACTCTTCGAGTTCACAGCATGTGCATTTTTGTGTACGGGAGTATCACCCTGTACCCTGCGACTTTCCAGACGCTTCCACTAATACACAAACTGATTCAGACTCTGGGCTGCTCCCCGTTCGCTCGCCGCTACTGGGGGAATCTCGGTTGATTTCTTTTCCTCGGGGTACTTAGATGTTTCAGTTCCCCCGGTTCGCTTCGTTAAGCTATGTATTCACTTAACGATAGTGCAACGAATTGCACTGGGTTTCCCCATTCGGAAATCGTCGGTTATAACGGTTCATATCACCTTACCGACGCTTATCGCAGATTAGCACGTCCTTCATCGCCTCTGACTGCCAGGGCATCCACCGTGTACGCTTAGTCGCTTAACCTCACAACCCGAAGATGTCTCGTAAGACACAATCGTATGTTGCGAAAATTTGAGAGACTCGAACATATCGTATTCCCATTCCTTATTACGGAGGAATGAGACGACATGTCGTTTCAATTTTCAGCTTGTTCCGGATTTTTAAAGAGCAATATCTCAAACGTGACTCGAAAGTCAGTTTTGAGATATTCGGTGATAATGTCTTTCACACATTATCGGAGATGGCGTCCCCAAGGGGATTCGAACCCCTGTTACAGCCGTGAAAGGGCAGTGTCCTGGGCCTCTAGACGATGGGGACACGAATAATCCTTTGCAGGATATCGCTTTTTGCTCATTTACTTTCATCAGACAATCTGTGTGAGCACTACGCAAGTTCGTATCTTTTAGGTAAGGAGGTGATCCAACCGCAGGTTCCCCTACGGTTACCTTGTTACGACTTCACCCCAGTCATGAATCACAAAGTGGTAAGCGCCCTCCCGAAGGTTAAGCTACCTACTTCTTTTGCAACCCACTCCCATGGTGTGACGGGCGGTGTGTACAAGGCCCGGGAACGTATTCACCGTAGCATTCTGATCTACGATTACTAGCGATTCCGACTTCACGGAGTCGAGTTGCAGACTCCGATCCGGACTACGACGCACTTTATGAGGTCCGCTTGCTCTCGCGAGGTCGCTTCTCTTTGTATGCGCCATTGTAGCACGTGTGTAGCCCTACTCGTAAGGGCCATGATGACTTGACGTCATCCCCACCTTCCTCCAGTTTATCACTGGCAGTCTCCTTTGAGTTCCCGGCCGAACCGCTGGCAACAAAGGATAAGGGTTGCGCTCGTTGCGGGACTTAACCCAACATTTCACAACACGAGCTGACGACAGCCATGCAGCACCTGTCTCAGAGTTCCCGAAGGCACTAAGCTATCTCTAGCAAATTCTCTGGATGTCAAGAGTAGGTAAGGTTCTTCGCGTTGCATCGAATTAAACCACATGCTCCACCGCTTGTGCGGGCCCCCGTCAATTCATTTGAGTTTTAACCTTGCGGCCGTACTCCCCAGGCGGTCGACTTAACGCGTTAGCTCCGGAAGCCACTCCTCAAGGGAACAACCTCCAAGTCGACATCGTTTACGGCGTGGACTACCAGGGTATCTAATCCTGTTTGCTCCCCACGCTTTCGCACCTGAGCGTCAGTCTTTGTCCAGGGGGCCGCCTTCGCCACCGGTATTCCTCCAGATCTCTACGCATTTCACCGCTACACCTGGAATTCTACCCCCCTCTACAAGACTCTAGCCTGCCAGTTTCGAATGCAGTTCCCAGGTTGAGCCCGGGGATTTCACATCCGACTTGACAGACCGCCTGCGTGCGCTTTACGCCCAGTAATTCCGATTAACGCTTGCACCCTCCGTATTACCGCGGCTGCTGGCACGGAGTTAGCCGGTGCTTCTTCTGCGAGTAACGTCAATCACTGCGGTTATTAACCACAATGCCTTCCTCCTCGCTGAAAGTACTTTACAACCCGAAGGCCTTCTTCATACACGCGGCATGGCTGCATCAGGCTTGCGCCCATTGTGCAATATTCCCCACTGCTGCCTCCCGTAGGAGTCTGGACCGTGTCTCAGTTCCAGTGTGGCTGGTCATCCTCTCAGACCAGCTAGGGATCGTCGCCTAGGTGAGCCATTACCTCACCTACTAGCTAATCCCATCTGGGCACATCTGATGGCAAGAGGCCCGAAGGTCCCCCTCTTTGGTCCGAAGACGTTATGCGGTATTAGCTACCGTTTCCAGTAGTTATCCCCCTCCATCAGGCAGTTTCCCAGACATTACTCACCCGTCCGCCGCTCGTCACCCAGGAGCAAGCTCCCTGTGCTACCGCTCGACTTGCATGTGTTAGGCCTGCCGCCAGCGTTCAATCTGAGCCATGATCAAACTCTTCAATTAAAAGCTTGATTTGCTTCAACTCGTGAAGCGGTGCTCAAAAATTAACTTTCGTAATAATTCACTTAAATGAATTACTGCTTGGTCACTCTTCAAGACTTGATATTTTTTTGATACCCGAAGGTATCTGAGATATCAATCCTGCGAGTGCCCACACAGATTGTCTGATAAATTGTTAAAGAGCAGTGAGTCAGGCGCTTTCGCTTGCTAACTCGAGGTGGCGTATATTACGCTTTCCTCTTTCAGAGTCAAGCGTTTATTTTCGCTTTTCATCTGGCTGACGGGCCGGTTTGTAAGCCGTTGTGCCGTGTCAGTGGAGGCGCAGTATAGGGATTTTCTGGGAGCTGACAAGTATAAAATTCAAAAAACTTATCGTTAGCTCAACTTTTAATCATAACGCAATCGAGAGATACAATATCGCCTGGTTTTTAAACAAAAACGAGCCCCGGAGGGCTCGTTTTATCTTTTTTGTGACTTACTGCACTGCCACAATATGATTGTCTTTTACTTCCAGATGAACTGCTTTCCCTGGAATCAGCTCACCTGAGAGGATTTGCTGAGCCAGCGGGTTCTCTATTTGCTGCTGGATAGCACGTTTCAATGGTCTTGCACCATATACCGGGTCGTAACCATTCTCGCTAAGCAGCTTCAACGCATCTTCAGAGATAGTGACTTCATAGCCACGCTCTTCAAGGCGTTTATACAAACGCTGCAACTGAATCTGCGCAATAGAAGCAATATGTTTCTCACCCAGCGGATGGAATACCACGACTTCATCTATACGGTTAACAAACTCTGGGCGGAAGTTCTGGCTGACAACACCAAGAATCAGATCCTTCATATGACCGTAGTCCAACGCACCGAAGCGCTCCTGAATTAAGTCAGAGCCCAGGTTAGACGTCATAATTACAACCGTATTACGGAAGTCGACAGTTCTCCCCTGCCCGTCAGTCAAACGCCCGTCGTCCAGCACCTGCAATAAAATGTTGAACACATCCGGGTGTGCCTTCTCTACTTCATCCAAAAGAATGACAGAGTAAGGGCGACGACGAACCGCTTCAGTCAGGTAGCCACCTTCTTCATAACCGACGTAGCCTGGAGGTGCACCGACTAAACGAGATACGGAGTGTTTTTCCATAAACTCGGACATATCGATACGCACCATTGCGTCATCGCTATCAAACATAAAGTTTGCCAGCGTTTTGCACAGCTCAGTTTTACCCACGCCCGTTGGCCCAAGGAATAAGAACGAACCAATTGGGCGATTCGGGTCAGACAAACCGGCACGGCTACGGCGAATTGCGTTTGAAACGGCTTCAACAGCTTCATTCTGCCCGATAACACGGGTATGAAGTTGTTGTTCCATACGCAGCAGTTTCTCGCGTTCACCTTCAAGCATGCGAGCCACAGGAATCCCCGTCCAACGCGCCAGCACTTCCGCAATTTCTGCATCAGTAACTTTGTTACGCAGCAGACGCATGGTTTTCCCTTCACTCTGACTTGCCGCTGCAAGCTGTTTCTCAAGCTCCGGTATTTTCCCGTATTGCAGCTCAGACATTCGCGCCAGGTCGCCTGCACGGCGCGCCTGCTCAATGGCGATTTTTGCCTGCTCTAACTCAGCCTTAATCGTCTGCGTACCAGAAAGTGACGCTTTTTCAGCTTTCCACTCTTCTTCCAGCACTGAATATTCACGCTCTTTCTGCCCTAATTCGTCTTCAAGCATACTCAAACGTTTCTGGCTGGCTTCGTCTGACTCTTTCTTCAATGCCTGCTGTTCCAGTTTGAGCTGGATGATACGGCGGTCAAGACGGTCGAGCTCTTCTGGTTTCGAGTCAATCTGCATACGGATGCTGGAAGCCGCTTCGTCAATCAAGTCGATGGCTTTATCCGGCAACTGACGATCGGCAATGTAGCGATGCGACAGCATTGCCGCCGCCACAATAGCCGGGTCAGTAATCTGTACATGGTGATGCAGTTCGTAACGCTCTTTCAACCCACGCAAAATAGCGATAGTGTCTTCGACAGAAGGCTCGGCAACGAACACTTTCTGGAAGCGACGCTCAAGCGCGGCATCCTTTTCTATATACTGGCGATATTCATCCAGCGTTGTCGCCCCGACGCAGTGCAGTTCACCTCGAGCCAAGGCTGGCTTGAGCATGTTACCCGCATCCATAGCGCCATCCGCTTTACCCGCGCCAACCATGGTGTGCAATTCATCGATAAACAGAATGACATTACCTTCCTGCTTAGAAAGGTCATTCAGTACACCTTTAAGACGCTCTTCAAATTCACCACGATATTTCGCACCGGCTACCAGCGAACCCATATCCAGCGCTAACACCCGACGGCCTTTTAGCCCCTCAGGCACTTCACCATTAATGATGCGCTGCGCCAAACCTTCAACAATGGCCGTTTTACCAACGCCTGGTTCACCAATAAGTACGGGATTGTTTTTGGTACGGCGCTGCAATACCTGAATAGTGCGACGAATTTCTTCATCACGACCGATAACGGGATCAAGCTTGCCCTGTTCCGCACGCTCGGTCAGATCGACAGTATATTTTTTCAATGCCTGACGTTGATCTTCGGCACCCTGGTCGTTCACGTTTTCGCCTCCACGCATTTGCTCAATTGCTGCTGTCACATTTGCCGTGGTAGCACCCGCTGATTTCAGTAAATCTGTTAATGTTCCGCGTGATTCAAGTGCTGCCAGAACAAATAACTCTGACGAAATGAAGTTGTCATTTCGTTTTTGCGCCAGTTTGTCACATAGATTCAATACACGAACTAAATCCTGCGAAGGCTGAACATCACCGCCCGTGCCTTCAACTTGTGGTAAACGGCTTAAAGCTTGCTCAATATCGGTACGCAACTTGCCAGCGTTGACGCCAGCTGAAGTCAGTAAAGGACGTACGGATCCACCTTCCTGATTGAGCAGTGCGCTCATCAAGTGAAGAGGTTCGATAAATTGGTTGTCGTGCCCGAGAGCTAAGGATTGGGCATCGGCGAGAGCAAGCTGGAATTTATTAGTAAGACGATCCAGACGCATAACTCCTCCCATATACAGGTCAAATTTGCTACTGGAGATTAAATGAGGTCATCCCTCAATTATTCAAGGTTAATGACCTGAAATATTTGAAGCGTTAATTACCCGCACTGGATCGTCTTGATTCAATAGGTTATATCAGCCAAATGAAACTTGCCATACGGCCTGTGGTTCTGTCGCGTCGATATGAGAAAAAATCACCCGCTTCGCTGTAGGTACAACGATCGCCGCCATAAACATGGTTAATGCCTACTGCAGACAAACGCTGACGAGCCAGGGTGTAGATGTCAGCAATGTATTTTTCCCCTGACGGGCGAAAAGCACTATCAGCATGAATGTCTTTAGCCATAAACGCTTCACGCACTTCAGGGCCAACTTCAAATGCATTAGGACCAATAGCCGGGCCAAGCCACGCCATAATGTTTTCTGGCGCATCTTTAAAACAAGCCACAGTTTCTTCAATAACGCCTTCGCACAAGCCACGCCATCCAGCATGAGCAGCCGCAACTTCGGTTCCAGCCTTATTACAGAATAGCACTGGCAGACAATCTGCTGTCATTACCGCACAAACCGTACCCGCTGTTGCGCTATAAGAAGCGTCTGCACGTTTTGACAAATAAGGTTCGCCAGTAAGTTTTAACACGTCTGTACCGTGCACTTGCTCTAGCCAAACCGGTTTTGAAGGCAAGCCGGCAGTGCTATAAAACATGCGACGGTTTTCTTCGACATCATCCAGGTTATCACCGCAGTGAGCCCCCAGATTAAGCGAGTCGTAAGGCGGTTGACTTACACCGCCAATACGTGTCGAACTGCACGCGGCAACCCCTTCAGGAAGCGGCCAATGCGGGATGATCAGTTTGCTCATAGCCAGTCCAGTTGATCCTTATGGATTTCCGTATCAGCACGCAGCGCTTCAATCAGCTCAACCATATCCTGAGGGATTGGCGCATGCCATTCCATCAACATACCGCTGATTGGATGATGAAGACGCAACATGGTTGCATGCAGAGCCTGGCGGTCAAACTTACGCAGCACGCTGACAAACTCTTCTGACGCACCTTTTGGTGGACGCGGGCGGCCACCGTACAGCTGATCGCCAACCAATGGATGAGTGATATGCGCCATGTGAACACGAATCTGGTGAGTACGGCCCGTTTCCAGACGCAGACGCAGACGCGTATGCACACGGAAATGTTCCATGATTCGATAATGCGTCACCGCAGGTTTCCCCATCGGATGCACAGCCATATGAGTACGCTTAGTCGAATGTCGACTGATAGGTTCTTCAACCGTGCCACCTGCCGTCATATGACCAATGGCAACCGCTTCATATTCACGCGTGATTTCACGTAATTGCAAAGCCTCAACCAGGTGAGTTTGCGCAGGAACGGTTTTCGCCACGACCATCAAACCCGTCGTGTCTTTATCCAGACGATGCACAATGCCCGCACGTGGAACATCAACAATCGGCGGATAGTAATGCAGAAGCGCATTCAGTACGGTCCCGTCAGGATTACCCGCACCAGGATGCACAACGAAATCACGCGGCTTGTTAATCACCAAAATATCGTCATCTTCATAAACGATATTGAGCGGGATATCTTGTGGTTCCCAGCGCACATCCTCTTCGATTTCAGCATTGATAGTGACAGCTTCACCACCCAATACTTTTTCTTTCGGTTTGTCGCTAATATTGCCATTGACCAGCACGCGCCGGTCAAGAATCCATTCTTTTATACGCGAACGTGAATAATCAGGGAACAATTCGGCCAAAGCTTGATCTAAGCGTTGACCGAGTTGCGATTCGGATACTGTTGCGTTGAGTTGTACTAGTTGTGCCATAGACAGCTTCTTCGTTAACGTTGGGTTTTACGGCAATGCCGTTTAATATAGTGTGCTATTGTAGCTGGTCTTTATCGGGAGCTGGTATTGAGAGCCTCCCGGATAACATTCTGAGGAAAGTCAAAACGTCATGACGCGTATGAAATATCTGGTGGCAGCAGCCACGTTGAGCCTGGCTTTGGCTGGTTGCTCCAGTTCCAAGGATGAGGTTCCTGATAGTCCACCTTCCGAGATTTATGCGACTGCCCAACAAAAGTTGCAGGACGGTAACTTTAAAGCGGCGATAACGCAACTGGAAGCGCTGGATAACCGTTATCCGTTCGGGCCATACTCGCAGCAAGTGCAGTTAGATCTTATTTACGCTTACTACAAGAATGCTGACTTGCCACTGGCTCAGGCAGCTATTGACCGCTTTATGCGCCTAAATCCTACCCATCCAAACATCGACTACGTACTTTACATGCGCGGTCTGACGGACATGGCACTGGATGATAGCGCATTACAAGGGTTCTTTGGCGTAGATCGTTCAGACCGAGATCCTGCACACGCGCGTGATGCTTTCAAAGATTTCTCTAAGCTGGTTCGAGGTTACCCGAACAGCCAGTATGTCACCGATGCCAGCAAGCGCCTGGTGTTCCTGAAAGATCGTTTAGCGAAATATGAGCTTTCCGTCGCGCAATACTACACTAAACGCGGCGCGTGGGTTGCAGTAGTTAACCGTGTTGAAGGAATGCTGCGTGATTTCCCTGATACCCAGGCTACACGTGATGGTCTGAAGTTGATGGAAAATGCCTACCGTGAAATGCAAATGCCGGCTCAAGCCGAAAAAGTTGCAAAAATTATCGCGGCCAACGGCAATACCAACTGATTACCCGAGATGAAAAACAAAATGGCAGCCAACTGGCTGCCATTTTTATTGCCTGAAAACACCAAACTGAAACGGTTTAGCGTCAGGTCATCCAATCAAATATGGACGCTATTCTTAAGTTCCACAAGCTTTAAAAACAGAGATCCTGTCCTGCCTCACAAAAAGGGTTTACTGACAAAAAGTGACAAAATAGTGTGATATACATCACACATTTTGACATTCAGAAAGGTATGCTGGAGTTACCAAGACGGGAAAGACAAGAGGTAACTTTATGACAATGAACATTACCAGCAAGCAAATGGAAATCACCCCAGCTATTCGTCAGCACGTCGCAGACCGTCTAACTAAACTGGACAAGTGGCAAACTCATCTAATTAACCCACACATTGTTTTGTCCAAAGAACCGAAAGGTTTCGTGGCTGATGCCACCATTAATACGCCAAACGGCCAGCTCGTAGCGAGCGCTAAACACGATGATATGTATACGGCTATCAACGATTTGATTAACAAACTGGAGCGGCAGTTGAATAAAGTGCAACACAAAGGTGAAGCGCGTCGCACAGCAGGCTCAGTGAAAGACGTTGCTATCGCGGAAATTGAAGAAGAGTAAATTTTAGCTTTATCAATCACACCAACGCGCCTCCGGGCGCGTTTTTTATTGACAGAGCGAAAACAGAGCGAGTACCTTACTTGTCTGACTTATCAGGAACCAACCATGAAATTAATTCCGTTTTTCTTCGCATTCTTTTTTACCTTCCCCTGAATGGGAGGCAATTCGTCGTGTGATAAAGAATGCGAAGACGAACAAACAGGCCTCCCCAAGCGGGAGGCCTTTTTTATGGACTTCGAAAAGGTAGCGTTATGAGTGAGACAAACCCGTTGCTGGCACTGCGCGATAAAATCAGCGCCCTGGATGTAAAATTGCTGGCATTGCTGGCAGAGCGTCGCTTGCTGGCTGTTGAAGTCGGAAAAGCCAAGCTCGCGACTCACCGCCCGGTTCGAGATATCGACCGCGAGCGTGATTTGCTGGAGCGTCTGATTACTTTGGGTAAAACACATAATCTGGACGCCCATTACATTACACGCTTGTTCCAACTCATCATTGAAGATTCAGTTCTGACGCAGCAAACACTTTTACAGCAGCATCTTAATAAAACCAATCCGCAGTCAGCGAGAATCGCGTTTTTAGGCCCGAAGGGTTCGTACTCACACCTGGCTGCACGTCAGTATGCTGCTCGCCACTTTGAGCAATTCATTGAAAGTGGCTGTGCCAAATTCCAGGACATCTTTAACCAGGTTGAAACGGGCCAGGCTGACTACGCCGTAGTTCCGCTTGAAAACACCAGTTCCGGTGCGATAAACGATGTCTACGATTTGTTGCAGCATACGAGCTTGTCCATCGTTGCCGAAATGACCGTACCAATCGATCACTGTGTGTTGGTCAAGGGTACAACAACTTTAGACGCTATCCATACGGTATACAGCCATCCACAGCCTTTCCAGCAATGCAGCCAGTTCATTAACCGGTATCCAAACTGGAAAATCGAATATTGCGAAAGTACCTCGGCGGCAATGGAAAAAGTGGCGCAGGCAAACTCACCGCATGTCGCGGCGCTGGGTAGCGAGGCTGGTGGGGCGTTATATGGTTTGCAAGTTCTGGAACGTAATCTGGCAAACCAGACGCAAAACATCACCCGTTTCATCGTTCTCGCTCGCAAATCGGTCGAAGTCACCGACCAGGTCCCAGCCAAAACAACACTACTCATGGCGACAGGTCAGCAAGCCGGTGCGTTGGTTGAAGCCCTTCTGGTGTTGCGTAATCACAATTTGATCATGACAAAACTGGAGTCTCGACCAATTAACGGCAACCCGTGGGAAGAGATGTTTTATCTGGATGTTCAGGCAAACCTGAACGATGAAGCAATGCGCAAAGCACTTCGCGAACTCGGTGAAATTACCCGTTCTATGAAAGTGCTTGGCTGTTATCCAAGTGAGAATGTAGTGCCTGTTGATCCGGCTTAAAATTGGCAGTAAGCCAGCTCGAAGCTGGCTTACTCATTCACTTTAAATTTCAGTTTCGGCATTCCTGCAACGGCGACTTTAAGCGTAAAAATCGCGCCTGACAGTGGCCTTTCTGCAACTTCGACGTTATCCATATTTTCTCGCGTCGTCGTGATGAACAACGTTTTCATATCATCGCCACCGAAGCACACCATCGTTGGACAGCGCACCGGCAATTGATATTCTTCCAGCACATCGCCATCAGGCGATAATCGCGCGATACGGTAGCCATCAAACAATGCCGTCCAGTAGCAACCTTCTTCGTCAATCGCCGCACCATCAGGTATTCCCTGCCCCGGTTCAAAGCGTTTAAACACTTCACGCTTGCCAGGCTCACCTTGCTTGTCTAACGGAGTTCGGTAAATCACACGGTTCGGCGTGTCTGATGTAAACATCCATTTTTTATCTGCACTAAACGCCAGACCATTGGCACCATGGATATCATGCTGAATGACATGCGGTGTCAGGTCGTTATCCACGCGGCACAGCAAGGCTCCGTTGTAATCACCAGGCCCCCAAAATGTTCCAGCATAAAAACGCCCATCCCTGTCAGTTCCACCATCATTAAAACGAGCTAATGTCGGGTTATTGGGGTTATCACAGACTTTGCGAGTAATAAGCCCGGTGCGATTGGTCAGATAAATTCCACTTCGCAGCGCGACAATAAAACCACCCGTTTCGCACAATGCAAAACAGCCAACCTCTTCGGAAAACTGAATCACATCATGCTTTTTGCTGGCGATGTTATAGCGATGAATTTCGTTTTCGAGAATATCCGTCCAGTAAAGGCAATTTTCTTGAGCATTCCAGGTTGGGCATTCAGGTAAGTGACCGGTGTAATTGAACAGAACTTGCGGCTGAGCCATTTTTCTATCCTTAATTGCCAATAAAAAAAGCCATTAGGTTTCCCTGATGGCTTTAGATTATAAGACTATTTCACGACTACGGTCGGCTATCATTCGCCTGGCGTAACAAAGTTCGGCTTTCACTCTGGAAGCGCTGCGCGTAGTCGCCGAACCAGTGTTCAACTTTACGGAAGCTATCGATGAACGCTTGCTTATCACCATGTTCAAGCAGGCCAATAGCCTCCCCAAACCTTTTGTAATAACGCTTAATCAGCTCCAGATTGCTTTCTGACGACATAATAATATCAGCGTAAAGTTGCGGATCTTGTGCAAACAAGCGACCTACCATCGCCAACTCCAGGCGATAAATCGGTGATGAAAGCGCGAGTAGCTGCTCTAACTGAACATTTTCTTCTGCCAGATGCAGACCATATGCAAAGGTTGCAAAGTGGCGCAGCGCCTGAATAAACGCCATGTTCTGATCGTGTTCAACGGCTGTAGAGCGGTGCAAACGCGCGCCCCAAACCTGAATTTGCTCAAGGAACCACTGATACGCTTCTGGCTGGCGACCGTCGCAATACACCACGACCTGCTTCGCAAGGCTTCCACTATCTGGCCCAAACATTGGATGCAAGCCAAGAACCGGCCCCTGGTGAGCTGCCAACATAGCTTGTAGAGGGCCATTCTTCACCGACGCCAGATCAACCAGAATACAGTCATCAGGTAAGCGCGGTAACTGAGCGATTACTTGTTCAGTGATGTGAATCGGCACGCTAACAATGACCATGCCAGCATCAGCCATCAATTCTGCTGCGTTAGCCCAGTCTTCTTTTTCAAGAATACGCACCTGATAACCAGACAGTGTGAGCATCTTTTCAAACAAGCGCCCCATTTGGCCACCGCCACCGACGATAACTACCGGGCGAAGTGCAGGAAACAGGGTTTTAAAGCCTTTGTCATTCTCGCTTGAGTATGACTCACGCATAACCCGACGCAGTACGTCTTCAATCAGATCCGGTGGAACGCCCAGCGTTTCGGCTTCTTTGCGACGTGAAGCCAACATTGCTGCTTCACGTTCCGGGACATAAATCGGTAAACCATACTGGCTTTTGACTTCGCCAACTTCCGCTACCAGTTCAAGGCGGCGTGCCAGTAGCCCCAGCAACGCCTTATCCACTTCGTCAATTTGATCGCGCAACGCGGTCAATTCAGCCACCATAGTAAAACCTCTTATGCCTTACGCGCCGCAAGCGTACCGTTCAGATCTTGATGAATCTCACGCAGTAAAGTCTCGGTAGTTTCCCAGTCGATGCAAGCATCGGTGACAGAAACGCCGTACTTCATTTCACTGCGTGGCTGCTCTGAAGATTGATTACCTTCGTGGATATTACTTTCAATCATCAGGCCAATAATCGAACGATTACCATCTTTAATTTGGGCGACGGCTGATTCAGCCACGCCCGGCTGACGGCGGTAGTCTTTATTTGAGTTGCCATGGCTGCAATCTATCATCAAGGCTGGGCGGAGTCCTGCCTGTTCCATCTCTTTTTCACACTGCGCAACGTCTGCCGGGCTGTAGTTTGGTGCTTTTCCGCCACGTAAAATCACATGACCATCTGGGTTACCCTGAGTTTGCAGCAAGCAGACCTGGCCTGCCTGGTTGATACCAACGAAACGATGCGGCATAGATGCGGCACGCATCGCATTAATCGCCGTACCCAGGCTGCCATCAGTACCATTTTTAAAACCAACTGGCATAGACAAACCAGATGCCATTTCACGGTGGGTCTGGGATTCAGTAGTACGGGCACCAATTGCGGACCAGCTAAACAGATCACCCAAGTATTGTGGGCTATTCGGATCAAGCGCTTCCGTCGCCAGCGGCAGACCCATGCTGACCAATTCAACCAGCAAATGACGAGCAATTTTCAAACCAGCTTCAACATCAAACGAGCCATCCATGTGTGGATCGTTGATTAGCCCTTTCCAGCCAACGGTGGTACGTGGCTTTTCAAAATAGACGCGCATCACGAGGTACAGACTATCGCTAACTTGTTCAGACAAAATTTTAAAACGACGAGCATATTCAATCGCGGTATCAGGGTCGTGGATCGAGCAAGGTCCACAGACTACCAACAGACGGGGATCGCGCCCTGCGATAATGTCGGAAATCGTCTGACGGGAGTGTTCGATCTGCGCTTCTTGAGAGGCAGTAAGCGGGAATTCCGCTTTCAGTTGTTCCGGAGTGATTAATACCTGTTCGTCAGAAATATGAACGTTGTTCAGCGCGTCTTTTTGCATGATGGCTTTCCTGTTAGCTCGTTTGCGATAGTCGTTTCCTCAGTGAGGATGGCACTACCTTACCAGCTTTAGTAAAGATTGCAATCCAAAATACGTAAACAATACATTACACCAATCAAATAATTGCCGCTTAAAGCACACTTAACATCACTTATTGTAAACTAAATTATACACTACTGCATAAGCACGCTATTTATCTGCTCAAGCATGCAGTCTGTGAAAATAGCGTAATGCAAAGCCATAAGCGCTCTATGCTCAGTTAATACAGTTTGAAATGGATATCCTCACTATGCGCTGTTTAGCCTTGATTCCAATCTTATTGCTGTCTGCTTGTTATGTTGACCCATACACCCATGCCCCAACTCCGGCCCCCACCGACTGGTATCAGGCTGGCTGGGATGATGCGATGTCTGGACAACCCATAAGAAGTAATCCCGTCATTGCGCATTTGCATAACGATGAAAATGTCGATCGAGAAGAATGGTTAAAAGGATATGCAGATGGCCAGCAGCGGATTTGTGATCCCAATTTCTTAACCGTTCAGGGGCAAAATGGGAAATCATTTCCTGCCAGTTGTGAAACCTTACCTGATGTTAAGGAGCGTCGCGCGGTATGGGAAAAGGCCAGCCGAGAAGGATTGCAGCAATCGCTCATGCGTTAAATAAAAAAGGGCTGCCAGATGGCAGCCCTTGATATGGATGTCGCGTTAGCGAAATCTTACTTGGTAAGACGCTCTTTGATACGAGCAGATTTACCAGTACGCTCACGCAGGTAGTACAGTTTAGCTTTACGAACGGCACCACGACGTTTAACAGTAATGCTGTCGATTACTGGGGAGTGAGTCTGGAATACACGCTCAACACCTTCGCCGTTGGAAATTTTACGAACAGTGAATGCAGAGTGCAGACCGCGGTTACGGATAGCGATAACCACGCCCTCAAATGCCTGCAGACGTTTTTTAGAACCTTCAACGACCCATACTTTCACTTCCACGGAATCACCCGGACGGAATGAAGGTACATCCTGTTTCATCTGTTCTTGTTCAATTTGCTTAATAATGTTGCTCATAATTTTGTCTCTTATCCTGGGTAAACTGATAATCGGGGGCTTACGCCATCCCATCATGTTTATGTTGCTGTATTTGCGTGTTCACGTTGGAACTCCGCCAGCAACCTTGCTTGCTCTTCAGTCAGAGCCAGGTTTTCCAGAAGTTCAGGTCTTCTAAGCCAGGTACGGCCCAGCGACTGCTTCAGGCGCCAACGTCGAATATCTGCATGGTTTCCCGACAGCAAAACTGGCGGAACCTCCATGCCTTCTAACACTTCAGGACGAGTATAGTGTGGGCAGTCCAGCAATCCATCGGCAAACGAATCTTCGATTGCTGATGCCTGATGTCCCAGAACTCCCGGAATAAACCGTGAAACTGAGTCAATCAATACCATCGCTGGTAACTCACCACCGCTGAGAACGTAATCGCCGATTGACCATTCTTCATCAATTTCGGTTTGGATTACGCGCTCATCTATCCCTTCATAACGGCCACAAACCAGAATTAACTTCTCATTTGTTGCCAGTTCACAGACGCCTTCTTGATCAAGCTTGCGTCCCTGAGGTGACAGATAGATAACCTTAGCACCTTCCCCCGCCGCTGCTTTCGCTGCGTGGATGGCTTCCCGCAAAGGATTTACCATCATGAGCATACCCGGTCCGCCGCCGTAAGGACGATCGTCCACGGTACGGTGTCGGTCATAAGTGAAGTCACGCGGACTCCAGCTCTGGATGCTCAGCAGGCCATTTTTTACTGCCCGGCCAGTTACCCCGAAGTCGGTAATTGCACGGAACATCTCTGGAAACAGGCTAACTACACCAATAAACACAAGCCAATCCCCATTACGCCGTCTTTTACCGTTAATCCGGAGGTTTTAAAAACCAGGATCCCAATCTACTTCAATGGTTTGAGTAGCGAGATCGACTTTCTTGATAACCTGCCCATCGAGGAACGGAACCAGCCGCTCCTTGATGCCGAACGCATCTTTCAGGTTTGCCTTAATGACCAGAACGTCATTTGAGCCGGTTTCCATCATGTCGATGACTTTACCGAGCTGATATCCTTCAGTAGTGACAACCTGGCAACCCATAAGGTCTTTCCAGTAGTAGTCACCCTCTTCGAGATGAGGCAATTGCGTTGAATCGACGACAATTTCGCAATTGGTCAGAAGATTCGCTGCATCCCGATCGTCAATACCTTTCAGCTTGATGACCAGATCCTGATTGTGGTGCTTCCAGCTTTCCAGCTGTACTTGCTGCCACTGACCCGCCTTCTGGATAAACCAGGGCTGATAGTCAAAAATGCTATCGGCGTCTTCGGTGGAGGAAAACACTCTGAGCCAACCACGGATCCCATAGCAGGAGCCCATTTTGCCCAATACTATTGGGTTAACAGGAGCCTTTGCAGCGATTTGATTGCTCATCATGACCACCGTGACAGATTAAGCTGCTTTTTTTGCTGCTTTGATCAGCGCAGATACGCGATCAGAAACGGTTGCGCCTTGGCCAACCCAATGCTCGATGCGATCCAGATCCAGGCGAGTTGCCTCGTCTTTTTCACCAGCGATAGGGTTGAAGAAACCAACGCGCTCAATGAAGCGACCGTTACGTGCATTACGGCTGTCAGTAACAACAACCTGGTAGAACGGACGCTTTTTAGCGCCGTGACGTGCTAAACGAATAGTTACCATAACATCCTCTTTAGTGAATAAAACACCAGGCCCCATCGAGGGATGGAGCCTGGTGTCATATTAAAAGCCCGAAAATTGTACTCATTCCTGAGCGGAAATCAATTTTTGTTTTACAAGCAAAACAAAAATTACAGAAATTAACGGCCTGGGAAACCTGGCGGCATCATACCTTTCATGCCGCGCATCATTTTCGCCATTCCGCCTTTCTTCATCTTTTTCATCATGCGCTGCATGTCGTCGAACTGCTTAAGCAGACGGTTGACGTCCTGCACCTGCATACCCGCACCCATCGCGATACGACGTTTACGTGAACCTTTGATAATCTCTGGCTGCGCACGCTCTTTGAGCGTCATGGAATTAATAATGGCTTCCATACGCACCAGGACTTTGTCATCCATTTGCGACTTAACGTTATCTGGCAATTGCCCCATACCCGGCAATTTGCTCATCATGCTCGCCATGCCGCCCATGTTTTTCATTTGCTTAAGCTGGTCAAGGAAATCGTTGAGATCAAACCCATCGCCTTTCTTCAGCTTGTTAGCCAGCTTCTCTGCCTGAGCACGGTCAACTTTGCTCTCAATATCTTCGATAAGTGAGAGAACATCGCCCATCCCCAGAATACGCGAAGCAATACGATCCGGGTGGAACGGCTCCAGCGCTTCAGTCTTTTCACCGACACCGAGGAATTTAATCGGCTTGCCAGTGATATGACGAATAGAAAGCGCTGCACCACCACGCGCATCACCGTCGACTTTCGTCAGCACGACGCCCGTCAGTGGTAATGCTTCGTTGAAAGCTTTTGCGGTATTCGCCGCATCCTGGCCCGTCATGGCGTCAACAACAAACAACGTTTCAACTGGGTTAATCGCAGCATGAACCTGCTTGATTTCGTCCATCATTGCTTCGTCAACGTGCAAACGACCGGCGGTATCCACCAGCAGCACGTCAAAGAATTTCAGCTTCGCTTCTTTCAGCGCCGCAGTAACGATATCGACCGGCTTTTGACCCACATCAGACGGGAAGAAATCGACACCGACTTGTTCAGCCAGCGTTTCCAACTGTTTGATCGCCGCCGGGCGATAAACGTCGGCAGACACCACCAGCACTTTCTTCTTGTGCTTCTCACGCAGGAACTTACCTAATTTACCTACGCTTGTGGTTTTACCCGCACCTTGCAAACCTGCCATCAGCACAACGGCTGGCGGCTGTGCAGCAAGATTCAGGCTGGCATTCTCTTCGCCCATCGCAGCAACCAATTCGGCGCGAACGATTTTGACAAACTCCTGGCCTGGGGTCAGACTTTTGTTAACTTCATGACCAACCGCTTTTTCTTTTACGCGGCTGATAAAGTCACGCACCACCGGCAGCGCAACGTCCGCTTCCAGCAATGCCATGCGCACTTCGCGCAATGTTTCTTTCACATTCTCTTCAGTCAGCCGCCCGCGGCCGCTGATATTGCGCAGTGTGCGCGACAGACGGTCAGTTAAATTATCAAACATTGTCTTTTGCCTAACGTGGTAACTTAGGGCCGCAGCTTGCGACACAAAACAGAATTTAGCGGATTATACCCTAAATCGTTCAAGTTGTGGGTAGGCGGCAAGGGAGCTTATCCTCAGGAGCTTACTAAAGTAAGTGACTGGGGTAAGTGAGTGCAGCCAACACCCCCATAACTTGAAGTATGACGGGTATATAACATGAAGCCGCCTTCGGTGTGATGTAACGGTTAGAGTTGGAGCAGGCGGCAGGTAACGTTATACTGTTTTTTTTCATCTCTGGCTAATTGACCGACACTTTATATGCCTGTTTTCGCAATCCTTGCGCTTGTAGCCTATTCCAGCAGCCTCGCGCTGATCATTCCAAGCCTGCTGACAAAAAACAGCGGATGGCGCCGTTTCGCTATTATATCGGCCATTATCGCGCTTGTATGCCACGGTCTGGCGCTTGAAGCTCGTATTTTTGCCGCCGACGGCGGTCAAAACCTGAGCCTGCTCAACGTCGGCTCATTAGTCAGTTTGATGATCTGCACCGTGATGACGATTGTGGCATCGCGAAATCGCGGCTGGCTGCTGTTACCGATTGTTTACGCTTTCGCCTTAATCAATCTGGCGCTGGCAACCTTTATGCCCAACGAGTTCATCACGCATCTGGAAACAACTCCGGGGATGATGGTGCATATCGGTTTGTCGCTCTTTGCCTATGCCACGCTGATTATTGCCGCACTTTACGCGCTGCAACTGGCCTGGATTGACTATCAGCTCAAAAATAAAAAACTCGCCTTCCGTGCTGAAATGCCGCCGTTGATGAGCATTGAGCGCAAAATGTTTCACATCACTCAAGTCGGCGTAGTACTGCTGACGTTAACCCTTTGCACCGGCCTGTTTTATCTGAAAAATCTTTTCAGCCTGGAAAATGTCGACAAAGCGGTCTTGTCGATTCTCGCATGGTTTGTCTACATCGTTTTACTGTGGGGACACTATCATGAGGGGTGGCGCGGCCGCCGTGTGGTGTGGTTTAACGTCGCGGGTGCAGCGATTCTGACCCTCGCCTATTTTGGTAGCCGCGTCCTGCAACAATTCGTCGGCTAATGTTGTCTTTATAAAGGAAATCCTTTTGGAACAGATCTCAACGACTACGTTGATTGTCACATTGATCATCATGGTAGTCGTTTCAGCGTACTTCTCCGGCTCTGAAACCGGCATGATGACGCTTAACCGTTACAAGCTGCGCCACCTCGCCAAACAGGGCAACCGCGCCGCTAAACGGGTCGAAAAACTGCTTCGCAAACCAGACCGCCTGATAAGTCTGGTCCTCATCGGTAATAACCTGGTCAATATTCTGGCCTCAGCCATCGGCACCATCGTCGGCATGCGTTTGTACGGTGATGCGGGTGTTGCCATCGCCACCGGTATCCTCACTTTCGTGGTTCTGGTGTTCGCTGAAGTACTGCCAAAAACCATTGCCGCGCTGTATCCGGAAAAGGTTGCCTTCCCGAGCAGCTTCCTGCTCGGCCCGTTGCAAATACTGATGATGCCCCTGGTGTGGTTACTGAACATCATCACGCGTATGTTGATGCGTCTGATGGGTATCAAAAACGTCAGCACCGTGAGTAGCGCGTTAAACAAAGACGAATTGCGTACCCTGGTGCATGAGTCACACACGAAAATCTCCCGCCGCAACCAGGATATGTTGCTCTCGGTTCTGGATCTCGAAAAAATGAGCGTCGACGACATCATGGTGCCGAGAAATGAAATCGTCGGTATCGATATCAATGACGACTGGAAATCTATCGTCCGCCAACTCACCCACTCGCCGCATGGCCGCATTGTGTTGTATCGCGATACTCTGGACAATGCCATGAGTATGCTGCGCGTGCGTGAAGCCTATCGCTTGATGACCGAAAAGCAAGAGTTCACCAAAGAAACGCTGCTTCGTGCCGCTGATGAAATTTACTTCGTGCCGGAAGGAACGCCGCTTAGCGTTCAACTGGTAAAATTCCAGCGTAACAAGAAGAAAGTCGGCCTGGTCGTAGATGAATACGGTGATATTCAAGGGCTGGTAACGGTGGAAGATATTCTTGAAGAGATTGTCGGTGACTTCACGACATCGATGTCTCCAACACTGGCTGAAGAAGTGATGCCACAAAACGATGGCTCAGTGATTATTGAAGGCAGCGCCAACGTGCGCGAAATCAACAAAGCTTTCAACTGGACATTGCCAGAAGACGAAGCCCGTACCGTAAACGGTATGCTGCTTGAAGAACTGCAAGAGATCCCAGCTATCGATACGCGAGTGCGTCTAAGCCACTACGACATTGATATTCTCGATGTACAAGACAACATGATTAAGCAAGTGCGCGTGACGCCTGTCACTCCGCTTCGCGAGAGTGTTCAAGAGTAAATCGCCTTTCTAGCAGGCACAAAAAAGCCAGCCGCAAAGGCTGGCTTTTTATTTCAAGCGATTAAAACAAATTACGCTTTTGCTTTAGCCACAGAAACCATCGCAGCACGCAGTGTGCGACCATTCAGGGTGTAACCCTTTTGCATCACCATCAGCACGTGGTTTGGCGCCACATCTTCAGACTCAACCATGGCAATGGCCTGATGCACATCCGGGTTGAACGGCACGTTAGTTTCGCCAACCACTTCCACACCAAATTTACGCACCACATCCAGCATCGATTTCTGAGTTAATTCGATGCCTTCAATCATGGCGGCTAAATCGGTGTTGGACTTGTCTACCACTTCCAAAGCACGGTCAAGGCTGTCGATAACCGGCAGCAGCTCGTTGACAAATTTGTCCAGAGCAAACTTGTGCGCTTTCTCAATATCAAGCTCAGTACGGCGACGGAGGTTTTCCATATCCGCTTTATTGCGTAACGCCAGTTCACGCTCGCGCTGCTGAATTTCTTCCAGTTGCGCAGTCAAATCGGCAATTTTTTCATCGCGCGGATCAACCACTTCGGCACCCTCTACGGCCTCGACTTCTTCGTGGCTTTCCATTGCAATTTCGTCCGAGACTTGCTCGTCTGGTGTTTTCTGATCTTTACTACTCATGAATTTCTCCGCGTTTTTAGCATTCATCTCGCTGGTTCGCTTATTATGGGGATCAGTTTCCGGGATTCAAGGGAACGTGACATATTGTCATAAACGACTGCATCACTGCGCATAAGGACCATCAGCATAATGAACAAACATTTCAACTGCATTGGTATCGTCGGGCACCCACGTCACCCTACAGCCCTAACCACGCATGAAATGCTGTATCGCTGGCTCTGCACCAAAGGCTACGACGTTATTGTCGAGCAGCAAATTGCCCAGGAACTTAACCTCAAAAACGTAAAAACCGGTACCCTGGCGGAAATAGGCCAACAGGCCGATCTCGCGGTTGTGGTCGGTGGTGACGGCAATATGCTAGGCGCTGCCCGCGTTCTTGCTCGTTATGATATCAAAGTCATCGGTATCAACCGCGGTAATCTCGGTTTTCTTACCGACCTTGACCCAGACAACGCGCAGCAACAACTCGCCGATGTGCTCGAAGGGCACTACATTGCCGAGCGCCGTTTCTTGCTCGAAGCCCAGGTTTGCCAGCAAGATACGCCGACTCGCCTGAGTACCGCGATTAACGAGGTGGTGCTGCACCCCGGCAAAGTCGCGCACATGATTGAATTCGAAGTCTATATCGATGAAATTTTTGCGTTCTCGCAACGTTCCGATGGGCTGATTATTTCAACACCAACGGGTTCTACCGCCTATTCCCTCTCGGCTGGCGGCCCCATTCTTACCCCATCGCTTGATGCCATTACGCTGGTGCCAATGTTCCCGCACACGCTTTCTGCACGCCCATTGGTCATCAACAGCAGCAGCACAATACGCCTGCGTTTTTCACATATGCGTAGCGACCTGGAAATCAGTTGTGATAGCCAAATAGCGCTACCTATTCAGGAAGGCGAAGACGTGCTGATCCGCCGTTGTGACTATCATCTCAATCTCATTCACCCCAAAGATTACAGCTATTTCAATACATTGAGCTCTAAACTCGGCTGGTCGAAAAAATTGTTCTAAAAAGTGCCCCAGGCTCTTTACTGTATATAAAACCAGTTTATACTGTATGAAAACACAGTCATGTCTTTTCATACAGGAAAGCAATTATGCTGGCACAACTCACCATCAGTAACTTCGCTATCGTTCGTGAACTGGAAATTGATTTTCACCACGGTATGACCGCCATTACCGGTGAGACAGGGGCCGGTAAATCTATCGCGATTGATGCCTTAGGTCTGTGTCTCGGTGGCCGTGCTGAAGCCGACATGGTGCGTCAGGGTGCCAGCCGGGCTGACCTCTGCGCCCGCTTCTCCCTGAAAGACACGCCTGCCGCCCTGCGCTGGCTGGAAGAAAATCAACTTGATGACGGACGTGAATGTTTACTGCGTCGCGTCATTAGCAGCGATGGCCGTTCACGAGGCTTCATCAACGGCACGGCGGTTCCTCTTTCTCAGTTGCGTGACCTCGGCCAGATGCTGATTCAAATTCACGGCCAGCATGCCCACCAGCTTTTGTTAAAACCAGAACATCAAAAATACCTGCTTGACGGTTATGCGGGTGAATCTGCACTTCTCGCCAAAATGGCAACAAGCTACCGCGAATGGCATCAAAGCTGCCGAACTCTTGCGCAGCATCAGCAACAGGCTCAAGAACGTGCCGCGCGTACTGAATTGCTTCAGTACCAACTGAAAGAGCTCAATGAATTTTCTCCAATTGCGGGCGAGTTTGAACAAATTGATGAAGAGTACAAACGGCTGGCAAACAGCGGGCAACTGATCTCTGTCAGCCAGCAAGCACTGGCGATCCTCGCGGATGGTGAAGACAACAACCTGCAAAGCCAGCTGTATAGCGCACGTCATTTAATGGAAGAACTGGCCGGGATGGATAGCAAACTGTCTGGTGTGTTAACGATGCTGGAAGAGGCAACTATTCAAGTTTCTGAAGCCAGCGATGAACTGCGCCATTATTGCGACCGTCTGGATCTTGATCCTAACCGTTTGTATGAACTGGAACAGCGTATCTCCAGGCAAATATCGCTGGCGCGTAAACACCACATTTCGCCGGAAGAACTGCCATTGTTCCATCAACAGCTGCTCGAAGAACTGCAACAGCTTGATGAGCAGGCCAGCTCCCAGGATGAACTGATGCAGGCAGTGGCTGTCCATCACCAGCAAGCGCTGAACATCGCGCAAGAATTGCATCAGCGTCGTGCACATTATGCGGCGGAACTTTGCGAGTTGATTACCGCAAGCATGCATTCGTTATCAATGCCTCACGGCAAGCTAGCTATTGACGTGGCATTTAATGAAAACCATCTGACCGCTGAAGGTGCAGACCGTATTGATTTCCGCGTCAGTACCAACCCAGGCCAACCCTTGCAGCCACTGGCAAAAGTGGCCTCCGGCGGCGAGCTTTCACGTATTGCACTGGCGATTCAGGTCATCACCGCACGTAAAATGGAAACCCCGGCTCTCATCTTCGATGAAGTGGATGTCGGGATCAGCGGCCCAACAGCGGCGGTGGTCGGCAAATTATTACGTCAGTTAGGCGAGTCCACTCAGGTTATGTGTGTCACGCACCTGCCACAGGTCGCAGGTTGTGGGCATCATCACTTCTTTGTCAGCAAAGAAACCGATGGCGAAATGACAGAAACACATATGCAACCGCTGGATAAACGCTCACGCCTGCAAGAATTGGCTCGTTTGCTTGGTGGCAGCGAAGTCACACGCAACACATTAGCCAACGCAAAAGAGTTGCTGGCGGCTTAACGGCAACGATTTGATATACACAACCCGGTAGTTGTTGTGCGTGCTGTTCAAAAAACAATCACTCAGCTAGCATATTGTTAATTGAACAGGTTTTAAGCCAACTTTTTTGCTGTACCAGGGTCAGAGTTAAGCGCCTTAATGTTTTAAACTGCGTAAAGGTTTATTATCATCGGCATATTATGAATGAGCCATGTGCTGCTCGGGCCCGAAAAGGAATCAAATCACTATGCGCTGTAAAACGCTGACTGCTGCCGCAGCGGTTCTTCTTATGCTGACCGCAGGCTGTTCCACTCTGGAGCGAGTGGTTTACCGCCCCGACATTAACCAGGGGAACTACTTGACACAAAACGACGTGTCAAAGATTCGTACTGGCATGACTCAACAGCAAGTTGCGTATGCTCTGGGTACGCCAATGATGACTGATCCATTTGGTACAAGTACCTGGTTCTATGTCTTCCGTCAGCAACCAGGCCATGAGAAAGTGACTCAGCAAACGCTGACGCTGACTTTCAACAGCAGCGGTGTGTTGACCAACATCGACAACAAGCCGAAGCTGGTAAACGAATAACCAATAAAAAAGGTGCCGATATGGGCACCTCAGATTGCTGACAAGGTCACTAAACAGGTGTTGTAGGGTGGATAAGCGATAGCGTCATCCACCATTTTCGCCAGTTTTGTCATCAGTCTCAGGTGCCTGATTGGCACCTTTTTTTGGCTACTTCTGAGCGGATTTCTCAGCTCGCTGGCGTCGAAGCTCTTTCGGGTCAGCAATCAGAGGCCGATAAATTTCTACCCGATCCCCCTCATTAACCGTATCGGTCAATTTCACCGGGCGGCTAAAAATCCCTACCTTATTCTTCGCAAGATCAATATCCGTGCGCAGTTCAAGAATACCTGACGCGTAAATCACCTGCTCAACAGTCGCACCTTCTGCAACTCTAACCTTGAGCAAGTACTGCTTTTCAGGCAATGCGTAAACGACTTCAACAGCGATATCAGGCGACACTGTAGACCTCTTTGGCTCGTACGGTAAATGCCTGAACCATATTCCCGGCCAACTCTTTGAAGATACGGCCAAACGCCAGCTCGATAAGCTTATTGGTAAACTCAAAATCGAGCTGGAACTCAATACGGCAAGCTTCTGCACTCAGCGGCGTAAACTTCCAGCCGCCCATCAATGACTTGAATGGCCCATCGACAAGATGCATCAAAATACTTTGATTATCGGTAAGGGAGTTACGCGTGGTAAACGTTTTGCTGATCCCCGCTTTGGAAACATCTACCGCCGCCGTCATCTGATTATGCGACGCGTCAAGAATCCGGCTGCCAGTGCAACCCGGTAAAAAATCAGGGTAGGATTTCACATCGTTAACTAATTGATACATCTGCTCCGCGCTGTAAGGCACTAGCGCAGTACGGGTAATCTGAGGCATAGCATTTCCTGAGAGTCACAAAACGGGCAAATAATAACATTTATCACTCTGCAAAGAAAAACTCTTAGCCCAGAGCCGTGCTAAGATATGCCTTCATCCTCGCAGCGAAGCGGGGTGTATTTGAACTCCTGGATTACTTATACTGAGCAGCACTATGACAAAGAAAAAAGCATACAAACCAGGTTCAGCCACCATTGCGCAAAACAAACGTGCCCGCCATGAATACTTTATCGAAGATGAGTTTGAAGCGGGACTCGTGCTGCAAGGCTGGGAAGTAAAATCTCTGCGTGCCGGGAAGGCCAACATCGGTGACAGCTACGTCATACTGGTAGATGGCGAAGCATTTTTGTTTGGCGCCAACTTTACTCCGTTAAACGTGGCCTCAAGCCATGTGGTCTGCGACCCAACACGTACCCGTAAACTCCTGCTTAACCAACGTGAGCTTGATAACCTTTACGGGCGCATTAACCGTGATGGTTACACCGTTGTCGCCCTGTCGATGTACTGGAAAAATGCCTGGTGCAAAGTGAAAATCGGCGTGGCGAAAGGTAAGAAGCAGCACGACAAGCGCAACGATTTAAAAGACAAAGAGTGGGCGGTAGATAAAGCACGTATTATGAAGCACGCGGGTCGTTAATACGGTTTTAAAAAACAGTATTAGTCCTTCTTCCGGGGGGCTAATACTGAGAAGTTATCTTCCCCCTACCCTAAATATTATTTATTACCAAAACAAAATTTATTAATCCGCATAACTCATTCCATCAAGTCATCTTCTATAAAATATAATCCCCCAATTGATTAAAACTGTGCTAGTCGACTAACAAGCGGAAAGGATAAATTACCCTTTATATTCACCGCATGAATACATACTAACAAAAGTTAAATTTTTAGTGTCCACCCTGGCTTCACCGCAGTAAGGCAGATGATTATCACGACGGTATTTTGTTAACTCTGGATTAAGTTTAAAGTGAACCAATCGATAATAACTTAAATAAAACCGCCATCAATCACGAAACAAAGCAAATAAATATCAATGTATTACCAATAAAAATACCACTTTATAGTCATAACTAAAACTCATACAATGCGCACATAACTCCTGAAAAAAACTTACGTTCCTCTCTTATGCACTTCATTTGCGCTTTTATCCAATCCTGTCTATATCTTCAATACCCCCTTATGAAAATGATAAGAAAGTATGAATCTTATATTCATATAAATTAATGCTTCAGTAACCAACAAATTTTTCATCAATAACATTAGCCATCATTATTTTGATGCCTGGATTCGTTCGTCTTAAATTTTATAAATAGTTGAGATCGTTTTAACACTTTATTCAGGGGAATGATTTGCGTGCGTAAGCGCGACTGAAGACTACACCCACGTTCACACAGAATGGAGTGATAACAATGCGTTCAATATCAATCATCTCAAAGCTGACTGGCGTAACGAATAAAGTAGAAGCGTCTGAAATTACGCTGAACTCCCCTTCCATTGTTGAACTCAAAGCTGAACGCTCTGATATCGCCAGTATCGTGCGCTCCAGCCACGATATGATCATTACCCTGCACGATGGCGAAGTGATTACCGTAAAAAACTTTTACGCCTTCGCCGACCAGGGTGGCAACCAATTAGTGCTCGAAGACGACCAGGGCGCATTGTGGTGGGTACAAGATACCGACTCCGCATTTCACTTCGAGCATATCAATAATATTGATGAGCTGATGGCGGCTACAGGTGCAGAATCACATGATGGGGGAGCCATTTGGCCGTGGATTTTGGGTGGCGTCGCCGTCGCTGGCGGTATTGCTCTGGCCGCCGGTGGTGGCGGAGGTGGAGGCGGCGGAGGTGACGATAATAACTCGAACAACGGTGGCGGCAATCCCAACTCGCCGAACCAGCCCTCTAACGGTAATGACACCACGCCGCCCGCAGCCCCAACAAATCTGAGCGTCTCGGCAGATGGTAAAACCATAACCGGTAACGCAGAAGCTGGCAGCACCGTGACAATTACCGATGCCAACGGCCAGGTGATCGGAACCGGCACTGCCGACAGTAATGGCAATTTTTCGATTCCGCTCACAAATCCGCAAATTAGTGGCGAAGAGTTAACGGCACATGCCACCGACCCCGCCGGGAATACTGGCCCTGATAGCAGCGTGACCGCGCCAAATATTCCGTTACCGGACGCACCGACACTCACCAACGTGGTGGATGACGTCACTCCGGGATTCGGCACCATTGCCAATAATAGCCCTACTACGCCAACCAATGACAACACCCCAACACTTCTGGGCGCGGGTCAGCCAGGAACCACCGTTCATATTTATGACAATGGAACCGAAATTGGCACCGCAGTGGTTGATGCCAACGGAGGCTGGAACTTTACCCCCGCCAACGCGTTAACCGATGGTTCTCACAGTTTTACCGTCACTACCATTAATGCCAAAGGTGAAAGTGCGCATTCGGATACCTACACCGTCACTATCGACACGGTTGCCCCTGACGCGCCTGAATTAGAGCAGTTGCAGGATAATGTCGGCAAGCTGACCGGCATTATCAGCAGCGGTACCTACACCGATGAAACCAGACCGGGATTAAACGGAACCGGCGAAGTTGGCGACACCGTTACCATTTATGATAACGGCATCCAGGTTGGGCAAGCCACCGTTGGCGAAGACGGAAAATGGAGCTTTACCCCTGACCAACCGCTGGCTGACGGCAGCCACCAAATCATCGTGGTACAAACCGATGCTGCGGGGAACGTCAGTTCCGCCACCACCAGCCCAATCTTTATTGTCGACCATACGCCACCTGCCGCTGCCATTATTGAGAATGTCAGCCTCGACGGCACCACCGTTTCTGGCACCGCCGAACCCGGAACCACCATTACCATCACGGCTGCCGATGGGTCTGAACTCGGCCATGCCGATGTCGACATCGACGGTAATTTTACTGTTGGGATCACCCCCGCGCAGACTCACGGTGAAACGCTGACAGCACACATTGAGGATCAAGCCGGTAACGTTGGCCCGGACACACCGTTTACGGCATCGACCTCCCAGTACCCAACCGTGCCAGTGCTGGATTCTGTGGACGACAATGCCGGCGCCACTATGGGTATTCTAAGCAACGGCCAGGCCACCGACGACACCACACCAACCCTGAGCGGCACGGCTGAAGCGGGAAGTACCGTTAAAATCTTCAGCAACGGTTTGCTGCTTGATAGCGTTGTCGCTGACGGCACCGGCCACTGGACCTATACCCCATCCGCGCTGGCAGACGGTCCGCAAGAATTCACCTTTACCGCCACCAACCTGTACGGCACTAGCGGCACCTCGGCAGTCTTTACCGTCAATGTCGATACCACCCCGCCCGCAGCACCGGGTGATTTACTGGTTTCACAAGACGGCCTGCATGTCACCGGCAGCGCGGAAGCGGGCAGTGAAATCATCGTCACCGACAGTAGCGGTAACGTTCTGGGAACGGGCATCACAGGCGCTGACGGGAGGTTTGATGTTTCACCGTTAACCTCAGCACAAACCAACGGCGAACCCTTACTGGTTTCAGCGACAGACAGCGCAGACAACAAAAGTGACAACAGCACCGTCTTTGCACAAGACAGCACCCCTCCTGGGGCACCGACCAATGTGGACATCAACGATGAGGGGTCAGTGGTGACCGGTGACGCCGAGCCAGGCAGCACGGTTAATGTCACTGACAGCGACGGCACCCCACTGGGGACTGGAACAGCAGGTTCAGACGGTAGTTTTAATATTCCGATATTCCCGCCGCAAACGGCTGGCGAAAAACTGGAAGTTTCTGCGACAGATAACGCTGGAAACACCGGACCAGAAACACCGATTACCGCACCTGACACCACCGCGCCGGATGCCCCGGTGATTAGCGCCGTGGTGGATGATGTCCCCCTTTACACGACCGATCATCTCAGCGACGGACAAACCACCAACGACGATAAGCCACAACTCACAGGCACCGCCGAAGCTGGCGCAACGGTGAAAATTTATGACAACGCTACGCTGTTAAATAGCGTCACTGCCGATGAGCACGGAAACTGGAGTTATACCCCAACCACCGCACTCGCACAGGGCCTGCATAACCTGACCGTCACCGCCACCGATGCCAAAGGCAACGTCAGCCCTGAAGCGGCATTTTCGCTCACCGTTGATTCCATTGCTCCGCAAGCGCCGACCATTACGCTGGTCAGCGATGACTTCGCCCCCGTCAGCGGTTCGGTGCCAAACAATGGTTTCACCAACGACAGGACGCCAACGATCAGCGGTACCGGCGAACCCGGATCTGTCGTCACTTTGTTCGATGGCGCCACCGCGCTGACCACCTTTACGGTCGGTGTATCGGGTACCTGGAGTTACACACCGTCAACGTTGATCGACAGCACCCACCGCTTCACGGTGAGCGCCACGGACGCGGCGGGCAACACCACCGCGCCTTCCGCCGAATATGTCATCACCATCGACATTACCGCTCCGTCTGCGCCAACCATTGACGGCGCAATAGATAATGTCGGTACGGTTACCGCAACGCTTGCCAACAACTCGGCGACCGACGATACCCTGCCGCAATTTAATGGCTCCGGCCCGGCTGGCAGCACCGTGACGCTGTACGATGGCCCTACCGCTATCGGCTCTATCGTGGTGGGCGGCGATGGTAAATGGAGCATTATCCCGACACAACCACTGAGCGAAGGGCCACATACCATAACGGCTGTGGCGACCGATGCCGCAGGCAACGCCAGCCCAGCCGCCAGTTTTAACCTGACGGTCGATACCACACCGCCTGCTGCGCCATCCATTACCAACGCGCAAGGGGAAGTGGGCGGAATCCCTGCGACAGTCACCAACGGTGGCAGCACGCAAAACGGCACGCCAACCCTTACCGGTTCCGGCGAAGTCGGGGCGACAATCAAAATTTATGATAATGGCGGCAGCACACCGATTGGTTCGGTGACGGTTCCCGCTGGCGGCATATGGACATTTACCCCTTCTCCGGCGCTCGCTGAAGGCTCTCACTCGCTGACTGCCGTGGCGATCGATCCCGCGGGTAACGTTGGCTTACCTTCCGCAGGCTTTACGCTGAACGTCGACTCAACACCACCAGCCGCACCAGGCACACCAACGGTCACCGATGATCATGCTCCGGTGGTTGGCACCGTCAGCAATGGTGGCAGCACCAACGACACCACGCCAACCTTCTCCGGCACTGGCGGCACAGCTGGCGATAAAATTGAAGTGTTCAACGGCAGCACAAAACTCGGCGAAACCACGGTACGGGCAGACGGCAGCTGGGGCTTCACTCCGACCACGCCGCTGACCGAACAGGTTTACAACGTGACCGTCAAAGAAACGGATGCGGCAGGGAACGTCAGCCCGCCTTCTGCGGCAATCACCTTTACGGTCGACACCACAGCTTCTGCTGCACCGGTTATCGTCAATGCCGACGATAACGTAGGTGCGGTACAACAACCGCTGTTCAACAACGCGGTCACCGATGACAACACCCCAACCTTCCATGGCACCGGTGCGAATGGTGACATCATCACGCTGTACAACGGCACCACGGTGCTGGGTAGCACAACGGTTGTTGGCACAAACTGGACTATCGCTCTAACCACTCCGCTACCAAACGGCACGCTGGCGATTACCGCCACCGCAACCGATGCTGCGGGTAACCTCAGCCCATTGTCAGCAATCTTTAATCTGACTGTCGATAACACGCCGCTCACCGCTCCGGTCGTGACGGAGATTGCTGATGACGTGGGTGTGATTACCACTTCGCTGGTCAATGGCAGCTATACCGACGATACCTCCCCAGTCTTCAGCGGCACAGGTAAACCAGGTAGCACCATTACTGTTTTAGATAACGGTACACCGGTGGTGACTTCACCCCTTATTGTTACTGTTGCTCCGGATGGCACATGGAGCTTCACGACAACACTCCCGACGGGTGTAAGCGACCACACATTCACCTTTAGTGCCAGCGATGCCACAGGGAATACCGCCGTATCACCAAATCCAATTACGTTGCATGTTGATACGCTGCCACCGGATGCTCCGCTGGTAAGTTCAGCAGATCCGAATGGCACACTGGTAAACGGGACGGCGGAACCCGGCAGCACGGTGATTATCAGGGATGCCAATACCCATGCAGTATTGGGCAGAGGCCTGGCTGATTCCACAACCGGAACCTTCTCCGTCACAATTTCGCCTGCGCAAACCACCGCTGAAGAACTGGAGGCAATTGCTCAGGATGCCGCTGGCAATCAGAGTGGCCCGACTGGCTTCATTGCCGCGGATACGAATGTTCCGCATCCGCCGACAATTGAAGTTTTGGATGACGTAGCGCCGGTCACTGGCAGAGTCGACAGCGGTGCCAGCACCAACGATAACCTGCCAACACTTAGCGGCGTGGCTGAAGACGGTGCCATGATCACCCTCTATATTGACGGCATTGCCCAGACCCCGTTCGCGGCGGGAACCGGGGGAGCCTGGAGTTACCAGTTCACTACACCGCTGGCAGATGGCCCGCATACTTTTGCCGTCAGCCAGAGTGTTGGCGGTGTGTCCAGCGGCCAGACGCCGAATTTCAACATTACCGTTGATACCACGTTACCCACCGCTCCCGCCATCACCTCCGTCACCGACGATGTCGCTCCGGTAACGGGCATCATCACCAGCGGGCAGGCCACGAACGATCAGCGCCCTACCTTTACCGGCACTGGCGAAGTAGGTTCGACGATCACGATTCTTGATGGCACCACGACACTCGGCACCGCAACCGTCACCGCTGACGGTACCTGGACATTCACGCCACCAACCAACTTGCTTGACGGTCCGCACACCATCACCGTCACCGCAACCGATGCTGTCGGAAACGTCAGCGCTCCACCTGCCAGTTTCTCGCTGATTGTTGATACCAGCGTCGCGGCGGCTCCGGTTATTACGTCAGTGGTTGACGACACCAGCACGCCAGGCCCGGTGGTTTCCGGCCAGCCGACTAACGACAACACGCCAACCTTCAACGGCACCGCCGACCCGAACTCAACGCTAACCATCAGCGAAAACGGCACGGTTATCGGCACCGTTCCGGTTAATGGCGCGGGGAACTGGACGTTCACGCCAACTACGCCGCTGGCCGATGGCAGCCACAATCTGACGCTTGTCACTACCGATGCGGCAGGCAACGTCAGCCCGCCAGCCATCTTTACTGCGGTGGTGGATACCGCTGCTCCTGTAGTGCCAGCCATAACTTTGGTGGTCGATGACCAGACTCAACCGGTGACTAACCTGACCAACGGCCAGCTCACCAGAGACACGCAGCCAACCCTCAGCGGCACCAGTGAAGCCAATGCCACGATCAATGTTTATTCTGGCGACACGCTTCTTGGCACAACAACAGCCACAGGCACCGGTACATGGTCATTCACGCCGGACGCCGGTCATCAGTTACTCCAGGGCAACAATACCCTGACGGTCAAAGCCACCGACGCCGCCGGGAATATCAGTAACTCGTCAGCAGCCTTCAGCGTAGTTGTGGATTCTGTCGCCCCGACCACACCAGCCATATTGACTGTCACCGATAACACCGCGCCAAATATTGGGCCAATCACCAGCGGCCAGCCAACCAACGAAACGCGCCCTGCTATCACCGGTTCCGGCGAAGTCGGTTCGACGATCACCGTTTATGACGGCATCACCCCGCTGGGTACGGCAACCGTGGGGGCGGGCGGCACATGGAGCTTTACACCACCTTCAGCACTGCCAGGCGGTTCGCACAACCTGACCGTTACCGCTACCGATCCGGCAGGTAACGTCAGCGCACCATCCGCGGCTTTTAACGTGGTGATCGACACCACAGCGCCTGTTGCACCAGCGATTACCACCGTCGCGGACGATGCAGGGGCAGTCACCGGTAATTTAACCAACGGGCAAGTGACGGACGATACCCGTCCACAAATCAACGGCACGGCAGAAATCGGCGCGAGCGTAAAAATCTACGACAACGGCACGCTGATTGGCACCGTTAACGCCAGCGCCACTGACGGCACATGGACCTTCACACCACCACCGCTCGCCAACGGCAATCACGCGTTTACGGTGACCGCGACAGACTCCGCGGGCAACGTCAGCCCGGCTTCAGGGGCGTTCAATATTGTCGTGGATACCGCCGTCCCTACCGCACCGATCGTCATCCAGGCAACTGATGATGTCGGCCCGGTGACTGGCGCGCTGGTGAATGGGCAGTCGACCAACGACAACCAACCATTACTGAGCGGCACCGCAGAAGCCAACTCCACGGTTAAGGTTTACGACGATGGCATCCTGCTCGGTACCACCACCGCCAGCGCGGAAGGGATCTGGAGCCTGGCACCACCCAATCCGCTACCCGATCGTACCCATGTTTTCACCGCCACCTCAACCGATGCGGCGGGCAACGTCGGGGCGATTTCGGGAAGCTTCACACTAACTATCGACACGGTGCTGCCCACCACTCCTGTGCTCACCTCCGTGGTGGACGACGTGGCTGGGTTTAACGGCTCACTCAGCAACGGACAAATCACCAACGACGCACGCCCAACGCTGAACGGCACCGGCGAACCAGGCAGCACCCTCGCTATCTTTGATGGAGCAATACAAATTGGCACGGTGACCGTTCCGGCAAGTGGCACCTGGACATTTACCCCAGCCACACCGCTGGCTACCGGCGCGCATACCTTCACCCTCACCGCCACCGACGCGGCGGGTAACGTCACCACCCCAACTCCGGGCTTTACCATCACGGTGGATACCAGCGCGCCAAACGCGCCGCTGATATCCACGGTTATTGACGATGTCGGCACCGTGACCGGCCCGGTTGTCAACAACCAGACCACCAACGACACGCTGCCAACGCTTAACGGCACAGCCGAAGCGGGTGCTACGGTGGCGATTTACGACAACGGCAACCTGGTCACCAGCGTCACTGCCGACGGTAGCGGCAACTGGACTTACCCACTGACCACCGCGCTGACCGAAGGCAACCACACCTTCACCGTGACGGCCACCGATCTGGCAGGCAATACCAGCGCCAACTCGCTGCCAGCGGTGATTATTGTCGATACCACGCCGCCTGCCGCACCAACTGGCATGGTGGTCAACGCCACCGGGACAACCGTCACCGGGAATGCCGAAGCGGGCAGCACCGTCACCATATCCAGCGGCGGAACGGTTCTTGGCAGCGCTACGGCGGACGGTAACGGTAAGTTCAGCGTGACGATAACGCCCGCGCAAACCAACGGCGAATCCCTACAAGCTGCGGCGATGGATAGCGCGGGTAACCTGGGTGCATCGGCTGGATTTGCTGCGCCAAACACTGCATTACCAGGCGTGCCGGTGATTACCACAGTGTTGGATAATTTCGCTCCCGTTACCGGAACGGTTAACAACGGGCAAAGCACCAACGATGCCACGCCGACCATTAACGGCACGGCAGACATCGGTGCAACCGTCAGTATCTACAACAATGGCGTGTTGATGGGCAGCGTGGTGGCGACGGACGGCACCTGGAGTTACACGCCATCTGCGCTCACCGAAGGTTCACACGCCTTCACCGCTACCGCCACCAACCCGAATGGCACCGGCAGCCCGTCAACGGCGCTCACCGTGATCGTTGATACCATCGCCCCACTGACACCAACCGCGACCATCAGTGCAGACGCCACCACCATCAGCGGTTCGGCGGAAGCCAACAGCACGGTGAACATTACCTTGCCGGGCGGCACCGTTATCACCACCACCGCTAACGGCAGCGGAAGCTACACCCTGACACTGCCAACGCGCGAAATTGGCGGCGAGCAGTTATCCGTCACCGCCACCGATGCGGCAGGCAACACCTCGCCATCGGTCACTGCAACCGCACCGACTCTGCCACTGGCCGCCGATGACAACGTGGTCAACCTGGCGCTGACCAGCAGCGCCGTCGTTTCACCGCCAGAGCATTACAGCGATTACGGCGTGCTGTTGGTCGGGGCGCTGGGCGACACAGTACAGGTGCTCGGCAACGATACCGCGCAAGTAGGCTTTACGGTTAACGCGGGCGGCACTGCCAATATCACGATTGATGCCGCCGCTACAGGTGTGGTACTGACACTGCTCAACACGATGGAAGTGGTGATTCAGCAATTTGTCGGCGGAGCCTGGACTACGGTAATCGATTCGCGACTGCCACAGTTTGCCAACCTGCTAACGCTGGGTGCCAGCGGCGTTACACTGAATGTCACCGGGCTGGAAGAAGGCACTTATCGGGTGCTGAGCTACAACACCAGCCTGCTGGCGACCGGCTCTTTCACCAGCCTTGATGTCAGTATTGAACAAATCAGTGGCGGGACAGTCAGCGGGGAAACGACCCATCCGGGGAACGTGATCACCGATATTGATCCGAACAGCGGCCAGGACACCGCGCCGACAGGCACTGTTGTGACATCGGTGACCAACTCGCAGGGCGTCACCACCCAGATTGGCGCAGGCGGTGCGGATATCACAGGTGAATACGGCACGCTGCATATCAACCAGGACGGAAGTTACACCTACACCCTAACGGACACCTCAGCCTCGGTACTTGGCAGCACCGAAAACTTCACTTACACCATCACCCATAATGGCGTTAGTGATTCGGCGCAGTTGGTGGTGACACTCGGCAACCCAACGCCTGCCAGCACAGTGACCGCCACCGATAACACGGCGGCGCTGACCTACAACACCGATGTGGAAGCGGTAGACCACGGGGCTTCACAGCAAAGTGGTTTCTCAGTGCTGAGCGTCGGAGTGGGAAATGTGCTGAGCCTCAGCGCGTTAGCCAATATGGCGAACCCGATACTCTTTGATGTCGATGAAGGTTCAACGCGTACCATGACGTTGCAGGCGAGCGTTGGCGGGGTCGCGTTACTCTCCACCTTCGATCTCTATGTCTACAAGTTCAACGATGTGACTCAGCAGTATGAGCAATATCGGGTGGTCAATACCTGGCTTACCGCACCATTGCTGGGCGGCACCTCATCGCAATTAACCCTGACGCTGCCAGGTGGCGAGTATCTGTTCTTGCTCAAAAATGCCAGCGGTGTGGCGGCGCTAACCGGCTATACGCTGAATATTCTGCAAGACCATACTTATGCGGTGGAGAGCGTCACAGCCAGTACCAGCGGCAATGTGATGAATGATGATATTCATCCGGTAGATAGCCACATTACTCAGGTGAATGGCGTCGCCATTGCGGGAACAGGCACCACCACCATTATTGGTGAATACGGCACGCTGACCATTGATGCGGCAGGTAACTACACCTACAAACTGAACAGCGGCCTGGGCGCGGACAGCATCAAAACGCCTGACAGCTTTGTTTACACCATCACCGCACCAAACGGTGATACCGACACCGCCTCGCTGAATGTCACTGCCACGCCGCATACCGTGGATGCGTTTGATGACAGCAGCACTGTGATGGCGGTGAACACCGCGCAAAATACGGCGGTTTATTCGGATACCAGCGTGGGGTCGGCGTCGTGGACAACCCTGGTAATCCCGTCATCAGGAAGCGGCAACGGGACTTTTGCGGTCGGCGCTAACGAAGTTCTGCATAACCCAGTGTTACATTTTACGGTGCAATCATTCCTTTCTTTGAGTGGCTTGAACGTTGACTGGAACATCACTAACAGCTCAGGCACCGTGGTAAGAAACGGTTCATTCAGCGGTGGCATATTGTTAGGCGGCGTGGCGAATATTGATTTGGCAGGGCTGGATCTGCAATCGGGTACCTACACGTTAAATTACACTGGGCGAGTCGGTGTTCTTGGTGCCGGACAAATCACCATCACGCCAACTATCACCGGTACCACCATTGATCTGGACAGCTATTCAACGCTTGCCGGTAACACGGTTCACGGCAATATCTACGACGGTACGGAAGCCTCAGGCGCTGCCGATCAGCTCGGTACCGTTCACACCCTACTGAGTATTACCGGCTTCAACGGCACGACGACCACGCTTGATCCGCTAACCAGTAGCAATTCAACCGCCACGATTCAGGGGCATTACGGAACGCTGGTGATGGGGATTGATGGTGCGTACACCTACACCCTCAATAGCGGGCTTTCTCCGGCGTCGATGACCACCAAAGAGACCTTCACCTACACGCTAAATGACCAGAACGGCCATAGTGACAGCGCCACGTTAACCATCAATATGAGCCCGCAATTCGTCAGCACCGCGCAAAGCGATGTGATTACCGGCTCGGCTTATGGCGACACGCTGATTTATCACCTGTTAACCAGCGCAAGTGCGACCGGCGGCAACAGTGCCGATACCTGGCACAACTTCTCGGCGGCACAAGGCGACACGATCAACGTTCACGACCTGCTGACCGGCTGGAATGGGCAGGCCGCCACACTGGGCAATTACCTCAACGTCACCACCAGCGGCAATAACACCGTTATTTCCATTGATCGCGACGGCACAGGCGGCACCTACAACTCAACCACGCTCGTTACCCTGGAGAACACGCACGTCACGCTCGATGAACTGGTACAGCAGCACCACATTATTACCTAAAAAAGTGGTGGATGACGCTAGCGCTTACCCCCGACATGTAGGTCGGATAAGCGCAGCGTCACCCGACAAAAATCAGACAAAACCAGGCAAGCAATAGCAACACTAATTAGAACGTAGTGACTTTTAAAAGGGACAAACTATGGGAAAATTACAGCCGTTTGCACTGTGGCTGGCATGCAGCCTATGTGTAGCCCAAACGCATGCCGAAGAGACGCCACAGTTCATCACCACTGAGGGGCTTGCTCAGCAACACGAACTGCCAAACCTTGACGGGTCGTCATCCCTGCCGCTCAACGCGCCTGCGCCCGGAACGCTCACGCTCAACGACGCCGTCAACCGCGCGGTAAACTGGCACCCGAGCATTCACGAAGCCATCGGCAAACTTTACGGCCAGTCCGAACAGGTCAACGTCGCGAAATCCAAATACTACCCGCAAATCAGCGCGGGCATGAATAACGGCTACAGCAACGGCTACACCGACAGCGGTTTCAGCCCGTCGCTGGTGCTTTCCATCTCGCAAATGCTCTACGACTTCGGCAAAGTCTCAAGCCAGGTACGCGCCGAAAGCGCAGGCGTGGCGCAAGAACAGGCCAACGTGCTGGTGAGCATTGATAACGTCGGCCACGATACCGCCGTTTCCCTGGTTCAGGCGCAGATGTGGCAACAAATGGTCGATATCGCCAAAGATCAGCTCGAAGCATTAAGCGCGATTGGCCGTTTGACCGAACAGCGCAACAACGAAGGTGCCACGTCGATGTCTGATGTGGTGCAAACCAACGCCCGTATTGAATCCGCCCGCTCGCAACTGATTCAATACCAGGCCAACCTCGACAGCGCACAGGCCACATTAATGAGCTGGCTGGGCTGGAATAGCCTCAATGGTATTAGCAACGATTTCCCGGACAAACTCAGCAAAAGCTGCGACGTTGCCAAACCGGATGACCGCTTAGTGCCTGCCGTTCTCGCCTCCTGGGCGCAGGCCAGCGTCGCGCAGGCGAATCTGGATTACGCCAACGCACAGATGACGCCAACCATTTCACTGGAACCGCAGGTTCAGCACTATCTCAACGACAAATACGCCAGCCACGAAGTGCTGGATCGCACGCAATACTCGGCGTTTATCAAAGTTGAAATGCCGATTTATCAGGGGGGTGGATTAACCGCCCGCCGCAACGCCGCAAGCCATGCTGTTGAAGCCGCGCAATCCGGCGTTCAGCGCACACGCCTGGATATTCGCCAGAAGTTAATGGAATCGCGCAGCCAGGCGCTTGGCCTGATGGGTGCCATTCAAGTCCTGCAACGCCAGGAAGAGTTGAGCGCGCAAACGCGCGAACTGTATCAACAGCAATATCTCGGTTTGGGTTCGCGCCCGCTGCTGGATGTGCTTAACGCCGAACAGGAAGTTTTCCAGGCACGCTTCGCTCAACAACAAACCCTGAGCCAACTTCATCAATTGCAGCTCAACTGCCTGTATAACAGCGGCCGGTTGCGCAACGCATTTGGCCTGGAGCATCGCACCATCCAGTCACTGGAGATCCAGCCATGAGCAAAATCCCCCCTGCTGTTGATGAACGGCTGACCGAACAGTCACTGAGCCACTGGGCGCAAGCCATTAGCCACGTTGCCGCCCATTACCGCGTGGTCTGTTCGCCAGGCACCATTCAGGCCAACGCCCCGTGGTTTAAAGACAAAGGCATGCTTGCGGCTCTCACACAGTTATCGCGCCAGGCGGGGCTTTCTTTTCACCTGCTGAACGTGCCGGAACTGGCGATTGCCCAATGGCGGTTGCCGATAGTGGTGGATTTAAAAAACGGCCAACTGGCGGTTATCGAGCATTTTGACGGCGCAGATACCGTGGATATTTGCCTTATCGATGGCGAACACCAGACCAACCGCGTGGCACTCAGCGAACTGCTGCCGGACATCCGTTTTGTTGCCGCACTGCGCCCGCTTTCGGCCCTGAAAGACAGCCGCGTTGATGCGTATATTTCGCGCTTTAGCCCGGACTGGTTAAAAGAGCTGGTGATGCAGGATCTCCGGCCATACGGCCCGGTGATGCTGGCGGCGTTCCTCGTTAACGTGTTGTCGCTTGCCGGGATTATTTTCTCGATGCAGGTCTACGATCGGGTGATTCCGGCGCAATCCTACCCGACGCTGTATGTGCTGGCGTCCGGCGTATTACTGGCGGTGGTGTTTGGCTTCCTGCTGCGCGTGGCGCGTGGCCATATTATGGATGTACTCGGCAAACGCGCCGATATGCGGGTTTCCGACCGCGTGTTTAGCCATGCACTACGCCTGCGTAACAGTGCGGTTCCCCGCTCCACCGGCAGCTTTATTTCGCAGCTTCGCGAGCTGGAGCAAATCCGCGAGATGGTCACCTCATCAACCATCTCAACCCTCGTCGATTTACCGTTCTTCTTTATGTTTATCATCGTGCTGGCGATCATCGCGCCGCAACTGGCATGGATTGCACCCGTCGCCGCCATCCTGATGGTGCTGCCTGGTATTTTGCTGCAAAAGAAGCTGGCGATGCTGGCGAACCAGTCGGCGCACGAAGCCACTTTGCGCAATGCGGTGCTGGTTGAAAGTGTGCAAGGGCTGGAAGACATCAAACTGATGCAGGCAGAAAACCGCTTCCTGCAACAATGGAACAGCTACATCCGCATTACCGCGGAATCCGGCCTGCGGACTCGCCAGATTTCGCAAGGGTTGATCAGCTGGGGGATCACTATTCAAAGCCTGGTTTACGCGGCGGTAATCCTGTTTGGCGCGCCGCTGGTGATTGAAGGCGATATGACCACCGGCGCGATGGTGGCCGCGTCAATGCTGGCGTCACGCATGATTGCGCCGATGGCAAACCTGTGCGGCGTGCTGGCGCGCTGGCAACAAGTGAAAGCGGCGAAGCAAGGGCTGGACAGCATTATGCAGTTGCCGGTCGAAACCCAACGCGATGAAAGCCTGGTGCATCAGGACATTTTTCACGGCCACTATCTGTTTGAAAACGCACAGTTCCGCTACCACAGCGACGACCAACGCATTCCGCTGCGCATCTCACATTTAGAGATCCAGCCTGGCGAAAGAATCGCGGTGCTGGGGCGCAACGGCGCGGGCAAATCCACGTTACTTCAGGCATTAGCGGGCGGCATCGATTTGATGAGTGGCGATGCGCGGCTCGACAACCTGAGCATGACGCAAATCGACATGGCAGATTTGCGGCGCAACATTGGCTTCCTGAGCCAGAACGCGCGGCTGTTTTACGGCACATTGCGTGAAAACCTGACGCTGGGCGCACCGCACACCAGCGATGAAGAAATCTTCGAAGTACTGGAAATCTGCGGCGCGGGCAATTTTGTCAAGCACCTGGCCAAAGGCCTCGACCACAGCATTATGGAAGGTGGCACCGGGCTGTCTGGCGGGCAACGTCAGTCCATCTTACTGGCGCGTATGCTGCTGCGCTCGCCGAACATCGTACTGCTCGACGAACCCACCGCCTCTCTTGATGACCACACCGAACGCGAATTTATTCAGCGCCTCGGGCTTTGGCTTGGCAACCGCACCTTGATTGTCGCTACCCATCGGGTGCCGATGCTGGAACTTGTGGAGCGGGTGCTGGTTCTGAAGGAAGGACAACTGGTGATGGACGCACCGAAAGCCCAGGCGCTGAGTAACAGCCGCGCCGCAGCACAGGCAAACGGACGGGAGTGGAAAAATGAAAACCAGTCAGCATGATGCCGCAATGGACGACCCGGATATCCAGCGTGAAAGCGAGTTTTCCGGCGCGAGCCGCATTATCACTCTCAGCGTTTTACTGTTTATTTTGCTCGGCGTCTGGGCATGGTTTGGCACGCTTGATGAGGTTTCGACCGGCACCGGAAAAGTGGTTCCCAGCTCGCGCGAGCAAATCCTTCAGTCGCTCGACGGCGGCATCGTCACCCAGGTGCTGGTGCACGAAGGCGACAAAGTTGAAGCCGGGCAAATCGTTGCCCAACTCGACCCGACGCGTTCGCAATCGAACGTCGGCGAAAGTGCCGCACGCTACCGCGCATCACTGGCATCCAGCGTGCGGTTGAACGCAGAAGTGAACGACCTGCCGCTGGTCTTCCCCGACTCGCTAAAAGCCTGGCCGGAGCTAACCGCATCCGAAACCCGGCTATATAAAAGCCGCCGCGCACAACTTAACGACTCGGCTGCGGATATTAAAGACGCGCTGGTTTCGGTCAATCAAGAGCTAGGCATAACCCAACGCCTGGCAAAAAGCGGTGCCGCCAGTAACGTGGAAGTGCTGCGCTTGCAGCGGCAAAAAAGCGACCTGCAACTCAAAATCACCGACCTGCGTTCACAATATTACGTACAAGCCCGCGAGGAGCTTTCCAAAGCGAACGCCGAAGTGGATATGCTTTCAGCGGTTATCAAAGGCCGTGAAGATTCGGTATCGCGCATGACGGTACGTTCGCCGATGCGCGGCATCGTCAAAAATATCCAGGTAACGACCATTGGTGGCGTGATCCCGCCAAACGGCGAAATGATGGAAATCGTGCCGCTCGATGACCACTTGCTGATTGAGGCGCGCCTCTCACCGCGTGACATCGCGTTTATCCACCCAGGCCAGCGTGCGCTGGTGAAAGTCACCGCCTACGATTACGCCATTTACGGCGGGCTGGAGGGCATCGTTGAAACCATCTCGCCGGACACCATTCAGGACAAAGTGAAACCAGAAATCGTCTATTACCGGGTGTTTATCCGCACCCAACAGGACTACCTGGCGAACAAAGCCGGACACCATTTTTCAATTTCGCCAGGTATGGTCGCCACCGTCGACATCAAAACCGGACAAAAAACCATTGTCGACTACCTGATTAAACCGTTTAACCGCGCCCGCGAAGCGCTACGTGAACGTTAACAAACTCAAGGGGTAGTAAGTGATGCTACAACTCTGTTATACTTACAAAACACTTGTGGGGCTGATTCTGGATTCGACGGGATTCGCGAAACCCAAGGTGCATGCCGAGGGGCGGTTTGCCTCGTAAAAAGCCGCAAAAAAATAGTCGCAAACGACGAAAACTACGCACTAGCAGCTTAATACCCTGCTTAGAGCCTTCTCTCCCTAGCTTCCGCTCTTAAGACGGGGATCAAGAGAAGTCAAACCCAAAAGAGATCGTGTGTAAACCTTGCCTGGGGTTGAAGCACTAAAACTAATCAGGATAGTTTGGTAATGGCGTGTCTATCCGCAGTTGCCCGGCGAATGTAAAGATATGACTAAGCATGTAGTACCGACGGCGTAGTAATTTCGGACGGGGGTTCAACTCCCCCCAGCTCCACCAAAATTCTCCCTCAACGATTACCAGAGTCGTCCGAGGAAGTCCTAGAAGCCCGCATGGCACAAGCCCTGCGGGCTTTTTTGTATCTGTTATTTGTCCGTAACCATCCGAGAAGATCCGCCTGAATCCAGAGAGAATTGGTACACGTTTAGGTACACGCTATACTGTAGGCCTAAAAACGTGTACCAATTATGGAAGGAGTCCAGCCATGGCGAGGCTAACCCGCCCTCTCACTAATAATGAAATTCTCAAAGCCAAACCACGCGAGAAAGACTTCACCCTTCATGATGGTGATGGTCTGTTCCTGCTCGTAAAAATCTCGGGTAAAAAGTTATGGCGTTTTCGCTACCAGAGACCTGGAACTAGCAGCCGTACAAATCTGAGCTTAGGTTCTTACCCTGCTCTATCTCTCGCAGTCGCACGTCAGATGCGCGACCAAAATCTCACCTTGCTTGCTCAGGGGATCGACCCACAGCAACAACAAGAACAAACAACTGAACAGCGCAAAATTGAGCTGGACAGTATTTTCTCAGTTGTCGCAGCAAACTGGTTCCAGCTCAAAAGCAAAAGCGTCACGGAGGATTACGCGAAAGATATTTGGCGTTCTCTTGATAAAGACGTATTCCCAGCCATTGGGGAGATCCGCGTTCAGGAAATCAAAGCCAGAACACTAGTAGAGGCTCTTGAACCCATCAAAGCGCGCGGAGCGCTGGAAACAGTTCGCCGCCTGGTACAACGCATTAACGAAATCATGACTTACGCAGTTAACACGGGTTTGATTGATGCTAACCCCGCATCTGGTGTGGGTATGGCTTTTGAACGGCCTAAAAAGCAAAACATGCCAACCTTGCGACCAGAAGAACTACCACAGCTAATGCGCTCGCTTGTAATGTCTAACCTTTCAGTTTCGACTCGTTGCCTAATCGAATGGCAGCTCCTGACACTTGTGCGCCCTTCTGAGGCTTCCGGTACTCGGTGGGATGAAATAGATCTTGATGCCAAACTTTGGACAGTTCCAGCAGAAAGAATGAAGGGGAAACGTGAGCATATTGTTCCTTTGTCCGCTCAGGCATTAGAAATTCTGGAGGTAATGAAACCTATCAGCGCTCATCGTGAACATGTTTTTCCAAGTAGGAATGATCCAAAACAATCAATGAATAGCCAGACGGCGAATGCTGCTATAAAGCGTATCGGATATGGAGGGAAGCTAGTTGCCCATGGGTTACGTTCTATCGCAAGTACTGCGTTAAACGAAGCAAGCTTTAACCCTGATGTAATCGAGGCTGCTTTAGCACACACCGACAAAAACGAAGTACGTAGAGCATATAACCGTTCAACTTATCTTGAGAAACGTGTTGATTTGATGAACTGGTGGGGCAGATTTGTTAGATCTCCTTCTCTTTTTCAATAGACGGAGTTGCATAAAATCTAAATTAGTGGATAAATTACTTTTCAACATTATTTTATTTGTCAAGGAGACGAGGATGGAAATTGATTTTGATGCGGTTTTTTTTGATTTAGACAATACTTTAATAAGTACCGACTCGCTTAAGCAAATGCGCGAAAGTGGCAACAGCTCATCTTTAACTAGTGAAGACCTAGCCCAAACAAAAATCTATTCTAAATCAAAAGTCTTACTTGAATATCTAAAAAAAAATGCAATCAAAACAGCACTTATAACTAACTCCCCTAGAAAATATGCTCAATCTTTGCTAGAACATTATTCGATAGAAGAGTTTTTTGATGAAGTAATTACTTATAATGACGTGTTAAGTGATGGTGCAAAGCCAAGCCCTAAAGGCATCGAAATGGCGCTTGCGAGACTCGGACTGACACAAGATTCAAAAGTAGTTTATATTGGAGATGATGATAAAGATTTTATTGCAGCTTACAGTGCTGGAGTAAAACCTTTAGCTCCAGCCTGGGCTTCAAGAACTCCTTTTCGAGTAATTCCATCAGCAATTATTTCGACATCAGCTTTAATTGATGATATTGATTGCTTCGATAGTGTTGATCTAATAGCTGATATTTGCGCAAGTAGAAATAAGTTTGTACACTCCCGTAAATGGTTATATTTCATGCCTATGACTTTAAGTGGTGAAGTAGGGGCAATAAAAAAAGATAATATTGAGATAGTTTGTTTAGGAAAATACTTCAGTCAAAAAGGTGTATTAACAGCAAAACTACATGATAAACATAGTTTATCTTTAGAAATAGCAAAAAAAGATCATATAAAAACCTATGTCATGCCTGATTATATCGTCTCTTTGATTCAGCATTGTATTGATAGAGTATCTAAATATTTCTTTGGTGAGGATGGTTATTTTGATTTGGTTACAGTTATCCCATCAAAAAAGAACAAAAACCCTCGACTTGAAAATATGTTAAATAGAGTATCAAGGCAAGGTTTTTTCAGAACTAATTTTATCAACGATTTGTTTTATTTTGAGGATGGCGCAGTAAGCCTTAAAACATTAGGAAATAAAGCAAATAGAGACCAACAGATAAAAGAAAAATTAAGAATAAAAGAAAAATACTTAGATTTAGTCAAAGGAAAAAAAATACTTGTAATTGATGATGTAATAACCACGGGGTCAACACTCCAAGGCGCTTTCAATTTACTGCATCCACATGCCCCCCAAAAGATCTTAGGTCTCTGCTTGGCAAAGACTGTCAGTATAGCGGGCGAGCATAAAACTTGTCCTGATTGTGGACGAGCTCTGACTCTTAGAAAAGGACGTGGAGGCATACATTTTTGGGGGTGTACTGGATTCCATGAAGCCAATCAGTGTCGATACATTTATAATATTAAAGAAAAAGATTGTCCTATTTGTGGCCTTGCTATGTATAAGCAATATAATGCTAAGAATAACAGTTACTTTTTAAGTTGTTCCGGTTATTATAAGAATAAGTCATGTACATATACTGAGGATGCAAATTAATGTTTTTTTCTGAAGCCGGGGAAAAGCTACTAGCCTTAAGTCGACTCAAAGGGATCGGCGAAAAAACATTGTCGTCATTAAAAAAAGAAAATAACTTTCTTGAAATGACTGTCGAAGATATTATAGATAAGTCTTTTAGTAAAAAAAATACTTATACGAAATCAGAGTTAGATAATGCTTTTGATTTTGCTAAAAATCAGCACGACTTATGTAATTCTAAAGATATCAGTTTTTATACTATCTTCGACAATGAGTATCCTTATAGCTTAAAAAACCTAGACTCCCCTCCCCCATTTATATTCTCAAAAGGAAATTATTCATCCTTAAATGAAAACAATGTTGCCGTAATAGGAACTCGAGAACCCACATCAAGAGGTGAGGAAATAGGGAAAAGAATAACTGAGTGGTTAGTCAAAAATGGTTTTAACATCGTTAGCGGACTTGCTCATGGAATTGACAGCATTGCGCATAGAAACACCTTAGCCGTGCAGGGAAAAACCATAGCCGTAATGGCTCATGGTCTAGACTCCGTTTACCCAAAAGCAAATGAATTACTTGCTTCTGAAATTTTAGAGAATCATGGTGCATTGGTTAGTGAATATCCAATTGGTACCAAAGTCAATCCGATTAATTTAGTTAAAAGAGATGCAATACAAGCAGCATTGTCCTCTGGAGTTTTTTTAGTTCAAACAGGTATTAAGGGTGGCAGCTTGCATGCCTCTCGTGCAATTCTACAGTATGGCAGACCATTAATTGTTGTGGGTCAATCAAAAACTGACATTGCTAATAACGAGGAAAAAATACAAGGTAATTTAGCACTCCTCAATGCAGACTCTAACAAAATAAAATCAATCCTTAAATTAAATAATTTCAATCCCAACTTGCTAGTAAAACTGAATAGTAGCTTAGATTATCATGAAACTTTAACACTATTACGAAAGAACCTCTTTAGCCCTCATAATACAGAAAATGAAGATAAGGGGTTTGATTTTTAACTAACTCATAAAAATAAGTTGCAGGTATTAATTTTTTAATCAAGTTTGTACCTGCAACTTTCACCCAACATCCCAATTAAATTTAAAAATCTAATCTGGCATAAAGAAACTCTATAAAATAATTATTCATACAGAAGCGCGCAATGCTATCCCCGCCACGCCTGCCCGCTTCATGGGTGGGTTTTAATGCAGGTGCATGAACACCCCGGAGCCGCGCCAGCTCTGGGGTGATGAAGTGTGAAAAATACGGGGTTTTACATGCGAAACCATGCACCGTAATGCATGGTTTAATTGAATTAAATGGCGGGATTTTCTGGTCGATTTTATGCGGGTGGTTGCTGGTTCAGTTCTGCCAGCCGGTGCCCGTAAACATGGTTTTGTGCCGGTGTATATTTCTGCTGAGTATCAGCCCGCGAAGCCTTATCAGGCCTGAATCCGATGGCTGTCAAAATGTCGCTGTTTTCCGCTGTGTAATGAATTTCCGGACCGGTCGCCAGATAATCCCGCAGGGCTTCCCCGAGGTAATGCGTCGCTCGCCGTATGGCCATCTCACGGACTGAAGTCTGAAGCTGATTAATCCCCATTAATTCCGGTGCCAGCGTACTGACCAGCGCGGCCCCGTTCTGCTTCATAAACGCATCGAGTGAATGGCAAATACTGGTGTGCTGTACCGCTTCATGCGAGCGAATATAACGCCCCGCCGCACAGGTGATTTCCCACTGTTTAACGTCAATATATTCACTCAGATAAGTAATCCGCTCCGCGTTCCGGGGATGTCCCGGTGCAAGCTGTTCATCCAGCGCAATCTCTGCCGCTTTCAGTTCATCTTTTTTATTCTGCCAGGCGGTTTTATTCGCCTGACACACGGCAAAGGCCTGCTGTAATGGTGTGTCGCTCATTGATTCATCCCCGGTAGGTCATTGTGTCGCTGACGGTCGCTGTTTCGGTGCTTTATCCATTTCCCCCTGGATAAATTCATCTGCCGGTTCATCTCCGGTCACCGGATGACAAATAATCGACTCAACGGACTCCATCGACCGGAACGTCGCTGAGCAAAGTACATTCTGGCACTGGTAATAGCGATGTTTGACACTGTCAGACAGATAACGGCTGGTACGTGAATGCGCTGAGGTTTTGCAGAACGGGCAGTGCATCATGATCAGCCCTCCTGTTTTTTGTCTGCTTTCTCTGCCAGCTCTTTGGCTATCATCGACCGTTTGATGGGGCTGTCGTAGAGATTCATATCGACGCCGGTCAGTGCAGGACGGTACAGGCCAAGCTGAGAGAGCACTGGTTCATTTTCCATGCTGAAATGGTGGAGCTGGCTCTGGCTGAGAATGCGGTCGCCCAGCTCCTGTACCAGCGTTCTTTTCGGTGCCTCATTCCCCTGAATGTCCAGCTCACGCAGGCGCAGACAGAATGCCCGGATCAGCGCAGGACTCAGGTCTTTTATTGCCGTATTCCATTCATTATTGGCGTAAGTGCTAAAAGCGGTACGGTGTGCCTCAACATAGGCCTTGCCTGATGCGCAGGCACTGAGCATGGCGCGGGTTTTATCTGTTTCCAGTTCGCCAATCAGCGCGGTGAACTCCTCCGCCAGCTCGCGATTAGCAATCCGCTGGCTGTGCTCGTTTTTCATTTCCGGTGTAATGGCACCTTTGAGGGCACGGAACCGGCTGCGCCAGCTGTGCTCTGCTTCCTCACTTTCTTCCAGTGCGACCTGTCGCTCCTTCTCGCTGCGGCTGATGGCAGTGCCAATCTCATTAAGCTCAAGCATGTTTGCGGTATGTCGGGATTTCGCATCGCCGAAGGATTTCAGGTCGCGGGTCAGTGCGGCGGTGAGAACCTGGCTTTCCTGTCCGTTCAGCGTATTCAGCGCATTTTTGACGCCGTTCTGCGTTTTTCCATCCTGCGCGCTACTGGTGACTTTTATTACCGTGTTGAGTGAGTCAGTTTTCATCATTGAGTTCTCCGTTTTTTCAACCTGATGTCATTCTGCCTGTGATGGCACAACATCAGTGAACCACACCGGATGTATCAGATATGGCACAAGAAGACCTGAAAACCGGCTTGCCAGAGGAAAGGTCTCAGGAACATACCCCCCTCTTTTATTATTTTTTAGCTATTAACTATTCACTCTGTTCACCTTTAAAAAAAAGATAAGTAATACAGTATATTAGAGGGTGAACAATCGAGGTCTGACTGTTCACCGTCTGTTCACCACTGTTCACCCGATGCAAAAACGTACAGGACTTCTTTTGATTGTTTATTCCTATTAATATCAGGCATAAGTAAAGTTAAAATTAACAAAAGGGGTATAGGGATCACCATTCAACCCCACTCAAGACCACTTAACCCCATTCAAACTTTTTTTGTATAAAAATAAGCCACTTTGTTTTCCACCTCACACAAATCCCCCTTGTTGCAATGAGGGAAAATATTCACAAAATAGAGAGCTACCCGAAGCCGGACGGACACGACCGGATCTCTATGGACTGTTATAAGGTAGCTTTATGCACACCGCTTTTTCCGCACCATCTTCCGCGCCAGCCGCGCATCTGACGACTGTTTCTGCCCCAGTGACCGAACGTTTTTTACGCCTCCCGGAAGTGATCCACCAGTGCGGCCTGTCCCGCTCCACCCTCTACGATTTGATTGCCCGTAATGCGTTCCCGGCACAGGTCACCCTCAGCGGTAAAAATGTCGCCTGGCTTCAGTCAGAAGTCAGCGTGTGGATGGCTGAACGTATCGCCGAACGTAACCGGGGATGTGACGCATGAATCAGCCCCGTTTTCAAAAAGCCCCTTTCCCTGGCTTGCATCCCTTCCAGGTTTGCGGTTATAGTTTTTCCGCTGTCGCAAAATCGGCAGCCGGGCGTAGGAACCCGTGTTTAACTATGGCGACACCAGACGCCCCATGCGTCTTTTTTTACGTCGTTGCTCAGGCACACCCATATTTTGAACTATGGTGTTTACACTGTGGTTCAGGTCAGATAATGGTGGCCCGGGCGGGGCAGCTTTCGGGCTGGCCGGTTCTCATAGTTACCGGTATTCCTACCCCCGTCCGGGCTACCACCCATGAGTGTAGGAACTCCGGTGGTGGCTGTATTCAGCTAACTATGGAGGTTGCCCTTATGGCTTCGACCCTCGCCCCGACTCACCCGCAGTTCGTCTTTGTTTTTGCCGCCGTTCGTCGTACCGAACGCACCAGCCGCATTTCCATGCTCCGCACCGTTGCCGGTGATGAGCACGCCGCCCGTCTTTCCCTTGTCCGTGATTACATTCTTTCCTTTGCCGCCCGTCTGCCCGTTGCGGAGGTGGCGCATGCATAACGCAACCCCCATTAAAAATGTCTCAGCCCGTCGTGGTAGCGAGAACACTTTTACTGCTCACCTGAGCATCGAGGCGTACCACAAACTCAACCGCGCGAGTGCCGTATCGCAGTTTGTCGGCGGTGATTTACAGCGCCGGGAAATGAACGGCTTACACCAGCTCTATATTCCGCAGATATTCAGCTATATCCATGACGACATCAGTTTCGTGCTGGAGGAATTAAAAGCGAAAGGGCTGTGCCAGGAGTTTTTGTCGCAGAGCGGTTTAACTGAAATAAACGGCGGGGAATAAACCATGTTTGATTTTCCTCAGCCGGGTGAAAAATACCGCACGGATATTTATGCCGCTGTGACGGTGGTGGGCATTCTGGCCGATGGCATTCCATGGGATGTGCCTTACCGCTGCCCGGATATGGTCTGGAACCCGTTCCGCAAACCCTACACCATCCTTATTCGTATTGAGTCTGACGGGCAGGTGATTGAAATACCGCTCGGGCGCTTTTTGCGGGAATTCACCTGTATTCGTCCTGACTTATTTAAGCGCAACCCTGAAAACCGTTATACCGTGCTGAGAATAATAACCAGTGACCCGGTATTACAGCGTTGGTGTGAAAGGAATATTGATATTTATCCGGAGGAGAACAGACCGGTTATTAAAAATAAACCGGTGGCGTATTCGTGGCGTGATATTTCCCGCCCTGAACCGGATAACAGTTACCGCCATTATCTGTAATTAAAAACACTTTCAATATTTTGTGTGCGCCCCTGCACAGGGCTTCGCACACCCAAAGGAGACCGAATCATGGATATCACGCAGCCGGTAACACCATCAGGAATTAACGCCACCATTACGCTGGATGACCTGCGTTGCCTTGAACATTTATTACGTGTCGGCCAGTTTGCCGGTGATTTGCTGGAGCATCAGGAATGCACCGTACTGAGCCAGCCCCCGGCGCAACAAACTCAACTCGCTTCACTGCTGTTTCTGATGACCACGCAGCTCGACGGTGTGGTCGAACGCTGCCACATGAGCTGGATGACAACGGAGAAAAACCAATGAAAAGAATGCCACTTTCACCCGTTCTGCGCACAGCGCTTTACCGCCGCACCGTGGCCTGTGCCTGGCTGAATATCTGCCAGCAACAGAAACGCTTTCCACAACTCACGCTCGGCGCGGTGGAGGATGCCATTGCCGGTGAGCTGGAGGGATTTTATCTGCGCCAGCACGGACTTGAGAAAGGCCGGGAAATTGCCTGTGCGTTACTGGAGGATTTACTGGAAAGCGGCGCACTGAAAACCACACCGGCGCTGTCGTTTCTCGGGCTGGCCGTCATGGATGAACTTTGCACCCGTCACCTAACGCAACCGGCGCAGCCGTAAGGAAATAAGCAATGAACATGAAAGTCACCGAAGCCGTGAACGCCGCTAAAGGCCAGTGGCCGCAGATCCTCCCGGCGCTGGGCGTGAATGTGGCGCTTAACCGCCATCAGCCGTGCCCGGTGTGCCAGGGTAAAGACCGTTTCCGCTTCGACGATAAGGACGGGCGTGGCACCTGGTACTGTAACCAGTGCGGAGCCGGTGACGGCCTGACACTGGTCTCTAAAGTGCTGGCAGTGTCGGTCGCGGAAGCGGCAAGCCAGGTCAACAGCGTGACCGGCAATCTGCCGCCGGTGCCAGCGGATGAAGTCGCCACCGCCCCGGACAGTGATAAAGCGACGAGGGAGGCCGCAACCCTCGCCGCCCGTCTGCTGGAAAGCAGTCGCACCGCCACCGGCAATGCCTATCTCACCCGCAAAGGGTTAGCACAGCGAGCCTGTCAGGTGCTGACCACCACGCATAAAGTGGCAACCATCCCTTACCGCGCCGGTGATGTGCTTGTGCCGCTGCACACCCCGGAGGGGGAACTGGTTAACCTCCAGCTTATCAATGCAGACGGCACCAAACGCACGCTCAAAGGTGGTCAGGTGAAAGGCACCTGCCACACCATCGAGGGGAAAAACACCGCCTCAAAACGGCTCTGGTTAGTGGAGGGGTATGCCACCGGCCTGACGGTGAACCAGCTCACCGGCGATACCGTTCTGGTGGCGCTTTCGTCCGTGAACCTCCTTTCTCTGGCAAGCCTTGTCCGGGAACGGCACCCGGCACAGCAAATCATCATTGCCGCCGACCGTGACCTCAACGGCGACGGGCAGACCAAAGCCGCAGCCGCCGCAAATGCCTGTCAGGGTGTGGTCGCTCTGCCGCCGGTATTTGGTGACTGGAATGATGCATTTATGCAGTACGGGGAAGAAGCTACCCGCAGCGCATTGCAGGAGGCGGTAAAAGCACCGGCGGTCAGCCCGTTTGAGCAAATGAGCGAGGCCGAATTTACCGCCATGAGTACCAGTGAAAAGGCGATGCGCGTTTCTGAGCATTACGGCCATGCGCTGGCCGTTGACCCGAACGGCGAGATAATTTCCCGTTATGACGCCGGTGCATGGAAGGTGCTGCCCTCCACGCAGTTTGCCCGCGATGTGGCGGCACTGTTCCAGCACATTGGCGCGGGCTTCTCGTCGGGGAAAATCTCGGCGGTGGTCGATACCCTGAAACTGATACTGGCGCAGCACGAAGCCCCGGCACGGCGTTTAATCGGTTTCCGAAACGGCGTGCTCGATACAACAAGCGGCATTTTCAACCCGCACAGTAAAACGCACTGGCTGCGCACCCTGTGTGATGTGGATTTCACCCCGCCGGTGGCAGGGGAAACGCTGGAGCGCGATGCGCCGCATTTCTGGCAGTGGCTCGACCGAGCCGCAGGACGGAACGCGCAGAAGCGCGACATTATTCTCGCCGCCCTGTTTATGGTGCTGGCGAACCGCTACGACTGGCAGCTCTTTCTCGAAGTGACCGGGCCAGGGGGCAGCGGGAAAAGTATCATGGCCGAAATTGCGACGATGCTCGCCGGGAAGGACAACACAACTTCAGCCACCATCGAGACACTGGAATCATCCCGCGAACGTGCGGCGGTGATTGGCTACTCGCTGATTATTCTCCCTGACCAGGAGAAATGGAGCGGTGACGGTGCTGGGATCAAAGCCATCACCGGCGGCGATGCGGTCTCGGTCGACCCGAAATACCGTGATGCGTATTCGACCCATATCCCGGCGGTGATACTGGCAGTGAACAACAACCCGATGCGCTTTACCGACCGCAGCGGCGGTGTTTCCCGTCGTCGTGTCATTCTGCACTTCCCGGAGCAGATTGCCCCGGAAGAACGCGACCCGCAGCTCAGGAGTAAAATCTCGCAGGAACTTGCCGTGATTGTGCGCCAGCTTATGCAGCAGTTCAGCCAACCATCGACGGCTCGCAACCTGCTCCAGGCACAGCAGAACTCCGACGAGGCTATCAGTATCAAGCGGGATGCAGATCCGGTGTTTGATTTTTGCGGCTATCTCGAAGCACTGGCACAGCCAACCGGGATGTATATGGGTAACGCCAATATCGTTCCGCGACAGCCCCGTAACTATCTTTACCATGCCTACCTGACCTATATGGAGGCGAACGGCTACAAGAATGTACTAAGCCTGAAAATGTTCGGGCTGGGACTGCCGATGATGCTCAAGGAGTACGGGCTGGATTATGAGAAGCGGCACACGAAACAGGGAACACAGACCAACCTGATGCTGGCAGAGGAAAGCAACCCCGACTGGCTACCCAAGTGCGATGACACGCTCGCGATTTAACCCACATAACCGGCGCAAGCCGGTTTTTTTACGCCTGAACATGGCCGGGGTGAACAATCGACTGTTCACCCTTCACCGTATGTTCACCACCTAACATTATGATTTTATATAATAAAAACGCAGGGTGAACAGAGTGAACAGTTAAACCAAAAAAAAGTTTTTTTCGTAGAAAGAACTGGTATCACAAAATCTGTAAATCAATGATATTGCCCATACCATGGCTCATTCATTTCTGGGATATACGGCCATTCAGTCCTGTTTTTTATAGAGGTTTGTGCCAGCATGGCTTGCTCTGGAGAAAGAAAAATCCCAGCCAAATTATTGCCTCCATCTATTGCATAGAACTGCACATCAGTACCCATGAGCTGCTTATTAACAATAAGAAAAAGGAAATAGGTTGCCCGTCCCCAGCTTTCCTTCTCTGAACCACTTTCCTCTGCGGAATAGACAATGTACTCATCGCCGTTGCACTGAATTGTATAGGCCGGCAAATTGGCATCCAGAATCTCGAATAAATCAGCAGGGTGATCAACATGTTCTCTGAGTGCAGGTAGTATCTGCTGATAAGCATCAGCGATGCCCTGCTCCGCAAGGTTCTCAGCATCAAGCTGAATCAATTTGTCATAATCAAGAGAGCCTGGATTCCTTGTATAACTACCAGCGCCAGCTTTTGAGAAAAATTTTGATAGTAGCGAAAACATCAGATTTCTCTTTATAAATAAGGGATAACGACAATTAATCATAAAACGAATGATGCTGTCAGAGGATTTGATACTACATATCTGTGACGGTGAACAATGGACTGTTCACCCTTCACCTTATGTTCACCACCTAACACTATGATTTTAAATCATAAAAATGCATGGTGAACAGAGTGAACAGTTAAATGGAAAAAAAGATTTTTTTATTAATCTCAAAAATGAAACGCAATGAAAATGATTAAAAATCAAACAAGCAACCACCCATTCCCAATATGACATTCCATAATTGGTACACGTTTAGGTACACACCTGAAACTTGAATTAGGTATAATCAATTAAAAACAAACAGTTACATTAATCATTCAGATTCCCCCAGCCACCAAAATCCTTTGTTGATGGTCACCAGAACCTGATATGAAGTCCTGAAAGCCCGCACGGCGCAAGCCCTGCGGGCTTTTTTGTGTCTGTTGATTCAGCCGAACAGCCCCCTCTCCTGTGCAGAAGGCGATCGCCGGACAGTCCCCTCTCCTGTGCAGAAGGCGATCGCCGGACAGTCCCCTCTCCTGTGGGAGAGGGTTAGGGTGAGGGCGTCCCCCTTCTGCAACACCTGCAACTAAAGAAAAATGTCTGGAAAGCCACTCGCATTCCGCCTAATAGCGGGTTGGTTAACACTTCCGATTTACGTTATAGTCAGCGCCACTGCGGCAAAATCCGCAGCCGGGTTTCGCAGCCTGAAAAATTATCTTGGGAACACATACTTAATAATTATGTGTTGCGCTTCCGTTCATCTGATAAACGCTGATTTTACGTTTGAAGATTCAATGGTGGCTCAGGCAGGGCAGTCTTCGGACTGGCCGGTTTCCAAGGTAATCGGTACTGCGAACCTTGTCTGAGCTACCACCAATCAAGAGTTTCGCAGCTCCATTGGTGGTCATTACCACTTACCTTGGAGATGTAAATGACACTTTCACACAGCCCCACTTTTCTGCCCTATCAAACAGACTGGCATCAAGCCGACATCATTGCGGCACTGCGTAAAAAAGGCACCTCACTAGCAGCCGAATCACGCGCCGCAGGCTTAAGTTCTTCCACTCTCGCCAACGCGCTGAGCCGCCCGTGGGCAAAAGGGGAACTGCTAATAAGCAAAGCCATTGGTGTACCCGCCGAAACCATCTGGCCGAGCCGCTACTTTGATCCTCAAACGCACAAGCCTGTCGTTCGGCTAATGCGCCCCCGTCATCCGAAATAAACCATAAGCGTCATCTGCCAGAAACTCTGTACGGGTGACGCTGTAATTAGCTTGAATGATTCAAGTTGAAGGGATGAAGGTTAGCCGTGAACATGTTTTTCCAGGCAGAAATGATCCAAAGCAAGCAATGAATAGCCAGATGGCAAATGCCGCTTTAAAACGTTTTGGCTATGGCGGAAAACTTGTTGCTCATGGCCTGCTCTCTATCGCACGTACTGCAATGAATGAAGCTGGTTTCAATTCAGATGTCATAGAGTCAACATTAGCTCATACTGATAGAAATGAAGTTAGAAGAGCCTACAATAGATCTACATATTTGGAACAAAGAGTAGCACTCATGAATTGGTGGGGATTGGTAGTAAAAGACTTATAATTGAAGGCGCCTCTTAACGCGCCCTTTATTTTAACGTAAACAGCATTTTTTGTATTTCTTACCACTTCCACAAAAACATGGTTCATTTCTACCAGGGCATTTTGCTTGAGTCATAACACCATCAATATTGACTAAGGTATTTTGAATTCGGCTGGGTGTAATAACACTTTCAACTTCAGCTGAATACTCCCAGTCAAAGTCCAGCATAACCCCATAATTTACATCATATGTTTTAGGTCTAACATGTATGCCGATCCACTTTTTGCTTTTAGTTATATACTTTCTTTTTATACAATGCCCATGTAATTGTTTTTCTGCAGCATCTTTATCATAGTAATTACAATGAACGGTAAAGCCAATATCTCCAACCACAGTTGAAAAATCATGATGTTTTTTATCGATTGAAGATAAAAAAACTGTTTTCTTAGCCATCTGATTAATACCTTCAATAGAGTCACTATCTAAAGAAAGAAAAAGAAGACCTAATTCTACCGCCAACTTATGGTTTTCAGACTCTAATGACTTTATTATTTTCCTAACAAATCCATCTTGATGTAATGTTAAAATACCATCTGGAGTATGTTTCCCCGTAACTCCTTTCCTACGAGATAGCATCGCGATGTCGAGGTCAGCACATATATCGTCATGCAACATAAACATGTCACATTCATTATCAATCCATAGATTCTGTTTTAGATGCAACGAAAAAACGGTCAATTCATGAGAAGAAAATACTCTCATATTATATGTCGAACGACGATCAATGTAAGATAAAAAATACAGAGGCGTATCCAAAAACTCAGTTAGAACATCCAAAAGAAAAACATCCATTATAAATGGCGGGTAAATTTCACTTGTAATTGTAGTATTTAAGTACTGACGAACCTGAAAACTTAAAGATGGATAATGTTCAGATATAATTGGAACGATATAACATCTAGAAACAGAGGAGTTGAGATTAAACCTCTTGAAATTTTGATCCGCTAGACATACACCAGATATAATGAGTTGAGCACAGGAAACACCTTGATTATAAGCATCTTGTATTGCACCTTGAAAATCTTTTTGTATAGCATTTCCATTTCCTTTCCGAGCTTCAATAGTTAATTTTTTAGATTTTGCCTGGTAAATTATTACTGAATCAGAAAAGGATACCAATACATCTATTTCGCCTAACGTTTCATTGTTATCATTAACAATATATACATTTTTGAATACATTTTCAGCACCAAAAACCGAAGTCATCTTCCTATATACATAATCCTCTACAAATTGCCCTCTATGCTGTGCAGATATTGGTCTATATTTTTTATCGTCATTCATCCAAAAAAATGGAGTTTCGTATATAGATTGAGCTAGAGAATAGTCGGAAAAGCAATAATATTTATTCCCAACAAGTATTATCGGCTTAGCATTAAAAACATTAAAATCACTCATGCTTTTAAAGCTTTCATTTGAGAGTCCAGTTGATGAAAACAAATCAATAATAGTTTTTACTTTACTATCACTCAAGCCCGTTTCGGTAACTATTAGATCAATTGGAAGTTCGTAGGCATTCAATACTTCATCATTTAGTATTCCATGACTGCGCCGTAAAAAGTCACTAACTTGCCTCCCAATTATGGACTCTATACATCGACCGACAGAAACCATATCGGCACATGTAAAGCCCATCTCTTCTAAGAACCATGCATCATCTAAAGAATACTTCTCCGCCGCCATATCTAAATACTGAAAATCATAAGCAGATTCAGCCGCATAAAAGATGCTCTCTTTTATCATCGCATTGTCGTATTCGCCATCCTTCTCAGCCGAAAACATAGCACTATGCAAAACAGCCAAGGATGTATTTACATCTTCATATAATTTAGACAATACATCTACACCGGGATAATCCGTTTTGATTTCAGACTTTAACAATAATCCTGCAACGGTAGAAATCTCAGTCCTTATTAATCGTTCTTTTTCGTAAAGATGTTGCATATCTTCAGAACTGATTTCCTCCTCATAGAGTGTTATATTATTCATGCAACTCAATAACGCCAAACCATGAATAAAGCCATGAGATGTACACAATGACTCCAACTCGGAAAAGACCTCTGACTCAGTTTTTTGCATTATAAACATCCTCCCCTACGCTCGATATTATTAGTTTCTTACTTCACCACATCATATGCTACTTTAAATCTTAACAATTTGATTCAATGTGCGCGCAATGCTATCCCCGTCACGCCTGCCCGCTTCATGGGTGGGTTTTAATGCAGATGCATGAACACCCCGGAGCCGCGCCAGCTCTGGGGTAATGAAGTGTGAAAAATACGGGGTTTTACATGCAAAACCATGCACCGTAATGCATGGTTTATTTTAATTAAATGACGGGATTTTCAGGTCGATTTTATGCGGGTGGTTGCTGGCTCAGTTCTGCCAGCCGGTGCGCGTAAACACGGTTCTGTACCGGTGTGTATTTTTGCTGATTATCTACCCGTGAAGCCGCATCAGGCCTGAATCCGATGGCCGTTAAAATGTCGCTGTTTTCAGCCGAGTAATTGATTTCATGACTTGCAGCCAGATACTCCCATAGAGCTTCACCGATGTAATGTGTCGCTCGTCGTATCGCCATTTTCGGGTTTGATTTTTTCGCCATTGAGCCAGTCATGCAGATGACGGCGAACCGTTGTTTCATCAATAAGCTGAGACTTGGCGATCATGGCGGTAGTCCAGTCCTCAGCGGCGAGAAGTACGCATCGAATTCTGTCTCGCATACGGCAATATACTTCTGACAAATAAAATTGATAGTGCATAATAAGCTAACATCTGATGCCAAAACATATAGGCATTAATTAACTTTTAAAGGATATCACAATGAAAATATATTTATTGTTATTGTCACTTCTGGCAACTACAGGCGCGAATGCCGAATGCTGGATTGTTGACAACATGAAAGGCTACTCTGCTTTTAGCCAGGATGGATATAAATTTGAAGAGAATAGTATAGATGATGGGAAAATTTCTTTAGACATTAAGAACAAGAACATCACAGTTAAACAGATTGGGAATTCTAGCTTTGGCGAAGGAATAACGTATACGCCAGTTAATGATAATGCTTTTTCAGGACATAGCTCTTCTCTTGGCATGACGATAATCGAAAACTGGGTGATAACAAAAGAAAATAAAGTATTATTTAATCGGTCGGTACTTGACACAGATAACCCTGGCATGACATCTACAACCGCACTGGTTGGCGATATTATAGGGAAATGCTAAATCATATTTGACTTCCTCCCCGGCAAAAGGTCGGGGACTCCTTAACTCTTGAGGTACTAATCTGGCACTTTGTTATTAAATTTGTGGTATAAATCATGGATGTTGTTTCTTTAACTAGCAGATTATCAAATCGGTAGCAGTACATTTTCTATTTAGTAAACTCAAAATAAAAATGCGCAACACAAACGAGTGCAACCACTAACCTTAAACACCTGACACCCTCCCCGTTACTTATTTTATCAAATTAATGAAAACAATTTCGTCTGTAGTTTTTAGACTTTTATTTCCGATCTTAACCGGTAAATTCTACAACACATAAAGACATTTATCATTTCTACTATTTCATATGAATTTTACTTTTCCACCTTACGGTGGGAGACATAAAAATAAATCAATACCCACTTATACACGGCTACGCAGCGAGTGGGGTCTACCGACAGTTGCCTGCCGCAGGCTAAAAGCAAAACTAACAGATGTTCGCCACATGGGACTGAGAGTCATCACAATGTAACATCAGCATGGCGATAAGCCGCCGGGCATGGTTTTTATCGGGTGTTTTCTGGATGATTTTCTGCATGTTGCGTCGTTCATTTCGGGGGATGGGTACTATGATCGGCATGACTCAGTCCGGTTGGAGGGTTTGTGATGTTTGGCGATGGATCAGATCGCTCAAACCGGATTGAGTTCCCTTCAGTGATCGACTATTACGCGCAGTTATTTAGCCGTTTTTTACACCTGAACATGCCAGGGTGGGCAATGGATTGTTCACCCTTCACTCTCTGCTCACCACCTAATTTATTGATGAGGTATGGAGAGAATAATTACCTATCTGTGGAAATTTGAGTCTGTGACATCATAAGCTCCGCGAATGTAAAATCCAGTTGGTTATCAATATCGACAGACTCCTCTTGCCTCATGAGATAAGCATAAGATTTATCTCCATAGATATCGGATAAAGCACCAACGAATTTCCGCTCAAAAATATAGATCGCGCCATTAATTCTGTAATAAGGCTCCAACTCCTGGCCTCTCAGATTATTTTTCTTTTGAAGAAAGCCAGACATCGAGTGATCCGCAGGCAGTTTATTGCATAGCTGAACAGGGTGTTCCATTTGGCAGACTGAAATGACACTGTTTGCCGCCATTTTTTCATATAACGTATGAGCTTCAACAATATTTACGGCTTTTCGTAAGGGAGAAGTTGGCTGTAACAGAGTAATATTACGGACCTTCCCCCATTTATTCTCGGCGATTTCCACCATATGTGAAATAACATCACAGGTCGTTGCCGTATCACTCGCCAGGACTGCAGGTCTTAAGCATGGGACAATTGCACCATATTGTTCTACTACGCAAGCAATCTCTTCGCAATCAGTACTCACTAACACCCGATCAAATAAATTACTGTCAATTGCCGCTTCAATAGACCAGGCAATCAAGGGTTTACCCGATAATATTTTTATATTCTTGCCAGGTAGCCGCTTGCTTCCTCCTCTGGCCGGTATAATGGCGATTCTCATTTACCACTCCAGTTGATATACATCGGCCTGGGCACGATGAAAATCATCCGGTCGGCCAATATCAAGCCAATATTCATGGATAGGGAACATTAAAACATCAGAGTCATCATTAATATTTGAATCAAGAAGCGTTGGCATATCAATTGATATACCCTTTGGCACACCTTTGAAAATCCTGGGACTTAATATATAAACGCCAGCATTTACAAAATAACGGTGAATGGGTTTTTCTGACATCCCAACTATTTTTTCGCCATCACAGTCAATAACCCCATATGGCACCTGGTATTCATATTGACGTACGCACATGGTTGCTGCTGGCGTATGTGTAGTATGGAAAAGCATGAGCCGCTCAAAATCAAGCGAGGTCAGTACATCACCGTTCATCATGATCAAGGGTAAATCAGGGATATTATCAGGTAACAAGCCCAGTGCCCCTCCCGTTCCAAGAGGGACATCTTCGTGAACATATTCAATATTAACCCCCCAGCGCTGCCCATCCCCAAAGTAATCCATAATGACCTCTGGCAGATAATGGGTGGAAATATAGATATTTTTAAATCCTGTTTTTGCAAAACGCTCAACCAGAATTTCCAACATGGGTTTTCCGCCAATTTTTAACATCGGCTTAGGGCAATTGTCAGTCAGCGGTTTCAGACGGGTACCGAAACCGCCTGCCATAATAAAGACCGGATGCTCATAGCGGCGATGTGCTGATGCCGATTCCCAGGTTTCCAGCCCGACCAGGCGGCCATTTTCGTCCACTACCGGAATAGAGAGAATACTGCGTCTCTTCATTTCTGCGAGAACTTCGCTCCGGCTACAATTAATAGGAGACGTCAGTGGATTGCAGTTCATGACGGCTTCAACGGCCGTATTCAGGCTGACATCAGCCAGAATTGCCCGTCGGATGTCCCCATCCGTCAACACTCCCAATAATCTCTCCTGCTCATCAACAACCAACGCCACGCGCAGCGCTTCCTCATTCACGATGGACAAAGCATCGCGCAGAGAATCCCTGGGGGATAACAAGATTTTTTTCCAGTCTTTGCTCATAGCAAACTTATCTCTGTTGATAACTCCGCTCAGCCAACCGAGCGCGAGCAGGAAAGACAATGTGATTTTTCGGCAAATGGCAGGTCAAGGTCGCTCCGGCACCAACAACGGCCTCATCGCCAACCTGAATCCCCTGAACAACGACAGCCCCACAACCCACGAATACGTTTTTCCCCAGAGTCACGTTTCCACATAACACAGCTCGTGGAGCGAGATGACCATTGTCGCCAACTGCGCTGTCGTGCTCGACAATGGCCCCTGAGTTGATCAGAGTGTTGTTACCGATGCGCGCACAGCTCTGCACAATGGCTCCGGGCATAATCTGTACCCCCTCGCCGAGAAATGCGTGGGGCGAGATAACGGCCTCTTGTGCTACTACGGATGCGAAGCGATAACCTTTTTCGGCATAGCGCGAGAATATCTTGGCCCTCAGATCGCTTCCGGCCACGAAACCGATGCCATTTACCAGCAAGCAGCTATCAGGGGAAGCATTCGTACTGAGTGTCTCTTCCTGCCACAGCGGTAATCCCGCCAATGCACCCTCGCCCAATGAATCAGGCGCAACCAGTGCCAAAATGGTCTGTCCCTGGCGGGTGAGAATGTCAGCCAGTACGGATGCATGCCCCCCCGCGCCTATCACTATCAGCGGTTTATTCATGAATCAGATCTCCCATCTGGTAAGCAACACTTGCGCGTTTCCCCTGAACATCCCACCAGGAATAAGGGCTCATGCCATTACCGGGCCGCTTGATTGTCACGTTATGCTCATCAAGCACAGCACCCAATGGAATGTCGCAGGCTGCAACCAGGCTCTTGCGGGCAACCGCTTTATTTTTCAGCTCACACGGGCGCGGGCTCTTAATGCCATTACCCAGCGCGGCCTCCACATTCCGAATACCCTGGACCATTGCAGCCAGCTCTTGCGGCTCCAGTGAGGCCTTGTGATCAGGCCCTTGCATGGTCTTGTCCAGTGTGAAGTGTTTTTCGATAAGACAGGCGCCACGGGCAACTGCCGCAACAGGCACGGTGACCCCCTCGCTATGGTCGGAATAACCGACCGGCAATCCGAAGGCATGAGCCAGGGTATCCATGGCTTTAAGGTTGATGTCAGGCATCGGTGCCGGATATTCGGTAGTGCAATGCAGCAACGTCACGTTGTTTCGCAGCGCCTCTTGCCCCTTCTCAGAGGCAAAGGCCGCCATAAAGGCCCCCATACTCGGCACGGCATCCAGCTCTTGGGTCATGCCAAAAGCGATCACGCCAAGGGCCGATTCCACCTCTGCCAGCGTCGCCATCCCCGTGGAAACGATCAGTTTGCAGCCGCTACGAGCATGCCTGAGGACAAAGGGGGCATTAGTCAATTCACCTGACGGGATCTTCAGGGTACGCAGTTTGAGCACTCGGACCAGAAACTCGAGACTTTCGTCATCAAAAGCCGTGGAAAGAAATGCGATTCCCAGCGCTTCACAGTGCCTGATAAGACTAAAGTGCGCCTCAAAAGGGAGCTCAAGCCTGGAGAGCATGGCAAGCTGGTTTTCTGCTTTACCAGTATTGACCGTCTGATAATCAGCTTGCTGGGCATGGCTCGTGACCAGGTTCGTAGCCTTGAAAGTTTGAAATTTCACAATATCGGCACCGGCCCGATGGGCGGCATCGACAAGCGCATGAGCAAGAGACTCATCACCGTTATGATTCACACCAGCCTCGGCGATAATGCTGATCATTGGGGCAAACTCCTGGTTAGATCATGAAAAATTTTGACCGATTCGAGCGGGCAGGTACGCAGTACATCCACAATGCGCTTGCTCACGTCTCCCATGCCATACGGGTTAGTAAAGGCATCGGTGGACAGCGGCAACAGCGCTTCTTTGATGGCTGAAGCGATAGATAAGCGATCCGGCTGGCAATTCACCACACTGGCAGCAGCCATGCGGCCTTTCTGCCGTTGCCCGATATTCACCGTTGGCACCTTAAGTGAAGGGACTTCAATGATGCCGCTGGAAGAATTGCCAATAACGGCAGAGCAATGTTTTACCGCACTGAGGTAGCGCTTATAGCCCAGAGAAGCGATCGCCATGACTCGTTCAGGCTGAGAAGCTGCATAGTGCTCAAGCTCTGGGATGATTTGGCGCCCACCGTCATCAGCATTGGGATAAGTCACTATCACCTGATAATCAGGATAATCATCCAGTGCTTTCAGCAATGACCGAAAGCTTTCAACTGCTGGTTCAGAGGAGAGTGTGACGGGGTGATAAGTCACCACGAAAAAGGGATTGTCGAGCTTGAACCCAATTGAGGCCTTAAGTTCTTCCAAAGACATCAACGGTGTCTTGCTGATGTGGTCAAGGCCAACTGCCCCCGGATTAAAAACGCGATCGGGATGTTCCCCAAGCTGGATCACGCGCTGACGATAGCGTTCATTGGCGGTGAAATGGAGATAACTCAGCTTGGTGATGGCATGGCGAATGGCATCATCGTAAGCACCTTCCGTGATTTCACCACCGTGAATGTGAGCAATGGGAATACGCATGAGTATCGCCGACTGCGCCATCGCAAGTGCCTCGTAACGATCTCCGAGGATAACCAGCAGGTCCGGTTGCAGTCGGGATAATGCATCGGCCATCCCAATCAGTGCGACGCCCATACTTTTGATCACGCCTACCGCGGTATCAGAAGAGAGCAGCATTTCGATACGTTCATCGATCTGAAAACCGTCCTGCTCAATCTGCCGCCAGGTCATCCCGAATTCGGGTGACAGGTGAGCACCAGAGACAATGACTTTCAGCTCCAGGTCAGTGGCAGCCGAGATATCTTTCATCAACCAATAGAGCAAACCATATTCCGCCCGGGTGCCAGTAAACACTGCGATCCGTCTCATTTCATCAAACCTCAACCGGCGAGCTAGGCAAGTTGATCACCCGGCTTTCAAGCCACTCGGAAACCGTCAAATCCCCTCTATGTGCATGAGAAAACATGGGTAACCGATGCATAAGTTTCCAGACAGGACGCGTCATGACGCCAGCCGCATTGGTTTCTGTCAGTAGCGCGTCACGCTGTACTTCGCTCTCGCAGATAATGGCGTTGAGCCAGTAATTGGAACGCGCGTAGCTGGGTTCCAGTACAAACTGGCAATCATGCTTACGGAAGAACTCAGCGTAATGCTGTGCTAACGCTCTTTTCTGTTTCAGGAAAGTCGGCAGAGCTTCCATCTGGGCGCACCCCAGCGCGGCATTGAGGTTCGGAAGGCGATAGTTAAAACCAGCCTCATCATGGTGGAATTCGTAAGGATGAGGCACCTTTGCCGTCGTGGTGAGGTGTTTGATGTGATCCCCTTGTTTCGCGGTCTGGCACAACACCATGCCACCGCCACCGGTAGTAATGATTTTATTGCCGTTGAAACTCAAGGCGGCGAATTCGCCCACGGTCCCGGTATGTTTGCCCTTGTAGAAAGAGCCAAGGCTCTCAGCTGCATCCTCAACCAGCGTCAGTCCCCATTGCTTGCACAGCAATAGCAGCTCATCCAGCTCGGCTGGGTGACCGAATGTGTGCATCGGTAATACGGCTTTAATACGCTGTCCGGTACCCTTGTGATAGCACCCCTGCCCAGTCAGTTTCGCGTGTTCGTATAAATACGCTTCAACCGCCTCTGGACACAGACTCAGGCTGGTTTTCGCAACATCGACCAATACTGGCTGAGCACCCATGTGGTAGAGCGTGTTGCAGGTGGCAACAAAAGTCAGGGCCTGGGTGATAACCAGGTCCCCTCGCTCAACGCCAGCCTGATGCAATGCGGCATGAAGTGCAGCCGTTCCATTGACGGTCGCGACAGCACGCGCACTCCCGGTATACGCCTCAATCTTGCGTTCAAACTCATCAACATATTTGCCCACGCTGGACACAAACGTACTCTCTAAGGTGTCGGCGACGTTTGCCTGCTCCTTTTCAGAAAAAGTCGGCGCATGTAGCGGGATGAACGCATTGGTTTTATAAATGTCACGAATAAACGCGACCAGCTGGGTTGATTGCATTTGATTCACCTTACATCTTTGCGTCGAGGTACTTGCCCGTCTCTTGATGGCCAAAATCGGGCAGCATTTCAAAGAAAAGGCTAACGATATCGTCCTTGCTCCATTTCCGGTCGCTTCTCAACGCATCGATTTTTTTCTCAAAGGCATCCAGTAATTCTGGCTGGTATAGGGGCGCATTTTTAATCACGCCAATACTATTGAAGCGCCCCATATCCAGCGTTTCTTCTTCGGTGAAAAACTCTTCGAAATCCTTTTCTCCGGTTGTATCACTGGTGGTGAACAGGCAAGGCCAGCTTCCCTGTGCCGGCAATATACTGGCGAGCTCACGCGCCTCATTTTCATCATGGCAAAGATACGGCTCGTAACCATGATGTCTGAGGTATCTGGTGGCGATATCAGCAAAAGAGATGAGATGCAGTGTTTCGCTCAATTTTGGGAAGAAGATGTCTCTATTTTCACCGAATATGCAGGACATCAAACAAAGCTCGCCCGACTCCTGCGGCGTAACGAAGTAGCGTTTAATATCATGAGGAGCAACCAGTGGCTGCCCCTTCTGCAAGCGCTGATTAAAACCATGCAACAGCGAACCATCGGAGAATGCGACATTGGCAAAACGCGCCGTCGACAGGGTGATTTGCTCACTTCTGCGCATCAGGAACATCTCCATGATCCGCTTAGAAGCACCCATCATATTGACCGGATTAGCCGCCTTGTCGGTGGATACGCAGAAGTATTTTTTTACGCCTGCTGCAATAGACTGGCGAAGGGTCTTGTCGGTATTTAATACGTTGACATCGATCATTCTCATCAAAGTCCACGGGTCTTTTTCGCTGCGTACGTGCTTGAGTGCCGACAAATTCAGCACATAGTCATATTGGCCGTCAGCCTCAATAAAAGCATCATATTCGACCGAACCAATATCCAGCGCGAAGGTTTGAAAGTCCCCAGGGATATAACCAAACGAGCTGCGGATATCGCGCACCAGCTCGACCATGTTATTTTCACTAATATCAATAACATGCAATTTATTTGGCTGACGTTTGAAAATCTCTTTGGTGACCGCCTGCCCAATGGACCCCGCCCCTCCTAAAACCAAAAAGCGGGACTCAGACACGCGTTGATTCAGTTCTGAATCAACGCCAGCAAGGTCACAAGCAAACAAGGCGTCGCTGCGCCCAATAAGGGATAGCATCAAATGAGATTTCATCTATTACCTCTGCTCACACCAGGATCACATATTTCTTCTGGGCATTGATGATCCCGGTGATCAATTGGGGCTGAGAGCCCAGGCTACCGACGGGGCCATATTCCACCCAGTGATAACCATAGGCGCGCAGGTCATTCCGGCCTGCTGACGCCGCGAAGCAATCGAAACAAAACCCCGCCTCTTTGACTGCCGCCAAAGTGAAGGCTTGAAGATCATTGCGTGTCACAGTGCTCATGCGATCGCACACGGCGGCAAAATCCGGGCTTGTCTCATCAATGACCAGAGTGCACAGGAAGCCCATGCGGATCAGATCGTCGATGCTTTTTTCCAGCACATTGAACTCATCCGGGTGACCGATATGAAAACCGAGTACCATTTTCTTCTGTGGCAACGCCAGGCCTGCCCCCCTCGCAATATCATTCATCGTCCTCTTACCCGCTAAAGACTGACTGGTGTAAGCATCCCAATATGGATAGGGGATTTCGCCGCGCCGATAGAGTTCGCTGTAAAGTACGATCTGCCGTTCATCAACAATCTCAAGCAGTAGAGCCAGACGGAGTAAAGGCCACTTGTGCAGCGCCACCTCACGAGGGACATTCTGCTCTGGAGGCGCGAGGATGAAAGGGATCTGCTCTTTGCACAAACTGAGGTGACTACTGGACATAAAGCCACAGATCCCACGGATCGGTGTTTTGAGCATCAGTAGTAATTCCATCGGCATTGACGCAGGTAATGGGATCAGTTTGGGGTTTTTCTGTTCAATAACGTCATTCACGACGTGTCCCGCCGGATGACCTTTAAACAGCAGACTGGGTTTGCCAGCAATATGAAGAGGAGAACCTGATTTGCGAATATGTTTAAGCAAATCGTGATGCAGCCGGATGATCCCCCTGGCTGCTAAGCCGCGTGCATCCTCAACGTTTTGCGAAGTCCCCAACACAATGACGGCATCCGTATGTTGAGCAAACAACGCTTCGATGGAGGCCCGTTCAACACCGACTGCGCGGAATAACCAGTCCTGTTGATGAGGAGCCAGAGAAGAAAAATCGTTCCAGTCAGTCCGCTCCAGCCAGGGCAGAATTTCCTCGGCCAACGTTTGTAAGGCAGGCAAGCGGGTCATAATGTCTGGTCGTACCATGTGGTAACGAGTGGGATAAAAACGGTGCCACCCCTGCCCGACAATTATTTTGTCCTGCCCTGGGACCGTAAACCCTACGCTGCGCGGCGTTTCATAGAGATAGCTATGCAGACGGGCCAGAACCGCCTCTCTCTGCACCAGGCGTTCCGGTTGATCATTGAGCTTGAGCAACTCGCAATAATCAAAGGTGCCATCTTCATAGAGATGGACCATCCGCACTGGATACTTGAGAAAGTGCAGCGCGTTAAGCAAGGGGGCCAATGCATCAGAGCTATAGATAAGGTTGGAATGAACCTCAACCTCAACGCTGCCATGCTGAGCACACAGCGCCATCAATCGTTCATAGACCTCTCGCACTGGGGCAATGCCCTGTCGAAAATGTTGATGACGCGGATGTAGTTGTTGACCATCCTGCAATGTCGAGCGACCCCAGGTGGTGAGGGAGGTGGTGTTTTCCTCTTCACTGTGACGGCAAAAATGCAACAACTGTTGCAACATCGGCATCGTAAAGGGATCGAGATAAATCCGCACAAGATGAGGTTGAGGCTGGGTCATCACACTAAATTCTCTGTCTTCGTTTATGGCACCAGAGAAATAGCAAATATCGTGCCAACTCGTTTTTAAGCCGATGTGGTTGGGCTTATCTACCAAATACACATCAGAAAGGTTAACGCCCCCCTTCTGCAAAAAATGACGCAATAAAAAAATCTTTCAAATGCGTTTAAGTTGCCGCATCAACCTGTCGTTATTTCTCAGGGATGATGGAGAAGCACGGCTACCGGGCCCTCCACTTAAACTTATATACGTAAGGAGTCTTACCGTGGCTATTTCAATCCAGACTAACTATGCATCCCTTGTTGCCCAGAACTCCCTGGCTAAGTCTACTGAATCTCTGAACACTTCTATGGAGCGTTTAGGTACTGGTTACCGTATCAACAGCGCAAAAGATGACGCTGCAGGCCTGACTATCGCTAACCGTATGAACACCGATATGGTCGGTATGAACGCCGGTATCGGTAACATTGAGAAGACTCAGGACATGCTGCAAACCGCCGACCAGGCCATGGCCGAGCTGACCAGCATCACCGACCGTATGACCGAACTTGCTACTCAGGCATCGAACGGAACCAACTCAACCGCCGACCTTGAAGCTATGGACTCCGAGTTCCAGAAACTGGCAGATGAAGCGAACCGTATCGTTACCGATACCCAGTACGCTGGTAACAACCTGTTCGATACTCTGGCAGCGGGTTCTATTAATGTGCAGATTGGCCGTAACGGCTCTGCTGACTCCATCAGTGTTGATGTTTCCAGTGGAATCACAACCATGCGCAGCTCAATCACCGGTCTGACTTCCATGTCTCTGACTGGCTCTGGTAGCGCCCAGGCGAGCCTGAGTGGCCTGACCACAACTTCTGATGATATTTCTGCAGCCCGCTCTGAAACGGGTGCCTACATCAACTCCCTGGAACACACCAAGAGCAACTTGATGAACGTCGAGATGAACACCGAGGTGGCGAAAGGCAGGATCATGGATGCCGACTTCGCGGAAGAAGGGGCCAACATGTCCAAGCAAATGATGCTGCAACAATCCGGCACCATGGTTATGGCCAACGCCAAGTCTATGACTGGTCTGGCACTGAACCTGATCGGCTAATTATTTGGCTTATCGCTGCAAAAATGGACTGCCTCGGCAGTCCATTTTTTTGTGACAAATACGGTTGTGCTACCCAAAAATGACAATTTATAAAAACAGGCACGATTATTGCTTTAGACAACCCTCACCACGAGGCATGAATAGACTATGATTAACCCCTCTTATCTGGCTAATTACTTTACCGCGCTTGAGCGTGCTCCTTACGATGAGCGCTATCAGGCCCAAATGGCCGATGTCGACGGTCAGATAGCCGCCTGGGGCGAAATTGAAACCGCCATTACCAGCGTACAGACAGCGGCCAAAGCACTTTATGCTGATAACGACGGCTTTAACACCACCAAGGCATCTGTATTACCGGAAAACTCCGGTGCCACCGTCTCAACCGGCTCAGGTGCTATCCCGGGTCACCATGAACTCTATGTAGAGCAGGTAGCCAAGGCACAGCAGGAGTCGCTCAACTTCGGTACCAGTGGCAACGTACCCGCAGGCACGCTGACTATCAGTGGCACCGATGCGGATGGCAATCCACTGACCCTGAGCATCGACACCAGCACTCTAAATCCACCTACCGTAGAGTCGCTGTCCAACGCTATTAACGCTCAGGGAGACGACCTGGGGGTATCAGCCTCAGTGCTCAAGGACGACACCGGCAGCTACAACCTGGTGGTGACCAGTGACGATACCGGAACAGATAATGCCTTTACCGTCAGCTTTAGCGATCCTTCTGTCACTCAGAAACAGCTAAGCCCACCGCAAAATGCCATTGTCTGGTACGGCGGCCAAAATACTGGCATCAAGTACGAATCAGCGAGCAATACCATCACTGATATGATCCCTGGCGTCACGATTAACGTCACCCAGCCGGGTCAAATTACGATTGATGTCGTACCGGACACCGAGGCGATCACTACCGACGTACAAGCTTTTGTCGACAGCTACAACGCCATGCTCGACGTATTCACCACCCATGTGAACACGCCTGATGGCGCGCTCTATGCCAACGGCTCGGCACGTGGCATCCAGAACAGCCTCAAACAAACCTTCTATACCGTGAGTCCGGACGGAATGATGATGGCCAACTACGGCATCACCTCGGACCCCTACACCGGCAAGCTGACGCTGGATACCGAAGAGCTGCAAACCGCGCTCACCGAAAACCCTGAAGATGTGGCGGCACTGTTCAAAGACGTGGCCACGCAGATCGACGACCTCGTTTACAACTACACGGCTACCAGCGGCACCATCTACAACGCTCAGCAAAGTCTGGACAAAGAAAAAGCCAGTATCCAGTCAGATATGGACGCGCTTGATCGCCGTATGGATAAGGTCTACCAGCAATACCTGAAAGAATTCACAGAGATGGTCGAGTACATGAACATCATGAATGCCACCTCGGCCATGTTCCAATAACCAGGCAGGAGTCGCCATGTTTAACAATGACAACCCGCTCATCGCTTATCGGCAGAATGCAGGTGCGGCGCGTATCGCCGCAGCCAGTCCACAACAACTGGTAGTCATATTACTCGAGCACCTGCTCGACGAGTTGGACTATATCGAAAACTACATCGCCACCATGCAGCTCAACCATAAAGGCGACAGTATCAGCAAATGTCTGGAGATCCTCCATGTGCTGGATGCCAGCCTGGATACCCAAAATGGAGGGGAGCTGGCGGAAAACCTGCACCAGCTCTACGACTTTTGCAGTCGCCGCCTTCTGACCGTCAACTTGCGCAATCAGCCAGAACCGCTGGCTGAAGTGCGCCGGGTCATTATCCCGCTCAAAGAAGGTTGGGAAGGTACTACGTGATTGACCTCATCAAACGGCATGGTGAGCAACTGCTTACTGCCATGGAAGATGCAGCATCCAAACGCCAATGGAAAACGTTGATTCGACTGGACGGCCAGCTTGCCGAGTTATTGCGCCGTCTAAATGAGCAACCCAAGCTCAAGGAGCAATTACCGATGGCCCTGTGGCAGGCTCGCCACCGGCAAATCATCAACCAGTTGGAAGCCCGCAAAGCCTGGCTGGGTGAACGGCTGCGTGGAGATAGCGAGTTGCGGGAAGGCAAACGAGCCTATCGCGAAGTTCAGTTGTACGGAGGAGAAAAACAGTGATTCAGCCTGCAGCAAGTCAATCCAGCGGAAGTCAGGCTTCCCCTGCATCCGGAAAAGTGACTTCCCCGACATTCGGAAACGTGACTTCCCCGGCTTCCGGAAGTTTCACTGCCCTGTCTCAGCCCGTACCGGAATCCTCCTCCAGTGCAAAGTCTCCTTCCGCCAACGAGTTGATAGCGAAGATTGAGCAATTGCGTCACATGCCAGGACAGCCATCTGACTGGCAAACCAGACTCGATAAGGTACTGGAGACGCTCCGTTCCCATGAACAGGGCGACAAAGCAGCCTCAGATACACTGATGGAAGCAGTCAGCCAGTTATGGCAACGACAGTCACAAGAGCCCGCGACGATGGAGCAAATGCAGCAGTTTTTAGCTGCACTACAAAAAACGTTGGCTGAACAGCCCAATAGCGAGCAGTTAATTTCGCAGCTTCGCGGTATGCAGGATATACGCCCTGTCCCCTTGGGGCAGCATGCCAGACTGACCGTTGGCGATCTCCAGAAGCAAGCCCCCCATCAGATTGGCAAAATCGCCAACGGTGCTCCGATGGCCCCTTTACAGGCACAGGCTCTTCTGACCCAACCCCAGATGGACGCCCAACTGCTCTCACAATTAACCACCGCAGCCCTCAATGGTGAACAGCTCAGCGAGCTGACTAATCTCGCTCAGTTGCGCCAGGCGCAGCCTCAACTGCCTGTAACAGCAGGAGCCATGAACCGCGCTATGCCGGGGACAGTCGGGCATGAATTTTCCCCTCTGACCCTCGACAAGCAAACGTCCATGTGGGCCGAGCAGATGCTGGCACCGCTTACGGAGCGCTTGCGGGTACAGAGCCAACTAGGAGTAAAGCAGGCGACCTTGCGGCTTGATCCACCCAATCTGGGCAAGCTCGACCTTCAAGTGCGGACGGAAGATGACAGGGTATTTATCCAGATTTCCGCCACCAATCCGATGGTCAGAGACCAGTTGCTGCAATTAAGCGATCGGCTGCGTCAGGATATCTTGCACGGCCAGGCCTACAGCCAGGTGAGTGTCGAAATCGGCCAACCCAGTGGTGAACAACCCGCAGGTCAGGGTCAGCACAACGGTGGCAACAATCAGAACATAACCCAGGCCATAGAAGGTCACGAGGAGCAGGAGTGGCGTTCACTCGCGACCACTTCTGACTATAACCTGGACACTTACGTCTAATTTCTCTTGTGGAATGAGATCTATACCCATGGCAAAAAATATCATCATTATCGTTCTCGTTGTCTTGCTGGCTGCCGTTGGGGGCTTTGTCGCCCTCGGCGGGAAGGAAGGAGTGCAAAAATTAATTGGCTCGTCTGAAACCAGCAAAAAAGAGCCAGCCCCCGAACTACAGATCTACAGCATTGAAAAGGTGCTGTTAACTCTGCCGGAACCAGGTCAAGCCAAGGTTCATCACGCTCAGGTTGATGTCGTGCTCACCAGTTTCGATCCTAAAGCCATCGAGACCTTCAAGAAACTGGACCCTTTGCTACGCAACATCATTATTGAAGTCTTCGCCGAAAAAACCTTCAGCCAGCTCAAGGACACGAAAAACTTTAGCGCGCTGCAAAGTGAAGTTCAGGCTGCTTTGACGGTGGCTCTGGTCAAGTACAAGATCGAAATCAAGCTGCTGGACGTGAAATTTAGCAAGATGGTTTTGCAATAAATAGGTTGCCACGATGCCGATGTTTGCCACCAGCAATACCGCGTTCTTTGAACAGCTCCAGGAACGCAAGAATATTGAGAGTAATCTGCTTCGGCAGTACCTCCCTCTCGTCCACAAGCTGGTCAATCAGCTACGCAGCCATGCGGGTCCCGTCATGGGGCGAGAGGATATGGTCCAGCTCGGTCTGATGGCGCTGCTGGATGCACTCCGTCGTTATCCAGGCCAGCTGGATGACGGTTTTATGATCTATTGCAAACAGAAAATACGAGGCTCCATCCTCGACGAGTTAAGGAGACTTGACTGGCGTTCACGTAGTGTCCGCCAGGAGGCTCATCGGCTTAATGACATCACCCGCCAACTCACCCAACGTCTTGGTCGTTCACCCAAACCGGATGAACTGGTCGAAGAAATGGGGATCACCGCTGATGAGTTGAGAACCCTGGAGCAGGATACTCACGCCAACACCCTGCAAAGCCTGGAAACCTTACTGGAGCAAGAGCCGCATTACCATCCAGCGGGCCGCGACACCACAGAAGTGCTGGATAAGCAACGCTGGCTAGGGCAGGCCCTTGCACAGTTGCCGGAGCCTGATCGTCTGGTACTAAGCCTTTACTACCAGCACGAACTCAACATGAAAGAAATTGCGGCCGTCATGCAGAGAACCGAAGCCCGTGTTTGCCAGTTGCACAAGCAGGCCGTATCCCGCCTGCAAGCAATATTACAAAATGAAATGGAGTTGAATTAATGTTAAAAATCATCGGTATCCTGGTGGTGCTGGTCACGGTCATCTGCGGCTATCTATTTGCGGGTGGTTCACTGCGCATGCTCTGGCAGCCGAGCGAATACGTCATTATTTTGGGTGCAGCAGCGGGTTCGATACTGCTGGCCAACGACAAAGAGGTGTTGCGAGACATCGGCTCCCAATGCAGGCGGGCCTTCGTGAAACATGATGATAGAGACCTGTACCAGCAGTTCATCCTGCTCACCATGGAAGTGTTAGAAAACACCAAGCGCCAGGGTCTCAAGTACCTGGATGAACACATTGAGAATCCTCAAGAGAGTACTCTCTTTGCCAAATATCCCCTGATCTTGAATGAACTCCAGTTGGTCACCTTTCTTACCGATAACCTGCGCCTACTTTCGATGGGAAAAATAGAAGGGTACGAACTGGAAGCGATTCTCGACAAAGAGATTGCCGCGATGGTGGAGACACGCCTCGCCGCCTCTGTGGCTGTCGGTGGTGTCGCCGAAGCTATGCCCGGTTTTGGTATCATGGCAGCCGTTCTGGCCATCGTCATCACCATGGGCAAAATCGATGCCGGTATCGTGGTTGTTGGCCTTAATGTCGCAGGTGCACTGATAGGAACCTTCTTCGGTATTTTTATGTGCTACGGCCTGCTCAGCCCGCTGTCAGAAGCAATGAAAGCCACGGTAGAACGCGATATGACCCTGCTGTATGCCTGTCGTGAAGTATTGATCAACTTCGCTGCTGGTAAGTCACCACTGATGTCTGTTGACGCCGGTCGCCGCATGATCCCAGAAAAATATAAACCGACCTTCTCCGTAATGGAAACCTGGATCGAAGAGGGCAAGGCGCAATGAGTGACATTGGCGATTCCGATAAGAAACGCAATGCTAACAATGGCGATTCCGAGAAGAAGCGCAAGAATTCGATCATTATCAAACGGGTGACCAAAGTGAACGGCAGCGTTCACAAAGGGGCCTGGAAAGTTGCATTTGCCGATTTCGCCATCTCCATGATGGCGCTGTTCCTGGTACTCTGGATCATGGGTGCAACCACAGAAGAACAGCGCCAACAGATGGCAAGTGCCGTGGAATCTAATGAAATTGTTGAATTTGATGGTGCCTCTTCGATATTAGAAGGGGCTGGCGGTAACACGCTGCAGGAGAAAACTGAGAGCGCTTCCTCGACTAAGAAAGAAGAAGAGAGCTCAACGGATGCGTCAGACGAGGAAAAAAAGGAAGCCCTCTCAAGGTTAGCCTCCTATTACGAATCACAGGCACAACTCGGCCAACTGGCCACAGAGTTAACCCAGACCATTCAGGAGATGAAGGTCAGCGACAGTGTCGTTATCGAGGTGGTTGAACAAGGGGTCAGAGTCCGTTTCCAGGATCAGGCTAAAAAGCCGCTATTCGACAGCGGCAGCCGTCAACTCAGCAACTATTTCGTTAAGATATTACGCAACCTTGCCCCTGCCTTCTCGAAGATCAACAACAAGGTGATGATCAGTGGCCACTCCGATGCTACGCCACTTAACAATGCCTTCTACTCCAACTGGGAACTGTCGACAGAGCGCGCGATTTCAGCACGACACATACTGGTGCAAAACGGCATGTTGTCTGATCGCGTACTTCAATTGGCTGGTTATGCCGACACCATGCCGCTTCAAGGCAAGGATCCGCTGGACCCGGTCAACCGTCGAATAGAGATATTAATCCTGACCGAGAAGGGAGAAAAGGAGCTGAAAAATATGTTCAAACAGGGCCCAGCGTCTGAGCCATCTGCTCCTGCCACATCAGCCCCACCAGCGAGCTAAGTGGTTCAGTGTTGTCGGATGACGCTGCGTTAATCCGACCTACGAAGGAAGTTTGTCATTCAGACTGAGACAAAAAAGGGAACCGGTTACGGTTCCCTTTTTATATCAACATCAATACTCTTCTTGCCGCTCATCCGCTGTTGCCAGAATACTTTGTACTGTGCCGCGCGGCACATTGGCCTGAGTCGTGAACAGCATCAGAGGGTGAGATGATTCTTTGACAAAACAGGCTATAACTTGGTCCATCAGGCCATCAAGTTCCCTGGTGCCCAGATCGTTGGGTTGAACCTGAAGTTGCCCCATCCATTGTCTCTGCATTTGTTGCAGCATGAAGAAATGCGACTCAATCTCGCGATCAAGATTCACGATCCGGCTCTCCGCCAGTGCGATATCCTCTTCATTGCCCAACTTCCACAGACCCACTTCGCGCCAGGAGATATCAGGCTCCAGTTGTAGCTTGATGGGTTCACCGGTCGGGATGCGAACGCCACCACCTCGGATATAAAGCTGCCCGTTGACCTTCTTCCACTGCTCAATCGGCACGCTAAACGCCATCCCGCTCTTTTCACTGGCTCGAGATCGGATGCCAACTCGGGCAAAAGCACGCCCGACCTGACGAATTCGCGCATCCTGGAGCGAATCCCCTTTGATGCTTAGACCCGCCCGGACCGGGCGTCCTCCCAGTAATATCAATTCAAGGTGTTCATCCCGTCCAGCAGGAGCCAACAGGTTCAGACCCGCGATTGAAAACTCACGAATATCCTGATAACCGAGCAATGCCGGGCGGAACTCCTGGGTCAACAGACGCAGGTTACTGTAGTGGGTCTGAAAAGGGATCCTGGCCACTAACCGCTTCTGCTCTTGCAGTTGGGTTGTCCATCCCTTGAATGAGCCTGACTCTCTGATACCAACGAAGAGTCGCATCAAGTCGCGCAACCCTTGCCTGACTAACAACAGAGCGCGGAGCGTAATCTGCACAGCCGTTGCTTGCTGCTGCAAAGAACCTACCTGAGCCCAAAAACGATGTAAGTCATAGCGCCCAGGGAGAGGACGCAATAATGGAGGCGGTAGCTGCTCCAGTTCGAGCGTTTTTCCTGCTTCAACGGAGGAAGAGCTCGGAGGCGTCGCAAAACGCCTCCTCTGAAGCCCATCGAGAGTACCGAGGCGCTGGGAAGAATTAACAACCTTCATATCATTACATCATCTGGAATAAATTCATCTGAGACATGTCCAGATAAGTTTTCTGTATGGCCTGAAGAGCAACCGCTGACTCAGAGAGATCCATCGCCGCCTGAGCATAATCCAGATCACCAAACTGCCCTTGCAACTGCTGATTGAACATCAGGACATCAGTGTGAGAAAGCTGTACATCATCGACCATGTTCATGCGGCCACCCAGTTCAGCCAACTGCATGTTGACGGCATCCTGGAATTCGCCAACGGAGACCAGCAGTTCATCAGAAGCCTGAGCAATCTGTTCAGGTGTAGAGTTAGGATCACGCAGAATATCGACGGTATCATCAATGGTATTGAAGATGTCGTCGCCCGTACCAAACAGGTCAGCAAACGGGCTGAAGGCTGATTCGATAGTTGTGCCTTCACCGATCGGTACCGGGCGTGAGCCAGTGTCGCCCTGGTAGACCCAAGTGGTATCACCGGTGACCGGATCTGTTTCCTCGACGATTGGCGGCTTATCAGTGACATTGCCACCAAACATATAAAAACCGGTCGGTGAAGTGCCATTGCATTGCAGCGCCAGTGCTTCATTAAGTTCACTCAACTCGGCAGCATAGGCTTCCAGTTCTTCGGGCGAGGCTGTACCAGAACCAATGTTGATCGCAATCTCGGTAATACGATCGCAGATGGAGTTCATCTGGGTCAGATAGCTGTCGGCCGACATGAAAATAGACTCAAGGTTATTGAGATTATCCATGTAAGTATTGATCTGGTTTTCACTGTGACGCAGATCCTGAATGGCTCGTGCGGCCAGAGGATCATCGGATGGGCGCAACATGCGGTTACCCGTTGCCATCTTGGCTGCCGTCTCATAGTAACTGACGTTTGACTTGACCATTGCGGAGTACATGGTCGTGTTCATCATGTTGGAACTTACACGCATAGGAATTTCTCACAAGATTGTCAGACCCTCTCCCCCGCCAAAAGGCCGGAGAGACAGTCGTTAGAACATGTTCATGACGGTGGCAAACAGCTCATCGCTCGTCGCAATAACTTGAGCGTTGGCGACATAGTTCTGCTGGTAAGTCATCAGGCTCATCGCTTCCTCATCCATGTTAACCCCACTCACCGATGACCAGGAGTAATAGGCCTGCTCCATGGTGGACATTGCCATCTCGTAGGCCTCACGCGCACTAGATGCCGCACTTGCAACATGGCTATAAACAGCGTTATAGCTGTCGTTTAAGCTGAAAGAACCGCCGCCAAGTGAGTCGAACACGAAGGATTGATTCTGCACGTTAAGCATGTTTTGCAGATTACTGTTGTCACCCGCGCCACCAGTCGGCGAAGAGGCAAAAGCCAGATCGGCGTTGGTAAAGCCATCGGCCACCTCGATGGTGCCAGCCGGATCCGCTGGGTCGTAGGTGAACATCGGTTTACCTGGGTTGCCATTGAGATCATAGCCGACCACCTGCCAGCTGTTCATGGCATCCGCGAACTCTTGTGCAAACTCGTCGACGTAGGCCTGCGCTGGGATCAACTCTTCCTGATAGTATTCGTAGGTCGCGCCGAGTGCGCCACCGATATCCGGATTAAGATAGTAAACATCATCACCGAATTGTAATTCCAGCTTGCCATCTGAAGGCTGCGTACCTGAACTGAAACCGAGGGTAGCGGCCTCTCCCTGACTCACCAGCGGTTGTCCCTGTGGCAAAGTGACCTGAATAGTGCCGTCACCACAGTCGATCACGCTGACATCAAGCATTTCGGAAAGCTGGAGTACTGCCACATCACGCTGATCCTGTAAGGCACTGACATCCTGCCCTGAGGTCATCCCTTCCTGGATCTGCATGTTCAAATCTGCAATCTGCTTGGTCAGGGAGTTCACTTCCTGCACCATGGCCTGCATCGACTTGTTGACCTGATCAATCTGGTTTTCCAGGTTGCCGTCAATGTTTGTCATCTGGTTGCACAGCTCGCGAGCCGTGTTGAGTACGTCCTCGCGCAAGGCGGTGTTGCCCGGATCAGCCATGCAAGAACTGAGTGCGGCAAAATAACCGTCCAGCCCCATCCCCAGATTGCCACCATCGGTCGCAAAGGTGTTTTCCAGAGCCAGCATATAGCCTGCATAGGCACCGGTGTAGCCCACTTCAGTACCCGCATCCCATGCCTGAGCCACCAGGTATTGGTCGGAAATTCGTTGTACGCCATCGATACTCACCGTGCCGTCGGCGTTGGTGGTTGTCATCAGCGAGTGCCGGCTGTAACCCGGCGTGTTGGCATTGGCGATGTTACTGGCAGTCACGTTCAGCCAGGCCTGCGATGCCTGCAAGCCAGACATCCCTATCTGCGACATATTACTCATGTATTTTACTCTCGCTACACACTCGATTGATGAGGGTTATTGTCCTGGCTGGCATAGGCTTTTAGCCCTTCTTCTAACTCAGCTCTACCAGACGTGTTCTCCTTCTCATTAAGAGCGACCTTATTCCCCTCAGGCTTAAATGTATTTTCCTGAGGTTGTGTCTGGCCAAATTGCTTGACCAGCATATGGGCCAGACCGAATGAGCCCTGGGCACTCAACCGCTGAGCGAGTTGTTCATCGCCCAGTTCACGATAGAAACGCTGAGTATCACTGGAAAACGGTGAATCTTCGGACGCCAGTGCATCGGTGGCATCGCGCATGTGCTTGAGTACTGTCTTGAGAAAGTGCGTCTCAAACAAGGAAGCTGCTTGCTCCAGCGCCTCCTGAGGGTTCTCCAGCTTGATATTGTTGAGGGATTGCAAATCGTAATAGGCTCTCTCTGGCCGATCGACAGGCTTCATTTCATTCCCCTTTATATGACGATAAGGTCAGCATCCAGCGCACCCGCTTCATCTAACGCTTGCAAAATAGACATCAGATCGCTGGGTGTAGCGCCCAGTTCGTTCAATGACTTGACGATTTTATCCAGCGAGGTTCCTTCAGGCATGACGGTGATCCGCGGCTTTGCTTCAGACATGTTCACCGTGGAGCGTCGCACTTTCTCCGTGGTCCCTTCCGCCAGAGCATTCGGTTGGCTGATCTGGGTATTTTCAGTTATGGCTACCGTCAGGTTGCCGTGCGTTACTGCCGCTTTTCTCACATAGACAGTGTCGCTCATCACCACGGTGCCTGTGCGGCTGTTCAGTACAATACGCGGGCGCACACGGCCCTCCTGAATCTTTACCTCTTCGAGCATCGCGATGAAATTCACCCGTTGGCTGGGATCGGATGGTGCTCTGACCCGCACTGAACCCGCGCTATAGGCTGAGGCAACACCGGCGCCAAACCGGGCGGTGATAGCCTGTTCAATATTGCGTGACAAATTGAAGCTAGGTGTTTTGAGGTTCAGGTTGACATAGCCATTATTGGCGGGTTGGGAAGGGACGGCCTTCTCTACGACTGCACCACCTGGGATCCTGCCCACCGTCGGTACGTTCACGGTGACACTGGAACCGTCACTCCCTTCGGCTGAGGCACCTCCCACCACCAGGTTACCCTGGGCAAAAGCGTAGACTTCGCCATCCACCCCATACAGAGGTGCCAGCAATAGAGTTCCTCCTCGTAGGCTCTTGGCATCGCCCACTGAAGAGACAGTGATATCAATGATTTGACCTGGGGAGGTCACATTACTGATCTCGGCATGGATGGAGACTGCCGCGACGTTCTTGGTTTTGGCCTGATTCTCCTCCTGAATGCCGAACTGGCGCAGCATGTTGCTCATCGACTGCGCCGTGAAGGTCACTTGGTTACGATCGCCCGAACCATCCAGACCAACAACCAGTCCATAGCCGACTAATTGGTTCTTTCGCTCTCCGCCGATCTCCACCAGGTTAAGCAGTGGCGTCGCCTTAGACTGCACAAATGCAGGCCACAGAACCAGCCAACATATCAACATAATGCGCATGCTTTGCCTCATGGTTAGATTGGACTCCAGGGACTGTAGAAGAACTTGGTCAACCAACCTGGATTGTTACTATTGGCCATCGTGCCTCGCCCGGTATAACTGATGCGGGCATCCGCCAGACGCTGGGAAGAGACACGGTTTAGACCGTCAATGTCTTCAACGCGTACCAACCCACTCAAACGGATATACTCATCGCCCTGGTTAAGCTTGAGCCACTTCTCCCCCTTGACCTGTAAGTTGCCGTTAGGCAGCACACTGGCGACCACCACGGTGATGGCCCCTTGCAATGAGTTATTCTGAGAGCTCTGGGCACTGCCATCGAAGTTGCGGTCCGCGCTGACGCTGCCCGATCCCTGCTTCGTCGTCCCTGAACTTCCTGTCGAATCCCCATTTGCAGAAGCATCACTGCTCTTGCCGTAACTGGTGTCAGCTTTCTTGCTGGAGGATGTTTTCTCATCCAGGGTGATCGTCAGCATGTCGCCAACCCGGTAAGCACGCCGATCCTGGAACAGGGTCATGACGTAACTACGGTTGTACAGGGTACCCTGGCTCGCATAGGTGACCGGCTGGGATTCCAGTTGCGGAGGGGCAAAACTCTCCTCTTCCGGCTGGCCTTGCGAGTCCGTGGAAGGCGATGAGCATCCCTGTATCAACAACCCCATTACCACCAGAGCGCACCATTTAGACCCTTTGTTCATGTTAATCCTTACAGCATCCGGTTGAGTGTCTGCAGCATCTCATCGGCCGCTGTCATCACCTTGGCATTCATCTCGTAGGCACGCTGAGTCGCAATCATGTCTACCATCTCTTGTGCCACGTTGACGTTAGCCCCTTCCAGCGTTCCTTGCTTGATGGTGCCGAAATAGTCTTCACCGGGGACACCCTCGTTAGGTGCTCCGGATCCCTGCGTTTCCAGGAAGAGGTTACCGCCGATAGGTTCCAGCCCCCCGGTGTTGATGAAACTGGCCAATGTAATGTTGCCCAGCTCTTCCGGTTCTGCTGAACCTGCAACCACGGCAGAAACCGTCCCGTCTGTGCCAATGCTGAGGCCCGTCGCATTTTCAGGGATAGTGATCTGGGGAATCAGTGGCAAACCAGCGGCATTCACCAGTGTACCGTCGCTGTTAACATGGAATTGGCCATCACGGGTATAGGCCGTGGTACCGTCTGGCATTTCTATCTGAAAGAAGCCCTTACCGACGATGGAGGCATCGGTCTCCGCACCTGTCGTGAGGGCACTGCCCTGCAGAAACATCTTCTGGGTGCCCACCACCTGGACACCAGTGCCGATTTGCAAACCGCTTGGACGCTGGTTCTGAGCATCCATCTGGGCACCAGCCTGAAACTGCTTCTGATAGAAGAGATCGTTGAATGCCACACGATCTTTTTTAAAGGCAATGGTGTTAACGTTGGCCAGGTTGTTGGAGATAACCGTCATCTTGGCGTCTTGAGCAGTCAGACCTGTCTGACTAACAAAAAGGGTACCTTGCATTACTTTCTCACTTCATTAATTATCAGGCTGGGCGGATCAAACGGGTGGAAGCCTGGCTAAGCTCTTCCGCGGTTTTCATCATCTTTACCTGGAGTTCAAACTGTCGGCTGGTGTTAAGGATGGCGACCATCTCTTCAACCGGATTCACGTTACTGGCCTCCAGGAAACCGCTCGCCACAGGTACGGAATCATCCGCCGGCAAGGGAGCATTGCCGATTCTGGCCTGGAAAAAACCATCCGCATCTTTGACCAGGTTTGTCAGCTCGGGCTTCACCCTCTTGAGTGTTGCCACCTCCAGCAGCACCTCCCCCCCTGAGTCGGGAACCACGCTGACTCGCCCTTGTTCGGTGATGTTGAGCGATCGGTGATCGGGGATTTCAATCTGCTGACCATCCATGTCGAGCACCGGGTACTGGCCCATCATCAAGATGCCGTTCTCATCGATATGCATAGCGCCAGCGCGGGTGTAGCGCTCCTGGCCATTCACCTGCACAGCCAGCATGCCTTCTCCACGAATACCGATATCCAGTTCATTGCCGGTATTTTCCAGCGGACCTGGCGCAAACTTGCTGCCCGTCCCCTGAGGGACGGCCATATGTCGGGTAGCCAGGCCATCGCCACCAACCGCATAGCTGCGGGCACGCTCATAGTCGGCACGAAAACCGGTGGTATTCACATTCGCAAGGTTGTTGGCATGTACCTGTTGGGAAAGCATGCTGCGATTAGCGCCGCTCATGGCGGTGTAAATCAGCTTATCCATCAGATGGCCTGCATCAGCACTTGATCAAGCTGACTCTGCACTGCGATAGCTTTGGTGTTGGCCTGGTAGTTACGCTGTACTTCCATCATGTAAACCATTTCGCCCGTCACGTCGGTAGTGGAGTTTTGCAACGACTGGGACTCAATTCCGCCATACACGCCAGTCCCCGGGGTACCATAGAGTGGCTGACCGGAGGTTGAGGTCTGGGTCCAACTGGTGTTGTCCGCCACTGCCAGAGCTTCCGGATTCGGGAAGGTCGCTAACACAACTTGCCCTTGCAGCATCGTCTCGCCGTTGGAGTAAGTCGCATAGATATTGCCGTACTCATCCACCGTCACACCGGTCTGATCGCCCGCGGGGTAACCATTGGATGAGTTAAGTTGGTTACTGAACGGCACCGCATACTGAGTGGTTTGGGTCAGATCAACCTCAATGCTCATGGCGCCAGCGCCCTGAAGCAGAGGATCATTTAGCGGAATGTCCAGGGTAAAATTGCCGCCGGAAACTAAGTTGCCGTCAGTGTCAAACTGCAAAGTCTGCGGACCCGGAGGGGTGCAATAACCGTTTGCAGGCTGACCATCCATATAAACCTGTACTTCCCAGGAACCATCCGCCGTTTTGGTGTAGTACTGGGAAACGGTGTGCTGGTTGCCCATAGAGTCATAGACCACAGTCGAGTTAGTGCTGTGATAGCTGTTTGGGTCAGATGGATCAAAAGTCGTGGTTGTGCGGTCAATAATCTCTGCGTTCTGATCGAGGTTCATTCCCAGATCCACGTCGCTGGTCTCCATCGGCGGCATGGAACCGTTATCTAATTGCAGATCGTCCAGTTGCCCGCTCATGATGTTGCCGTTTTCATCGACCGGATAACCTTGTACGCGGTTACCGTTGCTATCGACGATATAGCCATCTTCATCCTGGTGGAAGTTGCCAGCACGAGTGTAATAGGTCTGGCCGTCGGCACCCTGGGTGATAAAGAAACCATCCCCGGTGATCGCCATGTCCAGGTCACGTCCGGTGAAGGTCGTGGTACCTAACGCAGAAAAGTTTTGCGTGGTATAGCCTGACGATACCCCTGCTGCCTGGCCGCCTGCATAGAGGGCCGAGAAGGTCGTCGTGGACTCCATATATCCAACCGTTGCCGAGTTGGCAATATCCATGCTGATGGTATTGAGGCTTTGGCTGGCGGCGTTCAGGCCACTTACCGAAATTGCGTAACTCATAGTTTCGTTTCCTCTGTGGTATCGTCCCCTCCTTGGGATGGAGGAGCGCTAATTTTCGAAATATCAAACAACGGCACCATGCCAACCCCTTCAACATCCAGCATCAAGCCCTCTTGTCCTTTAAGGGTCACGGAGTTCACAACCCCGCTGAAATAGGTTGGTGTTGTGCCTATTTCGTCGCCAATGACAGTCTCGGCCTCAATGCGATACTCACCTTCAGGCAAGCCAAGCGTCTTGCCATCCAATACAAAAGCAACCTCGCCGGCCGTCTGCGGCCCGAGCGTTACCGTGCCCACTTCAGCGTCAAATTCGTCATAGATCCGGATGCTGACGTTGTCGTAGTCCTTATCCAGCAGCAGTTCCCCTTCCAGAACGGTTTCGGGGCCCAGCGTGACCGAGTCATCAGGTGCGGTGACCGTATTGCCGATCAGCTGCTCGGTTGATACAACCAGGTTGTTTTCCGCTACGGCATAAAGCGCATTCATCGTCATGCGCATGTATTCCATACTCGTCACCTGGGCGAACATCGCCATCTGGGTGACGAATTCGGTACTATCGACGGGGTTGGTGGGGTCCTGATAGGTCAACTGCGCCAACATCAGATCGACAAAGACGTTGGCAACCTGGGGAGGGGCTTCCCCTGTTTCGGAACCATCGGTGGGCTCCTCTGGCTCCTCTGTGGACGTGCTTGTCGTCGTGGCAGTAGGGGTTCCCGCTGCCGACGGTGTTGCCTTTGCCTGAGTAGCCATGGCGCTCATTGGAGCCACCATGCCGTTAATCTGAGACAGCATGTTCTGTGATCCCGGCAGGCGATTACCCGGATAGGTGTTCACAGGGTTAAGAGCCGCCGTTTTCATCAGACCCGGTCTCCCATACGCAACAGGCTCTGCTGCATGCTCTTAGCCTGATTCAGGATCTCGACGTTGGCCTCGTAGTTACGAGAAGCTGACAGCATGTCGGCCATCTCTTCCACCACATTGACGTTGGAGTAGTAGACATAGCCTTCAGCGTCTGCCAGTGGGTTATCCGGCTCGTGACGCTTCTGCACAGGCTGATCCGTCTGGACAATTCCCTGAACGGCTACCCCAGCTGAAGCAGCACGCTCGGTGGCGCTCAGGGTCGGATCATTGTAAATAGTGCTAAATACGGGCTTCAGAGCACGATAGGCTTCTGCTTCGCTACCGCTGATCGAATCGGCGTTGGCCAGATTGCTCGAGATGGTGTTGAGTCTCAGGCTATTCGCGTTGATGGCGGTACCGGCGATGTCATAAATTTTTCCGAAGGACATGGCGTGTTTCTATCTCGTCTTGTCTGTCTAATGTTGAGTGATTACTTACCGTCAATCGCAGTGGCAAGCCCGTTGAACTTGCTGTTGAGAAATTTCAGGCTGGTTTGGAAATCCATCGTATTCTCGGCAACCCTTGCTTGTTCGATGCCCGCTTCTACCGTGTTACCGTCACGAGTCACCTGATGGGGGTTGCGATATTTCAGGTTCAATCCAGCCTGAGTCATGCTCATTGCCGGGATAGGAGCGACGATGTCGTCAGGAGAGGAAACACTTCCTTCGGGAACAGCGGATCGAAATTCCAGATCTCGTGCGGCATAGTTCGGTGTATCGGCATTGGCTAGATTACTGGCCAAGACCCTGCTACGCTCCACGCGAAAGTCGAGCGCTTCCGGGTGAATTCCAAGCGCCTTTTCGAAACTGATTCCCATCTACCCTCCTCCTTATAGTTCAGCAGAGATGAAACGACACACAGCCAAAGCAATTTCCATGCCAATAATTTCCACTCATCTAATTGAGGGGAGATCGGCGCGCTTGTCGAGTCTGTGCCTCGCCGCCACACTATTGCTGTTTTGCGCCAACAGTCTTGCTTCGAGCACACCTGCAACAGAGGCCCCAGCACCTGTTGGGGCGGCAGTATCCCCCCCGGGGGTCGATCCCGCTGCACTGAAGCAATTTGTCAACAACTACTGGCAACAGCGCTTCAAACAACACGCTGAACGCGTCAACTGGCGTGATTATCAATGGCAAATTGAAATAACTGTGCCTGAGGCGATCGGTAAACTTCCGCCCTGCCAGCAGCCCTATCAGGCGGAAGACTCTCAGAGTAAATTGCCGATTGGACGACAACCTCTGCGAGTGCGTTGCCCGGACTCTCCAGGATGGATGGTGACGACCCGCAGCCAAATCTCGGTATTGATGCCCGTGCTTGTCACAAGGACTGCTCTCTCGCCAGAACACTATTTGCAGGCAAGCGATCTCGCGGTCACCCAGACCCTGCTGACGGCTCATCAGGACGATGTACTAATCGATCCCGCACAGGCTATTGGCCGCCAGCCTCTGAGACCATTGCGGGCCGGTCAACCTGTGCGTAATAAGATGCTCGCCGCGGCTCTGCTGGTGCGCAAAGGCGATAATGTGCGCCTGACAATGAACGATGGGACGATGTCTATTTCCATGGAGGGGACAGCCCTGCAAAACGGGCAGAGGGGGGAAATCATCAGTGTCAAAAATGGAACTAGCGGAAAAATTATTTCCGCCTCGGTAACAGGCCCCGGCCAGTTGCTCATTCAGACTGAATCAGTGGTTGAAGACCCTGACAAATAAAACGGCATGTATATTGCATACTTAATGATTCTCGAGCCAACGGCACATTAACGAGTGCCGCCTGCGCTGTATTCACCCCGAGTCGCCTTACCTGTGTCTGGAGCGAATCAGTGAACGCAGTTTCATTAAGAGCAATAAACGATGTCTGAAGCGCACCTGACCCAACACCTCGCTATCATTGCCCACCGCTGGCCTGCTTTGGCAGAATCCCTCAACCAGATATCCCCACTGTCAGCGGCGAATGTGATGGAAGGGCATTGCGGCACTCTGCTGATCGATGGGGTTCAACTGACCAGCCGCCACAACCGGCTGGCTGAGGCACAGGTTCAGGCCAATTGCCTACCAGAAGTGGCACAGCTCAATGTCTACGGTGTTGGACTGGGTGACTTGCCGCGCGTACTACTTCTGCGTTCCACTCTGGAATGCCTTCATGTTTTCATCATGAACCGCGCCCTGTTTCTGCTCTCCCTTTCTGTCATGGAGCAACAGGACTGGCTGCAAGACTCCAGGGTATGTCTGGCGCTGGCCGACAGCGAAGAGGAGATCCGTCTGCCCTTCTTTGCCTTACCCGCCGAGTTGCATCTGGCTGAAGACAAGGCAAACCGGATACGGGATCGCCTCACCAGGGAAATAACGCTTCCGCATACCAACCGTCGTTACCAACAGCATTTCCCCATGCTACGACAACGGATCGCCGACAATAAACGGTTGCTGAAACGGGATGGTGATGTCGCTTCGCTCTTCAATAGCGCGGTAGGTTGCCAGGCGTTAGTCATTGGGGCCGGCCCAACCCTGGAGTCACATATCCCCCGCTTACAGGTGCTGCAACACCATGCGGATCGCCCGCTGCTGATTGCCGTCGATACCGCATGCCGGGCGCTGTTTGCTCACAATATCCGACCTGATTGGGTTGTCTCTATCGACCATCTTATTGATGAAGAAAAACTTCCGCCCTCAGACTGTGGGCTAATCTATTTCCCCCTGGTCCCCACCCGAACACTGATGGCCTGGCGTGGAAAGCGCCTCGCGGCGTATTCCAGCAGCCCGCTCTACCAACCGCTGCGCAAGGTGCTACCAAAAGCACTGCTTAATTCAGGAGGAAGCGTTATCCATCCAGCCATTGATCTGGCCGTACGAATGGGTTGCGGTGAGATTACCTTGCTGGGTGCGGACTTTGCTTTCCCTGGAGGGAAAACCCATACCGGTTGGGACGTTGGCGCACTGAATACCACGCTTGAGCAAGCGAAGCATTGGGTGCTCAATGGACACGATCAACGCATCAGCACCAACGTGAGTTTCACAGGCTACCGTATTCAACTTGAGCGTTATATCGCTACTCATCCCGAGGTCAGTTTCTGGAATGGTAGTCGCGAAGGTGCTGCCATTTCGGGTTGCCGCTATCATCCGGAGTTCACCTCATGACTATTTCGACCCGGCTCATTACGCTTGCAGGACAATTCCGTCTGGGATTGGCTCTGGATGCGGCATTGGAACTTCCGCCCCTGATGAAGTCGCTGGTTCCTCTACTGCCTGCTCTCCCACCAGCGACACAACAGCAGTTACCGCAAATAATGTCGGCGATACTCGCCTGTCAGGAACGGGAAGATTGGCTCGGTCTTGCCGATTGGTTGGAATATGAACTACTTCATCTTCTTTCAGATCAGGTGTAGTGCGATGAAAAGCAGCACTTTGAAGATTTTTATTAAAAAAATGCAATGATAGTTAAAGTCTGACCTTACAACGGTCGCTTATCTAATCTTAGAAAGTGCTGATTTGGCATCGCGGTGCCAGGCAGTATGTCATTTTGTCAGTTTGTTCGAGTGGTTTAATTATGAATATTACGTCACTAGGTAGCCTTGCCGAGAGTTCGCTACAAAGTACTTACGCTAAGCAAACTCAGACTGTCGCCTCTGAGATCGCAGCGAGTGAAAACAACAAACCCCTGCAGGTCAATGCGCCGGCAGAAGCCCCTATCGATCAAAAAACTAATTCGAAGGACGCTAATAAAGAACCGTACACGCTGCCGCCTTCAGAGTTTCCGGCCGAAGTACCGATTAATGTCCCCGTGTCCGCAGCGCTGACCCAAGCACTTGCCAGTGAAGTTAACCAATTTCCCGATATTGACCATTCTAAAGTGGCCAACGTCATGGAAATGATCCGTGATGGCAAAATGGCCATAGACAGTGACGACCTGGCGGGAGCCATGATGGACTTTTACCAAGGGAGATAAACCGTTTTGAGTAATGCGAACGCTCGAGTCCGCCAGCTGATTGTCGATATTCATCAGGATGTTGTTTCCTATCAACAGATGGAACTGTTGCTCAAGGAACAAAACAGCAATCTTATTCGGCGCAATAACCCGGCAATCAAGCACAACAATGAACAACAGGTTCAACTGTTACATACCTTGCGTATGAGGGCCAATCAGCGTGTTCAACTGCTGCACTCTTTTGGATTGCAGGCCAATAGTGACGATCTGAAACGGCTGGCCTGCAAACTGCCAACCGCTATATCAGACAAAATGATGGCCCAATGGCAGCAACTGGAAGCCAGTGTCATTCGCTGCAAAAAGCTCAATGACCACAATGGCCGGCTGCTGGCCAATCAACAGTTGTTGATACGAAAACTGCTTAACACCGAGGAAAATTTTTACCAGCCAGCAACCTGATGTCCGGCCAGCTCTTTTATTTCCGGCGCTACAACAGTAGCCAACCAATAGCTTGCTAAATAAGCGATACTGGTCACAGACAGGAACATATTCTTTACAACATCACAACTGTAGCGAAGTTGAGTGGAACGATTAACTAGCGGCAGTCAATTCAGCCAAAAAGCCCACAGGCAATAGTATATCCATGCTTTTTAAGTGGTATTGCTTGCTCCAGACTTAACTCAAATTCTGGATTGACACCTCCCATTTTAACCTTTTAAATTGTTAACAATATTCCTTATGTTTTGTGTCATATGAAAATTCTCCTGGTCGAAGACGACAAGTTGCTTAATCATCACCTCACCACCTTGTTGACCGAAACCAGCAACCAGGTCCACAGCACTGGCAGTGCTCAGGTTGCATTGCATTATGCGGCAGACTACCCAATCGATGTGGGCATCGTTGATCTCGGTTTGCCTGGAATGGACGGCTTGCAACTCATCAGAGAAGTGAGAGCGCTCAAGATTTCATTCCCCATCATTGTGTTGACTGCCCGTGGCACCTGGCAAGACAAAGTGGAAGGCCTGCAAGCCGGGGCTGACGACTATCTGGTCAAACCTTTCCAAAAAGAAGAACTATTGGCGCGGCTCAACGCCCTGGTTCGGCGCAGTGCCGGTTTCATCTCTCCTAAGGTCAAGGCTGGTGATTATGAGTTGGATCTCTCCCGCAAGGAACTGAGCATCGCCGGTCAACTGACGATACTGACAAGCTTCGAGTATCAGATTCTGGAGTATATGATGCGCAACGCCCGCCAGGTGGTTTCCAAGCAACTGTTGCTTGACCAACTGTACGGAGATGGTGAAGGGGATCCAAACATCGTAGAGGTGATGGTGAGCCGGGTACGCAAAAAGCTGGATCCAGAGGGAACCATCCAACCGATCTCCACTATCCGTCGTCAGGGTTATATCTTTAATCTCCCATGCAACTAAGCACAGCAGCCAGGCACCCTAACTCACCGCCAAGAACGCTATGAGGCTGAACCTCCGGTCCCTGCATATCAAGTTGATGCTAAGCACGATGCTTACCATTGCGATCATCATGTCCTTCTCGGTCTACATCCTCTATCAAGCTCACGTGGAAGAGCAGTCCCTGAAAGCCAGCACTCGTATGCAGGAGAACCTCGCCAGGATGCTCTCCTACGAACTACCGAACTCCCATGACAACACAGACTTCAACAACATCTCGCCAGAATCTATATCTCTGAATCTGGACACCTTAATCTGTCGCGCTGACGGCCAGCTAAGCTGGTCGAGCCTGAGTATTCCAGAGTTGATCAAGTCCAGCGGCACTCTCTGCCAGGATTTGAATAAGTATCTCAAGGACGTGGATCAAGACTACTTTTTTAAACGTCATACCACTAAAAGCGGCGAGAGCTACTTCATCTCCAGACTGCGTTTCATGCGCAACCATAACGCAATCCCCACCACTTATTATGTGGTCATGGTCGACTCCACCTCGTTCTACAAGGCAGAGGCTCTCACCTACCTCTACTGGTGCATTCGTCAGGCTCTGTTGTCCTATATAATACTGGGCCTGCTGCTGTTGCTCACCACTTTCTGGAGTCTCAGTTCGCTGCGCACCATCGCACGCCAAATCAACGATATCCGGGAAGGAAAACGGGATGCGCTGTCCAGTGAGTTCGAACGGGAATTACAGCCGCTGACGCTGTCGGTTAACCAGTTGCTGGAGAACGAGCGGCAACAGACTCAGCGCTACCAGCACGCTTTGAACGATCTGGCCCATAGTCTGAAAACTCGATTGGCCCTAATCCAGATAACCGCTCAGGAATTCCAGGTCCACCACGAAATCGACGAACAAATCATCACCATGGATCAGATAATCCAGTATCAACTGCGCCGTGCTGTCGCCGGACGCAAGTGCCTCGCCAGCAAGGGAACGGAACCTGTGCCACTGATAGAAAAGCTGCTGGCGAGCCTCACCCGAATTTACCGCCACAAGAAACTACAGACTCGTTTCAAATTCGATGACGATGTGTTCTTTGCCGGTGAGCAAGATGATCTAATGGAGTTGATGGGCAACTTGCTGGACAACGCCTTCAAATTTGCCATTAGTGAGATTACTGTGACGATGAGCCATAACCATGACCGGTTGCATATTGTTATCGAGGACGATGGTCCCGGTGTCCCACCAGAAGAGTCACAGCAGATCTTCCAGCGCGGAAGACGAGCCGACAGCTCACCCGGCCAGGGGATTGGCCTCGCCGTGGTGACCGAGATAGCCCACAGCTACAACGGCCAGATAAGCGTTGATAATTCCCCAATGGGTGGCGCTCGTTTTACTCTGAACCTTCCCTGGTCGCCTTTTCTGGCCCGATAATTTTGCTGTGCTGTACAGCCCCTGTATAGCATTTGTACTTTATAGTCACGGCAACTTAAATCCAGTCAATTACATTCAATGTAATGTGTGATTTTTAGGTGTTTTATTATTTATTGCTGTTCGGCTATATAGCATTTTTATATTCAGAATATTAAGCGTTAAAGATAATTTAAAAAAAACAAACAGTCTGCCGGATAAAACAGAAACGTCTTACCCGCTATATTCCTGCATTTCTATATTGAACTCTCATTGTTATTGAGTCATTTAAATTTCATGGTTAACCAGAAAAAATCATATAAAAGCCGCGTTATTGCTCCTGAGCAAGGCAAGCTTTATCCCACAATGGAATTGGGGCAAGAACAAGAGATCCGCTTGTTGCAAGTTTATGTCGACAGCGCGATGGAACGCATCTCAATTATGCTGGGGCAATTTCTGCGGTCAGTGGGCTGCATTCGCGTCGAGCCGCTGGAGCTGGAGTTTCGCGAATTGTCGCCCGTGGAACAGAAACAATGGATTTGGTGCGCCGCTTTGGCTCCACTCGGTGGCCGCGCCAGCAAAATGTTCCGATTTGGCATGCACCGGGCCACTTCCGCATTCCTGACGGAATCAGCCCTGGGACTCAAACCCGCTAACCCAGCAGATACAAACAACGATCAGCCTCCGAGTGAAACAGAGCTACGTTTTTTGAATTTGTTGGGAAATACCCTGACTCAAGGCGTCATTGCGGAAAACCCTTATTTGCAGGAATTGAGCTGGCAGCAACAGCCTTCAGACTCTCCGGAAAGAAAGGGGTTATGTATGACGATGCAACTGGTTTTCCACGAGCACACCTGGCCACTCACTCTCCACTGGCATACAGAGTTTGCTGAACTGCTGGATAAGGGAAGTGACCAGACACCGGTTGCACCACCCATCACCAGGCACCAGCTCGAAGAGTCGTTAAGAAAAATTCCTGTCCAGCTTAAGACGACATTGTTCAGCCGCAAACTGACGATACTCGAGCTGGAACAACTGCTGCAAGGCGAGCTCCTTCCCATTGTGCTGCAAGAGCGGGTGACTTTGGGTTGCGGAGGCTTTTCTATGGGTGTAGGTCGGATTTATGACCGTAATGGACACCTGGCATTTCAACTGCACGATGTTTCTCAACAGACATCTTGAATACCATTTGGAGGTTTTAAATGGCCAAAGAAAAGAATATGGACCTGGATATGTCTGGCCTGGATGTCGAGGGGTTTGACGATCTATTTGCCAACGAGGAAGAAATTCTCGACGAGAGCGAACCGAAAGCGACAGTTGTTGAAAAACGTCCCTTATCCTTCTTCCACCGTCTGCCCGTTAACTTGTCTCTGGAAGTTGCCAGCACAGAAATTCCGCTAGAAGAGTTAATGACTCTGGCCGAAGGTGCTGTGGTCCAGATGAACAAACTGAGCCACCAGCCTTTGGATGTAAAGGTCAACGGCATTTTGATCGGTGCTGCCGAGGTGGTTATCGTTGATGGTCAGTATGGGTTGCGTATGACCGAGGTGTTTGACGACATCAACTGGTCAAAGCTGGCCTGATGTGATGAGTGCAGTATTCCTTTTTCTGCTGCTCGGCTTGATGCCGGCAGTAGCATTTGCCAGCGACGTCCCACTCTTGAGCATTACCAATGGAGAGGGGCAACAGGACTATTCAGTCAAGTTGCAGGTTCTGTTGCTAATGACCATGTTGGGGTTACTCCCCTCCATGCTATTGCTGATGACCTGTTTCACCAGGATCATCATCGTCCTGGGGATACTGCGTCAAGCGATAGGCTTACAGAGTTCTCCATCCAACCGTCTGCTGATCTCCATTGCACTCAGTATGACAATGCTGCTGATGAAACCCATCTGGCAGGATATTTATCAGAATGCCTTTGTCCCTTATGACGAAGACAAGATCACGCTGCTACAAGCGGTTTCCCGGGCAGAACAGCCGATTCGCAAATTTATGCTAGCGCAGACAAGAAAAACCGATCTGGATCTGATGATCAGGGTCGCGGGAGAGCCACGTACCACCTCCGCGCAGGAAGTGAGTTTTTCCATCCTGATGCCTGCATTTGTGCTGAGCGAGCTGAAAACGGCATTCCAGATAGGGTTCATGCTATTCATTCCGTTTGTGGTCATCGACATGGTGGTAGCGACCGTGTTGATGTCGATGGGGATGATGATGCTTTCTCCGGTGATCATTTCACTGCCGATAAAGCTGATGGTGTTTGTCCTTGCTGATGGCTGGAGCATGGTCGTCAACACTCTCGCCATGAGTTTTGGGGGCATTCAATGACCCCTGATAATCTGATGGCAATGATGGTGGAAGTGACCTACACCATCATCATGCTGGTCTGTATCCTCGTCCTGCCAGGTATGCTAGTGGGGCTACTGGTGAGTATTATTCAGGCGGTGACCCAAATTCAGGAACAGACTCTGAGTTTCCTGCCCCGCTTCGTCGTCACCATGCTGGTTATCATTTTCGCGGGACAGTGGATGGTCAAACAGATGCTGGAGCTTTTCAACAGCATCAATCAGTACATCCTCTCTTCAATGCACTGATATGTTAGAAATTACTGCCGCTGAATTATTGCAGGCCTATGGGCGCGTCTGGTGGCCCTTCCTGCGCATAGGGAGTGCCTTCGCCGTCCTGCCGTTATTGGGATATCCGCTGATCCCGATACAGGTTCGGGTCATGCTGGCGCTGCTTATCGCCGTACTAGCAGCCCCTATGCTACCCGCGATGCCTGCGGTCGATCCCCTATCGCTGCACGCTGTCTTTCTAAGCATTGAGCAAATCGTCCTGGGTGCGATGATGGCGCTGTTTCCGGTTTGCTTAATCCAAGTGCTGGTGCTGGTCGGTGAACTGCTCTCCATGCAGATGGGCCTGAGCATGGCACGGATGAATGACCCGGTTAATGGTCTTGCTATCCCTGTGTTAGGCAGCTTTTTTAGCAATATGGGACTACTGCTCTACGCCAGCATGAACGGTCATCTGGTAATGCTGGAGATTCTGGTGGAGAGTTTCAGGATCTGGACGGTGGGTGATGGCCTGTTCAATGTGAATTCATCCAACCTGATCCAGCTGTTTTCTTGGGTACTGGCAGCCTCTCTGATGTTGTCATTGCCTGCCATGGTCGCCATGTATTTGGTCAACCTCACCTTTGGGGTGCTTTCCAGGGTCGCTCCGTCACTCAATATTTTTGTATTGGGTTTTCCCATGGCTCTGGTGTGCGGATTGTTTTGTATTTTGCTCACTATCAGTGGATTACCTGATCGGTTCGCCGACCTGGCGCAGGATATTTTCCTGAGTGCTCGCGGTTACTATGGAGGCGCAAAATGAGTACGGAAAAGACCGAAAAACCCTCATCCCACCGACTTGATAAAGCGCGAGCAAAAGGGCAGATCCCCAGGGCTAAGGATTTGGCCATGGCCATCAGTCTGGTCGCTATCTCTTCTTTTGCATTGCCCCTTTTTACCCAGATTGGCGAGGCACTAAAGCAGATAATGGCCTTTAACTTGTCATTGACCCGTGAGGAAATAACCGATCCCGCGCAGATGGCCAGGCACCTGGGGCATAGCCTCTTTGAGGCACTACTGGCCTTGCTACCGTTGGCGGGGTTCATCGTTATTCTTGGCATCGTGGCGCACATTATGATGGGGGGCTGGAATTTTTCACTGGACCCGCTGCTCCCCCGCTTCTCTAAGATAAGCCCCATGACCGGGTTTAAACGAATCTTTGGCGTGCAGTCTCTGGTCGAGTTTGCCAAGTCGGTAATGAAGATAGTGTTAATTACTGCCACGGTATTGATCTATACCAGCTCGGTCATGGCCGCAATTACCGCTCTCTATTACACCGGGCTGAAAGATGCTACCCAACTGGGCATTAAGATCCTGGTGGATGGCATGTTCTATATGGCTCTGGCGATGTTGGTTATCGGTATGTTCGATGCCCCCTATCAGTTATGGAACCATCTGCGCGGGCTTCGTATGAGCAAGCAAGAGCTGAAGGAAGAGCATAAGAATTTGCAGGGAAATCCGGAAATAAAGGGGCGCATTCGCCGTATTCAAATGTCGATGGCGATGCGTTCAATGCGCCGCGCCTTGCCCGAGGCCAATGTTGTACTAACTAACCCGACACACTATGCAGTAGCGATCAAATACGATCCTGAAAAATGTGATGCCCCCTTTGTCATTGCCAAAGGTGAAGACCATATGGCGCTACAGATGCGCTCTCTGGCTCAGTCGCTGGGAGTGGAAGTGCTGGAGATACCCGCGCTGGCCCGTTCAGTCTATTACACAACTCGTGTGAATCAGCAGGTCCCTCCCGGCCTTTACGTCATCATGGCGCAAATACTGCACCATGTGTTGCGTCTGAAGGCCTTTCGTCTCGGCAAGGGTGACCAGCCGGCTCCGCTCTCGTCAGTCGAGATCCCTGATTCATTAAGATATTGATGGTGACCCGTGAAATTTTTGAACACCCTTTTTGCAGGTACCTCGCGTAGCTTCATCGCGATTCCTCTGCTGATCTTGTCGCTATTGGCGATGATAGTGCTGCCATTGCCGGCATTTATGCTGGATGGCTTCTTCACTTTCAACATCGTGCTTTCCATGATAGTTCTGTTGGTCGCCCTCTCTATCCGGCGTCCACTGGACTTCTCTATCTTCCCGACCGTGCTGCTGATCGCCACGTTGCTGCGTTTGTGTATGAACGTCGCCTCCACCCGTGTGGTATTGCAGTTCGGTCACGAGTCACCCGATGCGGCCGGTAAGGTCGTTGAGTCCTTCGGTAAAGTCGTTATCGGGGGTAACTATGTGGTGGGGATGGTGGTGTTCCTCATCCTGATGATCATCAACTTCATCGTTATCACCAAGGGTAGTGAACGTATCTCGGAAGTCGCCGCGCGCTTTACCCTCGACGCCTTGCCCGGCAAACAGATGGCCATCGATGCCGATTTGAACGCTGGCATGATTGACCAGCGTCAGGCCAAGGAGCGCCGTGACGAGATAGCCCTGGAAGCCGATTTCTATGGCTCAATGGATGGTGCATCCAAGTTCGTTAAAGGGGATGCGATCGCTGGCCTGTTGATCCTGTTTATCAACCTCTTCGGTGGCGTGGCCATCGGTGTCTTCCAGCATGGACTCAGTTTCTCTGAAGCTATGTCGGTGTATAGCCTGCTCTCCATCGGTGACGGCCTGGTCGCCCAGATCCCTTCACTGATGCTTGCAGTGTCTGCAGCCATCGTCGTTACCCGAGTTTCAGACTCTGACGACGATATCACCATCCAGTTCCGCGACCAGTTGATGGCCTCTCCGCCGGTTATCTTTACCGCTGCTATCGTCATGTTGGTGATGGGGCTGGTACCGGGTATGCCAACCCTGGTCTTCCTGATTTTTGCCGGTATTCTTGCCTGGGCTGCCTGGAAAACCCGACAACATAAAGCTGAAAAGGTCGCGCCAGCTGATCAGGATCAGATGGAGCGCTTTACCCGCCCGCTGGAAAATGAACTGAAGTGGAGCGATATCCCCTACACCGATCTGCTCAGGCTGGAACTGGGTTATCAGTTGATTTACCTCGTCGATCGCGACAAGGGGGCTGAATTGCTCCAACGTCTGCGCGGTGTGCGTCAGACCCTTTCCGAACAGGCCGGATTTCTACTGCCCGAGGTACGAGTCAGAGACAATATGGGGCTCAAACCAAACCAGTACGCCATCTACCTTAACGGCGTCAAGGTGGCCGTAGCGGACGTCATGCTGGACAGGCTCATGGCAATTAACTCAGGTGAACTGTTGGGGGAGATCCCTGGATTCCTGACCAAGGAACCGGTTTATGGAATGGACGCCGTTTGGATTCAACCCGCAGACAAGGCTAAGGCACTCAACCTGGGTTACTCCGTCGTCGATGTGGCCACCATCATAGGGACACACATCAGCAAGGTCATCCGCAGCAATATTGGTGCGCTCCTGCAACTCGATGATGTGCACCAATTGCAACTGCGTCTGAGCCAGTTGGCTCCAAAACTGGCCGACGAGCTAACCGCAAAATTAACCGCTAACCAACAGTTGAAGGTCTACCGCAACTTGCTGACAGATCAGGTTTCCCTGATGGACGTACGGACGATGGCTCAGAGTCTGGTGGATGGTGCCGAGCTCACCAAAGATCCTTTGCTACTTGCAGCCGAAGCCCGCTGTGCCATGCGCCACACCATTCTGCATGGATTGATCGGCAATGCGACCACAGTACAAGTGTTCACCCTCTCCGATGAGCTGGAGAACATGCTACTCAACGCCGCCACCCAGGCACAACGCAACGGTGGTGTACCGGCCGACAGCTTCCCGATTGAGCCTCAGTTGCTGGCACAGTTACAAAACCGTATGCCAAGCGTTAAAGAGCAAATGTCCTTACAAGGCTGGTCACCGATCCTACTGGTGCTGCCGCAACTGCGTCCACTGCTCGCCCGCTATTCCCGTACCTTTGCCAAGGGTCTGCACGTTCTTTCATTCAATGAGGTTCCTGATGAGCTCCATATCGAAGTCAAAGGAATTCTGGGTTAAGGCGCTACTGGCGGGGTCTTTGCTGGCCATGCCAGCACCACTCTTGTCGCAGGATGCCCTCACTGGGGCAAAAAAAAGCGCCATGTCCTGGAAGGCTCGTCATCCTGATGTGGCGTTTCATGAGAGCTTCTACAACGAAAAACTCACTAAAATCCAGGGGATGATGAATCGTTCAGCCCCTTCTATTCGCTACATCGTCACCCAACTCCAGCGGCGCAAAATGCCGCTGGAACTGATGTTCGTCCCGCTGATCGAGAGCGGCTACAACCCCTACGCAATTTCACCGGTTGGGGCCACCGGCCCCTGGCAGTTGATGCCAAAAACTGCGCAACAATATGGTGTTATCAAGCAAGACTGGTACGACGGACGCAAAGATTTGATGGCCTCTACGCGCGGGGCACTCAATTATCTGAACTATCTGTACAATTTGTTTGAACGTGACTGGCTACTCGCTCTGGCCGCCTACAATGCTGGAGAAGGGACGGTTCGCTCAGCCATGGAGCAAAACAGTGCCAAAGGCCGACAGACCGACTTCTGGTCCCTGTCGCTACCGGAAGAAACCAAAAAGTATGTGCCAAAACTACTGGCACTGGTACGGCTTTACCGGGATGGAAAAATCAAGTTGCCGACGGTACCGGAGGAGTCTCGCCTGATAGCCCTGCATGTCAAAGATGGCGTCAGTCTGGCCTGGCTTGCCAGGCAACTGGGGCGCACCGCTGATGAGCTAAGTTTTTACAATGCGGGTCTGGAAAATGCGGTCGCCCCTCGTGGCAGTCGGGTCGTTTTGATGATGCCAGCAGGCTGGGGAAGACGGGCTCATCAAGTCCTCGGGACAGGCAACAGCATGCAGTTCATGGAGAAAGAACCCCCGGCACTTCCCCTCCTGATAGCCGAGCGACGAGCACTTTCTGACAATGAGCTGAAAAGCCTGGGATGGGGAGTCGGACTGGTGCAGAAGACGCCAGGATCAGCGGATCTTTATTCTGAGCGAACAACGACAAGCCAAAAAATCGCTCCAGAAAAAAGTGCTCCAGAAAAAAGTAAGGAGCAGGAGAAAGCATCGCAAGATATCAAACCGCAGTGGCGTGCAAAAATAGATCCTCTGAGCCAGTGGAATCAGCCTAAGACGGAGCAGCCACCCCGCTCAGGGTCTTGAGGCACTCTGTATTATTTTCGCTCCTCGCCTGATGGCTCAGGTGTCCTGGTTGTCTCAAACAGTGGCGTAAAAGCCGTAGGCGTTTCTTCCTGCTGATTTTGCCCGGTCAGGTTGCTGATTAGAGTGATCTGATGTTGAGTGACCCCCAACAGTAAGCGTTGATTTTCTACCTGAACCAGCACAAGTTTCTCCTTCAAGCCCATCGAAAGCACCGACTGAACTCGCATTTCCCCCCCGCTACGCCAGGAAGTACGCGATTTCTTCTTTGCCAGCAGAAATACCACTCCGCCGACCAGAAGCACAACCACGCAGGTAATAAGCCATGACTTGAAACTGGAGATGTCCTGACGCAAAGGACTGGCCAGGGTGGACAGTGGCAACATGAGCATGAACAAGCTGAGCAGATACTTCATTGGGATACTCCGGATCAGATTTGAGCGAACATGGGGCCAGGCGTCAAAAGACACCTTTTGCCCTGACCTTGCGTACCTTCGCCGCCGTTTCCGAAAGGTCATGCAGCTGACCCCCACCGAGTGCCTGGTTAGCTTGAGTACTTTGAGTTGTCTGGTTGGCCTGAGCTGCTGGGCTGGACTGAGTGACTGGAGTGGCCGGATGCATGCTTGCTGTAGACTCAGACAGACTTGCCGCACCAGCTGATGCCAGTATGTCGAGTAGATTCGCCTGCTGCTGTAAAAGGCGGCTCTGCTCCTGCAACTGTTTCAGCATATTTGCCTGCGTCTGCAACTGTCCACTTGGCTCATTGAAGCCAGCCGCCTCATCTTTCCCGCTGAGTAGAGGATAAAGTTGATCGGCAATGCGCGTAGCCAAATCGTCGGGGGCTAATGAGTCAAGCGGATTGGCCGTCGGTTTCCCGGCCCCTGGTGTTAACTGATGTTCCTCAAGGGTTTTATAGAGGAACTCAGGGTCCAGGCGGTGCAGTTGCAGATTTTGGGAGAGGGATTTGACCAGGTTGGGATCCAGCAGACTCAGGAACAACCCCGACAGGTAAATGTCTTTGTGCATCTGCAACTGGAAGAAATCAAAGGCGTCATTATCACTATTGAGCATTTTACCACGCTGATACCAGCGCTGTAATGACGCCAGAGCCAGGCGATCACTCGCCTGGCTTGAATCCAGCTTGAGGGTAATCTGAACCTCACTGACTGGATTAGACATGGCCAACCTCTAGCATGACGGGGGCTTCGCTGAACACCTCATCCTCATCGCTGATATAGAGACAGATTTCGCGAGAGAGTGCAGACTGGGAGTCTTCAACTAAAATGACACGCTCACCCAGGGTCGAGTAACTGGCCTGAATAGTAGGGTAGATAAGAGCAGCACCACCGCCGACCAGATACACTCGGTTAGGATTACGGGCAAATTTCTTTGCTTCTTCCGCTACAAAATGACCCAGTTCTTCAATTTTACGCTCAAGTTTCTCAAGAATGCGCGCGATCTGGGACTCATCGTTGATCACCTCACGCACAAAGTTAGCATCATGTCGGCGTTTAATAAGTTCGTTAGCGACCAAATAGCTAGACTCGCTGTCGGCGGCAGCCAGTGCGGTGCGCGCAGCATCAGTCACTAAAGAAACGCCAAGCGCACGGTTGCCGTAAACCTCAGAGATCTCGTCAAATTCACCGACGATAAGCCCCATATCCAGCGTCGTGCCACCGCAGTCGATGACCAGCGTTTTGGTATAAGGGTTCACACCAGAGTTCATCAGACGGGTCAGTACGGCTGGCAGGCTTTCAGGCATCACATCGACGCTGACAATGTTAAACAACTCGCCTTTATTCAGGCTGATAGGTCGCATCAAGTTTTGCTTTTTGCGTTCGATGTTCGCGTCATTACGCTGGCAGTCATCCTGCTGATAGTACTCGGTGATAGGCAGGGTCACGGTAATAGCCACATCGCAAGGAGGAAGACCGGTCTGCAACAAAGCGTGATGCACCGCCAGCAGATTCAGATCTCCATATTGGTAGTCAATATGCGTGGTGGAAAGAGACTTCTCCGAGGTCGGGTCATAGGTGTACTTGTTAATCCCGATTTCATAGTTGTAGACCTGCTTACTCCGCAGCAAGGCAGCGCTCTTCCAGTCCTTACGAAAAGAGTTAGGAGAAATGATGCTCTTAAGGGTCTTATTGGCTATCCAGCTTGCCTTGACGTTGGTTGAACCGTCGTCGATAGCAATTTTAAGCGGCTTAGTCATGATGTTGTGCCTCACTCTAATTCAAAAAGGTTAGGTATTTAGAAGGTTGTGTATGCAAAAAGATGGTGATGAGGCCGAGTATTACCACCCGTCCAGGGTGACAAGCCGTGCCCGGTTGAGGGCCAGCTCATCGAGTATATTTTGCTCTCGCCTCTGCGCCTCAAGAGCCTGGCGAGCCTGTAGCCGCTCCAGCATGATTTCACTGCTTTTTCTGGCGACGAAGGCATTCAGCACTTCCTTCTTTTGCTGAACAATTGAGAGCTTGAGCGCAACCTGCTCGTCGTGCTGCTTATCGATCAGATCGCCCAGTTGACGATGCATGATGCTGCGGTTATGCAGAGAAAAGGCCGGGTTATAATCAGGCAGGCGCGACATTTCGCGGCGATATTGCCCCAACGCGTCCAGCGAGCGTTGTGCCTCGACTCTGCGAGTTTCAAGCGTGGCAAGCTCCCTGCTCTCTTTGTCCAGTTTGCGGCTCTGTATGCCGTGCAGTTGGTTGAGGGCTTTCATTTATTACCCGCTTCCATCAGTTCCTGTAACAAAGCCTGGGTCTGCTGCAAATTCGCCCCCTGCCGGGAAGACTGTTGCAAATATTCGAGCATCTGCGGGAATAGCGTGACAGCTTTGTCCATCTCCTCATCATGCCCCGCCTGATACCCCCCCAGCGGGATCAACTCGCGTACCTGTTGGTACAGGCTGTAGTAGCGACGAAACTGTTGAATCTGCCGGATCTGCGCGGCACTACAAATCAACGGTATGACACGACTGGCCGAGGCGGATACATCTATTGCTGGGTAAATGCCCTGCTCTGCGATATCGCGCCGCAAAACAATGTGACCATCAAGGATGGCCCGCGCCGCATCAGCGATGGGGTCATTGTGATCATCCCCTTCCACCAATACGGTGTAGATAGCACTGAGGCTACCTTCCGAGTTATAACCATTGCCTGCCCTCTCCACCAGTTGCGGTAGTTGGGTGAATACTGATGGCGGATATCCCTTGGTTGCAGGTGGTTCACCCAGCGACAGAGCAATTTCCCTCTGCGCGATGGCATAGCGGGTCAGGGAATCCATCAGCAACAACACATGCTTACCCCGGTCCCGGAAACTCTCGGCAATACGGTGGCACACCTGGGAGGCCCGAAGCCTGAGCAGAGGTGAAACATCAGCTGGAGCAACCACAACGACTGCCTTGCGACGTCCTTCTTCACCCAACGTATGTTGTAAGAACTCAGCAACCTCACGTCCACGTTCCCCGATAAGGCCAACCACAACCACGTCAGCATCGGTAAATCGAGTCATCATGCTGAGCAGGACACTCTTACCCACCCCGCTGCCAGCAAACAGTCCGATACGCTGGCCACGACCGAGCGGCAATATGCCATTGATCGCCTTGACGCCAACATCGAGCGGGGTCTTGATCGGTTGCCGTTCAAGCGGATTCAAAGGCGGTTGATGCAAGGAAATACGCTCTCCTTCCAAAGGACCCAGACCGTCCAGAGGACGACCCAGACCATCCAGAATACGCCCCAGCAGTGCTGGCCCTACAACCAGCTCACTATCACCTTCTTGTGGGGAAACTCTGGCACCGGGGAACAAGCCAGTGACCTGTTCAAGGGGCATCAAAAAGGTGCGATCTTGATTGAACCCCACCACTTCAGTTTCAAGCCAGGACTCCTTACCCACTTCAACGAGTGCCCTTTGGCCAATAGATAGAGGGCATCCCGTCACCTCCAGCAGCAAACCAGTGACACGCACCAACTTCCCGTAGATCTGTGCAGGAGGAACCCGGTATTCATCAAGTTCTAGCCGATTGAGCAAGGAGTTCAGAGAGCGCATAGGATCAACCCCTGAAGTCATCGTCGCTAAGCTTGTCCACAGGCAACGAAAGATCGGATACCATGTCCTCCTTGCGCCATGGCGAGTTATGCGGCGAGATGGTACAAGGCTCCACGTTGGATGCCTCCAGCCCATTCAGTTCAGTGGTATCGGCCAGTTGGTTACGCAACTGATCGACGCAAAGGTCAAGGCGATCGTCTAACTTGCTCTCAGCTTCAGCCAACCCAGTCTGGATATGGAAGCTGCCAGGTGACAGCTGAGGATCCGGCTGCAACGCCCAACGCTCCAGCGATTCCGGTGCATATTCCTTAAGCAAATCGTGAGTAGCGGGATCCAATTGAATCGAGACCGAACCCTGTGGCTTAGGCAACAACGCCAGTGTCTCTTCAATAAGCGGCAGGATCTGGGTTGGTTTCTGGGTAAGCTCGGCTCGCAATACCTGACGGCAGACCTGTGAAACCAGGCGGCAGAGGCTTTCTCTTTGCCAGTCCAGCGTTTCCTGCAACGCGGACTCGAGGGAATTGTAGATCTGTTCTACTTTATCCAGCGCGGCATCCAGATTGGGTTTGCATTCCTGGTAGGCTTGCTGAAGCCCGGCCTCACGCCCTTCCTTCATCCCAGCCTGTAAACCATGCTCCAGGCCCTGTAGCTTCCCTTGTTCGAGCCCACTACGTACCCCTTCGGCAAAACCCGCCTCATGCCCCTCTTCCATCAAAGCCTGATATTTCGCCGTGACCTGTTGTGGCGAGTCGTATAGCTGCTCCACAGGCGTAGAGACCGGCAGTGAGGACTGCTGGGATATGTTAGGAAAATGGTAGCGATGGACACTGCGCGGGGGCCCGTCTTTTTTGCTGTGCAGTGGCATGAGTTACTCCAAAACCTTCTCTTCAAAGAGGCGAAACTCGAACTTCTCGCCATCTTCTGCGTCTTCATTCTCTGCGATAAGCTCACGCACCCGGGTCATGATCTCAGCTTCAGCCGCTCTGACCACACTGGCAGGAAGCCCCCCCAGAACTCGCATTTGATCCTGGATTGCATTGGCCTGTCGTTTCGGCAGACAACGCAAAATGGCCTGACGCAGGGACGGAGTTGCTCCCTTTATTGCCTTAGCCCAGACATCAGGTTCAACTTCCTGGCACAGCCGCACTATCGTGGCCTCAGGCTGACGCTCCAAAATAGAGAACCGATACATGTTGTTTTCTATTTCCTCGGCCAATCCTTGATCATGCTCACGCACGTTCTCCAGCAATTGGGCGCTGTTGCCGTGATAGCGGGAAATCAGACCTGCAGCCTGTTCAATACCGCTCACTGATGTTTGAACACCCTGCTGAACCATGGTCAGGCACTTCTGAATGATCTTCTCCAGCTCAGCAACCATGTTCTGATTAATTTCACGCAGGTTAGCCATGTTCAAGATCAGCCGATTATGCTGTGCCTGTGGCAAGAATTTCATGACCTCAGCAGAGACTTCCTGCGGTAATAAAGCCAGGAAGGTCGCCTGCAACGGCAGCATCTCATGTTGCAAGTTGGAGGCGATCAGAGCCGGGGAAATCCACTGTAATTGATGCATGTTTTCCCTGATCTGCTCGCCATAGACGTCATTGATCACCCCTTTAGCCAACTCAGGGCCAAGGGCGACGTCCAGGGTGCGCTCAAGAAAACCACGGGAGGCACGGGAGATACCGCTAAGCTCGCGATAGTCAACAAACAGGCGAGACAGCACCTTTTCCAGGTGCTGATTCTTAACATGACCCACTTCGGTCATCGCCCGGACTATCTCCTGAACATGCTCGCGGCTCAGGCTACGCAAAATATTACCGGCCTGGTGCTCACTGAGCGTCAACAGTAACAGCCCGGCCTGCTCAGCATTTTTAAGCGGTTGTTGTTCGATCTCTTCACTCATGGCTAATCATCATCTGGTATTCATCCACTGTTCCAACACTTCCGCTACCCGTTTAGGATCATGGTCCGCCAATAGCTGCAAGTGGGCCAATTTATCCCGCAGAGGCGAGTTGGTGTCAGGAAGTTCAGTCAGGTTATCAAACTCAATGTTACGGTTATGTTTCCTGAAATATTCATCCTCTTCTTTCGCTTTCCCGCTGCCACCCGATTCGCCACTGTCGATAGACGCGGTTCCGGTCGCAGCAGTAGCGCTAACCGGGCTACGCTGTATCAGATGCTGCATTAGCTTGCGGATGACGAAGAAGATCAGACACAGGCCGAGGATGGTTCCTATCAGATAGCGGGCGTAGATCAGCAAGACTGGGTCCTGCCACCACTTACTATCCAATGACGGATTGATGCCATCTTCCGAGAAGGGGAATACATTGAGGCTGAACTGGTCACCACGCTCTTTATCAAAGCCCACGGCATCCAGAGACATTTGACGGATATTGGTCAATTGCTCGGCGCTCCAGCCTTTTTCCGGTGACACAGTCTGGTTGAGTACCACCGACACACTGAGGTTATTCAGACGGCCCTGCTGATACTTGGTGTGAGTGATGGTGCGACCAACGTCGTAGCGGCGCTGTTGCTCATCACGATCATTCGTCATACGCCCTGCCGACGCTGGCTGGTTTGGCTGCTGATTGCCCTGCTGTTGTGGATCGGTGACCGGAGGGCGGTTGCTCAGCGCACCAGGGATACCGTTCAGTTGCCCCCCCTGGGACGAGTCTTTCTGCACACGTTCTTCGCGTATGACAGGGCTCTCATCAAGGGCTTCTCGGGTTTCTTCTACCGCATCGAAGGTCAGCTGTGCCGTAACTTGTACCTTGTAGTTGTTGTTCCCCAGCACAGGACGTAGCATTTCGCTGACACGGCGCTCGTAGTTACGCTCAACCTGCTTCTGGTAATCCAACTGATGGACGGTTAACTTGGCACCAGAGAGTTCATCGTTCAGATCCTGCGTGAGCAAATTGCCATATTGGTCGATGACGGAGATGTCTTTGGTAGCAAGATTGGAGATGCTTCCCTTGATCAGGTTTACGATAGCCAGAACTTGCCCAGCCTCCATCCGAGTAGAGGGTTCCAGTTCGAGCATGACGGAAGCAGAAGGAAGCTCTTCGTTATTGCGCAGAAAGATTTGTTTCTCAGGAATAGCCAGATGCACCCTCGCATAGCTCACCCCTTCTAATCCCATAATGGTACGGGCCAACTCGCCTTCAAGCCCACGACGATAACGGGCATTTTCAACAAACTGGCTGGTCCCGAGAGTGGAATCCTTTTCCAGCATTTCCAGCCCTACTGGCAGTTTGGCTTGTACGCCTTTAGCCGCCAGTAGCATGCGCGCCTGCGACAGGCGATCTTCTTCCACCAGTACCTGCCCAGTCGTCTCCATCAGCCGATAGGGAATGTTTTCCTGATCCAGGACAGACATGATCTGGGCGCTGTCGAAGCGCTCCTGCTGACCATAAAGAGGGCGATAATTCCCCTGATAAGACCAGAGAACCAGGACAACGAGTACTGCCAACAGGCACGCCAGCATTCCCAGCAGGATAAACTGGGGGCCTTTTCCACGTAGCGTGGATATATTAGGCACCTGTTGACTAATGTTGCCCCAAACGGATTTGAATTTTTGCCTCATGGGTTGCTCATTACTTCCCATCTTACAGCGGCATCTTCATGATTTCGTCAACACCGGTCATCAGCTTGTTACGGACCTGGGTAAGGGCCGAGAAGCTGAGGCTGGCTTTCTGACTGGCAATCATGGCACCAGTAAGATCATCGCTGGCCCCTGTTTCAATTTGCGTCGCCAGGTTTGCCGCATCTTGCTGATGACGATCAACGCCATTAAGGGCGGCATGAAAAACACTCCCAAACGAGGTATTTTGCGTATTGTTCTGCGACGAAGGCGCTATTAGCGGTTGCTGAACTTCTGCCTGCATGGTAGCCATGCGCTGCATCATCGCCTGCTGCGTGTCGTTTATTGAGTTCATAATATGAGCCAGGTAATTAAACTAGTGTTATGCATCATCTGCGATGATGCCTCTTCGCCGCATCTCGGCAAGTTTGTAACGCAGAGCCCTGGGAGTAATGCCGAGAGCCTCGGCAGTCATACTCCGATGACCACGGCAACTGCGTAGGGTTTCTAAAACATGCTGGAATTCACCGTGTTTGCGACTCTCCTGCAAAGACTCAACAGGGCTGTGTTCAGAGCGAACCATCGGGGCAACAACACTGCTTCCCTGCCCGGAAGGGCAGGCAAATAAACCGAAGTCAGACGCGAGCAGCACAATGCCACGACACATGACCAGAGCACGTTGTACGCGGTTCTCCAGCTCCCGAATATTGCCCGGCCAATTGTGTGCCAATAATGCCTGCTGAGCGCATGGGCTTAATTTAACGGCGTGAGCAAAGGTATGGTCGCCATGCTTTTGCACGAAGTGAGCGATTAAGCTATCCAACTCTTCACGACGCTGACGCAATGGAGGGATGACGAGTGGCAAGATGTCCAACCGATAGAACAAGTCTTCACGGAAGTAGCCCTTGCTTACTGCCTCTTTAAGATTCTGGTTAGTGGCGGTGATAAGCCGAACATCGAGCGGAATCACTTTATTGCTGCCCAGACGCTCCACCTCCCATTCCTGCAGCACACGCAACAGCTTGGTCTGTAAAGACAGTGGCATCTCAGCGATTTCATCCAGGAACAAGGTTCCGTGGTTTGCGAGTTCAAATTTTCCGACCTGCCCGGTATAAGCTCCGGTAAACGCCCCTTTAACGTGGCCAAACAGAATAGCTTCCAGCATGCTCTCAGGAATCGCGGCACAGTTGACTGCCACAAAGGGGCCGGACTTCCGCATAGAGTTGGTGTGAATGAATTGCGCTAGCATCTCCTTCCCCGTCCCCGTTTCTCCTCGAATAAGTACAGGAGCGTCAGCGAGAGCCACTCGATGCGCCATGGTCTGCAAGCGACGAGAAGCAGGAGACCCCATGATCATTCCTTGGGTCTGCAACGAATTGGCATTGAGCAACCGGGTTATCTGCTGGCTAAGTTGCTGGAGGCTAAAGGGATAAAGTAAATAATCATTCACCCCAGCCCCGAGGGCAGTGCTCGCCCATTCCGCTTGCTCTACATGGCTAATCAACAGAATAGGAAGCGCATTAAACTGGCGAATATAGGCAAGAGCCTGCGATTGAGACAGACCTCGCCCCAGAATGACCAGGCTCGGAGAACTGGCATTATTATAAGCGTCTATGTCAGGCAAACTTGTCTGCCAGACAACGCGACAGGCATATTCTTCACTGAGATGAGTGAGAACGTCGTCTGCGCACGCTTTATCAGATTCAAGCAGCAAGATCATTGAACGAGTAGAACCCTGTTGTGAGCTAAAGAAACACCAGAGACGTAGCTGGATTTTGGTGAGGATTAAAGCAGAGTGGACTTAACTGAAGCTGAATGTGGGCTATAAATGAACCGCCTGAGCCTGTGGAATTTTGTAATAATCATACCCACCATGAGTGGACAGGCATCTCAGTGAGTAAACTCACAATCAGAGGTGATGTGATGGACGCCCCTTCCCAGCCTAAGTTCTGCCACACTTATGCTGAATGTCTATTCGCAGAGGAACAACATCATGAACTCGATAAAAGTTGTCGGGATCGATTTAGCTAAGTCTGTTTTTCAGGTATGTGTCTGGATGAGTGATGGAACTGTTGCATCCAATCGAAAAATTCCCAGAAATAAACTTTTGGATACCCTTCGCCAGTTTCCAGCTAATACGTTGATTGCAATGGAAGCTTGCGCTACTTCGCATTACTGGGGACGAACCTTCAAGTCAATCGGGCTTCTCGTTCGCCTTATCCCAACCCAACATGTTAAGGCTTTTACCCGTCATCAGAAAAATGATGCTAATGACGCACTGGCGATCTGTGAGGCTGCGCTACGCCCTGGTATCCATTTTGTGACGATAAAAACCGTCGGGCAACAGGATATTAAAGCACTTCGCAGCGCCCGCCAGCTAATGGTCGAACAACGCACGGCGGTGGCAAATCAAGCCCGGGCACTGGCTGCTGAACAGGGGATTGAACTCCCTGTGGGCATTCATATCCTGTCACAACGATTGCCTGAACTTATTGAAGATCCGGCGCTGGATATTTCCCCGGTATTACGCGGTTTACTTTTTTCGTTACTGGAAAACCTTCATTTGCTTGATGAGCGCATCCGTTCGACGGAACACAACATTTTGGCTTTATGTCAACAGCTCCCAAAATACAAAGTACTGATGACGATACCGGGAGTAGGACCTCTCATTGCCGCTGCATTTCTAAGTGAGGTCAATGCAGAACAGTTTACGAATGGCAGGCAACTCTCTTCCTGGTGTGGTCTTGTACCCAGGCAGCGTAGTTCGGGAGGAAAAAATAACCTGTCCTCAATGACTAAAAATGGAAACCGTGATCTCCGAACGCTGATTATCCATGGAGCACGGTCAGTCATGTTCTGGTCACAGAAGCGCGATGATGCACTGGGAAGCTGGATGAAACATCTTATTGAGCGAAGAGGCAAAATGAAAGCGACGGTGGCATTGGCTAATAAGCTCACACGCATTATCTGGCGATTATTAACAGGGTCAGAAAATTTCAATATTAACAAAGCTTTTGCAACAAACTAATTGCCCGTTTTTCTGGAATCACCATAGTTTAACTGAGTTTGCAGACACTGATGAGAAAACGGCAGACCGACCCTGTAAAATCCTGGCGTGAGTTCTGGTAGCAACATACCGGTGAGGTGATAAGGAAACAGGGTGCGGATGACATCATGGCGCAGGAAACCTCTTTCCATAAATGACGCCGGATATATGACAGCGAACCGTATCAAATCAGTATTTGCATAACACTGGGCGTCCATATATGACTCATGACAAAACCAGCATCAATCCAAAAACGGTGGGACCCATAGAGTTTTTTGTGAGCTGATTTCACCGAGCTACTCACCTCTTCTGCAACACCTGCAACTTAAGAAAAATGTCTGGAAAGCCACTCGCATTCCTACGAGTGTCAATGTCTCCGCACACCTGTTGGATATACAGTTCAAAAACTGTACTCCCAACTTTCAATGGTGGCTCAGGCAGGGCAGCCTTCGGACTGGCCGGTGTCCTTGTAGGCCGGCACTGCGTAAAAAAGGCACCTCTCTGGCAGCCGAATCCCGCGCCGCAGGTTTAAGTTCTTCCACTCTCGCCAACGCTCTGAGCCGCCCGTGGGCAAAAGGGGAACTGCTAATAAGCAAAGCCATTGGTGTACCCGCCGAAACCATCTGGCCGAGCCGCTACTTTGATCCTCAAACGCACAAGCCTGTCGTTCGGCTAATGCGCACCCGTCATCCGAAATAAACGATCAGCGTCATCAGCCAGAAACTCAGTGCGGGTGACGCTGTGATTAGCTTGAATAATTCCAGACGAAATCCTGAAAACCCGCATATTTTGTGCCGTGCGGGTTTTGTATCTCAACCACCACTCATCATACCGTTCCAGAAATCATTCATAATCTGCTCAACAGTCATATCGCCCACATCAATTTGCCGCACTATAGCGTCGGTCAAACGTTCTCTATCAAGACGCATCAACTCGGCTAAAGAAGTGTGCTCGCTAATTGCAACGATATCGCCGCCCAACAGCACTGCGCCCATACGCACAGGATTCCAGTCTAGTTTTTCACCTTCGATGGGGGATTCATATATACGCTCATCTTCAATAGCACCATATTCACGAATAATCTTGTAGAGATCGGTCGCATCCTTCGCATTGCCATGCCCGCGATCGCGCCAGGCAAAAAGTTTTAATAATGCTAATCCCGGTAAGGAACAAAACGGCAGATTTTCCCCATTGCCCAGTTGCACTGTTACGGTGTGATTAAATACCTCAGCAAATCCGTCCACGGACATGATTACCTCACGCTCCGGCGGCCAGGCAATTTGACTCCCTTCAGCAACTCCGCCAAAAGGAATAATATCCAGCTCGATCCCTTCGGAAATCATACGATGAGCATTATCACGGACAGCATGTGCACCTTCAGCAATAAAGGCATTTTTAAGCACATCAAACCTCGGCCAGCCATCAACAAACACAGCGATATCAATATCGCGAGTTCGACGACCAATACTCCTGCCGTGAACATGGTGGAGTAAAATTTCACGCGCCGTTGCACCTGCAATAAAAAACGGGATCTCCTGCGTGGTACAAATTCGGTTAATCAGGCTTAGCAATGTTTCAGTAACTGAAAAGATCGGATTCGTTAAGGTGAAGGTATTTGTCATTGATTATCCTTGCTGCTTCTCTGTTTCTGTCGTCGCCGCTCACCAACAATTCTGCCACGCACAGCATCGCTTCTGCTTTGCGACTCAGTGCAAAGTGCTTCCAAAAACGGGAAATCAGTTGCAGTTTTCCGCCAGAAACAGGTTTTAGCCCCAGTTCTTTCCGCCTTTGTAAAAGATGATGAGGGGTAAAGATCACGCCTGTTTCCGGAATCAGATATCCACCGCTCAGCTGGGCGGCAGCAATTTCGCCCCCCCAGTATTCCTCGGACGCCAACGCTATCTCACCCCATGAAACAGGTGCAGACAAAGAAAGAGAATCCAGTTTTGGGCGCAGAGCAGTGGCATAATCTTTAAGCCACAGAACCTGTAATTCTTCTTCATTCATCAAACGCCGCCCCTGCTGCGATTTTCGGTAATAGCGCTGTGCTTCAAGATAATCGAAAGCCTTGCTAACCATCCCCAGGGAAATCCCCGCTTTCTCCGCCAGGCTGCGGTACGTATCGTTCAGGGTTTCTGGGCTGGATAACAGCACAAAAAGAAGTTTCATTACTCCTTCCGCAAAACGACTACTGGCAACAACGGGTTTCTTTTCATAGCGCCCTTCTCTGAGCAGATATAATCCTGGAACCTGGATATGGGCGTTGCCCGCCGTATCGATGAAATTAATCTGGCTCTCGGCACAATATTCCGCCAACGTAGATGTCAGTCGGTTGCACACGAGTAATGCAGGGACATTTCCAGGAAAGCGAGCCATTTGTTCACGGGCAGCTATCAGCGATTCTTTACGATGGATCTGCTTTATTTCCAGGGCAAATGTCATCGTTTCACCGCTCGGCCCCGTTAACTTGCCCCAACCGTCATGTACGCCATTGTTGCTATACTCATATTGCAACTCGAAGCCTTTTGGCAGGTTCTCTAAAACCCCGGACAAAAGCTGTTCTTCTTTCATTTGTTCACACCTTTCCACAGTTCATGATTCATGAACAGAATTAGTTTATGAACAAATCAAAAGGGAAGCAACGTAGATTCTCAAAAATGGCAAAAGCAACACCTCACCAAAACTATTCCTGCGGTATTGGCAAAGTTTTTCTCATTCAGGATGGTCTACTCTTATCGGGTCAATAAGGCGAAATCATAATGGAAAGGGATCAATGACTGATTCATCACTCCTGCCGCTGTCTTTCCCGATGCCGGAAATCCCAGGCGTTACCGTAACGCATGGTGGGTTAAATTACCTGCAACCAGAATTGCTGCTGGATTTTATTAGTGTCTGCGCACAACCGCTGGTTTCCGTCACGCCGATTGCCGTGCTCTACGCCAATATCGGCGTGCTGCAACGCATTGAGTTACGAAAAATCCCTGTCCCCATCAAAGGACGCGTTGTTTATCCTGTCAGTTCCCAGGCACTTCCCAGCCTGCGCGCAAGGCTCATCATTAATGGGCCGTTCAAGAAACTGAAATTCCAGGGCACTCTGATTGCGGCAACTGCGGAACCCTCAGTGCAAAATATGACGCTCATCGGTCTGGCGCTCGAGTTTTCCGCCCTGCAATCCTAATGTCGGTCACTCATCCCAAAACGGCAGCTTTCTGCGCGGCCTGAGCGCGGGGTTTGAAAGGGCTTTTGCTATCGCGGCACCGATTTGCGCACAAACGGTTAGCCCCTGAACGAAAGGCTGGTCGTGCATCAAATACGGCAATGCGCCAAACCCGATACGCCCACGGGCGCAGGCCGGTTCCAGCAAGGTGTAATCGTCGCCAACATCCGGAATATCATCACCATTAGCGGCAAGTTGCTGGCGTAAAGTGGGGAACGGCAGGTCTTTTGTCTTCAGCGCTTTTTGCCCGCGAGCATCAATAAACACATCGAACTCATATCTGTCGCCTTGTGCGGCAATCACGGTCTGGTGCTCTTTGACATCGAGTTCATAATCTTGCCCAAGTGTGAGAATGCTGATGATCCCCGCCTCACGTAAGGCCAGTAGCCGACGAATCGATTGTGAAGGAATGGCGGCATAATTATCGATAAACACGCGAGCAAGCCCGGCGTCGAACCGCTTGCTGTCCTGTTCGTTAAGATGGGGCACAATCTCCTGCACCGCTTCATGTAAACGCAGAATGGCGTAACGCCAGAGCACGGTTCGTTTGTCGCGTTTGTTGCGTTCGACTTCCTGCAGATTGGCTTCGGCCCAACTAAACGGGTTATTTTCTTTCCGGTCGGAAAACCAGATGTTGGCGAAGCTGTCGGCATCCAGAGTATTGAGGGATATGCGCTCGCTCCAGGTCGAGTCAGCCCGTTCGATTTCCTCCATCATCAGGCCGAAAACCCTGTCGAGCAGGCCGTCTGAACCGGCCGCAATTTCGTCGTTAATAGCCTGTTCGGTGGCAACCAATAAAGGTTCATACGGGATCGGGCAGTAGAAATCCGCTTCTGGCAGGATGCCTGAACGCGACATCAGCACAATGTTAAGCGCGGTACTTTGTTCATCAAGAATGAACCGGCAGTGCTCGTCATCATCTTCAATAAATTCGCCATGCTGGATAACCACCGCCATTGCGGCGTCCAGGCCACTTAAAGAAGTCCCCATAATGCCAACCTTGCCCGCCGGAATATGCGCCTCCATCAGCCCCGACCACGGGCTAGGAAAGTAGCTGTGTGTCGCGGCATCTTCGTCTGGCCAGACATGCCCCGTTGCGATAACGGCAAGATCAAACAAATGGGGCACCGCCTCCCCTTGCGCCCATAACCTGACGCCGTCTGCCGTAGCTTGCAGGTCAGTAACCAGGCAAGACTCATGCACTTCAACGTTAAAACCTTGTTTTTTTGCCTGCGCCACCAACGCTAAAAACTGGTCACGAAAGTACTCGCCAAGAAGAATGCGCGGCAGGAATTGACGGACATGAAGCGAAGCATGTTCGACACCATAGCGCGCCAGATGCGCTTCACTTTGGCGGCGCAGCCAGTCGATATAGGTCGAAAAAATGGGCGGAATTTCGATGCTGGCAATATTCGCCAACATCATGCGCGAGTTTTCTTCATCGCTGTAAGGCATACCGACACCCGCTTCAGGGGCTTGCTCATAGACAGAAACGGCTACAGGTGTCTTATTCTTCAGCAGGGAGAAAAAAGTATAAATCCCCGTTGGCCCCGCGCCGATAATCGCCACTTTTCTCATTAATACTCACACTTTTGCTCACCCAATCCATCGTTTAAGATTAGGTTCACGCAACGGTTTCTGGCAACTTATTGGCTATTATTCCCTACGCTTATCTGCCCTGTTACACCCACACACAAAAACGTGCGCTGAGCGATTTTCTACTGCTCCGTCTTTGGGTTACAATAAATTTCACTGTACAAATAAACAGGTTAATTATTATGACTCTGGCTTTGAATGGTACAAAGATTGGCCGCAATCAGTTCACTGGCGCGAAAATTGAGAACAGCACTTTTTTTAACTGCGACTTTTCAGGCACTGACCTGACCGGGACCGAGTTTGTTGGCTGCCAGTTTTATGACCGTGAAAGCCAGCAAGGCGGTAATTTTAACCGGGCAATACTGAAAGACGCAGCCTTCAAAAGCTGTGATTTATCGATGGCAGATTTCAGAAATGCCAGCGCCCTGGGTATCGAAATCCGCGACTGTCGGGCGCAAGGCGCAGACTTTCGTGGCGCAAGCTTCATGAATATGATCACCACCCGCAGCTGGTTTTGCAGTGCTTACATCACCAAAACCAACCTGAGCTACGCCAACTTTAGCAAGGTGGTGCTCGAGAAGTGTGAGCTGTGGGAAAACCGCTGGAATGGTGCTCAAATTCTGGGGGCGACCTTTAGTGGCTCTGACCTTTCCGGCGGTGAATTCTCTTCCTTCGACTGGCGCTCAGCCAACTTTACCCATTGTGACCTGACCAATTCAGAACTGGGTAATCTGGACGTTCGCGGCACCGATTTACAAGGGGTCAAACTGGATAATTATCAGGTGATCCAAATAATGGAGCGTCTGGGGATCACGATTATCGGTTAGCCTGGTGAGGGTGAAAGGGGCTGGATACACCATCCCCTCACATCCCCAATTACGTCGGTGAACCCGGCAGGCTAAAACCGCTGTTCTCTTGTAATCCCATATGGCAATACATCGCGCAGGCCGCACTTAATATCGACATCGCAATGGCTGCGCCACTGCCTTCGCCGAGGCGCAAATCCAGATACAGATAAGGCTTCAGGTTAAGGTGTTCTAATGCACGTTGTGCGCCCTTCTCTGCCGAGAAATGTGAAGGGATACAATAGCTTTTGACTTCAGGCGCTAGCTGGCACGCCGCAATCGCCGCCGCATACGAGAGAAAACCATCCAGCACCACCGGCAGGCCACACGCCCCCGCCCCGAGAATGACTCCCGCCATCCCCACCAGGTCATATCCACCCACTTTTGCCAGCACATCCAGCGCATCGTTGCCGTTGGGTTGGTTAACATGGATAGCTTTTCTGACAATCGACTCTTTATGCTGCAACTGATCGAGTGGCAGATTGGCACCAATCCCCACCACATCGTGCGGATCACAATCGCTAAATACGCTGATCATCGCCGAAGCGGGCGTGGTGTTGGCAATCCCCAGTTCACCGACGCCAAAAATAGACACCCCTTCCTCCGCACGTTTTTTTACCAGCTGAGCGCTTGCCAGCAGCAGTTGTTCCGCGTCCTGGCGCGACATGGCTGGCCCCTGCGCAATATTGCCGCATCCGCGTGCCAGCTTAAGGCTCACCATATTGGCGATCGGTTCGCAATCAATGCCGATGTCCACCGGCAAAACAGAGGTTTGGCTGTTTTTTGCCAGTACGCACACGCCGGTCAGCCCTTTCTGCATATTCAACGCCTGAATATAAGTGACCTCTTTCGGGGTTACAGCGACTCCTTCATCAAACACACCATGGTCGGCGCACATCACAATAATTTCTTTTTGCAGGTTATCCAGATGGCTTATCCCACGCATACCCGCCAGTTGGGTTGCCATCACTTCCAGCCGCCCGAGGCTTTTTGCTGGCTTGGCTAAACTTTCAATATAGTCAGCCGCTTGCGCCATTTTTTGTTGATCAAGCGGCCTGATGCTTGCCACTAATTCCGTTAATGTTTGCACCGTTATTATCCTCAATTGTTTAACGCATCATTCAGGCCCACAGCAATGCCAGCAGAAATACCATTTCCCCCACTTCTTCCGAGGCTCCCAGCGTGTCGCCGGTTTGCCCGCCTAACTGGCGGCGGAAATAGGATGCGACGCCATAAACCACAACATAAGTCACCAGAATGGCGATAAGCCCGCGCATTCCGGCGAATAGCCCGACAATCAGCGCCCCAATCAACAAGGTGATGGCGGCCTGATAACCGCTAATCTGGCCGATATAAATATTGCCCATCCCTTCACCGGCACGGGCGTAGCGCTGCTTATACATCGCCAGCACCATGGCTGCGCGGCCAGCCACTGGTGCACAGAGCAACAATGTGAAAAGTTCTTTAGCGGGAAATTGCGATAACGAAATAACGGCAAATGTTTTGATGAGAATACAGAAAATCAGTGCCAGGCCACCGTGTGTCCCCAGGCGGCTGTCGCGCATAATTTCCAGCATACGCTCGCGCTTACGGGCAGAAAAAATGCCGTCACAGGTGTCCGCCAGCCCGTCGAGGTGAAAACCGCCAGTCAGAAAAGCGAGTGCCAAAACGTAGACCAGCGCACCGACATAAATGCCGCCACCGCTCTGGCTGGCAACCACCGCGACGAATGCGGCAAGCCCGCCAACAACGCAGCCAACGACGGGAAAATAGCGCACGCCCTGGCCGTAGTGCCGGAACTCTATCCCGTCAGCCCACTTCTCTGGTACCGGGATGCGGGTAATAAATCGCATGGTCGCAGCCAACATATTTAGCGACATTTGATTTTTACCCCAATCCCCGCCACCACCAGCCACACCTCATCTGCCGCCTGCGCCAGCTTCTGATTAACCCTGCCAGAGATGTCGACAAAATGGCGAGCCAGGCGGTTTTGCGGCGTGATGCTCATCCCCAGTTCGTTAGTCACAATGTAGATTGGCGCGGGCGACTGCTGGCATGCGGCGATCAGGTCGTCAATCTGGCGCAGCAGAATCACCTCCAGAGCCGCAAAATCCAGGCTCTCCGGTTCAGCGCCTGCACTCTCTTCATAAAGCAGGTTTGCCAGCATAGTAGTGATGCACTCCAGCATCACGCCTTCGCCTGGTTGCAGATGGTGGCGAATCACCTCGCCCAAATCGCGGAACCCTTCCCAGGTACGCCAGTGTTGTGGCCGTTGCGCCTGGTGCTGAGCCACGCGTGATGCCATCTCGTCATCGGTGACCAGCGAAGTGGCGATATACAAAACATGGTCACAATCCTCAGCGGCCAGCCGTTCCGTATGCGAGCTTTTGCCGCTGCGGGCACCTCCAGTGACCAGAATCATGCCGTTGCCTCCTGGTGCTCACGCATCACTTGATAGACTTTTTCGATATCAATGTTTTGCCGCATGGCCGCTGCCAGAATGTCAAACTGTTGGGATTTATAACTCGCGTAATCGATTGTGCTGGTCAGCGCCGCTAAGCCTTTACGCGCCCGTAGCCCATTCACCACCGCGCGCGTGAAAGCATTACTGTCAAACAGCCCATGCAGATAAGTGCCAAACACCAGCCCGTCATCGCTGACTGCACCGTCGGCAATCGATTCGCCGTTTTTTTGCAGTAACAATGCCGGACGGCAGTCCGATGTTAATTGCGTTTCCCCCATGTGGATCTCATAGCCGCGTAGCGCAATCCCCGAAGCCTGCGCCAGCCAGCCAGGCAACGACGCGGCAGTTTCTGCCGCCACCAGAGTGGTGGTTTTACTACTGGCAAATTGGGTCACGGTATTGAGCAAGCCCAGCCCTGGTAAGGTGCCAAGCCCGGATTCCACCTCGTCAATAATGGTGTCGCCGAGCATCTGGTAACCGCCGCAAATGCCGATGATCGGCACGCGGCAGCGATGTAGCTCCAGCACCTTCTGCGCCAGGGCGTGTTCGCGCATCCAGCTCAAATCGCCGAGGGTATTTTTGCTGCCCGGCAAGATAACCAGATCCACCCCGTCCAGTTCTTCTGGATGGCGGACATAGCGCACGCGGACATCCGGTTGCGCCGCCAGCGCATTGAAATCAGTAAAGTTGGAAATGTGTGGTAAGTGCAGCACCGCAATCTCGATATCGCGCTTTTCGGTGTGCAAATATTTACCGCGCTGCAGCGCCACACCATCTTCATCTTCCAGGTCGACATCCAGCCATGGCATCACGCCCAACACCGGGACGCCGGTTAACGACTCAATCTGTTCAATCCCGGAGTGGAGCAACGCCACGTCACCGCGGAATTTATTAATTATGACGCCTTTTACTCGCCAGCGTTCATGCTCCTGCAATAACGCCAGCGTGCCATAAATAGAGGCGAAAACGCCGCCACGGTCGATGTCTGCCACCAGGATAACCGGGCATCCGGCCATTTCTGCCATTCCCATGTTGACGATGTCGCGGTCACGCAGATTGATTTCCGCCGGGCTTCCCGCCCCCTCCAGCACCAGCACGTCATACTCTTGCGCCAGGCTGTTATACGCCGCCGTCACCTGTTCCCGCAGGCGCGGTTTGTACTCGTGGTAACTGACGGCGTCCATATTGCAAGCCACCTGCCCCATCAGCACCACCTGCGCTTTGCTATCGCTGGTGGGCTTGAGCAATACCGGGTTCATGCGCACGTCCGGCACCACGCCCGCCGCTTCGGCCTGGAAAATTTGCGCCCGCCCCATCTCTTTACCTTCCGGCGTGATGCCGGAATTCAGCGCCATGTTCTGCGATTTAAACGGCGCGGTTCGCCAGCCATCCTGATGGAAAATACGGCAAAGCCCCGCAGCCAGAACACTTTTCCCGACATCCGATGCCGTTCCCTGCAACATGATTGCCTGCTTCATGACGCCTCCTGAAGATATGTCGCCCGCATACGGGCAAAGAAATCCGCTTCATTTTTACAAAGCGGTAAACCCAGCTCGAGGTGCATTTTGACCAGCCAGGGCTGCGTCAATCCCGCTTGCTCAATGCAGGCCTGACGAGAAAAGACGTCTTCCGGCGTCCCTTGCGCCAAAACTTCGCCGTGGTTGAGCACATACACCGCGTCGCTCACTTCGTAAATCAAGTCGATGTCGTGGCTGGAGATCACCACATGGTTGCCCTGAGCGACGATGCGGCGAATAATTTCAATCATCTGCGTGCGCCCCGAAGGGTCCAGCCCTGCCGTCGGTTCGTCGAGTAACAGATATTTCGCCTGGAGCACTAATGCGCCCGCAATGGCAACGCGCTTTTTCTGCCCGTGACTCAGGCACTGAATCGGCTGGTGACGAAAAGCGTGCGCGTCGACCAGCGTCAATGCTTCTTCGACCCGCCGCGCAATCTCTGCTTCTTCCACCCCGATATTGCGCAGCGCAAACGCAATGTCGCTGTCGATATCGGTATAGAAAATCTGCTGCTCCGGATCCTGAAAAACCGTGGTGACTTGCTGACGCAGCGCCAGCAGCCCTCGTTTGCTGTAATCCAGCGGCTTGCCCTGCCACAGCACCGCCCCTTTTTGCGGCTTCAGAATGCCACTGAGGTTCATAAACAATGTCGATTTTCCGCAGCCATTTGCCCCCACCAGCCCGGTAACCGAATGGCGAGAAAAATCCAGCGAAACACCTTTAAGTACCGGTTCGTCCTGGTAACGAAACCAGAGAGATTCTGTGGCTAGCATGGCTGTCCTTAGAGGTGAAAATCACCCTGATACAATTTGATATCCAGCACCGTCACCATTTGCTGATAGCGCATCATCACGCGGGTAAACAGCATTCCGACCAGCATCGCAAACGATCGATACCCCAGCGGCAAACTGCGATAACCAAAGCGCAGCGTCTGCGCACGGTGGATAGCCAGCGCCTCCTCCAGCAAGATAAAAATAAAGCGCCAGGTCAGCAGGATCTGTTCGGTCATTAACCGCGGCACCCGCGCACGTTGCAGCAGCACAATCAGCTGCGGGAAAGGCAGATTGAGGACCAGCCAGAAGGTTGATGCCAGCGCCGCCAGGCTGCGCCAGACAGTCGCATTCGCCATCAGCAATCCGTCATGGCTGATGCCAATCCAGACGCTGCCAACCGGCACACTCCACAACAGCTCCGTCGATTCGCGGCTGATGCTAAACAGGATTGTCACCACCCCCACCAGCAAAAAACCAAACGGTAGTGCCATCCACCGGCACCAGCGCCACAGCGAAATACGCAGTAACCAGCAGGTGAACGCCGCGACCAGCACCAGCAAACAAACCTGGCCGAGCGGTGGCAGGGCAAACGCCAGCACCATCATCGCCAGCCACAACCAGAATTTGCGCACCGGCGAAACGTGGTACCAGCGGCTTTGGTAGCTGAGTCTGTCAAGCCCGGTCAGTTGCACGTTGCCTGCCTTTCCAGTAACCGAAGATGTAGAAAATCACCGCCGCGCCAAAAGAGCCCTGCAAGGTAAACAGCAAGCTTTCTATTTCACCGCTTGCCGGTTCATACAGCGGCTGGAACCACGGCTGGTAATCCGGAGCAATAATCTGGATCTGGCTTTCCGCTTCACCGTCGGAACCGCCATATTCACCGTTGTGGTCAATGAAGAACGGCAATATCACCAGTGCAATCACCATCGCGAGCAAAACTATCGTCTTTTTCATCGTTAATGCTCCTGTGCCGTGATCAAATTACGTTTCGTGATTTGGTCATAGATCAATACCGTCAGCAGCCCTTCCGCTATGGCGATCGGGATCTGCGTCAGGCAGAAGATACTCATGAACTTAAGCGTCGATCCGCCCATGCCCGCCTGCGAGTCGGGAAACGCAACGCCCAACTGCACCGAGGTCACAAAGTAAGTGGTGAGATCCGCCAGCATGGCGCATAAAAACACCCCGACATCACGACGTAACCCTGCGCGGCAAGCCAGTTTCCACACCAGATAACCGACAATCGGCCCCGCCACCGCCATCGATATGCCGTTAGCGCCAAGCGTGGTCAAACCGCCGTGAGCCAGCAGCAGTGACTGGAACAGCAACACCACCGCGCCGAGGATTGCCACCACACCGGGCCCGAACAAAATCACCGCTAGCCCAACGCCAGTGGGATGCGAGCAGCTTCCGGTTACCGACGGAATTTTCAGCGCCGAGAGCACGAAAACAAATGCGCCGCACAGCGCCAACAACACTTTCTGGTTGCTGTCTTCCGCAACAATCTGGCGCAGGCGCACCAGGCCATACCACAGGCACGGTAGAAACAGCAGCCACCAGGCCAGCGCCCACATCGGCGGTAAAAAACCTTCCATAATGTGCATGGCAAACGCATCTTGCGGCACGATGAGCAACAGCATTCCCATGCCGAAGCCGCTTAGTGAGAGTTTTTTCAGTAACGATTCCATGATTTCCCCTTCAGCATTGTTGTCGGATGACGCAGCGCTTATCCGACCTACGTCTACGTCATTGGTTTGATTTTGTAGGGGGGATAAGCCACAGGCGTCATCCACCGATTCAGTTAATTACGCCACTGCTTGTTCACCAAAATGGTCGAAAAATACGGCAACTCCTGGTCATCCGGCACCTCTCGCAGGTTTCGCCAGCATTGCTCGTTCGGCAGTGTCGCTTCGGCCATCATCAACGCGTTATCCAGCAAATTCGCTTCCTGCAACAGGCACTTAATTCGCGCAAAACGGCCATACACCTTCATTAAGACCAGGCTGTCATGCCGCTCCAGCGCCTGGCGAATCTCGTCCTCCGGCGAGGTACAAGAAATCACCGCCAATGATTGCGACTCCATCGCCAGCGGCGTTCCAGAGCGTGAAGCAATCGCCGCAAAAGAGGTCACGCCTGGGATAATTTCCAGCCAGTCAGGATGCGGCAACCGTTTGAGTAAAAAGACCCAGGTGCTGAACAACATGGCATCGCCGAGGGTAATAAAGCCGACGCGTTTTCCCGCCTCAACTTCGCGGTACAGTTCGGCGGCAACCGCATCCCATACCGCTTCTTTTTCGGCACTGTCCGCGCTCATTGGGAAATGGCGGCAACAGACTTGCGTGTGCTCACCGAGATATTCGCGCACGATAGAAAGCGCCAGGCTATCGCCACCTTTACGTCCGGCGGGGGTGTACAGCACGTCCAGCGAGGCAAGTATCCGCGACGCGCGCACCGTAATTAAGTCGCTCGCCCCAGGGCCGGTGCTAATTGCGTAGAGTTTTCCGCTCATGCTGCCTCCTCCATTGAACCTTTAATCGCCTGCTGTAAATGTGCGACGAACATCGCGCGCACCGCCGGGTTTTCACCCAGCCCCTGCAACCACGGTGTCGCGGGAATCCCCGCAGCGCAGAACTGTGATTTCCACGAATCGTCTTCATCAGACGCCATATCGTTGATGGCGTGGTCACCTGCCACCAGCATGAGCGGCATCAGATGAACGGCGCGCACGCCTTCGGCCAGCATGTTGTCAATCAGTTGCCCGACTTCCGGGTAACTTTCCACCGCACCAACTCGTGCGAGCATCTGCTGTGCCTTCATCATGTGATCGAGACATGCGTAAGCGGCAAAAGCGTGATGGCTGGCACCGTGGCCCATAAACACCACTTCTTCCCGTTCGCCCAGCGCAGGCATTTGCAGGCGTAAAGCCGCCATCAGTTGCGAATAATCAGCGAAGCTATTGAGTAACGGTGCGCCAATCACCAGGCGCGCAAACAATGGCCGCATCACCTGCACTTCATGGACGATCTTTTCGTACTCATCGCCGTTGATAATGTGCAATGACTGAATAGCCACATCCTGATAACCCAGCTCTGCCAGCTTGCGCAGCGCCTGCAACGGCGTATCGATATGAATGCCATCACGCTGTTTTAACTTGCGGATGATCATCCCTGAGGTGTAGGCACGGAACAGGCAGCGATCAGGGCAACTGGCAGCCAGGTCGCGTTCACACGCCACAATATTTTTCTCACCGGTGTCGTGATGGCTGGTGCCAAAACTCACCACCAGAAGCGCTTTTTTCATGGTTTAATCCTTTTGTTTCAGCCAGGCGTCACAACGTGTAACCACGCGGGGTGATCATCAGCCCTTGCTCGATATAGGTTGCGTGGTTGCCGACAATCACCAGGCTGGTCATGTCCACTGGTTCAAAATCCATCTCGCCGAGTGTGGTGAGCCATTTCTGTTGTTTTTTGCGCCCGGCTGACTTCACCACGCCTACTGGCGTCTGGGCGCTTTTGCTACCGGAAAGCAGTTCAAAAGCCCGAGCCAGATGCCCTTCGCGGCCACGGCTGCGCGGGTTATAGAAGCAGATGACAAAATCGGCTTCGCCCGCGGCGATGATGCGTTTTTCAATCACCGCCCACGGTGTCAGCAGATCACTGAGGCTGATGTGGCAAAAATCGTGCATCAACGGCGCGCCAAGCAAAGATGCCGCGGCGATGCTCGCTGTCATGCCGGGAATCAACCGCACTTCCACATCCAGTTTCTGTTTGCTGACCAGCTCAAGCACCAGCCCAGCCATGCCGTAAATACCGGCATCGCCGCTGCTAATCAGCGCCACGTTGCGCCCGCTTTGCGCCAGCTCAATCGCCGCCTGACAGCGTTCAATTTCCTTGCACATCCCTGTTTTGATCACTTGCTTGTCGCCGGTGAACGCCTTCACCAGATGGGTGTAAGTTTTATAACCCACCACGATTTCAGCAGCCTGCAACGCCTCTACGGCTTCGAGGGTCATCATGGCCTGCGAGCCAGGGCCAATCCCAATTACGGTTAACATCAGTGTGAAACTCCCAGTGTGATTAACTCAGGCTTTGCGGTATTCATGGCTGAAATCCGCGGCATACAGGCGTGAATAGTGAAACTCTTCGCCGAGGAATGCGCCGACCAGAATCAGCGCGGTTTTGCGGATCCCCGCGTCACGGACTTTGTCGCCAATATCCGCGAGGGTGCCGCGTACGGTCATGCTTTCCGGCCAGGTCGCTTTATAGATAACCGCCACTGGCGTCGAAGCCGGATAGCCGCCTTCAATCAGCCGTTCGGCGACGCGGTGGATGCGTTGCACGGAGAGGTAAATCGCCATTGATGTCTGGTGGCTGGCGAACAGTTCAATCTGCTCGAGCGGCGGCACAGGCGTGCGCCCTTCCAGGCGCGTGATAATCAGGCTTTGCGAAACCTCAGGCACCGTGTATTCAACACCCAGCTCCGCCGCAGCCCCCAGGAAAGCACTGACACCCGGCACCACTTGCCACGGGATACCGCGACGGGCGAGGACTTCGCCTTGTTCGCGCACTGAGCCATAGAGCGACACATCGCCGGTTTGCAGGCGCACCACCGTTTTACCGGCCTTAATCCCTTCTTCCATCAGGTCGATAATTTGCGTCAGATGCAGTTGCGCACTGTCGTGGCACTGCGCCTCTTTCGGGCAATAGTCCAGCAGCTCAGTGTTGATAAGCGAACCGGCGTAAATCACCACCTGCGCCTCTTGCAGCAAGCGGTAGCCTTTGAGCGTAATCAGTTCGCGGTCACCTGGCCCGGCACCCACAAACCAAACGCTGCGGGGATCAAAAGTCTTAGCCATGATTCTTTTCCTTCTGGCAGGAAATCATAAAAGTGGGGTTATTGGGTTTGAAGTAATGCCCGCATCCCAGTGCGGTTAACTCGGAAATCTGTAGTTGCAGGCAATCAAAATCGTGCATGCCGCGAGAGGAAAGATGATCCAGTGCGGTGGTGAGGTTCTCCTGAAGGATAAACGTCAGCACCAGCCGCCCTTGCGGGTTGAGCTGCTCCAGCGCCCAGTCAATTAACTCCGTCAAGTTGCCGCCACTGCCGCCGATGAAAATCGCCTCGGCTTTTTCCCCCAGCATCACCGGAGCTTCACCGGCGATAATCTCGATATTGCAGCAATCAAAATGGCGACGGTTTTCCGCCAGCAGCGTCAGTGCATCGGGGTTTCGTTCAATGGCCGTCACCCGCAGCTCAGGGTGGCTGAGCGCTGCTTCAATCGAGACACTGCCCGTGCCTGCACCAACATCAATAAAATGGCGGGCCTGATGCAACGCAAGCCTGGCGAGCGCCACGGTGCGCACCACTTCCTTGGTCATCGGGACTTTTGCCCCGCGTAAAAACAGTTCATCTTTCATTGAGGATCACCAGGACATTCATGTCGTACTGTGCAGTGACATCACAGGCGCGTAGCCAGTGGATGCGTTCGTTTTCCATTGCCAGGTTTTCACCGATAACCAGCCTGCGTTGCCCGGCGCCTCTGGCGACCAGCTCAGCGGCGATTTCTCGCGGGCCACACAATTTATCGGTCACCATCGCCACTTTGGGCTGGCGGACCAGGACTTCGAAATCGACCGTTCTGCCGTGGCTGCTGGTTAACCAGATGTCATTCATATCGATGCCGGTTTTCGCGCAAAGATATTGCGCCGCGCTGATCCCCGGGATCACCTTCAGGCGATCGATTCCAAAGTGCGCAACCATTCGCGTACCAATGCCATAAAACAGCGGATCGCCAGATGCCAGCACCACCACGCGGCGCGCGGTCTGGCATTCAATCCAGCTCAGTAAAGCGGCGATGTCGGCATCAAGTTGGCGCGTTTCACCGCAAAAATCGGGGAACTGCGCCAGATGTCGTTTCCCGCCAATCAGAATTTCAGCTTCGGCAACCGCCTGGCGGGCAGCGGGCGTCATCAGTTGCACGCCCGCAGGCCCCATTCCAACCACCGTCAGCATTGCAAATCCTCCGCTATCTCCTGCAACGGGCGGTTACTACCCAACAGTTGGTTATCAAAAGAGAACATCACGGCATCGCAAACGGGAGGCTGGCTGGTAAAACGCAGCGTCTGGGCAACCCGCAGACAAATACGTTCGGCAAGATGGTGATAGATGCGCTGGAAACCCCAGGCGTCAATGTGCTCTTGCGCCGCTTCGGTGGTGTCGCATTCGCTGACGGCAGCCAGCAATTCGTAAGGCGCGTGGAGCAATGCCAGATGGGCGACCAGTATTTCCATGCGCGCGTCGGCAATATGGCTGTGGGTATGGAATATTCCGGCGGCGACCTTAATCAGCTTCCCCGGATGCCCGACCAGCACGATCTGACGGAAGCCCAGGCGCACCGCTTCCGAAATCATGTAGCCAACAAAGTTGCTCATGGTGACGATGGACTGGCTGTCCACGCCAAGCTGTTCGCGTACGAAACGTTCGCCATGATTGCCAGGCACCATCACGATGCGCTCCAGACCCGCTGCGCGTTTCAGCTCCAGTTCCAGCGCCAGAGAACGCTTCCAGCTCTCTTCCGACATCGGCGTCACAATGCCTGTGGTGCCAATAATCGAGATACCGCCGATGACGCCAAGGCGCGAGTTATAGGTTTTTTGCGCCCGTAGCTCCCCTTCAGGGGCGAAGATTTCCACCTGCGCACCACGCGACGGGCCAATCACTTCACGTACCGCAGATTCAATGGTCTGGCGTGGCGTACGGTTGATCGCGGCACTGCCGACGGGCAAGCCAATGCCTTTGCGGGTGACTTTGCCTACCCCTTCGCCACCATGAAGGGTTATCTCGCCGGAATCGTTCAGCGCGACTCTGGCAAAAATCAACATGCCGTGGGTGGCGTCAATATCATCACCGCCGTCTTTACGGATAGCGGCGATCGCTTGCTGCCCTTCGATTTGTGGCGATTCAACATTCAGGCACAGCGTCACGCCGGAAGGCGTGGTAATAGAAACCTGATGAATCAGGTGCTGGCGTAATACCATCAGCGCCGCGACTTTTGCCGCCGCCGTTGCGCAGGAGCCGGTGGTATAGCCTTTGCGTAACGCTTTTCCGTTATGCCACACCGGTGCCTCGAAGGATTCGCTCATCACGCCTCCCGCAGGTGATACAGCACGGCGTTGACGATGGCGGCGGCGACATTACTGCCGCCCTTACGCCCGCGTGCAGCAATGGCCGGAAGGTCGCTGGCAATCAGCGCATCTTTCGACTCTTCGGCGCCGACGAACCCGACAGGAACGCCAACCACAGCACGCACCGGAGTCGCCTTTTCCAGCAAGCGGAACAGTGCGGTTGGCGCGTTACCAAAGACAAAGATCTTTTCGCCTTCTTCTTGCATCGCCAGATCAACCGCCGCCATAGAGCGCGTGATCGCCAGTTCTTTCGCCTGGTGGACAACGTGGGGATGGCTGATATAGCAACGGCACTCGCCACCGAAACTGGCTAACAGCGTTTTATTGATCCCGGAAAGCGCCATCGTGGTGTCAGTGTAAATCGTGCAGCCGCTGCGCAACGCGGCGCACAAGTTGTCCAGCGCATGTTCGGAAAACCATAAAATATCCAGCCAGTCGAAATCGGCGGTGGTATGGATAACCCGTTTAATCACCGCCTCGTGCAGCTCGCTGGCAAAACGGTATTCTGGCCGGGTTTCCCGGACAATCTCGTCGATAATGACGAAGCTTTTGGCTTCAATCGCTTGTGGTTGTTGTATGTAATTCATCATATTGCCCTCAGACCGCTCCAGACCAGATAACCCGCGCCAGCGCAAACAGCAGCAGCGCCAGCGTGGAAGCCACCCACATCAATTGAATCGTTGCTGAAATATCGCCAACGGCTATCTCGCGGGAAGCCTCTCCGAGCCAGGGTTTGTCCATCCGTTGCCCGAAGTATTCATTTGGCCCGCCGAGACGAATACCTAACGCCCCTGCCACCGTGGCCTCCGACCAACCGCAGTTGGGGCTGCTGTGGTTGTAGCGATCGCGCCAGCCAATACGCAGCGCGTCGATGGCATTGTTGCGGCACATCCACGCGGCAGCGCTCAGCAATAACCAACTGATACGCGCCGGAATGAAGTTGGCGAGGTCGTCCATTCGCGCACTAACCATGCCGATTGCACGGTATTTTGGGTGTTTGTAGCCGACCATCGAATCCAGCGTGTTGACGGCTTTGTAGGCCATCGCCAGTGGCGCGCCGCCGAGCAGTAAAAAGAACAGTGGTGCTATCACGCCGTCCACGGTGTTCTCCGCAACGGTTTCCACTACCGCGCGATTGATTTGCGGCATTTGCAATTGGGAAGTGTCGCGCCCGACAATCCAGGCGAGTTTTTTGCGGCTTTCCTCGAGATTGCCCTCACTTAACGGCAGCTCCACGTCACGCGCGGCGTCATCGAGGCTGCGGGCAGCAAGCACCGTGAAAATCATCCACACTTCGACAATCCAGCCCAACCAGGGGTGAATGGCATTGGCAAAATGCAGCAGCCCCCACGCCACGCCGAAGGTGGTGCCAACCACGCAGAGCCACATCAAACCACCACCGATGGACAAGGCCGCTTCGCTACGGCAGTAACGCCGGACGATACGTTGTGCCAACGCTGTCAGTGCGCCAATCCAGCGCACCGGATGCGGCCAGTGGTGAGGGTCGCCCAGCAGACGATCCAGAATCCACGCCACCGCCCAGGCCAGGAGTGTCATTTCGCTCTCCTGGCTGCACTTATCCAGCGATTAAGCAGCGTGGGACGCTGGGCAAAATGAATATGCAGATAGCTGGCGAAGGTATTTCCCACCTGCCAGCCACCCGACCACGCCTGTAAAACTGCGCCGTCGCGGGTTTTGCTGCACGCCATCACCGCAGGGATTTGCGGCGTAAATTCAGAATAATGAAACTCGTGACCACGCAGCGTTTCGCCTGTGTCAGCCAGCAAGGTGGGTGCCAGCGCCCGGCTTTCGCAGTAGCCAAAGCGGGTTAATTTTTTGCCCATCGCGCTATGGCCGGGAATAGCGCCGACCATCGGATAAGTCGCGCCGTGGCTGTCTTGTAGCGAACTGCCGAGGTACATCAAGCCGCCGCATTCGCCATAAATCGCCACGCCTCGTTGGTGGGCTGCGAGGATTTGAGCGCGCATGGTGTGGTTCGCGGACAGCTTTTCGGCGTAGAGTTCCGGATAGCCACCGCCTAGCCAAATCATCTGGCATTCCGGTAACTGGCTGTCATGCAGCGGGCTGAAGCGCACGATGCGCACGCCAGCACGCTCAAGAAGAGAAATGTTATCGGGGTAATAGAAGTTGAACGCCTCGTCATCGGCCAGCGCCAGCGTTAACCCTGCTCCGCTGCCGGCGGCTGGCAGTTCAGGCCACGCCCCTGAAGGGAGCGCATCACAGACGCTGAGTGCCAGCAACTGGTCGATATCCAGCGTTTTTTCAAGCTGGCTGGCGAAGTCTGCCCAGGGTTGTGAATTGACGACCGACTCGCGTGCGGTGACCAGCCCCAAATGCCTTTCCGGTAACGAAACCCCTTCAACACGGGGAACGTAGCCCAACACCGGCACGCCGCAGTAGCGTTCAATAGCGCTTTTCAACAACTGATAATGGCTTTCGCTATTCACGCGGTTGACGATCACGCCCGCCAGCTTTAATGCGGGGTCAAAATGTTGAAACCCCATGACCGTCGCGGCAATCGACGTCGAAACAGCTTTCCCATCGACCAGCAGAATCACCGGGCAGTTCAGTTGCTTCGCCATCCCTGCGGTGCTGCAATAATCAGGACTGATGCCGTAGCCATCAAACAGCCCCATCACGCCTTCAATCACCGCCACATCCGCATGCTGCATACGTTCGGCAAACAGCGCATTTAACGTGGCAACCGGCAGCATAAAACGGTCAAGGTTCAGGGAGGCAGTCCCGGTCACGGCGCTATGCCAGCCAGTATCAAGATAGTCAGGGCCAACTTTGCAGGGTTGTACGCGCAATCCGCGCTGTGTGAGGAGGCTAAGCAAACCCAGCGTAACCGTGGTTTTGCCACATCCGCTGGAAGTGCCTGCAACAATGAATGTCCTTTTCCTGGCTGCCATACCCCAATCCTGTTCTGGGCGGTACGGGTGCCAGGATGTGCGTTGACCCAGTCTTGCGACTCGACGCTTCTGAGCAACCCACTTCCCACCGAAGTTGTTGTTTTTAGCTAACAGACTGGTCTTCTGGCTTAGCGTCACTCTCACCCGTCCTTCCCAATCTTACGATCAGTGGTATCACGGGTTCGTCAGCATCACAGCAGCGGGGGCTGCGGGGGATTTAAACCCCCTTCCCAACCACACAATGTGGTGTATCTATTAGCATTACAGTTAACCGCGTATGCCGTAAATTCACTGTTGCGCATACGTGGAAACATAATTTAAGAATTCTGTTGAATATCGCCAAATAAAAACTCGACACAGGTTATAGCGCCTAAGCAATTAAATTATTGCGCTACGACAATTTATCAGACCAATTAAATTTGCTTACTTTGACACGCCCCACAATTAATTACCTTTTCGTAAAGCAATAACAAAACCTCACTTTTAAATGAAATAACCCCTTACACCAAATAGACAAATAAGTTCATGAAAATAAATCATATTAATATGAAAATAAATCAAAGCCATATTATTAGCGCGCAGATATAACATCTTTATTCTTTTTATCGCCATGGCGGATTAAGCTATATTGTGGAAAATCAATAAATCCTATAAAGCGCCATGTCACTATCGCGCAGATATAATTGAGTGAAAAAGGTGGTCAATGTGGCAGTAGCTCAGTGTCCTGCATCCTGTGGCGAGCTTATCCAGGGGTGGATTGTTGGCGGCGAAAAGCTGGTGTCGTGTCCGGTGGACTGGTACAGCACCGTTGAAGTCACCACTGGCGCTCCGCTAGCAAGCGAACTTCCTCTGTCGCGCGCAATGGTGAAACAGCTGCTGGCGCACTGGCAATATCCCGCAGAGTTGAGCCGTGAAATACGCATTGAGCGCCACTCGACGATTCCGCTCGCCAAGGGAATGGCCAGTAGCACCGCAGATATCGCCGCCACGGCGCTCGCTACCGCGAGTTATTTAGGCCGTGAACTCAGTGAACAAGCACTGGCGGCGCAGTGTGTTGCACTCGAACCCACCGACAGCACTATTTTTCGCAGCCTGACGTTGTTTGACCATAACAAAGGTGCTACGCGCATCGCCTGTGACTCGCAACCGGCGCTGGATCTGCTGGTGCTTGAAAGCCCACTGACTTTGCGAACCGCAGATTATCACCGCATGGAAAGAAACACGTTGCTGCAACGGCATGCCCCTGAACTGGAAACAGCCTGGGGGAAAATTCAGCAAGCGTGCGCGCAGAACAACCCACGTTTGATGGGTGAAGCCGCCACGCTTAGCGCCGTGGCGAGCCAGAATATTTTGCCTAAACCGGAATTTAACGTCTTGTTATCACTGGTTGAAGAGTGCGATCTCTACGGTATTAATGTCGCTCACAGCGGCAGCGTGGTGGGGTTGTTGTTAGACCGCAACAAGCATGATGTAGAGCGGGTGATAGGGCTATTGACGGAAAAACGCTTAACTCCACACTGGCCGATGCATCACTTGTTGAAGATGGTCGAAGGCGGCGTGGCCTTGCTGTGATCATGGTTAATGGTGTCGGATGACGCTGCGCTTATCCGACCTACGGGATAGCCGTTGTAGGGGGGATAAGCGTCAGCGTCATCCAGCCTACGGGATAGTCGTTGTAGGGGGGATAAGCGTCAGCGTCATCCACCAGTTACGCCGAGGGTGACGGAGGTCGTTGCACTTATCCGGCCTACGGGATAGCCGTTGTAGGGGGGATAAGCGTCAGCATCATCCACCAGTTACGCCGAGGGTGACGGAGGTCGCTACGCTTATCCGGCCTTCGGGATAGTCGTTGTAGGGGGATAAGCGCCAGCGTCATCCACCAGTTACGCCGAGGGTGACGGAGGTCGCTGCGCTTATCCGGCCTACGGGATAGCCGTTGTAGGGGGGATAAGCGCCAGCGTCATCCACCAGTTACGCCGAGGATGACGGAGGTCGCTGCGCTTATCCGGCCTACGGGATAGCCGTTGTAGGGGGGATAAGCGTCAGCGTCATCCACCAGTTACGCCGAGGGTGACGGAGGTTGCTGCGCTTATCCGACCTACGGGATAGCCGTTGTAGGGGGGATAAGCGTCAGCGTCATCCACCAGTTACGCCGAGAGTGACGGAGGTCGCTGCGCTTATCCGGCCTACGGGATAGCCGTTGTAGGGGGGATAAGCGCCAGCGTCATCCACCAGTTACGCCGAGGGTGACGGAGGTCGCTGCGCTTATCCGACCTCTGGAGAGGTTTCACTTATGAATCAGGCGTTAATATCTGGCTCAGCGCCTGAATCAACTGCCGGTTTTCATCTTCGCGACGAACGGCCACCCGATAGAAATGGCTATCAAGCCCCGGATAATTTTCACAGTGGCGAATAAGAATACGCTGCGCTAACAGCGCCGATTTCAGGTTAATGTGTTGATGGGTACATTTGAAAAACAAGTAGTTGGCGGTAGGTTGCCAGACCACCAGTGACGTAAATTGCTTCAGGGCGTGCCATAAATATTCCCGCTGGCGGGCAATATATTGGTGGCTCAAATTGATGTAATCGTCATCAGTCAATAAGTGCTGACCCACGAGTGCAGCAAGCCCATTTATCGACCAGGGCTCGCGGTTATCTTTCAGATGACGAATAGTCGCCCGGTTACCACTTAGCAAATAGCCAAGCCGCAGACCCGGAATGGCAAAAAATTTGGTCAGCGAACGTAACAGGTAGAGATAATTCGAATGCACCAAACGCGCAGCCAGGCTTGATCCTTGAGGAAGAAAATCAATAAAAGCTTCATCAACAATCAGCGCTATCTGGCTCGTTTCACACAGTTCTGCCAGTTCATTTAACAGCTGCGCGTCGGGCATCAACCCTGTTGGATTATTCGGCGTGGCAATAAACAGGCAGTCAGGCCGTTGTTGACGAACAGCTTCTAGCAGCTGTTGATCGGGCTGAAAACCCTGTGACTCTTCTAAGCGATATTCAATTACCCGACAACCCTGCTGCGCCAGCGCCCGGCGGTATTCCGCAAAACCGGGCACCAGAAGCATGGCGCTGCGTGGCGATAACGCGCGCACCAGGCCGTAAATCAGTTCCGTGGCACCATTACCGGCAATAACCTGTTCAACATCGCAGTGATTGGCCGACGCCAGCGCCTGATGAAGGTGACGATATTCAACATCCGGATAGCGCTCAATAAGTTCCAGATGAGTAGTGATGAGCGACTTAACTCGCGCAGATAAACCCAGCGGATTGATATTGGCACTGAAATCCAGCAGAGCTTCTGGCGCAATACCGAGCTGTTGGGCGATTTCGACACTATTCCCACCATGTTCACTCATTGGCCGCTCCCGCATTAGCAGACCATTTCCTGGATCTCTATCTGGGTGGCCGTAAACGCTAACACGTCATGCAGATTCACCACCTCACCGATAACAATCAGTGCCGGGGCGTGAAGTTGCTGACGCTCAACTTCCAGATGAAGGGTGGCAAGTGTTCCCCGCGCCACTTGCTGGCGTGCCTGGCTGGCGTACATCACCACCGCAGCTGGCGTGTCTGCTGACTTTCCACCGGCGATGAGTTGCTGGCAAATTTCGCTCAGGCGGGTCATTCCCATCAGGATAACCAGCGTGCCGTCGAGCTGCGCAAAGGCATGCCAGTTTTGCGGGTCATTCCCCTGGCACATATGGCCGGTAATGATATGGAAACTGGAGGCGTAATCACGATGCGTCACCGGGATCCCCGCGTACACTAAGCCGCCAATCGCGGAACTGATGCCAGGTACCACCTCGAATTTCAACCCTTCTTTGGCCAGTTCTTCCACTTCTTCCGCACCACGGCCAAAAACATACGGGTCCCCGCCTTTTAGACGGACAACCTGTTTGTTCATGCGGGCATATTCCACGAGGATGGCATTAATTTCTGACTGAGGAATCGGGTGGTGATTGGGGTTTTTACCAACGTTAATAATGAGACAGTTTTTTGGCGCCTGTTTTAATAGTTCAGGGTTAACTAACCGGTCGTGAACAATCACTTCTGCGTGACGGATCGCATGTAATCCTTTTACGGTAATTAAAGAAACATCACCGGGGCCAGCACCAACAAGCCAGACTTTCCCTTCATTCATAGAATCATCCTAAATGGTCAGTATTAAAATTAACGGCAACATCGTAATTTGGCGCTTAAATTCACGCACATTATTCAGGAGTCTTCTTTAAAAATACTTGATGGGCTTCTCATTATTTATTGAGTTTAAAGAAAGATCTCATACGCAAATATCAAAAATCGGCAAATAGAGACTGATGATTAATTTAATTAAGTCTGTTTGCTGCCGACACAGCAAATTAACACATCAATATTAACATCTTATTAACTAAAAAACCCATAATCACCTGACACCTATTTATATAGCACCTGCAGTACACACTTAATAAATAAAAAACCGTTAAGCAATTCACACTTTTATTTATAGAGCCTTCTTAATTAATTATTATTCATGAATGCATTTAGATTAAACACAAAATAAGATTCAGATCACAAACATGAAAACACACCTGTTCACCATTATAATTAAAATAATAAAAACCCCAGAAAAAATAATCATAACACACTGATATTAAACATTATTTATAAAACACACTTCACAACAATCATTTTTAGAAAGATATTCTGAAAATAGATCAATTGCTTCAATTACATCAGACAAAGAAACTCCAGCTCAGTTAAAAGGCGCAATCAGCCTGCGCAATAAATAATAGCAATAGCTCTTACTTTCTGATTATCAGCCCTACAGAGGATTATTAATGAAAAAATCAACACTTGTTATTGGCGTCATTGGTGCTGACTGCCATGCGGTAGGCAATAAAGTTTTGGATCGCGTTTTTACTGCCCATGATTTTCGCGTAATCAATCTTGGGGTGATGGTGAGCCAGGATGAATATATCGATGCTGCTATCGAAACGGGTGCCGATGCGATTGTGGTGTCGTCAATTTATGGCCACGGTGACATCGACTGCCTCGGTCTGCGCGAGCGTTGTATTGAACGCGGTATCGGCGACATTCTGCTGTACGTTGGCGGCAACCTGGTGGTCGGCAAGCATGACTTTGGGGATATCGAGACCAAGTTCAAAGAGATGGGCTTTAACCGCGTCTTTGCCCCAAGCCACGATCTTGAAAGTGTTTGTTCTCTGATAACAAACGACATTGACCAACGCTGCCTTGAAGAGGCCATCTGATGCAAATTGTCTCTGTCGACATCGGCTCGACGTGGACCAAAGCAGCCCTCTTCGCTCGGGAGGGGGATGCGTTAACGTTGGTGAACCACGTCCTGACCCCAACCACAACGCACCACCTGGCTGACGGTTTCTTTGCCAGCCTGAATCAGGTGCTCAATGTTGCCGATGCTCGCCCACTGCTCAACAGCGGTGAAGTGACGCTGAAATACTCCTCATCTGCGAAAGGCGGTCTTGCCGTTGCCGCAATGGGGCTGGTGCCGTCAATCACCCTGGAATCCGCGAAAGTCACCGCCCACTCAGCAGGGGCGAAAATCGCGCAGTATTACTCGTACAAGCTGAATCGCCACGACATCAAGGCGCTGGAAACCACACCTCCCGACATTCTGCTCTTTGCCGGTGGCACCGACGGTGGGGAAGAAAGTTACGGCCTGGCCAACGCCCATGCGCTGGCAGAGTCAAACCTGGATTGCGCCATTATCTACGCCGGTAACCGCGACATTCAGGACGATGTGCAGACGATCCTCGGGCATAAAGATCTGACCACGGTAGACAACATTCTACCGGATCTCGATCACCCGAATCCGTATGCCGCGCGGCAGGCGATTTGCGATCTCTTTTTATCACGGATCGTCAAAGGAAAAGGCCTGGACGTCATCGTCGGGGAAACGGGTGAGGAGCCGATGCCGACTCCGTGGACCGTTTATGAACTGGTGAAAGCGATCAGCGATTCCGACAGCTCGTGGAAGGAGTTCATGCTGATCGATATGGGTGGCGCGACCACCGATATTTACTCCACCAGCAACAATACCCTTTCTCCTGACACCGTGTTGCACGGCGTGCCTGAACCCTTCGTCAAACGCACCGTAGAAGGTGATTTGGGGATGCGTGTCTCGGCCATGGTGGTCGGCGAAAGCACCAGGGAACTGGTGAACGTGCTCTTCGCGCATCAGCCGCAACGCCAGGAAGCTTTTTATCGCTATCTGCAACATCTGGTGGCGCATCCCGATTATCTGCCGTGTAACGAGGAAGAAAAATATTTCGACACCGTACTGGCAGGGTTGTGTGTCGGCTACGCCAGCGAACGTCATGCGGGCACCAAAAAACAGGTGTGCACCTGCGTGGGTAGTGTCGATTTGCAGATGGGACGTGACCTGACCACCGTTCGTCGTGTTGTCGGGTCCGGCGGATGGCTTTCACGCGCCAACCGGTTCGACATCCACAACTGGATGAAATACCGCGAACTTGACGATGACGGCAGACGCATTCTGCTCCCCACCCAATTTGAATATTACCGCGATTCAAAAGGCTTGTTACCGCTGCTGGCAAACGTCGCCAGGCTTTATCCGCAGCTCGCCGCTCGCACCAGCATTCAATGTTTAACCCTATAGATAAGGCAGCAACGAATGGAACTCCGTAATAAAAAGTTAACCCATGATGAATTCATGACCGAACGGCACCAGGTTCTTCAGACCTGGCATACCGGTAAGGACGTTGAAAACTTTGAAGATGGCGTGAAGTACCAACAAACAATTCCTGAGAAAAAACGCTTCTCTCACGCTCTGCTGAAAGCCGATCAGGAAGGCAAAACCCTGAGCCAGCCACGTGCAGGCGTGGCATTAATGGATGAGCACATCGAACTGCTCAAAACGTTGCAGGAAGAGTGTGACCTGCTGCCTTCCACCATTGATGCCTATACCCGTCTGAACCGCTACGAAGAAGCCGCCGTCGGGATTCAGAAATCCATTGAAGCCGGGACGTCTAAGCTGAACGGCCTGCCGGTCGTCAACCACGGTGTGGCTGCCTGCCGTCGTTTGACCGAAACGCTGGAAAAACCGCTGCAAATTCGCCACGGTACGCCGGATGCACGCCTGCTGGCAGAGATCTCCATGGCCAGTGGCTTTACCAGCTACGAAGGCGGCGGCATCTCCTACAACATTCCTTACGCTAAGCGCGTCACGCTAGAAAAATCGATCCGTGACTGGCAGTACTGCGACCGTCTGATGGGCCTGTATGAAGAACATGGTATTCGCATTAACCGCGAACCGTTCGGCCCGCTGACCGGCACGCTTATCCCGCCATTCATGTCGCATTCCGTGGCGATCATTGAAGGTTTGCTGGCGCTGGAACAGGGCGTGAAATCTATTACCGTCGGCTACGGCCAGGTGGGAAGCCTGACTCAGGACATCGCCGCGATTCAGTCGCTGCGCGAGTTGTCTCATGAGTATTTCCATAACTACGGCTTCGACGATTACGAGCTGAGCACCGTATTCCACCAGTGGATGGGTGGCTTCCCGGAAGACGAAGCTAAAGCCTTCGGCATTATCTCCTGGGGTGCGGCGGTAGCGGGTATGTCCGGTGCCACTAAGGTGATCACCAAGAGCCCACACGAAGCCTTCGGTATCCCTACCGCGGCGGCTAACGCCCAGGGTCTGAAAGCTTCACGCCAGATGCTCAACATGGTCAGCGACCAGAAATTCCCACCATGCCCTGCCGTCGATCAGGAAGTGTCTCTGATTAAGAGCGAAGTGCGTGCCGTGCTGAAGAAAGTCTTCGAGCTGGGCAATGGCGATATTGCTCGCGGTACGGTGCTGGCCTTTGAAGCAGGCGTACTGGATGTGCCATTCGCTCCGGCTTCCTGTAACGCAGGCAAAATTTTACCGGTGCGCGATAACTATGGCGCCATTCGTATTCTTGATGCCGGAGCGGTTCCGCTGCCGGAAGACATTCTGGCCCTGCACCACGATTACGTCGCAGAGCGCGCGCAATTCGAAGGCCGCAAACCTTCATTCCAGATGGTTATTGATGACATCAACGCTGTATCCCACAGTAAATTAATAGGAAGACCATGATGAAAATTAAACAAGCGCTTTTCACCGCAGGCTACTCCTCATTTTATTTTGACGATCAACAAGCTATTAAAGACGGTGCCGGACATGACGGCTTCATCTATACCGGCGAACCGGTCACGCCAGGTTTCACAGCGGTGCGTCAGGCGGGGGAATGCGTTTCGGTACAACTGATTCTTGAAAATGGTGCGGTTGCCGTCGGCGACTGTGCGGCAGTGCAATATTCAGGGGCGGGTGGCCGTGACCCGCTGTTCCTGGCGGCAAACTTTATTCCTTTCCTCAACGACCATATCAAACCGTTGCTGGAAGGCCGCGATGTCGATGCGTTCCTGCCGAATGCGCGCTTCTTCGACACGTTAATGATCGACGGGCATCTGCTGCATACCGCTGTGCGTTATGGTCTTTCTCAGGCGCTGCTCGATGCCACCGCGCTGGCAACCGGCTGCCTGAAAGCGGAAGTGGTCTGTAATGAATGGCAGTTGCCATGCGTTCCGGAAGCGATTCCATTATTCGGCCAGAGCGGCGATGACCGCTATATCGCGGTCGATAAAATGATCCTTAAAGGTGTGGATGTCCTGCCGCATGCGCTGATCAACAACGTGGAGCAGAAGCTCGGTTTTCACGGTGAGAAACTGCGTGAATATGTGCGCTGGTTGTCTGACCGCATTCTGAAACTGCGCACCAGCGAGAAATACCAACCGACCCTGCATATCGACGTCTACGGCACCATTGGCCTGATTTTCGATATGGACACGGTGCGCTGCGCCGAGTACATCGCCAGCCTGGAAAAAGAAGCACAGGGCCTGCCGCTGTACATTGAAGGTCCGGTGGATGCCGGTAATAAACCGGATCAGATCCGCATGCTGACCGAGATTACCCATGAGCTGACTCGTCTGGGTTCCGGTGTGAAGATCGTCGCCGACGAATGGTGTAACACCTATCAGGATATCGTTGATTTCACCGATGCGGGCAGTTGCCACATGGTGCAGATCAAAACCCCGGACCTGGGTGGCATTCACAACATCGTTGACGCCGTGCTCTATTGCAACAAACACGGTATGGAAGCCTACCAGGGCGGTACCTGTAACGAAACCGAGATCAGTGCTCGCACTTGCGTACACGTGGCGCTAGCCGCTCGTCCAATGCGTATGTTGATAAAGCCTGGTATGGGCTTCGATGAAGGGCTCAATATTGTGTTCAACGAAATGAACCGCACTATTGCGCTGTTGCAGACAAAGGATTGAGAAATGGCACGCACATTTAAGATCTTGTCACCGACGGCTATCCTGGGTTATGGCTTCCCGGAAGAGAGCTTTCGCAAAGCCATGCTGGAATCACCGGATCTGATTGCGGTTGACGCGGGATCCTCCGATCCTGGCCCTCATTATTTAGGGGCAGGCAAACCGTTCACCGATCGGGCAGGCGTTAAACGCGATCTGCGCTATATGATCACCGCGGGTGTTAACCACAACATTCCGGTGGTGATTGGCACCGCCGGAGGCTCCGGCGCCGCACCGCATCTGGAATGGTGCCGCCAGATAATCCTCGAGATCGCGCAAGAAGAGAATTTAAGCTTCTCGATGGCGTTGATCCCGTCGGATGTCGACAAAGCCACGGTTCATCAGGCGCTGGATAACGGTGCGATTACCGCGCTGGATTTTGTCCCTGAACTGACCCACGAGGCGATTGAAGAGAGCACTTACATCGTCGCGCAAATGGGTATCGAACCTTTCCAGCGTGCGCTGGAAGCGGGTGCGCAGGTGGTGTTGGGCGGACGTGCTTACGATCCGGCCTGCTTCGCCGCGCTGCCCATCATGAAAGGGTTTGATGAAGGGCTGGCGCTGCACTGCGGGAAGATCCTCGAATGTGCGGCCATTGCCGCAACGCCAGGTTCCGGTTCGGATTGCGCGATGGGCATCATTGATGAACACGGCTTTACGCTCAAAACATTCAATCCGAAGCGCAAATTTACCGAGACTTCAGCGGCAGCACACACGTTGTATGAGAAGTCGGATCCGTACTTCCTGCCAGGCCCTGGCGGCGTGCTGAATCTGAAAGGCTGTAGCTTCAAGGCCGTTAACGACGGTGAAGTGTACGTTAGCGGTTCACGTCACGAAGAAACGCCTTATGCGCTGAAACTCGAAGGTGCGCGCCAGGTAGGTTTCCGTTGCCTGACCATCGCCGGGACACGCGACCCGATTATGATTGCCGGCATCGACACCATTCTTGAAGAGGTGAAAGCCAGCGTGGCGAGCAACCTCTCGCTCAATGACGACAGCATCCGCATCACGTTCCATCTGTATGGCAAAAACGGTGTCATGGGTATCCATGAACCGATGCAAACAGCCGGACATGAGCTGGGGATTTTGTTGGACGTGGTCGCGCCGACTCAGGAGATCGCCAACAGCGTTTGTTCGCTGGTGCGCTCTACCCTGCTGCACTACGGCTATGAAAACCGCATGGCGACCGCAGGCAACCTCGCCTTCCCGTTCTCGCCATCCGACATTCAAAGCGGGCCAGTGTATGAGTTCTCGATCTATCACCTGATTGAAGCGAACGACGACCTACGTTTTGATTTCACCCTTGAACAGGTGACGCCAGAAGGAGTTCAGGCATGAAACAGTCAATCTGCTCATTGGCGCAGGTCATTCGTTCTAAAAACGCCGGACCGTACGAACTGGTATTAGATATTTTATTTAAAACCCGTGAAGACTATCAGCGCGTAAAAGCATCTGAGCAATTAACACCACAGCTTATTGCCGATTTGTATCACGTCGAGCCTGAATTTGTTCACCGCATTATCTGGTTTGACCCAGCCAACGCGGTAAAGATTGTCATGCCTCGCGATATTATTTCAGGAAGCGTCGGTGACAATGATGTTTATGGTGCCCAGCAACATGCACCATTATTAAGCATTCAGTTCGACCTGTAGTAAAAATAATACAACAACATTAAATGGTGTGCGGAATATTGCTGTATCCCAGCACACCAAATTATTCATGCGGTTGGTCATAAACAGGTGTGTGCCTTGGTAGCTGCGGGGTACACGCCGCCCTACACCTTAATACCCAACCATTATCCGATGGAGTAAACATGAAGAAAATTAGTTTAACGAAGATGATCATACTAGGCCTTATATTAGGTATGATCGCAGGCGTGGCCATTAATAATATGGCATCGGCTGATGCGGCAAAATCGTATGCAGGCGATATTTCCATTTTTACCACCATATTCTTACGTATGGTAAAAATGATTATTGCACCATTAGTTATTTCTACTCTGGTGGTCGGCATTGCCAAAATGGGCGATGCTAAAACGCTGGGGCGTATATTCTCGAAAACGTTCTTCCTCTTTATTTGTGCCTCACTGCTCTCCATCGCACTGGGTCTGGTGATTGTTAATATCTTCCAGCCAGGTGCTGGCATTAACTTTGTACCGCACGATGTCGGAGCGTTATCAGCGGTTAAATCTGAACCGTTCACTCTGAAAGTGTTTATCTCGCACGCCGTACCAACCAGTATCGTCGATGCGATGGCTCGTAATGAAATCCTGCAAATTGTGGTGTTCTCGATTTTCCTCGGTTGCAGCCTGGCAGCAATCGGCGAGAAAGGCGAGGCAATCGTGAAAGTGCTCGATTCTCTGGTGCACGTCATGCTGAAGCTGACTGGCTATGTGATGCTGTTTGCGCCACTGACCGTTTTCGCAGCGATCTCGGGTTTGATTGCCGAACGTGGGCTGGGTGTGATGGTCAGCGCCGGTATCTTCATGGGTGAGTTCTACCTGACCCTTGGGATGCTGTGGGCGATTCTGATTGGCCTTTCCACTATGCTCATCGGGCCGTGTATTGGCCGTCTGACCAAATCAATCCTCGAACCTGCCCTTCTGGCTTTCACCACTTCCAGCTCCGAAGCCGCTTTCCCTGGTACGCTCGATAAACTGGAGAAGTTTGGCGTTTCCTCGAAGATTGCCAGCTTCGTACTGCCAATCGGTTACTCCTTTAACCTCGTCGGCTCAATGGCTTACTGCTCTTTTGCCACTGTGTTTATCGCACAGGCCTGCAACATTGAACTGAGTATGGGCGAGCAGATCACCATGCTGTTGATCCTGATGCTGACCTCTAAAGGCATGGCCGGTGTACCACGTGCATCGATGGTGGTTATCGCCGCAACACTCAACCAGTTCAATATTCCAGAAGCCGGTTTGATTCTGCTGATGGGTGTCGATCCGTTCCTCGATATGGGCCGTTCAGCGACTAACGTGATGAGTAACGCCATGGGTGCTGCGATTGTTGGCCGCTGGGAAGGTGAACACTTCGGTGAAGGTTGCCGTGGTGACGCTCCAGCCAAAACGCCTGGCTTAGAACACCCGGCGACTAAAGCATCTGAAGTGACCATGTACTGATATTCAAGGCCGACTTTCGTCGGCCTTTTTTAACACAACAACACAGGGCTACAACGTGAAAATAAAACTCTTAGCAGCAAGTGTGTTATCGCTCAGTTTCTTAGTCAGCACCACGACGCTGGCGCAAACTGCACCAGACTACGACGCACTCATCAAGCAAGCGCATCAAAAATATAAAAATAATAACGACGGAAAAGTCGCTGACTATATTCCGGCGCTTGCCACTTACAGCCCACAGAATTTTGCCATCACCATCGCCACGGTGGACGGCAAAATTTACCAGACAGGTGATGTCAAAAAAGCCTTCCCGATGGAGTCCCTGAGCAAGGTCTTCACCATGGCGCTCGCGATGGAACAGCACGGGCCAAAAGAGGTGCTGGATAAACTCGGTGCCAATGCCACCGGGCTGCCATTCAACTCCGGTTTAGCCGTGGAGTTGACCAAAGGCGCTCCAGAAAATCCATTGGTCAATGCGGGAGCGATGAGCACCGTTAGCCTGGTTGAAGCCAAAGATAAAACCGACCGCTGGAACAAAATTCTCAACAACCTGAATGCGTGGGCGGATGCCTCGTTGACCGTCAACGAGCCGGTATTCAAATCTGAAATGGACACCAACCAGCACAATCAGGCGCTGGCGCAGTTAATGGAGTCCTATAACAGTTTCTATGGCGATACCCGTGAAGCCGTAGAGATTTATACCCGTCAGTGTTCAGTGGATGTCACCACCGAGCAGCTCGCCAAAATGGGCGCGGTGCTCGCCAATAATGGCAAATCGCCTTACACCGGCAAGCAACTGTTAAACGAGAAATATGTCCCGCAGGTGTTAGCGGAAATGGCTATTGCCGGGCTTTATGACGGCAGCGGCAAGTGGCTTTACACCGTAGGCCTTCCGGCGAAAAGCGGTGTCGGCGGCGGCATGGTCGCCGTGGTGCCGGGGAAATATGCCATCGCCGTGTACTCTCCGCCGCTTGATTCCGCGGGCAACAGCGTTCGCGCCCAGCAAACCATTGAGTATGTTGCGCAAGCGACACAATCCAATCTCTTTTTAGCGAAGTAAGCCCGAAGAAAAGGGCATCGCACCAGATGCCCTTCATTAATGACTGATAAGTGAGAAGTCGACATGTCTAAACCATTTGCCTGGCAGGAACCGTTTTTACAAAGCAAAGATAATACGGAATATACATTGCTCAGCGGCCAACACATTACGGTGACGGAGCTGGACGGTGAAGAGGTCATCAAAGTTGCCCCTGAGGCCTTAACGCTACTGGCGCAGCATGCTTTTTACGAAGCGTCGTTTTTCCTGCGTGCTGCCCATCTCAAGCAGATTGCCAGCATCCTGCACGACCCACAGGCCAGTGATAATGATAAATACGTTGCGCTGCAACTGTTACGCAACGCGGAAGTGTCGGCGAAAGGTGTGCTGCCAAATTGCCAGGATACCGGGACAGCTACCATTGTGGCGAGTAAAGGTCAGTCTATCTGGACCGGCGGCGACGATGCTGAAGCCTTAAGTAAAGGCATCTACACCACCTTCCAGGAGAATAATCTGCGCTACTCGCAGAATGCGCCGCTGGACATGTACACCGAGGTCAACACTCAGACCAACCTGCCTGCGCAGATTGATATTAGCGCCACACCTGGCAATGAATATCGTTTCCTGTTCGTCAACAAAGGCGGTGGCTCTGCCAACAAAGCGGCGCTATTCCAGGAAACAAAATCTATTCTCCAGCCTGAAAAGCTGACCGCCTTCCTGATTGAAAAAATGAAGTCGCTGGGTACCGCCGCCTGCCCTCCTTACCATATCGCGTTTGTGGTGGGCGGGTTGTCGGCCGACCAGTCACTGAAAGTCGCCAAACTGGCTTCGACCAAGTATTACGACAATCTGCCAACCGAGGGGAATGAACTCGGCCAGGCATTCCGCGACACGGCACTGGAAACCGCGTTACTCAATGCCAGCCGTGAATTTGGCATCGGCGCGCAGTTTGGCGGCAAATACTTCGCCCATGATATCCGGGTTATCCGTCTGCCACGCCACGGCGGTTCCTGCCCAATCGCGATGGCGCTGTCCTGTTCTGCCGACCGTAATATTAAAGGCAAGATCAATAAGCAGGGAATCTGGCTGGAAAAACTCGAGCACAATCCAGGCAAATTTATTCCGGATTCTCAGCGTACAGAGAATAGCGCCCAGACGGTGCAACTCGACCTGAACCGCCCACTGAAAGAGATTATGGCCGACTTGTCTAAGCTGCCGATTGGCACACGTGTGTCGTTAAGCGGCTCCATCGTGGTCGCCCGCGACATTGCCCATGCTGAAATCAAAGCGCGGCTGGACAAGGGCGAAGCGATGCCCGACTACATGAAAAACCATATCGTCTATTACGCGGGCCCTGCCAAAACGCCGGACAACCAGCCGTGTGGTTCGCTCGGGCCGACCACTGGCGGGCGCATGGATGGTTATGTTGACCAGTTCCAGGCAGCAGGTGGCAGCCTGGTCATGCTTTCGAAAGGTAACCGCAGCCAGCAAGTGACCGATGCCTGCCTCAAACATGGTGGTTTTAACCTCGGGAGTATCGGTGGCGCGGCGGCATTACTGGCGCAGCAATATGTGAAAAGCCTGCGCTGCCTTGAGTACCCTGAACTGGGCATGGAAGCGGTGTGGATGATGGAAGTGAAAAACCTGCCGGCTTTTGTTCTGGTCGACGATAAAGGCAATAACTTCTTTGAACAGTTTGAGCAAAAGCAAAGTTGCGCATCTTGCCCTGCAAAGCATTAAGGAGCGTTTATGGAAACGCGAACCAATACTGAACGCCATCGTCAGCGCCAGCAAAAGATCAAAGAGCGGGTAGATAGCCGTGTGGCGGCGGCAACCGAAAGGAAAGGTATCCTGATTGTTTTTACCGGCAACGGAAAAGGAAAATCGACCGCAGCCTTTGGGACAGTGACGCGCGCTATCGGCCATGGCAAAACCGTCGGGGTCGCGCAATTCATTAAAGGCCAGTGGGATAATGGTGAATACAACACGCTGCATCAGCACAATGTTGAATTCCACATTATGGGCACCGGTTTTACCTGGGAAACCCAGAATAGAGAAGAAGATATCCAGGCTGCTCTCGCGGTCTGGCAGGAAAGTAAGCGCATGCTCGCCGATGCGCGTTACGACCTGGTGGTACTCGATGAACTCACCTATATGCTGGCTTATCACTACCTGGATATTCAGGAGGTTATTTCATCGATAGCGAATCGCCCCGCCCATCAAAGTGTGGTGGTGACCGGGCGCGGTTGTCACAGCCAGTTGCTGGATATTGCTGATACCGTCAGTGAAATCCGACCGGTAAAACATGCCTTTGATAGCGGGATTCAGGCTCAATCTGGTATTGACTGGTAAGGTATGCCGCCTGGTGAAAACCGGGCGGCATCATCAATCAGGCTGGCTCAGATATCAGTGATTTTTCCAGTAACCAGGCGCGAAGAATCTGCAAATGTCGGGACTCAGCTTTTTCTGCCCGCCATGTCAAAATGAAGCGGTTCCCGGTACGAATAGGAACATCACAAGGAATGACCATTTCACCGCTGTCCAGATCGCGCTGAATAGCAAAACGAGGTAATAATGCGGTTCCCAGATTTGAGCGTACCGCCGCAATCAACATCGAGAGCAAGTCAAAGCGCGGGCCTTTGTTCACCAGCGGGCTGTTAACATCCGACAGCGCAAACCACTCTTGCCAACCGGTGGTGCGGGTACTTTGATGCAACAAAGGAAATTCATTCAGCAAGTCATCGACAGCGAATTTTTGATCAGGTCGGGATAACAGGCTTCTGCTACAAACGGGCAAAATCTCCTCTTCAAATAAATATTCCATTCCAGACCATGGTGTACAAAAATCTTCGCGCATAATAGCGGCGTCATAATCATTGTTTAGAAAATCGCCGATATTAGCCAGTGAATGAATATTGACCGTAATATCGGGATTTAATTTATTGAACTCGCGTAAATTGGGAATCAACCAATGAGTGCTTAATGTCGGATTGACGGCTAACTCAATAGCCTGAACCGCAGGTTGCCAGGCCATTATCGAATGAGTATCACGCTCAAGTTTATTTAGCGTTTCTTTAACAATGTTCAGATAGTGCTTACCTGCCGCATTTAAATGAATACGTTTTTTTGCATGGTCAAATAATGCAGTATGCAGAAAATCCTCCAACGCGTTTACTTGTCTGAACACAGCGCTCTGTGTCAAAGCCAACTCTTCTGCTGCCCGAGTATAACTTTCGTGACGTGCCACCACTTCAAACGTCACCAGCAATTCGGTCTTCGGTATTTTTCCTCTCATCGTGCCTTCCATTTGCAGTGAACTAAAATAGTTTAGGGATGAAATTATCTTTCTCAACCCCATAAGGACTGACGCAAGATAATTCTCATCTCATTGCTGTTTTTTTCATCTTTTGCTTCAGCCTGGCCGTATAACCTTTATATCCGGTTAATATGTTAATAGCATGTTTATTATTCTTGAGAATAAAGGTGAAGTGAGTCATTATTTTACCAGACCCATATCGGTGACTCTGTGTTCATTTGTTTTATTTCTAAACGAAATAAAAACGCGCCACAGAGCTTCTATAAAGCTTTCCATTTTTAATAAAACCTTTTTCCAAAAAAATATCTGAGGATTATTGATAAACACAGGTGTATTAGTATAAAGGTTCTTTTGCTGGATTAATGAGCGCCATGTTAAAGAAGGCAAAAATCACGTTGAAAAGTGTGGAAAAAAAGACAAACCTATTCCCTGGTCGGATAAGCGCAGCACCGTCCGAAAAACAGGCTAAAATGGTGGATGACGCTATCGCTTATCCACCCTACAACACCACTTTAGTGACCTTTTTCCCGCTACTTCACGTTTTCATTTCTCAGTATGGTCTGGCCTGCAACAGACTGGATTTTCCAGGTTCCGGCTTCCTTTACCATGCAGTCAATAACGGTGTGTTGCTGTTTTTTGCCGTAGGAAACATAAATGTTGAAGCAAACGGGGTCATAGTCACTGGATACTACGGTGACGTTCGTCGGCCAGTCTTCGCCAAAATCCTGGGCGCGAATAAAAAAGTCGGCGTCGTAAAATTCAGCTTCGTTACCGATGGCTGAACGTAGTTTTTCCAGCGTGCTTTTAGTCACATATTTATCAATATCATGGCCATCGGTAAGAGGATTTTTATTCTGACTGATTTGTTGCAGGTACCATTGGTTGAATTCCTGTGCCAGTTTAATAGGCTGGTCGTAATCGCTGGCGGCGAGCGTTGAAGTGGAGACCAACAGCATGAAAGCGGTTAAAATTTTCATTCTGAGTACCTTTAATCAAACTTTGGTGTCGTTCGGGAAAGCATAGCTTCACCCGACATCGCTGGGGTAAACGGTGGATGTCGCTCGCGCTTATCCGCCCTACAATTGCAGACAAGCAAATGAATACAGACAGTTACGTTAACTTTCCGTTTCCGTGGCAAATATTGTCCACTTTTTCTGCTATCGCCGTCTGTGTTATTGATACGAAAAATGGCTGAAATAAGGTATAAAGCCGCATGAAAATCCCAAACAGACTCCAACCGCTGGTTGATGATGGCCTGATCGACGATGTACTTCAGCGCCTGAAAAGTGGCAAAGAAGCCGACGTCTACACCGTTTTATGCGGTGACAAGATCCAATGCGCCAAAGTGTACAAAGAAGCTATGCAGCGTAGCTTTAAGCAAGCTGTGCAGTATCAGGAAGGGCGCAAAGTCCGCAATTCTCGCAACACCCGTGCCATGCAGAAAGGCTCAAAGTTCGGACGCAAGCAACAAGAAGAAACCTGGCAAATGGCTGAGGTGGAAGCGTTGTTCCGCCTGGCAAACGCCGGGGTGCGCGTGCCGCAGCCATATATGTGTATTGATGGCGTGTTATTGATGGAACTGGTCACCGATGCTGAAGGTTTGGTGGCTCCACGTCTGAGCGATGTGGCGATGAGCGAAGAAAGTGCGCTGGCTGATTTCGAAACCATGATCCGCAATATCGTACGCATGTTGTGTGCGGGCCTGGTGCATGGCGATTTATCGGAGTTTAACGTACTGCAAGACGCGCAAGGGCCGGTGATTATCGACTTGCCACAAGCGGTGGACGCCGCAGCAAACAACCATGCTGAATCCATGTTTGAACGTGATGTGAATAACATCACCGAATATTACGGCCAGTTCGCCCCGCAATTACTGCAAACACGCTATGCGAAAGAGATCTGGGCGTTATATGAAGACGGAAAATTAACCCCAGAAACACCGCTAACGGGGCTATTCGTCGAAGAAGCTCATGATGTGGATATGGGTTCACTGATTGATGAAATTATTGCTGCGGAGGATGAGTTTTACGACCGTCAACGCGCAGCCAAAGAGCGCGACCAGCAATACGAATAATCACCTTATACCCTAAATAATTCGAGTTGCAGGTAGGCGGCAAGGGAGCTACAAATCTGTCTGGAACAGATTTGAACAGCGCTTGCGCTGGCCCGAAGGGTGAGCCTCATGGACTAGGCTCATAATCCCCAGGAGCTTACTTGAGTAAGTGACTGGGGTTTGTGAGTGCAGCCAACAACGCTGCAACTTGAAGTATGACGGGTATAGAAAATTAAAGGCCCGCATAGCGAAAGTTATGTGGGCTTTTTTTTCGCCAAAAGTAAAATGCCTGTAACCCAATATTTTATTGATTCCAATTTCAAAAAATTGAATATCACAGGCAGTAGTAAGCTCATTAATTAATAAGTCTACACAAGGGCATTACTTTGTTTCAGGCAAGTTTTCAGCAATGCGCTTCAGGTATTCGTTATTTTTGAAGGCGATCATGATCAATTCGAAACCGACGCGTACAGCTAAAATACCAAACACCAGTCCAAAGATACCAGCCAGTGCCTGCCCTAGAAAAATCGTTGTAGCAGCAGAGATAACGATTGAAATGATGCTTAACCAGTACAGTACAACCAGAAGTTTTGGAGTGATCAAAGTGTCAAAAAAGAAGATGTTTTTCATGTTATTCCATTATGTGTTCTAAAAACTGTGGGTATATTTCAGTCCATCTGAAACGTGTCCAGTATATTCTTACGCTGGACTACCACCAACACATATCAATAACAAATACTCTGAAAAGCATGATACCTATAAATATTAGTAGGGTAATTCAGGCGGGCTGTTCACCCGCCGTAAGATTCTAACTAATATCACCGAGTGAACGCCCAGCTTCGACTAAATCCCCCGTTGTCGCCTGCTGTTTCAGGGTTCCACTGCGATGTGCGACGACCTGAACTTCCATTTTCATCGCTTCCATTACCGCAATCACTTCCCCTTGCTGCACCGTTTTGCCTTCTTCTGCCAGCCAACTATGGAGCACACCGGAGATCGGTGCTTCAACTGCCGCGTCGTTTACCGGCTCGTTCACTGGCGGGTGCGCTTTACCTGGCTGAGACAACGCCGCACCGCTAAACAGGCTCGCAGGTAAGCCCAGTTGCACGCGACGGCCATCAAGTTCAATCCAGGTGCGGGTTAAAGTTTCATTGGCCTTGGGCGTCTGACGCGGTGCAAATTCAATGCGCCCGGCAAAATCAGTTTCAATCCAGCGAGTATGCACCTTGAAGCCTTCGGTGAAATCAGCGTCATCCATCACCGCACGGTGGAATGGCAACACTGAGGCTACGCCGTCGATTTCAAACTCACGCAGGGCGCGACGTGCACGGGCAATGGCCTGTTCACGGCTGCTGCCCGTGACAATGAGTTTTGCCATCAGCGAGTCATAATTGCCTGGGACGGTTGAACCCGCATTAACGCCAGTGTCGAGGCGAATACCAGGCCCGCCTGGTGCGCGGAATACCGTGATATTGCCAGGTGTCGGTAAATAGCCTTTGCCAGCATCTTCAGCGTTAATTCGGAATTCGAACGAGTGCCCACGCGGGACTGGGGTTTCCAGAATACTGAGCGGTAAACCTTCCGCAATGCGCAGTTGTTCCACGACAATATCAAGGCCGGTAGTTTCTTCGGTGACCGGATGTTCTACCTGCAAACGGGTGTTCACTTCGAGGAACGAAAGCGTACCGTCGCGGCTTAATAAAAACTCCACGGTACCAGCGCCAACGTAGCCCGCATGGGCGCAAATATCGTGGGCGGCACTGTGGATTTGCAGGCGCTGGGCATCGCTAATAAACGGTGCGGGCGCTTCTTCCACCAGTTTCTGGTTACGGCGCTGGAGCGAGCAATCACGCGTGCCAAGCACCACCACATTGCCATGTTTATCAGCGATAACTTGAGCTTCAATATGGCGTGGACGGTCGAGATATTGTTCGACATAACATTCTGCACGGCCAAATGCCGTCAACGCTTCGCGTGTTGCGGAATGATAAAGTTCAGCCACTTCTTCCAGTTTCCAGGCCACTTTCAGGCCGCGCCCACCACCGCCAAAGGCAGCTTTAATCGCCACCGGCAAACCGTGCGTGGCAGCAAAATCGAGCACTTCTCCCGCGCCATTCACCGGATCTGTAGTGCCTTTGACCAGCGGAGCTCCCACTTCCATGGCGATTTTACGCGCCTGCACTTTATCGCCGAGTTTCTCGATAGTGTCCGGCTGCGGACCAATCCAGATAAGCCCCGCCTCCTGTACGGCGCGAGCAAACTCGGCACGTTCAGACAAAAAACCGTAGCCAGGATGCACCATTGTTGCACCGCTGCGCTTTGCAACCTCCACCAGCGCTGCAATGTTTAAGTAGGTGTCTGCTGAACTAGTGCCGGGGAGCGCCCAGGCTTCATCAGCCATTTGCACGTGTAGCGCGTTGGCATCCGGGTCAGCGTACACCGCTACCGCCTGCGCACCGTAATCACGGCAGGCACGAATGATGCGAACGGCAATCTCGCCACGGTTGGCGATCAGAACTTTATGCGGCGAGGTGGTCACGGGCATTACTCCCTGTTATTTCGATAAACGGTTGGATAATGTTAAAGCGAATGGCAGCGCCGGGCGGAATTTGCCCTGCCAAATCAAGATGATATTCTGCCACCGCAGCAATCACCGGATAGCCACCGGTCAAGGGGTGGTCGTGCAAAAACAGCACCGGTTGCCCGCTGGCAGGAACCTGAATCGAGCCGCTACAAGTGCCTTCACTCGGCAGCTCCTGGTGCTGACGGCGCTCCAGTTGTTGCTCACCTGCGAGGCGCAAACCGATGCGGTTAGACTGTGGCGTGACCAGCCAGTCCTGCGCGGTTAAACGAGCGAGTGCATCGGCGGTGAACCAGTCGGTGCGCGGGCCTGCGACAATATCCAGCGTCACTGTTTCACCCACCGCAGGAAGGGCAGATTGTGGAAGTTCATCCAGCAAAACGGCGTTGCAGTGCCGATGTGCGCCAGTCTGTAAAATGTCACCAACAGCAATCGCGGCTGGCCCTAACTGCGCCAGGCTGTCACGTGCGGCACTGCCAAGAATTTGTTCGACCACAAACCCGCTGCGCACCGCCAGATAACTGCGTAACCCGCGAACTGGTGTACCGACGTGAATTTCATCTCCGGCGGCTAAATTGAGTGGGCAATAACTTTCCACGCGATAATGCTCGCCGTCCGCCGTTTTCAGGGTCAACGGGCATGGCGCACCGGTCAGGGTAATCACCACATCGCCATTTGCCCGGGCGCGGAAACCACCGTGCGTGATTTCGAGGCAAGGTGAATCACTCGGGTTGCCAACAATACGATTTGCGGTGTGCAGTGCTGTTTTATCCATCGCGCCGGATTCCGATAAACCCAGCGCCGCTTTGCCGCTGCGGCCATTGTCCTGCCACAAGGTTTGCAGGCCTGTCGCCAGCACGGTCAGCGTTGGTGCGTCACTCGCGGGGGCAATTTGTGGCGCAACAACGGCAGGCAGAGAAACCATTTTCTTACCTGCGGCGCCATCCACAAACTGCACCTGGCTACCCGGCAACAGCAGTGCGGGCTGCGCGCGCGTTAAGTCCCACATTTGCAGGTCAGTCTGGCCGATAAGCTGCCAACCGCCGGGGCTAGCTTGTGGATAGATACCGCTAAATTCCCCAGCCAGCGCCACGGAACCTGCGGGAATGCGGGTGCGAGGTGTGCTGCGACGCGGTGTTTGCCAACCGCCAGTGTCAGACACCATATAGGCAAAACCTGGCGCAAAGCCGGTAAACGCCACGTTCCACAGTGATTCCTGATGGCGGCGGATGACTTCCTGCACCGCGATGCCCATCAGTTCCGCTACTGCGGGAAGATCTTCGCCGTTGTAGTGCACAGGGATAGTCACCTGTTGACCGTAGCTGGCTTCCTTGTGCTGCAAAGAACACTTCGAGATTTTGCCAGCAAGTTGCGCCATGCTGGTTTGCATCGGCTGATAGCGGATCAACAAGGTTCGAGCTGCCGGAATGATCTCCTCGATCCCCTTTTCCGGCGCGGCGCTGAGCGCATCGAACAACGCCAGTGTTTCATCAAGCGTATCCAGTTCGACCAGGAAGCTACTTAAGTTAACGGCTAAAAATCTCACTTCACGCTCCCTGCCAGGCGGCATCCGGTACATCAGTAATAAACATGTGTCCTGGCGCGTGACTGAGGGCAAATGGCACTCCCGATTTCATCACCGCAGCTTGCGGAGTCACGCCGCATGCCCAGAACACCGGGATTTCACCTGCTTCGATACGCACAGCATCACCAAAATCTGGACGTGAAATATCGCTAATACCCAACAGATGCGGCTCGCCGATGTGAACCGGCGCACCGTGCACTGCGGGAAAACGGCCGCTGATCATCACGGCGTCTGCCACCCTGTCTGCCGGGATCGGGCGCATGGAAACCACCAGTTCGCCCTGTAAACGCCCTGCGGGGCGGCAAAGGCGGTTAGTTTTGTACATCGGCACGTTGCAGTTATCGGTAATGTGGCGTACTTCAATACCCGCTTCACGCAATGGCGTTTCAAAGGTAAAGCTGCAACCAATTAAGAAGGTGACCAGGTCAGGGTGCTTTTCCCAGACAGCGCGCGCGTCGGTGATTTCATCCGCCAGCTTACCCTGCTCCCAGACACGGTAACGCGGAATGTTGGTGCGCAAATCGGCACCTTCCGCCAGCACGGTCTGATGCCCGCCCGCTTCTATCACATCCAGCACCGGGCAGCTTTGTGGGTTGCGCTGGGCATAGAGCAGGAAATCAAACGCCCAGTCACGCGGCAGGCAAATCATGTTCGCCTGGGTCATGCCTGGCGCCATTCCGGCGGTAGGTTTATCAAAACCGTGACGAATCGCCTGGCGCGCTTCTCGTGCGGCGGCAATCGCCTGTTGGCTGGCTTTCATTAACTTATTCTGCATAGCTGCCGCTCCTTACGCCTGAGGAATAAACGAGCGGATAGCAATGCCCTGCGCTTCCAGCAAGGTGCGGATCTGGCTCGCCATAGCAATCGCGCCTGGGCTGTCGCCATGCACACATATAGAGTCGGCCTGAATCGGCGTGAATTTCCCTTCAATGGATTCAACACCACCTTCGGTAATCAGTTGCAGCATTCGTTGCGCCACAAGCTGTGCATCGTGCAATACCGATCCCGCTTCGCGGCGCGAAACCAGCGTACCGTCGGCGTGGTAAGCACGGTCTGCAAACGCTTCGGCGATGGTTTTCAGCCCTTTTTGCTGCGCCAGTTGCAGCACCGGAGAACCCGCCAGCCCAACCAGCGGCAACTGCGGGTCAACCGCCAGAATGCCGTCGATCACCGCCAGCGCCTGGCGTTCGTGATAAGCAATGGTGTTGTACAGCGCACCGTGCGGTTTGACGTAGCGCACTTGAGTGCCCGCAGCGCGTGCCAGCCCTTGCAGTGCGCCAATCTGGTAAATCACGTCGGCGGTGAGTTCGTCGCTGGCGATGTCCATGTTACGGCGGCCAAAGCCGACTAAATCCGGATAGGCAACATGCGCGCCGACCGTTACGCCCTGAGTTTTTGCCGCTTTCAGCGTTTCAAGAATGCCTGCCGGGGAACCGGCGTGGAAACCACAGGCGACGTTAGCGCTACTCACCACCTTGAGGATGGCGGCGTCGTCACCCATGCTCCACTGCCCGAAGCTTTCGCCTAAATCGCTATTGAGATCAATGGTCTTTAACATCTGCTTTTCCTCAAACAACTTTCAGGAAATCGAAAATAGCGCCAACGGAGAGTGCGCCCATGTACCAGGTCAGCACGCAGGTCACCAGACCCGTCCACAGCAACCAGCGCGGGTAGACATAACCCGACATTAAATCAGCACGTTTCCAGCCGACGTAGACAAAAATCGTTAGGCCGATTGGCAAGATAAGCCCGTTGAAACCGCCCGCAAACACCAGCAATGCAGCCGGAGCTGTCCCCAGCAACACGTACACCACTAATGAGACAGCAATAAATATAATGGTCGCGATATTGCGCTGGCGCTCAGTCATTTTCTTATTAAAAACAGTCATAAAGCTGACTGAAGTGTAAGCCGCGCCAATCACGCTGGTGAGTGCCGCTGCCCAGAAGATAAAACCAAAGATGCGCACACCAAAGCTACCCACAGCGTGCTGGAAGGCTTGAGAAGCCGGGTTCGCCACCTGGCTGGAAATGTCTAACGTTACGCCGCTGGCGACTACGCCCAATACGGCGAGGAACAACACGTAACGCATCAACCCGACCACCAGAATCCCTTTGGTCGCCGCCGAAGAAACCGCTTCAATATTTTCGACACCGGTCATGCCTTTATCTAACAGGCGATGCGCACCCGCATACGAGATATATCCGCCCACGGTGCCGCCGACGATGGTGGTGATCATGGCGAAGTTCATGGTGTCCGGAAACACGCTCTGGCGCAGCGCTTCGCCGACCGGCGGGGAAGAGACAAACGCGACATACAGCGTCAGGCCAATCATCACCAGGCCGAGGACAATAATCAGGCGGTCAATTGCGCTGCTGGCGCGCTGCGAGGAGAAGATGTAGAACGCCAGCAGTGCGCTGAGCAGCCCACCCCATTTTGGTGATATACCAAACATGGCATTCAGGCCCAGACCCGCACCGGCAATGTTACCGACGTTAAAGACCAGCCCACCGAAAATCACCAGCACCGCCAGTAAGTAACCACTGCCAGGTAGCGCTTCATTGGCAACGTCAGAGGCGCGCATCCGCGTAACAGTCACCACGCGCCAGATATTCTGTTGCACCACAAAATCGATGACGATCGAGGCCAGAATACCAAAGGCAAATGCCGCACCCATGGTGGCGGTAAAGGTGGCCGTTTGCGTGATAAAACCAGGGCCAATCGCCGAGGTCGCCATCAGGAATATTGCCGCCAGCAGCGAGGAACGACGCTTCTGGACAAAAGATTTATTTTCGAGTTCTTGCGCTGCCATCTGACTCTCTCCGTTATTAGAATTATGACCCTGTCTGTTAAGCAATAAACAGACCATCGTTGAGGTAAAAGCAGAGATTGTTAATCAACTATTAAATTATTGTTGAACAATAAGCTAGTGAGTGTTGATTAATTAGACAAACAGAATCGAAAACCGGATGATAAAAAACCGACGCCGATCACTTTTTCCCGATCGGCGGCGTGAAGAAAGTGAGGTATTGCACCAGTGGAGTGCATAGAAATGCAGTTATGCGCTTTTATAGTGCATGGAATTGAAATAATCCCGCAGTCTCAATGCCTTGCCGCTACCAGGCTAATATGTGAAGATTGCCGCTCACCAGGTTACCGCAGAACAACATGAAGAAAGATGCCGCCACTCAAATGCTGAGCGAGAAAATCGCCGAGACTATCCGCCAGAAGATTATCGTTGGCGAACTCGCGTCCGGCGCGCGCCTTTCGGAAGCTGCCCTCAGCGAACAACTGGATATTTCGCGCAATACGCTGCGTGAAGTGTTCCGCATGCTGACCCAGGAAGGGTTGCTGCGTTACGAGCCTAATCGCGGGGTTTGTGTGGCAGTGCCGGATATGGCGGCAATTCTCGATATTTACCGTATTCGTCGGCTGATTGAGTGCGACGCCCTCACCCATGCCTATCCGCTGCATCCAGCCGTTGCCAAAATGGAAGCCGCTGTGCAAGAAGCGCGGGAGTACCGCCAGACCAGCGAATGGCGGCAGGTGGGGACGGCAAATATGAAATTCCACACGGCGATTGTCGAATTGGCCGACAGCGAGCGCCTGACGCGCCTGTACCGCAATATCTCCGCAGAACTCCGGCTAGTATTCGGGCATCTTAACGATCCCGAAATTCTCTATGCCCCTTATATTGAGAAGAATGCCCACATCCTTGCGCTGCTGGTTGATGACCAAAATGAAAAAGCCGCCCGTACGCTCGCGGAGTACCTTGAGCTATCCGAGCGCACGGTACTGGCGGCCTGGGCCAGGCATCAACAATCATCCTGATCAATGGCTAACAATCACGTGCATTTTCCCATCCTTTCGTTTAGCATTTGCTTAATTAAGTAAGTGCTAAACTAAAACTATGAATCCCGAACTGCTAAAACTCCAGGCCAGCGCAAGCGATGCCGCAAAGCTACTCAAAGCAATGAGTAACGCCAATCGGCTGCTGATCCTCTGCATGTTGCTCGATTCCCCCGGCACCGGAGCAGGCGAGCTGGCTACGGCGACTGGGCTAAGTCCATCTGCCACTTCTCAGCATCTTGCCCGTATGCGCAATGAAGGGCTTATCGACAGTACCCGCGAGGCGCAGCGCATTCTTTATTTCATTAAAAGTGATGCCATTCGGGAGATCATTGGCACGCTTAAAGCCATTTATTGTCCGTGAGGAACAGCATGACTATCCAGACTATTTCCCCAAGCGATGCCAAAGCGCTGCTCACCAAAGGTGCGGCGTTGATTGATATCCGCGAGCATGATGAATATGCGCGTGAGAATATTGCCGAGGCACATTTACTGTCGCTTTCTGCCATCGAAAATGGCGATAGACTTGGCCCGTTTGACCCTTTCGATACGGTAATTTTTTATTGCCAGTCCGGCATGCGCACCACGCAAAATGCTCAGAAACTGGTTGATGCCGTGGCCCCCGCAAAAGTGTTGCTGCTGGAAGGGGGATTAACGGCCTGGAAGAAAGATGGCCAGCAAATTCTCGAAGATAAATCACAGCCGTTGCCGTTAATGCGCCAGGTGCAAATTGCCGCCGGAAGCCTGGTTCTTGCGGGTGTGATTCTGGGGTTTGTTGTTCACCCAGGATTCTATTTACTGTCGGGTTTTGTCGGTGCGGGTTTGCTGTTTGCGGGTATCAGCGGTTTTTGCGGCATGGCACGCTTGCTGGCAGTAATGCCCTGGAATAAGCACTGAGTGAGTTCGGCTTTTTGTCCCGTTATTTTGGGCTATGGTTAACGGTATATACCCGTTAGCATTCGAGTTGCAGCCAGGCGGCCAGGGAGCTTATCCCGATGAGCTTACTTAAGTAAGTGATTTGGGTAAGTGAGTGCAGCCAACACCCCTGCAGCTTGAAGGATGACGGGTATACGTAATTCATTTCTCTCAATTGAATGAGGTTAATTATGTTCAAGGCAGGCGATTTGGTGCAACCCAAGAAAGGTGGCCCGAAGTATGAAGTGCTGGATGTTCAGGGCGATACTTTGTTCTGTACCCCGAGGAATATTTTGAGCGGCGAAAAGGTCACGCTAAAAGCAGAAGACGTGGTTTTGTATAAAGAAGACGACGATTTTGGCGTTTGCTAATGCCGCTATGATCAGGCGGGCTACAGTTCACCCGCCTGAAACCACATAATTACCCCGCCCCACTCATCGTTATATAAACAACCCCACAACAAAAATTCAGGCTCTGAATAGCCCGAAAAACCGCTGCGACTGACGAAAAATTAACCCAATGATTTTTAAATGAAAATTAATAACGAAGCGACAAAATAATGAAACCCTGCCTTTTATGTGCCATTTAGCGGATTTTATTGACAAAACGCGATTAAATAAAAATTAATCACTAATTGTACGATTTCAACCAGCGATATAATCTAGTCAAATCAAAATAAGCCACGCATTAGCACTGCCATCATGTCGACCTGGTAGTGTATATATCTAATTTTCATTAGGAGCTGGAAGAATGTTTTCTCCTGAGTCACGCCTGCGTCATGCAGTCGCAGATACTTTTGCGATGGTAGTGTATTGCTCGGTTGTGAACATGATGATAGAGATTTTTCTCTCCGGCATGAGCTTTGAGCAGTCGCTCTCATCAAGGCTGGTCGCCATCCCGGTGAATATCCTGATTGCCTGGCCCTACGGTTTATATCGCGATGCTTTCATGCGTTTGACTAAACGTTATAGCAAAGCTAACTGGGCGAAAAATCTTGCTGATGTGCTGGCTTATGTGACTTTCCAGTCACCGGTTTACGTCGCCATTTTGTGGTCGGTCGGTGCTGACTGGACCCAGATAGCTGCAGCAGTCAGTTCTAACATTGTGGTGTCGATGTTTATGGGTGCCGCGTATGGCTACTTTTTGGATTATTGCCGTCGCTTATTCCGCATCAGCGGTTACCGGAATGCAAAAGCTGGGGCTTGAGGTTAGCGTTGCGCCGTGACGCGCAACAACACCGGTTTCGATTAATGCTCGCCAAACAAACCAGACAAATAACGTTCCAGCGCAATGCGTGAACTAAAACCGTGCGGAATGCCGTAATGCTGATGAGTTTCGCCAGCAAGGTAGAGTGGAAAATGCTGGTAGTGATCGCAAGTTTTAACATCCGTGGCAGGGTCTGCCAGTGTCTGGCTTCGTTCTTTTAAGGTTGGGTGAATAATCAACGCAGTTCGCCCCATACGCGCTTCGCGATTCACATAAACGTAATTTTCACCACGGCGATATCCGTATGTTTTTGGTGTGACAACATCCATGGTAAAACCGGCTTTTTCAAGAACGCGGGCCACCTCATCGGGTCGTAAATACATAATTTTTCCTCATCATCTTCTATTGCAGCGCAACCTTACAATATCCAGCATTACTAGCGCTTTCAGATTAGTCCATAAAGACCGCGAAAGCGCGTGACCTGTCTCATGACTAAAAATTATGGTCTACACTGAGAAGTACATCGCAACAAGGGAGAAACTAATGTTTAACCGTGTAAATCGAAATGATGTAGACGAAGGTGTTGATGATATTAACCGTGACGTGAACCAGCTGGCCGACACGCTGGAAGAGGTTCTTAAATCGTTCGGTAGCGATGTTAAAGAAGAAGGGGAAGCCGCCCGCAAAAAAGCGGAATCTCTGCTCAAAGAGACACGAGCTCGCCTTCATGGTCGCACCCGTGTGAAACAAGCCGCCTGTGATGCGGTAGGTTGTGCCGATACTTATGTGCGCGACAAACCATGGCAAAGCGTGGGTATTAGCGCCGCCGTAGGTATTTTCATCGGGGCTTTATTAGCGTCCCGTCGTTAGCCACAAAAGTGTAGTGATAACAAATATGCGTCTGACCCCGGTTCTGCCGGGGTCTTTACTTTCTTGTGGGGTGGTAAGCCAGTTATGTCGGATGACGCTAACGCTTATCCGACCTACGGTTCGATTTTGACTTTGTAGGGTGGACAAGCGTTAGCGTCATCCACCATTTACGCCAGTTGTATCGGATGACGCTGCGCTTATCCGACCTATGGTTCGATTTTGACTTTGTAGGGTGGATAAGCGTTAGCGTCATCCACCATTTACGCCAGTTGTATCGGATGACGCTGCTCTTATCCGACCTATGGTTCGATTTTGACTTTGTAGGGTGGATAAGCGTTAGCGTCATCCACCATTTACGCCAGTTGTATCGGATGACGCAGCGCTTATCCGACCTATGGTTCGATTTTGACTTTGTAGGGTGGATAAGCGTTAGCGTCATCCACCATTTACGCCAGTTGTATCGGATGACGCTGCTCTTATCCGACCTATGGTTCGATTTTGACTTTGTAGGGTGGATAAGCGTTAGCGTCATCCACCATTTACGCCAGTTGTATCGGATGACGCTGCGCTTATCCGACCTGGGAAGAGGTGCAGTCAGAAAATCGCGTCACGAAGTTGTTGCGCCACTTTGAGTGCCATCGCCATTGATGTGAGATTGGTAAAACTCATCAGAATTCCCCCTTCCCCTTTTGACACCATCCGCCAGTCACTTAATGCCTGCACCGCCAGCCCGGCTTCGCGAGCTTTCGCCACAAGCGCACGATCATCGCCGCCGACACGCATCACCAGTTGAATGCCTCCGGCCTGTGGAACCACATCAAAACCTTGCTGTTGCAGTGCCTGTTCCAGCCATACTCGCCGTTCGCTGTAGCACAGACGCATTTTTTTCAGATGACGCCAGAAATGGCCTTCGCGGAGAAAATCGGCAATGGTTTGCTGAATCAACAACGGCGCGGTGCAGGGTAAGTAATGAGTATGTTGTGAAAACGCCTCGACTTGCTGTTGCGGCACCACCAGCCAGGCGACGCGCAGCGCGGGAAATAGCGATTTGCTGAACGTCCCCGCGTAGATCACCCGTTGTGGGCCATCGAGGCTTTTTATCGGTGGCAGTGGTTTGCCATGGTAGCGGAATTCGCTGTCGTAATCGTCTTCAATCACCCAGCTTTGATTCGCTGCTGCCCAGTCCAGCAACTGATGGCGGCGTGCCAGTGACAACGCCACGCCAAGTGGGCTTTGGTGAGCGGGAGTAACCAGCGCAAAACGAGCGTCAGGGAAATGAGCTAACCCGTAATCAATCTGCATCCCTTCGTTATCGACCGGGACGGGATGTAGCGCCATTCCTGCTTCAGCAAAAACCGGGCGCACATAGCGATAACCGGGGTCTTCCAGCCATATTCCGTCGCCAGGTTTTGCCAGGGTATGCACCACCAGACGCATGGCGGCCTGAAATCCGGCGGTGATAAATACCTGCTCCGGCTGGCAGTCAATACTGCGCGAAAATCGCAAGTAATCGGCAATGGCCTGGCGCAGTGTCGATTCGCCGTTAGCCTCTGGCAGCATCAGGTCATAGCGGGTTTGCAGGCGCAGACGCCGCCCCATCATCCGCGCCCAGAGTGCGCGCGGGAATCCATCAAGGGCTGGTAACCCCATCTGAAACGGACGTGGCGCACCTTGCGGCTGGCTCGAGGTATTGGCAACGTTATTTGCCCCCGAAGTGGCTGAAGGGCTGACGAAGGTTCCCGCCTGGCCGCGCCTTTCCAGCCAACCTTGTGCCACCAGTTCGCCATAGGCGTTTTCCACTGTCGCCCGCGCCACGCCAAGTTCAAGTGCCATAGTACGGCTCGACGGCAAACGGCTTCCGGCCACCAGCTCACCATCACTGATTGCCTGTTTGAGTTGCCTGGCAATTTGTTGATAACGCGGGATGGCGTGGTGAGCGCTGACCACTAGTTGATTCGATTTTGCCATTATGGCCTGCTTTATTAGTTAATTTATGGCTCTCTTTAGTAGTCCATCATAGTGCTAAATTGCTTTCACACCAACATGAGGAACAACACCATGACAGAATTACGCCAACCCTATTTTGACCTTTCCCCTGCTGTGTTTAAGCCGATGCTGCAAGCGCTGAAAGGTCTGGAGTCCAGCTCGCTGGGTTCAACACTGATTGAGCTGGTTTTCCTGCGTGTCTCGCAGATTAACGGTTGCGCTTATTGCCTGGAGATGCACTCAAAAGCCCTGCGCAAAGATGGCGTTGACCAGACCAAACTGGATGCGCTGGCGGGCTGGAAAGTGAGCCATCACTTCAGCGACAAAGAGCGTGCGGCGCTGGCCTGGGCTGAAGCGGTGACCATGATTACCGAAGGTGGTGCGGAAGATGCGGTGTACCAGCCGCTGCTGCAATTCTTTACTGCACATGAGATTAGCGATCTGACTTTTGCCGCGAGCCTGATGAATGCGTTTAACCGCCTGGCGATCGGTATGCGTATGTAGTTTTTGAGTTTTCCCCTCACCCCGGCCCTCTCCCAAAGGAGAGGGTGAAAACCACGCCACTCCCTCCCTCTTATCGAAAATACTATATCTTGTATGGTTGATAATTTTCTCACCCACATCTAGTATTCATATTCTCAATACCAGAGAGAATAAGAATCATGCGCATTACCATATACACCCGAAATGACTGTGTCCAATGCCACGCCACCAAACGTGCTATCGAAAGCCGCGGGTTCACTTTTGAGCTGATTAACCTCGATTTAAACCCAGAAGCGGCGGACGATTTACGCACGCTGGGTTATCGCCAGTTGCCAGTTGTTATCACCGAACAGGAAAGCTGGAGCGGGTTTAGGCCGGATATGATCAACCGCCTGCGCAGCCAGGCCCACGCATGAGCAACCTCGTCTACTTCTCCAGCACCTCGGAAAATACCCTGCGTTTTGTCGAACGCCTCGGGCTACCCGCCGTGCGCATTCCGCTGGATTTCAAGCAGCGGCTGGAAGTGACGGAACCGTACATTTTGATCGTGCCGAGCTATGGCGGCGGCGGGATTGCCGGAGCCGTTCCCGCTCAGGTGATTCGTTTTTTAAACAACCCGATGAATCGGTCGTTGTTGCGCGGTGTGATTGCCAGCGGCAACCGCAACTTCGGCGAAGGATTTTGCCGGGCAGGTGACGTGATCGCCCAAAAATGCCAGGTGCCGTATCTCTATCGTTTTGAGCTACTGGGCACCGGGCAAGACATTGAAAACGTGCGTAAGGGAGTCAAAGAATTTTGGCAACGACAGAAGCTATCAGCGTAATGGCAGCGGAAAGCGCGGATTATCACGCGCTCAATGCCATGTTGAATCTTTATGATTCCGAAGGGCGCATCCAGTTTGAGAAAGATAAACTGGCGGTCGAGCAATTCCATCAGCAGCATGTGCTGCCCCGCTCGCGCCAGTTTTCTGGCCAGCAAGCACGTCTGGAATGGCTGGTGGCGCAAGGTTATTACGACAACGCGGTGCTGCAACGTTATCAGCGCCGTTTTGTGGTGGAATTGTTTGAGAAAGCGCATCGCAGCGGTTTCCAGTTCCAGACCTTTTTGGGTGCCTGGAAGTATTACACCAGCTACACGCTGAAATCTTATGACGGCAAAGAGTATCTGGAACATTTCCCGGACCGCGTGTGTATGGTGGCGCTGACGCTGGCGCAAGGTGATGAAAAACTGGCAGTTCAGCTGATGGATGAAATGCTCAGTGGCCGCTTCCAGCCTGCAACACCGACGTTTTTGAACTGCGGGAAGATGCAGCGCGGCGAACTAGTTTCCTGCTTCCTGCTGCGTATCGAAGATAATATGGAGTCGATTGGCCGCGCGGTGAATTCGGCGTTGCAGCTTTCAAAACGCGGCGGCGGTGTGGCATTTCTGCTGTCGAATTTACGCGAAGTCGGCGCGCCGATTAAACACATTGAAAACCAGTCGTCCGGGGTGATCCCGGTAATGAAGATGCTGGAAGATGCGTTTTCTTATGCCAACCAACTCGGTGCGCGCCAGGGCGCGGGCGCGGTTTATCTGCACGCCCATCATCCCGATATTTTGCGTTTCCTCGATACCAAACGCGAAAATGCTGATGAAAAGATCCGCATCAAATCGCTCTCACTTGGCGTGGTGATCCCGGATGTCACCTTCCAGTTAGCGAAAGACAACCAGCCGATGGCGCTGTTTTCGCCTTACGATGTCGAGCGTATTTACGGCAAGCCGTTTGGCGATATTGCGGTCAGCGATTTGTACCTTGAAATGCTGGCAGACGAACGCATCCGCAAGACCTTTATTAACGCGCGCGATTTCTTCCAGACACTGGCCGAAATCCAGTTTGAGTCCGGTTATCCGTACATCATGTTTGAAGATACGGTCAACCGCGCCAACCCGATTGCCGGGCGCATTAATATGAGCAACCTGTGTTCAGAAATTTTGCAGGTCAATAGCGCGTCGACCTATGACGAAAACCTCGATTACCAGAATGTGGGCCACGATATTTCCTGCAATCTCGGATCACTGAATATCGCGCATGCGATGGATTCCGCAGATTTTGCTCAGACTATAGAAACCGCCATTCGTGGGCTGACGGCGGTTTCCGATATGAGCCACATTCGCTCGGTGCCGTCGATTGAAGCGGGCAACTCCGCCTCCCATGCGATTGGCCTCGGGCAGATGAATCTGCACGGTTATCTGGCACGCGAAAGCATTGCTTATGGCTCTGCGGAAGGGTTGGATTTCACTAACATCTATTTTTACACCGTGACCTGGCATGCCATTCGCGCCTCGAATTTGCTGGCACGGGAACGCAAACAACGTTTTGCAGGTTTTGAACAATCACGCTATGCGAGCGGTGAATATTTCCAGCAATATCTGCAAGAAAACTGGCAGCCGAAAACCCAAAAAGTTCGCGAGTTATTTGCCAACGCCGGTATCACCATCCCCACTCGCAGGCAGTGGCAGCAGTTGCGTGATGATGTGATGGAGTTCGGCCTGTATAACCAGAATTTGCAGGCCATTCCACCAACGGGTTCTATTTCGTATATCAACCACGCAACGTCGAGTATTCACCCGATTGTTTCGCGTATTGAGATCCGCAAAGAAGGCAAAACCGGGCGCGTTTATTATCCGGCCCCGTTTATGACCAATGAGAATCTCGAGTATTACCAGGATGCCTACGATATTGGCCCGGAAAAGATAATCGACACCTACGCGCAAGCCACACGCCACGTTGATCAAGGTTTGTCGCTGACGCTATTTTTCCGCGATACCGCCACCACCCGCGATATTAATAAAGCGCAGATTTATGCCTGGAAAAAAGGCATTAAAACGCTGTATTACATTCGCTTGCGTCAGATGGCACTGGAAGGCACCGAAGTCCAGGGCTGCGTGTCCTGCGCTTTATAAGGGGAGAAGATGACTCAGTTAAACCGCGTGCGCGCCATCAACTGGAATATTATCGAGGATGAGAAAGATCTCGAGGTATGGAACCGCCTGACCAGTAATTTTTGGCTGCCGGAAAAAGTCCCGCTGTCGAACGATATTCCGGCGTGGCAATCACTTAGCAACGATGAACAGCAGCTGACGATCCGCGTATTTACTGGGTTGACGTTGTTGGACACCATTCAGAATACCATTGGCGCACCCGTATTAATGGCTGACGCAATAACACCCCATGAAGAAGCGGTGTTGTCGAACGTGAGTTTTATGGAAGCGGTGCATGCTCGTTCTTATAGTTCGATTTTCTCGACACTTTGCCAGAGCAAAGATGTTGATGCCGCTTATGCGTGGAGTGAAGCCAATGAACCACTCCAGCGCAAAGCGCAAATTATCCTCGCGCATTATCATGCCGATGACCCGTTGAAGAAGAAAATCGCCAGCGTATTTTTGGAGTCGTTCTTATTTTATTCAGGCTTTTATTTGCCGATGTATTGGTCAAGCCGTGGCAAGTTGACCAACACCGCAGATCTGATTCGTCTGATCATTCGTGACGAGGCGGTGCATGGCTATTACATCGGTTATAAATTTCAGAAAAATCTTGTGCAGCAAAGCGCTGAACGACAGAGCGAATTGCAGAATTTCGCCTTCGAGTTGCTGATGGATCTTTACGATAATGAAGTGGCGTATACCGATGCGTTGTATGGCAATGTCGGCTGGCAGGAAGAGGTCAAAGCGTTCCTTTGCTATAACGCCAATAAAGCACTGATGAACCTCGGCTATAACGCGCTGTTCCCGCCTGAAATGGTCGCAGTGAACCCTGCGATTCTGGCAGCGCTTTCTCCCAACGCCGACGAAAACCATGACTTCTTCTCAGGCTCGGGTTCGTCGTATGTGATGGGGAAAGCGGTGGAGACTCAGGACGAAGATTGGGACTTCTAATTAAGAAAAATAGATTAATCTACAGCGGATAATCGAACACATAACCCACCAAATTTTGCGTTTATTTATGGCGGATAGAGTGATGCTTATCCGCCATGGATATTATTGTGAACCTCGTCTCATTCAGGCTAATTTCGCCTCCGGTTACAAAAAATATCATCTTTTTCATATTTGCCCTCAGCCCTTTACTCATGGGAAATGCCGACCACATGCGCCGTGCGGATATTGGATATATCGGAAATGGAGGGTTGTCTCAGATTCTAAGTATGTTAGGGTATATGCAGTGAATATTTCCATCAGGAATTGTGTATAAATATATAAATACAGGAATAACTTTATTGCATGGCAATTAAACTTGAAGTGAAGAATTTATATAAAGTATTTGGTGAGCATCCACAGCGCGCATTCAAATATATAGAAAAAGGTATTTCAAAAGCAGAATTACTGGAGAAAACAGGGCTGTCGCTTGGCGTAAAAGACGCCAGTCTGGCCATTGAAGAAGGCGAGATTTTTGTCATCATGGGGTTATCGGGTTCCGGTAAATCCACCATGGTTCGCCTTCTCAATCGCCTGATTGAACCAACCCGTGGACAGGTACTGATTGACGGCGTAGACATTGCCAAAATATCAGAAGCGGAACTCCGTGAAGTACGTAAAAATAAGATTTCCATGGTATTCCAGTCCTTTGCTTTGATGCCTCATATGACGGTGTTAAATAACGCTGGATTCGGCATGGAATTAGCCGGTATTGCGTTGAAAGAACGTCAGGAAAAAGCGCTTGATGCACTGCGTCAGGTTGGGCTGGAAAATTATGCCCACGCTTATCCCGATGAGCTTTCTGGCGGTATGCGTCAGCGTGTGGGTTTGGCTCGTGCTTTGGCGATTAATCCCGATATATTATTGATGGATGAAGCCTTCTCTGCCCTCGATCCTTTAATTCGTACTGAAATGCAGGACGAGTTAATTAAATTGCAGGCGAAACATCAGCGTACCATCGTATTTATTTCCCACGATCTGGATGAAGCGATGCGTATTGGCGACCGAATTGCCATTATGCAGGGTGGTGAAGTGGTGCAAGTCGGTACGCCGGATGAAATTCTCAATAATCCGGCGAATGATTATGTGCGCACCTTCTTCCGTGGCGTAGATATTAGCCAGGTATTTAGCGCTAAGGATATTGCCCGTCGTAGCCCGGCTGGCCTGTTGCGTAAAACTGCCGGTTTCGGCCCAAGATCCGCGCTGAAATTGCTGCAAGATGAAGACCGTGAATTTGGTTATGTCATTGAACGCGGGCAAAAATTCCTCGGTATTGTTTCCACTGATTCACTGAAAGCCGCGTTAGCTGCGGGCCAGGGTCTGGACAATGCTTACCTCGAATCTCCAGCGGCCGTTTCCGCAGAGACTTCACTGAGTGATCTACTCACCCATGTCGGCCAGGCACCGTGCGCGGTTCCGGTTGTTGGGGAAGAGAGTCAGTACGTGGGCATTATCTCGAAAGGGGTTCTGCTGCAGGCGTTAGATCGTGAGGGGGTAAGTCAATGAGTGCAGAAAATCCGTGGGATACCGGCAGTGCGGCTGCCGACGCAACAACCAATCAGGCCGCAGCGACCGCCGATGCGTGGGGAAGCCAGGCGGCCTCAACACCCGCAGCCAGTAGCAGTGCAGACTGGCTGAATTCAGCGCCTGCCCCGCAGCCTGAACATTTTAATATTTTAGATCCCTTTCATAAGACGCTGATCCCGCTCGATAGCTGGGTGACGCACGGCATCGATTGGGTGGTTACGCACTTCCGTCCGCTGTTCCAGGGCATTCGCGTGCCGGTGGATTATATACTGAGCGGCTTCCAGCATTTCTTGCTGGGGATGCCCGCCCCGGTTGCCATCGTTCTGTTTGCGCTGATTGCGTGGCAGATGTCGAGCCTCGGGATGGGGATCGCGACGCTGGTTTCACTGGTGGCGATTGGCGCGATTGGCGCGTGGTCACAAGCAATGGTGACGCTGGCGCTGGTTCTGACCGCCCTGCTGTTCTGCATGATTATTGGTTTACCGCTCGGTATTTGGCTTGCCAGAAGCGAACGGGCCGCGAAGATTATCCGTCCGTTATTAGATGCCATGCAGACTACACCAGCGTTTGTTTACCTGGTGCCAATTGTGATGCTGTTCGGTATCGGTAACGTGCCGGGTGTGGTGGTGACGATTATCTTTGCCCTGCCACCGATTGTGCGCCTGACGATTCTGGGAATTAAGCAGGTTCCGGAAGATTTGATTGAAGCCTCTCGTTCGTTTGGCGCAAGCCCACGTCAGATGCTGTTCAAAGTTCAGTTACCGCTGGCGATGCCAACCATTATGGCGGGCGTCAACCAGACGCTGATGCTGGCACTTTCGATGGTGGTTATCGCGTCAATGATTGCCGTCGGCGGTCTTGGTCAGATGGTGCTGCGCGGTATTGGTCGCCTTGATATGGGTCTGGCGACCGTTGGCGGCGTCGGCATTGTAATTCTGGCCATTATTCTCGACCGTTTAACTCAGTCCATTGGCCGCGATTCACGCAGCCGTGGCAACCGCCGCTGGTTTAACACCGGCCCAATTGGTCTTTTGACCCGTCCCTTCATCAAATAAACATGATGGCGGCATGCGTGCCGCCTCACGCCCCATCACCGATAAGGAAGCATGATGCGACACACAACTATTTTAGCCGCAACACTCGCCACTCTGATGACCACCAGCGCTTTTGCCGCTGATTTGCCGGGAAAAGGCATTACGGTTCAACCTGCGCAAAGCACTATCTCAGAAGAATCATTCCAGACTTTGCTGGTGAGCCGCGCCCTGGAAAAATTGGGCTATACGGTGAATAAACCGAGTGAAGTGGATTACAACGTGGCCTACACCTCCATGGCCGCAGGCGATACCACATTTATCGCCACTAACTGGAAGCCGTTGCACGACGATATGTACGACGCTGCTGGCGGCGATAAGAAATTTTATCGTGAAGGCACTTACGTTCAGGGTGCCGCTCAGGGTTATCTGATAGATAAGAAAACGGCCGAGCAATATAAGATAACCAATATCGAGCAGCTAAAAGATCCTAAGATTGCCAAACTGTTTGATACCAACGGCGACGGTAAAGCCGATTTAACTGGCTGCACACCTGGTTGGGGCTGCGAAGCGGTTATCAATCACCAGATTGGCGCTTTCGGCCTGACGAATACCGTGGAACATAACCAGGGTAACTATTCGGCGATGATTGCCGATACCATTACGCGTCACAAAGAAGGCAAGCCGGTTATCTACTACACCTGGACGCCATATTGGGTGAGTGATGTGATGGTTCCGGGCAAAGATGTGGTGTGGCTGCAAGTGCCGTTCTCTTCTATGCCAGGCAAACAGAAAGACGTGGATACCAAACTGCCGAATGGCGCGAACTATGGTTTCCCGGTAAATACCATGCACATTGTGGCGAACAAAGCCTGGGCTGAGAAAAACCCGCAGGCGGCGAAGCTGTTTAGTCTGATGAAGCTGCCACTGGCGGATATCAACGCCGAGAATGCAATGATGCACAACGGTAAAGCGTCAGAAGCGGATATTCAGGGTCACGTCGATGGCTGGATTAAAGCGCACCAGGCCGAGTTTGATGGCTGGGTGAATGAGGCTTTGGCGACGAAGTAAGTTTTTGCCCTCACCCTAACCCTCTCCCACGGGAGAGGGTATAGTCCGGCGCTCTCCCTCTCCTTCTCACACTGATGCCAGTTTTCCCCTTCTCCTGGGGGACAAGGTCGGGATGAGGGCGTCCCAATCAAAAACAAAGCGCACAATCCGACCCCTGCCTACCTTATTTTTAGCTATTATTCCCGCTCCATCATCACAAGCTGAAAAATAACAATGAAAACATCCACTCAAGGACTGAGCCCCGCTCTGATTGTCCTGATGTCTCTCGCCACGGGTTTGGCCGTTGCCAGTAACTATTATGCGCAACCCCTGCTCGACACTATCGCGACGGCATTTTCCCTTTCAATTAATCAGGCCGGGTTTATCGTTACCGCAGCGCAGCTAGGCTATGCCGTAGGGCTGCTGTTCCTGGTGCCGTTGGGCGATATGTTTGAACGCCGTGGGTTGATTGTGTTTATGACGCTGCTCGCCGCGGGTGGGATGGTGATTGTCGCCCTCAGCCAGACGCTGTGGATGATGATTCTTGGCACCGCACTCACCGGCTTGTTCTCGGTGGTCGCCCAGATTCTTGTGCCATTGGCAGCAACGCTTGCGGAGCCGGAAAAGCGCGGCAAAGTGGTCGGCACCATTATGAGCGGGCTGCTGCTGGGGATTTTGCTGGCACGTACTGTAGCCGGGTTACTGGCAGGCATTGGCGGCTGGCGCACCGTTTACTGGGTTGCAAGTGTATTAATGGTGGTGATGGCGCTGGCTTTGTGGCGTGGTTTACCAAAAGTGAAATCCGACACCCATCTGAATTATCCGCAATTGTTGTCGTCGGTATTCGGCTTGTTTATCAAAACTCCGCTGCTGCGGACCCGCGCTTTGCTCGGCTGCCTGACCTTTGCCAACTTCAGTATTCTCTGGACGTCGATGGCGTTTCTGCTGGCGTCACCGCCCTTTAATTTCTCGGAAAGCGTGATTGGTTTGTTTGGCCTCGCGGGTGCTGCGGGTGCTTTGGGTGCGCGTCCCGCTGGCGGGTTTGCGGACAAAGGCAAAGCCCATCTCACCACAACTATTGGGCTGGTGCTGTTGTTAGTGTCCTGGATTGCAACCGCGATGGGGCAGTATTCCGTTATCGCGTTGATCATCGGGATTCTGGTGCTGGATTTAACCGTTCAGGGCGTACATATCACTAACCAGACGGTTATCTACCGCATGATGCCGGATGCGCGAAATCGTCTGACCGCCGGTTATATGACCAGCTACTTTATTGGCGGGGCCGCAGGTTCGCTGATCTCCGCCAGTGCTTATCAACATGCCGGATGGAATGGCGTGTGCGTGGCCGGTGCGATTGTCGCCCTACTAAATTTAGTAGTGTGGTGGCGTGGTTATCACCGCCAACCGTGATGTCACTATTCCTTTACAACCGCCAGAAATAATTTGGGGTATTAAGGGTCGTACCAGTCTGTTAAGGTTATCCCCGTTTATTAATTCGAGTGACTTTAACGTAAGAAACTTATAAATATTTAATATGGATAGTCCTGCAACAGTTCCATTAGATAATAATCACAGCGATGCCACCTGGGTTGAAGGGCTGAAAGACAGTTTACCGATTGTCATCAGTTATATTCCAGTCGCGTTTGCGTTTGGGCTTAATGCCACGAAGCTGGGATTTACGCCACTCGAAAGCTTGTTTTTCTCCTGCATTATTTATGCCGGGGCCAGCCAGTTTGTGATAACTGCGTTACTGGCTGCGGGTAGTTCTCTGTGGGTCGCCGCCTTAACGGTGATGGCAATGGATGTGCGCCACGTGTTGTATGGCCCTTCCCTGCGTCAGCGCATCACCCGCCAGTTGAGTAAACCTAAAACCGCGATTTGGGCCTTCGGCCTGACCGACGAAGTTTTTGCCGCCGCCACCGCCAAACTGGTGCGTGATAACCGGCGCTGGAGCGAAAACTGGATGATCGGTATCGCCTTTAGTTCATGGTTTTCCTGGGTTTTAGGCACCGCGCTGGGAGCCTGGTCTGGTAATGGTTTGCTGGACCACCTGCCCGCTGTTGAAGCGGCTTTAGGCTTTATGTTGCCCGCCCTGTTCATGAGTTTCATGCTGGCGTCGTTCCAGCGTAAACAATCATGGACGGTTACCGCTTCGCTTGCTGGCGCATTGTTGGGCGTGACGCTGGTTTCTATTCCGGTGGCGATTCTTGCAGGGATTGTCTGTGGCTGTATGGCGGCATTAGTACAGGCGTTTTATCAAGGTGAACACGGATGAGTACACAAGTACTTTTGCTGGGTTTGCTGGTCGGCCTTGCCAACTATCTGTTTCGTTATTTGCCTCTGCGTATCCGGGCAAATACCACTCGTCCGGCCAAACGCGGCGCCACTGGCATACTGCTCGACAGTATCGGAATCGCATCGATTTGTGCGTTGCTGGTGGTTTCTAGTGTTCCGGAGATTATGCAGAACGCGCAACGTCTGGTCCCGACGCTTGTCGGTTTTATTATTCTCGGGCTGAGTTTTTATAAAACTCGCAGCATCATTGTCCCGACATTATTAAGTGCTCTGGGTTATGGATTAACCTGGAAACTCATGATGGTGATATCAGTCTGACCAATAAAAACGTATCAACAATACATTTACTTTATTTGTCACCATCGTTATTATATCGACCGAAACTAATGAGGTTATGCCAAAATGGATAGTTCGTTTACGCCCATTGAACAAATGCTAAAATTTCGCGCCAAACGCTATGAGGAATTCCCGTACCAGGAAGTCCTGCTGACGCGCCTTTGCATGCACATGCAGGGCAAGCTTTTGGAAAACCGCAATAAAATGCTGAAAGCTCAGGGGATTAACGAGACGCTGTTTATGGCGTTAATTACTCTTGAATCGCAGGAAAACCACAGCATCCAGCCTTCTGAATTGAGCTGTGCTTTGGGGTCTTCCCGTACTAACGCGACTCGTATTGCCGATGAACTGGAAAAGCGTGGCTGGATTGAACGCCGTGAAAGCGATAACGATCGCCGCTGCCTGCATCTGCATTTAACCGAAAAAGGTCAGGAGTTCCTGCGTCAGGTGTTACCACCGCAGCACCACTGCTTACATGAGCTGTGGTCCACGCTGAGTGGTTCGGAAAAAGAGCAGTTGGAACAGATCACCCGCAAACTGCTGACCCGCCTTGATGAAATGGACGAAAACCAGACTGTACTTGAAGCCGTGCGCTAAGTGCCGTCATCGCGTTAAATCGTAGTATCCCAAAAAAGATGAATACTGACAGGCCAGCAACTTACCTTGCTGGCCTGTTGGGTCTAACAGGTCGGCTCAGCCGATCACTATAATAAAAAAGTGTGGAGATAAGCATGAGCGCACATGCGGAGACTCAAACCTCGCAGCAGCCGGGTAACAAGAAAGGCAAACGTAAAGGTGCCTTACTTGTGTTGACCTTGCTGTTTGTCATTATTGCTGTGGCATATGGGATTTACTGGTTCTTAGTATTACGTCACTACGAAAACACGGATGATGCGTATGTGGCCGGTAATCAGGTGCAGATAATGTCCCAGGTTTCCGGAAGCGTAACTAAAGTTTGGGCAGATAATACCGACTTCGTTAAACAGGGCGATGTTCTGGTGACGCTGGACCAGGCTGACGCTGAGCAAGCCTTTGAACAAGCACAAACCGTGCTGGCTTCAAGCGTGCGCCAGACTCGTCAGTTAATGATTAACAGTAAGCAATATCAGGCCAATATTGAGCTGCAAAAGACTTCTCTGGCACAAGCTCAAAGCGACCTGAATCGCCGCGTGCCGCTGGGGAATGCAAACCTGATTGGCCGTGAAGAGTTGCAACACGCCCGAGATGCCGTCGCATCGGCTCAAGCGCAACTGGATGTTGCCATTCAACAATATAATGCCAATCAGGCCATGATCCTCGGAACCAAACTCGAAGAACAGCCAAGTGTTAAACAAGCGGCTGCGGAGTTACGTAACGCCTGGATGGCACTGCAACGGACTAAGATTGTCAGCCCAATGACCGGCTATGTTTCACGCCGTGTGGTGCAAGTTGGTGCACAGATTAGCCCGACCACACCGCTGATGGCTATCGTGCCAGCGAGTGGTTTGTGGGTTGATGCAAACTTCAAAGAAACGCAGCTTGCGCATATGCGTATTGGCCAACCGGCGACGGTCGTCAGTGATATTTACGGCGACAAAGTTGAGTACACCGGTAAAGTTGTTGGCCTGGATATGGGTACCGGCAGCGCGTTCTCTTTGCTGCCTGCGCAAAATGCCACGGGTAACTGGATCAAAGTCGTTCAGCGTTTGCCGGTTCGTATTGAACTGGATGCCAAACAGCTTGAACAACATCCGCTGCGTATCGGTTTGTCGACGCTGGTGACGGTGGATACCAGTAACCGCGATGGCAGTATGCTGGCAAACACCACTCGTCACTCTCCGGTGTATGAAAGCAATGCGCGCGAGCTGAATCTTGCGCCTGCCAACGAGCTTATCAATAACATCATCCAGGCCAATGCGGGTTAACAAAGCGGAGGTTGTATGGCACAACAAAAACCGCTAGAAGGGGCACCGCTGGTCATCATGACCATCGCCTTGTCATTGGCGACCTTTATGCAGGTGCTGGACTCGACCATCGCCAACGTGGCCATTCCGACCATTGCCGGTAACCTTGGCTCGTCACTGAGCCAGGGAACCTGGGTTATCACTTCATTTGGGGTGGCAAACGCCATCTCAATTCCTATCACCGGGTGGCTTGCTAAGCGCTTTGGTGAAGTGAAGTTGTTTATGTGGTCGACGATTCTCTTCGTGTTGGCTTCATGGGCTTGCGGCGTGTCCAAAAGTCTGGAGATGCTGATCTTCTTCCGCGTTATCCAGGGGATCGTTGCCGGGCCGTTGATTCCGCTGTCGCAAAGTCTGCTGCTCAATAACTACCCGCCTGCTAAGCGAAGTATCGCGCTGGCGCTGTGGTCGATGACGGTCATCGTGGCACCGATTTGTGGGCCAATCCTCGGTGGTTTTATCAGTGATAACTACCACTGGGGTTGGATCTTCTTTATCAACGTGCCTATCGGCGCGCTGGTCGTTCTGCTGACGATGCAAACCTTGCGTGGGCGTGAAACCAAAACCGAGCAGCGCCGTATTGATGCCATCGGCCTTGCGCTGTTGGTGGTGGGCATTGGTAGCCTGCAAATCATGCTCGACCGCGGTAAAGAGCTGGATTGGTTTAACTCAACGGAAGTGGTCGTTCTGACAATCGTCGCGGTGGTGACGATAAGTTTCTTGATTGTCTGGGAGCTAACGGACGACAACCCGATAGTCGACTTGTCGTTGTTTAAGTCGCGAAACTTCACCATTGGTTGCTTGTGTATCAGTCTCGCCTACATGCTCTACTTCGGCGCAATTGTGTTACTGCCGCAGCTATTGCAGGAGGTATATGGCTACACGGCAACCTGGGCGGGTCTGGCATCGGCACCGGTCGGGCTTCTTCCTGTATTGCTGTCGCCGATTATCGGGCGTTTTGCTCATAAGCTCGATATGCGGCGCCTGGTGACGTTCAGCTTTATTATGTACGCCGTCTGTTTCTACTGGCGTGCATATACCTTCGAGCCGGGAATGGATTTCGGCGCGTCGGCCTGGCCGCAGTTTATTCAGGGCTTTGCCGTGGCGTGCTTCTTTATGCCACTGACGACAATCACGCTTTCCGGGCTACCGCCTGAACGTATGGCCGCAGCGTCGAGTCTGTCGAACTTTACCCGAACCCTTGCCGGTTCGATTGGTACGTCGATAACCACGACGCTGTGGACTAACCGCGAAGCGCTACATCACGCGCAGTTAACGGAGTCCGTTTCACCGTTTAACCCGAATGCGCAGGAGATGTATTCAAAACTGGAAAATCTGGGGATGTCGCCGCAACAAGCCTCTGGCTATATTGCGCAGCAGATTACCAATCAGGGGCTGATTATCTCAGCCAATGAGATTTTCTGGGTTTCTGCAGGAATATTTATTCTGTTACTGGGTCTAATCTGGTTTGCCAGACCACCGTTTGGTGCCGGTGGTGGCGGCGGTGGAGCGCACTAAGTCAGAAACACAAAAGGGGCCAATTGGCCCCTTTTCTCTGTCTGTCGTCTGGCGGTTTTGCAGCACAGGTTGTCAGTTTTGCGCCAGTAAGCCCAGCCTAAAGTCGTCAGGATAAAGACTGACCCACGCCGAGGAAAACCGACATGCTGTACGACCCATCGCAAAAATACCAGCCCCATCCCCCGATTCACCTACCTGACCGCCAATGGCCAAACAAACAGCTCACGCATGCCCCACGCTGGCTTTCCACCGACCTGCGCGACGGTAATCAGGCGCTGGCTGACCCCATGGACGGCCTGCGCAAACTGCGCTTCTGGGAACTGTTGCTCCAATGCGGTTTTAAGGAAATTGAAGTGGCTTTTCCGTCAGCATCAGAAACGGACTTCCAGTTTGTTCGCCAGCTAATTGAAGAACGGCGGATACCGCACGACGTCACAATCCAGGTGCTGACCCAGGCACGTACCGATTTGATTGAACGCACTTTTGCCGCTCTTGAGGGTGCCAGTCGCGCGACACTGCATCTCTATAACGCCACTGCCCCACTTTTCCGCCGCCTGGTATTCCGTCAGAGCAAAGAGGAGATCATCCAATTGGCCGTCAGTGCAACGCGCCAGATTCGGGCATTGTGCGAGGCAAACCCGCAAACACAGTGGAGTTATGAATACTCCCCGGAAACCTTCTGCTTCACCGAATCTGATTTCGCGCTGCAAATCTGCGAGGCGGTGGCGGATGTTTGGGAGCCCTGCTGCGAAAGGCCGATGATTATCAACTTACCTGCAACCGTCGAAGTGAATACCCCGAACGTCTATGCCGACCAAATTGAGTACTTCTGTCGCCATTTCTCGCGGCGTAACGCGGTGTGTATCAGCGTTCATCCTCACAATGACCGGGGAAGCGGTGTGGCCAGTGCTGAACTGGCGATACTTGCGGGAGCTGACCGTGTAGAGGGCTGTTTGTTCGGCAACGGCGAACGCACCGGTAACGTCTGTCTGGTAACCATGGCTATGAATCTATACAGCCAGGGGGTCTCACCGCAGCTCGATTTCAGCGACATAAAGCATGTTGTCGAAGAGGTGGAGCAATGCAATCAGTTACCGGTGCACCCTCGCCATCCCTATGCCGGAAAGTTGGCATTTACAGCCTTTTCAGGCTCGCATCAGGATGCTATCAAAAAGGGTTTCACGGCCCGGCAGCAATCCTCTTCTCCGCTTTGGGAGATGCCGTATCTTCCTGTAGACCCGAACGATATTGGCTGTAGTTACGAGGCGGTGATCCGCGTTAACAGCCAGTCTGGTAAAAGCGGCGCGGCGTGGATACTGGAACAAAACCACGGGCTGGTATTACCACGTGGGTTGCAACAGGACTTCAGCCGCCACGTTCAGGAACAGACCGACCGGGACGGTAACGAAATGACTCTTAACGCCCTCTGGCAGTTGTTCCGCAAGTTGTACGGGCCGCATCAACTCGCTGATCGGCAACTACTGGAATACCGCAGTGAAAGTCAGACAGAAGGAGGTCTTTCACTGCAGGCGCGCGTCCAGACACCAGAAGGAATATTGACGTTGCAGGGCAAAGGTAACGGGCTACTTTCTGCCACCGCTGATGCTCTAAAATCGCAGTTCAAGGTCGCTTTTTCTATCGAGGACTACCATGAGCATACACTTGGAAGACATAGCGAGAGCCGATCAGCTGCCTATATACGCTGTACTTTTGCCAATGGTGAAAGTCGCTGGGGAGTCGGTATCGACAATGATGTTGCGCGGGCTTCGCTACAGGCTTTGCTTAACGCCTTGCCGATAAACTCCTCGAACTAGAAGTATTCACTTGGGGATACGCCCAGAGTCCGTCGGAACATGGCGCTGAATGCACTGTGGCTTTCATAGCCAAGATCCAGCGCCACCCGCAGAACCGATTGCCCTTGAGCCAGGCGATTTAGTGCTTCCATTAGCCGTGCGCGTCGTACCCATTCGCTGAACGCCATACCAGTTTGCTCGCGAAAATGGCGCAGTAAGGTTCGTTCACTCATGTTGAGCTGGGCGGCAGCCACTGTGGTGGTCCATGATTTACCTGGTTCAGCCTGAACCTGACGGCATAGCGCCTGAATCGTGGGTGCCTGCGGTTCCGGCAGATTAAAAGGCATCACTGTCATCACGCGGATTTCATCGAGGATCAGCTCGTAGATTCTCTCCTCCCTGCTCCCGGCTTCGTACCGTCCTGGTAGATCCAGCGAGCTTATGATCAACTCACGCAGTAAATTAGAAACCTGCACAACCTGACAGACCGAGGGTAAATCCGCTCGAGCAAAAGGATCGATAAACAACGTTCTGGCCGCGACTTGTCCTGTGACCTGAAGCCGATGACGTGTTCCCGCCGGGAGCCATACACCACGACTGGGCGGCACAACCCAATACCCTTGTTCCGTTTCTATCCGCACCACGCCACTTAAAGTATGCAGCAGTTGTGCGCAGTCATGGCTATGCCAGGGCTCCGTCGCGCCATGTGGATAATCATGAGCCAAGGGAACCAGCGGACGCGTCGCGAAGTTGAACTGGAGAGTGGTAGACATAGCGTTATTTATGAGCGAAAAGATAAAGGTAGCATAGCGCAGGAATATAAAAAGGAGCCGATGAGCTCCTTTTTATGAGGCTTCTGACTAGATGTGCAGCTCTTTAAGTTTCTCTTTTGGCAGAGCCAACTCTTCGTTGCTGTTCACGCTCACACCATGCTCAAGAATATGGCGCGCGATGTCCTGTGCTTCTTGCAACGAGTGCATGTGGTAAGTCCCACACTGATAAACGTTCAGCTCTGGGATCTGGTTTTGCTCTTTCACTTTCAGAACATCTTCCATTGCCGCTTTCCACGCGTCAGCAACTCGAGACTCTTCTGGCACACCAATCAGGCTCATGTAGAAACCTGTGCGGCAACCCATAGGTGAAATATCGATGATCTCTACGCCGTTCCCATTCAGGTGATCACGCATAAATCCTGCAAACAGGTGTTCAAGTGTATGAATCCCTTTTTCTGGCATCACTTCCTTGTTCGGGATGCAGAAACGCAGATCAAATACAGTGATTGTATCGCCATGAGGCGTGTGCATTGTTTTGGCCACACGCACTGCTGGCGCGCCCATGCGGGTATGGTCGACTGTGAAGCTATCCAACAACGGCATCTGATCACCTCCGATAGTGATTTAATTTAAAAATAAAATGAACCATTCTTTCCTGGACGACTCTGAGTATATGAAAGACGCGCATTTATTATCATCATCCCTGATTCAGAGATGTATATTTTGGCCACATTGATTGTGGCCTTTTTCTTTTGTACTACGCGTGTTTTGCGAGCCACACGTCGAACGGTTCGGTATCTTTAGCTTCAATTTCCCGCTGACGTTGCCACGAAGCGTCATGCTCCTTCTGCAATACATCTTCGGTCAAAATCTCTAGCGGCTCCTGGATCAGCATCTGACGATATTGCTCAGCCAATGCCAGCCCAGTTCCGCCAATGCCATTATCAATCATAGACCGCAGAATTCGTGCTGAGTACGTTAATTCAGGATTATCGAAACAGGCGACCAGTTGGTCACACACGTCCTGGTATTCCGTATTGCCAGCGATACCATCCAGCGTTTCCGCGACACGCCGTAAATCAGCAAACAGGTCTTTGCCCACTTTAGGCAACGGATGCTGTGCGGTTTCACAACCCATACCCAACGTCAGGCCTGGTTTGCGCCCTTCCAGAATCACGCGATTCCAGTTTTTACGGGTGCAAAGCAATTCATCACTGCTCATTTCAGGCGCGTCAGCCAGCACACACCAAATCATAAACAGGTCGAGGAAGCGAACTTGCTGCTCATCAACCCCGATCGGAGAGAACGGGTTAATATCCAGTGAACGCACTTCGATATATTCAATCCCACCGCGCATCAGAGCGTCAGAAGGCGACTCACCCTCCGCTGTGACACGTTTAGGGCGAATCGGTGCGTAGAGTTCATTTTCGATTTGCAGCACGTTGGTGTTGATTTGAAGGCGTTTACCGTCCTTCTCAACTCCCATCTTCGCGTACTCTTCCGAAGGCGTTTTAATGGCACGTTTTAATCCGGCGACGTAAGTTTCCAGATCGTTAAACGTAATGCCAAGATTGCTCTGAGATTTGTTGGTGTAACCGAGGTCGCTCAAACGCAGTGACGTCGCGTATGGCAGGTAATTCATGCCACACTCGGTTTTTTCAAATGGCAGCGAGCTTTCTTTCCCTTGCAGGAAAGACGAGCAAATCGCCGGCGATGCACCGAATAAATACGGGATCACCCAACCGAAACGGTAGTAGTTGCGAATCAGGCGGAAGTATCCGGCGGAAATCGCTTCTTTGCCGCTCTGGGCATCTTCTACGCCCAACCGCGCCTGCCAAAATTCAAACGGCAACGAAAAGTTGTAGTGAACGCCGGAGATAGTCTGCATCAACGCACCGTAACGGTTTTTCAATCCTTCACGGTAGAGCGTTTTAAAACGCCCGTTGTTGGATGAACCATACTGCGCCAGTTCGATATTCTGACCGTCGTCGATATAGCACGGCATGCTCAGAGGCCACATGCGTTCCTCACCCAAATGACGGGCGACATGGCGATGAATATCACGCATGAAGGTCAGCATATGGTCGATGTCACCATCAACCGGAGTGATAAACTCCAGCAGCGCTTCCGCGAAATCGGTGGTGATCCATTTATGGGTAAACGCTGAACCTAGACTTTCCGGGTGGCCGGTTGTTGCCAACTGACCATCTGGCGTGACGCGCAGCGTTTCACGCTCAAGACCACGACGAAGACCTTTTACTGCCTGAGGATGCTGTTCCAGCCAGGCCAGCGCCTGTGATACGTTCGGGATCAAATTGACCTCCCGCCTGTAGAATTCATTTTTATTAAGCATAATTGTTTTAAATGGTGATGATAATTATCAGATCACCCAATTAGTGCCACCACGCCATGCCTTGTACCGTTGCAGCCGCGACAACGAGATAGCGAAGCGCTTTACCAAGGCATAAGAAAAAGATTACCGGTCCCCAGCTCATTCGTAATAAGCCAGCCAACAGGCACAGTAGATCGCCAATTAAAGGCATCCAGCTGAGTAATAACGTTGCCGGACCAAAACGCACTAGCCAGGCAGTTGCCTTTCCTTGCCAGCGCGATTGTTCCCGCAACGGGAAAAAACGTCCAAGAATAACGTTAGTTAAGCCGCCAAGGCTATTACCCATTGTTGCTATTAAAATGAGTAACCAGGTTGGCCCAGAACCTGCAACTAATAACGCCACCAGAACAGCTTCTGAGCTTCCTGGTAACAATGTTGCGCTAAGAAAACTGCTGGTAAACAGTGAAACAAATGACAGAGTTTCACTCACAGCAAACGGACATCCACGCCATCCATACCAGCGGCACGTGCTGCTTCCAGGCCAAAATCTGCATCTTCAAACACCACACATTTATGCGCAGCAACACCCATTAATTTGGCGCACAGCAAAAAAGTGTCGGGAGCAGGTTTATGGTTTTTAACGTGATCTGCCGCGACAACAGCGGAGAAATACTGACGTAAGCCCAAATGATTAAGCAGCGCTTCGGCAATATCGCTTTCACTACCGGTACCGACAGCCATAGGACGACGCCCATGCCAGGATTTAACGACATCAATGAGAGGAAGCGGGCGCACAGTATCAAGAAGCATAGCCCTTACGGCCTGCGTCTTTTCCTGCGCCAGACGATGAGGATCAAGATCTGCACGATTGAGTTCGATAATCGCCTGCGCGATACGCCAGGTTGGGGAGCCATTCAACGCAACCATAGCTTGCTCATCAAACTGCATGCCATAGCCCGCTAGCGTCTCACGCCACGCCTTACGATGTGTTGGTTCGGTATCGAGGATGGTTCCGTCCATATCGAAAATCAGGCCGTCGTAACGTTCGTACATCTCATCCCTCACATCACTCAATATTGAGGCGTTACTTTAGCGTAAACCAATAATATTGTCGCTTATTTGTAATTGAGATAGTACAGAAGGTGACTAATGGGTTTGTGTGGTGTTACTGGGGAGTTTAAGAGTTACTTTCGGGGAATTAAAACTGGAGAAAAATATGGTGCACCCAGGAAGATTCGAACTTCCGACCGCTCGGTTCGTAGCCGAGTACTCTATCCAGCTGAGCTATGGGTGCATCGGGTTACTGCTTTACTACTGATTCAATGTCACTGAACTTGCCGTAACATCGAAGAAGATGGTGCACCCAGGAAGATTACTCGCCTGGGCTCGCCCTAAAGGGCCGTTGCTAAAGCAACGTTATCTTCCCTTGTGCTTGCTGAGAAATCAAATTTCTCTGAAGCGATACCATTGCTGATATTTAGGAAAAATATGGTGCACCCAGGAAGATTCGAACTTCCGACCGCTCGGTTCGTAGCCGAGTACTCTATCCAGCTGAGCTATGGGTGCATCGGGTTACTGCTTTACTACTGATTCAATGTCACTGAACTTGCCGTAACATCGAAGAAGATGGTGCACCCAGGAAGATTCGAACTTCCGACCGCTCGGTTCGTAGCCGAGTACTCTATCCAGCTGAGCTATGGGTGCACAGGATTACTTCTTTTACTGCTGACTTAATGCTGTTTGTTGTTCTAAACAACATCAACAAGATGGTGCATCCGGAGCGTTACTCACGGTGCTTGCCCTGACGGGCCGTTGCTTTAGCAACGTTTTTCTCCCTGTTGTTCGCTAAGAAATTAACTTTCTTTGCAACACTACCGGTGCAAAATGGTAGTAGGAAGAATGGTGCACCCAGGAAGATTCGAACTTCCGACCGCTCGGTTCGTAGCCGAGTACTCTATCCAGCTGAGCTATGGGTGCAAAATGGCGGTGAGGCGGGGATTCGAACCCCGGATGCAGCTTTTGACCGCATACTCCCTTAGCAGGGGAGCGCCTTCAGCCTCTCGGCCACCTCACCACACGCCTCTTTCGAGGTGTACCGTTGAACTTGTTTCTGCTCATCGGCACTGCGTGGCGCACATATTACTTTCCCGCACTTATAAGTCAAACAATTTTTCCCAACTCAGTTTCAATTGCACACTTCGCGCACAATTAGGGTGAATTCACGGCAAAAAGAGTGTTTTATCAACTAACAAGATGGGGTTTATAGAGGTACGAAAGCATTCGGGATAAGTAAGAAATTGTGGGCATGACAGAAGAAACAGGAGGGATTGCGAGATAAAGCGAAGAAAATAGTGCTCTAAAGGAAGCGTCTCGCTAGCAGATAGCGAGACGCAGTAACTTTAGTAACTCGTTTGTTGCGATTTTTCAGCCTGGATACGTTGGTAGATCTCTTCGCGGTGTACAGAAACTTCCTTCGGGGCGTTAACACCAATACGAACCTGGTTACCTTTTACCCCAAGTACTGTCACGGTCACCTCATCCCCAATCATGAGGGTCTCACCAACTCGACGAGTTAGAATCAGCATTCTTTGCTCCTTGAAAGATTAAAAGAGTCGGGTCTCTCTGTATCCCGGCGTTCTCCATCATATACGACAAAAAGTAAGTAGTGACAAACACATAAAGTGTCACTCACCACGACATTACATTCTGTTATGAATAAGTCTAGCCGATATACGCAACTTTAACCTGACTTTATCATTATTGAGTATGTGCAAATTTAAGAAGACGCTATAACCTAAATGAGTTATAGCGTCTGTCTGCACTTTATTTTTTTACTTAGAGCTTAGCCGAGACCCAAGCTTCAACACCGGCCAGAGCACCCGGCAATGCGGCTGCATCTGTGCCACCAGCCTGAGCCATATCTGGACGACCGCCCCCTTTGCCACCAACTTGCTGAGCGATAACTCCAATCAGTTCTCCCGCCTTCACACGGTCAGTGACATCTTTAGAGACACCAGTAATCAGAGAAACCTTACCTTCTGATACCGTCGCCAGAACGATAATTGCCGAACCAAGCTGATTTTTCAGATCATCAACCATAGTACGCAGCATCTTCGGTTCAACGTTGGCAAGTTCACTCACGAGGAGTTTCACGCCTTTTACATCGACGGCTTTGCTGGAAAGGTTTGCACTCTCCTGCACTGCCTGCTGTTCTTTCAATTGCTGTAGTTCTTTTTCAAGCTGGCGGGTACGCTCCAGTACCGAACGCACTTTCTCGTTCAGATTCTGGCTATCGCCTTTGAGCAACTGAGCAATATCATTGAGCTGTTCGCTTTGTGCATGCAGATTAGCCAGCGCACCTTCGCCAGTAACAGCTTCAATACGGCGCACACCCGCAGCAGTACCAGACTCAGCAACGATACGGAACAAACCAATATCGCCAGTGCGGCTGGCGTGAATACCGCCACACAGTTCGGTCGAGAAATCACCCATGCTCAGCACACGCACGTGGTCATCATACTTCTCACCAAACAACGCCATTGCACCTTTAGCCTTAGCAGCTTCCAGATCCATGACGTTAGTTTCGATTGGCAGGTTGCGACGAATTTGTCCGTTAACGATATCTTCTACTGCGCGAACTTCAGCCGGTTTCATTGCTTCGAAATGGGAGAAGTCGAAACGCAGGCCTTTATCGTTAACCAGAGAACCTTTTTGCGCGACATGCGTGCCAAGTACCTGGCGCAATGCAGCATGCAACAAGTGAGTTGCAGAGTGGTTCAGACGAATGCGTGAACGACGCACTTCATCAACTTCAGCTTTTACACTGTCGCCCACTTTCACCACACCAGAGACTAATTTGCCAAGATGACCGATAGCCTGGCCATACTTCTGCGTATCGTTAACGGCAAAGTCCACACCGTTACCTTTAATTGTGCCTTTATCACCAACCTGGCCACCAGACTCTGCATAGAATGGTGTTTCGTTGAGCACCACAACCGCTTCCTGGCCCGCAGTCACTTGTTCAACGGCTTTACCGTCAACAAACAACGCAGTGACTTTCGCGGTTAAATCCGTGTGATCATAACCTTTGAAAGCAGTGGCAGAATCTACGCGGATCATGCTGTTATAGTCAGCGCCAAAACCGCTGGACTCACGTGCGCGACGGCGTTGTTCTTCCATAGCCGCTTCAAAACCAGCTTCGTCAACTTTCAGATTACGTTCGCGGCAAACATCCGCAGTCAGGTCAACCGGGAAGCCATAGGTGTCGTACAGACGGAAAGCGGTTTCACCATCCAGCGTATCGCCCTTCAGTTTCGCCAGTTCTTCATCCAACAGCGTTAAGCCACGTTCCAGGGTACGGGCAAACTGCTCTTCTTCGGTTTTCAGAACTTGTTCAACCAATGCTTGCTGACGTTGCAGCTCTTCACCCGCTGCCCCCATCACTTCAACCAATGGGCCAACCAGTTTGTAGAAGAAGGTTTCTTTAGCGCCCAGCATGTTGCCGTGGCGGATTGCACGACGAACGATACGGCGCAGCACATAGCCACGGCCTTCATTGGATGGCGTAACACCATCAGCAACCAGGAACGCACAAGAACGAATATGGTCAGCGATAACACGCAGTGATTTGCTGTTCAGATCGGTTGCACCAGTAACTTCGGCAACAGACTTAATCAGCTGGCTGAACAAATCAATTTCGTAGTTGGAGTTAACGTGCTGAAGAACAGCGGCAATACGCTCCAGCCCCATCCCCGTATCAACAGACGGCTTCGGCAATGGCAACATAGTGCCATCTTGCTGACGGTTGAACTGCATGAACACAAGGTTCCAGATTTCGATATAACGGTCGCCATCTTCTTCAGCGCTACCCGGAGGGCCGCCCCAAATGTGGTCGCCGTGGTCAAAGAAGATTTCGGTGCATGGGCCGCATGGGCCGGTGTCACCCATCTGCCAGAAGTTGTCAGATGCGTAAGCTGCACCTTTGTTATCGCCAATGCGAATAATACGTTCGCGCGGAACGCCAACTTCTTTTTCCCAGATTTCAAACGCTTCGTCGTCAGTCTCGTAAACCGTGACCCACAGACGATCTTTTGGCAGGTTAAACCACTGTTCGCCGGTCAATAATTCCCAGGCGAAGTTGATGGCATCATTTTTGAAGTAGTCACCAAAGCTGAAGTTACCCAGCATTTCAAAGAAAGTGTGGTGACGAGCGGTGTAACCGACGTTCTCCAGGTCATTGTGTTTACCACCAGCGCGGACACAACGTTGCGACGTTGTGGCACGGGAATAGTTACGTTTGTCGAGACCAAGGAATACATCCTTGAACTGGTTCATCCCGGCATTGGTAAACAGCAAAGTAGGGTCGTTATTCGGAACCAGGGAGCTGCTCGCTACAACCTGGTGGCCTTTACTATGGAAAAAATCGAGAAACGCCTGACGGATCTCAGCGGTGCTCTTGCTCATAATTATCCTGAAATCAAGCTAACGAGGAGTTGCAAACCTGACATAGCCAATTTTGATACTTTGGCCTTGACCTGTTTACCTGGAAAAAGTGGGAATAAGATAAGTTTTCTGATGAGGGAAGTAAAATCCCGTGTATGCCTAATCTGCAAAATTTCGGTATTTATCTTGAATAAACGGCCTGGATGTCTTCCATAAAGAAACCACGATACTGAAGATAGCGCTGCACTTTGGCCCGCTCTTTCCATTCCGTAGGAAGTTGCTCACCAAATTTTCGCTCGGCAATGTCTCGCGCCATCTCTTGCCAGTCTATTTCGCAATTTTCCATGGCGGCTTCGCTCAGTTCACGCGCGATACCTTTACCCTGCAATTCCTGACGGATACGTTGCGGGCCATAACCTTTGCGGCTGCGGCTTGCGATAAAACGCGAAGCGAACTGAGCATCGTCCAGCCAGCGGTGTTCATAACACCAGGCAATAACTTTTTCGATATCTTCAGGAGTAAACGGGTCTTCTTCCGCTCTTGGTTTTCCGGGAAACGTGGGTTGTGCAGCAAGTTTACGGCGGAGTTCTTGTTCGCTGTGATCGCGCATCGCCAGGATACGAGTGGCTTTGTCTAATAAGCGGGACCAGGCGCTGCGGCGAGTAGAAGGAGTAATAGGTTCAGGCATGACGGATAACCTGTATAGAAGAAAAGTGCAGTAAAGCAGATAAAGACAAGGGCTGCCGTGGCAGCCCTTACTAGTATTTAGAAGTCTTCTTTGGTTTCAGCAACGTCTTTGTCATGGTCATCAACAACAAAGTCTGGTGTGCCATCTTGATTATTCAGCAGCATATCACGCAGTTTCTTCTCGATTTCCACAGCCATTGGCTTGTTTTCTTTCAGGAAATTACTGGAGTTTGATTTACCCTGGCCAATCTTCTCACCGTTGTAGCTGTACCAGGCACCTGCTTTTTCAATCAGCTTGTGCTTCACGCCTAAATCAACCAGTTCGCCGTAGAAGTTAATGCCTTCGCCGTACATGATCTGGAATTCAGCTTGCTTAAATGGTGCAGCAATTTTGTTTTTGACCACTTTAACGCGGGTTTCACTACCCACTACGTTATCGCCATCTTTTACCGCGCCAATACGGCGGATATCCAGACGGACAGATGCGTAGAACTTCAGGGCGTTACCACCGGTTGTGGTTTCCGGGTTACCGAACATCACACCAATTTTCATACGGATCTGGTTGATGAAGATAAGCAATGTGTTGGACTGCTTAAGGTTACCCGCCAGTTTACGCATTGCCTGGCTCATCATACGTGCCGCAAGGCCCATATGAGAGTCACCGATTTCGCCTTCAATTTCAGCTTTCGGTGTCAGAGCAGCAACGGAGTCAACCACGAGGACGTCAACAGCACCGGAACGTGCTAATGCGTCACAGATTTCCAGAGCTTGTTCGCCGGTATCAGGCTGGGAACACAGCAGGTTGTCGATATCAACGCCCAATTTCTTAGCGTAAATCGGGTCCAGAGCGTGCTCGGCATCGATAAACGCACACGTTTTACCTTCACGTTGAGCGGCGGCGATAACTTGCAAAGTCAGCGTCGTTTTACCAGAAGATTCTGGTCCGTAGATTTCAACGATACGCCCCATTGGTAAGCCACCGGCTCCCAGAGCAATATCCAGTGAAAGTGAACCGGTAGAGATCGTTTCCACATCCATGGTACGGTCTTCACCCAGACGCATGATGGAGCCTTTACCAAATTGTTTTTCAATTTGGCCAAGTGCTGCCGCTAACGCCTTCTGTTTGTTTTCGTCGATAGCCATTTTTACTCCTGTCATGCAGGGTGATACACAAGTGCGCCACGCTGCTTACTATGCTGTTTTGTTGTGCCAATTATACTGTATGGTCATACAGTATCAAGCTTATTTTTGAGAAATTCTTCCCACAGGGTTTGCACTGCATATTCCGTGGCCTGGCGGCGAACGGCATCACGGTCACCTTCAAAAAGCTGATGGCGAGCGACAGTGCCTTCAAGCTTTGAGCTGAAGCCAAACCACACGGTGCCGACAGGTTTTTCCTCGCTGCCACCATTTGGTCCGGCGATACCACTGACTGCAATCGCGTAGTCCGCAGCGGCGGCATATAACGCCCCCTGAGCCATTTCACGCACCACGGCTTCACTGACTGCACCGTGGGTTTCCAGCGTCCCGCTATCCACACCAATCATTTGATGTTTAGCTTCGTTACTGTAGGTAACAAAGCCACGTTCAAACCAGGCGGAACTGCCTGAAACATCAGTAATCACCTTGGCAATCCAGCCACCGGTGCAAGATTCCGCCGTCGTGATGGTGGCACCAAGCTGCCCAAGCGCTTCGCCCAACTGGTGGCTTAATTGGCGCAATGTTTTCTCTGTCATATTGGCTCCGATTGTAGACATATCGCAGGGTCACACGATAGCACTTAACCGTGCTTTCAGAGGATTACATTCAATAACGCGAGGCACTTCCAGAGAAAAGAACGGCCAGCGAATGCTGGCCGGATAAATCATTTCATACTGTTAGCGATGGCTTCCACATTATGCTTAAAAGCCATCTCATAAGTGCTGGCAGGACCGTCGGCATCAGACAATGCTTCAGGATAAAGTTCACCGCCCGGTTGTGCACCACTCGCGGCAGCAATTTGTTTTACCAGACGGGGGTCAGTCTGGTTCTCAATGAAGTATGTTTTGATGTGCTGGTTTTTGAGCTGTTTGATTAGCCCAGCGACATCACTGGCATTCGCTTCAGCTTCAGTCGAGAAGCCAACAGGCGCGAGGAAAGCCACCCCATACTCTGCGCCAAAATAGCCAAAGGCATCATGGCTGGTCAGCACTTTACGGTGCGATTTAGGAATCGATTCAAAGCGTGTTTTGGCCCAGCTATCCAGCAGTTTCAGGCGAGTAACGTACTCGCTGCCGCTTTCATTGATTGCCGCCGCATCTTGTGGGTCTGCCGCCATCAGCGCCTTCATAATATTCTGTGCGTAGATCGCGCCATTCTCAGCACTGTTCCAGGCATGCGGGTCAGTAATTTGTTTACCGTCTTCGACCATGCTGCGGCTGGAAATACCTTCAGAAGCAACAATGACTTTACCTTTATAGCCTGATGCACTCACCAGACGGTCCATCCACCCTTCCATTCCCAGCCCGCTGACAATAACCACGTCAGCTTTGCTTAGCGCGACGCTGTCTTGCGGCGAGGGTTCAAAACTATGCGGATCACCGTTTGGCCCGACCAGGCTTTTTACCGTGACATGTTCACCGCCGACTTGTTTCGCCATATCAGCCAGCACCGTGAAACTGGCGACCACATTGAGGTTTTTCGCCAGCGCCGCCTGGCTGGAACAAGCCAGCACCAATGACATCATCATCCCAAAACGTTTCATTTAATCCCCTTGCTTGTTGTTATCCAGCCTCTACAAAGGCTCCGAGCCAGTCCGCTGCGCGAACCGAAAAGTATTGAGATAAAGAAGCCAACGCTTGCCGTCAGAACAATCGCCGGTCCAGCAGGCAGTGCGGCGGCAAAAGACCATGCCAGCCCAATCCATGCCGATAGCAAACCGCAGACCACCGCAATAAACATCGCCCCAGGTAGCGTTTTCGCCCAGCAGCGCGCCGAAACTGCTGGCAGCATCATTAGCCCGACGGACATCAGCGTGCCGAGGATTTGAAATCCGGCGACCAGGTTAAGCACCAACAGTGCAAGAAAAACACCATGAATAAGATGAGGTGCCTGGCGGTTATTGACCTGCAAGAAGCTGCGGTCAAAGGTTTCCATCACCAGCCCGCGATATAAACCCGCCAGGATAAGTAACGTTACGCTGGCAATCACGCCAACGAAGATTGTTGCCTGATTATCGACGGCCAGTATTGAGCCAAATAAAAGGTGCAGCAGGTCAACACTGGAGCCGCGAAGCGAAATGAGTGTGACACCTAACGCCAGCGAGCCGAGGTAAAAACCTGCAAAACTAGCATCCTCTTTAAGTTGGGTTCGTGAGCTCACCAGGCCGGAAATTAATGCCACCAGCACCCCCGCAACAAAGCCGCCAATCCCCATGGCAACCAGCGACATACCTGCCAGCAAATAGCCCACCGCAACGCCCGGCAGGATGGCATGAGAAAGTGCATCCCCCACCAGGCTCATACGCCTTAGCAGCAAGAAAATCCCCAACGGAGCGGTGCTCAGTGATAAAGCCAGGCACGCAACGAGCGCGCGGCGCATAAAACCGTAATCAATAAACGGTTCCAAGAAGAAGTGATAAATCATGCGGATAACGCCAGATTATTACTGACTTGCGAATAACGAGGTAACACTTCAGCAGCGTCCCCCCAATGGAAATGATCTTGTGTAAGCAATAAAACCTGTGGGAAATGCCGGCTAACACGTTGGTTATCATGCAGCACAGCCAGTACCGTTTGGCCCGCCTGATTCATTTGGCAGATTAACGACATCAGGAAATCGCTGGTTTGCGAATCGACCCCGGTAAAAGGCTCATCGAGCAGCACCAGCGGCGCATTTTGCACCAGTAAGCGAGCAAACAGCATTCTCTGAAACTGGCCGCCAGAAAGCATTTCGATAGGCTGATGGCGGTAAGCGCTCAAGCCAACTCGTTCGATGGCATCGGCTATCCGCAGGCGGTGTTGACGCTTCAATGCGGAAAACAGGCTGCGGGCAGGCCACGCCCCCATACACACCACATCGTAAACCGTGACAGGAAACTGTCTTTCCATTTCAGCCAGTTGCGGCAACCACGCAATGCGCGGAGCACACCCATCGGTAAACTGCAGTTGCCCCGATACCGGTGCCTGTAACTTCAATAATGTTTTAAGGAGGGTCGATTTCCCGGTGCCGTTGGCACCAATAATGGCGGTCATGCTGCCTTGCACAATATGGCCGGTAAGTGCAGGTGCCACCGCCCTTCCCTGATAACCCAATACCACTTGATTCAACGAGATCATGGCAGTGCAATCGCCCAGCGAATAGCCAGCCATAAACCGGCGAGCAGCATTAAGACTGCACAAAACCGGGCTGATGCCGCCACGGTGAAAAGTGTCCGTAAAGGATTCATTGCAGGAAAAAGCCTTCAATTTGATTTGTTATAACATAACATAAAATAAATTGATGACGATGTAAATTCCTGATCGACGATCGGGAAAAACCTTCATGGGAAGTGCTGGAGAAAGAACCCCGCCTCAGAACAAGGCGGGGTAAAGATTACTGAACGCGAGCCTGCGCAACAGCCAGGCCTAACTGCCATACCGCCATCGCGTAATGCGTGCTGTGGTTGTAACGGGTGATGGTGTAGAAGTTTGGCAGACCGTACCAGTACTGGTAACGATCGCCCATATCCAGGCGCAGTAAACTGGCTTCCTGGTGGTTACCCAGAGAAGCCGTTGGGCTCAGACCGGATTGCGCCAGCGCGGAAACGGAATACTTGGTCTTAAAGCCGTTGGCTAACCCCGGTACCTGGCCGTTAGCAGGCACCGCCACCAAATCCCCTTTCACCCAGCCGTGGCCTTTGAAATAGTTTGCTACACTGCCAATCGCATCTTCGGGATCCCACAAATTCACATGACCGTCGCCGTTGAAATCAACCGCGTACTCTTTGAACGACGAAGGCATAAACTGGCCGTAACCCATCGCCCCGGCAAATGAACCTTTCAGTGCCAGCGGGTCATCACCTTCGTTACGCGCCATCAACAGGAAGGTTTCCAGTTCGCCAGAGAAGTATTGCGCACGGCGTGGATAAGCAAAGGATAAGGTCGCCAGCGCATCGATGATGCGTGTTTTACCCATCACGCGGCCCCAGCGAGTTTCCACGCCGATAATCCCAACAATAATTTCTGGTGGCACGCCGTAAACCTGGAAAGCGCGTTTCAGCGCACTATCGTATTGATTCCAGAAAGCCACGCCATTTTGCACGTTATCTGGGGTGATAAATTTGCCGCGATAACGCAACCACGCCCCATTTGGGCCCGGAGGTGGTGCAGTAGTAGGTGCCTGCTGGTCCATTAAACGCAGCACGTAATCCAACCGTTTGGCCTGAGATAACACTTCATGCAATTGCTGGCGGTCAAAGCCATGCTCACTCACCATTTTATTGATGAATTTTTCGGCTTCAGGATTGTTGGCAAAATCCCCCGTCTGCATAAACACATCATGCTGCGGTTGCAGCAAGAACCCCCCTGAAGGTGCGCCAGCTTGCTGAGGCGAAGTTTCAGTTTTTGGTTTACTGCTACAGGCAGCAAGCAAAACGATAAGTGGAAGTAACGCGACGGAGTAACGCATGTGAGGGATATCCATATGACTGACGACGAATGTGTATTCCTTATGGTAAATCATATTTGACTGCCTGAAAAAGAAGTCCGCTGTCATAACCTCAAAAAGGACGCCAAATGTACGTTTTGTGGCCCCTATTTTATTGCTCTCACCACCTGAATGACGAAACAGGAACCCTTCTTCGATGCCTGCATCCAGAGGATTTTAACCGTGTCTATGCCGGTAAAAACGCAGTATCAATAACTTGAGTTTTTTGATTGGCTGAGCTTGCGATATTTTTGCGGGGACATGCCAACATATTTATTAAAAGAGCTGTAGAAGCGACTACTTGAGCGAAACCCCGCAGTCAGCGCGATATCAAGAATTGTTTTATCGGTGTCGTTGAGTAACGCACGCACATGGTTAATACGCATCGCCGTAATATATTGCTTCATTGTCAGTTGCATCACACGATGGAAAATTCCCATCGCATAGTTTGCATTAAGTTTTACATGTTCGGCGATGTTTTCAATGGTGAGGGCCTGGTCGTAATTAGCCCCGATAAACTCCAGCATTTGACTAACATAGAACTGCGCGTGGCGCGACACACTACCGCCATTGCTGTGCGTACTGGGTGTTTTATTCACCAGAATAGGTTGCCAACCTGACAAACTCAGACGTTTAAGCATGAGCCCTATCTCATCAATGGCCAACTGGCGAATCTGTTCATTCTGGCTGTTCATTTCCTGTTGCCAACGCTGAACTTCAAATTGGCTAATTTGTTGGGCTGCCAACGATTTAATCACCATACCGTGGGTCACATGATTTATCAGTTGCCTATCCAGTGGCCATGAGAGAAACAGATGCATCGGCAGGTTAAAAATCGCCATATTCTGGCAATCACCGGGACGGGTGAGTTGATGAGGGGTACACGCCCAGAACAGGGTGATATGCCCTTGTTTGATTTGCACTATTTCATTGTTAATCAGGTATTCCACATCACCGTCGAACGGAACATTTATCTCGACTTGCCCGTGCCAGTGGCTGGATTCCATATAGTGCGGCCGACGCAGCTCAATATCCATGCGCTGATATTCAGAATAAAGTGCCAACGGGCTACGCGTTTCACGGTCGGTACTGTTACACATATGTGGATCAGGCGGTAGGCGGCCAGTGTTGATGTTCATCATTCTCTCCGGTTCCTGAATTATCATAAATTGTGGCACATATCCGAATGAAGTCTCCCCCTCACATTGATATTCCTTATAAATCTATGCCCGTATTCTCTTCTTTATTGGCAAATTATTCCCATAAACTCATATTACAGCGAACGAAAGAGTAAATATGAGCTTGTGGGAATTCTCTGCAGGGAAGATGGAGGAGAAGTCTTTACTGACATGCCACTCTGATTCTGTTTAACAACACCACGGAGAATTACCATGTCAGTGTCAGTTCCTAAAATTACCTTCATCGGTGCGGGCTCCACCATATTTGTGAAGAATATCCTTGGGGATGTCTTCCATCGCCCAGCACTGAAATCTGCCCATATCGCTCTGATGGATATTAATCCCACCCGGCTGGAGGAATCGCACATCGTTGTGCGCAAGCTGATGGATTCGGCTGAAGCCTACGGCAAGATTAGCTGCCATACCGATCAGAAAAGTGCCCTTGAGGGGGCTGACTTTGTGGTGGTAGCCTTCCAGATCGGCGGCTACGAGCCCTGTACCGTCACTGATTTTGACGTCTGTAAACGCTTTGGCCTGGAGCAAACCATAGCTGACACCCTCGGCCCTGGCGGCATTATGCGTGCACTGCGAACCATCCCGCATTTGTGGCAAATCTGCGAAGACATGCTGGAAGTCTGTCCTGATGCCACGATGCTGAATTACGTCAACCCAATGGCAATGAATACCTGGGCGATGTACGCACGTTATCCGCAAATCAAACAAGTGGGTTTATGCCATTCCGTTCAAGGTACCGCGGCAGAGTTGGCCCGCGATTTGGATATCGACCCTGCTACATTGCGTTATCGTTGTGCTGGGATTAACCACATGGCGTTTTATCTTTCTCTGGAGAAAAAAAATACCGATGGGGAATACATCAGTATCTATCCTGAGTTGCTGAATGCTTACGAGTCCGGGCAAGCGCCAAAGCCAAACGCTCACAGTAATCCTCGCTGTGAGAATATTGTCCGCTATGAGATGTTCAAAAAGCTGGGTTATTTTGTGACAGAATCCTCAGAGCATTTTGCTGAATACACACCGTGGTTTATCAAGCCTGGCCGCGAGGATTTAATTGAACGTTATAAAGTGCCGCTGGATGAGTATCCAAAACGCTGTGTCGAGCAGCTAGCAACCTGGCGCAAGGAGCTCGAAGAGTACAAAACAGCTGAAAAAATAACGATTAAACCGTCTAAAGAGTACGCCAGCACTATTATGAATGCTCTATGGACCGGTGAGCCGAGCGTTATTTATGGCAACGTACGCAATGACAAACTTATCGATAACCTTCCGCAAGGATGCTGCGTAGAAGTCCCTTGCCTTGTCGATGCTAACGGCATTCAACCCACCAGAATTGGCACACTCCCCTCGCATCTGGCCGCATTAATGCAGACTAACGTGAATGTGCAAACGTTACTGACAGAAGCCATCCTGACCGAAAACCGTGATCGCGTTTATCACGCCACGATGTTAGACCCCCATACTTCTGCCGTCCTTAGTATTGAAGAGATTTACGCATTGGTCGATGCCCTGATTGAGGCACATGGCAATTGGTTGCCAGAGTGGCTGCACCGCTAATCATCGCGAACGCCGGGTTATATGCCCGGCATATGTGTGACTAATAACAGAGGTGGGCGCTGGTAACAGTACCCTTGAACCCTATGAGCATATCGATTGCAACAAAACTCAGTTACGGATTTGGAGCGTTTGGTAAAGATTTCGCTATTGGTATTGTTTACATGTATCTGATGTATTACTACACCGATATCATCGGCTTATCGGTGGGGGTGGTTGGTACATTATTTCTGGTCGCCAGAATTTGGGATGCGATCAATGACCCCATTATGGGCTGGATAGTCAATAACACGCGTACGCGTTGGGGAAAGTTTAAACCATGGATTTTGATAGGCACGATAACCAACTCCGTGGTGTTGTTCTTATTATTCAGCGCGCACCAGTTTGAAGGTACAACCCAATTAGTGTTTGTCTGTGTCACCTATATTTTATGGGGTATGACATACACGATTATGGATATCCCGTTCTGGTCACTGGTTCCCACCATTACGCTGGATAAACGCGAACGTGAACAACTGGTTCCTTTCCCAAGGTTTTTTGCCAGCCTCTCGGGGTTTGTTACCGCCGGTATTACCCTACCGTTTGTGAAGTATGTCGGCGGGGCTGACCGCGGATTTGGTTTCCAGATGTTTACCCTGATCTTGATAGCCTTCTTTATTGCCTCGACTATTGTCACATTACGCTATGTCAAAGAGGTCTATTCATCGGACAACGACACCACTACCGAGAATAGCCGGCTGACATTAAAAACCATTGTCGGGCTTATTTATAAAAACGATCAGCTTTCGTGCCTGTTAGGTATGGCTTTGGCCTACAATATTGCCGCCAATACCATTACCGGCTTCGCGATTTATTATTTTACTTATGTAATTGGCAATGCCGACCTCTTCCCGTATTACATGTCTTACGCCGGTGCGGCAAACCTGCTCACGCTAATCCTGTTCCCTCGCCTGGTGAAAGCATTATCCCGGCGCGTTTTATGGACTTGTGCCTCAACGTTACCCATTCTCGGTTGTTGCGTACTACTGTGGATTGCCCTGGTGGGTTATCACAATATCTGGATGATTTCACTGGCTGGGGTACTACTCAATGTTGGCAGTGCACTGTTCTGGGTACTGCAGGTCATTATGGTGGCGGATACCGTCGATTATGGTGAATATAAGCTCAACGTACGCTGTGAAAGCATCGCCTACTCAGTACAAACGATGGTAGTAAAAGGTGGCTCGGCATTTGCTGCGCTGTTGATTTCCATTGTGCTTGGCATTATTGGTTATGTGCCAAATGTCGTTCAAAGCGAAAGTACGCTCATCGGCATGCAATTCATCATGATTGCTCTGCCTGCAGTGTTCTATCTCATCACCCTGGCTTTCTATTTCCGTTTCTACAAACTTAACGGCGATATGCTGCGTAAGATCCAAATCCATGTGCTGGATAAATATCGTAAAAAACCCGAGTTCATGACGCCAGAACCACAGAGGGCAAAAGTTAGCAATGTGGTCAACGCATCAGAAGCAAAGGTGTAAAATGCAGTAAGGTAAAAACGTAATGCCAGCCACATTAGGTGGCTGGCATTACAAGCAATTCAATCTCCTCCACAGTGGCCTTTCAAATCGTTGACCACGCCGCCAATCGCATCTTCTCGCCCCCACAAATCCGCATGACCATAGCCCATTCTCCTGATGAAAGGGGATTCCTTATGGCAAATCAGAAGCAGTAAACCCTCTTATCTCCCCTTTCAGTTCACCATTAAACTTTCCATTTAAAATTAAATTACCTTTCAAATTAACAGATTTATGTTTCACAATGAGATCTAAATAACATACATGAAGGTTTCAAAGTGATTATTATGAGCTGCCACTGACCGCAGAGTGAGCATTTACCCTTCAGGAGATAACAATGATCGACATGATTACCCATGGAGCTGAATGGTTTATTGGCCTGTTTCAAAAAGGGGGAGAAGTTTTTACCGGCATGGTGACCGGTATTCTTCCGCTGCTAATAAGCCTGCTGGTGATAATGAACGCGTTAATTAATTTCATCGGCCAGCATCGCATCGAACGAATGGCGCAGCGCTGTGCCGGAAACCCGGTTTCCCGTTACCTGTTACTGCCTTGCATCGGTACGTTTGTGTTCTGCAACCCGATGACGCTAAGCCTGGGGCGCTTTATGCCGGAGAAATACAAACCGAGCTATTACGCCGCCGCTTCATACAGTTGCCACTCAATGAATGGCCTTTTCCCTCACATCAATCCAGGCGAGCTATTTGTGTACCTCGGGATCGCCAGCGGGCTGACCACACTTGGTTTGCCGCTGGGTCCACTCGCGGTGAGCTACCTGCTTGTCGGTCTGATCACTAACTTCTTCCGTGGCTGGATAACCGACCTCACGACCTCGATCTTCGAGAAGAAAATGGGTATCGAACTGGAACGCCAGGTGCGACTTTAAGGAAAAATCATGACGCAACTTATTCGTATTGAGAAAGGCCAGGGCGGCTGGGGCGGCCCGCTGATTCTGCCGGTCGAACCCGGAAAAAAAATCGTCTACATCACCGCAGGGACTCGCCCGGCGATTATCGACAAACTCAGTGAAATGACGGGCTGGCAAGCGGTAGACGGCTTTAAAGAAGGCGAGCCGCCGGAAGCAGAAATCGCTGTGGCGGTGATCGACTGTGGCGGAACATTGCGCTGCGGGTTGTACCCGAAACGCCGCATCCCGACCATTAATATCCATGCCACCGGCAAGTCCGGGCCAATGGCGCAGTACATCGTTGAAGATATTTACGTTTCCGGTGTGCGCGAAGAAAACATTAGCTGGCAAGCAGATGAAACGCAGTCCGTCGCGAAAACGCCGGTTCGTGAGTACGACACCAGTAAGAAAATAACGGAACAAAGCGATGGATTGCTGGCAAAAGTCGGCATGGGCATGGGCTCTGCCGTAGCGGTGCTGTTTCAGGCCGGGCGCGACACCATCGATACCGTTTTAAAAACCATCCTGCCGTTTATGGCGTTTGTCTCAGCGCTTATCGGCATCATCATGGCTTCAGGATTAGGCGACTGGATTGCTCACGGCCTGGCTCCGCTGGCCAACAATCCCGTCGGACTGATAACCCTGGCGCTGATTTGTTCATTCCCGCTGCTCTCACCTTTCCTCGGCCCAGGGGCGGTTATCGCACAGGTTATCGGGGTGCTGATTGGCGTACAAATTGGCCTCGGTCACATTCCACCACATCTGGCGCTCCCCGCGCTGTTTGCCATCAATGCGCAAGCAGCCTGTGACTTCATCCCGGTGGGCCTCTCTCTGGCTGAAGCCCGACAAGACACGGTGCGCGTCGGCGTGCCATCGGTATTAGTCGGCCGCTTTTTAACGGGCGCGCCAACCGTGCTCATCGCCTGGCTCGTGTCCGGCTTTATCTATCAATAAGGTGGATTATGCGAACTATTTATCAAACGACTATCACGTACATCGGCCAGTCCGCCCGCGAAGCGCTGGATGACAACATGCTGATCACTTTTAGCGAAGGCGCGCCAGCAGATATTCAGGACTTCTGTTTTATTCACTGCCACGGCGCATTGAGCGGCACGCTTGAACCCGGTATCGGTTTTGAACTGAACGGGCAGCATTACGATGTCACCGCAGTTGGCGACGTCGCTCAACAAAATTTACAGGAACTGGGGCATATCACCCTGCGTTTCGACGGTGAAGCGCAGGCGGAATACCCGGGTACCGTCCATGTTAACGGGCCACTACCTCACAACATTGAAACGGGCTGCCAGTTGAAGTTTTTAGTCTAAGCACATTAAAGGAGTAGAGCATGAACCAAGTTGCCGTTGTCATTGGGGGAGGACAAACCCTCGGAGCGTTTCTCGCCCATGGGCTTGCGAAGGAAGGTTATAAAATTGCCGTGGTAGATATCCAAAGCGAAAAAGCGGCCCGCGTCGCCCAGGAAATTAACGACCAGTACGGTGCTGGCATGGCCTGGGGATTTGGCGCTGATGCCACCAGCGAACAGAGCGTAACCGCGCTCGCCAACGGAGTAGACGAGATTTTCGGCCAGGTGAATTTGCTGGTCTATAGCGCCGGAATTGCCAAAGCGGCATTTATTGGTGATTTCGCGTTGGGCGATTTTGACCGTTCGTTGCAGGTCAATCTGGTGGGATATTTTCTGTGCGCCAAAGCGTTTTCAGCCTTGATGATCCGCGACGGCGTACATGGCCGCATCATCCAAATTAACTCTAAATCCGGGAAAGTGGGCAGCAAACATAATTCCGGCTACAGCGCGGCAAAGTTCGGCGGCGTAGGGCTGACACAATCACTGGCACTGGATTTAGCAGAGTACGGCATTACCGTGCATGCCTTGATGCTGGGCAACCTGTTGAAATCGCCAATGTTTCAATCATTACTCCCGCAATATGCCGAGAAACTGGGCATTGCGGCGGATGAAGTCGAGCAATATTACATCGACAAAGTCCCGCTCAAGCGTGGCTGCGACTATCAGGATGTGCTGAATACGCTGCTGTTTTATGCCAGTGATAAAGCATCGTACTGCACCGGGCAATCAATCAACATTACCGGCGGACAGGTGATGTTTTAAACCCACGGGTGGATAGCCGTATGACTGCAAACGCGCTATTCACCTCCCTAACGAGAGAAATCTATGATTAACGCACTCATCGCAATCGCTGTAATCGCCTGGCTGAGCCAACTGGTTTTGGGTGGCTGGCAAATACGCCATTTCAATCGTGCATTCGACCAGTTATGCCAGAAAGGAGCCGTAGGTATCGGGCGTTCTGGCGGGCGTTTTAAGCCTCGGGTGGTCATTGCACTGGCATTCGATGAACAACAAAACATCTGTGACAGTTTGATGATGAAAGGCATCACTATTTTTGCCAGACCCTTACCGTTGTCACAATTACATGGGATAAATCGAAAGGAATTGCAACCTGATGTGATCTTCCCCCATGATCAAAACTGTCAGAATGCTCTATCATTAGCGATTAAAGTGAAACATGGATAATTTCGTTTCGAACGCTTATTGCTTGCGAAATTATCAAACTAAAATTTAGCGCAAGGTAATAAGAGCTTATGAAACCACGCCATCGGCAGGCCGCAATCCTGGAGTATCTGCAAAAACAAGGGAAAAGTTCCGTTGACGATCTCGCTCAATATTTTGCCACCACCGGTACCACGATCCGTAAAGATCTGGTGCTGCTGGAAAACGCAGGCACGGTTATCCGTACCTATGGCGGCGTAGTACTGAACAAGGACGAACCGGATCCCCCCATTGACCACAAGACCTTAATCAACACTCATAAAAAACAACAAATCGCGGATGTGGCAGTAACATTCATCCATGATGGTGATTCGATTATTCTTGATGCCGGTAGCACGGTGCTGCAAATGGTTCCGTTATTACAGCGCTTTAATAACATCACCGTCATGACCAACAGCCTGCATATTGTTAATGCGCTTTCAGAACTGGATAACGAGCAAACTATCCTGATGCCTGGCGGCACCTTCCGCAAAAAATCAGCCTCTTTCCATGGCCAACTGGCCGAAACCGCTTTTGAACAATTCAGCTTCGATAAACTTTTTATGGGCACCGATGGCATCGATCTGAATGCCGGTGTTACCACATTTAATGAGGTTTACACCGTCAGTAAAGCGATGTGCAACGCAGCGCGTCAGGTGATTTTAATGGCTGACTCCTCAAAATTTGGTCGCAAAAGCCCGAACATTGTTTGTGGGCTGGACAGTGTCCACACCATTATTACCGACAGCGGCATCAGCGAGGAGTTTTTGACGGCTTTGCAGGAAAAGGGAATCAACGTGATTATCACAGAGGAAAAACATGACTGAACGAATGATACTCATCGCGCGAGAAACACTGGAGTTAGAACTGTACGAAGCCAGCCGTTTATCTGACAGACTGGGCGAACAATTTGTTAACGCAGCTCGTGCGGTGCTTGCCTGCGAAGGTAAAGTGATTGTCTCAGGTATGGGTAAATCCGGGCATATTGGTAAAAAAATAGCCGCCACGCTTGCCAGCACCGGTACTCCCGCTTTCTTCGTTCATCCTGCTGAAGCTCTTCATGGCGATTTAGGGATGATCGAGAGCCGCGATATCATGCTGTTCATCTCCTATTCTGGCACCGCCAAAGAACTGGACTTAATCATCCCGCGCCTCCAGGAAAAAGCTGTCACCTTAATTGCTATAACAGGTAAATCAGACTCTCCACTCGCCAAAGCTGCACTTGCAATACTCGACATCTCCGTTGAACGCGAAGCCTGCCCTATGCGCCTCGCCCCAACGTCAAGCGCGGTTAATACACTAATGATGGGTGATGCACTTGCCATGGCGGTCATGCAGGAACGCGGTTTTAATGAAGAAGATTTCGCCCGCTCTCACCCTGCGGGGGCTTTAGGGGCACGCTTGTTAAACCGGGTGCATCACCTGATGCGCACTGGAAAACAGCTCCCGGTCATCGCTGACATCGCAACGGTCATGGACGCCTTACTCGAACTGAGCCGCACCGGTCTTGGCCTGGTATGCGTGACCAACACACATCAACAGGTTGTGGGGGTATTCACCGATGGCGATCTACGCCGTTGGCTGGTGGGAGGCGGTCAACTTGAAGCTGTCATTTGCGATGCAATGACCACTCACTGCTCCGTACTACAGACTGAAACACGTGCAACTGAAGCTAAAGAAATGCTCATGAAAAAACGCATTAGCGCGGCACCCGTAGTCGATGAAAACGGTCAACTGGTCGGCGCGATTAACCTGCACGATTTCCACCAGGCTGGGATTTTATAAATACGAGTTTTCGATCCGCCTCGTAACCTTTTCGATAAGATGTTAACCCCCACCCCCATTGTGATACGCTTTGCCCCATTCTCGATCCTGGATATGACACTCAGGATCGTTTCTTCATTTTATCGTGAAGTTGGTTAATAAAATCAAATGACTACTACGGAAAACCTCGACAGCCACACCCCGATGATGCAGCAGTACCTGCGCCTGAAAGCGCAGCATCCTGAGATCCTGTTGTTCTATCGCATGGGTGACTTTTACGAGCTTTTTTATGACGATGCGAAACGTGCATCGCAACTGCTCGACATTTCCCTGACTAAGCGTGGAGCATCCGCTGGGGAACCAATTCCAATGGCTGGCGTGCCACATCACGCCATTGAAAACTATTTAGCGAAACTGGTGAATCTTGGCGAATCTGCAGCTATCTGTGAGCAGATTGGCGACCCCGCCACCAGCAAAGGGCCAGTTGAGCGCAAAGTTGTGCGCATCGTTACGCCAGGCACCATCAGCGATGAAGCGTTGCTGCAGGAACGTCAGGACAACCTGCTGGCGGCCATTTGGCAAGAGGGCAAAGGTTTTGGCTACGCCACACTCGACATTAGCTCGGGCCGTTTTCGTCTGTCTGAGCCAGAAGATATCGAAACCATGGCGGCAGAGTTGCAACGTACCAATCCTGCTGAGCTGCTGTATGCCGAAGATTTTGCCGAGACACGCTTAATTGAAGGCCGTCGCGGTCTGCGCCGTCGCCCGCTGTGGGAATTTGAGATTTCCACCGCTCGCCAGCAGTTGAATATGCAGTTTGGTACGCGAGACCTGACGGGCTTTGGTGTCGAAAATGCTCATCATGCGTTGTGTGCTGCCGGTTGCTTACTGCAATACGTTAAAGATACGCAGCGCACTTCTTTGCCGCATATTCGCTCTGTCACCATGGATCGCCAGCAAGACAGCATTATTATGGATGCGGCAACGCGCCGTAATCTGGAGATAACCCAGAACCTCGCTGGCGGTTTTGAAAACACGCTGGCTTCAGTGCTGGACTGCACCGTCACGGCGATGGGCAGCCGCATGCTGAAACGCTGGTTGCATATGCCGATCCGCAACGTCGATGTGCTGCAAAAACGCCAGCAAACCATTGCCGCGCTGCAAGACCGTACTGCGGAAATCCAACCGGTGTTGCGCCAGGTGGGCGATCTGGAACGTATTCTGGCGCGTCTGGCTTTACGCACCGCACGCCCGCGCGATTTAGCGCGTATGCGCCACGCATTCCAACAGTTACCAGAGCTGCGCGAAATGCTGGCGGATGTGCCAACAGATTACGTACAAACGCTGCGCGAAAATATGGGTGAATTCGCCGAGCTTCGCGAGCTACTCGAACACGCCGTAGTAGAAGCACCGCCGGTACTGGTGCGTGACGGCGGCGTTATTGCGCCAGGTTATAACGAAGAGTTAGACGAATGGCGCGCGCTGGCAGACGGCGCCACGGATTATCTCGATAAACTTGAGATCCGTGAACGTGAAAAACTTGGTCTGGATACGCTGAAAGTGGGCTTCAACGGCGTACATGGTTATTACATCCAGATCAGCCGCAGCCAGAGCCATCACGCACCTATTCACTATGTTCGCCGCCAGACGCTAAAAAACGCTGAACGCTATATCATTCCTGAGCTGAAAGAGTACGAAGACAAAGTGCTGACCTCAAAAGGGAAAGCGCTGGCGCTGGAAAAACAGCTCTACGATCAACTGTTCGATGCCCTGTTACCGCACCTCGAAGCGTTGCAGCAAAGTGCGACAGCACTTGCGGAACTGGACGTGCTGGTGAACCTCGCGGAACGTGCTTACAGCCTGAATTACACCTGCCCGCAATTGACAGATAAACCGGGTATTAAAGTCGTTGGCGGGCGTCATCCGGTGGTTGAGCAAGTGCTTAGCGAGCCGTTTATCGCCAACCCATTAAGCCTGGCGCCACAACGTCGGATGCTGATTATCACTGGCCCGAACATGGGCGGTAAAAGTACCTACATGCGCCAGTCTGCATTGATTGTGTTGCTGGCTTACATCGGTAGTTTTGTTCCGGCGCAGCAGGCGGAAATCGGCCCAATCGACCGTATTTTCACCCGTGTGGGTGCGGCAGATGACCTGGCTTCCGGGCGTTCGACCTTCATGGTGGAGATGACCGAAACGGCCAATATTCTGCATAACGCCACCGAACACAGCCTGGTATTGATGGATGAAATTGGTCGTGGGACGTCGACGTATGATGGTTTATCACTCGCCTGGGCGTGTGCCGAAAGCCTGGCAAATCGCATCAAAGCGCTGACGCTATTCGCAACACACTATTTTGAGCTGACGACCCTGCCAGAAAAAATGGAAGGTGTGGCGAACGTGCATTTGGATGCCATCGAACACGGTGACACCATCGCATTTATGCACAGTGTGCAAGATGGTGCGGCGAGCAAAAGTTACGGCCTGGCCGTAGCGGCGTTGGCTGGTGTGCCAAAAGAGGTGATTAAGCGTGCCCGTCAGAAACTGCGCGAGCTTGAGACAATTTCTAACAATACGGCAGCCACGCAGGTTGATGGCACGCAGATGTCGTTGCTGTCTGTTGCCGAGGAAACCTCGCCTGCGGTAGAAGCGCTGGAAGCCTTAGACCCCGATTCGCTATCGCCACGCCAGGCGCTGGAGTGGATTTATCGTTTGAAGAGTCTGGTGTAGTTTCCACCATCGGGTCGCCCTCATCCCGTCCTTCTCCCCCAGGAGAAGGAGAAAACCATGTTCCCATGGGTGAGGGTATTCAGGAATGCAGTCATAAAAAAAGCGGTGACCAGGGTCACCGCTTTTTTATTTGAACAGTCGATTATTCGCGGAACATTTATTCGCGGAACAATGCTTCGATATTCAGCCCTTGAGTCTGCAAAATTTCACGCAGACGGCGTAGACCTTCAACCTGAATCTGACGAACACGTTCACGAGTCAGGCCGATTTCACGACCCACATCTTCCAGTGTTGCAGCTTCATAGCCTAAAAGACCAAAACGACGAGCCAATACTTCACGCTGCTTAGCGTTCAGTTCAAACAACCACTTCACGATGCTCTGTTTCATATCATCGTCTTGGGTGGTGTCTTCCGGGCCGTTGTCTTTCTCGTCAGCCAGAATATCCAGCAGCGCTTTTTCAGAATCGCCACCCAACGGGGTGTCTACTGAAGTAATGCGCTCGTTGAGACGCAGCATACGGCTAACATCATCAACCGGTTTATCCAGTTGCTCAGCAATCTCTTCCGCACTTGGCTCATGGTCGAGCTTATGGGAAAGTTCACGAGCGGTACGCAGATAAACGTTCAGCTCTTTCACGATATGAATCGGCAAACGAATCGTACGGGTTTGGTTCATGATTGCCCGTTCGATGGTCTGACGAATCCACCATGTTGCATACGTTGAAAAACGGAACCCACGTTCTGGGTCAAACTTCTCAACGGCACGAATCAGCCCCAGATTCCCCTCTTCAATCAAGTCCAGCAGAGCCAGACCACGATTGCTATAACGGCGGGCAATCTTAACCACCAAACGCAAGTTACTTTCAATCATGCGGCGGCGGGAAGCGACGTCACCACGCAGAGCGCGGCGGGCAAAATACACTTCTTCTTCGGCTGTCAATAATGGGGAATAACCAATCTCCCCAAGATAAAGCTGAGTTGCGTCAAGCACACGCTGAGTGGCGCCCTGTGACAATAACTCCTCTTCGGCTATGTCGTTATCACTGGGTTCCTCTTCTACGAGGGCTTTTTCGTCAAAGACCTCAACTCCATTCTCATCATATTCCGCGTCTTCATTTAACTCGTTAACTTTCAGCGTATTCTGACTCATAAGGTGGCTCCTACCCGTGATCCCTGGGTAAAGCACTTATGTTGGAGTGCTTTACCGGCTTATCGCTGCGGCAAGTAACGCAGCGGGTTGACGGATTTCCCCTTGTAACGAATTTCAAAATGTAAACGTGTTGAACTGGTTCCGGTGCTACCCATGGTAGCTATCTTCTGCCCCGCCTTGATTTCTTCTTGTTCCCGGACCAGCATTGTATCGTTATGGGCGTAGGCACTCAGGTAATCATCATTATGTTTGATGATGATTAGATTACCGTAACCACGCAGCGCGTTACCGGCATACACCACTCGCCCGGAAGCGGTAGCAATAACAGCCTGGCCTTTGCTGCCTGCGATATCGATCCCTTTATTGCCACCTTCGTTAGCAGAAAAGTTCTCAATAACCTTGCCTTCAGTCGGCCAGCGCCAGGTCGAAATTGGCGCGCTATCGGACGTGCTGCTGGCAGTCGGTACAGTAGTCGTAGAGCTAACCACAGGTGCCGTAACCGGTGCTGTGACAGTTGTCGCAGTCCCTGTATTATTCGGCAACATTTTGTTAGCACTTTGTTCACCTGAATCCTCAGAATACGTAATTACCGGTTTAGAAGCAACCACTACGGCGGTTTTTTGCGCAGCGGTAGGGGTGATGCCCTGCGCGCTGGCATCGGCCGCAGTCACAGCGTTTCCACCCGTAATTGGTGCACCGGATGCGTTACCAATCTGCAGGGTCTGACCCACGTTCAAGCCGTACGGCTCGGGGATATTGTTGCGTTGGGCTAAGTCACGGAAGTCGTTCCCGGTGATCCACGCAATATAGAAAAGAGTGTCGCCGCGTTTAACGGTGTAAGTGCTACCGCCGTTATAGCTCCCTTTCGGAATAGCGCCATATTTGCGGTTATAAACAATGCGGCCATTTTCAGTTTGTACTGGCTCGGAAGCGACCGACTGCGTTTGCACCGGCTGAATCGCAGGCTGCTGAGCGACAGGCTGAATTTGTTGGCTCTGGGTTTGGGTAGACATTTTCGGTGGCTGAGTCACCAGCATGCCGCCAGAAGAACTGCTGCTGGTATTGCCGTTACCGCCCACCGAACTGATCGGTGCCTGAGTGTTATTGCTGGTACATCCTGCTAACCACAGGCTCACCAGCGACAAGGCCGCAATACGGCGTAAAGTAAAAGTTGGGCTTCCCGCGCTCATTTATCCCCCAAAAAAACAATCATATGCTAATGAAAATACGGCAGAACTGGTGCTAATACCCATCATCCTTCAAGCTGCAGGGGTGTTGGCTGCAGACGCTCACCTGAAACTCGAATGCTAATGGTTATACAGCCAGATGCTAAAATTTCGCTGCGCGTAACGTTACGCCAATACCTTTAGAAAAAAACAAGATAGTTCCAGGTTATGCCAATTCACCCTTAACTAAGGGGACAAAACGCACGGCTTCTACCGTATCAATGACAAATTCCCCACTCAGTCGACGAACGCGCTTCAGATACTGCCGATCTTCGCCTACCGGGAGGACTAAAATTCCACCTTCGTCCAGCTGCGACAACAGCGCGCTGGGGATTTCCGGTGGTGCAGCCGTAACAATAATAGCGTCAAATGGGCTGCGTGCATGCCAACCCAGCCAGCCGTCACCGTGACGGGTGGAGATATTGTGCAGATCGAGTTGCTTTAAACGTCGCCTTGCGTGCCATTGCAGGCCCTTGATGCGCTCAACTGAACAAACATGATGCACCAGGTGAGCCAGAATCGCGGTTTGATAACCCGAACCGGTGCCGATTTCCAGCACTCGCGATTCCGGAGTCAGCTCCAGCAACTCGGTCATTCTGGCAACCATATAAGGTTGTGAGATAGTTTGGCCGGAACCAATGGGCAAGGCGGTGTTTTCCCAGGCTTTGTGCTCAAACGCTTCATCGACAAATTTTTCCCGCGGTACCTGCGCAATCGCCTCCAGAACTTTTTCGTCCTTGATGCCTTGAGTACGCAGTTGTGCGAGAAGAGCTTCTACGCGTTTGCTTACCATTGCTCGTCCACTCCTGATTTACTCAACCAGTGGCTAACGACCTCACGTGCGCTATGTGCAGTAAGGTCAACATGCAATGGGGTGACCGAAACATAACCTTCATCGACAGCGGCAAAATCGGTATCTGGGCCTGCGTCAAATTTATCGCCCGGCGGTCCAATCCAGTACAGCGTATTGCCGCGCGGATCTTCTTGCGGAATAACTTTATCTGACGGATGGCGGCTACCGCAGCGCGTGACACGAATGCCCTTGATTTGATCAAGCGGCAAATCAGGCACATTGATATTTAAGATACGCCCGGTACGCAGCGGTTCACGCGATAAAGCACGCAAAATCGAGCAAGTGACAGCGGCTGCAGTTTCATAATGCTCATGGCCATTTAATGAAACTGCCAGCGCTGGAATGCCTAAGTGCCGCCCTTCCATCGCCGCCGCAACGGTGCCGGAATAGATGACGTCATCACCCAGATTCGGCCCGGCGTTAATTCCAGAAACCACGACATCAGGTGCCGGACGCATCAAGGCGTTGACACCAAGATAGACGCAGTCTGTCGGCGTGCCCATCTGTACCGAAATATCGCCGTTGGCGAGAGTGAAAGTACGCAATGAAGATTCGAGCGTCAGTGAGTTTGAAGCCCCACTGCGATTACGGTCAGGGGCAACAACCTGCACATCAGCAAATTCCCTTAGTCGGGCCGCCAGAACTTGAATCCCCGGCGCATTGACCCCGTCATCGTTACTCAAAAGTATTCTCATATTGGATTTACAAAGCTTCTTTTTATATGAAAAAGATAAAACCACACGTTGGTTCCCGGCATAACAACTCTGTGCGTTCTGTTAACCTTCAAAATCGCCCCAACCTGTTGTTTTATCCCATTCTGTTGATTTTAGTGCACCCGTAATGAAATTGTTGCTGATTTTGTAACATTCACCACAAAGTCCTGTCCAGGGGACACTATACAATTCAATGTTGACTAAATCACCCTTTCTGGCCCAAGGAATGTGCCGAAAACAACGCCTTAGTGGCCTTTACGGAGCACTGCTGAAGGTGATTTCCCCCGTAAAGTTCGAAGTGTAGCCAGCTTCAACCGGAGTAGACCTCACTTAAAATAGCCAAAATGTTATTTATTTTAATTTTAGAATCATTTTCGAAAGACAAATTCTTCGTATGAAGCTGCAAATACGTTATATCCCACACCACCCCAGCAGGATATTATACTAATTTTAAATGGCATTTAGATTAATCAACCAATAGTTAATTGATTATGTAAGCACAACAAAAATTAAAAACAAAAACCATTGTTAATCAAATAATTAAAGCAGTTAAAAGTATCAAAAAACATTCATACTCTCACGGCTAACTGTAGCTATAAATTTTTAGTTAGCAGGTATCACGTGTATACTTTGGTTCTTATTGGGAATTTTTTTAATATTATCACTCTTAACAAACAGTGAATTATTTTATGCTTCTATTTAATGTCTCTGGAATTGCAAAAATTAAGATAATGAAGGCTAATACATGCACACCTTGAACATGGGAACCATCTCAATATTCCTGATGGTCATGGACACTCGTAGCGTAACTAATGCTGCGGCACTATTAGAAACTTCTATTCCATCAGTCAGTCGCGCCATCAATAAAATGCGTGAAACATTTAACAACCCTTTATTTATCAGGACCAAAAATGGGCTTGAACCCACATCTTTAGCCTTGACTATCGCATCAAACTTAACGCGGGCGGTAGAACATGTCGAACTCGCGATTAAAGTATCAAAACCTTATGCCAAAAAACTTAATGACCGTGCATCATTACGCCTGTCGTTATCTCCGGTATTAGAGTTTTATGTCACCTCGACATTGCAGAAGAATGGCCGGTGCTTAGAACAATTTGAATTAACCTGTGAAACACATGATGGCGATTTGCTCAGAGATATTAATCAATTACGATCACGCCGCATTGATTTAAGCCTGACACCACAAAGGCATTCAGACAGTTCAATTGTCAACGAGCCGTTATTTGATATTACACCAAGAGTGATTTGTAGAACTGGGCACCCGCGTATAAAACCGGGGTTCACGATGGAAGAACTCAGAAATGAAGAGTATCTTTCTTATAATCTGTGGCCGTCATTAATTGAAGATAATGTTTTATTGGGTGTGTATAAGCCACCGATTTACTCAAGTAATTCAATGTTGAACTTATTAGTGATGACGACAACATCTGATTATATTTTGCTGTGTGCCGAGCAATTTGCCGCAGGATTTGCCCAGTTTGCTGATGTTCAGATACTGCCACTACCCAATGAAAAACCGACCGGCACTATTTATGCTCATTATCATAAAAATCGCAGCAACGACATCAACATCACCACGTTAATTAATCAACTCAAACAAGATATTACCCATTCATAAAATAAAAAAGCCAGGGGGAATAACCACCTGGCTTTTTTATTACTTCAAATTAATATTTAACGAAGCGGTAGCACTAAATGGCCCACGCTGTGGACGTTTGCCAGTGGTATTGACTGGCCAGGCATAAAGCGTGGTGGAACCTTGCTGAGTCTGTGATGAAAATGTAACCGGTATTTTCGTGACGCGCGAAATAAAAGGCTGCAGATTTTGATCGCCAACCATCACACCAATATCGGGGTTATCAGTAGCCACCGCATTGGGTAAACTTGTTGCTGGCACCGCTTCCATAGTTAATTCCAACGCAACCCTATCGGCAATATTAGTACATTGGTAATTGACGATTATCTGCCTTTTAGTAAAACCGTCCGGCGCCTTGCCTTTAGTCAAAATATCTTTCGCCGCAATTTGTCCGAATGGAACTTCGATGGCTTTTCCGTCATTGATTCGGCAACTCTGCGGCACCGTAACATCACCGCTCACATAGACACTGGCAATCGGCATTCCCGAAAATGAGCTGCTATCTGTTGCGGCAAACAGATCAATAATTTTTACTTTTGGGATAGTAACGTGGCCAATAAAAGGCCGAATAAACATCAGGCTAATTTTCCCCTGCGCCCCAGTCCCAAATTGAATCCGGTTAGCGTTAGTTTGCGTCGTCGGGCAAAGAGTAGTCTGCGGATAATTGTTATCCATCGTGAAAGGCACATTATAAAATTGCTTGCGGTTACCGGCGATATACACCTGCGTAGCAACGCCAAGGTATCCGTCACCTTTATCATTCGGGATCACATACCAGTGTTTATTGGGATCTGGCGTCGCAATGGTTGAAGGGACCGGGCGTGATAAAGAGCTCACAGCGCGATAATGGACCTTCCTCACGGTTCGGGTATCCTGGCAAGCACAACGGCCATAATAGAGATTATTTGGCGAATTCCAGTTTTGCTGATACGCGGTCTTACTGATGACGTTTTGGTCCGGGTCAGTAATATTTTTAACGTAATTAAAATTGAATTCCTGTGTCGCGCCAATAGATTGACACGCAGCCGCCCAAACGTGTGGAGCAAGGGTCATCATCAGCAAGCCAATCAGCCCCAGAAAGACTCGTTTCATTAGGTACCTCCAGAACATTGCGCATCACCAGAAAGGATGTGCGTTTGATTTTTACCCGGCGATGCAAGGCGATATGGCGCGTGGCATTCGTTGACCCGCCCTTTCCCCCACACCACATGCAAATTGCCGCTATCCGCCAGGCCACTGAGGAACACCACGCCGTTATCGCCGACGATGCCGGTTTCATCCGTGCCTTCCAGCGTCACTGTTGCGCCAAATGGCACCACGCCCTTGCCGATGTGTATGGTCATTAAGGCGCGCTGACCCAAATGGGTTTTGTAACGCATCACCACCATTGCCCCTTTGGTGGGCACAACATCGCGGTGAATCGCGTCTATATCTGCATTGCCGGCCAGTTTGTGGGTATCAAGGTTGATGTCGTTGTAATGCCATGGCGTTAAGTAAGGGATGACGGCATAACCGCGTGAATCGGTGTAGACGTTCTGGCTGCAGGTTATTTCGAGATTTTCCACACCAGGTGCTTCAATCAGGCCGAAGGTTTCTCCAAGCGTGTGAGCAAGCGTGATCCCATGGCGATGCACCACCACTGCGCCATTCATGCCGTAGTTAATGCGCTTGGTGTCGTCGCCATAGCTGTAACCCAACGCCAGGTCGCTATAAGGTGCAAGCCACGCTAATTGCGCGTTACCACCATTTTGTTGCTGGTGGTTGCCGTAGGTTTGTTGCACTGAATACTGTAATTGATCGTTTTCCAGCAACGTACCGTTCACGCCAACCTGATGCTGCGTGGTGCCGTGGGTATTAGTGGTGACGCTGTATTGCGCCCACGCTTTAGGCAGCAACTTTTCCAGTGGGATCTGGATATCAAAAGCAATCTGGCGATCGTTATCGCTATGGTAATCATCATGCACCCAGGACAGAGCAATACCGAAGTTTGCCCATTGCGTCGTGGCACGCACGCCCGCACTCAGCGATTGCTGTGCCTCGGTGGAACCCCAAAAATCATCCTTCGTCCCGGCAAGGTAAAAATTACTGTGGTCGCTTAATGACTGGCTGATATTAATCTGCATCCGGCTGCGTTTGTTTCCCTGCCAGTCCTGCACCTGCCCTTCACGATCCGCCGCTTCCTGGAAGGTGTAATAACCTTTGGTTGAATAACGGTAACCCGCCAGAGTCACGGCGGTATTCGTCGCTTCAAACTCTTTGGAATACTGGAAGCGCCACGACTGGCCTTGTGCATCGGGCGAATCGGTGAAACGCGACTGAGCGTGGCTCATATCCACGGCAATAGAACCCAGAATACCTAAGCCTATCCCCGAGCCGAATATCGCTGAGAAATAGTTTGCCGCAGCAATCACCCCGCCATAGAGCGTCACGTAGTTGGATAAACCGTAGGTCAGCGTGCCCTGGCTAAACAGCGGATCGCTGGAGGCGCTATTACTGCGATAACGCCCCGTTGACCAGGTGTATTTCATGCTCCCTTCACGCTGCATATTGGGTATCGAAGCAAAAGACTGCACAAAGTGACGCTCGCTGCCATCGGCTTCGGTGATCGTCACATCCAGATCGCCACCCGACGCGGTGGGATAAAGGTCAGTTATCTGGAAAGGGCCAGCCGGAACAAAGTTCTGATAAATGACATAGCCATTTTGGCGAATGGTGACTTTGGCATTGGAGTTAGCGATACCGTGGATAACCGGCGCAAAGCCGCGCAGGCTATCAGGGCGCATCCCTTCTTCCATCGCCAGTTGCACGCCGGTGTATTGCACACTGTCAAAAATATCCCCCGGCGTATAGGTCTGGCCCATTGTCAGAGACACACCGCCCAACGCTGGGAAAAAGCGCTGCAAATAGCTGTTCATCGACGACCATTTCTCGCCTCCCTGGCCATAGCTGAAACTGCTGTAATTACGCAGACGCCACGCACCAAGGTTCACTCCCGATTGCAGATTCAGGTAGCCGTTATTGCTATTCTCACCATGCTTGCTTTTATTTTGCGAGGCCGACCAGGCATAGTTGGTAAATAACACCGCCTCACCGTCATCCCATTGTGCAGGGTCGATAAAGTCATGCGCTTTGCTATCAATATTTTCCTGGGGAATACTCAGTTTCAGCGTCTGGCTGGTAAAGGCAAACGTACTGCTGGCTTGTGGAATCATTTCTGCCAGCGAAGATATCGCTTTATCTAAAGGTGCCGCGGCTAACTGTTCTGTGGAATGGAGATTAACGCCCCACTTCTTCAGTTGAGCTGGCGTTAACACCGGAACCAGTTTTTTATCATCCCCGGTCACAAACTCAATATTCTCATCAGCGACTTTATCGCTATTCACCATAATGTGAACACGATAATTTCCCGGTAGTTGCGCCCCTTGTTCTTCAAACAGAGAAATATCAACAGTCGGTTTTTCCGGTGAGTCTAATTCCAGTAATGCCGGATTAAACCAGGCCTTCGCATTTGCCCCTTGGGGAATTACAGCCAGGAGTGCAGCGAATGGCACAACCCAGTGCAATGCCGAAAAATAAGCACGGTGAAATATGCGGAAATAACGCATGATTTTATATTTCCTGGCTGATAAAGGAAAAATTCAGTTTCTTAAAGCGTGGTGCTGCCGGGATCGCTGGCACCGCCATAATCATTGATTAACTTCCAGCTCAGCTGGTTTCCGGACATTCCCGCCAGCGATAAATTAACCGAACTGTGCGGTGCTACCCATTCGGCATTTTTAATCGGTTTTCCGCCCAGCGTTAACTGGTTAAAAATGGCGTACCAGGGAGAGTTATTGACCACTGTCAGCGTATTTCCACTGCGGCTAAACGTCAGCTTTTCCGCAAAATCTTTAGGTGGATTACCCAGCCCTTCCGGGCGATAGAACAGTTTCATGCGGGTTTTGATAGCAATTTGTAGTTTGTTTGTGATTTCGCTATCGGTTTCAGGAATAGAACGCACGTTGACCCAAAACAGCGACTCCCGGTCGCCAGGCAAAGGGTTTCCGGAGTAGATAATACGCAGCTGGTTTTCTTCACCACCGTCGATACGAAATAAAGGCGGCGTAATCACAAAAGGGGCTTTAACCTTTTCATCACCGGTATCAACCCATGATTGAATTAAATAAGCCCCTGCATCTTTGGTTGCTTCAACTTTTAATTCAGCTTCTTTATTTTCAGCATGATAAACAACACGCGTGGCACCGACGATAATTCCGGCGTGAGAGATTAATGGAAATAAAACAATGACTGCCAGCATGGCAAACCATGCCATAGCACGATATTTAACAAAAACTAACATAGCTGCCCCAACTGTATCAGTCAGGCATCCTTGCCCGTTAACGCATAAACTTAGTTATAAATGATGGTGAACTGCGAAGTGGCAACCACGCTGCCGGCTGTCACAGCCGAATTGGTCGCTACATAACTCGCCTGATATTTCAGTTTATTTTTACCCGGAGCTAATTTGAAATCGGTTGACGGTGCATACATGGCAATTTTCTGCCCGGTATCAGAATCAATTTCAATAGCGACACCGCTCGCAACACTGGTCGAATCAATAGCTAATAAAGTTTTATCAACTGAATCTGCGGTACCACTAAAACGGATGTTGGCATTAGTGTCAGGGCAATTATCCAGGTCAATGGTAAAAGGGACAGAAGATGATTTTGCAGCCACGGTAGCTAAACTGGTTTTTGCCACTTTACCCAGAGCAACAGGAATGATTTTCCCGGCACCATTAGTCACGTTACAAGCCGTTTCCGTAATTTCACCGGTAAAGTGAACGGAACCGTCTGCAGCATTTGCCACAGAAACCATCCCGCCCAGAGCCAGTGCGGCTGCCACTAATTTTAATTTAAAATACTTCATACAAACCCCTCTTTTTTACATGACGAACAT